>NZ_CP113808.1:0-4991185 GCF_026802235.1 Shewanella sp. DAU305
CGCCAGTGTTACTGTCACCGGCGGCAGCTATACGGATCTAAACGGCAACCTCGGCACCGCCGGCAGTGATACTGCAGCGTGGATACCCAAGGCCCAAGCGTCGTGGTTAACATTGTCGATGACGTGCTAACGGTTGGCGAAACCAGTGAAGTGACCTTCACCTTCAATGAGAAAGTCACCGGTTTTGACGCCTCTGACTTAGTGGTTGTGGGCGGCACGCTCAGCAACCTTAGCAGCACAGATGGCATCAATTGGACTGCGACCTTCACGCCGACCCAGGCTTCACTGGCACCGCCAGTGTTACTGTCACCGGCGGCAGCTATACGGATCTAAACGGCAACCTCGGCACCGCCGGCAGTGATACTGCAGGCGTGGATACCCAAGGCCCAAGCGTCGTGGTTAACATTGTCGATGACGTGCTAACGGTTGGCGAAACCAGTGAAGTGACCTTCACCTTCAGTGAGAAAGTCACCGGTTTTGACGCCTCTGACTTAGTGGTTGTGGGCGGCACGCTCAGCAACCTTAGCAGCACAGATGGCATCAATTGGACTGCGACCTTACGCCGACCCCAGGCTTCACTGGCACCGCCAGTGTTACTGTCACCGGCGGCAGCTATACGGATCTAAACGGCAACCTCGGCACCGCCGGCAGTGATACTGCAGGCGTGGATACCCAAGGCCCAAGCGTCGTGGTTAACATTGTCGATGACGTGCTAACGGTTGGCGAAACCAGTGAAGTGACCTTCACCTTCAGTGAGAAAGTCACCGGTTTTGACGCCTCTGACTTAGTGGTTGTGGGCGGCACGCTCAGCAACCTTAGCAGCACAGATGGCATCAATTGGACTGCGACCTTCACGCCGACCCCAGGCTTCACTGGCACCGCCAGTGTTACTGTCACCGGCGGCAGCTATACGGATCTAAACGGCAACCTCGGCACCGCCGGCAGTGATACTGCAGGCGTGGATACCCAAGGCCCAAGCGTCGTGGTTAACATTGTCGATGACGTGCTAACGGTTGGCGAAACCAGTGAAGTGACCTTCACCTTCAGTGAGAAAGTCACCGGTTTTGACGCCTCTGACTTAGTGGTTGTGGGCGGCACGCTCAGCAACCTTAGCAGCACAGATGGCATCAATTGGACTGCGACCTTTACGCCGACCCCAGGCTTCACTGGCACCGCCAGTGTTACTGTCACCGGCGGCAGCTATACGGATCTAAACGGCAACCTCGGCACCGCCGGCAGTGATACTGCAGGCGTGGATACCCAAGGCCCAAGCGTCGTGGTTAACATTGTCGATGACGTGCTAACGGTTGGCGAAACCAGTGAAGTGACCTTCACCTTCAGTGAGAAAGTCACCGGTTTTGACGCCTCTGACTTAGTGGTTGTGGGCGGCACGCTCAGCAACCTTAGCAGCACAGATGGCATCAATTGGACTGCGACCTTCACGCCGACCCCAGGCTTCACTGGCACCGCCAGTGTTACTGTCACCGGCGGCAGCTATACGGATCTAAACGGCAACCTCGGCACCGCCGGCAGTGATACTGCAGGCGTGGATACCCAAGGCCCAAGCGTCGTGGTTAACATTGTCGATGACGTGCTAACGGTTGGCGAAACCAGTGAAGTGACCTTCACCTTCAGTGAGAAAGTCACCGGTTTTGACGCCTCTGACTTAGTGGTTGTGGGCGGCACGCTCAGCAACCTTAGCAGCACAGATGGCATCAATTGGACTGCGACCTTTACGCCGACCCCAGGCTTCACTGGCACCGCCAGTGTTACTGTCACCGGCGGCAGCTATACGGATCTAAACGGCAACCTCGGCACCGCCGGCAGTGATACTGCAGGCGTGGATACCCAAGGCCCAAGCGTCGTGGTTAACATTGTCGATGACGTGCTAACGGTTGGCGAAACCAGTGAAGTGACCTTCACCTTCAGTGAGAAAGTCACCGGTTTTGACGCCTCTGACTTAGTGGTTGTGGGCGGCACGCTCAGCAACCTTAGCAGCACAGATGGCATCAATTGGACTGCGACCTTTACGCCGACCCCAGGCTTCACTGGCACCGCCAGTGTTACTGTCACCGGCGGCAGCTATACGGATCTAAACGGCAACCTCGGCACCGCCGGCAGTGATACTGCAGGCGTGGATACCCAAGGCCCAAGCGTCGTGGTTAACATTGTCGATGACGTGCTAACGGTTGGCGAAACCAGTGAAGTGACCTTCACCTTCAGTGAGAAAGTCACCGGTTTTGACGCCTCTGACTTAGTGGTTGTGGGCGGCACGCTCAGCAACCTTAGCAGCACAGATGGCATCAATTGGACTGCGACCTTTACGCCGACCCCAGGCTTCACTGACACCGCCAGTGTTACTGTCACCGGCGGCAGCTATACGGATCTAAACGGCAACCTCGGCACCGCCGGCAGTGATACTGCAGGCGTGGATACCCAAGGCCCAAGCGTGTGGTTAACATTGTCGATGACGTGCTAACGGTTGGCGAAACCAGTGAAGTGACCTTCACCTTCAGTGAGAAAGTCACCGGTTTTGACGCCTCTGACTTAGTGGTTGTGGGCGGCACGCTCAGCAACCTTAGCAGCACAGATGGCATCAATTGGACTGCGACCTTCACGCCGACCCCAGGCTTCACTGGCACCGCCAGTGTTACTGTCACCGGCGGCAGCTATACGGATCTAAACGGCAACCTCGGCACCGCCGGCAGTGATACTGCAGGCGTGGATACCCAAGGCCCAAGCGTCGTGGTTAACATTGTCGATGACGTGCTAACGGTTGGCGAAACCAGTGAAGTGACCTTCACCTTCAGTGAGAAAGTCACCGGTTTTGACGCCTCTGACTTAGTGGTTGTGGGCGGCACGCTCAGCAACCTTAGCAGCACAGATGGCATCAATTGGACTGCGACCTTCACGCCGACCCCAGGCTTCACTGGCACCGCCAGTGTTACTGTCACCGGCGGCAGCTATACGGATCTAAACGGCAACCTCGGCACCGCCGGCAGTGATACTGCAGGCGTGGATACCCAAGGCCCAAGCGTCGTGGTTAACATTGTCGATGACGTGCTAACGGTTGGCGAAACCAGTGAAGTGACCTTCACCTTCAGTGAGAAAGTCACCGGTTTTGACGCCTCTGACTTAGTGGTTGTGGGCGGCACGCTCAGCAACCTTAGCAGCACAGATGGCATCAATTGGACTGCGACCTTCACGCCGACCCCAGGCTTCACTGGCACCGCCAGTGTTACTGTCACCGGCGGCAGCTATACGGATCTAAACGGCAACCTCGGCACCGCCGGCAGTGATACTGCAGGCGTGGATACCCAAGGCCCAAGCGTCGTGGTTAACATTGTCGATGACGTGCTAACGGTTGGCGAAACCAGTGAAGTGACCTTCACCTTCAGTGAGAAAGTCACCGGTTTTGACGCCTCTGACTTAGTGGTTGTGGGCGGCACGCTCAGCAACCTTAGCAGCACAGATGGCATCAATTGGACTGCGACCTTCACGCCGACCCCAGGCTTCACTGGCACCGCCAGTGTTACTGTCACCGGCGGCAGCTATACGGATCTAAACGGCAACCTCGGCACCGCCGGCAGTGATACTGCAGGCGTGGATACCCAAGGCCCAAGCGTCGTGGTTAACATTGTCGATGACGTGCTAACGGTTGGCGAAACCAGTGAAGTGACCTTCACCTTCAGTGAGAAAGTCACCGGTTTTGACGCCTCTGACTTAGTGGTTGTGGGCGGCACGCTCAGTAACCTTAGCAGCACAGATGGCATCAATTGGACTGCGACCTTTACGCCGACCCCAGGCTTCACTGGCACCGCCAGTGTTACTGTCACCGGCGGCAGCTATACGGATCTAAACGGCAACCTCGGCACCGCCGGCAGTGATACTGCAGGCGTGGATACCCAAGGCCCAAGCGTCGTGGTTAACATTGTCGATGACGTGCTAACGGTTGGCGAAACCAGTGAAGTGACCTTCACCTTCAGTGAGAAAGTCACCGGTTTTGACGCCTCTGACTTAGTGGTTGTGGGCGGCACGCTCAGTAACCTTAGCAGCACAGATGGCATCAATTGGACTGCGACCTTTACGCCGACCCCAGGCTTCACTGGCACCGCCAGTGTTACTGTCACCGGCGGCAGCTATACGGATCTAAACGGCAACCTCGGCACCGCCGGCAGTGATACTGCAGGCGTGGATACCCAAGGCCCAAGCGTCGTGGTTAACATTGTCGATGACGTGCTAACGGTTGGCGAAACCAGTGAAGTGACCTTCACCTTCAGTGAGAAAGTCACCGGTTTTGACGCCTCTGACTTAGTGGTTGTGGGCGGCACGCTCAGCAACCTTAGCAGCACAGATGGCATCAATTGGACTGCGACCTTCACGCCGACCCCAGGCTTCACTGGCACCGCCAGTGTTACTGTCACCGGCGGCAGCTATACGGATCTAAACGGCAACCTCGGCACCGCCGGCAGTGATACTGCAGGCGTGGATACCCAAGGCCCAAGCGTCGTGGTTAACATTGTCGATGACGTGCTAACGGTTGGCGAAACCAGTGAAGTGACCTTCACCTTCAGTGAGAAAGTCACCGGTTTTGACGCCTCTGACTTAGTGGTTGTGGGCGGCACGCTCAGTAACCTTAGCAGCACAGATGGCATCAATTGGACTGCGACCTTTACGCCGACCCCAGGCTTCACTGGCACCGCCAGTGTTACTGTCACCGGCGGCAGCTATACGGATCTAAACGGCAACCTCGGCACCGCCGGCAGTGATACTGCAGGCGTGGATACCCAAGGCCCAAGCGTCGTGGTTAACATTGTCGATGACGTGCTAACGGTTGGCGAAACCAGTGAAGTGACCTTCACCTTCAGTGAGAAAGTCACCGGTTTTGACGCCTCTGACTTAGTGGTTGTGGGCGGCACGCTCAGCAACCTTAGCAGCACAGATGGCATCAATTGGACTGCGACCTTCACGCCGACCCCAGGCTTCACTGGCACCGCCAGTGTTACTGTCACCGGCGGCAGCTATACGGATCTAAACGGCAACCTCGGCACCGCCGGCAGTGATACTGCAGGCGTGGATACCCAAGGCCCAAGCGTCGTGGTTAACATTGTCGATGACGTGCTAACGGTTGGCGAAACCAGTGAAGTGACCTTCACCTTCAGTGAGAAAGTCACCGGTTTTGACGCCTCTGACTTAGTGGTTGTGGGCGGCACGCTCAGCAACCTTAGCAGCACAGATGGCATCAATTGGACTGCGACCTTCACGCCGCCCCCAGGCTTCACTGGCACCGCCAGTGTTACTGTCACCGGCGGCAGCTATACGGATCTAAACGGCAACCTCGGCACCGCCGGCAGTGATACTGCAGGCGTGGATACCCAAGGCCCAAGCGTCGTGGTTAACATTGTCGATGACGTGCTAACGGTTGGCGAAACCAGTGAAGTGACCTTCACCTTCAGTGAGAAAGTCACCGGTTTTGACGCCTCTGACTTAGTGGTTGTGGGCGGCACGCTCAGCAACCTTAGCAGCACAGATGGCATCAATTGGACTGCGACCTTCACGCCGACCCCAGGCTTCACTGGCACCGCCAGTGTTACTGTCACCGGCGGCAGCTATACGGATCTAAACGGCAACCTCGGCACCGCCGGCAGTGATACTGCAGGCGTGGATACCCAAGGCCCAAGCGTCGTGGTTAACATTGTCGATGACGTGCTAACGGTTGGCGAAACCAGTGAAGTGACCTTCACCTTCAGTGAGAAAGTCACCGGTTTTGACGCCTCTGACTTAGTGGTTGTGGGCGGCACGCTCAGTAACCTTAGCAGCACAGATGGCATCAATTGGACTGCGACCTTTACGCCGACCCCAGGCTTCACTGGCACCGCCAGTGTTACTGTCACCGGCGGCAGCTATACGGATCTAAACGGCAACCTCGGCACCGCCGGCAGTGATACTGCAGGCGTGGATACCCAAGGCCCAAGCGTCGTGGTTAACATTGTCGATGACGTGCTAACGGTTGGCGAAACCAGTGAAGTGACCTTCACCTTCAGTGAGAAAGTCACCGGTTTTGACGCCTCTGACTTAGTGGTTGTGGGCGGCACGCTCAGCAACCTTAGCAGCACAGATGGCATCAATTGGACTGCGACCTTTACGCCGACCCCAGGCTTCACTGGCACCGCCAGTGTTACTGTCACCGGCGGCAGCTATACGGATCTAAACGGCAACCTCGGCACCGCCGGCAGTGATACTGCAGGCGTGGATACCCAAGGCCCAAGCGTCGTGGTTAACATTGTCGATGACGTGCTAACGGTTGGCGAAACCAGTGAAGTGACCTTCACCTTCAGTGAGAAAGTCACCGGTTTTGACGCCTCTGACTTAGTGGTTGTGGGCGGCACGCTCAGCAACCTTAGCAGCACAGATGGCATCAATTGGACTGCGACCTTTACGCCGACCCCAGGCTTCACTGGCACCGCCAGTGTTACTGTCACCGGCGGCAGCTATACGGATCTAAACGGCAACCTCGGCACCGCCGGCAGTGATACTGCAGGCGTGGATACCCAAGGCCCAAGCGTCGTGGTTAACATTGTCGATGACGTGCTAACGGTTGGCGAAACCAGTGAAGTGACCTTCACCTTCAGTGAGAAAGTCACCGGTTTTGACGCCTCTGACTTAGTGGTTGTGGGCGGCACGCTCAGCAACCTTAGCAGCACAGATGGCATCAATTGGACTGCGACCTTCACGCCGACCCCAGGCTTCACTGGCACCGCCAGTGTTACTGTCACCGGCGGCAGCTATACGGATCTAAACGGCAACCTCGGCACCGCCGGCAGTGATACTGCAGGCGTGGATACCCAAGGCCCAAGCGTCGTGGTTAACATTGTCGATGACGTGCTAACGGTTGGCGAAACCAGTGAAGTGACCTTCACCTTCAGTGAGAAAGTCACCGGTTTTGACGCCTCTGACTTAGTGGTTGTGGGCGGCACGCTCAGCAACCTTAGCAGCACAGATGGCATCAATTGGACTGCGACCTTCACGCCGCCCCCAGGCTTCACTGGCACCGCCAGTGTTACTGTCACCGGCGGCAGCTATACGGATCTAAACGGCAACCTCGGCACCGCCGGCAGTGATACTGCAGGCGTGGATACCCAAGGCCCAAGCGTCGTGGTTAACATTGTCGATGACGTGCTAACGGTTGGCGAAACCAGTGAAGTGACCTTCACCTTCAGTGAGAAAGTCACCGGTTTTGACGCCTCTGACTTAGTGGTTGTGGGCGGCACGCTCAGCAACCTTAGCAGCACAGATGGCATCAATTGGACTGCGACCTTTACGCCGACCCCAGGCTTCACTGGCACCGCCAGTGTTACTGTCACCGGCGGCAGCTATACGGATCTAAACGGCAACCTCGGCACCGCCGGCAGTGATACTGCAGGCGTGGATACCCAAGGCCCAAGCGTCGTGGTTAACATTGTCGATGACGTGCTAACGGTTGGCGAAACCAGTGAAGTGACCTTCACCTTCAGTGAGAAAGTCACCGGTTTTGACGCCTCTGACTTAGTGGTTGTGGGCGGCACGCTCAGCAACCTTAGCAGCACAGATGGCATCAATTGGACTGCGACCTTCACGCCGACCCCAGGCTTCACTGGCACCGCCAGTGTTACTGTCACCGGCGGCAGCTATACGGATCTAAACGGCAACCTCGGCACCGCCGGCAGTGATACTGCAGGCGTGGATACCCAAGGCCCAAGCGTCGTGGTTAACATTGTCGATGACGTGCTAACGGTTGGCGAAACCAGTGAAGTGACCTTCACCTTCAGTGAGAAAGTCACCGGTTTTGACGCCTCTGACTTAGTGGTTGTGGGCGGCACGCTCAGCAACCTTAGCAGCACAGATGGCATCAATTGGACTGCGACCTTCACGCCGACCCCAGGCTTCACTGGCACCGCCAGTGTTACTGTCACCGGCGGCAGCTATACGGATCTAAACGGCAACCTCGGCACCGCCGGCAGTGATACTGCAGGCGTGGATACCCAAGGCCCAAGCGTCGTGGTTAACATTGTCGATGACGTGCTAACGGTTGGCGAAACCAGTGAAGTGACCTTCACCTTCAGTGAGAAAGTCACCGGTTTTGACGCCTCTGACTTAGTGGTTGTGGGCGGCACGCTCAGTAACCTTAGCAGCACAGATGGCATCAATTGGACTGCGACCTTTACGCCGACCCCAGGCTTCACTGGCACCGCCAGTGTTACTGTCACCGGCGGCAGCTATACGGATCTAAACGGCAACCTCGGCACCGCCGGCAGTGATACTGCAGGCGTGGATACCCAAGGCCCAAGCGTCGTGGTTAACATTGTCGATGACGTGCTAACGGTTGGCGAAACCAGTGAAGTGACCTTCACCTTCAGTGAGAAAGTCACCGGTTTTGACGCCTCTGACTTAGTGGTTGTGGGCGGCACGCTCAGCAACCTTAGCAGCACAGATGGCATCAATTGGACTGCGACCTTTACGCCGACCCCAGGCTTCACTGGCACCGCCAGTGTTACTGTCACCGGCGGCAGCTATACGGATCTAAACGGCAACCTCGGCACCGCCGGCAGTGATACTGCAGGCGTGGATACCCAAGGCCCAAGCGTCGTGGTTAACATTGTCGATGACGTGCTAACGGTTGGCGAAACCAGTGAAGTGACCTTCACCTTCAGTGAGAAAGTCACCGGTTTTGACGCCTCTGACTTAGTGGTTGTGGGCGGCACGCTCAGTAACCTTAGCAGCACAGATGGCATCAATTGGACTGCGACCTTTACGCCGACCCCAGGCTTCACTGGCACCGCCAGTGTTACTGTCACCGGCGGCAGCTATACGGATCTAAACGGCAACCTCGGCACCGCCGGCAGTGATACTGCAGGCGTGGATACCCAAGGCCCAAGCGTCGTGGTTAACATTGTCGATGACGTGCTAACGGTTGGCGAAACCAGTGAAGTGACCTTCACCTTCAGTGAGAAAGTCACCGGTTTTGACGCCTCTGACTTAGTGGTTGTGGGCGGCACGCTCAGCAACCTTAGCAGCACAGATGGCATCAATTGGACTGCGACCTTTACGCCGACCCCAGGCTTCACTGGCACCGCCAGTGTTACTGTCACCGGCGGCAGCTATACGGATCTAAACGGCAACCTCGGCACCGCCGGCAGTGATACTGCAGGCGTGGATACCCAAGGCCCAAGCGTCGTGGTTAACATTGTCGATGACGTGCTAACGGTTGGCGAAACCAGTGAAGTGACCTTCACCTTCAGTGAGAAAGTCACCGGTTTTGACGCCTCTGACTTAGTGGTTGTGGGCGGCACGCTCAGCAACCTTAGCAGCACAGATGGCATCAATTGGACTGCGACCTTCACGCCGACCCCAGCCTTCACTGGCACCGCCAGTGTTACTGTCACCGGCGGCAGCTATACGGATCTAAACGGCAACCTCGGCACCGCCGGCAGTGATACTGCAGGCGTGGATACCCAAGGCCCAAGCGTCGTGGTTAACATTGTCGATGACGTGCTAACGGTTGGCGAAACCAGTGAAGTGACCTTCACCTTCAGTGAGAAAGTCACCGGTTTTGACGCCTCTGACTTAGTGGTTGTGGGCGGCACGCTCAGTAACCTTAGCAGCACAGATGGCATCAATTGGACTGCGACCTTTACGCCGACCCCAGGCTTCACTGGCACCGCCAGTGTTACTGTCACCGGCGGCAGCTATACGGATCTAAACGGCAACCTCGGCACCGCCGGCAGTGATACTGCAGGCGTGGATACCCAAGGCCCAAGCGTCGTGGTTAACATTGTCGATGACGTGCTAACGGTTGGCGAAACCAGTGAAGTGACCTTCACCTTCAGTGAGAAAGTCACCGGTTTTGACGCCTCTGACTTAGTGGTTGTGGGCGGCACGCTCAGCAACCTTAGCAGCACAGATGGCATCAATTGGACTGCGACCTTTACGCCGACCCCAGGCTTCACTGACACCGCCAGTGTTACTGTCACCGGCGGCAGCTATACGGATCTAAACGGCAACCTCGGCACCGCCGGCAGTGATACTGCAGGCGTGGATACCCAAGGCCCAAGCGTTGTGGTTAACATTGTCGATGACGTGCTAACGGTTGGCGAAACCAGTGAAGTGACCTTCACCTTCAGTGAGAAAGTCACCGGTTTTGACGCCTCTGACTTAGTGGTTGTGGGCGGCACGCTCAGCAACCTTAGCAGCACAGATGGCATCAATTGGACTGCGACCTTCACGCCGACCCCAGGCTTCACTGGCACCGCCAGTGTTACTGTCACCGGCGGCAGCTATACGGATCTAAACGGCAACCTCGGCACCGCCGGCAGTGATACTGCAGGCGTGGATACCCAAGGCCCAAGCGTCGTGGTTAACATTGTCGATGACGTGCTAACGGTTGGCGAAACCAGTGAAGTGACCTTCACCTTCAGTGAGAAAGTCACCGGTTTTGACGCCTCTGACTTAGTGGTTGTGGGCGGCACGCTCAGCAACCTTAGCAGCACAGATGGCATCAATTGGACTGCGACCTTCACGCCGACCCCAGGCTTCACTGGCACCGCCAGTGTTACTGTCACCGGCGGCAGCTATACGGATCTAAACGGCAACCTCGGCACCGCCGGCAGTGATACTGCAGGCGTGGATACCCAAGGCCCAAGCGTCGTGGTTAACATTGTCGATGACGTGCTAACGGTTGGCGAAACCAGTGAAGTGACCTTCACCTTCAGTGAGAAAGTCACCGGTTTTGACGCCTCTGACTTAGTGGTTGTGGGCGGCACGCTCAGTAACCTTAGCAGCACAGATGGCATCAATTGGACTGCGACCTTTACGCCGACCCCAGGCTTCACTGGCACCGCCAGTGTTACTGTCACCGGCGGCAGCTATACGGATCTAAACGGCAACCTCGGCACCGCCGGCAGTGATACTGCAGGCGTGGATACCCAAGGCCCAAGCGTCGTGGTTAACATTGTCGATGACGTGCTAACGGTTGGCGAAACCAGTGAAGTGACCTTCACCTTCAGTGAGAAAGTCACCGGTTTTGACGCCTCTGACTTAGTGGTTGTGGGCGGCACGCTCAGCAACCTTAGCAGCACAGATGGCATCAATTGGACTGCGACCTTCACGCCGACCCCAGGCTTCACTGGCACCGCCAGTGTTACTGTCACCGGCGGCAGCTATACGGATCTAAACGGCAACCTCGGCACCGCCGGCAGTGATACTGCAGGCGTGGATACCCAAGGCCCAAGCGTCGTGGTTAACATTGTCGATGACGTGCTAACGGTTGGCGAAACCAGTGAAGTGACCTTCACCTTCAGTGAGAAAGTCACCGGTTTTGACGCCTCTGACTTAGTGGTTGTGGGCGGCACGCTCAGTAACCTTAGCAGCACAGATGGCATCAATTGGACTGCGACCTTTACGCCGACCCCAGGCTTCACTGGCACCGCCAGTGTTACTGTCACCGGCGGCAGCTATACGGATCTAAACGGCAACCTCGGCACCGCCGGCAGTGATACTGCAGGCGTGGATACCCAAGGCCCAAGCGTCGTGGTTAACATTGTCGATGACGTGCTAACGGTTGGCGAAACCAGTGAAGTGACCTTCACCTTCAGTGAGAAAGTCACCGGTTTTGACGCCTCTGACTTAGTGGTTGTGGGCGGCACGCTCAGCAACCTTAGCAGCACAGATGGCATCAATTGGACTGCGACCTTCACGCCGACCCCAGGCTTCACTGGCACCGCCAGTGTTACTGTCACCGGCGGCAGCTATACGGATCTAAACGGCAACCTCGGCACCGCCGGCAGTGATACTGCAGGCGTGGATACCCAAGGCCCAAGCGTCGTGGTTAACATTGTCGATGACGTGCTAACGGTTGGCGAAACCAGTGAAGTGACCTTCACCTTCAGTGAGAAAGTCACCGGTTTTGACGCCTCTGACTTAGTGGTTGTGGGCGGCACGCTCAGTAACCTTAGCAGCACAGATGGCATCAATTGGACTGCGACCTTTACGCCGACCCCAGGCTTCACTGGCACCGCCAGTGTTACTGTCACCGGCGGCAGCTATACGGATCTAAACGGCAACCTCGGCACCGCCGGCAGTGATACTGCAGGCGTGGATACCCAAGGCCCAAGCGTCGTGGTTAACATTGTCGATGACGTGCTAACGGTTGGCGAAACCAGTGAAGTGACCTTCACCTTCAGTGAGAAAGTCACCGGTTTTGACGCCTCTGACTTAGTGGTTGTGGGCGGCACGCTCAGCAACCTTAGCAGCACAGATGGCATCAATTGGACTGCGACCTTTACGCCGACCCCAGGCTTCACTGGCACCGCCAGTGTTACTGTCACCGGCGGCAGCTATACGGATCTAAACGGCAACCTCGGCACCGCCGGCAGTGATACTGCAGGCGTGGATACCCAAGGCCCAAGCGTCGTGGTTAACATTGTCGATGACGTGCTAACGGTTGGCGAAACCAGTGAAGTGACCTTCACCTTCAGTGAGAAAGTCACCGGTTTTGACGCCTCTGACTTAGTGGTTGTGGGCGGCACGCTCAGTAACCTTAGCAGCACAGATGGCATCAATTGGACTGCGACCTTTACGCCGACCCCAGCCTTCACTGGCACCGCCAGTGTTACTGTCACCGGCGGCAGCTATACGGATCTAAACGGCAACCTCGGCACCGCCGGCAGTGATACTGCAGGCGTGGATACCCAAGGCCCAAGCGTCGTGGTTAACATTGTCGATGACGTGCTAACGGTTGGCGAAACCAGTGAAGTGACCTTCACCTTCAGTGAGAAAGTCACCGGTTTTGACGCCTCTGACTTAGTGGTTGTGGGCGGCACGCTCAGTAACCTTAGCAGCACAGATGGCATCAATTGGACTGCGACCTTCACGCCGACCCCAGGCTTCACTGGCACCGCCAGTGTTACTGTCACCGGCGGCAGCTATACGGATCTAAACGGCAACCTCGGCACCGCCGGCAGTGATACTGCAGGCGTGGATACCCAAGGCCCAAGCGTCGTGGTTAACATTGTCGATGACGTGCTAACGGTTGGCGAAACCAGTGAAGTGACCTTCACCTTCAGTGAGAAAGTCACCGGTTTTGACGCCTCTGACTTAGTGGTTGTGGGCGGCACGCTCAGCAACCTTAGCAGCACAGATGGCATCAATTGGACTGCGACCTTTACGCCGACCCCAGGCTTCACTGGCACCGCCAGTGTTACTGTCACCGGCGGCAGCTATACGGATCTAAACGGCAACCTCGGCACCGCCGGCAGTGATACTGCAGGCGTGGATACCCAAGGCCCAAGCGTCGTGGTTAACATTGTCGATGACGTGCTAACGGTTGGCGAAACCAGTGAAGTGACCTTCACCTTCAGTGAGAAAGTCACCGGTTTTGACGCCTCTGACTTAGTGGTTGTGGGCGGCACGCTCAGCAACCTTAGCAGCACAGATGGCATCAATTGGACTGCGACCTTTACGCCGACCCCAGGCTTCACTGGCACCGCCAGTGTTACTGTCACCGGCGGCAGCTATACGGATCTAAACGGCAACCTCGGCACCGCCGGCAGTGATACTGCAGGCGTGGATACCCAAGGCCCAAGCGTCGTGGTTAACATTGTCGATGACGTGCTAACGGTTGGCGAAACCAGTGAAGTGACCTTCACCTTCAGTGAGAAAGTCACCGGTTTTGACGCCTCTGACTTAGTGGTTGTGGGCGGCACGCTCAGCAACCTTAGCAGCACAGATGGCATCAATTGGACTGCGACCTTCACGCCGACCCCAGGCTTCACTGGCACCGCCAGTGTTACTGTCACCGGCGGCAGCTATACGGATCTAAACGGCAACCTCGGCACCGCCGGCAGTGATACTGCAGGCGTGGATACCCAAGGCCCAAGCGTCGTGGTTAACATTGTCGATGACGTGCTAACGGTTGGCGAAACCAGTGAAGTGACCTTCACCTTCAGTGAGAAAGTCACCGGTTTTGACGCCTCTGACTTAGTGGTTGTGGGCGGCACGCTCAGCAACCTTAGCAGCACAGATGGCATCAATTGGACTGCGACCTTTACGCCGACCCCAGGCTTCACTGGCACCGCCAGTGTTACTGTCACCGGCGGCAGCTATACGGATCTAAACGGCAACCTCGGCACCGCCGGCGTCGATACCGCCGGGGTCGACACCGCGGCCCCGAATGCACCAACCGTGTTAATCGTCGATGACGGCAATCCTGGTGATGGCCTGCTCACCCAAGCTGAAATCAACAGCAATGGTGCTGGAGTGCAACTGCAGGTCAACATTAACCACGCTGAGCTTACCCAAGGCGGCACTATTAACCTGACTATCGTCAATGGCACCGAGGCCACCAATGTGGAACTGAAGCTGGTGGATGGAGTACTGCAGTTTGCCAATGGTAATCCTGCTACAGGCTACAGCTACAACGCCACCACGGGCGTTATCAGCTGGACTGAAACCGCCCCAGGTGAAGGTCAGAGCATTACGGTCACCGCGACCCAGACCGATGCAGCAAACAACACCTCAGGCCCTGGCTCTGACACCGCTACCGTCATTTATGCGAATGACGATAGCTTTACCAAGCCAGAAGATCAGTTAGTAACTGGCCAACTTCTGACCAACGACCATCCAAGCAATACCAGCGTCGTCAGCTTTACCGTTATGCATAACGGTGTACTAACAAGCTACAATGCTGGTCAAACAGTGGCCCTTTCCATAGGTAGCTTGCTAATACAAGCCAATGGAGAGTTCACGTTTATACCTAATCAACATTGGTCAGGCGATGTATCAGATGTATCAACTGTGACATACACGACTAATACGGGAGATACGGCAACACTCAATATTACTGTTCAACCAGTTGCAGACAAACCATTGGTTGACGTGATACTGACCGCTAATGGCACACCTCTTTACAGCGGATTTATCAGCTCAGGGATTACAACTGAACAGTTCCGCAGTGGTGATTTCACTAAACAGCCATTTAGTACCGAAGCTAAGAAGACCGATACCACTAGCGGCCAAGACCAAGTGTTGGGTTCAGACTCCAAGAATGATCACCTTGTCAGCCAACAAGGTGGCGGTGATATGCTCTACGGGTACGGCGGCAATGACGTTCTGGTTGGTGGCGATCATATTCAAGGTGATTCACTCTATGGCGGAACTGGTAATGACATTCTGGTTGCAGGTTTAGGCCATGATGGCTTGTATGGTGACACAGGAACTGATATTGCCGTGCTGATGGGCAATCGTGCCGATTACATCATCACCAAAGGCAGTGGATATCATCCTCAAAACGATATCTGGTTTGATTTTACAACTAAAGAAAATGGCGCAGCCGTCGTTAAGGCGCTTCATGATATCGAGTACATTCAATTTGATGACGGCATTTATACACTTGACAAGAACACTGGTCAGCTCGTCATGGTTCAGCCAACCTATGTTGACTACCCAGTTGAAATCAATGCATCTCTAACTGATCGTGACGGCAGCGAATTGCTCGACTCCATTGAATTGAGTGGTTTGCCCGCTGGCACGCAAGTGTTCTACCAGGGAGTGCTACTCGGTGTAGCTGACAATGATGGCAAGCTACTGCTGGATTACAACGGCCCTAATGGCTGGACTGGTGGCAATCTCTGGGCTGAAAATGCACTAGACGCTTCGCTGACTGGAGTCACAATTCGCGTTCCCGGAGCAAATGCAGGTCAGGTGGACTTGGTGGTAGAAGCGGTTGCCAGAGAAAAAGGGACCGATCTCACTAATTCAGCAACGGGTGAAGATACCATCCGCCTTGATTACTTCAAGGGCACTGAAGGTGAACCTGGAAACCAAGATGTCAATTTTGGTAGCGAGCACAATATTGTGGTTGGCGACTTGGATGGCAGCATTATTCTGCCAGGCCAAAACTACAATATCGCCTTTATGGTCGATAGTTCCGGTAGTATTAACGCTGATACGCTAGAGACGATGAAGTTGCAGTTGGCCCAGGTATTGGAAAACCTCATAGACAGTGCCGGTGGCCCACAAAGCGGCACAGTGAACATCTTCTTGGTTGATTTTGATACTCATGCTAAGGGCAGCATCAGTGTAGATCTTAGTGACCCCAATGCATTGAATATTCTTCAAGAAGCATTAGATGATATGAGCCGCGGCGGCGGCACCAACTATGAGGATGTATTCACTACCACGGCCAACTGGTTCGCCAATGGTGATGCCCAAAATAATAGTGGGGCTACTAATCTTGCCTTCTTTATCACTGACGGCAAACCGACCTACTATAATGCTAATGCGGGTGGTAACCCAAATGTCTACGACACATGGTGGGACAATAATGATCGTAGCTTGTCACAAGTCATCGGCACTGGCTACGTATTCGGCCAAGTCTATACAGTTAACGGACGTGTGGTGATTGATGAAAATGGTAATGTGTTCCGCGTAGACGACTTCTACAGCGTGAGCCGGAGCCCTGTTGGAGCAATGCGACCCGATCCCCAAGGTAACTATCAGTACTATGCTTTGTCTGGTAACGGTAGTGACACCAGCACTGATACAGTTACAAATTCCCAAGCTGGCTTTGCATTGCTCTCGGGCCTTGGCGTCACGGTTCAAGCTATCGGCATGGGCGCAAACATCGATGAGGCTGACTTACTTCCTTATGACACTGACGGTAATGTTCAAACGAATATTGATGCTGATGATCTAGCCGAGGCCATCCTTGGAGACCAAGTGAACGCCATTCCAGGCTCAGATCGTTTTGATGGTGGTGCTGGCGACGATATCATCTTTGGTGATGCGATACACTTTACCGGTATCAGTGGTCAAGGCTTCGCCGCTATTAAAGCTTACGTTGCCGATAAGCTCGGTCTAGCTGATGCTAGTGATGCCCAAGTTCACAGATACATCAGTGAACATACTGACGAGTTTGACCAATCTGGTGCAAACGATAAAGCAGACATCCTATTTGGTGGTGCCGGTAACGACATTCTCTTTGGTCAAGGTGGTAATGATTATTTAGATGGAGGAGCAGGCAACGATACCCTCTATGGAGGCACTGGCAACGATACCTTGATTGGTGGTGCTGGCAACGACATTCTGATTGGCGGCCTTGGTAATGACGTTCTGCGTGGTGATAGCGGTGCCGATACCTTCGTGTGGCGCTATGCCGATGCTGACAAAGGCACTGACCACATTGTGGACTTCAATACAAATGAAGATAAGCTAGATCTGAGTGATTTGCTCCAAGGAGAAACGGCTAATACGTTAGAAAGCTATCTGAACTTTAGCCTAGATAGCAGTGGCTCTACCGTTATCGATATAGATGCAAATAAGGATGGCATAGCTGATCAACATATCGTGCTTGATGGGGTTGACCTCTATAGCCAATATGGAACGACTGATAATGCTGGAATTATTAATGGGTTACTTGGTACCAATGGTAATGGCCCACTCATTATTGATGCCGCGCCAGTGACACTAGATGCACCACAAGGAGTGACGTCACTGATAGACCCTTATAATAATACTAACGGCACTATGATTCCTTAATAAAATCAGTTCAGATGGCCTATAGAAATATAGGCCATCATGACCGATACTTGCCATAACCATATAAAAATCCAAAGGATAAGTAATTAGGTGTCAGCTGCAGCTTCTGAAAAAATTGACCAATGGACCATTTCAGCCTCGCAAAGAGTCTTAGTGGATCCGCTGCTGGATTGTTTAGTGTTACTCACTGAGCATTTTGGCAACCCGTGCTCAAGCGACTCGCTTGCGGCAGGTTTACCTTTGTCAGGTGCGGTATTAACACCCGATTTATTACCTCAGGCCGCATCGAGAGCTGGCCTAGCGGCGAAGTTATCTCGAAAAGGCTTAAACGAAGTATCACCCATATTGCTTCCTTGCATTTTGTTATTAAAAGACAAGAAAGCCTGCATATTGCGTGAACTTGATGTTGAGTCCGATAAAGCGATTATTCAATTACCCGAGACAGGTGGTGAAGAGACGCTGACAATTGAGTCGCTTGAAGCCTTATATGTGGGATATTTATTCTTAGTTAAACAAGAATACCGTGGTGACATGGGCTTTGATGTTTATCTACACGATAATAAAACCCACTGGCTAGTCCAAACCTTAAAAGATTCTGCCCCCATTTATCGCGATGCATTAATCGCTTCTGTATTAGTGAATTTGTTCGCCTTAGTTTCACCTTTATTTATTATGAACGTGTATGACAAAGTCGTGCCCAATCTTGCCTTTGAATCCCTGTGGGTGTTAGCGATTGGCGCTTCTATTGCTTATTTATTTGATCTTGTCATGCGTCAACTCAGAAGCTACCTGATTGATGTAGCAGGTAAAAAAGTAGACATCATCGTCTCTTCTCGCCTCTTTGCAAAAGCGATTGGTATCCCCTTAGAAAAACGCTCCCCCAGTATTGGCGGTATGGCAAAACAATTAGGCGAATTCGATAACATCCGTGAGATTTTAACCTCGGCGACGATCACAACTTTAGTCGATCTGCCCTTTGCGGTATTTTTCTTAATTATTATCTACATCGTTGCTGGCGATCTCGCCATTGTTCCAGTGATCGGTGGCGCCATCATTATTGGCTTTACGCTTTATATTCAACCTAAACTCAAAGCCGCTATCGAAGAAGGCAATAAATTTTCAAGCCTGAAACATGGGCATTTAATCGAGAGTTTATCGGCACTAGAGTCAATCAAAGCCAATGGTGCCGAAGGGATAGTACAAAAAAGCTGGCAACAAATGATAGGCCACAGTGCCAACTGGCAATTAAGGTCAAAAAAGCTATCTAACTCAGTATCGAACGTGGCTAACTTCACAGTGCAATTTACCGTTGTTTGTGTGGTGATTTTGGGCGTTTATCGCGTGGCCGATAATGCGATATCGATGGGCGGAATTATTGCAGCCGTTATGTTATCGAGCCGTGCTATTTCACCTATGGCGCAGCTTGCAGGCCTAATGACCAGAGCAAATCACACTGCCAGCGCACTGCGTCAGCTTAATGAAATTATGACTCAAGAAGATGAGTTTGAAAATAAAGGACATTTGGTTAGCAAACAAAGGCTAATAGGCAAAATCAATGCTGATCATGTCGGTTTTGGTTACCCTGGGTCAGAAAAACCTGTACTTCATCCTATGTCATTGACGATTAATCCCGGCGAGCGTATTGCGATTATTGGCCGCAATGGTTCAGGTAAAAGTACCCTTGCTAAGCTATTGGTTGGACTATTTCAACCGACAGCAGGAAGCTTGCGTTATGACGGTTTAGACTCGGCACAAATCCATCCGAGTGATTTACGCCGTAACTTTGGCTACTTGCCCCAAGATGTCACCCTGTTCCACGGTTCGATTCGCGACAATATTTTATTTGGTACCCGCCAAGTCACTGAACATCAGCTAATCCGTGCCGTACAACTTTCTGGAGTGAGTCAATTTACCAACCTAGAAGCAGAGGGGTTAGACCAACAGGTCGGCGAAGGCGGCATGTCGCTCAGTCGCGGACAAAGACAGACCGTTGCCCTTGCTCGTGCCACACTCAATGACCCTCCAGTGCTATTGATGGATGAGCCCACCGCCAGCTTGGATGCGCGCGCAGAACAACAATTTATTCGCTCAATGCAGAATGTCAGCAAAGACAGAACCTTGATTCTTATTACCCATAAGATGCATCTGCTGCAGCTTGTTGACCGTATTATCGTACTCGAACGCGGCCATGTGGTCGCCGATGGTCCCAAGGCAGAAGTGTTAGAAAAACTCAATTTTGGCCTCGTGAATGGAGAAGCTAAAAGATGAGTAAAAATTTAACCGCAAATGACTTAGACATGGTTGATGATGTCTACGGCGCCATGATGACGGACGCTCCCAGCGGACACAGGTTAATCATATGGGCACTTGCAGCTATGGTTGTGTGTTTTTTACTGTGGGCAGGTTTTGCTAAATTAGACAAGGTCACCACTGGGACGGGGAAAGTCATCCCCTCATCACAAGTCCAAGTCATCCAGAGTTTAGATGGCGGCATAATGCAAGAACTCTACGTTCAGGAAGGCGAAATGGTGATTAAAGGGCAACCTTTAGTACGTATTGATGATACTCGCTTCCGCTCCGACTATGCTCAACAAGAGCAAGAAGTTTTTGGCTTAAAAACCAATGCTATTCGTATGCGCGCCGAACTCGACAGTATCCTCATATCAGACATGACTTCCGACTGGCGCGAGCAAGTACTCATTACTAAAAAAGCATTGGTATTCCCGGAGAATATTATTGCAGCGGAACCGGCCTTAGTTAAAAGACAACAAGAGGAATACAACGGACGCTTAGATAACTTAAGTAACCAGCTTGAAATCCTAGTCCGTCAAATTCAACAAAGACAACAAGAAATTGATGATCTCGCGTCTAAAACAACGACATTAACCACCAGTATGCAGCTGATCTCCCGTGAGCTTGAACTCACTCGGCCTTTAGCTAAAAAAGGTATCGTGCCTGAAGTTGAACTGCTCAAGCTCGAACGCACGGTGAACGATTTGCAAGGCGAATTGAATTCAATGCGCCTACTGCGCCCGAAAGTCAAAGCGGCGATGGATGAAGCCATCTTAAAACGCCGTGAAGCCGTATTCGTTTATGCCGCCGATCTACGCGCACAGCTTAATGAAACCCAAACCCGCCTGTCTCGCATGAATGAAGCACAAGTGGGCGCACAGGATAAAGTCAGCAAAGCCATTATCACCTCACCAGTCAATGGCACCATTAAAACCACTCACATCAATACACTAGGCGGCGTTGTGCAACCTGGAGTCGATATTATCGAGATAGTGCCATCGGAAGATCAGTTACTGATTGAAACCAAAATCTTGCCTAAAGATATCGCCTTCTTACACCCAGGATTACCCGCAGTGGTAAAGATTACCGCCTATGACTTTACTCGCTATGGCGGCCTTAAAGGGACAGTTGAACATATCAGTGCCGACACATCCCAAGATGAAGAAGGCAATAGCTATTATCTCATTCGAGTCAGAACCGCAGAATCCAGTTTAACCAAAAACGATGGCACACAGATGCCAATTATCCCGGGAATGTTAACTTCGGTTGACGTTATCACGGGGCAAAGATCCATACTTGAGTACATTTTAAATCCAATTTTAAGGGCTAAGGACACAGCGCTAAGAGAGCACTAAGCCTTTTTTTATAAACCGGGAGGTTGGTCATGAAGACTTCAGCAAGACGACAATTTCAATGTTCAAAGATAGCCATAGTGCTGTCATTGATCCTGTTACCTTTATCGGCTCAAAGCCAGACGTTAGAACAAGCCGTTGCACATACGCTTGATACGAACCCTGATTTACGGGTTGCCTTTAACCGCTTTAAAGCGCGTGAAGAGCAAGTTAATCAAGCAATCGCAGGCTATATGCCGACGATTGATGTCACTGGTGGCTACGGTTACGAACAGACAGACAGTGTGTCGACCCGTAGACGACCTAACGTCGGTGAAGTTGATAGCAAAGGGGTGGCAGAATTAAACCGCGGAGAGTTTGGTGTTAGCTTAAAACAAATGCTTTTCGATGGTTTCTATACCAGCAGCGAAGTTGATCGTTATAGCTTTGAAGCCAGCGCAGACCAATGGGCGCTACTTGCAGCGGCTGAAGATATGGCACTCGATGTCAGTAAGGTCTACCTCAACTATTTACGCACTGATGAAGTGCTAAAATTAGCGGAGAAAAACCTTAACAGCCATAAAGAAATTTATGACCAAATCAAGCAACGTACTGATTCAGGTTTAGGCTCAATTGCAGATCTCTCCCAAATCACGGGACGCTTAGCGCGGGCCAATGCCAACGTGATTTCTGCTCGTAACAATTTACTTGATGCAAAAGCGCAGTACATTAGAATTGTAGAGTCGGCACCAGCAGACTTAATCTTACCAGTGCCCGATGCAGATATGCTGCCAAAGGATCTAAGCTCAGGCATTATCGAAGCGCAGGAGAATCACCCCATACTCAAATCTGCAGCGAATGATATCCGTGCAGCAGAGAATGAACGCTCTTCAGTACAATCTAATTACTATCCTCAGGTTTCTTTAGAGCTGAATGGTAATTGGAATAATGATGTCGGCGGCGAAGATGGTATCTCTGGCGCAGGAGCCTTCCGCAGTGATGTGGGTGGCTATAGCAATGATTTAATGGCCATGGTTCGAGTAAAATATAACTTATTCTCGGGCGGTAAAGATCTTGCCCGTGAGAAAGAAACGGCCTACAAACTTGGTGAAGCCAAAGAAATCCGTCAACGTGCCCAGCGCGAAGTCGTTGAAGGCGTCAACCTGGCTTGGAACGCTTTTGAAATGCTTGCGCCGCAAAAACAATACATTCGAGATCATGTTGTGGCCGCAAAGGATACCCAAACAGCCTATGCGCAACAGTTCAACTTAGGTCAACGCAGTCTACTCGACTTATTGGATACCGAAAATGAGCTCTTCGAAGCACGTAAAGACTACTTACAAGCCGAATATGACGAGATCATCGCTAAGTATCGCGTGCTAAATTCTACTGGACGCTTATTAGACTCACTCAGAGTCACCAGACCTGAAGCATGGCGTGGTGAGCGCAACTATGAAGGAGGAGCTAACTAATGAAAACTCTCACATTTTTTCTCAGTGTCACTCTTTTAGCTGGTTGTTCAATGCGCGATACAGTTAATATTGACGAAATGACCACAACCCAAGCCTATGATCTATCTGATAAAGATGGTGATGGCGTGATAGAGGCCCGTGAACGTTGCAATGATACCGCGCAAGGGGCTGGCACAGACAACTATGGCTGCGGCAAAATCAAAGCGATAAACGAGCGAAAAGAAATAAATATTTTATTTCCTAATGACTCTGCATATATCGCACCTGAGTATTATCCTCAGATAGAAGAAGTTGCCATTTTTCTTCGTCAGTATCCAACGACCAAAGTGACGATTGAAGGCCATACTAGTCGCACAGGCACCGATGAGCGTAATGCGGTATTATCGCAAGATCGTGCAAATGCGGTGACTGCTGTGTTAGCCGAACGCTTTAGTATTGATAGAAGTCGATTAACTGCAATTGGATATGGCTCTAGTCGCCCTGTTGTTTTAGAGCAAACACCAGATGCTGAGATCCGTAACCGCCGTGTCGTGGCTGAAGTGACCGGTGATGATACGGCCACGGACATGAAATGGACGATTTACTCGGTCGATGACAACACACAATAAAGGACTCACACATTAGGTTATGAACGGCAGACTTGGTTATAAACATTCATTATTGCGAGTCTGCCGCTTTAGCCTCATAGCGTCAGCCTTAGGCATATGCTGCCTATATGCTGCCCCCACACAAAACCTTGATGAAGGGAAGATCACTTCAACCCTTGAAAAACATTATGGTGAGCGTGCAGGGATGCGAGCTAGGGCTTGGTTCAAAGTTTTATCGGAAGCAAGTACGCTAAATGAAAAAGAAAAGCTATTGAAAGTAAACAACTTTTTTAACTTATTCCGCTTTATTGATGACAGTAAATTATGGGGTGAGTCAAATTATTGGGCAACGCCGATGGAGTTTATTGGCGTGAATGGTGGTGACTGCGAAGATTTTTCGATCGCTAAATACTTTACCTTGCTCCAACTTGGCGTGCAAGAGGACAAGATGCGGATCACTATGGTTAAAGCGACTACGGTGAATCAATACCACATGGTATTGGCTTACTATGAGACACCAGCATCGATCCCCTTAGTTCTCGATAATCTCGATCATGAAATAAAGCCCGCCACCAAAAGAAAAGATCTACTACCTGTTTATAGCTTTAACGGTAAACAGTTATGGCTCAATAAAGAGCAAGGTCGAGGTGTACTAGCGGGTTCGTCAACACGGCTAGAAAAATGGAACGATCTTAACCATAGATTAGGTGTTGACCGCCTTAGACAACCAAAATTAAAACTGGAGTAGCACCAAAAATGACACTGTTTAGACAGATTTATTCGCTGCTTTTTAGCCTATTTTTGCTCGTAGTTGCAAGCCTTGGCTATGTGCAATTTACTGAGACTCAAAGCTTTTTAACCAAGCAAATGGAGTCAGATCTAAACAATGCCAGTACTTCACTTGGTCTAATGCTTACTCCAGCACTTCAAGCTGGCGATACCGCAGCGGCAGAAACCTTAGTGAATGTCATCTTTGAAGGTGGCTATTATCAAAATGTAAAGCTGACATGGATGGTGGATGGTAAGCAACAAGAGTGGAATAACCCTTTAAGAATTGAAGATGTACCTCAATGGTTTATCAATTTAAATCTATTTAAAACCATCAAAAAACAAAGCACTATCACTTCTGGCTGGTTGCAACTCGCGCAACTTGAGATCACCGCTCATCCTGGGTTTGGTTACCATGAGCTGTGGCGAATCATGTCCAATACGATCATTGCCTTCTCTCTACTTTTCCTCGTCGCCATTTTTACCGCAAGAATTGGTTTAACGTGGATATTGAAACCTCTACACACTTTGTCGGAACACGCGAAAAGTATTGCGGCACGCCAATTTGGCCCAGACATGGCATTACCTAAGACCACTGAATTGAAAGACTTAGTGACCGCATTTAACAGTATGTCGGCGCAGTTGAAGCAAGTGTTTCATTCCCTCGACGAAGAAGTCGGCGCATTACGTAAGAAGAATCTTGTCGATCCGGCGTCAGGCCTGCCTAACCGCCAATACGTAGTGAGCCGTTTAAATGGTTGGTTGAGTGAACCTAGCAGCGGCGCGTTATTTCTCGCTAAACTCGACTGGCTCGAAGAAGTGCACAGCAAATATGGCTACCAAGTTCGGGATGAAACCATACGGATCTTGGCAGAGAAGTTTCAGCTGCAGTTAAACGAAATAACACCTTCTGTTATAGGCCGCATTGCCGCCTATGAATTTGCATTTTTAGTGACTGATGTTGAACATGATCAAATCAGCAAATATTTACAAACGCTTATCCGCACCATCAACCAAGAAATGTCGAAGGCAGGCTGTAAGCCTAATGAAGACTTTGCGATTGGTATTGCGGAGCGTATTGGGCAAATGAATGTGTCGGATATTTTGGCCCAAGCCGACAACGCCCTTCAAAAAGCGTTACAAGAGAATAAAACATTCCATTGGTTTGAAACCACAGAGCAGCAACTATTCACCCGTGAACAGTGGCGGGATAACCTTAGCCATGCCATCAGTAATAAGAAGTTTAAGTTTAGATGGCAGCCTATCCAGTTTTGCGATGGGGATGGTATAGCGCAGCGGGAATTATATTGCCAATTAGAGCTAGGTGATCAACTCGCCCATGCAGGGCAATTTATGCCTTATATCGAGCTCTTATCTCTCGGTGCCTTGCTCGATAAATGCTTGATTGAAACCGTCTACGAGCAAAAACTACTAGAGCGTAGCTATGAACCGCTCGCGATTAACTTAACCCACCAAAGTATTAACGATCCTCACTTCCATGAGTGGCTCAATCACTTCTTACGTAATGCCGCATTTATTGAGCGGATCTGCTTCGAAATACCTGACGCAGGCGTTTATAGCGATCTTAAGTCGTGTCAGCACTTATGTAACATTATTCGAGATAATGGCGCTAAGTTCGGCATTGATCACTTTGGCCGTCAGTTTGGCTCTATGTCTTATCTACAGGAATTAAGACCGAGTTATGTGAAACTCGATCAATCCTTCGCCTACTATGATGAGACACACCATAATAGTGAGCTCTGCCGCGCGCTAATCAACGTAGCGAAAGGATTAGATATTCAAGTCATAGTGACGGGTATTCAAGAAAAAGCTCAGCTAGAGCGCTTTAACGAGCTTAGAACTGATGCCTATCAGGGCTTTATCGCCCCTCCGGTGAGTCTTGATTAAGCCGAATTAAGAAGTGATATTAAAAACAAAAAGCTCCGTAAGGAGCTTTTTGTTTTTCTAACGACAGAATGCCTATATCGATACCGTTGCACATCTGTATTGCCTACATAGAGTTTAAGCAAACGCATAAACAATTTCTATATGAAGCTACATTGCACAAGTGGCAAAAAGTCCCTGTGTATTGATTAAGAATGCTGAGACGTTTCTGCTTATCTGTTCGATGCGTTGAATTTGGTCGATACGTTGAAAGCGCGAGGATTCGGCATCTTCTTCTTTCTAAGAAGAAGGCTCTTAATACCAATAAAGACAAGCAAACCGCAGATGCAAAAAAGCCCCAGTGTATTAATTAAGAATGCTGAGGCTTTTTTACTTATTTGGTCGATGCGCTGAAAGAGTGAGGATTCGATCTCTGCTTTCTGGCAATAAGGCTTCTAATGCCAATCAAGACAAGCAAACAGTAGATGCAAAAAAGCCCCAGTGTATTCATTAAGAATGCTGAGGCTTTTTTTACTTATTTGGTCGATGCGCTGAAAGAGTGAGGATTCGACCTCTGCTTTCTGGCAATAAGGCTTCTAATGCCAATCAAGACAAGCAAACCGCAGATGCAAAAAAGCCCCAGTGTATTCATTAGAATACTGAGGCTTTTTTACTTATTTGGTCGGTGATAGAGGATTCGAACCTCTGACCCTCTGGTCCCAAACCAGATGCGCTACCGGGCTGCGCTAATCACCGTAAACTGTTCACTATTTACTTAACTTACATTAAGCTCGCTAGCTATGCGAAAAATTTGGTCGGTGATAGAGGATTCGAACCTCTGACCCTCTGGTCCCAAACCAGATGCGCTACCGGGCTGCGCTAATCACCGAGAATATCAATCTTTATATCAAAGTAAACGAAATGGGGTGACTGATGGGGCTCGAACCCACGACAACCGGAATCACAATCCGGGACTCTACCAACTGAGCTACAATCACCACTGACTTTCACTTATCTTGCTAACCTAAAAGCTCACAACTCTGTTCGGAATTGGTGCGCCCAAAAGGATTCGAACCTTCGGCCTCACCCTCCGGAGGGGTGCGCTCTATCCAGCTGAGCTATGGGCGCTCGCCTTGGTTAGCGCCGCATATACTAGGGTCAAATCCCCTTTGAGTCTATAGCTGTTTTGCACTTTTTTTACTGACTGCTCAAGTTTTATCACATTAGCTGACTTTTAAAGCAAAATGCAGCCAAAATATGACTTGGATGTTACAGTATTTCATGCTAATTATAGAGATTGGTAAAAACAACCCTATATTTAACTAGTGAGTATCATGTTTAAGGATGAAGATGAAACTGGCCAGCCTCGTATAAATGAAGCTGAACGCTTACGCAAAAAAATTATTCGCTTAAAACAATTAGCGCATAAGTATAAGCATGCTGAGATCATTCAAAACGCATTACTCGAAATATCCAATATTGCGACCCATGCTTCTTCACTCGAAGAATTCTATGTCGGCGTGCATAGCCACCTAAAACAACTCATTCCCGCTGATAATTTTTTTATTTCAACCCTCGATGTCAGCACGGGCGAGCTTGCTATCCCTTTTTTCGCCGATGAGAAAGACGCACATCCTGCTGAGCTTTATCCTGAACAATCCTTATCAACATTACTACAGCAGGGATTAACGGGCTACGTTCTCAGAACGGGTAAGGCTTTGTTATGTGATGATGACAAAGTCAATGAACTGATTGCCGCAGAGGAAATTGTTAACTTAGGTTCTCCCTGCCATTTATGGCTTGGCGTACCCATCAAACACGATGACATAGTGACTGGCGTGTTAGTCGTGCAAACCTACGACACGAATGTCAGTTATGGTGAAATCGAACTCGAGTTAATGACCTTCATTTGTCACCATATCTCAGGAGTAATGGAACGGCTCAAGCATCAGGAGCAATTAGAACAAGCCATCCAGCAAAGAACCAGAGAACTCAGCCAAGCCTACGACAAATTAAAACTAGAAGTCTATGAAAGACGCAGAGCTGAGCGCTTACAAAAATCACTGTTTGAGATTGCCGAACTAGCCAGTTCCAGTGCCGACAACCCAGACTTTTATGCCCAATTGCATAATGTCATTCGACACCTCATTCCCGCCAACAATTGCTATATCGCGCTTTTGGATGACACAGAAACTCATCTCACGTTCCCCTTTTATGTCTCGCAATTAGCCAATAAGCATCCAGGAACTCGGCCGCTACAGGATGGCTTAACCGAATATGTACTCAAACATAAGCGCCCATTACTGTTAGATCAAAATAGTATCAATGCGTTAATTGCCTCTGGCGAATTGTATTCCCAAGCGCCAGCGTTAAACCACACTCAAACTATGCATCAATGGATTGGCATCCCCCTCTTTATCCATGATCAAGTACGTGGTGCCTTGACGATTTACAGTTTTAGCATGACGCAAAATTACCAAGTCAAAGACTTAGAATTACTGACATTTGTCTCGCAACACATTGGTTCTGCTATTGAGAAGAAACTGTCCGCAGAGTCCTTGCAACGCAGTTATGAAGAGCTAGAAGAAAAAGTCATCGACCGCACTAAAGCGTTAGCCGAACTCAATCAAAACCTTGAAAAAGAAATTCAACAACGCCGCAGTATGGAAGCTAAGTTAGTCCACGACGCTAAACATGATGCGCTCACAGGCTTGCCTAACCGCGCTATGTTTATGGAACGCTTATCTCAAGCCATTAAGCACGTCCGTCGCCATAGCTTAGAACAGTTTGCCCTGCTCTTTATCGATCTCGACCGCTTCAAACAGATTAACGACACTATGGGGCACTTAGAAGGCGATAAATTCTTAATCGAGACCGCAAGCCGCCTCAAGTCCTGCATTCGTGATAACGATACATTAGCGCGTCTGGGTGGCGATGAGTTCGTCATTCTGCTCGATAGTATTAACAACATCAACGACGCAAGAGACGTATCAGAAAGAGTGATCCAAAAAATATCCCAGCCCTATCGACTCGGCACGATGGAATTTAACTCTGGCGCCAGTATCGGTATCACCATCAGTGGTAAACATAAAGTCGATACCAGTGAATCTATGTTGCGTAATGCAGATACAGCCATGTATCAAGCGAAAGCCAACGGTAAGGGCTGCTATGTTATTTTTGATGATAACGCCCAACATCAAGTCATGCAGGATGTCGAGTTAGAAACAGAATTTAGACAGGCATTACACCATGCCGAAATCGAACTAAGTTATTTACCTGTCGTCGATTTTAACACTGGTCAAGTGCATGCATTAGAAAGCCGTCTGTTCTGGCAACATCCACAGCGTGGACTTTTACAACAAGAACAACTCAGTGCACTTGCTGAACAATCACATCTTACCGTTGAACTCGATAAATATACGATCAGCATCATAGATCGCACTTATGCTGAACTGCTCAAGCAACATGATGAATCTATTGAATTACATGTGATGCTTTCGAGCCAACATCTCAAGCATAAGCACGTACTGCGCAGTTTGAAAAACACCCTCAAGCAGACCCAGTTAAACCTGAGCCATTTGTGGTTATTCTTTAATGAAAAAGCGCTAGTGCAGGAGACTGAGAATCATATCAATGGCTTTGAATTGTTGCAGAAACTCGGGGTAAAACTCGGTATCAGTCATTACGGTAGCGGCTATAGTGCATTAAATAGCTTATTGTTTTTGCCGATTAAAGGCTTAAAGCTCGACGCCAATCTCACTAAACAGATACACGCTGAACAGCAGCTTAAATTAATGTCCGCTTATCAAAAAACGGCATCAACCTTAGAACTGCAAACCTTTGTTGATGGCATTGATAGCCCTGAACAAAAACGTATCTTCAGTGAACTGGGTTATCAGCTGGGTCAGGGGGCTGCTTTAGCCGACACTTTTACCTTAAGTGACACCCAATCACAGATCTGTACTCAGCTCGAATATGCCTAGATAAAACCCGAGCGATTGACTTTAAATAACAGTAAGCGAAACGCTCGTTATTTTTTAAACATATCCCTTAAGCTAGAAATGTTGGCTCGCCCAGTCTGCATCCGCTCCTGTTCTGTCTGCTGTGGTTTACGATTTTCCCACACCACATCATCTTGAGGTAACTCAAGCAAGAAACGGCTCGGCTCACAACGCATGGTTTCACCAAATTGACGTCTTTCACGACAGAGGGTAAACCACAGTTCACGTTGAGCCCGAGTGATGCCCACGTAGGCTAAGCGGCGCTCTTCATCGACATTGTCTTCATCTATGCTGGTCTGATGGGGCAAGATCCGCTCCTCCACTCCCACCATAAACACAAACGGGAACTCTAAGCCCTTAGAAGCATGCAAGGTCATCAACTGCACTTGATCGCCGCCTTCGTCCTCACTATTGCGCTCCATCATGTCTCTGAGCGTCAGTCGAGTCACAACCTCAGGCAAGGTCATTGGCTCATCTAATTCATCACCCGCGAGCATCTCAGTTACCCAACGGTATAGCTCTGAGATATTCTTCATCCGCATTTCAGCGGCTTTGGCACTCGTGCTGGTTTCGTATAGATAATCTTCATAATTGATCTTACGGATCAAATGCTTCACAGCCTCGACAGGTTCACCACGCTCTGCATGATCCCCGGTCTCGACAATGAAACGACCAAATTGATACAGGGATGACATGGCCGCCGGCGGCAAATGATGATTGAGTTCAGGCTCAAAAATCGCCGCAAACATAGAAATATGCTTCTCATTAGCGAAATTACCTAAGCGCTCTAAAGTCGATGGGCCTATGCCACGTTTAGGCAAGTTAACGATGCGCAGAAAAGCATTATCATCATCGGGATTCACCACCAGCTTTAGATAGCCCATGATGTCTTTGATTTCAGCACGGGCGAAGAATGACGTGCCACCACTCAATTTGTAAGGAATGCGGTTCGTCATCAGCGCGCGCTCGAGTAACCGCGATTGATGGTTGCCGCGATACAGAATCGCATAGTCGCCAAACTGAGTACGGCCAACAAACTTGTGTCGCACAATTTCCGCGACCACACGTTCTGCCTCTTGCTCCTCGTTGGCGGCAAATAGCACCCGCAGCGGCTCCCCATAGGCAAGCTCACTAAAGAGCGCTTTATCGTAAACATGGGGATTGTTCGCGATAAGAATGTTAGCAGCCCGCAGGATCCGTTGACTAGAACGGTAATTCTGCTCGAGCTTAATTAACTTAAGCTGCGGAAAATCCGTACCCAATAACACTAAGTTTTGTGGTTTAGCGCCGCGCCATGAATAGATGGACTGATCGTCGTCACCCACTACGGTAAAGCGCGCCCGATCACCCACTAACAGCTTTACCATCTCATATTGGCTGGTATTGGTATCTTGATATTCATCCACCAGCAAGTATTGGATCTTGGTTTGCCAGCGGGTACGCACTTCTTCATGATGCCGCAACAATAAGGTTGGCATCAGGATTAAATCGTCAAAATCTAAGGCGTTATAGGCTTTCATGTGCTGGGCATAACGCTGATACAACATGGCAAATAAATGCTGCTGCTCATCTTTAGCGATCTTGCGTGCATGCTCGGGAATAATTAAACCGCCCTTCCAGTTTGAAATCGTACTGGCGAGCGCTTTGAGTAAATCTTTATCTTCGTCTAACTCGTCTTGGGTTAACTCTTTGAGCAGTGCCAAGGTATCTTGATCATCAAACAGCGAAAATCCCGGCTTTAAGCCTAAGACCTTATGCTCACGCTTAATGATTTCAAGCCCTAAGGTGTGGAAGGTTGAAATCCACAGACCTCTGGCCTCTTTGCGTCCCATGGACTGAGCGACCCGCTCTTTCATCTCACGGGCAGCCTTGTTGGTGAAGGTCACCGCCGCAATATTGCGCGCCTTATAGCCGCACTTTTCGACCAAGTAACCGATTTTATTGATAATTACGCGCGTCTTACCACTGCCCGCACCCGCCAATACTAGGCAAGGGCCTGAAACATAATGAACAGCATCGTTTTGGGCGGGATTGAGTTTCATCTTTGCGCAATATCCAAACAAGTCGACAGAAAGGGATGGGATCATAGCAGAATCGGCGGTTTTAAGGCTAACAAATCCCCGCTTGGGCTGAGCAGAACTCAACCCAATAGACATGCTTAGCCGTGATATAAGCCTCAACAACGACTCACTAAAGCCATAGCGCGTTAGCTTTACTTTTGAAACCTAACGCACTGAGTTACAATCGAGCTATTCAGTGAAGAGGCGGACAAGATTATGATCAATCCAAAGAAAATCGAAGAAATGGCGAAACAGCTGAGCGAAAGTTTGCCCAGCGGTCTGAAGCAATTTGCCGGTGAATTTGAAGAGCGCAGCAAACAAGTTCTGCAAAATCAATTACTCAAGTTGGATATGGTTTCCCGTGAAGAATTTGATGTGCAGCAACATGTGCTACTGAAAACCCGCGAAAAGTTAGAAGCGCTGCAAGCTCAAGTCAATGAGTTAGAAAAAAAGCTCAACGCTGCGGGCTAACTTACGTTACGCATATTGAATAAAGCACGGTGAGCGAAAGCGCAGCTGTGCTTTTTTGTTTTTAACGCTTCGAGCAGTGCGTCTCTTGGGGAAACAATGCAGCAACTCGCCAGCTATATTCTTGCGATTCATGGATATCCAAGCTTAGTGTCGGTAGTGAGCCATTCGAGTAAAAGCCATAGCTATCAAGATAACGACCTCACTATTCATGAAGTAGAAACGCTGTATCACTTCGATAATGGCGTGGTGATCTGCCTGCAAACCGAGCAAGATCAACTCATGATTGAGGCGACATCGGATAATGTTTGCGAAGACTATTGGATAAACTATCGAGTGATAGCATCGAACGGAATCGTTATTTCACCACAGCAGAAATCCTTCAGTAACCTTTGCCAACAGGGATTCTGGCTCAAAATGCAACGGGATCGTAGCTCAATATAGACCCGTAAAATAGACCAGCAAACCTGAGTGATTGATTGAGGCAAAGCGTCAACAGAGGGAAGACGATAAGCGTGATGGAAACCGCAGTGGAATTGACGACTTTTGAGAGCCTAATACGCTGGACATTACTCCTGCTTGGTGGCCTGCCGCTACTCACTTATCCCGGAGTGCTCCTCGCCAGTTTGATGGGACTGGCCAGTCAATCCAGTATCAAACCCGCTTTTATTTATCGATTGATGAATCAGTGTTTTCTGTGGGGCAGCTTAGTTTATCCCGCCGTATATATTCCCTGCTATCGCATCGCTAGCGATAGCACAGCCTCGTCACCCTTAGTCACCGCAGCCTTGCCACTGCTGTATCTCATTTTACTCTATGGTTGCTTTCGCTTTATGGACATTCCAATTAAAGCGACTGATGACTAACACTTTTGTTGGCGAGCATACTTCTGCTTAAGGCCTTTATGATTTGCTTTAACTAACTTCCAGCGATCGCAACCGTTAAAGCGGGCATATTCACTGACGGCGATATCAAACGCAGCACAGAAATCCTCATCTAGGCCATTCACCATCACGCCCGCTTCTAAGGTCAATTGCTGCAATAACAAGATGCCCGTTTGGCGATCGGCTTTCACATCCACGCGGCCGACAAAAGTATCGCGCCACAGAATCGCTAAAGAATAATAACCATACCGACGCTTTTCGGCGGGCACATAGACTTCAATTTGATAATCAAAATCAAACCATTGCTTTAGCCGTTGCCGTTGGATTAATAAATTATCGAAGGGATTTAGCAGCCAGACTTTATTGGGTAATGGCGCATGGAGCTGTAATGCAGGGTAGTAAAAGTAGCTTTGCCCCGCCGCCTTAAAACTCGCTAATCCCCCCTGTGACTGCATCTCTGCCAGCTCTTGGGCTACTGCTGATTTTAAGCCTTTGCGTAGATAAGCTATTTGCGCCGCAGTACCAAAGGCATGGGCATCGAGATAACGATCAATCAGATAGCGGGTAAATTCAGCCTCTGTCGGTGCTTTGGCATTTATGTCTTGTGGTAACACCCGCGCAGTAAGATCGTAAACCTTCTGGAATTTCTCTCGCCGCACCACCATCAGCTCACCACGCATAAAGAGCTGCTCTAGGGCTTTTTTCGCGGGTTTCCAATCCCACCAGGCACCGTTTTTACCTTCACTGTGTTCAAAATCACTGGCCTTGAGTGGCCCTTCTGCAAGGATTCGTGCCCGCACTTCTTGCATTACTTTATCGTCGGGCTCAAACCAATGCTTACCGCCATTTTGCAGCTGCAGTTTACGTTGCAAACTAAAACGGTAATCAGTGATCGGTAAATAAGCCGCCGCATGGGACCAATACTCGAAGATATTCCCCTTAGCTAAAGCCGAATCGAGCATCTTCGGCTGGTATCCTGGCATACGGCTATGCAACACATGGTGATGCGCACGCTCAACCACATTAATCGAGTCGATTTGCACATAACTGAGGCGCGAGACAGTCTCAGCCACCGAAGTCTGTGGCTGTAATAATCCTTGCTGCTGCATCGTTAATTGCAGCCATTCGTGGGGTGAAAAGGGATTAGACATCAAGTCTCCTAACGCAACGACTGGCAAAACATCAGGCCCAATATATAAACCCAAGTTACTGAAAATAAATCTGATGTACTTTATATTCTGCGAGTGAGCTTCTAAAATGCGCCGCAAACCAGCTCATGCAGCGCGCTCTTCGGATAACATAAGCCATTTATAACTTAACGGCTATCGCTTTACAGGCCTGCTAGTTTCACGACTCAAGGTCGCGCTAACCACGTACTGACGCCTCATTAAGGATTGATGATGAATATCTACTATCGCCAAGCACAACTCTGCGGCCGCAAAACGGGCAATGGCGCTAAGCTGCCATTTTTGATGAATATCTTGTATTCACTTGCGGCTAAAAATGGCGATCACCAGCCCTTTTCAATGGATGACATTAACACCGTACTATTTAATCGACATCAGTCGATTGGTTGCTCTATCAAAGCGCCGCTACCGATAGTGAGTTGGCGCACCGAAGCGATAGAGTATGAGTTATTCAAAGGCGAAGAGCTGGTGTACCTGCCCCAATGCATCATCTTTAGCAATGGCGCCATCGCCTATGTCATTGTCGTCATAGGTGATGAGTATGAGCTGCGTATTTGGCCCGATTACAGTAACCGTGAGCGTGAAAAACAGCACTGGTTTTCCCACCATGCCGTAGTCTATTCCGCCGAACTTGACGTCTTTAAGCAAAGCTTCGAAGCACTGCTTAAGCATATTCGAAAAGAAGACGACTATGAGGCAAAACACCCCAAGTTTGGCTAAAGCGCCATGCTTCTGAGTAACTCATGTATCGCTTAATATTTTAATTAACAGCCACTGCCATAATTTTGCCACTATTGATCAGCAACTTGCCCGCAACTCTTGTGGGGAAATCTGTTTTAATACTTGCCGTTAATGCTTAGCCTTCTTGGCGAAACATGGCATAAAAACTTAAGGCTCAGTACTGTATTTCATAGGGAATGAAATCACATGTTCAACATTATCGTGGGCGTCATCGCCCTATTCACTTTGGCATTATTTGGTGGTGCAGCCTACTTAGTCGTACGCGCACTACTAAAAAAATTCAATCGAGATCAAGGAATAGACATGGAATCGCCACAGGCACAGTCCTCAAACAGCAAAGGGACACCACTCGCCAAAAACACCACCCTATTGAAAGCGTTAACCATAGGCATACTGTCGATCTTAGCTATGATCCCATTAGGGATCATCATGGATATGACCTCAGATCGCGAAGCCTTGTACCACAGTGTTGTCGATGAAATTGGCCGTTCATGGGGCGAGCAGCAAACTCTCTCTGGGCCTGTGCTTGTCATTCCCTATAGCTATTTTGTGATGCAGGAAGAAGTCAGCGCCGATGGCAAAAATCGCCATCAAGTGAAGCGTACCTATCAAGATGAATTGGTCATACTGCCAAAAAAACTCAAGCTCGATTTAGATCTTAAGCATGACTTTCGTACTCGCGGGATTTATCAATCCTTAGTCTACAACGCTACTTTGCAAGGCAAGGCAGATTTCAGTTTAAGTCATTATGAAATCCCTAACCTCATTGCCTTTGATAATAAAAATGCGCGCCTCGCCTTTGGTGTTTCATCAAATCAAGCCATTGATAAAGTAGATAAACTTGAATTAACGGGTGATGCGGTCACGCTTTCAGGCTCGCTGATGTCGGGTACCGGATTAGGCAGCACAGGTGGTCTAGAAAAGGGCTTTAACCAAGGCGTACAAGTCGCCGAAGCCAGTGACTTTAGCGTGGACTTTGCGATGACACTGCGCGGTTCTCAGTCCATCAGCGCCCTGCCACTGGGTGAGCAAACCTTAATTAACATTCACGCCGACTGGCCACACCCCAGCTTTAAGGGATTGTTGCCCGCAGAGCGTGATATTAACGCGCAGGGCTTTACGGCAAGCTGGAATATCAGTCACTTAACCCGTAACTATCCTCAGGAGTTCATTAAGAGTAATCAATCGAGCCTGACCGAAGTATCGGCCAATGCGATTTTATTCGAACCTGTGACTCACTATGGCAAGATTGAACGCTCAGTGAAATATGGCCTACTGTTTATCGTACTGACTTTTATCATGTTGTTCATTTTTGAGCTTGGGCAAAAAACCAGCCTCAGCACGATTCAATATGTGTTAGTCGGCAGCGCCATGGCTTTGTTCTATTTGCTACTGCTGTCGCTGTCCGAGCATTTAGCCTTCTTGCATGCCTATTTAATTGCCGCCTGTATTCCCGTGTTGTCGGTATCTGCCTACGTGGGCAGTGCCACCGCAAGCATCAAGCGCGGTGCGATAGTGGGCATTATGCTGGTGAGTTTATATGCCGTGCTGTACTCGATACTGCAACTGGAAGACTACGCCCTGCTAATGGGCACAGGATTACTGTTAGTCGTCCTACTGATTTTGATGTTTGTCACAAGGCATCAACCCAAGAACACAGCGTAACAGCGCCCAACCGATCCACCCTTGAAGACCCCCGACAGCGCCACTTTTTGCTGTCGGGATTTTTTTATTGGCAAAGCCATTGCCGCGTTGTAGCCTATGGCGTTTATCAAGAGGCTTATATTTTGACCCATAGCGCCTATCTTTTCCGCCGTTTAGGTTTAGCCTGGTTATTGCTGGCAAGCATTCCAAGCTTACTGTTACTGACCCAAAATCAGTTGTTTCCACTGATCGATCTGCATTCTCACTTAGCCCGAACCTTATATTGGATTACCATGACGGGCACAGCGCCTTATGGCGTGGCCACTGTGTTGTTTGTGCTGGCTATCGCCTATCGTCTTATGCCTAAAGCCCTCTTTATGAGTTTGTTTTTAGCCATTAGTCTCAGCCAAGTCATCAGCTTAAGTGTGAGCCATACGCTCAAATCCTATTTTAAAGAGCCCAGACCTAATCTAGTCTTTTTGGCTAAGCAAGCACTGCCTACGGACGAACAGCTTTCACTCGATGCCTTTTATCAATTGGATAAACAAGGGCGCTCCAAGACAATATCCACTGCGCTCGATGGCTTAAAAGTGACGGAGCCTGAGATGAGACTCGACTCGCGCATTCACCAGCATTGGGAAGATGAAATTGGTTATTCATTCCCTTCTGGGCATACCATTTTTGCTGTGACACTGGTGCTCACGGCCAGTTACTATCTGCTGCTCGCAGGCCTACCTAGCGTTGCATTGGTATTATTGGGTTGGGGATTTTTGATGGGATTGAGCCGCATGCTGTTAGGGATGCACTGGCCACAAGATGTGTTGTTTTCGACCTTTTTAGCCGCCTTCATCAGCAGCTTGAGCGTGTTCTTAGTCAGTAAAATACGCCCTCTCACGCAAGCGCTCGTGAACGAGCCTGAACGCTAACCTCTGTAGTTGATCATCTCGATTCAGCCTTTCACTCAAATACTTAGGCCTTGCTAAGCACTGCCTAAGTATTTGACCACTAAGGTCTGATAAATCCCATTGGCCTTAATTTTTGCCAGCCCTTGATTAAAAGTATCCCGCGCCACTGAGTTGTGGAATACCATGCGATAGGATGTCGGCGGGAAAATAAAGTGATAGCTCAATGCTTGCTGGGTGTCGATATTGGGCTCAACAAACCGATTCAATTGAGTGAAGATATAACGGTCGGCAATCACAGTATTAATCCGGCCTAAGTACAACATACGATTTTGGCTTAATTGAGTATCAACTTCGCGATAAATCGTCTGTTGCGCTACGGCATTAAATTCAGCACCGAGCAATAGGCGAGCATTTTCAAAGGCCGCAATACTGTAGTTTTTTAGATCGGCAATACTTTTTATTTCAAGGTGTTGCGCAGCCAAGCTAATCGCCACATTGGTATAGTCGACATAATCATTAGACCAATAGCCATCGACACCATTTGCGGGATTCATGGTCATCACGGCATCTAATCTGTCTTTGTTGAAATATAAGACTTGGCGCTTACGAGAGTAAAATTTAAAGTTAACTGACTGGCCCATTTCCTTAAAGGCAGCCTTAATAATATCAATCTCAAGTCCCGATTCGGCATCTTCGATAATATAGGGTGGGCGATTTAACGCACTACCAATGGTTATCGAGGCAGGAAATGCATACGTCGGTAAGATTAATAGGCAGATTAACAGCAAACTCAAGCGCATACAGTGTCTCACTCTTATTAGTATTATAACTATAGCGGTAAATGGTGGGAGATCCAGACAGCGCGCCCCTCACCCACAGTCAGTAAGGGTGATCACTCTCCCAACTTTTAAATCCCGATTGACTCAAGATTTTTGGCAAACTTGGCTAAGGCTGGCAAACTAGGGGCAGACCCAGCCAACCCTAAGCTTTCGATGACAGAAACTCACCCATACAAACTCGATCAACTCGATTTAACCATTTTGCGTTTACTGCAAACCCACGGCAGATTGTCCAACCTCGAACTGGCCAATAAAGTCGGCCTGTCGCCGTCCCCTTGCTCGCGCCGTGTTAAAGCCCTAGAAGAAGCGGGCTATATTGCCGATTATGCAACGCGTCTGTCGGCGGATAAGTTCAACCTGCATTTGACTGCGTATATCCATGTGCGAATGGAAAAACACACGCCAGCAATCCTCAATCAATTTGAAGCCAATGTACTAGCCTACGAAGAAGTCCAAGAATGCGCGCTTATCACAGGTTCTGAAGCCGACTACCAACTTAAAGTGTTAGTACAAGATATGGCGCACTTTCGCACTTTCCTGTTAGATAAACTCACGACGAATGTGCATATCGCAGGTGTGCATTCCAGCTTTGTGTTGAAAAAGGTCAAGGACCACACGGCCATTCCCTTAAGCCATATCACCATTCAACCATAGGCTATGTAAAAGATACGGCGTTCAGACACAAAGTGCTGCGACATGACTCAGACTTATCCAGTCACAATCGTGACTCAAGTAAAGTCATAGCATCAAAATACCCACTAAGATTCTGCCATACGGTATTTTTTGACCATAAGATCACAATTCATTGCATTTTTATCATCGCAATTATTCGCTAAAGTGAGGTCGCGAGTTGTCGTCACTCGCAATATAGTCTCGCATAAAGCCTACTGGCGAAACACAACACCAAAATATCAGCAAAATGAGAATATAAATTGCCGATTAACATCATTTTAACGCACTAAAATTGCGTTGAACTTCTTGTTTATCCGCCTAAGATACGCCTTCTTTTTACGGGAGGCATAATGCAATCGGCCAATACAAGTTCGACTAACCACTTCAGCTCACGCTTAGGTTTTATCATGGCGGCAGCCGGTAGCGCCGTTGGTGTAGGTAACATCTGGGGATTCCCCACCCAAGCAGCCACCCATGGCGGCGGTGCCTTTTTACTGGTTTACCTGGTCCTGATTTTCATCCTAGGCATTCCCATGTTAATGGCCGAACTCATGATAGGCCGCCACGGACAGACCAATCCCGCCGATGCCATGGGCAAGCTCGGCTTCAACACCCTAACTCGCAATTTAGGCAAGGCGATAGGTTTGATTTCCATCGTCACAGCAGGATTGATCTATACCTTCTACAGCATTCTTTCTGGCTGGTTTGTCAGCTACGCCATCGCCCCGATTGCCACAGCTTTGGGCTCGAACGACACCGCAGCTTGGTTAGTGGATTTCTCGCTATCGCGCAATCTGGTGTTCACGCTGATCTTCAGCACACTCGTGTTTCTGGTATTGCTGCAAGGCGTGCAAGAAGGCATAGAAAAATGGTCGAAACGCTTGATGCCGTTATTGTTGATCATGCTGATCGCAGGCGTGGCGTATATCTTCACCCTTAATGGTGCGAGCGAAGGTATTACCGCACTATTAACGCCTAACTTTGCCAAGGCACTGGCGCCTGATACCTTGATCAGCGCGCTCGGACAAACCTTCTTCTCCCTCACCATAGGCACAGGTGCCATGATGGTTTATGGCAGCTATTTGAGCCAAAAAGAGAATATCGCCAAGCTGACTGTCTGGGTTGCCTTTACCGATAGTGGCATCGCCTTTCTCGCCGCTTTCTTGATTATCCCAGCCATGTATGTGGCCCAGCACAATGGCGTGGAGATTTTTAACGCCGAGGGTAAATTACTCGATTCGGATGCATTGGTGTTTACTGTTTTACCCGCTTTATTTTCGACCTTAGGATACACCGCCAACCTCATCATCAGCGTGGTGTTCTTTATTCTGCTGATCATCGCCGGCCTGACTTCTGCCATTTCCATCGCCGAAGTCCCGACTAGCTATGTGATGCAAAAATTCGGACTCAGTCGCCAGCGCGCCACCTTGATCATCGGCCTATTGCTGACCTCATTATCCCTATTACTGGCGGTATTTTTTGAGACGTTATTTAGCTTCACTATTATGCTCACCACTCAAATCGCACAGCCGCTGGTCGCCCTCGGCATTGCGATTTACTTAGGTTGGATTTGGCGCCAAACACAATTACTCAAGGCGATTCGTGGACAAGATGATGTTAATACCACAGGACTCTTCTGGCGCATTTGGCCAAGGTACGTGAAGTATGTGTGCCCAGTCCTGATTATCGCGATCGCTATCAGGCAATTTGTGTAACCCTTTAAAAAGCAAAAATCCCCGCTAAGTGCGGGGATTTTTCTCTGAAACTAAGCTACCGATTGACCTAAGCACCGAACTCATCGGCTCACCCACTAAAAATTAGAGCAGTGATTTGACCGTGTTACGGATCACTAAGCTTGGCTCTAATTGAATAGTCTTGCTAGCACCTGGATTATTAAGGCGTTCAAGTAATACTTCGACGGCTGTGCGCCCAAGCTGTTGTTTCGGCTGGTGAATAGTTGTTAATGCTGGCGTTAAATAGCGCGCTAATTCAATATCATCGTAGCCAATCACCGACAGCTGCGCAGGAATACTTACTCCCGCATTATAGGCCGCATGAATAAATCCCATAGCCATCATATCGTTACTTACAAACATCGCCGTTGGGAGTGTGGGGGCTTGCATCAAACACCCAAATGCAGCTTCGCCACCATCACATTCAAAGTTACCGCTTATTTGCCAGTGAGGGGGTAGCGGTAAATTCGCCTCTGTCATGGCATCGATAAAGCCAGCTAATCGTTGTTGAGAAGGGAGTTTATCTAATGGGCCACTGACACAGCCGATCTCTTTATGCCCTTGTTCAATTAAATAACGGGTCGCTAAATAACCACCTTGGCGGGAGTTATCTTGAATTTTATCGCATTGAAAATCTGTCGGCCCCCAATCCATTACCACTGTAGGCAAGTTTGGCTGACTGCTAAGTTGGGCAAAGGCGGGAGCCTCAGCCTCACTGCACATCAACAATAAACCATCTACTTGCTTTTGCAGTAAGGTGGACAAACTAAAACGAATACGCTCGGCATCACCCTCTGTATTACACAAAATCAAGCTATAGCCATTCAGATAACAGTGTGCTTCAACCCCTTTAACCACTTCGGCAAAAAAGGGATTAGTAGAAGTCGTGACCAACATGCCAAAAGTACGGGTATTCTTGGTTTTAAGACTGCGAGCTAATGCCGATGGCGCATAGTTGAGCTCTTTAACCGCGGCTAATACTCGATCTTTCACTGTGTCACTCACGAAGCGAGTGTTATTAAGCACATGACTCACTGTGGATGTTGATACTTGTGCGAGCCTAGCGATGTCTTTAATGGTAGCCATGGGCGTGCTTGAGGTTCCTAAATATCATTTAACTATGAGAGGCTTAAGTATCACTCTGCAACTGTATAAGTGACAAAGTGATGAGTATTACCAAGATTATATTATCGAACTTGTTCCGCTAAAAAGGCATCCACTTCTGCGAGTAACGGGATAGAAGTTTGCGCACCAAAGCGGCTAACGCTAATCGCCGCGGCGCCATGGGCAAAGACAATAGCCTCATTTAAGGTTTTGCTCTGCAACAATCCAGTTAACACGCCCGCATTGAAGGTATCACCTGCGGCTGTCGTGTCCTTCACTGTAACACTGAAACCTACGATTTGCTGGCCTTGACCATGCTCGCTGACATACACGCCTTTACTGCCTAAGGTGATCATCACTATGGCTATGCCTTTAGCATGCAGATGTGCTGCGGCAAGCGCAGCACTGTCAATGCTATCAACCTTAATACCCGTCAGCAATTCAGCTTCGGTTTCATTAGGGGTAATGATATCCACCTTCGCCAGCAGTTCATCGGCTAACTCCATAGCCGGTGCAGGATTCAACACCACTAACGTATCCGCATCCTTAGCCATAGTCGCTGCACTGAAGATGGTCTCTAACGGCGTTTCTAGTTGCATCAGCAGGATATCTGCCTGACTAATTAAATGCTGATGCGGAGCCAAAAGCGCAGGCGTTAACGCCGCATTAGCACCGGGGGCGATACAAATGCTGTTTTCACCGCTATCAGCAACTTGGATCATCGCGACACCTGTGGTCATGTTGCTGACAATCATCAATCCTGAAATATCCATCCCTAAGGCTTGATATTCTTTGTATACCCGCAGACCAAAATCATCATCACCCACACAGGCGATAAACGCGACATCGGCACCCAAGCGTGCTGCGGCAACGGCTTGATTCGCCCCTTTACCACCAGCAATCACTTGATATCCCGATGCAGTCAAGGTTTCACCCGGACGAGGAAAACTAGGCACTTGTACCACGTGGTCGGCATTAACACTGCCTAATACAACAAGTTGACTCATTACGTTTCCCTTAATTATTCGCTGATAACTTTTAATGGCACTGGAATAAATGCCTCAACAGCTTGGCCTTTTAACAGCTTGTCGGCAGATTCAATCCCTAAGGCACCAATCAATTCTGGTTGTTGGGCTATCGTCGCCGCGAGGCGTTTACGCTTAACCATGGCAATACCTTCTTTGGTGCCATCGAAACCAACAATCAGTAATGATTTATCCGCAGCTTGCGCAGCACGTACGGCACCAAGTGCCATTTCATCATTCTGGGCAAATACTCCATTGGCATTGCTGTTAGAAATCAATAGGTTTTCAAGTACGTTCAAACCTTTAGTACGGTCAAAATCTGCAGGTTGGCTCGCTAAAATTGTCAGCTTATGCTCAGCCGCCCCCTTGCTGAAACCTTCGCCACGCTCACGCGCCGCCGACGTTCCTGCAATACCTTCTAATTGGATTACCTTGGCATCGGCACCTAAGCGTTGAGCAATAAACTCAGCGGCCAGTTTGCCACCGGCCACATTGTCAGAGGCAATATGGCTGGCCACTTTGCCGTGATTAGCGCCACGGTCTAAGGTCATGACCGGAATATTACTGTTGTTCGCAAGACGAATGGCATTCGCTACCGCATCGGAATCGGTTGGGTTAATCAATATCACCTTGACGCCACGCACAACCAAATCTTCCACATTGGCTAATTCCTTGCTGGGATCATTTTGCGAATCGAGTACGATCAAGCGATAGCCCAGTTCTTGTGCTTTAGCTTCGGCTCCTTCTTTCATCGTCACGAAGAAAGGATTATTAAGGGTTGATACCACCATAGCTAACGTGTCTTGTGCAAAAGCACTGTTAGCCAACGTTAAAGAGAGAGACAACACGCTAGCCTTAATGGCAATATTTAAAAATTTCATATAGTTAACCTTATTATTTATGTTTGTTATCGACCATCACAGCCAACAAGATCACACTGGCTTTGACTATCATTTGGTAATACGAAGATACATCGAGCAAGTTCAACGCGTTATTCAAGAAGCCAATAATCAAGGCGCCAACTAAGGTGCCCATAATCCGGCCTTTCCCCCCCGCTAAACTAGTGCCCCCCAGCACAACTGCAGCAATCGCATCGAGTTCATAACCCGTACCCGCAGTCGGCTGCGCCGATGATAAACGCGAAGTTACGATAATGGCCGCTAATGCCGCCAAGGTGCCGCAGAGTGCATAGACCCCTATCTTGACGCGATCAACATTGATACCCGACAGTTTAGCTGCTGACTCATTGCCACCCACTGCATAAATGTAGCGTCCAAAGCGAGTGTGATTAAGCAGATACCACACGGCAGCAAACACAATCACCATCAGCCAGACAGGCACAGGAATACCGAGAGCATTGCCCGTACCAAACCAAGCAAATTGATCGGCAACGTCGGTAAAGCCAGTCGAAACTGGGCGGCCATCGGTATATACCATGGTTACGCCACGCAGCAATGTCATGGTCACTAAGGTTGCAATAAACGCCTGCACTTTGCCTTTAGCGATAATGATGCCGCTGATTGCACCTAAACCCGCACCTGCAACCAGTGCCGTCGGCACAGCAACAACGACCGGAATTTCCATACCAATTAAGGTGGCAGCGAGTGCACCGCACAGGGCCAATACAGAGCCCACACTTAAATCGATACCCGCGGTTAAGATAACTAACGTCATACCTACGGCAATAATCGCATTGACTGAGGTTTGTCTAAATATATTCAGCAGGTTATCAAGGCTGAAAAAATGTGGGTTAAGCATAGACACGAGCGCAATTAAAAATAGCAAAGCCAAAAGTGACTTTTGCTCAATCATCCAAGCTTTAACACGCACGCTTTGTGGCGATGGCACAGCCGCAGGGTTAGTGCTTACAGGCTTCATAGGGTTCCCTCTGTTTGGTATTTACCGACGGCAGCGGCCAGTATTTGTTCTTGTCCAGCTTGATGGCGCTCAAATTCAGCGCTGATTTGACCTTGGTGCATCACTAAAATGCGATCGCTTAAACCCAGTAGTTCGGGCATATCGGATGACACCATGATCACGGCAAGACCTTGAGCTTTAAATTGATTAATCAGTTGGTAAATTTCTTTACGCGCGCCAACATCTACCCCACGGGTTGGCTCATCTAAGATCAATACCTTAGGTTGAGTCATTAACCCCTTAGCGATGGCGACTTTTTGTTGATTACCACCAGATAACAAACCAATCGCTTGATCTTGTGTCGGCGTTTTTATATTAAAAGCATTAATAAATTCCGCTACTTTGGCTTGTTCACGCTTATGCTGAATTTGTCCAAACTGCGACAATTCCCCTAAACTGCACAGCGACATATTTTCTTTCACCGAGAGTTCCAGCAACAAGCCATCGCCTTTCCTGTCTTCAGAAATATAGGCAATGCCATTAGCAAGGGCGTCTTGGCTTGACTTAATATTCAGCGGCTGACCATTCAATAAAATGTTGCCCGATCGAATTGGAATCGCGCCAAAAATCAGCTTCATCAGCTCAGTTCGACCCGCCCCCATAAGCCCTGCAATACCGAGTAACTCCCCTTGCTTAAGCTTAAAGCTCACCGCAGATGAATCAGCGGCGCACAGCTCTTTCAGCTCAAGACACACGCTGTCTTGGCGATGATCTTGATAGGGATATTGCTCATCAAGCTGGCGACCAACCATCAGCTCAATCATGGTATCTTCACTTAAATCATCTATGCTGCGTTCGGCAATAAATTGGCCGTCTCTGAGCACGGTCACATCATCACAAATAGTGAAGATTTCTTTAAGACGATGGGAAATATAAACGATGCCGCAACCTTGCTGTTTAAGCTCGTTAATCACCCGAAACAGGCTCAAAGTTTCCACATCCGTGAGTGCATCCGTCGGTTCATCCATAATGATGACCTTGGACTCAAAGGAAATTGCTTTCGCAATTTCAACCAGTTGTTGCTCCCCTAAACTCAACTGCCCCAGTAAAGTACGGCTACTGTGTTTCACATCTAAACGCGCAAGCAACTTATCGGCTTGCTGATACATGGCTTGCCAATTAATAGCCCCAAAACGATGGCAAGGCTCACGACCTAAAAAGATGTTCTCAGCAATAGATAACTCAGGGATCAAGTTAAGCTCTTGGTGAATAATGCTAATTCCCGCCAATTGTGATTGACGTGGACCACTAAATTTAACCGCTTGCCCTTGGTATTCAATACTGCCGCTATCGCTTTGATAAATGCCTGTCAGCACCTTCATTAACGTCGATTTACCGGCACCGTTTTCACCCATTAAGGCCATCACCTTACCGGGATAAACCTGCAAGCTGGCACCATCTAACGCCTTAACCCCAGGGAAAGTTTTGACTATCTTGTCTAATTTGAGAATGGCTGATTGCATATCTATCAGACCCTTATCCTATTCCGTTAAAAGGAGACGCCGTTAAAAGGGCACACCACAACTGAAAATCACATTGGCGTAAGGGCTGCACTCACCACTGCGCACTATGGCGCGACTGTTATGACTTTGTCGTTTAAAGGCGTCATGGCTGATATAAGTGATATCAATCTGGCGGCCACTGAGCTGATGCTCTTGCGCAATCCGATCCAAAATTTGTTGATGTACTTGCGGATTAATCTCAATGATTTCTTGCGCTAAGATCACTGATTGCAACTGCAGTTCACTCAAGATGGCATCAATACAGGCGAGTAAATCGGGCACACCGGGTGATAACGCCATGTCGATACGTTCAACATTGGCAGGGATCGGCAAGCCAGCATCACAGATCGTTATTTCGTCAAAGTGACCGCAATGAGCCACTAGAGCTGATAAAGCAGGGTTGAGTAGGGTTGTTTTTTTCATTTTAATTCCCACAGCTTAAGTCGCACTCAACGGCATTCTTGGCAATTCACCTAGGGATTTTGTAGAAAATCGCAGTGATAAAACACAAGCGAACCGTTTGCGCAATCGTTTCGATGGCAGGAACTGTAAGAACTTATTGAAGGTTTTGCAGCTTATTAGCATCAAAAATGAGATCTTGATCACACTTAAGCGGTTGGGTTAACAAAGTTAAAACTGGCTTGATTGAAAAATGAACCCTGATTAGTAATTGCTATAAAAGTGACTGCTATATCAGTCGCAGTAATCTGACCTAAGCGGTGGCTTCTTTCTATCTATCAATAACGTTGAACTACTGAGGGAAGGCTGGATAGGAACTCAAGGGGATATAAATAGCAGCCTTAAGAGATTAAGGCTGCTTTTGAAGACGGGCAGGTTACTGTTCGATACCGACAATCAACCAAGGTGAATTGGCTTGCGTTACGTTACGCTCTAAATGCCAGATTTCCTTAATGTCCTCTTCTACGCCTTCAACGGTATCGCGATAGCGGCCGCTAAATTTAACGCTCACTTCCGCAAGATTTGCATTGTGTGTGGCGCGGACGAGTTCGGCATCCAAAAACATCACTTCAGTGTGCTGATCGCCAACTAACTCGCGACGTTGGTTGCTGAGTTCATTGTAAAGATCAATAGAAACATACTCTTGGATTTTGCTTAAGTCGTTTTCATTCCACGCCAATTGCAAGGTTTTGTAGTGGCTACGAGCACCTTCCAAAAAGCCGGGTAAATCAAAACCGGCAGGCAAATCAAAAGGAACTGCGCTTGTCGCTTGGCCAAAACCATTGCTGCCGCTGTTTGCATTGGTGGCAAAACCTGTTTGTTCAGTCTGTTGGCGCTGCATATTCGGATTGGGTTGGCCTGCTCCCGCGTAGGCTGGTCTTTGCTGCGCCCCCGCTTTTGAGGCCATCACAGTACGGACAATTTTGAATAGTACGAATGCCAGCAAACCGATAATCAAAATATCCATGATTTGAATATTTTCAAAACCACCGCCCATAAACAACGCCGCCAATAAGCCACCCGCTAATAAACCGCCTAACATGCCGCCCATCATACCTTTCTTGCCCGGCGCTCCCGCTGGTGCCGTAGTCGGTGTGTTAGTCGCCGCTGGTTGAGCAGGCGCTGTTTGATGACTCTTGCCAATAGACTTACTACCGCCGAACTTTTTCGCTTCTGCGACTGGACTAGCAACCAAGCTAACCGCAAAAATCATCGCAAACATAATTAATAACTTTTTCATTTATAAGATCTTTGTTTGTATAACCTGTGGTGTCGGCATCATAGCGGGATGACATTATATGTCAACTATCAAAAGAGGGGCCTAGGCTTACAAACTTCGTTTGTTCTTCTAAATCGAAATCAAAGTCGTGGGGCTTCATCCCTAATTGTTCAACATGACTCGACTAAGAATGCGACAAAAGACACGTCAGTTCTGACTATGTAATGTGAGAAATGATTAAGCACTGTCATTACAGTGACACGCAGCAAGCACATATATGGACACCTCGAACAGATCAACCACTTTATGAGTAACAGAAAGTAATACTGCGTACGTATATCCGACCTGTTTGTGAGAATCTTTGTTCTCTGGCCTTAATGAGAACCGCGCCTTTGCTGCTTATCGTCCCTTCGGAGTTATAACTCCTTATACTCTCTCAGCATTTGCAAAGGCCGGTATTACCTGTTACTTCATTAATTGTGTTCGGTTTTTTAGGGTATGTTATTGCTTCATTTAGTTAACAGGCTCTGTACTCTGTTTTATAGTAGAGCATCGCCCAAATTATCCTCGCCAGTTTATTTGCAACTGCCACAGCTGCTTTTTGCTTGCCTCTTCGTTCAATGATATTTCTCGCCCATACAGACAGCCTATCATCGTTGTTTGTTGCGTAGCGTATGACAGACCATGCACCTTGAATTAACTGACGCCTTAGATAGCTGTTACCACGCTTGGTTATGCCACCTAATTTCTGTTTTCCACCACTTGAAAACTCTTTTGGAACGAGCCCTAAATTTGCAGAAAAATGTCGACCATTTTGATAACTGGAGCCATCACCAGCAAAGGATACCGCTGCTGTGGCAATAATCTCAGCGACACCTCGTATTGCGGTTAACCGTTTGGTATCTGGATGATTTCTTGCTTGTATCCGAATATCTTTTTCTAATGACTTAATCGAAGCATTTATGGCATAAAGCTCATCGAGCAATTCCCTAATGTAACGACGAGCGATAGTGGTAAGCGAGTTACTTGCATCTTCGAGTAACTCAGGAAGTGCTAGGTTAAGTGGATCACGACCTTTAGGGATAACGATGCCATATTCACTTAATAAACCACGGATCTGATTAGTTAATGCCGTTCTGACCCTAATACGGCGCTCTCGGATCCGATGGCTAATGATCACATCGACCTGCTCTAAAGATCTTGGTTTAACAAAAATGATGTTAGGACGTTGAGCCGCTTCACATATAGCAAAAGCATCATTGCGGTCATTTTTATTCCCTTTCACGAATGGTTTCACATGTTGTGGTGGAATTAATCTGACCTCAAAACCCTGAGAGATAAGTTCTCTGCCCCAATAATTTGAGCCACTACAGGCTTCCATAGCAATGACAGCCTCGGGATATTGCACAAGCGTTTTTAATAGTTGGGTGCGTTTAATTGTGCGATTAAATACCGCTTTCCCTGCTTGATTAACACCACAAACCTGGAGAACATTTTTTGCCAAATCGATACCAATTAGAGTAATTTTCATAGTGGACACCTTTGTTGATATTGAGCTTGCAGATTCAATATGGCGTTAATGACGCCTACTTTACAAGAGGTGTCCATCTCATCATCCCTGTGTGCTCGACCGTGACATCCCTGTCACGGACGGTCACTTCCATGCCAGTGCTTAATCTTGCCAATCGCGACAGTAATCTGCCCCCCCCTCTACCAAACATACACTCTGTAAATTTCACAATGGGTGGCTCGTTAATTTCAGTGCTCAATCTCGTTAACTATTGTGCGCACTATTCGCCAGAACTCCGAAAAAATGCCAAGATCGAAGCAGCATCTCAGCAAACACTGTTTTGAAAGAGTCATTAACACAGCCGCCATCGTGAAAATGCTTGTCGTATCTTTTTATAATATACGTTGACAAATCATAATGTTAATGTAACGTGGTTATAGCTTACGGGCAGATTTTGGGTTGCGTATCGCAATCAGTGAAAAAAATGTCTGATAGACTCGCCTTATGAATAGTTACATTACTTCTAATGTCTCTGACTATGCGAAGGAGTGCCCGTAAGCTACCTTCATAATAATGTGATGAGGTTTTATAGGTTATGGATGCCATAGATAAATTGCAAAGTTGCAAAACTAGACGTGATTTAGCAATTTTACTGAATTATAACCCGTCTCATTTTACTCATTTGCTCTACCATTCAATACCTGAACAAAGGTACAAATCTTTTTTAATACCAAAAAAAAATGGTGGAGAAAGATCAATCAGTGCGCCCAATGAAAAATTAAAACAATTGCAGCGAAATTTATCTAACCTATTGCTAGAGTGCATTGACAATATAAATAAACGCAATGGAGTTAATAATTCTTTGTCGCATGGTTTTGTCAGAGAGAGATCTATTATAACTAATGCAGAGATGCATAAAAATAAGAAGAATGTACTTAATATCGATCTTGAAAATTTCTTTGGTTCTTTCAATTTTGGTCGAGTTAGCGGCTTTTTCATTAAAAACAATAGCTTTTTACTTGAAGAGGTAATTGCGACAACTATTGCTCAGATCTGTTGTTTTAATAATGAATTACCTCAAGGTAGCCCGTGCTCCCCCGTTATTACAAACTTGATAACCCATTCGTTAGATATTAGATTAGCATCTTTGGCAAAAAAATACTCCTGTACATATACCCGATATGTTGACGATATAACTTTTTCAACTAGAAAATCAACATTCCCAATTCAAATCATGAACTTTGAAGACGGAGAGTATTTACCTAGTCAAAGATTGTTGCATGAGATAACTAGATCTGGTTTTAACATTAATAATAGCAAGACCAGAATTCAATTTAAAGATTCTAGACAAGATGTAACTGGTTTAATTGTAAATAAAAAAGTTGGGGTTAAACGAGAATATCGCCAGTTAACTAAAGCAATGTGTAACAAACTATTTAACACTGGGCGGTTCACGAAAGAAATAGATGGACAAGAAATTGAAGGTTCGTTATTAGAGCTAGAAGGGCAATTGAATTTTATCGATTCTATCGATTACTACAATAGAGTTAATTATCCTCAAAATTTAAGTATCCACTATACTCATAGAAACTTTGGTTTTAGAACAAAACTTTTATTAAATGGGCGCGAAAAGATATTAAGCAAGTTTTTATTTTATAAAAATTTTTATTCTTCTGATAAACCTACAATTCTTTGCGAAGGAAAAACGGATAATGTTTATTTGTTATCTGCATTGCATGCATTGTCTAGCAGTTTTAAGAAACTTGCAACCCCGCCTACTAAAACTACTGATTTCAAAACTGAAATTAAATTTTTAAATTATACAAAAAGAACTAAATTCTTATTGGAGTTAGCAGGAGGAACATCATATTTGGCAATGTTCATAGCAAACTACCACTCAAATTACATACAATATAAAGCCCCCAAACCTAAGCACCCCGTAATTATAATTCTTGATAATGATGAAGGATTGAAAGATATAATCAATGAATTAGAGAAGATTAAAACCTGCACTTTTTCACCCCCAAAAACGAAGGGGTCTACAACTCGTGATGCGGTTAAAACATCAACCTTTGTTCATGTTGTTCATAATCTATATCTTGTCATTACCCCCCTTAGTGATGGAAACGACACAATGATTGAAAATTTTTTCGAGAAAGAGCTTTGGGAAACTGTTGTCAATGGTAGAAAGTTTGACCCAACAGAGAAAAAGGAGCCTAAAAATATATTTTATGGCAAAAACATTTTTGCTAATGATGTTGTGAAATTAAATAGAAAAAAAATTAACTTTGAAGGTTTTAGACCATTATTTTATAGGCTGGAAAAGGTTATCTCCAACTACAATAAAATTTAACAATTTTAAAGAACCTCCTATTTTAAAATTTTTGAAATGCCCTATTTGTAAACAACAGACTATCAGGCATACCACGGGCTTAACTGGATTAAGCACTGTCATGGAAGTGACCGTTGGCGGTATGGATGCCGCCGTCGAGCCCTCAGGGATGAGTTCATGGCGTGTCACTGGAATGACAGTGCTTAATCAATATCACCTGCTGCCAAAAGTGACTTTATTAACAAAATAAAAAAATCCCCGCATTACGGGGATTTTCAATATTTCAAAGACAACTAACACTCACAGCATTACACGCATTTCCCATCCGATGACTTATCGGAAGAAAGTGCTCGGCTTATGCCGCCGAAGATGACACTCAAGAAGCCAATACTGACATCTTTTTGTCGCTCATCGGCGCTGCCCGTATCGTGGCCGCTCGCCTCACGCATACTTTGATTATTGTTGGTTCCACATACAAAATCGCAGGACGCATTGCTGGTATTGTTCACCGAACAGGCACTGAGCAGAGCGATCATTAGGCCGCAAAGGGCAAAGCGTAATCTTGGCATATTAGTTCAACACTTCTTCTAATGCCTTGAGGCATAAAGAAACATTCTCACGGCGGGCACCAAAGCCCATTAGACCTATGCGCCATGCTTTACCCGCAAGGGCGCCAAGGCCTGCGCCGATTTCGAGGTTGTAATCCTTCAGCAAACGAGTGCGCACTGCGGCATCATCCACACCTGCTGGGATATAAACCGTATTCAGCTGCGGTAGGCGATAATCTTCGGCAACCACAAAATTAAGCCCTAACTTTTCCAGCCCAGCACGCAGCACTAAATGCATTTCGTGATGGCGTTGCCATGCATTCTCTAAGCCTTCGGCCGCCAACATACGCAGAGATTCATGCAGTGCATACAGGGCATTCACTGGCGCAGTGTGATGATAACTGCGTTTGCCGCCCGCGCTGGTCCAATAGGCCATCACTAGACTTTGATCGAGGAACCAACTTTGCACAGGAGTTTTACGATTCTTGAGTTTTTCTACCGCTGCGCTCGAGAAAGACACGGGCGATAAACCCGGTACACAGGAGAGGCACTTTTGACTGCCAGAATAAATGGCATCTATGCCCCATTCATCGACTCTTAACTCGACGCCGCCAAGGGAAGTCACAGCATCGACGATTGATAAGCAACCGTATTGTTTGGCTAATGCGCACAAGGTTTTGGCATCGGACAAAGCACCAGTAGAGGTTTCGGCATGCACAAAGGCTAAAAACTTGGCATCGGGGTTGGCTTTCAACGCAGCTTCCACCGCAGCAGGGTCGACAGGTGCGCCCCACTCATTGTCCACCAGCACTGCAATGGCGCCCACGCGCTCGACGTTTTGGCGCATACGCTCACCAAACACACCGTTACGACAGACAATCACCTTCTCACCCGGCTCGACTAAGTTAACAAAACAGGTTTCCATGCCCGCACTGCCCGGCGCGGATACTGCCATAGTCATTTCGTTTTTAGTTTGGAAGGCGTATTGGATCAGGCTCTTAAGCTCATCCATCATGCCGACAAACAGCGGATCTAAGTGGCCGATTGTCGGTCTGGACTGCGCCGCAAGCACTTCGGGATAAACATCCGACGGGCCAGGGCCCATCAAAATACGGCGAGGAGGATTAAAAGCGGTAAAACGCGGTGCTGGTAACATCATGTCTCCTTAATGCGTGCAGGTCGAGGTCTCGTTGTTATTCGTTAGCCGTTCTGTTTTAAGAAACTGCCCGTTAATCGTTAACGGGTTAAGTCAGTAACTTAACTGTGACGTATTAATCGGCGGCTAGAGTATTAAGTCTACAAAACTACCACAAAAAAGGGCGCATGTGCGCCCCTCCTTTAGCCTAACTTTGACTTAACTTGTGCCTAACATTGCCTAAAATGTCATCGCGTCGATCTAAGCTATTTGCATCACAGCGAACGCTATAAGACTTTGTGGCCGTTACCCGCATTTAAAAACAGCTGATAGGCAGGACTTTGGGTTTCCTCTTGATAGACGAAACCCAACTCAGTTAAAAACTGTTGGAACGGCAAAGCATCACTCGCGGGTACTTCAAACCCCGCCAGCACTCGGCCAAAGGCCGCGCCGTGGTTACGATAATGGAACAGACTAATGTTCCATTTACTCTGCAAGGTAGTTAAAAACTTCAGCAGCGCACCGGGATGTTCAGGAAACTCAAAGCTAAATAAACGCTCCTCTAAAGGCTCTGGTGGATGACCGCCGACCATGTAACGCACATGCAATTTCGCGGTTTCATCGCCGGATAAATCCTGCACTTCAAAATCGTTAGCCTCTAAGGTAGCGATGATTTGTTCAAGTTCGCCTTGGCCTCGGCTTAAGCGAATGCCGGCAAACACCACGGCCAGATCGCGACTACTGAAACGATAGTTAAACTCTGTCATCACCCGCTTGTCGAGTAACTCACAGAACTTTAAGAAACTTCCCGGACGTTCAGGGACTTTCACCGCCAGTACCGCTTCTTTTTGCTCGCCGAGTTCGCAGCGCTCCGACACATAACGCAGACTGTGGAAATTTACATTCGCGCCACTCAAAATCGCGGCGACTTTCTCGCCTTTACCGCTGTCGCCACTGGCATTGGCGCTGACATATTTTTTAAGCCCAGCCAAGGACAAAGCCCCTGCGGGTTCGGCGATCGCACGGGTGTCTTCGAAGATATCTTTCACCGCAGCGCAGATTTCATCCGAGGTGACGGTGACTACTTCATCGACATACAGTTTGGCGACTCGAAACGGCTCAGTACCGATACGCTTCACCGCCACACCGTCGGCAAATAAACCGACTTGCGCCAGTGTCACAGGTTCGCCCGCTTCCATCGCCGCCTTTAAACAAGCGGCATCTTCTGGCTCGACGCCGACAATTTTCACCTGCGGCATCACCGCCTTGTAATAGGCAGCAATACCCGCGATTAAACCGCCACCGCCCACGGGCACAAATACCACTTCGAGATCGCGCTGCTGCTGCAACATCTCTTGGGCGATAGTGCCTTGGCCTGCGATCACAGCTTCATCATCGAAGGGCGCGATATAGACTCGGCCCTCTTCTTTGGCCATCGCCATTGCAAAACCATTGGCTTGATCGAAGGCTTGGCCGTGCAATACCACGTTGCCACCTAAACGGCGCACCGCATCGACTTTAATATCGGGCGTCGTCTCAGGCATCACAATCACAGCATCCACACCGCGACTCGCCGCTGACATCGCCACACCCTGAGCATGATTGCCTGCCGAAGCACATACCACGCCGCGCTGACATTCTTCTTTCGTCAGTTGGGCGATACGGTTATAGGCACCGCGTAACTTGAAGGAATGCACTGGCTGCATATCTTCGCGCTTCAAAAATACCTGACAACCCAAACGCGCTGATAACTTGTTCATGCTGGAAAGCGGCGTCACTTTCGCTATGTCATACACAGATGACAACAGGATTTTTTGCAGATAGCTTTGTGCCAACTGAAAATGGGCTAAATCCGCCTGAGTTTGCGATGAGAGTGGCAACATAGATGCAGTAAACATAATTAGTCCTCCAGTTTACTGCGATCGCGCACCGCGCCCTTGTCGGCACTGGTGGCGAGCATGGCGTAGGCCTTAAGCGCGAGTGACACATAACGCTGGCGACCAATAGGTTTCCACGCCATTGGGCCAAGACTGTGCATTTTTTCGCGGCGAGCATTGAGTTCAGCATCGCTTACCGCCAGCTTGATGCTGCGCTTGGGTATATCAATTTCGATGCGATCGCCATTTTCAATCAAGGCGATAGTGCCGCCAGCGGCAGCTTCGGGTGAGACGTGGCCGATAGATAAACCAGAAGTACCACCGGAGAAACGACCGTCGGTGATCAGCGCGCAGGCCTTGCCTAGCCCGCGTGATTTTAAGTAACTGGTTGGGTACAACATTTCTTGCATACCTGGGCCGCCTTTCGGGCCTTCATAACGAATAACAACCACGTCGCCCGCCACCACTTCACCGCCTAAAATACCCGCCACTGCGTCATCTTGGCTTTCATAGACGCGAGCAGAGCCGATGAAGGTCAGATTCGATTCATCCACGCCCGCCGTTTTAACGATACAGCCGTTTTCGGCCACATTACCCGACAATACGGCAAGACCGCCCTCTTGGCTGAAGGCAAACTCGCGGCTACGGATACAGCCTTCTTGTCTGTCATTATCCAGTGACGGCCAGCGACAATCTTGGCTAAAGGCTTTAGTGGTCGGAATGCCCGCAGGCCCCGCCATAAAGAAGTGTTTTACCGCATCATCTTGGGTTTGCATTATGTCGTACTTGGCGAGCACCGACTTTAAATTGCCACCCTCATCCGCCGCCACATGGAACACATCGGTATGCAACAATCCGGCTCTGTCGAGTTCACCTAAAATCCCCATCACGCCACCCGCACGGTGCACGTCTTCCATATGGTATTTAGGCGTCGATGGCGCAACCTTACAAAGGTGCGGCACAAGGCGCGACATACGGTCGATATCCGCCATGGTAAAATCAACATCGGCTTCCTGCGCGGCGGCCAATAAATGCAATACAGTGTTAGATGAACCGCCCATGGCGATATCTAAGGTCATAGCATTTTCGAAGGCTTTAAAATTTGCGATATTACGTGGCAATGCCGATTCATCATCTTGATGATAATAACGTTTTGCCAGCGCCATCACGCGACGACCCGCTTCCAAAAACAGCTCGCGGCGATCGGCGTGGGTTGCCAGCATAGAGCCGTTACCCGGCAGCGATAATCCTAGTGCTTCGGTTAAACAGTTCATTGAGTTGGCGGTAAACATGCCCGAGCAAGAGCCGCACGTTGGGCACGCGCTACGCTCAATTTTGGCACTGTCTTCATCGCTCACGTTCGAGTCGGCGCCCGCCACCATAGCATCGACTAAATCGAGTTTGATGAGCTTATCCGACAGCTTAGTTTTGCCTGCTTCCATCGGTCCGCCAGACACAAACACCACGGGAATATTAAGGCGCAGCGCCGCCATCAACATACCGGGAGTGATCTTGTCGCAGTTGGAGATACACACTAAGGCATCGGCGCAGTGGGCGTTAACCATGTATTCCACACTGTCGGCGATAAGTTCACGCGATGGCAGACTGTAAAGCATGCCGCCGTGGCCCATGGCGATACCGTCATCGACGGCAATGGTATTGAATTCTTTTGCGATACCGCCCGCTTCTTCAATGGCGCTTGCAACGAGTGAGCCCATGTCTTTTAAGTGCACGTGGCCCGGTACAAACTGAGTAAAGGAGTTAGCAATAGCGATAATTGGCTTACCAAAATCATTGTCTTTCACCCCTGTGGCGCGCCATAACGCGCGGGCACCCGCCATATTGCGGCCTTCGGTACTGGTAGCTGATCGTAACTTTGGCATTGACTGTATCCTTTATCTCAAATCGAAAATCGTATTCTTAATTCACATGGTGAATGCTGCACTTGCCGCATTCCCCTCAATATCTGGCACTCATAGTCACTCAACATCATGGACTAAAATGCACCTAAGCAAGGCCTTAAGCATTCGCCGTTTGTTGCAAGCTCAGCGGTAACAATACCTTACATTGAGTCACATCAATCAGTTTATTCAGCTGATTACTTAACAGTTCGATGGCACGTTCGCTATCGACTTCCATATCCAGCGACAGGCTCGCATCGTCATTCATGCGCATCTGCATTTGGGTAATCGTAAAGCCACGATGGCGAGTCACGCGCAAAACACGCTCAAGCACTTCGGGGCGTTGTTGAACCGTTAATTCCAGAGAGTGGATCATGTTTGTTTCTCCATTTCGTCCATCATATCGCTGTTTGATGCGCCGGGGGGCACCAGTGGCCAAACGTTAAAAGCATCGTCGATTGCAACGTGTAACAAATACGGGCCCTTAGCCGCTAACATTTCGGTTAAGGCTTCTTCCACTTCGTCGGAAGAGAAAATCGTGCGGCCGGGGATATCAAAGGCGGAGGCCAATAAAACAAAATCTGGGTTATCGGATAAATCCGTTTCGCTGTAGCGTTCTTCAAAGAATAGCTGTTGCCACTGTTTCACCATGCCAAGCTTTTGGTTATCAACCAGCACGATTTTCACTGGCAGCTTGCGGCGTTTGATGGTGGTCAGTTCCTGCACATTCATCATAAAAGAACCATCGCCAGACACAGTCACTACAGTGGCATCGGGACGGGCCACTTGCGCACCAATCGCGGCGGGCAAACCAAAACCCATAGTGCCTAAGCCCGCGCTGGACAGGTGATCCTCTGGACGGCGGAACCACATATGCTGGGCCACCCACATTTGGTGCTGGCCCACATCGCAACAAACAACATTGTCCTCGGGTAACTTATTGGCTAAACGGCGCAGCAGCGCAGGGGCGTAAATCAAACTGCCGGGGTGTTGATAATCCCATTGGTGTTTACGGGATAAATGCTCCACCTCGGCCTGCCAAGGCGTAATGTTCATCGACATGGCTAAGGTGGGGAGGATTTGGCGTAAGTCACCGGCGATAGCCACCTCTGGCATACGTAACTTGCCCAGCTCAGCGGCGTCTATGTCTAAATGGATCACTTTGGCCTTGTCGGCAAAGCTCGCTAAACGGCCGGTGACTCTGTCGTCGAAACGGGCGCCCACCACGATCAGCAAATCACAATCCTGTACCGCTAAGTTAGCCGCTTTGCCACCATGCATGCCTAACATGCCTAAGTAACCTGGCGTGCCGTGGGCGATACTGCCAAGCCCTTTCAAGGTTGCGACCGAAGGTATACCCGTTACTTTGATAAACTCACGCAGTTGATCGACCGCGCCCGCCATGCCCACACCGCCGCCGACATACAACATAGGTTGTTTAGCCTCAGCCAACAGCGCACGGGCGGCCTCGATATCACTCATTTCGGCTTGAGGTTCGTTGGTGACGGCCAGCAAAGGTGTACGGTATTCGAGGTAAGCGAGTTGGATATCCTTCGGGATATCGACCAACACAGGGCCAGGGCGGCCGGATGCGGCGATTTCGAAGGCTTGATACAAGGTTGGGATCAGGTCGTTGATATTTGTCACCATAAAGCTGTGCTTAGTACAGCTCAGTGACATGCCCAGCACATCGATTTCTTGAAACGCATCAGTGCCGATAACGGCGGTAGAGACTTGGCCCGTAATGGCCACGATAGGCACTGAATCTAACAGCGCGTCGGCTAAGGAAGTGATCAGGTTAGTCGCGCCTGGGCCTGAGGTCGCAAAGCACACGCCGGTTTTACCGCTGGCTCTTGCGTATCCTACGGCCGCAAAGGCGGCGCCTTGTTCGTGACGGCTGAGCAGATGTTCAACAGGGCTTCCATAGAGGGCATCGTATATTGGCATAATGGCACCACCTGGGTAACCAAACACTGTGGTGACTCCATGTGCTGCTAACACTTTGATTACCGCGTCTGCGCCTCTGATCATCTGCCCTGGTTCCATATTCTCTCTCGCTACGTTAGTCCTGAATTGCCGAAAATCGACGCTAATTTTTTACTCTTTCGAAGCTTAGAACCTTACTCTAGGCCCTGAAACGAAGAACCCCCCGGTCCTTTCGGAGCGGGGGGTTCTTTCGAAACTTTTAACCTTTTAGGTCTATCAGTTCGCCATGCGCCGCCCCCGCTGTGATTTAATAATCACGACGGTAATAATCACGAGAATGAGCTTGGCAGCTTGGTTAAACATCAATATGGATTCCTAATCGGTGTTTCTAAAATTGGGATATTGCATGAAAGTTAGTATCGCTTTGGGCTTTGCCCTAGCGCGAGCTATTAGCTTTACCATAAAGCAACGGCCAAACACAATAAAAAATATCTTTTGTCAAAAAAAATTCAGCTTCCCTGCCGAGACAATGCAAAACAACAAAGTAAAACGTTAACTGTTGAGCCTCAGTCGGCGCGATGCGCCTACCGCTGGATTCATTCACTGAACGCCCATTCACCATCGAACGCTCACCGAAGATTCACTCACTGACTATTCACTCACTAACAATGTCGTTTTTGCCCGCTCGACAACCCACTGAACAGGAAAAAATTTGGTTTCCACTAAACTGATTTATCACTAAGCAAGCTCAAGATGCGCGTTTCACTATCTTGAGCTTGTTTGGGAACTGAGCTGAGACCCAAGTCCTTTGAGTCTCAACTCTCTCCCCCAATGCTGGGTTTAATTTAAGCTCAACTAAATCTCAGCTAAAACTCAATTAGGCCTCAACAATGCTCTTCATATCTGTCATGTAACCGCGAAGCTCAGCACCAACATATTCCACTGCCGTTTCACGAATCGCTTCGTTAACTGCGATGAGCGTTAGGTTGTCGACACCGGTTGCGCTGTCTTTCAGGCCAGCACCTAAATACTCAGGTGACATGGCATTAACGTAATCGCGCAGCATAGGCACGGCGGCGTGATTGAACAGGTAGCAACCGTATTCGGCGGTATCTGAAATCACTACGTTCATTTCGTACAAACGCTTACGGGCAATCGTGTTGGCGATAAGTGGGGTTTCGTGCAGTGACTCGTAATAAGCCGACTCTTCCACGATACCCGCAGACACCATAGTGTCGAACGCCAGTTCCACACCCGCTTTGATCATAGCGACAAGGAAAATACCTTTGTCGAAATAGGTTTGTTCGTCGATATGCTCGCTCGATACGGGTGCATTTTCGAAACCTGTTTCGCCAGTTTCGGCTCTCCAACGCAGTAAGTTTGCATCATCGTTCGCCCAGTCTTGCATCATAGTGCGAGAGAATTCGCCGCTGATGATGTCATCCATGTGCTTTTCAAATAATGGCTGGAGGATTTCTTTTAAATCTTCTGCAATTTCAAATGCTTTAATCTTGGCTGGGTTAGACAAACGGTCCATCATGTTAGTGATGCCGCCGTGTTTCAGCGCTTCAGTGACCGTTTCCCAACCTTGCTGGATAAGCTTGGCCGCATAACCTGGCTCAACGCCATCGGCGATCATTTTCTCGTAACCTAAGATGGCGCCCGTCTGCAACATACCGCACAGAATGGTCTGCTCGCCCATCAGATCCGACTTCACTTCGGCGATAAAAGACGACAGTAGAACACCGGCTCTGTCGCCACCCGTTGCGCTGGCGTAGGCTTTAGCAATCTCTAAGCCGTCACCGTTTGGATCGTTTTCTGGGTGAACCGCGATAAGGGTAGGCACACCAAAACCACGTTTGTATTCTTCACGCACTTCAGTGCCTGGGCACTTAGGCGCAACCATCACTACCGTGATATCGGGACGAACTTGCATGCCCTCTTCAACGATGTTGAAGCCATGTGAGTAAGACAAGGTAGAGCCTTGCTTCATCAGTGGCATAACCGCGTTAACCACGTTGGAATGCTGTTTGTCCGGCGTCAGGTTAAGCACCAGATCCGCCGTAGGGATTAATTCTTCAAAGGTACCGACACAAAAACCGTTATCGGTTGCTTTTTGCCATGAGGCACGTTTCTGTTCAATCGCTTCAGGACGCAGGGCAAAAGAGATATTCAGACCCGAATCACGCATGTTCAAGCCTTGGTTAAGACCTTGAGCACCACAACCTAAAATAACAATATTCCAATCTTTTATGTAGTTACAGCCGTCGCTAAACTCAGAACGATCCATGAAACGACATTGGCCAAGCTGTGCTAATTGTTGACGTAAATTCAGAGAGTTAAAATAGTTAGCCATCTGATATACCACCTATAAGTCAGAAATTTTGGACGCAACCAAACTAACATAATGTTACGGCTTGGTTGTGATTGAAATCACTATAACCCATGCTTATCATTGCTTAAAATGATATATTCGAAACTTCATATTGCATTATGCGCAACGTCAACGGCAATCATGGATTCATAACACTGACAGTAATATCGGCACCAATATGCAGCACCGAATCACGCCGTCACTCAAGCTAGGCTTAAGTTCAAACTAAACAGGATAAGCTCATGGATATTCGTACCCTCAAATTGTACCTGCACTTATGTGACAGTTTGCACTTCGCCAAGACAGCGGAGCAGATGCATGTGAGCCCATCGACCTTAAGCCGAGCTCTGCAAAGATTAGAAGAGGAAGTGAACGCTAAGCTGTTAGAGCGGGATAATCGCAGCGTGACCTTAACCCACGCGGGACGCGAGTTTAAGCTGTTTGCCGAGCAAACTTTGAACCATTGGAGCACGCTCAAGCACAGTATCGATCTCAAGCAGGACGTACTGCGCGGTCGGTTAAATCTGTATTGCTCGGTCACTGCTGCCTACAGTCATTTACCGGGTTTATTGGATTTATTCCGCCAAGAACATCCCTTCGTCGAGATAGCCTTAACCACGGGAGATGCGGCGAACGCCCTGGCCGAAGTACAACAGAATCGCGCCGATATCGCCATCGCCGCCCTGCCCGATCCGTTTCCGAGCAGCTTGCACTTTGCCAAAATCGACGATGTGCCGCTGTCGATTATCGCGCCGACTATCCGCTGCGCGGTGCAGCAGCAAATTAGCCAAACGCCCATAGATTGGTCGAGTATGCCCTTTATCATTCCCGACCACGGGCCCGGACGTCGCCGCGCCGATAACTGGTTCAAACAAATGGGCATCAGCCCTAATATTTACGCCCAAGTCTCGGGCCAAGAAGCGATCGCCTCAATGGTGGCGTTGGGCTGCGGCGTGAGCATGAGCCCAGAAGTGGTAATCAATAACAGCCCAGTGCGGGATCGTATCCAGTTACTCGCTTCTCCCGTTGCAATACCGCCCTTCGAGTTAGGTTGCTGCTGTAAAGTGAAGCGGCTCGACGATCCCATAGTCAATGCGTTTTTGGATGTGATTTAAACATCCGGCGAGTTGAGCTTATCGATAGGATCGATACGGGTCACCAATAGCTGATCGACCTTGTAAGAATCGATATCGACCACCTCAAATTTATAGCCCGCATAGTTGACGAAATCGGTACGCTTAGGGATTTTACGCAGCATATACATCATAAAACCGGCAATGGTTTCGTAGTTTTGATTATGCGGGAATTCTTCGATGCCGAAGGCGCGCATCACGTCGGTAATCGGTGTTACCCCATCGACTAACCAAGAGTTACCATCGCGGGCGATAATCTGCTCTTCGCTCTCGTGCAATGACCAAGCCCCCATCACGGCGCGTTGTAAATCGTTGGTCGTGACAATACCCACCACTAAGGCATATTCGTTCATTACTACGGCAAAATCGGCGCGGCTATTCTTAAAATATTCCATCGCCTCTGACAGGCTCAAAGTATCGGGAATAATCAGCGAAGTGTGGACTAAATTACTGCCTTTTAAGGTGATATTCTCACCGTTGATCACACGGATCAGCAATTCTTTTGCATCAACAAAGCCTTTAATCATATCTAACTGACCATCGCAGACGAGGAACTTAGTATGGGGATCTTCAGAAATCTTACGCTTGATATCTTCTTCGCTGTCTTGCAGTAAAAAGTACACTAAGCTTTCACGGGCCGTCATGGCAGACGTTACAGAAACGGTTTGCATTTCAAACACATTTTCCATCATCTGTTGTTCACCGCGATCTAAAACTCCAGCTTCGGCGCCCGCATTCATCACAGCATAAATGTCGTCGGAGGTGATAGCATCGTTACGCACGGTTGGGATTTGCAGCAGTTTAAAGATGCCGCTCGCCATGCCATTGAAAAACCATACTAATGGACGCAATAGCACAATACAGAAAGACATAGGCCCAACAACGGCTAATGCGACGGGCTCAGGCATCGCCATCGCAATGCGTTTTGGCATCAAATCGGCCACCAGAATAAAGGCACTGGTGACGACAACAAAGGATAAAATAAAGCTCAGTTGGCTCAACCAAGGATCGGTCAGCAAAGGCGATAGTAATTCATAGAAATAAGGTCGAAATGCCGACTCACCGACGATACCGCCCATGATGGCAACGGCATTAAGCCCGATTTGTACCACAGTAAAAAAGCTGCCGGGAACGGCTTGTAACTGCAACACTTTTTCTGCGCGGGCATCGCCCTCATCGGCCAATTGACGTAAACGGATTTTACGTGAAGCGGCAAGTGCAATTTCTGACATAGAGAAGAAACAACTCGCGCCGATTAGGCACAATATAATCATCACGTTATCAAAGAGACTCATGTAACACCTTTCATTTAACACTGGACTAACTAGGACCAACCCGCGCTTTATGGCTCGCGAGTCAGCTGAATTCATTTTATTGGGGCACAGTTTGCTAGAGTTTATCCAGTCTACAAACCGTTCAAACGGCTGTGCCAGCTCCTTGCTACCCTAAGATAAAAAGCACTTACATTGCCGTTTTAGGCTGCTCTGAGTATATCTGCAAATTCACGGCTTAGGCGCGACTCGACATCATTAAGACATCTCAGTGCGGTGGCTTTGATATTGAGCTGCTAGAACGTACATTTAAGCCAATGGAATTGACTAGGCAGTCGTGGCTTTTGCTTAGTTGCGTTACGAGAAATACGTCCAGAATGGCAGCATGGATGTCACTCAGAGTGCATCGCTAAATCGACTATGGGCGACAGATTATATCTCATTTGCCGCCTAATATTACCTCACCTTGAGTAATTTTTATCTTAACGATGGATCTACAGCACAGTTTCATGCAAATGTTATCAATTAGTTAGCATGATTGAATGCGGTCTGTGACATAAAGAGGCTCAGCTGATTTAGCCTAAATATCGCCGGATGGCTAAATGACGAACGCTGATGACCTAAACATTACTTAAGCATGGAGATAGGACAATTTGAGGCTTAATCCCAATCATTAAGCGCAGAGAGCACCTAATGATGGAGCAATACTCAACTGGTGCCGAGCAACAAAAGACTGCAATAGGTATAGGTACAAGGCTGACTTGCCCCTATGCCATTAAATCACTTCAACTTCGACCCTATTACGCCCTTTATCCTTCGCGCGATAGAGACAAACATCGGCACGGCGTAACACGTCGGGCATCTTAAGTCCCGAGACCTTGTCTAATGGCAAAAACACGCTGCCAATACTAATCGTTACCACAGCCAACGGCGATGCTTGATGGGGAATACTGAGTTGCTCGACGAGATAACACAGCTGCGTGGCAATGGCCGTTAACTGCGCAGGTGAGACGTGCTCAACGACTAAGGCAAACTCTTCGCCCCCGATGCGCGCCAACAAAGCATTGTGCGGCAGGATATCGCACTGCGCTAAGGCATCCGCCACACGCTTAAGCACTAGGTCACCTTCAATATGACCATAAGTGTCGTTATAGGATTTAAAATAATCGACGTCCAACATCAACAGCCCTGCTGGCGCCTTGGTCTGTAGCACAGCCTCTAGCCTTTCGGTAAAAGGACGTCTATTCGCTAACCCAGTCAACTCATCGGTTTCGGCCTTTTCTTTCAATTGAGTATTGGCAGTAACCAGCGCTTGTTGCAGCACTATCATCTGCCGCTCTTTTTGCTCGCGCAGCAGTAACTCGTTCAATGCGGAGGCAAACTGAGTCAGCATATTCTTTTTCTGGGCGTTCCAATTCAAGGGCCGCGACACAGTCGACAGCGAGAGTAATCCCAATAACTCTCCGGCATTTTTAATCGCAAAGGCAGCAATAGAGCAAATGCCCACGGATTTCATCACTTCATATTCCTGCGGTGACAATGCCTTTAACGCCTCAAGATCCTCAATCACTAAGGTCGATTCAGTTTCGAATTTTTTAGCAAGCTGAGTAATGTTGTCCACCGAAATCCCTTGGACCTTGTTAGCATGTAACTCGCTGGTCCAAAAACTGCGGTAATAGGCATGTTGTTGATGAAATTCGAGAATACTCACCCTTTCAACATCAAACAACTGACCGATTTTGTGGCACACCTCAGTTAAGGTTTTATCTACATTGCAGGGATCGATACTCAAAAATTGCAACGAAATCTCTGCCAGCAACTGATTCGACTGCGACTGCCAGTCCAGTTCTTTGGTCCGCTCTTTCACTAAGTCCGACAATAAATGCTGCTGTTGCTGTAACGCACGTTGATGGCGTTTATTGATAGCGAGGTCATTGCGTATCCTTTGGTACATGGCCTTAAGCGACAATGCCACATGAGCAATCTCGTCAGGACTGGCGGTCACCGTTTCGGGAACAGACAACTTTTTTAACGATTTTAGATTGATTTTATTAGTAAAATCTTCCAATGCCGACAGTCTATCTGTCACCATGAGTCGCACTAAGGTCAAGATCAAATAGATCATCAGCAGGGTCTTTAAACCATTGCCAAGCACAATAAAAATCAACTGCCGCCACAGCTCGTAGTAAAGCTGGTTGGTGTCTAAGCCTACGGTTAAAGTGGCGATCGGCTGGTCTTGATAAGTCACCGGATAATGAAACAGAGTTTGCGACTCATCATCGGTTAACAGCGGTTTACCCAGCTGCATAGTAACGCCGTCGATACTGTCTAAATGCACACTCGACACTAACGGCATCATCCCTAAACCAGAGAGCAAATCAGATAGCAGGCTGCGGTCGACATCCCACAGCGACTTCGCCACGCTCGGCAGAATAGATTCTGAATATTCGCGGATATCCGACGTGGCGTTGTCGATACTATCCTGATAGTTCCAAATCAATTGCACCAGCATAGTTAACACGGCAAAAAATGAGCTCACCCCTATGATGGTCAGCGTCATCTTATGACTAATAGAATGATTTCGATGCTTCATGTACACCCGTTATTACGCCTTGAAGGGCAACTTATTCAAAATCTGAGACTGGAAAATCTGCGGCCAATCCCGAGCAACTAACATTTGATAAAATGCCGAATCAGGCAGTAAAACGCCGAACAAGGTGACATTGTCATAGGGGATATAGCGCTTATGCTGCTGATAATATTGCAACTCGACCAAAGCTAACGCGCCAGCCATAAAGTGCCCGCCACCAATAATGCTCACCGCGTGTTGGCGACAAAGCTGTAAAATCTCAGGTGACGTATTGATCGTACTGACAAATACATCTTTACCCGAGACTAAGCCTTTTTCCTTCAATGCTTTAAGCACTCCAATCGCCATACGATCACTGGCGGTCCAAATCACATTCAGATCGGGATAACGGTTCAGCAGAGTGAGCGCTTGACCATAAGCTACTGCGTCACTCCATTGGCCATAAACCGTTTGAGTCAGAGTGGCATTGGGCTGCATAAAGAAATAATCGCTGGCACCTTGGGTACGTAGCACTGAAGCAGGCGTCGACTTATCGCCCGAAATCAACAAAACTTTAGCCTGCTTTCCCTCTAAGTCGTCCATTAAGCCCTTAGCGGTCGCCGAACCTATAGCGTAATTATCGGGAATAATGGCGGGTAACAGATATTCTTGCCAATGGGGATCTTGCAGTAAAACATCACGTTCGCCGATAGAGATATCGTTTAAAATCAATTGCACATAGATGGGATGGGAGTAAAGCACTTGCAGCATTTTTATCGCGGATTGTTTTTCATTAACCAGAATAACGTAATTAGGTAACGCCTTTGCGGAAGCTAACAACTCATCGAGTTGGGTGATCATCTTGAAATGATTGCGATCGGAATGAATGATTTCGAGCTTAATATCGAGTGTTGTCGCCGCCTCCAGCATCAATTGGTCGACGTCCCCCCAAAAACTGTCATCGACAGCCCCTGGATTAAAAAATACGACATCGAGTTTAGCCCAAACTGCCCCACCAAACCCCGCAGTACAGATAAACACACACGCTAACATCCACGAACGCATAGGCGAGTTCTCCTCGACCATGTTCCCTCAAATGTCATCCTTCACAAGAGGTCACTTTATTATTATCGATTCACAACCTTGTTACCGCATCGCCGCCCAAAATGTTGCTAAAACCAGCAGCAGATGTTTCGATTAAACCACAAAATGATACAAAGTATACTTTATATGCTGACTATTTATTCCGACACCCCGTCGGTATAGGGAGATAGAGCGGCTCAGTAGCAGAATGTTTATGAGTCGTTGCTGACTCTCTTATGGGTCAGTCTTACGGCTTAACCACGGAGAAAATGACGGGAACCTAAACGTTTTAAAAGGGTAAGTTGTTGGTTCGTCTTGGTTCGTCATAAAGAGTCACAAGGTACACGAGTTCATTCTAGCCGTTAATGCGGCCTACCGGCCGAGGTGAATCAAGATTGGGGGATTTGAACCATGATTTTCATTGGAGGGTAAACCAAATGAGGCTGCTCAACGATGCCCTCATATAATGGCATAGGTTGACTAATCTCCATTAACTGATTGAAAAAATTAAATATAAATATCAATCACTTAATCTATTCAGTCGTAATCATTTCTCCCAGAATCAATCCTTTATAACTCATATACACTCAAAGGCACGAAATTGTGCGACTCTTCTTTTAGTCGGTCGTAACATACATCTCCAATCATCTCTATGTACTCCAAGTGCTGCGTAGCCCGCATCGCCAAACAAAAAGGTTGGTTATAGCCAACCTTTCAATACGCTAATAATCATATATGCAGTAAATGCGATCGAATTTTCCTAACGCTAAATCATCCCTGTGGATAATAAAATTCAATTGCATAGAATGCTCACTGTAGACGACTTTGAACAGTACTAGATAATCTTCGGCATTGCCGCCTAACTCAGCCGCAGCGTGGAGCTCGGGGGCTTTATAGCGACTATCGCCATGGCCATTAATGCTGGCGATACCATTGTAATACGGCAGCGGCTGCTCGGGGACCAGCAATGACTGCAAGCTGGATGGCTGCCACTCGGTATTAGCCCATTGCGATTGAGTGAGAATCTGGCCAGGGATGAACCCGTGCTCATTCAATTGTATCAGCTCATAGCCCTTGAGCTGATCTTGCCACTCTGGAGCCAATTCATCATCCACAAGGGCTTGTAGCACCATAGCTTGCTGCTGTTCTGGTAGCGCTTGTAAACGTGCCTTGGCTAACTTTAATAAATGCGGGTTGTCACTATTAATCATGTCAGTGGCTATCATCTTAATGCTGGCAATCCCCTGAAGTTGATAAGCCGCCTCATACTCATAGTTAGCACATACAGCATCGCTGAATTTAAGTTCGGCAATCGCTTTCCCAGAGTTAAGCTGCTGATCCTCAGCGACATAATAGACATGGCCGCGAAGCATTTCTGAGAATCGCCAGCGCTCCAAGAAGAATAACAATCGCCCCTCTCTGGGCAAGTAGGGTTGTAACACTTTCAGTTCGCTACAGTTGATCTGTGCGATAAATTGCATGGGCACACGGAAGGCCTCCGCCGCCTCGTCCCAATCCCATTGTTCCGACCACCAATAATGCTCCTCGATATACTCGCGAGTGTGGTCGAATTCCTCAGCGTAAGCATCCAGCATCTCCTCCCTTCCGACCAAGGTCACTGGGTAATCCATGTCGACAGGCAAATCCGGCAATCCACCCAGTCGGCTGTTACCTAACTGGGCATAGTCTTCGATTGCACTGGGATAGAGATCGACACTACTGCGAATAAACGCCGATAACGTATGGGCAAGATGCGGGTCTTTAAACTGCACCAGCTTTTGCTCTAGCAGCTGCTGACGAATGGGGGAATTTTCTGCTAACAACATATCCATATTTACCTCACGACTCCAATGTTTGTTTTTTATCATTTCTATCAACTATTTGCCATCTTCAAATAAGGCAAATTGCCAAGCCTATCACACGATTAGCAAAGCCGGAGTCAACAGCTTGCTAATGAGAAGGGCAACGACCTAGGCGATAGGAAACCCCTCCCATTAATTACTGCTACACTCAAATTCAGCGAAAAAGATCAACAAAAGGATTTGTTTATGGCGATTGCCTGCGTCAATACCCGAGCCAGTTGTGGGGTCGAAGCTCCTCAAGTCACAGTTGAAGTGCATCTCAGCAACGGCTTACCAGCATTTAATCTTGTAGGCTTACCCGAAGCTTCGGTAAAAGAAGCTCGTGAGCGAGTACGCAGTGCCTTGATCAATGCGGGATTCGAGTTTCCAATGCGGCGGATAACCGTCAATCTCGCGCCAGCTGATTTACCTAAACAAGGTGGCCGCTACGACTTACCCATCGCCGTGGGCATATTGGCCGCTTCGGAACAGATTCCCATTAACAGTTTAAAAAATATCGAGTTTGTCGGCGAGCTGGCACTGTCTGGGCACATACGTTACTGCCAAGGGTTATTGCCCGCGATTATCGCGGCGAAGCGCCAAGACCATACCTTGGTCTTACCGCTAGATAACCGCCACGATGCAGAGCTAGTCGGCTATCCCAATGTGTTGTTTGGCTCGCATCTGCAAAGTCTAGCCGCGTATTTACAAGGGCAAAACCAACTACCAACACTGGCGCCACAGTTAGAATGGGTAAGCCAAGAGACACCCGAGTCCCATACTTGCCTGAGCGATGTGATTGGCCAATATCAGGCCAAGCAAGCACTCGAAATTGCCGCTGCGGGTAACCACAACCTCTTGATGCTAGGCCCGCCAGGTACGGGCAAAACCATGCTTGCCAGTCGCATGATGGCGCTATTGCCCGCGCTTAATTATGAGGAAGCATTAGAAGTAGCAGCAATTCATTCCGTTGCTGGACTCGACATTAAACCGCAGCATTTTTTACAGCGACCCTTTCGGGCGCCGCACCACACGAGTTCTTCGATTTCCCTCGTGGGCGGTGGCAGTATTCCCAAACCCGGTGAAATTTCCCTCGCCCACCGTGGCGTGCTGTTTTTAGATGAAGTGGCTGAATTTCCGCGTAAAGTCTTAGATTGCCTGCGCGAACCGATGGAAACCGGCGAAGTAGTGATTTCCCGCGCCGCCGCTAAGCTGACATTTTTGAGTCGCTTCCAATTAATCGCGGCGATGAATCCCAGCCCGAGTGGCGATATCGATAGCCAACACAGATCGAGCCCAGAACAAATTCAGCGTTATCTTTCGCGGCTTTCAGGCCCGTTTCTCGACCGTTTCGATTTAACCATTGAAGTCCCCAAACTCCCCGCGGGCACCTTAACTCAAGCCGCGCCGCAAACAGAGACCAGCCAAGATATCGCCAAACGAGTGAAACTAGCGCGTGAGCTGCAACTCGCCCGCGCTGGCGTGCTCAATAGTGAACTCACAGGGAAACAATTGAAACGCTTTAGCGGACTCAGTGACGCTGATTTAGTGTTTTTGGAGCAAAGCGTGGTAAAGCTTGGCCTCTCGGTTCGCAGTTTTCATCGTATACAAAGAGTTGCGCGCACGATTGCCGATCTGGAACAAGTGCCTAACACAGAACGCCGCCATATTGCCCAAGCACTGGGTTATCGCGCCATGGATAGATTACTCGCCCGCTTATCCCAGCAATATTAAGTTTGCCCGGGAATAAATGTTAACAAATGCACCGACCAGCAGTGCCTAAGATTGAGCCAAACGCCGACACCGAGTAACATAGGCCTCCAATTTTTGTCAGGGGGCTCGGATGGGAACGCTGTTTTCACAGATAAAAGGCTGTATCGCATTTTTAGGCTACGTTATAAATACCGTCTTTTGGACAATCCCAATCCTGTTGGTCAGTTTTATAAAACTGATACCTATCAGTTCGTTAAGGACTGCAACTAGCCATGTACTCGACTTTTGTGCCAGCGCTTGGATCAGTGTTAATGGCGTAATTGAACGCTGCTTACATCCCGTTAAGATTGAACTGAGTGGTGACACCGACTTTTCCACTAAAGAGTGGTACATGGTGATAGCCAACCACCAGTCTTGGGTCGATATCCTGATCCTGCAGCGGATTTTTAATCGAAAAATCCCTTTCTTGAAGTTTTTCCTCAAGCAAGAACTGATTTTTGTGCCGATTTTAGGCCTAGCTTGGTGGGCGCTCGATTTTCCGTTTATGCGCCGTTATAGCACGGCACAGCTACGTAAAAACCCTAAGCTAAAGGGCAAAGACATTGAAATTACACGTAAAGCCTGTGCTAAGTTCAAGGCTAAACCGGTAAGTGTGATGAACTTTGTCGAAGGCACCCGCTTCAGTAAAGCTAAGCATCAAAAGCAGAACTCACAGTTCCAACATTTGTTAAAACCTAAAGCAGGCGGCATGGCCTTCGCGCTATCGGCCATGGGTGAACAGATCCACAAGCTAGTCGATGTCTCCATTTATTACCCAGACTCAGTGCCAAGCTATTGGGACTACCTGACAGGTAAGTTGCCAAGCGTTAAAGTACACATCAAGGTTTCTGATATTGATCCTGCGATGCGCGGCGATTATATGAATGACCGCGATTTTAAAATTGGCTTCCAAGAACAACTGAATCAACTCTGGCTCACTAAGGATCAAGTGTTAAGCCAACTCGCTAGCCAAGCGAATAAAGAATAAAGGTAACGCCACTATGTTGAATTTTCTGCCCGGGCCAGTGTTGTTTATGCTGAGCTTAAGCTTGCTGATCATTAATACCGCTGTTTGGGGCTCGCTTATCAGCATAGGCGGAGTCGTAAAACTTGTGATGCCAGCGCAAAGTGCACGTAATGCGGTGACTGCGGTTATGAATCGTTTTATGTGGGCGTGGGCCTGCTGCAACGGTGGCATTCTGTTTTTGATCGCTAAAATTGAGTGGGACGTCGAAGGCCTAGAAGGACTCGATAAAAACAGCTGGTACTTGCTGATCAGCAACCATCTCAGTGGATTCGACATTGCCGCGCAAACCTATGTGTTACGCAACCATATTCCTATGCTGAAGTTCTTCCTCAAAAGAGAACTCGCCTATGTGCCGATTATGGGACTGGGTTGTTGGGCGCTAGATATGCCTTTCATGAACAGGACTAGCCCGGCAAAACTCAAGAAGAATCCGAAGCTTAAGGGCAAAGATTTAGCGACCACACGCCGCGCCTGCGAAAAATTTAAAAATATGCCCACGTCAATCATTAACTATGTTGAAGGCAGCCGTTTTACCCAAGATAAACATCAGCGCCAAAACTCGCCTTATCAGCATTTGTTACGCCCTAAAGCGGGCGGTATTGCCTTTACCCTATCGGCCATGGGTGAGCAATTTACTAACCTGCTGGATATGACTATTGTCTATCCCGATGCACCTGACGATATTCTGTTTTGGGTAATGAACGGTAAAGTCACTAAGATCATTGTTAGGATAAGAGCGTTGCCTGTACCTCAAGTCGATCCAACGCGTTATTTCTCTGAATCTGAATATCGCGTCGAGTTCCAACGCTGGTTAAACCAAGTGTGGGCGGAAAAAGATCAACAAATTCATGCGTTACTGCAAACAAATCAAAATGTCGCGGATAGCGCCACCAGCACTAATCACACTCAAGCAAGCTAGCTCGCCTCTAGCTTTGCTCTAGTTCAGCAACGCATGCCGCTGCAGCGGATAACTCCAATTCATTGAATACGGTTATTCCTGCGGCGCTGAGTTTTTCAGCCGTTAATCCTTGTCCCGTAATTAACTGTTTTACAAATTGACCATCGTAAATCTGCCTATTACCACAGGATGGACTGCGGGCTTTTAGGATCGCCACTTTAATCCCTTCTTGTTGCGCCAGCTTTAGGGCGAGATCGGCTCCCAGACTAAAAGCGTGGGTCACATCCTCACCCTGAGCGGTTAAGATACGCTGCCCAACCCGCTCAGCAGGCGGTCTGGGTGTCGGCAAACCGCCTGCACATTCGGGACAAATCGCTACAATCCGCCCTTGCTCAAGCCACGTCTGTACCAGCTCGCTCTCCATCAAGTTATGACCACCGTCGTAGCGCACCGCTTGCCCGAGCAAACAACTGCTCACTAACACTTTTTCCACTGTCACCTCCAAGCGTGTCATTCCGCCCATAGCATAACGCGAAGGACAAACATGCAAAATGCATTTGGACGATTTCCCCCCAAAGCCATCAACACCAGCAACAAGAACGGACGGCAAAAACCACTTCATTGTTGACAATTTAATATGTAAAAATTCATAAGATAAAATATTAAAAACGAACAAATTAAAATAAAACTATAAAAATCATAATAATAAATAAAAATCAATTAGGATGTAGACTTACGTCTAAGTAAACACATTGTTGACAATCTACTGAGAGAGGGCTATTTTTTACCCATTGTCGACAATCCTATTAATAGTGATGCGTTCTATGTTGAAGCAAGACACGACGTTCGTTTCTGATGACACTCAAGTTCCCCACCTGCATAAGGTCAAATCGACCTCGGCAGATAAAACGTCGACCACATTAGCCGATCAAATTTTGGTGCAGATCCAAACCAGCATCATCAAGGGCGAACTGCCTGCAGGCAGCAAGATTAACGAGCAAGCATTGGCCGAAAAATACGGCATCAGCCGCGGCCCGACCCGCGAAGCCCTGCAAACCTTAGAAAGACAACGCTTAGTGATGCGCGCCCCCCATGTTGGCGCCCGCGTTGCACAACTAACAGTGAGCGAACTTAACGACTTATATCAACTTCGTAGCGTGCTTGAAGGCATGGCCTGCGAACTCGCCGCCAGCCGTATTACTCCAGAACAATTAGCCAAGCTAGAAGATCTACTCGCAACGCAAGAAGCGGCGCTCGCCAAGGGAGATACTTACTTTCAAGAGGAAGGCGATGTCGATTTTCACTACCAAATTATTCAAGCCAGCGGTAACAAGCATCTGCAGGAAACCTTAGTCGGCGGCCTGTACCACCTGCTACGTATGTATCGCTACCAGTGCACTAATAAAAATCGCCCCGTGAAAGCGATTGCCGAACACAGACGCATAGTCGAAGCCATTGCCCAGCGCGATGGTGAACTCGCCAGTTTGCTGATGCGCCGCCATATCGAACAGGGGCGTAAAAATACCGAATTACGCTTAATTGAATTGCAAGCCAATGCAGCCGCAAAAGAAACCTTAGCCAACATTAGCTAAGTTCTTACGGCTCACTATGCCCACTTCCCATAAAATGGAAAAGGATAAAACCATGACCCAAAGCGCAGGATTACGTTTTCGCCAAGCTCTTGCTAAGGCCAAACCGTTACAAATCGTTGGCACCACCAATGCCTATTTTGCCTTGATGGCAGAACAAACAGGCTTCCAAGCCTTGTATCTTTCTGGCGCTGGCGTTGCCAATGCTTCCTACGGTTTGCCTGACTTAGGCATGACCTCAATGAATGATGTGCTGATTGATGCTGGTCGTATCACCTCTGCCACGCAAGTGCCTTTATTGGTTGATATCGACACTGGCTGGGGCGGCGCATTCAACATTGCTCGTACCATCAAAGAATTCGAAAAAATCGGCGTCGCCGCTGTGCACATGGAAGACCAAGTGTCGCAAAAGCGTTGCGGCCACAGACCTAACAAAGCGGTGGTCAGTATCGAAGAAATGGTCGATCGCATTAAAGCCGCCGTCGATGCCCGTACCGATCCTAACTTTGTGATCATGGCGCGAACCGATGCGGTCGCCGTGGAAGGCTTAGAAGCCGGTATCGAACGCGCAAAAGCTTATATCGCCGCCGGCGCCGACATGATCTTCGCCGAAGCCTTAACTGAGCTCGATCAATATCGCCACTTCAAGGCCCAAGTCAAGGCGCCGATTTTGGCCAACATGACTGAATTTGGCCAAACTCAATTGTTCAATAAAGAAGAACTCGCCGAGGCGGGTGCCGACATGGTGCTCTATCCACTGGGTACGTTCCGTGCAGCCAACCAAGCGGCGCTGAACGTGATGCAAGCGCTGATGAATGATGGTCATCAACGTAACGTGCTCGACACTATGCAGACCCGTAAAGACTTGTATCAATACTTGGGCTACCACGCCTTTGAAGACAAGTTAGATCAACTGTTTAGCCAAGATAAATAACCGACAAGCTGCCGCCCTACACCAGCAGCCTTAACCAATAAACGTCAGCGCTCGGCGCTGGCAATAATCAAATAGCGTTAACGGAAGGATTACATTATGTCAGAAGGTAAAAAGTTAAGCGGCGCAGGACTACGTGGCCAAAGCGCAGGCGAAACCGCATTAAGCACAGTGGGCGTGTCAGGCTCGGGGCTCACGTACCGCGGTTATGATGTGAAAGATCTCGGTGAAAATGCCACCTTCGAAGAAGTCGCCTATCTCATTCTTTACGGCGAGCTGCCCACTCAAGCCCAGCTTGATGCCTACAAAACCAAACTCAAAGGCCTTCGCGGTCTGCCACAAGCATTAAAAGAAGTATTGGAGCGCATTCCTGCCGAGACTCATCCTATGGATGTGATGCGTACTGGCTGCTCTATGCTAGGCAACTTAGAAGCCGAGCACAGCTTTAGCGAGCAGAGTGAAATTACCGACCGCCTATTGGCTGCATTCCCATCGATCATCTGTTACTGGTATCGCTTTAGTCACGATGGCGTGCGTATCGACACTGAAACCGATGACGATCAAATTGGCGCACACTTCTTGCACTTATTACATGGTAAAGCGCCGTCGGCACTGCATGCTAAAGTGATGGACGTATCGTTAATTCTTTATGCAGAACATGAGTTTAACGCATCAACCTTTACCGCTCGCGTCTGTGCTTCAACCCTGTCAGACATGCATTCATGCGTCACTGGCGCCATTGGTTCACTACGCGGCCCGCTGCATGGCGGCGCGAACGAAGCGGCGATGGAACTGATCAAAGACATGAAAGATGAAGCCGATGCGCGCGACATCTTGATGGGCAAACTGGAGCGTAAAGATAAGATCATGGGCTTTGGCCACGCGATTTACCGCGACAGCGATCCACGTAATGCCATCATCAAAGAATGGTCAGAAAAACTGGCTGCCGCCAACGGTGACGACCGTCTATACCGCGTATCGGTTGCCTGTGAAGCCCTAATGTGGGAACAGAAAAAACTCTTCTGTAATGCTGATTTTTTCCACGCCAGCGCGTACCACTACATGGATATTCCGACTAAGTTGTTCACGCCAATCTTCGTGTGTTCACGGGTAACGGGCTGGGCGGCGCACGTGATGGAGCAACGCTCTAACAACCGCATCATCCGCCCAAGTGCCGATTATGTGGGCGTGGCCCCACGCAAAGTCGTCCCCATTGCCAACCGTTAAGCCAAGCTAACGACTCTTGGCGCGAGACTGCTATTAATAGACAGTCTCGCGCCAACTTCATTTTCCGAAATGGATGATGTTATGAACACTGCTATGAATACCCTATATCGCAAGCCCTTACCCGGCACCAAACTCGATTATTTCGACACCCGCGAAGCCATAGAAGCGATTGCTCCTGGCGCGTACGCCAAGCTACCTTATACCTCGCGCGTGCTGGCTGAAAACTTAGTCCGTCGCTGCACACCTGCGGACTTAACCGCCTCGCTGAAACAAATTATCGAATCTAAGCAAGAACTGGATTTCCCTTGGTTTCCTGCCCGTGTGGTCTGCCACGACATTTTGGGGCAAACCGCCTTAGTTGACCTTGCGGGCCTGCGTGATGCGATTGCCGCTAAAGGTGGCGATCCCGCTAAAGTGAACCCTGTTGTACCAACACAACTCATTGTTGATCACTCGCTCGCCGTTGAGTTTGGTGGTTTTGATAAAGACGCCTTTGCTAAAAACCGCGCTATCGAAGACAGACGCAACGAAGACAGATTCCACTTTATTGATTGGACGCAAAAAGCCTTTAAAAACATTGATGTTATCCCTCAGGGTAACGGCATCATGCACCAAATTAACTTAGAACGTATGTCGCCTGTGGTGCATTCACGCAATGGCGTGGCCTTCCCCGATACTCTAGTTGGCACCGACAGCCACACGCCGCACGTTGATGCACTGGGTGTTATCGCCATTGGTGTCGGCGGCTTAGAAGCCGAAAGCGTCATGCTGGGGCGCGCATCTTATATGCGTCTGCCGGACATTATCGGTGTTGAGCTCACGGGCAGACCGCAGCCTGGCATTACGGCTACCGATATCGTATTGGCCTTAACCGAGTTTCTACGCGCTCAAAAAGTCGTCTCCTCTTACTTAGAGTTCTTCGGTGAAGGCGCAGCGGCGCTGACATTAGGCGATCGCGCCACGATTTCGAACATGACGCCTGAATTTGGTGCCACTGCGGCCATGTTCTACATCGACCAGCAAACCCTTGATTATTTGACCTTAACGGGCCGCGAAGCCGAGCAAGTTAAACTGGTTGAAACCTATGCCAAAACCGCAGGTTTATGGGCCGACAGCTTGACCGAAGTGCACTATCCACGCGTATTACGTTTTGATTTATCCTCGGTGGTACGCACTATTGCAGGGCCATCAAACCCACATGCACGGGTGCCAACATCAGAATTAGCTGAGCGCGGAATTAGCGGCGTAGTCGAAAACGAACCCGGCTTAATGCCTGATGGCGCTGTGATTATCGCGGCGATTACCAGCTGCACTAACACCAGCAACCCGCGCAACGTGATTGCAGCGGGTCTGATTGCCCGCAACGCCAACGCCAAAGGCTTAAGTCGTAAACCTTGGGTCAAAACCTCACTCGCCCCCGGCTCAAAAGCGGTGCAGTTGTATTTGGAAGAAGCCAAGTTATTGCCTGAGCTTGAACAACTCGGTTTTGGCATTGTTGGTTTTGCCTGCACGACATGTAACGGCATGAGCGGCGCGCTGGATCCTGTGATTCAAAAAGAAGTGATCGACCGCGACTTGTACGCCACCGCTGTGTTATCGGGTAACCGCAACTTTGATGGCCGTATTCATCCCTATGCCAAACAAGCCTTTTTGGCCTCGCCGCCATTGGTCGTCGCCTACGCGATAGCTGGCACCATACGTTTCGATATCGAAAAGGATGTGCTGGGATTAGATCATGATGGCAATCCAGTCAAACTTATCGATATTTGGCCATCGGATGAAGAAATCGATGCCGTGATTGCGACCAGTGTTAAACCTGAGCAATTCCGCAAAGTGTACGAGCCTATGTTCGATTTAGCCGTCGATTACGGCGAGCAAATTAGCCCGCTGTACGATTGGCGTCCGCAATCTACTTATATTCGCCGCCCTCCTTACTGGGAAGGCGCATTGGCAGGTGAACGCGCACTCAAGGGCATGCGACCACTGGCGGTGCTGGGTGACAACATCACCACAGACCATTTATCGCCGTCGAACGCCATTATGATGGACAGCGCCGCAGGCGAATACCTGCACAAAATGGGCTTGCCGGAGGAAGACTTTAATTCCTATGCCACCCACAGGGGCGATCACTTAACCGCCCAGCGTGCGACCTTTGCCAATCCCAAGCTTAAAAACGAGATGGCAATCGTTGACGGTAAAGTGCAACAAGGTTCACTGACGCGTATCGAGCCCGAAGGCCAGGTCACCCGCATGTGGGAAGCGATTGAAACCTATATGGAACGTAAGCAGCCGCTGATCATCATAGCGGGCGCAGACTACGGCCAAGGTTCGTCCCGCGACTGGGCCGCCAAAGGCGTGCGTTTAGCGGGTGTTGAGGCCATTGTTGCCGAAGGTTTCGAGCGCATTCATCGCACTAACTTAGTGGGTATGGGCGTGTTGCCGCTGGAATTTAAAGCCGGCAACAACCGCGCGACTTACGCCATCGATGGCACCGAAGTGTTCGATGTCCTCGGCACGCCAGCGCCACGAGCGGATTTAACCGTCGTTATCACCCGTAAAAATGGTGAGCGCATCGAAGTGCCAGTAACCTGTCGTCTCGATACCGCCGAAGAAGTCTCGATCTACGAGGCGGGCGGCGTATTGCAACGCTTCGCGCAGGACTTTCTCGAATCGAATCAGGCTTAGATCGAACCTTGTTTGAGTCGAGCCAGAGTCGGCACTTGAATCGACGCTTAGATATTAGTTAGCTAAACCGAGCGCCAATAACTTCCCCAATTAAGTTACTGGCGCTCATTTGGATTCCATTGGGAGTCCTTTTGGAGTCAATCTATGAATTCTTCAACACCCCACGCGCCACAAATCAAAATCGCTGCGACCTATATGCGCGGCGGCACCAGCAAGGGCGTATTTTTCCGACTGCAGGATTTGCCAAAAGCCGCACAAGTTGCTGGCCCTGCCCGTGATGCCTTGTTACTGCGAGTGATTGGTAGCCCAGATCCCTACGGTAAACAAATTGATGGCATGGGCGCTGCCACCTCAAGCACCAGTAAAACTGTGATCCTCTCCCCTAGCACCCAAACCGATCACGATGTCGATTACCTGTTCGGCCAAGTGGCCATCGATAAACCCTTTGTCGATTGGAGTGGTAACTGCGGCAACTTAACCGCCGCCGTCGGCGCCTTTGCCATCAGTAATGGCTTAATTGATACGGCCCGCATTCCACACAATGGCATCTGCACTGTGCGTATTTGGCAAGCCAACATAGGCAAAACCATTATCGCCCATGTACCCATCACCAAGGGTGAAGTGCAAGAAACAGGAGATTTTGAGCTCGATGGTGTGACCTTTCCCGCCGCCGAAGTGCAAATCGAATTTATGAACCCGGCTGCTGACGAAGATGCCAATTCTAACGGAGGGAGTGGCAGCATGTTCCCGACGGGCAATGTTGTTGATGTGCTAGAAGTGCCGGGTATTGGCAGCTTTAAGGCCACTATGATTAACGCTGGCATTCCCACCATTTTTATCAATGCTGAGGACTTAGGCTACACAGGCGCTGAGCTGCAGGATGATATTAACAGCGACACGGCGGCACTGGCTAAATTTGAAACCATTCGCGCCTATGGCGCTGTGCGTATGGGCTTGATTTCGCATATAGATGAAGCGATTACGCGCCAACATACGCCCAAGGTCGCCTTTGTTGCTAAACCCAAAGCCTATGTGTCATCGAGCGGCAAACCCGTCAATACCGATGATATCGACTTGCTCGTGCGCGCCCTGTCGATGGGCAAACTGCACCACGCCATGATGGGCACGGCAGCAGTGGCAATTGGCACAGCAGCAGCAATCCCCGGCACCTTAGTTAACTTAGCTGCTGGCGGAGACACTAAGGACAAAATAGATGCGGTGCGCTTTGGTCATCCCTCTGGCACCTTGCGCGTCGGCGCAGAGGCGTCAATGGTTGACGGGCAGTGGACTGTGGTTAAAGCCATTATGAGCCGCAGCGCCCGCGTACTGATGGAAGGTTTTGTGCGAGTACCGAGCGATTGTTTCTAATCGTCTACAGGGTTCTGGATTAATCGCTAAAGGCGCACAAGGAAGATAATTCAAATGAAAAAAACAACGGCATTACGACAAATGCTAAGTGGTGATGATATTCACGTCGCACCCGTTGTTTACGATGGAATGACGGCACGTTTAGCCGAACAGACAGGTTTTAAGCTGATTTACGCCAGTGGCGGCGCGATTGCGAGAAGTTGTGGTTTCCCCGATATAGGCATGCTGAGCTTTAGCGAAGTGCTGCATCGACTCGAGCAAATGGTCGAAGTGACCCAAGTACCCATCATAGCGGATGCGGATACTGGGTTTGGTAATGCCATCAACGTGAGTCGCACAGTAAAAGCCTTTGAGCGAGCGGGTGTCGCAGCATTGCACTTGGAAGATCAAACCTTTCCAAAGCGCTGCGGCCATCTGAATGATAAATCTTTGGTGAGTACCCAAGAAATGGTGCACAAGATCCATGTCGCCAAGGACAGCCAAACTGATCCAGATTTTATCTTAATTGCCCGCACTGATGCGATCGCCGTTGAAGGATTCAACGCTGCAATTGAACGCTCACAAGCGTATTTAGCGGCAGGTGCCGACGTGATCTTTGTCGAAGCACCCGAAACCGTTGAGCAAATTGAATTGATCGCTAAACATATTAAGCAGCCTAAGCTCATCAATATGTTCCACAGTGGTAAAACACCGCTGGTGTCGAAGGACAGACTGCAAGAGTTGGGATACAAGTTCATTATTATTCCCTCTGACTTACAGCGAGCGACTATCCATGCTTGTCAGCACACCTTACGCACCATTCTCGAGCAAGGTGACAGTGACAGCATTGCCGAGAAGATGGTGTCGTTTGCTGAGCGTGAACGGATCATAAACACACAAGCGTATTTAGATCTTGACCTCGGTTATGGCCATAACTGAGATGCACCCGCTATAGCCTTAAAATAGTTCAACCAAAGACCTTGCTTCTCCCCCTTCCGGCAAGGTCTTTTTCTATTCGCCCTCGTGATTTTAGTGACCCCACGCACTGGTTTTCGCTGCATTTGTCGCAGCATCATATGTTGGCCTATCTTAAACAGTGCTAAGATTCTTAAGCTTAAACACGGGAAAAAAAGCTCGTCATAACCAGCACAAAGACACTGAAACAGTATATTTAAGCTATCGCATGATCGGTGATAGAATCGCGCCCATCGATTTTGGTTATTTTTAAACCAAGTCAGTTATTTAAACTAAATTTTTACAACAAAATGGCATTTAAGGTCTAGGCTAAGAACTAAACTAAATAGAAACCTAATCAGGATGGGTCCGTTTTTTGGTAGGGGAAAATTTGAGTCAACTAATCCACAAGCTTGTGCTAAGCGCGCTTTGTATCCTAAGTTTGTGGGGGATATCGTGCAATGGATTAACGCAACCCTTGAGTGCGGCTTTTACACAGCTTAAATTTGAACATATTCGCAGTGAAGATGGTCTCAACCAGAATACAATTACCAGCCTGTTTATGGACAGTGCTGGCATGTTGTGGATTGGCACTCAAGATGGTTTGCATGCCTATAATGGTCATAACTTCAATATTTTCACCCACTCACCCAACGATCCTAACAGTATTTCTGAAAGTTATGTCTCTGACATTATTCAAGATTCAGAAGGCTACATCTGGGTTTCCACGTTCAGCCAAGGAGTCAATCGACTCGATTTGAGCACTGGGACCTTTGAACACTTTGGCCAAGAACAAGGCTTAACCGATCCCCGCACCACCAAACTCAGCATAGTGGGTAATACACTCTGGATTGGTACTAAAGCAGGGCTATTTTCCCTATCGATCAAAACTAAACGCATTACCCAAGTGAGTTTAGGTAATAGTGTCGAACCCCATATCACAAGCCTAGCCAATGTTGAAAACACTTATCTGTTAGCTGGAACCCAAGATAGCGGCACCTTTGCTGTCAGTGCAAATACCATCACCCGCTTGAACGTGCCGCAAAATGTCACGGCCTATCAAATTAAAGCGAACTCGGCCTATTCGATCAGCTTAGCGCTCGGTGGACAGCTATGGCACTACAACTTAGCCTCGCAACAGGGCGAAATCCTTTGGCAGACCGACGATAACGTGCCTTATATCAAGGATTTTATCCAAACTGAACAGGGTGATTTTTGGGTCGTAGGGCCTGAAGCGGGTCTTATTCAACTGGAGAGAAACAACAAAGCATTCAATGCGACTTACCACAGGTATGATCCTAAGCGCACCAACAGTATCAGTGAAAACAACATACTGAGTTTGCTGCAAGATCCCTTTGGTAATTTATGGTTAGGCGCCAGTTATTCGGGCTTAGATAAAATAAATACCCGCCGCCAGTATTTTCAGCATATTTTCGAATACACCCCAGATCTGTCGCAACAGAGTAACAATATTCGCACCTTGTTCCGCAGTAAAGATGATGCCCTCTGGATAGGTACTGAAGGCGCTGGGCTTAAGCGCATGTTAACGAACGGGCAATATGAGCACTTTACGGAGAGATTTGCGAACGCCTTAGGGATGCATCAACGCAATTTAAATCTCACCCTGCGAGATATTGATCAAGACAAAGCAGGCGTGCTCTGGTTTGCCACTAACTATGGACTTGGTCGGCTATCGCCAGAGGGAGATTTCCAATTACTCAAGGTCTCAGCAAGTACAGACCAAGGCTCTGAAGCCAATTACATCCGAAGTTTAGAAATTGATGATCAAGGCCATCTCTGGGTCGCAACGACCCACGCCCTCTATCGCAAGGCTATCGATACCGATGAATTTACTTTTATCTCATTGGCACATATTGATAATTTCCATCCGGCACAAAACCAGTTTTTAATCCTAAGAGCGCACAAAGATATGCTTTGGATAGGCACACTCGATGGCCTGCTGAAACTGGATATGAAAACGGGCATAGGTAAATCTTACTTCCATCAAGCTGCTAATAAGAAAAGCTTAATCAATAACCGTGTCCGCGATATTTTAGTGACTCAGGCGGGCGAGGTGTGGTTCGCCACCCATGGTGGCATCAGTATATTACCTTCTCAAGATGCCAATGCAGGCTTTACTCATTACACCCGCGAGCAGGGATTACCAAGCGATACCATTTACGCCTTACTTGAGGACCAAGAACATAATATTTGGTTTAGCAGCAATGCCGGCATAGGCAAACTTGACCCTAAAACCAATCGCGTCATCATATTCAACGAACAGGAAGGATTGCAGGCACTGGAGTTTAACGGCGGCGTAAAACTGCAGGACAGCGATGGTGATCTTTGGTTTGGTGGCATTAATGGCATCAATCGTTTCAATCCAGAGTCGATTCCAGATCAACGACCCGATGTTAAAGTCGCGCTCACTGGCTATAGCATTGCGGGAAAAGGCCATACGATTCTCGATTTAAGCCGCCCCCCTAGCATAGTGATGGACTATAGCGATCAGCTAATCAGTTTTGAGGTGACCTCATTGGATTTCAGCTACACGGGTAGAAACCGTTTCAGCTATTATCTCGAAGGGTTTGATAACAGATGGCATGAGCTACCCACAGGCAATGAAATCACCTTTACTAACATCAATCCTGGCCATTACCGATTACATGTTCGTCATGGGCTGCAATATAACTCAGAAGGTGCCTATGCGCTGCTTGTCGATCTGAATGTGCAAGCCCCCTTCTATCGCACTCAATTCGCCTATATCCTCTATTTCTTACTCACTTTAGGACTGCTGGCTTGGGCCATTATCTGGCGTAGGAACAAACGCCAACAACAACGTGAATTTGAAACCAGTATCCGCGCCTCAGAGGAGCGGCTAAAGCTGGCACTTTGGGCGTCTGGCGATGGCATGTGGGACTGGAACATACCCGAAAACCAAGTCTATCGTACCAATATGGACTCTTCGATTCCCCATTGGAACAGCAGCAATATTGCCCATGAGAGCATGCACTCTGAAGACAGAGAGAGATTCAAACTTGAGCTAAACGAGCACCTTCAAGGCCGCTCGCCTTTCTTCGAAGCCGAGTACCGTGTCGAACGCTCACCGGGTAATTGGGTGTGGATTTTAGACCGTGGCAAAGTGGTTGAAAAAGATAGCCTAGATAACCCAATCCGCATGACAGGGACTAATCGTAATATCACCTCTCGTAAACTGATTGAGAACGAGCTGGTATTGTCCTCGCAAGTGCTCAACAGTATGAATGAAGCGGTTGTCGTTGCGGGCCTAGACTATCGCATTCGCTCGGTTAACCCTGCCTTTTGTGCCATTACTGGCTACACAGAGCGCCAAATCACCGACAGGCATTTCATTCATTTAGCCTTTGGGCGCCAACAGCGTGAATTGTTCAATACCATTGAACAACAGCTGCTGCGCCATAAACATTGGGTCGGGGAACTGTGGATCCGCAATAAACAACGGCAGGCGATTTTAGTCTGGCTTGAGATCAACCAAGTTATCGATATTAAAGGTGAAACCAGTCACTTCGTCGCGGTATTTACCGACATCACACAGCGGAAAAAAGCCGAAGAAGATCTGCGTTTTCTCGCCAGTTTCGACACCTTAACGGGCCTGCCAAACCGAACCTTATTCCAAGACAGGCTCAATCACGCGATTACCCAAGCGCATAGGGCGAACAATATCGTCGCCTTACTGTTTTTAGATCTCGACCGCTTTAAACATATCAACGACTCCATGGGTCACCATGTCGGCGATTTACTGCTCAAAGCAGTCGCCAGAAGACTGCAAAATGCGGTGCGCGATGGCGATACGGTCGCACGCCTAGGTGGTGATGAATTTACCATTATTTTAGAAGGGGTGGCGAAAACCAAAGCCGCCACTTTGATCTCAGAAAAAGTACTCAGAGCATTCCAAACGCCCTTCTTATTGGACGATAAAACGCTAACCATTTCGACCTCCATCGGCATCAGTCTCTATCCAAACGATGCTGATAATGCCGACTCGCTGATTAAATTTGCCGATACAGCCATGTACCACGCGAAATCCTCGGGTAGAAATAACTTCCAGTTTTATACTTCTAAGTTAAATGAAATTGCCACTCGCCATGTGCAACTCGAAAGTGGGTTAAAAGAGGCGATTCAACGCAACGAGTTGAGCTTAGTTTATCAGCCTAAGTTCTGTTTAAAAGATGGCTCGCTGACTGGGATAGAAGCGCTTTTACGTTGGCATCACACTGAACTTGGCCCCATTTCCCCCGTCGAGTTTATTCCGCTGGCGGAAGAAACCGGCATCATCACCCAAATTGGCCATTGGGTGATCAATCAAGCCTGCCAGCAATTAGCCGAATGGAATAGCTTAGGATTCAACGGTATCACTGTTGCCGTTAACCTATCGGCGCGCCAACTTAAGGCCGATATTATCTCCACCATAGAAGTTGCCTTGGCAGTTTCTGGTCTCCCGGCACAATCCCTTGAGCTTGAACTGACAGAGTCGATGATCATGGGCAATCCGCAAGAGTCAGTCAGTATTTTGTCAAAACTCAAGGCCCTAGGCTTAACCATAGCAGTGGATGATTTTGGGACGGGTTATTCGAGCCTGAGTTATCTCAAACGCTTCCCGATAGACACGCTGAAAATTGATCGAGAGTTCGTCAGAGACATCACCAATGATCCCGACGATGCGGCCATCACCAGCGCCATTATCGCCCTCGCCCACAGTTTAGACCTCAACGTTGTCGCCGAAGGCGTAGAGACCCAAGAACAACTCAACTTCTTGGCGATGCAGGGTTGCGATCAAGTACAAGGTTTCTTACTCAGTAAACCCTTAAGTGCTGCAGACTTTTTAACTTTACTCAAGAATCAATCTAAGCCACAGCCGATTTGATTTGATTTGATTTGAGGCGAAGCCTACAAATGTCATCGTCAAAATCAGCCAATAAAAAAGGCTCCTAGGAGCCTTTAAACATCACCACAAATTCCTTACTTTGCTAAACGTTCAACACGCTTAACCCAGCCTTCAGGACCTTGAATGTGGCCCTTTTGGATTTCGGTATACAGTTTGTAGATGCGCTGAATATGCTCGCCCACTTCACCATTACCAACTGTGACTATGTGGCCATCTTCAAAAATGTAGGAGCCCACGGCTGAAACCACGGCTGCCGTACCAAAACCACCCGCCTCGATAATTTCACCCGATTCGATATCGGCGATAAATTGATCAAGCATGACAGTCTCTTGGCGCACTTCACAACCAAGCATCTCACCCAATTCCATGATGGATTGCGAGGTGATCGACTTAAGAATGGTATCTGTGAAGGTAGGAATAATCACAGTGCCATCTTTTAAGATGTGGAAATGGTTCATCGCGCCCGCTTCTTCAATCTGTTGATTGGTCGAGTCGAGATATAACACTTGCGATGCACCAAAGGCTGCCGCGGCTTTACCCGCACGCAACGAAGCCGCATAGTTACCCGCCGCTTTTGAGGCGCCAGTGCCACCCGATACCGCGCGATGGAAAGTTTTGCTGATCAGCAAGCGTATGCCTTTGTTCACGCCAGCGGCGTAATAAGCACCACTTGGGCTTAATACCACACAGAAGGTATAACGCGTGCTTGGGCTAACAGAGAGACGGTCTTCAGTCGCAAAAATAAAGGGGCGAATATACAGACACGCACCTTCCTGCATCGGGAACCACAGACGATCGACATCGATCAACGCATTGATCGCATCCATCTGCACTTGTTCATCGATGTTAGGAATACAGACGATATCGGCGGAGCGATTCATCCGCTCGGCATTCTTATTAATACGGAAAGTATAAATCTCGCCATCTTCATGCATAAAGGCTTTCGCGCCTTCGAAGATCGACTGGCCATAATGCAACGCCATTGCACCCGGTGCCATTTCAAATGGACCATAGGGAACGATGCGTGGATCGCACCATTGTCCGTCATGATAATCCATCAAAAACATATGATCGGTTCTGAGGCTACCAAAGCCCACATTCCCCTCGGGCTTGAATTGCTCAGTACGGCGCTCGGACGCAGGTTTTAAATTGTAAGTTATTTCCATCGCATACCACCTTGATTACTGAACAAGCAGACTAGGGAGCGACAGGAATAAAGTCAAGAGGGGCGCGCATATCTATACCCAAACAATCTGAAGATGCAGGATTCCGCGGGAATTTAACGCACTTTAGGCAAGGCCCTTTATTGCTCCTGCATAAATGGCATTCACGCCATCCATGGCGATTGCGGTTATTTGCGGACCTAGTGGGCTAAGTTAAAAATAACCAACACAGCATAAAGTGCATTAAAACCCGCCGGGACGGAGCGCCTAGGGAACTCCACTTCCGTGTTGCATCAATTCAAAAGGTGACCGACATTCTGTCATTGATGCGCCTTGAATTGAAGCACCCTAGGCGCTCTGAAACTCGTATCTTCAGGTAGCTTGGGTATAAAGGTCTAAGCAATAAAAAACTCGCTAACATGCTTGGCTCAGCCTTTCACACTGCATTAGATACAAGATAAAACAACCCGCATTGGGTCACACATAATGCCAATGGCAAGTATTTTTGCCACAATGGGGTCGAACTCCCGATGAGATAAACCTATGTCTGACTATAAGATGATCCCCTGTGAGCACTACGATTACCTCGAACTTGCCTGCCTGCGCGGTTATCAGCTCAAGATTGAGTTGATTGATGGCACGCAGTGCCAAGGTCAAGCCATCACCACGCAAACCAGAGCCGACAAAACCGAGTGGCTTGTTATCCAGCAGCAACAAAATAAACAATCTCTTAGGCTCGACCATATCGTCGCTATCACGCCTGTCGATGTGAATGCTGAATTTGGCAGGATGCAGATTGCCACTAAACAAGGTTAGCGAGGACAACACATGGCAAAGATAATGTTAGCGGTTGAAATCGGTCACTGGACCGGTGGGCATAATGGCCAATATCCCCAGCTGATTGAGTTTGATACGGCGCATCTTGATAGACCCTTTCAGGTCAGCGAGGGTTGGGGGTATGGTTTAGGTGGCGCGGCTTACTCACTCGCACAATTTATCAACACGCCTTATTACCTAAAGCTCAAAACTGAGGCTCCTTGGGCGTTTGCCATTATCGAACAGGGCTTAGCGCAACAGAATATTGATGCGATCGCCGCGGCACTCTCAATCCAATATGTGGATCATCCACCGCTTGTGCCTAAACATTTAATGGAATACTTATTAGGTTAAAGCTGAAAGATTTAGCTAGAAGAGAGTGAACGTGATGAACAATGCAGGTTTAGATAGCGAGGTGTATTGCGGAAAAGCTTCACCGAGTGATGACACTCGGTGACAGGATTCTAAATAGGGATTGAAATAGGTTTCTAAACAGGGCGAAAAATAGCTTAGCGCTTAAACCGCGACCGCCGCTATTACAGACACTTCAACCAAATATTCCGGCTCAGCAATGGCAGCTTGCACGCAAGCGCGGGCTGGCGCATGGCCTTTAGGCACCCAAGCATCCCATACGGCATTCATCGCATCGTAATCACCCATGTCTTTCAGATAGATAGTCGCTGATAATACATGCTCACGCGAACTCCCCGCCTGCGCCAACAAGGTATCGACTTCTTCAAGCATAGTGACGGTTTGTTCAGTAATTTCTTGATACTTATCCTTCGCCACTTGACCACACAGATACACAGTACCTTGGTGAATGACTATGCTGCTCATGCGGGTGCCAACGTCTAAACGGGTAATGCTCATATTGATCATCTCTTAAATCAGTACATTTAAATAATTGGTTCAGCTCAAACTGAATAGGCCATTTTAACGATAAACAGGCGTTATGTCTGCGCCGCTAACTTAGGCCAAGGCGAATAGAAGCGCGCCATCAAGGCAAATAAACCGAGACCACAGCTCACCACGGCCAACCACACTAACGGCGTCGCCACTTCTAAATTCACTAATTGGAATCCAACCAAGGCCGAACACGCCGCGATTAATGCAAAGGGCAACTGGGTCACCACGTGGTCATGGGGAGCGCAACCTGAACTGGTCGCACTGAGCACGCTGGTATCTGAAATGGGCGAGCAGTGATCGCCAAAAACTGACCCTGCCATCACAGCGCTCAATACTGGCAATAACAGATGAGGATCTAAATTATGGGCAATCTCAGCGCCAATCGGGATCATAATCGCAAATGTGCCCCAGCTTGAACCCGTCGCAAAAGCCATTATCGCGCAGAGTAAAAACATGCCCGCCACCAGCAAGTGCGGAGAAAGATAAGATTTAGCCCAAGCGGCCAACAATTTCGCCACGCCAAGATCTTGGATAACAGCGCCAATCATCCAAGTGCAGAGCAAAATTGCAATGGCAAAGGCGATCATGCGCACACCGTGGCTCAAATCCCCCACTAACGCCGTTAAGCGTCGCCCAGACAAGCCCAGCATAATCAGAGTGACCAAGGTCGCCAACAAACAAGCATCGCGCATAGAGGCGCCAATATCGGCCTTAGCCATCCAGAGCGACACATCCCAAGAAGAGACCTGCTGAGCCCCCGACCACAAAGTTAATCCCACTGAAGCCAATAACAGAGTCAGCATAGGAATCGCGAGCAGCCAAGGATTACCCTTGGTCTCGACTGTACTTGAAGATTCCACCACGGTAGCGGCGACAAAAGAGCGAAAACCCACGCCATACCAAGCGACAAGCACGGACAAACCTAAGGTCACTATGGCGTAAAAGTTGAATAAGGCCACATCTATAAAGGCTTCCAGCGGCGACACTGGCAAAAAGCTGATCCCCGCAATAAGTGCCATCACATAGGGGCCCCAACTGGAGAAAGGCAATAGCGCGCACAGGGGCGAGGCATTGGAATCGACCAGATAAGCGAGCTGCTCATGGCGAATGCCATAACGCTGGCTCAATGGCTGACAAACATGACCGACGGCAAGGCAACTGAAAATCCCATCAATGAACACTAACCAACCGAGGAAAACCACTCCCAGACGCGCCTGACGCTCAGTGCGGATACGGCTATATAGCCAATCGCCAAACTGACCCACGGCGCCGCCACGTGCTAACAACTGCGTCATGCTACCTAGCAGCAACATGGCCAATAGCACATTGAGGTGCCACGCTTGCCACGCGCCTTGGGCATAAAATTGTTTAACACCGATATCAAGCAAATACCGCCCAGTTTGTAGCGGGTCAAATTGGGCGATCAATAGGGCGCCAGAGACGATACCAACGCCTAACGCCACCAGCGTGCGGCGTAAAAACAGGGCTAAGGTTAAGGTCAACAGTAGCGGGAGTATGGCGAGCAGACTAGGCGACATGGACCATTCCGATAAAAAATAAAACCAAGAATACTAACGAGTTAATAACAAATGCAAAAAAACTTAATTTAGAACCCAGTAATAGGGTGTTTTTTGACCAAACGACAAGAATCGCTATTCCTTAAGTTCTAGGCACTGCTAGAATCACAGTCCCATCCAGAAACCATAGGACTCTCCAGATGAGCCTTGAATTACTGTCCAAACTGGAAACCAAAATCCAGGCTGCACTCGAAACTATCGAGCTTCTAAAAATGGAGCTTGAAGAAGAGAAGCAAAAAGCGTCTACGCTGAGTGAGCACAATCAACAATTGAATGCGCAAAACCAGCAACTACAAGAAGAACTCACTTCTTGGAACGAAAAAGTGACTGGCCTTGTTGGCTTGTTAAACAGCGAAATCTAAACAGCATTTGTTTGATGATGCTGCGCTTCGATCAGTTCGTTCAATTCTAAAATAGCCTGCTTCACTTTTGGCAGGCTTTTTCTTGGCAGTAAAAACCGCCCCTTCTCAAATTCCAATCGTCCTAAGTCTTTAACCCAAATAACACCAGTGAGAAAAATACGCGCGTGCTTAACGATAAGCTTAGGTGCGTAGACAGGAAAAACTCTCATATGACCACCTACAAGCATTCTTGTTGTTATTGATTACAGTTGTTTGACAGAAGCTTTACCACTTGAGTTCATCTTTCGGGGGCTTTTTTTCATATTTGATTGCCCAACACTGTTAATCATCTGATTTAGTTAACTTACCAATATGCCATGCTGCAAACCAAAAAAACAAAGCGCCATAATAATGTCACTTGCCAATTTTTTGACGCTCTGTTAAATTAGCAGCGTTACTCAGGGTAAAAATGAGTCCTCTGGCTCAAGTCCGTACTTTCCGTTATAAGAAGTACGGTTTTTTTTGCCCATTTTTTACCTCGTCTTTATTCAATGAGTTCAAACGACTAACCCCTCTAACAGCCTACCGTATGCCTTACAGCAGCTGTCTCTGCTCGTTTCACCTTACTGTTGTTCTTTGCCGCAACAAAAAAGGAGCCTTAAGGCTCCCTTTAAAACGCTGTACGTGCAGTATTATCAACCGCTCAGATGACAGCGGTGTGATAAGGTCATCCGAACTATTTTTTTGCTAAGTAGAAAGCGATATCTAACAGTTCGTCGTAGGATTTAATCGCACCGGTTTCAACACGATACTTACCGTTAACGACGAGAGCAGGTACGCCAGTCAGCTTAGCGTTTTCAGTATCACGCTTCATTTTCGCCATTTGCGCCTTCACCATGAAAGACTCAGCGGCCGCATCGAAGGTTTTACCATCGACACCGTTAGCCACGAAAAGAGCGCGAATATCGGCAAGGCTAGTGAAGTGTTCTTTTTTCTCATGAATGGCAGAGAATAACGCCGCATCCATTTTATCATCGACGTTTAACTGATGCGCAACTGCGAATGCGCGTGACATTTCAACGCCCATTTCTTTACCAATAAAATCAACGTGTGCTTGGTTAAACGCTACGCCTTCAGGCTTTTCGGCGAGAATTTTTGGCACTACCGTTTTAGAGAAATTAAAGCAGTGTGGGCAATAGAAAGAGAAAAACTCGGTGATCTCTGGCTTAGCGGTTGCTGGGCCATCGTTAATCACTGTGTAATGCACACCTTCTTGGTATTCCACAGCCGATACAGCCAGTGGCGCCAGTAACAAAGCCGCGGCCATAAGTAATACTTTTTTCATGAACATTCCTTAAATCATTTTTGATAAATTGGCTGGAGACTAACATATTCCATTTTTTGAGTGTAACTCAAGCTTAAGAGTTCAATCTAATGTCACAAGATACGTCTGTGACATCATATTTTGCTCAATACTAATAAGGCACTAGGCTCAGTGGTGGCTCGCCAAGGGCAAAAAGCTGCTCCTTAAATGCCAAGATCTGCTGTTCCCAATACTTTTCATCCCCAAACCAAGGGAAGTTCATCGGGAAAGCTGGATCGTCCCAGCGACGACCAATCCACGCGTTGTAGTGCACCATACGCAGCGCCCGCAGCGGTTCAATCAAGGCTAACTGCCTTGTATCAAACTCACAAAACTCTTCATAGGCTTCGAGTAATATCTCAAGCTGCATCAACTGCTGCGCTCTATCACCCGTTAACATCATCCATAAATCTTGAATCGCCGGCCCCATGCGAGCATCGTCTAAATCGACGAATCCGGGACCATCTGGCGTCCACAAAATATTGCCTGGGTGTAAATCGCCATGCAAACGAATGGCCGCAAAATCTTGGCGATCCCAAATCGCATTCGCCTTAGCCAACACTTGCTCAACGACGGTAAAAAACGGCAAGCGTAGGCTGTTAGGTACCAGATTGGATTGCTTTAACCACGCGAGCGGCTCGGCGCCTAAAATCTGCGGATTCAGCGGTTCACGTTCAGCAAATACAGTTTGCGCTGCGTACTGATGTATACGACCGATGAATCGACCCACTAATTCCAGCTGTTCTAAATTATCGACTTCAAAGGCACGGCCACCCAAGGAAGGAAACAGGGTAAATCGATAGCCTTGGTACTTGTGTAAGGTATGACCTTCGATGATCACAGGTACCGCAATTGGGATATCTTCTGCCGCAAGTGCGAGCGCATAATCATGCTCCTCTTGGATCTGCGCGTCGCTCCAACGGTCGGGACGATAGAACTTCACCACATAGCGCAGACCTTCATCGCTGCGGAACTGATACACGCGGTTCTCGTAACTGTTCAGCGCGAGCAAGCCTGTTTCTGGGTACACGCCCAGACTTTCGATCGCATCTAAGATCAAATCCGGTGTTAGCGCTTGAAAATGAAACTCAGCGCCGCTAGAACTCGTGGTCGGTGGCGTCATATTCTGACTCATATTCAGTTCACTCTTAGGTGAGGTTGCAGCAAAGTAGCTAAGTATTCCAGCACCTCAAAATCGGCTTCTCGTTCAGTCGAGAGCCAGCAAATGTTGCCGTAAAACTCATAATTGAGCCATAACTGGCTGCCTTCAAATTCTAATAACCATTGATGCCTGTCGGCGCCCCACTGACGCTCCCGCACAGTGCAATCGAGCGCCGCGGCTAAGGGTTCGGCAAAATCAGCGAAACGATCAAAATCGATATCCGCACTGACCGCTAAACTTAAGGCGCTTCTATCTAAGCTTATGGTATCTAAGCTAATAGCTTTTAAATGCGTGCTTGGTAATTTCATGCTTGTTATCCAATCAACTACTACATGACATGATCAAACCTTGGCCCCAGTCCGGTGGACGCTTGGCCAAGTCTTCATGTTCTGCGTGTTCAGCAAAGGGCTGAGTTAAGATTTTTTGCAGCAAATGCAGCGGCGCAAGATTACCCTCTTCCACCGCGATTATCGCCTCTTGGGCTAAATAGTTACGCAAAATATATTTGGGATTCACACTATTGCGCTCAGTTTGCCACGTTGGGATATCCGCTACTGCGCCCAATCGTTGTTGGTAGGATTGGTACCAAGCATCAAACTGGCTGACATCAATAAAGTCATCCCGTAGCGCACTGTGTTTGCTGGTCGGATCTAACTTGCCTAATTGGCGCCAAGTCTGAGTGTAATCAAGCTGATTCTTCTCCATCAGCACAGTGAATCGACCTATGAGGTCGAGATCCTGTTTGTCCAGCTCCGCCGACGGAACATCAACGATGGATAGACCTAGTTTTGCCCGCATCAAGCGCAAATAAGGCTGCACTAGCGCCTCTTGGTATTGATTAAGAATGGCAATTAAGTCATCGGATGGGATCACAGGAGTAAGCGCCTGCGCTAAGCGTTGCAAGTTCCACAAACCGACACCCGGTTGCTGTCCAAAGGCATAACGACCTTCGGGATCCGAATGATTGCAGATAAAATCTTCTTGGAATGTATCGAGGAACGCAAAGGGACCGAAGTCAAAACTGTCACCCAGAATCGACATATTGTCTGTGTTCATCACGCCATGGGCAAAACCGACCGCCTGCCAGTAGGCAATCATCTTGGCGGTATCTTGCACTACCTGTAAAAACCACGCTTTATAGCCTGCGGCATCACAACTCAAATGGGGATAGTGCTGAGTAATAGTGAAGTTGAGTAATTGAATCAGCTTATCGGCACGGCCGCACTCACTGTGGCAGAAAAACTCGAAATGACCGAAACGAATATGGCTGCGGGCTAAACGCACTGTAATGGCTGCGGTTTCTTGGCTCTCACGCCATACGGGCAGGTCAGAGCCAATCACGGCCAAGGCGCGGGTCGTCGGCACGTGCAAATGATGCAACGCCTCAGAGACTAAAAACTCACGCACGGCAGAGCGCATCACAGCTCGACCATCACCACGGCGCGAATAAGGCGTCGGACCGCCGCCTTTAAGGGCGACATCCCATGCGCCATTTGGGCCAATCGCTTCACCTAAAATGATCGAGCGTCCATCCCCTAAGCGCGGCGTATAACCGCCAAATTGGTGGCCGCTATACACTTGGGCATAGTAAGTCGCGCCATCGACGGCGGCATTGCCAGACAAGCCCAATAACAACTCATCTGTGGGTTGGCTTAAGCCAATCAATTGCGCAGCGTCATCACTCCATGCCAGCCATTCAGGCTTAGTAATCCCTTGCGGGTACACTTGCGAGTAAAACTCAGGTAACTGTGTAAAAAAATCCTGTTTAAACTTCATCTTGTCCACCTATTGGCTCATGGTCTTGCAAACCAGCACCGACTTATCGTCGAACTCACATAGGTGCCCACATTGATACACCCCAAGGCCAAAGCCACTCACGCCAGAGCTGCTTAGACGCTGCATGCCGTGGGCCTTGCTCTGGCATTGCGCTAGGGTGTCGTAGTAGCCATTAATATCCTCGGCCTGCAAAGGCGTCACCGGAATGGCACTCACATCGGGATAATAAAATAGGGTCCATTCTGGGGTTTTAGTACAGCCACTGAGTAGCAATAATCCAAGCCCGAATAAGACATTCGGTAAGGCATAGCTTAGTTTCATTTTTCCCCTATCAAGCCCATAAAAAAAGCGAACCTTAGTTCGCCTTTTGCGCATTCAGTTAGCAGGGATTCTACACTGCTTAGACGAGGGAAATAACCGCTTTTCGTTTAAGGGTTTACCCGCTAAGCGCTCCCAACCAAAGTGTTAAGCCGTAGTTGCTCTAGCCTGTGCTTTCTCAATCCGATTGATCCGGCCCTCAAAGCCAGTGACAGTGCCATCGCTCAGCCCAAGCTCTAATGCTTTACGACAAATGACAATGGCGGCATCGAAGGCTTGGGTATCATTTAGTAAGGTGGCTAAATGCAAGAAACCGGAAGACTTAAGCTCAGTATCTTTGCCTTGCTCGGCGCTAGCCGCTTGGAACAGTGCGACATATTCTTCAGCTAACTGAGCGCCATAGTTAAGATAATCTGCCGATTTACGCTGCTTGTAGCACTCAGCGACCATATTTTGCAGCGCGGTATAGCGAGCACTGGCTGACGTTGCCCCTTGATACTCCTCAAAGGCCCGAACTAAGGTTACATTCGCCCAAGCCCCTGGTGCACCGACCTCTGAACGCTTGCTCGATGCTGGCTCTGCTTCCGTCTTAACATCACCTTCGGTGTCAGCTTGTTCATCTGTTGGCGTGGTGCCTAAGATGATCACCGCCTCTTCATTATGGGCCGCAGGAATATCGACTTCGATGATATCTGTGTCTAGCGCCACCGAAATGTTCGCTGGCTCATTCGTCTCACGGGGCATTAATTCCGCTTCCACTTCGATGACGGGCTCAACTTCCACCACGCGAGTGTCCACTGCCGGCTCAACTGGTTCAGGCTCTACGCGCTCAGGCTCAGCAGCGGAGGAAATAGGTGCGTCTTCGGTAGGAACAACAGGTTTTACCGTGGTCGACTTGGGTTTCATCGCCTCTTGTTCTTCTTTCGCCAATCGCTGCGCGCGAAGGAATAAAAACACCCCGACAGCAATTAGTATAAATACGACTATGATCTTCATTCTTGTTCACCTTTGATGGCCGCTTCTCGTCAGAAGCCGTGTCAATTGGTTTGCCAAAATCCATTAGGACAGTGTCCATGGCAACCGAGTCTAGCTAAAAATTGAGCAGAGATTAACCGCTATTAAAGTCCATTGTGTCGGTGTAAATCAAGTATTTATGCCTTTTTATACGAGCTTGCGCTCAAATAGTTATAGCCAATTGCGCTAGACTGACGGAACCGCGTTGCCTTATCACCCCAATCGCCCAGTTTACGACAAATATAAGGAAAACCTGATGCAAAGTATTCTTATCGTGGCCCACGCTAGCCCCTACGGGACAGAAAAGCTATTTAACAGCCTACGCATCGCATTAGCACTGAAGGATCAGGATGAACAAGCCGTCGATCTTAAACTCTTTCTCATGTCTGATGCCGTGTTTGGCGCACTCAAAAATCAAACCACACCCGACTTAAGCTATAACCTACAACAGATGTTCGAGATCCTCTCAGCGCAGCAAGTGCCTATCCTGCTTTGTAAGACCTGCGCTCAAGCGCGAGGCGTCACGGCGGAAATGATCATCGAAGGCGCGCGCATAGGTACGCTACAAGATTTAACTCGCTGGACACTGGCTGCCCACAAAGTGATGCATATCTAAGGTTTACTTTTAGGTGCGTATGCTAAGAGGGCGGGATTGTTTAAAGCCCCATTTTGTGCGCACCTTCATAAATTGGCGCTTTCGTTTTGTCAGCGCCAATTTCACTGCCTATGATGGGATTTCCGAGTGACAAGCTAAGGTATTCCAATGGGCACAGCCACACTGCTTACGGGCAAACTCCTGTACGAGCACCAGACAATTGCCGCTATGGTGATGATTTATTGCAAGGCAAAACACCAAGGCCAAGACGCGACGGGCCTATGCGCAGATTGCATTGAGTTATTGGATTATGCCGCAACGCGCCTAGATCGCTGCCCCTACGGACAAAGCAAACCCACCTGCAATAAATGCCCAGTACATTGCTACAAACCAGCGCAAAAACAAATCGTCAAAGAGATCATGATCTTCTCCGGCCCTCGGATGCTGTTACCGCATCCCATTCGTGCAATCAAACACTTACTCGCGGAACGCATTCCCGTTCCCAGCGCTGTGCCCGAGGCGGCTTCAAATCGTCATCAGCGCATAGCAAGCCAGCAGAAAAACTAACGGCGATACTTTTACCGAGCCGATTTCCCTGATATAACAGGGCTCGAGGTATCGCATATGAACGATTTTAATACTTTTTTCGCTCAAGCTTACTGGTGGTTGTCGTTATTCGGAGGCGTACATTGCCTCGCGTTAGCTATTTATATTCGCTACTTTTATCACCCAGACGGTAACCAAAAACTCCTCGCCGCTTTCTTAAGTCTCATCGCCCTGTACTTCCTAACGGGATTGTTGAACCGCGATAACAGTCCAATTCCGATCCATATTCTATTCAACCTGATTAACCCTATCTATTTTTTGCTTATGCCTTTGCTCTATCTCTACTGCAAACGCAGCTTAGTACCAACTAATAAACCACTAGGGTTTTCAAAACATTACTGGCCGTCAGCATTTACCTTAGTTTTCGCCATTTTAGATATCGCCCTAAGATTAAGCGCGCATCCCTACGGGGAGTGGCAACCTTTAACACAGATGCTGAAGGAAATTAGCATTAGCCAATGGGGCGCCATACTGCCCGCACTGCTATCAATACAAACCTGTTGTTACTTTATCGCGCTGTGGGTGCTGTTTCGTCGGCATAAACGCAATCAAAGTGATGCCACATTAACCCAAGAGGCGCTCGGTACCATTCGGTTTCGGTGGCTGATAGGTTTGACTTTAGCCATGTTGTTGAACTGGTTGATCCGCGTGTTTGTGGTGATTTTGCCCTTCTATCTTGGTGATAACTTATCGTTGCTATCCCATGCGTTACCAAGACTCACCTTACTGCTGAGCATGTATATGTTGGCCGTATACGGCCTGAAACAAATCACCCGATCTGCCTACCTAAAAGGTCGCCTGGCTAAACCCCAACCACAGCCACGCCCGATCGCGATTGAAAATGTGCTCACCCCTGAGGAGTATGAATTCTTACATCAAATTCAGCAGGACGACACAGAAAAACACCAAGCTTCTTCACCACCTAAGAACTAATTAGCGAAACCACACTCCAATAATCACCATCAATATCACTCCAACCATTGAGTCGAACACTGAACCTAAGCTGACACAGGAGTCACTTTTGGCTGTCATTTGTGTCGATAAAGGCTAGTCTGGAGCAACTGAAGACTTGAAGAGGCGTTACCATGAAATCATTTTTAACTGCCATTGCGGCATCGACATGCCTTATCGTGAGCCTATTTGCGGCGCCCACTGCACATGCGGATGAAAGCTATGATCAGGCGGTAGTCAATTTCCAAAAAGCGAAAGAAACCAGTAAGTTTTTCGACACAGCCTATGGCTATGCGTTATTCCCAACTGTGGGTAAAGGCGGCATAGGCATTGGCGCAGCCTATGGCAAGGGCCGAGTCTATCAAGGCGGTGTTTATATGGGTGATTCGAGCCTGACTCAATTATCCATCGGTTTTCAATTAGGTGGCCAAGCCTACAGCGAGATCATCTTCTTTAAAGATGCTAAATCCTATGAAGCCTTCACGAGCGGCAGTTTCGAGTTTGATGCCCAAGCATCAGCAGTTGCCATCAACATGGGCGCGAGTGCTCAAGCGGGAACCACAGGCAACTCAGCAGGCGCAGGCCAATCGGGTGGCAATCGCTCGGCAAGTGGCTCGTACATTAACGGCATGGCGGTATTTACCGCAGCGAAAGGCGGTTTGATGTTTGAAGCAGCCCTTGCGGGTCAAGCCTTTAGCTTCGAGCCTAAAGCTAACTAATACGAACCATTAAACGGTTAACTCAAACGGCGAGCCTCAGTGCTCGCCGTTTTTTTATAACGTTATGATTTAAAGATAGAAGTAAACAATGTTTGAAAGCACTTTTAGCTTGTTCCCAAGTGACTTGGTCGTATAAAGGCTGAATACATGAAATAACAGAATAAATAAGCCATTGAATAAAAAACTAATTAAGTGCTAACAGATCTGCATGAATTACCTGATTGCGACCTTTAGATTTAGCCTCATACAAAGCCTTATCGGCCCGAATAAGCAAAGGCTCAATACTCGAAACACTACTGGACGTCGCCACACCAATACTAATTGATAACCGTATATCTGGATTTACATTAATTGTTTCAATAGCTAATCGAAGTTTTTCGGATACAACTAATGCTTGTTCGCTATCTGCTCTGGGTAAAATGGCGGCGAACTCTTCGCCACCGAAACGGCCAATAATGCCATATTGCTTTAGTCCATCTTGCAAAGCATCAGCACAAAGCTTAAGCACAGTATCGCCGACATTATGTCCGTGTACGTCATTAATTTTCTTAAAATTATCAAGATCTAACATAAGCACACTAACGGGAAAGTTTTCACTGGCGATGATACTCGTCGCATTATGCATAAAAGCCCTTCGGTTAAATAAACCCGTCAAACTATCCTGCGAAGCTAATGTGGATAACTCTTTGTTTAATCTATCCAATCTAACTAACAGAATGACAACCGTGCTGAAAATGATATAAATCATTCCAGCAATCACTAATCCACTCTGAAAAGAACTTTTGGCGACTAAATGAATAAATAATTCTGGTTTTACATAACAAAATAAGGCTCTTACGATAAAGCCTACCCCGAATAAGCCAGTAGAATACATCAACCAGCCCTTTAGCTTTTCACTTCCAGACCAATTGCCTCTCGTTAAAATAAATGCCATTAAGATCAATTGAGTACCCGTAATAATACTTGCAAAAATAACTCGCATGGCTATGTCATCAATATAAATAGACATAGTCAGGATCATCACGAATATGGGGAATAAAACGAGCCAAAGCGGCGCTTGTTTACCCACTAAGCAAGCAAACGCCAGATAACTGAATGAAAACGCAGTAGTGACGCAAAAATTATAAAAAATAACCGCAATAACGGGAGGTAAATAAGGACGAGAAAACAGCAGTAAGTTAGCAATCCCGTGAATAAACAGTGCAATAACCCAGTATTTTGTCCCTTTATCCATTCCCCTCTCAGCCATCAGTAATATTGCAAGCAGCCATTGAACAATAGCTTGTGCGATGATTAGCGTTGGAGAATCGAGTTCTATCATGTTTTGGACTGATAAGTTCATATCTAGGTTTAGATAGAAATAGTATCAGAGTCGATACTCATACGGTAAGAAGTAATTCCGCAATGCTGATAAGGAGTCAGATAGAGAATGTCAAAGCATGCTTTCAGCAAAGTTTATGCTGAAAGCAAATCACAAATAAAATACATATAATAAAGCGAAATACATCAGATTATAGCAACATCAGCCCAATTATAGGCCCAGCTAAACTACTCATGCCCCCAAGGTTTTGGCGGTAATGCGACGGGTTGAGTGAGATCAAAATCGACTTTGAAATCGCGGTTTTCGCGCGTGAGTTGATAGCTAAACGTTGTTGGCGTAATTTCCATGTGCCACACATTCGTGATCGACTGGGTTAGCCCATTCTTAACGAAGTTGTCGATAGATTCCCTATCAATGGGGAACGATTGTTTCAGCACTGTCCCATCATTCATGGTATCGCCGCCATACATAGTCACAGCATCTTCGCTGCCATCTTGATGGCGATGGTCGTGTTTCAACTTAAGTCCTTGCTGCGTTTTAGTCAGCACCCAAGTACGTGAATGGTCATCACCGACATGGAACGGTATCTTAAGCTCAGTGTCGCTGCATTCGCGCACGTGCATAATTAAGGACTTACCGCTAAAGGCCGAGTCCGCAGTGTCACCCGAAACCACTTTTCCCGCAAAAGCTTGGCCACAATGGGCGGCAATTTGCGCGAAGAAAGCATTCTGCGTCTCAGTGGATAAGGGCTCAGCTTGAGCCGCTATAGATGGTAAGGCAATCGAAGACAAACTGGCGAGCGCGAGACTCTGTAGGGCAATTTTGGACTTCATCATGTTCTCCATTTTTTAGATGAAAAACACCCTAACACTAGGAAATAAATTCAAACTGAATTTTCCCTAGTGTTAGTGATGATAAGCCAAGTGATTACCAGCCGATATACGTGCGTGAACGGTTACCGAGACGCTTCTTAATAAAGCGAGCCGTAATAATACTTCCCATCATCAGGAAGATAAAAATCCCCGCGGAGAAGAGCACGCTAGTGACCCAAGATCCCGGCGGTAAACGGTAACGCATTAAGGTCGCAGTAGCGTTAAACATCATGTCGAACAGCGGATGAATAAAGAAAATCGCAAAACTCATCTCAGCCACTTCCACTAACCAAGGCAATCGACTGCGTCCCGACAACCATTCGCAGAAATTCAGCACTAACACACATAAACAGAGTTTTTGAATAAACTGCCAATCGATGCCGTTATATTCAAACGGAGCCTTATGGTAGTTACCAATATGCTGCACTATATAAGTTTGCTCGACTAAGCTCACCACTAAAAAAATCATCGCGAGGGCAGTAAAGATAGAACCAAAGCGCGTCACAATATGTTCATCTTGCGAATATAAAATACCAATCAAATAGAAAGGCATAAAATACACCACTGAGTGGATGAAATTGACGTTACCTATGGGTCTATGCAGCAGAATAGCCACCACACAACTCAGTACAAATAGCGTCCAACGCATCTGCTGTGAGCAACGGATAAACCACAAAAATATTGGCGAAAATAAAAATACCGCCATGATGAATGGAATATACCAATGCGGATACAGGATATAACCGTTACGTATTGTGTAAAAAATACTCAGCAAGAGTTTGCCGAGCGACTGGTGCTCCATAAAAATCCAGCGCAAACACAAACAGAATAAACCGATCAGAGACACGACTAAAAAAGGATAAAGTACGTTCTGTACCTTGTTCTTCATGAACTTACTGTAGTCGAAATCCTTATAAAAAATACGATGGAAAAAGTATCCCGAGATAAACACGAACAAGGCCGTGCCACCGCGTAATAGGTTTTCCAACAGCAGCGGGAAACCTTCTCCAGAGTTGTAAATACTGTGGCCAAGTACGATAAAGATAATCGCAATGCCACGCATGTAGGTAAATTCGAGCTGATTTTTTCTCATTATTAATTCATCGCACAGTAGAGGGTTCTTCCATCAACAACACTCGCAGAAACCCTAATAGTTCCATGGACTTCTGCTTCATTGAATACCAGATACTGACCCTCACGCTGAAAGGGGAATGCCAAAGGTAACAGAGTTGCAGCCTCAATGCCCTCACAATAATTTTGTACAGGAACATCGAGTAATGGACTGCCACTCACTGACAAGTTACTAAATTGCGCGCTCATCCCTAGATAGGCTTGCGTCATTTCATCTTGGTACGGCACAACATAAAAACCAGAACGCACATCACCCACATCAATAAAACTACTGCTATCGCTCACGCTCGGCATCACCAATAACGGTACTCTAACGTCCTGCGCATTCAATAATAGCTGCGACAATTTCGCTTGAGTGGCGGGATAATACGCTAGCATTTCCTGTAGCGGCTTCTTCTGTTTATTATCTTTTCTTTCTAAGGGCTGCACTGGTTTCACGCGATTTAATAGCAAATCTAGCGGTAACATGCCCGACATGACAGACTCTTTCCACACATAAGGATCTTGAGTGCTATCCAACAATATGCCCGCCAAGGCGCCGATGTTTTCCGCCTCCGCCGTCCAACCACCCAACATCTTTCTCTGCTGGTAATAGTCGTGCACATATTGGGTCAGTATTTGCTGATAACCGAGTAAGGTTTGATTTTGGCTCAAGATACGTGCCCCAGCAGCCAATTCAACATACTTAGCGCTGCCTTCGACGAGGTCGTTGATGTAACCGACTCTATCCTCGTTCGGCGCAATTTGACGCCATTGCTGCAACCAATAGGCCGCATGGCTCAAGTGTAATGACTGCTGCTCGGGTTGTGCCAGCGCCGCCATTAAGGCATCAAACAACTGTAAACGGTAATAACGGGCATCGAGGCTGAGCGGAAATACTTCACCCTCGTAACGCCTGCCCTCTTCTAATACTCGCCATTCGGATTGCGCATAAAAATGGAAAGCTTCATGCAGACCATTACTGGCCCAGATTAAAAAGGCTAAATCCGTGGGCTTAGTGTCGGCAGTAAATTGGATGTTCGGCGCTTCGAGTTGGATTAATACCCCTGGCTGACCTTGATATTGCGGAAAACCGAAATTAATCGACAAACCAGACTGCAGGTTGACTGACTCTAAGACACTATTATCTTGAATGATTTCGCCACCGGGCTGACGCAGCCAGACGTTGCCGCCATAACTAAAGAGGTGCACTTTATCTTCGAGGCGAAAACCCGGCCACAAAGCTTCGCTCTGGCGACTATTCTGCGCCATAAAATCGAGGTAAAGACGGGCGAGTTGTTCCGGAGAGGCCTCATCGGCAAACGCGGGGGTAGCGGCAGAGACACCTAAAAACCATAGGATCACTACCATAATATTTTTCATTTATCTGCCTAAACAAACACAAGGGGTTTACAAAACAGCGCTAGCATATAGCGCAATCAAGCAATAGTGAAACGTTTGCAAAAAAATATTTTTACCCCAGAAAATCTAAGTAAAAACCAAATCAACGACTCCTAATAAAATCATATTTTTAGCGCAATTTAGCATCACATAGGTCTTGTCGAGCACATTAGGCTTAAGCCTTAGGTTCCGTCGGTTTATCGCCAAACCAGAGCGCTAGTTTATCCGCCGCGAGGGATTTCACTTCGTCATCAATATATAAGGTCACCATAGTCAAAGCGGCGGCAAGCGCACCTAAGTCATCGGTAAAGCCCACTAAAGGCGTGAGATCGGGGATCGCATCTAAAGGGGAAATAAAATACGCCAAGGCACCGAAGATGACAGACTTGGCCCATTTAGGCGTATTTGGCTGCTGCGCCGCATAATAAAGCCACAGGGCACGCTCGATCACTTCCCTGCCCGCCTGACGGCTAAAGAGTTTAACCTTGTTCCAAAATCCGCTGTCGGTAAATTGCTCATCCGCCATTATATCGCTCCTGCAGCTTGAGATTGTTTGAGTATCAATCTATTTCTCCTCACAGTGTACGACGATAAGCCGCAGGGGTCAGGCCAAATTGTTGCTTAAAACGTAAGGAAAACTTTTCCGCCGATTGATAACCACAGGCTAAGGCCACTTGTAGTAATGGCTCGCCCGAGTTTTGCAGCATGGCCAAACCATGGCTCAGCCGGACTTCGACTAACAACTGCCTAAAACTGGTGTCTTCTAACGCCAATTTACGCCTAAGGCTGGCCGTGCTCATGTGTAACTTGTCGGCAATCTCCTCCTGCTGCCATGGCGCCGAAGGACTCACGCTCATCAAAGCCAAGGCCGCTTGAGTCACGCTGCGTTGCGTGTGGCCATACAACCAGTTCACACTGCGTTTATCAGGCAAACTGAGCAGTAACGCAGCCAGATAATGCAGCTGAACAGAATCAGCCAGAGACAAGCTCAAACTCTGTAATAACGCATTCCAAGCTAAGTCCACCGCGCGCGATACGTTTTGGACTGGCATAGGATCGCGCCAATCGGCCGTGCTCGATAAAATCCCTTGGGGTAAATCGTGGGGAAGTAATAACTGCACCGCCCGATAGCGCCCAAGAAAAGGCCGATTCACAAAGCTGATATGCGAACCCGCAGGAATTAACAGTAACTGACCTTGGCCCACCAAAACGGATTCATCTTGCCAGAGTAAAGACTTTTCCCCATGGATAACCCGAATAATTGACGGCTGATGCACAGGTACTTGAGATAAAGATTGTGCCTGCTTCGAATCATATTCAAACAAACGGATCATGACACCAGCCTAATTATCAATGGATTATCGGTTATATACCGCAGTCAACTTGGCGCTACCTAAGGCTTGTGCTCTGAGCATAAAGCCTAATAATGCAGGGCTAGCGTCCTTTGGCAGATCTAATGCACTGGGCAATGCCCACACAGTGAATTCATACCTATGTACGCCATGACCTTCGGGCGGACAAGCACCACTAAAGTCAGTGGTGCCGAAGTCGTTCTTCAAAGCGATAGCGCCTTTAGGCAGTGCATCAGCATGCGAGCCCGCGCCCTGCGCCAATGATGTTTGCGCTGCGGGTAAGTTATATACCGCCCAGTGCCACCAACCGCTGCCCGTTGGCGCATCAGGATCATAAGCCGTCACCGCAAACGCTTTCGTCCCCGCAGGTACTTCAGTCCAAGTCAGTTGCGGCGAAATGTTTTCACCTTGGCAACCGAAACCATTAAATACTAATTGCGATGTGAGTTTATTGCCCTCGCTCATATCTTTGCTCGTTAACGTCATAGCATGTGCCTGTCCAAATAAGCCCAATACTAAACTCGCCCCTAGCCACCATTTATTCATGTCTATCTCCCATTGATGTTTCGACCTGACTAATTTACGTCAATCCAAAAGATCACATCTGCCCTAAAACGGCAACTTTCTGCCCCAAATGCTCAAATGTGAGAAAAAAACTGTCATTTTTGCAATCTTTAAGCATGCATGTGATTCTGTAAAGAGAATTTATGCATAACCATGCAAGTTCGTCGTACGGTATAAATCAAGAAGCTTATTACTACAGCCCTTTAATTAAAATCAGAAAAAAAGAATAAGATGTTTTATGCAAAAATCATTATTTAAATAACACTGACAATATTTACTTTCATAATTTAGATAAAGATACTTAAGTATGATTGACTCAGTTTAATATCGATTAAATAAGTTAAATTTAAGCACTGAATATTAAAAAGTAAGACATAGGTCATGATTTTATTTATAACTCACATATAAACTTCACTCCGTAATAAAACCTAACTATTTTCTCTAAGTCATAATGGAGTCGTATATGAAGAGGAAATCTAAAATCATGGCGCATATCCGGCGCACGCGGCATATCATGATGCCTAGTCAACGTGACTATTTCGATCACTCCTTTATCTTCCTCCGCTAATCTCAGCGCAGGTAGTAGGCCAACAAACAGGTCTAAAGTGCTATTGCTCTAATTTTTGCAAACACTTAATGTACTGTCTTTTTTTGGTTTATTATCTTGCGTCACTATCAAAGCATTCTTTTATCAGTGCAGTTTTACTGCGGCTAAGCTATTTGCACGCCCAATAAATATATTTTAACTTTTATTTATTTCGCGACATTGCATAACCACATCTAACCTGCGCACGGAATAGCTATATCTAATTTTTATGCCATTAATGTTTTTAATTAGGTATAGGCACACTTGTATCTATTTTTTAAAAAGTAAAAGGGAAATTAACTATGAAATCATTAAAAGTAGCCGCTAGCTTATCTGTTAGATCTTGTTTCGATATCGACAGAGAAGTCGTCAATGTATTAACCACAGATTTTTGCGATGTGGGCGCGGCTGTAGTCTCTGTTGATGATGTTAGAAATGGTATTGTTGAAAAGATTAAAAACACCGGATTGAAACTACCGATTTTCGTTTCAGTTTGCTGCGAAGAAACTTTCCCAGACGATGTTTGCTCATCTATTACTGGGGTATTTGAACTCTGCGGCGATAACACTGACTTCTACGGAAAACAGGTTGAAACTGCGGTCGATAAATATGAGCAAGCGCTATTACCTCCTTTCTTCGGCACACTGAAAAAGTACGTTGAAATGGGTAATTCCACCTTTGCTTGTCCAGGTCACCAAGGCGGACAATTCTTCCGTAAACATCCTGTGGGTCGTCAGTTCTTCGACTTTTTTGGCGAAACGATTTTCCGCGCCGACATGTGTAATGCCGACGTCAAATTGGGTGATTTATTGATCCATGAAGGCGCACCACTGGCAGCGCAGAAATATGCTGCCAAAGTCTTTAATGCCGATAAAACCTACTTTGTACTTAACGGGACTTCATCTTCAAATAAAGTGGCGACCAATGCGCTGCTTGCTAAAGGTGACCTAGTATTATTCGACCGCAATAACCACAAATCAAACCACCATGGCGCGTTAATCCAAGCTGGTGCAACACCCGTTTATTTAGAAACCGCACGTAATCCCTTCGGATTTATTGGTGGCATCGACGCTCATTGCTTCCAAGAGTCCTATTTAAGAGATCAAATTCGCGAAGTCGCCCCAGAAAGAGCCGATGAAAAACGCCCCTTCCGTTTAGCGATAATCCAACTCGGCACCTATGACGGCACTATCTACAATGCTCGCCAAGTGATTGATAAAATTGGTCATCTGTGTGATTACGTCTTGTTTGACTCGGCTTGGGTCGGTTACGAACAGTTCATCCCTATGATGAATGACTGCTCGCCACTCTTGCTCGAACTGACCGCTGAAGATCCTGGCATTATCGTGACTCAGTCGGTGCATAAACAGCAGGCGGGCTTCTCGCAAACATCGCAAATCCATAAAAAAGATAAACATATCAAAGGACAAGATAGATATTGCAACCATAAACGCTTCAACAACGCCTTTATGATGCATGCCTCTACCAGCCCCTTTTATCCATTATTTGCGGCGCTAGATGTGAACGCGAAAATGCATGAAGGCGCAAGCGGTCGTTACCTGTGGCGCGAAGCGGTAAAAGCCGGCATCGAAGCACGTAAGCTACTGCTGAAAAAGTGTAAATATATCAAGCCATTCGTGCCAACCATGATAGATGGTCGCCTATGGCAAGACTATGAAACTGAGCAAATGGCCGATGACTTACGTTTCTTCGAATTCGAACCCGGTCAGAAATGGCACTCCTTCGAAGGTTATGACAAAGGCCAATACTTCGTTGACCCTTGTAAGTTCCTATTAACAACACCAGGCATAGATGTAGAAACCGGTAAATATACCGACTTTGGTATTCCAGCAACTATTTTGGCTAACTTCTTACGGGAAAATAATATTATTCCTGAGAAGTGCGACTTAAATTCGATTTTATTCCTGATGACGCCTGCGGAAGATATGGCCAAGATGCAACATCTGGTATCGCAAATATCTCGATTCGAGAAATTAGTCGATGAAGATGCGCCATTATCTGAAGTTTTACCTAACGTCTATAACGCGAATAAAGCGCGCTATCAAGACTATACCATCCGCCAACTTTGCCAAGAAATGCACAATCTTTATGTCAGCCATGATGTAAAACAACTGCAGAAAGAAATGTTCCGTAAAGCGCATTTCCCAACCAAAGTGATGGACCCACAGGAAGCAAACCTAGAATTCATTCGTGGCAAAGTCGAATTAGTCCCGCTATCACAAATTGAGGGAAGAATTGCTGCAGAAGGCGCACTTCCTTATCCACCAGGTGTGCTATGTATGGTACCAGGTGAAATATGGGGTGGCTCTGTTCAACGTTATTTCCAAGCTCTCGAAGAAGGTATCAACTTATTACCTGGATTCTCGCCAGAACTACAAGGTGTTTATCTCGAAAACACTCCTGACGGCAAAATTCAAGCAATGGGCTATGTACTAAATAAATAATGAAGACTGACTGCAGAGTTTATTAACCCCGCTCTGCAGTCAATTTCATACTCCCTATAATAAGTCACCTACATTAGGTTATTAGTATGAGTAAATCAGAAAATAAAATTGGCGTCGTCCAATTAACTATTATCACCATAGTCAACATGATGGGTTCGGGCATTATTATGCTGCCAACCCAATTAGCTCAAGTCGGTACTATTTCGATTTTATCTTGGTTAGTCACAGCGGCGGGTTCAACTGCCCTCGCCTACGCTTTTGCCAAGTGCGGTATGTTCAGTAAGAAATCCGGTGGTATGGGCGGTTATGCCGAATATGCCTTCGGCCGCTCAGGCAACTTTATGGCTAACTACACCTATGCCGTTTCGCTGCTTATCGCCAACGTCGCCATTGCGATCTCAGCCGTGGGTTATGCCGCCGTGCTGCTCGATGTAAACCTAAGCCCGATGGCCATTTGTCTTGCAACCGTTGGCGTGCTTTGGCTGGCAACGATTGCTAACTTCGGTGGTGCCCGTATCACAGGTCGTGTGAGTAGCGTGACTGTGTGGGGGATTATTCTACCCGTGATTGGCGTGTCGTTAATTGGTTGGTTCTGGTTCGACATCGACCTCTACAAAGGTGCATGGAACCCGCATGATATGCCATTCTTCAAAGCGTTAGGCGGTTCTATCGCGATGACTTTGTGGGCATTCCTTGGTTTAGAATCGGCCTGTGCCAACTCAGAAGCCGTCGATAATCCAGAGAAAAACGTCCCTATCGCAGTAATGGGCGGTACTTTAGGCGCGGCGGTAATTTATATCGTCTCTACTAACGTCATTGCCGGTATTGTGCCAAACGCCGAACTTGCCATGTCAAACGCGCCCTTCGGTTTAGCCTTCGCGCAGATGTTTAACCCTGTGGTCGGTAAAATCGTGATGGCCTGCGCCATTATCTCTTGTACTGGCTCGCTGCTAGGTTGGCAGTTCACTATTGCCCAAGTGTTTAAAGCCTCTGCAGATGAAGGATTCTTCCCTAAAATCTTCTCTAAAGTCAGTAAAGCCGATGCGCCAATTTGGGGTATGACCATTATCGTTTGTATTCAAACCGTTTTATCTCTGATGACTATTAGCCCATCACTGAGCAAACAGTTCGAAGCACTCGTTAACCTCGCCGTCGTCACCAACATTGTGCCTTACATCCTATCGATGGCCGCCCTTGGCATAATGCAAAGACAGCAAAAAGTACCAGTTAATAAAGCCCGTATTGCCAACGTGATTGCCGTGATCGGTGCCTTATATAGCTTCTATGCCCTGTATAGCTCAGGCGAAACCGCTGTAATGCTTGGCGCCATGGCCACCTTCTTCGGTTGGACTATCTTCGGCGTGATCTCAAACAAAGCACCCGTTGCCGATACGCGTCCAGCCTAAATCCGGCTAGCGCATTATCGAAAACGATTAATTACACCATCTAAAAGAACGGTTACTCAGGGATCATAGGCCAAGCCTATGATCCCCTGGAGAATACTTGCTCATTATCGGGGGATTTATGAATAAGACTTGTCTCGCCTTAGTGTTACCTATGCTATTAACGGCCACCAGCAGTCAGGCGGTTGAGCTTTATAAAGATCAAAAAAACACATTAGATTTAACAGGTTGGTTGGGGTTTGCCGCCCTGAATGACAGCCACGATACCTCGGTTATCGACGATTCTTCACGCTTAAGATTTAGCTTCGAGCGCAGTGAGAGAAACGGCTGGACCGCCTTCGCCACCACAGAATGGGGGATCAATATGGTCTCCAGCGACGATGGCCTAGTGATGCAAGGGGGCAAACTCGCCGCCGAAAAGACCGATGATTTTCTCTATAACCGCTTAGGTTATGTCGGCATGTCCCACGATGTCTGGGGGAGTTTGAGCTTCGGTAAACAATGGGGCGCCTATTACGATGTCGCCGGCACCACAGATTTACCCAACGTTTTCGCAGGTTACAGCGTTGGTGCTTACACCTTTGGCGATGGCGGCCTCACTGGCACTGGCCGTGCCGACTCCGCCTTTATTTACCGCAATAGTGTCGGCCCAGTGCAAATCGCCTTGCAATATGCAGCCAAAACCAATGGCGATGTCAGCTTAAAAAATGATGACGGCAGCGAAATGAGTAACTCTGAGTTGAGCTTCGACAGCAGTTACGGCGCCAGCATCACTTATGCGGCAACCGACAAATTCAAGCTACTCGCAGGCTTTAACCGCGGTGATTTTGAAGGCCACTTAGGTAATACCCAAGTCGATGAGACCAATGAAATTATTGGCATTGGTGCCATGTACGGTGACTACTATCACTATGCAGAAGGACGCGAAGCCAGCGGTCTTTATGTGGGTTTTAACGCTCACCAAAGTAAGAGTAATGAACTGGTCAATGGTGATCTCTACGACGCCACTGGTGCCGAGTTGATGACAGCCTATCAATTCGACAACGGTTTTGTGCCTATGGTCGTGCTCAGTTATTTAGATTTAGACACAGATGCAACTACGCCTATCCAAGGTAAATGGACCCGCCAATTTGCCATGCTGGGACTGCACTATCGCTACAGTAACGACACTGTGATGTTTGCCGAAATGAAGTTAGATTTCAGTGACATGGATGATGCCGCACTCGAAGCACAGGAAGACAACAGCTTCGCAGTCGGGATTAATTACTTCTTTTAAGGCTTAAGGGAATTTAACCAAGGTTGCTAAAGCGCTTATTCGACTTTGGCATTCCTTGGTCGCATGTGGCAGAACTGTTTTAAGTAACAGTCTTCAGTGGCTGTTTTAGCCACATGTTGAATTAACCATGTTTTGCAGGACAGGCAGCTCGCGTCATCGCTCATATGCGTGAGCTTATTTGAGGCTGAGGTGCGGCGCACGTTTCGTCTACAAACGCTCGCCGTAACACTCATTGGATGGTACCGCAGGCTTACCATTATCTCTACGCCACTCCAAGTCAGTTTCTGGAGTGGTTTTTTTTCAATGTCGAGCGGCTAGCTCCAGATTTGCTTCGACCTTCAGCGTCACTTATTAATGCCGACGACTGTCGTTCAGCTCCCCCTTCGCTTTAAAGGCTAATCTGCAACATCATGATAAAGCAGCCAAGCCGCGCGTTAAGCTCCAATGACCAACTTATGCTTATGCTTCGCCATTTATCGCCTGAATACAGCGCTGTACCACCTCTTCGAAAGTGCCATCTATGCTAACTTGGATAACGTCAGCTTCATCGGTCGCGGGCATCTCCAGCGTATCGAACTGACTCTTAAGTAGCTCAATCGGCATGAAGTGGGCTTTTCTGGCAAACATGCGTTCTTTGACTAATTCAAAATCACCATATAGATGAATAAACACCAGCTTACTGTTGTTCTGACGGATTAAGTCACGATACTGACGACGCAGCGCAGAGCAGATAATCACCCCCTGTTCACCTTTTTGTTCAATGCTATACACAGCATCGTTGATGCGCTCAAGCCAAGGAGCGCGATCGCTATCGTTAAGCGGTGAGCCAGATTTCATCTTGATAATATTGGCTCTAGGATGCAGGTCATCACCATCGATAAATTTAGTTTCTAACGCCTTTGCGACCGCAGCACCAATCGAAGATTTGCCACAACTAGAGACGCCCATGAACACATAGCTATTGCCTTTTTTTCTCTCAGTCACTTTGTTAACCTCATGCCAATTCTCGAATTTAGTCACTTCCCACTCTACCATATTACGGGTAACATGTTACCGGTAACCTACAAAAATGTGGACAACTTAACTAACAAGGAAAAGTCCTCTTATGTCTGATATGTCATTGATTCTGACAGCGCTGGGTTCAATTGCCCTGCTACTGTTCTTAGTGATGAAAGTGAGATTACATGCAGTGGTATCACTGATACTGGTGTCGATCATTGCCGGTCTTTTCTCTGGCATGAACCCAGCCGATATTACCAATACTATTCAACAAGGTATGGGGGGAACACTAGGCTTTGTGGCGGTGGTGGTCGCTTTGGGGGCGATGTTTGGTCGCGTCATGGAAGAGACTGGTGCACTAGATCAGATAGCCCATACACTGCTGAATAAATTTGGTAACGACAAAGCCCACTGGGCGATGACCTTTACTGGCTTTATCTGTGCGCTACCCCTCTTCTTCGACGTTGCTGTGGTACTGCTGATTGGCATCGCCTTTGCCGTAGTTCGTAAAGGGGGCGGCAGCGTCGTTAAAATTGGTATTTCGTTGCTCGCGGGTATTGCCACCTGTCAGGCGTTTCTTATCCCTGCACCTGGGCCAATTTTAGTTGCTTCACAGCTCAATGCCGACTTTGGCTACATGATAGTCTTCGGCCTGCTGGCATCGATTCCTGCGATGATTCTTGGCGGCCCACTCTTTGCCAGTCTCATCTCGCAAAAAGTCCATGTTGAGCTGCCAGCCCACGAGCAGCAAGAAAAAGGTGAACGAGAAGGTGGACCTATCCCCTCATTCGCGCTATCAATCAGTATTGTGATTTTTCCACTGCTGCTTATCGGTTTGAAGACGGTGGTGTCGCGCTTTATTGATGAAAAATCCGATCTGCATAATTGGCTCGCCTTGATAGGTCATCCTTTCACCGCCATTTTGCTGGCCTGTTTAATCGCATTCTATGTGCTGGGCGTGAGACGTAACATTCCCAATGATCGCATCATGGAAATCTGCAGCAGTGCGCTCCAACCTGCGGGGGTTATTATTCTCGTCACCGGTGCTGGCGGCGTGTTCAAGCAAGTGCTGATTGATTCGGGTGTCGGCGATGCGTTAGGGAATATGCTGGCAGGTTCGGGATTACCGATTGTGATACTGGCATTTATTTTGTCGGCTTCGGTGCGCGTGATCCAAGGGTCGGCAACCGTGGCTATGTTAACGGCTTGCGGCCTTATCATCCCGATACTTGAACCACTAAACTTAGATGGTGCTCAATTGGCGGCGATTACGATTGCCATTGGCGGTGGTTCGATTGTGCTCTCGCACGTTAATGACTCAGGCTTCTGGCTCGCTAACCGTTTTCTTGGATTGTCAGAAAAACAAACGCTGCAAACGTGGACGGTAATGGAAACCATTATTGGCACGACGGGCGGCATAGTTGCAGTCATCATCTCAGCGTTTCTCTAACGCTAGCCAGAGATCAAAAACATTAGGCATTAGCCGTTAAGCGAAAGATCGAGGGGAAGTCTACAATGTTTCCCCTAGATCAATACGATAGCCCAGATCGATAACAGATTCGGCTATCTCTTTGCCATTTAATCGGTCTAATAACTCAGTGGCAGCAATTCGACCGATCTCCTTTCTCGGGGTAATAATGCTCGCCAATTTTGGCGTCATGGATTGCCCTATATCATGGCCATGAAACCCTGCAACGCCTATTTGTTCTGGGATCTTAATGCCTTGTCTTTGACACTCAAATATCACCCCCGCCGCTAGATCATCGTTAGTGCAGAAAAAGCTATCCACATAGGGATATTTCGCTAAGGTTTGTTGCAATAACGACGCCCCCAAGGAAAACGATGAAGCCTCATTGGTGGTCATCGTCAAAGGTGTGAGCTTGGCTTCCTGCATCGCTAACTCGTAGCCTCGCATCTTAAGCTGAGTGCGAATGTCCATGCGCGCGCCTAGATAAGCAATGTGGCGATAGCCCTGTGCAATCATGGCTTTAACCATTTCGTATGCGGCAGCTGTGTTATCGAACCCCACACACTGTTGAATTGAAGGCGACACACTATCCATCATTTCAATGACCGGAATGCCCGCCGTTTCAATCATTCGCACGGTACGCGGCGTGTGGTAACTTTCGGATAAAAGTAAGCCATCAATATTGTAAGAAAGCAGTGATGCCACCCGCTCCTCTTCTAATTCTGCCTGATATCCGTAGTGAGCCAGCATGGTTTGATAACCGCGTTTACCGGTCACATTCTCGATACCGCGCAGCACTTCGGCAAACACTTGGTTGGTTAACGACGGCACTAATACGCCAATGGCGCGACTGGTTGCTTGCGCCAAAATTTCCGGCGCACGATTAGGTATATAACCTAATGTTTCTAATGCGATCGCAATCTTTTCTTGAGTGCTTTGTGCCACCCTTGTTGGATTTTTTAAATAGCGGCTCACCGTCATTTTGGTGACCCCAACTTGATCGGCAACGTCTTGAAGAGTGGGTCTACGCTTTTTATTCATAGTATCTAATGTTAGTTGACGAACCGCGGATATGGGTGAGATGTATAGCTAAAATATCGAATATAAACAAATAGTAGACATAAGCATCAGACGAGATTTTATAATAGTTCGCCCTGCGATACCAGTTAGGACTCTTTTATCGCGGCGCCGCTCATTGTAAGCATTTATCGGTAAAGATGATGAGGGGCTGATAACAAAAAGCTCAAGTGCTAGCCCGTATATACATTAACTTATTTCAGACTGAGCTAAGGCAAACATACTGGCAAAATTGTGGCGAAATCAAAAAGGATTGTAAAAAAGGAGAGTATTGCGGGATGATAGTGCTAGCTAGGCCGCTCCTAACTTATGTCTGGAGCGGCCTTTGTACATTATTGTGATAGCTAAAAGTGATTACTTAGCCTGTTGGCGACCTTGGGATGGCTTACCTGCTGGTTTACCACCACTTTTTGATGGATTGTTGCCTTTAGCACTACTTTTAGCCTGAGAGCCTCCGGCCTTAAAACCAGACTGCCCGAAGGGCGCTTTTGCTCCCGGACGGCTCGAATGTGCTCCGCTAGGTTTAGAACCCGTTGGCTTAGCGCCATTCGCTGCAGGTTTTCCACCTTTGCTGGCCGGTTTTGATTCCGCACCAACTTGAGCTTGCGCGCCGCCTTTAGCCGTACCTTTAGATTTGCCATCGCCCTTGCGATCATCGAATTGATTACCCGAGAAGCGCGTAAAGGCTTTTTGGCCTTGGTTAGCATCTTTCATCCACTTAGGTCCGCGCTCATTTCGACCTTCTGGCGGCACTAATTGATGTGGGCTATTGCCGATCAAGTCTTCACGCCCCATGGCAGTTAACCCTTCACGGATCAATGGCCAACCCGCAGGATCGTGATAACGCAGCAATGCTTTATGCAAGCGACGTTGACGCCCTTTCTTCGGCACAGAGACCACTTCGCTGGTGTGCTTGACGTTTTTCAGCGAGTTTAACTCGGTATGATAAATCGTGGTCGCATTCGCCATCGGTGACGGATAGAAGTTCTGTACTTGGTCGAGCTTGAACTTACGTTCCTTCAACCACAGCGCTAAGTTCACCATATCTTCGTCGGTCGTGCCCGGATGCGCCGAAATAAAGTAAGGGATCAGGAACTGCTCTTTGCCCGCTTCCTTCGAAAACTTATCGAACAATTCTTTAAACTTATCGTAGGCGCCCATGCCAGGTTTCATCATCTTGCTGAGCGGACCTTCTTCCGTATGCTCAGGGGCGATTTTTAAGTAGCCGCCCACATGGTGCTGCACTAACTCTTTAACGTAAGCCGGATCTTCAATTGCCAAGTCGTAACGCACGCCAGAGGCGATCAATACTTTCTTGATGCCAGGTACCGCACGTGCCGCGCGGTACAGGTCGATAGTGTGTTTATGATCTGTGCCTAAGTGGCCGCAAATCGATGGGAACACACAAGAAAGACGGCGACAGGTTTTTTCGGCCTTTTCGCTAGTACAACCTAAACGATACATGTTGGCGGTTGGGCCGCCTAAATCGGAAATCACTCCAGTAAAGCCTGGCACTTTTTCCTGAATATCTTTGATTTCTTTAACAATCGACTCTTGTGAGCGACTCTGAATGATGCGGCCTTCATGTTCGGTAATCGAACAGAAAGAACAACCACCAAAGCAACCACGCATGATGTTGATAGAAGTCTTGATCATGTCATAGGCAGGGATTTTTTCCTTGCCATAGATAGGATGAGGAATGCGCTGGTAAGGTAAATCGAATACGGCATCCATCTCATCGGTATTAAGCGGCCATGCGGGCGGATTCACCCAAACGGCGCGATCACCATGGGGTTGGAATAACGCACGGGCACAACCTGGATTTTGCTCTTGGTGCAAAATCCGTGAAGCATGGGCATATAAATATTTGTCTTCAGAGACTTTTTCAAACGCGGGCAGCAGCACATAGGTTTTATCCCATGGCTTAGGTTTAGGCGGCTGAACGCTAATTGGCTTAGGGGCTTCGTTATCGAATATCTTTACATCCGACGGGCCAGACAAGTTAGCACAACCCACATCGTCGGCGCCGTAAGGATTCGGCAGCGGCTCTATCTTGTGCAGTTGGTCAATCTTACGCGAGTCCATACCGCGCCATTCGGGTAAAGGCTCTTTACGGATAACCGCAGTGCCGCGCACATCGTGCAGCGAGCTAATCGGTTCGCCGGCAGCTAAGCGGCGTGCCACTTCAACTAAAGGACGCTCGGCGTTGCCGTACATCAGAATGTCGGCCTTGGCATCGAAAATCACACTGCGACGCACTTTGTCCGACCAATAATCGTAATGGGCGATGCGGCGCAAACTGGCTTCAATACCGCCAATGATCACAGGCACATCTTTAAAGGCTTCTTTACAACGCTGGGTGTACACAGTCACAGCGCGATCTGGGCGCTTACCGCCAATATCGCCGGCGGTATAAGCATCGTCAGAACGTAAGCGACGGTCAGCAGTGTAACGGTTGATCATCGAATCCATGTTGCCGGCGGTGACGCCAAAAAACAGGTTTGGACGACCCAATTGCATAAAGGCGTCTTTGCTCGACCAATCGGGCTGGGAAATAATGCCGACTCGGTAACCTTGGGCCTCTAACATACGGCCGATCACTGCCATGCCAAAGCTTGGGTGATCCACATAAGCGTCGCCTGTGACTATGATAATGTCACAGCTATCCCAGCCAAGCTTATCCATCTCCTTGCGGGACATAGGTAAGAAAGGCGCAGTACTGTCGCCTGTAGCCCAATACTTGGGATGACTAAAGAGTGTGGATTCAACTTGCATCGATTATGACCCGAAAACGTAATGTCAAATAAAGGCGTCACTGAAAATAAGTTACACCAATTTAGGGACGCGGAGTATAGCAGGCAACAAGGGATAAGTGCGATTAAAAAAACATCAATCAAGGCGTTTTTCGGGGTATTTGAGCCTGAAGCCTAATACCCCTAAATCCGCTATGGATATGGCTTAGGACGGAATCGACCGCCCAATCCCAAGCGTCTAGAGACCCTTTCCTAATCCTTGGGCAAAATGCAGCAAATTCACCAATGCCAGACTGATGATCACTATCCAAGTGAGCAATACGCCCCAGAAACGTCCAAAATGGTAACCGCCTTGGCCTTGGGTTAAGCCGATAGCATGGAGCAGACGCGCCACTATCCACACAGTTCCAAAGCAGTGGAGATAAAATACGGGTAAGCCACCGGCTTCGGCCACCAGCATGAGAATCAATACGATAGGCGCATTTTCGATCAGGTTTACATGGACGCGATTCGCTAAGGCAAGCGCATTGTTACCGCCATCCCCTAGGCCAATCTTGTGACTTTTTCTGACCTTCACTACGCGATAGGCTAAAGCGACAATTAATAGCCCAGTGAGGCTAGCGTAAAGACCCGTTACCATCAAAGACATATCTATTTCCCCTTATCAAAAAGCTGACTATAGCCCGAGCTGCAAAAATTCAGCAATTTATTTGTATTAAGGTTAAAAGCCGTTAACCTTTTATAGACAAGATAGGTTAATATGCGCGCGTTAATCCCTACAACTTTTTATACAGTGAAGACCCCGATTGGATAACGACGAGTTTATCGAAAAACGCAGATTTATCATCAAGCTAGGCAAGGCATTGCATAAGTTTGGCACACCCGCTTATCGCCTAGAAACCCACTTACAAACCGTTGCGCGCACCTTAGGTATCGAAGGCTACTTCCTTATCTCGCCAACTTCGATGACCTTCGTTTTACAACACGATACAGATCAAGAATATAACCATGCCGCTCGAGTGAAGCCCGGCGAACTCGATTTAGGTTCACTCGCCCGCACCGATGAATTAGTCGATGAATTAACTTCGGGCAAGCGCACTTTGGCCGAGGCCTTAGACCGCTTAGAAGAAATCGCCAACAAACCCAATCCCTATGGCCCAGTGTTAACTTGTTTTTCCTTTGGTACTTCTGCCGCCGCCTTCGCCATGTTAATGGGCACAGGTTGGAACGATGTATTTTGGTCGGGTTTATTAGGCTTATTCGTCTATGGCTTGGTATACCGCGCCGAACGCTCGGCACGCATGGCCGAAGTGCTCGAACCCTTCGCCACCATTCTTTGTGCTATCGCCGCCTGCGGCATAGCGCGCATCGATCCCAACATTAATATCCCGGTGGTGATCCTCTCCTCGATCATTATTTTTATTCCCGGCTTAGCATTAACCTTAGGTCTAGCCGAACTCGCCGCGCGGGATTTGATTTCCGGCACGGCGCGCATCATGGATGCGAGCATGCTGCTGTTTAAGCTGTACTTTGGCGCAGTGCTCGGCATGGCGATTGGTAAAGCCGTGTTTGGCGAAGCGATTCATATCGAGCCAGAAGGCTTGCCACGCTGGGCAATTTGGTCGGCGGTGCCGATTTTATCTATGGCGTTAGTGTTTATCTTCAAGGCACGGATGCAAGATTCACCTTGGGGCGTATTAGCAGGGATAGTGGCGTTTTTCTCGGCCATGCTCGGCGGACATTATTTTGGTGATTCGGTGGGCATTTTCTTTGGCGCTTTGGCTGTCGGGATTTACTCCAACCTCTTCGCCCGCTGGATGAAAGCTCCCGCCTCCATCGCCCTGTTGCAAGGCATAGTCATCTTAGTGCCCGGCAGTAAAACCTATATCGGACTCAATGCCTTAATCTCAGGTGAGACCATGCTCAATCAATCCCATATTGGCTCACAAATCTTTTTAATTTTTATGTCGCTGATCGCAGGATTGATTTTTGCCAACGTCGCTGTCCCGCCAAGGCGAACATTGTAACAATTGTGAATTCGGCTGGAGCCCGCGCCCAGCCGCTACCTCAAGACAATCTTAAGCTAACCTTAAGTAAAATCAGAAACTTATTAAAATGTTTTCTTGACTAACACCCGCTTTCCATGTGTTATTAAATTGTGAATTGCAGAGTGGAATTGTTTTCGCTGCAGTCGTCAATTTCATGGGAGTGGTCTTTTATGCAGAAATTCATTCAGTATGCATGCATCCTACCTTGTTGTGTTGGCAGCCTGATCAGTGCTGCCCAAGCAGAAGACACTAAGCTCACCGATCCCGCAACAAAGGCTCAAGCAACCAAAAAAGTCAGCAAGATTGTCGTAGTTAACAATCCTATTTTTGATGAATCCGATCCCGATGCTTTTTTCATCCACCGCTGGGCGAACGCCCTGCATATCAACACTAAAGAATACGTGGTGCTCGATAAACTGACCTTCGGCGAAAATGATACTGTCACCCAGAAAGATCTCGATGAATCGCAACGGCTATTACGGGCCGTGCCCTATATCCGCGACGCCAAAATTTATGTTGCCGAAAAAGATCCCCTCGCCGATACCGATCCCACGGTTGAATCCGTTGTCGTCGAAACCTGGGATAACTGGTCATTATTACCGACTGCTAGCCTGAGTAGTTCAGGTGGCGACACTCGCTATTCCTTCGGCGTTAAAGAAGATAACTTACTCGGAACAGGTATTCGCACTCGACTCAAGTACCAGTCCAACGAGTCCCGCAATGGCTATAAATTTGCGTTCGAAGCTCCGCTGAGCATTATCGAACACGGCACAGTTGCTGCCGAGTTTTACGACAATAGCGACGGCCAAGCGAAACACGTTTATGTCAGTAAGCCCTTCTATTCACTCGATACCAATACCATGTATTCGGCTGAGTTTTTAGACGATAACCGTATCGATACGATTCGACAAAATGGGCAAGATATAAATGAATTCGAACACACAGTCGACTACCTCAATCTAAAATATGGTTGGTTAATCAATAAAAACAGTGAGCATCTTTCTCGCTTTATTACCGGTGTTACCCAAGACAAACATGAGTTTGCCAATTCAGATCTCTACCCCAATTCGATGCTGCCTCAAGACAGGGACTTTATGTACCCTTGGGTCGCATACGAGTTTATCCAAGATGATTTCCATGTACTGAATAACGTTCACCTGATCACCAACAACGAAGACTTTAACTTAGGCTGGCATCACTATGTGCAACTCGGCATAGAAACCAATGACATAGGCGATAACAATCCTGTCGGCTACCACGTCAATTGGCAAAGTACTGGCGGCTATAAGTTCGACGACCAACTGTGGCTGTTAGAAATGGGCGGCACTAGCACAATAGGTACAACCCAAAAAGACACTTACAAGATCGATGTCCAAGCCGAGTATTTCTATCAAATCAATCCTAAGTGGACAGCCTACGGCAAGGCATGGGCCAGCCTTTCACAGAACACTTATCTGGATCTGACCAAAGGGCTGGGGGATGAAACTGGCGTGCGCGGTTATCCAAACGAATACCAACAAGGGGACAATCAGTGGTTATTGACCGCCGAGATACGTAATTACCCCAACATCAACTTATACCAATTGGCTGAATTGGGCTGGGCCGTCTTTACTGATTTGGGTCAAGCTTCCGGCGGCCAGTTTGCCGAGAATAACGAAGTCAGCGGCCCACTGGGCAGCATAGGTATAGGCGCGCGGATTTATTCCTCTCGCTCCAGCTATGGCAACGTCGCCCATATCGATTTTTCGATTCCTTACACGGGCGGCGAGTCAGTGAACAGTTGGGAATGGCGATTCCTAGTGAAAAGCAGTTTTTAAACCTAAGGTACATAATAATCGTATCAACTATGTACTTTTTAAGACGATCCTTGACGCCTTGTGGCCTAAAATAATCCTGACGCTATCAGCCTAACCTCCTGTTCAACCCTCTGTACCAAAAGCACATCAGCCAATATAGGTGAGCCACAATTAAAGGGCGGTTTAGGATCATATTCAAACAATAACTGCAGTGTTTTAGCCTGTTGTTCACCCTCTATATGGGCAATGAGTGCCAAAGCAAAATCGAGCCCTGCAGTAATACCGCCGCCACTGATCCTATTACGGTCAATCACAATACGTTTATTTTCAAAGGTAATTTGAGGATATTGTGCCAACACTGAAGCATAAGCCCAGTGAGTGGTCGTGCGATAACCATTAAGTAAACCTGTTGCCGCAAGAATCAAGGCACCAGTGCATACAGATGTAATGTATTGCGCTTGCTCCCCCTTGCGTTTTAAGAAGGAAATAACTTGCTCATCCTGTATTTGCGCCAAAGGATTTGCGCTCCCAGGCACTAACAGGATATCTATTGGTGGGCAATGCTCAAAATCGTAATTAGGTTGTAAGTTAACGCCCGCATCACAGGGTAATAGCATGCTGGTTTTCGCAAAAGTGAAGGTTTCAAAAGATGGCACAAAGGCTAAAAACTGTAGTGGCCCATAGGCATCGAGCATCGTCATGCCGGGGTAAAGGAAAATACCCACCCTTAACTTATGTTTTATTGCGTTATTTGTATTATCACGTTGAGCCGCTTCAATATTTTCACTCATCACAGATTCTCCATCGGTAGTAACAATTTCATATTTCAGGTAACACTGTCATTGCAGTTAACCCTATGACCGTCACTATAAAGCCCATTATTCCTAATCATCAGGCACAAACTCGCCCGCATGTTTCAAATGGTACACCTGAGCCTATCTGTTCCACTTAAGCAAAAATCACAACACAAGAGCCATTGAGGCTAAGGTATAATCACACGCCTAAACTGAGTTGAATTTAAAGCGGGATCCAATATGCACACAAAGCACTGCATGCACATAGCGAAAAGCCCGCGGGCTGTGCTCAAGGTTCTCCACGCTTTTAAGGAAATGCTGAAACAGCAAGATTATCGTGATATTGCAGTGGCTGATATTGCCTACAAAGCCGATGTAGGCCGCACGACGTTTTATCGCTACTTCAAGCGTAAGCTGGATATTCTTATTGCACTCCATCAAAATATTTTTGAAGATATCTTCGCAGATCTTCAGTCAGCCGAAGACTGGCTTTCAACTAACACGCCACCCTCATTGGAAAAACTGCTTATTACTTTTAGCCGAAACAGCATGTTTCGCCGTTCCATGTCATTTAGACTTGGTAGCGATCTCGATGCCGCAACGAAACAATTACAAACTAAACTTGTGCAACATATCGAAAATAAATTGGTCAACACCTTCAACACTGACGAATTTATTATCCCAAGCCACACGTTGGCCCACAGCATAGCCGCTCTTTATTTAAGCCAAATTCAACAACTTATTGCCAGCCCTCATCCCTGTCCTACACAACAAGCCAAGTACTTACATCTGCTTACGCGGGGTATCATTTTAGCGGCGTTAACGAAAAGAAACGTATATCTAAACCAATGAAAGTAATCATGGTAAAAGTTACGGCGTTTAAATACTGATCAAACAATTAGCTTGGTCATCCAACGCAGACCGAAGGTACTACGCAGCAGTTTTACAGTGCTGTTGTGGCGCATTTGAAACAGACAACCCAAGCTAAAACTGACAATAAGGCCGGGAGTCGAACCGATGAAAGCACGACCGCTTTGCGCTAGTTGTTGTTTCCTCACCTGCAATAACTCATGCTGCAGCTGACCTTGGTCGGTGAGCACAGTGAGCTTCAATTGCTGTTTTTTCAGTAACTGTTGCACTAGCATTGTTGATCTTCCTGTTGTTTGTGGGCTGATTTTTGAGTAGAAAACAACAGCCGTAACTGCTGCCAAGTCTTTGAGAAACCCGCTTGCGACAGCACATAGCTCAGACTACGCCAACACCATATCAATAACACAAACTGCAATACCACTAACGCGCTCGCGGTAATCAACAACGAGCCGCTCAGTTGAAACAGCAAATAGCCCAGCAACAACAAGATACTGCCCCAGAATAGGGTAATACCCGTCCCAAAACAGACAACCAAAGCCGCAGCAATAATCAAGCTGCGACCCGTTAGCTGCCATTCTGCCGTTGCTATTTTCCCTGCCAAATTTAACTGATTGATATAGGCTTGCTTCACCGAACTGCTCAGTGCCGCTATCTCAGCCAATTGCTCAATGGCCTGATCAACCACTTTATTCTGGGCAGCGGATGTTGGCTGCCCAGTGGATTCAGCATGCTGGACAGGTCTTTGCTCTGGCGCCTCTGACTGTGCACGGTTTTGCATAACCCCACCTTAGCGACGGCGTAACAAAGCCGTCAACACTACACCAGCAGCAAACGCTATCCCGGCTGTAGCCAGAGGATTTTGCGCTGCCAGCTCACGGGTTTTACTGTAAGAGCTTTGCAGTTGCTGTTTGATTTCCTCTTGCTTGTGCGCCATCGTTTCCTGCGAGCTGGCGGCGGTTTTACGCAAAGTATCCTCTGCAACAGCGGCTTTCTCTGCCACAGCGTCAACGGCATGATGCGTCACTTCGCTGGCTTTCGCTGTGGTTGGCGAATTTAACGCGCCATTATCTTTACTGTTAGTTTGTTCTGTTACACTTTTTGAACTGGCCATTAGCAGACTCCTTGATGAACCGAGTGCAATGCAACAAAATGCTGCACTTTGCATATAAACTAATGCAACGGCTAAGCCAATTGATATAAGCAAACAAAAACAAATACTTAGATTTAAATACTTTATATCCACGCCCTCAGTTAACGGTAGATGTTACCTACATAGGGTAATTTTTACCTGCAGCGAAGGATGATAAAGAGAGCGACAGAACAGACAACTAAATAGGATATAGATTGGATACGGACGGGGAATTCAATACTTTGATTTTTAATAATTTAAAAAGTAACGGTCACTTAAAACTGCAACAGTTAAAAAACAAAAAGCCCGTTTGTCATTACGACAAACGGGCTTTTTATTGAATGAGGTGAGTTGGCCGATAAGCCGGGTCCTGTCTTGGACAGTCATTCATCTAGGCCTGCAATCGCTCACAGGCTCAAGCGACCTACCCGGTTCCAACGCGAGCCACGCCATACGGAACCCTATTTGGTCTTGCTCCGGGTGGAGTTTACCTTGCTACGAACTATTGCTAGCCGCACGGTGCGCTCTTACCGCACCCTTTCACCCTTACCGACCTGATAAATCAGGCAGGCGGTCTACTCTCTGTTGCACTTGTCGTCGGTTCACACCGCCCAGGCGTTACCTGGCACCCCGCTCTTTGGAGCCCGGACTTTCCTCCCCGTTCTTACGAACGCGGCGACTGTCTGGCCAACTCGGCGCGGATTATAGCCTAAGCCACCCTGATGCACCACAGATAATCCGCTCGCGGCCGTTTTAGCGCTTATAAATCAGACTCTAGGCCGTATTTATACAAGGCATTCTTTTTAAGTCCATGAATTTGCGCGGCAATTGCAGCGGCTTTCTTCAATGGCAATTCTTCACATAAGAGTTTGAGCGTGTTGATGGCGACTGTGGGAATCGCTTCGTCATCACTCAAATAGTAGCCATGCACCATAAGAACGATTTCACCCTTCTGCTGATTTAGGTCAGTGCTTACTTTAGCGAGCACTTCTGAAACTGGGCCAGATAAAAAGGTTTCGAAGGTTTTCGTCACTTCACGCGCCATCACCACATGGCGATCACCGCCCAGCACTTCGACCATAGTCGTTAAGCTATGCTCGATGCGGTGGGGTGATTCATAAAATATCAGCGTGCGCGGATCTTCTTTCAGTGCCAATAACTTATCGGCGCGGGCTTTTTCTTTTGAGGGCAGAAAACCTTCAAAAGTAAAACGGTCCGATGGCAAACCAGAGGCGCTTAAGGCAGTAATCGCCGCGCAAGGGCCCGGCAAAGGGATCACATTAAACCCAGATTGGCGCACATGTGAGACTAAGTGATAGCCAGGATCAGAAATCAACGGCGTACCCGCATCGGAAATTAAGGCTATCGACAACCCAGCGGCAAGCTGATCCACAATCCACTGGGCACGCGCACGCTCGTTGTGGTCATGCAAAGCCGTAGTTTTAGTGGTAATGCCGAAGTGGCTCAACAACTTACCGCTGTGGCGAGTATCTTCACAGGCGATCAATGAAACCTGATTCAGCACCTCTATTGCCCGTGAGCTCATATCGCCCAAATTACCTATGGGAGTAGGAACTATGTAGAGTGCGACGCTTTGGTCCATATATACCTCTGTAATGACAGTGCCAAGACTTTCGTCAAGCGCGAGAGAAGGTTAAACTAGAGGCCGCATCTTACCAGAGTGAAGCCCAGTGTTAAAAAGCCTGAATACAACTAAGTTCGTTTCCGTGGCCATTTTATCGGTAATCTTGGCGGGTTGTGGTGTTTCATCGCCCAATTCCACTGGAACAACCGCCACATTGGCTACCTCATTAGCATCCGCACCTTTGGCGGCAAATGTCTATTTGGCGCAAGCGGCCAATAGTAAAGATCCGCAGCAGCGCGATACTAATCTGCTGCTAGCAGCCCATGCCTATATTAATGCCAATGACTATGCCGCGGCGCAGAAGCTGCTTAAATCGATACAGCCGAGCTTAACTCAGAGCCCAACATTACTGGCCGAACATAAATACTTAACTGCACGTGTGCTTGAACACACGTCCACCTACAGTGATGCCCTTAAAACCTTAAATTATCCAAGTAATTGGAGCCTGCCAAGCTGGCAGATGACGGCCTATCACCAGTTCAAGGCGCATTTATATCAATTGAATAAACAGCCAATTGAACAAGTACGCGAGTTGAGTTTACTGACAACTTACTTGCCACCCGCCCAAGCCAACGAAGTGAATAACACCATTTGGCAAGTGCTGCAGCCGATGCACGAACAAACTATAAAGACGTTTACCCAAGATGCTAAAAGTCCAGTGTTTGCAGGCTGGTTACAACTGGCTTATATCGCTAAGCATTATGCCGTCGATCCCACCCAGTTAGTGCGCTACTTAGGTGAATGGCAAAAGCAGAACCCTTATCACCCAGCTGCGGCAAAGTTGCCTGCCGATTTAGACAGAGCCCTCAACGCTAAGCCTTTTACACCGAAAAACATTGCCGTGCTGTTGCCGCTGACGGGTCCAAGAGCGAACGCCGCCAATGCGATTCGCCAAGGTATATTAGCCAGCTATATGGCAAAGCAAAACGATCAAGTCGCAGTGAATTTTTACGACACGGCCAACGATGCGGCGAGTGCTTATCAACAGGCACTGACAGCAGGAGCCGAGTTTATTATTGGCCCATTACTACCGACTGAAATCGAACAAATACAAGTGATGAATGCAGCAAATACTGCCACCACTAATGCGCTGGCCAATGCTGCCAACCCAGACAAAACGGCCAATACGGTTGCTGCAGCACCTGCTGCGCCTGTACCACAACTATTTTTAAATCAAGTTGATAAGTTCACACCCGATCCGAATAAGTTCTACTTTGCATTGTCTCCCGCACAAGAGGCGGCCGATGCGGCGGAGCATTTATATCAAGATGGCGTAACTATGCCGTTACTGCTCGCCAGTAACGATGCCCTTGGCAAACGCATGGCCGAAAGCTTTATTCAAGCGTGGAAAAAGAAGAGCGATAACGTCGTCGAAGTCTATTACTACGATGGCGGCGACCAAATGAAAACCACAGTGCAAGATGCCCTTGGCGTGCGTGATAGCCAAGCCCGTATCGCACGCATCAAGGAGCTGCTGGGTAACTCAGTGCAGGCTGACTTCCGCTCACGCCAAGATATTGATGCCATTTATATGATTTCAACGCCGCAGGATCTGACTCTGCTCAAGGCCTTTATCGATGTTAACTTCAGCGTGTTCACTCAACCTGTGCCCTTGTATACCTCAAGCCGCAGCCGAGTTGAGAACGAAAGCACACAAACTGCGCAGGATTTAAATAACCTCACCCTCAGTGATGCCCCTTGGCTGATGCAAAACGGCGAAGAAAACCTAATGGTCAACACACTATTTTCGGGCTGGAATAACAGTCAGAAACGTTTGTTTGTTATGGGTTATGATGCGATGGACTTGATCGGCCGTTTAGCACAAATGCGCTCATTTACGGGTTACCAATTCAATGGCCGCAGCGGCGCTTTATCGGTTAGTCCAGATGGCATAGTAAACCGCCAATTAAGCTGGGGACGTTACCAAAGAGGCAGCTTCCGCCAGCTATGACACTCGGACAGCAGGCAGAAGCGCACGCACAACGTTACCTTGAACAGCAAGGGTTAACTTTTGTCGAACGTAATGTCCGCTATCCGTTTGGGGAAATTGATTTGATCATGCGCCATAAGAGCCATTGGGTATTTGTTGAAGTGAAGTATCGCTCGGCAACCCAATATGGCGGCGCATTACAGGCTTTAAGCGCGGCGCAAATCACGCGGATTCGCAAAGCGGCTAACCATTATTTGCAACTCAATAGACTCGATGTGCCCTGTCGTTTCGATGTCATCGCCATGGAAGCCGATCAAATTCATTGGCTCGTCGATGCCTTTTAAGCGCCAATAGTGCGAGAGTAGCGACACAAATTATTTTTAACGTCTGTGCCTCAACACGCTTGTGGAAATATGGCATGATAGCAACACTTTATCCTGAAAGGATTTATCCATGTTAGAACGCATTAAAGACAGCTTTACTGAATCTATCCAGACAAAAATCGATGCAGCCGAAGCACTGCCAGAATCAATCGCCAAAGCGGCCGAGATGATGGTGCACTGTCTTTTGGGTGGCAATAAAATCCTTGCTTGCGGTAACGGCGGCAGTGCTGGCGATGCACAACATTTCTCAGCCGAACTGCTAAACCGCTACGAGATTGAACGTCCACCCTTACCGGCCATCGCCCTGTCTACTGACACTTCAACCATCACAGCTATCGCCAACGACTATAGCTATGATGAGATTTTCTCAAAACAGATTTTTGCCTTAGGTCAACCGGGCGACATTCTGCTGGCGATCTCCACCAGCGGTAACTCAGGAAACGTGATCAAAGCTATGGAAGCCGCACTAAGCCGTGACATGACTATCGTTGCACTAACAGGTAAAGATGGCGGCGCTATGGCAGGCCTGCTGAGCGTGGGCGATGTGGAAATCCGCGTGCCTTCAAACGTCACCGCACGTATTCAAGAAGTACACTTACTGGTGATCCACTGCCTGTGTGACAACATTGACCGCACACTCTTCCCGCAGGACGAGCAGCAATGAGACACGCTGCCCCGCTGTTAATGGTTTGCTTGCTGCTACAAGGCTGCGCCGGTGCCGTTATGGTGGGCGCAGTGAGTGGCGCTATGATGGCCAACGATGAGCGTACTGTTAAGACACAGATTGATGATACTAATACGGATTTTAGGATCACTAGTGCGCTACTAGAGCAAGAAGATCTTAAAAAACAAACTAATATCACTGGTGTGTCCGTCAATGGCAATGTGCTTATGATAGGCCAAGCCCCTAACTCTACGTTAAGAGATAAAGCCATCAAGGTCGTACAAGATCTTAAGCTAGGCGGCAAGATCCACAATCAGATCCGCATTGGCAACCCAACTTCTTTCACCACACGTAGCAACGACACTTGGATCACCACCAAAGTGAAGGGCCGCATGCTAAACGAGAAAGATTTGGATATGACTCGCATTAAAGTCATCACTGAAAATGGTGAAGTCTTCTTGCTCGGCGTGATCCATCGCTCGCAAGCAGACTTAGCCGTTGATATCGCGCGCAATACAGCAGGCGTGCGTAAAGTGGTAAGAGTATTTGAATATACAGAGTGATTTTACAATTTGAGCCTGTCTGGACATTTGAGCGTAGTGGAAGTGAAGCCTAAGTCGCGAGTCAACTCGTACACTTAGGCTTAAACGCTCACCATTATTTCCCCGCTAGCGTATCCGCTATCTTAGGCGTCGATTTTGATAACAACGACCCTAGCCAAGGTAAAAACAACGAAGGCAACACAATCAAAGCGGCGCCAAGCCAGCTTAAATTATCCAACCATTCATCGAACAACAACCAGCCTAAAAAGACGATAAATAACAAGCCACTATATTCTGCAATCGCGATATCGCTCGCCTGTGCTTTACGGTAGGCCAGCACACAGAACCAGTGATATACAAGTAAGAATACGTTGCTCAGCAATGCCACGCCCACCAGCTCCCAACTCAAACCTTCAATTCCCTGAAACGCCGCAATCACTAACGTCGCCGGAATACCCAGCAAGTTATACAACATCAGCGTTAATACGGGATGTTCAGCATGGGGCACTTTTTTCAGCGCTAACTGATTCACCGCAAAGGTAAAAGCCGAAAATAGCACAGCAATGCCATACCAGTTCATTTCGCTCGGTCGCAGGATAATCAAAATACCGACAAAACCTAAGCCTGTGCAGATGGTCTGGGCGGCAGTGATCCGCTCTCTCAGGAAAAAATACCCCATCAAGATGATCATCAAAGGCGCCGAGTAAAATAATGAACTAACCGTCGCGAGTGGCAATGCCATCAAGCCAATAATTAAAAAAAGCGCGCCAACTGAGCCTATGTTGGCACGCCAAAGGTGAACTGAAACATGTGTTGTCATTGGCCGCTGTGAATACAGCCACACTGGCAACAGCATAAAGACTGAGGAGACTTGCCTGACAAGGAGGAAAGTCGAGGCATTTGCATCGTCCGGCAACCACTTGATCGACACATCATAGAAGGCACTGAATAGATTACCTACTATCAATAAAATCAAACCGATAACAACTGGGCGTTGCATTTTTTAACATCCATAAATCTCAATGGCGGCATGATAATCCTCGCAAAACTTAAGCTGAAATGATGCTTTCTCATGCTAGATGAATTAGATTCATACTAAAGCCTTTAGATATTGAAAATAATGAGAAAGCTCCCACCATTACGCGCTCTGCAAGTGTTCGAAGCCGCCGCCAGACAACAGCATTTTTCTAAGGCGGCCGATGAACTGTGCATCACCCAAAGTGCGGTTTCTCACCAAGTGCGGGTATTAGAAGAGTATTTTGGCGAGCAACTGTTCGACCGTCAGGGGCGTAAACTGCAGTTAACCCCAAAAGGACACGGACTATTTCTAGAGTTAGAGCGGATATTCAACGAGTTAAGTGATCTTAATTTGAAGGTTCGCGACACGCCCAATCAGCAGCTGTGCTTAGCTGTTTACAGTTCCTTCTCGGTGAAATGGTTGATCCCCAGACTCACCGATTTTCGCCGCCAATATCCGAGCGTGAAAATCCGCCTCGAAATGATCACCCAAGATCCTGATCTAAGCACTAGCACGGCGGATATCTTTATCGCAGGTAAACTGAATCAACGCGGCTATTGGCAACAGTTACTGCATAAAGAACGGTTAATCCCAGTGTGCAGCCCAAATTTCTACCTTAAATGGCGCGACATTAGCCTGAGCAATTTCCAGCAACAAGCCCTGCTGGTTGTCGATGAAGGCCCACTCGGACTCGACTGGCACAAATGGTCATCGGCACACCAGATCCCACTCGATAACGAACAACAGCATGTGTTTAGTCATATTGTGATGGCGATTGAGGCGGCGATTGCAGGCCAAGGCTTAGCCCTAGCGCCGGACTTTATGGTGGCTGGCGATATCACCACAGGGCGTTTAGTCGCCTTGAATCTTCCCGATGTGCATACCGGATTTGAATTTACTTTCTTTTGTAAGCAACGCCGTTTATCAGAACCTGCGATTGCCGCCTTCTCCTCTTGGCTAAAATCACAGGCCTAAGGTGAACAGACAGACACAAAAAAGCCGACGCTGACGTCGGCTTAATTTATCGATATCGATTGATTACACTAACAAACCAATCTTCTCGTACACTTTCTTCAATGTCACTTCGGCGCGCGCCTGCGCACTTTCAGCGCCAGCTTTCATCACTTGGTCTAAGTAAGCACGGTCGGCACGAATCGTGCGGTAACGCTCTTGCAGCGGCTCTAACATGCTCACAACCGCTTCGCCTGCTGCCCCTTTCAAATGGCCATACATCTTGCCTTCAAACTCGGCTTCTAGGCTTGCGATGCTTTGTCCCGTCACACCCGACATTAAACTCAGCAGGTTAGAAACGCCTGGCTTATTCTCCATATCGAAACGCACGACTGGCGGCTCATCACTGTCTGTCATAGCTTTTTTCAGCTTCTTCAGCACGGCTTTTGGATCTTCTAGCAGGCCGATGACGTTATTACGGTTCTCGTCTGACTTAGACATCTTCTTCAACGGCTCCTGCAGCGACATCACTTTCGCGCCATGTTCAGGAATAAACGGCTCAGGAATGGTGAAAGTATCGCCGTAGGCATTGTTGAAGCGAGTCGCGATATCACGAGTTAACTCAAGGTGTTGCTTCTGATCTTGACCAACTGGGATTTCGTTCGCTTGATAAATCAGAATATCCGCCGCCATCAGCACTGGGTAACCAAACAGACCCACGTTGATGTTGTTAGCATGCTTTTGTGACTTATCTTTAAACTGCGTCATGCGGCTCAACTCGCCCATTTGGGTGTAGCAGTTTAGTGCCCAACCTAATTGCGTATGTTGTGGTACCTGTGACTGGATAAACACTGTGCTCTTTTTAGGATCGACGCCACAGGCCAAATACAGGGCTAAGGTGTCTAAACAGGCTTCGCGCAACGCTTTAGGATCTTGACGCACGGTAATGGCATGCAAGTCGACCACACAATAGAGGCAGTCGTGGCTATCTTGCATCGCAACCCATTGACGCAATGCACCCATGTAGTTACCTATGGTTAATTCGCCGGACGGCTGTGCACCGCTGAGTACTATGGGTTTGGTCATTACGTCATTGCTCCACTATCTATATATAAAAAGACTATAAAAAATCGACTAAAGAACGGGTAAACACGCATTACTTAGTAGGTTTTACCCAGTTCAAAATCTCACTAAATTGCTCACATACGGCATCTGGGCCACTGAGCCCAATATCTTCACCGTAGTTGTAGCCGTAGGTCAAGCCGATTGACGCTATCCCAGCCGCTTTCGCCGCTAAAATGTCGTTTTTAGAGTCGCCGACCATCAATAACGCCTCTTTATCCAATTGCCACTCATGTAATAAGTGCTGCAGCGGCAAAGGATCGGGCTTCATCTTAGCGAGAGTGTCGCCACCTAACACTAAGCTGAAAAAGTCATTAATCCCAAAGGCATTGAGTAATGGAAAGGTAAAACGATAGGGTTTATTGGTGACAACGGCGAGCTTAAAACCTGCATCGAACAAGGTTTGTAGTACTTGATGCACGTCGCTATACAGCGCACTGTGCTTCTCAAGATTCTCTTGATAGTGATGCATAAAAATCGGCATGGCCGCATCAAGCGCGGTTTGCTCAACATCCGATCCCAAGGCATGGGTCATGGCGCGGCGCATCAACATCTCGGCGCCGTTACCGACCCAAGTACGCACTTGCGCCTCTGAGCAGCTCTTCAAACCTAACTCGGCTAAGGCTTCCTGCGTGGCAACGGTTAGGTCAGGCACACTGTCGATCAGCGTGCCATCAAGATCAAACGCTATCGCTTTAATCTTATCCCACATACCTATGCCCCAACTTTAGCAAGTTCGGCACGCATCTCATCAACAACGGTTTTGTAATCTGGCTTGCCGAAAATGGCAGAACCCGCAACAAACATGTCGGCACCGGCGGCCGCGATTTCGGCAATATTGTCAACCTTAACGCCGCCATCCACTTCTAAGCGAATATCAAAACCACTGGCATCGATACGCGCACGCACTTGACGCAGCTTATCTAAGGTCGATGGGATAAAGGATTGACCACCAAAACCAGGATTCACTGACATCAATAGGATCACGTCGAGTTTATCCATCACATGGTCAAGATAATGCAGTGGTGTCGCAGGATTAAACACGAGACCCGCCTTACAACCGCACTCTTTGATGAGCTGAAGAGTGCGATCGACGTGCTCAGAGGCTTCAGGGTGGAAAGTAATAATAGACGCGCCCGCTTTAGCAAAATCAGGCACGATGCGGTCAACTGGCTTGACCATCAAATGCACATCAATATCGGCGGTAATACCGTAGTTACGCAGCGCTTGGCACACCATGGGGCCAATCGTTAAGTTAGGAACATAGTGATTATCCATCACATCAAAATGCACTACGTCGGTCCCCGCATCTAACACGGCTTTTACATCATCGCCCAAACGGGCAAAATCGGCAGATAAAATCGATGGAGCAATCAAGAATGGACGCATAAAACACTCGCTGCTATTTGGATAAAAAGTGCCTTATTTTACCCTGAGCCAAGCTAAGCCTCTATAGCTAAAGCCACATTTCTGGCAATTGATACGCGATGTAGCAGTCAGCAAAGCAACACATTCAGCAACTATCGTAGTCAATAGGGGTCTAGATAAAACCAATCGTATTAAATATCTGTTCATTCAGCGGGAGTTCAACGCGATTTAGACAAGGCGAAGGCTTGAAGGCATAGTGGTGCTCTGTCTAAAGCCTTGAACGAAGTATAAAGCGCGTTGCCATGCCGTTAACATCAGCCGCCCTTCGGGAGCCTCACAGGCATCCCACTCCCGTGTTGCATTGACTTAAAAGGGAATAACCATTTCTGCGTCAATGCGCCTTGGATTGAGATGCCTGTGAGGCTCTGAACTGATTAGATATTTAATGTGATTGGTATAATATGAAATCTGCTAACATTTACGCGCATTTTGGCGGCAATTGATAAATTTTTGTTCATAAACTAGGCGAGTTTGTTATACTCGAGGCGCAATGCTGGTTCATTTCAAAGGAAGCGTTATGAAGGGGCGGTTTAGTTTGTTTTCACACTATGTTAGGTCGGTGACATTTAAGTCATCTATGATGTTGGCATTCACTGCAGTTGTCGTGGCCACGTTAGCCTTTGGCGTTGAAAAACTCACGGAAAATACCGAAACAGCTTCTTGCGCTTGTAGCAGTGATACCCGTTACAATAGTGCTTTACCTAGTAGTCATCCTAATAATCGCTGCGCCGATCAAGCACAAACCCTAAGCTGGAAAACGTGGCTCACAGGTAAAAACCGTTCGAGTCAGTTCCACTTTGTCGATCTGCTTGAGCTATTACACGGTCATCAAGATAAGCCTATGGATGATCTCAAACCCACTACATCGCATCTCGCCTATTAATGCTTAGCCGTATCTGGCAAGTATTCCACAGTACCGTCGCCGCCTTTTTCGGGGTACAAACTGACGAAAATCGTAAAAAAGACTTCCAAACTAGCTCGCCATTACCTTATATCGCAATGGGAATCGTGTTGGCAGTCATCTTAGTGGCAAGCCTGATGTTTCTCGTAGGACAAGTGCTTAGCTGAACGTAGGCTATGTCAAACCTAGTCATCCTTTGGATCGTAATTTTCATCATATAACGCCATCAACTCATCCACTTTGTTACGACCACTGCCATTTTGGCTAATGTTACGTTGCACTTGGATTTTCGCTAAGTGAGCGCCGCGGTATAACTCGCGAGTCAATGGAATATCGTGATTACTGATCAACACTGGAATACCGCGTTCTAGTGCTGTATGGCGCGAATGACGGGCCAGCAGCGCTTGGTCGTCTAGACTAAAGCCCGCACCGACATACGTAGTGAAACTGGATGTGGTAGATAATGGCGCATAAGGAGGATCGCAGTAAACCACATCGCCGCTACGTGTCTGCTCAAAGGCTTTTTCGTAGCCTATGCATTTAAACTCGGCACGTTGCGCTTTTTCAGAAAAGGCCCAAATTTCCTTTTCGGGGAAATACGGCTTTTTATAGGAACCAAAGGGCACATTGAAGCCGCCTTTACGGTTATAACGGCATAAGCCATTAAAACCATGACGGTTTAGATAGAGGAAATACACGGAACGTTGGAAAGGGTCGCGACATTTATTAAAGTCGGTCCGCACCTGATAGTAAGCGTCTTTTTGATTCATCTCATCAACAAACATTGCCTTAGCCGCGGCAATGTAAGCTTCTGGTTGATGCTTCACAATCTGGTATAACTCAATCAAGTCCTGATTAATGTCACAGAGCAGGTAGCTAGGATAATCCGTATTTAAGAAAACGGATCCTGCACCCACGAATGGCTCGACCAAACGGTCTCCAGTGGGTAAATAACTGGCCAAATCATCCACCAATTTAAATTTACCGCCAGCCCACTTAAGGAAGGCTCTGTGTTTTTTTATCATTTAACTTGATGAATGCCGACAAAAATAAAGGCCATGATTGTACTCTGTTTATTCTGAAATTTCACGATTTGGCAGACTTTCTTCTAGTTGATAATCTTTTAAATCCGCCCACTTTCTTACCCAAGGCTGCTCGAAACGATACTCTTTAACCAATTGTGCCGCCGCATTCGAAGCTGACTTGCTACTACCGTAGTTGCCAACGAGGACAACCCAACGCTGCTTATGTTGTGCAACGCGAACGCCCTCAAGATGCTCAATACTCTTTAATGTTGCACGCAGGGTATCCAACTGAGCAACACTGGCAATCTGTATTGTGTAACCTTTGAGCGGCTTTTGCGTATCCAAGCCCGCTTTAGCTACCGGCTTATCAACCTTTGCAGCATCAATGGTTGCGGGTTGAGTCTGAGCCGATTTAGCTTGTGGTTCAGTATCCTCAGGCGGCTTATCCTCACCAAAAGACTTGCTACTCACTTCACCCACACTCACGAAGGCAGCATCGTCAGGCATGGGATGTGGCGCTTCACCGTGGAATTCACTTAAGGGATCGACGGCTTGTTCATTTTTGGCTTCTGCCGTCTCGATTTCAATCACTTTCGCAGTCTCCGCGGCGAGCTTCAGCTGCTCAGCGCGCAGCGTAAAATAGGGCGTTAAGACTTTTTCCCCGTAGGACAAAAAGACGGGTGAATCTATCGATGGATAAGTCACGACCTCTGGAGCTTGCTCCTCAGAAAAAGGCTGAGTAACGCCAAGCCAAATACCTAAGGCGAGTAACATACTCACAGCCGTCACCATCACGGCTTTATACTTCATCCAAGAAGATGTTTTCTCTGGCGTGCTATGCAAGGCTTTATCTAACAGATTGACCACTTCCTGCGGCGTACCGGTTTGCTTCTCAAGCTGACTGCGCACAATTTCCCTTGGCGTAAAAGGATTTTGCTCGCTGTATCTCAGTAAAGTTTGATATAAGGCCTCACGCTCAGGCATGGTTAACGGCTCAATACTGATAGGCAATATCTGCCGCCGTAACTGCTCCGGTAATTGTGGAAGTAGATCTGCTAAAAATGCCGGTGGAACAGTGAGTGTGACGGCAATATTCTTACCCGCACACTGAATTTGATTGAGAATAATGCACTCAGCCCATAATGCCTTAGGCAATAAATGCGCATCATCGATAATGATATGTAAAGGTTTAGTTTGCGTGCTAGCAAGCCGCAACAGGGTATCGGCGAGGGGAATATCGTCGTCAAAAATCGGGGATGAAATTAACTGAACCAAAATTTTACGGCGGATTTCAGCGTTATCGGCATGCATAGGGCAAATCACAAATGCTGCATTTGACTCGTCAAAATCGGTCGCTAATCCGGTCACTAAGGTGGTTTTGCCTGAACCGCTGACACCAGAAAGCACCAGTAGCTGATCGCTATAACTGGCAACATGATGCATTCTTTGTATGAGGGCTTCCTGAGAAGGAAGCAAGACAGAACCTTGAAACGTCACTCGCCCACCACACAGTGTTTATGCGCAGCGAATAACCTGTTCAAGGGTAGATTCTGTAACTTGACTAAACACATCCGCGCGGCCTATTGCCGTTGGGAGCACCAGTCGAATCTGACCGCCTAAAACTTTTTTATCGCGTCGCATATGTTGAATGAAACTGTCGAAATCCATAGATTCCGGCGCACTCACTGGAAGATCAAAAGCTTGTAGTAACTGTATGATACGACAAACTATTGACTCATCGATAAGCCCCAGTGCCTTAGCTGTTTGAGCAGCAAGGACTGTGCCAGCTGACACGGCTTCACCATGCAACCAATTACCGTAGCCCATTTCGGCTTCAATCGCATGACCAAAGGTATGACCTAGATTCAATAAAGCACGTACACCCTGCTCAGTTTCGTCTTGGCTAACCACATCAGCCTTAATCTCACAGCAACGGGAGATAGCATAAACCAATGCTTGGGCATCTAAGGTTTTTAGTGCCGTTACATTATCTTCAAGCCATTGAAAAAAATCAGCATCCCACATGATGCCATACTTGATGACTTCCGCCATTCCCGCCGCAAACTCGCGCGCTGGAAGCGTATGTAAACATAAAGTATCGATAAGCACGATTTGTGGCTGATAAAAGGCCCCAATCATGTTTTTACCAAAAGGATGGTTAACAGCCGTTTTACCGCCGACGGAAGAATCCACCTGCGACAATAGGGTTGTCGGAATTTGAATAAAATCGATCCCACGTTGATAACATGCCGCGGCAAAGCCCGTCATATCACCAATTACGCCGCCACCCAAAGCCACCAGCACAGAATCTCGACCATAGTTTTGCTGCAGCAATGCAGTAAAAATAGTATCTAGATGCGCTAAGTCTTTGAATTGTTCGCCATCGGGGAGGATAACACTCTCTACCTCACCAAACGAAGCCATCGTCTCTTGTATCTGTTTAAGATACAAAGGCGCGACAGTTTCATTGGTGACGATAAGAATACGTTTTTTAAGCAGGTAGCGAGACAAGGTCTCGCCATCACTCATCAAATTCTGGCCAATGTAAATGGGATAACTACGTACACCTAAATTAACCTGAATTTGCTTCATAAATTCTGCCTAAAAACCTAATTGCTCAATGATCTGATTGGCGACAATCTTTGCGCTTTGATCATCGGTTTTGACAATCACATCGGCAATTTCTTCGTACAATGGATTACGGATCTCTGCAAGATTCTCCAACACTTCTCGAGGATCATCCACTTGCAATAATGGGCGTCGCTTGTCTCTTTGAGTACGAGCGACCTGTTTGTCGATAGTGGTTTCCAGATAAACCACAATGCCACGAGCAGACAGATGATTACGGATATCTTTGCTTTGTACTGAACCACCACCGGTGGCAAGGACGATACCTTGTTTTTCAGACAAATCAGCAATAACCTGAGCTTCACGACGACGGAAGCCTTCTTCACCTTCGACGTCAAACACCCAAGCAATATCAGCGCCTGTGCGTTGCTCAATCTCTTGATCTGAATCGTGGAATTCTAAATGCAGCATTTGCGCCAGATGGCGACCAATTGTGCTTTTACCTGCGCCCATAGGGCCTACCAGAAAAATATTACGTTTTTCAGCCATTTCTTGTACGTCTGAATCTTATTGAAAAGTATGCCTATATCGACTCAAAATCAAGCCGACCTATATGTTACCTTGCTCTTATGAGACTTGACCGAGGATTATCTCAGCTTAGGGTCTACTATGGCAAGCCATGTGCGCTATTTATGCAAAGAATTGTATAACAGTAATAATAAAGCCAGCAATCTCTGCTGGCTTTAGTCGATACATAGCAAGTGCTTAGATCTTCTCACCGACTATTTTGGGGGTGACGAAAATAAGTAGCTCTTGACGCTCATTTTTGTCTGATGTGTTCCTAAACAGGAAACCTACCAAGGGAATATCACCTAGAATTGGCACTTTACTCACACGGCTAATCAGATTTTGTTGATAAATACCACCAAGCACTATGGTTTCGCCGTTATTAACGAGCACTTGGGTGCCGATGCGTTGAGTATCGATGGCAACTGCGGGACCCGTTGGAGTATCAACGGTTTTACCCTGAGAATCTTGAGTGATTTCTAAATCTAAAATGACTCGGTTATCAGGCGTAATTTGGGGTGTAACCCGTAGAGACAACACCGCCTTCTTAAACGTGACTGACGTTGCACCACTCGAAGTCGACTGCACATAAGGGATCTCGACACCTTGCTCAATATAAGCCGCCTTTTGGTTAGAGGTGGTAATACGAGGGCTAGCGATGATTTCACCTTTGTTTTCTTGCTCTAGCGCACTTAATTCCAAATCAAGAATGGTACCGTCCGCCAATTTAGCGACATGGAAGGCAATACTCGCTGGATTGGTGGCTGCCGCGGGTAAGTTAACGTTCAAACGCTGATCGGGAGTAGGAATAATCCCATTGGCAATACTCTGTGCACCTTCTAATGTGCCTGAGGTTCCCTTACTACCCTGCTGATCTGTGACGCCCCAACGAATACCTAAGTCTTCGGAGACATCGTCTTTCACTGTCACCATACGTGACTCGATCAACACTTGGCGGATGGGGATATCGAGCACTTCGACTAAACGGTGAATGTTCTCAATCGTTTCAGCCGTATCTTTCACTAACACTGTGTTAGTACGTTCATCGACCGCGACTGAACCGCGTGGTGAAAGTAAGCTTGAATCCGCGCTTTTCAATAACTCAGCAATATCGACCGCTTTAGCGTAGTTAATTTGTAAGTACTCAGAATAGAGCGGTGCTAACTCTTTAACCTCTTGTTTGTTTTTGAGGTTCTGGCTTTCACGAATTGCCAGTTCTTCGCTCGGCGCCACCATTAAGATGTTACCTTCGATACGCTTATCTAATCCTTTGGTTTGCAGAATTAATTCTAAAGCTTGATCCCAAGGCACATCGTCCAATCTTAAGGTGATATTGCCTTCCACAGTATCGCTGGTGACTAAGTTAAAGTTATTATAGTCGGCGATGATCTGCAACACAGTGCGCACTGGGATATTTTGGAAGTTAAGCGACAAAGTCCGGCCATTGTATTTTTTAACATCTTTCTTGGCGGCGGCCCTCTCGACTTTATTCATTGAGAGTCTAAAGAGGTTATCTTCTTGCTTGTAAGTGAATTCATACTCACCCGTAATATCGACGACAATACGCGCCGTTAAATCTTCTTTAAATGTCTCGAAGCTTTTTACTGGCGTGGAGAAATCTTTCACATCCATAACATACAGAAGATCGTTATTAATATCTGTGTTATATAACTTCACTTCGAGCTTAGCGCCCACTTGCTCGACATTAGCCGCAACCGAGCGATTATTTAGATAGACTAATAGCTCACCGCCACCATTATCATTACGACGAAAATCGATATTTTTAATGCTATTAACGAAAGGGTTTTCAGCTTGGGCTTGAGTACCCGCCACTTCATCGTTGATTGTTAATCGATATGAATTGCCCATGACAGAACCTTGGTAAGGTTTCACTTTGGACATACCTAAGATGACTTTAAGACGAGTATCTTGCTGCTCAGTGGTGATGTCTGTCACCCCAACCTGATTAATAGGTAAACGATCCTTAGATAAACCTGAGATAGTGTTATCGAAGGTCAGCACTAGCTCTGCGGGCGAGGCATTTGAATCTATTGAAGGCGGAGCGACCGCCTCTTCAAAGACCAGCTCGAGCTCCAATTGATGATCAACCAAAGCATGGTATTTAACATCCATTAATCGATTTGCCGCAAAACTCGATGGCAAAATTCCAAATACCAGTGCGATCCCTATAACAGACTTGATTAAGCCTGAAGAAATTAACGGGACTTTTATCGCGGCAGAAGATTTCATTATTCCCTCATCCTTCGCTCGTTATTCTCCAGAAAGTTCTAAATTGCTTGTCCTTTCGGACCAACAACCAGAACCATCTGGAATTAATTCTACTACTTCGACATTTTGTGAAGTAACTTTAGAAATGCGTCCATTAAACAGACCTAAATACTCACCAGCTCCCATCCGATACACACTGCCGTCATTTGTTTCAACTAATGCCCAAGTCGTATCAGCTTCACTTAAGGTGCCGCGCATTTTTAAATTATCTAAAGGATAAGTTTCTAACCGCCCTTTTCGACGCTTTAAATCCGGTTGTAAACAATCCTTGCTGGTATCGACAACCTCTTCCGTTAATTCACGCGAAGGAGGTACAAAAGGGCTACGCATTAACTCAGCTTGATAGGCGAAGTGCTCAAATCTCGGCGGCTCTTTCAAGGGCGGGATATGAGCAACATGTTGCGCTTTGGTTGTAGTAACAAATAGCTCTAAATCACTGCGATCGCCAACGCAACCCGTTAAAAAAATACACATAACCACTAGAGGTAAGAATTTCATTATTTCTTCCCCTTCTTAGCAGGCTTTTCAGGCGGTAATTCAGCCCCCTCTTTAAAGCGATAGGTCTTGGCTAAAATGTCCATTGCTAAGTTGCCAGCATCATCGCGCTTAATGGTAAAATCATGAAGGCTGACAATACGTGGCAGTTTTGCTACGCCACTCACCATATTACCTAGCTGATGATAATCGCCCGTCACGGACATTTTGATGGGAAACTCAATATAGAAATCCCGCTGAATTTCCGGCTCCCAATCTAAGCTCTTTATTCGAAGTCCTGCATCAGTCGCGACGAAGGTTAAATCGTCTAGCAAACCAGGCATTTCATTCTCAGAGGGTAGCATCTTCAGTAACTCGGCGAATTGCACTTCCATCGTTGCTAGCTGCTCACGATAGAGTTTTAAATTTGCGGCAAGTTGATACTTATTCTTAAAGTCATCTCTGAGTTGTAATTCCCTATCTTGCTCTGCGGTATAAGTATCAACCGAATCTGAAACGACTAAGAAATAACCCGCAGCAAAAACACAAAGTGCTAATAGGATCGCGAAAAAACTTTTAACTTGGTTAGGCCAACCACCAATATTTTCAAAGTCGATATCATTAAACTGACTTAGATCGAGTTTCATTTACTCGCTCCTTTTGTCATTTTCTCAGGCTCACCTACATTCGCGCCTTTAATCGTGACTCTTAAACTGAATCGCTGTAATTGCCGTAATTCTTCATTTTGGGTCACGATCGATTGCATATTCGGATCGGTTAGCCATTCAGAGGTTTTTACCTTACGCATCATATTAGCAACGTTATTATTTGATTCGCTACGCCCTTCTATCAGTAACAAACTGCCCTTTTTCTCTAAGCTAGAAAGGTATATTCCAGGGGGCACTATTCGCACTAGCTCATCTAACACATGAGTAGGTAAATTACGGGATTGTTGTAAATTCAGAATAATTTCGGTGCGACGCTCAATGTCTTTCTTACGCTCGGTAATTTTCTTAATCTCAGAAATTTGTGTTTCGAGCAGGCTAATTTCCGATTGCAAATAACTATTACGCGCTTTCTGCTCATCAGTCATAACGTCCAATAGAGATACTGCCACATAGACTAAAATCGCCGACGCTAAAAATACCGCAGCTAAAATACCAATATAATCGCGCTTTTGTTTTTCTCTCGCCTCTTCTCGCCAAGGGAGTAGGTTTATGTTCGCCATTGACCGTAACTCCTCAATGCTAAGCCACAAGCAACCATATATTTGCTGATTGTGGGTTGCAGCGCACTTTTAACCGACTCATCGGCATGCAAACACCCTTGAAAAGGATCAGCGATGATAGTGTGAACACCCAATTCATTCGTCAGTAAATTAACCATACCTTCTAATTTAGATGTCCCACCACATAATACGAGATAGTCGACTTTATCTTTACCGCTCGAAGTACAATAGATTTGTAGCGTACGTTTTATTTGTTGTAATAGCTGAGTTTGGAAAGGTGACAAGACTTCAAACATATAATTTCGTGGTAGGTCGCCTTCAACTTTTGCTTTCTCAGCTTGATCGTAGGACATGCCATAGAAAGATAAAATTGACTGAGTAAATTGCTCACCACCGAAGGCTTGCTCGCGAATAAAAGTCGTCTCACCCGCTTCAACTACAGAGAAAGTGGTCATATTCGCGCCGATATCAACCATAGCGACGGCCTTATGTTTCGCCCCTTCGGGTAGTTGTGCCAGAATCAATTCGGCGGCGCGGCCTAAAGCATAACCCTCGACATCAACAACTTTGGCCTCAAGCTCTACGCTATCGAGCGCATCGACTCTGACATCAATGTTGTCAGTACGGCATGCGCTCAACAACACATCTACCTTGGTTGGATCTGTACTATTTACGCTGAGGGTTTCAAAATCTATGCTGACTTCATCGAGTGAATACGGAATAAGGTTGTCGGCTTCAATTTCTATCTGCGCCTCCATTTCTTCCTCGCTCAGCGAAGCATCCATGTAGATCACTTTGGTCATCACAGCAGAGCCTGAAACACAAACCGCCGCATATTTAACCGATTTAGGTAAATTGCGTTTTATTTGCCTAAGGCATTCGACAACGGCATCTGCATCACGAATATCATGATCGTTAACGGCCCCCTTTTTAATGGGTACCGCCGCATGACTCAATATCTTGTATCCATCAGCAGTCTTGCTCAACAAAATGGCCTTAACTTCATGGGAACCTATGTCAATTCCCACCATCTGCGGAGCCTGACGCTTCCATAAATTTGAAAGCATATCCATTGTCACTTTTTTATTTATATTTCAGTAAAAGAGATTAGCACAAAATCAACTTGTTATACTTACTTGTATCGAATGTTTCATCATTTTACAAACGCTATTTTAAGCTTCTCACGTTTTTACTTCACCAAGAGGTGTACGCCTTATATACTGTCGCACTTAACGGAACATTAGGATAAATTTTGGTGAAGTGGTTAAAACGTATTGTTATAGCACTATTCAGTCTAGCCCTTTTGGGAGTAGGCGCCATTGTGGCAGCATACTTTTATGTTTTGCCGGATTTGCCGGATGTTTCAACACTAAAAAATGTGCAACTTCAAACACCTTTACGCATCTACAGCAGTGACGGCAAACTTATTTCACAATTTGGTGAGAAACGTCGCATTCCATTGAAGTTAGACGAAGTGCCAAAACCCCTACTTCAAGCGTTTATCGCAACTGAAGATGCGCGTTTTTACGAGCATGGTGGTATAGATCCTGTAGGTGTACTTCGCGCCGCATTAGTGATGTTGACCACAGGTGAGAAAAAGCAAGGTGCCAGTACCATTACCATGCAGGTTGCGCGTAACTTCTTCTTAACCCGCGATAAAACCATTATTCGTAAAGTGAAGGAGATTTTTATCTCCTATCACATTGAAGAATTACTCACCAAAGACGAGATTTTAGAACTCTATGTGAACCGCATTTACTTAGGCCAACGCGCCTATGGTGTTGGTGCCGCTGCACAAGTTTATTTCGGTAAAGATGTTAAAGACCTTACACTCTCAGAAATGAGTATGATCGCGGGCTTACCCAAAGCGCCTTCGACACTCAACCCTGTGACCTCACCTTCTCGTGCCGTCGCTCGCCGTAATGTCGTCCTCATGCGGATGAATGAAGTAGGTTACATCAGCCAAGCCGAATACCAAGCCGCACTACAAGAACCGCTGGTCGCTAAATACCACGGCGCCGAAATTGATCTCTATGCGCCGTATATTTCTGAAATGGCAAGAGATTATATGGTGCAAAAGTACGGCGAAGAAGAAGCTTATACCAATGGCTACAATGTCTACACAACCATTTCATCGGATATACAACTGAAAGCTCAGCAAGCATTACGTAATAACGTTTATGCCTATGATGAGCGTCATGGCTACCGTGGTCCTGCCGCCGTACTGTGGACAGACGAAAAACCAGATCAAGCCCAAATCAAGGCTGAACTGTCCAAGGTGGCTTCGATTCAAGAACTGCAACCCGCAGCCGTCATCAGCGTTGCAGATCAACAAGCCAGCGTCATGACCGCCAAGGGCGAGACTAAAGTCATTACTTGGGATGGTTTGAAGTGGGCGCGTAAATTTATTACCGATAAGCGTCAAGGCAGTGTACCTAAGTCAGCTTCTGACATGCTCAAGGTTGGTGAGCGTATTTGGATCCGTGATAACGGCCAATATTTGCAGTTATCGCAAGTACCAGAAGTTGCCAGCGCGACTGTGTCACTCAACCCACAAAATGGTGCGATTCGTTCTTTAGTCGGCGGATATAGCTTTAGCCAAAGCCAATACAACCGCGTCACTCAAGCAAAACGCCAATTAGGTTCGAACATCAAACCTTTCATCTATGCTGGCGCATTAGAGAAAGGCTTTACCTTAGCGACTCTCATCAACAATGCACCGATCAATAAACCCGATATCAGCCAAGGCACCGCATGGCGCCCTAAAAACTCGCCTGATATCTATGGCGGCCCAACCCGTTTACGTGTGGGCTTAGCGCAATCAATCAACGTGATGTCTGTGCGTGCAATGCGCCATGTTGGACTCGATGCGACCATTGCAGAATTGATTAAATTTGGTTTCGACCCTAGTGACTTACCGCGTAACGAGTCGATTGCATTAGGTTCGTCTTCAGTAACGCCATTACAAGTGGTCACGGCATTTAACGTGTTTGCTAACGGTGGTTTCTTACTCGAACCTTTCTACATCGATCGCGTCGAAGATGCCTACGGTAATGTGATTGAGAAAGCGAATCCAACATTGGCCTGTAAGCCTAGCCAAAGTCTTAGCCAACCAGTTACACCGAGCGATCCTATGGCGTTCAGTGTTAGTGGAGACTCTAGTGCTGAACCGAGTGCACCTGTTGCCCAGTGTTTCGAGCAAACGGGTCGCTTTGCACCACAGATCATTTCAGAGCAAACGGCATTCCTCATCACCGAAGCGTTAAAGAGCGTGATCTGGGGTGGCGGTGATTGGAGTCACGGTACTGGCTGGCAAGGTACGGCTTGGCGTGCTGCAAGATTAATTAAACGCCATGATATTGCAGGTAAAACAGGGACAACCAACGAATCTCGCGATACGTGGTTCAGTGGATTTAGCCCTGTGCTCACCAGTACGTTCTGGGTCGGCTTCGACGATCACGGTCGACAACTGGGCAGAACTGCATGGAATGCCAGCGCAGAGAAAGATCAGATAACCGGCGCCGAGGCCGGCGCGAAAACGGCAGGTCCGGGTTGGAACGAGTTTATGAACAGTGTCTTACAAGGCACACCTGAAACCACATCGATTCCACCAGAAGGCATTGTCTCGGTACGGATCGATTTAGCAACGGGTAAACTCACGCGTAAAACCGACTATACCAGTGCGTTCGAATACTTCATCTCGGGCACTGAGCCGAAGGAATACATCAGCGAAACTCAGGATGAGAACAACATCTTCATCGATGCGCCAACTGACGATCTATTCCAATAAACGACTCATAGAAAGTCATTGCCCATACGGATAATGACCCAATAAAAAACGCGACTTAAAGTCGCGTTTTTTATTGGCTTGTTGATTTGAACAACTTGCCTTAGCGGGATTTCTTAGCCGCGATCGCCTGCTGAATTTGCGGCAGAGCAGTCCCACCAAGCACGTCGCGTTTCGCTAAACAGGCTTCAATGGTGAGGTTGGGATAAACGTCATCCTCAATGATGGCGGCAAAGGTTTTTAACTCTGCCAAGGAGAATTCCTCCAGCGGAATTTGCTTCGCTATCGCGGCAACCACCACTTCACCCACAACGTGGTGCGCCTCACGGAAAGGCATACCCTTAGAAACTAGATAATCAGCTAACTCTGTAGAGTTGGCATAACCTTGCTGCGCAGCTAACAGCGCATTAGGACGATTAACTTTCAGACCCGATAACACTAACGCCGCCATATCGAGGCAAATTGCCCAGCTATCAACTACGTCAAATAGGCCTTCTTTATCTTCCTGCATATCTTTGTTGTATGCCAAAGGCAGCGCTTTCATGGTGGTGAGAATGCCTACTAAACTGCCATAAACCCGGCCCGTTTTACCACGGATAAGCTCTAATGCATCAGGATTTTTCTTCTGTGGCATCAGGGATGAACCCGAGGTCACTTCATCACTCAGAGAGATAAAGTTGGCTTCGCCCGAGTTAAAGAAAATCAAATCTTCGGCCATACGACTTAAATGCATCATGCTGATCGATGCCGTTGAACACAGTTCTACCACGTGATCTCTGTCTGACACACTGTCTAAGCTATTGAGCGTCGGTGCAGCAAAATTCAGCGCGGCAGCCAGTGCATGCCGATCCATTTTATAGGCTGTGCCAGCAAGGGCGCCTGAACCTAATGGACAGGTGTTCGCACGGGTTAACGCATCGGCTAAACGGCTGATATCACGCTCATACATTTCCACATACGCTAAACACCAATGACCAAATGTCACAGGTTGTGCACGTTGTAAGTGAGTGTAACCAGGCATTACCGCATCAAATTCACGTTCAGCCAACGCCAGCAATTCAGCATGTAAGCTTTGAAGGCGCGCGAGTAATGCTTGGCCTTCGGATTGACACCAAAGCTTTAAATCGGTGGCAACTTGATCGTTACGGCTACGGCCAGTGTGCAGTTTTTTACCGAGATCGCCCACTTTGGCAATCAAGGCAGACTCGACGAAACTGTGAATATCTTCGGCGCCCGAGGCGAGAATAATAGCTGGATCGCCATTCACTTCCACCAGCAAATCATTGAGTGCTTTTTTCAAGTCGCTGCATTCAGTGGCTGTGATAATACCTACGCTAGCAATCGCATCAGCCCAAGCGATAGAGCCGATCACATCCTGTTCGAACAGGCGATAATCCACGGGTAGCGAATCGTTGAATAATTTGAATAGCGCGCTCGTTTCGCCCTGAAATCTTCCACCCCATAAAGCCATGCTAACTCCCCTTACTCACTGCTGATTTGAAATCGACTCATCTGAATCAAAAAACTTGATCAAAACCTAGAAACAAAAAAGGGCGCTAGGCGCCCTTTTAAACGACCTATTACTTAGACTTAACGTCATTAGCGTTGAGTGCGCGGATGCGGCTCGCTAATGAGTACAGGCGGATAAAGCCTTCTGCATGTTTTTGATCGTACACTTGATCTTCACCAAAGGTGGCAAATGCTTCAGAGTACAAGCTATTAGGTGAACGTTTCTTCACTGCCGTCGCTTGGCCTTTGTAGAGTTTAACCACGACTTCACCGTTAACTGATTCTGCCAGTGACTCAGATGCTGCCAACAGTGACTTGCACAGTGGCGTGAACCAACGGCCGTCATACACTAAATGCGCCATTTGTGCGGCAACTTGCTCACGCCAGTTACGGCTAGTCTTGTCGAGTACCAGCTCTTCAATCGCACGCAGCGCAGCGAACATCACAGTGCCGCCGGGAGTTTCGTAACAGCCACGAGACTTCATGCCCACTAAACGGTTTTCTGTGATGTCGATACGACCCACACCGTGTGGTGCAGCAATCGCGTTTAATGTCATCAGTGCAGCATAAGGCGTTAGGGCTTCACCATTCACTTTCGTGATACGGCCATGTTCTACTTCTAGCGACACATATTCAGGCTTGTTCGGTGCATCTTCAGGATCGGCGGTCAGAGTCCACACACCTTTGCTTGGCTCGTTCCATGGATCTTCTAACTCACCACCTTCATGGGAAATATGGAAAGCGTTGGCATCACGGCTATAGATTTTAGTCGCTGACGCTGACGTCTTAATGTCACGTTCGGCTAAATAGGCCAGTAGATCTTCACGGCTCTGCATGGTCCATTCACGCCATGGTGCAATCACTTTTAAATCAGGCGCTAATGCAGCGAAACAACCTTCGAAACGCACTTGATCGTTCCCTTTACCGGTACAACCGTGGCACAGAGCATCGGCGCCCACTTTACGGGCCACTTCAACCTGTGCTTTGGCAATGATAGGACGCGCCATTGACGTACCGAGTAAATAAGTGCCTTCGTAAATCGCCCCGCTCGCAATCGTTGGGTAGATATATTCTTTAACGAATTCTTCTTTCAGGTCGACGATATGACACTCAGACGCACCCGAAGCTAAGGCTTTTTCAGTCAAGCCAACCAGCTCTTCTTCGCCTTGGCCAACGTCGGCGCAGAATGCGATGATTTCGCAGTTATCGTAGTTTTCTTTTAACCAAGGAATAATGGCCGAGGTATCTAGACCACCTGAATAGGCTAAAACCACTTTTTTCACGCCAGTATTTTTTATCTCGATAGACATCTTAAATTCCTATGACTCGTTTCTCACCTAGGAGAAAACAGGCTGCTAAACAGGGTTAATTTAACTAAATAAGGTTACCAGTACCGCATTTTGTGCATGCATCCGATTTTCGGCTTGTTGCAGAATTAAGGAGCCTGCACCGTCCATCACTTCATCTGTTACTTCTACACCACGGTGGGCGGGCAAACAATGCATAAAGAAGTTAGCGCCCGCTTTCGTCATCAAGGCTTTGTTTACTTGGTATGGCGCAAACTTCGCTTTGATATCCGCCAGCGGTGTTGGATCGCCCATTGAAATCCAAGTATCAGTATAAATCGCATCGTGACCTTCAATCGCATCGATATCTGAAGTCAGTACCAGCTTACCGCCATATCGCTTAGCAAGCTCTTGCACTTCTGCCACTACGTAGCCATCAGGAAAGTGACCCGCTGGGCAGATCACTGTCATGGTAGCACCGAGAATAGCCGCACAGTACATCAGCGAGTTAGTGACATTATTACCATCACCAACATAAGCTAATTTGGCTTTGCTGACATCCTCAAACTGCTCGGCCAGTGTTAAAAAATCGGCTAATGCTTGGCAAGGATGATAAAGATCCGACAAAGCATTAATCACGGGCACTGTGCCACACTCGGCTAATTGCTCAATGGTGGTGTGCGAATAGGTTCTCGCCACAATCGCATCGGCCCAGCAAGACAGGTTAGCAGCAAAGTCAGCAACCGATTCCCGTTGACCTAGCGCACCATTTTGTTGGTCTAGGTATAAACAGTGGCCACCGAGCTTATTAATACCAATATCAAAGCTAACGCGTGTTCTGAGCGAGGGCTTTTCAAACAACATCACCACACTCTTGCCATCCAGCGCGTGGCGATACTCAGCCGGATTGGCTTTGATCGTTTTTGCCAAGGCAATCAGATCGAGTAACTGCTGCTGGGTTAACTCTTTTATCGATAGTAAATGCTTCATAACCTACTCCACTTATGGTTGGATTTGTGTTCCTACGGCTTCACCTTTTGCTAATGCGATTAATTGGCTTGCATCACGCCACGAGGCAACTTGAACCGCCTGCCCCATCCACTGTGCGACTTCGAGCGCAGCTTCAACTTTGACCTTCATTCCCTTTTCGATCACACCTTGTTTAACAAGGTCTGCTATCTGCTTGCCATTTAAACTGTGAATGAGCTGGCCTTTACCATCGAGCACACCAGACACATCCGACAGCAGCACTAACTTGCCGCCCACTAATTTGGCTAAGGCCGTCGCAGCTTGGTCAGCATTGACGTTAAGCATTTGGCCATCGTCCATCATGGCGATAGAGCTACAAATCGGCATCCAACCTTGGGCGAGGATAAACTTAAGATAAGCGCCATCTTTTGGTGTCACTTCGCCCACTAGGCCTAAACGTTCATCTTTAATCTTTGCCGATACAGTATTGCCATCGGCGAGGCTCATGCCCACACTCACAATCCCAGCTTTAGTCGCAGCGCCTTGGAGGATCTTGTTCGAAGTGCCCGCAAGTGCGCCAGCAATAATCGGCATTTGCTCAGGTGGAGTCACACGTAAACCATCTAACTTGACGGTTTCCATACCGTTTGCCGCTAACTGTTCATCCACTAAACAGCCGCCGCCATGTACCATCAACACTTGCTGACCATTGGCTAACATAGCCGCAGCCGTATCCATTAACCGCGCCATCCCCATTTCACATTGCAGCAGCGCGCCGCCCACTTTAAGAACTAATACTGAGTTGTTTGTAGACATCTTGACGACTCTCTTAAATAAGGATGAACAATTAAAGGTTAAAATGAATCTTTATGCATTGCAGCGCTTGGCTGGCAGCACCTTTCATCAAATTATCGATTGCACTGGCGACCACTAAGTAACCGCTATTCTCATCAAACTTCCAACCTAAGTGGCAGTTAGGTGTCAGCACCACATCGTCCACTTTCGGGAACTGATTGTGCTTCACGGTTACCAATGGCGCCTGGTCATACACGCTATAGGCCGCAGCGACATCGGCAGTTGTAGTGCCTGGTTTTAGCTGCACGGTAATAGTCGCTAAAATGCCACGCTTAAAGTTGCCAAGGTGCGGGGTAAATATCACTTCTTGACCAAGCTGAGTGGCGATCTCGGGTTGATGTCTGTGGCCTAATACGCCGTAAGGTGTCAGGCTCACTTCACAAAAACTGGTGTGTAACTGCGCTTTGCGACCCGCACCCGTTACGCCGCTCACGGCATTGATCACCGGATAAGCTGATGTCAGTAAACTCGCCAGCGGTTTTAACGCTGTAAGTGATGCGGTTGGATAACAACCTGGCACGGCGATCATCTTAGTCGCAGCGATTTCTTTAGCATTCCATTCGGCAAGTCCGTACACGGCTTTGGCTAAAACTTCAGGATATTCATGCTCAAAGCCATACCACTTAGGATATTGCGCCACATCGCTGAAACGATAAGCACCGCTTAAATCGAATACCGCTAACCCTTGGCTATAAAACCAAGCGGCTAAATGTAAGCTCACTGAATGCTCAGTCGCGAGCACCACGGCATCAGCTTCGGCAACGATTTTTGCCTTAGCGTCATCGGACAATGGCGACAGCGTTAATGCGATATGGCTATAGCTAGGGTACAAATCCGCTAAAGGCTTACCTTTATCTAAACTGTTTTCAGAAACATACAAACCCTGAATCGTCAGTTCTGCTTCTGCATAGATTAAAGCGGTCAGTTGTGCGCCTGTGTAACCACTGGCACCAATAATGGCGATATTTTTCATGTGTTGTTGTCTTATTAACCGAATCAAAGAAACTTAAAGAATAGATGAATAGCGTACACGCAACTGCGCGTATCTATGATGACAAGATTATCGTCGCAGGAAATCGTAATTGGTTGTTATTTTATTCACTGTCAGGTTAATGCTCTGAATCATGATATTTACTCTACAGGTCACAGGGGGTGACTCATCTCAACTGCAGGCTAGACTACCACAAAGATCTACTTATGCAATATATGTGAATATATATTTTTAATTTATTTTTATATTTCTTATTGGAATGCAGATCTCGCCCGCCTATCAACCGTTCAGCTAACTCGTTAATAACTCAGTTATCTAGGGTTAATTTGCGCCAAAATCAGTCCTTTTTATTAACAGCTAAGATACATGCCTGCAAAGCCGAAAATGATGCACTTCATATTCACTTACGCTAATCATCACAAAATATTGCGTAGCTTCGCATTTATATTGAATATTCCTCAACGATCATTGCGATTAGTTGCATATTAGATAAGCCAGTCGTATAAGTTATAAGTTCTTCTGTTGACCATTGCCCCAAGTGATAGGTATTGTGCTAACGGGCTAAATGCAATGCGGAATTTTCATGTTTTTCTATTCGGAGTAACTATGGTTGTAACCAAGGCAGACAATATGACCGATATGTATGCGTCATTAAGATCGAACGTGAGTATGTTAGGACAAATCCTCGGTGACACTATGCGCACCCACCTCGGGGACTCTTTTCTCGAGAAGGTTGAACAGATCCGTAAACTTGCTAAAGATTCACGCCGGGGCGATCAAGCCGCTAGAGAGCAAATGCTCGAGTTACTCACCGCCCTGCCAGACGAAGAATTAGTTCCGTTTGCAAAGGCATTTAACCAGTTCCTCAACTTAGCTAATTTATCTGAACAATTTCATACCATTAGCCGCAACTGCGACGAACTCGTCTGCGTACCAGATCCCGTGGAACAGCTGCTAGGCCGCATGTTAAATGGCCGTGTAGACCAAACGAAAATGCTCGACTGCCTTAAGACACTGGATATCGATCTAGTGCTGACAGCGCATCCCACTGAAATTTCCCGTCGCACCCTGATCCAAAAGTACGCCGCCATTGTCGACTGCTTAACTGAGCAAGAAAACGACCAATTATCAGATAGAGAGCGTCAGCAAATCAGTCTGCGCCTGCGCCAATTGATCGCGCAAATCTGGCACACCAATGAGATCCGCCGTGAGCGCCCAACACCTGTTGATGAAGCCCGCTGGGGATTATCGACCATTGAAGAGTCACTTTGGCATGCGGTGCCAGACTTCTTAAGACAGCTTAACGACCAAGTGCAACAACGCACGGGTCAACAATTACCGATTGATATCGCGCCAGTGCGTTTTTCAAGCTGGATGGGCGGCGATCGCGACGGCAACCCCTTTGTTACCGCGAAGGTCACCCAAGAGGTGCTCGATCGCAACCGCCATGCCGCCGCCAGATTATTTCTAAAAGACATAGTCCTACTGGTTGGCGAGCTGTCGATGGAAGAAGCCAATGATGAGTTAAAGGCTTACACCAACAACAGCTGCGAGCCATACCGCCACGTGTTGCGATCTATTCGGCAAAGACTGCGTGACACCATAGATTATTTAAATGCGCGCATCGAAGGCCACAATCCTGAAGTCGATAAGTCGAGCCTGATTTGGCAAGAAAGCGATCTCAAAGCGCCGTTAGAAATGCTTTATAAGAGTTTGACCGACTGCGGTATGCGCTTAATAGCCAACGGTCTAGTACTTGATATTCTCCGTCGTCTCGCCTGTTTTGGCATTCACATGCTCAGACTCGACATTCGCCAAGACGCCAGCCGTCACAGCGATGTGCTCGCCGAATTAACTCGCTATCTCGGCATGGGTGATTTCAACCATTGGGATGAAACCGAGAAGCAAGCTTTCCTATTACGCGAACTCAGCAACCGTCGTCCACTGATCCCAAGCAACTGGCAGCCGTCAGCCGATGTGGCCGAAGTGCTTAATACCTGCCGTTTAATTGCTAAACATCCGGCTAAAGCGCTCGGATCCTATGTGATTTCGATGGCGGGTAAGCCATCGGATGTCTTAACGGTTTTACTGTTACTCAAAGAAACGGGCTGTTCGCACCCAATGCGCGTGGTGCCGCTATTTGAAACCCTAAGCGACTTAAACAACGCCGCAGCCTGTATTACCGATTTACTCGATATCGACTGGTATCGTGGTTACACCAAGGGTATGCAAGAAGTGATGATTGGCTACTCTGACTCTGCTAAAGATGCCGGCGTAATGGCGGCGGCTTGGGCTCAGTATCACGCTCAAGAGCAGTTAGTGGCGGTCTGTAAACAAGCGGGCGTCAAGCTCACACTATTCCATGGTCGTGGCGGCAGCATTGGTCGCGGGGGCGGTCCTGCACACAAAGCGATTCTATCCCAACCTCCGGGGTCGGTAGATGGCCGTATTCGTGTCACTGAGCAGGGCGAAATGATCCGCTTCAAGTTTGGCTTGCCAAAACTCGCGGTTCAAAGCTTAGCCTTGTATACCTCTGCCGTATTGGAAGCGACCCTACTACCACCGCCAGAACCTAAACAAGAATGGCGCGATTGCATGCAACGTATCGCTGAAGAATCCGTGGGTGCTTACCGTGGCATAGTGCGTGATGAACCTGATTTTGTGGCTTATTTCCGCGCGGCAACGCCAGAAGTGGAATTAGGAAAACTGCCACTCGGCAGCCGCCCAGCTAAACGTCGTGTCGATGGTGGGATTGAAAGCCTACGGGCAATTCCGTGGATTTTTGCTTGGTCGCAAAACCGTTTGATGTTACCTGCATGGCTTGGCGCCGGTGAAGCGCTACAAGCCGCCTGTGAACGCGGTGAAATGGGCTTATTACAAGAGATGGAACGGGAATGGCCTTTCTTCAGCACTCGCATTTCAATGCTAGAAATGGTCTACGCCAAGGCGGAACCTAATTTAGCCCGCTACTACGAAACCTGTTTAGTACCGAAAGACTTACATCACTTAGGCGAAACCTTGCGCCAACGCTTAGATCTGGGCATTAAAGTCGTGCTTGAACTGACAAAATCAGATAGCTTAATGGCGCATACGCCGTGGAATCGCGAGTCAGTAAAACTGCGAAATCCGTATATCGATCCATTAAACTTCTTACAAACTGAGCTATTAGCGCGGACACGTAAGGAAACAACCGAAACTCCCGCGTCTGAACATGTGCAGCTAGCGCTAATGCTGACTATTGCAGGTGTGGCAGCGGGAATGAGAAACACTGGTTAATGAAAAAACTTTCCCGCACGATTTGCTTGGGACTGACTGTACTGCTTGGCGGCTGCGTCTCGCAGTACAGTATCAGCGAGCACGAAATGGAGCAGTACCTCAGTAAAGAGATCCATTTTGAGATTAAACAAGGCAATCAATTAGTTGGCGCAGAAGTGCGCATTAACGACATCAGTGTCAAGCTAGGTGTAAAACCTGACACTATGAGCGTAAGTGCCGCAACTCAAGTATCAATTAAGAATCCAATCTTTCCATTGAGTGCCAAACTCACGACGACTTTTGAGGCCAAGCCTTGGTATGACAGCGCAACGCATAGTGTCTATCTGCGCCAGCTCGAATTAGTCAAAGTGGAGTTAACACCAAAAGATATTGAAAAGGCGATTAGCAGTGCCACACCGCAGGTGATGGGTTATCTAAGACAATTCTTAGAAAACCAGCCTGTGTATGTGCTTGATACTAAGGACAGTAACCAAGCACTGATGGCGAAGATGACTGAAAGTATTCAAGTCGCCCCTGGCAAATTAGTGCTTAAATTCACGAAATAACCGATTATTTTGTGGATCATCCGCCATAAAAAATGCTCCCTCGGGAGCATTTTTTGTTAATACGTTTAAACTGACGTAAACCAATAAACCTTAAAAATTGTATAATATTTAAGCTTGTATAATCTTCAAGCTTGTATAAAAAGTTACTTGCTGAATCGCCCAATCGACTGGTAATCGACAATCACGGCTTCAGCTAAAAGCTCACGTCTTAACATATCGTAAGCCACCGCAGCACTTAAACTACGCACCAGATCCCGCGAACGTCGTGGCAGTTTAATCATCTGGCTATAAACACCGCCGCGAGTTGCTAAGGCAATCGCCACAGTGCCCACAGGCTTCTCGTCTGTGCCACCATCGGGTCCCGCAATACCACTGGTTGCCAGCGCATAGTCACTGTCCAATATTTGCCTTGCCCCCTTTGCCATTTCTTCCACAGTCGCAATGGAGACAGCGCCATGATCATCTAATGTTGAAGGATTAACACCTAACACGCGAACTTTAGATTCATTACTGTAAGTCACTAATCCGTGCTGTAAGTAAGATGAACTACCAGGGAAATCAACTAACTGACTGGTGATCATGCCGCCAGTGCAGGATTCTGCAACACTTAAGGTCAAGCCGGAGTTGAGTAACTTATAATGAATTTCTTCGGCAAGAGTGGCTTTGTCTTCCGCGACTACCGCAGTGCCCAGCACCATTTTGATGTGCCCAGCGACTCGAGGTAATACCGCTATCGCCTTCTCGCCACGGGCAAAAATCTTAATCTCAATATGCGGCATAGAAGAACGGTAACCAATAGTAATGCCTTCTGGCAGCTCTAATGGCTCTAACTTATCCGCCAACGCCGACTCACCTTGGCCTATCGTTAATAATTTCTTTAATGCGACCTTGGAATCAAGATTAAACTCATCGCGAATAAAAGGCACAAACTGCTCTGTAACCATGTGCTTAAGCTCAAAAGGCACGCCCGGTGTAAAGAATAACCACGCGCGGTTAAGCTTAACTCTAAAGCCACAGGCGGTTCCCACAGGGTTATCAACCATCACAGCTGAGGCTGGCAGCATAGCTTGCTTGAGATTACTTAAAGGCATTTCACGGTTATTACGGGTAAACCAGTCTTCTAAACGCTCACGCCACTCCGTATTCTCAACCAATGGTTCGCCCTTAGCCTTCGCCATCGCTAAAGCTGACATGTCGTCACTCGTCGGCCCGAGACCACCATTAACCAAAATAACATCGGCATGTAAGCTACGTTCTTGGAAAACTGCAATCAAATCCTCGAGGCGATCGCCGACAGTCACTCGACGCTGGATCTCGACACCATGCTCCATCATAGTACTGGCAAACCAAGCGGCGTTGGTATCAACAATCTGTCCCGCCAACACCTCTTCCCCAGTACAAATCATCTCTAACTTCATCTCAGATCCTTATCTACCCCAACAAATTAAATCATAAGGTAAGTAACCGCTTAACTAATAGCAATAGCTAGGCGCGATCTAGAACTCAGATCGCTGTAGCGAAATCGAAGCATTGTCAGAATAACTGCTGAAATAAAAGCCAAGCGGCACGAATTATTAATATCGTGGAGCGTGATAGAAGGTAATTGTAGAGAGAAAATTGAAGATAAATTAATAAATTGAGGACAAACTAGGCTGAATTTCACAAATTGCAGACGCAAAAAAGCCAGCTTATTCAGCTGGCTTCGTTACATCTCAATGATATAATTAGGCGCTTGGCGATGACCTACTCTCACATGGGGAGACCCCACACTACCATCGGCGCGTTTGCGTTTCACTTCTGAGTTCGGGATGGGATCAGGTGGTTCCACAAGGCTATTGTCACCAAGCAAATTCTGTTTATTACCGTGTCCATCTCTGGACCACGTTAATAATAATTCGGAAAGCTGATTTGCTTTGTTTGAGTTCACACTTCATCAAGTGTCGATATTCTGTCTAAGGCTTTCAGTAAAACCCATCTGGGTTGTATGGTTAAGCCTCTCGAGTCATTAGTACATGTTAGCTCAACGCCTCACAACGCTTACACACCATGCCTATCAACGTCCTAGTCTCGAACGGCTCTTTAGAGGAATTAAATTCCTAGGGATGACTCATCTTAGGGCTCGCTTCCCGCTTAGATGCTTTCAGCGGTTATCGATTCCGAACGTAGCTACCGGGCAATGCCATTGGCATGACAACCCGAACACCAGCGGTTCGTCCACTCCGGTCCTCTCGTACTAGGAGCAGCTCCCTTCAATCATCCAACGCCCACGGCAGATAGGGACCGAACTGTCTCACGACGTTCTGAACCCAGCTCGCGTACCACTTTAAATGGCGAACAGCCATACCCTTGGGACCGACTTCAGCCCCAGGATGTGATGAGCCGACATCGAGGTGCCAAACACCGCCGTCGATATGAACTCTTGGGCGGTATCAGCCTGTTATCCCCGGAGTACCTTTTATCCGTTGAGCGATGGCCCTTCCATTCAGAACCACCGGATCACTATGACCTACTTTCGTACCTGCTCGACGTGTATGTCTCGCAGTTAAGCTGGCTTATGCCATTGCACTAACCGTACGATGTCCGACCGTACTTAGCCAACCTTCGTGCTCCTCCGTTACTCTTTGGGAGGAGACCGCCCCAGTCAAACTACCCACCAGGCACTGTCCCTAATCCCGATAAGGGACCTAGGTTAGAACATCAAAACTACAAGGGTGGTATTTCAAGGACGACTCCATCATGACTAGCGTCACAACTTCAAAGTCTCCCACCTATCCTACACATGTAGGTTCAATGTTCAGTGCCAAGCTATAGTAAAGGTTCACGGGGTCTTTCCGTCTAGCCGCGGGTATACGGCATCTTCACCGCAATTTCAACTTCACTGAGTCTCGGCTGGAGACAGCGTGGCCATCATTACGCCATTCGTGCAGGTCGGAACTTACCCGACAAGGAATTTCGCTACCTTAGGACCGTTATAGTTACGGCCGCCGTTTACCGGGGCTTCGATCATGAGCTTCTCTTGCGATAACCCAATCAATTAACCTTCCGGCACCGGGCAGGCGTCACACCGTATACTTCCTCTTGCGAGTTTGCACAGTGCTGTGTTTTTGATAAACAGTTGCAGCCACCTGGTATCTGCGACTCCCGTCAGCTTAGAGAGCAAGTCTCATCACCAACAGGAGCGTACCTTCTCCCGAAGTTACGGTACCATTTTGCCTAGTTCCTTCAGCCGAGTTCTCTCAAGCGCCTTGGTATTCTCTACCCGACCACCTGTGTCGGTTTGGGGTACGATTCCCACTAACCTGAAGCTTAGAAGATTTTCCTGGAAGCATGGCATCAACTACTTCAGTCCCTTAGGACCTCGTCATCAGCTCTCAGTCTGCACACTAAAGTGCGATTCCCCGGATTTGCCTAAGAAATCAACCTACCACCTTAAACGCGGACTACCAACGCCGCGCTAGCCTAGCCTTCTCCGTCTCTCCATCGCAGTTAGCGGAAGTACAGAAATATTAATCTGTTTCCCATCGATTACGCCTTTCGGCCTCACCTTAGGGGTCGACTCACCCTGCCCCGATTAACGTTGGACAGGAACCCTTGGTCTTTCGGCGAGGGGGTTTTTCACCCCCTTTATCGTTACTCATGTCAGCATTCGCACTTCTGATACCTCCAGCGTGGGTTACCCCTTCACCTTCAACGGCTTACAGAACGCTCCTCTACCGCGCATCTCTAATGAAATGCACCCGTAGCTTCGGTGACTAGCTTAGCCCCGTTACATCTTCCGCGCAGGCCGACTCGACTAGTGAGCTATTACGCTTTCTTTAAATGATGGCTGCTTCTAAGCCAACATCCTAGCTGTCTAAGCCTTCCCACATCGTTTCCCACTTAGCTAGTACTTTGGGACCTTAGCTGACGGTCTGGGTTGTTTCCCTTTTGACGACGGACGTTAGCACCCGCCGTCTGTCTCCCGAGTAGTACTCATTGGTATTCGGAGTTTGCAAAGGGTTGGTAAGTCGGGATGACCCCCTAGCCTTAACAGTGCTCTACCCCCAATGGTATTCGCTCGAGGCGCTACCTAAATAGCTTTCGAGGAGAACCAGATATCTCCCGGTTTGATTGGCCTTTCACCCCCAGCCACAAGTCATCCGCTAATTTTTCAACATTAGTCGGTTCGGTCCTCCAGTTGATGTTACTCAACCTTCAACCTGCCCATGGCTAGATCACCGGGTTTCGGGTCTACACCTTGCAACTAAACGCGCAGTTAACACTCGGTTTCCCTACGGCTCCGCTATTCGCTTAACCTCGCTACAAAATGTAAGTCGCTGACCCATTATACAAAAGGTACGCAGTCACGGTCTCAAGAACCGCTCCCACTGCTTGTACGTATACGGTTTCAGGTTCTATTTCACTCCCCTCACAGGGGTTCTTTTCGCCTTTCCCTCACGGTACTGGTTCACTATCGGTCAGTCAGGAGTATTTAGCCTTGGAGGATGGTCCCCCCATATTCAAACAGGATGTCACGTGTCCCGCCTTACTCGTTTTCATCAATGGTTAGTTTTCATGTACGGGGCTATCACCCTGTGCCGCTGTGCTTTCCAACACATTCCACTAACACCCCACTGACTTAAGGGCTAATCCCCGTTCGCTCGCCGCTACTAGGGGAATCTCGGTTGATTTCTTTTCCTCCGGGTACTTAGATGTTTCAGTTCCCCGGGTTCGCCTCGCAACACTATGTATTCATGTTGCGATAACAGCTTATGCTGCTGGGTTCCCCCATTCGGACATCGTTAGCTCAAATGCTTGTTACTAGCTCGCCAACGCTTTTCGCAAGTTACTACGTCCTTCATCGCCTCTGACTGCCAAGGCATCCACCGTATACGCTTAGTCGCTTAACCATACAACCCAAATGAGTTTCACTCACCTGAGTCGCATTGCGACCAGCTTGGTTTTACTTGTCTCACTTCTGACCAAAGAAGTGGACGCGCCTTAGACGTAAACTATTCAATAAAGAATAATTTACTTTTTGAATATTCAAGACACTTAATAAAGTGTTTGAGAACTCATGATGCAAACGTTTCCACGTTTACATCGGTTTGTAAGTAACATGACGACAGACATCATCACGTTACATACTATCAGCTTTCCAAATTGTTAAAGAACAATGCGTACCGGCTAGCGGCGCATTCAGCTCTGACTTCTCCTAAGAGAAGATAAACAAGCAATCTGTGTGAACACTCAACAAACATTAAGTTAGTCGTATAGGTAAGGAGGTGATCCAGCCCCAGGTTCCCCTAGGGCTACCTTGTTACGACTTCACCCCAGTCATGAACCACAAAGTGGTGAGCGCCCCCCCGAAGGTTAAGCTACCCACTTCTTTTGCAGCCCACTCCCATGGTGTGACGGGCGGTGTGTACAAGGCCCGGGAACGTATTCACCGTGGCATTCTGATCCACGATTACTAGCGATTCCGACTTCATGGAGTCGAGTTGCAGACTCCAATCCGGACTACGACGAGCTTTGTGAGATTAGCTCCACCTCGCGGCTTTGCAACCCTCTGTACTCGCCATTGTAGCACGTGTGTAGCCCTACTCGTAAGGGCCATGATGACTTGACGTCGTCCCCACCTTCCTCCGGTTTATCACCGGCAGTCTCCCTAGAGTTCCCACCATTACGTGCTGGCAAATAAGGATAGGGGTTGCGCTCGTTGCGGGACTTAACCCAACATTTCACAACACGAGCTGACGACAGCCATGCAGCACCTGTCTCACGGTTCCCGAAGGCACTAAGCTATCTCTAGCGAATTCCGTGGATGTCAAGAGTAGGTAAGGTTCTTCGCGTTGCATCGAATTAAACCACATGCTCCACCGCTTGTGCGGGCCCCCGTCAATTCATTTGAGTTTTAACCTTGCGGCCGTACTCCCCAGGCGGTCTACTTAATGCGTTAGCTTGAGAGCCCAGTGTTCAAGACACCAAACTCCGAGTAGACATCGTTTACGGCGTGGACTACCAGGGTATCTAATCCTGTTTGCTCCCCACGCTTTCGTGCCTGAGCGTCAGTCTTTGTCCAGGGGGCCGCCTTCGCCACCGGTATTCCTCCAGATCTCTACGCATTTCACCGCTACACCTGGAATTCTACCCCCCTCTACAAGACTCTAGTTCGCCAGTTCGAAATGCAATTCCCAGGTTGAGCCCGGGGCTTTCACATCTCGCTTAACAAACCGCCTGCGCACGCTTTACGCCCAGTAATTCCGATTAACGCTCGGACCCTCCGTATTACCGCGGCTGCTGGCACGGAGTTAGCCGGTCCTTCTTCTGTAGGTAACGTCACAGCAACAGCGTATTAAGCTGCTACCTTTCCTCCCTACTGAAAGTGCTTTACAACCCGAAGGCCTTCTTCACACACGCGGCATGGCTGCATCAGGGTTTCCCCCATTGTGCAATATTCCCCACTGCTGCCTCCCGTAGGAGTCTGGGCCGTGTCTCAGTCCCAGTGTGGCTGATCATCCTCTCAGAACAGCTAGGGATCGTCGCCTTGGTGAGCCATTACCTCACCAACTAGCTAATCCCACCTAGGTTCATCCAATCGCGGAAGGCCCGAAGGTCCCCTCCTTTCCCCCGTAGGGCGTATGCGGTATTAGCAGTCGTTTCCAACTGTTATCCCCCTCGACTGGGCAGATCCCTAGGCATTACTCACCCGTCCGCCGCTCGCCGGCAAAGATAGCAAGCTATCTTCCCGCTGCCGCTCGACTTGCATGTGTTAGGCCTGCCGCCAGCGTTCAATCTGAGCCATGATCAAACTCTTCAATTAAAGTTTTGTTGCTTCGGTCTTGCGACTTCAGCGGCTCAATGAATTCTGATTTTTTTGTTTTTCGCACTCCTTATAAAAGAAGGGCTAAAACAAACTGTACATATTGCTATGAACACTCATTGTTACATTGATTTAAATTTTTGACTGCCAACCCGAAGGTTAAGCAGTTTCGATTAACTCAACACCTGTGAGTGTCCACACAGATTTCTTGTTTTATCTTGTTAAAGAGCAACTCAATATCCGTAAGAGGACTTGAGTACCACACTGAGCGCCGAACGCTTCCAGGTGGCTAGGGCTGCGTATTCTACGCATTTCCCGTTTCGCGTCAAGGAGTTTTTTCAACTTCTTGCTGCGATTGAATTAAGTGCCATTCTCAACAGAGAGTAAGCCATTCAATTCAACTTAACTCGCCAGCTTGCTTTCGCTGTCTGCCGTGTCAGTGGATGCGCATTATAGGGAGATTGAGAAAGTGCGCAACCCCTTTTTTAAGGAAATTTGCAGTTAATTCTGATTATCTAAACTAGCCACAAGATACCCACCACTTACCCCCAAAGTTATCCACAAAATAGCGTTTTCTCTGCAGTTCTACCTCATATTTTGAGGATGTACTACATCAAGGCGAAGAGATTTACGCATAGATTCTATAAATTTTAGATAAGGATAACGACTGCTCGAACCGAAATATCTCATTCTGTAGTGGTCAAGTAAAATTGGCCACGGTTTTAGAGTCATTCCAATATAAACGTTCTGACTCATTTGGCGTTAACCCACCATTATATTGATGGGGTCTGGTCTCACTGTAATATCCAGTGATGTAATTTGTGATCTCTTTATCTGCTTCTGTAAAATTCCCATAACCACTGGCGGGTATCCACTCAGATTTCAAACTTCTAAAGAAACGCTCCATTGGTGCGTTATCCCAACAATTCCCGCGGCGACTCATACTTTGCTCAATCTGAAGACGCCATATTAATTGTCTGAATTTCAAGCTTGTGTAATGTGAACCTTGATCGCTGTGATAAATCACATTCTCAGGTTTCCCCCTTAACTCAAATGCCATTTTCAAGGCTTTACAGGTCAGCTCGCTGTCAGGTGATAATGACAAAGCCCACCCAACAGGTTTACGGGAAAACAGGTCTAGAACAACCGCTAAATATGCCCAACGATTACCGACCCAAACATACGTCACATCGCCACACCACACTTGATCTGGTTGAGTTACGGCAAACTGTCGATTAAGCGTATTCGGGATCGCTACATGCTCTTGTGCAGCTTTCCTATAAGAATGTTTAGGCTGCTGACAGCTCAATAACCCAAGCTTTTTCATTAGATTACGGGCTCGATAACGACTGAGACAGATCCCTTTGTTAGTCACTAATTGCGCTATCGTTCGAGCACCGGCAGAGCCATGACTAATACGATGCGCGGCCTTCACTTCACTGCATAAAATTGTAAAATCAGCATCGATATGTTCTTTTCTTTTTAGCCAATATTTATAGCTACTTCGATGCACTTTGAATGCATTACAAATTGTGAGAATAGAGTGGCTCTGCTTGAGTGCGCTGATCAGCGTAAATTGTTCATCGAGTCTGACATCAAGAGAGCGGTAGCCTTTTTTAGGATTAGATTATGCTCCTCAAGACGCGCTATTTGTTTCTTCAGTTCACGGATTTCAATTTGTTCTGGGGTAATCGGAGATGCTTTTGGTGTGCCACCCTGGCGTTCTAGTTTTAACTGTCTCACCCATTTATCCATAGTGGACTTACCTACGTTCATCGCCTTTGCAGCTTCGATGATGCTATGGTTTTTATCGAGGACTAATTGGGCTGCTTCAAGTTTGAATTCAGCACTAAATGTTTTTCTGGTTGTCGATCTCATGTGTTCACCTAAAGTCATCTACGAGGTAATAATATCACCTCTATTTAGGTGGCCAAAATTAGTGTGCCACTACATTCCTTCACTTATATAGAGTAATTAATGGAATATAACGGGGAGCAATATAGATGGCGCGCTAACACATTCGGCGATAAAGATACTTTAGCTATATAGTCATAGTCGCAGCCTTCATCCCATCGCCATAGAAAGCCGAAATGACTTAATCAGGGACAGGGAGAGATCTCTTTAATACTTATTAGGTAACTAGCTATATAAGTAGCAGTGTAAGTAACTGTCATAAGTATGGCAGAGATCATTCGACTCTATTCAGCTTGATCCATTACCGAGAGAGCGGATTAGCTCGCACTCCAGAGTAACTGTCCACAGTCGGTAAGATCATAGCCACCCAGTAGCGCCGCCATTTGCCTCGAGTGGCCGCTCGCCAACATGGTAAAGAGTTGTTGAAGCTGACGACGGAAGTAAATGCTTTGCGGCATAACGAAATCGAAGGACTCTTTTATCAGTGGCACGAAACTCAAACCACTCTCCAATGCCACAGATTGACAGCCAAAACCTATATCGGCATCACCACGGGCGATATAACCTGCCAGCTCGCGTTCACTATAGGCCGTCAGCACGACATTTAGCTGATCTAAGCGAGCGCCTTGCTTTAACAACCAATGTTCTAAATGTTGCTGGCTACCCGCGCCGCCCTGACGACTCACCCAACGCCAAGGTAAGTTCACGACTTTATCTTCCTCTTGGCATCTGTGGTGCATATCGGCACGCATGATCAACCCTTGTTGACGGGAGTAACCGTGCACCATGATCCATTGTTGATGATTGTTATACCCTTTAAGTAAGGCTGGATGACGGATATTGCGATCCTCCATGCTGCCCCAGTGTAAGGTACACACATCGGCATAACCTTTAGCGAGTAACTCTAATCCTAAGCGTGAACCTGTCGCGCTGTAGCTTATCAACTCACGACTACCGACTTGTGCCATCAAGCGCGCCACCAGCATAGATAAGAGTGGATCGTCGCTGCCGGTGATCAATAAACGGTCGGTAAGCATGCCACTGTGGCACGAATCCATTACCCAACGGTCGATTAACACTTTCGGGAATAGCCATTTACCGGTGATTTTAGTGGCGGGGAGAATTCTGTCATTGGCCATGGCGTAGACTTTTTTCTCGTTAAGATCTAAATACTCGGCCACTTGCTTCGCGCTCATGTAAACCAATTCACTGGCAGACGTCATCTTGTTTCCTTGTCTTATTCTTTATTACTGCATGCAAGCCTTAGCATTACTGTCTTAGCTCACTTGGGGCTAAGGAGCCGTATTGGCATCAAATTGCAGATTTTCACTGCCGTGATACACCAAAAAGTGTCGACCTTTAGCGCGGGCGATAATAGTAATGCCTAACTGTTGCGCCAGTGCTAAGCCCATCTGAGTCACGCCGCTACGTGATAGCAAAATGGGGATCCCCATCTTGGCGACTTTAATCACCATTTCAGAGGTTAAGCGGCCTGTGGTATAGAAAATCTTGTTATCGCCACGATCCTGCGTCAGCCACATATCCCCAGCCAAGGTATCGACGGCATTATGGCGGCCCACATCTTCAACGAAGGCCATAATCTTGTCGTCTTCGCACAAACCACAGCCATGCACAGCGCCAGCATTCTTATAGGTTTCGTTATATTCGTTGATATTTTTCAATAAGCTATACAGCGTGCTTTGCTTCAAATTCGGAGTGGGTAAATTGATGTTATCTAGATCCTGCATGAAACTGCCATAAACCGTGCCTTGACCGCAGCCTGACGTCACGGTTTTTTCGGAGAGTTTCTCGTCGAGATCGGCGGTTTGTTCACGGGTAACCACAGCCGCAGAACTCACATCCCAATCGACGATAACAGAGTCCAGCAGGCTCACATCCGAAATAAAGCCTTGGTTCTTAAGATAACCTAACGCCAGAGACTCAGGTTTTGCCCCTAGGGTCATCAGCGTCACTATCGGACGCCAGTTTAAATAAACGGTAAGTGGACGTTCGCAGGCGACAAATTTATCTAGCACTTCCCCAGCTTCATTCACTGCTTTTACGGCAATGGTTAACGGTACTTCCGCTTGGGTTCTCACAAAAGAACACTGATGATGAGGCTTCTGAGTGGGGTTAGCTGCCGCTACTTCTTTATCTGTGCCCATGCTGTTTTCCGAAATCATAATGCTACCGCTTAACGAGTCATGGCCTGAGCATAGCAATATTTATACCTAGGTATAAAACTCGGGTTTAAATGCGTGATCTGCCGCAATGCTGATTTTTCATTAGCCCTTTTATGTCCCAAACAAAACCCAGCATTGGACAAAATGTCCACTTTCGAGAGGGTTTTTGATGATCTAGTTCAAACTAATACCCCATGTTTACTGGCACCAATATTGCAGTGACCTTTTATCGCAATTTGTTGGTAAAACCGATCCGTTCGATCTACGGTTCGTCCATCAACACGGCTGAGACGGAGAGACAATGCAACATACAACGAATGTTTGGCCCATGTACGTTTCACTTAAAAAAGTAGAGAAACAAGTTGGCCGCTGGACCTCAGTACAATGGGAAATTGAACACTTACTTCCCGCCACCCATCAAGCCCCAGACGACGCAACCTTAGTGCTCCTCGAACTGCACAAAGACGAACGCGCCAGCTATCGCCTCAATCTCGATGTAGACAACGCTATGCTGTATTTAGTGTGCGATGAAACAGCCGATGGCACTTGGATACCCGCAGCACTGTCGGCAGATCAAAACGTCGCCGCTGGTTGTCTTGAGGGCAATACCCCTGTTATCAACCTATTGATGCCAGAAGCTATCGCTTGTTGGATTGAAGCCTTTATCACCCAGCATGGCGAAGTCGAAATCGCCGCCCATCGGCGTAAACATGTCGATGGCCGTAAGAATCAAGGCCCGAGTCACGATCCACTTCGGAGGGACTAATGGCTGAATCCACGCAAAAAACGGCTGGGCTACTGAGTCGCTGGAACCAGCGTCGCGAACAAGTTGCCGCTGAGCAAGCACTAGAAAATCAAGCAGCCGCGCCTCAAGCGCCGATCGCGACCGAAGCCACTGTGGCAGTTGAGCCGCTTCAATCGACAGAGCCCGCATTAAAGTCCAATACTGCCGAGCATGACGATCCGAATCGCATGCTCACGGCGGCGGATTTACCTAATCCTGACGAAATTGAAATTGGCGGTAGCTTTGCGAGTTTTATGGGCGCGAATGTTGATCCGGCGGCGAAATCTGCGGCTCTGAGAGCGCTGTGGAAACAACCGCATTTCAACGAGATAGATGGGCTTTTGGAATATGCGCTCGATTACAGTAATCAGCCCAAACTCAGCGCTGAAGTTTCAGCAGAATTAGCACAAAAAGTCTTCCGCTACATCACCAAAGACAGCGAAACGCCGGATGAAGAGTCAGCCTTAGCCAAACAAGCTGCAGAAACTAATCCATCCGCTAGTCTTGATGTAAGCGAAACCACGACTCAAGAAGTCGACACCGAATTGGCAGCAGAGCCGATAGCGGACAATTTGGATGGGGAGACTGATGACCTACCCCAAAATGCACCAGAGCCCTCGGCTCAGGCCCAAACCCGAGTTGTTTAACGTCAGTTTAGCTAATTTTAATGTCCGTAACTTTGGTATGTGAATTGCTGTACTAAGACATAAAAAAGCTTAGATAAAAGCAGAAAAGGCAATGACTTACTTATTACCAGCCGCCTAAATCTGCCCAGATACAGTAAAACAAGAAACAGCCAGAGTACTGTTCAGGAACGCAATGTGAGCACTCATTTGATGACCAATCAAACCCAAGAAGCGTTAAAACAAGCGCGGCAACAGGTGTTAGCGCAAACTCAGATGCTGCAGAATCTGATCCCGCCAACCGTCAGCTACACCACCGAAGGCAATGTCCTCATTATCGGCCCAGAAGATCTGGCTCGCCTTGCCGCGGACAAATTGTCCACTATGGCCCATCGCGTGATTTTAGCCAACGAAGCCATTACCAGCCAAGATGAAGCCCACCTCGAGCGTGTGATGGAGGCGGCAACCGATGTCGAAAGTTACTACAACAAACTCATTGGCGTAAAAGGCTTTTTAGGCCAATTCCAAGTGAGTGTTGAACATCAAGATGGCGCGGCCGAACTCAGTTTAGTGTCGATTCGTAAACCCCATTTCGATATCGTGCTCGATTTGAGCAGCACAGCTTGTTTGAACTTAGAAATGCTGCCACCCGGTTATTTCTATGTCGGTCAAGACACTGAGAAACTCGAAGATGCCCTCGCGCAAATTCCCGATCTTGTCGGCCAATTCGATAAGCCTCGCTACGTCAAAATCAACCCGGATATTTGTGCCCATGACCGCAATGGCATCAATGGTTGTAATCGTTGCCTTAACTTTTGCCCAGCCGATGCGATTAGTAGCGTTGCGAAGAAAATTGAAATCGACCCATACCTTTGCCACGGCGCGGGCAGTTGTACCAGCGCTTGTCCAACGGGTGCCATCAGTTACGATTTACCGACGCCGCAGGCCTTACATTCATATCTGAACAAAGTCGTTAGTCGTTTCCGCGAGCAAGCCCAAACCGCACCGGTGATTTTGTTCCACGACAATGCCGTCGGCGCCGACTTTATCACCGACGATCTAGCGGGTGACATTATCCCCGTCGCCTTAGAAGAAATTACGGTTGCCAGCTTAGATCATTGGCTGTCGGTACTCGCATGGGGCGCACGCCAAGTGCTGATCCTTAATACCGACGCCACGGCGCCAACTCTTACGCAAATGCTTAAAGGCGAACTTTCTTTAGCCAATAGTATTTTAGATGAGATGGGTCAGCCGCAACGTATCAGCCTCATCGACCCAAACATGCTTGCCGATTTAGATGCGATGCTCGATATCAGCTTAGATTGGCCCGTGATCGTGCCCGCTGCATTTGCTTCAACCACTAAACGCAATACGCTATTTGAAGCGATAGATCACCTCAATAGCCAAGCGGGTGAAATCGATACTTGCCTTAGCCTCAACAACATTCCCTTTGGCAAAGTCAGCGTGAATGTCGAAAAGTGCACTATGTGCATGTCCTGCGTGGCAATTTGTCCAACCGTGGCATTGCAAGATGGCGGCGACAAACCTGCACTACACTTTATTGAGCAAAACTGCGTGCAATGCGGTTTATGTGAAGCGGCCTGTCCTGAAAAAGTGATTAGCCTAACGCCACAAATTAATTTTGATAAAGCTGCTCGTCAGCAGCAACACACCCTGAAAGAAGAAGCCCCCTTCGAATGTATTCGCTGCGGCTCTCCTTTTGCGACCCAATCTATGGTGCATCGGATGCTGGATATGGTCGGCGCGCACAGCGCATTTTCTGCCAATATTGAACGCTTGAAAATGTGTGGCGACTGCCGGGTAAAAGACATGTTTGAAGACATTCTTCAAGATCCTGAAAAGCAACTGCGATAAGAGATCCGCTATGACCGAATCAGTAAGACAAGTTTCAGAAAACGATCAGTTGAGAGCCGATATCTATCAACTGTTAGCCGCCCTATTGCGCCGTCAGCCGAGTCCTGAACTGCTGCAATTTTTGGCCAATCTTGAAATCGATGCCAATGAAGACAACGAGATGACCAAAGCCTGGTTATCACTCCAACTTGCCGCCCAGCAGTTCAGCGATGAACAGCTTGAAGACGAGTATTTTGCGCTATTCCTCGGCGTGGGCTCTGGTGAAATCCTGCCCTATGGCAGCTGGTTTATGACTGGCTCCTTAATGGACAAACCGCTGGCATTATTGCGCCAAGACCTGATGCAACTCGGATTTGAACGCGAAGACAATGTCAAAGAACCCGAAGATCATGTAGCCGCCCTGTGTGAAGTGATGGGAACCCTGATTTTAGAAGCGCCGAGCTATCGCCAACTGGCTTTTTACCAACGCCATATCGGCAGTTGGATTGGCCGCTTCTGCGACAACTTAGCTAAGGCGCCCAGCGCTGCGTTTTACGCGACTGTAGCCCAGTTGGCAAAAGCCTTCTTTGAAATGGAAGCCAGTGCCTTTGAACAATTGAGCTTAGATATTCCCGTCAATTGCCCAGGCAGCGCCGACCTACAACCGGCCACCAGCGATTTAGCAAAACCAGTGGAATTAATGAACTAAGACTAAGCTTAATAATAGCGCGACATGTGCGCGCTAGATGTCAATGCTAGATGAGTTCAAACAGCGAAGGTGAAGTCACACGCACCTTCGCAACAATAACGAAAGCTTAGGCTTTCACAATAACCGAGGTGGTCGCCGTTTGTGCCATCTTATCCCGCAACACAAGGAGACACTATGAAGAAGCCAGCTTCCGACATGGGCCGTCGTCAATTGCTCAAAGCATTGGCACTCGGCAGTGCGGCAGGCGCAGTGGTAACCGTGAGCAGTCAGGCGTTAGCTTCGACAAAAACGGCAGAAACCACAGAGCCTAAGAGTGAGAACTACCGCGAAACCGACCATATCCGTAACTATTATGCGTCGTTGAACAACTAACCAGAGGAGAGTGTGTGATGCGATTAACCCGCAAAACAGACCAGGTTGTCGAATCTAAAGCGCCAGCACTGGGTCTCAATCGTCGTCAGTTCTTAAAATCGGCAGGTCTTGCCACAGGTGGCATCGCTGCGGCGTCCATGCTGGGCACAGGCATGATGCGTAAAGCACAAGCCCAAGAAGACATAGGCCACAATGTTCCCACCGAAGTTAAACGTACCATCTGTTCTCACTGCGCCGTCGGCTGTGGTGTATATGCAGAAGTACAAAACGGCGTGTGGACAGGTCAAGAACCGGCATTTGACCATCCCTTTAACCAAGGCGGACACTGCGCGAAAGGTGCGGCACTGCGTGAGCACGGCCACGGTGAAAAACGCCTGAAATACCCAATGAAGTTAGAAGGCGGCAAGTGGAAAAAGATCTCTTGGGATCAAGCGATTAATGAAGTCGGCGACAAGATGGAAGCGATTCGTCAAGAGTCAGGTCCAGATTCCGTTTACTTTATGGGTAGCGCCAAGTTTTCGAACGAACAAGCTTATTTATATCGCAAATTAGCGGCACTGTGGGGCACGAACAACGTCGACCATTCAGCCCGTATTTGTCACTCTACCACGGTAGCCGGTGTTGCTAACACTTGGGGCTACGGTGCGCAAACCAACTCGATTAACGATATTCGTAATACAAAGTGCATCATGTTTGTGGGTTCAAACCCAAGTGAAGCGCACCCAGTGGCAATGCAACATATCCTGGTCGCCAAAGAACGCGGCGCGAAAGTGATTGTTGTTGATCCACGTTTCACCCGTACTGCAGCGAAATCTGACGAGTACGTGCATATCCGTCCAGGTACAGATATCCCCTTCATTTATGGCCTGTTATGGCACATTTTTGAAAACGGCTGGGAAGATAAAGAGTTTATCAAGCAACGTGTATACGGCATCGAGCGTATCCGCGAAGAAGCTAAAAAATACACCCCAGAAGAAGTTGAACTGGTTGCAGGCGTGCCTAAGGCGCAAATGTACCGTGTTGCTAAGATGATGGCCGAAACGAAACCCGGCACTATCGTTTGGTGTATGGGCGGTACTCAGCATCACGTCGGTAATGCCAACACCCGTTCATACTGTATTTTACAGTTAGCCCTTGGCAACATGGGCGTTTCTGGTGGCGGGACTAACATCTTCCGTGGTCATGATAACGTGCAAGGCGCGACTGACTTTGGTTTGTTATTCGACAACTTACCCGGTTACTACGGCTTAACTTCAGGTGCTTGGGCTCACTGGTCCAATGTATGGGATCTCGATCCTAAATGGGTAGCCAGTCGTTTTGACCAAGGTGAATACCTAGGTCAAACACCACAAACCTCAACCGGTATTCCTTGCTCTCGCTGGCACGATGGGGTGTTAGAAGATAAAACCAAAATTGCGCAGAAAGACAATATCCGTCTGGCGTTCTTCTGGGGACAATCGGTTAACACTGAAACCCGTGGTCGTGAAGTGCGTGAAGCATTGAACAAGATGGATACTGTGGTTGTGGTCGATCCTTTCCCAACCATGGCAGGTGTCATGCACCAACGTAAAGATGGTGTGTACCTATTGCCTGCGGCGACGCAATTCGAAACCTATGGTTCGGTTTCTGCAACCAACCGTTCGATTCAATGGCGCACTAAAGTCATCGAACCACTGTTTGAGTCTCTGCCCGACCACATCATCATGTACAAGCTCGCTAAAAAATGGGGCGTTGAAAAAGAATTTTGTAAGCACATTCAAGTGAATGGCGATGAGCCTTTAATTGAAGATGTGACCCGCGAATTCAATACCGGTATGTGGACAGTGGGTTACACAGGTCAAAGCCCTGAGCGTTTGAAAATGCACCAAGAAAACTGGGGTACTTTCGACGTCAACAGCTTACAAGCTCCCGGCGGCCCTGCGAAAGGTGAAACCTATGGCTTACCTTGGCCATGTTGGGGTACACCAGAGATGAAACATCCTGGTACCCAGATCCTGTACGATCAATCAAAACACGTGAAAGACGGTGGCGGTAACTTCCGCGCCCGTTACGGTGTTGAGCATGATGGCGTCAACATTCTTGCCGAAGGTTCTTTCTCTAAAGGCAGTGAGATTCAAGATGGTTATCCTGAATTCTCCGCCGACATGCTCAAGCAATTGGGTTGGTGGGATGAACTCACAGATGCAGAGAAAAAACGCGCCGAAGGCAAAAACTGGAAGACAGATATTTCTGGTGGCATTCAACGTGTTGCGATCAAGCATGGCTGTATTCCCTATGGTAACGCTAAAGCCCGTTGTATCGTTTGGACTTTCCCAGATGATATCCCGAAACATCGCGAACCACTTTACACTCCTCGTCGTGACTTAGTCGCCAAGTACCCAACGTACGAAGACCGTATGGTTGCGCGTCTGCCGACCTTGTATAAGTCAATCCAAGATAAGGATTTTACCCAAGGCTTCCCGCTGACGCTGACCTCTGGTCGTCTAGTGGAATACGAAGGCGGCGGTGAAGAATCCCGTTCTAACCCTTGGCTTGCTGAGCTGCAACAAGAAATGTTCATCGAGATGAACCCTGCGGATGCTGCGGATCGCGGCGTGCGTGACGGTGACAATGTCTTTGTGCATGGCCCAGAAGGCGCCAAGATCACGGTTAAGGCTATGGTGACACCGCGTGTTATTGCCGGTGAATGTTTTATGCCATACCACTTTGCTGGTGTGTTTGAAGGCGAAAGCCTCGCGAAAAACTATCCTGAAGGCACAGTGCCTTACGTGATAGGCGAATCGGCAAACACCATTTTAACTTATGGCTACGATGTTGTGACTCAGATGCAAGAAACTAAGTCCAGCTTGTGCCAAATCAGCAAAGCCTAACCTACTTGATGAGGAGATAAGCCATTATGGCAGTCATGAAATTTCTGTGTGACACCAAGCGCTGCATCGAGTGTAACGGTTGTGTCACTGCATGTAAGAACGAAAACGACTCCGCTCTCGAGTGGGGAATCCAACGTCGCCGCGTGGTGACGATTAACGATGGTCTACCTGGCGAAGCTTCTATTTCAGTGGCATGTATGCACTGTACTGACGCTCCCTGCATGGCTGTATGTCCGGCAGATTGTTTCTACCGTACCGAAGACGGCATAGTGCTACACAACAAAGATACCTGTATCGGTTGTGGTTATTGCTTCTATGCTTGTCCATTTGGTGCACCGCAATTCCCGAAAAAGACTGCCTTTGGTAGTCGTGGCAAGATGGACAAGTGTACTTTCTGCGCCGGTGGCCCAGAAGAAACCTTCTCCGAAGCCGAGCGTAAAAAATACGGCGCCAACCGTATTGCTGAGGGCAAGTTACCTATGTGTGCTGAGCTTTGTTCGACAAAAGCCCTGCTCGCGGGTGATGCGGAAGTGGTATCCAATATCTACCGTCAACGTATGGCCTCTCGTGGCAATCCTAACGTGATTTGGGGTTACAACCCCAAGACAGGTGAGATTAACTAAGCAGAGCGAGGGTTAGGGAGTCATCCCTAACCTCTGGCAAGGAGTGAAAATGTTAAACAAACAGTTAAACAAATCACTGCGCAGTCTGTTTGCTCTGTTGGTGCTCGTCATGGGATTGGGATTAGGTTCAGTAATGAGCGCAAGCCCAGTACACGCAAGTGATCAGCAATCGAGTCAACAACAGGCAAAAGCGCAAACCAGCGATGCCGATCTTTGGCGGGCGGTAAAAGCAGGCGATGCCGGCTATACCACTGCCAAAGGGATAGATACTGGGGTGTTGATTAACGTTGCCGGTAACCAAGGTAAAGAACTGAGAAACCAATATCTAACCCCGATTATGGCGTTGGCCGTTGTCGGTGTGTTCGGGGCTTTCTTATTGTTTTATCTGGTGAATGGTCCATCAAAACTCAGCAAAGGCTTTTCAGGCAAGTTAGTGGCACGTTGGTCTAAGGCGGATCTGTGGATCCACTGGATCATGGCGAGCAGCTGCCTGACACTGATGTTTACCGGTTTAACCATAATGTTAGGTAAGCATGTTGTTCAGCCCATGTTAGGGCCTGATCTGTGGGCGCCATTGATCTACGGCAGCAAAACCATCCACGATTGGGCAGGTCCCATCTTTATCGCGGCTTGGGCTGTCTGTGTCGTCAAATGGATGCCGCTACAAACCTTCAAGATGTATGATTTGAAATGGTTTTTAGTGGTAGGTGGTTATATCAACTTTGGCCCGTTCAAAGGTAAACACCCCGACAGTGGTTTTGCTAACGCCGGTGAAAAAATGTGGTTCTGGACCCTGATGTTGTTTGGTTTATTCATCAGTGTTTCAGGCATCATGTTGGTATTACCTGGCTTAGACTTACCGCGCGAAGCCTCCATGGGCGCGCTACTGATCCACTCTATCAGCGCCATTATTCTGATTGCCTTTACCATAGTGCATATTTGGATGGCGACCGTACTCAGCGAAGGCGGTATGGAGTGTATGAAGTCAGGCTATTGTGATGAAAACTGGGCAATCCAGCACCACAATCTCTGGTATGACGAAATCAAAGCCAACGGCAACTTAAAGTATAAAGACTAAGTTAAACCGCAGCTTTTTGGTCCTTAAAACACCCCGCCATGCGGGGTGTTCTTTTATCTGTACTTCATTCGACAATACAAAAACTTAACACCTGAAACACCGTGATACAAAAAGCCGCCAGCGCCCTGCTCCCAAGGGAGTTGCGAAACTATGAGCGAGTTAACGCTTTAAGAGAACGGCAGTCGATTTCAACACTGCAAACTGTCCTAGATCAATTCCTACTCAACCCTTTCCTACTATATTGCCGTCACGCGCGATGATTGATGGCAAACAAGATGATTTCATTATCTTTTCCACCGCTAATCTTCACTTTTTGATAACAAGATGAATCCCACAAAAAGCCGTGCGATCTCAAAAAACTAAACCCTAATTTCAGGAGTCAGCATGAAGCAGCAACCCAGCGATTTATCTCGCCGATCTTTGCTTAAAGCGCTCACCGTCGGCAGCGTAGCGGGTGCCGCGATTGCCGCAACCGGCATGAGCGTGGCACAGGCCAGCGAGAGCAGCAAGGTAACCACCAAAGCGTCAAAGGGTTACCACGAAACTGCGCACATCAGCAGCTATTACAATAGCTTGCGCAGCTAATCTAGGAGAAGTCAGCGATGAAGTTAACTCGCAAGTCTAGTGTCGCCCCAGTGGCAGACAAACCGGCGTTAGGCATTAGCCGTCGTCAATTTATGAAGCACGCAGGTATTGCCACCGGTGGTATTGCGGCGGCATCACTAATGGGCACAGGCATGATGCGTCGCGTCGAAGCCAAAGAAGTGCCGCATGATGCCCCTATCGAAGTCAAACGTACTATTTGTAGTGCCTGCGCCGTCGGTTGTGGTCTGTATGCCGAAGTACAAAATGGCGTGTGGACGGGTCAAGAACCTGCATTCGATCATCCCTTCAACGCCGGTGGTCACTGCGCTAAAGGTGCGGCACTGCGTGAGCATGGCCATGGCGAAAAACGCCTGAAATACCCAATGAAATTGGTTGATGGCAAGTGGAAAAAAATCTCTTGGGAAGATGCGATTAACGAAGTGGGCGACCAAATGCTCAACATTCGTAAAGAATCCGGCCCAGACTCAGTGTACTTCATGGGTAGCGCTAAGTTCTCTAACGAAGGTTGCTACATGTACCGCAAACTGGCGGCCATGTGGGGCACAAACAACGTCGACCATTCAGCTCGTATTTGTCACTCTACCACGGTAGCCGGTGTTGCTAACACTTGGGGCTACGGTGCGCAAACTAACTCCTTTAACGATATCCAAAACGCGAATGCGATTTTCTTTATCGGTGCTAACCCTGCAGAAGCCCACCCAGTGGCGATGCAACATATCCTGATCGCTAAAGAAAGAAACAACGCTAAGTTGATCGTAGTTGATCCACGTTTTTCTCGCACCGCGGCGCATTCAGATCTGCACTGTGCATTGCGTCCAGGTACTGATATTCCGTTTATCTACGGTATGTTATGGCACATTTTTGAAAACGGTTGGGAGGATAAAACCTTTATCCAACAACGTGTTTTCGAGATGGACACCATTCGCGCCGAGGCGAAAAAATTTCCACCTAAAGAAGTGGAAAACATCACAGGTGTGAGTGAAGCCGAGGTTTATCAAGCCGCGAAACTCATGGCTGATAACCGCCCAGGTACTGTGATCTGGTGTATGGGTGGTACTCAACACCACGTCGGTAACGCCAACACCCGCGCTTACTGTATTCTGCAATTAGCACTAGGTAACATGGGCGTGTCAGGCGGCGGAACGAACATTTTCCGTGGTCACGATAACGTGCAAGGCGCGACTGACTTAGGTTTGTTGTTCGATAACTTACCGGGTTACTACGGCTTAACAACAGGTGCTTGGACTCACTGGACCCACGTGTGGGATCTAGACATGGAATGGATGAAAGGCCGTTTCGATCAAGGCACTTATCTTGGCCGTGAACCTATGACTACGCCGGGTATCCCTTGTTCCCGCTGGCACGATGGTGTGCTAGAAGAAAAAGGCAAACTCGCGCAGCAAGATAACATTCGCATGGCGTTTTTCTGGGGACAATCGGTGAACACCGAAACCCGCCAACGTGATGTGCGTGATGCCTTAGACAAGATGGACACAGTGGTGGTAGTCGATCCATTCCCAACTATGGCAGGTGTGATGCATCGCCGTAAGAATGGTGTTTACTTGCTACCAGCAGCGACACAATTTGAAACTGAAGGCTCAGTTTCTAACTCTGGCCGTAGTCAACAATGGCGCGAGAAAGTTATAGAGCCATTGTTTGAATCTAAAACCGATATCGAAATCATGTATCGCTTAGCGCAAAAACTCGGTTTTGCTGAGCAGTACACTAAACGCATCGCTAAAGAAAATGATTTGCCTGTGATTGAAGACATCACCCGCGAAATCAACCGCGGCATGTGGACTATCGGTATGACGGGCCAAAGCCCAGAACGCCTGAAACTACACACCCAAAACTGGGGCACCTTCAGCAACAAGACGCTCGAAGCCGCAGGCGGCCCAGCGAAAGGCGAAACCTACGGTTTACCTTGGCCATGTTGGGGCACGCCAGAAGCGAAACACCCCGGCACCCAAATTCTTTACGATCAATCCAAACACGTTAAAGACGGTGGCGGTAACTTCCGTGCCCGTTACGGCGTTGAATACAATGGTAAAAACCTATTGGCCGAAGGCTCTTTCTCTAAAGGTGCTGAAATCCAAGACGGTTATCCAGAGTTCTCCGACAAGCTGCTCAAACAACTCGGATGGTGGGATGATCTGACGGCGGCAGAAAAAGCCGAAGCCGAAGGCAGAAACTGGAAGACAGATTTGTCCGGCGGCATAGTTCGCGTAGCGATCAAGCATGGCTGTATTCCTTTCGGTAACGCTAAAGCCCGTTGTATTGTTTGGACTTTCCCAGACCAAGCGCCAGTTCACCGCGAACCGTTATACACGCCGCGCCGTGACTTAGTGGCCAAATACCCAACCTATGCCGACATGCAAGTGCACCGTCTGCCTACGCTGTATAAGTCAATCCAAGACAAAGACATGAGCGGCAAGTACCCACTGGTACTGACCTCAGGCCGTCTGGTTGAATACGAAGGTGGTGGTGAAGAATCTCGTTGTAACCCTTGGCTAGCTGAACTTCAACAGGAAATGTTTGTTGAGATAAGCCCTGCCGATGCAGCTGATCGCGGCATTCGTAACGGTGAAGACGTCTGGTTAGAAGGCGCCGAAGGTGGCCGCATTAAGGTACAAGCTATGGTGACGCCACGCGTTAAACCTGGCGTGACCTTTATGCCATATCACTTTGCGGGTGTGATGCACGGTGAAAGTTTAGCGTCTAATTATCCAGAGGGCACAGTACCTTACGTTATCGGTGAATCCGCTAACACTGCGCTGACCTATGGTTATGATCCTGTGACGCAAATGCAGGAAACCAAGGCATCACTGTGTCAGATCGTTAAAGCGTAAGTGCAGCTTAAGCTAGGAGAATTGCCATTATGGCTACAATGAAATTTTTGTGTGATACCAAGCGCTGCATCGAATGTAACGGTTGTGTCACTGCCTGTAAAAACGAAAACGACTCCGCTCTCGAGTGGGGGATCCAACGCCGCCGCGTAGTGACCATTAACGATGGTCAACGTGGTGAAGCCTCTATCTCTGTCGCCTGTATGCATTGCTCAGATGCACCTTGTATGGCAGTTTGCCCAGCAAATTGCTTCTACAGAACCGACGACGGCATAGTGCTACACAACAAAGATGCCTGTATTGGTTGCGGTTACTGCTTGTACGCCTGTCCGTTTGGTGCGCCACAGTTTCCGAAAAAAGGTGCCTTTGGTAGCCGTGGCAAGATGGATAAATGTACCTTCTGCGCTGGCGGCCCAGAAGAAAACCACTCAGAGGCAGAGCGCCAAAAATACGGTTCAAACCGTATTGCCGAAGGCAAACTGCCTATGTGTGCAGAACTGTGTGCCACTAAGGCCCTGTTAGCGGGTGATGCTGAAATTGTTTCAAACATCTTCCGTGAACGTGTGGCTTACCGTGGTGCTAAAAACGCGGCTTGGAATTAATTCAGGTCAACAGGATCTGTCCACAGACTTAGCTTAGCGCCTGCTCAGGCGGGCGCGACTAAGTGAGAGAGGATGTATGATGAACAAATGGTTCAAACACATAGGTTTAGCCATAGCACTGCTATTTAGTGCCGTGTGTATAGCCAATGGTGGTGATGAACTGGCGAATCAAGTTCAACAGTCTGATGCCCAAATTTGGGCACAACTGAAGGATGGTGCCACGGGATACACTACCTCCCAAAGTGAGTTTCATGCTCAACCCATCAATACCTATGATCTACGGGTATTAGAGCTACGTAGCGACTGGTTAGCGCCGGCCTTAATGGCAGCACTATTCGGCATGATTATTATCTTTGTCTTATTTATCAAGGTGAACGGCATCTCCAAGCTGCACCATGGTTTTTCAGGCAAGTTAGTGCATCGCTGGTCTAAGTTTGATGTTTCAATCCACTGGTTAGGCGCGATCCCGTGCTTACTGTTGATTTTAACGGGCTTAACCTTGCTGGCAGGTCGCTTCTTCTTCCAACCTTGGTTGGGCGAAGGCATCTGGGAAGCCATCGTCTACGGCGCGAAGCAAATCCATGACGTGATGGCGATTCCCTTCATGATAGGTTGGGCATTAATGACCACCCTATGGGCGAAAAACCAGCTGCCAAAAATGTACGACGTAAAATGGTTCTTAGTCGTGGGCGGTTACATTAACTTTGGCCCGTTTAAAGGTAAGCACCCAGACGCAGGTTTTGCGAACGCCGGTGAGAAAATGTGGTTCTGGGCCTTTGCCCTATTTGGATTAGTGATTTCGGCCTCGGGCATGTTGTTACTCTTCCCTAACCTATTCGAACCTAGCCGTACATTAAGCTTGATCGCACTTGTGCTGCACTCTGTCAGCGCAATCGTGATCTGTGCTTTTTCTATCGTACACATCTTCATGGCAACCGTGATGTCAGAAGGCGGTATGGAATGTATGGTGTCTGGCTACTGTGATGAAAACTGGGCAAGCCAACATCACAACCTGTGGTTTGACGAAATCAAAGCTAACGGCACCTTGAAATACAAAGACTAACTGCCATTGACTCGTCTCAACGCATAAAAGAAACCGTCGGTTTAACTAAAAACACCTCGCAGCGTCGAGGTGTTTTTCTTCATGCCAATATTGATACATTTTAAAACATTTACTCAATATGTGATGTCGCTCACAAGCGGCAATACCTGTGTTGTTTCTATGTTTCGAAATTTAGGAGATTTGACAAATTATAAATTAAAAACAATAAGTTAGAATTCAACGTTATTTTGCAACTCAATATATAATCAACCCAGCGTTTGATTACATGCAACAATATGAAAACAAGTATTAATAAACAATGCCTTACGGCGTAATTTAAACAACCATCAATTTGCACCCTCTTATTTCAGGCTGTAAAATGACCATATTGTGTAATTTTATTACATCACCTCTTCTATCCGTTCTACATCCTTAAGGTCACTATGTTTAATAATGCTAAAACCAGCACTCTGACGGCTTTGCCCTCGGTGATCGCGAGTATTCTACTCATCATCATAGGTATCTCATCCTATCGTAGCTTTACCGATCTCGGTGAAACTAGCCGTCGCTTAGTCAACAATACCCAACTGGCAGAAACCTTTACCAATATACGTGCTGAATTCTTTGAAATTCGTTTAGCGACGCTAGTCCATAAAGAGAAAGGCATTACCGAACATCAACAGAACATTGGCCAGCTAGTCGCTAAACTCTCTGAATTTAATACCAATTTCATGGGCCAAAATGCGCGTAACATTCAGACTTTACAGCCACAGATAGAGCAATATGTCCGCCTCTACCGACAAGAAGTTACGCTTGCTGAACGCACCGCCACAGAAGCGGAATTAACTGAGGAACGTCGTGAACTTGGCCCTAAAGTCAGCGATCAAATTAATCAACTCGTTTCACTAATCACTATCCGTAACCATGAGTTAGGAACTCAGGCAGGAAGTAAGATTGCTATCGCAGAAAGCTTGTTACTGGGCTTGATCTTATTTGCCATCGTCGCCTCACTTCTCAGCGCGCTCTTTATGAGCAAACGCTTAGTCCGAATCGTCAATGACATTAAGCGGGTAATGGAACGCCTAGCCAATGGCGATCTGACACATAAGACGAACATTAAGGGTGACAACGAACTCTGCTCACTCGCCACAGATCTCGATCGCGTTATCGATAATCTACGCCATATCATCTCAGATATTACCCAAGCCTCAGATCACATGTCTGACCAAATTGGCCAACTGAATGTGCAATCCAATACTAATAGTGGTGCGCTACAAACTCACGCAGTTGAAACCGACCAAGTCGTAACGGCCATGACAGAAATGAGCGCGACTGCCCACAACGTTGCAGGTGATGCCGCGTCTGCAGCCCAGTTTACTCAGCAAGCCAATGAACAAGCTGATAAATCGAAGAAAGCCGTTGAACAGGCCGCAAACACTGTGATTGCCTTGGTGACTAAAGTCGACGTAGCAGCCGATGCGATTAATGATATGAACGAAAACACTCGTCATATCGCCGCTATTTTAAATGTAATTGGCGAGATTGCCGATCAGACCAATCTACTCGCCCTCAATGCGGCTATCGAAGCTGCCCGTGCCGGTGAACAGGGTCGGGGCTTTGCCGTTGTCGCCGACGAAGTACGTACGCTAGCCGCTCGCACTCAAGCCAGTACATCCGAGATTAATCAGATGCTTGAACGTTTACGCCGCGGTGCCGACGCGGCCGTCACAGCAATGGAGCAAACCAAACACAGTTGCCAACAAGCCGCTGACACAACCACTCTGGTAACAGAAAATCTCGATACCCTGACCGCTTATGTGTTCGATATTAATGGGCTCAGTAATCAAATCGCGACCGCAGCAGAAGAGCAAAGCGCTGTCACCGAAGAGATAAATCGTAATCTGACCACCATTCGTGAAATGGTCGATGAACTGAATCAAAGTGGTAAAGCCACCCTCAATAGCGCAACCTCTTTGGCCGCGACGAAAGAACAACTCGTCGGCGTGGTATCGCATTTTAAGCTTTAGATTTAGGCTCCCTGAAAAAAGCTTTTAAATCTGCGGCCTAATAACAAAAATTATTGGGCTGTCAGATTTTTAGATGAGATATAAAGCGCGTCACACACCTGCAATATAAATCGCAGCCAAGAAAACTAACCTATTATTAATACTGTATTTTTATAAAAAATTATTTACCAAAAAATGATTAAATTGATTCAGTGTCAACAGTACTAAAGCAATAATAAGAGCGTGAAGCCTGTAGTTCAGAAATGAAGTTTGCCCATCACTCATTCCCACAATATTAAATACCACTAAAAACTTCGGACACAGCCAATCAACCACGCCATCGTCGGCTTCCATCCAAAACCAACACACCGTATTACTCGTGAACATCGTATTCGTACTCGATACGTTAAGCGACACACTTGTCACATTTAGTTCACAACCTAACTTTATATTACCTGCCAACAACATAGCTAATTACTTTAAGAATCAGGATATATTAAGATGAAAAATGTGCTCGTCACCTCAGGCTTGTGCCTGTCAGTTTTGCTACTTAATGCTTGTAATTCGGATGATAAAGACATCAGTAGCCTGACCACACAAACCACCTTAATTGGCGGTGATAGCCACTGCTGGATGGGCGGCACTCGCACAGATTCGGGTCTTGATAACAACGATAACGGCAAGCTCGACAGTAATGAAGTGGTTGATAGCAGCTATGCATGTAACGCCGACCTGTTTACGGACAAAGCGGTGCATTTACCTTTCACTGTGCTGCGCGATGATTTAGACAATGGCGCTATGCCTGGTACTAAATTTGAAATTCGTAACGGCGGCTATGGCTCTGATGCAGCGCCCAACCCCAATAACCCTATTCAATTTTATGCCCTCACCGATCGCGGCCCGAATGCAGATTACAGCGGTAGTTTAGGCAAAGGAAAAATGTTTCCAACGCCTGACTACACGCCACGTATCGGTTTGTTTGAACTGCAAACCAATGGCACTATCACTAAGGTCAAAGACATCTTATTTAAACGCCCTGATGGCAGCTTGATCACTGGACTGCCTAATAGCAGTAGCCTTGGAGGCACAGGAGAAATCCCCTATGACGCAGCAGGTGAAGTCATTCGTCAAGACATGAGCCAGCCTTATAATGCCCAGACCAACCCCATCAAACTCGATGATTATGGGTTAGATTCTGAAGGTCTCGCCGCCATGGATGATGGCAGTTTTTGGGTCAGCGATGAGTATGGTCCACACATAGTGCATTACTCGGCTGAAGGGGTAGAAATAGCGCGGATTAATCCTTTCGCAGACGATGCACGCAACTTATATAGCCTACCGGCAGAATTTGCTCATCGCCGTGCCAACCGCGGGATGGAAGGGCTGACCATCACGCCCGATCAGTCGACACTTGTGGGCATAATGCAATCGACCATCTCCAATCCCGATAAGAGTGTTAACAACAATACCCTGACTCGAATCGTGACCATCAACTTAGCGACAGGCGCTATTAGCCAATATTTATATCAGCAAGAAATTGCCCAAAACTCTAACTCAGCAATCGTTGCCTTAAGTAACAGCCAATTTTTAGTGTTAGAACGTGATGGCAAGTTTTTTAATATCGACACTGATGTGATGAAGCATGTGTACAAGATAGATATCAGCGGCGCGACAGATCTCGAGACCGTCACTGCACAAGCTGATATAGCCCAAGATGCGGCGTTAGGTTTAACCATTAAAGGTAAAACCTTAGAGCAGGTAGCGCTAAGCGATGGCTGGGAGGCACTTGCAGCTAATGGCATCATACCCGCGACAAAATCACTGGTGCTAGATATGGCCGCTAAAACACAATATCCCCATGACAAAATGGAAGGTTTGTGGGTAATTGATAATAAGCGTTTAGGTGTGCTAAATGACGATGACTTTGCCACTTGGAGTAATAACAACACCTTAGAACAGAAATATCTCGATAGTGCGCAAAGTGATATCGACGGCAACACTTTGTATATCGTTGACGACTTACCCTTATCGGCTGATAAATAACCATTAAGTATTCAGCCACATGAGACATCACTGTCTTATAGTGGTGGCTCATGACACACTCAAGTTGCAATAGAAGTCGTTATAACGAAAGCGTAAACCACCTTGCATCAGCACATCACTTAAGGATTAACCGATGAAAACTGCTTCACAGGCGATGATGTCATTCACGTTAGTCTCAAGTGCCCTGCTCGCTTCATGTGCAGCACAGGCCAATCCAGTCGAAACATCAAGGGAATATAAGCTGCTGCTCGACCCAAGCCACTTTAATTATGCTACTCAAAGCACAACCGCCAATAGCTATCTAACGGATGCTAAACAAGCCATTAGCAACGTAATTAGTCGCAATGTCACAGGCTCTTGGGCATTAACCAAAACACGTCAAGTAGCCTTCTATGACACCCCAACCAGTTGTCAGTTAAAGCAATTAGGTTATATCTTTCGTAACCGAACGAGCGATGGCAAAAGTGAAGTAACCCTTAAATTTCGCAGCCCTGATCGATTTATTGCTGACTTTGAAGATCTCAGCTCGACCGATAATCAAGCCGACACTAAACTCGAAGCCGATATCAGTACCGATATCAATAATGGCATCCGCATCGTGTATAGCCATTCAACCACCACGCCAAACACTCGCACCTTAAATGATATGGCCGATGTAAATAGTCACTTTTCAGGCTTTGCCGACGCTTACGGTTTAAGTAGCAATCTCACACTCGCCAAAGTCGGTGGCCTTACGATTAATGAATATCTGTTTGAAGGCAGTGAAATCGATTTAGGCAGCATAGACGCCTCACTCGAACTCACGCTGTGGTACACCAACTCCCCAAGTGCCTCGCAGCAACCCGTGATTGCCGAAGTATCCTTTAAATATAAAGATCCCAATGGCAATTACACCGCCAAAGTCGTGCAAAGAGCCAAGCTGGCTTTCGGCGCTATGGCGCAAATGAGTGCATGGAACTCAACGAGTTCACTTACTAAAACTGCTTTTATCTATGCAGCAACACCCAATTTTTGCAGTCAATAGCGACACAAATCAGCGTCGTTAACACTAATACCAATCGTATTAAATATCTGTTCATTCAGCGGGAGTTCAACGCGCTTTAGACAAGGCGAAGGCTTGAAGGCATAGTGGTGCTCTGTCGAAAGCCTTGAACGCAGTATAAAGCGCGTTGCCATGCCATTAACATCAGCCGCCCTTTGGGAGCCCCTTCAAACTGGCAATGCCACACAATAGTCACGGCAGTGCTATCGCTGCAATTCATCCGCAAGTCATAACACAGTGGCAAACAGCAAGACTTGCTTGTAGCATAACAAGCCACTATGTTAGCCAACTTCACTAGCACTACCACTTGCAAGTACCCGCTTAACTACAAGGATGTTATGAAGATATTCACGATTGCGACTCTCCTATTACTGTTGACCCTAAGCTTTGCAGCAACGGCGGAAAAATCCGCGCTGGAACAGTTATTTGAGCAACAACAATACGACGCTTTCTTACAACAAGCGCAGCAGCAAGCCGCAGAAAACAATGCTGAGGCGCTATTTCTACTGGGTAAAGCCTACCATCTCGGCCGCGGCGTAACGCAAGATAATGTCACCGCCAGCCAATACTATGAACAGGCCAGAGCCTTAGGTTCGGCCCGTGCCAGCCATAATCTAGGCAGCATGGCGCTGGATAATGATAGCAAAACGAAGGCCATCCCCTTGTTAGAAGAAGCACTGGCGCGGGGCCTTAAGCTACCGACCTTATATAACCTAGGGCGAGCACACAGTCCGGCAGATCCCAGCTCAAGGTTCTATCTAACGAAAGCAATCGCAGCGGCGCAGCGAGCGGGGAGTTACTTTGGACAAGCCTTTGAACTTCAACCCGACAACCTCTATCTGGATAATGCCTCACGCGAGTATCTGCGCGCCTACTTAATAGCGATGCAAAGTGTCGGCAGCGAAAAAGAAAGTCTCGACCTCCCGCAGTTACGCCAGCAAGCCATAAAGTGGCTGGAATTGGGTATGGCAGCAGATGACGGTACGGCGTGGACAAACTACGGCGCCCTACTGTTGAATGAAAATGACTACAGCGGCGCAAAAACCGCATTTTTACAAGGTGCTAAGCGTCAAGTTGCCATCGCTAACTATCATTTAGGCAGTATGGAAGAGCGCGGTTTGGGCGCAGAAACCGATAAAGTGCAAGCACTGGCATACTACGAGAAAGCAGCGTTAGCAGGCATGGAACAAGCGAAGGCTCCCGCTTATGAACTGCTTAAGGCACAACTGGAATATGAAGACGATCTCACTAAATTGGAACAAGGCATTGCCCGCTTTAATGCATTAAAACAGCAAGATCAGTATGTTCCCATCTCACTGGACTCAGTTATAAATCGGCTGGCGTGGGGCACGTTTCTGGCACAGCAGCGGCAACAGACTATTTTGCTACCAACAGCGGCCAAAACCCAATTAAGCTTGCAAGCCTGTGGTTTAGGCTACAACCAATTGCATGGCAGCACATTTAATATTGGAGAAAACTCGCACTGGCGTATGGCGGCGTATCTAACCTTAGCTGACAAAATTGCTTTACCACTTGAAGGCAGAGTCGACGAACATGGCTGTGCCAGCTTAACGATTGCCATGACAGATCAGCTGTATCGCTTATTACAACAAGGTGCCGTATTCGGATTGCGCTTTCCCAACTACACCCTGCCACTGGCATTAAGCCAGCAAGAAAATATCTTGCAGCTGACACTTATGCCCGTCGAGACCCCATTACCGGTTGATTAGTCACAGCAATCTAAGCCTGTGGCCGCGCTTGCTAGACCACAGGTATTGTCTATTTTCGATAGCAACATCTTATTATTCCCTCGCCCAATATCCTGCCAACATGGCGCCTGATAGGTTATGCCATATCGAAAATATCGCGCTGGGGATGGCAGAAATAGGGCTAAAAAACTTGATGCACAAAGCGGTAGCTAGGCCAGAGTTTTGTAGGCCGACTTCGATGGAAATGGTTTTACAGACGGTATGGTTAAAGCCTAATAAACGGCAGCAAAAGTAGCCTAAAGCGAGGCCAAAACCATTATGTAAGAACACTGCCAGCAAAATAATGGGGCCAACTTTATCAAACTGATTGGCATTTAACGCCACGATAATCGTAATCGCCATCACGATTGCCAAGATTGAAATCAACGGCAATGCGGGAGCGACTTTGGCCACCAGCGATTTAAAGAAATGATTGATGATCACGCCTGCGCTAACGGGGAACAGCACGATTTTCACTAAGCTCAGTAGCATGTCGGCAAAGGGAATATCAATCATCTCGCCAATCAACAGCTTAATAATCAGTGGTGTTAATACTACGCCCGCTAAGGTCGACAGTGCCGTCATGGTTATCGATAAAGCCACGTCGCCTTTTGCCAAATAACAGACCACGTTTGAGGCGGTGCCGCCTGCCACGCTGCCCACCAACACCATGCCTATGGTGAGTTCCCTATCTAATCCTAATAACTGGCTGATCAATAATGCGCTGAGCGGCATGACCGAAAATTGCAGTATCAGCCCAGTCAGCACGGCGCGTTTTTGTTTGAATGCATTAGCAAAATCCTGCAGATCTAAGGTGAGCCCCATAGAGAGCATGATGATCACCAACAGCGGCACTATGGCGGATTTAAGCTCAGTAAACCAACTCGGCATCAGATAAGCTGTCACTGCGCCTATCAGTGCCAACAGCGGGAAGAAGCGGTTTACGTTTACCAACATAGCTAGCCCTTTAGATCATGAGGTTATTTCATCGCTCGGATGATGACAGTCGAGCATTGGATAGACAAGCGCTAATCCGTCAGCAATAAAAACCTTTAATGGTGATATTTTAATCTCCACATTTAGACTGACACCTTAAGTTAACTCCTCAAATTCACAGTAAATTCCTCCAAAAAGTACAGGTTAAAAATGCATGCTTAATCACTAAAACATGATCTGCTTAACAAAAAGCCCGTGATTTCCTTGTTAGGAAACCGTAACTTATAACCAGTTCACGTTTTAACAATTGCATACGAGGTAGTCTAATTGCGCTAGGTGGTCGTGAATTACCTAAAGCAATTTCGGTGTTTACGGTTAGCACTCACAGATAGGAATCGTTATGTCATCAGTTATCCAAACGCTCAACGGCGCTATCGCAACGCCTTATCAAGCGAATATTACCGTCCCTAACTGGATGCTCGGCTCGATGGAACGAGTCATGCAGTACTACGTCGATAAGAATCTTCGCCTCGATACCCTTTCCGCGGAAATGATGCCAGCGCCCGTAGAAGGCAAAAAGTATATGCTGTACGCGCATATCCCCTTCTGCCATACCCTGTGTTCTTACTGCACCTTCCACCGTTTTATGTTCAAGGAAGACAAGGCACGCGCCTATTTCATCTCATTGCGTAAAGAGATGGAAATGGTCAAAGCCCTCGGCTATGACTTTGAATCTATGTACATTGGCGGCGGCACCACCACAGTATTAGAAGATGAATTAGCCCGTACTATCGAACACGCGAAAACCCTATTCCCGAGCATTAAAGAAGTCTCCTGCGAGTCCGATCCGCAGCATTTAGATAGCCCTGGCTTTAAGCAACTCAAAGGCCTAGTGGATCGCATGTCCATCGGCGTGCAAAGCTTTAATGACGATATTTTAAAAATGACTGACCGACTCGATAAGTTCGGTACGGGTCAACAAACCTTCGACAAGATCATGGGCGCCAAAGAGCTGTTCCCCATTATCAACGTCGACCTGATTTTTGGTTTCCGCGGCCAAACCGATGAAGTGATCCAACACGATCTCGACATGGCATCGCGCCTCGACCCAAGACAAATTACCACTTATCCGCTGATGATCACTCATCAAACTCGTAAGAGCGTGAAAGGCAAGTTAGCGGCGCCGCAGGCGGATATGGCCAACCAATATCGTCAGATATTAAACAGCCTAAATGGCCAATATAATCAATTGTCTGCATGGGCATTTGGTAAAACTGATGACGAAGGATTTGACGAATACGTTATCGACTACGATGAGTATTTAGGGGTAGGTTCGGGCTCATTTAGCTTCTTAAATGACACGCTTTATGTGAACACTTTCTCGCTGCGCAAGTACCAAGAACGCATTGCAGCCGGCCACATGGGCGTCGAGCAGCAAAAGAACTACAGCAAAAAAGATGTGATGCAATATCGCTTCTTGCTGGGCATGTTCTCCGGCCGTTTATCACGTAAATATTTCCGCGACACCTTTGGCGTCAACTTAGATACCGCCTTGTTTAAAGAAATGACGTCGATGAAGTTAATTGGCGCGATCAAGAATGACCCAAGGGATCCCGACAATCTGATCGTGACCGACAACGGCAAGATGATGGGTCTCTTGATGATGAAAGAGTTTTATTCAGGCATGGACAATGTGCGCGCCCAGTTGCGTAAACCGCTCAAACCCTGTGATATGTAACACTTACGGATGATTGTTGATTCATAAAGACTAAACAGGCCCTTCGAGGGCCTTTTTGTTAACTTGGTTTAAAGGTAGTCTTGCCTTAATGCTAGCTTGAGCGCGATCCCCGTCATAAAGGAGTATGGGTTATGGGTTTTAATGAACAAGAAAAACATGCCTTATTGGCACTCAAAGGCGTTGGTCCTACTGTGATTAAACGCTTCGAAGAAATTGGTATCAGTTCACTGCAACAGCTAGCGCAACACGAAGTGGATGATATCGCGAACTTAGTCGCCAGCATGCTGCGCACCACGTGCTGGAAAAACAGTCCGCAAGCGCGAAACGCCATAGGTGCGGCCATCGAACTCGCCCGCGCCCACCCGCTAGTAAAAAATAGTCATTCCTATTGATGAATACAACTAACAAAAAGCCAGAGTCAATGCTCTGGCTTTCGTTTCAGTGTTAGCAATAAGATATCGGCTTAAAAACTGTAGGTCATACCTAACCAATAACGGCGACCATCTTCAAGATAACCGTATTCCTCTTGGGTAATGTCCTTATCGAAGGCGTTATAAATGCCCGCGCTAAATTTCAGGCTATCGTTCAACTGATAGTTAGCCCCTAAATCCAGCAGAGTGTAAGAAGGTGCGATAAAACTGCTCGACGACGGTCCCGTCGTCGGTTGGCTCTCTTCGCCACGGTAGTTCACTCTCAACCAAGTGCTTAAATTATCAATAGGCTCGTAGTTGAACGACGCTTGGATCAAATGCTTAGGCAATTGATTCAATGGGCTGCCTTTGTAAGCCCCCGTCTTTTGCTCTGAATCCGTGTAAGTGTAGTTACCCGTAAAGCTCAGGTTTGAGCGAATCCGATAGTCGATGCTCAGCTCAATCCCTTGAGTCACAGCATCGTCAATATTCACATAAGTGGTTGGGTCGGAACCAAATTGATTGGGGCCATCGGTACATTGAGTCGCAGGACAGGCCACGCGGGTGATCTTATCTTTAAACTCGTTATAGAACACACCCGCACTGGCGGTAATGCTCTCGGTCAGATCCGAATACACACCTAACTCATAGTTCACAGAGGTTTCGGGTTGTAAATCTGGATTACCGTACATGTTGCCGCCACGGCTCACTTGTCCCCAATCGGGCACTGTCTGGCGCAAACTCGGCGCCCTAAAGCCCGTCGACACGCCGCCCTTTAAGGTGGTGCTGTCGGTTAATCCCCACACGCCGTAAACACGCGGGCTGACATGGTGACCAAAGTTTTCATCGTCATCCAAACGCAGCCCCATGGTCAGGGCAAAGTTATCGACTATGCGCCATTCATCCTCAGAAAATACCGACCATTGTCTGCGACTGATATCGGTTAAGTCGCTAACCTGATTACCCGTTTCGTCGGTTAAATCTTGATGGTTAAATGCCGCACCAAAAGTCGCCGTATGGCTTTGGCCTAAGGTGGTGATCAGGCTAGATTGTACATCCGTGTTAGTGATCTTCATCTTGCGGGTTTTGTTATCGAAAACCTCATGCTTGATATAAGAATCCGAGGTGCCAAAGTCCCAACGCCCTGTGTGTGACAGCGAAATGGTGCTGTTTTCGTATTCTGTCGTTGAAGATTGAGGACAACCGCGACGACCACAGGCTTCGCCCGGCGCCAGCGGTGTAACGGTTTTGCCTAAGCTGCTGTCGAGTTCTTGGTTTGACATCCCAACTTCGAGCATGATGTCGTGGTTTTCATTGGGGGTGAGCGCAAACCGCGCGGTCAGATTCGTCGCATCACGGCCACGGTAACCGCCATAGATATTATCTTCTTCACGCTGAGTATATTGACCGTAAAGTTGCATCCCCAGCAGATCTTTAATCAAGCCACCGTTAACGAAAAAGTTACTCTGGTACACATTTCCCGAGGTCGACTTTTCCTGCAATGTCGTGTCGAGTCGCACTTCACCTTGCCACTCATTCGGCACTTTACGGGTGATAATGTTGATCACGCCGCCAATGGCATCCGAACCATAAAGTGATGACATAGGTCCGCGAACGATTTCAATTCTATCGATGGCCGCCAATGGTGGCGTCCAAGCGCCTTCAACACCTGGACCGTCGCTGTTAGTACGTGTCTCGCGCGAAGATTGGCGTTTACCATCCACTAAAATTAACGTGTATTGGCTGCCCATGCCACGCAGGCTGATGTCCTGACGGTCGGCGCCGCCGGTAATCACTACACCGGGGACTTCTAACATGGCATCGGTTAAGTCGCGATAGAAGCGGTTATCCAGATCCTCACGGGTGATCACACTGATAGATGCGGGTGCGTCGCGAATTTGTTGTTCAAATCCCGATGCGGTCACTACGATTCTTTCCATCATCTTTTCTTTATCAGGCGCGGTATCCGCAAGAGCATTTGTCACAGGCACTGCGGGCAACAAACATAAAGCGGTGATCACTTGAGCGAGGTACTTCTTACGACTTAACAACATAACCGACAAGTCTCCATTGGGCACAGATTGTAAATGAGAACAATTTTCAATACGGCAATGTATCCCTATGTTACAATCAGCTCAAGTTAGACTTTAGGTATTCACTTGTAAGAGTTACTTAAAAATGAATAAAAACATGATCAAAGGCATGATCGTTTTTGCGGCAATCGCAGAAAAGGGCTCAATGAGTGCCGCGGCACAGCAGTTAAACCTCAGCTCCTCAGCGGTGAGTCAACAAGTGACTAAGCTCGAAATGGACATGGGGATCAGTCTATTCCACCGCAATACTCGCAATCTTACCCTCACAGAGGCGGGCAGCTTGTTTTATGAGAATTGCCGAAAAGTCATCGCGATAGTCGAAAGTACAGAGCAGAAACTCAATAACTTGAAAGGGATTCCTTCGGGGGAATTAAAGATTGCCGCGCCCATAGGTTTTGGCGGCGGCCTATTGAGCGAGCCCTTTAACTACCTGTTGGCGGCGCATCCGCAGATAAGTTTGAATTTACTGCTGCAGGATGGCCCGATAGATATAGTCAACGAGGGCATAGATCTGGCGATTTGCATCGGTCCTTTATCAGACTCCAACTTAATTGCCCGCCACTTAGCCGATTGGCGCATGTTGCTGTGCGCCTCACCCGATTATTTGCCAATGCACAAAATTTTTAAGCATCCCGCTGAATTGGCTGCCTTTAATCGCATTAATCACCCCTGCGCTAACAGTGAAACCTTGACCCACACCCGCAGCCAAGAGTGCTTCGAGCTGACAAGCCAGCGTATTACGGTCAACAATATGCAGGCATTAATCCAACTCACTCTCGATGGTCTCGGATTTGCCGCCCTGCCCGAACCTGAAGTGCACAAATATCTCGAAAGCGGCCAGCTTGTGACCCTCTTACCCGAATGGTCACTCAATACTTACAGCGTTTACAGCGTCACTTCGGCGCGGGATAAGCAGCCCGCAAAAGTAAAAGAAGCGCTCAATACACTTAGCCAATACTTCAGTCAGGCGGATTTTACCCCTGCCGTTCAATCTAAACAGCCTGTTCAAAATGGTGGCACAAAGGATTGCGTGACCAATATTTTACCCATAAAGCCCAAGCAAGCGTCCCATCACACCAACGTCGATTACGCATCTTAAGTGTGCCTTTTGCGCATTCATTTCTGCGCTAAGCTGGGGTATTCTGCTGGGATAAACCAATAAAAAAGATGTAACTCGATGAAAGATGTGGCCTTAGTGTTGGAAGGTGGCGGCCTTCGAGCCATTTATACCGCAGGTGTGTTAGACGCGTTTTTGCAGCAGTCGCTCAACTTCAACTATGTGATTGGGGTGTCTGCGGGTGCCATTTATCCCGCGTCCTATGTGTCCCGTCAATTCGGTCGCAATCTTCAAATTCAGCAGCAATATCTCAACGATAAACGCTATATGGGCCTGCGCCATTGGTTGGCGACAGGCAACTATGTCAACACAGACTTTACCTATCGCCGCATGGCCTATGAGTTACTGCCATTTGATTTTGATACATTTTTAAATAGTCATACCGAATTTAAGGTCGGCGCCTTTAACTGCAATACAGGGAAAACCGATTACTTCGGTATGGCCGATTTTAATGACCACGATAAATTACTCGACGTGCTCATCGCCTCCTCTAGCCTGCCTTTTATGTCTAAACCCAGCGTGATTAACCAACATCATTACCTCGATGGCGGCATAGGCGAACCGATACCGTTAGCGCAATCACGCAAAGATGGTTACTCACGCCAAGTGGTGATCTTGACTCAAGATCAGCATTACCAAAAATCCGCGATGAAAATGAATTGGTTAGCCCGCAAAGCCTACAAACGCTACCCCGCGGTTGCCCATGCGTTAAGTGAGCGGCACCGAGTTTATAATCACGCATTAACCGAGTTAGACCAAGCAGTTGCATCTGATGATGCCTTTGTGATCCGCCCAGCGCAGCCACTTAATTTATCCAGGCTCGATCGCAATATCGATAAAGTGACCGCCGTCTATCAACAAGGGCTAGCGGATGGGAAAACAGTCTTACCCGCATTAACCGCTTGGTTAGCAGCGCCAAAAGAGCCTAAACCCGAGACGTAATCGACGGCAGCACTTGACTGATAATCAACTCACGTAGCCATTTATGGCTCAAGTCGTGCTCGAAGTGTTTATGCCACATCAATAAATACGCGCCTGGGATCAGCTTGATAGGGGATGGTAAAGACTGAAGCTCGAAGGATTTCATCACAGCAAACGCATAACGTGACGGCGCGCAGAGGATCAAGTCGCTCTGTTCACACAGGGCCAGAGCGCTCTGGAAATCGGTCATGTTCACGGCGATATCACGCTGACGGCCCTCAAGTTGCAGCACATCATCCAGCAACCAATGCTCTATGCCACCAAAAGCCACTTGCAGATGGCGATAGCTCAAGAAGGTGTCTAAATTCCACTCTTGTGCTAACGCCGGATGATCGCGACGCATCAAACAAACAGTATAATCCTGCACTAACTCGACATGGCACAAGTCGTCGGGAATATGATTCACATGCATAGGCGAACGCTCGTCCCACTCGCGGCAACCTATGGCTAAGTCGATGTCGCAGCGCAGTAATCTGTCCATAGTATCGAGCCGCCAAGTTTGGCAATTGAGACTCACACCGGGCGCTTGGGCGAGCAGCGAGGGCATAAAATGCGGAAAAGTCAGCGAGTATGTGGTCTCAACCAAATGCATTCTAAACTGCCGCTGACTTAAGGCGGGCTCAAAGGTATCGGGCCGGGTAAATTGCGCCAATTGCTGTAAACATTGGCGCAACTCAGGCGCGAGCGACAAGGCTTTAGGCGTCGGTTTTAGGCCGTAGGCGGTGCGCTCAAACAGAGGATCATCAAATACTTCCCTCAAGCGCGTCAGTTGTTTACTCACCGCCGACTGGCTCAAATGCAAACGCGCCGCAGCGGCGGTCACACTTTGCTCCTCAAGCAGGATTTCCAGTACGGGTAGTAAATTCAGATCCAAACGTTTTAGCATCTATCCCTCATTTACCCCAAAATACTGACTAGGGCTGCACTTTTTTAAATGGGTTTAACCTTAAATTCTGTGGCAATTTCATCAATAACAGCGACAGTAATATCACACCTATCCCCGCCCACTGACGCATGTCTAAGGTCTCACCCACAATCAATACGCCTAATGATACGGCAACCACGGGATTGACTAAAGCGACCATGCCCATGATTTCTGGTCCTAAATTTCGCATCGACCACAGCCAAGCCCAATAAGCGATGGCGGTGTTGGCAATCACTAACCATAGTAACGACGGCACCACTGTCAGGCTAGGTAACTGCGGCGGGCCCGCCATAAACCATGCCAGCGGAATTAACATCAAGCCGCCCAAAAACAGTTGCCATGCTGTGAGCACTAAAAAGTCACCCACATCCCACTTTTGCATCCAGCGAGAAGAGAAAGCAATTAACGTCGTGGCACTCAACATGCACAACACGCCGATAGGATCGAGATCCGCCGACGGGTTTAGCAGTAAAATCACTCCTCCTAATCCCATCAAACCTAATAGCAACCACTTCATCCCAGGGCGTTTTTTATCTATCACCCAAGCTAAGATTAAGAAAATTAACGGCAGCGTCGCCCCTAAGGTACCCGCCACAGCGCCCGGCAAACGATACGCACCGATAAACAGCAGCGCAAAGAAGGCGCCAATATTACAAAACGCCAGCAAGCTTAATTTAGACCAAGCCAGCGTTGGTAAACGTGGACGCAGCATCAACATCAGTATTCCCGCAGGCAGCGCGCGCCACACCGCCACCCAGTAGGGCGACATATCATGTAAGTAGAGACTCACTAACGCATAGGTCGTCCCCCAAAATACAGGGGCGAGTAAGGCGATGACAAAAGGCATAATAACTCTTTAAAAAGTATCTTGATGTGAAGATATATTATTCTCAGTCTTAACTCCTAGCAAGTGAAGTTTATGAATATCTCGTTATCGGCGGGAGTTAGTTAGGTTAACTATTTGATTTAAAAACTAAGGTTGCCAGTCATTGTAGGACAGATGGATAGTTTGATAAATCTGGCTTAATTCTCCAGTCTGCCGCAGTAATTCAATCATGCGAGTCAAATATGCATCCACGGCATCCCCTTCGGGGCCCTTGGCAATCACAAACACATCTTCAAAATCGCCAAAGTCTTCACGGTGGATATTATGCAATTTCAACTGTTTCAGCATCATATCGGCCTCTTCCTGCGCCCAAACGAAGGCATCGATACGGCCATGGGAAAGTTTTAGCAAAGAACGTTTAATGGTTATCGAAGGTTCCGCAGGGATAGGCATGTAATCTGGAATCGCCTCCACGGTAAATACGCGCCCCGTTTGCTGTTGATCAAATAACATGGCCTTCGTAATCGGCTTATCCACATTGGTATAAAGCACATGGGTGACTTGCCCAAATGAAACAGTGCTAAAACGGTAAGATAAGGCATCTAACGCGGCATTATTACGGATGGCGGGCAAACCAAAATCAGCACGACCAAGCGTCACGCCTAGCATAGCCCGTGAAAGCGGAAAAACCTTAATCTCAATTTCAACCTCAGGATCTGCCCTATCAATTGCTTTAACCAGTTCCACAAATGGCCCTGTGCCATCGGCATTAATTAATCCAGGGATCTCCCCTAAATAAGCCGTCATCTGCCGCTTGCCGCCAGCATTAGTGACAGCATCATCCGCGGCATAGGCTGGGGTGAAAATGCTCTGAAGGAAAAGCACAGAAAAAATACACAAGGTAATAAAGTGACTGAACATGGGTGGTCCCTCGGTGGCTTTCTCAAGCTTAGCAGAGGACAACGATTGTGGCGTTCATTCCTCGCATCCAAATGAGAACGTGTAAAGCATCACTCTGTCACTGCGCTTAGCCGCCGTTTACCGTATAATCAGCCGTCATTTTTCTATAGGCGGGCCAGCATGTTCCATATCGCACTCTATGAGCCAGAAATCGCACCTAACACAGGTAATATCATTCGCTTATGCGCCAACAACGGTTGTCAGCTGCATTTGATTGAGCCATTAGGTTTTGATCTAGAAGAGAAAAAGTTACGCCGCGCTGGTTTAGATTATGCCGACTTAACCAATGTAACTCGCCACAAAGACTTCGATGCCTTCCTCGAAGCTATGGCTGGTAAGCGCATTATGGCCTGCACCACTAAAGGCAGTCGTCCGCATACTGAGCTGAGTTTTGCAAAAGATGATGTGCTGCTATTTGGCCCTGAAACCCGCGGCTTGCCGATGGCGATTATCGAATCGATCCCGACCGAGCAGAGACTGCGTATTCCGATGGCGGCCACCAGCCGTAGTTTGAATCTGTCAAATGCTGTGGCGATTATCAGCTATGAAGCCTGGCGCCAGCTTGGGTTTGAAGGCGCAATTTAATACCTAGGAATACTGATTTGGATTAGGCTGAACTTAACCAATATTCCAATCACTAAGCCATCAACCCCGAAAGATTGCGTTAACTCAATTCAGCCCGAAAGCAAGACAGTTTAGTGACGCGCATGACGCGTTAATTGTCATTGCTTTCCCAATGACATACTGCCAACGGCCACTGTTGCAACAATGGTAATCTTAACGACCATTGAACTGTTCATCTGGCTAAAAGATATTGCCCAAAGCAAGTTAGCTTTATCATTAGTTGTACTGAGTGAATTGTCATTGTTTCCCCTGTGACACGCCATAAACTCATTCATGAGGGCTCGACGTCGGCATCCATGCCGCCAACGGTCACAGTTGCAACAATGCCAATCTTAACGACTATTGAACTGCTCATCCGGCTAAAAGCTTTTTGCCCCATTCCTTGTTTCGGTTCGTTGGCTCAATAGAAAACTCCTACTCTTGTTGCCATACAAAATCTCATCCATTTACCTAATGTTTGGCCCTAGCGTAAAGCGACTAACAATGTATGGGTATACAGTCGTATTTAAATTTAGATGCTTTTGAGTGTTTTACGCTCATTAGTTTGCGCGTTTATCCAGCCTAAAATTAACAAAACCCTTTAAAATCATTTGTATATACTTTTCCAAAATTAGTTAATAGGTTTGGAAAACGCGCATGCGCGTTTTTCCGGATGGTGTATTTGATAAAAAGCTGATAAGTTCTTTTTATACAGGTAGTTAACTGTGTGCGTTTTCACTGGTCTAATGAGGTAAACGCGCATGCGCACTAATAAAATGTTAGGCAAAGTGAGTTTTTATCAGCTAAATCGAGTTGAAATTGAACGGTAAATTCCATGCTTTGTGTGGCTTAACTTAAGCAATAAATCGTCATCACATATTTGTTGTCTCTTGATCGCGTTGGGTTGCTTTTCGCTGTGAATTTATCGGCAAAATAACCTTCAGCATCCAAACGTCCGCCGAGCATGCTACGCTCGTCACTTTTCTTCCAAATCGCTCAATTTGAGTTTTTGGGTTTCTTTGCTGATTTTAGATTTTGGTTTATAAATGAATCGCTTAGTTGGTTTTCAGTTTTCAAACAAGCCTTGTTCTTGGGTTTTTAAAGTATCGTTGTCAATCTGTTGGCCTAACAAACGGCTCAAGAGGGATTGCCAACGCTTGGCGACTTTAGTGCAAAATTTCAGTTCAGTGTTTACAGTGTGTTTTTTAAGTTCGGCGGTGCGTTGTCAACCCCTTAGCCGGGCGTTAGAAGCTAAATATGGAATTGATTTTGAATTTAGATAATTTTTTAAATTTAGATTTCTTAAAGGTACTAAGCTCAGTCGTTGGTATGATTGGTGGTTTCTTAGGTTTTTTTGTTTTCTTCGATAATTACATCTTGAAATTTAAACCAAGATTGAATATTTCAAATAGGTTATTTTTCCGTTATAAAACTGAAGAGAAGCATCCAACTATTAAGGGAAGATCTCTTGAATCTCTCATATTGAAAATTGAAGCCATCAATGGAAGAAATAAAATTGGGCGGATTGATGATTTCGCAGTAAGGGTATATGACTCAAGAGCGACTTTACCTTCTGGATATATGCTTTATGCTGAGAATGTACTTGAGCGGTTGCCAAGTATATCTTCATCTTTTGAAAAAGATGAATTTCACTCATTTTCTCCTGTTTCTATTTTAGGGCGATCAACTAAAAATATTGTTATCGAATTTAAGACTGAAAAATATATGGGCGCCGCCATAAACCCTGAAGGAAGCTTAAAAATGGATTTGCTCTATTATCTTCCTAAGAAGGGCTGGAGGACTGTTGGCACTTTTTCACCATATTACTTTAAGGGGAATAACAGCCAAGAAGACCCAAATGGAATCATCGAATACTCCTTATTAGATAATGCGGTTATCAGGAAAGAAGCTACCAAATCATTAAAACAGCCTGAAATCGGTATTTATAATGGCATTAGCGGGAAATATATAGGTTTTTATTTAATGAAGCCTGTTTGGTTTCTAAAAAGGATGGCTACTTATCCTATCAAGGTTATTCAATTAATGGGCGCTCTTATGGAGGCTCTAATACGACAGGTTTCATCTTACTGCATAGTTCTACCTCTGATTAAGTTGAAATCAAAAACTCTTCCAAGGATGCAATTTGGTAATCCAAGATCTCATTTAGTTGGTGATACAACAGCTACACTTGAAAAGTGTAAAAATAATATCGAGAAAATAGCTGAGAAGATAAACTCCAAGGCAGATAGCAAAGCTAAAATTACTATTAGGAATGAAAACTCTGGCTTCTCTGTCCAAAGGGGCGGGTTGGAAGTAAAGTTTTATAAAAGTGGTGATGGCCATATTCGAGCGATCGATACTGGCGGATATCCTCAAATGTTTACTTTTTCTATGGAGCTGGTTGAATACCCTTTTGGTCTTCGTTTGTGGAAAGTGAACAATAAAATCATGACAGTTAAATCAGCGTGTATTCACGTCATAGACTCATTTATTTTACTTGCCCATTAATGTGGTTTGTATAAATGCTTCTAAAAAGAATAGCAGAATAGCGGGGACAGTCACATCTTTTTGTGTTTTTCAGCACCTTCACCTAGGCTTTAAATTATCTTGATTTTGTCTGTGTGGAGTTTGTGATGACCTCGGCCAGAAGACAGCTAATTGATGCTAATGCAACGCCCTTCTATCATGTGATAAATCGCTGTGTTCGTAGGGCTTTTTTATGTGGTGAAGATAAACTCACGGGGCGAAGCTATGAACATAGACGCGGCTGGATTGTGGATAAAATTAAGGCATTATCTGCGATATTCTGCATTGATATCTGCGCCTATGCGGTGATGAGTAACCACTATCATTTAGTGCTTAAAATTGATCCCGATAAGGCCAAATCGTTAACGCAAAAAGACATTATCAGCCGCTGGTGTCAAATCACTAAAGGCCACGCTGTCGCGACTAAGTATATGAATGGTGAAACCTTAATCGACGGTGAAGTGATGTTACTCGATAGCTTAATTACCGAGTGGCATGAACGATTGAGTAGTATCAGCTGGTTTATGCGCTGTTTAAATGAAGAAATTGCCCGTAAGGCCAATCGTGAAGATGAGTGCAAAGGTGCCTTTTGGGAAGGCCGATTTAAGTCGCAAGCACTGTTAGATGAGCAAGCTCTGCTGGCTTGTATGATGTACGTCGATTTAAATCCAATTAGAGCGGGCATTGCCGACTCTTTGCAATCCTCTGATTTTACATCGATTCAGGAGCGAATTAACTCGCTAGACCCGCAAAATGTCGCTTTCCCCTCAGTTAACACACTGGCTCAATCTGTAAATAAACGACCGCAAACAACACACCAATCCCTCACTAAATTTGATGGTTCAACACATCTAAGGCAGCAAACGGGCATTCCGTTTCATTTTGCCGATTATCTCGAACTCATAGATTGGACTGGCAGAGCCATACGCCTTGATAAAAAAGGCTATATCGATAATCAACGGCCCAAACTGCTCAATGAATTAGGCATTTCGCCCGATGCTTGGCTTACTTCAGCCAAAGAGTTTCGTCGTCAATACAGTGGTATAAGCGGCCGTTGGGATGCAATGTGTGAATTCAAGAAGCAACATCACAGCGGACATTGGTGTAAAGGTAAAGCGTCAAGCCAAGCATTACATCCTTAAGCTCACCACTACCCACAGTTCAGCTATTAGGATTATTTTTGTTTATCCGAAATGAAGATAATTCCGCGTAAAACGCAGCACGCTTTTGTCCCAAAGTGAGTTGCGTATTGCCGAGTATGAATAAGTCGGCTTAATGAGATGGCGCGACAGGCGTCATCTCTATCCCACGAAACAGCTGATAGCGGTCGATATCATCGTCTAAATATTGAATATTCTGCGTCCATTGCCATCCACCCGCTTGATTTTGAGCCTGAGTTTGAGTTTGAGTTTGAGTTTGAGTTTGAGTTTGAGTTTGAGCATCGAAGAGTAACTGGATCAACGCGGGTCTCGCATTAACAACGCCTTCCCCTAGCAGGGAATAATCCCCATTTTGTCGATATAAACTAAAGACTTGCTGTTTATCTTCCGCCACACCATCGTAATAGGTCAGTAATACTTGGTCGCCTTGTTCCCTAAACCACCAAGTTTCGCTAAAGGGCGCCCGCGTGCCGATACTCACAGATAAAATCAACTGGCGCTGATCGTGGGAGCAAAAGCCCGTAACGGCCACTTTTTTCGGAATTTCCCCCGCCTTGGCAGCATCACCCGCCCATTGCCCCACCAATTGTGGACAAAATTCCTTGAAACTGACCTTAGCGGCCATAACTGAGGAGGACGAAAACACACTCAGTACAATGGTAAGACCCAGCATAAGGTTCAAACGGTCGATTTTAAGCGGCATATCTCTAGCACCTACCCGAAACAGATCAATACATTAGCGTTAAAAGCATCAATCGACAAATCCCCCATCACAAACGATTCCTTTTACGACGGAATGAGCGCTTTGGTATTGTCGTTAGCCTGATTTTTTAGCGCCTAGATCAACCACTTTTGAGCTGAGATGCCCAACAAAGATTCACAGTTGCTTACATAACAGCTTATTCAGGCATGGCGGGTTTTCATGCTAACTTGCCACTTAGCAAAAATACGCAACATCATAATTCTAGTAACTGTTTGTATCACAAGGAGACTCATAGTGAAGAAGACAGGCATTTTATTACTCTGCTTACTGATACCCTTTAGCTCGGCATTTGCAGAACAGGGCAAACCACTCTCAGCAGAATTGCTTTGGCAACTCAAACGTATCGGTAGCCCGATTGTCTCCCCCACGGGCGAGCACATTATCGCGCCAGTCACAGAGTACGATCTCAAAACGGATAAAGGCTCAACCCAGCTGTGGCGTTTCGATGGCAAGCAAAACCGAGCCATCACTGCCAAAGGTTTAAGGGTGAGCGAACCCGTGTTTTCCCCCGACGGCAAAACCTTGGCATTTGTAAGTAAGCGCAATGAAGACGAGGCGAGCCAAATTTACCTGCTGCCGATGGATGGTCCGGGTGAAGCGCAGCGCTTAACCGATATTCCCACAGGCGTTAACAGCATTAAGTGGGTTGGCAAGCATCTGTATTTCATCAGCAATATCTTCCCTAATCAAAGCTGGGAAGAAATGAAAACCCAGCTCGCCACAGATACAGACAATAAGGTTTCTGCCCATCAATGGAACACCTTACCCTATTCCCAATTTGATCACTGGTTAGATGAACGTCGCCAAGCCCACGTATTTAGAATTCCGGCCAAGGGCGGTAATGTCGAAAACATCACCCAACCTGCGGGCCATGAATTACCACGCTCAGACCAAAGCAGTGCAAGCTATGATGTTTCCCCCAATGAGCGCTGGATTGCCTTCAACGCCTATGGTTCAGAGAATAAAGTCGATCCTAAAATTGATATATTTCTCGCTGCGATTGGAGACAACAAGGCCGAAAATCTCACCGCAGATAATCAAGCGCCGGATCTGAATCCTAGCTTTAGCCCTAACGGTAAAACGCTCGCCTTTACCCGCCAGAAAATTCCCGGTTTCTACGCCGATACCTCAAGGCTGATGCTGCTGGATATCGACAGCCGTAAACTCACAACACTCACATCTGACTGGGACCGTTCAGTCTCTCAATTCAGTTGGACACCCGACAATAAGGGCTTTTATGCCACAGTGGAGGACGCCGCCACAAACCGTATTTACTCTATCGATGCCAAGAACGGCAAAGTAAAAGCCATCACAGAGGCAACCGATTTTAGCCAACCCGCCATAGGCAAAGACGGCGAACTGATTGCCACCAATCAGAGCTTTTTGTATCCCGCTCGCTTGGTCAGCATCAATCCTCGCAATGGTAAGATTGAACGCCTAGAAAACTTTAACGACGATATTCTTAAAGATGTTGACCTAGGCACTTATGAATCAGTTACCTACAAAGGCTATCAAGGTAAAGATATTCAAATGTGGGTTCACTATCCCGCAGGGTTTGATCGCAGCAAAAAATACCCATTGTTTATGCTCGTCCACGGCGGTCCACACAATGCCATTACCGACGGTTTCCATTACCGTTGGAACGCGCAAACCTTTGCCTCTTGGGGTTATGTCACTGCGTGGCCAAACTTCCACGGTTCGAGCGGCTTTGGTCAGGAATTTGCCGATTCCATCAATCCCGATTGGAAGACAAAACCCCTTGAGGATGTGCTCAAGGCGGCAGACTGGTTTAAACAACAAAGCTGGATAGACAGTGATCGCATGGTGGCGGGTGGTGCAAGTTATGGTGGTTACCTGACCTCGATTATTTTAGGTCAGCCGCATCCCTTTAAAGCGCTATTGATCCATGCTGCGGTCTACGACATGTATGCACAAATGGCGTCGGACTTTGCCGTACACAGCACCCGATTTGGCTACTATTGGGATAATCCAGAACTGTATAAAGCCATTTCGCCCCATTACTTTGCGGCTAACTTCAACACTCCAACCTTAGTCAGTCATGGTCAACTCGATTACTTAGTGCCGGCGACCCAAGGGTTCGAGCTGTTTCATACCCTGCAAAGTCGACATGTTGAATCGCGGATGATTTATTTCCCCGATGAAAATCACTGGATTATGAAGCCTAATAACTCAGTCTACTGGTATAACGAAGTGAAGAAGTGGATGACCCACTTTGCCGAACCTGGCGCGCGTTAAACGCCATCCATAAGAGACAAAAAAGGTCTGCAATGCAGACCTTTTTAATGGGTTTACTTAAACTAAAGCGTAGGCTAACGCCTTAGTTTGAAATGACTTAGCTTGAAATGACTGAGCTTATTGGCCAAAGCCCGTGGCTTTAATATCCACGGTTTGCACTTTGCCATACTTAGCGGCGATAGGTGCAATCTTAGCCGCGTTGCCAATCAGCACAAATTGCAGATCTTTTTGCGGGAAGTAAGTTTTCACCAGTCTTTGGGTTTCTTCTAAGGTCAAACCATCCACCTTAGCTTGGAACTCATTGATAAACTTATCATCGAAGCCATACAGATACATGCCTGACAACAATCCCGCCAGTTGGCCTGATGTTTCAAACTTAGGTGGGAACTGACCTTTCACATAGGCTTTAGCCGAATCTAAGGTGGTTTGATCTACGCCTTTCTCCCATAAACGAGCATAGGTTTTCAGTGCGAGATCAATCGCTTCTTGAGTGGTTTCCGTCTTAGTGAAAGTGCTGATAGTAAACACACCCGAGTCGGTATAAGGGCTAAAACCTGAGCGTGCGCCATAGGTTAAGCCTGCGTTTACCCGCAGCTCGTCGTTAAGCCAAGAGGTAAAACGACCACCTAAAATAGTGTTCACTACCGTTAAACCAACATAGTCTGGATTGTCACGACTAATGCCTAAACCGCCGATCACAAAGGTGGTTTCGATGGCATCGGGTTTATCCACCAGCAAAACTTTAGCCGCAGTTAACTGAGGCAAGCCTTGATTTAAGTCAGGCTGCACCAACTTTTCGCTGCCTTTCCACTGACCAAAGGTTTGTGTCAGCTTGGCCTTCATCGCAGCAACATCAAAGTCACCCACGACGGTAATCGCTGTATTGGCCGGTTGGTAGTAACTCTTATGGAAAGCGCGCAGTTGCGACACTGTCACTTGCTCAAGCGAATCGCTGTTACCCGAAGCCGCATTACCATAAGGATGGGCACCAAATACCAGCTTATCGAAGTAACGGCCAATCACAGCCCGTGGGCTTTCTTTATCTTGCTGTAATCCCGCAATCGCGCGTTGCTTGAGTTTATCGAACTCGGCGGCGTCAAAGTCTGGCGTTAACATCGCCGCGCTAAATAAGCCCAGCATGACATCAGTGTCTTTCGCCATAAAATCGGCGCTGAGATAGCTGCCTTCTTTATCCGCTTCCGCGCCTAAACTTGCACCGAGAAAATCCACTTGCTGCTCGATATCCGCCTTAGATTTACCCGCCGCCCCTAACAACAAACCTTCTGCCGTCATTTGCGCCACGCCTGCAGTGGTGTCATTGACAGCCCCCGCACGTACCACGGCATTTAAGGTGACTAAAGGCACTTCGCGCTGCGGCATTAAATACACAGTTAAGCCGTTATCCAGTACAAACTTGTCGTAACTTGGCATCACAAAGCTGCCAGTTTCAACGCGTTTCGGCGCCGATGTCGTAGCACAACCCGCTAAGGCTAAACTTGTGCCTAGGGCTAATGCGGCCATTAACTTAGAAGGTTTTCCGATTGATGCCATCTTAAGTGATTTCATTGCTGTCGATTTCATTGCCATCGATTTCGCTGCCGTTGATTTCATTGAGAGATCTCCTCGTTTGCTGCCAGCACAGCTACAGTGCGATTCGATTTACGTAAGTAGGTTTGGGCAACACGTTGAATATCCGCTGGCGTCACCTTGTTATAGGCTTCTGGCGCATTAAATAGCTTGTCATAACTGCCAAAATACATCTCATAGGTGCCTATGGTATTGGCCTTGCCATTAATGGTTTCCATCGAACGATAAAAATCCATCAACTTGATATTTTTAACTTTATCCAGCTCTTGCTGGGTAACACCCGTTGTCGCAATCGAATCGATTTGTTCAATCAGCGCCTGCTCCAGCGTCGAGGCTTTCACCTCAGGCGTGGCAACACCCATCACATAGAAGAGGTTCGGGTCGACCGACATCGGCATGTAGGTTTGCGCTTCTAAGGCCACTTGTTTATCAACCAGTGATTGATATAAACGCGAGCTATTACCTTGGCTCAAAATCGAGCTTAATAAATCCAGCGCATAAAAATCTGCGTGAGTCGCCGCCGGAATATGGTATGCCAGCATCACATTCGGTGTGCTCACCGATGCCTTTTGCACAAAGGTACGACGCTCGCCCTTTTGCTCAGGTTCTACGGTACGAATTGCTTTAGGCGGAGTTTGTGCCGGAATAGGCGCAAAATACTTGTCGGCCAAGGCTTTAACTTGGGCAACCTTTACATCACCAGCAATCACGACCACGGCATTGTTCGGCGCATAATAGGTTTTGTGGTACTGCACGAGATCTTCCAGCGTCCAAGCGGCAATATCCGACTCATGGCCGATCACCGACCACGAATAAGGATGAGCTAAAAACGCCACACCTTTAATTTCGCCTTCGAGGGCATTCCAGTTAGAGTTTTCTAAGCCAGTGGAACGTTCCGACTGCACTACGCCACGTTCGCTATCGACCATAGTTTGGTTGATATCTAAGTTTGCGATACGGTCGGCTTCGAGATCGAACATAGTTTCGAGCGCATTGGCAGGGAACCAATCGGTATAAACCGTCATGTCTTCAGTGGTATACGCATTGTTCGCGCCACCTGCGGCTTCCATAGTGCGGTCGAACATTTTTGGACCGTACTTTTTCGAACCGTTGAACATCATGTGTTCGAAAAAGTGCGAAATACCGGTAATGCCGGGCACTTCGTTACGTGAACCGACTTTCCAAAACAAATACATGTTGGCATTGGGAATAGAGGCATCTTCTAGCACCATGATTTTCATGCCGTTATCTAGCGTGAAACTCTTAATGTCTTCTGCCGTGGTGGCCTGTGTTTGGCTTAGGGGGTTAAAAAGTCCCATGGCCAATACCAGAGCCGATAGCGTGCGCTTCATCTTGTTCGCTCCTTGCTGTAAATATCCACATATAGAGGTAAATTGTTTAACAAATCAAGCGCAGAAAGCGTATCCCGCGCCGATTTTTTGTAAGCTCAAGTTATACCGAAGAGCTTACGGAATAACGTCTGTCCGACTTATTGCGCCTTAAGCGCAGTCAGCGCCACTTTAGTCATGGCCTCAACCCCCACTTTTAGCGCACTTTCATCCACATAAAAAGCCGGAGAATGATTGCTGGCTACGGTTTCAGGGTCAGTTCCCTTTGGCGTCACCCCAAGGAAGAAAAACATCCCCGGCGCTTCTAAGGCGTAATAAGAAAAGTCTTCGGCACCTGTGATTAACCCAGGTTCAATCAGCATCTTATCGCCCACCACACTGGCGAGCACAGGCCTCATACTGGCGACTAATTCGGGATTATTCACCACGACAGGATAACCTGGGTGGATCTCTGTGGTCGCACTCGCACCAAGCGTTTTCGCCGATAACTCGGCCATTTCAGCTAAACGCACTTTGATATCGGCGCGCATGGGCTGGTCGAAGGTGCGAATCGTGCCAATCAGCTCGACTTCATCGGGAATAATGTTAGAGCGAATGCCACCATTAACCGCACCAAAACTCACCACGGCAGGGGCTTTAGTGATATCCACCTGACGGCTGACAATCGTTTGCACGTTAGTGATAATTTGCGCCGCAGCGACAATAGGATCGACCCCATTCCAAGGGCGAGAACCATGGGTTTGGCGGCCTTTCACTTTGATCGTAAAGGAATCTTCACTCGCCATCGCCGGACCACTGCGCACACCAATCATGCCACTCGGCATGCTAGAGGTAACATGCATACCAAACACTTGGTCAGGTTTACGCTTAGCAAACAGCCCTTCTTTAAGCATTAACTCCGCGCCGCCTTCTTCCCCGTCTGGCGCGCCTTCTTCGGCAGGTTGGAAGATAAACATCACATCACCCGCGAGGCTATCTTTCACTTTCACGAGGTTTTCAGCCACGCCCATCAACATCGCCACATGGGTATCGTGCCCACAGGCATGCATCACCCCTACCTTTTGATCTCGATAGGTATCGGTCGCTTTAGAGGCAAAGGGTACATCAACCACCTCAGTAACAGGTAAAGCATCCATATCCGCCCGAATTGCAATCAACGGACCAGACTTGCCACCTTTCAGCTTTCCGCCTTTTAAGATAGCCACCACGCCCGTATGCGCCACACCCGTTTGTACTTCTAAACCTAATGATTTCAAATGTTTTTCAATAATCTTGCTGGTGCGAAATTCACGATTTGACAACTCAGGGTGTTGATGTAAATCGCGGCGCCAGTCGATCACCTTTTGCTCCACACCTGCCGCCAACTTAGCCGCATCCGGCATAACACTGGTCGCTGCTTGTGCCGAACTCAAACTCGCGCCCATAAAGCTCAAGGCTAAAGCCGAAGCGAGTAAGGTCTTGGAAAAACGGGATTGGTTTGCTGAGGATTTAGAGCCAAATGCCTTTGAGATTGCTGATTTTGAAATAACTGATACAGCAAGTGATACAGAGGGTAAAGTCATAGCGATAACCTATTGTTGTTTTTATAAGCTACCTAAACTACACGGACATTGAGGAATTGTTAATAGATTTAATAAATTGAGTTGCTAAGTCAATTTAAGGCACAGGCATTAAAGAGGTCAAAAACCGTATTTAGTTATTCGTAAATGGAGTATTCATAGTCTTGTTTCAGCGATTAAACACTGTCATTCCAGTGACTCGCAGCCAGTCCTTCCATGGATGCTCGAACGCCCCGTCCATGGGGCGAACGGTCACTTCCATGGCAGCGCTTAATACCGTTAATCCCAGCGTATATCTGAAAGCCCGCATTTTCCGGCCATGCATAAGCTTTACACCTAGAGCAGCTTTAACTTTGGGTGACTCGCTAAATTTACAAAAATACTGGCTCGCTCGCTAAGGGCTCGTCATGTCTGCACAAAAAGTCACTTTCAAAATACGACCTTTAGACCCTCAAATTCTCAACCAGCCATTTGAATAACAAAGTGTCAACAACCAGCCTCGGGCTTGTTCAACACTTGCCAAGCGTCATAAAAATGGGTCACGGCTACGCACGGCCTATCCTTATTTGTTATAAATCTATAAAACACAGAGTGAATTCCTTTTCAGAGACACTAGCTTGCTTAACCTTTACGTGACTAAATTCGGTACGGTCAATAATATTTTTTATGCTTTCAGTTAACGAAGAGTCTGCGTTAACCCCTACGATTATTTCCTCTATTGCATCAGCGGGAAATTTAAACAAATGAACAGCAGGAGCAGCAGTAAAGTTAATAGTCGTATCTGCGTCAGGTAAAACAGCGCACATTCTCCATTCTTGCTCGTACTCCCAAGCATTTGATTTTAGCAAAAAAATATCCGTCCCATTCATATCAACCAGTGACTTCGATGGTCGATGGGCCAAATATTTTACTTTCCTCAAATGATAGAACTCGTCCTTTTCAGAACGCTTTCGATTGAAAAATGAATGATTGGAGTTAAAACCTATGCAGTACCCACGATGCGATTCGGCATAGTGAGACCACATGAGCAAATTATCTGGCTTTTCAGTTAAACTCAATACGCCAATAAGCTCATTAGACTTTTCAGACAATATCGTAGATAACTGCTCTTTTGCCTTATTCATAAGGAAGCTAAACAGTAGCGGGTTATTCTTAAAATATGAAACGGCGAACTCTTGAACTTTAGATCTTGGGATTAAATTTAGAACATCTTCCGGCACTTTAGACAACTCGGACTCAACTAAACTCTCTAAGTTCTCTGCCACATAAGCATTTACATACTCATCAGACGCAATACTGCTTATAACTGGTTTGAATTCAAACGGGTCGTTGAACGCAATAGGAGGAGAAAAACGAATAGCCCTATTCTTCAAAACATCTATGCGATCAGGATGTAGATATTTATATAATATCAAGAATCACCTTTGTTTTATAACGTGGAAGTTAGGAGCAGCTGTCCCTCTCGGCTGTAGTATTAGGTGTGTTTACGTACATTAATCAACTTGCTCGCATCAACTACTACTTCATACTCAATTGATTGTTCTGAAAACAGGATTTGATCCCTCGCGCATGTTGCTTCTAAAACGATCCTGCTATTTCCAGCAAACCAGATTTGGTGTTGATAGTGAGTGTACGCAAAGTCTCTGGCTACCTGTAATGAGGTGGTCCAAGCCTGACCGAAAGAATTGTTCTCGATCTCACTAATATCGCAACCACGATAAAGGGTTAGCTCTTTATCAAGTGATTCAATGTCGTTTGGGGACAAGACTTCTGTAAGCTTTATTTTAGGGTGCCAGCATTCATTTTCTTGGCGAGTATAAAGCTGATGGAGTCCATTGTACGCATAACACGAAAACGAGTGTCGTAGCGCATCAAAGACCTGAATCACATTGTTGTCGTCTATTTTGTCGACAAGTTCGCAGAAGTGCGAACGTATAAATTCTTCAGCCTCATTGTCTTGGCTGGGAAAAAAATAATGCTTCGTCCCTGATGCTTCAAATTTCTTGATTGCGGCGATGTATTTAGATATTGCCTCAATCGCAATTTCTTTGAACTCGGCAAAGAAAGGTTCATTAAGCTTCGACTCAATTGAGTCAACAACTATCTTCATGCTATCAACCATGAAGTTGTGATCCGCGGCACTAAACACGAACTAAATTCCCCACTAAAACACCTAACATCTTAGCATTTATGCCCTGCGTTATTTGCAGGGCATAAATCGCTTGTTGACTAAATCTCAAATATGGCCACTGCCACATCCATGTAAATGAGTATAAATGATGCTATAGGAATTTGCTTTTTTGCGGTAGCGGTTTTTTATACAGTTTGATGGGTAATTACTTGATATCTTTTTAGCTTTCTCATTTTTCGCGCTTATTTTTGCTGATGAATCGCTATCTAACGACTCAAAACTCCAAGGAATACACCTCCCCTCGGAGTTGCCGCAGGGCGAATAGACAAATTGCGTGAGTTCGGTCATGGATGACCGACTAGCTTTCGCAGGTGCAGGGACGCATCCTTCGGAAGCGATAGCGAATTTGGCAATGAGCACAAGGGGCTTTCAACTCCGTTGGGGCGTCCTGGAGAATCCAAGGAGGATAGGACGAGCAGTCCTCCTTGGTCGGGTGTGGGGTGAAGCCCCACGACTTTGATTTTGATTAAAGCATTCAAACTACGAAACACACTTTGGGCATAACCGTGTAGCCCAAAGCCAACGCAAAATGACGGTGTTTAGCGCGTGAACCAGACTAGGCAAGTCTGATTCACGGATTTTAACGAGCCCGTATTTAATTCTCGCCCTAAAAGAGGATTAAGCACTGCCACGAAAGTAGCAGTCCATGACATGGTCGCTTATTCACATCTATATGATCGCGGCATTCGTATGCCCTATACAACAGATACCACGTTCGAGCATTTAGATAATGGACTTGCTGCATGTCACTGAAGTGGAAATGCTTAATAGTTGATGCGTTAATTCTATAATCAACTTTTGATTATTTGGATTACCGTGCAAAAAATTAGAATTTAATCAGCAACACAGTGTTAAATTCACGACATATAGCGGCTAAATACACGCTGACATTAAGGACACTAAGCACTAATTTACTTTATGCAAAAACACCACGTCTTTATCGATGATTTCGAGTCGCCAGCCATAGTGATGCGCGAGCCACTCAAAGGTCGCTTCGGCGTAAAAGTTGATGTGGGTGGGATCGTTTTTATAGTGCCAGCGGGTAAATGCTGTCTGATCTTGTACGCGTTTAGTCATCACAGCCAAAATGCCGTTGGGTTTTAATAACCTATCAAGTTGGGCAAGCAAACCTGCGGCATCGCTCACATGCTCTATGACTTCGGTTAAGGTAATAAAATCGTATTGGCGAGCCAAGGCATCAGGATTGTTGGCGTAATAAAGGTCGTAATTATCGATGTGATAGCCACGCGCCTTTGCCATCAAACTCAGCGCCTTGCCTTCGCCGCAGCCAAAATCGAGCCCTTGGGCCGAAGTGCTAACACGGCTAAGTAATGGCTCAAGTGTACGATTTAAAAAGGTTTGATAGCCAAGATCATTGGCATGATTCTCGTGTTTATCGTACTCGGCTTTTTCTGCCTCGGCCGAGAGATAAAACTCGGGAAGCACGCTCACCAGTTGGCAGATTTGGCATTGATGGTAGTCGCGCTTTTTATCCTGATGATAAGCGAGTAATTCAGTGCCATGGCATAAGGGGCAGATATTCAACAACAATTCCTAGGATAGTAAGGTGCATAGTAATGAGAATAGTCATAATGCCAACAAATAATGCTCGCACTGCCTAGCTGAAATCGACTGTGTCGATGGCATGATTATGGCTTAGGGATTTTACGCTCTTTTGCTGCGGCTTCTTTTGCTTCCCGTAAATATTTTTGCTCGCGACTTTCTCTTTCGTCGAACTGTTTCTGCGCCTTGAGTTTTTGCTGAGCCTCCCAATCATTGGTTTGGGACTGCTGTTTGATTTTATCTTCTCGCTCTGCCGTCTCTTTGGCCGCTTGGCGCGCCTTTTCTAGTTGGGCCTGCTCTAATCGTTGGGAGTCTATACGGGCCTTATCGGCTCTTTGCTCTAGGGTTAATTTTGGCTTTGGCACATCGGCGGCATTAGCCACAGCAAGATGAATGCTGGAAATCAGTATGAACGACATCAACATTTTAGAGATGAGCACCTTAGATAAATGCGCCATTTCCTGCCTCCTTTATTTGATCATCGGATGGATGAAAGATAACAGCCAACTCAAACACGATGCGAAAAACATAGCATAAAATCTGTCAAAGTTTGAAATATGCAGCAGGTGTTCTTAAAAAATATGCTTAAATACAAGTCTTAAACTACACTTTTTAAGTTTCTATTTGAGTGAAACAACAATTAGGTTTATTTTTAACCCCATTGGAATGATGTACTATTGGGCAACTTCGTATCAACGAAGACCTAAAAAATAGGATGTGACCTTATATGCGTCACAAGGGAGTATCCTAAATGATCAGATGGCAACACTTACTTAAAAAACTCAGTACAGATGATCCAGTACTGCAAGAAAAGCTGTCGCTCTGGCAAGCACATCCCCACAAAACTCCCTTGGCCTTAATTCAAGGCTTTAGCTTTATTAGCGCCAACCAAGCGACCCTCGGTTATTTTGAGACTGAGTACGACGCCTTTGTGAATGCGACTCCCTATGATTTTTCGCCAAGAATTCAATCTTCCGGCCGCAATAGTGTTGAATATGCGAGGGAAATGATCCTCGAAGCCATTGCGGGTAAGAATGTTGAATTCAACTGGCTACACTTGAGTCAACTCGGCAATGAACTGCCAACTCGAGTGAACCTCTATCGCAGCTATCTGCAGCAACAGCCCGTTGTGCTCGTGGAATTTCAAGCGCTCAATCGCCGTAATCAAATGCGCGAAATTATTTCCGATGGTTTTGCCCATATTCCCAAAGAGATTTTGTCGACGACACTCGAAGAAAGTGCCGAAGCTGTGTATATCACAGACACGGAAGATCAGATTTTGGCTGTTAATAAAGCCATGTGCCGTATTTGCGGTTATAGCGCCGAGCAGCTTATTAGTAAAACCCCTGAATTTTTAGAGCTAAGAAGCCATCATTTAGGAGAAGAAACCGAATGCCAAATTGCACTAAAACAAAGGGGCTTTTGGCAGGGTGAGACCTGGAAAAAACGTTCAGATGGTAGTAATTTCCCTGCTTGGCAAAGTAGTCGAAAAATCATTACCGAAGATGGCGATCACTATAATGTGAATATTTTCAGTGACATTAGTACGAAAAAGTTGTTAGAAACTCAGCTGACAACCCGTGCTATGTACGACACCTTGACTGGACTGCCTAACCGGTTCCACCTCAAGCAGATCCTCAACAAAGCACTAGAGAAGCTCAAAACGGATCCTCTCACATTAGGTGCGCTGATGTTTTTAGATCTCAATGGGTTTAAAAATATCAATGACAGCTTCGGCCACTCCATGGGCGATCGGGTGTTACAACTCGTCGCCGCCAGACTCGAAGCCGGTTGTATCGAAAAAGCCGACATAGCCCGCATGGGTGGAGATGAGTTTACCTTAGTACTGCAAGACTGCAGCTGCAAAGATGAAATCCAACTGTTTGCCGAACAGATACTCAGCTTATTTGAGAGCCCCTTTGAAATTGAAGGACAAAAGTTTTTCTTAGGCACAAGTATCGGCATTGCACTATTTCCGACCCACAGTGATAAGGCGGGACAACTGATAAGTCTTGCAGATACGGCTATGTACTGTGCTAAGAAGAGCTTACCGCACCTCGTATTTTACGATAAGGCTATGAGCCAGGCCGCAGAGTTAAAGCTGCAGTTAATCAATAGTCTAAGACATGCTCACAGCTTAAAACAGTTCACTCTCGCCTATCAGGCCATAGTGGATTTACACACAAATCAAACGATTGCAGCCGAAGCATTACTGCGCTGGCAAAAATCACCTACCGAGTATTATGACGCTGCCGACTTTGTACCATTGCTGGAAGAAACAGGGTTAATTGTCAGTATTGGTCAATGGGTATTAGAACAAGCTTGTGTGCAAGCGGCACTATGGCGGGCACATAATCAGGCAGACTTTAGAATTTCAGTCAATGTGTCACCACTGCAATTGGAACACTTAGACTTTATCGACCAAGTAATTAACGCCTTGGACATGGCTAATTTACCTGCTGAAGCACTGATTTTAGAAATCACCGAATCGGCACTGTTACGCCAACCTGAGCAAGCACGACTCACTCTCAACCGCATAAAAGCCCTAGGTGTCAGCATTGCTATCGATGATTTTGGTACTGGATTATCCTCACTCAGTCGTTTAGGCACTTTGCCCATAGACAGTGTAAAAATTGATGCCGAGTTTGCCTTGCGCTTAAACGAAGTTTCAGGACAAAAGCTCTGCAATGCCATAGTGCAACTCGCACAGGCACTCGATATTCACTTCGTCGCCGAAGGCATAGAGACTCAACAACAAAGGGACATAATGACAGACATGGGCCAAGGTTTTGCCCAAGGATTTCTTTTTGGTTATCCGAGTTCAGTCGATAACTTCACCCAAACCTTTCTTGTGGAAAAACATATAGCTTAAAGCTCGATAGCCCTGCCAGCACGCCATCAACTAATTGTGATTAACAATGGAATCACTCCCCTGCAAAGCAATTGGCTGGCAAAGCTATCTCATCATTTGCTGCGCAAATGAATCCTTATTATTAAACCGTATTTCACACTAAGTTAGCGTGATCTGAATAAGATTTTGACTAATTTAATTCGTACGCAGTATCAAAACTCAATAACTTAAAGGCATTAATTCAGACCTAAAACCTCTAAGGCTAAATAATGTCAAAACATTCACTTAGTCTCGCCGTTAGGTTTGTTTGAGTTCTGATAACGAGCCTGCACAGTGCTCGGCATCGCCTTAATCCGCAGTTCAACCATAGCATCAAATGCCGTCATTAAGGGCTGAACATCCAGCGCAGGATTAAGGGCGCTTAGCATATAAGCACAAGCTTCTAAGGTCGATAAACTGTCGCTACGACTCGACTTACGGATCCGGTAGCGCGACTCATAACCTTCAGCCAAATGCACCGCAGGATACTGGGTTAACCAAGGATTCAGCTGCAACATCTTAAACGCCTTGCGCCAAGTACCATCGAGTAAGAGCAATACACAATCTGGATTGATAGGCTGCTGTTCAACACTCACACTTTGCTCAGAGGGATAGACGAGATAAATCGGCTTATTACACGCCGCTAAATGTTCCCGTAAACCATTGAAGTCGGCCTCGCTTTCGCCCACATAAACTTGCGTTTCAGCAACAACAAGACTCAATACCCGCACACTATTTTTTTTATGTTCGACTTCACTCGGGTGCTGTAAAACCACCAACTGAGTCATTGGAGAGATAGGCTGAACACTCGCACACAGACAAGCATTCTGGGGATAACGACAAATAGCACAATAGTGACGGGACAAGCTTTACCCTCGGTTTGAGTAAGTTATTTTACGAGTATACCAAAGGATAAAGAGGTATTAGGCACAATAAAAAATACCCACAGTTCGCGGTCAAACAAACTGTGGGTAAAGGGTGTGCTCTGTAATTAACGACTTTGTAATTAACCTGTGCCGCGAACTAATGCTCGCCAGCTAACTGCTCTTGATGCCAGTGGTCGAATCGACTCAGTGCCATCATCAACAATAAACCGATAGGAAATACGCCCATCACTAAGGCCACTGCATAAGGTGCGGTTAAATTCGTTTGCTGTACGAGTCCAGCGAGCACGGATGCACCGCTCATCTGAATAAAACCTAACATAGCCGCCGCCGTTCCAGCTCGTTCACCGAAGGCCGACAGTGCCATACTGGTCGCTGGGCCGAGTAAGAAGGAAAATCCCACGCCTAACATCAACATGGGCAACATAAAGGCAAACGCTGCCATCATTCCAGTGCTCGGACCGAATTGCTGACCCGCCACAGTGATAGCGGCAGACAGAACGAGTATGGACAGCGCCAAAATCGTTGTCGGACGATTGCCGAGTTTGCGAATGACCAGCGGCGCCGTAAAACAGGCCACGATATTAAACACGGCATTGAAACCGAATAGACCACTAAACATGAGCTCAGAAAGCCCTAAATGCCCAATCAGCCACACAGGCGCATACGACACGTAACACAAAATCGCCGCCATCGCCGACATACAAGCAAAGGCATAAAACAAAAAGTGAGTGTTACCCAGTACAGGCTTGTATCTACCCCAACGGTAAAGCGGCCCTGTGGTAACCGTATTGGCAGGTCGAGTCTCAGGTAAGCGATAACCGACAACGAGCAACATCAACATGGCATATAACGTCATGAAAACGAAGGTTGAACGCCAACCAAATTGCATTGCCAATAAACCACCTAATGTCGGCGCTAATGCAGGAATAACGCAAATGGCACCATTTAAGTAACTGTAAATCTTAGCGCCTTCTTTTTGATCGTAGCAGTCACGCACCGCGCTAAACACCACGATAGAAGTCGAACAGGCGGCTAAACCTTGCAGCAAACGGGCAATCTGTAACCAATGGAACTCGATAGCCGCAGCGGCTAATAGGCTGCTCGCACCGTAGAGTAAGACCCCAAAGATTGCCACAGGACGGCGGCCATAACGGTCGGCTAATGGCCCGATCAACACTTGGCCTAAGCCCATGGCGAATAAAAATAATACGATCGTAGATTGCACATCACTGGCAGATACGGCGAATTCTGCCGCCATAGTTGGCATTGAAGGTAAGTAAATATCGATTGCCAATGGGCTGAGAAGCACCATAGACATCAGGATAGGTAATAGATTGCGCCGCATAAATAATCTCAGTTGATCAGGAAAAGGTATTTCAGTGGGCGCTATTTTAATTAACTCAAGGTATGAACAGAAATGGTATAATTTCCAAAGTAAATTTCCTCTGAGGAATATCTGTGAATATCGACAACTTAGCCAGAATCGATCTTAACTTGCTGGTCATACTCAAAGTTCTGCTAGAAGAGCAAAGCGTGACTCGCGCCGCCAGCCGATTACATATAAGCCAGTCAGCTCTCAGTAAGAGCTTAAATCGGCTCAGAGAAACCTTAGATGATCCCCTATTTCAGCGCACGGCCCACGGCTTAAAACCGACGGCGCACGCCCTAATTCTTGGGCAAAAACTGCCGAATATTTTGCAAGACTTATATCAACTCACCCAGCCTCCGACCTTCAATCCCGCCAGTAGCAATCGACAATTCTCCTTTGCCATGGTGGAAAGCGCTTATGAAACCTTAATCCCGTATTTTATTGGCCCTATGCTAACCACGGCGCCCAACGTCAAACTTGACTCCTATGTCTGGACCGAAAAATCGATGCAGGATTTACAACAAGGGCAAATTGACTTTGGTATTTCAGGGCGGGACTTGCATCCATTGTCCGATTTTCAGGTGGATCGCCTGCCCGAAGGTATTGCCTATCAAACACTGTTTACCGATCAACAAGTGTGTTTAGTGCGTGAAGACCACCCACTGATGACGGCGCTCACTTCAGACCAATGGAATCTCCCACTCTACCTCGACATGGCCCATGTGCAGGTTCGCTGTGAAGGCAGCGATTGGTGGGCGCTGGATTACTTTCTTGCCGATCTCGGCCATCGACGCCGGATCAGTACGACAGTACCCGATTTTTATGGTGCCGCCAGTGTATGCGCCCACAGCGATTTAATCTTCACTCTGCCCTCGAGCTTTGCACGGCACGCCTGCCAGCTCTATCCGCTTAAGCTACTGCCCTTACCCTTCGAATTTATGCCCATGGCCTATGTATTGTTATGGCATCAAAGAAATGATGAAGATCAAGGGCATAAATGGATTAGAGAAACGATTTGTCAGAGTGTCGCTAAGTTATTTACTCCCGCAGAAATGCTTTAATACCAAATCACTATCAATAAAAAAGCCCGATAAAGCAAAGGCGTTATAGGGCTCTTATCAAAGTGAAGCGCTACAAATAGTGGCTACAGAATAAAGGTCGCGACTTGTGCATTAAGATCATTAGCACGGGCTTTCAACCCACGCGCCTGTGCCAAATCAGCCATGGCCGATGCGGTGATCTCATCGGTCACATCTTTAATCGCAACAGTATTTTGGGTGATTTCACCCGTCACTTGAGTCTGCTCTTCCGCTGCGGTAGCAATTTGGCCTGCCATATCTGAAATCACGTTGACCGCTTGAGTAATTTCTTCAAGGGCTTTCGCCGCCGCATTCGCATCTTCAACACTGTGACCCGCTAATGCTTGGCTGCTTTCCATCAAGCTGACGGCTCTGGCGGTTGTGCGTTGCAGTGTTTCAATCGTGGTATGCACTTCTTGAGTCGAATCTTGAGTACGGCGCGATAACACGCGCACTTCATCCGCGACCACGGCAAAACCACGGCCCTGCTCACCAGCACGCGCCGCTTCAATGGCAGCGTTAAGCGCCAACAAGTTGGTTTGTTCAGCAATCCCTTGAATCGTCGCCAGGATGCTCGAAATGGATTTAGCGTGACGGCTCAAGTCTTCAATGACATCCGTTGCTTGAGCGACTTCATCAGCTAAGGAGTTGATCGAGTTACGGGTTTTATTGACTAACTCTTTACCCTGTAAACTGCTCGCTGCAGATTGTTGAGCCGCCGTTGCCGTGTTTTCAGCATTGGCCGCAATCTCATTGGTCGCACTCGCCATTTCTGTGACTGCGGTCGCGACCATAGCCACTTCTTGTTGTTGACGTTGAAGTTCAGTGACTGAGGTTTGCGTGGTGGCCAGACTACGTTCAGCATCGGCATCTAACTCATTCGCTAACTGGCGAATATGGCTGATCAACTGATGTTGACTACCAACAAAACGGTTAAAGCTATCGGCAAGTACGCCCACTTCATCTTGAGTGTCGACAGAAATACGCTGAGTTAAATCACCGTTACCATCGGCGATACGCGCCAGCGCCTGCGATACTCGGCTCAATGGACCCAGTAACATGCCAACTAACCAAGAAATCGCTAACACACTCAACAGCAGTACGAGTGCCGATAAACCCAGTTGGGTGAGTAACAGGCTCGACAGTGGCGCTTCTAGCGTTTCCTTATCAAGCACTAACACTAATTCCCAATCTGTATTGGGGATATCAACGCTCCAAACTAACTTGTCGCGTCCTTCATTTTCAAAATACATAGGCAACAGAGTACCCGCTGCACGGCTCTGTTCTGGCAAGTTGCGATTAAGATCGTTGTCGATTTCACCTATAGGTTTCATCGTCTTCGCTTGATCTTTATAAGCGATAACTGTGCCGTCTTTGTGCATCATGATGGCATAACCGTTGGCCGGTAACTTCATCCGATTAACACCGTCAACTAGGCTCGCGATAGATAAGTCACCACCCACAACACCTTGTGCCGTAGGCTGCGCCATAGTCACAACCAGAATGTTATAAGCCACATCCACGTAAGGCTTAGTCAAGATAGGACCGCGTGCACTGATGGCTTGTTGATACCAAGGACGGCTACGAGGATCATAACCAGTACGGTCTACACTCGGATCAGAATCCAGCATTTGCCCCGCTTGACTCCCAAAATAGGTCAACTGGAAACGGCCAGACGCTTGTGCTTGTTGCAACGTATTTAGGCTATCACCCTCAACTTTGCTCGCCAGTGCCCCCATAATATCTTGGCGGCCGGCCAACCATTCTTGAATGCGCTCAGCCTGCTGCTCACCTAAGCGCTGCACTTGTTCTAGGCTGTTTTTTAACAGCTGAGACTTTTGGCTGGAATAACTTTGCCATGACAACAAACCAATCACGAGTGAAAGGGCTACCACGACGGAGAACAGAATTTTTTGCTTGAGCGAATATGAGTTCATGTTGGCGTCTAATTTATTAACAAAGCAGTGAAACAAGAGGGTGTCTGAGCGAGTTGAACGAACATTTAAAACTAATTTAATAAAGCGGCAAACTGAGTTAAAACTGCAGCTTAATCTGAACTTAATTTTCTCATATTCTGTACAGTTCGCAAAGAAATTGCTCAGATTTACATCAAAAAGATTCGAGCAAAAACATATGATTAACTAACCGCTATTCGATGTGCAACATAGGTGACCACGAGATCACATATCGGGATGATACGTAACAGCCCAATGGCCTCAGAGGTAAAATAAAGTAAATTAATCAAGATTAACGTGACCTAGACGCACTCGCTATTGCACACTAAATGTCCACTGCCTATCGAGGAGTTCTTATGATTTATCAACAGTTCCAACAGAGCCCGTTGCAGACCCGAATTTCTGGCCCACGGGCTTGGTTAGCCATGGCAATTAGCGTTAGCCTTATCTGTTTATCGCTATTTTTATTGCCCTTCGTGCTTTTATTTGGCGCCATTGCGCTCGGTTGTTTAGTCCTGTTTAGCCGTTTTTACATGGCACGTCAGTTGGCTAAATTTAATCAGGCACAGGCAAACGCCAAGCAACACGCCCATGCTGCAGATGAGCCACAGAGCCAGGTTTATGGTTCAGAAACGATTGTTAGGGAATCCAATGCGACGCGCCATCAAGGGCGGACTTTTGAGCATAAAGAGGATGAACACTAGGGCGTGTTGACGTTTCGAGATTAAATTTTGTTCGCTCTGGCAAGCTAGTGATCGCGAAACGAGGCGTGAAGTGTCGTTATTCTACTTAAATGACGAGTAATGTCTGTGCGCGTTTAAGACTATGAATTTCTGCGGGATCTTGAGTTACCTTAAGTACATTTTTAATTTGTAATGCAAGAGAACGCCAAAGAGGCTCGATAATATCGGCCTCTTTTTTATTGGCATGTTGTCGCGCCAACTTCAGCAAAGCAGCGGCTCCCACAACATCAATTCGCCCTAACATACCGTCGGCCAATGCCATACTCAGCTCGATCATCGCAGGCACACTGTGACCATATTTGATCGCTTGGCGCAGATAATCCTCAGCCTGAGTCAAATCACTACCAAAGGCATTATCGTCATTGAGCATATGCTGTGCCCGCGTCAGCATGGCATCGAGTTGCCCTTGCTCGGCAGCTTCAGCCATCCAATACTCGCTGGCAATCATATCTCGAGTACAACCATCACCATTGGCGAGCATTAATGCCAAATGATACTGGGCGTGGGGATAACCCGCTTGTGCGGCTTTGCTAATAAAATGATAGGCTTGGGCGAGATTTTTTTGCTGATAATGCAGCACACCCAAGTTCGCCATCGCTTCGGTTTGCTCACCCTCCGCTGCGCGCTGTAAGTATTGCTGCGCTAACTTGCTATCGGGTTGAAACGACTCACTGCCGACAAGATAAAAATATCCCAATAACGCCATCGCATTAACGACACCCGCCTCGGCCGCCGTCGCAATCAGCTGCTCACCTTTCGCCACCTCAGGCACACCTTGATAACCGTGGATCAAGGCCACGCCGTGCTCATGTAACGCTTCCATATGCCGAGGCGCCGCAAGGGCAAACCAATAGGCGGCACGAGCAAAACTGTCAGCGGCGCTGATATGGGAAGTAAGAGGTGAAACGCCAGAAGATTCTGGATTAGATGTGGCTTCAGCTGAAGTGGCAAACTCTTGATCTTGTTGCTGCTCTTGCTCTTTCAGTATCAGGGCCTTGGTCTTAAAGGATATTCCTACTAGATACTGAGCTTCGGCGTCATCTTCCATCACAGCGCGGTAGCATAAATCCTTCGCGGTCATGGCATCAGACGCTTCATAACGATAATCAGGTGCGGCTTGGCCTTTAACCTTGGGATACAAGTGTTCGACTAGAGCCAAAACATCTTTAATAGATTTTTGCGCCAGCGCGAGCAATTGCGCTTGGGTCAGGTGATATTTTTCTGGATGGGCGCCGCGGTTACCGTCGGCCCGCAATCGATGCAGCGCGCGAGTCGTCTTAACATCGATAACGCGCTGCTGATTTAGTTGCTCGATCCTATCGTACAGATTCGGACTCGAAAACGCGATTTGCTTATCTTGCCCCAGTAACTCGGTGAGCTTATGGGTAAAACTGCGAATGTGCAGTAGCGACTGAGTCGGCACATCCTGCACATAGCTTTTTGCCTTGAGGTAGTCATCACTCAAGGAGGCCGAAAAATCTTGGATAAACTCACTATCCTTAATGACCGTTTTCGTCCCCATGAGTGATTCCCTGCAGGCTGAATTGAGTTTGAATTACTCGACGCTTGGTTTTTTCGACACCATATATAAGCGGAACAAAGCCACGTTAACGAATAAGCCAATGAAAGACATAAAGGTATCCGATAGCATTTGCAGCGGTAATCCGCCCATAGAGGCAGCACCTGACAGCAGATTACCCACCACTGAAAGCGGCAGATAGAGCATTAATAGTGCAATAGTTTTCAACACGATAGGGCCACTAAAGCTAAAACTGCCCTTGATGGCTTCCAGCGGTGTTAAACGCTCAACCACGACCATAAAGTTCACATAGGCCAAACGGGCGAAGAGATAAAAGCTAATAACCAACCCCACCAGCCACACAGGACCAAAGGCAGCAAACAGCATCACTGGCGCTAAAATCGCTAAACCAGAAAACACCCCAGCTAATAATAGTGGTGGAACGAAAGGTAAACTGGCCTTCAGCACCATGCCGGCAGAAGGACTATGCCCTTGAGAACGCAGTTCTAAAAACAGTGTCAGGGCGGCGATTAATACCGAAAAGGTGAGCAGTAACAGCATCATGGCGACCATGTGTGGTGCGCCAAACTGTGGATTTTCAAGATCGACTTTACTCATCTCTACGCCAAGCCACAACTGGATCCCCACTTGGATCAAAAGTAATGGAATCGTCAGCATAGCGAGTTGCGCCAGATGATTACGGAAGAAGTTATAGGCTTCTGACAAAATTGCGGACAGTGACATGCGACTTTCCAAATAATTGAAATGAATTAACACTTAGAATTGCCGCTAAGGATACCGAAAATCCCGTTGCAATGCACAGCAGAAATCACCAGTGTGAATCGTAAATCACAGAAAACTACTGCAACAAAAGTTGCAAACCCGCTAAACTGTCCTGCGAACACGTGCGCAAACCATCAAAGGACGCTTCCATATGAAACACACTCTTACCCTCTCGATCTTCCTCGGCACTTGTATTTTAGCGGCGCCAGCCAGTGCAGGATGGTTAGATAACTTGGCCGGAACTCAAGCCAAAACGGAAAAAGCGGCCACGACGGCGACAGCGACTCAGTCAAATGATTTGGTTGGCAACGTCATGTCACAATTGGGTTTAAACCAAACTCAAGCCGAAGGTGGCTTAGGCAGTTTATTAGGCTTAGCACAATCAAGCCTAGGGACAACCGACTATTCAAAGCTGGCTGCCAGCATTCCTAATGCCGATAGCTTGTTAGCGGCAGCACCTAAATTGGACTCAACATCAGGCGTTTCTGGCTTGTTATCCAAGGCGGGTAATTTAGGCTCATCACTGCAAGGCAGTGCTATGGTGTTAGACGCCTTTGAAAAATTGGGTATTTCTAAAGATCTGGCGATGCCAATGATCAACATTGCTAAGTCTTACTTAGAAACCAATGGCACTGAAGGCACCTCTGACTTACTGATGAAAGGTCTGAACTCGCTACTGTAATCCCGTTTTATCTCACCCTAAGCAACTCAGTGCTTAGGGTGAACTTTCGCCCCTCAATCGACTCTACCTTATATTCCCCCCAACATGAGAACCGCCAAATATGATTGCGAAGTTAAGACGATTCTTTGAAGCACATACGCAAGCAGTCTCACCTGAAGACAAGGCGCATCAACTTAAACTCGCCGCAGCGAGCATGTTACTTGAAGTGGTGTTTGCCGATGATACCTTAACGGCTGAGGAGGAAGCCTTATTGCCTAAGCTACTGACAGAAACGCTATCAATGCCAGAAGCTGACGCTAAAACACTGATTACTGAAGCTAAAAGTGTGCAAGGTAGCGCGACCTCACTGTTTGAATTTACCTCAGCCATTAACGCCGAATTTAGCCTAGCGCAAAAGCAGCAATTATTGCTCGCCATGTGGCAACTGGCCTATGCCGATGGGCAGTTATCCCAATATGAAGACCAAATCATTCGCCGTACCGCTGATTTGCTGTACCTCAAACACAGCGAGTTAATTCAAATGCGCAATCTTGCCATCGCCGCCAATCGACATACTGATCAAGCGCCTCAGTAATTCCACGGTTAAATCAAGGCAACAATCGATTAATCCGTCGCATAAAAAAGCGTGAATGCAAAACGCTATCTCGTTTCACATTCACGCTATAGTCTTAAGACCTTATTGATTTCGTCTTTGACTAAAAATGATTTGTCCTGCCGCGCGATTTACCTAAACCCAACTCACTTAAATCCTAGTCAGTTAAGCCTTAGTTCGTTAAACACTAGCCAGTTGAACGCCACTCATCAGCTAAACCGAACCAGTAAAAACCTATCAATAAAGCACTAAGCTCAGTGAAATCCTAAGCTAAGGCTTTACCGATTTCGAACCCTGAACCGCGTAACTCAGTCAACTTAGTCCGCAATCCACCCATCTCCATTCTTAATCCTTTCTTGGTGGCTAACTGGGATAACCAACTGGTTTTCTCATCATCCTCAATAGTGTCCCACTCATCCAGCACTTTGTAAGATAGGCATAGTAATGCGGCAAGTTTTGAAAATGGGTCCGAATCCTTAGGATGATCTTGATATAAAATACCTTCCACCAACGCTGTGGTGAATTTCCAATTTTTGGCCAGCAATGCGCCGATATCGGGTGAATCATATCCAAGCAACTCACGTTCAAACTCATGCTTATCTTTGCCCTGCGCCACGGCTTCAGCAATTTTCGCCGCATCTTCAGGTGACACAGCCGCAATCAGTAAGTCGCCAATACGGTGCAAGATACCGCAGGTGAATGCTTCTTCAGGTATAGCACCACAACGTTTCGCCATTTCTTGGCTGTATAGAGCAATCTCAAAGGTTTGCCCCCAAAACTGGGCTAAGTCGATTCCTTCACACTTAGGAACCGCACCAATTACGGCCGATGCAAGCACTAAAGTACGCAGGGTTTGCATCCCAAGACGCACCACGGCTTCGTCGATCGTACCCACCTCTCGACTCCGTCCATAGTGGGCACAGTTGGCAAGGCGTAATACCCTCGCGCTGATTAAGGGATCGTGCGCAACCTTAGTCGCAATACTTTTTACTGTCGCATTATCATCATTGACTGCGTCTAATAGTTCACTGATCGCCTTGGGTAACCTGGGTAATTCATCCACTCGATTGAGTAACGCAGCTGAATCCATTTTTATGCTCCTTCTGTATGAATGATCAAAATATAGAACACAAACTAGCGCCTCGCTCGCGAGATATAATTAAATATCAGTAATGTGCAATCCTTCTACGACACCTATTACCGGCCATCAAACTTAAGGTTTACCTCTTTATTTCATTCAATTTAATCACACTCAATCATATCCAGTTACGAAATCCACTCAGCCACACAAAAAAAGCCCCGAACTCTAATAACCATAAAGAGTTCGGGGCCTTCTTAATTAACCCATCATTTTGATTTAGCCCCAGAGGAGCCGAATATTACTCAGGAATCGCTAAACCTTGTTTGCGGCTGATATGGGTCTTTTGCCACCAGAGAAATGGCGCCACCACTAATATCAACACCAATACATAGGACATGCTCGCACCTAGGGCAAAACCTAATGCCAAGCAAAACGCACAACCCAGCGCTACTAGTGGCCAATTATGGCGCGGTAATAACTTAGCGGCCGCTAACATGGCCATCAAATAGATCACCACAAATACACCGTTGCTCCATGCAATAAGGTGTTCTAACTCTTGTCCAGTAAGATAAGTCAGCACTATCACGCTCGCCATCACAGATAACAGTGCAGCCAGTGCGCGAATAGGTACGCCGTGGGCATTCTTCACCGCGAAGAAACGCGGCAAAATCCCTTCACAACTAAAGCTCCACACTAAACGTGCCGCACTGGCCGAATACACGTTCACGGTAGCTAATCCACTTGCGATCCCCAAAACGCCAATCACTTGCGCGCCGTAACCACCGAGCAACTGATCAAACACGCCGATCATAGCGACGCTTTTATCCGTCGGTACTAACAGTAGTAATAGTGTACAAGCCACATAAATGACGCCCACCAGCACAGTACCCATCATCATAGCGGGGATCATATCCTGCTGCGGACGACGAAAATCATCGGCCAGATGGGTCATCGCTTCTATACCCAAGAAACTCCAAAAAGCGATGCCAGCGGCAATCATCACGGTTGGCATTTCAGGCATACCATGGCTGGCGAGTGTTGTCAGGTGCCCGGGCTGAAAACTGCTTGCGCCAAATAAGAGGACAACGACGGCCACTATGCACAGCGTTAAGCCAAATTGCAGCTTGGCCGACACTTGAATGCCCCTTAAATTAATCAGGAACAGGCCAAAAATCACTAATACTTCAACACCGACCTTGGACCAACCCGATATCGGCATTAAGGCATTCACAAACTGAAAGGTCATCAAAATCGCGGCGGGGGCGCCCATGGGCACAACCAGTAAAAAGATCAGTCCAATTGTTCGACCAGCGGTGCGACCAAAGGCTTTTTCGACAAAGTAAGCGGGGCCAGCGGCATGGGGAAATACACTCGCTAAACGACCAAAGACCAGCGCCACAGGAATAATGGCTAAGGTGAGCAATATCCATGCGACTAGCGCGCCAGATTGCGCTTTTTCAATTGTCATCTGAGGCAAAATAAACACCCCAGTACCAAGCAAAGTGGTCGCCATCAGACCCGCACCTTGCCAACGACCTATAGTTCCGCTATTTGAATTCATCTGTTAATATTCTGTGGTATTTGAGCTGTCAGTATAGTGAGATTTTGCCCCACAATCTGCCGTTAATTTCAGTGTTCTCCACGTCCAATACCGGCAAAATCACGGCAAATAGCGTTATTTCCATCAAAATGACGGCCAGCTTAAGATGTGGTGAAATTGTAAGCTCAAATACTCAGTAAATTCTGTTGCCATTCAAACCAATGGCAAAATTGCACACAGATCCAATATAGCCATTTTCACTGGAGTCACCCTTGGATAAATTCGATACCGCCATCATTCATAGTTTGCGTCAGGATGCACGCCAGAGCGTGTCGAATATTGCCGAGCAAGTGAACCTTTCCCGCAGCGCGGTAGCCGAGCGGATTAAAAAACTCGAACAGACTGGGGTGATCCGTGGCTATCAAGTGCTCTTGAGTGAGTCGCAAAAAGAAGGGGTGTCGGCTTATTTCGAAATCCAGCATCAATGTCCACGTTGCGCCGACGTGGTACACGTTTTCCAAGCGATCCCCGAAGTGATCACTTGCCGTGGTATTTCCGGTGATATGGATTTACTCGTGTACGTGCATGCACCCTCAATGCGCCGCCTGCATGAGATCCGTGAATATATCGACACTCACACAGATATCATCAAGATCAAAACCCATGTGGTGATGAGTGAGTGGATTAATAATTTAGGCGAGTAACTTAAATCGAGTGGCCCTAAAGCAAGAAACGCCACCCTAAGGAATAGAGGTGGCGAGGCCCATTTGGAGGCAGGGCAAAATATTGAAGTGTAAAATATGGCATCCTTGCCCAGCGACCTCCCTGTTACACAACCAACCGCGACTAGACTTACCCCTTGAGAGCTCAGCCAGCGCCGCAAGAGCCTCATCTACAATGTTTTCCTTTGACATTGTTTCCGCGATCCGTCGATTTCCTTGATTATTATCATCTTGTTCGTCTTGAATGAAGCGTTCGCACCTTAAGCGATCGTCATTTGTCCTGTGTACAGTATGAAGTTACGTAGCAATAAAACCCCGATTAAGCTCAAGCAAGCCGTCCCTGCCACATAAGCCCATTTGCGTTTCGACGTCGTGGTCATAAACAGGTTCATCGCTAACGGGCCTGATAAACCGAGTCCGATAATCCCTACCCAGAAAATCCAGCCCCAGAAGCCATAACCTAAGGCATTAAAGGCGGCAATTTTACTCTGTCCTCCGGTGAGCAATAAGCCAACGAAGAAGGTAAACAGCAGCACAATCTCAACTAAGATCAGCGGGATTTCCACTTTGTGGATAAAGTGCACCTCTTTGTCATTCGGTTTGCCATTCATCAACACGCCACCGAGTAAAGAAGATGCCGCACCGGAAGACAGCCCTGATGCCAAGAACAGTAAAGGCAGCACAGGATTTTTCAGCATGGGATAACCAGGTAACGCCGATAACAAGAAGCCGGTATACGCGCCCAATGCTAAGGATAGAATCACCAGTAATCCCGTGATCGTCGCCTCAAACCGAGCTAGCAAAGCCGTCAGCTTAAGGACGATAGGGAAACGCGATTCACACCAAGCATCGACAGGTTTGCGGAAGGTTAACCCTATCCACATAAACATAAACACTTGGTAAATCAGCAGAATCAGTACACCCATCGACATCACAGATTTAGGATTGTAAAACACCAAAATCTTCCAGAAATCGAGGGGTTTAGTTAAGTCTGCGACCAATATGCCTAAGCCCGCCATCACGGCGACAGGGGCGACAATACAGGCGGCTCGCACAAAGCCAGACTGATAGGCGTTTTGCTTCAAAACAAAATGTTTCAACAGTACGGCGAAGAACATAGCCCCTGCTGATACACCCGCCAAAAACAGGTAGATCGCAATCGGCCAATGCCAGACTAAGGTATCAAAATGTAGGGCACTCATAGTATCACCTCCCCGGATTTCGCCAGAATACGGAACAACTTAGGTCGCGTTCCGAGGGCGACTTTCGCGCGTTGAGTTGGATTAGCGCGCAGCACTTGTACTAACTCAGACGTCGGATCTTTTAAATTGCCAAACACTAACGCCTTAGTTGGACACGCCTCAACGCAGGCAGGCTGTTTTCCTTGAGCGAGATTCGTCTCACGGCAGAAATCACACTTATCCGCCGCGTGGGTGACTGGGTTAATAAAGCGAATTTTGTAAGGGCAAGCCGCAATACAATATTGGCAGCCGACACATTTCCACGCATTGACTGACACTATGCCGGTTTCTTTATCAATAAAGGCTGCGCCCGTTGGGCAGACGTTGACACAAGGTGCATCTTCACAATGCTGGCAAGAGATACGGCTGAAGTGATAATACTCATTCGGATACTCACCGAACGGTCCAGTTTGTTCAATCCTGACCCGAGAAACGCCTTCTGGCACTTGATTGGTTTCACGACATGCCACTTCACATGCGCGGCAACCAATACACTTAGTTTCATCATGAATCATCGCATATTTAATATCTGACTCTGCTTTAGCACCTTCAGTGGCATTCACTGTGGCGAGCAGTGATGCGCCCGTAGCGCCAGCAAATAAGGCACATGTGCCTTTTAGAAATCTTCTTTTTGAATTTTCCATAACCTACCCCTACTGGCCACTATGGCAATTGCGGCACAGCTCACTGCGAACTTTTGGCGTCATGTCTGCCATAGGTTCGGCTGGGCTATGTAATTTATGACAGGCGGCACAGGGCACTTTTTGTGCGTGCACATTATGCGTCCATTCGGTTTCACCCAGTTTTCGCTGTGTATGGCACTTGTGACAAACGGCGAGCTGAGTATCAAGCTCCGAGCCATCTTTCATACCAAACACCACGATATCATTCGGCTTTTTAGGGTGGTCGCCTTTTTCGCCATGACAGGTTGAACAGGTCATTTTCATCGCATCTTGGCCGTGATGCCCTAACATTTGACCATTACGTTTGTGGCACTTCATACAAGTCGTGTCACTGTTAATTTGAAGGGCCGACTCGGCACTTGTCGCACCAAAGCTTAAAAGCAATGCAATTGCACCCAAGCGAATCGACCACAGCCATTGTCTTTTGGACATAGGGAGTCCTCACATTTATTTTGGGAAGGGAGAAGAGGAGTGTCAGGGTTCGGATAACTCCGAACCCGACGGTCGGATCAGACGGCTAACGCTTGCTTTAGGCTCTGTGTATCCCACTGTTTATGTTGGTTCATTTCAATAAAGTTGATATTGAACTTACTAAACAGCTTTTTCATTGGCGAGTTGTGTTCTTTGCCAAAATCACTGATCACCATTTTCACTTCAGATGAGTCATGATCTATTAACACATAGTCTAGTCGGCACTCGTGATTTAAATCAGCGTCATGCTGGTCCATTTCAAATACGGTGTCTAGCGGGACATTACAGCAAACATCGTATTTGCCTTCCACTACGGTTTTTAGCGATTTAAAAAAGTTAAAACTTTGTTTATCGAACAGTACTGGTTTAAGTTTCATTTCATGATGTTCTGCCTCATCGGGGCCTGCTTTAAAAAACTTAATGCAGGTCATGACGAACATGACAAAAACAAATGGCACTGCTACAAACAGCACGAAATACATAAACGCATAGCTGAGAATGACTGAAGTATTCATAACGCCTCCAATAACCTATTTATTTTTTGTTATCTCTTTTAACGCAACTTTAGTATTAACGTGAAGCGTTTTATTTTTTTTGAACACGATCACATTTAACAATGGCAATTTAATAATAAACAATAAGTTAAGAATTCGATCTCATTACCATTTAGCGCAAATCTTGAATGTAAAAATAGATAATTGATAATCGCCAATGTGAAATTCAATTAAATGAATTTCACCTTTTAAAATTCCAAATTTATCTTTATCACATTTTGAAATATAAAAAATATTAAATCTAAAAACGACACTAGCAGACTGCGATATTATAGTTTTGAAGTTGAGATATGTTTCACATTAAATTTATTTAATGACGCCATAATTAATCGTTCTTTAAAGTATTTGCTCAATAAAAGGGATATAAAAAATGCACATTAGTAACATGGATGGCCTAGATATTCTGAGTTTGAAAATACTCGTTTCATTATATGAGAACAAGTCTGCAACTTATGTCTCTAAGGCTCTTGATATTCCGGCTCCTAAAATTAGTCGTAGCCTTAAAAATCTACGGGAAATTTTTGGTGATGAACTTTTCATTCGTCGTAAATACGGACTATTCCCCAATGAGTTTGCGACCCATTTATATCCAATCGCGAAAGAAGCCATTGAATGTACTGATAAGTTTCATAAGGCCAGAGCCGCAAATGCTAACTTAGTGAAAACGCATATCGAGATTGCTGCTCCCGGCTTGATTGCTTACGCTTTTCCGAAAGCGTTAATGCAGGCCATTAAAGATGAACAGAAGCTGATGCACATTAATATCACCCCTTGGTCTATGCATACGACCCAAGACATTATTAACGGTGATACTACGCTGGGCATTTGCTGCAATAAAAGCACGGCTGATGTGGCCGCCTTTGGCGATAAACTACTGACAACCACTCTGCAAAGCATGGATAAGGTTTACCTTCTTGCGAGCCGTAATCATCCTATTTTCAAACGGGAAATCACTTTAGAGACGATTGCAGAATATCCCTATGTGAATACCGACCTCGGTAATCCCAGTTCTAAGCTCAGTCCTTACCAAGAGTTTTGTCTGAAGAGCAACATTAAACTCAATACTGAAATTACCATTACTAGTATTTCAAGTTTGTTTGAATACCTAGGAGAGAGTCAGGCACTGTCGTTATTGCCCTATCGCGTGGTTTACGAGATGGTGAGTGATGTGGCTGAGCTGCACACATGCCAGCTGTCGCAACTCGAAGCCGAACGTTTATATGCTCACGCCGAAGCGCCAACCATTTTCTTAGTGCAAAAAAATCAGCCAAACAAAGTGAATGATGATTTAGTGTGGCTAAGTGGACAGATTAAAAAGATTGTTGACCATATTATTTAGCCCAAAGCAGCTTGCACAACCCATAGACTAGCCACTGTACAGAGGTGATAGGCATCCCTTGCCTTAGCTTAGGCTCCACCTCAGCCCCCATACAAACCCGCCGAGAATTGTTAAGCCAAGCATACATCTTGGGGCATAAACACGTTACACTAAGCCCATCTTTATCCTAATAGATTCAGCTATGCGGACCGAAAATACAGCCACTCTTAATCTTATTTGGGGCGCTCTTATTCTTGAGGAGTTAGCACGTCTTGGCGTGCAACATGTGTGTATGGCACCGGGCTCGCGCTCGACGCCGTTAACCCTCGCCGCCGCCCAGCAAACTAAACTCCAGCGTCACCTGCATTTCGACGAACGTGGACTCGGCTTTATGGCCTTAGGTCTGGCAAAAGCCAGCCGCGCACCGGTCGCTATCATCACCACCTCGGGTACTGCGGTCGCTAACTTGTATCCTGCGATTGTTGAAGCTTGGCTAACCCACGTGCCTTTGATCGTCTTAAGCGGCGATCGTCCACCCGAATTACTCGGCTGCGGCGCCAATCAAGCCATAGTCCAACCGGGGATTTTTGCGAATTACGCCACACAAGTGAATTTGCCAACGCCAGATGCGCATATCGCACCGCAGGCGTTGCTCACCACAGTGGATGAAGCGGTGGCGAATCAAACTCGTCCGGTGCACATCAACTGCATGTACCGTGAGCCCCTGTATCCGAGTGAACTCGGTGGCGTGATTCTCGATGCCGAATCGCCTTACCTCAAACCACTGCAAACTTGGCTGCAGCTCGCCCGCCCGTATACCCAATACGGCAAGTGCAAGCAACTAAGCAGCCCCAGTGACGATGCCATTATGCGGTTCGTCCACGGTAAAGGCGTGATCGTTGTCGGTACACTCACGCCCGAGCAAGATCCACAGCAGCTTATCGCTCTGTCGCAAAAAATTGGCTGGCCTTTGCTTACCGATGCCCAGTCGCAACTACGCCAACATCCAGCAGCAATAGGCAACATCGACCAACTGCTGCAACATCCAAGGGCGCGCAATCTATTACAGGAAGCGGATCGCGTACTCGTGTTCGGCGGGCGTTTATTGTCAAAACGCGTCATCGGTTATCTCGCCGAGCAGAATTGGCACAGTTACTGGCAGGTGTTACCCGAGCAAGACAGGCTAGATCCGAGTCACAATGCAAAGCACATTTGGCATGCCAATGCAGAGCAGTTTGCGGCCTTGAACTGGTATCGTTCATCCTCGGCGAACTGGGCGAATACCTTAATCACCTATAACGATGAATTGCATAACTTATTTGTGCGCAATATCGATCAAGGGGAATTTGGTGAAGCACAGGTGATACGCGCTATCGCCAACACTCGTCCCTTAGAACAGCAGCTTTTTATCGGCAACAGCCTGCCTGTACGCTTGTACGACATGTATGCCCCTGTCAGTTGCTGCACAGCGACCACTTATACCAACCGTGGCGCCTCGGGTATTGACGGCTTACTCGCCACCGCCTGCGGCATTGCGGCCCACAAAGGCAAACCTACCAGTTTGATCATCGGTGATTTATCACAACTGCACGATCTTAACTCGCTGGCCATCGCCAAAGGCTTAACCAGCCCACTGGTGATCGTGATCCTCAATAACGATGGCGGCAATATTTTTAACTTATTGCCGGTTCCCAATGAACAAGTCCGCAGTGATTATTATCGACTCAGCCACGGCTTAGAATTTGGCTACGCCGCAGCCATGTTTAATTTGCCCTATAATCAAGTAGATAATTTAGCTGATTTTCAAGATAGCTATAATGAAGCGCTGGATTTTCAGGGGGCTTCGATCATTGAAGTCAATGTGAGCCAAAACCAAGCCAGCGACCAAATCGCCGCGCTCAACCTTTGGGTGAAACAAAGCTAATGCCAACCATGGCCCGTTACGGCGATCCTTCACTACCGACCTTAGTGCTACTGCACGGCTTTTTAGGCACTAAGGCCGACTGGTTGCCGTTAATGCCAGCGCTAAGCCAGCACTTTTATTGTATTTGCTTGGATCTGCCGGGCCATGGAGATAATCAAGCTGAAGGGTCGACTGAAGCTAAGCTCGATTTTGACTTTTGCGTCGAAAACATAGTGACGCGGCTCGACAGCCTTAATCCAAGTCCCGAACCGTTTCATCTCTACGGTTATTCCTTAGGCGGGCGTATTGCCTTGCACCTTGCAAAAGCCTATCCGCAGCGCTTGTTAAGTCTGAACCTCGAATCCTGCCACCCAGGGCTGGTAGACCCGCAAGAAAAAACGGCCAGAACCAAGAATGATGCCCAGTGGGCCAAGCGTTTATTACATCTGGCTAGCAAAGATTTTTTAAACTTGTGGTATCAGCAGCCCGTGTTTGCCGACATGACTGCGGCCAAACGTAAAGCCTTAATCGAGCAGAGATCTGCCGTCTTAGATCAGCATCCCAAACAGCTGCTTAAAGAGGTATTCTTAGCCACTTCACTTGCGCGCCAAGCATCGATGTGGGATGTGCCTTCGCAGCTTGCCTGTGAATGCCATTTCTTTGCGGGCAGCCAAGATGCCAAGTTTCACGCCCTCGCCCAAGAGTGGCAATTACACGCACCTATTCTCGTCCACAGTATTAGCGGCGCCGGACACAACATACACCAAGCAGCTCCCGAGGCATTAATCGCAACAATAGTTAAGCTGCTAGGATAAATGACAGAACTAAATGTAGGAAATATATGATCTTAACTTCGCTTAACCTGTATCAATATCGACTACCGCTCGATGTATTATTGCCCGTAGGCAAGCAACGCATCGACCACAGGGCAGGATTAGTATTGCAAGCCTGCGCCAGCGCGAATGTTGGTGGCGAATACAGACAAGTCGAAGTTGAAATCGCCCCACTCTCTGGCATAGATATCGATGAACAAGTCTTAGTGGGATTTAGCCGCGAAGCACTGGCGCAAGTGCAAACGGCGTTAACTGAGTTATTGCCCCTACTCGGCGGTCAGCATATCGATACCCTGCTGGATTACGCCGAGCAAAGTCCTTACCCTTCCTTGGCCTTCGGTTTAAGTCTGTTGCATGCCAAGTTAATGGGTAAGCTCGATGCTATCCGCCCACAAACCGCCACAGTCCCTTTGATTTATCATCCAACGGATGCGGGCAACGACTTGCTCGATAACAAGATTGCGGCGCTCGGCATGCATGTTCATTCGGTGAAAGTTAAAGTCGCGCAGACCTCAATCGAAGACGAGCTGAGTCTGATTTATGGCATTTTACGTACCCGCCCCGATCTCAAGCTACGTTTAGACGCAAACCGAGGGTTTACACTGGAACAAGCGATCGAATTTGCCGCTTGTTTGCCCCTAGACACCATCGAATACATAGAGGAACCTTGCCAGAATCCACAGGATAATCTGGAATTTTATCAAGCGATTGGTATGCCCTACGCCCTCGATGAATCGCTTAACGATCCCGATTATCAGTTTGTAATGCAAAATGGCCTGACTGCGCTCGTCATCAAACCTATGCTGCTCGGCAGTATTGAAAAGCTAGCTAACTTAATCGAGACGGCGCAAAGCTATGGCGTGCGTTGCATTATCAGTTCGAGTCTTGAAAGCAGTTTAGGCATTAGCGATCTGGCCCATTTAGCCGCGATTCTCACTCCCGATGAAATCCCAGGACTCGATACCCTAAGCGCCTTTAGCCAAGATTTAGTCGTGTCATCGGGTAAAAAACACTGCCTCACACTCGCCCAACTTGAACTCATTGCACAACACGCCATTGATTCAACGCCGCAAAGTGATGTGGGCGTAGCCAAGCGTGAGGAAAACTAGTTTGTCTGACATCCGCCTATCGCAGTCGCTAGCACTGTCACCCGTGCACCAAGCCGCGCTGGCGTTTCCACAGCAGACGGCCATCAAATTGGCGGGACAAGGCATTCGTTACTCTGAGCTTAGCCAGCGCGTTATCGCACTGGGTCAGCAGCTAAGAGCAGCAGGCATCGCAGAGGGTGAGCCACTCGCCTGTATTGCATTGAATAATCTCGAGATGATTTGCCTCTATTGGGCCTGCATCGATATCGGGGCGATCTTTTTTCCTATCTCACCTCGTTTTCCTCTCGCGCAGATCCAAGGTTTAATCGATGAACATCAGATCCGCTATGTTTGGCGTGCTGAGATTTCTGATCTGCAGAATTGCAGCCAATTAGCCTTAGATTTTAATCGCCTCAGCAACGAGCTAGCTCAGCCTGTCGATATTACCCGCCCTGCCAATGTGATTTTAACGTCGGGTTCTAGCGGTTTTCCAAAAGCGGCGGTCCATTGCTTAGCCAACCATATTGCCAATGCCGAAGGCGCTCGCAGCTTAATCGCGCTCGAACAAGGTGATGCTTGGCTGCTCTCATTGCCATTATTCCACATCGGTGGTCTAGCGATATTAAACCGCTGTGCCTTAGTCGGTGCCACTGTTGTAATGCCAGATCACGCGCAGAGTCTTAGTCAGCAAATTGACCAAGATAAGCTGACCCACCTCTCTCTAGTACCAGCACAACTGAGCAAGTTATTAGCCGACACAAGCAGCAAACTTAAAAGCATCAAAGCATTATTGCTGGGCGGCGGTGCAGTCTCGCTAGACTTACTCGCCGAGCTTAAGCTACGCAATATCGCCAGCTACACGAGTTACGGCATGACAGAAATGGGCTCGCAGATCACCACAGGTCCCGCATTAAGCGACGGCAGCAGTGGCAAATTACTCCCCAAGCGTGAGCTTAAAATCGAAGACAGTGTGATTTGGGTGCGCGGCGAATGCCTGTTTATGGGCTATCTCGCCCCTGAGGGAATACAAGCTGGCGTTGTTCAAGAAGGCTGGTTTTATACTAAAGACAGGGGCGAATGGGACGAAAATGGCAATCTACACATCCTTGGTCGCGTCGATAACATGTTCATTTGTGGCGGCGAAAATATCCAACCAGAAGAAATCGAAGCCGCGCTTAAACAGCACCCACAAATAGATGATGCTATCGTTTTCGCCATCCCCGATGCACAATTTGGCAATCTCCCCGCCGCTATCCTTCGCGGCAGTTTAACTCATCTCACAGAGTCGATTGCCAATGAACTCGAATTGTTCCTCGCCGACAAAATCGCCCGCTTCAAACGCCCAAGACAATATTATGTATGGCCAGAAAATCATGAGCAGACAGGGCTGAAAGTAAATAGAAAAGCCTTGATAGCTAATCTTGTTAAACACTAATTTATCATCAACGTCATCAAGCCAAATTTCACCCATAAAAAAACCTGCCGTAGCAGGTTTTTTTATGGCTAAATCACAGTCACTTTACATGTGATGCGACTTAGGCTTCCATGCAAGCTTTCAGCTTGTTCATGGCATTTTTCTCAAGTTGGCGAATACGTTCAGCCGACACTTGATAAGTCTCTGCAAGTTCTTGCAGTGTGGTTTTATCGTCATCTAACCAACGGGCGCGCAGAATATGCTGGCTGCGTTCGTCTAAGGTTTTGATGGCCGATAATAAACGACCTTGGGCATTCGATTCCCAGTTGTCGTTTTCAATGTTTTCTGCTAAATCCGATGAATGATCTTCCAAATAATGGACTGGGGCAAAATCATGCTCCTCGTCTTGATCATTGGTTAAATCAAATGCCGGATCTTGCGCAGCCATACGTGATTCCATTTCGGTCACATCGGCCTTAGACACACCTAAATTTTCAGCCACCATAGTGACTTCTGCATCGCTGAACCAACCTAAGCGTTTTTTCGCTTTACGGATGTTAAAGAACAACTTACGTTGCGCTTTAGTGGTCGCGACTTTAACAATGCGCCAGTTTTTCAGCACATATTCATGAATTTCAGCTTTGATCCAGTGCACAGCAAAAGACACTAGACGCACGCCAACATCGGGATCGAAGCGTTTAACCGCTTTCATCAAGCCTATGTTGCCTTCTTGGATCAGGTCTGCCTGTGGCAAACCATAGCCTGAATAGCCCTTTGCAACGTGCACTACAAAACGTAAGTGCGACATAATCAGTTGCTTCGCAGCTTGTAGATCACCCGTTTCCTGTAAACGCTTGGCCAACTCATACTCAGCCTCAGCGTCCAGCATGCTGATGCTAGTCACTGAATGGATATAAGCTTCTAGACTACTGGCGCCCTGTGGGACTGTCAGTGCCATTGATTGCGTTTGAAAGGTCATTCGCTCTCCTACATTTATCAGACTACTTACGAGTGCATTCTAAGGTTCAATAACAAAATACCCTAAGAATAAGCTCACGAACTATCGGCTAATTGACAGAGTATGTCAACCTCAGCTCGTTTGCGGATACCCTTTTTACCTCGCTGAAGTAGACATTGCAAGTGAACAAAAGTTCATTCCTCAGCATTTTTTTCATCACTTTTTTTAGTTTAATCGACTGATTATTATGAAGGTTCAATCGACCGTAAATGCTGGCGTACAGATAAATACGAACCTAACCAGCCTAAAAATGATGCCAGTCCAACCAATTGCAGCAGTTCAGTAAAAGTGAGCGATTTCATCTCGAGCTGACTGCCATACAAGCCCAACAGCTCGGCAAGAGCCGAATCGAGATACCACACTAATAAGTTAATGATCAGCCAAGCCAATATGCCGCCAATCACACCATACCAAATCCCAGTGTAGAGGAATGGACGCTGAATAAAGGCTTCGGTTGCCCCAACAAGCTTCATCACTTCGATTTCGCTGCGTCGATTCATAATCGCTAAGCGAATCGTATTACCTATCACTAAGACCACAGCCAGCACGAGTAATGCGGCAATCGCCATCACAGTGCGTTCAAGAAGACGCACTACCGCCTGTAACCGCTCTAGCCATTCGATATCTAAACGGCCAAAGCTAATCTCAGGCTCGCGCTCTAGCTTAGTTAACAGTTCACGGGCGCCCACTGGCGTTGAGTAACGCGGTGTCGGTGTGACGGTAATGACCGCTGGCAAAGGGTTTTTATCTAAATAGGCCAAGGCCTCACCAAAACCAGATAAGCGTTGAAACTCTTCTAGGGCTTGGTTTTTATCTATGTACTGCACTTTATCCACTTCGGAATAAGTCCGAATCCGCGTCAGCAGGCTCTGAATCGTTTGTTCGCTGCGATTGTCTTCGATAAACAAAGAGATCTCCGCAGCGCTGTTCCACGAGCTGGTAATGGTCTCAGCGTTTTTAACTAACACTTGCAATGCCGCAGGCAAACTCAGGCTCACACCCAATACCGCCATTGTCATCACGGAAGACACTGGGTTGCGCCAGAGTTCTCCCATACTCGCCATCGCTTGCTGTACGTGGCGAATAAAGAACATCACAATCCGCCCAGACAGAGGTAACTTACTGCGGGTTAATTTAGCGCTGTCGCTCATTGCCCTTCACCTCTATTCGTCGGCGCACGCGTATGCACGCTAGGATGCAACTCCTGTGCGCCCAGCATACGACCCTGTTTGAGGGTGAAAGTGCGATATTTCATCCGCGCGATTAAGCCTAAATCGTGGGTAGCGATTAACACGCTGGTTCCTGCATCGTTGAAGGTTTCAAACAGACGCAAAATATCCATCGATAATTTAGGATCTAAGTTACCCGTTGGTTCATCGGCGAGCAGTAAGGGCGGCTTGTTGACAATCGCACGGGCAATGCCGACACGTTGCTGTTCACCGCCGGACAACATAATCGGGTTATGGCGCTCTTTGCCATACAAACCCACCATGTCGAGGGCGCCGGCCACTCGCTTACGGATTTCACCGTGGGAGAAACCTTCAATCACCAGCGGCAAGGCCACATTGTCGAACACGCTTCGGTCCATCAATAGGTGATGGTTTTGGAAAATCATGCCGATATTGCGACGCAAATAAGGCACATGCTTAGGGCTGACTTTGGCGATGTCGTGGCCATTGATGGCGACACGACCGGTCGTCGCCCGCTCGATAACCGTGATTAATTTCAACAGCGTACTTTTACCCGCACCTGAGTGGCCGGTTAAAAATGCCATTTCACCTTGTTGTAGATGAAAATTCACATCTTCCAGCGCCATTTGGCCGCCAGGATAAATCTTACTGACCTGCTGAAAATCAATCATAAATTAGCTATCCGCTTTTTCTTGAGTGAACAAGGCATCGATAAATTCTTTCGAATTGAAGGTTCGCAAATCATCAATCTGCTCACCCACGCCTATGTAACGGATCGGAATATTAAACTTGTCGGCAATCGCAAACACCACGCCGCCCTTAGCCGTTCCGTCTAACTTACTAATGGTAATACCCGTTACACCTACGGCTTCTTGGAATAATTGCGCTTGGCTAATCGCATTTTGCCCCGTGCTCGCATCTAGTGTCAGCATGACCTCATGCGGCGTCTCAAGGTCGAGCTTTTTCATCACTCGCACCACTTTCTTCAATTCTTCCATCAAGTGCGCTTTGTTTTGCAGACGACCCGCAGTGTCGGCGATCAACACATCCACTTTACGTGCCTTGGCCGCTTGCAAAGCGTCAAACAGCACAGAGGCACTGTCGGCACCTGTATGTTGGGCAATCACAGTAATATCATTACGTTGACCCCAAACCTGTAGCTGCTCGACTGCGGCCGCGCGGAAAGTATCGCCCGCGGCTAACATAACTGACTTACCTTGGCTCTGATATTGTTTGGCTAATTTGCCGATAGTGGTGGTTTTACCCACACCATTAACGCCGACCATTAAGATCACAAATGGGCCATTTGCATTGTCTGGCACTAACGGAATTGCGACTGGGTCGAGCGTCTTCTGCATTTCTTCCCGCAGCAAGTCATATAAAGCTTCAGCATCTTTCAATTGCTTACGCGACGCTTGCTCGGTCAAATTCTTGATCAAACGCGTGGTTGTTTCGACGCCAACATCGGCGATTAATAACTGTTCTTCGAGTTCTTCAAACAGATCATCATCGATTTTCTTGCCGCGAAATAGACCGATAAAACCACTGCCAATATTCTCGCTGGTACGCATCAAGCCGCGTTTCAGACGAGCAAATAGCCCTTCTTTAACGGGTCTCGCCTGCGGCTCTGGCTGCAATTCAGTCACGGGCCCAGCGGTTTGCAGAGCTTCGGCTTGTTGTTTCGCTAACGCCTCTGCTTGCTCACTTGCTAATGCTTCAGCGGCAGCTTGTTCGGCCGCAACACGAGCACTTTCAGCTTCCTCGGCTGCAGCTTGTTCAGCAGCGAGTCGTTCAGCTTCTAACTGAGCAGCCGCCAGTCGTGCCGCTTCAGCTTGTTGCTCGGCTAAACGTTGAGCTTCGATTTGTGCTTGTTCGTGGGCAATACGCTCGGCTTCAGCCTTAGCTTGGGCTTGAGCAAGTTGCTCTGCAGCTGCTTGTTCAGCGGCTAACTTATTTGCTGCAAGTTGTTCAGCCTCTAGCTGAGCGGCAGCTTGACGCGCCGTTTCGGCTTGTTGTTCGGCTAAACGCTGGGCTTCGATTTGCGCTTGTTCTTGAGCAATACGCTCGGCTTCAGCCTTAGCTTGCGCTTGGGCTAATTGCTCTGCAGCTGCTTGTTCAGCGGCTAACTTATCAACTGCAAGTTGTTCAGCTTCTAGCTGAGCAGCCGCCAGACGTGCCGTTTCGGCCTGTTGTTCGGCTAAACGCTGGGCTTCAATTTGCGCTTGCTCTTGAGCAATACGCTCGGCTTGCACTTTCGCAAGTTGTTCCGCTTCTAACTGAGCAGCCGCCAGACGTGCCGCTTCGGCTTGCTGTTCGGCTAAACGCTGAGCTTCGATTACGGCTTGTTCTTGGACAATACGCTCGGCTTGCGCCTGCTCGGCAGCTAACTGTTCTGCTGCCAGCTTTGCTGCGGCCGCTTGAGCCTCTGCCTCAGCAGCTAAACGTTGCGCCTCTGCGCGTTCCTGTTCTAAACGCTCTGCTGCTTCAGTGTCTTGTGTTGGAGTAACAACTGGAGTTTCAGCGACGACCTCATCTTGTGACTTATCTTTACGAAACCAGGAGAAAAAACCTTTCTTTGCCATGTGTGATTCCAGCGCTCTACTTCAGTGTTGAATTTTGAATAAGACCCTGATGTTATACCAGATTGCCTCGGCAATTACGCCCAAAAAGTCGGCAATTAGCTAAGCTCACTCAGCCTTCTCACCTTTTAGTGAGACTTTGATATAAAATAGTGGCCTTTATTAAGGTGGCATAGTCTACCACTTTCTTTCTTCAGGCAAAATCACGGGGGCACTTTGGTTAAGAATCGAACGGTCAAAAATAATGTGACCAAAAGTCCAACAGCCAAAAATAAACCCGGTAGCGGTCAAGTGCGGATCATCGCGGGACAATGGCGTTCGCGTCGTTTACCTATTCAAGATCTCGAAGGTTTACGCCCGACAACAGACAGAGTGCGCGAAACCCTGTTTAACTGGCTTGCCAATGACTTAGTTAATGCGCGAGTGCTCGACTGTTTCGGCGGCAGCGGCGCTTTAGCTCTCGAAGCCCTATCTCGCTATGCCAGTTTTGCTAAGATTATCGAGTTGCAACGCGGCGCAGCCATGCAATTAAAAGAAAATCTGCAAACCCTAAAATGCGACAAGGCCGAAGTGCTCAACGCCGATACTTTAGTGGTGTTGCAAAGGGGCTGCGAGCAAGGTTTCGATGTGGTGTTTATCGATCCGCCCTTTCGCAAGGGATTGGCAGAAAAGACCGTTCAACTGCTCGATACTCAAGCTTGGCTCAATGATGGCGCGCTGATTTATGTCGAGATCGAATCTGAATTAACCCAACTGGCCATTCCACCTTGCTGGCACGCCTTGAAAGAAAAGAATGCGGGGCAAGTGAGTTACCGCTTATATCAATATCAAGCCGAAAACACTGCCGAGCCTATCGAAGATGAAAGCCATGCCCTTGCTGATTAACCTAGGTAAAGCCATTACCCTCATCGCTTGGTTGATGATGGCCTACAACTTGGTTATGCCATTTGAAGGTAATGTGGCAATTATTTTGAATATCCTGTTTGGCATAACCTGCATGATGCACTGCTTCCAAGTGGCCATTTTCCACATGCTATTTAAGACCTTACTGCCATTAACAAAGCTTGATTATCTGCAAGTATTTATCTTCGGTATTTTTAGCCTGTTAGCTTATCGACAAAAAGTGATGACTCCAGCGAGTTAACCTAACATTTAGACACCATCAGGTACTCAGACACGGACAGCAAAAAGCCCTCAACAGAGGGCTTTTTAATGACTAACGATAACGTAAGTTAATCGTTAAACCTTATCCTTTAGGGTATGGGTGAGCGACGCCTTTGTGACAGTCGATACAGGTTTTTCTGTCTTCAGGGGCTTTCTTGAAGTTATTGCTGTGCATTCTCACTGCCATTTTGCTCATATTTTCTGATTGGTTTTCATAAATACGGTTGTGACAGTTTTGACAGGTTGAAGAATCGATTGCACGTAGGTAATCACGCGCTAACTCAGCTTGTTCTTTACGGTTTTCATCTAACCATGCTTGCGTGTTAAAGCCATCGATAGTTAAGAAACCAATAACGTCCTTAGAAACGATGATCTTTTTCTTCAGGTATTGGAATGGTTCCTGTGCGATGTGACATTGCTGACACTGAACCACGATGCCGACACGGTTGTTACCGTGGGCAGACGCCATCACTTCATCTTTCAATGAATGCTGGCTGTGGCAGCTCATACAGAATGCGTCTTGGCTGGTTGCATGTAAGGTTGTTTGGGTTGCGAAATAGCCCACAACACCGATAACAATACCGACGACCAGTAGCGCCAGGATTGAATATTTTGCGCTAGGTTTAAATAGTGCACGCCAGTTCATCACTCTATCTCCAAAAATTGTCAAAATTAGTTTTTATAAGACTAGTTTATGTTCTTTCATTTATTAGAAATTTGATTTTAAGCCGAAATTTGCCGATTAAATTAACCATAAAAGCGCAAAATGAGACTTAGCTCTAACTATTAGGACGACATTTGGTAAAAACCGCTAGCTGAGCTGCAATGCACTTTAACTAAAGCTAATGCAATCACCCCATAATCGCAAGTTAGCGATTATCGCGATGAGATTTCCCCTTTGAGAATCAATAACTATTGAAATCATTTCTAGAAAATAGAAATGTGATCCGGTCGAGGTTTTGTTTAATTATTGAAGGAGGCGGAGAAATAAATCATTAAAAATTAAAATTTGAACCGTATATGAAACTTTATCGGGCTAACTAAGGTCTCTAAGGGTAAGCAATCAATTTTCCGAGTTATCATGGCTAAATTTTGGATCACCATAGCAGTGTTATTTTCGCTAATCGCCCAATCGGCGATGGTGAGTGCTATGCCAACTTCAGCCAAAACCAATGGCCACAGCAGTCAAACCATGCTGATGATGGATGCAGAAATGAACTGCACCATGCCAGATTGTGCTGCATCCGATTGCTTGCAACACTGCCAAGATAGTATGACAAATCATTGTCAAACCCATTGCCTATCATCACTTTACCTTGAGCCTGCAGTGCTAGAACTGGCCTTCGCTAACCCAGCAAGCAAGCGTATTGCCATCCAAGGCTGGGCGATGCAAACTGCCGACCTCGGGCTCACCACACCGCCTCCCACCTCCTATTCACTGTAAACGTCACTCGTTTTTTACAACGTAAAACCGACTAAACACCTTAGCTTGCGCCGCTGCATATTCGCACTGCAACTAGGTACAGAGAATTTTTGGAGTTTATTATGAAAACCACTTTATTGAACAAAAGCTTACTAGGCCTTACTTTCGTTATCGGTGCCTTATTAAGTAGCACCACAGTTACAGCCGCCAGCTTAAAAAGTACAGAGGCGCTCAGTGTTATCAGTATCAATGGTGTGCCAACCACGCCCTTTAAACCCATCCAACTCTCCGCAGGGAAAGTACTGCTCGAGCTAAAATATCAGGATATATTTGATTATCGCGCCGATGATAGTGGCAACTGGGTTAAATCAGCGCCGCTTTACTTAGTGCTGGATGTGAAGGCGAGTGATAGCTACCAAATCACCCAGCCCAAAATAATGACTGAAGCTGAAGCGCGTCAATTTATTAAATATCCAACGATTCAACTCAGTATTAATGGTGACAAAGCGGGCGAATATCCACTGCAAAGCCACAGCCAACTGATGGCGAAAATGTTAGTCAGCAATCCCGCTTTCTAATTTAGACGAGTTAAATGTTTAATCTGAGGCATGTGCTGAAATGTGAGTTAAATCATTACAGCATAATGCCTCTATGCTAGACTCGAGCCGTTCATCATTTGGAATACTTATGCATCACACACTCGGTCGTTACTTTTTAGTCATGTTCACTTTACTCGCACTCGTCGGGCAAAGTGTTGTGTCTAATGGTCACGCCATGGTGCCACACACTATGGATATGAGTGCGATGAATCATGAAGCTTCCCCCCAAATGCACCATGCTGCCATGATGCAGATGAACACTGAGAACCCTTCTGACTCACATTCAATGGCCAACGCGGATTGCTGCAACGATAAAATGCTTCCCGGCGCGAAACAGCATTGCTGTGATGGCACCACATCATGTTCAAATGATTGTGGTCATTGTTTGACGATTTCAGTCGCTGGCACTCTATTCAGCCCACACCTCTGGCCAAGTGTGAGCATGAGCGATACTGCAATGGCCACTCCTATGCCTCATTTCCACTCGATCTCTTTGTCTTCGGCCTTTAAACCACCGATAGCCTAGGCCTACTTTGCGCTTAATGGGCAAATCGCCCTTAAAGAAGCCAAGCTAAAACGACAATCCAGTTAGCCCTAAGCTAACGCCAAATTTAGCCGTTTATTGTGGTGCCTTATCGTTAAATCGTGCACCCGAGTCTAGCAAAACGTTGATAACTGAGCCGAATGCCAAGTTGTGGCATCAATCCGTCTATCAAAGCGAACCGCTTTGAACCACTGTGCTCACAGACGTTTATGCGCTCATATTCGGCCGTTAATCCGATGGAGTGAATAATATGAAAACCCTAACTAATCTCGCCTTAATTGCATTCTTGCTGACCAGCACTAACGTGTTTGCCACGGCTACGCCGCACGAACATCAACACGACAATGCAAATCCGCAGCAACAAGCACAAACCTATGTTTGCCCTATGCACCCCGAAGTAACAGGCACTAAAGGCGATTCCTGCCCTAAATGTGGTATGGATTTAGAGCCAAAAGCGACGGAAGCAAAAACGGCTGAAGGTACGATGCACAACGCGCACGAACACCACTAAGCTAGGCTGGAGATGAGGCATATGAACCAATTTAATACAGTAAAAAAGCAGGCCCCTAAGGCCGTACTGATCTTGAGTAGCTTACTCATCAGTACGCCTTGGTTGAGCCATGCCCAGCTGGCTAACACACAAGAGCCCACGGCGACCGAAGCGGCAGTAAATTCTGCAACTGCGCCTAAGAATAATCCGTTAAATCAAGTGAAAACCTACACTTGCCCTATGCATCCCGAAGTGATCAGCTATGAGCCGGGTCGCTGCCCTAAGTGCAATATGTTTTTAGTTGAGAAACTCGATGCCGCGAACCCTGTGGCCGAGCATGCACAGCATCAAGTCGCAGATCACCAAACCTCTGAGCATGCGCAAACCTCTGCCGCCAAAGCTGCGAGTCAGGTATTTGATACCCCAACACCTAAGGCCGACAGTTTAGTTAAAGCCCAAAATCATGTAACAACAATCAAGTATGTTTGCCCTATGCATGCCCACATTATCAGTGACGTACCCGGCACTTGCCCTATCTGCGGTATGAACTTAGAAAAGGTCGAAACGGGCGGTAATACCCAAGAAATCAACATCAATGTATCCGGCAGCATGCAGCAAGCGTTGGCGTTAAAGGTGGCCAAGGTTGAACGCGACACTCTGTGGAAATTTGTCGAAACCGTCGGTCAAATCGACTATGACGAAAGCCAAATCACCCATATCCATGCCCGCGTTACTGGCTGGATTGAAAAACTGATGATCAAATCCGTGGGCGATACCGTCAAGAAAGACCAGCTGATCTACGAGATCTATTCCCCCGATTTAATCAACGCCCAAGATGACTACTTGCTTGCGATGGACACCGCCAAAGCAAACGGCCAAGGCCGCTACAAAGATTTGGTGCGCAATGCGGGCTTACGCTTATCATTCCTTGGTTTTAACGACAGGCAAATCAAACAATTAGCCGAGTCACATCAAACCCAATATAGGGTACCTTTCTACGCCAAAGAAGACGGCATAGTGAAAGCCCTCGACATTCGCGATGGCATGTATATTCAACCGTCGACCGAAGTCATGTCTGTGGTGGATCTCTCTAAAGTCTGGGTGATTGCCGACGTCTTTGAGAACGAGCAAAGCTGGATTGCCAAAGGTCAGAAGGCCGAAATTGCCGTTCCCGCCATGAATATCAGCGGCATCGAAGGCACGATCGATTACATCTACCCTGAGCTTGATCCTGTCACTCGCAGCCTGCGAGTACGAGTAGTGCTCAACAATACCGAGGTAGATTTAAGACCTAAAACCCTCGCCAAAGTCTCACTATTCGGTGGCCCGAATAAAGATGTGCTAGTGATCCCGCAGGAAGCTTTAATTCAAACGGGCAAAGAAAACCGCGTGATCGTCAAGCAAACTGACGACAGCTTTACCGCCAAGGCCGTAACCGTCGGCATGATGAGCCAAGGTAAGGCCGAGATTATTTCAGGCCTGAATGAAGGTGAACGTGTGGTGATTTCGGGGCAATTCTTACTCGACTCCGAGGCTAGCCTCAAGGGCAGTTTAATGCGTTTAAGCAGCGGTCATCAGCACTAGGAGCGCGTTATGTTGAAATATATTATCGAGGCGTCCATCAGGCAGCGATTTATGGTGTTGATTATCGCCATCATGATCACTGTTTGGGGCGTACAGGAGCTGCGAAAAACGCCGCTCGATGCGCTGCCGGATTTATCCGATGTGCAAGTGATCATTAAAACCCCTTATCCGGGTCAAGCGCCAAAATTGGTTGAAGAACAAGTGACTTATCCCTTGTCGACCGCCATGTTAGCCGTACCTGGTGCTAAAACCGTGCGTGGTTATTCCATGTTCGGCGACTCTTACGTGTATGTGATTTTTGAAGATGGCACCGACATTTACTGGGCTCGCTCACGGGTGCTTGAATACCTGAGTCAGATCAGCAGCCGTTTGCCACAAAATGTGCAACCTTCCCTCGGCCCCGATGCGTCTGGTGTCGGTTGGGTGTATGAATATGCGCTAGTCGATCGCTCCGGTAATTTAGATTTATCGCAACTCAAGAGTCTGCAGGATTGGTATCTCAAGCTAGAGCTGCAAAGCGTGGCAGGCGTGTCTGAAGTCGCCACCGTCGGCGGCATGGAGCAAACCTATCAGATAGTGCTTGAGCCCGACAAAATGGCGATCTATAAGCTCGATATCGCCACCATTAAACAAGCCATTGATAAAGCTAACAGCGAAGCTGGCGGCTCAGTGATCGAGATGGCCGAAGCCGAGTACATGGTGCGCGCCAAAGGCTATCGCCAGACGCTAGAGGATTTTCGTGAAATCCCCCTTGGTATTACCAGTCCTTCTGGCACAGGTTTAACCCTCAAAGATGTTGCCACTGTGCGTAAAGGCCCAGCTTCACGCCGCGGCATAGCCGAACTCGACGGTGAAGGTGAAGTCGTTGGCGGAATTGTGGTGATGCGTTACGGCGAAAACGCCTTAGCGACAATTGATGCGGTGAAAGCAAAACTCGAAGAACTCAAAGCCGGCCTGCCCGATGGGGTTGAGATTATCCCAACCTATGACAGATCCCACTTGATTCTAAAGTCCGTCGACAACTTGTTTAGCAAGGTCGTCGAAGAAATGTTGGTGGTAGGCTTAGTCTGCTTGCTGTTTTTACTGCATGCGCGCTCCACACTCGTGGCCGTTATCACCCTGCCGCTATCCATCCTAATCGCCTTTATCGTGATGAATAAAATGGGTGTTAACGCCAATATCATGAGCCTTGGCGGCATCGCCATTGCCATCGGCGCCGTGGTGGACGGCGCGATTGTGATGATCGAAAACTTGCACAAACATTTAGAGCATTTTAAAGCGGATCATGATCGCGAACCCGATACGAAAGAGCATTGGCGCATCGTCACCGAAGCGTCGATTGAAGTCGGCCCTGCGTTATTTTTCTCATTAATTATTATCACCTTAAGCTTTGTACCTGTGTTTGCGCTCGAGGCGCAGGAAGGTCGATTATTCGCGCCACTGGCCTACACTAAAACCTTCGCCATGGCAGCGGCGGCATTTTTATCTATTACCTTAGTGCCGATTTTGATGGGTTACTTTATTCGCGGTAAAATCCCCAGCGAACGTAGCAATCCCATCAGCCGTTTCTTGATCGCGATTTACCAACCTTCACTAAAACTGGTGCTGAAATTCCCTAAAGTCACCCTGATGTTAGCGTTAATCGCGCTGGCGAGCGCTTGGTATCCTATGACCCGCATGGGCAGCGAGTTTATGCCCGCACTCGAAGAAGGCGATTTGCTCTACATGCCAACGGCGTTGCCCGGCATCAGTGCCAGCAAGGCCGCCGAAGTGTTACAGCAAACCGACCGTTTAATCAAAACCGTGCCCGAAGTGGCCCGCGTGTTTGGCAAAGTAGGCCGCGCCGAAACCGCGACCGATCCCGCGCCGCTGACCATGCTTGAAACCACTATCATGCTTAAACCCCATGACGAATGGCGTGAAGGCATGACCTTAGATGGCATTATTGCCCAACTACAGCAAACCGTAAAAGTACCTGGACTCACCAATGCTTGGGTGCAACCCATCAAAACCCGTATCGACATGCTCTCGACGGGGATCAAAACCCCTGTCGGCATTAAGATCACCGGGGCCGATGTCAACGAACTGCAAAGCATTGGCACTAAGATTGAAGCTATCTTAAGCAAAGTGCCACACACCAAATCGGCCTATGCCGAACGCAGTGGCGGCGGCCGTTATATCGATATCAGTCCGAAACTGGATGTGGCCGCACGTTACGGTATGACGCTGCAGGATATTCAAGATGTGGTGCGTTACGCCATTGGCGGTATGGATATTGGTGAGTCGGTACAAGGCGCCGAACGTTATCCAATCAACCTGCGTTATCCCCGTGAACTGCGCGACAACATCGAGAAACTGCGCGAGCTGCCCGTGATCACTAAGTCGGGGCATTATCTGCCGCTACGTAACTTGGCCGACATCGAAATTAACGATGGCGCGCCTATGTTAAAGAGTGAGAATGGCCGCTTAATCTCTTGGGTGTTTATCGATATCGAGGGCACATCTATCGGTGAGTATATCGCCACCGCGAAAACGGCCTTAGATGCCGAACTCGTTGTTCCGCCCCGCTACAGCTATAGCTTTGCAGGCCAGTACGAATATATGCAAAGGGTCGATGCCAAGCTTAAACAAGTGATCCCTATGGCGTTAGCCGTGATCTTCATCCTGCTGATGATGACCTTCGGATCCACCATTCAGGCCAGCATTATTATGCTCAGCCTCCCCTTCGCACTGGTCGGCAGCACTTGGCTGTTGTATCTGCTGGATTACAACATCTCAGTGGCCGTTGCTGTCGGTATGATTGCTTTAGCGGGTGTCGCCGCCGAGTTTGGGGTGGTGATGTTGGTGTATCTCAATAACGCCATCAAGCACAGGCAAGAAAAAGATAATTACCACAGCGTCAATGACTTGAAAGAAGCCTTGATTGAAGGCGCCGTCATGCGGATCCGCCCCAAAGCGATGACAGTGGCAACCATCTTCTTCGGCCTACTGCCCATAATGTGGGGTGCGGGTTCGGGTAACGATGTGATGCAGAAAATCGCCGCGCCTATGGTCGGCGGCATGGTCACAGCGCCCATACTGTCGCTATTTGTCCTGCCCGCACTCTATCTACTGATTTACTCGCGTAAATTAAAGAAAGACGCTTAGATATTTGAAATAAAACCCCTAGCGTCCTCAAAACTCTAGGGGTTTTATTATTTAGCACTGCTCAGATTCATAAAATTCACCCGAGCCTTCTTCAGCAAAAATAGTGCTGCATCAAAACAAATTTAGGCCAAACGCAGCTTTAACTCGTCGCAATACAGCATCAGACTCTTCACGGGCTTGTTCCGTCCCAACTTTGAGTATCGACACTAACTGAGCTTTATCAGATAAGAGTAAAGCCCGGCGCTCACGAATTGGCGCAAGCAACTCTTGTAAGCACTCCTCTAAAATAGCTTTAGTCTTACCATCACCTAAGCCGCCTTTTTGGTAATGCGATTTGAGCTCAGCCACATATTCTATGTCAGGGTGAAAAGCATCGAGATAAGTAAAAACGACATTGCCTTCGACCCGTCCCGCATCATTCACATTCAAATGCAGGGGATCGGTATACATAGCCTTAACTGCCTTTGAAATATCTTGCGCACTTGACCCTAACATTATGGTATTACCCATAGACTTAGACATTTTACCTTTGCCATCAACACTGGGTAAGCGTGATACATTACTCAATAACGGCTTACACTCCAGTAGCACCTCATCCTGTGCTATCGAATTAAGCTTCCTAACTATTTCATTCGTCTGCTCCAACATAGGCAACTGATCATCTCCCACAGGAATAAGCGTCGCACGAAAGGCGGTAATATCAGCGGCCTGACTAATGGGGTAGGTTAAAAAACCTGCAGGAATGGCCCGACCAAAATCTTTATTGTTTATCTCACTTTTAACGGTCGGATTTCGTTCCAGTCTGGCAATAGAAACTAAGTTTGCATAGTACATAGTCAGCTCAGCCAATGCTGGAATAGCTGACTGTAAACATATAGTGGTTTTACTGGGGTCAATTCCGATAGCGAGATAATCAGCTACAACATTTAAAATATTCGATGCCACTTTCTGAGGGTTATGCCCATTGTCCGTTAGGCCTTGCATATCGGCGACAAGGATAGTTTGGTCAAACCTGTGTTGTAACTCGACTCTTTGCTTGAGCGAGCCAACATAATGGCCCAGATGTAAAGGCCCTGTCGCCCTATCACCGGTAAGCACTTTCTCTTGAGTATTTGAGGATAAAAGCGGTTTTGATGAACTAATTTGCATGTTATATCTCCGATAAATTAACCAACCGGAGACACAATAATGGATATTCACTAGTTGCCTTCCGGCAGCTTTTGAATATAAGAATCCTAGCGCCGCTCTATAGGAATGAGTGCCACCAAGTAGTTACGAAAGTGTATGATATGAAAGACATAGAATATTTTTTCATCATTTGACCTTAACTAAATAGCTAACTCATTGCAAATATAAAAAGCAGTAAACTAGATATACCCAGCACTTCCACTGCTTTCAAAACTGTACTGAATCCAATCAAACACGCTAACAATCCTACTGTCACTAAACCAAATCTCATTAGCGAATTCGTTGAATTACCTGCAAAATGGTTTGCCAGCAAGCGTCCGTTTAGCCTTGCTCTGATTAATTGCTAGAGAAGAAAGGATTCCATCACATGACCAAGCCATTTTGTTTGACCATCCGCCGGATATGGCCGCAAGCACTTTCCCTTAAAAGCCTATCGCGTACGTTACTTGCGGCGTTCGGTTTATGCGCTGCGCTAATCATTTCAGCAGCACCTGCCGTTGCCGCGCCCGCAACCGGTGAGTTCGTTGCCGATAAACGCTGTGAGCTATTTCAATCGAAAAATAAGCAGACGAATCCAGATCAATGGCAGAGCAATATTGGTGAGCGCTATCCGGTACTCGAAATCCTCGGCAACAGCGCCAAACCTGATTGGCTGCGAGTGCGCACCAACGCAGTGAAGTCTCCCATGCGGTGGATCAGTGGCGCTTGTGGTCAGTATCTTTCCAATGTTGCAGGCAGTAATGTATCGACACCTGCAACAGCGGTAGAACCCGCGCAAACCACTACAGCATCGGATATCAAAGCCAAAAGCCGAGACGGCCTTAAAGAGCATGGCGCACCAGAAAAACGTCAAGGAGATCAATGCCGAATCGGCGGTGAATTTGACGCCAACGTGCTGGCATTAAGCTGGCAAAGCACCTTTTGTGAACTCTATGGCCGCCGCAAAGCCGAATGCCGCGCCCTCAGCCAAACGCCAGAATCGAGCCAGTGGCAACACTTCAGCCTGCACGGACTGTGGCCGAATAAACAACAATGCGGCACACGTTATGGCTATTGCAGCACAGTCAAACTGCAACCAAATGATTTCTGTACTTATCCTGAGCTTGAACTTAACCCATCGGTGCGCAAAAATTTAGAAGAAGTCATGCCAAGCGCCCAATATGGCACCTGTTTAGAACGCCACGAATGGTGGAAACACGGCACTTGCCGTAGCCAAGACCCTAACGAGTACTTTTTATTGGCAACCCAGCTGACCCAAGCGGTCAATGCCTCGGCATGGGTACAAAAATTTATTCATGACAACATAGGTAAGAGTGTCAGTAAAAGTGAGTTAAACCAAAGTTTTGATAGCAGCTTCGGTCAAGGTGCTCACACTAAAATGAGTCTAGAATGTGGCAAGGGATTACTGAGTGAAATCCGCATTAACTTGCCCAAGGTCATTAAAGCCTCAGACTCCTTGCCTAGCCTACTCGCCAAAGCTAACAAGGCAGGCAGAGGCTCCTGCCCTGAGACAATCATGATCGATAATGCTAATTAAACAAATGGTTAGACGAATAAAAATGGCGACTAAGTGTCGCCGTTTTTAATCTTAAATGTGACTAGTCCTAAATATAGCTGTCACATCTGATTAAGCTTGATCACCGCAAAGGTGGCGCCTTGGGCGTCGGCTATTACAGAGAATCTGCCCACATCGGGAATATCACTGGGTGGAATACACACTTGCGCGCCTAACGCTTGGGCTTTTTCTGCAAATGCATCGCAATCGGCTACTGCAAAATAAAGCAGCCAATGGGGAGAGATGTCGCCCCATTCGGGCATGATGGTCATCATGCCGCCGATGGATTGACCATCAACTTGCCACTCAGAATATTCGATGTCCGGCATGTCGCTGGGCGAGTTAGTCCAAGGGAATATTTTGCAGTAAAAAGCTTCTTCAGCGCGTGGTTCTTTACATGCCAGCTCAACCCAGCAAAGAGTATTGAGTTCACCCTGACGGCGAGCACCGATATGATTCTTCGCTTGCCACAGCGCAAAACGTGCGCCTTGTGGATCGCTCACCTGCGCCATCACGCCCGCGTCAGCAACAATATGCGGCCCCATGTGCACTTGGCCACCCGCCGCTTGAATCGCTGCAATGCTGGCATCCATATCATCAACGGCAAAGTAGACACGCCAATGGCTAGGGATCTGCGACTCTGACTCGGGGATTTGGTACATGGCACCTAAATCATCCCCCGCTAAATTGAATAGCGAAAAATGACCTTCTGGGATCGGCATGTCTACTGAATCCCAACCAAATAACGTTTGGTAGAATGTCTTAGCAGCTTGCCAATCGTGGCTTGCGAGTTCAACCCAACATGCATGTCCTTGTGCGTACTGAGTAATTTTCATCATTGGCTCCTTCGTTTTTACAATTATTCGAGTTAAGCCTGAGTTCGAGCTTCTGTCCAGTGTCGAGATAAAAAAGATCTGCAGGATTAAAACTCAATCGCTAAATACAAAAAAGCCCTCACGCAGAGGGCTTAAATCATCGAAACAAATTAGGAATATTGCGGCAGTAAATTTGCCATCGCGAGCAGATGACAAGCACCCGTGACTATGCCAAATAACACCACAAGAATAATCAGCGGCGTACCGCCTATCACTCTAAAACCTGTGCTCTCGGGGAATAACTGCCGCGATTTATAGGCCATCAGTGCGGGGACGATTACCGCCCACACTGTCGCCGCTAATGCCGCAAAGCCAATCGCCACCAAGAAGCCGTCGGGGAACAATAATCCTAAAATCGTCGGCGGCACAAAGGTCACTAACGCGGTTTTCATCCGGCCCGAGCGAGAATCGTCAAAACCAAACAAGTCGGCGAGATAATCAAACAAACCTAAGGTCACCCCTAAGAAAGATGAAGCCACGGCCAAGTTAGCAAACAGCGTTAACATACTGTTCAACCAGCTACTCGCCATCACCTCAGACAAAGCGCCCACCAAGACCCCCATATTGCCGCCTTGGGCAATAATATCGATAAACTGGCTGCGGGGAATATTGCCCATAGTCGCCACTAACCAACATGCATAAATCACCAGCGCGATAAAGGTGCCGACGAAAATCGCCTTGATAATGGTGGCGGAATCTTTGCCGTAATACTTCACTAAGCTGGGAACGTTACCATGGTAACCAAAGCTGGCAAGACCAAAGGGCAACGCCGCCCACAAATAAGGTGAAAAGCTGCTATTACCATCGGGTTCGAGCAACTTAGTCACATCGATTTCGATCAGTAAATTGCCGATAGCAAGGAAGAAGGTAATGATCATACCGCCGAGCATAATCGTGGTAATGCGATCCACGGCCTTAGTGCTGATCAACACTATGCTCGCCAATACTATGGCAAACACCAGCCCTGCCACACTTTGCGGCAACTCAATTCCCATGCCCTGCAAGCTGTGATTCACAATCGAACCACCGCCGCTGATATAGGCATAGGTCAAAATATACAGCACGAACGCGATAGAAACGCCGTTCACTATCCGCCAAAACTGCCCTAAGGTTTGCTTGCTTAAAGTATCGAAGCTGGCACCGGGTTCGAAATGCAAATTGGTTTCGAGCAACAATAAGCCCGACATCAACATGCAAAACCAAATGCCCAATAACATTAAAATCGAATAGCCAAACCACATACCTGCACCGACCACGGGCAGAGAAAACATCCCTGCGCCTACGGTCGTGCCGGCAATAATCATGGCGCCGCCGAGCAAGGACTTACCTGCGGGCTTATGCTTAGCCGCATTCATATGATTTGCCATTAAACTGTATGCTCCGCGGTGACACTCGCCACTATCGTTTGTTTCACTGACGGACGTAATAAGCTATTGGCTTGATCTCGTATGCGATTGATATTGGACTTATCTTGGTTATCCGCTAGATAGCCCAATTCTTTGAGCTTAACACTCAAGGTGCCGTAAAGTTTCTTATCGTAGAACTCAGGCGCGGTAATGCCATGCAAAGCGCCTAAACGCTGGGCGAGTAGATGACTCTCAGACTCAAGTTCTGAGCGCTCCATCTTAGGCCTGTTCGCTAACAGATTGAAAATAATGGCATAGCGTTGCAGAGTCTCGCTTACTGAACTGGCTAACAATAATAGTTGGCTAGTGTGCTCAGGCACGACGGTTAAGGTATCAGTCTCAACCACTAACCCTTGTTCAATGAAGAAATCCAGCACTTGATTGACATAGGCAGGTACATCCTTAATGCCCATGAAGAGTTCGGCTTTCAGCAGTGGATAAAAATCGGCAACGATTGACACCACTTGCTGACGCGGGATCTGCTCATTATGCGTTAAACAACTCGCAATTAATGACGGTACAATAAATAAGTGGATGATATTGTTACGATAGTAAGTCATGGACACAGCCTGACTCGCCTCGATAGACACGATTTCACCTAAAGGATCGGCACAAACAACAAACTTGTTCAGCTCTAAACCTTGCTGCACTAAATGCTTACCATCACCTTCGGCAACCGAAGTATAAGTAGTGTAAGGCACTTTTTTGAGTAGGGTCAGATACAGATCAAGCTGACGCTCCAACAGACTGCGTTCTAAGGCATTTTGATCTGTCGCCAGCAACACTAAACTCGTCAAGGTCACCGAACTCGCCGCTGCAGCATCGTTAATATTTGTCATCACTCGATTCGCCAGCACGTTTACCGCTGGCGTTAACCAGCTTGGTTTTTGCTCAGGATCATCGGCCAACTCAGTACGCCAGTTTGGCGCGCGCTCATTTAAGAAGTTTTGCAGGGTTATAGGCTCGCCAAAGTTCACATAACCTTGGCCGAAATTACCAAGTTTGCGAATCGCACCAAACACCTGCCACACAGATTCTTTTTTCTTTTTCTTACCACTTAACTCTTTATGGTACGTCGCCACTTCCATCACATGGTCATAGCCTAAATACACAGGCACCAATGTTACCGGACGCTCGATACCGCGCAGCACACTGTTCATCGTCATAGCAATCATGCCGGTTTTTGGCGCCAATAGACGACCGGTACGTGAGCGGCCGCCTTCGGAGAAGTATTCCACCGAATAACCTTTAGCAAACAGTTGGTCTAAATATTCACGGAATACTGCGGTGTACAGTTTATTGCCATTAAAACTACGGCGGATAAAGAAGGCACCACCGCGACGGAACATAGGTCCAGCGGGCCAGAAATTGAGGTTAATACCAGCAGCAATGTGCGGCGGAACCATGCCTTGATAATACAAAATATACGATAACAGCAGGTAATCCATGTGGCTGCGATGGCAAGGCACATAGACAATCTCGTGGCCATCATGGTGCAACTGGCGAACTTGCTCGGCGCCTTTGATGTTGATCCCGCTGTAAAGCTTGTTCCACAACCAAGTTAGGAAACGCTCGGCAATACGCACTAAACTATCTGAGTAATCTGCTGCGATTTCATCAAGGTACTCAATAGCCGTCTCGCGCGCTTGGGTCTCAGAAATCTTTTTGTTGGCCGCTTCTTCTTGAATCGCTTTACGCAACGACTCGGATTTGAGCAGCGAATGAAACAGTGCTTGGCGATTTGGCAACACAGGTCCTGTCATCACCTTACGTTGACGACGGAAATGCACCCGCGCGACCCGCGCTAACTTATGGGCGATCCCCATGTCAGTGCCGTGTTCGTCGGCCATGTATCGCAGAGATACCGCATTTGAAAACTGCACGAAGTTATGTCGACCTAAGAATAGAATCATCAAGCATTTGCGCAGCCAAGTCGGGTTTTCCCGCTCAAACACAGCCGCCTTCATAGTGTCGTCTTCTTTCCCTGGCGTGCGGCCCCAATACAGGCTCACGGGCACCAGTTGAATGTCTAATTCAGGGCGTTCCTTATGCACGGCCAACAAACGCATAAAGCATTCGAGGAAAGGCTCGTTACCGGCACGCTCGCCAAACAGCGGCTTACGCCCTTGAAGGCAGACAACCCGAGGCGCAATAACACCATTTGCCACTAAAGGCTCATAGGGGCTCGGCAGTCCTAACTTAGCCGTAATTTCGCTCAGGGCAGCGATGTCACTCAGCGATTCCGTTTTCATCACATAAGCAAGGGGTCTGGAGGCATCCAGATTCAGATCGGCAAAGGGATCCTGAGGCACAACAATAGTGTGCACTAAGTGTTTTTGGATCCAGCGTAATGATTTCAACCAAAGAGAGTCGTGTTTAGGCATTATTCTTATGCAATTAAGTACGTTTACTAGCCCGGTAGAATACCAGACTATGGGTAATATTCGCTAATTCTCTCCAACATAGCTAAAAAGTGGTTAATACTTGCGCTGCAAATAATACTGTATATACTAACAGTAACTGTATAGAAAAACAGGAAACACCATGAGACCTTTGACGCCACGCCAAGCTGAAATTTTAGAGCTAATTAAACGAAATATTGCCGATACTGGCATGCCACCCACTCGGGCAGAAATCGCGACCCGTTTAGGTTTTAAGAGCGCCAATGCGGCTGAAGAGCATCTTAAAGCGTTGGCGAAAAAGGGCTGCATTGAGATCATGCCAGGCACATCGCGGGGCATTCGTCTGACTGCGGAAGTCGAAGAAGTAACTGAAACAGGTTTACCGCTTATCGGTCAAGTAGCTGCTGGCGAACCTATTCTCGCCCAAGAACATGTTGAACAGTACTACCAAGTCGACCCAAGCATGTTCCATCCCGCCGCCGATTTTTTACTGCGGGTTAAAGGCGACAGCATGAAGAATATTGGCATTCTCGAAGGAGATTTGCTGGCAGTTCATAAAGTACAACAAGCTAGAAATGGTCAAGTGGTTGTCGCTAGAGTCGACGACGATGTCACTGTTAAACGTTTCGAAAAAAAAGGTAATGTGGTCTATCTACACGCCGAAAATGAAGACTATTCCCCGATTAAAGTGGATTTAGGCTATCAAAGTTTAACAATTGAAGGACTCGCCGTCGGTGTGATCCGTAATGGAGATTGGCTATGAACAAACTACTTGGCAATGCACCCCGCCATCCGGGCTTGTGGCTCGATGAAGTACGTGATGCCGACTATGACTGGCACCATGCACCTATCGCCTGCATGCCAACGAAGACTCAAGGTCGCCAAGAATTAATTCATCTGAGCGCGCAACTCGCCCAGTTAAGCCAACAGGGCCGTTGGTTAGTGCTCATCAACCCACCGAGTATTGGCTACAAACAAATGCTCGCCAACGCTGGCGTGCGTATGGATAGAGTCTTGCTGGTGCACGCGAAAGATGAGGTGGAAACTCTGTGGGCGATGGAAAAAGCCTTAACAAGTGGTACGTCCAGTGCGGTTATTACTTGGACCCAATCATTAGATGCACGCGATAATCGTCGCCTGCAAATTGTCGCTAAAAGTGCCCGCGCCATGGGCATAGTGCTAGAAGACGTAAACAGTCACTTACATGGCGACGTACGCATTGAGCAAGGTAGCCTCTTCGGCCAACAATCTTTTTTTAGCGCTGTACATTAAATATTCATTTAATTTTTTACCTTGAAAGCCGCCTCGCCTATGAATGTGAGGCTTTTTTTTAGCAATTTTTCAGACAATTAGATAAATAAGTGATCTTGATCAATATTTAAACAGCAAGTATGGTTGGTTTAGTCGGCGATGATATATCGCCGCCCGTGGCAAATAAATCGAGCCGTTATCGAGTTCAAAATGCCACTAAAAATAGAGAACAGATTTATTTCAGTCGTATGTGCCAGCGTGGCTAATACCAGCAGTAATAATACTTAATTAAAAGTAACAGCCGCCAACGCACGTTGAAGTCAAAAAAGCTTTTTTGGGAACTGAAGAGTTTGCATAGAGTTGAGACTTACTGTGTTGCTCTTCTTTGTAGTTGCTATTCGCAATTGGCAGAGGAGAAGTCTTGTGAAGCAATTGTTGTATTGTTTACTCGTGGTGTTATTCGCACCACCGTTGGCCGCCGCGGACATGCGGTTCAACATGACCCCTGGCGTAACCGAGATCAGTAGCAAGGTTTATCACTTGCACATGACCATCTTGTATATCTGCTGCGCCATCGGCCTTGTGGTCTTTGGCGTGATGATTTACGCCATGATCAACCACAGAAAATCCAAAGGCGCTGTCGCGTCCCACTTTCACGAAAGCACTAAAGTTGAAATCGCTTGGACGATTCTGCCATTTATCATTTTGATCTTAATGGCGATTCCAGCGACAAAAACCTTAATTGCGATGGAAGATCCCAGCGACGCCGATCTGACCGTTAAAGTCACGGGTTCCCAATGGAAATGGCATTACAGCTATTTCAATCAAGACATTGATTTTTATAGCATACTCGCAACCCCCAGAGCACAAATCGACGGTACCGAAACCAAAGGCGAAAACTACCTATTGGAAGTCGATAAGCCGCTCGTTCTGCCGATAAATCGCAAAATCCGCTTTTTGATGACCTCTGAAGATGTCATACATTCATGGTGGGTACCTGCTTTTGCCGTGAAGAAAGATGCCAACCCAGGATTTATCAATGAGGCTTGGACTCGCATAGACAAACCCGGTATTTACCGTGGTCAATGCGCCGAACTTTGCGGTAAAGACCATGGTTTTATGCCGATCGTAGTGCAAGCCATACCCGAAGCCGAGTTTGAAGCTTGGGTAGCGGAGCAAAAACAAGCCGCAGGTGCGGCGGCAGAAGCCGCTCAAGCCGCTTTATCACAGACTCTTAGCAAAGATGATCTGATGACCCAAGGTGAGCAAGTTTACCTCGGGCACTGCGCAGCCTGCCACCAGCCCAATGGCGAGGGGTTACAAGGCGTATTCCCACACCTCAAAGGCAGCCCGATAGCAACGGGACCGCTCAGCGGCCACCTTGAAATCGTGCTCAACGGTAAAACGGGTACGGCTATGCAAGCATTTGGCAAGCAATTGAGCGCACAAGAAATTGCCGCTGTGATTACCTATGAGCGTAATGCTTGGGGCAATAATACTGGCGATGCTGTGCAGGCCAAAGACGTCAACAAGCACATAAACGGCAGTGCTGGCACACAGGCACCTGCTACCACACCAGCCAACACGGCCCCAACTCCCGCACCTACAACTGAGCCCGCAGCAGTTGTCGACTCCGCAACCATAGTCGATCCGGCGAGTCTCCCCACTCTCACCCATGAGGCACTGATGGCCGAAGGTGAAACTGTCTACACCACCACTTGCGCGGCCTGCCATCAGTTGACGGGAGCTGGCATACCACCCGCCTTCCCCGCCCTCGCTGGCAGTGCTATCGCCACAGGGCCTGTCGCCAATCATCTCGATATTGTGATGCACGGCAAAACTGGCACGGCTATGCAAGCATTTGGCAAACAACTCAGCCCACAGCAACTCGCAGCAGTCATTACCTATGAGCGCAATGCTTGGGGCAACAATACCGGCGATACAGTGCAACCTGCTGATATCGCAAGCCATGGACAGTAGGGGATTATGATGAGCACAACGACTCAAGATCAAACCGCAGCCCATGATGACCATCATCATGGTGCGCCAAAGGGCATCATGCGCTGGGTGCTAACCACCAACCATAAAGACATTGGTACTCTGTATTTATGGTTCAGCTTCATTATGTTTTTAACCGGTGGCGCTATGGCCATGGTGATCCGCGCTGAACTCTTTCAGCCCGGATTACAATTGGTCGAGCCCAACTTCTTTAACCAAATGACCACAGTCCATGGGCTGATCATGGTATTCGGCGCGGTAATGCCCGCCTTTACTGGGCTAGCAAACTGGCTGATCCCTATGATGATTGGTGCGCCAGATATGGCGCTGCCACGGATGAATAACTGGAGTTTTTGGATCTTACCCTTCGCCTTTACCATTCTACTCAGCTCGCTATTTATGGAAGGCGGCGGACCTAACTTTGGTTGGACCTTCTACGCGCCACTGTCTACCACTTATAGTCCTGACAGCACGGCACTCTTCGTGTTCTCTATTCATATCATGGGGATAAGTTCGATCATGGGTGCGATCAATGTGATTGTAACCATAGTGAATTTACGTGCGCCCGGCATGACATGGATGAAGCTGCCGCTGTTTGTGTGGACTTGGCTTATCACAGCATTCCTGCTGATCGCTGTGATGCCAGTACTCGCGGGCGCTGTGACTATGGTACTGACCGATAAGTTTTTCGGCACTAGCTTCTTCGAAGCGGCTGGCGGTGGCGATCCTGTGATGTTCCAGCATATTTTCTGGTTCTTCGGCCACCCTGAAGTCTACATCATGATTTTGCCGTCCTTTGGCATCATCTCCGCCATAGTACCCGCTTTCAGCCGTAAACCATTATTCGGCTATGCATCAATGGTTTATGCCACTGCCAGTATTGCAATTCTGTCGTTCCTCGTGTGGGCGCACCACATGTTCACTACAGGCATGCCAGTGTTTGCCGAGCTGTTCTTCATGTATTGCACTATGTTGATTGCGGTACCAACGGGGGTGAAAGTGTTTAACTGGGTCGCGACTATGTGGCGTGGTTCACTCAGCTTCGAAACCCCTATGTTGTTCGCCGTGGCCTTTATCATACTCTTCACCATTGGCGGGTTTTCGGGGTTAATGCTCGCCATTACGCCAGCCGACTTCCAATACCACGACACCTACTTTGTGGTGGCGCATTTCCATTATGTGCTCGTGACTGGGGCGATTTTCTCCATCATGGCGGCAGCCTATTACTGGCTCCCTAAATGGACGGGGCACATGTACAACGAGCGACTGGGGCAATGGCATTTCTGGTGTTCGGTGATTTCGGTCAACGTACTGTTTTTCCCGATGCATTTCCTTGGGCTCGCAGGTATGCCAAGGCGTATCCCCGATTACTCGATTCAATTTGCCGATGTTAATCAAATCGTTTCGATTGGTGGCTTCGCCTTCGGCTTATCGCAATTGATTTTTTTAGTGTTAGTGATCAAGTGCATCCGTGGCGGCGAAAAAGCCCCCGCTAAACCTTGGGAAGGTTCCGAGGGTTTAGAGTGGACATTGCCAAGCCCAGCGCCTTATCACTCCTTCACGACACCACCTGAGGTGAAATGAAATGACGAACCATCACCAGCCAGAAAAACCTAAGTCAAATCGAAAGCTTATCAGCATGCTCGTCATGGGCTGTATTGGTATGTTTGGTTTTGGGTTCGCGCTGGTGCCGCTATACGATGTGCTATGTGAAAAGCTGGGGATTAACGGTAAAACCTCCAATACCGCCAGTAGTTATCAAGCGATAACCATAGATACTAGCCGTATTGTCACAGTGGAATTTATCTCCCAAGTGCAAACGGGTATGCCGTGGAAATTTGAGCCGCAAACCAAGCGGCTCGAAGTTCACCCCGGCGAACTGATACACACAGCATTTTTGGCACGCAATGTGTCAGACAGGGCCACGGTCGGTCAGGCGATACCTTCAATATCACCTGGGCAAGGCGCGGCATATTTTAATAAAACGGAATGTTTTTGCTTTAACCAACAGCACTTAGCGGCTTCGACCAGCGCTGAGTTGCCGCTCATTTTCTTTGTGGATCCTCAGTTACCTGAATCCATCCACACTCTGACCCTCTCTTACACCCTCTACGACATTACCGACAAGCAGTTAGCGTCTGCCATAGAGCAAGGAGCTGCAAAATGACCACAAAACATGAAAATTACTATGTTCCCGCCCAAAGTGCTTGGCCCATCATTGGCGCTATAGGATTGTTTCTAATCGCCTTGGGTGCAGGGCACTTTGTCCATCAACTAAAATCGGGCGCATCGGGTGGCGGTTATATCCTGCTAGCGGGTATCGCCGTGATCCTCTTTATGCTGGTTGGCTGGTTTAGAACCGTGATCAACGAATCTATGACTGGGCTTTATTCGCACCAAATGGATAGATCCTTTCGCCAAGGTATGAGCTGGTTTATTTTTTCAGAAGTGATGTTCTTCGGCGCATTTTTTGGTGCGTTATTTTATGCCCGTATGGTCGCAGTGCCTTGGCTCGGTGGCGCTTCCAATAATGCCATGACCCATGAAGTACTCTGGCCACAATTCGAAGCCGTTTGGCCGTTGCTCACTACGCCAGATGGCACCAAAACCGAAGCGATGCCGTGGAATGGCCTGCCGTTAATCAACACTATCGTGCTGCTGACCTCCTCAGTCACCTTACATTTTGCCCATGTCAGCCTAGAGAAAGGCAAGCGCTCGGCCATCACACTGTGGCTCGGGATCACCATACTTTTGGGTATGGGTTTCCTTGCCTTGCAGGCCGAAGAATATATGCATGCCTACCATGAAATGGGGCTCACTCTGACCTCAGGGGTTTATGGCAACACCTTCTTCCTCTTAACTGGCTTTCACGGCATGCATGTCTCGCTTGGCACCCTGTTTTTATTAGTGTTGTTTTTCAGAGTGTTGAAGGGGCACTTTAGCGCAGATAAGCATTTTGCTTTCCAAGCTGGGAGTTGGTATTGGCACTTTGTCGATGTGGTCTGGCTGTGTTTGTTTATTTTCGTCTACGTACTTTAAGGCTTTAGTAAGGCGTGGGATTGGGGCTAATTAACCCAGTCCCTAAGGCCACCAGCAGTAACAGAATAACGAGTACCGAGAAAATCACCCGGCGACCAAGATAACGGCTCATAGGCACTTGGTTGTCACCTTTAACCATAATAAACAAGGCCCTACCTAGATTAAAAATGATGAACAGCAACAGCAGAACTAAGACCAATTTAAAAATGAATAGGGTATTCATGCAATATCCTTATGTTCTGCTGAATAAATTAACGGTTTTTTTACTGATATTGACTGTGGCTGTATTCGTGATGTTGGTCAAGTTAGGTCAATGGCAATTAGCCCGCGGCGAAGAAAAAACCATGCTGTTAGCCCAAATGGAGGCAAGACAATCCTTGCTGCCATTAAGTTTTGAGCAGCTCCAACTCAAAATCGATAAGGAAGGCGTAACAGGTTATCGACTGCATGTGCACGCCATACCCGCGAGCTCGCAAATATGGCTACTGGATAATCAAATCTATCAGGGCCAAGTGGGCTATTTAGCCTTTCAGCCCCTGCAAGTGGCAGCGGGTCAACCTTGGGTACTTGTCGAATTAGGTTTTGTCGCAGCCAGTTCCCACCGTGATGAGTTGCCCCACATCAGCCCACTTAGCGGTGAATTGAATATCGAAGGTCGGCTTTATCAAAAGCAAATCAATCCTTTGAGTCAGGCTTTAATGGCAGAAACAGGGACAAGTGTTCGCTTTCAGAATTTGAATATACCGGAAATGGCGCAGATGTTAGGCCATCCCTTGCTCGATGCAGTGCTGCAACCGGATGAGCTACCCGCCCTCGCCTTGCCACATCCTTGGCAGCCCTTCCCACTGTCGGCGCAAAAACATTGGGGTTATGCGCTGCAGTGGTTTTCGATGGCAGCCGTGTTTGCTGGGCTCATGCTGTGGCAAGGGATTAAGTATGTAAAACGCCATAGTGCCGAAACAATCGCAAACTCAAGGAGCGAATAGGGAAATTCGTACCATACTTAGCAAGACACAAATAAAAACTAAATAAATATAAAACAATAAATTAGGGATAATTTGAATGAGAGGAGCAAGCATGAACTCCCAGAATAAATCTAAACACAAAGCATTGGGCTTGTTGTTGCTGGCGTTTATCGCGCCCGTGGTGATAGCCAAGCTAGTGCTGAGCCTGAATTTATACCACGGCGGCGCCACTAATCATGGCGAGCTGATCAATCCTGAGACCAGTTATACCAGCCTTGGGGTTGAAAATCCCAATCCCAAAGAATGGCAACTGCTGTATTTACTGCCCGCCCAATGCGACGATGCTTGCCGCGAACGCCTGTATATTTTACGCCAAAGTCACACTGCTTTAGGGCCAGATCAGGCACGAGTCGAACCGCTGATCCTCACCCATCCCGACAGCGATCTCAATGCTTTAAGCGCCTTTCACTTCAACACACGTCCCGCCAATGCTGGCTTAAGCCATTGGCTAGATGAACAACAGCTGATCATAGTCGATCCCTTAGGCAGCTTAGTGCTGCGCTATCCCCAAGTGCAGGGCAGAGAAGCCCATTTAGCTCAAGGCAAGGCCTTGGTTGCGGATCTGCGTAAGTTGTTAAAACTGTCGAGGGTAGATTGATGCAGCTAACTTGGGTCCTACGCTTAACCTTAGTCTTTACCTTGTTGGTGATCTTAATGGGCGCTTACACTCGCCTATCGGATGCGGGGCTTGGCTGTCCCGACTGGCCGGGTTGCTACGGCCATATCAAGGTGCCCACCCAAGACCATGAAATCGCCCATGCACAAACCATCTTCCCCGATCACGATATCCACCCAGAAAAAGCTTGGCTGGAGATGATCCACAGATATATCGCCGGCGGACTTGGCTTACTGGTGTTATTCATCTTAGTGCTGTGTTTGAAAACGCCGGAAGCACCGAAAAAATTGCCGCTCATCATAGTGCTATTGATCCTCTTTCAAGCGGCACTCGGCATGTGGACAGTGACGATGAAACTCATGCCTATAGTGGTGATGTCGCATCTTATTGGTGGCTTCAGCCTGATTTCACTGCTGTTACTCCTCTATCTGCGAACCCGACCACAGCGGATCTTTAATAGCGAAACCCATGCCCGCAATCTGGCACCGCTGGCACTGGTGAGCTTATTCGTTCTTGTAGGTCAGATTATGCTGGGCGCTTGGACATCATCTAATTATGCGGCGCTCGCCTGCACCGCATTACCCATTTGCGAAGGCAACTGGGTGGATAACTTGGCAATAGCGGAGGCCTTTTCGCCATTCCAAGGCCAACACCACAGTTTCGAATTTGGAGTGCTCGATTACCCAGCTCGTATGACTATCCACATCGCCCACCGAATTGGCGCTATCGTTACCGCGAGTTTATTACTCGTGCTCGCCTATCGATTATTTGTTGGCGCTGCTGGGATGAGGGCCTTAAGTCTCTTATTGGTAGGGTTAGTGATCCTGCAAGTGAGCTTAGGTATTTCTAACGTAGTGATGCATTTACCACTCGGCATTGCCGTGTCTCACAACGGCGGGGCGGCATTACTGCTGCTGACCTTAGTCGCAATCAACTATTTTTTATGGCGCAAAGCATAAGCGAGGGATCCAAGATGGCAAAACCAATCTCAATCACCAGTAGCCTACCCACTTTCAGCGTGACATGGCGCGCCTATTTTGAAATGACCAAACCTAAAGTGGTCGCACTTATGCTGCTCACTGTCTTAGTCGGCATGTGTTTGGCCGTGCCCCATGCGGTGCCCGTTCAACCTTTACTCGCTGGTATGCTGGGCATTGCCATGATGGCGGGCTCGGCGGCGGCGTTGAATCATCTGATCGATCGCCGTATCGATGGCTTAATGGCGCGCACCTACAATCGCCCACTACCTAAAGGACGTATTTCGGCCACGCGCGCCTTAATTTTCGCTGCCAGCTTAGGTAGCCTTGGCTTTATCGTCTTATATTCCTTAGTTAATCCACTCACGGCTTGGCTCACCTTTGCCAGCTTGATTGGTTATGCCTTGGTTTATACTGCCTATTTGAAACGCGCGACATCACAAAACATTGTGATCGGCGGCCTTGCGGGAGCCATGCCACCCTTGCTGGGATGGACGGCAGTGACGAACGAATTTCATGGTCATGCGCTGTTGTTAGTGATCATCATTTTTACGTGGACGCCGCCACATTTTTGGGCTCTGGCCATTCACAGACGCGCCGAATATGCCAAAGTGGATATTCCCATGCTGCCCGTTACCCACGGTGTCGAGTTTACTAAAACCTGTATTCTGCTTTACACAGTATTGCTGGCGATTGCTTGTCTATTACCTGTGCTGGTTGGCATGTGTGGGCCTGTATATTTCGTCTGCTCTAGTTTGCTCAGCACCGGATTTATTTATAAAGCATGGCAACTTAAATATCGGGATCATGATGGCTTGGCGATGCAAGTGTTCCGCTTCTCTATCTATCATTTGATGTTGTTATTTATGGCATTACTGCTCGACCACTATTTGTGGAACTAGTGTATGCAACTCGTTTGTCGCGCTAACCTGTCGTTATGGAGCCAATAATGCAGAAAAGAATTTTAGTCATCGCCATATTATTGATCGGCCTTGGCGGTCTATTTGCGGTGAAATTTAATCCCCCGAAACCTATCGAGCTAGAGAGTGGTTTTTTGTTTCCGCAGGCCTATGAATTAGCGCCCTTTGAATTGGTTGATCAACATCAGCAGGCTTTTACCAACGCCAGCTTGCAGGGGAAATGGAGCTTATTCTTTATCGGTTTTACCTTTTGCCCCGACGTTTGTCCTACGACTTTAAATAAACTCGCGGCGGCTTATCCCGATCTAAACAAAATTGCGCCATTGCAGGTGGTGTTTCTATCCGTCGACCCCAAACGGGACACACCGGATAAACTCCTGACCTATGTTAATTTTTTCAATCCAGAATTTAAAGCGGTCACGGGCGAGCAGACACAAATCTTCCCGCTCACCCGCAGCTTAGGGCTGACCTATGCCATGGTCGGTGAAGGGGAAAACTACCAAGTCGACCATAGTGCGGGTTATGTGTTGGTGTCGCCGCAGGGAACGCGAGTCGCAGTGTTTAAACCTACGGCCGCATTAGGCAAACCGCCGCAGGTGTTAAATGATGAAATGATTAGCGATTTTAGAAAAATAGTGGCGCAATACAAACCTAGTCGTTGATCACTCTTTGACCCAAGAGCCATCGTCCTTTGGCCTCACCCAAGGCTGAGAAAACCAATAGTAGCCATTGCGCGCCTTACTCGGCGCAGTGCAGTTGTAACGCGAACGACCCGCAGGTAAGGCTAAATCCGCTTGAACACTAAACTCGCTCTCACTCAACCAAGTCGGCTGTTTTGAACCTTGGCCTTGGATATAACACATCACTTGCTTAGCCGAGATATCGCTCATATCTAGGGTGACTTTAAGCTCTGGGCGCCAATGGCCGCCCTTTAACTCAGGATCACTAGGACTCTGCGCAATCACAGGCATATTTAAACTGTATAGCTTGGCCTTAAGGCTTTTTAAATCAGCATATTGTCCTGCAACAGGGAAACGCGGCAGCGCCGTTAATGGCGAATATGGCCCAGCGGCACCCGATTGTTGCCCCAAGGCAACAAAGCCATTCTCGGTTAACATATCCTGCAAGGCTTGATTGTACTCACCGTAGGGATAAGCCAGCATTTTGAAATTGTGCCCTGTGGCATCTGCAATCGCTTTTTCTGTGTCTAAAATATTGGCCTTTACCCGCGCTAGCCACTGCGCCTGTGATTCATTTTCTAAGGCGCGGATCAAATGTTCGTGCGCCCAACTGTGGTTAGCAATATCGGCGCCTTCCTTGGATAGCGTTATCAGCTCATCCCAAGTCATCATCTCGGTAAACTTTTGTTTAATCGGCTCAATTGCCACAAACAAGGTGTAGGGAAATCCAAATTCCTTTAGGATAGGATGCGCCGTAGTGGCTATGCTGCGATAACCATCGTCGAAGGTAATCGCGACTGTTTTCGAAGGTAAATCTTGTTTTTGCTTTATCGCTTCAACTACCTGAGAAAGCGGGATCACCTTAAAGCCATCATCGGCTAGAAACTGCATTTGCTCACGAAATTGCGCGGGCGTCACGCTTGTGGCCGCCGGAGTGGTTTCTGACACATGGTGATATTGCAGAATGACCACAGCATGGGCAGAAAACGTCATTAGCCCTATGAGTGCCAACAGCACACGTTTAACCATAATGTGAACACCTCTGAAATTAATGAATACTGCTAAATCAACTTGGCTCGACCTAATGCTTAACGGCGCGAAAAATCGTCAATTACTGGCGCTTGCCCTGCCGATGATACTCTCCAATATCACTATCCCACTTTTGGGCTTAGTCGATACGGCTGTCATAGGTCATCTGAGTGAAGCCTATTATTTAGGGGGAGTCGCTGTCGGGTCAACGATTATCACATTAATCATTTGGTTATTGGGATTTTTGCGTATGGCGACCACAGGTTTAGTCGCGCAGGCCTATGGTGCAAATGATCTTCACGCCCAGCATAAACTCTTAGTCCAAGGCGCTATGCTAGCTGTGTTATTGGGCGCTGGCGTTATCGCGCTGCAAGTCCCAATATTAAATTTAGCGCTAGGATTATCCGAAGCGAGTAGCGAAGTCGAGCGCTATTGCCGCGAGTATTTTCAGGTACGAATTTGGTCAACGCCCTTCGCCCTACTCAACCTCGTAATGCTTGGCTGGCTATTGGGACGTCAGCAACCTAAAGCCGCCATGTGGCAGCTTATATTAGCCAACCTTGCCAATATTATTCTCGATGTGGTGTTTGTCCTCGGCTTAGGCTGGGGCGTTAAAGGCGCCGCCCTCGCCTCAGTCTTTGCCGATATCACCGCTTTCTCAGTCGCACTCACTATGGTGTTACAGCAACTCAAGCGCGAAGCCGATTTTCACTTATCCCAGCTATTACCCCATGTCACCCTGACGGGGTACGGCAAATTACTGAGGCTCAACACAGATATTTTTATCCGTAGCCTCTGCCTGCAAGCGGCCTTTGCCTTTATGACTTTTCATGGTGCTGGTCTGGGTGATAATACCGTTGCCGCCAATGCCGTGTTACTGAATTTACTGCTGTTAATCTCCTATGCACTCGATGGCATTGCCTATTATGCCGAGGCAGAAGTCGGCCGAGCCTATGGCCAAAAACAGGCGGAGCAATTACGGGAAGCAGTGATCTTAGCCTGGAGCTGGTCGGCCATTACTGCGTTAGGGTTCTGCGCTGTATTCAGTCTTTTTGGTAGCAATATTATCGCGTTATTGACCAGCATTAATGAGGTCAGAGCCACAGCACAGACCTATCTTATCTGGCTGATATTTTTGCCTTTATGGTCTTTTAGCTCGTATTTATTCGACGGGGTTTATATTGGTGCCGCTAAAGGCAAAGTGATGCGCAATAGCATGATACTCGCCACCTTCGGTGCATTTTTCCCGACCTGGTATTTGCTGCAGCAACTATTATTGCCTGAGCAAGGTAACCACGCCCTTTGGGCCGCCATGAGTGTCTTTATGATCGCCAGAAGCCTAACGCTTGCGGGGCACTATTATTTCAGCAAAGACTTTTTGAATAATTAAATCTGTAAAGACAGTAGCTTACAAATATCAAAATCACTATGATGTTGATTTTACAATTGTAACAAAGATGTGATTCTATAATGAAAAGGATTTTACCGCTGCTTTTCCTGTGGCTATGCAACCATGCCGTTGCCGACACAGCGCCACAATTACCCGTTGAAGCCTTTGCCAGCATCCCAGATGTGAGCTCTGTACAGCTCTCGCCTAACGGCAAAAAACTCGCATCGGTTGTACGCGTCGACCAAGCCAAACTCAAAGGTACTGTCGTTAGTATCCAAGATATAGAAACAGGCGAAAAAAGCATTCCGCTACACACAGATAATCAAAAATTTGTCATCCTGTCTCTGCAGTGGGCAAACGATAATATCTTACTGATCAGTGCTAAGTTTCCGGCTAACCGTTACGGTACACCGACAACCGAAACCCGCCTTGTTAAGTATGATTTGACCACTAAAAAAACCTCGAGTGTTCTTCCGCGAAGTGTCTTAGATCGTCTCAATTGGATCCCGCAACATCAGGGGCAAATTATCGATCTGATGGCAGATGATCCCGACAATATTTTACTGTCATTAGACGGAATGGGCGAAAACGTAGGCGAAGATAGTGTACTGAAAGTCAATTTAGCGCAGGGTAAATCCAGTTACACCCAAAATGCTAAAAAGAAGATCATAAGTTGGATTACTGACAGGCAACACAAGGTCCGTATTTCTATCTATAACGATGATACTGAGTACCGCATTTATGAACAGGCCGAGCAAAAGAGAGATTCACGTTTACTTTGGACCTTTAAAGCCTTCTCAGAGGACAGTGTTTGGCCATTAGGTTTTGATGCTGACCCCAATATTCTTTACGTTCGCGCCTATCACCAAGGTTTCGAAGCCATATTTAAAGTCAATCTGACCGATCCTAAGCTCACAAAAGAGTTGGTCTACGCCAATGAAGATACTGACGTTGAGGGTAATTTACTCTATTCGAAACTGAAGAAAAAAGTGATTGGTATCAGTGAAGGTGACGGCGAAGAATACACCTTTTGGGAAAAAGAATATGTGGGCCTACAAAATGGCCTAAAAGCCGTGTTACCCAACGCACACAACTATATTACTCAGTTCAGTGCCGATGAACGCCGCTACATAGTGTATTCCACTAGCTCGACCGAGCCCGGCACTTACTATTTTGGCGATAGGGACGAAAAAACGCTTTATCCAATCGCTAACCGATACGGCAGACTCAAGAGTGAATTCCTCGCCGATACCCAATATTTAACTTATGAGGCAAGGGATAAGCTCAAAATCGATGCTTACCTAACCGTGCCAAAAGGTCTTGAAGCCAAGCAACTGCCGACGATTATTTTCCCCCATGGCGGCCCCATCAGTTACGACAGCAACGACTTCGACTACTGGGCACAGTTCTTCGCTAATCGTGGTTATGCGGTATTTCGGATGAACTTCAGGGGCTCGGCAGGTTACGGCTATGAGTTTATGAAAGCTGGTCTAAAAAGCTGGGGACTCGAAATGCAAAACGACGTCGAAGACGGGACTCGCTACCTAATAGATCAAGGGATTAGCGATCCTAAACGTATTTGTATTGTCGGGGCTAGCTATGGTGGTTACGCGGCCTTAATGGGTGCAGCCATGACTCCCGATCTCTACCGCTGCGCCGTGAGTGTAGCGGGTGTCACCGATGTGGCCTATCTAGTGAAATCGAGCCGAAGATTTACTAACTACAAAGTGGTTAAAGAGCAAATAGGGGATGACTTTGATGCGCTCTATGACCGCTCGCCGATCAGTAAAGCCGATAAAATTAACATCCCAGTATTACTGCTACATGGCGATAAGGACAGAGTGGTTAAGGTTCAACATAGCCGAGAAATGTATGACGAACTCAAATCACTGAAAAAACCAGTGGAGTATATTGAGCTGGAAAATGGCGATCATTACTTGAGCAATAACGACAACAGACTCGCGACGTTTAAAGCCTTAGATAAGTTCTTAGCTGATAATCTCAACCCTAAGTTATAACTGAACAGCAGCACTTTAAGCGAATGCCAAATATAAAAAACGCGACTCTAAGGTCGCGTTTTTTATTCAGCTCAACAAACAAGATTAAGCGTAAGAATGTTCACCATGTTGGTGATCTGTCACGTCACGTACGCCAGTCAACTCACCAGGGAACATGTCTAACAGTTGTTTCTCGATACCATCCTTCAGGGTGATATCAACTTGAGAACAACCGTTACATCCACCGCCGAACTGCAGTACAGCTACGCCTTCTTTAGTGATTTCAACCAGCATGATATTACCACCATGGCCGGCTAACTGAGGGTTGATTTCAGATTGGATCACGTATTCGATACGCTCGACTAAAGGTGCATCGCCAGACACTTTACGCATTTTTGCGTTAGGAGCTTTGAGCGTGAGTTGTGAACCTAATTGGTCAGTCACAAAATCGATAGTGGCATCTTCAAGGAAAGGTGCGCTCTTCTCATCGACCATAGCATTGAAGCCAGTGAACTCGATTTCAATATCATCACTTTCTACTGCATCCGGTGGACAATAAGACACACCACACTCGGCTTGCGAGGTTCCTGGACTGATCACAAATACGCGAATATGAGTGCCTTCAGGTTGATCTGCTAACAACTTAACAAAATGGGCTTGAGCCGCATCGGAAATGGTAATCATGAAAACCTGCTCCGTCAGGGGATACCTGAGTGTTTTAGTAAGAATTAGCCGTATGATACTCCGACTCACCTTTGCTTTGTAGTCCCTTGGGTAGCAAGTTTGTGGATTTTTGCCGTAGCGATCACGATTTACTCATCATAAATAAGACTATAAACACCGTATTATGCACGAATAAACAAGTATTCTTTACAAACAAAAGCGACCCAATTGGGTCGCTTAAGCTAGACATAAAACACAACTTATTTAGCCGCTTCTTGTCCTGCTATACGACCAAAAACAATAATATCAGTGTAGGCATTGCCACCAAGACGATTAGTACCATGTGTTAATCCTGTCACTTCACCTGCGGCAAATAAGCCGGGAATAGCATTTCCTTGCTCATCCAATACACGAGTATGAGTATCAACCACGAGTCCACCCATTGTATGGTGCACAGAAGGTGTAGCCTTTAAAATCCAATAAGGTCCTTTACTTAAATCAACCAATCCTGAGCGATGATTAAAAGCCTCATCCTTACCAATAGCAGCATAATGATTAACATCTTTGATAGTCGATGCTAGTTTTTCCACTGGAATATCGAAAACCTTCGCCGCTTCTTCCAATGTATCAACTTTATGCATCAGACCATCTTTAGTGAACTCTTTTAGCTCTCCTTGGTGCATAGCAACGGTATGGGCAACATCTTCAATAGCTTGGTTCCATAACACATAAGTATAACGGCCAGGTTGGGCTAAAATGGCTTGTGAGATAACATCGCGGCGCTCTAATTCCTCAACAAAGCGCTCGCCCTTCTGGTTGATTAACACTGCACCAAAGAAGCGAGAGTCTGCAATCAAGGCAATAGCACCAGAGGTTGGGCTACAAATAGGATATGACTGGATATATCCCATATTTTTAGCTGCTGCATGTATTTTTTCTGCCATCACAATACCGTCACCAGTACCACCTGAATGGCCAGTGCTACCATAACGTTCATCTAACTCTGGGTTGTATTTTTTGCGCATTTTCATGTTAGATGAGAATCCACCCGTAGCAATCACAACACCGCGTTTAGCATGGTATGTAATCGTTTTTCCATTATAAGTCGCTTCTACACCAACAATTCGACCCGTTTGATCTTGGATTAACTTTTCAGCCTTAGTATTAGTATGGATCGGTAAACCCACTTCTTCAGCTTTAATAGAAAACTTACTAATCACCTCAGCGCCAGTGTGACCTTTAGGGATTAAGGCCCGTTTAACACTATGTCCACCAAACTGAAATAACTGATCGGGATAAAATTCTACTTTGACGTAATCTCTTAACCACTCTGCAGCCCCTACAGCATTATCGACCATGGTCTTAACCATTTCAGGATCACCTTTAAAATCGCCACCTTTTAACGTATCGCTAATAAACAGGTCTTTGCTATCAGTCACACCCATATTTTTCTGTACCCAACTACCAGCAACATTCATCTCAGCACCCGAGATCAATGAGTTACCACCAATAATTGGCATTTTTTCAATAATAACGGCAGTTCGGCCTGCGGCCATTGCTTCTAAGCCTGCACTAAAGCCTGCACCACCAGAGCCAATGACCACGACATCATAGGTATATTCTGCAGGAGTTAATGCTTCACTTTTTTTAGCTGAAGCGACAGCAACTAGTGTTACCCCTGCGGCTTCAATACTCTTGCCCACGGCTTCTTTTAGCGCTTTAGACGTCACTGTTGCACCAGTGATACCATCAACCTCGATAGAGTTGTTATCAATAATTGCCTGTTTCACATTTTTAAATACGGCACCTGCAAGGACTTTATTTTCCTTTTGCTTAAGTACATCAATCGCAACAATATGCCCGTCTTTGAATGTTGTTTCGACCTGCACTTCGCCATGCTTACCTTGAGCAGTACCTTGGCTTTTTATTATTTGATGCGTAACTTGGCAGCCAGCAATAATAGCTATCGCAGTTACAGTAAGACCTATCATGGATTTTTTATAATGCATTATTGCTTCCCTTATCAAATTTTATAAAGAGATTGAATATTTGAAATAATCACTAATAGAGATGAGGCCGTATATTTGAAAAACATCAGACCCTCTGATTAATAGTTAAAATTGATAACCAATCGATATACCATACTCAAGCCCATCGTTATATTGCGAACCCCAACTATCATAATGAGTTAGATGCAACTTAGAATATATTGAATCTGTTAGTTTTGTTTGTATAGTTGTTATGATTTGGTGGCCATAACTGTTGTATGAAAAAAGCTCTTGATGTACTTCATCCCTATCGATTTGAGCCTCATAATTTAAGCTTAAACTGTGGTTAAAACCCAAAAATTCAAATGGATACTTTGCATTCAGTACGACAGCGTAGCCTGATAAATCGTTAAACTTCGCTGATGCAGGTGAAAAATTTCCAAATGTATAGTTCAAACCAACACCATAATTTAATGATAAATCTTTGAATTTAGCATTATGGGTAAGACCAAAATAAAGATTATCCTCAACTAAAGTTTCACTCGCTGAGACAAAGTTTTGCGTCCAAAAATTAAACTGAGAGTCTCCTAGTCTATTTTCTATTATCATTAACGACTTAATTGTAGTTTTGCCATCTATGTTTTTTTGATTTTCAGCGAGTTCGGCAGGATTTTCTAACTTAACATTAGCAAAATATGATCCCCAGTCTGCAATTCCCAGATGATTTAACTTAACAAAAGGTTGATTAAAAACGCCTGGGTTATCATTTTTCGTGTCGTTTGTGTAGAATTTATAACCTAAATCTACGCTAGTCTTATTCACATCAGCATATACTGAACCACTGACAAAAATCGCGCCAAACAAAGCTGTTATAACACTCTTGTTACACATAAAACCTCTCACATATCCATATATTATTTGAGACAATGTTCTTTTAAAAAAAAGAATACTATCCATGCCTGATAAACTTTATTGGATTAATTTACTATAGCTAACATGAAGGCTATGTGATCTAGACCCAAAGGCGCTGTTAGATTTAAAAAGTGTGTGGTTAAATGTAGTAAACATCGATGAAATATATTTAAGTCATTTAGTTATAATTAATTTTGCTATAAACATGCCATTTTTTGATGATGTTGTAAAAAACCAATCGAGTTGATCTGCCAGCCGTTTAACCAACAGTAATCCTAAACCGAATCCATTATGACAGTTACTATTGTAGGAATTAATAATTTCAACACAATGACCTTCTTGAGTAATATTAATATCGACTCCACCATGTTCAATACTATTCCTTAATAAATTACTTATTATTATTTTTAAAGGCTGGAGCTGAACTAGCAAACAAGTATCATCAGCTAATAACTGTATTTTTTGCTCATGACCATGTACTTGTTGCTGCTCCTCGATAATACTGAGAAGTAAAGGTGACAGAGCTACGCTTTCTTTTTCTAGGGTGGAACACTCTTTATTTGTTAACCATAGCAGTGTTTCAATAAGAGACTTCATTTGTCCAGTCGCTTGAGAAGCATACAAAGTCGCTCCAGTGAGTTCACCTTGTTGTAAAGCGAGGATTTCGAATGAAGACTGGCATATTGCAACAGGCGTACGTAATTCATGGCTAGCAAATCGCAGAAAATTTAGCTCCCGCTGCTGAGCCTCTTGAAGTTGTAAAATTGAGTTATCTAAAGCATCAACAATAGCCTTTAATTCAGCATATTCTTGTTTCGGTAAGCTAAGTTTCCCTCCTCCCTCCCAATCATGCTGCTTAATCGCATGGCTAATTTGATGGACAGGTGTAATCACTTTACTTTGCATATAAAACGCAAGGCTTGCGCTTGCACAGAAGGTTATCAATACTAGAAGCAAGATTGCAGTCATGTTTTTAGGTGCAAATTGCAAGTCATGGGTAACGCTGTACTGCAGCCAAACATAGAGTGGCTGGCCACTCTGTGTGTAGTACACACTCAAAGCATCAACAAAGGGACCTTCTGCATGCTCATACAGAATTGTATTCGCATCAGTTAAGACTTCATCATTACTTAATTGTCGAATCAGCGGAGGGATATCTGACCAATTAAGATAGACGGTTAAGTTATCAGTTTTTAGAATCGGCTGATTAAGTAATTGTTTTTGCGGTTGAGCATGTTCCGCCATAGTCAGTAATGACTCAGCAGCTTGCCCTGCATTATGTATGGTGACCTCATGCATAGAAATCATACCTGCACACATCATGCACAGTGGTATAAAGCTATTAATACCTAATGTTATTAATAGAAAAATAACACCCCATACTTGGTAGCTCCGCTTGAGGCTAAGCTTAGGAGCTTGCATTGATGTCATCCCTAAGGCTTAGACCGACTCCACGAATCGTATGCAATATTTGTCGTTCAAAGGGTCGATCTATCACCCTTCGTAACAGATGGATATGGCTGCGTAAACTATCACTATCAGGTGCACTATTGGGCCAAATCGTTCGCTCAATCTCTTCTCTACTCACAGTTTCTGGGCTACGCCGAGCTAATAAAACAAGGATCTGCCAGCCTGTTTTAGGTAAAGCAAGAAGCTGTCCTTGGCGATATACCCTATGGTTTCCAAAATCAATTTCTAGCTCACCAATGACTAGCCTTTGAGGCGCCGGACGACGCTGAGCAACCACCTTCAATCGCGCGACGAGCTCCTCCATTGCAAATGGTTTTACTAAATAATCATCCGCGCCAACAGCAAACCCATTCAAGCGCTCATTCAGACTGCTACGTGCGGTTAACATTATTATGGGCGAAGTAATGCACTGTGCTTTCCAGCGTTCACATGCTTCAATCCCATCACCATCTGGCAAATTTAGGTCGAGAATAATAGCGTCAAATTGCTGCTGGCTAATTAGCATATCAGCCTGAGCTAGGCTGAAAGCGTAATCGCACTCTATGCCACTCAATTCAAGATATTGAATGATGTTGTTAGAGAGAAGTCGATTATCTTCAACCAGTAATATCAACATATTTAGATCAACTCATATTGATGGGCTAAATGGATTAAGTTTGCTCTATTTGTAGCCCCAAATTTCTTGCGCATAGCTTCCATATGATATTCAACTCCTCTGACACTTATCGGGAGCTGAGTTGAAATTTCGTCATTCTGAAGGCCGTTTGCGACCATGAGCAGGATATCTCTCGCATTATCTTTAAGTAGCGAGCTTTGTAGAAATGGATTGAACAATTGTTTATTACATTCAAACAGCTTGTTTTGGGCTTCCTTTAAAGTATCAGCCAATCCCTCTAATGCTATCTCTGAGTCGCTAAGATGGCTGAGTAGTATGAAGCGGCCTGCCCAATGACGATTAGTGTGGCATGAGATGGGCCAGCTCAAAACACTTTGAATATTATGCTTACTAAACAGTAGGCTGGTCTTATCATTTTTTTCACTCGTGAATCTATACATATAAGATTTTGAAGTATCTAATGAAAATCCAAAATTGAAATCATTGGCTGCAACCTGATTTAAATAAAAACGCTGTAATTCAGCGACAACAGGGGAAGAAGCTATACTGGCGATAGGTTTTCGTAACGCCGTAGGAGAGAACAGATTGGTATCTTTTGGAAAGTGATAATTTTCATACGCACAATGTGGAACTCCCTGAAACCAGAAACCACAGATACCATGCAGCTTCAAAGAATAGCTTATCGCCTGAATAACATCTTTCAGCGTAGATGCCGCATTTGCATTTGATAGCGCCTGTTTAGCGTCCATAAATACCCTCCAAACGAAATAACATAGGAAGGTACATCAATAAAATTAACAAATAAAACTTATTGATACAGATACTTACACCTTGTCTCAGAATTAAAACTTATTCATTTTCACTCAGTATTTTTGACATAATTTTGACATACACATAGATATAATGATGTGACCGCTATGTTTTAAACAGCGTCAACATCATCCAACAAGCCTGGCGCCTCTGCCCTTGCCAGACACCATACCTGCACATGTACGTATCGCGCTTCGAATAAGCGGGCAATTTCAGAGACTGTGGTGCCTGTCGTGACCACATCATCCACCAGTGCAATACGCTGGAACGCAAAATCATCCGCTAACATAAAGGCATCGTGTAAGTTGCGTCGTCGCTGTGCACCTGAAAGTCCGGCCTGCGGCCGAGTGTCTTGCTGGCGCGTTAATCCCTCGCTCACTAATGGCAGTTGTAATAGCTGTGATAACTCATGGGCAATTAACCACGCCTGATTAAATCCCCGTTGTTGCAAGCGTTTTGGATGCAATGGAACTGGCACTATCGCTTGCGGCAAGGTGATTAATCCTTGCTGTTCTAATAGCTGAATTCGCGCCACTAAGGCACGGCATAGCACGGGTAAAGCGGCAAGTTGCCCTTGATATTTAATCGCGCCAACCCAAGCACCTAAACCTTGATGGTAACTGCAGGGGGCAACGACTTTACGCGGCTGACGCTTTTGGCATTCCCCGCAATAATCGACCTCGATTTGCATCGACTTACCGCAGCCTAAGCAAATAAGTCCATGATATAAGCCAGATTGAAGACAAACGGCGCAAATACCCGTCTCAGGGATAGGTATGGATTGGTGGCACAGCAGGCAACGGTTAGGTAAACTGCCCGCCAACCACCTTGTGCTGACTTGATAGCCTAAACGCATTATCCGCAAAGCAGATTGCGGCCAAATCCTTTTGACAAAGTGCGGCATACATTCACCTAATCCATTTTTGAGGCACTCAAGTGAGCCAAGTGACATCCACAAACCACGCAAATTTGCATATTGAAATCAGAGGCCAAGGGCCAGATCTGGTGATGCTTCACGGTTGGGGAGTCAATAGCGCTGTGTTTACGCCATTACATGAGTCACTGTCTCAGTATAGGGTGCACTATGTCGACTTGCCGGGCTTCGGCCATAGTCAGATGGTGGAAGGTGATCTATTAGCTTGGGTCGATGCCTTAGTCGCCGCATTACCAGAACACGCTATTTGGGCCGGCTGGTCACTTGGTGGACTTGTGGCGACTCAGGCAGCACTGAGTTATCCACAAAAAATCAAAGGCTTGATCACTATCGCTTCATCACCCTGCTTTATGGCGAGAGAGGATGAAGCATGGCCAGGCATTCCCCCCCTAGTGCTGAGTCAATTTAGTGAACAACTTGGGCAAAATTTACCTAAAACCATAGAGAGATTTCTGGCGATTCAAGCCATGGGCAGCGAAACCGCCAAGGAAGATATCAAACGGCTGCGCGATCTTGTGCTTGCGCGTCCGTTACCCGATGCCAGAGCCTTAACTCAAGGTCTGACTATGCTGACCGACATCGACTTAAGGCAACAACTAACAGGGTTACAGCAACCTTGGCTTAGAATTTGGGGCCGACTCGATGGACTCGTCCCCAAACGCGTACAACCTAAGATGCCGATCACGCCGCAAATTGAAGATGTGATGCTAGCCAAAGCCTCCCATGCGCCGTTTATTTCCCATCAACAGGAGTTTTTGCAGATATTTATGCCTTGGTTAGCGTTACAGACACGCTAACGCTTTATCTTTGACCGATTAATGACTAGTATTTAACCATTAGTGCACCAAGGAATTTTCCATGTTAGTTGTCAGTAACTACCCCCAAGTCCCACTAGCGACCAGTAATGTCGCAACGGACTCGGCTCGGGTCGACAACCAACTGAAACCTGTGGTCATTCCCCCACAAGCTGCCACTAAAGGCCATGAAGAACGTGCCTTTAATTCGCAGAATGAACGCACAGCAGATCAAACTCAGCAACAAACCAAAACGCTCGAGAATAATCAGCAACAAGTTCAAGAAAAACAGCAGCAACAGCAATCCTCGCAGCAACAAAGCCAACAGCAACAAGAGAAAAAAGCCCCCCTTGTGGTGGCCGAGCGAGTTTTACCTAAGACGCTAAAAATTGCCGCACGCGGTCAAGCGGCGCTGCAACGTAAGGATATCCGCTTAAAGGTCAGTCAAGGTGCGGCAAATTATGCCAGCAGTAACGCCAAAGCGAATACCAGCAGTGCGGCGCGTCAATCGCTTCAAGGTGAATCGACTCAATTTTATCAACAGCTTGGACAACGCATTGGTCAGTTCTATCAACAACAGACTCAGCCAGAGCAAGAATCTATCATGTCGACGTGGATTTAACTTATTCCAATCGGATTAATCTTTTCCCGCACAAGATGAACAAAAATAATAAACAAAAATGCCGCTAAATAGCGGCATTTCTTATGCTGTTTAACGCTTATTTAGGCAAACGATACAGCTCTTGCTGGTAGGCCAAACTGCCCCATAATGCCCAACTTAAGGCTTTCTTCTCTAACGCTGCCGCAGCTGGCGCATAAGGCGTTAACTGCTCAGTTTTTTCGTTATATTCGAAACCTTGAGCCGCTTTTTCTGGCTGCAGGATCACTACATCTTTACCTTCCATCAGGGCAAAGTTTTTATCGTATTGCATTAACGCGCGTCCAGGCCAATCATCGCTGACCTGAGTCAAATCTCGGCCCAGCATAGGATAAGAGTCTGAAATACCAATCAATGATAGAAGTGTTGGCGGTAAATCAATTTGGCTCACAATACGATGATCGCGTTTTGGCGCTAAATTATCCCCAAGGATTAAACCAGGAATACGAAAACGTGACACTGGCACCAGATCCGCACCACCTACTCGACTGTCATGGTCGGCAACCACGATAAAAATCGTATCTTTCCAGTAGTCCGCATTTTTCGCCAGTTTGAAAAACTCACCAATCGCATAGTCGGCATATTTCGCCGCATTATTACGGGTTTGCTTAGGTTGCTCGTACAGCTCGATACGATCATCAGGGAATTCGAATGGATCGTGGTTACTCGAGCTAAACACTAAACTAAAGAAAGGCTTACCTTCACTGTGTAGACGCTCAAACTCACTATTCGCCTTACGCATTAAGTCTTCGTCTGACGCGCCCCACGAACCCACGAAGGCCGGAGATTTATAATCTTTCTGATCTATGATGTCACTAAAGCCGTTACCCAAAAAGAAGCTACGCATATTGTCGAAATGGCTCTCACCACCATAAATAAACTGCGTGGTATAGCCATGATTTTTAAGTAATTCAGCTATGCTGAAGAAGCCAACTTGGCTCTTACCCAGTTTCACCACAGCACGAGCTGGAGTCGGGGTAAAACCTGTCGTTACGGCTTCTATCCCGCGCACTGAACGAGTGCCAGTGGCGTACAAGTTATCGAAATACCAACCTTCTTTGGACAAGGCATCGATATTCGGAGTCAGGGGTAAACCACCTAAACTCCCCACAAAACGTGCGCCTAAACTCTCTTGCAGTAGGATCACTAAGTTCTTTGGCTTTCCGGTATAACTGGCTTGGTTAAAGCTTAGCGATGGGATATCCGTTGAGGTAAATACACTTTCAGGACGACCACTTTCCTGTCTTATGGTCGCAATAATCTCAGCGTTATCTAACTTGCCATACACTTTAGAGGCATCTTCTTCACTACCCATCTGCTTGATGGCAAACACTAATGAATAGGCTGAGTTGATGACTAAAGAGTTCACTAATGGATCGTCGGCAAACGCCACCATAGCAGGGTTAATCGGTCTATGGCCTAAGGTTGAACGCGCACCTAATAACGTCATGGCGATAACAAGCACTGCCAATACAGGACGCCAGTACCAGCGCGGGAAACGTAGATTTTTAGTGAGCTTACCGCTTAACACCCAGCCCCCCCAAAGCGTACCGATAGTTAATAGCACGGAGAAGATCAGCTCAAGTTTGCGACCCGCCCACAGCATAGAAAGCACTTCTTTCGGGTAGATCAGATATTCCACATACAGGCGATTCGGGCGAATACCGTATTCTTCAATAAACGCAGGGGTCGATGCTTCTAAAAAGAGGATGATCCACAGACCGACAGTTAACCACACCCGTAAAATCGGCTGCCACAGACGGCCAATAAAATGATCACCCGAAAATAATGCGGTTCCTAAGGCAGCAATACCCCATAACCAGCACAGGGTCGCGATATCGACGCGTAAACCTTGGATTAAGAGATGCGACCAACCATCAACAGCGGCCACGCGATCGGCTTGCCACAGCCCTAAAGCGATACGGCTCGCGGTGGCAATAAAAAGCACTAATAGCGAGAAAATAAAGATGGCGCGGAAAGGCCCATGGGCATTGTTGTGCCCGCGAGGTGATAAACCAGATTGCATGTGTTACCCCAAAACGTATAAAGAGCCACTCAGCGTTGGAGTGTCAATTTGAAAAAAATCGGTGAATAAGCTGTGCTATGACAACCGATTTTGCTTAACGTTGCATTAAATGCCGACTTTATATTCCCTAAGACGATATTGATGCAACAATTTTGTGAGTAACATGTAAAAAAGTCGACTCGGACATGGCTTAAGTCCGAGTCTTAACGGTTAACGCTTACTTTTTCAGCTTAGCGAAGGCATCGGCAAAGGCATTGCCCATGGCCGCGTTCGCAGGTGCTTTAGGTGCTTGCTTTTGTGCAGGACGTGCAGCAGGTTTCGTCGACTGTGGTGCCTTACCATTATGAGTTCTGGCAGGATTATGTGGTCTTTGCTGCGATTTACTTTGATCGATAGCTTCATCCAAACGCATGCTCAAACCGATACGACGACGCTCGACGTCCACTTCCATCACTTTAACTTTGACCACATCACCCGCTTTCACGATTGTGTGGGGATCGCTGATAAACTTGTCGGTCAGTGAAGAGATATGCACCAGTCCATCTTGATGCACGCCAATATCGACGAAGGCACCAAAGTTAGTCACGTTGGTCACCACGCCTTCGAGCACCATTTCAGGTTTCAAGTGTTTAAGTTCTTCCACACCATCTTTAAACTTGGCGGTTTTAAACTCACCACGGGGATCACGACCTGGCTTATCCAGTTCGGCCAAAATATCCGTCACAGTAGGTAAACCAAACTCCGCCGTAATGAACTCTTCAGGTTTGATGCTGCGCAGTAGATCTGAGTTACCCATCAGGCTCGCCAGCTCCACTTGCTTAGTCTTAGCGATAGTTTCCACTAACGAATAAGCCTCTGGATGCACAGACGAGGCATCGAGTGGATTGTCACCTTCACGAATACGCAAAAAGCCCGCCGCTTGCTCATAGGCTTTAGGCCCTAAACGTGGCACTTTCAGCAACTCTTTACGATTCTTAAACTGACCATTGGCATCGCGGTAATCAACCACATTTTTCGCTAACGTCTTGTTTAAACCAGCCACTTGCGACAACAAAGGCGCAGAGGCCATGTTGAGATCCACACCCACACCGTTTACACAGTCTTCCACCACGGCTTCCAGCGAACCCGATAATTGGCTTTGGCTCACGTCGTGTTGGTATTGGCCCACACCGATAGATTTAGGCTCAATTTTCACCAGTTCGGCTAACGGATCCTGCAAACGACGCGCGATAGACACAGCACCACGAATCGAGACATCGAGATCAGGAAACTCCAGCGCCGCCAATTCCGATGCTGAATACACAGACGCGCCCGCTTCGCTGACCATCACTTTAGTCAACTGTGGATGGGTATCTTTCACGGCGGCAATCAGCTCAGCGGCTAGCTTGTCGGTTTCCCGTGATGCCGTACCATTACCAATCGCAATCAATTCAACCTTATGCATTTTGACTAAGTTAGCCAAAGTACGAATCGACTTTTCCCACAGATTTTGCGGTGCGTGCGGGAAAATCGTCGCATGGCACAACATCTTACCCGTGTTATCGACCACAGCCACTTTCACGCCAGTACGTAAACCTGGATCGAGTCCCATGGTCGCTTTCGCGCCCGCTGGAGCGGCCATCAATAAATCACCTAAGTTACGGGCGAAAACTTTAATGGCCTCGGCTTCGGCGCGTTCGCGCATTTGCGAGATAAACTCGGTTTCCATCTGTAGCGCAATCTTAATGCGCCATGTCGCCGTCACCACGGTTTTCAACCATTGGTCGACGCTGCTATCACCCAATTTCAGCCCTAAGTGATCGCAGATAATTACTTCGCAATAACTGCCTTGGCCCACTTCGGCAGCAGGATCGGCATTCATAGATAAGGATAAGAAACCTTCGTTACGGCCACGCAGCATCGCCAGCGCACGGTGAGAAGGGATCTTAGCTAACTGTTCGGTATGCTCGAAATAATCACGGAATTTCGCGCCTTCTTTCTCTTTACCTGCAATTAAGCGGCTTTCTAACACACTGTTTTGGCTTAAATGTTCACGCACTTTACGCAGTAATTCCGCGTCTTCGGCGTAGCGCTCCATCAGGATATAACGCGCGCCTTCAAGCACAGCTTTCACATCGGCGAAACCCGCTTCGCTATTGATATAATCTGCAGCTTTGGCTTCGACATCGGCGCTACGGTCAGCCAGTAAGGCATCGGCTAATGGTTCAAGCCCAGCTTCGATAGCGATTTGGCCCTTAGTGCGGCGCTTAGGTTTGAATGGCAGATACAAATCTTCGAGACGTGTCTTGCTGTCTGCGTCGTCAATAGCCCTTTGTAATTCTGGCGTTAACTTACCCTGAGCTTGGATGCTAGACAGGATCACTTGGCGTCTGTCGTTCAGCTCACGCAGGTAACCTAAACGTGTGTACAAGGTACGCAGTTGCGTATCGTCTAATCCGCCCGTGGCTTCTTTACGGTAGCGGGCAACGAAGGGAACCGTCGCACCATCGTCAAGCAGAGTGATGGTTGCGGCAACTTGTTGCTCACGAACATTCAGTTCTTGAGCGATAATCTGAGCGATGTTATGTGCATTAGTTTGCATAAATAAAGTGTCGTGCCTAACTGTAAAGTAAGTCGTTATTGCGCCAAAGATACCACAGGCGCCCCGTATGTTTCATGCTAAAGCCTAGGTCAAAGCAGAGTCTTTGATCTTTCCCCGTCATGCCATGGTGACCGCAGCGGTTGTCACGGCGGCAACCCTGTCGCTAATCTGCCTCGCTGGCGAGAGTGGTTTCAAAAGGAGTGTAACGGATCTGATTGATATACCACTCTTTTGGACCCGATGGCGTTTGCACTACCACCTCATCGTCCACTTGCTTGCCGATTAAGGCACGCGCCATGGGCGAGTCGATGGTGATGTAGCCCAATTTGGTATCGAGTTCATCTTTACCGACGATCCGGTAACGCACGCGATCACCCGCTTCATTTTCGAGCTCAAACCAAGCGCCGAAGAATATTTTACCTTCCTGCTGCGGTGAGTAATCGACGATTTTTAACTCTTCCAGCCGCTTAACTAAGTACCTGACTCGGCCGTCAATTTGTCTTAACAAACGCTTGTTGTAAGTGTAATCAGCGTTCTCACTACGGTCGCCCTGCGCCGCCGCCTCTTGGACTTTAAGGGTGATTTGCGGCCGATATTCTTTCCACAAATACTTCAATTCTTTATCTAAAGTTTGCCAACCCTGTCGGGTGATCAAATGCGCTTTCATAACTCTTTATTATCCACATGCTGAGCAAAAAACAGCGGCAATTTCACAAAATGCACGCTAAAAATCACATACAAACTCACAGGCTAAAGCCCTAGGCCTACTACTTGGTTACGTCCACTCTCTTTCGCCAAGTACAATTGCTGGTCCGCTGTTTCGATCAGTGTTTGCCAAGTCAAATCACTTTTGGGCAGCACGCTCGCAACACCCGCACTAATCGTCACTTCTTGGAAGCTCGACTCGAGATGTTCAAGATGCAAAGCTTGTACTGCATTCACTATTTTCTGTGCAGTATGAATGGCACCGGCAAGCTTGGTTTCTGGCAGAATACAAATAAACTCCTCCCCGCCATAACGTGCAACAAAGTCAGTCGCGCGCTGCAGAGCATCACTAATGGCTTTTGCAACTTGTCGCAAACATTGGTCGCCTTCCTGATGACCATAACGATCATTAAAACGTTTAAAAAAATCCACATCTAGCATCACCACAGATAAGGCTAACTCGTTGCGGCAGCAATGTTTCCATATTTCAGGAAGTCGCTGCTCAAACTGACGTCGATTGGCGACACCCGTTAAACTGTCAAGCAGCGCGATGGAATGCAACAGATCGGATTGTCGCTTGAGGGTAAACTGATTCTTTACCCGCGCAGTGGTGATAATTGGATTGATAGGTTTATGGATAAAATCGACTGCTCCCAGCTGAAAACCTTTAACTTCTTGCACTTCATCAAAATGAGCCGTAACAAAAATAACTCCAATAGTCGCGGTTTCAGGATCGGCTTTAAGATGTTGGCAAACGTCAAAACCCGACATACCAGGCATTTCAATGTCTAACAGCACTAAATCTGGCTGTACCTTCTGGCATATGGCTATCGCCTGCTCACCATTGGTCGCCATAAACAACTCATACTCTTCATTGAAGAGTTGATGCAGTATTTTGATATTGAGCGGCTGATCATCAACGATAAGGATCTTACCTTTCTCACTTTGGGGCCGAGCAATTAATTCTGCAAGATGCATTACGCCTCCTCCAACATGATAATCCGTAGCGTATCTAATGCCTGATTAAAATCGAGCGCTTGCACTTGCCCATGCAATATGGACCATTGTGGATGGCCTGACAGCAATTCAGCTAACTGGTCAGTTAAGGCCATAGCCTCTAAATTGTTCTCTTTTAATAGGGTCATTAGGGTATTAAGATCCGTCTTAACACTTTGCACCGATACCGAAGAATACACGGCTTTTTCTACATTATCGCTAATAACTGCATTAAATTCTTCCACCTCAAAGTAGGTTGAAAGCTTCTGACTACTCTGATTAATGAGTTCCTCTAACGTATCCGTCCAGCGCTTAATATCAATCAGTTCAGGGCATTCTTGCTTAAACTGTTTCTCTAAGTAAGCCGCATGCGCAGCTAAACGCCGAGCACCAAAATTACTGGCAATGCCTTTAATACCATGGCTAATCGCCGCCGCCGTTGAGTGATCAAATATCTTAGTCGACTGCTTAAAGAGCGCGAGTTGCTTCATCATTTCAGGCGCAAAACTTTTGGCCATTTTTTGGAAGAAAGACTGATTACCCCCAAAACGACGCAGGATCAGGCGAATATCATCGAGTAATTGCTCATCACTCTGCTCCTGCGTCGCTTCAGGCCAGTGCCCTTCAAATTCAGCAGAGGTCATATCCTCACGGCCAACTAAGCGCAAAATACTCGGTAGTAATAGTGGCATATCGATGGGTTTGCCAACATGGTCATTCATACCCGCATTGAGACACTCTTGCCTATCGGACTGTGAAGCATTAGCTGTCATCGCAAGTATCGGTAATGCTGCGAAACGTCCATCAGCGCGGATACGTCGAGTCGCCTCCAATCCATCCATATCGGGCATTTGCATGTCCATGATGACAATATCGAATAAGTCACCACTCTCGAGCACCAAGGAAACACCTTCCATGCCGCCTTCTGCCAATACGACATTCGCGCCCTCATAACTCAATAGCTCATCGATAACTTGTCGATTGAGTTGATTATCTTCCACCACTAATATGGTTAGCCCTGCTAAAAATCGCTGTGAACGCGGCTGAGGGTGCGCCTCCATTGTCTTACCTTCGATGGCATTCAACACAGCTTCTGCCAAGATCTGCGATGTCACAGGTTTAGTGAGGAAATTAACGAAAGGGACATGTCTAATCTGCTGACTCTCGGCAATCACTTCATGACCGTAAGCCGTTAACATCACCACCAGCGGAGTCTGGTTATTCGCGTCTGAGTTACGCAGCATTTCGGCGGTTTGCAGCCCATCAAGGTCTGGCATACGCCAATCCATCAACACCACATCAAACGGTGTCGATTTTTCATGTGATTGTTTAACCTTCGCTAGAGCCGAATATCCGCCTAAGGCAGTTTCAACCTCACACCCAAATCCGGTCAAAATTTTCTCTAAAATCTCCGTCGTCAATTCATTATCGTCAACCACTAACACACGGTATCCGCTAAGGTCTGTGTGCCGAGTTTCTTCGACTTGTATAATAGGAAACGTCATATCAAACCAGAAACGGCTTCCAACACCCACCTTGCTGGTCACATGTAACTCACTGCCCATAAGGCCGATAAGCCTTTTGCTTATTGCTAGCCCGAGCCCTGTGCCCCCAAAGCGGCGTGATGTTGAGGATTCTGCCTGTTCAAATCCGGTAAAAATCCGCTCAATCTGCTCATCACTGATACCAATACCCGTATCGGTAATTGAAATTTGTACTGTGACTGTATCTGCCTCATGGCGTAAACATTCAATGCCGACAATCACCTGACCGTGGTGAGTGAATTTAAGGGCATTGCCCGCGAGGTTAACGAGGATCTGTTGCAATCTAAGTTGATCTGCTAATAACCAAGGAGGTAAAGCCGTGTCGAGATCAAACATCACCTCGACATCTTTATCACCATGGTTACCCGACAGTACAACGGCAAGGTCCCGCATCAGCAATTCAATCGAACAAGGATGAAGATCGAGTACTAACTTGCCTGCATCAATTTTAGAAAAGTCGAGAATGTCGTTCAGTAGTCCTAATAAGGACTTAGCAGCCGTTTGAGTTTTATTAACATAATCTTGCTGCTGCCTAGACAAAGAGGTGTATTGAATTAATTGCAGCATGCCTAATACAGCATTCATTGGAGTGCGAATTTCATGGCTCATATTGGCTAAAAATGCAGACTTAGCCGCACTCGCCGTATCGGCCTCCTGCTTAGCCTCTCGCAAGCTTTCTTCCAATTGTTGCTGTTCAGTGATATCTAAATTAATCCCAATCACTCTAATAGCATGACCCTGTTTATCGCGCTCTACTTGGGCGGCTGCCTGAACGTAGCGAATCGAGCCATCTGTCCTTACCACCCTAAAAATAGGGTCATATTGCGCCGTTCCTTCCACAGCGCCTTTCAATTTAGCATCAGCAAAAGCAATATCGTCAGGATGGACCCGCATCGACCAGTGCTCATAGGTTAATCCTTGTTCCCGAAGACTTTCAGGCTGATCGTAAATCGCAAACATACGTTCATTCCATTCAAGCGAATTACCGAGCAGATTCCAAGTCCAGATACCTAATTGAGCCACTTCGGCGGCCTTACTTAAATGGTTACTGGCCGTCATCAGTGCTTGTTGCTGCAGTAACATCAGTGAAATATCGACGCCAATGCCTAAATAACCAATAATCTCGCCAACACTGTCACGCATCGCAGTGACAGAAAGTGACACTTGGAACTGACTGCCGTCTTTACGCACATAGGTCCAATTGCGGGTTTCCGAACCTTCGGCTCTTGCCTTATAGATGAAAACATCAAAGCCTTGAATGTCTTTACCATATTCAGCGGATAACTCTGCAGATCTTATCATCGCCTCCTCGAGCAAATGCAGAGGCGCAGGGGTAGATTGGCCTATCATTTCCTCGGCTGAATAACCAAGTAAGCGCTCTGCTCCACGGTTAAAAATGGTGATATTCCCTTGCACATCAGTGGCTATAATGGACATTTCAGAGGCGGCATCGAGCACGTTAGTCAGTAATGACCCTAAGTTATTTTTCTCAATCTGTGTCAACTTACGGTCGGTAATATCAATCCTTAATGCCACAAAACGTTCAATTTTACCGTATTCATCAAATACTGGACCAATCACAGTATCGAACCATTTCAACGTTTGATGCTTATCAAGGTTGCAGATTTCACCGTGCCAAGACTGTCCCGAGTTTATCTGTTGCCACATAGATCGCCAGAAAGACACATCATGTTCACCCGACTTGAGTATTGCATGGGTTTTCCCCACAAGTTGCTCACGCGAATAGCCACTAATGCGGCAAAAGTTATCATTCACCTCTAAGATGACGCCATTGGGGTCAGTAACGGAATAGAGTAGCTGTTGATTAATAGTGTCGAGCAAGGTTTGGTTTTCGAGTAACGCCTGCTGCAACGCATGGGTACGCTTGGTGACTTGCCGTTCGAGACTCGCATTCAAGCTTAAAATATGTCGTTCAGCTTCAAGCTGCGCTGTAATATCGCGGATCGTTTGGCTCATGCCAGCAATCTTGCCGTGCTCGTCGTAAATAGGTACGGCTGTAGTCGAGGTCGATAAATGGCTACCATCTTGCCGTTGATGGCTAGTTATCCGATTTAAAGAGGTTTTCCCCGCTAACACTTCGGCGAATAATGCTCTTTCTTCCTGCACTATGCTGGCAGGAACAATCAATTTACAACACGACTGGCCAAGAGCGTGCGCCTCGGTATAGCCAAATAGCTGCTCCGCACCTTGGTTCCAACTGGTAATTTGGCCTTTAGTGTCATAACTGATAATGCCATCGAGAGAATGCTCCAGCATGCTGGCGCGCCTAGCCTGTTCAAGCAGCACCTGCTGCTTACGCTGCAAACTGATGGACCACATGGCAATTAACGCAGCTAAAAGCAGGCTAAACAAACTGCCACTCAACAGCACTAAACTGGGTTGATTAAGATGCAATGACTTAATAAAGGATGGATAAGCGATAACTTCTATCTGCCATTTACGACCAAAAATGTCTTTCGTCATTTTATGGCGATATGCAGATAGTGGAGACGCCTCATCAGGGTGTGTTTCAAAAAAACTGATGGGACGCTCAGCTTGGGTGATATCGCTAAGCAACAGCTTAGTCATCTTCTGATTCAACGCTAACCCCATTAGAACTTCGTTCGTCACTAAGGGGGCATAACTCCAACCATACCCGGCTGACAGTCTATCCTGTTGTGTTTTAGGTACTAAACCCGTGCGATAAATAGGCTGCAGAATTAAGAATGATTGTAGCGGCCTACCCGTAGCCTGCACTAATGTGATGGGTGCAGATAAGCGCACTTCACCGGATAACATAGCCGCATCGGCAGCGGCTTTACGATGTGCCTCTGAGGCAATATCTAAGCCAACGGCAGCTTTATTGCGGTCTACTGGCTCAATATATTCAATAACGTATCTTTCGCCATCATGAGCGTTAAGTTGGCGAATATTAAAGTCAGGCCAATCATCTTGACGAGCTCTTGCTATAAATGCCGCTTCATCGGCACTGGGTACTCGACGAATAAAGCCAAATCCACGGGCGCCGGGAAACTCATGGTCCACATCCCGCGTTAAACTATAACGATGGAAGCTAGCACGACTAATATCATGCTCACCCGCAGTGACTATCGTGCCGCGTGCACCGCGTAAACCATATTGATATAAGGTGATACGGTTAATCACGTTCTCACTGATTTGCTCCGCGTCCTCGCGCAAGGCTTGCTCAATCTTTTGGGCGTTCATGCGCCCCGTCAACCCTGTTAATAACGCGCTTAGCACCAATCCAATCAACAGGACTAATAAGCCCCATTTCGAAGCATTTTTATAACTCATGGACAAGTGCATAAACGCCTAATAATTTTTAATCAGAGAGTTATGATTTTGGACTAATAAAAATTCTTTTGCCACTCAGCGAGTGGCAACAAACGATAAATGCGCCAAAAGTTGCTGATGCCCATTTAGTTACAATTTCAGCTATAGCGTGAATAAACGCGAGTATTCCCATGCAATTTCATTTGCTTAGAATTAACATTGGGCAATCAATATCAGCATTTATCGCATTCAAGTTACTAAGGTGAGCTAGTCGCCTTGGTTGAATGCGGCTATATTAGGCAGATTCGTTTTCAATTTCAGCCAGTTGGTTAATCTTAACTGTTTCTCGTCAGTAGAATAAGCACCAATCTGAGCAATTAAAGGACATCCCATGGGACAAGAAACCTCGAAAATCCTCGTCGTCGATGATGATATGCGCCTGCGAGCGTTACTCGAGCGTTACCTGATGGAGCAAGGTTATCAGGTGCGCAGCGCGGCCAATGCCGAGCAGATGGACCGCCTATTAGAACGCGAAAACTTCCATCTACTCGTGCTCGACTTGATGTTACCCGGTGAAGATGGCCTATCTATCTGCCGCCGTTTGCGCCAGCAAGGTAATCCTATTCCGATCGTGATGCTGACGGCCAAGGGCGATGAAGTCGACCGTATTATTGGCCTAGAGTTAGGCGCCGACGATTATCTGCCAAAACCTTTCAATCCACGGGAATTACTCGCACGGATCAAAGCCGTGATGCGTCGCCAAACCCAAGATGTGCCTGGTGCGCCCGCCCAGCAGGAAGCGCAGATCAGCTTCGGTGAGTTTTCGCTAGATTTAGCCACCCGTGAGATGTACCACGGCGACGAATCGATTGCGCTCACTAGCGGTGAGTTTGCCGTGCTTAAAGTGCTCGTTACCCATCCACGCGAGCCCTTGTCTCGGGATAAATTGATGAACCTCGCCCGTGGCCGCGATTATTCGGCGCTAGAACGCTCCATCGACGTGCAAGTGTCACGTCTGCGGCGTTTAATCGAAAAAGATCCTGCGAATCCGCGTTACATTCAAACTGTGTGGGGATTAGGTTATGTGTTTGTGCCCGATGGCGCCGCGCGTCGATGAGCCGCGCTGCCATCTTAATCTGCTGCGGTTATTGAGCCCCCGATGAAAGCTAAGTTTTGGTGGCGGTTTGTGCCTCGCAGCGCGTTTAGCCAAACCGTGATGCTGATTGGTTGTCTATTGCTGATCAATCAGCTGGTGTCTTACGTCACAGTTGCCGTTTATGTGCTTAAGCCAAGCTACCAGCAAATCAATCAGTTAATCGCTCGCCAAGTCAAATTGCTGTTTGTCGATGGCATAGATATTGGCCGCGAACACTTAACCATAGTCGATGCCCTCAATGCCAAAGTCCACGACGATGGCATGAAGATCTACAATCAACAGCAAGCGCGTGAAGCTGGCATTGAGCAAGCGACCTACTATGGTTTCTGGTCGGCGCAGATGTCGGAATATCTCGGCGGCGACGCCGAAGTGCGTGTCACCCACGGCAGCGTATTGCAGATTTGGATCCGTCCACCACAGGCGCCCTCGATTTGGATAAAAGTGCCGCTGATTGGCCAAAATGTTTCAGATCTCTCGCCGCTCACCCTCTATTTAATGGTCATTGGTGCCCTCAGCGTCGCCGGGGGTTGGTGGTTTGCCCGCCAACAAAACCGCCCACTTAGACGACTACAAAAAGCCGCGATTGCCGTTTCCCGCGGTGAATTCCCCGAGCCCTTGCCGCTGAATGGTTCGAGTGAAATTGTCGAAGTGACCAACGCCTTCAACCAGATGGCGCACAGCATGAAACAACTGGAGCAGGACAGAGCGCTATTGATGGCGGGGATTTCCCACGACTTGCGCACGCCGCTCACCCGTATTCGTCTCGCATCTGAGATGATGGTTGAGGAAGATCAATATCTTAAAGATGGCATAGTCAACGATATCGAAGATATGGACGCCATCATCAGCCAGTTTATTGCGTATATTCGCCAAGATCAGGAAACCAGCCGTGAGCTAGGGCAAATCAATAAACTCATTCAAGATGTCGCTCAAGCAGAGGCCAATCGCGCCGGCGAAATTGAAGTAGTGTTAACTGACTGCCCAGAAGCCCAATTCCAAGCAATTGCCATTAAACGGGTACTGAGCAACTTAGTCGAAAATGCCTTTCGCTATGGTTCTGGCTGGATCCGCATTAGCTCGCAGTTCGACGGCAAACGTATCGGTTTTACTGTTGAAGATAATGGTCCAGGCATTGACGAGTCGCAAATAACCAAACTATTTCAACCATTTACCCAAGGTGATATCGCCCGAGGCAGTGTCGGCTCAGGCCTAGGTCTCGCCATCATCAAACGGATCATTGATAGACACCAAGGGCAAGTCACCCTCTCCAACCGCGCCGAAGGCGGTTTAAGAGCCCAAGTGTGGCTGCCGCTGGAATAACGCGAGATCACATATCGGCAAATCAAATGACAACGCTGACATTCATGTGGGCGCTTGTCATATTAATGTCACGCTAAATTCATAAACTCAGAACAGTTAACTGGCTCTGACAATTATGAAGATTGCAAAATGAAAATTTCAACGCTGTCGCTCTCTGCTTCTGCCCTGTTGTTATTGCTCGCGGGATTATTAGCGGCCGTAGTGCTGTGGAGTAGTGATCAGCGACAAAATATAGAACAGCAAACACTCACACTACAAAGCATACAAGAAGACTTCCTCGTCGGCGTACGCCGCGATCTCGACGGCTATCTCGCCAGCGGCAATTCTAGCCAACTTGAGCAAGCTAAAACTAAACTCAGCGCCATTAAGAACCAGCTCACAGAACTTAATCTCGCCACCATGGGCGCTAACGATAATGACTTGCAAGCAAGTCTCAGCAGCTTCATTCAAGATTTAGATACCAAGTACCGCGCCGCGGGTAAACTCGCTGGCAACCCCAGGCAACTGCTGGCCCACGCCGAATCTGAAATGCTCGACTATAACCGTCGTTTAGGCAATTATGCCGATAAAGGCTTAGCCACAAATGCAGAGATCGCCGAACAATATCTGCAATTGAGCCGCGATTTACCTTCCATCGTCTATCAACTTTCCCAGCTGACCGATGGCTATCTGATCGGCAAAAATCAGCAACTCAAGGGCATTTTAGACAGCACCAGCAAAGAGCTAAATACATGGCACGACGCCCTCAGCGCACTGCCGTTAATCGGTGTATATGAGCAGCAAGAAGCCGATGAGTTTGCCCTCGGTGCCAGCGAACCAGAACAGATTGAAGTCGGCGAAAGTGACCGCAGTGAACTGCTGAGTCTCGCCAATCGATACAACAAAGAAGTCGCCAATACCCACCAATTGCTGCAAGCCAACCAAGAGATGCAAGATCAACTCATTCAAGCGATTAGCAATGTGGAACAACAGCTTATTGGCTTAGGTGAGGCTCAGGCAGCGAAGAATCAACAGCTTAAATATGAGCTACAACTGATCCTCTACACTATGGTTTCGATCATGGCCTTGTTTGCTATAGGTTATTTAATTCTGCAGCAAAATCGCGTCGTCAAACCGCTGAAACGTCTTAATCAAGCCTTTATGAAATTAAGCGAATCGAACAGCCGCGAGCGTTTAGACATTAATCGTCGCTGCGAGACGGGCCAAATCGCAGGTCATTTCAACCAGTTGCTGCAAAGGTTTGAACAAGAAGACGAGGCACAGCGCCAGCAAATCACTAAGGTTTCTCAATCATTAAGCCAACTGGTTGCGCGCATTACTCAGCTATCGCAGCACACAGAGCACACTCAGACGATTGTGGCCGATACGCAAACACAGACCGAACATATCCGCAGCCTCGCCAATGAGGTGAGCCACACTTCGGCACTCGTGGAAGACAGCGCCGCCGAAACCATGCGCCAAATGCAGTCGAGCCAAACTGAAGCCGAGGCCGTACTCAGCGCAACTGAGCAGACGCAAACCGCTGTTGGCCTTTGCCATGCTTCCCTTGAAAGCCTGAATAACTCAGTGACGGATGTGTCGAAAATCATTGATGTAATTGGCAATATCGCCGAACAAACTAACTTACTCGCCCTCAATGCCGCCATTGAAGCTGCGCGGGCGGGAGAGCAAGGTCGCGGCTTTGCCGTGGTTGCCGATGAAGTGCGAAATTTAAGTCAGCGCACCCAAGTGTCCTTAAACGAAATCGTGAAGATTCTGCAGCAACTGACCCAATCGAATCATGCCCTCAGTGAGAGTGTCGATGGCATAGCACAGGCCACCAGCAGTCAAAAACTGCGCGCTCAAAGCCTATGGCAAGTGGCGCAAACGGTGCAAAACCAAGCGAGCGACATGGCCAATACCGCTAAACAAGGCTCGCTCAATGCCAAGGAGCAAGTCGATTATCTCGATCAATTTGTGCGCACTATGGATAGCTTAAAAGAGCAGGCACAAACCAGTTCACAACAGAGTGAAGTCATCGCCCAAGAAGTACAGCAGAGCGTCGAAGACATTGAAAACAGTTTAGGCATTGCCGATACTGGTAACTTAGCACCACAGTCGCGGGCCGCTTAACCCGCTAAAATATCAATAAAAATGGGAGCCTAAGCTCCCATTTATTTTGATGTCCGATTACGTTCGGACCTTAATCATTACAGTGCAGCTAAAACCACTTCGGCTTTACTGGCTTCAAAAGCCTTTGGCTCTTCAACATTCAGCAGAGTCACTACGCCGTTATCTATGATCATGGCGTAACGTTGTGAACGCACGCCACCAAAACCAGCAGTGTCCATTTCTAAGCCTAACGCTTTAGTAAAGCTGGCATCGCCATCGGCTAGCATCATCAATTCAGAGGCATTTTGCGCTTCGCCCCACGCTTTCATCACGAAGGCATCGTTCACAGCAACACAGGCAATCAAATCCACGCCTTTCGCTTTAAATTGATCGGCTAATACGACATAGCCAGGTAAATGCGCTTCAGAACAGGTCGGAGTAAAAGCACCGGGTACAGCAAACAATACCACTTTTTTACCAGCGAACAGTTCAGTAACTTGGTGATTCACCATGCCATCTTTCGTTAGTTGGCCTAATGTAGCTGCTGGTAATGTTTGACCTTGAGCAATCATATTTATCTCCATTTAGTTAAATTAACCTGACCATACTAGCCCTATTTACCTGAGATAAACACAGAGAGAAAAAAGGGTGATTAGCCGCGAGTGCGATTCATCCGCAACCCAGCACACAAACCGAGGAACAACAGACCCAATACCGATAAGCTACCGCCACTTTCTTCGACGACGATAACTTCAGGCTCTCGGTCTCGATCGCTACTTTCCAGTGGCAGTGCATACAAACCATCGGTTTCATCGGCACTAATGGTCGCGACAATGTCGCTGTAACCCACTTCGTACACATCGATTAACACATCGTAGTGGTCCGTCGCATAACCCGTGTAGAGCGTGGTCAGCACTTCATAGTCGTCCTGTGTTGAATCGCCATAAATAGTAAACACGTCCGTGGTGTAGTAATGCACCCAAGGGCCGCCATTACGACTGAGATACAGCTCGGCAAATAAGTCAGCTCTTTCATTAAGATACGCGCCGTTAACATCGACGTCGAAGGTCACGCTAAAGGTTTGATAAAACCCATCGTAGTCAAAGTCTTCGAACAAACGACTGCTGGCATCAAAAATCGAAAAGCTGTGATACACAGGGGCGCGATAGGGATCTTCACTGGTCGCGCTCGAACTCGGCATGCCTTGGCTCGCATGTTTCGCAGTCACTTGCTCACGCGTCATCGGCGAGGCGCCCATTAGTTGCACGCGGTTTGCCGTCGGCGCTTTAGAGGATAACGCGGGCGCCAAGGATTTAACGGCTGCAGCAGCGGCTTCAGTGACATTTTTTGCGGGCGCAGCTTGTTGTAACAGGGCTAAAGCTTGCTGTTCCTGCTCGGCTGCTTGCTCGCTGTTTTCAGCTTTTTTGGCAATGCCGACACTGGCCGCAGTAAATGGCGTTAAGCTTTGCGATGACTCCAGTTCGCGGGGCTGAGCGTTAACAGCAGAAGATGCTAAAAACAGCGCAGCAATGGCCGTCGCTTTAACGAAATGGGTGTTAACCCGACAGTTAACTGTGGCTGCCATACCTTGTTTATTGAGTGTGTTCATCTTGAATACCCCATGGATAACCCGTTCAAATTGGAGCCATTAAAGTGCAATGAAGGTGAACATAAGCTGAACATCAACATTTAGTGTTCTTAGCGCGACAATACGTTCAGCCTTAGTTCATCTGGATTAGTCGACACTAGGGCATATTGAATGCGAGCATAGGAATAGACTCGCTGACAGAGCTTCAGTTCTGTCACGAATAACAAAATGACTACCAAAGTTAATTTTGATGGAATTGTGCCAACCAATTGGCTGATCTCTATGTGTTTGTTAAGGTGATGAGGTATTCTTAGTCGACTCGATAAGTTATCCATCTCACCCATTAACTTAAGATCGCCGAACATTGCGGGTACCAGATATGAAACTTGGTTTGACATTGGCCCTAATCGCTTGCTTATTGGCCTCCTTTGGCAGCATGGCAGGCAATGATAGACAGAATGATCGCAACCAAGGTGCGAAGAATGAGCAGCGCCGTCTGGCGGTCAATAGCCCAGATCAAGCTGTGGCTATGGTGCAACGCCAATATCAAGGCAAGGTACTGAGCGTGCAATCCAGCGGCTCAGGATATCGGGTTAAGCTCCTCAATAATGATGGCCAAGTGTTTTCAGTCTCAGTAGATGCCGCAACTGGCCGAGTGTCGAGGAACTAACTATGCGATTGTTATTGGTTGAAGATGATTTAGAACTGCAGGCGAACTTAAAACAACATCTGCTCGATGCCCATTACAGTATCGATGTGGCGAGCGATGGTGAAGAAGGCTTATTTCAAGCACTCGAATACAGCTATGATGCGGCGATAATCGATGTCGGTTTGCCTAAACTTGATGGTATCGCGCTTATCCGCAGCGTACGCGAACAGGAACGCGACTTCCCAATCCTAATTTTAACCGCGAGGGACAGCTGGCAAGATAAGGTTGAAGGACTCGACGCTGGTGCCGACGACTACCTGACGAAACCTTTTCATCCCCAAGAACTGGTCGCGCGGCTAAAAGCCCTGATCCGTCGCTCTGCCGGCAAGGCCAGCCCTTTGATTTATAACGGGCCCTTTAGCTTGAATACCAGCAGCTTAGAAGTGCGTAAAGGTGAAGAGTTGGTTAACCTCAGCGGCTCTGAATACAAGTTATTCGAATTTTTTATGCTGCATCAGGGCGAAGTGAAATCTAAAACCGTATTGACGGAGCACATCTACGATCAGGATTTTGATTTAGATTCAAACGTCATCGAAGTCTTTATCCGCCGGTTACGCAAAAAACTCGACCCTGATAATCAATACAACCTGATTGAAACTCTGCGCGGCCAAGGTTATCGCCTAAAAGCGTTAACGCCCGAGCAAGCCATCGATGAGTAAACGTGCCATTGTGTGGCAAGTATTGAACTCCCTTAAAGCGCGCTTAGTGATTAGCGCGCTATTGTTTATCTTAGTGTTATTACCTTTAATCGGCGTCGCCTTAAACGATGCCTTTACCGAGCAAGTTAAAAGCGCGACCAAAAATGAACTCAGCGCCTATGTCTATTCGATACTCGCGGTGACGGAAGTCGAGAATAAACAAATATCTATCCCTGAATTAGTACTCGAAAATCGTTTTAACCTTATTCAATCTGGGCTGTATGCCATTGCGACCACTGAAGATGCCAGCGGCAAACAAACGATCGTGTGGCACTCGCAATCTTTTATGGGCATGGTGCCACCGCCACATTTTACCATCCCAGCAACAGGTCAAAGTGCCTTTGAGCAAATCGAGCTCGCCGAACAACCCCATTTGATTTATAGCTTTAGCGTCAGTTTTGCCAGCCAAAATCAAAACGTGCCTGTGACGATTCACATCATTAAGGACGAGCGCGAATTTCAGCAGCAAATCGATCAATTTAACCAGCAGCTTTGGACTTGGCTGCTGATCCTCATGTTCGTCATGCTCGTGTTCCAACTGAGCTGGCTAGTGTGGACGCTGCAACCATTGGCGCGCTTTACCCAAGAATTACATTCCGTCGAGCAAGGTAAGTCGATGCAGCTAAGTAGTCAGTACCCCACTGAATTACAAGCCGTTGCGCGGCAGCTCAATATTTTGCTCAATACCGAGCAAACCCAACGCAAACGCTACCGTAATGCCTTGGCCGATCTTGCCCACAGCCTCAAAACACCGCTGGCGGTGATTAAGAGTCAGGCCGACTTAAGCGAAGCCTCCAGCGAGCAAGTGTCGGTGATCAGCCGCATTATTGGCCACCAGCTAAAACGTGCCCAAACCGCAGCGGCAGCCTCGTGGCACTTAGGTATTCGCGTCGATGACGTCGCCGCTAAGTTATTACGCACCTTAGCTAAAATTTATCGTGAGCCGCAAATCAACCTCAGCGGCGAGATGGCGGACGCAGCAGTATTCAAAGGTGATGAAGCGGATCTCACGGAAATTCTCGGTAACGTGCTCGACAACGCCTGCAAAGCGGCAAAGTCCACGGTTAAATTAACCGTGACCGGCGATGCCTATCAATTGCTGATCTGCATCGAAGATGATGGGCCAGGGATCAGTGAAGCGCTGCAAAATCAAATCTTTGAACGCGGTATTCGTGCCGATTCCTATCATCAAGGTAATGGTATTGGGCTTGCGATCGTGCGCGATTTAGTCGACAGCTATAACGGCAGAATTTCAGTCTCACGTTCAGAAACCTTGGGCGGCGCCAAGTTCAGCATCAGCTTTGTGCACTCAATTTAATGATTTAGTTTCAATACCATAGATTTAAATTCCCACCTAAATTGCGGTTAAAAATAACTTTTTAACCGTAAAATGCTTTCAGCTTATGTTCATATTCAAACGCCTATGATGCCCATAACATCCTCGAACAGGATTATTGGAGCAAACCATGAACAGACAACATCGATGGAATTGGCTAGTGTTAACGGCGGCATTAGTGGCCTTGCCTTTCACTACTACAGCACAAGCTGCGGGCGTATCTGTGAGCCAAGGCTCGAGCGCTGCGGCAAGCCAAGCCGAACTCGAACAAATGCTGGCGCCTATTGCCCTGTATCCCGATAGCTTATTGACCCACATACTTATTGCCTCAACTTATCCACTCGAAATCGTGCAGGCACAACGTTGGTTAACCCAGCGCCCCAAATCATCAGTCGATCAACTGATGTCGCAGGCCGAAGATCAAGATTGGGACCCGAGCGTCAAAGCCTTGCTGGCCTTCCCGACGCTGCTGCAAAAAATGAGTGAAGATCTCGACTGGACTCAAAGACTCGGTGAAGCCTTCTTAGAAGATGAAGGCCAAGTGATGAACAGCATTCAATCCCTAAGGCAACAGGCTGATAAAGCGAACAGCTTAGCAGACATGGATAACATGGCGATCACCCGCGCCAACAATCAGATCATCATAGAACCCGCTAAGCGAGAAATTGTGTACGTGCCCTATTACGATCCGCGTGTGGTTTATGGCACATGGCGCTGGGGTGTGGCTTATCCACCCGTGTATTGGGAATTTGGCGGCTATGCTGGCTATCCCTATCGTCCGAGTCATAACCATTTCTACTGGTCACCAGGCATCCATATTTCCTTTAACTACTTCTTCAGCTCGTTCCACTGGCACAACCATAAAGTGGTCGTGATCGACTATCGCCATTCGCATCGTTATCGCCCACGTGAAAGATACACGGTCAGTTATGGTGCTCAGCCTTGGAAACATAAACCCGAACATAGACGTGGCGTGAGTTACCACAACCCCGTCGTGAAGCAACGCTATTACAACGAAGACAAGTATCGCGGTAGAGATTCACACTCTAGCGGCAGCAAGCAGCACTTTAATAGCCAATACTCGAAATCAAAAGAACGCCAAGATACTCATAGCAATCAAGGTAATATGAGTAATCAGGGGAATAAGAGTCGTGACAATAAGGACTATCACAACGCCAGTCGTGAACGTGATAACCGCGTACCGAGTTATCAAAAAACACAGGCCGAGTTAAAGGAACGTCGATCCGCGACTATGGTACAAACGCCGACTCACAAGGAGCGTAATGACGCGCAATCGAGACCCGTGCAGTCAAAGCCAATGCCATCGAAGGAGTCTCAGCAAAGGCAATATCAAACTCGGGAGTCACAGCAGCGTAATATCGATCAACAAAGGACGCAGCCACAAAGACAAGAAAATCCAAGGGCTGCGACCCCAAGAGTTGAAACGCCACGACCTGAGATAAGACGCGCAGAACCGCAACGTATTGAACAGCCAAGGCAAGCGGCGCCAAGACAACGCGAAGACGTGAGAGTAAGACAAAGTGAGCCACGCCAAAATGCGCAAACCGCTCGCTCGGTAGAACATAACCAAGGTCGCTCAACTCAAAGCCAAGAACGTCGTCATAGGGAATGATCCCGCTATGGCCGCAGTAACACAAAGAGCGCAGTTAACTGCGCTCTTTTTTTTTAAATCAGTTGTTGTTAAATGGCTTATTTTTAAACCGCTTAAAACTTCAAGGTCAGGGACTGACCTTCACCCATTCCCTGCCACTCAATACTCAACTCCATAATCTCATTAAGAATATGCTCAAAGTCCGATTGGCTAACGGTTGGAACGGCTAAGTCGCGGCTGTTGCAGGCTTGCTCTAACAGATAAATAAAGCCGTCATAGGTTGGCGTTTCGCCCGACCAGAGTAGCGACTGCAAGGTTTCGACTATGGATTCGGTTTGCCACACTTCCGTTTTATCTGCGATGGCGCGGGAGGTTTCGTTATGTTCTAAGGCGAAGCTGATATCGGCGCCAGCTCTGACCTGCGAGAAGAAAGCCCCTTGAATATGCAGGCGTTTTTCAACAACATAATGGATCATATCGTGGGGAGCAATGCCCTGTTCTGGCATTTGGGTTTGGGTCGCACTACCGTCCATGCGCACGCAGCGCAGCTGACCATAACGCTGGGTTCCTTTGGTGAAGATGACTTGCATAAAACCATCCTTAGTATTTCGATTAACGCATACATAATGCGAACTCAAGTATAGTCCAACTCTGCGCCAGCATTAGAAAAACAGCAACACTCTGCCGTTATAAATTACGCTGGATAAAGCGGAAACACTCTTCTGCCGCTAAGGGTTTACTAAAATAAAACCCTTGCACTAAGTCGCACCCCATACTCGACAATAATACCAATTGCGCCTCGTTTTCAACCCCTTCGGCCACCACAGTTAGCCCCAACTCATGGGACATAGAAATGGTCGCAGCACTGATAGCAGCATCGTTCGGATCGCTTTCAATATCCTTCACAAAGGAGCGGTCGAGCTTCAATCTGTCTAAGGGCAAGAGTTTCAAATAGGATAACGAGGAATAACCCGTACCGAAATCATCAATCGCAAGTTCGATACCATGCTGGCGCAATTCCGCTAACAGGCGCGCATTCTGCTCCGGATATTGCATCGCCACACTCTCGGTGATTTCGAGCTCCAGTGCACCTTTGCCTAACTTATGCTTTAAAAGCACATTGGTGATATCGGCGACAATGCTATCTTTGCGGAGTTGATGCGCCGACAGATTCACCGCCATTCGCAGCTCGGTCGCACCCGCAGCGCGCCAAGCGGCAAGCTGCGCCATCGCGGTTTCTAACACCCATTGGCCGATAGGAATGATCATGTCGATCTCTTCAGCTATGGGGATAAAGCGGTCTGGCGCTACCATGCCAAATTCGGGATGTTGCCAGCGCACTAAGGCTTCGACACTGACCACTTGCCCAGTACGGATATCAATTTGTGGCTGATAATGCAGCCGCAATTCATCGTTGGCGAGCACTTGCCTGAGGCCAGTTTCAATTTGCTGGCGCTCAGTGATCAAGGTATTCATCGCCGCAGTAAAGAATTGATAGTTATTGCGTCCCGCCGATTTGGCGCGGTACATGGCCATATCGGCGTTTTTCATCAAGGCTTCGACACTGTCGCCATCGGTCGGGAATAAACTGATACCTATACTTGGCGATGAATGTAATGCTTGATTATTAATGATATAGGTTTGACTCAAACCACTGCGCAGCGCCTCGGCTAAACTGGCCACCTCATCATGGTTCGTATCAGATAAGGCAACCACAAACTCATCGCCACCCAGACGCGCCACAGTGTCAGTATCACCAACGATGTTTTTCAAACGACGCGCAACTTCTAACAACAGTTGATCGCCCACATGATGGCCCAAGGTATCGTTGATATTTTTAAAGTGGTCCATGTCGATAAACATCACCGCAATTTGGCTGTCGGATGCCAGCGCCTCCCTAAATACCACTTCGAGGCGCGACTGCAAGCTGAGTCGATTAGGCAGTAGCGTCAAAGAATCGTGGTGGGCGAGGAAATGAATCCGTTCCTCACTGACTTTACGCTCGCTGATATCGGTAAAGCTGCCGATGTAATGGCTCACCGCACCTGCGTCATCGCGCACCACAGACATCATCAACCATTTAGGGAAATCGTAACCATGCTTATGCCTGTCCCAAACTTCACCTTGCCAGAAACCTGTTTGTTCTAGGGCTGCACGCACTTGAGGATCGATACCTTTGTCGGTACGCTCGGCCTCTAAAAAGCGACAGTTTTTACCAATGATTTCTTCTCGGGAATAACCGGTTATCTGAGAAAACGCACTATTCACATCCACAATAATATCGTTGGCATCCATGATAGTGATGCCTTCACCACTCTGCTGGAACACCTGCGCCAATAGATTTACCCGCGCAACGGTGCGCTCCTGCTCGGTAATATCTTCAACGATAAAGAGAATAAGCTGCTCACCATCGGCGCCTGTGACTAACGCACCATTAAGGCGCACTGCCACTAACTGGCCATTCTTATGCACATAATGCTTCTGATAGGGGCCATAACGACGGGTTTGCTTTAGGCGTTCTAATTGCTCAGTTTCACTTAATTGATAACGCTTTGGCGTGAGATCCCAAGGGTCAAGCTGATTTAACTCATCGAGTGAGTAACCCGTCATGGCTTCGAATGCGGGGTTAATCGCCACAAACTGACCATCATCTAAACGTTTAAGCACATGCCCCACGGGCGCCTTATCAAACAAATTACGATATCTTTGCTCGCTTTGTACCAAGGTGGCCTGAAAAGCCTGACGGCGGGCAATTTCCTTCGACAAGGCCATGGTTTTTTCAGTCACTTTCTCGGCAATACGTTGGCGCTCGCCGGAGGAAACCAGCGTCATACCACCCACAACAGCACAAGTGATAAAGGCGAGGAGCAGCATAAGTAGCGATAAGCTAAAAGTATCGCCCATCAGCACTGCATAGGATTGATAAATCACTATGTGCCAATGCCTATCTGCAAGCAGCAGGTTTGCTTGAAAATACTGGCCGGTTTTATCGCTAAATAGCTTGCTGCTAAATGCGGGAAATGACTTCTGGGTATTGCTGTAAAGCAATGCACCGCCCGCACTCATGTCGGAGAGTTTCCACTGCAATCCCTTTACGCTCTCAACATCATTAATAATGCTTTGCAGATCAATCACAGCTGAACAAAATCCTGAGATTTTACCCAGCCGATCGAACGAGGGCGCTAGAAGCAAGGTGCCACCTGGGCCATTGGGATCCTGTGCTAATTGGATCTTCGCCGTCATCACAGGCGCTAAGGTCGCGCGCACTTTAGCAATGGCAGCGGCTCGTATTGGTTCACTATTGAGATCTAATCCCAATGCCGCTTCATTACCTATGAGTGGCTGAATATACATCACTGGCACTAACCAGCCATCGGCATTAGCTTGCCAGCCTTGAGGCCGCGTGACTTTGTAGGGAGCGCCAATAGCTGAGCGGGTCGATGCCTCAAAACTGGGTAGATCGGCGGCCGCCACTAACGGCGACCAAGACCAAGCTCTAAAGCCATCTTGCTGCAGCATGTTACGTTTGCCAAACTGCACAAACTCATCCTCAGAAACCTGATCGCTATTATCGAACAAGCTCGCTAAGGCGATGATTTGCTGCAGATTAGCCTCTTGAAAACTTTCAATATTGCTAATCACGGCATTGGATTGGATCTGAAACTTATCCTGCAACTGTTGGCGCTGGTTCATATCCGAGTAGTAATAAATCCCCACGCAGAATAAAAAGCCCACCAGCAGGGGAACACCCGTCTGAATGCGGCGAGCACGCCAGATAGTCCGCTTATCAAATAGCAACATAGTCAAAGGGATAAAGATCACGGCGCCGAGCAAATCCCCCGTCCACCAATTCACTAAACTACCCAGTAAATCGGATGGTGGAATCGTACCGTTGATCACTAAGGCACTGTTGCCAAAAACGGTCGCCACAATACAAGTTAAGGCTAAGCTCAAACAGGATTTAATGACGGTATTAGGATTATCTAAGGTGAATAAATGATCGACTCGCCCAAGAACATGGGCTGAAAGCACAGCCTGTATACAAGATCCAATCGAGATAGCAAAGGGTAACCAGCCCCAATGGATATGCCCGCCAATATTGATGTTAATCAGCAGCGAACCAATAAACACGCCAACCCAAGGGACATATTCTTTCCATAGGATACATGCGGCAATAGCAATCCCTGCGGCAGGCCAAATCGCCGCAGAATATCCAGGCGGCAAAGCAATCATCAAGCCTAATTTACCTACAACAATGTAAGCTAAGGCGATGAAAATATTTACCTTAAGGTATGGAATAAATGACTTTATGTGTAGTCCTTCAAGCTGGCACATCTAAATGTTAACAAGTATCATGCCCTACTCACTCGATCAATCTCAAGCAGATATCAAGGTTGTGATGAAATCACAGTTTAATAATCGCTTTATCTAATGTAAATAGCGTAAATGACTGACATTGTCGCTGTTTTAACTTGATGTTTTTATTTGATATGCCCAGCTAAAATCCATTCCACGACACTTAACTCGCATCAAAAATCAGCATGCAAAAATGTGCGGCGAGCAAGGGTAAATAGCAGTGTCATTCGTATGCGATAAAAGCGACTGTTGGCTAAAACCCACATGCTTATGGGGGATCAATCCACGCCATACCGTCGCCAACACATCAACTTTAGCCAAAGCGAATAAATGAAGCGCCTCACACATTTTTATTTTATGAGAACCAAATCAGTTAAATTTTGGTTAATTTTGTAAATTTATTGATTTTATTTGGTTTTAATTAAGGTTTTTTTAACGCTTAAGCCCTTTTACCGCGGGGATCCGCTTTCATTCAATAGCCGCTTCTTGGTATCCTCCTGCCGCATAAAAAAGTTGCATGCTGAATATTTTTTGTTCTGCCAACTGACTCCCTTTCCCGTTCAACCGGACCCGTTAATTGAAATTAGCTCTTAGCCAATTCATTGCTGAAAGATTGAACCTGATTATTCGGTTTTCAACCTTTAGCATGACAAACCTAACCCTGTTTTTCGGGTTATTGTTTGTGCTGCCTGTAGCTGACGTTTTGTACGTATTGATCGGCGGTTGTGTCGATATTAGTGAACTCATCAGCCTCAGCAATGGCTTTTTAGTCGAGTTTATCGGCGCCAGTCTGCTCAGCCTGTTATTGCTCAACCCCCTCGTTATTCTGCAGTTATGGCATTTAATCGACTGCTGCTTCAAATTTTTCAATAATCTCGATTTAACTAACGCTTCACTTTTTTTAGCACCCCCAAGGCTAAAATCACTCGAACATACCGCCCACGGTTGTCGCGCCCCGCCATTTTAACCCTCTGTTTTTAAATTAAAATTAAGCATTAAGCGCTGAAAGCTGCTCTTCGATTTCGTCGGGATGGCGGCACATTTTGTGTCATTCCTCTTGGGTTTCAGGATTTGCGCTCAGATAACGCCGCTTAGTGCGACTGCCGGTTCACGCTTGGCAGAGTTGTAAACCTTAGGGTTAGAGGAATCTTCCTTTGTTAATTCGAAAATTAAGTAAAGCGGCAATCGCGGCAATAGCATTCACGCTCGCGGGTTGTGATGGCGGTGTGTTGGACCCTAAGGGCCAAATCGGTATCGATGAAAAACACCTGATTATCGTCGCCACCCTACTCATGCTGATTGTTGTTATCCCTGTGATTGCCATGACATTGTACTTCGCGTGGAAATATCGCGATGGCCGTGATCAAGAAATCTATGCGCCTAAATGGGCACACTCAACGGCGATTGAAACCGTAGTGTGGATAGTGCCGATTGTGATCGTAATAGTGCTAGGTGTGATCACTTGGGGTTCGACCCATGATCTTGATCCATATAAGCCTTTAGTGCACGAAGCTAAACCCGTCACGGTTGAAGTGGTGTCGCTGGACTGGAAATGGTTATTCATTTATCCAGAACAAGGCGTGGCATCGGTCAATGAGTTGGCGTTTCCAGCCAATGTGCCAGTGAACTTTAAGATCACCTCTGACACTGCGATGAACTCCTTCTTCATCCCTCAGTTAGGCAGCCAGATTTACTCTATGGCGGGCATGACCACTAAATTGCATTTGATCGCTAACGAGCCAGGCACCTTCGATGGTATCTCGGCTAACTACAGCGGCGCCGGATTTGCGGGCATGAAGTTTAAAGCGATTGCCACTCAGACACCTGCCGACTTCGATGCATGGGTTACCAAGTTAAAACAACAGGGCAAGACATTGGACTCAGCGGCCTACGCCACACTGGCTAAACCGAGTGAATACAATCCGGTTGAATACTTTGGCTCAGTGAGCAAAGGGATGTTTGACCAAATCGTGATGCAATACATGCACATGGACTCACATGACGGCATGAAAGGTCACGAAGGAATGGACATGCACGCAGGCATGGAACCTATGGGCACTGAGCATACATCTGACATGGCAGACATGAAAGGTATGCACGACATGGCACATATGGCAGGCGAGCACGCGATGGAAAATACACAGAACATGGCCGACATGGATAGCTCAACACCTTCTGTACCGTCATCAACACAGGACTCATCCACAGAACCTTTATCCTTAGAGCACTCATCCACTCAAAAAGTGGAGGCGGAGTAATCATGTCATTTCTCGGTAAATTAAGCTTAGATGCGATTCCGTATCACGAGCCTATCATCATGGTGACCTTAGCGGTCGTCGCAGTGGTAGGTTTGTATATCGCAGCCTTGATCACTAAACACAAAAAATGGAGCGTACTTTGGAACGACTGGTTAACCTCAGTTGACCATAAACGCCTCGGTATCATGTACATAGTGTTAGCTTTGGTGATGCTCATTCGTGGCTTCTCCGATGCCATTATGATGCGTACCCAGCAAGCACTCGCCACCAACGGCGCCGCAGGTTATCTGCCGCCTGAACATTACGACCAAATCTTCACCGCCCACGGCGTGATCATGATTATCTTTATGGCGATGCCATTTATGATAGGTCTGATGAACTTAGTGTTGCCGCTGCAAATTGGTGCCCGCGACGTTGCCTTCCCATTCTTGAACAACCTCAGCTTCTGGCTTACCGCCTCTGGCGCTGTGTTGATCAATATTTCTTTGGGTTTAGGTGAATTTGCTAAAACAGGTTGGGTAGCGTATCCACCACTCTCAGAGCTGGCTTACAGTCCGGGAGTTGGGGTCGATTACTATATCTGGGCACTGCAGATTTCGGGCATAGGGACGACCTTAACCGGGGTGAACTTTATCGCCACCGTACTGAAGATGCGTGCCCCAGGCATGAAGCTGATGCAAATGCCAATCTTCACTTGGACTTGTACTTGGGCGAACATATTGATCGTCGCGTCATTCCCAATCTTAACCGCTGTGTTAGCCCTGCTGACACTCGACCGTTACATGGATTTCCACTTCTTCACCAATGACGGTGGCGGTAACGCCATGATGTATATCAACCTGTTTTGGGCGTGGGGACATCCTGAAGTTTACATCCTGATTTTGCCTGCTTTTGGTATTTTCTCCGATGTGATCTCAACCTTTACCTCTAAGCGTCTGTTCGGTTACACCTCTATGGTGTGGGCGAGTGGTGCGATTTCAATTCTAGGTTTCATCGTTTGGTTACACCACTTCTTCACCATGGGCTCAAGTGCCAACGTCAACGCCTTCTTCGGGGTGATGACTATGGTGATTGCGGTTCCAACCGGGGTAAAACTGTTTAACTGGTTGTTCACTATCTACCGTGGCCGCCTACGTTTAACGGTACCTGTGTTGTGGACGTTAGGCTTTATGGTGACTTTCACCATAGGCGGCATGACAGGTGTGTTATTAGCCTTACCAGGTGCCGACTACGTTCTACATAACAGTTTGTTTTTAATCGCGCATTTCCATAACACTATTATTGGTGGTGCGGTATTTGGTTACTTAGCAGGTTTTGCTTACTGGTTCCCGAAAGCGACAGGTTTCCACCTGAATGAGCGTTTAGGTAAAGCGTCATTCTGGTGCTGGCAAATCGGTTTCTATGTGGCCTTTATGCCGCTGTACGTACTGGGCTTTATGGGTATGACACGCCGTATCAACCACATTGATAACCCAGCGTGGAACGTGTGGATCTACTTAGCCGCCGTGGGTGCTTGCATCATCATGGTCGGTATCATTCTGCAGTTTATCCAACTGTACGTGAGTATCCGTGACCGCGACCAAAACCGCGACACCACGGGCGATCCATGGAATGGCCATACTTTAGAGTGGTCAACCGCTTCTCCACCACAGTTCTATAACTTCGCTAAGCTGCCACAGGTTGCTGATATCGATGCCTTTACCGATGCGAAAGAAAAAGGCGTGGCTTATCAACGTCAAAAACACTACCAAGCTATCCATATGCCGAAAAATACCCCAAGCGGTATCTTAATGGCGCTGGGGATCACTGCCGCTGGTTTTGCCGCTATTTGGCACATCCTGTGGTTAGCCATTGTGGGTTTAGTGGGCGCTTTCGTGGTGTTCCTGTTCCGTGCTTATAACAATGACGTCGACTATTACGTGCAACCCGATGAAGTGGCCCGCATTGAAAATGCCCACTTAAACAATGTAGTAAGGGGCTGATATGAGTATTGCAATCCCAGCAGATGTAGAAGTAGCTCACGCAGAAGATCACCACGAACACCATGACACGAGTGGCAACACTCTGTTTGGTTTTTGGATTTACCTGATGACCGACTGCATTTTGTTTGCCTCGGTTTTCGCAACCTATGCCGTGCTCTACATGAACACGGACGGTGGCGTTTCGGGTAAAGACATTTTCGAATTGGACTTTGTGCTGATTGAAACTGCCGCCCTGCTCGTTAGTAGTATTACCTATGGCATGGCGCTGATTTTTGCTAAGCGCCACAACAAAGCCGCGACCTTGGCTTGGTTACTCGTCACCTTCGCCCTCGGTTGCGTGTTTATCGGGATGGAAGTCTATGAATTCCATCACCTGATTGAACACGGCAATGGCCCACAGCGTAGCGCTTTCCTGTCGTCCTTCTTCACCCTTGTCGGTATGCACGGCTTGCACGTGACCGCAGGTCTGATTTGGATGGCGATCATGATGATTGAAGTGGCGAAAACCGGTTTAGGTAATCGCAGCATCACCCGCCTGAGCTGCTTAAGCTTGTTCTGGCATTTCCTCGACATAGTGTGGATTTGTGTATTCACGGTCGTGTATTTATTGGGAGCACTTTAATGAGCGCACATAGTCATACTGATAAGCCTAACCATGGCACTGACGATCTGGCCGCGAGCATTAAGTCATATCTAATGGGCTTTGTGCTGTCAGTGGTATTAACCGCCATTCCGTTTTGGGCCGTAATGACCCATCACTTCGAGAAAGCGACCACCCTTAGCTTAGTGCTAGTGATGGCGATAGTGCAGATAGTGGTACATCTTAAGTACTTCTTACACTTAGATTTCTCGAAAGAAGGCAAAGTAAACACCTTCTCCTTCCTGTTTACTGCCCTGATTATTGTCATGGTAGTCGGCCTGTCGGTGTGGATCATACTCGAAGCCAACGCTTTGATGATGTAACGAGAAACAGTCTATGCAAATACAAGACAGATTTATGTCACCGCAATGGAAAGCACGCTTCAAAGGGTATGTACAGGTGACTAAGCCTGGCATCATTTTCGGGAATCTGATTTCCGTTGCTGGCGGTTTTTTATTAGCCGCCAAAGGCGACGTAAATCTGGTCTTGATGCTAGCGAGCTTAGTAGGATTGTCCTTGGTCGTAGCCTCGGGTTGCGCAATCAATAACTGTATTGACCGTGATATCGACGCCAAGATGCAGCGAACCTGCAAACGCGTGACCGTCACGGGCGAAATTGCCGTGGGTAACGTACTCGCGTTTGGACTCGCCTTAGGCGTGTTGGGCTTTAGCATCTTAGCCTTGTTTACCAATGCATTAGCCCTGCTATTTGCCGTTATTGGTTACATAGTATATGTGGGGGTTTATAGCCTCTACATGAAACGTAACTCAGTGTATGGCACTTTAGTTGGCAGCTTCTCGGGCGCAGTACCGCCCGTGGTTGGCTATTGCAGTGTGACAGGGCAAATGGACATGGGCGCGGCTATTTTGCTGTTGATGTTCAGTCTATGGCAGATGCCACATTCTTACGCCATCGCGATTTTCCGTTTTAATGACTATGCGGCAGCCAATATTCCTGTTCTACCGGTTGCAGAAGGCATGACCAAAGCAAAACTGCATATCGTGCTTTATATTGCCGTGTTCGCCTTAGTCAGTGCACTGTTGCCACTCGCGGGTTACACAGGTATTGCCTTTATGGCGGTCACCTGCGCCACCAGCCTGTGGTGGCTTGCCATGGCATTAAAAGGTTATCGCCACGGCGTCGACATGCAACGCTGGGCTCGCCAAGTGTTTGGTTTTTCAATCATCACTATTACGGCGCTCAGTGTGACTATGGCGCTCGACTTCCAAGTCGTGAGTCAGGCGCCACTGCTCACCTTAGTGAAGTAAACCCTAAGCTTTCAGCTAGTTGCCTAGTCCTGAAATAAGTTGATAATAAAAAGCGCTAACCTAGATTAGCGCTTTTTTTCTCCCTTAAAACAGCCCCTGATGTATAACTTCTAAGTGAACATCATTCGCCACCACATACCGGGCAGACTAGTAAAGCCAGTCGTGTAGTGTTTTAACTCGCCATCTTTAAAGATCATAATGGTTGGCGTCGCCTGCAATGACCAATCACGGGCAATCTTGCTGTCACTATCGTTAATTGTGTCAAAGCCATAATCCTGATGCTGAAGATATTTTCTCAGTTTCTCATCCTCACCCGAACTCATGGCAACCGTCACCACAGGGTAATAGGCCGACATTTGATTGACCGCTGGGCTGACAAAATTACACACAGGACACCAAGTGCCCCAGAAGTACACTAATACCGCCTGATCTTGGCTGAGCATGGCAATATCAAGCGTCTCCCCAGCCAAGGTCGTCCCTTGTAGCTGCGGCAAATTATCCCGTGGGATATCTTTGCCACGCCAGATGTCCATCACGCTGGTCACGATAATGACAATGAGCAGCAAAAGTGCCAGCTGCTTAATCCAGCCCAATATGCGTTTAGGTAAAGATATCGAAACTTGTTCGGCGCTCATATTTTCAGTTTCCTTTGGCTGCATCTTAACTGCTCTTCTGCGTCTTATCTTTAGCGGCAATCGCGGCTTCAAGCTGCTCTTTTAACACTTCGTAAGGCACTAATCCTGGAATAAGCGTATCGGCCACTATCATACTTGGCGTGCCACCTATGCCTAACTCATTCATTAAATTAACATTATCATCGACCATTTTAGCGACGCGCTCATCTGTGTTACCCACCCAGCGCTCGGTTGCCGTCAGTTTAGCGACCTTAGCGATGGCGGCGGCATCGAGTCCACGCGGGCTCGACATCAACATATCCTTCACCTTAAGATACTTTTCAGGCTCGTTTAACCAAACCGTTTGGGCAAAATCGACCGCCATTTTGGAGCCTTCGCCCTGCAGCGGCACCATTTTGACTATGATTTTTAACTGAGGAAATTCTTCAATCAGCTGGTTCAGCGAAGGCTCGATTTTCTTGCAGTATGGGCAGTTAAAATCGGTAAAGTACACCATCTCAATCTCAGGTGTCGCAGCGCCCTTCCACGGATCGCTTTTGGTCTCATACATAGCTTTATGATGGGTCACAAGATTGGTTTGCATGGCTGTATTTGCCCCCTCTTGCTCCCTTGCTTGCCACGCAATAATCGCTTCCCTCATAAGGTCAGGATCATTGATCAAGGCATCTTTAAGAATCGCTCGCACCTCTTGCTGCTGCGCCGCCGATAAACTGCTGTCCTTGGCATAGGCCATAGTGCTCACCGAAGGCAAGGAAACCACAAGCATGGCCTTGGCGACACCCGAGACAGCAAACATCTGCAACTTGCGATGTTTGAATAAAGAACTAAATTTCGACATTTTGGTGCCTCCGTTGACTTGAGTATTCTGCATTGATTCAGTGATGTTGTGTGCTTCAATTGTCTGTTTCATAATCGATGTCCATTGTTTCAGGTCAGGGGCTTCCTGACCTGAGTATTTGTTGAGTGTCACTCGACTCGCTATTGAATGAGACTCGCCAGTGATATTGCCGAGTGATATATCCGAGTGAATGGCTGGTCGTTAGCGTTATTTCCCTGCCGCTACGGATGACTTTTCAGGGGACGCTGAGGCCTGTTCAATCGCAGCAAGCACAAGGTCAGTCGATAGAATTTCCGGTAACTCAATCCCTTGCGGCGCACCCGGGCCGTAAACCACGTTGAATGGCACTCCAAAACGATTATGGCTTTGCAGGTAGTGAGTAATGGGCTCAGAAGGCGTAGTCCAATCGCCCTTCATCGGCAAAATATGCGGCTGTTGCAACAGGCTATAGACTGGATCTTGCAAGATCACGCCAACTTTATTGGCCTTACAGGTAATGCACCAATCAGCCGTCACATCGACAAATACTGTCTTGCCCTGAGCCACCTGCTGATTAATCAATGCTTGATCCAATGGCGTCCAAGCAAGATCCGCAGGTAAAGGTTTAGCCCACTGGTTCGCAGTCATAAATGCAATAACCGCCGACAGTAAAATGCCGATACCTAAGCAGCTCACAATAGCAATCGCGCCATATTTTTTAGCCATAAACACCATAAATATCAGTGTAATGGCACCCGCTAACGGCCACAGGTAGAGCACATCAATAAAGCTGGCCAACAGGCTAATGAGCCACAAACTGGTGATGAGCAACATGCCGGAGAAAAACACTTTGACTGTATTCATCCAGCGACCGGGTTTAGGGAAATAACCCGCCACTTGCGGAAATGCCGCCACAATCAACCAAGGGAACGCCATACCCACGGCCAACGCGGTAAAGATGGCAAACAGGCTAAGTACATCGGCGCCCAAGGCGAAAGCGACCGCAGTCCCCAAAAATGGTGCACTGCACGGTGTCGCCAGCAGCGTGGCGAACATGCCCTGTAAAAAATGACCGCTGTTATTATTGCCGCCCGTTGTCGCCAACTTGGTTTGCACGTTAGAGGGTAAGTTGATCTCAAACACACCTAACATATTGAAGGCAAACACTGTGGTCACCAGCGCCATAAAGCCGATAAACCAAGGGCTTTGGAACTGCACACCCCAACCAATCGCTTGACCCGTGAGCTTAAGCATTAAGATAAAGCCAGCCAGTAACCAGAATGAGGCCAATATCCCCAGCGCTGATGCGATGAACTGTTGGCGGATTTGATTACGCTTCAGATCAGGCGCAGCAACCACTGAACTGAGCTTCATGCCGAGAACGGGTAACACGCAGGGCATGACGTTTAAGATCAAACCACCGATAAGCGCTAACAAAATCATGCCAAATATCGAGGTACTTGCTTGGGTAATCACCACAGGCTTAACTTCGGCGCTGTATTCCAACGCTCGCTCGCTATCGGCGACAGTCATGTTCAGCGATTTACCCAAAACTTCAGGCTCACCCAGCCAACTTTGACCAGTGAAAATACCGACCAATTGCTTGCCGTTAGCATCACTTTCGTTTGGTTTTAAGCTCACTAGCTTGAATGTGGTATCTGGCTCGCCATCGATAATCACGGTTGGACTCTGCCAGTTGGCATCATTGAGTCTGACTTCAAGTTGACCTTTGGCGGCATCCCAACCCATTGTCATGGCAGGATTCTGGCCCTCTTGGGTCAACACTTTTTGTGGCACAAGTGACACAGCCTTGTTGTAAGCCAACATGGCATCGGTATCTGCTTGCAGCGCATTGGGCGTGAAATCAAGACTAATCTGATAATCCGTCAGAACACAGATAGTGGTACAAGTCGACAAGGTCGCTTTGCCACGCAACTGGGTTGGGGCAGCGATATCATCGACTTTCAAGGTTAAGGGAAAGGTGGTATTACCTTTGTAACCAAAGGTTTGTAATCCCAATAATGAGAATTCCTCTGGCGCAGGCCACCTCCAATCCACTTGCTGTAGATTGCGAGAGCCATCCCACTTGATGGTAGGCGCGATACCGCCTTCCCCAGGACTGCGCCAATAGGTTTTCCAATCGCCCTCGAGTTGTACTTCAAGCACAGCGGGCAAAGTGTTCGTTGCGGGATCAACTTCGCCCGTCAGCATAAAACGTACTTTGGCTGGCGGGTGATTATCGTTAACTAACCATCCTGTCGATGCCGCCATGAGCGACGGGCTCGTCACTATCAAGGCGAGTATCCAGAATCTGGTTAACATGGATTTTAATGTACTCATTTTGTCCCCATTGGCATGAACCGTTCGTTATGCCCTGTAAATGCTTGCTTTACTGCTTAACTCTGCCCCCATTACAAAGGGCGTGATGGCTTAAGAAAAATCAGTGTGATAGCAGGCTTAATTCAAGAAATTTGATCTGAGATAGGATATGTAAAGCGGACGTTCTGCAGCTGGGTAATGGTCCTTTCAACCGGTAAACGGGTAAGAAAAGCCAACTATCGAGCTAGAGAATGGGCGCCAGAATAAACTCACCTATCAGTTTGATAAGTAAATTATTTCTATTCTTGAAAGCGACAGAGAGTGAGGTGTATTCGCCTAGGTTTAGCCTGATAACCTTGTATGGGTAACAGTGTTATCACGCGGGAGGCGCGGGGAAGTAACGGCAGCAGGAACAACAGGATAAGAAATGGAATGGAACTCGGAGCATCGATACAGGTTCGGATCGATTTCTCAGACAATTCACATTTTTTAGACTCGCTTTTGACCAGCTCAGTACCCGCCACTTGGGCATCGACGTGACTCGCCATATTGCTTGAAGCTGAGCTGCTGTTTAAAGCTGAACTTGAGTTTAAAACTGAGTTGGCACCAAAACCAGCACCAGAAAAAGACGTAGCCGACATCGCTTGCGCGCTCGACTCCTTGAGCAACAAGTTAAGTATTCCACTGTTTTGAGTCAAACAGAACAAGGTCAGAATGGTAAACACCATCACGCCCCATAAGTTGCCTGTTTTCTTAGTCAATAACGTAAAAATTTGGATTTCTCTTCGTCTTATTCTTTGATAATAAAGATAAAAAATGAGTGTCTTTCAACAGATAGCTGAAGATAAGACCGGCGGATTGTAACAATAGTTCATCAACAAGCAAATTATTTTGGCTTGCCTGAAAAATAGATACAGACAAAGCTTATGCTGAAAACCCACCATCAATCATCAAACTCGCACCAGTGATGTAACCCGCTTCTGGACCCGCGATAAAGGCGACAAAGCTGGCGATCTCTTCGGCTTTACCATAACGACCCAGAGCACCCATCGCCTTGATTGGCTCAGATGAATCGCCGTTATCAGGATTCATATCGGTATCCACAGGGCCTGGCTGAATGTTGTTCACCGTAATCGCACGTGGGCCTAAATCCCGCGCTAATCCCTTGGCTAAACCGACTAATGCCGATTTACTCATGCCGTAAATCGCACCACCTACAAACGGAATACGCTCAGCGTTAGTGCTACCGATATTGATGATGCGGCCGCCGTCATTCATGTGCAGCGCGGCTTCTTGGCTCGCCACAAACACACTGCGCACGTTAGTGTTAATTGTTCGTTCCCAGTCTTCTAGCGTCAGATTTTCGATACTATCCCAAATCAGCGTGCCCGCATTATTAACCACTATATCTAAGCCACCGAAATGTGCTTTGGTCTCGCGAATGGCACGACGGATCGCCTCTGGCTCAGTACTGTCAGCCTTAATGGCAATGGCTTGACCACCCTGCGATATAACTTCATCCACCAGCAATTGTGATTGGGCTTCAGATGACACATAGGTAAAGGCAACTGCGGCGCCGTCACTCGCCAATCTTTTAACGATGGCAGCGCCGATACCACGGCTACCACCTTGTACAAAAGCCACTTTACCTTGCAGATTATTCGACGATTTCATAGTTAGCTCACTCAATAGGGATAAAAAATTTATGGTATAGAAAACGTTACTTATCAATCATAAATTAGCCATTGACCAGTTATTAACGCTCATTTTCATACTGTGGTAGTAGCTTACGCGATTCACTTCCCATGATTAAGTCACTAAAATGACCATCACTAAGTCCTTGAAGGAATTAATTGCCGTGATAAATAATCAATTTGTTGAGATACGTCATTTTGTCACAGTTGCACAACTCGGCAGTTTTACCTTAGCGGCGCAGGCGTTAGGCATGACAGGTTCGGCGCTCAGTAAAAGCATAGTGCGATTAGAAAACCGCTTAGGCACTAAGCTGCTGCATCGCACCACAAGGCGGGTGAGCTTAACCAATGATGGCGATTCGTACCTCACAGATTGCCAAAATGCCATGGCAATCCTAGACAATGCACAAAGCCGACTCGGCAGCGAACAACAAATTCCCTCAGGTCGAGTGCGAGTGGATTTACCCGTCACTTTTGGGCGGCGATATATACTGCCAACCCTATTATCACTATCGCAAAAATATCCCAAGCTCGAGTTATCTATCACCTTCAACGATAGAACGACCGACTTATTCAGTGACGGCATTGATTTGGCAGTGCGTGTCGGACAACTCGGCGACACTGTGGATTTAGTCGCCCGTAGATTAGGGGAACAACGCCGAGTGATCTGCGCATCTCCTGCCTATTTTGCTCGACTTGGCACACCAAAAGACAAAGCAGATCTTAGCCAGCACCAATGCATTGTTGGCTGGCCGCTCGGGCAGCAACATCGCTGGTTACTTAAAAATGAGGATGGGATCATCGAGGCCTATGATATTCCAGTGCGCCACGAAATCGCTGATTGCGAAGCCATTTTAGCGGCCACACTGGCGGGAGTAGGTTTAGCGCAAGTGCCTATATGGCTAGTTGAGGACTATCTTAAAACCGGTGAACTCATCTCAGTACTGGACGAACTCGCCAGTGACGACACACCTATCCACCTTATTTGGCTTAAAACCCCTTACCTCCAACCCAAGCTACGGGTGATCATCGAAGAACTGGCCGAATTAGCCAAAACGCCAAAAAGTAGATTTAAGGCAGAATAAGTGAAAGGACTCGACTGAGCGCGACCTTTCACTTTGGGACTAACGGTTATTTGCTTTGATGTATGGATTGGTCATAGAGAGTGATCGCTTTGCTGAGCGCGTCAAAATCCGCCGAACACAAATACCGCTTTAAGCTTTCAAACTTTTCGGCAGGCCAATCGTAGATTTTTAACGCCAGTAACTCAGTACTGACGTCTTTATCAAACCGATACTTGATTAATTTCGCAGGTGATCCCGCCACAATACTGTAGGGTTCGATATTTTAAGTGACGACACTATTTGCGGCAACAACCGCACCTTCACCTATCGTCACCCCAGGCATCAGCATACATCTCATACCTAACCAAGCCCCATCACCAATATGAGTATCGCCTTTGCCTACATAGGCCTCCTCGATGAAATCCATAAAGGGATATAAACAAAACCAATCCGCTCTATGCGTATGATTTCCACCCATTAAGATCACAACTTCGGCGGCGATACACACATAGTTCCCGATATATAGTTTATCGATAGGCCACTTAGGCTCCCACTCACGGCTCACTTCATCACCATGAAGATATCTCACTGCGGATCCCTCAAAGCCAGCATCCCAGCAATCACTGTAATAGCTATGCTGACCTTTGACTATGATATTGGGATTGGTGACCACCTCATGCAATAACTGAACTTTTGACCAATGCTTGTTCTGCATTGCAAATCCTCTTTATAAACAAAATAATAAATATAAGACATCATGTTATGAGAAGTTTCACATTAGAATAGTCAGTGAATACGCGGTTGTTTTAGCAGAGGAATGAGTTTCATATAAAAGTCATAAGTGGGTATCAAAAAGAAAATAGCCCATAAAGCTGAAATATCGATATGAGCTATGCCAGCCGACATGTTAACCACCATAGCCCGCCGCTGCAAAGCTATGATGGTTAGTTAAGTTACACGTTTAGAAAATGACTAAGCCGTTGCACGCCAACCACGCCATGAAAGGCCCGCATAAAAAAGCTCTACATCGGTAAAGCCCGCACTCTTAAGTAGCGCCTCGTTACGCGCCGGACTGACCATTTTTAGCACATTGACTAAGCGATCACAGGTGGTGCTGACCTGCTCCGGATCGGCACCAGAACCCAGCGCAAAATCTCGATAGCGTGCCAACATTAATTCAGCGCTTGGTGATGAGATATCAATACAACAATCGACCAGCACAAACGGCGCGCCAGGCTTTAGGCGTTTTTTAAGTTCTAGCAGAGTTTGCAACTTACTACCATCGTCAGCGACAAAGTGTAGCGTGAGCAAACAGCTTGCAGCATCAAATGGACCTTCTGGGGCATCTGTAATATAACCATGATGCCAATTCACTCGCTCACTCGCATCGATAGCAGCGAGGCGCGCCTTGGCAGCGTTTAACATTTCTGCAGCTGGATCTACGCCAATGTAACGCCATTGAGATTGTAGCGAAGCAAAGACCTCGAGCTCGAATCCGCCGCCCGCGCCAAGCACAAGCAGCTCGCCAACTTCACCTATACCTTCTTTTATAAGCTGAGCCGTCATGCGCTGCATCTGCTCATAGGCTGGCACAAATGCCGTTGGGCCCTGGGCATAACGGCGGACTACATCAGGATTTTCAAAGTGTACTTGTTTCATTTTTAAACTATCCATAATCAATCGGTTGTAAACCATGATAAAAATTAGTGCGTCTTTTTATTCGCGGCTATTGAGCCTGTTTCACAGGGCGTAACACAGCGATGGCGGCACCAAATAACAAAGTAGCAAGAATGGCCATACCTATTGGTCCAACACTATAAGCAAATCCCGCTACGCCAGACCAGATAGCCACCCCGAGGTGCATCATAGTCATGGCGAGCGACATCAGTATGCCGCGATGCGCGTTAGATAGTTGCGCAATATAACTCTGTAATGCTGGCGAACCGACGCCACCCGCTAGCGACCACATGACTAACGGTAATATCAGCACTAATAGTTGCTGCGCGGGATACAGATAAAACCCAATGCTGACAATAAGGCACACAATTAACGCCAGTCGCATAACTTGGCGGCCGCTTTCAAGTCGGCCCGCCACGCGCGGCATTAACATATTGCCGATAACGCTACTCCCCCCTAACACAGCATACATAACACCCACGGACCAAATACTCATGCCTAACGTGTCGCGTAAATGCTGCCCAATTAAATTGAATAACCCGATGCCTCCGCCAAGGCCGAAAAACATCGCCAGCAAGGCGCCAGTAGCACCCGGAATAGCCCAGATTTTAGTGACCTTTTCATCGCCATCATGGATAGCGGGAGCTTCAACAGTTTTACTACTAACGAAAACCACGGCGAGCGCCCCAGCCACACACCAAGCACACACGCCAAGTACCATAAACGCGGCGCGCCAAGAGAGCCATTCAGCCAATAATGCCCCAAGCGCTGGGCTAGAGATCATACCAAGCGTCAGCCCTGATTGAACCCATGCGATACGCGTCATCGCATCATTACTAGCGTTAGTTGAAGCATCTGCGGCCATCGCAAAAGCAATCGGTAACATGCCTGCGCTAGCAATACCCGTCAGTACCCGTGTCGTCAGCCCCCACTCAAATGAGCTAACCAATCCGGTTGCGATAGAAGCCGCGCCAAACAATAAGGCTGCAGGTAACATCACTCGCATGCGTCCAAGGCGGTCAGATAACACGCCCAGTGCTGGTGCCACTATCGCCAGCGCCACGCTATAGGCGGTAATGAATAAGGTCACGCGTTCAGGTTGAACTCCTAAATCATAACCAATAGGTACTAAGATTGGCCCTAGCATCAGCTCATCTGCACCGACTAAAAAAGCAATGAAAAATAATAAAACTTTTAATAACATGGTTTGATAACCTAAATAGTTTCAGCATCTTGTGCGGTGATAATGGCTTGAATGTCCACAATTCTGTCTGGCCAGTCGGCGACAAAACTACGCTCATGAGACACCACAATGATAGTCCCGGAGTATTCAATCAAGGCCTGCTTAAGTGCTGCTTTTACAGTGACATCTAAATGTGTTGTAGGCTCATCCAGGACTAACAAGTTAGTCGGATTTTGTGCCAATCGGCAAAGCTTAACCTTCGTTTGCTCACCGCCACTAAGGGTACGAATAGGCTGCATAGCGAGTTTTCCTGACACCCCAAACTGGGCTAATTGTTGTCTGACCGCTTTATCATCGAGCCCACCACATGCAGATTTAATGAGATTGGCTGCTGTGGCGTCTGGATATGGCCAATGTAATTCCTGCTCAAAATAGCCAAGTTTGACCCCCGTAGAAATTGCTATCTGCCCAGCAACTGGCGCCAACTCACCCACCAAGGTTTTCAACAAAGTAGATTTACCTATGCCGTTAAAACCTGTGATCAGCACCTTTTCGCCGCGGCTAATGTTAAGTGCGATGGTGGGGAGCAGTGGCCGCGAATAACCAATTAGCAGGTCAGTTGCACTCAGCACTTGCTGGGCATTATGGGTCGTATGTTTAAACGCTATCGATATTGGCTTATCTAATTCCGGCGCGGCGAGCTTCGTTATGCGGGTTAGCTGTTTTTTACGACCATTGGCAATGCTGGCATTGACGCCAGCGCCATTTTTCGCAATGAACTGCTCCAGTTTATCGATGTGTTTTTTCTGCGCCAGATATTGCTTAGCATGAGCCGCACCATCGCTAACTTTTTGCGCCATAGCCTTATCGATATTACCTTTGTATTTGCGGATCTGTTGTCTATCTATGTCGCAAATACTAGTGGCAATACGATTCAAAAAGGCGTGATCGTGCGACACCACCATAAAGGCACCATTAAAATCAGTAAGGTAGTCGGCTAACCATTGAATATGAACACTATCTAAATAGTTGGTTGGCTCATCCAGTAATAACACGTCCGGTGACATCAACAGCAACGACGCCAACATCACCTTATGACGCTGTCCACCACTTAACTCGCCAAGCCTTGTGTGCATACCAAACTGAGTGATGCCGAGTCCGTCTGCGACCGCGTCGATATGGTTATCAACTTGGTAAAATGACTGGCTCTCGAGCTGGGTCTGAATATCAGCGGCGCGCACAAGGTAGCTATCATCTGCGCTTTTTTCGGCGCAGGCGTATATCGCCATCATTTCTGCTTCAAGTAAGTACAGCTCAGAAAAGGCGGTTTTGAGGTAGTCACGTACCCGAAACTGGGCATCCATTTGGGCGTGTTGGTCCAGATACCCCACTTTCACAGAGGGTTGCCAAATGATATCGCCACCGTCTGGCAGTAACTGTATTTGCAGTAATTTAAGTAAGGTACTTTTACCGACGCCATTACTCCCCGTTACCCCAACATGCTCAGCGGGAAAGAGATTGAAATCAGCATTCTGGTACAAGGTTTTATCACCAATGTGATAAGTTAGATTATGAACTTTGAGTAAACTCATTGTATTACATCCAAAAAAAACGAGGGGCGGCAGTTGATATACCGGCCCCTCGTTTCAAGAAACATTGAAACTTTGCTTCTGATTTTTATCAGAAACAAAAAAGCCGACGATGAAGCATCATCGTCGGCCAAGTTTCTGCAATGTTCAGATACAAGAACCCCTTCCACTTAAAGACAGGGAATCACCTTGTAGCTGATGAAGATTCAGAAAACATCAAGCTCCGAGCAACACTTCATCGTGTTAGTGCGCGGAGCACAGTCTCCTGACAAATTTCTTGAATAGGATGTACAACATTGCAGATAACCAAAAATCTAATCAGATGGCGACTTTAGCGAAGTCGAGAATTGTAGTCAAACATAACAATATTTGCGATTAATAGAATATAATATTGGGGATTGACACCTAACCAACTGAATATTATTGATTAAACTTTATCGGCAACAATACCCACCACTGAAAAATGAATAAAGCCGACGCTGTAATTAAAGGTCAGTATATAAGTTTAAATAGTGAAAACACGTCAATCGCAACTTAAATTTTATGCGGAACATGAAAAAATACAACAATTATCAAAGTAACATTAGCAAATAGGCTCAATGAACTACTCTACCCTATATTCCTTGATGGATTTTACGAAAATACCAATCTAATCAATCATATTTACCTTTATATAAATCTTGAACCATTGTTTGATATAGCCCTGATTTCTGTATTTTTTCAAAGCCAGAATCATACTTTTCGACAAGAGCTTCGACATTAGGGTAATTTTTAGAAAACATGAGGAAGGAGAAATTTTCATCATACGCTAAAGGGTGAATTTGAATTTTAGCTTGTTCTTCAGCAGATAAATCGCGTATCAGTTTCAGCCCCACGGCTTCATTTACAAGGAACGCGTCAAAACGTTTAGCAAGTAGCATCTTGATTCCCTGTGGGTATTCGTTTAACTCTTGAACTTTAACTCCTATCTCAGTCAATGCTTTAACATAGTAATCGGCTCGGTTGCTCCCGATAGTAAATTGTTTAAGATCACTCATGATCTTCCAATCAAACTGACTATCTATTCGTTCAATAAATACGCTGCGAGAAACGATTATCGGTTTCTTACTGAACAGATATTGGGCTTTACGATCTTCTTGAATGGACCAACCGGGTGACGCGAGAAAATACCCATTACCGGTCTCGACTTCAATACGAGCCCAAGGTTTAAACTCGAATTTTGCGGTAATTCCTTCCTGCTCAAAAGCGATTGTGACCACATCGTTTAAAAAACCCAATCCTTTCAATTTAGCGCCAGCATACGGAGACCATTCTCCGCTACCGATAAGAACATCTTGGTTTGCAGCCGAAACAAAGGCACTCATAGTTAAAATCAGGAACAGCAGAAACTTACTCATCAATTTCTCCTAAAATATTCCAACTTTCTTTTTATTCACTTAGAAACTAAGTCAAACCACCAGCAAGCTAAACCTAACAAGATGTTTTTATATCAATTAATGAATCACCATATTTTTCAAAAAGATAATCGGTAGTCCTATAGAGATAAGGCTCAAGTTTAGTTGAGCCAGTCAAAAACACAAAAAGATAGGCGAATCCTTTTGATCGAAAGTTGCATAAAACAGGATTACAGCTTATTTCCGCCATGATTCTCGCTATGCATAAGCAGGTAATCTCATGGGCGTAATGACACAAAACTTGACCTACCAAATGATAATCAATATCATTACAGCATTATTAATATTCTTGCCTATACCGTATGACGTCGGTCAATATTTCTTCTCCTATCAATAACCTATATAGAGATAACCAGTTTTGGCTACGCGGCTGGCTATACTCACGCGTGGGTTGTTCAGAAACAGCGGCCGACCTAGCCCAAGATACATTTCTACGTTTGTTAAAAACCGGAAATTTACCGCCTTCAGGCGAATCTCGGCGTTTTTTAACCCGCATTGCCAAAGGATTGATGATTGACGCTTATCGTCGGCAGAAGATTGAAGAAGCCTACCTAGAAAGTTTGAGCTTGATGCCAGAAACATTCATTCCTGGGCCAGAAATCCATCATGTCATCATTGAAACACTCGCTGAAATTGCCGTTATGCTCGATAACTTGCCGGATAATGTGCGCTTGACGCTGTTACTGCGCCAGATAGAGGGTTTAAGCTATGCCGACATTGCTAAGCAACTATCAGTTTCTGTTTCATCGGTAGAAAAGTATGTTGCGCGAGGCTTAGCGGCCTGCTGCCTCGCGCTGGAATCCTATTAGTCATGCCTGCCAATCAATCCGGGGCCGAGAATATCGGGCAGGAAAACGACAGCAATGCCATTGAAGCGGCGGCTGGATGGATGGCCCGCCTGTTGGCGGATGACGCTACCGAGCAGGATAGTATTAACTGCCAACAATGGCGTGACCAAAGTTCACTTCACGAACAAGCATGGCAACGCATGTGCCAGATCACTGGCAAGTTCGCCTCCTTACCTAAGGGTACAGGCATCCAAGTGCTTGAAAAAGTTAGCCAGTCCGTCGTATCACGTCGGCGTTTCCTCAATGTTTTAGCGCTGGCAGGGATTGGCGTCACCGCGACTTGGCTTGGCGCGTCACAGACTCGACTTGGCCGGAGCCTGCAGGCTCAATACCGCACTGGCGCAAACGAGACTCGCACCTTTACTCTTGAAGATGGCACCCGCTTAACACTGAACATAGATTCTGCGGTGGATGTGGATTTCTCGGCAGAGAAACGGCAAATACAACTCCATCAAGGAGAGATTTTGATCAAAACGGGTCATGAATCTCCCCGTCGCCAATTCTTAGTCACCACTCACTTTGGCCAACTAATCGCGTTAGGTACTGAGTTCTGCATCCGCCAATACGAATACTATGCCCGTGTAGCCGTAATCGACGGCGCAGTAGAAGCTTATGCTGCCAGTGGTGGTAAGCCACAACGAGTGGATGCAGGCCAACAAACTCGATTTGATAAGACAATGATTGCGCCTCCTAAACCGCTACAAAACGCAGCCATCAGTTGGCGCCATGGCAAGCTAGTGGCAGAAGGGATGCGGGTAGCGGATTTTATCGAGGAGATCGGCCGCTATCGACCCGGCTTCACGCTATACGATAGTGCCGTGGCCAATTTGACCATCAGCGGCGTATTTTCTCTGCAAGATACCGACCTTGCCCTACAAAGCCTTGCAAGCAGCCTGTCAGTAGAACTGCAATATCGCACCGCTTACTGGGTCAAAGTGATCCCAGCCCGCTAAAACCTTAACGCTGAAAATTATTTTCAAAAATTTTTACGGGTTTTGCGATCTCGTTCGGAATAGTAGATAGAACCTATTAACTTTCCCCCTTGGGACTCTCTATGCATTCCGTTGAATTTGGCCGTTCGCGACCAAAAAAATACCGCGCTAACTACTTGTCCCTTATGGGCCTGAGCTTCACCGTAATCTTAAGCATTACAGCATCACAGCCATCACAGGCTCAAACTGTCGATGTTGATGCAAGACAAATCAACAAGCTACAACATTATCAAATTAAAGCGGGTACGCTCGATGCTGTACTCAACAGCTTTGCTCTAGCCGCGAATATTGATCTATCGATATCTTCAGCACTCACTCGGGGTAAAACCAGCTTAGGGCTAGAGGGACAATACTCGATTGAAGCAGGCTTGCAAAAGATACTGGCGGGGACGGGTTTACAGGTCACATCGCGCCTTGAGGGGCAATATATTCTCGGCAAGGCGACCGCCGCAATAGTGTTGGCACCCATAACGGTTATCAGCGCTGCGGGTTATGAACAGGATATCAAAAATGCGCCAGCGAGCATTAGTGTGCTTTCAGGCAAGGATCTAGAGCAACGCAAATTTAATTCACTGCAAGATATCGCGCGGGAAATTCCCGGTGTCAATGTGATTGGCTCTGGCGCACAGAGCGGAATATCCATACGCGGCATGGAGAAGGGTTATACGTTAGTGCTCGTTGACGGCAAGCGGGTACGCTCGGACACGGGAAATCCGCGAGGATTGAACAACGAAGATCTCGATAGCAATTTTATCCCTCCCGTTGCGTCGATTGAGCGCGTCGAAGTGGTTCGTGGACCTATGAGTTCTCTCTACGGTAGCGATGCAATGGGCGGCATCATCAATATCATTACCAAAAAAACACCCGAACATTGGAGTGCCAGCGCGGGCTATAGTTTGCGCGTGCCAGACAGCAGCGCTATGGGGAATCAAAACCAACAGGATATCTATATTTCGGGGCCACTGGTTAAAGATCTGCTTGGTGCTTCCATTTGGGGAAATCAAGCCGTACAGGACGAAGACAAATATTACGGTGGATATCAGGAATCCACTAAGCGAACCCTAGGCGGTAAGCTGCGGATCACGCCTAATCGCGACCACGAGTTTATCCTCGACTACTCAAAGGCGAGTCAGCGCTACATTGGCAATCCTGGCGGCGTGCTACTGCCTAATGCCAGAGGTAGCATTGACCGCGAATGGACCCGAGATGCATGGAGCATTGCCTACAATGCCTTGTTCGATCTTGGCGAACTAGAACTGAAATACTATGAAGAAGATTATGAAAGACTGACTTATCCTGCTGCAGCTGATTTCACTACAGGATCAACAAACAAAGTCAGCGATGCACGCTTCATTACAGGTGTGGATAGCCATACTCTGACTTTCGGTGGTCAATGGACTAACGACAAACTAACTAACGGTGATTTAGGCAATGGCTCTCCCCGAAGCTTTGGCACCCACTCTGTCAGCGATTTCAGTATTTTTGCTGAAGACGAATGGGAGCTGCTCACAGAGAAACTTTATCTCACCCTTGGTGCGCGACTAACGGATAACGAATTCTTTGGTCATCATGTCTCACCTAGAGCATATCTTGTTTTCAATCATAACGATCACTGGACTTTCAAAGGCGGCATCGCCACTGGCTACAAGAGCCCGAAGATTGACCAGATTGATAACACCACAGGCTCTCAACGCGGCGGCGGTACGAGTCAGTTTGTCATTGTTGGTAATCCGGACTTAGAGCCAGAACAAAGCACGAATTATGAAATCGGCGCGCTTTACACTAAAGATGACACGCTAAATATCGGCGCAACGCTATTTTTCAATGACTTTTCCAACAAAATCCTCAACACCAACACCTTCTATTTCGACGATGGTAACGGTGGATATATTCCAGCCTATTGCATTTCAGGTGACGTTGGCACCAAAGACTGCCCAGCTTGGGCCACTTGGCTAAATGCCAAGGGAGCACAGATCCGCGGTGTCGAACTTGAAGGTCACTGGGACATAACTGATACCTTGGCGCTCAAAGCGAGTTACACCTATACCGATTCACGAATTGACGCAGACAACGTGATCATCAATACCCCCGCGGGTCCACGCCCTTTCGGTGACACCTTGGCATTGCTGGACGGAAATTCGCTCGTCGGCATTCCAAATCATAACGGCTCAATAACGCTCGACTACCAACCTACAGATGCACTCTCGGCATTCCTGAGAGGTAATTATGAGGGCGAAATTACCCGAGTCAGCTTCGAACGCAACACGGTCGATAAGAGCGACAAGGATTTGATCACGCTGGACGCAGGTCTGAACTATTCGCTGAACCGCTATATTAGCTTCAACGTCGGGATAGACAACATCACCGACGCTACACGATTTAAAGTGAATAACGATACTGGGGCCTACCGCTATTCAGAGCGCGGACGTAGCTATTTCGTTAGCGTTAAGACGCAATTCTGAATATGGGCCTACATATCATGCTCGAAAAAGACTCACGATTGTCCCATCAATCGAAGCGCGGCAATCAAAGCGCCGTTGGCAAATGGCTGTTCACCACTGGGATGGTGGCACACTCAATCGCCATCTGTTTATTGTGCTATTTATCCAGTGGCCAATTTGTTAATACAACAGGAGCTCTGCTTTACCACATGGGCATGCCATGGACGGATGCCGTGGTCGTCACCAGTATGCTCGGGTTTATCTACTTAGTGCTCATTCTATTGTGGGCATTTTCCCGTAACGGCGTCCTGCGAACTTGGCTGAATGTAAGCAGCCTGACTGGCCTCTCCATCTTCATGGCTTGGATAATTGGAGCATTAGTATGAAAGATGGATTCCGTACTCGGATGAGTCTCCTGCACACTTGGGCAGGATTAATGTTAAGCGGCTTGCTGTTCGCCATTTTCTGGACCGGCACGCTGTCAGTATTCGATAAAGAAATCGATCGCTGGATGATGCCACACACTCGAATCCACATGGATACAGCAAGGCCATTATCGGTAGACCGCGAGATTATACCTTTACTGGCAGAGCGAGCTGAGGGGGCAAAAGCTTGGACTATCGTGCTACCTGCTGAGCGCAGACCTTTTTTGACATTGGCTTATGATTCTGCAAAGTCACACATAGCACAGCGAAATAGTTTCCACCCAATCACGCTCGAACCACTTCCAGCTCCAAACACCCGAGGTGCAAGTAACTTTATTTATCCCTTCCATCACAATTTAACCTTACGCCAAAATAACATTGGCGCTCTGCTGGTTGGCATTGCGAGCATGGGTATGCTTTGCCTGTTAATTTCCGGCATTGTCATACACCGTAGAATATTTGCCGATTTCTTTACCCTTAGGCTGCTTCGTGGCTTTAGCAGAGCCAATCTCGATATTCATAACCTCACAGGCGTTGTGCTGCTGCCTTTCACTATCGTCATCACCTTATCAGGGCTAATGATTGCGCACTTGATCTATTTCCCCAAGGCGCCCGATGCCGTTTTCGCACAGCTCAACCCAGCATCCGTGACGCAGGAACGACCCAAATCCAAAATAAGAGAAGCTTCACGCAAACGTGAGCAAGATGTTAGCAGTGAAAATGAAGACGAAATTACCGATGCCAGAGAAGGCTCACGCAATAGTCCAGCTCGGAGCCGTTTTATCGCCGAATCACAGGGGCGCGTTAGACCACAAGCAATAGGCCAACCCGCCAATGTTGTCGCAATTGATCCTATGATTGCGGCGACCGAAAACGAACTAGGTCAAGGGGCTGTCTATATGATTCGGGTTAGCAATCCTGGAGATGCAGGTGGTGTCGTCGCACTCAGGCTAAATGGCGATAACAGCGTATCTCAGAATATTGATAATAGGAGATTTTCTACCGCCACTGGAGAGGAACTAGCACATTTCAACTCATCCTCGACGACCAATGTATTTAACTTTATTGCTGGTATGCATTACATCAAATTTAAACACTGGCCACTGCGCTGGCTTTATTTTATCGCAGGGCTGGGTGCTTGCGCGTTAATCGCCACTGGCCTACTGCATTGGACTCAGGCACGTAACCAAAAGCAAGGCAGCACTGGCTTCAATGTATCTTTTATGAATGCACATAACATCGCTGCGATCACTGGCATTATTTCTGCGACCGGGGCTTTTTTAGTGGTCAATCGCTTGCTCAATAATAGAGAACAATTTGCAGGTATCTCCAGCCGCGATTTAGAGGTATATGCCTTCTTTGGTGTCTGGTTAGCTTGCTTACTTCATGCATTGGTCAGAGTGTTTTTAAACAAACAGCATGGTTACCGAAAGGCTTGGGCTGAACAATGCTGGGCGATTGCTCTGATTGCTATCTCAGCTGTGGGACTGAACTGGATAACCACAGGCGACCATCTGCTTAAGACCCTATTCACCCATACCTATTGGCCCGTTGCGACCCAAGACTTAGTGCTTGTTACTAGTGCAGTGATGGCCATTTACGCAGCGCGGAAACTATCCGTTATCCGTGAGAGTTAGATGTTAAAAGGAGAGGATTAATGCCTAAAGACCTGCTGTTAGTCGCCATATTTAGCGCGGCCTACCTTAGTTTTGCTTTGTTCGCCCTGAGCCAAGTACGGCATTGGCGCGTTGTTTTCGATAAGGCGCTACCCACGCAAAGGGAGGTGTTGCTCCTACGCAGCCTAGGCATCTTGATGCTAAGCATATCTTTAGCACTGTCGCTGGTGCGCGACGGTGCCAGCTTTGGCTGCCTGCTCTGGATAACAATGATTGGCATAGCTGCACTTGCCGTTGCTTTAACCTTAGCTTGGCGACCTCGCTGGTTACGGCCTGCAGGTAAATTATTCTCCTTCACTTACCCAGATACAGGGCGAGTTAACCATAAAATGAATCAAGTTAAAGGTTGATAAAATTGATGATATTGAAAGCCGTTTTACTCTCATTGGTATTACTTGCTGTACCACTCGCCAGTTGGGCGCAGGAAAATGCCAGCGCCGATAACAGCCAAGCCACGTTACCGCTCAACACTGAAACTCATGCCATTGAACAATTGTCTTCAGTACCTGAAACGGTAGTTTCGGGTGTGCAACAGCCAACGGAGGAAGCTTCCGCTACAGATGTGTTAGCAACATCGACTTGGTGGAACGATGCCCTCGCACTGCTGGAGACGGGCGGCACAGTAGTGGTGATATTGGTGCTGATGTCATTGGTTGCGATGACGATTGTGCTGATGAAACTTATCCAGTTTCAGCGAGCAGGTCTGTGGCAGCGTAAACCCGCAAGGCAGGCATTGGCACTATGGCAACAAGGCAAGCAGGAAGAAGCATTACAGCTTGCTGCGGTAAGCCGCAATCCCACAGCACAAGCAATGGCACAAGCAATTCGTGGCATCACACGCCAACTACCTGAACCTTTGGTGCGCGAAGAAGTGCTGCGTTATGGCTGTAATGCGCTATTTCAGTTAAGACGCGGATTGCGCCCACTAGAGGTCATAGGTTCATTGTCACCACTACTGGGATTACTGGGCACGGTAATGGGAATGATCGCCGCCTTTCAACAACTGCAAGCGGCGGGTAATAAAGTGAATCCAGCGATTCTGTCAGGCGGGATCTGGGAAGCCTTGCTCACCACAGCGGTGGGCTTATGTGTCGCTATCCCAGTGGTGGCATTGCTGAACTATCTAGAACGGCGCGTCGATCACCTCGCACATGAAATGGATAACTTAGTGACGCAACTGTTTACCCCAGAGTTATCGGCGGCCAGCACTTATCAAGCACCAAGCACTGTGGTTACACCACTCACAGCCAATAACAAACAGGCACTCCATGCAAGCGCCATTTAGTCAACGACCAAGACTCACGGCTCATCCTTCAAAACGTAAAGCTGTGATTAGCTTAACGCCACTCATTGATGTGGTTTTTATCCTATTGGTGTTTTTTATGCTGTCTTCCAGTTTTCTAGACTGGCGCACTGTGGCGCTCGATACCAGCACGGCAGGTAGCCCCGCTCCCGCTGAGCAAGCGCCATTTTTAGTACAAATTAGCGCAGACCAACTACAACTAAACGGCGAAACGATCACACTGGAAGCATTACAGCAAAAAGCACAAGGGCGCCAGCCTGCAAGCCAAATGGTGAGCCTACAGCCGCAGGCGGATACTCCAGTACAAAGGTTAGTACAGGTATTAGATGCACTTAATGCCGCAGGGATTGCGCCGCTAACACTGGTAGAGGACTCCAATTGGCAACCCGCACCTGCGACGAAAGCGGGCGGCAATAACATGGAGAACAACCACTAATGCATTTTCCTGAACATCGGCCGGACCAAACAGAAGAACGTATTTTGCCGCTGATTAATGTGGTGTTCTTGCTGTTAATCTTTTTTATGATCGCAGGTAGCCTTTCCGTGACAGCACCGTTTGATGTCACTCCACCGGTCTCGCAAAGTGATGGCGTAGATGAACCGGATGCCGTGCTCATCCTAATAAGCCGTGACAACAAACTCGCACTCGATAATGAACCGATTACGGAAGCAGAACTGTTAGCACGCATCGATATGCTGCTGTCCGCCGAGCCAGAAACCCAAGTCACGCTAAAAGTTGATGGTGAGTTATCGGGAAATCAGCTCGTACATTTTACCCAAGCCTTGTATGGCGTAGGCGTTAAAAAGCTGCGTTTATTAACTGAGCTGGGGGCCAAATGACAGACCAAGAGTTAGCGCCGAACATAGCGCAATGCGGTATAGCTTTGCTGTTAGCGGCTTTTTTGCACATCGCCTTAACGGCTGCGGTGTTTTGGTCACCAGCAGTAATAACGCCCTCGGGTCAGGCTAAAGCGGTTGGCAACGGAGGGATTGAAATTTCCTTAGGGCCTGCAGGTAGCGCAGCGAGTACTCTGCCACAAACGACGGCGCCAGTTGCTAAGCAAAAATCTGAGCCCATTAAAGAGCAACTCGATAAACCAGCACGACTGCCACCCATAACAAAGAAAGTAACTCCCACACTAAGTACCAAACCTAAACCCATAGCGCCAACACCTCAAGATGAGCTAACAACTCAGTCCGAGGTGAATGAGCAGCATAGCAATCCAACCGAAACCCCATCGCCGACAGCGTTAGCAGCGTCTGCCAACGAAGTAGGTCAAAACGGTGAAGCTGATTCCGCAGAACAGAATAAGGCGGCTAGCGGCGATAACATGACTGGCGGAGGTTTGCTTGGCGATACCCAGGACTACACTGCGACTTTATTAGCCTGGTTAGAGCAACATAAGGAATATCCGCGTACGGCACGTAATCGACGACAGCAAGGCACAGTAATGCTGTATTTTGTGTTAGATCGCCAAGGCAGAGTCAGCGCGAGTCGAATTGAGCAAAGTTCGGGCTATCAAACATTAGATGCAGAAGCACTAAAAATGTTGGAGCGAGCCCAGCCCTTACCTGCCATACCCGATACAATGCCAAACGAGACGTTAGAACTTGTTGTGCCAGTGCAGTTTTTCTTACGTTAAGCTGCGCCGTGAAATGGGACATCCAGCGGACAAGTTGTCTACATGGTCATCATATTTAATGAGTACCTTGCTTGTTTGTCTGAGCAATCATGTAAATAGGCAGAGACCCTATTTCATCGCGGCTTTTACGTAGACATCGAAACGGTTTTTCTTAGTTTCGATAACCGTATTTGGCTTAAACCCATCCAAATCTTCGGCATAATCTGGGCGCTTAACGACGACACGTTTAGTTGCTAAGGCTAAAGCGGGGGCGAGTAGACCATCGGCGTCTAAATCGGCACCAACTAAGGATTGGAATACACGCATTTCCTTTTTAACAAGGGCCGATTTATCGCGGTGGGGATACATAGGGTCGAGGTACACCACATCTACTTCTTGTGCCAATTTCGATAGGGCTTCGAGGCTCGAACCATGGAACAGGCGCATACGTTCACGCATCCAATCGCCGATTTCAGCATCCTGATAGGCGCGGCGCAGGCCGTCTTCAAGCAATGCCGCAACCACAGGATGACGTTCAACCATAGTCACAGTGCAACCAAGGCTTGCAAGCACAAAGGCATCGCGCCCTAAACCCGCAGTGCCATCAACCACACTCGGTGTTACCCCTTGCTTTAATCCCACCGCTTTAGCAATGGATTGGCCGCGACCACCACCGAACTTACGTCTATGGGCGACGGCGCCAGTCACAAAGTCCACCACTATGCCATCGAGCTTAGGCTCATCACGTTTATGCAGTGATAAAGTATCTGATTCAAAACGCAATTCGAAGGTCGCATTCGCATCGTAGACGAGTTGCCAACGTGCACAAATATCCACAAGTGTTGGGTATTGCTGATTGAAAAAAATCGGGGTCACAGGCTGTCTTCTAACCAACGAAAATGATGGCCATTATGCCTAAAAATCTCGTTTATGAATATGCTAGTCAGCAAATCACATCACCAAACTCATCACTGTCTTAGTCAATTTGTCGCAGTGTCCCCTTAACGATTCAAACAGGCATCACATTGTAATCCACTGATTTATAAAGGTAGTAATCTATTTGTATAACAATTTAGTGATTTATGTTATATGTTATATCCCCCAGTCAACCTGCGTGACTTCCGTATGGGATAAGGACTCTTTTTGCTTCAATGGCTAAAAGGTTTTTTGTTTATTAGGGATCAAGACTTTTTAAATCCTGATAGAACAATATTAAAAACCAGCTTATTGCGGATTATTCTGCTCAGTGGCGCGATTTTGACCACTAGCATAGTGCTGCATAGCTCTTTAATTGCGTATGAGTTAAACCTAGCTTTTATTATCAGCATTACGGTCAGTTTTCTAACTGTGCTGTTTTTGGCTCTATGGTTTACCCGCAAATATTTACTCGCCAGTTCAATAAGCCTGCTGGCTATGGTCATTGCCGCCTGTATTTCTATACTCTTGTTTATCCCAGATTTTAACTTATCCCAGGCAGGGATTACCTTCTTATATACCCTTCCCTTAATGGCGCTTTTTCTATTTGGCAGAAAAGTAGCCGTTATTATGATGTTTTTTAATGTATTGCCTTTTTTACTGCTACTGCGTAACCAAAATATTCCCCCGATTATTGATATTGATATCAGTCTGCCTGCGACCCACGCTTATCTGAATGGTTTACTGTTTGTCTTTTTTAATATCTGTATTCCCTTGTCAGCAATGCGCCTGCTAAAAACCCAGAAAGTCCATGCGCAGCAAATGATCCAGCATCAAAATGCTCTGCAGCGTACCTTAGATCAATATGCTGAAATCTTTGAAAATAATGGCACCGCTTCCTTCTTCTGTAATGAGGACGGCGTGATTCTCAACCTGAATAATGCGGCCAAAGAAATCGCCGGAGAGGTCACACTAAACCGCACTCGCCTATGTGACATTTTTGAACTTACCGAAGATACCAGCACAAATTTACTGGCGGCCGCGTTTCCGACCCATTTAAAGAACAACAACGGCACTAAATATCTGCTGCAGAAAGCCTCATTAGAGCACCATGACACTTTGTTGTTTCACTGCCACGATGTCACAGAACAGGCCAACCATGCGATTGAACTAAGCCGACTTAAAAAGCACCATATCAGCACACATTTCTATGATTTAGTGACCGGATTACCCAACGAGAATCACTGGTATAACCCAGCCCCAAGCACAATCCATTTGGATATGACAGTCGCCTTAGTCAAAATTGATAATCTGAGTCAAATCAATGCCGCCTTCGGTATCAGCGTCGGGGATGCCATCCTAAAAGCCTTTGCGACCGAACTCAAAAATCGCTTTGGGCATCACGCAAAAATATACCGGTTTAGGGGAGCCTCGTTTGCGCTTGAGTTTACCAGCCTGCCGCTGATCTCCCCCGAAAACCTCGCGCTACAATTACGCGAGCGTATTCCAACAAACCTGCAGCTTAAACATGAACAACAGATTGAATATCATCTCGAGTGCCGAGTCGGTTGCAGTTCGGGTAATAAAGCTTCACCGCAGCAAGCCGCAGAGCAATGTTTAATTGCCATTAAGCAAACCACCCAAGCTAGCCCAGTCATGGTGTATTACATTGGTTTGATTAATAATCTTCTCGAAGCCTCATCGCAGAAAGCCAAAATTCGCGACGCATTGAAACACAATCGTCTGGAAATGTGGCTACAGCCTAAAGTAAGGGCAGATGGCCACATTATTAGCTTTGAAGCGCTGGCAAGAATGTTCGATGAAGACGGCACTATGATTATGCCGAACACGTTTATTCCCATCATAGAGTCATCCCAATTACAGGCGATTTTTGCGATAAAAGTCTTCAGGCAATTACTACAACTGATCCGTTCTTGGCCGAAAAACGTGCCTCTGGTCAGGATTGCCTTCAACTTATCTGGGCAAGATATTTTGTCGGATCGCTTCTTTAAGGTGTTGATCCAAACCTATATGAATCACCCCGAACTCATCCCATTATTAGAAATTGAGATTACTGAAACCTCAGTATTTTCAACCCATAAAGAAACGGGCCGACGCCTAAACACCTTAGCTCGTATGGGAGTGTCTATCGCCATTGACGATTTTGGTACTGGCCATGCGTCATTAAGCCAACTCATTGATATCAGTGCCGACACGATAAAAATCGACCGCTGCTTTGTCAGTCAAATGGGCATTAGTGAACGCCATACCCAAATTGTCAACGCCGCCATCCTGTTAGCCAAGAGCTTAAAACTCAACGTCATTGCCGAAGGTATCGAAACCGAAGCCCAGTTATTGCAACTCACGGCGTTAGGATGTGAACAATTTCAAGGCTATCTATTCGGTAAACCCGCACCCGCGAATCTATGGCTGAAAACCTTTCAAATGCAAACACCCACACACTGGTTCGCCAATAAAAAGAGCGCCAACTAAGGCATTAAATTTACGCCTACAAGCATCGCAGGTATAATTGGCGTCAGGCATTTGCCTCTCTTTGCTTTGTTTGCAAATTACTAGGATCCCCCATGTTAAGTTACCGCCATGGTTATCACGCTGGCAATTATGCCGATGTGTTGAAACACGCCATCTTGCTTCAAACCTTGCAGCTGATGCACAAGAAAGACAAACCACTCGTGTATATCGATACCCATGCGGGTGCGGGTGGTTATGCTTTAAGCGATGAATTTGCACAAAAAACCGGTGAATACCTCGAAGGTGTAGCTAAGCTTTGGGATAAAACTGATCTGCCGCAATCGCTGCAGGACTATGTCGCCGCCGTGCGTCATTTTAATGAAGAAAATCCTGACGAACTCAACTTCTACCCAGGTTCGCCTGCCATTATAGACATGGAATTGGGGCCTAAAGATCGCATGGTGCTGCACGAGCTGCACAGCACTGATTATGTGTTGCTGGACGATTATTTCTGCGAAGACAGGCAAGTAAAAGTGATCAAAGGTGATGGCTTAAAAGGCCTTATCGCCGCAGTGCCACCCTTAGAGCGCCGCGCTCTGGTGCTCGTCGATCCTAGCTACGAGATGAAAACCGACTATCAAGATGTAGCCGAAACCCTGATCAAAGCGCATAAACGTTTTGCTACAGGCGTGTTTATGCTTTGGTATCCCGTGGTAAATCGCGCTCAGACCGAAGGCATGTTATCGCGCCTCGCCAGCAGTGGTATTAAACGTCAGCTGAGAATTGAGCAGGCGATTAAACCCGATTCGGATGAGTTTGGCATGACAGCGGCAGGGTTATGGATCATCAATCCGCCTTGGCAGTTAGATGAAATCGCAACCGAATTAATGGATTACTTAGGTAAGACGCTCGGACAAGCGGACGGTAACATCACAGTAAAATGGGAAGTCGGCGAATAATCTTCTACTCAAATGGCGGCGATGATCTCAGGTTTTCGCCGCTTAATTTAAGCTCACAAAGCCTACAGCTAAACGCCCTTCTGCTCGCGATATCGCTTCAATAGAATTTTAACACGCTCAACATAGGCTTGGGTTTCAGGATAGGGCGGAATGCCATTGTACTGCACCACAGTTGTTGGCCCCGCATTGTAGGCCGCGCAGGCCAAGGCCACATCCCCGTTAAACTGTTTTAGCATTTGCGCCAGATACTTACTGCCACCTAAGATATTTTCTTCGGGTAAAAACGCGTTTGCTACACCCATTTCTTTAGCCGTTTCAGGCATTAATTGCATCAATCCCATCGCGCCAGTACGCGACAATGCACGCGCATTAAAGGCTGATTCTGCGTGGATCACGGCGCGGATCAAGGCGGGGTCAAGTTGATGTTTATGGGCAGCACGGGTGATCAGGGCATCGTAATTGGCGGTAAATAAACGGATACCATTCCAATCTATGGTCGAGTCGGGGCGACAGGCGAAACAGTCATACAACAGAATTTGATACGGGTTATTGGCAGGGGCTTTATCGGTAAATACAGTGACGCCATTGGCTTGTTGGTATTGATAAATCTTGAGTTTTTCTAAGCCTTCACGGCTGACTATGCCGCTCTCTGAATATCTGGCAACGATACGCGGCTTAGGTTTTACGCTTGCCTCCTCCGCTTTTACACTCATCATCAGACTCGATATCAGCCATAAACACAGACCCAACACGACAAGGCTGCGAGGCGATAAAAAGGCCGCTGCCATTTGTGTACGAGTCGGTGCTGAGCGAGTGAGCAACATCAAAGTCCCGTGTGCTGATTAAGTTTAAGTACTTCAATAATAGCAAAGAGTTGCTTCATCTCTCGGTTTATCTGACTAAATTCTGCTGAAAAGGTCGCGCCATTAAAAATGGACTGCATTTGAAAACGCGTTCTGCGATTTGGCAGGAACATAATCAACTTGTTGCGAAAGAAAGCGCATTGAATATTTCCACCAAAATGCTTGGCTAGTTCCTGTAAGCGCTCCATAAATGCCGTATTGAGCAAATAGCGAGACTCTACTTGATCCGTTGAAAACACATCAAACTCTTTTTCGAATTGCGGATCTTCAAGTTTCACTCGCACCAGTCCAGCATGGCTGTCGGACAGGAAATTCGCTAAACCACCGCGATCCCTCAGCACCACAGTGTGGCCGATAAACGCTTTATGGCTACTCAGCTCAACCACTAAGCCACTAAACTGGGTTTCGGTGCGGGTAACGGTTCTGCGCCTATTGGTGCTGGCATCCAGCTCTTCGGCTTGCACATTCTTGGTCAAGGTGAGTTCATTTACAGTTAGCTCAACGCCTTTATAGCGGCCTTGAATATAGTCACCGAAACTGACTTTATCGTATTGCGGTAATACTTTAGCCGCAACGAGTCGATTCATATCGAGGCGCATTTCGCGGCTATAAACAAAATCATCACCGAAATATTTAAACATCAATGGATAAATATCCCGTTGAACCAGATGTTTAAAATCTCGAGTCGGCGCAAAGCTCCACCAGCTCAACCCAACTAAGGCAAGCAAGGGTAAGGGTGGGAAATAAGCAACGCCGCTGTAATAGCCAATCACAGTGAGTAAGGTCAGCCCAAGTACTATCATCAAACTCAAATATAAACGTTTACGCGCCGCCTTAAGACAGGCCACGCGCTTAGTTTCATATTTACGACTAATGGGGGCTAGGTGTTCTTCGTAATACGCTTCGAGTTGAGGAAGTTCATCCAAATCCGCAGACAAACCAACATGACCCCGATAAGTCCGAATCGGGCTACCTAAAATAAAGGTGAGAATATTCATATTGATATCATAGTATTGCAGGGTGAACACTCACCCTGCGCAACTAAGCTTACAAGTATTCGGCCGCATCTACGGGCGCTTTTGCCGCTTCGCTCACCTCATAGAATGGCATCACTTTAATACTCGCCATAGAAGCGATAATCGAGCCTGGGAAGATTTCAACCGCAGTATTAAGCTCTGACACTGCCGAGTTATAGAAACGCCTCGCAGCGGAGATATGCGCTTCGACCTCGTTATAGGTCTGCATCGCCTGCAACATAGTGTTGTCGGACTTGAGCTCGGGATAGTTCTCCACATTCACCATTAAGGCACCCATTTTGTCGTTCAACCGCTCAGCTTGAACTAAATGTTCTTTAACGGCACTCGGATCGGCCTTGTTGTAATTATGGCTGAGCTGAGTACGTAATTCGGTGATTTCAGTGAGCAGCGACTTTTCATGATCCATAAATCGTTTGGCGATTTTTAGAATATTAGGCACAAGATCGGCACGTTTGGTTAGCTGTACATCGATACCCGACAGGGCCTCTAGTGCAGTATTGCGCTTTTTGACTAGGCTGACGTACCAAAGATAGGTAACGATAAAAATCAGCGTTAATCCCAATAACAATTTTTCCATCTTCCATCCTTAGGTTTCTTATTCTTGTTAACAGGATACAGCTAATCATAAATGAGTGGAAATTTCACCTATGGCACAGGTTAAGGCGATTAAATTATTCGCTGGTCAGAGCTGGCAATGGTAAAAGTGGCTATCCGGAGCTTCAACCACCAGCAAAACTCGCCTCTTTAGGCGGTAAACTGTGATCCGGCACATTAAAAAGCGCAATTAAAATATAAATTTAACGATCTTCAGCTCCGATACAGCAAACAAGGTCTATAGTGTATTGGCACAACATTAGAGCATCCAATTTTGCTCGTGAATACTGGACTCCTCGAGAGTCCATTTTTTTATCCCCATTTTGCCCACATCACTTCCACGCCGCCAATCGCAACATTTAAGTTTCAATTAAAACTTAACAATCATACTTTCCGGCTAATTTTTTAACTTTTACCTTAGCTTTCCCCCAGAATACTTGCTGCCAGAGTCATCCCTCAGCCACCTTATCCAGAGTCGGCCGTCGGCAATGCCTCGCGTCTGTTCTAGGGTCAAAGATAGTGCGCTGCGCAAAGGTCGACATAAAGGAAGAACGATGAGTTTCAATTCCGGCGATATCCCCCCAAAAAAGGCCTCGGAGCCAGATCCACAACATGGCGATATCAGTGCCAGTGGTTGGTTTGTACGCTTTCTCAATATTGTTGAACGCTTAGGTAATCTTCTCCCCCACCCAATCACCCTATTCGCGCTGTTCTGTGTCGCTGTGGTCGTCATTTCAGGCATCGCAGGTTACTTTGGCCTGACCGTTGTTGACCCAAGACCCATTGGTTCCCACGGCCGCAGTGCAGACGGGTTAATCCATGTAGTAAGCCTAATGAACGCCGAAGGCTTGCGGATGATAGTCTCGCATCTGGTGACTAACTTTACTGGCTTTACGCCGCTTGGCACTGTGCTCGTCGCACTGCTCGGCGTCGGAATTGCAGAACGTTCCGGCTTATTATCCGCCGCTATGCGCGCCTTAGTCATGGGCGCCTCAAAGCGATTGGTTACTGTGACCATAGTCTTTGCCGGCATTATGTCCAACACGGCCGCCGAGCTTGGCTATGTGGTGCTTATCCCTATGGCGGCGATGATTTTCCACTCTCTTGGTCGCCATCCACTGGCGGGTTTAGCGGCCGCCTTTGCAGGGGTTTCAGGAGGCTATAGCGCTAACTTGTTACTAGGTACTGTCGATCCCTTATTATCGGGCATAACCGAAGCTGCGGCGCGCATGATAGATCCTGAGTACAACGTCGGCCCAGAAGTGAACTGGTACTTCATGTTTGTCTCCACCTTTGTGATCACTTTCCTTGGTGCCTTTGTCACCGAGAAAATCGTCGAGCCTAAGTTAGGCAAATACCAAGGTGATGATGCGGATGAAACCGTACTGCAATCGATGGAGAGCGTTAGTGAGATTGAAAAGCGTGGCTTAAAATGGGCGGGGTTATCTATGTTAGTGCTCGCCGTTATCCTAGCGCTTTCAGTCGTCCCCGAAGGTGCGCCGCTGCGTCATCCAGAAACTGGCCTTATCTCAGGTTCGCCCTTCCTTAAGGGTATAGTCGCCTTCATCTTTATTTGTTTTGCCATACCGGGCTTTATTTACGGCAAAATAGTGGGCAGCATCAAAAATGATAAAGATGTCATCAATGCCATGTCCCACAGCATGAGCACTATGGGCATGTATATCGTCCTCGTCTTCTTCGCCGCGCAGTTTGTCGCCTTCTTTAACTGGAGTAATTTAGGCGCGGTACTCGCAGTGTTAGGGGCCGATGGGCTGCAATCTATAGGCTTGACTGGCCCTATCGTGTTCCTGTTCTTTATTATGCTTTGCGGCTTTATCAACTTGATGCTCGGCAGCGCCTCGGCACAGTGGGCCATTACCGCCCCGATTTTCGTGCCTATGCTGATGCTGGTCGGTTATGCCCCCGAAACAATTCAAGCGGCATACCGTATTGGGGACTCAGTGACTAACTTAGTCACGCCTATGATGAGCTACTTTGGTTTGATATTAGCGGTCGCCTGTCGTTACCAGAAAAACCTCGGTATAGGCACGCTGATCGCCACTATGCTGCCGTACACCCTGGTGTTTTTCGTGGGTTGGACAGCATTCTTCTTCCTGTGGGTATTTGGCTTTGGTCTGCCCGTCGGGCCAGGCGCAGCGACTTACTACACGCCTTAACCTCAATAAAAAGGGCGTCGATGATGAAGTCGACACCCTTGCTTTATCGGGTTGAACCACTAAAACCCGTAGATTTAGTCGTATAACCATTCCATCAACATACTGCAAATGAGCAAAAACATACCTAGATTAAACACATAGGTCTGCAGTGTGGATTTTTCTGGCGTGTCCTTGGCTTGCGACGCTATTTGGCTCACTGACATAAAAAATAACTGCGGGGTTAACCCCATGCCGACAAATAACACGGCAGCACCGACGCAGCGGGTTAACTCGGGCACAGCAAGCGCCGGCAAGTAAAACGCATATACACCATAGGCCAAAAACGCCAGCGCTATGCTATAGCATATCATTCCCACGATAAGTTGCTTAGTTGCAAGATTACCCCACGAAAACACCATGTCACCCCTACACTCAGCTTAACCAGAACTATTGATGCTATTGGGCGCGCAGTTTATCTCGCTTACGATGAATCTGCACCCACGTAAACCAACCAAATAAAATGCCGCTAATGGGATAAATATAGAGCGCTCTTTGCAGTTCCGCCCAGAATGGATCGCCCAAGATAAAATAATGGATTAAGGCGACCATGAGGGACACCAACATACCCCAGAAAAATACGCCAAAGACTAAAATGACGTACATCTTCCCCTTAGCAAGTAGTGCATCTAGTTTTTGCAATTGCAATGCTGCATCATCCATGTTTCGTCCTCTTAACGGCCTAAGCGCAATATGCCAGAACTCGCGCACAGTGCCTATCCATCTTTATAACTAACAGCATTAAATCGCAAAATTAAATAACAAAAAGCCCCGCAATTGCAGGGCTTTAGTTTAGAAACGACTGAGCTTATTCAGCTGAGCTTGGCTTCTCTTCTTTACCTTTCTTCTCACGCTTACTGAAGATACGCTCCACTATCACGAAGAATAATGGTACGAAGAAGATACCTAGGAAAGTCGAGCTCATCATACCGCCAAGTACCGCAGTACCGATGGCGTTTTGGCTACCAGAACCCACACCCGAGCTAATGGCTAATGGCACAACACCTAAACCAAAGGCAAGAGACGTCATCAGAATAGGACGCAAACGTACACGTACAGCATGCAAGGTCGCCTCGACTAAGCCCGAACCTTTCTCATAGAACTCTTTCGCGAATTCCACAATCAAGATGGCATTCTTGGTTGCTAAGCCCACTGTGGTTAACAGCCCCACTTGGAAGAACACGTCGTTTGGCAAGCCGCGACCGTTCATTGCAACTAAGGCACCGATGATCCCGAGTGGCACCACAAGCACAACAGCAAACGGCACAGACCAGCTCTCATAGAGTGCAGCCAGTACGAGGAACACCACTAAGATCGACAGTGCATACAGCGCAGGCGCTTGGTTACCCGATAAACGCTCTTCGTACGATAAGCCGTTCCACTCGACACCAAAACCAGGAGGAAGCTGCTTAGCAAGGTCTTCCATGATTTCCATCGCCGCACCGGTACTGAACCCAGGAGCCGTAGCACCCTGAATGTTCATCGACGGTAAGCCGTTAAAGCGCTCTAGACGTGGTGAACCGAATTCCCATGTACCCGTCGCAAAGGCAGAGAATGGCACCATGTCACCCTTGTTGTTTCGCACGTACCAAGAGTCTAAGTCTCCTGGTTGCATACGATACTGGGCATCACCTTGCACATACACTTTCTTTACGCGGCCGCGGTCAATAAAGTCATTCACATAAGAACCACCCCAAGCAGTGGCAAGCACACTGTTCACATTAGTGATTTCAATGCCTAACGCGCTTAACTTAGCGTGATCTACATGTAATTGATAAATCGGCGCATCTTCTTGACCGTTAGGACGCACGCCCACCAGATTTGGATTCTGTGCCGCCATGCCCAGCAGTTGGTTACGTGCCGCCACTAACTTCTCGTGACCTTGGCCGTTCTTATCCTGCAAGTACATGTCGAAACCGTTAGCCGTACCCAACTCGATAACCGCAGGCGGTACGAAGGCAAAGACTAAGGCATCTTTCATCTGGCCGAACACACCCATGGCACGACCCGCAATAGACTTAACGTCCATGCCAGGCGCTTCACGCTCAGACCAATCCTTCAAGCCAACGAAGGCGATACCCATGTTTTGCCCTTGACCCGCAAAACTGAAGCCCGCCACGCTAAATACCGATCTCACGCCTTCTTCAGCCATAAAGTGATCAGAAACTTTCTCCAATACTTTTAGGGTGCTTTCTTGGGTTGAGTTAGTCGGCAAAATAGCTTGGGTAAACAAAATACCTTGGTCTTCGTCTGGCAAGAAGGCGGTAGGCATACGGATGAAGATCCAACCCACTGCAATAACCAGCACAACGTAAATCGTCATGACTCTGAAGCTGCGCTTGATGATACCAGCCACGCTCGACTCATAACGGTTAGTCAGCTTGTCGAAAGTACGGTTAAACCAACCGAAGAAGCCTGTTTCTATGTGACCATGGCCCTTCTTGACTGGCTTGAGCATAGTCGCACACAGTGCTGGCGTTAAAATCAACGCCACCAGTACAGACAGCGCCATCGCAGAGACGATAGTGATCGAGAACTGACGGTAGATCACACCCGTTGAACCTGACATAAATGCCATAGGTACAAACACAGCGGATAGGGTCAGACCAATACCGACTAAGGCACCGGTAATTTGGTCCATCGACTTACGCGTCGCTTCGAGTGGACTTAAGCCCTCTTCGGACATCACCCGCTCGACGTTTTCCACCACCACAATCGCATCGTCCACCAGCAAACCGATGGCGAGCACCATAGCGAACATGGTTAGGGTGTTAATCGAGAAACCCGCCATGGATAGAATCGCAAAGGTACCCAGCAATACCACAGGTACCGCAATAGTCGGGATCAAGGTAGCACGGAAGTTTTGCAGGAAGAGGTACATGATAACGAACACAAGTACGATCGCTTCAAGCAAGGTATGCACCACACCTTCGATAGATTGCTCTACGAAAGGTGTTGTATCGTATGGATAAACCACTTCTAACCCCTGCGGGAAGAAAGGCTTCATTTCAGCAATTTTTTCACGAACCGCTGATGCGGTATCCAGCGCGTTAGCACCCGTTGCCAGTTTAATCGCTAACCCTGTTGCAGGTTGACCATTATACAGTGACACCACGGCATAACTTTCAGAACCTAACTCAACTCGCGCCACATCACCGAGGAAGACATTTGCACCTGAAATATCCGATTTAAGGATAATCTTGCGAAACTCTTCCGCCGTTTGTAAGCGGCTTTGAGCCGATACGGTCGCGTTCAGCTCTTGGCCAGCCACAGATGGCGCGCCACCTAACTGTCCAGCGGAGACTTGAGCGTTTTGAGAACGAATCGCCGCAATAACATCTAAGCTGGTTAAGCTGTATTGAGTCAACTTCAACGGATCTAGCCATATACGCATTGCATATTGGGCACCGAACAGCTGAATTTCACCTACGCCCGGAACACGGCTCATAGGATCTTGAATGTTAGCACCAACGTAGTCGGCAATATCGCCTTTATCTAACGAACCGTCGGTCGATACGAAGCCTAATACCATTAAGAAGCCTGAACTCGACTTGTTAACGTTAACCCCTTGCGACTGCACTTCTTGCGGTAACAGGGTCATAGCGCCCTGTAACTTGTTCTGAACTTGAACCTGTGCAATATCCGGATCGGCTTCGGCGTTGAAGGTTAAGGTAATAGACGCATTACCAAAACTATCACTGGTTGAGGAGATATAACGGAGGTTATCAATACCCGTCATACGTTGCTCAATCACCTGAGTCACAGAGTCTTCAACAATCTTAGCGGAAGCGCCAGGATAGTTAGCACTGATCACCACGGTCGGTGGTGCAATGTTAGGATATTGAGACACTGGCAGCGAGCGGAGCGAGAGGACCCCTGCCAGCATGATAATCAAGGCGATCACCCACGCAAATATGGGGCGATCAATAAAAAAACGTGCCATAGCTATGCCCTATTGTGCTTGCGTTTCAGAAATAACTTTGGTGGTTACTGGAGCGCCTGGACGAATTTTCTGTAATCCTTCCACAATTAATTTATCGCCCACAGCTAAACCAGAAGTGACTCGCCATTGGTTGTTAATCACTTCAGCGGTCGTTACAGTTTTCGATTCAACGACACCTTGGTCATTCACAACCATAGCCACTGCTTGACCCTTAGAGTTACGCGTGATGGCTTTTTGTGGAATTAAGATAGCCTGTGGATCAGTACCCGCATTCAACATAGCGCGAACATACATACCAGGTAACAAGATACCTTCAGGGTTAGGGAATTCAGCGCGCAGAATGACTGAACCAGTGTTTGGGTCCACACTCACTTCGGCGAACTGTAACTTACCTGGATGGCTGTATTGTGTGCCATCTTCGAGTAACAGCTGCACATCAGCATTTTCTGAAGCTTGTAGCTTACCTTGCTTCAACTTAGCTTTAAGACGTAACAACTGCGCACTCGATTGCGCGATATCCACATTGATAGGATCAAGTTGTTGAATCGTCGCCAGCGTTTGGCTTTGGTTCGCTGTCACTAACGCACCCGCAGTCACACTCGATTTACCGATACGACCAGAGATAGGCGCTAATACTTCAGTGTATTGCAGGTTGATTTTAGCGGTGTTAATCGCAGCTTCTGCCACGGTGACATTCGCTAATGCTTCTTTATATGCCGCTTCAGCTTCATCAAATTCTTGCTTACTGATGGCATTGGTTTTCACCAGTTGCTGATAACGTGCAGCCTTAGCTTTTGCTGAGGCTAAACCCGCATTGGCTCTGGCTAAATCGGCATTGGCACTCACTAACGCGGCTTTATAAGTTGCAGAGTCGATTTGATACAAGGATTCACCCTGTTTCACATTGCCACCTTCAACAAAACTACGCTTAGTGATAATACCGCTCACCTGTGGACGAACTTCGGCCTCGAGGAAAGCTTTACTGCGTCCTGGTAACTCCACCTGAATCACTTGTGGCTGGGCAACAATATTAAGGATTCCCACTTCCATACTACGTGGGCCAGCGCCCGCCTGAGCTTTCTCTTCTTGAGGGCTGCAAGCTGCCATCCATAACGCCACGCTTATAACTGAGGCAAGTTTAATTGTCTGCCGCATGAGAACTCCTTCAAATATTAACTGCCCACATACCAGTACACTTATTGCGCTGACACGAGCCGTAATTGTAACTAAAATCAAATCCGTTATTTATCTCATAGCCTATATGAATCAACAAGGAAGATAACGAAACTAAATTGTAAACTAATGAAAATTTTCACTCATTCGGCATTACTATATTCATCGAATTGTTATTCGATTTAAAAAGCCTGTTAACTTTGGGTAACATTGTTAGAGGGATATGCCGTAAAACACCCAATAAGCCTACTCCATATTGAATATGTTGCAAATCTGTTCATATTCTAAACTTGTCATAGGCCAAGGCCCACAGCTCAATGGCGTTAGCTTAACCGCCACTTGTTGCAATAATTTGTACATAGAGACAAAAACGCAGCGCTGTTGTTTTTACTCAGGCCACTCTCAGCATCAAGTCGCTCAAAACGACCTATCAAGACTGACAATACCGAAAGAGAGTAAACAAGGAATTGGCTTCAGACTGCCTGCGCGTAAAAAACATCATTTAGCGGATTAATGTGCAGTTTGTTACCTCAAACATATGGCCGAAATACGGCGCCAATGGTTTGAGTCAAACCCACAACAATAAAAGTAACCGTCTCAAATTATACTGAGCGGGTTATTTTAGTGGTTAGCCATAGGCGGAGCAAACCCGAAATCCAGTTTAATACCCCATTAAATGAAACTCAGACTCCCACAATTAACACTTCTTTAATGACGAATATTGCTTACAAAGCTAAAAATTCCTCGCTTAAAAACGCATTTTTTCATATTCATTCACATATTTTCGTGATTGGTTCATTCCAAGCATCACGGCTATTCACAAGTTATTTTTACGATAATGGTGCGCTAACAACTCCCAATAATTTGAAATAATTTTGAGATGATGATTATGAAGACACGCACTAAATTTCTGCTCAGTGGGGCGTTACTTTCCCTTGCTATGACTGCTCAAGCGGCCGATGACAACCAGCTCTTTGGCGGTACGATTAATGCCAATGTTAACTTTGCCTCCGATTATGTGTTCCGCGGTGAATCTGAAACCTTAGACGGCGATATCCCCGTAGTGCAAGGCACCTTAAGCTGGAATCACAATGAAGGTTGGTATGCTGGGGTATTTAGCTCCAACATTAAGTTTGCCGATCCTAATTTAGAGATCGTTACCGCGCCTTTTATCGGCAAAGCCGGTGAATTTGGCGACTCAGGATTTACCTATGATGTGATGCTGTTTTCATACCTCTACCCAGGTGCATCCTATTCAAACTACACAGAACTCTGGCTCAAAGTGGGCAAACAGTTTGGCCGCACCAATTTACAATTAGAAGTCACACCCACAGTCGATGACTGGTTTGGTGTCGATGGCTGGCACGGCGTGAACTACGCCTTGCACCCAAGCTACAACTTCGATAATGGCGTAAAAATCTCAGGCTCTGTCGGTTATCAAGACTTGAGCGGTGAAGGTGCCGAAGGTTGGGGACACTGGAACTTAGGTCTAAGCAAAGTATTCTACGGGTTGAATTTTGATGTCCGTTACCACGGCAGCACAGTGGATAACGACCACAAGGTCTATGGTACTCAGACTGAAATCTTCGATGACAGATTTGTCGTGGGCATCAGCAAAAGTTTTTAAGTGTAGTTAGTCGCGTTACCCGCTCATCCGCTGCTTCCCTGCGGCACTCCAGTGGCTTGATAAATAGAGCCTTGACCAGCCCCCGCGGCTGGTCTTTTTTATGTTGCGCTTACAAATGCTAAATCTAAATATCCTAAATTCGATTATCCCCTACGCTACAGGCCAAAATACGGCTGATGTCGGCCAAACAACGCCCTGATTCCTGTTGCCACTGATTAAATACAGCTTGTACTTGTTTAAGCGCTGTCTGCGACGTAAACCCCGCATCGACTAATTTGTGCGCTTTAAAATAGCCTTGCACATCATCGGTTAACAAAAAAGTATCTTTGCCAATACCCCGCAGAAAATAGGGACCCGTATTGCCGCCCAATCGAGTACCGCGTTTCTTCAACAACGCCCACAAACCAATAATATCCTGTGTCGGCCAAGCGGCGATCAGTTGCGCCAAACTGCCATGTTCGCGAGCAACATCGTGGATCATCAGAGCATTATCATAAATGGCTTGAGTCTTTTTAAGATGGCGAATCAAGGTCGCATCACTTGCCCGCGCTTGAATTTGCTCAGGCGATAACATTAATACTTTATGCGGTTCGAACCCAAAGAAAGACTTCTCATACTCGGGCCATTTGTTAACAACCACCCGCCATACAAAACCACTTTGAAACACCTGACGGCTCATCGCCGACAATAATTCAGCATCCCGATATTGGCGAATTTCATCATCAGACAGGCAACCAGACAATAATGCTTCGAGTCCAGCAGGTCCGCCTTTGCGCTCACTGGCTCTGGCATAAATAGATGAAAAACGCTCTAACTGGCTCATATTATTACCTTTAAAATGATTAAATCCCGACACTTTTAATATGTCGTTAATAATACCGATTTTTATCCTTGATGGATCATTTGGCTTTGCCGCTAAAAATTGTGTTTATCCCTGCATTTTTTAGAAAAACTCCTACAGCAAGCACCTTAATTACGACTAAAGTTAAGGCGTAAAGTCAGTAAAATTCAGGGTTTGGAGTTAGTGCCTATGGAGCTTTTTTATCACCCCTTATCTCGCTATTCACAAAAGGTGCTGATCGCACTTTATGAAAAGCAGGCCAATTTCTACCCCAGAATCATAGATCTGCGCGACCCTTTTTCACGCAAGGAATTTCACCAAACCTATCCGCAGGCAAGAGTTCCCCTGCTAAAAACCCACGATGAGCTGCTTGTTCCCGAATCCAGCATTATTATTGAATACTTAGATAGGCATTTTAATAACAGTACCCAGCTGCTGCCCCAAGAACCGCAACGCAACTTACAGGTGCGTTTGTTCGATCGCATCATAGACAATGATATTAATAACCCATTATTTCAATTAGAAAAGTTGATGCATACCGAGGACAGCAACGAGTTCGAAATCAAACAATTAGAGAAACAACTACTGGCACAATTTCAACGCTTAGACACGCAACTCACGCAACACCATTGGGTTTGTGGCGACAGTTTTACCTTAGCCGACTGCGCCCTAATCCCTTGTTTAAGTTATAGCTTTCAACACTTAAATCTATTGGATTTGGATGAAATCGTGCGCTATTGGCAACAGGCACAATTGCGCGGCGCTTGGATGTTAGTACAAGAAGAGGTGTTGCTGGCTGAAATGGAGGAAACGGCGGGAATAAGAGGCATACCTTAGCGGGGTAAGTCATGCCTCAACAAGATCACATATTGCGTTCTTTCTTCAACTGCAAAAACGCTTTCCACTTCACGACTTCGGGCGGCAACTCAGGTGCAGCATCGGTATAACCCGCCTCTTTCACTAACACATCTAGCGGCACTTGCTTACCTTTGCACACGAACACACCGCGCACATGCACAATACAATGTAAGCCTCGCTCGCTCACAAAGCGTTGTTCGATATAGAAATATTTCTCATCCCAGCCGACAACTTTGGTTTCAATTTCAAAGGTTTTTAGCGGCTTGATATCGCGAATATAGGTAAATTCGGCGGCGTTAACTATCGGCATCCACTTCAACTTTAAGAAACGTTTCAATAGACCCATCTCGGCCAACATATAAGTCCGCGCCAGATCCATAAACGCAGGATAGCGGGAGTTAGTCAGATGGAAATTGATATCGCAGTCGCTCGGTAAAGCACGATACGTGATACGGCTTGTCCCTAGAAAATCGATCTTACGACAATGGCGTGTGCGCCAAAATAACAACCAAAACAAACGAAAATACAGATTCATAACGAGTCGCCCTTGGAATAAGAGCCACAGGCTAACAGAGGTCATACCACAGGGCAAGCGGGATCTATGTCACAAAAAAGGCGTCAGATGACGCCTTTTTATCGTTTAGCAAAACTAAATGCTCAGAGAAAATCAGCCCGTTATAATGGGCAGATTTATCAAGGTGAACAATTGCTTATCTAGCTTATGCAGCAATGCCTGAATGCCTTAACAAGGCATCGATATTAGGCTCGCGTCCCATGAACTGTTTGAACAAGTCCATAGGTTCGGCTGAGCCACCCATTTCGAGGATATTGTGCAGGAAACGACGACCCGTTTCAGGGTTGAAAATCCCTTCCTCTTCGAAGCGGGAAAACGCATCCGCCGACAGCACTTCTGCCCATTTATAGCTGTAATAACCCGCAGCATATCCGCCCGCAAAAATGTGGGCAAAACCATGTTGGAAACGGTTAAAGTCTGGCGGCGTTAATACGGCTACCTGACGACGCACTTCGTCTAAGGTTTCTTGAATGCGCGCGCCTTTAGCGGGGTCGTATTCGTGGTGCATTCTAAAATCGAACAACGAGAACTCAAGTTGGCGCAGCATCATCATGCCAGATTGGAAGTTCTTCGCCGCCAGCATCTTATCTAACAAGGCTTTAGGTAATGGCTCACCCGTTTCGAAGTGGCCAGAAATTTCGGCCAAGGCTTCTTCCTGCCAGCACCAGTTTTCCATAAATTGGCTCGGTAACTCGACCGCATCCCAAGGCACACCATTGATACCCGACACGCCTGCAACATTGATTTTGGTCAGCATGTGGTGGATACCATGGCCAAACTCGTGGAACAGGGTCGTCACTTCATCGTGGGTGAATAGCGCAGGTTTGCCATCGACCGGTCCATTAAAGTTACAGGTCAAATAAGCCACTGGCTTTTGCAATCCATGGGCGGTTTGACGGCGAACACGGCAGTCATCCATCCAAGCACCGCCACGTTTACCTGTGCGGGCATATAAGTCGAGGTAAAAACTGCCTCTGTGTTCGTCAGTTTCGTCGAAAATATCGAAGAAACGCACGTCTTTATGCCAACGATCAAGGTCTTTTTGCTCAACGATTTTAAGGCCGAACAAACGCGATACTGTGTAGAACAAGCCCGAGAGCACTTTATCTTCAGGGAAGTACGGACGCAGGATTTCCTGTGAAATCTCATACTTATGCTGCTGCAACTTCTCGGCATAGAAACTTAAATCCCAAGATGCCATTTCGCTCACGCCATATTCCGTCTCGGCAAACGCTCTCAGCTCGGCCAATTCAGCTTTAGCCTGATCCTTTGAGCGCAGCGCTAGCTCGTTTAAAAATGCCATCACCTGCGCCGGGGTTTCAGCCATTTTGGTGGCGAGTGATTTGTCGGCAAAACTGTCAAAACCAAGTAACAATGCCAGTTCGTGGCGCAGTGCTAGGATTTCGTCCATCAGCGGGCTGTTATCAAACTCGCCAGCATTGGGGCCTTGATCCGAGGCGCGAGTAACGAAGGCGCGGTAACACTCTTCGCGAAGACTGCGGTTTTCGCTGTAAGTCATGACAGGTAAATAAGAAGGGAAATCTAAGGTAAACAACCAACCGTCTAACTCACGCGCATCGGCCATCGCCTTAGCGGCGGCTTTGGCAGACTCTGGCAGGCCAGCAAGCTCAGCCTCATCTGTGATCAACTTAGTCCAAGCTTGGGTCGCATCCAGTAATTGATTCGAAAAGCCACTGGTGAGTTCAGAAAGACGTTTTACCATTTCGCCATAACGCACTTTTTGCGCGTCATCTAAGCCAATACCCGATAGTTCAAAATCGCGCAGGCTGTGTTCAATCACCTTCTGCTGGGCTTGGCTTAATTGTGTAAATTCATTCGATGTACGCAGGGCTTTATAGGCTTGATACAAACCTTGGTGTTGACCAACATAGGTGCCGTATTCCGACAATAGCGGCAAACAAGCATCATGAGCAGCGCGCCATTCATCGGTGCTGGTCACTGAATTCATGTGAGAAACGGGCGACCAAATTTGGCTTAGCTCATCGTCAACCTGTTCTAGTGGCGCGACCAAGTTGTCCCAAGTGTAAGGACCTTGATTCTGCAGCACTTCATCAATCTTAGTGCGGCACTGAGCAATGGCATGCTCAACGGCGACTTGAATATGTTCCGGTTTAATCTGTGAAAAAAGCGGTAATTTTGCGCCGCTAAGCAAAGGGTTGCTCATATTGACTCCTCAACAATCTGTATCACTTATAGATAAGGGCTAACGGGCTATTTATCAAGGCGAGAAAACCGATTGCCCCCTTCGAACGCCTTGCTAACGCTATTTCTGCTTAAAAAAAGTGAACTCGTTCGCATTTAGCATTTACGCTTAATGTACCTAAGCATTATTGTCGGCTTGATCGCAAATCGAATCAATTCGCATTAACACTTACCTGTGGGAAAGGTATTCTCGCCCTAACAAACGCATTTCTACCTAAATCAGCAAAAATATGGCAACACACTCAGTAAAACTGATGGCGAGCATCCTCTGCACTTTAGGCATCAACGGCCTTAGCTACAACGCATTCGCCAATGAGAGCCTAGAAAGCATCGAGAGCATTTCAAGCGCCGGATTGTCCAGCCAGAATAGCCAAGCCTTAGCAGTAACACTGGATTTAGGTTGGGACAGTCAATACGTCTCACAGGGTCGTAATAATCTGCAAGATGGCGGCATCTATTGGCTGAATACCGCAGTCCAGCAAGACAATATCACCGCCTACGCTTTAGTTGGCCGCGGCGATAGCCAAGCCTACACTGAGTGGAATATCGGCCTTGAATATGGGTTCGATGTGGCCGAAAACCTAGAGGCTAATGTGGGTTATCAACGCATTGAAGGCTACAGCAATACCCGTTGCCACGATAACGAGCTATTTGCCGAACTCGCTTACACCGCTGAACCTTGGCTAGTACCATCGGCAAGTTATGTCTATTCCACCGAGGCGGCGGGTTACTTTGTTGAAGTGAGTTTACACAGTTATTGGCATGTCACAGATCAGCTCATCCTCACGCCATACATCACTCAAGGGTTTGATTTTAAATACCGCACAGAAGAACACGATGGCCGCAATAACTTGCAGTTTGGCCTCGAAGCCAGTTATCAGCTGTCATCTTGGATGAGTATCGATGGCCACATCAGCTACAGCATTGCCCAAGGTGATATTGAGCAAGAAGCGACGGCGAATGGCGATATGAGTTCGCAAGATGAGACCTATGCCGGCATCCACTTTGCGATGACGTTTTAACTCCATTCTTAGCGCCGTGGTTTTTAGCTCAGTGTTTTGTAGCGCCGTATTACAACCTTCCTCTGTCAATTTATCCCGCTCCATTTGGCAAAATAACACTCACTAACTACACTCAAAACGTCGACGGAACGACTCACCATTCATATCGATTTTACCGAGGAACAGGGAATGTTAGCCCAGCATTTTTATCTCATCCGCACCGCCGTTATTGCCTTACTTCTGCTTTTTCTCCCAGTCATATACTCGGCTGACGCACGGCAATTACTTGAACTTGAGCCTGAATCTGAACCGAGTCTAGAGTCCTTATCGCAATCGACACAAACCGCGCCTTTGCCCCTAGGCACCTTGCTCGACAGTGAGGGCAAACCGATTAATCTGCCTGACCAAGAGCAAAGCAGCCTCGAGTATTCGGCTCCCACTCTCACGCCAACCGAGCCATCCAAAACCACTAAATCAACTAAAGCCACGCAATCGACCAAAGCCGCTAAGAGTAAAAAACTCAGTCGCAAGCAACAACTTGCCAGCCGTGAACACGTAGCCAATGATCCCAACTGCCGCTGGCTCGATAAACGTATGGATCAGTTAGAAGCGCAACTCGGCGGCAAACAAGATAATGCCGCTACGCATCAAGCCGACGAACTCAGCGCCCGCCAAAAGGAATGGCAATGTTTGAAATGTGGCGCAGAAGGTCCCGCTCAAAACGATCACTCTAATTGCCAATATCGCCGCTAGACGGCGACCCGATGAACAGCTGATGCCCAGTTCGGGTAAGTGTAAAGTTCAGGATCTTTTTCAGTCAAAGTACGGTCTTATGCGTTAGTCATGCAATGGGCTGGTCTGTTATCGCAAACACCCCTACAATGACCTTCTGCTGTAAAGCATCTCATCCTTGAAGTAAGACGGAGAAACTCATGGCTCAACATTTTGACTATATCTGCCTAGGCGCAGGCAGCGGCGGTATCGCCTCAGCAAACCGAGCAGCAATGCGTGGCGCTAAGGTTCTACTCATCGAAGCCAAACACGTAGGTGGCACCTGTGTAAACGTAGGCTGTGTGCCGAAAAAAGTCATGTGGTATGGCGCCCATGTTGCCGAAGCGATGAACCTTTACGCCAAAGATTATGGTTTCGACGTCACTGTTAATAAATTCGATTGGAATACCTTGGTCGAGAACCGCGAAGCCTACATTGGCCGCATTCATGATGCCTACGGCCGTGGTTTTGCCAACAACAAAGTGACGCTATTAAATGGCTACGGCCGTTTTGTCGATGGCAACACTATTGAAGTGGACGGCGAACATTACACCGCCGATAACATCCTTATCGCCACTGGCGGCGCGCCGACTATTCCGGACATTCCTGGTGCCGAGCATGGTATCGACTCCGATGGTTTCTTCGCCCTGCGTGAGCAACCAAAACGCGTTGCCGTTGTGGGCGCGGGCTATATCGCCGTTGAAGTCGCTGGCGTGTTACACGCTCTGGGCAGTGAAACTCACTTATTAGTGCGTAAACATGCGCCGCTGCGTAACTTTGACCCCATCTTAGTCGACGCCCTCGTTGAGGCCATGGCGACCGAAGGCCCTACATTGCACACCCATAGCGTACCAAAAGCTGTGGTTAAAAATTCCGATGACAGCCTAACACTGAGCTTAGAAAACGGTGAAAGCATCACTGTTGATTGCCTAATTTGGGCAATTGGCCGTTCACCTGCGACGGGCAATATCGGCTTAGAAAACACCGAAGTGCAATTAGATAGCAAAGGCTATGTCATCACTGACGAGCAGCAAAATACGACTCACAAAGGAATTTACTGTGTCGGCGACATTATGGCGGGCGGCGTAGAGCTCACCCCAGTTGCGGTTAAAGCGGGCCGTTTGTTATCCGAGCGTTTATTTAACGGCATGACAGATGCCAAAATGGATTACAGCCTGATCCCAACGGTCGTGTTCAGCCATCCACCCATTGGCACTATGGGCTTGACCGAACCAGAAGCCCGTACTCAATACGGCGATGATAACGTCAAAGTGTATACCTCGACGTTTACCTCAATGTACACCGCCGTTACGGCCCATCGCCAAGCCTGTAAGATGAAGTTAGTCTGCGCTGGCAAGGACGAAAAAGTCGTCGGTATTCATGGTATTGGTTTTGGTATGGACGAAATCCTTCAAGGTTTCGGCGTCGCCATGAAAATGGGCGCAACTAAGGCCGACTTTGATGCGGTTGTTGCTATCCACCCAACGGGCGCTGAAGAATTCGTTACCATGAGGTAAAAGCGATTTTCGCTTTGATTTCATCATATTTAGGGCCAGCTAATGCTGGCCCTAATTGATCACAGATAGCATAAAATCATTAACTCGCACGCGACTTTCCTATAATCTCGACTGAGTACTTTGCATTTTAAACACACAGCGCGGTTATCGCTGCGCCACTGTAATCGGGATGAATAGCGTAATGCTTAAAGAACTCGCGTTCGATGGTTTGTTATTTAGTCCATTAATTATCTTTATCCCCTTAGCTTTTCTGCTTTCCTGCATCACTCGCTTGGTGCTCTATCAAACTGGGCTCTATCACAAGCTGTGGCGCGAAGCTTGGTTCGAAGTTGGGCTGTTTATCTGCTATCTGGCGTTGGTCATTTACTTGCTTGGGAGTTGATTGTTCATGGGAAAAATCTTTCGTATCTGCCTCACCCTCATTGTGGTCGCGGTTGCAGGTATCGCGGGACATTGGATATGGTCACACTACCTTTATTCTCCTTGGACCCGCGACGGCCGAGTTCGCGCCGAAATCATTACCATAGCGCCAGATGTGTCCGGTTGGGTGAATCAACTGAATGTAAAAGACAATCAAATCGTCAATAAGGGTGATGTGTTGTTCACTGTGGACGATACCCGCTACAAGGCCACGATTGCCGAATTGAATGCCAAAGCGGAAAGCCAAAAATTGGCATGGGAACTGGCAAAACATAAGTACAAACGCCGTATCGGTTTGACCAATGACAACTTGGTCAGCAAAGAAACCTTCGACGAAGCCTTTATCAATACCGAACTGGCAAGAACCAGTTATGAACTCGCACAGGCGCAATTGAATACCGCCAAAATTGACTTAGCGCGGACGCAAATTCACGCTCCCGAAAACGGTACTCTGATCAATTTAAGTCTGCGCAATGGCAACTATGTCAGCAAAGGCAACTCAGTATTTTCGCTGGTCAAACAAGACTCCCTCTATATCACAGGCTATTTTGAAGAAACCAAAATCCCCTTGGTTCACATAGGTCAAAACGCCGATGTTAGCCTGATGAGTGGCGGCCATGTCTTGCATGGCAAAGTGACCAGCATAGGTAAAGCAATCGCTAACACCAATGTCACTACTAATGGACAGTTATTGCCGCAAATCGGCCAAACCTTTAATTGGGTGAGGTTGTCGCAGCGTATTCCGGTCGATATTCAGCTAGATAGCATTCCTAAGGACATAGAGCTGAGCGTCGGCATGACAGTTTCCATCCAGCTACAGACTGACAAATAGTCATTATGACGCTGTTACTGAAGAGTTTATTCTTTCCAGACCGACGAACCCTCATCTTCGCGATTAAGGGCGTGATCTCGATGGCGCTCGCCTTATATGTGGCCATGTTCTTAAATCTAGAACGGCCATATTGGGCGCTGGTGTCGGCGGTATTCCTGCAAATTCGCCCCGAAAGTGGACTCGTGATCGAAAAGGGCTTATGCCAAATCGGCGGCACCTTAGTAGGCGCGCTCGCGGGGATTGCCATACTCAACTGGTTTACGCCCTATCCCGAACTCGCCTTAGGATTACTCGCCTGCTGGATAGGGCTAAATTCTGGGTTGTCGGCCATGGTACGCCAGCAAAACTTTGTCTATGCCTTTGCTATGGCGGGCATGACCGCCTGCTTGATAGTGCTCATTGTGATGGCAAGCCCGAGCACGGCCGATAGCGCAAAAATATTCGATGTGGCGCAGTCGAGGATCAGCGAGATTGTCGTCGGGGCGATTTGCGCCGTCTTGGTCAGCTCGCTACTTTGGCCGACAAAGGTAAAACATAGTCTACAATTGCATGCTAAAAACACCATTAATCATACGCTTAACTATCTTGCATTAGAACTCGATTTACAGGGGGAACATGCGAGTCGCCATGAACATATCGACACGATTATGGAGTCAGTATCGGCGCTGAGTGACGACTCCAGCGCGGTGATTTATGAAGGCCCCGAAGGACGCGGGCAGAGCCATGCGGCGAACTTTCTCTGCAATAAGACTCTTTCGCTATTGGCGGCAATCCAACTATTTGGCCGGCTGCAACGTAATCATTCCCATCTTGTTAGCGAACCACTCGCGAAATCCTTAGCCAATATGCGCAGTAGTTTTACCTTGATGGCGCAATCGAGTGATTACCAAGAATGCTACAAAATGGCGCGCACCTTGAGGTATCAACTCCAGCAAAACCTGATGCAATACCGCGACCGCGCGCCGTTAGAGACGCGCTTACTCAAAGTCGCGATGGAATTAAGCGCCGATCTGATCATGGTGCTCAAGAGCTACAACGTGCTGACCAGTCACTCTGCGGTGCAGCTCAACGCGCCGCCGATGGAGTTTCACCGAGATCCATTAATAGGCGTTACCACGGGCCTGCGCAGCATGGCGGTGTTTGTCATTGGGGCTTCATTGTGGATTGGCACAGGGTCGAGCGCAGTCCTCATGATGATCCTGCTGCCCGTGGTCTTTTCCATCATGATGGCGCGCCAACCACTGCCGATGTTAACCACGATTTTGCGCCGTATTCTTGTCGGCATCACTATCGCGGCACCACTCACAGTGTTTTACGCTTTACCTTTGCTGGCAAAGAGTAGCGGCGATTTCGAAATCCTCGTTTTAGTGCTCGCTGGGCCGTTTTTTATTGGCCTACTCGCCTTGGCGAATCGACCAACCTTGCCCTATGGGCTCGGCATTTGCGTGCCGTTTGCTGTGTTAGTGCAGCCCAGCAACACCATTTCATTTGCGATAGAAAACACCGTCAGCAATGCCTTAGCGATTTTTGTTGGCGTGACTGTGCTGTATTGGTTGTTTAAATTGATTACCGAACCTAGCCAGCGGTTGATGCAATATCGTCTGCTGCAATCCATCCAAAAAGATCTGGTGCATATCGCGCAGCATGATGATCCCGAGCCTTGGTTTAACGCCCGCATGGGCGATCGACTGCTGCGGATCGCCAGTTACGAAAAAGGCTCGGGCAAGAGTTCGAGGGTATTTACCGATCTGGTGTTTACTGCACTTAATCTAGGCCATGTGTCGATTCGGATGCGGCGCATGTTGCAGGGCATTTCAGATACGCACTTAAACTTAGGCTTAGAAAATGCACTCAACCTCTGGCAACACAATTTAGGTCAGGCATTTATCGCCTGCGCCCACGGACAAGTCGCAGAAGAGTTTAACATCAGCAGCGAAGCATTATTAGAAGCGCTGGCCCAATGTCCGTTACCCCACGAACAATTCACTATGATTACTGGGATGTTTGAACGCATCACTTTAACCTTCGAACGCACTGCCCACAGTATCGCCGAGCAGAAAAACACCTCCGAAAAATAATCAGTTCTCAAACTATTTTTCGCCCCAAAAGCCACTCTTTTGCTGCCACCAAAACCATTTAAATTCAATGGAAGCTTGATATTTGGCCGATAAAATGCCTTAATATAGTTAGATCACTAACTATATTGGTGATATAAATTCAATTATCAACCAAGGAGAAATTATGTCTACGGAGAACCCACCAGAGGAAAATCTCATCTCGCAAGTAGCAAGCTTTACCCGATTACACGCTAAGGAATCAATGCAGTTTATGTGTTTACTTGCAATATTAAGCACCTATCTCTTTGTCATTTTGAAACCGAGTATTATTCAAAATAACAAAGCGTTAGGAGAAAAATAACCAATGAATTACCTCGCTTACATTTCCTTAGCTATCTACTTTATCGTTATGCTCGCCATTGGCTTATTCGCTTATAAAAAATCCACCAGCGATGTATCCGGCTATATTTTGGGCGGCCGCAAGGTGAGCCCACAGGTCACCGCACTCTCAGCGGGTGCATCTGACATGAGTGGCTGGATGCTAATGGGTCTTCCCGGCGCAATGTTTTTGGTTGGTTTCGAAACCATTTACATCGCTCTTGGACTATTGATTGGTGCTCTAATTAATTACTTGGTTGTTGCACCCAAATTAAGGGTCTATACCGAGGTGGCGGACAACGCCCTCACTATCCCGGAGTTTTTTGCTAAACGCTTCGGCAATGCTAACGGCAGTATCCGTATTATCTCGGCCGTGATCATTGTGATCTTCTTTACCTTGTATACCTCGGCAGGTTTAGTGGCTGGCGGTAAATTGTTTGAGTCAGCATTTGGCCTGAACTACGACATAGGTTTAGTCGTTACACTAGCGGTTGTGGTTTCTTATACCCTGTTAGGTGGATTCTTGGCAGTGAGCCTCACTGACTTTGTCCAAGGCTGTATTATGTTTGTCGCCTTAGTCTTAGTTCCTGTCGTGGCATATCAAGAATTTACCAGCGCTGACACTATGTTGAACTTTGCGTATCAGTCGATTCCACACTTCACCGATGCGATGCAAAACGTCACTATGTTAGGGCTTATCTCAAGCTTATCTTGGGGACTCGGTTACTTTGGCCAACCGCATATTATTGTGCGTTTTATGGCGATTCGTTCAGTAGCTGACATTAAAGCCGCCAGACACATAGGTATGGGCTGGATGACAGTGACCATTGTGGGTGCACTAGCAACAGGTCTTGTCGGTATCGCTTACGCCAATAAATTTGGTATGAAGCTGACCGATCCTGAAACCATCTTTATCGTGTTTTCTGAGTTGTTGTTCCATCCGATCATTAGTGGCTTCTTACTGGCCGCCATTCTGGCCGCGATCATGAGCACCATTTCATCGCAGCTATTAGTGTCATCAAGCTCGCTAACGGAAGATATCTATCGCGTGATGTCGAAGAAAGAATCTACCGAGAAAGACATGGTGAAAATGGGACGCTTTGGCGTAGCAGGCGTAGCAATTGTCGCGAGTCTACTGGCGCTCGATCGTTCTAGCAGTGTGCTATCACTGGTGAGTAATGCATGGGCAGGATTCGGTGCCGCCTTCGGTCCGTTAGTTTTGTTTAGCTTGTATAAAGCGAACCTAACCCACAAAGCCGCGATTGCCGGCATAGTGTCAGGCGCAGCTACAGTGTTGTTTTGGATTTATGCCCCGGTATTGGCAGATGGACAAGCCTTAACCACAGTGGTGTATGAAATGATCCCCGGCTTTGCCGTGAGCAGTGTGGTGATTTGGATAGTCTCGTTACTCGATACTGATCCCTGTGCCAAAACCACTAAATTATTCCATAAGGCTGGCCGTGTTTTAGCCGAAGACAGATGAGGCGCGCAGGTATGACTGACTTACCCTGGAAACGCATTGTCGTTAAGGTAGGTAGTGCCCTGATTGCACCCCACAAACAAGGTTGCAGCAGTCACTACTTACTCGGCATTGCCCAATTTATTACTTATTGTCGTGCCCAAGGGATCCAAGTTGTCTTGGTCTCTTCGGGCTCAGTCGCCGCGGGATGGCATCACTTTGGCGATGTTGATAAACCTAGCGTCACAGTGAAGAAAGCCATGGCAGCAGCAGGTCAGGCCGATATGATGGCCACATGGAACAAGTTATTTGATTTCCCGACCGCACAGCTACTGTTAACCCACGGTGATTTACGCAACCGAGATCGTTACATCAGTATTAAAGATACGATTTTCAGCCTACTCGAACATGGGCTACTGCCTATCATCAACGAGAACGATGCCGTGACCGCCGACAAGCTCAAAGTTGGCGATAACGATAATCTCTCGGCCATGGTAGCCGCAGCAGCAGATGCCGATACCCTGATAATCTGTTCGGATGTGAATGGGCTTTACACACAAAACCCCCATGAAAATCCCGATGCACAGCTTATCAAGCAGGTGACCGAGATTAATGCCGAAATCTACGCCATGGCAGGCGGCGCCAGCAGTGCCGTTGGTACAGGTGGTATGCGGACTAAGATACAAGCCGCCAAGAAGGCGATTTCCCACGGGATCGAAACCTTTATTATCAATGGTTTTGATGCTGACTCATTCAACCAATTGTTGAAGGGCCAAAACCCAGGAACCTTATTTACCCCCGATGAAAAGCCAATGCAAGATCACTTGCACTGGATGACACATACCTCGCAGGCTCAGGGCGAAGTCATTGTTGAAAATGACTTTAATATCTCCCTCGATATCCATAGCGAGCAATTGACCAGCGACGATGTCGTTGCCATCAACGGGGACTTTTCTGCCGGTGACACCATTCTAGTACGCAAAGGTGATGGTACTAAATTGGCCAAGGCCAAATCCAATTACAGCAGTTGTTTACTTAGCTTTATTACGGACCAAGACGATCGCGAGTTTGCCAGTGAATTTCAGCAAAAGACTGGACCGATCATTTCCGAGAAAAACATCGCCATTCTCGAATAAGCATCAGCCGAATAAATATGAGCGAGTAAACATCTAAGCGGAGTAAATATGACTTTAATCAAAAACTTATCTCAAGAAGCTGCTAAAGCGGCTCTTATTCTCGCCCAAGTTGACGAACAGCTTAAAAATACTGTACTCCTCGACATGGCGCGTTCATTACGTGAAAAGTCCTACGAAATCCAAAGCGCTAACTTGATTGACCTACACAGAGCAACAGCCGATAACGTTGCCCCTGCTATGCTCGACCGCTTAACGCTAACACCAGAACGCGTAGAAGCCATGGCAGTAGGGATTGAAACCATCGCTGCCTTGCCCGATCCCATTGGCAATGAACGTTATATTGGTCAACGACCTAACGGCTTATCCATCAGCAAGATGCGCGTGCCATTAGGCGTAGTTTGTATGATTTATGAAGCGCGTCCGAATGTCACCGCCGATGCGGGTGCCCTGTGCTTTAAATCCGGTAATGCCGTGATTTTGCGCGGTGGTAAAGAGGCGCTGCACACCAGCAAAATTATCGCCACCATTTTGCAAAGTGTATTGAAACAATACGGCTTGCCCGAGGCGTTAATCACAGTGGTGCCCGATCCTGACCGTGCCCTGATGTTGGAACTGATGCAGCAACGAGATTATATCGATGTGATCATTCCCCGTGGCGGCGAAGGCTTGATTAACTTTGTGTCTGACAACAGTAAAATCCCAGTGATCCAGCATTTTAAAGGCGTGTGTCATTTATACGTCGATAAAGATGCCGATCTGGATATTGCTTTGGACTTACTGCTCAACGGTAAAACCCAGCGCACAGGCGTGTGTAATGCCCTCGAAGCCCTATTAGTGCACCAAGAAATTGCTTCGCAATTCCTGCCTAAAGTGGCCAAAGCGCTGGCCGAGCATAAGGTTAAAATCAATGCTTGTACCCAATCCGGTGGCTACTTCGAAAACTGTACTTACATGGAAGAAGACGATTTCGGCCAAGAGTATTTAGATCTCGAAATCGCCATTCGCCAAGTCGATCACTTCGACCATGCTATCCAACACATTGCCCGTTTTGGTAGCCAGCACACCGAAGTGATTTGCACCGAAAACGAAGTCACAGCCGCACGCTTCCAACGTGCAGTCGATGCTTCAGTGGTGATGGTCAATGCTTCTTCGCGCTTCTCCGACGGCAGCGAACTCGGTCTTGGCGCCGAAATCGGCATCGCGACCTCTAAGCTACATGCCTACGGCCCAATGGGACTCGAATCCTTGACCGCTGAGAAGTATTTAGTCTCAGGCACAGGCCAAGTACGGGCGTAAACCTAAGGTGTAAATCATACTTTTAGGCTTAACAAGTCCGTTGGATTTCGATTCAATTGTAAAGATTAAAGGCCACAGTCGGTAACGACTGTGGCTTTTTTGTTGGCTAGAGGAGCTTGAGTCACAACAGCTTTTGTTCCAAGTCGATGCCCTGAAACCGAGTTATAGTAAGGCATGCGCTAAAAGCGCGGTTCCCACCGCGACCGCTTATCACAGCTCGCTGACAAACTATTCGCCAATAAGTTACAACCCCGCTTCAACAATTTACACATTGGGCATATTGCATTTATTTTCAACAAACCTATCATGCGATCGATTCTCATTTGCAACTAAGTGCTTTATTTGCACTCAGGATCACCAATCATCATTTAATCTGAAATCGCCTGAAAGGATTGAAATACCATGCCTCCCCTATCTGTTTTAACGTCTTGGCGCTCGCCATTGATCCCTGTACTTCTCAGCACACTCACTTTGACGGTTCAAGCCAATACGGACCCTAAGCAAGATGAGAAAGAAGATACAGAACAGATAGAAAGATTAAACGTAGTAGGAACCTACACCCGAGCGGCAATGAATAGCGCCACGGGTTTGTCTATGTCACTCAAAGAAACCCCACAAAGCGTCACTTTGATTACCGAAGAAATGATCAGTGACAAAGGTTTGGTCACTATGGAGTCAGTGTTAAATCACACTCCTGGCGTCACTATGGTGGGCGATGCTTCTGAAAATAGTCAGATATTCGTGCGCGGCTATGCACTCGACAGCGGTGTCCAAATTGACGGCTTAATCACAACCTCTTCATCCCATGTTTACAGCGGCTCAATTGATCAAGGTTTAGACCCTGTGATTGCCGAACGGGTTGAAGTGTTAAAAGGTGCGGCCGGGATCTTAAGCGGCTTAGGTGAACCTTCTGCCACGGTTAACTTTATTCGTAAACGCCCAACGGATGATACCCGCGCCACGGCAAGTGTCAGTTATGCCTCGTGGAATACCTATAGATTAGAGGCCGATGTTTCTGGCTGGCTCACGGATTCGGGCAATGTGAAAGGTCGACTCGTCAGTGCGGTGAAGAAAGGCGATTCGTTTATCGACCGCTATCAACGCGATACCACTGTGCTTTATGGCGTAGTTGAAACGAGTCTCGGCATAGATACTAGCCTGTCACTGTTTGCGGACTATCAAAAATCGCAAACCGACGGCGTGTATAACTGGAACTCTAATCCCGCATTTTATACCGATGGCACAGCTGTCGATTTTGGCCGCAGCTATTCCAGCTCACAGGACTGGACCCATTGGGATGTGACCCAAAAGAGTCTCATGGCCGAATTTAAACATAGATTCGATAACGACTGGTCACTCGTCAGTGCCTATCGTATTGCCAACGCCACCATAGACGCATTGGCCTTTTACCCTGGCGATTATATTGTCAAATCAACCGGCGAGTTTGTCGGCCCTTGGGGCGATACCTATGCCGCCCAGCATGATAGAGAATCCGATACCAACAGCTTCAACCTGTACGCCACGGGTAACTTCGACTTACTCGGCCGTGAGCATAGCGCGGTGATAGGTTTTAACTATGGTGACAACGAGTTTGACAACATCAACACGAACTCCGCACCCCAACGTCGCTATAACGTGGCAGATCAAGGCAATTATCCCAAGCCTAATCTTCCTAATTCACCCACCAATGGCCAAACCAATGAGCAAAGCCAATCGGGTGTTTACGGCACTGTCCGTGTCAATCTGTTGGACTCACTGAAATTAATGGTCGGTGGACGCGTAAGTAACTGGTCCTATGAAAAGCATGATCTCGTGGGTAACAGCACAGATGCAACCATGGAAAAAACCGGTATTTTCATCCCCTACTACGGCCTAGTCTACGATGTGACCGAGCAGATCGCTGTCTACGCTAGCCGTACTGAAATCTTCAAACCCGGCACCTATTTTGGTGAAGATGGCCAACTGCTCGAACCCGCAGAAGGCACCAACGTCGAAGGCGGCGTCAAGGTCGCGCTGTTCGATGACACGCTAAACATGTCAGCTGCAGTGTACGAAACCAATAAAGACAACGAACCCGAATATGCAGGTAAAGGTCAGCTACCTTCCGGTGACTCTATCTACGAAAGTGTGGATGGGATTACCACCAAGGGCTATGAGTTAGAAATAGCCGGACGTCTTACCGACTTATGGGATATCAGCGGTGGTTATACCCACAACAATGCAGAAGATGAAGATGGCCTACGTCGTCAAACTTATCTACCCGAAGATATTTTCAAACTCACCACTAAATATAACTTTGAAGACATTCTGCCGGGCATTACTGCGGGCGCAAGCTGGCGCTGGCAGAGCAGCACCTTCTATCAAGGCACTATTTATGGCGTCGATGGCGCGCCGAATGTGGCTTATCGCCAAACACAATCAGCCTACTCACTCGTCGACTTAATGTTTGGCTACCAAATAACACCGTCGATTTCGATGCAAGTGAACATTAACAATATTTTCGACAAAAACTATAACCGCTCACTCTGGGGTTACGCAGACTTTGGCGAGCCACGTAATGCCACGCTGTCATTGCGTTGGACGCTGTAAAATTTTGCACGCCTCCCTAAACAATATTAAGGATAATTAAATGAAACAGGCACTTGTACTACTCACTTTACTCGGCGGTATCGCTTTTTCGGCTCAAGCACATGAAGTGTGGCTTGAGCGCAGCAGCGATGGTTCGGTTAAAGTGCAATTTGGCGAACCGGGTTCAGAGCAAGCTTCGGCAGAAGAGTTAGCATCCTTAAGCGCGGCGCGTATTTTCGCCGCCAATGCCAAGACACCGTTAACCGCCACAGCGCAGGCCGATCATCTACTGGTCAAAACCCAAGATAGCAAGAGTGACATCAGTTTCTATGCCGATACCGCGTGGCAACCATGGAAAACTGAGACCGGACTACAGGCCGCAATACTCTATGCCCGCACGGGACAAGAACACACAAAAGCGCTGCAAGATTTTGAATTTACGCCAGTAAAGTCAGGCGCTCCCGAGTTTGTACTTAGCTATAAAGGCGCACCACTGGTGAATCATCCAGTACAAGTTTATCGCCCCGGTTTTTGGAGTAAATCTTTCACCACCGATGCCCAAGGTAAACTCGCCCTCGATACCCCAGATGCAGGCCGCTATTTGCTCGTCAGTAATCACACCACAGAAGGTAAACAAACACTCGCAGGCAACGAGGTTGATAGCGTTTTACACATCACCACCACGAGTTTTATCACTCAGTAATAATCTTATAGTGAGATGGAGTTAACGTGCGGTATTTAATGATAGGTTTATACCTGCTGTGTTTTGCAGTCCACGCAAGCGCAGTACCTGTAACAGTCGCCTTGCCCCAAACTGGCAGCACCAATGAACTTTTGCCACTCAGTGGCTCCATTAAATCCGCACGGGTGGCTCGCTTATCGGCACGTACCGATGGCCTAGTCGCCAAAGTGCTGGTCGATGCGGGCTCGCAAGTCCGCGCAGGCCAGCCTTTACTCGCACTCGACGATACCTTAGCCGTACACCAATTAGCACAGCGTCAAGCCGATGTAATGGCCGCTAAGACCATGCTGGCAGAAAAGCAGCGACTCCTCACCGAGGCGCAAACACTCAGCGCTCAGCAGTTATTCCCCGAAACGGAGCGCGCGATTCGCCAAGCGGCGTTAACCGAGGCCGAAGCCAATCTGCAAAGTTTAACGGCGGCATTAGCACACCAAAAAGAGGTGGTCGCCCGCCACCAACTGATCGCGCCGTTTGCGGGAGTGATTGCAAGCAAACAAACTGAAATCGGTGAATGGGTTAATGTTGGCACAGAAATCTTCACCTTAGTATCCCAAGAACAGCTCTGGCTCGACATTCAAGTGCCACAGGAAATGTTCCAAAGCGTAGCCACTGCGACTCACGTGGACATTTCCGCCGACATGCTGCCTGAACAAGCGTTTATCGGCCATGTGAATGCCCTTGTCCCTGTAAGCGACCACAATGCTCGCAGCTTCTTGGTACGCTTGACTATTCCCGAAGCGGATGGACTTTTGATGCCCGGCACATCGGCCACTGCGACCTTCCACTTACAGCGAGCGCAACACAGTGTTGTCGTACCGCAAGATGCCCTCATCCGTCACCCCGACGGCCAGTTCAGCGTCTTTACCGTGCAAAACAACATAGCCCAACGGCATACCGTTCAAGTGGGCCATACGAGCGCCATCGGGATTGAAATCCTCAGTCCATTACCTAAAGATGCGCCAGTGGTGATCCGCGGTAACGAGAGTTTACAAGACCAACAGTCAGTATCTGTGCTCAACTCTGTCATAGGAGGTTAGTGGGATGCTGAAGTTTGGTATTAAACATGGCACCTTACTGTCGGTCATCGTCTTGATATTCTGCGTGTTGGGCACGGCTGCCGCACTGCGTATCCCAATCCAAATGATCCCCGATTTAGATGTGCGCACCATCAGTGTCGCCACAGGTTGGCCGGGAGCAACGCCGCAAGACGTTGAAAAAGAAATTCTACTTGAGCAGGAACGCTACCTGCGCACTTTGCCCAACTTACAACGCATGACATCTTGGGCCGATACCGGTTCAGCATGGGTAGAACTCGAATTCCCCCAAAGCACTGAGATCAGTGACGCGCTTATTCGTGTTAGCAATGCGCTCAGCCAAGTGTCGTCATACCCTGAAAACGTCGACCAACCACGGCTTTACAGCAGTTCATATTCAGACAACGCTTTCATGTATTTCCGTCTCGTGCCTGTCGCGGGGAACCCGCTGAATCTAGACATAGACATGATGCGCGATTTCGCTAACGACTTCATTCGCCCACAAATGGAGCGCGTCAAAGGCGTTTCCTCCGTCACCATTCAAGGCGGCGCCGAACGGCAAATCCAAATACTGCTCGATCCCGCCAAACTCGCCCAACGCGGCATCAGCATTATGGATGTACGCCAAGCCATTAGAGATCGCAACAAAGACACCTCTGCGGGCGATATCGACAGTGGTAAAAAACGTTATTTACTGCGGGTGATTGGCCGTTTCGAGGATTTGAATCAACTTAAACAACTGATTTTAAAACGCCAAGGTAATACTAATATTCTGCTGCAAGACGTTGCCGAGATAAAACTCGACCACGCCGAGATCCGTGAGCTGTCATTTGCCGAACAAGAACGTACCCTCAGCTTAGCGGTTAAGCGGGACGTCGGTTCTAACGTTATCGCCATCAAAGCCGCTATGATGCCTGTGGTAGCGCAGATCAATCAAAATCAACTCGCCCAGCACGCCATGCAATTAGAGTTATTCAGTGATGATGTGCGCTATGTGCAAGATTCGGTTGAAAATGTGTGGGTGAATTTGGGCCTAGGAGCCTTACTGGCAACCTTGGTCATGTACCTCTTCTTGCGCTCGAGTCGAGCCACCCTGATTGGTGTTATCGGTATTCCGCTGTGTACCTTAGCCGCCTTCGTCGGGCTGCTAGTGTTTGATCGCACTATTAATGTCATTTCGCTGGCGGGTGTGGCCTTTGCCATAGGCATGACAGTCGATAACAGCATTGTGGTGCTCGAAAGTATTGAACAAGCGCGCAGACGCGGATTAGATCGTCTCGAAGCAGCCATCGGTGGCATCTATGATGTGTGGCCTGCGGTACTGGCCTCAACACTCACCACAGTGCTAGTGTTTGTACCCATTCTATTTATCAAACAAGAAGCGGGACAACTGTACTCGGATATCGCGATTGCCATCGCTTCATCCATTATCGCTTCTATGCTGGTCGCGGTGTTCATCGTACCCGCCGCCATTGCCCGTTTTGGCTTTGGTAAGATGCGCTCGGCAAGCACAAACCAAAGTGAGCCGCCCAAAGCATCACGCATATTGAGCTTAGTCAGCCAGCTGGTGCTATCGGCCAAACGCCGCGCCGCTGTGATTGTGCTATCACTCGTCTCGACTATCGGGCTTGCAGCTTGGCTTATGCCTCCGGCCGAATATTTACCCGAAGGCGAAGAACCAAAAGCCTTTACTTCTATGGTCGCACCGCCGGGTTACAACCTATCGGAAATGGCTAAAATTGCTGAAGAATTAACGACTCAGCTATCCGCGAGAGTCAATGCCGAGGCGGCATCCTTTGAACGTGGTGAGCAAAAGATCCCGCCGCTAAAATACTATACCCTCAGCGTGGGTGTCGGCAGTATTTGGGTGATGAGCGAGCCCGTTCGCAGCCAAGATATGGATGCCATGATGAGCTCACTCACCGCCTTGTTTGAGCAATATCCTGGCATGCGCGCCTATTCATCGCGGGGTTCCATTATTTCCAGCAACGATGGTGGCACCCGCGCTGTCGCCTTGGATATTTCTGGCCCGAATCAAGCCAGCCTCTATCGTGCTGCCGAAGCGGCGTATCAAGCGGCGGAAAAAGTATTTGCTGAACCACAGCTGTATTCTGACCCATCGACCTTGTCGCTAGACCAACCACTTTGGCAGATTTCCCCTCGCTGGCAACGTCTTGTAGAACAAGATTTTAGCGGCAGCGAGTTTGGCTATGCGGTTTCGGCACTGAGCGATGGCGCCTATGTCGACGAGTTTTTCCTCAATGATAACAAGGTGGATATCTTTCTATTTAGTCTGGCAGGCAATCAACAGAGTCTGTCGCAATTGGCACTCGCTCCGATAGTCACGCCTAAGGGTAATGTACTGCCACTGCAAGCCTTGGCCGACATTAGCGAGCAAATGGATAGCGACAGTTTACGCCGCGTCGATGGCCGCAGAACCGTGACCCTTTACATTATTCCGCCGCGTTCGATTGCGTTGGAAACCGCAGTGGCTAAGGTGCGGGAAGAATTAGTCCCTATCCTCTATCAACAAGGGGCTGTCGGCAAAGATGTCAGTTTGGATATTTCGGGCGCAGCCGATCAACTCGAAGCGACGAAAGCGGCACTCTCCAGTAATTTTCTGGTCGCCGTGTTGATCATCTACTTGTTATTAGTCGCAATTTTTAATCACTGGGGTTATCCGTTATTTGTGCTGATCACTATCCCGCTCGGGCTCGCAGGCGGTTTAGTCGGCTTACAAGCTCTCAACTATACTGGCAGCTTATTTGCGTATCTTGGCGGCCAAGGTTGGCACCAACCCTTTGATATGATTACCATGCTTGGATTTTTAATCCTGCTCGGCACAGTCGTTAATAACCCGATTTTGATCGTGGAACAGAGCCGTAAAAACCTACAATCGGGTCTGTTTAGTGTCGTTGACGCCGTAAAATCGGCCGTCGCTAATCGCTTACGGCCGATTTTAATGTCCACCACGACGACATTGTTTGGTCTATTACCGCTGGTGTTATTCCCTGGGGCAGGTAGTGAACTCTATCGCGGTGTTGGCATAGTTGTGCTGGCAGGCCTTATCGTAGCAACGCTACTCAGCTTAACCTTTTTACCCGCCCTGTTAATCTCTGTGTTGTCCTACACCAACAGGGCCAATCTAACCGCCAGTTCAGCCAAAGTGGCACGCCATCATGATTGAGAAAATCGCCATGACTCAGCCGTTAATACAAAGGCTAACGCGTTGGAAAAAAGCCACTATTTGGCGCGATAGTCTGCACATAGGCAATCGCTGCCTCGCAGCAACCTTTGGTGGCTATTTGTTAAGTGCGGTAGCGACTATTTTGCTCGCGCAAATCCTGCCGTTATCTCAGGTTGATCGGGTGTTAACCGCCATGATGCTGTCATTTACTGTGTACACCTGCGCCGTGATTTGGGTGTTCAGCGTTAAATCAACCTGGCGATACTGGCTGGATTTATTCGCGCTTAGCGGTCTGCTGTATTTAGCTTACCTCGCCGCTAAAGCGTTTGATGCAACAAGTGCTCAAGGGAGTGGATTATGAAAGACTCCTTTTTTCGTTCAATGACTTGGCTACACACTTGGGTTGGATTGCTCACCTGCTGGGTGTTGTTTCTGGTTTTTTTCGCCGGAACAGCGGCCTATTACCGTGCTGAAATCAACCTGTGGATGCAACCCGAAAACCACGGCAGCCAATATGATGCCAATGCGGATAATCAACAATTAATACTCAAGGGCCTCACGTCCTTGGCACAACAAGCGCCTGACGCTGAGTCATGGTGGATTTACTTACCCACACAGCGCACGCCATTACTGACCTATGCTTGGAGCGATCCCGCCGCTGAAGGTCAGCGATTTGGTGATTATCATAAAGGCTTTATTAACCCTGCAACAAGTGAAGCCTTACCTAAAGCACGGGAAAGCCGAGGGGGCGACTTTCTCTATCGACTGCATTTTGATTTGTACTACATGAGCGTCATCACAGCGCGTTGGATCGTCGGTTTTTGCACTATGTTCATGTTGGTCGCCATCATCAGCGGGGTAGTGATCCACAAGCGGATTTTTAAGGATTTCTTTAGTTTTAGACCCGGAAAAGGCCCGCGCTCTTGGCTCGATGCCCACGTCGCCAGCTCAGTTCTCGCATTGCCCTTTCATCTTATGATCACTTACACCGGCCTAGTGACTTTGATGTTTATGTATATGCCATGGGGACTTAACACGCAATATGGTGATGAAACTCAAGCCTTTTATTCGCAATGGAAACCCATTTACCAAACTCCCGCCGCCACGGGCACGCCAGCCACTATGCTCGATAGTCAGAGTTTACTCAGTGCGATTCACAGTGTCGTCGGTGAGTCACCAATTGAAGGCTTACAGTTTGATAATCTCAACGACAGCAATGCCAGCGTAACAGTCAAAATCGCCCCTGAGCACAACTTAAATCAGCAAGCGCCTTGGTATCACTTGTCTACTGTGACAGGTGCTGTGTTGGCGCAGTCGGCAGTGACTTCGGGGGCGAATCAAACCCAAAGTGCCATGATAGCCCTGCACAGCGGCCGCTTTGCTGGCCAAGGCCTACGTTTACTGTATTTACTGGCGGGATTAACGGGCTGCGTGATGATCGCCAGCGGCGCGATTATGTGGGCCGATAAACTGGCACAAAAGCAGCTTAAAAAAGATAAGAATCATAGCGGGCTCACGCTAGTGAACATGTTGAATCTCGCCACCTTTGCTGGCCTGCCCATAGCGCTAGCCTGTTATTTTTATGCCAATCGACTCTTACCCGTCACCTTTGCTGATAGAGAGAACTGGGAAATCCATTGTTTCTTTATCAGTTGGGCGTTAGTCGCACTGCTCGCTTGCTTCAAACGAGATAAACAAACATGGCAACGACTCTTTTTACTCACCGCCTTGCTTTATGGCCTGTTACCCCTGCTCAATGCCATGACTTCACAGTTTCAGCTGATAAGCAATTTACAGCGCCAAGCCTATGTTTTAGCAGGATTTGATCTCATGATGCTCGCACTTGCGGCGCTGTTTTACATAGCAGCCAAACGCTTGCGTAGCCCTAAAAAAGTGCTGGCTACACGGGTAACCAAAGCGACGGCAGAATTAGGAGTTGAATCATGACAGCCACAGTCGAATTGTTAACCTGTTTTATCGCCATGGGGCTGTTGGCCTTATCTTATTTTAGCCACCACCGCGCCGTGCGTAACCGCCCGTTAACCGATGCACAGGCACGCGGATTTCGCACCGCTGGTACTGCAACGCTCGTCCTGTGCTATTGGCTTGCCAGTCGTCATTACGGCCCAGCGTACGCCAGCGTATTACTGCTCGGCTGGGTATGTTTGAGTTCGATAATCCTAGTAATTTTACTCAGCTACAAGCCACGCTGGTTACAGCCCATATTACCCGCCAGCACCGTAGTGTGTTTGCTCGGTTTGTTGTATTAACCAATGATTTTAAAACAAAATCATGTCAACCATGAGCGAGGCTGATTGATAAAAAATCATAGAGTAGGGATTGTGAGATGAGTTCTTTTTTAAAGCCATATACACATCGAGTGACGATATAGCTAATTAAGCACCCACATTCCAGTGACTCGCCCTTACAAAGGCTTCAAATAAACCGAAAGTACCCAAGCAACTTGGTTTTTATATAAAAAAACCTTCCAGTCACCACTGGTGGTAATAACTTCAATACGCTCTCCTTTTAAAAGTGAGCCGAGTAGATATCCATTACGATTAGGCTTATCTCTAACATTGAGCTTATCTACTGTAACTTCAAATACTTGTACATTCTCAGATGTAGGTTCGCTGGTACCTTTAACACCAGAGGATTGGATATTATTTGCGCCGTACAATGTAGACGATTTATAGCTCTGACTTGATGTACCAACATGGCAAGTTTTATTCCACGAAATGCATGAATTACCACATGGTTGGCCTTTCTTACAGTTTTTAGCGTAAGCAACTGATATCAAATTACTCATTAAAAATACTAGCACTAGCACCCATAGCCTATTCATATTTAGTTCCTTTAATGTTCTTACCTAACACCCAAAAGACATGACAGACAAATCTCTTCGGGCCTAAATTTCATACCTGATGTCGCAAAATACAATTCCCCCTCGGAGTTGCCGCAGGGCGAATGGTAAATTCGCGTGAGTCTCGCCATGGATGGCGAGCTAGCTTTCGCAGGTGCATGGACGCATCCTTCGGAAGCGATAGCAAATTTGCCAATGAGCACAAGGGGCTTTCAACTCCGTTGGGGGCGTCATGGAGCATCCAAGGAGGATAGGACGAGCAGTCCTCCTTGGTCGGGTGTGGGGTGAAGCCCCACGACTTTCTCGGCCGTAAGGCCGCAAAACTCAACGTAAATCATATAGTGATTTACGCAACCCCATCACACTGTGACTTACCCGCTTGATAGCAACTCGGTTGACGTGGACATACTGCGCCGCGGGAGCAAATAAGGCGGGCGTCGTTTTTAATTCCGCGTTCTATCCAGTTGATATTGAGGATTTTTGCGACGCTGACCAGATCGCTTTTAATGTGTTTGGGAATAGTGACAGAACCGCCACTGGCGACACAGGCATTCTTCAAATCGTGGGCGATAGAGAGAGCATCTTTGCCTTGGGCTTCAATGGCTGGATTTAAATCTATGCCGGCACAGAGCACATGGGGATTGCCTGCCGAATCTTCGACCTTAATTGACTCGCAACAGTAAATGCGTGGTTCGTTGCCTACGTTTAAAATCGAAATCTGTGCCGAAGTGCCAACCGTTGGCTCGCTGATCATCCTAAAGACGGCCCAATGCTGGCAGGGATCTTCCACTAACCGCATATTGCCCCAAGGCAGTGGGATCCCGTTGCCGCGATAAACCGCCTTGAGCTTGCCCGGTGCGTAAGCGTCGAAATAATGCCAATGGGGATAAGGAGATACGACAGTCATGCGCCGCATGGCGACCGAGGCTGATACTTGCAGTTGCTTGTGTACTTCAATCTCGTAGCCGTGGCGGTCGAGTAATTGGCGATAAGGCACTTTAGGGCACAGCAGCGCACCGGCAAAAAAACTCGATTCAAAATCACGCCACGCATGCAAAATATCCTGCGCGTTCAATGTATTGGACTGCATACCTGCTTCTTCGTCCACTTCTTCTTTACGGCCTGAGGTCATCACACTCTTGAGGCCGTCTTTGTTGTGCAGCACACAATGACCTATGTGCACGGCTAAGTCATATTTGAGTCTATTAGGACGATTTTTAAGGATTTTATTCACATAAATCGTGCTCGGCGGCTCAAAAAATGAGGTGACTAACTGGCGTGAACTCACACCCATATCGTCGATCACTTCCTGTGGTGTGCTATCTATCCATTTGATTTTTAATCCCATGCCCTTAGCAATATCCATCATATCGTCCAGAGATAAGGGCATACGCTTGAGGCCGACTTCTTCAGCGGCACGTTCAAGATCGGGGAAATGATTTTGATGGTGTTCTTGATGGGCGCGGATCAATAAATGGGCAAACTGCCGACCTGAAATCCCCGTCTGCGACAGCATTTCTGGTATCGCGATTTGCAAAATATCATTGGAAAACAAAAAGCTGGGTTCGAGCGCCATACCGCTTATGCCACCACGTCGACCTTTATCTGGCGTAATAGCGCTTTCTTCGGGCACATCGTCGAGAAACCAGTCGGCATCTTTTTGAAAAACAGCGGCGATCACAGCCAGCATTCCGGCGCTCGGCACTCGTTTTCCACGCTCGATCATCGACAAATATGACACAGAGGGCGCACTTCCGGCGTCGACTCGAATGCAGCGTGCCGACAAATCTTCCATGGTTAAGTTATTACGTTTCCGTAGGTTACGTATTTTTGTCCCTAGGAAGTGTGATTTTCTCATCAAGCTCTGGTCATTGCGCATTTTGTAAAATTCACAGTGTAAAATTTTTATTGTGAAATTGTAGTCAAAAAAAGACTAGACTACAAATTAAGCAATCAAGAAACGACTCAAGCAAACCAGCGGAGTCAGCAATTCAAGAAATGCTTAACCATTAACCCTTAAAGCGGGCAAACACTTAAAGCGGACAAGCCAAGTTGAAAACAAACTTTGATAAGCCAAAAGTTAAATCAAAACCCTGAATTTTTTAAATTGAAAGAGTGAGAGGAACGAGCGATGAATATGTCAATTATCAAGAGCAACCAGATCCAACCGAATCTAAACAGCCTCATCGCAGAAGAAGTGCTAGCCGTGGCCCAAGTGAATGTCGCCGAGCACGAAAAGATCGCCAATGCGAAACAATTCCTCGACCGCCTCTTTCCACTCAACTCTGGTTCACACCAAGATGTGAGCAGCTATGTGGTTTACTACCAACACCTGCTGGCTTTTTTTGCCAACGGCAGCCACAGCGGTTTACGTCAGCCAAAACAGTTCGTGGCTTTTAACGGCACTAAAGATGCGCCTTGCGCCATAGTGTTGCAGGACCTAGGTTGCCACGTTGAACTCAGTTTCGACCGCAATGGCATGATAGGGGCGAGAGACGTTGCCAATCTGGAAGATATCCAAATCGAAACGTCATTAAACATGGTCGTCGGAACACAAGAGTCACGTTCAGCCGCATCGCGTCATTGGCTCAGCCTATTACATGCGGGTATGTCCAGCGCTAACGATACCCAAGATAAGTTGTTTACCGCAAAAGATGGCAGCGATTACAACTTGAAAAGTATCGTAAATTTATAATTTCACGCTCTGTAACCTCGCCATTTATAATCCAGCTAAGAAGATGAACTGAGAACAGTTCATCTTCTTCGATTTAACCTCTAGCTTTGCCAAACCTTCTAAGAGTCAATAAAACTGATGAACTAGATAAGTTTAATTGATTTTATTGAGGCTCATACACACAGCTATAATGCCCCCTTGCATCTGTCTCCATGATCAATCCCCATTGATCGCCATTTTGTATCCGTCGCTTAATGTGAAGATCTATGGTTGGAACGATAAAACCGAATCGCTCGAGCCTAAGGCGTTATGAATTCTTCATCGACATCACAGCAAGATAATAAGACTCATCGCATCGTTTTCATCTGTGCGGGCTTGTTATGCCTCGCGCCTTTTATCTCGTCGCCCATGGCGCTAGTGTTAGGTTTTACCTTAGCCAGCCTTGGCTGGGTGCCAGTGCAATGGAATATCGCCGCTCTCACCAAAAAACTCCTGTCTTATTCGATCATTGGCTTAGGATTTGGGATTAACTTAAACGCGGCGATAGAGGCGAGCACCCACAACTTCGGCTTGATAGTTGGCTCAATCTTTTTCACCCTCAGCTTAGGGTTTTTGCTCACCCGCGCCCTGAAATTTGATCATGTCACGGGCCACTTAATCGCCTCTGGTACTGCTATTTGCGGTGGCAGCGCCATTGCCGCTGTGGCTCCGGCCATCAATGCGCGTAACGATCAAACCGCCACTGCGTTAGCCTGTGTGTTTGTGCTGAACTCAGTCGCGCTGTTTTTGTTCCCCGCACTCGGTCACTTGCTCAATATGAGCCAATACGATTTTGGTGTGTGGAGTGCCATCGCCATCCACGATACTTCATCGGTTGTCGGCGCGGCTTCGGCCTATGGCGATGAAGCCTTAAAAACCGCCACGACCATTAAACTCGCCCGCGCCCTGTGGATTATCCCGATCGCACTGGTCAGCGCTATGCTGTTTGGTGGTGATAAGCGCAAACTTAACCTGCCGTATTTTATCGGTTTTTATTGTTTAGCCATTGCTGTGGCGCATTGGTTACCGCAGTTTAACGCTGTTTATGACGCCTTGTTTATGATGTCGAAACGGGCATTAGTCCTGTGTTTGTTTTTGATTGGTGCAGGAATTACAGTGCAGAAAATGCGGGCGAGTGGCCCCAAACCTTTGTTGCTTGGGGTGATGCTGTGGGCAGCGATTGGTATCACGTCTTTAGTGTATATTCTTTATTTTCAATAGCTAAGATTTGCGGAAAACCAGTCTACTCTGCCGTCGGCTTCATTCGCCAAGCCCAGCAGAGGACGCCTACAAAGGCGGAGAATTCGATAAGTGAACGCACGAGTCCTGTGGTTTGCGTCGAAGCGACCAAGGCAATCAGGCAAAACACGATAATCAGCCAGTTTTTCAATTGCATCTTCCTGCAAACTTAGGGGATGCTCATTATTGTTTAGAACTAAAAACTCAGCAAATATCGATTTTCAATAACAAATAGCTATAACAGCTAAGCCAATCCAGCGCAGATTAAGCCGCCTTAGAACTTGATGCCGCTTCACTCGCAGCAAGATCTTGATTATGTTCTTGAATAAAGTCTTCCATAAACCAAGCACAGAAAGTGTGGCGTCCATCCACAGCCGCTTTGCCATAAATGGTCGATGCCTGTTGTCTGACGGTTTTTTCTTTAGTCTGGCGAACTTCGGCAATTTCTTTAAAACTTAAGCCTTTAAGTAATAAAAATGCCACTTGCTGCTCACTCTTAGTAAAGCCCCAAGTCTCGAATTGCTGCGATACAGCTTGGCTGTATTCTTGTCTGGCAGAACGCATTTGCGTCGACATATTGTCGATTTTCTTATCCGCATGCTCCAACCGTTTAGCCAACGCTTTAACTTCGCGGGAGCGACGAATAAGGTCATAACTTAAGTACATGGCACCAATCACAGTGAGCACTAATAACATGGCTTCCTGGGCAATATGCCATTGGGGAATGCCCAATTGAATGTCGGATGAGATGTCAAAAAGCTTAAAGCATATGATCAAGGCCAACAGACCAATAATGACAAGATCCTTCATCGAAAAACTCCTAAATAAAAGCAAAATCAACCCATTAATTTATGGGACATATGTACCATAGACGGTTTTATGATACATGTCCCCCACGACTTTCGCCCACCAATCCCTACACTGACAGCACACTTTATTACCATAGAATCGTCCTATGTCTGTCAGTACGTCTTGTATCAAGTTATGTCTGTTGGCGACCTTAGTCAGCAGCAGTTTCCTGTGCCACGCCGCGAATTCCGAGCTATCTCAAGCACTCTCCACCAGCCAAGCTAGATTACATTCTCTATCTCAATCGGGCGGCCAGTTACCGCAATCACAAATAAGCTTGAGCAGCTCAGCTTGGCTCAATGGCCTGCCGAGCATTAGCCTGAGTCACTTAGGTAGCCTAGATAATGGTAACAGCTACGAGCAGGAACTCTCACTCAATTTGCCAATAAAATCCCCTGCTTTGCACAGCAGCGACAAGCAGATTAAACAACTCACCCAAAGCATTCAGGCGCAACAAGTCGCGCTGCAAGGCCTGTATTTATCGGGATTACTGCGACAAAGCCTGTGGGAACATCGTCTTGCAGCAGTGAAACTGGCCCAACTAGATCGCAAGAGCCAATTACTCAACAAGCTCCATAGTCAGCAGAAGCAACTCACAGATGCGGGCGAACTGCCGATTGCCCACATACTCTTGTTAGAACGCGAACTGGTGGATATTGCACTGGAGCGGGTCGATCTTAATCAGCAACAGGCTGAGGCGCTTGCCCTCTATCAACAGCTGACAGGACAAGAGCAAATACCGCAGGACATCGCCGAAACGGCACGGCCGCTTTCAGCCAGCAGCCAACCCAATGACATTCTCGCGCAGCATCCATTATGGCAATTATTGAGCCTACAGAAGCAGCAACAGCTACTGATCATCCAGAGCCAGCAAGCGGGGGATAAAGACCCTTGGACAGTCTCACTCACGGCTAAAAATACCGCCGATAACCAAGTTGATGATCAACAGCTTGGCATCGCCATTTCTGTGCCACTGACTTTAGGTTCGGCCCTATCGCAAACCGAATTATCCCAATGGCAACAAGCCAATACCGAGCACACGCTCAACCTCGACCGTACTTATATCGAGCTAAAAACTCAGCTTAAAAAGCTAGAGCAACAGCAACAAAACTTACTCGACCAACAGACATTGCTAACCCAAGCCTTACACCTTAGCCGCACCATTACTGAAGAGCTGGCCAAGGTCAAAGACCAAAATCAAGTTAGCTACGAAGTCTGGCTGCGCCGCTATATGGATGCACTCGATACCGAATCCCGCTTGGCACTGAACCAAGTCGCCCAGCAACAACTGCACTCCCAACAACTGCAAGCCTTAGGAATTTCATTATGATGGCCAAGTACGGCGCATGCCTTTTCTGTTTATCCGCCAGTGTAGCCACGTTAGCGCAGGCTGAATCCCTAACAATTAGTTCCCTCGGTAATTTAGACCTGAGTTATGTGCAACCACAGAAAGTCGCCAGCTATGAGGGCAGCCCATTGCCCGCGCAGGTTGAAATCCTCCCCGGTAATGATTACTGGATCAGCACGCCGGAGAATATCCAACAGATCAGCTTCCTCGTCGGCCAAGGCCAGCTCGTCACTAAAGGCCAGGCGATAGTCAAACTGACAGGGCCAGAAGTGTTCCACTACCTTGCCCAAGTCGAAGCCGCTGGCAGCTTATATCAACTGGCAAAAAGCCGTTATGAGCGTAATAAACCCTTATTAAACAATGGCAGTATCAGCGCCGAAAAATGGCGCGAGATCAGCCAAGACTACTTCAGCACTCACCTCGAATACGAGCACATGCAGCATTTTATGGAGATAGTCAAAAGCACAGATGCCACCACAGACTCCCTAGTGGTAGGCACGCCAGTGGCGGGAATCGTTAAACTCAACCAAGTGAATGGACCTTATATGGCGGGTTCACAGCTATTTTCACTGGTGCCTAGCGACAGTATTCGCGTCAAAGTCAGCGTGCCTATGAGCCAGTCACATTCGCTCTCGGCGGTGAACATCAATCAGTGCCATATCGCCATTGAGTCCATGTCGGCCATCGCCGAAGGTGCCTTCGTGACCGCTTGGTCATCACCCGTGCCGCAGGAGTGTAACTTACTGTTAGGACAACAGATCACTGTGATACCCGAGTATCAAAAGGCGGTGTATTTATTGCCTAAAAATAGTGTTTTTAGTTGGGAGCAAGATAGCCAAGTCTTCACTAAAACCGCCGACACGCTCACCTCAATTACGATCGATATTCTCGGTTCAACCCCTGAGCAATATATCGTTGAAAGCGATCAAGATCTGAGCCAAATCCAAGTGTTATCCCAGTCGGTTGCCGCAGTTAAAGGCATAATGCTTGGCCTAGGAGGCGAATAAGATGTTGACCTCAGTCATCCGCTTTTCGCTTACGCAGCGCCTATTTGTGCTGATTGTGGCGCTGATTATTATGTTAGCGGGAGCGCGAGCCTGGTTTTCCATTCCCTTGGATGCCTTTCCCGATATTTCGCCCACCCAAGTGAAGATCATCCTCAAGGCGCCCGGTATGACGCCGGAGGAAATCGAAGCGCAAATTACCGTGCCGATTGAAACCGAACTGTTAGGCATTCCCCATCAATCGATTCTGCGCTCGACAACTAAATACGCCATCAGCGATATCACCCTCGATTTCGACGAAGGCACTGATATCTATTGGGCGCGCCAACAGGTGAGCGAGCGCATCGCCGCCGTGTGGGACAGTTTTCCTGAAGGTGTAACGGGCGGCGTAGCGCCAATGAGTACGCCGCTCAGCGAAATCTTTATGTTTTCACTCGAAAATCCCAATCTATCGCTGATGGAAAGACGGCAGTTGCTCGAATGGGAAATCCGCCCACTGTTACGCACCGTTGCGGGTGTCGCCGATGTGAATATCCTAGGTGGTTATGCTAAAAGCTTTAGTGTGACCCCTAAACCTGCGGCCATGGCGGCTGCGGGCGTGAGCTTTGCGGCACTGCAACAGGCGATAGTGGAGAATAATCACAACGAAGGTGCAGGTAAGCTCACCATTGGCACAGATACCATCATAGTGCGCGCCGAAGGTCGCATCGATGATATCGACGAACTCAAACAATTAGTGATCAAGGCCGATGATGCCCGAGTGTATCGACTGCAGGATTTGGCCGATATTCAAATTGGCCACTTAGCCCGCTATGGCGCAGTCACGAAAGACGGTAACGAAACCGCCGAAGCCTTAATCATCGCCCTGAAAGACGCCAATACCGCACAAGTGGTCAAAAACATTAAGGAAAAGCTCGATCAAATCAGCCTAACCTTGCCAGAAGGCAGCCAGATAAACACCTTTTACGACCGCGCAAATCTGATCAATACCGCGATTGATACCATCTCCAATGCCTTATTCGAAGCCGTAGTGCTAGTGATCATCTTGCTGGCGTTGTTTTTAGGTAACGTGCGCGCCGCATTGGTCGTGTCACTCTCGCTGCCTCTTGCCGCGCTGATGACGTTTTTGATGATGGATTACTTCAATCTTTCTGCGAACTTAATGAGCCTAGGCGGGCTGGTTATCGCCATCGGCATGTTAGTGGATTCATCTGTGGTCGTGGTCGAAAACATGGTGAATCTCATCGCTACTAAGCAGAGATTACCGCGGCTGCATTTGATTTTTCGCGCGACCAAGGACGTTGCCATTCCCGTGGTGTCGGGCACAGTGATCGTCATGATAGTGTTCTCGCCCTTGCTGACTTTGAGCGGGCTCGAAGGCAAACTCTTTACCCCTGTTGCGGTCACTATCGTGTTTGCCATGCTATCGGCGCTGGTGTTGTCGTTAACTGTCATTCCGGTTATCGCCTCTTACCTCGTCAACGAAAAAGCCGCCAAGGAACCTAAGGCGATTGAAAAGCTTAAACAGCTTTATCTGGCCAGCCTCAAGGGCACGTTTAGCCATCAAAAACGCTTTATAGTGATCGCCTTTAGCTTGCTTATCGTCAGCTTAGGCTTGTTCGGGTTAGTGGGAAAAACCTTTATGCCGACCTTAGATGAGGGCGACATTATTCTGCAGTTGGAGAAGTCCCCATCGATTTCACTCGAAGCTTCGATTGCCATCGACAAGCAAATTCAGCAAACCTTGCTGGCTAAAGTTCCTGAAATCAAACAGATGGTGGCGCGTACTGGCGCGGATGAAATCGGCTTAGATCCCATGGGGCTCAATGAAACCGATGTATTCTTAGAACTTTTGCCCCGCAGTGAATGGCGCTTTGCCAATAAAGAAGCGCTTATCGATGCGATCCGCATTGTGTTATTGGACTATCCCGGCGTTAATTTTAACTTCACTCAACCGATACAAATGCGTGTGTCCGAAATGCTCACCGGCAGCATTGGCGACGTGGCGATTAAGGTCTTTGGTAATGATATCGACACCTTAGGCCAGCTCACGAGCCAAATCCAACAACTCGTTAATGCCACCAGCGGCAGCATCGATGTGAAAATGGCGATGATCGAAGGCAGTCCTTTTATCAACCTCACCTTAGATAACGAGCTCGCCCGAGGCTTTGGCATGAGCACCATGGAGTTTGCCCGCTACCTGAAAAGCCAGCTCGAAGGCGTAATCGTGACCGAAGTGCTACAAGGTAAAAAGCGCACACCCGTGCTGACTGCTAACAATCAGAGCCACTTAAGTAGCATTAATGAGCTTAAAAATCAGTTACTGGTGATGCCAGATCACTCCTTAAAACGCCTGAGTGATGTCGCCACCTTAAGCTATAAGCAAGGCCCCATCCTTATCGAGCGTGAACAAGGGAATCGCTTTTCAGTGATAACCACCAACGTGCAAGGTCGCGATATCGTGAGTTTTGTAGAAGAGCTCAACGCTAAAATTGCGCAGGAAATCAAACTTCCGAGTGGTTATAGCGTGAGTTTTGGTGGCGAGTTTGAAAACCAACAGCGGGCCACCAGCAATTTACTACTAGTGATCCCCATTGCTATCGCACTGATCACCCTGATTTTATTTACGACATTTGGCTCGCTTGCCAAAGCGGGCTTAATCCTCGCCAACGTTCCCTTCGCTATGATGGGCGGCATAGTTAGCCTGTATTTGTCAGGGGAATATTTATCAGTGCCCGCCTCGGTTGGCTTTATCGCCCTACTCGGCGTCGCTGTACTCAATGGCGTGGTGATGGTCAGCTATTACGAACAAACCAAGCACATGTTCAGCAACCTGCACGAACGGGTAGAACAAGGTGCGGCGCGGCGTTTACGCCCCATTTTGATGACGGCGACTACGGCGATGTTTGGTCTTATGCCACTGGTGTTTGCCTCGGGCCCTGGGGCTGAAATTCAAAAACCTTTAGCGATTGTGGTGATTGGCGGTCTGCTCACTTCAACCATCACCACACTGTATTTACTGCCAATTCTGTATTTTTGGCTGGAGAAACGTAAATGAGCACAGAACAACTGTTAGTACTGATCGCCCAAAATGATATTAAGGACGATATAGTCGATACCTTGATAGAGCTGGAGTTTCTATCGGGCTTTAGCCTAGGGAATATTTGTGGTTTTAGCCGTGAACACAGCCATTTTAATATCAAGGAACAAGTGGAAGGTTATCGGGAGTTTTGTAAATTCGAAATCATGCACCCCGCTGCGCAACAAGCGGCGCTGCTCGCTGCACTGGCTTTGGTCTGCAAACATAATCCCTGCCGCTATTGGATTATGCCCATTTATCAAAATGGCACTTTGTCCTAACTCACTGCACCATTAACCGCGTTAAATCTCGGCATCCGGCCTTATCGCTAAGGTCGGCATGCCTTATAAACTCGCTACAAAATTGGCGTAGGACGACGTACTAAAAAACCACTAAAAATCGATAAAATGCAGTAAGCGGTAAAAAAGTAAAAACCGTTTTCAAATTGCGCCTGTGTTTTTAGCATTTCCCCCATACCACCTGAGGCGTTCCCCGCCATAAAGGTGATGATCAGCGCCACCACAAACACATCGGCCATCGACCACTTAGCGAGTGCATTGACGACGGCATTAATCCTCAGTTTCAGGCCAATCGAGCTAACACATTGCTGTGCCAGCATTAAACTCAACTTTAATGCTGGCACTACTACACTGAATAACATCACTAATCCCGCGACGAGCCCGTTCCCAGAGTGATAAAGTTCGGTTACCGTTCCCCAAATACTGCGGGTTTTCTGTAGCACTTCAACTTCGCCCTTAAGGCTATTGAGCCCCAGCAAACCACTGACCATACTCAGCATGCCGCGAGCGCTGTCGCGCCCCGAGTCTTCATCGAAACGTTGAGCAACTTGCTCTATGCCCTGCTCGGTCAGCTTGGCCTTATCGATAGTGCCGCTGATACTCAAAATAGGTTGAGTCACCCCAGGGATTAATAAAGCCAAAGATAAGAGAATGATAAAAATAGGAAATAATGATTTCATAGCACTGTTCATCGCATTGCCAGACTGGAGAAGACATTCAGTTTACGGTTTTTAGCGCAGGCTCTGCAATCGTTCGCACCAGCCATCGACTTAGATGACCGGCATTAGAGACAAGATTTGAGGATTAATAGAAAGGCGTTGGATCGATATCCAATGAACTCGGTGACACGCCGCGCTCGATATACAGCTCAGATTTTAATAAATCCACCATAGCGACATCTGTGTAACGTTTTACTTTTAAAGAATAAAAGCACTTTACGATTGGATGCAGTGCATCTCTGTCCTTCGAAGCCCAGACAATACCAATTCGGCCGTCCGATAATTCAACTAAGGAGCCCACAGGATAAATACCGATACAACGAATAAACTCGTAGACCAATTGTTGATCTAAGTGAAATGGCGTCAGACTGAGTAAAATTTTAAAAGCTGCGGCTGGGCTCATGGCCTCTTTGTAACAGCGCGTCGCGGTTAACGCATCGAAGATATCGACGATACAGCTCATACGACCGTGACGAGGGATTTCATCGTCTTTCAAGCCCCTTGGATAACCACGACCATCTAACTTTTCGTGGTGCATCAAGCAGATATCTTTACTGATCTGCGACAGACCAGTAGTTTCGTTCATAATTTCAAGCGCATACACTTGATGCAGCTTCATATGTTCGAACTCTTCTGGTGTCAGTTTACCCGGCTTGTGCAGCACTTTATTATCGACTTTAATCTTGCCAATATCGTGCAAAATCCCACCGACCGCCATTTGCCGCAGCATATCGCGATCCAGCTGTAGATATTTACCAAAGGTTACCAGCAGAAAGGCGACATTCACTGAATGTTCGAGTAGGTAGGCATCTTTTGAACGGAGTGCAGACATACATTTAAGCGCATCAGCATCCAACATCACTGACTCTATCATGGTATCGGCTAACGCTTCGAAGGGGGCAACTTCGATGGCTTTACCTTCGAAGGTTTCGGATAACACTTTACGAATAAGATCTTTCGCTTCGGTCAGCATGACCTTAGCTTGAGCTTGTTGCTTATCACGACTCACTGGCGCTTTTCGATTGTCGGTTTGACTATCGTTGGTAGCTTTTTTCTTTAAACCGCAATGTTCTGCCGAACGCTCGGCGTCTACCCAAACAAATTTAATACCGCTTTTGGCCAGTTTTAAAATCGCATCCTTGTGCTTAATTTGTCCAGCATTTGCAATAGCAAGTTGACCTTTATCATTTTTGTCTATGGCACTGACAAACATACCTAATGTCAATTGCGACACAGGTAATTTGATAAGCTCAACTGATTCTGCCGACTCACTCATATCTACAACCCCAAGGATGATGTGCTCGAATAAAATATCAACTTAACCATACGACATAAAAGCGACCTACGCTCAAATGTTCTGTTGTTATTCTTGATTATTATAGAACAGGCGTGAGGGGCATTCTAAGCCGCGCATTAGAAAATCACCATAGACTTTCTTGGTAAACAAAATACCCTAAACAGAATGCCATGGAATAAGGGCCTAAGGCTCAAGCAAGACTCTTTCACACTCTCACTTTTTCAATAAATGCCTAAGGGCTAGGCATTCAAAACCGGCGACCATCCAGCGGCGATATTGGCAGTTGTAACAGGAGCGGAGCTCATCGTCGATCTGCTCGTCTTCATCATCTGGGATAAAACGAGTGCACAGTTTGGCAACTTGCCTCGCCTGTGGATATTGAGCTAATCCCGCCTTAAAAATCCAGCGGTCATCCTTTAATTCAAATGCGTGTTCGACTAAGTTGAGATCCATTTAGCACTCTCTTTTTAAACTCTTTTACTAAACTTGCTCTAGTAGGCTTGCAGGGCTTGCTTGCCAGCATTGCGCCATTGTTCTGTCTCTTGATGAACGAGCAAGACAAACTGGTGATCAAGGTATACGGCTTTCACTTTGCCCTTCAGCTGCACTCGCTCATCAAGCGCAAGTCGATACTTGTACGTACTCATCACAGCATCAAGTCCGGTTTGTTCGAGGATATCGGCAACGCTGAGTTCGAGTGAAGCATCCTCAAATTGGCCAAGTTTAATCTGGCCTTTTACCCGGCCGTCGCTGCCCATTAAACGTAGTCCTAATCCCGCTAACGCACCAATAACACCTTGGCCTGTGCCGCCATGTTCGGTCAGCTGAATATTAAGTTGTTCAGCCAAATCATAGGCCGCCGCTTTCGTGATCACTTCAACCTTGGCTCTGCGACCAAAATCCATTAAAGCCGCGGCATCATAGTGAGAGTCAACATCGAGTATGGCGATGCCAGGGTCTGCCGCAGGAGCCGATTCCGCGACCAAATGCGCAACGGCATGTTGATGGATCTCGACCTGCGTCAGTGGCGAGCGCAGCGCAAAACACATAGCACTGTTATGTGAGGTATAAGGAATATCGGGGTGCACAAACAATTGATGCCGCGTCACAAAGGAAGCATGGCCGCCCGACATATTGGCGAGCAGATGGGCGATTTCCTCGGCAATTTCGCCCGTGCCCTTAGTGCCTATATCATCGGTATCGTCGATACAAATCAGCCAATTTTTCATCTGCATTTCCTAAAGCTTTAAAAAGGTTTTTAAAATTTGTCACGGTGTAACAGGTCATGGGCTTTTAATCGCGTCAGCACAGGCGGTACAAGCAAGGCGCCCAGAGTGGCAAAGAAGCCGCCTTTTAATACACTCAAACCCCATTGAATCATCACGACATCCAGCGCCATGCCCGCGAGCACATTGGTGAGTGCCACTTTGCCCGCCCAAGCGATACAGCCTGCAATGCCTAAGATCACGCAGCGCCAATGCAAGTTCATACTGAGCGGCAAGAGTAAGGCGACGAGATCCATTGCTATGGCAGGCAAGGCAAACTTCAGTAAAATCATAGGCCCACCTTTACCTACGCCTAAAGCCATAGCCACTATGCCCGCGATAACACCGCATGCCGTCATGCTGCCGAAACGACCTAACACGCCGTAACAGATCAGATAAAAGAAGCTCATCAGGAACATGCTGTGTCCAGACAAGCCCAACTTAAGCCTTAACATGCCCGTTAATGCCACCAGCAAGGTTGCGCAAAAGCCGACAAATAAGGAGTCTTGTAGACTCAGCGGGATTTTTTTAGTCATTTTTGTCTCTCGGTGAATGCCAATGTGTTGGCCGTTGCGCTAAACCAAAGTGACGGCTATGCGCTGCAACGGCCATCTGGCGAGATAATTTAAGCAATTGGATTAAGACGGGAAACAACACGCAATACACCAACTCGGACCAATTTTTAGGGTTACGCAGCGCCTTAGGTGTAATGCGAGCCCCGCGCAGACACTGGATCTGATATATCTCGCGGATCTCATCTGCCATATAGGGCAATAAACTTAAGGACGCCGCGACCACAAAGGCCCACTTGGTCGGTAAAAACGCACTTAACACTTCACCAATTCGCTCGGGAGCTGCCGTAAGACACAGCCACCACCCGGGAATGGTCGCCAAAATAATACGCGCAACCACCACGGCGCCTTGGGCTAAATGTTCAACGCCATAGAGGATTAAATACAGACTCAAAGTGATGCTCAATTGCACTAAACCTAGCTTTAGCACGCCCCAAATACTGCCGCGCCGCAGCAAACCGTGGATAACAAGCAGTCCATTAAGCCCTGCTAATGGCAAGAGTAAAGCAGCGGGCAATACAAAAGCACAGGCTGAGAGCACGCACACCAATAGCAGCGACAACGCACAAAGTGCCGTTTCCCGCCGCTCATAACTCCAATGCCGCAGCGCGCGTAGGCGCCGACAACTAGCCCACATAACGCTCTCCTGTTTCAATCAATTCCTCCACCAATAGACCATTACGCAAACTCAATTGCCGTGATACAGCGCTGTGTTCAATGCTTCTGTGGCTGCTGAGCAAAATAGCGCAACCTTGCGAGCTTAACCGCTTCAGCAAGTACCACACTTTGCCGTAATAATGCTTATCCATCCCCGCCAATGGATCGTCCAAAAGCAATACTTTAGGGCGTAAACAAGCGAGTGACGCTAAGGCAATCAAGTGCTGTTGGCCGTAGGATAATTTGTGGGGCGACAGCTGAGCTAAGCTAAATAAATCCAATTCATCCAACATCTGCGCCGCGCGTTCTTTGGGGAGTTCAAAACGCCTAAGGCTAAACTGCATTTCGGCCAGCACGCTGGTCTCGAATAATTGTCGACTCGGCCTTTGCATCAGCAGACCCAGCTCAGCGCCATAAATCCCTAGCTTAGGTCTTCGCCCGAGCACTTTAAGCGGAAGACGCTGCCTTGAACTGAGTACGCCAGCTATGGTTTTCAACAAACTAGTTTTACCTGAGCCGTTATCTCCCACTAAGGTCACTATCTCACCCGCCTGCAGTTGAAATCCCTGCGGACACGCAAATAATGTAGGACAAGCATCGAACCCAAAATCAAAGGCTTCGGCGCTGACCAAGACTTTGCCTAAATGCTCAAACTTAGGCTGATTTCGCCACGCAGGCGCCTCAATTTGCGGCGCATCGTTCACGGTATAGATGCCTTCGGATAGCTTGCCCGCCTCTAACTGCCAGTAATGCTGAATAATCTCAGCGAAGGCCGAGGCGTTATGCTCAACCAACACCAGCGCCATGCCATCTTGGATAAGATTGTGAAGCACGACCAGCAGCTCACTTACACCGTGATCATCGAGTTGTGCCCAAGGCTCATCGAGCAGCAGTAAATGCGGCTCGCACACCAGTTGGGCGGCAATCATTAAACGATATTTTTGACCGAGGGAAAGCGTGCTGACTTGGGTATCGAGGCGCAGATACAAACCCACACGCCGTAGCGCCAATTGCACTTTAGGTAGCATTTTCTCGGCGGGAATACCGAGATTTTCTAAGGCGAAAGCCACTTCGGCGCCAACGGTTTGCCGAAGTAGCTGAGTTTGCGGGTCTTGCATCACCAGACCCGTAACCAGTTGTGGGTAACGCCAGATGTCGCCTTCATGCGGGCGATTTAATACGCCCGCCAGTAGGTTTAGCAGACTCGATTTCCCAGAGCCCGTAGGACCGCTCACGCAATGGCATTGGCCGGTGCCAATCGCCAAGTTAACCTCCTGCAATACAGTCGGTAACTGGCTACCATAGTTGAAGCTAACGCCTTCGAGCGCTAGGAGTTTCATCTTAGATCTGCCAGTTCACACCGATGAAGATCTGTCGTCCCGCCTGTGGCAGAGCTTCACTCTGGTAGTAGTTTTCATCCAGCAAGTTAGTCGCACGTAGGTAAACATCTAACTTGTCACGAATTAATGGCTGTACCAGATTTACGTCCACTAAGGTGTAGTTATCTAACGACTGCTGTTGATATTGGGTCTGACCGCCAACCTTCACCTGCGTCGCATAGACTTGGTCTAAAATACGCTCCACGTTGAGGTGAACTTGAGTCTCGAAGGGAAACTCGTAACTCATCTGCCAACGTAACTGGTGACGTGGACGATATTGCAAGGCATCTAAGGTATCGTCGCCGTCTATCTCTTCTGAATCGAGAAAACTATAAGAGAAGCTCAGATCTAAGTGCTCAATCGTATGGTTATTGATTTGGAAATCTACCCCTTTGAACTTATAACGCCCCATATTTTGGTAGAAACCATCGACATCCTTGGCGATGTAATTTTTCGCATCAGTGTAATAGCCATAAAGGGAGAAATCGGTACTCGCCGGCAGATTCTGCTCTAAACCCAGCTCCACATGCTTAGACTCTTCGGCTTCTAAATCACGATTACCAGATAGCTGCGAATAAAAGTTCACCATAGACGGGAAACGCACTTTACGTGCCACACTTAAGCTTAAGCGGGAATCTTGCGCCGCCTGCCAATAACTGGAGGCCATGGCCGAATAGTTGCCATCGGTACTATCTGTGGTGTCGAGTGAATGATAAGCGCCACCTAAGGTGAAGCCGTACTGCAGCTCAGATTGGTACTGATACTCAGCCGCGGCCGTATATAACCAGGCAGAATCATTTAAGTTCTCGGCGCCGCCGGTGCCAGTTCCACCACCTGTACCTGTTCCACCACCTGTACCTGTTCCACCACCTGTGCCTGTTCCACCACCTGTGCCTGTTCCACCACCTGTGCCTGTTCCACCGCCTGTGCCAGTTCCACCGCCTGTGCCAGTTCCACCGCCTGTGCCAGTTCCACCACCGGTGCCTGTTCCGCCGCCGGTGCCTGTTCCGCCGCCTGTGCCTGTTCCACCACCTGTGCCTGTTCCACCACCTGTGCCTGTTCCGCCGCCAGAACCGTTAGTGCCACCATTATTGCTGCCTGTATTAGCCGTATAAGTACCGACGACTGACTTCCAGCTTTGTTTCTCGGCAATGACTGAAGTCGTGAATAAACCCGCGGTATGCAAGTCTGTGATTAACTGCAGATTGACGCCTTGCACAACCGAGCGCCCATCTTGCGACAGCGTCACCGCCTGATAGGTTTCATCGGCATAGGAGGCTTCTAAGGTATCGCTTTGATTATGATAGCCAAAGCCACGTAGGGTGAAAGTGTCATCAAATTGATGCGCTAACCCCAGTTGGAAAGTATGGGCGTCATAGTCATCGGTACGTTCGAATTTCAACTTGCCGCTGCCAGTACCGTCACGGGCAGGTTTTCCCCATTCGCCGCTGCGCAGCGCCATATTGGCAATCAATTGGGTCTTGTCGGATAACCAGTAACTGCCTTGGGCATAAACGTTAGTGACTTCTTTATCCGAGTTAACGCGCAGCTCACCATCTTGGTATTGTGTCGGCTCAAAGTCATTCGACATAGGGAAACCGTCAGTTTGCTGCCGACTGACACTGACCAAACCTTGCCAATCGTCACCCGAACCTGCGGCGCTGATATCGCCATTAAATGTATTGTCTTTGCCCGCTTCGAGGCGCCCCGCCAGTGCTGGCACCGTACTGCCCTGTTTAGTAATAATGTTGATCACGCCGCCCGCACCACTTGGACCGTAAAGCACAGATGTCGGGCCGACAGACACTTCTACCGAGGCAATTTGGCTTGTGGGAATGATACTTGGGTCGAACTGACCATCGTCGGCGCTGCTCATAGGCACACCATTGACCAACAAGGTCACATGGCGAGTTTTAAAACCACGAATATCGACCCTTGGCGTTCCGTCGCCACCGACGCGAATGTACACACCCGGCACATTCTTTAAGACTTGATCTAGGCTTTGCGCTCCGGTTGCGCGGATCTCTTCTTCACTAATGCTCCAATGGGTCGTCGCCATTTCACTGGCTTCTCCGCCGTCACCATGCACGACGATCACTTCATTGATATTGAGTCGCGGATCACGGGCGATTTCATCGGCTTGAACAGTAAAACTAAGACCAATAGCTAAGGCTAAAGATGACACTCTAAAGAGGGTATTCGTGGTAATCATATTATTGTTGTCACGTCGAAAATTTAAGATGTGCCCGCTATTGTGAACCGCGATTATTCTGTCTCAACCGGAAAACGTTTAAAAACCAACCCAGATCGACAAATTGAAACAAAGGGAAAGCGCATGGCGTAACCAAGAGACAAAATGTCCACCAAGGGTGACTTATCCGACAAAAAGACCCACTCAAGTCACATTTTTTAGCAGCGTAAAATGAGACTATGGCGAAAGTCACACGCTGGGGGCTTACATCTTGACACTCTAGACCTTGGCCTTTAATTTGAGCGAAAGATTCTTATTTACAGGCTGAATCAACTAAAGGTAATGACTTGAAAAAGAGTACATTAACCTGAGTCGAATTCATTGACGCTGACAGAGTGACCTTCAGCTTTCGCCTTCATCCCTTATCTTTACTTTGGAGTTCTATTTGCCCGTTCATGCCCTGTCTGAAGACCTTAAGTCTCTCATCGACAAACTCATTCAATTAAAGCAAGTTCCGCCGACGGAGCCGATAGTGCAGTTGTCGCTTAATACTGTCGCTATGCCTTTAATTTCATGGTTGGCATCGCAGACGCAATTTCCGCGCATCTACTGGCATGGGCGCGACAGAATCGAAGAAGTAGCGGCGATTGGGGCATGTAAAGACTTCAGATTTGAAACCGGCATTAACGATCAACAACTGGCCATGGCCTACCAAGAGCAGCGAGCCTTATCGACGAATCAAAATATTCGCTACTACGGCGGCGTTGCCTTCGATCGCACCATAGAATCTTGGCCAGAGTTCGGTAATAGTCGCTTTATCCTGCCGCGCATTGAATTTAGACGCAGCGGAAGCAAGTTTAGCCTGTTAGTGAATCTTAATTTTGCCGAGAATGATCACCATAGCGAAATCGACAAAGCCATCGCCGCTATCGAAGCTGTGATGCCCGCGAAACCACTCTCGCCGCCGAAGAAAATCGTTCCTCTTGGCCGTAGTGACAAGCCTGATTTTGAACGCTGGAAGACCTTAGTGGAGCAAGTGGTCGAGCCTAAGTTCAATCAAGATACACCTAAAGTGGTGTTATCCCGTTTAACCCAGCTCGAAGTGAACGAACCTATCGATCCTTGGATGGTACTGGCGTGCTGGCAGGGACGTAATCCCAACAGCTTCCAATTTGGCTTTCAATTCAGCCCTGAACGCACATTTATCTCTTGCTCACCGGAGCGTTTATTCCGCCGCCGTCAGCAAGAATTATTCACTGAGGCGTTAGCAGGTACGACAATACGCGGCCTGAGCCAAGAAGAAGATATTGCGCTGGCAAATGCACTGTTAGAAGACAACAAGAATAGCGTAGAGAACCAACTCGTTCGTAGCCACATAGTGAATATGCTCACGCCGCTGAGCAATTATGTCGGTGCCGATGAATTAGCGACCATCTTTAAACTGAATCATATTCAGCATTTGCACCGCGCGATTCGAGCCGAATTAAAGCCGGGCGTGAATGACTTCCAACTATTGCAAGCGCTGCATCCAACCCCTGCTGTGGGTGGCTTGCCGCGACATTCGGCATTGAACTTTATTCGTCAGCGTGAAGGTTATACTCGTGGCTGGTACGCAGGTGCCTGCGGTTACTTCAATAAATATGAGAGTGAGTTTTCGGTGGCTATCCGCAGCGCGTTGATCGAACCGGGTCGGATTAACCTATTTGCGGGGGCGGGAATTATTGCAGGTTCAGAGCCCGAAGCTGAGTGGCAAGAGCTTGAAAATAAACTCGCGACTATCATGTCGATTCTGTTCGAAATGTAATAAGCCTAAGGTCTATTTTTCACCGTCAACCCTTCGTTTTTCAAGCGTTTCAAGGTAAAGCCTGTCCTGTTCACCCGAATCAATTAAACGTTTATGTGCAAGGTCAAAATGGTATTTCAGCATCTGACCTTTTTCAGTATTCGCAAAGGCAAAATAGGTTTCAGCCTTGAGTACGCCTTGAATAATCACAAAATTTTGTGGCACCTTCAGCTTAGGCACATACATAAGCAAATTAGATTTATAATCCAGCACGGCATCTATGCGCCCTGCATTTAAGCTATTGAGCATAGTCAGCATATCGCTGCTTTCTTCGTAGTACATGGGCACGGGAGTCAGCATATTGTATCGATAGGCCAACATCGCCTGAACCCTCTTATGGGATAGACTCTCAAGTCCTGTCCAAGTCGCCGCTAACTCGGCGGTCACCGCTACATCGATAGAATCTACTTCAACCGTATTCTCAGTTAACAGCGCCTTTTTAGTATCTCCCTTATAAACGCTGAGGGTGATATCGGTACGATTATGTTCAACCAGATAAAGGCTGCGGGCAAAGGGCATAAACTGCACCTTGAGTTGCCATTCTGGCTCAGGGAAAACCCGCTGAAGTAACTCGAAGTAATAGCCCGTTTCATCACGATTGGCAAAATCATCCCACGATGCCGTCGCTACATTGACGACAATCGGCTGGGCGGCATAGATGGATACAGGTAACATGGCTAAAAGTAAGCAAAAAATAGCAAAGAATCGTCTCATGGCTATCCTCCTTCGACGTACACAAAGTGTAGAAGAGTTTTCATTCTATGCGTACATTTAAACAGCAGGCTTGCATCTTAAAACTCGACCACTATAATGGCGACCCGATTTCGCCTCGCTGCGATCGGTAATGTTCGGTGATATTGTCGTAAACATAATAAATTGAAAATTAGCGGGTTCCCTCACCCCGCCCTACACAACTAAAAAGGCCACATATGTTAATGTTAACCACAGCGCAGCTTCGCCGCGCCTTATTCCTATTAGTAGGATTCCACATACTGATTATTTGCGTCAGCAACTACTTAGTACAATTGCCATTTCAGCTATTTGGTTACCACACAACCTGGGGCGCATTTAGCTTTCCATTCGTGTACTTAGCCACAGATCTCACTGTCCGTATTTTTGGCCAACAAGCCGCACGTAGCATCATACTCAAAGCTATGGTTCCCGCTTTGATGATTTCCTACGTGATGGGAGTCGTGTTCCATCAAGGTAGCTTCCAAGGCGCTGACTCACTTGCAGAGTGGAATACCTTTGTGTTCCGAATCGCCTTCGCCAGCTTTGCCGCTTATTTGATTGGCCAGTTAATGGATATTAAGGTTTTTGCCCGTCTGCGAATGAGCCGCTCTTGGTGGGTCGCGCCTGCAGCATCGACCTTAGTGGGTAATCTGGTCGATACCTTAGTGTTTTTCAGTATCGCCTTTTACGCCTCTTCCGATAGCTTTATGGCGGCCAATTGGCCCGAAATCGCCACTGTCGATTACGGTTTTAAGCTGATCGTTAGCTTAGGCCTTTTCCTGCCTGCCTACGGAGTTCTGCTAAAAGTCTTACAAGACAAGATTTTGCGCACCAATCCGCAAGAATCAATTTCCTGATTAACTCAACTGGCCAGACCTGTTATAATTTGACCAGTTAATAGTTCAGCCCTGCTCCTGTTAACGCGCGAGTGGGGCTGATTTTTTATGAGAGCAAGCAATGTATTCTATCGAAATTAAAGCAGAGTCAGGTTTGACTCCCGAGTTAGCCACTCAGCTTATCGAACTTAGCAAACAAATCCCTGAACTCGATCGTCCCCTCACCAGCGAAGTGTTAAATCAGCGCTTACAGGGCAAGAAGTGTTTGATCTTAGTCGCGTATGTGGAAGGTGAACTGGCGGGATTTAAACTGGGTTACGAGCAAGAAGAGGCTATATTTTATAGCTGGTTAGGTGGCGTTGCCTCCGATTTTAGACGTTTAGGCTTAGCGCAGAGTCTACTCGAATACCAAGAAACCTGGGCACGCCGTCAAGGCTATAACCATATTCAGGTGAAAACGATGAACCGTTTTCCTGCGATGCTAAATTTGTTGATCAGTAATCAATATTTAATTACCGAGCTCAACGCCGATCCTAAAAGCTTAGTCGACCATAAACTGCATCTACGTAAGTCGATCTAAACCGTTAATGGATGAGAGCGAAACGATATTTGTAAAGATGTGCATTTTTTCAATAAATAGCTTGCAAACACAATTGAGAATGATTATCGTTAACGTGCGTTCCAAAACTCATCTTTAACAACGATGACTGGTAATCGACGTTGTTACGGAGCTCCTGAGTTTGCAAGCACGACATTGCTCACACACACTCTTTGTGGCCGGATTCATCATCCGGCTTTTTTTTGCCTAAAATTCGGTGATGCAAAGCCACATAAAGTAGAACTAACAACTACAGCCATATTTAAATGTCACGTAATCAATCGAATACGGCAAGCTGCCATATCTCACTCGGCAAAACTCATCGGTAAGCTAATCGGCAGACATATCGCTGTAGTTGCCCGCAATGTGTAAGCCCTCGTAGGGATTGTTTTGCTGATCTTCCTTCGCCTCATGGTACAAGCCTATGGTAAATAACGTACCTTTACCTAAGGTTGAACTCACTTCTATCGTGCCACCAATCCGCTTAATAATGCCGTAACTGAGCGAAAGCCCTAAACCAGTGCCATCCTTACGCGTGGTGTAAAAGGGGTCGAAAATCCGCCCTAGCTGCTCTGGTGCTATTCCAGAACCTTCATCTTCCACTTCGATTTTGACGCCAATCGGCATATCTTGCTGCACCCAGTCATAGGTTCGCACCCAGATACGTCCTTTACCGTCCATCGCATGCGCCGCGTTTACTACCAGATTAATCAAGACTTGCAGCAACTGCGGTCGATTGACCTGCACTGGACAACTGGCGTTTAACTCAGTGATCAAAACCACTTCTTGTTTCTGAATCGAATGCCGCACTAACACCAACATTTCTTCAATAATGGGGGTAATCGGATGCATTTCTAGCGGGGCGTTAAATTCGCCCGGACGACTGTACTGCAACAGGCTACGGATAATGGTGCTAATCCGTCCCACCTGTTGAATCACGAGATCAATTTCTTCTTTTACCACTTCCGCATTATCGCCAAGTTCGTAGCGCAGTAACTCCATGTTGCCGAGGATAACGGCGGTCGGATTATTGATTTCGTGGGCAATACCTGCGGTCAACTCACCAAGTGCGGTAAGCTTCTCGTTGGTGACGAGCTGTTGACGTGTTTCATTCAGTAACGCCACGTTACGTTGCAGCTCTAAGGTTTTGTCCTGCAAGCTGCGGGTACGCTCTTCGACCTTCATTTCAAGCTGCTCTGCCGCCGCTTGGATCTGGGCATTTCGGCGCTGTAGCAGATCGAGCATACTGTCGAACTGCTCGGCCAAGTTCGATAACTCGTTATCCCTATCTAACCCTAAAGCGCCGATACGAATATTGCGCCCCGACTTCACCGCTTGAACAACGTGGTGGATACGCTCAATCGGCTGCAACAAGCTATAGGCGCCGCGATAAACCAGCAAGCCCGACACCAGCAGAACCAACATTAGAATCGTGCCCAGCTCTATGATATTTAATAAATAATTATGGATAAAAGGTGACTCAGAAAACCCCGTATAGATCATGCCAACACGCTGGCCACGAATATCTTCCAAGGGAGCATAAGCGGATATAAACCAATCGTTAAACACAAAAGCGCGGTCGACCCATTGCTCGCCTTGGGTTAACACTTTCTCCTTAACTTCCTCCGACACTAAACTGCCCAGCGCGCGACCTTGCGTCTCGTTGCCCGTGGGATAAAAATGCAGCGGCACGTTGGTGGAAATACGGATGTTATCCAAGAAGATGGTCACAGTACCGATGGAGCGCTCGGGCAAGGTGCCCTTGTCGTACACCAGATCACGAATGTGGTCGACAATCCGAATGTCACGATTAAACAGGATGCCGCCATCCAGATACCAAGCCACTTTACCTTGCATATCAGGCACGGGCAGTAGACTACGGCTCAATAAACCGCGTTCTTCAACGGTTTTCGTCGGGCTCTGAGCCCGCAAAGTCGCGACTATCGGGATGCTCGCTGTGACCGCTAATTCTGGGTCGATGCGTGATAAACGTTCGGGCGGCAACACCATCAAGCCGGAATAAGGTAATAACCCGTTTATCTTTGGGAGGATCTGCCGTAAATCAGGGTCAGCGGCCGCTTCGGCGACAGTGACGAGACGCAGATAATCGAGGTTAAGTTGTTTTTTCTGTTCGAGGAGAAATGCGTCGAGACTGGCTCTGTGGATGACTTCACCAGTTAATTCTTTACCACTAAAAAGTGGCCTAAAATCATTTTGAAAGGTCCAAGACGTTACCACACGTTCGAGTTGCTTTTCTTGGCGTACTTGCACTTGCTGCAAGGTATTTTCGGCAACAGATAAGTCAGCTTTAACTTTCATAAACAGCTGCTTACCTGTGTAGCTGATATTCCAGTAAATAGTGATAAACACTAAACTCACCAGTGTCAGCAGAATAGGCAGTAATGTCAGGATTAATATGCGATAGCGCACCTTGGCCTGCATTTGCTGCCAACTGACACCAAAAAAGTGAGTGAAGAATGACACCCTATGACTCCTGATCGCCGCTGAAATCAAACCACTCTTTATACTTACGATCTAAAGTTTTACGCGAAACACCTAAATCCCTCGCCGCGGCAGACTTATTGCCAGAATGTAAGTCCACAACGCTGGTCACATGGTGTTTTTCGACTTCTTTTAATGGCCAATCCAATGGATAACCCGATGTCGATAAAGACTCACTCTTTAGCTGTTGTTTCCAATATTCCGCCGGCGGCTTGCCCAGCAAAATACAGCGCTCAATCATATTGCGCAGCTCGCGAATATTGCCTGGCCACTCGTGTTGTTGCAACTTCACCATGTCCTCATGGCTCCACACGACTTCTCTAACCCCTAATTCGGCGGCGAGTTGACGGGTGAAGTGATGGGTTAACTCGACCACATCTTCGGGTCTGTCACGTAATGGCGGGATTAAAATATCGAGCACATTCAGTCGATAATATAAGTCACGGCGGAAATTCCCCGCATCCACTTCATCAATCAGAGTGCGGTTGGTGGCCGCGATCACTCGCACATCAATGTTCACTTCTTTCTCGCTGCCCACTGGGCGAATCGCTTTTTGCTCTAATACTCTGAGCAATGCCGTTTGCATTTTCAGTGGCATTTCGCCAATTTCATCGAGGAAAATCGTTCCGCCCGAGGCAAAACTGAATAAACCTTCACGATTACCTTTGGCACCCGTAAATGCACCAGCGGTATGACCAAACAGTTCACTTTCAAGTAATTCAGGGGCGATAGAGCCACAGTTGACTGGGACAAAAGGTCCCTGACGTCCACTGAGCAAATGCAATTGGCGTGCAACTAATTCCTTACCCGTGCCCGACTCACCTTGGATCAACACCACAGCATTGGTCGGCGCCACGCGTTCGATAATGTGTTTCACCGACTTCATGGCCTCACTGCTGCCAATAATGGTCGATGAGTAACCGATTGAAACCTCACGGCGCAGCATCAAGTTTTCGCGTTTGAGCAGGCGGCGTTCAATACAACGATCGACCGCTGTCATCATCTGCTCAAGGTGGAAAGGTTTCATGATGAAGTCAGACGCACCCGCGCGCAGCGCGGTAATCGCCACTTCCATGTCAGCATAGCCGGTCATAAAAATGATGTCCGAACGACGCCCCTGCTCATCTAGCGCTTCATGCCATTCGATACCTGAGCGGCCTGGCAAGCGAATGTCGACGATCAGCAAATCGAAATGGCAACGGCTACGTAGCTGCTCCGCATCTTCGATACTGCCTGCTGTTTCGACTAAGGCGAATTTCTTCGAGAGTGCCTTATTTAAAAAACTGCGCATTCCGGGTTCATCATCAACAATCAGTACCGATACTGCCGATGGAAGAGGCTTGAGGTTATTATCTATCTGGCTCATATTGTCTGCTTCTGGACATTTTGACTCATTTGCGACCAATTCTAGCACTGAAAATAGATGAATAGGTCACTATGAACCACAGGAAGTAGGTGCTGAGACAATTTGTCTGTAGAGTATTTGTTAAGCTTGGGATCAAGCTCACAAATTAGGTTAAGCTGTGAAGAAAATGACCGCATTCTCAGCTTGGCATCTAATTTGCTTTCAACCGAACGTATTACAATTTACGAGACCTTCCACTCAGTAGGCATTTGAGTTGGAATCCTATTTTTCGCCAAGGAGTACCCATGCTAAACATGAAATCTCATATTAAGTCACTACTGGGCCTGGTTGTTGCAGCCAGTATGTTCACCGTTTTACCCGCTCACTCGACTGAAGTTATCAAGTTAGCCACGACCACCAGCACTGAAAACTCAGGCCTATTAAAAGAACTGTTACCTAAGTTTGAAAGTGAATCTGGCTACAAGGTTCAAGTTATCGCCACTGGTACAGGCAAAGCCCTGAAACTGGGTGAGCAAGGTGACGTGGATTTAGTTATGACTCATGCGCCAAGTGCCGAAGCTAAATTCGTCGCCGACGGTTTTGGTGTTGAGCCCCGTGGCATCATGGAAAATGATTTCGTGGTACTGGGCCCTAAAAATGACCCAGCCAAAATCCGTGACAGCAAAAATGCCGAAGAAGCTTTCGCTAAAATTGCAAAATCAGGCGTACCTTTTATCTCTCGTGGTGACAATTCAGGCACTCACATCAAAGAGTTAGAAGTATGGAAAGCGGCAAGTGTGACACCCGATTTCAAAGGTTACACTTCAGTAGGTCAAGGCATGGGCAAAACCCTGCTAATGGCAAACGAAATGCAAGGTTACACTCTGTCTGACCGTGGTACTTTTGTAGCTTACAAAACTAAGCTAGATCTTGGTGTTGATTTCGATGGCGGCAAAACCTTAGCCAACCCATACCAAGTTATCCTGATCAACTCTGCTAAGTACCCAGATCTAAACCACAAAGGCGCTAAAGCGTTCAGTGACTGGTTGATCAGCAAAGAAGGTCAAAGCATGATCAATAACTTCAAAGTTGATGGCGAGCAATTGTTCAAGGCAACTTATAGCGAATGAGCGACGGCTGGCTAGCACTATTACAGCAGGCGTTAAGCCTGCTGTTTTCTTTAGACCCCGACGTTTGGTCCATCATTTCGATCTCGTTTTCGGTATCTTTCGCGGCGCTGCTCATCACGCTGGTGCCTTCTATGGTACTCGGCTTTGTGCTGGCGTTTGCGCCATTTCGCGGCAAATGGATAGTCACTAACTTAGTGCAAACTCTGCAATCTATCCCCACTGTGGTTATCGGTCTGCTGGTCTATTTACTGCTCACCCGCAATGGTCCACTGGGCGATCTAAAATGGTTATTCACCCAAGAAGGCATGATCCTCGGGCAAATGTTGATCTGCGCGCCAGTACTGATTGCGATGAGCCAAGCCGCCTTTACTAGCGTTGACCGTAGAGCATGGGAAACCTCACGCACTTTAGGTGCCTCTTGGTGCCGCGCAGTGTGGACAGTCTGCCGCGAGCTACGCATGCCCTTACTGCTGGCGATTGTCGCGGCATTTAGTCGTATTCTGACCGAAGTGGGTTGTTCTATGATGGTCGGCGGTAATATTTTAAACGTAACCCGTAACATACCCACAGCTATCGCACTCGAAACCAGCAAAGGCGACTTCGCCCAAGCTATCGCCCTCGGGCTAGTGCTGCTAATCTTGGCCTTGATCCTCAACTTTGCCCTCGGTGGTTTACGCGGCAAAGCCATGCCAAGGAGCCATTAAGCAATGACTAAGGTCAAACTGATCGCCCGTGACTTAGAAATGTCCTTCGGCGCGCGCCTGTTATTCAAGGCCGACGCATTATCGCTCTGCCAAGGGGATGTGATTTATCTGCAAGGCGACAACGGCACAGGTAAATCGACCTTGATGAAAATTCTTGCGGGCTTGATGGCGCCAACTAAGGGTAAAATTGAGACTGTGGGTTTTGCCAAAAATGCTTGGTGGCGACGCAATCCCTTATTAGGCAAAGCCGTTTATCTGCACCAACATCCTTATTTGTTCGACGGCACAGTGGAATATAATCTCACCTATGGGCTGAATTTCAGTTCAGAAACAAAAGCCAAGGCGAAACAACGTATTACTCAAGCGATTGAGATGGCGCAGCTAGGGTCGCTGCTACACGCCAGAGCTAGTAATCTCTCTGGCGGCGAAAGACAACGGCTCGCCATTGCGCGCGCTTGGATCCTACAACCTAAACTGTTAATGCTCGACGAACCGACCTCCAATATGGACAAGGATTCCCAAGAGCTAGTATTAAAAATGATCCAACAACTCAAACACGAAGGCACAGGTATGTTGTTGAGTAGTCATCAGAATTGCGCGTTAACCTCTATCTGCGAACAGCAATGGCACATAGAAGGCGAACGAGTGACGACCTCTTATCAACACCCAGAATCTTTGCCAGCACAGGAGTCTTTATATGTCATCGCAAATTGATGCCGTTATTCTCGCCGGTGGCATGGCGCGTCGCATGGGCGGCGACGATAAAGGTCTCGTCGAATTAAACGGCGAAGCCATGATTAAGCACACAATAGACAGAATAAAACCTCAGGTTAAGGAGATCCTGATCAACGCAAATCGCAACCAAACACGTTATGCTGAGTTCGGTTTTAAGGTGATAAGCGATGAACATACTGGTTTCCTCGGCCCTTTGGCGGGAATGATCACCGCAATGGGCCAAACGGATGCAGATTACTTATTGGTGGTGCCCTGCGACTGCCCACTGCTGCCAAACGACCTTGTGCCGCGTATGCTGGCAGCGATTAAGGCTGAAGATGCGGAGATCGCCGTCGCCAGTGACGGTGAATATGAGCAACCCGTCGTCTTACTGTTAAAACCCAGCTTACGTGACTCGATGAAAGCGTTTCTTGAGGCGGGTGAGCGTAAAGTGGACTTTTGGTATGCCAAGCATCACTTTGTTGTGGAGTCTTTCGCCGACCAGCCCAATGCCTTTGTAAATGTGAATACGCCAGAACAAAAACAACGACTGGCCATGGAAATCACCAAATAGCTAAGGCTCCAATAACCCAAATTAGAGGTGCAAATGAGTAACCCCTTCGTCAATCCGCTCGCTATTCCCGTTCTCGGATTTTGTGCCTACAGTGGCACGGGGAAAACCACCTTACTCAAGCAATTGATCCCCGAATTAAATCAACGTGGCCTGCGCTTAGCCGTGATCAAACATGCGCACCACAATTTCGACGTGGATATTCCCGGCAAAGACAGTTACGAAATGCGTAAAGCGGGTGCGCGGCAAATGCTGGTCGCTTCCCATGTGCGCTGGGCGCTGATGACAGAAGATGCACGCGATGGCGATCCAGAGTTAGTCCATTTGCTCAAGCAAATCGAAGCCGACAAAGTCGATATCGTCCTCGTCGAAGGCTTTAAAAAACTCGCTTTACCTAAAATTGAATTGCACCGCGCCGCCCACGGCAAACCTTTTATCTACACCCAAGATGAAAATATCCTCGCCATCGCCTGTTGCGATGATACTCAGTTGCCAAGCGACGCACTTCCAAATGAGCTGCGCCGACTCGATCTCAACAATGTCAGCCAGATTGCCGACTTTGTCATTGAGTATGCCCAAAACTGGGAAGCGCCACTCAAATACCCGATTTCAGCCGTGGATGCCTGCACCATAGGCGACAACAAAAACCTCAGCGTCAGCCAAGGTTTAGCTCAGATTCTATCCCATGTATCCCCCGTGGCAGAAGTCGAAGAGATTGACTTAGACGCCTTAGATAACCGCGTACTAGCAAGCGACAGTATTTCTCCCGTCGACGTGCCGCAACAAACCAATTCGGCGATGGATGGCTACGCCTTTGTCTATCAAGACCCAATGCCTACCACCTTAAAATTGGTGGGAGAGGTTCTTGCCGGTCATCAATATTCGGGCACGCTTAAAGTCGGCGAAACCGTGCGTATCATGACGGGCGCAACAGTGCCTGCAGGTGCTGATACAGTGCAGCCCCGAGAGCTTGCCAAGGAAGTCGATGGCATTGTTAGCTTTGAAGGCCGCATTCTTTCTGGCCAACACGTTCGCCTCGCTGGAGAAGATATTGCTCAAGGCCAAGTCGCCCTCGCCAAAGCCACACGCCTAAGCGCCGCCGAACAAGGTTTACTGGCTTCACTTGGGCTCAATCGCCTGAGTGTCTATCGCCGCCCAACCGTTGCCGTCTTCTCCACCGGCGATGAAGTGAGCCAACCTGGCGAAGCACTCAAGGCCAACTGCATCTATGACTCAAACCGCTTTACCATCAAAGCGATGGCGAAACGTCTTGGTTGTGATGTTATCGATTTAGGCATTATCGAAGATTCTGAAACCGCACTCGAAGCGACGCTCGCTAAAGCCGCCACCCTTGCCGATGTCGTCATTAGCTCTGGCGGTGTATCGGTCGGTGATGCAGATTACATTAAAACCGTACTGGCCCGCTTAGGCAAAATCGATTTTTGGCGGATTAGCATGCGTCCGGGTCGGCCACTCGCCTTTGGCAAAATCGGTGATAGCTTATTCTTCGGGCTGCCGGGCAACCCAGTGGCGGTAATGGTTACTTTCCTGCAATTTGTGCAGCCCGCTTTGCGAAAATTGGCGGGTGAAGTGAACTGGCAAGCGCAGCTATTCCCCGCAATAAGTGATGAAACACTGCGAAGCCGCCAGGGCCGCACCGAATTTATTCGCGGGATTTATCAACTTGGTAAAGATGGACGCCTGCACGTAAGTAGCACGGGCAACCAAGGTTCCGGCATGTTAAGTTCAATGGTCAAAGGGAATTGTCTCATCATCATAGGCGATGATGCAGAAGCCGTGAATGCAGGTGAAACTGTGTTTATTCAACCCTTTGCGGATCTGCTTTAAGATCCAGTGAGTTTTTATGAGTCTAATGGTGGATTCCTTTGGCCGTAAGGTCGAATATTTACGGCTCTCTGTCACCGACCGCTGCGACTTTCGCTGTGTCTATTGCATGACGGAAGATCCCTGTTTTCTGCCAAAGGACCACGTACTCCACCTCGAAGAGTTAGCTTGGATTGCCCAAGCTTTTACCGAGCTTGGTGTGACTAAAATTCGCCTGACTGGCGGAGAGCCCTTAGTTCGCAACGATTGCGATCAGCTAGTGAGTTTGCTTGGCAAACTGCCTGGGCTGACAGATTTGTCCATGACCACCAATGGTTCAAGGCTGACAAAATTCGCTAAACCCATGTTTGCTGCAGGATTAAAGCGCCTCAATATCAGCCTAGATACCTTAAACCCCACATTGTTTACCCAGTTAACACGTAACGGCAAGTTAGACAGAGTCATCGATGGTATCGATGCCGCCATTGCGGCGGGCTTTGAACGTATCAAGATTAATGCGGTGATTTTAAAACAACAGAACGATAATGAAGTCATTGATTTAGTTGATTTCTGCCGTGACCGCCGTTTAGACATCGCCTTTATCGAAGAGATGCCACTTGGCGAAATAGATGAGCGTAAACGCGCCCGTCATTGCAGCAGCGATGAAGTCAAAGCCATCATAGAAAGTCGCTATCCGCTGCAGCTATCTAACAAACGTACTGGCGGTCCAGCGCGGTATTACACTATGGCCGACAGCCCAATCCATATCGGCTTTATCTCACCCCACAGTCACAACTTCTGCCACGAATGTAATCGCGTGCGCGTCACAGTTGAAGGCCAATTATTGCTGTGTTTAGGAAATGAGCATGCCGTTGATCTCAAAAGCATAGTCAGGGAATTTCCCGCAGATATTGAGAGACTTAAAGCCGCTATTCTCGCGGGCATTAACCTCAAGCCTAAGCAACACGACTTTGGCAATAATCAGGTACAAATTCTACGTTTTATGAACGCCACTGGCGGTTAAGCATCCCCCCCTCAATCGCTTAAGGGCTAGCATCTCAATTTTGCCGTGATAAACTCGAAGCATCACCCCATACTTAGCGTCACACATTTCTATGGCCTTAACTCGTAAGCAATGGAATAACGTCATTATTGTCGCCTGTGTCTTTATGGTCGCCGTGCTGACTTTTATGGATAACAAGACCAATAATGTTCCGAGTGATGCTCAGCTGCTATTTGACGATAATGCGCCGCTTTCACAGCTGCAACTCAATGGGATGTGGCTGCACAAACAAGCATCACAATGGGAGTGCGACACTACAGTCCTCAACTGTGATGAATGGGCAAAAGCGTGGCAAACCATACGGGTGTCTCCTTTAACGGCTGCACCAGAAACCACAGATAATCCACAAGAATTAGTCATCCAGATTGCAGATATCCGCGATGCTCAGCTGTGGATCTATTTCCCCAATGAAGGTGCCTTAAAGTCTCCCGCAGGCAATTGGTATTTAGTGCCTCCGAGTTTACGAGCTAAACTGCAACCGATCCTCGATGCGAAACCCGCAGCTTAATGCCGCCCCATTTTACTTAAGATAAGAAAGAATCCATGCCGGAATTACCAGAAGTTGAAGTCACCCGTCAGGGTATTGCACCCTTCCTTGTCGAGCAAACCGTGGTTGATCTTGTGATCCGCAATGGTTCGCTGCGCTGGCCAGTGCCTGACATCGCCAAACAAATTATCGGCCAAGTCATACGCCAAGTGCGACGCCGTGCTAAATATCTGTTAATCGACACTGATGCGGGCACGAGCATAGTGCATTTAGGCATGTCGGGAAGTTTACGGATTTTGCCCCACGATACCCCAGTGGAAAAGCATGACCATATCGACTTAGTGCTCGCCAATGGCCGCATTTTACGTTTTAACGATCCGAGACGATTCGGTGCTTGGCTATGGTGTGAACTCCCAGAAGAAGCCCATCCATTACTCGCCAAACTGGGGCCAGAGCCGCTGACCCATGCTTTTAATGTCACACAATTAGCGGCAGCTTTAGAGGGCAAGAAAAAGGCCATCAAACTCTGCCTGATGGATAATCATATCGTGGTGGGAGTGGGTAATATTTACGCCAATGAAGCCCTGTTTGCGGCGGGCATTCACCCAGAAGCCGAAGCAGGAAAAATCGATATCGAGCGCTTGACCGTTTTAGTTGCCGAAGTGAAGCAAATCTTAGCCCACGCCATTAAGCAAGGCGGCACTACGTTGAAAGACTTTACCAATGCCGATGGCAAGCCGGGCTACTTCGCCCAAAAACTGCATGTCTATAGTCGCGGCGGTGAAACCTGCACCAGCTGCGGTAACCTACTGAGTGAGATCCGTTTAGGCCAACGCACCACAGTATTCTGTGGCATTTGCCAGACACGCTAACTATCACTCGCTAATAGCCGTAAAAATGCCTGCAATTGCAGGCATTTTATTCTTTATATTGGTTACTCTTTTAACCAGCGCCCCGGATGATCGGTAAAGTAACGATATTCACGTTTGGGCTTTTCGCACTGCGACTTTAGCTCAGTGGCCGATAACAAAATCCACTCATCACGATGGGCCATTCCCATGCTCTTGCCGCCTTTAATATCGAAACAACTCAGCTCAGCCCCGCTCGGCACTAATAAATAACGTTGTTTATTTTCCTGCATCCATTGCCATGCATTACGCTCTTGTTCCTCAACCGAAGCAAGATAACTAAAGTGCGTCACACTCATGGGAGAGAACAAAATAAACTGCTCTTTAAAGTTCACTAGGCCTAGCTCGGCGTCCTCGCCAATCACCTCCGCCGTATGCAGCATCAAGCTTCTAGGAGTGCGCATTTCATCGAGCATAGAATACCCCCAAGTACTGATCAGCACCCAGCCTAAGGCAGAGACAATCCCCATCTTAACGAGAGCAAACTGTTTACGGGCGAGCCAAAGCAGCAGGAACCAGAGCAGACCAAGCAGGATAAATAGGTAGCCAATACCCGTTAAATCATCAGTATAGTCGGCAAGCGCTTTAACCAATGCAGGATAATGAATAAGCGCAAGCACACCCGCCAGCAAGACCACTCCACCTAAAAACCACAGTAATCCGCTGACGAGTTTTTCAAACCACACTTTAGGCGCAACACCCGTTAACACCGCTGAGGCCGCCAGCGCCAACATAGGCAAAGCCGGCAGAATATACACATTACGCTTACCCGGACTGATACTGAAAAACAGCACCACAAGTGCCACCCAAATCAACAGAATTGCAATAGTAGGATCGGCCTTCACCTTCTGCACCCATTGTTTCCAGTAAGCAACCATCAGCAGCGAAATAGGGAACCACATCCAAGGAATGACACTTAAGACAAAGAAATACCAAGGCTTAATATGATGCCAAGCGTTGACATAACGCTCACCGGTTTGCTTAAACAAGATGTTGTTTTGATAAGCAACAAGTTCGGGCGTGCCATGGGTTTGCACTGTCAGCACCATGGGCACCAACCAGCAGGCAATCACGGCAAGCATAGCCAAAGGCCCAGCAAGACATAACCAAGTTAAACGACCTTGAAAACGGCTTTTGTCTTTAACGGCATAAATACCAATAGGGATCAGCATTAATAAAGGCAAAAAGCCGACGCCCTTAGTAATCACCCCTAGCCCCATAAATGCCCAGCCAACAAAATACCAACGCCAATGGGGACCGAGCATAAAGTGGCGGATCAAGCCGTAGCATCCCACAGTGATCCAACACATCACCATGGCATCGATCTGGGCATTTTTAGCCTGCATTAAAAACTGCGGCACAATTAACAGTAACAGCGCGGCATTGCGGCCAACACGTACATTCCACAATCTGGCGCCAAGATCGTAAACCAGGAACACAGTCAGCAGGCCGCACAAGGCGTTAGGGAGGAGGAAAGCGAGCTTAAGGGAACCCGTCAGCTGGTAAAATAGCGCGATAGCCCACATGAATACCGGGGGTTTATCAGGGTAGTACTCGCCGCCACGGGTAGGAAATAACCATTGTCCCGAAGACACCATTTCCCGTGCGACTTCCACAAACCGCGGCTCATCTGCAGGCCAAGGGGATCGAAATCCCACTCCCACCAGCAAAATCAGCAAGCTTATCAAGAGCAAAGGCCAGAGTACTTGGTAGTAATCCTGACTATTGAAACGGCGACTAAGAGCTTCCATCCTGAATCCTTATGCTTCGATTTCCAATTCATCGACCTGTTTACGCAGGCTTGAACGGTACAAATACGCGCCAATCACGCTTGATAGGATAAATAATCCGATACTAATCCCTAGCTGATGATGATCCGATAAACCTATACCCGCGCCCGCAAAGCTAAAAATCAACATCTGCGGCAAATAGCCTAATACGCTGCCCAGCATAAAGCCACGCGCAGGAACATGAGTTGCACCCGCAAATAGATTGGTGAGTAAATTACTGCCGACGGGCAGTAAGCGTATCATCAGCACTTTCAACCAGGTTTTGTCGCTGATAAGAGCTTCAAATTTTTGCAACCTACGGCCAAAGCGGCGCTGTAAACTGCTGCGGATAGTTAATCTCGCCACATAAAAGGCCAGTACACAGCCCAGTAAGGCAGCTAGGGTCGAAAACAACCCACCATAGATGCCACCCAAAGCAAAACCAAAAACAAAGGCGATGACTTGTCTTGGACCACCCACAGCGGTAAACAAGGCACCAATAGCTAACAACACTAAAAATGCAAACCTGCCTTTATCAGCAATAAAATGCGCGACCCAGTTGCTATCGGTAACGTGCTCGAATAATCCCTGTTGGGCGGCAAGCATCAACACCAACAAAATACAGACGATAAATATCGCCTTATAGAGTCGCTTCATCTTAGTCGCGCCAGTTCGATTCACTGCGTGCAACCTTGGCAACTTTAGCTCTACGACCTAGCCAGATCACCCCCACAATATCGACGATACCAACCCAGACACGATTCCAAGCTGTGTACTTAGAGATACCCACTTGACGATCCCTATGATTCACCACCGAAATAAAAATCTCACCACCCATACGCCGCACTAAAGCAGGAATATACCTGTGCATATGGTCGAAATAGGGCAAGCGAAGGAAGGTTTCACGGGGAATTAACTTAAGGCCGCAGCCCGTATCAGGCACGCCATCGTGCAGAAGCGCATCGCGAACCTTATTCGCAAAGCGAGACTGGAATCGCTTCCAGGCCGTATCTTTACGATTTTTACGGTAGCCCGCAATACAGAAGTGCTCGGCATTGATCTGCGGTAACAGGGCTAGCATGGCAGGAATATCGGCGGGATCATTCTGGCCATCTGCATCTAAGGTCACAATATATTTGCCGCGCGCGTGCAAAACGCCAGTCGAAATGGCGGTACTCTGCCCAGTGCTTCGCTCATGACGAATCGCTTTCGCATCACATTGCTGTTCAGCTGCGGTACGCATCACTTCACCAAAGGTATCGTCTTGGCTGCCATCATCTACGACAAGGATTTCAAACTCAGTCAAACCTTGGAGGGCTTGGCATATCTCTTCCATCAGGGGGCCAATATTGCCCACCTCATCTTTAGCGGGGATCACAATAGAGATCAATTCAACACTCCACAACTTTATGACCACAAATACGGTACCACATAATTATTGCAAAATTAAAATCTGGAAAAATAGGGATGATTGGCAAAAAAAACACTAATTCAGAATTATAAACTGGCCAAACAATAAAGAAACAGCACTTAATTTGGAACTGTGGATTTCATAGTATGGACATATTTATCGATAAAATAAGTGTTAGTTTATTAAGCAGAACGCATAACCTTAAAATAATCTATGGATATTGTTATTGTGGGGATGGGCTATGTGGGCCTGTCAAATGCCGTCTTATTGGCGCAGCAAAATCGAGTCACCGCAATTGATTTAGTCCCTGAACGTGTCAAGCAAGTTAACGAACGCACATCCACTGTGGTTGATGAATTAATCGAAGACTACCTGCAAAACAGATCGTTGAATTTAACTGCAACAACGGAAAATGTAGCCTTTCAATCGGCTGACTTTGTGATTATTGCGACTCCAACAGACTACGATCCTCAGACTAATTATTTTAATACCCATTCGGTTGAAAGCGTCATTCGTGATGTACTCGCTGTTAATCCTGATACGACGATTATCATCAAATCGACTGTCCCCGTCGGTTATACAGCAGCATTAAGGCACAAGTTTAAGAGCGACAACATACTCTTTTCTCCAGAGTTTTTACGCGAAGGTAAAGCCTTGTATGACAACCTTCATCCCTCACGGATCGTCGTCGGTGAACGCTCGGCGCGTGCCCAAGTCTTTGCAGACCTTTTAGCCAAGGCGGCAATCAAGAAAGATATTCCTATTTTGCTGACCGATAGCACCGAAGCCGAAGCGATTAAGTTATTTGCTAATACATTTCTTGCCATGCGGGTCGCCTACTTTAACGAGCTCGATACCTATGCAGAGAGTCGAGGATTAAATACTCGCCAGATTATTGAGGGGGTTAGCCTCGATCCGCGTATTGGTGATTATTACAACAATCCTTCTTTTGGCTATGGCGGGTACTGTCTTCCGAAAGACACTAAGCAATTACTGGCTAACTACAATGATGTCCCAAACAATTTAATCAGTGCCATTGTCGACTCAAACACCACACGAAAAGACTTTATCGCCGACGCTATTATCCGTAAGCAGCCAAAATGTGTAGGAATTTATCGTTTGATCATGAAAGCCGATTCAGACAATTTCCGCGCCTCAGCAGTGCAAGGCGTGATGAAGCGCATTAAAGCGAAAGGCATTGAAGTCGTCGTGTTTGAGCCTGTACTTAAAGAAGATTACTTTTTCAAATCTCGCGTGATGAGAGACTTAACTGAATTTAAGTCAATATGTGATGTGATCGTCTCCAACCGTATGGTTGATGAACTCAATGATGTTGCGGATAAAGTCTATACCCGAGATCTATTTCACCATGATTAATACACTTTAAATAAAGGTCATAAATGAAATACTTAGTCACAGGCGCTGCGGGTTTTATTGGCGCCAAAGTCAGTGAACGCCTTTGCTTGCTTGGCCATGAAGTTATCGGCATTGATAACCTCAATGACTATTACGACGTCAATCTCAAATTGGCACGTTTAGACCTTTTACAAACTTTAGATAATTTCCATTTTATTCAACTCGATCTTGCAGACAGAGAAGGTATTGCTGCGCTTTTTGCGCGGCATGCATTCCAACGTGTTATCCATCTTGCGGCTCAAGCTGGCGTACGTTACTCGCTCGACAATCCGTTAGCCTATGCCGACAGTAATTTAATTGGCCATCTCACTATTTTAGAAGGTTGCCGTCGCCATAAGATTGAGCATCTCGTGTATGCTTCATCTTCGTCTGTATATGGATTAAATCAGAAAATGCCCTTCTCCACTGAAGACAGCATAGATCATCCCATTTCGCTCTATGCCGCCACGAAGAAAGCCAATGAATTGATGTCGCACACTTACTCACATTTATATCAATTACCGACGACAGGTCTGCGCTTTTTTACCGTCTACGGCCCTTGGGGCCGTCCCGATATGGCTTTATTTAAATTCACCAAAGCCATACTCGCAGGTGAAGTGATCGATGTGTATAACCATGGAGACCTCAGTCGAGACTTTACCTATATTGATGATATTGTTGAGGGAATCATTCGGGTACAAGCCAAACCACCTCGCCCAAATACGGACTGGACAGTAGAAGCTGGCACGCCAGCCACCAGCAGCGCGCCATATCGCGTCTTTAATATTGGCAATGGTAGCCCAGTGCAGTTACTCGACTTTATTACAGCGCTAGAAGATGCCTTAGGCATTAAAGCGAACAAGAACCTGCTACCGATGCAGCCGGGCGATGTGCATTCGACATGGGCCGACACAAACGACCTATTTGATGCCGTTGGCTATAAGCCACTGGTGGATATCAACACTGGCGTCATGCAATTTGTGGACTGGTATCGCCAGTTCTATAACAAATAAGTTAGCGCCCAAAAGACAAACAAAAAGGCCTGCAAGAATGCAGGCCTTTGCTTTAATCATGAATGTTAGAAGCGATACTCAAAACTGCTAAAGAGCGTGGCATTAGTATCGTTTTCTTGAACATCAAATTCCGATCTCGATACCGTTCCACCTAAGCTCCACATGCCTTTCCATACAGGCATACGGTAAGAAAGCTCAAGCATCAACAAATCTTCCTTCGGTGGTTGTGGCGCCCAAGTGCTCGCCACATTAGTGCCATCTTTATTCAACTTCGCATAACGCAATAAAGAGGTAAAACCTCGGCTGTTACTAAACTGGCCGACTAATCCCACCACAAACGTTTGAGCATCGCTATCATAGGTTGAGCCTAAAGCACGGCCATAATAACGAGAACCACTAAGATAGACAGGATCTTCATAGAAGCAATTGGCACTATCGCCATCACATTTTACATAGGTGTCTGAATATTCCATAAACAGCTTAAACTGCTTACCCGATGTGCCAAAATTGGTATCAATCCCCCAAAGTGAGCCACAGTCGCTGCCATTCTCACAACTATGTTCGAGATATAATCCCACAGGAATATCCTGCCATGAGCTGGTATAGCGCATATCGATACTTTGGGTTCTATGGCCTGCATCGCGGCGCTCTTCTGGCGCGCAATCACTTGTACCATCGAGGCAAACTGAGTTGCTGGCAACCGAATCCCACCAAGAGTTGAAGTTACAATCTTGGCCCTCTCCGCAAAACAATGTAGACCACGACAGACCCACTTCTAGCTGCTTAATCGGTCTTGCACTTAAGCGCATATCCCACTCAGCCGCTTTAGGCACAGCACGATCAACTTCCGTTAAGCTAAATCCGGTTTTAAATGTCCAAGGACCAATCCAAGATAACCAAGGCGTTTCAAAGGCTGCGGCATTATTGCGGCTCAGCGTTAGCGACTGCATAGGGCGAGCGTTATTAGAACGGTGCAATGCAGAGTCAAATCCAGGCCCCCACCACTGTTCAACCGAACCTAAGGTCGCAATCCAATTACCTAAAATGATGGCAAAATATGACTCATCGAGGCGAAAATTTTTATTATCTTGCGGATCATAGGTTTCTGCCACCGTCGCCTTATAGGCAACACGTGACCCTAAATACTCGTAGGAGCCCAGCACTTCACCTTTCTCGCGATAGTCGGAGCCATAGTGTTGAAAACGAGCCGGATCGGTCGCGCCCGAGACTTTAACCCTCGCATTACCGCGATTATCGACGGCACTTTGATAATAAAAGTTAACCCGAGCATAAGCTTGTACTAAAGAAGGCGACAGCAGTTCAGGCTCAATTTTCGCTAGATCACCGCCAATTCCTGACCACATCAAGGGATAAGTATTCACAGGAACAGTGATCACTCCCGCATCGGCCAACGCTTGAATATCCGCTCTAAGATAAATATCAGAGGCATCAACCCAAGGTGCAGCGGCAAGTATTGAAGAAAAAAATAGGCCAGAGGCAATGCTAGTAGCAAGGATCTTGGGGGTTAAAAAAGCCTTCATAACATCCTTTTAAGTATCATCGCGAGGCCACAATGCCTCAAAGTTAACACAAAACGCCTACGTAAAAACCATCAGGTACGCAGGTAAAATCTAAGGTTTAGCCAGCTTAAGCTTTGCTGCTAATGCTGTCGCCACTTCTGAGTGAACAAATTGGTTCACATCGCCACCATGCAAAGCGACTTCCTTTACTAAGGTTGAGGAGATAAAGGAATTTTCCTCGGCAGGCGTTAAAAACACACTTTCCAGATCTGGGCTCAATCTACGATTCATATTTGCTAGCTGGAATTCATATTCGAAGTCAGATACCGCACGTAACCCACGCACCAGCACGCTGGCCTTTTGCTCCTTGGCAAAATCCACCAGCAGGCCGGAAAATCCCACCACCTCGACATTATCCAAATGAGCGGTGACACGATTTACCAGTTCAACCCGCTCTTCTAAGGTGAATCTTGGCTGCTTAGAAGGATTAGCAGCAATGCCAATGATCACATGCTTGAATAACTTAGCCGCACGCTCAATTAAATCGGCATGACCATTGGTGATAGGATCAAACGTTCCTGGATAAATCGCTCTTGTATGCACTTTACTGACTCAACTCACATGGATACCAAAAATCATTGCTCGTCAGTCTACTCGTTTTAGCCAAGCGAGTGAATAATCGCAGCAAAATCGGCTTTAAATAGCCACAAAAAACCTCAAAATTGGCAAGAATCCAAGTGAGTAAGCCCCTATAAAGGCGCAAACTGATATAATGTTTCACCTAATTGAAACCGACCAAATACGATGTCGCTTCCCCATTCAACGCTAATACGCTGAACCAAAGCTAGGTTGAAACCGTGACGTTTAAAGACACGCAGAAGAGCACTTATATGAAGAAAATCGCGATTTTTTGCCATAACTTTTACTCCAACGGCACGGTAAAAATAGCCTTATCGCAGGCAGAAGTGTTGCAGGAAGCAGGTCAAGATGTGCATTTGTTTGTGTTTCACAAGGAAGGCGATTTTATGCCGCCACAAAATGTAACCATTCATTATCTGTTTGAAGCAGGTCAAAAACCTTCGCTTCAGGAGCAGAGACAGCAACTTATAACGAAAGTGAGCGAAGCAGAAAAAACGGGGAAATTCTCACTCTTTTTAAGCAATTCAACCGACTGCGACGTTGTTGTTTCCGGCTGTCATTTCGATCCTTGCTACTACTTCTGTCATTGTGCCTTAAAGCAAGAATTATTGATGGAGTTAAAACGCGGTCCAGTGCACTTCTGGCGCAGATGGAAAAAAGCCAAAGCTCTGATCGGCAAAAAAATCATCACAGTTTCAAATGGGATTGCCGACGAGCTAAGAGCCACATCGTGGTTGAAACCTCAGAGCGTGCAAACCATCTACAATCCTTTTCGGCTCGAAGAAATAAAAAATAAAACTCAAGAAGTCATTGCCGAAATTCCCAATGAACCTTACATGATCCATGTGGGTAGAGTGACTCGTCAAAAACGCCATGACATTCTCTTCAAAGCATTGAGGGATATGCCGACAGCACCTAAGCTAGTTCTTCTCTGTAATCGGCCAAATAAGGCGCGTAAATTAGCCAAAAAATACGGCGTTGAACACCGAATTATCACACCTGGTTTTCAACATAATCCCTATGCTTGGATTGCTAAAGCAGAATTGATGCTGCTGAGCTCCGACTTTGAAGGCTTGCCCACTGTGGTCATAGAGTCATTAGCCTGCGGCACGCCAGTTGTCAGCACAGACTGTCCTCACGGCCCAAATGAAATCCTTACAGGGCACTTAGCAAAATACTTAGTCCCCGTTCGTCAACCAGCACTGCTGGCACAGAAGGCTCTAGAATGTCTAGCATCGCCCCCATCACTTGAAGATCTTGCGATTCTTAAAGCCGTAGACAGCCAATATATTGCTCAGCAATATTTGAATTTGGCAGAATAAATATCTTTATCAGTAGTAAATAGGAGCTCTATGGCTAATATAAATAGAGTTTCTATTTAATCTCGCTGAAAAGTTACACTCTGATACAATATGCAAGCCCATTAAATCACTCGCAAGCGCTCATCAAACTTAACACCTGTATCATTTTTAGCGTAAAAGACACAAAGATATAATACCTTTGGTTTATATAATCACGATTACAGAACATATGTAATACAGTTATTTATAAGGTCATCCATTCTGTATTTATGAATAAATAATTTCATTGATAGTCTATTTGAAAAATATCAAAATACTCCCATCAAATAATTCTGCCTAAGTAGAATTAGCAATAAATGATTTTTTGGGGTAGTAATGAGTAAGCTTAAAGTGGCTTTATTAGTTGATGAGTACTTTGGTGGCACAGGCACAGTGTACGGTGGGTACGGTTTTCTAGCACGTCACTTAATCGCCAAACACTTACCCAATGAGAATATTGAAGTAGAAGTGCTCATAAAAAAAGACTGCAGCAAGCAAAGATTAATACCTCGTCGCTATATGATCGATGGCATTAAAGTTTATCGCTTAGCGGCTAAATTTATGGATTTTCTTAATATTAGATTTTTGAAAAAGAAAAATTACGATATATTTTTGTCAATAGAAATGACAACCCACTCCTATCGTATTCTGAAAACTATCCCTAATATTGATAAAAAGCTCCTCTTTTGGGTTCAAGATCCAAGACCTGATTATGAATGGGATGAAATAAATACCGTCAAACTTTTCCCAGAAAAAAGTTATTGGGACAGTAATATTTATCAGTTTGTTCATGACCTTTGGGCAGCAGGGAAAGTCTCATTTATTTCTCAGGCACGCTTTTTAGATCGTAAAGCCAGAGATCTCTATAATCTCGATGATAAAACAGAAATCAAATATTTACCCAATCCTATCGAGATCGATCATAGTTTCGATGTAGAAGCACACCCGAAGAAAAATCACATTATCTTTCTGGGACGAATTGAGTCCGTCAAACGTGGTTGGTTGTTCTGCGAAATAGCTAAACTGATGCCTGAATATGAATTTTTCATGCTAGGTCAGTCATTTAGGCAGTCAAAGAAAAATCAGTCCATCATGAATGACTATCTAAATATTCCCAACCTACATTTTGTCGGCCATGTAGAAGGCGAGAAAAAAGCGCAATTAATCAAAGATGCTAAAATATTGGTTAACACTTCAATCCATGAAGCTCTACCTATCTCTTTCTTAGAAGCCTTATCTTATGGCACTCTTCTCGTCAGTTGTCGTGATCCTGACGAGCTGACTAGCCAATTTGGCGTATTTACAGGTACAGTGCTCGGGGATGGTTTTGACAAAGTCGATTTATTTGTCGATGGCATTCGCCATCTCATGGAAAACGAACCACTAAGGCAAGAGCTCGCGATTAAGGCGGTTAACTACATCAAAGCCAACCACAGTATTGAAGATTTCCAGAAAAATATGCAAGAAATCATCTTTAAACTGGTGGAAGAAACGAAACTGCAAGGCTAACAAAATGGGTCGATATTTTAATATCGGCCCATAAGTAACGACAGCTAGCTAAAACAACTTCCAATAACCTAGCTTGCGACGCATTTTAAAATGGCGCAGCAAGTTCAATGGTTTAGGCTTAAGCCAATCGGTGCCTTTATCAATCAAAGCATCTGTTGCGGCTAAAACTCGCTGGCTAGATTGGCCATCCCCCGTGGGGTGAATTTGATTACAATAATCATGGATATGCGCCATCAAATCATCTGGACGACTCAGTGCTCGCGTTAATGCAGATTCAATATCCTCAACCTGACTGATATCGATTAAATGATCTTTAGGTGACTGATTTTTAAAGGTCACCACGGGTTTTCGCTGCATTAAAAACATCAACAGAATCGATGAGGTGTCACACAACATTACATCACCCGCCTGCAGCAAAGGGATCACATTGTCGGTTTCAACAAACTGTAAATTCTCGTTTTCTAAAGCCCTGTACTGCTCAACAATCTTAGGGTTCATCTTAGGATGAAATTGCACTAACCAGCGCCATTGGCTCTTTTGCGCCAGGGCTTTAATCTGCTCAAATACCACAGGTGCACAGGTCAAACTGGGGGAAAATGTTGAGCAAAAGAGTACTACTGGCCTCAGGTCATCCGCTTTGATATAGGGATTATCTTTATTTTCAAGAAATAAGGGATCGAGTGCAGGCCAACCCGTCTCAGCCACTGTAAAAGTACCAAACTTTTTCTCGAGCTTAAGGAAAGGCAAAGTTGTCGCTGGGCCTTGGGTACAATACAAGTCAAAACAATCACGGATTTCGAAGTGATCTTCACGGCCCTTATGATTCATTTTACCTGCATTAAAGCCATGAAATACCCCGACTTTAACCCCTGGAATAAAACGAGGGACAACATTCCCAGGAACAAATACCGCATCGGGTTTCCACGCCTTAACGGCATCAACGCTCAACAAACGCGACTCATCAGCCTTTAGAAACTTAGCGTCGACTTCATTTCCCTCTAAAAACCAGCAAACCTCATCGCCTCTAGCCCAAATGACTTGTTGAAGCGGCCTTAACATCGCATAGGAATAGTTTTGCGCAATGTAAAATAAGTAACGTCTTTTGGCTTGTTTGACTTCTTCCACCCGCATCCTCCTACAATAAATTGTTAAATTATTTGGCCAACGCTAAATATTGTTCAGCAATTAAGGTGGCATCCACTTTGGCCAAAATATCCACCTGTTCAAGGGATGGCGGTTGGCTGACAACCTCATCTATGATTTTTGCCAACGCCGCAGCATCGCGACGCGGCACAAGATACGTTGCTAAATTCCCAGTTAAAATCTCACTAGGACCATGGGGACAATCAGTACTCACCACAGGCGTCCCACACGCTAACGATTCAATCAAGACTGTCGGCAGACCTTCAAAATCGGAGCTAAGCACTAATGCCTTAGCCTGCTTAATCCAAGGAAAAGGATTGCTTTGGAAACCGGGAATAATTAATCGCTTTTCAATACCAAACTTTTTCGCCGCTTTTATCGCTTTCTTGTGGTTGTGGCACAAGAGCACCACGGGAAGCTGATTTTGCGTGAGCTTGAGGGCTTCAAACAGCACATCATGGCGTTTTTGCTTAGCAAAGCGACCGACATGAATAAGATAATCACCCTGAGGAATTTGCGGATTATCTTGCTGTGATTGAGATGTGATGTCATTAAACTCAAATGGATTATAGATAGTCTGCATCGATGCTGGATGCAAACGACCTTTATCTTTGATCTCATTTGCTATGCCATTTGAGACGGTAATCAAATGCTGGCCATTGAGCGCTTTTTTGGCTCTGAGCTTTTTAAAGTACGCGAACGGCCCCAATTTAAATTGGCGGCTCAACTCTTCTTCCACTGAGGAATGGACTATGACATAAAGCGGTGAAACGCCCGTTTTGGTCATCATCAAATTAGTTTTATCTAAGTTAGATAAAAACAAATCGAACTTGCCCACTTTAGATTCAATTTCAGCGATTTTTGCGCTGAGCTTGTGAACCGAAGCATTCAATCGCCCAAAATGGTCGAAATCTTTATCCTTAGGGGCAAAACATTGATGAACGGGTAAGTCCTCAGGGGTTTCATAATAGCGATTATCCTCCATGACTAAAAAATGCGGCTCATGCCCTAAGCGAATAAATTGCTTGGCTAAGGTAATCATGACCTTTTCGGCTCCGCCACCCGCTAAACTATCAATGGCAATGGCTATCCGCATGATTTATCTCCTAAACGATATTCTGAATACCCACCGCTAATGCAGCGATATTTCAAGAGTGCTGAACAAGAATGCACGATACTAACAAGCCTTAACTGAGTGTCTGCTGAACCACTAACTCAAACTTCTCAATCACGGCTTCAACACTGATCAAAGCCATCAAATGCTCGCCTTTGGCGCGAGTGCCCCACTTAACTTCGCCACTATGTTGGGATGATATCGCCTCATCATAGGCATTCACCACATATTGCTGCGATAGATAAGGACCCGTGCGCCCAGGATTTGAATGGGCATATAAGCCAATGACTGGCGTGCCTTGGGTCACCGCCATATGCGCTGGGCCCGTATCAGGCGCTAACACTAAACTAGCGCGTTTTAGCAGCGCTAATAGTTGAGCCAGACTGGTTTTGCCCACTAAATTATCGATTTTAGAGGGACAAGCCTGCAAGATTTGCTCTGCTAAATCCTTCTCAAGTTGAGTTGGGCCACCGCACAGCATGACTCTAAATCCTTTCGCAATCGCATAACTCGCGACGGCGGCATAACGCTCGGGCAACCAGTTACGTTCAGCCTTACTGGCTGCGGCGCAAATGATAAAGACTTTTTCATTGTCCTTAATCTGCGTCTGGGCAAATTCAGTATCCGCAATGGGTACAGGGATATGCCATTGAGGAGTGAGATCCTTGACGCCAATCGCCTTAGCGAATCCCATAAATCCTTCGAGCACATGGGGCTTGGCCAAGGGCTCAACCCTACGATTCGTCACTAGCCACTGGCCTTCTTTGGCGCGAGCACGATCGAAACCAATACGTATTTTTGCCGAGATGGCCAATGAAGCTAAAGTGGCACGTAGCGCAACCTGCATATGCAGCAGCACGTCAAAACGTCGGCCTTTTAATGCCTTACGTAAATTAAAATAGCTACGCCATCCTTGAGATTTATCAAAAATAACAAACTCAATGCCGGGTAAATGCTTCAACAATTGATATTCGAGTTTACCGATCACCCATGTGATTTTGAGCTCGGGGTATTGCCGCTGAATCGCCTGCACCATAGCCACGGCATGACAGACGTCACCGATTGCGGATAAGCGAAGCAAACAAAGGGAATTCATGGTATTGGGATTTAAACTCATTGGGATTGAAGCTAATTAGCTCTTAAGGTTATTTGGCGCAAGCTAAGGATCTTAATGTAGAATGGCGCTAGGTGCCACGCTTAAGTCAACAAATCTCCCATGAATGCTCAGATACAGATCATAAAAACCGCCCAAGGTCACATGGCGCTTTGCCAAGATACACCAAAAGATATCGCTCCGGCTTGGTTTGCGGTGGATTTTTGGCGCGCTAAAAATGCTGTCGTCGGCTCATCCAAAGGCCGCTACACCACTTGGTTTGTGGCATTTGAGCACAGCCATTGGGTATTGCGGCATTATTGGCGTGGCGGCTTAATGGAGAAATTCAGCAAAGACGCTTACGTTTATACTGGCCTCGAAAATACCCGCGCTATGGCCGAGTTACGTTTATTAAACATTTTGTATCACGAGGATTTTGCCGTACCTAAGCCGATTGCCGCCAACATAGTACGCGATGGATTATTTTACCGCGCCGATATCATTATCGAACGGGTCGAAGGCGCCGAAGATTTAGTCGCTAAACTCAGCAAAGGGCTCATGAACACTGAGCAATGGCAGGCGTTGGGAGTAACGATCGCCCAATTCCACCAGCGCGGTGTGTACCACGCCGATCTCAATGCCAAAAATATTCTGTTCCAGCCAGCGCAAACTGCACCCATAACGCCAGAGCGCTTTTATCTTATCGATTTCGACCGCGGTGAGTTAAAAACACCGAGCCCGCAATGGCAGCAATCGAATCTAGACAGACTGTTACGCTCTTTCAATAAAGAACAAGGCAAACTGCCAAGTCTTGCCTTCACCGCCGATAACTGGTCATCACTGATGATGGGCTACCAAGCGGCGTTGCAAAGCGCCTGATTATCCTTTCGAATTAAGCCTTTATTAAAGATTGCACTAAAGCAAATTGTCGTTGCAAGGCACCGCGATTTGCCTCAACCACAGCCAATCCTGCGTTTGCCGCCTGCTGGCGCAATTCAGGTTTCGCAAAATAGGCAATCAAATTAGCCGCCAGTTCATCCGCCGAAGCGACAATCCTTAGCCCACCAGCGTCCGCCAACATCTGCGTAATTTGGGCAAAGTCCCAATGGTTCGGCCCCACCATAACAGGCATGCCCATAGCGACTGGCTCCAAGGGATTATGACCACCATTAGCGATCAGCGTACCACCGACAAAAGCTTGATCCGCCGCGCCATAAAAGGTCAGAAGTTCACCCATGGTATCGCCCACCAGCACTTGTGTCGTAGCCGTCACGGGAAAATTACCGCTGCGACGAACAGATTCAAAACCTTGGCTGGCAACAACCTCAGCAACGGCAGAAAACTGCTCAGGATGACGCGGTGCAATAATCATCAAGGCATCGGGCCACTGAGCCAATAATTGCCTATGGGCGGTGAGCATGGCGTCAAATTCTCCAGGATGCACACTGCCTGCAACCCAAATCGGCGATGTTTCACGCCCCCAAGCCTGACGCAACTGCTTGGCATTGGCTAAACGCTCGGGCGTAATACTGAGATCAAACTTCAAGCTACCGCATACTGTCACCCTGTCCGGCGATACACCTAACTCGATAAAACGCTGCGCTTCCACTTGAGTTTGCACCGCAATAACATCGAGTCGTTGCAACATAGGTCGATTGAGTGTTGGATGCTTAGCATATTGCGCCGCCGACTTGGCCGACAGGCGAGCATTCGCTAACATCAAGCGCACACCGCGTTTGGCAGCAACAGTAACTAAGTTAGGCCACAGCTCAGTTTCCATAATTACACACCACTTGGGCGAGACTTGGCGCAAGAAACGCCGCACACACCAAGGTAAGTCAAAGGGCAAATAACAATGTTGCACTGAGTCACCAAAGGCTTTGCGCACTTCGGCAGACCCAGTTGGACTGGTTGTGGTAACCGTAATGCTTAGCTCAGGGTGTGATTGCATAATCAAACGGATCAAGGGAATTGCCGCGAGCGTTTCCCCCATAGACACAGAATGGATCAGTAAATCCGTCGATTTTAGTCGGGTTAATCCAAAACGCTCCCCCCAACGACCACGGTAATCAGGGCTTTTGATAGCACGAAATGCTAAATAGACGATTAGCAAAGGGGATAATAAATATAAGATCGTGGAATAGAGAAAACGATTCATTAAAAACGTGCTTATGAGTTTTGCCTGATGAATGGCGGCAATGTTAGCATATGCACCAAATTAGGGATAATTTACCAGCAGTATGGCGGTCGTTGGTTAACTCTATCTATGATGTGGCGTTCACTAGCAATTTGGATAACTTATGAAAACCCGCGACAAAATAATCTATGCCAGTCTTGAACTGTTCAACGAGCATGGCGAAAGAAACATCACCACCAATCACATTGCCGCTCACTTAAATATGAGTCCCGGGAATCTTTATTACCATTTTCGCAATAAAGAAGACATTATCCGCTGTATTTTCAGCTTATATGAGAATCATCTCGAATCGGGTTTCCAACCCTATGAAGATAAGCAAGTGGATGTGGAACTGTTAATCGGCTACTTCGATGCGATGTTCTATACCCTGTGGCAATTCCGCTTCATGTACGCCAACCTTGCGGATATTCTCGCTCGCGATGAAGAGCTAAAAAAACGTTATTTACATGCACAGCAGCAAGTTTTAACGCGTTCGAGCCACGTGCTGCATAAACTTAAACAAGATGGCTTTTTACACTTAGAGAGCGACAAAATCACGCCACTGGCGGATACCATTAAGATGATCGTCAGCTTTTGGATTGGTTACCAACTCACGCAATCCAGCACGTCGACCATCACTAAAGCGACGCTCTATGAAGGTGTGTTGAGGGTACTGATGATTTTCAAAGCCTATGCAACCCCGACATCCGTCGCGACGTTTACTCGCCTAGAGCAGCATTATCACGCGTTAGCGAATCAAGAATCCCTCTAGCATCATCCCAAACACCTATGTTGGGAACTCGCATTCGGTACTAGACTCAAAGCAATTATAGTGCTGAGTGCGAGCCCGTTTTTCGCTCTACATTCCTTAAAAGAAGACTCAGCCAAACAGTGGCAAACTTATGTTGCACATTAGTTTTTATAATGTAAAAACCACTTTAGCCCTAAACTCGTTTATCTTGCGAACCTGCATGAAAAAAAGGCTGTAGGCCGATTAGGTTTAGAGTTAGAATGCCGCCACTCCCAAAATCAGAATAAAGTTAACTAAGGAGATATCAGGTGGCCTCTACCTCATTCTACGCACAGATTAATCAACAGCTTGCAGACATCAAAGCCGAAGGCTTATATAAAAGCGAGCGTGTTATTGCCTCACCGCAACAGACTGCCATTCAAGTTAATCAGCAAGAAGTTATTAACTTTTGCGCAAATAATTACTTAGGCTTGGCGAATCACCCTGAGCTAATCAAAGCCGCCCAACAGGGCTTAGACAGCCACGGCTTTGGTATGGCGTCGGTGCGCTTTATTTGCGGCACCCAAGATATCCACAAAAAGCTAGAAGCTAGCCTGAGCGAATTCCTCGGCACTGAAGACACCATTCTTTACTCTTCATGTTTTGATGCAAACGCCGGTCTGTTCGAAACCTTGCTAGATGCAGAAGACGCGATTATTTCCGATGCGCTAAACCATGCTTCGATCATCGACGGTGTACGTTTATGTAAAGCGAAGCGTTTCCGTTATGCCAACAACGACATGGCCGATTTAGAAACTCAGCTGATCGCCGCGAAAGCCGCTGGCGCCCGTAACATCTTGATTGCCACCGACGGCGTATTCTCCATGGACGGCGTGATTGCTAATCTGCAAGGCGTATGTGATTTAGCCGATAAATACGGCGCACTGGTGATGGTCGATGACTCTCACGCTGTGGGCTTTATCGGCGCGAACGGCCGTGGCACCCACGAATATTGCAATGTGATGGACAGAGTCGACATCATCACAGGCACCTTAGGTAAAGCCTTAGGCGGCGCATCGGGCGGTTTCACTTCGGGTAAAAAAGAAGTCATCGACTGGTTACGCCAGCGTTCACGTCCTTACCTGTTCTCTAACTCATTAGCGCCATCAATCGTAACTGCGTCTATCCATGTGTTAGAAATGCTCAAATCAGGCCAAGCCCTGCGCGAAGCCGTATGGGAAAACAGCCGTTATTTCCGTGAGCAAATGTCAGCAGCTGGCTTTACCTTAGGCGGCGCCGACCACGCGATTATCCCTGTGATGATTGGCGATGCGAAACTGGCGGGCGACTTTGCTAACCGCTTATTAGCAGAACATATTTATGTTATTGGCTTCTCGTTCCCTGTGGTTCCTAAGGGACAAGCTCGTATCCGTACGCAAATGTCAGCGGCACATACCCGTGAGCAACTCGACAAAGCGATCACCGCCTTTACCCGTATTGCCAAAGAAATGGGCATTATTTAGGACTTAAGACAATGAAAGCACTAAGCAAGTTAAAAGCCGAAAAAGGTATTTGGTTAGTCGATGCGCCTAAGCCAGTAATGGGCCACAACGATCTGCTAATCAAAATTAAAAAAACGGCGATTTGTGGCACCGACATGCACATCTACAACTGGGACGAATGGTCACAAAAAACCATTCCCGTCCCTATGGTTGTTGGCCATGAGTATGTAGGCGAAGTGGTTGATATCGGACAAGAAGTGCGTGGTTTTAAGATTGGCGACCGTGTATCTGGCGAAGGTCATATTACCTGCGGCCACTGCCGTAACTGTCGCGCTGGCCGCACCCATTTATGCCGCAACACCTCTGGTGTCGGTGTAAACCGTGAAGGTTCATTCGCGGAATACTTAGTGATTCCCGCCTTTAACGCCTTTAAAATCCCTGATGACATCAGCGATGATTTAGCCTCAATCTTCGACCCGTTTGGTAACGCTGTGCACACAGCATTATCCTTCGATTTAGTCGGTGAAGACGTATTGATCACAGGCGCAGGCCCAATCGGCATTATGGCTGCGGCAGTATGTCGTCACGTAGGTGCGCGCCATGTAGTGATCACCGACGTTAACGAATACCGCTTAGAGCTGGCCCGTAAAATGGGTGCTACTCGCGCAGTGAACGTGTCTAAAGAAAGCCTGAAAGACGTGATGAAAGAACTGGGCATGACCGAAGGTTTCGACGTCGGTTTAGAAATGTCTGGCGTACCATCAGCCTTCCACGCCATGTTAGATACCATGAACCACGGCGGCAAAGTCGCTATGCTGGGTATTCCTGGTGGCGAAATGGCTATCGACTGGAGCAAAGTGATCTTCAAAGGTTTGGTCATTAAAGGCATCTACGGCCGTGAAATGTTCGAAACTTGGTACAAGATGGCGAGCCTTATCCAATCTGGCTTAGATATTTCGCCTATCATCACTCACCACTTCAAGATTGATGATTTCCAACAAGGTTTCGACGCCATGGGCTCGGGCCAATCGGGTAAAGTGATCCTCAGCTGGGATTAATCCAGCAGAGCATTACTTAGCTTAGATAGGGGCTGTACACTCGCAGCCCCTTGTTGCACACTTATCCCATCTTGATTTCCATCTCTTAGCTTTGTCAGGTTTTATTATGTCTTCCTTTAAACACTTAAGCGTTAATCAATTGCTGCAAATGACCGAAGCACAGCCAGTACAAATCGTCGATATCCGCGATGGCAATAGCTTCACCAACGGCCATATTGCAGGTGCAACTAACCTGAATAACGAAAACCTAGCGCAATTTATTAGCCAAGCCGATATGGACAGCCCACTGGTAGTGGTTTGTTACCACGGTATGAGCAGCCAAAATGCGGCGCAGTATTTATGCGAGCAAGGATTTGATGACGTTTACAGTCTAGACGGCGGCTATAGCGCCTGGCATGAGGCAAATGCATGATAGAAATTGGCAGACTCCCCAACAGTAGAGCCGCGCAGGCATTTGTCGATTACCTCAAAGGTGAGCACATTGACTGCCAAATTGAGCCGCTGGAGCAAGGTGTCGCCATTCTCGTCATCCATGACAAAGATCTGGAGCAAGCGCGCAAAGAGTTTGCCCATTTCATGGCTCATCCCTACGACAGTAAATATCTGCAAGCCTCGTGGGAACACGGCGATACCCAAACTAAGATAGATTACGGCGCCCCTTCGCTACAGTTGTTTACCCAATTCATTACCGGCGCAGGCCCAGTCACGTTGATCGTTTTTGCGGTTTGCGTACTCATTTTTGCGGCGATGAACTTAGGGTTCGCCAACCAAACCTACGCAGCACTGTCCTATTTTGGCGCGGTACCAAGTTCAGAGTTCAGCCAGTTCTGGCGTGTTTTTACCCCAAGCCTGCTGCATTTTTCAGCCATGCACGTCATCTTTAACTTGCTCTGGTGGTGGTATTTAGGCGGTAAAATCGAAACCCGAATCGGCACAGCACCATTGCTCATCCTGCTGTTTGTGGCGGGAACACTGCCAAACGTCATCCAATATTATGTCGGTGGACCTAACTTCGGCGGGCTATCCGGCGTTGTGTATGCCGTGGTGGGTTACACTTGGGTCATGGGGATACGTAAACCTGCTGCTGGAATAGACTTTCCACCATCATATATGGCCTTTATGATGATTTGGTTGGCATTGGGATTCACGGATATTCTAGGGGTTGCCGTTGCGAACGGTGCCCACATTGGTGGCTTACTCATAGGGTTAGCCCAAGGTTTATTCGATAGCCGCAAGTCCTCAAGCTCAATCTAATCCCGTTATACCAAGATAAATCCTGAAGAACGCATAGGGATTTATCTTGGTTAATGACGCGCTCTTACACTTCTACAAACCTAACGCGCGTCAGTCATCTCCAGTACCTTAGCAACCAGCTTCTCGATGCCTGAATGCGCTTCAGCAATACTTCCAGCCAACATATAAGCGGGAGTGCTGACTATTCGATTCAATTCATCTACGACGATCTCATGCACAGTGGCGACTTGATGCTCTCCCCCCATCAAATTGAACGCCGCAACAGTATCGCTATCATTACCAATAGTGCCTTTTACGCCATGGGGATATAATCGCGGGATCATCATAGGTGCGATACAGATAAAGCCAACGGGCTTTTTCGCCAGAATGAACTCATTGATAAAATCAGTCACCAGCGGATCGACTTCACACTCGCTGCCGTTCGTCGCAAAATTACACAGATTTTTCGCCGCACCAAAACCACCGGGAATGATCAAGGCATCAAATTCGGCGATAGCTAATTCTGTGGTCGCTTTAACTTCGCCACGGGCAATGCGCGCCGACTCCACCAGCACATTACGACTTGCTGTCGCATCGACCTCGCCAGTGAGGTGATCGACCACATGCATCTGTTTGATATCAGGTGCAAAACATTGGTAGTGAGCACCCCCTTTGGATAAGCATAAAAGCGTTAAAACCGATTCATGGATCTCTGTTCCATCGAAAACACCGCATCCACTCAGTAACACTGCGACTTTTTTCATTAAAAATATCCTTCTTATGTCATTAAGTTTTAACAAACTACAAACAAACTAGTTGATCTGATTAAAAATCGTGCTAACTTAATTCGTCGAATCTGACGGGTGCCGAAAATTAAGCCAATCCTTAGATGTATTTTACGGAGTCAATAAAAAATCCACAAATTGGGAAGATTTTTTAAGAAACAGTATTGAACTCACACAAATCTTTTATAAATATAAAAAACAACAACTTAAAAATATCGCACTAAGCCGTAATCATCGCCATTATTCTCAGTTGACTTTTTCACTCACAGACTTATCCACAGGCTGGGAGTCATTTTGCCATGGCTGAAATAGCGCTTATGTGGCATGCTTAGCGCCATCTAAGTCATCGATAAACGAAAAATACTTATGCCAACCGTCGCTAAAAACCCACTTGTGCTTGTGGATGGATCTTCCTATTTATATCGCGCTTATTATGCGCCTCCTCACCTGACAAACTCAAAGGGCGAAGCAACCGGTGCCGTTTATGGCGTAGTGAATATGTTACGCAGCTTGCTGACTCGCTATCAGCCGAGCCATATCGCAGTCGTGTTCGATGCCAAGGGCAAAACCTTCCGCAATGACATGTACAGCGAGTACAAAGCACAGCGCCCACCTATGCCTGATGACCTACGTTCGCAAATCGAACCTTTACACCGCATTATTCGTGCACTGGGTTTACCACTGATTTCGATTTCCGGCGTCGAAGCCGATGACGTGATCGGCACTATTGCTCGCCAAGCCAGTTTAGAAAACCGTGCAGTGCTTATCAGCACTGGCGATAAAGACATGGCGCAGTTAGTCGATGAGAACGTCACGCTCATCAACACCATGACAGACACCATAATGGGCCCAGAAGAAGTCGCGATTAAATTTGGTGTTGGTCCAGACCGTATCATAGATTTGCTCGCGCTGATGGGCGACAAGGCCGACAACATTCCCGGCTTACCCGGCGTTGGTGAGAAAACAGCGCTCGCTATGCTCACAGGAGCCGGCAGCGTGAGTAACTTATTAGCTGAACCCGAAAAAGTCGCCGAGCTCGGCTTTAGAGGTTCTAAAACCATGGCGGCGAAGATCATTGAAAATGCCGACATGCTCAAGCTTTCTTACGAACTCGCCACCATCAAAACCGATGTCGAACTTGAGCAAGACTGGCACGAACTCACCATCAAGCCCGCGGACAAGGATGAACTGATCAAATGCTACGGCGAGATGGAGTTTAAGCGTTGGTTAGCCGAAGTCTTAGATAACAAAATCACTGCAAATACCTCAATTGATGCGGCATCCGAGACACAAGAAGACTCAACTCCAGTCGAAGCGATTGCAACGCAGTACGACTGCATTCTCACGGAAGCCGAATTAGACGCTTGGATTGCTAAGCTTAAGCAAGCCGACTTGATGGCGGTAGACACTGAAACCACCAGCTTAGATTACATGGTGGCAGAATTAGTCGGGATATCTTTCGCCGTTGAGGCAGGGAAAGCCGCTTATCTGCCTTTGACCCATGATTATGTTGGCGCACCGACTCAAATCGATAAAACCGTTGCGCTAGAAAAACTGCGTCCACTGCTTGAAGATCCAAAACTTAAGAAAGTCGGTCAAAATCTTAAGTACGACATCAGTATCTTAGCCAATGCGGGGATCAAACTGCAGGGCGTCGCTTTCGACACTATGCTCGAATCCTATGTCTTCAACTCAGTAGCTTCGCGCCATGATATGGATGGCTTAGCACTCAAGTACTTAGGCCATAAAAATATCAGCTTCGAAGAAATCGCCGGCAAAGGTGCAAAACAGCTGACCTTCAACCAAATTCCACTGGAAACGGCTGCGCCTTATGCGGCCGAAGATGCCGACATCACCCTGCGTTTGCACCAACATTTGTGGCCAAGACTCGAAAAAGAAGCGGAACTGGCCGCTATGTTTACCGAAGTCGAATTGCCGCTGATCCAAGTATTGTCGGATATTGAACGCCAAGGGGTATTAATCGATAGCATGTTACTCGGCCAACAAAGCGACGAGCTAGCGCGTAAAATCGATACCTTAGAAGAGAAAGCCTACGACATTGCCGGTGAGAAATTTAACCTTGGCTCGCCTAAGCAACTGCAAGTATTGTTTTTTGAAAAGCTAGGTTATCCGATCACCAAAAAGACCCCCAAGGGCGCACCATCGACCGCGGAAGAAGTGTTGGTCGAATTGGCGTTAGATTTCCCTCTGCCAAAGGTGATCCTCGAACATCGCAGCCTATCTAAATTAAAGAGCACTTACACAGATAAACTGCCACTAATGGTCAATGCTAAAACGGGTCGTGTGCACACTAGCTATCATCAAGCTAATGCGGCAACAGGACGCTTATCATCGAGCGAGCCTAACCTGCAGAATATTCCTATCCGCACCGAAGAAGGTCGCCGTATTCGCCAAGCCTTTATCGCACCTGATGGTCGTAAAATTTTGGCAGCCGACTACTCGCAAATCGAACTACGGATCATGGCGCATTTATCCCAAGATGCCGGCTTACTCAAAGCTTTCGCCGAGGGCAAAGACATTCACAGAGCTACGGCTGCCGAAGTGTTTGGCACTGACTTTGATGAAGTAACCACAGAACAGCGTCGCCGGGCCAAAGCGGTTAACTTCGGCTTAATTTACGGCATGTCAGCCTTTGGCTTAGCGCGTCAGCTCGATATCCCGCGCCATGAAGCACAAACCTATATCGACACCTACTTTGCCCGTTATCCAGGCGTATTACGTTATATGGAAGAAACGCGTGCGGGTGCAGCCGACCTAGGTTATGTATCGACTCTGTTTGGCCGTCGCCTCTATTTACCTGAAATCCGTGATCGTAATGCGATGCGCCGCCAAGGTGCTGAACGTGCTGCGATTAATGCCCCAATGCAAGGCACGGCTGCCGACATAATCAAAAAGGCCATGATCAATATCGCCCAGTGGATCAAGACAGAAACCCAAGGCGAAATCACTATGATCATGCAGGTTCACGATGAATTGGTGTTTGAAGTCGATGCGGATAAAGCTGAAGCGCTTAAAAAGACAATCTGCACTTTAATGGCACAAGCCGCCGATCTCGATGTTGAACTACTTGCCGAAGCGGGCATTGGTAATAACTGGGATGAAGCCCACTAACCTTAGTGACATCAAAACTAGCACTATCAATATGATTTAAAGTAAATAAAGCTTACCTGAATTCAACATTTTGAGCTCAGGTTAGCTCTCTCCCGTCTTAATCACCTCTAAACACACCAATACTGAGTCCCTTTTATTACTGTGCGCAAATTATCCTTTCACAATAAAAAAATCAGATCGTTAAGTTAGGCAAAACTTCATCGGCAGCAACATGCATAACTCACTACCAAACAATCTTTACCTGATTCATTAAGCAGTAGAGCTCATCGATACACTGCCGCAGCAAATGGAGACTCAAGGGTGTGATTACGCGAATCGAAACGGCGTTAAAGCCAGCTATATATGCTCAAAAGTGTCATAACGGTTGTTCTCTCACGCGTACACTAAAATATTAAGCTAGATTTAGAGTAAAAACATTAAATCTCAAATATTGATCTCTTTTGTATATAAATTTCGGATTACCCCGCTAAATCAGCCGATTAAGCATTTTTAATGAAATTTTAAGATCAATTTAAGATGCTTTTTCACTCATAACCTGAGATCAAGCGCACATAATTACCTCTTTTTTGAAAAAACTGTTTTCCATTTAAAGATAAATGGAGTAATATTCTCTGCGTAGGGTACAGAGGTTAAGATGTTCTATCTTTCAGACCTTTATTTCACTTATAGTGATGAGCCAAATTCTGGCGCCTCAGCAACTTGTTTGCTGAGGCTTTTTTTTGCTCTTTTTTCAGACTTTAGGTAAATTTTAGAGTATTTACTTTAATAAAAAGTAAATTGGCTGTATGCTAGTTTCATTGAGAACCATTGAAGCTAATTTGGTGGTGCTTGAGTCTTGTTGAATTTAGCTTCTCCCCAAAAGAGCTAATATTTTTGGCCGATGACACTGTCATCGGCTATTTTTTTGCCTGAAATTGACGAAAAGTGAATAGGGATAAAAGCTTAACAAGAGGGAAAGATAAGGAAAAATTACAGGAAAAAACAGAGGGGCGGCATACACAGTCAAACTCGACCATGTATGCCAAAACAGGCAATATTATTCGGCGTTGTTCGCCGCATCTAACTCATCGGTCAACCATTGCGGATGGCACCATTCATTTAGAATAGCCAACACTTTAGGCTTACCGGTTCCTTTAAGCGATGAGAAAGGCTCAACTTGTACCCAGTCGCCAAACTCACTCAACGCCAGACGCACTTCATTTACCGTTTTCATCTTAGCGCTTTGAGCTAATTTGTCTGACTTGGTCAGCAAAGCTAACACAGGGATTTCACTGGCAACCGCCCACTCGATCATCTGCATATCGAGATCTTTTAGTGGATGACGTATATCCATCAAGACAACCACGCCACTTAAACAAGCGCGTTTTTGCAAATATTCACCTAATGCCTGCTGCCATTTATTTTTCAACGCAAGCGGGACTTGTGCAAAACCATAGCCAGGTAAGTCAACTAAACGACGCTGAGCATCTAACTCAAATACGTTAATTAATTGAGTTCGGCCAGGGGTTTTACTGGTTCTTGCTAAACTTTTTTGCTCAGTTAATGCATTGAGTGCACTAGACTTTCCAGCATTAGAGCGGCCAGCAAATGCAATCTCAACTCCAACATCGCCGGGCAGATATTGATCCAAATGTGCAATGTCAGGTGCACTGATTAAAAACTTTGCCCTACGAAAATCTATACGAGATTCAGTCACTATTTACTCCGAAATTTTTCTACGCAATACCATAATTTATGAAGAATTACTTACTTTTCCACGTTTTCGTGTAAAATATTACTCCGATCACATTAATCATATTTTACCACGCTTGCGGGTCACCCTAGTAAGCTCAGGATAATAATCTTAACCAGAAGTTGGAACGCCATGAAAAAGCTAGCTCTTGCGCTGTCTGTTGTAATTGCCGCCATATCTTCACCTGCGATTGCTGAAGGTAATGCTGAAGCGGGAAAAACGAAAATCATTGTCTGTTCAGCCTGCCATGGTATGGACGGTAACAGTATGATCGATATGTACCCTAAACTTGCGGGCCAACACGCCACTTACCTCCAAAAGCAACTACATGATTTCCGTAGTGCAGCGCAAACTGGCGGTAAAGACGGTCGTATGGATCCTATCATGAGTGGCATGGCAATGCCTCTAAGCGATCAGGATATTCTCGACATTACTGCATATTTTTCTAGCCAAGCAATCCAAGTAGCTGAAGCGAAAGATGTCCCTGAGTTAGGCGCTAAACTTTACAAAGGTGGCGATGTTTCACGTGGTATTACCGCTTGTATGGCATGTCATGGCCCAGATGGTAAAGGCGCTGAACTTGCAGGCTTCCCAACATTGGCTGGCCAACACGCCAACTACATCAAGATCCAACTGACAAAATTCCGTGAAGCGGGTCGTCATAATGACCTGAACGGCATGATGCAAGATGTGGCTAAAAAGCTAAGCGATAGCGATATCGACGCACTATCTAAGTATCTTTCTAGCCTGAAGTAATCTTAGTCAGTTAAGAAAGGGGTGTATTATCACCCTTTTTTTACACCACCAAGTTGACGTGAACGTAAACTGCTAAAGATTCATGCTTGACATAGATCACAGATTTGGGTTTAATAAGCCCCGTACCGAGATAAACCCATCTGTTTGTACAAAAAGATTAATAATAACTTACAGGTTTCGGTATAATTAACATTCAAGATATAAGAATAAAGACACTCAATAACAATAATATACTTAAGACCACTCTCTAATAATAACAAGAGTCGTGATTTCCACTTGAAATCCAGGTCAGCACAATTTTGTAAGGGATGGCCGATAACGCCAATTTGCTTCTAGCAAAACGCCTTACACTCAGGGTAACTTGCCCCATCAGGACACAGTTTACATGATGTAAACTGTAGCAAAGGAAGCTATAAGCTTAGGATGCACTGGCTGGATGCTTGTTATCACTGGAAGGTACTTAAGTAACATGGATGGTTAACTAAACGTCAATGATGACGATGCTATACAATGATGTGTCGCGAGACCATCTACGGAAACTGTGGTCAGGATGGCGACAGAAAAAAATAAAGTGTCTGGAAGACCATTAACAAAAATAATGCAGGGAAAGCAGTAAAAAAAGAAGGATACCGACCGGGAAAGTCGCATAGCAAGTATGGATACTTGGAATCAGGATAAGGTGCTAAAGCACCGTTTGTAAGGCGGCAGTTTAACTGCCGCCTTTTTTCTTTGGTGTGAATACACCACCAGTGTCTAAAATGTGCACTCGACCAATATAATTGGTACAATCAAAGCCTTAATAACCACTTCAGCAGACTCAATGCCCAGATGCCCTCTTTGTCATCACAGTCAGACACAACTCCTTCATCAAGATAAAAAACGGAGTTTTTATGTTTGCAAGACATGTGAGTTAACCTTTGCGGATGCCAATAGCCATTTACCACCCGCGGCAGAGAAACAAAGGTACGGTCGTTCACGCATAGCGTTGAAGCAAAAGCAGCTATCGCAATTTATTTTGCCGCTGTTAGCGCAATTAGAGCAGCAGCAAGCTGGTCGTTTATTAGGATTGAATTTTGGACGCATACTCGATAATGAGAGTTTGGCGACCATAGAAAATGCGGGCCACAAGTTAAACCAATACGATCCCTTTTTTGCCCCGAATCATGATGTGTTAAAGCAAGAATATGATTTTATCTGCTGTTATCGCGTTTTTGAGCATTTTCAATACCCAATAAAAGAGTGGGCCTTACTCTCTCGACTACTGCATCCTGGTGGTTGGTTAGCGATAAGCACACCGTTACTGACTGAATTAGATGGTTTTGCTAAGTGGCATTACAAGAACAACCTCACCCATGTGAGCTTTTACCAGCGACAAACCTTCGAGTACCTAGCAAACAATAGCGATTTTGAACTATTATTTGCCGCAAAGGACCTCGTTTTGATGCAAAAAACATCATAATCTGGTATAACACTCGGCCTAATTTCGCACCTTGTAGACAAGCTCACCCTTAGTCTGCGGGGCCATACGTTGTAAACAATTGAGAAGACCATGTCTCGTAGCAAGAAAACACGCAAGGGCGGCGAGAACAGCCCTAAGTTACAGCCAAGAGTGAAGAAGCAAGATCGCGCTGTAGCGACTGGCAAACGTAAAGATTCTGGTAATAAATCAGGCAGTCGTCATAACGAAAGCTTAATTTTAGCGCAAGCGCCGCAACAGCAGGCCGCTAAGAAAAAAGACCCGCGTCATGGCAGCAAAAAGCCTATTGCTTTAGCGATTCCTGCGGCAGTAGTAACAGACAAAGCCGCTCAGCCAAAAGTGAAACAAGCTAAGCTGACTGACGAGCAAAAACTACTGAAATTGGAAGAAGATCCAAGATTAAATCAGCTGTTAGATATGCTGGAAGAAGGCCGCGACCTCAGCGATGATGACCAAAAATGGTTAGATCAACAGCTGAATAAGATTGAAGCCCTGATGGTTAAACTCGGCATTAGCGATGATATGGATGATGATGCACCTTCATCACCAGCTAAGTCTTTGTCTGACGATGAGTTGTTCGATAAGTTCGAATCAGGCGCTGACTTACTTAAAGATTATCAAGACAAGTTCTAAACCTCTCAGTGCTAAGGCATAGGGAACTCAGTTTTTTAGCTGTGCTCCTTATGCCATTCATATAAGGAGTCTCTGTGTCTACGGCTATCATTATTCTCGGTTTTATCATCATAGTAGCGCTAAGTAGCTACGCCACCTTCTTAATCCTAAAACTCAAGCAGCAAAAAAAGCGTCAGCAAGCCGAACAAGCCGAGCGTGAAGTCACGGCGAATGCAAAACGCGCCCAAGTTTTAGATGATATCCGCTATATCGCCACAGCCATGATTGAAGACCGCTGTGAGATCTCTGAAGGCGTGGTCAGAATTGGGAGATTATTTGAAATCCTGTCATTGAGTGAGCGCGTGGCTCCCGATTACCCTTCATTATTCAAACACTTTGAGCTAATTAAAGATCATCCCATCATGGATGCTCGCCAAGCCTTGCCTAAGCAAGAAAGGATGAAGTTAGACTTGATCAGAATGAAGTCCGAAGCGGCATTAGAGCAAGGCATTAGTGATGATGCGAAAAAACTGGCGGATTACCAAGCCAAAGCGATGCATTAAACCCGCTCATTGTTATACCTCAAGACCACTTATGTTGTGGTTTTGAGGTCATCTAGATAAAACCCACTCCAATCTTGCTCTGCTTCCTCCCGTGAGCCTGCGCACAAAACCGCCATATATCGACAGACAAGCGTACTTTTTTGATAGATATTGCGTAACTTCTAAAAAGACAGACGTCATTTTTACAACCTAGATCAAGGTTATTTACTTAAGAACCTTGCATACTTCGCTTGTTGCTAATTTACCCACGGAGGACACGCCTTGAAGCAGCCCACTCAGATTAGCTGGGATCAGTCGATGATCGAAAAGTATAACTACAGCGGTCCCCGTTATACCTCTTACCCAACGGCATTGGAGTTCGATGACACATTCACCGAACAAAACCTGCTGACGGCCATTGAAAATAGCAAAAGCGATAAACTGTCGCTGTATATTCATATCCCGTTCTGCGCCAAGCTTTGTTATTACTGCGGCTGTAATAAAGTCATCACCCGCCACCAACACAAAGCCGATCAGTACATTGAATATTTAAGCCAAGAAATTATCAAACGTGCGCCCCTGTTTAAACATTACAGTGTGACCCAAATGCATTGGGGCGGCGGTACACCTACGTTCTTAAATCCTGAGCAGATTCTTAAACTTACGTCATTGATTAAAGCTAACTTTAACTTTGCGGAAGAAGGCGAGTACTCGATTGAAGTCGATCCTCGCGAGATAGAACTGTCAATGCTCGACACATTGAAAGAAGCGGGCTTCAACCGGATCTCCATCGGCGTACAAGATTTCAATAAAGAAGTACAAATTGCCGTTAATCGCGAACAAGACGAGCAATTTATCTTCGACTTGATGGCCAAAGCGAAAGCCATGGGTTTTGTGTCAACCAACATAGATTTAATCTATGGTTTGCCACACCAAACGCCAGAAACCTTTGCCGTCACTATGCAGCGCGTTTTAGATTTATCGCCTGACCGTCTATCGGTATTTAACTATGCTCACTTACCTGCGCGCTTTGCCGCTCAACGTAAGATCAAAGACGAGCATTTACCTTCGCCAAAACAAAAACTCGAAATGCTGCACCAAACTATCGAGACCTTAACTGGCGCGGGTTACCAATATATCGGTATGGATCACTTTGCTAAACCCGATGACGAGTTAGCCAAGTTACAGCGTGAAGGCAGACTGCACCGCAACTTCCAAGGTTATACCACCCAAGAAGAATGTGATTTGTTAGGTCTTGGCGTGTCATCCATCAGTCAGATTGGCGACTGCTATGCGCAAAACCAGAAAGATATCCGCCCTTACTATGAAGCCATAGATAAGGAAGGCCATGCTTTGTGGAAAGGTTGCAGCCTGAACCGTGACGATGAAATCCGCCGCGTAGTGATTAAACAGCTGATTTGCCACTTCGAATTAGATATGGCGAAAATTGATGAGAAACTGGGGATTAACTTCGAAACCTATTTCGCGGAAGATCTTAAGTTAATGCAGACATTTATCGATGACAAGCTAGTTGAAATCGTCGACAGACAGATCACTATCAGCCCAACTGGCCGTTTATTGATCCGCAATATCTGTATGTGCTTCGACCTTTACTATCGTCAAAAAGCGCGTCAGCAACAGTTTTCGCGCGTGATCTAAAGCGCCTATCGCTGCACTCGCGAACGCTCACAAAAAATCCGACTCTAGAGTCGGATTTTTTATTTATAGCTATTTTTATTAATGACTCAGAGCTTATACCTTAGCGGCATACAGTGCTTTGCGATCACTGTTGGATAAAAACGCCATTTCAACGCCGTTGCGTTGCACCTGCGCCAATTCGGCATCGGTTAATTTGAGTTCAGCTTTAGCAATACGATACTCATGATTAATGTCGATAGCGCTCACACCGGGATCATCGGTATTTAAGTTGATCAATACGCCTGCATCCATAAAGGTTCTGAAAGGATGCTCAGCATAAGAAGCCACTGTAGAAGTATGCAAGTTACTGGTTGGGCAAGATTCGATACCAATACGGTGCTTAGCGAGATATTCCATCAGCTTAGGATCGTGAATCGCGTTCACCCCATGACCAATTCGCGTCGCGCCAAGTTCTTGAATCGCTTGCCACATACTTTGCGAACCCGCGGCTTCACCGGCGTGAGCCGTAATCGCCAGGTCAGCATCACGAACACGCTTAAAGTGATCGTTAAATAACTCGCCAGGGAAGCCCATTTCATCGCCAGCTAAGTCCATAGCCACGAGATGTTGTTTATGGGCGAGTAAGCCTTCAAGTTCTTGAGTACAAGCGGCTTGACCGAATGAACGTGACAAAATACCAATCAAATTGATCTTTACGTTATAGTCTTTTAAGCCCGCTTTAACACCGTCGACTACCGCTTCAACTACGCCTTCAATCGGTAACTTATGGTTCATCGCCATATAGTAAGGACTAAAACGTAACTCAGCGTAATCTAAGCCAGACAACGCCGCATCGGCAACGTTTTCATAGGCAACGCGTTTAACCGCATCCAAGTCAGCGAGTACGCCAACCATCCAATCGAGCTTCTTTAAGAAGGCGACTAAGCTAGTTTCTTTCCCCTGAATTTGCACAAAAGGTGCGAGAGTCTCTAAAGAATCGGCAGGTAGCGCAATGCCGTGTTGGTGTCCTAGTTCCCAAATGGTGTTTACTCGCACATTACCGTCTAGGTGACGATGCAGATCCACCAATGGAATGGATGTATCAATCATATTTAACCCCTATTTGAACTACCCAGCCAATGCTTTTGTTATTTGGTCGCGGGCGGACACTAAGTTTAACACGCATTTTCAGGGGCATTTATGCGCCAAACGCATTTAAATTCACATTCAGTCACAATTCTGCTTAATATCCATACAAGGAACTGCCGTATTCATCAGGCATAATGACTTCAATAACAACGAAAATATCAGAGATCGACTATGCATAAACTCTTAACCCCCAGTTTATTGATATGCGCATTAAGCGCCTGCAGTACCACTCAAACCACAAAAAATAGCCAAACCGCAGCGCCACAGGCAATATCAGCAACACAATCGCAAGTTGAGCCCATAGCTCCCGCGCTGCAGGCGATTATCGACCAAAGCTGGCAATTACAGCTCAGCGCGAGTCCTGAAATGGCTTACAGCATGGGCGATGCCAGTGCCGCAGGAAAGTTATCGGATCTCTCGCCAGCTGCACTCGCTAAGCTCAATCAAGGCCAAATCGCAGTATTAGCGCAGCTCAAAGCACTCGACCGCAGCAGTTTGAGTAAAGAAGATAAGATTAACGCTCAAATACTGGAAGATCAGATCCAAAACGATGTCGACCTGTATCGCTTTAAAGATTATTACTTGCCCATTACCGCAGAAAGCGGCTTCCACGCTTATATCACCTCAATCGCACAGGGAAGATTCAACACCCTTGAGGATTACCGCAACTATATTGCCAAACTCAATGCACTCCCGACCTATTTCGCCCAGCAAACTCACTGGCTAAAAAAAGGACTCGCCGAGGGAATAACGCCGCCTAAAGTGACACTCAATGGCTTTGAAGACAGTATCAGTGCTTATATCGTCCCTGTGGAAAAGAGCGGTTATTTCAAACCTTTTACGCAATACCCCAGCTATTTCACTGAGGCACAAAAAACTCAGCTGACCCAAGAAGGTCGCGCTTTAGTCGAGCAAAAAGTCTTGCCGCTGTACCAAAACTTCTATGACTTTATGACCAAAGAGTACATTCCCAATGCACGGGAAAATATCGCGGCCAGCAGCTTACCTAACGGTGCTGAGTTTTATGAGAATCGAGTGCGTTACTATACGACCTTGAATATGACGTCGGCAGAAGTGCATGAACTGGGCTTAAAAGAAGTTAAGCGTATCCGCCAAGAGATGGAGCAAATCATCAAGTCCGTTGGCTTTAAAGGCAGCTTTGCCGACTTCTTACATTTCCTGCGGACCGATGCCCAGTTCTACACCACAAGTGCCGATCAGTTACTCAAAGAAGCGGCATTTATTGCCAAAAAAGCCGATGCCATGCTGCCTAAATACTTCGGCAAACTTCCCCGTAAACCCTATGGCATAGCGCCAGTGCCCGCCGAAATTGCGCCGAAATACACCACAGGCCGATATTCAGGATCGAACAGCGATGACGAACCCGGTTACTACTGGGTCAACACTTATGCATTGGATAAGCGCCCACTCTACGAGTTAGAAGCTTTAACTTTGCACGAAGCCGTACCCGGTCATCATCTGCAAATTTCACTCAACTCTGAGCTAACGTCACTCCCTGACTTCCGTCGTTATGGCTATATCTCTGCCTTCGGTGAAGGCTGGGGTCTGTATTGCGAATACTTAGGTTTGGAGGCTGGCTTCTACCAAGATCCCTACAGTAACTTTGGCCGCTTAACCTATGAAATGTGGCGGGCGGCGCGTTTAGTCGTAGACACAGGCATGCATGCCCAAGGATGGAGTCGTCAACAAGCCATCGATTTTATGGCCAGCAATACCGCGCTATCACTGCACAATGTCACGACCGAAATTGACCGTTATATTTCGTGGCCAGGACAAGCTTTGTCCTACAAGATTGGCGAGTTAACGATCAAACGGTTACGCGCTAAAGCAGAACAGGAACTCGGCGACAAGTTTGATATTCGCGCCTTCCACGACGCTGTGCTCGAAAATGGCTCAGTACCTATGTCGATCCTCGAACAGCAAATCAATGATTTTATTGAAGCTAAAAAGGCGACACGCTAAGTTAATCACAACCATGGGAGTCGGTATTTTCAGACTCCCATGGTTGTCTGTTACACTCTAGTAAACCATTAAAGCCAAATGATTTGCGACTGAGTATGAGCCAAGCCAAAGTGACATTTTCGACTGAACACGATTTAAATACCTCAGAGCAGCAAGCCTTCTGGCAAAGCGTTGTTCAAGACACGCTGATCACAGCTGATGGCATCACGCTGGCTTATATGATGGTCAAACATCCCCAAGCGCATACCGCAATCGTTCTCAGTAGTGGCCGAGTTGAATCCTATTTAAAGTATCAAGAATTGGTCTTCGACTTATACCAACAGGGTTACTCAGTTTATGCCATCGATCACCGTGGCCAAGGATTGTCGGATCGTATGACAATCAATCCGCACATGGGTCATGTGCGAAGATTTAATGATTATATTGATGATTTTGCACTGTTTATGCAGAAGAAAGTGTTACCACAAAACGACAAACAACTCATGCTACTTGGCCATTCAATGGGTGGCGCGATTGGCACTTTGTATCTCAAACAGCATCCCGATATTTTTACCGCCGCGGCATTTTCAGCGCCCATGTATGGCATCAAATTACCTATGCCAAAAGCATTCGTGCGCTGGTTAGCCAGTAAACTCGATACCACTCTCAATGGTGGCGAACCTAACTATGTGCTTGGAGGACAGAACTATAAACCGGTTCCCTTCAAAGGAAATGAGCTAACCCATTGCCAAAGTAGATACCAAGCCTATCGAGACTTGTATGACGCGGCCCCTAAGTTACAACTCGGTTCCCCAACTAACCGTTGGTTGACAGAGTCTTTAGATGCAGCAGACACCTGCGTACTGGCAACAGCCCAAATTCGCACGCCGATCCTGATACTGCAAGCGAGTGAAGATAAGATTGTTGATAATGCAGCCCAGAATCTTGCGGTGAGCACTCATTGCCAATTGAAGGTGATCGCAGGGGCTGCCCATGAGATTTTTATGGAAAAAGACGCCTATCGGAACCAAGCCTTAAATTATGCCCTCGACTTCTTTAAACGCTTCGCAATAAAGGACGAGGACAAACAAGCTGGATAAAGTCCACTTGGTTTAACGCTCGGCTGAATAAATAGCCCTGATAACCATCACAGCCAAATTCAACAAAGGCTTGATAGTGTTGGGGTGATTCAACGCCTTTAGCCACCACGTGCAAATTAAACTGCTGCGCAGAGACAATTAACGCCTTCACTCTTTGTGGCATTGCGGCTAATGAATCAATACAACTCATATCCAATTTAACCGCAACTAATGGCTGGTTGGCTAAACAACTCAAAGCACTCGATCCAGAACCGAAATGATCGAGGACGATGCCTATCCCTGCATCAACTAACTTAGACACGCGCTCAGCCACAAACTGTGGTTGCATTAACAATGCGACCTCATTGAGCTCAATACCCAGTTGATGAGCCACAATGCCATGCTCTTTAACTAACGCAATCAATGCATCAACAAAATCTGCCTGACCAAATGAGAATGCACTGATATTAAGAGTTAAAGTCGGTAAACTCCGGCCTTGAGCATGGGATGTCTGAATAAACTGACACACACGTTTAGCGACCCAAAGGTCGAGTTCAGCAATCATTCCTCCCTGTTCGGCTAACGCTACAAACTCTGCAGGCGGGATAAACTCGCCATCAGCACGATACCAACGCGTGAGCACTTCAGCCGAGACCAATTCACTGTGCACATTCATCACAGGTTGGAACATTAACGTCATGCTATCTTGCTGTAATGCTGTCTGTAATTCCTGTTGTAACTGTTCATCACGGCTCTGACGTAAATCCATCTCAGCATGATAGAAAGCGCATCCCGCTTGCCCTGGTCGCTTAGCACTCAAGGTTGCTAGCTCGGCGCGACGCATGACTAAAGCTGGATCTAAGGTCTCTATGCTATCGAGCAAACAAATCCCCACATTCGCGCTGAGCTCAAAGTGATGATGACCGTAATGGAATGGTCGAGCAATCACTTGCCTTAACTCACTCGCAAGCGCTAAAGCACGACGCGCAGCCACCGAAGCATCTATCGCTAAGTCTTTCGCCAGCAAAACAAAATCACCGGACTCCAATCGGCCAACGGTAATATTCTCAGTGAAATAACTCGATAGACGTGCAGCCACTTGCGTGAGTAAGCGCTCTAATTCGTGGGAGCTTAAAGTCGCGACTAAGCCTAATCTATCCACCTCAACGAGCAGCAATGCTCCCCATTGGCCAGAGCTATTACCTTGGGTTAAAAATTGCGACAGTCGCGCCATAAAGACATCGGGTAACATCTTGCGCCCCGTAACCGATTGATCCACAAGTTCATTAATCGCAGCATGGTTCTTGGCACTTTCTGACACATCCATATGAATGCCGATCATCCGAGTCGGACGTCCTTGAGGGTCCCAATCAACCAACATGCCGCGATCCAGCACCCACACATAATGCCCCTCTCTATGTCGCAGGCGATGGACACTTTCAAATTCCTTACTTTTACCGCTAACGTACTCCTGCAACGCATCAAGTACGATATCCCTATCATCGGGATGTAACCGCGTTTCCCAAGTCTGGAATACGCCCGCTAATTCATCCGGCGCATAACCGATCATCTCTTTCCAGCGATCAGAAAGAAAAACCCCACCCGTACTGATATCCCAATCCCAAATACCGTTCCGCGAGCCTTCCACTGCAAACAGCCAGCGCAGTTCGCTATCATTCAACTGTTTCACGGCACGACTCAAACGTTCATGTACCTGCTGCAAACTGGCTTGCAATGATAAGACTTCTGATGAGCTCCATGGGATCGATGTCGAAAAGGAAGAAGTCCCTACCTGTTTAGCGGCCTCGCTTAATATTTGGAATGGACGGATCAACAGGAAATAGAGAATGAAGGTAAAACCTATCAGTAATAATCCACCCAGCCCCCAAACCCGCATAAAACGTTGTTGTAACTTAGCGGAAGCTTCGGCGACTAAAGGCGCTAAATCGGCTTCAAGATAAATCAAATCAACCGCACCACCATACTGAGGCAAGACGGGATAATATGCTTGAATGGTTAAGCGTTCGAGATTAACGAGAATTTGTGGCAGGAAAGCCTGAACCACTGCACGATGACGAGTAGCATCATAACCATCAATGACTTGCATGGCATTGCTATCGCGCCAAACAGTATGGTTTGCAAAACGAATACGGCTATCAGCATCAACTAAGATATAAACCATAGTGCCCATATCCAGCGCTGCTAAGGAAACCTCCTGCTCGATCCGCTCCACATCCTGTAAAGCCTGCGCCGATTGAACCACATTCTGCATCCGAAACAACTGCTGCTTTATCAGTGTCGATTGTCGCTGCGCCAATTCAGCACGCACTTGATCGCTTTCAAACAGGTACTCGCCTATGACCAACACTAAATATAGTGTCAGCATACACAGAGGGAGCAGTACCGCGAGCGAAAGCTTACGAAGCATAGGCAACAGACAGCCTTTAACAAAAATGTGAATAGTTTTGTATGCTAACGGGAAACTAACCACTAAGCAAAAGGACTTATCAAACTAAGCGAGATCTTGATGTAAATAATCAACTTAGAGTATAAAAGTCTGAAATTAGGGAAGGAAAAAACGTAAAGAACTAGCAAAATGACCAGGGCTAAAACGAATAGAACAATGTTCTGTATTAACGCCGATTTAACAAATTGCAGACGCAAAAAAGCCAGCTTATTCAGCTGGCTTCGTTACATCTCAATGAGATAATTAGGCGCTTGGCGATGACCTACTCTCACATGGGGAGACCCCACACTACCATCGGCGCGTTTGCGTTTCACTTCTGAGTTCGGGATGGGATCAGGTGGTTCCACAAGGCTATTGTCACCAAGCAAATTCTGTTTATTACCGTGTCCATCGCTGGCTCACGCTAATAATAATTCGGAAAGCTGATTTGCTTTGTTTGAGTTCGCACTTCATCAAGTGTCGATATTCTGTCTAAGGCTACTTCGTAAAACCCATCTGGGTTGTATGGTTAAGCCTCTCGAGTCATTAGTACATGTTAGCTCAACGCCTCACAACGCTTACACACCATGCCTATCAACGTCCTAGTCTCGAACGGCTCTTTAGAGGAATTAAATTCCTAGGGATGACTCATCTTAGGGCTCGCTTCCCGCTTAGATGCTTTCAGCGGTTATCGATTCCGAACGTAGCTACCGGGCAATGCCATTGGCATGACAACCCGAACACCAGCGGTTCGTCCACTCCGGTCCTCTCGTACTAGGAGCAGCTCCCTTCAATCATCCAACGCCCACGGCAGATAGGGACCGAACTGTCTCACGACGTTCTGAACCCAGCTCGCGTACCACTTTAAATGGCGAACAGCCATACCCTTGGGACCGACTTCAGCCCCAGGATGTGATGAGCCGACATCGAGGTGCCAAACACCGCCGTCGATATGAACTCTTGGGCGGTATCAGCCTGTTATCCCCGGAGTACCTTTTATCCGTTGAGCGATGGCCCTTCCATTCAGAACCACCGGATCACTATGACCTACTTTCGTACCTGCTCGACGTGTATGTCTCGCAGTTAAGCTGGCTTATGCCATTGCACTAACCGTACGATGTCCGACCGTACTTAGCCAACCTTCGTGCTCCTCCGTTACTCTTTGGGAGGAGACCGCCCCAGTCAAACTACCCACCAGGCACTGTCCCTAATCCCGATAAGGGACCTAGGTTAGAACATCAAAACTACAAGGGTGGTATTTCAAGGACGACTCCATCATGACTAGCGTCACAACTTCAAAGTCTCCCACCTATCCTACACATGTAGGTTCAATGTTCAGTGCCAAGCTATAGTAAAGGTTCACGGGGTCTTTCCGTCTAGCCGCGGGTATACGGCATCTTCACCGCAATTTCAACTTCACTGAGTCTCGGCTGGAGACAGCGTGGCCATCATTACGCCATTCGTGCAGGTCGGAACTTACCCGACAAGGAATTTCGCTACCTTAGGACCGTTATAGTTACGGCCGCCGTTTACCGGGGCTTCGATCATGAGCTTCTCTTGCGATAACCCAATCAATTAACCTTCCGGCACCGGGCAGGCGTCACACCGTATACTTCCTCTTGCGAGTTTGCACAGTGCTGTGTTTTTGATAAACAGTTGCAGCCACCTGGTATCTGCGACTCCCGTCAGCTTAGAGAGCAAGTCTCATCACCAACAAGAGCGTACCTTCTCCCGAAGTTACGGTACCATTTTGCCTAGTTCCTTCAGCCGAGTTCTCTCAAGCGCCTTGGTATTCTCTACCCGACCACCTGTGTCGGTTTGGGGTACGATTCCCACTAACCTGAAGCTTAGAAGATTTTCCTGGAAGCATGGCATCAACTACTTCAGTCCCTTAGGACCTCGTCATCAGCTCTCAGTCTGCACACTAAAGTGCGATTCCCCGGATTTGCCTAAGAAATCAACCTACCACCTTAAACGCGGACTACCAACGCCGCGCTAGCCTAGCCTTCTCCGTCTCTCCATCGCAGTTAGCGGAAGTACAGAAATATTAATCTGTTTCCCATCGATTACGCCTTTCGGCCTCACCTTAGGGGTCGACTCACCCTGCCCCGATTAACGTTGGACAGGAACCCTTGGTCTTTCGGCGAGGGGGTTTTTCACCCCCTTTATCGTTACTCATGTCAGCATTCGCACTTCTGATACCTCCAGCGTGGGTTACCCCTTCACCTTCAACGGCTTACAGAACGCTCCTCTACCGCGCACAGTAAACTGTGCACCCGTAGCTTCGGTGACTAGCTTAGCCCCGTTACATCTTCCGCGCAGGCCGACTCGACTAGTGAGCTATTACGCTTTCTTTAAATGATGGCTGCTTCTAAGCCAACATCCTAGCTGTCTAAGCCTTCCCACATCGTTTCCCACTTAGCTAGTACTTTGGGACCTTAGCTGACGGTCTGGGTTGTTTCCCTTTTGACGACGGACGTTAGCACCCGCCGTCTGTCTCCCGAGTAGTACTCATTGGTATTCGGAGTTTGCAAAGGGTTGGTAAGTCGGGATGACCCCCTAGCCTTAACAGTGCTCTACCCCCAATGGTATTCGCTCGAGGCGCTACCTAAATAGCTTTCGAGGAGAACCAGATATCTCCCGGTTTGATTGGCCTTTCACCCCCAGCCACAAGTCATCCGCTAATTTTTCAACATTAGTCGGTTCGGTCCTCCAGTTGATGTTACTCAACCTTCAACCTGCCCATGGCTAGATCACCGGGTTTCGGGTCTACACCTTGCAACTAAACGCGCAGTTAACACTCGGTTTCCCTACGGCTCCGCTATTCGCTTAACCTCGCTACAAAATGTAAGTCGCTGACCCATTATACAAAAGGTACGCAGTCACGGTCTCAAGAACCGCTCCCACTGCTTGTACGTATACGGTTTCAGGTTCTATTTCACTCCCCTCACAGGGGTTCTTTTCGCCTTTCCCTCACGGTACTGGTTCACTATCGGTCAGTCAGGAGTATTTAGCCTTGGAGGATGGTCCCCCCATATTCAAACAGGATGTCACGTGTCCCGCCTTACTCGTTTTCATCAATGGTTAGTTTTCATGTACGGGGCTATCACCCTGTGCCGCTGTGCTTTCCAACACATTCCACTAACACCCCACTGACTTAAGGGCTAATCCCCGTTCGCTCGCCGCTACTAGGGGAATCTCGGTTGATTTCTTTTCCTCCGGGTACTTAGATGTTTCAGTTCCCCGGGTTCGCCTCGCAACACTATGTATTCATGTTGCGATAACAGCTTATGCTGCTGGGTTCCCCCATTCGGACATCGTTAGCTCAAATGCTTGTTACTAGCTCGCCAACGCTTTTCGCAAGTTACTACGTCCTTCATCGCCTCTGACTGCCAAGGCATCCACCGTATACGCTTAGTCGCTTAACCATACAACCCAAATGAGTTTCACTCACCTGAGTCGCATTGCGACCAGCTTGGTTTTACTTGTCTCACTTCTGACCAAAGAAGTGGACGCGCCTTAGACGTAAACTATTCAATAAAGAATAATTTACTTTTTGAATATTCAAGACACTTAATAAAGTGTTTGAGAACTCATGATGCAAACGTTTCCACGTTTACATCGGTTTGTAAGTAACATGACGACAGACATCATCACGTTACATACTATCAGCTTTCCAAATTGTTAAAGAACAATGCGTACCGGCTAGCGGCGCATTCAGCTCTGACTTCTCCTAAGAGAAGATAAACAAGCAATCTGTGTGAACACTCAAAAGCATCGAGTTAGTCGTATAGGTAAGGAGGTGATCCAGCCCCAGGTTCCCCTAGGGCTACCTTGTTACGACTTCACCCCAGTCATGAACCACAAAGTGGTGAGCGCCCCCCCGAAGGTTAAGCTACCCACTTCTTTTGCAGCCCACTCCCATGGTGTGACGGGCGGTGTGTACAAGGCCCGGGAACGTATTCACCGTGGCATTCTGATCCACGATTACTAGCGATTCCGACTTCATGGAGTCGAGTTGCAGACTCCAATCCGGACTACGACGAGCTTTGTGAGATTAGCTCCACCTCGCGGCTTTGCAACCCTCTGTACTCGCCATTGTAGCACGTGTGTAGCCCTACTCGTAAGGGCCATGATGACTTGACGTCGTCCCCACCTTCCTCCGGTTTATCACCGGCAGTCTCCCTAGAGTTCCCACCATTACGTGCTGGCAAATAAGGATAGGGGTTGCGCTCGTTGCGGGACTTAACCCAACATTTCACAACACGAGCTGACGACAGCCATGCAGCACCTGTCTCAGAGTTCCCGAAGGCACTAAGCTATCTCTAGCGAATTCTCTGGATGTCAAGAGTAGGTAAGGTTCTTCGCGTTGCATCGAATTAAACCACATGCTCCACCGCTTGTGCGGGCCCCCGTCAATTCATTTGAGTTTTAACCTTGCGGCCGTACTCCCCAGGCGGTCTACTTAATGCGTTAGCTTGAGAGCCCAGTGTTCAAGACACCAAACTCCGAGTAGACATCGTTTACGGCGTGGACTACCAGGGTATCTAATCCTGTTTGCTCCCCACGCTTTCGTGCCTGAGCGTCAGTCTTTGTCCAGGGGGCCGCCTTCGCCACCGGTATTCCTCCAGATCTCTACGCATTTCACCGCTACACCTGGAATTCTACCCCCCTCTACAAGACTCTAGTTCGCCAGTTCGAAATGCAATTCCCAGGTTGAGCCCGGGGCTTTCACATCTCGCTTAACAAACCGCCTGCGCACGCTTTACGCCCAGTAATTCCGATTAACGCTCGGACCCTCCGTATTACCGCGGCTGCTGGCACGGAGTTAGCCGGTCCTTCTTCTGTAGGTAACGTCACAGCAACAGCGTATTAAGCTGCTACCTTTCCTCCCTACTGAAAGTGCTTTACAACCCGAAGGCCTTCTTCACACACGCGGCATGGCTGCATCAGGGTTTCCCCCATTGTGCAATATTCCCCACTGCTGCCTCCCGTAGGAGTCTGGGCCGTGTCTCAGTCCCAGTGTGGCTGATCATCCTCTCAGAACAGCTAGGGATCGTCGCCTTGGTGAGCCATTACCTCACCAACTAGCTAATCCCACCTAGGTTCATCCAATCGCGGAAGGCCCGAAGGTCCCCTCCTTTCCCCCGTAGGGCGTATGCGGTATTAGCAGTCGTTTCCAACTGTTATCCCCCTCGACTGGGCAGATCCCTAGGCATTACTCACCCGTCCGCCGCTCGCCGGCAAAGATAGCAAGCTATCTTCCCGCTGCCGCTCGACTTGCATGTGTTAGGCCTGCCGCCAGCGTTCAATCTGAGCCATGATCAAACTCTTCAATTAAAGTTTTGTTGCTTCATCCCGAAGGAATCAGCGGCTCAATGAATTCTGATTTTTTGTTTCTCGCACTCCTTATAAAAGAAGGGCTGAAACAAACTGTACATATTGCTATGAACACTCATTGTTACATTGATTTAAATTTTTGACTGCCAACCTGAAAGTTAAGCAGTTTCGATTAACTCAACACCTGTGAGTGTCCACACAGATTTCTTGTTTTATCTTGTTAAAGAGCAACTCAATATCCGTAAGAGGACGTGAGTACCACACTGAGCGCCGAACGCTTCCAGTTGGCTAGGGCTGCGTATTCTACGCATTTCCCGTTTCGCGTCAAGGAGTTTTTTCAACTTCTTGCTGCGATTGAATTAAGTGCCATTCTCAACAGAGAGTAAGCCATTCAATTCAACCTAACTCGCCAGCTTGCTTTCGCTGTCTGCCGTGTCAGTGGATGCGCATTATAGGGAGATTGAGAAAGTGCGCAAGGGCTTTTTGTAGGAAAATAACGATTAATGGTTTAGACGTTTACTAATCAAACGATACGTATAAAAAAGGGGCTAAAAAGCCCCCCTTTGTCTCGATTAAGTCTGACAATCTATAGAGTCACGCTCAGTTAGATCATCATTAATACTGTTATCTATGGACTGAAGAAGCGAGTTTCTTGCTCAACTTCGACTTCTTCACCGTCGATATGGGTTTTCACTTTGATCTCTATGTCAGTAACTGAACGAGAAAGCTCAACCGGATCAATGCCGACACTTATAGGTAACGTTAATACTTCACCACCCGCAATAGTGACCGAAGTTGGACCGTACCATTTATAGTGGTCCAATCCTTCGACACTCATAGTGTATTCGTGGGATTGCTCAGTCTTATTAAGAATCTTCAAGGTGAAGGTGTTTTCAATCAAACCTTGGTTATTCTCTCTATAGAGCTGGTTACGATCACGAATAATGTCCATACGCACAGGTGCTATGGTCGCACTAGAGTATATAAAGACTAATATCATCGCCATCAATACCACACCATAACCGACAAGTTTAGGTCGCAGCACTTTTTGCTTTATACCTTCTAACTTGTTCTCAGTGGTATAGCTGATAAGCCCTTTCTCGTAACCCATACGATCCATGGTTTGGTCGCAGGCATCGATACAAGCGCCGCAGTTAATGCACTCATATTGCAGACCGTTACGAATATCGATACCGGTAGGACATACCTGCACACATAAGTCACAGTCGATACAGTCGCCAAGGCCTAGCTCTTTTGGGTCATCTTTACGCGAACGCGGACCACGAGTCTCACCACGTTTAGTATCGTAACCTACGATAAAGGTATTCTTATCGAACATGGCCGCTTGGAAACGAGCATAAGGGCACATGTGGATACACATGATTTCACGCATCCAACCCGCATTGCCGTATGTGGCAAGTGTAAAGAACACGACCCAGAAGTAGATACCGCCAGAAGCATTAAGCGTAAAGACGTCGACATAGACTTCACGGCTCGGCACGAAATAGGACACAAAGGTCATCGCCGTCATCAGTGAGAGCAATAGCCAAGCCGTATGTTTTGCCGTTTTACGCCAGAGTTTGTCAAAGCTCCATGGCATTTGATCTAACTTAATGCGTTTATTGCGCGCACCTTCAAGTTTTTCCTCGAACCAGATGAACATAAAGGTCCATACTGTTTGGGGGCAAGTGTATCCACACCAAACGCGGCCAAGATAGGTGGTCACAAAAAACAGCGCAAAGGCAGCTATCATAAACAACGCTGCGAGCAAGGTGAGATCCTGTGGCCAAATAGTTAAACCGAAGACGTGAAACTTTTGTTCGCCTAAGTTAAACCATACAGCTTGACGGTCGCCCCAAGGGATCCAAGGTAAAAGCAGGAAAAATAACATGGCAATCCAGCCCATGCGGCGACGTAAGCTACTCCACAAACCGTCTATGGCTCGGACATAAATCCGATTACGAGGGTTAAAGCGATCCGCTTTACTCGCATCTGGCTGGTGAATCTTAATTCGATTGGTTTTCGAATAGTCCTTGTTGTTAGATTCTGAGTTCATCGTTACAGCCTTTTACTGCTTTAATATTGGACGAAAACTAGCTTATTATACCCATATTCTTAATGGTTATTCACTTATGTTGGACTAAAAGATGAAAGGTTGGCTCATATTGGCGCTACTCGCGGGTGCTTTGTATTACTTATACACAGAAACAGATAAATTAGATGCTCCTATTGCAAAGACTGAGGCTATGGTCAAAAAAATAGAGAATAAAGTTGACTCTATGACGGGAACAAAAATCATAAAAATCGACCATAAATTGGCTAAGGTAAGAACCGACATCGTCGAGCGCTTGTCGACATTAGAACTCGAAGCCTTTAATCAGATTCCAATGACACCCGAGTCTATTGCCGACTTTAAAGCTAACTATTGCGGCACTATGGCGCCAGAACATCCAGTGTTCAGCAAAGATAATCAGCTTTATCTCTGTGATCACCTCTAACCATCACCGACTCATAGGCAAACGGGATTTTGCTATATAGCGCTAAGCTTTAGGCTTAGGTGATTGACCTTATATATGATTCCGCCTAGCCTTTGAGGCATTACAGCACAAAGGCCTATGAATCATGACCCAACAAGTATCAGACATTTTTGATCCCACCCTATGGGATGAAGTCAGTGGATTTCAATTCGACGACATCACCTACCACAGAGCTAAAGCCCACGGCACAGTCCGCATTGCCATTAACCGCCCTGAGTGCCGTAACGCCTTCAGACCTAAAACCGTTGATGAGTTATTTATCGCACTCGATCATGCACGCCAATGGTCTGATGTAGGTTGCGTACTGCTAACGGGTAACGGTCCTTCGGCAAAAGATGGTGGCTGGGCGTTCTGTTCGGGTGGCGATCAACGTATTCGCGGTAAAGATGGCTATAAATATGAAGGCGCCGAAGAAGGTAAAGCCGATCAAGCCAGAATGGGCCGCTTGCATATATTAGAAGTGCAACGCTTGATCCGCTTTATGCCTAAAGTGGTCATCGCCGTTGTGCCGGGTTGGGCGGTAGGTGGCGGCCATAGCTTACACGTAGTGTGCGACTTAACCTTAGCCTCGAAAGAGCACGCGATATTTAAGCAGACTGATCCCGACGTAGCGAGCTTCGACTCAGGTTATGGCAGCGCTTATCTCGCCAAAATGATAGGTCAAAAACGTGCCCGCGAAATCTTCTTCTGTGGTTTTAACTACAGCGCCGATGAAGCCTTCGACATGGGTATGGTCAATAAATCCGTTCCCCATGCAGAGCTAGAAACCGAGGCATTAATGTGGGCCAAAGAGATTAACTCTAAGTCGCCTACGGCTATGCGTATGCTTAAATACGGTTTTAACATGACTGACGATGGTATGGTCGGCCAGCAATTATTCGCCGGTGAAGCGACGCGTTTAGCCTATGCGAGCGCCGAAGCGCAGGAAGGGCGCGATGCCTTCCTCGAGAAACGCGATCAAGATTTCTCCGCCTTCCCTTGGCATTACTAGTTTATTAGCAGTGCTTTAATTTACTGCTAGCAGCCCAAAGCCCTCCAGAGTGAGGGCTTTATGTTTTTTACAACGGATAAATAGATAAAACCGTTTAAACTAATCTGAAAACACGGCTTTTAATTTTAATGAGAATTGTTATCATCTAGGTATTCCCGCTGGGAGCCTATTTAGAGGACAAGATCATGACTAAGACACTTACTTTTGCCGTACTACATTTTAGCGTCGCTTTTACCGTAACCTATTTATTAACCGGCAGCGTGATCGTCGGCGGCGCAGTGGCCTTAGTTGAACCCGCGATTAACACTGTGGTGTTTTACTTCCACGACAAAGTATGGAAACGCATTGAGGCAAAAAAGCAGCACGAGCTAGATGTCATTCCAGCATAGAAAGCTAAGCCACCAGCATTTGCTATTGCTGTAAGTTAAGCGTCGTTTTGTTGTGAATCTAAATGAAAAAACCGCCAATAAAGGCGGTTTTTATTTAAATGCTTATATTTATTCTACTGTTACAGATTTTGCTAGGTTGCGTGGTTGATCCACGTCGGTACCTTTGATCAACGCAACATGGTACGACAATAGCTGTAGCGGAATAGTGTAAATCAGCGGCGCCATAAAGATATCGCAGTGTGGCACTGGGATCACTTTCATCGTGTCATCCGACTCGAACTCGGCATCCACGTCGGCAAACACGTACATTAATCCACCACGGGCACGCACTTCTTCGACATTCGATTTCAGTTTTTCGAGCAATTCATTGTTTGGCGCAACGACGATCACAGGCATATCGGCATCAATAAGCGCCAGTGGGCCGTGTTTTAATTCGCCAGAGGCATAGGCCTCAGCATGAATGTAAGAAATCTCTTTCAGCTTTAACGCGCCTTCCATCGCAATCGGGTATTGATCGCCACGGCCAAGGAATAACGCATGGTGTTTATCGGCAAAATCTTCAGCCAGTTCAGCAATCGCAGCATCTAGCCCTAAAGCTTGTTCTACTTTAGCTGGCATAGATTGTAAGCTTTGAGTGATGTCAGCCTGCATTTGCTCAGACATACCATTGTGGCGACCGATCACCGCAGTCAACATTAATAAGCCTGCAAGCTGAACTGTGAAGGCTTTTGTGGATGCCACGCCAATCTCGGCGCCCGCTTTCATCATGTAAGCCATATCAGATTCGCGAACCAGTGACGAACCTGGCGCATTACAAATCGTCAACGTGGCTTTGTAACCCATTTCTTTCGCTAAGCGCATGGCCGCTAAAGTATCAGCAGTTTCACCAGATTGTGAAATCGTGACTAATAAGCTATTTGGAAATAAGTGCGACTTGCGATAACGGAATTCAGAGGCAATTTCGACGTTACACGATACGCCAGCCCAATCTTCTAACCAGTAACGCGCCGCCATGCCCGCATGGTAGCTAGTGCCACAGGCGATGATTTGCACGTGTTTGATATCTTTTAAGAACTCAGCAGCGTTATCACCAAAGGCTGTATCTAATACTTGCTTGTTTGCGATACGGCCTTCGATAGTGCGCGTCAGTGCCAATGGCTGCTCGTAAATCTCTTTAAGCATGTAGTGGCGATATTCGCCCTTATCACCAGCATCGTGGGTAATTTCAGATTCTTTGACTTCACGCTCAACGGCATTACCGTTTAAGTCGAAAATACTCACGCTGCGACGGGTTACTTCGGCCACATCACCTTCTTCTAAGAAGGCGAATGAACGAGTCACAGGCAAGAGTGCCAGTTGATCCGAGGCGACAAAGTTTTCACCTAGACCAAAACCAATCACTAAAGGACTACCTGAGCGAGCCACAACCAAGCGCTCGCTGTCGCGGCGATCGATTACCACTGTGCCATAGGCGCCTTCGAGTTGCTTAACTGTGGCTTGTACGGCAGAAAGTAAAGTGCTGTTAGTTTTCAGCTCATGGTGTACTAAGTGACAAATCACTTCAGTATCGGTATCTGAGCTAAATTTATAGCCTAAACCTTTTAGCATCTCGCGCAGTTTATTGTGGTTTTCAATAATGCCGTTGTGCACCACCGCGATATCACCTTCCGATAAATGCGGGTGAGCATTACGCTCACTCGGTTCACCGTGGGTCGCCCAGCGAGTGTGCGCGATACCGGTTCCGCCCGCTAATGGGTCAGTTTCAAGCGCTGCTGAAAGCTCTTGTACTTTGCCAACGCGGCGCGTGCGATTGAGTTCACCATTGTGAATAACGGCAACGCCTGCGGAGTCATATCCGCGATATTCTAAGCGGCGTAAGCCTTCTACTAGAATTTCAGCCACATCCCTTTGCGCCACAGCGCCTACGATTCCACACATAGTCTTTACCTATAAATTAAAAATGAAGTTGTTAAGTTATTTTCACTCACTATTGAGCGTAGGGCGCTAGCATGACTCGCACGCCCTGATCTGAAATTTGTTTTAGCGCGCTCTCGTCGATACGATCGTCGGTGACCAACACACTCACCTTAGCCCACGGTAACTCTAAGTTAGGGATCCGCTTGCCGATTTTGTCTGAATCCACCATAACGATCACTTCGCGGGACACTTCGGCCATGACTTTGCTTAGACCAGTTAACTCGTTAAAGGTAGTGGTGCCGCGTTCAAGATCAATACCATCGGCACCGATAAACAGTTGGTCGAAGTTATATGAGCGCAACACTTGCTCGGCGACTTGACCTTGAAAGGATTCAGAATGCGGATCCCAAGTACCACCGGTCATCAATAAGGTTGGCTCGTTTTCAAGTTCATGGATGGCATTGGCAAGGTGCAATGCATTCGTCATGACCACCAGCCCACGCTTATCGTTCAGCTGTTCAATCAAGCCAGAAGTCGTAGTGCCGCTATCGATAATGATGCGATTGTGATCTTTGATCAGCTGCGCGGCGGTTTTTGCAATAGACAGCTTATTAGGCGCGATTTTGGCAGAAAACTGTTGGGTCACTTCGTCAGGAATCGCCACGGCGCCACCGTAACGGCGCAGTAGCAGGCCTGTTTTCTCAAGCGCAGCCAGATCTTTGCGAATCGTCACTTCTGAGGTTTCAAAACGTAACGACAGTTCATCAACACTCACTTCACCCAGTTCATTCAATATGGTGATTATGCTGTGGCGACGCTGCTGTGTGTTTCGTTTATTCATAAAACCTTTCAGATAAGTTTCGATTCGAAAGATGCATTATAGTGAAACGAAACTTTTTTGCTAGTATTCGAAACACGGTTTCGCATGTTCCGGCGTATTTTTATCGTTCTGTAATAGTGAACTTAAACATCAGCCAATAAAAAAAGCCGCTTATCCTTTAAGGACAAGCGGCTTTAAATGAATTTAAAACCTAATAAATTTAGAACTTAGCTTCAACAGCAACACTAAAGTTACGGCCTTGGCCGATAGTGACCATCTTATCGCTGCCACCGTCTAAATATTCAGCATCGAATAGGTTTCTGACGTTGGCACGAAGGCTCACATCTTTACCCATGATATCCATAGTGTAGGCTGCACCTATATCGAAGCGCACATAGCCGTCTTTACTGATGGTATTATTGGTATCGGCAAAACGCTCACCCACATAAATAGCACCGAAGTTCATCGCAAAGTTATCGGTCACTTCATAACGAGTCCAAATATTTGCCGACCATTCAGGGGCATCGATTGGTGTTTTACCTTCACGAATGTCACCAGTTTGATACTCAGCATCTAAGTACATCATAGATGATGTCACAAACCAGCTATCACCAAGTTTGCCCTGTGCCCCCACCTCAAAACCACGGTGTTTTTGCTCACCGCCTTGGGTGGTGATTGAAGTGTATTTTCCATCTTCACTTCGTGGGTCACTTGATGTTAGTAGCTCAGTTACTGAGATATTCTCCAGCGTGATATCAAATACTGCAGCAGTTAATAGCAAGCTGTCATCAAACAATTCCCACTTAGTACCGACTTCATATTGAATGCCATATTCTGGTTTTAGGTTAGTGTCATGATTAACATTTAAAGGGTCGGTAATACCAGATTGTGGTGTAAAGCTCTTAGAATAGTTAACATAAACACTACCGTTATCCGCTGGTGAGTAGATCACCCCAAATTTAGGCGATACGGCATAGCTGTTTTCACCAAGTCCATCTTTTTTCTGTTCGTCATAACGAACCCCAGCGAGCAATTTCCATTGTTCGTTAATGGTCATTAAATCCTGCAAATAAAAACCGTAATACTTGTATTCGCTTTCTGACTTAGTCGTATCTCGATGATAATCTAAATCGGGTTTTACTATAGGCTGGCCAGGAACAACTGTAATAGTGCCTTTAGTCGCAACATCAACGTATCTATCAATATACTGACCATAATAGTAATCGAGGTAATTGGCGCCAATTAACAACTGATGCTCCATACCTGCTAATGCAAATTCACCGGTGAAATCGGCATAAGCGGTTTTATGCTGCCAATCGTCGTAACGATCAAATGGCTTGATGCTATAGCCTTTGGTGAATGGGTCTTCTGTATATTGCGGCGCAGAATCAAAACGTTGGCGATTGAACTGCTGCTCGTTATAACCCGCTTTGACTTTCCAGTTGTCACTCATATGCCAAGTCAGATCGGCACCTAAGTTTGACACTGTATTGTCAGTAAAGGCCCAAGGCGCATCCCAAACGGTTTTACGTTCGCCAATGACATTACCTTGTTTATCTAACCACCCACCCGCATCGATACCTGCTTTATCTTGGGTATGGTCGTATTTAACCGACAGTAACAAATCGTCGCTTAGGTCAAATTCCATATTGAGATAACCTAACCAGCGATCGCGCTCTTGGTTCTCATCATTAGCGGAATACTCACGCCAGTATTTGGTGTCTTGCTTCACTAACACACCGCGGTAACGAATACTTTGTGCTTCGTTTAAACTGCCACCCGCATCAAGCTGTGCACGGGTAGAACCGTAGCCATCGGTATCAAAACCTAAGTTAAGCATTGAATCATAGGTTGGTTTCTTAGTGACCATATTCACTAAACCACCAGGGCCAGATTGACCATACAACATGCTCGAAGGGCCTTTTAACACTTCGACTTGCTGCAGGGTTTCGATGGGTTGTACGTAATGGGACCATTGCTGATGGCCATTGATGAGATAACCATTACCAGAATCTAACTCGAAGCCACGGATGCTAAAGACTTGGCGGTTCCAGCGTGTCGTTCCTGTCGTCACGCTCGAATCGTTAACTAACACTTCAGCGAGGTTAGTCGCCAGCTGTTCGTCCGTGACAAAATCGGGGATCACATTAACTGATTGTGGGGTATCCATTAAGTCGATATCACCGCGCATGGCGCCTGATGCTGTACCCACTTTATAATCGTTAAAAGTGCGGCCAGTGACATTAATGCGCTCGATATTTGCGTCGCTAGCCACCTCTGCCAACACAGGCATAGCCATTAATGCCGAACCTACGGCCAAACCTAAAACTGAATATTTAAATACCATTGCCAACACCTCAATTAGACCTTTCGTCTTAGAATTGCAGGCAATATAAATGAGAAGTGTTTTTATTTAATCTTCTTTACACGAATTTACAATTAGCTGTGATATAGATCTAAATCTGTTTAAAACCAATAAATTGCAGTTACCACAACAGGATTAACTCAACCTTAATTTCGTGACTTTTATTGTTTCCATCTGAATTAAACGAATCGAATTTCCAACAATCTGACTAAATATAAAAGCGGCACATGGCCGCTTTATAGATACTCAGTTGAGTTAAATAAACTTACTTTTTAATTTTGACTGGACGTTGCCAACCCGTCAGGTGCTTTTGTTTAACACGGGTAATGACTAACTCATTCTCACCCACATCGCGGGTAATGGTTGAGCCAGCGCCTAAGGTTGCGCCTTTACCTATAGTGACAGGTGCCACCAGCTGAGTGTCTGAGCCAACAAAAACATTATCTTCGATAACGGTAAGATGCTTATTAGCACCATCATAATTACAAGTAATAGTGCCAGCGCCGATATTAACGCCATCACCTATAACGGCATCGCCTAAATAGGCTAAGTGTCCAGCCTTAGAACCCACGCCGATAACCGCTTTTTTCACTTCAACAAAGTTACCTATGTGCGCATCTTGCTTAAGCTCTGCGCCGGGACGTAAGCGCGCAAATGGACCAGCACTGGCAGCAACACCAAGCTTAGCGCCTTCGATAATAGAGTAAGGTTTGATCTCAGCGTTATCGGCAATCTCACAATCGATTAAAATCGCACCTGCGCCAATAGTGACATTATTACCTAAGGTCACTTTGCCTTCGAATATCACATTGATATCGATCATCACATCCATACCGACGGTGACGTCACCACGGATATCGATACGGCTTGGGTCGCGCAGGTTCGCTCCCGCCAACATCAGTTTTTCGGCTTCACGGGCTTGGTAAGCGCGTTCAAGTTGCGCCAGTTGCACCCGGTTATTGGCGCCTTCCACTTCAATCGCAGATTGTGGCTGGGCAGTATCAATAGCAACGCCATCTGCGTGCGCCATGGCAATAATATCCGTTAGATAATATTCGCCTTGGGCATTATTGTTGGATAAACGGCTCAACCAAGCTTTAAGTTGTTTACCTGGAACGGCCATGATGCCGGTATTGATTTCGTTGATCAGTAGCTGCTCTGCTGTAGCATCTTTCTGCTCAATAATACCAACGACTTTCCCTTGTTCTTGACCTTTACAAGGAGTACGGACAATACGGCCATAACCCATAGGATCTGCTAAATTCACCGTTAAAATGGCCACGCCATTTTCAGGACGGGCAGCGAGTAAGGCTTCAAGGGTCGATTGTTGAATCAGTGGCACATCGCCGTAAAGAATGAGCACAGTATCATTGTCAGCAATATGCGGGCTTGCCTGCGCAACCGCATGACCCGTGCCTAATTGCTCAGCTTGCAATACCCAGTTAAGTTGTTGCTCACCTAAGCTGGCTTGTAGCTTGTCAGCACCATAACCGTAGACTAACTGAATTGCGTCACTACCCACTTTATGGGCGGTATCGATGACATGTTGCACCATGCTCTTATGGGCGATGGGATGTAATACCTTAGGAAGATCAGAGCGCATCCGTGTTCCCTTGCCAGCTGCTAAGATCACTACATTTAATGCCATTGTCATATCCTTGAACAAATACCCAAAAGGGTGAAAAAATTACGGTCGTATACCAATCACATTAAATATCTAATCAGTTCAGAGCCTCACAGGCATATCAATCCAAGGCGCATTGACGCAGAAATGGTTATTCCCTTTTAAGTCAATGCAACACCGGAGTGGGATGCCTGTGAGGCTCCCGAAGGGCGGCCGATGTTAAATACATGGCAGCGCGCTTTATACTGCGTTTAAGGCTTTCGACAGAGCACCACTATGTCTTCAGCGTGTTGAATTCCCGCTGAATGAACAGATATTTAATACGATTGGTATTAGTGGCGCAATTTTAACGGAAAGCTCATCGAAAAGCGAAGCGGATAGCGATAGGAATAACTCAAAAACACGCTTACCCAAATTTCGGCCACAAAAAAGGCGACCTTATGGTCGCCTTTTTTCACAAACAATAACCTTATCTGGCAATGTTTTTCTTGATGGTTTCAACAACACGTAATTGAGCCATAGCCTTAGCTAGTTCAACCATAGCCGCGTCATAATTGAAGTCAGCACCTGCATTTGCCATATGGGCTTCTGCACGACGCTTAGCTTCTAATGCCGCTTGCTCATCAATATCTTTGGCACGCATAACCACATCAGCCAATACGGAAACAGTAGAAGGTTGTACTTCCAGAATACCACCTGAAAGGTAAAACACTTCTTCACTGCCGTCTTGCTTGACGATGCGCGCCATGCCAGGTTTGATATAACTCAGCAAAGGAGCATGGCCATGCATTATGCCCAACTCACCTTCTGAACCAGTCACTTGCAGCGAAGCTACACGACCAGAGAAGATTTTGCTCTCTGCACTTACTATATCAAGATGTACTGTCATGGCTGCCATCCCGTTCTCCTTAAGAAACTAAGTATTGCTACTTAGTTATTTCTTTTTGTTCGCTTTCTCGATGACTTCATCGATTGAGCCAACCATGTAGAACGCTTGTTCTGGCAGGTGATCAAACTCACCGTTCAAAATACCCTTAAAGCCACGGATAGTGTCTTTCAGAGAAACGTACTTACCAGGAGATCCAGTAAAGACTTCTGCTACGAAGAAAGGCTGAGACAAGAAACGCTCAATCTTACGAGCACGGAATACAGTTGTTTTGTCTTCATCAGACAATTCATCCATACCCAGAATCGCAATAATATCTTTCAGCTCTTTGTAACGTTGCAGTACAGTTTGTACGCCGTTAGCAACATCATAATGCTCTTGGCCAACAACCAATGGATCTAATTGACGTGAAGTCGAATCCAATGGGTCAACCGCAGGGTAAATACCCAGAGAAGCAATTTGACGTGACAGTACAACAGTCGCATCTAAGTGAGCGAAGGTTGTTGCTGGTGACGGATCGGTCAAGTCATCCGCAGGTACGTATACCGCTTGTACAGAGGTAATAGAACCGGTCTTAGTTGAAGTGATACGCTCTTGCAGAACGCCCATCTCTTCAGCCAATGTTGGTTGATAACCTACCGCAGAAGGCATACGACCTAATAGTGCAGATACTTCAGTACCGGCTAAGGTATAACGGTAGATGTTGTCAACGAACAACAGTACGTCACGACCTTCGTCACGGAACTTCTCTGCCATAGTCAGACCAGACAGTGCAACGCGCAAACGGTTACCTGGAGGCTCGTTCATCTGACCATAAACCATGGCCACTTTGTCGAGAACGCCAGAATCTTTCATCTCGTAGTAGAAGTCGTTACCTTCACGAGTACGTTCACCTACACCGGCGAATACAGAAAGACCCGAGTGGGCTTTAGCGATGTTGTTAATCAGTTCCATCATGTTAACTGTTTTACCAACACCCGCACCACCGAACAAACCAACTTTACCGCCCTTAGCGAATGGACAAACAAGGTCAATAACCTTGATACCAGTCTCTAATAGTTCAGTAGAGCTTGATTGATCTTCGTATGAAGGAGCTGTACGGTGAATAACATAACGCTCTTCTTCACCGATTGGACCCGCTTCATCAATAGGCTCGCCTAATACGTTCATGATACGGCCAAGAGTGGCGGTACCAACAGGAACAGTAATAGGTGAACCTGAGTTTACTACTTCAAGACCACGACGCAGACCGTCAGAAGAACCCATAGCGATGGTACGAACTACACCACCACCTAGTTGTTGCTGAACTTCCAGCACCAAACCATTACACGGGCCTTCACCTACGATTTTCAGAGCGTCATATACTTGAGGTACGGCATCTTGTGGAAACTCTACGTCCACAACCGCGCCAATCACTTGGACAACAGTACCTGTGCTCATGATTAATCCTCTAAAACTTGTATTCGTTACCTAACCTAAACCGCAGAGGCACCAGAAACAATTTCCGACAGTTCTTGCGTAATCGCAGCCTGACGGGCCTTGTTATAGACCAGTTGCAAGTCGTTGATAAGCTCACCAGCGTTGTCTGTTGCCGACTTCATCGCCACCATACGGGCAGCTTGTTCAGAGGCAATGTTTTCAACAACACCTTGGTAAACCTGAGATTCTACATAACGGACCAATAAAGTATCCAAAAGTGCTTTTGGATCTGGCTCGTAGATATAATCCCAACGATGAGCAGTTTCATCATCTTCTGATTTAGGCAAAGGTAGCAGCTGCTCGATCACAGGAGTCTGCGTCATAGTATTCACAAATTTGTTAAATACCACGTACAGACGATCCAGCTTGCCTTCGTTGTAAGCTTCTAGCATGACACCGACTGTCCCGATCAAGTCAGCGAGCTTTGGAGCATCGCCTAAACCTGAAGCGTGAGCAGACACTTGTCCACCGAAGTTTTTGAAAAACTGCACACTACGTGCGCCGATTGGGCAAAATTCAAATTCTGCACCTTGGGCTTTCCAGCTTTTCACGTCTGCGATAACCTTTTTGAAAAGGTTAACGTTCAGACCACCACAAAGGCCACGGTCGGTTGCCACAACAATGTAACCAACCCGCTTAGCCTCTCTCACCTCCAAATAGGGGTGTTTATACTCGAGAGAACCTTGCGCTACGTGACCGATCACCTTACGCATGCTTTCCGCATATGGACGGCTCGCAGCCATGCGTTCCTGCGCTCTGCGCATTTTGCTGGCTGCCACCATTTCCATGGCGGACGTGATCTTCTGAGTGTTTTTCACACTCGCGATCTTGGTTTTAATCTCTTTAGCGCCGGCCATCTCTACTCTCCAATCTGGACCTGAGGTGTCTTAAGACACCTCTATCATTGTTACCAGGTTTGGGTTGCTACGAACTTGTCGAGGCCAGCTTTTAATTCAGCTTCGATATCAGCGCTATAATCGCCAGTATCATTGATAAGCTTCATTAAAGGAGCATGCTCGCTGTTCATGAACGAGAGCAGAGCGGCTTCGAAATTACCGACCTTATTCAGCTCAACACTCTTCAGGTAACCTTTTTCAGCTGAGAAAATAGACACAGCTTGAGCGGCTACGCTCATTGGAGCATATTGCTTTTGCTTCATCAGTTCGGTAACACGCACACCATGCTCAAGTTGAGCACGTGTTGCATCGTCAAGATCAGATGCAAATTGCGAGAACGCAGCAAGCTCACGATACTGTGCTAGTGCGGTACGAATACCACCAGACAGTTTCTTGATGATCTTAGTCTGAGCCGCACCACCAACACGAGAAACAGAAATACCTGGGTTAACCGCTGGACGTAGGCCAGAGTTAAACAGATCGGTCTCAAGGAAGATCTGACCATCGGTAATAGAAATTACGTTGGTCGGTACGAATGCAGAAACGTCACCCGCTTGCGTTTCAATAATAGGCAGCGCGGTTAAAGAACCGGTTTTGCCAGTTACTGCACCTTTAGTGAACTTCTCTACATAAATCGCGTTAACGCGTGATGCACGCTCTAGTAAACGTGAGTGTAGATAGAATACGTCACCTGGGTAAGCTTCACGGCCTGGTGGACGCTTGAGCAGTAACGAAATTTGACGATAAGCAACTGCTTGCTTAGACAAATCATCGTATACGATCAAAGAATCTTCACCGCGGTCACGGAAGTATTCACCCATAGAACAACCAGAATATGGCGCTAAGTATTGCAGAGCAGCAGCTTCAGAAGCCGTTGCAACAACAACGATAGTGTTAGCTAACGCACCGTGTTCTTCTAGCTTGCGCACTACGTTAGCGATAGTAGAAGCCTTTTGGCCAATCGCAACGTACACACATTTAATGCCAGAATTTTTCTGGTTGATAATTGCGTCGATCGCCATAGCTGTTTTACCAGTTTGACGGTCGCCAATGATCAATTCACGTTGACCACGACCGATAGGGATCATGGCATCAACGGCTTTGTAACCAGTTTGAACTGGTTGATCAACAGACTGACGTTCAATAACACCTGGTGCGATAACTTCAATTGGCGAGTAACCATCGTTATCGATAGGTCCTTTTCCGTCAATTGGCTCACCTAGAGTGTTAACAACGCGGCCAAGAAGACCGCGGCCAACTGGAACTTCCAGAATACGGCCAGTCGTTTTCACTTTTACGCCTTCTGCTAAATCAGCATAAGGACCCATTACTACGGCACCGACAGAATCACGTTCAAGGTTCAACGCGATTGCAAAACGGTTACCAGGCAGTTCGATCATCTCACCTTGCATCACGTCGGCTAGGCCGTGGATGCGGATGATGCCGTCACTTACCGCAACGATAGTACCTTCGTTACGAGATTCGCTAACGACTTCGAACTGCTCGATCCGCTGCTTAATCAGATCGCTGATTTCAGTGGAATTCAGTTGCATGCTCAAACTCCCAATTACGACTGCAGCTTATCAGACAGACGCGATAACTTACCGCGGACCGAGCCATCGATGACTAGGTCTCCTGTCTTAATGATTACACCGGCGATGAGCGCGGCGTCAGTGCTGCAATTCAGCTTAACTTTGCGTGCGAGACGTTTCTCTAAAGAAATACTAATCTGCTGTTGTTGTTCAGAGCTCAGCTCAGTTGCAGAAACCACATCGGCTTCCACTTCTTTTGCCCACTCATTACGGTATTCAGTAAATAACTGAGATACAGCAGGTAGTACCTTTAAGCGACCGTTTTCAGCCATTACCTTTATCAGGTTCTGACCTTGCACATTGACTTGCTCGCCACACACACTAATAAAGAGTGCTGCGAGCTTAGTGCTGGCTAAAGAGCCAGCTAACAGTGGTTGCATGGTTTCGTTTTCACTCACCAATGCGGCAAACGTAAGCATTTCTGCCCATGAATCCACTGCATCTTGTTCAATAGCAAAGTCAAAAGCTGCCTTTGCGTAAGGGCGAGCGATGGTGGTTAATTCAGCCATAACTCAACTCCCTTATCAAATTTCAGCGACTAGTTTATTAACTATGTCACTGTGGGCGGCTGGATCAATAGAACGCTCAAGGATCTTCTCAGCACCCATGATGGCAAGAGTAGCAACCTGCTTACGCAGATCCTCTTTGACGCGATTACGTTCAGCTTCAATTTCTGCTTTACCCTGAGCGATGATTTTAGCACGCTCAGCGTCTGCTTCGGTTTTGGCTTCTTCAACTATTTGAGCTTTACGTTTGTTAGCTTGCTCAATAATTTCATTAGCCGTTACCTTGGCTTCTTTTAGTTGGTCAGTCGCTTTCGCTTGTGCCAACTCCAGGTCTTTTACCGCACGATCAGCATCAGCTAGACCGTCAGCAATCCTTTTTTGGCGCTCTTCGATGGCATTCATCAAAGGGGGCCATACAAACTTCATGCAAAACCACACGAAGATGATAAAGGCGACCGTCTGACCGATTAGGGTAGCGTTGAAATTCACAACAGCCTCCTATTTAGAGTTAAGACAGAAGCGTTTTTTACAGCATTGCACCCAGTGGGTTGGTAAATAGCATGAATAATGCGATACCAACACCGATCATAGTTACGGCGTCAAGAAGACCCGCTACGATGAACATTTTAACTTGTAGCATAGGAGCCATTTCTGGTTGACGCGCAGCGCCTTCCAAGAACTTGCCGCCTAATAAGCCGAAACCGATTGCAGTACCAAGAGCACCCATACCAATCAGCAGAGCAACAGCGATAGCTGTCATGCCTAAAATCGTTTCCATCTGTATCTCCAGTATCTAAATCTATATTAGTTGATGATTTAGTTTAAAATTTCTTCAGCAATCCTTAATGATCTTCATGCGCCATGCTTAAATAAACAATGGTCAACATCATGAAGATAAACGCTTGCAGTGTGATAACCAAAATGTGGAATATTAACCAACCCAGTTGCAAAGTCACACCTAGGGTAGATAATAACAAGTTGGTACCATACATCAGCGCAATAAGGATGAAGATCAACTCACCTGCGTACAAGTTACCAAAGAGTCGCAATGCCAATGAAATTGGTTTTGCTATCAAAGTAACAGTCTCTAATAGGAGGTTGACGGGTATCATTGCCTTATGGTTAAAGGGCTGTAGTGTCAGTTCTTTAACAAACCCAGACACACCTTTGACCTTAATGCTGTAGAAAATAATCAGCAAGAACACACCGATAGCTAAGCTAAAGGTAATGTTAACGTCAGTCGTCGGAACCGCTTTAAGATATGGAATACCCATTAAACTTGCTGCGTGAGGCAGCCAATCTACAGGGATCATATCCATGAAGTTCATCATGAATACCCATACAAAAATGGTCAGAGCTAAAGGTGCGATCAGAGCATTGCGACCATGAAAACTTTCTTTCACGCTGTTATTTACGAACTCAACGATCATCTCAACAAAACATTGCAGTTTGCCAGGAACACCGGAAGTCGCTTTTTTACCAACGCTGCGGAAAATCCACAGGAACAGAACACCAAGACCAACCGAAAAGAACAACGAATCAATGTGCCATGTCCAAAAGCCTTCACCAACACTTAAGTTGGTAAGGTGATGTTGGATATAGCCCTGCGGTGTTAACGCTTCACCAGTTGCAGCCATGATTCATCCCACTTAACTTTGCTTGAAGTATAAAGGAGCTGTCCAATGCACGATTAGCGTCAGCACATAACAAACAAAAAGCGGCATAAAAGCGACCTTAAGATTGATAAATACAAACGAAAACATTGCGATGGTTAACAGCAACTTTACCGCTTCCCCCCAGTAAAAAGCCTTTATGACTTTTGCAGCTGAACTTGCTCCCGTGTGGGAGAAAGCGAGGGTTGCGAATACAAAATTAGGGAGCACAGCGATTGAACCACCTGCTAAAGCAGAATAGCCAAACTGAACTCCCCACACGGCGAAAAAGAGAATTGAAGCACCCCCAGCGACCGCCGCCTGCATCATCACCAATTTATAGGCTGACCACCGGCCACGACGCGCTAAAACCTTACTCAATTCATCCTCTCCGCATTCATACTTTTTGTTTCGATGACCGGATGACAAATACCCGTATTTATGTCGATGCACAAAAAGCTTGCGAAAGTATACCTTTTCACGCCTTCATTGCAACTTTGAGATAAGGAAAAACAACACTTTTAACGTGATCTAGCGCCAAACGAGTTAAAATGTAAGATTAGCATCTGTCACAAATTTACATTAAAAACTGTTAATCTACAGACATTAATGAATTTTACTAAGAATTCCGTCTAATTCAGCCAGATTCTGATAGTTAATTACAATTTTACCTGTGCCCTTACTACTATGAGCGATAGAAACCTTGGCACCTAATCTTTCAATTAACTGCTGCTCTAAACGACAAACATCTTGATCTTTAGTCGTAGTTTCGGCTTGTTTAGGCGGATTTAAGGTTTGATTAATTAATCGTTCAGTTTCGCGAACGGTTAATTCCTTAGCGGCCACTAATCTCGCAAGATTTGTTTGTTCTTCTCCCTCAATTGCTAACAAAGCGCGAGCATGACCCATATCGATGTCGCCATACTCGAGTAGACGTTTTACCGGCTCATTTAAGCCGTTTAAACGTAACAAGTTAGATACACTCGCTCTGGATTTTCCCACAACATCGGCAACTTGTTGGTGAGTCAGTTCAAATTCTTGCATTAAACGTTGCAATGCAATGGCTTCTTCCATGGCATTTAAATCTTCACGCTGGATGTTTTCAATCAAAGCGATAGCAACAGCGGCTTCATCGGGCACTTGTTTGACTATGCAGGGGATTTTATTTAAGCCAGCAAGTTGAGAAGCACGCCAGCGACGTTCGCCCGCAATGATCTCATACATGTCGTTTGCCACTTGTCTCACAACGATGGGCTGAATAATGCCTTGGTTGCGGATAGAATGCGCCAGTTCTTCCAACGCTTCGGGAGACATGTCTTTTCGAGGTTGATACTTACCCGGTTGTAATAAGTCTAAATCGAGATGGATAAGCTCTTCTTTTTTATCGACAACATTAGCTTCGTCAGTGTGTTTTTTACTGGCGGCATGGCTGTTACTCAGTAGGGCATCTAGCCCTTTGCCTAATCCTCTTTTCTTTAACGTCATGGTGATCCTTTACGCTTGCTTAGCCTGAGTTTGTTGTTCTGAACGACGGATCATTTCACCCGCAAGCGCTAGATACGCCTTAGCGCCGGCACTCGATTTATCGTAATACATAGCAGGCGCACCAAAACTTGGCGCCTCAGCCAGCCTGACATTACGTGGGATCACAGTACGATATACCTTGTCACCAAAATGCTGTTTTAGCTGATCGGACACATCATTAGACAAACGATTACGCGGATCGTACATAGTGCGTAAAATGCCTTCAATGCCAAGCCCTGGGTTAACCATAGCGGCAAGTTTAGTGATGGTATCAATCAGCGCCGTTAAGCCTTCTAGAGCATAGTATTCGCACTGCATAGGCACGAGCACAGAGTCGGCCGCTGACATAGCGTTCACAGTTAACATGTTCAATGAAGGAGGGCAGTCGATAAAGATATAATCATATTGATCTTTTATCGGTGCGAGCGCGTTACGCAAACGGATCTCACGCGCAAAAAACTCCATCAGTTTGATCTCTGCCGCTGTGACATCGCCATTACTGGCGATCAGATCATACTTACCCGCAGTGTTTTTAATGACGATCTCGTCGAAGGTTTTTTCTTCGACCAATAATTCGTAGGCCGTATTTTCGACCTCGTATTTATCGACACCACTACCCATAGTGGCATTACCTTGGGGATCGAGATCGATCAATAAGACTTTACGTTTTGTTGCTGCTAACGAAGCGGCGAGGTTAACGCAAGTAGTTGTTTTTCCTACGCCACCTTTTTGGTTAGCCACGGCAATCACTTTACCCACAATATCACCCTGTATGTAAATGCTGGTTTATTGCCCTTACCTAAAAATGATTTATTCATCACTTTCAAGCCTGTTATTCTTTGATTATTTTCAATAAATGTCTTTGTTCATCGAGTTTAGGCACCTTAAGTTCGATGACTTCTTTCACTGCAAATCCACTTGGAATATGTTGCATTTCTTCATCATTTAACAGGCCTTTAAGCGCATAAAACTGCCCATGTTCGGCGGGTAAATGATGGCACCAAGTCAGCATATCTTGGATTGAAGCAAATGCACGACTTAATACGCCGTCGAATTTTTGCTCAGGTTGATAAGCTTCTACGCGGCTTTCAACTGAGCTGATGTTATGAATGCCTAATTCAAAGGACACTTGTTTTTGAAAACGAATGCGTTTACCTAAGCTGTCCAATAACACAAATTGTTTATCGGGATTCATAATCGCTAACGGGATCCCAGGTAAACCGGGTCCAGTGCCCACATCGATAAAACGTTCACCTTGTAGATGTTTTGAAACCACTAAGCTGTCCATGATATGACGGATCAACATGGCTTCGGGATCTCTCACCGATGTCAGGTTATAGGCTTTATTCCATTTGTTGAGCATGCCAACAAAATCAATTAGTTGTTTTTTTTGCTCGGCGGTTGCGGGCAAATTAATTTCGGCTAAATAAGCCTCTAACTGGGCAGATAACACTGAGCAACCTCAACAAAGATACGATTATGAACGCGAAGGCTATTATGAAGCCCGAAAACGATGAAGGGAAGCCTGAATGCTTCCCTTCTATGACCTAAGCAGCGATTAAGCTAGCTTTTACGCACTCTTACGTAATAAGCCACGCTTTTTGAGGTGAACCAACAAAATTGAAATAGCCGCAGGGGTAATACCAGAGATCCGTGACGCTTGGCCTATGGTTTCTGGTTTGTGGTTATTTAACTTAGCAATCACTTCGTTCGACAAGCCCGGTACTTCTTTGTAATCGAGCGTCAAAGGTAAACCTGTGTTCTCATTACGCACGGCTTTGTTGATCTCTTCCTGCTGGCGTTGAATATAACCAGAGTACTTCACTTGGATCTGAACTTGTTCAGCTGCTTGTGGATCTTCAAGCCCAGGACCAAAACCTTCAATCTGCATTAACTTGCTGTAATCCATTTCTGGACGACGCAGTAACTCTTCAAATGACGCTTCGCGAGAGATAGGCGTATTCAAATGTGGGTTTAACGCATGGATCAAAGGCGAATTTGGATGTACCCATTGGCCACGTAGCCTTTGCAGTTCAAGTTCAATGGATTCTAGCTTCTCACTAAATGCTGCCCAGCGAGCGTCGTCGACTAAACCGAGTTCGCGACCTTTTGCCGTTAAGCGAATGTCGGCGTTATCTTCACGGAGTAACAAACGGTATTCGGCACGGCTAGTAAACATGCGGTACGGTTCTTTGGTACCCAGAGTCGACAGATCGTCAACCAGCACCCCAAGATACGCTTCGTCACGACGTGGACACCAAGCTTCTTTGCCTTGCACTTGCAGTGATGCATTCATGCCCGCTAATAAACCTTGAGCACCGGCTTCTTCATAACCGGTTGTGCCGTTTATTTGGCCAGCGAAGAATAACCCATTGATCGCTTTGGTTTCTAATGAGTTTTTAAGATCTCTTGGATCGAAATAATCATATTCGATCGCATAACCTGGACGCATGATTTCTGCGTTTTCCATGCCCTTGATCGAACGTACTAAATTCAGCTGTACATCGAAAGGTAAGCTGGTCGAGATCCCGTTAGGGTAGATCTCATTGGTATTTAACCCTTCAGGTTCGATAAAGATCTGATGCGAAGATTTATCCGCAAACCGGTGGATCTTGTCTTCAATCGATGGGCAATAACGTGGGCCAATACCCTCGATTACGCCTGAATACATTGGGCTTCTGTCTAAACCACCACGAATAATTTCATGGGTTTTTTCATTGGTATGAGTGATCCAGCAAGAAATCTGCTTTGGATGATGACTGACATCACCCATAAACGACATCACAGGTAACGGAGAATCACCTTTTTGTTCAGCCATTTGAGAAAAATCGATCGTGTTTGCATCGATACGTGGCGGGGTACCAGTTTTTAAACGGCCCACACGGATCGGTAATTCACGTAAACGATTGGCTAAGGCAATGGCTGGTGGATCGCCTGCACGGCCACCGCTGTAGTTTTCTAACCCTATGTGGATTTTGCCGCTTAAGAATGTGCCTGTTGTTAACACAACGGCTGGAGATTCAAAGGCTAATCCCATTTGAGTCACTACGCCAACGACTTGATGATTTTCAACAATTAAGTCATCAACGGCTTGTTGGAAAATACGTAAGTTAGGTTGGTTTTGTAATATGTTTTGGATTTTTTGACGATACAGCGCACGGTCAGCTTGTGCACGTGTCGCTCGTACTGCTGGGCCTTTGCTTGAATTCAAGGTTCTAAATTGGATCCCTGCATAATCGGTTGCGATCGCCATTGCACCGCCTAAGGCGTCAATTTCTTTCACTAGGTGGCCTTTGCCTATGCCACCGATCGCTGGATTACATGACATTTGTCCTAACGTATCGATATTGTGCGTTAGTAATAATGTTTTTGATCCCATTCTTGCTGCTGCCAACGCGGCTTCAGTTCCGGCATGACCACCACCAACAACAATAACATCAAACCGTTCATGAAAATGCATGCCACTACCTTCAATTGCTAAGAGACTCAGTACGAGCCGAGTATTTTAGCATTTGCTTTGCGCTAGGTGAATGATCATTTTACGCTGCTCGATCGAGATGATCCTGACTAATAGATCTTAAGATCTTTATATAGATCTTCTTATTATGTTTACTATTAGGATCGCGTTTTTCTGTGCATAACCCAAATTCAGTATATAAATCATTAATTAGCGCGATCTTGATCCTGTGATCTGATCGCGATCTAACGCCATTAAACATGGGGATAGATCGCCTACTTATCCACAGGGTGGATCATTAAGCAGATCGGAGTGTGAATAGTACAGAGGTTGATCAGATCTAAATAATAGCTTATCCACATGTTTATACTTTAAATAAGTAAATTGTGGATAAATAGGATCTAAACTGTACATAGATCGCGACCTTATCCCATAGGCGATCTTAAATCTCCTGTTGCCATTGTGCTAACCATGCAAGGGCTGGGTCTTCTGGCACGGGATCAAGCTGTACATCGATCTGGATCTTATCCACAAAGGCTTTAGCATCGCAGTCTTGAATGGCTGAAATTAATTTTTCAGGGCCTTGGCAAAAGGTGTCGTAACTTGAGTCGCCAATTGCACATAAGGCAAAGTTCACTTGGCTGAGATCCGGTTTTTGCTCGGTAATTTCATTGAAAAAGGGCTGGATATTATCTGGAAGATCACCTGCGCCGTGGGTAGATGACACGATAATCCACAGTGCATGGGTGTCGATTTCACACAGAGTTGGGGTTAAATGCACTTGAACTTGGTGCCCTTGATCCGTCAATTGCGCCATCATTTCGTCGGCGACATACTCTGCACTGCCCAATGTTGTGCCGACTATTACTTCAATCTTTGCCATTTATGACGATACCTTTTATGGATAATCTCGCTGAAATACACTCGTTTACTGCCTTTTTGGGGCTGTATTCGGGTGTTAATACGGCTTCATCATAAGGTAAAACCAGGCTTGTCTCTATGAGATGCTGTGTAAATCTGGGATTTATGCGCGTAAAGGGAGAGGGATTTAGGGAGGAATATAAGCGGGATAACGAGCTTTTAGTTAAAAGAAAGGCTTGTTGAGCACAACAAGCCTTAGCTAGAAAAGCAGTTCACATGTTGAGAATATTACTTCCCGATACAGAAACTAAAAATGTAAAACTATTCAAATTGTTAGAAGAATATTGGCGCACATGTGGAGTGCAACTCATTTGTCGGGTTTTGTCATGGAAGTATCTATTCTAGGGGATTCTCAACATTTTTAAAGTGGGATATCTGGGAAAGTGGGAAAAGAATATAAACTGCTATTGTTACCCATTTTGAAGTTTGTACTATCAGTACAAACCATTGATTTTTAATAAAAATTTATCAAAATAGCTTGCATTTTACTACCTCCATGCGAATCTTTATAAAGCAGGAGGTAATCATGAAAAAATACCCATCTTTATCATTAATCGCTTTATGTGTGTCCTTGTCTGATTGCGTAACTGGACCCCGTCATTATGCTCAAGATGAATCTCGGGCTTTAAATCTAGCGCGAGCCGGGGGCATCTACGATTTGGATTTGAGAGATTCCCACGATGGTGTCCACTCTTATAGCAAGGGTATGTTGGTTCCATTGCTTGATCTCGCCAGGCTAACGACTTCATTTGATGATCCGCTTAGGCGTCTTTCTGGTACGCAGACGTTCGCGTTTAACGCTACCGATATAATGATGACACCAGACAATCCCTCGGCTAGACCAAGTCTTATGGGATGGATGCCCGCATCTGCAGCTACTTCAGAATCTCAGGCTTATGAGAAATACGTGCATCTTGTCGATCAGGCTATCCTGCATATGGCCGATGATATGGCGTTGAATATCACTAAACTGAGTAATGTAGAAACGCCGGAAATTGATGGCCATCCCATGATTCTTTGGTCTGTTGAAAGCGCTGAGCATGGATGCGGTATTGGTCAATGTGTGGTTGCTTATAACATTACGACTCCTTATCTCTGGAAGAGCCCGCTCTATATTAAAGGTGGTGAGTCCGAAAGCTACAACATCGTCGCCAATCACTCGAAGAACTATTCTCGCTTTTTTTTCCGCCAGTCAGGTCCACAAGACTTTCCAGTTGATGAGTTTTATAGAGCCGTCAGTGCTGCATTGCCATCGTGGATGGTGATCTATTACCCACCTAACCTTGTGGTTCAGGATGGCCAATCTCTCCCATATCCAGTGCTGTATGAACAAGGAAAACAACAGTTGTTTAAGGAGCCTGCTTTATGAATAGTGAATATCAGGATCTAGACAATATTGTTCTGGCGATGGATGAACTCCAAACTGACCCCATAATTATTACCTACCTGATCAGTCATCTACTGACGAGAAATTCGGTGTTTCATCAACCTAGAGTGGGATGTGTCAAATGCAAGAGCACGGGAGAATTAGTCTATCCACATAGTTGGATTGAGCTTCCTGGCGGTTGGATTGTTGATCTCAGACTGAATCAGACTTTCAACACGTTAGACAGCTATCCGCACGGCATTTTTGAGCCATCATCCTATCGTAACCTTCAGTATTTTGGCATGCCTCTTATAGTTCCTGAATTCGAATTATCTGAACTCGATGAAATGACTGATTCTATGTTTTCCAAGTTATTCAGTTTACAGGGAATGGATATTCGAGTGAGCGGAGGTCGTTATGACTGCATTTGACTGGGGAATGCTTGGGCTATTCCTATTTTTTAGTTTGGTCACTTTCTGGTGTCTTTACAGCTATAGAGCCAATCAGAAATTGTCAGGCCAAGACAAACCTCAAACCGAAGAGTTGGAGGGGAAACATGAGTCAAAATCTCAAAAATGATTTAGTAAATATAGTGTTGCTTGGTGTTTTACTACTGGGATTGATGCTAGCTCAAGACTCTGGATGGGGATTCTTGCTCGCAGGTTTGCCATTGGTAATTTGGTGCTTTAAAGCTTTCGCATTTATCCAACGCAGATGGTGGTTAGCCGTTCCTTTTTGGTGTGCACTCACTTATTTGTGTTGGCAAATGTCCTTGGCACTTTGGGCTGGCTATCTATTCGTTGCGTTTGTCAGAAATATGATGAAGTTAAATAAAACCTACCCAATACCAAGTCGTCATAAACGAATGAAACCAGATAGTTCCGTTTTCATGGATAGTTTTGATTACGACTATAGAAACCATATTGGGTTTGATGACTGATTTTGGCACTTAGCTGGTTCCTTTTGAGTACACATCAACGGAACTAGCCATCAGACTGGTTTTACTACCAACAGAACCACCTAAACCAGACCAGAGATAAAGTACCACTTATAACAGACTGTGGAGATCAAGATGTTAATTCGAGCTTACCTTCGCGCATCAACCAAAGAACAAAATGCTGAACGGGCACGAGAATCCCTCATCCAGTTTGCTGCTCAGCATGGCCAGCTAATCGCTGCCTTTTATATTGAGAATGTTTCTGGCGCCACGTTGCACCGGCCAGAGTTGATGCGTTTGATTGCCGAGTCAGGCGAGGGTGACATTGTGCTAGTTGAACAGATCGACCGTCTGGCGCGGCTCAAGCAAAGTGATTGGGATACGTTGAAACAAAAGCTGGCCAGCAAACGCCTAGCCATTGTTTCACCGGAACTTCCCACCAGTTGGCTGGCTTTACAACAACATAGCGAAACTGACTTTACCGGCGCTATTTTACAGGCGGTTAATGCCATGATGTTGGATATGCTCGCCGCAGTTGCCCGCAAAGATTATGATGACCGGCGACGTCGTCAATCTCAGGGAATCGCAAAGGCTAAAGTTGATGGAAAATACAATGGGCGTCAACCAGATCTGAAACGGCATCAACACATAGCCAGCCTATTGAAGACCGGCCATAGCTATAGTGACATTCAGGATATGTTGGGGTGTTCGCGGCACCTGATTGCAACTATCTCGAAGAATATCGGTTGTACAGAGCAGTAATTCCACTACTTTCTGCCGTATCATTTTCTTGATTACGGCAATTCAAAATCCTCACACTGATAATCTGTTCTCATTACCCTAAAAAATTACATTTCAACTCAAATAAGTTGAGAAAAATCATAATCGTGATAGGGTAAGCTGTAGTGACTACCCTAAGTTTTAATGGTTAAAAATCATACTTCAATCAATATGTTGTGATTGAAATTTTCAATGAAATAAAACGCAAATGTGTGAATACTCTCGTGGAGAAAGCATGATCCGCTGCCACCTTGCCCGTTTAATGGGCGAACATAAAATGCGTATTAGTGATGTGATGCGCGAAACCGGCCTAAGCCGCACCACCATCACACTACTTTATAAGGAAACCGCGCTAAAAGTGGACCTAGACGCACTAGATAAGCTGTGTGATTTATTTAACTGCAACATACAAGAATTGCTAGAAAAATCGCCTGCGGAATCCGTCGGAAATGAGTAAACAATGACCCTAATTAACATCAAAGACCTCGAAGCACACCTTTGGCACGCAGCTCATATCATTACCGGGCCTATCGATGCTTCAGATTACAAAACCTATATTTTTCCGATCCTCTTTTTCAAACGTATCTGCGATGTGTACGACGAAGAATATCTCGAAGCAATGGAGCAAGTGGGTGACGCTGAGCTCGCCAAAGGCGATATGTTCCATCGCATTCAAATTCCTGAATATTGTCATTGGAGAGATGTCTTTTCCGAGACCAAAAACATCGGCCAGACATTAAAAGATGCTTTTCGTGGTATCGAAATGGCTAATCCCAAACTACATGGAATCTTCGGTGATGCCAGTTGGACCAACAAAGAACGTTTATCTGATGAACTGCTTGCTACCTTGCTCAACCATTTCAACAAGGTAAATCTTGGTGTTGCGTCCGTTCGCAACGACGACATGGGCCGGGCATACGAATATCTGATTAAACGCTTTGCTGACAAGGCCAACAAAAAGGCGGGGGAGTTTTACACTCCTCGTACTATTGTTCGCTTGATGGTCAATATTCTTGACCCACTAGCAGGTGAAGGCGTTTATGACCCTGCGTGTGGTACTGGTGGCATGCTGCTGGAAACCATCCACCACGTTAAAGAGAACGGCGGTGATCCACGCCTACTAAAAATAAAAGGCCAAGAAAAGAACCTGACCACTGAAGCCATTGCCCGTATGAACCTTTTCCTGCATGGACAGGAGGATTTTCATATCGTTCGGGGTGATACGCTGCGTGATCCTAAATTCCTTAAGAATGATCGTTTAGAAACCTTTGATTGTGTTATCGCCAACCCGCCATTTAGTTTGAAAGAGTGGGGATATGATAACTGGAGTGCTGACCCTTATGGCAGAGCGAAATATGGTTTAGCCCCTAAAACCAACGGTGATTTTGCTTGGGTGCAACATATGTTTGCATCTTTGAACGAGAGTGGTCGCATGGCGGTGGTATTGCCACACGGGGTGCTATTCCGTGGTGGTGCAGAAGGGAAAATTCGCGAGAATTTACTCAAAGAAAACCGCATTGTCGCCGTCATCGGCGTTGCTTCTAACCTGTTTTATGGCACCGGTATTCTTGCTTGTATTTTAGTGCTGCGCAAACAAAGGCCTTTAGCTCACCAAGATCACGTGCTGATCATCAATGCTGAAGAGATTTTTACCAAAGGCCGGGCACAAAATACCTTGTCAGAAACCCAAGCGGACGACATTTATGAGATTTATCGGCAGATGCGCACCAAAGGCCCTGAAGCTGATGACATCGAAGGCGTTGCGCGTTGGGTTCCCCATAGTGAAATTGAAGAAAACGACTTCAATTTAAATATTGCACGTTATGTACAAAAACCGCTTGAAGAAGAAACCATTACAGTGGAAGAGGCGCTAAAAGACTTCCAACAAAAGCTGGCCGCCCTGGAGCAAGCCGAAAATGAACTGGAAGCACTGCTGATCAAGCAAGGGTTTGAACTATGAGCAAAAAGCTCACGGTGATGGTGTCATCCACCGTTTATGGCGTAGAAGAGCTGCTCGACCGCGTATATTCACTACTAACCGCCTTTGGTTATGAAGTTTGGATGTCGCATAAAGGCACTGTACCGGTATCGTCCAACGAAACCGCCTTCGAAAGCTGCTTAAAAGCAGTAGAAAAATGCGACCTATTTTTAGGCATCATTACCCCGCAATACGGTAGTGGCGTTGATGCAACTGGGCTGTCCATTACCCACCAAGAGATGAAAAAAGCCATTGAGCTCAATAAACCTCGCTGGTTTTTAGCACACGATCATGTCGTATTTGCACGCAAGTTATTAAATGATCTTTGGTGTGTGGATGACGACGAAAATGCCCGAGATGAGAATGGGAAAAGAGTAAAAGGACCATTTGTTGGTACTGAGGGCAGAAGCAAACTTAAGCTGTCACGCAAAGCAAGTTCGATAAGTGATATTCGCGTCATTCAAATGTACGAAGACGCCACCATGGAACAACTGCCACAGGATGATCGCCAAGGCAACTGGGTGCAAAAGTTCGATCGCGACGACGGCGCTAACCTTTTTGTGGTTGCGCAGTTCTCTCGCTATCAAGACGTAGAGCAGCGCCTGACCGAACATTTTCAAAATGTCAGTCAAGTTAGCGCCTCAGTAGGAGCACGCCATGAGTAAAACGGCCGCACAACTAAAACAACTCCTGTCACTGGGCGAAAACCAAACCCTTGAATACCTTACAAGTTGCGAGTTAAAACACTGCGGCCCACAAGTCTGTGCCTTTTTAAATACCCAAGGTGGTTACCTGCTATGCGGTGTCGATGATAAAGGCCAAATCAAGGGCGTAGAACATGCTGTGCAAGTGGCTGAACAGCTAGAAAGCCAGCTTAAATCGGCGATTCAACCGCCAGTACTGTTTTCGATAGAAGTACAGGAAGTCGAAAACAAACAGCTATTAATTGTTGAAGTGCCGGCCGGAAAAGACATCCCTTACGCCTTTAACAGTGACATCTACATACGTGCAGGCGAGCAAACCAAAAAAGCCGATGTCGATACCATCCGCGACATGGTCATGCGCAAGCAAGTAGAACCTACCCGCTGGGAGCGTTTGTTCTCGTCTGAACTCGACGAACAAGGTTTATCAACCAGCGCTTGTAACAAGCTGTTATCCGCCAAACGCATTCCCAAAGAAGTAGCGCAAGCAGAACAAGGCTTTCTGCACCAGTTGCAACTATTATCGTTGGCCAAATACGGCCGTTTAACCAATGCCGCCGATGTGTTACTGGCCAGTGCGCCGGGTAAACGCCATCCGCAAGCCCGCGTGCGCGCTGTATGTTATCGCCATAAGGCCGACGACGAATATCAGGATTTACAGCACCTCGATGGCCCAATGGCCGACGTGATCGAGCAGCTCATTACCTTTGTTATGCGCAATACGCCATCGCGCGCACGTTTTAGCAGCGCCAATAATCAGCGCGAAGATATCCCCATGTACCCGGAACAAGCGGTACGCGAAGCCATTGTAAATGCCTTTGCCCACCGCGATTACAGCAACTTTGCCGGTGGTATTAAGGTCGAAGTTAGCCCTGTGCACCTGAAAATTTGGAATGCGGGTGCTTTTCCGCAAGGCATAGACGAGAACAAAATTCGGCAAGGCCATATCTCGGTACTGCGTAACCCCGACATCGCCCACGGTTTATACCTACAGGGCTATATGGAAAAGCTTGGCCGCGGCAGTGTGGTGATCCAAGAGGCCTGTACAGAGGCGGGCCTCCCCGAACCGAAATGGCACTCAGACAGCACATCCGGCGTGACCTTGACGCTGTTCGCCCCGGAAGTTACCCCGGAAGTTACCCCGGAAGTTACCCCGGAAGTTACCCCGGAAGTTACCCCGGAAGTTACCCCGGAAGTTACCCCGGAAGTTACCCCGGAAGTTACCCCGGAAGTTGCGAAGCTCCTACTGGCAATTAAAGGTGAGCAGTCACGAATGGAATTACAGGATTCCTTGACCCTAAAAGATGCCGAACACTTCCGTAAAAACTACTTAAAGCCGGCACTGGAGATAACCCCTGTCTTGGTAGAAATGACCATTCCAGACAAGCCAACCAGCCGTAACCAAAAATACCGTTTAACCGCGCTTGGGTTGCAAGTAAAACAGCAACTAAGCGATAAGAAGACATCATGAGCGCATTAAATAAGAAAAAATTAGAGGATTTACTCTGGGGCGCAGCCGAGTTTTTGCGCGGCCAAATCGACGCCTCAGACTACAAGCAGTACATCTTCCCGCTGCTATTTTATAAGCGCCTATCGGATGTGTATTTGGAAGAATACACCGAAGCATTGGAGATCCATGAAGGCGATTCTGAATACGCCGCTATGCCGATGTTCCACCGTTTTGATATTCCTAAAGAAGCCAGTTGGGAAAAGGTGCGCCACACCAGCAAGAACATTGGAGAGGCGATTCAAAACGCACTGCGTTTAATTGAAGCCAACAACCCGCGTTTACATGGCGTGTTTGGTGATGCCCAGTGGACGAATAAAGAGCGTCTACCTGATTATCTGCTATCTGATCTTATTGAGCATTTCAGTAAAATCCCGCTGGGGATTAAATCGGTTGCTCAGGATGATCTGGGTGAGGCCTACGAATACCTAATCAAAAAATTCGCCGACGATTCTGGCCACACCGCCGCCGAGTTTTATACCAACCGTACCGTCGTGCATTTAATGACACGCATTATGGGTTTAAAACCCGGTGAATCGGCTTACGACCCAACCTGCGGCACCGGCGGTATGCTGCTTAATGCGGTAATGGATCTCCGTTCTCAAGGTAAAGAGTGGCGTTCTGTACATTTACACGGGCAAGAGGTTAACCTGCTTACCTCCGCTATAGCTCGTATGAACATGTTCCTGCACGACATTGAAGAGTTCGATGTGCTACGCGGCGACACCTTGGCTGAACCCAAGTTTATTGAAAACGACCAGCTCAAGCAGTTTGATGTGATTTTCGCCAACCCGCCATATTCGATTAAAAAGTGGAACCGCGATAAGTTTGTCGCCGACCCATACGGCCGCAACCTCTACGGCGTACCGCCGCAAGGCTGTGCGGATTATGCTTTTTATACTCATATCATTAAAAGCCTAAAACCCGACACTGGCCGCGCTGCTATGCTCTGGCCAAATGGAGTCTTATTTCGGGAAAGTGAAAAGGAGCTGAGGAAAAATATTGTAAAGACAGACATTATTGAATGTGTAATAAGTCTTGGTCCTGGACTTTTCTATAACTCGCCTATGCCGTCTTGCATTGTTTTGTTGAACTGCAATAAAAGAAGTGAATTAAAGAGAAAAATTGCTTTTATCAATGCTTATGATGAGATAGTAATCACTAGAAATCATGCGCATCTAAGCGAATCAAACATAGAAAGTATCGTTAAATCTTACAACTCTCTGAAAAGCTGTTCAGGCGTAGAAGTTGTTGTTGCCACAATAGAAGATATTAAGAGCAAAGATTATAACTTAAACGTTCCTATATACATGAATAGTACAGAAAGTAGTTTCGATGTTACTTATGAGATTGCATGTTGGCGTTCGTTGAGAAACCAATTGAGCGAAAATGTCTCGTCTTTGTTTGAGGGCAAATAGTAATGAAGATTACGCTATCTGATTTAGTAGAAGAAAAAAACATATGGGAGAAGAACTGCTTAGATCCCAAGGTCGGCTTTTGCGTTCGCGGAGAAGACTTTGATAGCAATGAAATAAATTTTTCACGGTATGGAATTGCTCCTGATGATATGGGTCCTACATTCGGAAAACGATTCAATAAAGGCGACTTACTATTTCTTACAAGAAACCCTCAGCTAAGAAAGGTAGCTGTTGCTGATAGAGAGGGATATTGCGGAGAAAAAGTTGTAGTTTTTTCTTCGAAAAATAGTGATCTTTTGGAACCTGGTTTATTGCCATTTATCTTTCAGTCAGAAGCGTTTTGTCAGCACACGCTAAGAAATACGATTGGCTCGACAAATAAGCATATTCGCTGGAAAGATGTAGTTAGCTTTGAGTTCAATGTTGTAGCTGGAAGCAGACAACAAAATGCCTTAGAAATTTTAGAAAAGTTTCAAGAGTGTTATAAGAATCTTAATGAAAGTGTTCTAGCAGTAAAAAAGCTATATCAGGATTTAATTGATTCGGAGATCGGGAAAAACCTTGAGACAGCCTCAGTTGGACGAAAAAGGGGCTGGAAATCACTGAGCACTGTATTTCGGATAAACCCAAAGGTGTCAACGACGGGGGATTCCCGCCCCTATGTTGATATGGCTTGCTTGGATATAGAACTACCTAAAATTGATTACAAAAGCGAAACGAAATCTGGAAAAAGTTCCGGGGCAAAATTCGAGAAAAATGATGTGCTCCTAGCTAGAATAACTCCTTGCTTTGAAAATGGTAAGGCTGGCTATGTCGACTTCTTGGCTGAGCATGATGTAGCAATCGGTTCTACGGAATTCATAGTCATTCGCTCTAGAACATCGAGCAACAAAAAACTAGGTTTTTATGTAGTAAAAACCAAAAAATTCAGGCATTACGCTCTTCATCATATGGAAGGGACATCTGGCAGGCAGCGTGTTTCGGCAAGAGTATTCGACGAAATTTTTATTAATCCTGAAGTGTTATCTAACCTCTCTCCTTTAATGCAGAAATTTGAGCGTATTGAGGAAACAATGATAACCCTGCGAAATAAAAAAGAGCATTATTTTAAATTAAGGCAGGCATTGATATATGCGCTTTTAGGAGTTTAGCTGTATGTTTAACGAACAAACCGTCACAGAAAATGGAATTATCGACCGCTTAAAGGGTTTAAGCGGCGTAAAGTGGACTTACTGCCACGGTGAGAACCTGCCTAAGCAAGCGCAGGATATCTTTGTCGATGAATGGCTCAAAGACGCGTTATGTTCGTTAAACCCCGATATCGCCAAACAGCCTGATTACGCCGATGAAGTGATTTACAAACTGCGTGGAGTAGTGTTGGAAGCACGTCACACAGGCTTAGTAAAAGCCAATGAGAATTTTCATGAATGGTTAATGGCCGAAAAGACCTTACCCTTTGGTGAGAATGGCGACCATATCACCATCAACCTGATTGATTTCGACAATATCGACAACAATCACTTTGTGGTGTCACAACAGGTGCACTATATCGCGGCTACCGAAGTCTATTTTGATATTGTGCTCTATGTAAACGGCATTCCCTTGGTGGTGGGGGAAGTCAAAAGTGCCACTCGCCCAAGTGTGACCTGGCAGGATGGTGCAGCTGATTTTATGGGTGGAGAAAAGTACTACTGGCACAACGTTGAACCTTACTTTGTGCCTAACTTGCTTTGTTTCGCCAGTGAAGGCAAAACCTTTGCCTACGGTGCTATCAACGCCCGAGTAAAAGATTGGGGACCTTGGCACAATACCGAATTGCGGGATGAGATTATGCCCGGGCTCGCATCAGTGTTAGATAGTTGCGAGGGATTGCTAAACCCACAAACCTTATTGCAGTTGCTCGAATCATTTGCGCTGTTTTCAACCGTCAAAACAGGTAAGAACACACCACCCAAGCGCATTAAAATTCTGCCACGTTACCCACAGTTTGAAGCGGCCAAGCAGATTGTTGACCGTGTGCGCAAAGGCTACCCAAAGAAAGGCCTTATCTGGCATTTCCAAGGTTCCGGTAAATCATTACTGATGCTCTACGCTGCCAAAATGTTGCGTGGTGACAATGAGCTTAAAAATCCCACCGTATTGATTGTGGTTGACCGGCGTGATCTCGATACCCAAATCAATGAAACCTTTGGTGGTGCCGACGTTAAAAATCTTATCAAGGTACAAAGCTGTAAAAAGCTCGGCCAACATATCGAGCAAGGCAGCCGTGGCATTTTAATTACCACCATCTTTAAGTTTAAAGATGTTGAGATCGACGACAGTAACCCTAACGGCCTCAACAATCGCGATAATATTATTGTGTTAGTGGATGAAGCTCACCGAACCCAAGAAGGTGGTTTGGGGGATAAGATGCGCTGGGCGCTGCCGCAAGCGCACTTTTATGGGTTAACCGGTACGCCCATTTCAGGCATTGACCGTAACACATTTAAGCTATTCGGCGCCGAGGAAGACCCCGGTCGCTATATGAATCGCTACTGCTATAAACAGTCGATCCGCGATGGTGCCACCAACCCGGTTAAGTTCGAACCCCGTTTAGCTGAGTTGCGGGTAGATAGGGATGCTATTAACGAAGAATTCGAAAATCTTGCCAAAGAAAACAACTTGGACGACGAAGAAAAGGCTGCGCTCTCAAAACGCGCCGGTAAGTTAGCGGTAATGCTAAAAGCCCCGAAACGTATGGCCGCAGTAAGCTCCGATATAGCTAAGCACTTTACCGCCCACGTGAAGCCAAAAAAGATGAAAGGTATGGTGGTGGTGTACGACCGCGATGCCTGCGTGCAAATGTACTACTTGCTGGGTGAAAAGCTCGGCTTTGATGCCGTTGAAGTGGTGATGAACGTTGACCAAGCACCGGTAAAAGTCGAAGAAGGTGGTAAAAAAGACAAGCTCAACAAAGATTGGCGCAAATGGCATGACGAGTTGGAATTGCCAATTCAGCAGTTGGACTTTGAACGTTGGCAACAGGTTGACGCCGAAGAGCAAACCCAGAAAGATTTGATAGAAAGTTTTAAAGATCCAAAACACCCGTTACAGCTGATTATTGTCACGGCGAAGTTGCTTACCGGTTTTGATGCGCCAATTTGCTACTGCATGTACTTAGATAAACCTCTGCGCGATCACACGCTACTACAGGCCATGTGCCGCACCAACCGTTTGTACGAAACGAACGAAGTGCGTAAAGATATGGGCCTGATCATCGATTATCTCGGCGTGTTTGAAAATCTACGCACTGCGTTAGCCTACAACCCTGAAGAAATTGACGGCGTGGTCGAAGGCATTGAGGCTTTTAAAGAGTTGTTACCGGCCCAGCTAGAGAAGTGTTTATCCTTCTTCCCTGGCGTTGACCGCACCCTAGAAGGCTTCGAAGGCATTATGGCAGCGCAAGAATGCTTACCAACCAATGCGACGCGTGATGAGTTTGCCGCGAGCTTTGGCGTATTAGCCAAACTTTGGTCGGCCATTAACCCTGACACCTTTTTAGCCCCGTACCGCAAAGATTATAAGTGGTTGGCACAGATTTACGAATCGGTGCGCCCAGTCGGCCAAACAGGGGCGTTAGTGTGGGCTGCGCTTGGTCCTGAAACTATCAAGATGATCCATGAGCATACCGACATCAACCGCATCCGTGATGATATCGACGAGCTGATTATGGATGAGCACTCAATCTTTACTCTCACAGAAAAAGAGCAAGAGAAGCGCGCTAAGCGTCTTGAAATCGATTTGATGGGACGCTTGCGCGGTAGTGGTGATCCAACCTTCGTTAAGCTTGGAGAACGGCTTGAAAAGCTCCGTCAGGACTACGAAGCGGGTGTAATTAAAGCCATCGACTGGTTAAAAGGCCTATTAGATGCCGCCAAAGACACGGTGCAAGCTGAGCGCGAAACTGGCGAGCATGTGGTTACCGAAGAGGACAATAAGCAGGCTTTAACCAAGCTCTTCTTAGAAACTCGCCCCGAAACCACACCCAAGTTAATCGGTGATGTGGTTGAGCAAATCGACAAAATCGTCAACGCTACTCGTTTTGAAGGTTGGCAAAACTCTAACAGTGGTCCTAGAGAGATTCAAAAAGCGCTGTTGTTAACGTTGGCTCAGTTTGGTTTGGGCAAAGACAAAGAGTTGTTCCAAAAGGCTTACGGGTACATAGAAGAGCATTATTGATGCGGTATTTTAGTGATTATCGCAACACTATGATGTAAGAAGGCTAATTGTATGACTGATAACATTCCCCAAGCCCCTCAAGGCGAGTTTGTTTTATTCACCAGTGTTGACGGTCAAACTCGCGTCGAGTGTCGTTTTGAATCAGACACCTTGTGGCTTTCTCAGGCTGCAATGGCTGAGCTGTATCAAGTTAGCTCTCAAGCGATCACCCAACACGTAAAAGCTGTCTATTCTGAAGAAGAGCTTGAGCAAATTTCAACTTGTAAGGATTACTTACAAGTTCAACTGGAAGGCGGCAGAGAAGTAAAGCGAAGTATTCGTCACTACAGTCTTCCGGTTATTCTTGCGGTAGGATACCGAGTTCGCTCAACACGTGGCACCCAGTTCCGGCAATGGGCAACCAGAATGTTGCAAGAGTACCTGATCAAAGGCTTCGTCATGGATGACGAGCGCCTGAAAAATCCGCCCGTTGGCTATTCTGCTGTGCCAGATTACTTTGATGAAATGCTGGAACGCATTCGTGATATCCGCGCCAGTGAGCGTCGCGTTTATCTGCGGGTGAAAGAAATCTTTACCATGGCTGCTGATTACGAGCCATCCAACCAAGAGACCAACCGCTTCTTTCAAACCATCCAGAACAAGTTGCATTATGCCTGTACGCAAATGACTGCCGCTGAGCTTATCGCCAACCGAGTCGACGCCAGTAAACCGGATATGGGCCTAACCAGCTATAAAGGTGATGAAGTACGCAAGACAGACGTCACCATTGCCAAGAATTATATGCATGAAGACGAAATCAAAGAGCTCAATCGTATCGTCAATATGTGGCTCGATTTTGCCGAAGACCAAGCGCTACGCCGTAAGCAGGTATTCTTGCAGGACTGGGCCGATAAGCTTGATCAGTTCTTGAGTTTTAACGATAGAGATGTATTAAACGGTGCAGGAAAAATTTCCAAAAAAGCGGCAGATGATAAGGCTAAATTGGAGTTTGACCGCTTTGCCCAGCAGCGCCGCCGTTTAAAAGAAGCCGAAGGCGCGCGGGCTAATATTGCAGCACTCAAAGCCATACTCAAAAAAGACAAATAGTCGCTATCATACAGTCCTGATCTCGAATGAGTTGAGGGCTGTGTTTTAATATAATAATTATAAAGGATTATCCATCTTAAAATCGTCGATATCACCCGCCATTTGGTAGAGATTTGTGTCATTCCAACGGCACAGTTGTCTAACCCGCATTAGATTTGAGTTGGCTCTGCGGATTATTGAGAAAGCATCTTCAACAGCAGTAATCACCGGTTTTTCCCAATCTTGTGCTCGGGTAAAAGTGCTTTGTGGATAGCGATAATTTCCCTCACGGGGGAGGTAATGGCTGATCACCTGGAATCCGTCAGAATTCTTTTTAGGCTTAAACTGGTTATAAACCCAAAAAATTTCGAGTTTTTTGTTTCTTAGCCTTACACGACAACCAAAATGACCTGGGTAGCCTTCAGAGTTTTTACCTCTATGTGCAACGTTGTTCTGCCAGAACAAGTCTGCAATTTTTTGTGCTATGTAGAAGTAGCGGAGCTGTTCTATTTCGGTCGATTTATGGGTGTAGTGTAGATATTGCTCTGAGACTGATAATGAAAAAAGCATAGCATCGTCTTGATTAACATTTGTGCTATTGGCAATAAAGGTTTCCCAAATATTAATTTGTGTTTCTAGCCCTTTAAATGATTTTGAGAAGGCTTCTATGTACTCAGATTGCGGTTGATTTCCCCCATTTAGTGCGGCACCAAATGTAGCTATCTGTTGTTCTAAAAATGAATGATTTTTGATCATGACATAATCCTCGGTATGTTGAATACAGAGTGAGTCTATTGTCTCATGATCTAATTCATCGCCTGCCTTCGTGCCCTTTTGGGGCACACTGGTCTTTTGTTGTCGCGCCTTAGCCAGAAGACCTAGCCAATTCCTTTCCAATAACTATCTGATGGGGGACCTTGGACGATTTATTCCATACAACTGCTATCTTCCTCAAAAGACCTAATCCAAACGATTCCACTTTTTATGGGGGACCTAGCTTTGTTCAGTGTAAATCGTCAGGTCTCTAAGCTTTCACATGTGAAAGTTTTTTCACTGGCGCACAAATTGATACGGTAATGTCGGCCAACTCATCAATGGCTTAGCTTTTTTGTACTCCCGAGGCTGTTTCTCAAGTTGATACTAAATAAATTTCATTAAATATCAGTATATTGACAGTTTTTATGAATGTGTCCAAAAAGGGCCGTTCCAGCGGTCTGTTTAGTTAGCCTTTTTCGAGATGATTGCTCCTGCAAGCTAGATAATAAACAGGAGTTATCATGAAGGGTAATAACCAACCTAAAGAAGAACGGTTACTAACTTATGCAGAAGTGTGTGACGTTTTGCAAACGTCACAAGCGACACTTCGTCGCTACGTGCGAGATGGACGCTTTCCTCCTCCAATAAAACCCAATCCCAATGGCCGCTCTGTGCGGTTTAGGTACAGCGATATTGCTACATGGTTGAGTGATTTATAAAAGGGGGAAGTGATGCAAAATAAGTTGCAGGATGATGGGATCTATTGCTTGTCCTCTGATCGTTGGCTGCGAATAGGCGGTTGGATTCAGGTTTTGGCTCGCACTCGTTTAACTGACAAACGACATGGGCATGGAGCGCTGCTGGAATGGCAAAATTTTGATGGGGTTAGGTTACGAGAAGTTGTCTACGCCCGTGATCTTAACAGCGATAACGCCCGCCAGATCAGGGATATGCTGGTCGATACTGGGTATCCATTAACCCCAGGCCAATCAAGTTGGAGTCGGCTTCAACATTATCTAGTAGAACAGATGGCTCTTGCTGCTCCGGCAACTGTGGTGAATCGCACAGGCTGGCATGGGCCCATATTTGCCACAAGCAGTTGGACTGTGGGCTCTGCTGACGAACCCCATTATTTTGTGGGTCAGTTGTCCAGTTCCAAGCTGTTAGAGGAAGCTGGGAGTTTGAGTGATTGGCAAAACCATGTTGGGAAGCTATGCCGTGGGAATCCGCTAGCTATTTTCTGCATAGGAACTGGGTTGGCAGCACCATTACTAGCCCCTTCTGGTATGGAAAATGGAGCCTTTCATTTTGTTGGTGCTTCTTCTGCCGGTAAAACAACTTTATTGCAGATTGCGGCAAGCTTATATGGCAGCGATAGCTATAGACGTAGCTGGATCTCGACAAGCAATGGATTGGCTGCAGTCTCATCAGAGCACAACGATATGTTGCTGACGCTGGATGAGATAGGAATGGCTCGCCCAGAAGACGTTGATACTGCCATTTATCAGATCATGAATGGCGCAGGAAAACTGCGCGCTAACGTGACCGGAGAGTTGGCCGCGACGTCACAATGGCGAACGCTGGTACTAAGTAGCGGGGAAGTTTGGATTGCCGAATTACTTCAGCAGATAGGTAAGCCACTTAGGGCTGGTCAGCAGATACGACTGGTGGAGATCCCAATTTTTGGTATACATGGCGCATTCGATGAATTACATGGCCGTAAGAGCGCTCAACAATTCGTTGATGAGCTTAAAACGTCTTGTCAGTGCTTTCATGGCACAGTAATTCGAGAGTGGTTATCGCTACTTACAGGGCTGCATGATGAGCTTAGCCGCTACCTCAGCTATGAAATAGGTCGTCTTAGCAGCGCTTGGACAAGCGATTCAATGGCCTCTCAAGTACAGCGAGTCGTTAGACGATTTGCACTGATTGGTACTGCACTATGCCTCGCTAGTCGAAATTTCATCTTGCCGTGGTCTGAGGAAGAGTCACTCGATGCGGTACATAAAGTCCTTAGTGCGTGGCTCGCTAATCGTGGGCACTCTAAGAATTCCGAAGAGTTTAGGCTGCTTAGGTCATTGGAAAAAGCGATGCGCAACTGGGAACGCAATATCGGTGAAATTGATCAGGATTCAGGCAAGGGAATGCCAGGTTACCGCCGTTCACTGGATGGATGCGAATTGTGGCTTATCAACAAAACTCATTTCCTGCAAAAACTTGAACTTCCCACTCACTATATGCGAGAAGTGGAAATCTTGCTGCAACGCGGTTGCTTGGTAACGAACGAGCGCTCTAGGGGAACCTATAAGACGCGGATTAATGGTGAGTTTCAACGTTTTTTTGCGCTCAAACCTGACCAAGTTAGGCGCCACCTTGAAGATTTAGAGAGGGTTGAACATGACGACTAGCTTAGTGTTCCCAGTTTCCCGTTTATCCCACTTTAACTTGGCAGTGTAGGAGAGTATCAACATGACTGAAAAAGAGATGCTTCAGCGCATGCTGATGGATATGTCACAGCTTAAAAAACTGATTACCGATCACATCAAAAGTGAACAACGTCCTGACACAACAAAGGAAATCCTCACCGTTGAGGAATGTGCTGAGCTGACAGGGCTAAAGAAAAGCACTTTGTACCGATTGACCCATGAACGCAAGATCCCATTCTTCAAACCTAATGGTAATCGGGTGTTCTTCAGGAGAGCCGATATCTTGGCTTGGTTGCAGAGTAATCGTGTGGCTTCTTCTGATGAGATTGATAAAGCCGCTGCTGATCATCTAGTCGCTAACCGAAAATTGTATGGTCGGAGATATTAGGTTGAGGCTTAACTTTTTGAAAATAAATAGGAATGGTTATATACGTTACATGTCACGTTCTTTAACTGTGACATGTAACGGTTACTCGTCGAATTGACAGCTCAGGCTTTAATGACTAAGTCTTAATGTGCGTGCGAATGCGCTTTTAAAAACAAATCATTAGCTAGGGACGGTCAATATGTCTGTTAAACATACCCCAACCGGTGTAGTACACAGCGGTGCTAAAGGCGGCACCACTGGCTGCGGCACTGATACGAAGAAAAATGCCGATCACTGGGTTAATTCCCACGAGAAAATCACATGTGATAAGAACGGATGTAAAAACTAACGATCTTATGTGGTTGATGGAGGGCACTGTCGAGGTGCCCTTTTCTTTGTAAAGATTTAGTCGTTTGGTAGCAATAATGCTCTTAGTCTGATGACTCATCGAAGATATCAGGAAAGGTCCGCATGGCCTCTGTGCGGCGGGTTTCCAGAATATCTGCGTAGATTTCTGTTGTTCTGAGTTCGCTGTGGCCAAGCAATCTGGACAGGGAATAGATGTCCAGGCCACGGGCAAGTTGGTTTACTGCAAAGGTATGGCGGCCTGCATGAAAGGTTACGTGTTTGGTTATCCCGGCGCGTATAGCCCACTGCACTAGAGCTACGTTGCTATAGCTGTCGTAACGTAAACCCTTAAAAACCCGTTCAGTTGGTTTCCCCTTGTTCTCCAAGTTGAGTAGACGCACCGCAGAATCCGGTAAATCGAGATATTGCAGGCCATTGCCCGAGTTTTTGAGCTTTATCTGGGAAAATATGATTCGGTAGTGCCCTTGAGCAAATAGTTCAATTTCACCCCACACCAGTTTATGAATGTCTGACCAGCGTAGTCCTGTCGTGCAGGAGAAAAGAAATGCTCTTCGTAGTACATCGTAACGGCATTCTGCCTTGGTAAGGGCCTTTACCTCATCCAGAGTGAGATAAGTGCGCTGTGTCCTTTCTGCTTTGATGGATTTGACTTGTTCAACAGGGTTATCTCTGATGATTCGGTCTCGTTGCGCTTGGTTGAGTGCTGCCCGGATTTTATTGAAATAGCTACAGGCGGTATTTCTGGAGAGGCCGGTATCTGATTTTGTTATTGCCTCATGCTGTAGGTAATGGCGGAACCCTTCCAAAAAGTATTTATCTATCTGTTCAAAAGTGAGTTCTGCGTGGCGGTGATAACGGTGGAGATGGATGCCCGCAGAAACCCAAATTGAGTAGTTGGATTTGCTACCGTATGCTTTACTCGCTGTAATATGGTCGAAGTAGTCAAAGAAGCTGGCATTGAGTTTTGTGCGGTCATCCAAGCCGTGTTTGGCTGATTCCATTTCCAGTAGACGCTTGGCACGAATGGCCTCAGCTTTTTGCAATGTAGTTTTGTTGTGCTCGCGTTCAACTGCGTTTTTGGGTTTGGCGTAGAGGAACAGGTTTAACGTCTCATATGAGCGTTTCTGAGCTCTTGAGCCGTCTTCCGAGGTCTTTGACCCATAATAGTAAACTAACCTGATAGCACGTTGACCATTCTTATCTGGATCTCGTTTATGTATGCTGATTTTCATTGGTTTTTCTCATCTTGTGCGCCATATGTGCGCCAGAATTTATCTGTGGCGCACACATGGCGCAAGAATCGACAAAACCCTTCAAATCACTTCCCACCAAGTAAAAAAAATTATTTTAAAATCATAATGTTGTTTTGATTTGGTTTGATGCGTTTTACTATTTTACTTCCCTATACAGAAAGAGCTGAAAATCTTGCCGAGTAAATCGTCAGAAGTGAAGCGGCCAGTGATCTCTGATAGTGCTAATTGGCACATACGTAGCTCTTCCGCCAGCAGCTCTCCGGCAAGGTAAACCTCTAACTGTTCTTTACCCAATTGCAGGTGTCCTGCGGCTAATTCAAGGGCTTCTAAGTGACGACGACGGGCGATAAAGCCACCTTCGAGATTACTCTGATAACCCATAAGTGACTTCAAGTGTTGCTTTAATTCTTCAACACCTAAGCCTGTTTTAGCCGAGATCCGGTAGACGCTATAACCTTGTTCTTCAGTCATCATTAGGTCTTCGCCAGTAAGATCGGCTTTATTACGGATCACTGTTACACCTAAATTGGAGGGGAGGCGATCGACAAAGTCAGGCCAAATAGCATGGGGATCGACGGCGGCGGTTGTCGTGCCGTCCACCATAAATAGCACGCGATCGGCGCTATTTATCTCATTCCATGCGCGTTCAATGCCAATTTGTTCTACCGTATCTGTGGTATCACGCAGGCCTGCGGTATCAATAATGTGCAGCGGCATACCATCTAAATGGATATGTTCACGTAATACGTCGCGTGTTGTACCGGCAATTTCAGTCACAATGGCCGACTCTTTACCCGCTAACGCATTCAGTAAGCTTGATTTTCCGGCATTGGGACGACCGGCAATCACCACTTTCATCCCTTCACGAATGATAGAACCTTGCTTGGCACTGGCTTGCACTAGGTCAAGTTTGTCGATGATTTTATAGAGTGCATTGGCAATTTTGCCGTCACTTAAAAAGTCGACTTCTTCATCGGGGAAATCAATTGCGGCTTCAACGTATAAACGCAGGTTAGTGACTTGGTCCACCAGCTCGTGGACTTCCTTAGAAAATTCACCTTGTAGTGATTGCAGCGCACTTTTTGCGGCTTGCTCACTGGTGGCGTCGATAAGGTCGGCAATGGCTTCGGCTTGGGTTAAGTCGAGCTTATCGTTCATAAAGGCTTGTTCGCTGAACTCACCTGGTTTTGCGATACGAATACCACCGACTTCCATTACACGTTTGATCAGCATGTCGAGGACAATTTGGCCGCCGTGGCCTTGAAGTTCCAAGACATCTTCGCCAGTAAAGGAATTCGGTCCTTTAAAAAACAGCGCTATGCCTTGGTCTATTACTTGGCCCGATGCACTCTTAAAATCGCAATAATCGGCATATCGGGTTTTAGGAAGATGACCTAATACGGCCATAGCGACATCACTGGCCTTGTCGCCTGAAATTCGAATGATGCCAACGCCGCCACGTCCGGGCGCGGTGGCTTGAGCCACGATAGTGTCAGTTGTCACGGAAATACCCACCAAACTAATATCTACTAAATCATGTAAAGGAAAAGGCGGCCAATTAAGCCGCCTTTTAGTGTCATTCGTTCACATTAATCTGTAACGATGCGCTAGAGTCTTGCAAATCTTAGGCTTATTTTAAGCCTTTTTTCGCTAGACCTGCATAAATAATCTTCTGTTGCGTGATAGCAACTATGTTACCCACTAACCAGTACAGTACTAGACCCGCTGGGAACCAGAGGAAGAATACGGTAAAGATCACTGGCATCCACTGCATCATTTTCACTTGCATTGGGTCCATAGTCGGTGCAATAGGTTGCATCTTCTGCATCACAAACATAGATACGCCCATTAGCAACGGCAATATGTAGTAAGGATCTTGTACCGATAAATCGTGGATCCACAACATAAAGGGGGCGTGACGTAGCTCGAAGCTTTCTAACAATACCCAGTACAAGGCAATGAAGATTGGCATCTGTAAAATAATAGGTAAACAGCCACCCATAGGGTTAACTTTTTCTTTCTTATACAGTTCCATCATGGCCTGACCCATCTTTTGACGGTCATCACCAAAGCGTTCTTTCAAGTCAGTCAGTTTAGGTTGCAGGTTACGCATCTTCGCCATTGAGGTGTACTGCGCTTTTGTCAGCGGGAACAGTAAACCACGAACGGTTAAGGTGATCAGAATAATAGCCATACCCCAGTTACCGACGAATGACTGATAGAACATCAATAGCCAGTGAATAGGTACTGCTAACCACCATAGGAAGCCATAATCGACCACTAGGTTTAAGGTATCAGAGATGGCTGACAGTGCTTTTTGATCCTTAGGACCAACGTAGAACTGTGAGCTAATTTCTTGAGTCGCACCTGGAGCAATATCATATACCGCGCCGCGGAAACCAATATTGGCTAAACCGCCCGCACTGACACTAGAGAAAATTGTGTTGCTGTCGGTAGCCGGTGGGATCCAAGCAGAAACGAAGTAATGTTGTAGCATGGCAGCCCAACCGCCCAACGTCGCTTGGTTCAGGTTGCTTTTCGCCATGTCATCAAATTTGTATTTCTCATAACGCACATCTTGCGTAGAGAATGCGCCACCACGGTAGGTAGGCATGACCATGCTGCTTTCAGACGGTTTAATCGTTTGTTTAATTTGACCGTACATCTGAACTTGCAGCGGAGCCGCAGAAGTGTTGTTGATTTTATAGTCAACATCGACGTTGAACTTACCGCGATGGAATACAAACACTTTAGTGTATGTCACGCCATTGTCGGCTACATAAGTTAATGGCACTTCTAAAGTGTCTTGACCTTCAGCTAAGGTATATTCAGTCGCTGCAGTGCTAAATGCGGCACGGCCTTTGGCGCTACTGTCGATACCATCGCGACCTATAAGACCGCTCTGGGCTATATAAGTGAAATCTTTCGTTTGCTCAAGCAACACGAAGGGTTGATCTTTATCCTGTTCCATTTTGTGCGAAACTAACGCAGCAAAAACAATGTCGCCACCGATTGGATTAATTTGAACATCCAACTGGTCGGTTTTCACGGTAATCAGTTTGCTGGTTGCTGTCACTGCTGCAGGAACACCTGTATCAGCTTCTGGAACATCGGCACTGTGTGAGTTTGCCGCGTTCGCCACTAAGGACGATTCGGTTGCAACTGGTTTAGGAGCTTTGTCTGCTTGCCACTGTTGCCACAGCAAAAAGCTGACAAACAGTAGTCCTATGAGCAATATATTGCGTTGAGATTCCATAGCCTATTTATTACACCTGTCATTTTTAGGGGGACGGGATCACTACCGCCGGGATGTAAAGGGTGACATTTTAATATGCGTTTCAATGCAAACCAACAACCTTTCGCGGTTCCATGCACTTTTATTGCTTCAATAGCGTAGTGAGAGCAGGTGGGATTGAAACGGCATCGAGGGCCCAGTATAGGGCTTATGAATACTTGATAGCCACGAATTAACGTGGTCGCTAGCCATTGTAGCGGCGACTGAGTTTGCGCCATAGCTTTTCTATCAATTTGTTGATTTCAGCGTTTTCCATTTCCATCACGCCATTTCTGACAAGCACAACAATATCAAGATGAGGAATGTCGTGTTGATTTAAGCGAAAACTATCTCTGATCACACGCTTAATACGGTTACGTTGATTGGCGCGTTTTACAAAGCGTTTGGCAACAGTAAGGCCCATACGCGGATGTTGTTCCGTGTTAGGAATAGCGAGCAAGGTAATTTCAGCAGAAGATGCTTTGATGGGATTGGAAAATACAGATTTAAATTGCGCGGGAGTTAACAAACGTAACTCCCGCGAAAAGGTATAGCTAGTCAACTAGTTACCCACTTATTAAGCAGATAAACGAGCGCGACCTTTCGCACGACGACGTGCAAGCACCTTACGGCCGCCTACAGTAGCCATACGAGCGCGGAAGCCGTGAGAACGCTTGCGCTTCAGGTTGCTAGGTTGAAAAGTACGTTTACTCATGATGGCAATCCGTCTTTGTTAATTAGTGAACATATCCTTATCTCTAGGATAGAGGTAAGGGCAAAAAAGAGGCCGAATTGTAATCACAATACTTAGTCACGTCAACAACGAAAGTAAGTAAGTGCTTTATTTCTGCCAGCGTATCCTTTGATCAATCCCCAGAATACACCATAAGATGTGGATAACTCTGTGTATGGACACTATATATAGTAGTGCAGGGGATCTTCGAGCCGATCGAAGGGGCGCTATTATAGATCAATGTGGATCGCTTAATAAAGCAGGATTTGCGGATAGTGCAGAATAAAAGGATCGTTTTGGATCTTTGATGATCGAGGATATCCACACAGAATGATCTCGCTGGGGATAAATATTTTTTAAGGATAGCGATCCTTGAGATCTCGCTATAGAATACACCTCTTTTTTGATGATCTTTTGGGGATAACTAAGTGGCTGTTTCACTTTGGCAACAATGTATCGGACGATTGCAAGATGAGCTTTCTGCTCAGCAGTTCAGTATGTGGATCAGACCGTTACAAGCCGAAATGGATGGAGATACTCTGGTGCTTTATGCGCCCAACCGCTTCGTGCTTGATTGGGTCAGAGATAAGTACATCAATATCATTAATCAGTTCTTTACTGAGCAGATGGGCAGCGATGCACCTAAATTGCGTTTCGATATTGGTAGTCGTCCTTCGGCGAAAAAGCCAAGTGTGCCAGCACCTATAGCGCCAACTCGTGTAGCGAATACTCAAACTAAAGCGACAGTAGGCACGACGTTTAACGTCCAAGCCGAGCCGATGGCGAACGCGAATCACCGCAGTAACATCAATCCTAGCTACCAGTTTGATAACTTCGTAGAAGGTAAGTCGAACCAATTAGGTAAGGCTGCGGCGTTGCAAGTGGCTGAAAATCCAGGTGGTGCTTATAACCCATTATTCTTATATGGCGGAACAGGTCTAGGTAAGACTCACTTGTTGCACGCTGTCGGTAACGGGATCATTAAAAATAATCCGAATGCCAAAGTGGTTTACATGCATTCCGAGCGTTTTGTCCAAGACATGGTTAAAGCGCTGCAAAACAATGCGATCGAAGAATTTAAACGTTACTACCGTAGCGTCGATGCCTTGTTTATCGATGATATTCAATTTTTTGCCAATAAAGACAGATCCCAAGAAGAATTCTTCCATACCTTCAACGCCTTACTTGAGGGGAATCACCAAATTATTTTGACTTCAGATCGTTATCCAAAAGAGATCGACGGTGTTGAAGACAGATTGAAATCGCGTTTTGGTTGGGGTTTAACTGTGGCGATTGAGCCACCAGAGTTAGAAACCCGCGTCGCGATTTTGATGCGTAAAGCCCAAGAGAGTGGCATTAACTTGCCCGATGAAGTGGCCTTCTTTATTGCTAAACGTTTACGTTCAAACGTGCGTGAGCTAGAAGGGGCGTTAAACCGCGTTATTGCGAATGCTAACTTCACTGGCCGCCCAATTACCATTGATTTTGTTCGTGAAGCTTTACGTGACCTCTTGGCACTTCAAGAAAAATTAGTCACTATAGACAATATTCAGAAAACCGTAGCTGAATACTACAAGATCAAGATGGCTGATATGTTGTCTAAGCGCCGTTCACGCAGTGTCGCGCGGCCTAGACAAGTGGCAATGGCGTTATCCAAAGAATTAACTAACCAAAGCTTGCCGGAAATTGGTGATGCTTTTGGTGGTCGAGATCACACCACAGTGTTGCATGCCTGTCGTAAGATTGCTCAGCTACGGGAAGAGAGCCACGACATTAAAGAAGATTATGCTAATTTGATTAGAACCTTATCTTCTTAAAACAAGGAATTTGGACACTATGAAATTCTCAATTGATAGGGATGCCCTATTAAAACCGTTGCAATTGGTGTGTGGTGCGGTAGAAAGACGCCATAATTTGCCCATTTTGTCTAACCTCCTTGTAGAAGTAAGTGGTCACTCACTTAAGCTGACCGGTACCGATTTAGAAGTCGAACTCGTGGGCCAAGTTGTGGTTCACGGTGATATCGAAGAAGGTCGTACTACGGTTCCGGCTAAAAAGCTGCTCGATATTGTTAAGTCTTTGCCAGAACAAAGCGAGCTGAAAGTCGAGCAACAAGATAATAAATGGTTGCTGCGTTCAGGCCGTAGCCGTTTTTCCTTAGCGACGTTGCCCGCAGAAGAATATCCCAACGTTGAAGCCTTCCAAGCTGAGATTGAATTTAGCTTGAAGCAGGGCGTATTGAAGTCGATTATCGACTCAACGCAATTTTCTATGGCTAACCAAGATGTGCGTTATTACCTCAACGGTTTATTGTTTGAAACTGAAGGTAATGTGTTGCGCGCGATTGCGACCGACGGCCACCGTTTGGCCTTAAGTCATCGCACGATTGAAGCACAATTACCTGAAAAACAAGTCATTGTTCCACGCAAAGGCGTAATGGAAATGGCGCGTTTATTGGAGTCGGACGATCTCGATATCGCGATTGCCATTGGTGATAATGCCATTCGTGCCACTACGGCTAACACTGTATTTACCAGTAAATTAGTTGATGGCCGCTTCCCTGATTATCGCCGTGTATTGCCAAAGGGCGGTGATAAAATAGTGATTGCGAGTCGTAATCACCTGAAGCAAGCGCTGACCCGCGCATCGATTTTATCGAACGAAAAATTCCGTGGTGTGCGTATTCAACTCGAAAATGGTCTGCTCAAGATCACCGCTAACAATCCTGAACAGGAAGAAGCGGAAGAGATCATCGATGTGGAATACAACAACCAAGCCTTAGAAATTGGTTTTAACGTCAGTTATTTACTCGACGTGCTCAACAACCTTAAGTCCGATGATGTGCGTATCACGCTCATTGATGGTAACTCCAGCGCCTTAATCGAAAACCATTTGGAAGAAGATTCCATGTATGTGGTTATGCCGATGCGCTTATAAACCATCGATTTTTACGTTACCCGTGTTTGTACCTCTGTCTTCGATGTCTATGCCGCTTAACGGCGGCACAGTGTTTAATACGCAGCATTGGCCATTCCTTCACTCATTTACCGATAGCCTTAGCCTGTGGCAGCGATTGAGTTGCCTGTTAAGTGTTATGAATCCTTGCCTTCGCCGTTTACGCGGCTTAATGAGTAATGCATGAGCCTGACCCGTCTCAATATCGAAGCATTTCGCAACATTCAGTCCGCACAGTTAATCCCCGCACCTGGGATTAACTTGATTTATGGCCAAAATGGCAGCGGCAAAACCAGTATTCTTGAGGCGATTTATTTCCTCGGTATGGGGCGATCGTTTCGCAGCCATTTATCCCAACGAGTGATTAATAACGACGACGATAAGTTAACGCTCTTTGCAACTTTAAATTTAGCGCGCGGTGACAGTAAAATCGGTTTGCGCCGATTTCGTAGTGGTGAGACTGAAGTGAGAATCGACGGCGAAAAAGTCAAACGTCTGTCGACATTAGCCGAAACGTTACCTATTCAAGTGATCACGCCTGAAAGCTTTTCTTTACTGTTTGAAGGCCCAAAATCCCGCCGACAATTTATCGATTGGGGCGCATTTCATGCTGACCCACAGTTTTATGGTGCTTGGACGAATGTTCGCCGCGTTCTTAAGCAAAGAAATCAATTGCTTAGAAATGGCTCGGCCTACAGTAATATTCAATTTTGGGACCAAGAGTTTGTGCGTTATGCCGAGCAGGTTACTGAAATACGAAACCATTATGTAGACTCGTTAAATGAGCTACTTAAGGGTATAATCGGGGAGTTTTTACCGAGTGTAGATGTGAAGGTTTCATTTACGCGCGGCTGGGATAGTAAAACGGATTTTGCAGAACTACTCGAAAACCAATATTCCAGAGATTTGGCCACAGGTCATACCGTCAGCGGTCCCCATAAAGCTGACCTTAGACTTCGTGTAGGCACTTTGCCGGCGCAGGATGCCCTGTCCCGTGGTCAATTGAAATTATTAGTCTGTGCACTGCGTATTGCACAGGGAAAGTTGCTCAAACAACAAATAGATAAACACAGTATTTATCTTGTGGATGATCTTCCGTCCGAGTTGGATGCACAGCATAGGCAGCTATTGCTTAAGCAGTTAACGGATACCGGAGCACAAGTTTTTGTGACCGCCATCGATCCTGCTGCAATAGTCGATTCGTTACACACGCCTCCCAGTAGGATGTTTCATGTGGAACAGGGACGTGTAACGGTAATTGAATAACCATTGAGAGAATAATATGTCAGAGAATAGTTACGATTCTTCGAGTATTAAGGTCCTTAAGGGCCTTGATGCAGTACGTAAGAGACCTGGGATGTATATTGGTGACACCGACGACGGTACGGGTCTACATCATATGGTGTTCGAAGTAGTCGATAACTCTATCGATGAAGCCTTAGCCGGCCACTGCAGCGATATTACCATTACTATCCATGTCGATGGTTCGGTTTCTGTTAAGGATGACGGCCGTGGTATTCCGGTATCTATCCATGAGGAAGAAGGCGTATCGGCAGCAGAAGTTATCATGACGGTATTGCATGCCGGCGGTAAGTTCGACGATAACTCCTATAAAGTGTCTGGCGGTCTCCACGGTGTGGGTGTATCGGTTGTAAACGCTTTATCTAAAAAGCTGCAAATGACCATTCGTCGTGCTGGCAAAGTGTACGAGCAGTTTTATACTCACGGTGTGCCTGATGCGCCAATCAAAGAGATTGGTGACGCGACTAAAACCGGTACCGAAATCCGTTTTTGGCCAAGTGAAGATACCTTTAGCGATGTTGAGTTTCACTTTGAAATTTTGGCAAAGCGCGTGCGCGAACTGTCATTCCTTAACTCAGGCGTAGGTATTCGTCTGGTTGATGAACGTGACAACAAGAATGAATTCTTTAAATACGAAGGCGGTATTAGCGCATTCGTAGATTATTTGAACCGTAATAAAACCCCCGTCAACAAAGACGTATTCCACTTTATGCAAGAGCGTGAAGATGGCATTACCGTTGAAGTGGCTATGCAGTGGAATGACGGTTATCAAGAAAATATTTTCTGTTTTACCAACAACATTCCACAGCGTGATGGTGGTACTCACTTAGTCGGTTTCCGTAGTGCGTTGACACGTAACCTCAACAGCTACATGGAAAACGAAGGCTATAACAAGAAAGGCAAAACTAGCGCGACTGGCGACGATGCCCGTGAAGGTTTGACCGCCGTTATCTCTGTTAAAGTGCCTGATCCTAAGTTCAGCTCGCAAACCAAAGATAAACTGGTTTCTAGTGAAGTGAAAACCGCGGTTGAACAAACCATGGGTGAGAAGCTGAACGATTATCTGCTGGAAAACCCAGCCGATGCGAAGTTGATTGTCGGTAAGATTGTCGATGCGGCCCGTGCCCGTGAAGCGGCGCGTAAAGCCCGTGAAATGACCCGTCGTAAAGGCGCACTCGATTTAGGTGGTTTGCCAGGTAAGCTGGCCGATTGCCAAGAAAAAGATCCCGGTCTTTCAGAAATTTACATAGTGGAAGGTGACTCTGCTGGCGGTAGCGCTAAGCAGGGACGTAACCGTAAGAACCAAGCGATTCTGCCACTGAAAGGTAAAATTCTAAACGTTGAGAAAGCACGCTTCGATAAGATGTTGTCTTCTCAAGAAGTGGCCACACTGATCACGGCGCTCGGCTGTGGTATTGGTCGCGACGAATATAACCCAGATAAAACTCGTTATCACAACATCATCATCATGACGGATGCTGACGTCGACGGCTCGCACATTCGTACCTTGCTGTTGACCTTCTTCTTCCGTCAAATGCCTGAATTGATTGAACGTGGTTATGTGTATATTGCTCAGCCACCACTATTTAAAGTGAAAAAGGGCAAGCAAGAACAGTATTTGAAAGACGAGCCAGCATTAACTCAATATCTCACGACTCAAGCATTGGATGGCACTATTGTGTACCCAACCCAAGGTGCGATTGGTATGTCAGGTGAGCCGTTAGAGCGTTTAGTGACTCAGTATCGTGAAGTGGAAGCCATTGTTGCCCGTTTAGAGCAGCGCTATCCAACGCACATTACTAACCGTATGCTTTACCACCCAATGATCACCAACGATATGTTGGCCGATGAAGGCAAGATGAAAGAGTGGATCGATGCCTTTATCCATGAGCTGGTGGAAATGGAAAGCAGCGGCGTACTGTATTCTGCTGAGCCGATTCTCGATCCTGAGCGTAAAGTGTATCTGCCTAAGATCACCATTCGTAAACACGGTATCGATACTAACTATCTGTTTACTTATGACTTCTTCCAATCAAGCGATTATCAACGTATCGGTAAGTTAGGTGCGGCGTTAGATGGCATGATTGAAGAGGGCGGCTATGTACAACGCGGCGAACGTGTTAAAGAAGTCGGCAGCTTCCTTGAAGCGCTAGATTGGACGATTTCTGAAGCCAAACGCGGCTTATACATTCAACGTTATAAAGGATTGGGTGAGATGAACCCTGAGCAATTGTGGGAAACTACAATGGATCCTGAATCACGCCGTATGCTGCAAGTCACGATTGATGATGCTGTGGGTGCCGATCAGTTGTTCACTTGTTTGATGGGTGATCAAGTTGAACCTCGTCGTGAGTTCATCGAAGCGAACGCATTGAACGTGGCTAACTTAGACGTATAGTGCTAGATGTATAATATTAGACGTGTAATGCGCGTTAAGTGACTCGCATTAGTACGTGAATGATTAAGGGAAAGCCAAGGCTTTCCCTTTTTATCTCTATGATTTATCTCTTCTATCGATCAATACCCGCTTCATCCGCAGCAATAATTTCAGTCTCAGCTTTAGCCGCACTCATCCACGCCTGCATTTCCGGACAGCTGATCACATGCTGCATATAGGCACGGCTTGCCTGCGAGACTTCAATATCGTAGGTGAGAAAGCGCATGACCACAGGCGCAAACATCATGTCGGCAATCGACCATTGGCCAAATAACCAAGTACCTTCAGCATGTGATGGGGAAAACTCGGCCATTTGTGCTGACCAAATCGCATCGATGCGCTCAATGTCTTTGCGGACCGCATCTGTGAGTTCTACATAACGGCTCGCGCGTATGTTCATTGGTAGAGCGTTACGCACGGCATTAAAGCCAGAATGCATTTCACTGGCAATCGATCTGGCCTTGGCTTTTTGTTTAGGTTCTTGCGGCCATGCACTACCGGCAAGATAGGTGTCGTTGAGGTATTCGCAAATCGAGAGTGAATCCCATACCGTGATATCGCCATCGACTAATGTCGGTACTTTTAAAGTGGGAGATATAGCTTTGAGTTGCTGATAAAAACTGTCGGTATCGAGTTGCAGTAATACTTCGTTGAACTGCACGCCAGATTTTGCGGCCATTAACCAAGCCCGCAGTGACCAGCTAGAGTAGTTTTTATTGCCAATATAAAGATCCATTGTTTGTCCTTGAGTGAAATGCCGAGTGTTTCTGCAAAGCTACTATATGGGCTCATTTCACCTATGACTAATGAATATTTTACCCTTTCTACATCCGCTAATACGCGTCATTTCTCTTGAGCTTTCGAATCACTTTTATTGAATTTAAACGACTCACCGCATTGGGATAATTTAAGCATATCTTAATTACTTCGTTCGATGGAACTCGTCGGGATGAAGACTAACTGATGAGAACTGTGGATGTGGCTGCGAGTGATCTATCCGGCGAGCGTGCTGATATTTATGTTACCAGCTGTGGTAAACGCCGATGAGGCTAATAAGTTATTGAATATGTGTAAGGCCTGCCATGGCGAGTCTGGCATGAGTCGTTTTGAGCATATTCCTAACATTGGATGGCAAAACTCGGATTACCTGTTGAAGCAGCTTCGAGCCTTTAAGACGGGAAATCGCCAAGATCCCACTATGACCAAAGTCGCCCAATTGTTGAGTGAGGCTGATATGCAGCAGATGGCGGATTACTTTTACCTCGGAAAGGATAAATAACATGGATCTTAATCGTCGGGTTTTTATTAAAGGAGCGGTAGCGACGTCTGTGCTATCAGCTTTACCCGTTAAGTGGGTATTTGCCGATCAGCTTCCCGCTGCCGTTACTCCTCTGGATATATCAGCATTAACTTGGACTAAAGCTGAGGACTTGCCGAGTTATTTCAAAGTGTTAAACACTCATCCACTGAATGCGTTTCCACCGGAGCATAAACTTGCTCCTGCTGTGACGCCAGCAGATGCCTCATTTATCCGCTGGAATGGCATAGTGCCTGATTTTAAGGCACTTGATGCTAAGACTTGGACTTTTAAAGTGGATGGCGAGTCCGTTGCTACCCCGAAAACCTACACAATCGATGAGCTCAAGCGCCGCTTTAAGCATTACACATTACAGTTACTGATTGAATGTGGTGGCAATAGCCGTTCAGGCTTCTTTCCTAGCACTAAAGGCAATCAATGGAATAATGCTGGGGTATTTTGCTCCGAGTGGACGGGTGTCTTGGTGAGCGACGTGCTTAAGGATTGCGGTATTAAAGCCGATGCTATTTACACGGGTCATCACGGTGTTGATCGGCATTTGAGCGGTAAAGGTGAGGCGATTTCACGCGGTGTGCCAATAAAGGCGGCGCTCGAAGAGCTTGGACTCATTGCATGGTCGATGAACGGTGAGGACATTCCGTATCTACATGGATATCCCTTACGTATTGTGTTTGGTGGCCGGCCGGGATCCGTTTCGCAAAAAGCGGCGACGGGGATCAGTGTGCGCAATAAAGTGCATGATGGACATAAAATGGAAGCGCCAGCATATCAACTCCCTAAGTATCCGATAGCGCCAGGTGAGTCCGTTGACAATAAAGACTACCGAATCATTGAAGAAATGATAGTGAAGTCCTTGATTACCGAGCCTCAATCCGGAACCGAATTAGCTGTGGGTCAAAAGATGGTTATCGCAGGCCATGCTTGGGCGGGATTGCGGGAAGTCGTTAAAGTGGAAGTGAGTTATGACTATGGAACCCGCTGGTTTACCGCTGAGTTAGAAAAACCTAAAAACGTAGCGGCATGGCAGCAGTGGAAAATTGAATTGCAATTACCGTCGCAGGGATATTATGAAATCTGGGCCAAAGCGACTGATAACCAAGGAGATAGTCAGCCAGTAGTACAGCCACAATGGAATCCTAAGGGATATATGTTTAATGGTTGCCATCGTATTGTCGTCAGGGTGGTGTAATGAGAGTGCTGAACAAGCTATTTATTTTTCTTGGGCTAGTGGCATCCAGTATTTCGCTAGCCGCTGAGTATCCTGTGGACCCTAAATCGGGTTTAATTATGGCTCCAGGCTGGGAGTTAGTGAATTATCAGTGTAATGCTTGCCATACCAGCATGATAGTCGTGCAAAATCATGGCGATAAAGCTTTTTGGAAAGAGACTCTGCAGTGGATGGTTGACACTCAAGGCCTGTGGGACTTGTCGGATACTTGGGAGCCTACCTTGAGTTATCTAAGCACTTATTATGGTCAAGCTGAAATGGATATGACGCTTTTTAGGCGTCTTCCCTTAGAACCTAGCCTGCCGCCTGCGCTCGTTAATTCTGTCTCTAAGGAAACTAAATGAAAGCTCTTATCATAAGCTTGATTGCCTTATGTGGCTTATCTACAGAGGTTTTTGGAGAGGTTTATCAAGCAGATAGTGAACGTGGTCAGGCGTTGGCTACGGCTCAGTGTGAGTCGTGTCATGGTAATGCAGTGATCGCTATGGCCAAGCAATTCCCAAACTTGAAGGGACAGAAATTTGCTTACCTCAATAAACAGCTCGTCGATTTTAAAGCAGGTTTACGACTCGATCCTTTGATGCAAGCTCAGGTCAGCGCGTTAAGCTCTGAGCAATTGCAAGATGTGGCACTATTTTATAGCCAGCAAGTTACACCGAACCTAAGTGCGAATTAGCGTTATTGTGGGGACTATTTGAATGAAGTCGAATGAAGCTTGCTAGGAATGCGGGGTGATGTTTCTTGGACGCGATGATTAAGCGGCCTGTTAACCTAGACTGCGTTGTAAGCGATAGAAGTAGTCATGCCATTCTGCCTGCGCCGTTGCGGCTTGTTCATCGTCGACCAATTCGAATTTAACTGTTTGCCCTGGGCGAGTTTGCGCAAGCTTCCAAAGATCGGCTTCAATAATCACGGCTATTTGAGGATGACTGCTGGTGGTCTGCGCATCGGCAAGTAACACGAGTGGTTGCCCAGAAGCGGAGACTTGAACCACTCCGGGCGTAACTGTGTGTGATTGAACAGGGAATGGTTTTGCCAATGTTAACGTATCACCTTTGAGTATTGCACTCGCACGATCACTTTCAGCTGAAAGTTGCCACTGTGTTTGCCAGAATGTTTGCTGAGATTTTAACGAGAAGGCTTGAGTGTGCTTGGTCGCGAGTGCGCGAATATGCCCATCCCAACTTTTTTGAATTGCACCGACTTGCCTTCTTAGTGGATGAGCAGAACCTAAGGTCAGGCGATCGCCCGCTTCTAATGCGCGGCCATGAAATCCACCTATACCTGAGGTTAAATCGGTAGCGGCAGAATTCATCACTAGCGGTACTTTAACGCCACCATCAACGGCAATATAAGCACGCATGCCTTTATTTCCCCCTCTAAGACTGAGTTTTTGCCCTGCCTTAATGGAGTAACGCCAGCCGCAAACTATGGGCTTATTGTCTATACGAGCATCGAAATCGGCACCGGTTAAGGCAATCCAAGCGTCGCGTTTAAACAAAAAAATCGATTGGCCGAAGGTCAATTCTAATACGGGTGTGTTATCTGGGTTTGATAATAGGCGGTTTGCTAAACACAGGGCAGGTCTATCTAAGGCGCCAGCTTGGGTTACACCTAAATGTCGGTATCCCATGCGTCCGAGATCTTGAACTGTGGTTAGTGCACCCGCTTTTATTACCTCGATCATCAAATATTCCGTCGTTAGCTGGCGAGTATGTCGTGAATGACTTAAAGGGAGACGAAATACGTATCACTTTATGAAGGGTGGACATATTGTCAGCTAAATGCTGCCAGAATGTAAGTTTTTTGAGGTTTCAAGTTGTAACCAAGATTGTCTTTATAAAGGCAGCAATAGCGGGATTGTAGACGTCAGAAATGAATTGAATATGTTACACTTAAGCAAGCCATTAGCATGTCTGCAACGTGTTTATATATAGCTTTAGCGGATCAAAATGGATTTATTATGGGCAATATTTAACTGACTTTTTAACAATTATTTATAATGACAGGTTGATGCTCCTTGATTAAATCACTTTTTAATAAGCTCTTTAATATTCGCGATACAGCGACGGTTGAGAGGCCCAAAAGTTTTTCAACCACTGACTTAGGTAAGTCGCTTGAACCTGCGCGAAAGCCAGCTAAACCTCTCGAAGACATTAGTGTGGTATCTGTGGATTTAGCCGCACTCTTTTATAGTTTGTTGTTTCCAACACGGGTTAAGGACACTGGCGGTGTAGCTAATAATCTTGAACGCCGAGTCATGGCGGAGATAGAGCAGGCCTTGGCATCGCCACAAGTGATCGCCGAAAAAGTGCTAAAGCTACCGTCAAAGGTATTGGAGCTAGATCGTAAGCTGGCCGATCCTCAGTTTGATATTAAGGATCTATTAGCGCTTATTGAGCGAGATCCTTTACTGAGTATTGAGGTACTTAAGCTATGTAACTCCCCTGCGTTTAAACGTAGCGATAGGGATATCACCAGTTTACAACAGGCTTTGGTACAGCTTGGTCGTGAACAGTTGAGAAAGTTTGTCACCACTTGCCTAGTGCGTGAAATGTTGGATATCAAGCCAATCTATTTTCGTCGTTTCGGCGCTGAAATTTGGCGCCACTCGATGCAGGTCGCCTTTCTCGCCAGTGAGTTAAGCGACGAAGATCAAGATACGGCTTTTTTATTGGGTTTACTGCATGATGTCGGCAAGCTAGCCATTTTCAAAATGCTACTCGATGCGTTTGTGCAGGCGGAGCCGGGAGAGCAGCCTAATTCTGGGTTATTTAGACAAGTGATGACGACGAAATCGTTAACCTTAAGTTCATTGCTCGCTAAGCATTGGCAGTTACCCAATACCTTTGAAACAGAATTAGACAAGCTCGCCAGTGTGAACTCGCGCCCGCAAGTTGGGCTCGCCGCTGTGATATGGCGGGCGAATGTGATCAGCGAGATTTCTATGCTGCATCAAGCAGGGCAATTGTCTCCTGAAATACTGGCGAATTTACTGCAGCAAGTTAACTTAGATCAAACTCAATTTGATGGCTTACATCAAAAACTGACGCAGTTCTGATTGGGCTGTTTAAGAAATCAGGGCAATAAAAAACGCGCTATTTAGCGCGTTTTTTATAAAGCGATAATTTAAAAAACGTTAGTATTGTTATTGCAGTAGTGATATATCCGCGACGTGCAGGAACTGCTCGCGTAGATTATTCAACAATGCTAAACGATTGTTTTTCAAAGCTTCATCATCCGCCATTACCATCACATCTTCGAAGAACTGATCCACGCTTTCACGTAGGCCAGCTAACAAGGTTAAGGCTTGTTGGTAATCGGCATTGGCAAACAAAGGCGCCAGTAGTGGTTGCAGCTCGTTCAACTTGGCCGCTAATGCTTGCTCTGCGGCTTCAGTTAACAGATTCGCATTGATGGTTGTTGGTAAAGCACCTTCAACCTTAGCCAGAATGTTGGATACACGTTTGTTCGCTGCCGCAAGTGCACTAGAAGCTTCTAGGCTTCTAAAGTGTGATACCGCATTGATACGGCTATCAAAATCAGCTGGGCGTGTTGGGCGACGTGCTAGCACGGCTAAGATCACATCAACACCAATGCCTTTATCTTGATACCAAGCGCGGAAGCGTGCCATTAAGAACTCTAACACTTCATCGCTTGCATTGGCGTTGCTTAAGTTAGTGCCATGCAGTGCTTGAGCTTTAGCGATAAGATCAACTAAATCAAGTGGTAGCTTGTTTTCTACTATGATACGTAGCACGCCAATTGCTGCGCGGCGTAGGGCAAAGGGATCGGCTGCGCCTTTTGGTGCTTGGCCAATACCAAAGATACCGACTAAAGTATCGAGCTTGTCTGCTAATGCGACAGCGCAAGATACGCCAGCATTTGGCACTGTATCGCCAGAGAACTTAGGTTTGTATTGTTCTTCCATTGCAACTGCAACGGCTTCGGTTTCACCATCGAGGCGGGCGTAATGCATACCCATAGTGCCTTGAGTGTCGGTAAATTCCATCACCATATTGGTCATCAAATCGGTTTTAGATAACAAACCTGCGCGTGCTGCATCAACCGCATTCGCACCAGTTTGCTCGGCAATAAAGCCGGCTAGGGCAGAGATACGATTTACTTTGTCTTTTAATGTACCCAGCTGCTGTTGGAACAATACTGTTTCTAAGCTAGGTAAACGTGATTCCAGCGTATGTTTTTTATCAGTATTAAAGAAGAATTCGGCGTCGGCAAGACGTGGACGAACGACTTTCTCGTTACCAGAGATAATTTGCGCAGGATCTTTAGATTCTATGTTGGTCACAAAGATAAAATTTGGCAGTAACTTGCCCACTTCATCAAAGACTGGGAAGTATTTTTGATCGCCCTTCATGGTGTAGACCAAAGCTTCAGACGGTACGGCTAAGAATTTTTCTTCGAAGCTGGCGGTCAATACCACTGGCCATTCAACCAAAGAGGCGACTTCTTCAAGTAGGCTATCTTCGATATCGGCTGTACCACCAATCTTAGCGGCGGCTTTTTCGGCATCGGCTTTGATCAATGCTTTACGGCTTTCGTAATCGGCGATGACTTTGCCTTTTTCTTTTAGGTCGGCAAGGTAGTGATCAGCGTGCGCTAATTCAAACTGCTTGAGTCCCATAAAGCGGTGACCGCGAACAGTGCGTGCCGATTTGATACCCAGCAATTCACCTTCAATCAACTCACTGCCTAACAACATAGTCGCGGTGTGCACAGGGCGAATAAATTGGGTTTTATTATTGCCCCAACGCATTGGCTTAGGGATGGGTAATTTATCGAGTGCACGTTGAGCCATAGCAGCGATCAAACTTTTTGTTTCGACGCCTTCAACTTTGGCGTTATGGACTAACCATTCGCCTTTATCTGTCACTAAACGTTCCGCTTGCTCAACAGTAATACCATTACCACGTGCCCAACCTTCGGCGGCTTTAGTTGGCTTACCTTCAGCATCAAAGGCTGAACTCACGGCGGGGCCACGTTTCTCAACCACTTTGTCGGCTTGTGCAAGCGCAAGTTCAGTGACGTTAATCGCCAGACGACGTGGCGCTGCGTACCAAACGGCAGAGCTAAATGCTAAATCGGCTTTGCTGAGTTCTTCGGTAAAGTTAGCTAAAAAGGATTCAGCCAGTTTACGCAGTGACTTAGGTGGTAACTCTTCTGTGCCTAACTCTATGAGTAAGTTTTCAAAATTCATGTTTTTACCTCTACTTACACATTGGGAAGCCAAGCGCTTCGCGTGCCTGATAATAAGATTCTGCGACCGCTTTCGCCATAGTGCGAACGCGTAAGATGTAGCGTTGGCGCTCGGTCACTGAAATGGCATGGCGGGCATCGAGTAAGTTGAAGGCGTGCGAGGCTTTCATCACTTGCTCGTAAGCGGGCAGAGGTAAAGGTTTTTCCAGTGACAATAAATGCTGACACATTTTTTCGCACTGATCGAACAGGGTGAACATAAAGTCCACATCGGCGTGTTCGAAGTTATAGGTCGATTGCTCGACTTCGTTTTGATGGAACACATCGCCATAGGTGATGCGACCCAGTGGACCATCGGTCCAAACGAGATCATAAACGCTATCAACACCTTGGATATACATAGCCAGACGCTCTAGGCCATAGGTGATTTCACCTGTGACTGGGCTGCATTCGATGCCGCCAACCTGTTGGAAGTAAGTAAACTGAGTTACTTCCATACCATTAAGCCAGATTTCCCAGCCTAAGCCCCAAGCACCTAGTGTTGGTGATTCCCAGTTATCTTCTACAAAGCGGATATCGTGGATTTGAGTATCGATACCCAGCGCTTGCAGTGAGCCTAAATACAGCTCTTGAATATTGTCAGGTGAAGGCTTCAACACGACTTGGAATTGGTAGTAGTGCTGCAGACGGTTAGGGTTTTCACCGTAACGACCGTCCGTAGGGCGGCGCGATGGCTGCACATAGGCACTGCTCATAGGTTCTGGCCCTAGAGAACGTAGGAAAGTTTGTGGGTGGAATGTTCCCGCGCCGACTTCCATATCTAGAGGTTGAACGATTGCACAGCCTTGCTGTGCCCAATATTCCTGCAGGGTGAGAATGAAACCCTGAAATGTTTTTACGTCGTGTTTTGTCGTCATGTCTACTTGTCTACTGCCGTCAGCCTGAATAGAAAATGGGTTCGATTATACCTTGTAGATATCTGCTTATGTAGGTTATTTTTTACCTTCTTAATTAAAACAATAAGGTTATATACCATGGAAGAGATCCGTTGTGGCTGGGTAAGTGATGATCCCTTGTATCGTGAGTATCATGACAAAGTGTGGGGGCGGCCGGTTTATGATCCTAAGGAGCTGTTTGCTAAGTTGTGTTTAGATGGTCAACAGGCCGGATTATCTTGGATAACTATCCTGAAGAAACAACAAAATTACGAACAAGCCTTTGCCAATTTTGAACCCGAAGTGATTGCTGGCTTTGATGAGGCGAAAGTGGTGGAGCTTATGTTGAATCCCGGCATAGTGCGTAATCGCTTGAAGGTGAACTCTATCATCAAGAATGCCAAAGGATTGTAGTGGTCAAGTAAAATTGGCCACGGTTTTAGAGTCATTCCAATATAAACGTTCTGACTCATTTGGCGTTAACCCACCATTATATTGATGGGGTCTGGTCTCACTGTAATATCCAGTGATGTAATTTGTGATCTCTTTATCTGCTTCTGTAAAATTCCCATAACCACTGGCGGGTATCCACTCAGATTTCAAACTTCTAAAGAAACGCTCCATTGGTGCGTTATCCCAACAATTCCCGCGGCGACTCATACTTTGCTCAATCTGAAGACGCCATATTAATTGTCTGAATTTCAAGCTTGTGTAATGTGAACCTTGATCGCTGTGGTAAATCACATTCTCAGGTTTCCCCCTTAACTCAAATGCCATTTTCAAGGCTTTACAGGTCAGCTCGCTGTCAGGTGATAATGACAAAGCCCACCCAACAGGTTTACGGGAAAACAGGTCTAGAACAACCGCTAAATATGCCCAACGATTACCGACCCAAACATACGTCACGTCGCCACACCACACTTGATCTGGTTGAGTTACTGCAAACTGTCGATTAAGCGTATTGGGGATTGCAACATGCTCTTGTGTCGCTTTCCTATAAGAATGCTTAGGCTGCTGACAGCTTAATAGCCCAAGCTTTTTCATTAGATTACGGGCTCGATAACGACTGAGACCAATCCCTTTGTTAGTCACTAATTGCGCTATCGTTCGCGCACCGGCAGAGCCATGACTAATACGATGTGCGGCCTTCACTTCACTGCATAAAATAGTCAAGTCTGCATCAATATGTTCTTTTCTTTTTAGCCAATACTTATAGCTACTTCGATGTACTTTGAATGCATTACAAATTGTGAGAATAGAGTGGCTCTGCTTGAGTGCGCTGATTAGCGTAAATTGTTCATCGAGTCTGACATCAAGAGAGCGGTAGCCTTTTTTAGGATAAGATTGTGCTCCTCAAGACGAGCTATTTGCTTCTTCAGCTCACGGATTTCAATTTTTTCAGGGGTAATCGGAGATGCTTTTGGTGTGCCACCCTAGCGTTCTAGTTTTAACTGTCTCACCCATTTATCCATAGTGGACTTACCTACGTTCATCGCCTTTGCAGCTTCGATGATGCTATGGTTTTTATCGAGGACTAATTGGGCTGCTTCAAGTTTGAATTCAGCACTAAATGTTTTTCTGGTTGTCGATCTCACGTGTTCACCTAAAGTCATCTACGAGGTAATAATATCACCTCTATTTAGGTGGCCAAAATTAGTGTGCCACTACAGGATATTTAGCCTATACTGCCGATGGGAAGGATTTCTCTGCATTTTTATGGAGCTTTGTTGGTGGTAAGCCCATAGTTAATCAGTTTACTGCTATGTCGCAGGTTCCTGCACAAACACCAGAATCTGAAGCCATGTCAAAAGCGTTAAAGAAGCTTGGATTTAATTTCGTCGGTCCAACAATTTGTTATGCCTTTATGCAGGCGGTGGGTATGGTAAATGATCACCTTGTAGAGTGTATTTCCTACCAGGCCTGTGTTGATTCCTGTGCCGGTCAGCATCACTGCTAACATCAGTAATCGTTCATCTTGCTGATGTGATGTAGGACAGTACTCATAGCAATATTCGAGTTCTTGTCCATATACACAATAAACAATGCACAAAATGTAAAAAAGCATGTTCCACGTGGAACATGCTTTTATCTTCATTGGTGATATCTGGTTAAACCAAATAATTAAAACAGGAAAGCGACTCTCCCATTCTAGCCTTGAGGATAGAGTTTAGATTTTCTCAAATAAAAATGGCTTACGTTTTTCCTTATCCCCATTAAGCTCATTCATCGTCTCAGCATCAAAAAGCTTACCGTTGACCATGGTATAAGTGACTTTATCTGTGACGCGTATGTCGGCTAATGGATCACCATCAATAACGATTAAGTCTGCGAGCTTACCTTCTTTAATCGAGCCTAGCTGTTGTTCCATACCAAAGGTTGTCGCAGGATTAATGGTGGCCGTTTTCAATACTTCCATATTACTCATGCCGCCTTGGGCGAACATCCACATTTCCCAATGTGCCGCTAAACCTTCACGCTGACCGTGGGCGCCAATATTTGGGTGAACCCCTAACTTATTGAGCTCGTTAGCGACTTTTGCAACATTGAAATGATTATAGTGGCCATCTGGAGCATGCGGGCGTCGCATTGATCTCGCCTGTAATATATCGGCGGGGACATACATGGACAGGCGTGGATGCGCCCACACATCGGTTTTGTCGTACCAGTAGTTTTCGCCCGAAATACCGCCATAGGCGACCACTAAGGTTGGGGTGTAACCGACTTTAGTCTGGCTCCAGAATTGTTTGATGTCGTTATAAATCGCTGCCACTGGCAGAGAGTGCTCAACCGTTGTATGGCCATCGGCGACCATAGTGAGATTGTGTTGCAGCAAACTGCCACCCTCAGGCACGACCATCATTTCGAGTTCACGAGCGGCAGCGATGACTTGTTGCCGCTGATTGCGTCGCGGTTGGTTGTAGCTTTTTACGCTAAACGCCCCGACTTTTTTCAGACGTTCAAGATGAAACTTGGCATCATCGAGTGAGTCTATATGCGATGTGTAGCCAGGCGCATTGGCACCATATAATATGGTACCAGTAGAGAAAATACGCGGGCCAACTATGTGTCCTGCTTTTTGTTGTTCGGAAGCGGCAAAAATCTCTGTCGTGTCATTCGAGGGATCGTGAATCGTGGTGACACCCAAGGAAAGGCCAGAATACAGCGCCCAGTTCTGTTGTGGCACAATTTCATCATCTGCTTGCGGTCCATGGGCGTGGGCATCGAATAGCCCTGGCATGATCGATTTTCCTTTGATGTCGATGATCTGTGCATCTTTAGGAATCCCGATATTGGCATCACCTACGGCGACAATATGATTATCTTTGACTATGACCACGCCATTGTCGATGACTTGGTCATTTTCCATTGTAATCACTTTGCCACCGACGAAGGCGATTGTTCCACGTGGAACATCGGCCTTTTCGGTAAAGCCTAAATTGATAATGCTTGGCTGAGCCTTTTCATCTTTATTGAGATATTGAGTATCAACCTTGGCTTGATAAAGTTCGGGGCCAAGCGTCCAATACAGTTGGTTGCTTTTACTGTTCCAACTGATACTTTCACCCGCACGGACACTCAATTGGCTTACGGGTAGATTGTTGGCATTGGGTCCAATCTCAACTGTTTCACCGTGTTTAGCAAAAGGCGTCACCCAAACCTTAAAGCGTTCAGCGAAGGCGAGTTGCTCACCATCGGGTGAAACCCTAAACTCAGTCGCATGCTTACTGCTGTAATGAACTCGCTTATCGAAGCCATCTAAGTTGATAGATGATAACTGTGGCGTTTCATCTTCGCTGCTATTCATAAAAAAGACGCGATCGGCATTGGCACCAAATTGAGCTTGGTAGCCATCGGCACTGATCTTCATATTTTGTTTGCCTTTGATATCGACTTTATATAGTCCAGGCTCCTGCGACCAAGTTCTTGGTGTGAGGTTACCGCCTTGGGTTTTGCGATACACAACGAGTTCACCATCCGGTGAAAAGGTGGGTTCTACGTACTTTCCTGGCTCAGATGTTAGCTGCTTAGGTTTGCCACCTTTGGCACTAATGACTTGCACTGTTCCTTGGTCTTGGTCATTCCAAGTGGTGAAAACAATATTTTTGCCATCGCGGGACCATTGGGGATACAGTTCTTCAATCCCATTATTGAGTTCAGTTAAGCGCGACATTTTTCCATCGGGTAATGATTTTAACCAAATCTTCCCTAGTGCTTCGAAGGCGACTTTACTGCCATCGGGAGAGACCTGCGCCATACGTAGCATTTTGACCTCGAAAACATCTTTATCTATATCTTGCTTAAAGCGCACTGAGGGTTGTACTGCTAACTCAGTTTTTACGCTAAAGGGGATATCTGTGAGTGTTTTGTTGGCAACATTCAGGCGGTTAATCTTTCCCTTCGCCCAGAAGAAAATATCCTTGTTATCTTGAGTCCACGCCATTGTCGGGTAGACGCCATGAATCGCCCAAGTCTCTTGCATATCACGGTCTAGTTCGCCAAACAGTTTAGTGGTTTCACCAGACTTGAGGTCGAGCAGGTAGAGTGATGAATTAAAATCATCGCGCTTTATATAGGCGAGCTTAGTGCCATCAGGACTTGGTGTTGGTCGAATTGCGCCACCGGTACCTTCAATCAAAATTTCAATGTCACCGGTTTGGGTATCATAACGTTTGAGTTTGTAGATACCGTTAACTGAGTCCTTTGAATAGTGGAATGTTTTGCCTGGCGTATCATCTTGGCTAAAGTAGATATAACGGCCATCGGGCGAGTACGCGGGTTCGCCTAAATCTTTCTGATCATTTGGGCGTTCAGTTAGTTTGACGCCTTCGCCGCCCGCTACGTGGTATAGCCACACTTCACCCGCACCTAAACTGCGGCTGGCGGTAAAATGCTTACGTGCAACAAGATACTGAGAGTCAGGGCTCCAAGCTGGACTGTTTAGCAACCTGAATGTTTCTTGGGTGACAGTTCGTGGATTGCTACCATCGGCATCCATGATCCAAATGTTATCACCACCATCGCCATCCGAGGTAAATGCGATGTGTTTGCCATCTGGGCTATAGACGGGCTGCATCTGCCAAGCAATGCCTTGGGCTAATGGCTTAGCTTCACCGCCTGATACTGGGATTTGATAAATGTCGCCGAGTAAGTCGAAGACGATATGCTTGCCATCTGGACTGACACTAAGGTTCATCCAAGTGCCTTCATTAACATCAATTTTGACTTGCTCTAAGGGAGCATTTGCTGGAGCGTTAACATTCCATTCGGCTTCCTTCGTTTCTGCTGCGTTAACGGCGAGGGTATTCATACCTAGAGCGAGGGCGATATAAAGCGGGGTAAGTTTAGATTTCAACATGTCACTTCCTGTTATCGTTCTTATGGACTGCTCGAGTGGTATTAATTTTAAGATGAACTTTTGTTAATACTCAGTCTAGTTATCGCATAAATAGATAAGAAGGAAAACGTAAATACTGTTTCAATTGATGACCGAGTGAAGGATAAGTCATGGCGATATGGATAAGAGAGCTGGCATAGCAGAAGTAGAACCAAGTCACTTGGTTCTATTTACTGAGGAGTATGGAGAATTAACTAAGAGAGCCGACTAGCTGGGAATAAAATTAGCTTGGATTAACCAGAGTGATCTCATCGCCTAAATGGATCATGGCATCATTCAATACTCGGCAGGTTACACCGCCTCGCCAATCTGGCGTGAGCGCGGCTTCTAAACCGACATGTGCTATTTCCATTTTTTTACAGGGGTCGGTCTCACCCGTGATTTCAAGTCGCAACTCGCCGATCTGTAAATGTTTACCAACATCGGCACTGCTAAATACGAGATCATCAACCAGCAGATTTGCTCTGCGAGTCGTCCAAGGTAAATCTGCCTCGATACTATGGCAGGCCTGTTGCCACTGAAGTTTAGAAAGCACAGTGACTTGGCGTTTGCCTGGACGACCAAACACATCTTTCTCTACGCCACTGAGTTGGGTGACATTGGCACAGAGAACTTCATTCATTGGGCCGCGCTTTACAGTTTTATAGGCAATCGCCAGCAGTTTTGGCATAGTTTCTCACATCCTTTGTTCATGATTAAGTCGTTAACGAATACGACTTAAAGTCCTTTTTTGATCAAATATTGATATGGCGTTTGTGTGGTTTCACTGGCAATTAAGGTGTGATCCATAAATTCACAAAAGCTTGGAATATCGCGCGTCGTAGCAGGATCATCGGCAATGATCAGCAGAGTCTCGCCAGCAGCCATTTGTCTTACCGTTTTACGCACCATCATTACAGGCTCTGGGCAGCGTAAACCAAGAGCATCGAGTCTATGCTGTGCGGTTGAGAAAGCGTCGTTCATATTACCTCTACTGAACGGTTAAGCAGAATTAGCTAATGTTACTCTAGCCCCCATGATAAACCAAGTTGGCGGTTTCAATTTGTGATCTGGTTTCATTGAGATGTATCTATCAATACGAATGTTAGATATTTAATGTTCCACGTGGAACATGATGACGAATGGGTTTCAAAATTACTCGACGGCTTTATCAACGCTTTGAGATTGAGAGATTGAATGGACATCTGCGGTACTATTCTCAGGTGCTAAATCATTTGCTGCCGCCATAGTTTGTTGCTGCTGTTTGGATGCACGTTTGTAGCTATACATTCGCTGATCGGCTTTATGAATTAAGCTATTGGCTTCTTCATATTCGTAGGGTCCAGTATCAATAATGCCAAAGCTTAAGGAAATATTGTTTAAACTGAGTTTTATTTTTTGATTGAATCGAGTGATGAAATTATCCCGAGCTTGTTCTTCACGGCAGTTAGGCATAATGATACAGAACTCATCTCCACCATATCGAAAGCAATGGTCCTCGGCCCGAGTGATTTCTTTAATCGCTTTTGCTACAGCGCGCAGTACTTCATCCCCAGATCTATGGCCTTGGGTGTCGTTGAATGACTTAAAATCATCTACGTCTAAGTAGATCACGCTGACGGGTTCTGCACGCCTTTGGGCGGCCCTGAGTATGCGCGTTGCCGTTTCTTGTAAATGCCTAACGTTAAGCAGGCCTGTTAAGGGATCGGTTTGCGACAGTTCTTCTAACTGCTGTGTCCGCTCTTTGACTTTGCTTTCCATGCTTTGGGCATATTTTTCGGCTTTATCCTTAGCGTTCTCAATCTCGGATACTAAGCTGCGAATATAAGTATCAAATACCAGCGTGACATCAAACAGCACCAGTTTATCAATCGCGGCACGGATACATTCGCCTTGATGTGTATCTTGCACTGAACAGTTGATCACGGCGTAGATAAGCTCTTTTAGCGTGTGTACCGCAGACAGGTAAAGCTTAGGCTCAACACCAATGCGTTTATGGACCAACCCAATCCGCAGGCGATTGTTTACGTACTCAAGATCATAAACACCATTAAATAAATCGAGCACATATCTTCTCTGTGCGGTACGTAAGCGGGCAAGGGTGTCTGAGTCTCCGATCAGCAGCGCAATTTCTGACACGCTGGTTTGTAAGCCATAAAAGTCATCGACGATTTTATCGATGTTTTCTTCAATGATGGGCTTAAAGGATTGTAGGGCCTTTACGTCTGCCCCAGTAAAAGAGAAGAGCGCCTTACGAGACTCGATCTCCAGCTCAGTGATCCGCATTTGTTCGAAAAGGGTCTGTTCCGTTTGTAGCATCAGGCATTCCTCTTGTAAAACAACGAATTGCATCCTTGCACTACACTGCCTAGATTTGGCTGATGATTGCTTGCCTGTTGTTGTCCACAATAGCCAGTGATGCCCTTGTAGTTAAGTTGATAACGGACTGATTTTCAAATGAACAGCAGAAGAAATGAGAAATATTAATATTTACGCTGGCAGAAAATTTGGCATAAAAAAGCCGGAACAAGTTCCGGCTTTGAAATTATTCGAGTAACGAATTAAACGCGTTCGAATACAGTGGCGATACCTTGGCCTAAACCAATACACATGGTCGCTAACCCTAAGGTCGCGTCTTTGTCTTCCATTAAGTTGATCAGCGTCGTAGAGATACGAGCGCCTGAACAACCCAGTGGGTGACCTAGTGCAATTGCGCCGCCGTTGAGGTTTATTTTGTCATCAACCACATCTGCTAGACCTAAATCTTTCACACAAGGTAAAGACTGAGCAGCAAACGCTTCGTTAAGTTCAATCACATCTAAATCGGCAACTGTGATACCGGCGCGAGCCAGTGCTTTTTGCGTGGCTGGCACTGGACCGTAACCCATAATAGCCGCGTCACAACCTGCAACCGCCATAGAGCGAATGCGTGCACGAATTGGTAAGCCAAGTGCACGCGCTTTAGATTCTTCCATGATCAACATGGCTGATGCGCCATCAGACAGTGCAGAAGAAGTACCAGCAGTCACTGTACCGTTTACTGGATCAAACACGGGGCGCAGTGCAGCCAGAGATTCCATGGTAGTTTCTGGGCGGATCACTTCGTCTTGCAGTACTTTAATTAAGGCACCGTTAGCATCGTGACCTTCAATGCCATAGATTTCTTTGGCAAAGCGGCCTTCAACCGTCGCAGCATAAGCGCGTTGGTGTGAACGTACCGCAAAAGCATCTTGCTGTTCACGGGTAATACCGTGCAGTTTACCCAGCATTTCAGCCGTTAAACCCATCATGCCAGAGGCTTTTGCCACGTTGTTAGCAAGACCTGGGTGGAAGTCGACACCATGGCTCATTGGCACGTGGCCCATGTGTTCTACGCCACCAATAATAAAGGTGTCGCCCATGCCAGTCATAATCGCACGCGCAGCTTGATGGATAGCATCCATTGATGAACCACATAGGCGGTTAACCGTCACAGCGCCAGCAGTCTTTGGAATGCCCGCTAATAGCGAAGCGTTACGGGCGATGTTGAAGCCTTGCTCTAGGGTTTGTTGCACACAACCCCAAATCACATCTTCAATCAGGTTTGGGTCGAGTTGCGGGTTACGCAGCAACAGACCTTTCATTAGTTCGGCAGACAGAGTTTCTGCACGCACATTACGAAATACGCCAGCCTTTGAGCGGCCCATCGGAGTACGGATGCAGTCTACGATAACAGCTTGTTTCATGATTAAATTCCTTTCCCGCTAATTAGGCTTGGTAGTAGCTACCGTTATTGGCTGCTAATGTGCGCATCGCATCAGTGACTTGATACAGACCGCCCAAGTGAGCGTATTTGTCTGCTAAGGCCACAAAGTTTGCGACACCCATGGTATCCAAGTAACGGAACACGCCGCCTCTGAATGGCGGGAAACCTAAGCCATAAACTAGGCCCATATCCGCTTCGGCAGGCGATGCGACAATACCTTCTTCTAAACAGCGCACGGTTTCGATGATCATAGGGATCATTGTACGGGCAATAATGTCATCGGCTTCGAAGGCTTTTAACTCGCCAAAGGCATCTTTCAATAGGCCGTAGCTTGTTGGATCGACATCTTTCTTCGGCTTGCCACGGCTATCGACTGAATAGACATAGAAACCTTTACCATTTTTCTGGCCAAGACGTTTGTTCTCAAACATCACATCAATCGCGTCAGTGCCTGATTTACCCATGCGATCAGGGAAACCTTCAGCCATAACAGCTTGGGCGTGATGACCTGTGTCTAAACCGACTACGTCGAGCAGGTAAGCTGGACCCATTGGCCAACCGAATTGTTTTTCCATCACTTTGTCGATTGCAGCAAAGTCGCCACCTTCGGCAAGTAAGCCGTTAAAGCCTGCAAAGTAAGGGAAGAGTACGCGGTTAACGAAGAAGCCAGGGCAATCATTAACAACGATTGGGGTCTTGCCCATTTTGCTGGCATAAGCCACAACAGAGGCGATGGTTTCTTCAGAGCTATGCTCGCCACGGATAACTTCGACCAACGGCATTTTGTGCACTGGGTTGAAGAAATGCATACCGCAGAAACGCTCAGGTTTCTTCATGCTCTTAGCGAGTAAGTTGATTGAAATTGTTGAGGTGTTTGACGCGATAATTGCATCTTCACTCACATAACCTTCAACTTCGGCTAAAACCTGTGCTTTGATTTTTGGATGTTCAACAACGGCTTCAACGACAACATCACTGTGTTTAATTGCGGCATAATCTAACGAAGGCGTGATGTTGTTCAGCACTTTGGCCATTTTTTCTGGCGTTGAACGGCCACGGGCGACTTGGGCAGACAGCAGTTTAGCGGCTTCATTGAGGCCTAAATCTAATGCTGGCTGGGCAATGTCTTTCATGACAATCGGTGTGCCTTTACTGGCGCTTTGGTAAGCGATGCCGCCGCCCATAATGCCTGCGCCTAATACGGCCGCGTTGTTGACTTCTTTCGCTAACTTGCCGGCTTTCTTCGCTTTACCTTTAACAAATTGATCATTAAGGAAAATACCGATAAGTGCCTTAGCAACGTCGGTTTTAGCCAGCTTGATAAAGGCTTGATGTTCGATTTGTAATGCTTCAGCACGACCTTTAGTCGATGCTTGCTCAATTACGCTTACAGCAGCCATTGGTGCAGGGTAGTGTTTACCCGCAACCGCAAACACCATGCCTTTGGCTGTGGTGAATGACATCATAGCTTCAAGTTTTGGCAGTGTTAGCGCAGACAGTTTACGGTTACGACGTGCTTGCCAATCCAGCTTTTCAGCAACAGCATCTTTCAGCATTTGAATCGCAGCAGCTTCTAACGCTTGTGGTGCAACCACGGCATCAACAGCGCCGACTTTCAGTGCATCTTCAGCGCGTTGGTCTTTACCGGTCGTGATCCACTCAAGTGCGTTATCTGCACCAATCACACGTGGCAGACGAACTGTGCCGCCAAAACCTGGGATGATGCCGAGTTTAGTTTCGGGTAAACCGATTTTGGCTGTGGTGTCTGCGATACGGAAATCGGTTGCCAGAATGGTTTCACAGCCGCCACCTAAGGCAAAGCCTTTGATTGCTGATGCGGTTGGGAAAGGCAAGTCTTCGAGTTTGTTGAAGACTGCGTTGGCTTGTTCAACCCAAGAGAGCAATACGGCGTCATCTTGTGCGAACAGGCCTAAAAATTCGGTAATGTCGGCGCCCACAATAAAGGTATCTTTACTTGAGGTCAGCACTAACGCTTTGATATTGGAATCTTGCTTGATGCTGTCTAATGCCGCATCGAGCGAGGCGAGGGTTTCTCTGTCGAATTTGTTCACCGAACCGGGTGCGTTAAAGCACAGCTTGGCAATATTATCCTCGAGTAACTCAACCTGAATTGTAGGACTTTGGTAGATCATTGCTTGCTTCCTTTTGGCTTAAAAGTGATACCCACCATTATGTGTTGGTGCTAGTACGACTCTCTATCTCACAGCAGCTTCGGCCATCATTTGACCAGTTGTGTGCCAGTGTGCTTCGAAATTCGATAAATTACAACACCCAATTTAAACGACTGTTTAATTTCTTGTCGGCTAGAGTGATTTTTCACCTTTGTGATACACTGCACAGAGTGTAGAACACCTAGAATGCGTTAAATCACTTTGCGGATAAATAGGTCTTTGTGGCTGTTTACCTTAGACGTTTAAACGCTGCAGCCATGCTAGGGTTGAACGTAACTATTAAAGATAATCATGACGTTATCGCTTTAATGTTGTTTGTTCAGCGGCCATGTATTTTAGATTGAGTGACAGTTTAGTGTTTTGATTGAATCTGTTGTTCATGATCAGATTAAGAATATGTGAGCAAATTCGGCTCATATTATTAACTTTTATTCATTGCAGGAGATGACAAATGGATCAGTTGGCTCATCACTATCGTGCCCATATTGCCGAGTTAAACCGTCGAGTCGCAGAGATTTTGTCTCGAGAAGCCTTGTCTGGTTTAGTGATCCATTCGGGTCAGCCGCATCGGATGTTTTTGGATGATATCAATTATCCCTTTAAGGCAAACCCGCACTTCAAGGCATGGTTGCCAGTGTTGGATAATCCGAATTGTTGGTTAGTGGTTGACGGCCGTGATAAGCCGCAACTGATTTTTTATCGTCCTGTGGATTTTTGGCACAAAGTGTCTGATGTGCCTGATATGTTTTGGACTGAGTATTTCGATATTAAGCTGCTGACCAAGGCTGATAAGGTCGCTGAGTTTTTACCGACAGATATCGCCAATTGGGCCTATTTAGGTGAGCATTTAGATGTGGCCGAAGTGCTGGGTTTTACCAGTCGTAATCCCGATGCTGTGATGAGTTATCTGCATTACCACAGAACCACTAAAACCGAATATGAGTTGGAATGTATGCGCCGCGCGAATCAAATTGCGGTGCAGGGACATTTGGCGGCTAAAAATGCCTTTTATAATGGTGCGAGCGAGTTCGAAATCCAGCAGCATTATTTATCTGCCGTAGGCCAGAGCGAGAATGAAGTGCCCTATGGCAATATCATCGCCCTCAACCAAAATGCGGCGATTTTGCATTACACCGCACTTGAACACCAAAGCCCTGCGAAACGTTTGTCATTTCTTATCGATGCCGGCGCGAGTTACTTTGGCTATGCCTCTGATATCACCAGAACCTATGCATTCGAGAAGAATCGTTTCGATGAATTGATCACTGCGATGAACAAGGCGCAGCTAGAGCTTATCGACATGATGCGTCCGGGCGTGCGTTATCCCGATTTACACTTGGCCACCCATGCTAAAGTCGCGCAAATGCTATTGGATTTTGATTTAGCCACAGGTGATGTCCAAGGTTTGGTCGATCAAGGCATAACCAGTGCTTTCTTCCCCCATGGCTTAGGTCATATGTTAGGCCTACAAGTGCATGATGTTGGCGGCTTCTCCCACGATGAACGCGGAACTCATATTGCGGCGCCAGAGGCCCATCCATTCCTACGTTGCACCCGCATTTTAGCGCCAAACCAAGTGCTGACCATGGAACCCGGGTTATACATTATCGATACTCTGCTTAATGAGCTTAAACAAGATAGTCGTGGCCAACAGATCAACTGGCAAACGGTTGATGAGTTAAGACCTTTTGGTGGTATTCGCATCGAAGATAACGTCATAGTGCATCAAGATAGAAACGAGAACATGACCCGAGAACTCGGTTTGACCGATTGATCATAGGGTAAAGATTAGGGCGGATGTGTGCTCGAAAGTTATAGCGTTCCCTGTGAAGATATCGTGGTCGAAGAAGAGATAAAGCATAGCCGCTTTATCTCTTTTCTGTTTCATTGCGATAGCTTTGATAAATTTAAGTTAGTACTCACTGACATAAAGCGTGACTATCCCGGCGCAAGCCATTATTGCTCAGCTTTTGTGGCTGGCGCACCGGATGATAGCGTCTTGATTGGTTCGAGTGATGACGGCGAACCTGCCGGCAGTGCTGGTCGCCCTATGTTAGCTGTGTTGCAAGGGGCGAATATCGGCGAAGTGGGCGCTGTTGTGGTGCGTTATTATGGCGGTACTAAGCTAGGCGTAGGTGGACTGGTTCGGGCTTATACGTCGGGCTTAAGGCAAGGTTTGGTTCAATTGCCGACGCGACTAAAACAGTTACGTTATCCCGCCAAGTTGCATTGTGATTATGCGCAGCTGCGCGATGTTGAGCATCTATTACAGCAAGTCGATGCCGTGATAATCGATAAGCAATTTGCTGAAGCGGTCGATATTGTGTTCGAGATAGGCAGGCAGCAACAGGCATTACTGTGTGAGTCGCTGGCGACGCTCAGTCAGGGAAGTTTGAGGCCTGAGTTTGAGCTGTGATGCCTGCGTAAATTATGCCAAAATAGCCCAAATGCTGAAAATACCTTTGCAGCCAATGGAATGATTGAACTCGCTTAATGCAATATAAAACCATAATACGAATCATAGGCCTGCTGATTGGTTTATTTTCAATCACTATGCTGCCACCAGCACTGATCGCTGTTTGGTATAACGATGGCGGCGGTACGGCGTTTATGCAGGCATTTTTTGTCAGCCTATTTATTGGTTTCTGGCTCTGGTATCCCAATCGCCACTGTAAAGAAGAATTGCGTACCCGAGAGGGTTTCTTGATTGTGGTCCTGTTCTGGACCGTACTGGGTTCCATCGGTGCTTTACCGTTTATCTTCTCGAGTCAACCCGACCTTAGCTGGACCGATAGCTTCTTCGAATCTTTCTCTGCATTAACCACCACCGGAGCCACAGTGATTGTCGGGCTCGACTTCTTACCTAAAGCCATTCTGTTTTATCGCCATATGCTGCAATGGCTCGGCGGTATGGGGATTATTGTGCTCGCCGTGGCAATTTTACCTGTGCTTGGCGTAGGGGGGATGCAGCTCTATCGCGCTGAAATTCCGGGCCCAGTGAAAGACAGTAAGATGACCCCGCGGATCGCCGAAACCGCTAAGGCACTGTGGTATATCTATTTATTGTTAACTATTTCCTGTGCTACCGCCTATTGGATGGCGGGCATGAGTGTGTTCGATGCGGTTTGCCATTCATTTTCAACTATCGCTATTGGCGGTTTTTCGACCCATGATGCTAGCATGGGGTATTTTGATAGTTCAGTGATTAACCTTATTTGTGTATTCTTTTTAATCGTTTCTGCGGTTAACTTTAGCGTGCATTTTGCGGCATTTTCGCGGCGAGGAATTAACGTTAAAGTGTATTTTAAAGATGCCGAATTTAAGATGCTGGTGGCGATTCAACTCATTCTTACCGCGATTTGTTTCCTCACGCTTTATCATTCGGGCATTTATGATTCGCCGGAAGAAACCTTAGACCATGCCTTATTTCAGGCGGTTTCCGTGGCCACTACCGCAGGGTTTGGTACTGAAAGCTTCCACATGTGGCCGCTGTTTTTACCTATTCTATTGATATTTTCGAGCTTTATCGGTGGCTGTGGTGGCTCAACTGCGGGTGGGATTAAGGTGATTCGGGTCATTTTGCTGCTGTTACAGGGCTCGCGCGAATTAAAGCGACTGGTTCATCCTAAGGCGATGTTCTCTATCCGTATCGGTTCTAAAGCCTTGCCCGATCGCGTTGTCGATGCCGTGTGGGGATTCTTCTCTGCCTATGCGCTGGTGTTTGTGATCTGTATGCTTGCACTCATGGCGATGGGATTAGATGATATTACCGCCTTTAGTGCTACCGCGGCTTGCTTAAACAATCTAGGCCCAGGCTTAGGTGCGGTAGCCAGTAACTACGCCAGTATTGGCGATGGCGCCAAATGGGTATTAGTCGCGGCTATGCTGTTTGGTCGCCTCGAAGTATTTACCTTACTGATTTTGTTTACGCCAACTTTTTGGAAGAATTAATCATGCAGACGTTAATAATCTATTCGACGATTGATGGCCAAACATTGGCAATTTGCCAAAAAATGAAGACGATTGCAGAGCAGGCGGGAGAGCAGGTTGCTCTGGTCACATTAGAGCAGGCTGATGCGTTGAGCTTAGCTGATTTTGATAAAGTGCTGATCGGCGCCAGTATTCGTTATGGTAAGCATAGACCTGAACTTTACCAGTTTGTAAACCGCCACCATGCGGTGCTCGATACTAAGATTAACGGCTTTTTTACCGTTAATGTCGTGGCGCGTAAACCCTTAAAGAATACGCCTGAAACCAATCCTTATATGCAAAAGTTTCTGCAGCTTTCACTATGGCAGCCACAGTTGCTTGAAGTGTTTGCGGGCAAGATTGATTATCCTAAATACGGTTTCTTCGATCGCACTATGATACGTTTCATCATGTGGATGACTAAAGGGCCAACCGATATCACAGGCACCTTTGAGTTTACCGATTGGGAAAAAGTCGACGCCTTCGGTAACCGCTTTAGCCAGCACTAAAAACCATTAAGCCCTAATCACTTGCAAGCGATTAGGGCTTAAATTTAAGCTAGCTTTACCGTGTTACACTGCGCAGTAGCGGCTATGCAGAATCGAAATCACTTGGGTGACTTGTTCGTTCTTGAGCTTGTAGTAAACAATTTGCGAGCTCTTACGGGTATCCACCAGATCTTCAGCGCGTAATACGGCTAAATGCTGGGATAGTGCCGACTGGCTTAATGGTACAGTGGCATTGAGTTCAGTTACGCTCAACTCTTTGTCTAGTAATAGGCATAAAATCATTAGGCGATAAGGGTTCGCTATGGCCTTAAGCCATTTAGCCGCACTTTCCGCATTAGTTACCATTGCAGCTACATCTATGTCATTTTGCATAAGGTCACTCACTTCATCGCTTTTGATTAGATAATTCTAATTGAACACCTGTGTTTACGCAATCATACTGCTCAGCCATGCAGATCTCAATTTTTGCATCTCAGAATATGAGATACGGCTGATTTGTGATCCTATCAGAGGTTTATTTAACGTAATCTTGCCACAATGGTGACATTAACTCAGTGGATCGGTAATTCCCTATGACACGCGTTCTCGTACTTTATTTTACCCGTGGTGGCCACACGGCCAAGATTGCCAATGCAATTGCCGACCAATTAACCTTTCGTGGCGCTAAGGTCGACCTTGTCGATATCAATAGTGCTGCCGCAACTTGTATCAATTGGCCCGATTACGAGGTTGTCGCCTTAGGTGCCTGCGTACTCTATGGCACCTATGATAAGAGTGTGTTCAAGTTTATCGAGCAACATGCAGAGGCTTTGGGTGCATTGCCAAACAGTTTCTTCTGCGTCAACGTGGTAGCGAGAAATCCAGAAAAACGTATTCCTGAGAATAATAAATATCTGCAAAAGTTCATCGCCTTATCGCCGTGGACGCCAGCCGATCTTAAAATTATTGCGGGGAAAGTGGATTATCCTTCATGGCCTTGGTACGACAGGTTGATGATCCAGTTGATTATGAAGATGACCAAAGGCCCAACCGATCCTAAGTCGGTTATCGATTACACCGACTGGGTTGATGTGAAGGTCTATGCCGATCATCTGCTTGAATTAGTCGACGTTACCGCTATTTAGGACGGGTCAGGCTTAATAAAAAAGGCGCTTAACTTGTTAAGCGCCTTTTTAGTATCCAAGCTCTACAGAATTAATACTTCCAGAAACTCGGGTGGAATAACACTGCTACGGTCAGAATTTCTAAACGACCGAGGAGCATGCCGAGTGACAACGCCCATTTCGCCACATCGGGCAGGGTTGAGAAGTTACCCGCAGGGCCAATAATCGGCCCTAAGCCAGGACCTACGTTCGTGACCGCCGTGATAGCGCCCGTGAAACTGGTCATAGGGTCGAGCCCTGTGAGCACTAAAATTACCGACAAGCCTACAATCACCATTACAAACAACAGCACGAAAGTGATCAGCGAGCGGACGATATCTTCACTGATGATGCGATTGTTGTAGCGTTCCCTAAAGATACCGTTTGGATGACATTGCTGTTTCAATTGCTCGCGCATAATGGCGCCAGCGATTTGAAAGCGGAAGATTTTAATCCCGCCTGAAGTTGAGCCAGAGCAGCTACCGACAAACATTAAGAACATAAAGGCGATGTTGGCAAAGGCGCCCCAAGCACCGTAATCCGTTAAGCCATAACCTGTAGTGGTCACCACAGAAACTACGTTAAAGCTGGATAAACGCAGCGCATCGAGGAGTTCAATGTCGCGGGTTTGCCACAGCCAAAAGCCAATAGAACAAGACACGAAAGTCAGGAAAAACAAGAAGCCTTTGACCTGAGCATCGTTCCAAATGCGCAGATCCCTTTGCTGTATGGTGTGCACAAACATGAGTAGCGGTAAGCCACCCGCCGACATAAAGAACACGCCAACCCAGTGAGCCGAGTGCGAAAACGCGGCCATTGAGCTATCAGATGTTGAGTAGCCGCCAGTCGATAGGGTGGTCATGGCATGGTTGATGGCTTGAAACCACGTCATTCCCGCCAGATGATAAGCAACGCAGCAGGCAACAGTTAGCAAAATATAAATAAAGAATAAGTACTTAGCCATACTTTGGGTGCGTGGTACGGCTTTATCGCTCCAATCGGACGATTCAGTGCGGAACAGCCGCATACCACCGACGTTCAAGAAGGGCAGAATGGCCACCGCCATCACGATAAAACCAATCCCGCCAAGCCACTGCAATAAAGAACGCCAGATTAAAATGCTGTGATCCATGGTATCCAACCCCGAGAGCACAGTAGAACCTGTGGTCGTGATGCCGGACATAGTCTCAAAGAAGGCGTCGGTATAGCCAATCCCGTGATATAGGGTAAAGGGCATGGCCGCAAACAGGCTCACGATCAACCACGTCAAGCTGGTTAACAGGAACATATCGCGGATATTGAGGTTAATAGTCTTGCTCTGGCCATTGTGTAAACACAAGCTGGCACTAATGCCTGTCACTAACGCCGACAGCATGAAAGAGCCCACGGTTTCCTCGGCATTGAACACGGCGAGAAGCAGTGGGATCAACATGAAGGCTGTCAGCATGGACAAAAACAGCCCTAAAATAAACAATAGTGGTCTAAAGTTCAGCATAAGTTGGCTTACTTAGGTTCTTAGAAGAAGAAAGCACTTGGTTGGAAAAGCTTCTCGACTTCGCCGACAAACTTTTTATTCACTAGGAATAAGATCACGTGATCCCCTTGTTCTATCACGGTTTTGTCGTGAGCCATTAATACTTCGTCGTTGCGGACAATAGCACCAATGGTGGTTCCCGGTGGCAACTTAATATCGCCAATGGCTTTGCCAACCACTTTAGACGTGCTGGCATCCCCGTGGGCAATCGCTTCAATTGCCTCGGCGGCGCCGCGACGTAGGGAGTAAACGTTACAGATATCACCCTGACGGATATGGGTTAACAGTGCCGAAATGGTGGCTTGCTGGGGTGAGATAGCAATGTCGATATTAGCTTCTTGGACGATATCCACATAGGCTTCGCGCTGGATCAGCACCATGACCTTTTTCGCGCCCATACGTTTTGCCAGCAATGCCGACATAATATTTGCTTCATCGTCATTGGTCACCGCAATAAATACGTCGGTTTGATCTATGTGTTCTTCGAGCAGTAATTCTTGATCCGAAGCGTCACCGCAGAACACGGTAGTATTTTCCAGTTGCTCCGATAGTGCTTCAGCCCGCTCATACTTATGCTCAATCAGTTTAACTGAGTGGGTGCGCTCAAGGCGTTTGGCTAAACCTAAGCCTATGTTACCGCCACCGGCGATCATAATATTGCGGTATGAGTTATCGAGCTTTTGCATTTCGCTCATAACAGCGCGAATGTGTCGACTGTCGGCGACGAAGAAGACTTCATCATCGGCTTCGATAATCGTGGTACCGCGAGGCATGATAGGGCGGCCTTGGCGGAAAATCGCCGCAACCCGGGTATCAATATTCGGCATGTGTTCGCGCAGTGCCGCTAACGCATTCCCCACCAGTGGGCCGCCATAATAGGCGCGAACGGCCACTAGGCTTAGCCGTCCTTCGGCAAATTCGAGTACTTGCAGTGCACCGGGATATTCAACAAGTCGCTGAATGTAAGCGGTCACTAACTGTTCAGGGGCGATTAATTCATCGATCACGAAGCCGCCGCGGGGGCGACCGTCGCTATTTTTGGTTTCACTGTCGATAAAGAGTTTATCGCGCATCGCCAGATAAGGTTCTGAACGAATACGGGCAATTTTTGTTGGTGTGCCGAAAAGGGTGTAAGCAATCTGACAGGCGGCCATGTTGCATTCATCGCTATTGGTTACCGCGATCAGCATGTCGGCATCTTCTGCGCCCGCTTCTCTGAGCACATCAGGGTGGGCTGCATGGCCCGCCACAACGCGAAGGTCATATTTATCTTGCAGGGCGCGTAGTCTGGATTTGTCATGATCGACTATGGTGATGTCATTATTCTCACCTACCAAATTCTCGGCCAAGGTTCCCCCGACTTGACCCGCACCTAATATGATAATTTTCATGGCCTTGCTTACTTCCTAATCGGTCGCTTTTAATAAACGGGCGTAATAGAACCCATCCATATTGTCTTGTCCTGGCGTGATTTGCCAACCTATATCCTGTGGCGAATTTTGCTGGGAGAGTGTGTCTAGCTTAGCATCTGCCGTTCTCTCTAAAAACGCACTGATCTGGTCGCGGTTTTCCTGCGGTAAAATCGAGCAAGTGGCATAAAGAAGCGTGCCACCGGGTTTGAGCCACTTCCAGCAATGATCGAGAATTTGCTGTTGTAGTTCAGCCAGTTCTTCGATGTCATGGTTTTTGCGTAACCATTTAATATCGGGATGGCGGCGGATCACTCCCGTGGCCGAGCATGGCGCGTCCAGTAAGATACGATCAAATTGTCCACCTTGCCACCATGAGTCAATATTGGCCGCATCGCCATGGATAAGCTCCGCTTTTAATGACAAGCGGTCAAGGTTCTGTTGCACGCGTTCGAGGCGTTTGGCATCAAAGTCGACGGCAACCAGTTTAATGCTTGGTTCAAGTTCGAGTAGATGACAGCTTTTACCACCGGGCGCCGCGCAGGCATCGAGGATTAACTCATTCGCTTGTGGCGCCAGTAATGTCGCCGCCCATTGCGCCGCGCCATCTTGCACTGAGGCTGCGCCTTCATGGAAGCGTGGCAGTGTGGCGACATCTTTTGGATGCGCTAAAAGGATGGCATCGGCACTGCTGCCTTCGCTCGCTTCAATCTCGAGTTCGGCTAAGGCAGCAAGGTATTCGGTACGGCTCTGGGATAAGCGATTGTTACGCAGCCACATAGGTGGGCGTTCATGGCTTTGTTGAATGATGTCTTGCCACTGCTCGGGATAGGCTTCTTTCAAGCGCTTAATCAACCAAGCGGGCGTGTTATAGCTTAAGGTATCTGACTCAGTGCTTAGCGGCGAAAGCTGACGCTGAATGTTGCGCAGTACACCGTTAACGACCTTAACCATGCCTTCAAATTTTAACTGGCGACAGGCTTCGGCGGTTTCTGAAATCGCGGCGTGGCTTGGAATGCGAGTGAAGTAAAGTTGATAGCAACCTATGATCAGCAACTGGTGGATAATCCTTTGCTTACCTTTGAGTGGTTTCGCTAGGCATTCACTGATGCGTTTCTCTATTTGCGGCAGAGTGCGCATCACGCCGTAACAGAGCTCGGCGAGTAGGGCTTTATCTTTGCCACTGGCAAGGTGCTTTTGTTGATCGGGCAATGCCACTGAGAGTGACACGCCTTTTTCTAATACTTCGAAGATGGCTTTCGCAGCCAGCGCGCGCAAGTTCATACTATTGTGCCTCGTTTGCGAGGCGAGTATTCGGGCTAAACCATTCACCTCGAGCATTGAGAATATCGGCAACATTGAGCGGCTTTTTCCCCGGCAGCTGCATACTCAGCAGGGTTAATACGCCGTCGGCGGTGGCGACTTCTATGCCTTTTTTGCTGGCGCTGATAATAGTGCCCGGAGCGGCTGTGCTGGTGGTTTCGCTAACTTGGGTCTGCCACACTTTAATGGTATTGCCTTGATGCTCAAAGTAACTCACTGGCCAAGGATTAAAGGCACGGACTTCTTGCCAGAGTTGCTGGGCAGATTTATTCCAATCGAGTCTGGCTTCTTCTTTACTGAGTTTTTCTGCGTAGTTCGCTAAGGCTTCATCTTGTTTTTCAGCGGCTAAGGTGCCGTTTGCTAGACCTTCGAGGGCTTGCAATAGGGCAACAGGACCTTGTTCCGCCAATTTCTCGTAAAGGCTGGCTGAGGTGTCGCTATCTTCAATCGGCAGAGTGGTTTTCAGTAGCATATCGCCGGTATCTAAACCCACATCCATCTGCATAACGGTCACGCCAGTTTCTTTGTCGCCGGCCCAAAGCGCGCGTTGGATCGGTGCGGCACCACGCCAGCGTGGCAAAATAGAACCGTGAACGTTAATACAACCTAAACGCGGTGTATCTAATACGACTTTTGGCAGGATAAGACCGTAGGCAACTACCACCATGATATCGGCGTTGAGTGCGGCAAGTTCTTGTTGCGCGGGTTCTTTACGTAATGAACCGGGTTGATACACAGGAATATTGTTGGCGACGGCGAGTTCTTTTACTGGGCTGGCGGTCAGTTTCTTGCCGCGGCCAGCGGGTCTATCGGGCTGAGTGTAAACGCCAATCACATTGTGGTGTGAGTTCAGCAGTGCTTGTAAGTGGCGAGCGGCAAAATCCGGTGTTCCGGCAAAGATGATGTTGAGTGGTTTCAAATCTGATCCTATGCTTCTTTGGCGTCCAATCGGGCCGCTTTTTCAAGTTTTTGTTTGATCCGCTGACGTTTTAGCGGCGACAGATAATCGACAAACAATTTGCCTTTGAGGTGATCCATTTCGTGTTGAATACAGATAGCAAAAAGCTCATCGGCCTCAACAATAAATTCGTTGCCGTGCCTGTCTAAGGCTTTTACCGTAACAAATTCGGCGCGATCGACTTTGGCATAAATCCCCGGAACCGACAGGCAGCCTTCTTCATTACAGAAGTCACCGCTGCTGGCGATAATTTCGGGATTAATAAACACTTTAGGTCGCTCGACTTCATCTTGTAAGTCCATGACAATAAGTTGTTTATGGTAATCCACTTGGGTCGCGGCCAGACCGATACCTTTTTCTTGGTACATGGTTTCGAACATATCATCAATTTGAGTTTGCAGCTCGGCATTAAACTCTGTGATGGGTGTGGCTTGTGTCCGCAATCTTTCGTCAGGAAATTGTAATACTTTTAATTGTGCCATACATAAACTCTTAACAAGTCTGTCAAATCTCTGCCAGTTAGTTATACTGACTGATGCTAATGGGTTAATTTTAATCTTTAGTGCCTATCAATAACAGTAAAAGCTCAAACTAAGAGCCAAACAACATGGAAATACCCATGAAACGGTTAATTTTACTCGCGTTAATGACATTCAATTGCACGTTTGTTGCCGCCGATACCCTTACGCTGAAAGCGGGGCATCCTGAGTCATATGTGGTGAAAAAGGGCGATACTCTTTGGGATATCTCCGCAGCGTTTCTAAATGATCCATGGAAATGGCCACGTCTTTGGGATGTAAACCCACAGATTGCCAATCCCCATCTTATTTATCCTGGCGATCAACTCACGCTCGTGTTTGTCGATGGTCAGCCTCGGCTTGTGCGCAACGGCGACATGGTCGACAGTGCTAAACCCCATGTGAAGAAGAGTCCTGAAGGACGGATTATTGCTAAGAGCAATGCCATTCCTGCCGTCGACTTGGCCTTAATTGAACAGTATTTAGTGCAGAATCGCGTTGTCGCAACCGACTGGCTTGCCGAGCAACCTATGGTATTAGCAGGTGAAAGCCCATCGCGTCACCATATTGTGGGTGATGTGATTTATATTGATGCTGAACTGCCGATGAATCAAAAGTACGGTGTTTACGAACGTGGTCGCGAGTTTTTCAATAAAGCGTCAGGCGAAGCGATAGGACAAGAGGCCATTTTAGCCTCTACTGGGCAAGTGGTTGAGTCTGGTAAGGTTTCAAAAATTAAGTTGTTAACCAGCTTTCGTGAAACCAAAGCGGGTTTCAGAGTCATGCCGATGGAAAGTGATTCCTTGATGTCAGCTTACTTTACGCCAAAACCGGCAGAGTTAAAGACGCCAGCCGTCGTGCTTGCTATCGAATCAAAGATGCGTGAAGCGGGTAAGTTGGATGTGGTGTACTTAGATAAAGGCACCCAAGATGGGGTTGAGCCCGGAGTCGTGTTTTCTATTTACCGTGATGGTGAAGTCATCGTCATCAACAATGATGGTATGCCAGTGCCTGCCACTGAGCGCACCGCCTACGATAACTTAATGGCATCTGTCTCATCGGATCGCGCTATTCAAATGCCAGATATCTATCATGGCAAACTGTTGGTGTTCAAAGTATTCGACAAAGCGAGCTTAGGTTTGATTGTCTCCACTGAGCGGCCTGTGCGTGTCGACGATAAGTTAATTGCCCCTGAGTCTTTAGCCTTAAGAGGTCAGTAATATCTGAACATTTGGTCGATTGGTTAGTTGTTTGCGCTGTATCTGGGCTGGGACCCGCTCGGATCCAACAATTATTAACGCACATGGAAGTGGACGACCTCAGGCAAAGGTTAGAGCACGAGAGAGAAGCGCTACCTTTATCTGACCATCTGCTCCATAGTCTCGCTATTGATTATCAAAAAGTCGATGTCGCCCTCGAATGGCAGCAGCAAGCCGCAGACAATCATCTTGTTTGTTTCTCCGATCCGCTTTATCCGCCGTTATTAAAACAACTCTCAGATCCGCCCGCGGTCCTGTTCGTTAAAGGTTGTTTGGAGGCGTTAGCCCTTCCTTATCTTGCAATTGTCGGCAGTCGTAATGCTTCACCTGGTGGATTGCAGGTCGCTTATCAGCTGGCTGCGGAGATGTCCTCAATGGGATTTGGTATCTGCAGCGGTATGGCTATGGGGATTGATGGCGCTGCCCATAAAGCCTGTGTTGAACATCAAGGGCGAACTGTTGCTGTGCTCGGGACTGGCATTGAGACTGTTTATCCACGAAAACATCGGCAGCTTTATCATGATATTCAGCAGCAAGGCTGTATACTTAGCGAGTTTTGGCCAGATGTCGGTCCCTTTGCGGGGAATTTCCCGAAACGAAATCGGATTATTAGCGGTCTGTCTTTAGGGACTCTTGTGGTTGAAGCCTGTCGTAAAAGCGGTTCTTTAATCACAGCGAGGTTGGCGATGGAGCAAGGGCGTGAGGTGTTTGCCGTTCCGGGCTCAATCTTGGGCGGTTACCATCAAGGCTGTCATGATTTATTACGTGATGGGGCAAAACTTGTGGAAACAGCCGCCGATATAGTGGAGGAGTTGGCAAGTTTAACCGCTTACCACCTTGAAGAATTGAAGTTATGCCACCATATACAGCAAGGCGAGATTTGTAATTTGCCATTTTCGTCTCTGTTAGCTAGTGTAGGTTATGAAACTACATCCATTGATGCAGTAGTTGAACATAGTGGGAAAACGATAGATCTGGTGTTAGAACAAATGCTTGAACTTGAGTTGCAAGGTTGGGTGATTGCAGTACCCGGTGGTTACGTCAGAGTAAAGAGGAGCTAGCCATGTTTGATATCCTCATGTATCTATTTGAAAACTATGTTCACAGTGAAGTTGAACTACTAGTTGATGAAGACGAGTTAACCAAGGAACTCACTCGTGCCGGATTTCATCAATCCGAGATTTTAAAAGCGTTAACTTGGTTAGAGCGCTTAGCAGAATTACAAGAAGGGGATAAACCTTATCTTTGTAATCACGATCAGCATTCGTTTCGTATCTATACAAAGGACGAAATGGACAAGCTGGATGTGGAATCCCGCGGTTTCTTGCTGTTTTTAGAGCAAGTTAAAGTGCTGAATGTCGAAACCCGTGAAATGGTGATCGATAGAGTCATGGAGTTGGATGAGCCAACCCTGATTTTAGAAGATCTCAAATGGGTTATCTTAATGGTGTTGTTTAACGCTCCTGGTCATGAGTCCGCTTATGAGCAAATGGAAGATTTAATCTTCGAACAGCCCGAAGGCCGACTACATTCTTAATCGTTGTGAAAGATGAATTATGAGAGAAAGGAGGCTAAGACCTCCTTTTTTGATGCCATAAATTCCTTGATGGCACTGCGCTTGATATCCTAATGCGCTACGACAGGTGGTGAATGATTATGTCTAAGATTGATGAACAATTATTTAGTGCCCACGAACACGCACTGGAAAAAGAATACGAACTTTGCCCTGAATGTGGCAGCGAGTTATCGGTCAAGCACAGTAAGCACGGCGGTTTTATTGGCTGCAATAATTACCCTAGCTGTAATTACACTCGTCCCTTAGTGCAGCACGAATCCATTGAAACTCAAGTGATTGAAGGTTCTGTTTGCCCTGAATGTGGCCACGAGCTGGCGGTAAAATCTGGTCGATTTGGGATCTTTATCGGTTGCACTCAATACCCTAGCTGCACGCATATTGAAAAACAGGATCAAGCGGGTGACAAGCCTGATATCCCGTGCCCAGAATGCAAAACGGGTAAACTGGAGCACAGAACGAGCCGCTTCGGAAAGAGTTTTTATGCCTGTAGCGCTTACCCTAAGTGCAAGTTTATTGTGAATTATCCTCCGGTTGCTGAAGATTGCCCGAGCTGTGGTTTTGGGATCTTAGTCGAGCGTAAAGGTGCGGCGGGGATGCGTTTAGAATGTCCGCAAAAAACCTGCAAGTACAAGCGCCCCTTGTAGCGAGGCCATTGCATAATATTTGTTGCCTTAGTGCGGCTTGAGTATAATCCCCAACCGACCGTTAGATGGGGCGGCGAAGATTCGGGTAATGACAAAAACTGACAAGACGCATAAGGTGATTTGATAATGTTGCAGCTACACCCATCCGATATAAAAGACATCATTCTTGACGGTGGCGTTATCGCTTATCCAACCGAGGCGGTTTATGGCCTAGGTTGTGACCCTGATAACGACACTGCTATCCAAAAGTTATTGGCGGTAAAACAGCGCCCATGGCAAAAAGGACTGATTTTAGTCGCCAGTGATTTTCAGCAGCTTTTAGCCTATGTTGATGAGTCACAATTAACGGCTGAGCAGCTTGAATTTGCATTTTCCAAGTGGCCCGGGCCTTTTACCTTTGTCATGCCAATCAAAGCGCATGTTTCAAAATACCTCTGTGGCGAATTTGACTCTATCGCAGTGCGAGTGTCGGCCCATGCTGGGGTACAAGCCCTGTGCCGCGCGCTTAATAAACCTTTAGTGTCGACCAGTGCTAACCTTGCAGGTGAAGATCCCGCATTAACTGCCGCTGAAATCCTCGCTGATTTTACCGGTAAAATCGATGCACTGGTATTAGGCGAACTCGGCGAACAACGTCAGCCCTCGACCATCATAGATGCGCGTAGCGGCAAAATTTTACGAAATGGACAATGAGCAAACCAATAATAAGGATAACAAGATGAGTGTGCCTGATGTTGCAGTGGTAAAAGCGTTTTTACTCGATTTACAAAACCGAATTTGTGCCGGTTTACAGGCTCTGGATGGCCAAGCAACGTTTGCCGCCGATTCATGGACCCGCGCCGAAGGCGGTGGTGGCACGAGCCGAGTATTAACCCAAGGTGCAGTATTCGAGCAAGCTGGAGTTAACTTTTCCCATGTGACTGGCGCCGCTATGCCGGCATCAGCTACGGCGCATCGCCCAGAATTGGCGGGTCGCAGTTTTGAAGCTATGGGTGTGTCTTTAGTGATCCATCCTAACAATCCGTATATACCGACTACTCACGCCAATGTGCGCTTCTTCATCGCCCAAAAAGAAGGTGCCGATCCTGTGTGGTGGTTTGGCGGTGGTTTTGACTTAACACCTTATTATCCATTTGAGGAAGATGTGCGCGAGTGGCATCAAACGTCTAAGGATATTTGTGCGCCTTTCGGGGATGAGGTTTATCCCAAGTATAAGAAATGGTGCGATGAGTATTTCTTCCTGCCGCATCGTAATGAAACCCGCGGTGTGGGCGGACTTTTTTTCGATGACTTGAATCAAGCAGGATTCGAGCAAAGCTTTAGCTTTATGCAAGCCGTGGGCAATGGCTTCTTAACGGCCTATGCGCCGATTGTTGAGCGTCGTAAGGATACTGAGTTCGGTGAGCGTGAGCGTCAGTTCCAACTCTATCGCCGTGGTCGTTATGTTGAGTTCAACTTAGTCTACGACAGAGGCACGCTGTTTGGTCTGCAGACAGGTGGACGTACCGAGTCTATCTTAATGTCGATGCCGCCATTAGTGCGTTGGCAATATGCTTATACGCCAGAGGCGGGAAGCCCAGAGGCAGATTTGTACGATAACTACCTCAAACCACGCGACTGGGTTTAGCCGTTAATCTTAAAAAGTGGATGCCATATCCACGTTATTGATTACGCATATGATCGGCCAGAGTTGAAATCGCCTCAAAAATGGCGGCTCGATGCTCTGGCTTTTTAATATTCTCTTCAATAGCAAACTTCATACAAAACAGCCATTGATCGCGCATTGCCTCATCAATATCGACATGCATGTGTCGTGCTCGCAATGCGGGATGACCATATTTTTGCTGATAAAGCTGCGGTCCGCCTAGCCAACCACTTAAAAATTCAAACAACTTCTGCTCTGACTCCGCAATGGGCGCCCTATGAATGGCAAGCAGTGTTGTCGTTTCTGTTGAGCTTGCCATCTTCTGATAAAAACATTTAGTGATAGCGCGGATCACCTTTTCGCCGCCGATTAAGTCATAGGCGTTAGATTGACTAGGATCGCGATCATCCTGCGGCGGAGTGTGTTTACTAAAAATCTTTTTAAGCCAGTTCATTGGAATAGTCGTTCACTAAAGTAGAGTGTATTGAGCCGATGGCGCATTATAGCGTGAAATTTAGTTGAGCATAATTCGTCTTGCGTGGGCTCAAAAGCGCGGTAGACTGCAAAGCCATTGAACCTAAAATTTCATATCGCTATGACAGACAGATACGCAGTGTTTGGCAATCCAATTAGCCACAGTAAATCGCCGTTCATCCATGGACAATTTGCCGCGCCCACCCAAGAGTCATTAACCTATGAAGCCATTCTCGCTCCGGTCGATGGTTTTGAAGCCTCATTGACGGCGTTTTTCAATGCGGGCGGTAAGGGCGCCAATGTGACAGTGCCTTTTAAGGAGCAAGCTTTTGCGCTGTGTGACAGTATCAGCCCCGAAGCCAAACTCGCTGGCGCAGTCAACACCTTAAGTTTATTGGCCGATGGCACTATTCGCGGTGATAACACCGACGGCTTAGGGCTGGTGGCCGATCTCATCGCTAACTTAGGTAGCTTGCAAGATCAGCGCGTGTTACTCATTGGAGCTGGTGGCGCGGCGCGCGGTTGTATTCTGCCGTTATTAAATGCGGAGATTGCACAACTGACCATCAGCAATCGCACCCACACTAAGGCGCAGCTTTTGGTCGATATTTTTACTTCTGTGGATAACGGCGCTTACGCGAGTAAAGTCACCGCCGTAGAAATGAGTGAGCTTGCGGGCGAGTTCGATATCATTATTAATTCAACCTCGGCTAGCCTTGCGGGCGAGTTGCCACCTTTGCCAGCACATATCATCACCACCCAAACCGTTTGTTATGACATGATGTATGGCGCCTCGGTCACCGCGTTTAACCAATGGGCACTCTCCCAAGGTGCGGCGAAAGTCATTGATGGGCTAGGTATGTTAGTCGGACAAGCGGCTAAGAGTTTTACCTTATGGCGAGGTATTGAGCCCGACACCCAAGTGGTGTTGACGCTTTTGCGGGACAAACTAATGGCAGAGCCTAAGTAGGAAGCATGAATCAAAGTATTCTTTTCCCTGATCTGCAATATTGGGACGATGCCCAAGGGCAAATCTGTTTTATGGCGCAATCGCAGGGGATGAACATCAAGTGCTATATCAGTGCTGCTAAATTACGTGAGCTGAATGATTTCTCTGAACAGCCGAGCACCGATGAAGCGGCAGCTATGCTGGCATTATTTGATGCGGTGAGATTTGACGCCGAAGAAATGGCAGAAGACTTAATTGAAGCCGAAGAGTTTGATGAGTTTGGCGCAGTTCGCCTAGGCTAGTTTGATAGCGAGTTTCAGTGGATAGATTTTGCAAAAGGCGGCAGAGACTGAATGAGTCTCTGCCGCCTTTCTTATATAGCGATACTAAGCGACTAACGCTAACCGACTAGATGTTTTGTAACTCAACTAAGTACTCGTTTTTCAGTCTGACATAGTTGTCGGCAGATTCTGGCAAAAAGGCCATTTCGGCAGGCGTTAATGGACGAGCCTGCTTAGCTGGGCTGCCTACATATAAATAGCCGCTCTGTAATACCTTGCCCGGTGGCACTAAAGAGCCCGCACCTAAGATCACATCATCTTCTAAAATCGCACCGTCAAGTATAATCGCGCCCATGCCCACTAATACTCGGTTACCGACTTTGCAACCGTGAAGCATCGCCTTGTGACCAATAGTCACATCATCACCAATAATCAGTGGATGACCATCGGGACGAGCAGCTGACTTACGCGTCACATGCAATATGCTACCGTCTTGCACGTTCGAGCGCTTACCAATACGAATATGGTTAACATCACCACGCGCCGCCACCATAGGCCAAATACTGGCATCAGTATCTAACGCAATATCGCCAACAAGCACCGAAGCTTCATCTACATACACATTATTGCCTAATTGAGGATGAATACCTTGGTAAGTTCTGAGTGGCCCTGACATAGAAAAGTCCCTAATTGAGTGGTTTTTTGCATTATAAAGGTTAAAAACTAGCTGGTCAGGTCAAATATCCAACGAACAGTGAGAAAATGACAATTATCTTAAAAATAGGGGTTGCGCACTTTCTCAATCTCCCTATAATGCGCATCCACTGACACGGCAGACAGCGAAAGCAAGCTGACGAGTTAGATTGAATTGAATGGCTTACTCTCTGTTGAGAATCGCACTTAATTCAATCGCAGCAAGAAGTTGAAAAAACTCCTTGACGCGAAACGGGAAATGCGTAGAATACGCAGCCCTAGCCAACTGGAAGCGTTCGACGCTCAGTGTGGTACTCACGTCCTCTTACGGATATTGAGTTGCTCTTTAACAAGATAAAACAAGAAATCTGTGTGGACACTCACAGGTGTTGAGTTAATCGAAACTGCTTAACCTTAGGGTTGGCAGTCAAAAATTTAAATCAATGTAATAATGAGTGTTCATAGCAATATGTACAGTTTGTTTTAGCCCTTCTTTTATAAGGAGTGCGAGAAACAAAAAATCAGAATTCATTGAGCCGCTAAAGTCGTAAGACGGAAGCAACAAAACTTTAATTGAAGAGTTTGATCATGGCTCAGATTGAACGCTGGCGGCAGGCCTAACACATGCAAGTCGAGCGGCAGCGGGAAGATAGCTTGCTATCTTTGCCGGCGAGCGGCGGACGGGTGAGTAATGCCTAGGGATCTGCCCAGTCGAGGGGGATAACAGTTGGAAACGACTGCTAATACCGCATACGCCCTACGGGGGAAAGGAGGGGACCTTCGGGCCTTCCGCGATTGGATGAACCTAGGTGGGATTAGCTAGTTGGTGAGGTAATGGCTCACCAAGGCGACGATCCCTAGCTGTTCTGAGAGGATGATCAGCCACACTGGGACTGAGACACGGCCCAGACTCCTACGGGAGGCAGCAGTGGGGAATATTGCACAATGGGGGAAACCCTGATGCAGCCATGCCGCGTGTGTGAAGAAGGCCTTCGGGTTGTAAAGCACTTTCAGTAGGGAGGAAAGGTAGCAGCTTAATACGCTGTTGCTGTGACGTTACCTACAGAAGAAGGACCGGCTAACTCCGTGCCAGCAGCCGCGGTAATACGGAGGGTCCGAGCGTTAATCGGAATTACTGGGCGTAAAGCGTGCGCAGGCGGTTTGTTAAGCGAGATGTGAAAGCCCCGGGCTCAACCTGGGAATTGCATTTCGAACTGGCGAACTAGAGTCTTGTAGAGGGGGGTAGAATTCCAGGTGTAGCGGTGAAATGCGTAGAGATCTGGAGGAATACCGGTGGCGAAGGCGGCCCCCTGGACAAAGACTGACGCTCAGGCACGAAAGCGTGGGGAGCAAACAGGATTAGATACCCTGGTAGTCCACGCCGTAAACGATGTCTACTCGGAGTTTGGTGTCTTGAACACTGGGCTCTCAAGCTAACGCATTAAGTAGACCGCCTGGGGAGTACGGCCGCAAGGTTAAAACTCAAATGAATTGACGGGGGCCCGCACAAGCGGTGGAGCATGTGGTTTAATTCGATGCAACGCGAAGAACCTTACCTACTCTTGACATCCACGGAATTCGCTAGAGATAGCTTAGTGCCTTCGGGAACCGTGAGACAGGTGCTGCATGGCTGTCGTCAGCTCGTGTTGTGAAATGTTGGGTTAAGTCCCGCAACGAGCGCAACCCCTATCCTTATTTGCCAGCACGTAATGGTGGGAACTCTAGGGAGACTGCCGGTGATAAACCGGAGGAAGGTGGGGACGACGTCAAGTCATCATGGCCCTTACGAGTAGGGCTACACACGTGCTACAATGGCGAGTACAGAGGGTTGCAAAGCCGCGAGGTGGAGCTAATCTCACAAAGCTCGTCGTAGTCCGGATTGGAGTCTGCAACTCGACTCCATGAAGTCGGAATCGCTAGTAATCGTGGATCAGAATGCCACGGTGAATACGTTCCCGGGCCTTGTACACACCGCCCGTCACACCATGGGAGTGGGCTGCAAAAGAAGTGGGTAGCTTAACCTTCGGGGGGGCGCTCACCACTTTGTGGTTCATGACTGGGGTGAAGTCGTAACAAGGTAGCCCTAGGGGAACCTGGGGCTGGATCACCTCCTTACCTATACGACTAACTTAATGTTTGGTCGAAAAATGCTCCTGCATTTTCGACATTCGGTACATCCGTGTACCTTTTGAGTGTTCACACAGATTGCTTGTTTATCTTCTCTTAGGAGAAGTCAGAGCTGAATGCGCCGCGAGCCGGTACGCATTGTTCTTTAACAATTTGGAAAGCTGATAGTATTTAACGTGATGATGTCTGTCGTCATGTTACTTACAAACCGATGTAAACGTGGAAACGTTTGCATCATGAGTTCTCAAACACTTTATTAAGTGTCTTGAATATTCAAAAGTAAATTATTCTTAGTTGAATAGTTTACGTCTAAGGCGCGTCCACTTCTTTGGTCAGAAGTGAGACAAGTAAAACCAAGCTGGTCGCAATACGACTCAGATGAGTGAAACTCATTTGGGTTGTATGGTTAAGCGACTAAGCGTATACGGTGGATGCCTTGGCAGTCAGAGGCGATGAAGGACGTAGTAACTTGCGAAAAGCGTTGGCGAGCTAGTAACAAGCATTTGAGCTAACGATGTCCGAATGGGGGAACCCAGCAGCATAAGCTGTTATCGCAACATGAATACATAGTGTTGCGAGGCGAACCCGGGGAACTGAAACATCTAAGTACCCGGAGGAAAAGAAATCAACCGAGATTCCCCTAGTAGCGGCGAGCGAACGGGGATTAGCCCTTAAGTCAGTGGGGTGTTAGTGGAATGTGTTGGAAAGCACAGCGGCACAGGGTGATAGCCCCGTACATGAAAACTAACCATTGATGAAAACGAGTAAGGCGGGACACGTGACATCCTGTTTGAATATGGGGGGACCATCCTCCAAGGCTAAATACTCCTGACTGACCGATAGTGAACCAGTACCGTGAGGGAAAGGCGAAAAGAACCCCTGTGAGGGGAGTGAAATAGAACCTGAAACCGTATACGTACAAGCAGTGGGAGCGGTTCTTGAGACCGTGACTGCGTACCTTTTGTATAATGGGTCAGCGACTTACATTTTGTAGCGAGGTTAAGCGAATAGCGGAGCCGTAGGGAAACCGAGTGTTAACTGCGCGTTTAGTTGCAAGGTGTAGACCCGAAACCCGGTGATCTAGCCATGGGCAGGTTGAAGGTTGAGTAACATCAACTGGAGGACCGAACCGACTAATGTTGAAAAATTAGCGGATGACTTGTGGCTGGGGGTGAAAGGCCAATCAAACCGGGAGATATCTGGTTCTCCTCGAAAGCTATTTAGGTAGCGCCTCGAGCGAATACCATTGGGGGTAGAGCACTGTTAAGGCTAGGGGGTCATCCCGACTTACCAACCCTTTGCAAACTCCGAATACCAATGAGTACTACTCGGGAGACAGACGGCGGGTGCTAACGTCCGTCGTCAAAAGGGAAACAACCCAGACCGTCAGCTAAGGTCCCAAAGTACTAGCTAAGTGGGAAACGATGTGGGAAGGCTTAGACAGCTAGGATGTTGGCTTAGAAGCAGCCATCATTTAAAGAAAGCGTAATAGCTCACTAGTCGAGTCGGCCTGCGCGGAAGATGTAACGGGGCTAAGCTAGTCACCGAAGCTACGGGTGCATTTCATTAGAGATGCGCGGTAGAGGAGCGTTCTGTAAGCCGTTGAAGGTGAAGGGGTAACCCACGCTGGAGGTATCAGAAGTGCGAATGCTGACATGAGTAACGATAAAGGGGGTGAAAAACCCCCTCGCCGGAAGACCAAGGGTTCCTGTCCAACGTTAATCGGGGCAGGGTGAGTCGACCCCTAAGGTGAGGCCGAAAGGCGTAATCGATGGGAAACAGATTAATATTTCTGTACTTCCGCTAACTGCGATGGAGAGACGGAGAAGGCTAGGCTAGCGCGGCGTTGGTAGTCCGCGTTTAAGGTGGTAGGTGGTGTTCTTAGGCAAATCCGGGAACACGTACTTTAATGTACACACTGAGAGCTGATGACGAGGTCCTAAGGGACTGAAGTAGTTGATGCCATGCTTCCAGGAAAATCTTCTAAGCTTCAGGTTAGTGGGAATCGTACCCCAAACCGACACAGGTGGTCGGGTAGAGAATACCAAGGCGCTTGAGAGAACTCGGCTGAAGGAACTAGGCAAAATGGTACCGTAACTTCGGGAGAAGGTACGCTCCTGTTGGTGATGAGACTTGCTCTCTAAGCTGACGGGAGTCGCAGATACCAGGTGGCTGCAACTGTTTATCAAAAACACAGCACTGTGCAAACTCGCAAGAGGAAGTATACGGTGTGACGCCTGCCCGGTGCCGGAAGGTTAATTGATTGGGTTATCGCAAGAGAAGCTCATGATCGAAGCCCCGGTAAACGGCGGCCGTAACTATAACGGTCCTAAGGTAGCGAAATTCCTTGTCGGGTAAGTTCCGACCTGCACGAATGGCGTAATGATGGCCACGCTGTCTCCAGCCGAGACTCAGTGAAGTTGAAATTGCGGTGAAGATGCCGTATACCCGCGGCTAGACGGAAAGACCCCGTGAACCTTTACTATAGCTTGGCACTGAACATTGAACCTACATGTGTAGGATAGGTGGGAGACTTTGAAGTTATGACGCTAGTCATGATGGAGTCGTCCTTGAAATACCACCCTTGTAGTTTTGATGTTCTAACCTAGGTCCCTTATCGGGATTAGGGACAGTGCCTGGTGGGTAGTTTGACTGGGGCGGTCTCCTCCCAAAGAGTAACGGAGGAGCACGAAGGTTGGCTAAGTACGGTCGGACATCGTACGGTTAGTGCAATGGCATAAGCCAGCTTAACTGCGAGACATACACGTCGAGCAGGTACGAAAGTAGGTCATAGTGATCCGGTGGTTCTGAATGGAAGGGCCATCGCTCAACGGATAAAAGGTACTCCGGGGATAACAGGCTGATACCGCCCAAGAGTTCATATCGACGGCGGTGTTTGGCACCTCGATGTCGGCTCATCACATCCTGGGGCTGAAGTCGGTCCCAAGGGTATGGCTGTTCGCCATTTAAAGTGGTACGCGAGCTGGGTTCAGAACGTCGTGAGACAGTTCGGTCCCTATCTGCCGTGGGCGTTGGATGATTGAAGGGAGCTGCTCCTAGTACGAGAGGACCGGAGTGGACGAACCGCTGGTGTTCGGGTTGTCATGCCAATGGCATTGCCCGGTAGCTACGTTCGGAATCGATAACCGCTGAAAGCATCTAAGCGGGAAGCGAGCCCTAAGATGAGTCATCCCTAGGAATTTAATTCCTCTAAAGAGCCGTTCGAGACTAGGACGTTGATAGGCATGGTGTGTAAGCGTTGTGAGGCGTTGAGCTAACATGTACTAATGACTCGAGAGGCTTAACCATACAACCCAGATGGGTTTTACGAAGTAGCCTTAGACAGAATATCGACACTTGATGAAGTGCGAACTCAAACAAAGCAAATCAGCTTTCCGAATTATTATTAGCGTGAGCCAGCGATGGACACGGTAATAAACAGAATTTGCTTGGTGACAATAGCCTTGTGGAACCACCTGATCCCATCCCGAACTCAGAAGTGAAACGCAAACGCGCCGATGGTAGTGTGGGGTCTCCCCATGTGAGAGTAGGTCATCGCCAAGCGCCTAATTTAGGTTAACGTGCAAACGTTAGGCTAAAGGAGCGGTAGTTCAGTTGGTTAGAATACCGGCCTGTCACGCCGGGGGTCGCGGGTTCGAGTCCCGTCCGCTCCGCCAACATTTCGATAAGCCCTAACAGCAATGTTAGGGCTTTTTCGTATCTGGAATTTATCTATTTCAATCGTCGCGGCCAACAGCATCCCTGCTTAACAGCCCAGCTCGGCATCGCTACCTCATATTCGTCGGCGTAAAATTTAAATCTCAGCTACTTTTGTCTAAGTTTGTCCCACTTATTTCATATTATGCCTTTCTCGCACAGAATGGCGCTTGTGCGCGACTTGGCAGTATTGACCTGTGACACTGATCTCGGACAAATTAAACGGTATAATGCCTTATGTCTTTCATGAGTAACGAAAATGAATTGTCGTCTTGGGTGTGGTGCTTGCTGTATTGCGCCTTCAATTAGCAGCTGTATTCCTGGTATGCCAAATGGTAAGGCTGCGGGTGAGCGTTGTGTGCAGCTGAGTGATGCCAATTTATGTTTGATCTTCGGCTCGCCCGATCGTCCCGCAGTTTGTAGTGATTTTGATGCATCGGAAGATGTATGCGGTCATTCGAACGAAGAGGCGCTTTGGTTGATAACCCAACTCGAAGCTCAAACCTCTCATTAAGTTTATCGCTGACAGGTGAAATATGCAGTTAACTCGTTATACCGATTTTGGCGTTCGTACCTTGATGTATTTGGCGGTTCAGCCAGACAGAACCACTTTATTTAGAATTGCTGAAATTACTCAGGTATTTGATCTGTCTCCAAATCATGTATCTAAAATCGTGCATCATTTAGGCAAAATGGGTTACCTCGAAACCATTCGCGGTAAGATGGGCGGTTTCCGTTTGGGTAAGCCTGCGAGTGAGATTAACTTAGGTCAGTTAGTTCGGGTGTTAGAAAACTCGTTAGCGCCGATTGATTGCAGTAAACCTTACTGCCGATTCACGCCTGCCTGTAAGTTGAAAGGCGTGTTAGCACAAGCAGTTGAAGCGTATTTGAATGTGCTCGATCAATATACTCTGCTGGACATTGTGAGTAATCGTGATGAGTTACTTGCCTTGCTGCCTGACATGTCTATCTCAGTGTTACAGCTGGATTAGTTCCATTATTAGTTCCATTTTTGTGTGCAATGCCGATGGGGAGCAAGCTTGATGCAGGTACTAGATCTATCCCCTCGGTTTTTAGTCTTTGTAGATTGGCCTTTAAGAAGCGCATGGTTTCTGGATAAGGATGGGCAATCGCCACTAGGTTACCTTGAGTATGTGCCTGACTTATCATTAAGCTAAATTGTCTTTCGAGTGCTTTGGCACTGATGTCATTGTCTAGAAACAGTTGGCGTTTTAATAACGGCACGCCCAACTGATCCGCTGTCTCTCCCGCCTTAGTGAATCTTGTTGTCATACTATCGATAAAATACAGATGCTTTTGTTTGAGGGTTTCCATCACCCACAGCATAGGATCATCGAGTTGAGTCAATAGGCTCCCCATGTGGTTATTGGCACCTTTAGCAAAAGGAACGCTGTTAATTGCATCGACAACACTGGCGCGAATTTGTACCTCAGTCATAGTATTGGTCAATCCCCCTAGCCCTAACGCCTTACCATTAAGCGCCTGCATAGGCAGATGCAGCATGATTTCGTGGCCCTTTTTATGGCCAGCATTTGCGAGTTCTTTGCCAAGAGGAGTATGAGGTAACACTGAGAGTGTCACTGTGCTGGGCAGTGCCAGCACGGCTTGATCGGTATGACGATAACCTATGTCATCAATAATGAGCGCAATCTGGGTAGCATGACTTTGAGAAATGCTTAGGGCCAATAGGGCCAAGGAATAAAGTAAGCGCACAGTTTCTTCTTATTAGTCATGATGCTGTATCCATGCAATGGCTGAGGTCACTTGATGATCTTGGGCCAGAGATGCATGGGCGGATAGGGCGTCGATTATAGCCAAATTACCCGCGCCGGAACCAGTTTCTGCGGCAATTTTTATGTCTGGGACGATTCCTATGTTGTGAATGTTTTCACCTCTGGGGGTATTGTACTGAGCAATGGTGAGTTTTATCGCGTTACCATCTTCTAAGATGGGGATCAGGCTTTGGACTGTGCCTTTACCGAAACTGGTCTCACCTAAGAGCTTAGCCCGACCATTTTCCTGCAATGCGGCGGCGAGCACTTCGGATGCAGAGGCCGAGCCTTTGTTGATCAACACTAGCATGGGCACGTTAGTCAGCATGGTTTGTGGTGAGGCATAGTAGTCGGAGTTGGCATCGAAGAAGCGGCCAGAGGTTGAGACTATGCGTCCCTTGGCGAGAAATAGGTCAGCAATTTTAACGGCTTGGTCGAGCAGGCCGCCGGGATTATTACGTAAATCTAAGATAAGCCCGGCAAGCGGTTTGTTTTGCCATTGGCTAAGTGAACGCACCATATCTTCGGTCGAGTTTTCTTGGAAGCTACTTAATCTGACATAACCAATATTGCCATCAAGTAGTTGAGTGGTGACAGATTCGATAGTGATAGTGCTCGGCTTGAGTGACACCTCAAAGGTCGCATCGTCATTGCTGTGCTTAAGCACTAGCTTAATGCTTTGATTGCTGAGGCTATGTTTTTTTATCTCGGCAAGGATATTGGCGAGGTTAGTCTCGGTCGCCAGTGTGTCGTTGAGCTTAACGATAATGTCGCCTGCGCGTATTCCGGCTTGTTCTGCAGGGGAATGGGCGAAGGGGGCGATGATGTTGATGTGGTCATTTTGGGTTGCGACTTCGAAGCCGAAACCAAAATATTCGCCGCGATTGGAGTCTTTGAGATCGAGTAATTCTTGGTGATTCAAAAAGCTAGAATAGGGATCTAAGTGCTCAAAAATACCTTTGATTGCCGCTTGCACTAACTCTTCTTTCGAAACGGTTTTTACGTAATAAGTTTCAACGGTTTCAAGTACATCTTGCAGTAACGGATAGTCAAAATCACTGCGATAGGACTTAGCGTTCTCTTGACTAGAGAGGCTGATGGATAGGCCCAAAGTCAGGCCTAATCCAACGCAACTGATATAGCGGATCATGTGTTTCATAGCCGTCCCCTGTGATGAGGGGACCGTTATGATTAGCGACAGTATTTCGCTGGATCGACGGCTTGCCCCTTGTGCCTTATTTCAAAGTATAGGCCAGCCTCGCTCTGTCCACCCGAACGTCCGACTAAAGCTATCGCTTCGCCGCTTTTTACCATGTCGCCAGGGCTTTTTAATAGGGTTTGAGCATGGCCGTACAGGCTCATATAACCTTTGCCATGATCGATAACCATCACTAAACCAAAACCGCGTAACCAGTCGGCATAAATAACCTTACCACCTGAAACGGCTCGAATATTTTGCCCTTCTGGCGCGGATAACATAGTGCCTTTCCACACGACTTGGCCGGAACGTTGGCTGCCAAAGCTGGCACTGACGCGACCTTTAGTTGGCCATTTGAGTTTGCCACTTTGTTTACCAAAACCTTCCATCGAAGGATTGTCTTTCATGGCCCGCAGCGCTTGTTCGACCACACGCTTTAAGCTGGCCTCCTCAATTTGCAACTGCTCCAGCTCCGCGCCCTTAGAATTTAAGGTGCGTTGCAGCTCTTTGATGGTCAGTTGTCGCTGATCTTGCTCTTGGCTCAAACGTTTGGCTTGGACCTGTTGTTCGGCCACGAGTTTGGTTAATTGCTTTTGCTTACTCGTTTGAGACACCTTGATCTCATCTAGCTCGGTCAAGGTTTGCTTTAATTCGTTGATCGACTTCATCCGCGCTTTATTGAGGTATTGGTAATAGGCCAACATACGCTCGATAGTGGCAGGACTTTGCTGATTGAGCATCATCTTAGTGTAATCGTGATTACCGGCAAGATAGGCGCTCGACAGCTGTTTCGACAGTGTTTGTTGCTGACTTACTTTTAGCGTTTCTAACTCATCTTGACGTTGTTTCAGCTCGGTCAGTTTAGTGTCTATTTGCGCTAAGCTATTTTTGGTGCTGTTGACTTTTTTGGCCGCTGACGCAATCGCTTCTTCATCGCTTCGCAGCAATGACAGCAATTTTTCTCTTTGTTTACTGGTGGTTTTTAACGCGCTTTGTTGTTGATTTATTTGCGATTGGATTGATTTCAACTCGGACTGACGCTTCTCCAAATCAGAAGCGTTGGCCGAGAAAGATAACATCATAAAGCCAGCAAGAATGCTGGCTTTAACAAGGAGTCGAGTGCTCACTAGGTAACGGTTACTCTTTAATGTGGATTAAGGGCTTGCCCGTCATCTCTGCTGGAATGGCTTCGCCAATCAAGGTCAAGATAGTCGGTGCGACATCGCTGAGTTTACCACCTTCATCTATGGTCGCATTGCGGCCCACAAAGACGAAAGGTACCAGTTCACTGGTGTGCGCTGTGTGCGCCTGACCTGTGGTTTCGTCCGTCATTTGCTCTGCGTTGCCGTGGTCAGCGGTAATAATGCACTCACCACCCACTTTCGCCAGTGCATCCACTACACGGCCGATACAAGCGTCAACCGCTTCACAGGCTTTAACGGCGGCATCGAAATTACCCGTGTGGCCAACCATGTCGCCATTCGGATAGTTACAGATGATCACGTCGTACTTGGTCGACTCAATCGCCGCCACTAACTTGTCGGTCAGCTCGGCTGAACTCATCTCAGGCTGTAGATCGTAAGTCGCCACTTTAGGTGAGTTGATTAGGATGCGATCTTCACCTTCGAATGGCTCTTCTTTGCCGCCGTTGAAGAAGAACGTCACATGGGCGTATTTCTCAGTTTCAGAGATACGCAGTTGAGTGCGACCTTGTTTCTGCAGCACTTCACCTAAGGTATTTACCAAGTTTTCAGATGGATACGCAATAGGTGCTTTGATGTCGCCGGCGTACTCAGTCAGAGTGACAAAGTGCATTTTCGGCACCACAGCGCGTTCAAAACCATCGAAGTCTGGGTTGATAAAGCTACGGGTGATTTGGCGGGCACGGTCGGCACGGAAGTTCATAAATATCAGTGCATCGCCATCTTGCAAGGTCGCAACTTGGCCGTCTGCATCTGTAATTGCCGATGAAGAGACGAACTCGTCGTTCTCGTTACGCTCGTAAGCCGCTTCTAATGCAGTAACCGCATTGTCGTATTGGAATTTTGACTTGCCTTGGGTGATCAAATCGTAGGCTTGCGAGACGCGATCCCAACGATTATCCCTGTCCATTGCAAAGTAACGACCAATAATCGAGGCGATACGGCCATGGCCTAATGTAGTAAACAGATCATCAAAATGGCTCAAGCTGGTCTTAGCGCTACGCGGTGGTGTATCGCGGCCGTCGAGGAAAGCGTGCAAGTAAACCTTAGTTGCGCCACGGGCAACGGCCATACGGCACATCGCTTCGATATGCTCTTCATGGCTGTGAACACCACCGGCAGAAAGCAGACCCATAATGTGTACTGCGCCGCCGGCTTTAATGGCCGAGTCAACCGCATCGCACAGGGCTGGATTTTGTTCAAACTCATGATCTGCAATGGCTTTACTGATGCGAGTGAGTTCTTGATAAACCACACGGCCAGAGCCTAAGTTAATGTGGCCAACTTCAGAATTTCCCATCTGGCCATCAGGTAAGCCTACATCTAAGCCAGAACCTGAAATCAAACTATGGGGATATTGAGCGTTGAGACGGTCGAGTACCGGAGTATTGGCGTGGAAAATCGCATTGTTATGCGTGTTTTCACGGTAGCCCCAGCCATCGAGGATCAACAACGCGAGCGGACGTTTAGCTGTCGTCATAGTGATACCTTTAAGTTTTATAGAAGCGATAGAAATCTGAAATTGGTCAAATATTACTACGTTAGCGGGGTATGAAAAAGCGCTTTACCCCGATTAAGGTCATCGAATCACTAATTCGTCCAATTCTGTGGCTGGCTTGTAACAAGCACCTAGGCAATTGCGCTAAAAGTGCGATCTCGAACTGTGACTAAACTGCTGCAATCTGCCAAGGCAATCGGTATACTCTGTGCCCTTATCGAATTTTCGCCATTTATGCGGGCAATCATCATGCAAGAATATATCGAATTTTTTAAAGCTCACTCAATGTTAAGTCTGGCCTGGGTGGGATTATTTGTTGTGCTTGTCGCGAGTATCATCAAATCGAGCATGTCAAAAATCAAAAGTATTTCTCACCAAGAACTGACGATTATGGTGAATAGACAGGACGCTAAAGTGGTTGATGTGCGCTCAAGTGATGAGTTCCGCAAGGGGCATATTGTTGATGCAATTAACGTTACGCTAGCAGATATTAAAAATAATCAGATATCAGCCCTTGAAAAGTTTAAAGCCAGTCCCATTATATTGGTATGCAATGCTGGCATGACCTCGTCTCAAGCCGCTCAGCTTTTAAGCCAAAAAGGTTTCGAAAACCTGTATAACTTGAAAGGTGGTATGGGTGAATGGCAGGCAGCAAATATGCCTGTTTCAAAAAGCAAAAGATAAGTTGTCGGCGGCAGTTATGATTTAAGCTGCACCCTATCCTTTAGGCAGTGCAGCAATACAGTCATCATTGTTTGGCATACTGATCCTGCGGTCGCTAAGGGCTTAATGTAAGTTTTTAGACTGGTTCGATCGATACCCGAATATGGGTGCAAGTTGGGATGATACCGAGATCTGATACAGGCCTTGAGTAACATAAGCCCCGAGCCAATTTACGTTCAAAGATGAATTGGCTTTCAAATAATAATTGGCTTTCAACGAAAAGCCGATACAACATTGATAGGATAGGTAGGAAATTATGGCTGAAGTAGCAAACAACGAACAACAAGCCCCACAATTCAACATCCAACGTGTTTACACTAAAGATGTGTCTTTCGAAACGCCTAACAGCCCAGCTGTATTCCAAAAAGAATGGAACCCAGAAGTTAAGTTAGATTTAGACACGCGCAGCGCTAAATTAGCTGACGATGTGTATGAAGTTGTCCTGTCTTTAACGGTAACTGCACAAAACGGTGGCGATACCGCTTTCCTATGTGAAGTACAACAAGCTGGTATCTTCTCTATCACTGGTCTGACTGAGCCACAACTGGCCCATTCATTAGGTGCATACTGCCCTAACATCCTATTCCCATATGCTCGCGAAACCGTGGGCAGCTTAGTCGGTCGTGGTACTTTCCCACAACTGAACTTAGCACCAGTTAACTTCGACGCGCTGTTTGCTCAATACGTGCAACAACGTCAAGCTGCTGCGACTGCACCAGCTGCCGAAGAAGCTAACGCTTAATTACATGAAAAACTCTGCCGATATCACGGTATTAGGGGCGGGCTCTTATGGCACCGCCCTTGCCATTTCTTTAGCTAGCAACGGTCATAAGACCTTGTTATGGGGACACGATCCTGTCCACATGCAAACGCTCGCTCAAGACAAGTGCAACCAAGCGTTTTTGCCTGGTATTGCGTTTCCTGATTGTTTACAGATCGAAGCCGATTTAGCCAAAGCCTTAGCTGCCAGTAACAATGTGTTAGTGGTAGTGCCAAGCCATGTGTTTGGTACTGTGCTTGAGCAAGCTAAACCGTTACTCCGTAGCGATGCGCGCATCGTATGGGCAACGAAAGGGCTCGAACCTGAAACCGGACGTTTGCTGCAAGATGTGGCCCGTGATGTGTTAGGTGAGCAATATCCGCTGGCGGTGTTATCTGGGCCGACTTTCGCGAAAGAATTAGCCATGGGTTTACCTACGGCCATTTCGGTTGCGGGTACTTGTCCTACGTTCACCAACGATCTCGTTGAGCTGTTACACAGCCCTAAACGTTTGCGGGTTTACGCCAACGACGACTTTACCGGACTGCAACTTGGCGGCGCGGTAAAGAACGTGATCGCGATTGGTGCGGGCATGTCTGACGGTATCGGCTTTGGTGCCAATGCCAGAACAGCCCTGATTACCCGTGGTTTAGTTGAATTGACGCGTTTAGGCGAAGCCTTAGGGGCCAATGCGGCCACTTTTATGGGCATGGCGGGGTTAGGCGACTTAGTGTTGACCTGTACCGACAACCAATCCCGTAACCGTCGTTTCGGTTTAGCCTTAGGTAAAGGCTGTGATGTGATCACTGCACAGGCTGAAATCGGCCAAGTGGTTGAAGGTTATCGCAATACCAAAGAAGTGTTTACGCTTGCGAAACGCCTTGGGGTTGAAATGCCAATCACCGAGCAGATTTACCAAGTCTTGTACCAAGGTAAATCGCCCGTCGATGCTGCGAAAGAATTGCTCAGCAGAGAAAAGAAATCAGAAACGCCCGCGCAATAAACCGCGAGCCGCAATGATGCTGAATAAAGGAAAGGGTGCTAAAATAGCGCCCTTTTTTGTGCCTAACGTTTGAGCTTATCTTTGCTCCGTTTAGCGGTTGCTGGCTTGCCTGCTAAAGGTTCGTGAGTCAGCAAACTGCCTGTTGGCAGTCAATACCAATCAATTTATCTGTGTGGAGTAATAGCGTGAAACATCATGATGTCATTATTATCGGAGCCGGCGCCGCGGGATTGATGTGTGCAGCGACCGCGGGTTACCGAGGCCGTGATGTACTCGTACTCGACAATGCCAAGCAAGCCGGGCGTAAAATCCTCATCAGCGGCGGCGGGCGTTGTAACTTCACTAACCTTAAAGTCGAGCCCGCTAACTTCCTCTGTGGTAATCCCCACTTTGTTAAGTCGGCACTCGCGCGTTATCCCTCGCAGCAGTTTATTGAACTGGTCGAGCGCCACGGTATTGAATATCACGAACGCGATCACGGCCAATTGTTCTGCAATGACTCGGCTAAAGAGATAGTCACTATGCTATTGACCGAGTGTGAATGGGCAGGCGTGACCATTAAGCTGCGCACCGATATTCTGGCCGTTAAAAAGACCGAGGCAGGGCACTTTGAGCTCAACACTTCTAGCGGCGAATTGAGCTGCGACTCACTGGTTATCGCCACCGGCGGCTTATCCATGCCTAAACTCGGCGCCACGCCTTACGGTTATCAACTGGCCGAGCAGTTTGGCTTAAAAGTGCTGCCAACTCACGCAGGTTTAGTACCGTTTACCTGGCACAGTGAAGATAAAATTCGTTTCGAACCTTTGTCGGGCATAGCCGTGCCGAGCCGCATTACCGCCAAAGATGGCACTGCATTTAGCGAAGCGTTGCTATTCACTCACCGCGGCTTATCTGGCCCTGCAATTTTGCAGATTTCCAACTATTGGAAAGCGGGCGAAACCATAGAAATCGATCTCTTGCCGAATATGGATTTGGCGCAATTGCTAGAGCAACAATTCGCCGCGCACCCTAAGCAAAGCCTGCGTAACACTCTCAGCCAATGGTTGCCTAAACGGCTGGTTGAAGTGCTATTCGATGAGGCCCTGTTGAACAAAGCCTTAAATCAACTAGTGCACGCCGAGCGCGCAAAATTAGTCGATGATATCCACCGTTGGACACTATTAATGAACGGCACTGAAGGCTACCGCACCGCAGAAGTGACCTTAGGTGGTATTGATAGTAATGAGTTGTCATCCAAAACCATGGAAGCCAGTAAAGTCGCAGGACTCTACTTTATCGGTGAAGTCATGGACGTAAGTGGTTGGTTAGGCGGGTTTAATTTTCAATGGGCCTGGGCATCTGGCGTCGCCGCAGGACAAGCGGTGTAGTTAACCACTTCACATAGCAGGATAACCCCCCCTCAAGACATAGCTGAATGACCAACAGCGAAAAGCCGGCAGCCTTATGGGCGTAAGTCGATGAGGGGATGTGGTACTAGTCTTAGTCTGAATGTAGGGCCAAAATGTAGTGAACCACACGTATTAGTCAATCAAAAGTGAGCCTGAAATAATGATAAAGCTAAAACAATATCAAGTGATTACCCACCAAACGGTATAAAAACCTCTACCGCAAAAAAGAAAATTCCTATAGCATCGTTATTTATACCAAATTACATGGATGTGGCAGCGCAAAGTCCAACAAGCAATTTATGCTCTGCAAACAGCGCATACAGACTAAGACGTTATTTTTAAAGGATTAACATGGAACTCGTTAATAGCCAGTCAATAAAGATACATTATGACGGCTCAGGTAAGAGAATTCGTTCTCATCAAATGAAAGCATCTTATGTTTCTGCGAGCATTGATGGTTTAGACACGATATATCGTGAAGCTTATAAAGAAGCGAATAGAATATATAGATCAAAGATTGAAACAGAAATTATGTTAGAAGGTGGCTTCCAAGAGGGGTCGCTATGGTGGTGGCTAAAACTATTTACGTCTGAATCTGAGTCGCAACAGTCTCTCGACAAAGTGTCCGTTAGCCACTCTGTACTCAACTCGATTCAGTGTGCAATAAACCTATTGCGTCAGATGGATTTAAGTACTACAGAAATTGTAATTAAAGATACCGCTGATGGTTTTGAAATAGATATTGATGGGGAAAGGGTCGTTCTAGATGAACTACAGTGCGCAATTCTAACCAACCCTAAAATTCGCTCTGCTATTAGTGATATTGCTACGCCTTTAACTGAAGATGGGATCGATACCTTAATTATTGATCATGGTATATCGTCTTGTCCGAAAATTAAGATTACAAAAGAGGACAGGAATAATCTTGTGCTGAAGAGAAGCCATAAGCACATAGTAGAAGAAGGTGAAATTTTTGGTTTCTACTATGTAGAAACACTGAGCTATAACCCGAGATCTAAGTGGAAGTTAATTTCTAAAGATAATCCTTCAAATAGTATAATCGCGTACATTACAGACCCAAAATTTTTGAAACGAGTGTCTGATAATCAAGAAAAATTCTCTAAGGACGATTTACTGGAAGTTGAAGGGGTTTGGTACAAAGAAAAAACTAAGCTAACAGGTAAAGCGACAGTGAATTACACTATCACAAAGGTTAAAGAGCATATACCTGCCGAGGATAGACAGTGGAAACTTCTATAGTTATATCACTACTCATAGTTGTGGTAGTAGTCTTATATTACCTTATGCCATTGATAGTTCATCGACTAAAAACAAGAAGAGTACGAATCGTAGTCGTAGACAGTTATGGCTCTAAAAAAACGAATGTTCTATACCTATACCCTGATGATCCTCTTTGGGATATAGTAAAACATCACATGGATGGCAAACATGTCTAGTGATAAGGAGCTTCAACAAGCAAAAGGTATCAAGAAATCTGACGTATTAAGTGGTGCAGCTATAACAGGTGTTATAACTTTTATTCTCCTTACATGGTCTAAAACTCTCCCTTCTAATTCAGCAGTTACCCTTTATGTCACTGAGCAAACCATCTCTTTTACAGCTGGCCTAGCGTCTTATTTGATAACCCTAGCTCTTGCATTTGCCCGATATGAAATTAGCCTCATTCTTCATGAACGTGACTACACTAAAAAAATTAAATATTTGGAACAAATCATGACGCTAACAACATGTCCAGACCTTAAAAAGTCTCTCGAAGAACAGAAAAATACTCTGTTAAAAGAATCGGCTAGGGCTATTGTTGAAGAAAAAATATAACGAGCGCCTTAAACATGGCTGCCTGTAGCCCCAGGACTCGCAACAAGTCACTCGCTATTTAGCCAAACATTATCCTATAGAAACATCAGCCCAAAACTCACTGATTAAATCTAAAAGTCTAACTAGAAAATGTCCAAAATAGGCTAGACAAACTCTAGTGCAATGGTCAGTTCTCATTGGCCATTACACGTTCAACCAATCTATTTACCCAATCGCCAGTTTGGTTTCTGCGTAGCGCAGTTTTTTCACCCTTGGATTCGCGAGGAAATAGGCGAGCATGAGTGGGCCGAGGCGTCCCATGAACATCATAAAGATGATGATGGCTTGGCCTAGATTGGTGAGGTTGCCTGTTAAACCGCGGGACAAACCGACTGTGCCCAGTGCGGATATGGCCTCGAAGACGATATCGATTAACGGCGCTTTCTCGCTTAATACCAGTATGAAGATAGCCAGCCAAGATACGACCAGAGAGATGATGGTCAGCGCTAAGGCTTTGCTGACGGTATCTTTGGGGATTTCCCGTTTAAACACATAGATGGCTTCGTCGCGGCGTAAATAACCATAAGTGGCCAAAATCAGTACCATAAAGGTGACGACTTTAATGCCGCTGGCGGTACTTAATGAGCCGCCGCCGATAAACATCAGCACGAGTATGAGCAAGGTACTGGCGTCTTCGAGTTGGTCAATCGCTAGGGTATTAAAGCCTGCGGTGCGCGGGGTTACGGCTTGAAACCAAGAGGCCAACCATTTGCCGAGTTCGCTTAAGGGCGCCAAGGTGTTGGGGTTGTTGTACTCAATAAAGTAAATCGCAATCACGGCGACCGTGTTGATGACAATAGTGCCAGTAATCATCATGCGGCTGTAAACGGTGAGTTTTGACCAACGTTTGTTCCTACGCAGATCTATCCACACCGAAAATCCTAAACCACCAATAATAAACAAAGCTGTGATGGTCAGGTTGATCACGGGATCGGCCACATAGGGCATTAAGCTATCTGGGCTTAGGGCAAAACCCGCGTTATTAAAGGCGCTAATGGTATAGAAAAAGCCGTGGAATAAGCTAGTTTGCCAGCCCAGCTCGCCGCTCCAGTAGACAGATAAAATCAGCATGCCGACGGCTTCAACCAATAGCGAAAACGCTAGCACGGCTTTTGCGGTCGAGACTAATGTCGAGGTATCGGTTTGATTAAACGCCTCTTTTGCAACGGTTTGCTGCAGAAAGCCAATCTTACCGCCCAGCGCTATTAGAGTGACAATGGCAAAGGTCATCAAGCCTAAACCCCCGCATTGAATTAACAGCGCGATTATCACTTGGCCAAAGGGCGTGAACACACTTCCAGTATCGACGACCACAAGCCCTGTTACTGTCACCGCCGAGGTGACGGTAAACAGGCTTTGCAGCCAAGTAATGGGCGACACAGTGGCGATGGGCAGTTTAAGTAAACATGTGCCGACGAGGATCAACAGAGCAAAGCTTGCACTTAAAATAAAGGGCGGCGCGCCAAAGAGTTTTTTGCCGCTTTTAGGAGTGTGCTCTAGGGTGAGCGAAGGATGCCATTGAACCACCTTACACCAACCTTGGCGCGAGCTGTTTTAACTCGGCACGGCTACCGCAAAGGAATAGGGCATCTTCTGTGTGCAAGGTAAAATCGCTATCAATCTTGCTAAATACACTTTGCTCTCGTTTGACCATTAACGGCGCGACTTTGCCCTTAGGGCTGCGTTGCACGTTGATTTGCTCATCAGTGTTTTTCTCTTGCAAGCTCCCCAGCAGTTGGCCAACAGTGGCTTGATGCAAATGGGCTTTAATATGGATTTCAACAATATAGAGCCCATCGCCGATGGCGAGAAAGTTATTCACCATGGGATAGTTTAGCGACTGGGCGACGCGGACCCCCATATCTTCTTCAGGGTGGATAATCCGAGTAACATCGAGTTTAGACAATATGGTGTGGTGCGCCTTATTACTGGCTTTAACCCAAATATTTTGCACGCCGAGATTTTTCAGTGCCAGTGTGCACAGCAGGCTCGATTGCATATCAAAACCGATAGCGACAATCACAACTTCGCTACTGGCAAGATCGAGTTCCCTTAGCGACGCCTCATCTGCGCAATCGCAAATTACGGCTTCGGTAAGAACTTCTACATATTTTTCAACAGCTTTATGGTCATTATCGACACCAGTGACCGTATGACCTAAGTGGATCAGTTCTCGGCTAACAGCGACGCCGAAGCGGCCTAATCCGATGACAGTAAAATGTGCCATTTCATATCCTTGTGTGGTTGAACTAAAGAGTGAGGCGAGCTGGCCTAGGGCGGGCCGAGGTCGGTGAGTCGATACCCTAAGCCAGGCTCGGTTTTGATCAGTTGCTGTTCGTCACTATCGTTAAGCTTTTTACGCAATTGGCTGACTAAAATCCGCAGATAATGGCCATCTTCTTGGTGAGTTTCGCCCCAGATATTGCGCAGCAGGTCGCTCTGTTTCAGCAATTGCCCAGGGTGGGACATTAACTGAACGAGTAGGGCAAACTCCTTTTTGGTGAGGGCGATTTCCTGCTGGTTAAGCCAGCATTGATGGCTGCTCTTTTGTAGAGTGAGTGGGCCAAATTGCAGCATATCGGCGCCGCTTGAGGTATCCACAAGGTCGCGAACCAACACCTTGATGCGAACGATTAATTCCCTGATCCCAAAGGGCTTACTCAGGTAATCGTTAGCACCTGCCTCGAGTAGGCGGATTTTTTCTTCCTCCTGATCGCGGGCGGTGAGTACTAGCACAGGGGTCTTATCCTGTTGGCGCAGCGCATGGAGTAACTCGATGCCATCACCATCGGGCAGGCCGAGGTCGAGCACGATAAGGTGCGGTTGATGGCTGCGGTACTGTTTGAGCGCCGTGGCTATGCTGGTGGCGCTTATGTATTCAAAGCCTTCCGCCTCGAGTGAGATCCGCATAAAGGTATGAATTTGCGGCTCATCATCCACGACTAACACCTTGTAAGCCATTTATACATTTTCCTTCGTTATCGGTAACGCGATGCGGATCAGACTGCCTTGAGCAACATTTTCGGCACTGAGACTCCCGTTATGGGCAATAATAATGCCTTTGGCGACAGGAAGGCCCAATCCTGCGCCGCCATCGGTAGAAGGATGTTGGCGGTAAAACAGTTCGAAAATCGCCTCCTTTTGAGATGGGGCTATGCCTTGTCCTAAGTCTTGAATATCGATGCGCAGCATATCTTGGTGGCGATAGAGATTGACTGTTACAGGTTGGCTGGTGGGTGAATAGTGCAGGGCATTGTCGAGCACATTAAAAATCGCCTGTTCAATCAAAGAGCTGCAAATCATTAATGGTGGTAGCTCTGGCTCACTGTGAATTTTGATCCTAGGTTGCGCGGTTTGAAAGCGGGCGATAGTGCGCTGTAACACTTCGCGCAGATTGGCTTCGTCTAGGTTAAATTTGAGTGCACCGTGTTGTAACTTAGTGGCCTGTAACAGGTTTTCGATATATTGATGCAGACGATGACTCTCGGCGGCCGCGCTATCAATCAGCTCAGTCTTTTGCGACGCACTGAGCTTAGGCATGTATTCCTTCAGGGTCGTTAAGGTGCCGATAATGGTCGAGAGCGGGGTGCGTAAGTCATGGGAAACCGACAATAAGATGCTGTTGCGTAACTGAGCCTGTTCGAGTGCCGCCTGCTGGCGGCGATAAAGTTCGGCCAATTTGCTGGTGGTGAGGGCGACAAGTAGAAACACAGTTAAATTGAGAATGTCCTCAAGATTGAACATCTGTAGCGAATAACGCGGTGTGGTAAACAGAAAATTAAAACTGGTCGCCTCAAATACTGCCGCAAAATAGGCAAAGTTGGTGTTGCATTGTAGGGCGATAGCCACCACGGCCAATTGTAAGATCAGCAGCACGGCTATGGTGGAACCAGCAAAATAATCGATAAATGCACTGCTAAAAATCGCGATAACTAGCACTGTGCCAGTAAAAAATGTTGGGTGCGAACGCCAGTATTGAGTCATGGGAGCCGCTATGGATGAAGTCATGGATAGAAAGACGCATATAAAGAAAGTGTCTGTACTCTAACAAAGCCATTTTAAGATAGCGCGTAAAAAATCCGTAAAATTTATAGCCCAGTGAGTAGCTTAGCGTGCAGTTTACTCGGGATGTTCTCGCACACTCATATCAAGCTGCGAGCTAATAATCAGGCTTACCACATAGACTCATGGGGTAAGCCATCCTAGGCGTGGGCAGTTATCGGATTGACGCTAATGGGCTAGCTATCAAGTATTTGCCTGCCATTATTTAGCTGAAGATCACCAAGGTATCGGCGGTGGCACTAAGCGCTTGCCGTTATAGCCGGGCACAGTATCAAAACGTGTCGAGTGGGCCTCCCAATCAGCTTGGGCTTTAGCGATTTCGTCTTTGCTGTGGCCGACAAAATTCCACCAAATACTGACAGGGTCGGCCAGTGGTGCGCCGCCAATCAAGAGTATGCGACAACCCGCGTCGAGTTCGACTGTGACGCTTTCACGTAACATGCCCAGATAGGCGAGATCATTATTATTGAAACTTTGGTCATCGATACGGAAAAAGCCTTCGAGTGGCATGAGGGCGTATTCAAAACTCGGGTCGAGAGTCAGGGTAAGCTCAGTGTTTTCGGCGGCAAATAAATCCATCGCCACTATCGGCGAGAAGTGCAATGTGGGCGCCTGTTGCTGCTGCCAACGGCCAATCAGCAGAGTGAAATCAACGCCCGCATTGTGCCACGTCGGGAGTTCGGGATAGTGATCGAACCTCGGGCTTGTGTCTTTATGCTCAAGCGGTAGGGCAATCCACAGCTGCGCCGCGTGCAGAGTGCTATGGCCTGCTACGGACTCTTCGGTGTGGGCGATACCGTGTCCGGCGGTCATCAAGTTAACTTGTTTGGGGCGGATCACTTGGGCGCTGCCGAGACTGTCCTTGTGCATGATTTCGCCTTCGAGCATCCAAGTAAAAGTTTGTAGCCCAATATGTGGATGCTGACCAACGTTTAGCTCTGGGCCGTCGGTGACTGGGCCAATATGGTCGAGGAAACACCAAGGGCCGATAAGACGACGCTCTTTTTGTGGAATAGCCCGTGCGACGGGAATACCGCCAACATCACTGATTTTGGGGGAAATTCGTTGAACTTGAATGCGGCCATTTTCAATAGGGCATTCCTTAGGGCCACCATAAAACTGTGCTTGAACTTCACTCATGTTCGCTCCTTATTCCTTGGTGAGGACACACTTAGTTAGTGTTTATCTGGCATGCTGAACTGGTTTTAGATTTCATCTTGTATTCGAGCCGAAGGTTTTAGCTTCGGGTATTCCCGTGGATTTTGCAAATCGTCCTTCAATAGACTTTGTTAACCCGATTCAAACGTGAATATGTGACTGAGCCCGCGTGTATGGGAGTTTTTGCTGTCCTTTACTTTAGCAAGCCTGTATTTATGTGGGCATTAGCGTTTGATGTTTTACTCGAGCCGTCATAGTGGACGAGTTTTGGGTTAGTCTCGGTGATTGTAATCCTGCACACGTTAAGTCAGATCTGCAAAGGGGAAAGCGTGCTCGAAAATCAAATGATGTTACTGGCGGTATTTGAACGGGCAGCCTTGATGCTGATGACCTTGTTCTTTTTAACCCGCACTCGACCGTTCCAGCGTTTATTCCAAAAGCGTAATCACACCCCCGCAGAGTTAGTTTCTGTTGCGGCGATATTTTGCTTATTTGCGGTGTTCAGTACTTATACCGGCATTGAGGTTGAAGGCGCGTTGGTCAACGTGCGGATTATCGCGATTATTTCCGGCGGGATATTATTTGGCCCTTGGGTTGGTATTCCAGCGGGCGTGCTGTCGGGGCTGCATAGATATCTGATTGATATGGATGGTGATACCTCGATTCCGTGTTTAATCGCCAGCATTATTGCCGGTCTAATGGCGACCTGGATTTACTACAAATGCCCCAAATCTAAGTTGTGGATTTATGGCATTGTGGCGGGCATGTTGTGCGAAACGCTGACCATGTTGTTGATTTGGTTGCTGACAGAGCCACACGAGGTGGGCGTTGAGATAGTCAGTCACATTGCCTATCCCATGATTGCGGGCACTGTGTGTATCGGACTGATTATTAAGCTAGTGCAGGACCTCGACGATGAGAAAGAGCTCATTGCCGCTAAGCAGGCCAAGCTCGCGCTGGATATTGCCAACAAAACCTTACCTTTCTTCCGCAAAATTGACCGCCATGCCTTAGAGCAAGTGTGCGCTGTTATCCGTAATGAGATCCATGCCGATGCCGTGGCCATTACTGATACTCGCGATGTATTAGCCTATATGGGCGTTGGCAAAGATTACTACGAGGTCGATGGTCATCAAGCGATTAGCGAAATGACTCAAAGGGCGATAGAGCTAGATCAAAACATTATTAACAACGACTTACGCCAATATCATTTATCGGATTTTCATTCGGTCATCATAATCCCGCTGCGTGAAAACGGCACGGTAAGCGGTACGCTGAAGATTTATTATCGCAATAACTATCGGATTACCAGCTCGCTACGAGAGATGGCTGTGGGCTTGTCGCAGCTGATTTCGACCCAGATGGAAGTGTCGCGTATCGAGCAACTGCAGGAGATGACCCGCAAGGCGGAGTTTACTGCGCTGCAGAGCAAGATTAACCCGCACTTTTTGTTTAATGCCCTCAATGCGATTTCTTCTTTGATCCGTATTCGGCCGCAGCAGGCGCGGGAGTTGATTGCCAATCTGGCCGATTATCTGCGCTATAACCTAGCCAAGGGCGATGAGCTGATTGATATCCAAGAAGAAGTCAAACAAGTACGCGATTATGTGGCGATTGAGCAGGCGCGTTTTGGCGACAAGCTTGAGGTGGTGTTCGATGTCGACGATGTGCATTTTTGTGTACCTTGCCTCTTGTTGCAGCCGCTGGTGGAAAACGCCATTTTGCACGGCATTCAGCCGCGCAGTGCGCCGGGCAGAGTGACCATAGAAGTGAAAAAACTCGATGCTGGCATTCGCGTGGCCGTGCGTGACACAGGTTATGGCATCAGCCAAGAGGTGATAGATGGCGTCGCCGCGGGTCGCATAGAAAGCAGCAGTATTGGGCTGATGAATGTGCACCAGAGGGTGAAGTTATTGTACGGCGAAGGGCTGCAGCTTAAACGGCTGGAGCCGGGGACTGAAGTCAGCTTTTATTTACCGGAAAATGAGGCGCAAGTATGTTAAAAGCCATCATAGTTGAAGATGAATATCTGGCCCGTGAGGAGCTGGAGTATTTAGTAAAGAGCCACAGTGAAATAGACATAGTGGCAAGCTTTGAGGATGGCTTGGAGGCCTTTAAATATCTGCAGGATCATGAGGTTGATGTGGTGTTTTTGGATATCCAAATTCCGTCCATCGATGGCCTATTGCTGGCGAAGAATCTGCATAAATCGACCCATCCACCCCATGTGGTGTTTGTGACTGCCTATAAAGAATTTGCGGTAGAAGCGTTCGAGCTCGAAGCCTTCGATTATATTCTCAAGCCTTACAATGAGCCGCGGATCATCAGCTTATTGCAGAAGATTGAACAGGCGGGGCGACAAGCGCCAAAGCCGCAACATGAAGCCGCGAGTAATGCGAGTCGTACCGTGAACTTAGTCAAAGGGGAGCGAATTATCGTCACGCCCTGCGAGCAGATTTATTACGCCGAGGCTGATGAAAAACTCACCTATGTCTATACCCGCACCGACCGTTATGTGATGCAGATGACCATTAGCGAGTTTGTCAGCCGCTTGCCCGCCGAGGGTTTTTTCCGTTGCCACCGTTCCTATTGCGTCAATATCAACAAGATCCGCGAAATCGTGCCTTGGTTCAATAGCACTTACCTGATCCGCTTGCATGATTTGTCGTTCGAGGTGCCCGTTAGCCGTAGTAATATTAAGGCTTTTCGACAGCTGATGAGGCTGTAATTGTCATTCATTCCTGCAGATCTGTATTTCATGCCTTAATTGATCGGCGCGAATGGCATCTCTCTTATAGTGGACTCAATTCCTGATCCCTAAAGCGAGATGCATCATGACTAAAGAAATGAACCGTACTCGGTACCTGACCTTAGTTGGTACTATTATCACCCAGTTTGCACTCGGCTCAGTTTACACTTGGAGCCTGTTCAATGCGCAGTTGGCCACTAAGCTCGACGAGCCTGTCAGCCAAGTGGCGTTTGTATTTGGTTTGCTGAGTTTGTCTTTGGCCGTGGCTTCTTCCATGGCGGGCAAATTACAGGAACGCTTCGGCGTACGTAATGTCACCTTAGGTGCAGGCCTATTACTCGGGCTGGGATTCTTACTCACTGCCCAAGCCAGTAACTTGATGATGCTCTACCTGTGTGCCGGGATTTTAGTGGGCTTTGCCGATGGCACTGGCTACTTAATGACTTTGTCTAACTGCGTGAAGTGGTTCCCCGAACGCAAAGGGCTGATTTCGGCGTTAGCGATTGGCGCTTATGGTCTAGGTAGCCTTGGATTTAAGTACATCAACGTGCTGTTACTCGAAAATACTGGCCTTGAAACTACCTTCCAACTGTGGGGCTTAATCGCCATGGCGCTAGTTTTGTGTGGCGGCATGTTGATGAAAGATGCGCCAGCACAATCAGCCGCAAGTCAGCTGGCCGAGAGCCGCGACTTCACCCTCGCAGAAGCCATGCGTAAACCACAATACTGGATGTTGGCATTGATGTTCCTGTCGGCCTGTATGAGTGGTTTGTATGTGATTGGTGTAGCGAAAGATATCGGCGAGAAGATGGTCGACTTGCCAGTATTGGTCGCTGCTAATGCGGTTGCGGTAATTGCCATGGCGAACCTCAGTGGTCGTTTGGTGCTGGGTATCCTGTCGGACAAAATTCCTCGCATTCGGGTTATTTCGCTGGCGCAGATCATCACTTTAGTCGGTATGGTGTTACTGCTGTTTGTACCTTTGAATGCTAATCTGTTCTTCGTTGCCGTTGCCTGCGTTGCCTTTAGTTTTGGTGGCACTATTACTGTTTATCCCTCACTGGTGAGCGACTTCTTCGGCCTGAATAACCTAACTAAAAACTATGGGGTTATCTACTTAGGTTTTGGTGTCGGCAGCATTATCGGTTCGATTGTCGCCTCGTTATTCGGTGGCTTTATTGCGACATTCAACGTGATTTTAGTCCTGCTGGTGGTGGCGTTAGTGATGTCATTAACCATACGTTTGCCAGAACCTAAAACCCCAGTGTCAGCCAAGAAAGCGACTAAGAGTACACCGCGCTTAGTGAACATGACGGCAGAATCGGCTTAAGCACAAACACTTAGTCCGGCTTAGCCAAAAGCTAAAACAAAAATCCGCAGCTAAATGGCTGCGGATTTTTTGCTTTTTTATCACCTCAACAACAGGTAACTTGATAGCCATAAAGCGTTATTCAGGATGTGTTGATGTTAACGGACCCTCTTTTTTGGTTGGTGGCGATACCCGCAGTGTTGATTACGGGGATTTCTAAATCCGGTTTTGCGGGTGGCGTGGGCGGCTTAACTGTCCCGCTATTGGCGCTGGCCATTAGTCCTACCACAGCGGCGGCGCTTATGTTACCGCTGCTGATTTATATGGATTTTTTAAGCGTGCGCTCTTGGTGGGGGCAACATAATCCGCGTCATTTATGGATATTATTGCCCGCGGCGATAGTGGGTATTTTTATCGCTTATCTGTTGTTTGATAGGTTGAATGAAGAATATCTACGGGCGATTTTAGGCTGTGTGTCCCTCGGTTTTGGTTTGTATGGTTTGATTCTGGGGGATAAAACCCAAGCATCACCTTCACCCCTGGTTGGGCGCTTGTGTGGCTTAACAGCAGGATTTACTAGCTTTGTTGCCCATGCGGGCGGGCCGCCACTCAATGCTTATTTGTTGCCGCTGCGTTTGGCTAAGGCGGAGTTTTTAGCCACGGCTGTGGTGTTTTTTGCGGTGGTGAATTTGGTCAAGCTGATCCCTTACAGTTTGCTTGGGCAGATTAACCAAGAGAATATTTTAGTTTCCCTGTTACTGGTGCCGCTGGCATGGTTAGGGGTAAAGCTAGGTTTGTTTATTCAAGATAAAATTAACGACAGGTTATTTAAGCGCATCATCTTGATTTTAATGGTGCTGGTGGGCGTACGTTTATTGTGGACCGCGTTATAGTTTTAAGCTTTGGGTTACATTAGTCTGCTAGAGTGCGCGGGTGTTTGGGCGTTTTGATCCCCAGCCGCCCTGAATTTACCTGATAAAAACTCAAAATTACGTTACTGTGAAATCTGCCTGCAATGAGTTTGAAGCTATGAAACGATTACTGATAATTATCTTAGCCTTAGGCCTTGGCGCTTGTGCTAGCGCGCCAGAACCTAAGCCTGTGGTAAAGCAAGTTGAACCCGCCACGGTTTGGAACGATAGCAATATCTCCGAACTGCATTCTGAGTGGCGCGGTGTGCCCTATCGTTTAGGCGGTGGCACTAAGCGGGGCATAGATTGCTCGGCCTTTGTGTCGGTCGCCTATCAGAAGATGTTGGGTATGACCTTGCCGCGCACGGTTGAAGAACAGCAAGCCCTAGGGAAACCCGTGCCGAGAAATCAACTGCGCAAGGGCGACTTGGTATTTTTCAAGACAGGTTGGAGCACACACCATGTCGGCATTTATGTGGGAGACGATAATTTTCTCCATGTTTCCACTAGCCAAGGGGTGAAGATTTCGAGCCTGCATAACAGTTATTGGGCGTCTAAGTATTGGAATGCACGGCGAATTTAGCACATCTTCTTTATGCACTTTCTTTTATGCACTTTGGCTGATGAGTTAGCGGAGACAATATGTCCTTAGAGCCTGCGTTATCCCAGAGTGACCCTTTACCGACTTCTGTTTTTCTCGCCATTTTCTCGGCCGTATTCTTGCCCATGTTTTTGGCGGCGGTCGATCAAACCTTACTCGCCACGGCGACGCCAGCCATAGTTGAAGATCTTGGCGGCCTGCGCCAAGCCTCGTGGATCACTATCGGTTATATGCTGGCGATGGCCGCTTCTGTGCCTATTTATGGCTGGTTAGGGGATAACTTCGGTCGCGCGAAAATCCTGATGATCGCCATAGTGATTTTTGCGCTGGGCTCAATCGTTTCGGCGAGTGCGGGCACTATGGATCACATGATTGCCGGACGTATCTTGCAGGGCATGGGCGGTGGCGGCTTGATGAGTTTGTCTCAATCCTTGATTGGCGAGTTAGTCCCCATTCGGCAGCGGGCGCGTTTCCAAGGCTATTTTGCTGCTATGTTTACCCTCGCGAGTGTTGGCGGCCCTGTCATTGGCGGTATTGTGGTGCACGCCTATTCGTGGCATTGGCTATTTTGGGCGAATATTCCACTGGCTATGCTAGCGGTATGGCGACTCAATGGGCTGCATAAGCGCAGCGTTAAACCCGTACGCCAAGGCAAGTTTGATTTAGTGGGCGTGGTCTTGTTTCCGACCATTATCACCGCACTCTTATATTGGTTATCTGTGGCGGGTCAAGAGTTTGCTTGGCTTTCTGCGACCAGCTTAGGCTTTGCCGTCTTTGTGGTGGTTGGGATTTTAGGCTTGTTATTGTGGGAGCGGCGATTGGCTAGCCCGTTTCTGCCGTTAGATTTACTGGCGAAGAAGGCCGTGTATATGCCACTACTAACGGCGGCGCTGTTTGCGGCCTGTTTGTTTGCGATGATTTTCTTCCTGCCGATTTATCTGCAAGTGGGTTTACACACCAATCCCGCCAAAACCGGTTTGCTGCTCTTGCCTATGACCTTCGGTATTGTCACTGGCTCGACGATTGCGGGCCGACTGTTAAGTAAAGATGTCGCGCCTAAGTGGTTGCCGACCTTTGGCATGGGCTTAGCTTTCATCGGCTTGTTATTGATTAGCTTTGTGCCGCCTAATGCCAATGTAATCGGCGGTTTAGGTGTGTTGGTCGGGATTGGGCTAGGCACTGTTATGCCGAGTGTGCAGCTCGTGGTGCAGAGCGTGTCGGGCAAGGCGCGACTCAGCCAGATCACGGCTATGGTGTCACTGTGTCGTTCTATGGGCGCTGCTATTGGTACTGCGCTGTTTAGCGTGCTGCTTTATAGTCTGTTGCCACTCACGGGTTCAGAGCTTGGCATCGCTGCGATTAAAACATTGCCGACAGAGGTAGTGCATCACGCCTTCCAATATGGATTTATGGCCGCTGCGGCATTGTGTGCCGCGATAGTCGGTTTTTTATCCCCTGCAACGGCATTAAAAGATCACGATAGCGAAACTGCGCATTAAGCCAAGATTTGCAGGTGCACGACCCATTTAAGCCGTGTACTATTTGCGCTGAGCCGTATTTTTGTGGCTTTATTCGATTCCAGGACATAAGCATGACAACAACAAAACACTGGACCCTAAAGAGCATAGCCAACGAGTTGGGTGTCTCTAATGCCACTGTTTCTAACGCGTTTAATCGCCCCGACCAATTATCGGAAAAACGTCGTAACGACATTTTGGCTGCCTGCACTAAGTTGGGATATTTCGGGCCAAATAAAGCGGCTCAATCCCTACGTAAGGGCAAGTTCGATACTGTCGCCTTGGTACTGTCGGACAGCGTGGAATACATGGTGTCCGATCCCGTCGCCAGTAAATTTATGAAGGGCGTAGCCTCTGTCTTGGAACAAGAAAAACTCAATTTGCTGCTGTTTTCGGGCAGTTCGGACAGCGTGAATGCGGTGGCCGACTTTGTGGATGGTTTTATTTGTTATGGTCGCCCGCGCAACGCCCTGTTAGCCGAGCAGTTAAAGCAGGTAAAGAAAAAGGTCGTCACGGTCGATTTTGATATCCACCGCAATGCATCAGTGAGCATAGACAATAAGTTAGCCGCCTATGAAGTGGCGAAACTGGCATTGCAGTCACCCACAGACAATGTGGCCATTTTAGGGTTACGTTTGCTCGATACCCACTTAACGTGCCGCGTTTATGATTTGAATTTGTTAGAGATCGATACCTCTGTTGCCCATCAAAGATTACAGGGTTACTTGCAAGCGATTGAAGAAGTGGGCGTTGTTCTGGGGCAGGACCGCATTTGGAATATCCCCGAGAGCAATGCCGACTATGCGGCGATAGCGGCAAAAGAAGCATTGAACTCGACTCCACGGCCGAATGTGTTTTTATGCATGAGTGACTTAATCGCCTTGAGTGTGCTCGGTGAGGCGCAGGCCATGGGGCTGAATGTTCCTGAAGATGTGCGAGTCGTGGGCTTTGATGGCATAGATGAAGGCACACGTTCAAATCCGCCGTTAACGACTGTCTATCAATACTCTGAGCAGAAGGGCCGAAAAGCGGCGCAAATGTTTGTTAGTGACGCCGTGCATGCGGAAGTTTTGGGCTATGAATTACGTCTCGGTAAGAGCTGCTAATCGCTACATCTTTTAACTAAAAAAGGCGCATTCAATGCGCCTTTTTGCTATCTCAAAACTATGTCGCTTAGCTTGAACTTAAACCCAAACTCAAGCTCAAGCCCGAACAGGAACTCAAGCTTATGCTTGAGCCAACAGTTTTGATAACGACACTTGTGTCTCTTTACCTTGCCTATCTAAAAGGATGATTTGGCCATCTTTATTGGCAAAGTCGAGGGTGAGACTTGCCTGCGAATCAGCCGCTGTCCAAGATAAGGTTAATGTGCGTTCTGCCGATGCCATTGTAAAGCGGCCATCGAAGGCTGGGCTGCTATTACGCAGTTTAATCAGTTTAGTCAGCGCCTTAACGACAGGTTTCTGCATGGCTTGCTGCACTTTTTCACGGTTCAAGTAAGGGCGATTGATATCGCGACCGACATGGGTGTTGTTGAGCAGCTCCATATCGTTTGGAATCGCCAGCAGACCCGCGTAATACACCTGCGGAATACCTGGTGCGAAAAACTGAATCGCCCGCGCCATCAAATAATCTAGGTCATTCTGACCGAGGGCATCGTAATAGGTGCAGTTGATTTGATACAAATCGACGTTGCTGGCGGCCGCGCCTGTGGCTTGTAGACTCTCGCCCTTACTGTTGCCATGTATGGTTTCAACTAGATTATCGATTTGATTTTCGGTCAATAATCCGCGCAAGCCATCCATAGGGCCGACGTCGATAATGCCGATGCCGTCGTGGGTGTCGAGTACGGTAATGCAGTTGCGTGGCGCCATTTCCAGCCAATGGGTCAAGGCTTGGCAATCTTGGCTAAACAGCGTGTGCAAGATGAGCGGTGGGAGGGCGAAGTCGTACACCATGTCGACCCGTTTGGCGATTTCGACTTGAGTCATGTGGTGTGAATGGATTTCTGCCAGCGTTGTCATGCCTAACTCATTGGCTTGCTTAGCTAACTTATTCACGAACTCGAAGGACTCTTCAATCATAAAGCAGCTAGTGCCGGGCTTTTTAATTGCATAACCCGCAGCATCTAAGCGGATCAGATTCACTTTACTGTGGTCGAAACGCGCCAGCACTCGGTTTAAATAGTCTTTACCCGCGGCGGAATGAACGTCGATATCGATTTGATTGCGGGTAAAGGTGGTCCAAAACTCTTCGGTGGAGCCATCGGCTAAGGTGTAAGTGCTAAAACAACTTCCTGGACGTGGACGATAGATAGCGGCTTGATCTTGCTCGCTTAACCCCTCAGGAAATACCTTGTCTTTGGTTAAAAACAAATCCCAGTAAGCCGATTGTTTGCCGTGCTTGAGCACGTCTTTAAATTCTGGCGATTCGGCGGACATGTGGTTAACGATAAGGTCGGCCATGATGTCGTAGTCGTCACCAATGCGTTTAACGTCATCCCAATTGCCTAAGCGTGAATCGACTTGCACATGGTCTATCGGATCGAAGCCTGCATCGCTGCCGTCAATGGGGAAATAGAAAGGCAAAAGATGTACGCCGCCGAATAGACCTTGCAACTCGTCATCGAGTAGCGCTTTGAGCTCCTTGAGCCCGGCATTGGTAATTCTGTCGACATAGGTGATCAGTTGCACTTGGTTTTTCATACTTTGCCCACGCTTGAGTTGTCTTTTTAGAGTAAAGGTTTATGGCAATCCTTTAATTGATTGCACAACTAAACTTAATCGATTAAGTTGTATATTTAACCAATATGAAACATTATTCAAGTGGTTTGTTGGATTTTTGAGTTAGTCTCAAGTTTTGGGGGAGGCTGGCTCACTGCTGTACACAAAAGCCGAAACCCTTTCAGCATGCTGTTACTGAGCTGCTGAGAGCGAGTAGGTATAATAACGATAAGGTGAAATGGTATGGTAAGTGATTCAAAAGGTTGCGATAACCGCAATCACACCCGTATTCGGGTACTCACATATTTAATGTTTTTCATGTTCGCTATGACCTCAGATGCCGTGGGCGTCATTATTCCAGAGTTGATATCCCAGTTTGGTTTGTCCATGTCGCAGGCCAGTGCTTTCCATTATATGCCGATGATTTTTATCGCGATGAGTGGACTGTTTTTAGGCTTCTTGGCGGATAAGATTGGGCGTAAGTTAACCATTCTATTGGGGTTATTATTATTCGCGCTTGCCTGTTTTATGTTCGCGTTGGGGGAGTCATTTTACTATTTCTTGTTTCTACTCGCCTTTGTCGGCACGGCGATTGGCGTCTTTAAAACCGGCGCACTCGGGCTTATCGGCGATATCTCGACTTCCTCAAAACAGCATTCGAGCACTATGAATACGGTGGAGGGCTACTTTGGTGTGGGTGCCATGATAGGGCCGGCCATCGTCAGTTATTTACTGATCAGCGGCGTTTCTTGGAAGTATCTGTATTTTGGCGCAGGTTGCTTCTGTTTAGTGCTGTGTTGGTTAGCTTATCGGGCGGATTATCCACAAATTAAACGTTCCTCGACGGATGCCATTAACCTTGCCAGCACCTTTAAGATGATGAAAAACCCTTATGCATTAGGGTTTTCACTCGCGATAGGTTTATACGTTGCCACCGAAGTGGCGATTTACGTGTGGATGCCGACCTTGTTGCAAAGCTATCAAGGCGATTACACCACCTTGGCCGCTTATGCCTTGACGATCTTTTTTACCCTGCGTGCGGGTGGGCGCTTTTTAGGGGGTTGGGTGCTCGATCGCTTCCCATGGCAGCAAGTGATGTTCTGGTTTAGCTTCGCGATAAGTGCTTGTTATCTTGGGTCTATGATCTACGGCATTGAGGCCGCTGTCATCTTGTTGCCCTTGTCCGGGCTGTTTATGTCGATGATGTATCCCACGCTCAATTCTAAGGGGATTAGTTGTTTCCCTGTGGATCAGCATGGCTCTGTGGCTGGGGTGATTCTGTTTTTTACTGCCGTGTCCGCTGCCGTAGGGCCCTTGTTGATGGGGTTAGTGGGCGATATTTTCGGCCATGTTAAATATGGCTTCTACCTCGCCACTGGTTTTGCCATTTTGTTATGCCTCCTGAGCGGATTTAATCTCGTTAAAGATCCTGCCCGTCATTTGTTAACGGCTGAAGCGCACTAATTTGGGCTGTGACAGAAAATATTTTTCTGTCACATTTCTTCAATTAATCAATGCTTTGACCTAGTGCACCCAGAGTGCGAACCAAAACTGTGCAAAAAACGCACTTGCTTTTTGTTGCCAAGTTGCTAACTTGTTAACTTAATCGATTAAGTTGATTCGGGGTTAAGTTCAATATGACCTTGAGCAATCACTAAGATGGTTCTTCGATTAATCACAATTCGGTAGAGGCAGCCATGGGGAGATAGGGCTGCATCTCAAATATGGGTGGGGACATAAAAATGATAAAAAGCACATCACAGAAATTCTTGTTAAGTACATTGGCCGTGTTGGTGAGTTCTCACCTTTGGGCAGCCGAAGCACCACAACAGGAAGAAGCCAAGAAAGACGCGTTAGGTTTAGAAAGAATTACCGTGACTGGGGTTGCCCGCGGCACTCGTGTTATGGACTCGAGTGTGTCAGTCAGCAGCGTGTCACTGGCTGAGCTGGAAGTGAGCTCACCACGTTCATCGGCCGAGGCATTTCGTATTATTCCGGGGATGAAGGTTGAGTCTACTGGTGGCGAAGGTAACGCTAACATTGCCGTGCGTGGTTTACCTGTGGCGTCTGGTGGTGCTAAGTTCCTACAAATTCAAGAAGATGGATTGCCAATCCTACAGTTTGGCGATATCGCCTTCGGTAACGCAGACATCTTTTTACGCTTAGATTCAACAGTGCAAACCATTGAATCTATCCGTGGTGGCTCGGCATCGACTGCAGCCAGTAATGCGCCCGGCGGCATTATCAACGTGATCAGTAAAACGGGCACCTCGGATTCGGGCAGTGTGGCTACCACTCTAGGGCTGGATTACGACACTTTCCGTACCGACTTTGAATACGGCACTAGCATCAACGACAGCCTGCGTTTTCATGTGGGCGGTTTTGTGCGCACGGGCGAAGGCCCACGCGACGCTGGCTATAACGCCAACAAAGGCGGCCAGATCAAAGCTAACTTAACCAAAGAATTCGATAAGGGTTATGTTCGTCTGTATTTCAAACATTTAGACGATAAAAGCATTGGTTACTTACCTATGCCTATGTACTCGGATGGCAGTTCAATCCCTGGTTTTGATGCTAAATCCGATGCGATTCAATCCGCGTATTTCCAGTCAACCTTGAGCTTAGGTGCCGATGGCGAACGTCGCCGTGGCGATATGCGCGATGGCATGAATCCTGTAGTTAATTCTGTCGGCTTAGAAGCCTCCTTCGATTTAGGTAACGATTGGCAGGTAGAAAACCGTTTCCGCTTCTCCGATGTGAGCGGTAACTTCATTGCGCCATTCCCAGCCGAAGTGGCCAACGGTAGCGACATCGCGACCAGTATTGCAGGCACTGGCGCTAAGTTGATTTACGCCAATGGACCTAATTCTGGTAGTCAGATGGACGGTTTAGCCATGCGTATCAATACCTTTGATGTGCAGATGAATGACTTTGGCTCAATCGTAAACGACTTCAAATTGACTAAAACCTTCGACGATACCAGCGTGACCTTAGGTTATTACAATGCGGTGCAAAACATCAGCATGACCTGGATGTGGAACTCTTATCTGATGGAAGTAAAAGGCGATAATGCCGCGCTATTAGATGTGGTTGCCGCCGATGGTACGGCGTATTCTGACAATGGCCTCTATGGTTATGGCGTACCTTACTGGGGAAATTGTTGCCAACGTAATTACGATACCGACTACACCATTAAAGCGCCTTACCTCGCGTTAGCCTCGAGTTTTGGTGACTTATCGCTCGATGCCAGTGTGCGTTATGACAGTGGTGATGCGAGCGGTAACTACGCCGGTAGCGTGCAATCGCAAGTGGATATGAATCTCGATGGGGTGATTTCAATCCCTGAGCAGAGCGTGTCTTCCATCGATAATGCTAACCCTCAGCCAGTAAATTACGATTGGAGTTACACCTCTTACTCATTAGGTGCTAACTATCAATTTTCCAGTGACTTAGCCGCCTTTGGTCGCTTGAGCCATGGTGGCCGCGCCAATGCCGACCGTCTATTGTTTGGTAAGGTGCGTGCCGATGGTTCAGTGGCGAAGGAAGATGCGGTTGATATCGTTGATCAGTACGAGTTAGGTGTTAAGTACCGTTACGATGATTTGTCTGTGTTCGCGACAGCGTTCTACTCTGAAACCGAAGAGCAAAACTTTGAAGCCACCAGCCAACGTTTCTTCGACCGTAAGTACAAAGCCAAAGGTATCGAAATCGAGTCGGCCTATTTTATCGGTGACTTCGACTTTAGAGGCAACCTAACCTGGACCGATGCTGAGATTGCTAAAGATGCATTGACGCCAGAAGTCGTGGGTAACACCCCAAGAAGACAGGCTGACTTTATCTACTCTTTGATGGGCCGTTACAACTTTGACCAAGGTTCAGTGGGCGTTAACTTAATCGGTACCACGGATTCTTATGCTCAAGATAATAACGACTTAAGTTTCGACGGCTACAACCAAGTAAATGCCTTTGCAACTTACAATCTGACCGAAGCTATGAGTGTGTCTTTAAACGTCAACAACTTGTTTAATGCCACTGGTATTACTGAAGCGGAAGAAGGCTCAATCCCTGATAACAATATCATCCGTGCCCGTACCATTAATGGCCGCACCACGAGTGCGACGCTTAAATACGAGTTCTAAGCGGATCTTGCTACAGAATCTGTTTTTACAGAAAAAATGTTAAGCCCAAAACAGCCCATGAAAGTGGGCTTTTTGCCTGCTACAGAATGCAGAATATAGAATACAAAGTTGGAGTGGAAATGACGGTATTACTCAGTTTTGGTGAGGTGTTAGTGGACTTGCTGCCAACCGATGCCACGGGCAAACATCATCAGCCGATTGCGGGTGGCGCGCCCGCTAATGTGGCCGTGGGTTACGCTAAACTCGGCGGTAAGAGTTACTTTGCCGGTGGCATCAGCGCCGACCATTATGGCGTTATGTTAAAGCAAGCCTTAGCGGATCAGGGGGTGGCGACCGATTATCTTGCCGAAGTGCCGGGCGCCGCTACCGCGACTGTGCTGGTGAATTTAGATGAACAGGGTGAGCGCACCTTTGAGTTCAACCGAAATGGCACAGCCGATATGCGCTACAGCAATCAGCATTTTGACAATATCCCATGGCAGGGGATTGATATCTTTCACCTTTGCTCGAATACCTTTACCGAAACCGCCATCTTTAACACTAGCCTTTATGGTGCGCGTTGTGCCAATGCATTCGCGACTTTAGTGAGTTTCGATGTGAACCTGCGTTTATCCCTGTGGCAGGATACGTCCTTGCTGGCCGAGCGGGTTGAGCAGTGTTTTCGCTACACTCAAGTGCTGAAAATGAGCCGCGAAGAAGCGGACTATTTAGCGCTGGCGCGGGATAAGAGCTTTGAAGATTATCTGCAGTTCTGCCTCGCCCAAGGGGTTGAGGTGATTTTGGTCACCGATGGCGCCAACCCAGTGCAATGCATCACAGCGCAGCAAAGGTTTAGCGTACCCGTCCCCAAAATCTCAGCCGTCGATACCACGGCCGCGGGCGACAGTTTTATCTCAGGCTTCCTGTTCGCCTTAGGCTTAGAGCTGGAATACGATTTAGACAATTTGACCTTGAAACAAAGGCTCGAAAGCAAAGCGCACTTAGAGGCGGCGGTGGTGTTTGCAACTCGCTGCGGTGCGATTACCTGCGGGCAAAAGGGCGCGTTTCCCTCCTTACCTACGTTGGCGCAGGTTAGCTAAACCTGACTGCATTAACGATAAAATCCAAGGTGAGCCTGTTGAGTTTATCTTGGATTTTTTGTCTTTTAGATTTTCCGCCCGCCATTTTTCAATAGCATAGCGCGAACCTAATCACGTTTTAGTCGCCCCCTTTTCCGAGCATTTATGCTATTTTAGCTGCGACTTAAGGTCGAAGCTGCAGCGGCTTCTTCCATGCTAGATGTCGACATTTTTTATTTCGGCAGGGTTTTATTTCAACATCATTGGGGATTTCCTATGAGCAAAGCAAAAATCGGTATTGTGACGGTAAGCGATCGCGCCAGCGCGGGGATTTATGAAGATATCTCAGGCAAGGCGATTATCGACACGCTCAACGACTACCTCACCAGCGAGTGGGAGCCGATTTATCAAGTGATCCCCGATGAGCAGGATGTGATTGAAGCGACGCTGATCAAAATGGCCGACGAGCAGGACTGCTGTTTGATTGTCACCACGGGCGGCACAGGACCTGCGAAACGCGATGTTACCCCAGAAGCCACAGAAGCCGTATGCGATCGCATGATGCCTGGCTTTGGCGAGTTGATGCGTGCTGAATCCTTAAAGTTTGTCCCCACTGCCATTTTATCGCGCCAAACCGCAGGTCTACGGGGGGATTCGTTGATCGTGAACTTGCCCGGTAAGCCAAAATCGATTCGCGAATGTTTAGATGCCGTGTTCCCTGCTATTCCGTACTGTATCGACTTAATGGAAGGCCCGTATTTAGAGTGCAACGAAGCCGTGATCAAGCCATTCAGGCCTAAGGCTAAGTAATATATTGAGATGTTAGGTTAAACTTGGTTGCTGTCAGTCTGGGCAGACGCTGCGGCGGAGCTGTGGATGGAAATGCATAGCCCACGCAAAATCGTCTATGGGTTGTAACATCTAGCCCCATTCGCCTCGGTTGATGTGGGTATTTATTTAATTTGTGTTGGTCATACTGCCATTGGATGCATCCGCGGGGATGTAGGAGAAATTAGGGATGAAGACTCTGTTAGCAAATATTTTTGGTCATTGGCAATCACCACCTTGGATGCGCTGGTGCAAAGCTCATCCAGGCAAAAGTGTCGGTAGCCTATTAGCCCTATTATTCGTTGCAGCAGGCCTATGGAAAGCGTGGGATTGGTATCAGCATTTACCTAAACCACAAACAGTGCAGTCTAGAATATTCGCGCCGTCATTGACTAATTACGAGGCTGAGACGACTCAGGTTGCACCGCTCGTCGTTCGTTTTAGCGATTCAGTTGCTCCCCTAGATAATATAGGTAAACCCTTGAATAAGGGCGTCCATTTGAGCCCCGCTATTGCAGGTCAATGGCGCTGGGCGAGCGATAAACATCTACAGTTTCAACCTGATGGTGACTGGCCAGTGGATCAAGCCTACGATCTCACACTGGATAGTGACACATTATTAGCCAGTCATATTCTACTGGATAAGTATCGCCTCGAGTTTAAGACCGCTCCCTTCAGCGCCAATATTAGCGATGCCCGCCTTTACCATGATCCGAATCAGCCCAATATTCAAAAGTTTGTCGCAACCGTTCATTTTAGTCATCCCGTCGCAACACAAACCGTTAAGCCAGCTTTGTCTGTACTGTTAAGCCCAGGTTTAACCTATAGCCAAGACAGTGATTATGAGCTGACCTTCGATGATAAACACCTAAATGCCTATATTCATTCGGCGCCTTTAGCGACGCCATTGGAACCGAGCTCGGTTAAGTTAGAACTGAGTAAAGGGATTAAAGCGGAAACAGGGGGGAATGCGGCCGCAGAAGGCAGTATGCAGGTTAGTGTACCGGGACGTTATCAGTTGAGCTTTTCCGCGGCACAAATTGGTTTTGCCTATAACGATAAGGAAGAACCTGAGCCTGTACTGACCATGGAGAGTTCTCGTCCCGTGGGAGATGAGGCACTTAAAGGCAAGGTCGAAGCTTGGTTGTTGCCCCAGAAAGACCCCCAAGGGAATACGTACTGGAATACTCAAAATGTCACTGACTCAGTGTTGCTGGCAGCACCTAAAGTGTCTTTGAGTCAAAACCCTGGAGCGGAAGGCCTTAATCAGTTACATAGTTTTAAATTTAAAGCACCTGTTGGTCGTTATCTTGCCATCAAGGTGGCTAAGCATGTGGAAGGTCAGGGTGGCTATTTGTCCCGTGATGCCGCTTTTTCCGTGGTGCGTATGCCGGAATATCCCAAGGCGCTTTCGTTCCTCGGCGAGGGTGCGCTACTAACGTTAAATGATGATCAACGTTTAGGTTATCTCGTGAGAGGTGTTGCAGATGTCAGGATTGAGGTCGCTCAACTGTTGCCCGATCAACTTCATCAGCTGGTGGATCAGAATTCGGGTATTTTCACGGCCCAGTACTTTAACAATGCCGCCTTCGATCGACTGGTGACGCGCACTGAAATAACCCAAAGCTTTGCATCGACGGATCCCGCTAAAACCTCCTATGGTCAGGTGGACCTTAAATCCTACTTCGCTGATAAGCGAGGCATTTTTGTGCTTAAGTTAACGCCAGCCGAAGAGAATAATTATGGCACCTTCGACGATTATCCACGTGAAGCCCATGATTTACGTTTTGTGGTAGTCACTGATCTGGGGATTTTGGCTAAGCGCAGTGTCGACGGCAGTTTGGATATATTTGTGCAGTCATTATCCAAGGGCTTAGCAATTGTCGATGCCAAGGTGGAAGTGGTCGGACGCAACGGTCTGCCAGTGGCACAAGGACTTACTGATCCACAAGGCCATGTGCATTTAGCTCAGTTGGGTGAATTGCGTCGTGAAAAGACGCCGCTTTTCTATCGGGTAGAAAAAGCCGGAGATGTGTCTTTCTTGCCGATAGGCGATTGGCACCGTCAGCTCGATATGTCCCGTTTTGATATTGGCGGTAGCTACGAGAGTGAAGATCCTAATACGCTGAGTGCGTATCTCTTTACTGACCGTGGGTTATATCGCCCAGGTGAAACGGCCCATGTGGCGAGTTTAGTCAGGAGCCAGAGTTGGGCAGCCTCTTTTAAGGGCTTGCCGGTCAAAATGGTGGTGACAGATCCGCGTGGCATTAATGTATTAGATCGCACATTTAATTTAGACACGAGCGGTTTTAACAGTTTGGACTTTAGCAGTTCCGAGGCCGCAGTGGCTGGAGAGTACACAGCCAGCTTATCTTTGATCCGCGATAAACATCGTTTGACTCGTTTGGGTGAGGTGAGCTTTAAAGTTCGCGATTTTGAACCTGATCGTATCAAGGTCAGAGTAACGCTAGGTGCGACGGATGGCGGCACTGGTTTAGGGTGGTTAAAACCTGAGGACGTGTCGGCTAAGGTTCAGGCCGAGCAGCTGTTTGGTGGACCTGCGGGTGATCGACGCGTGACGGGTGAAATTGTACTGTCGCCCACGGATATTAGTTTTAAGCAATGGCCAGGTTATTACTTTGGTGTGTTAGGTGAGTTGAAAGAATCCTTCCGTGAGACTTTAGCGGAAGTGAACACCAATGAAGAAGGCGTTGCAGGGCTGAATCTCGCTTTAGATCGTTTCGGACAGACGACGTTCAAGTTGCATCTGCTTGCAAAAGTGTATGAGGCAGGATCCGGTAGAGGTGTAAGTGCTCAAGATCAGGCGCTGGTCTCGAGCGCCGATATGCTACTGGGTTATAAAGCCGATGGTGATTTGGGCTTTATTAGCAAAGGTGGAGAGCGGCATCTTAAGCTAGTGACTGTGGGTCAAGATTTACAACCTCGAGCCGTACAACTTAAGGCTGAACGTATTGCTCGACGTTGGGTCTCTGTCTTGGTGAAGCAAAATGATGGCACGTATCGTTATGAGTCACGTCGTAAAGATACGCTATTGGAAAGCACAGATTTACAGCTTGAGCAGGGTCAACTCGATTTGTCTCTCGATACGCGTGAGTCTGGTGATTACCGATTAAGGATCATCGATGCCGAAGGGCGCCAGCTTAACCAAATTGACTATAGTGTGGCGGGTCAAGGCAATGCGAGTCGTGCCTTAGAGCGTAATGCTGAACTTCAACTCAAGTTAGACAAAGATGAGTACCAACCCGGCGAGACGATCAAACTCGCGATTCAAGCGCCCTACACTGGTGCGGGTTTGATCACCATTGAGCGAGATAAAGTTTATGCATTTAAATGGTTTAAAGCAGATAGCAGTCGCTCGGTGCAATCGATCCAATTGCCAAAGGGGATAGAAGGCAATGCCTATGTGAATGTGCAGTTCTTGCGTGCGCCAGACTCTGATGAGATTTTTATGAGTCCGTTATCCTATGCGGTTAAACCCTTTAAGATAGATTTCGGGGAGCGTCGTCAGCCCTTATCGTTAAGCCTGCCAGAGCAGATGAAGCCGGGTAATGATCTAAAGATTGGCTTGAACTTGTCTACAGCCTCAAAAGTCGTGGTCTTTGGGGTGGATGAAGGCATATTACAAGTCGCCCGTTATCAAACTCCCGATCCGTTAGGACACTTCTTTGCTAAAAAGGCGTTGACGGTAAACTCGAGCCAAATCTTAGACTTGTTATTACCAGATCTTAACGTGTTAATGCGTTATGCCGCACCCGGTGGCGATGCCGAAGCTTTACTCGCTGCAAATTTGAATCCGTTTAAGCGTAAACGTGCATCGCCAGTCGTATATTGGTCTGGACTACAGGAACTCAGCGCCGGTGAACAGCAGTTTAATTACAGTGTGCCCGATACGTTTAATGGAAAGATTCATTTCTTTGCCGTCAGTGTAACTGACAGCAATATGGGTGTTGCCGAAGCTTCTGTTCACGTGAAGGCGCCAGTGGTGATGAGTCCAAATGTGCCCGCGTTTTTGGCTCCTGGTGATGAGGCCGAAATCACACTGGGTCTCTACAACACTGAGCCTACATCTACCCATGTCCAAGTGGCGCTATCTTTGGAGGGTGGATTGACCCAGCTAGAGGGTGCTGAGCAATCGTTTGATATTCTACCGGGACAAGAGGCGACGGCGCGTTTCAAACTCAAGGCGATTGAGCCTCTGGGAGAGGCGAAGTTGCATTGGACGCTCAAGGGTGAACAAGGAGATTTCCAGATTGGAGAGAGTATTTCAATTCGGCCTCTAACCACGAATCGCGTGCAGTTGCAGACGGCTGTGTTAGATAGTGCAGAGAAGCAATTATCGCTGGAGCGTAAGCTATTTGAGCCTTTTAGCCGCAAAGAGGCGGGACTGCAAAGTAGCCCCTTGGTCTGGGCGCAGGGCTTAAGTGCTTATCTCGATAGTTATCCCCATGCCTGTACCGAACAACTGGTATCTAAATCTGTTCCAGCCCTGATATTAGGGAAACCGCAGGAGAATTTACCCGCCTTTAATCAACTGATTGCTCAGCTCCGTAGCCGCCAGAACAGTGAAGGTGCCTTCGGTCTATGGGCGGCAAATCCCGTTGTCGAACCTATGGTATCCCTGTATGTCGTGGATATGCTATTGGACGCCAAAGGCAATGGCTATGCTGTGCCGCAGGACATGCTAGAGAGAGCCAACGGCTATTTATCAGTGCTGAGTAGTGGCCCGAGTAGTGGTTTGAGCGAGTTGCGTCAGCGCGCCTACGGCACTTATCTCTTGGCTCGCCAAGGTGTGCAGGTCAGTGGTGCTCTGGCTGATATTCGCGATCGATTACAGCGTTATTATCCTAAAGATTGGCAGTCTGATATTGCAAGTGCTTGGCTAGCGGCGAGTTTTACACTCATGCAGCAACAGACGCTGGCTAAGCCGCTGTGGGAAGCACAAACATGGGAATTGATGCAGAAAACGCCGAAGCGTTTCGATCTATATTTAGATCCTTTGGTCCATGATGCTCAATTGCTAACCCTAGTCGCCCGCCACGCACCAGAACGCCTTGAGAAGCTACCCGAGGGATTGTTAGAACGTGTGGGTAACTGGCTATCGGCACAACGTTATACTTCTCTATCTGCAGGAACCTTAGTACGAGCACTGGCGGCTTACGATCAGCAAGCAAGCAGTGGTGAGTTGACGTTAACCGCTCAAGTGGCGGACAAGTGGCTGCTGCAAACTTTGCCCAAGGCTGAGTTGCCGTTTACTACTGATAAGGTCAAAGTCCAAAAGACGGGTGCTGCCGATGCTTTCTATATGTTGATGGAAGCGGGGTTTGATAAGCAGCCCGTTGCCGCTTTCAGTCACGGTTTAGAAGTGAGTCGCGATTATCTCGATCTTAAGGGCGAGCCGCTTAAGGGGTTGAAAGTCGGAGAGGAGTTCTTAGTTCGATTGCGACTGCGTGCGACGTCGCTCGAACAGCTGGAACAAGTCGTTGTTATTGATCTGCTCCCCGGTGGTGTTGAGCCAGTATATAGAGACAAAGGTGAAGAATTCAGTGGTTGGCAGCCACCAATAGGCGTTGGCGAACGGAGTGATTGGTCACCTTCTTGGCTCAATGTCCGTGAGGATAGAGTCGTATTGTATGGTACGGCTAGCCGTGATGTTGGCACCTTTACTTACAAAGCGCGCGCAACCAATGTTGGCCATTTCCAAGTGCCAGCTGCCTATGCTGAAGGGCTGTATGATCCTCTGCAACAAGCACTGGGGGCGGGCAGTGAATTAGTGATCTCTGCTCCATGAGATCCGTTTATCTAGCCTTAGTCGCCCTAGCCGTTATATTGCTAGGGCTTAGACTTTGGCCTGCGCAGCCATTGAGTCAACTGATGCCCAGTTCACGTGAGGTGTTGGCTGCCGATGGCTCTTTAATGCGCTTGACCTTAGCCACTGATGGCCAATATCGACTCTGGCAAGATTTAGAGGATATCTCCCCCATCATGATTAAGGTCATGTTGTTAAAGGAAGATCGCTATTTCTATTATCACCCAGGTGTTAATCCAGTCGCATTAGTACGTGCCATGTTGGCCACTTATGTTGGCGGTGATCGTCAAGGTGCCTCGACTCTGACTATGCAGTTAGTTCGTCGAGTCTATGCCATTAACAGTCGCACTGTGTCGGGCAAATTAGAGCAGATCTTGGCGGCATTCTGGTTAGAGGCTCGTTATAGCAAGCATGAGCTATTAGAGGCTTATCTTAACCTCGCTCCCATGGGGGGCAATATTGAAGGGGTTGGTGCTGCAAGTCAGATTTATTTCCATAAAATCGCGGGTGAGTTGTCTTTGAGCGAGGCTTTGAGCCTAGCGGTTATGCCTCAGAGTCCGGCGCGTCGAGCTCGATTTCAGGCAGACTTTCAAGCGGCAAGGGATAGGCTGGCGCTATTTTGGCAGCAGACCTATCCAGATGATCCTCGTAATCAAGGCTTGCTGGTGTTGACGGCCCTAGGTGCTGAACGCAACGAGCTGCCTTTTAAGGCGCCCCATTTTACTCGTCGACAACTACGCCAAGACGCGACCATTATTCACACGACAATAGAGCCTAAGTTACAAACGCTGCTGGAACTGCGAATTCGTCAGTATGTTGCGGGTAAGCGCCATTTAGGCGTGAATAATGCCACAGCGCTATTGATCGATACCCGTGATCAGGCGATTAAGGCTTGGGTGGGATCCGCTGATTTTTTCAATCCCATGATTTATGGTCAGGTTGATGGTGTCGTCGCCCGCCGCTCCCCGGGTTCGACTCTGAAACCTTTTCTGTATGCCTTAGGGTTAGATCAAGGGATTATTCATCCCCAAAGTATCATTAAAGATGCGCCTACCGCTTTTGGGAGTTTTGAACCGGAGAATTTCGACCATCGCTTCACGGGCCCTATTAGTGCCCATGATGCTTTGATCAAGAGCCGCAATCTGCCTGCAGTGTGGCTGGCAGGGCAGTTGACTCGTCCTAATTTGTACGGCTTTTTACGACAAGCCCAGATACTTGGTCTAAGGGGAGAAAGCCATTATGGGCTAGCACTTGCCTTAGGGGGGGCGAGCTGACTATGATGGAACTTGGCAGACTCTACCTAATGCTAGCGAGTGAGGGACGTTATTATCCCTTACGGGAGAGGACAGATCAGCCCATTAATCCGCCGAGCACTCAGTTATTGAGTCAAGCTGCGAGCTTTCTTGTGTTGGATATGCTTAAAGACAATCCGCGCGCCGATGGTTTACCTAAGCAGGGCTGGCGTGTGGCTTGGAAGACGGGCACCTCTTGGGGATTCCATGATGCTTGGAGCGCTGGCGTCGCTGGCCCCTATGTATTGGTGGTCTGGGTAGGGAATTTCGATGCAACGCCGAATGCCGCTTTTATTGGTGCTGAAATTGCTGGGCCATTATTTTTTAGCATCAGTGATGCTTTGCAGGCAAGTCTGCCGAGTACCGCCGATAAAGCCTTAGCTCAACCCAGTACAGTGAAAAAAGTGAACATTTGCGCCGAATCAGGTGAGTTGCCTAACCTGTGGTGCCCTAAAGTGGTTGAGGGTTGGTTTATTCCCGGCGTTTCACCCGTCAAAGTGTCTACGCTACATCGTCCTGTTTGGGTCGATAATCAAACGGGTATGGCTGTGTGTCCACCCTATGATACTCAAACCCAGCACCAAGAAGTCTTCGCGTTCTGGCCTTCGGACATGGCGAGTTTATTTGAGCAGGCGGGGCTACCGCGCAAGTTGGCGCCACAGTTGCCCGAATCGTGTCGTAACACTATTCAGCTCACTAACATAGATCCTGTTATTCGCTCCCCCCTGAGAAATGTCACTTATAGCTTGAGACAAAGTCATTTAAATGAACATATTGCATTGAAGGCCGATGCCGCATCCGACGCGAGTATGTTGTACTGGTTTGTTGGGCGGGATCTCATCGGCCAAAGCTTACCGAAACAGACCTTAGAGTGGCGGCCCTCGACGGCGGGTGACTATAAGTTATCTGTCACTGACGACAAGGGTCGCAGTGCGAGTTTGAATCTTAATGTCAGCATCTTGCAGTAACCCTAATGGTTTTAGGGCTGACTCTTATTTTAACGCGCTAATCTGTTGCTTTAGCTCGTACTCTGGCTCTGTCACTATTTTTTCAAGCACTTGCACTCGCTCGATTAGCGCTTGGTTTTGTAAGCTGAGTTGAGTCACTTTATCCTTAAGGTGGCTATCGTCTGTGGTGCCGACTCCAAGTTGGCGCGCCTTTAGATAGTGCTTAAACATTTCAGTGGCACTGATTCCTATGATGAAGGTGACCATAATCACCATTAAGACATATTCGTTTTCCATAACAAACTCCCGTAGTTATTGAGGTTTTCAACTTGGAGACGATTTGGTGATCGTCGCCAAGTTGAGCAATCGATTTACCTTACAAACCGAAGATTACTTTTTCACTCTTGAGCGACCTTTCCATGCCAAACGCCAGCAATACCGCGATGGCGAGCGTGCCTAAGGTCGAAACCAGTAACTGCAACATGGGCAAGTCTTTACCTTTGATAAAGTCCATTAAGGCCTGTTGCTGACCCGAGACTGGCAGCCACTGCAGCATGTCTGGCGCTATGTTGTAGCTGGCGGCCATCGACAAGGCTAAGGGCACAAACAGCACCATAGTCAGATAGGATTGTGCTTCCTTAAAGGTTTTCGCCATGAAAGACACAAACAGTTGCAGGCAAGCGGCCATTAACGCGACGGGAATACCGACCACTAACATCAGCGCCATAAATTCTGTGGTGATGTTGACGCTAAAGCCAAGCTCTTGCCAAGGTACAAAGGTGTAGGCGATTCTAGATACCAGCAAAATCAGCACTAAGCCTAATAGGGCAAACAGACTCACAGCGATGATTTTCGACAGCACTAACTGGCGTGTGGTCAGTGGATGACTGAGTAACAGAGCTAGCGAGTTACGTTCGCGTTCACCCGCGCTTGTATCTATGGCGAGGTTCATGCCCGAGATAAATACCGAGTAAATCATAGTGAAAATCGCGATACCTAAGATCATCCCGCCCTTCGAATCTGTTGTCGCTTGGTCGTGGACACTGACCTTCAGTGGCTGCATCACACGAGGATCGATACCGCGGGCAATCAGTCGTAGGCTGCCCATTTCTGTGCTGTAGGACTGCAGTTGCTTCTCGAGTCTTCGAATTGAGTTTTGCAGTTTTTCATCGGAATTATCGGCAACAATCGTGATCTCGGCGCCTTTGCCTTGATTCATCTGCGCGGCATAGTCGGGGCTGATGATAAGCTCTATGGCTTTAAGCTCACTGTCCTTCGCTTCACCACTGCTGATGCCTTTATTCGATAAAAAACGCACTAAATCCGGCGCTTTATCGGGATTGGTGATAGTGATTTTAAGATCGTCTGGACTCGTCAGCTGACCAATTAACACCATAAACAGGCCGCACATGATCAGCGGCGTGCCGATGGCGTAATAAAGCCCCGCCATCACAGAGCGCTTATCGCGGGCGGCGTCGATGAGTTCTTTACGAACCATAGCCATTATTTTATTCATGCTGTCATTCCTTTAACCATGTTCTTAAATTCCACGCCTTTACATATCAAGCTCTTAAAGGTTAAAACCTGCGGGCGTAATCTTTGCTGAGTCATCATGCCGCTATCCCTTCATCTGTGCCGATCAGTTGAATAAAGGCTTCTTCGAGTGTGTCTTTACCCGTTTGGATGCACAGTTCGGTGGGGCTACCAATGGCGACGACTCTGCCCTGAGCCATGACAATCACTTGGTCACACAGCGCGGCGACTTCTTGCATCACATGGCTAGAGAACAGCACGCAATGTCCTTGATTCTTAAGGTCGATAAGAATGTCACGCAGCAGGCGAGTGCTCATCACATCGAGCCCACGGGTTGGTTCGTCGAGGATAATATTACTCGGGCTGTGGACTATGGCCTGTGCGAGAGCGGTTTTCATCCTTTGTCCTTGGGAAAAGCCTTTGCAGCGGCGATCGCTAATGTCTTCCAGACGTAATTTAGCAATCATTTGGCTGGTGGCTTCCTTGGCATCCTTAGAGGATAAGCCGCTTAGCTCGGCAAAATAACGAATGTATTCCCGTGGCGTTAAGCGTTCGTACAGACCAAAAGGGTCGGGGAATAACCCGAGTTGCTGCTTAGCACCGATAGGGTCGATGGCGACATCTATGCCTTCGATTTCTGCTTTGCCGTTATCGGGTTTCAGCAAGCCAAAAATCGTGCGTAAACAGGTAGTTTTACCCGCGCCGTTGGGGCCGAGTAATCCTGTGATTTGGCCGTTTTGTGCGACGAAGCTTAAGTCATTGAGCGCCTGCACGTCACCGATGCGTTTTGAAAGATTGGATACTTTGATCATGGCTTACTCCTTGGCCCCAGTGCTGGCTTTATCATCTGCGGTGGTTTTTTTGATGTTTGCATCAAGTGGTTCTACCGAGCTGGCATTCAAATAAAAGCTGCGGCGCACATCTTTCTTTAAACATTCGCCGTCGAGATCTTTAACGGAACCCGAGCGAACCAGATCGGCGATAAGGTTATTGGCACAGGATTGATAGGCCACGCCGTGGGTTGCATAGGGTGCGACAAAGTGTTTGGCATTGGTGAGTTTTTCCATCGCTAACTCGCCCCAACTCGGTGGTGTCGCAGGGTCGATTTCGCCGGATAACAACAAGATCGGAATATCGCTGCTGATGGGCTCGCTAAAGCTTTTATCGACCGCGGGGACTTTCCATACTTCACAGGTGGCTTCTAAGCCTTCGAGCATAGTTTTGCCCATAAAGGAGTGCTGAGCCTGCTCGCGCATGGCGGGCGTAATACGGTGCATATCTTCGCCACAGACCACGGATGCGTGCATACCCATCGCCATGCCAGCATTGTCGATAGTGAGGGAATACAAACCGAGTATGGGTTGGAAGTTGTGTTTCGCGGCTTGGTGAATCGCATGGGGCACTAAGGCGCGCACATTGGCTTGATACAGCGCCATGCGGATGGAGCCGTAGAACTTACCGCGCGTCATTGTCAGCATGGTCTTTTCACCCGTGACTGGGTCGTAGACGTTTTCCATCACAGGCGCTTTGGCGAGTGAGGCCGCGACTTGGTCGAATTCGGCTTTAAGCTCAGGGAACTGGGCATGACAAGCGGCGGTTTCTTGGCAATCTTTAAAGAGTAAATCAAAACCCCGATCAATCGACGCGCCGATTTCTAACACGCTTTGTTGCATCGGCACTATGCCGTCTAAGGTCACTGTGGCTAAGTGTGCAGGGTATAAACGCATGTAAAGCTGCGCCATACGAGTGCCGTAGGAGATGCCGTAAATATGCAGTTTTTTGTAGCCCAAATGCTGGCGCACGGCTTCGAAGTCTTTAATCGCGTTGAGGCTACCGTATTGGGTGACGTCGGCATCGATTTTGGCTAAGCATTTTTGGGTTTCGGCTAAAGTGTCGGCATTGTCATCATCGAATGACAGTGGAGATTGCGCGCCTTCATCACAGGTCAGCAGATTCGAGCGGCCTGTGCCCCTTTGGTCGATCAGCAAGATATCCCGCTGTTGGCGGACTTTGCTCAGCATGGCATCAAAACCCGCGGCATTGTCTATGGCCGATTGTCCTGGGCCGCCAGCAATGGCGAGTAAGGCTTCTTCATGGTTGACGTTTTTCACCGCGGGCAAGACCACGTAATGCACTTGGATCTGTTTGCCATCGGGTCTGTTGGGGTTTTCAGGCACAGTCACAAAACCGCAGTTTAGGCGATCGGATACACCTTCTACATAACAAGTGTCGGTGTTATTCGCCATGTTCCTCGCGATATCAGCCGCTTGTGTCTGTTGGCTTTTCACATCACTCGCCCATGTCGCCGTACTTGCCATCGCCAGCATAAGTGCGCTTATGCTTAATATGCGCGAGCCTAAAATATGCGTGCGCCATGTGGCAAGCGTGGTATTAGCCGTACCATGCAGTTGCCGAGTGGGCGAAGGGCGTTGAGCGGTTTGGCTTAACTTCCTGTGTGTCATGCTATCTATCATGCGCGCTTTCCTTTTTGCATTTCAGGACGAGTGTGTTAATTTAAATACCAGTGTATCGGTGTATCAATGTATTAATACAGTGTGTAAAGGCTAATGTTAGAACTTTTAAATGTCAACCCCAGCAGTGGCGAACCAATTTACAAGCAATTACACGAACAGGTCGTGCGTTTAATTGTGGGCGGTCAACTGCAAGTGGATGATGTCTTGCCCTCTGTGCGCCAGATTGCCGAGCATCTTGCAGTGAATCCTATGACTGTCTCCCGTGCGATTCAGCAGCTTGTCGATCAAGGGTGGCTCGAGCGCCGCCGCGGTCAAGCGACAAAAGTCGCGCTGCGCACTGAGACTATGGCATCGGGCGTGAGCATGCTCGAACCCCAACTCGATGCTTTGTTGTCGCAGGCTAAACAGTTAGGCGTCAGCCTGCCCGAGTTAATGCAATTGATAAATGAACGCTGGCAAGACTAGCGTTAACCTACTGTCACTTATCGATAAAATAGAATAAAAAAGGATGATATTCGATGGACCAAGCGTGCACACCAATACTTGAATTTAGCCAAGTGAATAAAGTCTTTCGCGGTAAAGGCGCAGGTGAAAAGTGGGCGCTTAAGGATTTATCGTTAACCTTGTCGGCGGGCATGGTGGTTGGGCTATTGGGGCAAAATGGGGCGGGTAAATCGACCCTAATGCGCTGCGCTTTGGGTGTGCTCACACCAGATTCTGGCAGTATTGTTACCTTAGGCGAAACGCCTGAGAATTTAACCTCCAAGGCAAAGGAGCGCTTAGGTTATGTGCCGCAGCAACCTTTTGGTTATGAAGGTTTTACCATTGAACGCGCTCTCGATTTACACCGCAGTTTTTATCCCAATTGGGACATGCAATTAGAGCAAGATTGGCTAGTACGGTTCGAGCTAGATGTGACTCAACAGGTGCAACGTTTATCTGTGGGGCAAAGGCAATCGCTAGCCTTGATTATGGCGATGGCCTATCGCCCTGAACTGTTGATCCTCGATGAGCCCGTCGCCAGTCTCGACCCGATTGTACGGCGTAAATTTATGGTCGATTTGTTCGATCTCGCCCTCGAATCGGGTTCCGCTGTACTGTTTTCATCCCATATCACTTCAGATATCGAGCGGGTTGCCAGTCATGTGGCGCTGATTAAACAGGGCGAATTAGTGCTGTTTAAAGAAATCGATGCCCTACGGGAACAAGTGCGTTTACTCACACTCGCGCCCGAAACGGTTTTGCCTGAGTCGGTCACTGTGTTGAGTCGTGTCGGTGATTCAGTGCTGGTGGATTTAGGCGAGCACAGCGCGCTAATTTCGGGCGTGTTAAAGAACGAAGCGCTTAATCTGGAACAGCTTTTTATGGAGCTACACAGATGAGTGCGCCAGAACTAAACATCACGCCGACAGCTAAAATAAAAGGCGCGCGGTTGATGAATCCTTTTAAAGGGATGCTGCGTCTTTGGTGTTTTGACGTCGGCAGTGTGAGCTTTTTAGGTACTGGCTTACTGGGAATGGTCTTAGGTTGCATTACAGCGTTGCAGGGCAAAAGTGACAGTGCTGAACTATTGTTTTCTATGGGAATCGTTTCAAGCTCGGCGGCGGTAGCATGGCAACTTATACGTTTGATGGCGAGTGAATGCGCCCAGTTAATTCCCCATTATCGCCGCCATATTTATATCCAAAGTGCAGTGGTGTTAACCAGCGTATTTGGCATAAGCGTATTGTTTTGTTTGGCTCTGGGTTCAACGTCTAGCCTACCCACCTTAGTGTTGGCCTTGGCGATGAGTCTTGCCTTTATTTGCCTGTGTTTACTCAGCACTCAGTGGTTTTACGCCTCCTTTTTATTGTTTGTTTTAGTGCCGTTTATCTCCTTGATTACAGGTTATATCCCCCTATGGTTAAGCGCGATTGCACTGGTGGCGTTAGGTGCTTTCATTATCCGTATCTGCCGCGCTTTACCTTGGCGTGCTGAGGCGAGAACTGTGTACCTCAATGGCCTCGAAATGGGCTGGTTCTGGCTGCCCAATTTGCAATCGATGCGTATCTTGAGCCGTTTTGAGCGTTATCTGCATCCCACCAATTTTTTTATCGGTCCTATGCTGACGATTTTACTGCTGCTCATACCGGCAGTCTGCCTAGTGCTTGGGGTGTTGTCGCACCAATTCCATCAGAATTTCCCCGTGTTACTGCTGTTGGCACAGTTCAGCGTGATTATGTGTTCGCTGGTGCATTGGAGCCGAGTGCAACGCTCGCGCTCGACAGAAACCTTATTGCTGATGCCAGGATTTGATGGTCGAAAAGGACTCATAGCGGCTTTTTGCCGTGGCCAGCAACGACTGCTGAATGTGGTCGTTGGGATTATGCTGGCGTGTAGTCTGCTGCTGGGTTGGCTCAGTGGTGATCTGAATATGCAGTTAGTAGGTCATCTTGTGCTCAGCACTTACTGGGCCTGCGCTTTGACCTTAGGTTTTGGCTGTATGTGTCGCCGAGTGTTGCATGTCACGCTCACTATGATGGTTGTTGCGGGGCATTCCCTGTGGGTGTCCATCAGCCTTCCATCGTTACGCGATGGCGGCAATCTAGGCGATTGGATTATCTGGGATATGCTCTTAATGATACTTGGGAGCATAGTACTGATTTGGGGCAAGAAAACCCTCTGGAAGGGAGATGTCATTAGCGGCTAAACGGATATAGATTGCAATATTGGGACTCAGTTTGCACAAGATTAGAGCAAAAACTCTTAGTTTTTGACTGGCCTTCAGGTAGAATGGCCAAAAAGCGGTACACTTGTAAGCTAAAAGGTGAGTCTCTTATGTCTCTCGATCAATATCATGTTATTCGACTATTACAGCAGCAGAGCGAGTCTTTAAAGGACGCGATAGCGCTGGAAGGTTTTGAAATGGCCGCTCCTTGGTATCAGGTGAGCTGGCAAGCCTTTGACCAAATTAGCAGTAAAATTGCACAAGTGTTGATCGAAATTGGCGTACAAGTGCAAGACCGTTGCGTTATTTTGGCGCAAAACTGCCCACAGTGGACCTGTGCCGATGTCGGGACGCTTAAAAGTCGCGCCGTTGTGGTGCCGATTTACCCCACCAGTACCGTCGAGCAGGCGAGCTTTATCGTTAACGATGCGGCGGCGAAAGTCATTTTTGTCGACGATGCTAAACAATACGCTATGGCCTGCGAGCTTCAAACCTTATGCCCAAGTCTTGAGCATGTGATTGTTTTTGATGCCAGCGTGGCACTTGCCGCTGACAAAGCTGAGCAGCATTGGCATTTAGATGCGCTGCTGGCGGGCGATGCGAAAGCGATGAAGCAAGAAATTGAGCTTAACCAGCGTTTACAAGCGGCCAATCTCGATGATTTACTGACCTTAATTTATACCTCTGGCACCACGGGCGATCCTAAAGGCGTGATGCTGGATTACCGCAATATGGCCTCGACCATACGTCAACACGATCAAAAACTGGCTTTCCATTCTGGCGATGTGTCTTTGGCATTCTTGCCTTTGAGCCATGTCTTTGAACGCAGTTGGAGTTTTTACGTTTTGTGCCGTGGCGGTCATAACGTCTATTTGCAAAATACCCAAAGAGTGAAAGAGGCGATTAGCGCCGTGCGTCCGCATACCTTGTGTGTGGTGCCGCGTTTCCTCGAAAAAGTGTACAGCGCCGTACAAGATAAAGTCGCCAAGTCAGCCGATGGTCGTAAGAAGCTATTTGCTTGGGCGATGCGTGTTGGTCAACGCCAGTTCGAAGTCGGCCAAGGTCGTGCTAAGGGCGGATTATGGTTGTCGCTGCAATGGCGTTTGGCCCACAAACTTGTGTATAGCAAGCTGCAAGCCGTGCTTGGCGGGCGTTTGAAGTTTATGCCCTGCGGTGGCGCGGCATTAGATGTGAATGTCGGCAGCTTCTTCCATGCGATTAATATTCCTGTGCTGTGTGGTTACGGCATGACGGAAACCAACGCGACCGTGACTTGCAATACCTTAGGTAATCGAGTGCCAGGTTCTAATGGTCAACCTCTGCTGGAAACCGAAATCAAGCTAGGCAAGGACGATGAGATTTTAGTCCGCGGTGCGACTGTGATGCGTGGCTATTACAATCGACCAGAAGATACCGCCGCCGCCTTCGAAGACGGTTGGTTAAAAACCGGCGATGCTGGACGTTTTGATGCGAACGGTAACTTATTTATTACCGACCGTATCAAAGAGTTAATGAAAACCTCTAACGGCAAATATATCGCGCCGCAACGGGTTGAGGGTGCTGTGGGTTGTTGTCCTTTTATCGAGCAAGTGGCGATTATTGCCGATGCGCGTAACTATGTGACCGCCTTGATTGTGCCAGCGTTTGAGTCACTGGAAGCGTGGGCGAAGGACAAAGGGCTGAAGTATGAGTCGCCTTTAGAATTGCTACGCCATAGTCATGTGGTTGAGCATTTTGAACAACGTCTCAAGCAGTTGCAGCATGAATTGGCGGGCTTTGAACAGATTAAAAAGTTCACACTGTTGCCAGAAGCCTTCTCGATGGAAGCGGGTTTAATCACCCCAACGCTCAAGTTGCGCCGCAAGATGATTTATCATAAATACGCCCACGAAATTAATGCCATGTACAACAACTGATTGTTAAGTCATTGTTACTAAAGGCCGCGGTTGCGGCCTTTTTTGTTTCTGCTACTTCCTGAAGCGCTTAACTTAGCTTAAAATTCGCTCCGTTTACTGGTGCGCATGATGCGCAAGTTATCGGTATAAAGGGCGTAGTTTAAATGGAACTTTCGATTCGTAGTCTTTTCGCAGCCACTGCGGTGTTGTTGTCTGCTTTTTCTGTCACTCCTGCTGCTATCGCTGCGGATTACGACAAAATCGTCCACGGACCTGTGGATTTACCCCATGGCCAATGGCTTAATTTCTATCAAAAAGATCAGCAAGTGTGGGGCGAAATGCTCTACGGCGATGCGCCCGGCGTGCGTATTGACGATTATGGCCGAGCCGAAATTGTGGCGGTTTTTTACTATGACTTTGATAAAGGCGGCACTAAAGAAGTGATCGTCATGCTCAAGGATGCCGATGGTCAGCACCTGCGCGGCTATGGTTTTGATGGGGAAGAGCTGACTAAACTACCGCGCCTACAAGTTATGCTCGATGAAGTGACCCCAACCTTAACCACGTTTACCGTGGGCGGCGTCCGTAAAGTGCTAAGCCAAATTCCGCCACAACAGTACCGTATGACCTATGATGTTGAAGCAATTGAAGATCCTGCCATTAAAGCGATTGTCGATGGCTCAACTAAGCTCAGGCCAACCTTAGTGGGTTATCGAAATTCCGAAGGTTCACCCGTCGATGTAAAAACCGCCGTCGAGTATAAATTACGTTATCCACTGACTCGCAAAGATAAAGATGCTCAAGGCATTGAGCGCCAATACAGCTTAGTGACCACCTTTGATCGCAGTGGTTATAGCGAAGAAGACGGTAGTTTTGTATTGGTGAGTGTGGCCTTTGAGGCCGATAACTTCGACTGGCTTAAAAGCGGTGGCGCTGAAATCCCCCGCACAGGCCCATTCTACAATTTTATGAGCATGGGCATGGGGAGCACTTGGGCAGGGCTTGCGAGTGAAAGTCATTATGCCCAAGGTCTGCTCGATGGTGCCTATGTTGCTTACGATGGCCGCAATGGCAATGTGATGTATTCGGGCGATTACAAGCAGGGTAAAAAAGTCGGTAAGTGGATGGAAGCCGATAGCCGAGAAACCTATTGGGAAGGTGAATACCTTGACGGTAAAAAACAAGGTAAATGGATTGCACAGTCGATATTCGATGAGGCCGATAACTTCGGTTTTGCTCACTATAATCAGGATGTGCTCGACGGACCCTACGAAATTTATGCACCAGATTATGGCTCCAGCACCGAAGGCGCTAAGCAATTAATGGAAAAAGGCATTTATCGTAACGGAGTCAAAGACGGTGAATGGTTAGAGCAAGATGGGACGAAAGGTCGCTATGAACAAGGCGTAAAACAAGGGCCTTGGACTGAAAAGATATCGGTTGGCCATTACCGCGATAGTCTAGGTCAGGGGAGTTACCTTGAGGGGAAACGCACTGGCCCTTGGCTGTTTACTTTTGCTGGGGGGAGTAAAGCCGAGGTGAGTTATCTTAATGGTTTGCGCCAAGGCGAGGCTAAGTCATTCAATAAAGATAATGTGCTGCTTGTTACCAGCCATTATGAACAGGGCTGGCTCGATGGTCAGAGTATTTGGTACTCAATCCCTAACGTAGTGAGTAGTATCTCAAACTATCGCCATGGTGAGCTAGATGGCCCGCAAATGCATTTTGATACTAAGGGTGAACTGACAGGGTTAATGAGTTTTAAATTAAATGAAACTGTGACACTTAAGCCCTCGCAAGACGAATGCATTATGCGTAAAAATCCCTACGCAGCGGATTGTGCAGGGATAATCAATCAAAAAAATACTGAGACCTCATCGATAAAGCACGGTGAACAGCGTGAGTATCATAGCAACGGCAGCTTGTACAAATTAGCTTACTACAGCAATGGCCTGTTAGATAAAACATACCAGTTTGATTCCAATGGCCGTTTGTTAGAGATGACAAGTTACCAAGCGGGTAAGGAATACGGTCCAAGTCTGCGTTATTCGACCACGGGCGGTTATGCTCTGCGTATTTATGCTCACAATGTCAATAATCGCCTCTCAGGCCCACGTTACAGTTTCTATGCTAACGGCCAATTAGAGAATCTGTGGAACTATTGCCAGCAAGAAGGGGAAACCTGGAATGGTGCGCCTTACTACTGGGATAACGCCATTGCACGCTGTGGTATACAGCGGGAGTACTTTGATAATGGTGCTGTGAATTGCATCGAAGAGTTAGATAGCAATTATGCCGTAGATAAAGTGTGTTACGACATCAATGGCAAGTTATCGAGTGAAATGCTGCGCATCGATGAACAACATGTGGTCCATAAACGCTATATCAATGGGGTGATTTATCAGGAAGAGCCGGGTTTTTCCGATTATTCGCATGTGACCAAAGGGCGCAAAATTTATCACTTAGAAAACCCTAAAAGCCATGGTGTGTTTAAGTCCTACCGCAGTGGCAAGTTAGAATATGAAAAAATTTATGATATGGGTAAGGCAGGATGCTTTAAAAAGTATGATGCCAATGGCAAGCAAACGGCAGAAACCGCCAGTTGCCAATTCTAAGGTCTAGGTTTGTTTAGCCTTTAGGGTCTGGTAGGCTTGGGATAAAGGATGAATTTGGTGCGGGTAGCTTAATCGCGATAATCATTAAATTCATCAGCTTATAGAATAACAATAAAAGGGAAGTCCGAATGCCAGTTACCGAATACAGCCTCGAAATCCACCCAAGATTCACAGAAACCGATGGTCTAGGCCATATCAATAACACAGTGATCCCCGTATGGTGCGAAGCCGCGCGCACGCCAATCTTCGAGATTTTTAATCCAGAGTTGGATTTACATCAGTGGAATCTTATCGTGGCCGGCTTTACCGTGGCGTTTATTGCGCCAACCTATTACGGCAAAAGCGTGACAGTGAAAACCTATGTGAGCCGCATCGGTAATAGCAGCTTCGAACTGACTCAAACCTGTTGGCAAGCGGGCAACAAGACCGCCGAAGTGAAAACCACACTGGTGCATTATGACTACAGCCACGAAAAAAGCCGCCCGATTCCTGAAGATATCCGCGAAATGCTCGCTAATCTGAATGGTGAAAGCGCCTAGCTGCCCTGTCTCTCGGTCAGCGCAATTGCAATTGCGCTGCTGAAGCGTTAATTTGTCGACCCGCTAACTGTGATGCAGATCACTTACCTGTATCGCCTAATTTTTATCGGTTCGGATTAATCATGAGATTCTATTTTACCCGCATGCGCTCGAAGGACATTTGTCCACCAAGACAGCCACTTAAAAAGATTGTGTGGTCATGGGTTGGGGCTTTCTGTGGCATTTACTTGGTCGCGAGTCTCGCAAATTATATGAGCGAAAACCTCGTCGGCACTATGTTTGTGATTGGCTCATTCGGTGCTTCTGCTGTGCTGGTATACGGCGCACCGCTGGCGGAGTTTTCTCAACCGCGCAACTTGATTGGTGGCAGTGTGTTATCGGCCTTAATTGGGGTCGCCGTTTACCAAGTGTGTGGCGATTATGTGGTGCTGGCCAGCGCCTTAGCGGTATCCCTGTCTATCGCATTAATGTACTTGACTCGCACTCTGCATCCACCGGGCGGTGCAACGGCATTGATCGCTGTGATTGGCGGTGAAAACGTGCATCAACTCGGTTTTCTCTACGCGCTAATGCCAGTGTTCCTCGGCTCAGTATTACTCTTATTGGTCGCGCTGGTGGTCAATAACCTCTCCACCGATCCCAAGCGCCATTACCCTGTGTATTGGATTTAGCTCTGTACAGTACAAGTGTTTTTAAATGTAAAAATAAAGGCTTAAGCTCGGATGCGGCTTAAGGCTCTACTCTAGATAGATAAGCAAAAAGGTGCAGTTAAGCACTTTGAAATTAGAATTTTGGATTGGCGTGTAGATATCCGCAGGGCTGAGACCACGCCAAATAGGTCTTTGCTCGTGGGTTAATTTAAACACCTGCTGGGCTCGGTTTAATGTGACACTGAGTTGCGCACCATCGAATTGCCAAGTTCCTGTGTGTTGTTCTAATTCAAAATTATCATTAATGGGCCTCTCATATTCGAGCACGGCTTGGCCTTGAGGCGAAAGATTCAGGGTTGCATCACCCGCAGCACAATGATCTGTTCTGATAAAGTCTGGTGGCAAAGGTTGCAAAGCCTGTTCACTGTTACGTAAGTAAATACCGATATTATTCATACTGAAAAAGTGCTTACCTTCGGCAAATTTATACTCTGTCGGTTCGGCAAAACCTTGGCCTTTGAGGAGATCTTCAATCTCAGTGATGGCTTGGGAATCGCGATAAGCGGGATTGGTGGCAATGGCCGTATTAGGGAATTCTGCCGGAATGGCGATGGTACTCTTACTTACTTGCCAGCCAGATTGAATCAAGGCGGTTTCAATTGCTTTTACCTTAACGGGTTCAATACCTTGGGTAATCAGAATGGCTTGGCGTTGTTGGCAGGCGGACAAGATAAGTAAGCTTACAAGCAGTAAACTTTTACGACATAGGGCGACTGTCATTTAGCGGCACTCCTTTGCTGCGATGTGTTTGCTTATGTTTTAAGTCTAGTTTTTCAAAAACTTCTGCACATACCAGCAGCTGGCTTGGATAGCCAAATCTTGGCTTTTGGCCCATTTAAGTCCGTGGCGAACTAAGCGTTCGGCAAGTCCTTTACCGCGCAGTTCGTTGGGGACAAAGGTGCGGCTAAAATCGATATCCTTGCCTGATAATTGGTATTCCAACACGGCTTCATAGCCATCGACAGGGATAATAAAACGCTGTCTATCCTGTTGATGTTCAATAGCTATCTCAATATTTTCGTTATCTGACATACATTCTTCCCTCAAGGAGTGGCTTAAAGTGTGCTGGCAATTTAGCTATCGATTTGGTTAGCTTAGGCGACTTCGTGTTGTTTGAGAATCGCCAGCAGTTCTGCCGGTAAGTCGGCCTTTTTGCCGGTTTTAAAGTTAAACATCACCGCGACTGAAGTACCTAAGGTGGTTACTGCCTGCTGCTGTTTACTAAAAGCCTGATAATGCATGGTAAATCTATCGCTGTGAATATCGCTAATGCTGACACTCACTAATAGAGTATCGGGGAAGGTCACTGGGCGTTTATAGCGGGCCTGATTTTCGCTGATCACCGGGCCAATACCTGATTTATACAGGCTATCTAGCGGGAAAAGGCGATTGAAAAAGTCGATACGTGCTGTCTCAAAATAACGGAAATAGACGACGTTGTTGACGTGTTGTAACGCATCCATTTCGCCCCAAGCCACGGGGATTTCGGTCACTATAGGGTGCTGTGCGAGAAACTTTTCCATTGTGTTTTCCAGTGTGTTTGGCATTGAATTGCCGATCTAAAAATGCGAGTTGAAACGCTCGTTTAAGATGGTCAGACTAGCAGCATAAAGAACAAGCGACAAGCCATGGCGTTATAGGCATTTAGCGATAACATTAAGCGAAACAAGGAGCAGTGCATGATTAAACGAGTCGGAAACACCCATATTCAAGCTGAACACCAAGCGTCTTGCCACTGTGGCGCTGTGGTGTTGCAATTATCGCTGCCCAATGGCATCGAAAATCCGCGCCGCTGCGATTGTTCTATCTGCCGCCGTAAGGGCGCGATTGTCGGCTCTGTACCGCTGGCGGGGATCAAAATCCTTAAGGGTGAAGAGGTGCTGAAATGCTATGAATTCAATACCAAAACCGCCAAGCATTACTTTTGCTCCAACTGCGGTATTTACACCCATCACCAGCGGCGTTCCAATCCCCATGAATATGGTTACAACATTGGTTGCCTCGAAGGGGTCAATCCATTCGATCTGGAAAATGTGCCCACGAATGATGGTGTTAACCATCCTGCGGATCGTTAGATTATGAACATAGGTCAGTTTGCTGCACTCACAGGTTTGTCGGCGCATACGCTCAGGTATTACGAGAAAATCGGTTTGCTACGGTCTGTGGTGCGAAATGTGAGCGGGCACCGCGACTATGCCGCGAAAGAAGCAGAATGGATTGGGTTTATCAATCGCTTGAAAGAAACGGGCATGCCACTAAAGCAGATTTTGACCTATGCCGAACTGCGTGCTCAAGGCGATACAACCGCAGGTGAGCGACAGCAATTACTTGAGCAACATGCCGCACAATTGGCAGAGCGTATTCGCCAAGAGCAGGCGCACCTGATCGCCCTCGAGCAAAAAATCCGCTATTACCAAACGCATTTCAGTGATTAAGCTTAGCGATTCGGTTCAGTCGCTCAGTTCTGTATTTAAATCCTAATCGATTAATATTATTCGCTTTTATCTTTAGCTGCTGTCTTCCTGCTTCAATCACAGGGTTACCTGCATTATTCATCAATCAGCCGTTGACTTAGAGTTAACTCTAAGGCGTAAGCTGACTTCTGTGGTCAAATCCTAAGGAGTCAAAATGAGTAATCAAAGGTATGTGCAGGGCTTAGCTAAGCTGACTGAAATCGACGGCGAAGCGGGCGAGAAAGTGATCAATAGTCTGGCAAATATTTGTCCCGACTTGGGCAAGTACATTATCGAATATCCTTTTGGGGATATTTATCAGCGTGAAGGACTCGATCTTAAGACACGGGAGTTAGTCACAGTCGCGGCGCTCACTGCATTAGGGCATTGCCAGCCGCAGCTTAACGTCCATATTAATGGCGCATTGAATGTTGGTTGTGCACCGCAGGAAATCGTCGAAGTGATACTGCAAATGTCTGTTTATGCTGGCTTCCCCGCAGCACTGAATGGCATGTTCGTCGCGAAAGCTGTCTTTGCCGAGCGGGAGTTAAGTGTCGTTTGAGTCTACTTTGAGTTAGGTTCATAACACTTCATTGAGGCGATCTTAAGGTCACTTTAATTTTACTCATAGGTATTACTTTCAAATCCATTTAAACGGTATTTCTGTTCCGCATCATCGACATAGAATCTCGTGGGAGATTCATTTCGCCGCTAAGGGACGATTCGGCAAGTTTTGTTAGTGAATTGCCAAAGTTAGTCGCTACACTGGCATAGGTGACGCGAGTGTCGCCATAGATTTTGCAGCTTACATCGGCAACTCAAGCGTGTCTTAATCGTAACCGGAATTTAAAATTATAATGAATTTAGGTCGTTACACTGAATCTGCCCGCCTGCACTTACGGCAAGTCATCAAGCCTTTGCCTAGCGAGCTCCAGCTAGGGTTGAGCAAGTTGTGGCGCTACCTAAGCCAAGGGTTTGCTAAGTTATCCTTTGCGCAAAAGCTGTATCTTATTGCCTTGATATTGGCCTTTAGTACCGACTTGATGGGTGTGGTCGCCGTGATTGCGGTTATTGCTATGGCCATCGAGTTTTGGCCCGTGTTCGAGCGGGTCTGGCACAGTTTGGCGGGCAAGGCCGTGTTGTTGCTGTTTTACGCCATTATTGCCAACTTTGCCTTAGGTTGGTCTGGCGCCATAGTTAACGAAGTGGTCGGGGTGTCGGCAAGTCATCTGGACTACACCCATAACTTAGCGATTTTACTCTATATGCCCGCTTGGTTTTTAATGGTGAGCGCAATTGTGCTGCTGGCATTGCAGTTGATTATCCCCATCTATTTAGTCTTAATTTTTTTGCTTAAACCTTTAGGTGTCAAATCGTTACGGATCACCTCACATACATCATTTCGTAAAACGACCTTTACGATCCGTATCGTGTTGGCGGCTGTGGTCTTATATCACTTGAGCTTACTGATTGATTTAGAAACCCGCCTTCAAACCTCGTTCGCAGACTTTATTACAACAACTCAAGAAGCCTCTGAACATAATCCCGTCGAGCCAGCATTAGGGCTTATGCCGCATACGACCGATGTGCTGACGGCACCGATTGCTGAGTTAGCTAAGATTAAGCCCGAGCTTGAAGCCAACAAACCGGCTGATAAACAAACTGCCGATGAGCGCGAAGAAGCGGAACGCAAGCAAACCTATGCGTCGGTGCGGGCGCAATATCAGTATCTCGTGCGGCAGTGGTTAGCGACGTTTGCCTTTGCGCTTGAAGCCAATAGCCGTTCGCGTTGTGAAAAGCCAGCCGAGTCGAATGTGATCGAGTTAAATGACTATGAGATTTTGCAGATAACGCCGGATAAGAAAGCGGATTATGGTTATCGTTTTGAGGTGAAAAAGTGTATCTCGGCCGCATTTCCTTTGACGGAAAAGGGCAAATAAGCTGCCCCATAAAAAAGCGACCATAAGGTCGCTTTCATTTTGGCTAAATCAGCTTGGCTGAGTGAGTCGACTATCGTGTTATTCAACAATCACGTTATTCAATCAGTAGCTCATCGAAGCTGCTGATGGTGCGGAACTCACCCGTGCGTTGTTTGCTATCGCGTACCATTTGGCAGGTCATCATGCCTGCAGCGTCGGCAGCCTTTAATTCTTCAATCACATCAGACACAAACAGCACTTGCTTAGGGCTTAAGCTGATAGTGTTGAGGATATTGCAGTAAGCCTGTTTATCTAATTTGTTGCCGGTACGGGTATCAAAATGACCGTTAAACATCTCGGTTAAATCACCGCCGTCACTGTGGCTGAACAACAGTTTTTGCGCATCGACCGAACCCGATGAAAAGCTATAAATACGCAGATTTTGTTCGCTAAAGCGTTTCACTGCTTCAATAAAGTCAGGGAAGATATGGCCCTTAAATTCGCCATGGGCGTAGCCTTGCTTCCAGATCAAGCCTTGCAGAGTTTTGAGTGGTGTTGCTTTACGATCTTCGCTGACCCACTGCTGCAAAATTTCAGTCACGCGTGCTAAGTCCGCATCTGGCTCTAGGGCGATATCTCGGGTGTCACAAATACAGTTTTCAACCAATACATTGTGTTGGTTCTGTTCTAAAAAGTCTGGTAAGGCTTTGACAGAATAGGGGAATAGTACATCTTGGATAAAGTTTAGGTCTGTCGTGGTGCCTGCTGTGTCTACGACTATGGCTCTGATACCCATAATGTTTTGATACTCCACAATATGTTGGCTTAAAAATGCAACTCCGATCCTAAGCGTTATTGGCGAAATTGGCTAGTCTATTTCGCGAGTCTTACCACAGCTATCACAGCCTAAATGGGAATACTTAGGGTTTGCGATATGCTTGGCAGAAGGATTAGGCCGTGAGATCGAATTTACTTTCAATAATACGGGTGTTAACTTCGGCTAATACTTATATAGTTGATTTTCAAGGAATGAAATTTATGCGTACGCTATTAATTCTGCTGGTGATTTACAGTTTTGCATTCTTCAATGTGTCAGCAAATGCCGATGATACTTTTCCCGCTCAACCACTGATGTTAAAGGTCAGTTCGAGCCTGTTAACTGAGCCTGCTGACTTTAAGGTGACATTGCCGGCCAGTTACCAGTCCAATACTGATAAACGTTACGTGGTACTGGTGGATTTACATCCTCGTAGTCATGGCTATCTCGCTGGAATGGAAGATTGGATGAGTCATAACGGTGGCTGGCCTTGGCTGGAAACCATTATCGTGACGGCGCCAGATGGTCATGCAGGCTTGGGTGAGTTAAAAAGCTTAGCCACTAAGCAGCAAGAAAATCAGCAGTTTTTAGATTTTATGGAGCAAGATCTACTGCCCGCCATCGATAAACAGTATCGCACAAATGGTTTTCGGATCCTCAATGGCTTCACTGGCTATGCCACTTTTAGCCTCTACACGCTTTTGAATCGCCCAAGCCTATTTAATGCTTACATCGCCGCAAGTCCCGTACTGGATGATAACTACGCTTTTGTAATGGCAGATGCTGCAAAGAAGCTCGCAGGTATGAAAGGGAAGCCAAGATTCCTTTTTATGAGCACTAGCGACAGTGATTTCGAACAAAATCAATTAGCTGACTTTGCCAAGCTTGAAGCCATTATCAAAGCGAACGCTACGAATTTACTCGATTATCGCATCAAGCGCTTCGATGGCACTTACTATATGACGCAACCTATTTTGGCGACGGCTTATGGTATTGAAGCTATTTTTAACGATGTACACCAAGTGCTTAAGCCTGACTCGGTAATATCACGTCAAGGTGTAGCCGCTATTTTGGCGCATTATAAAACCCTGTCGAACGACAAATATGGTTTTGACGTGCCCGCTACCGATTCGCTTATCGCGTTGGCAAGTTCTGTCGAGACGACTGATCCCGCCAAAGCTATCGATATTTATTTGCAAACCTTAAAAGCGATTCCAACAGCATTCGAGGCCAGCCATGCATTGGCAAGCGCCTATGCGAGCCAGGGTCAGCTAGTTGAAGCGATTAAGTATGAAAAGCAAGCGCTTGAATTAACTGACCATCCATTCTTCCAAGACAAATACAGTAAACAGTTAGCTGAGTATCAGGCGAAGCATTAAGTGTAAACGCTCACGTTTTTGCCTGTCGTTAACTGTACTCATGTGTATAAGTTTGTGGCTACCATAAGACTATGGTCTTAATAGCTAAGGGAAATTTAGCCTGCTATTGTAGCTAAAGTCCCTTTTCTATTCTGTGGCTTGCATGCAGTGGTTTTTCGGGAGATGAGACTGCCTATTTTCAGCTGCAAATAGAGAGACCTTAAATGAAATATTTACCCGCTCTTGGCTTTGGTATCTTATTAGCTTTATTGAGTTTTATCAGTTTCTCATTAGTCGCGAGCGCTGGTTATATGCTGGATATGTTAAGTGCAGTGCCGAAGATTACCCCAAACAGTGTGGAGTACCTGTTGTTAGGGGCTCACGATGCGAGTTTGCTGATATTACTAGCAGGTTTAGTGCTTTACGCTTATCACAGGATTTTTCCTAAACTTCCCTTCGATTGGTTCACTGCTGTGTTTATCCAAATGCCATTGGGCTTGGCTGTGTTAGCGTTAGATGGTTTTAGCTTAAACCTATTGTCATTCAAAGGTTTTGCGCTGACGCTGACCACCTTTGCCGCTTCCTTTGGGGTATTAGTCATCTTCTGGTTACTGCAGCGTCGAGCACGTCGTTTGTCTTTAGCCACGGTTAACGATTAGTTCAGCATATACCGCAGGATGCTTAACTGTTTTTCGGTCACTAAATTATGTAAAATCATTGGCCTAAATGGATTTGAATCGTAAGAGTAGGAGCCAATGAGTTCGATTGAATTTGATATTCCCGAAGATCACCGTATTGCCTTTCAGAAGTATTACAAACAAAAAATCGCCCCTAAATGCGGTCCGTTTGAAGCAAAGCGTGAAGGCGTAAACCAAAGGCGGCGTGAAAATGCCAAGTTCACCACCCCAATCTACTACATATGCATCACGGTGATTTTGGGTGCATTCGCCGGGCTGCTCGGGGTCCAGTTTATGCTGGTGCCTATGGATTATTTTGTGCCTTTGATGATTGTCGCGTTCCTGCCCGCTCCCGTGATAGCGCTAGCGGTCATTGCCTCGGGTAAGGAAAGCGATGAACTCTATAATGCCGCCTTTGAAAAACTCTATCCCATTAGCCTTAAGTATTTTGGCGATGACTTTGCGCTAACGAGGGCGCCTAAGGTCGATTTTTCGACCTTTATTGAGTTGGGGCTACTCCCTAAAACGGATAAGCAGTACGCGCAAAATTGCCTTAAGGGAACCTATAAAAAGGTGCCGTTCCAGTTTTACGAGGTCGATGCTTACAACACTAAATCGAACGATAATGGCTCGGTTCAGCGGGAGACCATCTTCAATGGTGTGCTGCTGGTTTGCAATATTCCTAAGAGATTCAATAGTACTACGCTGTTAGTCACTGATAAGGGCAGTTTAAAAAATCGCCTAGAGGGTTTTAAGGCTAAGCTGTTGCGCGTCAAGCTTGAGGACGTACGGTTCGAGCGGCGCTTTGAGGTTTATAGTAGCGACCAAGTCGAGGCGCGCTACTTACTCAATCCCTTGATGATGGAAAATCTGTTGGCTTTGAGCCGCGAGTTAAATGCCGAAGTTGAAGCCTGTTTCTATCAAAAACAGTTGCTGATTAAGATACCGACAAAACACCACTTCTTTATCAATCAACTGGACTTAGATCGCCCCATCAATTTTAAGCGTAATATCGAGCAGATGTTTACCGAGTTAGGTTATACCTTCTCAATAATCGATACTTTAAAGCTTGATAAGCATACTGGGCTCTAGTGCGTTAGGTTATTAACGAATAAGTGCATGGTATCTATTGGCCCTAGTGTTCTTCGGCTATTTAGCGTCAGTACAACTCTGCTGCGGTAGGTATATTCAGCGCCTACTGTGAGCGGTGAGTTAAGCTGCATAGGCATGGAAGCTGGTACTCAAGTCATTGAACACGCTGTTGATCGCTAATGGGTTGGGTCTATGCTAGCCGAGCTTTTCCTTCGTTTGAATCTTATCAATCACAATCTTCAATATAGCCTGTCGAAGCTTTCTACAGGCTTGAGACACCATAACAATGAATCCCGAAACTTCCCTTCGATTGGCTCACCGCTGTGTTCATCCAAATGCCATTGGGTCTGGCTGTGCTGGCGTTAGATGGTTTTAGCTTAAACCTATTGTCATTCAAAGGTTTTGCGCTAACGCTGACCACCTTCGCCGCTTCCTTTGGGGTATTAGTCATCTTCTGGTTACTGCAGCGAAGAGCTAAGCGCCTTGAGGCTATGCCCAGCTAATCGTTGCGGCATTTACAGTACATAACGTAGGCGCAGTGCCGTCTGCTCAACGGGTGACAGTGATAGCCATTGTTCTCGTATTTCCACCGCTTCCTGTGGATAGTCGGTGATCAGTACATCGGCTCCCAGTGCTAACATGCGTAGCATTTGCCGTGGATTGTTCACTGTCCACACATGAACTTGCTTGCCGCCCTTATGGGCTCTGGCGATAAACTTCTCATTAGTAATCGACTGATTTATCGCTAAGAATTGTGCATTCGACTTAATCGGGTCGCCGATAGATTGGGTGACAATCAGCCCTGTTTGGATTGAAGGGTCTAGTCGCTGCACTTCTTCAATGGCTCTTGCTTCGAGCGAGGTAATTACTACTTGTTGCGTCATTTTCTGTTGTTGCAGTAGGGCAACAACAGCCTGCGCTAAGGTGGGATCGGCTTGATTATATTTAAGCTCAATATTCAAACCTATCTTATTGCGCGCCTCATTGAGCATTTGTAGTAGCGTCGGCACGGATTCACCGGTAAAGGCGGCACTGTGCCAGCGACCCGCATCGAGTAGTTGTATTTCACTGGCGCTGAGATTGGCAACTCGCCGTGGATCGCCCGCGATACGCATTAAATCCGCATCGTGCAGCACCATTAAGGTGCCGTCAGCGGCGGTTTGCACATCTATTTCAGCATAATCTGCCTTTTCTGCAATTGCTAAACGCAAAGCCGCAAGGGTATTTTCTGGTGCCCTAGCTGCACCAGCTCGGTGGGCAGAAATGAGGATTTCATCCCTTTGTGGCTCACTGTTTAGGGCATACACTCCAAATCCCAGCATGATTAAAAAAGTCGTGACCAAGACGCCACTTAGAGTGTAAATCGACAGCTCTGAAGTCTTTTTTACTGTCTCTCGTCCAAGACGTTCTAACCCTGCAGGTTTCTCTCCCAGTTGGCGGTATAACAGCAAGATGATAAAGGCTTCGCCAAACATGCCGAGCAAGGACCAAGTTGCACTCAGCATAAAAATCAGTGCAGAGACGAGGGCCAACATGGCTAATTCTGCCGAAAGTGTCAGTGAAACCCGGTCGAGTAAGCTATCGGCCCCCCACGAGATCAACAGCATTAAGGGGTACAGTAAAGCCCCTATCCTTAACCACCAACCCGCCGCGTGCCACATAATCGCGCGTTCATTACCCGCACTTAACTGCCAACTGCGTTTGAGTGCCGTTAATGCATCGGTTGTTTCACTGACAATTATCGTCAGGGAAAAGGCCGCTTTGGCCCACAGATATAAGCTAATAAGCAGATAGAGTAACGCTAAGAAGGCCATGCTCGATAAGGCTAAATACCATTCTGCTGGCTTGAAATACAGGTAGTAATTGATGTCGTGTCCCTGTAGAAACACGCTAAAAATAAGATACCCTAATCCCATAAAAGGTACGCTGAGCAGCAGTAAGCAAGCCGCATATATGCTACCAAGGCGAATGAATACGGGTAAACGCGCCGTGGCGAAAATCAGTGCCCGCACTGGGCCTATGGGAATATCGTATAGCCCAGATGCGGCCAGAATCGTGACCCCAGCGCGCTGGGTGAAAAACACGGTAAAGCTGCTGAATAGGGTAATGATCATAAATAGCAAGCCATAGGGAGACATGGCGAAGGCGATTAAGTCGTAATTGGTTATGGTGACATTGCCCGTTTTGGCAATCAGATGGCGCAGTAGCCAGCCAAAAGACGGGACGATAATACCCGCCGACACTAAGGTAAATAGCAGTTCAAATTCAATGAGTTTTCTACCGCAACGACGAATGGCTTTAAGCGTGTCATGCCAGTAACTGTGTTCAGGATTGAGCATGCAGCTTCCTTATTCGTGCGAGTTAGGACTGTAATTTAGCAGTGTTTCAGGTTGGCGGTTAGTCATTGGTACAATGTTTTAGATATGGGCAGGCCGTTAAAGTCTTCTTCTCAATGATTTTACAGAAGACCTACGGGTACCGGATTAAATTCGACAATGATTAACAGTGCTGCGCGACTGTGAGCGGCTAATCAAAGTATTGGCTTAGCTGCATGGGCTCAGTCATTACCTTTGCCAATATCTCGTTGATTCATATAGTGGGCTAATTGCGCTGCATCGGCATTGGAGCTGGCACTTAAGCCGCTGAACACACCCTGTTGATCGCTAATGGATCTATGCTGGCCGAGCTTTTCTTTTGCTTGAATCTCATCAATCACAATTTTAAAGCCGACTATAGCTTGGCGCAGCTTTTGCTGATACTCATCTGGCATAATTTGTTTATCTTGCAATAGCTTGGGTTCGTACTTTGTGACTAGCTTGTCCAACATGTCTTGAGTTTCGGTATCACTCAGCAGGCTTGCGACACCATAACAATGCACCGCCGCATAATTCCATGTAGGCACCGCAGGTTTAGCATCATACCAAGTTGGGGAAATGTAAGCGTGTGCGCCGCTGAAAACCACTAATACCCGCTGGCTTTCAAGCTCTTGCCAATGTGAGTTCGCTCGCGAAACATGGCCGTACAACACGCCTTTCTCTCCGACAGTTGCATCGAGTACAAAGGGAATATGGGTCGCATTAAGTGAGCTCGAAACCAGCAAACCAAAGCTGTTTTGCGTGATAAAAGCTGTGATGGCCTGCTGATCTGTCATCGCCATATTCTTAGGTGTATACATTATCGTCCTTGGGTTTCAACATGAGTGAAAGCGTTATATTACAAGGAAAAAGTCGGGAGTCGATAGGGGATTTAGAATGTTAGTTTGTGGCTTATTAAAATCAAAATCGTAGGGGCTTGAACTCGGACTCGGAGATTAAACACTCGCATTACTGTGACTCGCAGCAAGTACATCCGTGTATGCTCGAACGTGGCATCCATGCGAGTGCTTAATCTAGTTAAGACCTGCGTATACATCTAGCCTCGTTAAAATCCGTGAATCAGACTTGCCTAGTTTGGTTCACGCGCAGAACTCAGCCATTTGGCATTCGTTGTTAACTAACGCGTTTTTGCCCCAAATTGAGCTAAACCCATCTAGGATAGATCTTCCCCGTTGACCAAATTTTAGTCATGATACAAAGTGACCAATATTACTGGCTCAGAGCAATGCGCTGTTAGCCACCACAATGGACTTCAGATGAATACAGAAATGAAAGAAGCTCTAGTTAAAGTCCCACAGATTACGCTTGGCTTTTGGGTAATTAAAATTCTCGCAACTACCTTAGGTGAAACAGGCGGCGATGCCGTTTCCATGTCAATGGATCTAGGTTACTCGATTGGAACAGTCATTTTTATGGCTTTTTTCATTCTTGCGGTTGTGTTCCAAATCCGTACGAAGAAATTCAATCCGTTTGTTTATTGGGTCGCAATCGTCGCATCAACTACTGTAGGTACGACGCTCGCTGATTTTGCAGACCGTTCCTTAGGTATTGGCTATCTGGGCGGCTCAACACTCCTCGCAGTGTTTTTAGCAAGTACGTTGTTTATTTGGTATAGAACACTAGGCAGTATTAGTGTTTCGTCAATTCACACACCTAAAGCAGAAGCGTTCTACTGGCTTACCATAATGTTTTCTCAGACGCTCGGTACAGCGCTAGGTGACTGGACCGCAGGTTCAGCTGATTTGGGTTATGTCGGCGCAGCTTACATTTTCAGCGGCGGGTTAGCATTAATCGTCGCAGCTTACTTCTTCACAAAAGTATCTCGAACAATTTTATTCTGGTCAGCGTTTATTCTTACCCGTCCACTTGGAGCCGTGGTTGGTGACTTTTTGGATAAACCTATCGCTCAGGGTGGTCTAGAATTCAGCCGCTATACGGCTACAGGTGTACTTTTGGTCGCCATAGTAATTCTGGTTATTGTACTGCCACAGCGCGCAGCCAGTAAATCACACTAATGTGGTGCTTAACAACTTGTTCAAGTTGTTCGCGTCGCTCAACGGGACGGGCTAAAGTCCATTCTCCTAAACCAAACGTTAATCATAAATTTCTCATGATCGTTTAGTTAGCAATCGTGCCAGTGAATCACTCTGTACCAGACTGATTCAAGCTCACTTGATGACGGCACATTATCAACATAACGAGTTTGTGATGGTGGCGCAGTTTCCTGTAACGCAAATTGCATCAGGCTAATGGCTAAATTAGGTCATCAATATGCACGGGAGTTGATGAGATTAAGCACTGGTTTGTAAGTGACCGTTCGTGACAGGGATGTCACGGCCGAGCCCTCAAGGATGAGTTTATGGCGTGTCACTGGAAAGCCAGTGCTTAATCATTTTCTGATTATTTACACATTGCCGCCCACTCAGGATATGGTTACTTAGTTGACACAATCAACCAATCTCGATATTGTTGATACAGTCAACTATATCGAGAGCCTTCTATGCCTTCATTGTCACTCAGTGAAACTTTGCACAGATTAGTGCATGCCTACAAAAAGCAATTGCGTAGCGATATTGCTGCACAAGAGATTGATTTACCTGTCACTCATATCCGTGCCTTGAAGGGCGTGTGTCGCAATTCTGAATCGACAGCTCAGTCTATTGCTCTGCGAATGCAGCGGGATAAAGCGCAAATTACCCGTGTTCTAAATGAGCTACAGCAGGGTGGGTTGATCACTAAAATCGATAACCCAAAGGATGGCCGCAGCCAGTTACTGCGACCCACGGCTGAAGGGGAAAAGATCATGACCCAGATCAGTGCCTCAGAACGTAAAACCGTGGCGCGCATGACGCAGGCGCTCAGTTCAGCCGAAGTTGACACCTTTATTAAACTTGCCAATCGGATCAGCAAAAGTGTGGATGAGGCGGCTGCCGCTAAAAGTGGTGCGGATTGCCATGCTCAAAAAAGACCATCTAGTAAGCCAAAAGACCCGATTGGCAAAGGAGCCGTTGAGGCACGCTTAATGGAAGAACACGCCATAGGAGAAAATCATAATGAATAAACCTGCACTACGTGAGTTGGAAGTGATCCGCTCCACTTATATCACCCCGCATATGTTACGCATGACCTTAGGCGGTGCGGGATTCGCTGGTTTTCCTATCGATCAAGAGAGTGCCTATATTAAGTTGTTATTTCCACAAACGGGTGAACGTCCATTGATGCGAACCTACACGATTCGCCAGCAACGTGCTGATGAAATTGATGTGGATTTTGTACTGCACGATACCGACGGCCCCGCATCGAGCTGGGCGAAAACGGCGCAGGTAGGCGATATCATTCAAATTGGCGGACCCGGGCTAAAAAAACTGATCAACTTTGAGGCGGATTGGTTTTTACTCGCAGGTGATATGACCGCCTTGCCCGCTATCAGCGTGAACCTGGCACAATTACCATACAATGCAGTGGGTTACGCTGTGATTGAAGTGTTGAGCGAAGCCGACATTCAGCCTCTGGTGCATCCCGAAAATGTTGAGCTGCATTGGGTGATCAATCCTGAGGCTGATCCCGAAGGTCGCCCTTTGGTTGAGCGAATAGCCCAATTACCTTGGCTTACTGGCGAGCCCGCCGTGTGGATTGCTTGTGAATTCAACAGTATGCGCGCGCTAAGGAGATACTTTAAGCAAGCGCATTCACTGCCCAAGAGCCATTTTTATACTTCGAGCTATTGGAAAATTGGCTGTAACGAAGGCGAGCATAAGCTGGTAAAACAAGAAGATGAACAGTTAGAAAATGGTGCCAGTGCTAAAGCTTAAATCCTGTTGTTAAACAAACCGAGCTATTAAAAAAGATAAGGTCGCCAAGTTTGATTTTGCGACCTTATTTTATTTGCTACTTATGCCACATTTGTGGCGAGTACGCGCATTCTATTGGTGTACTAACTTGCCATTCTTCACTACATCTTTGCAGGGATTGACGCCGTAGGAATAGGCGAGTTGCGCTGGTGTGGCGATATCCCACAGACAAAAATCGGCTTGTTTGCCGACCACTAAGCTGCCAACATTCTCTTCAATCCCAAGTGCCTTGGCGGCATTCAATGTTAAACCCGCGAGCGCTTCTTCGGGCGTTAAGCGGAATAGGGTGCAACCCATGTTCAACATCAGCAGGGTCGAGCAGATGGGCGATGAGCCTGGGTTAAAGTCGCTGGCGAGCACCATAGGTACGCCGTATTGACGCAATAAATCGATAGGTGGTTTTTGGGTTTCCCGCAAAAAGTAAAACGCGCCTGGCAGCAGTACGGCGCAGGTGCCACTTTCACTCAAGGCTTTAACGCCTGCTTCATCTAAGTATTCAATATGATCCACAGACTTAGCGCCAAGACGTGCGGCCAGTGCGCTGCCACCCATATTGGTTAGCTGCTCGGCGTGGAGTTTAATTTCTAAGCCCGCCGCTTTGGCTGCGCTAAGTACCCGTTCAGTTTGCTCAAGGTTGAAGGCAATATTCTCGCAGAACACATCCACTGCATCGGCAAGGTTCTCAGCGATCACTGCGGGCAGCATCTTATTGATAATTAGGTCGACATAGCCGTCGCTGTTGTCTTTATACTCAGGCGGAATCGCATGGGCGCCAAGGAATGTGGTCTTCACATCTACGTGGTGATGCTTGCCTAGCTCGCGGGCGACACGCAGGATTTTCAATTCAGTTTCAGTATCTAAGCCGTAACCTGATTTGATCTCAACCGTAGTCACCCCTTCTTTGGCGAGCGCGTTTAAGCGCTGGCGGCCGAGTTCAAATAATTCTGCTTCATCTGCTTCGCGGCAGGCTTTAACGGTCGAAATAATGCCGCCACCTGAGCGGGCAATTTCTTCGTAACTCGCGCCTTGTAGGCGTAACTCAAATTCATTGGCGCGATTACCGGCAAAGATTAAGTGAGTGTGGGCGTCAATTAATCCTGGGGTGATCCAGCCGCCTTTGCCTCTGTAAACTGGAATGGACAAAACATCGAAGGCAGGTAGTTCACTGCGGGGGCCAAGCCAAGCAATTTTGCCATCTTTAACTGCGATGGCCGCATTGGTGATCGCGCCATAAGGTGCTGATATGGAAGGGTCCATTGTGGCTAAGTTAACGTCAATCCAAACCTGATCCCAAGACATGTATTCCCCTCGCTGTGCTGGCAGATGTTAACCAAGTGATTAACGGTTTATTAAATTTATGTGAGCTAGCTTGTATTTACTTGTATATACAAGCTAGGATTGTAGCCGCAATTTTCACCGTTTGAAAGTGGCATGACAGACCCGTGTCTTTGTCGCCTGCGTCAGTGCCTCTTTAGCAAGCATGACTTTCGCAAGGGCACAGGAACAAGAAGCTGAATTTAAGAGGAAGTGTTTTGGCTATTCCTAAGTTTGCAGAAATTAAGCAATACATTATCTCCTCTATCGAATCTGGCGAGTGGGAAGAAAACGCCCGCGTGCCTTCCGAGAATCAGCTTGCCGACTTGTTTACCTGCAGCCGAATGACGGCGCGACGTGCGTTAACCGAGCTTACGGATAGCGGCGTACTCGAACGAGCCCAAGGGCTTGGTACCTTTGTGGCTGGGCGTAAATCCCAGTCGTCTATGTTGGCGATTCGCAATATTGCCGATGAAATTAAAGACCGCGGCCACGGCTATAGCGTACAGCAATGGGTGTTAGAACAAACCGTTGCCAGTACAACTATCGCAATTTCCCTTGGGCTTGAGCGCGGTGCAAAGGTATTCCATTCGATCTTAGTGCATTGCGAGCAGGGGTTACCGCTGCAAGTCGAGGAGCGTTACGTGAACCCCGAGTTGGTGCCCGACTATTTATTGCAGGATTTTACCTTGCAGACGCCCCACGAATATTTATCCCAAGTGGCACCGTTGACCGAGGCGCATCACACGATTGAGGCGATTATCGCCAGCGCCGAATTACAGCAAAGGCTTGAAATCCCCGCCACAGAGCCCTGTTTACAGATTTTACGCCGTACTTGGTCGCGTCAAGGCGTCGTGAGTTTTGCCAAGTTAGTTCACCCCGGCAGCCGCTTTAAACTCGGCGGCCACTTAACTTTTAGTAAGTAGCGCCAGTGGCGTTATTTACCGATGTAAATCAGTCACTCCAATAGCTGTACCCTTATAAGTTAAAAGATAAAAACACCATAAAAACATAAGTTAAAAGATAAAAACACCATAAAAACAATAGTGTTAACCCGTATTAGCGACTCAGCAAATACGAGTTAGCACCACAGGTTGAAAGAGGAAAATTCAATGGACAAGCGACACGACCCAAGCCGCCGTATTATTGCACCGCATGGCACGCAATTAAGCTGTAAGAGTTGGCTCACAGAAGCGCCAATGCGCATGTTAATGAACAACTTACATCCCGATGTCGCCGAGCGCCCAGAAGACTTAGTCGTCTATGGTGGTATCGGCCGCGCCGCTCGCGACTGGGATTGCTATGACAAAATCATCGAAGTCTTACAACGCCTCGAAGATGACGAAACCTTATTAGTGCAATCGGGCAAACCTGTGGGCGTATTCCGCACCCATGCCGATGCACCTCGCGTGTTAATCGCTAACTCAAACCTAGTGCCACATTGGGCGAACTGGGAACATTTCAACGAGTTAGATAAGCTAGGTTTGGCCATGTACGGCCAGATGACGGCGGGTTCTTGGATTTACATCGGCACTCAAGGCATAGTCCAAGGTACTTACGAGACCTTTGTGTCGGTCGCAAAACAGCACTTTGAGGGGGCATCCAAAGGCAAATGGATCCTCACCGGCGGACTAGGCGGCATGGGCGGCGCACAAACGCTGGCGGGCACTATGGCTGGCTTCTCAGTGTTAGCCTGTGAAGTCGACGAGACCCGCATCGATTTCCGTTTGCGTACTCGCTATGTCGATAAAAAAGCCACTTCGCTCGATGAAGCATTAGCCATGATTGAAGCGGCGAACCAAGCTGGCAAGCCAGTATCCGTGGGCTTATTAGCGAACGCCGCCGATGTGTTTGCTGAATTAGTTAAACGCGGCGTTACCCCAGATGTGGTGACCGACCAGACGTCGGCACACGATCCATTAAACGGTTATCTGCCGCAGGGCTGGACTATGGCTGAGGCTGCGGCCATGCGTAAAACCGACGAAGCGGGCGTAGTGAAAGCGGCGAAAGCCTCCATGGCGGTGCAAGTACAAGCCATGCTCGATCTGCAAGCTGCCGGCGCAGCAACGCTCGATTACGGTAACAACATTCGCCAAATGGCGTTTGAAATGGGCGTTGCAAACGCCTTTGATTTCCCAGGTTTTGTGCCTGCTTATATTCGCCCGCTGTTCTGTGAAGGCATTGGTCCATTCCGCTGGGTGGCGTTATCTGGCGATCCCGAAGATATCTATAAAACTGACGCCAAAGTCAAAGAACTGATCCCAGATAATCCACACCTGCACAATTGGTTAGACATGGCACGCGAGCGTATTGCCTTCCAAGGTCTGCCTGCGCGTATTTGCTGGGTTGGCTTAAAAGATCGCGCTCGCTTGGCGTTAGCTTTCAACGAAATGGTCAAAAATGGCGAGTTGTCGGCGCCCGTGGTAATTGGTCGCGACCACTTAGATTCTGGCTCTGTTGCCAGCCCGAACCGCGAAACCGAATCTATGCTGGACGGCTCAGATGCAGTATCCGATTGGCCATTGCTGAACGCGCTACTCAACACCGCCAGCGGTGCAACTTGGGTATCTTTGCACCACGGCGGCGGCGTCGGCATGGGCTTTAGCCAACATTCGGGTGTGGTGATTGTGTGCGACGGAACCGACGCGGCGGCAAAACGGGTTGGCCGTGTACTGTGGAATGACCCCGCGACAGGCGTGATGCGCCATGCCGATGCGGGCTACGAGATTGCGAAAAACTGCGCCAAGGAGCAGGGCCTCGATTTACCTATGCAAGACTAGCCGATGCTAACGACTCAATAACAATAATAACTAAAAGCTTGGAGCTAAAAATATGAAATCTGTGAATCACTTAGTGTTAACGCCGGGCAGCTTGAGCCTAGCGCAATTGCGCGAAATCAGCCGTCATAAGTTGACACTGGAACTCGCACCTGAGGCCATTACTGATATCAACACCAGTGCGCAAATCGTGCAGAAAGTGTTGGATGAAGGCCGTACCGTTTATGGCATCAACACGGGCTTTGGCTTGTTGGCCAATACCAAGATAGCGCCCGAAGATCTGCAATTGCTGCAACGTTCTATCGTGTTGTCACATGCCGCTGGCACGGGGCAATACATGCAAGATGCCACAGTGCGCTTGATGATGGTGTTAAAAATCAACTCGTTAAGCCGTGGTTTTTCAGGCATTCGTTTAGAAGTGATTAACTTCTTAATCAGCTTAGTGAACGCCGAAGTTTATCCCTGCGTGCCAGAAAAAGGTTCAGTCGGCGCCTCGGGTGACTTAGCGCCACTGGCGCACATGTGTTTGCCTATGCTGGGCGAAGGCGAGATGAGCTATCGAGGCGAGTTAATTTCTGCCGCCGAAGGTTTAGAAATCGCTGGCCTTAAGCCAATCGATTTAGCGGCTAAAGAAGGGCTCGCTTTGCTTAATGGTACGCAAGCCTCGACTGCGCTGGCGCTGGAAGGGTTGTTCCACGCCGAAGACTTGTTCGCAGCAAGTTCAGTGATCGGTGCCATGAGCGTCGAAGCCGCTATGGGCAGCCGTAGCCCGTTTGATCCTCGCATCCATGCTGCGCGTGGTCAGAAAGGTCAAATCGATTCGGCCATGCTCTTCCGTCATCTACTGGGTGAAGAGTCTGAGATAAGCTTAAGTCATGCTAACTGTGAAAAGGTGCAAGATCCTTACTCACTGCGCTGTCAGCCACAGGTGCTGGGTGCTTGCTTGACCCAAATTCGTCACGCGGCCGATGTGTTAGGCACAGAGGCGAATGGCGTAACCGATAACCCACTGGTGTTCCAAGACACGGGCGATATCATTTCGGGCGGTAACTTCCACGCTGAGCCTGTGGCGATGGCGGCGGATAATCTGGCGATTACGATTGCTGAACTGGGCTCCATTGCCGAGCGTCGTATTGCGTTATTGATCGATTCTAGCCTGTCGAAACTGCCCCCTTTCCTTGTGAAAAACGGCGGGGTGAATTCGGGCTTTATGATCGCCCAAGTGACGGCGGCGGCATTGGCGTCTGAGAACAAGACCTACGCTCATCCGGCATCAGTTGACAGCTTGCCAACATCGGCAAACCAAGAAGACCATGTTTCTATGGCGACCTTTGCGGCCCGTCGCTTGCGCGATATGAGCGAAAATACCCGTGGTGTACTGGCAATTGAATTGTTAGCGGCGGCGCAGGGTTTAGATTTCCGCGCGCCTTTAGCCCCAAGTGCTGCAGTGGCTAAGGCTAAAGCCGAATTACGTGAAGTTGTCGCTTATTACGATAAAGACAGATACTTTGCGCCAGATATCGAAGCCGCGACAGATTTGTTGTATACAGCGAGCTTTAACACTTATCTGCCAGCAGGAACGCTAGCCAGCTTTTAGGCGTTTGTTTTAGTTTAATGGCTGAACAGGTGTTTACTCCGCGGGAATAGGCTGCACTGGGCGCTTTTGTTATCGCGCCCAGATTTTGCACCTCAATGTACTAAAAATAAGCGTTAAAAGGCAAAATTTAAGGTGCAGGCAGATTGCTTGTGCCTTTTTATTTGGTTTTTTCCTGCTTTTCCTCGATCTTTGTCTTTGCCATTTTGGTGTGTTTAACACCGCAGACTCTGCACTTTTTGCGCTGATCTTTACATTGTCAAATTCAGTGGCTGCTTACCCCTCAATAAACCGTCACTTTTGTGTTTTTATCCGCCATCGTTATACACATTTTAATATCTAAAACTATTTTTAATAACCATATGGTTAGGTTGTGGGACAATATGGACCTGCATTGCTAGACAAATTGTCCTTTTGGTATTGTTGGGTTTTAACTCTTTAATTAAGTTTTTTTTACATTATTTATAGTTTTTAATTTCAATATTATTTATTTATTTGGAGTTAAATTTTGTGATTGGTTATTTGCGATCTCGATCTCATGTCATTATTTGTTATCTATTTCCTCTTTAAGGATAATCTTAAATTAAGTGTGGTCTTTAAGTGGGCCCACTCGATCGGTTGCAATCTTTACCACCGCAACCACTAGACTCATAACGACAAGAGTGTGAGAGGACGCAATGAACAGACGCCAGTTTTTTAGACTGTGTGCTGCCGGAGCTGCCACCTCAGCAATTTCTGCGTTGGGATTGATGTCCGAAAAGGCCTATGCGGCCGTTCGGGAATTCAAACTCATTAGCGCGAAAGAAACCCGCAATAACTGCTGCTATTGCTCAGTGGGTTGCGGATTGCTGATGTACAGCAAAGGAAGTAACGGCAAAAACGCCGAACAAACTATTTTCCATATCGAAGGGGATGCAGACCATCCAGTTAACCGCGGGGCCTTGTGTCCTAAGGGCGCTGGTCTAGTGGATTATGTCAATAGTCCCAATCGTCTTAAATACCCAGAGTACCGTGCGCCAGGCAGCAATGAATGGACACGTATCAGCTGGAGCGAAGCTTACCAACGCATCGCCCGCCTGATGAAAGATGATCGTGATGCTAACTTGATTGAAAAGAATTCTGCCGGGACGACGGTTAACCGTTGGCTTAGCACTGGGATGATGACCTCGTCGGCGATGCCGAACGAAGGCGGCTATATCACCCAGAAATTTGCACGGGCACTGGGCCTAGTTGCAATCGATACTATTGCGCGTAACTGACACTCTCCAACGGTAGCAAGTCTTGCTCCGACATTTGGACGTGGTGCCATGACCAACCACTGGATCGATATTAAAAATTCTAATTTGATCATTATCATGGGCGGTAATGCTGCAGAGGCTCACCCTGTCGGATTCGGCTGGGTTACAGAAGCGATGCAACATAACAAGGCTAAACTTTTGGTGGTCGATCCTCGCTTCACCCGTAGCGCCGCTGTGGCCGATTATTATGCGCCGATCCGTTCGGGCACAGATATCGCCTTCCTGCTCGGGGTGATCCGCTATCTTATTGAAACCAAACAAGTGAACTACGACTATGTGAAGGCTTATACCAATGCCAGTTACATAGTGCGCGAAGACTTCTCTTTTAGTGAAGGTCTGTTCAGTGGTTTCGATGAAGAAACCGATAGCTACAATAAAGAGTCTTGGTACTACGAGTTAGACGAACAGGGTTACGCGAAAGTCGATCCTAGCTTCGAGCATCCACGCTGCGTGTGGAACTTAATGAAGCAACATGTAGATCGCTATGACTTTGAAACAGTAAGCAATATTACCGGTACGCCGATTGCGGACTATGAGATGGTTTGCCAACAAATTGGTAGCACTCATACCCACGATAGAGCCGCGACTTTTATGTATGCCTTAGGTTGGACTCACCATACTAAAGGGGCGCAGAACATTCGCTCTATGGCTATGGTGCAGTTGCTGCTGGGTAACATTGGGGTGTTGGGCGGTGGCGTTAACGCACTGCGTGGTCACTCTAACGTGCAAGGCGCGACCGATATGGGTTTATTGTGCCAAAGCTTGCCTGGTTACTTGAAGTTACCGAGTGAAAAAGACACTGATCTTAAGACCTATCTCGATCGTTACACGCCTGTCGCCTTGCGTCCGGGTCAAACCAACTATTGGCAAAATTATCCTAAATTCTTTATTTCACAAATGAAGAGCTTCTGGGGCGATAACGCCACGGTTGAAAACGACTTTGGTTATGACTGGGTGCCTAAGTGGGATAAACAGTACGACTTTACTAAACACTTAGATATGGCTTTCCACGGTGAAGTGAATGGCTACATTATCCAAGGTGTTAACGCCATTAATTCTATGCCGAACCGCAATAAGGTACTCAAAGCCTTGAGTAATCTTAAGTACATGGTGGTGCTGGATGCCTTGGCAACTGAAACCGCAACCTTCTGGCAAAACGCCGATGGCTTCAACGAAGTGAATCCCGCTGAAATCATGACGGAAGTGTTCCGCTTACCGACGACGTGTTTTGCTGAGGAAGAAGGTTCCATCGTCAACTCTGGACGTTGGATGCAGTGGCATTGGAAGGGTGCTAACCCGCCGGGTGAAGCCAAGCCAGATGCTGAGATCCTCTCCGGCGTCTTAATGGCGATGCGTGAACTGTACAAACAAGAGGGCGGTAAATTGCCTGAGCCAGTGCAAGCGATAAGTTGGGATTACCACAATCCTTACTCGCCGCATGCCGAAGAAGTTGCTCGCGAGCTTAACGGTAAGGATCTCGTCACTCAGCGTCAGCTCAGTAGCTTCTCTGAACTCAAAGCCGATGGTAGTACTGCTAGCGCCTGTTGGATTTATGCGGGTTCTTGGACCGAAGAAGGCAACCTGATGGCTCGCCGCGACAACCATGATCCTTCGGGTAAAGGTGTCACTCCGGGCTGGGCATTCGCATGGCCAGCAAACCGTCGTGTGCTGTATAACCGCGCTTCTTGCGATATCAACGGTAAACCTTGGGATCCAAAACGTACTATCGTCGAGTGGGTTGACGGTAAGTGGCACGGTATCGATGTGGGCGACTTCAACATGAAGTTAACACCACAGGAATCCGCTGGCCCCTTCATCATGCAGCCCGAAGGTGTGGGTCGTTTCTTCGCCCTTAAATTATTGGCCGAAGGTCCGTTCCCTGAGCACTACGAGCCGATGGAGTCGCCTATTGGGGTGAACCCGTTACACAAGGTCACCAGTAACCCAGCGGTACGTATGTTACCGGGCGTGAAGGAAACCTTAGGTTCCCATAAGGACTTCCCTTATGTGGCAACTACTTATTGTGTAACTGAACACTTTAACTTCTGGTCTACTCATGCCCGTTTGGCAGCGATTTCTATGCCGGAAACCTTCGTCGAAATTGATGAAATGTTGGCGGCAGAAAAAGGTATCACCAATGGGGATTGGGTCACTGTCAGCTCTAAACGTGGCAGCATTGAAACCAAAGCTTTAGTGACTAAACGTCTGCAGCCGTTAAAGGTGAATGGTCAGTTAGTTCATACCGTCGGCTTACCCCGTCACGGCAGCCATAATGCGCTCACTCGTAAGAGTTACTCCTGTAACGTGCTCACCACGGAAGTGGGGGATGCAAATACACAGGTGCCTGAGTTCAAGGCATTTTTGGTTAACATCACTAAAGCGAAGGGGCTCTGATTATGGCATCACAAGACATTATCCGCCGCTCCGGTACTTCAGCGGTGACGCCTGCGGCAAAGGGGCGTAATTCGTCAGAAAAGGTCGCCAAGCTGTTCGACGCCACTAAGTGTAATGGTTGTAAAGCCTGCCAAGTGGCGTGTTCTGAGTGGAATGATTTACGGGAAGAAGTGGGCACGTTCCAAGGTAGTTACCAAAACCCTATGTCGCTATCGGGCCAATGTTGGACCCTGATGGAATTCCATGAGGTGATGGAAAGCAACAAGCTGCGTTGGCAATTTACCCACTCGGCCTGTATGCACTGTGCCGACCCTGCCTGCTTAACTGCCTGTTCGACCTCGGGTGCGATTATCCAGCACGCCAATGGTGTGGTGGACTTCGATTCGGACAAGTGTATCGGCTGCGGTTATTGCGCCAGTGCTTGTCCCTTCGATGTGCCCAAAATCGATCCTAAGGACAACAAGGCCTACAAGTGCACTATGTGCTCTGACCGTTTGGCCGTGGGATTGGAACCTTCCTGTGTTAAGTCCTGTACCACAGGGGCGCTGCGTTTTGGCACCCGTGAGGACATGTTGTTTTACTCGCAAAAACGGGTCGAAGAACTGAAGGAAAGGGGCTTTGCTAAGGCAGGACTTTATAACCCTGAGGGCGTAGGTGGTACGGGTATGATGATGATATTGCACGATATCAATCAGCCCGAAAGCTACAACATGCCTGATAACCCGCAGATCCCGCTGTCACTCACTCTGTGGCAGGACTGGGTCAAACCTTTAGGCACTATGGGCATTCTTGCCACTGCCGCCGTCGCTTGTCTGCATAAGATCACCGTCGGTCGCAACATAGTCGAAGAAGACCAACCGGGTTATCAACCGCCAGAGGAAGAGGCTAGGCAGGAAGAGGAGGGCGACAAATGAGCAAGCATGATAAGCAAGAAATGATAGTGCGTCACAAGCTGTTCGATCGCATCTGTCATTGGTTCATTGTAGCAGTTGGCCTAGTGACCTTTCTCACTGGCTTCTCCTTCTTCTATCCGTCGTTTCAATGGTTGGGGGCGATAGCGGGCACACCGCAATTGGCGAAGTTTATTCACCCTATTGCGGGCTTGATGATGTGCTTACCGCTGATGTTGATGTTGGTGCGTTACTACAAACACAACAAATGGGAAAAGCACGACCTCGCTTGGATGCTCGCCATTAAGGATGTGATGTTCGAGAACGAGGAGAAAATCCCGCCTATCGGTCATTACAATCCAGGGCAAAAGGTATTGTTTCGCGCCTTCGTGCTGACGTCTGTCACTTTAACCGTGACGGGGATCATCATGTGGCAGCCTTATTTTGCGCCCTATTTCTCCGCCACTGTGGTGGGTTGGGCCATTCTGTTGCACGCCATTTGTGCGCTCATCATGTTGATTTTTGTGATGGTGCATTTCTGGATGGCGACATGGGTGGAAGGGTCGGTCACGGGCATGCTTTACGGCAAAGTCTCTAAGGCTTGGTGCCGCAAACATCACCCTGTGATGTTGGATGAACATTCGGACGTGGAGAAAAAATAATGAGTCATACAGCCGAGATACCTCTGGTCCCCGGCAGCGAATCGCCGCTGGAACTAAAACCGTTAAAAGCGGCAGATCCCCAAGCTGTGTATCACAGAAGGGCGCATCGTTTGCTGTCATTGGCCAAGGACTCGCCGCTGGCTGACTACTTTGAGCTGTGCCGCCGTCTGGTCTCTATACAGGCCAAATTGGCGGAGGGGGCTGACTTCGGTCAGCTTCTCGCTTGGGGGAAAGATGAGGCGACTCCGCTTTCTCTGTTGGGCTCAGAGGCAGATAGCTATTGGCAAGGACTGCTACAGCAACTGTTAAGTGATTTGTTGCCGCAAGTGGATGAATCCATTGCTCGGGTAGTGCGTTTGCTGATGCAGCAATCTCCCGAGCAGTTGAGTTCGTGGGGGCGTTCACTGCGCCAAGGACATGTCAGTGAAGTGCCGGCCCATTTTAGCTTATTCATCTGGGCGGCGATGGGCGTTTATTGGTCGCATTGGGCACCTATGGTCATCAAGCGGATGGATCAACGTAAGGTGGCACAACAGAGTATGTGCCCCGTATGTGGCTGTCATCCCGTGGCGAGCGTGATTGTCGATCAGCCCCGTGCTGGTTTGCGCTACCTGCATTGCAGTTTGTGCGAAAGCGAGTGGCATTACATTCGCGCTCATTGCACCAGTTGCGGTCAGGACAAAGAGATGACGATTTGGTCGCTAGATGATACTCAGGCTCAAGTGCGGATCGAAAGCTGCGATGAATGTCATGGCTACACCAAGATGATGTTCGTCGAAAATTCACCTTCTATGGATGTGGCGGCTGACGATCTCGCAACCTTGATGTTAGACAGTGAGCTAAATGCTAAAGGCTTTGGGGCGACAACATTGAACCCACTGCTAATGGCCCACGAAACCACGTAAGCCAAATAGCTTAAGTCAATGCAGGAGGGAGTCGGGTTGCTGATCCCTTCCTGCTTTTTATCCAACAGATGACAATAACTTAAACAAGATGACACAGATGATGACCCAAGCACCCGAAACGCCACAAGCCTTGTACCGCGCGTTGCCCTCAATGGACAGCTTACTGGCGGAGCCTAGCTTTGTGGTATTGCAGCAGTCTTACGGCAAAGTGGCAGTAAAGACGGCGCTGGATAGCCAGTTAAAGGCGGCGCGAAGCTTAATTAGCAGTGAGCGCCGTTTGCCGACATGGTGTGGCGAGCTTGCGCAATTGCACGGATGTTTGGTTGATCAACTGTCTAAAGATTACAGCCACAGCTTAATACCTGTGTGGAATCTTACTGGCACCATACTGCATACCAACCTTGGCCGAGCGCAGCAGTCAGAAGCGGCGATTCGAGCCGTGACTTCTGTTATGCGCTACCCCACACCGCTGGAGTTTGAGCTTGCGGCAGGTGAACGTGGTCACAGGGATAATGCGATCAGTGCTTTAATCCAGCGCTTAACGGGTGCCGAGGCTTGTTGTGTTGTGAATAACAATGCTGCTGCTGTGTTGTTGATGCTGTCAGCTGTGGCTGCGGGGAAAGAAGTCATAGTCTCCCGTGGTGAGTTGGTAGAAATTGGCGGCGCGTTTCGCATCCCTGACATTATGCGCCAAGCAGGCTGCACCTTAGTCGAGGTCGGCAGCACCAATCGGACTCACCTTAAGGATTATGAGCAGGCGATTACTGAAAATACCGCTGCGATAATGAAGGTCCACACCAGTAATTATCATATCAGTGGCTTTACTGCCGCAGTGGAGGAGGCAAGGCTGGGTCAGTTATGCCGTGAGCGTGGCATATCACTCATTTCGGATCTTGGTAGTGGCTCACTGACGGACCTGCGCCGCTTTGGGCTAAAACAAGAACCTACGCCCCAAGCCATGCTGGCCGATGGGGTCGATTTAGTGAGTTTTTCTGGCGATAAATTATTGGGTGGCCCTCAGTCTGGTTTGATCGTTGGTAAACAGTCGCTGATTAAGCAGTTACAGAGTCATCCACTAAAGCGCGCCCTACGTTGCGATAAGCTGATTTTGGCGGCGTTAGAGGCAACATTGATCCACTATCTTAACCCTGAAACCTTAGACTCTGAGCTGCCCATTATGGCGAAATTTGCCCGTAGCCAAGAGACGTTATGGCAGATTGGTCATCGCTTACAGCAAGCTTTGGTTCCACACTTTGAACCTTGTTATCGTATTGAGTTAATTGAGTGCCAAACACAGGTCGGCAGTGGCTCGCAGCCCGATACTTTTTTACCCTCAGTGGCGCTGTGTTTTATCGCACTCGATGGCGGCAGTTTAAGTTTGTTAGAACAAAAATTTAAGCAGGCGGCACGCCCTATCATAGGTCGCATGAGTAACGATCAACTCAGATTGGATTTACGCGGTCTTGATAGCGAAGCCGAGCTACTCGCCGAGCTGAGCATATTAGGTGTGCAGTTGTGATCATTGTTACTGCGGGTCATGTCGATCACGGCAAGAGTACGCTTATTCGCGCCTTGACTGGGATGAATACCGATCGTCTGCCGGAGGAGAAGCGCCGCGGTATGACGATCGATCTCGGCTATGCGTTTATGCCGCTTAGGGATGGTTCGCGCCTCGCTTTTATTGATGTGCCTGGGCATGAAAAATTTATCAACAACATGCTGGTGGGCGTGAGTCATGCTCGCCATGCCTTACTCGTGCTGGCCTGTGATGATGGCGTTATGCCGCAAACCCGCGAACATCTGCAAATCCTAGCGCTCTTACCGCTTCACAGTTTGACCTTAGTGCTGACTAAGCGGGATCTGGTTGATAGTGATATGGCTGAGCAGCTTGTCGCCGATGGACTCACTTTGCTGGCCGAGTATGGCATTGAGGCCAGTGGTTTTTTTCAGGTGTCGGCAAGTGAAACTGCCGACTTAGCATCCAATGGTGTGGCCGCACTTAAGGCGCATATTCTTGATTTAGCTGAGCAGGAGTCTAAGCGGGCTGAGGATGCCAGCAGTTTTAGGATGACGCTCGATCGCGCCTTTAGTGTGAAGGGTGCAGGTTGTGTGGTTACGGGCACAGTGATCAGCGGCAATGTGTGCGTGGGTGATAGTCTTTTTAGCTCAGGACAAAAGGCCAAGTTGAGAGTACGAGGCATCCATTGTCAAGGACAAGAAGCCCAAAGGGCCGTCACGGGGACACGTGTAGCACTCAATTTAACCGGAGTTGATAACCATAGGTCGCCCGAACGCGGCGATTGGCTAAGCAGCTTGCCTCAAGCTGAGCACTGTAGCCGCCCTGTGGTGCATATTCGAGTCTTCGATTTATTAGGTATTGAGCCCTTGGTACATTGGCAAAATGTTCACTGTCACCATGGCGCTGATCATACTTTAGGGCGAGTTTCGCTGTTAAATGAAGCTGATGCTGAAGGTTTTTATCTGGCGGAGTTGGTACTCGAAAAGCCGCTACTTTTATGCCAAGACGATCCCATCGTCCTGCGCCACATTGGCGGTAAACAGACTTTAGGTGCAGGGCGAGTGTTGGCGCTTAAAGTCCCTAATCGAAAGAAGCGCACGCCTGAACGAGTCGAGAGATTACAGCAAGTAGCGCGCTTGGATAATCCTGCCCATGTGGTGGCTTTACTCGGCCAAACTCAGGCGCTAGAACTTGCTGAAATTGCGTGGCGTTGGCAATTAACCGACGAAGGGCTCGCTATGCTCTTAGCCCAAGCGGGTTTAGTCCGTCTTGGCGAGTTTGCCGTGGCCACACGTTTACTTGAGCAAGAAAAACAACAGTTTATTACTTTACTGAGCGAGTTCCATCAACAACATCCCGACCAACTTGGGCTTGGGCGTAATCGCCTGCAACGTATGAGTCACAGCGCTTTACCGACCGAATTAGCCAATAAAGTGCTCGATACGCTGTGCCAAGAGGGGCGCATGGTATTGCGTGGCGCCTTGTTGCAATTGGCCGAGCACAGAATCGTGCTTGATGCTGAGGCGCAGCATTGTTGGCAGGCACTTGCGCCTTGGCTTGCCGAGCAAACCGCCCCCGTGTGGGTCACCGAAATGGGCGAATATCTTGCGCTAGAACCTGCCAAATTAAGACTGCTGTGTTTCCAGCTGGTGCAACAGGGGTTTATTACTGCAGTGGTGAAAGACAGGTATTTGCTCAGCGAACAAATCTGTTACTACGCCAGCTTAGTGCGTACTCATATTGCAGAACATGGCAAGCTCGAAACCGCTGAATTTAAAGACTTAATAGGGCTTGGTCGCAAGGTCAGCATTCAGCTGCTTGAGTTTTTTGACAGAAGTGGTTTTACCCGTAGGAAATATCGCAGTAATAGCCGGGAAATTCGTGACGCGGAGCTTTTTTTCTCCCATGCGAATTGGCGGAAGAACATAGGAGTCGAACCTACCCAGGACTGCTGGCAGCCCTACCCGGATTTGAAATCCGGACGCCTCACCGGAGACGACGTTCTTCCAATAGAAGACCTAGGGATAGTAGAAAATGCGTAAAGATGATTCAAGGCGATTCGTATTTAGTTTATAGGTTTGTGATACAAGTCTTAAATTGTCATCAAACTAATTGTTTTTATTTGGTTTTATAGTTTTAAAGGGGCGCTATGGAATATCATTCACATGAAGTGGTTACTGAAAGAAACGTGGTCCTGTTAGAGCATGGACACGCATCTGAGCTGACTGATTACTTAGCCAATGAAGTACGGGTTGCGCTGGTCTATAACGGCATCGCTCATACTGTTATGTTGGCGAGCCCCCAAGATTTAGAAGCCTTTGCCATAGGTTTTACGCTGTCAGAACGTATCGTTTCCCATATCAATGACATCAAAGGGGTAGAACTCGAATTCACCCGTGAAGGCGTGTTGATCCAAGTGGAAATCAACCAACGATGCTTTATGGAACTCAAACAACAAAGGCGCAATATGGCGGGGCGCACGGGTTGTGGACTGTGCGGTGTCGCCCAGCTCGAAGAGGCGGTCAAGCCTGTCATGCGGGTGGACTCAGATGCCAGATTCGACATCAGCCACTTACAAGTCGCACTTGGGCAAATTAAAGATAATCAACAGCATTTTAAGCTGACGGGCGCGACGCATGCTGCCATGGGGCTTAACCATCAAGGACAGATCATCGCCGCCTATGAAGATATAGGCAGGCATATCGCACTCGACAAGTTAATTGGCGCCTTTTCCGCTCACAATGTGGAACGTCCAGTGGCCGTATTGCTCACCAGTCGCGCGAGTTTTGAAATGGTGCAAAAGGCCGCCAGTGCCAATATCCAAATTCTGTTTGCTATGTCCGCCGTGACTTCACTGGCGTTGGAATTAGCAGAGAAAAGCAATATCACGCTTATCGGTTTTTGCCGCAATGGCAGGGCAACGCTCTACACCCACGGTTATCGACTGTTGGGACAGCACTGCGCTAGCTTAGCCAAAGCCATTTAAGCGTGAAACCACTTAAGATTGGCGTTGTATATAACAACCTAAATCATTGTGGCATAAAGGTTATAAGCGCATTGTGCTTATTTTTTTATAGTCTCGTTCATTAGGGTAATGACATGACATGGCAACAATTTAAACAAGAATACTTAGTTCGTTTTTGGGCTCCTATGCCAGCGGTGATCGCTGCGGGTATCCTTTCTACTTACTATTTTGGTCTGACTGGAACCTTCTGGGCTGTTACTGGGGAATTCACTCGTTGGGGCGGGCACTTGATGCAGTTTTTTGGCGCAGAGCCTGAAACCTGGGGATATTTCAAAGTGATAGGTCTGCAGGGGTCTCCTTTAGATCGTATCGACGGCATGATGATTATCGGTATGTTTGGTGGTTGTATTGCTGCTGCGCTCTGGGCCAATAACGTCAAACTGCGTATGCCACAGAGCCGTATCCGTATTGCTCAGGCGCTGATCGGCGGCATTATTGCTGGCTTTGGTGCCCGCTTGGCTATGGGCTGTAACTTAGCGGCCTTCTTCACGGGTATTCCGCAGTTCTCTTTGCATGCTTGGTTCTTTGCTCTGGCGACCGCTGCGGGCTCTTACTTTGGTGCAAGATTTACCTTACTGCCTATGTTCCGTATTCCGGTAAAGCTGAAGAAGGTGAATAAAGCGACTTCGATTAAGCAGGATGAAAATCAGGCTCGACGTCGTTTCCGCATCGGTATGTTAGTGTTTGTCGGCATCGTCGGTTGGGGCTTATTGACTATGTTCAATGCGCCTAAACTCGGCATAGCTATGCTTTGCGGAGTCGGATTTGGTCTGTTAATTGAACGGGCGCAAATCTGCTTTACCTCAGCGTTCCGCGATATGTGGATTACTGGCCGTACTCATATGGCGAAGGCCATTATCTTAGGTATGGCGGTCAGTGCGATAGGCATTTACAGCTATGTGCAACTGGGTGTGCCACCTAAAATTATGTGGGCGGGTCCTAATGCGGTGATCGGCGGCTTGCTGTTTGGTTTTGGTATTGTGCTTGCTGGTGGTTGTGAAACGGGCTGGATGTACCGTGCAGTTGAAGGCCAAGTGCATTTCTGGTGGGTCGGTTTAGGCAACGTGTTAGGTTCGACTTTACTGGCGTATTACTGGGATGACTTAGCTCAACCCTTAGCGACCAACTGGGACAAAGTGAATTTATTGACCAGCTTTGGTGATCGAGGCGGCTTATTGCTGACCTATGTGCTGCTGGGACTTTCCTTTGGCGCTATGTTGCTATGGGAAAAACGTTTCTTTGCTCGCAAGGCGAAGCGTGATGAACAATTGCTAGCGGAGGCGGCGTAATGAATCAATATGTTCCAGATTATCAACTCGATATGGTCGGTGAACCTTGCCCTTATCCTGCAGTGGCCACCCTTGAAGCTATGCCTAAGTTAAAGCTAGGTGAAATTCTCGAGGTGATCAGTGACTGTCCGCAGTCCATCAACAATATTCCCCTCGACGCTAAAAATCATGGTTATAAAGTGTTGGAAATTGAGCAGAATGGACCAACGATCCGTTATCTGATCCAGCGTTAGCGATTGATTTTCGCTAAGGCGTAAAACTGAAAAAGGCACAAACTTATGTTTGTGCCTTTTTACTATTTCCTTTGGAAATACAATTAACTTCCTCAGGAAAAGCTTCTTTCAGTCGATGTCTAATTGAGTTAACTCAGGCTTAGCCTTGGCAATCTAGCGGCAGATATTCGTCAGGAATGTCGCTACTGCTACACACCCAAGTGATATTGCTTTGCTCGTCGACTTGTGGCGATAGATAGACTTCGTAGCCTTGATAATCACCGAGCGCTTCGCCTCCAACAAATCCGACTATGCCATCGGAATAGAGATTGAAGGTCGACAACTGCTCGTCGGTAAACCCGAGCACTTCTAACTCAGTTGGCCAAGCTTTATTACCTTGGTAGTAATGTGTTAGTACTTCCGTTATCGGAGCTAATGACTGATGCAACTGGTCAATATGTTCAATGGCGAGTGCGGCATCGGGTACTGTGGCAGGCCCTGTGTTCATTTGCGGCGCCATGATAACTGGATCGGTATAACTGCTGGCTGCACTCATCTTTTCTTGATATTGCTTGTATGCTGGCAACGCAACTGCGGCGGCAACACCAATAATCGCAGCAAAAATAATGAGTCCACCGCCTGCTGTGCCCATGCGTGGCATAAAGAGGCTAAATACAAATGCCCACGCACTGCGTGATGGCGGCGTGTATTCAGTTCCCTGCGCTTTGGCGTCTACTCTTGCCATACGCTTAGTCAGCCAAGGATAGCTGCCGTTAAGCTCGTGCAGTGACATCCAAAAACCACTCGATTCGCGAGCTTGGCGGATATATTGATCTACATTCATACGTTTCCATTGCTCTACGCCAGCGGCTAAAACGGCAACGGCATTGGTGGCAGAGCGTAAGCTGTTGCAGCAACGTAACCCGTGGAGATCACAGGTATATTCGCAGGCGCGAGAATAAGCCGCGCCCACTAAAGGCAACCAAGTGGCGAAGACTAAAAAGGGTGCTTTGCCAATATGATTGCGGCGAATATGGCCTAATTCGTGGCCGATATAGAAGTTAAGTGCATCTTTATCGGACTCAAGCGCATCCACAATCGATGAAAACAACACGATATAGTTACGGCCGAGGAAGCGGGTTGCCAGCGCGTTGAGCATGCCATCGGCGGCCAACAAGTAAGCCCGTGGTGGCTCTTTCATTTCTAAACGTTCGCAGCATGCTAAGTATTGTTTATGTAATTCAGGGAATTGCTCTGCATTGATTTCGACAGCCGTACCTTTTAGGTAGCTGATAAAAGCGGAGTGGCTGAAAAGATAAATAATGAAAAACATCAACACATAGAGCAGGGCCATGCCCAAAGTGCCTATGATCAATGCTGCCCAGACGATCCCTGAGATAATCGCTAACAGAGTGAACAGCGATTTTTCCTTCGAATAGACAATATCTGTCATTTGGATGGGATTATCTTTCCCTGCAGTTGCGGTAATAACTTGTTCCATGTTTATCCTTTTCCTAGTGAAGTGACAAGCGGCGTGAAAATAGTCAATTTCGCTCGAAAATTCAACCACTATCACGCGTAATGCCAAAATTAACCGTTCTGTGATTCGGTTAAATCAGCATTATGCGTGACTGGCGTAGGAAGCTTGTGTCAGGATCTTGCGGCTTTTTGCCTGTTGGCAAATGTGCTGGCTGTTTTCCAAAGGCAGTTAAGGTGCCTTTATCGCTGTGCCCGCTTTAATGGCTGCTTGAGCGAGGCTGACAATTTGCTTCTCTGCGGTATTGGAAAGGCTTTCATGGACTTTGCTTAGCTCATTCATTTGTTGATCAAGCACCTCCATCGATACGCTCAGACTGTCGATCTCCGCCTGTATCTGAGGATCTTCATTATCGGTCGCAACATTGAGTAAAAGTTGCTGAGTTTGGCTGTTGATCGCGTCGCCTTTTTGCTGCATTTGTTCGCCTAACACTTTCATTTTCTCACCCTGTTGCTGCATGGGCATGATGGCGGTTTTTATTTGCGCCACTATGGCGGGATCTGTGATGACATAAGGCGTGCCTGCTTTTTTCACCCATAGGTAATCGGTATGATAAGGATTACCTTGGCGTTCAAGTTGCTCCCAATCGTCACTGTGGCCAGCACCGATAGTCATCTCGCCATCCTGTTTAACATAAATCCATGAAAAATCTGGCTGACTTTGGCTGAGCACTGATTGGCTGATGACTGATATGCCTCCATCGGCACTGTCGCTCGTTGCTTGGCCCTTTGTTTGAGTTGCCCAAATGGCGGTTGGGATCAGAGCGAGAATAAACAGACCGCCCATAAGTTGAGTGCGCGTATTCATAGTGCTTCCTTGTATGGCTGTGTGGATCGGCGGGTTATGCCAGAGTCGCGTTACTCTGTCAGAGCAGAATCTGTGCCATAAAAATTTCATATTACTTATCAATGTAATGGCTATTTAAGTGTCCGCCGACCGCTGCCGAGATGGCGCAAGAGTGTCCGGCAATGTGTCCGATCAGGCTAGTGGACACGAGCTGGTTATGTAGGGATAAGCCAAAGGCTTTTTCTCACTGAGTAGTTTTTACGCTCGCTCGTCAATGCTTGTTCAACCCAGTGGCAGTTGTACTAGGTATTAAGGTCGTAATGAAAGCTTTTGGGGGTATCAAGGCGAAGCAAAAGTGATTTGGGGCTACGAAGCGCCAGAAATGACCTGTAAACTAATGACCAAATAGTGTTAATTGAAGGTCGCCATGAAACAAGCTCTTGTGCATATCGCCTTGGTCGTAAGAGATTACGACGAGGCGATTGATTTTTATGTGAATAAATTAAAATTTGAACTGGTTGAAGACACTTATCAAGCCGAGCAAGATAAGCGCTGGGTCGTCGTTGCCCCTCCGGGTTCTAAGGGCGCGTCTATTTTGTTAGCGCGGGCTTCTAAGCCAGAGCAGTTCGATTTTATTGGTAATCAAGCGGGTGGGCGGGTGTTCTTATTCTTGAATACCGATGACTTTTGGCGTGATTATCGCCGTATGGTCGCCGATGGTGTCGAGTTTGCGCGCGAGCCGCAAGAACAAGACTACGGCACAGTCGCCGTGTTTAAAGATCTCTACGGCAACTTATGGGATTTACTGCAATTGAATGATGAGCATCCTATGGCGCATAGGTTAGCGTATCGGGAGTGAGGATTAGAAATTCACACCTAATCCTAAGGTCTGGCTCGTATCTTTCGTATTGCCTATGACGGTTTTAGTGTCGTTAAAGTCATATTTAAATGACAAATAAATCCGCTGCGTGAGCAGATATTTAAGCCCTAGGGTCGAGTTTGAGATGTAATCAATCGCTGGCATATCTGGGAAGGCAATTTGCAGATCGGCGTAGGACTCTAAAATGCCGTCAAACCAATATTGTTTATAGTTAAGCGATGTCGCCCAAGCATTGAACTCTAGCACTACAAAGCAATAACATTCGCTAAAAGTATTGATAAGGGATTGAAAACGGGTTCGCAATCCCTTACTTATTCGCCGTGTTAGCGGGAGTTAATTTCGGTGATTTTGAGGTTAATTAACTGCTTCTGCCATTGAGCTTTATCTATGCCTTCGACCCAAATCACGCTGCTTTTGCGCTGCTCGCCTTTGCGCAGATAGGTTTCAGGCATACGGAAAATGGCTTCCCACACTTCGAGTTTTTCGGTTTTGAGCAAAGTGCCATTATCGGCGAAGAAGCTGGCTTCCACTTCGACTAAGGTCACGTGTTCATTGCTGGTACTGGCAAGATCGAAACTGAGTCCAAGTTTATCGCCTTTCCATTGACCTTCGGCAAAGCTGACTTTGATGCCGTCTTTGGCTGTCGAGCCTAATAGCTCAGGCTGGGCAATCGCAGTGGCAGTCAAGGTGGTAATAGGCGCAGCTACAGTTTGAGTGGCAAGTGCAACACTTGGGACGCTGGCAATATTGCTTGAGGTGCTCACTGCCGTCGCAGCTAAGGCATTGGGCGCAGCTTTGGTTTCTGTGACCACATATTCCCAGGTAAAGTCGTCTTTAAGTCTGACTTGGGCGCCATTTTCTAGGGTGATTTGAGCTACGTCGGCGGCCATAACCGATGATGTTAGCAATAACAATGAGCTAAGTGCGCTAAGGCGTAATGAAGTTTGCATTAATTTTCTGGCTCCGATATCCGTCTGAGTCAATATTCTGCCCTAACATAAACAATTTGCCGCATATTAGTCACTGTCTAAGTCGTGTTTTGATGAATAAAGTGGATTTAGCTGGAAGATACTGACTCGAATACAGATTGAGTTCACTGAGTGTGGCACTATATTGATAGCGCGGTGACAGGACACTGTCAGATAGCGACAATGAGCAATGAATTAAGCTAGAGGAGATTAATATGCAGATTAAACATGGAATTTATGGCGTCGTTATTAGCTTGGCATTGAGCGCGGCAGCATGGGCCGATGAAGCCCCTAAAGTGGGCTGCGCGGCGAAGTTAGAAGCTATCAGTGCCGAACTTGCCCAAGCGAAAGCGGCGGGCAATAAGCATAAAGTTGACGGGCTCGAAAAGGCCTATTACGAAGTCTCAACCCATTGTGATGACGACAGCTTATATGCCGAGCGCGTTGCCAAAGTTTCGGCCTTAGAAGAAAAACTGACTGAGCGCCAAAACGAGTTGTCTAAAGCCATAGAAGAAGGTCGTTCTATGGATAAAATCAATAAGAAACGCAATAAGGTTGCCGAAGCGGAATTGGAGCTTGCTAAGGCGCGAGCCGAGCTAACCCAATAAATCGCTCAAGCCCAGTCGCTAGGAGCTTAGCCCGCGTAACCTATGCTCAAAACTGTGGATTCTGTGCTGGAGTTATAGCCCGCGCTCAGGATGAAATGTTCTGTAATGCGGTATCTTAGCCCTGCTTCTGCGCCCCAACGGGTGGTTTTATCTTCTTCCCATGTGGGTTTGCCATCGACAATTTTGGGTGAAATGTTATTCGTGTAAGACACAGTGCTGATATAGCCGCTGCCGCCCGCATAAAAGCTTAAGTCGGCAGTGAGGCTGTAGCTTAATCCTAAGCGAAAGAGGCTTTCTTGGCGATATGACAGCGCGGGTTCTGGCACTATTACATCGGTTTCTCGGCTGCGGGCATAGCCTAGGTAATAGCCCCATTGCTGGTAATTATTATCGAAATGATAGGGCGCTAATGTAATGCCGTAGAGATTGTCTGCGGCGGGAACGTAATCCAGCATGAGGGCGATATAAGAAGGATTGGTAGTTTTCTCTGATTTATCTGACATCACCAATGGCTTCGAAGTGCTATATTCGGCAGCTTGAAGTGGTTGGCTTAGGCTCAATAGTCCAAAGCTAAGACAGGCTAGCGTAGATGAATAACGACACATGGGATGATTTCCTTGGGAACAGGTTGAAGATTGTTCATTTTCCTTTGTGCTCGGTCAATTCAAAATGCTAAAATCTCTTTTAAAATAAGTATTTGTAAGTATATTGTGTTTGGATATCAGTATTTTCTAGGGTGACATTAACCGAGGTCAACTCGGCGGTTACCTTTGTATGGGTTTGTTGCGCTAGCGCCTACGTTGGAGTGGAATTGTGGATCAGGAAATAAGGCTCGAAATTTCGGCATGGTTAGCGGGCTTTGGGATTGATAGCCAACCCTCGGACGGCATATCAACCAGCATCATGATCATTGCCTGCTTACTGCTTGCAGGCATCGCTTATTTCATTGTTCGACGCGTAGTCATACGTGCGGTCAACATGGTGATCCTGCGCTCCAAAGTTACCTGGGACGATGTGTTCATGCGTTACAAGGTGCTCGAAAAGCTGGCCATGCTAGTGCCTGCAATCGTGCTCAATCTATTAGTGCCCATCGCCTTAACCGAGCATCAAATCTTAAGTAATTTAGTCGATCGGCTACTGAGTATTTGGCTGGTGGTGCTGATGATCCGCGCTATTTATGCGGGTTTAGATGCGGTCGATGAAATTTCAGATGTGAATCTGGTGAGTCGGCGTTTACCCGTTAAAAGCTTTGTGCAGTTAACTAAGCTGTTTTTATTCTTTGTCGGTATTATCGTTTCTATCTCAATCTTGGCCGATCAGTCCCCTGTGTACTTCCTCAGCGGCTTAGGTGTGGCGACGGGTTTTGTGATGTTAGTGTTCCGCGACACTATCTTAGGTTTCGTGGCGGGCATTCAGTTAGCGGCTAACCGTATGGTGAGCAAGGGCGATTGGATCCAGATGGACAAATACGGCGCCGACGGTGCGGTAGAAGAGGTCTCGCTGACCACAGTTAAAGTGCGCAACTGGGACAAAACCATCACTATGATCCCAGCCTATGCCTTAGTGTCGGATGCGTTTCGTAACTGGCGGGGTATGTCTGAGTCGGGTGGTCGTAGGATCAAACGCGCCATCAATATTGATATCAACAGCATTAAGTTTTTGAGCGAGGAAGAGCGCGAGCGTCTGAGTAAGATCAATTGCTTAAAAGAATATTTTCCCGCCAAAATCAACGAAATCCGTGAGTCGAACGCCAGAGTGTCTGACCTCGACATGAAAGTGAACGGTCGCCATCTGACTAACGTCGGCACCTTCCGTGCTTACCTGCAGGAATACCTACAGCGTCACGATAAGATCCATAAGGAAATGACCTTAATGGTGCGCCAATTAGCGCCGACCACTGAGGGATTGCCGATCGAGGTTTATATCTTCACCAACGACACCCGCTGGGCATTTTATGAGGCGATACAAGCGGATATCTTCGACCATGTTTTTGCGATATTGCCTGAGTTTGGTCTGCAGGCATTCCAAGCGCCAACGGGCAACGATATTCGTAGCTTAAAGTCGGTTAAGGTCGACTAGTGTTAATGACTGTCGACGATTGTCGGTGATTATTGATTTAATTTCGAGAGATAAGAATCGCGGCTAAGGTAAGAAAGACACCGCCGCTGGTTCTGTCAAACCAATGCAGCTTGTTGCTCGCCTTTAGGCTGGGCGCAAGCACATTGGCCATGCTGGCGTAAATCATCACAAAGCTAAAATCCACCACGGCCCAAGTGGCTGCCAGTATCATAAGTTGCGGTAATTGCGGCGCGGCAAGATCGATAAATTGTGGAAACAGCGCGGCAAAAAACAGTAAATCCTTTGGATTACTGATCCCCACCAGAAACGCCTGCTGATAAAGTTGCCTTGGCGTGCCTTTGCCTTTTAATTGGCTAACCTCAAGGGTTTGACCTTGGTTTTTGGTCAACAACAGCTTGATCCCTAAAAACACTAAATAGGCCGCACCGCACCATTTTAGCAGGGTAAAACCGTATTCTGAGGCGCTGATAATGGCGCCTAATCCCGCCGCTGATGCCATCATCAAGACTAAAGCGGCACTCACACTGCCAAGACCAGTGGCCATGCTGCGCATCTTGCCGAAATGGATCCCATGTGACATAGACAGCATAGCGATGGGGCCGGGCGAGATCCCAATCAATACAATGGCCAAGAGATAGAGTAACCAAGTTTCGGGTTGCATGTGTGCCGCTCTAAATGGGGGAAAGATTAATGCTTCGCGCTCGCCACAAAATCAGGGATCACCTTAGGATGGCGACCTTTAATGGTGCGATAAAAGCTTAAAATCTCGTGCATGTCGGTCGCGATATCACCACTGGGTTGCAGTGGCGTGCGGATAACGACAGTGCGGCGGCTAAAGTCTAAGCCAACGGGAGTGATAGGCACGTGAGCCTTGCAGGCTATATGGTAGAAGCCGCATTTCCAGCGTGTTACTGGGCTGCGGGTGCCTTCGGGCGCCAACGCTAGCTTATAATCGGTTTTCGACTCAAACAGCTGCACAGCGGCATCGACCAAGTTGTTGTTTTTGCGTCTATCCACTGGGCTGCCGCCAATCGCGCGGAAGAACCAGCCCCAAGGCGGGATAAAGAGTTGGTGTTTACCGAGAAAGTGAATTCGAGTGCCAAGCGCCCCACGAGCTAAGATACCCACGATGAAGTCCCAGTTACTGGTATGCGGTGCGACTATGATGATGTATTTAGCGCAGTCGGGCAGTTGGCCTTCTATCTGCCAGCCTGAAAGCTTAAGTAGCCAACGGCAAAGTGGTGTGAACATAGTTCGGTGCCCAGAGTCGAAAAATTAATAATATCATCAGCTTTTTTAGATTTTAAATTGGCTTTAGCAAGATAGTCTGTGCTGAATTCACGATATACCCAAACAACCTCAAGATGCAGGATTCAGCGGGAATTGAACGCATTTTAGGCAAGGCCCTTAATTGCTCCTGCATAAATGGCATTCACGCCATCCATGGCGATTGCGGCTATTTGCGGACCTAGTGGACTAAGTTAAAAATAGCCAACACGGCATAAAATGCGTTGCCACATTATCAACATCAGCCGCCGGGACGGAGCGCCTAGGGCACCCCACTTCCGTGTTGCATCAATTCAAAAGGTGGTCGACATTCTTTCATTGAAGCGCCTTGAATTGGTGTACCCTAGATGCTCTGAAACTCGTATCTTGAGGTAGCTTGGGTATAATACAGTTTAACCTGATTGTGGGGGAACAATACTATGTTGAAAAATGGACTATTAAACAAGGTTAGCTGGCAGCGTGTTTTTGCGGCACTTTTACTCTTAGTGACTTGCCATGTGAGTGCGGTGCCGACGGATGAAATTACGCAGATGCTCAAAGGCCAAGAAGACGCCTGGAATCGCGGCGATCTCGATGCTTATATGCAAGGTTACTGGAAGAGTGAGCAATTGCGTTTTGTTTCTAACGGTAAGTTTCGTTATGGCTGGGAGGAAACCCTTGCCGCTTATAAGAAAAATTATCCCAATAAAGAAGCGCTTGGTGAGCTGAAGTTCACGATAAAAGAAATCAAAATGCTCAGCAATTACGCCGCTATGGTGGTTGGGCGCTGGGATTTACGGCGGATAAAAGATGCCCCAACGGGCGTGTTTACCCTGTTGATTGAGAAAATTGACGACCGCTGGGTGATCACTATGGATCACAGTTCGGACTAAGCCGCAGCTTTAATAGAACAATAGCGCTGACTAAAGTGCACCGTTTCAATACAAGGCTGCACAGTTGTTCAGTTTAGATTTGCGTTAATAAACAGTCTGGCTTAGCGGGTGGCTCGGCGGGCAGGGTTAAGTGGAAATCCTGCTGTCCGAGCTGTCTACCTTTGCCGTCGTATCTCACTTCGGTGAAATGCATGCCGCCCTCAGCATCTTCAAGCAGAATGCTGGTGGAGCGCGTGCCATAGTCGGGGTGACGAATATAAATCGCGGCTAAGCGCCGTTCCCACTCGATCCCCACTCCCGTGTTAGGCAATTCATTATCTTGTGGTTGGGAGTCGTCCTTCATCAGCTGTAACAGCGCTTGCACTTCTAGGTTGTCTGACTGATTGATCACGGCTTCTAGCGCTTGCTGTCCCTTCGCCATTTTCGGCCAAATATCATCGAGTGCCCCATTGCTAATGGCATGAAACCCATCGGCGAGTTTAACTGTGTCTTTGTTGATGCTGTTAAAACAATATAAGTCAGTGCCTTGGCCGAAGACGAGATTGAATGGCTGATAATTGTCACTGTGCTCAATGAGCCAATTCGGGCAAATGAGCGAGCCTGAACTTAGGGTCATAGTGATGAGTTCACCGCGGCTACGCATGGCTTCTGGGTTCTTTTGCGGTACGCGCAGATTCGTCACAGCGGCGACTTGTCCCTGTTTATTCACCCCAAACCAAGTGCCGCCCGCCTGCAGATCTTTACCTGCGAGTAAGTTTTCTTCCGGTGGCCAAAAGTGCGCTGGCGCGGTCGGTCTATGGTGAAACTCGTCACGGTTGGCACAAATGATTAAGGGATACTTAGGATGGGCATTAATGGCGACAAAGAGTATGCACATAGCAGGCTAAATTAATCCAAAGGTAGATTAACTTAGCCTGTCTGCTCACAAATGAACAGTGTTAGTGGTGCGAGTGCTTATTTGCTTTTGCTTTATCGTGTGTATGTTCATCGGAATGATCATGGGCACTAGGCGTTTCAGCAGTGCTCTGCACAGATGTGTGCGAAGTGCTAGGTTCGTGGGAATGGCCATGCGCTTGGCTGTGCGAATGACTATGCCCATGAGCTGCCGGTTTGCTCAGCATTAAGCGGCGTAGAAATTTACGTGGGCCTAAGCGCAGTAAGCTGGCGGCAAATAATCCCGACAGGATCAGCAGCGCGATTAAGTTCACCACTTCCGGTAAAGTGAACAGGGAGAACCACAGTGGCAAACGCAGTGCAGCGACTAAACTCAGCGCAATAATACTCAGTAATATTGCCCTTTGTGGCCATGTCATTAACTTAAGCTGCGCTATGTTAAGCACTGGTGCGGCAATCAGCGGCATGATAATCGCGATAGGGCTCCAGCCACTATAGGCCAGTGCAAGAGCCAGCACCGCTGCGCCTAAGTTGCAGAAACGCATAGGTAAGAATACGAGTAACAGCACTATAACCTGCAGCAGCGGATTGCTTAATGGCACTGAAGGATGGCCGATTAAATTCACTAGCACTAGGCTGAGTAAAATCCACGGTGCGCTGCGATCGACTAAATGTGCAAAGCCGAAACGTAGGGAATTACTGGGTAATTTAGTATGCGGATCGGTAATAGTGACGTTAGCGTGACTTAAATAAGCGCTAAGAATAAAGACCACAAGTAACTGGAATAATGCTAGCCAAGGACCGAGTAACAGTGCGGTGATGACGAGAGCTTCGGGCCCCGCTAAGCGTTGGAACCAGCGACGGGCTAAGCTGCTATCCTGCGGTGTTAAACCGAATTTGAAGCGCAGCGCAGCCGCACCATAGCTCAGCAGTAATATGGGCGCGAGTGTCAGTAACCAAGTCATTAATTGTTCTGTGCTGTGATCATGGTGGGCATGTTCGTGGCCGCCAGAATCCATCAAGAGCAGCATCACGAGCAGGCCTATGCCGAGCAAACTACCTATGCCAGCTTGGTATTCGTATTTGCCTTGCTTGTCGGTATCGTGCTGGCCGTGGGGTTGATGTAGCACAACATGCAAAATAGAACCGGTAACAAAGGCTTGTAAATAAACGGTATTTTCTAAACTGAGCTGAGTGATTAATTGCTCGCCTGCAAAGTAACCAACACCCGTAAGTAGCATCATAGCGACCAGCACTAAGCTAGCCCAGCGGGTGCCGACTTGAGGTTTGAGTAACCACCAAATGGCGAGGCCGACGGGGAGGCGATGCATAATGATCCCGAGGGCAAGTAAGATCGAACTGCCGTCTTGCTGCGCCAATACCATAGCGCCACCGTCGGTGATGGTGTGCAGTAGCAAGCCGCCAATCCCTAGGGATAAGGTGAGATTATGGGTGATTTCTGAATAACGGTGGAAAAGGCGTTCGCTAGCGGTCGGTCCCCAGATACCTAGGAATACAAAGACTACGGCTAACAAACCGCCATGCTGCAGTAGCTCTGGCAAGATGTGGATCAGCACTAATCCGCCTAATGAGACGAATATAAAGCCATCGAGCCCCTTCTGTAATCCGCTGCCCGATGAAAAGTAGCGATAAAACAGTGGCCCAATTAAGAGTGCGATACAGCTAGCAAGAAGATAGAGCATGGATTCCACGGAAAATTTGCTGAAAAAACGCCATAGTATACCAGCTGTAAGGCAAAGTGAGCAGTGACTTGCTGGCAATTTACCAAACTGACATTTTGCGTTGGGGTTTTCGGGGGCGAATTTTATTCACTTTGACCATTTTGCGGAGAAATTTTCACATCAACATCGAGAAAAGGTTATACAATATGGGCTTATGTTGGCTTGGGTGTTGATACGTTAAATGGATGTATTTTCTGCTGCGGTAATGTTGTTTCTGATCATGGACCCTTTGGGTAATTTGCCGATTTTCGCGTCGATTCTGCGGCATATCGATCCCAAGAAACGTCGTAAGGTACTGATCCGAGAGTTACTTTTCGCCTTAGTGATCATGCTGTCTTTTCTTTATGCGGGTGAAGCCATTTTAAGTTTCTTAAATCTTCGTTCCGAATCTGTGAGTATTGCAGGCGGTATTATTCTGTTTTTGATCGCGATTAAGATGATCTTCCCCCAACCCGGTGGTGTCGTTGGATTAGCCGCGGGAGAAGAGCCATTTATCGTGCCTATGGCCATTCCCTTGATGGCGGGTCCATCGATTCTTGCCGCTTTGATTCTACTGGCGCATACCGATAGCTCACGCATGGGCGATTGGACCATAGCATTAGTGTCTGCTTGGGGGGCAAGCGCAGTGATCTTAATGTTTTATAAACTCTTCACCCGTGTGCTGGGTGAAAAAGGCCTCACTGCGGTTGAGCGTTTGATGGGCATGGTATTGGTCATGATCTCAGTACAAATGTTCCTTGACGGTATTTCAAATTATCTAAAAACCGCCGGCTAAATTTATCTCGCTCGCTTAAAACGAAACCGCATTAACGCTGTTAATGCGGTTTTTTTATGGCTGGGATTTGGCTGGAATGCCGTCAGCATAGAGGTTTGCTGAATAAACGCTGACAAAAGTGTAAATCGTGCCAGCGAAGTAATGTATCAAGTTGTTACTTCAACGCAGTGCTGATAATGTCAAAAACTCTGTCTCTCTATCTTGAGATAGATAAACCCTGAGTAGATGACTTATAAAGGCTAAAGGCAAATTTGTCTTAATACAAAGAGACACTAGTCTTAATAAATAGAATGGCGTTGGCTGTTACAGTAAGGATGTTAAAAATGCGAAGTGCAAAAGGCGTGACAGCGTTTGGACTGATGTTGGCATTGATTAGCGGCGCGAGTATTGCGGCTCCGAATCATACGCCTGCTGATGCGGGTGTGATTAATAAAGATCGAATTTTATATTGGTTGATTAAACGTGGTGAAGTGGCCGCCGATGCCAGTGATAGCGTAAAGCAGGAAGCGATAGAAGCGTATATTTATCGTGCCACTTTGACTCAACCTAAGGCGCCGCGCATCGAAGTTGAAGCCGAACATGCGCGTCTGCAAAGAGCTAAGTCATCGCAAATGATGCGCTCATCCGCACAGCGTTTACTGGTTGATGCGGATGTAAAAAAAACCGTTAAAGTACTCTCTATATTAGTAGATTTTCCTGATTTAAAACATGATAACAATGGCTTAAGTGCGGGCGATACGGCCATGTATTACCCAAGTTATCCTTCGTCCCACTACAAGGCATTACTCTTTTCGACGACTGGCTTTAATGGTCCACAGGGGCAGACGCTAGATTCGGCTTATCAATATTATCAAGCGGTTTCAGGGCAAACCTTCTCCTTTACTGGGGATGTAAAGGGTTGGTATACCGCCTCACAAAATGCCGAATACTATGGTGCTAATGATCCAGATACTCGTAGTGATTCACAGGTCGAACAATTGGTAAAAGAAGCCGTATCTCAAGCCGTTGCGAATATGTCTCCTGCAGAGTTGGCTAGCTATGATGTTGAAGACCAAAATGATTTGAACAACAACGGTAATTACAACGAGCCCGATGGCATTATCGACCATGTGATGATTTTCCACTCTAGCGTAGGCGAAGAGGTCGGCGGCGGAAAATTAGGTGCGAGTGCAATTTGGTCGCATCGATTTTTTGTCGACCAAGCAACCAATGGCTATGCGCTTCCTGGTACGGATAAAAAAGTATTCGGTTATACCATTCAGCCTATCGATGCGGCCACGGGCGTGTGTACCCACGAGTTTGGCCATGATTTAGGTCTGCCAGATGAATACGATACTACTGACAACCCCAATAAAGATGGCTCTCCTGTGGGGTTGTGGTCTTTGATGTCTGGTGGTAGTTGGGCTGGCGCTATCGCTGGTGCCCAGCCGAGTGGTTTTAGTCCCTATGCGCGTTCTTACCTACAGGAAAGATATAAAGGTAAGTGGTTGAATGAACGTGAAATCAGCTTAGATAGTATTCCTAAATCAGGCATGGAAGTGACGTTGAATGAAGCGGTTAATCATCAGGCGGTTAACCAAGTCTCTATTCCACTTCCTCCAACGCCAATCCCCTTTAAAACACCTTATCAGGGCAGTTATCAGTATTATTCTGGTCAAGGGGATATGCTGAATAATAGCATGATTTTTAATGTTACTTTGCCCGCAGTCACGACAGATAAACTGATCCTGAGTATGAAAGCCAGTTGGAGTATTGAACGTGACTATGACTACATGCAAGTGAAAGTGGATGGTGAGGCTATTGCGGGTAATCACACTAAGTTTAACAATGGGGTAAATAGCGCTCGTCATATTATTACTGGCGAGTCGTCTGCGATTGCTCAGGCGGAGGGCAATGATGCTTGGGTAACGTTAGAGTATGATTTATCTGCCTATTCAGGGAAAACGATTGCGGTCGAGATCAATTATGTCACCGATGACTATACCGGAGGGTCAGGTATCACTCTCGATAACATCAGCGTTAAACAAAATACCACTGAGTTATATGGTGATAACGCTGAAGTCGCGGATAAAGTGACGTTTTACGGTTATAGCCGGATTAAGGACTCACGTCCTGATCCAAAATCCCAGTCTCGTTATATTATCCAATTGCGTAGCCATAACGGTGTCGATGCGGGTTTGCAAGCAAAAAGCTTTGATCCTGGCGTATTAGTCTGGTTAGAAAATTTGGGTTACAGAGACAATAACGTTTCAGAGCATGCTGGCCATGGCTTGATTGGCGTGATTGATGCTGACCAAAACCTTATTGGCACTCGCTCTACCGAGGTACAAATCCGCGATGCAGCCTTTAGCACAGTAAAACAAACTTTCTATGCAGGTGACAATAATCGCGATGCTGTCAGCCTGTTTGATGATAGTTTTGATTACAGCGCGCCGCTACAACCCCAGTCAGGCATGGTATTGCAGCAGTTAGGTTTGACGATGCAGGTACTATCGCAAGCCGGCAATAACAGCACAGCTGTGATTCGGTTAGCAAATGCAAATGCAAATTCTGATGCTGTAGCGCCGTTAAAAGTCAGTTTTACTAATACGGTCAATCAATTAGTTGTAAACTTCACCAGTAATATTAATGGTGGTATGGGGGCATTAACCTACGCTTGGGATTTTGGTGATGGCACCACAAGTACAGCGGCTTCGCCAACCCATACCTATGCGAAGGCGGGCACTTATACTGTGACGCTTACAGTAACTGATGCGCAAAATACTAAGGATATTAGTAGTTTGATAGTGACTGTTACCGCACCAGTTACGCCCCCTGTCACACCTCCTGTGACTCCGCCGGCGAATGAGAGTTCTGGCGGTGGTAGTCTAGGTTGGTTGAGCCTTGCTTTCCTTGGCTTATTGACTTGGCGTCGCCAGTTAAATATTCGTTAAGTTAATCGCGTGATAGCAGATCAAAAATGCCTCTAATTTAGAGGCATTTTTATTTGTCATTAGTCATTAGAGCAAGCTTTGGCTAAAGCTCGAGTTCATAACTGACGGATAGCTTGCTCGGCCGCAGGCAGAAAGATTTCACTGACGATCATTTCGTGTTCACCGTGATGAAAATAGCGGCGGCGTCCCCAGAGTTCATGTTCGACACTCTGATCTAAACTTTCGGCTAAATGAGCGAGGCGGCTACAGGTCTCAAAACTGGCGACTTCAATTCTGCCTGGGATAAAATGATCTTGGCTAAACAGCAGTTCACCTAAGGGGCGGGTGCCCAGACCAAGGAAATCCGCTTGGCGCTCGGCCATTAACTTTTCGGGGATCAAAGTTCTGGCAAATACCCAAGGGATTGAGTCGAGGCAAAGTAACACTTCGCGGATCCATACTGAGCCTTGCTGGGGATATTCGCCATCTAAGGGCGCATGTAGTCCTTCGCCAAGGACTTTGACTTCAAATTGAGTGCAGCAAGTTTTGAGTTTTTGCGTTAGGCTGCCAGTGGCAAGTAACCATTCTTTCAAGGGCGATTTGGGGAGTTTGTTGGCGTTTTCGGCACAAAACCACTGAATAGATTCACCATAGGGGAAGCTTAAGCTAGTCACATTCATTAAATACTCGTTACAATGTAGGCAAACGTCGGCAGTCTAGCATGTCGCGACGCGAGCAGATAGATTGGGAAGTTTCTTCCATTACCATTATTGTTTTTAGGGAGCCGTAAGCCGCTATGAAAAAATTACTCTCAGTCTGTCTGATCCTGTTTACCAGTGTTTTCAGTGTTTATGCGGCCGATGAAAAAGAAGCGGCACCTGCAGCGACGCCTACGGGTGAGTACGCCTACTATGGTTTTGAGCCCGAAATAGTCACTAACTACATTTCTAACCGTAAGAAATTAGGTTTTGTGAAGATCAGCGTCGAGTTAATGGTTAAGAGCCCAGATGATTTGGTCACCGTTGAGCGTCACGATCCGCTATTACGCGCCGCGATTGTTGAAGTGTTAGGTAATCAATCGGAAGAAAAGATTAAGTCACTCACTGGCCGTGAAGAAATCCGTCGTGAGTGCTTCGATATGGTCAATAATCTGCTCACCAAAGAAGCGGGCAAGGCCTTGATTGTAAACTTACTCTTTACCTCTTATCTGTACGATTAATTCATTGTCTTATTTTATGGGCTGACTTATTTCGGCCCACTGCGTTCCAAGAGCTGCTATGTCAAAACCTGCCGTGAAATCCGTTCAATCAGCGACTGCGAAAACCGCAACCCGTGCAGTTAACATCCGTCAAAAAGTTAAAGCACCCAAGCAGGCTAAACCTGAAGATAAAGGCAGAGCAAAGCCAAGCAAAGACAAACCCAGAGCTGAAATCAAAAAAGCCCTGCATCCGCGTAATGCCCACTTGAATGGCTATGATTTTCCAGCGCTATACGCTGCATTCCCTCAGCTAAAAACCTTTGTGCGGCCCACGCCCTATGGCGCGCTATCGGTAGATTTTGCCGACCCGCTGGCAGTTAAAACCCTCAATGCGGCGCTACTCAAACATCACTATGGAATTGGTTCTTGGGATATTCCTCAGGGCGCACTTTGTCCTCCGATCCCCGGTCGCGTCGATTATGTGCATTACGTGGCAGATCTGTTAGCCGAAGGCGATAAGTCATGTGCCATGGATAAGGCGAGGGTGCTGGATATTGGCACAGGCGCGAACGGCATTTATCCCATATTGGGCTGCCAAGTGTATGGCTGGCAATATGTTGCCTCGGATATCAATGCCCATTCACTCACCAATGTGCAGAGTATTATCGAGCAAAACCCAGTGCTGCAAGGGCGGATAAACTTACGATTACAGCCAGATGACAAGGCGGTATTCAAGGGAGTTATTCAAGCCGAAGAACGTTTTGAGTTAACCCTGTGTAATCCTCCGTTTCATGCCTCTATGGCCGAGGCGAGCGAAGGTACAAAGCGTAAGGTGAATAATCTACAGCTTAATCGGGGGAGCTCAGTAAAGGCTGCACCTAAGCTGAATTTCGGCGGCCAAGCGGCAGAACTTTGGTGCCAAGGTGGAGAGCGACAGTTCTTGGCGACCATGATCCGTGAGAGTCAGATGTTTGCAGACCAATGCCTGTGGTTCACTAGCCTAGTGTCGAAGCAAGAAAACCTGAAACCTTGTTATCAAGCCTTAGCAAAGTTGAACGTCGATACTGTTAAGACGATTGAAATGCAGCAAGGCAATAAAATTACGCGGGTCTTAGCGTGGAGCTTTCAGTCGGCCGCTAAGCGCAAAATCTGGCGCGCCGAACACTTAGCCAATTAAGATTTTCAGTTTACTTAATAACAAAACAGGCGCCATTATTGGCGCCTGTTTTTTTAAAGGTAAAATAACCACTGTTACTGCGGCTTTTCTTCCTGATGATCACGGCGGAATAACGCCCACTCTTCCATGGCTTCACCGTTTGGCAAGGTACAGATGCCATGCTCACCTTCGGCGGTTTTCTCTATTGCTAAGCTACCACCGAGGGAGATGCAATACTCTGAGGCGGGATTGGCAATTTTAACTTGCGCAGCAGGCTTTTCAGCTTCGCCGCAACCCACGAGTGCTACAGTTGCCAGCAGTAAAGCTGCAGCAAGCGGTAATAGGATTTTCATAGACACTCCGTGGAGACTTATTTGCGCCCTAGAATCCGCAGAATGCGTAGGAATAAGTTGATGATATCCATATACAAAGCGGCTGCGCTATCGATGGCATTATCTATGGTTTTCGGAATTTGATTCGCCCGTCCCCAGTCGTAACCTATATACCCGCAGAAAATCAGCACGACGATCCAATCTAAAATCCCGTGGTGGGTATTAAAGATAAACACTTCAATCAGTTCGACGACGATGACGAGCACCAAAGCAATCGTGAGTGCGCCGGAAATTTTTTGGAAAAAGGCGGGAAAGAGTGTGCCTAAACACATCATGGCAATGGTCACTAGGCCTGTGATTCGAATGGCTTCCGTCACTAACTCAGGGTCGTATTGACTGACTACCATATTGATAATTAAGCCGAAGGGGACGACTACAAAGTTGTAGCCAATAAAGCTGACGACGGGATTGCTCGATTTTTGAAACAGATAAATCCCAAAAAAACAGGAGGCAAAATAGCCAATAAAGAAAATCCAAGGATTAACGCTGGCAATCGCTTCTGGGTCGATATTGGTGACCATCCAATAGTTAACCGCAAAACCCCAAATCAGCGTGAGGCCGATAACGAGGTTGTACATACCTGCGCCAACGATGGGATCGTCTGTGGTCATGCGATCAAATACACTGTTTTCCGAATCCATATGTTTTCCTTGTGATTTCCTTATGTTAACTGGTCGTTCAGCCTCACCTGCGTCGAGCTAAGTTAAGGCAAGTAAAGCCATTTTTCAAGCGAGAATATCTTAAGCCTGAGTACCACAGACACTGCAGTTGGCGTGTTTCGGGAGTTTCATCTCACGAAACTCCATCGTCATCGCATCGATCATCAAAATGCGGCCCGCTAAGGTTTTACCCATACCAGTGATGATCTTGATGGCTTCAACCGCCTGCAAGCAACCTATCATGCCGACCACAGGGGCTAGAATGCCAGACTCGACGCAGCTGAGTTGTTGCTCGCCAAATAGGGCGCTAAAGCAATGATAACAAGGTGTTTCGCTGTGATAATCGAACACAGTGACCATACCTTCCATTCGAATTGCCGCTGCGGAGACTAAGGGCACTTTATGCTTAAAACAGCTGAGGTTGAGTTGTTCGCGCACACTGACATTATCGGTGCAGTCGAGCACTAGACTGTGATTGGCGACAAGGGCGTCAATCTCATGATCATCTAATACTGCATTGATAATGTTGATCTTAATAAAGGGATTGAGCTGACTCAGGCTCTGTTTGGCCGATTCGACTTTTGGCTGGCCGACATTGGCATCTTGATGCAGCACTTGGCGCTGCAGGTTAGAGAGTTCAACTTGGTCAAAATCGACCAAGGTCAGCTCGCCAATCCCTGCAACCGTGAGGTATTGGCTGGCGGCGCAGCCTAATCCGCCTGCACCTATCATCAACACTTTCGCTTGTTTTAGGTGTTCTTGGCCGTCGATATCCATGGCTTTGATGGAGATCTGACGGCTGTATCTTAAGAGTTCGCTGTCGCTGAGAATATCGTCAGGCACATTCATGGATATTTTCCTAGCAGAGCACGCTGTTAAAGGGCTCGACCGTCACTTGCGTGCCAGCGTCAGTATCCCCTTGGAATTGTTCCAATAAAACGAAACAGTTCGCTAGGCTCATTGAGGTCAACATACCTGAACCTTGGCTACCAGTAATGGCAACCTCGAGTTTGCCCTGTGCATTACGGCTTAAAATGCCCCGTTGATATTCGACACGGCCCGGTTGTTTACGCACCGGTGTGGTGAGTGTGGCGTCTAACATCAAAGGCTCGACTGGGGTTAAACCTTGCATCTTGTTCAGGATAGGCCAAACCAGCTTATAAAACGTCACCATAGAAGACACGGGATTGCCCGGTAAACCACAGAATACCGCCTTGCCAATTTTTCCCATGGCGAAGGGCTTGCCTGGTTTGATGGCGAGTTTCCAGAAGGTGATTTTGCCTTCTTCATCGAGAATTTGTTTCGTGAAATCCGCTTCGCCGACCGACACGCCGCCCGAGGTCAACACCATGTCTGCTTGGCTGGCGGCTTGGCGAAATGCCTGACGTATGGCTTCAGGATCATCGGCTATTACGCCTAAATCAAGCCATTCCACATTAGCGCGGCTGAGTAAACCTTGAATCGAGTAACGGTTTGAATCGTAAATTTGCCCCGGCGCGAGTTCGCTGCCAACAGGACGCAGTTCGTCACCCGTGGAGAAAAACGCCACCTTAAGTTGACGATAGACTCGCACTTGGCTGATACCAATAGTGGCCAATACGCCGAGTTCGGCAGCGCCAATTTGAATACCAGCAGTAAGTACTTTAGTGCCTTGGGTCAGCTCTTCGCCACGGCAACGCACATTGGCACCTTGCGCCTTAGGATGGCGAATATGAATAATCTCACCTTCAACTTCGGCTTCTTCCTGCATCTGCACTGTGTCATAACCCGCAGGGACGGGCGCGCCCGTCATGATCCGTATGCAGGTATTAGGTTTAGCTTCACCTTCAAAACCATGGCCGGCGAACGAACTGCCGATAAGGCGTAATGAGGTGTGATTGGTTTGCGTATTCAAGTCGACAAAACGGAAGGCGTAACCGTCCATTGAGGAGTTGTCGAAGGGGGGCAGGTCGATGCAGGAAGCGAGATCTTCCGCAAGGACGCGGCCAAGGGCATGGGGAAGCAATACGACTTCGGTGTCTGACACTGGGCTAACTTGTTCGAGCAAAAGGGGAATAGCTTGATCTGGATGCATTAAGCTAGGTTGCGAACAAGGATCGGCTTTTACGGACATGAGGGTCTGCCTTATATGCAATGGGTCGTGATGACGCTGAATGAATTTCCACCTGACTATGATTGGCTATTATGCCACGGTGATCGGCGATGGCTATGATTTGCATGTGAGTTTCTGTGATAGGCCAGTCAGTTTTTCCTGCCACTTTGGATGATAACCTAGCAAGAAGTAACGCAATTTGCGCAGCTAAGTCGAAGGCTGAACGCGAGTCGCTGGACAAATGAAAATCATTTTTATCAATGAATCATTAACTTAGCTAAAAATCTAAAGGTAAATTTTGTTGCTTTTGTCGACCCCCTTGATGACAATGTGCCCCATGATTCAGTTCGAATGCAAAAGAGGATTTACTATGCTGTCAGCCACTATGATCGAAAAGTTGAATGAACAAATTAATATGGAGTTCTTCTCCTCAAATTTATACCTGCAAATGAGCGCATGGTGTGAAGATCAGGGATTTGAAGGTGCAGCTAAGTTTATGCGTGAGCATGCGGACGAAGAAATGGGCCATATGCGTCGTCTGTTCACTTATGTGAGTGAAACCGGTGGCTTACCTTTGTTAGGGGCGATCGAAGCGCCGCAGTCACAGTTTAGTTCTTTACTGGCTCTGTTCGAACTTACCTATGAGCATGAGCAGTTGATCACCAGTCAGATCAATGCCTTGGCCCATGCAGCCTTTTCTAACCAAGACTACTCAACCTTTAATTTCCTGCAATGGTATGTGGCCGAGCAGCACGAAGAAGAAAAGCTGTTCAAGTCGATTGTCGATAAGATACGTTTAGTGGGTGAAGATGGTAAGGCACTGTTCTTTATCGATAAAGATTTAGCTAAGTTAGCCTCTAAGGGCGGCGAAAGCATAATGAACGGTCAAGGCCAACCACAGGCGTAAACTCGTTTTATTCGTTACAAAAAAAGCAGCCTAGGCTGCTTTTTTGCTGTTTATTCTTCAATTCTTTTTGCTATTAGTTGCTAGCTTTCAGCATCTTAGATATTCACGCACCTATCTTGGTAATCGTGGTTGAGCAGTGTTGTGTGCTTGATGTGCAGCAAGGGGGTGATCTCGTCAAAGGGCAGTGGTTTAGAGATCAAATATCCTTGGGCGAAGTGGCAACCTAAATCCCGCAGGAAGTGCCATTGGGCCTCGGTTTCTATGCCTTCGGCTACTAACTCCATTTCGAGGCTTTGCCCCATCATGACAATGGCTTTGACTAAGTTAGCATTAGCGTTACTTTCGAGGGCATTTTCCACAAAGCTACGGTCGATTTTAATCACAGAAATCGGGAATTTCTTCAAATAACTCAGGGAAGAATAACCTGTGCCGAAGTCATCGATATAGATTTGCGAGCCTAAATGGCGAATCGATTCGAGCGTGCTCAAGCAATGGCTGGCATCGCCCATCAGCATGCTCTCAGTGATCTCAATATGCACATTGCGCGGGTTTACATGGTGGCGGTTAAAGCATTCCTGCAGCACTTGGTCGAATCCCATGCCGCGGGTGTTGATGCATTGGCGACCGGAAACATTAATCGCGACATTGATTTTTAGGCCACTTTTTTGCCACTGCCTCAAATCATGCATGGCTTGGTTGAGCACCCATTCGCCCATAGGCTCTATCAGTCCGGTTTCTTCGGCCAGCGGGATAAATTGATCCGGTGGGATCAGGCCAAAGTCGGGGTCTTGCCAGCGGATAAGGGCTTCGACGCTGCAGACCACTCCAGTTTGCATATCCACTATGGGTTGATAATGCAGGGCAAATTCATTTTGTGCTACGGCGCGGCGCAGGCGTTGCTCTAACTCCATCCGAGCGAACATGGCTTCATTCATGCCCGTGGTAAAGTATTTGAAATTGTTCCGTCCCGCATCTTTGGCTTGATACATGGCGGTTTCGGTATTGCGGGTGAGTGAGCTGACATCGAGGCCATCTTCGGGATAGACGCCGATACCAAAGCTGGCTGAAATCTGGATCTCACGGTCATTTAAGTCAAACGGTATGCCTAAGGTTTCGATAATACGCGTTGCCATGTGTTCGATGGCGAGTTCGTTGGTCAGTCGTGGCAGAATAAGTACAAATTCATCACCCCCGATGCGGGCGATAAAGTCGGTTTTACCCGCAATGCCTTCTAAGCGTTTGGCCACATCTTTAAGTAATAAGTCGCCCGTGGCATGGCCTTGCACATCGTTGATGTATTTGAATTGGTCTAAATCTATCAGCAGAATCGCCAGTTTGCGTGAGTCATGCTGCGCCACATGGATTTCGTGCTGCAGGCGCTCATTAAACAACTTACGATTAGGCAGCCCCGTTAACGCATCGAAGTTGGCTTGATACCAAAGATCTTGCTCATATTGCTTACGCTTACTGATATCCATAAATAAACCAATGTGTTGGATTATTTGTCCTTGCTCATTTCGCACCACAGTAATGGCTAAATACTCGGGATACACTTGGCCATTTTTGCGTTTATTCCAAACCTCGCCCTCCCATTTTCCTTCTGTTTGCAGCGACTCCCACATGGTGGTGTAAAAGTGTTGCGAATGACGGCTAGAACTGAGGATGGATGGACTGCGGCCTTTCACGTCTTCCAATGTATAGCCAGTAATATTGCAGAAAGCCGGATTGACCAGTTCGATATGGTTGTCGGCATCAGTCACCATTATGCCCTCGGCAGAATAGTCAAATACCGCAGCGGCGCGGGTGAGCGCATGGTTCGCCTTCTGCCGTTCGCTGATCATCCGGTTCATGGCACGGGCCATGCGAGCAAGTTCATCAGTACCTGAAACGCGGATATTGATATTGAGCTTAGGATCTTCCGCCATTTGCTGCATGTCATTGGCAATCTTAGTGATTTTATCCATAAAGTTGCGAATGATCTTCTGTCCGAGCCAGAGTGTAACGGTTGCGGTGAACAGCGCTGATAACAAGTACAGGCCGAGGAAGGTCAGGGCTTGGTTTTGTTGATACTCGCTCTGTTGCGCCATGGTTTGGGTGATGCCTTTGGCGAGTTGATGCAGTTGTTCAATACGCTGGGTGGTGAGCGCCCACCATTTTTGGCTGTCAATCGGATGTGGCGGCATTAGCAACTGTGTCATCGCTTGGCTTAACTTGTCCTCACTGGCTGGGACTTGCGCAATGGCGTTGATCTCCGCCATCGGCAAGCCTTGCTGCTTCAGTTGCTGCAGCTTGGCCATGCTGAATTGGTATTGATCTATGCTGTCCTCAAGGGTTTTCAGCGCTGGCTTAAATTTGGGAAGAAAGCGGGTCTCGTGATTGAGTTCATCTAAGTTGAGGTGAATCGTCGCCAGCGCGCTATTAAATTTTTGCAGTGAAACGTCATCGCCCTTTAGCAGATAGTCCTGAAAACTCCCCATTAAGCCACCGTAACCTAAGTTGGCATTAATATTCTGTGCCAGTGCGCTAATGCGGGTTTGTTGCTCAATTTGTTGGCTTATCTGCAGAATACGTTGATTCTCTGGCGAATCTTGCAGGTTTTGCAGTAACGATTTTCTATCGGAAATCGCTGCATTGCTTGCGTGCATCACGGCTCGGCCATATTCATACATGAAGGAGCCTATGGTGCGGTAATCATTCAGATTGAGTGAGTCGCTGAGTAACAAATGATTGATCGCGCTACGTTCTTTTACGGCGAGTTCCTGCACCATTAGCAGGTTTAATAAATCGGTATAGGCGCGGGATTGGCTGATTTCGTTGGTCTGTAACTGCAATAGTTGAATGAGCTGCAACAGCTGAGTGTGCAGTTGACTATAGCGGTCAGAAAACGGGCTTTGTGTTTCGCTCGCAAGGGTTTGGCGTGCGTTGGCGAGTCTGTGGCCCGTGAGTGTGATGGCATCTAATAATGCGTTCATCTGACTTGCTTCAATACTGTTAGGATCGAGCGCCTCACAGAGGTGGGCTAAAGGTTCGCTATTAAGTAACGTATTGAATGCGTTGGAGGTCGCCTGTTGTTGCGCGACTAGCGCGTTATCGGCGGGCAGTTGATTGGTGCTAAGGCCATATTCGTTCTGCAACTGATACAGTAATTCGGTGATGTGTACCGTCGCCTGCACCGCAAGATGGTTGTGCTTGGCCGAGTGTGATTCATTTATTAAGCCATGCATGCGAGTCAGAATAAAAAAACTCATCATCAACAAGGGGACAAGCGAAAACAGAATGAGCTTTTGCTTCAAACTGAGGTGGTGTAGCGCTGACGGCATTAAAGATCACTCCACTCGTTCGCCTAGCTAAAAAAGAAATTCAACGTCATCACGTTGAACTTGAGTTGAAAATGGAACTAGGCACAGGGTGAGAATATTTAACATAGGCGGCCAGTCACGGCGACCTTTAGTTTATGGATATCTAATCTAGGTCACGAAATTAAGCAGATTGTTATATATCGAGCTAAGCAACTATTTTTATTAGTGTATTTTTTGCCTATCAAACAAACATTTCATTTGTCTGTGATGTGACACAGTATTTTGTCATTCGAAAGAATGGCTTTATTTCTTGCTCTTATGGGCGTTGATTCAGGGAATGGTATAACCGGTGGAATAAGCGATGTTGGACTGCAAATAAAGCCCAATAAAAAGGACGTTTGCCGCAGCGAAACGTCCCTTCGTCTTAAATTAATGACCTAAGTTTAGGCCATTGAAGTCTGACTTAACCGACCTTAGCCAATAGCGATTTACGGTAGACCACTATATCTTCAATCGTCAGCACAGGCATATTGTGCAGTGCGCCGAAGGCGATAATTTCGGGTAAACGCGCCATAGTGCCATCGGGATTGGTGACTTCACACAATACACCAGCGGGTTTTAAGCCAGCGAGTTGCACTAAATCGATCGTGCCTTCGGTGTGGCCGCGGCGAGTTAATACGCCGCCCGGTTGGGCGCGAAGTGGATACACATGGCCTGGGCGAGCGAGATCACTTGGCTTAGCGTTGTCGCTAATCGCGGCTTTAATGGTGGTTACGCGGTCAGCGGCAGAAACCCCAGTCGTTACACCGACAGTCGCTTCAATGCTCACAGTAAATGCCGTGCCGTATTGGCTCGAGTTGTGCTCGACCATAGCAGGCAGTTCGAGGGCTTTGACTTTTTCATCGGGTAAACACAGGCAAACAATACCGCTACATTCACGGATGAGCATGGCCATTTGGGCGTTAGTCAGTGTCTCGGCAGCGAAAATTAAATCGCCTTCGTTTTCTCTATCTTCGTCATCGACAACTAACACACCTTGGCCTTGACGCAGGGCATTAAGACCCGCTTCAACGCGTTCGATAGCAGTACCAAAAGGAGCAAGTAAAGACTGATTCATGGTTAATATCCTTAAAAAATACGACATTGGAATATCCAGAATCAGGGCGTGCAGAAATACAACCTAATCAAACCTAATGGCTCGATTTTGCTGTAGCAATATCACCTCACTTTGGGGTGAAGTTATTGCAAAACATGAGGCTAACACTGCAATACATAAGCGCGTTGCACTTAAATACCACAAGGTGTTGTCTTACATTCTCTTCCATCCGGACTCAGCACTGTCGCCATTAAAGCAAACAGTCCATTACCGTCGGCTCTGGAATAGTCAGTTTTGCACTAGGCAAAATCTAAGGCACCAGATCTGCTGACCCCGAAAGTGATTTCGGGCGCTCGCGGGCTTTGGGGATGCTCAGTTAAATAATCACTTAGCGTTACCCATTTACCGCCGGTGGGGAGTTTCACCCCGCCCTGAGAATTTGCTTTTGAACCGTTTGCGCTCAAAAACGCCGTTATGTTGCTCTTATTTACCGCGAATGGCAACTTCTCGCGTTCAATGTTTGCGCTAGTGCACACCTGACCACTATCATATTGAACACATAAGCTTATTGACTTGCCGTTGCATTCTGCGACGGTCGTTATGGACGTCACAAGGACGTATAAATGCGATCTCTGCTGCTAACTTTAGGTATTGCCATGTTGTTATCCGGTTGTTCGACCTCAAAAGGGCAAGTACCCGCCCCAGTTGCTGAAAAAATTCCCCATGTGGTGACCTTGCATGGCGTAACGCGCACCGATGATTACTATTGGCTGCGTGACGATGAACGCAAAGATCCTAAAGTGTTGGCCCATCTCGAAGCCGAGAATCGCTACACTGCGGCCTATTTCAAACCCTTAAAGCCGCTGCAAGATGGCCTTTTTAAAGAGTTAACTGAGCGCTTAGTTGCCGATGAGTCGAGCGTGCCCTACCAATGGCACCAGCACAGCTATTACAGTCGTTATAAAGAAGGCGGCGAATATCCGCTAATTAGTCGTAAGGGCGCCGATGGCATTGAGCAAGTGATGCTGGATGTGAATGAGCGAGCTAAGGGCCATGAGTTTTATGGCTTAGGCGGCGCCAGTGTTAGCCCAGATGAAACCATGTTGGCCTTTGGTGAAGACGTCCTCAGCCGCCGTGTGTACCACATCTATTTTAAAGATTTGGCCTCGGGCGACATGATCGTCGACGTGCTTGAAAACACCGAAGGTCGAGTGGTGTGGGCGAACGACAACAAACATGTGTTCTATATCGCCAAAGATTTGCAGACCTTACTTGGCTACCAAGTGTATCGCCATGAGCTAGGCACTAAGCAATCGAGCGATGTTTTAGTGTATGAAGAACAAGACGATTCCTTTTATATCTCGCTGGGCAAAACCTTAGATGAGTCGCAAATTGTGCTGTTCCAAGAGAGCACCACGACGAGCGAAGTGTCAGTGCTCGATGCCAGCGAACCTCTGGGTTTATTCAAGCCAGTGTTAGCGCGGGAAGAAGGTCACGAATACAGTGTGTCTAAGTTGGGTGATACTTATTACATTCTCACCAACTGGCAGGCGACTAACTTCCGCTTGATGAAAGTTGCCATCAAAGATGCGGCGGACAAATCTAAGTGGCAAGAAGTGGTAGCGCATAACCCCAATGCCCGTATCGAAGACGAGTTAGTACTCAAGGATTATCTGATTATTCAGACCCGCGAAAACGGCCTGACGCGAATTAAAGTGATGCCGTTCAACGGTCAAAAGCCCTTCGAGTTGAGCTTTGATGAACCTGCCTATGTGATGGGTTTAGATGTTAATTCTCAGCAAGACAGCAATAAGTTACGCATTTTCTACTCCAGCCTGACAACGCCAGAAGCCGTATACGAATATTCGCTAGTGAATCCCGATAGACGGGATTTATTGAAACAAGATCAAGTCTTAGGCGGCTTCGATGCCAGCCAATATCGTGCCGAACGTGTGTTTATTACCGCCCGTGATGGCGTAAAGGTGCCTGTTTCCTTGGTGTATCGTAAAGATAAATTCAAGAAAGATGGCACTAACCCTCTGTATCAATACGGTTATGGTTCCTATGGTTACACTGTAGAGCCTGACTTTTCTTCATCCGTTATCAGTTTGCTCGATCGCGGTTTTGTGTATGCTATCGCCCACGTGCGCGGTTCAGAAATGCTCGGCCGCCCTTGGTATGACGACGGTAAGCTGTTGAATAAGCAAAACACCTTCAATGATTTTATCGATGTAACCACGGCATTAACGGCACAAGGTTATGGCGATAAAAACAAGGTCGTCGCCTCTGGCGGCAGCGCGGGTGGTTTGCTAATGGGCGCAATTGCTAACCAAGCGCCGGACAAGTATTTTGCCATCGCAGCCCATGTGCCGTTTGTTGATGTGGTGACCACTATGCTGGACGAGTCGATTCCGTTGACGACCAATGAGTACGATGAGTGGGGCAATCCGAACGAGAAAACCTATTTCGATTACATGCTGAGTTACTCGCCCTACGACAATGTCACCGAGCAAGAATACCCACACATGTTAGTGACGACGGGTTTGCATGATTCACAGGTGCAGTATTTTGAACCCGCCAAGTGGGTGGCTAAGCTGCGCGATGTTAAAAACCAATGGTACAAGAGCGACGATAAAGTCTTGTTACTTAACGTGGATATGGAAGCCGGCCACGGTGGTAAGAGTGGTCGCTATCGCCAGTATCAAGACACAGCCCAAGAATATGCGTTCTTCTTGAGTCTGTTAGGTATGGCAAAGTAGGTCATTCGCAAGTGACCGAATCAGCCGTCAGCCTAGGCAATACGGACATAGGCGCTTTACAGCAACATGAGTCACTGGGGGCAGACGCACTTGCCCCAGTGACTAGCGCTGTCGCTACCAAAGATATAGTTACAGAAGCTTCGACTATAGAAGAAACCCCAATAGCAGAATTAGTGAAAGAAGATGCGCTGAATCCCGTACCATTAAATTCTGCACCTCTGAAGCCTACACCCATAAAGTCATCATCCCTCTGGTATTTGTATCTAGTCCGCTGCGCCAACGGGCATTTATACACAGGTGTCACCACCGACGTAGCGCGACGCTTTAGCGAGCATCAATCGGGTGGAATCAAATCCGCTAAGTATCTGCGCGGTAAAGGTCCATTAACGCTGATGTATCAAGAGCAGGTTGGTTGTCAGGGTGATGCACTACGTCGTGAGATTGCAGTTAAAAAGCTAAGCCGCAGTCAAAAGCTGGCATTGATTGAGTCTGGATGTGGAGTACTAGAGCGTTAACGCTGCATCATACTTGTCCTGTGACGAGGAATGATTAAGCACTGTCATTCCAGTGACTCGCCGTAAATATGTATATGGACACCTCGAACAGATCAACCACTTTATGAGTAACAGAAAGTAATACTGCGTACGTATATCCGACCTGTTTGTGAGAATCTTTGTTCTCTGGCCTTAATGAGAACCGCGCCTTTGCTGCTTATCGTCCCTTCGGAGTTATAACTCCTTATACTCTCTCAGCATTTGCAAAGGCCGGTATTACCTGTTACTTCATTAATTGTGTTCGGTTTTTTAGGGTATGTTATTGCTTCATTTAGTTAACAGGCTCTGTACTCTGTTTTATAGTAGAGCATCGCCCAAATTATCCTCGCCAGTTTATTTGCAACTGCCACAGCTGCTTTTTGCTTGCCTCTTCGTTCAATGATATTTCTCGCCCATACAGACAGCCTATCATCGTTGTTTGTTGCGTAGCGTATGACAGACCATGCACCTTGAATTAACTGACGCCTTAGATAGCTGTTACCACGCTTGGTTATGCCACCTAATTTCTGTTTTCCACCACTTGAAAACTCTTTTGGAACGAGCCCTAAATTTGCAGAAAAATGTCGACCATTTTGATAACTGGAGCCATCACCAGCAAAGGATACCGCTGCTGTGGCAATAATCTCAGCGACACCTCGTATTGCGGTTAACCGTTTGGTATCTGGATGATTTCTTGCTTGTATCCGAATATCTTTTTCTAATGACTTAATCGAAGCATTTATGGCATAAAGCTCATCGAGCAATTCCCTAATGTAACGACGAGCGATAGTGGTAAGCGAGTTACTTGCATCTTCGAGTAACTCAGGAAGTGCTAGGTTAAGTGGATCACGACCTTTAGGGATAACGATGCCATATTCACTTAATAAACCACGGATCTGATTAGTTAATGCCGTTCTGACCCTAATACGGCGCTCTCGGATCCGATGGCTAATGATCACATCGACCTGCTCTAAAGATCTTGGTTTAACAAAAATGATGTTAGGACGTTGAGCCGCTTCACATATAGCAAAAGCATCATTGCGGTCATTTTTATTCCCTTTCACGAATGGTTTCACATGTTGTGGTGGAATTAATCTGACCTCAAAACCCTGAGAGATAAGTTCTCTGCCCCAATAATTTGAGCCACTACAGGCTTCCATAGCAATGACAGCCTCGGGATATTGCACAAGCGTTTTTAATAGTTGGGTGCGTTTAATTGTGCGATTAAATACCGCTTTCCCTGCTTGATTAACACCACAAACCTGGAGAACATTTTTTGCCAAATCGATACCAATTAGAGTAATTTTCATAGTGGACACCTTTGTTGATATTGAGCTTGCAGATTCAATATGGCGTTAATGACGCCTACTTTACAAGAGGTGTCCATCTCATCATCCCTATAGGCTCGACGACGGCATCCATGCCGTCAACGGTCACTTCCATGTCAGTGCTTAATCCAGTTAATCATAGAGTATCCTGTTAGCTAGACAATCTCCCCAAGCATCAATGATTTGCCAAGCCTAATTTTTTAATATTATTTTTTGCAACCACAACCTTATTCTTGTACATGAATAGCTATCTTTATACATAAAATCAATGCATTACATTTATAGTCAATGGTTTATTTTTAAAGGTGTAGGTAATGGTTTCGACAACCGTGAGAGCAGTGTGTCACGGCTCTTACAATATAAGTGCACATGCGTACTATAAAAATAATGTGTGTCATTAAGGAAATGAGAGCTTTGCCAACAATTAACGAAATAAAAGAAGAAGCATTTAAGCTCCGAGGATTAATTGATAAGTGTGAAAAATCGAACATGAAACTTGTGATTGATTGTTTCCCTATTATGAGTTGCAAATTATCATCGATGCTTTTGTCTTATCATTTTCTTGAGGTATGGCCGCAGCTTGAAGTGAAGGGCGTTAGTGCTGCTACTGGGATAGGCGATCAAATAACGCACTATTGGTTAGAAATTGACGAAGTTGCAATTGATATTACAGGAGATCAATATAACTTCATAAAAAACAGTGAACTAAATAATAAAATTGTAAAAAACCGTCCCTTTGAAGCCGTGCACGTTTCTCTTAAAACGAAAGCTATCTTTATAACTTATTCAGGGTTAGGGGAAGTGAGCTTCTTGTGTACGGTTTTCCTACAATTGGCGAAGATTTTATTGAAGATATGAAGCATGATTACAGTCTGCTTCTGAATCAGATTGCATGTATATGATAAATTTCAGGTAACACCTACTGGACATTCGAATTTGGCGTTAGGGTGAGTTTGTAACTTGCTGAGGATGACTGTTCGGACAATCATTTAGTTTTGTGTCCGTGACAATAAGTCACTGGGAACCATAATAGTAACCAAGAAAATATGCAGAGGTTAATTAATTATGGAAAAATTCATTTTTAAGTTATTAAGTGGAGTTAAAGTCGAGAAAATCTCAACTGTTACGGTCTGTATTTGTCTTGTTTTATTAGTGCTTAAAATAGGGTGAGAAATGAACATAGATGAATTGAAAAAGTTAGTTAAGGGCAAGGCTATTTTTAAAGGCGCCTATGAAAATACACCAGAAGATGTTGCTGAAGTACGTGAAATATTAAAATCCTCCGTTGAACATGACGAATTTCCTTACTACTCAGGATTTGAACACAATTGGAACTTACTTGAGGAATTTTCATCTCACGATAATATAGAACGTGAAAAAATGCAGAGTAATCCATTAATTCATTTTCTGTGGTGCATCGAGTCAGGTTTTTATCCCCCTCCTGAATTATTAATTGTCATTGCAAGTTGCTTTAGGGCTCATATAATTAGTGGCGGAAGAACTAACTTATCTGAAGTATTCTTCGGAAAAGATAAGCAATACGAATATTCTTTGGATGTCAAAAAAATAACTAAGTATATGGATTTTGAATTGAAATGGGTTAAAGGGAAAAGTGATTCACTACAGATTGTTGCCGAACAATATTTATTAAAATGTTCTGAGTCTAATAATGACATATTTAATGAAACTATTGATGTTGAAAGTTTTCTTAGGGGATATCGTCGCTGGAAAAGCGACTTGGAAACTCAAAAATATTTTAAGAAAGTTTAACGAGACATCCATTGTTAAATTTTGTTATAGGAATGATAGGGCTAGCAAAACTCTTTCGGGATTAACAGCCTGCACCTAGGATTCAGAAGTTCATCTCCCCTGCGAAGTTGCTGAAGGGCGTTGAAGAAAATAGCGTGACGCAGACAGGATGTCTGCGTAGCTTTCGGGGGGAAGGGATGCCCCATCGGAAGCGTTAGCGATTTTCGAATAAGCACGAAGCCACAAACTAATGCATGTAACTTCGCTAGGGGCGTCTTGGAGAATCCAAGGAGGATAGGACGAGCAGTCCTTCTTGGTCGGGTGTGGGGTGAAGCCCCACGACTTTGACTTTTTAAAACGTATCAACAAACAAAATAACGCCTTATTTATATACTCATTGCTAAATTTTTTTAGGAAAAAAAATAGGTAAAACGTTACCAAAGACTGTCATGAATTGAGGCTGAGAAAGTCTCAGACGCAAAAAAATGCCACTACAAGGGGTTAGTGGCATAAATGCATAAGTCGGGCACAAGCTTAAAAGGGTGGGTAGAAGACTGACATTTTGGCTGGGAACCGTTGCAACATCAGTCTCTACGCCGGGAAGTAGGTAAAACCTTTGGGTGTAGGGTGGTAAAACGGCGCGTTATTCCATGCTTACTGGGCCGTCGATTTTGTTAAATTTCACATCGCCAGAACCTGCCGCAAGAATCGTTAATCCCTTAGTGTTAAAGACATTAATGTCGCCTGAGCCATCTGTGATGGTCACTGGACTCTGCACATTGGCGACTTCGATGTTGCCTGAACCATCATCGATAGCGATATTGCCGCGAACATCAGTTACCTTGATTGCGCCAGAGCCATCGTCAATCGTGAGGTTGCCGCTGATTTTGCTGACTTCAATATCACCAGAGCCATCATCAATGCTGACATTGTTACCGCCATTGATAATGAGTTCACCTGAACCGTCTTTGACATTGATATCTGCTGTCATCTTGCTGATCAAAATGGCACCTGAGCCGTCATCGATATCCAGTGCTAAATTCGCAGGCACTTGCAGTTTTAGATCGATGTAGGGCGAGTAATTATTAAAACCGCTTTGTTCAAAATCGGCTTTGAGCTTGGCCTTGTTGGCCTTTTTCTCAAGGGTGAGAATGACTTTGCTGTCGTCGTTGCCGTCCTTATTGCTATAGATGTCGGCGACGAGTTTAATTTGGGTTAGGCCTTCGACACCGATAATTTCGAGGCTGCCTGCGCCAGTCTCGGCAATCAGGCCTTGCAAGTCTTGGCTATCGAGGGTGAGTTCGCGTTGCTGGTGGTCTAAATCGGGCATGCCAGCGGCGTTGACATTAATAATGCAGCCAGTGAGTGATACCCCTGCGGTAAACACCAATATAAAAGCGAGGGTGAATATAAATGGACGTAGTGACATGTTAGCTTCCTTGTTTATCTGGCACTCGTTTTTCGGGGGAGTGCTGAGTCGTCTTGCGATGGATAAGACATTGCACAGCCCATGCCAATTTTAAGTTTCATTTATAATCAATGGTTTAAACTGAAAGTGTCCGCGCTAGGCTGTGCGGACATGTCCGCAGAATGAGGGATTTACTCACAGATTAGTGAAATTGCTCATTTATTAAGTTAGCTTGAGCCTCATAGGTCTGGCCGGGCAAACATACAGACAATACAAAAAAACATAAGAAGGGATGCTGATGGATTATTTAACGACGAACAAGACGGCTTGGGATGCGCGCACTCGGGTACATTTAACTTCGGATTTTTACGATGTGGCGGGCTTCCTGCGTGGGAATACTTCATTACGGGAAATCGAGCTCAGCGAGCTGGATGTTGCTGGTAAAAGCTTGCTGCATCTGCAATGCCATTTTGGCTTAGATACCCTGTCGTGGGCGCGCATGGGCGCTAAAGTACTGGGCGTCGATTTGTCTGAGGTGGCGATTGATGAAGCACAAAAGCTGGCGCAGCAGACACAGTTGTCCGCCGAGTTTATTTGTAGCGATGTCTACAGTGTGGCGAGCAAGGTTGAGCCGCAAGATATTGTTTTTACGTCCTATGGTGCCATTGTTTGGCTACCGGATTTAACCCTGTGGGCGCAGACGGTTGTTGCTTGTTTAAAACCCGGCGGACAGTTTTACATGGCTGAGTTTCATCCGGCGCAACAGCTGTTCGATGGTTATAGCTATTTTAATCGGGGTGAGCCAGACATAGAGCAGGAAGGCACTTATACCGAAAATGCCGGTGATGATCAGCAAACCTTAATGTGTTGGTCACACAGTCTATCTGAAGTGATCAATGCGTTATTGCAGGCGGGCTTAGTGTTGGAGTTCTTCCACGAATTCGATTTCAGCCCGTACAACTGTTTCGAAGGGCTCGAAGCGCAAGCCGATGGTCGTTATGTGTTAACACACCAAGGGCAGAATGTGCCCTTGGTGTATAGCATAAGTGCTCGTAAGCCTGCGTAATGCTTGCTGTTTGTGATGGCGAGGATTAACGACTACGGTAAACCGGATACTTAAGGTAACGGTTATCGTAGTAAGGGCTGCGTTCATAGAACCAGCGCAGGCGTGCCTCGGGATCGGCGGCAAATTCGGCATTGGTCAGTGCTTTGTCGAACTCAGCTTGCAGCTTAGGATCATCTTTTAGCATATTGGCCGCCAGCGGCTCAACCGCATAATCTTCAATGTATTCAGTGCGGGTGAAGATAGGATTAAAGAAACCCCATTGCAGCAAAGAATCTGGTGATTGCGGCTCTAGCAGTAAAACCGCCAGATCGCCCAGCGGTTGATCTGTGCTGATTTTAATGGTGCCAGCGGGCAGAGTGGTGCTGACTTTCGTCAACTCTGACTCGGCTTTAACCGTTTGATGGCCCTCAAAATCCTTAGTGTTAAACACGGGATTACTGAGTTTGTATTGCTGTAATTTAAGCTCTGTCGGTTTGGTCAGGCGCGTCATGCGAATGCCGTGTATGTTCAGGCGATCAATCACCTGCGTCCATTGCGCCGGAATATAGTAAGCACTCGGACGAGTGACTTTAATATCTGGCACAGTCTCGGCGATCACAGGCAAGTTGGGGTACAGCTTAGGTTGACCGTTCCAGCGCACCACCTCAGTGCCACTGATGGGGCTCTTTTCGAGTTGATAGTCGATGCCCTTAAAATCCCAACCTTTTGCCAGCGGTGCCGATTTCCACGTTAGGGTGATCAACGGCGAAGCGCGATATTTATCTTTTTGAATCGCACTCTTCAGTTTAGTCGCCTGTTCGCCCACGGTTTTAAGGGTTTGCTCCAGCATCACATAGGTGCCGAGCACTCTTTGTTTAAAGGGTTTTAGGCTGTGGTTTTCAATCAAAATAGTCGGTAAATGGCGCGCATCGCCATAACCGTTAGAGAAGCGCGGACTTGGATTCCACAGCGACATGCCTTTGGTGATATCGGCGTTATCCACGGCAAAAATTAGCGGGCCGGGAATATGGCCTTGCTCGGTTAACGCGGCTTCAACCGCGGGTCTGTAGCTGTTTTCGAGCCAGCGGTAACTGGCTGGGCTTAACCCTTGGGCAAGGTTATAGCCAAAGGTGACATCGTATTGGTAATCGATGCCGTCGGTGACATGCACATCAATATACAAATCTGGCTGCCACACGTTGATTGCGCGCAACATGTGCTGCATTTCTAAGGTATCGGCCTTGGCATAATCGCGGTTAAGGTTGAGATTATTTGCCGTAGTGCGCCAGCCCATATTCACAGGGCCACGTTGATTCACGCGATTAAATTCGCCGCTGCGCTCATGGGCATCGACACTAAACATAGGCACAAACAAGAGGTTGGCTTTATCCAGCAGGGTGCTTTTATCGCCCTTGATGATGTCGCGTAGCAGCATCATGCCGGCATCTTTACCGTCGATTTCTCCGGCATGAATCCCTGCTTGCACTAAAACCGTTGGCTTAGTGTTTTGCTTGAGGCGCGCCGACTCATTAATGCCTTCACTGCTGGCGATATACATCCAAATATCGCGCCCCTGTGGGCTCTTACCTAAGCTAACCTTTTGTAATTTATTGGTCTCGCCTGCAAGTTTGTCGAGCCAAGCGATAGTGGCCTCGTAGCTTGGGCTTTCAATACCACTACTTTGTTCAAACGGCGTCGCCCACTCGTTATCGACACTCAACATGAGCGATTCGCTGGCGCCATGCCAAGTTATACTCGGCGGTAAAATGGCATCGTTGACAAAGGTGTTGGCTCGCTCAGGAATCGGCGCGGGCTGAGCCTCTGGCGCTACAGCAGTGGCATCGGTTGCGACAGTCGCAGCGGGTTCGGTTGCTTGGGTATTCGCAGCTGGACTTACATCCTGTGGCGCTGTTGCTACTGGGGTTTCAACTGGCGTTTTGTTGGTGACGGTTTGCGCCGCAGCGACTGGCGTTGAGGCCGGCAAATCTGTAGATGCTTGAGCTGTTTTGGCCAAGGTTTTTGCATCGTTGGCAACAGCATCGACTGAGTAGAGACTGCCCGCAGAAAGGCAGGCAATGGCGATAACGGAGAGGGAAAATAAGCGCATGAAAAGAGTCCATATATCGAATTTTTATTAGGACGGTATCTTTTCATTAAACGCCCCGTTAACGCAAGGGCGGTCAAGGGTTTATCTGGCATTCAGGCGGTGGGTTAATACGATTGGTATAAAACCCTGAATGACATAACAGGCTAATCCGCTTTGCCGGACTTTATCTGCGATGCGGGCTGCTTGTTATAGGCAATTTCGATAATGGCGATGTCTTCGTAAAGTGCTTCGACGGCAATGGCGAGTTGATAAATAAGCCAGCTATATCCTGTGAGCGCAAATCCCTGCGGGACTTCGCCGTCGGTTGCGGCGGCATTTGAATCGGTTGTTGATGCCGTTGTTGATGTCACGATTGTTGATGTCACGATTGTTGATGTCACGATTGTTGATGTCATAGTTATTGATGCCATCGGGGCTGAGGCTAGCGCAAGCTGGAGTCTGTGTTGTAACTCTTGTTCTAAGCATTCTGGCAAGGTCGGCAATTGTTGGGCTTTACCCGCCACAAACTCTGCAAGCTGTTGTAAATAGAAGGCGAGCTCAGAGGCAACCGCATTAATCTGCAGATAGGCGTCTTTATCTTCTTCCTGCCAGCGGGTTAAGGGCAAGAGTTCGAGTAAGGTGATTAGACGCACTTGTTTATTGGCAAGTTGCGACAGCAGTACTTTGTGTTTTTTGAGGGTTTTACTTTCCCATTCTAAGGAGAAAAACAGCTTCTTCTGGGTGAGCACGGCTTTCATTGCAGCTTCGAGTTTAGCGCGAAAATCGAGGTCGTGATTAGCGGGCGCTTTAAGATGCTGGGCGAGTACTTCGGCCATATTGTCGATGGCATGAGTGAGTTGAGAGCGCCAATCTTGTTTGGCTTTGATTGGGAAAATAAACAGCGAGACCAAAATAGCGATCACGCAGCCAGAGAGAATATTGGCCGTGCGCCACAGGGCCTCGGAGGTGTCGTGATTTGCATCGCCGACCACTATTATGATGGTAAATCCTGACACTAAATAGGCGTAGCTGTAGCGTCCGGCCGAGATAAAACAAATCAAACTGACGGCCAAGATCAGCAGGCTCATGATCAGCCAATAACTGTCAACTGTGGCAACCAGCATCACCCCATAAGCCGAGCCTAAACAGGTGCCTATCGCTCTTTGCAGTGACTTTTCAATCGCGCCGCCGACCTGCGGCAGACTCATCATGATGACAACAATCGTCACCATGCTCCAAATAAAATGCGGCGGCGCCCAAATAGCATTAATCGTGACAGCGACGAGCAGGGCTAAACCGAGTTTTAAGGCGTGAACCGAACGGAAATGACGATAGATAAAGTCGGCAAAGGGTGTGGCTGGGGCAAATACAGACATAGGGCAGAATTCCTTTGGGCGTTAGCCAAGCGACATTATGTAGAGTCAGTATCGCAGAAAAACCGTGTCACTTGCGGCTATTGCGCCAGAAAGAAATGCAAATTGCGAAATCTAGCAAATTGAGCTTAGTGGATAGCGCGGGAGAGATCACATTTAAATTCAGATATTTGAATTGGATTGGCTGAACAGTCGTGTGTAGAAGCGGGAGTGTTATGCCGTGCAGCAGGCATAAAAAAGGCTTGAATAAGGGTTGCCTATTCAAGCCGGTATTTGAAGCGTTGAGTGACTGTATTTGCTAGCTTAAGCTGTGCTCGCTATCCGCTTTAACTTCAACTTCTGTGTACTTATCCATGATCAAGGCACAAGCCGCATCGCCAGTGATATTAAGTGCGGTGCGGATCATGTCAAACACTCTGTCTAAGGCAAATAGCAAAGGTAAGCCATCGATAGGAATGCCAGCCGCTAACAGCACAGCTACCACTAAGAAAGACGGACCGGGCACACCCGCTTGACCAATTGCGCCTAAGGTTGAGGTGAAGATAATGGCCGCATAGGCCGTCATCGACAGGTCGACGTTATACATTTGGGCGAAGAACATGGCCACTAAACCATAATAAATCGCGTTGCCGCTCATATTGATCGTAGCGCCTAACGGCAGCACGAAGGCTGTGGTTGCTTTAGAGACTTTAAGATCTTCCTCGCAGGTTTCCATATTCACCGGCAGCGTCGCCATTGACGAGGCGGTCGATAACGCCATCACCTGTGGTTTCTTCATTGCCGAAATAAACTGGCGCGCCGACACTCTTGAAAAGAGCTGCACCACCAATGGGAAGAAGATAAAACCGTAGATCAGAATCGCGGCCACAAACACGGCGAATAACTTAAATACCACTTCTAACGCATCGAAACCGAAGGTGCCCACGGAATCGGCCATCAAACCAAATACACCAATAGGCGCAATGATCATCACGCAGTTGATCATCCACACAAAGGCGTCGACGACAGTGTTGAGTGCGGCCAAAATAGGCTTAGCGCCATCGCCTTTAACCTTAGTCAGCGCGATACCGAAAAAGATACTAAAGACTAAGATTTGTAAGATGTTACCGCCGTTCAGCGATTCGAACACATTGGTTGGGATCATACCGATAAAGGTATCCATGACCCCAGGCAATGCGCCGTGTTCCTTAGTTACTTCCATCAAATCTGAGCTGCTGTGGGCAGTGAAATCCACACCCGCGCCCGGTTGAAACAGATTACCCATCACCAACGCCAGTGCCACGGCGATGCCAGATGTCACGATAAAGAAGCCGAAAGTGCCGATGCCAATCTTACCCGCCGATGGGCTATCGCCTAAGCTCGCGGCACCGCTGATGATAGAAACTAACACTAGTGGGATCACTAGCATTTTGATTAAATGGATAAAAATGGTTCCGAGTGGTGCAAACACGCTTGCACTCTCGCCCATGATAAAACCGACTAGCGCGCCGATAATCATGGCAATAACCACTTGCACACCAATATTGCCTAATAAACTCTTGCTCTTCATTCTTGCGAAACTCCCCAGTTGCCGCAGCATTTTGTGTCATGTAGGCGATTTGAATCTAGACGCCGTAAACCTTAGTGATTAAGGCCTACTCTAGGCTAAAAGCCAATGCCCGACACTTTTTTTGTCCGGCTAAAGTACCACAATTGCATAGCAGGGGATTGTGAAACATCACCAACCTTGGTTTCAAAATAATCAAAGTCTAAATTACATAAGTGTTAAATGAGGAATGCTTAAATTTATTGGCTTAAAAATGAATAAAGTTTATTTAATGGTGCGATTTTAGCTGCCGGAATGATGAATTGTGATTTTTGGGGCTGTTGCAACATCTGCTATATAAATTTAATTCGGATGCCCACCAATATAGTTGCCGTCGCAATGATGCCGTTGGGAGATATTAAGCGTCCATCCATCTTTAATGAGGGAGTCGCTGAGCTTTAAATGGTCGTGCAGCATTGACTCAGTGGGATCTTAATAGCATCAAGACTAAGTATTTGCCTTTGGCACGACGATAAAAAGCGCCGACTCATTGCTGGGTCGGCGCTTTTTTACAAGTAAGGCTATAGCTTAATGCTTAAGCGCTTATGCCTTTGGACCAGCGTTGCGGATAGCGTCAGACACTTGATACTTAGCGAAGTTTTTAGTGAAAGCTTCGGCTAGCTTCTGGGCATATTCGGCGTATAGCGCTTTATCGCCCCAAGTGTTGATTGGGTTGAGTAAGTTGCTGTCTACGCCTGTGACTGCCACAGGAACGGCGAGGTTCAAGGTGTCTAAGTGGACGGTTTCAACATCTTTCAACTCACCGCTGACAATCGCATCGACGATGGCGCGAGTGGTGGGGATGTCAAAACGTTTACCCACACCGTGTGGACCGCCAGTCCAACCGGTGTTGACTAAGTACACTTGGCTACCGAATGACTCAATGCGCTTCATCAACAGTTCAGCGTACACGCCAGCAGGGCGTGGGAAGAAAGGTGCACCGAAGCAGGTTGAGAAGGTCGATTGGATCGCTGAGGTTGAGCCGATTTCAGTCGAACCCACTTTAGCGGTGTAGCCAGACAAGAAGTGGTATGCCGCTTGTTCTTTGGTCAGGATAGAAACCGGTGGTAATACGCCAGACACGTCGCAAGTTAAGAACACAACCGCATGTGGCTCGGCGCCGCAGTTGTCTTCTTTACGTTGGGCGATGTGCTCCAGCGGATACGCCGCGCGGGTGTTTTCCGTCAGGCTGCTGTCTTTGTAGTTGGGTACGCGGTGTTCGTCCATTACGACGTTTTCAAGTACAGTGCCGAAACGAATCGCATCCCAAATAACTGGTTCATTCTTTTGGCTTAAGTCAATACATTTGGCGTAGCAACCGCCTTCAATATTGAATACGCCGCCAGGTGCCCAGCCGTGTTCATCGTCACCGATCAGGAAGCGTTTTGGATCGGCAGATAGTGTGGTTTTACCTGTGCCAGATAAACCGAAAAACAGCGTAGTGTCGCCATCTTTACCTACGTTGGCCGAGCAGTGCATAGGTAGCACGCCTTGGGCTGGCAGTAGGAAGTTCTGCACTGAGAACATAGACTTTTTCATTTCGCCAGCGTATTTCAGGCCCGCGAGCAGCACTTTACGTTCGGCGAAGTTTAAAATCACGGTCGCATCTGAGTTAGTGCCATCACGCGCTGGATCGCAAACAAAGTCAGGGGCATTGATGATCTGCCACACAGGTTTGTCTTTACGATTAAATTCTTCAGGAATGATAAATAGATTGCGGGCGAACAGTTGGTGCCAAGCGTATTGCGTGGTCACACGTACTGGCTGGTAATGCTCTGTATCGGCACCGACTTCGAGGTCAGAGACAAACAGTTCTTTATCGGCTAGGTAAGCTTCAACCCGTGCCCATAAACCTTCAAAAGCACCTGGATCGAAAGCTTGATTGACTGGGCCCCATTCGATGTCTGCTTCTGAACTGGGTTCTCTTACGATAAAACGATCGCCGGGTGAGCGACCACTGCGAGCGCCTGTTTTAGCGACTAATGCGCCATTGGCTGTCAATTCACCTTCGCCGCGTAGCAGGGCAAATTCGACAAGTTGTGCTGTTGAGGGGTTAAAGTGAACGCGGTTTAATCCATCCGCCATAGTGAGGTCTCCATTTGATTTGTAAGGTTATTTTTGTTATCGATCGTCTGCCGATTTTGTTTTATTTATCACCTAAGTCGTGCTAGGTAACAAAGTGAGGCGATTGTAGCCTAAGCCGAGTGCAATGTGTGAGGGGATTGTGGGTATGAATAAAAAATGGGCGCCGAATCGGGCGCCCATATTGTTTAGCTTTGATGAACCGGTTAAGTGATTATTGCTGAGTCGCGGATGACTGACCGTTCGCAAATAATGCCGCTACGTCTATGGCATCAAAGGTGTATTTTGCGTGGCAATATTCGCAGCCCATTTCAATCTTGCCGTCTTCGGCGAGAATGGCTTCGATTTCTGCTTGATCTAAGGTTTTGATTGCGCCGGCACTGCGTTCATGGGAACAGGTGCATTTAAAGCTCACATCGATAGGATCGAATAGACGCACTTCTTCCTGATGATAGAGGCGATGTAACACGCTTTCTGCATCAAGAGTGAATAACTCTTCGGCCTTGATGGTCGACGTTAGTTGGCTCAAGTGTTCGAAGTCGGCGTTGTGATCTTGCTGGCTTGGCAGAATTTGTAGGAACATGCCCGCCGCTTGTTTGCCGTCGGCAAATAACCAAATGCCTGTTGGTAACTGTTCAGATTGATTGAAGTATTCTTCAACACAGGCCGCAAGTGTTGGCTTGTCCAGTGCGACCACACCTTGGTAGCGCTCACCTTCATCGGGTGTTAAGGTGATGACCATATAGCCCTGACCGAACAGATCGGTAAGGCTAGCATCATCGGCAAGTTCAGCATTCCAGCGAGCCACACCGCGTAACTCTTGTAGATTGTTACCGTTGATCACTGCTAAAGAAACAGGGCCGTTGCCTTGTAACTGCACGCTGATATCGCCGCTAAATTTTAATGTCGCGGTTAATAGCGAGGTGGCCGCCATTAATTCACCCAACAGCACTTGCAGTACGGCTGGATATTCTTGGGCGCTGATCACTTGTTGATAGCTGTCTTGTAACTGCACCAGTTCACCACGCACATCGGCATTGTCGAACAAGTAGCGGTGTAAAGTATCTTGGTTCATCGTGTATCTCACTGTTAAAGGTCTTTAAAGCGCATGAGCTGACGTCGTTGCTTTTTATCTGGTTTCTGATCGGGTATCGGGTTATTGAGCATGTTGAGACGTCGTTGCTCAGCATTAATGGCCCGTTTAGCCAGACTTGTCGCGGTTTCTTCGTACAATTCTTGTGCAATCGCACCACTTTGGCGTAATTGCGATAATTTTTTTATGACGATCTCTTTATCGTCATATCCTTGGCGTATCTTAAGGACGGCGCCTATCTCGGCATTCCTACTAGATTTGGCGCGCTGGCCGTTGTAATGTACTTTGCCGCCGTTAATCATTTCTTTGGCGATGGCACGGGTTTTATAGAAACGTGCAGCCCAAAGCCACTTATCGAGTCGAATGTCTGTTTTGTCGCTTTGACCTTGAGTCATAGTGTCTCCAGCTAAAAGATCGATGAGTTCACATGCCGAGCAAGAAAATGCGTGAAGTGCATTTCTATTATGTTAAAGGGTGGCGTGCTTCACACCCTTTTGTGGCGGGCAAAGTTAGCATAATTGGCCTATTTTCGCCAATTTGAATGCTGTTAAGGGCTTGTTGCCAAATGCAGCCTAGGTTAGCATGAGGCGGTTATTGCCTAATTATTATAATCAGAACAGAGACCTGTATCGAGGGTCCACATAAAATATGGATTTATTAGATAAAGTTATCGCAAAAGCCATTGGCATGCCCCATAAACCCCTAAGCCGGATCGTCTTCTGGTTGGGCTTTATTGTGATCATGTTGTTAGCTGCGCAAATTACATGGAAATTAGTGCCTACTCACTCATCTGCCAGTGCTTGGTCCCCAACGCCCGTAAGCGTGAATGGCAAAGGTGCCGGTCAGGTTGATCTCGCAGGTCTGCAGCAGCTTGGACTCTTTGGTAAGGCGGATGCGACATCTGATAAACCTAAAGTCGAAGCAGTCGAGACTGTGACAGACGCACCTAAGACCACACTCTCAATTCAGCTGACTGGGGTTGTCGCATCGACAGCGGACCAGAAAGGCCTCGCAATTATTGAGTCAAACGGCAGCCAAGATACTTATAGCCTCGGCGATAAGATCAAGGGCACATCTGCATCACTCAAAGAAGTCTATGCCGACCGTATCATTATCACTAACGCTGGCCGTTACGAGACCTTAATGCTCGATGGCTTAGTCTATACCAGCCAAAGCCCAGCCAATCAGCAGTTACAACAAGCTAAGAGTAATAAGGCTGGCTCGGCAGTGAGCCGTGTTGATCAACGTAACAATGCCGATATTTCCCAAGAACTCGCCGAATCCCGCACCGAATTGTTAGCCGACCCGAGCAAGATCACCGATTACATTGCCATTTCACCCGTGAGACAAGGTGATTCTGTGGCGGGTTATCGTTTGAATCCAGGGAAAGACGCCAATTTGTTTAAGCAGGCGGGTTTTAAAGCCAATGATTTAGCCAAATCGATTAATGGATACGACTTGACCGTAATGAGTCAGGCGTTAGAAATGATGAGCCAATTACCCGAGTTAACCGAAGTTTCTATTATGGTTGAGCGGGAAGGACAATTGGTTGAAATCATGTTTAGTTTGCCGCAATAACACGCGTTAGAGGAAAGAAAAAGAATGAATAACAAAAGGATTCGACGCAAGCTGATTGCTGGGGTTGTTGCGGGTGCAGCCATGTTCTCCTCCCAATTCGCTTGGTCTGAACAGTATGCGGCCAACTTTAAAGGCACGGATATTCAAGAATTTATCAATATCGTTGGTAAGAACCTGAATAAGACCATCATAGTTGACCCGACAATTCGCGGCAAAATCAACGTTCGCAGTTATGATCTGTTGAACGATGAACAGTATTACCAGTTTTTCCTCAACGTCTTACAAGTTTACGGTTATGCCATCGTTGAGATGGAAAATAACGTTATTAAAGTCATTAAAGACAAAGATGCCAAAACCGCTGCAATTCGAGTCGCTAACGATAACGACCCCGGCCTTGGTGATGAAATGGTGACGCGTATCGTGGCCTTGTATAATACTGAGGCTAAGCAATTAGCGCCGTTATTGCGCCAACTTAATGATAATGCGGGTGGCGGCAACGTAGTGAACTACGACCCCTCCAATGTCTTGATGTTGTCTGGCCGTGCTGCTGTCGTGAACAAGTTAGTCGAAATTATCCGTCGAGTAGATAAGCAAGGCGATACCTCGGTGCAAGTCGTGCCGTTAGAATTTGCCTCCGCGGGTGAAATGGTACGAATCATAGATACCCTTTATCGTGCTACTGCTAACCAATCCCAATTGCCAGGACAAGCACCAAAAGTGGTTGCTGACGAACGTATCAATGCCGTGGTCGTGAGCGGTGATGAGAAGAGCCGCCAACGTGTGGTCGAGCTTATCCGTCGTCTCGATGCCGAACAAGCCAGCACAGGTAACACAAAAGTTCGTTATCTACGTTATGCCAAAGCAGAAGATTTAGTTGAAGTGCTGACCGGTTTTGCCCAAAAGTTGGAAGGCGAGAAAGATCCGAGCGCTCAGGCTGCAGGTGGTAAACGCCGTAATGAAATTAATATCATGGCGCATACTGAAACCAACGCCTTAGTGATCAGTGCTGAACCCGATCAGATGCGCACTATCGAGAGCGTGATTAATCAACTCGACATCCGCCGTGCTCAGGTACTCGTAGAAGCCATTATCGTGGAAGTCGCCGAAGGCGATAGCGTCGGCTTTGGGGTCCAATGGGCCGCGAAAGCGGGTGGTGGTACTCAGTTTAATAACTTAGGCCCAACCATAGGTGAAATTGGTGCAGGTGTATGGCAGGCGCAAGATCAAGAAGGGACATTCATCACTAACCCAAATACAGGTGACGTGATTGGCAAAAACCCAGATACTAAAGGTGATGTTACTTTACTTGCTCAAGCCTTAGGTAAAGTGAACGGTATGGCTTGGGGCGTGGCCATGGGCGACTTTGGTGCCTTAATTCAAGCAGTGTCGAGTGACACTAACTCAAACGTACTGGCAACGCCTTCGATTACCACCTTAGATAACCAAGAGGCCTCGTTTATTGTGGGTGACGAAGTGCCTATTCTGACAGGTTCTACCGCCAGCTCGAGCAATAGCAACCCATTCCAAACTGTTGAGCGTAAAGAGGTTGGGGTTAAACTGAAAGTGGTGCCACAGATCAACGAAGGCAATGCGGTTAAGCTGACGATTGAGCAGGAAGTATCAGGAGTTAACGGTAATACAGGTGTGGATATTTCCTTTGCGACACGCCGTTTAACCACTACCGTTATGGCTGATTCAGGGCAAATTGTGGTTCTGGGGGGCTTGATCAACGAAGAAGTGCAAGAAAGTGTGCAAAAAGTGCCTTTCTTGGGTGACATTCCTATTTTGGGACATTTATTCAAATCTTCTTCGAGCAAAAAGACCAAGAAAAACCTGATGATCTTCATCAAACCAACCATTATCCGTGATGGCATCACAATGGAAGGGATTGCTGGGCGTAAATATAACTATTTCAGAGCATTACAACTTGAGCAGCAAGAGCGTGGCGTTAACTTAATGCCAAATACAAAAGTGCCTGTGTTGGAAGAATGGAATCAATCAGAGTATTTGCCGCCAGAAGTTAACGCGATTTTAGAGCGTTACAAAGAAGGCAAAGGTTTAGATGCCCAGATGCGCCAAACGGATCCGACTTTAAAGTCACTGGAAGAAAACAAGAATAAAGATAAAACCAATGAGTGAAATACAATTATCCCAAGTCGATGACCTCAGCCAAGTCTCCAATGAGCTAGGTCTGGAAGCTGAAGGTGATGAGGTGTTTCGTTCGAGCAGTAAAGAGCGCTTACCTTTTGCCTTCGCCCATCGCCACGATGTGGTGCTCGCGCCGGGTGAAACGGGCGAGTTGAGCTTGTTTTATACCAGCAAAACACCGTTAACGGCCATGCTCGAAGCGCGGCGTTATTCGGGTGTTGATTTGCCTTTGGTTAAGCTCGAAGTCGCTAAGTTTGAGGCCAAACTCACTCAAGCGTATCAGGCTAACTCGTCTGAAGCGCAGCAGTTGATGGAAGATATCGGCAACGAGATGGATTTATTCACCCTTGCCGAAGAGCTGCCGCAGACCGAAGACTTGCTCGAAGGTGATGATGACGCGCCTATCATCAAACTGATTAATGCCTTGTTATCTGAAGCGATTAAAGAAGAAGCGTCGGATATCCACATCGAAACCTACGAGAAACAGCTCGTAGTGCGTTTCCGTATCGATGGTGTGCTCAAGGAAGTCCTCAAGCCAAACCGTAAGCTGTCGTCGCTATTAGTGTCGCGGATTAAGGTGATGGCGCGCCTCGATATCGCTGAAAAACGTGTGCCACAGGATGGCCGTATTTCGCTGCGTATTGCAGGTCGTGCGGTGGATGTGCGGGTATCGACCATGCCATCGAGCCATGGTGAGCGCGTCGTGCTGCGTCTGCTGGATAAAAATACCGGTAACCTCGATTTAGAACAATTGGGGATGACTGATGGTATTAGGGTTAAGTTTGAAGATCTTATCCGTCGCCCCCACGGCATTATTCTGGTCACTGGCCCAACGGGTTCAGGTAAAAGTACCACCTTGTATGCGGGTCTGACTGAGATCAACTCAAAAGACACCAACATACTTACCGTGGAAGACCCAATCGAATACGAGCTAGACGGTATCGGTCAAACCCAAGTTAACACTAAGGCTGACATGACCTTCGCCCGTGGTCTGCGCGCAATTTTGCGTCAAGATCCCGATGTGGTGATGATAGGTGAAATCCGTGACCTCGAAACCGCGCAAATTGCGGTGCAAGCATCACTGACTGGTCACATGGTGATTTCAACCCTGCATACCAACACGGCCTCTGGCGCAATTACGCGTTTGCAAGACATGGGCGTTGAGCCATTCCTCGTATCATCGAGTTTGCTGGGCGTGTTGGCGCAACGTTTGATCCGTACCCTTTGTCCAAAATGTAAAATCGAGCACGTGCCCGATGCGCGTGAGCGTGAGTTACTGGGCATAGCGGCCGATGACGGCAGACGTATTTTCCGTGCCAATGGCTGTAAATCCTGTGGTAACAATGGCTACCGTGGTCGAACGGGTATTCATGAGTTATTGCTGGTTGACGACAATGTCCGCGAATTGATCCATGGCGGCCGCGGTGAGTTAGCTATCGAAAAGTATATCCGTCAGTTTGTGCCGAGCATTCGTCACGATGGCATGAGCAAAGTGCTCGCGGGCATCACCACTCTCGAAGAAGTGCTACGTGTGACTCGCGAGGAGTAATTTATGCCAGCATTTGAATATAAGGCACTGGATGCCAAGGGAAAGCAGCTTAAGGGCGTAATCGAGGCGGATACCGCCAGACACGCCCGTAGCCAGTTGCGCGATCAGCGCATGATGCCCTTGGAAATTCTGCCTGTTTCCGAAAAAGAAGCCAAAGCTAAGAGCAGCAGCTTTTCGTTTTTCAAACGGGGTATCTCGGTCGCTGAATTAGCCTTGATCACCCGTCAAATCGCGACCTTAGTGGCCGCGGGTTTACCGATTGAAGAATCCCTTAAAGCCGTTGGTCAGCAATGCGAGAAAGATCGCCTTGCGAGTATGATCATGGCGGTACGTTCGCGGGTGGTTGAAGGTTACAGTCTGGCCGATTCCTTGGCCGAATTTCCGCACATTTTCGATGACTTATATCGTGCCATGGTGGCCTCGGGTGAAAAATCCGGTCACTTAGAAGTGGTGCTTAATCGTCTGGCGGATTACACAGAGCGACGTCAACAGCTTAAATCTAAACTGACTCAAGCCATGATTTATCCTGCAGTACTGACCACAGTGGCGATTGGAGTGATTTCCATCCTGCTGGCAGCGGTTGTACCTAAAGTGGTCGGGCAGTTTGAACACATGGGCGCCGAGTTACCGGCTTCGACACGCTTCTTGATTTCGGCCTCTGACTTTGTACAAAACTACGGTGTGTTTGTCGTTATCGCCCTAGTGATGCTATTCGCACTCTTTCGCCGCATGTTAAAGTCGCCTGCGTTTCGAATGAAGTACGACAATTTTCTATTGAGCATGCCGGTTGTGGGCCGCGTGAGTAAGGGCTTGAATACGGCGCGTTTTGCACGGACCTTAAGTATCTTATCCGCAAGCTCTGTGCCTTTGCTCGACGGTATGCGTATCGCCAGTGAAGTATTGCAGAATGTGCGTGTGCGGGCTGCAGTGGATGATGCGACTGCGCGGGTGCGTGAAGGAACTAGCTTAGGTGCGGCATTGACTAATACTAAGTTGTTTCCGGCAATGATGTTATACATGATTGCCTCGGGCGAAAAGAGTGGTCAGCTTGAGCAAATGTTAGAACGCGCCGCCGATAACCAAGACAGGGAATTCGAGGGCAACGTCAACATAGCACTGGGGGTGTTTGAGCCTATGCTGGTGGTGAGTATGGCGTGTGTGGTGCTGTTTATCGTGATGGCGATTCTGCAGCCAATCTTAGCCTTGAATAACTTGATTAGCGGTTAATTTTTGAATTTATGGATTATGACCAAGTCGATTGGCATAGGTTTTTTTAGGAGAAGTAGTCGATGCAAATGAACAAGAAACATCAAGGTTTTACCTTACTCGAAGTGATGGTTGTTATTGTTATTTTAGGGATTTTAGCCTCTATGGTGGTGCCTAACTTAATGGGTAACAAAGATAAAGCTGACCAACAAAAAGCGGTATCTGACATAGTCGCACTCGAAAATGCCTTAGACATGTACAAGTTAGATAACGGCATCTACCCGACGACCGAGCAAGGTCTAGAAGCCTTAGTGCAAAAGCCAACGATTTCGCCTGAGCCACGTAACTACCGTGAAGATGGTTATGTAAAACGTCTGCCAGAAGATCCATGGCGCAATAAGTACTTGCTGTTAAGCCCTGGCGAAAACGGCAAGCTAGATATATTCACAGCAGGCCCAGATGGTCAACCAGGTACCGAAGATGACATCGGTAACTGGAATTTACAGAATTTCCAATAAGATGCTAAAGCTGCGCCACGCTGGTTTCACCTTAATGGAGGTGATGCTAGTGATCTTGTTGATGGGACTCACGGCAGCGGCTGTGACTATGTCTATCGGCAATTCGGGCCCACAACAGGCCCTAGATAGAACGGCGCGGCAGTTTATCGCTGCCACTGAAATGGTGCTCGATGAGACCGTTTTGAGTGGCCAATTTATTGGGATTGTGATTGAGAAAACCAGTTATCAGTTTGTTTTTTATAAAGACGGTAAGTGGGAGCCTTTGGATAAAGACAGGCTCTTGTCTGAAAAGCAGATGGAGCCGGGTGTCGTGATGAACTTAGTGCTCGATGGTTTGCCCTTGGTACAAGACGATGAAGAAGACGATTCTTGGTTTGAAGAACCACTAATTGAGCCCTCTGCCGATGACAAGAAGAAACATCCTGAGCCACAGGTCATGCTATTCCCGAGCGGCGAGATGAGCGCTTTTGAGCTGACGTTTATCGCCAAAACTGACAAAGGTCAGCAGGCCGAAGCGTTAGTGGTCGGCGATGCGCTGGGCAGATTAACTATAGGGCGCCCCGATGAAACGCGCTAAGGGCATGACGTTACTCGAAGTGATTGTGGCCCTTGCCGTGTTTTCGATTGCGGCCGTGTCGATCACTAAAAGTTTGGGCGAGCAGATGGCCAACATGCCGATTCTGGAATCGCGCACTTTGGCACAGTGGGTGGCCGACAATCAGATGGTCGATGCCAGACTCGAGCCGCAGTTTCCTGAAGTGGGTAAAAAAGAAGGCCAAGTCGAACTTGCAGGAAAGGATTGGTATTGGCGTAAGGAAGTGGTGAAAACCACGGACGATAATTTTCGTATGATCCGCATAAGCGTGAGTGAAGACGAACGATATCAGCGTATTGCAGCACAAGTGAGCAGTTATGTCCTTAAAACTGACTAGTGTGCAGCGGGGATTTACCCTGCTAGAAATGCTGATCGCCATCGCGATTTTCGCCATGATAGGTTTGGCTTCTAATGCCGTGCTCAGCACTGTGCTGACTAACGATGAAGTGACGCGCACTTTCTCTACTCGGCTTAAAGCCCTGCAGCAAGGCTTTGGTGCGATTGAGCGTGATCTCGCCCAAATGGTGGCGCGTACACCCAGATTACTCGAAGGGGGTCGAGGTTCGACCATCTTCCAAACGGGCAATGATATCTTAGACTCGGAATCAGAAGCCTTAGTGTTTTACCGTTTAGGTTGGTTAAATCCCGACGGTTTATTACCGCGGGGCAGCTTACAGTCTGTGGCGTATGTGGTGCACGAAGGGCGACTGGAGCGTTGGTATTTTCCTTATCCTGAGCCTGAATTTGGTGCCGAGCCGATTAAGACAGTGGTCATAGATAAAGTATTGTCGGTGGAATATTCCTTCTTTATGGATGACAAATGGGAGCGCAAAGTCGAGGCGACTAAGTTGCCTAAAGCGATCGCCATGGAAATTGAGATTGAAGGCTTAGGCAAGATCCAACGTAAGTTCTTGCTGCCGCTAGGTGCTGCCGTACCAGACAAGTCCAAGGATGAAGACAATAAAGACGAAAATCCAGACGATGCTAACAAAGATAAAAACGGCTCAGGTAACGGCAATGGAACCGGTGACCCAGATTCTGGCGGTTCCGGAGACGGCGATCCAGACGCAGAGGGCCGCGAATGAGAACCCAATCTCGGTCTAAACAGCGCGGCGTTGCACTGATCGTCGTGCTCTTGATTGTGGCTATGGTGGTGATCATCGCGACAAACATCACTGGCCGTAATCAGTTATCTATGCGCCGAACCTTAAACTTGGCCCAGTACGATCAAGCTTATTGGTATGCGATTTCCGCCGAAGAATTGGCGAAGAAGATTTTAAAACAAGATTTAGATGACTCTGAAGGTCGAGTCCACAGGCAACAATATTGGGCCATGGCCGATGTGGTGTTTCCAGCTGAATACGGTGAAATTGCGGGCAAGATCACCGATATGCGTGCCTGTTTCAACTTAAATGCCTTGTCCGCGACCACGAAAGAGGTGGAAAACGGTCAACCTAAGCTGCCCTTGGCGGCGAAGCAATATAAGGCTTTATTGGTGAGTTTAGGGATGGACGACTTTAGTGCGGATCGCCTGACTCAGACCTTAAAGGATTATATCGACGAAGACATGACGGCCAGCCCCTACGGCGCCGAAGATGCTGAATATGAATCGCGTAATGTGCCTTACCGTGCGGCCAATACGCTGATGAATCATCGCAGTGAGTTACGCGCTGTGATGGGATACACCCAAGATATCTATCTGAAACTCTTGCCCTATGTTTGTGTGATCCCAGGCAATGATAGGCAATTGCTTAACGTGAATACTGTGGAAGTTGAGCAAGCGGCGCTGTTAGCTGGCATGCTCGATAATCAGATTTCGGTCGGCGAAGCAGAAAGTATCATCAACCAACGCCCCGGCGATGGTTTTGACAAAATCGAAGATTTTTATGAAAGCTCATCTATGGGCTCGATCAAGTGGGAAGGTGCCATGAAGTCGAGTTTTGTCATCGATAGCCAATATTTTCTGTTGGCCTCGGGGGCGAAAGTCGATAACGCCGTATTTAGAATGGAAAGCGTGCTCAAAAAGGGCGGCGGCAACAAAATGGAAGTGCTCACCCGTCAGTTTGGTGGACAAAAATAATGGCAGTGCTCACCCGGCAGGGCTTGATGTTGGTGGCCAGAAGTAATGGAAGTGCTCACCCGGCAGAATCTGGTGGACAAAAATAATAGCAACGAGCTCAGTCACGCTTTCTTGACTGGGACTGGTGGAGAAAAACTGTGAGTGAACGGCTATTTATTCGCTTAGGCAGAACAGCAGAGCAAGCATGCTCTTGGCTCGTTTGGTCTGAGCAAGAACAGGAAATTATCGCCTCTGGCGAGCTCGCCAATGCCCAAGGTTTGTCGACCTTAACTGAGCGTGCGGGTAATCGTCCCGTCGATGTGTTAGTGCCCGCCGCGGCAATGACACTCACTAGCGTGCATTTGCCCGAAAAAGGGCAACGCCAAGCCTTGAAAGCCTTGCCCTTTATGCTCGAAGAAGCCTTAGCCGAGGACGTCGATGCCATGCATTTTACCGTCGGCCCGCGTGATGGCGATGCCTTAAGCGTGGTCGCCGTGGCCCATGAGCAAATGCAGACTTGGCTGAGTTGTTTGACCGAGGCGGGTTTAAAAGTGAAGCGCATCGTACCCGACTGCTTAGCCTTGCCACTGCAAGAGTGCCAATGGGCGGCAATGAATTTTGGTAATGAACTATTACTGCGTACCGGATTAGCCACGGGCCAGAGTTTACCTTTGCCTTGGTTACCGATTGCGCTGGAACAACTTAGGCCCGCACAGGGCGAAGTGTCTGTCGCCAGTTATACCGACATGCAACTCGAAGGTGTTGAGCTTAAGCCACAATCACTCGAGCTGCCTATGTTAGTGTTAGCCCGCGGTATTTTGCATGCGCCAGTGAACTTACTGGGCGGCGTTTACACGCCTAAGCGCGAATACAGCAAGCAGTTGATGATGTGGAAGAGTGCTGCCATCGTTATCGCCATCGCGTGCGTGCTGGCCTTGGTGAATAAAGGGCTGACCATACATCAAGTCAATGGTCAGATTGCCGATCTTAAAGCCCAGAGCGAATCCATTTATCAGCAGCTGGTGCCCGGAAATTCGCGCATTGTTAACCTGCGTTCGCAGATGGAAAGTCAATTACGCGCATTGCAAGGACAGGGCAGTGGCGCCGAGTTTTTTGCCATGCTCGATGGTTTGCAGGATGCCTTTAAGCAAGTACCTGAACTTAAACCTAATAGCTTAAGATTCGAAAGCGCGCGTAATGAGATCCGCATGCAAGTGAGTGCGAAAAACTACGCGCAAATCGAGAAGTTTAAAGAGATCGTTGGACGTCGTTTCCAACTCGACGGCGGCACTATGAACAGCGGTGAAGATCAAGTCACCAGTACCTTAACCTTGAGGAGCAAATAAGATGGATAATTTGCGGACTTGGTGGCAAGGGCTCGCATCGCGCGAGCAGCAGTTAGTCGGTTTTGGTTCGGTATTCTTAGTCATAGGTATTTTTTATTGGGGTGTTTGGACGCCAATCGCCACTGCCGAGGCCGATGCATTACGTAACCTTACTGCACAGCAACAGACGTTGAACTATGTAAAACAAACGGCGAATAAAATTGCGGGTTTGAAGCAGAACGGTGCTAAACCGACTATGTCGGGCAGTTTAAGCTCTGTGGTTAACCAAACTGCGGGCAGTTATGGGTTAGTGATTACTCGTATGCAGCCCCAAGGCGATAAGATCCAAGTGTGGATGGACGATGTTCCTTTTGATGCCTTGTTAGGTTATTTGAGTGAGTTAGTGCAGAAAAAAGGACTTTCACTCGAAAGTGTTGATTTGACAGAGGCCGATGCCCCTGGCTATGTCAAAGTTAGACGTATCCAACTGTCGCAATAAATTAAGGTGTAGCTGTGAGTTTGATAAAAAAAGTCATCATAGGCGTACTGATTTATTTAGTATTTTTAGTCGTTCTATTTCCCGCTAAGATTGCGATAGCGTTAGCGCCATTACCTGCAAATATCAGTGTTTCGGGTGTGAGCGGCAGTATTTGGTCTGGCAGCATAGAAACCTTAAGTATGCCGCAACGCCAGTTAGAACAAGTGCGTTGGGATCTCAGCCCTTGGGCCTTGTTGTTAGGTAAAGTGAAAGTTGATTTTCAAGTGGGCAGCCGTGCAACGCCGGTTAGCGCTAAAGGATTAATCTCTTGGTCCATGGGCGGCTTAAGTGCGCAGGGTTTACGTTTCGAAGCGCCAGATAGCTTTTTACTCGGCAATGCAAAACTGCCCTTTAAAACCGAAATATCCGGTGAAGTTAGCCTATTAGTCGAGACGTTAGAGCAAGGTAAACCTTGGTGCGAGCAGTTGTCTGGTAAGCTGTTTTTGAATCAAACCAATGTTAAAAATCAGTTTGGCAACTATCCACTAGGCAATATTGAACTTGGCCTGAGTTGCGTTGATGGCAAAGCGCAATTAGCCACAGATGAAGCCAAAAACCAGCTCGGCATCGTCGGCACTTTGCAGTTAGACGAAGGCAATATGGTCAAAGTAGCAGCTAAGATTAAAGAAACGGCTGAGCAACCAGAAGATATGCGTAAGTCACTGGGTATGCTAGGTAAACGCGGCAGCGACGGTTATTTCCCTGTGGTATATCAGGGTCGTATTCCTGGGTTATAGTGCTGTTTCAGCGCGCGATGATAGATCTGCATTATGATGAAAACGAAGGCACCTTAGGTGCCTTTTTTATTGTCTTTTTATCGTGTTAGATCATTGAGTAGCGAGTGATAGTCGGTAATCGCGGGGAAATCTTGAAAGACTTTGACTGGCTTTTTACTGTCTGGGTTAGCAATCCCCAATTGATGGCCTACGCCGGCAAGTTTAGCGGCCTTGAGTATGGGTTCGCTATCATCGATAAAGAGACAGCGGCTTGGTTCAAGGTTGAATTGTTTAAACAAGGTGAGCCAAAATTGTGGGTGTTCCTTAGGGTAACCTGTCTCGTGGCTGGAAATCATGGCATCGAGCCCTGTTGCTAGTTCGGTATGTTCAAGCTTTAGGGCGAGACTCTTAGGATGGGCATTGGTCACCAAAATCCGCTGTTTACCCGCAGCGGCTAAGGCCGCCAAAAACGGCATACTGTCTTGGCGCAGCTGAATGCGATCGACCAAAGTGCGATGCAAACCCATAATGTCGAGTTGTAGCTGCTCCTGCCAATAATCGAGGCAGTACCAATCGAGTGTGCCGACGACTTTCTCATAGGCATTTACGACTAACTGCTGCGCTTCGTCGCTGCTCAGCCCCCGTTGTTTGCTTAATTCCTGCGGCACTAAATTCAGCCAAAAATGATTATCGAAGTGCAAATCCAATAGCGTGCCGTCCATGTCGAGCAGAACCGTATCGATAGTCTTCCAGTTAAACATTAGGTATTTCCTATTCTTTGCATGATGAACAACGCCTGCGATTGACGTATGGGCAGGGTAATTCTCAGTGGTCGCTATGATGATTATTCCCGTAACTTGTATGCTTACATCTTTGTGCTAGTCTTGGATGACTAATTATTTTTAGTCTGAAAATTAAGCGGTTGGATATGGATATCTGTTCTTTTGCCCTATTAGCTCAAGTTCCAAACTCCCTTAGTTTACAGCAAGAGCTGAATGCTTTGCTGCTGCAAGACTGGCTACCCCACGTAAATCAGCGTGATTATCGTCAAGGGGATCAGGGCGGTTGGGATGTGTTGCCTTTGCGCTGCGCCGCTGAGTATCAAACAGCACATCCTATCTTGCAAGCCTTCTCAATCTCTACACCGGATCACTGGCAAGATCTGCCTAGTCTCGAATCGAGCCCTGCATTATGCCGTTTTCTGCAATCCCTAGCCTGCCCAGTGAAATCCGTGCGTTTGATGCGCTTACATGCGGGGGCTGAAATCAAACCCCATAGAGATCAAGGACTCTGCCTAGAGCAAGGTGAGGCCAGACTGCATTTGCCACTGCAAACGAATGAACAACTCAATTTTTACGTGGACGATAAACGTGTACCTATGCAGGCTGGCGATCTTTGGTATATCAATGCCGACCAAGTCCATTGGGTTGAAAATAAAGGGCAGAATGCGCGGATCAACTTAGTGATTGATTGCGAAGTGAATACTTGGTTAAGGGAGTTAATCAATGCTGCAAAGTTCAGAGCGTGAATTAGAACAGAGTTTGGATGTCGTCGCATTAACTCAGTTTGCTAACGCGCTATTGTTGTCAACCTCGGCAGGGGAGTCTAAACGGTTAATCGATCCCATGCTGAAGCAGTTATGCCAAATAACCGCGGTGGAATTGCACCCTGAGTATTTTTTGGATACTGAGGCGAGTATTACGCCTTTTGGTAAAGCTGTATCGCTCACTACTGCGGCGCAGTGTGCTGAAGATCCTGAGCGTGGGCGAGTGTTTATTCAGGGCATTTATCTGGCCATACAGGATAAGTTGGCGCTAAATCCGCAACGGCCAATACAGATTTTGTATGCGGGTACAGGACCTTTTGCCTGGTTGTTATTACCATTACTGCCGCTGTTTTCTGCGAGTCAGATTCAAGTCACCTTGCTCGACATTCACCCTGCCTCGTTAGATAAAGTCACCAAGCTTATTGAACACTTTGACTTAGCCGATCGTGTGCTGGAGTTTGTTTGTGCTGATGCCACAGTTTGGCAACCAGAAGCTGCAGTAAAGTTCGATATGATAGTCTCTGAAACCATGAAGCATCTGCTGCAACAGGAGCCTCAAGTCCAGATATTCAGCCACTTACAGGCGTATCTTGCGGATGGCGGCGTGCTGATTCCGCAAAACATTGAGCTAGACGCTTGGCTTGAGTGTCGTACTGTGCAGGATTTTGTGGAGACGCATTATTTAGGGCCTTTGTTTGCACTCAACCTGCAAACTGCGCGCTTACTTGCCGATGGAGATCGTAGCTTCTTGGCTGGTACTTTACTGCTCCCCGATTTCAGCCCGAGTGCGGTAACGCTTAAGTTCACGACTTTCATTCAAGTCTATGGTCATTCCAAGCTGAGCGAAAACCAATCTCAACTCACCTTACCTCGATATCGACGCGAGCATTGGCTTAAGCCGCTCTCATGCCTTGCTTTTCGATATGAGCAGGGCGCTCATCCCGATTTTGTTTTTGATGTTATAGAGCAAAAACCAGTGCTGGTGTCGAGTGACGATCTGAGCTGCTTAGGCATTTATCATTTACAGCGGCTTTGGCAAAAGATACAGCTACGTAAGCGGGGAGTGCCATTCACTGAACGGGTAAATGAATGGCACTTAGATAAAACCTTGCTGGATCTTTGTGGAATAGGGCTAGAGCCGGGTCTAAGAGCTTTATACCAACACGATCATCAGTCAGCTTTTGTCGCTTTTATTCAGCAAATAGCCAAGCTGACAGCCGCGGATATTGCTGGGATTAATCAGCAATTAAGCGCTATTTCCCATGGATTAACGTCATCGGTCACAATGCCAGAAGTCGATGATTTAAATTCAATAGAGGTTGAAGACTCAAATCCGGCTGCATTACTCAGCGAGTCACAACTCAATTTTTGGCGTAGTGAAGGCTACTTAGTGATCCCGCATGTGCTTACGGCAGAGCAATGCGCCGCAACTCGAGATTTTATTTGGCAGCAGTTAGGGGCAAATGAACAAGATCCCGCCACTTGGTATCAAGCTCATGAGTTTATGCAGAAAATAATGCTACAACTGTTTCGCCATCCGCAACTGGACGCGAATCGACAAGTCCCCAAAATCCGTCAAGTGTTTGAACAGTTGTGGCAGCGAACGGATTTAGTCATGACAACCGACAGAGTCAGCTTTAATCCACCTGAAACGCCCACTTGGCGTTTTCCCGGGCCAAATATGCACTGGGATATGCCACTGCAGCAACCCGTTGAGTTTGGCACTCAAGGGTTAATTTACTTAACCGATACCAGTGTTGACCAAGGCGCATTTTGTTGTGTCCCAGGATTTCATCTCAAGATAGAAGAATGGCTCCGTAGCTCAAACAAGCCCGATATCGAGCTGCAGCAACAGGATTGGAGCAAGTGGCCTGCTAAATCCATAGCTGCAAATGCAGGTGATTTAATCATTTGGCACCATGCCTTGCCCCATGGTGCGAGTCCGAATCGAGCCAAGTTACCACGCATGGTGCAATACATTAACTTTTATCCTATGGCTTGCTAATGGTTGATTTTAAAGAGCGGGAGCAACGCTATTGGCAATTGTTACATCAACCAGAGTCATTATTTTTACTGCATCGAGCGAATGATGTGGAGCATTTTATCGCGCTGATGGCTGATTTTCTTGCTTGGCCTGAGCTTAGTTTGGAACACATGCTCGCATTCATTGCTTTGCAGCAAGAAACCTTTATTCCAGATTTAGATCGTTTCAGCCAAGCCTGGTTCCCTTGTCGTTATCACTCACAACATAAAACGGTGAGTTGGGTTCCGGCATTTCATAGGTTATCTAAACCCTTCTTAGAGGACGATATCAGTGATGCTCGTCGTTGTTTACTCGCCAGTTTTATCCAACCTAAAACCTTGCTCGAACCCCTATTATCCCAACGGGAAAGTTTGCCTATCGTAAATCCAAGTTTGATGATTTTTCACTGGTCCCGTTGTGGTTCTACGCTAGTGTCGAGCAGTTTTGCCCTGCTCGAAACTTGCCGAGTGCTCTCTGAATCTATGCTCTGCAGCGATGTTATGCATGATGACCATTGGCCTTTGGCACTAAAACCTCAGCTCGTCGATTTATGCTTAAGACTACAGGGGCGATTGAGGCTGGGCGAGCGTGAGTTAGTGATCAAGTGGAATGCATGGGATCTGGCTTGCTGGCCGATGTTGCTCGAACTTTACCCTAAGAGTCGAGTGTTATGCTTGATACGCAATCCTAAGAATATTATTGCGTCTCATCAACGAGTTGTTGGAAGACATATGGCTGGAGGGCAAAGTTTACTTACAACTGAACTGCATACTCAACAGATGGAAAATACGGATACTGAGCCTAGCTTAGATGAATTTCGTACCACCGTTTTACAGTATTTAGCGCAATTATCTGTCGCTTTACTTCAATCTTCTCGAGTTATTCTACTGGATTATCATCAATTAAAAGATTTTAAACCCACAACATTCTCTACCATCTTAGGATGGCCACTATCTGAAGGTGAGATTGAGCGCTGGCAACACCATTGGCGTTTTGATGCGAAGCAGCAAGGGCAACTATTTATACCTGTTGTGTCAAATGAGCCCGTCCCAATCCGTGAATGTCAAAGCCCATCGTGGCAGCAATTATTAATCACCTATAACCAACTTCTGCAGCGTTTATATTGGGATAAAAAGGCATGATGCGAGGTGAGTTAAATCTACCAATAGGCTTGAGTGTTAAAGCTGCTAATACAAATGACGACCCATTTATGGCACAGCTTTTTTATTCTACAAAAACGCTTTTTTATGAACTTGGTTTACCCAGTGAAGTCGTTGAAATCATGCTGGAGCAACAATACCGACTGCAGCAAGCCTCTTATCGGGAACAATATCCAAATGCCAACACTTATATCTTGTTTTATCACCAGCAAGCCGTAGGAAAAGTGATGCTCGATATCAGTGAGTATAGGATTCATCTTGTTGATTTTATTATCATATCAAGTATGCGGGGACGCGGTTTTGGTTCGGCCATTTTAGCGGCCATTAAGCAAGAAGCGATGAAACGCCATTTACCTATCGGTTTATCTGTGGAGAGTGAAAATACTCAAGCTAAAAAGCTTTATCTACAGCATGGGTTTAAGCCCGAAAGTTACTCTGGCGCCTATGAATCTATGCTACGGCGTTAAGTGGAGAGTGATAATTTACACTGATTTATTTTTGTACAATTGTGTTTATTGATTTTTAATGTATGTTTAATTGTAATCAATTTGTTTTGTTTTTGATTTAGGTTATCTAGATAGTCCTCTCATCGTGTGATGTGGATGATGTTGTAATCAGCAAAAGGAACTCGCTGTCGATTAAATGTCGTGAGTAATCATTTCGTTGAAAAACGTTAAATAGACAAAATCGTGATTTTAAGGAGAAAAACAATGTCAGATCCATTTATCGGTCAAATTTCCATGTTCGCTGGTAATTTCGCTCCCCGTGGTTGGGCCTTTTGTAATGGGCAATTATTGTCCGTCTCGCAAAACTCTGCGCTTTTTGCAATTCTAGGCACCACCTATGGTGGCAATGGCCAAACGACTTTTGCACTGCCTAACCTACAAGGGCGTGTGCCTGTGCATCAAGGCCAAAGCCCTAGCATGAGTCAATATAACCTAGGACAAACGGGTGGGACTGAAAATGTGACATTGACTGCCAATGAATTACCCGCGCATATTCATTCCGTAGCACTAAATGGAACAGGAAATACGAGCGTTGCATTGGGAGCTTCCTCCGCTAACGGTAATACCGCTACTCCAGGGCCAACCACGGTACCCGCCAAAGTGGTTAGTGGGCTAACTGCTCTTAATGCTTTTAGCACTACTGCACCAGACACCACACTGTCGCCTGCGACTGCCACCACAACGGTTAACGTAAATGGAAATACTGGTATTGCCGGTAATAATATGCCAGTGCATATCGTACAACCTTACCAAGTTGTGAATTTCATTATTGCTCTTGAGGGCCTTTTCCCTTCTCGTAATTAAATCTGAAACAATATGGTTTAAATCTGTAAGTGCAAATGCGCGCAAGGATTGCGCTACTTGTATTGAAAATAAGCTAATTTAGGGGATGTGTCATGCTGCAACATGCTTACAAAATGATTCATGCTTTTAAGCATATTATGACTAGATTCTGTCATTCTTATTTGAAAATGTTCATTGTAGGCAGTTTTTTTGCGATGACCTCCCTCCATGCTAGTGCACAAAACCGTTCTTTTGACTTTACAACTGGCGATACCGTAACGCTGACAAATGCGGGATCTGCACTATCTAATCGAACAACATTTACACTGGAGTTTTGGGCCAAATTTACTAACGTCAGTGGGACCATCAATTTAGTGGATTTCACTGGCGGTGCCGATGCCGGTGGCCTCATATTGAACTCAGGTATACTAACTGTCGATCTTGAGCAGGATTTTCATAACCTGACAGAAAGTAATGTGTTGTCGTTAAGCGCAGGAACCTGGTATCACATTGCAGTTGTATTTGATAATGGAACTTGGGATTTTTATGTTGATGGCGTCGGACAGGGAATAAACGTTTTAGATCAAGGCGCCCGTAGTAGCGTTCCTAATTATACGGGATTTGGAGTGACCAATCTTGTGTTTGGGTTGCAGAACCACGTAGCGGTAGATGATTTCGTCGGTAGTATCGATGATATACGTATGTGGAGTAGTGCGCGCACGCAAGTGCAGATTCAAAATAACCGCAGTATCGAGTTGGTAGGCAATGAATCCGGCCTGCTGGGTTATTGGAAGCTGAATGAAGCCAGCGGTACTACAGTCAACGATAGCCAGACTAATTCCTCCATGTTAACAGGTACTAGCAGCGGTATCGGGTATAACGCAACGGGTGCATTTGTTACCGATTCTGTTGCCCCTGCGGTAAGCTCTATCACAGCCAGCACTGCAAACGGTACTTACAAAGTCGGGGATGTTATTAGTGTAGAGGTTAATTTTGATGAAGCAGTATTGGTGACTGGTACACCTCAACTCACACTTGAAACAGGCAGCACTGATCGCACCATTAACTACACCAGTGGTAGTAACTCCAGTACGTTAACATTCAATTACACCGTTCAGTCTGGCGATACTTCGGCCGATTTAGATTATGTTGCTACCAATTCATTGATGCTAAATAGTGGCACTATTCGCGACGCGGCAAGTAACAACGCCACCTTGACCTTGCCTTCTCCCGGTACCGCAAACTCTTTGGGTGCGAATAGAAATATCATTATCGATGGCGTGGCCCCGACGGTTTCATCTGTTAATGCCAGCACCGCGGACGGCACTTACAAACTGGGCGATATCATTAGTATCCAAGTTAACTTTAGCGAAGTGGTGAGCGTCACTGGTACCCCTCAACTAACGCTGGATACGGGTACAACGGATAGAACGATTGACTACGCAAGTGGTAGTGGTTCCAGTGCGCTGACATTCAATTACACCATTCAGTCCGGCGATACGTCCAGTGACCTAGATTATGCCGCCACTAACTCCTTGGCATTGAATAGCGGAACCATCCGCGATGCCGCTACTAACAATGCGACCCTCACATTGGCGTCCCCTGGTGCAGCTAATTCACTGGGCAATAATAAAGTGCTGGTAGTGGACGGCATTGTGCCCTCTGTGACGAGCACCGCACCTTCGGGTGGTGCAGTATCAACAGATACCAGTGTTGATTTCACCGTTAACTTCAGCGAATCAGTCAACAACATTTCTATCGATGACTTCGCTCTTGACACTAGCGGTGGCGCGACTGGCACTATAGTCAGCGTCTCCGCGAGTTCAGGCTCCAGCGTGAATGTGATAGTGAGCGGTATTACGGGTAATGGCACCATCAAACTCAACCTGAATGCATCGACCAATATCAGCGATGCAGCGGGTAACGCTGGCCCTGCAGCCTATACCAGCGGCTCAACTCATACTGTGGCTATCCCGACAGCCCCATATGCTCCTACTATTGGCGCTGCAACGGCAGGTATTGGGCAAGCCTCTGTGGCTTTTAGCGCACCTGCAAATAATGGTGGCGCTGCCATAACGGGTTATACAGTAACATCTAACCCTGATGGCATTAGTGCTGGTGGTAATGGATTTACAACTTCTCCGATAACGGTAACTGGCCTAACAAATGGTACGGCTTACACCTTTACTGTGACGGCAACTAACACCATTGGAACAAGCTCTGCATCAGGTGCTTCAAATTCAGTGATACCCAAAGTTAACCAGACAATTACTTTTGCTAATCCGGGGGCGCAAAATTTCGGCACTAGTCCGACGTTAACTGCAACATCAGATTCATCGTTAATTGTCAGTTTCAGTTCATCGACACCAGCAGTTTGTACGATTACGAGCAGTGGAACCCTGACCTTTTTGTCAACAGGCTCCTGTACTATCGATACAGATCAGAGTGGTAACGCGAGTACCAATGCTGCAAGCACTGTAAGTCAAACCTTTATGGTGAATGCCGTAGTGCCAAGTGCCCCAACGATTGGCACCGCAACGGCAGGGAATGCCCAGGCATCGGTTAACTTTACTGCGTCCGCAAGTAATGGTGGTGCTGCAGTTACTAGCTATACAGTTACGTCCAACCCCAGTGGTTTTACCGGTACGGGCGTGGGTTCACCCATTTCGGTGATAGGATTAACCAATGGAGTGGCTTATACCTTCACTGTTACCGCGACTAACTCGACGGGTACAGGAGCTGCATCAGCAGCATCTAATTCAGTCACACCGGCATCACCGCAGACAATTACCTTCGCCGACCCAGGGGCGCAGAATTTTGGTACCTCGCCAACCTTGACGGCGACATCAGACTCAGGATTAACCCCGACCTTTACTTCATCAACCACAGGAGTGTGTACTATTTCTTCTGGCGGGTTATTAAACTTCGTTTCTGTGGGTACTTGCACTATCAATGCCGATCAAGCGGGCGATAGCAGCTATTTGGCAGCGACGACTGTCAGCCGCTCATTTAGTATCAGTGCGGTTGTACCGGGTGCGCCAACTGCAGCGAGTGCGACTGCTGGCGATACTCAAGCCAGTGTGACCTTTAGTGCGCCAATCTTTACCGGTGGTGCAGCTATTACTGGTTATACAGCAACGTCAAATCCTGGTGGCTTCACTGGGGCGAGTGCTAGCTCACCGCTGACAGTAACTGGTCTTACTAATGGTGTAGCATATACATTTACCGTCACGGCTACTAACTCGGTGGGGACGGGAGTCGCTTCTACTGCAACTAGCTCTACCACGCCTAAAGCGATACAAACCATTACTTTTGCAGACCCTGGTGCTCAAAGTTTTGGTACCGCACCGATGCTCATTGCGTCAGCAAGCTCTGGCTTAACAGTGACTTTTAAATCATCTACTACAGGAGTTTGTACTATTACCGCTGGTGGCGCCTTAACGTTCGGTAGCACTGGCACGTGTACCATTGATGCGAATCAAGCGGGAGATGGTAGTTACTTAGCTGCGACTCAGGTAAGTCGCTCATTCACTGTGAATGCTGTCGTTCCTGGCGTGCCAACCATAGGAACGGCTAGTGCAGCTGATAGCCAAGCGAGTGTGAGTTTTACCGCTCCGATATTCAATGGTGGTTCGTCAATCACGGGGTACACAGTGACCTCAAGCCCAGGTGGTTTCAACGCTTCGGGGGCAGCTTCCCCTATTACAGTAACTGGGCTTGCAAACGGTAGTCCTTATACCTTTAGTGTCGTAGCAACGAACGCGATTGGCAGCAGTAGTGCGTCAGTGGCGAGTAACTCGGTAACGCCAAATGGCGCCCCAGTCATTAGTGGTACGCCGACCTTAAGTGTTAATCAAGATGTGTCGTATCAGTTTACGCCTACAGCGTCTGACTCTGTGGGAGATGTACTTAGCTTTAGTATTGCTAATAAACCTGCATGGGCGACATTTAACACAACAACAGGAACGCTGTCAGGTACTCCCTCTAATCAAGATGTTGGTGTAACTAACGGGATTATTATCAGTGTTTCTGATGGTGCTTTGTCTGCGAGTTTACCCGCATTTAATTTAAGTGTAGTGAACGTCAACGATGCGCCGACGATTAGTTCAACGGCCATCACTGCAGCCACTCAGGATGCGGCATACAGCTACACCTTTGCGGCGAGTGATACTGATGTGGGCGACACATTAACCTTAAGCGCGGTAACCAAACCGAGCTGGTTGAGCTTCAATGCTGCCACTGGATTGTTAAGTGGCACACCAAGCAATGCCGATGTGGGCGCACACCCCGTGACACTGCGAGTGACGGACACAGATGGCTTAACCGCTGACCAGTCCTTTAGCATCACAGTGACCAACGTCAATGATGCGCCGACCATCAGTTCAACGGCCATCACTGCTGCTACTCAAGATGCGGCGTACAGCTACACCTTCGCGGCCGCGGATACCGATGTGGGCGACACCTTAACCTTAAGCGCCGTGACCAAACCGAGCTGGTTGAACTTCAATGCTGCCACTGGATTGTTAAGTGGCACGCCAGGCAATGCGGATGTGGGCAGCCATGTCGTGTTACTGCGGGTGACGGACACGGACGGTTTAACCGCTGACCAGTCCTTCAGCATCACAGTGACCAACGTCAACGATGCGCCGACCATCAGTTCAACGGCCATCACTGCTGCTACTCAAGATGCGGCGTACAGCTACACCTTTGCGGCTGCGGATACTGATGTGGGCGATGTACTGACATTCAGCGCGGTGACTAAACCAAGTTGGTTGAGCTTCAATGCTGCCACTGGATTGTTAAGTGGCACGCCAGGCAATGCGGATGTGGGCAGCCATGTCGTGTTGCTGCGAGTGACGGACACGGACGGTTTAACCGCTGACCAGTCCTTCAGCATCACAGTGACCAACGTCAACGATGCGCCGACCATCAGTTCAACGGCCATCACTGCTGCTACTCAAGATGCGGCGTACAGCTACACCTTTGCGGCTGCAGATACTGATGTGGGCGATGTACTGACATTCAGCGCGGTGACTAAACCGAGTTGGTTGAGCTTCAATGCTGCCACTGGATTGTTAAGTGGCACGCCAGGCAATGCGGATGTGGGCAGCCATGTCGTGTTACTGCGGGTGACGGACACGGATGGCTTAACCGCTGACCAAAGTTTCAGCATCACGGTGACCAACGTCAATGACGCACCGACCATCAGTTCAACGGCCATCACTGCTGCTACTCAAGATGCGGCGTACAGCTACACCTTTGCGGCTGCGGATACTGATGTGGGCGATGTACTGACATTCAGCGCGGTGACTAAACCGAGTTGGTTGAGCTTCAATGCTGCCACTGGATTGTTAAGTGGCACACCAGGCAATGCGGATGTGGGCAGCCATGTCGTGTTACTGCGGGTGACGGACACGGATGGCTTAACCGCTGACCAAAGTTTCAGCATCACGGTGACCAACGTCAATGACGCACCGACCATCAGTTCAACGGCCATCACTGCTGCTACTCAAGATGCGGCGTACAGCTACACCTTTGCGGCTGCGGATACTGATGTGGGCGATGTACTGACATTCAGCGCGGTGACTAAACCGAGTTGGTTGAGCTTCAATGCTGCCACTGGATTGTTAAGTGGCACACCAGGCAATGCGGATGTGGGCAGCCATGTCGTGTTGCTGCGAGTGACGGACACGGACGGCTTAACCGCTGACCAGTCCTTCAGCATTACCGTGACCAACGTCAACGATGCGCCGACCATCAGTTCAACGGCCATCACTGCTGCTACTCAAGATGCGGCGTACAGCTACACCTTTGCGGCTACGGATACTGATGTGGGCGATGTACTGACATTCAGCGCGGTGACCAAACCAAGTTGGTTGAGCTTCAATGCTGCTACTGGCGTGTTAAGTGGCACGCCAGGCAATGCCGATGTGGGCGCGCACCCCGTGACATTGCGAGTGACAGACACCGACGGCTTAACGGCAGAGCAAAGCTTCAGCATCACTGTGACCAACGTCAATGACGCACCGACTATCAGTTCAACGGCCATCACTACCGCCACTCAAGATGCCGCGTACAGCTACACCTTTGCGGCTGCGGATACTGATGTGGGCGATGTACTGACATTCAGCGCGGTGACTAAACCGAGTTGGTTGAGCTTCAATGCTGCCACTGGATTGTTAAGTGGCACGCCAGGCAATGCGGATGTGGGCAGCCATGTCGTGTTACTGCGGGTGACGGACACGGATGGCTTAACCGCTGACCAAAGTTTCAGCATCACGGTGACCAACGTCAATGACGCACCGACCATCAGTTCAACGGCCATCACTGCTGCTACTCAAGATGCGGCGTACAGCTACACCTTTGCGGCTGCGGATACTGATGTGGGCGATGTACTGACATTCAGCGCGGTGACTAAACCGAGTTGGTTGAGCTTCAATGCTGCCACTGGATTGTTAAGTGGCACACCAGGCAATGCGGATGTGGGCAGCCATGTCGTGTTGCTGCGAGTGACGGACACGGACGGCTTAACCGCTGACCAGTCCTTCAGCATTACCGTGACCAACGTCAACGATGCGCCGACCATCAGTTCAACGGCCATCACTGCTGCTACTCAAGATGCGGCGTACAGCTACACCTTTGCGGCTACGGATACTGATGTGGGCGATGTACTGACATTCAGCGCGGTGACCAAACCAAGTTGGTTGAGCTTCAATGCTGCTACTGGCGTGTTAAGTGGCACGCCAGGCAATGCCGATGTGGGCGCGCACCCCGTGACATTGCGAGTGACAGACACCGACGGCTTAACGGCAGAGCAAAGCTTCAGCATCACTGTCATTAACGTCAACGATGCGCCGACTATCAGTTCAACGGCCATCACTACCGCCACTCAAGATGCCGCGTACAGCTACACCTTTGCGGCGAGTGATACCGATGTGGGTGATGTGCTGACATTCAGCGCGGTGACCAAACCGAGTTGGTTGAGCTTCAATACGACTTCAGGCGTGTTAAGTGGCACGCCAGGCAATGCCGATGTGGGCGCGCACCCTGTGTTACTGCGGGTGACGGACACGGATGGCTTAACGGCTGACCAGTCCTTTAGCATTACCGTGACCAACGTCAATGATGCACCTGTAGCGACAAGTTCAACTGTGACGTTAGAGGAAGATGGTTCGGTGACGATCACCCTTGCGGCAGAGGATGTGGATAATGATCCGCTCACCTATGAAGTGGTGAGTCAGCCAGAATCCGGCACCTTAGAGCAACATGGCACTGTTTGGTTATATACCCCTGAGAAGGATTTCAATGGAACAGACGTGTTTAGCTTTATTGCTAAGGATGCCGAGCTGAGTTCAGAGCCTGCAACTGTCACGATTAACGTCACGCCAGTGAATGATGATCCGCAGGCGGTTGATGACGACTACACATTAACAAGTACCGCCAACGATATTTATGCGCTTGCGGTGCTCGCGAACGATGTTGATGTCGATGGTGATACCTTAACGATTGATGGTGCGGCTGCGGATATCGGCAGTGTGCAAATCACCAGTGAGGGCTTGAGCTTTACTGCGCCTGAAGCGTATGTCGGGCCTGTGGCGCTTCGCTACACCATCAGTGATGGTAACAAGGGGCGTGCAAGTGCCAAAGTGAATGTATTGATTGAAGGCGCGGAGTCGGAAAATCAGCCAGTGATCACTTTGCCAGACGATGTTGATGTGAATGCGACGGGCCTATTTACTCGCGTTAAACTTGGTTTCGCGAAAGCGGTCGATCGTAATGGTCATCCATTGCCAGTTTCTCTGGTGAATAAGAGTCTGTTCTTTGCACCAGGCAGCTACTTAGCTTACTGGCAAGCTGTAGATCGCGATGGTAATAAGGCAATCAAGGCTCAAAAAGTGAAAGTACATCCACTGATCTCCTTGAGTAAAGATCAGCTTGTGGGTGAGGGCAATGAGGTAGTGGTGAGTGTGCACCTTAATGGCGTCGCACCCGTATATCCACTTTCTGTGCTTTATACCGTTTCAGGCTCTGCAGGTAGCAGTGATCATGATTTGGTTGATGGGGTGGTCGAGGTGACATCGGGTCAACAAGCTGAGATCCGCTTTAGAACCTTTGAAGATGGTGAGGTCGAAGGGGATGAGGATGTGCTGATTAGTCTAGACCCTAGCTTGAACTTGGGCAGTAAGCAGCAAACTCAGGTGCTCATCACTGAAGCGAATATTGCGCCTAAGGTGACGTTGGATGTTACCCAAGCGGGAGCGCACCAATTCATCGTGGCGCAAAATGGCGGTGATGTTCGTATTAATGCTGATATCAGTGATGCCAATATGCAGGACAGCCTAGCGTCAACATGGGCAAGCGGTTCGCTGAACTTACAATCTGATGATGCGGGTATGTTCTTCTCTCCAGTCTCTGTCCTGCCGGGCATTTATCCTGTGAGTGTGACTGTCACTGATAATGGTTTGCCAGCGCTGTCTACCACAGAGAAAGTCTACATTGTGGTGCGTTCAAGCTTACCTGTATTGACTGGCGCAGACACGGACGGTGATTTGATCCCTGATGTTCAAGAAGGCTTTACCGATACGGATGGTGACGGTATTCCTGATTATTTGGATGCGGTCAACGACTGTAACATTATGCCTGAAGGTGAATTGCAACCTGTGTACTTCTTGGCTGAGGGTCAGGCTGGGGTATGTTTGCGTTTAGGCGATATTGCTCTCAGACAAGGACAAACGGGCATGCAACTGTTACCTACTTTGGTGCCTGAAGACAGCATCGCGGCCAATGTCGGCGGTATTTTTGACTTCATTGCGACGGGATTACCACAACAAGGACAGAGTTACAGTCTAGTGATGCCACAGCGCTCACCGATCCCTGCGAATGCGGTTTATCGTAAGTATCAAGCACAAAATGGTTGGAAAGATTTTGTGATTGATGCGCGCAACAGTGTTGCTAGTAGTGAAGGTGAGCGTGGTTTCTGTCCTCCACCAGGAGACAGTCGTTGGACGGCGGGATTAACTGAAGGTCATTGGTGTGTGCAGTTAACCCTAGAGGATGGCGGTCCAAACGATGACGATGGCGTCGCTAACCGTACTATCGTCGATCCAAGTGGCGTGTCCGTGATACTCAATGGCAACCATTTACCAGTGGCTAATCCAGATGCCGCCTCTTTACCTTGGAATCAGAGTCTCGATATTGATGTGCTCGCCAATGATACCGATAGCGATGGTGATACGCTGACGGTCACGCAAGTGACCAGCGAGTTCGGCACCGCCGTCATCTTGGCTAATCAGCAGCTAAGTTACACGCCAGCAACCGATTTCATCGGTACGGATGTGCTGGTGTATAGCATTACTGATGGTAAAGGTGGCACTGCGAGTACTGAGTTGACTGTGGTAGTGAGTGGCAATACCGCGCCAACGACAGTCAACGACAGCGCCGCAACCGACGATAGAACGAGCTTGCTACTCGATGTGCTGAGTAACGACAGTGATCCAGACGGTAATTTTTTAACTTTAGTCAGCGCTACCGCGCAGCAAGGGGCTGTGTCAGTGGAGTCGAACAAGCTGCGTTATATCCCTAAAGCGGGATTCGATGGTGTTGATACTGTGAGTTATCGGATTAGCGATGGGTTGGGCGGTGAAGCAACAGGGCAAGTGTTCATTACCGTTAAGGCCTATCAAGAAGTGGTGATTGATAACAAATCGGGAGGAGGTAGCATGTCCTTGTGGGCATTAGGATTGATTATTACGGCGGGTTTAATCCGCCGCCGTGAATTACATAAAGCGGTCTTGGGGGCTCTGGTGCTCGCAGGCACAGTGAATCAAGCGAATGCAGCTGATAACTGGTATGTCGAGGGCTTTGTCGGGCAAGCTCAGGTTGATAGCAGCAGACAAGATTTACAGCCACAGACTGCAGCTGGCGTAGTGACATCGGTTGATGACAAAGATACCGCGTTTGGCTTAAGTGTGGGTTATCAATGGACTCCCATGGTAGCAATCGAATTAGGCTATGCCGACTTTGGTAATGGGAGCGCGCGGATTGAAGGCGCGAGTCTGACTCCGGCGCAATACCATGAGCAGGTAAAAGCCGTGACCCCCGTATTGGCCGATGGCGTGATGCTGGGATTGCGTTTTACCTTACTGCAGCATGATGCTTGGCGGTTTGAAGTGCCTATCGGATTGTTTAGATGGCAAGCGGATATCAGTAGCACTATGGGCAATAGCCGTTTAACCACAGAACTCGATGGCACTGATTGGTATGCCGGTGTGCGGTTTAGCTATCAAGTGAGTGACGCTTGGTCAGTTGGCTTGGGGTATCAATATGTGGATATTGAGCCGAATGACTTCCTCAGTTATCAGCTCAATTTACGTTATCAATTCTAAACGTAAATGAATAACAAAAAGGGGCTTGGCCCCTTTTTACTATTTATAAACTGCAGAATTTTTTAGGCATACTTTGATGCAGTTCACTTAGGCTGAGCTTGGTTTGTGATGTATCTCGCAAAGAATTTACAGCTTGTCTTTAGGTGTATGCAATAAATTCAGGTTGTAGATTAAAGACAGGATAGTAAGATTGTCACTTACCTTATTTAATTTATCGCTTTTTATCCAGAGGCAGTTATGTCGCAGCGGCAGAATAAGCCGGAAATATTGCATACCGAAGTTGTCGCGAAAAGCCGATTATTTCAAATTGAGCAAGTGCATCTTAAGTTCTCAAATGGTGTCGAACGCCAATACGAGCGTATGAAAGGCGGCAGCCGTGGCGCTGTGATGATAGTGCCTATTCATCAAGGGCAAATGCTACTGGCGCGCGAATATGCTGCCGGAACAGATAATTACGAGCTCGGTTTTCCTAAAGGTCTTATCGACCCTGGTGAATCGCCAATCGAAGCCGCTAACCGTGAATTGCAGGAAGAAATTGGCTTTGGGGCGAATAAGCTCACACTATTGAAAGAACTTAGCCTAGCGCCGGGGTATTTCTCCAGTAAGATGCAAATTTTTCTTGCAGAAGATCTGTATGAGAGTCGCCTTGAAGGTGATGAGCCAGAGCCCATTGATGTGGTGCCTTGGGCGCTCGCCGATTGGGAGGCCTTGCTCAATGATGTCGATTTTTCCGAATCCCGTAGTGTGAGTGCGTTGTTTTTAGCGCAAAAATATTTATACCTAAACAGTCAGAAGATGCAGGGTTTAGCGGGCATTTAACGCACTGAAACTCGTGTATTCAGGTAGCTTGGGTATATACCTTAAATAATCTTTTTCCTTTTAAGCGTTCAAAGCTGGAACGCTTGCAAAACATTCGCGAACTTTGCGATTGGAGTTGTTATGAAGCCAGAAGAGTTGATCGACGAAGTTATTGCGATTGCGACCGATGCCGGGATAACTATCCGTGACATTTATCTCAAAGGTAATTTTGAGCGAGAAATGAAGTCTGACAATACCCCTGTCACTTCCGCAGATTTAGCGGCGAACAAGATCATTTGTGACCGATTAACTGCTTTAACGCCTGATATTCCTGTGTTATCTGAAGAGGCTGCCGACATTCCGCTGAGCGTGCGTGAGTCTTGGAAGCGCTATTGGTTGGTCGATCCACTCGATGGCACGGGTGAGTTTATTGCCGGCAGTGGTGATTTTTCGGTGATTATTGCACTGGTGGAGCACAATCGTCCCGTGATGGGCGTGGTGTATGTGCCTATGACGCAAGTGTGTTATTACGCGATTGCAGGTTTAGGGGCATACAAACGCACGGACAAACAGGAAGTGCGGATCAGCAGTCGCCAAATCGAGCACCGTGAAAAGGTCTCCCTAAGATTGGCCGTGAGTCGCCGTCAGGATCCTCAATCTGTATTGACCTTGTTCAACCACCCTAAACATTGCGAGCTCGTGGTGATGGGCGGCGCAGCGTTAAAGAGTTGTCTTGTCGCCGAAGGTCGAGCCGATTGTTATGTGCGAGTTGGCCCAACGGGCGAGTGGGATACGGGAGCGGCGCAAATCATAGTCGAGGAAGCGGGTGGACAGCTGATGGATACTGAGCTACAACCGTTAACCTACAATGAGCGCGAGACGTTAGAAAACCCTAACTTTATCGTAGTGGGCGCACCCAACTTAGAGTGGGATAAGATTTTAATAGGCGAATGATTTTCGAATGCAGTCTATACGTCCGGTATTAAAGTCTGAGTTATTAGCGGTTTATCAGCTTGAGCAAGCCATTTTTGGTGGGCATAGTTATCCCGATTTTTTCTTCCGTCAGGGATTTGATTGCTGGCCAGAGCAATTTTTAGTGGCGGTGGATGAAGATAATCTTCTGCAAGGTTATTTGCTCTGTGCCCAGAGTGGCGATCCTACTTGTAGGTGGATTTTATCTGTTGCAGTAAGTGAAGATGCTCGTGGAAAGGGATTAGGCAAACGTTTGATGCAGCAGTGTTTAGCTGAGTTACCCGTCTCTGTTGAACGTGTGTGTCTAACGGTTGACCCGAGTAATCCTGCCCATGGCTTATATCAGCATTTAGGTTTCGTTGATTCTGCTTTTGAGGCCGATTATTTTGGCGCTGGTGCAGATAGAGTGGTGATGACTTATCGCAGGCCTTAAATTCCATGGCCACTTTTAATTAAAAACATCTTTGAATTAAGAATGATTTTTAAACCAAAATAATGGACGGCGTGCTGACTGAGCGCGCCGTTTTTTATGTTATTTTGTGTGGTGTAATCCCACATATATAGTTCAGTTTTACTGAGTGCATCGATTTCGAGTGTCTATCTTTATCTATCATCTTCAATGATATCCTTCACTATTTATCCGCAGCTGTACGTAAAACAAACTTATTTTGAACGTTGTTTTTTATTTTGACTGCTGTTAGTCTCTTGCTATCCAATAGGGAGTGAGAGCTATGGCTAGACGAAAAGAACACAGCCATGATGAAATTCGCGTGATGGCAATACAAGCGGCAACTGAGTTACTGACCGAGCAAGGTGTTGTCGGGCTGAGCTTGCGCAAAGTGGCCAGCCAAATTGGCTATGTCCCTAGTACCTTGATCAATATTTTCGGCAGTTATAACTATTTGCTACTGGCCGTTTCTGAGTCAACGCTTAGGGCTTTACATGACAGATTAGCGGGTGTTTGCGCGGTTGACAGTTTGCGTAAAATCATTGCAATGGCGTGGGAGTATAGTCAATTCGCCCATGAACAGCGCCAAGCTTTCAAACTGGTTTTTGAGTTGCAATTACTCGATTCTGAGCCGCTGCCGCAATCACAAGGACAATTGATTGCAGGGTTATTCACACTGATTGAACGTGAGTTAGCGCAGCTCTTCCCAGAGGCGACACCGGAGCAGCATCTCAGTATGAGCCGTGTGTTGTGGGGGGGGATTCATGGGTTAACTGCTTTGTCCCTCGATAATAAGCTCTTTGCTGAATCGTTATCACTGCGGGATTTACTCGAGAGCCATGTGCAGGCTTATCTACAAGGAATGGGTTACCAGAGGGAACTATCATGTTGCTAACAAAACGTTTTTTACCTTATTTTGCGACTCAGTGCCTCGGCGCCTTGAATGACAATATCTATAAAAATGTGTTGCTGCTGTTAGTGACCTTCAGCCAAGTCAAAGATTTACCCATAAGCGTCGATATGTTTGTGAATTTAGCCGCTGGGGTGTTCATCCTGCCGTTTTTCCTGTTTTCGGCCCACGCAGGTGTGGTTGCCGATAATATGGATAAGGCCAAACTTATCCGTCGATTGAAATTACTCGAAGTTATTATCATGTCCTGCGCCGCTATCGCGATAGTGAGCGAGAACTATATGATGATGTTATTACTGTTATTTTTAACAGGTAGTCAGTCGGCTTATTTCGGCCCGGTCAAATATTCCTTGTTACCCCAAGCGTTGAAAGAGGACGAGTTAGTCACAGGCAATGCTTGGGTTGAAATGGGCACTTTTCTCTCTATTCTGGTCGGCACGTTAAGTGCGGGGATCTTAGTTTCTGAAGTCAACGGTACACTTTGGGCTGCCATTACCGTCGCCGTATTGGCCTTGGCGGGATATCTATCAAGTCGGGCTATTCCGGCTTTGCCCCCGCAGGGGACAGTACAAAAGATTCAGTTTCGCCCACTTTCTGGTACTTGGCGCAGTATTAAAAAAGCGCGTCAAACACCTTCAATCTGGATGGCGATCCTCGCTATCAGTTGGTTTTGGTTTTTAGGCGCGACCTATCTGACTCAATTCCCTAACTTTGCCAAGCTGCATCTGCATTCAGGCGCGACTGTGGTGTCGTTATTGTTGGGCATGTTTTCCATCGGGATTGCCGTTGGCTCCTTCGTCTGTGAACGTTTTTCCTACGGTCATGTGGAACTCGGTTTGCTGCCATTTGGGGTATTGGGGTTAACTATCTTTGGTGTCGATTTGCTTTGGGCTATTCCACCTACGCCAGTGGATGCTGGTTTTGTCTATGGATTAAAAGCCTTTATTGCCGAGTCGCAACATTATCGGGTGATGCTAGATTTCTTTATGATCGGCGTTAGCGGCGGGCTGTTCATCGTCCCCTTATACGCCTTTATTCAATCGCGTTCGGCTAGGGGTGAATGTGCTCAGGCGATTGCTGCCAATAACATTATGAACTCTCTGTTTATGGTGGCTTCGGCGCTGTTATCTATGTTGTTGCTGGGCGTAGCGGGTTGGACGATTCCGCAGTTATTTCTGCTGCTTGCCGTAATGAATTTTGTGGTCGCCCTTTATGTTTATTCGCAAGTGCCAGAATTTACTCAGCGATTTATCAGTTACTTACTTAGCCATGTTATGTATCGCGTGACTGTAACTGGCCGTGAAAAAATTCCGAAGGAAGGGGCTGGCATCATAGTCTGTAACCATGTGAGTTATGTGGATGCATTGATTATTATGGGAGCCTCGACACGGCCGATCCGCTTTGTGATGGATAAATCCATTAGCGAAATTCCTCTGCTGAAGTATGTGTTCCGCCACGCTGGGGTGATCCCTATTTGTTCGCCTAAGCAAAGTGAAGAGACCTATAATCGTGCCTTCGAGGCAATTCATGCGGCGCTCGCCAATGGTGAGTTGGTGTGCATTTTCCCTGAAGGGCGACTCACACCTGACGGTGAACTTGGCGATTTTCGTCCCGGAATCGATAAGATCTTAGCCAGAGATCCTGTGCCTGTTATTCCAATGGCATTACACGGATTATGGGGCTCTTACTTTAGCCACAAGGGCGGGCATGCCTTAGCTAAAATGCCCAAGCGTTTTTGGTCAAGGGTGTCAGTAGATTTAACGGATGCCGTCGATGGCAAGCTTGCGAATAAGGATTCTTTGAGAGTCCAAGTGGCGAGCCTGCTGGGTAAGTCTTAAATCCGTTATGGCAGTATGAAGTAACGTGAAGTGATAACCGCGAAGCAAATGTTCGCGGTTATCTTATTTTAGGGTGGCGATTTATCGTGTCTGATAGCTATCCAGCCACTCATGCATGGCTTGGTGCGAACCTTTAAAGAGCACCCGTTCCGACTTTTTATCTAATTGGTATAGGTACATAGGGTCGTAATACTTATGTAATAACAGGTTTATCCAAACTAAGTGCAGCGAAGTGTCATTCTGGTTGATTTGCTGATCGAGTGCTTGTTGCATCAAATCTTGCAGTTCTTGATGTTGTTTCCCGCCTAAACGTTTACGAATACTCACTAAACTTTGCAATAGATAGTCGCTAAATGCCGCAAAACCCGCTTCTGGCCCTAGGCGCTCACAGAAGCCACTATACATTTTATGCACATATTCATTGCGTAAGCGTTCGAGCCTCGCATCGTCTGACTCTTCTAGCACTAAGACATTGGCGGCTTGCATGGCATTGTAAAATGTCTGCGGCAGCGCCGAACGCCCAATCAGGAAACTTTCATCTTCGAGCAGTAAACAGGCAACACCGCTCGTTTGGTGCTGTAGCAAGGCAATGGCAAGCTGATTTTCAAAGTTAATCTGCGTCGGCTGTGGGTCGATATTCTTCCCAAAGCTAGAGCCTCTATGATTGGCTATCCCTTCAAGATCAACCGCTTCTTTACGCTGTAATAAGAAATCGGTTTTACCGCAGCCCGTCATCCCGCTTAAACTCAATAACGGTTGCTGAATCGGTGCCGCTTCAATCACGCCAATCAGATATTGGCGCATGGCCTTATAGCCCCCTTGAATATATGGGACTTCTACACCCGCTTCTTTAAGCCATTGTTGCGTGAGTTGCGAGCGTAAGCCGCCACGAAAGCAATAAAGGTAGGCGTTGGGGTTGGCTTTCACATAGCTTGTCCAAGCCTCGATTCTCTGTTGCTTGATGGGGCCATTAACCAGTGAATGACCCAATGCAATCGCGGCTTGCTGACCTGATTGTTTATAACTAGTGCCGACTTTTTCCCTTTCACTATCCAGCATCAAGGGTAAGTTGGTCGAGTTGGGAAACGCACCTCGAGTAAACTCTATGGGTGCTCGCACATCCATGATGGGATGTTGATTGAGGAAAATTTCCCGATATTGTTCTGCAGCTACAATAGCGCTTGGCATCAGCACAACACCACATTCGCTGCAGTGGTGGGGGCTTCCAGTGACCCAATGCAAATTGGGGCGATGTGATGCGCATCGAGAAGGGCAATCAATTCCGCTTCGGCTTCGGCCGAGACGGCAACTAACAGGCCACCACTGGTTTGCGGATCGCACAGAATCGCTTTTTGATGCTCGCTGAGCTCGGGGAGATGCTCGCCATAACTGTCGTAATTTCGGTGAGTCCCGCCAGGAACGCAACCTAAGGCTAAGTAATCTAAGGCGCGTGGTAGTAACGGCACCGCATCAAATTTGAGTTTTGCCGTGAGCTTAGCACCTTGGCACATTTCGAGTAAGTGTCCCGCCAGTCCAAATCCTGTGACATCGGTCAGGGCGTTTACGCCGCTAATTTTGGCAATCGTCGTGCCTATGGTATTCAGCTGACACATAGCATTAACCGCAATGTGACAGTCTTGATCTTGGAGTTTTTTCTGTTTTTGCGCCGTGGTTAAAATGCCAATGCCGATAGGTTTAGTGAGATATAAACGATCGCCCGCTTTAGCAGTATCATTCTGTTTTAAGTCAGTTAACGCAATTTGTCCCGTCACTGCGAGCCCAAAAATCGGTTCAGGCGCATCTATGCTGTGGCCACCGGCTAGCATGATCCCTGCTTCCATACAGGCTTGTCTGCCGCCATCGACCACTTGTTGTGCGACTTCTGCAGGTAGCTTATTGATTGGCCAGCCTAAAATAGCGATCGCCATGATAGGCGTGCCGCCCATGGCATAAATATCACTGATCGCATTGGTCGCAGCGATGCGGCCGAAGGTGAAGGGATCGTCAACAATCGGCATGAAAAAATCGGTAGTGCTGATGATGCCTATGTCGTCATTGAGTTTATACACTGCGGCATCGTCACGGCTTTGATTGCCGACCAGCAGATTAGGATCAGTAAACACGGGTAACTGTGAGGCCAAGATAGTGCTGAGCACTTTAGGGGATATCTTGCAGCCACAACCTGCACCATGACTATATTCTGTTAGTTTGATTGATTCTGGGAGTGTAACTGGGGAATCTGACATGATCTCAACAGCCTATTTAAGTGATTAAGGCATCATCATAATCAGATACGGCCACCATGCAAGGTGGCCGTATGACTTTCGGGCAGAATTGTGGTTTAGCTATAAGTTGCGGTTAGGCTTCGCCAATGTTTTTGCTGGACTAAGAAACGCGCTTTTAGCTCTTCAACTTGCTGCAATAGCTGCTGATCGACAAGTTGTTTACGCTTGGCCTCAAGCAAGGTTTTCTTCGCTTGGTAGTAATCCATTAAGTGAAGTTTGAGTAATTCATACTCAGCTTGGACTTTTTCAATAATTTCATCGGCATTGGGTAAGTGCACGACTTTGTTCTTTGTCCGCAGTAGCTGCATCTGCAAGCGTGCGCTCTCGATACGCTCCTGTGGACTCGTACGTAAGTCCTTGGCTAACCCCAACCAAGATAATGACTTAATCAACCATTTAGTTGGATCGTAGTGCCACCATTTAATGCCATTACGATAGTCATTTTCGAAGATGTGATGGAAATTATGGTAGCCCTCACCGTAGGTCAACATGGCGAGAAAGCCATTGTCGCGGGCGGTGTTCTTATCGGTATAAGGCTGGCTGCCCCACACGTGCGCTAAAGAGTTGATGAAGAAAGTGCAGTGATGCACCACCACTAAACGCAGTAAACCCGCCATCAATAACATAGACAGCACGTCGCCATTTAACCAGCCGAGCAGGGCAGGCAGTCCAATGTTCATCAGTAATACGAGTGCGAGGTAATGTTTGTGTTGCCACATAACGATACGGTCATTTTGCAGATCGCGCACATTTTGATAATCATGATAGCGTTGCGACTGATACTCACGCAGCATCCAACCGATATGGCTGTACCAGAATCCCATGTTGGCTGAGTACGGATCTTTGTCGTTATCATCGACGTGCTTATGGTGCACTCTGTGATCGGATGCCCAGTGTAATGCACTGTTTTGTAATGCTAAAGCGCCACCGAGTGCATACATGAAACGCACAGCCGGATGGGCTTTATAGGCTTTGTGTGACCACAGTCTGTGATAACCTGCGGTGATCGACAGACCACTGGCAAAGGCTAAGACAATAAAAGCGATCCATTCACTGGCGCCATAGCCGTGAACAATACCGCGCCATGGAACTAAGATCACCGCACTGAGGAAAGTGATGGCAAACAGACTGACATTAAGCCAGATGATAGGGGGTTTTTTCATTATAGGTTTCCAAAATTCGCTTTTGAGCGTACATCTGTAAGCTAATTTAGCCTAGCTATATTGTTTGGTCAAGGACGATGGGGCTGTGTTTAATGCCTAAAAGCGGTATTATCGCGTCATTACATTCAGTTAGCGGATTTAAGAATGGGTATTCGAGCACAGCAAAAAGAGAAAACTCGTCGAGCTTTAGTCGATGCGGCCTTTAATCAGCTAAGTGCTGAGCGCAGTTTCTCAAGTCTGAGTTTGCGAGAGGTTGCTCGGGAAGCCAATATCGCGCCGACATCTTTTTATCGCCATTTTAAAGATATGAACGAACTCGGTCTCACTATGGTGGACGAGGGCGGATTAACACTCAGGCAGATGATGCGTAAAGGTCGTCAGCGAGCCGAAGCCGGTGGGAGTGTAATCCGTATTTCTGTTGATACTTTTATGGAAGTGCTTGATTCTAATCCAAACGTATTCCGTATCTTATTGCATGAACGTTCAGGAACTTCAGCAGCGTTCCGTGCGGCGGTAGCCCGCGAAATTGAACATTTTATTTCTGAATTGGCTCACTATACCGAAGCGAAAGCGGGCCGAACCCCGTTATTAGCCCGTGCACAGGCCGAAGCCTTAGTGACTCTAGTATTTAACGCCGGCGCTTCAGCATTAGATATGAAACGTGCCGATCGTAAAATCCTTGCCGATCAATTAGTCATGCAACTGCGTATGGTCGCCAAAGGTGCCGAGGCTTTGCAGCATAAGGTTGAGCACCGCTAATCTGAGTGATATGCACATCAGTTGCTAAAAATAATGGAGCCTGAGGCTCCATTATTTTTGGCGAATTTATGTTTGAGTTCTAGCTACGTTTAACTGCTATGCAGTCGAGCTTAATGCATTTGAGGTGACTAACGACGCTCTAGTAGAACACCTGTTTCCATGTGTTCGGTATAAGGGAACTGATCAAACAAGGCGAAGCGAGTGACTTTATGGGTTTCGTTCAGTTGTTGTAGATTGTCTTTTAAGGTTTCAGGGTTGCAGGAAATATATAAGATCCGCTCGTAACCTTGTACTAATGCCAGCGTATCAGGATCAATCCCTGCGCGTGGTGGGTCGACAAAAATGGTGTTGCACACATAGCTGTCGAGATCGATACCTTCTAAACGTCTGAAGCTGCGTTTCTTCGCCATGGCATCGCTAAAGTCTTCGGCCGACATGCGGATAATCTGCAGGTTCTCAATACCATTCACTTCAATATTATATTGCGCCGCATCGACTGAGGGCTTAGCGAGTTCGGTGGCCAATACGCGATTAAAGTTTTGCGCCAGTGCGATAGAGAAATTGCCATTACCACAGTAGAGTTCTAGTAAATCACCCTGACTGTTCTGAGTCGCATCGATAGCCCACTCCAACATTTTTACGGAAACTTTGGCATTTGGTTGAGTAAAGCTGTTCTCGATTTGCTTATATAAGAAGGTTTTATCATTCACTTGTAATGACTCGACCACAAAGTCTTTATCTAAATCGATTTTTTGCTTACGGGCACGGCCGATGATGTTGACGTTAAACTGGCTGCTTAACTTGGCTTTTAGTGCAGTCGCATCGGCGCGCCATTGGTCATCAAGCTGTCTGTGATAAAGCAAGGACACTAAGATCTCGCCGCTTAAGGTCGACAAAAAATCCACTTGGAACAGTTTATGTCTTAGACTAGGATTCGGTTTTAGTTCGGCGATTAAGGCCGACATCATTTGATTGATGAGCACGCTGGCTGGCAAGTATTGATCGCATCGCACTTTCTCATTCAATACTTTATCGAACATGTAATAGTATAAGTCGTCACCGTCATGCCACATGCGGAATTCGGCACGCATACGGTAGTTGGCAGGCTCTGAGGCAAAAACTTCAACACTCGGTGTTTCAAATTGGGCAAAGGCTTGTTCTAGCTTGATACGCTTGTGTTCTAACTGCGTATCATAAGTCTGAGGGTCCATTGCTGCTAAGTTCATTGTTTGATTCACCGTTGCTGTAAATTGGGGCGCAAATATTATACTAGGTGACACGAATGTCCAGCATCTTGCTTTTGCTGTTTATGCAAAGCTGTGGGAAAATCCGCGCGTTTGAGTGTGATTCTATGGATATTCAATGAGTATTTGGTTGGATTCATCCAGTCATCAAACATCGAGTCACTTTTGTAATAATGTGTTCAATCTGTATAGCCTATTTGTTGTAACCGAAACGGGAGACTTACTTGTCGCGACCTATATTAGTGTTTGATTCTGGGATTGGGGGCCTATCCGTATTGGCTGAAATCCGCAAGAGTTTGCCCCATAGCGACTATTGTTATCTTTTCGACAATGCGAGGTTGCCCTATGGCGAGTTAGAAGAGCAGGTATTAATTGCTGGCTGTGTCGCATTAGTATGTGATCTTGTGGCTCGCACCAATGCAATGATAGTCGTTGTCGCCTGCAATACCGCGAGCACTGTTGTGCTACCGGGATTACGTGCAAACCTCAGTATTCCTGTTGTGGGCGTTGTACCCGCTATCAAACCTGCGGCACAGATGTCTAAGAGTAAACGTATTGGACTCTTGGCCACACCAGGCACAGTTAAGCGTCATTATACCCATGAGCTCATCAGTCAATTTGCCGATGATTGCCATGTCGAACTTTTTGGTTGTTCTGAACTTGTCATGATGGCGGAGCAGAAAATAGCGACAGGTGAAATGGACATGCACAGACTGGCAGATTTACTCGCGCCAGTCGTTGCCGCGCAATTGGACGTGCTCGTACTGGGTTGTACTCACTTCCCTATGATCCAAGCTGAATTACAACAAGTGCTCGGTGCGGGCGTAACGCTAATGGATTCTGGCGCTGCGATAGCTAAGCGAGTCGTGACTCTTTTAACGCAACAAAATCTTATTGTGGAACAGCGCAGAGTAACAAATGAGAGAGAAGCATTAGGGCAGTCAGTAATGCAGGCGTTCTATACTAAAGCGGAAATCAGTGAAGGTTTAACAACAACATTAATTGATTGTGGCTTTTCAACTATCGAACGAATCACCACAACCAACTAAATTTACAACGTCAAACAAAACAGTTTAAACGGTAATGCTACTCGTCAGTACCAGTACGGTCGGCAGCTTCCGAATCTTGTGTTTTTGCTTCTCTTACTTTTAAGGTTCTTTCTTGGAAGCTATAGTCATTCAGTTTAACCATGGCTTTCTGAGCGCCAGACTCTGACATCTCCACAAAACCAAAACCTTTACGACGACCAGTCTTACGATCTCTGACTAAACGCACAGAGTTTACTGGGCCAAACTCACCAAACAATACTTTTACTTCACCTTCATGGACACGATAAGGCAGGTTACCTACATATAAGGTCATAGTAGGACCAACATATTGTTCTTCTGTAGCATGAGATGATGAAGTCTCTGGAACAAGTTTAAAGATAAGGCTAGTCACAATAACGCCTGCAACGAAGGCAATATAAGCCGGCAGCGTAGGTGCAAACTGAAATAGCACAAAGGCGCCAACAATGGCGACAATCAAAACAATAAGAAATGACTTTTGCATAAGAATGCTCTCTGATGAATGGAAAATTGATAAATAACTGTTAACAGCAAGTATATGGTAATGAATTATTTACTTTTACACTAGACCATTGCTGAAATATTGAGCGTGAATTATCAATTATTAGATAAAAAAGCTGACTTATCTCCGATAAATAAGGTCTACAAGCTAAAAAATGGTCATAACGTTTAAAATATCGACGTACGATTCAATGATCGCTAAAAAGCCCTTGCGGACTTTCTCAATCTCCCTATAATGCGCATCCACTGACACGGCAGACAGCATAACGCAAGTTAAGCAAAGAAAGCCAAGCAGTTCATCGGTTAGCAAGCTAAACGATGAGTGTTGAGAAAGTTGAAAAAACTACTTGACGCACTAACGGGAATGCGTAGAATACGCAGCCCTGACCCGCTGAAAGCTCAGTGTGTGGTCAACGCTCTTTAACAATTTATCAAGCAAATCTGTGTGGGCACTCACAGGTGTTGAGTTAATCGAAACTGCTTAACCTTCGGGTTGGCAGTCAAAAATTTAAATCAATGTAACAATGAGTGTTCATAGCAATATGTACAGTTTGTTTCAGCCCTTATTTTATAAGGAGTGCGAGAAACAAAAAATCAGAATTCATTGAGCCGCTGAAGTCGCAAGACGGAAGCAACAAAACTTTAATTGAAGAGTTTGATCATGGCTCAGATTGAACGCTGGCGGCAGGCCTAACACATGCAAGTCGAGCGGCAGCGGGAAGATAGCTTGCTATCTTTGCCGGCGAGCGGCGGACGGGTGAGTAATGCCTAGGGATCTGCCCAGTCGAGGGGGATAACAGTTGGAAACGACTGCTAATACCGCATACGCCCTACGGGGGAAAGGAGGGGACCTTCGGGCCTTCCGCGATTGGATGAACCTAGGTGGGATTAGCTAGTTGGTGAGGTAATGGCTCACCAAGGCGACGATCCCTAGCTGTTCTGAGAGGATGATCAGCCACACTGGGACTGAGACACGGCCCAGACTCCTACGGGAGGCAGCAGTGGGGAATATTGCACAATGGGGGAAACCCTGATGCAGCCATGCCGCGTGTGTGAAGAAGGCCTTCGGGTTGTAAAGCACTTTCAGTAGGGAGGAAAGGTAGCAGCTTAATACGCTGTTGCTGTGACGTTACCTACAGAAGAAGGACCGGCTAACTCCGTGCCAGCAGCCGCGGTAATACGGAGGGTCCGAGCGTTAATCGGAATTACTGGGCGTAAAGCGTGCGCAGGCGGTTTGTTAAGCGAGATGTGAAAGCCCCGGGCTCAACCTGGGAATTGCATTTCGAACTGGCGAACTAGAGTCTTGTAGAGGGGGGTAGAATTCCAGGTGTAGCGGTGAAATGCGTAGAGATCTGGAGGAATACCGGTGGCGAAGGCGGCCCCCTGGACAAAGACTGACGCTCAGGCACGAAAGCGTGGGGAGCAAACAGGATTAGATACCCTGGTAGTCCACGCCGTAAACGATGTCTACTCGGAGTTTGGTGTCTTGAACACTGGGCTCTCAAGCTAACGCATTAAGTAGACCGCCTGGGGAGTACGGCCGCAAGGTTAAAACTCAAATGAATTGACGGGGGCCCGCACAAGCGGTGGAGCATGTGGTTTAATTCGATGCAACGCGAAGAACCTTACCTACTCTTGACATCCAGAGAATTCGCTAGAGATAGCTTAGTGCCTTCGGGAACTCTGAGACAGGTGCTGCATGGCTGTCGTCAGCTCGTGTTGTGAAATGTTGGGTTAAGTCCCGCAACGAGCGCAACCCCTATCCTTATTTGCCAGCACGTAATGGTGGGAACTCTAGGGAGACTGCCGGTGATAAACCGGAGGAAGGTGGGGACGACGTCAAGTCATCATGGCCCTTACGAGTAGGGCTACACACGTGCTACAATGGCGAGTACAGAGGGTTGCAAAGCCGCGAGGTGGAGCTAATCTCACAAAGCTCGTCGTAGTCCGGATTGGAGTCTGCAACTCGACTCCATGAAGTCGGAATCGCTAGTAATCGTGGATCAGAATGCCACGGTGAATACGTTCCCGGGCCTTGTACACACCGCCCGTCACACCATGGGAGTGGGCTGCAAAAGAAGTGGGTAGCTTAACCTTCGGGGGGGCGCTCACCACTTTGTGGTTCATGACTGGGGTGAAGTCGTAACAAGGTAGCCCTAGGGGAACCTGGGGCTGGATCACCTCCTTACCTATACGACTAACTTAATGTTTGTTGAGTGTTCACACAGATTTGCTTGATAGAAGAAAGAGTAAAAGATAAACCTAGTTAAATAGGTTCATCAAAGATGGGTCTGTAGCTCAGCTGGTTAGAGCGCACCCCTGATAAGGGTGAGGTCGGTGGTTCAAGTCCACTCTGACCCACCAATCCTTCCTTCTCAGCGTTGGAAAGTGACTCGTTTAGTGAACTAAACGTCGCCACTGTCCGCCTTGATAAGAAATGATTGGCAAACCAATCCTTTTAGAGGTTTGGAACATCTTACTTACTCGCACTGCATGTAAATGGGGCTATAGCTCAGCTGGGAGAGCGCCTGCCTTGCACGCAGGAGGTCTGCGGTTCGATCCCGCATAGCTCCACCATTTACACCTTATTCTGACTTTATTGCAAAGTAATAAGGCATATGCACTATGGATAGAGATGCCAAAGATAAACTTAAAAATTATCTTTGGCTTTTTTAAGCCCGCTCTTTAACAATTTGGAAAGCTGATAGTATTTAATTGCATGAGTCTGTCATGTAATTAATTACAAAACGTTTAATGCGAAAGCATTGAACATGAGTTCTCAAACACTTTATTAAGTGTCTTGAATATTCAAAAGTAAATTATTCTTAGTTGAATAGTTTACGTCTAAGGCGCGTCCACTTCTTTGGTCAGAAGTGAGACAAGTAAAACCAAGCTGGTCGCAATGCGACTCAGGTGAGTGAAACTCATTTGGGTTGTATGGTTAAGCGACTAAGCGTATACGGTGGATGCCTTGGCAGTCAGAGGCGATGAAGGACGTAGTAACTTGCGAAAAGCGTTGGCGAGCTAGTAACAAGCATTTGAGCTAACGATGTCCGAATGGGGGAACCCAGCAGCATAAGCTGTTATCGCAACATGAATACATAGTGTTGCGAGGCGAACCCGGGGAACTGAAACATCTAAGTACCCGGAGGAAAAGAAATCAACCGAGATTCCCCTAGTAGCGGCGAGCGAACGGGGATTAGCCCTTAAGTCAGTGGGGTGTTAGTGGAATGTGTTGGAAAGCACAGCGGCACAGGGTGATAGCCCCGTACATGAAAACTAACCATTGATGAAAACGAGTAAGGCGGGACACGTGACATCCTGTTTGAATATGGGGGGACCATCCTCCAAGGCTAAATACTCCTGACTGACCGATAGTGAACCAGTACCGTGAGGGAAAGGCGAAAAGAACCCCTGTGAGGGGAGTGAAATAGAACCTGAAACCGTATACGTACAAGCAGTGGGAGCGGTTCTTGAGACCGTGACTGCGTACCTTTTGTATAATGGGTCAGCGACTTACATTTTGTAGCGAGGTTAAGCGAATAGCGGAGCCGTAGGGAAACCGAGTGTTAACTGCGCGTTTAGTTGCAAGGTGTAGACCCGAAACCCGGTGATCTAGCCATGGGCAGGTTGAAGGTTGAGTAACATCAACTGGAGGACCGAACCGACTAATGTTGAAAAATTAGCGGATGACTTGTGGCTGGGGGTGAAAGGCCAATCAAACCGGGAGATATCTGGTTCTCCTCGAAAGCTATTTAGGTAGCGCCTCGAGCGAATACCATTGGGGGTAGAGCACTGTTAAGGCTAGGGGGTCATCCCGACTTACCAACCCTTTGCAAACTCCGAATACCAATGAGTACTACTCGGGAGACAGACGGCGGGTGCTAACGTCCGTCGTCAAAAGGGAAACAACCCAGACCGTCAGCTAAGGTCCCAAAGTACTAGCTAAGTGGGAAACGATGTGGGAAGGCTTAGACAGCTAGGATGTTGGCTTAGAAGCAGCCATCATTTAAAGAAAGCGTAATAGCTCACTAGTCGAGTCGGCCTGCGCGGAAGATGTAACGGGGCTAAGCTAGTCACCGAAGCTACGGGTGCATTTCATTAGAGATGCGCGGTAGAGGAGCGTTCTGTAAGCCGTTGAAGGTGAAGGGGTAACCCACGCTGGAGGTATCAGAAGTGCGAATGCTGACATGAGTAACGATAAAGGGGGTGAAAAACCCCCTCGCCGAAAGACCAAGGGTTCCTGTCCAACGTTAATCGGGGCAGGGTGAGTCGACCCCTAAGGTGAGGCCGAAAGGCGTAATCGATGGGAAACAGATTAATATTTCTGTACTTCCGCTAACTGCGATGGAGAGACGGAGAAGGCTAGGCTAGCGCGGCGTTGGTAGTCCGCGTTTAAGGTGGTAGGTTGATTTCTTAGGCAAATCCGGGGAATCGCACTTTAGTGTGCAGACTGAGAGCTGATGACGAGGTCCTAAGGGACTGAAGTAGTTGATGCCATGCTTCCAGGAAAATCTTCTAAGCTTCAGGTTAGTGGGAATCGTACCCCAAACCGACACAGGTGGTCGGGTAGAGAATACCAAGGCGCTTGAGAGAACTCGGCTGAAGGAACTAGGCAAAATGGTACCGTAACTTCGGGAGAAGGTACGCTCTTGTTGGTGATGAGACTTGCTCTCTAAGCTGACGGGAGTCGCAGATACCAGGTGGCTGCAACTGTTTATCAAAAACACAGCACTGTGCAAACTCGCAAGAGGAAGTATACGGTGTGACGCCTGCCCGGTGCCGGAAGGTTAATTGATTGGGTTATCGCAAGAGAAGCTCATGATCGAAGCCCCGGTAAACGGCGGCCGTAACTATAACGGTCCTAAGGTAGCGAAATTCCTTGTCGGGTAAGTTCCGACCTGCACGAATGGCGTAATGATGGCCACGCTGTCTCCAGCCGAGACTCAGTGAAGTTGAAATTGCGGTGAAGATGCCGTATACCCGCGGCTAGACGGAAAGACCCCGTGAACCTTTACTATAGCTTGGCACTGAACATTGAACCTACATGTGTAGGATAGGTGGGAGACTTTGAAGTTATGACGCTAGTCATGATGGAGTCGTCCTTGAAATACCACCCTTGTAGTTTTGATGTTCTAACCTAGGTCCCTTATCGGGATTAGGGACAGTGCCTGGTGGGTAGTTTGACTGGGGCGGTCTCCTCCCAAAGAGTAACGGAGGAGCACGAAGGTTGGCTAAGTACGGTCGGACATCGTACGGTTAGTGCAATGGCATAAGCCAGCTTAACTGCGAGACATACACGTCGAGCAGGTACGAAAGTAGGTCATAGTGATCCGGTGGTTCTGAATGGAAGGGCCATCGCTCAACGGATAAAAGGTACTCCGGGGATAACAGGCTGATACCGCCCAAGAGTTCATATCGACGGCGGTGTTTGGCACCTCGATGTCGGCTCATCACATCCTGGGGCTGAAGTCGGTCCCAAGGGTATGGCTGTTCGCCATTTAAAGTGGTACGCGAGCTGGGTTCAGAACGTCGTGAGACAGTTCGGTCCCTATCTGCCGTGGGCGTTGGATGATTGAAGGGAGCTGCTCCTAGTACGAGAGGACCGGAGTGGACGAACCGCTGGTGTTCGGGTTGTCATGCCAATGGCATTGCCCGGTAGCTACGTTCGGAATCGATAACCGCTGAAAGCATCTAAGCGGGAAGCGAGCCCTAAGATGAGTCATCCCTAGGAATTTAATTCCTCTAAAGAGCCGTTCGAGACTAGGACGTTGATAGGCATGGTGTGTAAGCGTTGTGAGGCGTTGAGCTAACATGTACTAATGACTCGAGAGGCTTAACCATACAACCCAGATGGGTTTTACAAAGAAGCCTTAGACAGAATATCGACACTTGATAAAGTTAAAGACTCAAAGCAAATCAGCTTTCCGAATTATTATTAACGTGGTCCAGAGATGGACACGGTAATAAACAGAATTTGCTTGGTGACAATAGCCTTGTGGAACCACCTGATCCCATCCCGAACTCAGAAGTGAAACGCAAACGCGCCGATGGTAGTGTGGGGTCTCCCCATGTGAGAGTAGGTCATCGCCAAGCGCCTAATTATCTCGTAGAGATGTAACGAAGCCAGCTGAATAAGCTGGCTTTTTTGCGTATGCAATTTGTTAAGTTTAGCGTGATTTTTCGCCTAAATGCCTACTCCACGATGACTATTTCATCAATACGTGTCCCCCGCGTTAGCTGCAATCCTCGCTTTTAGCAGTTACAATGTGTTTTTGTCGTCATTGATCAAACACATGTCTCTATCTCATAGCCTTAAATCGTTTAATTCCTTTGGTTTAGCCCAGTCTTGCGCCGCTCTTGTTGAGGCGCACTCAAAAGAAGCTGTTCAGGCGATGTGTTTGCCACTATGGCAACAGCAATTGCCTATGTTGGTGCTTGGTGGCGGTAGCAATCTGGTCTTCACTGAGGACTTTAACGGTACAGTTGTCAGGATTTTATCGAAGGGGATAAAAGTATCTGAAGACGCAGAAGCTTTTTATCTCGAGGTTGAGGCGGGTGAGAATTGGCATGAGTTAATTCAGTTTACGCTCGAGCATGGCATGTTTGGGCTGGAAAATATGGCGTTAATTCCTGGAACGGTTGGCGCAGCACCTATCCAGAATATTGGCGCTTATGGTGTTGAACTCTGTGATGTGTGTGATTGGGTTGAGTATCTTGATTTACCCTCAGGTGAGTTTGTGCGTATAAGTACAGCTGAGTGTCAATTTGCTTACCGTGAGTCTATTTTCAAAGACAAATTACGCAATCTTGCCGTAGTCACTGCTGTCGGACTGCGCTTAGTTAAACGGTGGCAACCGCGTTTGGCTTATGGTCCATTGCAATCGTTTGATCCTGCAACCGTCACTGCGCGTGAGATCTTTGATCGCGTATGCCAAGTGCGCAGTGAAAAGCTCCCTGATCCAGCAGTGCTCGGCAATGCAGGTAGTTTCTTTAAAAATCCTATTGTTAGCGCGGCCTGTTATCTAGATTTAGCACAGCGTTTTCCGACGATAGTGGGTTACGCGCAAGCGGATGCGACGGTGAAATTGGCGGCAGGTTGGTTGATTGAACAAGCGGGACTGAAAGGTTTTGTGCTTGGTAATGCGGCTGTGCATGACAAACAAGCTTTGGTATTAGTGAATCGAGGCGGGGCAACGGGGCGCGATATTTGTCGCTTAGCGCTGCATGTTATTGCGCAAGTACAGGATAAATTTGGTGTTGTGCTAGAAGCGGAACCTAGAATCATGGGCGCTAACGGTGAAGGAGATTTGTATGTCTGATAATTGGGGAAGAAAGCGCCAGATATTAGCGTTATTGTCTAGTGGTCAATTTGTTTCAGGCGAGCAGTTAGCCACTGAACTTGGGATTTCGCGCGCCGCTGTAAATAAGCACATTGATGCGTTAGAAACCTATGGCGTAGCAATTTATAGCGTTAAAGGTCGCGGCTATAAGCTAGCCAATCCCATCTCTTTGATTGATGCTTCACGTTTAGTGCAGTCAATTGATAACCGTTGTTTTTATTTTGATGAGATCGCAAGTACCAACGGCTTTATGCTGAGTCATACCACTGAGCTAAAAAATGGCGATGTGTGCGTGGCAGAGTATCAATCTGCTGGTCGCGGTCGCCGAGGTCGCACTTGGGTGTCGCCCTATGGGCATCACTTGTACTTCTCATTGTTTTGGACATTCCCGCAGGGAATGGCACAGGCCATGGGTCTAAGTTTAGTGGTGGCGTGCACTCTAGTTGAAGTGCTTAAATCGTTTGGGGTCGAGAATATTGGGGTTAAGTGGCCAAATGATATCTATTTGGATAACAAGAAGCTTGCCGGGATCTTGATTGAAATGTCGGGACAGGCAGATAGTCAGTGCCAGCTGATCATTGGTGTTGGCGTTAATATGGCGATGTCAGAGGCGCAAGGCAAAGGTATCGATCAGCCTTGGAGTGACCTGTCAGAGTTGGTCGATATGCCAGATAAGACTGCGCTTGTTATCGAATTACAGAAGCAACTGAAGCGCGATATCCAGCTATTTGAACGTGAAGGATTAGCGGCATTCAAGGCTCGTTGGCAAGCGGCAGACTTATTTTATGGCCGTGAAATACGTTTGCTTATGGGTGAAAAGTCTGTCGAAGGGATTTGTCGCGGCGTTGATGAGCAGGGTGCGGTATTGCTCGAAACCGCCGACGGTGTGCAAGCATTTATCGGCGGTGAAATTAGCTTAAGGGCGCGCTAAGCACCCAAGAGGCTATTTTACAGAAGACTATTTGCGCATCAGTACGTGGGACATCAAATGGTCTTGGCCTTTTTGCAAGATCAAATGCGCTCTTTCACGGGTCGGTTGAATATTCAATTGCAGGTTGGGACCGTTAATCGTGTCCCAAATATTGGCGGCAATGGTATTGGCTTCATCGTCAGTTAGTGTCAAATAGTGATGGAAGTAGGATTTCTTGTCACTGAAGGCGCCAGAGCGGAATTGCAAGAAGCGCTCTTTGTACCATTGTTTGAGTAACGGCTCTTCCGCATCGACATAAATAGAAAAGTCGACAAAATCGGAGACAAAAGGACGACGGGTATCGACGGGGGAGTCGAGCCCAGTCTGCAGTACATTCAAGCCTTCCAAAATTAAGATGTCTGGCTGAGAAACGGTTTGGTGCTGATTCTTAACACGGTCATAGGTGACGTGTGAATAGATAGGCGCTTTCACATGGGGTTGGCCAGATTTCACTGCCGAGATAAACTCAACCAGCATTTTCATATCGTAGCTTTCTGGAAATCCCTTACGTTGTAACAAGCCTTTACGTTTCAAGTCTGCCAGCGGATACAAAAAGCCATCCGTTGTGACGAGATCGACCTTAGGGTGCTCAGGCCAATGCCGTAGCAAGGCTTGCAAGATACGCGCTGTGGTACTTTTGCCGACGGCGACACTGCCGGCAATACTAATGATGTAAGGGCTTCTTGATGGCTTTTGCCCAAGGAACTCATCAACCACTAAGCCACGTTGCTGCTTAGCTTTGACAATTAAATTGAGTAGCCGGCTAAGGGGAAGGTAAATATCAGTGACTTCCGATAAGGATATCTTCTCATTTATGCCTCTAAGGTTTTCCAAGTCTTGCTCACTCAGCGTCAGCGGCACTGAATCTCGTAACTCAGACCATTGCAGGCGCTCAAAGGCGAGATAGAGTGCTTTTTGAATTGAATTTTTAGAAGTCATTGGCTTTCCTCAGCTTAGGAAAGGCACAGTACACTATGAGATTATTCGGAACAATACTAAATGGGTGATTGCAGTCGTGTTTCCGTCGTCGTTTGATGTATTCGCTGTTTAATTGGTCGTCAAAGTCGGATAACGTGTAAAAAAACACCGTTCAAGCGCTTTTTTTACGTAAATGGACGTTTTTTACTTGCACTTGAGAGCGCATTTACCTAATATCCCGTTCCGAAATGATATGCCGGCATAGCTCAGTTGGTAGAGCAACTGACTTGTAATCAGTAGGTCCCGAGTTCGACTCTTGGTGCCGGCACCATTTTCTGTGGAGGGGTTCCCGAGTGGCCAAAGGGATCAGACTGTAAATCTGACGGCTCAGCCTTCGAAGGTTCGAATCCTTCTCCCTCCACCACTTTTTTCTAGGTAGTTAGGTAGCCTTAGTTAGGTTGCGCGGACATCGTATAATGGTATTACTCCAGCCTTCCAAGCTGATAACGCGGGTTCGATTCCCGCTGTCCGCTCCAAATTAGTTGCTGATATGGCTCAGTTGGTAGAGCACACCCTTGGTAAGGGTGAGGTCGGCAGTTCGAATCTGCCTATCAGCACCAGCCTCTCTAAATTTAGCTCCTACGCCTAAACATAATCGGTTCGATGTCATTTTAATGCATCGGATTTTTTCTATATGTTAGTTTTCATCACCAAGATTCTTGGACTGAGGCATTACCATGGCTAAAGCTAAATTTGAACGTATTAAGCCCCATGTAAACGTGGGCACCATTGGTCACGTTGACCATGGTAAAACCACACTGACTGCAGCTATCTCTCACGTACTGGCTAAGACCTACGGTGGCGAAGCTAAAGACTTCTCTCAAATCGATAACGCTCCAGAAGAGCGTGAGCGCGGTATTACAATCAATACCTCTCACATCGAATACGATACTCCAACTCGTCACTACGCACACGTAGACTGCCCAGGCCATGCTGACTATGTTAAAAACATGATCACTGGTGCTGCACAGATGGACGGCGCGATTTTAGTAGTTGCTTCTACAGACGGTCCAATGCCACAGACTCGTGAGCACATCCTGCTTTCTCGTCAGGTTGGCGTACCGTACATCATCGTGTTCATGAACAAATGTGACATGGTAGATGACGAAGAATTACTGGAATTGGTAGAAATGGAAGTTCGTGAACTTCTGTCAGAATACGATTTCCCAGGTGATGACTTACCAGTAATCCAAGGTTCAGCTCTGAAGGCGCTAGAAGGCCAACCAGAGTGGGAAGCTAAGATTATTGAACTGGCTAATGCACTGGATTCTTACATTCCAGAACCACAACGTGACATCGATAAGCCGTTCCTACTGCCAATCGAAGACGTATTCTCAATCTCTGGCCGTGGTACTGTAGTCACTGGCCGTGTTGAGCGTGGTATTGTTAAAGTGGGTGACGAAGTTGAAATCGTTGGTGTTCGCACTACGACTAAAACAACGTGTACTGGCGTAGAAATGTTCCGTAAGCTGCTTGACGAAGGTCGTGCAGGCGAGAACTGTGGTGTGTTATTACGTGGTACTAAGCGTGATGACGTAGAACGTGGTCAAGTATTGGCTAAACCAGGTTCAATCAACCCACACACTACTTTTGAATCAGAAGTTTATGTTCTGTCAAAAGAAGAAGGCGGACGTCACACTCCATTCTTCAAAGGCTACCGTCCACAGTTCTACTTCCGTACAACAGACGTGACTGGTACTATCGAACTGCCAGAAGGCGTAGAGATGGTAATGCCTGGCGACAACATCAAAATGGTAGTTACTCTGATTTGCCCAATCGCGATGGACGAAGGTTTACGCTTCGCAATCCGTGAAGGTGGTCGTACAGTAGGCGCTGGTGTAGTAGCTAAAATCATTGCTTAATAGCGATAGAGATTAGTTTGAAAAGGAAGCTTCGGCTTCCTTTTTTGTTTAAGTGGATTATTTCATAGGTTTTGTGGTTTGCATGGGATTCGCATCCTTGCTTACAAAGTCGAATAAGAATACAATCTATGGCCGATTTTTGACCCTGAGCTTATGCTATTTTGCGTTTCTAAGGGTGTTCGGAAATGCAGAGTATGATGTGGGAATTATGCCCGTCAATTAATGTGCTCTAAGCTCAGGCCGTATTGAGTAACGGAAAAACCGATGACAACAAATACTGAAAACCAGAACAATTCTCTGGATATCGTGAAGTGGGGTTTAGTGATTGTATTGCTAGCCGCTGCTGTTATTGGCAATCAAATGTATAGCGAAGCCAGTGCCGTCATACGTGCGCTTAGTGTTATCGTTGCATTCGCTATTGCTGGTTTTATTGCGCTCCAGACTGTAAAAGGTAAAAAAGCGTTAGCTTTTGCCCGTGAAGCGCATATCGAAGTGCGCAAGGTTGTATGGCCGACGCGTCAAGAAGCGCTAAACACCACTTTTATTGTCCTTGCAGCAACAGGTATCTTAGCTCTTATCCTTTGGGGTATGGATGCTGTGTTAATGCGAATTGTCAATTTTATCACTGGCGTATAGGCACCTCGAATGACTGAAGCTAAAGAAGCTAAAAAAAGATGGTATGTAGTGCAGGCATTCTCAGGCTATGAAGGCCGAGTTTGTAAGTCACTGATTGAATACATTAAGATGCACGGCATGGAAGAATACTTCGGTGAAGTATTGGTTCCGACTGAAGAAGTCATTGAAATGCGTGCAGGTCAGCGTCGCAAGAGCGAACGTAAATTTTTCCCTGGCTATGTGTTAGTCCAGATGGAAATGAACGATGACAGCTGGCATTTAGTCAAAAGCATCCCGCGTGTTTTAGGCTTTATTGGCGGAACGTCTGATCGTCCTGCCCCAATTTCAGATAAAGAAGCGGATGCAATTCTGCGTCGCTTACAAGAAACGACAGCGTCACCGACTCATAGAACCATATTTGAGCCAGGTGAATTGGTTCGTGTGTGTGATGGTCCATTTGCTGACTTTAACGGTACCGTTGAAGAAGTGGATTATGACAAGAGCCGCGTAAAAGTATCAGTAATGATCTTTGGTCGTTCTACGCCTGTTGAACTTGATTTCAGTCAAGTTGAAAAAGGCTGATTAAATAAAATACAAAATCCGTTTGGCAACGGGGGCGAATTTCTATATAATTCGTCCCCGTTGTTTTCGGGGGAGCACGTCAGCATGTCGCTGATGCGCGTTTGAACCCAAACTGAGGAAATGTCAGATGGCAAAGAAGATTGATGCTTATATTAAGCTACAAGTAAAATCAGGTTCTGCGAACCCGTCACCACCAGTTGGTCCAGCTTTGGGTCAAAAAGGTGTGAACATCATGGAATTCTGTAAAGCGTTTAACGCCCGTACAGAAAAAATGGAAAAAGGCATGCCTATTCCAGTCGTGATCACTGTATACAGTGACCGTTCATTCACTTTTGAAACCAAGACTTCTCCAGCGTCTTACTTACTGAAGACTGCTGCAGGCCTGAAATCAGGTTCTCCACGTCCAAACACTCAGAAAGTGGGTACTATCGCTCGCGCTAAAGTTCAAGAAATTGCTGAACTTAAAGCTGCCGATATGACTGGTGCTGACATTGAAGCGATGACTCGCTCAATCGAAGGTACTGCGCGTTCAATGGGTTTGGTTGTAGAGGATTAATATAATGGCAAAGCTAACTAAACGCATGCGCGTAATTCGCGAGAAAGTTGACGGTACTAAAAGCTACGATATCAACGAAGCTGTTGCTCTGTTAAAAGAATTAGCAACTGCAAAATTCGTTGAAAGTGTAGACGTAGCAGTTAATCTTGGTATCGACCCACGTAAATCTGACCAAAACGTTCGTGGTGCAACAGTGTTGCCACACGGTACTGGTCGTGACGTTCGCGTTGCAGTATTTACACAAGGTGCAAATGCTGAAGCTGCTAAAGCAGCTGGCGCTGAGCTAGTTGGTATGGATGATCTGGCTGAGAAAATCAAAGCCGGTGAAATGAACTTTGACGTGGTTATCGCATCTCCAGATGCAATGCGCGTTGTTGGTATGTTAGGTCAAATCTTAGGCCCACGTGGTTTAATGCCTAACCCTAAAACAGGTACAGTAACGCCAAACGTTGCTGAAGCTGTTAAGAATGCCAAGGCTGGTCAAGTTCGTTACCGTAACGACAAGAACGGTATTATCCACACTACTATCGGTAAAGTGGATTTCACACCAGTTCAATTGAAAGAAAACTTGGAAGCGTTAGTGTCAGCACTGAAAAAGGCTAAGCCTGCAGTTGCTAAAGGCATTTTCGTGAAAAAGATCAGCATCTCTACCACTATGGGTGCAGGTGTTGCAGTTGATCAAGCTACGCTTGAAACAACCGTATAATTTTACAAAGCGCGTGCATTAGTCTATAATGCGCGCACTTTGTGGGTTGAAGCCTGTTTTATCCTCCGTTTTAGCGGTGTTTAACTCAGGTTTCCGTCCAAGACCGCAGGTGTTTTTTGTAAAAATAACTTAATTTCCTGCGTAGACGGTGTCAGGCCCCAGCTAAATTTTTTACTGGATAATCTGCACCGTAAGTCACTAAATACATAAGTATTTAGTATGGTAAATACTAGGGAATACCCTAGGTAGAATCCAGGAGTAAAGCCAATGGCATTAAGACTCGAAGACAAAAAAGCGATTGTTGCTGAAGTCAACGAAGCTGCCAAAGGTGCGCTATCTGCAGTTGCCGCTGATTCTCGCGGTGTGACTGTAGGTGCTATGACCGGTCTGCGTAAAAAAGCTCGCGAAGCTGGTGTATATGTACGTGTAGTACGTAACACATTGGCTCGTCGTGCTGTTGAAGGTACAGCTTTTGAGTGCCTAGCAGAAACGTTCACTGGCCCAACTTTGATTGCTTTTTCTTTAGAGCACCCAGGTGCTGCAGCACGTCTGTTAAAAGACTTTGCTAAAGAACAAGCTAACTTCGAAGTTAAAGGCGCAGCCTTTGAAGGGAATTTCATCCCTGCAGCTGAAATTGATCGTTTGGCGAAACTGCCAACATACGAAGAAGCACTAGCTCAGTTAATGATGACTATGAAAGAAGCATCTGCTGGCAAGTTCGTTCGTACACTGGCCGCCCTGCGCGATCAAAAACAAGAAGCCGCTTAATTTCAAGCTGGCTGCTTAATAAAATTGAATTCAGAACAATAGGAAACATTTGTTATGTCTATCACTAAAGACCAAATCTTAGAAGCCTTTGCAGCTATGTCTGTAATGGAAGTTGTTGAACTGATCGAAGCAATGGAAGAGAAGTTCGGCGTTTCTGCCGCTGCTGCTGTTGTTTCTGGTGGTGCTGAAGCTGCTGTTGTTGAAGAACAAACAGAATTCAACGTAGTTCTGACTGCTCACGGCGACAACAAAGTTGCTGTTATTAAAGCAATCCGTGGCGCAACAGGTTTAGGCCTGAAAGAAGCTAAAGCTATGTCTGAAGCTGCTCCAGTAGCAGTTAAAGAAGGCGTTTCTAAAGAAGAAGCTGAAGCTCTGAAGAAAGAACTTACTGAAGCTGGTGCTTCTGTAGAAATCAAGTAAGCTATTATTTAGCTTGCTCACCCAAGCCACTTGGGTGGAGGCTGGCGGTTTTTTAACCGTCGGCCTTTTTTGCGCTATATGCGCTGGCGATTTTTTTTCACCGTTTGTCGCCAAATTTTGCAGTCCCTAGCAGAGATTACTGGTTAGGTTCTTGCCATCAACGGTGATGGGCAAACGTGCTGAATTTTAATAACTTAAGTTATTTATTCAGTCTTGGTCACATCTCGTAAGCAGAGGAAACCCATGGTTTACTCCTATTCTGAAAAGAAGCGTATTCGCAAAGACTTTGGTAAGCGTCCAAAAGTTTTGGATATCCCTTATTTATTGTCTATCCAGCTAGACTCTTTTAAGAAGTTCACCGATCAAGATCCTACCGGTGAGCGCGGTTTAGAAGCCGCCTTCCGTAGCGTTTTTCCCATCAAGAGCTTTTCTGGTAATTCAGAACTGCAATACGTCAGCTATAAGCTTGGCGAGCCTGTTTTTGATGTGAAAGAGTGTCAGATCCGTGGTGTTACGTACTCAGCTCCACTACGCGTTAAATTACGCATGGTGTTGTATGACCGTGAAGCAGCGGCGGGCACAGTAAAAGATATTAAAGAACAAGAAGTCTACATGGGTGATATCCCATTGATGACGGATAACGGTACTTTTGTTATCAACGGTACTGAGCGTGTAATCGTATCTCAATTACATCGTTCTCCAGGCGTGTTCTTTGATCATGACCGTGGTAAAACCCACTCATCAGGTAAGGTGCTGTATAACGCACGTATTATTCCTTACCGTGGTTCATGGCTTGACTTTGAATTCGATCCTAAAGATGCACTATTTGTGCGTATTGACCGTCGCCGCAAATTGCCTGCGACCATCATGTTACGTGCATTAGAATATTCTACTCAAGAGATCCTCGATCTGTTCTTCGAACGCGTTGAGTTCAAGATCAAGAAAGATACTCTGGTTATGGCTTTGGTTCCTGAGCGTCTGCGTGGCGAAACTGCCAGTTATGACATCAAGGATGCTGAAGGTTCTGTATTGGTTGAAGCCGGTCGTCGTATCACTGCGCGCCACATTCGCCAATTAGAAAAAACCAATACCACTGAGCTCGAAGTGCCAGTTGAATATATCGTGGGCAAGTATGCTGCTCAAGATTATATCGATCCGGACACGGGTGAAGTTTTAGTCTCTGCCAACAGTGAAATTAGCCTAGAAGATCTGGCTAAATTATCATTGGCCGGTATTAAAGAACTCAGCACGTTGTATATCAACGAGCTAGATCATGGTGCTTATATTTCAGATACGCTGCGTATCGATTCAACCACTAACCGCTTAGAAGCGCTGGTTGAGATCTATCGTATGATGCGTCCTGGCGAGCCACCAACCAAAGATGCTGCCGAAGCACTATTCCAGAACTTGTTCTTCAGTGAAGAGCGTTATGACCTGTCTAAAGTAGGTCGTATGAAGTTCAACCGTCGTCTCAGCATTCCTGATGACGAAGGTAGCGGTGTATTGTCTAAAGAAGACATCGTCGCGGTAATGAAGAACATCATTCATATCCGTAACGGTTTCGACGAAGTCGATGATATCGATCACTTAGGCAACCGTCGTATTCGTAGCGTCGGTGAAATGGCTGAAAACCAATTCCGCGTAGGTTTAGTCCGTGTTGAGCGCGCCGTGCGTGAACGTCTATCTTTAGGCGATCTGAACGAGCTGATGCCACAAGACTTGATCAACGCTAAGCCAATTTCTGCTGCAGTGAAAGAGTTCTTCGGTTCTTCTCAGCTGTCACAATTCATGGACCAAAACAACCCGCTATCAGAAGTAACGCATAAGCGTCGTATTTCTGCTCTTGGCCCAGGTGGTTTGACTCGTGAACGTGCAGGCTTCGAAGTCCGCGACGTACATCCAACGCATTATGGTCGTTTATGTCCAATTGAGACCCCTGAAGGTCCAAACATTGGTCTAATCAACTCATTAGCAAGCTTTGCCCGTACTAACTCATACGGCTTCCTTGAAACGCCATACCGCAAGGTTATCGACGGCGTGATTACTGACGAAGTGGAATACTTGTCAGCAATCGAAGAAGGTCGTTATGTGATTGCACAGGCGAACATTGAAATTGATGCGAACGGTCGTATGGCAGAAGAGCAAATTGCTTGTCGTCATAAAGGTGAATCTACCTTTATGCGCGCTGCTGACATCCAGTATATGGACGTTTCGCCACAACAGATCATTTCTGTTGCTGCGTCGCTGATCCCGTTCTTAGAACACGATGATGCTAACCGTGCATTGATGGGTGCGAACATGCAACGTCAAGCCGTACCAACACTGCGCTCTGAAAAGCCGCTAGTAGGTACTGGTATTGAACGTACTCTTGCTGTTGACTCAGGTGTTGTGGTTGTTGCTAAGCGTGGTGGTTTTGTAGACTACGTTGATGCGAGCCGTATCGTTGTTAAGGTAAATGAAGATGAGCTACGCCCAGGCGAAGCCGGTATCGACATTTATAACCTGACTAAGTACACCCGTTCTAACCAAAACACTTGTATCAACCAACGTCCTTGTTGTTCAGTTGGTGAGCCAGTGGTTCGCGGTGACGTGTTAGCAGACGGTCCGTCTACTGACTTAGGTGACTTAGCCCTTGGCCAGAACATGCGTATCGCGTTCATGCCTTGGAACGGTTACAACTTCGAAGATTCGATCTTAATTTCTGAGCGCGTAGCGCAAGAAGACCGCTTCACTACTATCCACATTCAGGAGCTGTCTTGTATTGCTCGTGATACTAAGTTGGGTAGCGAAGAAATCACGGCTGATATTCCAAACGTAGGTGAGTCTGCTCTGTCGAAACTCGACGAGTCAGGTATCGTTTACATTGGTGCAGAAGTGAAGGGCGGCGATATTCTGGTTGGTAAAGTGACGCCAAAAGGCGAAACACAGCTAACGCCAGAAGAGAAGTTATTGCGAGCTATCTTCGGTGAGAAAGCGTCTGACGTTAAAGACAGTTCACTGCGTGTACCTAACTCTGTTAAGGGTACTATCATCGACGTTCAGGTATTTACCCGTGACGGCGTTGAGAAAGACAAGCGTGCAGTTGAAATCGAAGAGATGCACATTGCCCAAGCTCGTAAAGACTTAGGCGAAGAGTTCAAGATCCTTGAAGAAGGTGTATTGAGCCGTGCGCGTAACTTGTTAATCGGTGCTGGTTTCACTGACGCGCAAATTGCTGCCTTGCCACGTAAAGATGTTTTGATTCAAGTCATTGACGATGAAACTAAACAAACTGAACTTGAGCAATTAGCTGAACAGCATGAAGAGCTGAAAGCTGACTTCGATAAGAAGTTTGAAATCAAACGTCGCAAGATCACCCAAGGTGATGACTTGGCTCCAGGCGTACTCAAGATCGTTAAGGTTTACTTAGCGGTTAAGCGTACTATCCAACCTGGTGACAAGATGGCGGGTCGTCACGGTAACAAGGGTGTTATCTCTAAGATTTGCCCAATCGAAGACATGCCGTATGACGAACAAGGTAACCCAGTAGACATCGTATTGAACCCACTAGGTGTTCCATCACGTATGAACATTGGTCAGGTACTTGAAGTCCATATGGGCGCTGCTGCCAAAGGCATTGGTAACAAGATCACCGCGATGCTTGAAGAACAGCGTGAGCTGGCTGAAGTTCGTGGCTACATCAAACAAGTTTATGAATTAGGTGACGAAGTGCAACAGCGCGTCGATATCGATTCATTCACCGATGATGAAGTATTACGTCTTGCGACTAACCTGAAAGGCGGTATCCCGATTGCAACTCCTGCATTCGATGGTGCTAAAGAGAAAGAGATCAAGCAGATGCTTGAACTTGCAGGTTTGCCAACCTCTGGTCAGTTGAAGTTGTTTGATGGTCGTACCGGTAACGAATTTGAGCGTCAAGTAACTGTTGGTTACATGTACATGCTCAAACTGAACCACTTAGTTGATGACAAGATGCACGCCCGTTCTACCGGTTCGTACAGCTTAGTGACTCAACAACCACTGGGCGGTAAAGCTCAGTTCGGTGGTCAGCGTTTCGGTGAGATGGAAGTGTGGGCACTAGAAGCATACGGTGCCGCTTATACGCTTCAAGAAATGCTCACTGTTAAATCGGATGACGTTAACGGTCGTACTCAGATGTATAAGAACATCGTCGACGGTAACCATCAGATGCAACCTGGCATGCCAGAGTCCTTCAACGTGTTACTGAAGGAGATCCGTTCACTCGGTATTAATATCGAGTTGGATCAGGCATAAGCGCAGGCCTTTAGCCGCGTTTGGCAAACAGAATGGTGCTCCGTGCGAGCGGAGCACCCGGTTTAACTCCTTCAGGAGAGAAACGTGAAAGACTTATTAAAGTTTCTGAAACAGCAAAGCAAGACTGAAGAATTTAACGGCATCAAAATTGGTCTGGCATCGCCTGATCTGATCCGTTCTTGGTCTTTTGGTGAAGTTAAGAAGCCAGAAACCATCAACTACCGTACCTTCAAGCCTGAGCGTGAAGGTCTGTTCTGTGCGCGTATCTTTGGCCCAGTCAAAGATTACGAATGTTTGTGCGGTAAGTACAAACGTTTGAAGCACCGTGGTGTTATTTGTGAGAAGTGTGGCGTTGAAGTAACCCAAACTAAAGTACGTCGTGAGCGTATGGGTCACATCGAACTGGCTAGCCCAGTTGCGCACATTTGGTTCTTAAAATCACTACCGTCACGTATCGGCTTAATGCTGGATATGACGCTGCGTGATATCGAACGCGTACTGTATTTTGAATCATTTGTCGTGATCGAGCCTGGCATGACCAGCCTTGAACGTGGCCAAATGCTGACAGAAGAAACTTATCTGGATGCATTAGAAGAATACGGTGATGAGTTCGAAGCTAAAATGGGTGCCGAAGCAGTACTTGAACTGTTACGTGCTATCGATTTAGCGAAAGAAATTGAACAAATGCGTGAAGAATTGCCGTCAATCAACTCTGAGACTCGTCGCAAGAAAGTGACTAAACGTCTTAAGCTGATGGAAGCATTCTACACTTCAGGCAACAAGCCTGAGTGGATGATCTTAAAAGTACTGCCTGTGTTACCACCTGACTTACGTCCGCTGGTACCGCTCGATGGCGGCCGCTTTGCGACTTCAGATCTTAACGACCTGTATCGCCGCGTGATCAACCGTAACAACCGTTTGAAGCGTCTGTTAGATTTAGCTGCGCCAGACATTATCGTACGCAACGAAAAGCGTATGTTACAAGAGTCTGTTGATGCGCTATTAGATAACGGTCGTCGTGGTCGTGCTATTACCGGTTCTAACAAGCGTCCTCTGAAATCTTTGGCCGATATGATCAAAGGTAAGCAAGGTCGTTTCCGTCAGAACTTATTGGGTAAGCGCGTCGACTATTCTGGTCGTTCGGTAATTACCGTAGGTCCTACTCTACGTCTGCACCAATGTGGTCTTCCTAAGAAGATGGCATTGGAACTGTTCAAGCCATTCATCTATGGCAAGCTTGAAGGTCGTGGCTTAGCTACTACCATCAAAGCGGCTAAGAAGATGGTTGAGCGTGAAGTGGCGGAAGTATGGGACGTTCTGGATGAAGTGATCCGCGAACATCCAGTGATGCTCAACCGTGCACCAACACTGCACAGACTGGGTATCCAAGCGTTCGAACCAGTACTGATTGAAGGTAAAGCAATCCAGTTACACCCACTCGTTTGTGCGGCATACAACGCCGACTTCGACGGTGACCAAATGGCGGTACACGTACCGTTAACACTGGAAGCGCAGCTTGAAGCCCGTGCCCTGATGATGTCTACCAACAACATCCTGTCACCAGCTAACGGCGAGCCTGTTATCACACCGTCTCAAGACGTGGTATTGGGTCTGTACTACACCAGCCGTGAGCGTATTAACGGCCGTGGTGAAGGTATGGCATTTATGTCTGTTGCTGAAGTTGAAAAAGCTTACGCAACTGGCGCTGCTGAATTGCATGCCCGCGTTAAAGTACGTATCACTGAAACCATTATTGGTGACACTGGTGAACGTACTGAACAACGCCGTATCGTTGATACGACTGTGGGTCGTGCACTGCTGTCACTTATTCTGCCAGCAGGTTTGTCATTTGATCTGGTTAACCAGAACATGGGCAAAAAGCAGATCTCTAAACTGTTGAACACTTGTTATCGTCAACTGGGTCTGAAAGATACTGTTATCTTCGCTGACCAATTGATGTATACCGGTTTCCGTTTTGCAACCATCTCTGGTGCCTCTGTAGGTATCGATGACATGGTTATTCCAGACGAGAAATACACCTTAGTTGCTGATGCAGAAGCGGAAGTTCTTGAAATTCAAGAGCAGTTCCAATCTGGTCTAGTTACAGCCGGTGAGCGTTACAACAAAGTTATCGATATCTGGGCAAGTGCCAACGAAAAAGTTTCTAAAGCTATGATGGAAAACCTGTCAACTGAGACAGTGATTAACCGTGATGGTGTTGAAGAGAAACAAGCCTCGTTTAACAGCATCTATATGATGGCTGACTCAGGCGCTCGTGGTAGTGCCGCACAGATCCGTCAGTTGGCGGGTATGCGTGGTCTGATGGCTAAGCCAGATGGCTCAATCATTGAAACGCCAATTACCGCTAACTTCCGTGAAGGTCTAAACGTACTCCAGTACTTTATTTCTACTCACGGTGCGCGTAAAGGTCTAGCCGATACGGCATTGAAGACTGCGAACTCGGGTTACCTGACTCGTCGTCTTGTAGACGTTGCACAAGATTTAGTGGTTATCGAAGACGATTGTGGTACTCACGAAGGTCTAACCATGAAGCCGCTGATTGAAGGTGGTGATGTGGTTGAGCCGTTACGTGAACGCGTACTGGGTCGTGTGGTTGCGCTTGATGTGTTCTATCCAGGCACTGAAGACGTACTCGCACCACGTAACACGCTACTCGACGAAGCCTGGTGTGACAAGTTAGAAGAATATTCAATCGATGAAGTGATTGTACGTTCTGTTATTTCTTGTGATACCGATTTCGGTGTGTGTGCAGCCTGTTACGGTCGTGACTTGGCTCGTGGTCATATCATTAACCACGGTGAAGCAATCGGTGTTGTGGCAGCACAATCTATCGGTGAACCAGGTACACAGTTAACGATGCGTACGTTCCACATCGGTGGTGCGGCATCAAGAGCGTCTGCAGAAAACAATGTCCAAGTGAAAAACTCGGGTTCATTGAAACTGCATAATGCTAAGCATGTTACTAACAGTGACGGCAAACTGGTTATCGTTTCTCGTTCTTCTGAACTGGCCGTTATTGACGAGTTGGGTCGTGAGAAAGAGCGTTATAAAGTGCCATACGGTACTGTGCTCGAGAAGCTAGAAGAAGCAGCTGTTGAAGCGGGCGATGTTATCGCTAACTGGGATCCACATACTCACCCAATCATTTCTGAAGTGGCGGGTAGTATCAAGTTCGTAGACATGATTGACGGTGTCACTATGACACGTCAAACAGACGAACTAACGGGTCTGTCATCAATCGTGATCCTTGACGTTGGTCAGCGTGGTACAGCGGGTAAAGAAATGCGCCCAATGATCCGTCTGCTTGGCGCTAATGGTGCTGACTTGATGATCCCTGGTACTGAAGTACCAGCACAGTACTTCTTACCTGGTAGTGCGATCGTTAACTTGGAAGATAACGCGCAAATCAACGTGGGTGATGCTTTAGCTCGTATTCCTCAGGAATCGTCTAAAACACGCGACATCACCGGTGGTCTGCCACGCGTTGCTGACTTGTTCGAAGCGCGTAAGCCAAAAGAGCCTGCTATTCTGGCGGAAATCTCTGGTACCATCTCGTTTGGTAAAGAGACCAAAGGTAAGCGTCGTTTGGTGATTACACCTGCTGATGGCGGCGATCATTATGAAGAGATGATCCCTAAGTGGCGTAACTTAAACGTGTTCGAAGGTGAAAAAGTCGAACGTGGTGAAGTTATCGCTGACGGTCCAGAAGCGGCACACGACATTCTGCGTCTTCGTGGTATCCACAACGTAGCAAACTACATTGTGAACGAAGTACAGGACGTTTACCGTCTGCAAGGCGTGAAGATCAACGATAAGCATATCGAAGTGATCATCCGTCAAATGCTGCGTAAGTGTCTTATCACTTCTGCTGGTGACACTGACTTCCTCGAAGGGGAACAAGCTGAAGTGTCACGCGTGAAGATCGCTAACCGCGAACTGATCGCCCAAGGTAAAGTGCCTGCGACTTTCGAACGTGAACTACTGGGTATTACTAAAGCATCTCTGGCAACAGAATCCTTTATCTCAGCAGCATCGTTCCAAGAAACTACGCGCGTACTGACCGAAGCCGCCGTAGGTGGTAAGAGCGATCAATTACGTGGTCTGAAAGAAAACGTTATCGTTGGCCGACTGATCCCAGCCGGTACTGGTTACGCTTATCACAAGACTCGTAATGAAGCGCGTGCGAAGAAAAACGAACCTGTAGTAGTGAATAAGATCACTGCAAGTGAAGCCGAACAGAACTTGGCCGATCTCTTAAACCTGGCTGGTAGCCAAGATTAAGTAATCAGTTTGTTATAAAAAGGCGCCTATGGCGCCTTTTTTCTTGTAATATGCCGCAAAAGTTGGCTATTTCTTGACAGTCAGGCATTACCTTTCTAAAATTCCGCGTCCCACCATTGTGGGATATAGATTTTTCACACCTTATCGTTGAGTTTGATTCAACTGACTCGGAGCTATACATGGCAACTGTAAACCAGTTGGTACGTAAGCCACGCGCGCCAAAAGTCGACAAGACTAACGTGCCTGCGTTGAATGCGTGCCCGCAAAAACGTGGTGTTTGTACACGTGTGTACACAACTACCCCTAAAAAACCTAACTCTGCACTACGTAAAGTAGCTCGTGTGCGTCTAACTAACGGTTTCGAAGTGACTTCGTACATCGGCGGTGAAGGCCACAACCTGCAGGAACATAGCGTGATCTTAATCCGTGGTGGTCGTGTTAAAGACTTACCAGGTGTGCGTTATCACACTATTCGTGGCGCATTAGACTGTGCAGGCGTGACTTCACGTCGCCAAAGCCGTTCTAAATACGGTGCTAAGCGTCCTAAGTCTTAACTTATCCGTTAAGTAAGGCCAAGCTAGTTTTATTTTGAGAATTCCAGTTTTGGAAATCCCTGAAGCATACGGAGAATTGTTATGCCAAGACGTCGCGTTGTAGGACAACGTAAAATCCTACCAGATCCAAAGTTTCACAGTGAGTTGCTGGCTAAGTTCATCAACGTCATTATGCAAGACGGCAAAAAGTCGACTGCAGAAAAAATTATCTACAAGGCACTAGATGTTGTCGCTGAAAAGAAAAGCGAATCACATCTGACTATCCTTGAAGCAGCCCTGGACAACGTTCGCCCATCAGTCGAAGTTAAATCTCGTCGCGTTGGTGGTTCTACGTACCAGGTACCATGTGAAGTTCGTCCTGTGCGTCGTAACGCACTGGCGATGCGCTGGTTAGTTGAAGCTGCTCGTAAGCGTGGTGAAAAATCTATGGCTTTACGTCTGGCAGGTGAAATGCTGGATGCGTCTGAAAACAAAGGTACTGCTGTTAAGAAGCGTGAAGACGTGCATCGCATGGCTGAAGCTAACAAAGCCTTTGCTCATTACCGTTGGTAATATGATGGTGTGGGCTTAGGCCCACACCATAGTTGTTGATATTGCCAAGGCTTAGGTCTTGGTGGAGAGGGTATAATCGTGGCTCGTACAACCCCAATTGAGCGTTATCGTAATATCGGTATTTGTGCTCATGTTGACGCAGGTAAAACCACCACAACAGAACGTGTTCTGTTCTATACCGGTTTGTCTCATAAAATCGGTGAGGTGCATGACGGCGCCGCTACCACAGACTGGATGGTTCAAGAGCAAGAGCGTGGTATCACTATCACCTCGGCTGCGGTAACCACATTCTGGCGTGGTATGGATGCTCAATTCACTGAACACCGCATCAATATCATCGATACCCCTGGTCACGTTGACTTTACTATTGAAGTTGAACGGTCTCTGCGCGTCCTCGACGGCGCTGTTGTCGTTTTCTGTGGTTCATCTGGTGTTGAACCTCAGTCAGAAACAGTGTGGCGTCAAGCTGATAAATACCGCGTTCCACGCTTAGTATTTATCAACAAGATGGACCGTGCAGGTGCAGACTTTGAACGTGTAGTGAAGCAAATTAGAACTCGTCTTGGAGCCACTTGTGTGCCTATTCAATTGAATATTGGCGCAGAAGAAAACTTCAAAGGCGTGATCGACTTAATCAAGATGAAAGCAATTAACTGGAATGAATCAGACCAGGGTATGACTTTCACTTATGAGGAGATCCCTGCAGAGTTAGCGGCTAAAGCGGCTGAAATGCATGAGTATCTAGTTGAAGTAGCCGCCGAATCCTCGGATGAACTGATGGATAAGTACCTTGAAGAAGGCACGCTATCAGAAGACGAGATTAAAAAAGCGCTACGTCAGCGTACTATAAATAATGAAATCGTTTTAGCGACTTGTGGTTCTGCATTTAAGAACAAAGGCGTTCAAGCGGTACTTGATGCGGTTATTGAATTCTTGCCAGCGCCAATTGATGTGCCTCCAATTAAGGGCATCGATGAGAACGACCAAGAAGTAGAGCGCCCATCAGATGACAATGCGCCTTTTGCTGCATTGGCATTTAAGATTGCTACAGATCCATTCGTAGGAACTTTGACCTTTATTCGCGTGTACTCAGGCGTGCTCGAATCAGGTTCGGGCGTTTACAACTCTGTGAAACAGAAGCGTGAACGCGTAGGTCGTATGGTGCAAATGCATGCAAACGATCGTACTGAACTGAAAGAAGTCCGTGCTGGTGATATCGCAGCGGCGATTGGTCTAAAAGAAGTGACTACGGGTGATACGCTTTGTGATAACGATCATAGAGTGATCTTGGAACGTATGGAGTTCCCAGAGCCAGTAATTACCATTGCCGTTGAGCCTAAGTCAAAAGCCGACCAGGACAAAATGGGTATCGCGTTGCAAAAGCTTGCAGCGGAAGATCCATCATTCCGAGTTGAAACTGACGAAGAATCATCACAAACTCTGATTTCGGGTATGGGTGAGTTACACTTAGACATCATCGTTGACCGTATGCGTCGCGAATTCGGTGTTGAATGTAACGTAGGTAAGCCACAAGTGGCCTACCGCGAAACTATCCGAGCATCAGTAGAAGCTGAAGGTAAATTTGTACGCCAATCAGGTGGTCGTGGACAATTCGGTCACGTTTGGTTAAAACTAGAGCCTAATGAAGAAGGCGCTGGTTACGAATTTGTCAATGCAGTTGTGGGAGGTGTGATTCCTCGTGAATTCATTCCTGCGGTTGATAAAGGTATCCAAGAACAGATGAAGAATGGCGTTCTCGCTGGCTTCCCTGTGTTGGACGTGAAGGTCACTCTGTTCGACGGTTCATATCATGATGTGGACTCGAATGAGATGGCGTTCAAAATTGCAGGTTCTATGGGCTTCAAAAAGGGTGCGCTTGAAGCGAATCCGGCGTTGCTCGAACCTTGCATGAAAGTAGAAGTAACTACCCCTGAAAATTATATGGGTGACGTCGTTGGTGATTTAAACCGTCGTCGTGGCTTGATTGAAGGGATGGATGATGGCTTTGGTGGCATCAAAATAGTCCATGCTGTAGTGCCTCTTTCTGAAATGTTTGGTTATGCAACTGATTTGCGCTCTGCTACACAGGGTCGCGCTTCATACTCTATGGAGTTTTTGAAGTACTCTGATGCACCGCAAAACATTGCAAAAGCGATTATTGAATCTCGTAGCTAATATCCAGTTACGACATAAATGTTATTATGGTCCAGCACTGACTGGACTATTCTGAAAAGAAAGGAATATATCGTGGCAAAAGCTAAATTTGAACGTATTAAGCCTCACGTAAACGTGGGCACCATTGGTCACGTTGACCATGGTAAAACCACACTGACTGCAGCTATCTCTCACGTACTGGCTAAGACCTACGGTGGCGAAGCTAAAGACTTCTCTCAAATCGATAACGCTCCAGAAGAGCGTGAGCGCGGTATTACAATCAATACCTCTCACATCGAATATGACACGCCTTCACGTCACTACGCACACGTAGACTGCCCAGGCCATGCTGACTATGTTAAAAACATGATCACTGGTGCTGCACAGATGGACGGCGCTATTTTAGTAGTAGCTTCAACAGACGGTCCAATGCCACAGACTCGTGAGCACATCCTGCTTTCTCGTCAGGTTGGCGTACCGTACATCATCGTGTTCATGAACAAATGTGACATGGTAGATGACGAAGAATTACTGGAATTGGTAGAAATGGAAGTTCGTGAACTTCTGTCAGAATACGATTTCCCAGGTGATGACTTACCAGTAATCCAAGGTTCAGCTCTGAAGGCACTAGAAGGCCAACCAGAGTGGGAAGCTAAGATTATTGAACTGGCTAATGCACTGGATTCTTACATTCCAGAACCACAACGTGACATCGATAAGCCGTTCCTACTGCCAATCGAAGACGTATTCTCAATCTCTGGCCGTGGTACTGTAGTAACTGGCCGTGTTGAGCGTGGTATTGTTAAAGTGGGTGACGAAGTTGAAATCGTTGGTGTTCGCACTACGACTAAAACAACGTGTACTGGCGTAGAAATGTTCCGTAAGCTGCTTGACGAAGGTCGTGCTGGCGAGAACTGTGGTGTGTTATTACGTGGTACTAAGCGTGATGACGTAGAACGTGGTCAAGTATTGGCTAAACCAGGTTCAATCAACCCACACACCACTTTTGAATCAGAAGTTTATGTTCTGTCAAAAGAAGAAGGCGGACGTCACACTCCATTCTTCAAAGGCTACCGTCCACAGTTCTACTTCCGTACAACTGACGTAACCGGTACTATCGAACTGCCAGAAGGCGTAGAGATGGTAATGCCTGGCGACAACATCAAAATGGTAGTTACTCTGATTTGCCCAATCGCGATGGACGAAGGTTTACGCTTCGCAATCCGTGAAGGTGGTCGTACAGTAGGTGCTGGTGTAGTAGCTAAAATCATTGCTTAATAGCGATAGAGATTAGTTTGAAAAGGAAGCCTCGGCTTCCTTTTTTGTTTTAGGGGCTGGTTTTATCCACAAATTTGTGTAAAATGCTCGCCACTCTGAAGTTAAATAGTTATTTGATGACTATTTACACAGTGGGCTTGATATCCGGATTTAGATAGGTATAATGGCCCCCTCGTCGACCTAGGTTGACGAATTAAATGATTAGTCGCTTAAGTTAATCATTATCATAGCGGCTCCGATTGGGAGTCGAACGGTTAAATCATCTCGCTCTGCTTTTCTATATAGAAGAAGCTAGAGGGTGATTTTTTATATGTCCATTTTAGGAGCTCTGGTCAATGCAGAACCAAAGAATCCGTATCCGCTTAAAGGGATTTGATCATCGCTTAATTGATCAATCTACAGCGGAAATCGTTGAAACTGCTAAGCGTACAGGCGCTCAAGTACGTGGTCCAATTCCACTACCTACGCGTAAAGAGCGTTATACCATTTTGATCTCTCCGCACGTTAATAAAGATGCTCGTGACCAGTACGAATTACGTACACACAAGCGCCTGGTTGACATCGTAGAGCCAACTGAAAAGACTGTAGACGCGTTAATGCGTTTAGATCTTGCGGCTGGTGTCGACGTACAGATTAGCTTGGGTTAATTGAGATCCTAGTAAGAAGAGGTTTGAGAGATGGCTATCGGTCTTATTGGTCGTAAAGTTGGTATGACTCGCATCTTCACTGAAGATGGTGTTTCAATACCAGTTACTGTAATTGAAGTTGCAGGCAACCGTGTTACTCAAGTGAAAACTTTAGAAACTGACGGCTACCGTGCACTTCAAGTTACAACTGGCACCAAAAAAGCCAATCGCATCACTAAACCAGAAGCAGGTCACTTTGCCAAGAGCGGCGTTGAAGCCGGTCGTGGTTTGTGGGAAATGCGTTTGGTAGACGGTGAAGGCGAGGGCATTGAAGTTGGTGCTGAGCTAAATGTTGATATTTTCGCAGACGTAGCGAAAGTAGATGTTACTGGTCAATCTAAAGGTAAAGGCTTCCAAGGCGGCGTTAAGCGTTGGAACTTCCGTACTCAAGATATGACTCACGGTAACTCTTTGTCGCACCGCTCGAATGGTTCTATCGGTCAGAACCAAACGCCTGGTCGCGTATTCAAAGGCAAAAAAATGTCAGGCCATATGGGTGCCGAGCGTGTTACTACTCAAAATCTAGTTGTAGTTCGTGTAGATGTTGAGCGTAACCTGCTACTAGTCCGTGGCGCTGTTCCTGGCGCTACCAATGGCGACTTGATTATCAAGCCTGCCGTTAAAGCTTAAGGTCTGAGGAGATAGTAATGGAATTGGTATTGAAAGACGCGCAAAGCGCTCTTGAAGTTTCCGAAACTACCTTCGGCCGTGACTTTAACGAGGCACTGGTTCATCAGGTAGTTGTAGCATACGCTGCAAACGCGCGTCAGGGCACTCGTGCTCAAAAGACTCGTGCGGAAGTAACTGGCTCAGGCAAAAAGCCTTGGCGCCAAAAAGGAACTGGCCGTGCTCGTGCTGGTTCTGTTAAAGGCCCAATCTGGCGTGGCGGTGGCGTAACATTCGCTGCTAAAACCCAAGATCATAGCCAAAAAGTTAACAAAAAGATGTACCGCGGCGCGCTGAAAAGCATTCTGTCTGAATTGGTACGTCAAGAGCGTCTGGTTGTTGTTGAATCTTTCGGTGTTGAAGCTCCTAAAACTAAAGAGCTGAAAGCTAAATTGAAAGCAATGAACCTTGAAGACGTTCTGATTGTGACTGCAGAAGTTGATGAGAACTTATTCTTAGCAGCTCGTAACCTGTACAAAGTTGACGTTCGTGACGTAGCGGGTCTTGACCCAGTTAGTCTGATCGCGTTCAACACTGTGCTTGTGACTGCTGACGCAGTGAAGCAAATCGAGGAGATGCTAGCATGATGATCCGCGAAGAACGTTTGCTAAAAGTTATTCTCGCTCCACACATCTCTGAAAAGAGCACTGTGAACGCTGAGAAGCACAACACTGTTGTTTTCCGCGTAGCTATCGATGCAACTAAGGCTGAAATTAAAGCTGCTGTTGCTAAGCTATTTGAAGTTGAAGTTGATTCAGTTCGCACTTTAGTAAGCAAAGGCAAAACTAAACGCACTGGTGGCCGTACTGGTCGTCGTAGCGATTGGAAAAAAGCCTATGTAACTCTAGCTGCTGGTGCTGACATCGATTTCGTCGGCGGCGCTGAGTAAGCAAAGGAGAATTATCATGGCAGTTATTAAGTGTAAGCCAACCTCTCCAGGTCGTCGCCACGTTGTTAAAGTGGTGAACACTGACCTGCATAAGGGTAAACCCTTTGCTGGCCTGTTGGCGAAAAAATCTAAAAGTGGTGGCCGTAACAATACTGGCCGTATCACTGTCCGTCACGTAGGTGGTGGTCATAAGCAGCATTATCGTCTAATCGACTTCAAACGCGATAAAGATGGTATCCCTGCAAAGATTGAGCGTCTGGAATACGATCCAAACCGTACAGCTAACATCGCGTTAGTACTGTATGCGGATGGTGAACGTCGTTATATTCTTGCTGCCAAAGGCATGCAAGCTGGCGATAAGATCCAGTCTGGTGTTGCTGCCGAGATCAAAACCGGTAACGCTATGCCACTGCGCAACATCCCAGTAGGTTCTGTAGTTCACGCAGTTGAAATGAAGCCTGGTAAAGGTGCTCAGATCGCTCGTTCTGCAGGTGCTTATGTACAAGTTGTTGCTCGTGATGGCGCATATGCCACTCTACGTCTTCGCTCTGGCGAAATGCGTAAAGTGCCAGTTGATTGCCGCGCGACATTTGGTGAAGTTGGTAATGCCGAACACATGCTACGCCAGTTAGGTAAAGCAGGTGCTAAACGCTGGAGAGGCATACGCCCTACAGTGCGTGGTGTTGCAATGAACCCAGTAGACCATCCACACGGTGGTGGTGAAGGCCGTACTTCTGGTGGTCGTCACCCAGTGACTCCATGGGGTGTGCCAACTAAGGGTTATAAGACTCGTAGTAACAAGCGCACTGACAAGTACATCGTACGTCGTCGTAATAAATAGTAAGAGGATTCGCCATGCCACGTTCTCTCAAGAAAGGTCCCTTCATTGACCTGCACTTGCTGAAGAAGGTAGAGAAAGCGATGGAAGCCGGTGACAAAAAGCCTATTAAGACTTGGTCACGTCGCTCTATGATCATTCCAAATATGATTGGTTTGACCATCGCTGTCCATAATGGTCGTCAGCACGTTCCTGTGTTCGTAACTGACGAAATGATCGGCCACAAACTTGGTGAATTTTCACCAACTCGCACTTATCGTGGCCATGCCGCTGATAAGAAAGCGAAGAAGCGTTAATACGGGAGGAATAAGATGGAAGTTTTAGCTAAACATCGTTTTGCCCGTACGTCTGCGCAGAAGGCCCGTCTGGTTGCTGATCAAATTCGTGGTTTGCCTGTTGCTAAGGCACTCGAAATTTTGACTTTCAGCCCCAAGAAAGCCGCCGTACTGGTTAAAAAAGTACTTGACTCAGCTATCGCAAACGCCGAACACAACGAAGGCGCGGATATTGATGAGCTTAAAGTAGGAGCCGTCTTCGTAGATGAAGGCCCGACTATGAAGCGTATCATGCCACGTGCTAAAGGCCGCGCTGATCGTATCATGAAGCGTACCAGCCACATTACTGTGGTTGTATCAGATCGCTAGGAGAGAGCAATGGGACAGAAAGTACATCCTAATGGTATCCGTCTGGGTATCACCAAGCCTTGGATCTCTACCTGGTACGCAGATAAATCAGATTACGCAAGTAACCTGAACAGCGACTGGGAAGTGCGTAAGTTTCTTGTAGAGAAATTACAAGCTGCTTCAGTATCTAAGATTGTTATCGAGCGTCCAGCGAAAAGCATCCGCGTTACCATTCACACTGCCCGTCCAGGTGTTGTGATCGGTAAGAAAGGTGAAGACGTTGAAGTATTGCGTGCTGCAGTGTCAAAACTTGCTGGCACTCCTGCTCAAATTAACATCGCTGAGATCCGTAAACCTGAGCTAGATGCCAAATTAGTTGCTGACTCAATTGCACAGCAATTAGAGCGTCGCGTAATGTTCCGTCGTGCTATGAAGCGCGCAGTTCAAAACGCAATGCGTATTGGTGCTCAAGGTATCAAAGTACAAGTTAGTGGCCGTTTAGGCGGAGCTGAGATTGCGCGTGACGAGTGGTATCGTGAGGGTCGTGTACCTTTACATACTTTGCGTGCTGATATCGACTATTCTACATCTGAAAGTCACACCCAATACGGTGTGATTGGCGTTAAAGTTTGGATCTTCAAAGGTGAAGTTCTAGATGGAATGCTGCCACAGATTGAAGAACCGAAGCAGCAGCAACCTAAGCGCAAGCCTCGTGGTAAATAGGAGAGCCGGCAATGCTGCAACCTAAACGTATGAAGTTTCGCAAGATGTTCAAAGGCCGCAACCGCGGTCTAGCGAACGGTACCGAAGTTAGCTTTGGTACTTTTGGTCTGAAAGCAGTCGGCCGTGGCCGTTTAACTGCCCGTCAGATCGAATCTGCACGTCGTGCCATGACACGTCACATTAAGCGTCAGGGACAAATTTGGATTCGAGTTTTCCCGGACAAGCCGATTACCTCTAAGCCTCTTGAAGTGCGTATGGGTAAAGGTAAAGGTAACGTTGAATACTGGGTATGTCAGATTCAACCTGGTAAGGTTCTTTATGAGATGAATGGTGTTTCTGAAGTGATCGCTCGTGAAGCGTTTGCTTTGGCTGCTGCCAAGCTTCCAATTAAGACTACCTTCGTAACTAAGACGGTGATGTAATGAAAGCGAGCGAACTGAGAGAAAAAAGCGTTGAAGAACTGAACGCTGAACTACTTGGTCTGCTGCGTGAGCAGTTTAACCTGCGTATGCAACACGCCACTGGTCAGTTGACTCAGACTAATCAACTGAAATTGGTGCGCCGTAACATTGCGCGCGTTAAGACCATTATTACTTCTAAGGCGGGTGCATAATGTCTGATAAAATCCGTACTTTGCAGGGTCGTGTAACTAGCAACAAAATGGACAAGTCCATTACTGTTGCTATCGAACGCCAAGTGAAACACCCAATTTATGGGAAATACATTAAGCGTACGACGAAGATCCATGCACATGACGAAACTAATCAGTGCAATGAAGGCGATTTAGTAGCGATTCGCGAATGTCGTCCTTTGTCTAAGACTAAGTCTTGGACCCTGGTTGAAGTAGTATCAAAGGCCTAAGTTAATTAGGTATTTAGGTAAACGGCTCCAGAATGTGGGGCCGTTTGTTTTTTAATACTATACATTCCACTTTTATGGTGTTATATTTGCGCGCCATTTTTGACTAAATTAATAGCAAAAATGAGTGTTTTTATTGTCCCATAGTGGGAATTGTGTAGTAACGATAGCGGAGCACTTAAAATGATCCAAATGCAATCGACTCTTGACGTTGCTTGTAACAGCGGCGCACGCAGAGTTCAGTGTATTAAGGTCTTGGGTGGCTCTCATCGTCGTTATGCCGGTATCGGCGACATCATCAAAGTTTCTGTTAAAGAAGCGATTCCTCGCGCTAAAGCGAAGAAAGGCGATGTGTATAACGCGGTGGTAGTCCGTACTAAGAAAGGCGTACGTCGTCCAGACGGTTCTGTCATTCGCTTCGATCGGAATGCAGCTGTTCTTTTGAACAACAACCTGCAGCCGATTGGTACTCGTATCTTTGGACCAGTGACACGTGAATTGCGTAATGAGCAATTTATGAAAATTGTCTCGCTGGCACCAGAAGTACTGTAAGGAGCTTCAAAATGGCAGCTAAAATACGTCGTGAAGACGAAGTGATTGTATTAGCAGGTAAAGACAAGGGTAAACGTGCAAAAGTTTCTCAAGTCCTTCCTACTGGTAAATTGATTGTTGAAGGCATCAATCTTGTCAAAAAACACCAAAAGCCAAACCCACAATTGGGCGTAGCTGGCGGTATTGTTGAGAAAGAAGCACCGATACAAGCATCAAATGTAGCGATTTTCAACTCTGCCACTGGCAAAGCTGATCGCGTTGGTTTCCGCTTTGAAGACGGCAAAAAAGTTCGTTTCTTCAAATCGAACAGTGAACTCGTTAAGTAATTGGAGTAAACGATGGCGAAACTGCATGATAAATACCAAGAGACTGTTGTCGCTGAACTTGCTAAAAAGTTCGGTTATACCAGTGTCATGCAAGTCCCTCGGATTGAGAAAATCACCCTAAACATGGGTGTTGGCGAAGCTGTTGCAGACAAGAAAATCATGGACCATGCTGTCCGTGATATGACTGCAATCGCTGGTCAAAAACCAGTAGTGACTGTAGCTCGTAAGTCAGTTGCTGGTTTTAAAATCCGTGAAGGCTACCCTATTGGCTGTAAAGTTACCCTACGCGGTGAGCGTATGTGGGAATTCTTAGAGCGTTTAGTCGATATCGCAATCCCACGTATTCGTGACTTCCGTGGCTTAAGCGCTAAAGCGTTTGACGGCCGTGGTAACTACGCAATGGGCGTGCGTGAGCAGATCATCTTCCCAGAAATCGATTACGATAAAATCGATAAGATTCGTGGTATGGATATTGTTATCACTACTACTGCGAAGAATGATGAAGAAGGTCGTGCTTTGTTAGACGCTTTTAACTTCCCATTCAAGAAATAAGGGTAGCGTAATGGCAAAAACATCAATGAAAGCACGTGAAGCTAAACGTGCACAGCTCGTGGCCAAGTACGCTGAAAAGCGTGCGGCTCTTAAGACTATCATTGCAAGTCCAGCTTCTTCTGACGAAGATCGTTGGGATGCAGTACTTAAGCTGCAAGCTCTACCACGTGATTCCAGCGCTGCGCGTCAACGCAATCGTTGTAATCAAACTGGTCGCCCTCATGGCTTCTTACGTAAATTCGGCTTAAGCCGTATCAAATTACGTGAAGCAACCATGCGTGGTGAAGTTCCTGGCCTGCGTAAGGCCAGCTGGTAAGCACTTGTCACGGAGTAAGCTAATATGAGCATGCAAGATCCTATTGCGGATATGTTAACCCGTATTCGTAACGGCCAAGCTGCTAACCACGTATCGGTGAAGATGCCTTCAGCTAAGTTGAAAGTCGCAATTGCGAAACTACTTAAAGATGAAGGTTATATCGCTGATTACGCCGTAGCAGATGAAGCCAAGCCTGAACTGGAAGTTACTTTAAAGTATTTCCAAGGCCAACCAGTCGTTGAGACTATCCAGCGTGTAAGTCGCCCTGGTCTTCGTATTTACAAAGGTAAAAACGAACTTCCAAAGGTGATGGGCGGTCTGGGTGTCGCAATTGTGTCCACTTCTAAAGGCTTGATGACTGATCGTGCCGCCCGCCTTGCAGGCATGGGTGGCGAGGTTATCTGCTACGTAGCTTAAGGAGCTAGGAATGTCTCGTGTAGCAAAAGCACCAGTATCTATTCCAGCTGGCGTAGAGGTGACCTTGAACGAACAGACCCTTACCGTCAAAGGCGGAAAAGGTAGTCTGACTCGAGTGATCAACAATGCGGTCAATGTTGTTATTGAAGCTGGCGTAGTTAAGTTCCTCCCTGTTGAAGGCGTTTCTAACGCTTGGGCACAGGCTGGTACAACTCGTGCATTAGTAAACAACATGGTTGTTGGTGTATCTCAAGGTTTTGAGCGTAAATTAAAGTTAGTTGGCGTTGGTTACCGTGCGAAACTCGTCGGTTCTGACATTGACCTTACTTTAGGTTTCTCTCATCCGTTAGTACACAAACTGCCCGCAGGCGTTACTGCAGAGTGCCCTAGCCAAACTGACATCGTCCTACGTGGCGTTGATAAACAGTTAATTGGCCAAGTCGCTGCTGAGATTCGCGGATACCGTCCACCAGAGCCATATAAAGGCAAGGGTGTTCGCTATGACGACGAAGTAGTACGCCGTAAAGAGGCTAAGAAGAAGTAGGTAACGCGATATGGATAAGAAAACATCTCGCTTACGTCGCGCTACTCGCGCTCGTAAGAAGATCCAAGAGCTGGGCGTGAACCGTCTGGTTGTACATCGTACACCGCGTCACATTTATGCTCAGGTGATCAATCCTGAAGCTCAGGTGTTGGCAGCTGCTTCAACCGTAGAAAAAGCGGTTAAAGAGCTACTGAAGAGTACCGGTAACGTAGACGCAGCGAAAGCAGTAGGTAAATTTGTTGCTGAGCGCGCGATCGAAAAAGGCGTAACTTCAGTTGCGTTCGATCGTTCTGGTTTCAAGTATCACGGTCGTGTAGCTGCTTTAGCAGATGCAGCTCGTGAAGCTGGCCTGAAGTTCTAAGGGGTTATAAAATGGCTAAATTAGAAGCTCAGCAAAAAGACGATCTGCAAGAGAAATTGATTGCAGTTAATCGTGTTTCTAAAGTAGTTAAGGGCGGTCGTATCTTTAGCTTCACAGCACTGACAGTAGTGGGTGACGGTAACGGTAAGATTGGCTATGGCTATGGCAAAGCACGTGAAGTTCCAGCAGCTATTCAAAAAGCTATGGAAAAAGCTCGTCGTAACATTGTGACCGTTGAGTTGAATGCAGGTACTCTGCATCACCCAGTTAAAGGTCGTCATACTGGTTCTCTTGTGTACATGCAACCTGCATCACAAGGTACTGGTATTATTGCCGGTGGCGCAATGCGTGCCGTATTGGAAGTAGCAGGCGTTCATAACGTTCTGTCAAAAGCATACGGTTCTACTAACCCGATCAACATCGTTCGCGCGACTGTCGATGCTTTGGTGCACATGAAGTCACCTTCGCAAATCGCAGCTAAGCGTGGCCTGAATGTTGACGAAATTCGGGGGTAATGCACCATGGCAACTAAAACTGTAAAAGTTACTCAAACTAAAAGCGGTATCGGTCGTTTACCGAAGCACCGTGCAACCCTAACGGGTCTTGGTTTGCGTCGCATTGGTCACACTGTTGAATTAGAAGATACTCCTTCAGTTCGCGGTATGATCAACAAGGTCTACTACATGGTTAAGGTGGAGGATTAATAGATGCGTTTAAATACTCTATCTCCAGCTGCAGGCTCTAAGCATGCACCAAAGCGTGTAGGCCGTGGTATGGGCTCAGGTCTAGGTAAAACAGCGGGTCGTGGTCATAAAGGCCAAAAGTCTCGTTCTGGTGGCGGTGTACGCCCAGGATTTGAAGGTGGTCAAATGCCACTTAAAATCCGTTTACCTAAATTTGGTTTTACCTCGCGTCGCGCTATGGTAACAGCTGAAGTTCGTGTACTCGAACTGGCAAAAGTTAACGGTGATGTTATCGACTTAAACGCTCTGAAAGATGCGAACGTTATAACTCGCAACATCCAGTTTGCGAAAATTGTTCTTTCAGGTACCATTGAGCGCCCTGTGACTGTTAAAGGTCTGAAGGTAACCAAAGGTGCACGTGCAGCTATTGAAGCTGCCGGCGGTAAGATCGAGGAATAATACGTCGATGGCAAAACCAGGACTTGATTTAAAAAGCGCGAAAGGTGGACTTTCAGAATTGAAAGCTCGCCTCCTGTTCGTGATTGGTGCGATTATCGTCTTTAGAGCCGGTTCGTTTGTGCCAATTCCTGGTATTGACGCAGCTGTATTAGCAGAGCTGTTTGCTCAGCAAAAAGGGACCATCCTGGGCATGTTTAACATGTTCTCGGGTGGCGCCCTTTCGCGTGCCTCTATCTTTGCATTAGGTATCATGCCGTATATTTCGGCATCGATTATCATGCAACTGTTGACTGTCGTACATCCTGCACTCGCTGAATTGAAAAAAGAAGGCGAATCAGGTCGTAAGAAAATCAGTCAATATACCAGATGGGGTACCTTAGTGCTGGGTACATTCCAGTCGGTCGGTATTGCAACCGGGTTACCAAACTTAGTGCCAGGCCTTGTGGTCAACATTGGATTTGGGTTCTACTTTGTTGCGGTTGTGAGCTTAGTGACGGGAACGATGTTCCTTATGTGGCTAGGTGAGCAGATTACCGAACGTGGTATAGGTAACGGTATCTCGATTTTGATTTTCGCAGGTATTGTTGCTGGATTACCTTCCGCTATCGGCCAAACGGCTGAGCAGGCGCGTCAAGGTGACTTGAATGTGTTAGTATTGTTGTTGCTCGCGGTAATTGTGTTTGCAGTGACTTATTTTGTAGTGTTTGTGGAACGTGGTCAGCGTCGTATCGTCGTTAACTATGCTAAGCGTCAGCAGGGCCGTAAGGTGTTCGCTGCGCAAAGTACTCACTTACCGCTTAAAATAAACATGGCAGGTGTTATTCCGCCAATTTTTGCGTCAAGCATCATTTTGTTCCCTGGAACACTGGCTCAGTGGTTCGGTCAAAATGAATCCATGTCATGGTTAAGTGATTTTTCACTGGCCGTGTCACCTGGACAACCGCTTTACTCATTATTATATGCAACAGCGATTATCTTTTTCTGTTTCTTCTATACTGCGTTGGTATTTAACCCACGCGAAACAGCAGATAACTTGAAGAAGAGTGGCGCATTCATCCCTGGGATCCGTCCTGGAGAACAGACTTCGCGTTACATTGATAAAGTTATGACCCGTTTGACATTGGCAGGCGCGTTATACATAACCTTTATCTGCTTAATTCCGGAGTTCATGTTAATCGCGTGGAAAGTACAGTTCTATTTTGGCGGTACTTCACTACTAATTATGGTAGTCGTGATCATGGACTTCATGGCTCAGGTTCAGACGCATATGATGTCTCATCAGTATGAGTCTGTGATGAAGAAAGCTAACCTAGTAAACAAAGCGAATTTAGATCGCTTTGGTCGCTAAGTAGCTTTACGGAGTGATGAAATGAAAGTTCGAGCTTCCGTGAAGAAGATCTGCCGTAACTGCAAGATCGTCAAGCGTAGTGGCGTTGTACGCGTTATCTGTGTTGAACCAAAACACAAACAGCGTCAAGGCTAAAAAGTAATTTGTTCAGCCCATGAATTGGGCTGAACAAAATTTAGTTTGCAAATCTGTTGACTGTCGAGTATCCTTTCGGGCTTTTCGCAGTTGGCCTTTAACTTTAAGGAGTGCATAGTGGCCCGTATCGCTGGCATTAACATTCCTGATCAAAAGCATACAGTCATCGCATTGACTGCTATTTTCGGCATCGGCCGTACTCGCGCTAGAGCAATCTGCGCGGCTACAGCAATCGCTGAAACTGCTAAGATCAAGGAATTGAGCGAAGCTCAAATAGATATACTACGCGAAGAAGTCGCCAAATACATTGTAGAAGGTGACTTACGTCGTGAGATTTCAATGAACATCAAGCGTCTTATGGATCTTGGTTGTTATCGTGGTCTCCGCCATCGCCGTAGCCTGCCTCTCCGTGGGCAACGTACTAAGACCAATGCGCGTACGCGTAAAGGTCCACGTAAACCTATTAGAAAGTAACGGGAAGGTAAAGCAATGGCTAAAGTTCCGTCACGTTCTCCGCGTAAGCGCGTACGTAAACAGGTTGCAGATGGCATGGCTCATATCCATGCTTCTTTCAACAACACTATTGTCACCATTACAGATCGTCAAGGTAATGCGTTGTCATGGGCTACTTCAGGTGGTTCAGGTTTCCGTGGTTCACGTAAATCTACTCCATTTGCTGCACAGGTGGCTGCTGAGCGTGCAGGTGCTGCTGCTCAAGACTACGGTTTAAAAAACCTTGAAGTGTTTGTGAAGGGTCCAGGTCCAGGTCGTGAGTCAGCCATTCGTGCGCTGAACGCTGTTGGTTATAAAATTACCAACATTACCGATGTGACGCCGATCCCTCATAATGGTTGTCGTCCTCCTAAAAAGCGTCGTGTATAACGCCGTTTCGTTAGGATAGTTGGAGAAAGATCATGGCAAGATACTTGGGTCCCAAGCTCAAGCTCAGCCGCCGAGAAGGTACAGACCTTTTCTTAAAAAGCGGTGTGAGAGCAATCGATTCAAAGTGTAAACTGGAAACTGCACCTGGACAACATGGCGCTCGTAAGCCACGTTTGTCAGAGTACGGTACTCAGTTACGCGAAAAACAAAAAGTTCGTCGTATTTACGGTGTGTTAGAAAAACAATTCCGTAACTATTACAAAGATGCTGCACGTACTAAAGGCAACACAGGTGAAAACCTGCTTCAGCTTTTAGAAACCCGTCTTGATAACGTCGTTTATCGTATGGGCTTCGGTGCAACTCGTGCAGAATCACGTCAGCTAGTAAGCCATAAATCAATTATGGTTAACGGTCGTGTTGTTAACATTCCATCATTCAAAGTGTCTGCGAATGATGTTGTGAGCATCCGCGAGAAGTCACGTACTCAAGCTCGTATTAAAGCGGCTTTAGAAGTGGCAGCTCAACGCGAGAAGCCTACATGGGTTGAAGTCGACAATGCGAAAATGGAAGGTGCTTTCAAGCGCGTTCCAGAACGTAGCGATTTGTCTGCGGAAATTAACGAACAGCTGATCGTCGAGCTTTACTCTAAGTAAGGCTAACAAACAAGAGAGGACACAATGCAGGGTTCTGTTACAGAATTTCTTAAACCGCGTCTCGTTGATATCGAGCAGGTTAACTCAACACGTGCCAAGGTTACATTGGAACCACTTGAGCGTGGTTTCGGCCACACTTTAGGTAACGCGTTGCGTCGCATCCTATTGTCGTCTATGCCCGGCTGCGCGGTTACCGAAGTCGAGATTGACGGTGTACTGCACGAATACAGCAGTAAGGAAGGCGTTCAAGAAGATATCCTTGAGATCTTGTTAAACCTGAAAGGGTTAGCAGTGACTATCGAGGGTAAAGACGAGGCTATGCTTACGTTGAGCAAGTCCGGCGCAGGCCCTGTCATCGCAGCAGATATCACGCATGATGGTGATGTCACTATCGTGAATCCTGATCATATTATCTGTCATCTGACAGGTAACAATGATATCAGCATGCGTATTCGCGTTGAGCGTGGTCGTGGCTATGTACCAGCATCTGCTCGTGCACAGACTGAAGACGATGATCGCCCAATCGGCCGCTTGCTGGTTGATGCTTCTTTCTCGCCAGTTGCACGTATTGCCTACAATGTAGAAGCAGCACGTGTAGAACAGCGTACTGACTTAGATAAACTCGTTATCGATATGACCACAAACGGTACTATCGATCCTGAGGAAGCTATCCGTCGTTCTGCAACTATTCTGGCTGAACAGCTAGATGCGTTTGTTGAATTACGTGACGTGACTGAGCCAGAGCTGAAAGAAGAGAAACCGGAATTCGATCCGATTCTGCTGCGTCCTGTCGACGATTTAGAGCTAACTGTACGTTCGGCTAACTGCTTGAAAGCCGAAGCGATTCATTACATCGGAGATCTGGTACAGCGCACTGAAGTTGAGTTGCTGAAGACCCCTAACTTAGGTAAGAAATCTCTTACTGAAATTAAGGACGTTTTAGCTTCTCGCGGACTGTCGTTAGGTATGCGTTTGGAAAATTGGCCTCCAGCCAGTTTAGCAGACGACCTATAAGTCTCAGGTTTGTACAGATTTAGGTTATAAGGATTAGGTCATGCGCCATCGTAAGAGTGGTCGTCAACTAAACCGTAACAGCAGTCATCGCCAAGCCATGTTTCGCAACATGGCCGGTTCACTAGTTCGTCATGAGATCATCAAGACAACTGTGGCTAAAGCGAAAGAACTGCGTCGCGTAGTTGAGCCTCTGATAACACTTGCTAAGAGTGACAGCGTTGCAAACCGTCGTTTAGCGTTTGCACGTACTCGCGACGCTGAAGTCGTAGGTAAGTTATTTACTGAGTTGGGTCCACGTTACCAGGAACGTCCTGGTGGCTATACCCGTATCCTTAAGTGCGGTTTACGTGCTGGTGATAAAGCCCCTATGGCTTACATCGAGCTAGTTGGCCGTCCAGAAGCTGCTCAAGCTGTTGATGTTGAAGCTGCTGAGTAATTAAGGTTACACTTTTAAAAAGCCGGGCTAATGCCCGGCTTTTTTATGTCTTTTTTTCGTTACTTCACCCAAAGAGTATTTTTCTCGATTTCTTTCGGTAGGCTAATATTCCATTTGGCCAACCCTTGCTGACTAAACATGTATTTCCCAAGATCATCCGTCACTGGAAAGATGTTTTCGGGTTTCTCGCCAGCCAGTATTTTTAACGCCATATTCGCTGCTAATTCGCCATGATGATAGCCATCGAGTACGTAACCTCCAATATTGCCCTCGGAGGAGACGCTAAATCCCCAAAATCCGAAATTCGGTACCGGTGTATGTTCTGATATCCATTTTAGGAGCTGATCCGCATCCACAGAACGATTTTCTGCATCCCTCACTGTTTGGTAGAGCGCCACGACAATGGCGTTATAGCCTTGCTCCTTCGCCGTCAGTACCTGTTGCTGCCAATCTGCGAGCTGTGACAATTGCACCAAATTCACTTCGATATCACCCAAAATACTTGAGTGTTGTTTGCTGATGTATTCTGCAGCTGAGTCTGAGGTAACACCTTGGTCAAATAGGACTAGTATTTTACGGTGCACAGTCTGTGGGAGTAAGCGTTGAATGAGGAGGAGTGAGCGTCGTAGCAGCGGCCTTTCTATGACACCGGTAAAGCGCTTGTGCTCATTGAGATGATACTCTCTAGGGTTCATATTCACCCCAAGATAGACCACTGGGATTAAGCTGTCATTGAGGCGCTGATGTAACAGGTTAACCGCATTATCATCGGCGAGAATAACCAGTTGAGGTGCTCGGCTTTGGATGTACTTCCACGCTAAATCAGCTCTTTCGGCAAATTGCTCCTTTGGTAAACGCTTGGTATCCATTTCGAAATAACTCACATCGTGCAGGGGGCTAAGCGTGTCATTAATCGCTCGGTAGTATTCTTGGTCCCATTGATATCCATGGTGATAGCTTTCGATCACGATCACTTTAGCTGCATTGGCGTTCTGCGAGAGACTCACAAGGCATAAGAGTAGGGCAACACAATGCAAGTTTATGTTTAATGGTGTTATTTGAATCATACGCAGTCTTAGGTTTTGATGCTGCCTTGAGTATAGTTCACCTTTAATTTTCTAGATTGAGATAATAAAAAAGCCTCACTAGTTATTAGGCTAGGAGGCTTAGTGTGTATGCTGTTGCTACTTCATCAACTGCTTACTTTGTGTCTGGTGCCTTTTGTTGGCTGTAATCCAACTTCTCGTGCTTTTGTCCCATGGCTTCGGCAACTTCTGGTGGCATGTAGTTTTCATCATGCTTAGCCAGTACTTCAGTCGCTTCTAGCTTACCATCAGCACTTAGCACGCCTTGCGCCACAATACCTTGTCCTTCACGGAATAGATCGGGCAGTAGATCGTCATAGGTGACCAGTACTTCGCCGCCTAGAGAGTCATGCACTGCGAACTGCACATGTAAGCTCTTAGGGTCTCGCACCATAGAACCGACTGTTACCATGCCGCCGACACGAATGCGTTGGCCAATTTCTGGTTTGACGCCAGTATCTGTTTTGCCGTGGACAATTTCAGACGGTGTATAGAATAAGTTTAAGTTGGAGTTCAGCGCATAAAGCAAAAGCGAAGTAATCGCGGCAACACCACCGATTAATGCCACTGCTAACGTCAGTCTTTTTTTGCGTCTTGGGTTCACGATTTAGTACTCCTAGTTTCTTTTAGGCGTTCTTCTCTATCCATCTTCTTCGCGATTTCAATTAACACCTTACGCTTTTGGCGTGCGCTGGTAATGATAAGCGTCGAGAGGCAGAAGAAGGTCACTCCGTAGGATAGCCACACATAGAATGCATAGCCGCCCATATTAAAAAAATCACTGATTGAATCGAATTGCATTATTTGACCTCCTCAGCCTTAGCTAGTTCACGCACCCAAGGGCGCATGCCATTTCTTGCTAAAATTTCTGCTCTGAATCGCACAATAGTGATGGCACCTATCATGAGACCGAAGCCAAGCATATTGATTAACAGTGGATAGAGCATTTCCGTCGACATAGTCGATTTCTCGGTAATGCGGATAGTTGATGGCTGATGCAATGAGCTCCACCATTCAACTGAGTATTTGATAATAGGGATGTTAATTACACCCACGATCGCTAGGATCCCTGCAGCACGTGCCGCGAGCACTTTATCCTCAAATGAGGCATAGAGTGAGATAACACCTAAATATAGGAACAGTAATACTAGCTCAGAGGTTAAGCGTGCATCCCATACCCACCAAGCGCCCCACATAGGTTTACCCCATGCAGCACCGGTAAAGAGGGCAATAAAGGTGATTACTGCACCGATAGGCGCAATCGAAGCCGCTGCCCAGTCGGCAAGTTTGATCTGCCACACTAAACCGATAAAGGCCGCTGTCGCCATACCCATGTAAGCTGCCATCGACATAGAGGCAGCGGGTACATGGATAAAGATAATGCGATAGCTATCACCCTGTTGGTAATCCGTCGGCGCAAAGGCTAATCCCCATGTTGTGCCTACAGCAATAAACAGACCTGCTAAGATCGCAAACCATGGAAATAATGTTCCTGATAACTTATATGCGCGTTCAGGATCCGCGTAAGGGTGTAACCATTTCCACATTTTAGTTAGTACTCACTCGCAGAGATGCACCAATTGCAAAAGGTGCTAAGGTTAACGATCCGACCAGCATAGCGCCTATTATAGCGAGCTGACCGTCATAGGGTAAATTCATTCCTGCCGCGTCTATGGCACTCGTTGCAAAAATGAGAACCGGAATATACAAGGGCAAAATAAGTAAGCTGAGTAACACGCCACCTTTTCTAAGGCCGACGGTTAATGCCACACCAATGGCACCTAATAGCGATAATACTGGCGTGCCTAGCGCAAGGGTCGATATTAACGCACCATAACTATTGCCATCTAAATTGAGTAGCACCGCTAACAGTGGCGCAATAATAATCAGTGGCACACCGGTTAAAATCCAATGGGCTAACACTTTGGCTAATACCAGAATGGCTAATGGCTGTGGACTCAATAACATTTGTTCTAAGCTGCCATCACTAAAGTCCGCTTTGAACAGTCTTTCAAGTGACAACATGGAGGCTAATAATGCTGCAACCCAAATTATCCCAGGTGCCACACGGGCTAACATTTGTGGCTCTGGGCCAATCCCCAGTGGGAATAAGGTCACAACCATAATAAAAAATAGCAGTGGGTTAAAAATGTCGCCGCGGTGACGAATGGCAATTTTAAGATCTCGCTGCAGCAAGGTAAAAAATGCCTGGGTAAAACTGATGCCTCTTTTCATTTAGCCTGACCTTATATGAAGCGATAATCTAGACGAATTTTACGAAGCCTATCATCTTTGATAATGCCCATATCTTGGTGAGTTGTGAGGATCACACACCCGCCATTATCCGCATGCTGAATAAATAATTGCTCCAGCTCTTCGACGCCTTTTTTATCGATCGCGGTAAAAGGTTCGTCAAGGATCCAAATTTTACAATTGCTATGCCACAATCTCGATAGCGCAGTTCTGCGATGCTGGCCTGCGGATAAATGTCCAGCAAGCGCCTCTTCAAAACCAGTTAAGTTCACTTTGGCTAAAATGGCTGAGGTATCAAAGTCATCATAGCCACTGATTCTTAAATTGAAATTAAGGTTTTCTTCGGCGGTAAGCTCGCATTTCACTCCCGCTAAATGGCCGAGATACAAGAGATCTTCATTGTATTCATCACGGCAGCGGTTTATGTCTTCATTTCTGTAAAACGTTTGTCCGGCATAGGGGCGAGAAAGACCAGCCAATATGCGTAATAAACTGGTTTTGCCCGCGCCGTTAGGGCCTTCAATTTGAACAATATCACCGGCATTAATATCAAAACTTAACTCATCAAAAAGGATGCGTTCTTCGCGGATACAGGTCAGCTTGCTGGCTGACACTAATGTGGTTTCTTTAGTTATATTTGTCACTGAACCCTCTATCTCAAGCCGGAAGGAAACACAAGTTATTCTAACACAAACGTTATTGGGGGTTTACTCTTGGTTTGCACTAGATGTCAGCAATATGATGTGGTTCCAATAACCGCAATATTTATCGAACTTTTTTACGACTTGCTAATATATTAACGAATTTGTCACCCTTGTCGCCTGATTCATTTTGTGTTGAGATTCTAATCACAAAAAGATGAGATTTCTTGAAGTTTGTAGTAATCTTAGTCGGCTATAATGAGTCTGCCTAAGTAAGGGCAGCGCCGAGCTTTGTACGTATTTGCATTAGGAACATTGAACATGAAAAAACTGTTAGCAATGACTGCAGTCGCTGCTTTGACTATGTCAGTCAACGTATCAGCTCAAGAAGCTGAAGCTATTTTCAACAAGGCATGTACCGTATGCCACAGCATGGGTGTTGCTGGCGCTCCAAAAGTGCATAACGCTGCAGAATGGGAACCACGCTTAGCTAAGGGTATTGATGCTCTACTGCACAGTGTGAAAACTGGTTTGAATGCAATGCCACCAGGCGGTATGTGTACAGATTGTACTGACGAAGATTACAAAGCAGCTATCGAGTTTATGTCTAAAGCTCAGTAATTTTTTCAGTGTTAATAAAAAACCGGCCAAAGCCGGTTTTTTTATGTCTGCAATAAACTGCGGTTTATTGCACTTGGGTATCAAGTACTAGGTTGGCTGTATCGCCGACTGCTACTGTGTTGATCTTACCTTGAAGATCGCCCGCTTGTGGTTTGATATTACCGTGCTTAGAAAGCACTGCAATCACTTCCACATTGATAGCGTCACTTAACTTCTTATCGCCACCCATACCGCTGCTATCATCTAATGTCACAGTAACTGGGAACGACTTAGCACTGACTTTGGTTGCCGCTAATGGGACTTTTGGTCCTTCAGTTGCACGGGCAAAGATAAAGATAGTGTCTTCAGGGCTGGCTTTAGCGGCAAGTTCTGCAGAAATAGATATAGTCACATTGACAGACTTAGTCGCACTCGTCTTCACTTGCTTGTGGGCATCGTCATTTGGCATGCCAGCAGTTTCAGACTGCATACGTAAGTTAGCGGTTTCGATAGCATTCATTAGGGCTGCGCGATCAACATCAGCACGATCGCTATCAAGAATAGTTTGCCAAGAGGCGATGGCTTTCTTGTAGTCAGCGGTAAAGAAGGCATCCATACCTACAAGTAATAGCGTTGAAGGATCTTGAGCATCCATCGCTAAAGACTCATCGATGATCGCTTGGATTTGCGGTGTCATTTGCTGACCCGCTTTGTAATACATGGCTGTTGCTTTAGGGCCTAATAATTCAGCGTGTTTTCCGACTAAATCCATCACTTTATCGAAAGCCGCAATCCCTTTGTCGTATTGGTTTGCCGATACATAAGCGTGGCCTAAGCTGAACCATACTTGGCTGTTCTCTGGCTCGGCTTTCACTTGGGCTTCCATCATCTGTACGCGCTGCGCCATGATTTGAGCCGTATCCATTCCCGCATGTGGGTTAGCAGGTTGTTGGGCAGTTTCAATATTTTCGAAGGCACCTAAGTGCTGATAGAGATAGCCTGAGATAACAATCAAACAAACTGACATGATCGACGGCCACAGAATCGTCTTTGGCTTGATTTGGTTGACCAGTGAATCATCGCTCGCTTCTTTGATGTCTTGGAGTAGACTGATTTCAAGCTCTTTTTTCAATGCATCGAATTCGGCTTGATCCAGTAACTCTTCGCTTAATTCTTTTTCAAGAACGCTCAGGCGCTCATTGAACAATTCAAGGTTCGTTTGTTTACGAACTCCAGCTTCTTCAGTTTTCAGCAACTTCTGCTGTCTGAAATGCGGGATCCAAATCAGCATCAGGCCGACTAACATAACAAGCGCAATAAAAATCCAAAATGTCGTCATTGTTTCTATATTCACTTTAGTTTGCAGAAAGCGGAGTAACCGCTAGGCTTGGAAGCAAGATTATACGTAAAGATTGTTCATTGAACAGTAATATAAGGTAATCCCAGTACCGAAAGCTTATAGTTGGGCACTGGTTCACAAATTGATTCTTCTTGTAAAAATTGTATGAAACTTAAGTGTCATTTGTCGGTCACATGCAGAACTGAGCCTCTTCCGTGACTTTCATCAGCCTCTAAAATTGAGAATGAGACAAGTAACCCAGTTTTGTACGAAAGAGGCAGACAGGAACAATAGCAAATACTAAAATGAGCAAAATTTCGTGCATTTGCGTGAATAACATGTTGTGCGTTGAGATAGAGTCTTTCTAAATCAACATATTATTGAAGACTGAGGAAAACCCATGATCCCAGAACTTGGACACTTTGCGCTGATAATAGGGGTGGCTTTTGCCTTCTTATTAATCAGCGTCCCCCTAATAGGTGTTGCCCGTAAAGATCAATACCTTGTTAGGTATGCTTGGCCGTTAACGTACGGAATGTTCTTTTTTATCACTGTATCAGTTGTCGTGCTGGCCTATAGCTTTGCCGTCGATGATTTCTCAGTCGCTTATGTGGCACATCACTCTAATTCTCAGTTACCTATCTTCTTTAAGATTTCGGCCGTATGGGGCGGTCATGAAGGGTCACTGTTGTTCTGGGTGTTTGCTTTATCGACTTGGGCTGCAGCGGTTGCCTTATTTAGTAAAGGTTTAGAGGAAGTGTTTACTGCGCGCGTACTGGCAGTGTTAGCACTGATCGTGATTGGTTTTAGCTTATTCATGCTACTTACCTCTAGCCCATTCGAACGTTTGTTCCCGATACCTGCCGAAGGCCGTGACTTGAACCCAATGCTGCAGGATGTGGGATTAATCTTCCATCCACCTATGCTGTATTTAGGTTATGTGGGTTTCTCGGTGAGCTTTGCATTTGCGATTGCCGCGCTGATGAGCGGTCGTCTCGATTCTGCATGGGCTCGTTGGACTCGTCCTTGGACCTTAGCCGCTTGGATCTTCCTAACTGGAGGTATCGCGCTAGGTTCTTGGTGGGCATATTATGAATTAGGCTGGGGCGGTTGGTGGTTCTGGGATCCTGTTGAGAACGCCTCTTTCATGCCTTGGTTAGTGGGTACTGCGCTTGTTCACTCTTTGATTGTGACCGAGAAACGCGGCGCCTTCCGTAACTGGACCGTATTACTGTCTATCTTCGCTTTCTCTTTAAGTTTGCTTGGTACCTTTATTGTTCGCTCTGGCGTATTAACCTCAGTGCATTCATTCGCAGCCGATCCAAGCCGCGGTATGTTTATTCTGTTGTTACTTGGTTTAGCTATTGGCGGTTCATTAACGCTGTTTGCCTTCCGCGCCAGTGAAATGAGCAGCCCAGCCCGTTTCGAGCTGAAGTCTAAAGAAACCATGCTACTGGTCTGTAACGTGTTACTGACCGTTGCCGCAGGTACTGTGCTATTGGGTACACTCTATCCATTGCTCATCGATGCACTCGGCATGGGTAAAATCTCTGTAGGACCTCCATACTTCAACGCTGTGTTTGTGCCTATCGTATTAGTCTTATTTGGCTTTATGGGTATTGGTCCAATTATCCGTTGGAAAAAATCGAAAGCAGGCGAGCTTAAGCGTCAGCTATTGATCCCTGCAATGATTGCTGCGGCTATCGGTATTGTGACGCCATTTATCGTCGATGGTGTATTCAATACTTGGGTTGCCTTTGGTATTGCAGCGGCTTCTTGGATTATCCTAGCGACAGCAAGAGCGGCCTATAACATGGTCAAGTCGAAAGAAGGTGATATCAGCATCAGCCGTATGGGCCGTAGTCAGCTGGGTATGATCTTCGCGCATCTTGGTATTGCTGTGTCTGTGATTGGCGCCACTATGGTGTCGAATTACTCGATTGAGAAAAGTGTTCGCATGGGACCTGGTATTAGCCAAGAGCTTGCGGGTTATACCTTTAAGTATCTCGAGACCAAAAACGTAGTGGGTCCTAACTACACTGCAATGCAGGGACAGATAGAAGTCTACAAAGGTGATGAGCTGCTGACATTACTCAAGCCAGACCGTCGTCAATATAATGTGCGTACTATGGACATGACAGAAGCGGGTATCGACTGGGGTCTATTCCGTGACTTGTATGTGACCATGGGCGATCCAATTACCAGCACTGAATTTGCGGTTCGTTTGAACTACAAACCGTTCGTGCGTTGGTTATGGTTTGGGGCAATTTTCATGATGATTGGTGGATTCTTCGCGGCATCGGATAAACGTTACCGTGCGAAAGTCACTGCAGCCATCGCGCCTTCGGCCGAAAAGGCAAAATTGGCAACGGCTCAATAATTGGGGAATGTATGAAGAAGTTGGTTCTGTTTATCCCATTGGTCATATTTCTCGCCATGGGGGTGTTTCTATATAAAGGCTTATTCCTGAATCCGCAGCAATTGGATTCGGCACTGGAAGGAAAGCCTATTCCGGCTTTCCAACTGGAACGCTTAGAGACACCAGCTGAGATCATTACGAATGAGCAATTAAAAGGCAAGGTGTCATTACTTAATGTGTGGGCGACTTGGTGTCCATCTTGTAAATATGAGCATCCTTTCTTAGTGATGCTAAAGCGTAAAAATCTTCTGCCAATTTACGGGATCAACTATCGCGATGAGCGTGCTCCCGCATTAGAAGAGTTGAAGCGTCAGGGCGACCCCTACAACGTCAATATCTATGATAAAGATGGCCGTTTAGGATTAGACCTTGGGGTCTATGGTGCACCTGAAAGTTTTGTGGTTGATCACAACGGTATTATCCGCTTCCGTTATGCGGGTCCAATCGACCAACGCGTATGGAGTGAAACCCTTTACCCTATGATCCAACAATTACAAGCTGAAGCGGCGAAGGATGGCGCATCATGAGAACGCTGACAAAAATCATTGGTAGTCTAGTGCTGTTATTCAGCATGACGACCGCCGTTATGGCAACACCGGTTGATACTTACGAATTCAAAACGCCTGAAAATCAAAAGCGCGGTTTGTCTTTGGCTCATGAACTACGTTGCCCACAGTGTCAAAACCAAAACTTGATCGACTCAAACTCACCGGTTGCGCGCGATCTGCGTCTTGAAGTGTTCAAGATGGTAGACGAAGGCAAAGGAGATGATGAGATCATCGAGTTTATGACCAGCCGTTACGGTGAGTTTGTACTCTATAAGCCTAAGATGGAAACCAAGACCTACATTCTTTGGTTAGGTCCCGTTGGCTTGTTACTCATTGGGCTAGTGATTGGTTTTATCTTCATTCGTAAACAACGCATCAGCGGTAATGTGCCGAATGAAATTAGCGAAGAAGATCAGCGTGAGTTAGATTCCTTGCTAAAGCGTAATACTAAATGAAGCATAAAGTCATAACGGCATTAATGTTGTCATCGCTCTTTTCGTTACTTGCTGGTGGGGTCGCGCATGCGTACCCCGGCATGCAGCAAACGATTAAACCGATGGAATCAACAGTTGATTTGATCAATGTCTTGCCAAAGACTTTCCCAATAGAGCCTGTCACCTTTAATGACGTCGATGGTAAAACCATCGACTTCAGTCAATTTAAAGGTAAGATCATTATGGTGAACATGTGGGCGACCTGGTGTCCACCCTGTGTAAGGGAGCTGCCAGCAATCGAAAGGCTAGCGACTAAGTTCAAAGCTGAAGACTTCGTACTATTACCTATCTCTATTGATGCAGAAGGTAAGCAACAGGTTCAACCGTTCTTAAACTCGTTAGGTATGCCAAATTTCAACTCTTACTACGATCAGCCACAAAGTCTTGGGGATGTTTTTCCGCTCGATACGATTCCAGCGACATTTATTCTCGATCAACAGGGCCAATTGATAGCTTTTGTTCGATCTTATGTCGATTGGGACGATGCCAAAGCTGTCTCATTAATCCAAGGTTTTATCGATAAAGGCAGTAAAAAGCCCAATTAATCGACACTCTGCACGTAAAAGAATCGCCATTGTTTAAAAGATCGCCATGCGATCTTTTTTCATTAAAAAGCCCTTGCACAAAATCTCCTGCTCCCTATAATGCGCATCCACTGACACGGCAGACAGCGTTAAGCAGCCTGATGTGACAGTTCATCAATGAGTTTACTAATTGATGAGTGTTGAGAAAGTTTGCAAAAACTCCTTGACACGAAACGGGAAATGCGTAGAATACGCAGCCCTAGCCACCTGGAAGCGTTCGGCGCTCAGTGTGGTACTCACGTTCTCTTACGGATATTGAGTTGCTCTTTAACAAGATAAAACAAGAAATCTGTGTGGACACTCACAGGTGTTGAGTTAATCGAAACTGCTTAACCTTCGGGTTGGCAGTCAAAAATTTAAATCAATATTTTCTGTATCACGAAAGTGATGAGTGTTCATAGCAATATGTACAGTTTGTTTCAGCCCTTCTTTTATAAGGAGTGCGAGAAACAAAAAATCAGAATTCATTGAGCCGCTGAAGTCGCAAGACGGAAGCAAAAAACTTTAATTGAAGAGTTTGATCATGGCTCAGATTGAACGCTGGCGGCAGGCCTAACACATGCAAGTCGAGCGGCAGCGGGAAGATAGCTTGCTATCTTTGCCGGCGAGCGGCGGACGGGTGAGTAATGCCTAGGGATCTGCCCAGTCGAGGGGGATAACAGTTGGAAACGACTGCTAATACCGCATACGCCCTACGGGGGAAAGGAGGGGACCTTCGGGCCTTCCGCGATTGGATGAACCTAGGTGGGATTAGCTAGTTGGTGAGGTAATGGCTCACCAAGGCGACGATCCCTAGCTGTTCTGAGAGGATGATCAGCCACACTGGGACTGAGACACGGCCCAGACTCCTACGGGAGGCAGCAGTGGGGAATATTGCACAATGGGGGAAACCCTGATGCAGCCATGCCGCGTGTGTGAAGAAGGCCTTCGGGTTGTAAAGCACTTTCAGTAGGGAGGAAAGGTAGCAGCTTAATACGCTGTTGCTGTGACGTTACCTACAGAAGAAGGACCGGCTAACTCCGTGCCAGCAGCCGCGGTAATACGGAGGGTCCGAGCGTTAATCGGAATTACTGGGCGTAAAGCGTGCGCAGGCGGTTTGTTAAGCGAGATGTGAAAGCCCCGGGCTCAACCTGGGAATTGCATTTCGAACTGGCGAACTAGAGTCTTGTAGAGGGGGGTAGAATTCCAGGTGTAGCGGTGAAATGCGTAGAGATCTGGAGGAATACCGGTGGCGAAGGCGGCCCCCTGGACAAAGACTGACGCTCAGGCACGAAAGCGTGGGGAGCAAACAGGATTAGATACCCTGGTAGTCCACGCCGTAAACGATGTCTACTCGGAGTTTGGTGTCTTGAACACTGGGCTCTCAAGCTAACGCATTAAGTAGACCGCCTGGGGAGTACGGCCGCAAGGTTAAAACTCAAATGAATTGACGGGGGCCCGCACAAGCGGTGGAGCATGTGGTTTAATTCGATGCAACGCGAAGAACCTTACCTACTCTTGACATCCACGGAATTCGCTAGAGATAGCTTAGTGCCTTCGGGAACCGTGAGACAGGTGCTGCATGGCTGTCGTCAGCTCGTGTTGTGAAATGTTGGGTTAAGTCCCGCAACGAGCGCAACCCCTATCCTTATTTGCCAGCACGTAATGGTGGGAACTCTAGGGAGACTGCCGGTGATAAACCGGAGGAAGGTGGGGACGACGTCAAGTCATCATGGCCCTTACGAGTAGGGCTACACACGTGCTACAATGGCGAGTACAGAGGGTTGCAAAGCCGCGAGGTGGAGCTAATCTCACAAAGCTCGTCGTAGTCCGGATTGGAGTCTGCAACTCGACTCCATGAAGTCGGAATCGCTAGTAATCGTGGATCAGAATGCCACGGTGAATACGTTCCCGGGCCTTGTACACACCGCCCGTCACACCATGGGAGTGGGCTGCAAAAGAAGTGGGTAGCTTAACCTTCGGGGGGCGCTCACCACTTTGTGGTTCATGACTGGGGTGAAGTCGTAACAAGGTAGCCCTAGGGGAACCTGGGGCTGGATCACCTCCTTACCTATACGACTAACTTAATGTTTGTTGAGTGTTCACACAGATTGCTTGTTTATCTTCTCTTAGGAGAAGTCAGAGCTGAATGCGCCGCTAGCCGGTACGCATTGTTCTTTAACAATTTGGAAAGCTGATAGTATGTAACGTGATGATGTCTGTCGTCATGTTACTTACAAACCGATGTAAACGTGGAAACGTTTGCATCATGAGTTCTCAAACACTTTATTAAGTGTCTTGAATATTCAAAAGTAAATTATTCTTAGTTGAATAGTTTACGTCTAAGGCGCGTCCACTTCTTTGGTCAGAAGTGAGACAAGTAAAACCAAGCTGGTCGCAATGCGACTCAGATGAGTGAAACTCATTTGGGTTGTATGGTTAAGCGACTAAGCGTATACGGTGGATGCCTTGGCAGTCAGAGGCGATGAAGGACGTAGTAACTTGCGAAAAGCGTTGGCGAGCTAGTAACAAGCATTTGAGCTAACGATGTCCGAATGGGGGAACCCAGCAGCATAAGCTGTTATCGCAACATGAATACATAGTGTTGCGAGGCGAACCCGGGGAACTGAAACATCTAAGTACCCGGAGGAAAAGAAATCAACCGAGATTCCCCTAGTAGCGGCGAGCGAACGGGGATTAGCCCTTAAGTCAGTGGGGTGTTAGTGGAATGTGTTGGAAAGCACAGCGGCACAGGGTGATAGCCCCGTACATGAAAACTAACCATTGATGAAAACGAGTAAGGCGGGACACGTGACATCCTGTTTGAATATGGGGGGACCATCCTCCAAGGCTAAATACTCCTGACTGACCGATAGTGAACCAGTACCGTGAGGGAAAGGCGAAAAGAACCCCTGTGAGGGGAGTGAAATAGAACCTGAAACCGTATACGTACAAGCAGTGGGAGCGGTTCTTGAGACCGTGACTGCGTACCTTTTGTATAATGGGTCAGCGACTTACATTTTGTAGCGAGGTTAAGCGAATAGCGGAGCCGTAGGGAAACCGAGTGTTAACTGCGCGTTTAGTTGCAAGGTGTAGACCCGAAACCCGGTGATCTAGCCATGGGCAGGTTGAAGGTTGAGTAACATCAACTGGAGGACCGAACCGACTAATGTTGAAAAATTAGCGGATGACTTGTGGCTGGGGGTGAAAGGCCAATCAAACCGGGAGATATCTGGTTCTCCTCGAAAGCTATTTAGGTAGCGCCTCGAGCGAATACCATTGGGGGTAGAGCACTGTTAAGGCTAGGGGGTCATCCCGACTTACCAACCCTTTGCAAACTCCGAATACCAATGAGTACTACTCGGGAGACAGACGGCGGGTGCTAACGTCCGTCGTCAAAAGGGAAACAACCCAGACCGTCAGCTAAGGTCCCAAAGTACTAGCTAAGTGGGAAACGATGTGGGAAGGCTTAGACAGCTAGGATGTTGGCTTAGAAGCAGCCATCATTTAAAGAAAGCGTAATAGCTCACTAGTCGAGTCGGCCTGCGCGGAAGATGTAACGGGGCTAAGCTAGTCACCGAAGCTACGGGTGCACAGTTTACTGTGCGCGGTAGAGGAGCGTTCTGTAAGCCGTTGAAGGTGAAGGGGTAACCCACGCTGGAGGTATCAGAAGTGCGAATGCTGACATGAGTAACGATAAAGGGGGTGAAAAACCCCCTCGCCGAAAGACCAAGGGTTCCTGTCCAACGTTAATCGGGGCAGGGTGAGTCGACCCCTAAGGTGAGGCCGAAAGGCGTAATCGATGGGAAACAGATTAATATTTCTGTACTTCCGCTAACTGCGATGGAGAGACGGAGAAGGCTAGGCTAGCGCGGCGTTGGTAGTCCGCGTTTAAGGTGGTAGGTTGATTTCTTAGGCAAATCCGGGGAATCGCACTTTAGTGTGCAGACTGAGAGCTGATGACGAGGTCCTAAGGGACTGAAGTAGTTGATGCCATGCTTCCAGGAAAATCTTCTAAGCTTCAGGTTAGTGGGAATCGTACCCCAAACCGACACAGGTGGTCGGGTAGAGAATACCAAGGCGCTTGAGAGAACTCGGCTGAAGGAACTAGGCAAAATGGTACCGTAACTTCGGGAGAAGGTACGCTCTTGTTGGTGATGAGACTTGCTCTCTAAGCTGACGGGAGTCGCAGATACCAGGTGGCTGCAACTGTTTATCAAAAACACAGCACTGTGCAAACTCGCAAGAGGAAGTATACGGTGTGACGCCTGCCCGGTGCCGGAAGGTTAATTGATTGGGTTATCGCAAGAGAAGCTCATGATCGAAGCCCCGGTAAACGGCGGCCGTAACTATAACGGTCCTAAGGTAGCGAAATTCCTTGTCGGGTAAGTTCCGACCTGCACGAATGGCGTAATGATGGCCACGCTGTCTCCAGCCGAGACTCAGTGAAGTTGAAATTGCGGTGAAGATGCCGTATACCCGCGGCTAGACGGAAAGACCCCGTGAACCTTTACTATAGCTTGGCACTGAACATTGAACCTACATGTGTAGGATAGGTGGGAGACTTTGAAGTTGTGACGCTAGTCATGATGGAGTCGTCCTTGAAATACCACCCTTGTAGTTTTGATGTTCTAACCTAGGTCCCTTATCGGGATTAGGGACAGTGCCTGGTGGGTAGTTTGACTGGGGCGGTCTCCTCCCAAAGAGTAACGGAGGAGCACGAAGGTTGGCTAAGTACGGTCGGACATCGTACGGTTAGTGCAATGGCATAAGCCAGCTTAACTGCGAGACATACACGTCGAGCAGGTACGAAAGTAGGTCATAGTGATCCGGTGGTTCTGAATGGAAGGGCCATCGCTCAACGGATAAAAGGTACTCCGGGGATAACAGGCTGATACCGCCCAAGAGTTCATATCGACGGCGGTGTTTGGCACCTCGATGTCGGCTCATCACATCCTGGGGCTGAAGTCGGTCCCAAGGGTATGGCTGTTCGCCATTTAAAGTGGTACGCGAGCTGGGTTCAGAACGTCGTGAGACAGTTCGGTCCCTATCTGCCGTGGGCGTTGGATGATTGAAGGGAGCTGCTCCTAGTACGAGAGGACCGGAGTGGACGAACCGCTGGTGTTCGGGTTGTCATGCCAATGGCATTGCCCGGTAGCTACGTTCGGAATCGATAACCGCTGAAAGCATCTAAGCGGGAAGCGAGCCCTAAGATGAGTCATCCCTAGGAATTTAATTCCTCTAAAGAGCCGTTCGAGACTAGGACGTTGATAGGCATGGTGTGTAAGCGTTGTGAGGCGTTGAGCTAACATGTACTAATGACTCGAGAGGCTTAACCATACAACCCAGATGGGTTTTACGAAGTAGCCTTAGACAGAATATCGACACTTGATAAAGTTAAAGACTCAAAGCAAATCAGCTTTCCGAATTATTATTAACGTGGTCCAGAGATGGACACGGTAATAAACAAAATTTGCTTGGTGACAATAGCCTTGTGGAACCACCTGATCCCATCCCGAACTCAGAAGTGAAACGCAAACGCGCCGATGGTAGTGTGGGGTCTCCCCATGTGAGAGTAGGTCATCGCCAAGCGCCTAATTTAGGTTAACGTGCAAACGTTAGACTAAAGGAGCGGTAGTTCAGTTGGTTAGAATACCGGCCTGTCACGCCGGGGGTCGCGGGTTCGAGTCCCGTCCGCTCCGCCAACATTTCGATAAGCCCTAACAGCAATGTTAGGGCTTTTTCGTATCTGGCATTTATCTATTTCAATCGTCGCGGCCGTCCCGTCCAACAGCATCCCTGCTTAACAGCCCAGCATCCATGCCTCTCGTTCATGAGCTCATCGCTGCCCGATATTTCACCCGCAAAATAAAGATGAAAGCCGCTACAGCAATGTAGAGGCTTTTTCCGTTGTGGAGAAATTAACATTATTGGTGATATCTCAAGCTGTTATTCGTTCAATTGTCCAAATTTTGTACCGTCTATTACTGTTTTTCTGATTGAATATTAACCTTCTTTCGCTTGATAAATACTCTGCCTCACAAGATTTCACCTGTTTCTTGTTATTTTTAGCTGCTTAATAGGGCTTATTTAGGTGTGTTTATTGTTAAGCAAATACTTAAATTCCAAGAATGATTGAAATTGAGTTATTTGCCCCAAGATAGTCTTAAGTGCTGCAGTTTTGTAGCGTCCATCACTGAGGTCAATGCCATGCTTTATGATTTAACGGTTGTACAATTTAGCAAGATGCTGAAAAATTTAAGCGTTATTCTTGAAAAGGGCGAATGCTTCGCAAACCTCAAGAAAGTCGATATGGCGGTGCTATTAAACTCACGTTTAGCGCCGGATCAATTTAACCTTATTCGCCAAGTTCAGATTGCCTGCGATACTGCCAAAATTGGCGTGGCACGTTTGACCGATAACTTAGATACAGTGCCAAAGCACGATGATAGCGAAACGACTTTAGCTGAGTTACAAGCTCGTATTAGCTCAGTATTAGATTACTTAGCGACGTTCAAAGCGGATGATTTTGCTAATGCGGCCACGATCCATGTCTCACAACCACGTTGGGAAGGAAAATATCTTACGGGTTATGAGTTTGCCATTGAGCATGCGATTCCGAACATTTACTTCCATGTAACAACAGCCTACGCGATTTTGCGCCACAACGGTGTTGAAATTGGCAAGAAAGATTACCTTGGCGCTATGCCATATAAGTCGTAAATCTAGGCTAGATGTAGTACTGTTGCGCAGCCTAATTGTTGCGCAGCAGCGCTTTGCCGCTTGAGCTTACCAACCTTTCTGCATTATCACCTGTATCTTTCTCTACCTATGTTATGCCGCTTTGTCGCTGGAAATTTAGGGCTCGTTAGGGTTCTGTTACGCCGATGAAGTCAATCAATACTCAGTTTTTCATTTCGACCTTACGTCTCGATTATTTTTATCCTGTTAGCATGTGATTTAATTTTGTTGGCTTAGGTAAATGATATGAGCCGTAAGTTTATGAGTCGCCAAATTATCTATTACTTAAATAGTGAATGGCGAATTGACTCATTATAAAGATGACCTGTTTGTTCGTTTTGAGCAGGGATTTACTGGAAGAGCCTATTTAAGGTTCTAATTAAAGGAGTTAGCTATGTCTATCGAATCTCAAGCCGTCGAGAGTCCAACGGATGCAACGACAACTAAGAGCAAGAAAGCAAAAAAAGCCGCCATTACTAGTGGTTTGCGCCTCAAAGACAAGTTGACCCAAGACACTCGCCGCCGAATTGAAATTCTGCACGAGCAACGCCAACTATCCAATCGTTTCGGCGTGGATATAGAAATTGACTAAAGCCTTTGGCTTGTCGCTAAGTATTGGATATCACATCTAGATATTTAGCCAGCATGTACAGCTTCACGACGCCCGTCGTGGGGCTTGCTCACTCTCCTTAAGCATTCACTTCTTAAATTCATATTCCATTATCGTGACCATCTTGCCCATATAATCTTCCCGTGAAATCTTTGACCAACCAAGTGTCTGATAAAAATCTGCTTTGTCTGCGGTAAACAAATAGATTTTTTGTAATCCGAGTGCTTTGGCATAATCAACGACGGCATTGACTAATAATTTCCCTAAGCCTTTATTTCGATAATGTGCATTAACATACACATTCGCCAGCCAAGGGCTTAAGTCGGTTCGGGTATCCATATCTGCTGCGGTTAATGAGGAGGAGCCCATGACTTGGTTAGCTTCTTCACAGATAAACATCTTAGGAATAGCGGCGTCAGAGAGGTACTCGCTCATCTGCTCAATGAGTGTGGTGACTGTGGCGTCCGCGGAACTTAAATGTGCCCATTCTTGATGATGCCATTGTGCTAGCAGTGGAATATGCTGCGGGGCCGATTTTAGGTCGATAACTTTCATATAAATCTCTGACGTGTGTTATGCAAAGGGTTTAATGGTGCACATTGTGGCGCGAATACTTAAGTCCGTTTGCTGGTCTGAATGATTTGGCGGCAGGATTAATTAAGCACGGTTTGGCTGAGTATACCGCTTAACTTGGGATCGGCAGAAATACGCTGGCTTCGAGTCCACCTTGTTGCGCGTGGCTAAAGCTGAGTTCGCCCTGATAACTGTCGACGATATCTTTGCAGATAGATAATCCTAAGCCATGGCCTTGGATGCTTTCATCTAGTCGAATGCCGCGCTCGATGATAATCGACAATGCGGCATCAGAGACGCCTTCGCCATCATCGCTGACTATGATCCCATAACCTGCGGTGGGAGCCGTTTGATGCACTATACGGATCTCAATGTTCTTGCGGCTATGTTTGCAGGCGTTATCCAGTAAATTGCCTAAGAGTTCGAGTAAGTCATCGCGGTCAAATGGCATCACTAAGCCACTCGCGTAATGGCTATGAATAATGCGGTCTGGGTAGATGCGTTGCATCACTTGAATCAGCGGCGCGAGATCGTCATCGAGCACGGTATAACGCCCTGGAGTAGATAGGCCGACTATCTTGGTGCGCTTAAGCTCTCTCTCAATGATGTGGTGCAGGTTTGCGAGCACCTTGCTGCCCTCACTCCTCTGTTCCGGTGGAAGGCTTTCTAGGTAGGACTGCAGCCCTTGTAGCGGACGTTTCATTTCGTGGGCTAAGTTACCCAAGGCATTGCGGGAGCGTTGTACTCGTTGGCCCAATTGATTGACTAAACGATCTATCTCCTCAATCAGCGGGATGATTTCACTCGGCATTTGGTCTGGATTGATTTCTTGCCCTTGGGTGCGCATCTGCCGGATGGCTTCAGGCATCTGCTCTAAGGGTTTAAAACCGCGTTTAAGTAATTGATACTGTGCCATTAATAGAATAACAATCGTGAGCAACACCGCCGCGCTGGCAAAGGCTAAAAACTGTACTTGGGTCTGTTCGAGCTCGCTGATGTCTTCTGTCACCCACAGTGTCACTAACTGATCATCTTTGATTACGGCCTGACTGAACATCAGCCAATGTTCTTTGCCGACAAACTCAGTGGCTTGCTGGTGCTCACCGGCGGTCAGTTTTGGCATGTTCACGTTATGGTCGAATAGGGAGCGTGAGCGCAGGGTTTGCTCGCCGATTTGAATTGCAAAATAATGCCCAGAATTAACCCTGTGGTACACATTGGGTAAGCGGTCAGTGGTGAGTGCCCAGGTGCCGTCGGGATTGTTATTCAGGGCGGAGATCAGGCTGTCGGCATCGTGTTGCAATCGCGAGGCAACAAAGTCTTGGGTTAATATTTGGATACCTTGGTACAGAAAATACAGTAACAGCACCATGGCAAAGGTGAGCGTGATCAGCAGATTGCGCGTCAGATAACCCTTGAGTGAATACACGCCTTTTACTCCTTGAGTCGATAACCTTGGCCGCGGCGGGTTTCGATATAATCCTTGCCTAGGCGCTGGCGCAGGCGGTTGACGTACACTTCGATGACATTGCTGTCTTTGATTTGATCTTCTTCGTAAATGCGTTCACTGAGCTCTGACTTAGAGACGATTTTGCTGGGATTGACCATTAAATAATGCAGTAGGCGATATTCAATCTTAGTCAGCTCTATCACTTCACCGTCGACATTGGTGACGGCTTGTTTGTCGACATCGAGGGAAACGCCCGCATGTTGCAACACATTGTCGGCGCGGCCAAAGTGGCGGCGGATCAACACTTCGAGCCTTGCGAGTAGTTCTTCGATGTGAAAAGGCTTGCCAAGGTAATCATCGGCACCCGCCTTGAGGCCATCGACCCGCTCGTGCCACGCATCGCGGGCGGTGAGGATCAGCACTGGCATGGCTAAGCCTTTTTGTCGCCATTGGCCGAGGACTTGTAAACCGGGTTTGCCGGGTAAACCGAGATCGAGGATCACGGCTTCGAAGTTTTCTTCTTCGCCTAAAAAGGCACCGTCGATACCGTTATCGGCGTGCTCGACGGTATAACCCGCCTTGTTAAGGGCGGGAATGAGGCGCGCGACCAGATCGGTATCATCTTCAATCAATAGCAAACGCATCAGTCGACCTTTTCCTTTAGCCACTCGCCGGTTTTGGCGTCAATCTTGATTTCATACACTATGCCATCGTCACGAAGGATTTCGAGTTCGTAGATGATCTTTCCCTGTTTTTGCTCGACTTCGAGATCGAGCAACCGTCCCTTTAGCCGTGATTCATAGCGTTGCATTATGGTGTCGAAGGGCAAAACCTTGCCCTCCTTAACCCACTCGACCACCTTGTTTGAAAGATCATCGTCGTGGGCATTGCAGCTGGGGCTGCTAATCATCCCAACGGCCAAAGCCAGGAATATTAACGGTATCTTCATCGAATATGCCCTTTTCTGCGAGGTTGTGACAATTGCTGCATTGACTGAATGAGCCGACTTTGGGGTTATCTTGCACCATACGTCTTGGGATCTCATCGTGTTTGCGAATAAAAAATGCCTGTTCTGTGATCTTCTGCGGCCCAGCGCCTGCAAGCAGTGGCGTGCTGTTTTTCATCACCTTACCATTTTGCGCCGCATGTTGAACCAGATATTCCTCAATTCTAGCAGTGACTTGAGGATCTAGGCTGGCGTTGTCACCAAAGTGATTCTCAAGATTTGCGGTAATGGCGCGCCACTTGTCGGCGGGGAGTAAGTTCGCGGGGTAAGCCATGTGGCAGCTGCCACATTCTGCCGTATATTCCGCATTTTGTGGAATGGCGCGGCTAAGCCCGCGGCCATCGTCCGCATAGCCTGTGCCGGTTAAGGTTAGGCTGACACCGATAACGCCAATGGCTAATGCCGCAGCTGTGAGTGATGAACCTAAGAACCAGCTAATAGGGTGTGCTTGTTTAGTCATGACATCTTCCTTTTTGTGCCGTTACCTTCTGTGGAAGGTATTGAAATTAATTGATCTAATTGAATGAGTTATAAGGTCGAAATTTGGTGGTTATTGCAGGCTTAACCAGAGTAAGGCATCGCCTTTTTCCTGTGGCGTGCAGTCGCGTTTAAAGGTCCAGTTACAGTTACGGCTAAACCATTTCTCGATTTTGGCTGAGTCTGTTAACCGATCTGCGGTAATCGACGGCGCCATAGGGTCAATGGGTTTACGGGTATTTTGGTGCATCCCCATGTCGGTGACTTTAGCGGTATGACAACTGGCGCAGCTGCGACCGTCCATGTCCTGTAGCCAAAGCTTTTGTCCTGCGGCGGCGCTAAAGGGTCCAGCGCCTTGAGCTTGATAGCGTTGCAGTTGCGTGCCAATGCGCTCGGCGCTAAGCGGCAGGCTTTGCACTTTACTGTTGGCGGCGCTAGCGCTGAGGCTAGTCAGCAGCAAGGTTGAAATTGCGACAAGGTCAAGGCGACTTTTAATCGTGTGTCTGGTGAATCTGTTCATAGGGCATTCCTTTTGGGCTGGATGTCTTGTTGCTAAGCAAAGTGGCTAAGGGATTAATCTTCTTGTTCCACAGGGCGTTGTTTCTTGCCCGTGACCATAGCTCTGACTAAGTTTTCTTTGTGTAACAGGCTACTGACGATGACGCCGCCAACATGGATGACCACAAGGAACACAGTGAAGTTGGCAAAGAATTCATGGACTTCTTTTATGGCGCCTTCGGGCCAAGTGGCGAAAAAGCTTGTGGCTAATGGGCCGTGTCCGTCGGTGGCGTACAGAGCCATGCCTGAGAATCCCGTGATGGCGATGCTAGCAATCAAGGCCACTATCATCATTGCTCCAGCGGGGTTATGGCCTATGTAGTCTTTGGCTTTGCCTGTGATGAGCCCTTTGAGGTACACCAGCACTTCTTTAGGACGAGTGATAAAGTTGCTAAAGCGCGCATTGTGGGTACCAATCACGCCCCACAGCAGACGAAACACCAGTAAAATTAAGATGCTATAACCTGCGTAACTGTGGATGGTCATCCACTCGTCTTCGCCTTCAGTGAGGTAGGCTAAGGCAAAAAAACCGACGAGTGACCAATGGAATATGCGGATCAACAGGTCCCAGACTTTGATGGTTTGCAGTGTGTTTGATGACATGGTGTGACGCTCCTAAGTGGGTTTAGGTGTAGGCTACTTAACCCAAACTTAAACCTCGCTTAAATTTTGAGGCGCGAACATTCATTGAGTTGATGGGGTTAAGTGGCGCGCTTGCCTGGGTGACGAGTCTTAAATGTCAACGAAACTCGCTTGTTAACCTCTTGGTATTACGGTAGATTCTGCCACCTCAACCGAGTGAAGTTAGGGACTAACGTATCTATGTCTACCGCCGTTATTCGCGCTTTCATCAGCCGTAATCCGAGTCGTAAATCCTTTTTTATTTATACGGTTTTATTATTTTTGACTGAAGTCTTAATCGCTTTATATGCGCCTGCGGGTTTTATCCGTGGTTTTGTGGGCGATGTATTGGTGGTGATCTTGCTGTTTTGCATGGCGCGCGTTGTCGTTCCTTTTACCTATCCAGTAGAAAATACCGCAGCAAAAAACACCGGCGATGGCATTAAGCGCTTATTTCAAACTCCTTGGCTGGCGTTTGCGGTATTGCTGTTTGCCTTTGCTATCGAGTTTGGCCAGTATTGGGGTTTAGTCGACAAGCTAGGCTTGGGCGGAAATCGCTTGGCGCGGATAGTGATAGGTAGCCATTTTGATCCACTCGATCTCGTGGCATATTTTGTCGGTTACTTGATCTTATTGGGCTGTTATTGGAAAAGCCGCCAGTCCTAGTGATTTGAATCCGCAAGAGCTGCGTGACATGTGTTTTCGCGGATAGGCGAGACAAGTGGGGTAAAGGATGCAACCGATAACGGCATTTTCACTGCTAACAGTACGTACTGATGGACTTGAGCTTAATCCACTGAAAATGCCTTTGTATTTCAATGGCCAACATACTCATACCTTTATTGCTGGCCTAGTGATTGAAGGCCAATATCGCTGCGTTTTACCCAATAAAACCTCGGGGTATCTGGTCATCACTTCTTTTGATTGTCCCTTCGAAGAATCAACCGAGTTTAGCCTGCTTGATGAAGCGTTTAAGCTCATTGCGACGACATCTTTGGCGCAAATGTACGATTCTTTTCTGCTTTATGCCCATTGGCCTATGACGGATAACCGACTGAGGTTGCACTATTACGGTCAGTTTGTGCTGGATTTAGTGATGACAACGGGCAGTTCTTGGTTAACTTTTCAGCCAAAACTTAAACTGGTTGAAGTTATCGATCCCCAAAGCGATCCACAAACAGCCTCCTCTCTTGCTGAATTAGCTCAGCGTTTAGCGCGGATTGATAATATAAACTGAGTGAGGTTTGAATTAAATTGAGTTAAAAAAGAAAGGGCTATTCGCCCTTTCATGTTCATCATTTATATCTATTACTCATGCGGAAAGTTTTATAAGCCTGCTTGCAAAGACGTTTAAAAACCTAAATAAAAGCTTCCTCACATCAGCTTGTTTGAGCCCCAAAAACCTTAGAAGAAACCTAAAGGATTCACATCGTAACTCACCAAGAGATTCTTAGTATTTTGATAGTGGTTGAGCATCATCTTATGGGTTTCGCGGCCGATGCCGGATTTTTTGTAACCACCAAAGGCGGCATGGGCAGGATAGGCGTGGTAACAGTTAATCCACACGCGGCCCGCTTGAATGCCACGTCCCATACGTTGTGCCGTGTTCATATCTCGCGTCCACACACCAGCGCCTAAACCGTACTCAGTATCGTTAGCGATCGCTAAGGCTTCGGCTTCATCTTTGAAAGTGGTGACCGAAATCACAGGGCCGAAGATTTCCTCTTGGAAGATACGCATCTTATTGTGGCCTTTCATAATGGTTGGGCTGATGTAGTAGCCTTCGCTTTGGCCGCCATCGAGTTGGCAAAGTGTGCCGCCAAGTAGCACTTCTGCGCCCTCAGCCTTACCTATGGCTAAGTAACTTAAGATTTTATCGAACTGTTCTTTAGAGGCTTGAGCGCCAACTTGAGTGTCGGTATCTAAGGGATCGCCTTGCTTAATGGTTTGGGCACGGGCGAGCACTTTCTCGATAAAGCGATCGAAAATCGATTCTTGGACTAGCACCCGAGATGGGCAAGTACAGACTTCACCTTGGTTAAAGAAGGCCAGCAACATACCTTCGACGGCTTTATTTAAATATTCGTCTTCATGGTCCATTACATCGGCAAAAAATACGTTCGGCGACTTACCGCCAAGCTCAACAGTTGATGGGATTAAGGATTCGGCGGCGCATTTTAAAATGTGATAACCAATTTCTGTAGAGCCCGTAAACGCAAGCTTAGCAATGCGTTTGCTGGTGGCCAGAGCTTGTCCCGCCTCCGCGCCAAAGCCGTTGACTACGTTAAGAATGCCCGCGGGTAATAGGTCTTCAATCAGCTCGAGTAATACCAGAATCGATACTGGTGTTTGCTCCGCAGGCTTGAGTACCACACAGTTACCCGCCGCCAGCGCAGGAGCGATTTTCCATGCCGCCATCAAGAGCGGGAAGTTCCAAGGAATGATCTGGCCGACTACTCCCAAAGGTTCTGGGAAGTGATAGCTGACTGTGTTGCCGTCGATATCGGCGGCGCTGCCTTCCTGTGCGCGGACACAACCGGCAAAGTAGCGGAAATGATCGACAAATAAGGGCAAGTCGGCGTTTAAGGTTTCACGCACCGCTTTACCGTTTTCCCAGGTTTCGGCGACGGCTAAATATTCGAGATTTTGTTCGACCCGATCGGCAATGCGCAGCAACAGGTTTGAGCGTTCGGTGACTGAAGTTTTACCCCATGCTTCTTTGGCTGCGTGGGCTGCATCTAACGCTAATTCAATATCTTGTGCATCGGATCGCGGGATTTGGCAAAAGTTTTGGCCATTCACGGGTGAGCGATTGTCGAAGTATTTGCCATTGACTGGGGCGACCCATTTACCGCCGATGAAGTTGGCGTATTTTTCTTTGAAGTTAACGATTGCGCCTGTGGTTCCGGGTTGAGCATAAATCATAGAATCATTCCTTCTTGTGGATGGCATGCTGGGCGTTGGCGCTTTTTACGCTCTGAGCTTCAGCAAGGGAGTCTTGTTGATGCATCTCTAATGGATGCCTTTTTATATATTTTTCGTTTTGCTTTAAGCCAATCCTATTGATTGGCTTAGTGTTCTCTTATGCAACACCTAAGGCCTGCATACTAAGGGGGCATCGCAAGGAGAGTGCCAAACTGGCAAGAGTTGTACACTTGTTGCGCTAACAGTATGATGAAAAGCTAATTTTGCAGATTTGAAACAGTGTGGGCACTCAGGGAGAGAGGTGTGTCCTGTGGTCACTTTGTCATCGAACGGCACACTGCAACTGTGCCGAAACGGAACACAGCTCGGGGGAGCACGGCTATGGCAGTTAAACCGCATTTACCATCGACACAGGCGTGGTTGGCCGATTCGTGGCAGCGCAGCATTGGCGCTGGCTTGTCAGAATTTCAGTTACCCCAAGAGCTTAGGCTCGACGCCAGCGAACTAAAGCAGAAACATGAGCAATATCAAATGCTCATTGCATTAGTGCAATCCCATGCTTTGCCCTTGTTCAATCAGTTGATGGCGCATTCTAATAGCCGACTCTTGCTCTCCGATGCCGAGGGTTATGTGCTTAGGCACTGGGGCGTGAGCCGCTACTCCACAAAACTGGCGGACGTGGCTTTGGATATAGGGGTGAATTGGCTCGAGCAGTACAAAGGCACCAATGCAATAGGGACGGCACTCACAGCCAAACAAGCCGTATCTGTAGTGGGTGAGCAGCATTTTATTCGCCAGAATCGTTTTATGAGTTGCACCGCCTGCCCAATATTTTCCCCCCAAGGTGAGATGATCGGGGTGATAGATATCACCAGCGAGCAGCAAAGACACACTCAGCAGACGCTGATGTTAGTGTCGAGCTTGGCGCAGCAGGTCGAGACCGCGCTCTTGTGTCACTTGCCCGATAGCCATTATCGAATCGATTTAGCGGCGCAGCCAAATTTACTGAATTCGGGTTGGCAGGGCATAGTGATTGCCGACAGCGATGGTCGCATTGTGGGTTACAATCCCATGGCGAAACAATTGCTTAACCATGCTAAGGTCGGCGATGCCGTCGAGCAGTACTTAGGCGATAATTGGAGCCGTGCGGGTGGCTTTAATCAGCATTTAGACTTGCATCTACAGACTCAGCCCTTAAATATTCCCAGCATCAAGAGTCGGGTAGCGACTAGCAATAAATCGCTCACTCAATTGGGTGTGCGGTTTCGCGACCCTCAACTTGAGCGCGCATGGCAACATGCCAATAAGGTGATCACCAAACAAATTCCGCTGTTAGTGCTCGGTGAAACCGGCGTCGGTAAAGAGCAGTTTGTTAAAAAACTCCACGTCCAGAGCGCGCGTCGCACCGAGCCTTTAGTGGCGGTGAACTGCGCGGCATTGCCTGCCGAGTTAGTCGAATCTGAACTCTTTGGTTATCAGGCGGGCGCGTTTACTGGGGCAAATCGTACTGGATTTATCGGCAAAATTCGCCAAGCCCACGGCGGCTTCTTGTTTTTAGATGAAATTGGCGAAATGCCGCTGGCGGCCCAGAGTCGTTTACTTAGGGTGTTACAGGAGCGCGAAGTGGTACCCGTTGGCAGTAATCAAAGTTTTAAAGTTGATATTCAAATCATTGCCGCGACCCATATGGATTTGGAGCAACAAGTGGCGCAGGGGCTGTTTCGGCAGGATTTATTCTATCGATTGAATGGTCTGCAAGTACGTTTACCTGCGCTACGTGAGCGGCAGGATATCGAGCGCATTATCCATAAATTGCATCGTAAACATCGTATTGCGCCGCAGGCGATCTGCCCTGAGTTGTTAGGGCAGCTGATGCAACACGACTGGCCCGGCAATTTGCGCGAGCTCGATAATCTTATGCAAGTGGCTTGCTTGATGGCTGAAGGTGATGACACCTTAACTTGGCAGCATTTACCCGATTATCTTGCACAAAAATTAGCGGGTGGGCCGTTAAAAGTGGATCCGTTAAATGCACAGCTGTTAAACACACAGCTGTTAAACACACAGCTGTTAAATGAAGAGCAGCCATTAGGTGAAGAGGTTAAAACCGGCCAAAACTCTGCATCACATCCGCTGGCTGGCAAAGTTGTGAGTGGCAAAGTTACGAGTGGCAACACTGCGACGCTGCCAACTGCCACTGCGGTTCAATCGGATTCCCTAAATGAGGCGATTTATTGCAATGTGCTGCAGGCATACCAAACCTGTAATGGCAATGTGAGCCAATGCGCTAAGCGTTTAGGGATCAGCCGTAATGCCTTGTACCGTCGATTAAAACAGATGGGGCTTAAGGGTTAATGTTAGCTCGCGACGCTTGTCGCGAAGCTCAATCAATCCCCCAACTCTCGCTTATCACATCAATAACTTTCATCTTACTGCAGGCTAGAACTAATAGGATTTAGCCTGCAGCTCTTGCATCGTGACAAGTTAACCAGAGTAACGCTTTGCAGCAGGCGAGTTTGAAGCCATAAAGACATCATTTTTTGCCATCTTTTGCGCTCGATCACTCTGGGTCATTCCCTTTAATCTGTTTAGATCTCAGCGTTTACTATTAGCCATAAGTCTGCTTGTTAATAGCGCCTATGCCTTTTATGGTAACTTTTTGAATATCGTTTAATACGATTTTCATGGCCTTCGGAGAGCAATTTATGTTTGATGCCTTACTACTGACGCAAGAAGATAAACGCACGTTTGCTCAAGTTTCACAGATCACAGAAGCTGATTTACCAGAAGGGGAAGTCTTAGTTGAGGTTGCCTATTCCTCGCTGAATTATAAAGATGGTTTAGCTGTGACGGGTGCTGGCAAAATCATTCGCCAGTTCCCTATGGTGCCAGGCATTGATTTTGCGGGCGTAGTGTGCGAATCGACGGATGCAAGATACCAAGTCGGCGATCAGGTTATTTTGACCGGCTGGGGCGTGGGCGAAAATCACTGGGGTGGTATGGCGCAAAAAGCGCGCGTTAAAGCCGACTGGCTGGTGCCTATGCCGCAAGGTTGTGATGCCGCTAAAGCCATGATGATAGGCACGGCTGGGCTTACGGCGATGTTGTGCGTGCAAGCGCTGCAGCAGGCTGGGATAACACCGCAAAGTGGGGATATTTTGGTCACAGGTGCTAGTGGTGGTGTGGGGTCGGTGGCGGTGACTTTGCTCGCAAATGCTGGCTATCGTGTGGTCGCCTGCAGTGGTCGGGTTGAACAAAATTCACCTTTATTGAAGGAGCTTGGCGCCGCAGAAGTGATTGATCGCAGTGAGCTTGAACAAGATGCTAAGCCGCTTGAGGCGCAGCGCTGGGCGGGTGTGGTCGATACCGTTGGCAACAAGATCCTCGCTAAAGCATTGGCGCAAATGCAATACGGTGGCGCCGCCGCTATTTGTGGTTTAGCGGGCGGTTTTGCATTACCCACAACCGTTATGCCGTTTATTTTACGGGGTGTGAGTTTACTGGGAATCGACTCTGTTTCTTGTCCATTTGAGAAACGAAAAGCTGCGTGGGAAGCTGTGATTAAAGCACTACCTGCACATTTCTATCAGCAAGCTTGCCAGCAGATATCATTGGCAGAGGTTCCTGATTTCGCGAATAAAATTATCCAAGGTCAAGTCACAGGGCGTGTATTAGTCAAGCTGTAATCTAGCTTCTAATACTTTAAAGCGATGGCAACACTGAGGTGTTGCCATCTACGACTATGCCATCCGTTTTACCAAGTTTACTTGTCTTCATATTGGCTATTTCGGCAGTGTGATCGTCACTTCAAGACCGGTTGGTATACGGTTCTCGGCTTTAATCTTACCTTTGTGGGCGGTAATCGCCGCTTCAGTGATTGCCAGTCCAAGTCCCCAGCCGCCGCTCTCTCTCTGTCTTGCCGAGTCTGGGCGGTAGAAAGGTTTAAAGATGGCATCGAGTTCAGCGGCATCTATGCCTGGACCATCGTCTTTTATTGTAATTTGTACTTGATCAGCAGTCGCACTCGCCTGCAGGTGAATGTCGCTTGCGGCGTAGCGAATTGCATTACGCAGCAGATTTTCAATCGCACGGGAAAGTGATTTAGGAAAGTGCGCTAACTCAATTTCTTCATCGATATCGATGGTAATGCTTTTACCTTGCTGTTCGGCTTCAAATTCCGCATCGTCCAATACCTGGCTCAAGGATTCTGCCAAGCCTAAATGCACCTTGGTTTCGTTAGTGCTGAGCTTGACCCGCGAGAGTTCTAACAATTCACTGATAAGCTTTTCGAGTTGCTCTGCTTCATAACCTATGCGTTCATTTTCGGCGGTTTGTTGACCTTTTTTACGGGCGAGGGCGAGGGATAATTGCAGTCGCGTCAATGGGGTACGCAGTTCATGTGAAATATCCCCCATGAGCCGCTGCTGATTATTCACCATAGCTTCGATGGAATCGGCCATGCTGTTAAAAGCCGTGGCGAGCTGACCAATTTCGTCGTTACGTTGAGTGGTGGACTTATCGACACGGTTACTTAAGTCGCCTTCAGCGAGGGCATTGGCACTCTTTTTAAGTGAATTTAATGCCTTACCTAGATGCCAAGCGAGCAGGCCACATAATAGTCCCGACAGGAAAATCGCTAGGCTTAAAGTTAATAACTTATTTTCGGCGAAGAAGAAGAACCAAGGCCGCGGATGGTTATCCGGCAGACGGCCGTAGAGTGAATACGTCTCGGCGCCCAGATTGAATTGAAAGGGACCAAACACCAACTCATCTTTAAACTGATGGCTAATAGGTTGTTTTTCTTCATCGGCCATCAACATAAAGCTACGCACACCACGACTCACTCTGTGGGTGTTGACGACTTGGCCTTGGCTGTTGACGAGATAAACCCGTAGCGGCTTGCCTTCCATGTCTCTGTGCCTTTCCCAGCGACGAAGAAAGTCGGATTCCAGTAAGGCAGGATTTTCTTGAATGCGCTGCGCTATGGTCGATAGGACTTTTTCAAGGTGAGGTGGCAGCGGTGCACGGTCGTGACTCTGTTGCAGCAATGGCAACAGACCGACCAAGGCAATGATCAGCGAGCTGCAGAGCCAGAATCCGAGCAATAATTTGATAAATAAACGATTAGGCACAGTCGATACCGCCGTTATGGAAGCCAAATATAACCTTTGCCGCGGATGGTTTTCACCCTTGGCCGCCCATCGCCACGCTCGGGGAGTTTTTTACGTAGATTCGATAAATGCATGTCTAAGCTGCGATCGAAGGGCATGAGTTTTTTACCGAGCACTTTCTCGTTTAACTCTTCCTTATTCATCAACTCTCCCGCGTGCAGCGCTAGGGTGTGCAGCAGAGTGAATTCTGTGCCTGTGAGTATGATCAACTGCTCGTTACAGTAAGCCTCTTGGCGCGATGGATCTAAGCGCAGATCGCCAAACTCTTGTGCGGGCGCGGCATGGATTTCTTGGGTTGTTAAGTTCGAGCGACGAATAATGGCGCGGATACGGGCGATTAACTCTCTGTCATTAAACGGCTTTGGCAGATAATCATCGGCGCCGATTTCAAGCCCAACTACGCGATCGATTTCATCGCCGCGAGCGGTCAGCATTAATACTGGCGTTTGCTTGTGCTGACGCAGTGCACGCAGGACTTCGAAGCCGTTCAATTTAGGCAGCATGACATCGAGTAAGATCAGATCGTAATCCGCACTCAGTGCCAGATCTAAACCTTGTTTACCGTCGTAGGCCAAGGTTAATTGAAACCCTTCTAACTCGAGCAGTTGCCCTAGTAGCTCCGATAAACCCAGATCGTCATCGATTAATAATATCCGACTCATACTGTTCCTTAATCTCTGTAATGTGGCCTTGTGTGCCCGTTTACACAGGCACTTTTAGCGCTTTGGCTGAGTATACCTGTTTTGATGTCAATTGCTGTGTAGCAATGTAAGCCAAAGTAAAGAATAGAGAATCAGTCGTTTGCTGTTGCAACTTTACAGTGATTTACTCAGACAACGTCCTCACTTACATATAGGGGTTTAGACTGGAAGGGTCGAAAGTGACTCGGCTTAAAAGGGTCGTCACTGTGTCTTATTACTTGCAATATTAAAGTTGAACCACTGAGGTTAACACTATGAAAACATTATCACCTTTGAAAGCGAGCCTGTTTGCAATTCTAGCGAGTTCTGCGGTTTTCGCGACGACCGTCAATGCTGAACCTATGGACGGTGGCTGTGATTTCTCCCGTTCTGAATTCCATAAAGGCGACCGCATGATGGGCGATCGTATGGAACATGGCGGCCGACATATGGATCAGGGCGGTATGCATCGTATGTTTGAAGGGCTGGATTTAACGGATGCCCAAAAGGCTGACATCAAAAAGTTATTTGCCGATCAGAAAGCTGCGCGAGCCGATAGCCGCCCAACGAAAGAACAGCGTTTGGCCCATCGCACTGAGATGCAGGCTTTGATGACGGCCCCTAATTTTGATGAAGTGCAAGCCAAGGCACTGATGAGCGCGCAGCAAGAACAGCGTCAAGCTCAAGCCATTGAACGTATGAAGCTGCATAATCAAATCTACAATCTGTTGACACCAGAGCAGCAAGCTAAGTTTAAAGCGCGATTTGAAGCACAAGCTGGTAAAGAACCTCGCGGTTAAGCGTCTTAGCTGATATACAATAGGGTCATAGCTTCCCAAGATAGATCCCTTATGACTCAGACTTCCCAATACGATTTTTGGGTCAAACTGGCTAGCCGCGCTTCCGTGGCTACCGCTTTGATCCTTATTCTTATCAAGCTGTTCGCTTGGCTTTATTCCGGCTCTGCCAGTATGTTGGCATCTTTGACGGATTCCTTTGCCGACGCACTCGCTTCCATCATCAACTTTATTGCGATTCGTTACGCACTTGTGCCGCCGGATCATGACCACAGATATGGCCATGGTAAGGCAGAGCCGTTAGCGTCTTTAGCGCAATCCGCCTTTATTATGGGCTCCGCTTTCCTGTTGCTTTTTTATGGTGGCGAGCGGTTATTAACGCCCGTTCCCGTTGAGAATGCCACCATAGGTGTGGTGGTTTCTGTTATCGCGATTATTATGACTTTAGCTTTAGTGACGTTGCAAAAACGCGCATTAGCGGCGACAAAAAGCACTGTGGTCGAAGCCGATTCACTGCATTACAAGTCAGACTTATTCCTTAATGGTGCGGTACTGTTAGCACTCGTCCTATCCCAGTATGGTTGGTGGTGGGCTGACGGTTTGTTTGCTGTAATGATTGCATTCTATATTGGTCATCAAGCCTTTGGATTAGGCTATCGCTCAATTCAAGCCTTGCTAGATCGGGAGTTGGACGAAGAAACTCGCCAGCAAATCACGCAAATCGCAATGGAAGATCCACGGGTACAAGGGCTGCATGACTTGCGTACTCGTCAGGCTGGCAAAACCGTTTTTATCCAATTCCATTTAGAGCTTGATGGCAATCTGAGTTTGAATGAAGCCCACAGTATTGCCGATACGACAGGGATAAGGGTTAAGGCCGCCTTTGAAGATGCCGAGGTGATTATTCACCAAGACCCAGTCAAACCTGAAGTCAACGAAACATAAAGTAAGGGTAAGCGATGGCATGGATGCAGAAGCAAGGTCACAGATGGGATCATTCCACTCGATTGATATGTCGCTATCAGAGGCTATCGACTCGCTTTGAGTTGATAGTCGAATCTGAGATTCGTGATGTTAGCGTTCCAGCAGATGCGGAAATTACGGTTTCAACTCAAGCGCAGTCCTCGAGAGTGAATCAAGCAGATAGTACAGTCACTCCTGTGATAGTGGGGGCTTGGAGTCAGTTAGTCCTGCGTAAACATCTTTATTACCTACCGCAGAAAATTGATTTCGAAATATCTAACCAAACTTATCGAGTCCATATCTGGCCATTATTCCTTTGGCGCACCCGTATTATTTGTGTCGCGACTGGCCGAGTTGTCGTATCCGAATGTTTGGATGTCAGAAGGCGTCGCTCCCTCATCCGTTGGCTATATGCAAGTTTTATAGGATTGTTGCGGGTTCTAAGTTAAAACCGTTAATTGTTTCAATTTAAAAAATAATACTTACAGTAAATATAGTTTTGTTACATAACGAATAACTATAACTTCCATTTTTCGACTTAAGCTGAATCAATGCTGTATGGTTTGTACTTTGATAATTTAAACAATGACACTTATTAATCGCTTATTGTAATATCCGCGCCATCTAATACTTACGTTAAATCATTATGGAAATATGATGAATAAATTATCAATTGTTGCTATCTCTATACTATCAGCATTCGCGGCTACTCAAGTATCTGCTGCAACCGACACGACTGGATTTTATGTGGGTGGCGCATTAAATAGAGTCACAGCTGATGCTTTTGATGGTTCAGAAACCGGTACTGGTGTGGGCGTATACGGTGGCTATAACTTCAATGAGTGGTTTGGTTTAGAAGCTAACCTGTTCGCCACTGGCGACTTAGGCGATAAGGATGTTGATATTAGTGCTGGCGCATTAAGCTTCACACCTAAATTTACTGCACAAATCAATGATATTTTCTCTGCCTATGCCAAAGTGGGTATCGCATCTATGGCTGTGAATGTTGATGGCTATGGTTACGATGAAGACTTTACTGGTTTTGGTTGGACTTACGGTGTAGGTGTTAATGCCGCCGTAACAGAACACTTAAATATCCGTGTAAGCTATGATGTCACTACGGGCGATTTAGATGCAGACCGTAGCTATTTAGGGTTAAACGATATTGACACCGATATTAAGCAATTCGCTGTAGGTGTGCATTATCAATTCTAATTTCTTTATATTTGGCATATTTAATTAATGCCAATGAAAAGAATTTAAAATAAAAAGGGATATGAAAATATCCCTTTTTACTTTTTTATTATTAATAATCTTGTGTCGGGATTACGAGTGATAACGTTATTTTATTTACTCAATCCATCGACAGCTCTTTGAGTTTTCGCGTTAAGGTATTTCGTCCCCAGCCTAAACGTTTCGCCGCTTCTTGTTTATGGCCTTGGGTATGGCGCAGCGCAGTTTCTAGCAGTATGCGTTCGAATGCGGGTTGCACCTCTGTTAACAGATCGCTGTTTCCTTCAGAGAGTTTTTGATCTATCCACTCAGTCAGGGCCGATTGCCAATCTTGGCTGCCTTTCGCCGTGTGGGTGACACTCACAGGATCTTTCAGTAATTCTGGCGGTAAATCTTGGGGTAAAATTTCTTGCCCCGATGCCATTACGGTTAACCAGCGGCAGGTGTTTTCGAGTTGTCTGACATTACCGGGCCAAGGCAATTGGGAGAGTTTTACCGCGGTTTCCTTGGTCATGATCTTAGTTTCTACACCAATTTCCTTTGCTGCCGAGGCGAGGAAGTGGGTGGCGAGTTGGGGAATGTCTTCCCGTCTTTGTGACAGTGGTGGCAAGTGCACGCGGATCACGTTGAGGCGATGGAATAAGTCTTCCCTAAAGCCGCCTTTTTGCACTAATAATTCAAGATCTTGGTGGGTTGCCGCTATGATACGCACATCCACTTGCACTGCATTATGACCACCGACGCGGTAGAACTGGCCATCGGCAAGTACTCTGAGTAACCGTGTTTGTACATCTAGCGGCATGTCGCCGATTTCATCTAAAAAGAGCGTGCCACCGTTTGCTTGTTCGAAGCGACCTTGGCGCACATTGGCTGCACCAGTGAAGGCACCTTTTTCGTGGCCGAATAGCTCAGATTCGATCAAATCCTTAGGGATCGCTGCCATGTTCAGCGCGATAAACGGCTTATCTTTACGTGGGCTGTGCTTGTGTAACGCGCCAGCCACTAACTCTTTACCCGTTCCCGATTGACCATTAATCAGCACGCTGATCGATGAGCGTGAAAGCCTGCCTATGGCGCGAAATACTTCCTGCATCGCTGGCGCTTCACCTATGATTTCGGGTGTTTTTACTTGGGCTTCCTGCGCGGGTGCAGGGCTTTGTTCAGTGGCGTGTGTCAGTGCGCGCTCGACCAGTGAGATCGCCTCATCGATGTCGAAGGGTTTAGGCAGATACTCAAATGCGCCCGCTTGATAGGCACTGACTGCGCTGTCTAAGTCTGAGTGCGCCGTCATAATGATCACGGGAATATGGGGGTAATGCACCTGCAATCGTTCGAGCAGACTTAACCCGTCCGTGCCTGGCATGCGGATGTCCGACACTATCACGTGCGGTTGCGATATTTCTAAGGCCTGCCACAGGGATTCGGCGGCGGCAAAGCTGGCGGTACTGAGCTTGGCACCTTGAAGTGCCTTTTCGAGTACCCAACGTATCGAGCTGTCATCGTCGAGGATCCACACTTGTTCACTAATTCGCATCTTGCTTCCTCATACGGTATGGGTAGGTACTGTCGAAATTATTTAGCGCCTAAAATCGGTAATGAAATGATGAATTCGGTGTGCCCAGCGCTGGAGAGGCAATCGATTCTTCCCGAGTGTAAACGGGCAATATTATGGGCAATTGAGAGGCCTAAACCTGAACCTTGCTCACGGCCTGTCACCATTGGATAAAATAATGTGTCCATCAGCTCAGGCGGTATGCCGGGGCCGTTGTCGATAATCGATAGGGTTAACACTAGCTTGTGGCGCTGTGAACCTATAGTGACTTGGTGTTGAGTGCGAGTGCGGATCAAAATCTCGCCACCGGTATGCTCAAGCGCCTGCACCGCATTTTGTAAAATGTTCAGCACGGCTTGCTGCATTTGGTCTGGATCCATCTCGATATCGGGAATGGATGGATCGTAATCCCGTTTGAGCTGGATGTTAGCGGGCAGCGCCATTTCAACTAATTTATAGACCTTTTGCACCACTTGATGGATGTTGTGCAGACTGTGCTGTGTTGGCCTTTGGGGGCCGAGCAGGCGATCCACTAAATTACGCAGTCGATCGGCCTGCTCTATGATGAGGGTAGTGAATTCCTTTAGCGCCGGATCATCCAGCTCCCGCGATAACAATTGCGCCGCACCGCGAAGGCCGCCTAAAGGATTTTTGATTTCATGGGCTAAGTTGCGCACCAAAAATTGCGCCGCTTGTTGCTGTGCATCTTGACTCAACTGCTGATGAATGCGTCTTTGTTGATCGACTTGGCGCAGTTCGAGCAGGCTGAGTTCAGCCTCGTCATCGAGGGGAATAAGCGTTAAATCAACGGTATGGTGCTGACCATCGAGCGTGACTAGGGCCGCCGTATTGACCGTTAAACCTTGGCCAGCCTTTACCGCATCCCTCAATAACTGGGCTTCGACACCGAGGATTTGATAATGCTCAGGCAAAGCTTGTTCTACGAGTCTATGGCTGCCAACACCTAATAATTGCTCTGCTGCTGCGTTGGCATAACAAGGCTTAAGATCCTTATCGATGACAAGTACAGCGGTAACTAAATGATTGAGCAGTGTATCTTTATCCATCGACCGTTCCTAGAAATAGGGTTGCACCACTATGGTGCACCAATCTGGTGCAAGCTGCAACTTGTCTTCATCAAACGGTTTAGTCTGGGGTGGTTAATCTAACTCTATGTATTTAAAGTTCTTATACTAACTTTATCTATGCATTGAGTGGCATTAACGCTTAGCTGCTTGATGAAGAAATATCTTTCTTGGTGAACTTGATGCAAAGACTTTGCCGTTTTGAGTCAAAGCGTCAACGACTAAGGTATGTTCACCTCGGTCGATGTTTTTGAGTTTGAACGTACCGCCAATTTGCGGCTGACCGACGGGGGTGCCATCGAGTTTGAGGACCATTAAATACTGGCTTTTTAGCTCAGGGGTGATAGTCGCAACGACGTCGAAATCGCCATTGTTATCTCTGACGGTTTCTTCTTCTGCTGGGGAAGTGATATGAACTTTATATTGAATAGATTCAATTGCGTGGTTTGCGTTGTTTGAGTCTGTTTTGGGCAGAGGAAGGGCAATTTGATTTAAGGTCTTCTCTTTTAGCTCAACGACTTGGGCATTTGGCTGCGGCTCATCTGAGTAATGGACTTTGCCATCTTTATCGACCCATTTATAAACCGTCGCTTGCGCTAACATGCTAAATAGCACTAAGCCGATGAGTGTGAGTGAACGCATGCTAAAGTCCCTGTAGCCTTGAGAGAGAGTTAATCAAGATTAGTCTCTTTTACATCAAAAATCATGGTGTTTGTTATGCGGCGTCGCCACATGGAAGGCGTAAAGCGAGACAGGAAAGGGGAGCTAGAAATCGGACTGGGTTGAATGAGCTGAAGTTCGGGCACACTCATGTACCCGAACTCGAGTTGTAAATTACACGCTTGCGTCGAGTTGTTTCTCGATCTCACTCGCTTTAACCCAAGCGGCATGCTGGGATAATTGAGTGGCATAGCGTTGAATGTGTTCAAATTTTTCGAGGTCGCCACTATTAGCCAGTAGCTCCACTACGAAGGACATCATGATATCCGCACCTGTGAGCTTGTCTGCAACCAAGTAGGTTTTACCGGCCAACATATCATTGAAGTAGTGGCTTATCTTACTGACTTCTATCGCGGCATAACCTTCAAGGAAGTTGGTTTTACAGCCATCCTTTTGCACGAACATGCGCAGTAACAAAGGTAGCATGGCTGAGCTTTCGGCAAAGTGTAACCATTGCAGATAATCGACGTAGTCAGCGCTGTCTCTTGCTGGCGCTAAGGTGTCTGCCGCATATTTTTCAATCAGATACTCAGTGATCGCGCCTGACTCGGCAATCACTTGACCGTCCATTTCGATAACGGGTGATTTGCCCAACGGATGAATTTGCTTGAGTTCGGGTGGCGCGAGAAAAGTCTGACTATCACGCTGATAACTCTTAATTTGATAAGGTTGACCGAGTTCTTCTAGCAACCAGATGATACGTTTAGAGCGTGATTTATTGAGATGGTGCAAGGTGATCATTGGCTTCCCTTTCGATTGTGAGAGTACATTTTTAGCTATCGCACCATTATGGTGCGATAGCTATTTCTACCGCATTTAGCACACTCGAGCTTGTCATTATTCACTTCAAGCTGAGTGTGTCGCGTCATTTATCGCTTAGCCTCTAGCGTTCAGTTGCGCGACTATGGCCTGCGCAACGGCTTCGGATGATCCTGGGTTTTGACCTGTGATCAAATGGCCATCTGCGACAACAAAGCTTGTCCAATCATCACCTTTGACATAAGTGCCGCCGTTTTTCTGCAGCATGTCTTCGACTAGAAATGGCACGATATGAGTGAGTTGCACGGCTTCTTCTTCAGAATTACTGAAACCGGTAACCCGCTTACCGCTGACCAATGGCTTACCATCACTGGCCTTAGGGTGCAGCAATGCCGCAGGTGCATGACAGACTAGCCCTAGGGGTTTATTCGCTTGATAGAACTGTTCAATCAAGGCGATTGAGTGTTTATCTTCGGCAAGATCCCACAGTGGGCCGTGGCCGCCTGGATAGAAAACCGCATCATAATCCGCTGCATTGATTTCACTTAAGCGAGTCGTATTTGCCAGCAGTGCTTGTGCCTCAGGATCTTTACTAAAGCGCGCAGTGGCTTCGGTCTGAAAGTCTGGCTCATCACTTTTAGGGTCGAGCGGTGGTTGACCGCCCAATGGCGAGGCTAAGGTAATGTCAAAACCTTTATCTTTAAACTCATAAAAAGGTGAGGCGAATTCTTCGAGCCAAAAGCCAGTTTTTAAACCTGTGTCGCCGAGTTTATCGTGTGAAGTTAGTACCATTAATATATTCATTTTCATACCTTTACCTAAGTTGCTCACATCAATACGTGTGAGCTTTGGGTTTAGTTCATTTGACGTTATAGGGCTAAGGTCAAAATGTCACGGCTCATTGCTGGGTTAATGTTGCCATGTTCGCCGAGTGCCACCATGCCGTGCAGTTCAAGCTGTTTCACTACGGTATCAACGTGGCTGGCATCGAGATCATAGGCAGATAAATGTGTCGGTATGCCCATGGCTTCGAAGAAAGCCTTAGTTTTTGCAATAGCGGCATCGATGCGCTCGTCATCGGTACCTGTGTTGATGTGCCACACGCGGTCTGCGTATTGGAGTAACTTTTCGCGCTTAGCTTCTTTGGTACATTGCAGCAGAGCAGGCAATACGATTGCCAATGTACGCGCATGGTCGATGTCGTAAAGCGCAGTCAGTTCATGGCCTATCATGTGGGTTGCCCAATCGTGCGGAACGCCTACGCCAATCGTGCCGTTGAGTGCCATAGTGGCAACCCACATTAAGTTAGCGCGAATGTCGTAGTCTTCGGGTTGAACCAATACCTGTGGACCAAGCTCAATCAAGGTTTGTAACAGACCTTCGGCAAATCTGTCCTGTACGGCGGCGTTGACTGGGTAAGTGAGGTATTGCTCTGTGATATGCACAAAAGCATCTACTACACCGTTGGCCACTTGGCGTTCTGGCAGGGTGAAGGTTTTCGTCGGATCGAGTATTGAGAATTGTGGATAAACCAAGTCATTACGGAATGGCAGCTTAGCTTGCAGTGATTTGCGGGTCACTACGCTGGCGTTGTTCATTTCTGAACCCGTCGCAGGCAAGGTTAATACTGAGCCAAAAGGCATAGCTTGAGTGACTTTTGCGCCCCAGCTAGTAAGAATATCCCAAGGTTCACCTTCGAATACTGCTGCAGCGGCAACAAATTTAGTGCCATCGATAACCGAACCACCACCCACTGCAAGCAGGAAGTCGATCTTCTGTTCGCGCACTTGGGCGACGGCTTTCATTAAGGTTTCATAGGTTGGGTTTGGCTCAATGCCATCGAACTCGACGATGAAACGATTGCCCAATGATTGTTTAACTTCATCTAGCGTGCCGGTTTTTCTGGCGCTGCTGCCGCCAAATAGGATCATGACTTTAGCATCGCTCGGTACTAAAGCATCAATTTCGGCGATAGTGTCTTTACCAAAACGGATACGGGTTGGGTTGTAATAGTTAAAATTTAGCATGGATGATTTATCCCTTATTACTTTAAGTGAACTACTTTAAATTAGCAGTGTTAAATGCGCTGCGTTAATTAATCGCCGTTAAATTAGTAGACCAGTCGTCTAATTTTGTGGCGTGAAAATGTATTCTTTAAAAATCTAGGCTGACTGATATCAGCAAATATTGGTCTTGAATCGGTATTAAGTTAAAGGGCCGTTTTAGGCGTTAAAATAGCTTTAGTCGTCACGAGCGCACGTTCGAGTGCCGCGGGGCTGTGGCCTAACTTGTTCATTAAGCTGGCACCTAACCACATGTGATACAACATTTCAGCGGTCGATTGCGGATCTTGCTCGGCGATTGAACTGTCGTTTATGCCAACTTGAACACAAGTGGTTAACCTGTCTATGATGCCGGCGGAACCTTTAAGTAAGGCAACTCGCATGGCTTCGGATAAATCGGCAACTTCGGCACTGAGTTTCACGACGAGGCATTTTTGATCTACGCAGCCATCAGCTTGTACGTGCAACCATTGTTGCCAGTACTGCATCAAGCGTTGATAGCCCGTCAGTGTCGAGTCATTGAATAATGCGTCTAAATCTAACTGATATTTCTCAAAATAATCAGTTATGAGCGCTTCACCAAATTGTTCTTTGGATTTGAAGTAATGATAAAACGAGCCTTTAGGCACTTCGGCGGCCTGCAGCAGTAGCGATAAGCCGACGCTGGAGAAGCCTTTTCGTACGATCAGCTTATAGCCGATGTCGAGAATGTGCTGGCGAGTGGATTGAGTTTCAATTTTCATGTGGTCTAGGATAAATCAAAATAGACCGGTCGTCTAGTGTTGTTTTTATCGGCGATATCAACACGCCCGATTTAGTCTTCTTTAAGTCGCGAGGTTTAAGCTGTCTTGGGTCTGCCTAACAAAGCTATCAAATTGATAAAAAGGCAAACGGATAAAGCATGCAGAGGGTGAAATTGTGGCAAGGAGAAATGGTTCGGTAGGACAAAATACCCACAGTGTTGAGATAAACCGTCACTGTGAGCATTAGATTCATAATTGATATTGAAACTTTTACTCAATCAAGATGATTACAGGTAGCTGCAACAGTACTCTGCAATGGCTGTGTTACGAATTTTAAAGCTGACATTTGCAGCCAGTTCAAACTGAGTTCCTTCGCTAAATTCTTGCCAAGTGGTCGTTTCTGGTAGTAACACCTCAAAACGGCCGCTAATCACTTCCATGATTTCGCCTTGAGAGGTCGAGAACTCATACTCTCCTGGCTGCACTACGCCTAAGGTTTGCTTACTGCCATCGGCAAAAAATACGCTACGACTGGCAACTTTACCATCAAAGTAAATATTAGCTTTTTTAGATACAGACACTTGCTCGAGTAAACTCATTATTAATCCTCTATAAATTGGCTTGGCATGAATTTATATGCATATTTAATAAATTTCAATGCATCATTTGTCGTGTGGATATGCGTACTGAATATAAGGTGATGCTAACGTTCGGTTTATAAAGTGTTTTCCACTATATCATTTTGTTTGAAAAGGTCAGTATGGCTTGGCTGTCATTTAAAGTTATTAATCATTTTTCTATTTAAAAATAATTGGTTGGCAGCATTTCGGTGAACTTTTGATGAAAATAGTCTGCGTCGCTTTGTTTAGCTGAGATTCTTCTCCTATAGTTTTAGGGCAGATTTAATTTTGCAAAAAGTGAATGAATGGAATTCGAAGCGCGACAAGGAGTCTCACCATGGGTTTTACTCGTAAAATTCAGCTGATCAGTTTATTGATTGTCCTACTACCCCTCATATTTGCTACCGCGATAGTGACTTACATTGCTCGGGATGAGTTATTTGCCGAGGCTCAGTCTCGTTTAGTGGCGGTGCGCGAGATCAAGCAGCGACAGATTGTCGGTATGTTTCAGGACTTTTCAGATAACCTGCAGGCCGTCAGTGCGGTGATCGCCAGCCAAAAAAGCCTCGATACTATCTCCGACCTTGATGAGACCTTAAAGTCGTTAAATAAGTCTTTAGGTTTCTATGATCTGTTCATCATTCGGGATGACGGCACTGTGTTTTACACCGCCGCGAAGGAGTCGGATTTCGGCACAAATCTTCGCACTGGGCCCTACCATGATTCGGGGTTAGCGCAGTTATTCAACAAGGCATTGGGGTCGACTGGTACTGTATTACTGCAAGACTTCTCCGCATACGCTCCTTCAAATGGTCAACCGGCAGCATTTATTGGTCAGTCGATTCAATTCAACCAGCAAAGATTAGTGGTGGCGGCTCAAGTATCAATCGACCGCATCAACCGAGTTATGCAGATCCGCGAAGGTATGGGACAAAGTGGCGAGACCTATTTAATTGGCCCCAATAATCGCATGCGTTCCGATTCTTTTCTTGACCCGAACAATCGCACTGTGACCGCCTCCTTCGCTGGAACGGTTGCCCAGAATGGTGTTGACACACTTGCGGTGAAAGAGGCGCTGGCGGGTAAGACTGGTGTGATGCAAGTGAATGACTACAATCATAATCCGGTGTTATCTGCCTATTCTCCCGTTGTTGAACTTGGCTTACGATGGGGCTTGATGGCTGAAATTGATGTGAGCGAAATCGCTGCGCCTGCCTATAGAATGTTATTTATCGGTTTATTTGTTTGTGTGGCGGCCTTAGTGTTGGCATTCGCTGCTGCTAAGTTAGTCACAGGATTTGTGTTGAAGCCACTCGGCGGTGAGCCTGAGGACATGTGTAACTTGACCAGCATGATCGCCTCTGGGGATCTCACCCATAATCTGCCCCATGTTCAAACTGATAATCATCTGATGAGCTGGTTGGCCCGGATGCAAACAAAGCTCAAAGAAATCATTAGTCAGCTGGTGGGCGTTGGACATGAACTCGAATCCGCCGCAGAACAAAATTCTGCCGCTATGACCCAAGCCGATTGCAGTATTCAGATGCAGGCGAAAGAAACCGATATGTTAGCAACCGCAGTCGAAGAAATGAGTTATGCCGCCGCGGAAATCAGCACTAATACGCTTAAATCCTCCGATGAAGTGTCTGCCTGTACCCATTCGAGTGAAATTCTTTCGCAAAACTTAGCCAGTACACGTAAAAGCTTGAAAGTGACCTTGAGCAGTTTTGCGACCATTCATCAACAGGTGGGCAGCCTTGAGGCCGACAGTCAGAAAATCGGTTCGGTATTGGCTGTGATTAATGCGATTGCTGAACAAACGAATCTGCTGTCACTTAATGCGGCGATTGAAGCGGCGAGAGCTGGTGAACATGGCCGTGGCTTTGCCGTAGTTGCCGATGAGGTGCGCCAGTTAGCAGTTAAGGTTCAGTTGGCGACTCAGGATATTGGCCAAGTGTTAAAAGGCATTCAGCAGCAGTCTGGCGTGTTGGCGCTGCATAGTGTGACTTGCACTACTGAAGCCTCTAAAACCGCAGAAGATGCCGATGGCATGCAAGCCGCAGTGGATGACATCGCTTTACGTTTAGAAACCTTAAAGGCATTAATGATCCAAACCGCCACCGCCGCGGAGGAGCAAACAACAGTTTCAGCAACGATTGCACAGGGGATTGCGGGCTTGAGCGTGGCGGCGGAAGAAAATAGCGCGGCGATCAGCCAAGTGGCAGCGAGTACGCGCAGTTTGTTAGGGTTAGCGAATCAGCTTGGTTTAACAACGGCACAGTTTAAGGTGTAGGTATTTGCGCTGTATTTGCCATGTTCAACCTTAGTTGATGCTGCAAAGATGACTGAGCTGGATGTTACACATCCGCCAGAAATGGATTTCTGGCGGATATTTTTATTGAGACTTCAGTTGTTTATTCCATGAGTGAGCATTAACGCTTACGCCAAATTGTCATTTCTGAGACAGAATGTTGGAATTTGCGTTTAGTCTCGCGGATGACGAAGGGGATTTCCTTGACTGCGACTAGCTCAAATTGGCCGATCAAGGTTTCGGTCAAGCCATCTAAGGTGGTGAAGTTCTCTCCTTTGACTTTAACACCACCGAGCCATTTATCCTTCGGCGTATAATCCTCCAGCCAAGTGTACGGCGAAGCAATAACAAGGTATCCACCTTGATTAATTCGCTGGGCAATACTGGTTAAAAAGTGCTTAGGATCGTTCAGTCGGTCAATAAGGTTCGAGGCATAAACTAAGTCATAACATGTATACATTGGCTTTAAATTACAGGCATCACCTTGCATAAAGTTGACTTTTTTCGCCTCAAGCTCATATCCAAGTTTAGCCAGACTCGCACTCTTAAATTCCTGTAAATCGCCTTCGGTACGTATGGTGTAACGTTTTTCACCTTGTTCAGTTAGGGCATAGGCCTGTTGAATAAAGCGTGCTGAAAAGTCGATACCATCAACATGATCAAACACTTTTGCCAGTTCAAAACTCGCTCGACCTACGGAGCAGCCGATGTCGAGGGCTTTGGCGGTATGGGTGAGTTGAATTTCACTGAGTGCTTGCTGCACGCCATTGACGCAGAAGTTAGCAACCCCGAAATATTCGGCGCCATAGTGGAATTCAAGGTATTGGGAAATCAGTTCATCAGTTTCGTACACATTGACCTCGGCCATTTGGGCGGGATTTTGCGTGGATTCCACATAGCGGAAGCCAGCGTGTTGATAAAAATGTCGACGAAACGCATAGCGTGACGAAGCAATGGCTTCATTACCTGTGGAGATCCACGAGCCACCTTTGATGAGATTATGCTTACCATCGAAGGTTGGAGTCGAAAAATCATCGTAGAGCGGATGCACTGCAAAACCATTAAAGCCATCGATTGCGGTTTCTGTCCATTGCCAAACATTACCGACAATATCGAAAAAGCCATTATGTTCGAAGCGATTCACTGGGCAAGAAGAGGCGTAATAAGCCAAAGCAATATTGCCCGGCACTTCGTGCCAATCGGGCGCATCGGCGGGCACATTCTCGCGTAAGATGTACCATTCGGCTTCCGTCAGTAGGCGAATGTTGCTTTGATTTTGCTCGGTTTTCCAATTGCAGAATGCCTTAGCTTCAAGTTGATTCACTTCTACAGGCCAGTTTAATGGCAGCGGGATTTCTTCCGCTAAGTTACGTTGCCACCATTTATCTTGTTTTAAGCGCCAAAAGCGCGGCATTTGAGCTTGGGTGTAAGCGAGCCAAGCTTGACCTTCTTCATTCCAAAATTGTGGTGAGCGATAGCCGCCGGCTTCGACGAATGCGAGATACTCTTGATTCGAGACTAAGAATTCAGAGGCCTTAAAGTCGGCAACATTAAAGATTTCATGGCCGTATTCGTTGTCCCAGCCGTAGGTTTGATCTTGTTCAGTTTTACCTAAGGTCACTCTCTGCCCTTTTACTGCCAGTAAACGGTTGGTTTCGGCGGCGGCGAAGTCTTGGCACGCAGCCCAGAGGCTGTTGGGCGCGACATGTTCCAATGGCAGTTGGCGGATGATCACCGATGAGGTTTCTAAATGAATACGCTCATGTTCAATGCCCATCAAAATGATCCAAGCTGGGCTGTCTTGAGTGATCGGCAGCGCCAGCGGCATTTCATCAATCACGCGATTGACGACAGCATTAACTTGTTGGCGATAGCTGCGCACTTCTGCCACGTTCGGCCATGGGTAATGTTGCTCGTTCAGATCGTCCCAAGACATCTCATCAACACCAATGGCAAACATGGATTCGAAGTTATCGTTTACCCGTTCGTCGAGAAATTTGCCGAGTTTGAGTTTGTTGATATAGAAAGTGGCCGTATGGCCAAAATAAAAGATCAACGGATGGCGCAGCGGCTCGGCTTTGAGGTAATAAGCGCTATCTTCTTGGATCAAATCAAACAGTGACTCGTACAGAGCCCATGTCTGATTAAAGTACTGCTTAAGCTCTAGACGCTTTCCTGCCTCAGTTTCACCAATTAGCTTAAGGGTTTGAGGGGGTTGCGTTATGGGCTTATCCATAGGCAAGTAAACTCCGTATTTATCGGCCTGCGGTGCAAGCATGGGAACATGAATCTATCGTGTGTGACTCTATACGCGATTACTGGGCTCAGGATCACTTTGTCAGCTTAATGTGTGTTCTTATCTATCGACCCCTGACAAAGTAACAGAAAGGTGGCGTGAGTTTAAAGCTTCAAATGTGGGGGAATAGCCTTCTTTAGTAAACAACATTGAGGGTATGTTTAAGTAATAGTTCGAGTTACAAAGTGATTTATTATTAACTGCTTATTAATTCTTTTTCCGCACACAGACGTGTTTGTTTTGTTGCTTAAATGTTATTTTTGGTGGATTTTGGAGATGTATGATCTATGCTTCGCTAATTTTTTAGGTATTTGATATATGCAGCAGCTATTTTTTCGATTACTAGAAGACCGTTATTTTAATCGGTTGCCCGAGGAGTGGGTTCTCCGGTCAGCTCAGGAATCGGTTGATTTCGTTAGATTTTGGCTTGTACATTGCTTTCGCAGTGCCGCATCGGAACGAGAATTAGCAACTGTGCTGTTTTTTGCCGCTAAATGGAAGTTAGAAGAGCTAACTTTCTTAAGATCATTTTGGCAAAGTTATACGTCAGTTATGGATGAAGCTGCAGAGTTGACATTGAGGAATTTATATTTCCAGTTAATTCCTCAAATTAATCTTGATCACGACAATCATTTAGATGCGATAGCCATTTTTTCTTTTGTACTCAAGTTTGAACAACAAACGGTAGTATCTGAATTGCAACAGGGTGTAGCCTCTTCTTATCGAACTTGTCTACCCATTGAAATGCTGCAAGAGATACAAACTCTTTCATTACCTCATTTACATCCCATCACTGTTTATGGTCATCAAGGAAAAGGAAGTGTTGAATTTGATATTCGCAATAACACTCACTTCCCGACACAAATACCTAATGCTAGTTTAGTATTTGCGTGTGTTGAAAGAGTCGTTGCGCACTATTCTGGGACAAACCTAGCATTTGCTGAGCCTATGGTCGTTTTACGCTATGAGGTTGGGCAATTTTACAAATGGCATTATGATGCAATACATGCACACACACCGACAATTGAATCAGAACTAAAGCAATTTGGTCAGCGTAATCGTACTGCGATACTGTACCTAAATGATGATTTCACTGGTGGGGAGACGGAGTTTAAAGCGCCATATATTCAAGTGCATCCTAAGGCTGGTTCGGTCTTAGTTTTTGATAATGTAGATTGTAATGGGCGAACTTTGATATCGTCTTTACATCGTGGCTGCGAAGTCAGTACAGGCCAAAAGTGGATATGTACACAATGGTTTAGAGATAAGCCATTTTGGCTTAGATCTGGGCTCTTAACTTAGTTTCAACTAGATTAAATTTGAATCGTTTTCTTACAAGTAGATTTTAGGCTAAATTATTTTATCCCTGAAGAGTATTTTCTCTGTCGGGGTTAAGGCAGAATGATCCCGTCCGTAAAATTATTATGCAGGATATAACGGGATGACAATTAACGCATTATGGATACCCGCCTGGTACGAACTTGATCAATCGATCGTAGTAGGTGTGACTGAGGAGTTTGTCTTTCATAAGACTGTCGCAAACGAGGCGTTAACGTTTTACAGCGGTGCAAAGGGGAGCGATGCCGCTAAGGCAACGGGAACCATTTCGGCCATTAAACATAATGTCTTGGGGGACATTGAAAGTGTCGATGCACAGGGGCTCGATTATACGCTGGTATTGCAAGATGGACGGCGTTTGTTAGTCAATGCTGAGGAAAATCCAGGATTGATTTATGAGTGGGTTGATGACAGTTGGCAGCCGTCAGATATGGTTATCACAGATTGGACGTTGGCAGTACAATTTGCGTCTTTATCACCATTGACGCCAATAAAGTAATTGAAGATTTATGGTTAAGTGACTAAATAAGTAAGTGCAGTTAGCGCTCGGGATCCGACGTTGACTGCACTTTTACTAGATCTGCAAGTTGTTGGTATTCTTTTTTAATTTCTGCGACATACACATCGTGAAAATCTAACTCATTAAACTCATCAAGGCAGAGCTGATAACGGCGTAGCTGCTCAGCTTTTTCTTCAGCGGTATCCCATCTTTCCATTAGCATAGCGTTTGATTCCATTCATAAATTTAATTCCTTATTCACTTCACATATTTTAACGACAGTTATTGCTATTTAACTGAGCTGGTTTGAAGTTTGTTGTATGCATTTATGCCGTTGGGCGTCATGCAATATAGAAATCTATTTTAAACAGAGGGTTGAGCTGACACAGTCAGTTTTACCGTATGGTGATGGACTTTTTTCCTTATCTTATTCGGGACAAATGCTTACACAGGCGTCAGCCATAGCCTGATGGTGCTGCTATCTTGATGATTGGATTGTACCTGTGAGCATTTTGCTCTAGATTGATATTTCTTTGTTTTCATCTTCTGGCCTTGAGTCTTCTTTGCCCTTTGGAGCCGTGTAATGGCGAATATTCTGTTAGTTGCCAATCTCAACTGTGATCGGATTTTACTGCTTGATAAACCTTTAAAAACAGGTGGGCGTTTCCATTATAAAGATGGTGGACAAAGGCTCGGTGGCGGCGGGGCAAATACCGGATTAGGTTTAGTTTGGGCAGGGCATAGCGTCGCATTGGTGAGTCAAGTTGGCCGTGATGACATGGGAGATTGGCTCATTGCAGAAGCCAGCACTCAAGGACTCGATTGCCGCTTAGTGCAGCGCCGAGCCGGTAACACTTGCGAAATGTTACTCGTGATGACGCCAGATGGTGAACGGACGATTATTCGGCCACAAAGACCCATATTTGAGTTATCAGTGCCGCCGAAATGGCAGCCATGGGACGCGCTGTATTTTAATACTTCCGCTGAGGGTTCGGTCAGTTGGGCAAAGACAGCCTTGGAACATTGTCTTGTGGTCGCGCAATTAGCCAAAGATGACAGGCAGAGACCTTGTCATATTTTACTGGCATCTATGAGTGATATCCAAGGGCGTTGTGATGGCGCCTCTTGGGAATATGGTAAAAGCATTGGCGGTGAGGGTTTGCGTTACTTTATTGTCACCGATGGCATCAATGGGGCTAAGGTTTACACGCACGATCAAGTGCAGCATGTCGCAGCTATCCCTGCCACTGTTGTTGATACCACAGGCGCTGGTGATGCCTATGCGGCGGGACTTATCCATAGTCTATGCACTGGTCAGTCGATTACCGAGGCGATGGCTGAAGGCGCTGTTTGGGCGGCATTTGCGGTGGCAACCGATAGTTCTATTCCGGGTGAGGCACTGAAACAGTATTTAGAGGCGAAGCAAATTGCATGATAAATCTGCGGATGAGCAGTTTGAGTCATCTTTCTGTCATACGGTCTTGCTAGAGTATGTCTTGTGGCGCATAGCTCTTGTCCCTTAACGTTTTCTTGTGCTTTTCTCCCATTTATTGGTTAGTATGTTTTTTGCCTCGTTTCCCCAACGAGGCATTTTTTTGCTCAAAATAAAGTTATTCCATTGCAGAACATTCATAAAGCTGAAATGTTGTGCGGCCATGGCGCAATTGCGTTAACATTTATTCAACTAAAATAGTTATCGTGACATTAAAATAATAAGCCACTCAAGGTGTTCTGTAGTCTTTGGAGTTGAGAATGGGCAATAACGCTTGGAATGATAAGAATAAATTTATTTGGCTGCTCTCTGTTTTGCTTTTAGTCGCCTTTTTAGTGACCAGTGGTATCAGTTACAAGGTGGCCCATGACTCACTGAGTCAACAAATCGAGAGTAATACCCTCCCGCTCACAAGTGACAATATTTACTCAGAAATTCAACAGGACCTGCTGCGACCTATCTTTATTTCATCCTTGATGGCGCAGGATACTTTTGTTCGCGATTGGACATTAAGCCACGAGCAAGAGCCAGAAAAACTGATCCGTTACCTTAAGGAAATCCAAGAGAAATACGATACAGTCACCAGTTTTTTTGTGTCAGAGAAAAGTCGGCATTATTACCACTCCACGGGCATTTTAAAACAAATCCAAGATGTTGAGCCCGATGATGCTTGGTACTTTCGAGTGCGCTCTTTACCCGAATCTGAGCATTATGAGGTCAATATTGATGCTGATACGGCGGACCGCAGTAAAACAACCGTATTCGTAAACTATAAAGTTTTTGATTTTGAAGGCAAATTTATAGGCGTTACCGGTGTGGGTTTGGCGGTTGAAAAGGTTAAGTCTCTCATCGAGCTTTATCAAAAACGTTATAACCGTCGTGTGTTCTTTACCGATCGGCAGGGCAATGTCACTTTGCATGGCGATGAATATGATGGTGCGGATTCGCTGCAAACCAGTCCCGGGCTTGAAAATTTAGCGACGCGTATTTTAACCAGTCCAAGTGCGGCTTTTAGCTACCAGAGAAATGGTAAAACCGTTTATCTCAACAGCCGTCTAGTCCCTGAATTTAAGTGGTATTTGATTGTTGAGCAGGAAGATGCGCCTCAGGAGCGGGAGTTACTGAATACTTTTTGGGGCAACTTGGGCTTAAGCCTAATGGTGACCCTAGGGATTTTATTCATCTCCAACATGACCTTAGGTCGTTATCAGCGCAAACTAGAAGTCATGGCGTCTACCGATAAGCTTACTGGCGCCGCTAACCGTCAGGTATTTGATGAGTACTTTAGGCAGGCGTTAGATAAGGCTAAGTTGGCACAATCGCCGATTTCAATACTCTTGCTGGATATTGACCACTTTAAAAAAGTGAACGACAGCTATGGGCATGGGATTGGTGACTTAGTATTAAAAACCATGACGAATATGCTGCGTGGCGCGCTGCAGCAACAGGATATTTTATGTCGTTGGGGCGGCGAGGAGTTCTTGATTTTACTTCCGGGGATGGATTTAACCCGAGCGGCAGAACTGGCTGAACAGATCCGTGAGCTTATTTTTCAGCGGGAAATTAAAGTGAATGGATTACATATTTCTATTACTGCCAGTATCGGCGTCGCCGAGCATCAGGCGCAAGAGCCTGCAGAAGATCTGATCAAGCGTGCCGATCTGGCCTTGTATCAGGCTAAGGAAGCCGGTCGAAATCAAGTGGTGTTAAATCATTCATAGATTCAGCCCCGTGCTTATTGGTGGCAAGATGTCGCCTACTTTTATGAGTTATTGAGTGAGTTGATTGTGTTACTGGCGTATCGCGGTTTACACTCTGGCGGTAATGCGAGATGGGTTATGGATTGGGGGTTACAGATGTCAAAGTTGTTGATCAATAAGTTATCTGGATTGTATTTAGGTACGCATCTGCAGGAAATGGCAGGTGTCGCCACAGGTATTGATGGCAAGCAAGCTGCTCAACAACTGCTAGTGCATGTCAGCCATGTTGAAGGGGATGCGCAGGCCGATCCTAAACATCATGGCGGACTCGATCGCGTGTTACATCATTTTTCCCGCGAGCATTACGGCCAATATCGTCGTTGGGATTTAATCACTCAACTCGAAGATGCGCCCAGCATGGGAGAGAACATCAGTACCGTTGGGCTAAACGAAACCCAAGTTAATATTGGTGATATCTTACAAATTGGCGCCGTAACAGTGCAGGTCACTCAGCCGCGTTCACCTTGCTTTAAGTTGAATCTGCAATTTGGGCACAAAGAATTTGCCCTCGCCATGCAGCAGAGCCAGTTATGTGGTTGGTTTTATCGAGTATTAACGCCTGGGATTATTCAGTTAAACGATAAGATTGAACTGGTTGAGCGCCGTACGGACATCAGTGTCGCCGAGGCTATGGCACTCTATTTTTCGCCAACGTTTAATGCCAGCGGCTATGATCGTTTAGCTTGCTGCGAGGGATTAGCGCAGAGTTGGGTGAATAGCCTACAACGGCGCTTAGCATCACAGACAGTGGAAGATTGGCAAATGCGCTTATACCAATCGTATTAAATATCTGTTCATTCAGCGGGAGTTCAACGCGCTTTAGACAAGGCGAAGGCTTGAAGGCATAGTGGTGCTCTGTCGAAAGCCTTGAACGCAGTATAAAGCGCATTGAAACCCGCCCTTCGGGAGCCTCACAGGCATCCCACTCCCGTGTTGCATTGCCTTAAAAGGGAATAACCATTTCTGCGTCAATGCGCCTTGGATTGAGATGCCTGTGAGGCTCTGAACTGATTAGATATTTAATGTGATTGGTATTATGTGGGCCGAGCGGTAAATAAGTATTTATATCCATAATGATAAAACAGGGATGACCTTATGATTGAACCCGTTACAAAAAGTGATAAAGATTTTGGCTTGTTGGTATACGCCTCAAGCTTTGTTGGATACCTAGTGCCGCTGGGCTCGATTCTTGGTCCTTTGATTATCTGGCTGATGAAGCGTGAAGAGTCCGCATTTGTCGATCAATGTGGCCGCAGTTGTTTGAACTTTAAATTGAGCCTGCTGATTTATGTGATCATCAGCGGCGTACTCGCTTTGGTCGGGATAGGTTTTATCTTTTTAGCCATACTCGGCATATTCGATTTGGTGTGCACTGTGCTGGCGATTATTAAGGCCAGTGAGGGTAAGGTATATAAATATCCATTAACGATTAAATTTATTGCTATGGATTAATCGCCTCATTGAATTAAAGAAAAACGCCTTAGATGTTTCCATCTAAGGCGTTTTTTTATGGTGTAAGTTTAAGGTTTTACACCTTAAACTTGGCCACTAAGGTATCTAAACGGTGTGACAGTTGATTCAAGGCTAAACTCGCCTGTGCTGCCGCTTGTGCAGTATTGGCTGTACGCTGAGTAATATCGTTGATTTCTGTGACGTTACGGTTGATGTCCTCTACAACTGTGGATTGTTCTTCCGTTGCCGCAGCAACTTGGATGTTCATGTCGCTGATAAGACCAATGCGATCGCTAATACCAATCAACGATTTGCTGGCTTCATCGACGGCCACAACACCTTCATGGGAGCGAGTACGACTCTGGGCCATCGCATTCACTGCGCGGCTGGCTTCAGATTGCAACTTGTCGATCATGCCTTGCACTTCATTGGTCGATGCTGCGGTACGTGATGCTAAGTTACGTACTTCATCGGCGACGACAGCAAAACCGCGTCCAGCTTCACCGGCACGTGCCGCTTCAATTGCCGCGTTGAGGGCTAACAAGTTTGTCTGTTCAGAGATAGCGCGGATCACATCTAAAATCCCACCAATGGATTTAGTGTGGGTCGCGAGGGACTCAATCACTTCACCCACTTGGCCAACGTCTTTTGACAATTGGTTAATGGTATCGCGGGCACGGGTTACCACAACTTGGCCACTGCTGGCTTCAGTGTCAGCATCTCTTGCTGCAACCGCTGCTTGGGCAGCATTACTGGCAATTTCGTTAACCGTCGCGCCCATTTCATTAATGGCTGTTACCACCATCATAGTGCGATCTTTCTGCTCGTGGCTGTCTTCTAAGGTTTGCTGTGCCTGATTCGACACATCCTTAGCGGAGAAACCGAGCTGTTCGCTGGTTTGCGCCACTTCGATGACCGAATCTTGGATCTTGCTGATAAAGCTGTTAAATCCCTTAGCGAGTTGCGCAATCTCATCTTCACCATTGACGGGTAAGCGTTGGCGTAAGTCACCTTCACCTTCGCCTATGTCGCGGAACATAGCGGCAACTTGGGCAATGGGACGACTCACAGATCCTGCAACAACGATAGCGAGGACGATAAAGCCCGCTGCAATCAACAGTGTCCAGATTAAGATCTGATAAGCCGCTTCGGTTAATAGCGCAAACACTTCGGCTTCTGGCACTTGTGCCACTAAGTACCAATCCATAGATGCGATATAACTACTGGCAACCAGCATGTTTTCGCCATTGATCTTGGTATTGATCAGATTGAAATCACCGCGGTTTAGTAAGGCGCTTGAGTTCGCATCTTTGTATAAGTTGCTTAGGTTGCTCTTACCAATTTGGCTCGTATCTGGGTGGAGTTTCACTTCTCCCTTGGCATCCACTAAGTAAACAAATCCTGTTTCTTCAATCTTAAATGAACTCAGTAAACGCACCATATCATCGAGTGATTTAGCTAGCCCGACTAAGCCGCGACCATTGGGTTGCTGGTAGTTGATGAAGAGTTTGACTTCGCCGTTGGCCTCAGTGAATACGTTTAACATACGTTCTTGGCCACTGTCGCGGTAACCAAAAAACCAGCCATCCTGCGCTGGGGTTAGCACGCGCAAAAATCCATCCTGAGTGTAGTAGGCGGCAGTTTGTCTGTCGGCGTAGGAGGCTTGCGCTAGCTTATATTGACGCGTGATGTCTTTCAGTTGGGCAACCACTTGGGTTTCTTGGGCCTGTGGTCTGCCGTCTTCGAGCCATTGCAGTAACATGCGGCTGCTGGCCAATTGCTCTGCAGCATTCATTAAAGTGGAGATGTCGAGATCGATCTTATTGCGGATCTGCATCATCAAACTCGGCAGTTCCGAACCTAACATCCGTTGTTGTACGACATTTTTAGCGCTACGTTGGCTTAATACGCCGACGAGTATGGTCGACAGCAGTACTGCAAATGTCACTGTTAGCAGAATTTTCTGCTTAATGGTGAGGTTATTAAATATCATAAATATCAATATGCCTGTGTTGGACTGTTTTGCGTTATCGGTCAACGCACTCTTGTACGGTAAAAGATTATCGGACAGGAATGTGAAAAGTTAACCTTAGTCTAGGCCGAATGCCGAATAAAACAGCGTATAAAAAACTTATTTGGCTTAACCCGTTGGTCTTGCAGTAGATCTAATTATGTAGAGTATAGATGGAAATGAGATGGTGATTGAAAACGAACTCTTTTTTGTGTGGCAATTGTGGCTAATGTCGTAGCTAAGGGCAAGCAAAAAAAGTGAGATATTTGTGTCAAAGGTGAAAAAAAGGCGCTCTATTGAGCGCCGTTATTAACATTTGTTGGCAACTAATTACATGTTGGGATAGTTAGGACCACCACCGCCTTCCGGCGTAACCCAAGTGATGTTTTGGCTAGGATCTTTAATATCGCAGGTTTTGCAGTGAATGCAGTTTTGCGCATTGATTACAAATTTAGGCTGACCCGCCTCTTCGACAATTTCATACACACCAGCTGGACAGTAACGTTGTGCTGGCTCATTAAACTGAGTCAGGTTGATGCCCAGTGGAATGCTGCTGTCTTTAAGACGTAAATGGCAAGGCTGGTCTTCTTCATGATAAGTGCTCGACAGATACACTGAGGACAGTTTATCGAAGCTAAGCTTGCCATCGGGTTTTGGGTAATCAATCTTGCTGTAAGCGCTCACTGAGGCCATTTGTGCATAGTCTGGGTGTTCATCACGTAGCGTGATCGGGAACTTTCCACCAAACCAGTTTTGATCTATGTAATTGAAAGCGCCGCCTAAATAGGTACCAAACTTATGCATCGCAGGGCCAAAGTTGCGCGATTTATGCAGTTCTTCATGCAGCCAGCTTTCTTCGATATGAGTCTGGTAACAGTCGAGATCTTTACCGCCTTCTACACCCGCCATCATGGCTTTGCCTAAGGTTTCTGCCGCAACGATACCGCTCTTCATCGCAGTGTGAGTGCCTTTGATTTTCGCGAAATTCAAAGTCCCAGCGTTACAGCCGATGATCAGGCCGCCGGGGAAGCTCATCTTAGGAAGCGAGTTCAAGCCGCCTTTAGTAATCGCACGGGCGCCGTAACTGAGGCGTTCGCCGCCGGTTAAATACTTTGCAATCACAGGATGGGTTTTATAGCGCTGGAATTCGTCAAATGGGCTCAGATGCGGATTTTTGTAGTTCAAATCGATAATGAGACCGACCGCAATCTGGTTGTCTTCCATGTGATACAGAAAGCCGCCACCCGACGCGCCCTCGGTTAATGGCCAGCCACCAGTGTGCACCACTTTGCCTTGCTCGTGTTGCTCGGCGGGGACTTTCCAAATTTCTTTGAAGCCTAAGCCGTAATGCTGGGGTGTTTTACCATTATCTAAATGGTATTTTTCGATCAGTTGCTTGCCTAAGTGGCCGCGGCAACCCTCTGAGAAAACAGTATATTTAGCATGCAGTTCCATGCCGGGCATAAAGCTGTCTTTTGGCTCACCATCGGCGCCCACGCCCATATCGCCAATCAAAATACCTTTAACGCTGTTATCGGCATTAAATAGCAACTCACTGGCGGCAAAGCCGGGAAATATTTCGACCCCGAGTTCTTCTGCGCGATTGGCAAGCCAGCGGGACAGATTACCAACGCTGATAATAAAATTGCCGTCGTTGTGCATGGTTTTTGGCACAAAAGCATTAGGCATGACTCTGCCGTCGGTGGCTGAGCTGAGTAGGTAGATTTCGTCGTGGGTGACAGCGGTTTTTATTGGGGCGTCTTTCTCGCGCCAGTCGCTGAATAGCTCGTCCAGCACTTTTGGCTCGAACACTGCGCCTGACAGAATATGCGCGCCCACTTCTGAGCCTTTTTCGACCACACAGACGGTAATTTCTTTACCTGAATCCTGTGATATTTGCATTAATCGACACGCGGTGGCCAAGCCTGCTGGACCTGCGCCGACGATAACAACATCGAATTCCATTGATTCGCGTTCCATCAGTTCACCTCTTCCTTCACGTTTCCCCGATTTTTATCGAGTGTTGTAGTTTGTAAACGGGCGTTTTATTGCTTGTACCACCTTACCTGAAAATAAGATAAGGTCACAGTGGATTACGCTGCTGTTTAGTCTAATTCAATACAAATCTTTAGGTGAGGACTGTCACAGATTATTCACGCTAGCGTGATCTAGGTTAATAAATACCTGTTTAGGGGTATAGCTAGTGAGTACTTTCGGCCTATAATCACCGACGACGGTTCTCCGAGCTTGCCTACCTAAGTCGAAAGATATGGAGGTGTAGCCGTGGTAATAATGCCACCGGGGTGGGATAAGAAATGCTCTCACCTCCCACACTTGGAAAGGTGATCATGTCTCAATTACAAGACAGCTTTGGTCGAAAATTTCACTATTTACGGATGTCAGTCACTGACGTTTGTAACTTCAAATGCAGTTACTGCCTCCCTGATGGTTATCATCCAGAAGGTAAACCAAAATTTTTATCTCTCAATGAGATAGAAAACTTAGTCTCTGCATTTAGCCAAGTCGGCACCCAAAAAATCCGCATTACAGGCGGCGAACCTACCCTGCGCAAAGACTTTACCGACATCATACGTGTCGTCGCCGATAACCCGCGCATTCAAACCATAGCAACGACCACTAATGGCTATCGACTCGAAAAGCATGCTAAAGAATGGTTCGATGCGGGCTTGCGCCGTATCAATGTGTCCGTGGATAGTTTAGATCCCAAAATGTTTTACCAGATCACTGGCGAGAATAAATTCGATGAAGTGATGCGGGGGATTGATGCCGCCTTGTCGGCGGGTTTCGAGCGCGTAAAAATCAACGCCGTCCTGCTTAAAGGCTTAAACGATAAAGATTTACCGCGTTTTTTACACTGGATTAAACACACGCCAATCGACCTGCGTTTTATCGAGCTGATGGAAACGGGTCTTGGTCGTGAGTATTTTGAAGCACACCATTTAGCTGGCGCTGACATTAAAGCGCAGTTACTGGCGGATGGTTGGCAATTAGATACGCCGAGCGCCGATGATGGTCCAGCGCAAAACTTTAGCCGCAGCGATTATCAAGGCCGTATCGGTTTGATCATGCCTTACGCCAATAATTTTTGTGCTACCTGTAACCGTTTACGGGTATCTGCTAAGGGTAAGTTGCACTTGTGCCTCTTTACCGAATCCGGTGTCGATTTACGTGATCTGCTACAGCATTCCAGTCAACAAGCGGAATTAATTGAGCGTTTGCACGGTCAATTAGCCCAGAAGAAAGAAACCCATTATTTGCATCAAGGCATCACAGGTGTCACTCAGCATCTCGCCTCTATTGGTGGCTAGCCCGTATTTAGGTTCTTCACCGCCGCCGATTTAGCGCGAGTATAAGCCCAATTTCCCTTGCACTTTGTTTTGACCTCAAACGGAAGGATCGCTCCAATGAGCAATGTATTTACCCATATTAATGCCGATGGCAACGCCCATATGGTCGATGTCACCGAAAAAGCCGTCACCGAGCGTGAAGCCCGTGCCGAAGCGTTTATCGAAATGGCGAGCACGACACTTGAGATGATCATGAGCGGCAGCCACCACAAGGGGGATGTGTTTGCCACTGCACGTATTGCGGGTATTCAAGCCGCGAAAAAAACCTCAGATCTTATCCCGTTATGTCATCCGCTGATGTTGACTAAGGTTGAAGTCGATTTAGAAGCGCAGCCTGAACATAACCGCGTGCGTATCACCAGTCTGTGCAAATTGTCAGGCAAAACAGGCGTAGAGATGGAAGCTTTAACTGCGGCCTCAGTGGCGGCGTTAACCATCTACGATATGTGCAAAGCCGTGCAAAAAGATATGGTGATTTCTCAAGTCCGTTTGCTAGAAAAACGCGGTGGCAAGTCGGGGCATTTTAAGATTTAGCCTGACAGCATAGGCTTTAGCCACTCGATGTATTGCCGATTGATTGGAGCTGTACAAACTTAAGTCTGACGCGTTATGGATGAGTCAGTTTAGCGGATCAAAAACGAGAGAAGATTATGATTAACGTGTTGTTTTTTGCTCAAGTTCGAGAATTATTGGGCACAGCTAAATTAAGCCTAGAGGCGAGCGAGCAGACACAAACCGCCGAAGCGTTGCGTGCGACGCTGGCCGCCACCGATGACAAATGGGCAAAAGTATTAACCTCAGACAAATTGCTGGTAGCGGTAAATCAGACCATCAGTCAGTGGGATACGCCAGTAAACGATGGTGATGAAGTCGCCTTTTTCCCACCCGTTACCGGAGGTTAATATGCGTTTATTACCCGCAGTTAGAGTGCAAGAAGTCGATTTCAGTGTGGCCGACGAATATCGCCTGTTAGCTCAAGATGATAGCGATGGTGCAGTAGTGACCTTCGTCGGTAAAGTGCGTGATTTTAATGATGGCGCCGCCGTGACTGACTTAACCTTAGAGCACTATCCGGGCATGACAGAAGCCGTGCTAGAACAAATCGTTGTCGAGGCGCGCAGTCGCTGGCCACTGAACAAGGTCACTGTGATTCACCGCGTGGGCACTATGGCCTTAGGTGAGCAAATTGTGTTTATCGGGGTAACCAGCGCCCATCGCAAAGCCGCCTTCGCGGCCTGTGAATTCTTAATCGACTTTTTAAAAACCAAGGCGCCATTCTGGAAATTAGAAGCGGGCGAGCAAGGTAAAAGCTGGGTTGAGGCGAAAGATGCCGATGAACAAGCTGCCAAACTGTGGCAACACAAAGATTAGTTGCAGCAAAAATACGTGCAGTGGCAAGGCAGCTTGCTAGCTCAAAATAAACGCGAAAACGGCACTGAGGTGACCCAATGCAGAGTTTGACCCGTTTCTTCCACTCCCTTGGTTTTGTATTACTGTTTTGCTTAGCAGTTGTACCATCGACCAGTCGCGCAGTGGATAATGCGCCGATTCCTGCCATCGCCGCGGCGGCTAATATCAAGTTTGCCTTGGATGACATTGTTAAAAACTTCACCGCAGAAACGGGTCTCAAAGTACGGGTCTCTTATGGTTCATCGGGAAATTTTGTCGCGCAAATTCAACACGGTGCGCCGTTTGAAATGCTGCTGAGCGCCGATGAACGTTATATTGCCGAGCTGAACAAAGTCGGTTTTATCCAAGGCGAGGGCGTGCAGTATGCCGTTGGCCGTTTAGCCTTAGTCGCCCCTAAAAATTCACCGCTCGCACTAGATATCGAACTCAATGGCCTAAAAGCATTACTGGCAGCGGGTCAGCTAGAGCGCTTTGCGATCGCCAATCCTGACCATGCGCCCTACGGCGAACGCGCCCGTGAGTTATTGAAAAAACTCGGGTTATGGGATGAGCTGCAAACTAAGTTGATCTTAGGCGAAAACGCCTCCCAAGCGGCACAGTTTGCGATCAGCGGCTCGACTCAAGGCGGAATTATTCCTTTATCACTGGCGATTGCGCCGCAGTTTCAAGCTCTCGGTCATTACTTAGCTTTACCCACAGATCTCCATGGTCCGCTGAATCAACGTATGGCGTTAATGCCTAAGGCGAGCTCAACCGCCGAGCGTTTCTACCAATATCTACAGTCAGACGCCGCCCGCGCCGTATTCACTCAATACGGTTTTGGTTTGCCGGTAAGTTAAGGATTCCAATGGATTGGCAGGCGCTGTGGTTATCGGTCAAACTCAGCAGCATCACAGTATTGGTGCTGATCCCCCTTGCGATACTCGCGGGGCGAGCTTTGGCCTATCGTCAATTTGTCGGCAAATCTTGGGTCGAGGCATTGATAATGGTGCCCTTAGTGCTACCGCCGACTGTGATTGGCTATTACTTGCTGGTGGGGCTCGGTAGTCAGAGTTGGCTCGGACAATGGATAGAGCAACTAACTGGCCAGCAGCTCGTGTTTCATTTTTCAGGTCTGGTTATCGCTTCTGTGTTCGTCAATATCCCTTTCGCGGTGCAGCCGATCCAGCGGGCCTTTGAAGCTGTGCCGAATGATGTCCGCGATGCCGCAGCTTGTTGTGGTATGAGCCGACTTAAAATATTGCTTAAGATTGAATTGCCTATGGTGTGGCCGGGTGTGCTAACCGCGCTGGTGTTGTGTTTCTCCCATGTGCTCGGCGAGTTTGGCGTCGTGTTGATGATGGGCGGCAATATCGCTGGCGAGACTAAGACGATTTCGATTTCTATCTACGACAGCGTGCAAGCCTTCGATTTTAATGCCGCAGGCACTATGTCATTAGTGTTATTGCTATTTGCGGTAACGGCTTTGGCGCTGACTACCAGTTTATCACGGCGTTTAGGAGGTCAGCGTGGCGCAAATCATCGCTGATCTGCAGTGTCAGATCCAAAACCATAAACACATTAAACTCAACGCTGATTTTCGCTGCAAGGCTGGCGAAGTGCTCGCTGTAGTAGGGCCGTCTGGCGGTGGCAAAACGACCTTGCTACGCATGATCGCTGGGTTAAATCATCCCGATGCGGGCCAAATCCATTTTGGCGAACGGCCTTGGTTTGATGATAAAGCGCGCATCGCCTTAAGCCCGCAGCAACGCCATATCGGTTATATGCCGCAGCATTTTGGCTTATTTCCGAATCTCACTGCCTTAGAAAACGTAGTCGCTGGACTTGACCATATCCCTAAATCGGAGCGCATTGTACGCGCGAAAGATTGGCTTGAGCGAGTTAACCTACAAGGTTTACCCGATAGATTGCCGGCGCATTTATCTGGCGGTCAGCGCCAGCGTGTTGCACTCGCCCGAGCACTTGCCCGCGAACCTTCAGTATTATTACTCGATGAGCCTTTTTCGGCAGTTGATCGGGAAACCCGCGAGCGTTTATATCTCGAACTTGCGCGCCTCAAAGAGCAGTTACTCTGCCCAGTGATCATGGTTACCCATGACTTAAATGAAGCTTTGTTGCTAGCCGATTCGATGATTTTGATCAGCCAAGGGAAGATGCTACAGCAGGGAGCACCTTTCGAAGTGTTGTCGCGGCCACGCAATGAAGCGGTAGCGCGGCAGATGGGGCTAAGGAATATTTTCGACGGTGAAGTGGTGTTTCAAGACAGCACAAAAGACCTCACTTGGCTTAAGTTTGGCGAGCAGTTGATCGCCTGCGACTATGGCAAAGACCGCGCCGTTGGCAGCAAAGTGCGTTGGGTGATCCCCAACCAAGGCATTCGCTTTAACTCGATATCTAACGGACGTTTATGCCGCAGTTTTAATAAGTTAGATGTCACTATCGACGCTATGCTGGTGATGGGGGAATCGGTCCGGCTTATCTGCTATGTCACAGGTACTCAGTTACAACTTAACACCGAAGTCTCGCTGCATTTTGCCCAAAAGCTTGCACTCACGAAAGGAATGCAAACCACAGTGGCACTCAAATCCGAACAAATTCATATTTTGGAATAACGTGATATCGCACTCTAATAACGTTTTTTACCCAGCAATCCAATCCAAAATGTTCCTTCCAACAGCATGCCTAAGATGATAAATGCCACGGCGCTTGTGGCGCTGCCATAGGCGTAGGCGCTTAATGCTGCAACGAGTAGCAAGCTCAAGCTTATCCATCGTGTGACTGGTTTCATACTCGCTCCGATTAAAAAATGCCATTACTTGACGCTTGGTTATCAGACTGACTTTAGTTGAGTGCGGTCTATTTGCCAATCGTACTTTTTGACGACACAGATGCACTAAAATACCCGCTCAAATTCAATCAGCTTGATTTTAAATGGCTAAATTATGGTTTTTCACTGGAAATGTCATGCTTCAAAATCCCCAGATGATCAAAGCTTAATCTTGTTTCCATCGGTGTTTCAGCTGGTATTAGGTAGACTTAACAGATTAGCCACAAAATGATTCAGTGTTTGGCTTAAAAGCTAATAACTTAGGTGATGTTGAAAGGGAATTTTCGTTCCATTTATGACCAAACCTGAGTTAAGGCTAACGCAGTGTGATGCTATATCCAGTGGTAGATTATGGGAGATTGGCTTGGAATCGCGCACAGGGACAATTGGTCCCATCGACTTCTAACTGATTGTCTCATAAGATACAAACTTAGCTGATTTATATGGAGGAGCCATGAGACTATGGTTGCTAGGATTCATGTTGGTATCTGGCGTCGCAACTGCGGCTCAGAGCATGTATTCGATGTTTGCGGGTGGAGACTATGTACCGCCGCTGAGCGTTATGCAGCAGATCGAAAAAGGGTTCTCCGGCGTGATTGCCGAATTTAATATGGAAGAGCAAGAGGGTGAATTAGTCTACCAATTTGAGTTGATTAATCCCTTGGCCAATTCTATAACGCGGTTTGAATATCGTGCCCGCGATGGTAAGTTGCTGAAACAAAAGGCGAGTAAAGTGAGCGCGGATGATCTCGGTGAGGTTGAGGCGACACGTTTGATCGCGGCAAAAGATCAAACATTTTCAGGCTTAATCGCTAAGGCCACTAAAGATCACAAAGCCTTCTTAACCGAGGCAAAGTTAGATCACGACTTAGGTATCAGTTATTTAGAGCTTAAGCTGCTAGACGATACGGGTAAGTTTAAATTGGCTTTTGATGTCGAAAATTTACGCCCGTTACCTTTACTCAAGTGGGATTGAAACATCTAAGTCAATCGAGTGCTCAAACGAGTATTTAGGATTGAGGAGCGCAACATACAGATGAAAATACTTTTAGTTGAAGATGATGCGACGACGATTGATTACATCGTCAAAGGATTTCTCGAGCAAGGCCACAATATCGAAACGGCGAGCGATGGCCACCAAGGACTGTCACTTGCAACGAGTAGTCAGTACGATCTCGTGATCCTCGACCGCATGTTACCCCAGCTCGATGGCTTAAAATTACTGGCCGCCTTACGGGCAACGGGCAATCAAACCCCAGTGCTGATTTTATCTGCATTAGCGCACGTTGATGAGCGAGTGAAAGGCCTGCGCGCGGGCGGCGACGACTATATGACTAAGCCGTTTGCCTTCTCTGAGTTATTAGTGCGCGCCGAAAAACTCATGCACCGTGGTCAATCTGTGCCGGTCACCACAGATCTCGTTGTCGGTGGTTTGAAGATGGAGTTACTGACCCGTAATGTGACCTTAGACGGGCAAGAGTTGATGCTGCAGCCGAAAGAGTTCCAGTTACTTAAGTATCTGATGGAACATGCGAATCAAGTGATTAGCCGCACCTTATTGTTCGAAGCAGTGTGGGATTATCACTTCGACCCGCGCACGAACGTTATCGATGTGCATATCGCAAAATTACGCCGTAAATTTGAAGAGTTAGGCCATGGCGAGCTTATCGAAACCGTGAGGGGAGCGGGTTATCGCTTACGACAAAGGCATTAAGCCTTACCAAAGCAGCGCCTGGCGCATCACAATCGTCTTTTCGACCTTAGTGACGGTGATCATTGGGGCGCTGCTATTTGCCCTCTATCGACAGTTGATCATCGAGCAACAGTATCAAGTGACTCAATATTTAGAGTCAGAGACCCAACGTTATCAGCAACTTGCCCTAACGGTTGACCGCCGTAGTTTTGCCGCTCAAATCCGCGCCGCCGATCCACAAACCGCTCTGATCGCTTGGCGTAATAGCTACGATATGGTCGGTGCCTTGAGCTTTATGCCCGAAGGCATGCCCATGCTGCCGCAAACGCGGGATTTCCCCATCTTAACCGGTGGTCCGGATAAGCTGCATATTCTTACCGGCGGGCTGGTGATGACCCGCTACGGCCCAGTGTTGATTGCGACCCGTACCGATAACTTAGCGACATTAATCGATAAGTTTATCAGCGCCGCAGCGACAGCCGTGATGCTTACGATAGTGTTGACCTTAGCGCTTGGCTATCTGTTTTCTAAGGCGATTTTACGTCGATTAGTGCAATACAACCGCTTGAGTGAACAGATTGAACGCGGCCACTATGACACCCGCTTGCCCTTGAGTTGGCGTCAGGATGAGTTTGATATGTTGGCGCTGCAGTTTAATAATGTGCTGGATATCCTCGAAAATAACCTGATGGCAGTGCGCGGCGCGACCGATAATATCGCCCATGATTTACGTACTCCACTGTCACATATTCGCATTGGTCTTGAAGAGCTGGCGAGTAAGCCGAGTGATGAGATTAGCGAAGGTTGCGCGATTTTGACCGAAGAGCTCGATCATTGTTTAGCGACATTTGATGCCATGTTGTCGCTCACGCGTATCGAAGAAGGTCAGCAGACGCTCGATTTACAGGAGTTAAGCCTAGCGCAACTGTGTACCGATTTGTTGGACATGGCCGATGCCGTGGCAGAATCCAATGAGCAAACCTTGAGTTTGTCGCTGTTGGCTGACCATAAGGTATTTGGTGATAAATACTTATTATTCCAAGCTTTATATAATCTCGTCGATAACGCGATGAAGTATTCTGGCCAAGGTGCGCGGATTGAAATTATTCAGTCAGGGCAGCAAATCGAGATCCGCGATAATGGCCCTGGTATTCCCGACGACAGTAAAGAAAGAGTGTTCGAACGCTTAGTACGCCTCGACCCTAGCCGACATTTACAGGGCACAGGTTTAGGATTATCTATGGTCAAAGCGATTCTCTCACGGCACAATGCTAAAATTCATCTCACGGATAATCATCCCGGCTTAGTGGTCACTATTAAGTTTTAAGTCGATGATCCGCATTACAGTGTCGAGAACTCCATGTATCGAATCATAGCCGATGAGGCTGACTTCCTTGTTATTTCCAAATCAGCCAAAGTGCATTTCCACAGTCAGGATGGAACAGCGGGCGTGGTGGCGCAGGCTGAGCAAGATTTAGGGATTAAGCTTTTTGCCGTGCATAGATTAGATACACCCACATCTGGCCTGTTGATTTTGGCGAAGAGTGCTGTCGCCGCGAAGCAATTTACTGAGTTGTTTACTGCCCATAAAGTGCAGAAATATTACCTCGCCCTCGCGAAAGGCAAGCCGAAGAAGAAGCAAGGTTGGGTGATTGGTGACATGGCAAAGTCACGGCGTAGTATGTTTAAACTACTGCGCACTAAAGAAAATCCAGCGATTACGCAGTTTTTTTCATTAAGTGTCAGTGAGGGATTGCGTTTATATTTACTGAAACCCCTTTCGGGTAAAACCCATCAATTAAGAGTTGCCTTGGCAAGCTTAGGTGTGCCGATTTTAGGCGATGATTTATACGGTGGCGCGGCGGCGGATCGTTGTTATCTGCATGCCTACTGTCTGCATTTTCGCTATGGTGATGAAGTGACTGGCTGGCGTGATTATGCGTATAGGGATGTGCCGACTCAGGGTGAACATTTTGCCGCTGCAGGTGTGACTGAAGCGCTGATTGAGTGGTCTGACCCCGACACTTTGGCTTGGCCGGCGAAAGGGGATTAATACTGGTCGCGTTATTTTTGCGTAAGGCTAGCAAGCTTGGCAAATACGGTCTCGGCCTTCAGATTTGGCGCGGTACATGGCTTGGTCCGCTTGAATGAGTAGCTTGTCGGGCTGGCATCCTTGATAGATAGTGGCGTAACCTAAACTGGCATGGATTTTTATCGTAACACCTTGCCAGATAAATGAATTATCCTTAAGTACTTGATGCAATTTCTCGGCAACGGCTCTGGCAGCGGGTGCATCGGTCGCGGGCAAAATCACCAGAAACTCCTCACCACCGTGACGACATAGTGCGTCATTTTCTCGTAATACCGATCCAAACAGTCTCGCCGCCGTCAGCAGGGCGAGATCACCCGCATCGTGACCGTATTGATCGTTAATCTCTTTAAAATGGTCAAGATCCAATAAAATCATACTGTAAGGCACATTATCCCTTAGCCAGCGTTGATGGATATTGTTGAGAAATTTATGCATAGCCCGGCGATTCCACAGGCCTGTGAGTTGATCCCTCTCCGCTAACATACGGATTTTGCTGACGAGTCGCGTCATGGCATTACCTATCATCACGATATTGATCAATAGGGTTAGAAATACATAAAACCACAGCACAGGTATCGCTTCGTGCGTGTGCATGGCGATAAACATCGGACTTTCTTCTGGGGAAAGCAGGGCGATAAAGATGCGAATGGTAAAAATACCCACCATAGCGACTAAAGGCATGACCATAGCGATGGCGACTCGATTCCCCGTATCGCGTTTAATGGCCTGATAGTTATCCCGCGTTAGCATGGTAAAAATCAGCGCGGCGCAGGCGGAGAAAGCAACGGCTAAGGTGCGTTCGGAGCTGAAGTTGGGGGAAACCGAGAGCATCACACTGGCCGTGATTGCCAAGAGAATAAGATCGGATTTAACGCTGGGACTCAGCCTGAAAAGTGCCTTAGTACCCCAGCGTAATAGGATGAATCCAAACAAAATCGCCATATCGGAGCAGAACCAAAAAAGGTAGCTGGAGGCTTCTGAGCGTTGGCTGTTGAGTATGATGCCAAGGAGGACGAACAAGTTCGCCAGAGAAAAGCGCATACTGGCCCGAGTGGCAATCTGTAAGGGTTTAGCAATGAGTCCCCATGCCACGGCTGCGGTGCTGGCCAGTAGGCAAATAAATTTGATGAGTAATAGGGCTTGGGGATCAAATATCATTCTTTTACTTCATATTTTTCTTTAACTATAGATGCTTTTAGGCATTTTCGGTTGAAGTTTATAGGATATCTTAATCTGTATTTATCGGCAGGAGGTGAGCAGAATCCTCTTTTGAATTTATGGCGATATTAAGCGCCTTCATTTAGAGAATAACTTGGGTTATTTGCTATCTTGTAAGCTAAAATGTTTGCAAATTCTGAGTCTTCCTGCGAAGTTAGACCCTGTTGATTCGCCTACCATCTCCGTTTTAAGGATGCCCTGTTATGGATACAAATAAATTACTCTTAGTCATTATTGCGATTCTATTGCCTCCTGTTGCCGTATTTTTGAAGGCAGGAGCGGGTAAAGATCTGCTGATAAACATTGTGTTGTGTTTACTGTTCTGGTTCCCCGGTTTATTACATGCACTCTGGGTCGTGACCAAGGCATAAATTGCTTTCTTCCACACAATAAAAAAGCGCAATGTAATTGCGCTTTTTTATGCTTCAAAATGGGCCTTTCACTTAGAAAGGCAAGGTGTAGCCTATTGTCGCAGTACGTCCCATGCCTTTGAAATAACGATCATTTGTACCCATGGTTTGTGAGTAATAATTGAAATAATCCTTATTAAACAGGTTTTGCAGACCTAAGCTCAGGGTGCCAGTGTAAAGCGGCATAGAGAAGGAAGCGTCGACTGTGGTATAGCCATCAAATTCCGCATACTTGTTGCCCGCAGAATTTTTAAAGTCGCGGTCCATGTAGTAGTTGGCTTGAACGCGGGTCGACATGTCATTATCGAAGTTATGGGTCCAGAACAGGTTGATACGGTTTGGCGAAATATTTGCGCCATCGAGATCGGTATCGACTTTGTTATCACCATTTGAATCGTATTCGCCCTGTTGAATGGCGATGTTCATGCCAAGATCATCATTGCTGGTGAGGTAGGCGGTAACATTGGCTTCGATACCCTCGATGACACTTTTTTCCCGCTTCACGTCGTAGAAACCATCGCCATTTAAGGCTAAACGTGAGCCAAAATCAGTGGCCGAACGATAATATGCAAACTTAGCGCTTAAGTATTTACCTTGATAATCGGCACCAACTTCGACGTTATCTGTGACGATCGGCGTGAGTGCCAATGAGTCATCTATGCTGGGATTGTCGCCTGGGAAGCTTTTTCCATCACGCAGAATACGGCCGATATCCGGCATACCAAAACCTTGGTTATAGCTGGTATAAACGCGAATGTCTGGGGTGATTTTGTAGGAGATACCGACGTTGAATAAGGTTTCATCGAAGGTGGCCGAACCGCCTGCAATTTGCTTGTTGCCCGCACCCCATAGGGTTTTGTAGTCATCGACACTCAACTCGGCATGTTCGTAACGAACACCAGTCGATAAGGTTAGATTTTCAATTAAATCATAATCTAACTGCAAGTATGGCGCGACGTTGTCATAGGTGCTTTCCGGAACCCACGAAAAACCCGTTTTCACTAAATCTTGCTCTGTGGTATCGCGGAAAAGGTCGACACCGTAGGCCGCATCAATCCCTGAACCCGCAATATCTTTAGCAATCAATGAGCTTTTTAAACCCCATTTAACTGAAGCATTACGCGATTGCTCGTAGTATAAGCTTTCGCCTTTACTGCCGACACCGCACTGGATCACTTGGTCGCTACCTTCGAAGGATGGATCGTAGAAACTGTCGAAACAGCCGCCACCATAAACCGCTTTAAAATCTTGATTAAAGAGTTGCAGGTTAAGTTGTTGGCCACCAATGTTGGCGTGGGTATAAGTCAAACTGGTGGTGGTCACTTGGTTGTTAGCCGCTTCCCATGGCTGGGTTTCTTTAACTGCGCCCGTGGGCACGCCATTGGGTTTGTCGCCTGCAACTGGCATCCAATCGCCATTATTGTCTGCGGTGTAATGGTTAACCATTAACTCAAGGCGCGACTCGTCGAAGTTGTGGCCAAGCTTAATGAAGAAGTCTTTGCTTTGGCTGTCCATCGACTCGCCTTGAGTCGTGTCCACACCAACGACGTTATGGTTGGCATCGTAATAGACGCCATTATTGCGGTAGCTAACCGAGCCTATCATGTCGATAAATTCTGACTCGCCAGAAAACGCATAGCTGGCACCAAAGCTTAAGCCGTTAGATTTCATCGAATCAGGAACTGTCACATCGAAACTTGCAACCTGTTCGCTGTCGCCCGTCGGTTTTTTAGTGATGTAATTGATGATGCCGCCTTGGGCACCGAGACCGTGCATTGCATTGGCACCGTGAATGATTTCGATACGCTCAATCATGGCTGGATCTATGGTTTGACCCGAGCGACCCCCACTGCGAAGTGGGTTTGATTGCGGTACGCCGTCGATCATGATCAGCGGCGGACGACCACGCAGGGTTTCGCCTGTGTTACTCATCTTCTGGCGGCTTGGCGAAAAGCTCGGGGCCAAGTTACCGATAATGGTCGACAAATCTTTAGTGGTGCGGAACTGTTCTTCTAATTGGGCGCGGTCGATGATAGTGACGGTATTGGGGATTGAGCTGGGGGATTTATCCATCCGACTCGCGGTGACTGTGATTTTTTCTATGTCTTTATTTTTGTTGTTTGAATTGCTATCGGGGGCATCTTGAGCCGCTGCGGATTGGCTTAGCGCTGCAAATACGGCTAAAGCAACAAACGAGGTTTTGAATGTCATATAACTTCCTGCTAAGGGCGAATGAGTTTGCTACACCGGCTCCTTTGGCATAAGTCCATATTCCATTAAACGGCATTACAAATGATAACGATTTTTATTCTGTCGCGATTTTAGGGGAGGAATAACGGCTTGTCTAGTCGTGTCATACAGGAAATTGCACGATTTGGCAGCAGTATTGATAAATTGCGACACAGCACTCGGTATAGAGATTTAACCCCAAGGGTTACCTAGTGCGAGTTCATGTTGTTAAGGCTGTGCCTTATTTAGGGTTTGGCATGGCTTGCGCGATCTGATGGTTTGGTCGCAGGTTTGATGACTTGGCTTGAAAACGCGGTTTGTTAACTAGGCTTGTTAATTTGGTTAGCGTTGGGCGTGGGTTTGATGGCCTGAGGCGCTCTGACTTAGTGCTTTCGATTGTCTGGCGTGCAGGTGGAAGGCTATAATCGCGCCCCTTTATTCCGTATCCGCATTGGTGCCTTGATGAACCGCAAAAAGAAGATAAACCAAACCTTGAAGAGCAAGGCGAAAAAGGCCAATGCCAAACTGCAATCGAGCAATAAACCTAAATACATTGCGAAGGCGGATAGGGAAGCATTAGCTGCAGAGGCCGATAGCGAGTCTGCAGAATCATAAGTCTCCGTTCATTTCTTCGTATAATGTGACGGCCATGCTGGCATTCAGTGAGCTTGCCTACATGGCGAGTTGCTGAACCCTCATTTGTAGTTGATATTGTCGCGAAGCCGCTATGTTACTCATCACCTAAGTCTTAGTGTGTTTCTAAGTAGCTGATGGGATTTTGATAAAAGGCCTTTTTATATCCTTGGGTTGAAGTATCTATCAGCCAAGGTTTAGGCAATAAGCTCAAAATGGAATAATGCAAATGTGGCGGTTTACCTTGAGCATTACCTGTATCGCCGACAGTGCCCAGCGTTTCACCTTGGTAGGCAATTAATCCCGTGGCTGATTCAATTTGTGCTAAATGGGCAAAATAATGAATTTGCCATTTAGGACCTAGACCAACTACCACATTGCCTCCTTTAAAGAAGTCGCCTCGATAGAAGATCAGCATAGGCGTTGGCGCAATCACGGCAGTGTTTTTGGCGGCGAAAATATCTATTCCCTTATGTACGCCCGATGGCCCCCAAGGTTCATACCAAAAGGTTTGGCTGTTCCAATCTTTACTGCTGGCGCCTTTGACTGGGATCACCGGTGACTCAGGGATCAGATAGCCGCCAAGTAGCAGTAACGCTAGTGCTAATCCAACATATGTTAACTTCATTTTTTATCCTGCATTAAGCCTTAGTGCTTCTCTCAAGCTTTAATGAAAATCACTGAATTCCTGCCAATTTACGGGGTACTGCAAGCGCTCAGCTGCTGAAAGTGATCGCCAATAGGGTCGCCAAAAATAGTTGCACCAAAAATCGATATTCCCTTGAAGGCTGCCGAGTGTATCGGGATCGACATTGGGAAAGCTTTCCCAAGGGTGAGGTAAAGTCGATTTAAACGCAATCAGTTGCTCTAATAGCGCTTTGTCGTTACTGATCAAGTTGACGCAGATCCCTGCAAAATCGGCATATTGGTTGAGCTGCAAGCTGGTTGCTCGGCTCCGATGAGTTATCAGGCCATTAAAGCTGGCGGCATGTTCGGGCAACACTGCAAAACCTGCATTGCCAATCAAGGTATCTAAGGTTTGCTTGCCTTCTAAGGTCAGTAAGCCGTGAACTTGATAGGCATAAATATCGGCCTGCAATATTGGTGTCACTAGCGGATAGGCTTGGTTTGTCGGCAAGTCGATGTCGGGCATTTGCGCTGGATTAAAAATGGCGGCTAAGTCAGCTTGTCGCTCTAGTGTGCTGTTGCCATGAAAGGCGCTATGAAGATGTTTTTTTAGCCAAGTGAGCACAGACATGAGCGCGACCATATAAGGTGAATGTTAATTGATCATGGCGTTTCTAAAGATTCAAATCACCAATCTACTTCTGGCACCTGCGATTTTACTCATCTGCATACGGCCAGCTTGAAGCATTAATACCGTTAATTCAGTTGGATATTAAAAATGACAAGGCAAGCGATTTTATGCCTGTAACTAAGCTGTCGTCTAGGGTTTAGCGTTAGCAGGAAGAAGCTTAATACTTAAGTTGTGAGCTTTTGAGCGCTGGCAAATGGGAATCTGTCGAATGGTAAACCGCAGTGACTCAGCAGCCTGAGTTTCTCGATGTGGCACGTTTGCATTCTGGCCTAAGCTGTTCCATATGAAAAATAATGATGAGCACCAGCAAGCGATTATCGACGCCAATATCAAGATGTTTTTGGCCATGTATCGCGCTTAAACTTAGCGTTCCATGCTATTCAACATAAAGGCCGCATCGCGGCCTTTATTATTTGTAAAATACAGACTAGAGCAAGGCTGTTGCCAGTAGATAACCGACGGTCGATGCGGTACCCACGCCGATAAAACCTGGAATGATAAAGCTGTGGTTAATAATGAACTTACCTATTTTAGTTGTGCCTGAACGGTCAAAGCCGATACAGGCCAGATCGCTTGGATAAGTAGGTAGCACAAAATACCCGTAGCTTGCAGGGAGGAAAGCGATCAAGAGTTTTGGATCGACTCCTAAGGCGAGACCCATAGGCGCAATGGCAGTCAGCGCCGCTGCTTGGCTATTAACAAGCTTAGAGATGAGAAACAGCACTAAGGCATAGGTCCAAGGCTGGCTTTGCACCACGTGGGACAGGTTTTCTTTAAGCACATCCATATGGCTGATGAAGAAAGTATCACTCATCCACGCCACCCCAAATACTGAGAAAATCGCCACCATGCCCGCTTTAAAGACGGGGCCATTAGAGATGTTTGTAGGTTTGACTTTGCAGGTCATCAGGATAAATGCCCCCGCAATTAACATCATCATCTGGATGACTAAGTTCATCGATAATAAGGTCGTTTTCCCTTTAACTTCAAAGGCTGGGCGCAGTTCACTAAAGGAACCTAACAGCACCACAGCTGCAATAGCCGCAAAGAAAATCCCCGTTGCCCAGTAAGCTTCCTTAGGAAAACGTTGGTTTAGCAGGGTTTCGCTCTTGTCATAGATAAAAGCTCTTTGGACAGGATCTTGAATCCGTTCTTGGAACTCTTCGTCTTTATCTAAATCTTTACCGCGACGTAGGCTCCAAAGCGCTGCGGCCATGACGCCGCAAAGCGATGCCGGTACGGACACCATTAAAATTTCGAGTAGATTATAGGCGCGGCCCACACCTTGTTGCGATGCGAGAATCGACACCATAGACACAACCGCTACCGACACGGGCGAAGCACAAATTGCCATTTGCGAGGCGACGGATGCCACAGCCATTGGGCGTTCTGGGCGAATATTTTTCTTCAGCGCGATATCGGAAATAATCGGGAACATGGTGTAAACCACATGGCCCGTACCGCAAAGAAAGGTCAGCGTCCAAGTGGTCAGCGGCGCCAGAATGGTGATGTATTGTGGATGGCGGCGCAGTAGGCGCTCAGCAAACTGCATCATCACATCCAAACCGCCTGCGGTTTGTAATACGGCCGCACAGCCGATCACCGCAAGAATCGTTAGCATAACTTGTACTGGCGGTTGTCCCGGCGCTAAACCGAAGACAAATATCAGTAAAAACAAACCTATGCCGCTGATGAGGCCGAGTCCCATACCGCCGTAGCGGGTACCGAGTAGTAGGCAACTAAGCACTACTATAAATTCCATTAAAATCATCCGATTTACCTCTGCGGAATCTACCGCTTAGCGATTTGTTGAGTGATGAGTGTTTTCAGGGACATTCTGCGGAGGAAAAGCGTTTGAAAAATTGCGCTGGCGCATGGTGTAAATAAAAAATGGCATGAGATTTTTCGGAAATTTGACCTAGCGCTAGAAACACGTGGCGATAAGTTGCATTCTGGTTAACGAGTTTTATGGATTGAGCTAAGACTTTGAGCTCGCTCCGTTTACAAGAACGATAACAATACTCAAGGATAAGTCCGTGAAACCAGCCACCTTTAACACCGAAGCCTTCGATGATTGGATCCGCAGTCGCTTTGTAGAGCTCAACTCAGAGCTAGAACAGCTTTACTACCAACAAACGGATAGGGCCAATGTGCTTGATATCGGCGTAGAAGCTAAGTTGGCGCTGGAGAGCGAAGGGCGAGAGTTGATTACGGCCTTGCTCGATGAGGGCAATACCGACGAAGGGTTCGACAGTGCTTTTGATTTACTCGGCAACGTGGGCCTGTATATGGCGGCCTGTCGACGCCATGAAATTACCGAGCCTTCGCGGGAAACCACATCGCCATTAGCCGAAGCCTCCGCGCTTGCCATGCACATCGGCGCTTCAATAGGCGTCACGCCGCGCTTTGCCACCGCACATTTAACTACGCACAATCGTGCCCACAATGGCATTTATAAGCGCTTTACCGATCTTCCCGCTGAAAAGTTGTTTGTGGATTACAACACTAAGGGCATTTTGGCCTATAAACGCGCCGCCGATGCGTTATTGAAGATCCAGCCTTTGGGTATTTCCCATCCCATCAGCCACGATTTACTGCGAGTCGCTAAACAGGCATTGCAGGATGTGATTGAGTCGAATACTCAATTATTCAATCGATTAGATACGGATCGTTTCTTTTACTGTGTTCGCCCTTACTACAAACCTTATCGGGTGGGTTCGGTCATTTATCGCGGTGCCAACGCCGGGGATTTTGCGGGGATTAATGTAATCGATTTAACGCTAGGTCTTTGTTTCGCCAATGAAGCTTCCTACTCGCAAATGCTGGTGGACAAATTTTTATACATGATGCCAGAGGATCAGCAGATATTGCGTGAGTGCATGCGTCGACCGAATTTGATGGATGATTTCCTGCAAGCAAAAGACAGTGCGAACCAAACTTGGTATCAAGAAAATTTGCGACTCTTTATCGAAGTCTGCGAATTACATGGCGAGACTGCGATTCAGCATCATAATGAGTTAGTGACTAAATATATTGCCGAGCCTTCGACAAGTATGGAGCAGCAGCATTTAGCTAAGGTTACCGCCAGTGGTCCGCCACTGCATGTGCTACTCGGTTCATTGGAGCGACTCAGAGATAGGCGCGCCGCCGCTCAGCGCAGCGATATTCGGACGCGTTATTATGAGATTAAAAAATTAAAAGAGAGTTTGAGATAACACTATGTTTGAAGACTTTAAAAAGGACTTTTACCTCGCGGGTCCAGGATATCTATTGAACCATTCAGTCGGTCGACCGTTAAAATCGACCGAACAGGTCTTCAAAGAAGCCTTTTTTGCGCCTTGGCAGGAATCGGGGCGCGAGCCTTGGGGTCAGTGGCTGAGTGTGATTGATGATTTTACCTTTGCTTTATCCAAACTGTTTAACGGCCACCAAAAGGACTTTTGCCCTCAGGTAAATCTTTCCAGTGCACTGACTAAAATCGTTATGTCACTCGACCGATTAAATCGCGAACACGCCGTTGTGTTGATGAGTGAGATTGATTTCCCCAGCATGGGTTTCGCCCTTAAAAAAGCGCTGCCAGCTAGCTGCGAAGTGCGTTTTATTCCTAAGGGACTTGATGTCACTGACCCTAATGTGTGGGACGCGCATATCAGTCGCGATGTGGATCTGGTGTTTGTCAGCCATGCATACTCGAATACGGGGCAGCAGGCGCCATTAGCCAATATTTTCACCATAGCCCGTGAGCGAGGCTGTTTGAGCTTAGTGGATGTGGCTCAATCGGCAGGGATTATTCCGCTAGATCTCGCGCGCCTACAACCTGATTTTTTAATCGGGTCGAGTGTTAAATGGCTCTGCGGCGGCCCTGGTGCCGCCTATCTTTGGGTTAATCCCGCTATATTGGAGAGTTGTCAGCCAAAGGATGTGGGGTGGTTTAGCCACGAGAATCCGTTCGAGTTCGATATCCATGATTTTCGTTACCAGCATTCCGCAATGCGCTTCTGGGGTGGAACGCCTTCAATCGCCCCCTATGCCATTGCCGCCCACAGCATTCATTACCTTGCTGGTCTAGGCATCCCCTTGCTGCGTAAATGCAATCAGCAGTTAATCGATGCCGTGGCGCAAGAGCTCGAACATGAGTTTGTATCGCCACGGGATGTTGAAAAACGCAGCGGTACGCTGATTTTGCAGTTTGGTGAGCAACAACATCAAATCATGACGGCATTAGCGAACGCGAACATCAGCGTCGATGCTCGCAGCATGGGGATCCGTATTTCGCCGCATATCTACAACAATATGGCCGATATCAAGCTGTTACTGGACGTGATAAAAGCCAATCGGTAGCCAATTGATAAGAGCTCTGCGGATAAATAGCTATGCCCAAACCTCAGTGTTTGGGCATTTTTTTAGAGTCGTTTACGATTTAGCCGCTCGATGATCTGACAGGCGTTCAAGTCGTGTACCACGTTAATGACCGTCGATGGCGCATCGGTAATTGCCCCTATAACCACTAAAATCGGGATGGTTTCCATTGGCAAGCCTAAGGTCGTGACGATAAAAATCTCTCCGAGGAAAGCGCCGCCCGGCACGCCGCCTATGATAAAGGCCGATAGAACCGAAATCAGTATGGTCACCATAAACACATCGACGGTGAAATCTAATCCGAGTAACGAGTATATAAACACGATTTTTAGGGCTGTGATGATTGAGGCGCCGCCCTTATTTAAATTGACCAATAATGGCAGGCTGATGTCGGCGATTTCGGGTTTAATGCCCATCTTCAGCGCGGTTCTTAAGGTGACGGGTAAGGTGGCGAGTGATGATGTGGTGCCCAGTGCCGTCACTGCAGGTTCGAGGGCGAAGCGCCAGAATTGTTTAACCCCTTGAGTGCCACCGCCAAGCCATGCGTAAAAGGTAGAGCCCACGGTTAGATAGATAAAGCAGGCGACCATAAACAGACCAACGGCGCGGGCAAAGGTGACAACAAGCTGGGGATCTTGGCTCGCCATTGTCGAGGCGAAATAAGCACCGAGTCCCACGGGTGCTGCCACCATAATGATCGAGACTATCTTCATAATGACGGTATTAAAACTGTCGAGTAATGCCGAGACTTTTCTGCCATCCTCACCCGATTGACCTATCGCAATCCCCGCAATAACCGACATGATGATCAGGGCTAAGATATTGGATTTTGATAATAAACCTGAAAAGTCATTGGTGGTCAGCAGGCCGACAAAATCCATCGTCCCCGCAGTATCGCTGATGGTTTGATTGAGATCTAAGGTAACACCTTGGGCGGGGTCGAAAAATAAGGCCAGCCCGATAATGCCCACGGCGGGGATAATCGCCATCACAATCGACACCGCCATGATTGACACTAACAGAGCGCCGAGTTTCTTCAAATCCGTCATGCGAGCAATGGAGGAGGTCACGCTAATCGCGACCAGCGGCACGATAATCATAAACAACAGGTTTAGAAAAATTTGCCCTAAAGGTTTGAGCGTGAGCGCCAGTTCTGGCAAACCGACACCGAGCACGCCGCCCAGTAACAACGCGGTGAGCAGCACGATGGAATCTTTATAAGGTTTTATCTTTTGCCACATAGGTAAACGCCTATTGTTATTTTTATGAATAAGATGCGCCCAAGTGATCAGGATTAATCGTGCTGCATGGACATTATCAAGCTAGCGATTGCATTGAGTGAGTGCAAGGTGTGATTGATTTTAAATCGAAAAGGTTTGAAATCTAGACGTGATGGATTTTGATTTTTTATGATTAATGGATTTGGCTTTATAGCTAATCAGAGCTTCATCTATAAAAAAGCCCCGACAAGTCGGGGCTTCAAACATCTTAAGCCAGTGGCTTACAAGCTGTAGTACATTTCAAACTCAAGTGGGTGAGTTGTACGTGCTACACGCTCAGCTTCTGCTGTTTTCAGTACGATATAAGATTGGATGAAATCTTCACTGAACACGCCGCCTTTTGTCAGGAACTCATGGTCAGCTTGCAGATTTTCAAGGGCGTTTTCTAATGACGTTGCCACTTGTGGGATTTCAGCCGCTTCTTCTGGAGGCAGATCGTACAGATCTTTGTCCATCGCTTCACCTGGGTGGATCTTGTTTTGGATACCGTCAAGACCGGCCATCAGCAGCGCTGCGAAACCTAAGTATGGGTTGGCATGTGGATCTGGGAAACGCGCTTCGATACGACGGCCTTTAGGGCTTGGTACCACTGGAATACGGATTGATGCAGAGCGGTTACGGGCAGAGTAGGCCAACATAACAGGTGCTTCAAAGTGTGGCACTAAACGCTTGTAAGAGTTAGTGCTTGGGTTAGTGAAAGCGTTCAGCGCGCGAGCGTGCTTGATGATACCACCTATGTAGTACAGCGCCGTTTCACTTAAACCCGCGTATTTGTCGCCAGCGAACAAGTTAACACCGTCTTTCGCCAGAGATTGGTGAACGTGCATGCCGCTACCGTTGTCGCCAACGATGGGTTTAGGCATGAAAGTCGCCGTCTTACCGTAAGCGTGTGCCATGTTGTGCACTACGTACTTCAGAATTTGGATTTCATCCGCTTTCTTAGTTAGCGTGTTGAAGCGAGTTGCGATTTCGTTTTGACCCGCAGTCGCCACTTCGTGGTGATGCGCTTCAACCACTTGACCCATTTCTTCAAGCACTAAACACATAGCGCTACGTAGGTCTTGTGATGAGTCAACCGGTGCAACTGGGAAGTAACCGCCTTTAGTGAATGGACGGTGACCTGTGTTGCCGCCTTCGTAGCTAGTGCCTGAGTTCCAAGCCGCTTCTTTAGCGTCGATCTTAACGAAACAACCTGACATGTCAGTACCGAAACGGACATCATCAAATAGGAAGAATTCTGGTTCTGGGCCAATCAAAACAGTATCAGCGATACCAGTAGAGATTAGGTAAGCTTCTGCTTTTTTAGCAATTGAACGTGGATCACGGTCATAACCCGTCATAGTACCTGGTTCAAGAATGTCACAACGGATCAGTGCTGTGGTTTCTTCGGTGAAAGGATCCAGTACGAATGTCGTTGGATCTGGCATCAGTACCATGTCTGATTCGTTAATGCCCTTCCAACCTGCGATAGAAGAACCGTCAAACATTTTGCCGTCTTCGAAGAAATCAGCATCTACCTGATGAGAAGGAATAGATACGTGCTGCTCTTTACCTTTAGTGTCGGTAAAACGTAAATCAACGAACTTAACTTCTAATTCTTCAAGTTGCTTTAAAACTGATTCAACTGACATTCTCAAGCCTCCGGTAGGGTAAAGGGATGCCCCTTCTATAATCTTTTAACTCAAGTGATTTATCTTGAGCCAAACTTACGAGCGATAAAGCGATATCCATGCCAATAATTTAACTAGCTGATTAACATGGTTTAAAATCTTTGTTGCACTTAATTGGATTCGTGTTTGCACCACTATGGTGCTTTTGGCTGTGGCATTTTGGTGCATCAATCCATTTTGGTGCGCACTGAATTGATTCATGCAAACCTAGGCTGGGATCCAAAGCAATAAGATGCACCGCTTATGTGGCAGTGAGATGGCAGTGACGCCTTGGCTCACATTAGTCGCATAAGGACAGCAGCACTGAATCTAGCACATCTTTTCAGCACAGAACTGGACTATTTCTCTGGGCTATTTCGCCGCCGCATAATTGTCATAAAACCACGCTAGTCTGTCCAACTATGCCACGCATTCTCAATCCAATAGTGGTTTATTATCATATTATTAGGAAAGAGTTCGTTCTCATGTGCGAAATGTCTTTGCTGTTCACAGACCAAGTGAATCAATGATGCGTAATAAAGGTATAGCGTGACAATGAAGTGAGTCTTAAAGACATTCAGTTTTCGCGGTCATAAACGCCAATATGAATGCTCAGTTAAATGTACGCTAGAATTTATTGCTGTTTCTCGGCGAGATGATTTCATCGCGGTGACATCAATTTTAATTGATGTTTAAATCAGCAGAAATGGTTTGCGTCTAGAGTATGAAAAATAGCAAATTCAGCTGCTTAACTCTGATTTTTCCTACGAATATGGCAATTGAACAGTGCTTTAACTGTGGCGGTAGAGGATTTCACTCAATGGAATATTGGCAGGAATTACCCAAGGATTGGCGGATTGTTTTATAAGTGTTCAAAAATAATCCTGTGCGCCAAGGCCGCTCTGGAGTAGAATGGCACGCTTTTTATTGTGGCGGATCGAGCTAGATCGCCATAACGAATTACTGAAATATCCCTATTTTTGTTTGATGGTAAGAGGTTTATCCGTGCTAGAGAATTTACGTAACATCGCCATTATTGCACACGTTGACCATGGCAAAACGACCCTGGTAGACAAGTTGCTGTCACAGTCAGGCACCCTTGCAACCCGAGGAGAAGCCACTGAGCGGGTGATGGACTCCAACGATCTTGAAAAGGAACGTGGGATCACGATTCTGGCAAAGAATACTGCCATCAAGTGGAACGACTACCGTATTAACATCGTTGATACCCCAGGCCACGCCGATTTCGGTGGTGAGGTTGAGCGTGTTCTGTCTATGGTTGACTCAGTATTATTGCTGGTTGATGCCGTTGACGGTCCAATGCCACAAACTCGCTTCGTAACGAAGAAAGCGTTTGCTCAAGGCTTAAAGCCAATCGTTGTTATCAACAAGATTGACCGTCCAGGTGCACGCCCAGATTGGGTTATCGACCAAGTATTCGACCTGTTCGACAACTTAGGCGCAACTGACGAGCAGTTAGATTTCCCAATCGTTTACGCTTCTGCGTTAAACGGTTTTGCAACTTTAGATCCGGATGTAGCGAGCGATGATATGACGCCGCTGTTCCAAACTATCGTTGAAAAAGTATCTTTCCCAGATGCTGACGCCGAAGGTTCGTTCCAGATGCAAATTTCGCAAATCGACTACAACTCATACGTGGGTGTTATCGGTATCGGCCGCATCAAGCGTGGTAGCGTTAAAACTAACCAACAAGTGACCATTATTGGCGCTGATGGCAAAACTCGTAACGGTAAAATGGGCCAAGTATTAGGTTACATGGGTCTAGACCGTACTGAAGTTGAAATTGCTAACGCGGGCGACATCGTTGCTATCACAGGTTTAGGCGAGCTGAAAATTTCTGACACTATCTGTGCCGTTGGCGCAGTAGAAGCAATGCCTGCTTTGACTGTTGATGAACCCACTCTGACCATGACTTTCCAAGTTAACACTTCACCTTTTGCTGGTAAAGAAGGTAAGTATGTGACTTCACGTAACATTCTGGAACGTCTGCAAACAGAATTAGTCCACAACGTGGCACTGCGTGTTGAAGAAACAGAAAGTCCAGATCGCTTCCGCGTATCTGGTCGTGGTGAATTGCATTTATCAATCCTGATTGAAAACATGCGTCGTGAAGGTTACGAGTTAGCCGTATCACGTCCAGAAGTAATTCTGAAAACCATCGACGGTGAACTGTGTGAACCATACGAGACGTTGACTGTTGACGTTGAAGAAGAAGATCAAGGCACAGTGATCGAGAAGTTAGGTACCCGTAAAGCTGAAATGAAAGATATGCAGCTTGATGGTAAAGGTCGTGTACGTATTGACTTCATCATCCCAAGCCGTGGTTTAATCGGTTTCCAAACTGAATTCTTAACTGCGACTTCTGGTACTGGTCTAATCTACCACTCGTTCGACCATTACGGTCCACACAAAGGTGGCGATATCGGTCAACGCGCTAACGGCGTATTGATCTCTAACGCTACTGGTAAGGCTCTGACCTTCGCACTGTTTGGTCTACAGGATCGCGGTCGTCTCTTTATCGGCCATGCCGCTGAAGTATACGAAGGCCAAGTAGTTGGTATCCACGCTCGCTCAAACGATCTGACAGTTAACTGTCTGAAAGGTAAGCAGCTGACCAACATGCGTGCTTCTGGTACTGACGAAGCTCAAGTACTGACTACGCCAATCACAATGACACTTGAGCAAGCGCTTGAGTTCATCGATGATGACGAATTAGTTGAAGTAACGCCTAAGAACATTCGTGTTCGTAAGAGACACTTGACTGAAAACGATCGTAAGCGCTTTAACCGCGCTTAATGATCGTCTGACTCGCCATTAAGGTGGGTCAATCGGTTTAAAAAGCCCTGCATAGGAAACTATGCGGGGCTTTTTGTTTTTAGGATTAAATGATTTGGAATATTAGGACTATTATTTTGTATGGTTTTTTAGTTAACTCAAATTAGTTCAGTAGTTCAGTAGTTCAGTAGTTCATTAGTTCAGTAGTTCGCATTCACTCATCGATAGATTGGGAGGCCGCTCTTATTTTGAATATGATTTAGAGTCTCATCTGCATTATGCAAAGATATAAGAATTACCGCTTGATGTTTGTCAAATGACAGAACAATTGATGGTGTAGTGTCTGGCGAGGAGTCGTTGATACTTTATTATGTATTTATGGCGGTTATCTCAAATTGAGTTGATATATTATCTATGAGTGGGGAGCTGTATTTCTAATGATGTTATAAATTAATAATTTATATAAAAAAGCGAACCACTAAGGGTTCGCAGATGGAGTTTTCAGCTAACACTTTACTGTATAGTCGTAATGTATTTAGCTCTTGTGGTAAACCTAATTAATTGACTTTGTTGGTTTATTATTTATATTAAAACCATGGTTTTTGTCCGATGACATATGTTTGCTCAAATTCTTCATCCGATTTTACAAGGTATAGAATGAATTCAACAAAAGCGATGATACCTATCACCATTGATGGCAAACCAAGTAGAATGAAACCAAATAAGAATACCAAAAGCATAATTACACCCTGTTTGGTGTAACCTAAATAGAATTTATGTGCACCAAATGCACCTAGAAAAAATGCGAATAAGGCAGCAGCTATTTTTTTGGATGCACCCGCAGAGCCATGGTTTTCAGCATATACAGCTTCCGCTGTTTGTCCATTTATTGAAAAATCGACTTTAGTTCCTGATCTAGGTAATGAGGCACCTTTCCACTCAGAAATATTGAGTTCATAACGATTGCCATCTTCGCCAGAAATAATACCGCTACGCTCTGACTCATTAAATTCAAGGATTTTCCCTTTCATATTGTCTACTCCATTGGTTAATAATTTGGTCCATTTAGTACCTTTCGCAAGACAATTACGAAGGTAGCTAATAAGTTTCTGTGTGGAATAACTCGTCTAAATCGAGTCGAGCTAAGAACTAATGAGACGACGTTTCATTTTTAGTTGATATATTCCGGTAAGATGCTGTTATTAAACGTTAACAGTTAGTAAATGGCAAGCAAGGATTAGGAGAAAATATAATATTTATAAAAGATTAACTCTCTTCAACTATGAATATCGTTTTCTCATTTATATAAACTATTTTCTAACTGGCGTTATGCTTGTAATAAGCTATTGGAAATGTCTATAAAATCAATGAAGTAATGAAAGCCATCTAAAGATAACTCACTACATCGAGTAAAGTCGCTCCAGTATCAGTACAAGTCTGTGGTTAACCACATCTTTACTGAGGCACTTGACTTAAAAGTGCTGTAAAAAGAGTCAATATCAAGTTGATGTCGCCTCCTCATTCATCACCCGTATGCAATTGCGGCCTGCTGATTTTGCGCGGTAGAGGGCGGCATCGGCTTGGCGAACGAGTTCTAAAGCATTTTGTTGGTTAGAGGGCTGCAGATAAGCGACTCCTGCGCTGACGGTCACAATACCAAGGTCGGTATACGCATGTGGAATGGCAATGGTTTGGATCAACTGATGAATATGCTGCGCTGTGTCGAGTACCGTTTGTTTGTCGATATTGGGTAACAGAATGACAAATTCCTCACCACCGTAGCGAGCCACGAGTTCGCCGGCTCTGCGGCCCGACTGGGATAAAGTACTGGCCAGTTGTTTAAGGCAATCATCGCCGGCGACGTGGCCATAGTGATCGTTAAATTGTTTGAAGTGGTCAATATCGAGCATGATGAGGGCCAGTGAGGAATTGATCCTTTGTCCTCGGCTCCACTCCGTTTGTAACATCATGTCAAATAGGCGGCGGTTACCGATATTGGTTAAACCATCGGTATTGCTGAGTATTTCGAGTTGCCTATTAGCTTCTGCCAGCTCACAGGTTCGTGCCTTGATCATGGATTCAAGCTCAACATTACGCTCTTCTAATCGCGCTATCGGGTAAATCTCCCCCTTGTGGGCTAAGCCGTAGGGGATGGATATGCCACTGTGGGCAATCATCCAGTCTTTGTGTTCTAAACGAAATATCAATACTAGCCGTGCCGTTTCGCGGGAAAACATAGGATTAGGGATGGGTAAGTGGATATGGAAAAAGGCAGTCACAACCACGAGGTTATCGGCAAGATCTTGTAAGGAGAGATCTAACATTTCGATATGGATCCGCTCAGGCACTTGTGCAAAGTCCTGCCGAGTGATCCGCACCCATTCTTCCCTGTCGGTGACAAGCTGGTCACTACTGCCAGCATAGCCGCTAAAGTTCTCACTAAAGCGGTGGGTTAGCCTGTCATCACGGGAGGAATACATCTCAATATATTCGTCAAATAACGAACGGATCAGTTGCTGTCGGTTGGGTCGCATAGGCTAGCTCCGTGATGGAACATAAAACCACTTATCTGGTATTCGCATAGGAATAGTATCAGCGATAAAATCGAGTGGTTGCCTGATTGTAGTCAATGTTATGACTTATATATTAAAAATACTGCAGATAGTGATGTAAGCCATTATCTGCAGTGTGCTTTTTGGGGGATTAGCTAATGCCCAACTCTATCTATCACTTGGATCAGTTCCATGCGGATATTGTCGGGTGTTTGGCTATGCCAGAAACCCGCTAAGTAAGCGCCCAACGGCAGAATAAATAATGCGATTAGCACTAATGCCAGCAATCCCTTGTGGCCGAGTCTGTGGCCGGATTTAAGTCCTAGGCCAAGGGCGGCAGATTTTGGACAAGCGGCAACGCAGCGCATACAGGCTTGGCACTCGTCACTGCGAACCGTGGTTTTTGTGTGCACTATGATGTTTGCTGGGCAGGCGCGGGTGCACTTGTCACATTTCATCCCTTTTGCTTCGATAAGACAGTGCTGGCTATCGCGGCGGATTTTTAAGGGACTCGCAAAACTTAAGATCCCGAGTATGGCACCATAAGGGCACAAGTAACGGCAGAATCCCTGACGGCGCCATGCGGCTAAGGCAAGGATCAACGCAAACACTAATAAGGTAATTAGGCTCGGTGTTAGGAAGAACAGTGCCATCTTCAAGTCGGCAATCTTATGGTAATTACCTTCGAGATAATTAGGAATCGATTGCGCTGGCATACCAATCACTATGTAACAGAGGCCAAGTAGCAATAGATACTTGAGCATACGCAGTGGCCAATCGAGCCAAGCGGGTGGTGTTAGTTCTGATTTAATAAAGCGTTTTCTAAAGGCATACAGATATTCCCCTGCCAAACCTAATGGGCAAGCCCAGCCACAAAATGCTCGCTTGCAGAGTAATCCTGTGAGTAATACCGCAGCTAACATCACTGCCGCTGCAGGATGAGTTTGATCCCATAAATTCAGACTGACAATGGCCTTAAGCTCAATGCCGCCAGCAATTGGCAGGAAAGCATCGACCACATCTGGGCGCATGAGCCAAGGTGTAATCCCTTGCTTAAGCAGTATGGTATTGATTGTGTATTGCACGGCAACCAGTAAAAGCGATAGCGCCAAGACATGCTGAGTGCCTTGCCGCAGGGTGTTGATTTTAATCTCACCCTTGAAGGAATCAGGTGCAAATTTATGCCCCAATAATGCCAACGGCAGCGCAATAATCAGTCCGAGTGCCAATGGCCAGTAAAGGCTAATCGCGACGGCGGCGACGCTGAGTAACAGTGTGGCGACAGCGCCCCATTTCTGGCCGCTCCAATAGCTGAGCGAGGCGAGATACATGAGTGCCAACATCAGGGTGAGTGATTCGATAAAAGTCATAGTGATGAATACAGCGAATGAGTAACGAGTACAGTGTCTGAGTGATGAACTGATGATAAGTTTTTGAGTACTAAGTGAAATTGTGCGACAGGTCTAAGATTGGTGCTATCAATCCACTAAAGCGCGCCATAGCTCACAAAGCCAAGTGTTTTGGGCTTGCACAAAAAAAGAAGGGATTGCAGGGAGGCGAGATGAGTATCGTTACGACTCATCGACAAGTGAAAGGGAAGTATGGAAGCCTAGATGTCTATATATCCAAACGATCTAATATTCTTGTTTGATATATCAAATAGTTATTAATTCGTTATCCATTACCTTATAAAGGCATAGAATCCGACTCAAATCATGCGTTGAATTGGAGTCATTGATGGAACAATTACCGATATTGAATTTAAGCGATTGGCATGCGGGTGGGCAAAGTCGTCACGCCTTCATTACTAAACTTGCCGATGCAGCTAGAAGGATAGGTTTTTTCTATTTAACTGGCCATGGCATTGAGCTCGCGAGACAGCAGCAAGTACTTCAGTTAGCTAGGGATTTCTTTGCGCTCCCTCTCGCCGATAAGCTCGCGGTGAAAATGACGAACACGCCTCATTTTCGTGGTTATACCCGTTTACAAGGTGAATTGACCTTAGGGAAGCCGGATTTGCGTGAGCAATTTGACATAATGCAAGAGGAAATCGCTAATCCTCCGCGTTCGGATGTGCCAAAATGGTCGCAATTACAAGGACCTAATCAATGGCCGTCCCAATTACCGCAGATGAAAACGATTTTATTGGAATGGCAACAGGACTTAGCCGATACCAGTGTTGCGCTATTGAAGGCGCTCGCTGTCGCATTAGAGCAATCAGAGACCGCATTCGATGCCACGATTGATGCTGGCCCATATCAACACATGAAGCTTATCCGTTATCCAAGTGCGAATGGAGAGACTTCTGGTCAAGGGGTGGGCGCGCACAAAGATCCTGGCTACCTCACCTTAGTGCTGCAAGATAAGCAATCGGGTTTAGAAGTTCAGACTGACGAAGGTTGGTTAAGCATACCGCCCTTGGAAGGCGCCTTTGTTGTTAATATAGGTGAGTTACTTGAGTTAGCCTCTAACGGGTATTTAAAAGCCACTTATCACAGGGTCACTAGCCCACCTGCTGGAGTTGAGCGCTACTCTTGCGCCTTTTTTATGGCGGCACAGTTGAACGCTACGGTTCCCTTGTTACCCTTGCCTGAATATTTGGCACGCCAAGCCCAAGGGCCTGCAAGCGATCCATTAAATCCACTCTTTCACCAAGTTGGCCAAAACGTATTAAAAGGGCGTTTACGCTCACATCCTGATGTTGCGAAAGCGCATTACGCCTCATTTGCCAATGCTATTTAATTGTTATTAGGATCTATTATGCAGTTTAAAACCAAATTACTTCACACCCATCATACCGCTGAAAACTCAACGGGTGCGCTCACAACACCTATCTATCAAAGTAGCACTTTTGCCTATGGCAGTGCCGAAGATGGTCGAGCGCGTTTTGCCGGTGAACAGCCGGGTTTTATCTACAGCCGTATGGCGAACCCCACAGTACAGGCTCTTGAACACCAATTGGCCCAGCTAGAGGGGGCTGATGAAGCGCTCGTTGTTGCGAGTGGTATGGCGGCAATCAGCAGTATTTTCTATGCCTTGGCCAGTCAAGGTGATGAAATCGCATTTATCGATCCTGTATATGGTGGTACTGCGGCATTTCTAATCCAAACGCTGACCCGCGCGGGCATTACAGTGCGCCGTTATCAAGATGACGACCACTTATTGTCTGAGATAAGCCCCGAGACAAAAATTATCTTATTTGAGCCTATTACCAATCCGACCTTAAAAGTCAGTGATTATCGTAAGGTAAAGCTCGCCGCTGAGCGGGTTGGGGCAATCACCATTTGTGATAATACGTTTTTAACGCCGTATTTATTTAAACCGCTTGAACATGGCATAGATATCGTGATGCACAGTGCCACTAAATATTTAAGTGGGCATGGTGATTTAATCGCAGGTGTTGTCGCGGGCCGTAAAGCATTAATGCAGCCAATTCGCACCATAGCACTTAAGCATATTGGGGCTGCTATTGGGCCACAGGAAGCCTATTTACTGCAGCGCGGTTTACGTACTTTAGCGTTGCGAATGGATGCTCATCTTGCGGGAGCCGCTAAAGTCGCTGCTTTTTTAGCATCACATCCGAGCGTCGCAAAAGTCTATTACCCAGGGCTTTCACAGGACCCAGGGCATCAAGTTTTGAGTGAAACGATAAATGCCTTTGGCGGTATGGTGAGCATTGAACTTGAAGGCGGGTTTAGTCGAGCGGCGCAGTTTTTAGATAATTTAAACCTATTTACTCAAGCGGTCAGTTTAGGCGATCTAGAAAGCTTAGCTTGCCACCCTGCAAGTACTACTCATGCGGCAATGGATGCGGCGAGCAGGCTGGCGTCTGGGGTGAACGATAACCTTATCAGACTGAGTATTGGCGTTGAAGATCCTCAAGATTTAATCGCCGATCTTGAACAAGCATTAGCGATATAAGACGGATAATTTGAATCCGGCCTGTAGCTAAGATCGTGTGTACAACTCGCGGTAGATTTTTCCTGCGGGATAATTTGATGAATGGTCAATCACTTAGTGTGATGTGCAGTGTCAGCAACTCACTAACAATGACTCATATTAAGCGGCGATGAGTTAGCCTAAGCTGTTAGTTCTGTTTTCTTTAATTGAAACTAACAGCTTGCGCCTCGAAGGAGTCAAAGGTATTCAAGCTAGCTTTTTGATTTTTCGAGTGACTCGATAAATTTGTTCGACTCATTAATCGATTTGTTCATCTCTTTAATCAGGCCAGAAATATCGGTTTGCAGGCTGGTAAATTCGCCTTTGATCGCACCAATGGCTTGGGCGTTCAAGTTATGCTTGAGATACAGCATGTTGTCTTTCATGGCGGTGAGGATAGGCGGCATTTTTGATTCGGCACGGTGCATGCTTTTGATCAATTGTTCGTAGGCGCGGCGCGTTTCTTTGAGCTTAGCTTCACTGTTACGGCGCAGGCTGGCTTTGCTGATCTCGCCAATTTCATCTTGCCACTCATCGAATAACGCTTCGGCTACATCTTCAACTTTCTTGATGCGGTTACTGACGTTATCTGCGGCGCTTTGGGCCGATTCGTATTCATCCTTAGCCTTGTTATAGGCTTTTTCTAGGTTGCCGCCATCGTGATTGAGCAGGGCTTGCATCTCTTCGAGGGCCGAGCTGAACTCTTTTTGGGCGTCCTCTTGGGATTCTTTCGCGTCTTTAACTCTGTCGACCATAATATCGCGTTTATGGTAACCGACCTTTTCCATCGCGCCGTAATAGGCACTTTGGCAACCACTGAGCAGGAGGCTTGCGGCAATCAGGCCTGAAGTTATCAGTCTTTTCATTGGGTATTCCGTCACTGAGTGAATTGAAATTAATCGGCCTTAAATCGAGCCGCATCGATAATGCTCCACAGATGAAAGATAGCACCTATTACCGCAGGCACAATTAGCCACCACAGGGCATAACCCACCACTGTGATAATGAAAAATAACAGTGCGGCCATAATGCGGCCTTGTAATAGTTGGCCTAACCCAGGGAAAAATAGGCTAGCAATAGCGGAAATAACGTTACCCGCAGATCCTTGTTGAGACATCAATTCACTCCTTAGACTTGTAAATTAAGTGTTTATTGTACGAAGATAACGAGTCTATACCAACAGAATCAAGAGAAACCCGTGACTAAGAAGATAGAACTGGCACAAATTCGCGTCTTATTCCTCGGGATCTGGCACTTCCTGCTGCATTTAAGGCGGCGTTTAGTGGAAGATCAGATCAATATTCGCGCCGGACACTTGGCCTATGTCACGCTATTGTCACTCGTGCCTATGGTGGCCGTGACTATGTCTATGTTGTCGGCTTTTCCGGTGTTTAAAGGCATACGCGGTCAGATAGAAGGCTTTGTTTACGAAAACTTTTTACCCGCAGCTGGCGACACAGTGCAAGTATATATCAATGAATTTGTGGGCAATGCGTCTAAGGGCACAGCCGTGGGGATCGCGGCCTTGGTGGTGGTTGCCATTATGCTGATTTCCGCCATCGACAAATCACTCAATAACATTTGGCGCACTAAAGAGAAGCGTTCCGTGGTGGTCGCATTTTCTATGTATTGGATGGTGCTAACGTTAGGGCCGGTATTGGTCGGGGCGAGTTTAGTCGCATCCTCCTATGTGATTTCACTGAAGGTGTTTGAAGCTGAAGCTTTATCGGGCATGTTGCCGATTTTTATCGCGCGTTTGCCCATGTTGTTTTCGGTCGCCGCATTCTTGCTGTTATACATGGTGGTGCCGAATCAGAAGGTGAAGTTTTTACATGCATTATTGGGGGCGATTGTGGCCGCGCTCTTGTTTGAGCTAGGTAAAAAAGGCTTTGCCTTGTACGTGACTCAGTTTCCAAGTTATGAAGCCATCTACGGTGCGCTCGCGACGATCCCCATAGTGTTTGTCTGGGTGTATTTATCGTGGATGATAGTGTTGCTCGGCGCGGAGATTACCGCGGCTATGCCAGAATATTTAGATTATGAATCGAGCTCAGATGACGAAACGGCCCTGAATGCCAAGCCATTAGCAGATGCCAGCCAAGGTGATTCGCCGTCAGTATTAACGTCGGCAGAGGTGACGGCACTCAAGGCCGTGGCGAAATCGGAATGACACCCCTAAACGGTTAAGCAATGGCGATAACACTTAATGCCTGAATCAGTGCCTGAATCCTTTCCCCCTTTTATCCGCCGCGACTGGTTTAGCGTTGGCAATGGTCAGCAATTACATCTGGCGCAATACGGTAATCCTCAAGGTATCCCGCTGTTGTATTTGCACGGTGGTCCGGGAGCGGGTTGTGAGATCGGTGATTTAGCCTTATTTAATGGCGAACAATATTGGATTTTGCTGTTAGATCAACGAGGTTCTGGGCAGTCCTTGCCATTTGGCGATTTAGCCCATAATCATCTTAATGGTTTGATCTGCGATATGGAGGCGATTCGCCTCGCGTTAGGTATTGAGCGCTGGTGTTTAGCGGGCGGCTCCTTTGGGGCCACATTAGGCTTAATTTACAGCGGATTATTTCCCGAACGGGTGATAGCGCAAGTACTGTGGGCGTTATTTATTCCGTCTAAAGAAGGCATCGATTGGCTCTATGGCGCTGACGGCGCGGCAAAATTGCAACCTGCGGCTTATCGACTCTTCAGTGGTAATGCGTCTGTTGCGCCATCGTTGACTGAACTGCTGGATTCGTACCATCAAGGTTTGGCATCGGCCGATGAAAACCTGCGGCACCATTTTGCGCGGCGTTGGGTTCAGTGGGAGCTAAAGCTCGCGGGGGCGAGGTTAGTATTACCAAGGCTGTTACCCGACCCAGTATTAGCGTTAGCGGATATCGAATTGCACTTTGCTCGGCATGCTTACTTCAATGCCATGAGTGTGTTGCAACGCGTGACGCCTAGGGTGAAGGCGCGTAGTGTGTTATTGCAAGGAATGCAGGATGCGATTTGCCCAGCGGCGCTATTGCGCGATTTTTTGGCTGGGTTAGAGCATGCTATTACGATTCAATCTGTTGCCGACGGCGGACATATGCTCAATAGCGAGTCGTTGTTTTTGGCGGTCACAGCAGAAATCCATGCTATGTGGTCGTGGATACATCAAAGGGAAATACAATGAAAACATTGCTCATCAGTGCCAGTTTACTCGGATTAACTGCCTGTGCCGCCACGGCGCCCTCGCAAACCAGCGCGATTGACCCAGTGGTGGCTCAGGAGAACGTGAGTGCACCCGTCGCGCCCAAAGTCGTTGAACTGGGTGGATTGACCAATGAAGCTGCCGCTGAGCGCTTGTATCAAGCGTTGATTAACGCTAACTACTTGGCCACCAAAGTTGCGCCAACTAAAGTCGCGGTGCAGTTTGGCGATAACCAGTTTTTGCTTGAGCCGAGTATTAATTCTGCGGGCATTGACCGTATTTTAATGAATCGTTTCTATGCCGTGCATCCGCAATTACAGGCTAGCCAAGAGCTGCCTGTGGTGATTGGCACTTTGAATCAAAAGCTTAATTTTGCCAAGTTCGTGTTGCTGGACCAAGGCGCTGTGATCCAAATACAAGGCACTGTTACCTTTGCCGACCGTGTTGAAATCGAAGAGTTACGTCGTTTTATGCTGTGGACCAATGGCGGTTTGGCACAAGTCGCGCAATCCTTGCCCGATGGTATCGACCAATATATTCGTCCTATCCCGCTCATGCAGCAAATGGTTCCCGTTAAGCCTTAATCTAAAAAGGAAAAGTTGTGATTGCGTTAATTCAAAGAGTGAGCCGCGCCAGTGTGGTTGTCGATAATCAAACCATAGGTGCAATCGATAAGGGCCTGTTGGTTCTGCTGGGCGTCGAGCAGGAAGATACCCGCGAGAAGATGGAAAAACTGGCAACTAAAGTGATGAGTTATCGCGTGTTTTCCGATGAGAATGGCAAGATGAATCTCAACCTAGAGCAAGTCGGTGGCTCTTTGTTAGTGGTGTCGCAATTTACCTTGGCTGCCGATACGGGCCGCGGTCTGAGACCTAGTTTTTCGGGCGCCGGTACGCCGGATCAAGCCTTGGCACTGTATGAAGAGTTTGTCGCATTTTGCCGCGCTAAGGGCGTGACCACAGAAACCGGACAATTCGGCGCCGATATGCAAGTGTCCTTAGTCAATGATGGCCCAGTGACTTTTAATCTGCAGGTGTAGCTTCTTATCGCGCGAGTGATTGCGTTAGTTATTGTGTTAGCAATTACGTTAGTTATTACATTAGTCATCGCGTGGTTTTTTTGGGGGATAGAGTGTTGAACTTATTCGGTGTTAGCTGTGAAGAGGGTTGTATCGAGGTAAATGCACATGGATGAATTACTTACTCAATTACTCACTCAGTTACGCCAGACGTGGCACAGTACTATTCCTGTTAGCGAGTTTATGCAGATTGCGCCACTCGATTACAGCGAGGGTGAATTTCGAGTCACTGCGCCGATAGCGCCCAATATTAATCTGCATCAGACCATGTTTGCCGGCAGCATTTATACCTTGATGACCTTAACTGGCTGGGGCGCTGTGTGGCTGAACCAGCGGTTAGCTGGCGTTGCGGGTGACATTGTGCTCGCCGATGCCCATATTCGTTATCTCGCCCCAGTGACTTGTGATCCAGTGGTAACAGTGCAATGGCCAACTGTGGATCTTAGTCCGTTGCAAAGGGGGCGCAGAGTGAAAGTGAAGTTAGCAGTGCAATTGTATTGTGATGCTAAGCTTTGTGCGGTATTCGAAGGCCTGTATGTCAGTGCGCCGAAAGTGAGTTAATTTATAGCGCGTCGCAACAACCTATAACCTTTCTAAAAAATCGAAGTGAATCTCAAATTTTATCCACTTTATTTCTTTTTTATGGGCGAATACACTAGCGTCATAGAGTTGAGATATTCCATCTGACTCTGAGTCATTTACCTATTTTCGGAGCAGATTATGTCTAAAGTCTTAATTTTAAAATCAAGCATTCTTGGCGGTTATTCACAATCTGCCGTGTTAATTGACCACTTAGCTAGCCACTGGGAAACCCAAGGCGCCGCTATCACAGTACGTGATTTAGGCGGTAAAGACGTGCTGCCTATGGTAGACGGTGAAATCGCTTCTGGTTTACGTGGTGGTGCAGAATTATCGGCACGTCAGCAAGAAATGCTCGCATTATCAGATACCTTAGTTGCTGAATTAAAAGCGAACGACACTATTGTTATCGCAGCGCCTATGTATAACTTCACTATTCCGGCTCAACTTAAAAACTGGATCGATTTCATTGCCCGCGCTGGTGTGACTTTTACTTACACTGAAACAGGTCCAAAAGGATTAGTGGAAGGTAAACGCGCTGTGTTAGTGACGACCCGTGGCGGCGCTCACAAAGATGGCCCAACGGATCACGTTGTACCTTACTTGAAAACGGTTTTAGGCTTTATTGGTATCACTAATGTTGAAGTGGTTTACGCCGAAGCGCTGAACATGGGTCCTGAAGCACACGACAAAGGCATGAGCGAAGCAAAACACAGTATCGATCAGCTGAAGGCTTAATTGTCCCATTGATTAGCTGAGTCATCTGATTTAGCTGAATTAATAATGCCAGCCGTTAATGGGCTGGCATTTTTGTATGTTCATTTAAGCTAAGCACGCTTGGCTTAAGTGGTTAGGTTTGAGCTACTAGGTTTAAGTCGCAGACTTAGCCGTTTATTCGCAAAGGCTGCAGCCTTTAGCAAGGGCGCTAGTCTCAACATAACGCACCTTAGTGCTGGCTTGGTCGCGATTACGACTGATGCTAAAGCGTGTATGGCGTTCAGTTTCAAGCGGCTTTTCAGCAGGGTTAACCTGTGCGGCTTCAAGCTGTAACGCTTTGGCATGATTCGTTTTATGCATACATCACCTCGCAGATATCTAAACCATCACAATATATAGACTGGTAAGATTGGCGCCGAACAACCAAGGCTTAAATTAGCTCGGTTGGCAGCAGACTAAATCTTTAAGCGAACCGCCATTCACCACGCAGCCAAAACCATTGGCCTTGAGGATATCGCAGCCTTTTTGCGCTCGAATCCCCGCGCCACAGTAGAGCACGAAGGGATGCTGTTTATTGTCGACTTGATGCAACCATTGGTCGAGCGTTGGCAATGGCACATTAATGGCTTGGGGCAAATGACCGGAGGCAAATTCCTCTGGTGAACGCACATCAATCACCCGTGCGCCTTGCTCAATCAATTGCCAACATTTTTCGCCCGATTGACTGCCGGATAACTTAGCCAGTAAAGATTGAAACATAGCATTGCTCCTACCATTAGAAAATTTTCAATAAGTTTATTCTAATGGATTGGCGAGTGCAAGCGTTGCAAATTATCGGTAGTAATGGTTTGGTCTTTGGCGTTGTTGGTACTCGAACTCTGCATTACTGGCGTTAAATAAGCTGCTACAAGCTTGATTCACAGCCTCGTTGATAGTGAATGATGTCGTGGAAGACCACGGCTTGGTCGTTGAGATTTCGATAGCCATGGGGTTTGTCGGCCGCAAATCGTACCGCTTCACCTTGCTTGAGCGTTTGCCACTGTCCATCGACTAACACTTCCATAGTGCCGCTTAATACAATGACATGTTCAGTGACGCCAGCTTCATGGGGCTCAGAAAGCCGCTCATAGTTTGGCAGCAGGGTGAGTTCAAACATCTCAAAACCGAAACGGTCTTCAAAGGGAAAGAGTGAGGCGACTAGCATGCCGTCGGTGGCGGGTTGTTGGCGTAATTCGTCGGGCTTACGGAATACAGCGCCTTGGCTCTGGGGCGTGGGTTCGAGAAAGGTCGAAAGCGAGATATTGAATCCACTGGCAATTTTCCACAGCGTCGCAATGGTTGGGCTCGATTCGCCGCGCTCGATTTGTCCTATCATGGCCTTGCTGACGCCCGTCTCTTGGGCGGCTTTATCTAAACTCCATCCCTTTTGGTTGCGAAGTGCTTTAAGCGTGGTGGCGAGATAGCTGTTTATCGTCTGCACAATGGCCCCATCATTTTTATAAAAATTTAGTTTGTACGTTATAACGCACAGATGCTATCTTGTCCATCTCGTACGTTATAGCGCACGAAAGCTATCTTGTTCATTTGATAAGTTATAGCGCACAACATGGTGGCGACATCAATTGCAGAGGAAGGGAGTGAATATGTGGCGAGATGCATGGAGTTTGTCAAAAATATCAGCGGGTTTTATTGCGGTATTGGTGGGTTATAGCAGCTCGGCTGTGATTATCTTTCAAGCGGCGGAGGCCGTGGGTGCGACACCTGCACAGATTAGTTCATGGCTGTGGGCTTTAGGTGTGGGCATGGGCGTGACCAGCATAGGGTTATCGCTTTACTACAAGAATCCTATTCTAACGGCTTGGTCGACACCGGGCGCGGCGCTGATGGTGACCAGCCTAGCGGGATTGAGCGTCAACCAAGCCATAGGCGCGTTTCTGGTGAGTTCGATTTTAATTACCCTTTGCGGGGTGGCGGGCTGGATGGATAAGCTTATCCGCATCATGCCGCAGTCAGTCGCTTCCGCCATGTTGGCGGGGATCCTGCTGCAATTTGGCCTAGGGCTATTTCAGGCGATACAAACCCAGCTGAGCCTCATATTGATCATGCTGTTGGTGTTTGTCGTCGTTAAGCCTTTTGCGCCGCGCTACATCATCTTGCTGACCTTGCTGGTGGGCATCGGCATGAGCTTTCAATTAGATTTACTCAAGCTAGATGCAGTTCAGTTGCAACTGGCGATGCCGCTGTGGACCACGCCTGAGTTTTCGTTGGCGAGTGTAATTGGCGTGGCGTTACCGCTGTTTGTGGTCACTATGGCCTCGCAAAATATGCCGGGCGTTGCTGCGCTGCACGGTAATGGCTACAGGCCGCCTATTTCACCTTTGATCACGAGCACAGGGCTAATCGGGGTAATTCTGGCGCCCTTTGGCGGTTTTGCCTTTAACTTATCCGCCATCACAGCGGCTATTTGCATGGGTAAAGAAGCTGACCCGAATCCCGCGACCCGTTACTGGGCGGCAGTGTGGGGCGGCGTATTTTACTTTATCACTGGGTTACTCGGCGCCACTGTGGTTGGTCTGTTTTCCGCTTTCCCGAAGGAATTAGTACTGGCCATCGCCGGATTAGCGCTGCTTGGCACTATCGCCAATAGCCTGACTGCCGCATTAGCTAAAACCGAAGATCGCGAAGTAGCGGTGATCACTTTCTTGGTCACGGCATCAGGTTTTAGTGTACTGGGTATCGGCAGCGCATTTTGGGGTCTGTTGGCTGGATTTATTATTCATGCATGGCAAACCAAAACACGCTAGTTAAGGGGCGTGTTTTGGCGTTTAGCATCTATGACTAAAAGATCAGATTTTGTAGGCTGCCGCCTTAGTTTGATAGGCGGTAGCGATTTGGCTCAATGCTAGCGTTCCCGATGAGAGTTCCTTAACTTTAGTGGCCAATTCATTGATCGCATGTGCGTTATCGATAATATCTTCCCCAATGTGAGCGAGCACTTGGCTCTGGGATTGGGTGGTGTGTGCCACGCTCTCACTCGATACGGCAACATGGGTGATCTGTTCCGAGCGTTGGGCGAGACCATTAGCGATTTCACTGGTGTGTTTCAGGTTTTCAACTGTGCTTTGTTTGCTTAAGTTCATTGAGTCGACAGTCTTAATCATACTGGTGTTAAGGTGAGTTAAGACCGTGGCGATATCATCGGTTGAGCGGCCTGTACGTTGTGCTAAGGCTCTGACTTCATCAGCAACCACGGCAAAGCCACGGCCGCTTTCTCCTGCTCGTGCGGCTTCAATAGCCGCATTGAGTGCGAGCAGATTCGTTTGCTCCGAGATGCTCCGGATCGCTTCGAGTAATTTAGTGATAGCACTGACGTCTGATGTTAACTCGGTTAAGAACTGGGTCACTTCTGTGGTATTTTTTTCCAGCTTCTTCATATCTTCCATAATATTAAGCGCGCTCTTTCTGTCTTCATCACTAGAGTTAGCGGCATGGCGCGCACTTTGTGCTGAGTCATGGCTATCGGCAGCGGCTTGGCTGATCTGCTGAATGACATTTTGCGCTGTATCGGAAATTTGTTGCGCCTGCTGATTTTGCTCATGCACAGTATGTTGGGTTTCATCACTCAGCTGTTTTAGGTGGTTAGTGGTTTTTGCCATATCAACAGCAATTTCACGGTAATCGGAAAACACTTGGGTGAGTTCTTCGAGCATAGTATTAAACGCCATTTCGGCATGATTTTTAGCTGGCACGAGTCGAATAGAAATATCTTTAAACTCAGAGATCTGTTCAATCGCATCCGCAATACGCTGATTTGCCGACGATTCGACGCGCATCATTGAGGCGAGTAAGATCAGAATTCCCGCTTCGGCGGCGGCAAACAGAGCATGCACAAACGTGATATCCCAAGAGCACTGACCCGCAAAAAGCATGATGGCAACCTGATTGATTTCCACACTCTGCATTTGAATATACGTGAACAGTACATGATGTACCGCAACAGTCAGTAGCGCTGCGACTATAGGCTCCCAACGTTGGCAAATTAAGAAAATCGCCATAGTGGCGAAGATATGAAAGTGCATTTCAATCATCCCCATTTGGGTCTGAATGAGTAGGGCGGAAACCGTCATCATGATAACGGCGGCCACAATCGCAAACATAGGTGTTGCCTTCAGCAGGCTGTAACTTATTTGGGTGACGAGCAATACGGCAATTGCGGCCAAAATGGCAAAGCTTATCATCTGTGCTCCAACAAACCCACTTACGAGAAGGATTGGTGCCTGAGCGAGAAGCAGACGATATAAGGTCTGATCGTTTTTAACTGCCATTGAATTATTCGATGAGTGATTCATTTTGTCTGCCTAATTTGAAGACATCATAGTATTGAGATCGGAAAGCAACCTTTCGGTAATAAGCTGCTGTTGAGTATAGGTTTGTTTAAGCTTTCCCGTGGGTGAAATTAAATAAAGATTACCTGTGTGCAGATTTATATCGCTAGTTTGACTTGATATTTCAGCCAGTTGCCGCTGGAGGGTTTCGAGTCGCTCAGGGGTTAACTCGGCACTAAAAAATTGCGCCGACTGATTATCGATCATTTGTGCTCTGAGGGCTGGCAGGTCATTTTGAGGATCGATAGAGACAAACAGAAAACGAATGTTTGTTCTTTCATTTTCAGTGAGTTGTTCCATCAGTGAACGCACTTGATGTACGCGAATAGGGCAAATTTGTGAGCAGCTCAAAAAGCCAAGAAACAGATAGCTTGGTCCCTTAGTCCAGTCATTAAATTGGTGCGTTTTGCCGTGAATATCCTGCCAAGTAAAATCAATATCAGTATCTTGATGGGTTTCAATGCCATAGCTTCCCGATATCGCTTGGTTTAGATAAGCAATGGCGGGGAGGATTAGTAAAGTCATGGCCACAATTAGCACTGTGCTAATGAATGTGCTGGGGTTTTTCATATACTTCTTATTTAATACATTTGAAATGTAAGTGATTGCGTCAATTAGCAATTCCATTGCATTAGTTAGAACTATAGTCGCCTTGGGCTATTTTTCATTAAAAGCACTATCTATTTTTGGGGGTGATTTACGTTGAAAGGCTTGAATGGGAACATTTTAAGTTAACGTTATTGATGCAGAGATTGGCGTTGCGCATAGTAAACGGCTTTCGTACCGTTTACCACTGCTTAAAATTAGATTTTCTTTGTCATAAACACGCTATTGGGGTCGAGTTGGTAGCCGTCGAAGGGGCCACAGATTTCAAAACCAAATTTGCAGTAGAGCAGGCGAGCGGGGTTGAAGAAGTCCATCGAACCTGTCTCTAGACTCAGACGTTTGACGCCAGCGCTTCTGGCATCGTTAATCAAGTGCTGCAATATTTTAGAAGCTATGCCTTGCTGTTTATAGGGCGCGGCAGTGCGCATGGATTTGATCTCGGCGTGCTCGGCATCTAACCATTTTAGTGCACCGCAGCCCGCTAAATTGTTGCCATCCCATAGGGTCCAAAAGTGAATATTGGGCTGACGCAGGCCATCAAGATCTAATGCGTGAACGCTTTCAGGCGGTGAAGTTGCTCGCATATCGTCGAGGTGTTCTTGCAGCAATGCCGCTATCTCTGGCCCTTTAAGGTCATCTAAGGTGATTTTCATAGTAGCTTTTATAGTGAGTCTCATGGCAGTTCGGGTGCTCCCTATTATTGTGGCTTATCCATAATGGCGGCATCGCGTTGTTATCTGTTTGCCAATGCGCCGCTGTGGATAAGCAAATCCTAAGCCAAAAAATGTTAATCAAAGCAAAAGTCGTAGGGCTTCACCCCCCTGCTTTTTGATCATGAGTCGACCAAGGAGGATTGCTCGTCCTATTCTTTTTGTTTTTATTTTTACAAGCTGCCATGACGCCCAACGGAGTTGAAAGCCTCTTGTTTTATATTTTTTCCAAAGGGTTGGCCTCACTCTGAGCAATATCTATGTTTAATAGCCTCTTCGCCTTTCATAGCTCTCGTTCATAAACTTTGAAACTATTCACAGTGTCGGTGAGTGAATGCCATGGCAAGCCTGTAAAGGCGAATATCAGCAAACGCTAAGGCCAACAGTAAAATTTCTTTTAATTTAAAAAGTGATCCAAATGGATATAAAAATGGCCGAGGATAAGCTCGGCCATGATTTGTTTTATTAAGCGTAAAACGGGCTGGTTTAATAGAATTTCTTCAGGTAGCTAGCCGCGTATTTTTGCAGTTTTCGGTTCGAATTTGTGGTCGCAATATTCTCAATCACATCGCGGTAAGCGGTATTCCCCGAACTAGCTAGCGCTTTTGCCATGTTCGCATAGGTATCGATAGCGAGTTTGTCATCGGCCATTAAGCGTGGCGTTTTTAATTCGTTACTGAGGATGGCTAGGATAAAGTCATCGTACTGACGATCATCCATAATGCGTTTAGCCGCTAGGCGCATTAACTCTAAATCATCGCTGCGTAGTGCATTGGCAAAGGCATTATTTTGCTGACTTTGGTCGGCAGCATATTGGCTTTTATCCCCAAGAATGGTATTCCACTTTTTATATTGCGCTAGATTTTCATTGGCTTGAGATGCGTATTTTTTGAGTTTTTTGTGATAGTTGCCATTCACAATGCTGTTGATGGTTTCGCTGTACTTGTCGTTACCCGAGTAGGCTAAGCCTTTGACTAACCAAGCACTGTAGTCGATGGCATTTTTTTCAGTCGCTTGGGGTAAAGAGGCAAGCAGTTTAGCTTCGAGCACATCGTAAATTGCAGGATCGGATAAGCCTGCAAGGCTTAAGGATTCGATGGCTTGTTTCTGCTTAAATTCGTTGTCGCCCTTAAAGACTTCTTGATAGGTTTCTACCGTGTATTCTTTGGCAAAGAGTGGCGCGGTTAATAAACTGATGCTCAGCAGCATCCCTGCAAACAGTGGTTTCATTGCTATGTCCTTATGTGGGTTTTAGGTGTTATCTGGTCCAGCGTTTAAAAATCAGCGAGGTATTAATGCCGCCAAAGGCGAAATTATTACTCATGACATAATCTGTGTCGATCGGGCGCAGTTCGTTACGGATATAGTCCAAATCAGCGCACTGTGGGTCGATATTCTCAAGATTGAGTGTTGGCGCAAACCAGCCCGCATTCATCATCTCAATACTCACCCAAGCTTCTAACGCACCGCATGCGCCTAAGGTGTGGCCCGTGTAGCTTTTAAGGGATGAAATTGGCGTATCTGCGCCAAACACCGCTTGAGTCGCGTGACTCTCGGCAATGTCACCACGGTCGGTTGCTGTGCCGTGGGCGTTCACATAACCTATGGCGCTAGGCTCAAGCTGCGCATCTTTGAGGGCTAATCTGATGGCGATTTCCATGGTCTGCGCATTCGGTTGGGTGACGTGTTGGCCGTCGGAATTTGTGCCAAAACCGACTAACTCAGCATAAATTTTTGCGCCACGCGCCTTGGCGTGTTCGAGCTCTTCGAGCACCAAGGTACAGGCGCCTTCGCCAATGACGAGGCCATCGCGATCCGCATCAAAGGGGCGTGGCGTGAGTTCGGGCGTCGAGTTTTTAGTGCTGGTGGCAAACAGGGTATCGAACACGACGGCTTCGGTGGGACAGAGTTCTTCGCCGCCGCCCGCCAACATTAAGGTTTGCTGACCGTATTTGATGGCTTCATAGGCATAACCTATGCCTTGGCTACCCGAAGTGCACGCGCTGCTGGTGGTGTGAATTCGGCCCTTTAAGCCGAAGAATACGCCGACGTTCACCGCTGTGGTGTGCGCCATCATGCGGATATAACTCGTTGCGGTGATGCCCGACATATCGCCCGTTTTCAGCATATCGCCAAAGGCGGTAATAGGATCGGTACTGCCCGTGGATGAACCGTAGGCGATGCCCATTTCACCCGAGGACACGATAGGGTCATCCAGTAATCCCGCATCGAGTAAAGCCAGTTCACTGGCCCGGGTTGCCATAATGGAAACCTTGCCCATGGAACGAATTTTCTTGCGCGAATAATGGCTTGGCACTTCAAAGTCAGTAATGGGTGCGGCTAAACGGGTATTGAGTCCGTCGTATCTATCCCAGTCACTCATAGTGACGACGCAGTTTTTCTGCGCCTTAAGGTTCGCCGCAATGGTCGGCCAATCATGACCTAGGGCGGTAATCCCGCCAATGCCTGTGATGACCACTCGTTTACAGCGTGTTTGATTTGTCGCCTCGCTCATTTAGATCATACCTCCATTGACCGATATCACTTGGCGAGTGATATAGGCGGCATCGTCAGACATTAAAAATGCGGCTAAGGCTGCGATTTCATTGGGTTTACCCATACGGCGCATCGGCACTAATTGCTCGACCATGTCCTTAGGGATATTGGCCACCATGTCGGTTTCAATCAAGCCCGGGGCGATACAGTTGACGGTGATTTTGCGTTTTGCCAGTTCTAATGACAGTGCCTTAGTCGCGCCGATAATACCCGCTTTGGAGGCGCTGTAATTCACTTGGCCACGGTTGCCCGCGATCCCAGATACCGAGGCTAAAGTGATGATACGTCCACCTTTTCGGCCTTGTACCATAGGCATCACGCAGGGATGGATCACATTATAAAAACCGTCCAAGTTAGTGTGAATGACGCTGTCCCATTCGCTTTCTGTCATGGCGGGAAAGGCGGTATCGCGGTTGATACCGGCATTGAGGATCACGCCGTAATAGGCACCATTGGCCTCGATATCGGCTTCGATGGCGGCTTTGACTGTCGCGCGGTCGGCAACATCAAATTTCAGCAGGCTCACATTGACTCCAAGCGCGCGGATTTGCGTGGCACTGTCATCGGCCGCCGTTTGATTGCTGTGGTAATGCAGGGCGATATCGAAGCCTGCTGCGGCCAGTTTTAGGGCGATGGCTTTACCTATACCGCGGCTCGAACCTGTGACTAATACTCTGTTATTCATCTATTTTCTCCACCCCATTTTATCTTTAGGAGTCGGTATGGGGTTTCATGTATTTATGGTAAAAGGCTGCTTGCTAAGGCGCTTAATCTAACGCTTTTTATCGACAGGCTAATTCAGTTTGCTGCGATTACCTGGTCTCAGCATTGCCTCGATATTAGTGTCCAAGGCTTCTATTGCCCGCGTCTTGATTTCCATCAAGGTAGGCTTGCGTGTCTTGGGGTTGGAACACATTCACATTCGCTGTGGCGACTAAGATTTTCTCTTGTTCGCTTCCGGCTTCGGGCAGCAGATAAATCTGGCAATCGAATACCGCTAATCCCGACTCCTCTTGATAGAGGCGGTTTACCTGGGTGCGATAGGTGCGCCCGAGTTCATATTGCTTGGCATGTAGCGCTAATTTGCGCGACCCCAACAGAAAACCCACGCGGATTTTATCATTGCGCAGCTTAGCTTCTACTCCGGCCAGTGCGGCAATACTTTGGGCCATATATTCGATACCCACATAATTGGGTACGGCTTGATGTTTATCGTCGAAATAGGGGCTTTTCGGCGTGATCGTGACTTCGGTAACTAAGGTATCGCGTTGATAAGAGATGATCTTATCGACCAAGATCATCGGCGCCCTGTGGGGGATGAAATCGGCAATATCCTGCTCGGCAAAGGGTAAATTGAATTGAATAAAGGGCATCATTTTAGGCCTCGTTACGGCAAAAAATCAGGCTGGCATTGCTGCCGCCAAAGGCGAAGGAATTACTCATCACATAATTAAGTGTGCCTTTTGCGGCGACTTGATGGCGTTCGACTAAGGTAATGGACGGGTCCTGTGGATCGACTTGTCCGTCCCATTGATGGGGCGGCAGGGCTTGGCCGTGATTATGTGCCGAAAGCAATAAATAGCAGAAGGCGGCTTCGATTGCGCCAGCGGCACCTAAGGTATGGCCGACTAAGGGCTTTGTCGAGCTGCAGGGCGGGGTGTTGACGCCAAAGACTTTAACCACAGCGCGGCTTTCCATCGCATCATTTTTGGGTGTCGCTGTGCCGTGTAAGTTAATGTAACCAATATCTTGTGCCGCAATATTCGCATCTTGCAAAGCCGCTTGCATGGCGGTGATTGCGCCAGCGCCTTCGGGGTGTGGCGCCGAAATATGATGGGCATCGCTCGACTCGCCAATGCCAGCCAGCATCACATCGGACTCGCCCGCCGTCAGCACGAATAAGGCCGCGCCTTCGCCGATATTGATGCCATCACGGTTGATACTAAAGGGATTGCAGTGGCCTTTTGACACAGATTCCAAAGCATTAAAACCATTGACTGTCAGTTGGCACAAACTGTCGACACCGCCAACAATCACCATGTCGCAGAGGTTAGCGCTGAGTAAACGCTTGGCACTGGCAAAGACTTTTGCGCTGGAGGAACAGGCGGTTGAAATCGTATAGCAAGGGCCATCTAGCTCAAAATATTGGCGCAAAAAGTCGCTAGTGCTGCCGAGCTCCTGCTGGAAATAGTGGTAATCCGCCGGAAAGTGGCCGTGTTGATTACGATAGCTCAGGGCCGCTTCACCTTTAGAAATCCCCGAGGTGCTCGTGCCTAGCACAACGCCAATGCGAGCATGGCCCAAATCCCGTTTCGCTTGTTCAATCGTGGCGGTAATTTGCTGCGCCGCGCATAGGAGTAACTGGTTATTGCGGCAATCGAACTGAATGAGCTTTGCAGGAATCGCCGGCAGCGCAGCCGTTACTGGCGCAACTAAGGTTGGGTGCTCGAACAGGAGTGTGTCACTGCGCTGCATCGCGCTGGTATCACCCGCGATCAGGCGGTCTAAAACCTGCTGGGGATCTTGCCCTAGCGGGGTACACAATCCAATCTGTGTAATGGCTACTCTGTTCATCATAGCGTATCGTTTTTTTACCATGGCACAGCGAAGTGCGGGTGTTAAAAGGTTAAATAGGTTCGATTTCTAGCTCAAACTTGGCCTGTGGCATAGTTAAGCTGATGTGGGCTTGCCATAGGGCGTCGCCGACATTTTGTTGATAACGGATTTGCACCACATGGGTTTGCAGGGCGCTTTTACTGATCAAGGTATCTTGGCTATAGATCTGGCGACAGGGGATTGTAATTACTCGGGTATCGACAAGCGTGTCGCTCTGATTTCCCCCAACCGTATCGCAAAGACCAGTCACTAAATGGCCACCTTCCAAATGGGCGCGAATACTCTGCTCAGGCCAATAGATCAGTTGCATCATCGCCATTAAATACTCGGCTTTAAAATTGTCGCCCAGCAGCACGCTTTGCTCACTGCTGAGTGTATTCCCATCATAAACCAAGGTAAACAAAGCCTGTCCGAGTGGCGCTAAACCCACGAGCGTCATGCGCTCGCCCTCTAACTCCAATTGAGTGAGCAGTTCGTGGGACTCTTTCCCCACTTTAATACTGACTTTTTGGCTAAAGGACTGGGGTGAAGATACGCCAGTATTGCTGTCGGTTTGCTGACTCGCCATGATGGCGGGCTTAGTTGTAGACTCAGTCGCGGGCTGTATCCTAGGCTGAGTCAACGGCTTATCGGTCGCGGGAGCAAAGTCATGGGGCAGTGGAGCCAAACAATAACGCATATCCTTAGTGAGCCCGACACAGGTCTGCCTGAACAGCAGTTCACTACAGCCCGTCAGCCCAAGGCTTGCGAGCAGCAGGGCGGTGATCACTAACCATTTAGCGTTAAGGTTTAGCGGCATGCGGTTAGACCTCTGCGAATGCTGGAGTGGCGGCTGGGTTTCTGCACAGTTCGACTATCATGTTCAGGCGGCGCTCCGAGTCTTTAACGAAGGGATTATTCGTATCCCAAGCATAGCCCGCCAGAATAGAACAAATCATCTGCTTGATACGCTCGTTCGGTTCTTCATAGAAGATCACGTCCTGAAAGCGGCCATCATACCAAGCTTGCACATAGGTACGAAAGGCATTCACGCCCTGCATCAAAGGCGTTGAGTAATCGGCTTGCCAGTCAACCGTTTCGCCATTGAGTTGTTTCGTCAGGCATTTTGCTGCCATAGACGCCGATTGCATGGCGATAGTCACACCGGAGGAAAACACAGGATCGAGGAACTCGCCCGCATTACCCAGTAGGGCGAACTTGTCGGTCGCAAGGCGTGACACATTGGCGGAATAACCTTTGAGCGTGGCGCATTCCTGCACCACTTTAGCGTTTGCCAGCAGGGCTTTTAGCCCTGGTTCTTCATTGACTATGCTCATCAATTGTTGCTCAAGCGAACCTTGTAAACGCTCAAGTAACTGCGGCTCAGCCACCACGCCGAGTGAACAGCGGCCATTGCTAAAGGGAATGAGCCAATACCAAATATCTTTATGTTCAGGGTGGACGCTGATCAAAATCTTATTACGATCGAAGCTAGCATCGCTGATGTTGTCTTCCACATGCGTAAAGATGGCGCTGCGCGGAGGCAGGCAAGATGGACTTTCTAAGTTGAGCAAGCGGGGTAATACGCGACCAAAACCGCTGGCGTCGAGCACATATTGGGCATTGATTTGATAAAGCTCGCCCTGTTCATTGCGCACCGTTAAGCGTGGGTTCTCGGTTAAATCGATCGCCTCGACCGTTTCGCCGTAGCGGATGTCGACCCCTTGGCTTTGGGCGGTATCGGCTAACAGTTTATCAAAACTGGCGCGCTGCACTTGAAACGTGGTGCCCGGCCCAGGAGTAAATTTATCGGTAAAATCGAAGGTGGTGTAAGTTCCATTGCGACGAAAGGCGGCGCCATTTTTATGTTGGAATCCAGCGGCATTGAGCGCATCTAACATGCCCGCTTCTTCGATAAACTGCATGCAGCAGGGCAGTAAACTTTCGCCGATGGAGAAGCGAGGAAAATGCTGTTTCTCTAACACAAGCACGCGCTTGCCTTGCTGGTGTAGCAGGCTGGCAGCGATGGCGCCCGAAGGCCCTGCGCCGATAATGGCCACATCGACATCAAGTGAATTTGGTATAGCTGATAAATCGTGAACCTGTGTAGACATGTAAAATACGTTCCTTGTAGTCATCAGGACTTTTTTGTCGTTAGAAGCTGATTGGTGGTTAAAGCCAGTGTTGTGGTCAAAATCAACGGCGAAAGTAAAAAGGTAAACCCTATGCCCAGCGACAGAGTTAAACCAAAGTAGTGAATCGCTTGGGTCTGGCTAAAGGCAAGTAAACCAAAGGCCAATAGGGTCGAGCAGGCGGACATAAACACCGCCATCATCACTGCCTTGCCGTGGTTCTGGGCTGAGGCAAAAAACAAGCTATAGTCTATCCCAATCCCGAAAACTAAAATGAGCGCGAGTGCATGGAACAGACTCAGTGGTGAGCCCGTTAAGCCTAAGGTTGCAAGCGTGAGCAAGGCCGCAAGGGCCGGCACGGCAACCACAACCGCCGCTTTTTTAAAGCCGAAATTCAGGCTAAACAACAAGAGTGCGATGCCAAGTGCAAGGGCTAACAGCTTTAGGGTTAACAATCGGTAATGGCCCATGACGGCTGAAATGTCCGCCACCTTGTCGATAAGCTGCACGCTTTCATCATGGGCAAAACGCGCCTTAAGGGCATCGATTTGCTGAATGCCGCCAAGGAGGACTATTGCACCATAATCGGCACCCTGATCTGCTCCATGCTCAGCGCCATGTTCCGCGCTTGCTCCATCATCATTTAGCGCGCCATTGCTGACTGGACTATTAGCCTCATTCGGCGCGAGCCACAGCGGCGCGAGTTGCTTGCCGGCCCCTAGCGTCAAGAATGCTGCTGGCGTGATGTAATCTGTTTTCGCGGCCAAATAGGCGGCTTGCAGTTCTGGCTTTAGATTTTCATCCAAACCAAGGCTTGTGAGCACAGTATCTATCTGAGTTTGATAGATTTCGCCCTGTAAGTGGTAAGCCGTGTCTTGTTTTCGATGGCTGGGCAGATAACGGCTGAGGCTCACATAGTTGCCTAACTCTTGGTTTGTTATGGCGGTATCAAGCATGGGTGACACTCGCTCAAGCTGCTGCAGCAACGCTTCTTCGCTCGGTGCGCGCACCAATAAGAATTGATTGTCTGTGCCGCCACTGAGTAACTGGCGTAGCTGGTTTTCTGGCTCAGTCACGCTCGCAGGGCTTTGTTGCAAATGGCGAATATCGTCATCGACGGTTAACTTTGTTACGCCAACCAGACACCAGACTAGTATCACCAAAGCAAACATGCCCATGCCTAACGGCGTGGTAAATCGTTTCGATAACTGAGTGAGACAGGCAAGGTAAGTCCCCGCGAGCGCTAACGGGCGGGAGCCTTCAGGCAAACGACTTCCCGCTAACAGTGGATAGGCGAGAATGAGGGTGAGATAGGCCCCGAGCAAACCCGCGGCGCAGAAAATCGCGACTTGCTGCATGCCGGGAAACGGTGCTAAACCTATGCCGACATAAGCCAAAGCGCTAGTGATAAAGGCGAGTGTCACCGTTGGGAAGATATACGCCACTGTGGCCTTTGCGCTCCGCTCTGTATTGCTTAAGCGCTCGCAGTAAAAATGAAAACTATAGTCGATGGCAATGCCTATCAAGCTAGTGCCAAACACTAAGGTGAGTAAATGCAGCTCGCCAAATACGCTTAAGGTAAAAGTCACGGCCAGCAACAGTCCGCTGGAAATAGTCACGATTGCTAGCAGTAGCGGCATCACTGAGCGAAACGCCAACCAAACTAAGGCTATCACCCCAAGTAAGGATGCTAGGCCGAGGATCGATATTTCACTCTTAGCCGTTTGCGTTGCCGCAAGGGCATGAAACAGGGCGCCAGCTTTGAGCACGGTAATATCTGGGTAGCTTTGTTTAACGGCATCCAATCCTTGGGTTAATGCCGTCATCTGCGCTAATTGCGCATTGGGATTAAAAGCGCTTTCTCGCCCCTTTGCCATGACGACCGCGGCAACATTATCGCCTTGATTCGCGAGCAGTATCCCCTGGCTGGCCCTGACTTTTGAACTCGGTGCGAGGGTGAGTAAATTGGCTGGGAATAACAGCAGCGGATCTTGGGCGAGCAAGTTGCTATTGGCGTAACTAAAGGCGTTGTAAAGCTGCGCTGTGGCTGCCTCAAGCAGACTTTCAATATTTTGGCTGGCTAACGCTTCGGCTTGCGGCGCTGTCAGTAATTTAAATCTGTGGGGGAAATAGAATTGCCCTAGCGCTTCGCCGAGCTGCATATCGGCGCTGCGGATATCGGTTAGCGCGCCTTGCTTACCCCTTGCAACAAGGTCAGCTTCAAGCTTTTGCATCAACAGCTTAGCCGCAGCGATTGCCGTGGTTTCGTTCTTGGCGACAAGTGCAATATAGACTTGGTCGGCGAGCGTGGCTTCAACTTGGTTAAGGGCGCGCTCTGTGAGTTTGTCTTGCTGTAAATGCGGCAGCATGGCCAGAATATCGCTCTGCACCCGTGCGCCGTTTTGCCAGAGTTGCAGCGTCCACAGACTTGCTGACAGCATCAATAGCAACCAAATGGCGAGGCGCCACTTGGGGGAAGATTGCATCAAAGCTTGATTGGCGCGCGCGGCGAAGCTGGAGGCCATGGCTAAGGCTTGCTCGCCTCGAGCACCAACGCATACTGCGCTAATTCGGCTTCGCTGAGTGTGCCTTGGGAAAGCGCACTAAAGTCGATGCGGGTCATATCCTGTGGGCTCACATTCGGCGCGGCGCTCAGCAGCACTAAGGACTGCAACACATCGCTACCTTCTAACACCATATTGGCGATAGCTTTTTTCATTAAGGGATCTTTGGGCGTCAGGCCTAATTGCCATTGGCCGTCTGGGCTCAAGCTTTCTATTTTTAACCTTTCTGTTCCTAAAAAGTGTAATTCGAAGTTTTCGCTTAAACCGGAAATATCCCCGCCCAGCATAGCGCGCACTAGGCTGGGTAATAACTCGCCCATAGCGGCGGCGCTCGCCGAGGCATCGGCCTTGCTGATCTGCACTCGACCTTGGCTATCACGCTGGATCAGTTGCTTATCTTTTAAAATCAGCAGGGATTCGAAGGGCTTTATCTGTTGCCAGATCAGCCCTTGCTCTTTGTCGAAGATAAACTGGCCTTGGCTGATTAACGGCTTTTTGAGCACCTTCAACTGCCGAGATTGCACAAAGTGACCTCGCACCGTTTCGCCCAAGTTAAGTGTTTGGCTTAAGGCGACAAGCTGCGCGGTCTCTGCACTTTGGTTAAAGAGTGCTTGATAATCGCCGGGCGCGGCATGCTTGTCACTTAAGGTTTCAGCCTTGAGTGGCAGGCTTATTAAAGCACAAGCCAAACTACAGGCAATGCAGAGAAATAATGCACACTTCGCCAGCACAGGGTTCTTCGTCAGCGCAGAGCTCTTGGCTAGTACTGAGTTCATTAGTCTTCAACCTTAGCGAGCAGGGTGGCGATTTTGTCACGGAACACGTCTGGGGTGACAAAACACAATTCTTGGGTGCTCATATCGACCGCCGCCTGAATGGTATGACCCTTAGTGATGCGCGCACCGGTTTCAACGTCGCGAATTTGATAATTGATCTTTAAGCGGTTCTCCCACTCAACTAACTCGGCGCGCACTGTGATTTTTTGCTCGAAGGTGCTGGCTTTGACGTACTTAATCTGCAAATCGATAATCGGCCACGCATATTTAGATGCTTGCATCTGCCGATAGTTGTAGCCTAACTCATCGAGCAGTTTACAGCGGGCTATTTCGAAATAACGCAGGTAATTGCCATGCCAAGTGATCCCCATAGAATCCACATCGTGGAAGGGGATTTGCATTTCCATATCGATAGTGAGCAATGATTTCATCGGCACACTTCCCATTCGCCCGCTTGGATTTTAGCTATGGTTTGGCGCAGCACAGTTTCGAGCGGCCTATCTTCAATTAAGGTTTCAAAATCGGCGCGCACTTGAGCGAGGGTTTTCGCCAATGAGGGTGTGAGCGAGGCTTCGCTCAGTTCATTTTGAGCGATACGCAGACCAATACCTTGGGTCATGGCAAGTAATGCCGCCGCTGCGACTTGTTCGGTCAATTGCAGCACGCGCATACAATCGCGGGCGGCGATAGTGCCCATGCTCACCTTGTCTTGATTGTGGCATTCGGTCGAGCGTGAGAACACGCTGGCGGGCATAGTGTGCTTGAGCGCTTCTGCCGTCCAAGCCGACACGCCAATTTGCACCGCTTTAAAACCATGATTAATCGCGCGGCGCGGACCGGTTGAGCCGGATAAGTTAGCGGGTAAGCCGTTATTGAACTTAGGGTCCATCACTAGTGCCATTTGGCGGTCGATAAGATCGGCTAAGTTGGCCACAGTATTCTTCAGTGAATCCATTGCAAAGGCGATATGGCCGCCGTAGAAATGGCCACCGTGGAGAATATGCTCGCCTTCGCCGTCGACAATCGGGTTGTCGTTGGCGCTGTTGACTTCGGTTTCGATAAACTGACGCATAAAGGGCAGCGCATCCTGCAACACGCCGATAATGTGCGGTGCGCAGCGGATGGAATATCTGTCCTGCAGACGATCAGAATTACGTGGATGTTCGTGGTGATTCAAATCTTCACGGATCCAAGTGGCGATTTGGTTTTGCCCCGGATGCGGTTTGGCGGCAAATAAGATTTCATCAAAATGGTTCGAGTTGCCTTTTAGCGTTAACGAGGCCATGGCGGTAATGCGACTACTCAAGCGAGCAAGATATTGTGCGCGATCAAAGGCTAAACAGGCCAAGGCCGTCATCACAGCCGTGCCGTTCATCAAGGCTAAGCCTTCTTTTGGGCGCAGGACATGCGGGATGATGTTGAGCTTTGCGTACACAGCTTGAGTCGTTTGGCGCTCACCTTGGTAAATCACTTCGCGCTCACCGACTAACACGGCGGCTAAATACGACAAAGGCGTTAAATCACCACTGGCGCCGACCGAACCTTCCTCTGGGATGACTGGCACTATGTTGAGATTGAGCAAGGTTTCGATGCGCTTTAATAGCTCATAGGTCACGCCAGATTTGCCAATGGCTAAGGAGTTTAAACGGCAAGCCATCACAGCGCGGGCCTGCATTATGCTTAAGGTCTCGCCTAAACCGCAGCCGTGGAAGCGGGTTAAATGCAGCGGTAACTCGTGGACCAGATCTAAGCTCACATTGACTGTGCAAGAGTCACCATAACCTGTGGTTACGCCATAGACCACGCCTTCTTCGTGCAGCAGGCTATCGATAAAGCGCGCACCTTTTTGGATATATTCTTGATAATCCGCATCGTCACAGAGCTTGACTGGTGCGCCCTTGGCGACGGCAACCACTTGTTCTAAGGTGAGAAATTGACGGCCGAACTCAACAGTCTGTAGGTCTGATTGACTCTCGGAGTCGGCTGCTTTGGTGTGGCTCATGAATGCTGTGTCCTGTCTGTCTTATGATCCTGCTCTGGGATCGGCGATGATGCTGAAGTTGTCGGTAACGGATTAGGCTGTACTAAATGCGATGGGGTGCGTTGTAGCTCGCTGTCTTTGCGCCAAAAATCGAAGAAGTTAAACCATTGCAAAGGCTCGCGTCTGGCAAAGTATTCTAAACGTTCGCTGTAGCGGTTCACGGCCTGCTGTAATCTGTCCATTCTGCCCGATCTTGGGCCTTTCAGTGTTTCGGCGAAGCGTTCTAAATGCACCCGATAACGGCCTTGTTCCCGCAGGCAAAACATTAAAAACACAGGGCAATCGAGTAAGCCCGCCAAAATAAACGGCCCTTGTGGAAACGCGGCATCTTGGTCCATAAACGGCGCATACATGACGCGGCCTTGGGTATTCGATGAGGTTCTATCCCCCGCAATCACCACCAGTTCACCGTCTTCTATCTTTTGCTGCAACAGCATAGACGTTGCAGGATTCAGCTCGGTCACTTGAATAAGATTGAGCGTGCTATCTGGGTTTAACTGTTTGAGCACCTTATTGAAGTTTTCTGCATGGCTAGTTAGCACCATGACGTTCACTTTGACTTTGCGCTGGTGGATTGAAATGGCGCGGCAAAGCTCTAAATTGCCCAGGTGCGACACCAATAACACCGCGCCTTTGCCGCTTTCGAGCTGGTCGGCCAGCACTTGGCGGTCGGGAAAATCCACTTGGCTCAATTGGATACGATCGCACCAGGCATCGATTCTATCGAGTGCGGCATTGCCAAAGGCTAAAAAGTGATTCAGGCTATCGCGCCAGCCTACGGGCTGATTGAGCTTAGGGTGTTGCGGCTCAAGTTTTTGCACGCGGTGCAGAAAATCTAACGAGGCTTCACGGGTGACTTTGCCTGTGAGGAAAAAATAGCAAATCACCGGATACATAATGGCGCGGCACAACCAATGGCCGCCAAAGCGATAGCTCTCGGCTAACAGTTTGATGCCCCAGTAACTGCCGCGCTCCTTCATGCCTGACCAATGGGTTGCTGAAGTCGATGATGTTGCTGACGAGCAATCGGAAGTTTGCACGGCTTGTTGCTGCGATTTACGCTTCAATAACCAAGGCAGGCGTTTGAGCATGCCGAAAAATAACTTAGTGTGCAGCTTAGTGATGCGCACATTATCTGCCACAGCTTGAAAGTGACTGACGCCGCCTTCGGGATAAATCACCTTAGTCGGTTGGAATAGAATCTCCACCCCTTGCCAGTAGAGTTTAACCAGGATTTCGATATCAAAATCCATTCGCTCCGTTAAGGCTTGCTGGCACAGTAATCGCTCAGTGGCGGCCAGCGGATAAATGCGAAAGCCACACATAGAATCTTGAATATCAAAGCTTAAAGTTTCGACCCATACCCAAAAATGGGTTAAATAGCGGCCATAAAGCCTGCCCTTAGGTACAGATTCATCGTACTCAGGCTTACCCGAAATCAGCGCATCGGGTTTAGCTTGTGCCCTTGCTAACATAGCCGGAATATCGGCGAGATTATGTTGACCATCGGCATCGACCTGCAGCGCATGACTGAAGCCGTCGCGGTAGGCACGGCGCAGCCCTGTCATCACAGCGGCGCCCTTACCACGATTGTACGGATGCAGCAGCAAAGTCACCCAAGGATAGGTTTGGGCTAAGGATTGCAGTAGATAACGGGTTTCATCATTGCTGCCATCATCAATCAAATAACAGGGCAGATTAAACTGGGCGAGTTCGGCCAAGGTCTGGGCAATCGCGGCGCTGTGATTATAATTGGGGATCACTAAGGCGAGTTTGATGGGCGCCGACTCAACGAGGTCGCTGGGAGGCGTTAGCACGGACTTGCCTCATCGCCATTGTTGGTAGCAGATTTGCTGTTAACGGGCGTGCTATCAAAGGCGATACGGCCTGAAGCGTAACGGTTTTCACCATCGCAATAGGCGAAGGTGAGTTTTGCCTTAGCGGCATTATTGCTAATGCTTAAGGTGACTTCTTGGCCCGGCAGTATGAGTTGCTGAAACTTAAGCACTTCTAAGTTAGCGACAGCCTCTGAATAACCGAAATGTTGGCAGCCTAAACGCACCGCCCAATCTAATTGCGTCACGCCCGGCAACACGGCCTGTTCGGGGAAATGGCCGTTAAAATACTCAAGGTCGGCCGCTACTAACAGACGTAACTCAATGTTATCAATGCCGATATCGGAATGCAGGATCGGCGGTAAACTCGATTTAATCATGATCAAATAACTCGACTAACTGGGCAGTGACACGCTTACCCTGAGTGTTAAGCGGTAAAATATCCGGATAACGCCAGCGGCGTGGCAGCGTGACGCGCTCAAATTGGGTCAGTAAATGTGCTTTTAGGGCATTGTTAATACTGAGTTTGCCCTGTTCTTGCAGCACGTTTTTACCGAGTTCTGACAAGGTCACCACTGCGCCAAGTTGGGATTTAAACTGTGGTAGCACTACCAGAGCGGCTTGCTCAACGTAGGCGTGGCTGCACATGAGGGTTTCCATTTGCGCGAGCGACAGGCGTTTCTCTTCAATCTTAACGATGCGATCGAGTCGGCCTTTGAGCCTAAATTGACCATTTTCGGTTGGTTCTATTTTATCTTCGCAGCGCAGCCATTCATCGTCGGCCAAATAGGGCGATTTCAGCAGCAGGGCGCCGTCGCTAGGATCTTGATCTATTGAGATGCGGTCAAACACTTGCCAAGGTTCATCGGCCTCATGCTGACGGCGATAGGCGATGCCGCCGGTTTCGGTGCTACCAAAAATTTCGATGGGCAGGTGACCATAGCACTGGTTGACGCCTTTGGCCGCGACAAAACTTAATGGACCGCCAGAGCTAAAAACTAAGCTCGGTGAGCGCAGTTGCCGCTCGTGCTCTAGCGCTTTAGGCAGGCGTGATAACTGGGCTGGGCTACTGATCAAACATAGGTTTGGCAGCAAGGCAGTGTAATAACTTAGGGTTTCTGGATATTCAATCTGCTCGCTTAAAAACGGTCGACTGGCGGCGAGCGGCCACAAAATCTTGAATAACAGACCGTAAATATGCTGGTGGGAAACCGTGGATACCACGCTGCAATGGGGCAAATGCTCGGCAAAAGTATGTTCGAGCACAGACACTTCGACATCTAACTGTTCAAGTGTTTTACGGATCGCCTTAGGTTCGCCGCTGCTTCCTGAGGTAAAGAGCACTAACTCACCGATAGCCTCGCTTGCAGGCCAAGGTTTGTTGGGCAGGCTCAGTTCCTTTTTCAGCAGCACAAAAGCTTGGCATTCGCACAAAGGCTTGTCTGACAATATGCCATCAAACTGGTGCGTTAACTCGCTCAAGGTGCCGGTTTGGGTGTTGGGAGGCAGGATAATTTCTTTGCCCGCTAACAGCGCGGCACATAATCCGACGGCAAACAGATCGCTGGTATCACTTGCGAGCAGCCATTTTTTCTCGGGTGCGGCGAGCAGTTGCTCGTAAAAATACGCCACCTGATTGGTAAATAATGCACCTGTGACTATGTCGTGGTGATTAAAGCTGATCAGTTGTTGGGCAAAGGGCCCTTGGGTTAACCAGTTTTTGAGTAGCTGTGTCATGTTTTCTTCAACCAAAAGCTGCGATATAACCATTCCCCACCGAGGAGCAGTCCCATGAGTACGTATGCAATCAAACCGTTATACAAGGTCCAGGTTGCTAAGCTAGTAAAGCCAGCGGTATAAGCCGCCATTGAGCCATTTAAGATAAATAAGCCGCACCAAAGTAGGGTGACTTTTTTAAGATACGGAATGGCTTCATCCGGTAAATCGGGTTCTTTCAAGCGGGCTAAACGCTCTATCATGCATGGGCCAGTGTGCAGTGAATAACTGAACAGAGCCAGCATAGTCAGATTTATTACCACAGGGTAATACAAAAGCCAGTCGCTGCGCTTGGCAAGATAACTGCCTGCCGTAAGCGCAATCCCCACCAACAGGGGCAATACTAACGTCTTAACCTTTTGTTTTTGTAGCATTAACCGCACAATCAGTAATCCACACAGCACGAGCGCTATGGTGCCAGCAGGCAAATAATTCAGCCCGAAATACACGGCAACCGGATAGGCCAGCAATGTGAGGGCGGTTAAGACTTGTAGCAAGGCGCGCATTAGTCTTTAACTAAACCTTCGATGGCATTAACCACATCGTTGACTGTGCGAACTGATTTAAATTCATCGGGTTGGATCTTTTTACCCGTCAGTTGCTGCAGCTTGATCACTAAGTCGACGGCATCAATACTGTCGAGATCGAGCTCTTCATACAGGTTGGCCTCAGGCGTAATCGCCTCGGCCTCAATTTCGAATTCATCCACTAAAATAGTGGTCAGCATAGCGAGGATTTGTTCACGATTTTGCATATTCCTCTCCTATGGACGCTGTGATTCGATAAAGCTAGCTAAGCTGGCAACACTATGAAAATGGGCCTTAGTGGCATCCGAATTAGCTTCGATTTTGACATCAAATTTTTTCTTGATGGCTAAGCCGAGTTCGAGGGCGTCGATTGAATCTAAGCCTAGACCTTCGCCAAAGAGCGGCGCATCGGTTTCAATATCATCAATACTGACGTCTTCAAGATCGAGACAGTCGATGATTAACTGCTTTATTTCATTGTTTAAGTTCATAATTATTTTCGAGTTGTTGTTTATAGTAGTGTTCAAGATCCCGCGTCAGCTGCCGGGCCATTTTTGCATGCTCACCTAAAGCCGCTTGGTACTTTTGGTAAGAAACTGTTACGCCGATTTCAACGGCCATCCCCATGGTTTGCCTTGGGATCTCATACCAAGGTTGCTCCTTTGTCAAACCACGGACATTGGTACGCAGCACCACAGGTAAAATATCTGCTTCGGCCCTTAAGGCAATGTTGGCTGCGCCGCGGGCAAAGTCGTTAATGGTCGCGCCGACAACCGTGCGTGTGCCCTCGGGGAAGATAATTAAATTGGTGCCTCTCGCGAGCACTTCGCGGCAATCCTCTAGCATAAGTTCGGCGCCGCGATTGGGAATATAACCCGCGCAGGACACGACACCACGCAAAAACGGATTACGCCATAAACCTTGTTTGACTATGCAGCCCGCATTGGGCATGAGGCTTATCAACACGACCACATCCACTAAACTGGGATGGTTGGCGATCACGATAACGCCTCTGGCGTCATGCAGTTGTTGTGCTCTGTGGGTACTAACGTGGATCACGCCCGCCCAAGTGAGCATGGCGACAAAGCCTTTGAACATTAGATGCACGGCCTTTTGGACTCGAATAATCCGCGCCTCGGGTGTACCAGGCCAAAAACGTAGCAAAGGTAAAATGGTCAAGGAGCTTAATAAGCCGCCTAAGCCAAAGGCGATATAACAACTCACGCCGCCTAACCAACGTGGCAGATAATTCAGCCCAGCGCGGCGAGTCTCCGGCAAGGTATAAGCGGCATTGTGCATTGAATCTTCATAACCCTTGGCGGCGCCATGGCTGTGGGCAGTATTAAACATGCTCTAGCTTCCAATGCCATTGGGATAAGCAGCCTGAAATATTTTGCGCTGTCGCGAGGGCGTGGAGCAAGGCGCCATAGGTCAAAGGATTTAATGCAGTCGACTCTGAGATGCGGCTCACTGTGAGCTTGACCGAAGCGGGCGCATCGAAGGGCGCGAGCTGTAGACCTAGGGCCAAAGGCAATTCAAATTCTTGGGTAAACTCATCGTACACAGGTGGCACAGGATCATCACCGAAGACTAACAGCAAGGGCTCTGGCGACTGGTGTAACTGGGCGAAGGCTTCAACCATAGCTTGTGACAGGGTTTCGGTACCTGCCGCAACTGAGGTCGACGGCGCGGTATTGGCCGCCACTATGCCAAAAATGCCGCTGGCGGTGTTGTGCACCGACTGACTAAACCCTAAGGGCGATAAGGGCTGTTTGGCGATAATGTCTTCGAGCAGTCCGATAGTGCGCTGCAACTCTCCGTGGCGCGAGGCAAAAATAGAGCGACAATTTGCAGGCATTTCGCACTGAAAACTCACTTCTAACATCATCTTAGTTAAGCGACTAAAACGGCGGCGTTGCATGGCGGGAACGTGTTTAAGTGCGGGAGCGGTCGTATCAGACTGTGGTGTGTCGAGATTTAATTCAGCCGAGTTTTTGCACCAAGTTTGCCAACTTTGCGGATGCTGATATTGAGGGGCCCAAGCGCCCCAAGAGAGAATGCTGAATGTTAGTTGCACTACTTTGCCTCGACACTAAATTTAAGCTGTCTTAGTTATCCCTAACTAAGTTAGAACATTGATGGATTGTCATACCATAGTGAGGTGTAAACGCGTTTGATGAATGACGATGACGCTAGGAATGCCCTCTACAGCGGGGCCATTCTACACTATGCCCCGCGTTTTTATGAAGCCATTTGCATTATGTGGGTTAACGTAATGAGATCAAGTGCTGTAATTTTCAGCGGTCAGATCGAATTTCTGTAACAAATATCGCAATACCAGTCTCATTCGACAGGCTTTTTTATCCTAGCGATTTGCGCTCAAAATGAAAAAAGGCGCACTGAGCGCCTTTTGTCTTCACTACGGCAAGGTTTTACTGTGCCAGCTGGTTCTCGAGTTTGCGTAGAGCGACTTTTAGCTTGCGGGTATTTTCTGGACCCATACGGATCAGCAGTTTTTGCGCGCTAGGTAGTGCCTCTAAGTTAGGGTCAACAAATTGATAGTTAACGCTAATAGAGCTCAGCTCAATCGGATCTTCAATGATAGGCGCCGCGAGCAGTATTTTAATCGCTTGCAGCATTCTGTCGTTGAATTTAGCGTTGCTGTAGCCGAGTTCGGTAAAGGCTTCCTCTAGCATAGGCGTCATTTGCTTATAGGTGACCATTAACGTCTGTTCGTCCATTTTGGCAATCGAGTCAACATAGGCATCGTATCTGTGGAAACCCTCAGGATTTAAATACACTTTGTTGGTGATTTCAGAAACCGAGAAATGCTTCTCTGGGCCTTTGAGTGGACTCACTTTACGGGTCAATTCGCCCTGAGCTAAGTTATCAACAAACACCACAAATTGGCGTGCGAGATCTTGCTGCACTAATGCAGAACCCAGCACATTGTTATCGATAATGGCGAGGGCTTTTTGTTGTACGAATGAATCACTTTCAGCCAGTGCAGGTACTGGTTCTGCAACCACTTCAGGCTCAGTTACCGCAGGGGCTTCTGTGCTGTTGGTGTTTGTTTCTGTAACGGCAGGCGTCGTTTCAGTGGTTTCTGGCTCTGGCGCACTTTCGAGCGTCATTGGCTCAGATGGCGGTGTTTCAGGCAATACAATTGGCGCGTTAGGGATGAGTTTAGGTGAATCTGAGTCACCGCTGTAGTAATAATATCCTCCGGCAGAAAGTAGCACGACGAGCACTATCGCAAAAAGCGCAAAGCGATTACTGCTAGAAGAAGTCTCTTGAGGTGTTATTCTATCATCTTGATTAACTTGCATTTTACATCCTTCGCTTGAGTGTCAAGGTAACTTGGTGAATACATGCAGCTAACATTAAAGTGCAAGAGCGGACTATTGGAATGCCGCTGGTTCATTTTGCAAGTTTCCATGCGCTTGTCTATAGCGCTTAGCTGAACATAAACAATTTATTTTGAGTATCGAGGCAGATGTCACTCCTCGGCCTTTCCCCTTTACTGCCTAAGCCTGCACATAGTGCTGCTTGTGCCCGAGCCAACGTAAGATTATCGCATCGACTTTTTCGGGGGCCTGCGCCATCACATGATTTGCCAGTTTTTGAATGTGCGGGATCAAAGCTTGATCGCGCACCAGATCGGCAATTTTCAGCTCGGCCAGTCCCGTTTGCTTAGTGCCAAGCACTTCACCTGGACCACGAATTTCTAAGTCTTTCTGCGCTATGATAAAACCGTCATTACTTTGTCTGAGTACACTCAGTCTTTGGGTGGCGGTATGGCTCAATGGCGCCTTATAGAGTAACACACAATGGCTCGCGATAGCGCCTCGTCCGACTCGTCCGCGCAGTTGGTGTAGTTGCGCTAAGCCTAAACGTTCAGGGTTTTCGATGATCATCAGGCTGGAATTGGGTACATCGACGCCCACTTCAATGACTGTCGTCGCCACCAGTAGATGAATCATCCCCGCCTTAAAATCGGCCATAATTTGCTGTTTCTCTGCGCTCTTTAGCCTGCCGTGTACGAGGCCGATATTGAGCTCGGGCAGGGCGAGGCGCAGTTCTTCGGCCGTGTCTTCGGCGGCTTGGCATTCGAGCACTTCGGATTCTTCAATCAGAGTGCACACCCAGTAGGCCTGACGTTTATCTGTGATGACGGCGTTACGTACCCGTTCGAGCACTTCGTTGCGGCGTGAATCGGCAATCGCCACTGTGGTCACAGGTGTCCGTCCCGGCGGCAGTTCATCGATAATAGAAGTGTCGAGATCTGCATAGGCCGTCATCGCTAGCGTGCGCGGGATCGGCGTTGCCGTCATGATCAATTGATGCGGGTGGAACCCTTGGCTCACGCCCTTTTCCCGTAGGCCTAAGCGTTGGTGTACGCCGAATCTGTGCTGCTCATCTATGATAATTAACGCAAGTTTGTTAAAGACCACATGCTGCTGGAAGATAGCATGGGTACCAATCACCATCTGGGCGGCGCCGGATTCTATGTCCGCAAGGGATTGAGCTCTGACCTTGCCTTTGAGTTTACCCGCTAGCCAACCGACCTTAAGTCCGAGTGGCTCAAACCAAGCGGCAAAGTTAGTTGCATGTTGCTCGGCCAATAGCTCTGTTGGCGCCATCATGGCAACTTGATAACCGTTTTCAATCGCTTGCAGCGCAGCCATCGCCGCGACTAAGGTTTTACCTGAACCTACATCCCCTTGCACTAAGCGCATCATAGGGTGCGGCTTTTCTAAATCTTTGCCTATATCGGCCACCACTCTTTGCTGGGCGCCTGTGGGCTTAAAAGGCAAAGCGGCGAGGAATGGATTGAGCAACTGCCCCGTGGCCTGCATGGTAACCGCAGCGTCTAAATTACTGCGCTGCCTTAGGCGTAACATGCTGAGATTATGGGCGAGTAATTCTTCCTGCACGAGTCGCTGCTGGGCTGGGTGTTGGCCTAACTCTAAATCGAACTGTGAGATCCCCGCAGGAGGTCGATGCAGCGTTTGCAACGCTTGTTTAAGGCTGATGTTGTTTGGTTGTAATTGCGCTGGCAGCAGCTCAGTTAAGCCGCCATCTTCCAGCAATACCAAAGCTTGCTCGGTCAGCTTGAGCCAACTCGCCTGTTTTAAGCCCTCAGTTGTGGGATAAATCGGCGTTAGGGTATCGCTCAGGTGAACATCTTCACCGGGATACACGACTTTATATTCTGGATGCACTATCTCAGCTTGATGGCCGCCACGGCGCACTTCACCGTAGGCGCGGATCATCAAACCGTTTTGCATGGCATTACGCTGGGCGACGGAAAAGTTAAAGAAGCGCAGGCTCAAGCTGCCTGTATCGTCGCGCACATTGCAGACCAGCATACGCTTGCGGCCTTGGATTATTTGCGTCGATTGGATTTCAGCTTCTATGGTGCCATAACTGCCGGGCATAAGGGCGGCAATCGGATAGATTTGGGTTCTGTCTTCGTAGCGCAGGGGTAAGTGAAACAGCAGATCTTGTACTGTTGTGATGCCGAGCTTTGCGAGTTTCTCCGCGACCTTTTTGGCGACGCCTTTGAGGTCGGTGATCGGAACAAGATCCAATTGCTGCAAGTCGTTAGCACTCAATCACTGTGAATTTATACATATATTAACAGAGAATAAGCGTAAGGCAATCTTGAAGGAATTTGAGTTTAGCTAGCTTACTTGAAGCCGCCGAATTGCTTGCCGCGTTTAATCAGTCACTGAAATCAAAGTTTGACATAGCCTGCTAGCAGCTTTCAATTATGTAGCTAGGTGACATAACCATACTCAGACATAAAATCTACTGGATAGTTTGACAAATTTAGTCTGATAAATTGGATCGCATCATAAATAAGCGAAAATAGTTATTTGTGCTTTATCACGGCGATGATATGCACTCGTCAACTCACTATGAATACAAGTTATTTAGGCTTTCGTAGGATCCACTTTTTTCGATAACTAAACATCATCCAAAGCGTGCGCAGCCAGCATTTATTCTGTCTAGTTTAAGGGGGTAACGCTTAGCTTTTTCTGGCAAAAAAGTCCCAAAGAAATGGGGCCTGCATAAAATGTTATGCCGGCCACGAAATAGATACTTAGCAATATCAAGGAGCTGCTTAAGTTCGCTCTAGCTGCTCAGGGATAAACCCCTGCTCCCGCAACGACTGGATAACGCCACGTAACAGATAATTACTGGTGAAACAAATTACATATTGCCTTGCACCATCTTGAACGGGTTGCAGCATCTTTCGCTCTAGAAGTTTATTAATTTGATAGGTTCTCTGGGCTGATTTAGTGAGTTCAGGTATCGCTGTAGTCAAGTCTCCTGCTTTGATCAATCCTTGTTGATCACAAGCAAGGCGTAAGATCTTAAACTCCATATCCGTCAAGAGTTGACGCTGCTTTGAAAACAACAATGCTGGCAATAACACATGCTCTCGCAAGTAAGCATAATTGGTCAGCTGATCCACTTTTTTAAGTTCGGTTAGTACCCCATCTAAAACGTAAATACACCAAGCCTCGCGCCCCTCAGTCGTGCCATTATCGGCCTTAGCCAACATCATGTAGTAACGGTCGCGATCATTACAGAAAACAGCTGTTGGATTCAGCACTCGTCCACCTTCTTTGACGTTAAACCCATACTTGATAAGCAAGGCATACGTCAACAGGCGTACTGTACGACCATTTCCATTCGTAAATGGGTGGATCCACCCAAACCTATGGTGAGCCAAGGCAACTTTCATCAAGTCATACTTTTGCGGATCAGCTTGATTGATAAACTGAATAAGCTCACTCATGTAACTGGGGACTTGAATATGTTCTGGTGGTCGGTGAGCTGATTGAGCGATGCGAACACCTTCTTGGCGATAAGCTCCCGGTGTACGATCACCTTCACGCTCAAGTGACGATACTGCTAGCGTGTGTAATTCACGTATAAAAGGCTCAGTGAGGAGAGAGCCTGGCTCAATCACCTCATCGATATACGTCATAGCTTTTTCAATATTAGAGATTTCTTTCAGGTGGTCCGTGTCTTGAACCGCACCATCCACCGTACTTTCAACGTAATCCGCAAGTGTAGTGTGATTACCTTCAATACGAGCTGAACCCAAGCTCTCAAGCAAGTGAAATATACCTTTTAATTGAAAAAAAAGAGGTGCTGGGGTATCACCTACTAGTTGCAATCTTCGAAGATGTTCGAGCTCATTAAGCACATCTACCAGCGAGGAATCAAAGGAAGGATTCAGTAACCCAAGATCATGGTGAATAAATTGAGGTGCCATTGACATATAATTCAAATCCTATAACGACAACAAGTCAAAATAAGTAAAATAAGTTCATTAAATATAAACGCTTATTGATTTATTGTAATACATGTTTTGTAAGGTGAAGTTTGTAAACATATCAAATAATACTCAGATGGCATATCAAAAAATGGGGTAAATTATGACACTTTCGCCCTGTAACAGCTCTAAGTGGTCTAACCATAGCTCTAAGGATTGAAGTTTATCTGGTAATCGCTGACTTCGATTATAAATGCCTGCGACACCTTGTATTGTGTTCCCCAATATAGTAAGAACACATAAATATAATTAAGGGTGCTTTGGTTAATGTGAGTTAATCGTACTGTCACTCTATTTTAAAATTGGTTAAGCCATGATCTTATTTTTATATAAACATTTGATTATTAATTGATAGCGGGAAATTAAAAAATCCATATTTATGTCATTCTATGGGTTCAGCGACAGCTCCCAATCAGTTAGTCTGCTCTACGTGATTGGGCTGTGCTCACTATTATAGCCAGCCCTTTTGTTTGGCGATGCGTGCTGCATCGATTCGGTTGCTGGCATTGAGTTTAGCTATGGCTTCGGAGAGGTAGTTACGCACTGTGCCTTCGGCAATAAAGAGGGTTTCGGCGATGTCGGCGGTGGATTTGCCTTCACTGGCGAGGCGTAGGGCACGGCGCTCTTTATCGTTGAGTGGGTCGACGTCACCAATTGCCATCATGGCAAGTTCAGGATCGATCACTCGTTTTCCCGCCATAACTTGTTGAATCGCGTTGACTAAGGTTTCTGAAGGCGCATCTTTTAGCAGAAAACCGCCGACACCGGCTTCGATCGCGCGTTTGATATAGCCCGCGCGGCCGAAGGTGGTGATGACCACTACCTTAGTTTGACTATGTTGATCCTTTAACCAAGCTGCCAGCTCAAGGCCTGTGCGGCCGGGCATTTCGATGTCGGTTAGCAAGAGATCAAAGCTTTGCTGTTTGAGTAGGCTTAGGGCTTCATCGCCGTCACTCGCTTGGGTGATATTAAATCCTCCCGCAAGCGTGAGGAGTGCGGCGAGCGCGCCTCGCACCATGGCTTGGTCTTCCGCCAATAAAATCTTCATTAATCTGTTGCTCCCTGCAAAGGTAAACTGACGGTAAATGCATATCCCTGTTCGAGATTATAGCTCAAGCTGCCGCCTAAGCTGTCGAGACGTTCGCGTATGCCCGTGAGGCCATTGCCTTCGGCGATAGGTTTACTTGGACCGTTATCTTTGACCTCAACGACTAGCCTATCTGGTTGCTGAATAAAGTCGATAATACATTGGCTTGCGCCGCTATGGCGTAAAATATTATTCACCAGTTCAGTGACAATTAATCCCAGCTGGCTCTCCATTCTGGCGGGCAGTTTAGGGATATTGCCTGTCAGCTCGACACTGACTCCTTTTTCCCTCAATAGTTTACACAGTTGCGTCACGCTATCCGCGAGACCCTTATGTTTGTAGTCAGATACGGTGTGGCGAATTTGGCTGAGGCTCTCGCGGGCAATTTGGCCGAGTTCATTAAGCTGGATTGTGGCCAGTTGGTATTCTTGTTTTGCCAGCAGTTTTTCGGCCAGTTCCGCCTTAAGCGCAATCGAAGACAAGCTGTGGCCCATGATGTCGTGTAGATCGCGGGCAATGCGTTCTCGCTCAACCATAGCCGCTAAGGTACTAATTTCTTGAGTGCTTTGCTGTTCTTTCAATTTATGTTGATGACGCCTGCGTTCGGCAACGCCAAACATGCCTACACCGAGTACCAATCCTGAGCCGTAAAGCGGAAAGTAGTAACTGTTAAAGTCGTAAATCTCATTGAGGGCAAACAACAGGCCGATTAAGGCGGCAATAGCCAACAGACAGGTTCTGAGAGGATAAAAAAAGCCAATGAAAAAAGCGGCAAAGGTGAATAACGAGATAGATCCCGGGTTGATTGGCGTGATTGCTGTGGCGATGGCCACCATCATCAGAATGGGGCGATAGGCGCTATTCTGATTGCACTTATAGGCCCAAAAATAACTGGCAATAAAAGGAATGAGCACGGCAAAGCTAAGGGCGATTTTCCATGTTGGATACGCATTGATGGCAAGTGGAATAAGATAAAACACTAAGTTTATCAAATACACCCAAGCCAGTTTTCGTTCGAGCTGAAGATGCGTGCTGATCATAATGCCCCTATGAAACTGTGTTGACTGTTAATCGTTGTTCGTTGAATGCCCGAAGGTGATATCTGTGTTGATTCATCTGTTTAGGGGTTGGCGCTGGGGTCAGCGCCATCAGTCCCTGTTAACAACTTGGTCTAGTTTGCACTTAATTGCTGATTTTGTTGAAGCAAAAATTTTGCCCAACCGTAATCTGCTTGCACTTTTATAGCCTGTTGCCAATCTTCACTCGCGCCTTGGCTATCGCCTAATTCCTGTTTAGCGAGCCCGCGCCACGTGTAAGCTTCGGCTTCACCCCAACAAATGCCGTCGCAAGGTTGGGCGAATCTTTCTATGGCCGTGGTGGCGAGCGTCTTAGCATTTTGCATGCTGCCGCCAAACATAGCTGGCGTGTTATAGGCGGCGATCGCTTTAACCAAGGCGACCCGTGGATTTTGGGGTTCTAACTGCTCGGCCTTGGTAATGACATTGGCAGATTTCATCCCGAGAGTTGCGCCTTTGCTATTGTCTAAGGCGATTTGCATGCCATAAACCGACGATAACAGCGCGAGGGATTCCGCGTCAGCTTGGCTGGTTTCTAAGGCTTCTAATGCGGTTTGCGCATTGGTCAGTGCACTGCTGGCGAGGGCTTTTTGTCCCATGACATTGGCGCTAATGGCTAAGCGATAGTTCGCATAGGCTTTGTCGTAATCTTGGGTGCTGGCACTCAGTTGTTGCAGCTGCGCTAGGTTCATCGAGTTTGAGGCCGCATCTATGCTGGTGATGTTGGCGTTAGAGGGCGACGCTGCAAACGTGTGGCTGCTGATAAGCGCTAAGCTTGAGACGAGTAATAATATTTTCATGGTATTTCCTTATTGAGTAAATTTCCCCGTGTTTGGGTACGGACTCATTATCAGAAATTCGACAGGAGAAATGCAGACACAAAGGTCATGGCTTTAGCATGACAAATGTCATCAGTTTAAGGGTGTTAAATTTGTCTTTTTTTAAAAGTGCGAAACCCAGATAGCAAAACACCGGAGAGGCTCCGGTGTTTCAAGTGGATATTACCGCTGAGTGTTATACCAAAGCTTGAGCGCTCGCTTGGTTAATCAGGTAACCCATATAACCTAAATAGGTCAGTAGTAGCACAGAACCTTCGCGGCGGCCGATGCGTAATCCCGTCCATGCAAAAGGCAGAATCACTATGGCTAAAGCTAACATCACCATAAAGTCGAAGGGTTGGAAACCGAGTGACGACACTGGATGAACTATGGCAGTAACACCTAAAATGCCCAAAATATTGAACAGGTTAGAACCCACAACGTTACCGATAGCGATATCGCTTTGACCTTTTAGTGCCGCAATTACTGAGGTCACTAACTCTGGCATACTGGTACCAATCGCCACGATCGTTAAGCCGATAATGACTTCACTCACGCCGAAGGTTTTTGCTAAATCGACTGCGCCGTTCACAAATAGAATACCGCCGCCAACTAACATGCTAATGCCGACTAGGATGAATAGGCCAGAAAGCAGTGGGTTATTCGGCCCCGCTTCAATCTCTTCTTCATTCTTGCTGTTTTTCGAGCTGATATAGCTAAAGGTTAAATATCCAACCAGTAGTGAAAGTAAAACCACACCGTCAATCAGGCTGAGTTCACCGTCTAATAAGAGTCCCCAGAACAGCATAGAAGCCAAGATCATCAAAGGGATATCGCGCTTCACCACTTGGGATTGCACTTGGATAGGGCGGATTAGCGCCGTGATCGCTAAGATCAAACCTATGTTGGCAATGTTAGAGCCGATAACGTTACCTAAGGCGATACCACTGTTTCCGGCGAGGGCAGATTTGACACTCACGGCCAGTTCTGGTGCGCTAGTACCAAAGGCAACAATAGTTAAGCCTATGATAAGTGGCGTAATACCTAAGCGTAGGGCGATAGCACTCGCGCCACGCACTAGGGCTTCGGCGCCTAAGGTTAAAATAATAAAACCGCCAATAATCGAGAGTGTAATGAGCATCACGGGACTTTGTTAAACCTATATTGAATGAGAAAGTACAAGGGAATCATCCCTTAGCCGACTGGCGCACATGATACGTGGTTTTATCGAAATTTGACAGAATATGTCATAAAAAAGCACGCCGAGGCGTGCTTGATTTGTGCCGATAACCATATTGGCCATCTCTCTGTTTAGTCGAGTTATTTTTGCGTTAACTCATCTTCCCAGCGAACTTGGGCGCCACGAATGCCATCAACTCGTTCGCTAAAGGCTTTTTCAAGCACATGGCGTTTGATCTTAAGCGTCGGCGTCAGCACATCGTTCTCAATCGTCCAAGGATCGTTAACTACGATAATCGCATCCACATGTTCGTGTGACTCTAAGTGCGGATTCACGCTATCGAGTGTCGCCTTGAGTGAAGTGCGGACTTCTTCGCGGGCCTGCAAACTAGCGCCTTCGGATAATTGCACTAATGCGACCGGGTGCGGCAGGCCTGAGCCAATCACGCAGATCAGTTCAACATGCGGGTCCTGCGCCAATTTACGTTCGATAGGCACGGGCGCGACATATTTACCCTTGGCGGTTTTGAAGTTGTCCTTCACTCGGCCGGTAATGGTCACGCAACCATCGGCATCAATAGAGCATAAATCGCCAGTGTGGAAGAAACCATCGGCGTCGAAGGCTGCCGCAGTGGCTTCGGGCTGTAGATAATAAGCCGTCATCAACCCTGGACTCTTAAGCAGCAGCTCACCATCTTCGCCTTGGCGGATTTGACAATCCTCAACCGGGCGACCCACAGTGCCAATTTTACGGGCATCGAAGGGATAGTTGATAATCGAGTAGGCGCAGTTTTCTGTCATGCCCCAAGCTTCACAGATATTCAGACCAATGCTGTGATACCAGTGGATCAGCGACGGCGGAATGGGCGCAGAGCCAGAGCCGAGTAAACGACAATGGTTCAAACCTAAGCCTTTATGGATTTTGTGTTTTACTAAGTTGCTGATTAACGGAATCTTCAGCAATAGATTCAGTTTACTAACACCAATTTTGTCTATGATGTTTTTCTGGAACAGGCTCCACAAACGCGGCACTGAGAAGAATACCGTCGGTTTTGCCCTTTGCACGTCGGCGACGAAGGAGTCGAGACTCTCGACGAAAGCGACCACACTACCTGAGTAGAAGGATGAACCTTCAATCGCGACGCGCTCTGTGATGTGCGCTAAAGGTAAATAGGATAACAGTCTGTCATTGCCGTCGGTGCGTAAATCACGCACTACCGCTTGGCAGGTCCAGCCATAGCTGGCGAAGGTTTGAATCGCGCCCTTAGGTTGGCCCGTCGAGCCAGAGGTATAGATAAGCGTCATCACTTGTTCAGGCGTCGGTAGCGGCGCATCAACTAGGGGATAACCTAGTTTAAGTAATTGTTCCCATTGATATTGGGCTGGCATTGTATCGTAGGGCATAGCAAGGCGTAGCAGCTCGCCGCCGACACCGGCTTCTTGGTCGGCCCAATGGTCGAGCTTGCCGAGGAAAATGGCTTTTGCACCGCTGTGTTGCAGCACATAGCGAATGGTATCTGTGTTGGCCGTTGGGTAAATCGGCACGCTGACATAGCCGCCGTGCATTAACGCGAGGTCGGTGATAAACCATTCGGCGCAGTTTTTAGAGAGTACGGCAATCTTATCACCGCGCTCTAGGCCTAGATGCTGTAAGGCACCGGCCAGTTGCTGCACTTTTTCTTGAACTTCGGCCCAAGTAAAATCAAGGAATTGACCCTTGATAGGTTGGCGTAAATAGACTTGATCCCCCTGAGTCTTAGCCCAGTGCGCCAGCATTTCAATTGGCGTCTTAATCGCTGTATCCATTGGCAATTCCCTGTTCTTTATTGTTATTTTGGCTGCACCCAGTATGGCGAGTTTTGTGAGCCCGCGCAAATAGTTTACAGGATTGTAAAATATGAGAATGGAGCCCAAAGCCTACAAGCTGAGTATGAAAATAAGATGAAGAGAATAGTAAGCGGAAACGAGGAGGGGGCGGCAACAAAAAAGGCGCCGCAGCGCCTTTTTGTTGGTTGAAGGGGAATGCGAGAGCTTACAGCTCCATCACGCCATCCATTTCAACTTGAGAATCCTTTGGCAATTGCTTCACGCCGATAGCTGCACGGGCAGGGTATGGCTGGCTGAAGTAACGGCTCATGATTTCATTCACTTTTGCAAAGTGGCTTAAATCAATCAGGAAGATGTTGAGCTTAACGATATCGTTGATTGAACCGCCCGCAGCAGTACAAACTGCCGTTAGGTTTTCAAATACTTGCACGACTTGCGCTTCAAAATCATCGCTGACAATTTGCATTGTGCTTGGCACAAGCGGAATTTGGCCGGATAAATACACTGTGCTGCCGACTTTGACGGCCTGTGAATAAGTGCCGATGGCCGCAGGGGCGTTTTCGGTCGCTATAATGATTTTTTCTGCCATGACGCTCTCTCTAATGTTGAGTTAATTAACGATTACGGGACGTACGCAGCACTTCGGGCAGTACCCTAATTCGGCGCATCACGTTGGCTAAATGGATCCTGTCTTTCACCGAAATCCGCAGGTTGATCAAATACACGCGGCCATCTCGTTCCTCTGTGCTGAGGTTGTGAATGTTCGAGCCTTCGGCGGCAATGATCGAGGTGATCTTCGCCAGTGCGCCTTGGTGGTTAACGATTTCGACCCGCAGGTTGGCTTGGTAATCAACGCCTTCGACATTATCCCATTGCACAGGAATGTACTTGTCAGGCTCGCCTTGATAACCACGAATGTTGGCGCAGTTTTCCATGTGCACCACTAAGCCCTTACCTTGGCTCACGTGGGCAATTACGGCATCACCAGGGATTGGGCGGCAACAGTTGGCGAAGGTAACGAGCATACCTTCGGCGCCACGAATTGGCATCATGTGGCCGTCGCGGCTTTCTTGATTCTCAAGATTATCGCCAATCAAACGCTGGGCGATAACGATGCTCATGGCATTGCCTAGGCCGATATCGGCGAGCAGTGAATCGAGCGTGGTATGTTTAGTATCGCGAATGACTTTTTCAATCTGCTCAGGCGGAATACTGTCGAGCTTAGTCTTGCCGAGCGCATGGTTGAGCAGGCGGCGACCGAGCGCAATCGCGTCATCACCCTTAAGGCTCTTTAGCACTTGGCGGATTTTGGCGCGGGCCTTACCTGTTACCACAAAGTTCAGCCAAGCGGCATTCGGACGTGCGCCTTTAGCGGTAATGATTTCAACGGTTTGGCCTGAAATTAACGGCTGGCTGAGCGGATACGCTTGGCGGTTAACGCGGGCACCGACGCAAGTATTACCCACATCTGTATGCACTTCGTAGGCAAAGTCTACCGCGGTGGCATTCACGGGTAATTCCAGAATGCGACCTTCAGGGGTGAACACATAAATCTCTTCTGGGAAGAGTTCCGTCTTCACGTTTTCAACGAATTCGAATGAGGTGCTGGCGCTTTGTTGTAATTCCAACAAGCTTTGCATCCACTTACGGGCACGCACTTGAGTCGTCGTGCCTTGGCCTGTTTGCGCACCGCCTTTGTAGGCCCAGTGTGCAGCGACCCCTTTGTCAGCCATCTGGTCCATATCTTCGGTACGAATTTGGATCTCAACGGGCACGCCGTGTGGACCAAACAAAGAGGTATGGAGAGACTGATAACCGTTGGCTTTAGGGATAGCGATATAATCTTTGAAACGACCGGGGCGAGGTTTATACAGTCCGTGCATGGCGCCGAGTACGCGATAACAAGTGTCGATGGAATCGACTATCACCCTAAAGGCGTAGATATCCATCACTTCTTGGAATTGCAGCTCTTTACTCTGCATTTTGTTATAGATGGAGTAGAGATTTTTCTCGCGGCCTTTAACTTTTCCTGGAATACCCGCATCGTTTAAGCGCGTATAAACAGCGGCTTCAATGCCTTGGATCAATTCTTTGCGATTGCCACGGGCGGCTTTAACGACTTCTTTAAGCACCCGATATCGCATGGGGTAATACGCTTGGAAACCTAAGTCTTCTAACTCTGTCTTGATGTTATGGATACCGAGACGGTTAGCGATGGGCGCGTAGATTTCTAAGGTTTCGCGGGCGATGCGGCGACGTTTGTCGGGACGCAGGGCACCTAAGGTACGCATATTGTGGGTTCTATCGGCAAGCTTGATGAGGATAACGCGGATATCCTGCGTCATCGCCATCATCATTTTACGGAAGTTTTCAGCCTGAGCTTCTTTCTTGTCGCGAAATTTTAGCTTATCGAGTTTTGACACGCCTTCGACGAGCTCGGCCACCGCGACACCGAATAGTTCGGCTAAATCGTCTTTGGTGACATGAGTATCTTCGATAGTGTCGTGGAGCAGTGCTGCCATCAGCGTCTCATGATCAAGACGCATGTCAGCAAGGATGCGGGCAACCGCAACCGGATGAGTAATATAAGGTTCGCCACTCGTGCGCATTTGCCCTTCGTGGGCATCGCGCGCAATCTGGTACGCCTGCTTGAGCAATTCTACCTGTTCGGGTTCTAAGTAACCGGAAGCAGACTCCTTTAGACCTTCAAACAGATACAAGTGGCAGCTCTCCTTTTACCTAAACAGGTGTTTACTCAACAACTCTTATAATGAACGGCCTTCAGCAATGGCTGAAACTGCTGCAATTTCAGCTGCTTCACGTTCACGTACCGTTTGACGCTCATCGGCATCTAAGGTGTGAGCGTTAACTAAACCTAGTTCGATTTCACGCAGGGCGATAACCGTTGGTTTGTCGTTCATCTCTTCAACCATAGGGTCTTTACCCTGCACGGCGATTTGGCGAGCACGACGCGCCGCAACCAAGATCATATCAAAACGGTTGCCGATTTGTTCTACGGCGTCTTCTACAGTTACGCGAGCCATGTGTTGAAACTCCAGTTTATCTAGGGAAAAAATGACGCAAAATTGTACACTATGACAGTTGGCCTGCCAACAGATCGTTAAGCATATCATTTTGCGCGTGGATCTGACTAGCACAGGTTAAGCGCTGACTGCGAATGATGGCACGCAAATCAGCTAACGCAGTGTCAAAATCGTCGTTGACGATAATAAAATCATATTCTTTATAGTGGGACATTTCCGATACGGCTTGTGCCATACGGCTGGCGATCACATCGCTACTGTCTTGTCCACGGCCAGTGAGGCGGCGTTCTAGCTCGGCTTTCGAGGGTGGCAGAATAAACACACCAACGGCATCGGGCATCACAGCTTTCACTTGCTCGGCACCTTGCCAGTCGATATCGAGGAAAACATCGATACCTTGGGTGAGCGTATGTTCAATCACATGGCGCGAGGTACCATAGTAATTGCCGAACACTTCTGCCCATTCAAAAAAGGCATTTTCAGCAATTAACGCTTTGAATTGTTCAACATTAACGAAGTGATAGTGTTGACCATCGACTTCACCTGGGCGTGGCGCGCGGGTGGTATGTGATACCGAAACCTGCATGTCAGCGGGCTTGTCTTTAAGCAAGGCCGAGATCAGCGAGGATTTACCTGCGCCACTTGGCGCCGACACAATAAATAAATTTCCGCGTGCGGTCATGAGCTAAATATCCAATTGGTTAACGCAAGAAGGGCCCAGAAAGCCGAGCATTATACCGATTTTGACCATAGAAATACTAGGGCTTGTAGGCCAGCAATTTAAGCCTATTTTAGATTTACTTCGATATTATGCGCATTTTTATCCGACTAGGGTCGTAGGCACTGACAATTGCGGGTAAATTGGTTACGCTCGTGCGAATAAGGCAATGAGTGTCTTTTTGTATCTCGTTTTTACAACAATAAAGGAAGGGTCGTGCTGTTAAAATCTCTTTTCTGCCTTCACGGGCGTGATTCTCGTCCCCGCTTTGTCGCAATCAGTGTTGGCGTTTACGTCTGTATTGCACTTGCCGCCGCTGCTTTTGGGGCTAATTTCCTGATGTATTTACTGGCATTGTTGGGCTTACCTTTATTAGGGCTCGCCAGTTTGCGTCGTTTGGCCGATGCCGATAAGTCAAAAGGCTTGATTGGCGTATTCCTATTACCCTTATTTATTTTCATCGGGCTGTTAACGGCCGATGTGCATATTGCCTTGATCGGCTTGAGTTTAGTGTTAGCCGCTGGATTGACGTTTTGGGGCTGGCGTTTACCTGCGCCAACCATAGTCGATTATCGCTACGGTTATTTCGGCCCTGAGCTGGATGCGCCAACATCGCAGGCTATGCCTAGGCGCCGTGTGGAGCCGACGATCGTTCCAAAGGCGGCTAAAGAGATAGAAACTCAAGATGTTGCCGCAAGACAGGCAGCTAAATCGACCGCCCATGTTCAAGCGCAGCCTCAAGTTGAGCGACATGAGCCGCATGTTGAGCAGTCGCATGCACAGGCCATTAGTGCCGCAACGGCCTCTGAGCCTGAGGTGGATTTATCTGCCCATGTTGAACCCATTGTCTCTGAACCAATAGTCGCTGAATCTAATGTTGCAGAACCTATTGTCGCCTCGACTATGAGCGCGGCGGATGCCGAACTTGAAGCTCAGCGCCAAGATGAACTGCGTTTTGATGCCCTTACTCGGATGACGCAAAATCCTGCCGATTTTGTGGTGCCCGACAGTCATGCGGATTTTCGCCCCGCTAACACCAGTCGTATCGAACAGACCAATATTGATTTAGTCGACGTTGATGTCGCTAATGTTGATTTAAAACATGTCGACTTTAACGCGGCCCAATTAGATCCTGCCGAACGCAGTACAGAACCGGGTTGGCGTTTTGCCGCCGAAGAAGATGACGAGCCGGACAGCTTTAACGATCAAGATCATGCCGAAGAAGTGCGTCAACGCCGCGCAGAAGCGAAAGATTCTGGCTCGATGACCGAGCTGTTTCGCGGTTTGTTCGAGTTTTTAGCGCCGCTGAAACGTTTCTTCGTACTGCCTAAGATTAAGCTGCCTAAACTGGAACGCCGTTATTGGCGTCCTGCGGGGATAGGTTGTGGTGTTGTGGTCTTGCTCGCCTTGGTTTGGGGCCTTTGGCCAAGTGGCGACGCTGAGACGGGCGACGGGGCAGACGTGGTAACGGTTAACGCGATTGCGCCCTATGCGGGTGAGCGGGTGACGCTCGCGTTACCTGACGGCTTTTCTGTGGCGCTTGAGGATGACATCTTGATTATGCGTTGGCTCGGTGAGAAAGGTAAAGCGCAAAACCTGTGGTCCTTAGCTACGGCAAAGGGCGATAAAACCTGTAGCCTGTTGTCCTTTAATAATGGCACTGACTACCGCCCTGTGACTGTGGATTTGAAAGCCGACTCAGCAACCGAAGCGCGATTCACCCCACTCGACACCCAAGCCATCATAGTGGACCTTGCGCGCCGTGGAAGTATCAGCTTGTGTGGTTATAAGTTCAGCCTTAAGGGCAGCCAAGCGATATTAGAACAGAATCGCACTTTTGGTGATTACATCGCGCGCTGATTTAGACTGCAAGTTAGGTCGCAGCTTAGGTCAGCAACTTAAGTCGATAAAATTTCTGCTTAAATGCTAGTCACAATTAGAGGGGTAGATTACACTTTTGCTCCTCTTTTTCTCAAACCGCGTTTTAAATGCGTTATGCCTTGGTATTAGGCGCGGCGGTTTGGGGAAACATCTTTAAATTTGAACTGAATATATCAATCCAGCATGAATACAGAATTGACCTTAGTCATTATGGCTGCAGGGCTAGGTAGTCGTTTCGGCGGCGATAAGCAATTGGCAGCGCTCGGTCCAGCTGGCGAACCCATGTTGGTGTTATCGATCATGTCGGCTATTCGCAGTGGCTTTCAGCGTGCTGTGCTGGTGATCCGCCCAGAGTTAGAAACTGAATTAACTGAGATACTGACACGGTTTTTACCCGCCGATTTTGCCTATCATTTTTGCTATCAAGCCTTAACGGATTTACCCGAGGCGGCGCAGCTGGCTGATATCAGTCACAGGCTAAAACCTTGGGGTACGGCCCATGCACTGTGGAGTGCACGCCATCTCGTTAAAGGACCAATGGCCGTTATCAATGCCGATGATTTTTATGGTGATAGCGCATTTGCCTCGTTAGCCAAAGGCTTAAGCATGAGACCGACAGAGTGGATGATGGTGGCCTATCCCATAGAACTCACATTGTCGGAGCACGGCGGTGTTAACCGGGGTCTGTGCCAGGTGGAAAATGGTCAGCTTAAATCGGTTGCCGAATGGCTCAATATCGCCGAGCAAGCAGGCGAATTGGTGGGTGATGGCCCACAGGGGCATGCGAGTTTGCCGCCAGCGTCCTTGGTATCTATGACATGCTGGGGCTTCTCCCCAAGCATATTTGATGTTATTAAACGTGAATTAACCGAATTTATCGGGCAACAGGGTCAACAACCTAAGTCTGAATGTTACTTGCCCGCCATAGTACAAGCGGGCATTGAGCAAGGTTTGCCTGTCTATGTCGATGTTGCCTGTGAGCCTTGGCTCGGCGTGACTTATCCGCAGGACACTGTCTGGGTAAAACAAAAATTAACGGAGTTATTGAGTGATTAAACTCATCAGGCAGTCAGTGTTGCCTCATTTTGGTATTGAAGCCGCCGAGGCAAAAATTTCTGCCCTCGGTAATGGCCACATCAATGACACCCTTTTGGTGCGCTGGCCAGCGGGCGAATTAGTATTGCAGCGTATTAATACTGAGGTATTTAAAACGCCCAACGCTTTGGTCAGCAATGCCGATAAAATCAGCCATCATTTATGCGCTAAGTCGTTGCAGCAACAATACGGCCTGAAAGTCGTTAGCCCTTGTTTAACCCAAGAGGGTGAATTGGCTATTGATTTAGGTGAACAAGGATTTTGGCGCGCGATCAGTTACTTGCCCCATAGTCTCAGCATCGAAGTGGTTAAGTCGGAACAAGAAGCAGAAATGGCGGCTAAGGCTTTTGGTCACTTTGCCTCAGCCTTGAGTGACTTTGATGCGACTCAGCTCGAAGATGTGATCCCCCAGTTTCACCATTTACCGGGACGCATGACTTTGTTGCAACAGGCCGCCGAACTCGATAGCCAACACCGCCTAGATCTTTGCCGTCATTGGGTCGATTACGCGTTATCTCAGCAGGCTTTGCTGGATGAACTCGCGGAAATATCGCCAAAGCTGCCGCTGCGAATTTGTCATAACGACACTAAAATCAATAATATGCTTTTCGATAAACGCGACATGTCCAGTATGGCGATTATCGATTTAGATACCTGCATGAAAGGTCATCTGATGTATGACTTCGGCGATATGGTTCGCACCTTCTGCTCGCCAGAGGAAGAAGACTCAACGGCCTTGGATAAAGTCGAAGTGCGCCAAGATATCTTCGCTGCGATTTGCCGTGGCTACTTGAGCGAGTTGGGTGACGTCTTAACGGAAGACGAAAAACGCAGTCTATGGCTTGGCGCGCGGGTGATTTGTTTGATGATAGGCGTGCGTTTTTTAACGGATTATCTTAACGGTGATGTGTATTTCCACATCCACCGCGAAGGCCACAATCTGGACCGCGCCGCCAATCAGTTTACCCTGTACCAAAGTTTGCTCGACCAAGAGACGGTACTTAAAGCCCATTTCTAAGTCAGGATATGGATCTTGGTGATTGTGCCAGTTTATAGATCCAATGCACTGATAAACAAAACGCCCAAGGCTTTGCTTTGGGCGTTTTGCTTTAATACGATTGCTTTAAGCCCTAGGCAGATGGCATTTCATCCGACATAATCGAGCAATATCCCTTAATATTCTATGGATTTGTGCTTGGTATGGATTCACCTGTGGCGCAGCCGTTAGTCACTTGTTCACGGCGCAGCGAACGTAACTCTTGGTTAAGATGTACCCTGCGTCGCTCGCAGCAGGAAGCGGTTGCCTCGTCTATGATGACGGCGACCAGCGATAACTTCTTCAATGCCTACGCTATTTTTCTCGGTGCCAGCCTAGCGCAGATGGGCTTTGTCACGGGGTTACCTCAGCTTTTTGGCGCTATCTCCCAGCTTTTATCTGTCTGGCTCGCCAGCCATTTCTCCCGCCGAACTTTTATCGTCTTTTGCGCCGCCTTTCAGGCCTGTGTTGTGCTGGCGATGGGCGCGTTAGCCGCTTTTGGCCCTGAACATGCGGTGTGGATCTTTATCGCTTTAGCTGTTGGTTACCATGGCTTTATTAATCTAATTCAACCCCATTGGCGGGCGTGGATGGGCTCTATTGTTCCCGAACGGCGCCGTGGCACTTTTTTCGCCGCGCGCACTCGGCTCACTATGGGCGCATCTTTGAGTGTGTTCTTTATTGGCGGCGGCATACTCACCTTAACCGACTCGATGCAGATGGCGTGGCTGGGCTTTAGTCTGCTGTTTTCTATCGCGGCGATGGGGCGGTTTGTGTCGGCTTGGTTACTGCTGCAGATGCACGATCCCGATCCGCGTGAGCCCAAACAGCGCGGCGTATTTTTGCAGACGATTGGTCATTTTCGTGAGGCGTGGAAGGATAAAACTTTTCGTCAGTACAGTTTATTTGTCGCCAGTATGCAGGGCATGGTGGCGATCTCGGCACCATTTTTTGCCGTTTACATGTTGGAAGGCTTGAAGTTTACTTATCTCGAATTTGTATTCGCCAGTGTGGCTTCGATAGCGACTCAATTTGTCACCTTGCGATTTTGGGGTCGCTTTAGCGATCAATTCGGCAATCGTTTAGTGATGATCATCACCAGTTGTATGATCCCAAGCTTGCCGCTGATGTGGCTATTCTCGGATAACTATCTGTATATCTTAGCTATTCAAGCTTTCTCTGGCTTGGCGTGGAGCGGCTTCACCTTAAGTACGGCAAATTACCTTTATGATATCCGCCCCTTTCGCAGTGACTTTGCGACCTACGCCGCTTTGCAAGCAGCCTTGAGTGCGGCCTGTGTATTTGTTGGCGCGATATTGGGCGGCACTATTGCCTCCCATGCGGCGGATTTTTTAGTCTGGTCGGGTTGGGATAGCGTGTTATCGAGCCCTATCTTCGTGGTGTTTTTAGTCTCGACCGTACTGCGTGCCTTAGTGACACTCTGGTTTATTCCGCGCTCGGTCGAACCTAAAGTGCGTCCAAGGCCGCAGCTACTGCAACTTATCTTCCGTATCCGCGGCTTTAATGCCATTTCGGGCGTGAGCCTCGATTGGCTCACTGTGGTAAAACGCCGCAAGCAATAGGGCGTACAGCTAAAGCGTATAGTCGAAAAACTTACGGCTTTGCGGGCCAGCGCTATTACTGTTCACCTTATTGGGATGTTTATATTCATGCCAAGCCGCGACGTGTGTACCAGCGTTTAATTTAGGGAAATCCAGTCCATGCTCGCTGGTGTTGACTGGCTGTGGTTGGACGGCGGCCTTTGCCTGACTCGTTCCTTCCTGTGATATCTGGTTTGGTGCACTTTTTATTTGAGAGTCCGAGAGCGCCCTATCCGTCACTTGGCCTAAGGTTGGGCAATCCGTGGTTAACCCCAAAAATTGCAACAAGCGACTCAAGCTCCCCGCATGGCTTATGTCGAGTGAGATAAAATCTTCTCGGCCATGAAAGTAAGCGAGCACTTCGTTTTGATGCCTTTGATAACAAGCAATAAGATGTGCCTCGTCTACGGGATCCGCCACTTTATCGATAGCAAACGTGTGCCGAAAGCTGCGTTTCATAATCGGGTGGAATCGCCCCGATTTTGCTTCTAAATGCGGCAGCATTTTACCTAGCAGCATTTGCATTGAAGGCACCCACTTCGCCATATCACGCTCGAGGTAGACAAATTTGGCCTGCGGGAATAGATCATCAAGCTGCCGATAATCACTAAAACAGGGCACATCAGAAATCGCATCGGCCAACATAAACGCCTGTTTAGTAAAGGCCATGTGCGCCACTTTAAGCCCTTGCTCCAACAACGCCACACTCACACTCGTCGTGCCCGTACGCGGCAAACCTATGATAAAGACCTTCTGTTTTTCTACACTTGCCTGTTCACCATCGAGCGTATTCGACTTTGCCGGATTCATCTCATCTGGCGTGGCAATCTGTGAATTGCCAATATGTTGTGCATCAACAGTACGCTGTGCATTAGCTGTACATTGTGCGTGAGTAGAGGCTGGTGAGTTGTTGGCATTATCAGGCATAGATTGGGCTCAGAATGTGTGTGCAAGTGGTGCGGTGTAAGCAATGAGTTTTCACATCGGCGTTTCGCATTGGCGTGTCAAATCAGCGGCGACAGTATATCTCAGCATGAAGGCTTTGTCGGTAGTATACCCAAACAACCTGAAGATGCAGGATTCAGCGGGAGTTTAACGCACTTTAGGCAAGGCCATTTATTGCTCCTGCATAAATGGCATTCACGCCATCCATGGCGATTGCGGTTATTTGCAGACCTAGCGGGCTAAGTTAAAAATAACCAACACAGCATAAAGTGCGTTAAAACCCGCCGGGACGGAGCGCCTAGGGCACTCCACTTCCGTGTTGCATCAATTCAAAAGGTGGCCGACATTCTGTCATTGATGCGCCTTGAATTGAATCACCCTAGACGCTCTGAAACTCGTATATTCAGGTAGCTTGGGTATATACATAAAAGTCACGAACAACGGCAATGCGCCACAGTATTGTATGGCCGCTGTACGATAAAAATGGATGACCACAAGGCTTAGAAACGAGATCCCAGATTACCAACAAGGCTCATTTCCCTGCATTGGATAGCATGTTGGTATTAATGAGGCGATTAGTAGCGCTATTCGACTCATAATGTGAGGCGAATATACTTGTTAATCGCCTCATTGTGTGAGTAGAATAGACTTGTTATTTGACTCGTGGGGTAAGATATGTGGATTTGGCAGCAAGCTGATTGGCCTAAGTTTCATTGGAATACCAGCAGCATTGATGCCTTGCTGCGTCAGGTCTATTTCAATCAGGGCCAGCTGCTTGGCAAGCAAATGCTAAGTCACGACGACAGTCTGTTAACGTCAGACGCTGCACTCGACACCTTACTCGCTAACATTATCCATTCCAGTGCCATCGAAGGTGAAAAGCTCAATGCTGCTTCAGTGCGCTCATCCTTAGCTAAAAAACTCGGAGTGACTGAAGATAAACCGTATCCGACAACAGCGCAAACCGATGGTTTAGCTGACATTATGCTCGATGCCTTAAAAAATTTAGAGACTGAATTAACCCTCGAACGGATATTGGGCTGGCATCAGCAGTTATTTCCGCTGGGTTACACATTACTTAACCCTGTTATTGGTGGAACGCTGCGTGGCGATACACCTATGCAGGTTGTCTCTGGCCGCATTGATAAACCAACGGTGCATTTTGAGGTACCCTCTAGATCGGCATTGGATACTGAACTCTCGCAGTTCATCGAATGGTTTAATGCTTCACGGCAAGCGCAGGTTTTAGATCCGCTTATCCGTGCGGCGATAACACATCTTTGGTTTGTTACTCTGCATCCACTTGATGATGGTAATGGGCGTATCACGCGTTTATTGACTGATTTAGCTTTGGCGCAAGCGGAGAAGCGCTCGATTCGTTTTTACGCTATGTCGGTCAGTATTCTTGCCCGTCGCCAAGCCTACTATGACATTTTAGAGTCCACTCAACGGGGCGATGTAGATATTACTCCTTGGTTAGTCTGGTTTTTTGAAACCCTCAATGACTGCTTACTCAATGCGATGGCAGATGTGAGCAGAACGCTGTCGAAAACTCAGTATTGGCAAAGTGTCGACCAATCTTTATTGAGTCAGGAGCAAGCTAAAGTGCTCAATCGGATGTTAGACGGCGATTTTGAACTAGGGATTAATAGTAGCCAGTACCAAAAAGTCGCGAAGGTGAGTCGCGCCACCGCCACCCGTCATCTTGCTCAAATGGTTGAACAGCGGTTTTTAGTTAAAGCCGACGCCGGCGGCCGAAGTACCAGATACTTATTGCCACTCAGTATGAAACAATGAAGGTTAGGCATGTTATCAAGCACTTGCATTCCAGTGACTCGCAGCAAGTCCATCCCTGGATGCTCAATCGTGACGTCCTGTCACGGATGGTCACTTCCATGCTAGTGCCTAATCCTGTTAGCCTTAGCGCATTTCTGTTAGCCAGTATAACCAATCGCTTAATAGAAATTTGAGATAGATACTGGTCTAAAGCCGATGTCAGCGGCCGAAGTACAAGGTACTTATTGCCGAGTGGGAAATAGAGGCAAGTTTACCTTTGTGGTGGTGCTCAATGATCACTTGCCGAACATCTTTCCCGTGTGTAATGACGGCCTATGTCGTAAGTAATCGATTAGTTTATGTCATAGGCATAATGCCTCCTTATTTCAAAAAACAGCTGGTGGACTCAATGCCACTAGCTGCTTAGCTGTGCCATAAATTAGTTACAGCAAAGAGATAATATATGTGAGAATTAGTGCGTCCTGTTTGTATGTAATTGATCAATAATTTTTTTAGGCGAAGCCCATGTTGTGATTTAAGTTGAGGTATTCACTATGAGATTAATTAAACAGAAAGAAGTAATGGATTGTATAGGGCTGGACCGTTCAACTATCTACAGCTATGTGTTATTGGCTAAAGAGGGCTGTAACAGCCTTTATATGGGTTGAAAGAGGCCTGAAGGACTGGATTTTAGAACGGATTACCGATCAAATCGTCAAAAAACAGTAAATCATTCGAAAAGAATTAAAAATTGATGAATAAAAGTATGGATATTTAGTCGTTTAATGGTAAGAATGCGTAGTAACCCTATAATTTATGGTGCAATTTTGGAGCTATGTTGCCTAACTGTACGAATGTAATTGATGCGACACCTAAGGCTGACTTTCTAATTAAGTCTATTGCTGAGCAGGGATATACCCTTGAAGCTGCAATTGCTGACTTAATCGATAACTCAGTTACTGCTAACTCTAATGTAATCCAAGTATTGCTAGATTCAGACATCGAGCCATTTCAGTTGTTTTTAGCTGACAATGGCGATGGCATGTCGATTGATGAGCTGATCCATAACATGCAATTTCCAAGTTCGAATCCAGAGGGGGAGAGAGCTCAGTTTGATTTAGGGCGGTTTGGTCTTGGGATGAAGGCGGCTTCATTCTCTCAGACTCGGAAATTTACTGTATTGTCGAGAAAACGAGGAGAAGAGGATTACCATGGACTAACTTGGGATGTCGATCACTTAGTAAAAACCAAGTCGTGGGAGATAGTAGTTAATAACCAAGCTGAAATTAATCAACTTTTAAGTGATTTTAATAAGTTAAACAATGAGTTTAACAGTCAAGTTTCAGAGTTTTCTCCAAATACAATAGTTATTTGGTCAGGGCTTTATAAGTTTGAAAAATATCTTAAAGAGCATAATAGGAAAAAGGCATTACATAGAGAAATCGTTCAAAATACCACAGAACATTTGGGGATTATTTTCCATAGGTTTTTAGAAAACCCTGAAAACCCATTAACTATTAGGGTTAATAATTCACATATTAGGTCGTTCAACCCATTCCCTGAAAGTAAACAAAGCCTTAGAAAACTTGAGTTTAGGCAAAAGGACTTCGGTAAAGACAACATAAAATTAGAAGGGTTTATTTTACCCTCATCCAGTATTAAAGACTCACAACAACCAGGTAACACTTGGACACCCTCTAATAAAAGCCTGTTAGATATGGAAGGTGTATATATCTATCGCGCAAATCGGTTGATAATTTATGGTGGTTGGAATGGCTTAATCAGAAAGGCTCCTAGACTTCAACTGGCTAGGTTAAGAGTCGATATCGGAAATAAAGCTGATCATTTACTCCACTTAAATGTAGCTAAATCTCAAGTCATGATCCCTCATGACCTAATTAAAGCTTTTAAAGGGTATGTTGAAGAACTAACGGCTGAAGCTGAAAAGGAGTTTTACAATAGGGGGATAAAGAAATTTGATCATAGCCCAAGTGATAAAGAAGCCAAGTTTCTTCGAAAAATTCATTCTAACAAAGGCCCGTTACTAGAGATGAATTACGAATTTCCGTTACTGAATGATTTGGTGGGTTCATGTAACTCAGAACAAAAAACCAAGTTAAATTTGTTAGTTAGAATGATCAATACCACTATCAATAAAATTAGAGATACGCATGAAGACGTACCTTTTTATAAATGCGAAGAAACTAAAAACATTAATTTTGGTGAAGCCATCTTGAACCTTAGAAAAAATGGCTACAGCAATGATTTTATTAAGAAAAATCTCATCAGTGAACTAGGTATAGACTTAACGACGTTACCTACTGATATTCTTGAAATACTGGAGTAATAGATATGGATAACTATCGCTTTAAATACCAAGATGCAATCAAAGATAAAATTAAAGAGCACTTAAAAACAGCTAGTTTTGAATCTTTAGACGAAGTACGTTCAGAGTTAGCAGATAGAATCTTTTCTAGTTTAGCAATCGTTGCAGAGCATTTAAACTGGCCGAATATAGATAGAGAAACCTTTGAAAGTTACTTCGAAGTTGTTAGAAAAGAGGTTCAATCAAATCATGTAACAACAATCAAAGCCCCCAATCTTTTATCAAAGAATAAATCAACTTGGCTAAATGATTCTAGAGAAAATGAAATAAAATGGAATTACACTGAAAGGTACTTAGAGTATTTGCGGGGGCAAGGGCGTTCAGAATCAGTAGTAGAAGAAATTAAAAACTCGAGCTATAAAATTTTAAGTAAATTGGCGGACCCTAAGAGTCAATCTTCTACTTTTATTAAAGGCCTTGTCGATGGAGATGTGCAGTCAGGTAAAACAGGTAATTTTAATGCTGTAATCAATAGAGCACTCGATTCTGGTTATAAGCTGATTATAGTTTTATCTGGAATCATGGATGATCTCAGGTCACAAACGCAAGCGCGGATAGACAAAGACGTAATTGGTGATGGTAAAGGTGTTGGACTCAGGCAAGCTTTTGGCCATCAAGGTGATGAAAGTGTTTTCCAAGTTGTTTCAATTACTTCTGAAGACGCTGATTTTAATAGACCTTTAGCTGATGCTAACTTCTCCTTAAATCAGACCAATATCATGGTTTGTAAAAAAAACGTCAGCATATTGAAAAACATCTTACTTTGGTTAAAAGACAATTTGCCTAAAGGTGCAACTAAACACAGCCTACCTTTATTGATTATTGATGATGAAGCAGACAATGCTTCTCTAAACAATGAAGGCTATAAAGGTCAAAACTATGCATCTAAAATTAATGGTCATATTAGAGCAATATTAGGTATCTTTCATAAAAAGTCTTATTTGGGTTACACAGCCACTCCATTCGCTAATGTCATTCAGGATAGAAATGTAGCATCAAAAGAAATGTGGAGTATTCCCGACAAATCAAATAAAGGAATAACAGAGTCTTTATTTGAGCAAGTCGATAATCTATTTCCTGATGACTTTATATTTCTCTTAGATACGCCTACCAATTATATTGGGGCACATCGGATTTTTGAAACATTACAGCCCTGCAAAAAACTTCCGATTGTATTTGATATTGATGACTATACAGCCGACTTTCCAAGTCGAGTAATGGAAGATGGTGATGACATAATTGGTGTTGAACGGTTTGATAATAAACAAGACTGGGAAAATAAAGTAGGCAAGTTTGGTTACTATTTAAACTTTTCCTCATTTAGTGAATACAAAAAAGGCACTCGAGCTTCTAAATCTGTCGATAATTTCCCAATTGATTTACCTAACAGTATCAAAAATTCTGTGATGTGCTTTATTCTGGGCATTGCTGTTAGAGAAACTAGGCGAAAAGACCTTATTCTCTCTAAAGTATATCAACCCCATAATACTATGCTTGTGCATATTTCAAGATTCACTTCATGGCAAAATAAATCTAGTAAGTTGATTCATGACTTTTATAGCGATATCGAGACTAGGTTAAAAATGGATAAGCCAAACGGGGCAAATTCAATCTATCGAAAATTTGAAAAAGTTTGGTCTGACTATTGCGCTGAAATTGTTGGCTCTATCCATAGTCACCTACCTGAAAATTATGTCGATGACTACATGCAACCAGTCTCGTTTAATTCTATAAGTCCTTTATTGGTGGATGCGGTATCAGATATTGAAGTTCTGGCATTGAACAGTGACACTGGAAAAGAGCTTAAATACCAAGATGAAAAACCACGCAAAGTTATCGCTATTGGGGGAATAGATTATCTAGGGGCTTTACTCTTGAAGGTTTAACAGTTAGCTATTTTGTACGTTCGACAAACTATTCAGACTCTCTCCTGCAAATGGGCCGATGGTTTGGTTATAGACCAGGCTATTTAGACTGCTGCAAATTGTTTACATCTAGGGATTTAATTTCTAAATATGATTCAACATCTAGATGTATTGACGAACTAAAAGAAGAGTTCAAAAAGATGGAGCAAAAGGGAACACCAAGAGATTTTGAACTAAGGGTTAGAAAGCACCCTGGAGTTTTACAAATTACTCGCCCAACTATTTTGAAAAATACAACAAGCACAAAATGGTCTTACCAAGACTCTCTAGTAATGACAACAGAGCTTGATATTACTAAAGAAAAAATTAGTAAAGTATGGACTGATTTTAAAAGTATAGTTTCTCCTTTGTTTTCTGCGGCCAAGGAAGTAGATTCATTACTTACTATCACAGTATCTTCTAAAGAACTCATTAAAATTATTGAATCAAATAACAATTTTGATGAGACTAGAAATAATCTAATCAAACAATATGTAAATAAATGTGTTGAAAAAAACTTACTAACATCTTGGACTATAGCAATTAAATTGACAGGCTCAGCGGCTAAAGAGTGTGGTTTAGGAATACTCACCTCTGATGAAACAGGCTTACCTAAAGATGTTCAATTAGCGGTTCGAAGTGGGCCAGCTCAAGAGAAAGGAAATCATTTTTATGATGAGTTCATAAAAGATCAGAGGTTTAAACCTACTGGTTCATCTGCGAATATAATGAGCGGAGGAACAGATATGAAAGTTGCTCTTGATGAAGACCAAATACTTTTAGCAGAAAAAGAATTTATCAGTCAAAAAGTGTCTGAAATTTTAAACAATGACCCAAATATCAACGAAGAAGATGCTCTAATAAAAGCTCAACGAAAAACCAAACCGGAAAGAATATATCGAGAAAAGCTAAATCAAAACCAAGGTGTGCTTATATTTTATTTGTTAGACCCCTACTACGTCTTCAATCAAGTTCCTGGGAAAGTAGACACCAATATCCAAAGGTTATTAAAAGAAAGAGGCCAATTACTTAATGAACCATTGGTTGGTATGGCAATGGGTTTTCCTCCAATATCAAGAAAGTTAGATCCTTATGGAGAGTATGTTAAAGGTGATTATGATCTAGAGATACTAGATGAAGATGAAGATGAAGCTTCGGATGAATTATTACCAACGGACGCGGTGCTATAATGGAATTAAGTGATAAATGGAAACTATTGGAATCTCAAAATATTGATTCTGGGTTGAGCACTATCAGATTTGAGTCTGATGGGCCGCTAGAAGTTTTTTTAGCTGTTGACGAAAAATCGAGTCATGCAATATTAATTTATCTTCCTTCCACATTTATCCCGAAATTTGATGTTCTAAGTAACGATAATTTAGAGCTTATTTTTTTTAAGCAAGGGCATTACTTCCAAATTAGACTATTAGACTCTGACTTTACATCATTGTTCGATGATCTAATTATTTCGTTAATTGATTCAATTAAAAACATTGCTAATGCAGAAGATGCATCTAAAGAGTTTATAACTATCTATATAAAATGGAGTACATTCTTTACTAAAACTTTTGAGAAGAAACTGAGCAAAGAGAAAGTAATTGGGATCTGGGGGGAATTGAGTTATTTACTTAAGCTAATTCAATTCACATGTTCAAGTGTTCCGATCGATAACATTTTAAAATCGTGGGTAGGACCATTTGGTGCATCACATGATTTTGAGCTTTCCAGCTCTTCAATTGAAGTAAAGACCAAACAATTAACCTCTTGGATGATAAGAATATCTAGTGAATATCAACTCGAGAATATTGATGAAAAACCCCTCAATTTAGAAGTCATCTCTGTTATTGAATCGGAATATGGTTTATCGATTAAAGATTTATTCTTGAAAATTAAGGAGCATATAAATAAGAAAAGTGGAGATGTCACTATACTTTTATCTGCTTTAGAGAAGGTGAACCTTAGTGAGGAACGTCTGTCAAAGTATTCAAACTTTTTGTTTTCTAGAAAGATGACAGAAACCTTTGATTGTGATATTGAATACTTTCCCAAAATTAAAGCCTTTGGGTTGCATAAGGCAATTTCGACAGTTAAATACAATTTAGATGTTAGAGAACTACAAGAGTTTAGAGTTTCACAGGAGAGCTATTAGGTGGAAATAAGTGCAGTTTTAAATACTAGAGAAGACTTATTAAATTCTAGCAAGAATGATGATGGCTTTTTACAACAAAGTTTGCTAATTGATGAAGTAATGCCACTGCTATTAGAAACTAAGGTGGTTGACTCAGAGGATATTAATCATACTTATTATCTTTCTAACGACGATAAAATAAAAATCAATGGTTATACTGTAAATAGCACCGGCGAGCGGCTACAAATATTTATAGTTGATGATAGTTACTTATCTGAAAGCAATGATGAATTCTATGTTTCTCTACGAAATGTCTATGATGAACAGTTTAATAGAGCTATCCGATTCATTTCTTCTGCAATTCAAAATAAACTCGAAAATGTACAAGAATCTGAGCCTATTAAGCCACTACTTGCTAAATTAGGGAGTGAAGACGGATTGACTCAGTTTGATGTTATTGAATTTATTTTGGTAACCTTATCTGCTACCGTTTCTTTTAGGGGAGAAGAGACTCAGTTACGTACTATTCATTATAAAGATGAAATTAAAAGTTTCTCACATAAATTTTTAGGTGAAAAAACTCAATCAAAAGAACTTCTTTTCATCAAAAGAGTTGTCGATCTAAATTATTTGGCGAATATATATGCCTCACAAGGTAGGGCTGAGCCACTTAAAGTCATTTTTAAAGATGTCATTGGCAAGAATATTGAGGTTATTAAAGCTGCTGATGAAGAGGATTTTGAATCTTACTTATGTGTTTTAGATGCACCTATTTTAGCCGATCTTTATAAAAGATATTCAAGTCAGTTATTGGAAAAGAATGTTCGTTCATTTTTACAATTCAAAGGTGTTAACCAGGGGATAAAAAAAACTATTAAGGATGAGCCTGAAAAGTTCATAGCCTTTAATAATGGTTTAACTATTACTGCTACAGAAGCAAAAACATCTTACTATAAAAAATCACTATACTTAGAAAGCCTAGACGACTTTCAAATCGTAAATGGTGGGCAGACAACAGCTTCAATTTACTTTTCTCGTAAAGAAGGGTTGGATATTAGTAATGTAAAAGTAGTGGCTAAGATTAACATCGCAAAGACGAGTAAATCTAAGGATTTAGATGACCTAATTTCTAAAATAAGCGAGTTTTCAAATAGTCAATCTAGAGTATCTAAAGTAGATCTTCGATCTCGTAGTCCTAAATTAGTACAGTTAAAATCACTCAGTGAAAGTGTTCTACCTCCATCCGGAAATAAGTGGTTTTTTGAGCGAGCAAAAGGTGACTTCAATACTCAAGTTAGAAAAAGTACAAATGGTCAAAAATTAAAGAATGAATTTCCACCCAAAAAACGCTTCACAAAAGAGTTACTAGCCAAATATTATTGTGCTTGGGGAGATGCACCGCACCTAGTAAAAAAAGGTGGAGAGAAAGTTTTTCGCATGTTTATTGAAGATATTGAGCCTGAAAACGGTGACGGCATTGCTATAAATCGTGAATTCTATGAAAAACTTATTGCCAAAATAATATTATTCAGGACGATGGAAGAAGTATATGGGCAAGGAAAGAATGCTATCGGACAGCTTCGTTCAGCGGCCGTTCCATATGCTATCTCTGCTATTTACAAGTGGACTAATACTACTAATGATGGCACATTGATTCTGGAAAAAATATGGAAACAGGAAAGCTTAAGTGATGGACTCATAGAGTATCTTAAAGAGCTACTATTCCTAATGAATGAACTTATTAAAAAGTATTCTTTAAGTGAAGATTATGGAGAGTATTCTAAAAATCAAGAATTATGGGTAGCAATAAAAAGATCATCAGAATTAAATAAATTCATGGATTCATCTAGTTCAAAATTTGCGCTAAGCTTATAGGGTTATCTTATTAACTATCTGATTTAAATTTGTTGATTTGATATGGTCGATGTTTCCGCACTTTAGTTGGTTGTAATAGTGCACAAGCCGTCGCAGACCTTTAAAGGAAATTATCTTATAGAGATCTGTGCTGTAATACCTAAACTGCCTACAAAGCAATGTGAAATTGCGATTGATGCTCTTAAAAAGTTGCAGGTAGAAGATTTTACAGCTTTTAAAAGTCAATGATGTAATAAAGATTGACGGTAAGCTTTAGAGAAATATATCTGCATTTATTAAAAAATATCAAATGGATAGCAATTGTAAAACAACTTGACCAATCTGCTGTGCCAAATATGGTGGTACAGCATTGCCCACTTGCACATATTGTTGAGTTCTATTGCCCTCAAACAAATAATTATCTGGAAAGGTTTGCAGTCTAGCAGCTTCGCGTACTGTCAAACTTCGACATTGCCTAGGGTCATAGTGAACAAAATAATGGCCATCTTTCGAGATATGGCTCGTCACTGTAGTGGCATATTTGTTAGCTGATTGAACTCTAAAGCGATCTGCATGCGTGCCTGTTGTCCAGTTCTTATGTTCAGGTGCGAGTTCTTCAGGAAAGTCGCGGGACTTTGGTGAGACTCCATCATTCAACTGTGCATAAGCTGCGCAGAAGGCGTATCGCAACAAATCTGCTTCAATATGACCACGTGTTTCATGGTTCAGTACGCATCCTAATGAATCATCCAGTAGCCAACCCTTTAAAGGCTCGGGGACTTGGTTGTTAACTCGATTTGTATGAATGGATGATGCACGTGGTAGATCTAATAATGGGGTTAAATCTAAATTGTTGATAGCTTCTTCTGGATAAATCTTTTTAAATGCCTTGACTAGCTGCCTTGAGTGTTTTGTGATCGTTTTTTCCCAAGCTATTGTGGTATCTGGTTGCTTTGAAAAGCCGCTCCTTAAAGCTGGTAGGTCACTTAGCGTTTCTTTAACTGTTATGGATTCAGCTGCCCGAGTTAGTATTTGTGGTGTTTTTTTAATGTCATCGCGTACCCCAAGCAGAATAACTCTGTGCCTAGCTTGTGGAATGCCATATTGTTCTGAGCGTATTAGAAAATCCGCAGAGTCAGAATATTGTGGGTTATTGGGATTTTTGGCATTTATGACTAAAGAATAAATTCGATAGCTAGCTGTATCTTTAATTTTTGTAACACGCCCAGGGTTTCTCAGATCTTTAAGTATCTGTGGAAACATCACTTTGCCATTAAGTTTGGCTGATAAAATGCCTCGCACGTTTTCCATAATAAAAACGTCAGGTTGTGCAATAGTGAGTACTCTTAAATACTCCATATAAAGAAAATGGCGCTCATCATTTTCTGCTTTATAGTCTTTATTACCCGCATTTCTAGAACGACCTGCTAGCGAATAAGCTTGGCATGGTGGACCACCAATAACAATTTTTTGACCTTTGTGCTTACTGACTAGCTCTTTTATGCGGGCGTGAATTAAATCATTATCTATGCCTAATGCTCGAGGTGCTTTTAGTGTTTCTTCTTGTGCGGCTAGAGCCTCATTAGGATAAAGTTTAAACAACTGTTCACGGGTGATTTTTCCTTGAACATAATCGTAATAATGCTGTTTTGCAGTAGGCTCTTTAGCAAGTTTTCTGAATAAAGCTCTCGTAGTAAGAGTTTTATGTGCAGAAGGTTCTTTTTCAACCGATACGCCTATTTGAAATGGTTTATTTCCGTTTGAATGTGTAGTTGATGAGATACCCTCGCCAAGGCCGCCAGGGCCTGCGAAAAGATCAATTACAAGAACTTCGCCTGATTTCATTAGATGCAATAACTGTCAAAAAATTTTGAGCAATCATACCAGGAATGATTAAGCTAGCAATGAATAGATTGAGTTATTGGTTGCTTTTTGAACACTTGATGTAAGTCAATGCTTCTCCCAGTGCAAAATCAAAATGAAACGCTAGCCCTGATTGAATTTCTTCATTATCAAAGCATACGGACCATGCAAAGCCTCCCCTGTACCGATCTGGGTTTCGTTCGATTTAGATTACGTATCCACACCACTCTTCTTCATAAGGTACAAAATAAGCCTCTTCAAACTGGCTAACGGATTGGTATTCCATGATGTAAACCTAGTGTATTGGTGGGCTTATATTTTCAGTAATTGCTGTTGTATGGTCTACGGACTATGAGTCACATCGAACAGTTTTATTTTGTTAGTCGGGCATTTATGTCGTTCGTGTAGCACTGTTACTGGCAGCTAATTAGTTTCAAGCATAGTTTTTTGCTTCTTTGGGGGCAACCGCCGCACTATCGGTACGGTTTAATATCGTGATTATCGTATTGAAACGACTTTGGCATTCAGTTGTAGTTTTATCTGCTCTAGATAATCAATCAGTTCACTTGGCAGTTCAAATTCAAGCTGCAGTGTTGGCTGAGAAGCGGTACGGATTTCTGGGTGTAGATTGTCGCTGTCATTTACGGCTGAAATGATGGTGTAGCGGGGATAATCTTCTTCGCGACAGATGGGGTCGGCATAGTCAATCCAAAGAATAAAGTAGTCGCTTTTTCGTTTGAAATAAAAGCTGGGGCACATGTCATTTTGATAGCTTTTGTCGATAAGAAATGGGTATTGGCTCAGGTCGAAACCAAGATCGAATTCATAGCCAAATGTTTGATGATAAGCGCTCATATTTCTGCCTTAAATAGTCAGCTAGACTGACTATTATTATAGTTGAGCAGGCTATTTAATGTGCTGTTTTATTTGGCTTAAGTCCGTTTTAAGTTAGTCTTTTTTAGCTTTGTGTTTGTATTCGTTATAACCATTTTTTAAAGCCGTTTTTATCGTTAACCCTATCTAATCATTGCCCAATCTCTTTACCAACAACTCAATCAAAAACTCAATTAATACACTCACCTTAGTCGGCAAATATTTCCGCTGCGGATAAACCGCATAAATGCCATGTTCGGGGAGGGGATGGTCTGCGAGCAAGGCTTGTAGGCGGCCTGTTTGTAAGTCGGTGTCGACCATGAAACGGGGCAGGTTGGCTATGCCTAAACCATCGAGTGTGGCTTGGTGAATGGCATCACTATTGTTGACTTGGTAGTTACCGTTCGGCTGAATGCGAGTGGGACCCTGCGGGCTTAAGAAGGTCCATTCAACACCATCACGAAAATATGAGTAGAACAAACAGTTATGTTGGCTGAGTTGCTGCGGCGTTTGTGGTGCGCTGTGGCGAGCAATATATTCGGGAGAAGCGCAAATGACACTTAAACAAGGGGCGATTTTACGAGCAATCAGGCTTGAATCTGGCAGTTCGCCGATGCGAATCGCCAGATCGAATCCGCCAGCAATTAAATCGGTGGTCTTATCATCCATCTGCATTTGCAGCTGTATTTTCGGGTAACGGCGCAGAAATTCTGGGATCAAAGGGGCGATATGCAAGCGGCCAAATACCATAGGAACCGCGATGCGCAGACTGCCCTGAGGCGCTTGTTGTAGCTCGGAAATAGCATCCAATCCTTCCTCTGCGAGTTTAACTGCAGGGCGAACATAGTCGAAGTAGCGGGTGCCCGCCTCGGTAAGACTCAAGCTGCGAGTGGTACGGTGCAAGAGTTGAATACCCAGACTTTGTTCTAATAGGGTAATGCGTTTGCTCACCGCCGATTTACTCAGCCCAAGCTTTTGACTTGCCAGTGAAAAGCTACCGCATTCCACTACAGTGACAAAGATAGGTAGTGCCGAAAAGTGCTCCATGGTGTCCTTAGATTATCGCGTTCCCCTGCCATTATTGTTGATGATACCTCAACAGTCAGTTTTTATTATCGTGGTTATCATTGCCCTTGATGCAAGGTAGACTAATGCACTTGCTGATTGCGGGTGTCGACTGTGAAGCCTAGTTATTTTCGGGCTCATCGCTCATGTTTATCGCTTATCTTGATTACTAGCTTGGCAGCTAGCCACAGCATTGCCGCAATCGCCGATGTACCATTCTCGATGCCACTGAACGGCATGGGGATGAGTTTTAGCTATTTTGTCAGAAAGAGAGTTCCTATGTCCTTGCCTTACCAATGGATTTTGTTCGATGCCGATGAAACCCTATTTTATTTTGATGCCTTAAAAGGGCTTAAGTTGATGTTTAGTGAGTTTGGGGTCGATTTTACCCAAGCCGATTTTGACGAGTATCAGTTAGTTAACAAACCACTTTGGGTTGATTATCAAGATGGCAAGATAACTGCCGCCGAGTTGCAAACCATACGTTTCGAACCTTGGGCAGCCAAATTATCTGTCACGGCCATGACTCTCAATAGTGCATTTTTATCAGCAATGGCCGAAATTTGTTCGCCGCTACCTGGTGCTCGCGAGTTATTAGCAGCGCTGCAAGGTAAAGCTAAACTAGGCATCATTACCAACGGTTTCACTGAACTACAAACCGTGCGATTAGAGCGTACAGGCTTGCAGCATCATTTTGATATTTTAGTGATTTCAGAAAAAGTCGGCATAGCCAAACCTGATGTGGGTATCTTCGATCACGCCTTCGAACTCATGGGCCATCCTGAGCGCGATACTGTGTTGATGGTCGGTGATAACCCGCATTCAGATATCCAAGGCGGTATCAACGCCGGTATTCATACATGCTGGTATAACGTCCACGGCCATGATGTACCTACCGGTATCACCCCGCACTATCAAGTGAGCTCGCACCAAGAGCTATATAGTTTATTGTTCGGGTAAGTCAACAGGCACTCAGCTTATGCTGTGAAGTCACTTAGCGAGTCAGCACTTCACGGATCTTACTTGCTTTATTTTTACCTATACCACCCACTTGCATCAATGCCTCTTCAGATGCTGTTACGACTGCCTCGACACTGGCGAAATGGCATAAAAGTTTATTGGCGAGTTTAGGGCCTACCTCGGGTAGGCTTTGCAAGATGAATAATTGCTGATTTTTCTTGCGTTTGGGCTTACGTCCCGTGAGGGTTAATTCATGTTCTCTACGGTTTAACTGAGTGGCGCAAAAATACAGAATTTTAGCTGTTTCAGTTTGCGATAAACTGCGCAGTATTGGGATGTGGAAATTGATTGAAATCGAGCACAGCGCCCCGATTAACGCTTCTCTGCGTATCTGGTAACATGCGATATCTTGTGTATAACCTTCGATTAGCAGGGCAGTATGATTTGGGCTCTGGGCTAATCTGGCCACCTGTGAGAATAGGCGCCCATCGCATAATGATTGCACGAGATCGGGCAAGGTTTTACGTTCAATAATCCAATCTTTGAGTTGATAATCACCCAATTTTAGGTGTTTTTTGATGAGTGAGAGATCTTCGTGCAGTGCCAGCTCATAGATGATTTTTTCTGCATGTTCTCTATCGTCATAAAAGAGAGGAATTTTAGCCGCTGCCAATTTTAGTGACCTCAAGCGAGTGACATATTCAGGATTGTTTATGAGTGTAGTCAGGCTGAACAACAAGCACAAAAGTTGTCTTCAGCTTTCTGAGTCGCCTAGTTAAAATTTAGTTCTACCTATATCTGTTCGTTTGGCCAGCTGCATTTAGACAGCGCTAGAAAATCAATGTGAGTTAGCTATGAGTGAATATCAGTATTATCGATTCGAATGTGTTAACAGTAGCTTGTCGGTCCCGCAGCGAAATAGATTAAGGAATATTTCTAGCCGAGCAGAGATCACCGGCCACTCCTTTTGTGTTCAATATGATTACGGTGATTTAAAGGCCGATCCAGAAACCTTAATGATGGATTTGTTTGATATTGGCTTTTATTACGCTAATTGGGGGCAAGTGAATGCGTATATTAAATTGCCATCCGGTGCAATCCCCTGTGATTTCAAGGCAATAAATGCTGACTTTTATGTGTCTTTTGTCGAGAATAAGCAGAACCAATTACTGATATTTACTTTAGAAGATGATTATCGCTACCGCGACGATGAGAGTGCCGAATCCTTTATGCTGCATTTGGTGGCACTAAGGACAGAACTATTAACTGGCGATTATCGTGCTTTGTATTTTCATTGGTTAAGCCAAGCCAACGATGATATGGCCTTAGAGCCCTTGCCGCTTATAGCCTTTGATTTTCAGCAGTTAACCCAGGCACAATTGGCATTTACCACACTTTTTGACATTCCTTTACCATCGATACGTGCTTTACATCTTTTGCTGCAGTCAATGCCTGCACATGTTCCTCAACCCACAGTATTAACGGCACAGCAGCAGGTGGCTAAGCTAACGGATGCCGAGAAGGACGCGTTGCTTTGTTGCTTATTTGATGAAGGGAAAATATTTGCGGCGGATGCGTATGCGCTCCTCAGAACGCAAGAAACACCAATAGAGTACTCCGACTGGATAACAGTTGCATCGTTGCATCCCTTCTGGCATGTAGCAGAAAAAGAAGTGATGCAAGAAGAGCGCATGGCAGAGGCCGAGCGTCTTGCCCGTGAGACGTTATTGCGTAATGAACATCTTGAAGCGGTTTATAAAGCGCATCAAAGCCATTGGGATAGTGCTTTTGAGGGGGCGGCTCGTGGGTGTGCCAGTGGCTATGATAATGCCAGCCGTACCTTGCAAGTGTTGTTTGATGCTTATCAACTAAAACAATCTTCCAGCGAGTTTAAACAAAATTTTGATGTTTTTATTAGCAAAAATAAACAGCGTAAAGCACTGATTAAGCGGTTAGAACTGTTACAGAAAATTATGCTATCGCTTTGATTTAGTTATTTTAATGCCAATAGCTATGGCGCTGTGATCGAGTGATGTGTTTTGCTTTATTAAAAGTGAATTAGATTGAGTTACCCAAATAAAAACCCTGATAAATCAGGGTTTTTATTTATTAGATTGCAGTTAAACACGACAACACACTATTCGACATTTGGAACTGAATGTTGGTTGTTTTTATGTTCCAATATAAATCATATGCTTGAATCGCAATTCTTTATTTTCAAGTGATTTTAGTCACCACTTTAGTCCCACTTTGTTAAGTGTGAAGTGGTTAGTTGTGTCGGTTCTGCAATTCAATTACATTCAGCACTCCTTGGCAATAACTCCCCCATTTCTTTTGTCTTTTATGGTCAGGCTACCCGCCGTAGCGGGTTGAACTATATTTAACGCCTATAGCGTGTGAATGCGCTTTAACGGTTTAAGCGTGTAAACCTTGATTTACCTGCTTTAGCGTGTACAGTAAGAGTTAAGAACAGTTTAAAGGTAAAGCGATCATGAAGGTGACCAACGCAAAGCAGTTGAGTACGTATCTAAAAGATGCGCGGCTGAACGCGCAGCTCTCGCAAAGCAAGGTGGCGAGCAAGGTAGGTATTCGCCAGGATACCGTTTCAAGCTTTGAGTTGAATCCGGATTCGACCAAATTAGAAACGCTGTTTAAGATCCTTTCTGCATTAAACCTAGAGCTAGATATAAAGGTTCGGAATCTACAGCTGGTGGATGAGCGCCGCCATGATAACGCCACAGTGCCTGAGCAAGAATGGAAGGAGGAGTGGTAATGGCAGTGCTTGATGTTTATATGAATGGCTACCTTGTGGGTGAATTGACCAAATCATCCACAGGCTCTCATCAGTTTGCGTATGCCCAGCAATGGCTAGCGATACCCGGTAGTCGCCCAATTTCTTTGTCTATGCCGCTACGCAAGCAAGCCTATAAAGGTGATGAAGTTTATAACTTCTTCGATAATTTGCTACCTGATAATCACGAAGTGAAAAACAGAGTCGTTGCTCGTCATAATGCTGATTCGACACAAGCGTTTGACTTACTGGCTAAAATTGGTCAAGACAGTGTGGGTGCATTACAGCTTGTCCCCCATGGTCAGCCCCCCTTTGATACCAAAAAAATTGAGTCTAAACCGCTATCCGATAAGCAGTTGGAAAAAGTACTCAAGGGTTATCAGTCCAATATCCCCTTAGGCATGCTAGCCGATGACGATGACTTTAGGATTTCTATTGCCGGTGCCCAAGAAAAGACGGCATTACTGAAACTCAATGGAGAGTGGCGATTACCTATCAAATCGACACCCACTACCCATATCATTAAGCTGCCCATAGGTGAAATAAACAGCCACTCCCACAGCATAGATATGTCAGACAGTGTCGAGAATGAATACCTGTGCATGATGATAGTCAGAGAGTTTGGTTTAGATGCACCCCAGTGCTCAATAATCAAAGTGGGTGATATTAAAGCGCTTGCTGTGGAGCGATTCGATCGCAGGCTCTCTTCAGATGGCACATGGATTATGCGGCTGCCCCAAGAGGACTTTTGTCAGGCATTAAATATTCCACCAGCGAAGAAATATGAGAGCCTTGGTGGCCCGGGTATTGAACAAATTATGCCTTATCTATTGGGTTCGATGAACTCGGAGCGCGACAGATATAACTTCATCAAGTCTCAGGTTTTGTTTTGGCTTTTAGCCGCAACCGATGGTCATGCTAAAAACTTCTCACTCTTCATCGAGGCCGATGGCGGATATCGACTAACGCCTTTTTACGATATTTTATCCATGTACCCTGTTATTGGTGGTAAAGGCTTAAATATTCGTGATGCCAAGCTCGCTATGGGCCTCAAAGCGGCTAAGGGTAAGAAGTATCAAATCAATCAAATTTTTCCACGGCACTTTATCCTAACAGCTAAAGCTGTGGGCTTTGATACTGGGATTATGATGGAGATGATGCGCGACATTGCTGACAAGGTAGAGGCTGTGGTTGTTAAGGTTAAAGCGCAGCTGCCAGATGATTTTCCACCACACATACAGGATTCAATATTGAACGGTTTAACTGACAGAATTAAGCGTATAGCTTAGAAACGGTAATGGTTAGGTGACATTAATCGTATCGACTCAAGCCGTTTCAATTTTTACTCTAGTTTTAAATCAGTTGTATGTGTCGATTAATTGCTGCTTTGTAAACATGTTTGCAATACATGTCGATTGAATCGACATCAGCCACAACTGAATTATGCTAATTTTCTGTACCCATTTTCATCTTGTTGAGGCAAACACTGTGGCTTGGACTAGGTGTTAAATTAATACACGACATCATATAAGTTGTATGCACAGGTATGGCATGTATCGCTATTAAACATGTGGCCAATATTCTTCATTTTTTTGCAATGTATGGATTTTCTTCACTGATTGATACTGTTTGAGCTCAGGTGTTAAAAATCGTTTTGTTTCAGTCTCCAACTCGATGAGTGGCGTATTCACACATAGCTCTACAGAGTCCAATAAGCCAAAAGGTTTGAATCTCGGGGCATGCGGTCTACCATAGCAAAAAAGTGACTCGACATTGTTAGGGGTGACTAAATCAATAAAACGGTAAGTCCATTCAGGATTGCCGGTAAAGTGGATGGCATTTTGCTCTAAAAGCGATTCAACCGTAGGTATGGTATTTAGTTCCATTACAAATCCTTGTGTATTAATGTACTGCATAGCGTCCGATTTTGAGCATTTCAAAAGCACTTTTAACAGGTCTTTTCTCTGTGCCATAAAATACAAAAAGCCCTTAAGTTAAGGGCTTTTTGGTATCTAAAACGTGTTAAATATCATTACTCAACGTTTTGGATCTGCTCACGCATTTGCTCGATGAGAACTTTAAGTTCCACTGCGGCTGAGGTGATTTCAGTGCTAATGGATTTAGAGGCGAGTGTGTTCGATTCGCGGTTAAATTCTTGCATCATAAAATCTAAACGGCGACCTTCGCTGCCGCCTTTTTTGAGGATGCGGCGGGCTTCGGCCACATGGGCTTCGAGGCGATCCATTTCTTCGGCCACATCTTGTTTCTGTGCCAGTAGCACCATTTCTTGCTCGATGCGGGCTGGGTCGAGTTCACCTTTGATTTCTGCAAGGCGGTTGGTGAGCTTTTCGCGTTGATACAGCATCACAGTTGGCATGTGCTCGCGTACGACGGCGATTTGCTCGCTGACGCCGTCTAAGCGGCTTAGCAGCATGTCTTTGATAGCTTCGCCTTCACGGCCACGGGCTTCGATGAATTGATCTATGGCTGAATCGAAGGCTGTCATCAGATCGGCGCCGATGGCATCCATATCTTGTTCACCGCTTGCTAGCACGCCCGGCCAGCGCAGGATGTCGGTCAGATTGACATCGCCTTGTCCCGCTTCTTGCTTGAGCCAAGTGGCGGCGCCTAATAGCTGTTTTGCTAGCGCTTGATTCAACTGCAGCTCGTTATTGCTGTTGTCTGCCAGTTCGTAGCGCAGATTGACTTCGACTTTACCGCGGCTTAAGCGTTTACGTAGGCGGTCGCGCAGTACGGGTTCGAAACTGCGGAATTGCTCGGGTAAACGTAGGTAAGTTTCGAGATAGCGTTGATTGACTGAGCGAATTTCCCAGGAGGCAGTGCCCCATTGTGCTTTGTGCTCGATGCGAGCGTAGGCTGTCATGCTTTGGATCATGGGTTGTCCTAATGGTTTAATCGTCATAATGAGAGGCGATTATAGAGTCAATGGCTTTAGGATTAAAGGCATACAGCAAATATACCCAAGCTGCTCCGTTCCGGCGGGTTTTAACGCACTTTATGCTGCGTTGGTTATTTTTAACTTAGTCCACTAGGTCCGCAAATAACCGCAATCGCCATGGATGGCGTGAATGCCATTTATGCAGGAGCAATACATGGCCTTGCCTAAAGTGCGTTAAACTCCCGCCGAATTCTGCATCTTCAGGTTGTTTGGGTATAAGGACACGGATTAGGCGTTTGAGTGTGATGAGTTTGCCAGAGAATCACCCTAAGCATGGCATCCTAAGGCTCAAGCCCTTATAATATGCAGCCAAAATCGGTCAATGACTCAGAATACAGGAATCTCGCATGCGTCCAAGTAACAGAACGCCAGCACAAACTCGTCCCATCACTATCACTCGCCAGTTTACGGCCCATGCCGAAGGTTCTGTGTTAGTGGAATTTGGCGAAACGAAAGTGCTTTGTACCGCCAGTTTTACTGAAGGTGTGCCACGTTTCCTTAAAGGTCAGGGTCAAGGCTGGGTGACGGCGGAATACGGCATGTTGCCACGTTCGACCCATAGCCGTATGGATCGTGAAGCCGCTCGCGGTAAGCAATCTGGCCGTACGCAAGAAATTCAACGTCTTATCGGCCGTGCTCTGCGCGCTTGTGTAGATATGAAAGCCCTAGGCGAAAACACTATCGTGATCGACTGTGATGTGATCCAAGCTGACGGTGGCACGCGCACTGCCTCTATCACTGGCGCCTGTGTGGCCTTAGTGGATGCGTTGAACTGGGCGCGTGGTAAAGGCATCATTAAATCTAACCCGCTGAAATTCCTTATCGCTGCTGTCAGCGTCGGTATTTACAAGGGTGAAGCGATCAGCGATCTAGAATATATCGAAGACAGCGCCGCTGAAACTGACATGAACGTGGTGATGACGGAAACGGGAAAGATCATCGAAATTCAAGGCACCGCCGAAGGCGAGCCATTCAGCCATGAAGAATTACTCGAACTGTTGGCATTGGCGAAGAACAGTATTCGTGAAATCGTCGATGTGCAGAAAGCCGCACTGAACTAATAGTGTGGTGATGAAAAAGCCCCGTCATGTTATAGAGTGCGGGGCTTTTTATTAGCTGCAACTTTTTATCTGCAGCAAGATGCTAGTGTTAGACAAGCCCTGTACCGAATTAAATGTTGCCTAATAAAACATTACCTAATAAAAACCAATAAAAGACAAAGCCGTAAGGAGATATTGTGAAAGCCTATCAACGTGAGTTTATTGAATTTGCCTTAGAACGTCAGGTGTTGCGATTTGGCGAATTTACCCTTAAATCGGGTCGTATCAGTCCTTATTTCTTCAATGCGGGTTTGTTCAATACTGGCCGTGACTTAGCGCGTTTAGGCCGTTTCTATGCCGCTGCGTTAGTGGATTCTGGCATTGATTACGATTTGCTGTTTGGCCCAGCTTATAAAGGCATTCCAATTGCGACCACTACGGCGGTTGCCCTGTGTGAACACCACGATATCGATATCCCTTACTGCTTTAACCGCAAAGAGAAAAAAGATCACGGCGAAGGTGGCAGCTTAGTCGGTAGCGAGCTGAAAGGCCGCGTTATGTTGGTGGATGATGTGATCACTGCCGGTACTGCGATTCGTGAGTCGATGGAAATCATCGAGGCCCATAAAGCTCAATTAGCGGGCGTGTTGATTGCCTTAGATAGACAAGAGAAAGGCAAGGGCGAGTTATCGGCTATTCAAGAGGTTGAGCGTGATTTTGGCTGCGGCATTGTGGCGATCATTAAACTTGCCGACCTCATTAGCTATCTGTCTGAAAAGCCTGGAATGGAAGTGCAACTTGCCGCCGTGAGTAAGTACCGCGAGCAATACGGTATTTAAATCGAGTGCTTAGACGCTGGTATTGATCAAGTGGCTATTATTGGCGTGGTGAAATCAGTTAATCAGCCAGCATTGATCTTAGCTAGGTTGAGAAAGGTTTGATTGAGTGGGTATGAAAACAAAAAACGCTGCGATTCTATAGAAGGAATCGCAGCGTTTTTTTGTTGATTTGTATTGATTGCTATTGATTTAGGCACGCTTTAAATCACATTACGCTTCAATACACTTATTTAGACTGATGCAAAAACTCGGCGCGGGTCGCAGGGTTAGATTTGAAAATACCGCCCAGCGCTGTGGTAGTGGTCGAACTGGTTGAGTCCATCACGCCACGGGATTTGACGCAGTAATGCACAGCATCCATTTTAACCGCAACGTCTTTGGTTTCGAGCAAGGTCTGCAGCGCGACTAACACTTGCTGAGTCAAACGCTCTTGCACTTGTGGACGTTGGGCAAAGAAACGCACGATGCGATTAATCTTTGATAAACCGATGATTTTTTTGCGTGGTAGATAAGCTATGGTCGCAGTACCATCGATCGTCACTAAATGGTGTTCGCAGGTGCTGGTGAGGCTAATGTCTTGCACTCGCACCATTTCATCGAAGCCCATCTTATTGTCGATAACCGTGATCTTAGGGAAGTTCGCATAATCTAAGCCGGAGAAGATTTCATCGACATACATTTTAGCAATGCGGCGCGGCGTATCGGCAAGGCTATCGTCTGACAGATCCAATGACATTAATGTCAGGATTTCTTTCATATGATGTTCAATCTTGTCTTTACGTTCTTCACTGCTGTAAACGCTTGGGAGCATTGGGGTTTCAAGTCCACGTTCTAATAACGCGGCTTGTACTTTTACTGCTGCTTCACTTAATGCCATCTTATCCTCCACTACGTCGTAGCGGCTATAACAGAAAATCTATGCTGAGCATCGAGTGGTACTTGGGTTGTTCAGCATCAGATACAAATTATTGTTATTCTCGCTAGGGCAAGAATAGGGGGAGGAGGATAACGCGAATTGCAGATAATTCATACCGAAAAACGCTCATGGGCCACATGAAAAAGCCGATAGTCCTTATCGGATATCGGCTTTAAATCAGCCACTGCCAATCGAGTTTAGACTGGCAGTGACGGCAAGTTTGAGTCAATCCTAAAGTTTTAGATTAGTTTTTAGGAAGCTGAGCATTTGTTCATAGTATTTCGCTCTATGCTCATCGTTATAAAAACCGTGCCCTTCATTGTCCATTACCAGTTTTTGGTAAGGATAATTGTGAGCTTTTAGGCCTTTTTCGAGGGATTCGAGTTGCTCAATTGGCGCTCGCTCATCTTCACCACCGTGAACGAGTAAGAGGTTCGCTTTTAATTTGGCAACGTTTTCTGAGGGCGACATGGCTTTTAGGGTGGCTTTGTCTTGGCCAAGTACGTCCTTAAGATAGCTTGTTCCTGAACGTGTTCTGGCTACGTCACCTTCATCAAACATTAACTCCAGATCATACACACCGGCAAACCCAACCGCACATTTAAACATATCGGGCGCTAATATGGCGCTTTGCAGTGCGCTATAGCCGCCAAAGCTACCGCCGGCAATACACACCCGTTCTTTATCGGCAAAGCCTTGGTCAATGACGTACTGAGTCGCGTCTATAATATCGTGCTGAATATCTGAACCCCATTTTTGATAGCCAGCTTGCTCGAAGCTCTCACCATAACCGCCAGAACCGCGGAAGTTAACCTGCAACACCGCCATACCATTTTGGGCGAGTAATTGATTTTGTGGATCAAATCCCCACCAGTCACGAATGCCATGGGGACCGCCATGGGGATTGACGACCAAAGGGAGATTTTTGCCTTCCTTACCATAGGGCAAGGTTAAATAACCATGGATTTTCTGGCCATTGCGGTTGGTGAAACTAATAGGTTTAACCTCCGCCATTTGCTCTGGGTCGAGCCATTTTCGGGCGGTGGCGAGGTACTCGAGTTTGAGCTTTTTAGTATCAAACACATAGTAATCACCGGGATTGCGGTCGTTAAATGCAATCACCACCAGTTGTTCACCATTACGGGTTTCACTGACAATCCGTACTTGATGTCCCGGTAGAGCAGCAATTAAATCCTTGAGTAGTTTGGCGTGGTTGTCGTTGTTATCGACAAAGGCATAGCTTGGATAGCCATTTTCAAACTCAATGGCGTAGAGCTGCTTATTGGTGCCGTTGATCCAGAAGTTGCTGGGATCAACGATCTCATCTTGAATGATCTCGGCCTTTTCACCTGTTTCTAGGTTGATGCGATATACACCTAAGGTTTCAGTACCCACGCGACCCGCAGCATAGATGGTATTTTTATTATCAGCGAAGGAGATAGGCGTAAAATCACTTAAGCCTAGGTTGAGTTTATCGGTGTTTATCCATTCGCTATCTTTGCGGTAAAAGACTTTAGTGATGTTTTTGCTGTCTTCCCCTGCCACAAAGCGGACTTCACCATCATGGTCGGTCATAAAGCGAGCTCGGCCTATGGGGGAGCCTGTTATGCGTTTGCGAACCCCGCTAAAAAGGTCAACGCGGTAGACATCCTGACGTGTTTCACTCAAGTCCGGGGCACCAGTCCATGGGAGCGCATTGACCAGCATATAGCGCTCATCATCCGGTAGAGGGTCCAGTATGAATGCTGTGGCATTTATGGCGGTATTTTTCCTGAGATTTGAACCCGTTTGCTGCTCGCCGCTGTTATAACCAAATAGATATTTAGGGCGAGAACCATCGGCGTTGACCGCCATTAATTCGCCGTAGTATTGGGGGACATCGCTCCAGCCCTTAAGGTATTCTTTTGCCAGCACAATGCGCTCGCTATTGGCCCATTCATAGGTGCCTACCTGGGCGTTGCTTGGGAAGCGAATCGCATTCAGCAGTTTTTTGGTTTGAGCATCTAATACTATGAGTACATTTTTACCCTCGACACTGGTAATTGCACTTAAGTATTTGCCAGTAGGAGATATTTTTACGTTCGCGTATTCATCTCCTCGGCTAAATAATTGTGATAATGCATTCGTGGCCGAGGTCTCAGCCGCAAATGCGGTGATAGGCATCATGGGTAAGCAAATGGTGGCCAAAACGGCAAAAGGCAAAGTTTTCATCTGACATCCTTGTAAAATCATTGTGTTTTTTGTTCTGAAAATGTTTTTCGAGGATAAAACAAAAGAAGTAGTGAAACAAGGAAGGAATGTCCCGTCCTAAGATAGGTTGACAGTTTCTAGGCCGGCTCCAGTAGCTGGCCTTTTCTATTATGCACCTGATTGGGTGTTTCCATATCCAAACTCAGATGCGGTCTCATTTCGTTGTATATCGCTATCGATTCTCTAACAAGTCTCTTCAGCTCTTCCAGCGTTTTACACCGGTAGAGTAAAAACTCCTGCTTCAGGATCCCGTTTACTCGTTCTGCTAACGCATTTTGATAGCAATCATAACCGTCTGTCATCGACGGCTGAATATGGTTGGCCTGCAGTTCATCTTGATAAACGGCTGAGCAGTATTGCGAACCTCGGTCTGAGTGATGGACCGCATTAGCGCTATAGCGCTTATCTTTGACCGCCATTTTCAGTGCTTTCACTACGCTTTCTGCTTTCATGTCCGAACTCAAGTGATGACCGACTATCTTACGTGTCGCGGCATCGGTCACCAGTGACAAATAGTGCACGCCTTGGTCTGATTCGAGATAAGTGATATCGCTGACCAGTACATGCTCGGCATCGTGTAGTCCCTCTTCCTTAAGCAGGTTGGGATGCTTCTTCATCCAATGCTTGCTGAATGTCGTTTTTGTGAAGCTTCTCTTGGGCTTAACTAGCAAGCCTTCACTTCTCAAGTAGGTAAAGAACCCGTCTCGCCCGAGTTTGATATCATGTTCAACCAGCTTAGGCTGTATCAAAGTATAGAGCTTACGCGTCCCCAATCGTGGCATATAGTTACGCCAATATTGGACCCAGTCTTTGATGACCGATAGCTCAGCGCTTCGGCTCGCCATTCGGGCGACAGCCTGATAAATACCTTGCCGTGAAATACCGACGGCGCGACACGCAACGGCAAGGTTTATTTTGCTTTGGGTTTTGGCTTGCCAGAGATACCGGATAAGTACTTTTTTCTGAGGCCGGCTCCGTATTCATTGTCCATGATATCGACCATACCATTGAGAATTTGGTTACGCAGTTTCGCTTCGGCTAACTCACGCTCAAGGCGCTTGATAGTTTCGGCTGGGGTTTCTTTTGAATGAGGCATAAGGGGATGCTGAAAGAGTTTCGACCAATCGAGTTTACCATGCTTTCTCAGCCAGACGAGTACCGTTGTTTTACCCTGAATGCCAAAACGAGTCTGCGCTTGCTTGTAAGTCATTTCGCCTTTTTCAACACGTTCAACAACGCCTAATTTAAAAGCTAAGGTGTAATCACGTTGAGTACGCTTACGGCTTGAGTTACTTGATGTTGTCATAAAGAAGTCCTCTTTATGTCAACGTATTTCAGGACGGGATAGAATATAGAAAAAAAGGACGATAGTTACCGTCCTTTATGTTGAAAAATCATTAGCTTTGTAAAAGTTGATGTTGGATAAAACGCCACTGTTCATCGAAGTGTGTGGTAGGTTTGAGTTTGAATTCACTTCGTACAAATTGAGCGATTCGCCCTTCGGCAAAGGCTAACAGTAAATTGGCTAATATGGCTTCGTCTAAGTTGAAGCCTTTGCCTTCCCGCAGGGTTTTTTCACGTAAAATTTGCTTCAACTGGGTTTCAATTTTGGCAAATAAATTACTAATGCGGCTGCGCAGACGTTCATTTTCTCCGAGCAGCGCATCACCATTGAGGACGCGGGAAATACCCGGGTTACGCTCGGCAAAAATCAGCAACAGTTGCAGCACTAGTTGGCAGCGCTTCATGGTGTCTTTTTCGTCATCCATGATTAAATTGATGCGCGACAATAACGACTCTTCGATAAATTCGATTAAGCCTTCGAACATCCGTGCTTTACTCGGGAAGTGACGGTACAGGGCGGCTTCCGATACACCGACTTCTGAGGCCAGTTTCGCTGTGGTGATCCTTTGTCCTGGGTTGGTTTCTAGCATCTGTGCTAGACATTGCAAAATATGTTCACGACGATTAATTTTTGGGCTTACAGCCATTGCAGTATCCTTGGCTCAATAACGACTTAGGGGATTATTTAGTGCCTGAATGGCCAAATCCGCCTTCACCACGATCTGAGCTGTCGAACTCATCAACGAGTTTGAATTGTGCTTGTACTACAGGCACAAACACCAGTTGTGCGAGACGATCGCCAATTTCTAAGGCAAAAGGACTGTCGCTACGATTCCAGCAAGACACCATTAGAGGGCCTTGGTAATCGGAATCGATGAGTCCGACCAGATTCCCCAGTACGATACCGTGTTTATGGCCAAGACCTGAGCGCGGCAAAATCACTGCAGCCAGTCCTGGATCGGCAACATGAATGGCAATCCCCGTTGGAATAAGCACGGTTTCACCCGGTGCTATAGTCAAAGTCGTGTCGATCATGGCACGAAGATCCATGCCTGCACTGCCAGGTGTAGCGTAGGCAGGTAAAGGAAATTCTGAGCCGATACGGGAGTCGAGAATTTTTAATTCAATCGGTGTTTTCATGTATTTGTTTTTTCTTTCACTATCAACGAAAGTAATTGCCGTGCCAGCGTGAGTTTGTCTGTGGCAGGCAAGTCTTGACTGCCGTGCGGCCAGAACACTCGTAGGGCATTGGCATCGGCATTAAAGCCTAGACCAGCAACGGAAACGTCGTTCGCGGCGATCATATTCAAGTTTTTACGTTTGAGTTTATCGCGCGCATAGGCTTCTACATCATGGGTTTCTGCGGCGAATCCCACCACAAAAGGACGGTTAGGTAAGCTCGCAACCGTGGCTAAGATATCAGGATTCCTCACCAGCGCAAGTTGCATTTCTTCTGCCGATTTTTTGATCTTACAGGTGGCGATGTCGCTAATGCGATAGTCAGCAACTGCGGCGCAGCCAATAAAAATATCTTTTTTATCAATGTGATCCATCACAGCGTCAAGCATATTTTGCGCCGATTCAACATCAATGCGGGTCACGCCTTCTGGGGTGCTTAGATTCACTGGGCCAGAGACTAAGGTGACTGTTGCGCCCATATCTGCCGCGGCTTTGGCTAAGGCAAAGCCCATTTTTCCAGAACTGTGATTCGAAATGTATCTGACGGGATCAATTGCCTCACGGGTTGGCCCTGCGGTAATCAGCAGTGACTGGCCTGCGAGTGGCTTAAGTTCAACAGCGTCATGAGTGGCAAAAAACTGCGTAGCGAGTGTGGCGATGTCTAATGGCTCTAGCATACGACCAGGGCCGACTTCACCACAGGCCTGACTGCCACTTGCGGGTCCCCAAAGGGTAAAGCCGCGGGATGCCAGACTGGTTAAATTCGCCTGCGTCGCCAGATTACGGTACATCTGCTGATTCATTGCCGGACACAGGGCGATAGGCGCCTCAGTGGCAAGACACGTGGTGGTGATCAGCTCATCGGCCATGCCAGCATTAATCCGCGCCAATAGGTTTGCGGTTGCAGGGGCGATGATGACGAGATCTGCCCAACGAGCGAGTTCTATGTGGCCCATGGCTGCTTCTGCCGCAGGATCGAGTAGGCTTGAGGCAACGGGATGTCCAGATAACGCTTGCAGCGTCAAAGGCGTGATAAATTCCATCGCACTTTGGCTCATCACCACGCGCACGTCAAAGCCACGCTCTTTTAAGCGACGGACTAAATCAGCACTTTTATAGGCCGCAATACCGCCGCCAATGCCCAGCAGGACGTTTTTATTTGTCAGACTCACAGACATCATCCGAGATAGAAATAATGCCGCCAACAATATCACAAAGCGGTGAATGTTAGTGACTCTCCCAGTTCAAAAAATCTCGTCCATACTCAGTAAAGTGAAAATATGTGAGATGACAGGGAGGTCGCATGGGCATTAAAGATTGGCCTGAGGGGGAAGGTCCCAGAGATAAACTGTTACAAAAAGGGGCGGGGCAACTGTCGGATGCGGAGTTATTGGCGGTATTACTGCGGAACGGTTTGGCGGGATTAAACGCGGTTGATCTTGCAAGGTCGCTTATTAGCGAGTTTGGCGGCCTCAGAAACCTGCTTTGTGCTCCTCGAAATCAGGTATGTCGACTTCCGGGCGTAGGACCTGTAAAATACGCCCAGCTTCAAGCTGCGGCCGAATTAGCGCGGCGTGTAGCGCAGGAAAATCTGCAAAGAGGTCAAGTTTTAACAAATCCCGATTTAACTCGGGACTATTTAATGCGACAATTGGCCGATCGCTCCTATGAAGTGTTCGCAGTTTTACTGCTGGATAGCCAGCATAGAGTGATTCAATTTGTCGAATTATTCCGCGGTACAATAGACTCAGCCTCAGTGTACCCACGTGAAGTGGTGAGCTTAGTGCTGGAGAAAAAGGCCGCAGCAGTTATAGTTTGTCATAATCATCCGTCTGGTATTGCCGAGCCCAGTCAGGCTGACCGACGAATAACTGAGCGATTAAAAAATGCGTTAGCAACCATAGACGTATCCTTATTGGACCATATGGTTGTAGGTGATCGAGAGATAGTTTCTTTTGCAGAACGAGGCTGGATTAATTAATCTAACACTTGATCTTCACTCTGTGATCGTGTATAAAATGCGCCCTCTTTGTGCCTCGGGCGACGGCCATACGAGGCACATTAATGCTCGAGCGTTAAAATTGTTTTTGGAGAAGATTGACATGTCAAGAGTATGCCAAGTTACTGGCAAGAAGCCGATGGTTGGTAACAACCGTTCGCACGCAAAAAACGCGACCCGTCGTCGTTTTTTACCTAACCTACAAAACCACCGTTTTTGGTTAGAAGAAGAAAAGCGTTTCGTACAGTTACGTGTATCTACTAAAGGTATTCGTCTGATCGACAAAAAAGGTATCGAAGTTGTTGTTGCTGAACTTCGTGCTCGTGGCGAGAAGGTATAATAGATCATGGCTAAAGCTAAAGGTAATCGTGAGAAGATCAAATTAGTTTCTACAGCTAAAACTGGTCACTTCTACACAACTGAAAAAAACAAGCGTAACATGCCTGAAAAAATGGAAATCAAAAAATTTGATCCAGTTATTCGTCAGCACGTTATCTACAAAGAAGCAAAAATCAAGTAATCCTTGGTTAGTGTTTCGAGAAAAGCCCCTTATTTAAGGGGCTTTTTTTTGCGCTTTTTTTAGTAGTTAGTCATCAAGTTGAGATAATTGCCTCGCAAACTTAAGCCGCTGAATCATCCCCTGTGAAGTTAAAAAAGTGTGAACACTTGCTGAAAATATAAAATAGTGCAGTTCTAAGCACTTTAAATCATTAAAACTGCACTTTAGTGAGAATAAATTCTTTATATGTGAATTAAAATGCAATACCATACGCGAAAGTTAGCGATTCATTCTTGGCATGTCATAGTGACGCTGCCAGCTCAAAAATGAGGTGTAAATAACGCGTGCGTACCACTGAACTGGTTGATGGATTTCGTCACTCTGCCCCCTATGTTAATGCTCACAGAGGTAAAACTTTTGTGGTCATGCTGGGTGGTGAAGCTTTGGCTCAGAATCACTTCCGCGCCATCTTAAATGATGTCGCCCTGCTGCACAGTTTAGGGATTAAAGTGGTGTTGGTGTATGGCGCTAGGCCGCAGATTGATGCTGCATTAGCCGTCAATGGTATCGAACCTGCCTACCACGAAGGCGTGCGTATTACGGATGAAGACTCGCTCAAGGTGATCAAGCAAGTTGCGGGTGCACTGCAATTTGATATCACAGCGCGTTTATCCATGAGCTTAAGCAATACGCCGATGCAAGGTGCGCAAATTAACTTAGTGAGCGGCAACTTTGTGATTGCCCAGCCATTAGGCGTGGATAACGGTATCGATTTTTGTTTGAGCGGTAGAGTGCGTCGTATCGATGTGCAAGGCTTAAAACGTCAGTTAGATAATCACTGCATAGTGTTGATGGGGCCGATTGCGGCTTCTGTGACCGGTGAAAGCTTTAATTTAACCGCCGAGGAAATCGCGACCCAGGTGGCGATCAAGCTCAAAGCCGACAAGATGATCGGTTTTAGCTCACAGAACGGTATTCTCGATCGTAATGGCGATGTGATTGCCGAATTGATGCCAAACGATGCGCAAAACATCATGAGCAAGCTGGCCGAGCAAGGTTCTGCCTGCGTTGGCACTATGGCTTTTTTGAAAGCCAGTATCGATGCTTGCCGCAATGGTGTGCCGCGTTGTCACTTAGTTAGCTACCTCGAAGATGGCGCTTTACTGCAGGAACTGTTTTCTCGCGAAGGGATAGGCACGCAAATCGTGACTGAGAGTGCCGAGCGTTTACGCTGTGCGTCGATCGCCGATATTGGCGGTGTACTGAACCTTATTCGTCCATTGGAGGAGCAAGGCATTCTGGTGCGTCGTAGCCGTGAGCAGCTTGAGATCGAAATCGAACAGTTCATGTTGATTGAACGCGATGGTTTAGTGATTGGTTGCGCCGCGCTCTATCCTTTTGAAGAGGACAATGCGGGCGAGTTTGCCTGTTTGGTGGTGCATCCCGATTATCGCGATGCCGACAGAGGCAGTTTGCTGCTAAAGAACATAATCAATCAGGCCAGAAACCGCGGATATTCACGCTTGTTTGCGCTGACAACTCGGAGCATTCACTGGTTCCTTGAGCATGGTTTTGTGATTGAAGATGTTGAAGCGCTGCCACAGAAGAAAAAGCAGTTGTATAACTATCAACGTCGTTCAAAAATTCTCGCGCTCGATCTCTAAGCCGTTCTAAATCAATCTACTCAATGCCAGCCTAGTACTCATATTAGCGCTGGCATTTTTGTTGACATAATATGTCTTTATTGGCAGATTAAGGCTTCACTGCACGGGAGATGCTGCCAATGAGTCCTCAATACTTCGAACTCGCCCCTTTCACCCAGACCTCTATCTTCAGTTTTATCGTCTTATTGCTCGGTTTAGCGGGTATCTTGCTGATGTTATGGCTAAAAAATATGCCTAAGATAGCGAAGTCGGCGAGTTTAGGCATATTGCTGGTGATGATGGGCGGATTTTCATGGGTTTTTTATCAATCCAATAGCGCCGAGTTAGTGTTAACCGATGCTGAACTCACAGTGGATGTGCCCTTCTATAAAGTGCAGTTATCCCGCGCGGATTTATTGTCTTCCGAGGCGCGCATCGTCGATTTGCAGCAAGAGGCTGATTTAACGCCGAGCTTTAAAACCAACGGTATAGGCATGCCAGGGTTTCAATTAGGCTGGTTTAATTTGCAGGGAAAAGGTAGAGCATTTCTGGCGATAACAGATAAATCGCAGTTAGTGTTAGTGCCAACGACTAAAGGCTACAGTTTATTACTGACAGTGCCACAAGGGAGTGAATTTTTAGCACAGTTACAGAAGTCATCATCACTTCTGTAACTGTGTATCGGCGTGATAATGATCACGCCGTTTTACGTTTATAGGCCATGTCTAAGGTAAAGACTAACAGGGCACTCCAGATAAAACCGAAGGTCACGCCTTTTTCTGCATCGAAGGGCTCATTAAACAGACTCACTGCTAGGATGAACATGATACTTGGGCCGATATATTGGAAAAATCCAAGCATAGACAATGGAATTCGTACCGCCGCCCCTGCAAAACAGAGTAAAGGAATCGTGGTCACTATTCCTGCTGCCATTAACATCAGATTCAGTTGCCAATCGTTTGTCAGCATGCTTGCTGTCGCTGTGTCTAAGGTCGCGACTAGGTAAATTAGCGCGACGGGTAATAACACTGCGGTTTCGACCAATAAACCGGCCTTAGCATCCACATTGACCTTTTTTCGCAGCAGTGCATAGAAACCAAAGGTGCCCGCGAGTGCCAGTGAGACAATTGGAATAGAGCCAAAAGAGATTAATTGGATCAACACACCAGCACTGGCGAGTGCGACCGCAAACCATTGCAGCTTACGTAACCTTTCGCCTAGAAATAACATACCAAGCAAGACGTTGAGCAGAGGGTTAATAAAGTAACCTAGGCTGGCATCGAGCATGTGATCGTTATTCACCGCCCAGATAAATAGCAGCCAGTTTCCCGCGATCAGTATGGAAGTAATGGTGAGAACCATCAGCTGTTTAGGTTGTTTAAACAGTAAGCGTAAGCGTGAGAACCCGCCGATAAACTGCATGATGATCAGCATAAACACGAATGACCAAATCACCCGATGGAGCAAAATTTCGGTGGCAGAGACATGGTTGAGTAATTTGAAATATAAAGGCGCAAAACCCCACATACAGTAAGCACTGACGGCGAGTAGGATCCCTTTGCGGTATTCAAGATCTTGCATGAGACATCTTCGAAGGACAACAAGACGGCGATTGTAGGTGTGTCTGACAGCTGACTCAAGGGCATCGCCGCGTTCTTTTGGTTACAGAATATCTCGATAAGAAATTAAATAGCCGATCAAAGCCAGTAAACATCTTGCTAATCAAGATGTTTACTGGCTTTGAGCTTTAATGCGGTAAATGAGTTATCTACGGTGAAACGGCTAGCCCACCATATAAGTGCCTGTCCCAAAAGCGATATGTGTGCCTTGTTCATTATGCAATTCCATGCGGCACACAGACACCCTATTGCCCGCGCGGATCACGCTGCCCGTCCCGGTAAAGGTGAGGCCGCGTCCCGGCCGTAGATAATCGACGCGCATATCGATAGTGCCTAGGGTTTGCAGGCGTTGCTGCAGCTCTTCGACCGTCCAATCATCACGACTGGCGACCAGTCCTGCAAAGGCGGTGAGTCCGCCAACCACATCGAGTACCGTTGCTGTCACACCGCCGTGGAGGATTTGCTGGTGGATATTGCCAATCAGCTCAGGCTTCATGTTGATCACGACTTCAACGCCATCAATGTCATAACGCTTGATATCGAGTCCGAGTAGATTATGGAAAGGAACATGTTGATCAAATACTGCTGCGACTCTTCTCAAAGCTTCGGCTTGGATTGGGCTGGTCATTTTTGGGTCCTTGTCACTGAGTGACTGCATTAGGCGTAATTGGATTTGTTATCAACACTGAGATAAACAAAGTGCGGCTTAGAGCAATTAATCTACAGTGAAGCTCACCGCGAATGCAACTCCAGCGCTGAAATGAAGGTACTGTAACGAAATGACCTAGACGGATGATCTTATATTGACGCAAGACAGAAACGGTTTAGGCCTCTATACACAAGTTAGCGCAACCTGTGAGTTTCAGAGTGCCCTAGGCGCTCCGTCTCGGCGGGTTTTAAAGTATTTTACCCCGCGTTCGTTATTTTTGGCTTAGTCCACTAGGGGTTAAAATAGCTACAATCGCGATGAATGGCCTAGTCTAAAGTACTTTAAATTACCGCTGAATCCTGCATTTTGAGCTAGTTTGGGTATAGAATAGGCCCCCTCACTTTTGACATAGAAGATCCATGGAAAAGCTCGTACTCGACACGCATGATGATCCGCTCTCGCAACGCCTCGCACAGGTGTTTGGTTACCGTGACTTTAGGGACGGTCAGCGGGAGGTGATAGAACGTGTCTGCGGCGGGCAAGATTGCTTAGTGATCATGCCAACGGGCGGCGGTAAGAGTCTTTGCTATCAACTCCCCGCGTTGCTGATGGATGGCATTACAATTGTCGTATCTCCATTGATTTCTTTGATGAAAGATCAAGTCGATAGCTTGTTGCAAACCGGTGTTGCAGCGGCTTATCTCAATTCTTCATTGCCGCGAGAGCAGAGCGCCGAAGTATTAAGGCAGCTGCGCCACGGTGAGTTAAAACTGCTTTATGTGTCACCGGAGCGTTTATTAAGCGCAGATTTTATTGAGCGAATGCAGTCGTTGCAGCTAGCGATGTTTGCCATCGACGAGGCGCACTGTATCAGTCAATGGGGTCATGATTTTCGCCCTGAATATGCAGCGCTTGGCCAGCTAAAACAACTCTTCCCCTATGTGCCTATGATGGCGCTGACGGCAACGGCGGATCAGGCGACTCGGCAGAGTATTTGCGAGCGACTTGGGATTGACCCGTTCCGTTTACTCTCGAGTTTCGACAGGCCTAATATTCGCTACACAGTGGCGGAAAAGCTCAATGCTGCGAATCAGTTACGGCATTTTCTAACCCAGCAAAATGGCACTAACGGGATTATTTACTGTAGCAGTCGCCGCCGTGTCGATGAAGTGGCCGACCGTTTATGTCTGCAAGGTTTTAATGCTAAGGCCTATCATGCGGGAATGACGCAGGAAGACCGTGGCGCAGTGCAGGACAGTTTTCTTAAAGATCAAATCGATATCGTGGTCGCCACTGTGGCTTTCGGTATGGGGATCAACAAGTCGAATGTGCGCTTTGTGGTGCATTACGATATCCCTAAAAGTATCGAAGCCTATTATCAGGAAACGGGCCGAGCGGGTCGCGATGGGCTTGATGCCGAGGCCTTTATGTTGTTTGATCCTGCCGATATTGGCCGGGTGCGACATTTGATTGAACAGTCTGAGCCCGGGCCACAGCAGCAAGTCGAATTCCATAAACTCAATACTATGGCGGCGTTTGCCGAGGCGCAAACCTGCCGTCGCCAAGTGCTATTGCATTACTTTGATGAGAGCGCACTAGAGCCCTGTGGTAACTGCGATATTTGCCTCGATCCGCCTAAGCGTTATAACGGCACCGAAGATGCACAAAAGGTGTTGTCATGTATTTTCCGTTTAGGCCAGCGTTTTGGTATTAATCACTTAATTGAAGTGTTGCGCGGCTCGAAAGGCGCCCCGATTGTTGACCGAGGCCATGATAAACTCACGACTTGGGGGATTGGTAAAGACAAGAGCCATGAATATTGGTTGAGCGTGATCCGTCAATTGATCCATTTGGGACTGGCGAGTCAAGATGTGACGCGAGGTTCATCTATAACCTTAAACCCATCGGCACGACCTGTACTCAAAGGTGAGGTGGCATTAATGCTCGCCGAACCGCGTATTCAGTTAACGACCACAAAACGTAAGGTGAGCCAGTCTAAGGCGCCGCTGAACTACGATCGTAAGCTATTCGCGCGATTAAAGTTGCTGCGAAGAACCATAGCTGAGCAGCAGGATGTGCCACCGTATTTAGTGTTTAACGATGCGACGCTGGCGGAAATGGCGGCCATGATGCCGACCAGTGCAGGGGAAATGCTCGCCGTTAACGGAGTGGGCGAGCGTAAACTGAGTCGTTTCGGCGACGCTTTTCTCGATGAAATCGCGGCTTATTTAGCGGGAGAATAATGGTTTGGATTATTCTCACTGATTTTAACCTTACCCAATTGATTGATACTGGAGCGTTTAATTAAAGACTCTAACGTATCAAACTGTTGCATTGCCGCGATACCAATATTGACCTTGCTTGACCCCTGCCAAGGCTGAATACAGGCCACTAATTGATTGACTACTTTCTTAGCACCAGCTGCAGAGGTGTGCGGTAGGATAATCACAATTTCATCCATCGAATATCGGATCAACTTATCTTGCTCTCGCAGTCTGTGCTGTAGCTCATCCTGCAGGGGCGGCAAGTCAACTTGCCGTATTTGACTCGCATTAAAAAGTAATAAAGACAGCGGATAATTACCTTGTTTGGCACTGTTCAAGGATGATGTGGCTTGTTGGAGCAGAGTTTCCGCAGGCTCCTCACCTTCGATACGGGGCGCGCGATTATTTTGCTTATCAATCAAATACCAAATAGCCCCGCCGAGTAACGTCATCGCAATTAAAAATAGTGTGCTATAGGCCCAGTCTAGATTTAACTCTTGGAGGATCGATGCCTTTTCTGGCGCAGGATTATTCTGATCCTGCTGCAGATCTTGCTGATTTAGACGGGCTTTAAATTGCAATATCCGTGCAGTGTTCATCCCTTGATTGGCGAGTTCGGCAGCTCGATAGCGTTTGAGTAAGAAAGAATAGGCCTGCTTAAAATCTCCTTGCACTAAGTAGTGATCGCTCATGATCCCGTAAAATCCTTTGAGATCAGAATACTGCTTTAGATTTTCAGCTTGTTCAATGGCGTGATTCATTAGGATTAATGCGGCATCGTCTTGATGTTGGGCAAAGCGTATTTGTGCCAGTAGACGGGTCGAGCGCATCATAGCCAATTGCTGATTGTGCTTCTTGAAGGTATTGATGGCGATAGAAAGGTATTCTTCGGCTGTGTCGATGCGGCCTTTATCGAGCGCAATCGATGCCAAAATGGCATAGCTGTAGGCAAGCTCAAGTGGCGAACCGAGTTCAGGCAGTAGTGCTTTTGCTTGTTTTTCGAGTTTATCACTGTAATCGAACTCTTGATTATCGAGCGCTATTCTGGCCGCATTTCGTAGAATGATATGTAACACTTTGCCCTTGGCATCTGAGCTCTGTATTCCTAAGTTGGTGTAATACATGGCCTGAGGGAAATCATGGGTTGCGTAGAGTAAATTACCCATGGCCGCATAAATATAAGCCTGTGGTGGCCAAACCCAATTCTGGGTCTGAGTATGAATGTCTGGATAAATATCGATGGCCAGACGTAAATCTTCGATGGCAGAGGAAAAGTTATCGGTATCGGTATCGAGCTGACCACGTAAACGCAAGGCATCGACTAAGGCTTGGGGTTGTTGATAGCGTCGCGCTAAGGTAATGGCTGAATCCAGCAAGGGCAGCGCATTCTGAATATTGTTGTAGTTGAGATTGGCGTCGGCCTGGCAAATCAAAAAGTAGGGGCGAACTTGATCGAGCTTAAGCTGCTTAGCATTGGCCTCGCCTAGCTGAGCTACGTTGATCGCGGCTTCGTTCTCACCCAGTTGCAGCAGATTTTGGCATTTCAATACACTCAATCTGAGTCGATTAATGTCAGAAGTGGCACTGGTTGTAAATTGTTTTTCTAAGGCAGTGATTTGAGTCAGGGCTTTACTGGGATATTGGTAGACGAGTTCTGTGAGCTCATCCAACTGGTCTATAGCACTCGCCCCAAAGGGGATCAGCCATAACAACAGGCTCAGTACCAAGACGCGAAAATCCATTTTGTGCTCCATAAAATGCGTAAGCTCTAATATCCGTAATCACTAAGGCGAGATTATAACTTTTCTTAATCGTTTTTTGCATAAAAAACTATTATTTTCTAAGGGGAATAAGTTAACACATCCCTGTGCTTTCTGAATCCAAACAGCGGGTTAATTCTGTGGAATCGATCACTTATTTGGGGATAAAACTCACAGTTATTGGCCTTAAGACAGGTCGAATGAGTGGAATATGAAAAAATTAGGGTTGACACTCTCGGCTAGGCAAGTTAAATATTAACCGTCCTAGATTATTTGAACAGAATAAATATTTAAATAAAATGAATATAATTAGTAGCAAACTCGACCTCCTACTCTCTCTCCTCGCGGTTTATACGCGGAGGTCTTAGTGTTGCACGCTCGATAAATAGGCAAAGCATTCACAAACCCCGCACAAATGTTGCGGGGTTTTTTGTATCTGAATACGGCAAAAGTTAAATAATGAACGGTGACGTTCCATGGAGAAGCGAGATGTCTAACAGAGTAATTATATTTGATACGACCTTACGTGATGGTGAGCAGGCGTTAGCCGCAAGCCTTTCGGTCAAAGAAAAGTTACAGATCGCCATGGCGCTGGAACGTCTAGGTGTTGATGTAATGGAAGTGGGTTTTCCAGTCTCATCACCCGGTGATTTTGAGTCAGTGCAAACCATAGCGCGCACCATCAAAAATAGCCGCGTTTGTGCGTTATCCCGCGCACTTGAAAAGGACATAGATGCTGCGGCGCAGGCCTTGTCTGTTGCAGATCAATTCCGTATCCATACGTTTATCTCGACATCGACGATTCATGTGGAAAGCAAGTTGAAGCGCTCGTTTGATCAAGTGTTAGAGATGGCGGTCAGCGCAGTGAAATACGCCCGTCGCTTCACCGACGATGTGGAGTTTTCCTGTGAGGATGCGGGACGCACGCCAATTGATAATCTGTGCCGTATGGTGGAGGCCGCCATTCTTGCTGGCGCGCGTACCATTAACATTCCCGATACGGTCGGTTACACAGTGCCAAGCGAGTTTGGCACTATTATTCAAACCCTGTTTAACCGCGTGCCGAACATCGACCAAGCGGTGATCTCAGTGCATTGCCACGATGACTTAGGTTTATCTGTGGCGAACTCGATAACCGCAGTGCAACACGGTGCACGTCAAATCGAATGTACGATCAATGGTATAGGTGAGCGTGCGGGTAACTGTTCATTGGAAGAGATCGCTATGATTTTAGCGACGCGTAAGGGCATGTTGGGTTTGGAAACGGGCATTAACGCCAAGGAAATCCACCGTACTTCTAATTTAGTCAGCCAGTTATGCAACATGCCAGTGCAGGCGAACAAGGCGATTGTCGGTGCCAATGCCTTTACCCATTCGTCGGGTATCCATCAGGATGGCATGTTAAAAGCGCAAAATACCTATGAAATCATGACGCCAGAAAGCATAGGTTTGAATCGCAATAACTTAAATATGACCTCGCGTTCTGGTCGCCATGTGATCAAGCATCGCATGGAGGAAATGGGTTATAGCGAGCACGATTACAATATGGATGCGCTGTACGAAGAGTTCCTAAAATTGGCAGATAAAAAGGGACAAGTATTTGATTATGATTTAGAAGCCTTAGCCTTTATGGAAGCACAGGCTGAAGAAGACAATCACTATCAATTGCAGCAATTAGTGGTGCAGTCTGACTCTACCGAAGGCGTTGCCACAGCTACCGTTCGTATTGAAGTGGGCCGTGAAATTAAAACCGAAGCCGCAACCGGTAATGGTCCCGTTGATGCCGCCTATAACGCCATTGCCCGTGCTACTGATCGTCGTATCGACATCATCAGCTACAAGTTAGGCGCTAAGGGCGTAGGCCAAAATGCCTTAGGTCAAGTGGACATTACCGCCGTTTACCACGAGCAAAACTTCCACGGTGTAGGTTTAGCGACCGATGTCGTTGAAGCTTCGGCGCGTGCTTTAGTGCATGTGATGAACTTAACGTGCCGCGCAGACAAGGTCGCCGATTACAAACAAAGCATGCAAAAGAATCGAGAGCTAGGCGGCGTCTAGTCGCTAAAAGCTTCCAAAGAATAGCAAGGTCGAGCATAAAGCATTCACATTTAAAGGAGTTGGCTGGCGTATGAGTTATCAAGTAGCAGTATTAGCAGGGGACGGGATCGGCCCAGAAGTGATGGCAGAGGCGCGCAAAGTGCTGCGTGAAGTGGAAGTTCGATTCGATTTAAATATCGAGTATACGCAATACGATGTCGGCGGTATTGCCATCGATAACCACGGTTGCCCGCTACCCGATGCCACGCTAAAAGGTTGTGAAGCGGCCGATGCGATTCTATTTGGTTCAGTCGGCGGCCCTAAGTGGGAAAAGTTACCGCCAAATGAACAACCTGAGCGCGGCGCGCTATTGCCTCTGCGTGGCCACTTCGAACTGTTTTGCAATCTGCGCCCAGCCAAACTGCACGACGGCTTAGAGCATATGTCACCGCTGCGTAGCGATATCTCTGCCCGTGGATTTGATGTCTTATGTGTGCGTGAGTTAACCGGCGGCATTTACTTTGGTAAGCCAAAGGGCCGTCAAGGCGAAGGCGAGAATGAAGAAGCCTTCGATACCATGCGTTATAGCCGCCGCGAAATTAGCCGTATCGCCCGCATCGCCTTTGAAGCAGCCCGTGGTCGCCGTAAAAAAGTCACCTCAGTGGATAAAGCCAACGTACTGGCTTGTTCAGTGTTGTGGCGCCAAGTGGTTGAAGAAGTAGCGGTGGATTTCCCCGATGTTGAGCTGGAACATATCTATATCGATAACGCGACTATGCAGCTGCTGCGCCGCCCCGATGAGTTCGATGTGATGTTATGTTCTAACCTGTTCGGTGACATTTTATCCGACGAAATCGCCATGTTAACGGGCTCTATGGGCTTGTTGTCCTCGGCGAGCATGAACAGCAGTGGTTTTGGTTTGTTCGAACCTGCGGGTGGCAGTGCGCCGGATATCGCAGGTAAAGGGATAGCCAACCCAGTCGCGCAAATTCTGTCAGCAGCATTAATGTTGCGTCATAGCTTGAAACAAGAAGAAGCGGCGAGTGCGATTGAGCGCGCCGTGAGCAAAGCCTTGAACTCTGGCTATTTAACTGGCGAGCTGTTGAGCAGCGACAAGCGTAGCGAGGCTAAATCGACGGCAGAAATGGGTGACTTTATCGCCAATGCTATAAAGGAAGGTGTGTAATGACGAACGCAAAGACCTTGTACCAAAAAGTATGGGATGCACATATCGTTGCTGCTCCCGAGGGCGAAGCGCCGGTCATTTATGTCGACAGACATTTAGTCCATGAAGTGACGTCACCACAAGCATTCAGCGGTTTGAAAGTCGCGGGCCGTAAGCTGCGCGCGCCGGAAAAAACCTTTGCCACTATGGATCATAATACTTCTACTCGCAGCGCCAGCTTAGATGCCCTAAGCCCGATGGCGCGCACTCAGGTGGAAACCCTAGCGCAAAACTGTAAAGACTTTGGCGTGCGCTTATATGATATTCACCATCCTAATCAAGGGATTGTGCATGTGATGGGCCCTGAGCTAGGCATTACCTTACCCGGCACTGTGATTGTGTGTGGCGATTCCCATACCGCCACCCACGGCGCCTTTGGCGCATTGGCGTTTGGGATTGGTACATCGGAAGTTGAGCACGTTCTAGCAACGCAAACGCTACGTCAGTTAAAAGCTAAGACCATGAAGATTGAAGTGCGTGGCCATGTCACCGATGGCGTGACCGCCAAAGATATAGTACTGGCGATCATTGGCAAAATCGGCATGGATGGTGGCACGGGCTATGTGGTGGAGTTCTGCGGTGAGGCGATTGAAGCCCTGTCGATGGAAGGCCGCATGACAGTGTGCAACATGGCGATTGAGATGGGGGCTAAGGCGGGCATGGTCGCGCCGGATCAAACCACTTTCGACTATTTAGCAGGCCGCGAGTTTGCGCCAAAGGGCGAAGATTGGGCGGAGGCAGTCGCTTACTGGAAAGCCATTAAAACCGATGACGGCGCGGTGTTTGATGCTGTCGTTGAGTTAGATGCTGCCGATATTGCGCCGCAATTGACTTGGGGTACTAACCCAGGCCAAGTAGTGGCAATCGATGGCAAAGTACCTGACCCCATTAATGAAGCTAACCCAAGCACCCGAGCTAGTATGGAAAAGGCTTTAGAATACATTGGCCTGAGTGCGGGGACGCCGATGACAGACATTAGTATCAACAAGGTGTTTATCGGTTCTTGTACTAACTCACGGATTGAAGATTTACGCAGCGCCGCCGTACATGCCAAAGGCCGTAAAGTGGCGAGTGGCGTCACCGCCATTGTCGTTCCAGGTTCTGGCCAAGTGAAAGCACAAGCCGAAGCCGAAGGCTTAGATAAAATCTTTATCGAAGCGGGGTTTGAGTGGCGTTTACCGGGTTGCTCTATGTGTTTGGCGATGAACGATGACAGATTAGAGGCGGGCGATCGCTGCGCCTCGACCAGTAATCGTAACTTCGAAGGTCGCCAAGGTCGTGGCAGTCGTACCCATTTGGTGAGTCCAGCAATGGCTGCAGCCGCTGCGGTGGCAGGACATTTTGTCGATATTCGTAAACCTTACTAATTACCGTAAACCCAAGAGGAGAAGTTAATGCAACCTTTTACAACCCATACCGGGCTTGCGGTCATGATCGACAGCACCAATATCGATACGGATCAGATCATTCCGAAACAGTTTTTATCTAAGGTGACGCGCGATGGTTTTGGCGTGCACTTATTCCACGACTGGCGTTATTTAGATGATGCGGGCGATCTGCCTAATCCTGAGTTTTCATTGAATCAAAGCCGTTATAAAGGCGCGTCGATTCTTTTGGCGCAGGAAAACTTTGGTTGTGGTTCAAGCCGCGAACATGCGCCTTGGGCGCTGGCAGACTTTGGTCTGCGTGCGATTATTGCGCCGAGTTTTGCTGACATTTTTTACGGTAACTCAATCAATAATGGCCTGTTACCTGTGGCGTTAACTCACGCGCAGGTGCGCCAATTAATGGATGAAGTGGCGGCAGAAGCAGGCGCACAAATAACTGTTGATCTCACAAGCTGCAAAGTGATTTCACCGTCGGGCGCCGAGTTTAGTTTTACGCTGGCAGAATCGGCAAGGCATAAGCTGCTAAACGGTTTAGATGCAATTGGGTTGACCTTGTCCCACGCTGCGCAAATCAGTCAGTACGAAACCCAAATCCAAGGTTGGCGCCGTTAGTTTTTCAGCGCACATTTGTACTGGTGTTGAGTCCATATTTAAGCGCCTAGGTTAACACCTAGGCGCTTTTGTTTTAAATCATCATCTGCTTATGGTTTAACTAGTTGTATTTTAAGTGATAAATTTTTACTGCTGTTTGTGTGTCATAGATTTTTTGTATCGATAGTGATTTATGCTGAATTTGTTACAACTGAATGATTTACACGTGTTTCTACGATTTGTTATTTTATAGTGTTGTTTATTATAGTTATTTCTTGGTTTTACTATGTTGAGTTAATCAGCATTGCGAATAGTAACTGGGCGAATATAGGCTGAGTTTTGTTTAAATGGTGATATTGGTCACTAAATCTGTTTTAAAGTCATCGTTAGCTAGAGTTTTTGTCTGTTTTATCTCCTTTGGTTGCAAACATCTTCTGCATAAGTAAACTGCTTCGCATTCAATCTGGAGTGTTTGCTCTATTTTGCCTGAACGCCGCAGTACTCATTTAAGTAGTACAGATAACAATAATATTATTAGAGAATAACGATGCAAAAACGTCTTCTGACTTTGGCTGTCACTGCAGCCTTGTTAAGTTCAACGACTCAACTCCATGCCGCTGGTTTTCAATTAGCCGAATATTCTGCCACAGGCTTAGGCCGCGCCTTTGCCGGTGAAGCGGCTATGGCGGATAACGCTTCGGCTCAAGCACGTAATCCAGCCATGTTGACTTATCTCGAAGGTCGTCAGTTATCGACGGGTGGTATTTATGTCATGCCAAACGTCGATGTGACTGGCGATGTCAGCCTTAGCTCGCCGTTGCTTGGCCCAGATCCTGTTGTTATGAAAGGTGGCGATGCACTGGATGTTGCCGATGACGCACTGGTGCCGAACTTTTACTACTCAAATCAGTTAAATGATCAATGGACATGGGGCCTAGCGGTTAATTCTAACTATGGTTTAGCTACTGAATTACCTGCGACCCACGCTGCGGCTATTTTTGGTAACAAGACTTCGGTTACAACCGTTGAGTTTAATCCAAACATCGCTTATCGCATCAATGATGCCGTTAGCGTAGGTGCTGGTGTACGTATCGTTTATGGTGAAGGAGAAATTGGTGCGTCATTGCCCGGTTGGGTCGATGGCATCAAACCGGCTCTGCCGGCTCCTGTGCAGGCAATGTTACCTCCTGGTGGCACTGAGCTGAAAAGCATGAAGGGTGATGATGTGGGTTACGGCTGGCAGTTAGGTGCAAGCTGGCAGATCAATCCGGCTCACCGTTTAGGCTTTGCGTATCACAGCGGCGTGCAATTGGACTTAGATGGTCATGCTTCTGGCGTCTTGTATACCGGTGGTCAAGACGTGTCTATTGAAGGTTATTTACCACTTGAATTACCCGCCTTTGCAGAAATTGCTTCCCACCACCAATTGACCGATAACTGGGCCATGCACGCGAGCGTGAACTGGACCGATTGGAGTGTATTTGATCAGCTGGTGGCTTATTTCCCCGGTGACGTTAAACCTAAGGGCGATTTAGAGTCTGATTTAGTTAAAGAAGAGCACTTTGAAGATAACTGGCGTTTCGCGCTGGGAACCACTTATCAAGTGAATAATGACTGGTTAGTGCGTGCCGGTGTTGCTTTAGACAAAACTGCAGCAAATGACGAGTGGCGCACAACTACAATTCCAGACTCTGACCGTCTGTGGTTCTCTGTCGGCGCCGGTTATCAGGCGACTAAGAATCTGAACCTTGATTTCGCTGTGACGTATATCAAAGCAACTGGCGATGCGCCAATCAACGAACAGCAAAACCTACTGGGCTTAGCGGCCGTTAACTTTAACGGTGAAGCGAGCGGCGATGTGTGGCTTGCGGGTATCCAGATGAGCTATAAGATGTAAGTTCTGCGTAGTTTAAAAAAGCCCTGAATCTTCAGGGCTTTTTTATGGCTATAGCATGGTGGCGTTATCTTGTTTTTCGGCTTGCTTGCTGGTCACGGCAGAAAATTGCGAATATATTCATTGCATAAGTAGTGGATCATGTTAACTCTCATCGGCATAAAAAGGCGGCGGAGAGTTCAGATAGGATAGTAGCGTGCAGAAAAAATACGTGGTGGCCTTAGATCAAGGCACGACCAGCTCAAGGGCGATAGTGTTCGATCACGACGCAAACATTGTCAGCGTGTCCCAGCGGGAATTCACCCAGTTGTATCCAAATCCGGGTTGGGTCGAGCATGATCCCATGGAGATCTGGGCAAGCCAAAGTTCAGTGTTAGTTGAAGTGCTGGCGCGCGCGGGGATCCACAGCGATGAAGTGGCCGCGATTGGCATTACCAATCAGCGGGAAACCACTGTCATTTGGGAGAAAGCCACAGGTAAACCTATCTATAACGCGATTGTGTGGCAGTGCCGTCGCAGCTCTGAAATTTGTGAGCAACTCAAAGCTCAAGGGCTAGAAGAGTATGTGCGTGAAAACACAGGTCTATTACTCGACCCTTATTTTTCAGGCACTAAGATCAAGTGGATTCTAGATAATGTGCCCAATGCCCGTGCGCAAGCTGAACGCGGTGAGTTGTTGTTCGGCACTATCGATACTTGGCTAGTGTGGAAGTTAACCGAGGGCAAAGTGCATGTCACCGATCCCACCAATGCCGCCCGTACTATGCTGTTTAATATCCATAGCCTGACTTGGGATAACAAGTTACTTGAAGCTTTAGACATTCCCTTGTCTTTGTTGCCCGAAGTGAAGCCTTCCTGCAGTGTGTATGGCACCACGCGGATTGCTGGTGAAGGCAGTGAAATTCAAGTCGCAGGGATGGCGGGTGACCAACAAGCGGCGCTTTTTGGTCAGCTGTGTGTCGAGCCCGGCATGGCGAAGAATACCTATGGCACTGGCTGTTTTTTATTGATGAATACCGGGACCAAAGCGGTGCGCTCTAACCATGGGTTACTGACCACAGTTGCCGTGGGACCGAAGGGCGAAGTGAACTATGCCCTCGAAGGTTCAGTCTTCATGGGTGGCGCGACTATTCAATGGCTGCGCGATGAACTTGGGCTTATTCGTGACGCCAGTGATACTGAGTATTTTGCCTCTAAGGTTGCTGATACCAATGGCGTGTATTTAGTGCCCGCTTTTGTTGGACTCGGGGCGCCCTATTGGGATCCCAATGCCCGTGGCGCACTCTTTGGTTTAACCCGTGGCGCCAACCGTAATCATATTATTCGGGCGGCGTTAGAATCCATTGCTTATCAGAGTAAAGATTTACTCGATGCCATGACCAAAGACAGTGGCGTTAGCCTTAAGCGTTTGAAGGTGGATGGCGGCGCGGTCGCCAATGATTTTTTGATGCAGTTTCAAGCCGATATCACCGATGTCGAAGTACTAAGGCCGAGTGTTTGTGAGACAACGGCTTTGGGCGCGGCATTTTTAGCTGGGTTGGCTGTGGGCTTTTGGGAGAGTGTCATAGAGCTTGAACATAAAGCTTGTATCGATAAGCATTTTATCCCCAATATTGATGCCGAGACTCGGGTGCGGTTATACGCAGGTTGGCAAGATGCCGTCGCCAGAACTCGCGCCTAAGCTATTCGACTTAAGCTATTCAACTCAAGTCGTTGGACTTGAGACATGCTTAAATTTGATATTGAGTTGGTTTGAAATGTGACTCGATTGTGGTGAATAAAAAGGCGCTAATCCAATAGGATTGCGCCTTTTCCGTTTTATATCAGTACGGATTTATACTTCAACATCAATAATATGTTGGCTCGGTGGCTTTTTGATTTCCGCGGTATCGTCGGTCACTTCAAGCACGACACCTTCTTTTAATTCTTCAGGCTCATCCGATGCACGGCGTTTCTTATTCTTGTTGTTATCAGCATCTTTGCGTCTCTCCCTGACTTTCGCGTCGCGCCCTTCTAACGTTGGGGGTAACTGCGACTGCGGTGTTTCATGGCTATCGGGGGCATTTGCGGTTGCACTACTCACTTGGTCGACGACCCGTTTAGGGTGCAACACGGCTTTCACTGGCTGCGCCAGCATGGCATAAATGCTATCCAATCCACTCATAACGCCTCCTTGTTATTACACCTCTCAACATGTTATCGGCAGGAGTCGGTCAATATTTAGACTATACGCGGTTTAAGTCGTTAAGGCGAATGAGGGGGGTTAAGATCTAAGCACCAGCAATCGATGCTAACCAAAGCGGCACTCATTGTGAAGGAACCACAGTGGTTGAGAAGGAACAATAGTAGCGAGTGCAAAATTGAGGTGAGTTTGTTGGATTCGCGTGGTGCTTTGCGGGATTTGGAGTGGGAACGTTGAGCTTTCTCGCAATCGTGACATTAATATTCAACCATCTGCAAAAAGATGATCGTCTTTATTTCGGATAATTATTTAGATTTTCGTGCTAAATCCAACTCTTTTTTGACTGTCTAACAAGGTTGAATTTAAGTTTATTTTGTTACTTTTTTGGGTTTAAGGTTATTCCTCGACCCGTAAAATCCCACAAATACAGAATTAATCCCCCATTTTTTTCATCGCAAGCGCCTGAAAGCAAAAGGTTGCTGAATATTTCGGCGCAATTTATTCCTGTAGTTTCTTCTGTTTAGTCGATCTCTCGTGGTCTTTCATGTCAAAAGTTTGTCGCTAGGTTAAGTGCTCAACATGCTGCTAACCCGCTTGCCGACTGGATTTATAAAAGGATCCCATCCCTTGACATTGCTTGTCGACTGTCCCTAAACTTAGCAGTTGTGGGAAATAGTGGATATTTGTGGATCAAAAATCACAGGAAAGGATGAATTAGCGTGTTTCGTGGAGCCAGTGCTATCAACTTAGATACAAAGGGACGGATCGCTATTCCAGTGCGATACCGCGAACCTTTGCAGCTTGAGCACCAAGGCCGCATCGTGATTACCGTCGACATCCAATCCGCTTGTTTACTCTTGTATCCAATCCATGAATGGGAATTGATCGAAGCTAAGTTGTTAAAGCTTTCCGATACCGATAAAACCCAGAGATCGTTAAAACGTCTGTTACTCGGTTACGCCCACGAAGTGGAGCTTGACGGTAATGGGCGCATATTACTGCCGCCACCGCTAAGGCAATATGCCAATTTAGATAAGCGCATCATGCTGGTGGGGCAATTGAACAAATTTGAGCTGTGGGATGAGCAATCTTGGCTGCAGCAAATCGATGAGTGTCAGGAAACGATTCGAAGTGAGGAGCTTGCTAGTAACGAGCGTCTCGCGGATTTTTCACTTTAACGAGTCGCGATAACTAAATAAGAAGAGAGTAATGAGTCAGGAATTTGCCCATTTATCCGTGCTGCTAGCAGAAACGGTTGGCGGTTTAAACATCAAAGACGATGGCATCTATATCGATGGCACGTTTGGCCGCGGTGGTCATTCAAGACAAGTGTTGCAGCAACTCGGTGAAAATGGCCGATTGATCGCAATCGACCGTGACCCTCAAGCGATTGAAGCGGCAAAACAATTTGCTGACGATCCACGCTTTCAAATTGTGCATGGTGGTTTTGGTCAATTAGCCGATTACGTCGAAGAGCTTGGGCTTGTGAGCAAAATAGATGGCGTATTACTCGATTTAGGTGTGTCTTCACCTCAGCTCGACGATGCCGAACGTGGTTTTAGTTTTATGCGTGATGGCCCGCTCGATATGCGCATGGATAACAGTCAAGGTCAAACGGCTGCTCAGTGGTTAGCACGCGCAGAAATTGAGGATATGGCTTGGGTATTTAAAACCTACGGCGAAGAGAAAAACGCTCGCCATATTGCTCGTTGTATCGCTGCGGATCGTGATAAGACCCCGTTTTTACGAACTAAAGATTTAGCCGATTTGATCGCGCGTATCACTAAGAGTAAAGAACGCAATAAGCACCCAGCGACTCGGGTGTTTCAGGCCATCCGGATTTATATCAACAGTGAACTAGATCAAATTGATCAAGCGCTTGAAGGTGCGGTCAATGTACTAGCTCCCCAAGGGCGCTTGTCGGTTATCAGTTTCCATTCTTTAGAAGATCGTATCGTGAAGCGCTTTATTCGCCGCCATAGCCAAGGCGAAAGTGTGCCGCATGGTTTTCCGGTCACTGAAGATCAAATTAACAAGTCGCGTAAGTTACGCGCCGTGGGCAAGGCGATTATGCCATCCGACGAAGAAATCGAACGCAATGCCAGAGCTCGCAGCTCAGTGTTACGCATTGCCGAGCGTTTAGATTACTAAGGGGCGCACTGTGAGTAAGCCCTCGATCAATCTGCCACGGATCGTCTTACACGATTTATGGCTGCACAAATGGATCTTGTTATTAGCACTGCTCGTGCTCTGCAATGCGGTCGCTGTTGTTTATGGCAGCCATATTAGCCGCCAACTAACGACCCAGTGGGACCAGTTACTGCAAGAGCGAGACAGATTAGATATTGAGTGGCGCAATTTATTATTAGAAGAGCAATCGCAGACTGAACACAGTCGTATTACGCGCATTGCCTCTAAGGAACTCAACATGAGTCGTCCGTTACCCAGCGAAGAAGTTGTGGTAAAGGTGCCGTGAGTATAGGGAAGATATGACTAGGCAAGCGAAAATCAAACGGGTAAGCAAACCGCAGAAACCACAACTAATCCATTGGCGTTTATACGTAGTGGTGGGGTTTGTGTGTACGCTATTTTGCAGCCTAGTGGGACGCGCAGCCTACATTCAAATTATTGAACCTGACAAATTACGCCATGAAAGCGATATGCGTACCTTACGGACCACGAGCCGTGAGGTGCAGCGTGGTTTGATCACCGATCGCAATGGCGACATGTTGGCCGTCAGTGTGCCAGTGCGTGCCGTTTGGGCCGACCCTAAACAAGTTAACGATAATAATGGCTTTGCGGATATGCGCCGCTGGCAAGCTTTAGCTGATGTGTTGCATGAACCCGTAGAAGACATATTAGATCGGGTGCGCAGTAATCCCACCAAACGCTTTACCTACTTGAAACGCCAAATTACTCCCGCGGTCGCGGACTACATCACTCAACTGAAATTACCCGGTGTTTTCCTTAAATCTGAATCCCGCCGCTATTACCCTGGTGGTGAAATCACTGCTCAGCTTATCGGTATCACTAACATTGATGATGTTGGGATTGAAGGCGTAGAAAATGCTTATAACAGCTGGCTAACGGGCACGCCTTCAAAACAGAAAGTGCGTAAATCCCGCGATGGTCATGTGGTTGAACGGCTGGATATCATCCAAGAAGGCGAAAGCCCGAATGATCTCGTGCTCAGTATCGATCAACGGATTCAGCAGTTAGCATACCGCGAGCTGAAACGCACCACAGAGATGAACCAAGCAACTTCAGGTTCCATCGTTGTACTCGATATTCACACCGGTGAAGTCTTGGCTATGGTGAATACGCCTTCGTACAACCCTAATGCGCGCGACAATCTGCAAACCTTCAGAATGCGTAACCGCGCCATGACGGATACCTTCGAGCCCGGTTCGACTATTAAGCCCTTTGTGGTGGCTGCGGCGCTTGAAGCGGGCACAGTCAAATCGACTGACATTATTGCCACTTCACCGGGTTGGATGCGTTTAGGCGGCCGCCAAGTGCGCGACCCTGCCAACTACGGCGACATGAGTTTGGCGCGTATTCTGGCTAAATCCAGTAACGTCGGCATCAGTAAATTGGCCTTGTCTATTCCGGTGCAGCAGTTACTCGGCACCTATCAATCTATGGGACTTGGGAGTTTCTCAGGGATCAACCTTACGGGTGAAAGCGCGGGGGTTATTCAAGACCGCCACCGTTGGTCTGACTTTGAGCGCGCCACCTTGTCCTTCGGTTACGGTTTAACGGCAACCACACTGCAACTTGCGCGCATGTATGCCACTTTAGGCAATGGCGGCACCTTATTCCCCGTTTCAATTATGAAACTGAAAAAGCCCCCCGTCGGTGAGCGAGTTATTTCTGAAGATGTGGCCCACGATGTGATGCAAATGCTGGTCGGCGTGACAGAAAAAGGCGGCACCGGCACCTTGGCACATATCGATGGTTATCCGGTTGCGGGTAAGTCAGGCACAAGTCGTAAGGCGGTTGCTGGCGGTTATGGTGATGATTATGTTGCTTTATTTGCGGGTGTTGCCCCGGCGAATAATCCTAAGTTAGCGATAGTGGTGGTGGTGAACGAGCCCAAGGGCGATCTCTATTATGGTGGTTCAGTGGCGGGGCCGGCATTTGCCAAAGTCATGTCTGGCGCACTGCAAATGTTAAACGTTGAACCCATTACCGATAAAGAACAAGTGCAATTGGCGGGTATCGCCGCCGGGAGAGCAGAATGATGTTATTACGGGATCTGCTTGCGCCTTGGCTGCATTATGCCGGCGCGCAGTCCTTCAACGATTTGACCTTAGATAGCCGCGCAATACGTCGCGGCGATGTGTTTTTGGCGCTGCCAGGACATAAGGTCGATGGCAGACAGTTTATTGAAAAAGCCTTAGATTTAGGTGCCGCAGCCGTATTAGTCCACACGGATGATGCTGATCAGCATGGCAAAGTGTTGTACAGCGATAATGCCGAGCACGGCGTGCAGATTTATTTCTTCCAGTTGAGTCGCCAAGTATCGGCCATCGCCGCTCAGCGTTATCCATTAGCGCATCAGCCTGCGACAACATCCCTTGGGGTGATTGGTATTACTGGAACTAATGGTAAGACCTCGACAAGCCAACTGATTGCCCAGCTGATAACGTCGCTCGGCCGCAAAGCCGCTGTGATGGGCACCCTTGGAAATGGTCTCTGGGGCGAGCTTGTCGATAGCGGCAATACCACAGCCGATGCGATTACCCTAATGCGCCAGTTGCATGACTTTGAAGCCCAAGGCGCGAGTGTCTGCGCCATGGAAGTGTCGAGCCACGGCTTAGTGCAAGGCCGCGTGGATGCGGTGCCATTCGATGTTGCCGTGTTTACCAATCTGACGCGCGATCACCTCGATTACCACGGCGACATGGAAAGCTATGCCGCCGCTAAGCAAAGCCTATTTCGTTTCAGCACCTTAGGTCACGGTTTATTGAATCTCGACGACACAGTTGGCGAGTCTTGGTTGACTGAACTTAAATCTGTGCCTGCGCAAATGTGGGGTTTTAGTATTGAAGGTCATCAAGCCGCGGCTTTTTATACCAAAAATGCCAAGTTTGACGATCAAGGTGTCAGTGCAACCTTAGTCTGGCCCGAGGGCGAGACTCAAATCCACTCACCACTTCTTGGTGCCTTTAATCTCTCTAATTTACTCGCGGCGCTCTCAGCCTTGTATCTGCAAGGTTTTGATATGAAAGCGTTAGCCGAGCAAGTGCAATACCTAACGCCCGTCGCAGGTCGTATGGAGCGTTTCACAACTGCGAATAACATCACCTTAGTGGTCGATTATGCCCATACACCAGATGCGATTGAACAAGCGTTAAACGCGCTACGTCGACATTGTGTCGGTGATTTATGGTGCGTATTTGGCTGTGGTGGCGACCGTGATAAGGGCAAGCGTCCTTTGATGGGCAAAGCTGCAGAGCAATATGCCGACCGCATTATGGTGACGAGCGACAATGCGCGCAGTGAAGACCCCGCGCAAATTATTACCGATATTATCCAAGGGCTAACCCACCCTCAGCAGGCATTGACTCAGGTTGACCGTATCGCAGCAATTAAAGAGGTTGTGGCATTGGCGAAACCTGGCGATGTGATCTTGCTGGCGGGCAAAGGCCACGAAACTTACCAAGAGGCGGCAGGTGTGCGTCATGACTATGATGAACGCGCCCTGGCACGCCAGTTATCGGAGCAATCAAGATGATCCCTCTTTCTCTCGAGACCCTAAGTCAACACTTAGGTACGTTTCGAGTCGGTGACGACGTCACCATCGAAGATTTAAGCAGTGATAGCCGCAAAATCGGCGCTGCAACCCTGTTTGTTGCCTTAAAGGGTGAGCGTTTTGATGGCCATGATTTTGCTGCAACCGCTATTGAGAACGGCGCCGCGGCGTTAATGGTCGAGCGCGAATTAGCCTTTGATATTCCGCAGCTGATTGTGCCCGATTGCCAAAAAGCCATGGGCGCGATAGGGGCTTATGTCCGTGACCAAATCAATCCGATTTGCGTGGCGTTAACAGGCTCAAACGGTAAGACCAGCGTGAAGGAAATGATCGCGACCATTCTGTCGGCAAAGCATCAAATCCTCTATACCGCTGGTAACTTCAACAATGAAATCGGTGTGCCGCTTACCTTGCTGCGTTTAACGCCAGCGGATGAGTTTGGAATATTCGAACTCGGCGCAAACCATAAAGGTGAAATTGATTACACCTCTGGACTCGTGCGTCCGAACGTGGCGCTGGTGAATAACGTCGGCAGCGCCCATTTAGAAGGATTTGGATCGCAAGCAGGTGTTGCGCAGGCTAAGTCGGAAATTTTTAATCATCTGCAGGCCGATGGCACCGCCATCATCAACGCCGATGATGCCTTTGCCGATTTTATGAGCGTTAAGGCAAGACCTTATAAGCAACTGAGCTTCTCCCAGCAAGATGGCGCCGCTAAACGTCATATCGACGTCATCGCCACAGGTCATAAGACCAATGCCGATGGTTGCTATCGTTTTATGCTCAATTACTCAGGTGAATCTTGCCAAGTGGTACTACCGCTGGCGGGGCGCCATCAGGTGAGTAATGCACTCGCCGCTGCAAGTGTTTGTATTGCCTTGGGATTAAGTTTGACAGAGATCGCCGAAGGCTTAAGCCAATTAACGCCAGTGAAAGGGCGTATGCAACCGAGTCAATTGGGACGCGTACGTCTAATCGACGATAGCTATAACGCGAATCCTGTGTCCGTTGGGGCGGCAATCGCTTGGTTAAAGGAAATTTCTGAAAATCGCTGTCTGGTACTGGGAGATTTAGGAGAATTAGGCGACAATGCGCCCCTTTTACACGCTGAACTAGGGCAACTGGCCAAGCAACAGGGGATAGATGCCTTGTTTTGCACCGGAACGTTAAGTCAGCATACGAGCCAAGCTTTTGGTGCGGAGCACTATGACAGTGTGGCGACGTTAGTAGAAAAACTCATAAAGCATATTAACCAGTTACCGGGACAGGTAACGGTTCTCGTTAAAGGTTCACGTAGCGCCGCCATGGAGCGGGTCGTGGATGGACTAACAGTAGCCTTCGGGCGTGGGGAGTTAGTGTAAATGCTGGTATATCTGGCCGAGTATTTAACCCGTTTTCATACCGGGTTTAACGTGTTTTCCTATGTGACGTTTCGAGCCATTTTAGGCTTATTAACCGCATTGGTTTTTAGCTTATGGTTTGGCCCTAAACTGATTGAACGTTTGCAATTACTGCAAATTGGTCAGGTCGTGCGTAACGACGGTCCAGAATCACATTTTAGTAAGCGTGGCACGCCGACTATGGGTGGCTTGCTGATATTGGCTGCTATCTTCATCAGTGTGTTGCTGTGGGGCGATCTCGGTAGCCGCTATGTGTGGGTGATGTTGTTTGTGCTCGGTAGTTTCGGTTTGATCGGCTTTATCGACGATTACCGCAAAGTGGTGCGTAAAGACACTAAAGGTTTGATCGCGCGCTGGAAGTACATTCTGCAATCTTTAGCTGCGCTGCTCATTGCTTTTTTCCTGTATGCCACAGCGGCAAATCCAGGTGAAACCCAGTTAGTGGTGCCTTTCTTTAAAGACGTGATGCCGCAACTTGGCGCCGTATTTATCGTATTGGCGTACTTCACGATTGTGGGTTCGAGCAATGCGGTGAACTTAACCGACGGCCTAGACGGTTTGGCAATCATGCCGACGGTAATGGTCGCGGCGGCGTTTGCCTTGATAGCTTATTTATCGGGTCACGCGCAGTTTGCGAACTACTTACATATTCCGCATTTACCCGGTTCGGGTGAGCTTGTGATTGTCTGTACCGCCATTGTCGGTGCGGGTCTGGGCTTTTTGTGGTTCAACACTTACCCTGCGCAAGTCTTCATGGGCGATGTGGGTTCACTGTCATTAGGTGCTGCACTGGGCACAATTGCAGTGCTCGTTCGCCAAGAAATTTTGTTAGTGATCATGGGCGGCGTGTTCGTGATGGAAACCCTGTCAGTCATTCTGCAGGTGGGTTCGTACAAGTTACGCGGCCAGCGTATTTTCCGCATGGCGCCGATACACCATCACTATGAGTTAAAAGGTTGGCCCGAACCTCGAGTGATAGTGCGTTTTTGGATTATCTCGATATTCCTCGTCTTACTTGGCTTAGCCACGTTGAAGTTAAGGTAATTGGTTATGCAAAATCAGTACTCACACATAGTGTTAGGTTTAGGGGCAACGGGTTTGTCCGTCGTGCGCTATTTGTGTGGAAAGGGCATTACGCCATTGGTCATGGACAGTCGTCGGCAGCCTCCGGGCGCCGAAACATTAGCGACGTCTTTTCCTGATGTGAAGCTGATTTCTGGCGGATTCGATTGCCGTTATCTCGTGCAAGCGACGCAGATCATTATCAGTCCCGGCATTGCCACTTATACCCCAGAGGTGCGTGCCGCTGTGGATATGGGCATCGAAGTGATTGGCGATGTGGAGCTATTTGCCCGTGAGATTGCTGACCGTAAACCTTGCGTTATCGGTATTACTGGCTCTAACGGTAAATCAACTGTCACTACGCTTGTGGGCGAAATGGCAAGGGAAGCGGGTATCGCCGTTGCCGTTGGTGGCAATATCGGTGTGCCTGCGCTGGATTTACTGCATGAAAATGCTGACTTATTTGTGCTTGAGTTGTCGAGCTTTCAACTGGAAACCACCCATAGCCTTAAGTGTGTGGTGGCGACCTGTTTGAATATCAGCGAAGACCACATGGACAGATACAGCGATATCGCTGCCTACCGCGAAGCTAAATTACGTTTATACAAACAAAGTCGCGCCGTGCTGTTTAATCGCGACGATAAACTGACCGTACCGCCAGAGCCAATGAACCAAAACAGTTTTGGTTTAGCTGCGCCAGAAGCGGACGAATGGGGCATCAGCGACAGCAAGATTTATCACGGCAGCAGCGAAATCATGCCGATCACAGAAGTCTCCCTGATTGGCAGTCATAACCATGCCAACCTACTCGCAGCAATGGCGCTTGTGGATGTTGTCGGTGTTGATAAGCAGGTTATGGCGAAAGTGGCGCGTAGCTTTACTGGCTTATCCCATCGTTGTGAAGTGGTTGGGATTAAGAATGGTGTGACCTATGTCAATGACTCAAAAGCGACGAACGTCGGCGCCACCGTTGCCGCGCTCGATGGTTTAAGTGATCACTTAGGCGATATTATTTTGATTGCTGGCGGTGACGGTAAAGGTGCTGATTTTAAACCTTTAGGCGTGGCATTAGCGAAAGTAACACACCTCATTACCTTAGGTCGCGATGGCAAAAAGATTGCCGCTTTAAAAGACGGCGCGGTCAGAGTCGAGACTATGGCGGCAGCGGTAACGAAAGCCGCTGAATTGGCGACCTCAGGCGATATCGTTTTATTGTCGCCAGCCTGCGCCAGTTTAGATATGTACAGTAACTTTATGGCTCGAGGTGACGATTTTAGAAACCTTGTGGAGCAACTCAATGGCGAGTGATGTAAGACAACTCAGCCTATTTGAGCGTTTGCGTTCAGCAATGCCCAATTGGCAACGTGATACCGAAGTGCCGGGCGTGCAATTGTACGACCGCGCTTTGCTCGCGGCTGTGTTGTCTTTGATTGGCTTTGGCTTTGTGATGGTGATGTCGGCCTCAATGCCAGAAGCGCAAACGCTCACGGGTAACCCGTTTTATTTTATGACTCGCCATGTGGGTTATTTAGTGGGTTGCTTAGCCATTGCGGCATTTGTATTAAGAGTTGAAATGCAAACTTGGCAGCGCTGGAGTCCCATGCTGCTATTGGTTGTGGGCTTGATGTTACTGGCGGTTTTAGTGGTCGGTACTACGGTAAACGGCGCGACGCGTTGGTTATCGATAGGCCCAATACGCATCCAAGTGGCGGAAGTCGCTAAGTTTGCCTTTGCTATCTACATGGCGGGCTATTTAGTGCGTCGTCATCAGGAAGTGCGCGAGAACGCTAAGGGTTTCTATAAACCGATTGCGGTATTTGCCATTTACGCTGTGCTGATTTTGATGCAGCCCGACTTAGGGACGGTTGTGGTGTTGTTCGTCGGTACCGTTGGCCTGCTGTTTTTAGCGGGTGCACGTTTGCTCGACTTCTTCGCCCTGATTTTTGCCGGCGTGTTGGCGTTTGTGGCTTTGGTGTTATTAGAACCTTACCGTATGCGCCGGGTGACATCGTTTATGGATCCTTGGCAAGATCCCTTCGGTAGCGGTTACCAGTTGACGCAATCTTTGATGGCCTATGGCCGTGGCGATTGGTTTGGCCAAGGGCTGGGCAACAGTATTCAAAAATTAGAATATCTGCCCGAAGCGCACACTGACTTTATCTTCGCCGTGATCGGCGAAGAATTAGGTTTTATCGGTATTATCGCCGTGTTATCTGTGCTGCTGTTTGTGGCACTGAGATCGATTCGTTTGGGCAATTTGTGCTTAGCCATGGATAAGCCCTTCGAAGGTTATTTAGGTTACGCCATTGGTATTTGGGTATGTTTCCAGACTGTGGTTAATGTCGGCGCGAGTATCGGCATGTTACCGACCAAAGGACTGACATTGCCTTTTATCAGCTACGGCGGCAGTAGTTTATGGGTCATGACGGCGGCAGCCATGATGTTGCTACGCATTGATTACGAGCGGCGCATGACATTAGTTCAGGCCGTGCAAGGGAGATTGAAGTGATGACCCCAGCAGGAAAACGTATTTTAGTCATGGCGGGTGGTACGGGAGGACATGTGTTCCCGGCGCTGGCAGTGGCTAAGTATCTAGCTCAACAGGGTTGGCAAGTGCGTTGGTTAGGCACGGCTGATCGTATGGAGGCGCGTTTAGTGCCCCAGTATGGATTTGATATTGATTTCATTGATATCAAAGGTGTGCGCGGCAATGGTTTGATACGTAAACTCGCGGCGCCCTTTAAAGTGGTGCGCTCAATATTGCAGGCTAAGGCCGTGATTGCTGAGTTTAAACCCGATGTCGTGCTTGGCATGGGCGGATTCGCCAGTGGCCCAGGTGGTGTGGCGGCAAGATTAGCGGGTATTCCGTTGGTACTACATGAGCAAAATGCCATCCCAGGGATGACGAACAAGTTGTTGTCGCGGATTGCGACGCAAGTGTTATGTGCCTTTAAAAATACCTTTACCACAGTGAAGGCCAAGGTTGTTGGTAATCCGATTCGCCAAGAATTGATTGCCTTAGGCGCAGAACCAAAGCCAGAGGCTGATGAAGCCTTAAAAGTATTAGTTGTCGGTGGCAGCCTTGGCGCCAAAGTCTTTAACGATCTGATGCCCGAAGCGGTTGCGATTCTGAGTCAGCAACAGTCCGTTACGGTTTGGCATCAAGTGGGTAAAGATAATCTTGCGGGCGTGAAGGCGGCTTATCAGCAACATGGGCAGGATGGCGGCGTGAATATCGCCGAGTTTATAGACGACATGGAAGCCGCTTATCGCTGGGCTGATGTGGTATTGTGCCGCGCCGGTGCGCTGACGGTGTCTGAGTTAGCGGCGGTGGGGCTACCGAGTATTCTGGTGCCTTATCCCCATGCGGTGGATGATCACCAAACCCGTAACGGCCAAGTATTGGTTGAGGCTGGCGCAGCTTTCCTATTGCCACAGGCCATCTTGGACGTGAATAAACTGGCGGGCAAATTACAACTGCTTGCCAATGACAGAACAGAATTAGCCCGTATGGGCCAAAGAGCGAGAGACGTTGCCGTACTGGATGCGACTGAACAAGTTGCCGCAGTGTGCATCAGCCTTGCTGAGAAAGGATAAGCATGACTAAGACAGAAAGATATGCACAACTGAGAAGCATGATCCCAGAAATGCGCCGTATTAAGCGTATTCACTTCGTCGGCATTGGCGGCGCGGGCATGGGCGGGATCGCCGAAGTGTTAGTGAACGAAGGCTATCAGGTGAGTGGTTCGGATATCGCGCAAAATGCCGTGACCGACAGATTGTGTTTGCTCGGTGCCAAGATCCAAATTGGTCATGCCGCCGAAAACGTGCAGCAAGTGGATGTGGTCGTGGTCTCCACGGCGATTAATCTGGAAAACCCAGAAATCCTTGCTGCCAAAGAATTACGTATTCCTATCGTGCGTCGCGCCGAAATGCTAGCTGAGTTGATGCGTTACCGTCATGGTGTGGCGATTGCTGGCACCCATGGTAAAACGACGACAACGAGCCTTATCGCCAGCGTGTATGGTCAAGCGGGACGGGATCCTACCTTCGTGATTGGTGGCTTGCTCAATAGTGCCGGTACCAACGCCAGATTAGGCACCAGCCGTTACTTGATTGCCGAAGCTGATGAGAGTGATGCGAGCTTCCTGCATTTGCAGCCTATGGTCAGTGTGGTAACTAACATTGAAGCCGATCACATGGATACCTATGGCGGTGATTTCGAAAAATTGAAATCGACCTTCGTGGATTTCCTACATAACTTGCCGTTCTACGGTGTCGCAGTTGTGTGTATCGACGATGCTGTAGTGCGTGAAATCATGCCGCGGATTGGTCGTCAACTCGTGACCTATGGTTTTAGTGACGATGCGGACGTGCAAGCGCTGAATTTCAGTCAGCAAGGGCATCAGTGTCGTTTCACGGTGAGACGTAAAGGCAAAGCTGATCTCGATCTGGTACTTAACTTGCCGGGTCAACATAACGTGCTTAATGCCTTGGCTGCGATTGCGGTCGCGACCGAAGATGAAATCGACGACAGCGCCATTACTCAGGCGTTAGTGGAGTTCCAAGGTATAGGTCGTCGTTTCCAGCATTTGGGCAAGTTTGCTACGCCTAAGGGCGAAGTTATGTTAGTCGATGATTATGGCCATCACCCCAGTGAAGTCGCCGCGACCATTAAAGCTGCCCGTGCAGGTTGGCCCGACAAACGTCTGGTTATGGCGTATCAGCCACACAGATACACCCGTACCCGTGATTTGTATGAAGACTTTGTTGAAGTGTTATCCCAAGTGGATTGTTTACTGTTGCTCGATGTTTATAGTGCGGGTGAAGCGCCGATCACTGGTGCCGATGGCCGAGCTTTATGTCGCTCAATTCGCCTGCGTGGCCAGTTAGATCCGATCTTTATCGCCAGTCCTGATCAGCTCGCAGAGGTATTGCCCGATGTATTGCAAGAGGGGGATTTATTACTCACCCAAGGTGCAGGTAATATTGGCGCCCTGTCGCGATTGTTAGCGACGACAGAATTGGGCTTTGCCGTTGCGGAATTACCTGCGCAAGCAAGCTGATCTTTAGCGCTTGATCTGCGAGGAAAAGGAAATTTTGACCAAAGGATTTTGGTCTATATAATGGCCGGTTTTCTGTGGTTTTTAATGAGTGTCGTTAAAGGTGGAATGAAGCGTGTCTTGGAGTGATAAGAGGCGGCACTGGCGGGCAAGAATGTCACGGGTTAATTGGTATCTGTGGAGCGGGGCTGGCTTTTTATTCTTCATCGTGGCCAGTTTTGTATTTGGTGGATACCAGTTACATAAGTTTTTAAATGATGCCAGCACCTTGCCGATAGAGGCCGTTGCCATCAAAGGTGAGCGGGCTTACACCACAGATAAAGATATACAAGTGGCACTACAGGATTTAATGCAGCGGAGTTTTTTTAGTGCTGACATCACCTTAGTGCAACAGGCGTTAGAAGACTTACCTTGGGTGTATCGCGCGTCGGTAAGACGTGAGTGGCCAGCGAAACTCAGGGTGTATTTGCAAGAGCAGCAGCCGGCGGCCCATTGGAATGGCGACTCCTGGTTGAATGTGCATGGTGAAGTGTTTGAAGCGCCATCGCATCCAGAGTTGGAGCATTTACCGCAGTTATCTGGGCCAGACGATATGGGCCTTGAGGTGTTGACTGTCTATGCACAGATCAACTCCCTGTTAAAGATTAATGGCTTTACCTTAGCCAGTTTGTATTTGACGCCACGACATGCGTGGCACGCGACCTTAGGAAACGGCATCGTTTTAGATTTAGGTCGAGAAGATAAAATTGCACGGATACAGCGATTTATTACAGTTTATCCGGTTTTGGCGAAACAAGAGAAATCCGTTGCCAGAGTAGATTTGCGCTACGACACAGGGTTGGCCGTAGGCTGGGGCGATGCACAAACAAGAGAGCCGATAATTAATGATCAAAAACCAAGATAGAAACCTTATCGTCGGATTGGACATAGGAACCTCTAAGGTCGCAGTGATCATAGGCGAAGTTCTGCCCGATGGCGAAATCAGCATAGTCGGCCTTGGCAACCATCCCTCAAGGGGCATGGATAAAGGTGGTGTTAACGATTTAGATTCGATCGTTCGCAGTGTGCAACGTGCGCTCGATCAAGCGGAATTAATGGCCGATTGCCAAGTGTCATCGGTTTACCTGAGCATCTCTGGTAAACACATCGCCTGCCAAAACGAAAACGGCATGGTCTCGATCAACGATGAAGAAGTGACACAGGAAGACGTTGATAACGTGATCCACACGGCTCGCTCGGTGAAGATCCCGACCGAACGTCGCATCTTGCATGTGCTGCCACAGGAATATGCGATCGACGTGCAAGACGGCATTCGCAGCCCAATCGGTATGTCTGGCATGCGTATGGAAGCCAAGGTACACATAGTGACCTGCGCCAATGATATGGCGAAGAACATCACTAAGAGCGTTGAGCGTTGTGGTCTTAAGGTCGACGATTTAGTGTTCTCTGGGATTGCTTCGGCCGATGCCGTGCTGACCTTCGATGAGAAAGACTTAGGTGTGTGTATCGTCGATATTGGCGGTGGCACCACAGATATTGCGGTATATACCAACGGCGCCTTGCGTCATTGTGCGGTTGTGCCAGTTGCGGGCAACCAAGTGACCAACGACATTGCGAAGATTTTCCGCACGCCGTCGTCACATGCTGAACAAATTAAAGTGCAATTCGCCTGTGCGCGCAGCTCTATGGTGAGCCGCGAAGACAGTATCGAAGTGCCATCGGTAGGTGGACGTCCATCACGTAGCATGTCACGTCACACGCTCGCCGAAGTGGTAGAACCAAGATACCAAGAGCTGTTTGAGTTAGTACTTAAAGAGTTGAAAGATAGTGGATTAGAAGATCAAATCGCCGCAGGTATTGTGCTCACAGGTGGCACAGCGTCGATTCAAGGTGTGGTCGATATTGCGGAAGCGACGTTCGGCATGCCAGTTCGTGTAGCGTCACCGCTACCGATCAAAGGTTTATATGAATACGTGGACCAGTCTATTTACTCCACTGGAGTCGGACTGCTTCATTACGGTGCACGACGGGTGATCGAACGTCAGTTCGAACGTCCTGAGCGCCAAGGGGTAACTAGCGCTTGGAATCGGGTCCAAAGCTGGTTTAAGGGCGAATTTTAATTTTCATATCGCAGGCAACACGGAGATCAGACAATGTTTGAGATCATGGATACTCACTCAGACGACGCGGTGATTAAAGTCATCGGCGTTGGCGGCGGCGGCGGTAACGCTGTCGAACATATGGTCAAACACAACATTGAAGGTGTTGAGTTTATCGTTACCAATACAGACGCTCAGGCCCTGAGAAAATCAGGTGCAGGCTCAACGATTCAATTAGGACGTGATGTCACTAAAGGTCTCGGAGCAGGGGCAAACCCAGATGTGGGTCGTGCAGCAGCTGAAGAAGACCGCGAAAACATTCGCGCGGCGATCAAAGGCTCAGACATGATCTTTATCGCTGCCGGTATGGGCGGTGGTACAGGTACTGGTGCTGCACCAGTTGTCGCTCAAATCGCTCGCGAAGAAGGTATTCTGACCGTTGCGGTTGTGACTAAGCCTTTCCCATTCGAAGGGAAAAAGCGTATGGCTTATGCTGAGCAAGGTATTGCTGAGCTGGCTAAGCACGTGGATTCGTTAATCACGATTCCAAATGAAAAATTATTAAAAGTATTGGGCCGTGGCACTTCTTTACTCGATGCGTTCGCCGCAGCGAATAACGTGTTACTTGGCGCGGTACAAGGTATTGCCGAGCTTATCACTCGTCCAGGTCTAATTAACGTCGACTTCGCCGACGTGAAGACTGTGATGTCTGAAATGGGTAATGCCATGATGGGTACAGGCGTCGCTCGCGGTGAAGACCGTGCTGAAGAAGCGGCTGAAGCTGCTGTTGCCAGCCCATTATTAGAAGACATCGACTTAGCCGGTGCGCGTGGTGTGTTAGTTAACATCACTGCGGGTATGGACATGAGTATCGAAGAATTCGAAACCGTGGGTAATCACGTTAAGGCTTATGCCTCTGACAACGCGACTGTGGTTGTTGGTGCTGTCATCGACCCAGAAATGAGTGATGAGCTGCGTGTAACGGTTGTTGCTACGGGTATTGGTGCTGAAAAGCGTCCAGATATTCAATTGGTGTCTAAGCCTGCGCCTCGTCCAGAGCCAGTGGTTGTGGAACCAAAAGTCGAAGCCTATGTCGAAGAAGCGGTACATGTGAACTACGCTGCGCCAAAAGGCAACGTATTGCCAGCGGCACCACAGCCAGCGCCACAGCCTGCACCATCGACAAAGCATGAGTTGGATTATCTTGATATTCCAGCATTTTTGCGTAAGCAAGCCGACTAGCGATAGCGTTTGAGTCCAGCGTATATGTGAGGTGTTGCTCGTTTTGGGCAATACCACAGCATAGCTGCATTTGTGTGACGTAATAAAGTTATGTTATTATGTTGAACCAGTGCGGCCAATTTGCCGACGCTGAGTGTACAAATATTAGGCTTTATAATTGGCATATAAACGGGTAACTGAATGATATTTCAAAGAACTGTTCAGAAAATGGTGAAAACTACTGGTGTCGGATTGCATTCTGGCAACAAGGTCACTTTGAGCATAATGCCCGCGCCCGTTAATTCAGGGATCGTACTCGTGCGCACTGATTTGAGTCCTGCCGTCTCCATTCCAGCGAAGGCAGAGCAAGTTCGTGAAACCACTATGTGTACGGCACTTGTCAATGACGAAGGTATTCGTATCTCGACCATTGAGCATTTATTTGCAGCACTTGCGGGTTTAGGCATAGATAACGCCGTAATCGAAGTGGACGCGCCTGAAATTCCTATTATGGATGGCAGTGCGAGCCCGTTCGTCTTCTTATTGCAGTCTGCGGGTATTAAAGAGCAGGCCGCACCTAAGAAGTACTTAAAGATTAAGCGCCCTGTGCGTGTTGAAGATGGCGACAAATGGGCCGAGCTAAAACCCTTTAAAGGTTTTAGAGTCAATTTTAAAATTGACTTCGCGCACCCAGAGATCGCTCGTAGCCAACAGCATGTGGTGATGGACTTTTCAACGTCTGCTTTCGTGAAAGATATCAGCCGCGCCCGTACTTTTGGGTTTATGCGTGATATCGAATATCTGCGAGCCAACAACCTAGCGTTGGGCGGCAGCATGGAGAACGCAGTTGTACTTGATGAATATCGCGTCCTTAATCCCGACGGCCTGCGTTATGAGGACGAATTTGTTAAGCACAAAATTCTAGATGCGTTTGGTGATCTATACGTGGCAGGACACGCTATTTTAGGTGAGTTTACTGCGTATAAAACCGGTCATGCGCTGAACAATCAATTGGTGCGTGCTTTATTGGCGCAACAGGATGCGTGGGAGTTGGTTAGCTTTGAAAAAGAAGCCGATGTTCCCGTCAGCTTTACCGTGCCAGGTGGCGCTGTATTTGCTTAAAAAGCGGTGAGATTATTTATCACGGCTGGCCAATGAGGCCAGCCGTTTTAGTTTTTCGCCCAGTGAACCGCCAATATTTTCCGCTAATGCCGCAATATGCTCCGCTGCCGCAGGGCTTAATTCTTTGTGTCCCTGTTTAGGCTTTGCGTCATACATTGCTAATCTCGGGTTGACTTTAACTTCGATTGCGGTAAGGATTGGGAGCGTTTCTGCTTGAAGCTGCGCTAGTAGCTTTGGCTTTTGGAAATTAATTCGTGCAGCCCAGGCCGCCGAAGTGGTTTCAACCACAAGAACACCCTGGCGGAAATTAGCGACTTTTAGCTGCTCCGCAACAGGACCTGCGATAATCTGCTTCACATGATGATTCAGATACATAAGTAGTTCCGCTTTCTCAGCAAGGTCGGGTAATTTTCCCGATTGATGCAGTAATTGGCTGAGATCTTGAGGGGGCTTTTTCATATGATAATAAGATGGCTGAATTAGGCTATGAGTGTAACAGTATTTATTCAAGGTCGGAATGGCGTCACACGCTGGCAGCCCAGTAAACGCTGGTTGCTACTTCCAATACTATTGTTGGCCACTGGGTCCGGTATTTATCAACACAACTCAGCTCGATTTCAAGATCAGCAAGCCAGTGTCGATAACGATCGTCTCTTACGCGAACAACAAAAGAAACAAGTCTTAGAGCTAAAAAGTGCTACCGAGTCTCAACTGGCTATGCTAGTGACTCATGTTGCACGTATGCAAGCCAAGATCACCCGTCTCGAAGCCTTAGGTCAACAAGTTGCCCAGCAGAACAAATTGGATGAAGATTTTGATTTCTCATCCGAAGTGGGTGTGGGTGGTTTGAGCGAATTAGGCACTAACATCGAGCTCGGACAGCTTATCGACGATATGGATAAGTTGGCATCACGAATTGACAATAATAATGTTCAGCTTTCACTACTTGAAACAGTGTCATCTAACCACCATATAGATGATGAACGTTATATATCAGGGATCCCACTCGATAAAGGTTGGTTATCGTCGCCCTACGGATTACGTAATGACCCTTTCAACGGTCGCAGGACTGTGCATAAGGGGATTGATTTTACCGGCCGAGAAGGTGCCAAAGTTGTTGCGACTGCTGCAGGCGTAGTAACTTGGGCTGGGAACATGTTCGGTTATGGCGAGTTGGTTGAAATAGACCATGGTAACGGTTTACATACGCGTTATGGCCATAATAAAGCTTTGTCAGTGACTGTAGGTGATGTGGTCGCAAAAGGCGATGCAATCGCCAGTATGGGAAGCACTGGGCGCTCAACTGGGGCTCATGTGCATTATGAAGTGTTGCGCGGCGGACAGCAGATAGATCCACAAAAGTTTGTCTACCGCAAAGCAAGTTAATTGAAACATTGGCTTCTAGTTTCCATCATGGACTTGGCCTACAGAGAATAAGTGATTCAGATGTTTGGTAAATTACTGACAAAAGTATTTGGTAGTCGCAACGACCGCACCCTTAAAGGGCTTCAAAAGATCGTTATTAGCATTAACGCACTAGAAGCTGATTATGAAAAATTAACCGATGAAGCATTAAAAGCGAAAACCGCTGAGTTCCGTGAGCGTTTAGCTGCCGGCGCATCATTAGATAGCATCATGGCTGAAGCGTTTGCGACAGTACGTGAAGCCTCTAAGCGTGTCTTTGAGATGCGCCACTTCGACGTACAGTTACTCGGTGGTATGGTGCTCGACAGTAACCGTATTGCGGAGATGCGTACGGGTGAAGGTAAAACCTTAACGGCCACCTTGCCTGCATACTTAAACGCATTGACGGGCAAAGGTGTTCACGTAATTACCGTGAACGATTACTTAGCACGTCGTGATGCCGAGAATAACCGCCCACTGTTTGAGTTCCTCGGTTTAACCGTCGGCATCAACGTGGCAGGTTTGGGTCAGCATGAAAAGAAAGCTGCTTACAACGCCGATATCACTTACGGTACCAACAACGAGTTTGGTTTCGATTATCTGCGCGATAACATGGCGTTTTCACCGCAAGAACGAGTACAACGTCCGTTGCACTACGCCCTAATCGATGAAGTGGATTCAATCTTAATCGACGAAGCACGTACACCGCTGATCATCTCTGGTGCCGCTGAAGATAGCTCTGAGCTATACATCAAGATCAACACCTTGATCCCTAATCTTATCCGTCAAGATAAAGAAGATACGGAAGAGTATGTGGGTGAGGGTGACTACAGCATCGATGAAAAAGCCAAACAAGTGCATTTCACCGAACGTGGTCAAGAAAAAGTAGAAAACCTGTTGATCGAGCGCGGCATGTTAGCCGAAGGCGACTCACTCTATTCTGCTGCAAATATTTCCCTGTTACATCATGTTAATGCGGCGCTCCGTGCGCACACGCTGTTTGAGCGTGATGTGGATTACATAGTACAAGACAACGAAGTCATCATAGTCGATGAACACACGGGTCGTACTATGCCAGGTCGTCGTTGGTCAGAAGGCTTACATCAAGCTGTCGAAGCCAAAGAAGGCGTGCACATTCAAAACGAAAACCAAACATTGGCTTCGATCACTTTCCAGAACTACTTCCGTCAATACGAGAAGCTGGCAGGTATGACAGGTACAGCCGACACTGAAGCGTTCGAATTCCAACACATCTATGGATTAGACACAGTTGTTGTGCCGACTAACCGTCCAATGGTGCGTAAGGATATGGCGGATTTGGTTTACCTGACCGCCGATGAAAAATATCAAGCTATCATCAAAGACATTAAAGATTGCCGCGAACGTGGTCAGCCAGTATTGGTGGGTACAGTCTCAATCGAACAGTCTGAACTGTTAGCGCGCTTAATGGTGCAGGAAAAGATCCCGCACGAAGTCTTAAATGCTAAATTCCACGAACGAGAAGCTGAAATCGTCGCGCAAGCTGGCCGTACTGGTTCAGTGACCATTGCGACGAACATGGCAGGTCGTGGTACCGATATCGTGCTTGGCGGCAACTGGAACATGGAAATCGATGAACTCGATAATCCAACAGCTGAGCAAAAAGCTAAGATCAAAGCCGATTGGCAAATTCGTCATGATGAAGTCGTCGCCGCGGGTGGTTTGCACATCCTAGGTACCGAACGTCACGAATCACGCCGTATCGACAATCAGTTACGTGGTCGTGCGGGTCGTCAAGGTGACGCGGGTTCATCACGTTTCTACCTGTCGATGGAAGATAGCTTAATGCGTATCTTCGCCTCGGATCGTGTCTCTGGCATGATGAAAAAGCTGGGTATGGAAGAAGGCGAAGCCATCGAGCATCCATGGGTGTCTCGCGCAATCGAAAACGCTCAACGTAAAGTTGAAGCACGTAACTTCGATATTCGTAAGCAATTACTCGAATTTGATGACGTAGCCAACGATCAGCGCCAAGTGGTTTACGCTCAGCGCAACGAGTTGATGGATGCGGAAAGTATTGAAGATACTATCCAAAACATTCAAGACGATGTGATTGGCGCGGTCATCGATCAGTATATTCCACCACAATCAGTAGAAGAGCTGTGGGATATCCCAGGTTTAGAGCAACGTCTACACCAAGAGTTTATGCTCAAACTACCTATCCAGGAATGGTTAGATAAAGAAGACGATCTGCATGAAGAGAGTCTACGTGAGCGTATTATCACTGCTTGGGGCGATGCGTATAAGGCGAAAGAAGAAATGGTTGGCGCGCAAGTGTTACGCCAGTTCGAGAAAGCCGTTATGCTACAAACGCTCGATGGCCTGTGGAAAGAACACTTAGCGGCGATGGACCATCTGCGTCAAGGCATCCACTTACGTGGTTACGCACAGAAAAATCCAAAGCAAGAATATAAGCGTGAGTCGTTTGAGTTATTCCAACAACTATTGAATACCTTGAAACACGACGTCATCAGTGTGCTGTCGAAAGTACAAGTTCAAGCTCAGTCGGATGTGGAAGAAATGGAAGCGCGTCGTCGTGAAGAAGATGCCAAGATCCAGCGCGACTATCAACACGCAGCGGCAGAGTCGCTTGTTGGCGGTGGTGATGAGCGTGAAGCTGTCACTGCGCAAGCGCCGATGATCCGTGATGGTGAGAAAGTGGGTCGTAACGATCCTTGTCCTTGTGGCTCAGGTCGCAAGTACAAACAATGTCACGGCAAGTTAAGTTAATCTGCTGACAGATTAAGCCTACTGAATAAGTAGAATAGAGCGCACACTAAAGGCAACTTATCTAAGTTGCCTTTTTATTTCCTCTTTTATAAGCCTCGCGCTGACTCTCGTGTCATCCGGATTACATTCTTACTCTTCTTTATATCGCTAATCGTCGTTATTCCCCATTGAACATCATTTCACTCTTATCGATAGCCATTAAAGCAAAGCCATCGCTGTAGCAAATTTAACCGTTAAAACCCATTTTGTGGATAAGTCTGAGGATAAAGTGGGGGTATTGTGTGACTAACTGAAAGTATTAAAAAAAGATCCATTTTTCTCAAAAAAGCCCTTGCGGACTTTCTCAATCTCCCTATAATGCGCATCCACTGACACGGCATACAGCGTAACGCAAGTTAAGCAAAGAAAGCCAAGCAGTTCATCGGTTAGCAAGCTAAACGATGAGTGTTGAGAAAGTTGAAAAAACTACTTGACGCACTAACGGGAATGCGTAGAATACGCAGCCCTGACCCGCTGAAAGCTCAGTGTGTGGTCAACGCTCTTTAACAATTTATCAAGCAAATCTGTGTGGACACTCACAGGTGTTGAGTTAATCGAAACTGCTTAACCTTAGGGTTGGCAGTCAAAAATTTAAATCAATGTAACAATGAGTGTTCATAGCAATATGTACAGTTTGTTTTAGCCCTTCTTTTATAAGGAGTGCGAAAAACAAAAAAATCAGAATTCATTGAGCCGCTGAAGTCGCAAGACCGAAGCAACAAAACTTTAATTGAAGAGTTTGATCATGGCTCAGATTGAACGCTGGCGGCAGGCCTAACACATGCAAGTCGAGCGGCAGCGGGAAGATAGCTTGCTATCTTTGCCGGCGAGCGGCGGACGGGTGAGTAATGCCTAGGGATCTGCCCAGTCGAGGGGGATAACAGTTGGAAACGACTGCTAATACCGCATACGCCCTACGGGGGAAAGGAGGGGACCTTCGGGCCTTCCGCGATTGGATGAACCTAGGTGGGATTAGCTAGTTGGTGAGGTAATGGCTCACCAAGGCGACGATCCCTAGCTGTTCTGAGAGGATGATCAGCCACACTGGGACTGAGACACGGCCCAGACTCCTACGGGAGGCAGCAGTGGGGAATATTGCACAATGGGGGAAACCCTGATGCAGCCATGCCGCGTGTGTGAAGAAGGCCTTCGGGTTGTAAAGCACTTTCAGTAGGGAGGAAAGGTAGCAGCTTAATACGCTGTTGCTGTGACGTTACCTACAGAAGAAGGACCGGCTAACTCCGTGCCAGCAGCCGCGGTAATACGGAGGGTCCGAGCGTTAATCGGAATTACTGGGCGTAAAGCGTGCGCAGGCGGTTTGTTAAGCGAGATGTGAAAGCCCCGGGCTCAACCTGGGAATTGCATTTCGAACTGGCGAACTAGAGTCTTGTAGAGGGGGGTAGAATTCCAGGTGTAGCGGTGAAATGCGTAGAGATCTGGAGGAATACCGGTGGCGAAGGCGGCCCCCTGGACAAAGACTGACGCTCAGGCACGAAAGCGTGGGGAGCAAACAGGATTAGATACCCTGGTAGTCCACGCCGTAAACGATGTCTACTCGGAGTTTGGTGTCTTGAACACTGGGCTCTCAAGCTAACGCATTAAGTAGACCGCCTGGGGAGTACGGCCGCAAGGTTAAAACTCAAATGAATTGACGGGGGCCCGCACAAGCGGTGGAGCATGTGGTTTAATTCGATGCAACGCGAAGAACCTTACCTACTCTTGACATCCAGAGAATTCGCTAGAGATAGCTTAGTGCCTTCGGGAACTCTGAGACAGGTGCTGCATGGCTGTCGTCAGCTCGTGTTGTGAAATGTTGGGTTAAGTCCCGCAACGAGCGCAACCCCTATCCTTATTTGCCAGCACGTAATGGTGGGAACTCTAGGGAGACTGCCGGTGATAAACCGGAGGAAGGTGGGGACGACGTCAAGTCATCATGGCCCTTACGAGTAGGGCTACACACGTGCTACAATGGCGAGTACAGAGGGTTGCAAAGCCGCGAGGTGGAGCTAATCTCACAAAGCTCGTCGTAGTCCGGATTGGAGTCTGCAACTCGACTCCATGAAGTCGGAATCGCTAGTAATCGTGGATCAGAATGCCACGGTGAATACGTTCCCGGGCCTTGTACACACCGCCCGTCACACCATGGGAGTGGGCTGCAAAAGAAGTGGGTAGCTTAACCTTCGGGGGGGCGCTCACCACTTTGTGGTTCATGACTGGGGTGAAGTCGTAACAAGGTAGCCCTAGGGGAACCTGGGGCTGGATCACCTCCTTACCTATACGACTAACTTAATGTTTGTTGAGTGTTCACACAGATTTGCTTGATAGAAGAAAGAGTAAAAGATAAACCTAGTTAAATAGGTTCATCAAAGATGGGTCTGTAGCTCAGCTGGTTAGAGCGCACCCCTGATAAGGGTGAGGTCGGTGGTTCAAGTCCACTCTGACCCACCAATCCTTCCTTCTCAGCGTTGGAAAGTGACTCGTTTAGTGAACTAAACGTCGCCACTGTCCGCCTTGATAAGAAATGATTGGCAAACCAATCCTTTTAGAGGTTTGGAACATCTTACTTACTCGCACTGCATGTAAATGGGGCTATAGCTCAGCTGGGAGAGCGCCTGCCTTGCACGCAGGAGGTCTGCGGTTCGATCCCGCATAGCTCCACCATTTACACCTTATTCTGACTTTATTGCAAAGTAATAAGGCATATGCACTATGGATAGAGATGCCAAAGATAAACTTAAAAATTATCTTTGGCTTTTTTAAGCCCGCTCTTTAACAATTTGGAAAGCTGATAGTATTTAATTGCATGAGTCTGTCATGTAATTAATTACAAAACGTTTAATGCGAAAGCATTGAACATGAGTTCTCAAACACTTTATTAAGTGTCTTGAATATTCAAAAGTAAATTATTCTTAGTTGAATAGTTTACGTCTAAGGCGCGTCCACTTCTTTGGTCAGAAGTGAGACAAGTAAAACCAAGCTGGTCGCAATGCGACTCAGATGAGTGAAACTCATTTGGGTTGTATGGTTAAGCGACTAAGCGTATACGGTGGATGCCTTGGCAGTCAGAGGCGATGAAGGACGTAGTAACTTGCGAAAAGCGTTGGCGAGCTAGTAACAAGCATTTGAGCTAACGATGTCCGAATGGGGGAACCCAGCAGCATAAGCTGTTATCGCAACATGAATACATAGTGTTGCGAGGCGAACGAGGGGAACTGAAACATCTAAGTACCCTTAGGAAAAGAAATCAACCGAGATTCCCCTAGTAGCGGCGAGCGAACGGGGATTAGCCCTTAAGTCAGTGGGGTGTTAGTGGAATGTGTTGGAAAGCACAGCGGCACAGGGTGATAGCCCCGTACATGAAAACTAACCATTGATGAAAACGAGTAAGGCGGGACACGTGACATCCTGTTTGAATATGGGGGGACCATCCTCCAAGGCTAAATACTCCTGACTGACCGATAGTGAACCAGTACCGTGAGGGAAAGGCGAAAAGAACCCCTGTGAGGGGAGTGAAATAGAACCTGAAACCGTATACGTACAAGCAGTGGGAGCGGTTCTTGAGACCGTGACTGCGTACCTTTTGTATAATGGGTCAGCGACTTACATTTTGTAGCGAGGTTAAGCGAATAGCGGAGCCGTAGGGAAACCGAGTGTTAACTGCGCGTTTAGTTGCAAGGTGTAGACCCGAAACCCGGTGATCTAGCCATGGGCAGGTTGAAGGTTGAGTAACATCAACTGGAGGACCGAACCGACTAATGTTGAAAAATTAGCGGATGACTTGTGGCTGGGGGTGAAAGGCCAATCAAACCGGGAGATATCTGGTTCTCCTCGAAAGCTATTTAGGTAGCGCCTCGAGCGAATACCATTGGGGGTAGAGCACTGTTAAGGCTAGGGGGTCATCCCGACTTACCAACCCTTTGCAAACTCCGAATACCAATGAGTACTACTCGGGAGACAGACGGCGGGTGCTAACGTCCGTCGTCAAAAGGGAAACAACCCAGACCGTCAGCTAAGGTCCCAAAGTACTAGCTAAGTGGGAAACGATGTGGGAAGGCTTAGACAGCTAGGATGTTGGCTTAGAAGCAGCCATCATTTAAAGAAAGCGTAATAGCTCACTAGTCGAGTCGGCCTGCGCGGAAGATGTAACGGGGCTAAGCTAGTCACCGAAGCTACGGGTGCATTTCATTAGAGATGCGCGGTAGAGGAGCGTTCTGTAAGCCGTTGAAGGTGAAGGGGTAACCCACGCTGGAGGTATCAGAAGTGCGAATGCTGACATGAGTAACGATAAAGGGGGTGAAAAACCCCCTCGCCGAAAGACCAAGGGTTCCTGTCCAACGTTAATCGGGGCAGGGTGAGTCGACCCCTAAGGTGAGGCCGAAAGGCGTAATCGATGGGAAACAGATTAATATTTCTGTACTTCCGCTAACTGCGATGGAGAGACGGAGAAGGCTAGGCTAGCGCGGCGTTGGTAGTCCGCGTTTAAGGTGGTAGGTTGATTTCTTAGGCAAATCCGGGGAATCGCACTTTAGTGTGCAGACTGAGAGCTGATGACGAGGTCCTAAGGGACTGAAGTAGTTGATGCCATGCTTCCAGGAAAATCTTCTAAGCTTCAGGTTAGTGGGAATCGTACCCCAAACCGACACAGGTGGTCGGGTAGAGAATACCAAGGCGCTTGAGAGAACTCGGCTGAAGGAACTAGGCAAAATGGTACCGTAACTTCGGGAGAAGGTACGCTCCTGTTGGTGATGAGACTTGCTCTCTAAGCTGACGGGAGTCGCAGATACCAGGTGGCTGCAACTGTTTATCAAAAACACAGCACTGTGCAAACTCGCAAGAGGAAGTATACGGTGTGACGCCTGCCCGGTGCCGGAAGGTTAATTGATTGGGTTATCGCAAGAGAAGCTCATGATCGAAGCCCCGGTAAACGGCGGCCGTAACTATAACGGTCCTAAGGTAGCGAAATTCCTTGTCGGGTAAGTTCCGACCTGCACGAATGGCGTAATGATGGCCACGCTGTCTCCAGCCGAGACTCAGTGAAGTTGAAATTGCGGTGAAGATGCCGTATACCCGCGGCTAGACGGAAAGACCCCGTGAACCTTTACTATAGCTTGGCACTGAACATTGAACCTACATGTGTAGGATAGGTGGGAGACTTTGAAGTTGTGACGCTAGTCATGATGGAGTCGTCCTTGAAATACCACCCTTGTAGTTTTGATGTTCTAACCTAGGTCCCTTATCGGGATTAGGGACAGTGCCTGGTGGGTAGTTTGACTGGGGCGGTCTCCTCCCAAAGAGTAACGGAGGAGCACGAAGGTTGGCTAAGTACGGTCGGACATCGTACGGTTAGTGCAATGGCATAAGCCAGCTTAACTGCGAGACATACACGTCGAGCAGGTACGAAAGTAGGTCATAGTGATCCGGTGGTTCTGAATGGAAGGGCCATCGCTCAACGGATAAAAGGTACTCCGGGGATAACAGGCTGATACCGCCCAAGAGTTCATATCGACGGCGGTGTTTGGCACCTCGATGTCGGCTCATCACATCCTGGGGCTGAAGTCGGTCCCAAGGGTATGGCTGTTCGCCATTTAAAGTGGTACGCGAGCTGGGTTCAGAACGTCGTGAGACAGTTCGGTCCCTATCTGCCGTGGGCGTTGGATGATTGAAGGGAGCTGCTCCTAGTACGAGAGGACCGGAGTGGACGAACCGCTGGTGTTCGGGTTGTCATGCCAATGGCATTGCCCGGTAGCTACGTTCGGAATCGATAACCGCTGAAAGCATCTAAGCGGGAAGCGAGCCCTAAGATGAGTCATCCCTAGGAATTTAATTCCTCTAAAGAGCCGTTCGAGACTAGGACGTTGATAGGCATGGTGTGTAAGCGTTGTGAGGCGTTGAGCTAACATGTACTAATGACTCGAGAGGCTTAACCATACAACCCAGATGGGTTTTACAAAGAAGCCTTAGACAGAATATCGACACTTGATAAAGTTAAAGACTCAAAGCAAATCAGCTTTCCGAATTATTATTAACGTGGTCCAGAGATGGACACGGTAATAAACAGAATTTGCTTGGTGACAATAGCCTTGTGGAACCACCTGATCCCATCCCGAACTCAGAAGTGAAACGCAAACGCGCCGATGGTAGTGTGGGGTCTCCTCATGTGAGAGTAGGTCATCGCCAAGCGCCTAATTTAAATAATCTTAATTGATTAGTATAGAATTGCTGATATGGCTCAGTCGGTAGAGCGCATCCTTGGTAAGGATGAGGTCCCCAGTTCGATTCTGGGTATCAGCACCATTACAATCTAGTGTCATTTCCTAGAATACAAAATTTGCTTGGTGACAATAGCCTTGTGGAACCACCTGATCCCATCCCGAACTCAGAAGTGAAACGCAAACGCGCCGATGGTAGTGTGGGGTCTCCCCATGTGAGAGTAGGTCATCGCCAAGCGCCTAATTATCTCATTGAGATGTAACGAAGCCAGCTGAATAAGCTGGCTTTTTTGCGTCTGCAATTTGCAGAAATTCTGCCTAATCTCAATTTCATTAGTAAGTTTTTCTCCCGTCATTCTCTCCATAACACCAAATGTGCTGATTTAGTTCCCATAGCTATCAATGACCAGATACAAAAAAGCAGCCATAAGGCTTAATCCCGTTCACTTAAGAGTGAACGGCATTTTTCTTTGGTCTCACCGGATACTTGTTTTTGCTCATTTTAAGGACTCTTGGATAAGCCCTTTCCCGTTTACCATCCAACTTAAATTGCCGTGCATTTCGTTCTATATCCAATACGTCTCTCGGGACATTCCCCGGTGTTTGTGATGGCAGTTGTGTCAACTTGAAGATGATATAACTCGCCGCATCCCTAAAACTCAGTTGATTAGGATGGACCGATGGCAAGCTTTTAGCCATCAGCAACATCTTGTATCTAATGAGATTATAGGCCAGTAGCACGCCCCACAACTCTTGAATCACCAGCTCCGGTAGTTGACTGCGTAGCGTAAAACGACTCTCCAACAGATGTTGTTTCATCTCTCTGTAGCCCAGTTCGATTTCCCATCGATGGGCATATAAGTCGACGATGTCTTCGCTGGGGTAACGCATCGGGTCAGTCAACGAGGTCAAAATGGCGACTGACTTACCTTTAACTGTCTTAGTGAGTAAACGCGCTTCAAGGGTATCAGGGAGCTGCGGCCATTTCTTTCTGGCCTGAGGCGTGGTGGTGAGTTTCACCCACTGGTCATGTTTTCCCAATGTTCGCACTACCTCATATTGAGTGCCTTTCTTCAATGGCAACAGCCAGTGGCTATTAGGTTGCGCTTGCTGCCAAGCGTGCAGAAGGCCGAGCGAGTAAAATCCTCGGTCAAAAAGGGTTAGACTGTGATTGGGAATGCTAGAAATGAGCTGAGACGCCAAGTTCATTTCATTTTCGGCAACCGAATCAAAGGCGCTGTTGACCAACAAATGGCTGCTTAACTCCATCAAGCAAACCATGCGAATTTGCGGATAAGCCGCTTCGCCGGAAGCGTTTGCGGTGCGCGCAAAGGCGGCTTGATTTTGGACACTATCGGGTGTCCGCCACACTACACCGTCAACACCATACAAGTTAAGACCGCACCAATGAGGATGTTCAGCTCTCGCGTGCCAGGTATTAGCGCTGCGACTAAACACTTCTCGAATAACCTCGCTGCCCAATCGTTTTCGAGCCTGAGTCACGGCGCTGCGTGCAACATAATCAATCTCTTGCGGCAAAACAATGTCGAGTTTGTTGATGAGTGACCGAATAGACTCCCCTCGGAACAAAGCCATTCCGATAACGGCCCAAATCATCGCATCCATCGGCAATTTACGCCGTCTTAATGTCGCAACGCCCTGAGAGTCCAAACAAGATTGAATTAACTCTGGCTCCAACACATCAGCTAAGCAGGTAAATTCGGTTAGGCGGGTAATATGAGTGCGAGCGAGTGCTTCTGAGAGTTGCATAAAAAATCCGATGACATGAGGTCATCGGATTTTGATCTTTTCAGCGAGATCGTCAAGCGATCTGTCTTAACTGATCGGCATTAGCCATAAGGCTGCCTTCTTCTATTGATACACTGTCCTACCCGCTAGGTCTAAGCTTCTTTAAGCCACTGGGCGGCACGTTTAGCGAAGTAAGTTAAAATACCGTCTGCGCCTGCGCGTTTAAAGCAAAGTAGAGATTCCATAACGATGGCTTTTTCGGCCAACCAACCATTTTGGATAGCGGCCATGTGCATGGCGTACTCACCACTGACTTGATAGGCGAATGTAGGCACTGCAAGTTCAGTTTTTACGCGGTGCACTATATCTAAATATGGCATGCCTGGCTTAACCATGACCATATCGGCACCTTCTTGAATATCAAGTGCAACTTCGTGGAGGGCTTCGTCACTGTTTGCAGGATCCATTTGGTAGCTGTGTTTGTTACCACCTTTGAGATTACCTGCTGAGCCTACTGCGTCACGGAACGGGCCGTAGTAGCTCGAAGAGTATTTTGCTGAGTAAGCCATTATTTGGGTGTTTACGTGGCCTGCTGCTTCTAAGGCTTGGCGAATAGCGCCTATGCGGCCATCCATCATGTCTGACGGTGCAACTATGTCTGCACCGGCTTCGGCGTGTGACAATGCTTGCTTCACTAAGATCTCGGTGGTGATGTCATTAAGAATGTAGCCTGTCTCATCTATGATGCCGTCTTGACCATGAGTGGTGAAGGGGTCCAATGCTACGTCTGTCATGATGCCAAGCTGTGGAAAGGCTTTTTTAAGCTCACGTACAGCACGTTGCACTAAGGCATCGGCATTATAAGCTTCTTCTGCCATTAAGGTCTTTTTCTCTGCAGGCGTCACAGGGAAGAGCGCAATTAATGGGATGCCTAACTCAACCAGTTCTTCGGCTTCTTTTAGTAGTAAATCGATTGAGTAACGTTCAATACCTGGCATAGAGGCGATCTTTTCACTGCGATTGGTGCCCTCTAGAACAAACATGGGATAAATCAAGTCATTGACCGTTAGTTGATTTTCGGCCATAAGACGACGGCTAAAATCATGTTTACGCATGCGGCGCATTCTACGCTGAGGGAAGGCACTGGTAATGATATTCACATTTGACTCCTAATTAGGTACTGGTCCTGCTTGAACTGATGAAAATAAGCTGACTTGATTACGTCCACCATTTTTCGCTTGGTAGAGGGCTTTATCCGCTTGTTCTAATAATTTGGTGCTGTGCTGATCGTTAGTGACGATATCGGCACTGACTCCGATACTGATAGTCAAAGGTATCGCTACACCTTCCCATTCGAAATTGATAGAGGCAACTGCGTCTCTTATCGTTTCAGCGACTTGGAGTGCACCATCTTCTGCTGTATTAGGCAGGATGATAGCAAACTCCTCGCCTCCATAACGTGATACGAGATCCGTTGGCCGCTTTAAATGTTGCTGTAATGTTTGGGCAATAGTGCGTAAAGCTTCATCACCTGCAAGATGGCCAAATCTGTCGTTGATCAACTTGAAGCGATCGATATCGAGCATCAACAGGGCTATTGGTGTTTCTTGCCTGCGACTGATCCTGCTTTCTGCAATCAAACGTTTATCGAAAGCACTGCGGTTTTTGACCCCAGTTAAACTATCGATAGTGCTTTGTTCGGTGAGCTTTTGGTTTACCTCATGTAATTCTCTGAGAGTGATTTCAAGTTCTAAGGTGCGCTCTTGCACCATTTGCTCGAGTTTCTCATTGCTCTCGGCTTCCGCTTTTAGGGCTTCTTCCCGCGCACTGCGAATTTTCTGTGCTTGCTTCAAGGCCTCTTGCTGAATACGTAGCTTAGCTTTGCGTTCATCGTTATAGCGGATGGCTAGCACCAAAGACATAAAGATGATTTCAAATGTCAGGCCGAGCATGACAGGCGTTTGCGGTTTTAAATTGAGGTCAATCACGCTGAGATACAACAAGCTACTGATGCAAGCGCCTGTAAGCATACTCACCCAGCCAATAGTGTACATACGTGCCAGTTTATGGCCATTGATGGCCTGAGTAATAGCAAAGACCATCAGTACCAGGCTGAGCACTGCAACGGAAATGATCTCGATATAGAGCGCCGTTCCATATTGGATAAAAGGCGTGGCGAGTCCAATACATAGGATATACACAGCGCTATAGCGACAAGTCAGCAGCATGCGGCGGTTTAAATATTTGAGCTGTAATATTTTTTCAGTAAACATCAGCGCAAACGCCATAACGATTGGCAGTAAAAACGGCACCATAACTTGCTGTAATATTGGCCAATTTGGCCAGAGGAATCGAAAGGCAAAACCGTTGATGGTAGCGACGAGCAAGGTCATGCTCAGCACGTAGCCGGAATAATAGCTGTAACTGAATGAGCCCGATGCAATAGCAATAAAGAGGCTAAAGATACCAATCGCGGCCAGTACGCCGAGTTGGAAACCATGTTCGACGGCGGTGGATTCGGCAATCTGGGCTAAGTCGTTAGATGACCAGAGATTTAACGGTATTGCAGCGCTGCCTTCGGTCTGAATATGCAAATAAAAAGTATGGGTATCATCCATGTTGAGCTTAAAAGGATACAGGAAGATATTGCTCAAAAATGGCCGTTCGTTATAGGGAAAGGTGTCGCCCATAAGCACAGTATTAGCGAGCTTATTATTGACTAAATGGTAGATAGTCACTTTGTCTAACAAGGGGTTATCTAACGCTAAAATACGTGAAAGTGCATCGTCTGGGCTGGTTAAGCTGAAACTCAGCCAAAAATCATGGCCGCTGAGTTTTTGAATGTCTTTATTGGTGAAGTTATGCCAATCCGTTTTTGGCAAGGCTTGGATATCGGTAAATTCCTTCGCCGAAGTGGGGTGGCTCACCATCAACCAAGGCGTAAGGTTTAACGGTGTCGCCGTTGATTCATCAATGCTTAATAGGGTTGCGAATGAAGGTGTTGAACACATCCATAGCCACAGCAAGAGTATGAGTGACGAGTTTCGTTTAAGCATGGACTTGGTCCAAATTAAAAAAAGCTACGCTATTCTGGTAGCAACGCACTGCAAACTCATCAGCATTTTCACCGCGCAAGTTTGCAATATAACTCGCGATATAGGGGAGATATTCGGGCTTGTTCTTACTCGATTTAGGCTTAGGCCGCATGCTGCGAGGCAATAAGTACGGGCTATCGGTTTCGATTAAAATGCGGTTCTGCGGAATAAATGGCACGAGTTGCGCTAACTCTTGGCCACGTCTTTCATCGCAAACCCAGCCTGTAATGCCTAAATGCAAATCGAGGTCGATATAGGCTTCCATTTGGGCGTGAGTGCCAGTGAAGCAATGTAAAAGCGCGCCACTAAGCTGTGGGCGATATTCCCGCAGGATAGCAATAAAGTCTTGGTGGGCATCGCGTTCGTGCATCAGCACGGGCATTTGTAGTTCAACGGCTAAGGCGAGTTGGGCAATAAATGCTTGGCGCTGGATGGGACGAGGAGAGAAATCACGATTGTAGTCTAAGCCGCATTCGCCAACGGCAACCACTTGCGGTGCTTGGCAGAGTTCGGCTTGTTGCTTGCTTGAGTCAGCTTGCCAGCCACTGGCATGGTGAGGGTGTACGCCAGCAGTGCAATAAAGTTGATTGGGATATTGTTGGCAAATCACGATGGCAGCTGCACTTTCAGTTAAATCGCTGCCAATAACAATTAACGGCGAAACCCCTTGGTCCGCCGCCGCTTGTATTATCGATGCTGTGTCTGGCTCGAGTGCGCTGCCAAGTAAATTGACAGCGATATCTATGTATGAGGGCATTAGTTTAGGCGTTTTACCCGTGCCTTGGCATTGCGCTCATCAGTGCCCATTAAGAAAGAGCCTAGGGCTGCTTTTTCAATGTAGACTTTTTCGCCTTGCTTTAAGTTGAACTTACGGCCGTCGGTTTGTTTCCATACCTGACCATTAGTGAATGTTACTTTGATAGCACCGTAGGGATCTTCAGTAATAGACTGTACTTCAAGATAAATCTTATCGACCGTATTTTCTTGAACGCGCTTAGCTTCCATCCCAAAGTCATCGACAATATTAGCGGCTGGTGCTTGGGGCGCGGTGGCCGCTACTGCTACAGCAGTCGGGGCTGCAACGGTTGCTACAGTCGCAGGCGCAACTTGAGTGCTCGCCAAAGCTGGTGTTACGCCTTTGACGCTTTCTGCTAGCTTGTCATAGCAAATCAAGCGGTCGAGTTTATCGGCTGTTGCTGCACATTGGGTTAACTGTTGTTCAATGCTGGCATTTGCTTGGACTGATACCAGCATAATTGCTGCTGCCATAAGAGTTAAGCGCATGAGAATGTTCCTTATTATATTATTCCCCTAACGCCATCGAGGACGTTAGTCGTTTGTTTGTTCGCTATCTTCGTCTGACTCGTCGTCACCTTGCTTGCTGTAGAAACGAGCCGCTAATAAACCGCCTTCGAACAATAACAGCATTGGTACGGCAAGCATAGTCTGGGAAATTACATCGGGTGGGGTTAACAGCATGCCCACAACGAAGGCGCCTACGACGATATAAGGACGTTTTTGCTTAAGTTCTTCAGGTGTTGTCACACCCGCCCAGCAAAGTAAAACAACGGCTATAGGGATTTCAAAGGATAGACCAAAGGCAAAGAACAGCTTCAGAATGAAGTTAAGGTAACTGGTAATGTCGGTCGCAACTTGAACGCCCTCTGGGGCATTGTTAGCAAAGAAGCCAAAAACGACGGGGAATACTATGTAATAAGCGAAGGCGATACCGAGATAAAACAATAAGGTACTGCTAAATAGCAGTGGCATCACTAAACGTTTTTCATGCTTGTATAAACCCGGTGCGACAAAGGACCAGATTTGGAACAACACATAAGGGACTGCTACAAAAAACGATAGTACTAGGGTCAGTTTAAAAGGCGCGAAGAAAGGTGCAGCGACATCGGTCGCAATCATGCTGCCACCAAGAGGTAAAGACTGCATTAAAGGTATTGCCATGTAATGGTAAATGTCATTTGCCCAGTACACGCTGCAAATGAACACTAATAACACGCTGGCAATGGATTTTAGCAGCTTGGACCTAAGTTCAAGCAAATGGCTGATAAGTGGCTGCTGTTGCGACATGAATTATCCGTTGGCTTTCGGGTTAGAACGGGTATCCGCGCCCTGAGTTGGCTCATTTGGCGTAGTGGTAGATGCCGATGTTGGACTCGCCTCTACTGTGGCAGTCGGATTAGCTGGGCTCGCTTGAGCTGAACTAGTTTGAACTGTGCCCGCAACTGGAGAATGTATTTGATTCTCTGACGCAGGCGTGTCTTTGACCGGGTCCTGAACTTGATAAGGACGGTTCACTGACTGTGCCGCTTGCTTCAGTTGTTCAATAGACTCTTTGAGTTCCGGCGAGAGGTTAGATAAACCTTTGCTCTCAGCTTTTTTTAGATCGGCATGCAACTGCTCGATCTTCAACTCCTGCTCAAGTTCTTCTTTTACCGAGTTTGCCATGCGTTTCATCGCACGGATCCAACTCGTTACCGAACGTACCGCAACCGGTAGACGTTCGGGGCCAAGAACCACTAGCCCCAAAACACCGATCAGCAGCAGCTCCATAAAGCCGATACCGTCAAACATAAAGAGTTACGCCTGTTCTTTGTTAGACTCAGGTTTCTTTTCAGTCGCCTGTTGAGTCGTTTGTGCTGTTTTAGCCGCTTCGGTGTCTTCTAATGCCTTTTTATCTTCTTCTGAAGACATGGCGTTTTTGAAGCCTTTCACCGCACCACCTAAATCGCCGCCCAAAGAGCGTAATTTCTTAGTTCCAAACAACAAAACAACGATTAACGCAACGATAAGAAGTTGCCAAATACTAATACCACCCATGAAGGTATCCTCTTAATTGATATCGGTTCTATTATGAACCTATGATTAATTAGTGCTAGCTAAAATTTGCGATTCTTTGGCCTAGATCGCCATCCGACAAACCACAATATAATGCCTGAAATTAGACAAACATAAGGGGTCCATAGTGTAGCGTCTTTATTGATCAATAACGTGCCACAGATCAATAAAACTGCAGAAGTGATAAGCAAGTAGTTACTCTTGTGTGCCTGCTGCTGGTATTTCAAATACTTATCTAGCATTTGTTGCTGAGAACTCAGCAATTTCCTGCCTAATTTAAGGTTATCGTAAATCAGTTCAGGGAATTCTGGTAGTTTATCAGCCCAATATGGCAGTTTTGTGGATACCTTTTTAAACATAGCCTTAGGACCCACTTGGTCGGCCATCCACTGCTCTAAAAACGGTTTAGCGGTTTGCCATAAATCCAACTGCGGATACAGCTGACGACCTAAGCCTTCGATATAGAGTAAGGTTTTTTCTAGCAATACTAATTGCGGCTGTACCACGATATCGAAGTGGCGTGCGGTGCGGAATAGTTCCAGCAACACATGGCCAAAGGAGATCTCATCGAGCGGCTTGTTGAACATAGGTTCACACACCACTTTAATCGCCTGTTCAAAGGCTTGTAGATCGGTTTTTTCAGACACCCAGCCTGATTCAATGTAGAGCTGGGCAATTCGGTGATAATCGCGATTAAAGAAGGCGAGGAAATTTTCGGCGAGATAGCGTTTATCGACTTCGCTGAGTGTGCCCATGATGCCGCAATCGAGCCCTATGTAATAAGGGTTCTCTGGGTGATCGCGGGAAATAAAGATATTGCCCGGATGCATGTCGGCATGGAAAAAGTTATCGCGGAACACTTGGGTGAAAAACAGCTCTACTCCGCGCTCAGCCAATAACTTAAAGTTGGTGCCTTGCGCTTTAAGGGCGGCAATATCCGAGACCGAAATACCGTAAATTCGTTCCATTACCATTAAGCGCGGATAGCAAAATTCCTCATACACATAAGGCACATAAAGCGCATCTGAGTCGAGGAAGTTGTTGCGTAGCTTGACTGCGTTTAAGGCTTCGAGCTTAAGGTTTAACTCACCTAAAATGGTCACGCGGTAATCTTCAATCACTTCAGCAGGGCGTAGGCGGTTGCCTTCACCGAGGAGGTATTCAATCAACTTGGCGGTTTGCGACATCAACTGCAGATCGGCCTGAATCTTGGTTTCTACATTCGGCCGTAGCACCTTGAGCACGACGTCTTTACCGTTAGATTTTAAGGTCGCGGTATGCACCTGCGAAATAGAGGCTGAGGCCAGCGGGATTTCATTAAAGTCATCGAATAGGGATTCAATCGGCGCTTTTAGCTCAGCTTCAATTGCTTGGCGGGCCAGCGCACCATCAAAGGGCGGCACCTTGTCTTGCAGCATGGCTAATTCACTGGCCCATTCATCGCTGAGTAAATCGCGGCGGGTCGAGAGCATTTGCCCAAGCTTGATATAAACGGGGCCGAGTTCCTGCATCGCCAATTTTAAGCGTTCGCCACCGGGCTTATTCTTATGCTTATTGCGGATCCAGAACAGACTATTACGGGCGAGTTTAAAGTACCAAGGTGTCATCTTTGGCGGCAATACGTCATCTAACCCGTACTGAAGCAAGGTCTTGATGACATGGTAACCACGGCGGATACTGGCAAGGGTCATGGCTTAATTTGGTCTCTTAATTGGGCAATTCGTTGTTCAATCGCGCGGGTATCGGCAACTAAATCATCCATTTGATCGCGAAAATGAAGTAACTCAATTGGGTGCGGTGCGAGGCGATACTCTTCAACGGCGAGTTGCCCTAAGTGGGAGCGCGTTTTACGCAACACTTCGAGTGCAAAACCCTTTGCCTGATGGCCAGTGCTGATGAGCTTGTGAGTGGGACCATCGCCTAAATAACGCGAAATTGGCTCGGCAAAGTCAAACTCGATACCGCGTAGATATTGGCTAAAGCTTTGTAATAGATTGAGATCACCCTCAAGCTTGAGCTTATCTTGCTTGATAAGTTCAGTCAGGTTTGCGCCTTCGGACACACGGTAAAGTGTGGTCGCATCGGCATGCAGACTGACATCGACATCGCCTTCATAGCGGCTCAGTACTTGGATCTCTTTGGCAAACACCAAATAGAGTGGCCAGCTGAGCTGCGACAATTGGATGCGGAACACTTTGCCATGCAACTGGCGCTGGCGCGAATAGTCGTCACCCGCTTGAGCCTGAAGTTTTTTCAGGCCCGTTTCAATTGCGGCGCAGACAAGCAGCACAACTTCTGGCGGCATCATTAGAATTTATAACCGCGGTGCAATGCGACAATGCCGTCGGTCATGTTGGTGTAGTCGACTTGTTCAAAGCCTGCATCTACCATCATTTGCTTTAATGTGTCTTGATCTGGATGCATACGAATCGATTCAGCCAGATACTCGTAGCTGTCGGCATCTTTAGTGATGAGTTCGCCCATCTTAGGTAAGACTTTGAAGCTATATAAATCATACACTTTGCGCATGATTTCATGCTGAGGCTTAGAAAACTCAAGCACTAATAACTTGCCACCTGGCTTAAGCACGCGGTTCATCGAACGCAGCGCTGCATCCTTATCGGTCACGTTACGCAGACCAAAAGCGATGGTAATGATGTCGAAGTGGTTATCGGGAAACGGCAGTGCTTCGGCGTTGGCTTGCACATAACTGACATTGTTGACTATGCCCTTGTCGCGCAACTTAGTGCGACCGACTTTCAACATGGAATCGTTAATGTCAGCTAAAACCACTTCACCTTTATCGCCCACTAAGTGAGAGAATTTTGCGGTTAAGTCACCGGTGCCACCAGCCAAATCGAGCACTTTCATGCCAGGGCGTGCGCCAGATATTTCAATGGTGTAACGCTTCCAAAAACGGTGAATGCCGAAGGACATCACATCGTTCATTATGTCGTACTTAGCGGCAACAGAATGAAACACGCCGGCAACGAGTTCGGCCTTTTTATCGGCCTCTACGGTTTTGTAACCAAAGTGGGTACTTTTAGATTCGCCCTCAGACATCAATGTGTTCCTATTGTTTTGCAATGTATTAGTTGCGAGTGTAAGCCATCGCCTGCATTTGCTGAATCTTTGATCTATCACTCTGTGATCGAGCTAGTAAACTAACTGCAATGCCTTAGCTTGAGGCACTCCTTAACAGTCGTAGGATTAAGTGCTTGTCGACCACGTAAAATGGACTGGCATTAGACCACAATATCAGGATTTGGTGAATAGCTTAGCGTCCAGTTGGCGGTAACTGGTGGCGCTCATTGTGCCAAAAACTGCATCCGAGCCTGCACATAAGCGTAGATAAGCTCGCTGAGGCTTTGGCCAACATCCCTAAATCCGGCTTCAATCCCCGCTTCGTGGCAACTTGGTGCAGCCTCGGCTAAATGCAAATAAGTACAAGGGCAGTGGCGGGCGATATAACTGACATAATGCGCCGCATCTAGCAATGGCACCCCCGCTGCCGTTGAGGCGCTACTGGGCATCTTAGCGATAGCGTCGACGTCGAGCTCCAGCCCTACGGGCAAACCTGAGTCATTCAGTTTGGCGGCGATCTCAAGCAAGGCTTGGCTGAGGCGGATTTCGCGGCGAATCCAAATTTGTTGAAAACTATGCCAAGTGCCGCCAAATTCAGTAAGTTGGCTTAAGTTTACTTCGCTGTTTTTTAACTCGTGTAAACCCAATACATGGTAATAACCTAAGGCACCTCGATCGGCCGCATAGCTAAAACCATTGCCGCTGTGGCGGCCTTCGAGTAGGCGAAAATCCGAATGAGGGTCAAGATTCACCGCCGCAACTTGGCGCTGATAATGGCTGTAGGTTGCCATCAATAGACCATAGGCATTGTTGTGGCCGCCACCGATGAGTATGGGTTCTAAGCCCGCCTTTAAAATCGCACTGACGATGCGGATCACGCGCTCATCTAACTGCTCCACCGCATCGCGTAATTTATCTAAGGTGACGTCGGTATTATCTGTTGTATTGCTCGCGGTTTGTTGCTGCAGATCGGCGGTGTTCACTTGGCCTAACACTAGGCATTCGGCACCGCAAAGAAAGCGATTAGATTGCAGATTAAGCCATTGGCGCATACTGGTAGTGAACGCATCGGTCGCGCCGCCGCGGCCTAAGTTGGCGCGTGGGCCGATATCTTCACCGACGCCGAAAATGGCGAAGCTTGCCCCGTGGGCTTTGGCAGTGGCGAGTATGGTCTCTAACGTATGTTCGTGATTAGCCAGATGGACGCATTGGCCTAATTTAGTTTCGCCGGTTCTTGGGCTGACTAATGAGGCAATATCTGTATGGGTAAAGGGAATAAATTCAGGCATAGATTGATATTCTTATTCGGCCGGAGTCGAGCTATTGTGGCCAGTGTGGCGCGAGGATTCAATGGGGAAACGCTGAAAATAGTGAATAAAAAAGCCAGCTTAGCTGGCTTTCTTGGCTGAACAGTGAGATTACTCAATGTCGAGTGGTTCAGGTGATAAAATCACACCTGTGTTATCAGCATAAATGTGATCGCCGGGTAAGAAAGTCACACCGCCAAAATTGACCGGAATTTCCACTTCGCCCACTGAATTGCCATCAGCACCCACTGGAATTGAGGCAAGGGCTTGAATACCAATGTCTAACTCTTCCAATGCATCCACATCGCGTACAGAACCGTAAACGATAATGCCTTCCCAGTTGTTGCTAACCGCAAGTTCAGCGATAGCACCATCGATCAGCGCACGGCGTAATGAGCCACCGCCATCAACGAGTAAGACTTTACCTTGACCATCCTCTTGTAGGACTTCGGTGATTAGGCCGTTGTCTTCAAAGCACTTGATGGTGCTAATAGAACCGCCAAAAGAGCTACAACCACCGTAGTTACTGAACATGGGCTCGACTACATCTACGACATCTAAGTACATGTCACATAATTCTGAGGTGTTGTATTCCATATTTACACTCCTATTGATCCGCGTTGCGTACAGTTTAGCGAGTTTACGCCAGTATAAAAGGGATTATTGAAAAGAAAAGTGTTATCAATCACGGTATTGTTGCCACTGGGCCGTTAACACATCTGTAGTAAAGTTTCGTCGTACTTTAGAGCTTATGCGGTAAAACTTGATGTTAGTCATTAAATGACGGTTTTTTATTACAACTCTGTTGCATGCTTTGGTATTATATCCCAAGTTTAAATTAACTTACTTAACTTAATTTGCTTTAGGGGCATGGACCCCCCGTTACGCTTATGGACGGTAGAGGGCCTTCGAGAGGTGCCTATGGAAGCTGTAAATACGATTGAAATTATTGGTTATTTTGCCTCTGTAATGGTGGCGATCTCTCTAATGATGAAGAATATCATTTGGTTGCGATGGTTGAATTTTGTGGGATGTACCCTATTTGTTGTTTATGGGGTGTTTATTTCTGCTTGGCCTGTGGCTGGCATGAATGCGTTTGTTGCTTGTATTAATATTTACCATTTGACTAAAATTTACCGCGCTAAGGCGAATACTCCCGCCGCAGCCTAAGTTTATTTGATTGTGTTGCTCTTGGGATTCACATTTAGAGCAACACAATATCCTGTCTCAGCCCTATCGCTATTCCTGAAAAAATCCCTTAGCTCCAGCATAACGTCCCTAGAATCCTTCTAGATCAAAGCCCCAGCCATGCTTCTTGTCATAAAACCTTCGAGCAGATGTCACTTAGCCGTCACAGGTCTTTCTTAGTCTCAAGTTATCTAATAGTGCTTTAGCTAATTCGATTCGGGCTTGACCATTAGCAAACCGTAAATTAGCCAGCAAACAGTAAATAACAAATTCAATCGTGAGTAGGGCCTTGGTGAGTCGGTAGCTTGATACCAAGTACTCTAAGCGTCGTCGAGAGAATGCACAGATTAACATCGCAGTAAAACTCGCTGGCATGCCAGCAAGGAGCCTGTTTTATGTTGAGTTACGTTGCAGACTTAGATAAGCGAATGTTTTGCCATATCGTGAGTTTCACCCAACGCCATGGTTTATATGCCCATGCAAAGCGGGTATCGGCGAGTGGTGATGGGCATGTGTATTTATATTTGTCAGTGGGCTTGATGTTGACACACGCTCAAGGGCAGGCCTTATTCAACTTGATGTTAGCGAGTTTTTTGGTGGAGTTACCGCTGTATTTACTGTTGAAAAATAGCATTCGCCGTACACGACCCTGCCATGCGCTTGTGGGATTTGAGAGTGGCTTTGAGCCATCTGATCGCTTCAGTTTACCGTCGGGTCATACGGCCGCCGCCTTTGTGATGGCAATGAGTGTGGCGCAAGTTTACCCCGCAGCGGCTCCTATCGCGTTTTTATGGGCTTTTAGCATAGGGGGCTCACGTATCGCACTCGGCGTGCATTATCCCTTAGATATTTTGGCGGGAGCCTCATTGGGGAGCGGAGCGGTATTACTGGTTCATCCGGTGATTTAATTCAAGTAAGCGCACGTTAATCATTTCATCTCATTAGTTGGAATTCTCCTTCACTCATCAGTTTAAGGATACGTAATGCGAATACTCTACGGAGTTCAAGGCACAGGGAATGGCCACTTAAGTCGTGCACGCGTCATGGCTAAAGCACTGATGAAACAAGATATTGAAGTGGACTTTTTATTTTCGGGGCGTAAGCCTGATCAGTTTTTCGATATGGAATGTTTTGGCGATTATCGCGTACAAGCGGGCATGACGTTTGCGACTCACTCTGGGCGTGTGAATGTGCCACAAACGGTTCGGCAGAATCTGTCATTGTCGTTATTTAAAGATATTAAAGCCTTAGATCTCAGTTGCTACGATCTCGTGCTCAACGACTTTGAACCAGTATCGGCTTGGGCGGCGCGGCGCCAAGGCGTGCCATCCATTGGCATTAGCCATCAGGCGGCGTTGACTCATCCTGTGCCAAAACTCGGTAGCACTTGGTTTAATGAAATGCTGCTCAATAACTTTGCCCCTGTGGATGTGGCGCTGGGTTGTCATTGGCACCACTTTGGTTTTCCTATCTTGCCGCCTTTTGTCGAAGTGGATGCCAGCCCATTCGAACACACGCATCAAATCTTAGTGTATTTGCCATTTGAGGATGCGGATGTGATTGCTCGTTTCCTGTCGCATTTCAGTGACTATCAGTTTTTGGTGTACCACAGCCAACAGCCTAAGGGACAAGTTGCGGAACACATTAAGTGGCACGGCTTTAATCGTGATGGCTTTAAGCAACATCTTGCCAGCTGCGGCGGTGTGATAGGCAATGCGGGCTTTGAGCTTGCCAGCGAAGCATTAACCTTAGGTAAAAAGTTGTTAGTGAAACCACTGATTGGCCAGTTTGAGCAATTATCGAATGTGGCAGCGCTGCAACTTTTGGCGGCTGCAGACAGCATGATGAGTCTCGATGTGAACGTCGTGAAGCGCTGGCTGAAAACCGCATCACCTAATCCGATTGCCTATCCTCAGGTTGGGGATGCACTGGTTAAATGGATTGATGGCGGCGATTGGCACGATAGTCAGCCGCTATGTAAAGAGCTGTGGAGCCAAGTTACGCTGCCTGATACCTGGCGTTAAATCAGCTCATAAGCTGTGGTGAAAAGCGATTTAGGCACTAGCTGGGTCAATGGGGTTAGCGTATAATTTCTGCACTTTTGCTGTTAGCCCCTTTCAGCACGTCTATTTTGGCCTAGCTTGGCCGTTAATTATGTTGTTATAAATGAGCCTGAAAAAGTTTACCCAGTACAAGTTACTGTTTTTAATGTTGTTGTCGCTTTGTGTCTTACTCCCTTTTATTCCAGATCAGGCTTACCACATTCCCGGCCCAGATATCGCGAAGCAAAACTTCCATGTGATTGAGTTTAACGATCAAGGCCAGCCCCATGACGAAAGGCAATGGCAAGGTCTAGAGGCGCGCATATCCCAGCCAGAGCCTGCTCAAATCCCTGAACTATTGATTTTTGTCCACGGCTGGCACCACAGTGCAGAGCCTAAAGATGAAAACTTTATCGCCTTCGAGCAGTTTTATCAGCAGATGGCGGCGTCCGATACGCAGCGCAACTTATTGGGTTTGTATATTGGCTGGCGCGGCGATAAATACGATCCCTTCTGGCTCGATGGCTCAGATGATGCGAAAAGCTGGATTGAACCTTTAGATTTTCCTACCATTTTACAGCGTAAACGGGTTGCTAAACGCATAGGTCAATTAGGTTTATCCCAATTGTTGGATAAGCTCGATGGCTTAGTGACAGAGCATAAACTGCTGCGTTATACCGTAATTGGTCATAGTCTTGGCGGTGCGGTTGTTTTGCATGCCAGTAAAGATCGCATCAAGGCTGCTATCGATCATCAGCAGGATAATCCCAATTTATTCTTACTGTTAAATCCTGCCGTGCCCGCGAAGGAGTACCAGCCACTCGATACCTTGGTGAGCTTAGATAGGCAAAAGCCGAGTATGGTGGTATTGCAGTCGAAGGGCGATTTTGCGGTGAAAGAAGCCTTCAATTACATCAAGGATGGCGAGCGCGCCGTCGGTAACTCTTGGGCTATTACCCACGATATCGACAAATGCTCAGGTGGCAATTGCACTACGCCGATGAAGATGCCATCGGCTTTGATGGCGCACGATCAAATCCCTGGCTGTATGATGACCTTGCCCCATTCTGGCTGGAAAATTCGTGCTCGTCTGCAGGCCCGTCGTACCGTGCAAACCTGTCCCGATGCCAATATGCAGGCCGTGTGGGTGCTGGCGGTGTCGGATGAAATCGTCTCAGGACACAATGGTATTCTGACGCCGGATCATGCCAAAGCCTTGTCTGAAGTGATGAGTATGATTGATTTGTATCGAAATCAATTACCTAAACATGCGGTGGAAAGTCCCGCCAACCAAGATCTCGGCACCTTAGCGCCAGAGTCAGAAGCGGCAACATCCACACAAGGTGAAGCGCCTGTGCCACAAGAGCCGGTGATGATTGTCGAGCCTTTGCCTGAAGAACAAGGTTCACCGACGCCTGAGGTCAACGCACCATTGCAGGAACCAAACGTATCACAGGAACAAGATAAGTCTGCCGTTACTGAGGTACCGCACGCGCCAATCAAAGCGCCAGAACTAGAATTAAAACCAGAGTCCAAGCCAAATGACGGCGCAGAGCCTCAACCTAAGGTTGAGACTGAAGGCATAAAGTGATCGGTAGTGCTGAGAAGCATGTCGAATTCAGCTAGTGATGTTACTTGCTATGCACAGCCCTCAGGGCATTTTCTTGAAACCAAAATTGGCTGAGCTTAGAAAGCAATAGGCATATACATCAAGTGTTGTATGTCATTGGAAATAATAAGCTGGCCAATATACTTTGTGAGTCAATATGAGAGCTGAGTTAAGAGCAAAAATCATCACGGTTTGTCATAAAAAAATTGAGACTAAAGGCGATAATGTCGGTGTCTCATTTTACGCCTTCTTTGCGAACAAGAATGATAATCCAGAGTTGCTTATGGAAGCGGCGACTTGGTGGATTCAAACTCATCGCTTAGATCATTTTGTTAATGCTCATAAGGTGATAGAAATAATCCAAAAGGAATCGGAAGAATAGATCCTAAATCGCTTACTGCGGATTTTTTGTTTGCCACCTGCGCCAAGTGTAGGTGATTAGCGCGGCGAGTATTAGGCTGACAATGGCCCATGTGGGGTATTTGTGCTGGTGGTAAAATGCCAGCATAGGAGCAATTTCATCGCGGATTAACACTGGGCCTAACCCAAAAAGTGCCACCCAAATGCTGGTGGCTAGGGCATTACCTATTACAAATTGCTTTAGCGGCATTTTAGCCAAGCCACAGCCGATAAACATAAATTGTTTTAATCCCTCAACAAAACGACTCAGCACTAAAGCGGCAATGCCATATTGGCCAATAACGCCATGGATTTTGTCTTCCAATTGCGGTTTTATCCAGCCCTTCTTAAGCAACACATCACCAAAGCGCCAACCGATAAAATATCCCAAGCTGTTACCGCAGAGTGCAGCGCAAGCTGCGACGATCAACACCAATGGCAGTGACATTTGCCCTGCAGCAGCTAATAAACTGGCGACAATCAATAAGGATTGCCCCGGCGCTGGAATGCCAAAACCCTCGACAGCAATCGCGATAAATAGCAGCACATAGCCGTATTGCTGCAGCCAAGGGGTGAGTTCGGTGATGATATGTTGTAGCGCTTCTGGCATGGATGAAAGTGATCGAATCAGTGGGACAATTAGCCCATCATACTAGCCAACTTCTCTGGCTGGATAGATTTATGAGCAAAGTTTCATGCCAGTTTTAGTTAGCGGCGGTGAAATAAGTGTAACGCAGGGGTTATTAGCTTTTACCTGAAATATAAAAAAGGCCGAACTCAGTTCGGCCTTAATATTAGTACTACCGTCGCGACGATAAACGACTATGCGAATGCCGCTTGTAGCTGTGGAACGACTTGTTTCTTACGGCTTAATACACCGTCTAACCAGACTTTGCCATCGACGGTATCTTTTCCGTAGGCGCGTTGGGTCAGGTCGCTATCATCAGACACGATTAACAGCTCTGAGCCTTCTTTCATGATGTCAGTCAGCAGTAACAATACGCTGTGGCGATTGCCTTCCACTTTCAGTGCTTTGATATCGGCTTCTAATTCGGCCTTGATATCGTCAAATACTGACAGGTCTATGACTTCTAACTGGCCGATACCGACTAAGTTACCGTTCATGTTGAAGTCTTTAAAGTCACGCATAACGAGGTCGCGTGCTGGCGTGCCTTGTACGGCTGATTTCACTTTGAACATTTCCATGCCCAGTTCTTTGAAATCTTCAACGCCAGCGATTTCAGCTAAGGCTTCAACGCAACGAATATCGGCAGTGGTACAAGTCGGTGATTTGAAAATCACGGTATCGCTCAGAATGGCGCACATCATGATGCCAGCGATATTTTTAGGGATAGCGACTTGGTAAAAGTCGAACATCATCTTGATCACTGTGTTGCTGCACCCCACTGGGCGGATCCAGCATTCTAACGGGGTATCTGTGGTCAGATCGCCAAGCTTGTGGTGATCGACAATCCCGACGATGGTCGCTTGGGCGATATCATCCGGTGCTTGAGTCAGTTCTGAATGGTCAACGATATACACTTGCTCGCCAGCGTAGCTGGTTTTGTATTCCGGTGCATCGAAGCCGAAACGTTCCAGAATAAAAGCGGTTTCGGGTGACAATTCACCTAAACGTGCGGCAATGGCTTCTTCACCGATTTGGTTTTTTAAATAGGCTAACGCGATAGCACCGCAGATTGAATCAGAATCGGGGATCTTGTGACCGACAACGTAAATAGGCATTTCAGGGACTCTCCTTTAAATTTGTGGCAATTTTAGCAATATTTGGCTCGGATCGGAAATAGCCAAAGCGCATATCACTGCGCGCTTAAGACGCTATAACGCTAAAAATCCCGAGCTGAGGTTCGACAAAGATTGCTTAAGGGTTAGATCTTTACTTTTATCACGACTTTACGCACTGCAGTGGCGATATCGCCCGTGCCAGGCATATGCATGTCACCGGGGAAAAATAGCGCAAACATACCCGCTTTGAGTTGCACAAAAGAGGCATTGGCTTTGTTTACCTCGTAATCAAACTCGGCGTAATCGTGTTTGTCAAAATAGGGTTTTGAGGGTGTTTGGCCCGCTAGTGGCAAGTAACCAAATTCTTCTTCACCGCTGAACACATATTGCACATCGATATATTTTTGATGTACTTCAAAGGGTTCTGTCGATTTATGCTTAGTGTGGTAGTCGTTGACTATCACAAAAATGTTGTCGCCATCGAGGGGATAATTGCCCACGGGCAGCTGACTAAAGTCTGTGGTGGCAAGATGTTCTAGTGCTGTGGCAAGCCGAGGGCTTAGGGATTGATAAATATGGCGGTTTGCTAAGGTATCGACGATCATCGGTTACTCGACATGGCGGATGTGAATGAGTGAATTGTAAAGATTATAATCAGATAGTCGCCGTTAGGACATAAGCTTTAGACATAAAAAACAGGCCATTGCATGGCCTGTTTTTATATCAAGTGTCACTTTGTCCGCTAAGACTCGCTTAGTAAGTGTATTTAGCTTCTAAGAAGTAGTAGCCACCATTAAAACCAAACGGGGTGTTGGTTAATGGGTAGACGAAGATGCCTCCGAAGTTATTGTCATCAGGGCGTTTTTCTGGATACACATCAAACAGGTTTTGTACCCCAGCGGTGAAACTTAGCGCATCGGTTGCCGCGTATCTCACCGACAGATCCATCACCCATTGATCGCTGTAATTCACATCGCCCGTTGAATAGCCGACAGTGTAATCACCAAAATAGCTGAGGCGAATATTGGTCTTAAAGTCGCCTAGCTCATGGGTCAAGCCCAAGTTACCTGTGTTATGCGGTGTCGCCGAGGTCATGCGAGTTTGTTCAATGCTATCGAATAGTTTAGGGCCGAGTCCGTCTAAAATCTCTGGGAAATTAATATCTTGGATTTCAGTCTTATTGTAGGCATAGGCTAAGTTAGCCCGTAAATCACCCCATGAGCCGATATCAAAATCTTGGCTCACTACAAGGTCAACGCCACGGGTACGGGTATCGACGGCGTTGATAAAGAAGCGCGCCGATTCTGCATTGGTGCCCGCCAGCGCTGCCGCTACGGCGGGCGAATCATCTGGCGTCACTGAGCTCGACAGAATAATGCGATCATCGATGGAGATTTGATATGCATCTAATGTCAGTGCTAAGCCTGTGTCATTGGTGTACACCAAGCCTAAGCTAAATGATTGGGATAATTCGGGATCTAACTCATTAATACCCAGTGCTTTGGTCACTGGCGATAGGGTGTTAAAAGTGCCTGACTCAATAGGCACCAGCTGACCAGTTACAGGGTCGGGATTAAACAGCGTCGAGATATTGCTGAAGTACAGTTGTTGTACGCTCGGCGCTCTAAAGCCTGTGTTGATCGTACCGCGCAGGGCTAAGTTTTCGGTGAAGTCGTAACGGCCCGCTAACTTCCAACTGGTGTTGCCACCAAAGTCAGAATAGTTTTCATAACGCAGCGCCGCCGCCCAGTAAAACTCATTGGTTAACTGGTTTTCGAGTTCCATATAAACGCCAGTATTGTCACGGGTTTCATCCACTTGCGACTCAGGGGTAAAACCAGTGAAACCTTGGCTGCCTGCAGCGCGGTTGTCGTAACCGCCATTGATGTATGAACCCGTTTCGCCGGCTTCAATTTGATAGCCGTTTTGGCGCCACGACACACCCGTCGCAAACAGGATTTCAGAGTCATTGGCAAAGGCAAAGTAGCGCGAAGCATCAATATTAAGATTGGTTTCACGGGTCGTGAGTGTGCCCGCGTCAAACTCGGTTGGGCTATCTGGGCCTAAAGAGGCGTTTAAGGTATTAACAATATTGTAGTTAAACGAGTTTTCGCCATGGCCAGCCGAAGTATCGATATTCCACTCGCCTAGGCTGAATTCATACCCCAGCACTAAGGAAGCATCGATAATTTTAGGATTGATTTGTGGTAAGAAACCGTCTGGATAGATTTCAGTTAAGTTACGGGCGTCGAGTGCGCGGCGGTAAAAGGCGCCTGACTTAGTCTCACGTTGGCTGATGCCACCAAACGCATAGAGTTTGCCATCTTTTGTGATGGGCTGGGCAGCGTTGATAAATAGACCTAAGTTGTCATATTCGGCATCGCCGACCTGGTGGCTCTTACGGTTGAATGTGGCTTCGCGGGGATCGGCTGATCCATCGGGTAAATCATTATATTGTTTACGCTCATCTAATCCGGCGCGGTTAGTGCTGTCTTTATGATGGGCTTCTAGTGAGACATTCACAAAGCCATCGTCACTTAAGCTGATGCCGTGGTTTACACCCACACGCCATTGCTCACCATCACCTATGTAGGTTTGTCCTGCTTGAGCCGAGAGGCTACCACCTTGATCGCTGTCCTTTAGTACCACGTTGATGACGCCGGCAATTGCATCCGATCCGTATTGTGCCGAGGCACCATCACGCAGAATTTCGATACGCTTAATAGCTGTCATAGGGATAGCGTTTAAGTCGACGTTAGATGAACCTTTACCCACAGTGCCACTTAAATGCACTAGCGCTGAGCCGTGACGACGTTTGCCGTTAACGAGTACTAAGGTGTGGTCGGGTGACAGGCCGCGCAAACTCGCGGGGCGCACCGCATCTGAACCGTCAGTCACTGAGGAGAATGGGAAGCTGTAGCTTGGAGCGGCAAATTGCAGTGCTTTAGCGGTTTCAGTCATGCCGGTCGATTCGAGCTGCTCGGCAGTGATAATGTCTACAGGGGCAACACTGTCAGTTGCCGTGCGCAGTGCTATGCGTGAACCTATGATCTCGATTTTCTCGAAGCCAGGCTGTAGTTCTTCGGCTTGAACAGCTGGAATGGCCAGTGTGGATGACACTGCCAATGCGATAATCCCTAGACGCATAAAAACCTCTCAATGATGTTTGTAACCCGATACTCGAACTTAAGAGTGCAGATTAAAGATAACGTAACAATTCAATGTGGAGAAGGTTATCACTGTAACAATTGTTACATCTAGACATAAATGTGCTAACTCAGAGCCGAGTGTTCTAGTTAATGTTTAAAATGCAGTTGAATATATGGATGAAACCTTGTTATCGGCAGATGTGCTTTGGGTGTTTTGAAGACTTAACTCGCTCGCTATATATTTATGGCGAGCGAGTTAAGTCAATGATATGAATTGTTTATTGACGTGCGCCATCGTGGTTTAATGCGTTATTTCGCTTTAATGGCATTGATTTGAAGGAACACAGATTTGTCAGCGTTACGATTTCTCGCGGGAGCAACGGCATTTAATACCTTGGCAGAACAAGGTCTTAAATCTGAACATTTTACCCAGCTACTTGCCGCCTCTGGTGGACCCAAATGGCTTGGTATCGCTGGGTTAGATAAGTATCTGTTTTCTGAGTTTTTCAAAGCCAGACAAACACCGCTTTATACACTCGGCGCGTCTTCTGGGGCGTGGCGTTTAGCGTGTTTGGCGCAGCAAGATCCCCTCGCAGCCTATGGTCGCTTAGAGGATTTTTATATTGGTCAGCGTTACGACAGCATGCCAACCCCGCAGGAAGTCAGTGCGCAAGTTAAAGGCGTAGTGCAGGGGATTTTAGGCGCCAGTGGTGGTAGTGAGATCGTCAATAACGCTCATATCCACAGTCATTTAGTAGTGTGCCGCGGCAAACATTTAAATCGTTTAACGGCTAAGTTACCTCTCGCTGCCGGATTGGCGATGACGGCGGCGACTAACTTATTGAGCCGCCGAAGTTTAGGCTGGCATTTTGAACGTGTGGTCTTTAGTCAACAAGCTGTAGCATCCCCCTTTTTGCAACTCAATGATTTACCCAGTCGGCAGGCCGAATTAACCGAGGCCAATGTCGATGCTGTGATGTTAGCAACGGGGTCGATTCCGTTGTTGCTAGCCCCAGTGCCGCAAATTGAGGGCGTTGCCGATGGGCAATATTACGATGGCGGCATTACCGACTATCACTTCGACTTACCTTTATCCCACGCAACTGGCTTGACGCTGTATCCGCATTTCTATCCGACAATCAGCCCAGGATGGTTCGATAAATCCTTGAAGTGGCGCCAAGGTCGAGCCAATTATCACAATGCACTCGTGTTGGCGCCAACGGCCGAATTTGTGGCTTCATTGCCCTTTGGCAAAATCCCCGACCGCGAAGATTTTAAACAACTGGATACGGCGCAGCGGATGCAATACTGGCGAACATCGGTGGCCTTGAGTGAACGTCTGGCGGAGGAGTTTGCCGAGGTTGTTGCTAAGGGAAATGTGCTGGAGCGACTAGAGCGCTTTTAGTTTTAAGTGAGGTGGTCCAGAAAACGGGCTTTAAAATGGCTGGTTTGAAATGCCCTGATTTAGCCTAGTTGGGTCGCCAATTTATTTTTTGCACTCAACGGCTTCAGGAAGGAAATTATTCCACCTGCTACACTCTAAGGTAATAGGGAATACGAATGCATTGATATTCGTTTCCTTCTTTTTGAGGGGCTGGAGGTTGCTATGCAAACACGAGAAATGGCGTTACTCATGCGCGATGCCTTGTTGTTGCCACAGGGACGGGTAGAGGTTCGTGTGGTCGACCCCGGTCATCTGCGCATGGTGGCCGATGTCTTTAAAGGAAAATATGCGCTCGCCTTTGCCACTATCAGACCCCGCGGCAGCCCGCCCTGTTATCCCACCGCTACCCAGTGCGACATTATCGATTTTAATCAGCTAGAAGACGATTCACTCAGCATAGTGCTCGAAGGGCGCCAGCGCGTCAGCATCCTCTCGGCGGCGCAGGCCAAAGATAAGCTGTGGATGGCGCGCACTTTACCCTGCCGTAACTGGCAAGAAGAGCCGATTAAAGGTGAATTTGAGCTGATAAGCGCTGCATTAGAGCAATTTTATGAGGTGAATCCCGATCTGTTTGAGCTCTATTCCCAAGTGCATTTAGAAGATGCTGCATGGGTAAGCCAGCGCTGGCTCGAGGTTTTGCCCATGTATAATAAAGACAAACTCGTGTTAGTGAATCAGCCAGATTGCCACAAAACCTTGGACTTCGTGCTGCAACTTATCAAGTCCCATGTGGACTGAAAAACCACAAAAAGGCTAGAATAGCGGCTTTCTATAGCCGCTTTTTTTGTGATATGACAGCATCTGCCCGCGCCGCCCAACCTTCTTACATAGTGCTCCCTGTGAATGTCACAGATATACCCACAGTGTTTGCCTTTCTCGCGCAGCATTTTGCCCGCATAGGTGAAGATGTGTGGCGTCAGCGGATCCTCGATGGAAAAGTGCATTGGCGCGATGGCAGTTTGATCGCCATGGACACCGAATATCGTCCTGCGGCACGGGTGTATTACTACCGTGAAGTGCCGGTCGAAGCGAAAATCCCCTTTGAAGAACAGATCCTATTCCAAGATGACAATGTCATTTTGGCCTATAAGCCACACTTTTTACCTGTGACCCCAAGCGGTAATTATGTGAACGAATGTCTGGTACATAGACTGAGATTACGCACCGGCATAGACACTATCGCGCCTGCTCATAGGCTTGACCGTGAAACCGCAGGGGTGATCTTGATGACAGTCGCGCCCGAAACCCGCGCCCTTTATCATCAATTATTTATCGACGATGCTATTCGTAAAGACTATCAAGCGATTGCCAAGCTGACACCTGATATTATTGAACAATATCAACAGGGAAACTTAACTTTGCCCCTGCATTGGACGGTAAAAAACCGCATGCAGCCGAGCGATCCGAGTTTTACCATGAAAATCGTTGAAGGTGAGGCGAATACCCATTCCGAAATCAGCCTAGTGGCCATAAAAGACGATCTTGGTTTGTTCCACCTGAGCCCAATTACCGGCAAAACTCACCAGTTGCGGGTGCATATGCAAAGCTTAGGTATGCCACTGTTAAACGACAGATTTTATCCAAGCTTATTACCCAAAGGAGCGGATAAATTTGAGGCCCCCCTAAAATTGATGGCACAGCGTTTACGTTTTATCGATCCTGTGAGCGGGATCCATCACGACGTGCAATGTGAGGGTTTTGCGTTTTAGTCAGCGGAAAGCATTATTTCCAGTCTGCTTGAAGGAAATGATCGGGTGCAATTGTGCGCTTGGCCCTGTGATGGTATGAATACAAGCTGCAGTATCTGAGTCTCTGCCATAGGGAGCCATATTACGATTGTTTGAAGGAAGTCCATTATGACCAAATCTGCGATGATCTCTATCTTACTTTGCGCTGCGGTATTAGTGGCAGCCATGTTTGTTGGCGACTGGACGAAACAACCTTATTTGAAGGATATTGCCGCTGAAATCCGTAAGGGGGCTGCGGTGATTGAACCGAAGAAACCGAGCTCGTCTGCTGCATCGGCCGTTGAGGCTGATGATGTGGACCAAGACTCGAAGGTGATTTGGGATCAAATGGTACATGAGATATCAGCAGGTAAGCCGCAGTCAGAGGCGTTGATTTTCAATCAAGTACAGCCGAAGAAAGTCGAAACCGATGAGGTATTATCTAAAAATATTCCACCGCTGGATTCGGGTTCGGGCGCCACTCAGCCTGAGACGGTTAAACATAATAAACCCGTTTAATTTGTTATTCCTGTTTGGGAGGTTCGAACAAGGTTTCGCTCATATCACCATGTAAAACAGCAATTTTTGTTGGCGCACCATCATCCGCAAGTTCCAAAATCCCAATACCGCTTTTATTCACTAAACGTTTGCTTGGTGCACCATTCGGTCGTCTACCGCGCAGCGACATACGTTTTCGTTTTGTCAGTAAATTCAGTGGCGAAAAGTGGCCGTAAAACCAACCGTTGAGTTTATCGAAAATCGGTAACAACTTCTCGGGGAAGTGATTTTTAATGCCGCTGCAGGTGATTTGGTAGATGTTAGGACTGCTGCGCCTAAAGCGAATACTAATGTCGTAACTAAAGGAGTAATGCACATCGCCGGAGAGGATCACAAATTCCTCAGGGGTTTTACGGTGCATAAAAATACTCAGTAGTGCATTGGCGGCACCGGGGTGGGCCATCCAGTTTTCGGCGTCCACCAACAAAGAAGCGCCCATCAGCGTGGCTGTACGCTGCACAGCCTCAATCAGTTTGACCCCAAACATAGGGGCAGGCGAGACGATAATGACCTTCGACTGGCCGAGCAATTCTTGCTGCAAATCCATTAACGCCTCCCAATCCATTAAGCCGGAAGGTTTTGCGAGATTGGATTCACTGCGCCAGCGGCGGGTGCGGGTATCGAGCACCACAAGTTTGGGCGAGGTCGCTAAGGTGTAATGCCATTGCTCAAATTTAAGTAATTCGTCGATGAGCAGATCCTGACTTTCACTCTGTGGCTGTGCAAAAAAAGCATCGAGCAGCGGGCGGATTTCATCAACAAATTTATCGGGTGCATTGCCAAGTCCTTGGAACAAGGTATAGCCAATTAGTGCATTACCAATAATGCGTTTTGAAAATGCATGCTCGTAGGCTGCGAGTTCCCATTTAGCGGTCAGGTTCCAGTCGTCGGTAACATCGTGATCATCAAACATCATATAAACGGGAATGTGCGCCATAAAGCGCCTCACCTGCGTCAGCCCAGCTTTAAAGCCGAGCAAGTGTTGCCACTCATTTTGCCAGCGGGCGCTATTGGCGGGTGTTAAGCCATCGACATCCTTGGGTATATTGACCAATTCCCACAGCTCGGGCGACCAAGTGAGTAAATACAAGGCGATGATTTCATTCAGACTGACGAGATGATTCTCGGCGATGGAGGAAGTGAAAATCGGATGATTGCGATACCAACGCCATAGCGCGGTTTTTGCTGGATATTGAGTGTGCGGCAGCAGATTTTTATGGCGCTGATATAAATCGGCGGGCTGATAATGCAGTGCTTCACTACTGGCTATGTTCGCCCCTTCAAATTGCTCATGCTGAAGGCCAAGCAAGTCAATGACTTGTCCTATGGCGTTTAACATAGGTCCCGCAACATCATCGATATACACTTGATCGCCACTCATCACGATAAGTGCGGGGCGATCGTCCGCTACACCCGTGTCGATTCTCTTGGCTAAATGGGTATCGGCGGCGACGAGCGCATCGTCACTGTGGTGATGCGGATTGCGGCAAGAACCATGGAATACTTGGGTTAATTCTGGGGTAAAACGCACACTTGGCGATGAGGCATCGCCATAGTTCAGCTGACTGATAGCGGCAAAAATATCCCCATGTTGGGCGGCGGACACTTGGTAGCTCATGACTCGATTAGGCGTGAGTAACTCTGGTCGCGACAGTATGATTAGATATTGATGGGCGTGCTGCCCGAGCGGCACATAGTGCACATCGGCATCCTGCAACGGAAACTCATGTTCCCCTAGACGCAACGTAAGCTCAGTTAATGGCTTACGACTCACAAACCACAAGGTAAAATTGGTGGCATCGCAGTGGCGCAGCATAGGGCCTGCCAATATCAGAGGAAGTGTCGGACTCAAATTCAGCCTATTGGTGCTTAGGTTAATCTCAAGTGAGTTAACCCTAAGTAAGTTTGGTTTAAAAGAGTAAACAAGTGCGTTGAATATGAAAAGCTTTTAGAATTGTCAGCCATACACATGAGTTGAAACTGAATGGGGCAATATGGCTAAGATCATGGTAACTGGCGCGACTGGGCTACTCGGCCGAGCTGTTGTAAAACAGCTTGAATTAACGGGACATGAGGTTGTGGCCACAGGTTTTAGCCGCGCAAGTGAGCGAGTGCATAAACTCGATCTGACTGCCCCTTTGGCTGTCGAGGCATTTATCGCCAGCGAGCAACCGCAAGTCATAGTGCACTGCGCCGCCGAGCGTCGCCCCGATGTGTCGGAGCAAAATCCGCAGGCGGCATTGGCACTTAACTTAACTGCTAGCCAAGCCCTCGCTATGGCAGCCAAGGCCAATAACGCTTGGCTTATCTATATCTCCACCGACTATGTGTTCGATGGTACTCAGCCTAAATACGCCGAAGATGCCGCCACTCATCCGGTTAATTTTTATGGTGAATCTAAGCTAAAGGGCGAAGAAATCGTGCTCAACACGAGCGCTGATTTTGCCGTGCTACGCTTGCCAATCCTTTACGGCCAAGTAGAGAAGCTGAGTGAGTCGGCAGTGTTAGTGTTGGTTAACCAATTGATTGAAAGTCGGGCTCAGGGTGTCGATCATTGGGCGGTCCGTAGTCCAACCTCGACCGCCGATATTGCCAAAGCCATAGATAAGATGATTGCACAACATATTGAAGCGCCTATCGTGCAGGGGATTTATCACTTTAGCGCCGCAGAGACCATGACTAAGTATCAGATGCTGCTGACCCTTGGGGATATTCTCCAACTCAGTACGGCGCACTTAACGCCTGAGTCGACACCGACGGATAATGCCAAACGGCCAAGGGACTGTAGCTTGAGTTGTGCGCGTTTAGCTGCGCTCGGTATTCGCACTGACATTGATTTCGCCACTGGCGCTCGCCAAGCATTAACGCAATCGAGTGGTGCACTGGCCGCACTCGGACTCACACTGTAGGAATGGCTATGGCTAAGATCTTAGGGACCAGTCTACAGGCCGCCGACCAAGTCGCATTACTGCGAACCTTAGGATTGCTGCTGCAAATTGGCTTAACCATGTTTGCCGCCGATACTTTTGGTCTTAGCCTGCAAATGGAGCCGTTAGTGCATGTGTTAGTGCTGGAGGTGTTATACCTGTCACTCACATTGGCACTGCGTAAGCCTTTGTTTGCCAAGGAGCGTGGTCTTTTTATCGCGCTTAGCTTAGACACACTATTTTGGATTTCTTGGCTGCACTTTTCCGGCGGCGCGACCAATGCGTTTATCTCGTTATTACTGCTGCCGATTGCACTTGCGGCTGTGACTTTGCCAATCTGGGCGCCTTGGGCACTGACGGCTATTTCAACCTTAGCCTACAGCTTGATGATTTTTACTGTGCCCGAATCCCCCATGCAGCACCACGGTATGGATATGAGTTCCCACTATTTAGGCATGTGGTTTAACTTTGTGATTTCAGCTTTGGTGATGACAACCAGCGTGGCGTTAATCACTAAACGTATGCGCCGCCAAGATGCGCAGCTAGCCTATATGCGCGAGGGGCAATTACGTCAGGAACAACTCTTGGCCCTAGGTACGGCATCGGCGCAGATGGCGCATCAACTGGCCACCCCACTCTCAAGCCTGAGGTTGTTACTCGATGAAGTCAAAGAAGATATGAGCGGCACTTCGATAACGGTTGTCGAGATGGAGACTGCGTTAGGCCGATGTGAACATACGCTCACCGAGCTGCGATTGGCGACTGAGTCGATCCGCGATCGCCGCCAGCGGCCACAAAAGATCGCTGAGCTGGTGGACGGTTTAAAGCAAAAAACCTTACTGCTCATGCCGCAGACCGAACTGAACTGGCTGTTTACCTGTGCGCCTGAGCAACTGGCAGAGCAAAGCATTCTGACCGATATGAGTCTCACACCTGCCATCATGGCTTTGATTGAGAATGCCGCCCGCGCCAGTGTCGAAACCTTAGGTGCCCCGCAGGTGGATATCAGCTTAGATATCGCGCCAAGTGAGGCTCAGATCTACTTGCAGATCCGCGATTATGGCCCTGGTATCGCGCCCTCTTTATTGCCGCAATTGGGCACCTTATTAATTGAGAGTCCCAAGGGCTTAGGTGTTGCGCTGCTACTCAGTCACGCCAGTCTAGAGCGTTTGGGCGCAGAATTGATCCTGGCCAATCATCCCCAAGGCGGTACTGTGGCACAAATTCGCTTTACGATTCTCAAGGACAAAGCGGCATCGTTATCGCCCAACACTCAGGCTGCTGGCGGAGTCAGATCATGAAACGTTTGTTAATCGTCGAGGATGACCTTTCTCTGGCGAGTATTTTAGGCCGACGTCTCACGCGCCACGGCTTTGAGTGCCGCCTAACCCATGATGCCAGCGATGCGCTGCTGGTGGCGCGGGAGTTTCGCCCTAGCCACATTTTGTTGGACATGAAGCTGGCCGAAGCTAATGGCTTAGGGTTAATTGTGCCACTGCGTAACCTGCTGCCCAAGGTGACCATGGTGTTGCTCACCGGTTATGCCAGTATCGCCACTGCGGTGGAAGCGATTCGCCTCGGCGCCGATAATTATTTAGCTAAACCTGTCGATACTCAAACCTTACTCGCCGCGCTGGAAATGGCAGGGCATTCTCATACCCTTCAAGAGGATGAAGTCGATGACTCGCCCCTTAATCCTAAGCGTTTGGAGTGGGAACACATTCAGCAAGTACTTAATGCCAACCAAGGTAATGTGTCCGCCACCGCCCGCCAATTGGGGATGCATCGTCGCACCTTACAACGTAAGTTACTCAAGAAACCTGTGGGTGAAAGTGGACATTTGAAGTAACGCTTTATTTTCATAAGTTGGCAAGTGACGCCGACTCAAGCACATGAAATAAGGATGCTGACGGGATTGAGGCTGGCTTAGTGCACCGAATTTGCGCATAAAAAATGCCACTCAAAAAAGACTGAGTGGCATTAACAAGAAACGAGAAGTTTATCGATGAGTCGGCGCTAGGATTTTACGCTAGCGCCACGATACGATTATCTTATGCGATTAAAAGTTAACGGTTTCTTCGTTTGAGCAAGGGCCGTTAGTTTCACACACTTTATAGCTGAAGCTAGTGCCAGCTAGGTCGGTGAAACGGTCAATAAACGATGAATTGCTTGAAGTACCTACCGCAACGCCGTTACGGAAGATAGTGTACTCATCAGCGTTATGGCCTTCCCATGCGAGTGCAACACGAATGCTGCCGCGACGAGATTTATTAGCGTTTTTCACTGTCATTTCTAACGCCACTTCTGGCACTTCAACTGCAAATTCTTCAGAAGTGCTTGCTGTTGCGCCATCGTTGTCAGTCACTGTCAGTGTCACTGTGTAGTTGCCTGACTGAGCATACTGATGATTTACACTTGCGCCTGAAGCAGTTGTGCCATCACCGAAGCTCCAGCTCCATGCAACGACATCACCATCGCTGTCAGTACTGGTGCTAGTGAAGCTACCGTTACCGTTGGCAAAGCTTGCCGTAAAGCCCGCTGTTGGATCTTGGTTTGGTATCTCATCGCCACCGTCATAAGCACCCACTAGGCTCACACCTGTGTAGCTGCTATAGCCACTGACCATGACCCAATAAGTCCCCGTTTGGGCTGGATCGATAGGGCAGCTTTCGGCATTACCGGCTTTGTATGGACGGCAATCATAGCTACTAGAGGTAGGAGCTTGGCCGAATTTAACATACATGTCCGCATCACCCGTGCCGCCTGACATATTAAAGCTCAGGTTGGTTGCACCGCTTGCTACGTCGAGTTTGTAGTATTGTTTGCTACCAGATGCGCCCGCTAAACCCGTCACAGCGACACCGTTCGCGAGTTCAGTAGCTTCTGGTGGTGGCGGTGGTGGTGGCGTTTCACAAGGTGTGATACCCACAGCGGCAAACGCAGTAACCACATCATCAGCACTTAAGCCTAAGTCAGTCGCCGCAGATTTAACGCCACAAGCGCCTTGCCAGAACAAGCTGTCAGCTGTCCAATATAATTGGTTAGCGACCACAAATGTTTGGAATGCAGTGCGTGTATCCCAGCCCGGTAAGTTTGCGAGTGTGTAGAAGGCTTTATTGAATACACCTGAACTGTGGTGTACGTCGATGCCATCATAGTAATCGTCGATATGGCCGATTGAGATACCGTCTAAGGTTGGATCTGCCATGTAACGCAGTGCGCCATTGCCTTTAAAGATATCTGCGCCGACTAACCAGTCGTTCGTGCCGTGCATGTAAAATTCAGCAGCTTCACCCGCCATATCTGAGAAGGCTTCGTTCATGCCACCAGATTGAGCATCGTAAATCAGACCTGAGTTTTGCTCAGTGAAACCATGGCTCACTTCGTGTGCCGAGACATCTAAGCTCACTAATGGATAGAAGGTCGTTGCGCCATCACCGAAGGTCATAGCACTGCCGTCCCAGAAGGCGTTTTCATAGTTGCTGCTGTAGTGAACCCGCATGGTTAATTGGAAAGTTAACGGCGCAGTGTTGTACCACTCGCTATACATGTTGTAGATCACGTTACCAAAATAGTGCGCATCGTTTAATGGCGAGTAAGCACCGTTGATCTCTTTAACTGTATTGCGTGGGCAAGTATAAGAGAAGGCTGTTGCGCCTGATGTGGCACCGTTTAAGTTAACGGTTTTCACGTTAGGTGAGTTCATGGTGCAGGTATCACCGCTCACTTCAACGTCTAAGTAAGAAAAATCCGTACCGTATTCGTATTGGCCAGTCTTGATGTTACCGCCAGGACCTGTACCGCTCGCGGCGTGGTTAATCCCTTCCCAACGCTTGAGCACTTCACCTGAGTGCGCGTCAATCATAGTGAATGGACGGCTTGGCTCATCGCCATATACCACAAAAGACGTCACATAAACGAGGCGAGTTTTAGCCGCATCATCAAGGTAAAGCCATAATTTTGCTTGTTTGTTTTCAGCTTTTAGGCCGGCAACAGCTTTCTCTGACTTGCCACGAATGGCAATGTCTAACGCTTTGTTAGCCGTTAAAGTGGGTTTGACAAAATCAGCCGACTTTTCAATATTTTTTAATACGCGGCCAGACATGTCACTGTAGAAGCCCATGCTCGATTGTGACGTTGCAACAGAGAAACCATAAACAGGCACGTCATGGAAATATTGTTGTAAACGTTGCTTTTGCTTGCCTTGACCTAGGTCGAGTTTTTTCTCGACTTTGAGTTGGCTACCTGCGTCTAAGTTGAACTGAGACACTAAGTTATTGCTTGAAGACGCGCTTCTGAGTGTGCCGACATCGACAACATCAGCAGCAAATGCTGATGTGCCTAACGTGGCCGACACAGCAATGAAGAGTAGCGACAGTTTTTTGTTTAGCATCATGCTTAAAATCCTTTTTCCGTTTGTCATTAACGTTGGAATGCCATACTGCTTAACTGGCTCGGGCGAGCGTTTTTTTTATTGTAATTTCTACAGGGTCGTCGGCATCCCTCTGCCATGGCCGAATAGAATGAGCTGTTGCTCAGGCGGAAATTCTCAGATTTTTATTCTGTGCAAAGCGTGAATAACCGCATGACTCTAGATGTTATTTAAATGTAAAAGTGTTAACAATCGTACAAAGGAACTATCTTCATCATTCATTTAGGTGCTTTTAAATTTGAATTAGGACTTTTGGGTAATAGCGATTTAGCCTAGTCAAATGGCGGGCTTTGTGAGTTGTAAAAAGTGCTTTATTGATGAATTTTCATTGGTTTAGGCTGGAACTGTTGGCGAGGTTAAGCGGGTGATTTCTAGGTGGGTGATTTTTAAGTGGGTGGATTTAAGGATTAGCGGTACTTTTGGGCATAACCCTTTTTTAAGGGCAAAGATCCATCGCTTTGCCGGATTCATTTTGAAAAATGCACTTTGCAAGAGCCATTTGAAAGATGGTCTTTGAAATATGTACGTTGCAAGAGCCCGCCCGCGTCGCGCGACTTGGCTCACTGTTCAGCTTATTTCACCAAGGTAACTCAGTGCCATCGTAGGCGAAAAAGCACCCTGTTTGTGCCGGAGTGGCATTGGCAATGATCGGTAGCAAACAGTTGGCGACATACTCAGGTGTAAACAGTTTGCCTTTAGGCACACTCTGTTGAAAGGGTTGAGACAATGGCGTGTCTGTGGTGCCCGGATGCAGGGATAACACCACGCAGTGTTTCATGTTCCGCTGCCACTCAATCGACAGTGTTTTGAGAAACATATTCAGCGCAGCTTTTGAGGCTCGATAGCTGTACCAGCCACCTAATCTGTTATCGGTAATGCTGCCGACTTTTGCCGATATCACGGCAAATCTTGCCGAGTCACTTTGTTTTAAGGCATGGCAGAAGTGCTTAGCCAGCATGACGCTGGGCAGGGTATTGAGCGTTAAATTGTGCTGGAAAAAGTCGATATCCAGTGATTGTAAGCTTTTTTCTGGTCCTTTATCTTGGGTGTGTAAAATCCCGACACAGTTAATAAGCCAATCTAATTCAATAAGTTGTTCACTCAGCTGTTTAATCTCGGCCTCATTGGTCACATCTAGCGCATGCCATTGGATATTATTCTGCCTGTCTTGGGGAAGATGATGCCTATAGGTGGCGTGCACAGTTGCCTCGGGATATGCCTCTTGGACTTGCTTAACCATGGCTTGGCCAATACCCCCACTCCCGCCGACGATAAGTACTTTCATAGCAAACTCTCCCTATCCAAATCTCTATATCAAACTCTCTATATCCAAGAGTCACGCTTAGGCCCAGTACTAATGCTAAGTACTAACAATCAGTACAAATGCTAAGCACTAACACTCAGTGCTAATGGTTCAGCTATAAACGGTTTAGATGAACAAGATTGTGTTCGGCCGTGGCTAATATGGCGTGCCTTACGGACTCGTCCATCTTGTCCCAAGTCTGGTACAACATGCCGATCCTTGGGTTTTGCGACAATTTTGCGCGGTGTTTGTCCATAAAGCGCCAATAAAAGCTATTGAACGGGCAGGCGAGTACGCCGCTGCGCTCTTTTATCTTGTAATGACAGCCGCTGCAGTAATCACTCATTTTATTGATGTAGGAACCGCTAGCGGCGTAGGGTTTAGTACCGACAATACCGCCGTCGGCAAACAAGGCCATGCCGCGAGTGTTGGGCATTTCAACCCATTCGATGGCGTCAACATATACGCCTAAATACCACTCATCGACTTGATTTGGCTCGATTTCGGTTAATAAACAGAAATTGCCGATCACCATTAAACGCTGAATATGATGGGCGTAGGCAAAATCTAATGATTGGGATAACGCTTGTCGCATGCAGTTCATCTTAGTGTCGCCATGCCAAAAATAATCGGGCAGCGTCCCATGGGCATCGAGCGCGTTAGTGCTGGCGTACTGCGGCATATTGGCCCAGTAAATGCCGCGAACGTATTCTCGCCAACCTAATATCTGTCGCACAAATCCTTCGACTTGGGCGATATCAATTTCAGCATTTGTTTGATAACTGTCGATAGCCGCATTGATGACTTCTAACGGGCTGATTAATTTACTGTTAAGGCTGAATGATAGCCGACTATGGTACAAGCTCCACTTGGCGGGATGTTGCGCTGTCATGGCATCTTGAAAGCGGCCAAAGGAAGGCAAGCAAACCTGACAAAAATACGTTAATAGCTCGAGGCTTTGCGCACGGTTTATCGGCCACAGCAATAACGCATCAATGCGACCCATGGTCGGGATTTGGTGACGCTCAAGCCTAGCGAGAATTTCAGTTACATCGAGGCTAAACATTAATGGCTCAGGCAAGACTTTTATATCCTGAGTTTTAAGCTTTTGACGGTTGCTGGCATCAAAGTTCCATTGCCCACCGAGTGGCTTTCCGTCTTGCATCAAGATGTTGAAGCGTTTACGCATACGGCGATAAAAGTGCTCCATCATAATGTGTTTTCCGACGGGGAACTGCGCATCGATTTCGTCAAACGGCAAGATAAAATGCTCTGTATCGACACAGTTCACCACGGCGGTGTTGAGCTTAAGCTGACTCAATTGCTCAAGCAGGCGGTATTCATCTGGCCTTTGGTATTCAAACTTTATTGCGCCAACCAGCGTCACTTGATGTTGAATGAGCCCCAGTAGATCGCTATAGCCCTGAGTGTTATTGAAGGTGTCATCAAGGGTGAGATAGAGCACTTGGTGCCCTTGCGCCCGCAGCTCTTGGGCAAATTGCGCCATTGCCGCAAAGAAGGCACATATTTTTTGCACATGATGCGTCACATAAGTGTTTTCTTGGTGCAGTTCTGCAATCACATACAGCACTTGCTCATCAACTCGGTTAAACCAAGAATGCTGGGCATTGAGTTGATCGCCTAAAATTAACCTGACGGTATGGAATTGCTGTAATTGCTGCTGTGGTTGCATTAAGTGGACTCTGGTGAATGACTTTCGCGGTTAAACATTTCGCGATGGGATATTGTTGGACATTACGAATTGGGTTGCAGTGAGGATCACAAGGCTGGGTATTTGTCGTGATTTCGACAAGGAGGTTTATCTGTAAACTTCGTTTAATTGCGTTTAAAAGGCTTTTAAAAGCAAAGTCAAAGTCGTGGGGCTTCACCCCACACCCGACCAAGGAGGACTGCTCGTCCTATCCTCCTTGCCTATTGTTTTCACATCAGCCAAGACGTCCCTAACGGAGTTACATGCATTAGTTACTGGTTTCGTGCTTATTCGAAAATCGCTAACGCTTCCGATGGGGCGTCCCTTCCCCCCGAAAGCTACGCAGACGTCCTGTCTGCGTCACGCTATTTTCTTCAACGCCCTTCAGCAACTTTGCAGGGGAAGGTTTATTTCCTTCGTCTTTGTGGTATTCGTTAGTAATGGGAAAATAAAGATGTATACATATCTAGTTTTTTTACTATATGGTAGCTTAGATTATTTATATTCGGTTTCAAACTCATCAGTGACTCAACAGTAATGAATGACTTGATAAAAAATAATTTAACGAAAGAGTTAAATGAAAAATATGAGTTATATCCGTTTTGGATAATTATATTTTTTATAAATGGTGCTCACATTTTGTTTTATGATGTATATGGTTTTTGGCCTGTAATAGAGGTTGTTTTAACTGCTTTTTTAATTGTGACATTCCTTTATGATAAAAGACGGAAAGTTACAATTTTAAGCTTTGATTTAGATGCTAGTTTTATTATGGTGCATAATGATTTTGTCAGTTCAATATCATGCTTAATGTTGTCTGATAAACAGCTTTTTCGTAAAAATGATCTTGGTAAAGTGTCAGACTTTGAAAGAGTCAGAGATATAAAGGTCAAGAATTATTTGTTTGAGTCTGATATCAGCATCCCTTCTATTAATTGTCAGTCAATAGTCTTTCATTTTCTTCCAAACTGCATTGTTATTTTTGAAAAAAATGAATATCGCTATGTGAATTATCAAGATGTTAAAATATCTACTTCGAAAGTAGATATGCTCAGTTACAGTTGTCACCCAAAAGACTCTGAGGTTGTAGGTTATGGGTGGCAACATCAACGGATTGATGGAACAAGGGATAGGCGTTTTAAGGTGAATAGAGAAGTTCCACGTTATAGATTTGAGAGAATAACACTCAAGCATAATACGTTTAAAATAGACTTTGTTTTTTCTAAGGAAGGCAGTGGGCTTAATTTTCAAGTGGCAATTAATTCATTGGTTAAAGCATTAATGGGAAAACATAAGGTTGAATTTGAAATTATAGAGAGCTGATGTTCTTACTATTTGTATTATTTTGATTTATCTATCAATCCAAAGTTATAACTTTTTTGGTTATGGTTAAATTATCTATCTTTAGAGTTAATGGATACGCAGAGATTAGCTGAATTAAGCATTGGTATGGACGTTGGCGGAATGGCCGCTCTTTCACATCCATGTGATTGCGGCATTCGCACTTCCATATGCAGCAGATGCCGCCGTCGAGCCTATAGGGATATATTTACGGCGAGTCACTGGAGTAGCAGTGCTTAATGGCTAGATTAATAAATTGAAAATTGCTGTTAGCTGTAATGCCACTCAATTTTACTCGCCACCAATTGTTTAAATCCTACAATTAAGTGCCCGCGTTACCTAACGTATTAGTTGTACTTTATATTCATCGCGATCAGTGGCTCGCGTGAGGCTTTTTCTGCGCGTAAGCGGGCGAGGTATTTTTCCCATAGATCCACTTGGTGGGTGGCGAGATCGTAGAGTACTTTCCACGAGAATAGGCCTGTGTCGTGGCCGTCATCGAAGACGATTTTCACTGCGTAGTTGCCGACGGGTTCAATGGCGCTGATGTTGACGTTTTTCTTGTGGGTGACCAGCTTTGGATTACCGTGACCATGCACTTCGGCTGAGGGCGAGTAGACTCTGAGCATCTCGCAGCTGAGCTGATATTGCTCACCATTGTCGAAACTGACTTCTAGAATGCGTGATTTACGTTTCAGTTTAAGGTCGGTGACATTCGGCGTTGTTGTGGTCATAGGTTGGCTACCAAGAAAATGCTAAGGATAGGATAACGACTCATTAAAATAACACCTGACTAATGTAACCGCTGGCGGCCAAGGATACAAAGGGTAAGCTAGGGTCGCCTAGCGTTTGGAGCCGACTTTTCGGTTGAGTCACATTTTTGCATTTGAGTCGCCGTTCACCGCCAAGTCGTTTGGGCTTGGCGGTGAACGGGTTTTCACTAGAGGATAAAGCGGCTGAGATCTTCGTCTTGGACTAAGTTATCTAAGTGGGCGCTGACATAGTCGGCGTCGATAACAAAGGCGGAGCCCGATTTTTCCGATGCCTCGTAGGAGATATCTTCCATCAGCTTTTCCATCACAGTGTGTAAACGACGGGCGCCGATGTTTTCGGTGCGCTCGTTCACTTGCCATGCGGCTTTTGCAATGCTGTCGATACCCGATTCGCTGAATTCAACTTTCACGCCTTCTGTGTTCATCAGCGCGATATATTGCTCGGTAAGCGAGGCGTGTGGCTCGGTCAGAATGCGTTTAAAATCATTGGCTGACAGCGCATCTAACTCAACACGAATCGGCAAACGACCCTGTAGCTCAGGAATTAAATCCGATGGTTTCGACATCTGGAATGCGCCCGAAGCGATAAACAGAATGTGGTCGGTTTTAACCATGCCGTGTTTTGTGGTGACTGTGCAGCCTTCGATCAGCGGCAGTAAGTCACGTTGCACGCCTTCACGGGAAACGTCTGGGCCTGAGGTTTCGCCACGCTTACAGATTTTGTCGATTTCGTCGAGGAACACTATGCCGTGTTGCTCAACCATTTCAATGGCTTGCTCTTTTAAATCTTCTTGATTGACCAGTTTGGCGGCTTCTTCTTCGATCAACAGCTTAAAGGCTTCTTTGATCTTCATCTTGCGACGTTTTGCCGGTGCTTGGCCCATGTTTTTAAACAGGCTTTGCAGCTGATTGGTCATTTCTTCCATGCCAGGAGGCGACATAATTTCGACGCCGACCTGTGGTTGTGCCACATCGATATCGATTTCTTTATCGTCTAATTGGCCTTCGCGCAGCTTCTTGCGGAACACTTGGCGGGTGTTTGAGCTGGAATCGGTTTCTGTGCTTTCCCAGTCGTTTTTCGGTTTAGGCAACAGCGCATCGAGAATGCGCTCTTCGGCATTTTCTTCGGCGCGTTGGCGGCACTTACCCATTTGCTGTTCACGGGTCAGCTTGATGGCGATATCGGTCAAATCGCGAATGATTTGCTCGACTTCTTTACCGACATAACCCACTTCTGTGTATTTAGTGGCTTCGACCTTGATAAAAGGCGCGTTGGCTAGCTTGGCTAAACGGCGAGCAATTTCAGTTTTACCTACGCCAGTAGGGCCAATCATCAGGATGTTTTTTGGGGTGACTTCTTGACGAAAATCCACGTCCAGTTGCATCCGGCGCCAGCGGTTACGCAGGGCTACAGCAACAGAACGTTTGGCCTTTTGTTGGCCAATAATGTGTGCATCCAGCTCGTGGACAATCTCACGGGGGGTCATTTCAGACATCATATTCCTCACGGGCTGTTTAGTAATTGAGTTCTTCAATCGTTTTGAATTGATTGGTGAATACGCAGATATCCGCGGCAATGGTCAGGGATTTTTCAGCGATTTCTAAGGCCGACAGCTCGGTATTTTGCAATAGCGCAAGGGCTGCCGCTTGGGCATAGTTGCCGCCTGAACCAATGGCGACTAAGTCGTGTTCTGGCTGAACGACATCACCATTACCTGTGATGATCAGTGAGGTTTCGGCATCGGCCACGACGAGTAGGGCTTCGAGTTTACGCAGCATACGGTCGGTACGCCAATCTTTGGCGAGCTCAACGGCCGAGCGCAATAAATGGCCTTGGTGCATTTCGAGTTTGGCTTCAAAACGCTCGAATAGGGTGAAAGCATCGGCGGTGCCGCCTGCAAAACCTGCCAGTACCTTGTTGTGATATAAGCGACGCACTTTTTTGGCGTTACCTTTCATTACGGTATTGCCTAGGGAGACTTGGCCATCGCCGGCGATGACAACTTGATTATTACGGCGTACTGATACGATAGTGGTCACAATGAATCCTCTTCTGGCCCGCAGCAAAAGTTGCGGTGGATGATGGAGTAGATATGGGGATAGATGACAATAATTCAAGTTATAGCGAGAAAAGCCAAAGGAGTTTGCGATCTTTCGCGCACCTTTGGCTGCAAAAATAAGCGCTTACTGGGGAAGGGTTGAGCGACTGACTTCAGTGTTTCCACTATAGGGATAGTATTTAAAATCCCAGTTTTCACTGCCGAAGCTGCGATCGTCCGAGACATAGTTGAAAATACAGTAAGCATTGGGATCGGTAATGTCGACGGCACCATACCAGTAAACAATGTCGACATTGGGAACTGTGCGCCAAGTGTATTGATCGGCGATGATAAATTCATTATTAGCCAAAAGACCTTGCCATAACTGACCGCAATAATCGCCCTGCAATTTAACACCGGCATCAGCGGTTGCAGTCTCTGTTCCCAGTGGAAATCCTGTCGTGCTCGAGTCGAGTTTACCATCGCCATAGCAGGCGAGATCTTGGGTATAACCTGAGTGACCGCCTGCAAGCCAGCAGCTGTGGTAAAGCTTAACGCCAGAGGTAAAGGCCGCAAATGCGGTTTTGGCTCTAGCATCGTGGGCATCTTGGCCTAGGTTTAAAAACTTAGGTGCCGCAACGACGGCCAAGATCCCAAGGATGATAATGACCACAACCAGTTCTATTAATGTAAAACCCTTCGATGACTGCAAACGACTCATATTGCTCACCTATCTGTTAGAGGGGGATATTCTAACGGAACTTCGATTCGCAATCAGTAAGTCATTGATAGTATTTATTTGTTTAACATTCTGTTTAACGTTTTGGTTACATTAACTCAAATAGAAGAGGGCAAGCCGCAAAATGGCAGGGGTTAGCTTCGTCATTAATGTCATCGCCCGCAGGTAAACGACTTATAAAGCGGTTTCGTCTATCACTTGGTAGCGGGTTTGTACGTAGCCATTGTCATATTGCTGCGTGTGGATTGGCATTAATTGAAGCGCTTGAGCTAAGTCGCCAAAGAGCGGAATACCTTTACCCAGTAAAGTGGGGATACGAGTGAGCGTGAGCTCCTGAATTAGCCCCGCCGCTAAAAAGCCTTGGATCGTTTGGCCACCATCGATATAGAGATGCTTAAAGCCACGGGTTTTAAGTTGTTCGCTAATGCTTGCTGCATCGCCATTGAGCACTTGTACGTGCTCAGTTAACGCCGATGGCACAGTTACACCGCTGCCGCTTAATACAAACACTGGAATATTTACATAGGGCCAATCACAATCGAAGGAGAGGACTTTTTCAAAGCTTTTACGTCCCATCACTATCGCATCGACAGTGTCGATAAAGGCATGATAACCAAAGTCTTCATCGGGATTAGTACTGGGATGCTGGTTTAAAAAATCGATATCCCCATCGGGAGTGGCGATATAGCCGTCGAGGGTCGCGGCAATAAAAACGGAGGCTTTCATTCATCTTCCTTAATGCTATTTTCGCGCGTGTTTTTCTAATGATTCTTTCAGGGCTTGTTGCTGAGCGAAGCAGTCTTGTTTTGCTTTGCCCGACATATCGTTACACGTTTGACCTTTATCTGGGCCTTCCAATATGGCGGCTGCAACATAAACAGCGGCATCGGCTGCATTGCATTCTTGTTTGCTGTAGGGGGAATTTGTATCACATTTTGAATTAAGCGGCCCAACGCAGCCACTCATACAGGTCAAGGCTAAGGCGCTAAAACTGAGTAATATTAAAGGTTTGAACATTCGCTCTTCCATGATTCTTATTATTTGAGACGGTTGGAAAGTATATAACTGCTTTACAGACGGAGCTAGAACTGGATCGTTCAATTTCCACTTTGGTTGTTATCTCGGAGTAAGGCATTCGCGGATGGGAGAAAAAATCCCCGAGGGCATAGTTACCCTCGGGTGGAGGTTCAAAAAGCAGTGGATTTCTTGAGCGCCTGCGGGGCACAAAGGAAGGAACCTATGGCGTGATTGTGCGGGCTGATACGATATTTAACAAAGCCAAATGCACAAACTGCGACAGCTTGTCGCAGGTAGGATGAAAACTGTGTAGTTACGGTATCTTGAATGGTCTGGGTAAAAAGGGTTTAACGGTTAAATCCTTATGCGTGGCGAGAAGGCGTCGCGGTTGTTTAGCGACTATGGGTCACTGACTTATAAGGCTGAATGTAGATTCCCTAAGTGCTGCACTAACTCTGCCATATTATTCACTTCGAGTTTCTTCATGATTTTTGCGCGGTGCACTTCAATCGTGCGCAAGGATAAAAACATCGCCTCCGAGATTTGCTTGTTAGTCATTCCTTGGATCACATGGGCTAACACTTGCTGTTCGCGCTCGGTCAGTTGGTCAAACTTATGCTGCAGACTTTGCTGCTCGAAGGCCGCTTGGCTTTCACGCTGTGCTTTTTCTATCGCTTGTACTAATGCCTTACCCGATACGGGTTTTTGAAAAAAGTCGCAGGCTCCCTTACGAAATGCGCTGAGTGCCATAGGTAAATCGCCGTGGCCAGTGAGAAATATCACGCCTAGCGGGCTGTGGGTTTCGATCAGTTTTTGCTGCACTTCTTGGCCGGTGATTTCTGGCATTCGACTATCTAAAATCACGCAGCCCGCCTGTGATAATGCACATTGCGCAAGGAAGTCGCGGCCGCTGTTGAAGGTTTGCACTTGGTAGCCAAATTGCCCAAGCATAAAACCCAGCGAATCCAAAATCGCTTCATCGTCATCAACTAAATACAGCGGCAATTTTGTAGACATGGATTTCCTTATGGAGGCGGGAGAGCTATATCAGCTTAAGCCGCGTCTGTGTCAGGCTCAATTTTAAGCCTAGGTCTTGGGAGGTTCATCACTAAATTAGCCGATTATCTTAGGGCAGAAACCAGAGTTTGGCGGCATTTCACAGCTTGATTTTTATCTGCACGCTAAAGTCGTTTAATAGCATACAAGACAGGGTAATAGCGGTGATGACGACGGGCTCTTGGTGTAAAGCGGTAGTGATGGGATTATGCCTAAGTGTCATTGGGCTCAATCAGTCCTATGCCGATGACGTGCCGCAGGTGAATCACTTTAGAGTCGGAGTGCTGGCAAACCATGGTGTGTTACAGGCCAAGCAGCGTTGGCAACCTATGATGGATTACCTGACTGAACAAGTGCCCAATAGCCATTTTGAAGTGGTGCCCGTCGACTTTAATGGTATGCGTAGCCAGTTACTCGGCCATGATTTGCAGTTTATCGTCACCAACCCCGGGCAATATCTGCATCTAAGCAATAACTTCCCGCTGTCTTGGCTCGCGACGATGAAGAGCCGCAAGCATCAGGGCAGCACTTTTACCATAGGCGCAACTATTATTGTCCGCGCCGATAGCCCTATCCGGACCCTGCAGGATTTGCGCGGGCGCAATGTGGTCGCCAGTGATCCGCAGGCATTAGGCGGGTATCAGGCGGCCATGGGGTTACTTCATAAAATGGGCTTTTTACCCGAACAGTTTTTTGGGCAAGTGCGCTTTCTCGGTTTTCCATTGGAGCCGCTTGTCTATCAAGTCCGTGACGGCAGCGCCGATGCCGCCATCGCGCCTTTTTGCACCTTAGAGGAAATGATCGCAACGGGTCTTGTTAATCAGGCCGATTATCGGGTGATCCACCCGACTAAACCGGCAGGATATGATTGTGAGGTGAGCACTCAGTTATACCCCAACTGGTCATTCGCGGCGGCGGATACGGTTGCCCCTAAGCTGACGATGGCGATCACCCGCGCCTTATTTGATTTACCCGCCGACCATGTCGCTGCTATTACCGCCGATACTTTGGGCTGGACGGCGCCAGTCAGCCAGTTGAAAGTGATTGAGTTATTTAAGGAATTACAACTGCAAGGTGCGTCGCCGCCACTCTATCAAACCGTATACAAATGGATGGCGAAAAATAAAGAATGGGGCGGTGTGCTGCTATTAATCTTCATTATTTCGACTATTTATCACTTGTGGCTTGAATATAAGTTTCGCCAGAAAAGCGAGTTCTTACTCAATACTGAGCGGCAATTAAAGGATAAGGCATTGCAGCTTGAGCGATTGCAAAGCGCAGCAATTCTGGGGGAAATTGGCGCTGGCCTTGCCCATGAACTCAATCAACCCATAGCCGCCATTACTCAATACAGCGAAGGTGCCATGCTGCAACTGGAAAGGCTGGGGCAAGATAATCCTGAACTTTATGATGTGCTTGGGAAAATTAATGCGCAGTCGATTCGCGCGGGTGCGGTTGTGCACCGTATTCGCGGTTTACTCAAGCGGCGTCAGGCCAAGACCGAACCTTTAGATATCGTGCTGGTGGTGAAGGAGGCGTTAGCTTTACTGCGGCGCGAGTTAGATCGGGCCAATGTGCAAGTGAATGTGCGGGTACAGGGCGAGCCCTTTGAGCTGATGGGGGATAGCGTTGGCTTAAGTCAAATGTGGGTCAATCTCGTGAAAAATAGTTTAGATGCGCTAGAGACCTGCGGCGATAATCGTGTGCGTCAATTATGGATCGATATCTATTATCATCCGAATGAAATCAAAGTTTTAGTTATTGATAATGGCGAAGGGCTACAGGGGCAGGCGAGTGAGTTGATGGCATCTTTTGCCTCAACCAAAGATGCGGGATTAGGCCTAGGTTTAGCCATCTGTAAGGATGTGGTCACCCGCCATCACGGCAGCATTCAAATCGAAAACTGTCAGCAATCCACGCAAGCTTTACTGCCTTGGCAACAGGGCTGTGTGGTGACAGTCGTACTTCCCAAGGGATAGGGTTATACACTTATGAGTAACCCTTAATGTGCGCATTAGCGGAGCATCCGACAGCCTTTATTGGTTAGCGGTTAATATTAATAAAAGCATCATTTTCATAATAATATTTTGCTGCACTAATTAATTCATTTAGCCCAGCTTCAGAATTTTGTTGCAGCAAATTACTCTTAATACTTTGCAAATCTGACACACTTAAGAAGCTTTTATAACCAATAGATGTTGGGTAAATTGGTTCATCATCACTACCACGATCTTCTTCTGTGTCATCGTCAAGTACAAGACATAATATTGAGTCATTAATTTCTTTATTAAAAGGTATATATACATCCCACTTCCAATCTAAAGATTCAATTTTATCCAACATGTTCTTGAGAGTTAATTCTAAACGCATTACGCACCTTTTGTGATACAGCTAGTCATTCCCGCGCCTTATTTGCGGTTAGTTTTGGGATGGAAAAGCCTTCGCTTGATCTCTGATCCACTTCATTCATAACTGTAGATATTTACCAAAATATTCATCGACAGTTTTATGGCAGTATTTATCTTCACCTCGCCAATACTCAGCAAACACCCAGTCATTTTTGCCTTTAGAAGGGCGATCGTAGCTCCTTGATCGTAACACTCCAATACTGGCTAAAATCTCTATTAATACCTGCCTTTCTGCTTTACTGGACTTTACGACCTTAGCCAATCTTTTTTCAAGGGCACTGGGATAATCAGTAGGTTCCGAACTTTCGATAGTGCTTAATATTTCTTTGAAACAATTTAAGTCTTCATCAGTTGGGTCAGGGATATCCGTATTTATAAATTGGTTTAAGTCAAAATATGTATATAAAATATCGCCATGACGGACACCACCCCATTTGATACGCTCGAAATTCAATACGTTTATATCTGTGTTGTTATAGTTGTGACTGCCCCTTATCCCGTATTTGCTGTCTCGGCATACACCGCAGGTGTAGGAGTGTGAAGTTGGTTTTCCGTCGGAATATGAAGTGCCGGATATAACGGGTGTATATTTATGCTCTGGGATATTTTTGGCAATTGAATAGGATGATAAAGAAGATCTTAAGTCTAAGCGGCGAGTTGTCAGGCTACTTAAAAAACCTTTAGCAATTTGTGCTCTGGATATTGTTTTTACTACTTTTGCAATGGTATCTATGCAGTCATCATGAGAAATCGAAATCGGATCAAACATCAATCCTTGTGACTTTGCGTACTCAAAATCTCCATCAGATAAAAGTCTATCTTTTGAGTCTATCCATCCATTTTTCCAGTAGGTGGAGAATAATATTTTCTTCGCTTTCTTATCCATATTCGAATTAATGCTTTCACTTAACGTCTGAGTATTAATGTGTAGCGTTGTTTGCGAGACATAAATCAGTTGTTCGACTTGGCTGCTACGACGATGTTAATTGGTGTGAATGATGCTATAGGAATTTGTTTTGACAGGGTAGTGGTTTTTATACAACTTTGGTGGTAATTGCTTGATATCGTTTTAGCTTTATCATTACATTTGCATTATTAGTGACGTTGATTTCGAGTATTCTGGCCTTACATTTTGGTTGACACAGGTACTACATCATCTCAACGACATTAAACCTATAAGGCATATTTACTTTTAGTTTTCTATCATCTAGCAACGACTTGATGGTGGTTATTTTCTTCACATGACCACTTGTTTATCGTGGTTTTCTATTCGGATACTTTGGACGTTTGCAATTTAGGGCAGTGGATAGTTTTGGGCGAACTGACCAAGCTTTTCTACTAAAAACTCTATGGTGCGACGGATCTTATGGCTGGGATAATCGGTTTGTAGGTATACCAATTGCAGTGGGATCGGCGGGGCTATTTTATCGGCTAGCACTAAGTGGAGTCTGCCTTCGGTCACATCTTGCGCCACATCGAGCCAACTCTTATAGGCAATCCCACGACCTGAGAGTGCCCAGTCGCGGATCACTGCGCCATCGTTACAGAAACGTTGGCCCCTGACTTCGATTTCAACGGGGGCGCCGTTATGACTTAACTTCCATTTCTGCCACGGCTCACCGCCGCGATTTAAGATCAGTACTGCGTGTTGGCTCAGTTCATTTAGCGTGCTTGGTGTGCCGTGTTGTGCCAGATAAGCGGGTGAGGCGACCAGTACCCTTGGGGTCATGGCGAGCTGACGCCTTTTAAGGTTTGAGTCGTCAAGTTGGCCATAGCGCAAAGCCAAATGGATATTTTGGTCGATTAAGTCTGTCATATGATCGCCAAAATACAGCTGCACTGTCAGTTCTGGGGCGCTGTCCATCAATTCATCGAGCCAAGCACGGATCTGGCTGCGGCCAATATCCGAAGGTAAGGCGAGGCGTACTTCGCCCTTAAGCTCACCCCTGTGTTCGGCTAAATTGGCGCTGGCGGTTTCGAGAATCGCCAGTGCGGGTTTCGCCGAATCGAGAAAGATCCGCCCTTCTTCTGTGAGCTGTAAGCGCCGCGTCGAGCGAGCAAATAGCTGACATCCTAGCTTTTTCTCTAATCTTTGCAGCGCGGCACTTGCCGCTGCCGGCGTCATGCCTATTTCTTTACTGGCTGCCGAGAGACTCTCTAAGGCTGCGATACGCAGCGCTAATTGCAGATCGTTTAAATGATACATATCAAATTATTTTTGAAAATGATTTTAATAATAGCCTGATTATCAATATAGATTAACTAATGCACAATTGCACCACTGATGTTTCATCTTAATTTCTGGTTCGGAGTGTGTATGAGTCTTTTCATGTCTTATAAATTAGCGTCACTGGCATTAAACAATCGCATTGTGATGGCCCCTATGACTCGGGCGCGTACTACGCAGCCAGGCAATATTCCGAATGATCTGATGGCGCAATATTATGCCCAGCGCGCCTCGGCGGGGTTAATCATCACAGAAGCGACACAAATCTCCGATGACAGCCAAGGTTATTCATTTACGCCGGGCGTGTATACCGCTGAGCAAATTGAGGGCTGGAAAAAAGTCACAGCGGCAGTGCATCAGGCTGGTGGTAAAATCTTCAATCAAATTTGGCATGTTGGCCGTGTATCGCACCCGATTTTTCAGCAGGGTAATGCCCCGATTGCGCCATCAGCTATTGCGCCCGTTGGCACTAAAGTATGGATTGTGGATGAAGCGCATCCTGAAGGGCAAATGGTGGATTGCCCAGAACCTAGGGCTATGGTGCAAGCCGATATCGACCGCGTTGTGGCCGATTTTGCACAGGCGGGAGTGAATGCGGTTGCGGCGGGTTTTGATGGCATCGAAATTCACGGCGGCAATGGTTATCTGATTGACCAGTTTTTACGCACCAATTCAAACCACAGAACTGATGCCTACGGCGGTTCTCAGGAAAATCGCATTCGTTTTTTACTCGAAATTGTCCAAGCCGTGAGTGCGAAAATTGGTGCCGATAAAGTCGGGGTTCGCCTCGCCCCTTACGTGACGTTTAAAGATATGGCGTGTCCTGAAATTGTAGACACTATTCTGTTAGCGGCTAAGCATTTATCGGCATTGGGCGTGGCATATTTACATCTTTCAGAGGCGGATTGGGATGATGCGCCGCAGGTGCCAGAATCCTTTAGAGTCGAGCTGCGCAAAGTCTTTAAGGGCAGCATTATTGTTGCGGGTCGCTATGATGTGGCGCGTGCCAATGAAGTGATTGATAACGGTTATGCGGACTTAGTTGCCTTCGGTCGACCTTTTATTGCGAATCCTGATTTGCCTTACCGTTTAATGCATCAATTGCCTTTATCTGCATTCGACAAAGGGCCCTTGTTTGGCGGTAGTGCGGCGGGTTATACAGATTATCCTACACACAACGAAGCATTGAGAGCCGTCATCCGATCCGCTGACGATGAGGTGGCATAATGGATCGGGTTAACACTTTGTATGTTCAGCGCTTACCCGCTTGGCTTAGTTTAAGTCTATGGTTTTCAGGCTTTATAGGTATCGCTATTGTGGGTTTTAGCTTAGCAAGTCTGAGCATGGATGCGTTAGCCGCTCAAGGGGCAACAACACAGGATAGTGCTAAAGTGCGAGCGACATTAGTGCCAAAAGTGGCGGCAATGGAAACGATTTCTGATGAATCACCGCAGGCACTGGCTATCGCCCGCGCCGCTTTGTTATATGCCAGTTTTTGGCACACGGGCGATGCAAGTTTTGCCCACGGCGCATTGGCGACTGGTTTTATCGACCGTACTCTGCCCGCTGGCCGCGCACAGGGAATCACGGGTTCACTCGAAGCCTCAAAGGCATTTAGGGCAGCGGTCCCCGATCTCTCTGTTTCAGTTGAGCATTTGCTAATAGTTGGCGATCGTGCAGTGGTACGACTGCGTTTTAATGGCCGCTTCACTGGTGTCTTTGGTGAGCAAAAAGGCCAAGGGCAGAAAATCGATTTTCGTGCTGTTGACATGTATCGAGTACGGGATGGTTTCATCACAGATAACTGGCACCTCGAAGATTATCAAACGCTATTTTCTCAATTAGCTACAGGGACTCAATCATGAATCAACGTCGACGATTTTTAATGGCAGGTGGTGCCATCGCTGCTGGGTTCGGCCTAAGCCAAACGGCGCTTGCTATTGGTTTACCCTCATTAGATACCTTAGAAAATGACTCCAAAAGTTCAGGTGGCAGTGGTATGAACAAAATATTTTGGCCAAGTGGTGAGCAGTTAGTGATTTCAATCTCAATGCAGTTTGAAGCAGGTGCTCAAGATAAAAATGCCGAAGGGCCGTTTCCGCCGATGGAAAAGGGCTACCCAGATACCATCACCCCGACTTGGTACGATTACGGTATGAACGAAGGCATTCCAAGGCTGCTGCGCTTGTGGCGTAAGCACAATATCAAGGTGACTTCTCACATGGTTGGGCGCGCCGCCGAGCTACATCCTCAACTTGCCAAACAAGTTGCAGATGAGGGGCATGAGATTTCGGGTCACGGACAAACGTGGACGCCACAATACAGCATGTCGCCAGCAGAGGAACGCGCCTCCTATGTGGCGAGTATTGAGACGCTGCAAAGGATCACAGGTCAGCGCCCCTTAGGTTTTAATGCCTTTTGGATGCGCCATAGCACTCAAACCCTCAATATTTTGCAGGACTTAGGTTTTATTTATCATATCGATGATCTATCGCGGGACGAACCTTCAATTATCCCTGTAGGAAATAAGCCCTTTGCAGTTGTGCCTTACACTTTACGTAACAATGATATCGGCCGTTTTGGTGGCAATACTGCTATGACTGCCGCGGCCTTTTTGCAGGAACTAAAGGATGAGTTCGATATGCTCTATCAAGAAGGTTCGACGCAGCGACGGATGATGTCGATCAGTGTGCATGACCGTATTGGTGGCGCTCCTGGATTGGTGACCGCTTTAGATAAGTTTATTCAGTACGCTAAAGGTCACACTAACGTAGGCTTTATGCGTAAAGATGCCATTGCTAAATGGGCGCTGGCGCAAAAGGACACGCCGACCAATCCTGCAAGAACCTTTTAGCCTGCTATAACTCTCGTTCTCGTTGATGGCAGTTGGAAGAGGTGTAATGGTTAACAAAAAGCGCGTTGTTTAACGCGCTGTTTGATTTTGGGAACCTTATTACTGCGGGTCGGAAGCGATTAACGCGTGGCGAACATGGCCCAAGTGCGGCGACCTTGCTCCAGAATGATCCCCACGGCAAGTCCCGCAGCGGCGTTGATAGCGAGGCAAGTCACAGCGGTTGATAAAATCACAAAGATACAGAAGGGCTTACCATCGATTAAGCGTTTCGACCATGCTAATTGTAGCCCCGCAGTGGTCAGTAAACTGCCGAGGATTGCCATAGGAATAAGGCTTAATAGCCAAGCGATATTAGTACCCCAACACAGGGCTATCATTAAGCACGTACTGCCAAAAATTAACGGCGCCAGATAAGTGCGAGCACCAAAATGGTATTGCACCGCAAGTCCGCCCGCACCGTGGCACATGGCCGAGGCACCAAAGGGCGCGAGCAATAAGTTGGCAAGACCTGAGCTAATGGCGAAGTTTTTGGGTGTGAGTTTGGCGGCATCTTCAGGGTATTTCTCCTGTGCCATTACAGATGTAGCAATCACTGCATTGGTTAAGGTGAGAGCCAGTTGTGGCAAAACCAACAAAAGGGCGGCAGAGGTCCACTCAATAGATGTCGGCCACGCTAATTGAAATGGCGCTGTCATTGCTTGAATATCAAGGTTAGTGGCTAAACTAGTTTGTGTACTGGCTTGCCAAATCATCCCCGCCGCTATGACTAAGGGCATGGCAAGGTAGCGCAGCGGCAAAAATTTACTGATAAATAACAGGACAAAAGCTCCCACGCCAAGCAGCCAAAACTCACTCATCATCTTAGTGCCCATCCACATCAGTTGCAGACCTATGGCGAGTTGAATGCCAACACTTACTGCTTGGGATAACTGTTTTGCTAACCAAGTAATGGCGCCGCTAAAGGCCAATATTAGCAGGATTACGCCCATCAACATGGCACTGGCTTGGAGCATTCCTGGCGTTAAGCCTTGGGCTATGACTAGTGCAGCGATGACCTTCATCGGTTGCACGGGAATCGGGTGACGGTAAAACAGCGCGCTTAAGATAGCGAATAGCCCAAAGCCTAGGAAAATTCCTTGGGGTGAAAATTGATTGAGGGCAATCAGCCCCAACACCAAAGGCAAAAAAGTGCCTAAGTCGGCAAAGGCACCACTGGTTTCACCGAGTAAACGGTTGAATGAAAGATGGGATACTGTTTGGGATATTTTGCCCGAGGTCATACTGATTGCCGTAATTGAACACGCTATGACTACGCAAAATAAATGCCATAAAAATCAGATGATTTGGCGGATAGACAGAGTCAAACTACCGTGAATCGTCACCCAGTGAGACAAACTGGGGCAAGGTAGAAGACTGGCTGAGTCTAAATGTCTGCGTTTGTGCCAGAGTGGCAACATCATAAAAAAGAGATCTTAGTGAAGCACTAAGATCTCAAAGGGTATTGCAGGGAATGGCTTAATTAAGGCTGTTTATGTTTTGGTCCTTGTTTATTCTTCATTGGGTCACCTTGATAACCTAGGGCTTGCCAATCGAGTCTTGAGCCTTTGTTATGGCAGTCGTTGCAATTTAAGGCCTGTGCTTTAGGTGACACCATATGGTTGATACGCCACCACATTTCTGTTTCAGCAAAGCCATATTCGCCACTGTATTTCAGGCCTTTTTCTACCATAGTCGGGTTGGCTTCCATTCCGAGTTTGGCAGCTAAGCTCCAATCGAAATCGCTCCAGTAACCGCCTTTGCCATAGACTTTAGCGGTCACAAAGATATTGAGTTTTTTGTCGTAAATCTGCTTACCAGTGTGAACTTTAAAGGGATAAATTTTCGCTTTTGCATCATTGATATCGCCTATGGGGTAGGTGAGTTTTGTGATGGCATTCGGGTCCATTTTATCGCCTGTCATGTACGCATTGGCTGTACCGTTATACCAAGCGTATTGGGGTTTAACCATTTTCTCCCAGACAAAATTGCCTTTTTTCTTCTGGTAGGTGTGTTTGCCGTATTGGTCAACGGCTTCTGGTTTATCCTCGCCTGCGGTTGACCAATCCCAACGCATTTTGGTGGGTTCATTCTTAGCAAAGTAAGGGATATGGCAGGTTTGACAGGCAACCGTTGCCGTATGAGTGTTGAGCTTCTTATTGCTGTGCGGTGCGCTGTCGTGGCAGTTTTCACAACCAATATGGTCTATACCACCGGGAGATACGCCCATCGCATTGCCCGATATCTGATGTTTTTCAGTGGTGTGGCAGTTCTGACATTGAAAGTCATTACCGTCGCTATCCATGTGCACATCGGTCGCTTTGTCTGGGTAAGACATGGAAGAGTCAAGATCGCCATGTTTCACCGCATCGCCACCTCCGCCATAGAAGTGGCAACTGCCGCAGTTGTCGCGAACGGGCTTACCGACATTTTGGGCGATTTTAGCTAAGTCGAGTTTTGCCATTGGCTCGCCCGCGCCTGCAGGATCTTTTACATAAGTTCCAGTCGTATCGTGGCAGACAAGGCAATCGACTTTAGTTTTATCTTTAAAATCAAAATCGTTATCTTTCCAGCCGTAGCCCGCATGGCAGCTGGTACAGCGAGGTTCGTTGCCTGAAATTGAGGTGCAGAAGTTATTGATACTGTTCTTTTTGCCCCTAAGTACGGTTCTGTCTGGCAGCTTTTGTTCTAACTCCCAAGTCCAGTGGGAGGTTTTCATTACGTCTGTGGCTTGGTCTTCATGGCACACTAAACATTGTGCCGTGACTTGCGTACCCGTCGCAAAGGGGCCCTCGAGCACTTCTTTATGTGGATTGGCGGCATAGGTATTTAATGTCATACCCGCCAAGGCAATGAGTAAGAGTCTTTTCATTTTGTACTCCCGCCCTCGGCTTGACCGAGGGCTAATGGCTGTTATCTATGACGGATTAGAAGTTAATTGTGAGTGAGGCGTTCACGTCGAAGGCGGTATCAACCACAGGCAACATGGAATAAGCCGTACCGGCTAATACATCATCAATTTTTTGCGGAGCACCCACAGGTGTGCCGCTACCTGTGTATTCATAGTCGTAGTAAAGCCCGGCCAGTTTGATAAACATTTTGGGATTGATATCAAAGATGTAATAGGCTTCGGCCACATGACCACGGGTGGCAAGTTTGCTACCGATAGGGTCGTCTTGGGCTTGGGTGAAGGGTGTCCAATATTTAGAACCATAGTTATATTCCAGACCAAACTTACCGTAGGGTGCAGGAATTTGTACGCCGACATAGATGCCGTAACCGTCTTTGGTATCACTATCGTCACTGGTTTTAGGCACCATAATGATCTCAGTACCAGTGCTATTTAACTCAGCCTCGAAGATAGCATCGGATAACATGCCACCAAACATACCTGCGTTGCCATTGGGCTCGGCGCGAGTCCAGCCGAGTGAGGCAAACCATTTGATATCGTTTGCTTCTTCCCGTGCAAAGCCAATCCCGCCTAAGTACATGTCACCAATCACACCGCTGGGTTGTACTCGGGTAACAAAGTTAAAGTTGTCGAACTTTTGCATATCTTGGTACATGGTCGGAGCAAAAATTCCCGCCAGTTGGGTTGGAAAGGCCATAGTGCCTTTAAAGCCGTCATTTACGTTTTTCGCGCCAAACAGGGTGAATTGCAGGAAGTTAGTTCCATCGTTGATGGCATCGATATTAAAACCGCCGAGGTGAGTATCTTTAGTGACTATGTCACCGAACATTTCGCCATTGCCCCATTGTGATTCAAAGCCTTGGCCGTAGCAGAAGCGGACGACTTGGCCTTCTATTCCGGTGATTTCCCCTAGGTTATAACCTAAGGTCGCGCCATCGAAGTTGAAGTTAACTAAATGGCCTGAAGGCGTGCCGCCGCGTAGCTCGTTTTCACGGTAGTGGCTTGGTGGGCCATAGGTTGAAGGGCGACGGCCAATGGAGAGATAAAACTCGGAGCCGTTGATTTTTTTCCAGTCAAAATAGGCGCGTTCGACCCGCAGCCAGTCGCCACTGGTATTGCCGCTGCTGGTGCCATCCATAGTGAAAGACCGCCAAGAGTCAAATACTTGCACTCCTGTTGAGTCGCCCCAGTTTTTGAACATACTGAGACGGCCAGCAAAGCTGACGTTATCCCATACTTTTGCCTTGAGGTTGAGGCGCAAACGAGTGGTGTAGTAGATGTCGTTATCTATGTCCTGCACGCTTTTGGGGGCGAGCACATAGGGCATCACGCCCTGCAACATGCCATTTTGGAAGGCGGCGGCAAGGTCTGGATTGGCTTGCATCATTTTTCCAAGTGGCGAATTTAGATCGTTGGGCATGCCGAAGGCGCCAGACATAGCTTTGGCGCCAAAGTCGTTGAAGTTAACCTTCATCGCGGGGCTCCAGACTACATCTTGGTAATGCAATGAATGGGCTTTAGTGCGGAAATCACCTGTAATTTCAAGTCGATCTAAGGATGTGTGTCGCTCGGTTTTATCTACGCGATCATTAAGGTCATCCAATTGCTCGGTAATATCGGCAAGTTGCTGCTTGAGTTCGGTAATTTTTTGCGTTTCACTTTGCACATCGTTCGGTGCAGCAAGGGCTTGGCCCGACATAAACAAGGCATTAGCAACGAGTATTGAGATAAGGGTACGCATAAGGTTTCTCCCTGAGTTTTTCTGTTGGCGCTATCTCGCTAAGAAGCATTTCGCCAAATTTACCCAATAGGAGTCCCTGAGGTGTTTCCCCATTTTTCTCGCATTGGGTTTTTAAATTCTTTAAGTCAATGAGTTAGGTCGCAGTTGCAGGGCTGCTTTCTACCATTGCCTTAGGCCGTTAAATTGGCAGAGATCAGCCGCAGGTTTGTGGTTGGTCTGAGTCGGCGGCGTGGTCATACAAAAATTGCTGTATGTCCTTGAGGTCTTGTTCTGTGAAGCCGTTGAATACCTCTGGTTTGAGTTTGTGCTTATCTTTATCAAAGAAGCGATCCCATTGGCTCATGGTCTTGGTCATCGGGGTGAGTTCACCGCCTTCGCCACCTTGGCTGTGGCAGGCTTTACATTCTTTTTTGTATAAATGTTTACCTTTCTTTGGGTTACCACCGTCTGCTGCGTAGGCATTGATACCTAAGCTGCCGATTACGGCCATTGCTATTGCTACCTTGGTTGACGTTTTCATCATCTCGTTCCTTACGTTTGTGGTCATTTGTATGACTTTGTTGGCGAAGTGTTTTTATTGATTCCGCCTTGTGAAGAAATTTATCAAAAAATACAGCGGATAAATTTGAGGTGCATCACTTCCATTAAAAAAATCTAATTGATAAAAATATCATTGATAAAAATCTAATTGACTATATTTTGTCGCGGTTTACGTCATTTTTATTTCAGTAAAACCAATAGGTTGATTTTTTAGCTAAATTAGCCATGACGATTTTACCTGTCGTGTTTGGTACTTAACACGCAAAAAGTGACTGTGACTTGGTTAACACTTTGTAAAATATGCATTAACAAAAGTAGCTATTTTAAAATTAGCGAGATGGTGGAGGGATGTGGCACTAAGCTGAAAATGCCACAGCATGATCAGATATTTTTAGTTTTTGGCTCGGGTTTGATGAGTGTTTCTGAACCGTATAAGCCTAAACAGTCTAGGCGAATAGGGACTCGGGACTGACTATCAGCTTAGTGAGTGGTGGGCGATTCGGTGAGATTTAGCGGAGGCTCGACACCATAGGATTCAAATAGCCGAGTGATTTCGCCTGAGGTGCGCATGTCGTCGACTATCTGGTGAACTTGCTTGGCATATTGATGCAGTGGCGACTTGAGCGGAATGCTGAAATAGCGACCGTTCTTGCTGATGTCGACGTATTCCATCTGCTTAAGTTGGGGATCTTTAGCAAAGAATGGCATCTCATGTTGTTCGGAGGTGATGGCTAAATCGATACGTTCTGCCTTCAACATATTGATTAACTGGCCGTTATCATTAACAAAAGACACTTTTAGTTGGTTTTGATTGTCATTGAACTGCGGACAGTAAAAAGCGCCTCTGAGTGCGCCAATGATATAAGGCTTTAATTCATCGAAATTTTTGACCTCAAGCTGTCGATTCGCAAGGGCAAAGTAATAGACGTAGCGCTTGTCGTAGCCCAGTAGCATAGGGTCCAGAAAATCGTTGCGCTCGGGTGTCATCGAATGGACGGGAATGAGGTCGACTTGTCCCGTTTCGGCGACTTTAATCGTGCGTGCCCAAGGCACATTACTCCAATTTACCTTGTGACCTAGATGGGTGATAACTTGATTGATCACCGCAGCACCTGGGCCTTTGCATTCACCATTTTCGAAATAAATAACAGGATGCCTATCGCGACAGTGTGCTTGCCAGACAATAGCAGAGGTTTCTGCTCTCGCTTGGGGCAGAAATAAGCATGAAATGACGATTATCAGTATCAGCCTCATTCATCTTGCCTATTAAAATGGTCAGTTTTAATTATCGGGCTGGACAGTTAATCCGACTAGGTTTTATGTCTAGTCATTTAGCCGTACAGGTTTAGTGAATACAATGATTGTAGTGCTTATAAATCCACTGTGCTTTTTAAGTAATTATAAATGCACTCTATTTTGCCACTAAAAGGTTTGGCTTATTTAATTTGGCCAAACCTTTTCTGGGACTCATTCGCTGCTGCGAAACTTACCTATACAGACTCAAGATAGGGCGTTAATTGAGTTTCAATGGCCTCAATTTGGGTTTCGGCGTAGGCAAGTTCAGATTCTGTTAAGCAAGATTTAGCGCTAGTTTGGTAGAGCAACTGATCGCTATTCATACCGTATTTGCCAAAATGACGCAGTAATAAGCTAGACCAAATAAACACTTGTACTGGCTTGTTTAATCGCTCCGTACTGTAAATGTCCACCAGTTCTTGCATGGCATTTTCATTACCTAGCTCTGCCGATTTGATGTACCAAGCTTCTGCTGCCTGTAGATCCTCTCGCGTAGGATTTTCACCACTTAGAAACGATTCAGCCTTGTTGCCATAGAAATAGGCTTGTTGCTCAGTGGGGATCGGATACTGATGCAAGAAACTGTCACGCAGCCGCTCGGCCTCTCTTATCTCTAAGGTGCCTAATTGTTGACTCAATCTAGCTAATTCTTTTAGGTGATCAGCGCTATGGCTCATGGCCGCGAGCTGATAATACATTAACGCTTTAATCGGCTGGCGGCTCACGCCTAAGCCTTGTTCATGTATTTTGCCTAAGCCTGATAGGGCGTCCTCATTCCATTCTGTGATGAGTTCTTCGTAGTAATTTTTGGCTTTTAGGTAGTCATCATCATTTTGCGGGTCGACGAGTAAAAGATTGGCCAACGTGACCTGAGCAAAGCTATTACCTGCTTCAAAGGATTTCGTTAACCAATAACGGGCCTTGACATAATCCACTGGAAAATCTTCGCCATAAAAGAAGCGTCTACCCAAGTAAAATTGTCTGAAATCATTGTCTTCGGCTTGTTCGCTGAGCAAAGCCTCTGCACGAGCTACATCTTTTGGCCCACCTTGGCCAGCGAGGAGCATATTGCCTAAGTGCTCTTTGGCCAGTTCATCGCCATTAGCCGCCGCCTTTTCAAAGTACTGCCTCGCTTTGGCAAAGTCAGACGTCACTCGTTTGTCATGCCAATAAAGCGCCCCTAGGTGGTAATCGGCATCTGGATGTTGCTGGGCTGCGGCTTTTTCAAACCAATCAATTGCTTGAGTCGCATCTGGATCGAGTAAAGGCTGCCTTTCATATAAAAGCCCGAGTTCATACTGAAAGGCGGCGTCGCCTGCTTCAGCATTGGATTTGAGCTGAGCCTCCAGCATTTCTAGATCTTCCCGAGTTTGCGCTTCAGGCGAAAGCAAATTCGGTAGCGTTAACAGTGATAAGTATTGGGCATCGAGTTCGGCCGCTTTTTTATACCAATCGTTCGAGGCTTTAGTATCGGCTGGCACTTGTGGGAATCGACCCGAATATAATTCGGCAAGAGTGATAGCCGCAACGGCCAGCCCTTTATCCACGGCTTGATGAATAAAATCTAAGCCTGTTTCTACTTGATCTTTATTAATCAGTGCGATGCCATGATGGAGTAGCGCATTGGGCTCTCCTGCGGCAAGCGCTTCGGCTTGAGCTTGTTTTTTTTGATATTTAGCGAAGAAAATAAACAGTACAACAAAAGCAATAATTATGAGTATCAACAACATAGTAATCCATCACTATCGATATTTGGGAGCATAGTAAACGTAAATTCGTACAAGAATGCAAGTTTACAATGTGGGCTAGGTTGACCGACTACGCCGGTCAACCCCATGATCATTAGCGTTATTTATCTTGCAGATGGATCTCTCTGATGGGGCAGGCAATCTCGATTCCCGCCTGCTTAAGGGCGTTGTAGAGTGCTAAGTTCACCTTATATTTATGCTGAAAATAGCTTTGCGTGGGCACCCAATAGCGCACTCCCATTTCAATCCCGATAGCATTAAAACCATTGATGCCGATATTGGGCATGGTCTCTTGATAGACATAGGGATTGTTGCTCAATAACTCAGTGATCACACTAATGGCCCGTTCGGGATCTGTGTTGTAACTGAGATTAAACTGGGTTTCGACCAGTTTATTGCTAAAGGAATTATGCAGGATCTCACCGACGATATGCTTATTGGGAATGCTGATTTGTTCGCCTTCCTCATTACTCAGAATGGTCATGCCTAAGTGAATACGTTTAACGACGCCGCTTTCCCCTTTGATTTCGATAGTGTTTCCCACAACGAAAGGACGGGTGACGATAATGGTCACGCCGGCGGCATAGTTGGCTAACATGCCTTGTAAGGCTAAGCCAGCACCTAAGGAGGCTGCACCAATGGCTGCTACCATAGGGGTGACGCTGATGCCAATTTTGCCGAGGGCGATGATCCCGACCATGATGATGATCAGAATGCGGATAAGGTTACTGACAAAATTGCTTAAGGTAATGTCGATATTGTGTTTTTCGAACTGTTTTGCGACTAAACGTGATGCCTTACTAGCGACCCACAAACCCAGTAAAAAGATCAGCAAAGCGCCGACCAATTGGAAGCTGTAGGTGACTAGAAACTCTGTGATCAGCTGATAAACGCCTTGTAGTTGCTGCAATTCCTGATCGAGTCCAGGTGTTATCATTATGATATCCTTGTAATAAACTTAACTGTGCGATTATAGCGCAGAAATCCCATCAAATACTTATTCGCCATGCATGTGTGAAGCGTATCATGTAATCGCGGTTGGTTTAATGAGTCGATAGGGGGAGTCAGGTATGCTGTCCGCCTATCCAATAATGGAGTCGAGTGTTTATGAAAACGCTGTTGTTATGTCTGTCTTGTCTATTAACCCCCATGTGGGCGTATGCTGCGAGTTATGTTGCTGGCGATGCGATTAATCCTATTTCACTTCTCGATCAAAATGATCAAACGATAAGTGTGACAGATGAAACTCAAGTTTTACTCTTTAGCCGCAGCATGAAAGGCGGCGATGTGATTAAAGAAGCACTCACGCCTCTGAGTATGACTCAAATGCCTGCTGGGTTAGTTTATGTCGCGGATATCAGTGGCATGCCTTCTTTAATCGCTAAGTTTGTTGCTGTGCCACAAATGCAAGATTTACCCTTTGCGATTGGGTTAGATAGGGAAGGTGAGATCAGTCGTTTATTACCCGATACCAAAGATATGGCCACTATGATATTGCTCAATCAGCGTAATATTTTAGATATCGCCTATTTTGATTCCAGTGAAGCCTTGGGCCAAGCACTCGCAAAATTGAATCAGCCGCAGTAACGATTCAATTTAACTGACCTATTTTAAAGCATCACATTAGCCTTCTTTCTTGGTGCGCTCGCCCCTCAAGCTTATCGCTTTGGGATGGAAATGTTGGCTTGAGCCAGTCTATCCATCTCCTTTGCGATAACGTCGTAAAAAATTCACTTTTTATTCTGATAATGCACACAAATTTACCTTAGGGTTTGTGTGCATAATCATTTGTTTTATAGAGGCTTTTTTTGGTGGTTTAGCCCCTTAAAATATTGTGGAATAAAAAGTTATAAATTCAGCATAAAAATTCGTTGCGTAAAGCGAGAAAATATCGTTTACTGCGCACGTTTTTTAAGACATTACACTCACTTTTATCTACCTGACCCAAAGGAGACTCTGGCCCAATGAGCCAATTTCAATCTATTGATGTTGCTGACTATTATGACATGGACACATTCAAGCGTATTGAAGCGTTTGCCAAAGACAAAGCAACCCCGTTCGTAGTGATTGATACCAGTATCATAGCGAAACAATACGATGACATGGTTAATAGTTTTCCTTACGCCAACGTTTATTATGCAGTTAAGGCAAACCCCGCGGCCGAGATCTTATCTTTACTTAAAGATAAAGGGTCAAACTTTGATATTGCCTCAATTTATGAACTAGATATGGTCATGAATGTCGGCGTGACAACCGACCGAGTCAGCTACGGCAATACCATTAAAAAGCGTCAAGATGTACGTGCATTTTATGAGCGCGGCGTGCGTATGTATGCATCCGACTCAGAAGCTGATCTGCGAATGATCGCCGAAGAAGCACCGGGATCGCGTATTTACGTGCGCATTTTGACCGAAGGTACAGACACGGCTGATTGGCCGTTATCGCGTAAATTCGGCTGCCAAAACGAAATGGCCTATGAGCTATTAGTATTGGCGCAGGAATTGGGTTTAGAACCTTTTGGTATTTCGTTTCACGTCGGTTCACAGCAACGTGACATCGGTGCTTGGGATTCTGCCATTGGTAAAGTGAAAAGCATTTTCGACCGTCTGCGTGATGAGCACAATATCACCTTGAAGATGATCAACATGGGCGGCGGTTTCCCTGCTAACTATATTGATAAAACCAATCAATTGGGTGTGTATGCCGAGCAGATCACTCACTTCCTGAAGGAAGATTTCGGTGACGATTTACCGCAAATTATTCTGGAGCCAGGTCGTTCGTTGATTTCTAACGCGGGGATTTTAGTGTCTGAAGTGGTACTGATCAGCAAAAAATCCTACACAGCGTTAGAGCGTTGGGTATTTACCGATGTGGGTAAATTCTCAGGCTTGATTGAAACGATGGACGAGGCGATTAAGTTCCCAATTTATACTGATCGTCAAGGCGAGCTGGATAAATGCGTGATTGCCGGCCCAACCTGCGACAGTGCCGATATCATGTATGAGCACTACAGCTACGGTTTACCGAATGACTTAGCCATTGGTGACCGCATGTATTGGTTAACTGCTGGCGCTTATACGACGACGTATTCTGCAGTGTGCTTTAACGGTTTCCCACCGCTGAAAGATTACTATCTGTAAGCGATTGCGATGACATGAATAAGGGCGCTTAGGCGCCCTTGTTGTTAACTAAAGAAGTTTGGGATTACTCGTGGGATTTGAGGATCTGATAAATCTCTTCTTTTAGGTGTAACTTTCTGCTTTTGAGCTCTTTCACTGTCGGATTGAAATCACTGGCGACACGTTTTTCCAGTTGTTTGATTTCCTCGTCTAACTGATTATGCTCGTTAAACTTACGTTGAAAATGAGCATCTTGGGTTTTCAGGGTGGAAATTAATTCTCTGTACTCTGGAAACATCGGCATTCTCCTTGTCGTCATCTACTACACTTCTGGTTTCGCCTTAACCCTAACCTTTCACTCTACAGTGAAACGTGACTTAGATCACTCTTCTCCCTGCTTCAGATTAATACTAAATGATGATTTATTTTAATCACTTATAAATCATTGGATTAGATGATTTCGGCCGCTGTCTATAGCATGTGATTAGGATCTGGTTCACACTTTGTTAGGCATAAATCAGACTGACATTCGCTGCGCGGGCAAATTTGCTATCTTGTGAGCAGATGCGAGGGTAATTGGTAATTTCATTACGACTAAACAATTACTTCTTGCCGATAATTCTGTGATCAAGTTAACCTTCACCGCTTCGATACTAGGTTAAAGTCGATTTTATAAGAATTTAATTATCAAAAATGAAAGGGGTTTTCACAATGGCTGATGTATTTCATTTAGGTTTGACCAAAGCAATGCTCGATGGTGCAACTTTGGCAATCGTTCCTGGTGATCCAGAGCGCGTAAAACGTATTGCCGAACTAATGGACAATGCGACGTTTCTTGCTAGCCACCGCGAGTATACAAGCTATTTAGCTTATGCCGATGGCAAGCCAGTAGTAGTGTGTTCAACCGGTATCGGTGGTCCATCTACTTCTATCGCAGTAGAAGAACTTGCACAGTTAGGTGTGAATACCTTCCTGCGCGTTGGTACTACAGGCGCAATTCAACCCCATGTGAATGTGGGCGATGTAATTGTGACTCAAGCTTCAGTGCGTTTAGATGGCGCGAGCTTACACTTTGCACCTATGGAGTTCCCTGCGGTTGCAAACTTTGAATGTACCACTGCTATGGTTGCAGCGTGTCGCGATGCAGGTGTAGAGCCACACATTGGCGTAACGGCTTCTTCTGATACTTTCTACCCAGGCCAAGAGCGTTATGACACTGTCACTGGCCGTGTAACGCGTCGTTTCGCGGGTTCAATGAAAGAATGGCAAGATATGGGCGTACTGAACTATGAGATGGAATCTTCCACTTTGTTCACTATGTGTGCCACTCAAGGCTGGCGTGCAGCCTGTGTTGCTGGTGTGATTGTAAACCGCACCCAACAAGAAATTCCTGATGAAGCCACAATGAAGAAAACCGAAGTAAGTGCGGTTTCTATCGTGGTTGCTGCAGCGAAAAAACTGTTAGCCTAATTTTTATTACGCTAAGCGACACTCCCCTGCAAAGTGAGTGAACAAACTAAAAAAGGTGCCAATGGCACCTTTTTTGTTGCTTTAAAACTATGCCGATACCGATTAGAAGTGGTATTGGGCAATCACAGAGTAAGTGTCTTGATCGACGCCTTTCACACCGTATTTATTGGTCCACAGATCGTATTCGATACCCACCAATAATTTATTGGCTTGATGATCACCGAACAGACTCTTACCAAGATCGTATTTTAACTGTGGATTGAAGTGGAAGTTCTGTTCGTAGCCATTATCATCGGTGGCAAATACCCAGTCGATAAAGCCATCGAGCACTATGTTGGCTGAGCCAACTGGAATGTCGATGCGAAATACTGGGGTGAACTGCCAGCCGTCACTGTTGTTACCTGTGCTCATGCCATTGCGGCGATAGGTATTAAAGTTCAGGTAAGTGAAATAAGGCACGACGACATCAACGCCTAAACCGTACAGCAGGCTGTGAACTGGGCCTTCACCTTCTTCATAGGTCAGTGCCAGAGACAAATCTGTCACTGGGCCAAAGGCGATTTTCTCGCCGAGGATTTTACTGGCACTGAAGCGTGGCGAAATTTCACCATAGGTGGTGCTTTCCATGCCTGTATCGTTGCCTTTGAAATAGATAAAGTCTTGGAAGGCAAACCAATCACCGTATTTCCAGCCGCCCGCCGTTTCTAAGGTGATAGTGGCTTGTTTGTCCGATGGTGCTAAATCGTAGTCTTCACCATAGAGAGCTGTTGCACTGAAATCCCACCATTGTACTAAGTCACCCGCAAATGCTTGAGGAGAAAGCATGAGTGCTAGGCATAGGCATGTTTTTTTCATTGTTATTTCCTGTTGTATAGGTCGAAGTTAATTCGTGTCTTACTCAATCCGCTCTCTGACCTATGGCATGGTTTGATGGGTAAGTTCAAACCTAGCGTGGGTGTACGTCAAAGGACTGGCACAAAAGTGGGGGCAATATATGCAAAAATTTACATTTATTCAAAGTTTTTATCGAATGTTGTTGTCAAAATCACATAATCATTATGGTTAAAATCAATTTTTAGCCAATTGATTTTAAATGGATTTTATTCTTATTGTATGAGTGTTTCCTTTGAGGTTAGCTATCTTTTTGAATTGATTATGCTTAATTTTAAAACAACCTAAGGGCATTGCCGTGTGGATGTGGGAGAATGAGGCTTAATACATAGGCGATTGATTGCGCGTTTAGCTTCGTAAATTTTGACATATTATGTCGCTTATCCGAAAAGCTGCTGTTATAGTTGCTGCAAGGACACTCTCATTTCAGGGGGAAATATGGAGTTTTCAAATCCGATTTTAGTGTGGGCAGTGGTGGGGCTAGTATTCATGCTCGCCGAAATAGTGGTTCCCGGTGGCATCATAGTGTTGCTGGGGGCGGCTTGTTTAGTCGTGGCTGGCGCGTTAGCCATAGGGCTAGTCGAAGGCGTAGTGCAGAGCATGACCCTATGGTTTATCTCGGCCATAGTGCTGTTATTGACCTTCAGACAAGTGACTCAAAGGCTCGTTGGTGGTGATTCCCATGTGGATAACACGGATGAAGCAATCGATCTATACAATCAAATTGTTCGCGTAAAGCAGACCATAGGTCCTGGGCAAGCACCTGGGCGGGTGGAATTTCAGGGGAGTGAATGGCCAGCGCTGGGCGATGGCACCACTATTGCTGCGGGGACCGAAGTCAGAATTATTTGTCGTGAAAATATCGCTCTAGTCGTTGAGCCTATTTCAATAGAAGCTTCCAAAAACTAAAGGATGGAATCTATGTTTGTATTTACCTTAGTCATTTTATTTATCTTTTTTATTCTCTATAAGTTGATGCTTATCGTGCCGATGCGTGAAGTGCATGTCATTGAGCGTCTTGGCAAATTCCGTGCAGTATTAAGCCCTGGATTTCATTTTTTGATCCCTTTCTTCGACCGCGTCTCCTACCGTCACGATACCCGTGAGCAAGTATTAGATGTGCCGCCACAGAGTTGTATCTCTAAAGATAACACTCAACTGGAAGTGGACGGCTTAGTCTATCTAAAAGTGATGGACGGCAAATTGGCGAGTTATGGTATTGAAAACTACCGTAAAGCGGCGGTGAATTTAGCCCAAACTACAATGCGTTCTGAGATTGGTAAGCTGAGTTTGAGTGAGACATTCTCCGAGCGTGATAGCTTGAATGAATCCATAGTGCGGGAAATCGATAAGGCGTCTGAGCCTTGGGGGATCAAAGTCTTGCGCTATGAAATTCGTAATATTACGCCTTCGCGCCATGTGATCCATACACTTGAGAAACAAATGGAAGCTGAACGTCGAAAACGCGCCGAAATCACCTTAGCCAATGCGGAAAAAGCGGCGATGATTAATATGTCTGAGGGTGAGCGCCAAGAGGCGATTAACCTGTCAGAAGGTCAAAAGCAGAAACGGATTAATGAAGCCAAAGGTACCGGGCAAGAGATTGCTATTATCGCTAAAGCGAAATCCGAAGGCATGGCAATGATCTCGCAGGCGTTAGCGGTTAATGGCGGCACCGATGCGATGAATATGTTATTAAAAGAGCAGTTTATTGCTCAGGTTGGCAAGATCCTCAATGATGCACAAGTCTCTGTGGTCCCCGCTGAAATGGCGAAACTTGAAGGTTTCTTCGAAGGCATGGAGCAAGTTACTCAGACTGTGAGTGGCCAGAATAATAGTGGCAAAGGAGCGCGATAATGAATATTCCATTAGATACAGATTTGATTGTGATGGCAATTTGGGGACTGATTTTTGCCATTTTCGTGATTAAGCTTTTCCAATCAATTCGCCTAGTACCCACTAAATCGGCTTATATTGTTGAGCGTTTAGGTAAGTACCACAGCACCTTAGATGCGGGTTTCCATACCTTGATCCCCTTTGTGGACAAAGTCGCTTTCATTCATGATTTGAAAGAAGAGACCATCGATGTACCGCCGCAGGAGTGTTTTTCGAGCGACGAAGTTAACGTTGAAGTGGACGGGGTGATTTATATCTCTGTGACCGACCCAGTCAAAGCCAGTTACGGTATTACCGATTATCGCTACGCGGCTATCCAGTTGGCGCAAACCACCACACGCTCTGTCATTGGGACGCTGGACCTTGACCGCACGTTCGAAGAGCGTGATGTGATTTCTGCCAAGGTCGTGCAGGTATTAGATCAAGCCGGTGCCATGTGGGGAATACGCGTGCATCGTTATGAGATTAAAAATATCACCCCACCTGAAACCGTTAAAAATGCCATGGAAATGCAAGTGAATGCTGAACGTGAGCGCCGGGCATTATTGGCTAAGAGTGAAGGCGACAAGCAGAGCAAGATTAACCGTTCAGAAGGTGTTAAAGCTGAGACGGTAAACCGCTCTGAAGGTGAGATGCAGCGACGTATTAACGAAGCTGAAGGTAAGGCTGAGGAAATTTTAACTATTTCCCGTGCGACGGCGGAATCGATCGAACGTCTTGCCACAGTTATTGCTGCGCCGGGTGGCCACAATGCCCTGCGGATGCAACTTGGTGAACAGTACTTTAAACAGCTCGATGGCTTAAGCCAGAAGAATAGCCGAGTGGTATTGCCGGGTAATATGGTGGATTTCGATTACTGGATGAATAGCATAGGCTTAACGGAAGAAAAACCGAGCTAAGGCTGTGGTTAACATCTGAAACTAGCTAGATCATTAAGGTCAAATACTCAGGTATTTGGCCTTATTTTTTGGCTGTAATTGGGTGATGTGTGTGACGGTTTGTGTGGTGGATAGTGTAGAGGAGAGGGGGAGATCATACAGCTTCTGTTGAATGAACCGCCAGAAGCTGCAGTTGGGCATAGATAAATTTTTCATTGAATGGAAGGCTAATAAGCTAGGCGTTCATGAATTTGGGAATGGGCGTGGGTTTCAATGAGTTTCGCAATTTGGTTTTGTTCTAATTGCTGAAGCGCTGAAATTTCGTCATAAATCTTGTCTTGAACATCCAGCGGCATGCGAACATGCTCCATAAACATTCTAATTCCTAGCATGTCACCACTTTTGAAAAGTTGGCTGAATTCGGTGGCTTCTATCTCTATTAATGCATTCATAATACTTCACCCTAAGGTTGGATTTGACACAGATACAACAGTCTTGCTGTTACTTAAGAGATACGCCTAAGTTTGATCTAGGTCAATTAAACTGCATATTAATCTTTATTAATAAAGGATTTTGTTGTTTATAAATAATCAGTTATAGATTTAACAAAACAGTACTATTAAAAAATAGGGCTGTTTAAAACTGGGGATGTCGAGGTGAGCTTGGGTAAATAGTGAGTGATGTTATGTGGCAAGCTAAAGCGAGATCACATTAAGTCTAGCGGATAAAAAATAGCGACGAGCTATAAACGCTGGCCGCTATTTTTTGTGACTAGGCTTATTAAAATAAGCCTAGAAAGGGTGAAGCCTTATTTAGGGATTGCCAGAATCTGACAACCATTAATCCCCGCATTTTGTAGCGTATGACGCTTACGTTCTGCATCACGCTTACGTTCGTAAGGACCTAAAGCGACTTTGTACCACATACCTGTCGTACCTTCGACCTGTCTTACTTGCGCCTCTAAACCTTGGAAAGCGATCACGGCTTTCATCTCGTTCGCCTGTGATTCTTGGCGGAAAGAAGCACACTGCAACTGATATTGCATCGGTGTTCGGCTCGCGACCACATCGGGAATATCGACTTCAACATGCTTGTTTTCAAGCTCACTGAGATAGGTCCATTCTTCCTTCGGTTGAGGCGGCAGAGCGTTAGGGTCCTTCTTCGGCGGAGCAACAGGCTCTGCTGTCTCCTCTGTCGCCACAGGAATAACGACGGCTTTACGCTCGGGTTCTTTCACCTTAGGGGTGAGCACCACATTTTCTTGCGGCTTAACTCGGACTTCAGTTTTCTTAGCCGGAGTTGGCCTCGGCTGCTCTTCTTGCTGAGCATTATCTTTAATGCTCCATAGAAAATAGACGAAACAACCCACAGCGAGTATGACAAAGCCTATCAGCGTCAGCGGCAGCTTCTTACGCGGCGCTGATTTAGATTGTGAAGGCTTTGCTCGGGTTGGGCGAGTCGCGCGGACTGGGCGCGGTTTAGCGCCCGACTGCGGCCTTCTATTGGCATAATCGCGATTACTCATGGCTTACATCCGCTCTAAGGTTTCGATACCGAGTAGATTTAGGCCTTTTTGTAACGTACGAGCCGTCAGCTGTGCGAGTAATAAACGGCTGTTCTTTTGCGCGTCGTTATCAGCAGCAAGTACGGGGCACGCTTCGTAGAAACTTGAGAAAGCTCCCGCTAATTCATACAGGTAAGCACACAGTACGTGCGGTTGACCTTTATCGACAACGCGACTGAGGATCTCACCGAACTGCGCTAACTTGTTACCGAGGTCTTTCTCTTTTTCATGCTCAAGCACGATTTTCGCTTGGCTGAGATCCAGATCGGTTACACGCTTGAAGATGCCTGCAACACGGGTGTATGCGTACAGCAGGTAAGGTGCGGTATTGCCTTCGAAGCTGAGCATTTGTTCGAAGCTGAATATGTAATCGCTGGTACGGTTTTTCGACAAGTCAGCATATTTAACGGCACTGATCCCAACGACGCGAGCGATTTCAGTCAGCGTGACTTCATCCATATCTGGATTTTTGCTGCGAACGAGTTCAAGTGCGCGCACGTTGGCTTCTTCTAACAGGTCGACTAACTTAACGACGCCGCCGCTACGGGTTTTGAATGGACGGCCATCTTCGCCGTTCATCGTGCCAAAACCTAAGTGTTCCAATGACATATCTTCACGAACAAATTTAGCCAGCTTGGCTAGGCTGAAGACTTGTTGGAAATGCAGCGCCTGACGTAGGTCAACAAAATACAGTACACGATCGGCTTTTAACACGTTCGAACGGTAGCGCATTGCCGCAAGATCTGAGGTGGCATACAAGTAGCCGCCATCAGCTTTTTGGATGATCACTGGCAGTGGCTCACCTTCTTTATTGCGGAAGGCTTCTTGGAACACAACTTTGGCGCCGTTGCTTTCGGTTAATAAACCTTGGGCATCTAAATCTTTAACTACTTGTTCTAGATCGGCGTTATAGGCACTTTCACCGTGCACGTCGGCGCGGGTCAGGCTCACACCTAAACGGGCGTAGACTTCATGGCAGTGGCTCAACGAAATGTCGTTAAATTCGCGCCACAATTTGTTGCAGTATTCGTCGCCAGATTGCAACTCAACCACTAATTGACGAGCGCGGGTCGCAAACTCTGCCGATTCGTCGAAGCGCAGTTTGGCAGCGCGGTAAAAGTTTTCTAAATCAGACAGTTCAAGTTGCGCTTTCTCACCGTTTTTGGCGCGTAGCTCTTCCATATAGGCCAGCAACATACCAAATTGTGTCCCCCAGTCGCCCACATGATTTTGACGAATGACTTTGTGGCCTAAAAATTCCAGCGCACGTACCACACTGTCACCAATGATGGTTGAACGTAGGTGACCTACGTGCATTTCTTTGGCGAGGTTTGGCGAAGAGTAATCGACAACAACGGTTTGCGGTGTCGGTAACTTGATACCTAAATGCTCATCGTTGACGGCATTTTGCAGTTGATCCGCTAAGGCGCTGTCGTTGATAAAAAAGTTGATAAAGCCAGGACCTGCGATCTCAACCTTAGCCACATAAGCCGAAGCTGGTAAGGTGTCGATGATCAGTTGGGCTAATTCGCGTGGATTCTTGCCTGCGACCTTAGTCAGCATCATGGCTAAGTTGGTTGCCAAGTCGCCATGACTCTTATCCTTGGTTCGATCTACCTGAATGCGCGCTTCAAAGTCAGCAGGCACAATACCTTGTTGTTTAAAGGATTCTAGAGTTTGTTCAAGTAATGATTGGATATGTGATTTCATGGGTTCTAATCGGCACTAACTTTAAGAGTGAATACAGGGAATAACCGCATATTTTAGCCGTTTGTGGTTAACAATTGCTATCTTCCCGATGATTTTTTATCAAATGGCGCTTAAATACTTATCAAATACGCTACTCAGAGGAGATCCTGCGGATCTCTGTCTAAGCTCCATCGGCAGCGCTTGGCTTCGATAAGCTGCTCTACAAGCGGATGAATACGTTCAAACTCTTGCTGCAGACGGTTGCGGTTTTTAGCTTGGAATAGCAGTTGGCGACGGAACTTGCCGGCTTTTTTATCTAAGGGCGCTGGCATAGGACCAATTACCTCAAATTCTTTATCTTGCGGCAAAAGCGCGGCGAAGGCGTTGAGAAAGTTATCGGCATCACTGGCTAAATGGGCTTCGGCGCGCACCAACACCATGTGCCATGCTGGCGGCAGCAGTGCTTGTTGACGTTCTTTTAACTGGCTGCGAGCAAACTCGCCATAACCGCGGTGCAGTAAATCCCGCAAAATGGGATTGTCGCTCTGGTGAGTTTGCAATAATACCGTGCCGGGTTTACTGGCACGGCCCGCACGACCGGCGACTTGGGTATAGAGCTGCCCAAAACGCTCGGGCGCGCGAAAGTCGGCGCTAAATAAGGCGCCATCGACATCGAGTAGCCCAACAAGCGTCACATCAGGGAAGTGATGACCCTTAGCCAGCATTTGCGTGCCGACGAGGATTTTATATTCGCCCTTATGAATTGCGTTTAAGTGGGTTTCTAGTGAGCCTTTCAAGCGAGTGGTATCGCGGTCGATGCGCACTACTGGATGTTTCGGAAACTCCAGTTGCAGTGCCTCGGCGAGTTGCTCTGTGCCTATACCTTGGCCCATCAGCATAGTGCTACCGCATTTGTGGCATTGCTTAGGGATGGCATATTGATTGCCACAATGGTGGCAGCAAATTTCACCAAGGGATTGATGAACTGTGAAAAACGCGTCGCAGCGGTCGCACTCGTGTAAGTGCCCACACTCGTGACAAAGCAGGGCTGGTGCGAAGCCGCGGCGATTGAGAAACAGTAATACTTGGTTGCCTGCGTCTAAATGCAGACGGATTTCGTTCAGCAGCGGCACCGACATTCCTGCTTTTAACGGCATATTTTTAATGTCGATAATCCCTTGGCGCACTTTTTTAGCCGAGCCAGCGCGCTCACCCAATTGCAAATGATGGTAACGGCCACTTAAGGCATTTTGTAGACTTTCGAGTGAGGGGGTTGCCGTGCCCAATATCACAGGAATTGATTCTAAATGGCCACGCATGACTGCCAAGTCGCGGGCGTGATAACCGACACCTTCCTGTTGCTTGAAGCTACTGTCGTGTTCTTCATCGAGTATGATGATGCCGGGATAGGCCATCGGCGTGAACAAGGCCGAGCGGGTGCCGATAATGATGGCGGCCTGACCGCAGCGGGCTTGGCGCCAAGCTTCGAGTCTTTGATTGTCGGTTAACCCTGAGTGCAATATGGCGACATTGACTTTAAAACGGCGCTTAAAGCGATTGATTGTCTGGGGCGTCAAGCCGATTTCAGGCACTAAAATTAACGCTTGCTTGCCTTGCTTGAGGATTTCCTCGAGCACCGCCAAATAGACTTCAGTTTTACCCGAACCGGTAATGCCTTCTAATAAAGTACAGTGATACCCTTGTTGCAGATTTAAAGTGGCAACGGCGACGGCTTGTTCTTTATTGAGTTTATGTGGCGTTTCGTCCATTTCGAGTGTGGTGCGCCAGTCGAGGTTAAGCTCGGCGATTTTTTCGTGGCGCGCCACCCAGCCTTTATCTTCTAGGGCTTTCAGTGCCGCTTTACTGATATCTAAGCTGATCACTTCTTCTTGGGTTAAGCTGGCGGGTTTGAGTAACTCGAGTAATTTTTTCTGTGCGGGTGCTCGCTTAACCGCTTCTGGCGCAATATTTTGGCCTATCTCAGTTAATTGCCAGAATTGGATCTTTTGCGGCGCGGCATCGAGCCCTTTGCGAAGGGCCACTGGTAAGGCTTGGGTTAGCATCTGCCCTTGGCTGCAAAAATAGTATCTCGCGGCCCAAAGGGTTAATTTATAAAGTGATTCAGGCAACAAAGGTTTATCGTCGATAAACTCAAGCACAGACTTAATCTGCTTAGGCGCTAAGCTGCACGTATCTGTGATACCTGTGACTAATCCGATTAATTGTTGACGACCGAAGGGGACTTTAACGCGCACGCCTATCTGCGGTGTACTAGGATAAGTTTCGGGTACGCGGTAGCTAAAGGTTTGCCGCATAGGCACAGGTAACGCAACTTCGACAAACAATGACATATGCAGGCAAGTCTTAGGCAAGAATGTGGTTTAGTGTACTCAGCGCGGCTGGCTAGGGCTAGCCCTAATGATGGTTTACCAAGGATAGTTGAGAGTAAATAAATGGCTAATATAGTGAAATCATTAGGTCTACTCGCGTTAGTGTGTAGCGCACAGAGCATGGCTCAAGTCTCCCATGTGAGCGTTAACAGCCGCATGTTTGAGTTAGGTGGTTATCCTAAACTCAGGGTGAATGTGATTGCGGACAATCAAGACATGTCGCGCTTAGAGTTTGTAGTGCAGCAAGCCGGCAGCGAAGAAAAGTTAATGGTTGAGGCGCTTAATCGCTTTTTAGTTTTGCTTACGGGTGTTGAAGATGTAAAAGATGACAAGGCTAAACTCTTAGTGAGGGAGTATCGACTCGACCGATGGTATGAGGTCAAAAGTATCAATCTATTTGGTGAGGCTAAGCCAACATTGGCCACGCTAACCGTAAAAGCGGCATCGGGCAGTAAAAATACGACGACAGCGCTGGTGCAAAAGCGTGCGGATAAAGTGAATGCTCAGCCTGTAAAAGTGGCCGCTGAATCCACGCCAGTGGTGGAGGCTAAGCCTGCGACGGCGGTTATCGCGGCTGCAAATACTCATGTCGATACTCATGTAAATACTAAGCCCACAGTGCCAGCGCCTGAAGTCGTGACTGGTTTTAAATTCCCTGAAGCAGCGAATGAGCAAAATACACAGGTTGCTGAGGTAAAGCCTGTCGTTAAAATCTCTGAACCTGTAGCTGTTAAAACAACGCCTGCTGAAAATGTAGTGCCTGAGACTGTTATGTCTAGAATAGTGGCCACTGAAACAGTTAAGTCAACAAATAGCGAACTCAAAGCTAATGCCACTGAAACGTCCCCAACAGCTTCGCAGACACCTGAAAATTGTCAGTTAACTTATCTTACAGGTGAGACCTTGTGGCGTATTGCGAATCGCTATGCCAACGATTGGGACGTGAGTGTTTATGGCGCTATGCTGGCGATCTACGAGGCGAATCCAGCAGCATTCTCAAAAAATAAAATCAACGCACTCAAGAGTAATGCGGCTCTGTCCTGTCCTTCAAAAATGATTTTGGCACAGCATGCTAACGCCAAAGAGGCGCAGGCGATGTTTGAAGCTAAAGAGGCGGGGAAATGAAGCGGCGAACTAAAGTCAAAATAGACGCAGAATAACCGTCAAACGCTCAGATAATCTACTTGTATCCCTTGTGGGTATGCTGTACCATTCTGCGCCCTAAACATATTGTTATTAACATGCATGTGGTGTCCGACTACGGGTTGGAAGAGCGACATGGCCTTACACTTTTGAGGTAACCCCAATGAAACCAGGTATCCACCCAAAATACGCTATCATCACTGCAAACTGTACTTGTGGTAACGTTATCAAAGTAAACTCTACTGCTGGTAAAGATCTGCATTTAGACGTATGTGGTGCATGTCACCCATTCTACACTGGTACACAAAAAGTTGTTGATACCGGCGGTCGTATCGACAAATTCAACAAGCGCTTCGCAGTGCTTGCAAAGAAATAATTGCGATTGCAATGTTTCTAGAAAAGGCGCCTATGGCGCCTTTTTGCTTTCTATCATTTGCCGAACCGCTTTATTTACGCCTATCTTAATACTTATGTTAAATCCCCCATCTGGTACGACTTCACTCAATTAATCGTCAACTTATTGCGTATTGCGAGTTCAAGTATGTAATTCGACTTATTTATAGCAATTAACTATAAGATAAATATGCTAGCCGCTATATATTGTAATTTAACCAACATTTTTGAGATTAACGCGCTACAACTAGCGCTATAACTACAAAATATATGTTTGTTTCCTACAAAATATATTAAGAAATGTAGCTTTATTATAGGAGATAAGTTTATAAAACTAAGCTTAGAGGGTCTATTTGCAGGCTAAAGTGAAATTTCTGAATCTCTTATTTAAAAATTCCCCTTATTGGCGTATCTTACCCCGACCAGCCAGACTGTTAACATCACCCTTTGGTGAGACTAGATGTGTGTTGGTAGGCCTTACTCTCATAAATTATAAATGTCGCATTTCAGGATTTTAAAATGTCAGATATTCGTCAACAAGCACTCGATTATCATGAATTTCCAATACCAGGCAAAACCGCAGTTTGCCTTACCAAACCTGCCGAAACGAGTCACGATCTCGCCCTAGCTTATAGCCCTGGTGTGGCTGAGCCTGTGCGTGAAATCGCGGCTAATCCTGATAATGCGTATCGTTATACCAATAAAGGTAATACGGTTGCCGTGATTACTAATGGTACGGCGATCTTAGGTTTAGGCAATTTAGGCCCCTTGGCTTCTAAACCTGTGATGGAAGGCAAAGCATTATTGTTCAAGCATTTTGCAAATATCGATTCGACAGATATTGAGATCACCCACAATACGCCTGAAGAATTTATCAATACAGTTGCAGCGATTGCTGACACTTTTGGTGGTATCAATCTTGAAGATATTAAAGCGCCCGAATGCTTTGTTATCGAACGTGAATTGATTGCCCGTTGTAAAGTACCGGTATTCCATGACGATCAGCACGGCACCGCAATTGTGACTGCGGCGGGTATGATTAATGCGCTGGAAATTCAAGGCAAGTTGATCAGCGATGCAACGTTTGTGTGTATGGGCGCCGGTGCTGCTGCCATTGCTTGTATGACTATGCTGGTCAAATGTGGTGCGAATCGCGCTAACATTTATATGCTAGACACTAAAGGTGTTATTCATTCTGGCCGTACGGATCTTAATGAATATAAAGCGCTATTTGCGAATGATACCGATAAACGCACGCTTCTTGATGTTATTAAAGGCGCAGACGTGTTTTTAGGCCTATCAGGTCCTGACGTGATTGGTGCAGAAGAAGTTGCGCTGATGGCTGATAAGCCGGTGATTTTTGCTTGTTCTAACCCAGATCCTGAAATCAAACCGGCACTGGCTCACGCAACGCGTAGCGATTTGATCATGGGTACCGGTCGCAGCGATTATCCAAACCAAGTGAATAACGTATTGTGTTTCCCGTTTATTTTCCGTGGTGCCTTGGATGTGCGTGCGTCATGCATTAATGATGAGATGAAAATCGCCGCGGTTCATGCCATTGCTGCACTGGCAAAAGAGCCTGTGCCTGCGAGTGTATTAAAGGCTTATCCTAATGTGACTTCACTGAGTTTTGGCCCTGAATACGTGCTGCCAAAACCTATGGACCCACGTTTATTGCCTAATGTTGCCCGTGCGGTTGCACAGGCGGCTATCGACTCTGGTGTCGCTGCTATCCCTACTTTACCTAAATACGCCGACTAGGCTAGAAGTGGTAAAAACATCGAAAAGAGGCTAATTAGCCTCTTTTTTGTTTTTAAGTGGACATTAAAGTCACAGCGTCTTGGTTGCCTTTTAGGTTATGCTACTGAATAATCAACGGACAACTTTGTTGTACTCCTGTTAAAATCGCACAAATAATTATAATAATCCTGCAGGATAGCGGATAGATGAAATTCACCCGAATGTTAACTACAAAATTAACCAGCTTTTGGTTAATGTCATTAGCCGCTATTGCCTTCGTATTTTTGCTGAGCGCTATGATGAGTTTCGTGCAGCTGACCTATAAATTTCAGCAGCAGAAAGTCGCCGAACTCGAAACTATGTTAGTGGACCAATATCAACACCAACCCGATTGGGATTTGGAAGCTTGGCTGCCGCCCATGCTGCTCGCCTACAATGCTGTTGATTTTCGGCTGACCTTGAAAGATGAAGTGATCTTTGCCTATGAAGGCAATCTCACTACGCAAAATGCCATGGTGTATGACCATGTGTTAGATCCAAAATCTGGTCTGCGTATGCAGCTGACCTTGACCCAACCCTTCGATCATTACACTTTTAGTTGGTATGAAATCTTGATCCTGTTGGTCGGTGTGTTAGCTGTGGCTGCCTTAGTGCGTTTTGGCTATTTATGGTTTTCCCAGCAATTGGATGGCATTGAAGAATTAGCCTTACGCAGTCGATTGATTCTGCAAGGTAAGCACGAGCAAGCACTCGCGGCTCCCGGAAATGGCAAGCCAAGGCTGATTAACCGCGCTTTGACCAAGTTGTTAGAAGAATTACAAGACGCACAAAAAGAACGCGGTCGTTTTGACAAATTCATTCGTTCTAATACCTTTCTCGATGCGGAAACGCGCATTGGTAATCGACTTTTCTTAAATAACCGTCTCGACGCCCTTAGCCATAATCAGGCGATGCTCGCCCATGGGGTGATTTATTTATTAGAGATGGATGATCTGGATTTACTGCAGCAATCCCAAGGTGAAGCGGTAACCAAAGAGTTATTAAACTCAACAGTTAACGCGATAAGCCAATTGCTGCAAACTCAAGCCAACAGTATTTTTGCCCGTCGTTCCCACAATCAATTTGCCATAGTCGTGCCGCAAATCTCGTTAATTGAAGCCGACCAATTTGCCAGTAAGTTACTTAAGATATGTTTGAGCCAGCCTTTACCCGAAGTCGAGAATAGCGATAACTTTTTCCACCTCGGATGCGCTTATTTTACCGCAGGCGACAATGCGGCGCAGTTAATTGAAGAAGCCGATATGGCTTTGAGGGCGGCACAATTACAGGGTAACAGTAATTGGTTTATGTACGACAAAGGCGCGATTGATGAAGAGTTTGCTAAAGGCTCGGTGCGTTGGCGTAGCTTTTTAGAAAACGCGTTAGTGCAAAGGCGATTCTTCCCCTTTAGCCAGCCGATAATTGATTCAGATGGTAATGAGCACCATAAAGAGATATTTACTCGGGCGCGGGATAATCAAGGAGCGTTAATTCGTGCCACACTGTTTATTCCAATGGCGAATAAATGTGGTTTAATGCCGCAAGTCGAACGGCAAATTATTGAGCGGGTATTATTGTTACTGTCGAATGAATTAGCGGACGGCGTGTCGAATGCTCAAACAAATAAAAAATCAGCGCCACAGATATACAGTATTAATCTGAGTTTGGATTCGCTCATGAGTCGAGCTTTTACCCAATGGCTAAAAACGACGCTGTTAGAATATCGTCATTTGACCACACGACTGATTTTCGAAGTGTCGGAAGATATCGTGATTCAGCATCAAGAAAAGTTGCAGCCTAAATTAGATATGATCCGTAAAATGGGCGCGAGATTATGCGTCGATCATGTGGGCCAGCAGGTCGTTGGCACTTACTATATCCGTGAATGTCATTTTGATTTAATTAAGCTACATAGATCGATTGTGCGGCATATTCATTTACGCCCAGAAAACCAATTATTCATCCGTAGCTTGATTGGCGGTTTGTATCGAACGGAAGTGCAAGTTTGTGCCGAAGGGATTGAAGTCTTCGAAGAATGGCAGACACTGCAAATCCTCGGCGTTGGCGCAGCGCAGGGAATGTATTTCAGTGAACCCATTGAAGCTAAGTAAGGCAAGTGCGGTATTTGGGTGACTAATGTCGTCTTAGAGACAAATAGATCCTATTATTCACGTATTTATCTATAAAATACGAGTATTAGCAGCTAAACTATTCAGTGCCAAAATAATGACGTTTGCCGTTTAAATTAGGTATACAGCAGCTCATAGGGCAAGGAACACTGGAGAGTGGAGTAACAGGAAGTTTAAGCATAAGAGACTACTCACGCTTTTAAATTCAGTTGGTTACAGGCATCTTTATGGAAAAAAGTCTTATAGGTCGACTCGCCTTTTGGCAAAAAAGAACGGATCCGACTAGCCTTGGCGTCTATGTTTGTGCCGATAAATTATGGGTTTACGCACCTGCTCAAGGAGATAGTGCTGAGCAGTGGTTACCGTTTGAGCTTAAAGATGAACACTGGTCATCGGCGTTTGCTGCCGTCGCTAAATCCTTCCCTAATGCCCAGTTACAACTGATTTTGGCTTCAGGGCTTTATCAATTACTGCTGACCGATAAACCCAATGTCGATACTGTCGAATTATCCCAAGCCTTGCTGTGGTCAATTAAAGACATGGTTACGCTACCTGTGCCGCAAATCCATTTAGACTATTTCGAGTCACCCATTCCCAGTAATAAAATCAATGTGGTGGTGGTCGATAAAGCTAAACTCGTGAGTATGGTACAGGTCATTCATGAACAAAATTTACAACTTATCGGTATCAGTATCGAAGAGTTAGCCATGACCAACTTATTTGGTGATGACAACCAAGCTCGTCTGGTGGTCAGCCATATTCCAGGGCAAGAGTTGTTATTGACTGTGGTTAAGCAAGGTCAGCTGTATATGCAGCGGCGTGTGCGCGGATTTGCTCAGCTGGATAAGACCCAAGCCGATGAGTTAACTTATGGCATGGCAGACAATTTAAGTTTAGAAATTCAGCGCTCTATGGATTACTTTGAAAGCCAGTTAAGGCAAGCTCCGGTATCTTCTATTGAGCTCCTTGCCGATGGCGCCGTGGATACTTTAGCTAAGCTAGTGTCGGCAAACTTTAATCAAGCTGTGAATGTTATCGATAAAAGCTGTGTTGGCGCGCGAATGGCGGGATTAGCCTTCGCCGAATTTTCCAGAGGTGCTGAGTGATTAAATACCGAGTCAATCTCTACACTCCTTCCTTACTTCCGCCGAAGCAAAGATTAACCTTTGCACGTTTGGGGGCTTATGCTGCGGGATTTTTGGTCCTATTTGCGGCTTTAGGCGGTTATAGCTACTGGCAAGTCAGTGAGCTGCAACAGGCTCAGCAATTGGCTGCCCAGCAAAAGTTGCAATTCGATACCCAAAAACAGGCATTAGAAGCACAAATTGCCGCGCGTAAACCCGATGCCGATCTTGTTGCGCGAGTCGATTTAGCGGCACAACAGTTAGAGCTTAAGCAGTTACTCATGGGTGAATTGAGCCTTAGGGCCTCTCTAACCAGCCGAGGTTTTGCGCCTGTACTTAAAGATTTAGCGGTCGTGTCGGATGCTAGCGTGTGGCTTAGTCATATCGTCATTAATGAGCAAGATTTTATGTTCGAAGGTTTTGCCGACCATCCCCAAAGCATTCCGCAGTGGATTGGCAAACTTAAGACTACGCAGACTTTAAAGGGGCAAGCTTTCTCGTCGATGAGCATGGATCGCGGTGAAGATAAACCTTTGGCCTTTACCTTGAAGAGCGATAACAAGGAGGAGACCGCGCAATGAAGCAAAAGTTAGCCCAAATAGGACAACAGTTTGATGCGTTAAGTCGCCGAGAGCGAGTGTTGATCTCAGTCGCCATTCTGGCTGTGGTCGGCATGCTGAGCTATTTACCCTTAGAGTCCCTGTGGAAAACCCATGTGGCGTTGTCACAACAGTTAAAAGCTTTAGAGCAAGAAAACGCGATTTCGGCCCAGCAGGTTGACTTGTATCAGCAACGTTTAGCCTTGGATCCCAATCAAGATTACCAACAGCGTTTAGTATTATTAGAGCAACAAAATCAAGCTTTAGATGCCCAGCTCAATGAGCAGATGGTGGATATGGTGCCGGCAGACTATATGCCACAGCTGCTGGGTAATTTACTGGGACAAGTGCAAGGGATTAAATTAATTAAGTTTATGTCGATAGCGCCCATTCCCCTGTTAGCTGTGGGTGACGAGAAGAAACTCAATCTGTATAGCCATGGTATTCGTATGAGCTTAGAGGGCGATTATTTCTCTGTGCTGCGCTTTGTGGAAGCCGTTGAGGCCATGCCTGATAAACTTTATTGGAAGCGTCTCGACTATAAAGTCGCAGAATATCCCCAAGCGACAGTAGAGATTGAACTTTATACCTTGAGCATTAATAAGGACTTTATCAGTGTCTCTAAATAAGTCTCATATTATCAGTGTGTTGTTATTGTTCAGCAGCCCTATGGTGTCTGCTGAATCACTGCGTGACCCTACCTTGCCCGGTAAAGGTTTTGCAGTGGTAGGTCATGCGAGTCAAGTGCAGGCTCAGGCAATGGTACTTAACAGCATAGTGAGTTCAGGCAACACGGCTTATGCTGTGATAAATAACAAGATATTGTCGGTTGGCGACAGCATTGAGGGGCAGAGTATCGTCAAGATCACCCCCACTTATGTGTCGCTGTCCGATGGACGGAAATTGACATTGTTTCAAGCAATAACAGAGAGATAGGGAATACACCTCAGATGAAAGCGATTAAATACTTTACACCTCTGCTCTCACTTTGCCTTGTGGCGTGTCAGACCACAAACAGGCCACAGCCGGAGGCGAGTAAGGCGGAATTAGCGGCCTCAATGGCGACGGCGACGGCATCAACGACGCCACCGCCTGCGACTATGCCGGATGCGGTTCAGCGAGAATTGAATTCGGGCGCTTTACTGTCAGGCTTAACCCCTGCGCTGGAAACTGAGCGTCGTTTTGATGTCTCTGCCCATGATGTGGATGCCAAAGTATTTTTTCCAAGCTTAGTCCAAGGTACGCCGCTGAGTGTTGCCGTGCATCCCGATGTGCAAGGTACGATTTCGTTATCCCTTAAAGGTGTAACTTTAAGCGAAGCGATTCAAGTGGTTGAAGATATCTACGGTTACGAAGTGAGCCGTGAAGGGCGTATTCTAAGAGTGTTCCCCGCTGGAATGCGTACTGAGACTTTCCCGCTGAATTATCTTTATATGGAGCGCGACGGCTTATCAGTGACCTCAGTGAGTTCTGGGCGCATTTCCGATAGCAATAATTCCAATAGTAATTCGAGCAATAACAACTCAAATAATAGTGGTTCGAGTAATAACAGCTCCAACAGCAGTAATGGTAATAACTCCAGCAGCAATGGTAGCAGCGATAGCAGTAACGGCACATTTATCCGCTCGCGCACTAAGACTGATTTTTGGGGCGAGCTGAAAGAAACGTTGACGGCGATTATTGGTGACACAGGAAATGGGCGGCAAGTGGTGGTCACGCCGCAGGCGGGTTTAGTGACCATTCGTGCTTTCCCAAGTGAATTACGCCAAGTTCGCACTTTCTTAAATTCCGCCGAGAGTCATCTGCAGCGCCAAGTGATCTTGGAGGCTAAGATCATCGAAGTCACATTATCTGATGGCTATCAGCAGGGCATCCAATGGGAGAATGTGCTTGGTCATGTTGGCAATACGAATGTGAATTTTGGGACTTCGAAAGGCCCTGGTTTAAGCGATAAAATCACCTCGGCGATTGGTGGCGTGACCTCGCTGAGCATTAAAGGCTCAGACTTTACGACCATGATCAATCTGTTAGATACCCAAGGCGATGTGGATGTATTGTCTAGCCCAAGGGTGACTGCATCGAATAACCAAAAAGCGGTGATTAAAGTCGGTACTGATGAGTACTTTGTCACCGACGTTTCATCGACCACAGTAGCGGGCGCAACGCCTGTGACCACTCCACAAGTCGAGCTTACGCCGTTTTTCTCAGGTATTGCCTTAGATGTCACGCCGCAAATTGATAGTGACGGCAATGTGTTATTGCACGTGCATCCATCCGTTATCGATGTGAAAGAGCAGACTAAAGATATCAAAGTGAGTGATGCTTCGTTGGAGCTACCTTTAGCGCAGAGTGAAATTCGCGAGTCTGATACCGTTATCCGCGCCGCTTCCGGTGACGTAGTCATCATAGGTGGCTTGATGAAGAGCGAAAATACCGAAGTCGTCTCGCAAGTGCCTTTGTTGGGTGATATTCCTTTCCTCGGGGAATTGTTTAAAAACCGCAGCAAGCAAAAGAAGAAAACTGAGCTGATTATTCTGTTAAAACCTACGGTAGTTGGCGTCGATACCTGGAAAACTGAGCTACAACGTTCTAAGACCTTATTAGATCGTTGGTATCCGGAGACAAAGTAAGCTTCTATGTATCAGAAGCATTTTGGCTTAAACCAAGCCCCATTTTCATTGACACCCAATACCGGATTTTTTTTCGGCCTATCGCCACACGTAGAAGCCTTGCAAGTGTTGCAAACTGCGCTACAAACGGGTGAAGGTTTTATCAAGGTGACAGGGGAGGTGGGGACAGGTAAAACTCTGATTTGCCGCAAGCTTATCAATGAATTACCGACTAAGTTCCATTGTGCCTATCTGCCCAATCCTTACCTCACGCCTGCAGAGTTACGCTGGGCGGTGGCGAGTGAGTTAGGCCTTAAATACGCCAGCAATATCGATCAGCAGCAGCTCACTGGGCTTATCCAGCAGCAGCTTTTAGCGTTGAGCGCCCATGGTCACGCCATCGTATTAGTGCTCGATGAAGCGCAGGCATTGCCGGACGACAGTCTAGAAGCGTTGCGGTTATTCACTAATCTCGAAACCGAGACGCGAAAATTATTGCAGGTGGTGTTATTTGGGCAACCTGAGCTTGATGAAAGGCTTAAACGCCAAGAATTCAGGCAATTAAGACAACGTATTACTTTTAGCTACAACCTTCGCCCACTGACATGGGATGAAACCGATGCTTATATTCGTCACAGATTAGCCATAGCAGGGCGTGCGGGCGAACCACTCTTTACATCACGGGAAACACGTCAAATTGCCTATGCGTCCCGAGGGATCCCCAGATTGATCAATATTCTTGCCCACAAAGCCTTGTTACTGAGTTTCGGCGAGGGTGCTACGCGTGTGCAAACCTCCCACGTTAAAGCGGCGATTCAAGACACTGAAGATGCGAGCGTGCGCCGATTATTGTCGTGGAAATGGCTGCCTTTTTTCACTCTGATAACTGTGGTGTTCGGTTTGGGATTACAACACGTTTTGAGGAGTGTTGTATGAGCGTGATCAACAAGATGTTGCAGGATCTCGACAAACGTCAGCAGGGACATGAACTCAGCAATGTGGCTCAGCCGCAGGTGCAATATTTAGCTCGCAGGCGTTCATCATCTCATTGGCTGCTACTCTGTGGTGTGTCACTGCTACTCGGTGGCGGCGCGGTTTATGGCTGGCAATTTTTCATGGCAAAGCCTGCAGAAGCGACAGCTTCAGCTCAAGTGTATGAACAACATAGATTTACCGCTAAAACTGAGCCTGTGCGGATGGAGAGTCTTGTCTCAAAAGAGTCTTCACCTAACGTCGATGCCGCTGCTGAACCCTTGAAGCTTGCGACTGCGCAGAAGATTGCGGCAGTGATGACAGCGAATAGTGAAGAGTTTGAACCAAGTGCCACCGAAGGGGCATCGAGTCAGGCACCAGAATTAGGAACCGCAAAAGAAGCTGAGCATGAGCAACAAGCTCAGTCTCAGTCGCAACCACAACAAAAACCACAAGCAGACGTGAGCCTTGTACTCGCAGATAACAAGGTCGATACGGTAAGCGAGCCAAGCCACTCGCAGCCAAATAGTGCGACATCGAGCGTGCGTAGCGCCGAGGTCACTGTAGCAGCGCCCTCTGCGTTAATGATGTCGGAGCGGGCCAGTGTGGCCGCCGATAATGAAGGTAACGCGAGTAATGGGCTTAACGTACAAGAAGTTAAAGCTGATGCAGGCACTCATCAACTCGCGCCCAAAGAACAAGGGCAAATGGCGATTACTGAGGTGAAGTTAACGCCAAAGCAGCTGGCAAAGAAGCGGTTTACGTTAGCGAGCGAGGCCGAAAGGGATGGCAAGCTCAAAGATGCCATTAGTTACTATGAGCAAACCTTGGCGCTTGGACCCAGTATGCACGAAGCGCGCAAGCAATTGGCTGCGCTGCATTATGGTCAAGGTCAATTAGCCAAAGCCAGCGAAGTGTTGCAGCAAGGTATGCTGTTATTCCCGCAGCAATTAGACTTTGCCTTATTGCTCGCTCGGGTTCAGCAAGCCGCTGGTCAGGCTGATCTCGCATTAGCGACGTTAGCCAACATACCTGATACACATCCGCTGGCGAGACAAAAGTGGATGGCACAATCGGATCTGGCGCAAAAGCTAGGGCAGTTTTCCGTTTCGGAACAAGCCTACAGGCAGTTATTACAACAAGAACCCCAACAGGCTAAATGGTGGATGGGACTAGCTTATGCGCTTGATTCGCAGCTGCAATTCTCCCAAGCACGCCAAGCCTATCGGACTGCATTAGGCCACAGAGGCTTATCGGCGCAGGCGAGTGCCTTTATCGAACAACGTTTGACTCAGCTAGGAGATAGCCAATGAAACCCAGATTAAAAATGCGTTTGGGCGATCTGTTAGTTCAAGAAGCCATTATTACCGAAGCGCAGTTGCAACAGGCGTTAGGCGAGCAGCGTAATACGGGCAAAAAACTGGGCCGTACCCTCATTGATTTGCAATCGATTACTGAGCATCAGTTGCTGCAGTTCTTGTCGCAACAATTGAATGTGCCTTTGCTTGATATCAGTAAAATGCCAATCCCAGCGGAAGTCGTGCATCTTATTCCTGAGGTGCAAGCTCGACGTTTCCGCGCTTTAGCGGTTGAAGACAGGGGCGATAGCGTACTGGTTGCAATGAGTGATCCTGCCGATTTGCAGGCGCTCGATCACCTCGAAATGCTTATCGCACCTAAGCGTTTGAAGTTAGCGGTAGCGCCCGAGCAGCAACTGCTGCAAGCGTTTGATAACTTATATCGCCGTACAGATCAAATTGCTCAGATCGCCGGTAAGCTCGAAGAAGAATACGCCGCCGATGAGATGTTCGATTTAGCCAGCCTGACTTCTGGCGACAGTGACAATGAAACCACAGTGGTTAAGCTGCTGCAGTCGATTTTTGAGGATGCGGTGCAAATGCGCGCCTCGGATATCCATATCGAACCCGGTGATAAAGCCCTACGTATTCGCCAGCGTATCGATGGTCAGTTACACGAAACGATTCTGAATGAAGTTAATATTGCCGCGGCTTTAGTATTGCGACTTAAGTTGATGGCAGGACTCGATATTTCTGAAAAACGTTTGCCGCAGGATGGCCGTTTTCATATGGAAATCAAAGGTCATCATATCGATGTGCGTATGTCGACCATGCCGATTTACCACGGTGAATCTGTGGTAATGCGTTTACTCGACCAATCGGCGGGTTTATTGACCCTAAACGAAACCGGTATGCCGCCTGCTATTTTGGCGCGTATTCGTAAACAGATTAAACGCCCCCACGGCATGTTGTTGGTCACTGGTCCCACGGGTAGCGGTAAAACCACTACTTTGTACGGTATTTTGAGCGAGCTCAATACCGCCGACCGTAAGATCATCACGGTTGAAGATCCGGTCGAGTATCAATTGCCACGGATAAACCAAGTACAAGTTAACCATAAGATTGGCTTGAACTTTTCCAACGTATTGCGCACCACCTTGCGTCAAGACCCCGATATCATCATGGTCGGGGAAATGCGTGATCAAGAAACTGTTGAGATTGGTCTGAGGGGCGCATTAACGGGTCACTTTGTGTTATCGACTTTGCACACTAACGATGCGGTCACCAGTGCACTGCGTTTGCTCGATATGGGCGCTGCGAGTTATTTAGTTGCCAGTGCCTTAAGGGTGATTATTGCCCAGCGTTTAGTGCGCCGTGTTTGCCATAACTGTGGCGTTGAGTATCAGCCGACACCGCAGGAAAAAGCTTGGCTGAGTAGTGTGAGTCGCAAAGATTTTACCCATGCAAACTTTAGAATCGGTACCGGTTGCCAGAGTTGTAACGGCAGTGGTTATCGTGGCCGTATTGGTATTTTTGAGATCCTCGAGCTCGACGAAAAGATGATCGATGCGATGCGTACCGGTAATCCGCAGGATTTCGCCAGAGCCGCGTTGCAGAGCCCTAACTTTACCCCGCTCGCCGAGTCAGCGTTGCAATATTTGAGCGAAGGCATGACGACCATTGAAGAGGTGGCTAAGCTGGTAGAGGACGTGAGTGAATCTCAGATACCTTTGTCGAAGGATATTATTAGCCAACAAGGCGTTGAGGCGTAATTATGCCGATTTATCAATACCGTGGACGCAGTGGTCAAGGTCAGTCTGTTACGGGGCAATTGGATGCTGCGTCGGAAAGTGCTGCCGCTGACATGCTATTGGCGCGGGGAATTATTCCCCTCGAAGTCAAAGTCGCTAAAGTGGTTAAGTCATTCTCACTGACCCAGCTGTTTGGCGGTAAAGTCGCGTTAGAAGAATTACAGATTTTTACTCGGCAAATGTATTCTCTGACTCGTTCTGGCATCCCGATTTTGCGGGCGATTGCGGGCTTGTCTGAAACCGCGCATTCCCAGCGCATGAAAGATGCGCTTAACGATATTTCTGAGCAGCTCACCGCAGGGCGCCCCTTGTCATCATCCATGAATCAACATCCCGATGTGTTTGATTCCTTGTTTGTTTCTATGGTGCACGTTGGTGAGAACACCGGTAAGTTAGAAGATGCCTTTATTCAGCTGTCGGGTTATATCGAGCGTGAGCAGGAAACGCGGCGACGAATTAAATCGGCCATGCGTTATCCCATGTTTGTATTGATTTCGATTGCACTCGCTATGGTGATCCTCAATATCATGGTGATCCCTAAGTTCGCCGAGATGTTTTCCCGCTTTGGTGCCGACTTACCTTGGGCGACAAAAGTGCTGATTGGTACATCGAATCTGTTTGTGAATTATTGGGCGCTGATGTTGGTGGCGCTGATCGGCACTATTATCGGCATCCGTTATTGGCACCATACGGAAAAGGGCGAGAAACAGTGGGATAAGTGGAAACTGCACATCCCCGCCGTAGGATCGATTATCGAGCGCTCGACGTTAGCCCGTTATTGTCGCAGTTTCTCTATGATGCTGAGCGCTGGCGTGCCGATGACGCAGGCCCTAAGTTTAGTGGCTGATGCGGTAGATAATGCCTACATGCACGACAAAATAGTCGGTATGCGCCGTGGGATTGAGTCTGGCGACTCTATGTTAAGGGTATCGAATCAGAGCAAGTTATTTACGCCGCTGGTGCTGCAAATGGTGGCCGTGGGTGAAGAGACGGGGCAAATCGATCAATTACTCAATGATGCGGCAGACTTCTATGAGGGCGAAGTAGACTATGATTTAAAGAACCTCACCGCTAAATTGGAGCCTATTTTGATCGGTTTTGTGGCCGTGATTGTACTCGTGTTGGCCTTGGGGATATACCTGCCCATGTGGGATATGCTTAATGTGGTCAAGGGCGGTAAATAATCGATATGGATAATGTTTATCTTCTATCTTATGTGTGGGGCTGAGGTTAAATGCAGACTCAGCAAAAGGCAGAAAGCGATCTATTACGCATCTATGGGCGTATGATAACCATAGGGTTAGTGTTGGTTATCATGGCGGTGATTGGAGCTAAGTACTTTTTTACCCTACCGCAAATCGCGGCCCGTGGATTAGAAGTCGATCATGCGCGTTTTTTAAATGTGCTGGTGATGGTGCGTTCCCAATGGCTTTCTTTAGGTAAGCCGCCGCAGATGCAGTTGAATTGGGAGGCGTTTGACAATTCCGCCAAGGAAACTGAGCCAAGTGTCGTTGATGTGAATGGTTTAGGTTGGCCGCAACCTAAACAGTTAAGCGGCCAAGGTTGCCAAGATTTATGGCAGCAACTTATGGGTGCCGAAGTGGATAACGCAGGGCTGGTTGCGGATTACTTAGTTAAGGATAACAGCTGTCACTATCGGTCGCACAATGGCGATAGTTTAGGCTATCAACTGAACTCTGGCAGGGTCATTTTTTTGACTGCACCGTAAAATATTGTTAACTCAATGGCTTTTTAAAATTGATTTAGCTGTTAGAATAAAATTTCTTTAGTATGGGGCATATATATGAAAACTAAGCAAACAGGTTTCTCATTAATAGAGCTTGTGATTGTGATTGTGATTTTAGGGCTACTCGCTGCAACCGCGATCCCACGATTTTTAAATGTTACCGATGATGCTGAAGACGCCAGTGTTGACGGTGTCGCGGGTGGTTTATCGACTGCGGTTAGCTTTGTACGTTCGCAGTGGGAAGTTGATGGGCGCCAAAATAGCAGCGTGATCCTCGACGGTACGTCAGTTTCTCTCGATCCACGTTTTGGTTATCCTACTGGGACTTCCGTGACGGATGTGACTGCAATGACGGATGCGAGTTGCCAACAAGTATTTAATACCGTGCTGCAGAGTGCTCCTCGTAATGTGCTCTACACTCAAGATGCGCGTAATCAACGTTATACCGTGCGCGTGATTGATGGCGCAGGTGGTAGCGCTAATTCGATTACAGGCACTGTCGTTGCTGGTTTAGATTTATGTGTTTATCACCAAGTGGCTTCACTGGTGCTAAATCAAACAACTGGTGTACCGACTCCTACACCGGATTTATCAACAGCTGGTGCGAAAGGGATAGTGTATAACCCTGGTACTGGTAGAGTGCTAAGCTTTACCCAAACGCCATTTGTGCCATAGGCTGTAATTAACAGTTTTATTTTGTTCATGTTTTAAGTAACTTAGTTCAGAAGTGACTTAACTTAATCAGTACTCACATGAGTACTCACTTATAAAGAAAGGTAGTTTGATATGAAAAGACAACAAGGTTTTACCTTAATTGAATTAGTCGTAGTGATCATTATCTTAGGTATTCTTGCTGTCACAGCGGCACCTAAGTTTATTAACCTGCAATCTGATGCTCGTGTGTCGACATTAGAGGGTTTTAAAGCATCGGTTCAAGGTGCAAATACTTTAGTTTATTCTAAGGCGGCAATCGCTGGTGTTGATAAAAATACTACAGCAACCGACGTAACGATAAATGCTGCAGGTGATACAGTATCGACTATTTTTGGTTATATGGATGATACGGAAACTAACTTCCCTACGGCGTTAGAAGTAAGCATGGAGACATTGGGTGCTGCTCCTGCTACTGGAAATGTCACTACTACTGATGGTGAAGATTGGGCTATGTTTTCAGATAACGGTACAGTTTCATTTTGGCAAAATGGCGCGCCAGATTCATGTGTGTTGATTTATACACCTGCGACAGCGACAAGCACTCCAACTTATAGTGCAATTCCAGACGCATCGAAATGCTAGTTGATTAATACTCTTAAAGGCCTGCCTAGCAGGCCTTTTTTTTAGGTAAAATGCGGTTCTTGCATTATTTTAAAGAAATGAGTCCGCCAAGAATTTACCGACATTTATTTGCGTTAATCATATTGTTGGCAGAAACTGAACCTAGCACTTGAAATCAGCAATTAACCCGAGCGATGCTTACTTTTCTATGTCAAAACAGGCCGGATTTACCTTAGTCGAATTAGTGACGACCATCATCTTGATTTCAATTCTTGCTGTAGTTGTACTGCCTCGCCTGTTTACCCAGTCTTCCTACAGTGCTTATAGCCTACGTAACGAGTTCATTAGCGAGCTGCGTCAAGTACAGCAAAAAGCGCTCAATAATACTGACAGGTGTTTTCGTGTAACTGTTTCTGGCACTGGTTATCAAGTGAGTCAATTCTCTGCCCGAAATGGGGCTGCTTGTTCTGGTACTGAATTATCGCCAAACCCGCTTTATAGCCAAGCTTTTCAAGGTGGTGCTCAATTAGTGCTAGTAAGCCCTAACAGTACTAACAGTAGCAACTTCAGCCTAGATTTCGATATCGATGGTAGCACTTCGTTGGCTTGTAATGGGCAATGCATTAATGTGATTGCTAATGACACTGTGATGATTAACGTCTCCAGCGAGGGTTATATTTATGCGAATTAATCCTCTACTGTTTTCTATAAAAAAATCAATAAAAGCATCCCAAAAAGCCAAACCACAGCAGGGTTTTACCCTTATCGAATTAGTCATTGGTATGTTAGTGATTGGCATTGCGATAGTGATGCTAACCAGCATGTTATTTCCCCAAGCAGATCGTGCGGCCAGTACCTTACATAGAGTACGCAGTGCTGAGCTTGCCCATTCGGTGATGAATGAAATATGGGGCAAGCGTTATGATCAAAACACTGATGCCAATGGTGGAACGCCGGCCTGTGGTAGTCCGCTAGGAAGCAATTGTTCCATTTCCTTAGGCCCTGAGGTGGGTGAGAGCCGTAACGACTTTAACGATGTGGACGATTACAACGGCTTAAATGAAACAGCGACTATGCTCAACTCAACCCAAACCTATGCCGCTGCTTATCCTAACTATCGTTTAAGTGTCACTGTCGCCTATGGGCCTGCGCCCAATACTAAGCTAGTCACCATTAATGTGACTACGCCGGACAATGAAGTAATTACTTACAATCTGGTGAGGAGCAATTACTAATGAGCTCTTTTTCAGCCAAGCGTATGCAAACATCCAAACGGGGTTTTACCTTAGTCGAGATGGTCACAGTTATCTTGATTCTGGGGATTCTTGTGGTCGGGGTGAGTAGTTTTATTATTTTTGGTACGCGGATTTTTGTGGAGTCGAGCTCGGTCGATCAGGTACTCAGTCAGAGCCGTTTTGCCGTTGAGCGAATGACCCGTGAGCTGCGTAGTGCTTTGCCCAATAGCCTGCGAGTTAATACCGATTCGCTGACCTATCAATGTATTGAATTTGTGCCTATCGAGACCAGCACGACTTATCTCACTATGCCAATCATCCCCGCAGCTGCCGCGAGTACTGGGATAGTTATTCTAGATAATACCTCGAGTGCGATTCGCGTGAATCAATTCGCTTGGATCTATCCCTTGATTGATGCCGATGTGTATAGCAGCGCGAGACAAAAACGGGCACAGGTTAAAACGATTGCTATCTCGGGTAATCAAGTGACACTGACTTTTACTGCGCCAACACGTTTTGCCGAAGCATCACCACGACAAAGGATCTATTTTGGTTTAAGTCCTGTGAGCTATTGCTTTGAAAAGGGTGCAAGCGGTAATGATTTACAAATAGTGCGTTATGCTGGTTATAACTTTAATACCGTTCAACCAAATCCAGCCACTATGGGTACGGGCGTGCTAATGGCGCAAAGTGTGGCGAATCGTCTCGATAATAGTAATGACTTGCCGTTGATCTTAACGCCATCGAGTTTAGTCAATAATGCCATGGTGCACTTGCAGCCAAGATTTAATGTCAATGGTGAGACGTTCCAATATCGACATCAAGTGCAGGTGATCAATGTTCCTTAATTCACAGCGTCGCTCGATAGGGCGTAATTCAGCATCCAGATCATCACTATCAAGATCAAAATCTTACGCTCTGCCTGAGCGCCAGCGTGGTAGTGCGTTAATCATTGGTGTGTTTGTGATTACCGTGATGTTTCTGCTGGCATCGGCACTGATCAATATTGTGGAAGACGGTGATGTTGGGCTCACCCAAGAAGTATGGGGAACCCGTGCCTTTGCAGCGGCGAACAGTGGCGCCGATGCGGCGCTGGCGAAGTTGTTTCCATTGAATGGTAACGTCGGAACGTGTTTAGCATCAGATGTTTGGACGCCGCCCGATGTAACTGGTTTTCATGCCTGTAGTGTGACGTTGACTTGTACAGCATATGCGGTAGACACAGTCACTCAATATCGAATCAGCAGTAAAGCGGTATGCGAAAGCGGTGAGACTCGCGTCAGCCGAAAAGTTGAGGTAGAAGCTCGTGATTAGATTTGCAACACTATTATTTATTCTACTATTTAGCTTCTCAATTCAAGCTTTTGAGAATGTTGACTATGGTAAGTATTTTCCTGCTGTTGTTCAAGGGCATCACGGTACCGCAAGCGGTTGTGCAATTCCTTCTTCAAACTTAACTATCTATCGCGGTTTTATTGATGGAACTGGTGGGCAAAATCTCGCTTATTGCAGCAGCAATAAAGCAGGTAATAGTATGCAGAATAATGTCTGTGATGATGGTGTCGGAGGCGTGCGATATTGCGATATTACGGGTTCCGATATCGCTGGCCTTAATTTGAGCTCTCCCGCAAATCAGTTTCAAACTAGCAATGGTTCTGTTGAGATTGGTTATGGTCAATGTCAACCCAGTACAACCTTTGGGGCTGATAGTACAACGGAATTTGGTTCAATTATCTTAGATAAAAATGGCTGTCAGCTAACGTTTTCTTCTAATCACTCTAATTATAAAATTAAAAACCTAATTCTCGATAAATCGACTGTGCTTAATTTATCTGCAGGAGATTATTGGGTAGAGAATTTTACTGTTACTGGTGGTTCACCCAATATTAATATCGCTGGCGATGTTCGATTTTTTGTTAAAAATACCATTAACATTTCAGGCGCCCTAAAGTTTAATGCATCTGGAGCAGGTGAGTTACTGTTTTTGGGATACAGTAATATCGCTCTAAACACATCTAATATTGATATTAATGCCTATATCTACAGTGATGCGGAAGTTACTATTAATGGCACTAATACCATTTGGGGGCGTATAACTTCCCGTAAATTAACGGTTAATGATGATTCAAAAATTATTGGTGGTTCAAACTTACAATTGAGTTTTGGTAAAGCGACATCTACTTCAGTAGTTTTTGATGAGGCATTTTCTGCAGGAGTGACTCCCCTCGTATTCTTGATGCCTACTATTTCTAGTTCATCCACTAATGCAGATGGACCAGCCTCCGTTTTCTTGTCGAATGTGAGCAATACAGGCTTTACTTGGTACCAGGCGGAGCCTTCGAGCCCAAACAATCGTTACGTTCAATCTTCGCCCATGCCTGAAGTGCATTGGATTGCGGTAACACCTGGTAGCTACACTTTATCTAACGGTAAACGTTTTACTGCAGGAACTGTCACTACCAATAGCGCTTTGAATATGTCTTCGTCTGCTTGGGTGAATCAACCTCTTGCCAGTGGATTAACTGTAAGACTCAACCAGTTGCAAACACGCAATAATAATTGTTGGCTAACCAGTATCTCACAGCCCTATAACGGCGGCATGCAATTAAATTTAGATACTTCTGAAGTGTATTCTAATAATCGGCGTTGTCAGCCCGGAGGTGTTAATTCACTTAATGATGAGACGATTGCTTATCTTGCCATCGAACCTGGTGTTGGCACTATGGCTCTCGGTGGAGAAAATGTTCGCTATCAATTCGCTAACACCATCACCCATCAATCGGGAAGTTCATTAACACAGCAATGTGCTTATACCACGGCGTTAACTGGGTTTGAAAATGCTCCCACCTTTGTGGCGGGAAAGTCATCTCGTAATGGTAGTGATGGTGGTTGGTTAAGGCGTTGTACGCTGACATCGACACAGGTAAGTGTCGTCAATGACGAAGATACCTTTCAAGATACTGATCGGACGCATATTTCGGAAGACTATGGCTTTGTAGCGCTTGAGAAAGTCGCGCCAGTTGAAGAGTGTTTTACTGATGACTTTTCCCGCAGCAGCTTAGGTAACGATTGGGCAACGAAAGTGCTGGGTTCTTCTACTCCGCCGGCTATCAACGGGGGGCGATTAAGAATCACGCCAGCATTGGGTAATCAGGCCACTGCAAGTACTTACCAGCGGTTATTTCCTGCTGAAGGCAATCTAGTCACGATAGAGTTTGATTATTATGCTTGGTCACCTACATCTGGAACGGGAGGTGATGGGGTTGCGGTTATTTTATCGGATGCTTCTGTTACACCGCAACCTGGCAGCTTTGGTGGTTCACTCGGATATGCACAACGTGATGATGGTACGCCGGGCTTTGCGGGAGGTTGGATTGGCGTTGGTTTAGATGAGTATGGTAATTTTTCCAATCCGAATGAGGGGAAGAACGGTGGCCCTGGATTTAGATCACAATCGGTAACATTGCGTGGTTCTGTGTCGGCAAATTATAAATATTTGGCTGGTACCGCCGCGAATTTGAATCCTAGAATTGATGTTCGTAGTACGACAACCGCGGCACCAAATCATAAGTATCGGATTAAAGTTGATTCAACCAGCACGGGTCAAGCTTGGGTATCGTTAGACAGAGATGTGCGTGATGGTAATGGATATCAGGTACTTGTCCCTCGATTTAATGCTAGAGCTATATCAGGTCAAGATTCTGTTCCTGCTGATTTTTATCTGTCTTTTACTGGTTCTACCGGCGGCGCCAATAACAACCACGAAATCGATAATTTTAAAGTTTGTGCAATAAAATCCAAACCTATTGGCTTACAAGTACATCATTTTGAATTTGCTTATTCGTCATCGCCGCTCACATGTAAAGCAGAGCCGATGCAGATCAAAGCGTGTGCTGATGGAAACACTCCTTGTACCACGTTTACTGACCCAGTTAGTGCGCAATTGTCATTGAGTCCTGCTACTAATGGCGGTTGGTACCAAAGTGGTAGCAGTGTCAGTAATGTCAGTTTCATCAACGGAATCGCCTCTGTTGATTTACGCCATAATGTTACCACCCCAGTAACAATCGGAGTATCGAGTTCAAATCCTGCCACCGTCCCCGGTAGTAATACCTTGTGCCGCAGTGGCGCTGGCGCGTTATCAACCGCGGCTTGTACTCTGTCATTTGCCGATAGCGGCTTTTTAATTGATATGCCGGATAAACTGGCCAATAAAGCGCAAAATGCGACTATATCTGCGGTCAGAAAGTCAAATGACAACTTAGAGTGTGTGCCGACGTTCGCTGGTCAAACTAAAAGGGTCGACTTATGGAGTCAATATATTTCGCCTGTCGCTACATCTATGTTTACCCCTACAGCCGTTAGCGTTAACTCAACTTCTATCAGTGGTTCGAGTGCGTCACCTTCTTCCCAGAATTTAACCTTTGATGCCAGCGGTAAAGCAACGATAGCGGTTAATTATAGCGATGCTGGTAAAGTTGAGCTAAACGCCAAATATACCGGTGTTGCTGGCACTCCCGATGAAGGGCTGGTGATGATAGGCAGCGATCATTTCGTCAGTTTTCCTGTTGGCCTGTGTATCACGCCCAAAGACAGCGGTGCTTTGTGCCCAGCGGGAGACGTTAGTTGCGCTGTATATAAAAAAGCCAGTGAGAGTTTTAATTTGCAGATTGCTGCAAAAGCCTGGGTTATTGATAACGACAGTAATTATTGCGATAACCCAAGCACGCCCAATTACGTTCAATCCGGTATTGCGTTGTCGAGGCAACTGGTGGCGCCAAGTCCCGGTGCTCAGGGCGAAGTAGGTATTACCAGTTACGATCAAGTGGCCGCGACAAATAATCTCAATACAGTCGTTCAAAGTATCAGTGAGGTGGGGGTATTTACCTTTAGTGCTGCGCCGCCCGCGAGTTACTTGGGATCAAGTTTTTACTCAATACCACTGGCAAAGAGTACCAACATAGGCCGATTTGTTCCTGACCGCTTTGGGGTGAACGCATCGAGCGTAATGCCTGCATGTAGCAATAGCTTTAGTTATATGGATCAAAATTTTGCTGTGGCATTTAATCTTAAAGCGCTAAATATCGCTGGCGTTGTGACAGAAAACTATCGTGGCAGTTTTGCTAAGGCATCGGGATTGCTGGTGGGGGAAAATAATGATGATGGTAATGATATGCAGGCACGATTAAATGACGTGGTTGTACCTTTGCAATCGAGTTCTTGGGCGATAGGTGAGGCTAACATAGATTATCAACCTCATTTCTCGCGCCTCCCTGCTTTAGTAGGTGGTGAAGTTGATGGTCCCTATGAACAAATGCTGTTGGGGATTAAAGTATTTGATAATGACGGTAATGTGAGTTCAGTAGCAACACCCAATATGAATGCTGCCACCCTTGGCGACTGCAGTGTCGGTAGCAATTGTGATGCAGTTGTATTATCCGCTAACCAACAGAAATATCGTCATGGCCGTGTGGTGATGGATAACACCTATGGTCCTGAAACTGAAATACTGGGTATGCCGACTCGGGCCGAATATTGGAATGGTAGCAGTTGGGTATTGAATACCAATGATAGCTGCACCACCGCAGTATATGGTTTGGCTTCGCAGGTTGATAATTCCGGCCTTGGCTACAATTTTGAGCCCGACTTAGTGGCGGGACAAAGTGTTGTGCGTTCTGGCGGGACTGCAACATTCCAAGCTGGCCAATTTGAGTTGCTCTGGCAAGCGGTCACCTCAAGTGGCGCGCCATACCGCGGTCAAGTGACTGCGCCCTTGGATGTGCCGCCATGGCTAGAATGGTACTGGAATTGGAATGGTGTATCACCAACAGATCTTACTGATCCGCGGGCAAGTGCGTATTTTGGTCGCTACCGAGGGCATGACAAAATTATCTATTGGCGTGAGGTAAACTAATCTGAGTTATCTCAGCTATTGAATTGAGCTGAGCCTTTCGTATGAAATGCGCATCAGTTTCATTTATTGAAGGTCGATTGAAACCCTAGCGACAGATTTTAAATGCAATTTCTGAGTTTGACATTTGTTGTTAGTTTGTATGTTTCTTCGTTTTTAGTTGTCGATATTTTCGTCAATAAACAGTATTTTCCGCTTAAATACTGTTTTTTAGAGGACGATTTGAAAAAAAATCACTTCATTAGCGATTGTTAACCTCCTCGGTCTTGTGGAATCAGGGTGGCATTGATAAAGTTAGCTGATTTTTCTTTTCTTCTGACTCCACAGAATACAGGCTAGTTACATGTTTAAGAAGCTACGCGGCATTTTTTCTAATGATCTATCGATCGATTTGGGTACAGCTAACACATTAATTTATGTTCGTGGCGAAGGCATAGTGCTCAATGAGCCTTCTGTTGTTGCTATACGTGGTGAGCGTGGTGGCTCCGGTCAGAAATCTGTTGCCGCGGTCGGCACAGAAGCTAAACAAATGCTCGGCAGAACGCCTGGCAATATCCAAGCTATCCGCCCAATGAAGGACGGTGTAATTGCTGACTTTTATGTGACAGAGAAAATGCTGCAGCACTTTATCAAACAAGTGCACAACAATAGCTTTTTTCGTCCAAGTCCACGGGTTCTAGTGTGTGTGCCAGTTGGCGCCACTCAAGTTGAACGCCGTGCGATCCGTGAATCAGCCATGGGCGCTGGTGCTCGCGAAGTGTATTTGATTGAAGAACCTATGGCTGCTGCGATTGGTGCGGGTTTACCTGTATCTGAAGCGACGGGTTCTATGGTAGTGGACATCGGTGGTGGTACCACTGAAGTCGCGATTATTTCGCTGAATGGCGTAGTGTATTCGTCTTCCGTCCGTATCGGTGGTGACAAGTTTGATGATGCGATCATCAACTATGTTCGCCGTAACTACGGTAGCTTAATTGGTGAAGCCACGGCTGAGCGTATCAAGCACACTATCGGTACTGCTTATCCTGGCGATGAAGTGCTAGAGATCGAAGTCCGCGGCCGTAACTTGGCTGAAGGTGTACCTCGTAGCTTTACACTGAACAGCAACGAAATTTTAGAAGCCTTACAAGAGCCATTATCTGGCATCGTAAGTGCTGTGATGGTGGCGTTAGAACAATCTCCACCAGAATTAGCTTCAGATATTTCTGAGCGCGGTATGGTGTTAACGGGCGGTGGTGCGTTATTGCGTGATTTAGACCGTTTATTAATGCAAGAAACCGGCATTCCAGTAATGGTGGCGGACGATCCATTGACCTGCGTAGCGCGCGGCGGTGGTAAAGCCCTCGAAATGATTGATATGCACGGCGGCGATCTGTTCTCCGAAGAAACCTAATTTAACTTCGGTATAGGGCGGTTAATCACCGCCTTAGCTTTCATATGAAGCCAATTTTTGTTCGTGGTATTTCAAACCAATTCCGTCTGACACTGGCAATTATTTTGTCGGTGGCCTTGCTTGTTGCTAATCATCGCCTCGATCCTGTGCGGCAAAACCTATCCTCTGTCTTTAGTCCATTACAGTATTTAGCCAGCGTGCCCGGTGCGGCGCTTGACTGGTCATCTGAAAGTTTTGCCACCCGCAATATGCTGGCGTTGCAAAATAAAGAGCTGCTGCGGCAACAACTGCTGATGAGTGAACGCTTACAGCGTTTCGAACACTTACGCCAAGAAAATGAGCGTTTGCGTGCACTGTTAGGCTCACCTGCCTATCTGGATTCGCGCAAGATGGTGGCCGAAGTGCTAGAGGTCGCCAGCGATCCTTTCCATCATTACGTGGTGCTGAATCACGGTTCCCGTAGCGGTGTATTTGTCGGTCAGCCAGTGGTGGATGCACAAGGTGTTGTCGGCCAAGTGGTGCAGGTCAGTGAAATGACCAGCCGGGTATTATTGCTCTCCGACGTATCACACGGTTTGCCTGTGCGTATTACCCGTAATGATGTGCGCCTTGTCGCCAATGGTACGGGTGAGCTTGATGAGATAGAACTGCGCCATGTGGCCAAGAGTACTGACATTCGTGTCGGCGATTTACTGGTGACTTCAGGCTTAGGCAATCGTTTTCCCGAAGGTTATCCCGTCGCACGGGTTTTGGAAGTCTTAACTGAAGATGGCCAAAGTTACGCTCGAGTCACGGCCCAACCGTTAGCGGCTTTAGATCGTATTCGCTATGTGTTGTTGATTTGGCCGTCTCCCGATTCGGGTGTGACCTTGCCTAATCAGCCTACAGTCCCCGCTGCGGATCATTCGCTTATCGAAAATTCATCAAAAATAGGCAGTGCGAGTCCAGCGGAAAGCACATCTGCAGACGCGACTAAGCCTGTGACTGCACCCGCAGCCACTGTGGCCAAACCGGCAACGGAAACCACTCCTCCAGCGACTGAGGTGCACCAATGAGTTTTCAAGCCGCCAATGGGCGCTTCATTGTTTGGGTGACATTATTTATCGGCGTGATCAGCCAGATCATGCCTTTGCCGAGTGTGGTCGATGCTTGGCGTCCCGACTGGTTGTTAATGATTGTGCTCTACTGGTCTATCGCATTACCCCATAGATACAACATTTTAACTGCTTGGGTCTTAGGCCTAGTGCTAGATATTTTATTGGGTGCCACCTTAGGTGTGCGCTCTTTAGCGATGTCTTTGGTGATTTATGTCGCCATCTTGCATTGCCAGCGATTGCGAAATTTCCCTAAGTGGCAACAGTCGTTGGTGATCATGCTGCTCATTTGTATGTATCACTTAGTGATTTACTGGGTCGAGTTTGTCATGCAAGAGGCGGTGTTCGATACGGATCTATTCTTACCTGCGATTTCAGGATTAGTGATCTGGCCTTGGATATTTTGGATTCTACGTCGGGTTCGACGTCATTATAAGGTTCGCTAACTGTGGATTTAGTTTTAGCTTCAACTTCGCCACGTCGCAAAGAATTATTGGCACACATCGGACTCGGTCGTCCTGAGTTTTGTTTCACGCAAGTGGCGCCGGATATCGATGAAACCGTGCAGCAAGGTGAAGCGCCAAGGGATTATGTACGCCGTTTAGCCGCCGAAAAAGCCCATGCTGGACTGGCATTATGCGCAGATATGTCACAGCCTGCTGTATTAGGTTCTGATACTATCGTTGTGCTTGAAAACCAAATATTAGGCAAACCACTGGATGTGGCCGATGCTAAGCGAACGCTCAGTGAATTATCTGGCAGAACACATACAGTAATGACCGCTGTGGCGCTGACTTACCAAGCGGATGCAGATTTAAGCTTCAAAACCTCAGTGCGCTTAGTCGAAACACAAGTGCGTTTTTGCGCTTTATCGGCCGCCGATATTGACGCTTATGTCGCTTCACAAGAGCCAATGGATAAAGCCGGCAGTTACGGTATCCAAGGGCTTGGCGGTTGCTTTGTGGCTGCGATTGAAGGCAGTTATTCTGGCGTAGTGGGTTTACCTTTGGTTGAAACACGTGAGTTGTTAGCCGAGGTTGGGCTGATTTAACGGCTTGTTACTTGTATTGCGGCTTAGGCATAAGGTTAGAATGAACCTTGCGGGAGTTTTAGGCTCTTAATCGAGAATCCCCATGAAGTTACCCTTAGCCTTGCTCCTTTATTCGGTTTTCATGCTTAGATAGTTGGTAACTTCTAGTTTGTAAATTCTAGTTTGTAACTTCGATTAATTAATCTAGTTTCCCGAATGGGGTGAGTCGTGAATACCAGTCGCTTAAATCCAAATAAAATACAGCGCAAGATGGGTTCAGAATTACTGATCAACGTAACCCCCTCTGAGGCGCGCGTTGCTTTAGTTGAGCATGGCGTGCTGCAAGAAGTACACATTGAACGCCGCATGAAACGGGGTTTAGTTGGCAATATTTACAAAGGTAAAATCAGCCGTGTGTTGCCCGGTATGCAAGCCGCCTTTGTCGATATTGGCTTAGATAAAGCCGCTTTTCTACATGCTTCCGACATAGTGCCGCACACTGAATGCGTTGCCGATGTTGAGAAAGGTCATTTTGTTGTCCGTGATATCGCCGAATTAGTCCGTCAAGGACAAGATATTATGGTGCAAGTGGTTAAAGATCCGCTGGGCACTAAGGGCGCACGTCTGACAACCGATATCACGCTGCCTTCCCGCTATTTAGTCTTTATGCCTGGCTCTAGCCACGTTGGCGTTTCCCAGCGTATCGAGCTTGAAGAAGAACGCAGTCGCCTTAAGCAAATCACTCTGCCCTATGTCGATGATGACGGTGGTTTTATTATCCGCACCGCCGCCGAAGGCGTGGGTGAAGACGAATTATCCCAAGATGCGGCGTTTTTAAGGCGTGTCTGGTCAAAGGTCAGTGAGCGACGTAAGCGCAGCGGCGTGTCTTTGTTATATCAAGATTTAGCCTTACCTGTGCGGATTGTGCGTGACTTTGTCGGCACTGAGCTTGATCGTATTCAGGTCGATTCTCGCCGTACCTTTGCCGAGTTGCAGTCCTTTGCACAAGAGTTTATGCCTGAAATTGCTGAGAAGATTGAGCATTATTCAGGGCCTGCGCCAATTTTCGATCTCTACGATGTGGAGAACGAAATTCAACGCGCGCTTGGTCGTAAGGTTGAGCTCAAGTCTGGCGGCTATTTGATTATCGATCAGACCGAAGCCATGACGACTGTGGATATCAATACCGGCGCCTTTGTTGGGCACAGAAATCTTGAAGAAACCATTTTTAATACCAATCTCGAAGCGACCCAAGCCATAGCGAGGCAGTTACGTCTGCGTAATCTCGGCGGTATCATAATTATCGATTTTATCGACATGATGACGGCGGATCATAAGGCTCGTGTTCTTAGCAGCTTAACCAGCGCTTTGTCTAAAGACAGAGTGAAAACCAATGTAAGTGGATTCTCTGGCTTAGGTTTAGTTGAAATGACCCGTAAGCGAACCCGCGAAAGTCTAGAGCATGTGGTTTGCGGCGAATGCCCCGCCTGCCATGGCACGGGCAGCATGAAGACGGTTGAGACCGTTTCCTATGAAGTGTTTCGCGAAATCATTCGATTAAACCGCGCCTATGATGCCGATGAATTCCTGTTGTACTGTTCGCCAGCCGTGTATCAAAGCCTGCATACCGATGAAAATCATCTGATTGCTGAACTTGAGGTTTACATAGGTAAGCGTATCCGTTTGCAAAATGAGCCTATGTACTCACAGCACAAATACGATGTGGTGATGATGTAGTGGCGGCACCTTTTACTGCAAAAAAACTAAGTCGTTTTTGTTGGCAATTTATCGCGCTAATCTTAGTGCTATTTGCGCTTGCAGTGAGTTTGATCCGTGGCTTATTGCCACAGGTTGATGGGGTGCGCCAGCAACTGGTTGATTACGTAAAAAGCGAATATAAGGTTGATGTGCAAGTGGGGGAATTATCCGCCCACTGGCAAGCGTTTGGTCCGGCAATTAACATAGATAATCTAGTTATCCCGCCGCAGGAGCAGCTGCCTGTTACCCTGATTATCAAGAATGTACAAGTGAAGTTAGATTTTTGGCAATCGCTGCTGACCTTCACGCCGCGTATCGAAGATGTCAATTTTGATGGTGTCCATATCGCGTTAAATATGGACAAGCTGACCGAAAATAATCCCGCCGCAACCAATAAAGCGCCGCAAGTTGATTGGCTCTATGCATTATTGCTCAAGCAACTCGACAGATTTTCGTTAACTCATGCCACAGTGCAGCTGCTCAGCTTGCGCCAAGAGTTTCGCCCGATCCATATTCGCCAGCTAAATTGGCGCAATAACGGCGAGCGTCACCGCGGTGCAGGGGAACTGTATCTTGATGATAATGCCTCTGAGCATGAATCTCTGGGATTGCAGTTAGATCTCAATGGCGATGGCGCGAATCCCGACAGCTTAACGGGGCAGATTTATCTGGCGGCTAACTCATTAGACTTAGGTGAGTGGGCATCGCGTCAGCCTAATCCCTATGATGCGAGCAAAAAATTACCCTTAGAAGGGGTCGTTAATCTTAAGGCTTGGCTTACGTTTGCCGATCGCAGCATCAGTTCTGCCATGGTGCATTTTGAGCCGAGCTGGTTGCAATGGACCTTAAAGGAAGTGCCACAACGATTTGAAATCCAAGCGGGTGATATCGTTTGGCAGCCAAAGGACTCTGGCTGGGAAGTACAGAGCTCAGGGCTCGACTTTGTCACTAACGGTGAGCATTGGCCGCAGTTAACGCTGGCGGCTAAGCGTCAACATGACGAATTCTTTGCCTATGTGAATCAAGTTAACACTCAAAATCTGTTACCCCTGTTACCGCTATTCCCCGGAGTCGATAAAGCCATATTACATCAATGGCATGCTTTATCGCCTGAAGCCAGTATTGGGCCCATTCGACTGTATCAAAAGGCCGATCAGCCTTTGCTCGCTACTTCTGAGGTGAAACAGTTACATTGGCAGAAGGTCGACGGTATCCCCAATACTCATCCTTTGGATCTGAACTTACATTGGCAAGACAAGACGCTGTATTTCTCTTTGCCTGCACAAGTTTATACCGTGGATTTTGGGGATGAATTTTCGGCGCCACTCGTCTTTAACGGTGCGGCAATTGATGGTCAGTTCAATACTGCAGAGTTGAGTTTAAATGTGCCTCAGTTGCAGCTTGAGAACGATGATATAGGCTTAGATGCAGCGCTTAAATTGGATTTCAGTGCTGCGGCGCATATGGCGCTGGCTGCTAATGTTCATATCAATAATGTCGCCAATGCCGACAAGTATTTCCCCAATAAGGCGATGGGCGAATCGCTGGCTGAATATTTGGATACAGGACTTAAAGCGGGTCAGACCCAAGATGCACAGGTCGTTTGGCGTGGTCCGTTAAACGGGTTCCCCTTCGATGACAATAGCGGCGTGTTTCAAGCGGCATTTACTTTAACGGATGCCCAATTCCAGTTTCAACCCGATTGGCCTGCTGTCACAGACTTATCCCTTAATGCTTTGTTTGAAAATGCTCGTATGGATCTTTGGCTCAACCAAGGCAAGCTGATGAACGTGGATGCCACGGGTGCCCATGTATTTATTCCCGCGATTGGCGAACACACGCTGCTAAGGATTGAAGCTGAACTTGCCACCCAAGGCAGCGCGGCGACTAAGGTGTTGCAAGCCTCGCCTTTGGCGGGTTCAGTGGGTAAAACCTTAGATGTCGTGCAAGTACAAGGCGCTGTGACTGGTAATTTGGATATCAGTATTCCGCTGTATGACGGAGGCGCAGAAGATATTCGTGGTCAAATTAGTTTTGATAACACACCCGTGTATATTGCTCAGCCCGGACTGCAGCTTAATGGCGTAACGGGTATCGTCGACTTTGCGAATGAGGTGGTGACAGGTAAAGGTATTAAAGCGCGTTTGTTCGAACAGCCGCTCAACTTAACCTTTGATACTCAGCCTAAAGGCAAAGATTTTGGCCTTAATCTTTTACTCAAAAGTCGTTGGGATCTGAATCGTCTCCCCGAAGAATTGCATAATCCTTTGAGTGATTTTTATCAGGGTAAAATCAGTTGGGACGGCGCTATGACTATGCTGTTTACTGAAAAAGGTTATCAAATTCAAGCCAAAGTAACTTCGGATATGATTGGCACTCAACTGTCATTCCCGGGATATTTTGCCAAACCCGAAGATGAGCCGCGGCCTTTAGTCGCTGAGTTTATTGGCGATCAAAATGATGCGACCTTAGATGTAAAGCTAGCGAGTCATGCCGAGTTTATCGGTGGTTTCGATGCCGAAAAAGGCGCTAATTTTAGTTATTTTGATTTGTTATTGGGGCGTTTATTCGATGAGGATGAAGCCCGAAATACTGAAAAAGGTCATATTCAAATTGACCTTGGCAAGGCGAAACTAGCCGACTGGTTACCTGTGATTAATGCCTTTGTTGGCCAAGACAAATTACCTAAAACTGGCATCCTTGTCGACGATATTGCCCATGACAGTTTATTCCCTGCCGTGGCGAGTATCGATTCCCATATTGGCCGCCTCGACCTTTTAGGGCAACAGCTGACCGAGCTTAGGCTCAATGCGAAACCCAATGAAACGGGCTGGCGTTTTAATACCGTTGCCAACGAATTTGACGGCTGGGTCGATTTCTATCCCAACTGGCGAACCCAAGGCCTCAAAGTTGTGGCGAGCAAATTCTATTTTTCACCCGAGGTTAAGTCGGATACCGATGCTGATTTTGCCAGCGATCAAGTGCTCACTAACCTGCCGCCCGTGGCCGTGAATGTGGAAGATTTTCGTTTCTTCGATAAGCCTTTTGGCAAGCTAGTCTTGCAGGCGGGCCCACAAGCGGCAGGCTATAAAATCCAAACCCTGTCGCTAACTACGCCTAATGTGACCTTGCAGGGCAGCGGTATTTGGCAGCAACAGGCAGGGCAGAATGAAACTGATTTGAGTGTCGAATTGAACGCCACTCAGTTTAATTACCTCTCGGCCCAATTGGGCATAGATCCCGGCGTCAATGAAGCGCCATTAAAGGTTAACGCGGATTTGTCTTGGCAAGGTGCGCCTTATGCTTTCTCCCTCGAAACCTTAAATGGCAAGGTGAAGTTCGACTTAGGCAAAGGGCATTTATCTCAGGTGAGTGATAAGGGCGCGCGCATTTTCTCCCTGTTCAGCTTAGATTCTCTAGTACGCAAACTGTCGCTGGATTTCACCGATGTCTTCGGTCAGGGCATGTATTTCAACTCCTTCAATGGCAATCTGCAAATTGATAACGGCGTGGTGAAAACCACTGATACCGAAATGGATGCGATTGCGGGCAATATGAAGGTCCGTGGCTATACGGATCTCACCACTGAAAGTTTGAATTACGATATCCGCTTTGTGCCGCAATTGGCCTCGAGTGTGCCGACTGTGGTATTGCTCAGTACCAGTGCGTGGACACTCGGTCTGGGCGCATTTGCGCTGACAAAAGTGCTTGAGCCTGTGATTGAAGTAATTTCAGAAATTCGTTTTCGGGTGACCGGCACTATGGCTGAACCTGTGGTTGAAGAGCTGGAGCGTAAGAGTAAAGAAATTGAAATTCCTGAGGCCATTTTACCTGTTGTTGGAGTTGAGCGCCCAGCGGCGCCGACCGAAGCCGCGAGTCATAATACCGATATCACTCAGCCGGTAGAGACGAAATCTGAGCCACAGCTTCAAGAAGCACAATCAGAAGCGCTCAAGCTACAAGACCTTAAGCCTGAAGAGGCCAGAACTGAAGAATCAAAGTCAGAAGAGCCCAAGCCAGCCACAGATCAAATTAAAGCGCCCGATTTAAAGTTAGTGCAACCTCAAGCGACGCCTTCGCCTGAAGCGCCGAACACGCCTGCCACACCAGAGAATCAGCCAGCAGTAGAACCGATTAAGCAAATTCAGGGAGATCAGAATGCACATCAGCCTGTTGCAATGTCAGAGCAGTCGCGACGTCAGCGCCAATCTGCTGTTTATCGAATCGCAGCTTAACGAACTCAAACGGGATGCCGATGCGCCCCATTTAGTCGTGTTGCCCGAATGCAGTTTACTGTTTGGTGGCCACGAAAGTCAGCAACTCGCCTATGCGGGTGATGCTCATCAGAGCCCGCTCAAGTCGGCCTTAAGTGCACTGGCAGCCAAATTTCAGGTCTTTATGGTGGCAGGCACTATTCCGGCGCTGGCTGAGGATGGCCGCGTGTATAGCCGCAGTTATCTGTTTGATGATAAAGGTGATACTTTAGGGCACTACGATAAGCTGCATCTTTTTGATGTGGATGTTGCCGATGGTACAAAACAATATCGTGAGAGCGAAACCTTCTGCCCCGGTGATCACATTAGCGTTATCGATACACCTTTTGGCAAAATTGGCCTAGCCATCTGTTATGATTTACGCTTTCCCGACTTATTTAGGGCGATGCGTCTTGCGGGTGCCGAGATCATTACCTTGCCGTCGGCCTTCACTAAAGTTACCGGTGAAGCCCATTGGCAAGTATTGCTACAGGCCAGAGCGATTGAAACCCAATGCGTTATTCTCGCTGCCGCTCAGTGGGGACAGCATAACGAAGGCAGTCGTGAAACCTGGGGGCAGAGCATGATAGTCGGTCCTTGGGGCAATATTTTGGCTGAACGTAAAACGGGTACGGGTTGGGTGCAGGCTGAGGTCGATTTAACCGAACTGCACAGTATTCGCCGTAAAATGCCCGTGATGCAGCATAATCGTTTCCTTGAGCCAAGCTTGAAATAACCGCTCGCACTGGCGAGCGGCAATACCGAATTAGACAGCGATTTACGTACAGAATTAGTACAGCGAATTTACACTCAGAATATCAAGATCCCTTGGGGTCAGAGAGAGCATAGATGCCATTTTTAGCACAAGTAGATCAAAGTTTATTGAAGAATGGGTTAGCGTTAGAGGGGTTGCAAACCTATCTAAACACCATACATCAGCACAAAATCGATTATTCCGATCTCTATTTTCAAGGTAGTCGCCACGAGTCTTGGGTGCTGGAGGACGGCATCATTAAAGACGGTAGTTTCCATATCGAACGCGGTGTGGGCGTGCGGGCGATCAGCGGTGAAAAAACCGGTTTCGCCTATGCCGATGATATTACGCCAGCAGCTCTAAGCGCTGCCTCTCAGGCCGCACGCGGCATTGCCAGTGCCGGTGAGCAAACTCAGGTTCAAGCCTTTAAACGTCAAAAAGCCTTGGCGTTATACGACAGTTTAGATCCGATTGCGGCGATGGAAGAAGTCAAAAAAATCAATCTGCTGAAAGAAGCCGATGCCTTTATTCGCAGTTTAGATAGCCGCATTATTCAAGTCGTTGTTAGCCTTGCGGGCGTGCACGAAGAAATCCTGATCGCTGCCAGCGATGGCACTTTAGCGGCCGATATTCGCCCTTTAGTGCGCTTTAACTGTAGCGTGATCTTAGAAGAAAACGGTAAACGTGAACGTGGCGGTGCCGGTGGCGGTGGTCGTCATGACTACGGCGTGTTGATGGCAAGCGATGACACTGGTTTACCTATGTGCTTCGCCTTTGCCCGCGAAGCTGTGCGTCAAGCGCAGGTCAATCTTAATGCTATCGATGCACCAGCGGGCGAAATGCCAGTGGTGTTAGGCAATGGCTGGCCGGGTGTATTGCTCCACGAAGCGGTTGGACATGGTTTAGAGGGCGACTTTAACCGTAAGGGCAGCAGTGCTTTCAGCGGTAAGATGGGTCAGTTAGTCGCCTCTAAGTTAGTGACTGTGGTCGATGATGGCACCTTGCCTAATCGTCGCGGTTCACTCAGCATCGACGATGAAGGTGTGCCGACCCAAAGAACCGTACTGATTGAAGACGGTATTTTAAAGGGTTACATCCAAGACAAACTCAATGCTCGTTTGATGGGCGTTGCGCCAACGGGTAACGGTCGTCGCGAATCTTACGCGCATTTACCTATGCCACGTATGACTAACACCTATATGACGGCGGGTGAGTCGGATCCAAGTGAGATCATCAAGTCAGTGAAGAAGGGCATTTACGCCCCGAACTTTGGCGGTGGCCAAGTGGATATCACTTCGGGTAAGTTTGTGTTCTCCGCATCCGAAGCCTATTTGATTGAAAATGGTGAAGTCACACAAGCCATTAAGGGCGCCACCTTAATCGGTAACGGCCCTGAGGCCATGAGTCAGATCTCTATGGTCGGTAACGATATGGCTTTAGATCAAGGTGTTGGCGTTTGCGGTAAAGATGGTCAAAGTGTCCCCGTAGGCGTAGGCCAACCCACCTTGAAGTTAGATCGTTTAACTGTGGGTGGTACGGCTTAGTATTCGTTGAGCTTGTAGATGCGCGATGGCGATAAGCGTGGTAATAGGTAAGGCTCGATTCGGCTTCGGGCTCATGCGGAAAGGTATGCTCATGGCTATGTTACAGTGCATGAGCATGTTGAGCGCCAAGGAGCAAAACTGAGATAAATCGCCTTAGTCGCTCGGTCGAAGAGTACTAGGTTCGATCCTCTGTGATCGTCCTTCTAGCCGCTTACCATGATGGATGTTATCATTCGCAAAGGAAATTAGAGTAACTACTCTAGAGGTGTTAATGAAACTATCACGTGTGGCTTGGCTGTGTTTACTGCCCTTGCCTTGTTTATTGCCTTTGGCTGGCCATGCCCAGCCCACGAGCTTCACCGACGCTTGGCAACAAGTGCTGAAGGTGAGCGACAAGTTGCAAGCGCAATCTCAGGAAGTTAATCGCGCTAAAGGTGAAGAAGAGGCGGGCGAGAGCTTAAATCTGCCCTCCTTGAGCATTAATGGCAGTTATACCCACCTCGAAAAACCGATTGAACTGGATCTTCGGGATCTCAATCCCTTAGCCTCCCTTGATCCCGCGACTTTACCTCCAGCCCTTGGCGGAGCTCTGGCGAGTATTCCGGGGTCAATGTTTGTTACGCCTTTTACTGAGCAAGATATCTTCCGCGCGAGCTTACAAGCCATGTGGCCGATTTATACGGGCGGGCAGATCACTGCAGCCCAAGGTATACACGCGGCTATGGTGGCTGAGAAGCAACAAGAGTTACAGCTTGCCACCCGTGATTTATTTACCCTGCTGGTGGACAGATATTACGCTGTCGATGTCACGCTGGCATTGGTGAATACCCAAACCGATCTTGTCGGCTCTTTAACTAAGCATGTTGATCATGCGCTAGCGTTAGAGCGAGAAGGGCAAATCGCTAAGGTTGAGCGCCTCAATGCGCAGGTCGCCTTAGACAATGCCAAAGTCAATTTAGGCAGCGCTCGCCGTCAACACGAAATGGCAGTTATTGCCCTGTCGCGCATGTTGCAGCAAAGCGATGTTGGCACTGAGTCACCTCTATTTGTCTTGCCGCATGCGCCGTCTTTAGGTCAGCTCACTCAAGTGACGCTGAGCCAACATCCTGCGCTTAAATTGCTCGAAGCGAAGGAAGCTCAGGCCAATGGCTTGGTTTCATTAGAACAGGGCAAGTATTACCCCACAGTATTCCTCTTTGGTAATTACACACTTTACGAAGACGACAGCCTGTTTTCTCAGGTAGAGCCCGATTGGATGGTCGGCGTCGGCGTTAAAGTGCCCATTCTCAGCCGCGACGGTCGCAGTGGTAAGGTCGAGGCCGCCAAGAGTGCACTCTTGCAAGCCCGTTACACCAAAGCGCAAACGCGGCAAGACTTGAGTCTGTTACTGGACCAAAGCTATCGCCAATTATTACAGGCCGAAGAAGAAGTGAAGGCGCTCGATACCTCACTTGAACTCGCCACCGAAAACCTGCGCCTGCGGGAAATCGCCTTTAATCAAGGGCTTTCAACTTCTATCGACAGAGTCGATGCCGAGCTGAAACTCAGCGCAGTCAAAACTCAACAACTGGCCGCCCGTTATCGTTATGTGCAAGCCTATGCCAGATTAATGGCCATCAGTGGTCAATTAGATGAATTTATCGGTCGTACCATAGCCCTTACCCAAGTGCAGGAGACAAACAATGCGCGCTAACAGAATACTTGCCCTTGTGGCGTTGGTCGCATTAGGCCTTATCTTGGCCTATGGCCTCAAGCTCGCTTACAGTCCGCAGCCGAGTCTGTTGCAGGGCCAGATTGAAGCCCGCGAATACAATGTCTCATCTAAGGTGCCAGGCCGTGTTGAGCAAGTGCTGGTGCGCCGTGGTGACAGTGTGGCCGAAGGGGATTTGCTGTTCGCCATCAACAGCCCTGAGTTGGATGCTAAGTTGATGCAAGCCGAAGGTGGCCGCGATGCCGCTAAAGCGATGCAGCTTGAAGCCAACAACGGCGCTCGTAGCCAAGAAGTGATGGCGGCCAAAGAGCAATGGCTCAAGGCACAGGCAGCTGCAACGCTGGCTAAAACCACTTATACCCGCGTCGAAAACCTCTTCAACGAAGGCGTGGCCGCAAGACAAAAACGCGATGAAGCCTTTACCCAATGGCAAGCGGCGAAATACACAGAACAAGCGGCATTAGCCATGTACCAAATGGCGCAGGAAGGCGCGCGGGTCGAAACCAAAGCTGCTGCCGCCGGGAACGCCCGTATGGCCGAAGGTGCGGTAAAAGAAGTCAACGCCATTATGCAAGATAGCCAAATGCGTGCGCCTAAATCGGGTGAAATCAGCGACGTGCTATTGCAGGCAGGTGAATTAGCGCCGAGCGGTTTTCCGATTGTGAGCCTGATTGACATGCAGGATTCATGGGCCGTGTTCCAAGTGCGTGAAGATCAACTTAAGCGCTTCAAGCAAGGCCAAAAAGTTCAGCTGAATATTCCGGCGCTCGGGCAAGATGTGGACTTTACTGTGTCCCATATCAGCGTGATGGGGGATTTTGCGACATGGCGCTCGACCGAGAGCGGCCACGATTTTGATATGCGCACCTTCGAAGTGGAATTGCGTCCAAGCCAGCCGATTGCCGATCTGCGTGTCGGCATGTCTGTGCTGCTGCGCAGTGAGTAAAAGCCGTGACTGAACGCACGCCCAACGCTAACACAGTCGACAAGACTAAAGCTGAATCACAGCCATCGAGCAGAAGCTTTATGGCCTTGCTCATCGCGTTAATTCGCCGTGAACTCAGTGCCCTGTGGCGCGATCCTTGGCAGTTGGCGCTGATCAGTTATATTCCGCTGCTCGGGATTTTCTGCCTGTGGTGGCTGTTCAGTGCAGGCTTACCAAGGCAACTGCCGGTGGCGATTGTCGATCAAGACCACAGTCAATTAAGCCGTATGCTGACCCGTCAGCTGAAGGCTAATCCTGTGACTGAGCCACAAAACTTCACCGATTTAGCCGCGGCGGTGTCGGCGATGCAGCAGGCGAAAGTCTACGCTATAGTGGTCTTTCCCTATGATATGAAAAAAGATTTGCTCACTGGCCACAAGCCCACCATAGATGTGCGCTACAACAGTCAATTTTTGCTGGTGGGTAAGTTACTCTCAAGCCAAATTCAGCTGAGTCTGGGTGACGGTTTGTTGCAAGTCGCGGGCTTAAAACAGCTCGCCAACGGTACACCTAAATCCCAAGTGGCAGTCAATTTAAGCCCAATCAAAAGCCAAACAACGGCTTTGTTTAACCGAAATAACAACTATATAGGATTCTTAGTGCCGCCAGTGCTCGTGGCGCTGTGGCAATTATTATCTATGTTGGTCATGGCCAACAGCTTAAATCGAGAGCTGCATTTAGCGCCCACGACTCAGGTCAATGGCATATCGAATACCTTAACCGAGCATTTTTGGCCTAAGGTGCTGGCGAAATTAGTGTTGTTTACGCCGATATTGATGCTGCAGGGCGGCTTTATTTTAGCTTGGCTGTACTTGTATCTCGCGCTGCCGATGGCCGGCAGTTTAGCCCTATTGCTGTTAGCGCAATTAGTGATGTTGCTGGCGGTCTGGAGTGTGGTGTTATTAATCTTTGTGGTAATGCGTGACAGTGCGCGGGTTATCAGTTTTTGCACAGCTTTATTTGCGCCCGCTTTTGCCTTTATGGGGATCACTTTCCCCACCCATGATATGCCGCAATTGGCGCAGTGGTGGCGACAGATAATGCCGTCAAGTCACTATATTGAGTCCCATGTGAGCGTCGTCAGTTACGGCGCCGCTTGGCCGAATGTGGCGAGCCAACTTAGCAGTTATTGGGGCTTTATCTGTTTGCTGCCTTTGATCTATTTGTTATCGCGTAAATTACTGCCCATCACGATCACCGCCAATACTATCGTGACTGCATATGACTCGGACGCAGCCTTACCTGCGAAGGGGCAATAGGATGAACATGTGGCGACTGATGTTAACTGAACTTAAGGCCATTATTAGCGATAAAGCGATCGCAGTGACCTTGTTTGGTGGCGTGCTGTTTTATTCGATTTTGTATCCTTTACCCTATTTAAACCAAGTGCCTACTGAGCAACAGCTGATCGTGGTGGACTTAGATCATTCGTCCTTAAGCCGCCAGTTGATCCGCCACGCCGACGCCAGTGCAAAAATCCAAGTCATAGGCCAAGTCGGTTCGATTACCGAGGCGAAGCGTTTTATTGAGACGCGCAAGGCCCACGGTTTACTGGTGATCCCAGAAGGTTTCCGCCGCGACTTAATGCTGGGTAAGGGAGTGACGTTAAGTTATGGCGGCGATGCCAGTTATTTCCTGATTTACTCCGCGGTTGTTGAAGGCTTAGTGAGCGCGGGTATGGACGCGGGTAAGCAAGTGCAATTGATTGGCATGTTGGCCCAAGGCACAAATCCTAAACAGGCTGAGCAGAGTGTCAACTCGATTCACCTCAATAGCGTGCCCGCCTTTAACCCAAGCCTAGGTTATACGCCCTATGTAGTACCTGGACTATTTTTGCTGATCTTGCATCAAACCTTGCTCATAGGCACAGGCATTTTAGGGGCAGGGCAATGGCGCCAGAAAGGCTATTGGCAGCAGGTCTCGCCCGTACAACTCTTATGTGGGCGAATACTCGCCTTCATGTTGATTTATCTCTTCTTTACCAGCTTTTACATCGGCTATTGTTATCACTGGTATAACGTCAGCATTCAGGCGAGCCTGGGTGTTGTCGCGTTATGGTTGTTGCCTTTTTTATTGGCTACCGCCGCTGCTGGGGTCGCCATGAGCACCTTGTTTACCCGCCGCGATTTACCGACCCAAGTATTGTTGTTGATTTCAATGCCGATTCTATTCGTGTCTGGTTTTGTCTGGCCGATAGCGCTCATTCCTGAACCTCTGGTTTTAGGTTCGCAGTTTATCCCTGCCGTTCCCGCAATTATGGGCATGCTAGAGCTCAATCAAATGGGCGCAAGTTGGGCGAGTGTGATGCCTAAGTGGCTACAACTCTGGGGCTTATTTGCCGTCTTTTTTGGCTTAGCGATCTTGGGTATTAAGCGCAGAGCGAGATTGTTGGCTGAAGCTAATCAGCTTTGATGGGACTCGCGGGACAGAGCATCTCGCGAGTGTTTACAGGTCTTGTACTTTACAGGGGCAGTTTAGGTACTTCTGGAATTAATCTTTAGAAGTAGAGACTTTCAACAATTTTACCATCCACGAGCATATCGCACTTATCGCCTGAGCTCGATTTAGTCGCTTGAATGACGCCGGCAATCGCGCCAAATGCGCCACCTTGGCTGCTGAGCACTGAGCCGAAATAGCATTGGCTAGAAATCTTGAAATCCTTGTATTTGCCGCTCAAATGTTGAGTAGGAGTGTAAGGAGGGAAAGTGCCTTTCATAACAGAGTCGCCATTCACTGAGAGTGAAATGTTTTTTCGTTCTGTATCAAAACTGCCACCAAAAACTAAGTTAATACCATCGATTTCAACAGTTTTTTCTTGAGCGATAATAGGTGGTTTTGCGGCGCAGGCGGCGAGAAAACAGCTGCCAATGGCCAGAGAGATTAAAGTAATTTTACGCATTTCATCTTCCTTTTGATGCGATAAAACAAATGAAGCAGTCGCTTCGCAAATTAAACGGCCCCTGTTTAATTTTTTGCCGAACGATTATATCTATATCTGCTTCATTTCCAATAACAAATTTAATACAAATGAACAATTATCTTGTATTGAGCTTGTCCTTCGGTATGTCATCAGTCTTACTCTTGTATTCCTGTCGCGTGTTTCAGTGTTTAAACTGCTTTAAGCCATCTTTATCCTTGTCTGTTCCGTTAATTTAACTTTCATCGCGCAGATAGCCAGCAAAGTGTCCTTGTTGGGTTGTCTTCTTGCGGGTTTTGGGGGAGAATGCGCGCCGAAAAAATGGCCGAGGTACTCAGTATCTCGGTTATTTTTATTTAGAGAGTATGTGTTTTAAAACAATTGAGGCCGGTAAACATCCGGAAATGATATGAGGTTCGGCTGAACCTATTTTAATGAGGACAAATCAATGGGGCTGTTGTGCACCGAATTTTCGGTCATTGCCGTAAATCAAGTTGTTGAGTTAGCCATTAAGCCTAAAGTGCTGATGGTGAGTCACATGCCAGAACCAATTGCAGATGCATGGTTAGTTGTTCACCCCTGTGCAATGGGGGCGTGCTCATGAGTCAACACAAACCGGGTTTGAAGCAGACCCTCAATTTATGGCAAGTGGTAGTGATGGGGCTCGCCTATCTCACGCCTATGGCTGTTTTTGACACCTTTGGTATTGTTTCTGAGATTACCTCTGGCCATGTGGCTACGTCTTATCTATTCGCGCTGGCGGGAATTTTGTTTACCGCGTTCAGTTACGGCCACTTAGTGCGTAAATATCCCTACGCAGGATCAGCCTACACCTACGCCCAGAAAACTTTTAGTCCGAATGTCGGTTTTATGGTGGGCTGGTCGTCGCTACTTGATTATATGTTTATGCCAATGATCAACATGTTGCTGGCAAAAATCTATTTAACTGCCATGTTCCCCACTGTCGAACCTTGGATCTTCATTTTCGCACTCGTTACCATAATGACCCTGCTCAATCTTAAAGGGATTGATCTGGTGGCTAACTTTAATGGGGTGATAGTGTTTGTGCAAATCGCCATTATCCTCGTGTTTATTGGTCTAATGGCCTATAGCATTTCCCTTGGTGAGGGCGAAGGTGTGATTGCAAGCGTGCGACCATTTTATGCCGAGAATATGTCGATTGTGCCGTTATTTACTGGTGCCACTATTCTGTGTTTTTCCTTCCTCGGCTTTGACGGTTTGAGCTCGCTGACCGAAGAAACTAAAGATGCTCAACGTGTTATTCCTCGCGCGATTGTGTTGACCGCCTTGATTGGTGGGGTGATTTTTGTCGGCGTGTCTTATTTTCTTCAACTTTATTTCCCCGACATTTCCCGCTTCCAGGAGCTTGATGCTGTGTTGCCCGAAATCGCACTCTACGTTGGAGGAAACCTATTCCAGTCCATCGTATTAGTGGCGACTACTGTGGCGGTGTTGGCATCCGGTATGGCTGCCCATGCTGGGGTTGCACGGATTTTGTATGTGATGGGGCGGGACAACATGCTGCCACGTAAAGGGTTTGCTTATATCCACCCTAAGTGGCGCACCCCTGCATTTAATGTTTTGTTGGTGGGGGCATTGGCGCTGTCTGCGGTATCATTTGATTTGGAAATGGCCTTAGCCTTAGTTAATTTTGGCGCCTTAGTGGCATTCACCTTCGTTAACTTATCCGTCATTGTGCAGTTTTATGTGAGGGAGCGACGTAATCAATCCTTTAAGGATCACCTGCAATACTTAGTCTTGCCCCTGTGTGGCGCCGGCACTATTGGTGTGCTTTGGGCAAACTTAGAGCCACAGTCTTTAGAGTTGGGATTGATTTGGGCTGCAGTGGGAGCCTTATATCTAGCCCTGCGTAGCTTACGTTTACGCCGAACTGTAGAGTTACAAAATTAGTTGCAGCATAGGATTGTAGAGTCGCAGCTATTGCTAACAACTGACAAGGGTTTGATTGAGGCATCATAGTCTTCTAATAAAACGTCCAATTGAAAAGACCCGCATTCGCGGGTCTTTTGTTTATGTGTTAATTAGCTATTATTGCAGCAGAACATTGAACTTAAGTAGGGTTTGGACACCACGAGGTGTGTTCACTGTTAGCACCACTTGGCTGCTAGCGGTTTCAGTATTTTTGAGGTAAAAGTCCGCCATACTTGCATTAGCATCATTCGTTTTAGGCACAGTATAAGGCGTTGACAGTAATTCACCTTTATCTGCATCTACATTAAGCGTTGTACTAGAGGGCATAATTTGATCGGCACTATCGTAGAGTTTTACGATAAATTTGGATGTTTGCCCAGCTGGTATGGCCGTTAACGAATCAAGATTGTTAAGAATATTTTGACCTTGGTGATCTTCATATACTTTGACACCATCTTGCCACAGGGTGAAATACGCTTTAGAGCCAGACATTATCATCACGACAGCTTTGCGGACGTAAGTTTTATTGGCTTGTCCTGTTCCGCAGAGTGCGCCTTGACATTGAGGACCGTTAAACTTGCCATCGGCACCTTTATAGGTGTCGCTAGCGAGGTTATCGAAATAACGTTCACCACTATCATAGGCGAAGTTTTCGTTATCATCGCGAAAGGCTGTCGGCAAATCGCTAAAACCTGAGTTGTGGAATGTTTCTACATCTAGGCCGTTACCACGACAGGCAACGGGGGCGCCATTCATTAAGCAGGCTTTTAGAATTGCACCACCATCGGCTGAATCAAACTGGTTGTTACCATTGGTATCGAAAAAGGTTTCATGGCCTAACGCATAAGCTAGCACAGTTATACGATGGTCCTGAGGTCTTGGATCGCTCGAGGTCCAAGTGACGCTACAGGCACCATTTTGGGTTAAGCAGCTTGGCTCTATTTGGCCGCCTTCACTGGTAAAGTTAACTGTTGTGTCATTTGGCGCTGGGTTGCCAAAACTATCGGACAGTCTAGCGGTCACTGTGACTTTCTCACCATCTACATTACCCGCTTCAGGATTGGCATTCGTAGTTGCTAGACTAAACCCAAGCTGTTGCGGTAAGCCGGTATTGACTGTTAGTTGCTCTGACTGGCTAGTGATGACTTCGCTCGTATCAGCGTCAACGGCAGTAGCGACTACGCGCACGGGTGTCGGTACTGTGCCGGATAATACGCGCACACTGGCGATACCTTGGGAGTTAGTCAGGCTTTGCGCATTCGCAGTGCCATTGGCAAAACTTAAACCGCCAACCACAGTGTCTAAGGTAAAGCTGACTTTCTGTTGCGCTGCGGGTTGACCATTAGCGCTGGTGACTTTGAAGCTGACTAAAGAGGATTCGCTTGAACCTGTGCCGCCCGCACCTTTAATGCGAATTTGTGCCGGCTCTGCCGACTCAAAACTTAAGCTGGCAAGTGTTTGGCGTTGCAGTGTGAACGGGAAATTCGCCGTTAGCGTCTGATTGCCGGCCACTGTCGTGGCGATGATTTGGTCGCTACGTTCACTGTTGCCACTGCAACTGGTGTCTTGGAAGGTTGAGCTCGCATTACCCGATAAGGTCGTAACTGGGGTATCGAGTGTCGCACTATTACTGCTGGTGCAATCTGAGCTAAAGCTGATGGAAGAGGGTGCTTGCACTCGGGTAATAGTACCGTCATTGGCCTCTAAGACTAAACTTGCGGTCACCCCAAAGCTGCCACCTGCGCTGATTGTATATGCGCTATTGGCATCGGCCGTTAAGGTACTCGCCAATTTGCCTTCGGTAAAAACAGCGCCATTGAATGAGCCGAGTTTCAGCGTACCTTCTTGATTGACCGCATCTTTACTCAACACTTCATACAGACTGCTGGTTTGCAACGATTGACCTTGATAGTCCACTGTTACTGTGAGGGAGTTTGCCCCTAATTCAGTTGCACTTGGCGTATAGGGCACCTGCGCAATACCTTGGGTGTTGGTCAGCGCACTTGCAGGATTCAGCGCTGCAGAACCTGCGGTGAACGTCACTTTCGCGCCTTCGATACCTTTGCTTTCGCTATCGAGCAATATGGCTTGCAGTTGCACTGGCTCATCGACTTTAAAGCGAGTCACTAAGGCTGCGCTGTTTAAAATACTGGCGCTGAGTTTAGGCGTTTCAATTGTGCTGCCACTGCCTGAACCAACGAACTCGTAGTTACGACTCGCAGTTAATGCGTCGGCATCTGACGGCGTATAGCTAACCGTTGCTGTACCGGCTTCTTCGGTTAACGTAGGGTTAGAAATGATGGCTTCGGCAACGCCATCGGCATTGGTGAGTTTAGTTGCAGGCGCAACAGTGCCTAAAGTGGCAGTGAAGCTAACGAGCTGACCGCTGAGTTTACTCGAGCCTTTTTTTAAGGTGGCGACGGCACAAAAACTAGCATCGGAAGCAAAGCTTAAGTTAGTGGTTGTATCGGCACACTTGCCGTTGACTACAGTTTTATAGCCCAGTGTTAAGCTGTAGCTGTCTGTTGTACCGTCAGTGTCGGTGCCATCTGCGGCGCCGTTACAACCACTGAGCGCTAATGCGCCCAGTAATGCCCAAGAAAATACCGATAACGTTTTGCTAAGTCGCATAAGCAACATCCTTGTGGGGCTGAAGTTAATTAGTCTTGGATTTCGCTGCGTAGATATTTAAACAGCTCTTTAGATGATTTTGATTCTGGACCTTTGGCCAGTTCTTTGGTGGCTTGACGCACCAAAGTACGCAGTTTTTGTCTGTCTAATTGCGGATAATGCTCGACGACAGTTTGAATTTCATCATCACCTTGGGTGAGTAAGCGTTCACGCATTTTTTCGAACATCTGCAACTTCGCAGTTTCGTTGTTGTTTTTATTCAACACGATAGCGAGTGAAGCCTTGATAGGCTCAATATCAAAATTACGCATCAATTTGCCGATATACTGCATGTGGCGACGATACGCCTCAGTATTGACCTTGATTTTGCGTGTTTGCAGGATAGCGTCGTACAAAAACTCATCCAGCTCGATTTTATCTAGCTGAGTCTTGCTCAGTGAAACAAGCTCCATACCGACTTTTTGCACGGCTTCGCTGTCGCGCTTGTCCGTTGTTTTGCTGCTGACATAATCTTCATCTATGTCGTAGGGCTGTTTAAAATGTTCTGAATCACCAACAATCTTCATATAGATAAAACCTCAAGTAATTTACTGGCTAATAATAACATCTCCAACCAAAAATCGCCTAGGTGAATGTGTTTATACCCAAGCTACCTGAAGATACGAGTTTCAGAGCGCCTAGGGTGCTTCAATTCAAGGCGCATCAATGACAGAATGTCGGCCACCTTTTGAATTGATGCAACACGGAAGTGGAGTGCCCTAGGCGCTCCGTCCCGGCGGGTTTTAACGCACTTTATGCTGTGTTGGTTATTTTTAACTTAGCCCGCTAGGCCTGCAAATAACCGCCTTGCCTAAAGTGCGTTAAACTCCCGCTGAATCCTGCATCTTCAGGTTGTTTGGGTATAGGATACGCTCTCAAGCCTAAGTCGGCCGCGAATAATTAATGTGAATGGGTTTTGTGTTTGTTATGCTACGGCAATTGCCGACAACGAAAGAGTAGCTTTGTGTCTTTGAACAGAATCGATAGTGAATTGGGCGCGCTGAAAGATGCGGTGGCCGTGGCGCTGGAATATGCCAACAAATTAGGAACGAATGCTGCCGAAGTGGCAATCAGTAAACAACAAGGTTTGTCGGTTTCTACCCGTTTAAAAGAAGTCGAAACCGTTGAATTTAATAAAGATGGTGCCTTAGGGATTACGGTTTACCGCGATGGTTGCAAGGGCAGTTCATCAACGTCGGATTTAAGTCCAGAGGCCATCGCCTTAGCGGTGAAAGCGGCCGACGATATCGCCCGTTATACTTCTCCCGATCCATTCAGTGGTCTTGCCGATAAAGCCTTGATGGCAACTCAGATCCGCGATCTTCAGCTGTATTATCCAGAAGATATTTCCCCCGATGAGTTAGCCCAACTGGCGATCCGCGCCGAAACTGCGGCACTCGATGCCGATCCGCGCATTAATAATTCCGACGGCGCCAGTGCCAATGCTCACACTGCGGTTAAAGTGTATGGCAACAGCCACGGTTTCTTAAACGGGTATTGCAGCTCGCGTTATAGCTTAAGCTGCAGCGTGATCGGTGAAGATAGCGAAGGCAATATGCAACGGGATTACGATTACACTATCGCCCGTAAATTCAGCGAGATGCTTGCACCTGAAACGGTCGGTTTAAAAACAGCCGAGAAGACAGTAAGCCGCCTCGGTGCGCGCAAGATTGCTACCACGCGTTTACCTATTTTATTGGCGCCAGATATCGCCACAGGGTTAATCGGCCACTTCATCGGTGCGATCAGCGGTGGCAGTTTATACCGTAAATCCAGTTTCTTATTGGATTCGATCAACACCCAAATCTTCCCCGATTGGTTCAATATTGAAGAACAGCCGCATTTACTGGGCGCACTGGCGAGCGCGAACTACGACAGCGAAGGCGTGTCGACCCAAGATAGACGGATTATCGACCGCGGCATGTTAGAAACCTATTTGCTGACCAGCTACTCGGCGCGCAAGTTAGGCTTAACCAACACGGGTCACGCGGGTGGTATTTATAACTGGACGCTCGGCCACACAGGCCAAACCTTCGACGAATTGGTAAAAGACATGGGCACAGGTTTGATTGTGACCGAAGTTATGGGCCAAGGCGTGAACATGGTAACGGGCGATTATTCCCGAGGTGCGGCGGGTTTCTACGTTGAAAATGGTGAGATCCAATATCCAGTGGAAGAAATCACTATCGCGGGTAACTTGAAAGAGATGTTCCGTGGCGTGCAAGCCGTGAGTAAGGATTTTGATCTGCGCTCATCGATTCGTACCGGCGGTATCCTGTTATCTGAAATGAAGATTGCGGGTAACTAATCCATAGCTTCACTCGTTCAGCCGTGCTGCATAGTACGCTTAAGTCGTCTCAGCGTTTTAGTGCCTGTGCTTTAGCGCTAGTAGCATGAATATGGTTTGAGCATAAAAAAGGGCAAGCGATTAATCACTTAATCTGCTTGCCCTTTTTGTTTAACGTTTGGATTAGAGTTATTCGCCCTAAAAAACCGTGTCGTTAAAAAGCCATGTGGTTAAAAACTATGTTATTAAAAACAGTGCCTTTAAAATCGGTCGTTAAAACGCATAGCTTGCGCTGAGTTCGAACGAGCGACCTGCACCGGCAATCTGGTTAAAGCCATTGGTGTTATCGGCCTTAAATTCCGCCACACTCACACCGCCCAGCGGCAGCTCATAGTAACTGTCGAATAGGTTATTCACGGCGAAGGTGACAGTCAGATCCTGCCATTTCATGCTGCTGTTCAAGTTAAGCAAGGAGTAGCTATCGGTTTCATTTTCAAGGCGGCGGTCATCCACGCGATCTTTGGTCGCAACCCATTGCCATGAAAGGCTGTTTTCCCAGTTACCGAGTTGATGTTGCAGTGCCAGCTCAGTTTGCAGCGGCTTGATTTGATATAAAGGCTCATTGCCTTCATCTCGCTCACCACGGGTCACATTTACTTTGCCTAACACTTGCCATTTACCTGTGCTGGTTTCGGCAAACTGATAGAGCGCATTAAAACGTGCACCATAGAGATTGGCATCTAAGTTAGTGAATTGAAGAATATTGCGTTTGCCATCAGCTGAGCTAGTGCGATTGAAACTGCCAATCACTTCTGCATCGATATAGTCAGTCACCGCTGTGTACCAAGCTGTGGTCGAGACTTGCCAGCTATCACCGTTATATTTGTAGGCCGCGCTCAGGGTATGGGCAGTTTCTGGCTTAAGATCTGGATTACCTACATAACCATTACCATCGCCATACCAACCTATCATAGTGGTTGCCATAGTGCCGCGACCCCAGCTGTAACGCTCGTACAGATTGGGGGCTCGATTCTTGCGGGCAAGGCCAAACTCAAGTTGTTGATTGGCCGATAACTGATAGCGCGCCAGTAAAGTGGCGTCAATCAGATCATCATTACGCTCTCTGTCCATCTCGTTAAAGGCCTGCGCCGCAGCGGCATCCATATTCGGCATGCCCATCATTGGCATGTCACTATAAGCTTGGACTTCACCGGTATTAGTGGTGACATACTCAAAGCGAACACCCGCCGATAACCACCAGCTTGGACTCAAATCTTGCTGCCATTCGCCATAAACGGCGGCGCGGCGGCGTTCACCATCGTTGATGTTGATGTAGTCATTGGGCGCCATCATAGTGCCAGGCACCGCAGGCCAAACATCGTCGAGCTGGTAGCTATAATATTCTTGGCCGACCAGTAAGGTGCTGTCATCACCCATTGGCAAACGCCAGTGCAGTTGATAGCTGTAGTCATCACCTTCAGTGTTCATTGGCATCTTGCCGGTTTTTTCTGGGGTGAAAAAGCCCATCTCGTGTTTCACGCCGTGCCAGTTTACTTGGGCACTGAATTCACCGTCATCGTCGAGTTTGAGTTGATAACGGGCGAGGGCACCGTAACTCTTGTTATCCGTCATGTCCATGTATTGGTTAGCAAAACCTTGGAATGGAATATTTTGGTGGGTCAATTTGATGGCAACTTCTTGAGTCTCATCGCGCCATGCGGCGGTCAGTGCATGGTTTTGTGCGCGGTACAGGGTATCGATGACTTTATCGCCATTGCCATCTTTATAGCTGTTGGCATCTTCATAGGCGCCTTGATAGCTAAGACTGACATTTTTGCTGGCGACAGTGGCGTTGGTACCGAGTAATAAAGTGTCACTCACGCTGCGGTATCCCGTTGAAATATCGCCACTATTCCACTTGATAGCCTCGCTTTCACCAAATTTAGGGTTAAGGCTGCTAACCTTAATCACGCCCGCAATATTGTCGCCACCGGCACTGACTGGCGATACGCCCGCAATAACTTCGGCTGTAGTGATTTGATTGGCGGAGATATAGGACAGCGGTGGATTCATTTGGTTGGCGCAGGAAGCAGTAATGTCCGCACCATCAACTAACACTTTGATGCGATCGCCCATCATGCCATTGAGAATAGGCAGAGCTGATACGCCACCCGCTTCGGAGAAATCTACTCCTTGTCCTTTCAGCAGGTTTTCAGCCGAACCTAGCGTGTTGCGGTTTTCGGTCTGTTGGCCGTGGACTTCTAAGCGTTCAATATTGGCTAATTCGCTGTCATCGGCCATTGCCTGTGGCGCTAGCGATAAGCCCATGGCGATTGCGAGGGATGAGGAAATTACTGAAGTTTTAAACGGGTGAGATAAATACGCAGAATTTGCAGCCATCTTATTGTCTTCCATTCACTTGGATTAATTGCGCTGCATTATAAAGAGCATCTATGAGTGACAGGTGCGGCATATTGTCGCAGAGGGCAACAAAGCGGGTTAAAAACAGAATTGAGCTTGAGCAGAAGGTAAATTCCTCGCACTTGAATCACTTAGGCCATGATTTTCTTTGACTCTTTAAACATTGTGCTCATCAATCATCGATAAGCACATCAATGGAATCCTGCTTTATCGGCCGTTAGAGGAGGCGTGAGTTTTTAAGACTTGAGCTAACCAAAATACTTGCTATACAGCCGCTGAGTTTCGCCTTGGGAATCCATGGCAGCGAGTGCTTTGGCAAACTGGAAAGCTTTAGAATCAGGCGCTAACACTGTGGGATTATTGTCTGGGCTGATGGGGTTTTCGGCGCGATAGTTAGGGTTGTGCCTACCGCGGTAGTGGCGGCTTTTTTTAGAGAAGCCGAGGTACATTTCCTGCGCTGATTGGCAGCAGTTATAGTGGAGTTTGAACTGAGTGGGGTCGCGATCGTTAAGGTAATAATGCAGTGTGGTTTGATCATAGATGAAAAAATCCCCTTGGTTAGTAAGCAAATAATCCAAGGCTTTAGACACATTGAGTTCAGGCGGTTTACGTACTTGTATTTTGTCCGGCAGGCCGCCAAAGTCGTAACTGCCGGGGGCGATTAAGAGGGTCATCTTATTGTTGACTAACTGCTCAATCGAGCGAATATCGGCGGCGCCCGCACGGCTAATGCCTATGGCGCGTTCCGAAAGTCCATTAGGGATAAAGTGCGCGTATTTAGCCCGATCTTCGGTGAAGTTAAGCCCGGGATAAAAGTCGATATTGCCGAGTTTGAGATCCCGCAGTATGCGTAATTTAGGTGCGCGCACCACATTGAGTTTGCAGCCAATCTTGTCCGCTGCCGCTTGGTAAAGGTCGTGATAAAATCCCGTGTTATTGGGCTCATCTCCAATAAAAGGTAAGCGTTCGCTGGTGCGATACCCCATGGTAATCACACAGGCGTCTGAACTGGAAAAGGCATTGGCGAGCGGAGCTTGAAGTGTCATCAGTAAGAGCAGTGCGCCGAGCCAAGGTTGAGCGACTAACGTGGATTTCAAATTGATCTCCTTATCTGTCGATTACAAAGTGTAACCTGAGTGCCAATAAAGGTTATGGCAAAATCCGTAAACTAAATCTTAAAATTCATTAACTAAATCTTATTGATTATTAAGCTTAATATATTATTTTTGTTTGAATAATCTATCATACTTTCCTATTAGTCAACGCCATTTTTTATGTTGGAGTGCACAAACTCTGTACATCTGATTTGATTGCGTTATAGTTTGCGCTGTTAGGCCATGGGCTTAACTTTCATTAAGCAGTGAGGGATAAAATGACTAAGCAAAAACCGCAAAATATGACCTTAGAACACGAAAGTGGCCGAGGCACCATTACCGACAACGCACTTAAAGCGTTAGTGACGAGTCCCCTGTTTAGGACCCGCACCGAGAAAGCCAAAAAGGGCAAAGGGTCATATGACCGTAAGGCACAAAACCGAAAGGGGCATCAGCACAAGGGCGATGCCCCTTTTGACTTTCTACGTCTGAGCTTTTGTTAATCTGTTGTTTCCCCTGTTTTAGCCCGCTTGCTTTAGTCCCTCGTTAGTCCTGCCCGTTACTGCTACTTCGCCAGCCTCAACATCCGTCTTTACGCTTAAATCAGCTTTATTGCCGATAGTCGCTTTCCTTCTGAGAGCTTAGCTTGGAATGAATTGGTACTTTTACCCTGAGCGAGTATGGTGAACGCTTAGAGGGTTTTAGCGAAGGAGATGCGCATGGCACAGCAATATCGAATCGAACACGACACTATGGGTGAGATAAAAGTCCCCGCAGACTGTTATTGGGGCGCGCAAACCGAGCGTTCACGGCAGCACTTTCGTATCGGTGTCGAAGCGTCAATGCCGATTGAAGTGATCCATGCATTTGGTTATCTCAAAAAGGCCGCCGCCATCACCAATCAACAACTCGGCACTTTGACTCAAGCTAAAGCCCAACTGATTGCCCAAGTGTGCGATGAGCTGATTGCGGGCGAACTCGATACGCAATTTCCCTTGGTGATTTGGCAAACGGGCTCGGGCACGCAAACCAATATGAACGTCAATGAGGTGATCGCCTATCGCGGCCATGTGCTCTCAGGTGGGCAACTCACCGATGCGGTTAAATGTTTACATCCCAATGACGATGTTAATCGCTCGCAATCTTCCAACGATACTTTTCCCACCGCCATGCACATTGCCGCCTATCGCCAAGCGGTTGAGCTCGTTTTGCCCTGCATGAGGTTATTGCAGCAGAGCTTACAGAAGAAGGCCGAGGAGTTTGCGCAAATCGTTAAAATCGGTCGCACACATTTTATGGATGCAACACCGTTAACGTTAGGCCAAGAGTTTTCGGGTTACGCCGCGCAGTTAAGTCATGGCATCGAAGGCATTGAGCACAGTCTTAAGCGTGTGGCCGAGTTAGCCTTAGGTGCGACCGCCGTGGGCACTGGGCTGAATACACACAAGGATTACGCCGTTAAGGTGGCGGACAATATCGCAAAACTCACGGGCTTGCCCTTTGTGACGGCGCCGAATAAGTTTGCTGCCCTTGCTGCCCACGATGAATTAGTCTCCCTGTCGGCGGCCTATAAAGTGGCGGCGGTTAGTTTAATGAAGATCGCAAATGATATTAGGATGTTAGGTTCTGGCCCGCGCTGTGGCATTGGTGAGTTATTACTGCCTGAAAATGAACCCGGTTCGTCGATCATGCCGGGAAAAGTGAACCCAACTCAGGTCGAGGCTATGACTATGGTGTGCGCGCAAATCATGGGTAATGATGTCGCCGTTGGGATTGGCGGCAGCAATGGTCAGTTTGAGCTCAATGTGTTTAAGCCGATGATTATCGCCAATGTGCTGCAATCTGGGCGCTTATTGGGGGATGCTTGCCAATCGTTTCGCGATCATTGCGTGGTCGGCATAGTGGCGAACGAGTCACAAATCGCGCTACATGTGGAAAATTCACTCATGTTAGTGACGGCGCTAAATCAACATATCGGTTATGAAAAGGCCGCTAAGATAGCCAAAAAAGCCCATAGCGAGCATAAGACACTGCGCCAAGCGGCATTAGAACTTGAGTTTGTGACGGCAGAAGAATTCGAGCTTTGGGTTGATGCCAATAAGATGTTGGGGCCCGATGCTTAATGCTTAATTCATAACGTCTCATTCTAGCTGCTGATAAATCAGCGAAATTGAGGCTGGCAATGAATCAATATCGTGGGCCAAGACAGTGTGAAGAAACAGTGGAGTAAGGATGCTGAAGCATTCGCAGTGTTAATGCTTACGAAATGATAAAAACAAAAAGCGAACCAGAGGTTCGCTTTTGAGTCATAGCCTGTCCTATATCAGAACAGCTTAGTCTTGGGTGTCAGCGTCGACTACTTCGGCCCACAGATCGTGTTCGTCTGAATGGGTGATGCGGGCACGAACCAACATACCAGGTTCCAGCTCAGTTTCACCATTGATAAACACCATGCCGTCGATTTCAGGTGCATCGGCGAAGCTGCGGCCAATGGCGCCTTCTTCGTCTACATCATCAATCAGAATATCTAAAGTACGGCCAACGAAACGGGCTAAACGCTCGGCGCTGATCTCGGCTTGGAGTTCCATAAATCTGTGGTATCTGTCTTCTTTCACTTCTTCGCTGATAAGCTCAGCGATAGTGTTGGCGACAGCGCCATCGACTTCAGAATACTTAAAGCAACCGACGCGATCAAGACGTGCTTCTTTTAAGAAATCGAGCAGGATTTGGAAATCCTCTTCGGTTTCACCTGGGAAGCCGACGATGAAGGTCGAGCGGATCACTAGATCGGGACAAATTTCACGCCAGCGTTGAATCGCTTCTAACTGACGGTCAACACGGCCTGGACGCTTCATCATCTTCAGGATGCGCGGGCTAGCATGCTGCATTGGAATATCCAAATACGGCAGGATTAAACCTTCCGCCATTAGCGGGATCAAATCGTCAACCCATGGGTAGGGATAGATATAATGCAGACGCACCCAAGCGCCCATTTTACCCAGTTGGCGCGCTAGGCTAGTAATGTCTTGCTTGACTGGCATACCGTTCCAAAAATCGGTACGACCGCCTTTGTCTTTGCCGTAGGCCGAGGTGTCTTGGCTCACAACTAGAATTTCTTGTACGCCTGATTCCACTAAACGCTTAGCTTCATCTAAGATGCTGCCCGCTGGGCGGCTGTCGAGATCGCCACGTAGCGAAGGAATAATGCAGAAAGTACAACGGTTGTCGCAACCTTCTGAAATCTTTAAATAAGCGTAATGCTTAGGCGTTAACTTAACCCCAGTTTGTGGGATTAATGAGGTGAAAGGGTTGTGCTCTGGCTTAGGCACATATTTATGAACGTGCTTCAACACGGCTTCGTAGCTGTGTGGGCCAGTGATTTCTAACACATCTGGGTGCACTTCGCGGATTTGGTTTTCTTTGGCGCCAAGGCAGCCAGTGACGATCACTTTGCCGTTTTCTTCTAAGGCTTCACGCACAGCATCTAGAGACTCTTCCACCGCAGCATCGATAAAGCCGCAGGTATTGACGATAACTAAGTCGGCATTGTCGTAGCTATTAGTGACTTCGTAGCCGTCGATGCGTAACTGAGTCAGAATACGCTCTGAATCCACGAGGTTTTTTGGGCAGCCCAAAGACACGAAACCGATGCGATTCCCAGTGGTAACAGCATTAGTGCTTGCTGCTTCTAATGTTTTGACTGGGATATCAAGCGTGGTCGTTTGCTTGGGTTTAAAAGTTTCAACTGTCATGGTTTCTCGCTGAGGTATAAGCCGCCTTAAAAAAGTTGGCGGATTATACCTGAAGTGATTAAAAGGTACAGTAGCTTTGGCTGAAAAGTGTACAACTGGGGCGCTGAATATGCCAGTTAACCCTAAGGCCTATTTTGGGTGTGGATATAGGAAGACAAGCCAAAGATCCAAGGTCGAACTCATCTGGATAAAAAGCGCTAAACATTTTTCAGAAAAATTAACCCTTTTTAAAATTGGCCGCGTTTATAGGGGCAAGAGACAATTTCTTGATGCTGTTACATATTGGCACAAGTATTGGCACTTTTTACTGATAGCCTAAGCGCTAAATAAGCGACACAGTCGTTTTAGCCGTCTCGTTTTGAATATGCGTTCTATTTGAAGTGGTTTAGGTATAAGCACATTATTTTGGAGTAAGTTATGAAAAATTCTCTTTTAGCGGTATTGGTGGCGGGTGGTCTTTTTTCTAGCGTGTTTATGGCGCCAGCGGTACTCGCCGCTGAGGTCGATTTCCCGCATATTGAAACCATGGGTGTGAGTCAAATCCAAGTCGAGCCCGATATGGCGGATGTGAATGTGGAAGTGGCCGTGACCGAAAAAACCGCTAAAGCCGCCAAAGATAATTCCGATGCCGCCGTGGCTAAGTTTATCGCCCGTCTCACCGCAGCGGGTGTGACTAAAGATCAGATCCAGAGCGCGAATTTAAATCTGCAGCCGCAATACGTCTATGTGCAGGATAAAGCGCCAGAGCTGACGGGTTATACTGCCAGTCGCCAAATTACCGTGACGGTAACAGACTTAAGCCGCTTGAATGCAATCTTAGATTCTGCCTTAGAAGAGGGCATGAATCGGGTGAATAACATCGCCCTTAAGTCGAGCAAAGAAGCTGAATACGTCGCCAAAGCACGTCAAGCCGCGATTGTGGATGCCAAACAAAAAGCCGAATATTTGGCTAAAGGCTTTGGTGAAAATCTCGGTAAGATCTGGCAGATCCGTTATTACGATCAACGCCCTGTGCAACCTGTCATGTTACGCATGAGCGCTAAAGCCGATGCCATGGGCGCCGCCGAGAGTTATCAATATGGTCAAGTGAGCATAGAAGATAGAGTTGAAGTGATTTATAAACTGAAGTAAATCAGTCTGAGGCCTATGGTGATGGATGAAGCTCCTATTGGGATTCATCCATTTTTTTATGCCGTTTACAATCGTTTTATATTTTTGGAAATAGCATTCTTCACTCTATATGTGATGGATTTTATTAGGATGATGAACAGTAAAAACTGGCAAATTTAAGTATTTATCCTCACACTAGTAAGGTTAATGTTTAGGAGGCCGTTTATGGATTTTCCCGCTCGAATAAAGCAACAAACTTGCATGGATTGCTTAAGTGGTAAGTCATTAGGATTTGAAATTCGAATGGCATTTCAACCTATTATCCATTGGCCTAGTCGTGAGATTAGCGGTTATGAAGCTCTGGTCAGAGGCCCTGATGGTGAAGGGGCTGCGTGGGTGTTTGAGCGGATTAATGAAAATAATAAATACTATTTTGATCAGGCTTGCCGTGTTAAAGCGATAGAAACCGCTTCAAAACTGGGACTCGATAAGATGCTCAGTATCAACTTTTTACCTAATGCCGTATATAACCCTGAGACCTGTATCCGTGCGACGATTGAAGCCGCCGACATGTATGGGTTTGATATTCACAAAATCATGTTCGAAGTGACTGAGGGCGAGCAAATTGTCGATCGGGCAAAATTAGTCCGTATCTTCGAGAGCTATGCTAAGCGTGGTTTTATCACGGCAATCGATGATTTTGGCAGTGGTTTTGCTGATTTAAGCTGGCTCGAAGCCCTGCGCCCTCAAGTATTAAAACTTGATATGACCTTGATCCGTGATATCGATCTTGATAGAGAAAAGCAGTTAGCCGTGGATGAAATACTGCGTATTTGTTTAGAGCTTAATACAAGAGTTTTGGCCGAAGGCATTGAGACTGAAGCCGAACTTAATTATCTCGCTGGAATAGGGATTGAGTATTTTCAGGGTTATTATTTTGCCAAACCACGACTCGAATATTTGAGTTCCTATGAAGAGTTGAGCTTTCATGCACCATAGCTGCGCTCGTTCGACGTCTTAAACTATCTGGTTATTCTTCTGCTTTGTGCGTTTACCATCGAATCTAAAATATTTAATTAACAGACACTTGCCTGCACGTTAAGTGCGGCGAGTGTGTCTGTGCCTGTCAGTAAAAACGACAAACGCGATGATGGCTTAGTTTAAATTGGGGCGGATATTTGAATCGTTGCTCTTACCCTTGCGGAGTTAGCGCCGCGAAAAGGTGGTGATATCGACACATCTGACTAAGCTTACTGACTCAAACAAAGGAGGTGTTATGAAACAATTTACAGTTTTAACCCTATTAGTATCTTGTTCCTTACTGCTAGCTAGCCCAGTATTTGCCCACGGTGAAATCGGTGAACCCTCGGATGGCGCCAAGGGAATGGCGGGTGCCATGGGCACCATAGAATTTAAACCCTCAGATTGGCAAGAGAATAAACAGAGCTGGTGGAAGGACAGTGATGGTGTTGCGCCCGGTGTTGCCGGTTGCCATGTCGGTACCGATGCACAAGGTGTGCCTAATGGCAGAATGTTTGGTGAGGCGTGTTTGCCCGATGGCTTGTTAGTCGAATCCAATCCCGGCAAAGATGTGATACACGGTCACAGTGACGACTTAGGTCATCCTGATACCTTTGACTGTAATGCTTGGTGTGTCGGCGAAGGTAAAACTGCGGGTATGTGTGAAGTGGCCGCCGCGCCGCCTTGCGAGCAATCCGCGAGATGCGCCTGCAAGTAGTTAATTGCGAGTGTGAGCTCGATGTGTGTTGTGAGTTCACTGCGATTTCATTTCTTTGGCTAACATATTATTCTATCTGCGATTATCGCGCTTAGCGGCTCTCCTACCCAACATACTTATTTGAATCCTTGAGTGTACAATTGGCCGCTTTAGCTTTAGCCGTACTGAGCTGCGGGGCAATTGTTTGTTTCTGATATCGGCTAACTGATATATCATGCGCCACCTAAAATTGCCCTTGTTACCTATTCGCTACTATGTCTTCCAACGCGCTCTATACCGATTTATCCGGCTATTACGATTTAATGTGTTCTGATATTAACTACCAGCAACAGAGTGCGAGCATCCATCGTCTGCATCAGTTCCTTGGCAATAACGGTAAACAACATCTTGATTTAGCTTGTGGTACGGGTCCGCATGTGCGGCATTTTATCGATCTTGGTTATCAATGCAGTGGCCTTGATATCAATCAGCCGATGCTCGACATGGCCATGCGCCGTTGTCCCGAAGCCCAGTTTAACCTGCAAGATATGACAGCTTTTTATTTAGAAGAGCGCGTCGACTTGATCACCTGTTTTTTATATTCCATCCATTACAGTGCTTGTATCGAACGACTTAAAAGTTGTATCGCCAGTGTGCACAGTGCGCTCAATGACGGCGGACTGTTTTGTTTTAACACGGTCGATAAACACAGAATTGATAACACGGCCTCGGTTAAGCATTTTGCCGAGTTTGATGGTAGCCATTTCGCCTTCGAGTCCGGTTGGCATTACAGTGGTCAAGGCGAGAAACAATCATTAAAGTTGAGTATTGCCAAAAGCAGTCTGCCGTTTACTGAGGTGTCAGCTTCGGCTTTACCAGTCTCTGACATGAAAGATTTAGGCTCGCTGGAAGAGGGGTTACAGGCTGCAGGTTTGCAGGAGGTTGGCTTACAAGAACTACACAGCATTGAGCAATGGCAAGATCAACATGCCATGGTCGCGACTAGCTTCACAGAACTGCAGGAACTGTTAGCCCCCTATTTTGAAGTACATGTTTTCGAACATGATTATGAAAGAATCGTCCCGTGGGATTTAGCATCCGGCAACGCGCTGTTTGTCTGCGTGAAGATTTGACCTTCTGTTGAAGGTTCGGCAACTCAAAGTCGTGGGGCTAAGCCCCACAGATTTTTAATCAAGATCTGACCAAAAGGAAAAAGCGTTTACTCCCTTAATTTCCCCCAGCCACACCCCATCTTTTTTAATAAAGCGTCGCAATGCCTCTTCGCAACGTCGAAGGGCGATTCATTGGGTTTAAGTAAGGTTTGTTAGCCCTTAAAAACAAAATGAGTCTTGGGTGCTCTGTCTTTTCAATTCTCTTTTCATACTTTTGTGATGATGGCTGGCGGCTGATTTCGTGCTTCAATGTACGGTAAAGCGAACGCTATTATTGATGGAATGACTGGCAGTATGGAGAGTTGATATGAAGCAACTAGCAGAAAACCTGTGGATTTTTGATGGTGAAGCCGTACCATTTTTTACCTTGCCCTATACCACACGGATGACAGTGATCCGTTTGAATAATGGTACTTTGTGGGTACATAGCCCAATCAAACTCACCTCTGAACTTCAGGCACTGGTCGAAGCGTTAGGCGAAGTTCGTTATCTTATTGCGCCTAACCACTTGCACCACCTATTTTTAAAGGACTGGCAGCAACGTTATCCGCAGGCCCAAAGCTTTGGCACTGCGGAAGTTCAAACAAAGCGGCCAGATCTCCATTTTGACGGGCTGTTCACCGCTCAATTTCATGCCATGTGGGCGACTGATATTGACCAAATATTATTTACGGGCTCTCATTTCATGCAGGAATGTGTGTTCCTTCATAAAGCATCGCGTACTTTGATTGTGACGGATCTTATCGAGAACTTTTCACCCGAATCTTTTAATGCCTTACAGCGATTATTGGCTCGCGGAGCGGGAATACTCGCTCCAAACGGTAAAATGCCCTTAGATTGGCGCTTAAGTTTTATGTTTGCTAAGACACAAGCGCGCAGTCATATTGATAAAATATTAGCTTGGGAGCCAAAAGCCATCATCATGGCCCATGGTCTTATTATCGAGAATGATGCAACGGCATTTTTGGAAAAATCATTTTCTTGGGTAAATAGGTAAGGATAATATTATTATTTTTCCCCAATATCATTTTAGCGTTTAAACCGCTATACATTATCAGCGAATAAAAGGCGGACACTTTATAGTTGAATTCGGGAGTTAACTATCTGCAATATTATTTAAAATTAACCAGTGCGACATGAATGATGACTAATTTATGAGAGGTAGTAGGTTGATAGGATGTAGCGGGTTTGTGAGTTTATTCCTTATCTATGAAATAGTTACAATGCAATAGGCAATAAATACATTCGCCAGAGTGAGTGCAACTTACAGCTATTAATATATAAGTGATTTTAGCTGTTATTTTTGACTGTTTTTCTTCATTTTAAATTATCTTGGTTAAGGTATAGCATTGATAGTAATGTTTTTTATTAACTTTCTTAAATCTATTTAGCTTGAGTTCGGTAAGTCTGGCATTACTTTTGTAATGTACTTAGCGTATTTAAATAATTAACTAGGAGTACATTATGAAAAATACCATTCTTACTTTGGCCGCCATTATTTCTTTAGCCTCTGTTAGTGTTTACTCTCATGCGGAGAACATGAAAAATAATGATGTCGCAGAAAATGGCATTTATGTTGGTGCTAACTATGGTTATTTAAAAGTTGATGGTAAAGATGACTTCGATGACAATAGCGATGTTATTCAAGGGCTTGTTGGTTATCGCTTTAACCAATATTTAGCCATCGAAGGCGGATACGTTAACTTCGGTGATTATGGTAATAGCTTATCTAATGCAGAAACAGATGGTTATACCGCTGCGCTAAAAGTCTCTTATCCCATTGTTGATCGCGTTGAGTTGTACGCTAAAGGTGGGCAACTATGGTATTCCACTGATTATGATGTGTTAGGTTTTTCTGGAAATAAAGATGATGAAGGTGTGTTCGCCGGTGCCGGTGTCGCATTTAAAGTCACAGATCGATTCTTAATTAATGCCGAGTACACTTGGTATGATGCAGGAATTACCGTTGAGAATGTTAGCAACGGTGCAGATACTGATACAGACTTTAAACAAGCCAGTTTAGGTGTTGAATATCGATTCTAATTATTCATTTTTGATATTTATAATTTAAGTATTAATCATCTAGGTGTGACACGCTAAGTGTCACACCTTTTTTATATGATTAATATGTCCCTCATAGTTTTTTAAGCAAAGTCAAAATCAAGGTCGTGGGGCTTCACCCCACACCCGACCAAGAGGGGATCAACAGCAATTCCCTCTTAGATCTCCCTTGCCGCTCCCTAACGGAGTTGAAAGCCCCTTGGGCATTAAGCGTTCTTATGCTATCGCGTCAGACGCTCGTCCCTGATTCGACTGACGCTATCTCGGCATCTGATAGGCAGGATGCCTGAATGTCGTGAAGTGCATGGATGCACGAGAACGACCATGCCTCGATCACGCAACGAACGCTAATGCCCTGCGGCAACTCCGAGGGGAGGTGAACTTCTGTTACCGCGGTGTTGGCCGCAATCCCAAGATCGTTATGCATGTCCCATCTTTGTTGTCATTGCGGCCTTACGGACGAGGTGAATCAAAGTCGTGGGGCTTCACCCCACACCCGACCAAAAGGGGAAAAGCGCCTGTTCCCCTTTTGGAAATCCCCCGGCGTCCCTAGCGAAGTTATATGCATTAGTTAGTGGCTTCGTGCTTATTCGAAAATAGCTAACGCTTCCGATGGAGCGTCCCTTCCCCCCGAAAGCTACGCAGACGTCCTGTCTGCGTCACGCGATTTTCTTCAACGCCCTTCAGCAACTTCGCAGGGGAAGGTGAACTTCTGTGATCTCGGTGTTTGCTGTTAATCCCTAAAGGGTTACGCCTGTCCCGTCTTTCGTGATAGAAAGCTGATAAGTTATTTTGTATACAGATAGTTAACCATGCGAGTATTAATTGGTCTAACGAGGTAAACGAGTCAGCACACTAAAATCGTTAATTTTTGAGGTTATATGTCATCATTAATTTTTTATACAGACAGTACACAAGCGTTAGTAGCTACAGATACTTTGGCTGTAGATTTCCTAGGTCAGCCATTTGCGTTTGTATCTAAAGCTGGTTATATCCCTAATTTGAGAACTATTATTGCAGGGACAGGTGCTGGAGGGTTTGCTAATAGATGGCTACTTGATGTTAGCACTAGAATGATTGTTAAAGGAATCAGAAATCTTGACTTTCATACACCAAATGCTCTTCGAAAGTTATGGTGTGAGTATAAAGCCGAGTATTCGTTTCCAGATGATTTCACTACAACAGTGTATCAATTTGGTGTCTGTGAAGAGAGCGCCCAAATTGTGTCATATGCATATCGTTCTACAAGTAATTTTGAATCTGAACTGCTGCAATATGGCACAGGGGTTAAACCTGAATGTAACATTCTAAATGGAAATTTGATTGAGCTAGTTCCTCAGATGATGAATGAACAGCGTGAAATTCAGAACACCAAGCAAGAAAATGAACGTGTTTATATTGGTGGTGAAATTTTTGCCTATCATCTAACACCCTCTGGATGTAACTGCTTCACTCTTGGAGAGTTTGACAATTTTAAAGAACAACAAACACAAATTTTCGATAACTACTAAAAAATCGAAAAAACTTACATAGTTTTCTTTTTTCTTGGAGTTATGCGGATGTGGAAATTCGTTGGTGAGATTCAATATGAGTGTTCAATTTGTTCATCTTATGGAGAAATACCGATAGATGAGTTTGACTGTGAGTGTCTCGGTGGTAGTGAGCGGTCCATGGGTGATGAGGAGATTTACGAGTTATCCTGTGCTTTTTGCTGTGATGATTGCTCAAGCCCGATCTGCTTAGCTTTCGAAGTTTCTGAGTATCCTGTTGGTCTTATTAATTTCATAATTGACAAATGTGTTGGTGCAGCTGCTTTAAATGAACCAGATATCGAATATATTCGTGAAATTTATTCTGCAAGAGACATCTTCGAGCTTTATGAATCTGTATCAGAATTAGTTTTAGCTTTAAAAGCTGAACCTGATTTGCTAACTGACCTAGAGCCTCGTCAGTTCGAAGAAGTAACCGCAGAAATTTTCCGAAATAAAGGTTTTGAAGTAGAACTGACAAAGCGTACAAGAGACGGCGGCAAAGATGTAATTGCGTTCCATAAAGATAAACTCGGTATACGAACAAAATATATCATCGAATGTAAGCATTATTCTGATACCAATAAAGTTGGAGTAGATATTGTCAGAGCATTGTATGGTGTCAAAAACTCTCGTTCTGGCGGTAATGTAGGGATCATCGTAACCACATCTACGTTTACATCAGAAGCAAGGAAATTCATTGAGAATGAGGCAACAACAAATTTAGATTTAACTTTGGCAGACAAAGAGCAGTTACTTGAGTGGTTAAAGGGTTATGGAAAAAACTAACAATAGTGAATTTAACGAGCCACCCATTGTTAAATTTTCTAAAAGTGATGTTTGGTATCACTCTGTTTGCTTTGCATTACTCGCAAGCAACACCAAAGCCTCTGAATTACACCTTCCCCTGCGAAGTTGCCGCGGGGCGTTGGAATAAATTGCGTGAGTCCAGCCATGGATGGCTGGCTAGCTTCCGCAGGTGCAGGGACGCATCCTTCGGAAGCGATAGCGATTTATCCATAAGACCAAGGCTAGTATCTAATGCATGTAACTTCGCTAGGGGCGTCTTGGAGAATCCAAGGAGGATAGGACGAGCAGTCCTCCTTGGTCGGGTGTGGGGTGAAGCCCCACGACTTTGACTTTGATTTTTCTCAGATTTGCATTTCAGAATTGAGTTAAATTGACTCATACAAATAAATCCAAACTCAAGTTTAAAAAACAAAAAGGCGCCGAAGCGCCTTTTCTACTCTTGGGGAAAGGGAAAACGCCCCATCCCACAATGATTTGATTACACAATCAAATCATACTCATCTTTGAGTATCTTAATGATATCTGCCTTTGGATTCGCAGGCAGCGGGATTGGAGCACCAGTCACTTTCTCGGCAACGCCAGTGTAAGTACTTGACACTTGCATCATGGCCTCAAGTGGCAGGTCATTATCGCGGGCTAGGGCTTCACGCTCTGGCATTCTGTCTTTGTTAAGCAGCACATCAGGGTCTGGGAAATGATTCAGCAGGAACTGGCGGAAACCTTCTTTAGAGTTTTCCAAAATCTTGCCATCGCGGTAGGCGGCGCCGTCCCAAATACGTGATGAGTCTGGGGTGCCGACTTCATCCATATAAATCAGTTTTGAGTTGCCATCTTTGTCAGTCACATAACCGAACTCAAACTTAGTGTCGACAAACACTTGGTCAAGTTTTGCCAGCGCGGCAGAAATCACTTTAAAGCCATCTTTTAACAGCTTCTCGTACAGGTCGATATCTTCTAACTTTTCAAAGCCAAAGGCTTGGTAGTTGGCTTCGATATCGCTGCGGCTGATGTTCACGTCATCTTGGGCTGGCACGCCTGGGATGCCGGTTAAAATGCCTTTAGTCGATGGGGTGATTAACAGCTCAGGGAGCTTTTGATCTTTTTCTAAGCCTTCTGGCAGTGTGATGCCACAGAATACTCGCTCGCCTTTTGAGTAAGCGCGCCACATTGAGCCGGTGATGTACTGGCGACAAATGGCTTCGACTTTAATAGGGCGAGCTTTTTGGACTATCCATACGAACGGGTGCGGGATATCCAAAATATGGCTGTCGGCTAGGCCGTTTTCGGCGAACAGTTTAAACCAATGGTTAGAAATCGCGTTTAATGCCGCGCCTTTACCGGGAATGCCTTTGAGGCCACCTTCACCGTGGAAGATACAGTCGAATGCTGAGATACGGTCGCTGATCACCATGATGGCGAGCGGAGTATCTTCGGGGACGTTATAACCTTTAGTGGTAATTAAACGGCGGCTGTCGGCGTCGGTTAGCCAGTAAACGCTGCGAACCTTGCCGCTGTGGACTGGGCTGTCGGTGCGGATAGGCAAATCGTTATTGATGGCAAGTACGGAATCAGCAAGACTCATGACGAGTATTCCTTAGGATAGAGAGTGTAGGGATAAGGTTTTTATAAGTGTCGGTTTGCAGATGGACTATGGCGTTAGCAACAGCCAGATTCATTGCAACCGCTTTATTATTCGCGCGTGGCTTAGGACGTAAAGCGTTCGGCCAGTTTACGGGATTTGATGTTAAATCTTGAACAGCAAAAGGGGTATTTTCGGGCGGTGTTTGAATAGTGTCAGCTGGAGATAATGCAAGGGATGGAACAAACGCAGGGCAAGGTTGGCACCACAGTGAAAGTGGTCTGTTAAAGCGGGCTTGGCCCGTGCCATTTTGCTCGAAAATGCTAACCATTAATCCGAGAGAACCTTGTGCTAGACTGCCGCGAAAAAGTGGCGACATTTTACCTTTATTGACAAAATTTGCCACGGCTATTTGCATTGTTCTTTGCTGATGTGCGAGCTTATGACACAGTTGCACCCCACAAGACCATCAAGCTAAATATCCAATGGAGGGAATATGAGCACAAGTCATCCACATCTAGATAGCGACAGAGAATTGATATTAGAGCGGATTATCGACGCGCCGACGGAAAAACTGTTCCGTGCGTGGACCGATCCAGAACTCCTCAAAATTTGGTTTACGCCAAGGCCGTGGACTGTGGCTAGCGCGAGCTTAGATGTGCGTGCCGGTGGTTCAAATGTGATCGTGATGAGCAGCCCTGAGGGACAGGATTTCCCGAATCGCGGCGTGTATCTCGAGGTGGTTGAGAATGAGCGAATCGTATTTACCGATGCCTTTACCGAGGCTTGGGTGCCGTCCGATAAAGCTTTTATGACGGCAACCATCACCTTTGAACCTGTGGACGGTAAAACCAAGTACACTGCGCGGGTGCAGCATTGGAATAGCGAAGATAGGCAGAATCATGAGGATATGGGGTTTCATCAGGGTTGGTCTAAGGCGACCGATCAGCTTGAGGAACTCGTCGCGAACATTTAGCCGGTGAGTCTCAAGCCTCGTATCAGTGAGTAAACAATAAGCAGTACCTAGCCCAATTGCCCTGCATTATCATATTGTTGGGGATTGGGCAGGATTAGAGGTGTTATGTCGTCACAGAAAGAAGTGCCAGTGCTTAAACAATCAGTGCTTGCGCCATCGCAACTGGCGCAAAGAGCGGTTTTGCAGGGCAATAGTTTTTTATCAAAACAGTTTAATGGCTTGTCGGAATTAGCCCAAGAGCTACAGGGCATAGAGTTTGAGGATTGCTGCTTTCAAGACTGTCATTTTAGCGAGAGCGTTTTTCGTAAATGTAAGTTTATCGATTGTCGCTTTGTACGCTGCAACTTGAGCTTAGTGAAAGTGCCCCAGTGCCAGTTCAGCGGGGTCGAGTTTGAAGAGTGTAAGTTAGTCGGTATCGATTGGACCCGCGCCGCATGGTCGCGTTTATCCTTTGCCGCGCCCTTTTCCTTTAAGCAATGCATCCTAAATGACTGCTCATTTTTAGGCTTGTCCCTCGATGAAATCATCATCGAAGAGTGCAAGGCCCACGATGTCGATTTTCGCGAGGGCAGTTTCAACCAAGCCAATTTCACCTACACGGATTTTAGCCATAGTCTGTTTGGCCGAACTCAATTATTGGAGGCGGATTTCAGCGAGGCCTCCAATTACGATATCGACATTTTTAACAATAAAATCAAAGGCGCTAAGTTTAGCCGCGACGAAGCGATTCGCCTGCTCAACTGCCTCGATATAGAGTTAATGGATTGATGCGATTGTAATCAGTTTGCGCCCGCTAGTGCGATGTTCTTATCCTGCTCGGGTAATCGCAATTGACTGAAATGTCAGTTTTCTTCTAAGCCGCCAGTGTCCAAGCTGGCGGCTTTTTTCTGTCTTCTCCGTCGATGTAAAGCCTGTTCCCAACAAGCCTATTGATCTTATTCACGTATTTCAGCGTCAGTCTTAGGTTTTAGTTGCGATAGATCACACCGAGCTTCCCCATGTGGTTTACCACAATATCCGCCTACCTCTTTCGGGATAACAATCTTTGTGGATGAGCAGTGTATTCAGCGGATGCTGGTATTTTGAAGATATAGCGGCGCTGTTTTAATGCTTTTATAACTAAAAAAGTAATCAAATCAGTGAGCAAACCTCTGCTCGATGGCGCCACAAATGGCGACTGACGGGTGGGATGAGCGTGATGGAGGTAACCATGATTGAGCTTAATAGGCGAACCTTTTTAAAGGGAGCGGGAGCGAGTAGCGCCACGTGTGCGTTAGCCAGTCTGCTGCCGGGCAGCTTAGCGGCATTAGAGAATAAGCAGCTAAAGGGCATGGGCAAGGAAATTGCCAGTATTTGCGAAATGTGTTCAACCCGTTGCCCGATTTCGGCGCGGGTGATTGAGGGCAAAAACGTCTTCATTAGTGGCAACAAGGCCGCTAAGTCCTTTGGCGGTAAAGTGTGTGCCCGAGGCGGCGCAGGCCATAGCTTACTGTACGATCCACAGCGTATCGTTAAACCGTTAAAGCGGGTTGGCGAGCGTGGCGAAGGCAAATGGGCCGAGATCAGTTGGGATGAGGCTTATCAACTTATCGCCGAAAATCTAAATAAAATCAAAAAAGAACATGGCCCAGAGGCAGTGGCATTCTCGTCTAAATCGGGCTCACAAGAAAAGCATTTGTTTCACCTCGCGACCGCCTTTGGTAGTCCAAATACTTTTACCCACGCGTCGACTTGCCCTGGTGGTTATGAAATTGCCGCTAAGGCCATCTTTGGCACTAAGGTCAAACGAGATTTAAGTAACTCTAAATACATCATTAACTTCGGCCATAACCTGTATGAAGGCATCAATATGTCCGAAACCCGCGGCATGATGGCGGCGCAAATGGACAAAGGTGCCAAGCTGGTGGTGTTCGAGCCAAGATTCTCCGTCGTGGCCGATAAAGCCGATGAATGGTACGCCATTCGCCCCGGTACCGACGTGGCCGTCGCCTTGGCGTTATGCCATGTATTGATTGAAGATAATCTTTACGACAAGGCATTCGTCGCGCGCTATGTGGAAGGCTTCGAAGCCTTTGCCGCCGAAGTGAAAGCTTATACCCCTGAATGGGCCGAAACCATTTCCGATGTACCTGCCAAAGACATTCGCCGCATCGCCCACGAATATGCCGCTAAAGCGCCCCATGCCGTGGTCGATTTTGGTCACAGAGCCACCTTTACCACCGAAGAGTTTGAGATGCGCCGCGCCCTGTACGCCGCCAACGTCTTGATTGGTAATATTGAGCGTAAGGGCGGGATTTATATCGGCCTGAAACCCGGTGATTACAACAAGCTTGCCGGTGAAGCAGTTGCGCCCGTATTGGCAAAACCTGGCGTGAAAGACATGCCAAAACCAGCAGCGAAACGAATCGATCAAGTGGAAGAACAGTACGCCATGATGTGGACATCGGGCGGCGTCTACCAAACCATTCTCGATGCTACCTTAAGCGCTGTGCCTTACCAGTTACACGGCTGGGTGATGTCACGCACTAACCCAATGCAAACCATGACAGACAGAGCACGCGTAGTTGAAGCCATGAAAAAGCTCGACTTTATCGCCGTGTGTGATGTGTATATCAGCGAAACTGCCGCCTATGCGGACGTGATTTTACCTGAGTCCACTTATCTTGAACGTGATGAAGAAATTGCTGACAAATCCGGTAAAAATCCCGCCTATTATGTGCGCCAACGTGTGGTTGAAACCTTAGGTGATACTAAGCCTTCTTGGCAGATCTTTAAGGATGTGGGTGTGGCTATGGGCCTTGGCGAGTTCTATCCATGGGAAAACATGGAAACCCTGCAAATGCTGCAGGTGAACCGCGACACTGACCTGCTGCGCCGTATCAAAGACGAAGGTTTTGTGAATTTTGGTAAACCAATTATGTTGTGCGAGCCTAAGATGGTTGCCGAGTTTATTAAGGCATACCCCAATGCGCGACCTGCCGATGACGACGGCACTTTCGCCAGTGCACTCACCTTTAAAACCCCGAGTGGCAAGATTGAACTCACCTCCGCCAAAGTGGAAGCCATGGCACCGGGCCGTGGGGTGATCAAGTTCCGCGAAGTGCATCTTAAAAAAGCAGATGAGCTGTACTTTATCCAAGGCAAAGTGGCGGTGCACACCAATGGCGCCACCCACAATGTGCCTATGCTCGCTAACCTGATGTCGGATAACGCTGTGTGGGTTCACCCCGTCACAGCGGGCAAGTTAGGGATCAGCAATGGCGACCCAATCCGCCTCACCAGCAGTGTTGGCACAGAAGAAGGCCATGCCTTAGTCACGCCGGGCATTCGCCAAGATACTGTATTTGCTTACATGGGCTTTGGTTCTAAAAACAAAGAGTTGGTCAGAGCAACAGGCAAAGGTATCCACTGCGGTAACTTACTGCCGCACGTGACTGCTCCTGTGTGTGGCATGACTGTGCACACCACGGGCGTCACGCTGGCAAAGCGCTAATCGGAGGCTTAAATGAATAAACGATATGTAATGGTGCACGACGAGAATAAGTGCATCGGCTGCCAAGCTTGTAACGTGGCGTGTCGCAGTGAAAATGGCGTACCCGAAGGCGTTACTCGTCTGCAAGTGCGTGTGGAAGGCCCCTTTGGTGAGATGCCCAATCTGCACTTCAAATACCACAGGGTATCTTGCCAGCAATGTGAAGATGCGCCCTGCGTTAAGGTCTGCCCAACGGGCGCAGCCTATGTGGGTGAAGACGGCATTATCTCTATCCATACCGAGAAGTGTGTCGGCTGTATGTACTGTGTGGCAGCGTGCCCTTATAAAGTGCGCTTTATGAACCCAGAAACCAAGGCGGCGGATAAGTGTAACTTCTGTAAAGACAGTCGTTTAGCGCGGGGCGAAGAGCCAGCGTGTGTGACTGTGTGTCCAACCGATGCCTTAGTGTTTGGCGATGCTAATGACCCGCAGAGTGACGTGGCCATCATGCTCAACACTAAAATCACATACCAAGATAAAACCCATTTAGGCACTAAACCTAGGGTATATCGCGTTCCTACCAAAAGAGGGGGGATTTGATTATGAACAATACTTGGGGCGACATGGCGCAATATGATCCTGTCACTTGGCACTGGGTCATCGCCGTTTACCTGTTTATGGCGGGGTTATCCGCGGGCAGTTTATTGATTGGCATTGGTTTACGTTGGGCGAATAAGGAACTCAGCGCCGGAGCCGAAAGCAGCATTCTTAAGGCGGCCGCCATTATTGGGCCTGTGGCAATTAGTTTAGGTCTAGCTTGCCTAGTGTTTGATCTAACCAAACCATTCCACTTCTGGCTGATCTTAATTCACTATAACTTCCAGTCTGTAATGGCCATTGGGGTGCTGGCGCTGCTGGCGTATTCTCCCTTAGCCTTTGTGTACGCCATTATTGTGCTGCGGGATGACTTACCAAAATGGGGTTTGGGTTTCCTAGCGCCTATCGCTACGTTACTTATGCCATTTCGAAAGCTGATTGAAGTATTGTTGTTTGTCCTCGCCATTGGCGTAGGGGCTTACACTGGCTTCTTAATTTCGGCGATGAATGCTTACCCTATGCTCAACACTGCGGTACTGCCTGCGCTGTTTTTAGTGTCGGGTTTATCGGCGGGCGCTGCGGCAAACGCGGTACTGGCACTCTTGCTGTTTAAGACTGACAGCCACGATAAAACTTTAGTCAAGATGCACGGTTTAGAGTTACCTGTGATGGCGATTGAAATCTTGTTCCTGTTCATGTTGTTCTGCGCCTTGTACTTCAAGGGCGGCGCGGCGGCTGCGGCCTTAGCGTCGTTAACCTCTGGGCTATGGGCAAGCGTGTTCTGGATAGGGGTTGTCGGTATCGGCTTTGGTATTCCATTGCTGTTTATGCTGCTACCAGCCGCGACTCGCCACACTAAGGGCGCAATGATCATGGTGGCTTGTGCGAGCTTAACGGGCGTACTCGCCTTAAGACACTTTATTGTGTACGCAGGGCAAAGCTATTTAAGCTGAGTGTAAGCTGGCTTTAAATATTGATATGTCTCGTCCTAAGATAGGTTGACAGTTTTTAGGCCAGCTCCAGTAGCTGGCCTTTTCTATTGTGCACCTGATTAGGGGTTGCCATATTCAAACTCAGATGCGGTCTCATATCGTTGTATATTGCTATCGATTCTCTAACAAGTATCTTCAGCTCCGCAAATGTCCTGCATCGGTGCAGTAAAAACTCCTGCTTCAGTATGCCATTCACTCTTTCTGCTAATGCATTTTGGTAGCAATCATAACCATCCGTCATTGACGGCTGGATTTGGCTCGCCTGAAGCGCATTCTGATAAACTGCTGAGCAGTATTGTAAGCCTCTGTCGGAGTGATGCACTGCGTTGCCGATATAGCGTTTATCTTTTATGGCCATTTTTAACGCTTTCACCACACTCTCGGCTTTCATGTCTTTACTCACGTGATGACCGACTATCTTACGAGAACTGGCATCGGTGACCAGTGACAGGTAGTGCACACCTTGGTCTGACTCAAGATAGGTGATATCGCTGACCAGTACATGCCCTGCATCATGCAGTCCTTCCTCTTTCAGCAGATTAGGATGCTTCTTCATCCAGTGTTTGCTGTACGTGGTTTTTGTGTAGCTTTTCTTCGGTTTAACCAGTAAACCTTCACTTCTCAAATAGGTAAAGAACCCATCTCGCCCGAGTTTAATATCGTGCTCAACCAGCTTGGATTTTATCAGCGTGTAGAGCTTACGGGCCCCTAACCTTGGCATATATTTACGCCAGTACTGAACCCAGTCTTTGATGACCGATAGCTCAGCTCTACGACTTTCCATTCGCGCAACTGCCTGATAAATACCTTGCCTCGACATACCCGCAGCACGACATGCGGCTGCGAGGTTTATTTCTCCGTTGCCTTTTGCTTGCCAGACGTACCGGATAAGTACTTTTTTCTGAGGCCTGCTCCATATTCATTGTCCATGATATCAACCATGCCATTGAGGATTTTGTTACGCAGTTTCTCTTCTGCTAACTCACGTTCAAGGCGCTTGATCGTTTCGGCAGGGGTTTCTTTTGACTTAGGCATAAGGGGATGCTGAAAAGGTTTCGACCAATCGAGTCTACCATGTTTTCTAAGCCAAACGAGTACCGTTGAACGGCCTTGAATGCCAAAACGGGCTTGGGCTTGTTTGTACGTCATTTCGCCTTTTTCGACACGCTCTACAACGCCTAATTTAAAGGCTAAGGTGTAATCTCGTTGTGTGCGCTTACGGCTTGAGTTAATTGATGTTGTCATAAAGAAGTCCTCTTTATGTCAACGTATTTCAGGACGGGACAATAGATAAAGAAAAAGCACTGGTAATGTCAGTGCTTTTTTATTGTTTGAATCTTGAGAAGGTTTGCCAATACAAGCAGGACGCTTATTGGGGTAATAACTCGATAACCGACTTCACCGTTAGCACTAAGGCGCTGATACTGCAGAGGACTAATGTCGCCATTTTAGTTTTATCTTTATCGACACTGCCCACTAATCGCCCCGCGACTAAATACCCTAAAAGCACTGAAGGTAGCAACATCAACGACAGCCACAGGTGCTTTAATTCTAATAAGCCAGTGATCGCCAGAATGACCATAGCTATGGTGGAGCTAAAAATGAAGAAGGCCGACAGGGCGGCGCGAAACTGCGAAGCGTCTTTGCCTGACAATAGAATCGCCATCGGCGGGCCACCAATTGCGGCGATATTGCCGAAGATCCCTGAAACCACACCCGCACCGAAGAGGGTTTTCTTATTCACTGGCAGGCTGAATTTATACAGGCTGAGGATCACTGCGACAGTCACAATGGCGGCGATGGATAACCCGAGTATGGGCTGAGGCGCAAACAGCAACAGACTCGCGCCGATAAAACCACCGGGCACGCGACCTAGGAGTGCATATTGCAAGCCATTGAATTCTAAATGACCACGCTCACGCACTAAGGTCAGCAGGGCGATGGAGAAACCCATAGCAATAACAGGCGCAGGTACGAGCTGCGGATCGACGATATAAAGCAAAGGACTGGCGACAACCGCTAGGCCAAACCCAATCAGGCTCTGGGTTAAGGCGCCAAGAAACACAATCAGTGAGGCCAAGGCGAGAGTCTGTGGATCTATCATAGAAAACATAGGATTCCATATAAACAAAAAGGGATCGTTAACGATCCCTATTGATGAGCACTGTGATGTAACTTTGCCAGCGACAAGTCGCTATTCCATGTCTTCCCACTCGATCCCCATCTCGTCCATCAGCAACTTGGCTTCGGCGGGAATGCTGTCTGGGCTATCTTTTGACAGATCTTCATCGTTAGGCAATGGCTGGCCAGTGTAGGCGTGCAAAAATGCCTCACACAACAGCTCGCTGTTGGTGGCGTGACGCAAATTATTGACCTGACGACGAGTTCGTTCGTCCGTAAGGACCTTAAGCACTTTGAGCGGAATAGACACAGTAATTTTTTTTACTTGTTCATTCTTCTTGCCATGTTCAGCATAGGGGCTGATGTATTCCCCATTCCATTCAGTCATTGACTCACCTGTTATAACGCTAAATTCGGGGCAGATTTTAAACCCTTACAAAGAACAGTCAAATTATTGCTACTATTTCTTTGTGATTGCAAACAGATTTCTTTATGTTCAGACGTCTAAACGTCTTAACGCCTATTGACGATGGCGTTGGGCTTAGGTACATTTAGACGTCCAGACATCTCTATCAGTCTACCGAATTTAGGAGTCCACCCATGGCAGAGCGTCAATTAGCCACACTGGCAGTGCGTCAGGGTATCGAAAGCGATACTCAATATGGTGCAGTTGTGCCACCGATTTATTTGTCGACTAATTACGCCTTCGATGGTCATAAAAATCCTCGCGAATTCGATTACAGTCGTTCAGGCAACCCAACACGCTGTATTTTAGGCGAAGCATTAGCGCAATTAGAAAAGGGCGCCACTGGCATAGTGACCTGCACTGGCATGGCGGCCATCACCTTAGTGACCACTTTGCTCGGCCCTGATGACCTGTTGGTTGTGCCCCACGATTGTTACGGCGGTTCTTACCGTTTATTTACTAACTTGGCGAAGAAAGGCCAGTTTAAGTTGATTGTGGTTGATCAAACCGACAGCCAAGCGTTAGCCGCCGCTATCGGGCAGAATCCTAAGATGGTGTGGCTCGAAACTCCATCTAACCCGCTATTGCGAGTGGTGGATATCGAAGCCATTGCCAAGGCGAGCCATGAGGTCGGCGCGCTGGTGGTGGTCGATAACACTTTTTTATCGCCGATATTGCAACAACCCCTATTGTTAGGCGCGGATATCGTTATCCACTCCACCACTAAATACATCAATGGCCACAGCGATGTGGTTGGCGGCGCTGTGGTTGCTAAAGATGCACAAATCGGCGAAAGCTTACATTGGTGGTCGAACACGTTAGGCTTAACGGGGTCGGCTTTTGATAGCTACTTAACCCTGCGCGGCCTACGTACCTTAGCGGTGCGAATTCGTGAACATCAAACCAATGCCCAGCGCATTGTTGAGGTATTGACGCAAAGCCCTGTGGTGAGCAAAGTTTATTACCCTGGTCTTGCGGATCACCCTGGTCATGCGATTGCAGCCAAGCAACAACAGGGCTTTGGCGCTATGCTGAGTTTTGAGCTCAAGGGCGGCGAGGCAGAAGTGGTGGCCTTTTTAGGTGCACTCAGCTTATTTAGTGTGGCGGAAAGTTTAGGTGGCGTTGAAAGTTTGGTGGCCGTGCCCGCAACTATGACCCACAGAGCCATGGAGCCGCAGGCGCGTTTTGAGGCAGGCATTAAGGACACCCTATTGCGTCTATCGGTGGGTATTGAAGATGCCGCCGATTTAGTTGCAGATATTCAAGCAGGATTAGCCGCCGTTGCGGCTTGTCAGTAGAGGAATAATAGATGGCACGTTGTCACTTACATAAATTTGGTGGCTCCAGTTTAGCGGATGCCGATTGTTATCGTCGAGTCGCCCATATCCTGTTAACCCACGGTCATAGCGATGACCTTGTGGTGGTCTCTGCGGCGGGTAAGAGCACGAATTTCCTGTATAAATTATTAGCGCTGCGTGATGCGGGTCAGTTGTGGCAAGAAGAATTACAAGTGCTGACCAGCTATCAACAGGGGTTGGTAGAGCAGTTATTGTCGAACGAACAAGCCCGCGATCTGCGCGAGCGTTTGGCGACAGATCAGGCGCAACTCATCAGTTTATTGTCCCTCGACGAACGTAACGAATACCAAGTTAACCATGTGGTGAGCTTTGGTGAACGTTGGTCGGCACGCCTGATGGCGGCGCTGCTGCGCGAATCTGGCGTGGCGGCAAGCCATGTGGATGCCTGTTCAATTTTAGTGGCCGATGAAGCCGCCGTGCCGCAAATTCGGGTGCAAGAATCCCGCGCTAAAGTACAAGCGCTATTGGCCGCCCACCCAAATGAACGCTTAGTGATCACAGGCTTTATCTGCGCTAACGAGCGCGGCGATACTTTATTACTTGGTCGTAATGGTTCAGATTTTAGCGCCAGCTTGATTGCCAGCCTTGCCGATATTGAGCGCGTGACCATTTGGACCGATGTGGAAGGGGTGTTCAACGCCGATCCTAATAAAATCAACGATGCAAAATTATTGAAAAGCATGTCACTTGCCGAAGCCGACCGCTTAGCGCGTTTAGGCTCGCCGGTATTGCATTCGCGCACTTTGCAGCCTCTGTTTAATACCGAAGTGAGTTTAGCGGTGCGCTCAAGTTATGCATCACACACCGACTTTACCTTGATTGCGCCCCACAGTTCGTCTGCGAGCGCGCCTGTGGTGACGAACCTCAATGCTGTCGTCTTGTTCGGCTTTAAGCTCACGGGTGAATTAACGAGCTTATTAGATTCGTTGATCGCCGCGGGTTTAACGCCATTGGCCCATTGGACGTCTGCCCATCAAAGGGTTGAGCTTGCCTATACCGCTGAAAATCAAAAACAAGTGCAAAGATTGCTCGACGCCGAGGCACAAGCATTAGGGATCAGCGAACAACAGATCAACACAGATCTCGGCCTAGTGGCGTTAGTCAGTGCCGATGCCGAACATTATCGCCGCAGTTTTGCTCGTTTATTAAGTCGTGATGCTAAACCTTTGTTTAGTGGTGACTTAAGTTTAGTGACGCTGGTGCCTCAGTCACAGGTGAATCTGTTAACCCAAAAGGTACACCGCCGCTGCGCTGGGCCGCGTAAACGCATTGGCGTCTTACTGCTCGGCGTGGGCAACATAGGTGAGGCTTGGGTCGATTTATTTAAGTCGGTGTCGCCATCACTGGATCATGAACTCGAAGCCAGCGTTGAGTTAGTCGGTTTAGTCAGTTCGAGTAAAGCCTTGATTAAATCCACAGGCATTAATCTTGCCGCGTGGCAGACTGAGTTTAATGCCGAGGCTACGCCTTGGCAGTACGAGCACTTGTTCGAGCAATTAGAACGGGTTAACTGCGATGAGCTGGTGGCCTTAGATATCAGTGCCAGCGCCAGTTTGACACTGCAATATCCAGAGCTATTCGAGCGTGGCATCCATGTGGTGAGCGCGAATAAACTCGCAGGCTCGGGCCCACTGCCTTTCTACCGTGAGTTAAAACAGCAACTGGGTAATCGTCGTTTATTTTGGCGCTATAACGCCAGCTGTGGCGCGGGTTTGCCTATCCAACATGCGTTAAATGATCTGCGTAACAGCGGTGATAGCGTTGAAGCCGTGGGCGGGATTTTCTCTGGCACCTTGTGTTGGTTGTTTGAGAAATACGATACCAGCAAGCCTTTCTCTGAATTAGTGATTGAAGCCAGAGGCTTAGGCATCACTGAACCCGATCCCCGCGACGATCTGTCCGGTCGTGATATGCAGCGTAAATTGCTCATTTTGGCCCGTGAAATTGGCCTTGAAATCGAGCTTGAAGATATTGAATTACGCTCATTAGTGCCAGCCGATTTGGCGGATATTCCCTTAGATCAGTTTCTCGCCCGCATTGCCGAGTTAGATGCCGATCTGCTGCAACAATACGGTGCGGCGGCGGAGCAAAATAAGGTGCTCAGATACGTGGCATCCTTAGATAACAGCGGCTCAGAGCTTAAAGCTGAAGTCGGTTTGCAGTGGATTGATGCCCATCATCCCTACGCTAATTTGACCCCAGGCGATAACGTGTTTGTGATCCGCAGCGTCTTCTATCAAGGCAATCCGTTGATCATCCGTGGACCGGGCGCTGGACGTGAAGTGACAGCGGCAGCGGTGCAGTCGGATCTGACGCAGATCTGTCGCGATCTCTTGCAAGAGTAGACTGAAATTCAGCAGCTTAAAGGACTCATTCGAGTCCTTTTTTATTGGCTAGAATAAATCTATCGAATTAACCGAGATTAAATGCGGTTTATGGACATTTTTTGGCTTGACTTACATCTCAGTTTCTCTAGTATATGGACATATAGACGTCCAAACGTCCATTTGAACTAATTCATACTAGCAAAGAGTAGCGCCAAGGGCGGTTGAGGAAATACACATGGCTTTTCATCACGCACAACATTCACAATCGCTGAACCAGAGCTTGTCTGAGCTTAATGGCGATATTAATGTTTCTTTTGAGTTTTTTCCGCCATCGACCCCCGAAATGGAACAGATCCTGTGGAACTCTATTCGTCGTTTAGAGCCGCTTAATCCTAAATTTGTGTCTGTGACCTATGGCGCTAACTCAGGTGTGCGCGACCGCACCCACGGCGTGATTGAGCGTATTCAACAGGAAACGGATCTTGTTGCCGCGCCGCACTTAACCTTAGTGGATGCTAGTGATGAAGAGCTATTAGAACTGGCTAAGCATTACTGGAAATCGGGCATTCGTGACATAGTGGCACTGCGGGGTGATTTACCTGCGGGCAGCCCCAAGCCCACTCGTTTTGCGGTGGATTTAGTACGTTTGCTGCGCTCAGTGGCCGACTTTGATATTTCCGTTGCAGCTTATCCAGAAGTGCATCCCGATGCGAGCAACGCACAGGCGGATTTGATCAACCTTAAGCGTAAGATTGATGCGGGCGCTAGCCGTGCCATTACCCAGTTTTTCTTCGATGTGGAATCTTACCTGCGTTTTCGTGACCGCTGCGTTGCCGCCGGTATCGACGTTGAAATCGTGCCAGGCATTTTGCCTGTGACTAACTTTACCCAGTTAAAACGTTTCGCGGGCATGACCAATGTGTCGTTACCGGGCTGGCTACACAAGCAATTCGATGGTTTAGAAAACGATGCCGGTACACGCCAATTGGTGGGCGCAAACGTGGCAATCGACATGGTAAAAGTCCTGTCCCGTGAAGGCGTGAAGGATTTCCACTTCTACACCTTAAACCGCGCCGAACTGACCTACGCCATTTGCCATACGTTAGGTGTGCGCCCTAAGTAAAACATCAACAACATAAACCAATAAAAACGCCGCAGATAATGCGGCGTTTTGCTTTGTGTCAGTGGTGTAGGTATTAGATCCTAAACTGTGCCAGTAGCACTTGCAGGCGAGCCGCAAGCTGGGCAAGTTCGTCACCCGCCCGCGCAGTGTGCACCGCACTATTGGTTGTCGTCGTGGCAATATCGTTGATGTTATTTATGTTTTTGTTAATTTCTGCGGAAACAGCACATTGCTCATTTGCCGCACTGGCGATCTGGATGTTCATCTGGCTAATGGTCGAAACTGCTTGGGTGATGGCCACGAGTTCTTCACCCGCTTGATTAACTTGGGCAACACAGCTTTGAGTAGTGCGTGAACTGGTTTCCATCGCCGAAACGGTAGATTTGGCTTTAAGCTGTAGCGCTTCAATCATTTTTTGAATTTCTGTGGTTGAAGCTTGAGTGCGAGTCGCAAGGGTGCGAACTTCATCGGCTACGACGGCGAATCCTCGTCCTTGCTCTCCGGCTCTGGCAGCCTCAATTGCGGCATTAAGCGCCAGCAAGTTGGTCTGTTCGGTAATATTGCGGATCACAACTAATACAGAATCAATTTCGGCAGTATTACGTTCGAGTTCATTAATGGCATTGGCGGCTGCGGCGATTTCTTCCGCTAATACAGCAATCGTCGCGACGACTTTTTGCACTACGAGTTTGCCTTGTTCGGTTGACTCATTGGCGTGATTGGCAGCATCCGCGGCATCGGTCGCATTGTGGGCAACCTCTTGAACAGTGGCGGCCATTTCATTCATTGCGGTGGCGACTTGTTCGGTTTCAAGATTCTGACGATTGGCCATCGATTGAGTTTCGTGGGTAATGCCCGACATCTCTTCCGCTGAGGTTGCGAGTAAACTCGTTGCATCAGATACTTGAGTCACAGTGTGGTGGATTTTCTCCACAAAACGGTTAAATGCCTGCGCTAACTCGGCGATTTCATCTTTACTCGTTATGGTAATTCGACGGGTTAAATCGCCTTCGCCTTCGGCGATGTCATTCATGGCTTGGGTTGTTTCTGCTATTGGGCGGGTAATGCCCTTAGCAATAAACCAAGCAATGGCAGTGCCGATTAACATTGCAGCGAAACCGATGAGAATCAACTTGAGGCGAATATCCGCCATAACTTGCTCTGAATGGCTTCTGTCCATCGCAATATCCAGTACCCCAAAGACTTGTCCCGAGTAATCTTTTATGGCGTGGCGATACAAAGCGAAGGTTTTGCCCTCTAAGCTAATAGTGCGAATCACTTCATTGCCTTGCATCACGCTATTGAGTTCACTTATGGCCTGAATATCGGGCGTGAACGTGGCGCCAAATGCTTTAAAATCCGCGCCATTGGGCAACAATAGTGCGATTTCAGCTTGATAAGCATCTTTAAAACTGTCGAAGAAAGGTTGTCCAAAGGACATACCAAATTCCACTGAGCCTGTGTGTTGGCCTTGATAACCCATGGGCACTAAACCGCGAATCCCTAAACCTTCAACACCATATTCCAAACCGTTTAAGGGCTGTTTTGTGGTGTTGGTTTCCACAATGGTTTTACGAATTGCAGTGAGATCATCACCAAATTTTTCGGGGCGATGTAATCGTAAAAAAGAGGTTGCCAGCGGCGTATGAAACTGAAATTGTTGTATGTCGAAATCTTGCTTAAGCTTGGCAAACAGCGGCAGAGTACGGTCTTTGAGTGCAGGGCGATCCCGTTCGGCGAAGTTACTTTGGATCTCTGGCGTCAGTGAAACTATCGTTGCCATGGCCTGTGCGAGTTTACCGGATGAGGCTATGTTGGCTACCGCAGTTTCGTACAGTTTATGCAGTTCTCTTTGCTCAGATTCTTTCACCTGACTGCTGAATTCCGACAGGACTAGCAGCATGATAAAGCTCATCATGGCCAACAGTAATAGACATATCCCAACCACAATCCTCGTACTAATTTTTAAATTCACCAAAGCCAACCTCCCAGTTCACTTCATCAGTCTGATTTATCTTTTTAATATTATAGAGATACGGCTGATTATATTTGAGATGGCGCCAGCCTTTTGGATTATTTGTTTCCCAATGCGACATTTTTGCGCCATAGGACACAGAAAATTTTTTATATAAGCACATTTACTTAGCCTGCTAACTAAGTATAATGCTTAGCACGCTAACTAAGTGGGTGAGCAAGATGCAAAAAGAATTAGAGCGATTGAAAGAGTTATCACTGGCGGAGCATTTAGGCCGTCTGCATCGATTGTGGCGTACCGTGGCCGATGTCGAACTGGCGCCTTTGGGGTTAACCCATCCCCGCTGGACGGCATTGTGGAAATTACTGCGTTTAGGCGACAGCGTGAGCCAGAAAGTGTTGGCCGATGCCTTAGAAATTGAATTGGCTTCGCTAATGCGCACCTTAGGGCAATTAGAAGAGCAAGGTTTAGTCGAGCGTCATTGCTGCGACAAAGATAAGCGCGCAAGGATTGTGACATTAACGCCTGCGGGATTGGATGTACTAAAGCAAATGGAAGCGCGGATTATTCAAGTCCGCCGTGAGTTATTAGCTGGGATCAGTGCCAGTGAACTCAGCGAATTTGAACGCATTATTAGCCTGATTAGTGACAACGCCAGCGCCAAATTGGCCAAGGCAACAGCAACTATTTTGTGAGAAAGAAGATGACACCGGATCAACAGTTTGCCCGTTTAGTAAAATTTGCCATGTTCGCCTTTGTGATGGTTTTCGGCTATTTCATGCTGGCCGACACTATGATGCCATTGACGCCGCAAGCTATGGCGACCCGTGTAGTGACTAAAGTGACACCGCAGATCAGCGGTAAAATTCAGACCATAGCCGTGACTAATAATCAAGCGGTTGCCAAGGGCGATTTGCTGTTTCAAGTCGATCCCGCGCCCTATGAGTTAGCAGTATCGCAAGCTAAATTGGCCTTAGAGCAAGCCCGCCAAGACAATGCTGAGTTAGATGCCTCGCTGCTGGCCGCTAAGGCCGAGGTTAATGCCAACAAAACCACCTCGCAACAGAAACGTAGCGAAGCTAAACGTCTCGATGCCCTTTATGCCACCCATGGTGTATCGCAGCAGCAAAGGGATCAGGCCGATAGTGATGCCGCCGCCGCGGAAGCTAATTTGCTCGCCGCCAATGCGCGTTTAGAAAAACTCAAAGTGAGCCGTGGCAGTTATGGCGAAGAGAATCTTAAGGTGCGTCAGGCGCAAAACCATCTTGCCCAAGCCGAGCTTAATTTGTCTTACACCCAAATCCATGCCGATCAGGACGGGATAGTAACTAACCTGCAGTTAGAAGTTGGGAGTTTTGCGACTGTGGGGCAACCTCTGTTAGCCGTGGTATCGGATAAGATTGATATTATTGCTGATTTTCGTGAAAAGAGTTTGCGTGGCGTCAATGCTTCATCGACCGCTTTGATTGCATTTGATGGCGAACCCGGCCGTTTATATCGGGCTACGGTGAGCAGTGTCGATGCGGGCGTGAGCGCGGGGCAATTCGATGCCAATGGCCGTTTAGCGGCGCCGCAGGAATCTGATCGTTGGGTGCGTGATGCCCAAAGATTGAGACTGCATTTGGAGTTAGATGGGATGGCGATGAACAGCTTGCCAGCTGGTGCGCGTGCGACCGTGCAACTGCTGCCTGAGAATAGCCTGTTTAGTCTGCTGGCTAAAGTGCAGATTAAAGTCATTAGCCTGCTGCACTATATTTATTAGCCTATTTGCTAGCGTATTTACTCGCCTATCTACTCGCACTTATTGCTGTTGACGGGCGAGTGACTCGCGGTCGGTGTGTTAGCCGCGAGTGGCTTGAGTGAACGCTTCAAAGCAACATAAATGTGAATGCAGCATAAGCCAGCTAAACATCCCCAATTTTACGTATCGATAGAACAAGGCGACGAGCATGTTACTACGCCATAGCCCATTGACGGCCAACGATTTACGCCAGTGTTTACGGATTGCGACTGGCGCGACCATAGGTTTTACACTGTGTAAAATGTTTGGTTGGAGCAATGGAGTCTTCTTCACTGTGACCCCCATGTTATTACTCGGACTCGTGCCTGTGATGAATGGCCACGCCATGCGCCAGTTATTGGCCTCATCTGCCATGGCGGGGTTAGAGGTTGGACTGCTCGGTGGTTTCTTCGGTAGCCATCCTGGCCTGATGACGCCCATCGTCTTCCTGTTATTTTTATACCGTTTTGCGGCCATGTCCCGTGGCAGTCTATTCCTCTTTGGCGCCAATGGAGTGCTCAGCCTCAGCATCATGCTGCACTTTGCTAGTTATCCCAATACCAATCTGAATGACTTAGTTTTCAGTAACTTTTGGGCGACGGCACTGTCGGTCGTTATTGCCTACGCTATGACGGCGCTCTGGCCCGATGTGGAACCAAGGGCGGCTTACAAGCCTGGACCTAAGGCGCCACATCGAATGCGCCACGAAGCGTTACTCGGCGCGACCATAGCGACCGCATCGTTTCTGGTATTCCAAATATTTGATCTGCGGGATTCTATGTCGGCTCAGGCGACCACCTTGTTGCTCTTGTTTCCTATGCATTGGAATGGCGCACTCGACTATGCCCGTAAGCGCGCTATAGGTACTTTGCTAGGCGTGTCGTTTGGGGTCGTTGTGCAGTTGGTACTCTATGACTGGTCAGGACTATTGATATTAATCGTCCCCTTGCTATGGATTGGACTGATGATCTTTAGCCAAGCCCATGTGCGAGAGGCAAGTGGCTCAGGCGTGGGTTTTGGCGCCATGACGACCTTAGGTATTCTGTTTGGCCAGTATCTGACCCCAGGCAACGATTTAATCTTCAGCGCCTTATATCGAGTGAGCAGCATTCTCACCGCCATCGTCGGCACGCTACTCCTGTGTTATTTGATACATAAGTTATTGAATCGTTTTGAATCGACGCGATTTGGTTATTGATTCTGGCTACTCGGGCTTGAAGACTTGCAGCATACCCTTTCAAAGAGTAAGGTAAATTTATCCCATTTGGATTGAACAATAAGTGAGCTTTAATGAACGCTAAGGCTCATTTATTGACTGTTAAAAATGGGCTCAGTGTGTGAGCAGCAACATAAATAACAATTACCACCTATGCTTTAGAGCTTAACTCTCTTCAAGGATAGAACATGAAGATTAAAACATTCGTCATAGGCTTAACGCTATGCAGCGGCTATGCGGCCGCCTCCGTTGCGCCTTCTGGCAAACAATTGATGGAAATTATCCCCCAACCGGCACAGTTATGTGTGTCTTGTCATGGGGTAGAAGGTCAGGGCGTTGAACCGCTCGGCCCTCGATTAGCGGGATTATCTAAACAATATATCTCGACCCAATTACAGCATTTCCAAGCGGGTGTGCGCCAAAACGCAACCATGATGCCGATGGCAATGACGTTACAAGGAGATGGGATTGAGCAAGTGGCAAACTACTTTTCTGCAAAGCCTGCCAATGAGGTCAAGCCCGTTATCCGCGGTGAACAGGTGGTTTTCAATGACGATACCGCCCGTTTAGCCTACCAAGGTGATTGGTCACGTGGTTTACCAGCCTGCGTGACCTGCCATGGTCCTTCGGGGTTAGGTGGCGGCTTATTTCCCCGTTTAGCCGGTCAGCAAGCGAGTTATATTAAAACTCAATTACTGGCATGGCAGTCGGGAACGCGCAAAGGTGATGTCGATGGCATGATGGCGAACGTGGCTAACAAGCTTACCGCCGCTGAGGTTGATGCCTTAGCAAACTACTTTGCTAATTTGAAATAAGGAGCCGGCCATGAAATATTCCGCAATGTTATTACTGGCCGCTATGGGGTCGTTAACCGTGCAGGCGCAAGCCGAATCGGATCCGGTGCAAGAGCGCCCAGATAAACAAGCCCCGCTGCCTTCTTTCCCTAAGATACCGGATCAAACCTATCTCGTCCCTAGACCTTTGAGTGCCATTCCTGAAGGCGCCTTTGGTGACAAAGTGCGTTTGGGTTATCAGCTATTTGTGAATACCCAACAGCTGCGTGATAAGTATGTGGGCAACGAGCTTAATTGCACCAACTGCCATATGGATGCAGGCCGAAAAGCCAATGCTTCACCCCTTTGGGGCGCGTATTTTGCTTATCCGGCGTATCGCAAAAAAGACAATAAGGTCAGTAGCTTTGAAGAGCGCATTCAGGGCTGCTTTAATTATTCGATGAATGGTAAAGCCCCTGCATCGGCGAGCCCTGAGTTAGTGGCGCTTTCTGCCTACGCCTATTGGTTAGGCATGGGCGGCTTGATGGACGAAGCTAATATTAGCGGCCCAGTCCCTGAGCTTAGCGATGCCGAGTTAGTCAAAGGTGCCAAACGGGAAGACTTCCCGCTACCTGAGATATTAGCCAAGGCGATGACAGTTGAGCAGCGTGCCAACTTGCCGGGTCGTGGTTATCCTGAGATCCCAAAACCCGAACAAGCCTATTCACCTGAACGGGGTAAAGAGGTCTATGTCGCCCATTGCCAAACTTGCCATAGTGTTGATGGCCAAGGTCAAGCGATTGCTGGCGTTTATGCGCTGCCACCGCTGTGGGGGCCTAAGAGTTACAACTGGGGGGCAGGAATGCACAGGGTCAATACTGCCGCATTCTTCATTCATGAAAACATGCCTTTTGGCAAGAGTATGCAGTTGACTAACCAACAGGCTTGGGACGTTGCAGCTTATATCAACTCCCACGAGCGTCCACAGGACCCGCGTAGCAAAGGTGATGTGAAGCAAGCGCAGGAAAAATACCATAATGACAGTGATTACTATGGTGTCACGGTCGATGGCAAAGTGTTAGGCACTGAGTCCTATCCCATTTTTCCTAAGAAGTCATAGTTGAGCGGCTTTGATTTAGTGCTCGTGTGATGAAATAAAGCGAGTTAATAAGTTAGACAGAAAAGCCAGCAAGCATTTAGCTTTGCTGGCTTTTTTATTATTAATAAGTTTTCGAGTTTAGGCTTGTCATGGCATTGGCTCGTCGACTCGCAGCCAGTCCATCCTTGGATGCTCGACCGCCCCGTCCATGGGGCGGACGGTCGTCTCGCAAATCACCATGACTCACCTTTCGGACATCAGTGTTAACTGTCGCTTTAAAAGCATACGGAGATTTTCGCTATAAGTGACTTATTCACTATCTCAAATGTGCAAAACGTATTGAGGGAGTCGAACCCTCGATACGTTTTCTAAGAAGCTGATTTACGTTGGTTTTTGGTCAAAGGAAACAAACTCTTGTTACACCTTACTGTATTTCTTTGGTGAGGGGAAATCTCGAGCGTTCTAACCTCAAGCACTGTTAAACATGCAGGTATCATGGGTAATTTAGATACCGCCTTCAAAGCGAGCCTATAAAGGTATCGTTTTTTGCTTGGTTTTTTTATGCAATCAAATGAATTTATTGCTCTTTCACTTTTCCTAATACTATTTACCACGCTAAAACGCTTCTCGGTAAATAAAGTCTCGATTTTTCTGGATGAAAAATATTGATAGTCCGCTGAGGATGATGCTAACTTATTGGCATAATTAAGTTATTTACTCGGTCATTTCCGAGTTAGGTTTTATTAGAAGAGTGGGTAATACATTGTTAGTTGCCATGGGGAGGTTCGAGCATGATTCAAAGCGAGAAGGATTTTATTGATTGGATTGACGGACAATTGATTGAGGACATTCCCGCTCAAATTGTTGCCTTCAATATCAATATATATGAATCTCCTTTCATTATTGAAATAGTTGGTTCCAGTGAGTTCGCCCCTGAAGATGAAGATTGGGCGTGCAACGAAGACTGGCTTCCTAAAAACCGATTAATTTCAGTTTCTAGTGCTCTCTTCGGAAATTCATGGGAAGAAGCTCAGGAGAATATTCTTGCAATGGCGAAGCGGTATCTTCAATCCCACTCAAAAAACGCTCACAAGCTAAAATCTGCAAAGGCTTTTGCGGTTGGATTCGTTGACGGCAATCTTAGCTATGTATAGTAAGCAACTAACAAGCAAAGGCACCATCGCTCTGCGGGCAGGACTGCTTCGCCACTGCTTTGGGCGTTAAATTCCATGGATACTTTAGAGAGACTTGCAGAGAAAAATAAAGCTCAAGAAAAACATAGACGCAATGAGTACTTTCTTACAACTGTCATGATGTTAGTTTTATCTCCTTCTTTTTTTGGCATTGCCATTGATGTTGGCCTGATTGAATCTTCGGTAAACTTCAACCTTTGGCTATATGGCTTAGGTGCGCTTTGTTTTGGGTTACCTTTAGCTGCAATGGGCGATTTACTGCTTTTTACGCGTTGGTTAAAGCTACTAGGGTTGATTGCCGCTGAATGTTGGTTTGTTTACTTTTGGGCTTTTCAAATGCAATCTTGGTTAGCTTTCATTCCCCTAGGACCAGTATTTATTTGCCTGCAAATACAAATGCCAAGGATCAAACAACAAGATAAGTGTAAGCAAAATATCATTTAACAAGTTAAAACATTCAGCTAACTATTTACTTCCTTTATTCAGCTTACGGATTAATGACAAAACGCATTCGCCATGTATGCATCTGCGAACGCACTTGCTCTAACGCAGGAATGCGGCTCTCTGAGCAAAATGAATACACCCAAATATCATTTAAGTTAGATAACTTGATGAATATAACCAATTGAAGGATAAGAAACACCTAGGTGTTAATTTGCACGCTGAATTGACATGAGCACCTTGCTTCATTGAATAATCTATCTCGCGCTTATTGAAAAACCATTATGATCTCCGCGCTATAACAACTTATCTTGCAATAAGGATTACCGTGTCTAAGCCATCGGAACAACCTAAGTTAGAAGCTGCGCAAATTTGCCCTTTGTGCAAAGGCGCGAATCAATGTGCGGTGATTGTTGGTAAGGGCATTGAGGATTGTTGGTGTGCGCAGCAGGTGTTCCCACCTTTGGCCGCCATGCAAGCGCAAGCATCAGATTCGCTGCAAGGGGCAATCAGCCCCATTTTACCGTCTGCCGATGCGTGTATTTGCCAAACCTGTCTTAGCCAACTCAAGCAGAGTTTAAGTCAGGGGCAGATTACAATGCAGGATGAAAAAAGCCCATCGAGTGTGAGCGATGGGCTAGGTTATGAGGTGAAATAGCGGGCTGAAGTAATGAGCTATCGATTTATGGTGTAATCCAGTTGCACGCTAGTTTGTGCTTCCACGGCTATACCATTTTCAAACTTGGGTGCGTAACGCCATTTCTCTAAGGTTTCAATACTCTCTTTTTCAAATAAAGCACCACCCTTAGAAGCTAAAATTTCAGGATTTTTGACGAAGCCATGCTCATCGATAGTAAATTTAAGCTGAACCCAGCCACTTTTACCTCGCTGTGCATAGGACATTGGATAGTCTGGTACGGTACGGAAAATAGGTTGTTGTTCCTGCGTGTCGGCCCAAGGACGCATTTTGCCGATAGCAATACAGTGAGCGGTGGATTCGTCACGCTTTCCCTGGCGCTCATACAGTTCGACTAAATACGCATGGGCACTCAAGGCATAGGGGTGACTGAAATTGAGTGCGTCGAATTGTTTAACCACTTCCAGCAGTAAAGGTTCGGCTTTACCATCGTGTTTGTCTGCAAATTCAACGGCGCCAACAGTAAAGGTTGCTTTGACTCTGTCTATGGCGTTCTCTGGCAAAATCTCTTTATAAATATCATAGGCATCGAAGGCATAGCGTCTTACGCTTCTCGTGTATAGCTCAGTATTGGATAAGCGGTTAAAGGCTGCCATTTTTACATCGGCGATCAGTTTCTTTTTATCGGACTTTTCAGCAATTGCGATTGCAGTAAGCAAATCCTCTTTCGCATCTTTGGCTTCGACGGCGGTTTGCGCAGCGCCAAGTAAGGGATCGATAAGCTCAAGCGCTTGTTTGTCATAATGAACTTTATAGTTAGCTAGAGCGAGTTGATACAACTCATTCGCCTTAGCTGTTTTTGGTCGATTATTTATTGTAAATGGGTAAGGGTCGACTTGCTTCTCTATCGCACTGGCCCAATTCAAGGCGAGGTTAGCTAAGTCGACACTGTCTTTGGCATATTGAGCTTCACCGAGTTGATAAGCCGCTTTTGCGCTGGCTTCTATTTTGGCGGAATCACCTTTCTCAACGGCAGCTTGATAATCGCTGTAGGCTTTGGCAAAGCTATTTTCTGAGGCGTGCACGCTAAGAGATGTGCCTAAAGTGAGGGCAAGAAGACAGGCTATTGGCAGCATTTTTCCGTGCGACATTCTATATATCCTTATTATTGATGAATTTAGATGATACATAGATGTGCGTTATGGGACAAGTCGGTTTGGCTTTTGTTAATAATGCTGGGGGAGTGCTGATAACTGATAACTGATAACTGAGAATTGAGAGTTGAGATTAAAAATAAGCGAGCCCAGTTGAAACCGAGTTCGCTTATTTATCAGTGCTTTGTCGCTTTATTAGCCGTTATAACTTCTATTAGCCGCAAGTGCTTTACTCGCTACCATCACTTCGCAGTGAAAGTCACGGCAAATTGCCCGAGCGCGCCGTATTCAAAGTCACAAACCTGCGCCAATGGCAGATCGAGGACGCCAGCGTAGGAGCCTGTGATCACATATTGCCCTTGAGTTAAGCCAATGCCTTGGGCGGATAAAAAGTTCACTAACCAGTAGAGTCCCGCTTTAGGGAAACCATTAGGATGAATGGCGGATTTTTGCAGTGTTTCGCCATTGTGAATGTTAACGCTGAGTTCGAAATGGCTGGTCTCTAAACCTGCTAGCGGGTTTAGCACTGGCCCTAACCATAATCCTTGATTGACTAAGCCATCGGCGAGGGCATCGAAATGCGTCGCTTCACTGGGCGTATGGTAGCGGCTTTTGATCAATTCCAAGGCTAAGCGAGTGTGGCCTAAGGCCGCGTCGATTTCAGCCTCTGTGTAAGGTGTGGCTCTTGGTGGTAAATCGCGAGCAATCTCGAAGGCGAGTTCAGGTTCGACTCGGGCCAGATCTTTAGTCGATGGATAGAGTGGGCAAGTGGCCGATTGTTGATACACATCAGCTTGATAAATAGGCGCTACGACGGTTTTTTCCGCCGAGGGTAATAGGCATTTCCACGCCGCGATAGGATTACTGTTAGCCTTATAGATGGCTGCCACGGTTTGCTGAATGGCGAAGGCCTGTTCGAAGCTCGTTGGCCTCAGCTCTGGGATCAGTAAATCGCCGCTGGTGCCTGCGGCGCGGCGCTCGGCGAGTTCCTTTGCTGCGGCATGAATCTGCATTTGAACTGGTTCGAGCGGGGCGGTAGATGACATTAACTTTCCTATTTTAAGAGTGAGCCTAGAAAGACGTGACGTAGAAACAGTGTGGCAGAGAAGCCATTTAATCGGCCAAATATACTCGGTTATTGCCATCGCTGGAAATGCCAATATTGGCTTTTGGGGTAAATCAGCTGCAGTTGAATCAAGAGTACGGCCAATATTCCAATCATCGTAAGATGCTGATACTTGCCCCACATAAGTGTCAGCTAAAGTATCCATGTTAACGCGAATGTTTCCATTATGTGCTGCTAGATATTGTGCTGACTCAGTGCCAGAATGACGCTCCATTTTGCGGTCTCTACTGGACATCTCCGTGAACCTTAGCCATAACGCCCCTCAGGCAAATAATCATGCTCAACTCGGGCTGCTCTTCATCTCAGTTGCGATTGTATTTTGGGGTATGTTACCCATAGCCTTGAAGCTTTCGGGGGCTTTTATCGATCCTGTCACTTTGACTTGGTTTCGTTTTTTGGTCGCGCTTGTGGTCAGCATACTGATCCAATGGAGCGCGGGTAGCCTTAAGCAATTTGCGGCGCTCGATGCCAAAGTCTGGTTACGGCTAGTGCTTGCGGGCGTGTTTTTGATGCTCAATTATGTGTCTTTTGTTTACTCACTCGATTATCTCGCGCCGGGTGCTGCCCAGCTGAATTTCCAGACTTCGCCCTTTTCCTTGCCTTCGGTGGCGTGCTGTTTTTTAAAGAACGGCTGAATGCGGTGCAGCTCAGTTGTTTTGCGACACTGGCCTTAGGCATGTTGATGTTTTTCCATCCGTATTTGGATTTATCTGGCGCCAATAATCATCAGGTCTGGATTGGTGTAATGATTATCCAGTTCTCGGCGTTGTCGTGGACTAGCTATGCCTTGTTGCAAAAATCATTACTCAATCGTTTATCGCCCGCGAACGTGCTTTTAGTGATCTATGGCTTAGGTATTTTCGTAATGGCTCCCTTTAGCGACTTTAGTCAGTTTGCCAGTATGGACAGCTTCGAGTGGCAGATCGCGCTGTTTTGCGCCGCCAATACCTTGATCGCCTATGGCTGTTTTGGGCAGTCGATGAAGTACTGGCCGACGGCGCAGGTGAGCGCCATGTTGGCCCTAACGCCTGTATTTAGCTTTAGTGCCACTGCATTGGTGGTGAGCATTGGCTGGTGGCCAGAAGTCTTCCATGCCGATGAATTAGATGGATTATCTCTGCTAGGGATTGGCGTCATTATTGTGTCTGTGATGGTGGTACAATTACTGCCACTGTATCGCAATCGTCAGGCGAAGCGTTTGCAGGCTGCCTAATATCCATGGTATTTGATTAGCCCAATGGTATTTAATTAGCGTATGAAACATACATTTTCACCCATGGGAAAGGCCAGTGATCACTAGACTTAGCGATTTAAAACTTAAGGATGTCCGTGGGGTCATCTTCGATCTTGACGGCACTTTAGCGCATTCCAATCCCGATTTTGCTGGTCTGCGGCGTGAGTTGGGGATTCATTCTGGTACGGATATCTTGGCCCATGTGGATAGCCTGAGTGCGGGTGAAGCACAGGCTCAGGCGCTGGAAATCGTCCATGAGTACGAGAGACAAAGCTCACTCAATGCCAGTTGGATTGATGGCGCGCGTGAGCTTATCGAATGCCTACGGGCTAAATCGCTGCCCTTGGCTATTTTGACCCGCAATATGCCGGAAGCTGCGCAAATCACTATCGATAAGCTTGGCATAGATATCGAACTAGTATTAACCCGCTACGACGCGCAGCCTAAGCCGCATCCCGAAGGTATTCATCTTATTTGCCAGCAGTGGCAGCTTGCCCCCGCAGATATCTTATATGTGGGCGATTATTTGTTTGATCTGCAAACCGCGCGTAATGCGGGTAGCCGCTGCGCATTATATTGCCCTGAAATTATTCCTGATTATGCCCACGAGGCCGACATGCTAGTGGCTTGCTACCATAGCTTTATCGAAGCGTGGACAGTGGGTGACTAGGCATTGTTTGGGGCTGCATCTTGCTTATCTTGCTTCAGTCCCAAGCGTACACTATCCAATAAGGCAATCAGCCAGCAGAGGATAAAGCCGTACATCAGCTTGTCTGCACCATCCCGAATGGTTGCCGTGGTTTGTTTGGTCACTTCGGCCGCAATTACGCCCATATCCAGCGGCAAAACACCAGTTTGAATATCCAGCGAGATCAGCTGCGCCACTTGCATGACTTGTTGCAGCAACAGGCCGAGACTCAGTATTGCCAGCACAAAAAACACTAAGGCACTGCGTTTATGTCGCAGATAAAAATGGCCGCTGCCAGGGGCGACGAAGGCGGATAATAGTCCAGCGGTAAGGGCTTTTTTCATGGGGAAACTCTCAAAGGGAACGCTTAGCGTTTGGATGACATTGTTAAGCGAATAAGCATTAGAGTCAATCTTGAGCCATGGCTGCTTGTTAAGGAGTCTGTTTTTGTCGATATTGCGTCTTTGCGCTGCCTATTCGTCGTTTATTTATTAACATCAGTCTATACAGAGCGTATTCTTCCACTGCTTGCATGGCAGCTTCTGGAGGAAAAGGAATAAAAATGCAGATGTCTTTAAAGAAACGTGTTCAAGGGTTTACCTTAATTGAGTTGGTCGTCGTGATCATTATTTTAGGCATTTTGGCTGTTATCGCCGCGCCTAAATTTATGAACTTGCAAAGAGATGCCAAAGTGAATGCCGTAAAAGGGTATTTGGGGCAGATGCAAGATATGACCAAGATGCTGCATATGAAAGCACAAATCGTCAACACCACTGGCGACGATGTTACTATCGCGACCCAATACGGTGATTATCAGTTCTATGCAGGTTTTCCTGAAACTAAGAGTGAATCTACGTCACCTAATTTGTATTTCTTAGAGACTTTTATGGATTTAGGCGTGCCTAAACAACAGACTAAAGATAATACCAAAAGGCAGGCTGATTACGGCGATATACAAGCATTTGAAGATAATGACTATTCGCGGTTGGGTTATGGAACGGGAGATTTAACTGCCGGCCAGTGCTATGCCGAATATCACCATACCTCAACTGGACACTCGTTTTTATTCGAGACCGATGGATGCTAGTTTTAGCTGTTAGTAAACTCGTTATCTGAGGCATATATTAGTGTTGTGAATGGTCGTAGGCTCTCTTCGTTAGAGACAGATTACTGATTTTAAGCCAACAAAAAAGGAGCCTAGGCTCCTTTTTTAGTCTCTAGCTTAAGCTAGATTAGTCTTCACGTGGTTTACGTGGCTTACGCTCACCGGCAGGCTTGTCTGCACGTGGTTTGCGGTCAGCAAATGGCTTGTCACCAGTAGACGCAGCGCGTGGCTTACGGTCACCAGCTGGGCGGTCACCCGTTGGACGATCACCACGTGGTTTACGGTCACCAGCAGGGCGGTCTGAACGAGCACTACGGCCTGAATCAACAAATACTTGATCGCCAGCTTCGCGGATGTTCAATGGCTTGCCACAAACACGTACTTTACGTAGGTGCTGTAACACGTCTTTTGGCATGCCGTCTGGCAGGTCAACAGTGGTCACTGCATCGTAAAGTTGGATTGCGCCAATGTAACGGCTGTCGATGTTAGCTTCGTTCGCGATAGCGCCAACGATGTTACCCACACCTACACCATTCTCACGACCTACGTCGATCACGTAACGGCACATTTTCAAATCTGGGTTGTCTTTCAACGCTTCAGCTGAGCCTAAGCTTGCTGGCATTGGACGCGGTTCGCGACTTCTGCGTTCACCACGCTCACCACCACGGTCGCCACGATCACTTCCGCGGTCGCTACGTTCAGCACGTTCACTGCGTTCATCACGAGCACGTTCTTGAATTGCTGGCAATTGCAAAGGACGTTCTTGTTGAACTTGCTGTAATAATGCAGCGGCTAGCAGATCAGTATCGACTTCTAACTGTTGGCATAATTGAGCAACAGCTTCTTTCATGAAATCTAAATCGCCGTTGATCGTCTCAGCCAATTGCTCACCTAAGCGAGACAGACGACGTTCTGCAACAGTCTCTGGGCTTGGGATTTTCATTGGTGAAATGCGGCTGTTAGTTGAACGCTCGATAGTGCGCAGCATGCGCATTTCACGGCTAGTTACAAACAGGATCGCCATACCAGTTCGGCCAGCACGGCCTGTACGGCCAATACGGTGTACATAAGCTTCGGCATCATACGGAATATCGTAGTTTACAACGTGACCGATACGCTCAACGTCAAGACCACGGGCCGCAACGTCAGTCGCGATCAGTATGTCTAACTTGCCACGTTTCAGTTGGTCAACTGCACGCTCACGGGCTTGCTGGTTCATGTCACCGTGTAGTGGTGATGAAGCGTAACCACGGGCTTCTAACTTTTCAGCTAACTCAACACATGAGTTACGAGTACGTACGAATATGATCACACCTTCAGTGTTTTCAACTTCTAATACACGTACTAAAGCTTCAAGTTTGTTGTGTTGTGATACTTGTACGAAACGCTGTTCGATTGACTCAACCGTCGTTTGGCTTGATTCGATACGAACATGTACAGGATTACGTAAGTGCTGGTTAGCTACACGCTTAATTTGCTCTGGCATAGTGGCAGAGAATAACGCCAGTTGGCGCTCGCTTGGCGTGTGCTCAAGGATCCATTCGATATCATCGATGAAGCCCATTTTTAACATTTCATCGGCTTCATCAAGCACTAAAGCTTGTAATGAGTCGAGTTTCAAGGTGCCGCGACGCATATGGTCCATAACACGACCTGGCGTACCAACGATAACTTGTGGGCCGCGTTTCAGGGCATTCAACTGTTGTTGCATGCTTTGGCCGCCATAGATAGGAAGAACGTGGAAATTCTTCATAAATTTGGCATAGCTACTGAACGCTTCAGCAACCTGCACGGCTAATTCACGTGTTGGTGCTAAGACTAAAATTTGCGGTGTAGTTTGGCTGGTAACTTTGTTTAATAGTGGTAAAGCGAAGGCGCCAGTTTTACCTGTACCTGTTTGCGCTTGACCTAAAATATCTTTGCCAGCCATAAGTGGATCAATACTGGCTGATTGGATTGGCGTTGGTTTTTCATAACCTAGCTCGTCAAGAGCACGCAACAAATTCTCGGATAGGCCGAGTTCACGGAAAGTTCTTTCATCGGATGACATTGGGTTGTAGCCTTGTGGATGCGCGCGCGAAATGGCGCTAAAGTTTCACAGACAGAAAATCAACCCCGTGTCGATTTCCCGCGAACGACGGATTATAGCAGCATGGACGGCACTTTACCAATCAGAGTCACGCTATTTAACCTGTTTTCTGCATTTTTTTCGCTAAAACTGAGCAAGAAACGCGCCACTTCCCATTAATTCTTTAAATATTCGGCATTTAATTGAAGTAACTCAAATGCTGACTCAGTCACGGCCGCCAGAAAAGTGATGTCGATTGTCGCGACGGTATCCTCAGGGGTGTGATATTGGGGATGGGTCGGCACACCAAAATACAGCCAAGGGATATTGGCTTTGTGGAAGGGATAATGATCCGACGCCCGCAGCCAGTCGGTACTTTGTATGCTACGGCCAACGGGTTTTGGGTGCGTGAGCTTAATGCAGAGGCGGTTTTGTTGATTCAGTAGGGGTTTAAATTGATTGAACTGAGTGAAGTTTCGACTGCCTTCAAGGTAAATTCCATAGGGCCTGCCGGGGTGACTTACCATGTCGAGGTTAATCATTAATTCAAATGTCGCCTCTGGCAGGCGGGTTTTGAGTTGTTCGACCAAGGCGATGCTGCCATAGAGTCCCGGTTCTTCTGCATCGGTTGCCACAAACATGAGGTTTATCTTAGGCAAGGTATTGGGTTGCAGGGCAAATTGCTGCTGCCAATGTTTGGCAATCGCCAGCATAGCGGCGACGCCGGAGGCGTTATCATCGGCGCCGTGGTAAATCTTGCTGCCGCTCATGCCTAAGTGATCATAGTGGGCGACGATAATGCGCCATCGATTCGTTGGCTCTGTCACCACCGCAGTGGCGACCACATTGGCGCCGGTTTCTTGGGTGAAGAAGGTTTGATATTCAAAGGGCACGATAAAGTCCGCTCCCCAAGGTTGTAAATTGAGATCTTCAAATTGCTGCTTTATATAGTCACGACTTTTGGCCGCGCCTTGCGTTTGGGTTTTGCGGCCTTCAAATTCATCCGAGCTTAATCTTGTGACAGTCGCTTGTAACTCTGCTGGCTCGGCCCAAGTGAGTTTAAGCTCAGTGCGCGCACAGGTTTCTAGTGAGTTAGCGCAGCCGCTGAGAGTCGCTGCCACAAAGCAGGCCAGTGCGAATATGCCGAATCGTTGGGATTGATGTTTTATAGGACGTGGGATTTGGAACTTGGCGAGCCGCTGACAGATACGACTGTGGAGGAATAAGGTCGATGGGCCTAGGTTTATACTGCTTAGGCTTATACCACTTAGATTTATGCCGCTGAGGTTTCGGCTGCTTAAGATTAGGCAGAGTGACTGATATAGGCTCGGTAACATACGGCGGGTAACCGGGAGCTGAGTACTATCACGCATGGATATTCCTTGTCCTTATTGCTGATGCCTTCGCCTGAAGATAACTGTCATCTTTGCTTAAAGCCGATCCGAATTCAACCTAAGTCGAGTTTAACCAGCGCCGTATTCAACGAGGGGCGAATATAAGCCAAGGCGACATGCTGCGTGAGTCGACTGTTCTTATGTCAGTGGCTGATGTTGATTGTGCTATTACAGAGAGTGGCTAGATGTTGAAAGCTTAGGCCTTATTCACCAGCTTGTCTTATATAGCAGCTTAAACCTATTGGAATGCGAAATCGTCAGCATTGGAGCTTAAAACGAGCACTAGAATTAGCACTATGCACTTAACATGCTGAACTAAAAAAAGAAGCGCAGTGCTTATGCGACTGCGCTTCTACTGTACTCAGACCAAGGGCTCGAAACTTATGCCTTGGCTTTATTTGCCTTTGCCATTTCAATATCCCGTTTTAGCAGTGGCTTTAAGAAGCGGGCCGTGTGGGAGGTTGGATGCTCGGCGACTTCTTCCGGTGTGCCTGTGGCTAAAATCATACCGCCACCACCACCGCCTTCTGGACCTAAATCGATAATCCAGTCCGCCGTTTTGATCACGTCCAGATTATGCTCAATCACCACAATGGTGTTGCCGTGGGATTTAAGACGATGCAATACATCGAGCAGCAATTGGATATCGGCAAAGTGTAAGCCCGTGGTCGGTTCATCCAAGATATACAAGGTTTGGCCCGTGTCACGTTTAGACAGCTCTTTGGCAAGTTTCACCCTTTGGGCTTCGCCGCCCGAAAGTGTGGTCGCACTTTGGCCGAGGCGCACATAGGACAAACCCACATCCATCAAAGTTTGCAGCTTACGGGCAATGGCAGGTACGGCATCGAAGAAAGTGCGCGCATCTTCCACTGTCATCTGCAGTACTTCGTGAATATTCTTGCCTTTATAGCGTACTTCTAAGGTTTCGCGGTTGTAGCGCTTACCTTTACAGGAATCACAAGGTACATACACATCGGGTAGGAAGTGCATTTCGACCTTGATCAAGCCGTCGCCTTGGCAAGCCTCACAGCGTCCACCTTTAACGTTAAAGGAGAAGCGGCCGACTTGATAACCGCGAGTTCGTGACTCTTGGGTTCCGGCAAAAATCTCGCGAATAGGGGTGAAGATGCCAGTATAAGTGGCAGGGTTAGAGCGTGGCGTACGGCCAATCGGGCTTTGGTCGATATCGACTACTTTGTCGCACAGCTCCATCCCTTCGATACGATCATAGGGTGATGGCTCATCCACAGTCGCACCGTTGAGCATTCTATGGGCGATCTTGAAGAAGGTATCGTTGATTAAGGTTGATTTACCTGAACCCGATACGCCCGTTACACAAGTGAAGAGGCCAATCGGTATGGTTAAGTCCACATTGCGCAGGTTGTTGCCACGCGCACCAAATAACTCAATCACTTGAGTTTTGTCGAACGGAATACGCGGCGTATCGATATGAATACAGCGCTTACCGGAAATATATTGTCCGGTAACTGACTCTTCACAGGCGATGATTTTCTCAATCGGGCCGTCGCAAATCACTTCGCCGCCGTGTACGCCAGCGCCAGGGCCGATGTCGATCACGTGATCCGCCATGCGGATCGCATCTTCATCGTGCTCAACCACAATTACTGTGTTGCCCAAATCCCGCAGGTGGATCAGGGTTTGCAACAGACGTTCGTTATCTCTTTGATGCAGGCCGATTGAAGGTTCGTCGAGCACATACATCACGCCGACAAGTCCGGCACCAATTTGGCTGGCGAGTCGAATTCGTTGGGCTTCACCACCCGAGAGGGTTTCCGCCGAGCGTGATAGGCTCAAATAATTGAGGCCCACGTTCACGAGGAAACCTAAGCGATCGCGGATTTCTTTTAAAATCTTCTCGGCGATCTGCGCTTTTTGGCCACTAAACTCGACTTTCTCGAAGTAATCTAAGGCTTCGCCAATCGACCAAGTGGTGAGTTGCGGCAGATTGATATCGCCTAAAAACACGTTACGGGCTTCTTCGCGCAGACGTGAACCACCACAGCTTTGACAAGCTTGGGTATTGATAAACTTGGCTAATTCGTCACGTACCGAGTTACTTTCGGTTTCGCGATAGCGCCTGTCCATGTTGTTGAGAATGCCTTCGAAGGGGTGATTACGCACCACCACATCGCCGCGATCGTTGATGTACTTAAAGGCAATGCTATCTTTGCCTGAACCGTACAGGACGATTTTGCGAACTTTTTCGCTGAGTTGCTCATAGGGCACTTCGACGTCGAACTTATAGTGTTCGGCGAGTGAACTGAGCATTTGGAAATAGTAGAAGTTGCGTCTATCCCAGCCGCGAATCGCGCCGCCAGCCAGTGACAGCTCAGTGTTGCTGATCACGCGCTCAGGATCGAAAAATTGTTGTACTCCTAAACCATCACAGGTTTGGCACGCGCCGGCTGGATTGTTAAAGGAGAAGATCCTTGGCTCTAATTCCGCCATCGAATAACCGCAATGCGGACAGGCGAAGTTGGCAGAGAAGATCAGTTCTTCGCCTTTTGCTTTACCAGTACCTGTGTCGTCATCCATGGTGGCGACGGTCGCGATGCCGCCGGAGAGTTCCAGTGCGGTTTCGAAGGATTCCGCTAAGCGTTGCTTGATATCGTCACGCACTTTAAAACGGTCGACGACCACTTCAATCGTGTGCTTAACGTGTAAATCTAAGGTTGGCGGATCGGTTAAATCACACACTTCACCGTCGATACGCGCACGGATATAACCCTGCGCCGATAGACCTTCGAGCAATTTAACGTGTTCACCCTTACGGGCGTTGACCACAGGCGCGAGCAGCATTAAGCGGCTGTCTTGGGGCATTTCTAACACTTTATCGACCATCTGGCTGACGGTTTGCGCCGCCAAAGGTTGATTGTGTGTCGGACAACGCGGCTCACCCACGCGGGCAAACATCAAACGCAGGTAATCGTAAATTTCGGTAATCGTGCCCACGGTGGAACGCGGGTTATGGGAAGTGGATTTTTGCTCTATGGATATCGCTGGGCTTAAACCTTCGATATGGTCCACATCGGGCTTTTCCATCAAACTTAAAAATTGGCGAGCATAGGCTGACAGGGACTCGACGTAACGTCGCTGGCCCTCGGCATATAAAGTATCGAAAGCAAGGGAGGATTTGCCAGATCCCGATAAGCCCGTGATGACAATCAGTTTATCCCTTGGGATAGTCAGGTTGATATTCTTGAGATTGTGGGTGCGTGCGCCGCGTATTTCAATCTTATCCATCTATCGCTCTAATGCCATATGCTTAAAAAAATGAGCATAAGTATCGCACAGTTCCGCGGCTGAGTTTAGTTGATTCTGTGATCGGCACCAATCCTAGGGCTGGCACTGGCTTTTAATCACCTTGCTGACAGTGGCAGTTATGTACCGAGTGGATTAACTAAGATTAATGCGGTTGTTGCGTACTGACTCACAGGACAAATGTGAACACTATGTTAGACTCGGTTCCCTGTGCCTGAGCGTTAAATAGGGCAGAAAAATAAACATGTTAACCCGAGCACGGCCAATATAGGTCTGTGATAATCGGGATAAAAGTTAACTGTACGGGCAGTGGTTTAGGCCACTATTTCCTTTTGAGCAAATCCTTTTGGGTGTGGTAACATGCGCCCCTTAAAAGACTTCAATCCAGGGCAAAATCATGGGTAACAACGGACTTTCGGGTACTGAGAAAAAAGTCGCGTTTTCTTTAGCCAGTGTATTTGGTTTACGCATGATGGGCTTGTTTATGATCATGCCCGTCTTTGCACTTTATGGTCAGCACCTCGAAGGCTTCTCGCCGCTGTGGGTCGGTATTGCTATCGGCGCCTACGGTCTGACTCAAGCTGTTCTGCAAATCCCTATGGGGATTTTATCTGACAAATATGGTCGCAAGCCGATTATCCTTATCGGTCTGGTACTGTTTGCCATTGGTAGCTTGATTGCCGCCAACGCTGATTCGATTTACGGCGTGGTGTTTGGTCGAGCAGTGCAGGGCATGGGGGCGATTGCCGCTGCTGTGTTGGCGCTGGCGGCGGATTTAACCCGTGATGAACAACGTACTAAGGTCATGGCGATTATCGGCATGTGTATCGGCGGCTCTTTTGCGCTGTCCTTATTGGTCGGGCCGATTGTGGCACAACATGTGGGCTTATCAGGCCTGTTCTTCCTCACGGCGATTCTCGCTGTGTCGGGCATGTTGATCGTGCAATTTTTAGTACCGAATCCGATTTCCCACGCGCCTAAGGGTGACACGTTAGCCACGCCTGCCAGACTCAAGCGTATGTTGACCGATCCCCAGTTGTTTAGACTCGATGCGGGAATTTTTATTCTGCATTTAGTGTTAACCGCAGTATTCGTGGCCTTGCCGCTGGATCTGGTGGATGCGGGGCTCGTGAAAGAAAAACACTGGATGCTGTATTTCCCCGCTTTTGTGGGCGCGTTTTTCCTGATGGTGCCGTTAATTATCATAGGGGTTAAACGTAAGAATACTAAAGCTATGTTCCAAATCGCCTTAGTGATCATGATAGTGGCGCTGCTGGCGATGGCTTTATTCTCTAACAACTTATGGGTGTTGAGTTTTGCCGTGGTGCTGTTTTTCACTGGCTTTAACTATTTAGAAGCCTCATTGCCCAGTTTGATTGCCAAATTTTGCCCCGTCGGTGAAAAAGGCTCGGCCATGGGCGTGTATTCCACTAGCCAGTTTTTAGGGGCCTTTTGTGGTGGTATGCTGGGCGGTGGCGCCTTCCAATTAGTGGGCGCGGTCGGGGTGTTTATCGTTGCTGTGATCTTAATGTCTATTTGGTTATTCCTGACATTGGGCATGGAAAATCCCGTGCTGTTAAAGAGTTACACCTTAGAAGCCGAAGTCAAAGACAAGGCGCAAGCGCGGGATATGGCGGCTCAGTTATCACAGCTGATGGGCGTCGTCGAAGCGATCGTCGTGTTGGACGAGAAAGTGGCCTACTTAAAGGTTGATGAGCATTTCGATTTAAGAGAAGCACGAGCTGTGTTAGGCTCTGCTCAATAATATCTGGGTCTGCCGTGTGGTATTTGGGGAAGCTGATTTTCCTCTATGGCGACACAGATAAACAACATACTGAATTAATAGATTATTTAAAGAATCGCAGGAGATTTCAATGGCCAGTCGTGGTGTTAACAAGGTAATTTTGGTTGGCAATTTGGGACAAGATCCAGAAGTGCGTTATATGCCAAACGGTAATGCAGTCGCTAACATTACAGTTGCGACCAGCGAATCGTGGAAAGACCAACAAGGTCAACAGCAAGAGCGTACTGAATGGCACCGTGTGGTTCTGTTCGGCAAATTAGCTGAAATTACAGGTGAATACCTGCGTAAAGGTTCACAGGTTTACCTCGAAGGTAAACTGCAAACCCGTAAGTGGAAAGACCAAAGCGGTCAAGACCGTTACAGCACTGAAGTGGTTATCGATCAAAGCGGTAGCATGCAAATGCTAGGTAGCCGTGGTCAAGGTGGCCAAGCACAAGGCGCGCCAATGGGCGGCGGCATGCCACAAAACGCAGGTTACCAATCTGCACCACAACAAGCGGCACCAGCGCAAAATCAATATGCGCCAGCCCCTCAAGCTGCACCTGCTTACCAAGCGCCAGCTCAGCAACAATATGCTGCGCCAGCACCTGCTCAGCAGCAATATGGACAGCAACAAGCTCAACCACAACAAGGTGGTTATGCGCCTAAGCCACAAGCCGCTCCAGCGCCTGCTTATCAAGCGCCAGCCGCACCGGCACAACGTCCTGCACCACAACCACAGCAAAACTTCACTCCAGATTTGGATGATGGCTGGGATGACGATATTCCGTTTTAATTTAGAACGTATCGAAGTGTAAAGACGGTATCGTCTTAAATGAACAAAGCCACGCGAGTCGTGGCTTTGTTGTTTCTGGTCTTTATGTTTTTAGTCTTTATGCCGTGAAGCTGTGGGCGAGGTCGTTAAACCCCTCATCTTGCTTGTTCACATTCGCTACAAGTTTGAGATAAAACTTAGAACGTGTAATCGAAGTTATAACGCATGCCCAGCATGATCTGGTCATTGGTTTCGCGGTATTCAAAATCTGTCTTTTGATATTCGATGAAGGTGCTGAATTGCGGTGTTTTATGCCACTCCAGCGTAGTGTTATAGGCGTTGTATTTAGCAGAGGTGATGTCATTGCCACCATCGTCGTATCTGGACACGCCCAGCTTGATTTTATAGCTGTCAGTGATGGGATAGCACGCGACCACATCGAGTGTTGAGCCATCCAATGTGGTTCCATCGATATCGTCTTTTTCAATGTTTTGATAGGCTGCCGCGAGGTACAAGGCATTGAAACTTTTTGCTAGGGTGACACCGACAGTGTTCTCATCTTTGCCGTCGTCTAACTCTTTGTTATAAAAAGCCGCGGCTATATAGATTAAATCAGTTTTATAACGGATACCCGCGTTAACGAAGTCACTGCCGCCACTGCCTTTGTTGCCATCGAATTGTGCATCGGCCGAAAATAACAGGTCGCCAAATTCTTTACGATAGGTCACGAGATTATTGAGCCTGAAGGGGCTCGCACTGTCATAGGCGAGTGGGGTTCCTGAGCGGTTAAAGATGTCGACGGGATCGGAAATGATTTCCTGAGTGACGGCTTGTTTACCTATGGCAACACTACCAAAAAATCCCTTTAATCCGACATAAGCTTTGCGTGCATCGCCAAAGTCGCCGTCATCTTTGATATCGACCTTAAATTCCCCTTTCGCAAACCCGACTAAGCCATTGCCAAGTTGGTGTTCTGCGGCAAAGCCAATTCGCGAGTTCGCATCGCCCACATCCCACACATCGTCCGAGTTAGTGTGGGTCAGGCCGAAAGTCGGGCGTAAAGAACCATAAAAATTAAACTGAGTATCCGATAAAACCGATGCCTCTTTTTCTTGGGCTTCGAGCATGGCGAGTCTTTGCTGAATTTGTTGTAACTCAGTGCGTAACTCGTCATTGGTTGCAGCGGTATCATTGGCTTGAACAGCAAAGATAGGTGTGGCAAAGCTCAGCACAAGCACGGCTGATGTTAGTTTGAACTGCTTCATTTATGTTTCCTTACATAACAACTACTAGCGTGCCGTTAATGGATTTTGTTGCCGATGGAACAGTACTGCTAGTAGTAAGGATCTGCACTTGTGATAGTGCTCAAGGGGGCGCCTAGCTCAGAGGCAAGGCGTCGCATATCTGCAGCGGGCAGATATGATTTACCCGCTGGTTTGGGAAAGGTGTTGCCCTAAAACCCCGCTAATGCAGCGGAACTTTAGGTTAAGGAAAACTAGAGTATGCTTGCGGCCATTTTGCGGCGCAGGTAAGCAATCTGCTGCATGTGCGGCAAATCTTTAGGGCAGTTATCTTGGCAGCCGAGTAGCGTCATACAGCCGAAGACGCCGTCTTGATTGCCAATCACATGGTAGAAATCATCCGCGCTGCGGCTGTCTCTGCTATCCATTTCGAAGCGGGCAATTTTCATCATGCCAACCGCGCCGACAAAGGTGTCACGCATTTGTTTGGTGGCGCAGGCTGACACGCAAACGCCACATTCGACGCAGCGTTCTAGCTCATAGATCCGCGCGGCTTCTTCGGGTGCCATTGGATTTTCGAGGCGATGAATGTCCTGATCATCGGGTTTAGGATGCAGCCAGAGTTTTAAGCGTTCGGCTAATTCGCGCATAAATTTGCCCGTGTTCACCGACAAATCGCCAATCAGTTCGAAGCCGGGCAGCGGCATTAGGGTGATTTCACCATTGGGATAATTCGCTGTTAACGTGCGACAGGCCAATGTGGGGAAACCATTGATCACCATGGCGCAACTGCCACAGATGCCCGCGCGGCAGACAAAGTCGAACTGCAGTGAGGGATCTTGTTGTTCACGCAATTGATTTAAGGCGATAAACACTGTCATGCCCGGTGTTTCAGTCAACTGATAACGTTCCATCTTTGGCTTGTCTTGGCCATCTTGCGGATCGTAGCGGAAGATATTAAAGCTGATTTGACGGCTCATAGTGGTTTATTCCCTACCGGTTGGGCTGGAGTGATCGCTAAGGTATCGCTGAGGCGTCCATTGGGAGCCTGCAGATGACTTGGCAGCTCGTATGGCATTAGGGCTCGCTGCAGTGTGTTTCTATCGGGATCGTCACCTAAGCGCGCGAGCACTTGATTGATTTCTTGTACGCGTTTTTCGGTATCAGGATGGGCGATAGTGTTATCGTTGCCGTAGCCTCGGTATCCCGGTGGTAGCTCCATTTTCATCACATCTAACGCTTCATAACGCAGCACAGGTTCCAGTGACTCGGCATCTGGCCAAGTTGCCAGCGTGCGGTTAAGCCAATCTTTATCATTGCGTTGTGGGTAATCTTCCCGTGAATGGGCACCGCGACTTTCAGTGCGAGCTTCTGCGCCACAGGCGACGGTGAGGGCCACTTTCAACATACGGGTGACGCGTAGCGCTTCGACTAACTCAGGATTAGCGTGACGTTTTTTACATTTAAGGCCAAGATTTTTTGCCCGCAGCAGCAAGTCTTTCAAGCCTTTGATGGCTTTATCTAATTCGGGTCCATTACGGAAAATCCCGACGTAGTTCATCATGATGCGTTGCATTTCTTTCTTTATTTGGAAGGGATTTTCTGTGCCGTTGCCTTCGACCAGCCCATCGATTTCTTGCTGTAATTTATCGATGAATTTTTGAGTCAGCGCGGTATCAATTTCTAAATCGTTATTCTCACAAAAATCAGCCACATATTTGCCGATGATCATGCCGCCGACCACAGTTTCTGCCACTGAATTACCGCCTAAACGGTTAAAGCCGTGCATGTCCCAACAGGCCGCTTCTCCGACGCTGAACAGCCCCTTGAGTTGTGGACTTTCGCCTGTGGCATTGGTGCGCACGCCGCCCATAGAGTAATGCTGGGTTGGCCTGACGGGGATCCAATCTTTGCAAGGATCGATACCTAGGAAGTAATCACAAATCTCTTTCACTTCGCGCAGGTTAGTTTCGATATGTTCACGGCCCAGCTGCGTAATATCCAGCCACAGATGTGGGCCATAAGGGCTTTCGACGCCATTGCCTTTGCGCATGTGCTCTGTCATGCGGCGGGAAACCACATCGCGTGAAGCGAGTTCTTTTTTCTCTGGCTCGTAATCTGGCATAAAGCGGTGGCCGTCTTTATCGCGCAGGATACCGCCATCACCACGACACCCTTCAGTGGTGAGGATCCCCGCAGGCACTATGGCGGTGGGGTGGAACTGCACCGCTTCCATATTGCCTAAGGTGGCGACACCTGTGTCGAGTGCTAACGCTTGGCCTATGCCTTCGCAGATGGTGGCATTGGTCGATATTTCATAAATCTTGCCATAACCGCCGGTGGCGATAGTAGTGGATTTGGCCACATAAGCGCGCAGTTCACCTGTAACTAAACAGCGGGCAATCACCCCATGGCAACGCTTACCGTCATGGATAAGCGACAGGGCTTCAATCCGTTCATGTACAGGAATGCCCATAGAAATAGCTTGGTTATCCACTGCATACAGTAAAGAGTGGCCAGTGCCGTCGGCGGTGTAACAGGTACGCCATTTTTTAGTGCCACCAAAATCGCGGGCATTGATCAGGCCGTGAGCTTCTTCGGCCTCATTGAGCGTTACCCTTTGCGCATTCATGATGACTTCACGTGGGCCGGCGGAAATCCTCGACCAAGGCACGCCCCAGTTGGTGAGTTCGCGGATCGCTTTCGGTGCAACGTGGGCAAACATGCGGGCGACGTCTTGATCGCAACCCCAGTCAGAACCTTTGACTGTGTCTTGAAAGTGAATGTCTTCGTTATCGCCCATGCCTTTAACGGTATTGCCTAGGCTGGCTTGCATTCCGCCCTGTGCGGCGGCCGAATGTGAACGTTTTGCGGGAATTAACGATAGCACTAAGGTATCTAGGCCTCGCTCTTTGGTGGCAATCGCGACTCTGAGGCCTGCCAATCCTGCGCCAATGACTAATGAGTCTGTATAAATGATTTTCAAATCAGATCCTTATCTAATAATTTAGATAACATTTCATGGATTTATCATTGCACTCCTCGGGCATAGATGCGCGGCAACTATGTATCAGAGGAGGATCCGTATGTTGTTTGTCTTGCTATACAGGCTAAGTGCGCCGATAGCGTCATGCCCATTACTGAGGAATAAACGGTTGTACTGGCAGAACTAATTCGATACCAATATTGATATAGGTCACTAGGCTTAATGTGCCTAAACACAATAAATAGACGATCAATACTTGCGCTATAGTGCGGATAAGTGGGCGGTTACTACTCACACCCCACTTTAATATCACTCGGTATAAACCAACGATGCCGTGGAATAACACGATAGGTAAAAACACCACATATAAGAGCCAAGCGTTATCGTGGTAAACCCGTTCGGCCGAAAGGTGAGGGCCAATATCAGGGTTTAAAATCATAGTGGCAAGATGGGCTGACACTAAGAAAAACAGTAAGAACCCGGTAATCATCTGCCAAAACCATGCTTGGGTATCTCTATGCTTGATACTCGACATGAAGCCACGCATCGCTCGCCATTGGCCTAATTGCACTGGAAAACGACGTAGTGCGGTGGCGGCATGTACTGCAACAATCACCAGCATAATGACTGAAATGATCTTGGTCACTATGGGGAAGCCATGACCCGTCGAGCTAAACATACTGCCTTCTAAGAATTGCACCATGTGAAAGAAGGTTTCTTTACCAAATAAAATGCTCGCCTCGAAATGCATATGAAATAACAGGAAAATACCCAATATAAGCCCTGTCGCACTTTGTAAGCAGTCTGCTTTAGCCGACCAGGCTTGGCCAAATGGTCCGCCGTTAATGGCGGTAGGAACACGCGTTTTCGCTGACATTAATTCACCTCTTACCAGGTTTGTTGTGGCGTGAATGTACCTGCATCACGCCAACACAAAGTCTTTAGATCCAGATTAAAAGAAGAGGGTTAATCCAATTATTGGCATTAGCCCTTAGAACACTTTGGGTAAAGTTGCGCTACAGCATCATGCCGCCAAACAGGAAGGCCAATGCCACGCTGGTGGCAATCGTCACTACGCCAGGGACCAAGAACGGATGGTTAAATACCGCCTTACCAATCCGCGTCGAGCCGGTATCATCCATCTCAACCGCAGCCAGTAGCGTGGGATAAGTGGGCAGTACAAACAGCGCGCTGACGGCGGCGAAAGAGGCAACGGCAGTTAAAGGACTCACGCCAATGGCTAAGGCCGCAGGCATCAGTGCCTTAGTGGTTGCGCCTTGGGAGTAGAGCAACATGGAGGCAAAGAACAGGGTTACCGACAATAACCAAGGCTGACTTTGCAGTAAGGTGCCTGCTAAATCTTTGATTTCCTCAATATGATTCGACACTAAGGTATCGCCTAACCAAGCCACACCTAACACACAAACACAGGCTGACATGCCCGATTTAAAGGTGGCCGCATTGGAGATTTCACTTGCGTCTAACTTACAGAAAATCGTGATAGCCGCAGCTGCCGTTAGCATCAATACCATAATGGCGGCATCGCGTGGCAGTACAGGGTCAACAATCAAGCCGACTTTGTCAGATATCGCAGTGGCATAAGCCATCACAGCCGCAATCGCCAGCAAGAAAATCATCACAGAGCGTTTTGCGCCGGCTTTAATCTTGATCTCCGTTTTACCGCGTGTTTTGACTAAGCCCTTAGCTAAACGGTCTTGATAAATAGGATCATCAGCCAGCTCTTTACCCATTAAGTTAGCAACAACGGCGCCGACCATACAGGCTAAGAAAGTTGAAGGAATACATACGGCTAACAGTACTAAATAGTCCACGCCAAAGGGTTCTAGAATGCCTGAGAAGAACACGACTGCCGCTGAAATTGGTGAAGCGGTAATGGCGACTTGGGACGCAACAACGGCGATAGAAAGAGGACGAGAGGGACGAATACCTTGCTCTTTTGCGACTTCGGCAATAACAGGTAAGGTTGAGAATGCGGTGTGGCCTGTTCCTGCAAAGAGTGTCATGAAATAAGTGACTACAGGTGCCAGAAAAGTGATTTGTTTTGGATGCTTACGTAATAATTTTTCTGCCAGTGAGACTAAATAATCCATCCCTCCCGATACTTGCATGGCCGCAATCGCGGTGATAACCGACATAATGATGAGGATCACATCAATCGGAATATTGCCCGGTTTGAGTCCCATCCCTGCGGTCAGTATCAGTACCCCGACACCGCCGGCAAAGCCGACTCCCATGCTACCCATCCTTGCACCTAGGTAAATGGCCCCGAGTACGATAATTATCTCTAATATAATCATAGTGTTAACTCTATTTTGTTTTTAATTTCAATAGCCTGCGCATATTCACTATACGCAGGCTTATTCTTGAATCATCGAGTTTTGGGCTGGGAAAGGTTCCCCAGCCCCACTGAGTTACACTTTGGCTTTGCTACTGCGTTTAGCTTGGTACTTAGGATTCATCAGGTTTTCAATCGAGAGAATGTCATCGAGTTCTTCAACCGTTAACAAACCGCGTTCTAGTACCACTTCACGGACATTTTTACCTGTTTGGGCGCAAATCTTGCCGATGATGTCACCTTCATGGTGGCCGATGATGGGGTTAAGGTAGGTCACGATCCCGATGGAGTTCATCACATGGGCCATGCAGATCTCTGGGTTTGCAGTGATACCTTCAACGCATTTCTCACGTAGGGAGATACAGGCATTACCCATTAAACTGAGTGACTCAAACATCGCCTGACCAATCACAGGTTCCATGACGTTAAGCTGTAACTGGCCCGCTTCGGCGGCCATAGTGATAGTGATATCGTTGCCGACAATCTTAAAGGCAACCTGATTGACGACCTCAGGGATCACAGGGTTAACCTTGGCTGGCATGATAGAAGAACCTGCTTGTAATTCAGGCAGATTGATCTCCTTCAGACCTGTACGTGGACCCGAGGACAGTAAGCGTAGGTCATTACAAATCTTGGACATTTTAATCGCCATGCGCTTAATCGCACTGTGCAGCATGACGTAGGCGCCACAATCGGAGGTCGCTTCGATTAAATCTTCCGCTGGCACATAAGCGCGGCCAGTGATTTCAGCCAGATGTTTAATGGCGAGTGAGGAATAACCCACTGGCGTGTTAAGGCCGGTACCAATAGCCGTTGCGCCTAAGTTCACTTCTAACAACAACTCTTGGCAACGCTTGATGGACTTAATTTCTTCTCGCAGTGTGACAGCAAAGGCATGAAACTCTTGGCCTAAGGTCATAGGCACGGCATCTTGCAACTGAGTGCGGCCCATTTTTAAGACGGTTTTAAACTCTGCGGCTTTAGTGTCGAAGGCACTAATAAGGTCAGTTAATGCATCTAACAGAATATCGGTACTGTTGATGACCGCAATACGGAAGCCTGTTGGATAGGCATCGTTGGTCGATTGGCACTTGTTGACATGGTCATTAGGATTGATGACATCGTAACGGCCTTTTTCAAGCCCCATGATCTCCAGTGCAACGTTGGCTAATACCTCATTGGTATTCATGTTGACTGAAGTGCCTGCGCCTCCTTGATACACGTCGACTGGGAATTGATCCACAAATCGGCCCGTTGTGAGTATCAAATCGCACGCTTCAATAATCTTGTCAGCGATTTCAGGACTTACGGCGCCTAATTCGCTATTGGCCATGGCAGCTGCTTTCTTTGTTAGCATCATGCCACGGACTAATTCAGGTACATCGGAAATTTTTTGATTACTCAGCTTAAAGTTTTCGATGGCACGTAATGTATGTATGCCGTAATAAAATTCATTGGACACTTCTTTCGTTCCCAATAAATCTTCTTCGATCCGTACGCTATTAGTATCTTTCATTTCGATCCTATTAAATCCGGTTAATAGTAAGATATATCTCCGAGTATTGAGTTGTGGTGCGTACATAAGTATGCGTAACACTTCAAAAATAACTCATCGAAAACATGAAGGAGAATCGTCTCCTTGACTATCGACACAGATCTTAACGCTTTGGCAATAACAGGATTTAGATGGTGATCACTTAACTGTTTGAAATGGTAGATTTGTTTTGTTTATTAGATAAGTATCTCAACTCGGTTAGCTAGTGTGAGCTATTACTTTTTGATGCAAATTAGCTATAGATTTGTTATTCGTTAACCAATTGGCGACATATTTACTCAAGTGTTTTTTAATCTAAATAAACCGTACGCTATTTAATCTCCACTTTATCAATCGCGAATAATCATTGATTAGTTAAATCTACTCAATAATAAATGCATGGTGTTTTATTTAAGTTTAAATAATCAATTAGATAACGCTAAATTTGTTATTTCATTTTAGTGAGAATTATCACGGTTAGACTTAAATAATAGTGCACACTGTGGAGCGTTTATTATTAATAAAAGGATGTAAGCATGAATTTTTCAATGCGTAAGCTCTTGCTCTCGGTCACCTTAGGGTTAGTTCTCTCTTCTGCGGCACAGGCGCTTCCACAGGTACGGATCATTGCCACGGGTGGCACCATTGCCGGAGTAGGGCAATCGGCCACTGAGTCTAACTATCAGGCTGGTGAAGTGGGCATTAGTAGCTTAATTGCGGCTGTGCCTGAAATGAAACAGCTTGCCGATATTCAAGGTGAGCAACTGGTTAAAATCGGTTCGCAGGACATGAACGATAAAGTTTGGCTAGCGTTAGCCAAGCGCATCAATCTGTTACTGGCCGATAAAGAGGTCGACGGTATCGTCATCACCCACGGTACCGACACCTTAGAAGAAACCGCTTATTTTCTAAACCTCACCATCAAGAGCGATAAACCTGTCGTACTGGTTGGCGCTATGCGTCCATCAACCGCCATGAGCGCCGATGGTCCAATGAATCTGTATAACGCCGTCGCAACCGCCGCGAACCTTGAATCTAAAGGTCGAGGTGTATTAGTGGTAATGAACGATACCGTATTGAACGCCCGCGACGTTACTAAGACTAATACCACAGGAGTGCATACCTTTGCCGCGCCTAACTTTGGCCCGCTTGGCGTGATCCATAACAGCAAGATTGAGTACATGGGTAATACTGAGCGTCAACATACAACGCAAACACCATTTGATGTCAGCAAACTCGACAAGTTACCGCAGGTAGGCATAGTGTATAACTACGCCAATGCCAGTGATTTACCAGCCAAAGCCATGGTTGAAGCGGGTTTTGATGGCATAGTCAGTGCCGGTGTGGGTAACGGTAATATCTACCACTCTATATTCGATGTTTTAGCTAAAGCGAGTCAAAAAGGCACCTTAGTCGTTCGCTCTAGCCGAGTGCCAACCGGAGCAACGACGCTCGATGCCGAAATAGACGACGCTAAATACGGTTTTATTGCAGCAGGTAATCTTAACCCGCAAAAAGCCCGTATATTGTTGATGCTATCTTTAACGAAAAGCAAAGATCCACAGCAGATCCAACGTTGGTTTCAACAGTTTTAGGATCTCAGTTGAGTGGTAAAAAAAAGCCCTGCGCATATTCGTAGGGCTTTTGCATTTTGTCATTGAGATCAACTGGATTTACCTCGTCACGGATGAAATGTAGACTAGACATTTGAATTAGAAATGTACTTTTTGTCGATTTATCATTTATAAATCACAAGGAAGTAGCAAGGAGCACTCCGTGAAAGATAAAGAAAAAATTGCAGTATTTATTGATGCAGATAATGCACCTGCTAAAAAAATAGATAAAGTCCTATCGGAGTTAGCTCGCTACGGTGTTGTTAATATTCGGAAAGCATATGGTAACTGGAAGAATCAGAATCTTAAACCTTGGGAAGATGTATTACATGAATTTGCAATCCAGCCGATTCAGCAATTCGATTTAACAAAAGGAAAAAATGCTACGGATATGGCCTTAGTCATTGACGTAATGGATGTGCTTTATACGAAAAACATTGATGTTATATGTTTAGTATCCTCTGACTGTGATTTTACACCTCTGGTAACTCGTTCACTTGCTGATGGCAAGTTTGTTATTGGATTTGGTGAGCGAAAAGCTCCCCTCGCTTTTGTAAACTGCTGTTCAAGATTTTTATATTTGGATGATGAGGCTGAGCAAGAATTGCCCGTCCAAAAACAAACTAAAAACATCAAAAGTGATACAAAGCTTATTAACCTAATTAGACAAGCTATTGAGGCAGTGGAAGAGGATGATGGATGGGCTATGTTAGGTCCTATTGGAACTCATATTTCAAATCATGCATCTTTTGACCAGAGGAATTATGGTTTTAAAAAGCTTAGTGATTTATTTATGGCTATCGATCTTTTTGAGATGAAGAAAACAAATGGTTCTGTACTCTGGGTGAGGGATAAGAAAAAAGCAAAGTTACTGAATAAGCCAAACTAAGACCCATTAAACCAGATACTTTTGTTGTAAGATTTCTAATGAGTTATTTTATAAGTGAGAAGCTAATATTCATGGGGCTAGTTGATAAGCAGGATTAAATCAATCCGTTTACCAGCGACTAAGCTAGAAGTGATTAATAAGATGCCTTTAAAAGTAATTTAGTCAGGCTTGAAACTGGGTTATCTGCTGATAATCAGAGGTATAAAGGGCATCGCCAATTAAGCACTAGCATGGAAGTGACTGTTCGTGACATGGATGTCACGGTCGAGCACACAAGGATGTGCTTGATGCGTGTCACTGGAATGATCGTACTCAATATCTCGCTAATATATGCATACCATTTCACTGTAACCATTCAATCCACAGTTGTTGCAGTTTTTCTTCCTCACTCATTATTTTTCAGCATATTCCTACTAGATATCAAGGCTATAAACTATTTTTAGTACGGCATAAGGTATTGATTTTGTGACTTAAAGTGCTTTAGGTACTATAGTGAAAGCTTATTTTGTCTGAAACTTAGGTGTGCGCTTCCTAGGTTTCTTATTTGATTTTGGGGGAAAAGTGCGAATTTTAATGAACAATTTCAAGGTGATTAGTTTGATGCGTCAGTGGTTACTGCTGGCATTATTAAGTGTGGCGTTACCGCTACAGGCGAGCGAAGATCCGCTGTGGATGGGGACGTCTGACTTGCCCATGAGTGGGCGAGTCCATACCGGTGAACTTGCCAATGGCATGCGCTATTTATTAGTGAGCAATAAGACGCCAGAGCAGGCTGTCATAGTACGCATGCGGGTGGACGTGGGCTCAGTGGTGGAGTCTGATACCGAGCAGGGGTTAGTGCATTTTCTTGAACACATGGCCTTTAATGGCTCGACGGGTTTGGCTGCGGGGGAGATGATCCCGACATTGCAGCGTCTTGGTCTGAGTTTTGGCGCCGATACCAATGCTGTGACTGAGTTTCAGCAGACGGTTTATCAATTCAACTTGCCCAGTAATAGCCAAGATAAAGTCGATACCGCTTTGTTTTTAATGCGCGAAATTGGCAGTAATTTATTACTCGACCCGGCGCTTATCGAGCGTGAAAAAGCTGTGGTATTGGCTGAACTGCGTGAGCGTAGCGGTGCGGATCTGGAGAATTACCGCAATCAATTACAGTTTTTAATGCCAGATACACTGTTGTCAAAGCGCTTACCTGTGGGTGAGGCGAACAGCATCAAGAATGCTACTCGCGAGACGCTGCTGTCTTTATACCAAGGTTTTTACGCGCCCTCACGCACCACCTTAATTGTGGTGGGTGATATCGAGGTAGCCGCAGTTGAACAAAAGATAAAACAACAGTTTGCCAGTTGGCAGGCCGCGCCTTTGGCGGCGAAGGTTAAGCCGCAAGCGCTAGGCATTGTCGAAGAGCGTCAACGCGTCGATGCGGCGGCATTTTTCGATCCTAGCCTATCGACCTCGGTTTCACTCGGTATGCTCAAGCCTATGGCATACCCTGCCGACAGCCCTGCCGTGCGAGAGCAGGAAATACTGCTTGAACTCGCCCACGGCATCTTGTATCGCAGAATGGAGTCGCAGTTACTGCATAGCCAAGGTTTATCTGGCGTTAGCCTGCAGGTTGGGGATCAATTTGATATCGCCTATGGCACTCAAATGAGCTTAGGTACGCAGGAGAATAACTGGCAAGAGGGCATAGCAATATTGGAGCAAACCCTGCGCCAAGCACAAGAGTTTGGTTTTAGTCAGCAGGAAATTGACCAACAAATCAAACGTATGCACAAAGGGTATCAGCTCAGCGCTGCGGGTAGCACTACTATCCACAGTGTGAATATTGCCGAGGGGTTAGTGTATTCGGTCGCGGAAAATCGCGTGCCTGTAGAGCCTGAGTGGCAGCTGGCATTTTTTGAAAAAATACTGCCGATAGTGACGCCGCAAAAGCTAAAGCAAGTGTTTAATCAGACATGGAATGCTACGCCGTATCTGTATCTGACGAGCAATAAGCCCATCGAAAATGTTGAAAAACAGCTTATCGCTAGCTATGAGAAAAGCCGCAAACAAGCTGTGAGTGCGCCAGCAACTAAGGCGATTGACGAGTTTGCATACACTCAATTTGGCGATCAAGGCAAGTTAGTGGCCGATAGTCGCGATGCCGAAACGGGCATTCGCCAGCTACAGTTTGCCAATGGCGTACGCCTTAATCTTAAGCCTACTGACTTTAATAAAGGCACTACTTTGGTCAGCCTCAACATAGGCTTTGGTGAAGTGCCATTCCCTGAGTTAGATGGCTTATCTTATCTGTTTAACAGTGCGTTTGTGCAGGGTGGACTCAAGGCCCATGATTATGAAAGCCTGCAGGAGATTTTTGCTGGGCAAGATATTTCCATCAACCTAGGCGTGCGTGAGCAGAGTTTTGGCGGTGAGATTAGTACCAATGCTGCAGAACTGCGCACGCAGCTCGGTTTAATGACGGCCTTTTTGATTGAACCCGGCATGAATAAGCAGGCCGAGCAATTGTTCCGCGAGCAAGTGATTGCCGAGCAGCAAAGTCTCCATAGCAACCCGCAAACTGAGTTTTCTAATCAGTTTGACCGTATCTCCCACAGTGGTGATAAACGTTATGGTTATGGTGAACCGGAAGACATTTTAAAACGTCAGTTTGCAGAGCTGGCGCCGAGTTTCCATTCAGCCGTCGAGCAAGGAGCAATTGAAATCGCCATAGTGGGGGATTTCGACGAAGCCAGCGCCATTACTGCTGTGGCTGAAACTCTCGGAGCAATCAAACGCAGCCCCACTGAAAATGGCCAATCGCTAGTGCCTGTGTTCCCGAAAGTGCCTGCTAAGATGACGTTAACACACTATGGTCATCCAGATTCAGCAGCGCTGGCCATGGTGTGGCCAACAACGGATATGACTCACCTAAGCCAACACGCTGGACTGGGATTGTTGGAGCAAGTGCTCAGCATCCTATTAACGGAAAATGTGAGAGAAAAAGCGGGCGCGAGTTATTCGCCATCGGCCTTTTCTTACAATGATCTCAATGCCAGCGGTTATGGTTATCTCGGTCTATTTAGCGTGACGACTCAAGCCATGTTGCCAACGGTTTCCGAGTATTTCACCGCTGCAGTTAACCAAGTGAAGCAGCCGCAGGGGATTAGCGAGGACTTACTTAACCGAGCCCGTCAACCTGTACTTGAATGGATGCAAGCCGCGCCGCAGAGCAATGGTTTTTGGTTAGATTTGGCATCAAATGCCCAGAGTTATCCTGGACGCTTTGCTGCTTTCAAACAAAGACAAGCGTTGGCGCAGAAGATGACACCGGCAGAGCTTAGTAAACTGGCACAGCAATATCTGCCAGTTGATGGCAGTTTAACCATCCAAGTCCTTCCTGCACCACTTGAACCCCAGCAATGAGTGTTGGTGCATAGAATAGAAGATTGATCATTTACCGCCATATCCCCTGTGCTAGCCAGTGCAGGGGATATTTGTTTCTGTTCCTTCTGTTCCTTCAATTTAGGGCCAATTCCACGGCCTATATTCCATAAGTCGCAAACGGAAATACCTGTTGTCGAAAATGCCACTCACTTAACTGCGGTCGCCCCACTACTCTAGGCGCAACTTATTTGCGAGGAGATGGATGGGGTGAGGTATATGTTGCGATATCTTTTGTGTAGTTTTTGTTTAGTGCTTCTGTATCCAACTGGGATAGATATGTACTTGGTCGGTTTGCCGCAAATCGCGCAGGATTTAGGCGCGAGTGAAGCACAGTTGCACATCGCTTTTTCTGTGTATCTTGGCGGAATGGCGGCAACTATGCTTTTTGCTGGCAGCGTTGCGGACCGATTAGGACGCAAACCTGTCACTCTATTCGGCGCTATCATTTTTGCCTTAGCTTCGTATTTAGGTGGCATGGCTGAGACAAGCAATCAGTTCTTACTCATTCGTTTTATGCAGGGAATTGGTGCCGGTTCCTGTTACGTTGTCGCCTTTGCTATTCTACGCGACACCTTAGACGATAAGCTCCGAGCTAAAGTGCTCTCAATGATCAATGGTATTACATGTATTATCCCGGTCATCGCACCTGTTATTGGTCATGTAATTATGCTCAAGTTCCCTTGGCAGAGTCTGTTTAACACTATGGCTGGTATGGGACTATTGGTCTGTTTGTTATGTACTTTTGTATTAAGGGAGACTAAGCCAGCGCAGAGTAGGATTGAGGATGTTAATCGTGAGCTGACGTCGCAAGAGTCTTTTCGGCAGTCCTTTTTTCTTAGCCGGCTTGTTATGACGACTCTAGGTGTGACTACGATTCTCAGTTATGTAAATGTGTCTCCCATGCTGATCATGGGGCAGATGGGTTTTGACCGTGGTCAATATTCCAATGTTATGGCATTGACAGCGTTAGTGAGCATGCTGGTATCGTTCTCGACTCCTTTTGCACTTGCTGTGCTTAAAGAAAAAAGTTTGATGTTGATTTCACAGCTGTTATTTGCAGCGGCCGCGCTAGTGTTTGTGCTAACTCAGGTGCAATATTTTAGCCTTAATGTGAATTTACTAGGCTTTGGTTTTGTCTGTAGCGGATTCGCTATTGGATTTGGTGTGACTATGAGCCAAGCACTGAGCCCCTTTGCATCGCGTGCCGGGGTGGCAAGTTCATTGTTAGGTATTGCACAGGTTTGTACTTCAGCACTGTATATTTGGCTGATGGGGTTAATAGGCATTAGCCCACTTAACATATTGTTGCTGATATTAGCCTTGGGCTCTGTTATCAGTACCTTACTCATATTATGCGTGCCTATAGCACCGAGCGTTTATCTAGATGAAGAAATCACTCGCACGTCTTGATCTTAATTTATTGTTTACTCTACAACTTCTCTTAAAAGAGCGGAGTGTGACTAAGGCGGCTAAAAAGCTCAATGTCACCCCATCAACGGTAAGTAAGTCGCTGGCAAAATTACGGGATTGGTTTGATGATCCTCTGTTTGTCAAAACACCGCATGGATTCCAGTTAACGCCATTAGCTCAAAGCATGGAGCAAGACTTAGCCGATTGGTTGCAAATGGGCAAACAGCTTATGGGCAAGCGCGGGGATGATATGACGAAAGGGCTCAGTTTTGAGCTGATGCTTGAGTCACCTTTGTCGCTCATTATGCTTAATCAATTAACGGGGGCTATTTATCAAAACTACCCTGATGCAAAAGTGAAAGTACGAAATTGGGATTATGATTCACTGGAGGCCATTATTCGCGGTGAGGCTGACATAGGTTTTACTGGCCGAGAAAGTCATCCTCGCTCCAAGGAATCCCTTGATTTATTGCCGTATTTTATCGATTTTGAGGTTTTATTTACCGATCTTCCTCAGGTGTATTTACGCCGCGATCATCCCGCTTTGCAGGAAGAGTGGAATATAGACACTTTCTTAAAATACTCGCATATTAATATCTTGTGGGAAAAGAGCGAAACCTGGGCCTTAGACGATGTACTTATTGAGCTTGGTTTAAGTCGCAATATAGTGCTCACCTTGGCCAGCTTTGAGCAGTCACTGTTTGTCGCGGCAGAGCCTCACCACAGTATGATGGCAATCGCGCCGCAATATTGTGAGCAATATGCTCGTCAATTACATCCTGACTTAGTCAGTCGCCCGATCCCGATAAGTGGTGAATATCTTGATAAACTCGCGATCCCTTTTACCTTGATTTGGCATAAGAGAAACAGCCATAACCCCAAAATCACTTGGCTGCGAAGCAAGATAAAAGCGATTTATCAACAGCATGATTAAGGCTGTTAACCATCATTTATATGTTCTGTTTTCAGTTACTCACAACTAGTGGCTAGAACCGGATCGTTATACCTTAGTATTCAATCTTGCGTGATTTCCCGCATGGTGTATTTGATAAAAAGCTGATAAGTTCCTTTTATTACAAGTAATTAACTATGCGCGTTTTACTGGAAACTGGTAATGAATATATATGATTTAGATAGTTTAAAAGCTTTATCTGATGAGCCTAGTTCTGAAAATGAATTTAGCTTATGGAGTCAACAGAGTGATGTCGCTGGTTTTTTGACTTCAGATATTGGCGATGAATATGTAATTTTATATGCATCAATGCCACATGTGTTTATCCATGCGGTGTTTCTACCCGAAAAAAATGCTATTGAAGATAACTATGATAACTTACTTCGTTGGAGTGGAAATCCATTTTCTTCTTGGAGTATATCTTGTTCGTCTGAAGATATATCGATAGAAAGTCCTATGTCGAGTTTGGGCTGCAACGAATTGGTGTATGGGGAGCAAATTATTTTCGCTCGTTCATTTCAATGTATTGATAATGATGAAACCTATTACGAACTTAATCAAAAAATATCTCATTCTTTAGACCTACACTATGTACCCGAAAGAAAATCATGGTGTAAATTAGATTCGCACGGTGAAGTTAATGAAGTTATTAAGGTTCTTAAAGTATCAAATGCTCTGAAAAATGATGAAGGAACCATCATCTGTGCCAAAAGAAATATTATTGGTGAGTATGCAGGAATTGAAGGTATGAAGTTATTTCGTATGTTTGATTTTACTCGTTACAAAAAAGGTAGTTTTAATGGTTGGGGTTCAAGTAGAGAAAAAGTGACTTTAAATGAAAATGGAATCTTTGGTGAAATAAATATTGTGAAATATGTTGGGAGCTATTCTAGGGGTTTTCAGCTTTCAGATATTTCAGTTTCAAAAGAAAAGTTAATAGCGAATATTTGGGGGCATTCTGATGATGAAATTGAGAAACAATATTGTAGCTACATTGCACAAGATTGGAAGAATAATGAGATAAAGGAAATTTCATGCAATCCAAATTGCCTAGCTAACTACTTTACTGAATCTGATTTACCATTTGAAATTACACCAGTGTTTTTTAAGCCTGAAGTACTTCTAAAGTATAAAACAGACCGAGATAGGTTTACCCTGAATAGTCGTAGTATATATTGCAGAGGAGCATGGGAACTAAAAACTTTTGATGTTAATACTGCTGGTCAGGTTCATACCTATTTGATATATCTTAGTTATTTGCCTTATGAAGAACAATTACATTGGAAACAGTATAATGAGGCTCCTAAAGCACCAATTTCATCTCGTGCTATGAAAAATGATATAAAAGGCGAGTGGAGTAGTGAGTATGATGCATTATTAAGTTTAAAAGCTAAATTGGTGAATTTAGACTCAAAAGGTTCTTTGTGGTGGAAACTTAGGGATAGAAACGCTCCAGATAAAGTTCACTATCCGTATACTAGTTCTCGGGATGAATGGGCTGAAGAAATTCTAAATCTAGATCAGTTGCTTGTTGAAGGTTTAGATGAAAAATGGCTCAGGAAGAAAGCTAAGGCTTTAAATTTAAACCCTGATGCCAGATTGCGTGCATTAAAGTTACTCGAAGTAATTCTAGTCGGTGTCGGATTTGATGAAGAGCATGCTCGAGAAATAATGTTTCCATTTCATATAGTTCACAATGCTCGTTCAATTCTAAAAGGGCACACCCTAGGCTCAGAGGCTGAAGAACTTAGAAAAACAGCGATAACGGAATATGCCAGCTATAAAAATCATTACGAAAAAATATGTGCTGATTGTGATGAGTCTATTGAGATTATTACAAGCGCATTGAGTGAAATAGAATAAAACTAACAAATAAGTATTGGCCGCGCGTAGTAGCCCTTCCTTGGGCGTTACGAGCATTAACTTTGTTGGGGTATACTCAATTGCTGGCAAATATATTGGATACACAGTTCCCGCTGCTGACACCAAAGCCCATAGCTCACGGGGATAAGTTTAATGCCTGCGCGCTGTAAGAGTTTATACAGTTCAATATCGAAAAAGTCCGCCCATGGTCCTGGGTAACCGATTAAATCTATTGCTAAATATTGGTTACCATAGCGGCACAGAATATCCAGTTCTAGCCCCGCCATATGGTAGGCGCGCCAGACTGTTATGCCTTTTGCTTCAATCGCCTGTGCCACCGACTGGCCGAAGCTATCGAGGGCATCGACATAATTGTGCGCCGCTTGAAATTGGCCCGCCGATGCTAAGTAAGTTGCCAGTAAATTATTGTTGGGGAGCTCATGCGCTTGTACCGATAAAAATAGCCACTGCATTTGTTTAGCGCGAGTGATGGCGACATTGAACATATCGGCTCGATTTAAATACATGGCAGCGCGGCTGTCGTTGGCCGTAATGCTAAACGACAGCAGCATAATATCGCGCTCTTCCCCTTGAAAACCAAAGGGGGTGGCAATCCGTAATTGGTGACGTTCTATTTGCTGCGTGCTAAAGCGCGCGAGGATCTGCTGGGATAAATACTCCGTCTGATTGCGAAAACAGGAGAGCACACCAATGCTGGAAGGCACTAAGACATTCTCTTGTTCATCAATCAGTTGAGAAAGTTTTTGAATTAATGCCTCCGCTTCTATGGCGTTAATGCCCTTGCTATCACGGCTGCCAGTCACATTGACTCGGTGTAAGTGTCCAGAGCTTGTGCAGGGTCTGTGCTGCATAATCTTCAGCATGCCTTGATAAAACTGCTGATTACTAAATTGGATCAGCTCAGGTTTACTCCGAAAATGCTCATTTAAAAATACCACTTGGGATTGGCTCGCAAGGGATTGTGATACTAAGTCGAGCATACTGGCATCACGGTAGCTCATTAGACCGCGGCAATCCGCAGCGAGTCCGAGTTGAGTCTGGATTTGGGTTTGTTTTGCGCGGGACAAAAACGAGAAATGTCGCAGTTGTTTGCTGTCGCCCACCACCAATGCCGCCTTGGCTCGCTGCAAGGCCGGTAAACATGCGGCAATATTGGCTTGAGTGGCTTCATCAATAATCACTAAATCAAACATTTGCTGCTCCATAGGGAGCACTTTATGTAAGCTGGCAAGGCTAGATAACCAAATGGGAAAGGTTTGTTTTAGGGCATCAAAATCCGTTTTGTAGAAACCTTCGAGTTGCTTAGCGGACTGCCGAGCGCGAAGTGCACTGGCAAAACTCACCAGCGTACTGCGCTTATGTTTGAGTAATTGGTTTAATCGATAGTGAGTGGCCAATTGTAAGTATTTGAGGCTTAAGTCTTCTTTTTGGGCGATGAGGGCCGTTAATTTATCGAGCACATCCCATTGCTGAGCAAACTGTTTGATCCCGGCACGGTAAGCCCAGTTGTAAAATCCTAAGCGCCAGCGCGATTGTCCTTGTTGTAAGGTCGCCAGTTTTTGGCCGCGACGTATGGCGTGTCGGCAATGGTGAATAAAACCGGCTTCCATTTTGGTTTGCTCGCGAGTCACAGTATTAAGTTGCTGTTTTGCATTGAGTAGTAGGATATCCGAGAGGGTTTCAGCAGTCGCAGGATGCTGACCATGCAGCATTTCATCTATCTGGTTTTTAAGGACTTTAATAAATTGCGGCGAGCCGGCGCGAATAAGGCTGCTCCCAAGCTGGAATTGTTGCTGCAACTTATCGGCAATCACATCAACGGCAACATCGGTGTGGGCGACGATGAGGACAGATTTACCCCTTAATACCTGCTCCGCCGCCACTGTGGCTATGGTGTAACTTTTACCCGTTCCCGGTGGACCCGATATTTGCCCCAAAGTTTGATTGGCCGCCACCTTTAAGGCTTGAATTTGTGCGCGGCTTAATAGCCCAGGAAGGTAATTCTCTTGGGTATCGACATTGTGACTAACTGAATCTCGAGTTGGCGCTTGCCCAAACAGCGCTTGAAGCGGCGCAGAGTGTGAAGGCGCTGTGATGAGATTGTCGAGTTCGTGCAATATGCCGCGACTTGCCTGCGAACGCTCTGCAAGAATAATTTGGCTGCGACTAACCATAAACCGCCCACGTTTACGGCATAAGCCAGTGAATTCAGTCTCATCGATCAGCTTGGGAAAATGCAATAAATGACTGGTATCAACATCGGCTTGGCCCGCCCGCAGCCAAGCTATCCAGCCACTGACATCCGTTGGATTATCGCGTAACTCTTGACTTAAGCTGTGTCCTTCAACGACTAATTTTTCTAACAGGGCTTCATTGATGGTGAATGGCCCGCCGCCAGAGAAGCTGTTATTAGATTCGAGGTAAATGTTATCGCCATCGGCCTGCAATTGGCATTCGCGGTACAGCAATGGCGTGACGACTTTACGTTTTTCGCCATTAAGCTCGACAGTGCCGCAGAAAAACAGACAAGAGTGCAATAATACTTTTTCACGTAGATACAAGGCACTACGCGCCATTAATGCGGAGGCAGGAGCAAATGGCACCGGCAAGCGAGGCAGAAAGCCACTGCTTAACTCGTCTTCACCTTGGAGCAATAGCTTTTCTTGCTCAGCAAGTTTGTGGCTAGACCAAAGGTTAATTTCAGCACTATCGTGTTGAAAACACTGTTTGTAGTAGTTAAGAATCCCTTGCAAACCCTATCCATCCCAAAGGCTTAATTGGCGGTGCGAGAGTAACTCAATCGCATAAGTCGAACAAGGTTTGCACCAACTGTGGATGATTTCTCCATGGTCGCAATAGCCTAAAAGAGAGGTATTCGATATGCCAGCCTTATTGCTCTGGAGCGGAAGCGTTTTTGTAGATGTGAACTAAGGTATCAGCAATCGCATTTGTATCAATTAAGGGCCCGAAAAGTGGCGTTTGTATCAGTATTTTGTGTGTTATTGAAATGTTTGTTAAGTGTTTGAGTTTGTGAAATATTTGTTTTTGTTTTTAGTGGAAATTGCCATTGTTGTCATTGTATAACTGCGTAGACTGAACTGAATTTTTGTCTGCTAATGAGGGAAACAATGATAAAAAGTAAGCTAAAGGGATTCGCGGTTTTGACCTTCGCCTGTTTAGGCGTGACCGCTTGCGGTGGTTCTGATAATGACAAGGATGAGGATACCTCTAAAACTGATACTTATGTGCAATTCTATAATGCGACAGTGGGGAGCACTGCTACCGCGCTGAAGATTGGCGATAAAACCTATGAAAGCGTGAGCTACGCAGATGCGATGCCACGATTTACATCTACCCCCGGTGTGAGTGAGGTAGAGGTGATGGGTAAGGATGCGGCAAATAAAGATATTTCACTCTACAAAGAGAATATCGATTTAAAAACGGCAACCGACCATTTCTTTGTATTGCATGGGGATTTTGCCTCGCCAGCCCTTTTGAATATCAATTACTCGCGTACCGAGCTCGATAAACAAAATGCCGAAGCGGACAAGAGCAAGATGCAATTATTGATTGCACACACTGCGACTGATGCACCTGCCTACGATGCCTATATTGCCAAAGCGGATAAAGGCTTTGCCGATGCAGTGATGCTAGGCAGCGTCTCCTATGGTGAGGTTTCAACACCACAGATTTTAGATACAGGCGACTATAAAATTTATCTGACTGCGGCGGGTACGACCAATATCAGTTACACCACGGCAAGCATTAACTTTAAAACCAAGGTGCCTTATAAGTTGATTTTAAGGGAAAGCTTTGGCGCTTCAGCCGCTAAAATCAGTTTAGACAGCGTCGACTCAACCACCAATGTGCGTAACCATGTCGCCCTCGAAAGCAGTGTAGACTTTAGAGTATTCAACGGTTTGGTTACACATAATGTCGATGTGAAAGTGGCGAGTAGTAAGCAAGAAGCGCTATTTAGCAATGTGGCCCCCTTCGGCGTAACAGCTTACCAAGGCGCCGAGTTTAATGACTTTGGTGTGAGCGTACTTGACCATACTAGCCAAGCTAAATTACTCGACAATGTGCTGATCACCCTTAATCAAGATGATATTAAAACCATCTTCATTTACGAGCAGGCGACAGAGCAGGGCAGCCAAGTGAAGGCGATGGAGATGAAGCAAACTCAGACTCCAAGCCCCTATAGCTTTAAGTTCGACATTGTGAGTTTTGCCGATAAAAGCAATCTCACTGTGTATTTCTTAAAAGCAAATGACACGATTGAAACTGCGGTAAATAAAATCACTGCAGTCAATCCTGCGAGCCCTCAGTCAGTCACTGTACCTGCAGGCGAATATTCTATTAAAGTTATCGCAGTCGAAAACGGCACTAAAACCGTTGTCTATGCATCCGATTTAATGGATTTCAGCAATGAAGATAATGTCACTATGGTGCTGAATAAAGATCCTGCGACTAGCTTTGGTTATAACTTGATTAAGATCTAACCGCTAAGGTGAGTAAACTTAGCTAATACAAGAGCGCTACTTAGGTAGCGCTTTTTTTGGGCTGTTTTTTAGGTGTTGGTTTTAGAGAGGCTTAATAGATTCAGCATTATTCTCTTAGCGTGCGCTTTTTATTGATTGTGGCAGTGAGGTTAATGTAGGCTAATCGGCAAAAATTAAGCTGAGTGATTGTTGTGTGAATAGCGCTGTTGCGTGGATAACGCGAGCAACAATAGGAAAAGGAGTTCACTGTGATGAGTAAAGGATTTAAAGACGGCCATTTCCAAATTGGTGAAGGCAGTATTAGCGGCACCATAGCGTGTATGTTAGCCATATTATCGTTTCTGGGTGTATTGGCATTTCATTTCCCCGAATATCTCACCACTCCAGAATTACGTCAAAGCTATAACGTCGATGTTATTCGTAGTTTGATATTTGTCGCCTTAGTGGTGTCGGGTAGCTTAGGTTTATTGAATTTTATTCGAAATAAAAATAAACGATTTGGCTTTGTGGCTTGGGTATTTGTGAGTTTAGCGATCGCCTTTGGTGGCCATCAAGTCGAGGTCGAGCCTTTTGCCAATCATAAGGTCTCACTGGGTTTGGATTGGTTTATTTTAGACTTATTAGGCTCAACCTTAATTTTCATTTTTATCGAGAAATGGTTACCCCATAAACCAGAACAGGCAATATTGAGACCCGAGTGGCAAGGGGATTTGAATCATTTTCTGGTGAATCATTTAGCGATTGGATTTGTATTATTGGTGGCAAACCAATTTGTGCAGTCGAGCTTTTCTTGGGCCATTTCCAGCACAGTGCAAAGCTTTATCGCGGGTCTTCCCTTTGTGTTGCAACTGCTGTTGATCCTATTGGTCGCCGATTTAATGCAATATGCGGCGCATCGCGCTTATCATGAAATTCCTTTCCTGTGGCGCTTCCATTCGGTGCACCATAGCGCCAAGCATTTAGATTGGTTGGCGGGATCTCGGCAACATATGTTTGAGTTGATCGCTACCCGTTGTTTGGTACTCACGCCGATTTTTATCTTGGGATTCTCTAAAGACATTATCAGTATTTATGTGATTATCGTTGGCGTGCAGGCGGTCTTTAATCATGCCAATGTCCAAGTTAACTTCGGCTGGTTACGTTACTTAATTGTCAGCCCGCAGTTTCACCATTGGCATCATGCTTCCGATAAGGCGGCCATCGATCGTAACTATGCTGCCCATTTTTCTTTTTTAGATTACCTCTTTGGGACCGCAGTTCGAGGTCAGAAAGAGTGGCCAGAGCAATATGGTGTCGTTGGCGATTACATGCCTGTTGGTATGTTTAAGCAGCAATTGTATCCCCTTGGGTTAGCGAAGAAAGACACAAAATAGCAGCGTTGTATTTGAAGTGACTCTTCTCAAGTCACAAGTCACAAGGCATAAGGCATAAGGCATAAGCCACTCTTCCTGTAAGCGTGGGACAGAAAAAAGCCCAACACAGCGTTTTTAATTAGCGCTTTGTTGGGCTTTTTGCTGTTAACGCCGTAAGCGTTACTCGCTGATTTTCAGTTCTTGACCTGGCTTAATAATGCTTTTGCCATTGAGCTGGTTCCACTTCATTAAATCAGCCAGTTTGACCTTATTCTTACGGGCGATTTTATCCAGTGAATCGCCGGATTTCACCTTGTAGGTTTTCGCTTTTGCCGCTGGTTTGTCGGCCGATTTTGAGCTGGCGGCTTTAGTGCTACTGGCATTCGACTTAGTCGATGACTTGCTGCTGACTTTGCTATCGGCCTTAGTGTTGGCTTTAGCGGGTTCAGGCGCATTGTCATTGGCCGCCATTGGCGTTAATAGTGTGAGCTCTTGGCCGACTTTGAGACGGTCAGAGGTCAGATTATTAGCCTGTTTTAATGCTTTGACTGACGTATCAAACTTGGCCGCGATTGTGCCTAGGCTGTCGCCGGATTTAACTATGTAGCTTTGGCTGTCATAGCGTTTTTGGGCGTAGAGTTTGTCGTGATTTTCTTGATATTGACCTATGTTTTCCAGCGGTAAGGCGATTTGATATTTGCCTTTGCTCGGGATCACGCCTTGGCGAAAGCCAGGGTTATAGGTTTTAAATTCTGCCTTGCTCAACCCTGCCGCATTGGCGATTTGGCCGATATCCACGCCATTGGGCGCAGGTACTCTATCCAAGAAAGGGCGGTTAGCTATCGGCCGTACTTTTAGATTGTAATGATTAGGGGCGCGAATAATTTGAATAAACGCCAGCCACTTAGGCACAGTTTGTACGCGTTTCGCCGGAATGCCCAGCGACCAAAAGTCCGTCGGTTTACCCTTGGCTTTGTTCTTGTCGATGGCGGCTTTAATCACCAATTCACCGGTATTGTAGGCGGCGACGGCGTTGATCCAGTCGTGATCTAAGGTGTCGTATAAATGCTGTAGATAGTCGAGCACGGCATCGGTTGAGGCCAGCGCATCTTTGCGACCGTCGTAGGCAGAGTTAACCGTTAAGCCAAAATTACGTCCTGTGGCGGGGATCATCTGCCACAGTCCAGCCGGGCCGTTTGCCTGTGCCAGTGGATTGTAACCACTCTCGACTATGGGTAATAACGCCAATTCTAATGGCATGTTACGGGCTTCGAGCTGGCTGATGATGTAATACAAAAAGGGCTCGGCGCGTTCGCCGACTTGATTCATAAACTTCTGTTTATCATCGAAAAAGTTACGCTGTTTGCGCACTTCGGCATCGTCATGTACGTCAATGGTATTGGCGTGTTGGATCTTTTCCCAAACGTCGCTGTACTGCTCAACCACTGCGGGTGGTGTGTGCTGCTGGTGTTGTGGCGAGTGGTCGCTACCGTTACTCACATCATTTGCTGGGGCACTGAATTCTGTGGTCGATGGGCTTGCCGACGTGGTCGCGCAACCGCTCAATTGGGCCACGAACATGGCCAGCATTAGCACTGTAAAAGAGTGCGTTTGGCGAAAATGTTTCCGCATGATTGTCCTGTGATGAGTTAACTGGGCATTCCATATTGGTGCACATGCTAATCTGTTTTCGCGTTTCTGGATAGCTCCCCACGGTTTCCCCCTATTTGCAGCGCCCGCCTAACGCCAGCTTAACGCCGATTGTGCTGCCCTTTGGCTGGATATCTTGCGTTTAGCTTTAGCTATTAATGCGCTACCATAGCGGCGATTTTTCATTGACTTGGGTAGCAAAGTGCAGACGTTAGCGCAGTTAAGAGCAGGGCAGTTACAAGGGATCACGCGTTTACAATTGGTCGAGGAGTTAACCGAGTTTCCGCGGGAGATTTTTGACTTAGCCGATACCCTCGAAATCCTCGATTTATCGAATAATCAATTGAATACTTTGCCCGAGGACTTGCACCGTTTATCGCGTTTAAGGATCCTCTTTGCTTCTAATAACCGCTTCGAACACTTACCCGAGACATTAGGGCGCTGTGCGAATTTAGAGATGATTGGCTTTAAGGCGAATCAAATCCGCACTGTGACTGCCGCCGCGTTACCGCCACAAACCCGCTGGCTCATTCTTACCGATAACTACATCGAGACCTTGCCTGCGGCTATGGGCGATTTACCTCGTCTGCAAAAATTAGCATTAGCGGGCAACCGGTTAACGGCTTTGCCCGAGTCTATGGTCAATTGCCGTAACTTAGAATTAGTGCGTCTATCGGCCAATCAACTGCAAGCGCTGCCAGCTTGGCTACTGAGTTTGCCTAAGCTAACTTGGCTCGCTTTTGCGGGTAATCCGTTCAGCCATACCTTGGTCGATCCCCATGCCGATGTGGCCACAGTGGCAAACGTGACTCTGCATGATATCAAGTTGGCAGAAAAACTGGGCGAAGGGGCTTCTGGGGTAATTTACCGTGGTGATTGGTTGAATCAAGCCATGATAGCCGCGACGGGGTCATCACAGATTGCGGTAAAACTCTTTAAAGGGGAGGTGACGAGCGATGGTTATCCCGCCGACGAGTTAGATTGCTGCCTCACAACGGGAGATCACCCGAGCCTTATTAAGGTGGTGGCGCACATCAGCCAGAAAGACCAATTGGGCTTAGTGATGGAGCTCATCCCGCCCGGGTTTAGCAATTTAGGTTTACCGCCAAGTTTGGCAACCTGCACCCGTGATACCTTTCATGCTGATACCCAGTTCAGCCTTGATGACGTGACTAAGATTACACTCCAATTGGCCGATGCGATGGCGCACATGCACGCCAAGCAAGTCAGCCACGGCGATGTCTACGCCCATAACATTATGATTAATCAACAGATGAACTTGTTGTTTGGTGATTTTGGCGCGGCATCCAATTTACGCAATCTGTCTACAGTAGAGCGCTTGGCAATGGAGGCGATTGAAGTGCGTGCGCTGGGCTGCTTGATTGAAGATTTGTTGGCCTATGTGGATGCATCAGCCTATGTGAGTGCCTCGATTGGCCTTGAACACTATAAAAAGTTGAGTGCGATTAAGGATGAGTGCATGCAGTTAGATGTGACTCAGCGCCCCTGTTTTGCAGACGTGAAAAAGGCCATCGGAGCCCTGCTAAAAGGCAAATAGTGGCTTGCTAACAGGCTGGCTTTACATCTGTTTCTGGTTTGTTGTGGTTTGTGTGATTTTGTGTGATTTAAGTTTTGTCGATTAGGTTTTTCGTTAACTCATTGTTTTGTTTGAATGTGTAACAGTATTTTTACTGGCACTGACTGGGATTATGCCTATAGGCTGTATACCCAAATAACCTCAAATTGCTGAAACAGGCATTTGGGGGACTTGGTATTAGTCTTGGGTTCAATCCGGTTTGCTGTTGTCGGATAGGATGTCCGTTGAATAGTAAGAACGATAGGTTTGCATACTATGTTTACACGAACGCTGTTTACACAAACGCTGTTTATACAAAGAGTGACTGAACGAGCACGCAGTGCATGCGATATTTCATTAAAAAGCCCCCATCATCTCCCAAAGGCGCCCTTATTCGCGCCTTTGACGTTTCTATTGGCGAGTCTTTTCACCTTAACCCCTATAGCCGTATCTGCGGCGGACAAGGTCGACGTTATCCCTGTGACGGTCGAGGCCATTAAAGAAACCTCCTTTGCCGATGTCGTCAATGAAGTCGGTAAAATTAACGCCATTGATTCGGCGATACTCAACTTTAACGCCAGCGAAAAAATCAGTGCCATTCATTTTAGTAACGGCGACAAAGTGACGAAAGGCCAAGTGATTGCCGAGCAAGATAACACTAAGGCCAAGGCCGATTTAGACAAGGCTAAGAGCACCTTAGCACTGGCGAAAACTAAGCTTGAGCGTATTGAAGACCTGCTGATCAAAGAGCCTTTCGCACTCGCCAAGCAAGATGTGGATGAGCTGCGGGAAAATGTGAATCTGGCCGATGCCGATTTTCGCCAGAAACAAGCGACCATGAACGATTACTTGATCAAGGCGCCCTTCGACGGTCAGCTGACAAGCTTTAGCCAGTCCATCGGCAGCCAAATTGGCGCAGGTACAGCCTTAGTCACTCTCTATAGTTTAAATCCCGTCGAAGTCCGTTATGCCATCAGCCAGAACGATTTTGGTAAGGCGCAAAAAGGCCAGAAGGTAAATGTAACTGTCGAAGCTTATGGCAATAAGGTGTTCAAAGGGTTAGTTAACTATGTGGCTCCAGCGGTGGATGAAAGCTCAGGACGAGTTGAAGTGCACGCCGCCCTTGACAACCCAGAGTTCAAACTGGCGCCCGGCATGTTCGCCAATATTAAGCAGTTCTATAGCCGTGGGATTAAACGCTTATTAGTGCCGCAAAATTCGATTATCGCCAATAACGACGAACGCTTTGTCTGGTTAGTGCGGGGCGATAGCGCTGTAAAACAAGTGGTTAAACTCGCGCAAAACACCAACGACGGTTATGCGGTCGTGACCGAAGGTTTAGCCGAAGGCGATCTCGTGGTTAAGACGGGCATGCAAAACCTCAAGTCCGATAGCAAGATCAAAGTCATTCAGGATAAAAACACGGCAGATAAAGCTTCAGCCTCCAGTTCCAACTCAGGTGCGGGTGCTACTCCAAGTCCTGAACCTAGCACTGAGGGGGCCGAATAATGCGTTTACCCGAAGTCTGTATTCGTCATCCTATCTTCGCCTCCGTACTCAGCATTATGGCTGTGTTACTGGGCTTGATTGCCTTTCAAAAACTCGATATCCAATATTTTCCTGAGCACACCACCCACTCGGCATCTGTGAATGCATCGATTGCAGGGGCGAGCGCCGATTTTATGTCGAGCAATGTGGCCGATAAGTTGATTGCTGCGGCTTCGGGCATAGACAAGGTCGATACTATGTCGACCGACTGTAGCGAGGGGCGCTGCTCGTTAACAATTAAATTCAATGACGATACCAGCGATATCGAATACACAAACTTAATGAATAAGTTGCGTAGCAGCGTCGAAGGGATTAACGATTTTCCCCAGAGCATGATAGATAAGCCAACGGTCACCGACGATACCTCGGCCACCGATTCTGCCAGTAATATCATTACCTTTGTGAACGCGGGTGGCATGGAAAAGCAGGCCATGTACGATTACATTAGCCAGCAGCTAGTGCCGCAGCTCAAGCAAGTGCAAGGTGTTGGCGCTGTATGGGGGCCCTATGGCGGCTCACAAAAGGCGGTTAGAGTCTGGCTCAACCCCGAGCAGATGAAGGCGCTGAACATTAAGGCCGCCGACGTGGTGGGCACGTTAGGCTCCTACAATGCCAGCTTCACCTCGGGCGCGATTAAAGGTAAATCGCGGGATTTCTCGATTAACCCATTGAATCAAGTTGAAACACTCGAAGATGTGAAGGACTTAGTGATCAAGGTCAGCGAAGGCAAGATCATCCGAGTGGCCGACGTCGCCGATGTGGTGATGGGCGAAGAAAGTCTGTCGCCGAGTATCTTGTCTATCGGTGGCCATAGCGCTATGTCGCTGCAAATTTTACCGCTGAGCAATGCTAATCCTGTGACAGTTGCCTCGAACATTAAGGCCGAAATTGCGCGTATGCAGCAGCATTTACCCCAAGGATTAGAAATGACCTTGGCCTACAATCAGGCCGACTTTATTGAGGCTTCCATCGACGAAGGCTTTTCCGCGCTGATTGAGGCGGTGATCTTAGTGTCGCTGATTGTAGTGTTATTTTTGGGCAGCCTGCGGGCGGCATCGATTCCGATTATTACCATTCCCGTGTGTGTGATTGGGGTGTTTGCCGTAATGTCGGCCCTCGGTTTTAGCATCAATGTGTTGACCATTCTGGCTATTATTTTGGCCATCGGTCTGGTTGTTGATGATGCTATTGTGGTGGTGGAGAACTGTTATCGCCACATCGAAAACGGTGAAACGCCTTTTAACGCGGCGATTAAAGGCTGTCAGGAAATCATCTTCCCGATCATTGCCATGACCTTAACGCTCGCGGCCGTGTATTTGCCGATAGGATTAATGTCGGGGTTAACCGCCGATCTGTTTAGGCAATTCTCCTTCACCTTGGCCGCCGCCGTGATGATCTCTGGGGTGGTAGCGTTAACTTTGTCGCCTATGATGAGCGCCTATCTTATCAATACCACTGAGCAGCAGCCGAAATGGTTTAGCCGAGTCGAGCATGCGCTGCAACAGTTAAACGATTTGTATATCAAAGAGCTGGATAAGTGGTTTACCCGTAAGCGCTTAATGCTAGGCGTGGCTGTGGTGCTTATCGGTCTTGCAGGTATCGCCTACTGGCAGTTGCCGAAAATCCTCTTGCCTGCAGAAGATTCAGGCTTTATCGATGTGGTGTCGAATGGCCCAACGGGTGTGGGTCGCCAGTATCATCTGAACCATAACGCTGAGCTTAATGGCGTGATGGATGAGCATCCCGCCGTTGGAGCGAACCTGTCTTACATCGAGGGCGAGCCAGTAAACCATGTGCTGCTTAAACCTTGGGGTGAGCGTAGCGAGGGCATAGATGATGTGATCAGTGACTTGATGACTAAATCAAAGGAAAGCGTTTCTGCCTATAACATGTCCTTTAGTATTCGCTCGGCGAATAATCTCAGTATTGCCAATAACCTGCGATTAGAGTTAACGACCTTAGATCGCAACAAGGACGAGCTCAATGATACCGCCGCCAAAGTGCAAAAGTTACTCGAGGATTATCCTGGACTGAACAATGTGGGTAACTCAGTGCTGAGGGATCAACTGCGCTACGATCTGTCTATCGATCGCAACGCCATTATCCTCTCGGGCGTCAGCTATGGTGATGTGACGAATGCGCTGTCGACCTTCCTTGGCTCAGTTAAGGCGGCAGACTTACATGCCACCGATGGCTTTACTTATCCGATTCAAGTGCAAGTAAACTTAGATAAGCTCAGTGATTTCAAAGTATTGAATAAGCTGTACGTCACCTCAGAATCTGGACAAGCCCTGCCGTTATCGCAGTTTGTGTCGATTAAGCAGACCACGGCTGAATCGAACATTAAGACCTTTATGGGCCTTGATAGCGCCGAGCTGACGGCGGACGTTATGCCCGGCTATTCCACCGATGAAATCAAAGCTTACTTAGACGAGCAACTGCCAACGCTGCTCAACGATGCCCAAGGCTTTAGATACAATGGGGTTGTGAAAGATTTAATGGATTCACAAGCGGGTACCCAGTCGCTATTTTTGCTGGCACTGGTGTTTATCTATTTGATTTTAGCCGCGCAGTTTGAAAGCTTCGTCGATCCCTTAATCATCTTACTGACTGTACCTTTGTGTATTGTTGGCGCGCTGTTGACCTTAACCTTGTTTGGCCAGAGCGTGAACATCTACTCGCAGATAGGGTTATTAACCTTAGTGGGGTTAGTGACCAAGCACGGCATCTTGCTGGTGGAGTTTGCCAATAAGCAACAAGACCAAGGCTTGAGTGCGATTGAGGCGGCGCGAAGCAGTGCTAAATCTCGCTTAAGACCGATTCTAATGACGTCGTTAACCATGATTTTAAGTGCTATTCCTTTAGCGCTGGCTTCTGGGCCGGGCTCATTAGGGTTAGCCAACATAGGGTTAGTCTTAGTCGGTGGCCTATTGGCGGGGACCTTCTTCTCGTTATTTGTAGTGCCTGTGGCCTATGTCGCTATGGCCGAACTCAAAGCTAAGGATGTACTTGCAAGGTTGCGTAGCGCCAAAGCTTAGTCGCCTGTTCGTTGGGGTTTATCGAGACTAGATCGACTGCATGGGTTCAACTTGCCCGCAAATACGTTATGATCAAAGCCAATAGCTAAAGCGTTGGCTTAATTTTGTCGATAACTTAATGATCTTTTTTTGTATTTAAGCGAGTGTTTTAGTGCGAGTGGATTTGCCTCATCAGCGACGGAGAGCTGGCATTATGAGTTTGTTACAGTGCTTTCACAGGGCACCCCTGTATTTGGCTTGTTCGGCTGGGCTGATGTTTGCCTCACCGGTCATGGCCTCTTTTTGGGAGTCCTTGTTTCGCAGTGAGTTGCCAGTCGATCAAGTGACGGCGCCGGCGGACAGCCAGCGTTTCGAGTTTGTCGGTGTGTTGCCCGCCAATACGCAATTAGAACTCGTCGGTTATTACGCCTCATCGATTTGTACCCGCAAGGAAATCCGTTTTCCCAGTGGCGATCTTGCCAATCCCTATCGCGCCACACTCGAAGAAACCTCAGTGCTAAGACAAGTCATCAGTAGCGGCAGTGAAGCGAGTGAGTTTTCGCTGCCCTTAGCCTTAAATGGTGGCGGTGATTGCCAGTGGCATCTCGAGGATTTAATGCTCGATGTGACGATATTGCCGAACCATCCGTTGTGGCAGAGAGCTAAAACGCTGCAACGGGATTACCTCGCCAAGTTGCAGGGCACCTCGGTAGATGCGGCTCAGCTTGCCAGCCAAACGGCGATGCCGACTCAAGTGTCATCCCACGATGATTTTTATTTAAGTCATGAGCTTAATATCGATCCTATTCATGCGGGCAGCGAGGCAGATAATTCTCTGCTTGCGACCACGCCGTTATCGTTAGCCCCAGTTTACTATCCGGTTTTTATTCATTATCCAGAGGAAGACAAGCCCTTCGAGGCACGGCTGAAGAGTAGCCTGCAGCGTACTTCTAGCCTGTGGGCCAGCCCGTATACTCAAGCGGTTCGGCGTGGCGATGAGGCGGTAATGCGGGTGAACTTTAATCCACAGATTGCCGAACATTACGAGGTCGATGTTTGGTATCAGCCCGATACGGTTGAAGTGAAGTATCCCGACGGCACTCAATATGCTTATGCCAACAGTGAAGTAAAACTGTATGCCTATGGCAAACCTGAATCACAAATCAAGACCTTAGCTCAAAGTGCCAAGGCCGAAGATAAGCGCTTATTGGCGCGTATCTATGAGTTGGGCCACGCCTTACCTAAGGACGAGGCTAAGGCACAAGAGTATTACCGTGAAGCCGCAGAGGCGGGCGATATTGAAGCCTTGCACTGGATGCTAGATCAAGCCGGTTACGCGGGGCGAATTGATGAAAAAACCTATTGGCTCGGGCGCGCCGCGAGCTTTGGTGATAAAGAGGCAAAGCTTGAGTTAATCCATTTGCCTTTATCTGCCATCGAACGTGGCCTCGTTAATACGGGTGAGGATAAGGTCAGAGAAACGCAAGCGTGGCAGCAGTTAAATCAATTAGTTGACCAAGGATTGCCAGAGGCAAGCAGCCTTATGGCTTTCTATCAACTGTTACCTTATTCGCCGTATTTTGATGCTAATGCCGCGCTGGAAAATTATCGTTTGAGCGTGAAAGCTAAGCCTGAACTGGCCCATGCGGCGGCCAGCGATTACTACTATTTGGCGGATAATTTTGCTGTGGGTGAGGAATTTTGGCAGATTGCCGCCGAGCGGGATCTCTACGCCGCAGCCGAACTTGCCAATATCTTGTTATCGGAAGCCCATCGAGATGCAGTTAACGCGCGCTACTGGTTAGCAAGAGTGACGACGCTGGGTGCCAAGCAAGGTTTGCAGGCGGATATTTTAGGCAATGCATACTTTCAACTCGCAACCTTATTAGATAAAGGCGAGGGCGGCGCGGTCGATGCGAAAACAGCGTTAACGCTTTATCAGCAGAGCATTGAAATGGCTGAGCGATTTTCAAATGACTATGAAGCAAGGGCCAAGGACAGAGTGCAAGTGCTCGAACAGCTGCGCTTATAACCTCATGCTTATATAAAAGAGTATTCGTTAGCATTTAGCCAATAAAAATCCCTGCCATGGCAGGGATTTTTCTATTTATTCATACACTTAATTTAAGCCTCTAGTGTTAAGTGGCTAGAGTTCAAAAGCTGATTTAAACGATCTGGCTTAAACAACGACAGCCAACTAGCGTAAATCAACCTGCAGTGCGACTCCTGAACTCTGGGGTTCACTCTGTACTGTGATGTAATACCACCCCACGTTTGGCGCATTGACTGTGATACTTTCTTGAGTATTAGTAGGCGTGACAGACGCTGCATCGAAGTGTTGAGCATTGGCCCAAGTCGTCCCCGAAAACAGGCTCACATCACCACTGCCGTGGGCCGAGTTGATACTTAACTGACTCGTACCTTCTGGCACCCAAAGATAGTAATCGCTGCGGCCATCGGCGGTGCAGATGGCTTTGCCTGAACTCAGCTCACCATGACTCAAGGGCGATTGCGTCGTGCAGGCATTAGCGATTAGAGCTGGCGTAGGTGTATTGCTCGCGCCTGTATTGAGGGTGAGTGTGACGCCGCTAAACTCAGTGGCAGTGTCCACTGTGATATAACGCCAGCCGCGATTGGCACTGAAGCTAAGCGACTCTTGATTACCCACTTGAGTGCTCTTGGCATCGGCATTATCGGCGTCGGCCCACTGACTGGCATTGAAGTAGAGATTGGCATCCCCAGAGCCACCCTTAGTGGTGACGGTGAACTGGGTATTATCTTCCTCAACCCAGAAGTAGAAGCTGTTGCGTCCACCACTGATACACTCGTTTTTACCCAGTGTGAGCTGGCCGTAATCTAAGGTTACTGCACCGCAATTTGCTGGTGGCTCAGGATCCACGCCGCCATCTCCCAGATCGGGATCAACATCAGCGAACAGCTCAGTGGTGCTGACTTGCATATCAACGCCGCCAAAATCTCCCGACAAGGTAATGTAATGCCAATATTCGTCAGGGTTTAACTGCACTTTAATGACTTGATAGTTACCGTTGCCGATCCCCGCGCCTTGGTTTTGTTCTGGGCTTGCCCAACCTTTAGAATTGAAATAAATGTCGGCATCACCCCAACCTCCGCCAATCTTGATCCAAAGATCTTGGGCCGAGCGATCGGTATTAGTGAAACTGAAACTGGCGCGGCCGAGTTTAGAATCAATACATTCCATCGGCACATCGATTTTCAGGCTGGCCGATTCAGTGTAACGGTAGGCTTCGTTCGTCACTTGGCAAGGCGAGTAATCCTTGCTGATAGTGCCCGCAGGACCACTCCAATTACCTTCACGGCCACTGGGCTCAGCATCGACATCACTTGGGCCTTTATCGACAATGCCATTGTCAGCCGTGCTCAAGCCGCTGGCGAGCCAACCTTGCCACTCGTTGTCGTAACGTGTGCCAATACCATCCATAAAGGTTTGATATTCAGCATATTGGTCGTTACGTAGGTAAGCGAGAATCTGTCTTACATCGTCCCTGTGATGCTCAAACATAAAGCGCACCGCCAGATAACCCCAACGGTAGATACGGTCTTGGCCCGATTCATAGTTGTTTTTGAATATGGTCGACAACATAAATTCACCGGTTTCGCCCATGGCAATCGCCGCGGTATTGGCGTCACGGTAAGAAATGTATTCCGCTAGGCCTTCAATCCACCAAATAGTATTGGCCGAAGTGCCGCGACTAAAGTCACCAAACAGGTTATAGCGCCCGTCTAGGTAGTGCACATATTCGTGTTGCAGGTTCCAGACATGGAAATCCGGCGTGCGCCATTCGGCTTCATAGGCGATAAAACGCGCCTGATTTTTGAGTCCGGCGGGCGAGCCTTCAAGGTACATGCCGCCGTTGTCGGTATTGATGCCAAAGATACTGTTGGCTAAGGATTTATACTCAGACGAACTGCCAAAGATCACTAGCTCTAAGTCATCGTTGTTATCTTGCCCTACAGGTTGCATGCCCGTTTCGAGTTTACTGTGGAAATAGCTCTCTTGGCTGGTCAGCACATCACAGGCCCACTTGGCTTGATCTTGATAGAGATCTTGGGCGCGGATCTTGAGACTGTCGGAGCATTTCCAGTTGAAAGGTAAGGCATCGGCCTCTAACTGCGCCTTAAAACCACAGATATTGTAATCGTTACAATGGCTGCGATCGTAATAGTCGGCCATTTCTGCCGCCGCGTACCAAAGCACTTTGCTCGGTTCGGTTTTACTGGTGCTGCTGAGGATGTTTTTAACCAGCAGAGTCACTCGCGGGCGCATGGAATCAATGTAATACAGTCTAGATAACTCTTTGACTGAGTTGACTAACAGATACTCTGCATTGGTGCCTAACAAGTCGCGGTGTTCGAGCTGGAAGTTATTTAGCGCATCTAAAATGCCTTGGTCACGTGCGAACAGCGCCTGCATGTCATCATTCCACTGGGCGCGGAATAAGGTGGTAAACACTGAGTTTGCTGCGGCGTTCATGGCGAAACTGGCTTGCCAGTTAGCGTCGTAGTCCGTTAGCACTTTTATGGTGACATGATTAAAATCGGCGCCAAGCTCGGCAGAGTCAATCAGGATTAAGGCTTCTTTCAACACGCCAGCATTGTCATCGGAGACAGTCCAAATCGCAGCGTTCGCAAATAAAGCGTTGAGGGCCGATTTTAAGCTGGCCTTAGCGGCGTTGCTGTAAGCGGGCACATCATTTGGGCTGTAAAACTGCACATAGAGGGCGGCGCGGACAAAGTAAATATGCGATTCAAGATGCTGAACATCGACCCCAGTGTAGTCCTTGGCTTTAGTGGCAATGGCGTTAGCTACACTGATCACATTGGCCTCGCTAAACAGCGCGGTCGCAGCACTGCCTTTGAGGCTATAGAGCTTACCGACGCACTCGGGTGTCGATTGGCTCAATTGATCCACTAGGGCTTGGCCCGATTTACCGACAAAGTCACTGCAGTCATTGCTCTGCAGTGCGGCGCTGCGACTCTGTAACTTAAGTGGCGGTTGCTCAGATACTTCTCGCTTCTTGCGTGAATGCATCTTAGGCGGTTCTGTCATTGTCTGTTCTGTCATAGTTGGCTCATTCGGGGATGCCATCAATGGCGTCTCCCGCAGTAGCGGTCTATGGGATTCTATTTGGCTAATGGGCGCCGAGGGTGGTCGTGGTGCCGGTTGCGCTTGTGGATTACTGGGTGTGTTGCTGCCTAATGGGTGACTCGTATGAGTGTCATGGGCGAGAACGGGAGTCGCAAAAGCTAAGCTAATAGCTGCGAAGAGCAGTGTGTTTTTCATTGTGTATCCGTAGTTATCTAGTCTGCAAAGCAGATCTTCCTTGGGCGTTATTTGATGCGTGGAACCTAAGCTTGCATCAAACCTCATTGGATTATTTGCGTGATAACAATAGCGCGACAAACATCGCAGCTAGCAAATAATGCGTCCAAATGATGGCTGTAAGTTTTTAATATATCTAGTATTTACCTCAATATTTACTCGATACATCTTTTTTGTTCAGCTTAGGTTCAGCTTAGGTTCAGCTTTTGCTAAATGGGTTTGCCCCGGAAGCTGAGTCTGTGGGACTCCACACCTTATGAAATGCCTGATTGAATAAGAGTGGCTATTTGGCTTGAATTCGCGCTAGCTTAGCCGCATTAAGGTTAGATGCACTTTTCTGCAGTTAGCACTCGACCCCTGAGATGCTAAGCCATCTGTGATGAGGTCGATGCCATTCCAAAGGAGCTTTTATGTCAGCTTTACCAAGCGAATACACCCATATCTATGTTGAGCAACCCGGTGCCCCCGAGGTGATGCAGCTATCGCGCTCGCCTTTGCCTGTGCCAGCGTCTGGCCAAGTGTTGATCCGCGTGCATGCAGCAGGAGTAAATGGCCCCGATGTCAAACAAAGGGTGGGTGCTTATCCACCACCACCGGGTGCATCACCGATTATTGGTCTTGAAGTCGCGGGTGATATTTGTGCCCTCGGTGACGGCGTGAGCCAATGGCAAATCGGCGACAAGGTTTGCGCCTTAGTACCGGGCGGTGGCTATGGTGAGTACGTGCTCACCTATGCTGCCCACTGTTTACCTATTCCAACGGGCTTTAGTTATGTGCAGGCCGCCGCGCTGCCAGAAACCTTCTTCACCGTATGGGGCAACCTGTTTATGCGTGCGGGACTGAAAGCGGGCGAGACGGTACTGATCCATGGCGGCTCGGGCGGTATTGGTAGTACGGCCATTCAACTCGCCAGCGCTTTAGGTTCAACAGTGATAGCGACGACGGGGCAAGATGAGAAGCGCGATTATTGCTTGAGCCTTGGGGCGGCTGAAGTCATCAACTATCGCACCCACAACTTTGTTGAGCCCGTCATGGCGCTCACCCAAGATAAGGGGGTAAACGTGGTCTTTGATATCGCGGGTGGCGATTTTATTAACCTCGATTTACAAGCCTTGGCGATGGACGGTCGTATGGTGTCGGTGGCGATGCAGCGCGGGCCTAAGGCTGAAGTCGAGATTTTCCGCTTGATGGCAAAACGCATTATGTGGACAGGGTCGACCTTAAGACCGCAAAGCGTGGAGGCAAAAGCCGCGATTGCCGCCGAATTATTTGAGAAAGTCTGGCCACTGTTAAATGCCCATAAAATTGTGCCGAATATTTTTGCGACCTTTCCATTAGGCGAAGCCGCGAAAGCCCATGCGCTGATGGAGTCGGGTGAGCACAGGGGCAAGGTGGTATTGACTGTTATTTAGATTAGGCACCTTGGCTTGGCAGCGAGCTGGTTTAGGTCGCTGCCATTCGATGCCAGTCTGCGATCTTTCTGACAAAAGTGTGGCTGAGTAACGCAGTGGTAAATAGCCGTTTGCGCGACTGTCGTTAAATCGTCATGGTTAAACCTGATGCTTAACCTTGCAGTAACCTCGAACGGCAACTTCGAATCGCAAAGTTTAAGCCCATCGAACATGGTCGATATGATTGCTTTTTATTGGGAATAAAACTTGCCGCGTCGATTTTTTAGACTAAAGTCGTTAATGATTAAACTTTTTGGGTACTTTGGCAGAAATTAATACGTAATTAGTGAAAATTTCATGGTATGAGGCATTGATTATCGGAAATATTCTGTAAAAATACCCAGTTGAAAACGTCAGAGACTTTCAGGCGCTATTCGTGGATCAAAGCAAGCGATGCTTCGCTTATTCAGGCTAAAAAACTCATAGTGTATGTGTTGATTTAAGGGTATTAGCATATATGTATAACACAGCAAAGAAACAGGTTTGGTATGGTGAGCTGAGAACATCGAAAGGCAACGCGATTGTCGTCCATGACAACCAGCTGCCCGATGCCTCCCCAGGACGTATCTACCTATACAATTCCGATCGCGATGCGATCATTGAGTATGTGGAAGATATCGTCAAAGTGAACCTATACGACTTAGATGAGGCTGCGTTAAAAGCTGCTGAGGCTAAGTTTAGTGGTGCATGGAAGGCGGCTAGAGCTCAATTCATGAGTAAGCATCAAGCTCGTATTGACCTAAACAACGTGAAGGAAACTGCGCCTGTTCGTAAGGCGAAGCCTGAAGTTGAACCAGAAGTGGAATCCGATGCCGTAGGCGTCGATTTTGACGATGATTGGGTCGATGATTTTGATGATTAACACAGTGTCGGCTTAAGGGCTAACACTGTGAGTGTAAGGAATAAAATAGTGCTTATTTTATTCCTTATCGCTTTATTTCCTTCCGCGAAACCGAGTTTTAACCTCAATTCATCGCTATTTTATCGCGACTCGATTTACCCGTTAATATACCGCTAATTTATAGCTAATGTTACGCATCGGCATCGAACTGATATCGGCTGATGTGGTGATAAACCTTGCCTGGCACTAACCAAACATCATCACCAAAGCGCTCGCCTTGATTCGGTGAGTCTGGCAGCATCTGCGGTTCTAAACACACGCCATGATGTTGATTTAATACCTGTTGATTGCGACCCACAGTGCCATCTAAAAAGTTAGCGCAGTAGAGCTGCACGCTCGGTTGATTGGTATAAACCGTCATAGCGCGGCCACTTACTGGACTGCTTAAACAGCCAAAGCGGGCGAGTGAACCGTCGGGGTCATTCATCATATAACAGTGATCATAACCGCGCGTGCTCGCTAATTCTGCGGCATGCAGTTTGTCGCCTAAGCGTATCGGCTGACTCAAGTCGAAAATCGATCCTGCAGTCTCGGCAATCCCAGTGGGAACACTGACATCATTCATGGTGAGATAACGCTTGGCATCGATTTGCATCAAATGCTCGTGATTGGTCTCTGAACCATCGAGGTTGAAATAACTGTGCTGGGTTAAGCTCACGGGACAGGCTTTATCCACCGAAGCTAAGATCTCCACATAGAGATTATTGCCTGCGAGGCGGTAATCTAGTTGAACCGTGCAATTACCGGGGAAACCCATGTCGCCGTCTGGACTCATTAAGGTCAAGCGCACACCATCGGGCAGTTGGCCTAAGTGCCAGTTTTTACGGTTAAATCCTTCACGGCCGCCGTGTAAACAGTTAGTCGCTTGGTTGACATCAAGTTGATAATCTTGGCCTTGATAGTGCATTTTGCCGTTAGCGATACGATTCGCAAAACGGCCAGCAATGGCGCCTAAGTGAGCCGATTGCGTCAGGTAGTCTTCGGCGCTGTCGCAACCAAGGACGATATTGGCACGTTCGCCGTGTTTATCTGGGGTCCACAGAGCACGGATAATTCCGCCTAAGCTGATGACTTCTAATGCGAGTATGCCATTGTCGATCCTCACCCGTTCGATTTCGCCGCCGCGGGGATCGGTCCAAGGATCCAAAACACTGAAACGTACCATTTAGCTTCCCTCTGTGTTGAATATGCTCACTGCTTATTGTGTTAAATGAGTATGTTAACCCTATTATTTGCCATCAACACCATAAAGTTCAGCGATGAATTCGTATGTTATCGACGGCCTTGTCACTGTATTGGTTTTCTTTGTTTTAAGCCTGTTCTGGCTAATTGTCTATGCGGCCCGCGCCAGCGCTGGCGGAACATAAATAGACAGTGGCATCGATTGCGGTTTTGTCGAAAAACTCATGTTCAACGGCGGCTACGACAGCATCGGTCAGTTCATGATCAACTAAGGCCACCACGCAGCCGTCGGTCATGCGGATGCCACCACGCTCGCCAATCACTTGGCTGACAATCTCAACTAAGGTATCAAATTCGGGCAGTGTGACTTCAAAATCATCCCGCAGTGAAGCATGGGATTCCGCCATTAAGCGGCTGAATTTTTGAATGTTATTTTGCTCTAACGCGCGGGCTGCACTCTGGGTTCTTTGGTTTTCTGTGACGACGTGTTTTGCTCTGCGATATAACACTTCATCTAAATCGGCTTTTGCGCTTTCTAATCGACGTAAATCGAGGTGACGCAGCGCATCTAAGCCAAAGTATTCTGCCGCTTGGGCGCATTCGTTGCGACGTTGTTGATTGGTGGCGGCTAAACGTTGTTTCTCAATATGGGCATCTATGATGATAAGGCTTAGGTTTTCTGGGATGGGAATGGCTTCGCTGTCCAGATCTAAGCAGTCAATCAGCAGTGCGTGGTCTTGCTCACCCATGGCGCTGCACATTTGATCCATGATGCCACAGGCCGATTCGACATATCTGTGCTCACCACGTTGGGCCAGTTGCGCTACCGCCATTGGTGATAAATGCAATTGGCTGGTATCACTGATGGCAGTGCCGAAGGCGACAACGAGGGCGCCCGATGAGGATAAACCTGCTGCAAGTGGTACATCGCCCACAATGGCTAAGTCTAAGCCCTTGGCTAATAAACCTGTTTGCGCCATAGCCGCAGTAAAACCTTTGAGGTAATTCACCCAGCCATCTTGCGGGTCCATGTCGTTTTCTTGACCGAAGGTCCACTCTTTAATTTGTCCGGGAAAGGCATCGGCAACGGCACGAAACTTAGTGTCGTCACGGCGTTTTACCGCAATCACTGTATGAAAATTAATGGCTGCCGGGAGTACAAAACCGTCGTTGTAATCCGTGTATTCACCGATCAGATTGACGCGCCCAGGGGCTTGATATAAATCGTCGGCTTTAGTGCCAAAGGTTTGGACAAATAACTTTGTGGCGCGCTGCGCAGGGTTTGACATGCTGTAAAAAATTCCAAAAAAGCTGAGCTAATTTCGTTACCGTCATCGATTTATATCACGACTGAGTCGGTGATGTAACTGAGATTTTTTGCTGAAATGGCGATAGGCGGTAATGAGAAAATCGATACTGTGATAGGAAGTCAAAATAACGTATTCAGTGCGTTATCTAGTCGATTGATTTGTAAAGATTAGTCAGTAGTTAGTTGGATGCCGCACAAACTTGCAGAGGAGGTTACTGCTCGTTTGTGCGGCCTATTATGGCGTGATTTTAATTCAATGCAGCATTAGTAGGCACTTAACTATTGGACTCTGCATTAATTTTAGGATCAGCCACTTGCGCTGTTTCTTCCGCTTGCGCGGCGTTTTTCTCCGAGTCTTGCAACAGCTCATAAATCACATGATCCACAAAACCGGCACCGGCGGCTTCGTACAGGTTGTAAACACTGTGTACGCCCGACTCTCGAAGTGCCGCGGCATCGTCACTGTACTGAACAATCGCACTGATCTTGCCTTGATAATTCAGTTTTTTAAGTTGCTCAACTGCAAACATATTTCCCGCGTGGTGCGGCATGGCCAGCAGCACTAACTCAAGGTTAGGGGCTCTATCGAGTTTCTCCCAAAAGTCGGTATCCGCGGCGTCACCTTGCACTACGTTGCGGCCCTTGGCTTTGTGTAAATCGACTAAGTCTTGCTTGTGCTCAATGCCGAGAATTTCGCCGTCAAATTGTTCCCTGAGTTCATCGTAGGCGCCGCTACCAATGCGGCCCATACCTAAGATTAAGAAGCGTGGATTGCCGATGGCTATCGGTCTGTCTTCTGGGTGCAATGGGCGTTTTTCAAGCTTGATTAAACGCTGCTGGAATCGTTGATAGATGTTACCGACGGTAGCGTTAAGCGGCGCGGCGAGTAAAAAGCTAAAGCTTAATGCCACGGCGATGATCACTAGCCACTCGGGAGGTAACCAGCCTTTATAGGTGGCGACGGCGGCGACAATCAAACCGAATTCACTGAAGTTACCTAGGTTGAACGAGCCCAACATAGAGGTACGTGAACGCAGCTTAAAGCGGGTAAGAATGTAAACAAACAGCAGGATTTTAAGTGGTACTAGCAGCACTAACAGTGCTGCGAGAACGATATCCGATACCGTAGGTAAACCGTTGAGACCAATCGTTAAGAAGAAGGCGACGAGGAAGAGTTCTTTAAAATAGAACAGGGATTTTGCCAGCTCTGAGGACTTTTTGTGGCCCGCCAACAAGATACCTATGATCAGTGCGCCGAGATCGGGTTTCAGGCCAACAGATTCAAATAACCAAGCGCCAACCACGAGTGCCATCACTAGGCCGAAAAGGACTAACAGTTCACCGTGGCCGACACGGTCGAAGGCTTTATAAATGAGAGGCTTAGCCAGTGGCAGTAAGAGTAGTGCGAAGGCCCATACTGAAGGTACATCGCCCTTAGAAATTGTTAAAAACAGTACGGCGAAGATATCCTGCATAATCAAGATACCAATGGCGACCCGGCCGTAGAGGGATTGGACGTCGCCCTTATCTTCTAACACTTTGACCGCAAATACTGTACTGGAGAAGCTTAACGCGAAGGCGATTAACGTCAGTTGCTCAAGGTTAAGACTCGTGAGTTGGCTTAAACCCAGTAAGCCGAAGAGTTTCAGAATCGGCACAAAAACCACGATTGAGAGTACTAAGTGGACACTCGAACCCGCCCACACTTCGGCCTTGAACAGGCTGCGAATATCGAGTTTTAAACCAATCGCAAACAGCAGCAAAGTCACGCCTAGGCTTGCGAGTTCTTGCAGCAATGGCAGGCTTTCTTTATCTATCCCGAGGACGAATAGTACAAAGCCCGCCACTAAGTAGCCGATGAGCGGTGGCAGTCCTATACGGCTGACGAGCATGCCGCAGATGAGTGTGATAATGAGGATACCGGGTTCCATGATGCTCCAATCTAAAAAGTCCAAAATTATGAGTGATTGTATAAGAAATCTATGACACTGGAACAAAAAAGCGGACTTTTAATGAAAAAAGTCCGCTTTCTATTGGTGTTGCGGCAAATACACTTGCCGGTTAAAACCGGCGCGAGTTAAATCGCTTTAGTGGTCTAAGTCTAAATCGTGACTATTTCACCAGATGATCTAAATGGGCGGCAAAATCTTTAGGGCCCATAAAACCAGTCACACGTAAATCTTCCCTTTGCTCACCTTGTTCGTTAAACATCAACAACGTAGGTAAACCGAGCACATTGTATTTTTCGAGTAAGGCCACATCAACCTTGTCACTCTTAGTCACATCGGCTTGCAGCAGCACGATTTTATTCATGCGGGCTAACACGTCAGCATCCTTAAAGGTGATGGCTTCGAACTCTTTACAGGCAACACACCAATCGGCGTAGAGATCCAGCATCACAGGCTTACCTTGGGCGGCAGCGGCGGCGATTTCTTGCTCAAGATCTTCAATGGATTTAATCCGTTTAAAGCCATGGGCTTCTTCGGTCGTCGCCGCAGTGCCTACGGGATTGTGATTAAAACCAAAGTGGCCCATCACAGCTTGGAATCCGTAGGAGAAACTCGCCAGTAGCGTCAGCGTTAATAGCACTGAACGGACAGTTTGTTTCCAGTTGAAGGGGCTGAGTTTGTTCTGATGCATCAAGTAGCCGGTGAAGCTCACGCCCCACAGTGACCAAAGCACATCGGATACCACGCCCGTCCAAATACGACCGAGCATTACGATAGACACAGCGATCAACAGGAAGCCGAAGACGGTCTTGATGATGTCCATCCAAGCGCCTGCTCTAGGTAATAATTTACCGCCTGAGGTGCCGATAATCAGCAGAGGTAAACCCATGCCCATACTCAGCACATACAGGGCTAAGAAGCCTTGGAGTAAGTCGCCGGTTTGCGCCACATAAACGAGCGCACCCGATAGCGGCGCAGTAGTGCAAGGTGATGCGACCAGACCTGAAATCACGCCCATCAAGAATACGCCAACTAAGTTGCCGCCTTTTTGGTTGTTCGATACTGAGTTCATCTTCTCCTGCCAGCTCGATGGCAGTTTTAAATCGTACAGGCCAAACATAGATAAGCTGAGCACAAAGAACAGAATCGCCAGAACCACTAACACGGCGGGATGTTGCAACGCCGCTTGGTATTTCAGTCCTGCCGATGCGACCACTAACCCTAAGATAGAGTAAGTGATTGCCATGCCTTGCACGTAGGCCATAGACAAGGTAAAGGCTTTCGCGGTTGAGAGTTTTTGCCCTTGGCCGACAATAATGCCAGACAAAATCGGGTACATAGGGAACACGCAAGGCGTTAATGCCAGACCGACACCTAGACCAAAGAAGATCACTAAGGTCCAAATCAGGCTGTCGTTTGACAGCATTTGGCTCAGGGTATCTTGCTGAGTAATAGGTTGGGTATTGGCTTTGTCGGCCGTGCTCGGCTCATTGCTGGCTGACTCAGTGCTGGCAGGCTTTGCTGCGGCGGTCGATTCGCTCGCTTCGGCACCTGCGATCAAGCCATCGTTGGCGGCAATCGCTTTTAGCACGACGTCACGTTTGGTCGGTGGATAACACAACTTGCCTTCGGCACAGCCCATAAAAGTGACGGTAAGCGTGGCATTTTCATCTGCCTGTTTTAACGCAACGGGAATATCCACATAGGTGTAATAGACTTCTTGCTCGCCAAAATACTCATCTTCATGGGGCTTGCCCTTGGGCAGCGCCACTGTGCCTAGCTCGGCGCCATTGACAGTAAATTTAAGCTTGTCGCGGTACATGTAGTAACCGTCGGCAATCACCCAATTGAGTTTGACCTGATTACCTTCTTGCTTGAAATCGAAGGCAAATGCTTGATCGACAGGCATCAATTCCGGTTCACTCTTCATGAAGTCGAATTTGTTACCGAAAACCCCTTCACTGTGTGCTAAGGGCGTGAGGAGCAATAAAGACGTGAAAATAAGGCTGAGTAGTTTTTTCATGGCTGAGTGTTGTCTTTTATCCAATCTAAGTAGGCTGGTAGCCCGTGAGTCACAGGCACGGCAATAATTTCGGGTACTTGATAAGGGTGGAGTCTAAGCACAAGTTGTTCTAACTCTGAATATCGACTTTGTAAACATTTAATCTGTAAGCTAAATTCTTGTTCTTCGCAGATTTTCCCTTCCCAAGCATAAATTGAACGTATCGGGGCGGAGATATGAACACAAGCGGCAATACGCGACTCAACTAAAGCCCGAGCCAAGGTATTGGCTTGTACTTCATCGGGGCAGGTAGTGCTAACCATTAAATACTGATGCTGCATGGTATTAGGTATCGTCTCTTAAGAATCTTAAAGTTCGCTTAAGCCAACTGAGTTAGGCTACTTTACGTGTTTTAATGGTCTCATACATTAGCGCGTTAACAAAAGGGTGAGCTAAATATCAGTTGTTAAATCCGTTGCTCAATCAGAGGTTATTAGCCCTTTAGTCTGTCGCAATGCTTAGCCTGACTTGAATTAAGACCGGATAGTCCCCATTTAGTTTACACAGATAGTCAGATAAACCTGAGGTCGGTATGTTTTTCATTATATTTTTACTCTTTGTGCTGATCCCAGTAATAGAGCTGTCGGTGCTGATCCGTGTGGGTGAAGTGCTTGGCACTTGGACTACCATAGGTTTAGTGCTGTTTACCGCCGTGCTCGGGGTCTCCTTGGTTCGCAGCCAAGGTTTAAGCACTTTAATGCAAGTACAGCAAAAACTCGCTCGCGGTGAAGCGCCGGGGCAAGAAATCGTCGAAGGCATGATGTTAGCCATGGCGGGTATTTTACTGGTGATCCCCGGTTTTGTGACCGATGCCATTGGCCTATTATTGCTGACGCCATTCACCCGTCGTCCCATTGCTGCCTTGCTGTTCAAGCGTATGCAGTTGCGGGTTGTGGCGGGGTTACAGGGCGGAATGCACGGTGGCTTTCAAGCGGGCCAAAGTCCCTTTGGGCCTAAGCCGCAGGACCCATTTGGCCAAGCGCCGTTTGATGATAGCGTGAAGAAAGACGGTAATGTGTTTGAGGGCGACTTCGAACATAAAGTCGATCCGAGTGATGTCAAGCCGGCGAGCCATCAGCTGCCTGATAAAGATCAGAATAAAGAACAAGATAACGCGCAGGATAGAGATCCTAAGCCTTAGTCTGTTATGGTCTAGCTAATTTGATTTACGCGTTTATTCGTTTGAGCTTCTACCCAAACCTCGCTTCAATACCAGCGGCCTTCAGAATCCTCTGAGCTGCGCCGCTGGTGTATTTCATCCACTCGTTATAAAAATTCCACTGAGTTGAGAAAGGCTTCTGCGGTGCGACGGTTTTGGTCATTGTCATCATAGCTGGCGGTTAAAATCAGCAGGTGATTATTGTAGGCATAGGCATGCTGCACTAAAGTGCCAAGATCTTTACCCATATCCATACTGATCTCATAACCCCGCTGCCCGCCGTGTTCGATATAACCGCGCGTCAATTTCAGCTCATCTGTTCCCTGCATCTCTTTAAACTTTTTCGCTAGCGTGTTGGTGTCATCGAAGGAAAGCTCAGTAATGTCTTCCTCATCTATAGTTTCAAACTGGGAGCTGTAGGCGATAACGCTCAATACCAGCGGTTCTTGAGCTTGTTTTTGAGTGGTGATGGTTTCAACGCTGACCTGTCCCGAGTTTTTATGTAGCGCCTTGGGATTAGGTAACATGTGCACTTTCACGGGGACAGAAGTTAATACATGGGATTCGAGGGGTTTGACTGCATACCATTTTTGATACGCCATAAAAACGAGGCCGAGCAGCACAGCTAGCTTGATAAGCTTCATATAACTTCCTTATTTAATAATCACTTCCTTGAGCCTGTCGCTCGCCATTAAGTGTAAATGGCAAGTCAGATAAGCGCAACAGATCGCAATAGCTAGGGGTGGGACATGTATTAGAAATGACCAGCCAGCCACGAGTGACTGACCGGCCGCGCCGGGAAGCGTTTTTGGATCAATTGCGGAGCTAAAAAGTTGAGTGTTATTTGTTAGGTGACTCACCTCCTATCGCTGTCGCGTTAATATTGAATACTAGGCTGTACATCACAGGCAGTACTATGAGTGTTAGCAGTGAAGCAAAACCGAGACCGAAGATAATCGTAATCGCCATTGAACCAAAAAAGGCGTCTGAGATCAGCGGGATCATCCCGAGCATAGTGGTAATTGCCGCCATCATGACGGGGCGAACACGGCTGACACAGGAGTCGACCAAGGCGAAATAAGCGGGTTTGCCTTCACTGAGTTCGAGGTTGATTTGATCGACCAAGACGATACCGTTTTTAATCACCATACCCGACAAACTCAGCAGGCCGAGTAGCGCCATAAAGCTGAAAGGGGCGTCGAATAACAAGAGTCCCGCAGACACCCCAATCAGGGCCAAGGGCACAGTAAACCAGATCACTAAGGGCTGACGCACTGAGTTGAACAGGAATACTGTGATTAAAAACATCGCCAGATAACCCATGGGAATCGAGCTGAATACCGCGGTTTGCGCTTCGCCTGCGGTTTCAAATTCACCGCCCCATTCCAAGTGATAACCTGCGGGTAGGCCGATCGCTTCGACCTTGTCTTTTACTTTACGCAGTACAGAGTCGGCGGTTTCATCACTGCCAAGCTTAGGATCGGCCATTACAGCGAGCATACGCATACGATCTCGGCGCATCACCAGCGGGTTTTCCCACTCAGTGTTAAAGCTACTCACCACTTGGGTGGCAGGCACAAAGGTGTTGTGTTCGCTACTCCAAATTTGCAACTTCCATAGGCTGTCGGCCTGCAAACGCTCTTCGGCGGGCGCTCTGGCGACGATGGGTAACAAGTGGCTGGTTTCTCGGTATAAACCAATTTGCTTACCGCTAAAGTTAACCAATAGGGCATTGTCGAGATCTTGCTTACTGATTCCCGTTTCCCGCGCTTGGGCATTTTCCAGCTGTGGACGGATCAAGGGCACTTGATTACGCCAGTTGTGACGTATGCCATCCATGCTCGGTTCGGCGTGGAAAATGGCCTCGGCTTGGGCGCCTAAAGCGCGCAGCACTTCAGGATTGTCGCCGTAGAAGCGTGCCTCAATTTTGGCGGCGGGCGAAGGGCCGTTCTCCATGTTTTTTAAGCGATATTGCGCCTGTGGGAAACGTTGATTTAACAAGGTTTCTAACTCTGGCATATAGGCTTTAACGGCGGCGAGATCTTGCATTTCGACTATCAACTGGGCAAAGGCGGGATAGCCTTTTTCTGGCTGATAAGGCAGGACGAAACGCTGCGAGCCTTGGCCGATAACACTGGTTAAGTGTTTCAACCCAATGTTTTTTTGCTCGTTCTGTTGCAGTAACTGGCGCTCAATATCGGCAGTAAAGCGTTCGGTCGCCTTAATGTCCGTGCCCTCTGGCATCCAGATATCCACAAAGAAAATCGGCGTGTTAGAGGCAGGGAAGAACACATTCTTGATATGACCAAAGCCCACTACAGCGCTGAACAGCATGGCTATAACCAGCAGAATACTCACCAATCTAAAGCGCAGCGCTAGGGTTAAACTTGCGCGATATAAGCTGAAGAACCAGCCCTTGTAAGGGTCTTGGGCTTCTTCGTCGCTCGGCGCATCCTTAAATAACAGATGGCAGAAGAACGGCGTTAAGGTGATGGCGGTGATCCAGCTGATAAACAGCGAAATCATCAACACTTGGAATAAAGAACGGCAGAATTCACCTGCGGCATTTTGCGATAAGCCAATGGGCGCAAAGGCAATAATGGCAATGACAGTCGCGCCCAATAGCGGCCACTGGGTTTGAGCCACAATTTGCTTCGCCGCTTCGAGACGGGTTTTACCACGGCGCAGGCCAATCAAAATACCTTCGGTGACCACAATCGCGTTATCGACCAACATGCCGAGGGCGATAATGAGTGCGCCGAGGGAGATGAGTTGCAGCTCAATCCCCAGCACTTTCATCACGATAAAGGTACCCAGAATCGTCAGCAGTAAGATCAGGCCCATCAACATACCCGAGCGCAGCCCCATAAACAGCAGGAGCACGGCGATCACGATAGCAATGGATTCTAATAAGTTGATTAAGAAGCCGTTAACTGTCTCATCGACCGCCTGACTCTGATTGTAAACCGTCGCTAAATTCATGCCGATTGGGCGTTGGGATTCAAGCTCGGCTAAACGGTCACTGACCTTTTGTCCAACTTCAACCACGTTCACGCCACTAGAGAAAGAAATCCCCAGTGATAACGCCGCTTCGCCCTTATTGTGGTAAAGCACATTCGGGGTTTCGTCGTAATCCTTTTCGATATTGGCAATGTCGCCAAGGTAAATCAGCTCAGTGCTACCCAGTGGGCTGACAATCAAGCGCGCCAGATCCTGCACATTGCTAAATTCGCCCGTGGGATGAATGCGAATACGGTTATCGCCAATCACTAAGCTGCCCGCGTTGGAGACCACGTTTTGATTGTTCACTAAACCATAGATATAGCTTTGATCTAATCCCAGTGCCGACAGCTTTTGTTGGGAGATTTCAATCACCACTTGCTCGGTGACGCTGCCTGCAACCGAGACCTTTTTAACCCCGGGCACGAGTACGAGTTCGCGGCGCAGATAGTCGGCGTAATTGCTTAACTCGCGGTTGCTGTAATCGGGGCCTGAGAGATTAAATAAAATGCCATACACATCGCCAAAGTCGTCCATCACCTGCGGCGCAGTGGTGCCCGGAGGCAAGTTGCCCGCCGTGTCGTTGACCTTACGACGCACTTCATCCCACACCTGTGGCAGGGTGGTTTTGTCGTAGCTTTCTTTAATCTCGATTTGGATTTGTGACAGGCCCGCACTGTTAATCGAGGTCACATGCTTAATGGCATCGAGCTGCTGCAGGGCATCTTCGAGCGGCAGCGTGACTTCTTCTTCAACTTGTTCAGGTGATGCGCCGGGATAAGCCGTGATCACTAGGGCTTCTTTAATGGTGAATTCGGGGAATTCTAATTGCCCCAAACCAGTAAAACTCACGCCGCCACCCACGAGTAGCAGCAACACAAACATCCAACTGATGACTTTGTGACGTATCGAATATTCTGCAATGTTCATCAATTACACCCCACGCTGCCAGCGTAGTGGTTTGACTTTCATGCCAGCGGATAATTGAGACACCCCAGCGCTGACGATAAGATCGCCTTTGTTGATACCCGTTAAAATCTCAACGCCTTGGTTACTCACGCGCCCTAGGGTCACCATAGTGGGTTTGACTTCACCTGATAGGGTTTGATAAACCCACACTTGCACTTGGCCATCTTGATCGCGTTTATCGATAGCGGTCACGGGCACAATACTGGATGCAAGGGTGCTTGGATCTTTAACTAAGGCTAAGGTTAACTCGGCGCTCATCCCAGGAAGTAATTGAATATCTTGGGGTTGAGGCAATGAAAACACCACTTCATAGGCTTGAGTACCTGGGGTGACTTGGGTGGAGTATTCTTTAAATTTGGCGTCGAAGCTCTGCTCGGGGAAGGCGCTAAAACTCACCTTAGCGGTAAAGTGAGCTTGATCGGTATATTGCTTCAACCCCGCCGCCATCGCCTCGGGCACTTGAATGCTCACATCGAGCAAGTTGTTGTTTTGCAGTGTTAACACCCCTTGATTGGCCTGCACTATTTGGTGGTTATCCACTAAACGTTTTGCAATAGTGCCGCTAAAGGGCGCAGTTAAACGGGTGTAACTCAGCTGATCGCGCGCTGCCGCAAGGGCCGCCTTGGCCGATTTGAGCTGCGCTTGCGTGCTATCAAACTCAGACTGTGAAATCAGCTTACGATTGAGTAGCTCGGCCTTACGTTTAAAGTCGGCGGCTAACAGTTCGTGTTCGGCCTCTCGGGTCATTAAGTTATTTTTGGCATCCCTGTCGTCAAGCTGGGCGAGCAGGCTACCTTGAGCGACTCTTTGGCCTTCGACTAATGTCAGTTCGGTTAATTGCCCTGAAATACGGAACGACAATTCGGCGCGGCTGTTAGCGGAAACGCGGGCAGGAAATGTTCTAAAATCTCCAGCTTCTACGTTGAGCACTTCAAACAGTTTAACCGGACGGACAGTGTCCACTTGTACTGAACTTTCCGCAGGCGAACAACCACTGAGCAGGGCTGGAAGCAGCATTGCCAGTGGCAAGAGTCGATATGATTTCATGGTGGCGATTTCCTAGTTAACAAGTTGTCAGCATTTCTGGGCGCGAAGATACCAGCTAAAGTAGTTGCAATAAACGGGATACTTTGGGATTATCAGTCCCACATAATGAGATTGAACTTAAGGTCAAAATGAAGACAGAGGACTTAGCGTTATTCCACCGAATTGCTGAAACCGGTAGTTTGATCGAAGCGGCTGATTTGCTTAACTTGCCAAAATCGACTGTCAGTCGGCGTTTGCAAGCCTTGGAAGATGAGCTGAATATTAAATTGTTCCACCGCCAGAGCCGCTCAATGACGCTCACGTCTGCGGGCAGTCATTTCTACCAGCGCTCGCAAAACATTCTGGCCCAGCTCGATGAAACCCTATTCGAAATGACCAATGATGATGCTGAGATCAGCGGGCATCTGCGTATTCAAATGTTCCCGATCCACAGCATGAAAATCTTGATGCAAGCCATTTTCCGCTTTATGGATATGCACCCTAAACTCACCTTAGAAGTCATCAGCAGCTCAGAATCCGTCGATATGGTGAAACATAATCTCGATGTGGCCTTTGTGGTCGAGCCTGCGTTGGATACCTTAGATTTAGTAGTGCGGCCAATTTTTACCACTGACTTACGTTTTTACGCCAGTCCTCAATATTTAGCGGTACACGGCACACCTAAAACACCGAAAGAGATTGAAGCGCATAATGTGTCTATGTTCCGTTTATCCAACGGCAAAATTTTTAATGAGTTATTTATCGGTTCAGAACAAGAGGTGAGAGTCAGAGGCAATTTCTGCTCTAACAGTATTGAAGTGGCGGTTGAGTTTGGATTGCAAGGACGCGGTATCGTGTATGCGCCTGCTGAAGTCGTGGATGAATATGTACAAAGCGGTGAGTTGGTGACTCTGTTACCTGAAATCCAGCCCCACCAAGGTGAGTGTTTCTTAGCTTATCCATCAAGACGTTACGTGAGTTTAGCCTGCCGACGCTTTATCGACTACATAATGCAAGAGTTAGTGCCAAATGGCGTGCCGATCAACATGAGCGAGCAAGGCCCAAGTCGATCCTGCAAAGCCTCTACGGGAGCGCTTTCAGACGACGTGTTGCGCTTTCCCGTTAAAAAATCAAGCTAGTTTACCCCTCGCGAATGGCGTTGGCGGTTGTGATCTTTGTCGGTTCACAGATCCGTTGCGCCAGCCAGTAACAGGCAATCCCCATCAAAATATTGGTCACAGGTAGCGCCAGCAGCAGGCCTTTAACGTCACCTATATAGGATCCTAAAGCCGCCAGCGGCAGCATAAGTAGCACTAAGCGGCACAGGTTGATCACCAGTGAACTCATAGGTCTGTGGTAAGCATTGAGCGAGGTCGCCACAATAATTACTATGCCCAAAGGCCCATAGGCGCAGGGCAGCACTAAGATGTAAAAACTCAACCACTCGATCACCAGCGGATCGGTACTGAATAAGTGCGCGATGGGCTCAGCCAAAAAGATCAGTGGAATATAAAGTATAGTTTGGAAGATAAAGATAAATTTTATCGATAGCAGCAGAGCTTCTTTCGCCCTTTGTGGCTGGCCTGCACCTAAGTTCTGCGCGATAAAGGGCATTAAGCTCGACGATAACGCCATCACCACGATTAATAACACTGACTCTAAGCGAGTTCCTGCACCAAAGGCTGCCACTGCGCTGTGGTCGATATGCGCCAACATGGCCATGATAATGGCATTGGCTAACGGATTGATTAAATTCATCAAGGCGGCGGGTTGGGCGATATGGGCTAGTTTGGTCCAGTTGGCGCGCATTCTGTCGATGTCAAACACTGTCCATTCGAGCATCTTGCGCCTGACAATCAGCAAATATCCCGACAAAGATAACGCCACCAACCAAGCGAACAGGGTTGCAATCGCGGCGCCTTGAATTTCTAAGCGCGGAAACGGCCCGATACCGAAGATAAGTAATGGATCCAGAATGAGGTTGATGATTGCCGCCAGCGCCATAATCATCGCAGGCGAGCGGGTATCGCCAGTGGAACGTAAACCCTGATTGCCCACCATCAACAACACCAGCAGCGGCGCACCGACATACCAGTAAATCATATAGTCGTGGATTAGCGGCAAGCTGTCATCGTTTGCTCCGAGTAAGCGAAACAGTGGCGTAATAAAAATGCTACCCAGGGCGGCTAAACTGGCAATCAAACCAAAGGTCAGCAATAAGGCATCATGCAAGAATACTTTGGCCTTGTGGGCATTACCCGAGCCGATAAGTCGGCCTAAATTGGTCGATACTCCAGCACCAATACCAATGGCGATGCTCGAGATCACTAAGGTCACCGGAAAGGTAAAACTGATGGCGGCTAAGGCTTCCGTGCCCAATTGGCTGATAAAAAAAGTGTCAGCGAGGCTGAAACCTAGAATGGTCATAATGCCAATTAAGTTGGGGAGGCTCATGTTGAGCAGTACACGACCAATTGGCGCGGTGAGCAGCCCGTGTCTGTCTTTCATGGAAAAATAGTGCCTTGTTAGCGAGCGGAGGCGAGATTCTAGCAGGATTGTGCGGACTTGAAAAAACCGACATCAAAAAATTGAAGTTTTTTTTGTAAATGCCCTTGGATCTCGACACTACCAGCCCCATATCTCAGACAGCAAAAGAGCAGACTCAGGTGTCTGTTTTTTTAATCACAAATAGGCTCGATTGTAGGGCATCAAATCATTAGGAGAGTTCATAGATGAATATTCGTCCATTACATGACCGCGTAATCGTTAAGCGTCTAGAAGTTGAATCAACATCAGCGGGTGGCATAGTACTGACCGGTAGCGCCGCTGAAAAATCAACTCGCGGTGAAATCCTTGCTGTGGGCAATGGCCGTATCTTAGAAAATGGCACAGTTAAACCACTGGATGTCAAAGTGGGTGACGTGGTGATCTTCAATGAAGGTTACGGCGTTAAGAAAGAAAAAATCGACGGACAAGAAGTCTTGATCCTGTCGGAAGCTGACCTGATGGCAGTAGTGGGTTAATCCTCAGCATCAATTCGACATTCCAATTAATCATTAAAAATTTAAAGGATAATCAAGATGGCAGCTAAAGAAGTTGTATTTGGTAATGACGCTCGCGTAAGAATGCTGGCTGGCGTAAACATTCTCGCAAACGCAGTAAAAGTGACCTTAGGCCCTAAAGGCCGTAACGTGGTATTAGACAAGAGCTTCGGCTCACCACTGATCACTAAAGACGGTGTGTCTGTTGCCAAAGAAATCGAGTTAGAAGATAAATTCGAAAACATGGGCGCGCAAATGGTGAAAGAAGTTGCTTCTAAAGCCAACGACGCCGCCGGTGATGGTACTACTACTGCAACTGTACTGGCTCAAGCCATTGTCGTTGAAGGCTTAAAAGCCGTTGCAGCCGGTATGAACCCAATGGATCTGAAGCGCGGTATCGACAAAGCCGTTATCGCTGCAGTTGCTGAATTAAAAGCCTTATCACAACCTTGTGCAGATTCAAAAGCGATTGCACAAGTTGCGACTATCTCTGCAAACTCTGACGAATCTATCGGCGAAATCATCGCAACTGCGATGGAAAAAGTTGGCAAAGAAGGCGTGATCACAGTTGAAGAAGGCCAAGCGTTAGAAAACGAATTGGACGTAGTAGAAGGTATGCAGTTTGATCGTGGCTACCTGTCTCCATACTTCATCAACAAGCCAGAAACCGGCAGCGTTGAATTAGACCACCCATTCGTACTGTTAGTAGACAAGAAAATCTCTAACATTCGCGAGCTGTTACCTATCCTTGAAGGTCTAGCAAAAACCGGTAAGCCATTGCTTATCGTTGCTGAAGACGTTGAAGGCGAAGCATTAGCAACGCTAGTTGTGAACAACATGCGCGGTATCGTGAAAGTGGCTGCGGTTAAAGCACCAGGCTTTGGCGATCGTCGTAAGGCAATGCTGCAAGACGTAGCAATCCTGACTGGTGGTACTGTTATTGCTGAAGAAATCGGCCTAGAGCTTGAAAAAGCAACCCTGGAAGATTTAGGTACAGCTAAGCGTGTTGTGATCACTAAAGACAACACTACCATCATCGATGGTAACGGCGAGCAAACACAAATTGCTGCTCGTGTAAGCCAAATCAAACAACAAGTTGAAGAATCAACTTCTGACTACGACAAAGAAAAACTGCAAGAGCGTATGGCTAAACTAGCTGGCGGCGTAGCAGTAATCAAAGTTGGCGCAGCGACTGAAGTTGAAATGAAAGAGAAAAAAGCCCGCGTTGAAGATGCTCTGCATGCAACTCGCGCTGCGGTAGAAGAAGGCGTGGTTCCTGGCGGCGGTGTTGCTCTGGTTCGCGTAGCTTCTAAGATCGCTGAAGTTGAAGTATTAAACGAAGACCAAAAACACGGTGTGGTTATCGCACTGCGTGCAATGGAAGCGCCACTGCGTCAAATCGCTACTAACGCGGGTGAAGAAGCGTCAGTTGTTGCTAACACAGTGAAGAACGGTAGCGGTAACTTCGGTTACAACGCCGGTAACGACACTTACGGTGACATGTTAGAAATGGGTATCCTTGACCCAACTAAAGTGACCCGTTGTGCATTGCAATTCGCTGCGTCTATCGCAGGTCTGATGATCACTACAGAAGCTATGGTTGCTGAAATTCCACAAAACTCTGCGCCAGATATGGGCGGAATGGGTGGTATGGGCGGAATGGGCGGCATGATGTAATTTTTGCTGGTCTAAAACGTTGATTACGGCGTTGCTGCTCGCTCACATACACACAACGTATGCTACGCTCACAGCGCCTTGTATTGAACGTTTTATCCTGCGCAAAACATCTGCGGTCTTTAGCTTAATCGCTTAAACCTAAATTCTTGTAAGAGAAAAATGAAAACCCCGACTCGGGTAACTGAGTCGGGGTTTTGTTTTCTTGGTCTAACGACGTGAGTAAGTTTCTGGTGTACTTACCTACACTTTTTGGGTTTTAAGCAGTGAAATGATCATTAAGGTGTAACATTGTACACTTTTGGTTGGCTTGTCATTTTCAACAATCAAAAAGTGTAGTTCTGTACACTTTTATATTGAATGGGGCTGGTTTTAGGGCTAAGGTGTATGAAGTTACACTTTTGGAGATGATAATGGCATCACCGCTAAATCAACAATCCCTCGGTTTGTTAATTAAAGAGCGAAGGAAAAGTGCTGCTCTTACTCAAGACGTGGCGGCCATGCTGTGTGGCGTAACCAAAAAAACGCTGATCCGAGTTGAAAAAGGTGAGGATGTTTATATCTCAACCGTATTCAAAATTCTTGATGGTCTGGGGATTGATATCGTTGCGGCTCAAACCAGCGACACCGAAACTAACGGCTGGTATTAACCTATGAGTACTTCCAAAAAGCTCACGTTAGAGATGCACCTCGGTGATTTAATTATCGGGGAGTTATCCTTTGATGCGACGACCGACACCTTTGCCGTACATTACACCAAGCACTGGCAGCAAAGCGGATTTCCACTATCCCCAACAATTCCCTTAGATGGCACAGGAAGTAGCAGTCAGATATCGATGTTTTTGGTTAACTTATTACCGGAAAACAAAGGATTAGATTATCTAATTGAATCGCTTGGCGTCTCCAAGGGAAATACCTTTGCCTTGATCCGAGCCATTGGTCTCGATACCGCAGGTGCTGTTGCTTTTGTTCCTAAAGGGACTTTGCTGCCTGAAACACAATTACGGCCAATTAAGGCTGAAGAAGTTATTCAGCGAATTGAAGATCCCACAATGTGGCCGATGGAAATTTGGGACGGCAAACCTCGACTGTCGGTTGCGGGTGTGCAACCTAAATTAAACCTGTTTTATAACGGTGAAGAATTTGCATTTGCCGAAGGCGCACTGTCATCTACCCATATTGTTAAATTCGAAAAATATCGCCATTTAGTGCTCAATGAATTTATGACGATGCGCTTAGCCAAGGCGATTGGAATGAATGTGGCTAATGTTGATATCGTTCATTTTGGAGATTACAAAGTACTCTGTGTCGAACGCTTTGACCGACGTTATATGCCAAATGAGCAAAGGGTATTAAGAAGGCATATTGTCGATAGCTGCCAAGCACTTGGTTTTAGTGTTAGCAAAAAATATGAACGTAATTTTGGTTCAGGGCGTGATGTTAAAGATATTCGTGAAGGGGTAAGTTTTAACAGGCTCTTTAGTCTTGCTGTAAAATGTCGCAATCCAGTGGCTGCTAAGCAAGACATGTTGCAATGGGCGCTGTTCAATTTACTAACCGGCAATGCCGATGCACACGGTAAAAACTATTCATTTTTTATGACGCCAAGCGGAATGGAGCCAACTCCTTGGTACGATTTGGTCAGCGTGGCTATGTATGAGGATTTTGAACAACAGCTTGCGATGGCAATCGATGACGAATTTGATCCAAACAGCATTTACGCGTATCAATTGGCCGCATTTATTGATGGCTTAGGTTTACCAAGAAATCTATTAATCAGTAACTTAACGTCAATAGCGCAAAGAATACCGCAGGCAATAGCGGAGGTGGTTTCAATGCTCCCAGCTCTCGATGAGAGTGAAACAGTATTTGTGGCTCATTACAAAGCGCAGTTGCTGGCGAGATGTGATCGTTACCTTAGTTTTGCCGCCGAGGTCAGGGATGTCAAAGTGTAGTGCTAGCTACATCTTATCACCCAGCGGTAATTTCGCAGGGAAGGGGGACTTCTGTCATCTTCGCTTTATTCGTTAAACCATACTTAAGGATAAACCTATGTTGCAATGGAAAAGGACTAAAGCCGTCCGAGGTCAAAAACCACGCTACAGTTTTGAAGAAATTCGTGATTCAACACTGCGGGTGATTCGTGATAATGATGGGGAAATTTTTGTTAGAGATTTCTCAATTGGGGACCGCTTCATTACATACGCCGGACTCAAAGTTGAAATGGAGTCTTTAAACCCTGATGGTGGCAGTGAGGAAAGCGGTTACTACATAATTGTGAGAGAAGTTACCTCAAGTGGCACTGGAAAGAAAACTGATATCAGTGCACAAAACCAAATCGACAAACTATATTTTGGACAAGAAGATAACGAGGAATTTAAATCTCCACATGAAGTAGATGATGGAGAAGTGTATACAGAAGGCGCTGTTAAGCAAGTGGTTGTAAATAAGTATGAAAGAGATCCAAAAGCTCGAAAAGCATGCATAGCTCGCTATGGGTGTAAGTGTAACGTTTGTGGATTCGATTTTTCAGACAGATATGGCAAAAATGGTGAAGGCTTCATCGAAGTACACCACATAAAACCACTTAACGAGATCAAAGGAAGTTATCAGGTCGATCCAATTAACGACCTAATCCCAGTCTGCTCAAACTGCCACTCTATGCTCCATCGAGGAAAAGAGCCATTAAGTATCGAGGAGTTAAAAGCATTAGTGACTAGAAATTAGTAACAGTCCCAAGTGGGAATGAGTAACGGAGAAAGTATGAGTTTTAGCAAGGATGTACAAAAGCAATTAGGGCACTACGTCTATGCGTTGGTCGATCCTAGAGATGAGACGATTTTTTATTTTGGCAAGGCCACAGCTAACAATCGCGCGTTTAACCATCTCAAAACACTCAATAAAAAGATAGGACATTCATATCTTTTTCAGTAAATCGCAGACAAGATTTTAACGAGCCGTCCATTGTTAAATTTGCAGAGTATATGTTTGTAAAAAGGCATACAGATAACTGGATAGTTGGTTGGACTAAGCATTGGCATGTAAGTGACCGTTGACGGCATGGCCGCTCTTTCATATCTGACCCATAGGGATATGGGAAATGTCACTATGATGTCTGGAACATCATTGACCATGTGATCGCGGCATTTGCACTTCCGTATGTAGCAGATGCCGTCGTCGAGCCCTCATGGATACTTCTTGTGAAATAAAAGGGGTGGCGTGTCACTGGAATGACAGTACTTAATAATCAACTTCCGCTGTTAAGCAGCAAACGAGCAGCAAAAGAATTTAACGAGCCATCCATTGTTAAATTTGCAGAGTTTATGCTTGTAAAAAGGCATACAGATAACTGGAAAATTGGTTGAATACTAATATATTGGCAGACATTTAAGCTGAACAAAAATAGTGGGTTAAGCTCTTATTCTCAATTACAATGCACTATTTTTATTCGCTAAATGCGGCATTAAACGAGCAGGAAACCCAGTATGAATATCCCAATGATTACCGTGCTTCAGAGTGCTATTACCGAAGCGCTCGAGAGTATACCAAGCTCTGAGGCGGAGCAGATCTATGCATTGTCTTTCTATATCAACAACGAATATGACGATCCCCGTCTACCTACGCTGACAGTCGGCTATAACACAGTCGACGAGTGGCATGCCTCGATTCCAAAGGCTTCTAGCTCTGACGAAGCAAAATGGAACTATGCCTTCTGGCTTCAAAACGAACTCCTCATCTTTGGGGATCCTGACTCTCAGACTGCGGATATCTTAGCTCGCTGGGTGGCCGATCTCGGTCTCGGGTACAGTGATGCGGAGGAAGATGTCGATTTTGAGCGCTGCCTTGAGCTCGGTCAGGAGATAACCGAGCAATTTGTTGCCGCAGTATGCGTTGTCGCTTCTACACTCCATTCCAACTTAACCGTTAGTCGCGTTTTCGGTCGTTCGGTACCCATCATAGTTCACGAGCTCGAGTACTATAACGAGATCGCAGATCAGACAGAGGCCTGTAACCCTCCCAGACTCGCCGAAGAGTTCGTTGCTTGGGTGCGCTCAATCTAACGTTGGTTATCAGTTATAGGTGGTAAGGATATAAGGCAGATTGGTTGGCGGTTTCAATAAGTCTAATCACATCGCTTAATCACATAGTTTAATCACATAAGAAAAAGGATGCATCGATGAACGATGAGCAATACGAGAAGGGGCTTGAGGTGCGTCGTGCTGTGATGGGCGATAGTTATGTGGATAAGGCGCTCAATAGTGCGACGGATTTTACGCAACCGCTGCAAGATTTAGTTACGGCCAATTGCTGGGGTGAGGTTTGGGTACGTGATGCCATCTCAAGGCAAACGCGCAGTTTGATTACTATTGCGACGCTGGCTGCATTAAAGGCGCCGACTGAGTTAAAGGGCCATGTGCGGGGGGCGCTAAACAATGGCTGCTCGGTTGAAGAGATCCAAGAAGTCTTACTGCATTGCACCGTTTACTGCGGTATGCCTGCGGGGATTGAAGCTTTTCGAGCGGCGAAAGAGGCGATTGAGGAGTGGCAGGCGCAAAACAGTTAGCTCACTTGGTACTATCATTTTGAGCGTCAATGGCTTTGAGGTTTAGTTGCTGTGAGATTTAATTACTTTGCGGTTTAGTGGTTTTAACATTCGCTAGGGGATCTGAGTTACGCGGATTCCCCTAGCGCATGATGTCTACAAACTTGAACAGTCTGCGCTTATTTTTGCAGTTGGGCTTTTGCGGCTTCTACTTTTGAGAAATCCAAACCGAGTTCAAGCACGGCTTCTTTGATCAAGGCCGGTTTCTGCATCACTAGTCCCAGCAGTTGTTGTAATTTTTCGGTTGGGATACCTAATTGACCGAGCGTACCCATCGCCATTAATGGATTTTCGGTTAATGTTTGAAACAGTTCTTGGATCTTAGCGTCACTGACGTTGTGTTCTTTTAAGATGGCAATAATGGGATTCATTGCATTACCTTGTTGATATGAAAGTTAAACAGGTGCCGATTTTATCACAGTTCTGCCAGAGTGGTTGCCTCACACATGGGTATCCGTTGGATGTTGCCACGCTTTACCTATGCCATTAAGCGTATTAGATTTTATCATCCCTTAAAAATAGAAAGGAACTGTGGTTATGCTTGATGTTGTCGCGAACCAAGACAAAAGTATTGTGGTTAAACAGTTACGATACGGGCGTGATAATGAGGTGCTAGTCGTCGATGAGTGGCAACTGCACCCTGCTGAACATTGGGCGATTTTCGCGACCGACAGTTATTGCGGTTCCTTGCTCGGGCGAATATTAACCGGTGACATTCTGCCCGATGAAGGGACGATTGCTGGCCTGCCGCAACGTATCGGCTGGGTGTCACTTGGGTTGCAGCAAGCGTTGCTGGCACGCGAGTTAGAAAAAGACGAGTTGGATTACGGTTCGAGTGTCGAATCCTTAGTGTTGGAATGCTGCCAAGATGCCGCACAACTCGCGCCACTATTACAAAAGGTTGGGCTTGAGCCGCTGCGCCTGCGTGGTTTTCGGCAGTTATCGACGGGCGAAACACGCCGAGTCATGCTGGCGCGTGCGCTGGCAATGTTACCGCAATTGCTGATTTTAGATGACCCTTACGCTGGCCTCGATGTTGAACATCAGGCGAGTTTATCTGAGCTGCTGAGTGAAGTGGCCGAGCATACTCAGTTGCTGATCATTACCTCACGCCAAGAGGAATTGCCGCCGTGTATCAGCCATGTGGCGCTGTTTAATGGCGAGATGCTCAAATCGGGGCAGAGTGTGCACAAACTCAGCCCGTCGATGTCGATTGAGCAATGGCACAATCATCCTGTGATGGCGCAGCTGAATGCGTTATCGGCGCAGCGTAGCGATGAACTCTTGGCCTTGATGGAGCGGCAAAGGCACAACGCCGAGGCGTTTGAGCCTCTGGTCGAGATTAAAAATGGCAAAGTGGAATATGTCAGTGGGCTGATTTTCAGCGGCGTGAATTGGCGCATCGAAGCAGGGCAACATTGGCAAGTTCGCGGCCCAAATGGCTGCGGTAAAAGCACTTTACTGGGGCTGATTTTAGGCGACCATCCACAATGCTATAGCAATGACATCACGCTCTTTGGCCGACCTCGCGGAAGCGGCGAGAGTATTTGGCAGATTAAACAACGGATTGGCATAGTATCGTCGGCGCTGCACTTACAGTATCGCGTCAGTTGCTCGGCATTAGATGTGCTGCTTTCTGGCTTTTTTGACTCGATTGGTCTGTACCAGAAACCCACTAAACCTCAGCTAGATTTGGCAAAGGAATGGTTAGCCATTTTGCACATGACAGGGCTGGCAAGCACCAGCTTTAAGAAGCTCGATTATGGGCAGCAGCGGTTATTGCTTATTGGTCGCGCCTTGATTAAACAGCCCTTATTACTGATTTTAGATGAGCCGTATCAGGGCTTAGATTTTATCAATCGCACCTTAGTGATGCTGGCGTTGGAGATGATAGCCGAGCATCATCTGAGCCAATTGCTGTACGTGTCGCACCATAGGGAAGATGCGTTGCCCGCTATCCATCATTTTGTGGATTTTATTAAGCAGGGCGACGGTTATTCGGTGCAGGTGAGTGATAGCGAGTCCAAGGATTGAGCCCGTCTTAATAAGCAAGCAAGCAAGCAAGCAAGCAAGCAAGCAAGCAAGCAAGCAAGCAAGCAAGCAAGCATCAGCAACCGCTGGCGAGTCACGGCTACTTAGCTGTTTGCTGAGCGTGTAATGTAAATCGGTGATGGAAGTGTTGTTATGCAAAGCTGGGATGAAAAGCCTGAGGCCTGCCATCCCATTGAGCTTTTATTACAAGCGATCTGTCACAAGCTTGCTATTTCACTCGCGGTAACCCGTACAGCACACCCTTTGTAACAATTCCTCGGCGCTCAAAGGCATTTTAAGGGCTGCCTCATTTGGCTTGAGTTGATATCGTATAGTCCATGTTTAGCGTCAGTCTAAAGCGCTACTGCTGTTGTGTGCATCCATCTAAAAATAATAAAGGAATCTCCACTATGCCTCATTGGCTCAGGGCAACTGCCATCCTGTGGGCTGGCTGCTCGGCGCTTGCTGTCGCGGCGCCCAGCACCCCCGCACCTTCACACTTTGATCCACAAACCTTGTTTGCGCCGCTGTCGTTACCTTATCCCGCGACTGCGCTGCGTAATGGTGCGGGCAAGCCCGGTGCGATGTTTTGGCAAAATCGCGTTGATTACAGTTTGCACGCCACTATCGATACGCAAAACGATAAGTTAAGCAGCAAAGAAGTCATCACTTATACCAATAACAGTCCCGATGCCTTGCCAACGCTGTGGGTGCAGTTAGATCAAAACATGTACCGCAAGGATTCCCGCAGTACTGTGGCGTCAGAATGGCGTCGTGGTCAATTTACCGATGGATATCAATTCGATAAGGTCACAGTCTTGATTGGCGGTAAACGCTATGATGCTAAATTCTTAATCGATGATACCCGCATGCGGGTGGACTTGGCCGAGCCTCTGGCGGCGAACGGCGGCAAGCTACAACTGCAAATCGATTATAGCTACCAAGTTCCCGGCACTTGGGGCGGCCGCACTTCAGTCACGCCGTCGACCAATGGCAAGATTTTTGAAATCGCCCAGTGGTTTCCGCGCATGGCCGTATATGACGATCTCCATGGTTGGAACAACAATCCCTACATAGGTTCTGAGTTTTACTTGGAATATGGCACCATAGATTACACGGTCACAGTGCCGGGTAACTATTGGGTGGTGGGTTCTGGCGAGTTAGTGAATCCTAAGGATGTGCTAACCAAAACCGAGCAGCAGAGATTCGCCGCGGCCAAGAAAAGTGATAAAACTGTGTATATCCGCACCTTAGAAGATATTACCAAAACCGACAGTCGCCCAAGTGCGAGCAAAACCTTAGATTGGCATTTCCGTATGGAGCACACCCGCGATGTGGCCTTTGCTGCATCGCCCGCGTTTGTGATTGATGCGGCGCGGATTAATCTACCCAATGGCAAAACGTCGCTGGCGATGTCCGCCTATCCCGCCGAAGGTGTGGGATCGAATAAGTGGGACCGCGCCACTGAGTATGTGAAAGCCAATATTGAGCATTTTTCCCAATGGTATCCTTATCCTTGGCCTGCGGCGGTCAACCTCGGCGGTCAGGGCGCTGGCATGGAATATCCCGGTATAGTGTTTGATGGCATGGACGATAAGGACGATCTGCTGTTTTGGATCACCGCCCATGAACTCGGCCACAACTGGTTCCCTATGATTGTGGGCTCAGACGAACGTCGCCACGCCTTTATGGACGAAGGGTTTAATACCTTTATCGATGTGTATGCCTCGGATGCTTTCAATCAAGGCGAGTTTGCACCTAAACGCGACAGCGAATATGCGCCTAAGGGCGGCAATCCTGTGGATGAAATCTTGTCTGTGTTGGCCGATGCAGAAGCGCCAACTCTGATGGCACCCTCGGAAGCGGTTGCTGAAACCTATCGCCATTCAGTGAGTTACTTTAAAGGTGCCTTAGGGCTGGTCTTGCTGCGTGAGCAGATTTTAGGGCCAGATAGATTCGATCCCGCCTTTAAAGAATACATTGCTACTTGGGCGTTTAAGCATCCTACGCCATCGGACTTTTTCCGCTTTATGGAAAGCGCCGCTGGTGAAGATCTCGCATGGTGGTGGCGTGGCTGGTATCTCAATAATTGGCAGTTGGATATGGCAGTCACAGGTGTAAAAGCTGTAGATGACAAACATGGCAAAGGTACTGCTATCAGTTTGACCAGTAAACAAAAGTTGGTCATGCCAGCCACGCTGCGTTTGCAATATGTTGACGGGACGAGTGAAGATTTTCGTATTCCGGTTGAAACCTGGATGCACCGTGTTTCGCCAACGATTGTCTTACCTGTGACTAAACCTGTGAAGACGGCGACACTGGATCCCGAGCATAAATTACCCGACGCCGACCGCAGCAATAATAGCCTGAGCTTGTAATCGGTTTAGTGTTGAAAATCCCTAAAGCGCCCTAGTGGCGCTTTTTTATAGGCTTTTTGTGACGGGTTTTATGGCTGGGTTTTTATAACGGGATTTTATTGAAGTCATATCCATAACAATGGCTTAATTCATTTGATGCACAGACAGTTGCTTGGGTTTGCACTCCGCTTAAGGCGTTGAATTAGCCATGCTTGATATAACTAACTGTGAGCTGTGTTGCAGTTTGTTATGCCACTGGCGTGAATAATAGTTTCTGGCCTAGGCCAGAAACTCGATGATTATTGTGGTTCATCAACTGAACTTAGCCATCAAGCTTGCGAATCGTTTATATCCATTTACTGCGTTGGCTAAGTGAGCCCGAGTTTCACTATGTGTGCATAAACATGCACTAAGATCTAAAACACTATTTCAATAGATAAAGACTATTTAAAAATTAGCTAAAGATATAAACATTATGCCAAGACCCAAAAAATGCCGTCAATTATCGAGCTGTGTGCCCTGTAGCCTATTTAAGCCAAATGGGATCCCTGCGGTTGAATTAACCCATATTCAATTAGAAGCCGATGAGTTTGAGGCCCTCGAACTGGGTGATGTGAAAAGATTAAGCCAGCTCGAAGCCGCAGCCTTGATGGGGATCTCTCGGCAAACCTTTGGATACCTTCTCGCCAATGCCCGTAAAAAGGTGGCTACGGCCATTACTCAAGGTCAAGCCTTGAGGCTGCCAACCCAAACAGACAAGGATTTATCATGATTATTGCCATGCCGATTAGCCGCGAACGACTTGCCAGTCACTTTACTAAAGCCGTGCAAATTGGGTTTTATAACGAACAGTTTCAGCTAATTAAGCTGGTGGATAGCCCGGCTATAGAGGGTGACTGTAGTGCTAAAAAAGCCTTACTAGAGCTTATTATTCAACAAGGTACCGACATTGTGATTGCCCAGAATATCGGTGAGCGCATGTTAGGAAAGTTGCTCGATGCGGGGATTAGCGTGAGTAAAGGCAGTGTCAGTCAAACTGTGGCGACTTTGCTTGCACAAACGGCGGATCTTAATCTTAGGTTGACGGATGCATCCCAAGGTCGCGCTTCACTCAAACATGCGGCCAAGGGCGGATGTTGTCATTCTACAGGTGACGGCTGCGGTTGCAGCGGAAAAGCTAAAGCAGCATCTGGCTCAACACGTCTTATAAGCACGCCAGCAGCACAGGTTACACTCGATAAGTCAGTGCATTACGCTGGTTTTAGACCGCTGACACACAAGTCATCCCAGTGTTGACTCTGGATTATTCCGTCACGATTAAACCATAGGGGCGGGCAAGCGCCCCTCGAATATCCGCTAACGAAAACACCTTAGAAAACCGTCCAAAGGTTTTGCCATAGAACACACATTCCACCACTGGCAGAGTAAATACATTGTGGCTCGCCGCTATCTCAGCTTGGGCTTGGCAATCGATATAGGCCATCTGCATCAGCGGGAACGCTTGCGCTAACATCTCAGCAATTCTCGGTTTGAGCGTTTGGCACACACCGCAGTCCGGCGCGCCAAATAACAACAGCACCGCTGCGTGCTCGGTTAACAAAGACTCAAGCATCTCTGGTGAGTCAATTTGCGTGATGATATCAGTGTGCATGCGTTGCCATTGGGAAGTTGCTATGGGTATGAATTAATGGGCTAGTTTGCGTGTTTTTAGGGTTAAAGCCAGCCCATTTTTACCACGCTACTACCGATAAATTGACCAAGGTAGAATAAGCCAAGCATGAGAAGCCCGATACTGGCAGCAATCACTCCGGTTTGCTGTATGCCTGTCAGGCTATCTCGCCATTGTTTTAGATTACTTATCATTTTACTACCTGCTCAGGCTTAAGGTTACACGCGTAACTTTACATATGTCGTATCGCTAACGGCACCACTGGCGCTCGCAGGGAATGCCATCATTGTCACCATCCATTTGAGTATTGGGGCAATGTTGGATATAGAATGTCGCTTCTGCGCAGGAACTCATCTGGCTGCAATGGGTTTTACCCGCTTCACATTGGAATCTTGGCGTTGCAGGTGTTTGAGTTCTCACTTTAGTTTCGTACATGGGCATTGGCTGAATGTCTTCATTTGTGAGGACTGGTACTTCATCGATTGCAGGAGCTTCATTAAATTCTTGGTATTGTTTAAAGCCAAAGATAACTATGGCAACGATTATTAGCAGCGGGATTATCGTATTAAATGAAGATTTTCGTGGGCTATGGTAATGGGCTTTGTTTTTGTTATTGAAGTTTTCATTGCGTGATTGGACATGAGAGTGGGAATCGGTGCGTGGCGCTGAGCTTGCCGCTACCACCGCGACGCCTTCAATCGAGGCGATAACCGCTTTTCTTTTTCCGTCATTTTGCACTTCAGTTTGAAACAGAATGCTGTCGCCCACTATGGGTTTTCTCGCCATCTTTTTTAGCACCGAAATGTGAATAAACACATCTTGGGCGGCGTTTTTTTCAGGCTGAATAAAGCCAAATCCCTTTTCATCGTTCCAGCGTACCAGCACGCCTCTATCCATGAGCATTTTCTATGTCCTTAATTTAACGGCTTAATAGTTTTAGTTATTGAATATCAATACTTACTTGAGTCGATCCGATTTATCCCCTTGGAGGAATAAACCGTTTTTAGGTTGGCGAGTCGGCTATTCAATGTTGGATGCTAAGTTACTCAAGCATAGGAAGTTTTGCAATTTTTTATCTTGAATTTGCTTATGTGGGAGTCATTTGCTTTGAGTGTATGGCACAGAGGAAATGTGAGCACTCTGCAGAAACGGTTGGCATTTTTCTAAATTCAATACAAACAAGTGTTTGTGTTTATTTTGAACATAGAGAGCAAAAAGTGCGCAATAAAAACTTGCAATATTACTGTGTGCTGCATAGTATTTGCTGTGTGGCGCACAGTGTGTGTGACACAGTGTTCAGGATGGGAATTCGACTATGACAAGTTCACAGCTAGTCAAAATGCGACTCGAGTTGCGTCGTGGGGTATTAGTGTTGGCAGTACTGGGATTATTAAAACAACCCCATTACGGTTATTCGCTCCGCAAACAGTTGCAGGAAGGCGGTATCGATATTGATGAGGGGACTCTGTATCCCTTAGTGCGCCGCCTAGCCGATCAAGGATTGTTGGATAGTGAGTGGCGACAGGCCGAAGGGCGTGAGCGTCGTTATTACCAATTGTCGTCATTGGGGGCTGAGTTACTCAGTCAACTTACCGATGAATGGCAGCAACTTAATGGCGCCTTGGCTTTTTTGCTGGAGCAAAGCGCTGACACTAATGGCTCTGATATTAACCGCTCAGACGAGAGCGCAGAGGAGATTTGATATGGAATTAGTCGATCGCTATATCGCCGCGGTGCAGCGTGAATTGCCCGAGAACAAGCGTCAGGAAATTGGTCGTGAATTAAAAGCCAATATCTGCGACCAATTGGATGCCTTATCTGAGCAAGGTGAATTGACCGAATCGCAAATTGCCGATGTATTAAAGCAAATGGGTCATCCCTGTAAGGTCGCGCAGCAATTTGTACCGGCAGTGCCTATTATTGCCTCTGAGGATATTCCGCTTTTTAAACATACACTTTTCATGGTGCTTGGTGTTTTATTTGTGCTGCAGGTGGTAGGCGGCACGACTCAATGGCTGGGCTCGGCAGAGGGAAATCTATTCGGATTTATCCATCATATTGCCAAAGGTTTTATCGGCGATGCTTGTCTTGCCTTTACTGCAATTGGCTTGTCTTTTTGGAGCTTTTCGGCTCAAGGAAAACCGCTATCTGGCAGCAATTGCCAAAAATGGCAGCCGCAGAATTTGCCAAAGGTCGGCCCCGGTTGGCAGCATATTAGTTTAAGCGATGTGTTTGCCGATCTGGCGACGTATCTCTTCCTCTTGCTCGTGATCTGGTGTTCTGTGTGGATGAGTAGCGAGCAATTAGCTACACGTACCGTGATTTTTAGCGCCAATGCTCAGCAATTACTGCAATGGTTTAGCCCTATTATTTTGCTGTCTATGGGCAATAGTCTGTGGCAGTTACGCCGCAGAGTGTGGACCACTGAATTGTTACTGGCGAATATGGGGATTAATCTTGCTTATGCCTCGTTCTTAGTCTTTCTGGCATTTAGTTCGCCACTATTACAAACCCAAGTACAAAACCAAGGACCTGAATTACAGGGGATATTTACGTTACTGCAGCTAGATAAATGGCTCAGTTATAGTCTAGTGATTGCCGCTATGTTCCCTGGGTATGAGGTGATTCGTGATGGATTACGTTGGCGTAAACTCGCCAGCCAGTAAGGCTTAACCTAGGCTTTGCAGGTGAGTCTTATTGTTTTTTTTCATCGAATACATGGCCTGATCAGCATGATTGATCAGGCTTTTTGCATCTGTGCCGTTTTCTGGATAAATCGCCAAACCGACGCTGACACCGATATGGATTTGATGACCATTGATAGTGTAAGGCGCGCAAATAGCTTGGCTTATCTGAGGGATCAGTTGGCCGATTCTATGTGTATTGGCAAGGTGTTCTAGCAGGATCACAAACTCATCGCCTCCGAGGCGAGTGATGGTATCCATTTGGCGAATCCCAGATGAAAGCCGTTTCGCGACTTCCTGTAATAGTTTATCTCCCACATCGTGACCAAACTGGTCATTCACTGGCTTAAAGTTATCTAAGTCTAAGAAAAGGATTGCAAAAATATCATCAGACCGTTGGGCGTGCACTATGGCTTGTTCAAGTTTAGTGTGGAATAACACACGATTAGGCAGGTTAGTCAGGGCATCGTGATGGGCGATATGACGCAGATATTCCTCCTCTGCCTTACGTTCGGCAATGTCGGTAATCACAATGACAAAATGAGTCAGGCGGTCATGCTCATTGCGCACTGTATTGATGCGCACACTGAGCGGCAGTAAGTCGCCCGATTTAACTTGTTTGAGTAATTCCCCCTGCCATTGCTCGCCTTGTTGAAGCAGATTTAGCATGGCTTGGCGGGCGTCATCACTATTGTGCCCGTCATTGAGGAAGTGGTTGGCATCGCCGTGCAAATCCTGCTGGGTAAAGCCAGTAATATGAGTAAAGGCTTGATTGATAGAAATAATACTCAGCAGGGGATCGGTGATCATTATGCCGTCGGTGCTGGCATTAAACACGGTTGCCGCGAGCCTGAGTTTATCTTCGGCCTGTTTACTGGCGGTGAGATCCATAAAGTAAGCCACGCCTTCATATTTGCTGCCATTTAAAAAACTGGCCGCTAACATCACAGGCACTAAGGCACCACTCTTGCTGATAAGTTGTTTTTCATATTGTTGGCAGTGACCAAACTGTTCTAACTCTGCAATCGCAATGGCATCTCGTGTTTCATATTCAGGTGGGGTAATTGAGCGCCAGTTGATTAAGCCTGAGGTCAAATCCGCGCGGTCAAAATTGAGCATCTTGAGGAAATGATCATTGGCATCATGGAGGGTGCCATCGAGCTGCCAAGAAATAATCCCTATGGTGTCGGAGTTTTTCAGGCTAGTGAAGCGAGATTCACTGATCAGTAACTGCCGTTCAGACTTGGCGATGTTACGAATGATCTGCCGACTGGCGAAGATCCCAATACTGATAAACAGCAGTAGGGCGCCAAGGCTAATCAACCAGGTCATTTGCTTTACCCAACGTGCGCCTTCACTGAGCACAGCTGAAAATTCAATTTCTAGGCTGAGTAATTCTTCATTTACATCAATCAATTGCTGGCGGTATTGCGCGAGGATTTCGGGCCTGCCACCCAGTTGATTGATTTCAATAAGCATATTCTCGGCGAGTTGCATTACAAACTCGAAGCGTTGATCGGCTAAGCCCCACAGCTGAATCGCTTGCCGCATATAGGAATTGGATTGAAAGTGACGGAAGAACCAGATCAGTGAGTCGGTATCCCGTTCGTCATTGAGGCCCTGAATAAAACCCAGTTTGGCTGCCTGTTCATCGATTGGCGTTGCGAGTAGGGCTTGCCTGGCTTGATGATCACCTTCCATGACGCTCGTCGCTGCGCGATAACGCTGAAAGTCCACATCATTTTGGGTGTAAGAGTAATGGGTGAGATAAAGTACCGCATCTTTTTGCGCCTTGGCCCACAAGCCTTCACCGCGGACATAGGTGCGTACACCATCAAATATATTGCCTTGAATATACACAAGTGCGACGAGGGCGATGCAGATCCCGATAAACATGCTGATGATCAACAGAACCTTAGCAACGGTTGAGCGAGTTCGTTGCCGTAAAATAGCTAATGTGCGCGCGAACTGAGTCCCCATCCTTACGCTCCACAACCAATACAGTGGCGCCACTCTAGAGTGGGCAACTTAGGGAGAAGGAGTGAATCAATTTGCCTGCTATTTTTGAAGGTTATTTTGTTGTTCATCTGTTCCTTAGATTGATTGTTCCACATGCTAAATCAAAGTACCGCTTGGTTGTGGGTCTGCCTCTTCGTTGGGCAATGCACTGTCAGTTAATTAATGTATTGCCAGTTAAGTAATGTACTGTCAGTTAAGCCATATATGTCAGCGACATACTTTAGATAACACTAAAACGCTTTGAAATTAAGTCAATGAAATAATTGAAACAAGATTGGCGATGCTGATTGCGTTATTGTGGGGTATCGCCATTATTCATTGCATCATTCAGCGTTTTTCGCGCCTGCTGTTTATAGATTTCAAATATGCCTTCTTGCTTCATCTGTTTTAGCTCCCGAGCAAGATTTACGGCGAGTGCCGCGTGACGTTTATTCAGGTAACCATAGCTAGTGAGTTCTTCTAGGGTGGCAATCGCGATGATCTCGCTACCTTGAAACTCTGGGGTTTGTAATAGATCCAATGAGCTTGCCTCTGTATCTATATAGATATCGATTCGGTTGCGGAGTATTTTACGAAAAGAGCTCACAGGGGATGAGGATTCAGTCAGGCGCTCCTCTGGAATGAGTCCCTTTAGCTTTTGTTCTGCGAGGAACACGCCTCGATAGTATTCGATCTTATATCGACTCTTTTGCAGTGCTTGCCAGTTGGTAATCTTGATTTTGGGATTGTGTGCGAAGGCAATTAAATGGGTATCGACAACCGGTTCCTCGATGCGAATGAGGTTGGTAAACTTCTCGCCATAACGAAATACACGCCCCGGCTCGCCATCCACTTTTCCTGAGTCCGCCATCATACTGGCGCGGGCAGCGGGAACCACTTGATAGGAGAAGCCATAACCTAAGCGTTCAAAGGCTTGGGTGTAAATCAGTTCAGCCCATTTAAAGTAGAAGTTGTGTTTGGGGTCCTCATAAAACGCCATGGTAATGATAGGTTTATCAGCAAGTACCGCTGTAGTTTCTGCTGTGGATTTACTGGTCGCATGAACAGAGATACAAAAGAATAGACCTATCAACACACTCCAAATGCGCATATTGCTCCGTCGCTGCATAACCTGTTCCTAGCCGTGTTGAGTTAACTAGAGTATAGCTAGCCTGATAAATGGGTTCATTTTTATTCAAGTTTAATCATCCGTTTCCATGAGCTCACATCAATAGGACATTAAAACGTGATCTGCTGGTGGTCAAACTTAACGTCTTGCATATTGTTAGTTGAAATAAATCTGACACTTAGCTGCAATAAAACCGCCATCCAAATCACGCTTATTCGTCACATAAATGCCTGAAAATCGGGTCGCCTCTACAGGGAATACCCTCATACACTCAATAATAAATCGGTGATGAACGTGATGAATATTAAACGGATCGCTGCAGCTATCTCCTGCAGCTTAATGACGGTTGTAGCGCATGCTGCAGTCCTGCCCGCAACACAAACAGACAGCCAGTGGTTTAAAGACAGTGCGGCAAACGTGGTGGCTAAAGTCCAAGTCGACACTAAAAAAACCGCTAAAAATGTGATTTTATTTGTCGGTGACGGCATGAGTATTTCGACGCTAACGGCAGCCCGTATTCTGCAAGGGCAGGATAAAGCTGACAACCAAGGCGGCGAAGAAAACTTCTTAAGTTTCGAACAGTTCCCCCACACGGCGTTAGTGAAAACCTATAACACTAACCAACAAACGCCAGATTCTGCGGGCACTATGACAGCCATGGCGACAGGCGTTAAAACCAAGGCGGGTATTATCTCTATTTCAGATACCAGCTTACGTGGTAACTGTTTGTCTTCAAAAGGCAATGAACTTGTTTCTCTGGTCGACCTTGCTAATGCCAAAGGATTATCAACAGGCATAGTCACTACGGCGCGTTTAACGCACGCTACGCCAGCGGCAACCTATGCCAAAACCCCTGAGCGCGATTGGGAAGGCGATTTCAACTTACCTGCCGAAGCGGTTGCGAACGGTTGTACCGACATCGCAAGCCAATTGGTGATGCGCGATGAAGCCAATTCGTTAACTGTGGCATTAGGTGGCGGCCGTAGCTACTTCCTACCCACAACAGTGAAAGATGGCGAGAACAAAGCCGGTAAACGTAAAGACGGTAAAGACTTAACTAAAGCTTGGGTCGATAATTTCAGCAAATCTGCTTACGTGTGGGACAAAAAAGGCTTCGACGCCATTGATGCTGCCAACACAGATCATTTACTCGGCCTATTCAATCCATCACACATGGAATACGAAGCAGACCGCGCTGATGACGTAGGTGGTGAGCCATCACTAACTGAAATGACCGCCAAATCCCTCGATATTTTGAAGAAGAACGACAAAGGCTACTTGCTAATCGTTGAATCTGGCCGTATCGACCACGGTCACCATGCGGGCAATGCAAGCCGTGCGCTGACCGATGCGGTTGAGTTATCTAATGCAGTGAAAGCGGCAATGGATGCAACGAGCAGCGACGATACCTTGATCATGGTAACAGCGGATCACAGCCATGTGTTCACTATCGCAGGCTACCCAAAACGCGGTAACCCTATCTTAGGTTTAGTGCATAACGTCGATGGCACGTTAGCGACAGCGAATGACAACAAGCCTTACACCACGCTGGCTTATACCAACGGCCCAGGTGCTGTGGTGGGTGTGCGTGACGACTTAACCTCAGTCGATACGCAAGATAAAGATTTTATGCAACAAGCGCTTATCCCAATGGAAAGTGAGACTCACGCCGGTGAAGACATCAGCTTACATGCCAGAGGTCCAGGTTCGAATCTGGTTCAGGGCGTGATTGAGCAGAACGTGATCTTCCACATTATCAACCAAGCGCAGCAGCTTGGCGGCACTAAGTACTAATCACGGATTAGTTACTGAGTCCTCACTTTTGGAGCAAAAAATGAATAAGAAATTACTAGTAGTCGCGATTTCAGCCATGCTGGGTTTAGCCGCATGCGGTAGCGATGGTGATAACGGTACCGCGGGAACACCGGGTAGCAATGGATCAAATGGGTCTAACGGTAGCAATGGCAAAGATTGGACTGCTGTGAATCAGTGGTATGTCGATGCACAAGCTCGCGTGACCAAAGCCGAAGGCTTAACTGTTAACAATGATGTTGGCGCCGCGAAAAACGTGATCCTGTTTGTGGGTGATGGTATGGGTGTATCAACCATTACTGCCGCACGTATTTTAGAAGGCCAGCTCAAAGGCAAAACGGGCGAAGAAAACTCGTTATCTTTCGAAACTCTGCCTTATGTGGGTCTTTCTAAAACCTATAACGTCGACGGCCAAACGCCGGATTCTGCAGGCACTATGTCGGCGATGATGACAGGTGTCAAAACCGACGTAGGCGTGATTTCACAGGCTGAAGGCGTAGTACGTGCTAACTGTGCTTCGACTAAAGATCAAAATTTAGTGACGTCACTCGAGCTTGCCGCAATGGCGGGAATGGCAACGGGTGTGGTGACAACGGCGCGTTTAACCCACGCAACTCCTGCGGCGACTTACGCCCATGTGCCAGAACGTGATTGGGAAGCCGATTCAAACCTGCCAGCCGAAGCTGTGACTAATGGCTGTAAAGATATCGCCGCGCAAATGCTCGACTTTAACTACGGCAGCGGTCTTAACGTGATGATGGGTGGCGGTCGCCGCGCCTTTATTCCTAAGACGACCGTTGATCCAGAAGGTAAAGCAGGTAAGCGTAACGATGGTCGTGACCTCACAGCTGAATGGATGACTAAATACACTAACGCCGCTTACGTGCAAGACAGGGACGGTTTCCTCAGTGTGGATGCGGCAAGCACAGATCATTTGCTGGGCCTATTCAACTCATCGCACATGGAATACGACTACGATCGTAAAGAAGCTGGCGTGACTGGCGAGCCATCACTGGCGGAAATGACGGCTAAGTCGATTGATATTCTGAAGAAAAACTCAAAAGGCTTCGTGTTGATTGTTGAAGCTGGCCGTATCGACCACGCTCACCATGCAGGTAATGCGGCGCGTGCGCTGTATGACACAGTTGCGCTTTCTGAAGCGGTGCGTGTGGCGATGGAAAAAACCTCGGCAAACGATACCTTGTTAATGGTTACAGCGGATCACAGCCATGTGTTCACCATTGCAGGTTATCCAACTCGCGGTAACCCTATCCTAGGTTTAGTGAAGTCGAACGACGCCAACGGCGTTGCTGAAGTGACTAACTCTACCGATGCTAACGGTTTGCCATATACCACAGTCGGTTACGCTAACGGCATGGGCTATGCGTCATTAGCAACAGGTGGCGATGAGCGTTACAACTTCCCAGTGGACGCAGGTCGTAAGGACTTGAACTTTGTTGATACCCAAAGTGCCGGATTCCACCAAGAAGCGCTAGTGCCATTAAGTGACGAGACCCATGCAGGGGAAGACGTAGCGATTTTCGCCCGCGGCCCAAGTTCGGATCTTATCCAAGGTACGGTTGAGCAGAACCACATTTTCCACGTGATGAACCGCGCGGCAAATTTAGTGGCTAAAGCTGAAGCGGCTGCGGTTAAGTAAGCCCTGCTTAGTCTCTGCATAAGTGAAGTAAGAAATAGTGCAGTAAGACATAGTGCAGTAGCAGTAATAGTTAAGTAAAAGCAGCGCTGATGGATGGCATACGTCATCCATCAGCCTTTAGCCTAACGATTTAACATACCAAAGCGTTTACAAAAGCTTAAGTGTTTACCCTGTTCAGTAAGTGAGAAGTCTAATGAAAAACCGTCTATTGGCTCTAATGTTATCCAGCTTAGTTCTGCCCAATGTTGCTATGTCAGCGCAAGAGGCTCAGTGTCCAACGCTACAAGCCGAGCATTTAAAGGCTCAATATCAAGTGACCAATGGCAAGGGCCAGCAATGGCAAATGACCCTCATCCGTAATGGACAAGACTTTATTATTCAGCGTGATGGTTCAACATTTGAAGAATGGTCGAGCAATGGCGAGTACGTGCGCTATTTCCCCGCTGAAAAACGTTCTGTAACTTACCGCAAAGGTGATTTACGCGCACTCAACATTCAACACGATCGCGACCAGTTGTACCATGTGGTATCGCCAGCATTGCCGACCCACATGACCAAGACACAAGCTAAGCAAGAGGCGTGTTTTACGACTCAAGGCTTTGAAGGTAAGGTTAACGGCTTAGAGAGTGAGCTTGTTTGGATTGATGCCATCAGCCTGCCCGCTGAGTTTATCTTAGGTCAATCTCAACCGAATCTAGCCTACAAGCTGGTGGGCGTAGAGCCATTTGATAGCGATGCGTTTGTGGTATTAACCCAAGATTATCAAGATATTGATTTTGCCGATGTCGGCGACAGTGAGTCTGATCCTTTTATCGCTAAGATGATCAACCAAGGCTTTATTGAACATGGCGGCAGCGGTTTTTACAACAGTGAAGGCCAATCGATTGAAGCCCAGGGCGGACACGGCAGCCATTCGCATTAATCGATTTAATCGATATTAAGTGTAAGTGATACTGACGAGCTTAGCACTGAGTAAAACTTATAACGTAAGCCAGTCCGCATTTATAAGCGCCCACAGAGTTGGGCGTTTTTGTTTGTCTTCGGCGCTAATGTGAACGCCCATTCATGCGCTAGTTAATGTGCCAATCTATGCGCACATTTCATCAAACGATATGGCTGCAATAATTTACTATTCCCACGCTAACAATGAAGGCTAGAATGAACCCTAGTGGATTTGAGTTTTCCCAGTGTTAAAACTGATGTTATAGGTAATAGCCGCGAGCGATGAGTACAGCAACACCCGTTGAAAACATTAACTATTGGCGTCATCCCAGCTTATCAGGCATAGAACTGAGTCAGGCGGAATTCACGCATTTTAGCTTTGATAAACATGTGCATCTGGATTACCACTTAGGTGTGGTCACCCAAGGTGCGCAGCAGTTTGTGAATAAGGGCAGCAGTTATCAGCTTGGTCAGCACAGTCTATCGACCTTAAATCCTGACGAAACCCACGATGGCCAGAGCCGCGATGCCGACGGTTATCGGGTGAAAGTCATGTCTATCCCCGTTGAATACATGAATGAAGTGAGCCAAGAACTGGGCTTGAAGGAGCACTTTTTCAGCGCGCCTATGGTGGATGACCCAACGCTTTATCAATATTTTATTCAGCTACACGAACTATTAATCCAAGGCCAATGCAGTGCGCTCGCGGGCGAGTCACACCTACTGAACTTTATTCATCTGCTGCTGGAGCGTTACCCAAGCGGCGTTTCATCTTGCATCACTAAGCCGAATCAACCGCAGGGGCTATCTAAGTTGCAGGTGAGCTTAGTGAAGCAGCGAATTCACGATGAGCCTTGGCATAATACTCAGCTTGAAACCTTAGCCAATGAAGTGAGCTTAAGTAAGTTTCAGTTTTTGCGGCAATTTAAACAGGCAACAGGGATGACACCCCACGCTTATCTCAAGCGGGTGCGTTTAGAGTTGGCGAAAAAATCCTTAAGTCATGGCGCTCTAGTGGCGGATGTGGCGCAGCAATTCGGATTTTTTGACCAGAGCCATTTGAATAAAGCCTTTAAGCAGGCATTCCTATTATCGCCGGTGCAATTTCAGCGACGTATGCTCTAGTTTTCCCCGTCTTTCGACGACTTATTCGAATAAAACAAATAGTGCAATTTATTACAATTCAACCCTGCGACAAATGGCCATACTGGCAGCCTCAGTTATCGTTTATCACCTTTTTTGCGGAGCCGCATCTCTATGGATTTATCTTTATTACTCACCTTGGCCGTGATCCACTCGGTTGCCTTGATCAGCCCCGGACCCGATTTCGCTATTATGGTGAAGATTGCTACTCAGCAGTCCAGAAGCACGGCGATTGCCGCAGCCGTGGGGATTTCAATAGCCATTTTAGCCCACACGATTTTAAGTCTGACTGGCGTGAGTCTGCTTATTAAGAGTTCACACACTCTGTATCTATTAGTGCAAATTGTGGGTGCGTCTTACTTAGCCTGGATGGGGTTTGGTGCCCTGCGTGCAGGCCTTGCGATACTGGCTAAACGTAAAGCGAGTGCCAGTACAAATGCTGGGACAAATGTTGATGCTCTTTCTGCTGACGTTGAAGGCGCGGCGTCTATTGCTGGTGGCTTAGGTGGCTCTATGTCGCGCAGGCAAGGTTTTTTGACTGGGCTTTATACCAATTTATTGAATCCCAAAGCATTGGTGTTTTTCTTAACCCTGTTTTCGGCCTTGATTACTCCAAGCGTTACCACAAGCACTAAAATCGCTGCCGCTATTTTGTTGCTATCGCTGTCGCTAGCATGGTTTGGCTTTGTGGCTGTCATGTTATCTAAGGCGCAGGTGCAACTTAGATTGCAGCGACTGACACCTATTATCGATGCAATTATTGGTGTTATCTTTATGTCGGTCGCGCTGGCGATTTACGCTAACCTGTTGCTGACGGTTTAGTCAGGCATTGCGTCAATCAGCTTAGGTTTTTGTCCTGTGTACTTATGTTATTCTTCGCTTTGGGTCTCAGCAGAGACGTTTGGATATAAGGGATAAAGATGTCACTCGCCTCACCATTAAAGGCAATAAAAACCGCTGTTTTCGGCCAAGCTAAATTGATGCAAATCCTATGTTATGCCGCTTTGATATTCGGTGCTATGGGGTTAAGTAGCGCAGTGAATGCGGCCGACGAGGCATTACCAAAGGAATATATTCCTCTGGTGCAAGGGCTTATCGATGCGGCCAAAGCGAATGATCCAGAGGCGATTGCTAAGCGAGTGGCTTACCCACTTAAACGTGAATATCCGATCCCAGCGATTCAAAATACTCAGGAAATGGTTGCACGTTTCAACCAAGTCTTCGATCCACAACTGCTTGAGCAGATTGCCAATTCTAAGGTCGATGCTGATTGGCAGATTATGGGGTGGCGGGGCATTATGCTCGGCAGCGGTGAAGTGTGGCTGGATTTAGATGGCAAGATTATAGCCATTAACTACCAAACACCCGCAGAGGCAAAATTGAAAGCTGAGCTGATCGCTAAGCAAAAAACGGGATTACATGCGAGCGTGAGTGAGTTCGTGAGCCCAGAATTAACTTGGGAAACCGCTAAGTTTACGATTCGTGTCGATAATATGGGGAACAGCCAATACCGTTATGCCGCTTGGGCAAAGGGTAAGTCATTGAGCGAAAAGCCAGATCTAGTGCTGAATAAGGGCAAACTCGTATTCGATGGTAGCGGCGGGAATCATTCATTCCAATTTCGCAGCGGCCCATACTTGTATCATTGTTATGTCACCGTCTTAGGCACCAGCGATAGCCCTCCAGGCGAGCTAGTGGTGTATAAAAATGACCAAGAAATACTAAAACAAGCCGTCATCAAAGCAGACTAGTCTCGTTTTCCTTCCCTATCCCTATGAGTGAGATGTAAAACAGCGACTATCCGTTGATGGTCGTTGCTTTAGTCATCCATGTTTTAGAAGGTCACTGTTGCAACAGTGCTAATCTTAACTAACCCTGTCGCTGTTCCTTCAGCTAAACGCTACTGTCCCAAAGCAAGGTAATTGTATCGTCAGATGTGCAGCATTTATTGTCATTGTTTCCCCAGTGACTCGCCGTCTATTTCTTCTAAAAGAAGCATCCATGAGAGCTCTTCTAAAACATGGTTTAGAAGGTCACTGGTGCAACAATGCCAATTCTAGATAAGTTCTCAGTATCGGAGTCTGTCTTAAAAAACTCTGTCCCCATGTCGAGTTAGCAAAAAAATTGTTCAACAATATTCTGACCTCATTACCCAACATCTTCCCATAAATGCTCTGCTATCAGCGACTGCTCTCAGAGCAGAATATAAGAATGGACTTTATATGGTCGTACAAGTATCAACCTGATTAAGATAGTTCTCATTCCAACATTTGTGTACGTTATCTCACTTTGATGAGTTTAATCTGATATAAAATCAAATTATTACAAGTCGTCAGATTTATATAGTAGGATTGGGAGCCCGAGCAAATGCATTTTGCGAGATAATACATTCAATGAAAATTTTTATTGAATGAAAGCTGCTAGTTAATTTCGCGCGTTTTTACTGTTTTAGTAACATTAATGAGCATGCACACTCTTCAAATATTATGCCTACAGAGGCCATATGGATACATTTACACTGATTAGTAAACTCGTGGAAAATTTAGCATGGCCAGTATCAATCTGTATTTTAGTCTTTATGCTAAAAGCAGATATTGGTAAAGCGCTAAATAACATACGAAAACTCAAGCATAAAGATACAGAAATAGACTTTGGAAAAGAGCTAAAAGATACTGCAATAGTCGCATCTCAAACTGTTGGGTTACCGAAAAGTGATAGCTTTGATTATGGCAGTAGTGAATTAGCTTTATTGTCTCCGAGAGGTGCAGTTATAGAGTCTTGGCTTAGTGTAGAAAAAGAATTACATAAATTTGCCCTGAGGCATGGAATTGAAGTCGATCCTAAAAAGCCATTCAGAATTCAAGACATCAAGATGCACAATCTTGATTACAATGCTTTGGGTAAGGGAACTATAACAATCCTCGAAAGTTTAAGGCGTTTACGAAATGAGGCTGTTCATCTTCAAGACTCTAATATTAGCCCCGAATCTGCCAAAGAATATCAATTACTATCTAAACGGGTGATTCAAGCGTTACAGCAGGCATAATAAGAAATAGTTGGCTTTGTTTTTTTCATCACATTTTTTGGCAACTTTTTACCGCTTAATACTGAGTTACTTATAGATTTCTTCATTATTGGAGCTGTTTATCTTGTAAAAAACTAGCGCACTACTCGCCTAAATTTTAGTTATAACATTCTGTGGAAATAACAATTCACCTAGCATTATTCAGTCGATTTTTTATTCGTGAGATAAAAAGAGCATTAAGGATGAACTTAATGCTCTTTTTTATGGATAAATTCCTGCTCAAACTCTTGTGCGGTAATGGGTTTACCGTAGAGGTAGCCTTGACCTAAGTCGCATTCCTCGTGACGAATAAAGGCATCTTGTTCTAAGGTTTCCACGCCTTCGGCGATCACGACTAAGTTCAGTTTCTTGCCTATGGCAATAATCGCTTTGGTGAGCTCCCTATCTTGTTCGTTTTCTTCGAGTTTATTGATAAAACAGCGATCGATTTTTAAAGTATCGAAAGAGTATTTTTGTAGATAACTTAGGGATGAATAGCCAGTACCAAAGTCATCTAAGGAGATGCGGATCCCGAGTTCCTGCAGCTTTTGGATGGCATTGTGGGCAATGTGCTCGTCCTGCATCAACATGCCTTCGGTAATTTCAAGCTCTAGGGCGGTCGGTGGCAATTGATAGAGGGTGAGTAAGTCAGCTATGTGCTCGCTAAAACGGGGATTGCGCATTTGCAAAGGAGAGATATTGATGGCGATTTTAAACTCCTGGTCTAGCTCGCGACACCATTTCGCCGCCTGAGCCAGGGCGGTATGCAATACAAAATTACCGATATCAATAATCTGCCCATTACGTTCTGCTAAGGTGATAAATCTGTCTGGGGCGACATTGCCAAGGATCGGATTGTGCCAGCGCAGCAGGGCTTCGGCGCCTATCACCTTTTGAGTCTTTAAGTTAATAAAGGGTTGGTAATGAAGGCTTAATTCGTTTTTTTTCAATGCATCGACTAAGTGAGATTCCAGTTGATAGCGTAGATTCAAAGCCGCTTGAGTATCTTGATTAAAGAAGCTGTGAGTTGAGCCATCGGCCTTGCTGATTGTCATCGCAGCCCCTGCTTTTTGCAGCAAAATGGCGGCATCTATACCATCGATGGGCGCTTGAGCTATACCCATGCTCGATGGAATGGTGATCACAAAATCCGCCACGCCAAAGGGAGTATTACAGCAGCTAAGCACTTTATTGATGAGTTTGTTGGTTTCGTTGTTCGAAGGTTTATGGGCTTGAATAATCACAAACTCGGCGCCGGCAATACGGGCGATGAAGGTATTTTCATCGGCATAGTGTTGTAAACGTTGGCTGAGAATGGTGAGAATTTTATCGCCAATCAGGTAGCCATAACTGTCGTTGATGGACTTGAAATTACGCAGCCCCAGATAGAGTACTGAAATCTTTTCCTTGCGATTCACTTCTTCGAGCATAGTCGAAAGGCTATTAATCAAATTGATGCGATTCGGTAATCCCGTAAGTGGATCATAGCTTTTATGGTATTCCAGTGAGGTTTCGGTGGAGGTCCGATTTTCGATTTCTTTGATGAGTTTGCTACTGAGTTCGGCCAGTTCATGGGTGCGTTGTTGCACTTTTTGCTCTAACTCTTGGTTGTGCAGTTGCAGCTTTGCCTGTTGATAAAGGGTGACTAGGTTGGCTTCGATACCATTTTGAAACCGAGCGAGTAAGCTGCGAAACGATTGGCTGTAATTATGCTCTTTGTTATCGAGCATGCAGATAGTTCCAAAGGCGCTGTTATCGGGCCAGCGTAAAGGTAAGCCACAGTAGGCAATCATGCCGAGTTTAATATCCGGATTTTTATCCCAGTCTTTATCTTTTAGGGCATTCGGAATGTGGAGTTCCTTGCCTGCTTTTATCACTGTCTCGCAGTAAAGTCCGTGGCCTAAACTGTCTTTGTCGTGTTTTTTATAGGGATTCCCCTGAGTGCGGCTCGAGGTAAACACTTCTATATCGGTTTGATGGACACGCATGATTAAAGCCGCGGGTGTGTCGACCAATTCAGAGAGCAAATCTAAGGTTTGTTGCCAGTTATCAACCATTATTTGGGGAACCACGATTTTGTCTGTGTCGATAGCAATGTCGGCGAATAAACGATCTTTTTGAGACTGATTAATGGCGAAATTGTATGGCATGAATGCTCAGTCCTAGAGGCGCGATATTATTTATAAACTATAGTCTTTTTACTCATGTTGTGAGTTTTTTGAATAAATTTAGTTGCATTGTGATGTAAATTTTGTGTTAACGTCGGCGCAATTGCGTTTCTTAAGTTTTAGATAAGAATTCAGCGCTACCCTAACGCAAGATATTCTAGTCATTGGATTTATGAGTGAGTAACTATTTGAAAGGTAATGTTAGGATGACATTTATCGATTTTGCCAAAGGGCATCTAATCGCACCACTGTTAGTGTTTGCGGTGATCATCTTTGGGCTTGAATGGACTCACGCCGATATGAAAGTGGCGACCTTGTTATTTCATTGGCAGGGTGGCGTCGACTCTTGGCCATTAAGAGGCCATTGGCTGACCGAAAATGTATTGCACGTTGCTGGGCGTAACTTTGTTATCTTGCTGGCGGTGAGCGTTGTAGTCGGCATTGCCTTTAGTTTTCGAAGTGACAGGGTTAAGCCGTACCGCAAAGGTTTGATTTATCTATTTTGTAGCGTATTAGCGAGTGTGTTGCTGGTACGCATTGGCAAGAGCTTTACCCATATAACCTGCCCGTGGGATGTGATTGAGTTTGGCGGCCGTATGCTGCATTCATCCCTGTTTGCCCGTTTACCTGAAGGCGCTGAGTTTGGTCAATGTTTCCCTGGCGGCCATGCCAGCGGCGGGTTTGCTTGGGTTGCCTTGTATTACGTTTTGCGTGAGTATCGTCCGCATTTAGCTAAGTTTGGTTTGATTTTCGGGGTGAGTTTAGGCCTAGTGTTTGGTATCGGCCAAGAGTTACGCGGTGCCCATTTCTTGAGCCATGACTTATGGAGTTTAGCTATTGCATGGACGTCGGCGAGTCTACTTTACTATGGTTTTTTCCTACGTCCATCAGGGTTAAAAAAAGCTAAATTTGCCGATGTTAGCCAAAGAGTCAATGTTAAATCCACTGCTGGATTACCACAAAAATAGCGGACTGTGAAACTGACTAACCTATGCGATTAACTTAAACACTGAGTCTAATTGGGCTCAGTGTTTTTTTATGGCTTAGAATCTCAATTCGAAGCGCATATCGGGTCTGCGTAGGCGAGATCTTTCATCTAACAGTTGATTCTTCTCATTGAGTAGGCTGTTTTTCTGTTTCAATAAGTCGGCCTTATCGGTGAGATTATTGATCTTGCCATCAAGACTGCTTATCTCTCTATCGATGGCATTTAAGCGATCGGCTATTTCAGATAAGCGTTTGTTAGTCAGATATTGTTGATGGCCTTGATTATAACGTTCAACGAAGGCGTTATTGCTGCAAACCCCATAATAGCTTTCTCCCGCTAAGCCCACGCGGTAGCCATTTTCTGGAAGACAGTAACTGGCTAACCCTTGCTGGTATCCTTGTTTCCACTGTGCGGTATCGACGCTGAGATTAAATTCTCGGCAATCTTTTTGATATTGATTCAATTGTCCTGCGCTCGTCCCACGGTTGCCATCGGCCATTCCTAGGGCAAACCAATCACTATTGGCGCATTCTTCAATCGATAAGCTGCTGCATTGAGTGAGTGATAGGACCGAAAGGGCGAGGAAAAGGCTAGGATAATGCATGGACAAGTTCTCTATATGCTGTGGCGTTTAGGATAAAGGCTCTTATGGGGGAGATCTAGTTTTATATACCGCCGTTTATACTGTCATAGATGCATTTTGTTGGGCAGAATCCATCACAGTTTAGTGGATGAATGCATGATAACAGGCTGATATTGTGTTAGTTTGCGATTAACACTTTAATGTCTGCTTTGGGGTTAGCTATGATTTCACCCGTTTCATCGGCGCATTCTGCTTCATTACCGACGGCCAAATCGGTTCATCAATCTAGTGATACGGCGGAGCCAAGTGGACTGAAATCCTTTACCTATGGCGCATTGGGCTTGGCGGCTCCCAAAGCTGAGCCCAGTTCCGATGTTGCTGCGATGAGCAAAACTGAGGCGCCTACTCCCGATACAGCCCCTAATGACGCGAATGATTCGAACGACACGTATTACAGCGCTGGCCAAATATTGAAAGCGGCGGCGACCGTGGGAAGTGTGATTGCCTTATTTGTGTGAGTTAAGTTTCTGCGTAAACCTAGCTCGGATATCTATTTGAGCGATCTTGGATTTACATGTTCGCTGTAGGAGAGTGGCTGTGGTTTTACCTCTTGCTTTATACAGGTTGGCGGAAAAGAATATTCTTTTAGTTTAAGCTTCATTTTCAGTCTCTTTCTTTGCCAAAGTCCTCAGTAAATCTGGTATTGTGTTTAACACGCAAGTGCATTAGTTTTTACTTAAAATTCGTTTAACAATCCTGAACTATATTCATCAAACTTCCGTTGGAGACCGCTTTTGTATGAAGATTTGCCCGCAGTATTCCATATCATGCCTAAGTAAGGTATAAGGGCGCTATGAAAACTCCGAAACGAATCCAACCCCTGGTTGATGAAGGACTGGTCGATGAGGTCATTAGCCAGTTAATGAGCGGTAAAGAAGCCACTGTGTACGTTGTACGCAGTGGTGATGATATCCGCTGTGCCAAAGTCTATAAAGAAGCGGACAAGCGCAGTTTTAAGCAAGCTGTGTTGTATCAAGAAGGCCGAAAAGTCCGCAACAGCCGTCGTGCACGTGCGATGGAGAAAGGCTCTAAATTTGGTCGCGATCAGCAGGAAGAAGCTTGGCAAAATGCCGAGGTTGAAGCGCTTTATCGTTTAGCTAATGCGGGTGTGCGCGTGCCAACGCCCTATGGCTGTTTTGATGGCGTGTTGCTGATGGAGTTAGTGACGGATGCCGAGGGCAATGTCGCACCGAGATTGAACGATGTGAGTATGTCGGCAGAAAAAGCCCTGAACGATCATGCGTTGGTGATGACCTATGTCAAACGTATGCTCTGTGCAGGTTTAGTGCACGGTGACTTGTCTGAGTTTAACGTGTTAGTCGATAGTGAAGGGCCAGTGATTATCGATTTGCCTCAGGCGGTCGATGCCGCGGCGAATAACCATGCCAAATGGATGTTAGCGCGTGATGTGAATAACATGACCCAATACTATGGCTTGTATGCTCCTGAGCTGTTAAAAACGCAATATGCCAAAGAGATTTGGGCTCTGTTTGAAGCGGGTGAGTTAAAACCTGAAACGCCATTAACCGGTGAGTTTACCGAAGTGTTGGTCGAAGCCGATGTCAGTGCCGTGTTAGAGGAAATTCAAGCGGCCTTTGAAGAGGCGCAAGAGCGTAAACAAAGGATCCAAGAGGCAAACGAAGAAGACTATTAATTGTCAGTCGTTTTTCGCCCATAAAAAAGACGCTCAAAGTAGCGTCTTTTTTATGCTAAAAATTAAGTATCACTATTGTTTTTGTTGTTGATTTTGTTAGTTATTTTATTGTTGTTATTTATTTTTTGGCGTTAGCCAATCCATGGCTTAATCTCCGATTGGAGCTGGGTCCATCCTTGTTGCTAAAAACAAGCTAGCAATCATCAAACTGTGTAATAAAAGGACAAGAGCTGAGAGAGAAATATGTTCATGACTTGGGGGAGCACAATTCACATATTTAATCTTTGGGGAAGACAACTCCCTCAATCCTTGCCGAAACCTTGGTGCTTCTTAAATAAATCTAAGTAAAACAGACACTAAATCACAGCCTTCCTTGGCGCGCCACACTCGTTATAGCGCTGGATCATCATTGATCCTGTGAATAAAATGACAAGACCAGAGAGAGAAATATGTTCATGACTTGGGGGAGCACAATTCACATATTTGATCTTGGGGGAGATAACTCCCTCCCCAGTCTTGCCGAAACTTTTGCATTGTCTCTGTTCGTTTCGTTTGTCGGTTTTAATACTATTTCCCAATCTTCGCTGGGTTCATCAATAAAGTGACAGAGTCAGATAGTCGTAAACAGCACACTTATTATTGTTATTTGCACAATTCATATCTTAGGTCGTTGGGGAGCGATAATAGATACCCATCCGACTCTGCCTAAACTGGTTAACTTTCTTAATCTTAATTTTTCTCGCTTAACAATTTGGACGACAAGGCCGGACTAAAAAGGGCGCTGTTATTATTGTTGTTAGCACATCTTTTACATCGTTAGCGTTATCAGCAGGGCGATATGCAATCTCGTCCGGCCTTGTCTATTCGGGCACGTTTAACTTGTTGTACAGGCACTCAATTGCCATGCAGCGCTTAACCTATGGTGCGTAGCTCGTTATTGAGCTGTTTAATCCTTTTCTGTAGTTGGGCAATCTCGCTCATTAATGCGCATTCTCTTTGCTGGGGTTGCAGATCGCTTTCCCGCACCCATTGGTAGACTGCCTTGGCAGATAAACCGTATTGACGTGCAACATCCGACAGTAAGCGACCTTGCACTTTAACCTCGGTGATAACATGTAGCTTGAGACTATTTTCTGCGATTCCCATGAGCGTTCCCTCTTTTACTGCTTTCTAACTAAAATATGACCGTTTGCGTTGCCTTTTATTGATGATATTGACGCTGTTCTAAATCCCACTGGCTCAGACCTAGGTGGCGCAGACAAATCCATTCGTGGCGACATAGTGCGATAAAGTTCATGACTGTTTTCATACTTCCTCCTTTATGACCCTAAATACTCGAGTTCATTTTTTGTCTCGATAGGTCCATTTAATTTGGATTAATCCTGTTGAAGTCGACTTGAGTTTTCGGCGATTTATACCGCGTCTGACTGTCTACTCACTTAGTAGTATGTAAAATTCGTGCCAATATTCTAATTTTTATTTTAATGTTTAAAATCATTAGTTTGTATGTTCGATTAAAACGGCGTGATTTTTTAGTGCCACCAAAAAAGGTGCAAGGCGCACTATTTCGGTGCCATCGGCTTGATATGGAGCTGGGCGGTCTAAGCCAAGATTGAAGCCCGAAATCTGTATCTTTGCTGACTAAAATCTGGATTAGCAGAATTGAATATGGATAAAGGATTGTCTCGAGCGTAATTGTCTATATACCCAAGCTACCTGAAGATACGAGTTTCAGAGCGCCTAGGGTGCTTCAATTCAAGGCGCATCAATGACAGAATGTCGGCCACCTTTTGAATTGATGCAACACGGAAGTGGAGTGCCCTAGGCGCTCCGTCACGGCGGGTTTTAACGCACTTTATGCTGCGTTGGTTATTTTTAACTTAGTCCACTAGGTCCGCAAATAACCGCCTTGCCTAAAGTGCGTTAAACTCCCGCTGAATCCTGCATCTTCAGGTTGTTTGGGTATATACTGCCTGCCTTGTGGCAATCCCTAGGTCATTCGTATTATTTAGTGTGAAGTGATATTTCTTGCCCTTTGAGCGGTATTCACAGTCATCAATCATATAAAGAGGTTATAAATGATGAAGTGTTTTCAGGCAGTGCAATCTAAACCATCCCTGTTAGCCATAGTGGTATTGACGACCGCGCTAGTTGCATCGGGTTGTACAACAATTAATCCCTATTCAAACGAACAACAAACCGCTAAAGCGACCAGTGGTGCATTGATTGGTGCCGTCGCAGGGGCTGCCATTGGCGTAGTCTCTTCGAGCAAAAGCGACCGCGGTAAAGGTGCCTTAATTGGTGCTGCATCAGGCGCTGCAGTCGGTGGTGGTATTGGTTATTACATGGATGTGCAAGAGACCAAATTACGCCAACAACTCGCCTCAACGGGCGTGAGTGTGACCCGTAGTGGCGATAACATCATTTTGAACATGCCTAATGAAGTCACCTTCGGCGTAGATCAAACCGAGTTAAGCGACGGCGCTAAACGCGTGCTGAACTCTGTGGCGGTTGTGGCCAAGGAATACAGCAAAACGCAGCTTAACGTATTAGGTTATACCGATAGCAGTGGCTCAGACTCTTACAATTTACGTCTGTCACAAGTGCGTGCGGGTGAAGTGGGTAATTACTTGATGAGCAAAGGCGTCGCCTCTGCCCGTGTAAAATCAAAAGGCATGGGTGAAGCGAGTCCTATCGCATCAAATGCTAATGCCAATGGCCGCGCACAAAACCGCCGTGTTGAGATTGTATTAACGCCGACGGGTCAATAGACATTAAGCATTCTAGTTTTACAAAAGTCGCCTGAGGGCGACTTTTTTGTTTCTGTGTTACGTATATTTAGCGATAAGTGCCCCGCAGATTTTAGCTAGACAATTTGTCCTCTCTAATCTGTGTTTTGGGTGATCTGCACCACAATCACATCACAGCGGTTTGCTTCGGGATGAGTTCAGCTTGATCCCTTTATCGATTTCACGTTCTGTATGGGGATAAGTCACAAGAATGACTTTTAGCGCCCAGAGGAGAATATGACTATGATAAGCAAACACGTGTTAGTTGCCTTGAGTTTTAGCCCTGTCATCATGGGGGCTGCTGTACAAGGAATGCCGATGAAAGCCGAAGTGACCACAGGAGCTGCGCCGATAGAGCTGCGCGCCGCAGGCAGTTTAAAGACTGCGATGAAAGATATTATTGCCGCTTATCAAGCCGAGTCGCAAACGAGTGTTGCGGCACAATATGCGCCATCAGGTTTATTGTTAAAACGCATTCAAGAGGGTGAAAAAGTCGATATTTTTGCCTCGGCGAATATGAAACATCCGCAGGCGTTAGTGGATGCGGGTCAGGGGAAAGCGGTGCAAATGTTTGCCCGTAATCAACTCTGCGCGGTTGCTCAGGATAATGTTCAGGTGACGAGTGCAACGCTACTCGATACCATGTTAGATCCTAAGGTCAAAGTTGGCACCTCAACCCCGAAAGCTGATCCGGCGGGTGATTATGCCTGGGCTGTTTTTGCTAAGGCCGAAGCGGTAAAACCCAATGCGAAAGCCGCGTTAGAGACCAAGGCATTGCAACTGACGGGCGGCCCTGAGAGTGCTAAACCACCTAAAGATCGCAATCCTTATGGCTGGGTAATGGAAAACAAGCAAGCAGATATCTTTTTAACCTATTGCACCAATGCTGTGCTGGCTAAACAAGAAGTGCCGAGTCTCCAAATCATCGACTTACCGCAGGAACTCGCCGTGGGGGCCGACTATGGTTTATTGGTTTTGCAGGGCGCCAATGCTGCCGCAATGCCGTTAGCTTCGTTTATTCTATCGGCAAAAGGCCAAGCTATACTGAGCAGTTATGGTTTTCAACCTCCAGCAAAATAGCATTCTTTAGCTTTTTTGCGAGATAAAAACGGCACCCTTTCGGTGCCGTTTTTGTTATAAACTCAAATTGTTAAAGCGTTAAAGCGTTAAAGCTTTAAAGCGTTAAAACATTAGTGCGTTAGTGCATCAGATAGAGCGTCGCTAATCCGAGGAAGGCGAATAGGCCAACCACATCAGTGACAGTGGTGAGCACCATGCCGCCAGCGAGGGCGGGATCGATTTTAAGGCGTTTTAAAATCAATGGAATACTCGCACCTGCAAGCCCAGCAACTGTCATGTTGATCAGCATAGCGCTGCCAATTAATCCCGCCAGTGCCATATCATCCTTCCACAGCAACACGGCAATAAACACCAAAATCGACCACATTAAGCCATTGAGAAAACCAATCGATAATTCTTTACCAATAAGCCAACGGGCGTTGCTTTGGCCTATGTGGCCTAAGGCAATACCGCGGATCACGAGTGCTAAGGTTTGATTACCGGCCACACCGCCCATGCTAGGGACAATTGTCATCAAGATGGCGATGGTAGCAAATTGCTCGATAGTGCCTTCAAACATATTACTGACCGAGGAGGCGAGTAGCGCGGCGAACAAGTTAATAGTGAGCCAGAGTGAGCGACGTAGGGTACTTTTTAGCACTGGGCCGAAAGTATCCTCGTCATCGTCCATCCCCGCCATCCCCATCATGGAATGTTCGGCATCTTCGCGGATAACATCGACCACGTCATCGATTGTTATTCGTCCTAGCAGCTTGCCATCGCTATCAACAACGGGAGCAGATACCCAGTCATTGCGTTCGAATTTCTGCGCCACTTCACTGTCGGACATGCTCACAGGAATACTTTGGATATCGGGGTCCATGATGTTGCGAATTGTGGTGCTTGGCGCGCAAGTTAGTAGATCTGCCAGCCTGACACCGCCGAGCACTTTGTCCTGTTTATCGACGACATATAAGGTATCTGTGGTGTCTGGCAGGTTGCCCCTTTGGCGAAGATAGCGCAGCACCACATCGATATTTACATCGGGTCTTAAGGTGACGGTATCTGTGTTCATCAAGCTGCCGGCGGTCTCATCGGGATAGGATAAGGCCTGTTCTACCCGCTGGCGGTTTTGTTCTGTCATAGACTGCAGCACTTGCTTGTAAACGGCATCGGGAAGACTACGTAGGATATAGGCCAGATCATCGGTGTCCATGCTCGCCGTCGCTTTCGCAACCCGCTCAGGACTCATGCTGCGGATCAGCGGATCTTTGAGTTCCTCGCTTAACTCGTCGAGTATGTCGCCTATTTGTTCTTGATCGATAAGCTGCCACAGCACTTGTCTGGCGCTGGGTGGTGAGGATTCTAAGATCAGCGCGATATCTGAGGCGGCCATTTTTTGCAGCATGTTACGCACGTGCACAAACATTCCACTGCTAAGCGCTTGGTTTAACTGGTCGAGACTATGTCCGGTGTGATCGTTTTCTGAATTATCTACGGGCATTTGTTCTCCATAGTTGTCCGCCACTGTGCGGCAAATTGGTTCGAGAGTGCGCTGCTTGGCGCAGGGCTGAGACTTAGCGGTGACTTCGCGATAGCTATGCTTCAGTCACAGATAGAGCGCTCTGGCATAGGTCATGCGTTTTACGCATAGATTAAGGCGGCTAAAACTAAGGTGAGTCAGCGGTAATGCTCGCTAGTGTAATCGCCTATGGTTCGTGCCGTCGAGCGACAAATGTGTCGCCAAGCTTTTGAAACGAGATGTGAACTGCACAAATAAGCAGTGCTAAATGTGAGGTGTACTAATCTGAGTGTCTGTGTGGAACGCTGAGTATGAAATGAAACTAACAGGCTTCGTCAAACTTAGCATCGATCAAGGCACAAATGGCATCCAGAGCGGGCTCAGCATCTGGACCTTCGGCGATAAGCTTAATGGTTTTACCCATGCCAGTCTCAAGCATCAATAAGCCAAGCACGCTGGCGGCCGATGCCTGTTTATCGCCTTGTATCAAGGTGATAGTCGCATCAAACTCGGATGCCAGTACCACCAACTTAGTGGCGGCACGGGCATGTAATCCCAGTTTGTTACAGATGGTGATCTGACGTTCAAGCTTTGGCATTATTGAGCTCTCGATGACGGGCATAAACTTTATGTTTACCGTTACTAAAGCGTTTAGCCAATTGCTCTGCGACGTAAACCGATCTGTGTTGCCCACCCGTGCAGCCAATCGCCACAGTTAAATAACTGCGATTGTTGCGCTCGAGATGTGGCAGCCAAGTTTCCAGTAAATTTTCGATTTGCCAGATGAACTTATTCACGAGTGGTTGACGATTTAAGAACTCAGCCACGGGCTCATCTAAGCCTGTCAATGGACGCAGCGCCAGTTCCCAGTGTGGGTTAGGCAGAAAGCGTACATCAAACATAAAGTCGGCTTCGGTTGGCATACCGTGCTTAAAGCCAAAGGACTCGAAGTTAATCACTAACTCTTTATCGACGCTGCCGAGCAGAATTTGTCTCACTTGATCGCTTAAATCATAGATATTCAGATTCGACGTATCTATGTAGTGATCGACCAGTTTTGACATAGGCTCGAGCAGTTTCCCTTCCAGCTTTATCGCTTCTTGCAAAGAGACTTGGCTCTTCGACAAAGGATGCAAACGGCGGGTCTCGCTGTAACGCTTAAGCAGAATTTTATCGCTGGAATTGAGGAAGAAGCTGGTTAACTCAGTATCAGGAGGCAGGCTCGCTAGTTGCTTCACTAAGACTTTATCCTGCTCAGGCAAGTTACGCACGTCGACACTGATGGCGACGAGATCGTTACTGCCTTTGAGTTGCTCAAGCAAAGTGCCGATTAAGGGCAAGGGAAGGTTATCGACACAATAATAGCCGAGATCTTCGAGTACCCTTAGGGCGACAGATTTGCCTGAGCCTGAGCGGCCCGACACTATGACCAGTTTCATCCAGTGATTACCTGATAGAGTTCCGTTTCATCATGCGTCTTGCGTAATTGCTTTAATATTTGCTTGTCGCTCAGCTTTTCGGCCATGCAAGACAAGGTACTTAAGTGCTGCTGACATTGGTCTGCAGGCACCAGTAGTGCAAATAAAATATCAACAGGTTGCTTATCGATAGCATCGAATGCTATCGGCTCTTCACACTTAATGAGTATGGCAATGGGCTGATCTATATCGGCTAGTCGACCATGTGGAATGGCGATGCCGTTACCTATACCTGTGCTCCCCATCTTTTCGCGCGCCACTAGGCTTTCGAATATCTCTTGAGATGAGAGGGTCGGGTACTGGGCAGCGACTAAGTCGCTGATGAGTTCCAGTACCTTTTTCTTGCTGCCCGGAGTGGCGCAGGTAGTGCACTCCGGCCGCAGTATGGTACAAAGTTCCATTATTAGTGTTTTGTTAACTTCTCTTTGTGTTTAATAACCTGACGATCAAGCTTGTCAATCAGGGCGTCTATAGCGGCATACATGTCAGCATGCTCTGAAGTAGCAAAAACTTCACCACCGATAAGATTTATTCTCGCTTCGGCAATCTGTTGCATTTTCTCGACATTGAGCACAACGTGCACATTATTGATCTGTTCGAAATGGCGTTCAAGTTTTGAAAACTTTTCTTCTACATATGCACGTAACGATTCGGTAATTTCGACATGGTGTCCACTCAGGTTTATTTGCATAGAAACGTCCTCCGATATCCACTGTAGGTTATAAACTTTTACGCTGATTAGAAGGCGGAATGAGCATAGCCTCTCGGTACTTCGCAATGGTTCTGCGGGCTACGTTGATCCCTTGTTCTGCCAGAAGTTGTGCCATCTTACTGTCGCTCAATGGTTTTTTCTGGTTTTCCGCTGCAACCAGTTTCTTAATGAAGGCTCTGATTGCTGTGGATGAGCACTCCCCACCATCGTCAGTACCGACGTGGCTAGAGAAGAAGTATTTTAGTTCAAAAAGTCCCTTAGGGGTATGCATGTATTTCTGTGTCGTCACCCGTGAGATGGTCGACTCATGCATTTCTACCGCTTCGGCAATATCGTTCAGCACCATAGGTTTCATGGCTTCTTCACCGTATTCAAAGAAACCTTGCTGATATTGGACGATACAGTTCGCAACTTTAAGTAAAGTGTCGTTACGGCTTTCTAGGCTTTTGATAAACCATTTAGCCTCTTGCAGATGACCACGAATAAATTGGCTATCGGCTTGGCTTTTAGTGCTGCGCGCCATCGAGGCATAATGTTGGTTTACATTGATTTTTGGCATGCAGTCAGGATTAAGCTCGACCACCCAGCGGCCATTTTTTTTCGACACTGACACATCCGGGATGACGTATTCGTCATCGTTGGGCGTAATCAATAAACCTGGGCGGGGATTGAGGGTTTGGATAAGCGCTATGCCGTCCCTTAATTCATCCTCTTTTAATTTAGTCTTACGCATCAACAACCTAAAGTCGCGGGCGGCGATCAGATCTAAATGATCTTTGATCAGCATGCGGGCGTTTTCTAGGTTGGGCGTGTCAGCGGCGAAATGCGACAGTTGGATCAACAGGCATTCACTTAAATCGCGGGCGGCAACACCAATGGGATCAAAATGTTGAATGCGCTTGAGTACGGCTTCGACTTCGTCGAGCTCGACCTCCGAATTGCCCATGGCTTCGAGGATTTCGTCAGTGCTTTGGGTGAGATAGCCTTGATCGTCGATGGCATCAATAATGGCGGTGGCAATGGCTAAATCGGTTTCAGAAAACGGCGTGAGGTTTTTTTGCCATTCTAAGTGTTCATACAAGCCTTCAATGGTCTCACCTTGGAAGGGCATATCGTCTTCACGACTGCCGCCGGGGCCAGAATTGGGAGAGGCGGTGAACACTTCATCCCATGTGGTGTCCATGGGGAGTTCGTCGGGCATGGACTCTTTCGTGAGCGACTCTGCCGTATCTATGGTGGAGCTGTCTTTTTCTGGCGGCAGGGTGCTTGATTCACTGAAATCCGTATCGGATAGCGTTTGGTTTACAGGGTCTTTAGTGGCGTCGAATTGATCCTCTTCCAGCTCGAGAAGGGGATTAGAATCTAAGGCTTGCTGGATCTCTTGCTGCAGTTCTAATGACGACAGTTGCAACAGACGTATGGCCTGTTGTAATTGTGGCGTCATGGTTAACTGTTGACCCAGTTTGAGCTGGAGTGACGCTTTCATGTTACCGCTGATCCCTACGTTATTATTGTTGGATGAGGTCGCTTGTTATCATCTTGAGTGGAGTCCAATGGTGGCATAAATTACCTGCATTGGCTCCGGTTGATTAACTATAGCCTGAATTGTTCACCTAAGTACACAGCCCTAACTTGCTGATTGTCTAAGATCTCTGCGGGTGTTCCTTCGGCAATCAAGTTTCCGTGACTCACGATATAGGCATGTTCACACACATCTAATGTCTCACGGACATTGTGGTCTGTGATCAACACGCCAAGGCCACGACTTTTGAGCTGTTCGATAATCTTTTTAATGTCGATAACCGAAATCGGATCGACACCAGCAAAGGGTTCATCGAGCAAAATGAACTTAGGATTTGCTGCTAACGCCCGCGCAATTTCGACACGGCGACGTTCACCGCCCGACAATGACATGCCTTGGCTGTCACGGATGTGGGTGATGTGGAACTCTTCAAGCAGATGTTCTAGCTCTTCTTCCCTTTGCTCTTTTTTTAATTCTTTACGCGTTTGCAGCACGGCCATGATGTTGTCATGGACGGTCAGTTTACGGAAGATACTGGCTTCCTGCGGCAAGTAACCTATACCTTTGCGGGCACGCAGGTGCATAGGATCTGCGGTTAAATCATCATCGTCGATAAAGATGTGGCCTTTATCGCTCTTAACCAGACCGACGACCATGTAAAAGGTGGTAGTTTTACCCGCGCCGTTCGGGCCGAGTAGGCCAACGACCTGACCGGTTTTTACCGTCAGACTAACGTCTTTAACCACTTGGCGACTCTTGTAACTCTTCGCCAGATTTTGTGCTCTTAGGGTGATTTGGGTCATTTAGAGTCCTGCTTTTTCACAGGTTTTTCTGCTGGCGCGTCTGGTTTGGCATCATCTTGATAGCTTTCTGGCTGAATGATAGTGATCACGCGATCGTCGCCACTGCCGGTACTCTCGGCAATCAATTTTTGCTGGATGATGTTGTAGCGGATTAAATTACCCGTCACTTGGCTGCCCGCTTGATCTAACGAGGCTAAACCTTTAAGTGTCAGGGTGCGGCTCGCCATATCGTAACGAATTTCTTTCGCGCTCGCCGAGGCTGGACGGCCATCGTCTAACACTTGGCTGTACGTCGCAGGGTTGCCAGTGGCCACTAAAATTTTGCTATTTTCACCTTCGGCAGAAAATGCACGCAGTTGATCTGCATGGATTTTAATCGAACCTTGGGTGACTTCAACCGGACCAAAGAAGATGATCTGGTTGTTTTTGATATCTGCCGTTTGGCTCACAGCCTTGATTTTGACTTCCTGTTTCAGGTCGTCGACTTTAGCAAAGGCGCTCATGCTCATTATTAGCATTAGGCTGGCAAGTAATACGTTATTTTGCTTCATATGTTCCTACTACCTGACTGGTCAATTGCACTTCTTGCGCGTTGAGGTCGGCATAAAGGCCTTGGCCTTGAATATTAAAATCTTTCCCTGTGACGTAAATGGTGCGGTCAGAGGTCATTATCATCGTATTGAGATCGAGTTCCAGATAACTGGTGGACAAGGTCTGGATCGGTTCTTCTGGGCTAATGGCATCAATAATAACATTGTTTTCTAATACAACCTTGCCCGTTTCCTTGTTTAGCTTGCCCTGATCTGCTCTGAGTTGCCATTGTGCTTTACCTTGGTCTGGATAAACAAGATAAACAGGTTGAGTAAAGTAAGTTTGATTCGTTGAATCATAATGTTCCATGTGTTTCGCCGTCACACGGCTATTGACTAGCCCTTGTTCATTGAACTCAACACTGCGCAGATCTTCAACGATGAAATCTGGGGTATTTTGATCTTTTACTCTGTTATCGGTATCACCGCTGTGTTTGTTCTGCACTTGCCAATAAAGCACTAATGCCGTTCCAAAAAAAGCGATAATCGCGAGTGTCACACGACTCATATACTCATTCCATGGGCCGAAGTGAATTTATTTTGACTGAGTAGCAATAGATCTGTGAGTTCACGCAAGGCACCGTGGCCGCCATTGAGCGTAGTCACAAAGTGGGCGTGCTGACGAACATAGGGATGACCATCGGCTACGCTGACTGCTAAACCGACGACATTCATCACTGGCAGATCGACAATATCATCACCGATATAAGCCACTTCTTCTGGGGTAACACCATAGAGTGCGAGCAATGCTTCATAGGGCTCGAACTTATTGTCTACGCCTTGATAAATATGAGTTACGCCGAGCGCCGTCATACGGTTTTCAACGATTTTGGATTGACGTCCAGTGATAACCGCAAGATTAAAACCGCTGGTGAGTATCGAGCGCACGCCATAGCCGTCGCGGGTGTGGAAGGCTTTTAGCTCTTCGCCGCTATTGCTTAGGTAAATACGACCATCGGAAAACACCCCGTCGACGTCACAGATCAACAGTTTAATCTTTTGCGCGCGTTGCCACACATCATCACTGATTGGGCCGTAAAATCCTTGCTGTGGCATTAAATGACTCCTGCTTTAACCATGTCTAGCATGTTAAGAGCGCCGATTGGATGGCGGTCTTTATCTATAACAATTAATCCGTTGATGTTTTTTGAGTCCATCACTTGCAGCGCTTGGGCGGCCAACACACCGTCGGTGATGGTCACGCAGTTACGGGTCATCACATCGGCGATGGGCGTAGTGCGTAGATTTACTTCGGCATCGATAACGCGGCGTAAATCACCATCGGTGAAGATACCAACCAGCTTGCGCTGATCATCGATAATCGCCGTCATGCCTAAGCCTTTTTTGGAGATTTCGTACAGGGCTTCTGTGATGCAAATATCGTGGTTAACGAGCGGTAAGTCATCACCGCTATGCATGACATCGCAGACTTTTAACAATAACTTGCGTCCTAAAGCACCGCCAGGATGGGACATAGCAAAGTCATCACGGGTAAAGCCTTTCGCTTGTAGCAGCGCAATGGCAATCGCATCGCCCATCACTAAGGTCGCTGTGGTGCTCGACGTTGGCGCGAGTCCAAGTGGGCAAGCCTCTTCTGGGACTTCAATACATAAATGTACTTTAGATAAGCGCGCCATATTCGATTCGGGTTTGCCTGTTACCGCGATAACGGGCACGCCCATACGTTGGATGACGGGCATTAAGGTGAGGATTTCGCTCGACTCACCGGAATTTGAAATCGCTAAAATCACATCGTTATCGGCTAATACACCGAGATCGCCGTGGCTGGCTTCACCCGGATGCACAAAAAATGCGGGCGTTCCTGTGCTAGCGAGGGTGGCAGAAATCTTATTGCCGATATGGCCCGACTTGCCCATTCCCATGACAATCACTTTGCCTGTGCAGTTAAGGATCAACTCGCAAGCTTCTGCAAATTCAGCCGAATCAACATATTGATAAAGATTGTCTAGGGCTGACTTTTCAATGTCGATAACTTTACAGCCCCATTGGCGCAGTTGTGATTTGTCTACCATGTCTATCTCTCTTTTTGCATTGTCTTTGTCGCCCCATTGATGGGATTGGAATAGCACAATTTGGTACGCGATAAAGATGATATGTAATAGGCTTTCTGCCAAGTTTTAGTTTGTTTTCAGACGATTTAGCTTATGTCTTGTTGTGGTGAATTCCCTAAAGCAACAAAACAATTGCGGCAGGCTAGAGCGATTGATCCGACTCGTCAAGTTCAGCTGCGGCAGCTATTCATGCACAATAACCTGTTTAGCGGCCGAAGGTCTTGAGCAATATCATCGTCTTTGTCGTTTATTTCAATGCATTTATCCCGTATCGCGGCGGGTATTACCGCACGGGATGCCTCTATTTCACACTCGTATATCGACTCATTGCACCTAAAATTGGACGAAGAGCGAGCTAAGTGCGAACGAATTAGCCAATATCGCCAATTCTGCAACTAGGTTGAAAACATTAAGTAACATTTTACCTGTGCAGAGTGAAAACTTAGGGCGCATTTTCGCTGTAAATGAGGCAAATTGAAAGTATCGCAGGGCGATAGTGTCGATTCGGTTGTAGGTTAAAGCGCAATTACGTACAATTTGCGGCTCTTCGATTGGTCAGTCTAGGAAGACTAGGATCACCTCTTTTGCAAATGTCGGAATCAAGCATGACTCAAGAACAAACGCCGTTGGTTGAGATCCGTAATTTGGGGTTTAGCCGCGGTCAGCGTGTGATATATGAAGATATTAGCCTGTCCATTCCAAGGGGCAAGGTGACGGCGATCATGGGGCCGAGCGGCATAGGCAAAACGACCCTGTTAAAGTTGATCGGCGGCCAATTAACGCCTGACCACGGACAAGTGCTATTTGATGGCCACGATATCCATGGCGTGAGTCGCAATGAATTATTTAGTCTGCGTAAGCGGATGAGCATGCTGTTTCAAAGCGGCGCGCTGTTTACCGACATTAATGTGTTCGATAACGTGGCCTTTGCGCTGCGCGAACATTCAGGTCTGCCAGAAGACATTATTCGCACTATCGTGCTGATGAAGCTTGAAGCCGTAGGTTTACGTGGTGCCGCTCAGATGATGCCAAGTGAGTTATCCGGTGGTATGCAACGCCGCGCGGCATTGGCCAGAGCCATCGCGCTTGAGCCTGAAATGGTGATGTACGATGAACCTTTTGCCGGCCAAGATCCTATCTCTATGGGCGTGTTAGTGAAGCTTATTCGTGAGTTATCCGATGCGCTGAATCTGACCTCTATTGTGGTGTCCCACGATGTAGATGAAGTCCTCGGTATTGCCGATTATGTCTATGTGGTGGCCGATAAAAAAGTCATCGCCCATGGCACGCCAGAAGAATTGAAGTACGCCGACAATCCGCAGCTGAAACAGTTTATTCAAGGCGCACCGGATGGCCCTGTACCGTTCCATTATCCGGCGAATGATTACCAACAAGAATTAATGGCAAAAGGAGTTGGCAAGTGAAGTTAATAGACAGTATTGCCAACTTAGGCCGCAGCGCGATTGAGTTAGTGCTCGGTTTTGGCCGCGCAGGGCTCATGTTGTGGGGGGCGATTTTTCGTTGGCCACGCGTGCGCAAAGGCTTTCCATTGTTAGTGCGCCAGATTTATGTAGTCGGCGTGCAATCTATGGTGATTATTTTAGTATCAGGGCTCTTTATCGGCATGGTGTTGGCGCTGCAAGGCTACAACATCTTAGTTGGCTTCGGCACCGAAGAAAGCTTAGGCCCTATGGTGGCGCTCAGTTTACTGCGTGAGTTAGGGCCCGTGGTTACCGCACTTTTGTTTGCGGGACGTGCGGGTTCAGCCTTAACCGCTGAAATTGGTTTAATGAAAAGTACTGAGCAGCTCTCGAGTTTAGAGATGATGGCTATCGACCCATTAAGGCAGATTATTGCACCACGCTTTTGGGCTGGGGTGATCAGTATGCCATTGCTGGCGTTAATGTTTACCGCTGTGGGTATTTACGGTGGTCACATAGTAGGCGTGGAATGGAAGGGTATCGACAGCGGGGCGTTTTGGTCGATTCTGCAGGCGTCGGTCGAATGGCGTCAGGACATAGTTAACTGCTTGATCAAGAGTGGTGTGTTTGCCGTAGTGGTGACTTGGATTGCGTTATATCGCGGTTATCAAGTGATCCCAAATCCGGAAGGCATCAGCCGTGCAACGACTCAGACTGTGGTTCAGTCGAGCCTCGCTGTATTGGCATTAGATTTTTTACTGACAGCCCTGATGTTTGGCCGCTAACGGAACACTGCGGATTTCGACACAGGTAAGATGGATTAACAGAGTGGTAGCTGAACATGTTGACACGAAAAATTGAATTATTAGTGGGTGTGTTTCTTTTAACGGGATTGGCCGCTTTTTTGGTCTTGGTCTTTAACGTCGCCAATATTGAAGTTAAAAGCAGCGATAGCACTTATACCATAAAAGCCAATTTCACCAATATTGGTGGCTTGAAGGTACGTTCGCCCGTTAAGGTCGGCGGTGTTGTGGTTGGCCGCGTCAGTGGCATTGATTTAGATCCCGTTAAGTTAGTGGCTGTGGTCACTTTAGTGATGGATAAGCGTTACGATAAATTCCCTGAAACCAGTAGTTTAGCAATTTTGACTTCGGGTTTATTGGGCGAGCAATTCTTGGGGTTAACACCGGGTTTTGTCGACGATGATGTCAGTATGCTCAAAGATGGCGACAAGATTGATGACACGCGCTCGGCATTAGTGTTGGAGGAACTGATTGGTCAGTTCTTATATAGTATGGGTTCGAAGGATAAATAGGGGTTACCGCTATGTTTAAAAACTTATCTCGTTTTTTACTGCCGTTAGTGATGGTTTTAGGGGCAACGAGCGCTGTCGCCGCCGATGTGGTGGTCGACACTAAGGACCCGTATGCCATGGTGAAAGCCGTTGCTAATAAAACCTTCGATCGTTTTCATAAAGATAAAGCGTTAATCGATGCTGACTCAGATCATTTAAAGGTGATCGTTCGTGAAGAGCTGATGCCTTATATTGATTATAAATACGCTTCTTACAAAGTCTTAGGCCAATATCTTAAGGATTCAACCGAAGATCAGCGTAATCGTTTCGTCGATGCCTTTGAAGGTTATTTAGTGTCGACCTATGCCCAAGCTTTTACTGAATACACCAATCAAAAAGTGGAATTTTCACCTGGGGTTGATTTCAGCAAAGAGAAAATGGTCGATGTGAACGTGCAGATCATCGAAGCCGGCCGGCCGCCAATCAAATTGCTGTTTAAGGCGCGCCGTTTGAAAGATGACTCATGGAAGGCATTCGACTTAGTTGCCGAAGGTGTGAGCTTACTGTCTTCTAAGCAGTCTGAAATCTCGAATCTGATTCGCCAGCAGGGTATCGATCCTGTGATTAAGATGCTCGAAGATCGCACTAAAGAAAAAGTGACGATCAAGGCTAAATCAGGGAAGTCGCAGTCGTGATTGAATTTGTGCAACAAGGCACAGTTTGTCATCTCAAAGGGCGCATAACCCAAGCCGATGTCATTACACTTTGGCCACAGCGGCAACAACTGCTGGGCGAGTCTACTCAGATATTGTCTTTATCTGGGCTTGAATACAGTGATAGCGCTGGCATGGCATTTTTGCTGGCGTTAGTGCGTGAACATGGCAGTCAACTTGAATTGAGTTCTGCCTCACCACAACTTAAAAAACTCATCGATTTATATGATTTACATGCCTTCTTTACCGAAGAAGCGCATTGAGAATAGGGTAATAGATTTCATGGAATGCAGCTTAATCGAACAGATTTTACGTGATGCGTTAGGGCTTGAAGAAGTTCACGCTAGCTCGGATGGTAGCCATTATAAAGTGATCGCCGTAGGCGAATGCTTCGATGGTATGAGCCGAGTCAAACAGCAACAAGCCATTTATGCACCGTTGACAGCACACATTGCCAGCGGTGAATTACATGCATTAACGATCAAAACTTTCACGCCGACTCAATGGAAACGCGAAAAAGTTTTCAACATGCCTAGCTAGTGAGGAAAAGTGGATAAACTAACAATTCAGGCAAGCCCCCCGCTTGCCGGTGATGTGATCATTTCAGGTGCTAAAAATGCGGCTCTGCCTATTCTGATGGCAGGCGTATTGGCCGAAACCGATTTTGTGGTTTCTAACGTGCCGAATCTTCGCGATGTGACTACTAGCTGTAAATTATTACGCTGCCTCGGTGCTGAAGTGACTGAGCTTGGCGACGGACAGATCCGCATTTCAACCACTAATCTGAATGAGTTTTGCGCTCCCTACGATCTCGTGAAAACCATGCGCGCGTCTATCTTGATCTTAGGGCCGTTATTGGCGCGTTATGGTACCGCAGACGTGTCATTGCCAGGCGGCTGTGCCATTGGCGCAAGACCGGTGAACTTACACTTACATGGCCTCGAAATGATGGGTGCCAAGATTGAAGTGAAAGAAGGCTATATTAAAGCCCGTGTTGATGGTCGTCTTAAAGGCGCACACATTTTCATGGACATGGTGAGTGTCGGTGCAACCGAAAACTTGCTGATGGCTGCGGCGTTAGCCGATGGCGAAACCGTTATTGAAAACGCGGCGCGCGAACCTGAAGTGATCGATTTGGCCAATTGCTTGATTGCTATGGGTGCAAAAATCACCGGCGTAGGCAGTGCAACCTTGCGTATTCAAGGGGTTGAGCGTTTACAGGGCTGTAATTACCGCGTGATGCCAGATCGTATCGAGACCGGTTCCTTCCTGGTCGCTGCTGCGGTAACTCGTGGGCGTATTCGTTGCCTAAAAGCCGATCCTGCATCACTTGAGTCAGTTATCGCTAAGCTTGAAGATGCGGGCGCTAAGATTACGACGGGCGAAGATTGGATTGAGCTCGATATGCAAGGTAAGCGTCCAAAGGCGGTCAATATCAAGACGGCACCTTATCCCGGTTTTCCAACGGATATGCAGGCGCAGTTTTGTGTGCTCAACGCTTTAGCGCAAGGTACGGCAACCATTACCGAGACCATCTTCGAAAACCGCTTTATGCACGTGCCAGAGCTTATTCGTATGGGCGCAACCATGGAGCTTGAAGGTAATACCTGCATTATCCAAGGGATTGAATCCTTAAGTGGTGCACAGGTGATGGCGACGGATTTACGTGCGTCAGCGAGTCTAGTGATTGCGGGTTTAGTGGCCGATGGCAAGACGATCGTCGATCGTATCTATCACTTAGACCGTGGTTATGAACATATTGAGAATAAATTCCAAGGTTTAGGCGCGCAGGTTGTGCGTACTCAGTAACGAGTTATTGAGTTAGGCCTGAGAGATTAAAATCTCGACCCAATAAAAAAAACCAGCTTAAAAGCTGGTTTTTTGTTGTCTGCGTTTTAGTGTGCTACGCAATGAGGGGCGTCGTTCTAGTTATCGACCACAACCTTCTCATCGATAATCACAGGTAACTCCTGTTGTTTCCCTTGGCGTATCACAGTCATCATTACTTTCTTACCCGGTGTGGTTTCCGCGATGCGGTCCATCAGCATTTCAACGCCTGGCACATCTTCACCATCGTATTTAATAATTACATCCCTTGGCATTAAGAGGGCACGCGCCGCTGGGCCATTAGGATCGACACCTGTAACAAGCACACCTTTTAGGTCGGGTAGATTAAGGATCTGCGCCACCACAGGGTTAATTGGCTCGCCAGAAATCCCTAAGGCACCACGGATCACGCGGCCATTCTTAATCAACTTACCCATAATGCTGTGGGCCAATTTAATCGGGATAGCGAAGTTAATCCCATGGCCGCCGCCTTCTTCACCCACTTGGAATGCTGCGGTATTAATACCGATAAGGCTGCCGTTAGTGTCAATGAGGGCGCCGCCAGAGTTACCGGCATTAATCGCCGCATCGGTTTGCAAAAAGTCTAAGTAACCAGAACTTAAACCGTTACGACCTGTGGCACTGATGATGCCTTGGGTAATGGTTTGGCCTAAATTGTAGGGATTACCAATGGCGAGCACGACATCACCGACTTGAGGTGGACTGTCGAGGTTAACGGGGACAATCGGTAAGTTATCGCCTTCAATCTTGAGTACCGATAAATCGGTTTCTGGATCGAAGCCAACCACTTCAGAGGTAAATTTGCGTCCATCTTGCAGGGCGACAACAATTTCGTCGGCCTTTTTAATGACATGATAATTCGTAAGAATATAGCCTTCTTTGCTCATTATCACCCCAGAACCTAGGCCCTGTAGCGAACCCGAGTTAAGTGGGCGGTTCTGATCTATGCTGAGGCTATAAATGTTAACAACCGCAGGGGCTGCGCGGCGGACCGCCTTGGCAAAGGAGAGCTCGACTGTGTTGTTGGCTCGGGTTTGTAGCAGGCTATTACCGAGGGATTGGTTATCGAAATAACGGGTTACCAATAAAAACATGGCCGCCATGATAAGACCGAAAAGGGTGGCTTTACCGAGATATAATAGTGTGTCTTTTATCGTCATGGCAGGATGGATCTTGAAAAAGGTGAGTTAGATTAACATGTTTAATCTATGTAAGCATAGGGAACCTAAGCTCCCTATGCTTATGTGTGGCAGAAAAAATGACCTATTTAGTCGATTAACGTAGGACTAAATACAACATGCTCTTATCACGCATGATCTTCAGTGCCACCGCACCTTCTTGATCTTTTAGCTGTGCTTTAAGTGCCTTAAGATCTTTAATTGCAGTACGGTTAATACCGACAATCACATCTCCTTTTTGTAAGCCACTCATTGCCGCTGGTGAACCTTGGGCGACATCGGTAATTTCAATGCCCTTAGATGTGTTTTCTAAGGATGCACCTTGCAACATAGGATGCACGGCGCCAGCCGCAGATTCACTGGTTTGGCTTGCTTCACCTAAGGTCACCTTAACGGTTTTCTTATCACCGTCACGGATGAGTCCTAACTCAACCTTAGCACCCGCCCCCATAGTGGCGACTTTGGCTCGCAGTTCTTGGAAGGACTTAATACCACGGCCATCGACGCTGATAATGATATCACCCGCTTTAATACCGGCTTTTTCGGCGGCACTGTCTTTGGCTACTTCATTCACGAAGCCGCCGTGTTGGGTGTCTAAACCAAAGCCTTGGGCGAGTTGGCTATCAAGATCGCGTCCCGAAATACCCAGTACTCCGCGGCGTACTTCACCGTGTTCGGCAATTTGCGCGACCAAGTTTTTCACCATATTGGCTGGGATCGCAAAGCCGATACCAACGTTACCACCGCCCGGCGCTACGATTGCGGTGTTAATCCCAATCAATTCCCCGTTTAAGTTAACGAGTGCACCACCCGAGTTACCACTGTTAATCGCGGCATCGGTTTGAATAAAGTTTTCCAGCATTTCTATGCCTAAACCGCTACGGCCTAAAGCACTGACAATACCTGAAGTCACGGTTTGCCCTAAACCGAAGGGGTTACCAATGGCAACGGCAAAGTCACCAACACGTAAGTCGTCAGAGTTTGATGACTTGATTGCGACAAGATTTTTTGCCTCAATTTGCAGCAATGCAATATCCGATTCTGAGTCAGTACCAATGAGTTTGGCCTTTACTTCACGACCGTCATGTAGACCAACTTGAATATCATCAGCACCATCAATCACGTGGTTATTGGTAACGATATAGCCCTTTTCGGCATCAATAATAACGCCTGAGCCTAAGCCTCTAAAAGGACGTTCCTGCACTTGCTCCTGTGGCGCATTGGGGCCAAAGAAGTAACGGAAAACATCAGGCACTCTTTGTTTTGAAACATGAGTCCCCGTAACGGCTACGGACACAACAGCAGGTGTCGTACGCTCAAGCATGGGCGCAAGACTTGGAATGGATTGTCCCTCAACCGTCTGTGGAATGGCGGCCTGTGAGACGACAGGCATCATAGTCAGGGTCGCGGCTAACATTGCGGCTGAAAGTACAGATAATTTTGTTTTCATCTATTCATAACTCCAAATAAGGGTTGAACGATCTGGATGTAATGCATCAGCTATTGTGCGAGTGCCAGATCAAATCTGTATCGGTACCGGCTATTTGCCTAGGTAACCATTCGGACACGCACCTAATTGAAAAAGTTCATCATATTAACAAATGTTAATTTTTTTGAGCCTATTTTATCGGCTGTTTCATACTCGTTGCTGAGTGGAAAACTGTGGGCAAGATACTCATTTTTCAAGCCCTGATATCAGCAAATTTTGCCGATTAAAATGACCTACAGCATAGAGGTTTATTCGCCGTTTGTATGCTGTTTAGCGTTGAGGCAAAAGTCGTATTCAGCATTAATATATCCTGCGCCACATTGGCCGTGCTAATATCATCGCAGTTTTAATAAAGGACATAAGAGAATTAAAAAGTGCCTCAGTTAAGCCCTTGGCAGCATTATCAAAAAGATCTTACCCGTGACGGTTTTTCCCATGATCCGGCCCAAGAAATTGCGGTCAAAGCATTACAACGTGTCTATGAAGACTTAACGGCGGCGGAAGAGCCGAGTTCTATCGTAGGGAAATTGTTTAGTGCATTAGGCTTAAAATCGGCGCCTGCTTCACCTAAAGGCCTGTATCTTTGGGGCGGTGTGGGGCGCGGTAAAACCTATCTGATGGATACTTTTTTTGATGCCTTGCCTGGCGATCAAAAGCTGCGGGCTCACTTCCATCGTTTCATGCATCAGCTACATTTAGATTTAGATGAGCTGAAAGGCGTGCGCGATCCCTTGCTGGTGATTGCGAAAAAGATGGCCGCGAAATATCGCGTTATCTGTTTTGATGAATTCTTTGTCTCCGATATTACCGATGCCATGTTGTTAGGTACGCTGTTTCAAGCGCTATTTAAAGAAGGCGTTGTGCTGGTCGCTACGTCTAACATCATCCCCGATGACTTATATAAAAATGGCTTACAGCGGGCACGTTTCTTACCCGCGATAGCCTTAATTAATCAACATTGTGAAGTACTCAATGTGGATTCTGGTATCGATTATCGACTGCGCACCCTTGAGCAAGCGGAGATTTATCATCATCCGTTAGATGCACAAGCCGATGCCAATCTTATGCGTTATTTTAGCCAGTTAGCGCCTGAGTCTGAGGTGCTTACCGCCGACATCGAAATCGAAGGTCGTAGTATCAGTATTCGTCAGCAGGCGCAGGGCGTATTGTTGGCCGATTTTAGAGCGCTCTGTGATGGTCCGCGAAGTCAGCGTGACTACATGGAATTGGCGCGGATTTACCATACTGTGCTGGTCAGCGGCATTGAGCAAATGGGCGCATTTTTGACCGGTGATGATATCGCCAGACGATTTTTAGCTATGGTTGATGAGTTTTACGAGCGCAATGTAAAGCTTATCGTATCGGCCCAAGTGCCACTCGAAGACATCTACGCCGATGGCTTGCTTAACTTCGAATTTAGACGTTGTCGCTCGCGTCTTATTGAGATGCAATCCCACGATTATTTGAAAACAGAGCACCTGCCTTAACCCTGCGGCGCAAGAGTTTTGCTTTAACTCCCGTGTTAAATCGCCAGTGGCTTGTTAATCCTTAGGATGACAAGCCAGATTGGTCGATATTTTATAATTTTTATCAAAATATCAGGTGATTTTTAACTCAGCTTTGTCTATACTCCGCCACCTGCCCACGTTACTCCGCCAATTGGGCGGAAGTTGTAAGCCGAAGTCAGTGCTCGAAGGGGTACTAAAAGGCAATTTTGTGTTGTTTGCAAATGCAGGCAGCATGTGAGACAGAAAATTAACTTTGGGTTTTTGTAATAATGAAGACTTTTACTGCTACACCAGAAACCGTAACTCGTGACTGGTTCGTCGTTGATGCAGACGGCAAAACTTTAGGTCGTATCGCTACTGAAATCGCTATCCGTTTACGCGGTAAGCATAAGCCAGAATACACTCCACATGTTGATACCGGTGATTACATCATCGTTGTTAATGCTGAAAAAGTGACTGTTACTGGTAACAAAGCGAAAGGCAAAACGTACTACTCGCATTCAGGCTTCCCTGGTGGCATTAAGCAAATCAGCTTTGAAAAGCTGCAAGCGCAAAAGCCAGAAATGATCATCGAGAAAGCAGTTAAGGGTATGTTACCAAAAGGTCCTCTGGGCCGTGCCATGTTCCGTAAACTGAAAGTTTACGCTGGCGCAGAACATAACCACACTGCACAACAACCTCAAGTTCTTGATATCTAAACGGGATTAAGCAAATGGCTGCAACTCAGTACTACGGCACTGGCCGTCGCAAAACCTCTACAGCTCGCGTTTTCGCTAAAGCAGGTAGTGGCAACATCGTTGTAAATCAACGTCCTTTGGATCAGTATTTTGGTCGTGAAACTGCTCGTATGGTTGTTCGTCAACCTTTAGAGTTAGTTGAAATGACTGACAAGCTGGACATCTATGTAACTGTTAAAGGCGGTGGTATCACTGGCCAAGCAGGCGCAATCCGTCACGGTATTACCCGTGCTCTGATGCAATTAGATGAAGCACTGCGTCCATCACTACGTTCTGCTGGTTTCGTTACCCGTGACGCTCGTAAAGTTGAGCGTAAGAAAGTGGGTCTACGTAAAGCACGTCGTAAGCCACAATTCTCTAAGCGTTAATTCGTTTTTGGAATATCAAAAAACCCAGCCTATGCTGGGTTTTTTATTGGCTAAAATTTATGGTACTGGCGAATTCATTTAAAGAAGAGACTCTGTTGTTGGAGTGGGCTGATATACAATCAATGTGTATTGAACGACTGAGTTTGAGGTGCGCATGACTTTTCAAGTTTTTATGCTGGCAGTAGCACTTGTATTACTTTTAGAGGGAGTCGGACCCTTACTCTTTCCGAACAAGTGGCGTCGTTATTTAAATGAGCTCTCCCATCAAAATCAGCAGGTTATCCAGCGACTTGGTGGCGCGTTAGTCACGGCAGGCGTGGTGATCTTGGTGATTTTTGCGTAAAAAACAGCCTGCTTGCCCTTGCTTACTAAGATCTGTTAAAATTCTTTTTTAACCGCAACCTTGCAGCAAATAATGGGCAAAAACGTAGTTGTTCTCGGCACCCAATGGGGTGACGAAGGAAAAGGTAAGATTGTCGACCTTCTAACAGAACAGGCAAAATATGTAGTTCGCTATCAAGGCGGCCACAATGCTGGTCATACCTTGGTTATCGATGGTGATAAAACCGTTCTTCATCTGATCCCATCGGGTATCCTGCGCGATAATGTGAAATGCATTATTGGCAACGGTGTGGTGCTTGCACCTGACGCCCTGATGAAAGAGATCAACATGCTGAAAGATCGTGGTGTTCCTGTTGAGGAACGTCTGTTGATCTCTGAAGCGTGTCCGCTGATCCTACCATTCCATTGCGCCTTAGATATCGCCCGTGAAAAAGCACGTGGCAATAAAGCTATTGGTACAACTGGCCGCGGTATCGGACCTGCGTATGAAGACAAGATCTCCCGTCGCGGTCTGCGAGTAGGTGACTTGTTCAATGCTGAACTGTTTGCTGAAAAGCTGAAAGAAGTTATGAAATACCATAACTTTATGCTGACAGAGTACTATCAAGTCGAAGCTGTTGATTACGAGCAAACACTAGCAGATGCTTTGGCTATGGCCGATTATCTGAAGAGCATGTGTGTTGACGTGACTGAACTGTTGGATACTGCGCGTAAAGCCGGTGAGCCAATCCTGTTCGAAGGCGCTCAAGGTACATTACTCGACATCGACCACGGAACTTATCCTTTTGTAACCTCTTCAAATACCACTGCCGGTGGTGTTGCGACGGGTTCAGGTTTTGGTCCACGTCACTTAGACTATGTCTTAGGTATCATGAAGGCTTACACCACTCGCGTGGGTGCAGGTCCATTCCCAACTGAACTATTGTGTGAAGTTGGTGATCATTTAGGTACTAAAGGTCATGAGTTTGGTGCGACAACGGGTCGTAAGCGTCGTCCAGGTTGGTTGGATGCTGTGGCAATGCGCCGCGCAGTTCAAATCAACAGTGTGAGTGGCTTCTGCTTGACTAAGTTAGATGTACTTGATGGTCTGAAAGAAGTGAAGATTTGTGTGGGTTATCAGAATCCTGATGGCACTATCTCTAAAGTGACCCCGCTTGCGGCTGAAGGTTATGAACTGGTTACGCCTGTTTATGAAACTATGCCAGGTTGGAGCGAGTCGACTTTTGGCGCGACATCCATTGAGCAACTGCCACCGGCAGCGATCAATTATATCAAGCGTCTTGAAGAGCTATTAGAAACACCAATCGACATTATCTCTACTGGTCCTGACCGTAACGAAACCATGATTTTGGTTAATCCGTTCAATTAAGACCTTTTAAGGCCGTGTTTCACGGCCTTTTTCTCTGCTTCTTTATGCCTTTCTCTGTTTAATTCTGCGGTTAGAAATTCAGCTCAAGCTCAAGAAATAGGTTATACTGCCGATGCAAGTATTCACCCTATTGTCATTGAGAGTCGTTATGCTACGTACAGCACTAGTTGCGCTACTGCCCTTAGTATCTTCAATGTGCTTTGCTGAAACGCAGGCGGTGGATATTTATAGCCAAGATCAATTGCTTGATTTGATCCGTAGCGATCAATATTTAGCAAAAGTGAAGCGTGATGATTGCCAGTTAGTCCAAGACATTGAGGCGCGAGCCCAGGTCTTAAAACAGCCTTTATATCAATTCCTGTGGGGCGAAATGCTCAATTATGGAACCTGTGTAAAGGCAAACCCTGTGAAGGGCATTGCTTTGTTACGTGACTCGGCCGAACAAGGTAGCTCAGAAGCGATGTTAAAGCTTGCCGAGTATTATCAGAGTGGGAAATTTGTCATCCGCAATAAAGACAGAGCAGTGCATTATTTACTGCCTGCGGCTGCAAGTGGTGATTTACCCGCTCGTATGATGTTAGTGCGTTTATTCGGTGAAGGTTATGGTAGTCCTAGGGATTACGAGATGGCCTATCACTGGTTATATAACGATGTATTTGCGGACGAGGCGACGAAGAAAAAAGCCTTGTCTTTACTGCAGGTGTTAGCAGCTAAAATGCCCCCCAGTGCAGTGGCGCGGGCCCAGCAAGAACAGTTGCGAACCCGTTAAGTGGTCTCTTAATCTAGAGACACATTATTTGGATATTGAATGATCAAAGACCCTCATTTTGAGCGTGAACAGGATAAGTACGAAAACCCTATCCCAAGCCGTGAGTATATTATCGATTACTTACGTTCTCAGAAATCACCTATCACTCGTGACAGTATTGCCGCGGCGTTAAACATCCAAGAGGAAGAACAACTTGAGGCCCTGCGCCGTCGCCTTCGTGCGATGGAACGCGATGGCGAACTCGTGTTCACCCGTGGGCAGAGCTATGGCTTGCCCGAGAAAATGGATCTTATCCCCGGCACTGTACTCGGACACAGAGAAGGCTTCGGCTTTTTCAAACCCGATGAAGGCGGTGATGACTTATTTATTTCGAACCGCGATATGCTGATGTATTTCCACGGTGATAAAGTGCTCGCGCAAAAAGCGGGCACAGATCGTCGTGGTCGCCGCGAAGCGCGTTTGGTGCGTTTGATCCAGCCGCGCAGTGCCGCGATTGTTGGCCGTTATCATGTTGATAGCGGTATGGCATTTGTCATTGCCGATGATAAGCGTATAACCCAAGAAATCTTAGTCGCGAATGAAGACCGCAACGGCGCCCGTCAAGGCGATGTGGTTGTGGTTGAATTAACGCGTCGCCCAGGTCGTTTTGTTAAGGCTGCGGGTAAAGTGACTGAAGTGCTTGGTAAGCAAATGGCGCCGGGGATGGAAATCGAAATCGCCCTGCGTAACTATGACTTACCCCATACTTGGTCACCAGTGATCGAGAAGAAACTGCGCCGAATTCCCGATGAAGTGACCGACGCCGATAAAGTCGGCCGTGTAGATTTACGTCATCTGCCATTAGTGACTATCGACGGCGAAGACGCCCGCGATTTTGACGATGCCGTGTATGCGGAGAAAAAAGCCGGTGGCGGCTGGCGTTTATGGGTTGCGATTGCTGACGTTAGTTATTATGTTCGCACCGATTCGGCCTTAGATACCGAAGCGCGTGCCCGTGGTAACTCAGTGTATTTCCCATCACAAGTGATCCCTATGCTGCCGGAGAAAATCTCCAATGGCCTATGTTCACTTAATCCTCACGTCGACCGTTTATGTATGGTCGCCGAGATGACTGTGTCTGCCAAAGGCAAGTTGTCGGGTTATAAGTTTTATCCGGCTGTGATGTATTCCCATGCCCGTTTCACTTATACCCAAGTGGCGGAGATGTTAGAAGGCGGCCCGATTGCGCCTGAGCATGAAGCCTTGTTCCCGCATCTGCAGTGTTTACAGTCATTGTATTTAGCGCTAGATGAGCAAAGAGCTGAGCGTGGTGCGATTGCGTTTGAAACCATGGAAACGCAGTTCATTTTCAATGAGCAGCGCAAGATTGATAAAATCGTGCCGCGTGGCCGTAATCAAGCACATAAAATCATTGAAGAATGCATGATTTTAGCCAACGTTTCTGCAGCTAAATTTGTGAAGAAACACAAAGGCGACGTGCTGTACCGAGTGCATGAAGCGCCATCTGAGCAAAAGTTGGCGAACTTTAAAGAGTTCCTTGCTGAGCGTGGTTTGACTATGCCTGGCGGACTTGAGCCAACGCCGTCTGATTACCAGAACGTGATGCTGCAAATTGCCGACCGTCCCGATGCTGAACTTATCCAAGTGATGTTGCTGCGCTCTATGCGTCAGGCCATTTACACTCCAGATAATGAAGGTCACTTCGGTCTAGCCTTAGAAGAGTATGCGCATTTTACCTCGCCGATTCGCCGTTATCCGGATTTAGTCTTACATAGAGTTATCCGTTATTTACTGGCGAAGGAAAGAGGCGAAGCCACAGAAAAGTGGACGCAGGATGGTGGCTACCACTATCAACTCGATGAACTCGACCAATTGGGCGAAGAGTGTTCGACTACAGAACGGCGTGCCGATGAAGCGACTCGTGATGTTAGCGATTGGCTCAAGTGCGAGTTTATGCAAGATCACGTCGGCGATACCTTCGAAGCTGTGATTGCCTCAGTGACGAGCTTTGGTTTGTTCGTGCGCTTAAATGAGCTGTTTATCGATGGCTTAGTGCATATCTCAAGCCTAGGTAGCGATTACTACCAATTCGACCCTATGCGTCAACGCCTTATCGGTGAGCATACAGGCCAAGTCTATCAAGTGGGCGATCCTGTGACGGTTAAGGTCGCTGCAGTTAACTTAGATGACAGACAGATTGATTTAGTCATGCTGGGCGATGACGGCAAAGGTGGCAAGCGTAAAGCATCTGCCAGCCGTGATAAGCCGATGACTGCCCGTGAGCGTGTTAATCGCGAAGGTGCTAAGCAAGGCAAAGCGGGTAAAACCGCAACTCCTAGCACTAAGGCTGAAGCTGGCAAAGCCAAACCTAAGGCTAAAGCGGGCACTAAAGCGAAAAAGACAGCAGTAAAAGATCCGGCTAAAAAGCCAAAAGCCGCTAAGCGGAGCACGAGAAAGAAATAAATGAAAAAACAAGATATTATTTTTGGGATCCACGCAGTTGAAGCCCTGTTAAAACACAGCCCTGAGCGCATTATCGAGTTATGGCTCTTACAAGGCCGTGACGATGAGCGCTTAACTGTGCTGGCCAATCAGGCCAAAGCCTTTGGCACTACGATTCAAGTCGCTTCTCGTAAAGCCTTGGATGACAAAGCGGAAAGCAGCCAACATCAAGGCATAGTCGCGCGCGTTAAAGCGGCGAAAGTGTTGAATGAGCAAGATCTAGATGTGCTGCTTGCCAACACTGAGCAACCATTTCTGCTGATTTTGGATGGCGTGACGGATCCCCATAACTTAGGCGCTTGCCTACGTAATGCCGATGCGGCAGGCGTGCAAGGTATTATCGTGCCTAAAGACAACTCAGTCGGCTTAACTGCGACTGTGAGTAAAGTGGCATGTGGCGCGGCGGAAACTGTGCCTTTATTCCAAGTGACTAATCTTGCGCGCACTATGCGTCACCTGCAGGATAAAGGTGTATGGATTGTGGGTACGGCGGGCGAGGCAGATTGCGAGCTTTATCAAGCCGATCTTAAAGGGCCACTGGCGATTGCCATGGGTGCGGAAGATAAAGGTTTACGCCGTTTAAGCCGTGAGTCTTGCGATTCACTGATCTCTATCCCTATGGCCGGAAGTGTGTCTAGCTTGAACGTATCGGTTGCGACCGGTATTTGCTTATTTGAAGCTGTGCGTCAGCGTCGTAGCTAATATGCTCAGGCTTGCCTGATTTCGCACATGCGGTATCAGGCTTGCAGTAACGACTTGTTGTAGTACTATTTGTTGTAGTTAGCATTAGCAGTAATAAAAGACCGATTAACTTTAAACAGTTAATCGGTCTTTTTTGTTGGCCTTTTTATGTCAGTGCTTTGTCTAGGTTAACCTGATGGCTATCAGCTTCATCCGTTTGAACGGCTTCTGGCTCTGCTTGTTCGATATCGAAACTGAAGGTGAGTTGTTCCTCATCACTGTCATTTGCGTCGATAATATCGTCATCGACGCCATCAGCCCCTAAATCATGCTCAGATTCATCTAGGTTAGCACTGGGCGTCATATGCTCTTGAATCGATTCAACATCAACCCTTGGGTCAAGCGCCGCCGCCAGTGGTGAAGAGACTAAGTCGCCCGTCGCCATTATGTAATCTTGGGTGACATTGGTTTCGACTTTTTGCTGTGAATGCACGTAACGTAAACGCACAAACAGGATCAAGGTACAGGCAGACATAAAGCCATATAACATGCTGTTGCCAAGCCATTGCATCAACGTAGAGGCGATCAGTGGACCGATACTGGCGCCTAAGCCGAAGGTTAATAATATTGTTGCTGATAAGCCGACTCGCTCATTTTGCTCTACTCGAGAGTTGGCAAGCGCTGTGGCAAGCGGATAGAAGGTGAAGCCTAAAATACCAAATAGGAAAGTCATCACCAGTGAAATCACCGGATGATAGGGGGTTAAGGCGATAGCTAAGGCTAAGATACCGAGCAATATACAGTTGATACGGATAAGGCGACTGCGGGACATAATGTCGGACAGTTTCCCCATAGGCCATTGTGCCAGTAACCCCGCTAAAATCGTTGCAGTCATATAAGTGGCGACTTTTTCAGGCGGCAAACCTAAGTTACTAGCATAGGCGGGCGCGAGACCATAAAACGAACCCACTATCATGCTACCAATCGCGATGGTTGTGAGTGCCTGCGGCGCTTTTTTCCAGTAATGGGCAATTTTGAGTGGAGCTGGGACCAAAGGCGCAGGGTGAAGACGACGAGTGAGTGAAATCGGTACGATACAGAGTGAGAAACAAATCGCGATCAGCAGTAATGGCTCAAGGCCTAATTCGGGGAAGATGCTGATTGCGCCTTGGCCCAAAATCAAACCGAAGTAAGATACGATCATATAACTCGCGAACACTGTGCCCCTTTGGTTACTTTCGGCTTGTTCGTTAAGCCAACTTTCGAGCACCATGTATTGGCACATCATTCCCATGCCGACAACGAGCCTGAGGAGCAGCCAAACTGCTAGCTCATCCACGAGTGCATGACCCAATGCAGATGCGGCGACTATGCCTGCACTGGCTACGAAGGCGCGGATATGACCCACTTGGGCGATAAGTCTATGACCAATCTTAGAGCCCGCCACAAGGCCAACATAATAGGCCGACATCATGCCACCTATCCATATCTGTGGCACATTCATCACCGAGAGCCTGAGCCCAAGGTAAGTAGTGAGCAAACCGCCGGCCAGTACCATTAACAAGGTGGTGCTATATAAAGAGGCAAAAGTGCGCAGCGGATTAGTCATATACAACTCCGAAAACACAAACAAGATTGATAATAAACCGTGAGTATATCAGGGGTTGGTGTTTATGTTGTGTTGCAAATTGTTGGTAAATCTTGATTAATTGCGCATTTCTGCTCGAAAAATCCTTAGATTATGTCGAAGTGACTTGAGAGGGGGCGGAGGAACTTTAACATTGACGCCAGCCGAAGATGACATTGGCGTCGTGTTCTTGTATTGCTTCGGACTATCTAAAAGCGGTTATCTAAAGGTATAAAGTAAGTTGAAGGTGGTGATGGTATCTGTCTGCTGGCTACCTTCAGGTACCACTTCAGTATATTTGATGTTCATGCCGATTTTAAAAGCCCAATCTTGGAACACCAGATTCTTGTAGTTCATGTCTAAGGTGAGGGTATTGTTGTTCTCGCCCATTTCCGCAGTTAAATCGGCATTGAGACTGCTGTATTCCTGCAGTTTTTGAGAAAACTTTGCCGCGGTACGCAGAATGACATCTTTCTCAGCATCAGGATTGGGAATATCGACAGATTCGGCCGGTAAGTTATATCGATAACCGGGGCCGACTTCGAGACTGAGTTTGGTCTTGTAGCTACTGATGGCATTAAAACCGTAACCACTCGAAATAGTTGATATTTGCGTGTAACTACCGAATTGATCCCAGGTAAAATCACCGCGTCCGAAGATATAACCCTTAGTGAGTTTATAGTTCGACTGGAGTTGGAGTTCGTATTTTTCGGAAGTCGTCTTGCTTTTTTCTGAGGCAAAGTAGGCTTTGAGCGTGGCTTCTTGCTTGGTTTGCTTAGTGTCGTAAATCAGTTGGGTTCGACCGTTAAAACTGCTGGATTCGGTATTGCCTGTATTCAGTTGCAAACCCGCTTCGATTTCTGCGGTAAAATCGCTGGGCGGTTCCTGATAATCAGGTGGAACAAGCGCAAGCGCAGGAAATGAAAGGGAAAATAAAAAGATTGGCGCAATAACTTTTAGCATTATGTTTTATTCTTGGTTAGCTGATGTCAGACGTCCGAATATAGATGAAGCGCCATCATACCTGTATTGATTGGCGAGGCAAAGTTATTGCTTGAGTTTCTGGCTTGCTTTCTGTACTATCTCGCGCTCAAATCAGTCACTATTTTTCGTTCCTTGCCTCCATTTGGTTTGACTGAGCCAATACCGAGGCTACATAACCGTAAGGAGCAATAAATGCGTCATTACGAAATCGTATTTATGGTTCACCCAGATCAAAGTGAACAAGTACCAGGTATGATTGAGCGTTACACAGGTGTTATCACCGAAGCTAACGGCACAATCCACCGTTTAGAAGATTGGGGCCGTCGTCAACTGGCTTACCCAATCCTTGATCTGCATAAAGCTCACTACGTTCTGATGAACGTTGAAGCTAAAGCAGAGACGATTGAAGAGCTAGAAACAGCTTTCCGTTTCAACGACGCAGTTCTGCGTAACATGGTAATGCGTACTAAAGTTGCCGTTACTGAAGCATCTCCAATGGCTAAAGCTAGAGATGAGCGCGATTCACGTCGTGGCCCAGCTGGCGAACGCTCATACGATGAAGCTCACGCTGAAGAAATCGCTGAGTAAGGTAATCTGTGACCACCAATAACTTGGTGTTGTCAGGAACGATAACTCGTTCAAGACGCTTTAAAAGCCCAGCAGGTATTGCACACAGTGTGATAATGTTGGAACACAAATCGCAGCGTTATGAAGCAGATATGCTCCGCAACGTCTACGTACAAATTCAAGTGATATTGAGTGGCCCACGCTTTGAAAGCGTCGCAGAAGATCTGAAAGCAGGTGTGGAAGTACAAGTGCAAGGCTTTATGACGCTTCAACAGGGGCGCAATGGTCAAAACCGCTTAGTTATCCATGCCGAAAATGTCGAATTGAAAACTTAGGAGACTGTCAACATGGCACGTTATTTCCGTCGTCGCAAGTTCTGCCGTTTCACCGCTGAAGGTGTTGCAGAAATTGATTACAAAGATATCGTTACTTTAAAGAACTACATCACTGAAAGCGGCAAGATTGTTCCTAGCCGTATCACTGGTACTAGTGCTAAATATCAGCGCCAACTAGCTCGCGCTATCAAGCGTGCTCGTTATCTTTCTCTACTGCCATATACTGATTTACATCAGTAATTGCAGTATTCCTAATCGAATATAGAGGATTTGATAATGAACGTTATTCTGCTTGATAAAATCGCTAACCTAGGCAACTTGGGTGACCAAGTATCAGTTAAGGCTGGTTACGCACGTAACTTCCTTTTGCCACAAGGTAAAGCTGTTGTTGCTAACGAAAGCAACGTTAAAGTATTTGAAGCTCGTCGCGCTGAATTAGAAGCTAAATTAGCTGCTGAATTAGCTGCTGCTAACCTACGTGCTGAGAAAATCACTGCACTGGAAGCTGTTGTAATCGCTTCTAAAGCTGGTGATGAAGGCAAACTGTTTGGTTCAGTTGGCAACCGTGACATCGCTGATGCAGTGACTGCTGCTGGTGTTGAGTTGGCTAAATCAGAAGTTCGTTTACCATTAGGCGCTCTGCGTACTACTGGCGACTTCGAAGTTGAAGTTCAGTTACACACTGAAGTTAAAGCTGTTGTTAAAGTATCTGTGGTTGCAGAAGCTTAATTACGACTCGCTTTAAATATAAAAAGACACCGCCTAGGCGGTGTTTTTTTATGGCTGAAATTTAGGATTTGAGTGTATTTAGGTTTGGATATCGGCTCTGCGATGGATTTAATACGATTGGTATAATTGCTAGGTGATACGCGCCTACTCATTCAATCTTATCATCCCAAAGTGTATTCGCTGCTAAAATACGAGCCCAAATAAAAGCCGCTTACTGCAGAACAGTGAGCGGCTTTTTGTTTAGAACAACGGATTTAGCTCAAGGTATTAATTTCTCACTAAATCCAGTTCTTTAATCAGATTATCGGCATGGTCGACTTCGTCCATCATCCACAGGATATAGCGGATATCCACGTGTACTGCGCGGGTGATGGTTGGGTTGAAGAACCAATCTTTAGTAATGGCCTCATAGGTGGAGTCGAAGTTAAGACCCACTAACTCACCTTTACCGTTGAAGACTGGTGAGCCCGAGTTGCCGCCTGTGGTGTCCACGCTCGATAAGAAGTTAACCGGTACTGAGTTAAATTCTTCGGGTTTGTCTAAGCAAGAGAAGAGTCTGCAAATCCAGCCGCGGGGATCTTGATACACCGATTTCACTAAATGATTGCCAAAACGTTGCTCGGCAATCGCATCGAGGAGTTTTTTCGGTGCATTGTAGGGCTCTACGCCTGTGTGTTTCGCGACTATGCCATCTAGACGAGTAAACGGCTGTTTGTAGAGTGCATCACGGGATTGATAACCATCGACCATACCGTAGCTGATACGCAGCGTACCGTTGGCGTCAGGGTAGACTGGCCAGTTGTTGGCTTTATAGTATTCGATCACTGCGGCCATATAGTCTGGGCGAGCAGTGGATAACTTACCGTCTAAGATTTTTTCCGTTTTTTCCTGCGCCATATTAGTGTCGTAAAGTGCTACGGCTAAACGAATAAAGGGATCGGCACTGGTTTCGAAGGCGTTAACATCGGCATTCATCCACGCCAGACGTTGGGCTTGGTCTGTGAGCGTAGTGAGTGAATACAAACCATCGAGCTTAGCCGCCAGATCTACGTCTTTACTGTTTACACTTAACATTTTATCGAGCGCTGCCACGCGATTCGATTGACCTAGGTAAGCATTTAAATCCTGTAACCACAATGTCTTATCGACTTTGACATCGAAACTCGAATCGATACGTTTAAGGCGCGAGCTCAGCATCGCTAAATCACGCTCTTGATAGCCTTGTTCACGTTCGGCATCGGGCTTTTGTTTTTCTTTCGCAAGACGATACAAGCTGTTTGCTGCGGTTAACAGGGTGCTCGATTGGGCATTAGTAAAGTAGTAATTACTTTGGAACGCCTGTTGTTGCTCGGCAAGTAGCACTTCTAACTCAGCGATGAGGTTTTGATTTAGCTTAGGATTTTGTTTAAGCCAAGCTAAAAAGTTATCCTCACGGCTTTGTTTAATACCCACGATATCCGTGGCTTTAAAACCCGCTAACAGGCCGTTGAGTTTTTTCATTCGGTTGGCCATTGAAGCCATATTACCAGCGTATTTAATGGCGATGTCTGCATCTTTTTGTCCCATAGCTTCGATAGTATCAATCTGTAATTGATAGCGTTTAGCTTGGGTGGGATACAGCCAGTCACTGGCAAACTTAAGTTCACTAGTAAGATTATAGCGACTGGTTGAGCCCGGATAGCCTGCGACGAACACGCCGTCACCGGCTTTCACGCCATCGGCGTTTATTTTAAGGTAACTCTTTGGCTTGTAAGGGATGTTATCGTCGCTATAGGCAGCGGGTTGGCCATCTTTTCCGACATAAGCCCGCAAGAAGGCAAAATCACCCGAATGACGTGGATATTCATAGTTATCGATGTCGCCGCCAAAGGCACCGACACTTTCTGGTGGGGCATACACTAAGCGTACATCGCGGATCATCAATTGCTTGATTAAGTAATATTCTAGGCCGTTATGGAAACTGCGGACATTACAGCGATAATTCGCATCGGCTTCACAGCTTTTGATCAATTCTTTGCTGTGATTTTGAATGTCTTCGTAACGGCTCAGCGGGTCTTGGCTTAGGCCTTGATTGATTTGGGCGGTGACATCGGTTACTGCCTCTGTGATGTATAAACGTTCGTTAGGACCGGCAGAGGGTTCCTTGTCCATTGATGTAGCTAAAAAGCCTTGTTCGAGATAGTTATGTTCTTTCTTAGTGTTATATTGTATCGCCTTGAAGGCACAATGGTGGTTTGTCACAACTAGCCCTTGGGGGGAGACAAAACTGGCGGTACAATAGCCCAGCCCTACAACGGCGTTCATTGGATAACTTGTAAGATCGGCCAGTTTTTCTGCAGGAATATCGATTCCGCGTTCACTGAGTTTGTCTGCAATAGAAGGCATTTGATAAGGTTGCCATTGTCCTTCGTCGGCAGTTGCTATGCCGGATGTCATTACTAAGGCCGCAACCAATGCAATACGCATGTTCTTTCCTTATTGATTATTAGAGTGTCCGTTGGAATGAGATAACAGGCGAGTGTAAACATCCTGTTTGCTTGACGCGGGTTTTATATCATATTTTGTTAAGTTGTTGGAAATCGGGAGCGTTAATGTCACAACAAGGTGCTTTTAAGCCTAAAAGTAAGCCAAGAGATTTGCAGCTTGATGGACTCAAGCTGCCACCGCATTCAATTGAGGCTGAACAATCGGTATTAGGCGGCTTGATGTTAGATGCCGAAGCGTGGGACAGGGTCGCTGAGGCCGTCGTAAAAGATGACTTTTACTCCCGCTCACACAAGATGATCTTCTCTGCCATGCACAGACTGGTCGATCTGGGGCAGCCGATCGATTTGATCACGGTTTCTGAACAGCTCGAAGTTGAAAATCAATTAGAAGATGCCGGCGGTTTTGCCTATTTAGGTGAGATTGCGAAAAATACCCCAAGTGCGGGTAACATTTTATCCTACGCCGAAATCGTCCGTGAACGTGCCGTAGTACGTGACATGATCCGCGTAGCGCACGAAATTGCCGATGCAGGTTACAACCCAGAAGGCCGCGATTCGAGCGAATTACTCGACCTTGCTGAGAGTAAAGTCTTTAAGATCGCTGAGATGCGCACCAATTCCAACGAAGGTCCTGAAGGCATTAAAACCATTCTGGAAAAAACCGTCGATAAGATTGAGCAGCTTTATAATAACCCCCATAACGGTGTGACTGGGGTTTCGAGCGGCTTTAACGATCTGGATAAGATGACCGCCGGCTTCCAGTCCGGTGACTTGATTATCGTTGCGGCGCGTCCTTCTATGGGTAAAACCACCTTCGCGATGAACTTGTGCGAACAAGCCGCGATGAATGAAGACAAGCCGGTGCTTATCTTCAGTCTCGAGATGCCGTCAGAACAGATTATGATGCGTATGTTGGCCTCCTTGGGCCGCGTTGATCAAACCAAAATCCGTACCGGTCAGCTCGATGACGAGGATTGGGCGCGGGTTTCATCGACCATGGGCATCATGCTCGAGCAGGGCAAAATGTATATCGATGATGGTTCGGGATTAACGCCGACCGAAGTTCGTAGCCGCGCGCGTCGTATCGCCCGTGAGTACGGTGGCTTATCGATGATCATGATAGATTACCTGCAGTTAATGCAGGTGCCCGCCTTGAAAGATAACCGTACGTTAGAGATTTCTGAGATTTCACGCTCCCTAAAGGCGTTAGCCAAAGAGCTAGAAATCCCGATTATTGCCCTGTCGCAGCTTAACCGCTCACTTGAGCAAAGGGCCGATAAACGCCCGGTAAACTCGGATTTGCGTGAATCGGGCGCTATCGAGCAGGATGCGGATCTCATCATGTTTATTTATCGCGATGAAGTGTATAACAACGATTCTCAAGATAAAGGTACGGCCGAAATCATTATTGGTAAGCAACGTAACGGCCCGATTGGTCGGGTGCGACTCACCTTCCAAGGGCAGTTTTCGCGCTTCGATAATTATGCCGGACCTCAGTTTGAAGAAGACTAAATTCATGTTTGAAAATTGTAAATTTGCGTATGCAGAAGACGTGCTGTGCTGATGTATTTTTTATATCCGTGACTTTTTATTTCCTGAGTGAGCAAGGTAAATTTTGAACCCTTTTCCCCGTGCAGAAATTAGCAGTAGTGCACTGCAAACCAATCTCGCTGCGTTGCGTCAACAGGCACCAGCGAGTCGCGTAATGGCCGTCGTTAAAGCGAACGGCTATGGTCATGGATTATTGAATGTCGCTAATTGTTTAGTCAGTGCCGATGGCTTTGGTTTAGCACGATTGGATGAAGCCTTAGAATTACGAGCGGGCGGCGTGACAGCGCGGTTGTTATTGCTGGAAGGTTTTTTCCGCGCCACCGATCTCCCGTTACTCGTCGGGCATGATATCGACACTGTGGTGCATCATAGCTCTCAGCTTGAGATGTTAGAGCAAACTGTGCTGTCTAAACCTGTGACTGTTTGGCTGAAAGTGGATTCAGGTATGCATCGCTTAGGCTTTACGCCCGAGCAATTCTCAACGGTTTACGATCGATTAATGGCCTGTTCCAATGTGGCAAAACCGATTCATTTGATGACGCATTTTGCCTGTGCAGATGAGCCAGATAACACTTATACCTCAGTACAGATGGCGGCTTTTAATACCTTAACAGCTGGCTTACCCGGATTTAGAACCTTAGCCAACTCCGCCGGTGCCTTGTATTGGCCGCAAAGCCAAGGCGATTGGATCCGTCCGGGAATCGCCCTCTATGGTGTGTCACCCGTCACTGGAGATTGCGGTGCGAATCACGGACTAGTACCTGCGATGGAACTGGTATCGCAGTTGATTGCGGTGCGGGATCATAAAGCCAATCAGCCAGTGGGTTATGGTTGTTTCTGGACCGCGAAGCAAGATACCCGTTTAGGTGTCGTCGCAATTGGTTATGGTGATGGTTATCCCCGCAATGCACCGGAAGGTACACCTGTGTGGGTCAATGGTCGTCGCGTACCCATAGTAGGCCGCGTCTCTATGGACATGTTGACTGTCGACTTAGGCCAAGATGCGCAGGATAAGGTTGGCGACAGTGCTTTGTTGTGGGGTAAGGCATTACCCGTTGAAGAAGTTGCTGAACATATCGGTACTATCGCTTATGAATTAGTCACTAAGCTCACCCCAAGGGTTGCGGTTTGTTTAGCTTAGCTTTGTTAACTTCATCGCGTGAGTTTACTCTCATGGGCTTAATCTCGCGTGCTTGGTCTCATGAGACTAGCCTGGTGAAATGAACCTCGTTAGCTTGAGCGACTTCAGATCAAGATACAGAATCATAAAAACGGTGTGTTAAACACCGTTTTTTATTTGTGGCAACTCTAGGGTGAAGTCTCGCGGTGAATCATCAGCACTATGTTTGCATCTACTGATTGCAGTGAATAAAACCGTCATAGATTAGTAATTTTTGCAGTGTGATATGTGCTGAGCGAGTAGGGCTTAGATAAGCGCATTGCAGTTAAGTACTTATTTGATGTGCAGGCTGGGTGACTCGATATGTTTACGGGTAGAGCCGCGCGAATTGAACAGTTCTCGAACATAAATGAGACAGTAAAAAGAACGGTCAAAACATGTTCAGGTGGTGGTAATCCAGCCGTTCTGATCTTTGTTATCTGGCTTTAAATCAGCAAATGCAACATAAGATCCAGAGCGACAGGAGCGTTAATGTAATTTGAGCTATGTTGGCTTGGTACATTTTAAGCTTTTAGTTTTCAAAGCATATTTCGATATAAGCGGTCCCATGTGGGCTGGTAAAAGGCATGATAATCTTAGTGCCATTTGCTTTATGGGAAATGGTATGGCCTTTTCCTGACACGACCATAGGGGTGGCCATTTCAAACTCATAGCCTTTCTGACCCAATAGATTTTTTGCGCCGCCAGTCACCATGTTGGTGATTTCACCCACTAGGTCAGTCACTTCCTCGTTAATTTTACCCGGGTTTTCGCCCAGCATATTCTGCATTATCTGCAAAACTAGCTTTTGTTCGAAGGTAATCGATAGTGATCCTTTTGTTTGGGGGCCAACGAGCCCAATGAGGCCAGACACATCCCCCTTCGCTAAGTTATCTGATTTGATTTGAGGTTTGCCCGGCGTCAAATCCATGCTCGCCATAGTCGAAATGACATTGAGCAGAGATTGGAGGAAAGGATTAATAAAATTAACGTTCATGCCTAAGTTTGTCCTCTTTTGAGCCTAAACCATGAAGTAATGGCATTGCTTAAGGCTATTAGAAAAGTTGCTTATCGACAGCAATCTTGATCACACTCTATCAGCTTAGATGAGACAGCTATAAATGTGAGGCTAATTTAAAGATATTCTTATCATTTATCCGAGATATATACGGCTATGGCCCAATATCACTGTGCCATTTATGGTTGCGATCGCTTTGCATCATAGTTTACAAGTGTTACTCAGGAAGACGTTGAACGTCAAATGGCGCTGTTTTACGCTACATAAATACAAAACATGATGCAATATCGACACTATTAGCCCCATTCATAGTGGCCCATGTGTGCCGATGCTGCAAAGTTTTTTAGCCTTTTTATGGAGTAACTCGACTTTTATCTATTCAACAACTGAGGGGAGAGCGGTTATTGCCCGACTCTGTGGCATCTCGGTTAGTGCGATTCTGCGATACCATTCCATTCGCTATCGTCTGGCAGCTAACGAGATTTCTCAACAGCAACATTAAAATATCCCCCGTAGATAATTTCATTACAGTCGTCATTGCACAAACTGACTCGGCTCGCGTAATAACGTAATATTTTTATGTGGTTAGCTCGTCGCCAGTTTTTTTAAACATCAAGACACTCTCACTTTCTCCACTACTCTCAATTTCAGAGGCAATGAAAAAACCTGCATTGCTGGACGATAAATTATGCAACCAATGTTAATTAATAATGCAAATGATAATAGTTATTGATCAGTTTGTGTGATTTCCTTATATTAGCGGGCGATTAACAGGTGGGGGACATCTGTTACAGGGTTTAGTCCGCAACAGGAAAGCTTTTAATGAAATTTGCAAAACGCCGCAATGGCCGAGTCGCACTCGGCGCCCATGTTTTAGGTTCATTAACTATAGGTATGGCTGTATCAGCTACCCCTGCGATAGCAGCGGAGCAGGCACAAGTCGCTGGTAAGAAAGTCGAACATATTGAGGTTAACGGCGAATATTTGGGCTACAACACGCGCAAAGTACAATCCGGTAAATTTACTGATGATCTGCTCAATAGCGCTAAAACTGTCACTGTGATTAATCAAGATCTGATCAAAGACATGGGGGCACAAAGTTTTACCGATGCTCTGCGTGCAACACCCGGTATTACGCTTGGTACGGGTGAAGGTGGAAATCCCTATGGTGACAGGCCGTTTATTCGTGGTTATGACGCTCAATCTTCAACGTTTATTAACGGTATGCGGGATGTGGGCTCCCAGAGCCGTGAGACTTTTAATATCGAACAAATTGAGGTGCTAAAGGGGCCGAGTTCTGTTTATAACGGCCGTGGTGCAGTTGGCGGTAGTATCAATATTGTGACTAAAAAAGCCCAAGCCGAAGATTTTATTAATGCGGATGTTGCAATTGGTACTGATGCTTTAAAACGAGCAAGCCTTGACGTTAACCATGTAATTGCAGATGAAGCTGCCGTGCGGGTGAATCTAATGGCGCACGATGCCAATACGCCGGGTCGTGATGAAGTCTCTGGTAATCGCTGGGGCATTGCGCCCTCGGTGACATTTGGCTTGACGACACCCACTAAGGTGACGTTGGAATATTATCATTTTGAAAACCATGACATACCTGACTATGGGATCCCCTATGATCAAGCGACAGGTAGGCCTGCCGATGTAGATCCCAATAACTTCTATGGCTTATTGTCGCGGGATTTTCGCGATAATAATGACGACACAGCTTCAGTGCTGATAAGCCATGACTTCAACAATGACATGCAATTTACGTCGACCTCAGTGTATAGCCGTAATACCAATTATTACATTGTGACTAACCCCGATGACACGACAGGCAACGTCGCCAATGGTTATGTATGGCGTAACACTAAATCACGCCATTCAGTCACTAAAACGCTCGCTACCCAATTACAACTGGCGGGTGAGGCTAAACTGGCTGGATTCACCAACCGTTTTGCGATTGGCACTGAATTTAGCAACGAGCGCACCAGTAACTTAAGTTATACGGTCGATACGGGTAATGGTCGTAATGCGGGTTGTAATGATGCACTACTGGCTAATTACAATTGTACTTTGCTATCGAAGCCTAATCCTCACGACCCTTGGGTCGGCAGCGTGACGCTAGGGACAGATGCCACTGTGACTGAAACGGACACTCGCTCAGTTTATGCCTTTAATACCATAGAGTTGAATGAGTCTTGGATGATTAACGGCGGCGTGCGCTGGGATGATTACAGCACTGCTGCACAGAACTCGACTTCGTCACTATCCAATGACGATGATTTTTTAAACTACCAACTATCAGTGCTGTATAAACCTGCGGTCAACGGCAGTATCTATGCGGCGTGGGGCACATCTTCGAATCCGCCAGGGACATCTAATGGCGATGGTTCAGATCGTCTTGGAAGTAACAATGAAGATTTAAAGCCTGAAGATACTGAAAGTTACGAGCTAGGTACTAAGTGGGATTTCTTTAGTGGCCGCTTATCGCTTAATGGTTCAGTATTCCAAATCGAGAAGAACAACGCTCGCGTTGCGACTTCTGCCGATCGCAATTCACCGCAAGAAAACGTCGGTGAGCAGAAAGTGAAGGGCTTCGAAATTGGTTTTTCAGGTGATATCACTGAGCATTGGCATGGATTTGGTGGATACACCTATCTTGATGCTAGCCTAGAAAGTAACGGATTTAATGCCGCTTATGATGGCAATCGTTTCCCTAATACGGCCAAAAACAGCATCAGTCTGTTTACCACTTACGACATTACGGAACAGTTAAATGTCGGAACTGGCGCGTATTACATGGGACAGGTTTACGGTAATACCGCCAATACCTTATCGATTCCTTCATACTGGCGTTTTGATGTGGTTTCATCTTACAAGATGAATGACTTTCTGACGCTGCGCTTGAATGTGCAAAACCTCACTGACGAGCGTTACTATGATAAAGCCTACACTGCGCATTTTGCTAACATGGCGCCCGGACGTTTGGTCATGCTCAGTGCCGATATGCATTTTTAATGTCAGTCATTAGTTAATGTTACGGCAGCCCTCGGGCTGCCTTTTATGTTTTATAAACGGTATACGTCATGCCGTGTTTTTTGCCCTATGGAACCCAGAGATGCTGATTGAAATTCCTAATGTTTTCTCAAAACAAGAAGTGAGTCACTTACGCGAACAGTTAGATGCTCGCCGCTGGATAGACGGTAATCAAACCTCCGGCGCGATGGCGACAACTCGTAAGCGCAATCAGCAACTAGATAAGGACGACCCAGTAGCTGTCGCGCTAGGTCAGCAGATTATGGACAGGCTGTTAGCACACCCACAATTTGTATCTGCCGCATTACCATTACAGTTTTATCCGCCTTTGTTTAATCGATATCAAGGCGGTGAAACCTTTGGGTATCACATAGATAATGCTATCCGCTCGACCACTGATGGGATGATCCGTACCGATCTGTCAGCGACTTTATTTCTCAGCGAACCAGAAAGCTATCAGGGCGGCGAATTAGTTATCCAAGATACCTACGGCCAACAAAGCATAAAATTATCAGCGGGTTCATTAGTGCTGTATCCATCGAGCAGCTTGCATCAGGTCACGCCAGTTCTGTCGGGCGAGCGTACCGCCGCCTTTATGTGGCTGCAAAGTATGGTTCGTGATGAAGGTCAGCGCCGCTTGCTATTTCAACTCGATCAATCGATTCAAACACTCACAGCTCAGCAGGCTGCAGAACAAGAGTTGTTTAATCTGACGGGGATTTACCATAACTTGCTCAGGCGTTGGAGCGAGCTATAGTTTTGGCTCAGAGACAGGCTTCAATACCAGCTTAATCTCCCCAAAGCGGGCTGTTTAGGATATAATCCCGCTAGCTCTGAGGGGCAATAAAACAGTAAACGTTAACTCGTTTACTGTTTTTCCATTTTTAAGCTTAAGGTTTATTGGTAATCTGCGGCTTAAATTAAGGTTCTTTATCCTTCTAAGCGATAACTTACTGGCAAATTTTAATTACTTGAGTCGATAGTAACGTGTTGAAAAATAATCTTAATGATGGCCTACCGCTCGACCGCACCTTTTCCATTGCGCCCATGCTGGATTGGACTGATCGTCATTACCGTTATTTTGCACGTTTGATGTCGGCTAATGCATTGTTGTATACAGAAATGGTAACGACTGGGGCGATATTGCATGGTCGTGGTGACTACTTGGCATATAACCAAGAAGAACATCCTTTGGCGTTGCAGTTAGGTGGCTCTAATCCTGTCGATTTAGCGCGTTGCGCTAAACTCGCGGCTGAGCGTGGCTACGATGAAGTGAACCTTAATGTGGGTTGTCCTTCCGATCGAGTGCAGAATGGTCGCTTTGGCGCGTGTTTGATGGCTGAACCTGAATTAGTGGCTGAGTGCGTTGATGCCATGAAGCAAGTGGTTGATATTCCTGTGACTGTTAAGACACGTATCGGGATTGATGAACAAGACAGTTATGCGTTTTTAACCCAGTTTATTGATGTGGTCAGTGCAAAAGGCTGTACGGATTTTACTATTCATGCCCGTAAGGCTTGGCTTCAAGGCTTGAGTCCGAAAGAGAATCGCGAGATCCCGCCGCTCGATTATGATCGTGTATATCAACTCAAGCGCGATTATCCCGCGCTCAATATTGGTATTAATGGCGGCGTCACCACACTTGAGCAAGCGCAACTCCATTTAGCGCAGCTCGATGGCGTGATGATGGGGCGTGAGGCCTATCAGAATCCTTATATTCTGGCGCAGGTGGACCAAGTTTTATGTGGCAGCCAAAAGGCGGTGATCAGCCGTGAGGATGTGATTGAGGCTATGTTGCCTTATATCGAAGCACATTTGCAGTCGGGTGGGCGACTTAATCATATTACTCGCCATATGATAGGGTTATTCCAAGGCTTACCGGGTGCCCGTGCGTGGCGTCGTTATTTGAGCGAAAATGCCCATAAAAACGGCGCTGGGATAGAAGTAGTAAAGCAGGCTTTTCAGAATATTCAGGCTGAAGTTACAGAGTAATTCCACTCGACTTAAAAGATGGTGAAATTTACTAATTTGAGTAGTATTTTTCACCACTTGTTATTTTTCAATCCATCCCTATATCTCATCTTATCCACATAAAAATTTTTTAAATGATTAAAATCATAATCTTAAAAATACTTTTATAAGTTGGCACGCAGTTTGTAATACTCCTTTCGTCAAGTTAATTAATCGAAAGGGATGCCATCATGTTTACGTTAACCATTAAAAAATCAGTACAAATGAGTGTGTTATTAGGTGCGTTAGTCGGTAGCGTTGCAGTACATGCAGAAGCCGCGCCAATATCGGATGTTGTCGGAACCATTGAGCAAACGCTAACTACCCAAACACAAGAAATGTTAGTCAGTGCTAAGCGTGAGTTTGTGATGTCATTGCAAGCACAACTTGCTGAAAGTATTTATGACTTCAACAGTCAACTTGGCTTAAGCGCTGAGAATGAAGGTGAGTCGGCAAGCGCCGATGAATATAGCGCTAAGTAGGGGATCTGCTTATGTGGTTTGTAGCACCTTTAATGACTTTGCTACTGTTACCTGTAATTAGTCTTGCGTTGTTTTCAGGCATTATTTGCTGGTTTCAGTGGCATAGTGATAAATAAATTACAATCAATTGAGTCGAGGTTTTAGATGAAACGAGTAAAAGCACGTATGGAGAGCCCAGAGCGATTAGTGTGTGGTGTTGCCGCTGGTATGGCATGGAAATTTGGTTGGTCTTGCTTTTGGACTCGATTGGTGTGGGCTGGCGCGACGGTATTTATGCCTGGCGTGAGTTTGTTGATTTACTTTGTTTTAGCACTGTTAGTTGATCAATGGAAAAGACCCGTTTAAGTCCGCAGTGATGACTTATATTTGAGGCTTGTCTTGATTGAAAAATTGAAAGAATTTTTTAAAAAAATAGGGTGTTAAACCTATCAACAAGAGGGCACTTTGACCCTCATGCGACATGTATGTGCATACTGCTTGCAGACTACTTCTTCAAAAAAGCCTGAAATCTGCTCTTGGCTTCATCACTTTTTAGCCTAGCGCTAAATTGTTCTAATTCTTGATGCATTTGGTGTTGTACACGATTTTTATGCGGACGCATTAATTGACGTGTGATTTGTAGGGCTTGTGGCGGTTGATTTGCCAACTTTTTAGCCTGAGACAATGCATAACTGAGTAGATCTTCATGGGCCACAATTTCGTTGATCATATTGAGTCTGTGGGCCGTCTCGGCATTAAAACTTTCGCCGAGTAGCAATAGCTCTGCCGCTTTTTGATAACCCACGAGTTCAGGTAACAGTAGGCTGGCCCCCGCTTCTGGCACCAGTGCCAAGTTGACGAAGGGCAGTTGAAACTTCGCCGTGTTATCGGCATATACCAGATCGCAGTGCAGTAGTACGGTAGTGCCAATGCCGACGGCGGCGCCAGAAACGGCGGCAACTAGCGGTTTTTTGAGTTCCAGCAGGCAAAATAAGAAACGTACAGCGGGGTGATTTGGCCCTAAGTCACTATTTTTCAAAAAGTCTGCAACATCATTGCCTGAGGTGAAGCAATTATCTTGGCCATGGAGCATAAAGGCACGAATGTCGTTGTCTGCTTCACCTTCGATCAGGTATTCTGTCAGTTGTTTATACATATTAAGATCAAGTGCATTGCGTTTATCGGGGCGATTAAAGCTGATAATACGTACGCCCTGATCATCCTGAACCTGTATATGACTCATGGGTTGTTTCCTTTACGACGACATTGGGTAGACATGGAGTTTAAGACATTGAAACCAATATTCAAACAGCTGTTTAATTGTCTAGTTTTATCTTGTGCATCATTTTCAGCGTTGGCGAGCGTGATAGTGACCGAAGGTCATGTACGCGCCATGCCTGAGACAGTACCAAATACTGCCGCCTATTTTACGCTTGAAAACCACACAGATAAAGCGGTTCGTCTTATCGGCGTCAGTACTCCTGTGGCAAAGGATGCCCAATTACACACTATTATCGAAGATCAAGGCATGGTGAAGATGCGCCATGTTGAAGGTTTTGATATCCCATCCCATGGCGCATTAACGTTAACGCCGTCAGGGGATCACGTCATGTTGCTAGGTTTAAAAGCGCCATTGGTGTTAGAGCAGCAAGTTGAACTGCAATTAGAGTTTGACGATGGCGAGAAAATGGCGATTACACTGCCTGTTAGTAAAGAAGCAGAAAACGCCGCTGAGCAAGAGCATCATCACCATCATTAAGGAGTCGCTTGATGCAAATTACATGGAAAAAAGTTACCGGTGTCGGTTTATTTTTAGTATTAATCGGTTATGGCCTGAGTGTGTGGTGGAGTATCGAGCCCGATCCTATCAATCCTCAACAATTGACGGCTACCGATAAAAATGTGGTCGGATACGCAACCACCACTTCGCTGATCCTCACGGTCGAAACATTACTGGATAAACAAGGCGGTTGGTTATCAAACGATGTGATGCCACCTTCTATCTTTATGGATAACATGCCCGCATTTGAATACGGCGCATTAGAACAAGCCCGCGATTTAGCCTTGATTATGCGTAAAGAGTTTAGTCGCTCGCAGTCTCAATCGGCAGCGGATAAAGATTTAGGCGAAGCCCAATCTAAGCTCAATATCGATCACACGAGCTGGTTAGTGCCAAGTGCTGAAAGCGAATACCGCGATGCCATTAAATTGCTGAAGCTGTACCGTGCTCGCATGATGGACCCTAACAATCAAGATGCACAGTTTTATGCCCGCGCCGACAACCTCAATGAATGGTTGAAAGAAGTGCAGAAGCGTCTGGGCAGCATGTCACAACGTTTATCGGCCAGCGTTGGCCAAGAGCGTTTAAATACCGACTTAGCCGGCGATAATGCGGCGCGTCAATCCACGCCTAACTTGGCAAGCCATCAGGTGAAAACCAGCTGGTGGAAAATTGATGATGTTTTCTATGAGAGTCGTGGTGCTTCATGGGCCTTGCTGAACTTTATGCGCGCCGTTGAAGTCGATTTTGCCGATGTCTTAAAGAAGAAAAATGCTGAAGTGAGCCTAAGACAGATCATTCGTGAACTGGAGGCGACTCAGCAAACTGTCTGGAGCCCTGTTGTGCTTAATGGCAGCGGTTTTGGCTTAGTCGCTAATCATTCATTGGTTATGGCTAACTATGTATCCCGTGCGAATGCCGCGGTGATTGATTTAACGAACTTGCTATCTCAAGGTTAATTATGAAAAAAACTCTCCTCGCCAGTGCGGTATTAGGATTATGCATGGCCACATCAGCCCAAGCGGCAACTGTGGTCGGTTTCACAATTGGCGGTGACTACTGGCGCGCCGATACTAGCGGTACTTTTGCCGATAAAGGTCAACCACAGCAAACATTTGATTACAGTTCATCGGCTCAAGGTAGCTACTGGATTGCGGTTGAGCATCCATTGCCATTTGTCCCTAATATTAAAATCCGTGAAAATAGCTTAGATCAGAAAGGCAGCATGTCTGGTGCTGATTTCAACTTCAATGGTCATGATTTTAAAGGTAATGTGACTGCTTATACCGATCTGAGCAACACAGATTTCGTGTTGTATTACGAAATATTGGATAACGACATAGTGTCATTGGATCTCGGTGCTGCTTACAAGTTAATGAATGGCTCACTGCGCGTGCAAGATCCTGGTCACCCTGAAGAGAAAGATGTCGATAGCGGCATTGTGATGGGTTATGCCAGTACGCATGTGGGCATGCCTGGCTTAGGTTTATACGGTTTTGCTGATTTGATGCAGGGCGTAAATGAATCAAGCGTTCACGACTATGCGATTGGTTTAGGTTGGCAGTTCGATGGTTTGGCTGTCGATACCCGTGTACGTGTAGGCTACCGTGAGTTTTTATTCGACGTGAGTAACTTCTCGGGTGTGAGTGCCGATACTAAATTTAAAGGTTACTTTGCAGGTGTTGAAATCAACTTCTAATCTGTTGATTTAGCGTTTGAGTATAAAAAAACCGCCTATCGGCGGTTTTTTTATCTGACAACTTTTATAGCTGAGAACCGAGAGTGAGATTACTCTGCAATTAAGCCATTGTTGATGGCAATCACGTCATCTTCATTCAATGTACCCGCAGCTTGCTTCAAGGCAATGACCGAGTTGATGTAGCTATAACGTGCATCTGATAGCTTACGTTTTGAGTCGTACAAGTCACGAGTACGGTTCAATACGTCAACGATAGTACGCGTACCGACTTCGAAACCCGCTTGAGTGGCTTTCAGTGCACTTTCTGATGAAATAACCGATTGCTCATAGGCTTTGATTGAACTGATAGAAGCGCCTACGTTGTTGTAGTTATTACGGACGTTTTTCACTACACCGCGGTAAACTTGCTCAAGTTTTTCACTCGCTTCAACATATTGAAATTGCGCTTGATTAACTTGTGAGCTCACTTTAAAGCCTTCGAAAATCGGAATGCTTAAGTTGACACCGACACTGACGTTATCAAAGTCAGGCTCATTGATATTACCGGTTTTTTGCTCAAGACCTTTGTTGTAACCTGCATTCAAGCTTAAAGAAGGCATGTGGCCTGCTTGATAAAGCTTAATGGTTTCTTGAGCGATATCTTTACCGATACGTTGAGTCATCAAATCGACACTATTGGTTTCAGCAATCTTCAACCATTCGTTTGAAGATGTTGGCGCTGGCGTAACGGCCGAGAAACGGTTGGTATCTAATACGTTGATTGTCTTGTGATCGATGCCAGTGATTTCACGTAAGGCTTCATAGCTATTAGCGAGTGTGTTTTCAGCTAAAATTTCAGTGGCTGAGGCTAAGTCATATTGAGCTTGGGCTTCATGCACATCGGTAATTGCGGTTAAACCCACAGCAAAACGTTGTTTAGTTTGTTCAAGTTGACGTTCGATCGCGCGTTTTTCTGCACCTTGGAACTCGTAGTTGTCTTTCGCCGTTAATACGTTGAAATAGGCTGTAGTGATACGAGTAATCAGGTTTTGTAATGCTGAAGCATAGGCAGAATCAGCTTGAGAAGCGGCTTTCTCAGCAAGGCTTAAACCGACCCAAGCACTGTGATCATAGATAACTTGATTTAATTTCAGGCTACCTACTAGACCGCTTGAATCATCCTTCGGATCATTCCAAGCTTTGTCGTAACCGACGTTTGCACTAATGGTTGGCAACAGCGGTGCACGGTTTTGTTCAATTTGTTCAAACAAACCATTACGCTGGGCTTGGGCTTGCAATACGAGCGGGTCGCTGGTCAGTGCTTGTTGATAAATTTGCAACAAATCATCTGCTTGCACCGCTGAAGCGGAGGCCGCAAGTGTTAATGCTGCGCATAAATTATGGATCTTAAATTTCATTTGCTGTCCTTATTAGACAAAATCCCCCCACGGAGGAATATTTTAACTTCGTTTAGACTAAGTAATGCCTTTACCAAGGCGGTTTGCGCTTCCCGACGCTTCCCGATACAGCTAAAACTTAATGACCTAGAGTCTAAGAACTCTGACACTTTCAAGTCAAATTCGAAGTGTAACAGATTTTATTTTAAAAATGTGCTCAAATTGCCTTGATTATAGGCGCAAATTCAACTTTTAAGGATAGAGTATGAAACCCCCTGTTTTTTCGCAAACGGATATTGAGATCTTAGAAAAAAAATCCCTATACCAAGGATTTTTCTCAATGGACGAATACACTTTCAAACATAAATTATTCGCTGGCGGCTGGAGCAAACCTGTCACTCGCGAAGTGTTTGAACGGGGTCATGCCGTGGTCGTTCTGCCCTATGATGCCAGACAAGATAAAGTAGTACTCATCGAACAGGTGCGTTTTCCTGCATTAGCAACCACTAAATCTCCTTGGCTTCTCGAGTTGGTCGCGGGTATGATTGCGCCCGAAGAAACGCCTCTGGACGTTGCGCACCGCGAGTTAATGGAAGAAACAGGCTTAGTTGCTAAGCAAATGCACAGCGTGAATAGTTATCTTGCCAGCCCTGGTGGCAGCACAGAACGTTTCTATTTCTATTGGGCCGATGTCGATTCTAACGACGCCCGTGGATTGCATGGATTAGCAGAAGAGCACGAAGATATTCGATTGCATGTCATGAGCCGCGAGCAAGCTTATAATAGTGTGGTTGCGGGCGAGATCGATAATGCGTCGACCGTCATTGGATTACAATGGTTACAATTAAACTATCAACAACTGGTTTAAGTTGGGATGAATTTGGCTACTTCGAGTCTAAAACAGCGCTATAAACCTAACGTCAGTGATTTTCTAGCACTGTGCGGGCGAAATTATGGTTACATGTTGAAATGGTTACCGTTAGAGATAGCTATCGGTGAGTCATGGCGACTCGAAGGTGAGTTTGGTATATTAGTAGTACGAATTTTAGAAAATACCAAATATACTCAATTAGTTGAGATATCTCGTCCCATCGCAATCAAGGAGTTTGTCAATACTCCCAAGGTGTTAGTGAGAATTTATCACGATGCTAAATTAGCAGAAGTGTTAACTGGTCAACAGATTTACCAATTACGCCCAGTGTATGATTATCCCAATGTACGTATGTATCAAAGTGATGAAAAGCACCAGGTGAATGCATTCCTGGAAGAGTTATTAAAGATTGGTTACCACCATAGTGTCGTGTGCCAGTCTTAGAATTGGGTATTCAATGTGCTGAAAGAGGCTGTCTCTTACTCCATAGCTGAAGGGGAAAGCGTGCGTATCGTGCAAGTCACTGATCCGCATCTTTTTGCCGATCCTGAAGCTCAGCTATTAGGGGTCAATACTAGCAAGAGTTTTGCTGCCGTATTAAATACAATTAGAGCTGTGGACTATCCCGCTCATTTGATGCTTGCCACGGGTGACTTAAGTCAAGATTACTCGGCTGAGTCCTATCAGCAATTTGTGAAAGCCGTCACTCCTATTGGTTTACCTTGCCATTATCTTCCCGGAAACCATGATGATCCGCGGATTATGTATCTGCACATGCAAGGTGAACAGATTTTTGGACAGCAGCGTATTCTGGCCGGAAACTGGCAAATTCTCATGTTGGATTCAACCGTGCGGGGAAAGCCCGGCGGCAATATGGCCGAGACTCAGTTTGAATTAATTGATAAAGCCATTGCCGCACATCCCGAATGCCACACTTTATTGGTGATGCACCACAATCCCATTGTCGTGAATTGCACTTGGCTGGATCAACACTGCATGGACAATGGTGCCGAATTTATTGCGCGAGTAGCAAAGTATCCGCAGGTCAAAGGATTGCTCTGGGGCCATGTGCACCAATGTATCGATACCCACCACAACGGCCCCCATGGCAGCATGCAGCTGATGGCGACACCTTCCACTTGTATTCAATTTAAGCCGTTATCGCCTTATTTTGCCTTGGATAGCGTCCAACCGGGTTATCGTTTGCTGGAGTTGAAAGCCGATGGTAGCATCAACACTAAAGTGTATCGCGTACCGGGTAACCATTTTTCCCCCGACAACAATTCAAGCGGTTATTAACGCGAATAACCGCAGCCTGAGGAAATATGCTGCTTTATATTCACGGATTTAATAGCTCACCCTTTTCAGATAAAGCTGTGATGACGGCTAAGTACATGGCGCAGCATCACCCGAGTGTGACCTTTCATCAGCCTCAATTGCCCAATACACCCAAGGCTGCCATGGCGCTGTTAACCACTTATGTTGAGGCGGCTCTCGATGCCAAAGAGCCATTAGCTTACATAGGTTCATCGTTAGGCGGATATTTTGCCAGCTATTTAGCCGAAACTTATGGCGGCAAAGCTGTGTTAGTCAATCCAGCGGTAAAACCCTTTGAATTGTTTGATGAGTTTATGGGGCCGCAATTTAATCCCTATACTGAACAGCATTATCTTGTCATGCCCGAGCATAAGCGGGAAGTTGCTGAATTTAATACAGCTGTTATCCGCAATCCGGATCGTTTTTTGGTATTATTGCAGACGGGTGATGAAGTGCTGGATTATCGCGAAGCGGTCAATAAGTACCATCACTGCCAATTGCGAATTGAAGCGGGAGGCGATCACAGTTTTGTTGGCTACGAATCGCATCTGCAAACTGTAAGCCAATTTTTACACTTACCTTGACAAACAGACATGCCGAGCCGCAACATGGCCGGATATAACAACCTATAGCGTGCCCTATGACGAATCAATACACCTCTGACGCCATTGAAGTTCTCAACGGACTCGATCCTGTTAAACGCCGTCCAGGTATGTATACCGACACCTCCAGACCGAACCATTTGGGCCAAGAGGTCATAGACAACAGTGTCGATGAAGCATTAGCGGGCCACGCGACCAAAATTGAAGTTGTTCTACATACAGATAACTCCCTCGAAGTCACCGATGATGGCCGTGGTATGCCGGTGGATATCCACCCTGAAGAAGGCATTCCTGGGGTCGAGTTAATCCTGACCAAATTGCATGCCGGCGGTAAATTTTCGAATAAAAACTACCAGTTCTCTGGCGGTTTGCATGGTGTGGGGATTTCAGTCGTTAACGCGCTGTCGCGCCGTGTTGAAGTGACAGTTCGCCGTGATGGCCAAGTGTATGATATCGCATTTGAAAATGGCTTTAAGGTTGAAGAGTTACGCCCAACGGGAACTTGTGGTCGTCGCAATACCGGGACCCGAGTGCATTTTTGGCCCGACGCCAGCTATTTTGATTCGGCTAACTTTTCTAATTCAAAACTGATTTATCTGCTGCGGGCTAAAGCGGTACTGTGCCCAGGCTTACGGATTAAATTCACCAACAAACAGACAAATGAAGTCCATGAATGGTTCTATGAAAGCGGCCTAACTGATTATTTGAAGGCGGCGATTGGCGACAATTTAAGGTTGCCAGACGAGCCGTTTGTCGGCTGTTTTAAGGGCCAGCTAGAAGCCGCTGATTGGGCCATTACTTGGCTGCCAGAAGGCGGTGAATCCATTGGCGAGAGTTATGTTAACTTAATTCCGACTCCGCTCGGTGGTACTCATGTAAATGGTTTCCGCCAAGGCTTATTGGAGTCAATGCGCGAATTTTGTGAGTTCAGAAACTTAATTCCCCGCGGTATTAAACTTTCACCCGAAGACATTTGGGATCGCGCCGCATTTATTTTGTCGGTGAAGATGCAAGAACCGCAATTTGCTGGCCAAACCAAAGAAAAGCTTTCGAGCCGCCAATGCGCTGCATTTGTGTCTGGCGTAGTGCGTGATGCCTTTTCACTTTGGTTGAACTCCAATACTGAACTCGCTGAATCGTTAGCCGAAATGTGCATTAATAACGCCCAGAGTCGGTTAAAGGCCGCTAAAAAAGTCGCCCGTAAAAAAGTGACTTCAGGGCCTGCACTACCGGGTAAGCTAACGGACTGTAGTGGCCAAGATCCGATGCGCGGAGAGTTATTCCTCGTGGAAGGAGATTCTGCGGGCGGTAGTGCGAAACAGGCCCGCGATCGCGAGTTTCAAGCCATTATGCCGCTGCGTGGCAAAATCTTAAACACCTGGGAAGTCGATGCTTCACAAGTGTTAGCCTCACAGGAAGTCCATGATATTTCGGTCGCAATTGGTTGTGATCCCGATAGCAGTGATATCTCTGAACTGCGTTATGGCAAGATTTGTATCCTTGCGGATGCTGACTCCGACGGATTGCACATTGCTACCTTGTTATGCGCGCTATTTTTGAAGCATTACCGTATCTTGGTTGAACAAGGGCATGTGTATATTGCCATGCCGCCACTGTTCCGTATCGATATCGGCAAAGAGGTGTATTACGCCTTAGATGAAGCCGAAAGAGTGGGAATTTTAGATCGCATTGCCGCTGAGAATAAAAAGGGCAAGGTACAAGTCACCCGCTTTAAAGGCTTGGGTGAGATGAATCCTTTACAACTTCGTGAAACAACGATGGATCCGAACACCCGTCGTTTAGTACAGTTGACCATAGATGATATCGAAGAGACAGATGCTTTGATGGATATGTTGCTCGCTAAGAAGCGTTCGCCGGACCGTAAAAACTGGCTCGAAGATAAGGGTGACATGGCTTTACTTTAATGTTGTGCACTATTGCCGATAACAATAAAACATAGGCATAAAGAAAATTACAATGTTGTGTATTAAAACTAATAATTATAATTGCTTAAAGGTGTTGTCTGCCGGTTTTACACTCCTAGCGAGTGTAACGTTATTGCTCTGCAATAGCGCCTTTGCGGGTTCCCAATCGATCATGATTACCGTCGCTAAGGGGTTTGGTTTATCGCTTTATGCCTCGGATATTGGTGATGCAAAGCAAATGGCGATGGGGGCGAATGGCACTTTATTTGTCGGTTCCAATAAGAGCGGCACTATTCATGCGTTAGTCGATAGCAATCAAGATGGTCGTGTCGATAAGCGCTACGTGATTGCTAAAGGGCTTGAATCACCCGATGCGATTGCATTTCACAATGGCGACTTATATGTCGCCACTGAAAATCAGATCGTGCGCTTTGTTGATATTGAGCAAAGATTGCGCCGCCCGAGTCGACCCAAAGAAATCTACAGTGACTTGCCTTACTCTGAGAAGAAGAGTTCTCGGTCAATTAATTTTGGTCCAGATGGTCGCTTATACGTGTCTATTGGTGCGCCCTGTAACGTCTGTGAAGCGCCAGTGCCTTACAGCAGTATCATAGCGATCAATATCGATACTGGCGCGAGTGAGCAGATAGCGGCTGGTGTGCGTGATGCGAGTGGGTTTGATTGGTCGCCGCTTGACGAAAAATTATGGTTTGCCGATCAAGGCCGTGATTGGATGGGGGATAACTTGCCACCCGATGAGATTAACCGCGTCGATGTGATAGGGAGTCATTATGGCTTCCCTTACTTACATGCCAGTACTGTGGTTGAGCCTGCCTATGAAAAGCCAAAAAATCTAAAAATTACGCTGCCAGTATATGAACTGCCAGCCCATGTTGCACCCACGGGGCTCGCGTTTTATCGCGGCAGTCAATTTCCAAATATTTACCATAATCAGTTGTTTGTCGCCGAAAATGGCTCGTGGAATCGCTCGAGCAAAGTCGGTTATCAAGTGGTTATGCTTAAGATCGAAGATCAAACAGTGGTGAGTCGTGAAACGGTTGTCAGTTTCCTTGACGGTGAATTTCCCGTCGCTCGTCCCTTTGCGCTGTTATCGGCAGCCGACGGTGCTATGTACATCTCAGATGATTTAAAAGGTAACGTGTATCGCTTGTTCTACAAGGGCGATAGTACTGAAGAACCACAGGAACTAGAAGAAAATGAGTGACGCTATCAAGTTAAGTCTCGATGGGGTAGAGCAAATGCCATTACGGCGCTTTACCGAAGAGGCTTATCTGAACTATTCCATGTACGTCATTATGGACCGAGCCCTGCCACACATTGGTGATGGGCTTAAACCGGTACAGCGTCGAATTATCTATGCGATGAGTGAGTTAGGGTTATCGGCTCAATCTAAGCATAAAAAGTCGGCACGTACGGTTGGTGACGTATTAGGTAAATACCATCCCCACGGCGATAGTGCCTGTTATGAGGCTATGGTATTGATGGCGCAGCCATTCTCTTATCGCTATCCGTTAGTCGATGGTCAAGGTAACTGGGGGGCGCCCGATGATCCTAAGTCATTTGCGGCCATGCGTTACACCGAAGCGCGTTTATCTAAATTCTCAGAAGTGCTGCTCAGCGAGCTGGGACAAGGTACGGTCGAGTGGGGCGCTAACTTTGATGGCACGTTAAAAGAGCCAAAAGTATTGCCGGCACGTTTACCGCATATTTTACTCAATGGCATTACCGGTATTGCCGTGGGCATGGCGACGGATATTCCGCCGCATAACGTCAGGGAATTAGTCTCGGCCTGCGTAGCATTGCTTGATGATCCTAAGCTTGAACTCGAGCAATTGATGGCCTTTGTACCTGGGCCTGATTATCCGACCGAAGCCGAGATCATTACCCCGTCTGCCGATATTGCAAAAATTTATGAATCGGGCCGTGGGTCATTAAGAGCGCGCGCAGTTTATACAGTCGATGGTGGTGAAATCATCATCACGGCGCTGCCGCATCAAGCCAGTAGCGGGAAAATTTTAGAGCAAATTGCCGGTCAAATGCAGGCGAAGAAATTGCCTATGGTGGCCGATTTACGCGATGAATCGGATCATGAAAACCCAGTGCGGCTGGTGGTCGTGCCGCGCTCAAATCGTGTCGATTGCGATCAGTTAATGGCGCATTTGTTTGCTACCACGGATTTAGAAAAGAGCTTTAGAGTTAACTTAAACGTGCTGGGTCTTGATGGTCGTCCACGGGTGAAGGGGCTAAAAACCTTATTAACTGAGTGGTTAGAGTTCCGCGTTGACACGGTTAAACGTCGTTTGGAATACCGTTTAGATAAAGTCGTGTCGCGGTTACACATACTCGAAGCGTTAATGATCGCTTTCCTCAACATTGATGAAGTGATTGAGATTATTCGTTTTCACGATGAGCCTAAAGCCGAGTTAATGGCCCGTTTCTCACTCAGTGATAAACAAGCCGAATCGATCCTCGAGTTAAAGTTACGTCATTTAGCGAAGTTAGAAGAATTTAAGATCACGGCCGAGCAGAATGAGCTTGAAGCCGAGCGCGAGAAACTCGAGCAGTTATTGGGTTCAGAGCGTCGCTTGAAGACCTTGATCAAGAAAGAATTAATTCAAGATGCCGAAACCTACGGTGATGATCGTCGCTCTCCAATAGTGCTGCGCAACGAGTCTCGCGCCTTAACGGAACAAGAGTTAACGCCGACTGAGGCTGTGACAGTGGTCTTGTCTGAAAAAGGCTGGGTGCGTTGTGCTAAGGGCCACGATATCGATCCATTATCGCTCTCCTATAAGTCTGGCGACCAATACTTGTGCAGTGCCATAGGGCGTAGTAATCAGGCGGCTGTGTTTATTGATTCGTCTGGGCGGGCATTTGCGACCGACAGTCATACTTTACCATCGGCCCGTAGCCAAGGTGAGCCTATCACGACTCGTTTCAATATGGCGCCTGGCGAAACCATGCAGCATGTATTGATGGGTGAGGAAGACCAATGTTATCTGTTGGCAACTGACGCGGGTTACGGTTTTATTTGCTCGTACAATGATATGGTGTCGCGCAATAAGGCGGGTAAGGCATTACTGAGTTTGCCGACAAACGCTAAGTCATTAACGCCTAAGTTGATTGATCGCACGAAGGAAATGTCGCTCTTAGCGATCACGAACGAAGGTCGAATGTTGTTGTTCTCCCTTGAGGCCTTACCGCAATTATCTAAGGGGAAAGGTAACAAGATTATCGGCATTCCTACGGAAAGAGCCAAGAACCGTGAAGAGCTGATGACGCACTTACAATTAGTGCCGAGTGACACGCCAGTCACCTTGTGGGCGGGTAAGCGCAAACTCACACTTAAGCCTAGCGATCTTGAGCATTATCGTGGTGAACGTGGTCGTCGTGGCGCTAAGTTGCCTAGAGGCTTACAACGTGTCGATAGCGTTGAATTAGGTGACGGCGGCGAGCCATTACCGAGTATTTAATGCCTTGATCGACTCAAGGTTTTGAAGCATTAAAGACATAAATGAAAGCCACCTGAGTTTACTTGGGTGGCTTTTTTGTTTTTATCGCCTGAGTCTCGACCTTTTATTCGATTCGAGACATAAAAAAACCTACTGTATCGCTACAGTAGGTTTTTAATTATCTCTTGGTTAAGAGATTAGAAGTCGTAACGTACGCCTACAGAGAATACGTTGTCATCTTGTAGATCAACTTTGTTACCAGCAACAACATGGTCACCGCGGTACATAGCGTATTGGCCGTATACCATAGTTGATTTAGCTAAACGGTAGTCAGCACCTACGTTGAAGTTTTGAACACTGATATCAGTGCCAGACCAAGATTTCGCAGTAATAATATCTTTACCATCAGTCCCTTGGGTTATCACAGTGTATTTGTTAACGTTCTTGTAGTAATTGCCGAAGCCTGCATCATCAAAGCCGTACTCAGCCTTCAGGTTTACGCCGTTCAGATCGTAAGAAACGTTCACGAAATAAGTATTGCCATCGATATCGCTATTTACAACATCTTCAGATTGTTGGAATAGACCACCGACTTTGAATTGGCCTAATTTAACCTGAGCCACACCACGGTATGCATCAACACCTGCAATTCCTTTGTTATAGGCTACAGCGACGTAGTAGTTTTGATCTTTAAACGCTTTATCGCCTAAAGTTGCACTTAGGGCATATAAGCTTTCGTTTGTTTTTTGACCATCTGTAGTCGAATCATTATTATCATCGAATAGATAAGTCGCATTAAGTGTTACTAAGCCAGCGATTTTTGGAGAGTAGTACCACACACCATCAGCGCTACGGGTTTGAGCACTGATTAAACGGTCGATATCGGCGTTAGTGTTACCGAAAATATCCACACCGCCTTCGGCTTGTTTGAATACTGTATCGTTACGACCCACTAACACAGTACCTGCGTTAGTTTTTAAACCTAAATAAGTATTACGCGCTTTAAATACATCACCCGTTGTTGATGTATTTTCAACTTGGAATTCCATTTGATAGATAGCTTCAAAGCCATCAGCAATCTTTTCTGAACCCTTTACACCTAACAGAGAAAAGTTGTTTTCTAAATATGTGCCAGCGTTATTTTCATCGGCATAGTTTTTGGTATCAATGCCGTTAGTACCGCCTTGTAGGGTAGCAGCAGTGTCAGTATGGGTTAAAGCAAGCTCTAAACGACCATAAAAGCTTGGGCCTTCGGCTAGCGCACCGAATGAAGCCAATGCCAATACTGATGCAACTGATGCAGAGATGAATGTCTTTTTCATGTTTTGTGCTCCCTCGAACCTAAGTTCTTTTCCATTTTTCATGGTTTTTGTGTGGTTTAACGCATTTGTCACCTGAGTCGGTAACAAAGTTGCAGCCGATTTTTACAGTTTTACGACTCGCAGGCTGTGGTGCAGATCATGTTTTTGGCTCTCCTTGTCCATATTCGGGCTATTTCTAGGATATTTCCTTATACCTTGACTGCAAATTTACCTGAAAGGTGCAAAACTGTATTTTTCACTTACTACTTAAGTGGTAGGTAAGGCAGATTGCCTTAGACAGTGGGTCGGCGAGGGTAACTGTAGCATATACTAATACTGTAGCAAGTCTGTCATATCGGCTATGGATATGTGTTTGGGGACGATATCTAAGCAGAAAAAGCGGCCGAAGCCGCTTTTTTATCAAGAAATAACCTTGTGGTTAGTTGATTAATCTATTTAAAAATCAACGCGTAAACCAACAGTAAAGATGTTGTCATTAAGGTCTTGCTTCACATCGGCCAACATAAGATCACCATCGAAGCGCGTGTAGTGACCATAGACCATAGTCTTAGTGCTCAAACGGTAATCCGCACCCACACTGAACTGTTGCAGGTCAACATCGCGAACCTGTTCCAAACCGCTGTTGTTTTGGTCACCGACATAACGGCTCACGTATTTACCTAAACCTGAGTCATCTTTGCCGTACATCATCTTCAATTTCAAGTCGCCAATTAAGTAGGCTGCGTTGACGAAGTAGGTATCACCTGAGAGGTTGGCAAACTTATCATCCACATGTTCGCTGTGTTGATATAAGGCACCTAAGATCACGTCACCGAATTTAGCTTGGGCCACACCACGGTAGGCTTCAACGTTATCAATACCATCACTATAGGCGGCAGCGACATAGTAGTTTTGTGCTTTAAAGGCTTTATCCCCTAAGGTGGCGCTCAGTGCATACATGTGATCTCTGCTGTACACCTCGTCGCCATTGCTATCCACTTGATCATAGTTATCGCTCATCAGATAGTTGGCATTAAGCGTCACCAGATCGGCAATTTTAGGTGAATAGTAAGAAATGCCATCGGCGGAGCGAGTTTGGCCTGCAACCAGCAAGTCGATATCGGCGTTGGTGTTGCCGAAGAGATCGAAGCTACCTTCAGCTGATTTAAATACTGTGTCGTTACGGCCCACTAAAGCAGTACCAGCCGCACTTCTGATACCAAGGAAAGTATTACGGGCATTAAACGTCTTGTTTGAGTTATCAAAGTTTTCGACGCCAAATTCCATTTGATAAATGATGTCAAAATAGGGGCTTACAGCTTCAGAACCTTTTACGCCTAACCATGAGAAGTTGTTTTCAAGGACAGTGCCGTCCTTTTGGTTCTGAGTTGCGTAACCTGTGTCTGAGTTGGTAATAGCAAGATCGGCATGACCATAGAATTCAGGGCCATCGGCGAGTGCTGTGAATGAATAGAGTGTGAGGCTTGAAATAATAGCCGTAGTCAGCAGAGTCTTTTTCATCTTCATTTTCCTGTGCTTATCGCTGTTATATGCATGGATAACTTAAGTATCTATGCATGCTGTTGAGCTTTTGTGTGGCAAAGTCTGCACAGACTGTCAGCAATAAAGCGTGATCTGGATCAAGTTTCATATAAAGAGCGGTTTATTCAACATATTGTTTTACAAGTGAAATACAGGTTTTCATTATGTTGATTACCGAGTTGTTCGGTCATGCATTATGAGTCTTTGCATTTATTACGCTTGCTTGGCAATCGTATCCTTTTGCATCTGGCGTTATGTGTCTACGGATCTGATTTCGATTTATGTCCAGATCGTTTAGAATCCACCGCACATTTCTGGTGTTGCTATTAAGCTGCCCCTGTTGGCATCCATTCGATGCTAGGGCAAGCGCTCCTGCTGTTATTGGGTAATATAAGGTAAGTATTTATGACTGAGGCCTATCTAAATCGATTTGGCGGAATTGGCCGTTTGTATGGACAAAAGGCTCTGGCTAAATTTGCCACATCCCACGTGGTGGTGATTGGTATTGGTGGCGTAGGTACTTGGGCGGCAGAGGCCTTAGCGAGAAGCGGCATCGGACAGATAAGCTTGATGGATTTAGACGATATCTGTGTCACTAACACTAACCGTCAAATTCACGCGCTCAGTTCCACTATCGGCAGCTCTAAAGTCGCTGTGATGGCGCAGCGGATCCGTGAAATTAATCCTGATTGCCAAGTGAATGAAATTGAAGATTTTATTACATTGGATAATCTAGGCGAGTATTTGCTCGGGGCTAAAGAGGGCGGTAACATTGATTATGTTATTGACTGTATTGATGCCGTTAAGCAAAAGGCCGCGTTAATTGCCTGGTGTAAACGTCAAAAAATCAAGATTGTTACGGTAGGCGGTGCGGGTGGGCAGACAGATCCGACTCAAATTCAGTTAACTGATCTCGCTAAAACTTACCAAGATCCTTTGTTAGCCAAAGTGCGCAATATTTTGCGCCGCGAATATAACTTCTCTAAAAACGTGCAACGCCGATTTGCTATCGATGCGGTTTTTTCCAGTGAGCAGTTAGTTTATCCGCAAGTCGATGGCTCTGTTTGTGCAACTAAAGCGGCGGCCGATGGCAGCATGAGAATGGATTGTGCGTCAGGTTTTGGCGCTGTCACTATGGTCACAGGGACATTTGGCTTCGTGGCGGCAAGCCGAGTATTAGCGCGCTTAGCGCTGCAGGCTCAAGAAACGCTTTAAAGGGTTAACGTTTTTCTACTGATGATTTTACCGCTCGTATGAGCGGTGAGTATCACTACAATATTGTGTCATTCCACTGCGTTATATCTAGATATAAAAATCTTGTTGGCCATTGAGGACCGTAGGCTCACATTGAGTGTACGGAAATTTGATATCAAATTGCGGGCCGCCAAGTTTTGAGTCTGCGCGATAACTCATAGTGCCTTTCAACAGCGTCGCGGCATTAAAGGCCGCTGATAATCCTAAGCCCGTGCCGCCTTTATTACGATTCGTAGTGAAAAATGGCTCGAACATGTGTTCAGCGACATCGGCTGGAATTTCTAAGCCATTATTTTGAATGCTAATTAGAATCGACTCTTCGTCCACTGTGGCGCTGATGTGGATGAGATTATCTTCACGTCCTTGGAAGGCATGGGTAAAGGCGTTCGACAGAATATTGCTGACGATTTGATTTAATAAACTGATATTGGTTTGAATATTGAGTGTGGGTTCTACGCTGATCTCTGTTACCGCGTTGACATGCGGATGCATAATTAATGTCGACTCTAAAATCTCGTGGAGTTGCTGACTTAAGTTACAAGGTTGGTGTTCTTCATGACTGCGATCAATGGCGATCGTTTTGAATTTTTGGATCAAACTACTGGCTTTGGTGATATTGCGGACTATGAGTTCACAGCTTTCTTGATACTCATTAAGGATCTCATTGATTTCATCTAAGGTGGCTTGGTCGCTGTGGATCAGGTCGATCAGCTCTTCAATATGGCTGAGCTGCGCACTCGCCGCCGTCAAACAAATGCCAATCGGCGTGTTTATCTCGTGAGCAACCCCCGACACTAGTCCACCCAAGGCCGCCATTTTTTCTTGCTCAACCAACACCTGCTGCGCCCGTTTTAGCGCACTAAGAGATTGCTCTAACTCTATAGTTCTTTCTTTGACTTGCCTGGCGAGTTCTTCTTTATAGCTACGTTCGAGTTTGAGTAGCCGCTCTCTGTCTTCCAGGGCCGTTTGCAGTTCAGTCTTAGATTTCTTTAAGGCGCCAAATGAGCTTCTCAGTTGCACTTGCATGCTGTTGATGGAGTCGGCGACTTGTTTAAACTCATCAATTTTTTCTTGGCGGGCAAATTGCAGTGGCTCGTATTCTTGATCTAGGTCGATATTTTTACAGTATTGGCTGAGTTTATCTAAGTGTTTGGTGATATTGAACCATACTAAAAACAGAATAAATCCAGCAACTAAGAAGGTTTTTATTCCGTTAGAGAGCAGAATGATAATGGCTTTATCATACAAGCGCTGATAGATGGCATCGACATCGACTTGTATTTCGAGTGTGCCGACATTAATACTCTCGGTCGGGGATTTATAAACTAAAGGAAAGGTTTTATCTAAGGAGTGTTCTTGCTTTTGCACGCCGGCATTCCACGCTTGGCCGCTGTCATCTTTAATCGAAATGTAGTTAATATCGGGCAGTTGAATTAAGCCATTGAGCTGAGTGTTAATGAGCCGCTCATCAATCACCCAAATACTGGCGGCGAGCACATCTAAGTTCACCTTTTCCATATTGGAAAACACTCTGTCGATACGCACAACGTCATTGCGATAATCACTGATCAACTGATAGGCAGTAGTGATTAAGGTGATAACAGAGCTAAAAAGTACAATAGACAAGGTAAGGTGCCTGCCTATGGGACTTTTGATAAGTTGGCTAAAGAATGTCAGCATCTTAAATTTTCTTTATGCAATAGCGGCTTGAGATGCTTATAAGCATAGACCTACAGATCCAGAAAGTGCATTTTCTTGCGAATAAAATCAACGAAATATCTCTTCATTTATGGCATTAAATTTGCTTACTAGCCGATAAGTTCAATTTTTTGTCACTGGGATAGCACTATGTTTAAACTCAAGCTGGATTCAGTTAAGTTTGTTAGTCCAAAGAAAATGATGTTCAGGGTCATGCTGTGGCTAATGGTGAGTTGTACTGTCTTACTCCTTATTCCCCCGAACGTGTTGGCAGTGCTGGCGCTCGATAAATTTGTGCCGGAACATGCGCAGTTTGTTGGATTAGGCCTAATCATATCTATCGCCTATTTTTTGAGCCAGTTGATTAACTTAGGCTTAGATGAATCAATTCGTCATTTAAGTGATAAGCGTGTTATTGAGACGATTGAAGCTAAAGTGAACCTGCTTGATCCCGCTGAGCGAGCGTTAGTCAGAGAGTTCTTTCTTCAGGGCGCCACAATTTTGACTCTGCCGCAAAATGAAACCGCAGTGAAAAGTTTATTGAATGCCTGCATCTTAGAAAAACTCGGTAACGAGCGCCATTATGCGATTCAGGGACCGACAGCTGACTATAAGATTGCCATGAAGGCCCGCATGTATCTCAACCGCGATGTGCTGCGTTTGCCAGCAGGTGAGCCGAGCCAAGAAGAGATGCAGTCGTTGATTAAAGCGCGTCCGCAATTTTTAAATGGTCTAGTACAAAACAGAAAACACGCTGCATAGGCGTGTTTTGTCTCGCTCGGATGAGTGCTGGCTTTAGATGAGTTGCAGTATTCTGAAAAGCGAGACAACAAAAAATGGGGGTGATAAAAACCCCCTAGATTTTGCATTTATACAAGAACATGAAGAACAACTGGAGCAAAAACTATTGTTTCGGTGCCGACTTCACAATGAACATCCAAGTGATATAAGACACTATCCCTATTGTGCTAAAGATAACGATCATTGAAAGTAAGCCTATGGGGTTACCAAACATTAGATTTAACCAAAATGCCATGACTGAAATCCTCTTTCCTGTGAAGTCCTCTCTAAATTAGCGGTATTCGATAGCTAAAATACTGATCTCGATCAATAAAGAATCGACATAGGAATACAAAGTCATAACCCTTAGTTAACCCTGTGATCTTGGTCATATTCCTGTCGATGTTTAACTGGGATGAGTTCAAATAATTTAGCTTTGTTTGTTCTTCAGTTAGCGTCTAGGATTAATCTACTTAACCAGATCGATATTTTGTTATCGCACCATGCTATTTATTTGTTCTTGTTTTTTTAGATGAATGCTGTGATATCAGTTTTTTAAAGGAGTAAAAAATGGATTCTAATAAAAGTCGCAAGGATTCAATGGGATATAATTCTATCTTTGCGCCACTGCTGTTGCTGATTTATCCACTCTATTGTTTAGTGATCACAGGGCACTTTGTCGCCATCCTGTGTTTAAGCGCGCTCGCTGGCATTTTAATGTTCAACATCAATAAATTAATTCGCAATTTAAGACAGCTTGAACGTGCCGCCCATCATTTAGGCGAGGGGGATTTAAGCTATCAATTAGAAGAGAAAGATGCGGGCGTGTTCATTAAGGTCGTGCATAGTATCAACCGCATGGGCGAGGATGTAAGCCGCACGATTTTATCTTTGTCTGATACCTGCGAAGGGATGAAAAAAGTGGCCTCGGATATCAAGGTCATCAGTGAGCAGGCAAAACAAGGCGTGTTAGAGCAAGAACATCAAACGGAACTGGCCGCCAGTGCGATGACGCAAATGGTTTCAAGCGTGCAAGCAGTATCGCAAAATGCCGTGAGTGCGGCCAAGGCTGCCGATATTGCCCAAAGTTCTGCCAAGCATGGCGACCAAATCATGAATGGCATAGTGACTAAAATTGGCGCTATGTCAGCACAGATCCATGACACTCGAACTGTAATTGAACACTTGGCCGCCGACAGCAACAATATCAGTAGCATTATCGAAACGATTTCACAGGTGGCTGAGCAAACCAACTTGCTTGCCTTAAACGCCGCCATTGAAAGTGCGAGAGCCGGTGAACATGGCCGCGGCTTTGCCGTTGTCGCCGATGAAGTGCGTAATCTTGCGAAACGGACATCTGAAGCCACGGTTGAAATCCAACAACAAATCGCAGCATTACAAAAAGGTGCACAACATGGCGTTGAAGTCATGTTGAAAAACGTGGTCATTGCCGACGAAACCGCTGAGATGGTCAATCAAGCCCACAGCGCGCTCGGACAAATCGTCACGCAGGTAGAGACCATTACCGATATGTCCCATCAAATCGCCACGGCATCGGGGCAACAACACACTGTTGCTGAAGAAATTAATAAAAATATCACTGTGATGGCAGAGCTCGCACTGAGTAATGCGTCCCACACCAACAACACTAACTTATCGAGTTTGAAAGTGTATAACATGTCGCAGGAAATCGGCTCCTTGCTGCACCGATTCCATGTGAATGCGGCATTCTTTAACTCGAGTCAGGCACAAAATAAACTGTTTGTGAAATGGGGGCCTGAGTTAGACATAGGAATGCCAGAGATCAATCGTCAACATCAACGATTAGTGTCGCTGATCAATGAACTGCATCGCACATTAAACGAAGAGTATGGACTCGAAGCCATCAAACGTATCGTGCAAGGGCTGGTGGATTACACCGCCAATCACTTTGCCTATGAAGAAGAGCTCTTTGCCCGTTTTGGCTACCCACAAACCGACAGTCATAAGGAAAAGCACGGCAAGTTAGTCGGGCAAGTACTTGATTTTCAAAAGCGGGTTGTAAAAGGGGAAGATGTTGCCGACGAATTAATGACTTTCTTGAAGGCTTGGTTGGTTAACCATATCCAAAAAAGTGATAAAGAATATACCGCCTTTTTGTTATCCCATGGCGCAGAATAACCCCAAGAGCATGATTTTTGAGCGGTTAAATGCAATTTGTATTAAAGTCGCGGCAAAAGACTTGCCATTGTCATGGGCAAAGGTATAATTCCCAGCACTTAGAGACAGCCAGTTGTTTTGATTGCTTCTAAGTGCATATTTGATATGCCAGTGTGGTGAAATCGGTAGACACACGGGATTCAAAATCCCGCGCCCTTAAAAGCGTGCCAGTTCGAGTCTGGCCACTGGTACCAAATCCTTCTGATGAAGGAACTAAACCGACCTAGCGTCGGTTTTTTTGTACCTGAAATTTGGCAGTAGGTCGATTTAGTGGGATTCGGCGATATCCATTTGCGTCATAGTCACACCTTTGATTTGTGCATAAATCGCTTTGCCATGGGTGAGTTGCAGTTCATCGCAGGCCCAAGGGGTGATGTTGGCCCAAAGTTCATCGCGGCCTAGGGCGATTTTTAATTGGATTTGCTCACCATTATCGCTGGGGTATAAGTCTTTAATTTCTCCCTTCAATAGATTACGGATACTCGACCCTTTGGGGATTTCGGTGCAAACCGAGACATGGTTTGCCTGAATACGCACTTTGAGTTTCTTTGTCGTTTCAGCTAGATAACCGCTTACCCATAGATGGTTACCATCAGCCATCACGAGTCGCGTCATGGGGTAGTCGGGATGTCTGTCGGCAACCTTAGCACTGAGGAGTGAGCTGAGTTCCTGCAATGGCACCCAAGGGCGCATTTGCTCGCTATTCCACACTTCACTTAAGGCGCCTTGGGCGATCAATTTCCCCTGATGCAGCACCAGCATATAATCCGCCAGTTGTAAGATCTCATCTAGGCTGTGGCTCACATACACAATCGGCAGTTTTAGTTCCTGCGATAAGGTTTGCAGGTAGGGCAGTAACTCGCGTTTACGGGGTAAATCGAGTGACGCCAGCGGTTCATCCATCAACAGCATGTCGGGCGATGTCAGCAGAGCACGGCCAATGGCAACCCGTTGTTTTTCACCGCCCGATAGTGTGCAGGGATAACGACTGAGCAGTTTATCAATTCCCAGTAACCGCACAATTTTATCGAATAATACTGGGTTGGCTTTACGCACACCATAGTTGAGATTGCCCTTCACGCTATAGTGTGGAAACAGCCGTGCCTCTTGAAATACATAGCCAATATGGCGCTTTTCTGGGGGAAGGTTCACTTTGCCGTGCTGATAAAGCAGTTTGTCACCGAGGCGGATTTCACCGCTATCTGGGGTCGAAAGCCCGCCGAGCAGGTTCACGAGCGAGGTTTTACCTGCACCCGAGCGGCCAAAAACGGCGGTCACGCCTTGCAATGGCAATTGGGTATCGACTTTCAGTTGCAGTTGTCCGAGTTGTTTTTCAATATTAATTGTTAACATACGCTTGCCGTCCTCTGCAGGGCTTTTTTACTCAGCCATTGGGAGGCGAGTAAAGATGCGAGTGCGATTACTATCGAGATAATGCATAAACGCATGGCCTGATATTCAGCCCCTGGGGTTTCAATAAAAGAGTACATGGCGAGCGGAATCGTACGGGTTTCACCGGGGATATTGGAGACGAAGGTAATAGTCGAGCCAAATTCCCCTAGGCTGCGGGCAAAGGCGATAATCATGCCCGACACTATCCCTGGAGAGGTGAGCGGCAGTGTGATAGTGAGAAATACCCGCCATCGACTGCTACCTAAAGTGCGTGCGGCCTGCTCTAGTCGAATATCTACAGTTTCAAAGGATTGGCGTATGGCTCTGACCATCAGAGGGAATGACACTATCGCCGCTGCGAGGGCCGCACCGCGCCAACTGAAGCTAAAACTGATACCAAACCAATTAAATAACCACTGGCCGATAAAACCTTGGCGGCCCATGCTAATCAGCAGGAGGTAACCCACTACCACGGGCGGTAACACCAGTGGTAGATGGAGCACACTGTCGAATATAGCCTTGCCAGGAAACTCGACTCTGGCCAGCACCCAAGCGCATAAAATGCCCAAGGGTAAACTGGCGATAACGGCAACGGATGACACCTTTAAGCTGAGCAGCAGTGCGGCAATTTCATAGTCGCTTAGTAGAGAACCACTCAGCACCCTAATTCACTCCAAAGCCATATTTTTCAAACACATTTTTTGCGCTTGGGCCTTGCAGATACTCATTGAACGCTTTGGCGCTTGCCGTCGATTCTTGTTTGACTAAGGCGATAGGGTATTCAATTGGGCTGTAGCTCGTCTCTGGGAAGGTTGCCACGATTTTGATCTTCTGGGCGACTTTCGCATCGGTTGAATACACTATGCCTAGCGGCGCTTCACCTTGTTCAACTAAGGCGAGTGCGGCGCGGACATTGTTAGCGCGGGCGAGTAAGGGCTCAGCAGCTTGCCACAGCTTGAGATTTTCTAGGGCTTGCTTGGCATATTGTCCTGCGGGCACATGATCAGGATCGCCAACTGCCATACGGCTGCCTTTTAATGCGGTTTTGATATCCCAATCGCCATTGAGCACCACCTCTGTGATGGGGCTATTTTTCTCGGCAATCAAGACTAAGGTGTTTTTTAGCAAGGTTTTACGGCTGTTAACATCAACCGCTTTGGCATCGACCAGATAATCCATCCACTTTTGATTGGCCGAGACAAACAGATCGGCGGGCGCACCATTGGCCACTTGTTTTGCCAGTGTTGAAGAAGAGGCGAAGGAGAAGACCACCTTAGTATTGTGTTCCTTTTCATATTGCTGGCCGATTTCGTTAAGGGCATTGGTGAGTGATGCAGCAGCAAAAACAGTCACTTGCTCATTGTCTGCCGCAAAAATTGGGCTAGATGTCAGTGCAATTGTGAATAATGAAGCCGTGGTAAAACGCAGTAATTGCTTAAGGTGAATGGATTTCATTGTATTCCTCCGTGATAAAAAGTGATCGATATATACCAGTCTATATATCGATCATTCAAGCCCTAAGCAATCAATCAGTGATCTGTGTGTGGTTTCTTGCTGATTAATGGTATTAATCCGCTGAAATATCTCGGCAATCTTATTGGTATCCTCAAGGTGATGAAGGACAATAGGACTCAAGTCAGACTTGGGTGCGGGATAAACGATGGATTTACATGCATTACTTACGCTTTCCCTCGGGGATAAGCCCTTCGCCAATCCTAGGCGGATAAGCCTGCTTGAGCAGGTCGCCAACACAGGCTCGATAAGCCAAGGCGCCAAGCTTGCGGGGATCAGTTATAAAGCGGCGTGGGATGCAATCAATGAGATGAACACCACCATGCCCGAACCCGTAGTGTGTAGCGAAAAGGGCGGCAAAGGTGGTGGTGGCGCTAAACTCACCGAATTTGGCGAGCGGTTGCTCAAGGTGTATTCCATCACTTCCCAAGTACAAGAAATGGCTTTGGCTGCCTTGCTCGATGAGTCCGTCGATATGCACAGTTTATTGGATGTGATGGCGCATTTCTCCCTCAATACTAGCGCCCGCAATCAGTTAACGGCTCGTATCAATGGCATTGATTCATTTGGATTAAATGACAAAATTAGCGTGACCTTAGCGGGCGGACAACTGATTCAGATTTCTGTGACCCATTCGAGCCGCGAGCGCTTGCAGTTAGCCTTGGATAAATCTGTGTTGTTACTGTTTAAAGCCCCCGCGGTACGGGCGACGACACATGCCTGTGAACTGGATGGGCAAAATTGCCTCAGCGGCCGTTTGCTGAGCGTGACTGAGCTTGGCGATAAGGCCGAATTAGCCATAGATATTAATGGTAAAGACATCATCTATTCAGTGATGCCACTCACCCAAATGCAGAGTTTGGCTGTCGGCGAGCCATGTTTTGCCTGTTTTGATGCCACGCAGGTGATCCTCGCCAGCATGAATTAACCGAATGAAGTGATTAATTCGATTAATCACTGGGTTATTCACTGGGGATGGTCAGTACTTGGCGTGAATGTTTCGTAGCGGGTTGGTCGTTTTTGTATTTAAATCGACATCAAAGTCATAAGGCTTCACCCCACGACCTTGATCTTTCTTGAAAAAGAATTAAATGAAGTCTGTATCTAGATTCGTTTGAATGGCAGAACTACCACAAGTGGCACAATCATAGAACGTCGAACCCCTACAATTTACCGCCTAACGATTTGGTATCGCACTCAATCGGCATTGCTACCTAATGCTCAGCTGTGCTTCCCTTGCAAATTTCTACACAGATATTTGCAAATCTTTACCTGTTAACGACACTTCCTTCGTCTACTGTCTTTGGCTAACTCTATATACTGTTGGAACAATTTCTGTTCCTTAGCAAGATGAATGCTTGCTGTCTTTAGCATTGATGGACACGACAATACCGATGAAAAAATCCTCAAAGCGTAAATTGCTGCTCGCGTTAAGCGGCTTAATCCTCCTAGGTGGCGGTGCTTATTTTATGTGGCATAAGCCTGAAACGGCACCTGCCTATGTGACTGAAGCGGTGCGCCGTGGCGATATCGAAAACTCAGTGTTGGCCAATGGCATGTTGCAGGCCTCTAAACTGGTGAGTGTGGGCGCGCAGGTATCGGGGCAAATTTTAAGTTTGCCGCTGGCACTGGGGGATGAAGTAAAGAAAGGCGATTTGATTGCTCAAATTGACAGTCTAGCGCAGCAGAATAATTTGAAGGATGCCCTCGCATCACTCAAGAGTATCAATGCCCAGTTCCGCGCCAAACAGGCGCAGATCCGCCAAGCCAAGCTGGAATTTAGCCGCCAGCAGCAAATGCTTGCCGACAAGGCCAGTTCCCGCGCAGATTATGAAGTGGCCGATGCTAATTTAACGGTTTATCAAGCCGAGCTTGAGCAATTAGAAGCGCAAAAACAACAGGCTGAAATTAACGTCGACAGTGCCCGAATCGATTTAGGTTATACCAAAATCACCGCGCCTATGGATGGCACTGTGGTGTATTCGGCGGTGGAAGTGGGGCAAACCGTTAACGCCAATCAAACGACGCCGACGATAGTGGAAATGGCGCAGCTCGATACCATGACAGTTAAAGCACAGATTTCCGAAGCCGATGTCGTCAATGTCCATCCGGGTCAAGCCGTATATTTCACGGTTCTTGGCAAACCAAATCATCCCTACCGTGGCATCTTAAGGGCGATTGAACCTGGACCGATTTCGATGGATGGCGACGATAGTAATATGAGCTCTAGCGACTCAGACGCCATTTATTACCATGGGTTATTTGATGTTGAAAATCCTGACCGCACCTTGCGTATCGGCATGACGGCGCAGGTGTCCATAGTGTTAGCTAAGGCCGATGATGCGCTATTAGTGCCTGCGCAGATATTACGTATCAAGCCGAGGGAGAAATCCGCGGCGCCAGAGGCTAAGTCTGGCGAGCGCAAAGCCCGCAGTGGCCCGCAATATCAAGTGCCTGTGTTAGTCGATAACCAAGTGCAATATGTGGATGTCACTGTGGGGATTAACAACAAAATCAATGCTGAAATCATCGCAGGTTTAAAGGAAGGCGATCAGGTCGTGCTTGGTATGCCGTCTTCCGATGATGGCAGCAGCAAGTTCCGTCGTCCACCTAGCGTGAGGTTTTAACAGTGACAACGGCATTACTTGAAATTTCAGGTTGTTATCGCACTTTTCAGGCGGGTGAGCAGCAACTCACTGTGCTGAAAGATGTGAACCTGTCGATTGACCGTGGCGAGATGGTGGCGATAGTGGGCGCCTCTGGCTCGGGTAAATCGACCCTAATGAACATTCTTGGTTGTTTAGATAAGCCGTCAAAGGGCGCGTATTTTATCAACGGCCAAGATACCTCAACGATGGACGTGGATGAGTTGGCGCAGCTGCGCCGCGAGCACTTTGGCTTTATCTTTCAGCGTTATCATTTACTGGGCGATTTAACCGCCATAGGCAACGTCGAAGTGCCTGCTGTGTATGCGGGTAAAGAGCGCACGGTGCGTAAAGACAGGGCCGAGCATTTGTTAACGCGTTTAGGCCTTGGCGACAGGCTTGACCATAAACCCAATCAGCTCAGTGGTGGTCAACAGCAGCGGGTCAGTGTGGCGCGAGCCTTGATGAATGGCGGCGATGTGATCCTTGCCGATGAGCCGACTGGTGCGCTGGATAGTCACAGTGGTGAAGAAATGATGCAGCTGTTGCAGGAGCTGCACAGCGACGGTCATACCATCATTATCGTGACCCACGATATGCACGTGGCCCAATATGCCGACCGCATTATCGAAATCAAAGACGGCGTGATCATCAGCGATGAGCGCAGTCAGGATAAACAGACGGCTAAGCCGCAAAGCTTGGCGTCACAACATTCGTCATCACAAAACACGACCTCACAAAATACGGCGCCACAAAAGCCTAACGGCACTGTGATCGCAAAAACAGTGGCAGCAAAAGACAGCTCGCGTGCGCGAGTGGCTTCGTGGGACAGATATGTCGAGGCGCTTAAAATGGCGCTGGTGGCGATGTCGACCCACAGGTTACGTACCTTCTTGACTATGCTCGGGATTATTATCGGTATCGCCTCTGTGGTTTCTGTGGTGGCCTTAGGTGAAGGCTCGCAGCAGGCCATTCTCAAAAGTATCAGTTCGATGGGAACCAATACGATTGATATTCGCCCGGGTTCAGGTTTTGGCGATCGACGCTCGGCGCGGGTGCGTACCTTAACGGCGACCGATGCCAATGCCCTTAAAAATCTGCCCTATGTCGATAGCGTGACCCCTAGTATTGGCTCTAGCGCGACGGTACGTTTTGGCAATAAAGCAGTATCTGCCTCGGTGAATGGGGTGGGGCCAGAGTTCTTTCGCGTGAGAGGTTATGAGTTAGCGCAGGGGCAGTTTTGGGATGATGCCAGCGTTGCAACACTCGCCCAAGATGCGGTGATTGATGACAACACCCGTAAGGAGCTCTTTCCTAACAGTGCTGGCGGTAATAACTCGGCCATCGGCCAAGTGATTTTCCTCGGGGATTTACCCGTGCGCATCATAGGTGTGACGCAGCCAAAAGAAAGTGCCTTTGGTAACAGCGATGCGCTCAATGTGTGGGTGCCTTACACCACAGTTTCTGGCCGTATGATAGGTAAAAACTATTTGGATGGCATCACAGTACGACTCGATGAAACTGTGCCGAGTAATGCGGCGGAGCAGGGCATTATCGCGCTACTTAAAATGCGCCACGGCACTCAAGATTTCTTCACCATCAATACCGATACCATTAGGCAGAACATCGAAAAAACCACAGCAACCATGACCTTATTGATCTCGGCTATCGCGGTGATTTCCCTTGTCGTTGGCGGAATTGGGGTGATGAATATTATGTTAGTGTCTGTGACTGAACGGACCCGTGAAATCGGGGTACGTATGGCAGTGGGCGCGCGTCAGAGTGATATTTTGCGCCAGTTCCTTATCGAAGCCATTTTAGTGTGTTTGTGTGGCGGAACCTTAGGCATTGCTTTGTCCTACTTAATTGGCGTGGTGTTTGCTCAAACGGGAGGCAGTTTCCAAATGATTTATTCCACCACCTCCATCGTTGCCGCCTTTGCCTGTTCGACCTTAATTGGTGTGCTATTTGGTTTCTTACCCGCCCGCAATGCGGCGCAGTTAGATCCCGTTGACGCATTAGCCAGAGAGTAATAACACCATGAATACAAAAATATTTAATCGACACTTTTCGCCTCGTAGCTGCGCGATTGCTGTGGGCATGGCTTTGGGAATCACCTTGCTGGGTGGCTGTGGCAGTTTCATGCGTTCAGACTTTGAACCGCCCGCATTGGCGATTCCTGAACAGTGGCAAAACACCACAGTGAACGAGCAAGTAAAGGTCGATCCTTGGTGGCAGCAGTTTCATCAGCCTGAGCTTGATAAGCTGGTTAGCCAAGTATTGAGTACCAACAATGACTTAACTCTAGCGACCTTAACCCTGCGTAAAGCGCGCTTGCAGGCAGGGCTAACGCGGGACGCTCTATACCCGCAATTATCGGCCAATCTTGGTGCTTCCCGTAATCAGCCACTTGATGGTGGTGACGCGACTAAGAGTTACCAAGCCAACTTGTCTGTCAGTTATGAGGTGGATTTGTGGGGCAAAGTGTCGGCCAATATCGACCAAGCTCAATGGGCGGCGCTGGCGAGCGCCGAAGATAGGGAAAGCACCACCCAAAGCCTAGTGGCGACCACTGCATCCTTGTATTGGCAGATAGGATATTTAAATCAACGGGTTGATTTGAGCCAAAAGAGCATAGCGTACAGCAAGCAAACGCTGGCTTTAACCCAAAGGCAGTATGATTCTGGCGCCGTGACGCAAGTGAATGTGCTCGAAGCGCAGCGCAGCATGGCGGGACAAGAGGCGGCCCATAGTCAGCTTATCCAGCAATTAACTGTGGCTAAAAATGCCCTCGCGATATTACTCAATCAGGCACCTGCTGCTGACCCAGCGCAGAGTTTAGCCTCAGGGGATACTTGGGTTGAGATTAAGCAGCTCCCCGATGTGGCAGTGCCGGACGTTAGCGTGGGTGTACCCGCAGATTTGTTAGTCAGACGCCCTGATGTGAAGGCTTCCTTGTATCAACTGCGCTCCGCCTTGGCGAGTAAAGACGCCACCTATGCGAGTTATTTCCCCAGCCTGAGTTTAACCGGCGGTATTGGAGAGTCGACCTCAGAGTTAAAAGAGCTGTTACGCAATCCTGTTGGTAGCTTAGGCGCTGGGCTTGTCTTGCCCTTTTTGCAGTGGAATCAAATGCAAATCAATAACGACATTGCCGATATTGATTATCAAACCGCTGTGGTGAATTATCGCAAGACGCTCTATTCCGCCTTTGAAGATGTCGATAACGCGATTTCGGCTAAGCAGCAATATCGCTATCAAGGGGATAAGTTGGCGCAACAATTTAGCGCCGCGGCAGCCGTTGAAGCCATTTATGAGAGTCAGTACCGCAATGGCGCTATCGGTATTCAGAATTGGATTGATGCCCAAGAGAATCGTCGCAGCGCCGAGGCGGCTTTGCTCGAGAATCGTTACAACCAACTCACCGCCCAAGCGACGCTTTATCAAGCCCTTGGCGGCAGCGATATCGCCCCGCCTTTGGCAAAGGAATAACGCATTGTTGTAAAGCATCACGGCACTATAGAAAAACAAAAACCGCTATTAATAGCGGTTTTTCGTTTTAATATAACTCAGGCAAGCGCAAGCCTCTGAGTTGCTAGTGCCTTTGCGCTGCGTTTAGCCGTTAAGCTGAATTAGCTGCGCAATATTTGCAGCGGCAGACTGAGCATATCATCGCCGGTTCCGGCTAAGTGCCAGATGATGCCGACTAAAGCGCCAACCGTGAGCAAGTACCAAATCACTGAGAAGATTTGTCCGTATCTGTCTAATGGCAGCAGGTGGCTTTGATGGCGTGTGCGCCACTCGAAGATGATTTCTAAGCTGCCGATCAACAACAAGAATCCCAATAAGGCTAAGCCTAAGGTGTAGCTGATATACACACCGAAAGCGGCACCGGCGGCGCAGGCGACCAAGCCCATGATGCTGTTCATCGAAAAGCTGATGCTCTTTAAAATATGGCCGCCATCGAGTGGTAAAATTGGCAATAAATTAAATAGGTTAAGCAGCGCATTAAAGGCGGCAAGGCCTGCAAAAAACACATTGCCCGTGGCGTGGTAAGCAATCAAGGACGCGATGGACATCAGGAGGCCAAAGGTTGGCCCCATGATGGAAATAACAACATCTTGCCAACGCGTATTAATTTTTTCATCGGAGAGCGCGAGCCCACCCATAAAGGGAATAAGGTAAATTCCTTTGGTTTTCATCCCAAAATATTTCATCGCGCGGATATGGCCGTATTCGTGGAATACCAAGCAGGCGATGAGCGCGAGGGCAAATTGGAAGGAGAATAGCCAAGAATAAGCGGCAACGCTGGCGCCCGCTAACACCACTTTTATGACTTTGGCGCTCTTTAACAGTTTAAAACCAAGGGAGGCAAGTCCTACCATGCTCAGTTTTTGCTGCTTAACGATGGGCGTTTCAGGAGTTTGGCGTTCGATATCTTTTTCGGTCCGTCGCCCTTGGTCGATAATTTTGTCATCCTGCAGCAAGCAGTAATCGAGGCGGAAAGGCTGCCAAACGAGATCAGTTTCGAGGCGAACTTGAATTTTATTTTCTGTCATGGCGATGGCTTGCTCGCCACTTTCTGTCGCCAATGGACTGCTGTGGTGGGTGAGCTCAAAGACATGAACCTTGAGGCCGCCATTGTCGACGGAAGCTTCTTTTTGTGAGACTAAGGTGTTGTCCCAGAAGAGTTGTTGCCAGCCCGCGAGTGAGCCTTCTAAGCGCAGTTGTTTGCCTAAGCAGTCAATCTTAAGTAGTTCCAATTTCGGTTCCATCTGTTTGTATATTTAGTGCCAACTTAAACGTCATCCCTTGAGTCGACGCTGAAAATGGTCATTTTGAAGTGTATTTTAGCCGCGCTTTGCCAGTGGACTCGGCGCTGCTACACAGCGGCAAATTATGCCTGTGAATTCACTATGAGGATATTAGCTTTTAAGGTCATAGTGTTTTTTATTGAGCAACTGAGTTGTTGGTAGATAGTATCTCAGCTGCTTGCCGATTATTCATCGAGGGTGCGTACAATTTCAATCCCTTGGGAAATCGTTGTGAAAGCCAGTTTAGCGACACAGCATTGCCCCAGTGCTTGGGCGTGGTTTTGAACCCACTTGATAAATTCATTGAGCGGCAAATCTTGTTTTTGGCGCAGTAATTGCGGCAGTTCGCCGACGGGGTCTTCATGGATTTTCTGCGGACAGGCACTGATTAGATAACGCTGGCCTTTTGAGTCGAGTAATTGATCGGTATCGATAAAATGATGCTGATAGAGACAGGCGAGTTCGAGCCAATCCCTTTGGTGTTCTAGGTAAAGTAATTCGTCACTTTGAGTCAGTTTTACAATGGCTGGCCATTCAATACTCGACATCTTAACGCTAGTCATTTCAGATCCTTAGGAAGTTTAAAATGGGCTCCGAGACAGTCTCTGAGAACAATCGGCGGCAGTAGACAAGGATTAGGATTATACAAGAAGATACTTGGCATGCTGCTGCGTGAGTTTATCTGACAGCAGTATGCCACGCTGAGGGAAGATTGATAGAGGCCAGAGCAAGTTCACTGAGTCTGGCTGAATGAGGAAGACGTGACGACTGAGTCATCACTCCTAGCCAAGATTATGCGGTCGGTGCGGCTTTGGCTTTGGCGTTATAGTCAAAGTTAATCTCTTGACTGACATTGGCAATGCAGCAAGTGCCGTGTTCACGGGCGGTGCGATGATTCGCTGGACCTATATGTAACTCAACGTTAAGGAATACGTGTTTAAGCACTTCGATACGGTATTTCTCGTAATAGCCTTCGACCTCTTGTTTGAAGGTATCGAACTCGAGTTCTTCGCGGGTGCGTTCATCCATAATGCGATTCTTCTCATCGAGCATCATTTTGATTTGCTCGATCATCGCCGCGTCGCCTTGCCATTCTGATTTAGGCGGCAGCTTATTGAGGCGAGCCTCAATATCTAAACTGGCGACGACCATAGCTTTAACGCTTTCATCGAGCAGCTTGAGATCTTGTTTGAGTTCGGCATGTTCCATCGCGCAATAAACGTCGGTTTTGGTTCCCGCCGTTGCCCCTATGACAACCGCCGTGATGCCTTTCTCAGCACGCGCGACACCGCCCACCAGATCGCCACGACGACCACTCGGATCGCTGACCGTTAAACTGCCGGCGGTTTTGGTATGGCTGTGCAGCAACTGTTTAGTGACTAAGATATTGCCCTTGGCTACCAAATTGGAATATTGCACAAACTGGGCGCTGATCTGCCCTTGAGAATGGATATTGGTAGAGTATTCATTGGCTTTGATTTGTCTGCCAATGATGCCTTTACTGACTGTGACATCACCTTCAGCCTCTAGGGTAGCGGAGTCCACAAAGCCCATCACGGTAATATCGCCCGAGCTTTTAACAACCATGCCCTCGTGGACATCGCCGGTGATTAAAATACTGCCCTTAAAGCTGATATGACCTGTGCCTATGTCGACATCTTTAAGCTGCAAAATATCATCAACATTCATACCAGTACGGGTTTCGACGGGTTGCCCTGGCACTGTGGCGATGAGTTTGTTGGGATCTTTGGGATGAAAATCTGTGCCTGTACCGGCTTGAAGCACGGCATCTTTACCCGGTTTTTGTTTAAGCACTTCGCCCTTGATGTTGTAACCCGGCGTGCCTTCGGTGGCGGGGTGCTTAACCATCAAGAGATCATTGGCTTTGACGACGATAAGCGAGCCGAGATTGCGCATATCGACACTGCCATCTTCCCGCTCTTGTGGCTGGAGTAAGCGTTCACGCGCGAGGAATACTTTGCGTTCTAATACCGCATTGAGTCCATTGACTGGGGCTTTACCTTGGGCGATGTCACTTTGGCAGACTTCGCCCGCCTTGAGCGTACCGAGTTGTTTCAGTAGCGCTTGAATTTTGAGTTTGCTCAACCCCATGCAGACGTTGTTCTTTTTGAGATGGGTAAGGATCTCTGGCAAATCTATCTGTTTACCGCCCCATGCTGCGGTCAGTTTGAGGCTGGCTTGCATTTTATCTGGGCTAATTTCGATTGCTATGGTGCCATCGCGGCGTTCGGCTAAAACAGCAAACAGCTCAAATTTTCCATCATCCTGATTATAAAGAGAGTTGATTTTAGCGACGGTTTTAGCAATGGCAGGCTCTAGCGGAAACAGGGAGGAAAATTCGGGTAAAGATAGCAGGCGCATGATGTCATCTTGGCTCACAGGTCCATGGACATTAGGAATTAGGCGTAACTCAGCTTTGGTTTTATCGCTGCTTAGCTCAAGGAGTTCAGGGTCCAGCATAGGGGCATTCCTAGTAATTGCGTTTTATTATTGTTTAAGAAGCTGATTTGAGTATAACAGTAGAAACTTAGGGTAAAGAAGCCTTTTTGGTTGCAAAAGCAGCAAATGTTGGCATTTTGTTGTTAATGGTCTATGGGGTGATTTATAAATAGTTTTTTATAAGAAATTGAATGGGATAAGCAGTGTTATCTCTGGTTTATCTTTACTAATAGCAGTGCAAGCCGCAACTTAATGCTAACTTTCGATTTAGCCATTATTTTGATGTTTTAAATCAAATCCCTATGCTAGGAACGGCAGTTTGATGTAAATGAAAGCCTGTTTACCGGAATCGCTGACATGCGGCAGATCACAATATTGAGTTTTGTAACGTGAGGAAAGATAAGCTTTATCTGAAAAAACAGGGATAGTGATACGAGTGAGTATGAGGCGTAGTCAATAACGCGCCTATAACCAAAGCATAAGCGCGTTATCTATAGGGTTTTACTTGTGCTGGAAGTAATACAGCTTGTACTTGTTGTTATCGGCAACCACTTTTAATTGGCCAAATTCGGCGGCAATGATATCGGAATAGGGTAAGTGGCGGTTGGCGACAATTTGCCAAATGCCGTTATGTTGTAATTGCTTGGCACTATCAGTGACAAAGTTCTGCGCTATGCTGGTGGTGCTTGCAAGGCCATCGTGGAACGGCGGATTAGAGATAATGCCGTTAAATTTCCCAGTGGTTTGCGCGAGTCCATCGGAAGGATAGACTTTGGCCGTCATGCCATTGGCGGCTAAGGTGAGTTCGCAGGAAGCCAAGGCCATCGCATTAATATCGACACACTCTAAAGATAAGCTCGGCTGCGCTTTGAGCAGGGCTGCGGCAATCACGCCGGCGCCGCAACCAAAGTCGAGCACTCGGCCCGAGAGTGTCGGCAGGTGCGACAGTAACAATTCAGTACCCAGATCTAAGCGTTTTTCGCTAAACACCCCAACTAAATTGCAGATACTGATTTCGCCCTGTGGTGTAGTCAGTTGATACTGACTGACCCAGTCGCTGAGCTTCATCGCTGGTGAGCCGCCTTCTAAACTGCTGCCAAATAACAGGCAGTGGCGAGCGTTATCGAGCTTCATTCCAGTCGCAAAATACTCAGGCAACAGCTTTACTAAAGACTTAATCCCGCCTTTGTTTTCTCCAACGACTAACAGTTGGCCGTTAGGCACAAGATGATTGGCGGCGAGGTTAAACAAATAAGGTGCTAAGGGTTTGGCCTTGGGGAAATAAACAATAACCGTATCGTATTTTTCTCGCTCAACTGGGTCTTGGTTTGGCAGTTCATGGCCGAAATAGCAACGCAGCTTTGAGTTGGCGTGCGGCGCTAAGTGCAAGTAATGGTGGTAATCCAAGGCGAGTGCATCGACTGATGCCGCGACATCGAGCAGGGCTTTTGGCAGTAGATCGGCTTCATGATTGAGCACTAAAACTTTATGTTGGCTTAGGCTGTCTTGATTACGAATAATGACTTGCGATGGATTGGTTAACACGGTTACAGGCACCTATAAACTTAAGTGTGGGCATTATACCCGTTATTCACGCCTGAGCCAGTTTGCATCGAATCCCTGCGCCAAGACCTAATAAAATCCCTAATAAAAAGACCCAATAAAAAAGGCAACTGCATTATGCGGTTGCCTTCTATTCGTTGAATCACTTAGACATTAGCTCTTAGGTTTCTTCGGTTTTGGCAATAAGCTGAAAATCTTATTGGCGATATCGGTATTGTCTTGATGGCCGTTAAACAGCTCAGATGCCGGACCTGCGGCAAAGACTTGTACGTCTGTGCCTGTGTGGCCGTCGGTTGTCCAACCTGTATCAGTACGTTTATCAATAAGATGGCGAATTGCCACCGCCATGGTTTCTAATCCCTGCATTCTGGCGACGTTTAATTTGGCGACTTCTTCTTCGCTAAGTTCAAAGCCTAAACCGCGGGCAAGATCGGCTTGCCATTGTTCGCCACTGATGGCGGCTAAGGCTAAAGTGTCTGTGCTAGCCGAGATATTACGCAGGATTTCAGGGTTCCAGTTGTAGTTACCATCGACGCCAATCGATAGGCCACCGGTATTGTGGTCGGCGGTGATCACCATCAGGGTATCGGGATGTTCGCGCACAAATTGCTCAACCACTTCAATGGCATTGGAGAATTCATCCATCTCACCCATGGCAGTGGCGATATCGTTATTGTGGCCCGCCCAGTCGATGAGACTCCCTTCGACTAACAGCACAAAACCTTGGTCATTTTGCGACAGTAAGCTGAGTGCCTTTTGGGTTAAGGTGCTGAGTTTTCTTGCATCTTTCTCATCAATCGCCCAAGGCAATTGTACTTCAGCAAACAGGCCCAACACTTTTGGTTGGGTGATGCTGGCGAGATCCTCAAAACGGCTGATGTGTTGATAGCCCTTGGCTTTAAACTGCTCTAACAGCGCAGGAGGAAAATACTTTTGACCACCGCCTAAAAATACATCGGCGTTGGTTTCTAAATAGCTGAGTGCCAGAGCGTCGTAATTTTTACGGCTTTCGTTGTGGGCCAAAAAGGCCGCTGGCGTAGCGTGGTTGATTTGCGATGTTACCGCGACACCTGTGCTGAGGCCAAGGGATTTGGCTTTTTCGAGTATGGTCGGCAGCGGTTGTTTTTGGGTATCGACCGAAATCGCCCCATTATAGGATTTTACCCCAGTGGCGAGTGCGGTTGCCGCGGCGGCTGAGTCAGTCACATAACCACTGACGCTCGCGGGATAGGTACTCGCCATGCCCACCAGTAAACGGTCGAATACGGTTTGCTCTACTTCTTCAGTGTCAGGATTATCCTTGTAATAGCGGTAGGCGCTGGTGTAAGACGGCCCCATACCATCACCTATCATGATGACGATATTTTTCGGTCGCGATGGCGCTTTCGTTGGACCCGTTTCATCTGCCCAAACTGGCGTAGATAACAGCAAACTGATGCCGAGTAACAAGAGTGGCGCTTTGGTGAAACTCATATCACATCCCTAGAAGTGGTTCGGCGCTCGCGATTTGCTCGCGCCTTACAATCAACAAACTCGTTGGTAAATTCTTATGCTTTTGCGTTAATGCGTGCTTCGATAGCATCCATTAACATGCCCGTGATGTCGACATCGAATGCCGCTTGGATTTCACGGATACAGGTTGGGCTCGTCACATTGATCTCAGTCAGCTTGTCACCAATCACGTCCAGCCCGACAAAAATCAGTCCACGTTTTTTAAGCTCAGGGCCAATGGCGCGGGCAATTGCCCAATCGCTGTCGGATAAAGGCTGCGCCACACCGCTACCGCCGGCGGCTAAGTTGCCACGGGTTTCACCTTTCATTGGGATACGTGCCAGCGCGTAAGGTACAGGCTCGCCATCGACCACTAAAATGCGTTTATCGCCTTTGGTAATTTCAGGGATAAAGGCTTGCGCCATCGCATATTGTTGGCCGTAGCTGGTCAAGGTCTCGATGATCACCCCAAGGTTAGGGTCATCCTGCTTCACGCGGAAAATCGAGGTGCCGCCCATGCCATCTAAAGGCTTGAGAATGATATCGCCCTTAGCTTGGTGGAAAGCGCGGATACGTTTGGCATCACGGGTCACGATCGTTTCTGGGGTGAATTCGCTAAACCATGCGGTGAACAGCTTTTCGTTAGCATCGCGTAGGCTTTGTGGCTTGTTGACGATCAACACGCCTTGTTCTTCGGCGCGCTCAAGCATGTAAGTGGCGTAGATGAACTCAGTATCAAATGGCGGGTCTTTACGCATTAAGATCACGTCGAGTTCGCTCATTGGCGTGTCTTCAGATTCACCTAGTTCATACCATTTACTCGCATCATTGATGACCGTTAACGGACGCATATTGGCCATCGCCACACCGTTGACCATGGCAAGATCGGCCATTTCCATATAAAACAGTTGATAACCTCTGTCCTGCGCGGCCATTAACATGGCAAAACTGGAGTCTTTCTTAATGTTGATCTCACTGATGGGGTCCATCACTATGCCGAGTTTTATCATTAATCTGTTCCTTATTTGTCGCCGTTTGCAGGCAAAAAAGCATTTATTGGATAATGGGGTCTGTTATGCCAGCGCAGCTTGCGGCTGCGGTTTAGCCTAAATCACCAAATCTGAGTTGCAGCGCTGTAATGGCCGTGAGCGAGGCAGTTTCGGTGCGAAGCACTCTGGGGCCAAGCAACACATCGGTAAATTGATAGGTTTCTGTCATGGCGATTTCTTCCGCCGACAAACCACCTTCTGGGCCAATTAACAGGCGCACGCGTGTGTGCGCTAAATCTAAGCCATTGATGCCGTGTGCGGCACGTGGATGTAAATTGAGTTTCAGTGCCGAGGTTGGCTCACTGCACCAATCGTGTAAGTCCATCGCTGGGCGAACCAGGGGCACTTGGCTGCGGCCCGATTGTTCACAGGCGCTTACAACGATTTTCTGCCATTGTTGAATTTTTTTCTCTAGGCGTTCGCCATTAAGCTTTACACCGCAGCGATCGGAAAACAGCGGCGTAATGGTATTCACACCCAGCTCGACCGATTTTTGAATGGTGAATTCCATTCTATCACCACGGGAAATCACTTGGCCTAAGTGCAAGTTGAGTGGCGACTCAGATAAATTGGCCTCACAGGAAAGCAGTTTTACTGTGACATGCTTTTTACCCGCATCGACAATTTCAGCAAGATAATCATGGCCATCGCCATTGAATAGGCTGATATGTTCGCCGTTACCCATACGCAGCACTTTGCCGATATGGGCCGCGCCATCTTCGTCTAAGTTCAACTGTTGATTGATGGCTAATGGCTGAGGTTGATAAATTCTTGGGACTCTCATTGTCGACCTTACTCGGCTAATTGTTGACGCAGTGGTGGCGCATTACAGGCATTCTGCACAAAGGGGTTATGGTTGCCTTGAGTTTGCGCTATGGCGTTATCGCGTTTGCACTCAATAGTATCAACTGGATAGGTTTTATCCCATGCCTTAAACAATTTTAATTGGCTCGACGCGATTTTAAGCCCATAGGTCTGCTGCATATAGAGGTAGGTTCTGGCTATCTTGCCGCGGGCGTTTACGGGCGGCTGCGCCTGACGATTCTTAAAATCGACCACCATAGCGCATTGGCCATACTGGTCGGCTTTACCGTTCCATTGGCTAAAACGGAAGTTGCTGCGATCGCCGTTCACTTCACCGATAGCGGGCACTAAGTTGTGCATATCCGCTTCCATCTTATTAAATTCATTACTGTTATCGGCGCAGTTTTTACGCCCGCCCTTTTGCCAGCATTGGAGCTGATGGCCAAATTCCCAAGCGGGCACTATGTGTTCCCACTCGATACGGTTGGCGCGGGTTTCCTGTTTACGGACTTGATAACCGCAGCTGGCGAGATCGGGTTTCCACGATTTGCCTTTGATCTGAATATCGCAGCCACAGTAAAAACTGGTGGCGGGTAGAGTGCCTTGGCGACTTCCGGCGTAGAGCGCCTGCGACTTGGTTTTCGCTTGGCTGAAACTGCTGGGGTGTGACACTGAGGCGCTAGCGGGCACAGATGAGGTCGCGGCCCAAGTGATTAGGCACAACAAAAGTCGCCGCGAATTAACGGTTAAAGAAGTTTTGTTCAAAATTTATCCCAAAATAACAAACACTACGCGAGCCTTTGGCTCGTCTTTTATGGCGTGATGGTAAGGGAAATACCGCTGCTTATGCAAATTGCGTCGTACTTTTTACTCACGCAATTCCCAAATGCTGAAATTCGAATTGTGGAGTGGGTGTGAGGATTGTGCGCGAAGAGGGCTTAGATCGCCGTTAAATGGGTCTTACAGCGTTTACAGATATAACGGCTTTCACCGCGTAGCACCTTGTTATGGCGGCGAATACTCAACCGAATAGGTCCACAGGCGCAGCGATACTCCACGTCGCGACCTGCCACAGAAGTGGTATTGAAGCTGTGGGTGGTACTCGGGTTAACCTTAAATACCGTTAGCATCAAAGATTGCCATTCTTTACCGTGGGGCTTGGTTTTACCAAAAAGCTGAAAACACAGTAAATGACAAATTTCGTGCGGTACAACTTCAGTTAGAAAAGCTTCGCTGTTTTCGCGTAGTAACACGGGATTGAATCGCAAATGATTCTGCTGCAGATGAGCCGTACCCGCGCTCTTTCCCCTGAGACTAAATTGTGTGACTGGGCGTGGGAAAGCGCGCTTAAGCGATATCTCAGCTTCTTGATAACAAGCTTCAATTCGCTCTAGTACTTGTATTTGCAGTGACGAGAGTGGGCGTGATGAACCGGTGAAAATATGTGCCTGAGCCAGATCTTGTACTGGTGGACTCGTTATCAGCTGCGACTTATCTTGGCTTTGGCCCAAGGCTGCGTATGTCGATTTTGTCAGTGGGGCGAGTGCTTCACTGCTGCGACGACGTAAAGCATTGAGTAAGTCTGCAGGTTTCAACATAGGGTTAGCGTTGGATCTCGTCGGTTAAAGGTAAACATTGAGTGCTTAACACTCATTTAGTTATAAAAGCATCAGTTATGAAGCCAATCCTAAGTATGGCGCTTGGCTTCTGCGTTCGAACGCTTGTTCTTGCAATCCGCTCTTATACTCAGCCTTCCAAATCAGCGATTGAAATAAGAGTCAGGCCAAGCGTTCGCATCATAGCGAACGCTATCTGACAATGCCAGTTTCAGCCAGTGTGGCTTGGTTATAAACTCGCCACCGCTTGCATCACCATAGTGCGCACTTGTTCGATTATGGCTTGCTCAGTATCGGCGTCATAGCCTTTGACTCTAGGGGTGTGAATGTGGCCGACTTTCGCACGGCTATTAAACTTTTGCTGCAACACTATGGCGCGATAGGAAATTTCATTAGAAAGATAACCGCCGCCAGATCCTTCGACCGACGTTTCGTTTTGCAGCTCATTCAATGATGTTGCACTAAACTCACCGCGAGCAAGGGTCGTGACAGTGTGGTTATCGTTGACTTTCCATTGGCCATCTTTTACTTGCATGGCTGCAACAGGCAGCGAGAATTCGACAAATTGCGGGCCGATAAAATCTTTGCCATTGAGCTTGGGGGCAACCGGTGCGGTTTTAGTGCCGCCAGTGAGGACATTTTGGTTATCGTGCGCCGCGGCACTGCGATTTCGGGCAGGGAAGCGTTCAATATCAAAGTCAGTTCGGCCCATGCTGACGGTAAATACAAATTTGGTTTTAGGATCGCGGTATATCGGGCTCAGTAGCGATTCGATAAGTCCTTGGTCAAAATCTTCAAAACGCACTGGCACCATAGCAGTTTCGATTTGCGCCGTTTTGCCATTTACATCAAAGCGGAAACCATCCAAGGCGAGGGCGACTAAGCCGGAAGGATTACTCTGGGTGATATCTTTATCGAGGAAGAAGGGATCGAAACCCGTGAGGAATATTTTGATTTGAACATCATCAGCATATTGAATATCGCTAAAACCCCGAGAGGCCTTTTCAACCGCACTCATTAATATGTCTTGTTGCCAATCGGCCATTTTAAAGTTGGCGCTGGTGCTCTTAAGACTATTAAGCATGGCAAGGCGCGCCCAATATAAAGGTCGGTCGTCAACATGACCGGACTGCACATCGCGTACCGCCTGTTGCCATAATCTGTGACCTTGGCGCGCCGCTAATTGGGTGGCATCGACTTCGTTTTTCTTAGAGCTTAGCTGCTGGGTCAGGCCATCATCGAGTGCTTGATAACGAGTCACGACTTCACCCATGGTTGTTTCGGCTGTCGGTAGGCGGGAAACTTCAACATCACCAAATAGCTGCATAGCACTGGCCGTATTGATCAAGCTACTGGCGAGGATTAGCGTTAACACTGGCTTCAATACTGGCTTCAACATTTTTGATTTCCCTGTAGTGATAAGACGTTATTGATTGGAAATGATGTCCATCTCGTCCTGCGGAAGGCTCTTATGCCAAAAAGTATGCACTACAAGCTGAGGGTAATAAAGTTATGCTCAGTGATCTTCGTCATCTTATGCCAATATCTTCTATCTCAACATCTTCTATTTCAAAGGCGGCGGAGCTGGCATCAGTCCTTCTATGGCAGAACTTACTTGCCTCTTTTTTGCCACAATTGGTCAGCAGTTTGCTAGGGCATGCAAACACGCTAAGTGATAGCCTTAAGCACTTTTTTAGTTCATTGGATTTTTTGTTTTCTACAAGGAGACTTTATGCGTTCGTTCGCCATATCGACTGTGTTGGTGATGTCCTCACTGTTAGCGTCGTCAATCATAGCTGCCCCGACATTTGCCTCAACAGCGGCGAAGACGGAGTGGCAAGAAACCCGCAGTTGGGATGCCATTTTTACTCAGCACCAAGTTGAACCGCAACAAGCTAAGCAACAACAAGCTAAACCGCAAAAAACTAAGTCCCAACAAGCCTCGGGCGTAGTGGTGCTGTGGAACGAAAATAAGCAACAGGGATATACCAATAATCTCAAACGTGCCAATCAAGGTTTTTTACCGGCATCGACCTTTAAAATCCCCAATAGCTTGATTGCGCTCGAGTTGGGTGTGGTGAAGGATGAGCATCAAGTGTTTAAATGGGATGGTAAAAGTCGTGATATCGCCACTTGGAATCGTGACCACAACTTGATTACCGGGATGAAGTATTCGGTTGTGCCCGTCTACCAAGAGTTTGCCCGCCAAATTGGTGAGGCGCGGATGTCGAAGATGATCGCCTCTTTCGATTATGGCAATGAGGATATCTCGGGTAACTTAGATAGCTTTTGGCTCGATGGCGGTATTCGGATTTCGGCCACTGAGCAAATTGATTTCCTGCGTCGGCTTTATCACAACAAGATCCATGCCTCAGAGCGCAGTCAACGAATCGTTAAGCAGGCCATGCTCACCGAGGCGAATTCTAACTATATTATTCGCGCAAAAACCGGCTATGCGGTCAGAGCTGAGCCAAGTATTGGCTGGTGGGTGGGTTGGGTAGAACTCGATGATAATGTGTGGTTTTTTGCAATGAATATGGATATACCTGACGCCGCAGGTTTGCCATTGCGTCAAGCCATCACTAAAGAAGTTTTAAAACTGGAACACGTTATTCCTTAGGTCATGCTAGGTCGCGTCTCTAACTTAAAACCTTGCAGTATTGCGTATTGAATTTAAGTCGGATACTTGGCTGACTTAAATCGTAATACTAAAAGCCTAGACTCAGATCTAGGCTTTTTTATTGGGCTTTTTTGAAACAGGCATCCTTGATGCGACGGGAAACTCTAACCCATGAGGGATTGCAGGCTTTCTTGGCTGCTGAAGCGTTTTACGAAGAAATCCAAAAAGACGCTGATGTTGGTGGCCAGTTGACGTCGGCTCGAATAAACCCCGTAAACCTTAAAGGGTTCAATCGGCCATTCCTGTAAAATCGGTACTAGTTGTCCATTGGCGAGTTCGGTCTTACAGGCCGAATTGGATAACATGGCGATGCCAAAATCATCCATGGCTAACTGTTTTACCATGATAGGGCTGTTGACCCGCACTTTACGCTGGAAGTTTGCCATGGTTTTACGCGAACCTTTACCCAGTGGCCAAATCGGCGCCGAGCGAGAAGTCCCCAATAAAATGCCACTGTGCAGGCTGAGTTCTTTTGGCGTTGCGGGCGTGCCTTTTAGTTTTAAGTAACCTGGGCTTGCGACTAAAATCGGTTGGCGTTCAAACAGTAATCGTGCGACTAAGTCCGATGATTGAAGTGGGCCATATTTGATGGCTATGTCATATCCTTCGCCGACCAAACCAATATCGTTGTCGGTAAACTGGACATCTAATTCAACATTGGGATATAAACGCATAAATCCGCTACAGAGGTTAGCGATAAGTTCTTGGCTAAATGACACAGGGATCGCAATCCGTAATGATCCTGACACATCATCGTGAGTATTCTCGATAACAGCCTTGGCCGCTTCCACCTCATTGCGAATGGAATCACAGTGTTGGTAAAAGAGTGCCCCGACTTGGGTCAGACTCAAGTTACGGGTGTCGCGCTGTAGCAATCGCACGCCAAGTTGTTCTTCAAGCTGCGCGATTTTGCGACTTATGGTGGATTTTGGGTGGCCGGTTTCACGTGCAGCTTGGGAGAATCCCTTAGCTCTAACTACGGCTGCAAATAGCATCATACCGTTTAAATCTGGCATGTTTTTCCCACTGTCTCATATTTGGAACATAGCGTCTTATGCAGTTTAATGGCATTTGACGGGATAACAAAGTTATATTTATTGGCTAAAAATTTTCAGAGGCTAAGCAGAGGATCTTTTGATGACCAGCAATAATCAGCCCACACACATGACTCAAGCCCAAACGCCCGATCCGCTTTTTTTACAAGCCGAGCATTTGGCAAAGGATTTTTCTCTGTTTCCTAAGCACAGTAAACAGAGTTTATCGGAAGAAATTAAAGGTCTTTTAAATGAGGATGCCATTCAGGCAAACTTGAAAGACTTGGCATCGTTAGATGTCGACGGTTACGTTACTAAAGTAATCCAGCCGACCCAAGATAAAGGTCGTCCTGGTGCAAAACGTATCATTGCCGATCTTAAAGGTCGCTTGATTACTGAAACTCACTTGGGCTCTTTTTACAGTGCTGAGGTCGAGCTGAACTTTGGTTCACGCACTCGTCGTATTGGCTTTATCGCCCAAGAACGCACTACCGCAAACGGTGCTTGGATGCCTGAGCATCATTACGCCGCCTGTAAAGCAATTCGTCATTTTGCCGAATTGTCTATGCCTATTATCTATTTAATTGATACTCCTGGAGCGGATGCTGGCGAAATCGCTAACAGCCAAAACCAAGCGCATTCAATTTCTAAAGCTATTGCAGAAAGCGCTAACGTTGACGTACCGACAGTCGGTATTGTGATCGGTGCCGGTTATTCTGGTGGTGCGATTCCATTAGCGGCGGCGAACATTCTGTTGTCGTTGCGTGACGGTATTTTCAACACGATCCAGCCACAAGGTCTGCAAAGTATTGCCCGTAAGTACAACTTATCTTGGCAAGAATGTGCGAAATCTGTGGGTGTATCACCAGAAGAGCTTTATACCTCTGGTTGTATCGACGGTATTATCGACTTTTCACCGGGCGACCGTGATGAGCGTCAGCACAATCTGCGCCGCGCTATTATTAGCAGCGTAGAAGCGGTTGAGCGTGCAGCGATGAATTTTGTACGTGAATCTAAAGATTTACGTGAGCATTATGATCGCAGCTTAACCCGTTTCCTAAATCCATCTAAAAACCTGATGGCTTTGGAACTGAACGCAGAATTGGCTGTGGCAACGAGCCCAACCAGTCACCACAACCTGTTCGGCAGCGCCTATCGTTATCTGCGTTATTTAACGCTACGTAGCCGTATCCATTCAATTTCTCAAGAGCAATATGGTCGTCTGTCACGTGCTAGTGTGCCAGAAGGTGATTTGTTGGCGCGTATCCAACAGGAACAAGATCGTGTGTTCCAAGCTTGGTTATCTAACCCAGATAAACTGGTTTATGACGAAGAACTGAATAAATTGTGGACTACTTTTGTCGCTAAGCGTGATGAAGTGTCTACCGAGCGTAACATGTTGACTCGTTTGATTTTGGGTGAACCAAAAGAGAACTATAAGAAAGCACGTAAGGCGCTGTTATTTAACATCAGCTGGTCTTTGTATCACCGCTGGAAGAGTAATGCGGCCAACAACTTCAAAGGGCTGATTCAGCACTTAGAAAGTTTGCCAAAGTCTGTGACTCAAGCTAAATGGCCTGAGCTGAATCAGCTGACAGTACTCGATGTGGTTGTGAATGAAGAGCTGCGTGAAGACTTTATTTGGCAATGCCATAACATTCTGATCTTCAATGCCTTGTACGACAACGTTGTCGGCAGCTTAGCGTCAATCGCGAAAGAAGCCATGATGTCGAAGAGTTTGTCACGTAATTCAGTGAACAACCTGCTGCACAAGTCAATTGACCATGCAATGTCGACACAAGATACCTCGAACGACAAAGCTAAGTTCTACAAGTGGCTTAAATACTTCATGGGTCAATCGAACCGTGCAGATTTATTAGTCCGCGTAGAACAGTGGAAGAGTGTGGGTTTCCCGCAGCTTAACGACAGTCTATTCGTGGTACTGACTTACTTCTTCGAACGTTTACTGCCTGAGTATTTCGATAGCGAAAGCGATACCAGTAAGTACACTGGCGCGATCAACCCTGTGCGTATCGGTCGTCGTAAGGACTTCTGGAACCGCTTGACCATGGGTTATCAGGATCTATTGATCCAAAAAGTGCTGCGTGACGAAAAACGTAAAGGCAACATGACTTGGGAAAATGTGGTTAAGCAGTTCTTTACCCATTTCGAAGAGATCAATGGCGACAAAATGTCGGCTAACTTGCTCAACTTCCCTGGCTTCCGTTTATCGATTGAAGACGCGTTAGATAAAGGCATTCGCCCATGTGGTTTGATCACAGGTATTGCTGACTTCAAAGAGAAAGGTCAAAAAGTGCGTGTGGGTGTGGCTGTGTCTAACACTGCATTCCAAGCCGGTGCATTCGATATGGCCAGTGCCGAGAAATTCTCTGCGCTGTTGATCGAGTGTGCTAAGCGTAAATTACCTGTCGTGTGCTTTATCAGTTCTGGCGGTATGCAGACTAAAGAAGGTGCTGCGGCACTATTCTCTATGGCTGTGGTGAACGACCGTATCACGCGCTTTGTTCGTGATAACGAATTGCCAGTATTGATGTTTGGTTTTGGTGACTGTACCGGTGGTGCGCAGGCGAGTTTTGTGACTCACCCATTAGTGCAAACTTACTACCTGTCTGGTACTAACATGCCATTCGCGGGTCAAATGGTAGTGCCAGCTTACTTACCATCAACGGCGACTCTGTCTAACTACTTGTCGAAAGTACCTGGCGCAATGGCGGGCTTAGTCCATAACCCATTCAGCGACAATTTAGACTCTCAGTTAGCGGGTATCGATCCTCTGATGCCAATGCCTTCGGCAAAAATTAACGACGTGATCATCAATGCACTGTCGACCTTAGTGGTTGAAGCAACTGTTGAAGAAGAAGTGATAGTGCAGAACGATCCACGCCAGTTAATGAAGCCAATTAACAAAGTATTGGTTCACGCCCGTGGTTGTACTGCGGTGAAATTGATCCGTAAGGCTCACGACAATAATATCAATGTGGTATTAGTGGCGTCTGATCCTGATATGACGTCAGTACCAGCCGACATGTTGAAAGACACCGACAAGTTAGTTTGTTTAGGGGGTAATACCTCGGACGAAAGTTACTTGAATGCTTACTCAGTGCTGAAAGTGGCCGAGTATGAGCAAGTGGATGCATTACACCCTGGTATCGGTTTCCTATCAGAAAGCCCGCAGTTTGCTGCACTGTGTGTGAATAACGGTGTTAACTTCGTCGGTCCTAGCGTGCATTCAATGACGACTATGGGTAACAAGTCGAACGCAATTAAGACATCACAAGCGCAAAATGTACCTGTAGTGCCTGGTTCTCACGGCATTCTGACCAATGCAGAGCAAGCCGTGAACGTGGCGAGCGAAATTGGCTATCCAGTACTGCTTAAAGCGGTACAAGGTGGTGGCGGTAAAGGTATTCAGGTAGTGAAACGCCCTGAAGACATGATTGGTCTATTCCAAAAAACGGCAACCGAAGCGGCTGCAGCCTTTGGTAACGGTGACTTGTACTTAGAGAAATATGTGACATCACTGCGTCACATCGAAGTGCAGTTACTGCGTGATAAGTTCGGTAATGCGAAAGTATTAGGTTTGCGTGACTGTTCGGTTCAACGTAATAACCAAAAAGTGGTCGAAGAATCTGGTTCAACTATGTTGCCAGATGAGCTGAAGCGACAAGTGCTGGCTTATACTCGTGCCTTAGGTGACGCGACCGATTACATGGGCGCAGGTACCGTTGAGTTTATCTATAACTTAGATGCCAACGAAGTGTACTTTATGGAAATGAACACGCGTCTGCAGGTTGAGCATCCAGTTACGGAAGCGACTTCAGGTATTGATATCGTTAGTGCGCAGTTTGATATTGCCGCTGGCCGTTCAATTGAAGCGTTAGAACCTAAAGAAATTGGTTATGCGATGGAAGTACGTGTGACGGCTGAGAAAGCGGCGCTCGATAGCCATGGTATACTGCAGTTGATCCCAAATCCGGGCAAGATCACTGAGTGTGTGTTCCCTGATCATCCCGATGTGGAAATCATTTCGATTGCAGCGCCAGGTAAAGAAGTATCGCCATACTACGATAGCTTGATTGCGCAAATCATCATGCGCGGTGAAAACCGTGAGGATGTGATTGCCAAACTGTACGAATACTTAGACAGCGTAGTGCTGAAAGGCATCGCGACTAACATTCCGTTACTCAAGCTTATTCTGAAAGACGGCACCTTCAACGAAGGTGTTTACGATACTAACTATCTGCCACGTTTAATGGCTGAGCTGGACATTCCTGCGTTGATCGCTGAAATGGAAGCCGCCGCTGAAACTGTGGAAGTGGACACTGAGTCACTGCGCGTTGGTGAAAGTAACGAACTGAAAGTGTTAGCCCAAGGCGCAGGTATCTTCTATACCTCTTCTGCACCGGGTGAAGCGGACTTCGTGAAAGAAGGTGACATAGTCACAGTCGATCAAACGCTAGCATTAACAGAAGCGATGAAGATGTTCTCGCAAGTGACCTTAGCCGGCTTTAACCGTCAGAGTGCGATTCTGTACCCTGAGAATAAGAAGTATCGCATCGAGCGCATCCTGAACAGCAATGGTCAGCAAGTGTCTCAAGGTGACTTACTGTTCGTGGTCTCGCCAGTAGAAGAATAAGCTCAGCGTTTAACGCCATAGCTAAATAAGAAAATACCCGCCACTGGCGGGTATTTTTTGCTTCAAAATTATTGCCACTAAATTTCCTGTCACAAAATATAGGTCAGCGAGCATGCCGCTCATAATGTGCATGACGTCTTTGATGAATCAACTTAGCTTTATATAGATAAGCTCATAACTAACAAGTGGCCAATATCAGCTTTGTGCAATACGACCTGTATTTCTGATTAAGTCGTCAAAGAGTCTCTTTAATCAGCCGTTCGCCTATTAAAACTGAATAGGCAGCACCAAGAACCTACCTTTGGCCTCGATAATCAACGAAAACCCCATGCCTTATCCTTAGTAATACAGGCCAATCCAACCTCATATTAAGCTGAAACTGACTCAAAATTGAGCTGAGTGTGGATAAGTTTGGGGGTAAGTGGTGGGTATGATGTGATTAGCTTGAATGATATGAATTAACTGCAGATTTCCTTAAAAAAGGGGTTGCGCACTTTCTCAATCTCCCTATAATGCGCATCCACTGACACGGCAGACAGCGAAAGCAAGCTGACGAGTTAGGTTGAATTAAATGGCTTACTCTCTGTTGAGAATGGCACTTAATTCAAGCGCAGCAAGAAGTTGAAAAATACTCCTTGACGTGAAACGGGAAATGCGTAGAATACGCAGCCCTAGCCAACTGGAAGCGTTCAGCGCTCAGTGTGGTACTCAAGTTCTCTTACGAATATTGAGTTGCTCTTTAACAAGATAAAACAAGAAATCTGTGTGGACACTCGCAGGTGTTGAGTTAATCGAAATTACTTTACTTTCGAGTGAGTAATCAAAGAATTAAATCAATGATGAAGAGTGTTCATAGCAATATGTACAGTTTGTTTCGACACTTCTTTTATAAAGAGTGCGAGAAACAAAAAATCAGAATTCATTGAGCAGCTGAAGTCGCAAGACGGAAGCAAAAAACTTTAATTGAAGAGTTTGATCATGGCTCAGATTGAACGCTGGCGGCAGGCCTAACACATGCAAGTCGAGCGGCAGCGGGAAGATAGCTTGCTATCTTTGCCGGCGAGCGGCGGACGGGTGAGTAATGCCTAGGGATCTGCCCAGTCGAGGGGGATAACAGTTGGAAACGACTGCTAATACCGCATACGCCCTACGGGGGAAAGGAGGGGACCTTCGGGCCTTCCGCGATTGGATGAACCTAGGTGGGATTAGCTAGTTGGTGAGGTAATGGCTCACCAAGGCGACGATCCCTAGCTGTTCTGAGAGGATGATCAGCCACACTGGGACTGAGACACGGCCCAGACTCCTACGGGAGGCAGCAGTGGGGAATATTGCACAATGGGGGAAACCCTGATGCAGCCATGCCGCGTGTGTGAAGAAGGCCTTCGGGTTGTAAAGCACTTTCAGTAGGGAGGAAAGGTAGCAGTTTAATACGCTGTTACTGTGACGTTACCTACAGAAGAAGGACCGGCTAACTCCGTGCCAGCAGCCGCGGTAATACGGAGGGTCCGAGCGTTAATCGGAATTACTGGGCGTAAAGCGTGCGCAGGCGGTTTGTTAAGCGAGATGTGAAAGCCCCGGGCTCAACCTGGGAATTGCATTTCGAACTGGCGAACTAGAGTCTTGTAGAGGGGGGTAGAATTCCAGGTGTAGCGGTGAAATGCGTAGAGATCTGGAGGAATACCGGTGGCGAAGGCGGCCCCCTGGACAAAGACTGACGCTCAGGCACGAAAGCGTGGGGAGCAAACAGGATTAGATACCCTGGTAGTCCACGCCGTAAACGATGTCTACTCGGAGTTTGGTGTCTTGAACACTGGGCTCTCAAGCTAACGCATTAAGTAGACCGCCTGGGGAGTACGGCCGCAAGGTTAAAACTCAAATGAATTGACGGGGGCCCGCACAAGCGGTGGAGCATGTGGTTTAATTCGATGCAACGCGAAGAACCTTACCTACTCTTGACATCCACGGAATTCGCTAGAGATAGCTTAGTGCCTTCGGGAACCGTGAGACAGGTGCTGCATGGCTGTCGTCAGCTCGTGTTGTGAAATGTTGGGTTAAGTCCCGCAACGAGCGCAACCCCTATCCTTATTTGCCAGCACGTAATGGTGGGAACTCTAGGGAGACTGCCGGTGATAAACCGGAGGAAGGTGGGGACGACGTCAAGTCATCATGGCCCTTACGAGTAGGGCTACACACGTGCTACAATGGCGAGTACAGAGGGTTGCAAAGCCGCGAGGTGGAGCTAATCTCACAAAGCTCGTCGTAGTCCGGATTGGAGTCTGCAACTCGACTCCATGAAGTCGGAATCGCTAGTAATCGTGGATCAGAATGCCACGGTGAATACGTTCCCGGGCCTTGTACACACCGCCCGTCACACCATGGGAGTGGGCTGCAAAAGAAGTGGGTAGCTTAACCTTCGGGGGGCGCTCACCACTTTGTGGTTCATGACTGGGGTGAAGTCGTAACAAGGTAGCCCTAGGGGAACCTGGGGCTGGATCACCTCCTTACCTATACGACTAACTTAATGTTTGTTGAGTGTTCACACAGATTGCTTGTTTATCTTCTCTTAGGAGAAGTCAGAGCTGAATGCGCCGCTAGCCGGTACGCATTGTTCTTTAACAATTTGGAAAGCTGATAGTATGTAACGTGATGATGTCTGTCGTCATGTTACTTACAAACCGATGTAAACGTGGAAACGTTTGCATCATGAGTTCTCAAACACTTTATTAAGTGTCTTGAATATTCAAAAGTAAATTATTCTTTACTGAATAGTTTACGTCTAAGGCGCGTCCACTTTCTTGGTCGGAAGTGAGACAAGTAAAACCAAGCTGGTCGCAATGCGACTCAGATGAGTGAAACTCATTTGGGTTGTATGGTTAAGCGACTAAGCGTATACGGTGGATGCCTTGGCAGTCAGAGGCGATGAAGGACGTAGTAACTTGCGAAAAGCGTTGGCGAGCTAGTAACAAGCATTTGAGCTAACGATGTCCGAATGGGGGAACCCAGCAGCATAAGCTGTTATCGCAACATGAATACATAGTGTTGCGAGGCGAACCCGGGGAACTGAAACATCTAAGTACCCGGAGGAAAAGAAATCAACCGAGATTCCCCTAGTAGCGGCGAGCGAACGGGGATTAGCCCTTAAGTCAGTGGGGTGTTAGTGGAATGTGTTGGAAAGCACAGCGGCACAGGGTGATAGCCCCGTACATGAAAACTAACCATTGATGAAAACGAGTAAGGCGGGACACGTGACATCCTGTTTGAATATGGGGGGACCATCCTCCAAGGCTAAATACTCCTGACTGACCGATAGTGAACCAGTACCGTGAGGGAAAGGCGAAAAGAACCCCTGTGAGGGGAGTGAAATAGAACCTGAAACCGTATACGTACAAGCAGTGGGAGCGGTTCTTGAGACCGTGACTGCGTACCTTTTGTATAATGGGTCAGCGACTTACATTTTGTAGCGAGGTTAAGCGAATAGCGGAGCCGTAGGGAAACCGAGTGTTAACTGCGCGTTTAGTTGCAAGGTGTAGACCCGAAACCCGGTGATCTAGCCATGGGCAGGTTGAAGGTTGAGTAACATCAACTGGAGGACCGAACCGACTAATGTTGAAAAATTAGCGGATGACTTGTGGCTGGGGGTGAAAGGCCAATCAAACCGGGAGATATCTGGTTCTCCTCGAAAGCTATTTAGGTAGCGCCTCGAGCGAATACCATTGGGGGTAGAGCACTGTTAAGGCTAGGGGGTCATCCCGACTTACCAACCCTTTGCAAACTCCGAATACCAATGAGTACTACTCGGGAGACAGACGGCGGGTGCTAACGTCCGTCGTCAAAAGGGAAACAACCCAGACCGTCAGCTAAGGTCCCAAAGTACTAGCTAAGTGGGAAACGATGTGGGAAGGCTTAGACAGCTAGGATGTTGGCTTAGAAGCAGCCATCATTTAAAGAAAGCGTAATAGCTCACTAGTCGAGTCGGCCTGCGCGGAAGATGTAACGGGGCTAAGCTAGTCACCGAAGCTACGGGTGCACAGTTTACTGTGCGCGGTAGAGGAGCGTTCTGTAAGCCGTTGAAGGTGAAGGGGTAACCCACGCTGGAGGTATCAGAAGTGCGAATGCTGACATGAGTAACGATAAAGGGGGTGAAAAACCCCCTCGCCGAAAGACCAAGGGTTCCTGTCCAACGTTAATCGGGGCAGGGTGAGTCGACCCCTAAGGTGAGGCCGAAAGGCGTAATCGATGGGAAACAGATTAATATTTCTGTACTTCCGCTAACTGCGATGGAGAGACGGAGAAGGCTAGGCTAGCGCGGCGTTGGTAGTCCGCGTTTAAGGTGGTAGGTTGATTTCTTAGGCAAATCCGGGGAATCGCACTTTAGTGTGCAGACTGAGAGCTGATGACGAGGTCCTAAGGGACTGAAGTAGTTGATGCCATGCTTCCAGGAAAATCTTCTAAGCTTCAGGTTAGTGGGAATCGTACCCCAAACCGACACAGGTGGTCGGGTAGAGAATACCAAGGCGCTTGAGAGAACTCGGCTGAAGGAACTAGGCAAAATGGTACCGTAACTTCGGGAGAAGGTACGCTCTTGTTGGTGATGAGACTTGCTCTCTAAGCTGACGGGAGTCGCAGATACCAGGTGGCTGCAACTGTTTATCAAAAACACAGCACTGTGCAAACTCGCAAGAGGAAGTATACGGTGTGACGCCTGCCCGGTGCCGGAAGGTTAATTGATTGGGTTATCGCAAGAGAAGCTCATGATCGAAGCCCCGGTAAACGGCGGCCGTAACTATAACGGTCCTAAGGTAGCGAAATTCCTTGTCGGGTAAGTTCCGACCTGCACGAATGGCGTAATGATGGCCACGCTGTCTCCAGCCGAGACTCAGTGAAGTTGAAATTGCGGTGAAGATGCCGTATACCCGCGGCTAGACGGAAAGACCCCGTGAACCTTTACTATAGCTTGGCACTGAACATTGAACCTACATGTGTAGGATAGGTGGGAGACTTTGAAGTTATGACGCTAGTCATGATGGAGTCGTCCTTGAAATACCACCCTTGTAGTTTTGATGTTCTAACCTAGGTCCCTTATCGGGATTAGGGACAGTGCCTGGTGGGTAGTTTGACTGGGGCGGTCTCCTCCCAAAGAGTAACGGAGGAGCACGAAGGTTGGCTAAGTACGGTCGGACATCGTACGGTTAGTGCAATGGCATAAGCCAGCTTAACTGCGAGACATACACGTCGAGCAGGTACGAAAGTAGGTCATAGTGATCCGGTGGTTCTGAATGGAAGGGCCATCGCTCAACGGATAAAAGGTACTCCGGGGATAACAGGCTGATACCGCCCAAGAGTTCATATCGACGGCGGTGTTTGGCACCTCGATGTCGGCTCATCACATCCTGGGGCTGAAGTCGGTCCCAAGGGTATGGCTGTTCGCCATTTAAAGTGGTACGCGAGCTGGGTTCAGAACGTCGTGAGACAGTTCGGTCCCTATCTGCCGTGGGCGTTGGATGATTGAAGGGAGCTGCTCCTAGTACGAGAGGACCGGAGTGGACGAACCGCTGGTGTTCGGGTTGTCATGCCAATGGCATTGCCCGGTAGCTACGTTCGGAATCGATAACCGCTGAAAGCATCTAAGCGGGAAGCGAGCCCTAAGATGAGTCATCCCTAGGAATTTAATTCCTCTAAAGAGCCGTTCGAGACTAGGACGTTGATAGGCATGGTGTGTAAGCGTTGTGAGGCGTTGAGCTAACATGTACTAATGACTCGAGAGGCTTAACCATACAACCCAGATGGGTTTTACTGAAAATGTTCCAGACATTTTCTAGCACTTCCTCCTTCCATGGAGGTCGTACGAAAAGCCTTAGACAGAATATCGACACTTAATGAAGTGTGAACTCAAACAAAGCAAATCAGCTTTCCGAATTATTATTAGCGTGAGCCAGAGATGGACACGGTAATAAACAGAATTTGCTTGGTGACAATAGCCTTGTGGAACCACCTGATCCCATCCCGAACTCAGAAGTGAAACGCAAACGCGCCGATGGTAGTGTGGGGTCTCCCCATGTGAGAGTAGGTCATCGCCAAGCGCCTAATTTAGGTTAACGTGCAAACGTTAGACTAAAGGAGCGGTAGTTCAGTTGGTTAGAATACCGGCCTGTCACGCCGGGGGTCGCGGGTTCGAGTCCCGTCCGCTCCGCCAACATTTCGATAAGCCCTAACAGCAATGTTAGGGCTTTTTCGTATCTGGAATTTATCTATTTCAATCGTCGCGGAACAGCATTCCTGCTTAACAGCCTAGCTCGGCATATATGGACCCATCCGGTTTGCAAGACATTCGATAGCGATTTTGAGAAGAGTTCATTGCACCCATATATTCGGCCTGTTATTGAGGTATGCCTCTGGCCCTGATGGATATCTGCTTCTACTGTCCTTATCATCCTTGCGGCTTCATTATGAGCCTATGCCGAGCTAAGGTTTTCAGTAGATCAGTCTGACTGTCTCATCATCAATTCAAGTGTCTTAGCAACTTGCTGGTTGGTTAATTATTAACGTTTATTGAATCTATTCAGCACTATACTGGAAGTCGATATTCTTCGTCATGCGCCGCGATAACCCATGCCATTCTCGCGAGTTTATTGGCGACGGCTACACAGGCTCGGTTAAAACCTCGGCGTTCTGCTAACTGGATTGCCCAGCAACTAAATTTATCCTGTTTATGACAACTGTGCTGTAACACAGCTCTGGCGCCGTGGATGAACAGGGTACGTAAGTAAGCATTTCCCCGCTTGCTTATTCCAAGGAGGTTATCTTTACCTCCACTGCTGTGTTGCTTGGGAACCAAGCCACACCAAGCTGAAAAGTGTCTACCATTACTGAAATCTTTACCATCACCTGCGGCGGCATAAAAGGCGGTAGCGGTGACTGGACCAATACCTGGGATAGTTTCTAAACGCTGGCAAATCACATTGTTTTTAGTTTCAGTGAGCACTTGAACGTCACAACCCTTAAGCCGTTTTTCTATATCACTAAACTCTTCATATAACTGATAAAAAATGGCCCGACCTTTGGTAGTCAGCGCATTGGTTTCATCCGCTAAAATATCTGGAAACTGTACTTTAAAAGCCGATTTACTTTTGGTTATCACAATGCCGTATTCCGCTAACATCCCTCTGACTTGATTGATTAAGGCGGTTGATTGTTTAGTTAATCGTTCGCGCATGCGGTGGAGCAGTTGCACATCTTGCTGCTCAACGCTTTTGGGTTTTACAAACCGCATGTTGGGTCGCTGCGCAGCTTCAGCGATGGCTAGCGCATCGTTGTAGTAGGCACCACAAATTGAGGTGCGATTAGCTTGACGTTATGGCCCAACAGCTCAAATTCTCTGGCCCAGTAATTTGCTCCACCACAGGCTTCCATCACAATCAGACACGGCTCAATTTGAGCAAGAAAGGAAAGTAAGTCCTTGCGTCTAAGCATTTTCTTTTTGATTAACTTGCCTGCTTTATCGACACCAACAGCATGAAAAACAGACTTTGCGATATCTAAACCAATTGTAGTAATCTTCATAAGTGGACCCGTCCTCTTTCTGATGAGTTTTAGCGACTACATCGTGGCCCACTGTGAGGCCGATTAAAAGTGGATGGGTCCATTCCATTATCCATGCCTCTCGTTCATGGGCTTATCGCTGCGCGATATTTCACCCGCCAACATAAAGATGAAGGCCTCTACAGCAATGTAGAGGCTTTTTTCGTTTCGGCATATTAGACAATATCACTTTTGCCAAAACGATTGCGGGTTTGCTTTATCTTTATAGACAGGTACATCCTCGATATCACTATCAATTCATTGCGTCCTGTTAGGCTCATTAAAGCTGAAAGCCCAAATCTGAAATCTGAAAAAAAGTGATACGTTGCCTCAATTGTCACTTGCAGCGACGTTAACCTTCCTCACTCAAGAGGTTTTCTTTCCAGTCTACACACCCATTATTGCGTCGCGCAGGCACATATTTCAGCGTTTTGATCCGACTATTGATAAATAATAGCTACGCATTCGTAATGATGGGAATTGGTATTATGCGGTTTTGACGTATACACTTTTTTACATTCCCCATCGAGCGTCTGCTTTTAGGTTGAAACTATCAATGGAATTGCGTGACTTATTGAGGTTATTGCCGCTATTGATGTGTATGCCATTACTGGCTCATGCTGACCGTTTAGCGATGGCGATGGCGAATGCTAAGCTTGCTGGCCAAGACGTTAGCGTTAGCATGACTCAGACAGTCCGTTATTGTGTTGATCCTGACTGGTTACCCTATGAAGGAATCCGAGAGGGTAAACATCTGGGTATTTCGTCAGACTATATTAATTATATCGAATCGCATTCCTCCCTTAAGTTTCAGCTGGTGCCGACTTCCTCTTGGACCGAGACCTTATACTTTTTGCAAAGCGGGCAGTGTGATTTAACCCCTATGCTGAATAAAACCCTGATACGAGAGACTTATCTGCACTTCAGTGATGTCTATTTCCGCTCTCCTAATGTATTGGTGTCACTTAAAGATCAGCCTTTCTTGCAAGGATTTGAGAATATTGGGGCGCGTACTTTAGCCGTACCAAAAGGTTATCGTTTAGCCGAATATATTCAGCATTATTATCCTCAAATTGAGACGCTTACCGTTGCCAGTGAGCCAGCAGGATTGCAGTCGGTGCTGGATAAACGTGCCGATCTGTTTGTGGGATCGATGTTTTCGGTTAACTCCTACATCCAACAAACTGGATTTAATCATTTGAAAATAGCCGGTTGGGGCGGACCAGAAGATGAGTTGGGGATGGGGTTGCCTATGGTCAAGAGTCCTTGTTACCTGTGATAAATAAGGCCTTAAATGCTGTGAGTGAGCAGGAGCGGATCTTGATTTATCAGAAGTGGAATAATGTGACTGTCATAGATGAGACTAACTATTCGCTTGTTTATCAAGTTATCTGCGCGACGTGTTTGTTATTGCTAATGCTGGGGGCAAGAACTTACTTTATCAGCCAGTATAACCGTAGACTCACCGATAAGAATCAGCAGCTCGAAACCTTACGACAGCAGCTCGAGGCTTCAAATGCCGAACTCGAGTTTTTATCTACCCATGATCCCCTGACCAAGTTGTATAACCGACATTACTTTAATCGCCTGTTTATTAATAATGAGCAGCATGATAAATCTGCTAAAGCAGGCATGTGCCTGGTGATGATTGATATCGATTACTTTAAAGAGATTAATGACACGCTAGGGCATAACGTCGGTGATCGGATCCTTGAGCAAGTGTCGCAGGTGCTACAGCACTGTGTGCGTGAATCTGAGGTGGTTGCCCGTTGGGGCGGCGAAGAGTTTGTAATCCTCTGTCAGCAGTCATCTTTGCCCTTAGTTGAAAGCTTGTGTGTGCGGATAGCTGAGAGGATCAAACATTATCAATTTACTGACAATGTGCAGTTAACCTGCAGTTTTGGTGTTGCTAAGCTTGCCGATAACGAACCTATGATGTTGTGCTTTGAACGTGCTGATCGCGCGCTTTATCGCGCTAAAGCACAAGGGCGTAATCAAATGTGCACCGACAAATAAGCATTTCCGCAAGCGTGATTTGCCGTTATCTGAGCAAATGGCTTCCACTCAGTTGAATCAATGATGTCATCTTTATTTTAAAGAAAGGATTAACATTATTGCGCCAGCAGCAATGCATATCGGTTAATGTTCGATGTTTGTACTGACGATATGATAGAAATCCCTTGAAAATCACCTTATCCCATTAGAATGCGGTTTATTTAACGATTTTTATTGATTGGGTGAAAAATAAGCTAAAGTGTTTTACTTATCTGTTTTAGTTCGTGTTTATGGCTATTTACCTAAATTATTACGCGACTTTATCGTGAAAAAGTGCGCTATCCATTTGCGTGTAGCTGGGTTCCAATTTACAATATGCGCCTAAAATAATCTGATGTGCGGTGTGTCGGTATTTGTCGCATACTCCGTCTACTTCTTAAACTACTCATTAAAGTTGAATCATGACCGAATTATCCAAATACAGAAACATTGGTATCTTCGCTCACGTTGACGCGGGTAAAACCACGACCACCGAGCGTATCCTTAAGTTAACAGGAAGAATCCATAAAGCCGGTGAGACTCACGATGGCGAATCTACCACTGACTTCATGGTACAGGAAGCTGAGCGCGGTATTACTATTCAGTCTGCTGCTGTAAGTTGCTTCTGGAGAGATCACCGTTTCAACGTTATCGACACTCCAGGACACGTTGACTTCACCGTTGAAGTTTATCGTTCTCTGAAAGTGCTTGATGGCGGTATCGGTGTATTCTGTGGTTCAGGCGGTGTTGAGCCTCAATCAGAAACTAACTGGCGCTATGCGAACGAATCTGAAGTTGCGCGTATTATCTTCGTAAACAAGTTAGACCGTATGGGTGCTGACTTCTTACGCGTAGTTAAGCAAACTAAAGACGTATTAGCTGCTACTCCACTGGTTATGGTTCTGCCAATCGGTGTTGAAGACGAATTCACTGGTGTTGTTGATCTGTTATCTCGTAAAGCATACGTGTGGGATGAGTCTGGTTTACCAGAAAACTTTAATATCCAAGATGTACCTGCTGACATGGTTGACATGGTTGAAGAATACCGTGAAATGCTGATCGAAACTGCCGTTGAGCAAGACGATGCTGTGATGGAAGCGTACATGGAAGGCGAAGAGCCATCTATCGAAGATATCAAGCGTTGTATCCGCAAAGGTACTCGTACTATGGCTTTCTTCCCAACATACTGTGGTTCTGCGTTCAAGAACAAAGGTATGCAACTGGTTCTTGATGCTGTTGTTGATTATTTACCAGCACCAGACGAAGTTGAACCACAGCCATTAACTGACGAAGAAGGCAACGAAACTGGCGAATTCGCTATCGTTTCTGCTGATGAGCCATTAAAAGCGTTAGCGTTCAAAATCATGGATGACCGTTTCGGTGCCCTGACTTTCGTACGTATCTACTCAGGCCGTCTGAAGAAGGGTGATACCATCCTGAACAGCGCGACTGGCAAGACTGAACGTATCGGCCGTATGTGTGAAATGCTAGCTGATGACCGTATTGAAATTGAATCTGCTCAAGCTGGCGACATTATCGCTATCGTGGGTATGAAAAACGTTCAAACTGGTCACACTTTATGTGACGTGAAACACCCAGTTACCTTAGAAGCTATGGTGTTCCCAGAGCCAGTTATCTCTATCGCAGTAGCGCCAAAAGATAAAGGCGGTTCTGAGAAAATGGGTATCGCTATCGGTAAGATGATCGCTGAAGATCCATCATTCCGCGTAGAAACTGACGAAGATTCAGGTGAAACCATCCTTAAAGGTATGGGCGAACTTCACTTAGATATCAAAGTAGACATTCTGAAGCGTACTTATGGTGTTGAATTGATCGTAGGTGAGCCACAAGTTGCTTACCGTGAAACCATTACTCAAATGGTTGAAGATCAATACACTCACAAGAAACAATCAGGTGGTTCTGGTCAATTCGGTAAGATCGAATATATCATCCGCCCAGGTGAGCCAAACACTGGTTTCGTGTTCAAATCTTCAGTTGTTGGTGGTAGCGTTCCGAAGGAATTCTGGCCAGCAGTTGAGAAAGGTTTCGCGAGCATGATGAACACAGGTACTATCGCTGGCTTCCCAGTGTTAGACGTTGAGTTCGAATTAACTGACGGTGCATTCCACGCAGTTGACTCATCAGCAATCGCGTTCGAAATCGCTGCTAAAGGCGCTTTCCGTCAGTCTATCGCTAAAGCTAAACCACAACTTCTTGAGCCAATCATGAAAGTTGACGTGTTCAGCCCAGATGACAACGTGGGTGATGTGATCGGTGACTTAAACCGTCGTCGCGGCATGATCAAAGACCAAGTTGCTGGTGTGACAGGTGTTCGCGTTAAAGCTGACGTACCGTTATCAGAAATGTTCGGTTATATCGGTACTTTACGTACAATGACTTCTGGTCGTGGTCAGTTCTCTATGGAGTTCTCACACTACAGCCAATGTCCAGCTAGCGTAGCTGAGAAAGTTGTTGCTCAAGTTAAAGAACGTAAAGCTGCTGAAGCTAAGAAGTAATTCTTAACTAATCTTGGCTAATATTTAGTTAGCTAATAAAAACCGCTGTCGGCCTCTAGGCTCGCAGCGGTTTTTTTATGGGATAGATCCAACTGTAATCACCCGCTACGGCTGACGAAGTTTCGTATCCCGTTGTTTAAAATAATGTGATTGGTATTAGTTCTTGCTTTATCTTCTCAGCGTTCAGTTTTTTGTTTACTCAATTCGAGCAAGGCCTTGGCTGCCGGTGTTAAAGGTAAACTTTGGCGCCAAATAAGCGCCAGATCCCATGTCATTGCGGGCTGCATAGGTTTAAAGACCAGTTTGCTGGTGCTTAATCGATTGCAGATAGGCTCAGGTAAAATAGCGACGCCCATATCGGCTTCGACCATGGCGGCGAGGAAATCCCACTGGCCGCTGCGAAAGGCTATATTGAGTTGAACACCTGCTTTGCGACTGAGGCGATTAATCAGTTTAGCGAGGGAGAAGTCTTCGTTATAGAGGATAAAAGGATAGGGCTGGAAGTCCTGCCAGTTTAAGTGGTCTTTCTCGGCTAGGGGATGTCCCTCGGGCAGGCATGCGAGTAAAGGGTACTTAGTCAGGGGTTGGTTGACGAGTTCTGTCTCATGGGTCGTGGGTAGCGCGGTAAAGGCGATATCGAGACTGTTATTGAGCAATGCTTGTTCGCAGCCGAATCCACCGTACTCATACATGTGTAGTTCAACTCCCGGATAACGCTTACGATAGCTAGTGAGCAAACCAATAATAAGACTGCTCATCATAGGACATACACCCAGTCGCAACCGCCCCGATTTGAGACCGCTAAGGTTACTCATGTCCTCTTGCAGTCTATGCCATTGGCCGAGGATTTCCCGTGCACTGTGCTCAAAGAGCTGACCAGCTTGAGTTAACTCAACCTTTTGGTTATTCCGGATCAGCAAGGTTTCACCAAGGCTTTCTTCAAGTCTCTGGATTATTTTGCTTAGTGTCGGCTGGGTGATAAAACATTTCTGCGCGGCGCGGGTAAAATTTTCAGTTTCCACTAAGGTCAGAAAACACTGTAAGGTCTTGATTGGGATGTTCATGCTCAAATGGAATCCATATTATGGAATTTATTCATTTTACTAATGATAGTCTAAGTATTACTTTGACCTTGTTAACAAAACAGGGGAATACCGATGAAATCAAGTTCAAGTCTGTGGGTAGGTGCTTTGTGGCAGGCGGCTATGCCTGTGGCAAAAGATGTGCAAAAAGCAAAAGCGGCGCAAGTAACTAAAACGGCTCCAGCGGGTGATTTGCATAAAGCAAAACAACAAGTAAACCCAGCCTAGGCTGGGTTTTACTTTTCTGCGCTTTAGATTCTGCTCTTATCTTCATGTCCCTCGATTCTTACTTCGCCGTTTTAACTTCTGCTCAATCCCTTCCTTGGTGAAAGCACTGTTCAGCAACGGACGCTGAACCAGCGATAGACGTTTAGTCTTATATTTACTTGAATACTCATTGCTGGCTCTAAGCCTACTCATTAGGATAGGACGCTTAAATAGCAAAAAAGCCACCCTCATAAATTCGGGTGGCTTTGCTTTGCAGGGGAAGGTGATTTACTTGTCTGAGAACTGATTCTCCACGAGTGGTTGTTTGTTTTCGGCTTGAGCGACGTGGCATTGAGTACAGAAATAGTTATGCCCGTTAACTGTGCCTTTATCATCAATCACATGGGACTTAGCAACAGGCGTGGCTTTCATGCGTTTTGCTTTGTCCCAACTATGGCAGCTTAGACAGCCATTTTTATCTAAGGTGATCTTGTAATCGTCCTTATGTGGGATGAGCGGTGGTTGCTCGCTAAAGCTGCGCTCAATGGCGGTGCCGCGATTGGGATAAATCGCCATGGCATCGGCTGGGCGAATGTCGGTGATCGCCATGTTTCCTGCGAGGGATTGAATATTAACTGGCGCTGCATTGGTGTCGGTTTGCTGACCGGAACAGCCGGTAATGGCGACGAGTAACGCAGTTAAGGTGAGTATTTTTCTCATTGGTTATTCTCCGCCTTGAAGACTTTCACTGGGCATTTTTTAAAGTCAGTTTCTTTTGACAGGGGATCGGTCGCATCCAATATCAGTTTGTTGACTAACTGGCGTGCATCGAAGAAAGGCATAAATACCACGCCGCGTGGCGGTTTGTTACGGCCTTTGGTCTCGACACGAGTTTTTACTTCACCCCGTGGTGATGCGACTATGACTTCATCACCGCGTTGTACACCGCGGGCTTTGGCATCTTCTGGGTGCATAAAAATCTGCGCGTCGGGAAAGGCGCGGTAAAGCTCAGGTACGCGGGCTGTCATCGAGCCTGTGTGCCAATGTTCCAGCACGCGGCCAGTCGACATCCACAGATCGTATTCTTTATTCGGCTCTTCGGCGGCGGGTTCGTAGGGCAGGGCGAAGATCACCGCTTTACCATCTGGCTTGCCATAGAATTTAAAGCCTTCACCCGCTTTGACATAAGGGTCGCTCCCCTCAACGAAACGGCGCAGGGTTTCTTTGCCATTAACGACTGGCCAGCGTAGGCCGCGGGTTTCGTGGTAACGGTCAAAGTCAGCTAGATCATGGCCGTGACCACGACCGAATGTGGCGTATTCTTCAAAAATGCCTTTTTGCAGATAGAAACCAAAGTGTTCGCTCTCATCGTTTAATTCGGCTTTGCAATCGGATGTGGGGAACTTGTCGATCACGCCATTGGCAAATAGCACTTCATATAAGGTTTTATCCGCGTATTCCGGTTGTTTGGCTATCAGTTCGGCTGGCCAGACTTCGGAGACTTTGAAACGTTTTGAAAACTCGACTAGTTGCCACAGATCTGAGGTTGCGCCTTCGGGGCTTTTACTTGCTGATGCCACATATGAGTACGGCGCTCGGCATTGCCGTAAGCTCCTTCTTTTTCGACCCACATTGCTGTTGGCAAAATCAAATCCGCCGCCATGGCTGTGATGGTTGGGTAGGGATCTGAAACCACGATAAAGTTTTCTGGATTACGGAAACCCGGATAGATTTCATCGTTGATGTTAGGGCCAGCTTGCATATTATTGGTACACATGGTCCAGTAGCAGTTGAGCTTGCCATCTTTGAGCATACGGCTCTGGAGTACGGCATGGTAGCCAGGTTTTGCGGGAATCGTCCCAGCAGGCACTTGCCATAGCTTTTCGGTAATGGCGCGGTGCTTGTCGTTGGTCACTTCCATATCGGCGGGTAAACGATGGGCGAACGTCCCCACTTCACGGGCAGTCCCGCAAGCCGAAGGTTGACCCGTTAACGAGAATGGACTGTTACCCGGTGTAGCAATTTTGCCCGTGAGTAAGTGGATGTTGTAGAGCATGTTGTTTGCCCACACGCCGCGAACATGTTGGTTAATGCCCATGGTCCACAGACTCATCACTTTAACGTTAGGATCGGCATAGGCCTTGGCTAAGGTTGCTAATTTCTCGGGCTCCACACCACTCATCTTAGCCGCGTATTCCAGCGTATATGTGCTGACAAACTTGGCATACTCGTCAAAGCTAATCGGTGTCGATTTACCATTGCCTGGATTTTTGGCTTTTTTCTCTAATGGATGATCTGGACGCAGGCCATAGCCGATATCGTCAACGCCTAAGGCAAACTTAGTGTGTTTAGTGACAAAGTCGGTATTAACCGCGTTATTTTGAATAATGTAATTGGCAATAAAGTTGAGGATCACTAAGTCCGATTGCGGGCGGAACACCATAGGATTATCGGCTAAATCGAAGCTGCGATTTTCAAAGGTCGACAGCACATGCACGCGGCAAGTTGGACTGCTTAAACGTCTATCGGATAAACGTGCCCATAGAATTGGGTGCATCTCGGCCATGTTCGCGCCCCAAAGCACAAACTGATCGGCGGCTTCTAAATCGTCATAACAACCCATGGGTTCATCGATACCGAAGGTGCGCATAAAGCCGCCTACGGCAGAGGCCATGCAGTGGCGTGCGTTAGGGTCGATATTGTTGGTAAGGAAACCTGCTTTATGAAGTTTAGAGGCGGCATAACCTTCCCAAATAGTCCATTGACCTGAACCAAACATACCTACAGACGTCGGGCCTTTGGTGGCGAGACTGTGTTTCCATTTAGCCGCCATAGTATCAAAGGCCATATCCCAACTGATTGGGGTGAACTCGCCTTCTTTATGGTATTTGCCGTCTTTCATCCGCAGCAAGGGCGTGGTTAATCTGTCCTTGCCGTACATGATTTTTGAGAGGAAATAACCTTTAATACAGTTAAGGCCACGGTTGACTGGACTTTCAGGATCGCCCTTAGTAGCAACGACTTTACCCGCTTTGGTGCCGACTAATACGCTACAACCCACACCGCAGAAGCGGCAAGGGCTTTATCCCATTTGATATTGTCTGGCTGTTCGGCGGCTTCAACCATTTTAATGGGAAGCGTGACACCAACGGCTGTTGCGGCGGCAACCGCTGCGTTGGCCTTGAGAAACTCGCGGCGGCTTATGCTCATAATCTTTCCTCACTCTCTTGTTCTAAAGGTGCGACTTGGTGGTAAATCAAACTGGCAGATAACACGCCCGACAGGGCATTGATGGCTTCAATATTGTCGAGTATCGCCCTTTGGCTACTCCCTTCGAGGGTGACAACCAATTTCCCCTCGGGCGTAACCGCATGAATATCGGCGCCCAATAATGAGCGGATATTGGCTTCAACCTGCTGTAAGACTTTAGGCGCGGCATGCACCACAAGGCTGGTGACGTGGTATTCCTGACTCATAAGGGCTGACCTGTATTGGCGTTAACTCGGTTGCTTAATATTAAAAAGGAGAGCAACCGAGTGCTGATACTGGCGAGTCTAGACCTGATAAAAAATGTGGGTATACCTCACAAGAGGTATTACAAGCGATAGTCGATCCGGATCAAAGTTTTGCGAGTGATCTAACTCTCAGTTTGAAATTTAAGCGGTGAGTTTATTGCTGATGAGGTGTGTTGTACTTGGCCGTATATGGGATACGGCCAATAATTCAAGTTTATAAATATTGCCAACCTTTAAGCAATATCGCGGGTGGAATGGCATTGTCACTGCCCAAATCGGCTTCGCCTAGGGCATTGTCATAATGGATCTTGCCATTGCCCGTGGCGGTGATGGATTTTCCTCTTACTGAGCCGAAGATTTCGGGGCCACCGGGCAGATTGACTTTGGATTTAGGCGCATAAAGCGCGGCGTAAATCGGCACGCTTCCACTGACAGTAACATCTTTATTTGAACTCGAATAAATCGCTAACGGCGGTTTATTGCTGCTGGTTAGGGTTTGGCTTTTAATGCTATTACCGTTATTGGTACCCGCCGTAAAGGAAATCTCACCATTCACAAATAGCGTTAGGCTTGAGCCTGGGGCGATATTGAGTTGGTTTGCGCCACTCATTTTAAAGTCACCATTGATGATCAGTGTGACATCCCCACCGCTGATGTTTAATACACCATCGCTACTCATGACTAAACTGTCGAGATTAAATACTGGGGTTTCAGAACCGAAGATGTTTTCGGAGCTTGAGGACAGTGCTGGAAACGCATTACTGTTACCTGAACTCGCAGTCGAACCCGTTGGGGAAAGGGTGACATTCTGGGTTGATGCAATTGTTCTCGCGCCATTGTTGGGCATTTTAAACCCTCCCATTACGGCACCAATATCTAATGGATCACAGGACTTAGTGGGGACGGGAGGGACATTAGGCACTTGTTTCACTGCTTGGCCAATGCTGCTATTTTGATGGAAGTTGCCATCACCGCCATATTGAAGCGTCCCATTCACTTTGGCACCGGGAGCCGTTGATGCGTTGTTATTGGCTTGCACTGAGCCTTCAACTGTCCCACTGTTCTTTAGCTCGAAATTCTGACCCGCAGCGATATTCCCCCCGACAGTACCTGTGCCTAAGATGACATCTTTATTGCTCTGAATATTGCCCATTAATGAAGATGAGCCTGTCAATGTAACATTTCCCGTTGCACTGACATCGCCGTAAATCGGCGAATTGCCCGACAAGGTTACATCGGCATTCGGTTCAACCGTCGTCACATTGCCTTTGCCGTGCTTATTGAGTTGGCTGTTGCCTTGATCATTATTGAAGCTATCGCCGTAGGCGCCTTTTCGTGAGTCATAACCATCGATTGTGCTACTACCAGTAAGATTGAGGCTCTCGCAGGAAACGATGGCATCGTTAAAAATGTTATTGCCCTTTGCGCCTTTTAGAGCGAAGAGTGCATTGAGTTTGGCCTGACCTTCTAAGTGTTGCCCAGTGCTGTTGACGCTGAGTTCGGCGCTCGGGGTCACGGTTTTTGTCAACGTATAGGCGCTGCTGTCGATACTGCCTGAGGCACTCTTTGGCAGACTGTCATTTAAGGAGGCCGCCGTGCTTTGAGGCGCTTTAATTAAAGTCGCTTTGAGGGTGTTATAGCTTTCATACATGCCTTGTTCGGCGGTGAGTTGCGCATTGACTTGCTTCTGGAAGTTCCCGCTCAGTCGCTCTTGTACTAAGTTATCTCGCAATGATGTCACGACTAATAAACTGGCTAATAGGCTGAAGACTAAGACGATAAGTAACACTGCACCCTTTTGCTTATTGATACTGCCGCGAGGTGGCGAAGCGTGAGCAAATGAACGTCCCGTGTGCATGTCCGTGCTTCCTTGTGCCTATGGCACTTGTTGTGAATTAATGGCTTGTTGCCAAAGGGGTTTACGCAGTGCGACCTGCAAGCTAATACCCTGACCATATTGCGTCGGCAAAGCTAAGGGCTTCAGATTGATACTGACGAGTTCACCAGCTTGAGAGAAGTGAGCCGCTTCTAGCCCGGTGAGGAGTGTTTGCGCGCCATCACCATCGTTGCAGGATAAGTTAGGTGCCATAAAGCTAAATGTTTCAATATAATCAGCGGTTTTACTTTGGCCTAAACAGCTAATACTTGGTTGGCTTGCGGAGGCGCGCGTGCTTAAGACGAGTTCGTTAGCCGATACATTTGCGACGTTATCAGCCTGTTTGATGCTTTTACTGAGCGTTAGCGTGGCGTATCTTAAGGCGTCAGCGGCATTTTCTAGACGTTTACTTTCCTCAACGGTGGCCTTAAGTGGCGCAAAGAAATTGATCACAGCGATCATGATGATCAGCCCTAATACCATGGCAATCATCAGTTCGGATAAGCTAAACCCCGATTGTCTTAAGGCGGGTTTAATGTGTCTCCATTGAGTGTGATGAGCTGAAATCACAGTTAGGCCTTACACAGATGGGGAAAACTGGCGTTAAGACTGACGCTATTATCGGTATCGACTCGACCATCTTGCCAAGTCACAGTAATTGCCATGTTGTCTTGATAAGTGGCGGGTAACACTAAGTCAAAGCCTACGGGGAAATCTTGGCTTAAACTGGCTCTAAAATTGATATCTTCGAAACGGGCGGGTTGCTTTTGCACTTCGCATAATCTTGGCCAAATCTGTTCAATGACATTTTGCGCTTGCACTGTGGCAACTGTGTATTGAAAGCTATTGGTGGCATGTTGTAGCGATGATAGCTGCGCTTTTGCCAGTGCAAGCAATGAAGTGACTGATACCACGAGTGAGACTAAAACTTCTGTCATGGTAAAGCCAAGGTGTTTTTTACCTATGTGATTAAAGGCTTTCATGCACAATCCCCGCTCTGAAGCTGACTTTGGCCGCTCGGTAAAATGCATAAATTCATGTTTTCACCTTGACTGTTCGCCAATGAAATACTGGTTTTGGCTGTATTGCCCGTGGCACTGATACTGATACTAGCCAGTCCTGTTACAGCAACCCCACGTGTCGGGGGCGTAAAAACCTTCAATTCGTTATCGTCGCTATCTTTAATGACCCAAAGTCCCGCTTCTGTTGCCGTGAGGGTAATTGAAGTGCTGCGTTTTATCGCTTCGCTGCGGGCAAATTTATAGCTAGAGACCAATTCATTCGCGGCAGCGGTTAGCTGTTCACGTGCCATAACATCGCGGTACGAAGGGAGTGCTAAGCTGCCTAAAATACCGATAATCGCGACGGTAACCATAAGCTCAACTAAGGTAAATCCTTGATTCCACGTGTTCGACATTTAATTTGTCCAACAATTGGCAGCAGGAGTTCGCACGCCTTTCTGATTAATGCTTAAGGTGCCACAGCTATCCGATTGGCGGCTGGTTGGGACTGCCGAGAGGGAGAAACTTAACTTGTCGTCCGCCGGTGTGTAGCTAAAAGTGTAGTAAGGACTGTTGGTTAAGGTTTGCGCAGCAGGATACTTACCTTGACGGGAATAATTGCGTTCTAATGCTTGCACGCTCGTCATCAAATATTGCTGGGCATCGAAACGACGACCTTGCTTTAGGTATTCGGAAAAAGAAGGGATAGCGATAGCGGCGAGAATGCCGATGATGGTTACGACGATCATGAGTTCAATTAAGGTAAAACCTTTCTCTATGCGGATGATAGAACTCATTCACAACTCCATTTGTGCTGGTTGATGCGTATTGCAGTTACTCATTAACGTGAGAGTTAAACTGTTATCTGTATGCTATGACAACGTTGTCATTTCAATTTATGATAATGTATTTGGGTTGACATTAAAATGCAACAATTGGTTGATTATTAGTCTTGAACTCGATCGCAAATAGGGTGTTATTGTGGGCTTGGTCACGTATTGCGTATTGCGATGTCTTTATACAACAGCAGCTTAAGATCATTCTCTGAATAACTATCTTGTTATGCTACTTCGCGCTGACTTAGCATTTCTGGTTATAAGAACTATGTTTGGGCTCAATAGCCCGTCAGTTCCATATAACCTGTACCAGTATGGCTGCCAGCGAGTTGTACTGGGCCTTCCCAGTAGGGTGTCGATAATGGCATGGCGCTATTAGGATTGAGCGGGGTGATAGTGAGATCGATATCCTCGCTGGGGATCTTAACTTGCCAGCAGACGGGATAGTCGCCATTGACTGTGTGTTGCCATTTAAGAGGCGTCATCTGAATGTCATTGGGATTGTCGGTGGAATTGATATTGCGCCCAGTGCCATCGGTAAACATTCTTCTGGCGCTATAAAATGCCGAGATAGGCGCATTTTTTGCGGACTCTGCTGGAGACTGATCCCGTAGCTGAAACAACATCAGCGTCGAGTCATCGTTTAACCTGAGCGCGAACCAATCCCAGCCTTGTTGCGTTTTAGTGAGAAATTGCGAGCTCCATTCTCTGTCGAGCCAGCCTTGGCCTGTGACTCGCTCCATTTTGCCATTGCGGTTGATTTCACCTGAAATTTCAATAAAGGGTTGGCTGTAATAGTAAGAGGCTACTTGGCCGTCGCGGCTTTTAAGGCTATAGCCGTTAACGCCTTGGTATTGCAGTGGCGCTTGGCTATTAAGCTGAAGTCGATAGCTAAAATCAGAATTCTCCACCGTTAAGGTCGCGGGAAAGAGTGCATTGGTTTCGCTCTGCCAGCGCCAGTTATCGAGGCGGATTTGATAGGGATCCAATTTAACCTCGGCAAACTCGCTATGGCGGCGCGACCACTTTTCGTGAGCCAGATGAGTTTGACTCGAGGTTAATGCGCTGTGGGCCAAGTAAAGTTGCTGAGTCGCCCAAGTTGATTCACTTTTGGGTGTTGCATCAGTTGCTTGCAGATCTGTTGTGTGTGAAATGATTGCTTGCAGAGTTGTTTCTTGCGGAACTAATGTTTGCAAATCTGTGGGGTTAAGGGCAACTCTAAACTGCGTCCACTGAGCGCCGAGTTGCTCACCTGTTTCTGTGGTTAAATTGGCGGTCAGATACCACCATTCTTGGCGAAAGTGATTGTGCGCCAAGTGATCCCGCGGAAATTCAAATCTATAGCCGGGAACAACAGGGGCAAAGGCTAAATCATCTTGATTAGTCGAGGTTTTCCCCACCACATTGGCCATGGATTTGGACTGAGTATTTGGGGTCGATGGTGTTTTATCACAGCCGCCGATCAGCATTAACCCAACGACTGCCCATACAATACTGTTCAGATTGAGTGTTTTCATCACAGTGTCTCCTGCTGCAGACTGGCGACCAGTGGTTTGCGGGTTTGCCAATATAGCGGCAAGAGCACGGCTAAGGTGCAGGTGGCTAAGGCAATCAGTATTGCTTCGCCATAGGCTTGCCAATCCCAAATCATTTTTATCGTCCAGCCAAAGGCTTGCAAGGTGATCTTGTTGATGAGCAGGTAACCTAATAGCGCACCCGTTGGCATAGCGAGCAGACAAGTGATCAGCACCACTATCAGCATTTGCATAAACACCATACCGCGCAGAGCATTACGACTGACGCCGAGGGAATACAGCCGTGCCAGTGGCGCCTGCCTTGCCTGAGTCAACATTAAACAGGCACTAAAGAGGCCAATCGCGGCAACAATCAGCGTCAAACTATTTAGCACTAAGGTAATCGAAAAAGTCCGCTTAAACATGGCGATAGCTTGGGTTTTAATCTTAGTTTGGCTGTAGATTTGTGCTTGAGATAAGCCTAACTCGGTAGCCAGTTGGATTTGCAGTTCATCGAGCTGTGTTTCACTTATCTTGCTGCCCTGCGCGTCACCATGAAAACTCGCCGCCAAGCTGACTGGCAGCACAGGTAACTGTGCCTTTTGCCAAAGCGGCTGACTGATAATCACCTCGTTGCGGGTATTACCGTGGTCATAATAAATGCCGCCGATAATGGCTTTGCTGCTACCGGTTTGCTTAAGCGCATCCAATGACACGCTATCGCCAAGCTGCAATTGATATTTAATGGCTAAGGGCTCGCTCACTAAGATAACGGGGGCGTTAAAGTAGGATTGCCACAGTGTAGGCAGGCTTTCTTTTAGGGCGCTGGTGTGGCGAATCGAATATTCATCACGGCTAAGTAGGCTAATTGGAATCGTCAACTCGCTTGAATTATCCGTCGATGCAGGGGGTGAAAGCTGGGCTTCAATTTGCCACTGCTGATAAAGACCGCTGACTCTAGGATCGTGCATCAGTTGGGTTTGAATCGTGTCGATGCGCTGGCTCGGTGGGCGAATGTAGAGATCGGCATGCAAGCGGGTTTCTAGCCAAGTCCGCAGGGTTTGCTCGAAGCTTCCCACTAGGGTGTTCATTGATACATTGGCACTGAGCGCCAGCAAGATTGCCATCATAGCCAAGGAGAGCGGTGCGATAAGCTCACGGGTTTCGGCGAGCAGATATTGCCAAAGTCCAGGGCGGGCCAAGGGCATTAACGCACTGACGCCCCAATGTAATAATTGCGGCAACAACAAGGGAATAGCGATAGCGACGATACCGAGTAACACTAAGCTGATGTTATAGCTTTGACTGAAGGGAAATAGCAGCGCCGCTACGGTCAGTAAACCACAGGCTAAGACAAATTGAATACTATGGGTTTTGCGGTGTGCCTGCATCTGCTGATAACGATTCGCCCCTTGTGCCAATGCTTGGCGCGTAAGATCTAAATACAAGGGCAAGCAAGCGGCGAACGCAGCGCCTAAGGTGAGGGCAATTGCCTCGATAAGCCAAGTCCATTGCCAAATACCGGGGAGTAAGTGGGCGCCATACATTTGCTCTAAGGTCATGGCGACCATAGGTTGCAGCCAGTGGCTGAGTTGCAAGCCACTGATAAAGCCCAAACTTGAGCCTATGACAACCAACAAAATTAATTCTAACATTAGCGCCGTCATCAAGGCGCGGCGCTCGATTCCCTGTTGCAATAACTGCACTAACAGTTTTTGCCGTTTCATTAGGCTGTAGCGCACACCGTTGTAGGCGATAAAAAGGCCGACAACGAAGGCTAACATGCTCATGGCATTGAGATTAAGATGAAAACTGCGGGTCAGCGCTATCAGTGCTTGGCCTTGATCTTGCTGGCTAAAACTGGCCTTTTGCGGCGTAATCCCTAAAGCGTCGAGTTGGGATTTTAGTTGAGGTAAGTTTTCTCGCTCGCTGAACATGGCGATATAGCTTAATCGGCCTTGCATGTTCAGTAATTGCTGGGCGAGGGAAATATCGGCCAAGATGGCGCTGCCGAGGCCAAAATTGTTATCAATTGCAATGACATCTAAGGTACTATTTTCTAAAACAAGTTTACCGTCTGGCGCTACTTTTGTGGCGAGGCTGTGGCTCATTATTACTGTGGGGGCGCCGTTGAGGAGATCGGCAAGCGGTAACTCATTCATCTGTGGCGAGGTCGTTGACTGCGTTTCAGTCGAGGCGTGACTTCTCGATTTTTGTAGCGTTAATGCGGCAATCAAATCGCTGCCTTCCAGTTGCCAAAACTGACCATTCTTACCGGAAATTTTGCCATTCACCACGGCGAGACCCTGACTTAATCCGGCTCGTCTTAAGGCGAAATAAACAGATTCATCTAAGGTGTTTTGTCCAAGGGGCGGAGTAAGTAGTACATCGGCACGCTGGCTCAAAAGCTCAGTCGCATCGCTATAACTGCGCACCGCATTGTCGTTGGTCGCTTTAACCCCAATCAGCAGAGTCACGGCCAAGGCGATACCGAGTAGAATCGCGCACGCCTGCAAGGGCGCATGACGATAATGGGCGATAAACACCTTTAGGCTGAGCCACGTCAGCCTCAGCCAAGTTTGCTTAAGTTCTATCTGCTTAAGTTCTGTGGGAGTCGCCTTAGTGAGCGGTTTATTGTTCATAGATAGCGACTGCACCTTGGGATAAGTGCCAACGTTTTTGCATGAAGGCGGCGCACTCTTCACTGTGAGTAACCATTAAGATACTGGTTTGGCTTTCCCGTGCCAGTTCACACAGTAATGCCATGACTTGCTTACCCGATACATCATCTAAGTTACCTGTGGGTTCGTCGGCAAGTAGCAATGTCGGTTTATGGGCTAAGGCGCGGGCGATGGCGACGCGCTGTTGTTGACCGCCGGACAGGGCTTCAACTTGGCGGTGAAGTAATGGCATCAGCCCAAGTTTTTCAACCAGATAGTCACACCAGGCAGACCACGGCTGCGCGGTTAAACTTAAGGAGAAGGCGATATTGTCTTTCACGTTGAGTGGCGTGAGTAAGTTAAATTGCTGAAACACGACACCTAAGGAATTGCGCCTGAAACGGCTCCAATCTTTGTCTTGCCAAGTTGAGGTGGACGCTTGTTCTAGTAAGATTTCGCCCGAGTCTGGCATTTCAAAACCGGCGATCAGGTTGAGTAAGGTGCTCTTGCCGCTGCCGCTGGGACCTGTGAGTGCCACGGTTTCGCCTCTATGGATCTGTAGGTCAACCGCTTGCAGTACCTGATGATATTGCTCGCCATCGCGAAAGCACTTGCTGATTTGGTTAAGCTTGGCGACTGGGTGAAGCTTGTCGACAGGATTTGGTTTAGCGACGTCGGCCATTGAGCAACTCCTTTATATCCATTGGCGGCTTATTTGGTAAGCAGTGTTTCAAGCTGTGGCTCCAACATATCCTGGCTGCAATTTAGCATTGCAATCCCGTGTTCAAGATAAAGCATTTTCTATTCAGATAGATACTGATTTTTCCAGTAATGGGATCATAAACGGGATCACAAAACATAAATCGTCACTTGCCGTAAAAATAGTCAATTGAATTAAATCCTCGACGAACTGTGAGCAAACGGCTTGAGCTGACGCCGCGTTTGTTGCATTCTGTGCGTCCTGTTAGCTTGGGAGTCAATCTCAATCTAACAATCCGTTCGGATGAAGGTAGCAGGAGAGTGGGGAATTGACCCCACACCGACGAGGCAACTTTGGTTTTATTTGAAGCGACGGTTTTATTGAATCGAATCTTCCCATAAAAACAAAGCACTCTTTCAGGTGCCGATAGGCGTGGACTGTTACTGGACGAGCCTCTGGAGAGACTGCCAATTGCACTTAATTTAAAGTGTGATCAGGTGGCGCCGAAGGCGAAAGTGTCGTGGTGTTATTGAAGCGACGCGAAACGCTCAGGCAAAAGGACAGAGGAGAGGATGACTGCACAGTCCCTGTCGTTTGTCGTCGTGGGCTATTTTTACCCTTTGCTTGATATAGTGTATTTTTGCATCTATTAAAAGCACTCGTTTAGAGGACTCGCTTGCTGCGCATTTCGCGTTCAGCTGGGGCGAATCTCAGTCGAGAACAGGCTAGAAATAGTTTGCAATAGCGTCCGACTGCGGCGCGTCACAGCCATTTCTTTTCCTCCTCCGTTTATTAATTTTGTTGTTTAATATTCGAGGAATATCATGAGTTTTCAAGCTTTTCTTGCCAGCATCAATGGCATCGTCTGGGGCCCAATCACCCTTTGTTTGCTGGTGGGCACGGGGATTTATCTCACTGCACGCCTCAAGCTTATCCAAGTTATCCGTCTGCCTATGGCGCTGGGATTATTATTCAAACCGGCAAAAGGTCATGGTGACTTGTCTTCCTTCGCAGCGCTTTGCACTGCGTTGTCCGCAACCATAGGCACGGGCAATATTGTCGGTGTGGCGACAGCCATCAAAATGGGCGGGCCAGGCGCATTATTTTGGATGTGGCTGGCGGCATTTTTTGGCATGGCGACTAAATATGCCGAGTGTATGTTGGCGGTAAAATATCGCACGACCGATGCGCGCGGGCAGATTGCGGGTGGCCCAATGTACTATATCGAGCACGGCCTTGGTCTGCCTTGGATGGCGAAATTGTTCGCTATCTTCGGGGTTGGTGTGGCCTTTTTCGGCATAGGTACTTTTGCACAAGTTAACGCCATCAGCGATGCGCTGACGATTGCCTTTGAAGTGCCGACTTGGTTGACGGCGACCGTGCTGACAGTGCTCGTTGCCGCCGTTACTTTAGGTGGGGTTAAGCGCATTTCGAATGTGGCGCAAAAGCTAGTGCCTGCCATGTCGATTGGTTATGTGCTGGCCTGCGTGTGGATTTTAGTGGGATTTTCTGAGCAAATTTTACCCGCCTTAGGTTTAGTGATTGAATCGGCCTTTACGCCACTCTCGGCAGCGGGAGGTTTTTTAGGGGCGACAGTGGCGCAGGCGATTCAAATCGGTATTGCTCGCGGCGTGTTCTCCAATGAATCTGGCCTTGGTAGTGCGCCCATTGCCGCGGCCGCCGCTAAGACCAATGAACCCGTTGAGCAAGGTTTAGTCAGCATGACGGGCACCTTCTTCGATACCATCATTATTTGTACTATGACGGGCTTAGTGCTGATCATCACAGGAGTATGGAGTGGTGAAACTGCGGGCGCGGCGATGACGAGCGCGGCGTTCGCCCTCGGAGGCTCTGCGGTTGTGGGTCAGTATCTGGTGACCATTGCGCTGGTGTGTTTTGCATTCACGACGATTTTAGGTTGGCATTACTACGGTGAACGCTGTTGGTATTACTTGGTCGGCGAGCGCGGTTTACGCTTGTATCAAGTGGTGTTTTTAGTACTGATCGCAGGTGGTGCTTTTATCAAGCTCGATGTGATTTGGTTGCTGGCCGATACGGTTAATGGCTTGATGGCGATTCCAAACTTGATCGCGATTGTAGGTTTGAGGCATATCATTATCGCTGAAACCCAAAGCTATTTTGCCCGTATCTTGCCAAATCAAACCTTAGAGACTGCTTCTTAGAGACGGCTTATTAGTGTTTTTAAAACAATAAATTACTTCACATTATTTTAACTTTGACATTGTCGCCACTGGATTCTTCGTTTACTTTATATGCACTATTTAAAAAATAGTGCATATAAAATCGAGGACTTTAGGGCGACGCCATGGACAAAAGTAAACTTCGTACTTTTCGCCGCAGAATCTTATCCCACATAGCCTTGCCTCTCATTTTAATCATGGCGAGCGTTTATGCTGTCAATGCTTGGTTTAGTTATCTCTCCTCGGAGAAACGGCTCTACCATAGCCTTACGCAGGAGGCGAGTCACTCGGCTTCTCGTCTGCAATTGTTACTCGAGCACGCACAAGCCAATACCCAAGGTCTTGCTGATTTTATTGGTTTTTTGTCAAGCAAAGAAGATATGAATGACGCTGAGAGCGTTAAAAGTGTCTTGATGAATCGACTCAAACGTAATCCTGATTTCTTTGGCTCCGCAGTCGCGTTTAAACCCAACACCTTCCCCAATCGCAAACTCTTTTCTCCCTATGTTTACCGCGACACCAGTGGCAGCGACGATCTCCATTATCTCGATATTGGTGCCGAGGGTTACGATTATACCGATGGCACTTGGGACTGGTGGAACAATGCCATCAATCAAGCGGCGGGCTACTGGTCAAAGGCGTACTTTGATGAGGGGGCGGGCAATATTCTGATGGTGACTTATTCGGCTCCCTTTGGTGAGGCCGAGCATTATTTTGGTGTCGCGACGGTTGACTTAGCCTTAGATGGCTTGCCAAAGCAATTAGGAATTGCGCCTAATCGGCTGGTGGTTTTAGACGATCAAGGGCGACTGATTTATCATGTCGATAGGGAAAAAGTGTTGGCCACGACTTCAACACAGTGGCTCGATAAAAATAAATACAGGAATGCTGACTTTTGGGCCTTACAAGCGAAAGGACTTGATGGTCAGGCAAGGTTTGTTGACGATAAGGATGTGGTTTACCTCGCGAGTATTGCAACCGTTCCGCAGCTAAAATGGCGCGTCATAGTGCTAGCGCCAGAGCAAGAATTATTCAGTTCCCTGCTCGATGATATGGCATCCATAATACTCAATTTGAGTTTGCTAACCCTCTTATTATTGTTGACTTGCTATCTGGCCGCTAAGCGACTGACTCGGCCATTAGAGCTACTCGAGTCGGGTATCTTGTCCTTTGGACAGGGTAAAACCCAGCAGCTCATTGTTCCTAAAGGTGCTGTGAGTGAGATTGTGACGCTAAGCAATACCTTCAATCAAATGGCGGAATTACTCGCCGAACGTGAGCAAGCCATTCTTGATTCCCGTGGCAACCGCTTTGCTCGTTTGATTGATGGTATGAGCGATAAGTCTTTCTATTGTTCCCTCGATCCTGACGGCCAGCTGGCGCAAGTGAGCGAGGGCGTGACTAAGGTGCTGGGGATCTCCCCTGATCTGCTGAAGCGCAAATACCAAAGACTGTTTTCGGCCAATCCCCTTAATGAGAAAAACTGGCAATACACTGATTTGGCTTTAAAAGGCCAAAATGTTCCTTCGCATCAAGTGGAAATGCTGGATGATCAAGGGCATTTAAGAAGGCTCGATGTGTTTATGCAGCCATTAATGTCTGACACCGGTGAGTTAATGTCGGTGGAGATGTTATTTACCGATGTCACAGAGCAGTTCTCGGCGGCGGTCTGGTCAAATGCGGTACTGGAAGCCGCACCCGAAGCCATGTTGATTGTCGATGAGCTAGGGCAAATCGTGTTCACCAACAGTCGCTGTCTGCAGCTCTTTGGATACGAAACGGGCGCTATGCTGGGGTTGCAGGTTGAGGCGTTATTGCCGCAAGAATTGGGAGAAAGGCATGTACTTGAACGGCAAACATTCCTGCGAGAGGGCCGTGATAGAAGTATGGCAAATGCCCGTCATGTGCGGGCGTTAAAAGCCGATGGTAATGAATTTATTGCGGAAATAGCGCTGAGTATTCTTCCCACCGCCTTTGATGGACAAAGGCAAGTCGCGGCTTCAATACGCGATATGACACAAAAACTGGCCGTTGAGCAGAAGATCCGTGATAGCGAACAGCGTTTTCGTGGGCTAGTGACTAATATTCCCGGCGCCGTTTATCGGACTCGCATCGGGGATGTATGGTTTATGGAATATATCAGTGACAATATTGCTGAGATTACGGGTTATGCAGCGAGTCAGTTTATTGAAAATCGCCAACGTACCTTTGCTTCGCTGATTTTAGAGGAGGATAGGCCTACATGTCATTTGCATATTGATAGAGCACTCGCGCAGCAAGAAACCTTTGAAGTGGAATATCGTATTCGCCACCGCGATGGCAGTATTCGCTGGGTACATGAGAAAGGTAAGGCGAGTTATACCGAAGAGGGCATTCCACTCTGGTTTGACGGCAGTATCGACGATATTACCGAGAGTAAACTCGCGCTGGTACAGTTAGAGCAATCGCGTCAACAGATGACCAATATTACTGAGTCTATTCCTTGCACTGTTTATCAATTGCAGTGGCACTCGCCTACAGACCGAAGATTTACCTTCCTCTCTGGTGCGGCAATGAAGATGCTTGGGCTGCATCGCGATGATCTGATGAGTAATTTTGACATCATAGCCGAGCGGATTTTTGATGAAGAAAGGCCCGATGTTGTGCGGGCCTTGTCGGGTCAGAGTGAAGACAGACTGCAATGGATACGCGAGTTTCGCTATCGCCACCCTAATGGCAGCATACGTTGGATGGAAGCGGGCGCGAGCGGTCATTTGGGTGAAGAGGGTGCCATCACGTGGAATGGTTATGTGATGGACATTACCCAACGCAAAACCATAGAGCAAGAGTTAGCCCTCAGTGAGGCGCACTTTAAGGCGCTGTTCGATGGGGCGACCATTGGCATAGTCAATGTGGATATTAAAGGCGTTATTTTAGATTGTAATGACCAATTCTGTGCCGATATGGCGCTGTCACGTAACCATTTACGTAATACTGCTATTTTTGAGGTTCTCAGTGAGCAAGATCAACCCATAGCCAAGGCGCAATTTCAGGAGTTGGTTGAAGGTAAGATTGACCATTATCGCGGCGAGCGCAGTTTTATTCGTCCTTCCGGTGCGCCTTTGTGGATGACAGTCAATGTGTCGGCACTGCTTGATGCTCAAGGACAATTTGAATCGGCCGTGATCAGCATGGTCGATATGACAGAGCTTAAATTGCTCTCAGATGAACTGTTACTCGCCAAAGAGCAAGCCGATGCGGCCAGTAAAGCCAAGGGTGACTTTTTGGCGAATATGTCCCACGAAATCCGTACTCCAATGAATGCCATTATTGGCATGTCCCAGCTGTGCTTGCAGACAGAATTAGATAAAAAACAGAAGAATTATGTAGAGAAGATTGAGCGGGCATCGCAGTCTTTGCTGTCGATTATCAATGACATCCTGGATTTCTCTAAGATTGAAGCGGGTAAGCTAGACATAGATTCAGTACCCTTTCAGCTCGATACTATGTTGGAAGATCTCAGCGATATGTTCTCTGAGAAAGCTGCCCACAAACAGATTGAATTATTGTTCGCCGTTGCGCCCAACGTGCCTCGTTATCTGTTAGGGGATTCGCTGCGATTAGGCCAAGTGTTGATTAACTTGATGAATAACGCCATTAAGTTCACCGAACGCGGTGAGGTTTTGCTGTCGCTAAGCTTAGTTGAGCAACAAGATGATGATGTCGTGCTGCGTTTTAGCGTGCGTGACAGCGGCATAGGCTTAACTGAGCAGCAGCAAGCAAAATTATTTAAATCCTTTACCCAAGCGGATACTTCAACCACCCGTAAATACGGTGGCACAGGTTTAGGTTTGGCTATTTGTAAGCAGCTAGTCGAACTCATGGGCGGGAAGATAGGGGTTGAAAGTCAGTTCGGTCATGGCAGCACTTTCTATTTCACGGTCAAGTTGCACATTTCCGATGGTCAGAAATTAGTACTCGAGCAAGAGCTTGAGGGCATGTCTGTGCTGGTGGTCGATGATAACGCGACCGCTAGAGATATTATGCGCACTACGCTCGAAAGTATGGGTTTTAGGGTCGATACGGTTCGCTCGGGTGAAGAAGCGATAAGCCGCTGCCTACTGCAAGCCTATGAAGTGGCGTTAATTGATTGGAAAATGCCTAACATGGATGGGCTGGAAACCGCGCGTCAAATCCAATTGCAGGCTCAGTCGCAATCTCAATCACAACCTCAGTCTCATCCTCAGCCCAAAATATTGATGGTCTCTGCCCATGCGGATCATGAGTTCCTCACTCAAATTGGGCAACTGGCTTTAGCGGGATATATCAGTAAACCCATCAGTGCCTCACGCTTACTCGATGGCATAATGAATGCGATTGGCCGCGAAGGCATATTGCCCGTGAGGCGCCGAACCGAAGAGTTGGCTCCGCAGTTGTTAGTGCCGCTACAGGGAAAACGTATCCTTTTAGTGGAAGATAACGAGATGAATCTCGAAGTCGCAAGCGAGTTTTTAGAGCAAGTGGGGATTATTCTATCCATAGCGACCAATGGCCAAATCGCCTTAGATAAACTGTCGCAGCAGCATTTCGATCTAGTATTAATGGACTGCCAAATGCCGGTGATGGATGGCTATCAAGCCACTCAGGCGATAAGAAAAAGGCCTGAGTTGGCAAATTTACCTGTCGTCGCCATGACAGCCAATGCGATGGCGGGCGATAGGGACATGTGCATCAGGGTGGGCATGAACGACCATATCGCCAAACCGATAGAAGTGAATGTTCTCTATCAAACCCTGTTGAAATACCTCGCACCCGCATCTGAAACGGCTGCAGTAGATACCTTTACTCAATCGATATTGAGTAACACTAAGGGTGAGGCAGGCCATAGTGCAGAACAAACCGTATTGCTTAAGTGGCCAGAGCACCCAGAGCTGGATATCGATAGAGGTTTGCAACTGGTGCAACACTCGACGCGGCTTTATCAACGCATATTTGATCGTTTCGTGAGCAGTCAGCGTAATGTGGTGGAACAGGTTCGCAAAGCTATCGCGGCGAATCAAATCGAAGATGCGGTGCGTATTGCCCATACCCTTAAAGGCTTAGCGGGCAATTTAAGCTCGGCTAAATTGGTGGAGTTAGCGCGTTTACTTGAGTTGCATTTAACTGAGAATGTGCCCTTTGAAGATGAGTTAGTTCAAATTCAACCGCTAGTGGCTTCTATCTGTGATGCGATTGAATACGCCAAACCCGCAGCGGTGAATCAAGCTGAACCCCAAGCTGTTGATTTATTATCTGCTGAAGATTTAAGGGCGGCATTACTGGCCTTGCGGCAGAACTTAGATGATGCCGATGCCAGCGCAGTGGCAAAAATTGATGCCTTAAAGCCGCAGGTGAGCAGTGCAATGTGGCAAGCGTTAAGCCCTGCCTTGTCTATGATTAATCAGTACCAGTTTGATGAGGCGATCGACTTGATTGATGATGTCATTGCTCAGTTTGGATAAAAAAAGTGACACACTAAATTCAAAGCGCATGAAGTGGAGTTGTTAATGGAAAAGGCAACAATATTAGTCGTCGATGACACACCGGAGAATATCGATATTTTGATCGGTATTTTGGGTGATGACTATAAAGTCAAAGTGGCGATCGACGGGCCAAGGGCGTTAGCCTTAGTAGCAAAGTCGCGGCCCGACTTAATTCTGCTTGATGTGATGATGCCGGGAATGAATGGCTATGAGGTCTGCAAGCTGCTAAAGCAAGATCCGCTGACCAGTCATATTCCAATCATTTTTGTGACTGCTTTATCTGAATCCTCCGACGAAGCCCAAGGTTTTGCTTTGGGCGCAGTGGATTACATCACTAAGCCCGTGAGTGCGCCTGTGGTTAAGGCGCGAGTTAAAACCCATCTTGCGCTCTATGATCAAAAACGCCTACTCGAACAACAAGTTAAAATACGTACCCACGAGTTAGAAGAAACCCGCTTCGAAATCATCCGCCGTCTTGGCCGCGCCGCCGAATATAAGGACAACGAGACAGGTCTACATGTGGTACGCATGAGCCACTACGCCCGAATATTGGCGATAAAGCTTGGTTTACCTAGCACTTTCTGCGACTTAATTTTTAATGCGGCGCCGATGCACGATATCGGTAAAATCGGCACACCCGATGCAGTGCTGAAAAAACCGGGTAAGCTTGATGCCGAGGAGTGGCGCATCATGCAGCAACATGCCGCTATCGGCGCCGAAATTATCGGTGAACACAGCGTCCGTTATTGCAGATGGCCCGTCGTATCGCCTTAACTCACCATGAGAAGTGGGATGGTTCAGGTTACCCTAATGGCTTGGTGGGAGAGGATATTCCCCTTGAAGGGCGGATCACTGCGATTGCCGATGTGTTCGATGCCTTGACTTCGCAAAGGCCTTATAAGCAGGCTTGGACGATCGAAGCGACGATGGAGTTATTTGACAATCAAGCGGGAAAACATTTTGATCCTAAGCTGGTGGAAATGTTTAAAGAAATCCTGCCTGAGGCGATCGCTATTCGAGATACTTATTTGGAAAACTGATGCTCGAATGCTCGAATGCTCGAATGCTCGAATGCTCGAATGCTCGAATGCTCGAATGCTCGAATGCTCGAATGCTCGAATGCTCAAGTGCTCGAGGGCTTGAGTATAAGATAAGCTAAAGGCGCCATTGGCGCCTTTATTCTGTTTCAATCTCTACACCATTTTATTAAATCAAAGCCTTATGCTTCGTCTAATGAGTAGGGCAGGGCTTGAATCGTTAAGCTTGATTGCTCATCGTCGGCAAAACGCAGTTTAGTATCGTTGCTGGTATCGTTGGCAAGCACCGTAGTTAACAACACTTGGTTGCCACGCTGTACAAACTCAATAATATGGCCGCCACGGCGGAAGCCATCTTCCATCGCGATTTCAAGGCCTGACTCTAGGCTGATTTGCAGATTAGTATGACCATGCAGAATATACAGGGCGCGTTTATTGCCGCCACGATATTTCATCCGCGCTATGGTTTCTTGCCCCATGTAACAGCCCTTGTTGAAGCTGATACCGTTGACTGCCTGTAGATTGCACATCTGCGGTACATATTGGCTGGCATGGCTGGCGGCAAGGTTGGGGTAACCCGCGATAATTTCTAACGCTTGCCAAGCACTGGCATCAAATACGCTCAACTTTGATTTGGCCACTAAAGCTGCAGCCGCTTCTGGGGTTAACATTAAAATGAAACGGTCAGCGTCTTTTAAAATCGCGCCATGTTCAATGGGCGTGAATTCTTGATGAATGTCGCCAAAATGTTCGCTCACGAACTGGCTTGCTTGTTCACCGGCAACCCCGAGCAGAGTCCATTCAGCGGATGCATTGCTTAAGGTGGCTTTGCTAAACACGGCATATTTTTGTAACTGGGGTAAATCGACTTCAATGGCATCCTTTGGCATCAGCATAAAGAGCGCATCTTGGATGGCAAAGGTTCTGAAACTGGCCAGCATTTTACCTTTTGGATCGCAATGTGCACCCCAGCGCCATTGGTTATCGGCTAATGAGCTGATGTCAGTGGTCACTTGGCCATGGATGAAACTGCGGCCTTGTTCTCCAACCACTTTAATAAGGCCCATATGAGATAAGTTGGCAAGCATGAGTGGAGGCAAAGAAGCGTCCAGATCCCAATGGGGCGTAGAAACTGAAATAGTCATAGCGAGATCCTGAAAATGAAGGCGATGTGAGAGGCTAGATTGTAACGGAATTCCTGTTGGCTCAAAAGCATAAGGCGCACATATCTGTGAATGATATGTGCGCCTTAGTCTTTGTACTTTAGCCGAAACGCTTAATGCGATTCGGCTTAACTCTTAAAACAGCACGCGGGTACGCAGTGTGCCTTCAATGGCCTTCAACTCTACTAAGGCTTCTTCGGCTTGGTGGGTGTCAACTTCCATGACCACATAACCAATTTCTGCGGTGGTTTGCAGATATTGCGCGGCAATGTTGATGCCTTTTTCCGAGAAGGCTTGGTTGATCTTGATCAGCACGCCTGGACGGTTTTGGTGAATATGCAGTAAGCGTGAGGTGCCTTTATGCATAGGCAGCGAAACTTCAGGGAAGTTAACTGCAGATACGGTCGATCCATTGTCTGAGTATTTAGCGAGCTTGCCAGCGACTTCGATACCAATGTTTTCTTGGGCTTCAGCAGTACTACCACCAACATGCGGTGTCAGCAATACGTTATCAAGACCTCGAAGTGGGCTGATAAATTCATCGTCATTCGATTGCGGCTCAACTGGGAACACATCAATCGCCGCGCCCGCAAGGTGGCGCTCTTTGAGTGCGACTGTTAAGGCCTCGATATCGACTACAGTGCCGCGTGATGCGTTGATAAAGATGCTGCCCTTTTTCATCGCCGCAAATTCAGCTGCGCCTATCATGTCTTTGGTTTGTGGGGTTTCTGGTACGTGTAAGCTCACTACGTCAGATTGCGCCAGCAATTGTTCCATTGAATGAATTTGCTGTGCATTGCCTAACGGCAGTTTGTCTTCGATATCGAAGAACACAACGCGCATGCCCAGCGTCTCAGCCAGAATGCCAAGCTGAGTACCGATATGACCGTAACCGATTACGCCTAAGGTTTTTCCGCGCACTTCGTAGCTGCCAGCGGCGGTTTTCATCCAGCCACCACGGTGGGCGATGGCGTTACGCTCAGGGATACCGCGCATCAGCATAATGATTTCGCCAATCACGAGCTCGGCAACACTGCGAGTATTGGAGAATGGCGCGTTAAATACTGGGATACCAAGGGATTCGGCGGTGGCAAGATCAACTTGATTGGTTCCGATACAGAAGCAACCGACCGCGATCAACTTCTCGGCGCGTTTTAGCACCTCGGCAGTTAATTGGGTACGTGAACGAAGTCCCACGAAATGTGCATCTTTGATGGATTCAATTAATGCTTCATCGCCTAATGAGGCTTTGTGGTATTCGATGTTGGTGTATCCCGCACGCTCAAGTACATCGACCGCAGATTGGTGGACGCCTTCCAACAGCAGGATCTTGATCTTATCCTTGTCCAGCGAATGTTTCGCCATGATATGGGTACCCTCTAATTAATAGAAATGTTTCTTATGATATGCTGACAACCTTCACCCACCAAAATAGCACTTTTTTTACTCAGTGTGGAGGGCTAGATGGCTAAAGTTAATATTCTAAATTAAGAACAATATCGCATAAGAGGAAGAAACATTGAATAACAAAATCGCGTGGTGTGCTATTTACCTCTTAGTGCTCGTGTGGTCGGTGATAAATCCCGCAGATTCTTTCACTTGGTGGCTCGAAGCGGTTCCAGCATTAGTGGCTGTGCCACTGCTATTTTTTACCCGCAAACGCTTCCCATTAACGCCGCTGGTGTATGTTTTAGTGTTAGCCCATTGCTGTGTGTTGTTTGTCGGCGCACATTACACCTATGCTGAAGTGCCATTATTCGACACTATTGCCCATTGGATGGGCTCAGAACGTAATAATTACGACAAGTTAGGTCATTTTGCTCAAGGCTTTATCCCTGCCATGTTAGCGCGTGAAATTATGCTGCGTAATCAAGCGGTCAAACCCGGTGCTTGGTGTGCGTTTTTAGTCACGTGTTTTGTGCTCGCGTTTTCGGCGTTTTATGAACTCATCGAATGGTGGGTTGCCGTGGCAACAGGTGAAGGCGCCGAAGCCTTTTTGGGCACCCAAGGCTATGTATGGGATACTCAATCAGATATGTTGATGGCATTAATTGGCGCAATTGTCGCACTCGTTTTATTGTCTCGTTTTCAAGATAAGCAAATAGCAGCACTTAAACTCAGGAGCTAGTGGCAGTGAGTTGCGTTCATCCTTCCATAAAAAATTTGGCGTGAGTGTGATGGCATTTAGCTGTCACATTTTAATGTTATCTTTATGTTGCAACTTTGGGCTGATATCTTCATAGTTTGAAAGTACTAGGTTTCGTGAGTTGATTAAGTTCAATGGTATTTTCTACTGTTATTCAAATTATCTGTGGTTAGTTAGTCGAACTTACTAGGATTAAAGAGGGAATAGTACATTTGGGTGATGTTTTTCAGTCTTTAACTAGTCAAAATCAACTAGGTTAATGGAATGTTTAAAAATCTAACTAAAGAGGCTGGTCAAACATACCATTTTGCTAATAGAAAATACTTTTCAGGGAGGAGAGTCATTGAGCACAATTAATGAATTAGTTTTTTTACATCAAATGGCAGCGCCATGTCATTTAGCGTTACTCGCTGAATCCATAGGCTTGAAAACTCGTATCGTTAAGCATGCGGCGGAATTAGATTTAGATAAGAGTCGTCGAAGTTTTTATCTGATCACCCAAAAAGGCTCTGCACTCGATAACAAGGGGATCCCTTTACTGGCTTCGCGCTTAGTATCACACTTCCCCGTGGCGCTGTATCAAGTCGAGCGAGACTCTTTAGATCAAGAGTCAGCTATGTTACTTGGCATTCGAGGCATTTTATTTGCCGATCAACGTATGGATTTGATGTTAACAGGTTTACGTAAAATGGTGGCAGAGGAGCTGTGGTACGACAGAACACTACTGAGTAAGATGTTCCGTCGTGTAGTACAAAAACTCGATGGCAACAATGAGATGCCCTCCGATACTGTGGCTATGCTGCAGATGCTAACTTCCCGTGAGCGCACTATCATTCAATTTGTGTCGAGTGGCGCGAGGAATAAAGAAATCGCCCACAGATTGTGCATCAGCGAACATACGGTGAAGGCTCATATTTCCTCTATCTTCCGTAAAACCCAGTCCCGTAATCGTGTTGAGTTGTTGCGTTGGGCACAAACCTATCAGACTCACTTTGAGCTGTGCAGTTAGTCAGTTAAAGATATTGATCGTTAGCTTTTCGCTTTGAGTGGTTAATGTTAATAATTACTGGTTAATCAGAATAGAAAAGCGGGAATGTTTATTTAAACATTCCCGCTTTTTGTTCAACACCCTTTTGATAAACCACCAAAGAGTGTAGCTGTGGTGGTTTTAACAGGATTGACTAGTATTGCACTACAGTAGCAACGTTCATATTACCTGATTGATTAACGCTGATGCTGTTGTTATTACCAGCTTGAGAACCTAGTACTAAGTTATCGTTACCTGTTTGAGTGATCAACAGGCTGTTATTATCACCGCTTACTTCAAATGAACTACTTGCGTCACCACCAATCCAGTTACCGTTACCTGATTGAGCAATTTGTGCAGTGTTTTCATCACCTTCGATAATTAAATCGATAAGGTTAAGATCGCCATTTTGCAGTGCAGTGACATCGGCATTATTGTTGCCAGCAATGGAAATGACGGCTTCGTTTTGAGCGCCATCTTGCTCAACATCAACTTCGTTATCGCTACCCACTGCATCGACATAGGCAAAGTTAGCATCGCCTTCTTGGCTCACTTCGATACTGTTGTCTTCACCTGATGCGAAGGCAACGATTTCGTTGTTATCGCCTTTAGAAGATAAATCGAAGTCGTTATCTGTACCGTATGCACCGAAGGTCGCGAAGTTAGCATCGCCTTTTTGTTTCAAGTCAACGTCGTTGCTATCGCCCCATACTTGGAACTCTGCACCGTTGACATCGCCTTTTTGGGTGATAGTAATATCGTTGTCATTACCTTGGATATCGGCCACTAAAGTATCACCGATAGTGTTGCCGCTGCCATTTTGGGTAATATCGACAGTGTTGTCATCACCCGTAGTCATAGCAAGATAAGCCGTGTTGCCGTTACCTTTTTGATCCATTGAAATATCGTTGTCGCTGCCTGCAAGTGCGTAAACGAAGGCAACATGGTTATCACCCTTTTGGTCCATATCTACAGTGTTGTCATTACCTGCAATACCTTTAGCTGCGCCAAAGTTGTTGTTACCTTTTTGATTAACAGAAACGTCGTTGTTGTTACCCACGTTAGCGGTTAAATCAAGGGCAATTAAACCCGCTTGGTTGTTGTCACCGACTTGGGTGATTTTCCCATCGTTGTTGCTGCCTTCAACGCGGAATACTGCAAAGTTAGCATCGCCTTCTTGCTCAACAAACACTGTGTTTTCAGCGCCAGTGATTTCAACTTGGCTTTCGTTGACTTCGCCCAATTGGTTAACGAATACCGTGTTATTGTTGCCAGTAACATCATTGCTGCTTTGGTTAAAGAAACCGTCTTGCGACACATTGACATTGTTGTTGTCACCGACAACATTTGCACTTGCCACATGCCAGTCAACTTGTTGCGTTATTTGGACTTTGTTATCAACACCCGTCGAATTAATCGCGGCTTCATGCCACACACCGTCTTGGATAACTGTTGCGGTTTGATCTGTGCCCGTTTGCACAACCGCTGCAGCGTTAATGACACCCGTTTGTGAAACTAACGTGTCTTGACCTTGACCCGCTTGCACTACGCTAATCTCGCTCACAGTACTGGCGGCAAAAGCTTGACCGCTTAAACCCGTTGCAATGGCTAAAGCAATAAGTGATTTTTTAGCTTGTGATTTCATGTGACGCTCCCTGTTTAATATTGAGTTATTGAGATTGCAGCACCGTCTGCAATCTGTTGAATCGAAAAGTTGCCGCTTCCTAGTTGGTTCAGTTGCACTAGATTGTCGTTGCCAATTTGTGTCACTGAAGCCGTATTTTGACTGCCGACCTGCAGTAGTTGCACTTCATTGTTTGAACCAATTTGTGTGATTAGCGCATCGTTATCATTGCCTACTTGTGTCACATCGGCCTTGTTATCGTTGCCTGATTGGAACAGTAATCCTTGGTTGGCATTGCCTTGTTGCACCAGCTCGATAAGATTATCGCGACCGGAACGTTCCAGTAATGCCTGCAGGGTTACGGGTAACTCATTGACATTCAGCTCTTGTGCTGAGGTCATACAACTACAGAGCAAGATCAGCGGTACCAAAAAGCGTATCGAGGTATTTGGCACGGGTGACTCCTTGCATCAAATATCTTGGGTTGCCTAAAACAACAGGCACTCCAAATTCAGCCCTGAAGATACGAGTCCCGCTGATATGTCGCAATTGGCCAAAAGGGTATTTATTACGCAAAGGATTCACAGTAGATAAATGATGAATGTATCGTTATCCAATTGATTCAGTAACTTTTATCTGTTTTTTAGAGAATGTTTTTTTAGGCTGAGTAGTCTAGTTGGGCTAGTAGTTAAGTCGTATTCGTTGCATAGTTATCTCATGGCTTTTAAACAATGGTGCAACAAAATTAAGCAATGCATCGACTGTAGCGTGATATTTTTCGGGGAAACAAGTTATAGGAAATATGGTGGGAATAGTGTTGTGGGATTGACTCAATTCAAAGGCTATTTAGCGGTATTACAGCGTGTTAAAAGGCGAGCTAGGTGGTTTTATCTACGGCTGTCCTTAGAGAGTGATGAAGAGTCAATGAGCGGTTTAATGAGTTGAAAAATTCGACCATAGTGGTCGAATTCCTTGGTGAATGAGTAGCAAGCTGAGCACTAACTTTTATATCAGATCAGTGTTTTTCTGGTTCTTTTGATTCTTCAGGGGATACCTCAGTACTGATTTGGCTTTTACGATCTTTCAGTTGCTGCATCGCACTGTTATTGCTTACGGTTAACGCATTGAAGCGAGTATTGATATCGTCCATTTCGTTAATGTATTCAGGATCGCTTTTTTCCTTATTTTGCCAATAACGCTTACGTTCTAGTTTTTGTAATTCACTGGCGCGCAGGATTTCAAAATAGCTGTTCTCTTGTTTAAGCCGATAGATCTCGCCATCGAGTAATTGCAGTAATTTTTCTTTAGAAATGGTTTGGCGATTCAGTAGCGCTTGCAGGGGATCGACTGGAATGTCCCTTTTATCTGAGTCGACTTCTGTGGTGATCCCCAACTGATATTCGATTTTATGTTGGCTAAATTCCTGCGGGCAAGCGGTTTGGCTAAAGACAATTTTGTCATCTTTACGGCATTTATAAATGGTATTTGCCTGTACTGCACTAGGCAACATAACACAAATTAGGGTGAGTATCAGTCTTGCCATTAGGCGACAAATCCTTTGTACACTAGCATAGCGATTATGATTTAATCATTTGATTACAGTTGATAAAAAGTTAGTTTAACGCTCGCGTTATTAAGTCTGTTCAACCAGTGATTTATGTCTCGTCCTGGTGGGACGCTGGGTTCTTGAGCCATTAAACCTAAGGCATTAAAGTATTAGCCATATATCAGTAAAGGGGCAAATTTACTGCGTTTATTGTCGTGGCCAACTTTTTACTTAGCGTTAACATCTGCATCATACTATGGCGTAAGTTTAGGGATAAAACCAGTTTTTTGACGATTCAATTTTTTGGCGCTAGGGTTGATTCTAAACAAGAAAATTGAGGGTGCTAGGGAGATTAAAACATAAAAAAAGGAGCGAGCGCTCCTTTTTATTGTCATCCCAAAACCACCGCCTCTGGCGGTGGTGATTGTTCCTTGAGGCTATAGCCTGAATTACGCCCATGCTAAAAGAGACTTCTTATTCACCACAAGTAAGAGGAAACGAAAAGCATGGGCGATTATAGAAGTTCATCACATGTTTATTGGCGTTGCAAATATCATATTGTTTGGACTCCGAAGTACCGTTTTAAAATTTTAAAAGGAAACCTTGGTAAGGAGTTATATAGGTCAATTTATATCCTTTGCAATATGAAGGGTTGTGAGGTTTTAGAATTAAACGTTCAGATAGACCACGTTCACTTGGTAGTCATAATCCCGCCGAAGCTGTCAGTATCAACGCTGATGGGAGTATTGAAAGGAAGAAGTGCGATAAGGCTATTCAATAAATTCCCTTATGTACGTAAAAAGCTATGGGGCAATAGCTTTTGGGCCAGAGGTTATTTTGTAGATACAGTAGGGATTAATGAAGAAATCATTAGACGATATGTACGCCATCAAGATAAACAAGATCAGGAACATGAGGCTCAATTGTCGTTGCAGATGATGTAGGTTCTTGGAATAGCCCCTTCCAGGGGCAAGTCAAAGCCGCCTTCTAAGAAGGCGGATTCTTTACTGATTGATAACGCTAAGTGTTAGCGATCGAACCTTAAGTTATCGATAAGCCGCGCTTTGCCTATATAGGCCGCGGCCAAAATCACTAAGGTTTGATCTTGATTTTGGGCTTGTTCCAGCGTGTGAGCGTGGCGAATTTCGAGGTAATCCGGCGTAAAACCAGCCGCGACTAAACTGGCTTTTGCTTGCTCAGTCACTTGCTCAAAGCTTTCGCCTTGCTTGATCCCTGCGGCCATGGCATCTATGGCTTGTTTTAGCGCAGGCGCTGCGGCTTTTTCTGCGGCAGTGAGGTAACCATTGCGCGAACTCATGGCTAAACCTGAGTCCTCACGTATGGTATCGACACCGATAATTTCAATCGGCAATGACAAGTCTTCAACCATAGTTTTGATCACTAATAGCTGTTGATAGTCTTTATTACCGAATAGGGCCACATCGGGCTGTACTATGTTAAACAGTTTACAAACGATAGTCGCAACGCCACGGAAATGCCCCGGACGACTCGCACCACAAAGCACGTTGGAAATCCCAGGGACTTCGACATAGGTTTGTTGCTCTAGACCCTTGGGATACATCACGGCTGGCGTTGGAGTGAATAACAGCTCAGCGCCAGCAGCCGTGAGGGCTTCGCTGTCGGCAGCGAGTGTGCGTGGGTAGGCATCCAGATCTTCGTTCTGACCAAATTGCATTGGATTAACGAAAATAGAGGCCACCACATGGTCGCACTTGCTCGCCGCTTCTTTGACTAAAGTAATGTGTCCCTGATGGAGATTACCCATGGTAGGCACAAAGGCGACAGTTTCGCCCTTGGCACGCCATGCACGCACTTGGGTGCGAATATCATCAATATGGGCGCTAGTGATCATTGAGCCTTACCTTGCATAAATCGGTTATTAGTTAAAAGTGTGTTCTTCGCCAGGGAATGTTCCTTGGGCAACTTCGTCGATATAAGCACGCACGGCAGAACGAATTTCACCGGTTTGCTTCAGGTAGTTTTTCGAGAAACGTGGAATATAACCACTTGAAATACCTAACACATCATGCATCACCAAAATTTGGCCATCGGTCGATGCGCCCGCGCCAATCCCAATAACCGGAATTGTTAAGGCTTGAGTGATCGCCGCTGCGAGTGGCGCTGGAATGCATTCCACAACCAATAGTTGAGCACCGGCTGCTTCTAATGCTTTTGCTTCGTCGAGGATGCGCTGGGCATTTTCGGCGTCGCGGCCTTGCACTTTAAAACCACCAAACACATGGACTGACTGAGGCGTTAGCCCTAAGTGAGCACACACGGGAATACCGCGTTCGGTTAGCTTAGTGACCGTTTCGAGTAACCAGTGGCCACCTTCGACTTTGACCATGTTCGCGCCAGCCTGCATCAACTCAGTGGCATTAACCATAGCTTGTTCTGGTGTGGCGTAACTCATAAAGGGCATATCGGCGATCAGCAGGGCACGTTCGATACCGCGACGGACACAGCGAGTATGGTAAGCGATATCTGCCGTAGAGACGGGTAGGGTATCGTCATGGCCTTGGAGAACCATTCCTAGAGAATCGCCGACGAGCAGCACATCTACACCTTCGCTATCGAACGCGCTGGCAAAACTGGCATCATAGGCTGTCAGTGCCGTGAATTTTCTACCTTCCTGTTTGTATTTCAACAGGGTTGAGCTAGTAATTTTAGACATATGGATGATCTTCAAACCAAATAGAAGTGGTGTTATAAGCTAACTGGGGACGGACTTCAATGATCAATGCCCAGTTGTTGTAACTCGGCCAACATTTTTGTATCGATAAGACTGCCGATTGCAGTGTTGCACGGCAGAATAAGATTCGGTGCGATTGCGGCTAAAGGCACGAGCACAAAGCTGCGCTCTTTCATGCCGTAGTGGGGCACTTTGAGTCTAGGTATGTCAATGTTTTCATTGCCATACAGGAGTATATCGAGATCTAAGGTTCTGGGCCCCCAACGTTCAAGGCGCACTCGTCCTTGGGTGTTTTCGATATGCTGCAATGCATCGAGTAAGGCTAATGGCTCAAGATCAGTATCGAAACTGGCCACCGCATTAACATAATCGGGTTGCACCACATCGCCCATGGGCGTCGAATGGTAATAGGGGGAAACCAGTAGACTATTGCCTAAGGCTAATGCGGACAATGCCGTGACGGCATTGTCCAATTGCGTCTTGGGATCTTCAAGATTTGCGCCTAATGCGACGTAGACGCGAGGCATTATTCAGCCGCTTTCGCTTTTGGCGTGCCACTTGTTTTAGGTGCGCTCGTCGCGGCTGAACCATCTGCATTCGGCGCGCGAGGACGGCGACGACGTTGAGTGGCATTACGGTTACGATTCGGCGATTGACTGCCGCTGCGCGCAATGGCTAAGCGTTCAGTTTCATCGGCTTCAACAAACTGTTGCCACCAAGCGGCACTCTTAGCGACATTACCCGCCTCGACTTCGCCCCTGAGCAATAGCAAATCGTATGCGGCTCTAAACTTAGGGTGTTCCATCAGTTTAAAGGCGCGAGTGCCTTGGCTACGATCAAAGCGTAACTGTAACTGCCAAATGTCTTTTGCTGGCGTACTAAAACGGCGTGGAATGCTAATGGTTTGGCATTGCTGCTCCATCACATCGCCCATAGCGGCAAAGAAGGCATCGTATAACGTCAGGCCACTTTCAACGGCAATATCTTCGGCGCGTTGACGCAGTGGATACCAGAGAAGCGCAGCATAGAAGAATGAAGGCGTCACTGGCTTATCTTCGTTAACTCTTTGATCTGTGCTCTTCATGATGGCTTGCACCATTTTCATGGTCGTGCCTTTAGGATCATCTTTTAGCAGAGCGGCCACTTGCGGAAATAGCGGCGCGAATAGCTTGTATTCTTGCATCAGTTCGAAGTTGGCTAAGGCTTTGCCTGCAAAGAAGAGTTTCAGCACTTCTTCGTACATACGCGCTGCGGGAATATCTTTTAGCAGTGGCGCTAATTGTTTAATCGGCGCTGCTGTAACTGTTTCGATACCCATGTTGAGTTTAGTGGCGAAACGCACCGCCCTTAACATACGTACCGGATCTTCACGGTAACGGGTTTCTGGATCGCCAATTAATCTTAGTGTGCCAGCTTTAAGATCTGTCATGCCGCCGCCGTAGCTACGGATCGAGTAATCGCTGATATCGTAATAGAGGGCATTCACGGTAAAGTCGCGGCGCTCAGCATCTTCGTCGATTTCGCCATAGACGTTATCACGTAGCAAACGCCCTTCGGCATTAGCTTTAGAGACTTTCTCATTGCTTTCGCCATGGTGACCACGAAAGGTCGCCACTTCGATAACATCGCGGCCGAAAACGATATGGGCCAGACGGAAACGACGACCGACGACTCGGCAGTTGCGGAATAGTTTTTTGATTTCTTCCGGCGTCGCATTGGTCACGACGTCGAAATCTTTCGGTTCAATCCCTAAGAGTAAATCGCGTACACCGCCGCCGACTAAATAGGCTTTAAAACCTGATTTATTCAGTCTGTATAATACCTTAAGGGCATTTTCGCTGATTTGTTTGCGCGAGATGGTATGGGCATCTCTCGGCACTAACTCTAAGCTTAACGCACCGGAACTTTGTTCAGGTGTTGTTGGTTCAATCTGAGCTTGAGTCGGAGCGGTCGTTTTAGGCGCGTCTTCAAATAGCTGTTTGCAGAATTGGCTGATACGGCGAAAAATGGGACACCTCGAAATATGATCTGTTATTTGATTAAAAATCTGGCGGCTATCATATACCAAATGCAGCCTAATGAGTATATCAGGGCTCGATCAGTATCTCAGATTGTTGCGGTATAGTGGATAATTGAAACTGATTTACGGCTTGAGCGAGCATTTGTGCCACAGAACCTTGGGTCTCAACAGGTTGTTGGCCTAAAAATGCCAGCGCCGCATTGAGGCTCGACTGTGGATTAAGTGTATCAATCGCTTGCGCATGATTTTGTTTAGAGAGTTTAAATCCCTTGCTCAAACAGGCAAGCGGCAAGTGCAACCATTGCGGTGCAGCCAAGCCAAAGTTTTGATACAAACTCAGTTGGCGACAACTGGCTTCGATTAAGTCACAACCTCGAACCACTTCTGTGATGCCTTGATAGGCATCGTCGAGCACTACGGCCAGTTGATAGGCGTACAGGCCATCGCTGCGTTTGATAATAAAATCCTCGGCGGCAAAATGGCTATCGACGCAAATATGCCCCATGAGGTTATCGTCAAATTGTTGCACTTGCGCGGTATTAACTATCCGCACCGCCCCAGACTTAACCACATTTGCAGCTTGGGTTTGTGGCAAGCGGTGACAGCGGCCATCGTAGACACCGCCCATGGCTTGAATTTGCTTGCGACTACATTGGCAGAAATAGGCTTTATCTTGGGCGAGTAGTGAATCAATTTGTGCTTGATAGGCCGCAGTGCGCTGGCTCTGATACAAAGGCACATCATCCCACTCAAATCCATAGGCTTCTAAGGTGCGCAAGATATCATCGGCGGCGCCTTTGACTTCCCGTGGAGGATCGATGTCTTCAATGCGAATTAACCATTTACCCTGTTGCGAACGCGCACGCAGATAACTGCCAAGGGCGGCGATAAGCGAGCCAAAGTGCAAGGCACCCGAAGGCGAAGGCGCAAAACGTCCGACATAGGGGCGATGAGTTGAAGTTGGAGAAGATAAAGTCGCCATATTACTGAGTTAGCAGTTAGTGTCAGTCAAAGTGGGCGTATTTTAGAGGGATACAAGGATAAAAGCGAATCGGGGTAAATTGGAGTGAGCTTGGCTTCAACTCTAAGAGTCAAGGTGTTGTTAGAAACAAATAGGCGGGGAAATCCCCGCCCAGTATGCTTGATTAACCAGCCATTTGTTTCTCTTTGATCTCTGCAAGCGTTTTACAGTCGATACATTGATCGGCTGTTGGACGCGCTTCGAGACGGCGGATGCCGATTTCGATACCGCAAGAATCACAGAAGCCGAAATCGTCTTCTTCAATTTTTTGCAGTGTTTTTTCGATTTTTTTGATCAGCTTACGTTCTCTATCGCGAGCACGAAGTTCGAGGCTAAACTCTTCTTCTTGTGCTGCACGGTCAACAGGATCGGGAAAGTTTGCGGCTTCGTCCTGCATGTGGCTAAGAGTACGGTCGACCTCTTCACGCAACTGATTGCGCCAAGCTTCAAGAATTGTCTTGAAGTGACCCAGTTGCTTAGCGTTCATATACTCCTCACCCGGTTTTTCCTGGTAAGGATTTACACCTGCGATAGCGAGTACGCCAAGTTTTTTGGTGCCTTCAGGCATAACGCATCTCCTGTAATCATTTGCGTTTGTAGGGCGTCCTTAAGAACGGCCGCTATCTATAGCAGAATCTTCACATCGAGGCAAACTTTTCATTCTGCTTTGATTGAATTTTTTGACTATGTTCGCTAATTCAAATGAAATCAAATTTAACTCAGCCTTAACATCATACTCGGACAGCACAGGCTTGGGCTAGGTGAATCTCAGTCGGGGACATTTCGCAGCGATAGGCAAGGACTTCAACTCCAGCTAACACTGCTTTTTTCAGTAACTTAGCATATTCAGGGTCGATATGTGCTGCGGGGGCAACACTGAATATGTCACTGTGCTGCACCACAAACAGCAATACGGCTCTGTGGCCTTGGCTGACCATGTGCATCAACTCACGTAAATGTTTTTGACCTCGTAGGCTTACAGCATCAGGAAAATAACCTTGGCCATCCTCGAGCAAAGTACAACTTTTGACTTCTATATAACAGGCGGGTTTTTGAGCACCCTGTAGCAGGATGTCGATGCGGCTATTTTCATCACCATATTTAACTTCACGGCTTAGGCTGTCATAACCTGTGAGCTCCTTGATGATACCTTTATTGATGGCTTCTTCGGCTAAGGTGTTCGCTTGACCCGAGTGGATACCGATTAGGCCAGTATCTGGCGTGGTCATCAGTTCCCATGTATGGGCATACTTACGTTTAGGGTTATCAGAGGTAGAAAACCATACTGTTTCACCGGGATACAGGCAATTACGCATAGAACCCGTATTGGGGCAATGCAGAGTGATCTCACTGCCGTCGCTTAACTGCACATCGGCCAGAAAACGTTTATAGCGGCGCAGTAAAATGCCCTGTTGTAGTGGCGGAGTAAATTCCATCGGTAGACCTATATCGGCTGTTCTAGGCCGCAAAGCCTAGCAAATTTCGCAAATGTTTACAGATTTTACCTGAGTAACTTCAGCCAATCGCTTTGCGTCATCGCCTGCTAGCAGTAAACTGCCGCCATAAAGTTTGTTCTGATTGATTGTTCTAAAACGAATCGAAAAATAAGGATCCCTAATGAGTGAACTAAAAGTAACTGAATTAATGAAAGTGCAATTAACCAAAGAAGCGCCGGCCGCCCACTGGGGCAAAGCCGATGTGACTTATACCGCCGACGGTGCGCAAATTCATTTAGCGGGTGGTGATGAGCTGCGTCAAATTCAAATGGCGGCCCGTAAACTGCGCAGTCAAGGCATTAGCTGTGTGGTATTAGCCGGGCAGCTTTGGGATCTCAATAGCCAGTGGGTGTTTGCCCAAGGTTTCGCGACGGCAAAACCAGGTTATCAAATCCATTGGTGTGGTGATGAAGCTGTACAAGCTGAATTGCAACGTCGACTCGATGTGGCAACCTTTGCCCGTCAACTGATCAACGATACGCCTGAAAACCTATCGCCGGTGAAGCTTGCCCAACAAGCGGCGAAATGGTTGGCTGAAATCGGTGGCGACAAAGTGAGCTATCGGATTATCGAAGGCGAAGCGCTGCTCGAAGAACAGTGGATTGGTATCCATGCTGTCGGTCGCGGCAGTGAGCGTCCACCAGCAATGTTAGAGTTAGACTTCAACCCATTAGCCGCCGATGCACCCGTGTCTGTGGCGCTTGTGGGGAAAGGGATTACCTTTGATTCTGGCGGTTACAGCATCAAAGCCTCTGAAGGCATGTTAGGCATGAAATGCGACATGGGCGGCGCGGCGACTGTGACTGCAGCGCTCGGTTTAGCAATTAAATCTGGCCTAAACAAACGGGTTAAACTCTTCTTATGTTGTGCTGAAAACTTGATCAGCGGCCGTGCCTATAAGTTAGGTGATATTTTGACCTACAAAAATGGTGTAACAGTTGAAGTGGTGAACACAGATGCGGAAGGGCGCCTAGTGTTGGCCGATGGTCTGCAAGCCGCTTCTGCGACAGGCGCTCCTTTTATTATCGATGCAGCGACCCTTACAGGCGCCGCTGTGATGGCGGTGGGTTCTAACTACAACGCGATTTTCTCGCCACAGACAGATGTGTTGCAACTGGCCCAGCAAAAAGCCACGAGTGTTGCCGAGCGCGTATGGCCGCTGCCGCTGGATCCTTGGCACAAAGAAATGTGTCCATCAGCCTATGCTGACACAGCCAACAGCCGCGCAATGAAAGGTGGCGGTGCCGGTGGTGCTTCTAATGCGGCAGGTTTCCTATGGCGCTTTGTTTCACCAGAAGCTAAATGGTTGCACGTTGATTTAGCGGGCGCCTTTGAAGATTCAGCTTCTGCCATGTGGGGCGCGGGTGCAACGACCCACGGAGTATTGACCATTAGTGAATTGATCAAAGGCTAAACCTAGCTCTACACTTAACGCTAAGACTTAAGTCAGATAGGTTAGCGCAGATCCATTAAGGTTCTGCTGACTGGATTAACACCGCCTACGGGCGGTTTTTTATTGGGTGAAATACTAGGCCGATAGTTTACTTGGCGTTTCAGCGGCTTCATGGCATGTTATGGCTGAGCGTTTTTAATCGGGAAACATGATGATAACTATACGAAAAGCAACGAAAGCAGATGCTCAGGCCTGCTGGGATATCCGCAATGCTGCCATCAATAAAGGCTGCGCCGGATTTTATGATGCGGGCGATCTGATTATTTGGACCGAAGGCGAACTGACCGAGCAATTTAGTCGTATTGTCGATGCGCATTTTTATGTGGCAGAACAATCCAGTGATGCGTCGCCGCTTAAGAGAGTGGTCGGTATGGTTATGTTGGATGAACCCTATGCCCAGTTAGAAGCGCTGTTTGTCTCCCCCGATACTATGGGGCTTGGGGTCGGTAAAGTGCTACTGCAATTTATTGAAACCATGGCTTTTAATCAGGGCATTGCTCAGTTGAGGTTGGAATCGACTTTGAATGCGGTAGATTTTTATCGCCACTGTGGTTTTGGTGGTGAAGGTTTAGAAGAGGAATCCATCTACTGCTCGCCCAGAGGCATAGCCTTAGAGTGCATGGTGATGTACAAGAATCTCGTGCGTAGAAAATCAGTTTAAAATACAGGCTGGATCAAGCACAGGTATGGAGTTAACTGTTTATTAAGAGGTTGCTGGCGAACCGAAGGGAATCAATGGATGTGGAATTAATTATTCATAAGAGGTTGCTGACATACTTAAGGTAATCAATAGATCAAGCACGGATGTGGAATTAACTTTGAAGACTTAACGTTACGTTAAAAGGTTGCTGACACACTCAAGGAAATCAACAGATCAAGCATGGATGTGGAATTAACTGTTCATAAGAGGTTGCTGACATACTCAAGGAAATCAACAGATCAAGATGGGGGAATTAACTCCCAAGAGTATGCCAACTATCGTTCTTTCGCCTGAAATCCCGATGCCGACAAGATTAGCGCTAATGGCTTAAATCAAACTTAATCTATTGCAAAAAAAGACTTTATTTCCTTAGCCTTTAGTCAAACCCGCCTCAATCCGCTAGGGTTTAGTTCGCTTCTGGAGTATTGAGTTGCTGGCGTTTTTCCATCAAATCTTTAATCAAAGGCGTGAGGATAAGCTCCATGGCCAGTGACATTTTACCGCCGGGCACCACTAAGGTGTTAACCCGTGACATAAATGATCCTTGGATCATATTAAGGTAATAGGGGAAATCGACATTATTGATGCCGCGAAAGCGGATCACCACAAAGCTCTCGTCTAAGCTCGGAATATCTTTGGCGCTAAAGGGGTTAGAGGTATCGACCGTTGGCACCCGCTGAAAGTTAATGTGAGTGCGGGAGAACTGCGGCGTCATGTGCTTAATATAGTCATCCATACTGCGCACAATTGAGCCCATGACTTTTTCACGGCTGTGGCCGCGCTCTGATGTGTCACGGATAATTTTTTGGATCCATTCTAAGTTGACTATGGGCACCATGCCGATCAATAGATCGACATGCTGGGCGACATTGGCGTCACCGGTAACCACGCCGCCATGCAGGCCTTCGTAGTAGAGCATGTCGGTATTTTCTGGCAAGGGTCGCCATTGGGTAAAAGTGCCGGGCATCTGGTTAAAAGGCACTGCCTCATCGAAGGTGTGTAAATAGCTGCGGGTTTCGCCTTGGCCTGTGGCGCTGTAATCGCGAAAGCATTGTTCCAAGCGGGCAAAGTTATTGGCCTCTGGGCCAAAATAGCTGAGGTTGCGGTTTTCAGCTTGGGATTTGCGGATCATCACTTCCATTTCAGCGCGGGTAAAATGATGAAAGCTGTCGCCTTCGACAAAGGCGGCGTTAATCCCTAGTTGGCGAAAAATATGGCTAAAGGCGGTGGTAGTCGTGGTGGTTCCCGCGCCTGATGAGCCTGTAACTGCAATAATGGGATGTTTTGCTGACATTTTTTCTACCTAGCTAGGAACCAAAAGAGCCGCTTATGGGGAAGCGATAAAAACGCGAGTACTATTTATACGGTACAGAGGTAGGACTGGTCAATCTTGCTGCTGTGCTATTTGATCCGCCGAGCGTATCGCGAAGGACTCATCGTCCTCACTGTACTCTAATTTCAGCTTACCTTGTTTAAGTGCTTGTTGACATTGGACTATCGCCTGAGCTAGTTCCTGCTCATCAAGACTGGCAAAGCTGCCATCCTCCACTTGACCGAAGAGATATTCGCGGATCAGATTGGCGAGCGTTTCCTTCGGGAGTTGTAATAGGGTTTCATAGGGAATGAGCATCGGTGCTTCCTTGGGGAATATTGTCGCCGTTGATGGGCTCTACGCTAAGTGGGTCAACACTTTGATCGCCGAGTAAAAAGTGTAAAATCCGTCGCTCAAGATAGAAGCGCGGTTTCCAAGGTGTACCGCCTTCGATAAAGCCAACATGACCGCCATAGGGATGCAGTTCGTATTCGACATAACCCGATAATTGGTTTTGCTGGGGGATCACTTCATCGGTCATAAAGGGATCGTCCTTGGCATGGATGATAAGCGTCGGTTTAGTAATGCGGCTGACAAAGGGTAAACCACTGGCACGCGTATAGTAATCGTCGACGCCGTCAAAGCCGTGCAATGGCGCTGTGACTTTATCGTCAAAATCATAGAAGGTATTTAAACGGTCGACCTGCAACTGGCTCAACGGCATAGAGATGGCTAAGTCGGGATCGTTCAGTTTATGGCTGATTTTTTGCTGCAACTGTTTGATTAAATAGCTTTGATATACTTTCGAAAAACCATTTTCTAAACGTTTTGCGCAGGCGGACAATTGCAGCGGCGCCGAGACAACCACAGCGCGAGCTAATAAACCGTCATCCTGATATTCGCCCTGATACTTAGTCAGTACATTGCCGCCTAAGCTGTAACCTACGGCTAATAAGGGCGATTGAGGATACGCGCTTTTCAGTGTCGATAGACTAAACTGTAAATCGTCCGTGTCGCCACTGTGATAACTGCGAGCGAGGCGATTAGCTTCACCCGAGCAACTTCTGTGATGGTGCACGACGGCTGCGAGTTGCTGTTCTTTACAGGCTTGCAGTATCCGCCGCGCATAATGGGACTGAGCACTTCCTTCTAAGCCGTGGATGATCACCACGATAGGTTTGCCAGACTGCGGAAAATCCTGCCAATCTAAATCGACAAAATCGCCATCGGGCAACTCTAAGCGCTGCCGCTGTAATGCTGGTTTGGCCACTTTAGTGAATACGGGTAAAATCGTTTGTACATGGGGACTCTTGGCCCACCAAGGCGGCATAAAGGAATTTGGCATGGGTGTTTATCTTGGTATCGGCTATTGCTGAAAATTAAAACGTGTGTTTAATTTATATCCAAGCGACTTCAAAATGCTGAAATTCTTATTTTGAGGTCGCATGGATATAAACGCGTGGGCAGTTTAGCACAATTGTTTTTTATGCTGATATTTAGGCCGACATTTAGATTGATATTTAGGAGATAGAGATGAAGCGACGAACCTTTTTGATGGGCGCGTTTGCCGGTACGGCGGCGTTAGCCTTAGGGGTCAATCTCTATTCTCCTGAGTTTAGTTTGCCCAAGGACAGCGAAGGCAAAGATTATCGTTTGTTGTTTAGCGTGCTTTTACCGGTAATGCTCGACGGCGCTTTGCCCGATGTGGCAACTCACAAGCTCGCGGCGCAAAATCGCACTTTAGATGCCATCAAACAGTCAATTTCTGTGCTACCCGAGGAGCAGCAAACCGAGTTATTTGAACTGCTCGATATGCTCGAAAATCGCCTAGGCTTACTCGTACTGACCTCAAGCATGACACCGTTATTGATGCGCTCTCCCGCCGAGTTAACTGAAATGCTAGAAACTTGGCGCCACAGTTATTTTGCGCTGTTACAAACCGCTTATCTCGGGTTGCGGGAATTAGTGATGGCCAGTTACTACGCTTGCCCTGAACACTGGAGCCGCCTGCATTATGCCAAACCTGAACTGTTCAAATAGCTCGCCCGTTTGTAACCGAATAAAACGTCCAATAATAAGCATCTTACCCGCGACAGTGGAGCACTCAAGTTGGCAGTCATAGATCCTATAGTGAATGGTTTAAACTCAGGTTGGTTACATACCGACGCGAGCCAATTGCAAGAAAACCAACAGTTTGAAGCCGATGTTATTATTGTCGGCACAGGTGCTGGCGGCGGTGTGGCGGCCGAAATCCTCACCCAAGCTGGGCTAAGCGTGATCATGATTGAGGCGGGGCCGCTAAAATCCTCCAGTGATTTTAATATGGAAGAGCGGGTCGCTTATCCCAACTTGTATCAACAAGCCGCGGCGATGAAAACCGCCGACAAGGCGATTGGGATTTTTCAAGGCCGCGCAGTCGGTGGCTCAACCACAGTTAACTGGACCACTTCTATTCGCACGCCGACCGAAGCGTTAGCTTTTTGGGCGCAACATAAGTCGGTTGCAGGGCTTAATCGCGAGAGCTTAGACCCTTGGTTTGAGCAAATGGAGCAGCGGCTCAATATCCATGAATGGAACTATGAGCCTAACCGTAATAATGCCGCCCTGAAGCAAGGTTGTATCAATCTTGGCTGGGAATACACAGTCATTAAACGCAATGTGGCGGGTTGTTGGAATACTGGCTATTGCGGCATGGGTTGTCCGGTCAATGCGAAGCAATCTATGTTAGTGACCACGATTCCCTCGGCACTTGAGAAAGGCGCGCAGCTGATTAGCCGTGCTAAAGTGACTAAGATTGAGCACCATAACGGCCAAGTGTTTGCGTTAAAGGCGCAGGCGTTGGATGTGAATTTACGACCCACTAACGTTGAGCTGTTATTTAAGGCTAAACATTATATTTTGAGTGCGGGCGCTCTCCATACGCCGACGATTTTGATGCGCTCGCAGGTGCCCGATCCCCACAAACTTTTGGGTAAACGCACTTTTTTACATCCGACTTTGTTATCCGGCGGCGTGTTTGCCGATTCGATCAATGGCCATAGTGGCGCGCCGCAATCTATCTATTCCGATGAATTTGTGTGGAAGAATGACGCCGATGGGGAGCTCGGCTATAAACTCGAAGTGCCGCCAGTGCACCCGATTTTAATTGCCTCTAAAACCTTAGGTTATGGCGCGAGTCATGCCGAGTTAATGGCGCAGTTCAATCAGTTGCAAGTGACGATTGCCCTAATCCGCGATGGTTATCATCCCGACAGTCAGGGTGGTGAAGTGCACTTAACGCCTAAGGGATTTACCCTAGATTATCCGCTGACCGATGCCTTTTGGCGGGCAGCGAGACGCGCTTTTGCCAGTATGGCGGAGCTACAATTCTCGGCGGGTGCCTTAAAAGTGTTGCCGATCAGCGATGGTATGCCTTACTTATCTTCGTGGAAAGACGCCAAAGAGAGCATTGCGCAGATGTCACTCGCGCCACTGCGCACTATCGTCGCATCGGCGCACGTGATGGGCGGTTGTCCCTTCGGCGAAGATGAAAAGCTTTCTATGGTAAATAGTTATGGTCAGTCGCACTATTTAGAAAATCTGTCAGTAATGGATGGGTCTATCTTCCCGACCAGCCTTGGCGCTAACCCGCAGCTGTCGATTTATGGCATCACAGCACGTAATGCCACCGCACTCGCGCAAAAGCTCACCGACGGCAAAGGGTGATGTTACCTTAGCCAATGATTCTGATGCAGAAGCTTACTTGCAGATAGCTCAGCTGCAGAAGGCTTAGTTGCAAAAACGTATGTAGCAGCAACTTATACTGTAAAAACGTATGTTGGCTAAGACAATGCTCGCCGTGGATTTAGGGTTGAATCGTGCTAATGGGTAAATGTCCTGTTTTCACTAAGATAATGGTTTCCTCTTCGACAAAAGGAAAATGGCCGCTCATGTGCGGACTGCGTATCCAAGTGTGGCGCGGATATTCCCCTTGCTCATCTTGAAACTTGCCCGATAACACCAATATTTCTTCGCCGCCAAAATGCCGATGGGGTTGAAAGGTTTCACCCTTAGGCCATTTAACTAACGCAGTATGTTCATGCTCGAACTCATGTAGCGGCATCACTTGTAAGCCGCCTATGCCTTGTAACCACTCAGTCTTCTGAGTGTTAATCTTGACCACATCAAGATCTCGCGGATCGAATTGATTGAGCTTTACTAAGATCACGCAGCCTTCTTGGCTAAACGGCGCGTGTTGGCTCCCTGGCGGATGGCGAAGATAACTGCCCGCGGGGTAATCGCCGTTTTCATCGGAAAATACCCCTTCGAGTACAAAAATTTCCTCGCCCAGCGGATGCGGGTGGGTCGCAAACTGCGAACCCGCGTCATATTTCACTATGCTGCTGGTGTGTCCTGACTCTTTAGCCTCCCGCTCGAGTGGTTTGCGCCAAACGCCTTGAGCAGGACTTGGCAACCAGGGTTGCTGCTGCGTATCAATAACGACACGTTCGCTAAAGTTCATATTGAGCATAGTGTTAGACCTTATTTAACCTTAACTTAGAATAGTGATTGTTTACTGTGTTCGTTGCGTCTTGCTGCGCTAACAGTGCGCTAATTGAGTAAGCGCACCGTTAGCTACGCACTAGCATACTCGCTGTGTCTGCAATATTAGTTGCGTCCAGCCATCACGCCGCCATCAACATCCCAAATCGCGCCGGTAACCCAGCTAGTGTCATCGGATAGAAGAAAACAAATGCTGTTTGCTACATCGGCTGGCGTGCCGACTCTACCAATAGGGTGAAAAGCGTTGAAGCTTTCAATCACTTGGTCTAGCTCTGCCTCTGGGATAAAAGCGTTATAGATGGGCGTATTCACCACGGCAGGTGAAACCGCGTTGACGCGAATATGCTTGTCTGCCAGTTCCATCGCTAAGTGCTGGGTTAATGCGTGTAATCCTGCTTTGGCCATGGAATACGCTGACGAAGGTGTGGCTTTAACCGCTTGTTTTGCCCACATAGAACCTATGTTCACTATACTACCACCGCCCGCATCAATCATCTTGTGGGTTACGGCTTGAGTGATTTTGAACAGGGCTTTATTTAACGCCATATAGAGATCGTAATCAGCCTCTGAGTGGTCGATAAAGGATTTGGGATTGAAATACCCCGCCGCATTGACTAGGTAGCCGACCTTTTGCTTAAGCTGGGTAATGTGCGCAATCAGCCGATTAACATCCGCAGCTTGGTAAAGGTTGGCTTGAAAACCGTCGACGCGTAACTCGGCTGCTGGATGGGCTTGTTTGATCGCAGCAACGGCTGCGGTGAGTTTATCTTGTTGATTACCGACGATGAGCACTGATACGCCTTGTTCGGCCAGTTGTTTGGCCGTTTCGAAACCTATGCCACTGCTACCACCGACAATAATGGCGAGATTTGAGGTATTAAATTGCATTTTCTACTCCTAAGTATTATCAAGGTGGTAATCTTAAGAACTCAATAACTGTCTGAACAGTAAGTACAAATAGGTAAGGCAGGTACTTTTTGGTACATCTTTATGAATAACAATGAAAAAATTATTTCACGCAAATCGCCCCCTGAGCGTTCAGCGCGTATGGTCGAGACGATTTATGGTTGTAAATGGTCATTAACGGTTTATCAGCTGTTGGCCAGTGGGGTACAAAGACCGGGGGAAATGGTGCGATCCGTTGAGGGGCTCTCAACTAAGGTATTGAATCAATGTTTAAAAAAGAACATAGAATTTGGCATCTTAGATAAGGTCATTTATAACGAGCTGCCGCCGCGTGTCGAGTATCAAGTGACTGAGTTTGGCCAAAAATTTCTGCATATTTTGGATGAGCTGGAAAAGTTACAGCAAGAAATCGACGCTTAATTAACGTTCTTTTGTAGCAGTTCAATTTCGATAAGGTAAATCGCAGCGGTTTATTTTATCGAGATGAAGCGCTACTCAAGGGAGCGTGCGGGTAGTCGGAAATAGGAGTGTATATGCCTAAAAAGAGATTACGGGAAGGCGGCTGCTTATGCGGGGCGATTCGTTATCAGATTGAAGGTGAACCCTTTGATGCGGATTATTGCCACTGCCGTTCGTGCCAAAAAAGCACGGGATCTGCATTTGGTGCTTGGATGGATTTCAAGAGAGGCCAAGTTAGATGGTTGAAAGGTCTGGTAACTGAGTTCGCATCGTCCGAACTTATCCGTCGTGGATTTTGTGACAAGTGCGGTACATCGTTAACTTACCGACATACTCAATATCCCGATTATTCGACCTTGAGCATAGCGAGTCTGGACGACGCTAACCAAGTTCAGCCTAGGTACCATATTTATACTGAGAGTCAGTTGAATTGGTTGGTGATCAAGGATGACTGTCAACGCTATCCACAAGGCCGCAGCTGTTAGCGGTTCAGATGATCATAGTGTTAATTTGATTGAGCTCGATCTAACTTAGCTGTGCTTGATTTAACGTGATTTGTTTGGATTAGATCAGGGCGCGATGAGGCCGATTTCGTTGGCGTCCATGTCACTGAGTCCAAACAAGCTTAAGTAGCTCACCAGATTCGTTGCTTGGCCGCTTGGGCTGAGTTCATTGAGTTTATTTAAGATGGTTCGCTGCGCTTTACGTTCCATCATCAGCTCAACGGCGAGCATTTGTTGATACTCTTGCTCATTCAAGCTGGACTTGGCGAGTTTGCGTAATTTGCGGTAGGGCATGAGAAATCTTTCATCCCATTCACCCACGGCGCTCATCAGCGTTTGCCATTGGTCTGTGCTGTATTGCTGCGGCCCAGACACATCCATAGTGATATCTAAATATTGTGCCAGTAGCAGTAGATTGACGTTCACCTGACAGCTATTTTGCAATTCGAGACAGAGTGCTTTGTTTTGCGCATAGCTCATATCACACCATTGCCAGAGTTGACTGTCGAACTGGGTTAAAACCGCCATACTATTTCCTTGTATTGCCGCTGCTACTGACTTTTATGTAAAAGAATGCTGGAGTTATTGTTGCTCCATGACCTCAAGTTCCATTGCATCTATCTCTTCTTGCAACTCGAGCCATTGCATTTCACTGTCTTCTAAGGTTTGCGTCAAGCTCGTTCGCTCAGTTAATACCGAGGTTAGCTTGGCTTTGTTATCTTGATCATACAATTCGCTATCGGCCAGCAAGTGTTCTAGCTCGGCGAGGCGTTCGCTCAGCTTTTGCTGTTCGGTTTCTAACTTAGTTTGTTTGCGCTTGAGCGGCGATACCTTTTGGCGGATTTCGGCCTCGAGGCGTTTTTGCTGTTTTTTATCGGCGGCAGGTTTGATCTCGTCGCTGGTGCTGTTTTGATTCGAGTTGGCTTTCGCCGCATCGAGCAACCATTGGTGATAATCGTCTAAGTCACCGTCGAAGGCGCGCACTTCACCTTGATCGACCAGATAGTAATCGCTACAGGTTAATCGCAGTAAATGCCTATCGTGCGAGACGACAACCATAGCACCTTCAAAGGTTTGCAGTGCCATTGTTAGGGCGTGGCGCATCTCTAAGTCTAAATGGTTGGTGGGTTCATCGAGCAGCAATAGGTTAGGGCGTTGCCAAACTAATAACGCCAACACTAAACGGGCTTTCTCGCCGCCGGAGAAGGGGCGCACCGGAGAAAGCGCCATATCGCCGTTAAAACCAAAACCGCCTAAGAAGTTACGCAACTCTTGCTCTCTGGCATTGGGTGCAAGACGCACTAAATGCTGCATCGGCGTATCGTCGAGGCGCAAAAATTCGATTTGATGCTGGGCAAAGTAACCGATATTGACGCCAGGATTAGGTTCATACAAACCTGTCATTGGCGATAACTGACCCGATAACAGCTTGATTAATGTCGATTTACCTGCGCCGTTACGGCCGAGTAAACCAATGCGTGCACCCGGCACTAAGTTTAAATGCACCTTACTCAGGATTGGCTTATCGCTATAACCGATCGCGACTTGCTCCATCTTAATCAGTGGATTGGGCAGGGCTTCTGGGGCGCGAAACTCCATATAAAAGGGGCTGTCGGCTTGAGACGGCAACAACTCAGTCATGCGCTCTAACGCCTTTAAGCGGCTCTGGGCTTGTTTGGCTTTACTGGCCTTATAACGGAAACGGTCAACGAAGGACTGCATGTGCGCACGTTCTTTTTGTTGACGCTCGAAGGCAACCTGTTGCTGCGACATACGTTCAGCACGAATGCGCTCAAAGGCACTGTAATTGCCTTTGTAGAAATTGAGTTTTTGATTTTCAACGTGGACGATTTCATCAACGATTTCATCGATAAAGTCCCTATCATGGCTGATTAAAATCAGCGTGCCTTGATAGGACTTAATCCAACCTTCGAGCCAGTACATGGTATCTAAGTCTAAGTGGTTGGTGGGTTCGTCGAGGAGCAATAAGTCAGAGCGGCACAGTAACGCTTGGGCTAAGTTGAGGCGCATACGCCAGCCGCCCGAAAAGCTTTTCACTGGATTGCTTTGATCGGCTTCACTAAAGCCCAGACCCGCTAACAATGAACCCGCGCGCGAATGAATCGCATAACCACCGATAGCGTCGATTTTACCGTGTAAGAGTGCGATGGCATTGCCGTCGTTATCTTCTTGGGCCTTGTGTAATAGGGCTTCTAATTGACGATATTCGCTATCGCCATCGATCACATATTCCAGTGCCGAGACGTCGAGCGCAGGGGTTTCTTGGGCCACAGTGGCAATTTGCCAGCCAGAAGGCAGACTAAATTCACCTTTATCTAGGCTTAAGTGACCTAAAATTAATGCGAGCAGTGAAGATTTGCCTGTGCCGTTAGCACCGACTAAACCGACCTTATGGCCGGGATAAATCGTGAGAGAGGTCTCATCTAGCAGGGTTTTGCTGCCACGGATTAATTGCGCTTGGTTGATGCTGATCATTGACTACAACTTGGTTAGAACGTGAATTCGTCAGGGCACAGATAATAGCGTACAACCCAGTTTCAAACCACAGCCTGACCCGATAACTCGGACAATTATTCGACTTTTCAGGACGATCTTCAGCGAATCGCATCACATCGACCTAAGGCCTCATACTTTCAGGTAACACTGGTATTCAATCATCAGTGTGGCAAAATAGCGCCAATTTATTCGGCCGAGTCCCTTGGCCCTGCTATCTGGTCCTTTATCTATTATGACAAACACTAAAATCAAAAAGCGTTTCGTAGCCGGTGCTAAGTGCCCAAAATGCAGCGCTAAAGACAGCATTTTACTCTACAAGGAAAACGGCATCGAAACCGTTGAATGTACTGAGTGTGATTACCGTGAACAGCAAACCGATGAAAAGGTCACAGAAAAAGCCACCGGAGCAGTGATCGGCGTATTTAAACCGGATTAGGTTGAAGATTCAATTCAAGTGAGAATCTGAATGTGACCACTTTTAAGGTCACATTCTAAAGCTTGGCTAACCATTCAAGATAACGGTCTCGTCAGTTGTGCAGCATGAATTGTCATTGTTTCCCCAGTGACTCGCCGCCCTTTTATTTAAAAAAGTATCCCTATAAGCTCGATGGTGGCATCCGTGTCGCCAACGTTTACTGGTGCAATAATGCCAATCTTGGGAATGTTCTCTATATCTCAGCCTGTCCTAAAAAGCTCATGCCCCAAAGCAAGATAACTTTGTCGTCAGTTGTGCAGCATGAATTGTCGTTGTTTCCCCAGTGACTCGCCGTAAATATATCCCTATAGGCTCGACGGCGGCATCCATGCCGCCAACGGTCACTGTTGCAACAATGCCAATCTTAACTAACCCTATCGCTGTTCGTTTAGCTAAAAAGCTATTGCCTCAACGGCTCAAAGATTAGTCCCTTGTTGTCTGATAGCTAGAGATACAAAAAGTAATAGATACTAAAAAGTAAGACCTGACCGTGAGGGATTGCAACCACCGTTACAGTGAATCAGACTTGCCTAGTCTGATTCATGTCCTGACACACCGTCTTTTTGCGTTAGCTTTGGGCTAACGCGTTTTTGCCCCATTCCGTGTTTCAGCTCGTTAGCTTAATCAAAAACTCCCGCTCCTGTTACCATACAAATTCTCATCTTTTTTCCTAATGTTTGATCCTGCCGTAAATCGCCTTACAATGTATGGGTATACAGTCGTATTTAAATTTAGGTATTTTTGGATGATTTGAAGACAAGAACAGTGCGCACTAACTCCATTAGCAACAAATAAAACTCTATAAAATTAGATGACTATAGTAGCTGACTTTTAGTTAATAGGTTTGGAAAACGCGCATGCGCGTTTTTCCAGATGGTTTATTTAGCAGAAAGATGATAAGTTCTTTACATACAAATAGTTAACCGTGTGCGTTTTCACTGGTTCAACGAGGTAAACGCGCATGCGTACGAATAAAATGTTAAGTTCGGTCAGTAGTTTAATTGAACCATAGAGAGGAAAGCAAAATGACAGATATTGATATAGGAATTAATGCGGAAGATAGAGTGAAGATCGCTGAAGGTCTCAAACGCCTTTTAGCTGACTCATATACTTTATATTTACAAACACATAATTTTCACTGGAACGTGAGTGGGCCTCAATTCCGTGAGCTACATTTGATGTTTGAAGAGCACTACACTGAGCTGGCTATTGCTGTTGATGATATAGCGGAACGTATACGTACTCTAGATGTGGCCGCTCCGGGGACATACAAAGAGTTTTCAAAACTTAGTTCTATTGAAGAAGTTGAAGGCGTTCCAAGTTCGGAAGAAATGGTTGATTTACTGACTAAAGGGCATGAGCAAGTAATTAAGACCTCTAGAGATGTATTAAAACTTGCGCAGTCTGCAGATGACGAGTCAACGGCAGCTTTGGTCTCTGATCGTTTGCGCATACATGAAAAAACATCATGGATGCTGAGAGCTACGAGAAAGTAGATTAGTGATTCAGAACTTAACAAGTCAAAGCACTCGGACGCAGCAAAGCTGCGCCGGTGTTTGAGGCGTTATCTCCATAGAAATTTGAATCCGAAACTGACGAGTTAGAGCAAAGGGTATATCACGCTTTTGTCCAAAAATGAGCTAGTAGAATCACTCTACACCAGACTGATTCACGCCAACCGCTAAAACCCGTCCCAACCCCCCGTTTGCGGCTATTCTGGGGCGGTTTTTTCCCTTAAGATGAATCAAATCTCTAGAGAACTGATTCATGTTCCTGTTACGCCCATTCTGACTAGTTATATCAAGCGTTGATTGGTTTGTAGTCGAAAGAGGCGTTATTAATAGAATATCTAATCCGAATCTGACTAATATAGAGTAAATTATCTGACAAGGTTATGCTCCATTTTTAGATGACAAAACAGTTGTATCGGGTGTGAGAATTGCCATTGGGGCATCAGTGACCGTTGGCGACATGGATGTCGCCGTCGAGCCCTCATGGAAGAGTTTACGGCGTGTCACTGGGGAGATAATGGCAATTACCTCTGAACCAGTGATCAAACGTTATTCAGTTTTTCTTTCAAAACGCTTAAGTGATCAGTCTCGTTTAGGCTAGCAAGAACGCCTTGTGCTCAATCTTCAACCATTCTACTTTTTCGAAAAATCCAAGCGTGATTTCGCGTTATTCTTTTGTAAACTTCCTTGTTATTCTGCCTCCATCAGCAAAGCGTTTGCGTCTTGTGTTAGCCGTATGATCTTGGCGTTTCACGCACAGCTTTGCTCAACCGATAGGAGAGCAGCAATGAAAGTATTAAGTCAGTTTTCCGCCAAAGCCGCGATGGATGGCGATGGGGTCAATATTCGCCGTGTCGCCGATTTTGTGACGACTAAATTTGATCCTTTCTTGATGATCGACGAAATAAAATCCGATGATGAACAAGACTTTATTGGCGGTTTTCCCGCACATCCCCATCGCGGAATGGAGACCTTCACTTATATTCGTAAGGGCGGTTTTGAGCACCGTGACCAAATGGGCAATGTGAAGGCGATTCGTGCCGGCGATGTGCAGTGGATGAGTACCGGGTTTGGGGTAGTGCATTCTGAAATGCCACTTGCCGATGCTGTCGATGGTCTGCATGGATTCCAAATTTGGGTCAACATGCCCGCCAAAGACAAGCTGCGTCCAGCTAAGTATCAAGATACTGCGGGTAGCGCGAGCGTTGAAGCGACCAATAACACTGGCGCTAGCTTAAAAGCCTTAGCGGGTGATTGGGGCTTTAAAGATCAGCCACTGATTAGTGCGGCTATTCAAGGATTAGCGGGCGAAGCTGCCATTGCTGATTTGAGCCTAGCGCCAAATGCTGAGGCCACGCTTGATTTGTCTCAACACGAGTTTGTCGCCTTGTACTTGTACCAAGGTGACTTAAGCAAGGGTGAAGATTCACAGTGGTCATATCATCAGGGCGAGTTTTTAGTGCTCGATAGCCAAACTGTGCTTAAGCTTAAAGCCGATGAGCGCGGCGCTGGGATGTTACTGTTTGCGGGGAAACCTATCCGTGAAAAAATCGTCCAGATGGGTCCATTTGTAATGAACACCCAAGCGGAAATTCAGCAGGCGATTCGCGATTATCAAGAAGGGCGTTTCGGCCAAATCGCGTAATTTGTTAAATCTGTCGCGCTGAGCTAATTCTAAACCCAAGCCTAAATCTAAGCCCTGTATCCCTACAGGGCTTTTTGTTGCTGTTCGGTCTGCTATCTCTATTGCTTAAGGACTTGAGGCAAAAGCCGCGCTTTGTTGCTACAATACCCATGCTTTTGGGTTGAGCGAGCCTAGCGCTTTATTCTTAACTCAAGCTAGCCTGAATCTTGATAGAACAGTTTAATCGATAAGTAACGCAATTTCAGTAACCTAGCAGCCGCTTCGTTACCCACCACAGGATATTCACCTTGAGCAACTCTGATACTAAGCCTAATCCATCAATGGCTTTTTCGACTCTTAAGCTAAAACCCGAACTGCTTGAGAACCTTTCTTCTATGGGCTACAACGAGATGACGCCAATTCAGGCGCAAAGTTTGCCACCCATTTTAGCGGGGCAGGATGTGATAGGTCAGGGTAAAACTGGCTCGGGTAAAACGGCCGCCTTCGGCTTAGGATTACTGAACAAGTTAGACGTTAAACGCTTTCGTATTCAAACCTTAGTGTTATGCCCAACCCGCGAGTTGGCCGACCAAGTGGCGCAGGAAATCCGTACCCTTGCCCGTGGTATTCATAACGTTAAAGTACTGACACTTTGCGGCGGTGTGCCTATGGGGCCACAGGTTGGCTCGCTGGAACACGGCGCGCACATTATTGTGGGTACACCTGGCCGTATCGTCGATCACTTAGATCGCAATCGCCTAGATTTAATTAATCTCAACATGTTAGTGCTCGATGAAGCTGATCGCATGTTAGAAATGGGCTTTCAACCCGCCCTCGATGCGATTATCGAACAAGCCCCGCGTGAGCGTCAGACGTTGCTATTTAGCGCGACGTTCCCTGAGCAAATTCAATCGATTGCTAAGCAAATCATGTATGACCCAAGCATGGTTAAAGTTGAAGGTAATCACGACAGCTTGAGCATAGCCCAACATTTTTATCATTTAGACGATGACAAGGCGCGTATGCAAGCGCTGCAATTATTGTTGTTAGAACATAAGCCTGAAAGCGCAGTGGTGTTCTGTAACACTAAACGCGAAACCCAAAAAGTGGCCGATGAGCTTGAAGGCTTAGGCTTTAGCGTATTGGCTTTGCACGGTGATTTAGAGCAAAGAGACAGGGACGAAACCTTGCTGCAATTTGCTAATAAGAGTGCCTGTGTATTAGTGGCGACCGACGTTGCCGCCCGTGGTTTAGATATCGATGCGCTGGATGCCGTGTTTAACTATCACGTTGCCTACGACACCGAAGTCCACATTCACCGTATCGGTCGTACTGGCCGTGCGGGCAGTAAAGGCGCCGCTTATACCTTCTATAACGATCAAGACGGTTACAAAATTGCCTTGTTAGAAGAGTATTTAGAGCGCGAAATTACCAGCGAATCACTGCCATCTGAAAGCCTGCTCGGCAACACGCCTGCAGCGCCAACCATGATCACTTTGCAGATCGATGGCGGTAAGAAAGAAAAACTGCGTCCAGGGGATATCTTAGGCGCGCTGACGGGCGAAAACGGTATCGAAGGCTCACAGGTGGGTAAAATCCAAGTGACCGATTATCGCGCCTATGTGGCCGTTAATCGTAAGGTTGCCAAGAAAGCGCTGAACAAAATTACTGGCGGCCGCATTAAAGGAAAATCTTACCGCGCTTGGCCAATGAAGTAAGCTTGCTTTTACGAATAAATTTTTAGAAAAATTATTTTGAAGCACAAAATAAAATGAGCCGTTTCGGCTCATTTTACGTTTAATGCTTTATTCGTGTGGTAGCCGTCAATTGGCGCAATGTGATTATCCATATACTGGGATGAGATAGTTTATTTTTTAGAACTCACATTTAAATATTATTCATAACCCATTTTCACTATGGCATTTTTGAGTTGGTCTAATGCGGAATCGCAGTGCTATCATCAAGCAGCGATATTTTTCGTTAGTTTAACTTTTGCAGTTTAATTCTAGTGGGTATTTTATATCACTTTGATGTAATTGAAATATAGATTTATTTTTAAAATAAAATTTTTATAAACTATCGAATAGTTAAATCAGCTGCTAAATTTTGATCAGCATTTTTAAGATAAATTGAATTTGATTGATCTAACGTTTGTCGTTGTTCACTAGGGAGAGTGCCATAGATGCGCAAGAATTTACCTATTACAGGGAATGAGAGAACCTTTCCGAAGGAGCAGCAACTTATTTCATCTACTGATATTAAAGGTACTATCCTACATTGTAATGATGCTTTTATCGCTATCAGTGGCTTTAGTCGAGAAGAGTTAGTTGGGAGCCCTCATAATATTGTTCGACATCCTGATATGCCAGAAGCCGCATTTAAAACAATGTGGAGCTACTTGCTGCAGGGTAAACCTTGGATGGGATTAGTCAAAAACCGCTGTAAAAATGGGGATTACTATTGGGTTAATGCTTACGTGACACCTGTAACTGAACATGGGCGAGTCGTTGGGTATGAGTCGGTTCGCTCTATGCCTAGCCGTGAGCAAGTTGCCTATGCTGAGCGTTTATATACTGCTATTAATACGGGTAAAAATCCTCATAACTCCACTTCAAAGCTGATGAGTCATTTATTCGGATTTAGTTTACCTTTAGCCGCAATTATTATTTCGTTATTGTTGTGGTGGAGTCTAGGTCCGCTGAAGCCGCTATTGCTTTTTTAATTACCGCATTATTCATCCACGGTTTGGGAATATATCGTTTACAGCAATCACTCACTCATTTACTGGTACTAATGCCAACGCCTTTTACTGATCCCCTTGCCGTTGCTTCGTATGCTAAGAACTCAGGTAGGTTAGGGCAATTAGAGGTGGCATTACTCGCTGAGTCAGCCCATTTAAATACAGTACTAACCCGGATTGAAGATGCATCATCTAAAGTGGCGAGTCAGTCTGACCAAGTGATGCATTTATCATTAGAGGCTGCGGATTGCATCCTTAGGCAGCAAATGCAAACTGAGCAAGTTGCCACCGCAATGAATCAGATGACTACGACTATCGCCGAAGTTTCTGCACATGTGCAAGATACGGCAACAAAAGCCAGTGATGCTGATGAGCTAGCGCGTTCTGGTGCTGTCGTGGCGGGACAAACACGGATTGCAATGCAGCAGCTACAACAAACAGTAAATGATATTAGTCAGTCTGTCGCCGATTTAGCCGAGCAAACGAATCATATTGTCGGTGCTGCACAATTAATTGAACAGATTGCGGAGCAAACTAACTTGCTCGCGCTTAACGCCGCGATTGAGGCGGCGAGGGCGGGTGATCAAGGCCGAGGCTTTGCTGTAGTTGCCGATGAAGTAAGGCTGCTTGCTTCACGAACTACTGAATCAACCAAAGATATTTACCGTATTATTCAACTGTTGTCGGCGAAAGCGAAAGCGTCAGTGTTAGTGGCTGAGAATGGTTGTAAAGACACTGAATTAGGCGTTGCCCAAGTAGAACTTACTCAGCAGTCATTAGAGGGTATTAGTCTTGCCGTTAGCAGCATTGCAAATATGGCAATACAAATGGCCGCAGCAGTGGAAGAGCAGGCACATGTAGCTGAAGATATTAACCATCAAATTGTGCTTATTTCTGAGCTTGCTGACACGTCATTGCATCAAGGAACTGAAGTAAGTGAAAGTGGTAAATCTTTACAGCTGACATCTGAGCAATTACGTGAGTTAGTCGCACGTTTTCGCAAGGTATGACATGAATCGATCATAGTGATCAAATCGCTTGATTGAACAAACAAAAAAGCCCAAGTTCATCAGAACTTGGGCTTTCTTTATTGAGAGTTAATGTCTTGAGTACTGACGTTTTAAGATTGAGTTTTGTTTATTTGGGTAAGTTCATGCTCGCGAGACTAGGAATGATCTGTCGACACCATTCATATCACGAGCGGCTCGTATAAAACCGACCAAACCACTGTAAAACAATTCTAAACATCAGTATCTAATTTAACCGCTTAACTTTAGTGCTTAATCTTTTAATCTATTAAGCACCGATTAAACGGTATCACATTAATCCTGTGAATTTCTTGGACGACTCGCACCGTTATTTGGGCGACGGGTATTTTTCTTTGGGCCATTGGCGTAAGGGTTCTCACCCGCTTGGCCACGATTTTCGCCAGCGCCTGAACGGCTTTCACTTGGACGACTAGCGCCTGCGCTATTAGCACTACCATCGTTTGAACGTGCTGGACGTGGTTTGGCATCACTGCGGGGTGCGCTACTGGCTTCACCGCTGTGTCTTGGGTTCTTGTCGTTTGGCTTGTGGCCGCGCGCGACGTCACCGCTGCGTTGACCATCTTTATGCTCGGCGCTTCTTGGGGCACCATCGCGTGAGCTAGGTTGGTTTGAGCTGCGGGTATTTCTACGGCTTGGCACTGATTTACCGCTGCTTTTTCCGCCGCCACCTAAACGTGATTCAGGCAATACATGGTTAAAGCCTTCAACCATTTCTCGGTCTAATACGCGATTGATCAAACGCTCGATATCGTTCAGCAGTTTGATTTCTTCGTTGCTCACCAGTGACACGGCTTGACCCGATGCGCCAGCACGGCCAGTACGGCCGATACGATGCACATAATCTTCTGGCACGTTCGGTAAGTCGAAGTTAACCACTTGTGGCAATTGGTCAATGTCCAAACCACGGGCAGCGATATCGGTTGCAACCAGTACGCGAGCTTGACCATTTTTAAAGTCGGCCAAGGCTTTAGTACGCGCTGTTTGGCTCTTGTTACCGTGGATAGCGGCGGCTTTAATGCCCGCATCTTCAAGGCTTTTCGCCAGACGGTTAGCGCCATGTTTAGTGCGCGAGAATACCAGCACTTGTTGCCAATCGTTTTGCTTGATGAGTTGGATCAACAGTGCCGATTTCTGGCTCTTATCGACTGGGCAAACCCATTGTTTTACTGTGGTCGCCGCCGCGTTACGTGGCGTAACCGAAATTTCGACCGGATTATTCACTAAGCCTTTTGCCAGCTCACGAATTTCATCGGAGAAGGTGGCTGAGAACATCAGGTTTTGGCGTTGCTTAGGTAAAATGGCCAGGATCTTACGGATGTCGCGGATAAAGCCCATGTCGAGCATGCGATCGGCTTCATCTAATACTAAGATTTCAAGCTGGCTGAATTTCACCGCTTTTTGATTGTACAGATCCATCAATCGACCTGGTGTGGCGACTAATACGTCGACACCGTGGCGTAATTTCGCGATTTGTGGATTGATAGGCACGCCACCAAATATCACCGCTGAGCGCAGTGGTAAATTCTTACCATAGGTTTCAACACTTTCTGCAACCTGAGCCGCCAATTCGCGTGTCGGAGTTAACACTAATGCGCGCACTTGGCCTGCTTGGGCACGGTTACCTTTACTCAGGAGTTCGAGCATAGGTAGGGTGAAACCTGCTGTTTTACCTGTTCCTGTTTGGGCGGCCGCCATCACATCTTTGCCTTGAAGCACAGCGGGAATTGCTTGAGCTTGGATTGGCGAAGGTGTGTCGTAGCCTTGTTCGGCAACGGCTTTAAGTATCGGGGCCGATAAGCCCAGGGAGGTAAAACTCATAGATTGGTCTCTTGTGGCAACGCTTTGCTGCATTTATGGTCAATAGCCAGGTCTGCTGGCGGGCGTGCAGCTTACAGGATCAGGGCTTTAAGTGCCATCTAATAAAGACTTTTACAGCGGGTTTCATTCATATTGGCACATAAATCGCTTGTCAGCGGCTTTCACTCGGTCTCGCTTATCTTTTAGGCGCAAGTTTCCTCAGTCGAATTTGAGCTTATTGAGGGCGAATCTGCATTCGGTTAAGTGCTGTATTGTACTGGCAGAGGCTTTGGAGTTGGACTTTTACTGTTATTTTTGGGTGCGGTTGAGCTTAATGGATTCTCCAAATGTACAGGATGGCTATCAGGCTGATTCAATCAGCTAAACAAGCCGGTTTAAAGTTAACTTGTCGGCACTTTTTATCTAAAAGTTAGAGTGAGTTAGCGGTAGATCACGCTAGATAAATTTGAGTGGTATAAACTCAAGGCGATAGGAGTAGAATTCATCAATATCTATTCTCTGCATGCTTGCGATTACTCTCGTGTTTATTTTAGGATGAGCTAACGCGGGAAATGGTTAAACGCCTCTCATTTATAGGTGGATTATGACAGCGATACAGCATATTGAACGTCTTGCTCGAGGTCGCAGTGAACAGGCCGTCGCTGTGATTAAAAATGTGCAGCAGATGTCGAACATCCCCATGCATGAGATGCAACTCGCCCTCAAACAATTGCTCAACTGCGGCCGAATTGCGCTGCATTTTCACCCCGATAGAATCGACAGCCGTGGTATGACAGTGGCCGAAGGTTTGCTGCGCGATGGTCAATACCGCAGTCAGTTTGAGACCCATATTTCTAACGGTCAGTTATCCCCTGAATTAGGTGGCCCAAGGGATCACTGGGAAAATCAGCTGTTTGGTGATGTATACAAGGGCACTAAATCTCGGCCTAAATATGGCGCACTCGATCTGGGCATGTGGCAGGACGGCCCCGCGCCGCGTTTTGGTAGCTGTTATTTGCTGACCCACGCCAGTGTGATGGCACGTTCAACCTTTTGTTATCTCGACTCGTACCGCAATCCGAAAGAGAAGGGCACGCTATCATGCTTCGATGATGTGTTAGCGGCGCTGCTGACCGAGAGTTTTGAGCGTCACTATGCCTTAGGCAAATCCGACTTTAAGCCACTGAATGTGATTCATTATTTGGGGCATCAGCTCAATGCTTCCTTGCTGTCACGTTTCGAGCGGCCGTTATCGAATAATCTCGATCATTATATCGAGGCGCAGATCCACGGTGATGTTTCCCTCGATGAAGATATCGCTATGCTGGTGGCCGATCCAAGTTTTAAAGGCACTGATATTGGCGCCAGCTTAAGCAAGATTTGCGACAGATATGATATCGAGTTGCAATATCATGATGGTTTTAGCCTACATACGGCGCAGATCCCAAGCGATTTTCGCGGGCCGACTATGCCATCGCTGGCCAATCGTATCGCCATAGAAGACAGAGTCGATGCCTATGCGATAGGTGTGGCCGCGCGGGATTTATATCATTCACCCCAGCATTGGCGCGAACGCGGTAACCGTGCTCAAGTCGCCCACGAACTTAAGTTGCTCTGGCATGTGTTAGTGAAATACGGCGCAGTGCAGTAAGGATTACGTTTTTAAAAAACGTTTGATTGTAAAATGTGGCGCTAACAAAAACAGCGAGATAACCTCAGGTTAGCTCGCTGTTTTTCTATTATATTTCAGCTTTAAGGTCGTTCTAGCAACCTGTGTCGACCTTGTTATAGGTGGGGATTCCCGTCGTCTCCCACTTGTAGTCTATATAGCAATTTGTCGCTTCGACTTGCGCTTGAGTCGGCGTATCAAGGTTCAGTTTTTGCTTCGGTGTGGCAATGACTTGGTAGGTACCGCCAGTAGTATGGATTCGATAGGACCATTCATCGACATTGAGCCCAGCAGCCTTAAAGATCTCTGGCGGCGTAGTATAAGCGGCGCTTGGTGCTGTACCGCTGGCACTGGCAGCCCAAGGTTGGTAGTTTTCGCCACGGATCCCGTCGTAAACGACTCGATTGGTGGTGCCGCTGTTAGCAATTTCCGACTTAGCTTTGAATAGGGTGACGGCGGATTTCATCGAAGCCTGTGCACCTGAAAGCTGACTCTTATAGGCATCTGATTGTATATTAATGAATTTAGGTGCAGCAACTACGGCTAATACTCCTAGAATAATAATGACCACAACGAGTTCAATCAGGGTAAAACCGGCATTTTTATTTGGCATAGGTAAGGGGATAATTAATACAAAGAGGTTCATGCTACCTAAGTTTCCCCAAACAGGCTAGTGCTAGGGAAAGTTCCGTTAACTCAGGGATTTGTTTATCTTTAGCTCGTTTTTGTGAGTCTGCTAGCAAAAGTCTGTAATAGGGTTTCATCTGCTTTAGATGCCTGCGATACTGCGTCCCTATCGGAACTTTTTAGCCGTTGCAAGCCCCGTAAACTGAGTAGTTATCGATAGCCGATCCCCGCTACGAGTCGCTTAATTGTTTTCTTGTTGGAGCACCATGGATAAGTCGTTAGAAAAATCCCTTCTTGTTTGGCTTAAAGCCCAAAAAAAAGCCTGTGGCTTGTTCCTTAAATTGTCGTTATGGCTTGGGATGATAAGCGCCGTCGCTATGGTGGCGCAGGCTTATATTATCGCGACGATTCTGGATGGCGTGATCATGGGGCAGCAAGTCATACCGCTAACTGCCAATGCCCAAATGGTCAGTTCCAGCGTGAGTATTGATACTTATACTCCTCATTTGATTGCGTTAATCGCCTTGATGTTACTGCGCGCCTTGCTGGCTTATGGCCGTGAACGCGCCAGTTTTGAGGCGGGTAAGCGCCTTCGTGGTCATATCCGCGCGGCAGTGATGGACAAGTTGACTAAGCTAGGTCCGGCGTTTATTAAAGGTAAACCCGCAGGCAGTTGGGCCAGCATAGTTTTAGAACAAGTCGAAGATTTACAAGACTTTTATGCCCGATACCTCCCACAAATCAGCCTAGCTGGTTTTATTCCCATCCTCATCTTAGCGGCGGTTTTCCCGATTAACTGGGCGGCAGGATTAATTCTGTTACTCACAGCGCCGTTAATCCCTATGTTTATGATTTTAGTTGGCATGGGCGCTGCCGATGCCAATCGCAAGAATTTCAGTGCGCTTGCAAGATTGAGCGGCCACTTTATGGATAGATTAAAAGGCTTAAGCACGTTGAAACTCTTCCACCGTGGTGACGCTGAGCTAAAGGTAATCGCCACTGCTTCGGAAGAGTTCCGTAGTCGTACTATGTCGGTACTGCGCATGGCTTTTTTAAGCTCGGCGGTATTAGAGTTTTTTGCGGCGGTTTCGATTGCTGTGCTGGCGGTTTATTTTGGTTTCAGTTACTTAGGTCACTTAGATTTTGGCTACTATGGCGCGCATGCCAATATCAGCTCAAGTACAGATCCTCAAATAGTCGGTATTCCATTTAGCCTGTTTACTGGGCTGTTTATTCTGATTTTAGCCCCTGAGTTTTATCAACCGCTGCGGGATATGGGCACTCATTACCACGCTAAGGCGCAGGCCGTCGGCGCCGCGGAAGCCTTGATTACCTTGCTCGAACATCCTGAACCTGAGTTTGTCGGCCAAGTGCGTATCAATAGCATAGAAACCCTGAGTGCTGATCATCTTGAAGTGTTTAGTGTTGATGGCACGCGTTTACTCGGCCCGCTGAGTTTTGAATTAAAAGACAATCAACGTTTAGCCTTAGTTGGCCCAAGCGGTGCGGGGAAAACCAGTTTACTCAATGCCTTATTGGGATTTTTACCCTATAAGGGCCATTTGCTGATTAATGGCCATGAGTTATCCGCATTAGATTTAGCCCATTGGCGACAGCATTTAGCTTGGCTGGGCCAAGAACCGCAGTTATTCCACGGTACTGTGCGGGATAACGTAGCTTTAGCCGACCCCACTCTGCCCGACGATACGCTGTGGCACTTGCTGGCAGAGGCCAATATTAGCGACTTCGTTAAGGCGCAGCCATTGGGTTTAGACGCGCCAGTCGGTGAGCAATCTTCCGGTTTATCCGTCGGCCAAGCCCAGCGTATTGCCTTGGCAAGGGCGCTTGGGCAAAAGGCGAGTTTGTTTGTCCTTGATGAGCCTACGGCCAGTTTAGATAGCCAGAGTGAGCAGGCGGTGAGTTCTGCGTTAAATCGGGCCATGACGGGTAAGATGTGCATTATGGTGACCCACAGATTAGATCAGTTAGATCAAATGGATACTATTCTTGTGCTCGATAAAGGCTTGATAGTACAGCGGGGCGACTTTACCACTTTGTCTAACACGCACGGCTTATTCCAAACCTTGCTGCGTGAGAATATTGAGTCCGTGGCGGATATTGAACTTGTACCGTTATCGGTCAGCGGCAGTGATACGCAGCTTGACAGTGACGCTCCACTCGACAGTGCCGCCGAGCCCACTAAAGGAGACGCCCAATGAAAGTGCTAATCCCCTTTATTCGATTGTTCTCGCGCCAGTGGCTGATGATGTCCGTGGGCTTACTGCTGACTATCATTACCTTGATGGCTGGCATAGGTTTACTGTCACTGTCGGGCTGGTTTCTTTCCGCTACCGCGGTCGCGGGTTTGACGATAGTCACGGCGCAGTCCTTTAACTTTTTCACTCCTGCTGGCGGTGTGCGTTTCTTATCAATTGCCCGTACTGCCAGTCGTTATGGCGAGCGTTTAGCGACCCATGAGGCGACCTTTAAGTTGCTGACTGAGCTTCGCGTTTGGGCGTGGCGTAAACTCTTGCCGCTCAGTGCTAAAAATCTGCAGGGGCTACGCCGTGGCGACATGCTCAATCGCTTAGTTGCCGATATCGATACCCTAGATCATCTATATCTGCGACTGCTCACGCCTATGGCGGCATCACTGCTGATGACTGGGCTCTTGTATCTATTCCTCGCTTGGTTCGATGCCAAACTTGCCCTCAGTCTTTGCCTATTTTTAGTCGCCGTTTGGCTGGTGATGCCACTGCTATTTTATCGCCTTGGACACGCGCCGAGCCGAACTATGCTCGAAACCAAGCGCCATTATCGGGTGCAGTTGTTAGATATGCTGCAAGGCCAAGCCGAACTCAGCCTATTTGGCGCCAACGACAGATTCAGGCAGAAACTGAATGATGCGCAGACAGAGCTGTTTCGCAGCCAAAGTGCGATGGCCAATATCACAGCGCTCAGCCAAGCCATGTTGATCCTCTCCACTGGCTCAGCCTTGATCATGATGCTGTATTTAGCCGCTCAAGGCGTGGGTGATGCCGTGCCGCCGGGCCCCATGTTTGCGCTTATGGTGTTTGCCACTATGGCCTGCGTTGAGATGATGATGCCGATTGCGGGCGCGTTTCAGCATTTGTCTGGCTGCGTATTGGCGGCGACACGGATTAATGAAATCACCGAACAAGAGGCCGATATTCAATTTGTTGCCGATACTGGCCTGAGGGCAAAATCTGGCGCCTTACAGATTGAAGATATCCACTTTGGTTATCGAGACGATCAACACGTGCTGCAAGGCTTGTCCCTTGAGATAAAAGCGGGGCAAAAAGTCGCGTTACTTGGGCCAACGGGTTGCGGTAAGTCGAGTTTACTGGCGCTGATTACCCGCGAATGGCAAGCCCAGCAAGGGCACATCAAGCTCGATGGTCTTCCTCTTTCAGATTACAGCGAGCGCGGTCTTAGGGATGCGATAACTGTGATTAGCCAACGCATCTATCTGTTTGCGGGCACCTTGCGGGAAAATTTAGTATTAGCGCTACCTGTTATCGAAGGCGAGAAACGCACGGCCCACGACGCACGCTTGATTGATGTGTTACAGCGGGTTGGACTTGGCGCTTTACTCACGGGAGATAAACCGCTGGATATGTGGATTGGTGAAGGTGGACGTCAGCTTTCGGGTGGCGAGCAGCGCCGAATTGGTGTTGCAAGAGCGCTGCTGCGTGATGCGCCGCTGCTATTGCTCGATGAACCGACTGAAGGGCTAGATAAACGTACCGAGAGAGAAATTTTAAGTTTACTGTTTGAGTTTGCTCAGGATAAAACCTTGCTGATGATTAGCCATCGTTTAACTGCTATGGCGAAGATGGATCACATTCATCTACTCGGTCAGGGTAAGATTATTGCCTCTGGCACTCACCAGAGCTTAATTGAAAACAGTGCAGAGTATCAGGCCTTATACCAAAGACTCGCTTAAGCCTCCTGTATTCAAGCCTTTAACGTTCAAGTCTTTGACGTTCAATATGATGAATAGCGATATTTTTTACCCATTAAAAGCGGATATAAATCGATGAACCCTGCGATGCCAGAAGCATTAGCCCCACAAATCAATGCCCATTTTAATGGTAAATTTGAGGTCGAGCTTAAATATCGCTTATTGGATCGCCACGCTTTTTTCGCTGCCTTGCAGATGAGAAATCCTGAGATCATGCTCGAAGATAATCTTGAGCATGATTGTTACTTTGATCTGCCATCACAATCACTTAAAGGCGAACACAAGAGCTTGTGTATCCGTGAGATGCAGCCATCGGGGATAATGCTGTGGATAGTGAAAGGGCCAGAAAAAGACCGCTGTGAAGCCGTTAATATCACCGAAGCGACCAAGGCAAAGAGTATGTTGCATACCTTAGGTTATGAGTGCGTACTGGAAATTAAAAAGCGCCGCAGTATCTATTTTCTGGGTGAATTTCATCTAACAATCGATCATATCGAAGGTTTAGGGGATTTTGCCGAGCTTGCGATTATGACTAACGATGAAACCTTGTTGCCTAAATATGAAGCGCAATTACAACAACTCGCCGCCGATTTGGGTTTAAGTGAAACGCAGCGGGAGTTGCTATCCTATCGGCAGTTGCAGCAGGCTTTAAATGATCAGTGATGATTCAATCTTGTTGGATTCATAGCTTAAGGTTCATGGCTTAACGTTTAATAGCTTAACGTTTAGTAGCTTAAAGATTAGTGGCGTAAGTTTAATGGCCGGATGCTAAATCCGGCTAATCAATCCCTCGCAACAAACCGCTATGGCTTAGTTCAAATCCCTTTGAGCGTCACTGTCCATATCGCATTCAAGGTTTGTTTTAACTCGCTATCGACGACTTAAACTTAAGCCTTGTATTTAAACTTAAGCATCGCATTTACATTCAAGCCACTTTCACAAACTTAAACTCAAATTCAAACTCAAACGATTTAAGCAGCGGTTACCCCGCTTTATTTGCCGTTAATTGCCAAATGCGTTTTAGCCTAAGCGTTGTGAAAAGGCGAGGTAGCGTTTCACTTCCGCTTCAGGGAATTTTAATTCGTCACCATCTTGAACACTCGAGAGTAAATTCTCCCGAGCGAAGCGTTTGATGGTCGCAGGTGTTTTATCTAACATTTTGCACACTTCATCTAAGGTTAATAAGTTATCGCTCATAGCACTCTCCCAGTATTTCAATAGAAACATAACCCAAAGAGTATAGAACAATAATTTCAACCAAGATGATACCTGCAACCTAAACCGCTAAGGTTATGACTCTATTTTGTGGTTGCGTGCCGTTTCCCGCACTTGACTCTCTATTTGCAGATGCCCTTTTGCCGCAGTGATCGCCAGAACCGCGCGGGACTTAAACTCGCGGCGATATAAGGTCGCGACCACAAATAAGCTCGCCGAGATAAAGAGTATCGGGTGTACAAACCAGCACAATACTGCCATCGAAAAGTAATAGGCGCGTAAGCCATAGTTATAGGAGTGCGCCGCTTGATCTTGTACCGTCGCCATTTGTCTTGCATAGGCTTTGAGATTGTCGTTCGAGCCATCGCTGTCTAAAGGACCCGCGCCTATCATCACGTTCACAAAACCGTATTGGCGCATCGACCAAGTAAACTGGAAGAAGGCCATCACAAAAATACTGACTAGCAAGGCGAGCTTGACTTGCACCAGCGCATGATTCGGTGGCGTGGCGAAGGGAATCGTCGCAATAACACTTTCTAGTCGTTCAACTTGTGCAAATAAGGTCAGCACACCCGCGAGCACAAATAGGGTGGTCGAGGCAAAAAAGGCAATATTGCGCTCAAGGTTGGCCAGTAGTGCCGCATCACCCACACGCACGCCGCGGGTCATTACCTCAAGCATCCAGTAAATTCTATGCTTATGCAGACCTCGGGCAATACAGTCGGTATCTTTCGCCTTACGACGGGCAAAGGCGGTATAGCCAGCCCAAGAAACGATAAACCACACCAATGCAGAAATATCTAACAACGAAAATTCCATAGTTACCTTGAGAAAGTGACCTTGAGAAAGTGAAAAAACAATCGATTGATTGAAGGCTGATTATGAAGGTTTTTATCTCCTAGGCGCAATCCCCTAGTATCACTTTGAAATCCATCCTATTCACAATTTGAAGCCGCTCACATTGGTGTTGAAACCTCTCAATTGGTGAGACTTAGTTTGGGAACGTGAGTTAAAAAGTTAAATGGGTAAGTGTGCTGTTTCGCTGAGAGATAGTTATTATCGGCATCAGGTCAAACATAGGAGTGAGGCCAATCATGGTACTGACTCGACGACACGCAGCTAGTCCGTCCGTGGATGCTCGACCGCCCCGTCCATGGGGCGGACGGTCGTCTCGCCCATTACCATGGTTTGCCTTTTGAACATCAGCGTAATCTGCCGATTCAAAAGACTAGCGTTACCATGCCGCGAATGGCCACTTTATGACAAAACTTAATTACCCTAAACCCTTCAACAACCTGAAATTGAGTTATTAAGAACTGAACATCTAAAAATTTAATTATGGGTGGATTATTAAATTCCTAAACTTCTTATGAATGCAGCAAGTATCTACTTTTAAAAATTTTTCTATTGTATACATATCGCAGATCCTTTACATTCTTGAAGTGTTTCAAGGAGTGGTAACACTTGTGTTGCCCACTCTCTTGAGAGTGAAACTAATTTTGAAGAGCTTGCTCTTAGCTTCGTGCTTGCCCTGTATGGGGTGTTAACTTGATAACTCACAAACTCCTTGGGACACACTACTAATTTATGGAGAAGAATAGTGGGATTATCTAGTAATATTTGGTGGACAAGGAAATCTCGGATAAGGGCTGAAAAACGACTTTTATCAAATGCTCTTCATTCACAATTATTGTTATTGTGGTATTCATTCTTTTCTGTTGCAGTTTCAATTTATTATCTCAATGATCCTCAATCGCAGATAAGTGCTACTTACTGGGTAGTGTACTCCGTTCTAGTTTTAGTCATGTCATGCTTTATCAATGGCTTATCCTTCAAGGAAAGAGCAAACCTGATCAAAGAGTGCTACATTGGACTCAAGAGCTTACATTTAAAAGCTAAGCACAACGAAGAAAATGGAGATGATAAAGTAACTTTATCCATAATTTCAAAAGACTATGAGCAATCTTTAAACGCCTGTGAAAATCACACTGATGAAGATTATGTCATAGCTCTTTGTACCGATTATTGGTCATCAAACAACACGACTGTAAATGCCGAGCCAACAACACCTACATCTACAATAATACCTGCATCAACGAGTACGCATGAGCCTAGAACTTATCAAAAAATTCAGTTTTTCTTCTATTTTATCAAAGTCTTATAGTTTTATCTTTTTTATACACTCTACCAGTAATAATTATGTGTTTGTAGTGGTCAAGTAAAATTGGCCACGGTTTTAGAGTCATTCCAATATAAACGTTCTGACTCATTTGGCGTTAACCCACCATTATATTGATGGGGTCTGGTCTCACTGTAATATCCAGTAATGTAATTTGTGATCTCTTTATCTGCTTCTGTAAAATTCCCATAACCACTGGCGGGTATCCACTCAGATTTCAAACTTCTAAAGAAACGCTCCATTGGTGCGTTATCCCAACAATTCCCGCGGCGACTCATACTTTGCTCAATCTGAAGACGCCATATTAATTGTCTGAATTTCAAGCTTGTGTAATGTGAACCTTGATCGCTGTGATAAATCACATTCTCAGGTTTCCCCCTTAACTCAAATGCCATTTTCAAGGCTTTACAGGTCAGCTCGCTGTCAGGTGATAATGACAAAGCCCACCCAACAGGTTTACGGGAAAACAGGTCTAGAACAACCGCTAAATATGCCCAACGATTACCGACCCAAACATACGTCACATCGCCACACCACACTTGATCTGGTTGAGTTACGGCAAACTGTCGATTAAGCGTATTCGGGATCGCTACATGCTCTTGTGCAGCTTTCCTATAAGAATGTTTAGGCTGCTGACAGCTCAATAACCCAAGCTTTTTCATTAGATTACGGGCTCGATAACGACTGAGACAGATCCCTTTGTTAGTCACTAATTGCGCTATCGTTCGAGCACCGGCAGAGCCATGACTAATACGATGCGCGGCCTTCACTTCACTGCATAAAATTGTAAAATCAGCATCGATATGTTCTTTTCTTTTTAGCCAATATTTATAGCTACTTCGATGCACTTTGAATGCATTACAAATTGTGAGAATAGAGTGGCTCTGCTTGAGTGCGCTGATCAGCGTAAATTGTTCATCGAGTCTGACATCAAGAGAGCGGTAGCCTTTTTTAGGATTAGATTATGCTCCTCAAGACGCGCTATTTGTTTCTTCAGTTCACGGATTTCAATTTGTTCTGGGGTAATCGGAGATGCTTTTGGTGTGCCACCCTGGCGTTCTAGTTTTAACTGTCTCACCCATTTATCCATAGTGGACTTACCTACGTTCATCGCCTTTGCAGCTTCGATGATGCTATGGTTTTTATCGAGGACTAATTGGGCTGCTTCAAGTTTGAATTCAGCACTAAATGTTTTTCTGGTTGTCGATCTCATGTGTTCACCTAAGGTCATCTATGAGGCAATAATATCACCTCTATTTAGGTGGCCAAAATCAGTGTGCCACTACAGTCAACGGCATGAATCTAAGCAGATTGCTGATAAAGTTATCAGTAAATTTAAAGCTGTTGGTCTAACAGTTCACTGCCCTATAAAAAGCCCTGAGAAATCAAAAATTGACACAATATGTACTGGATTCGACTATCTAGGTTATGATTTTAAGGGGACGTTAATATCTGCTAGAAATGGAACTATAGAGAATCTAAAGTCATCACTATCTGGTATCTTTACTAGTCACAAACATGCGAGTTCTCCTAGGCAAGAATTTCTCGAATGGAGAATTAATTTACGAATTACAGGGTGTATATTCGAAAATAAGAGCAAAGGTTGGTTATTTTTCTTCTCAGAAATTAATGATGAACAGCTTCTTCATAGACTTGATCATTATGTATCGAAGCTTTGCAAGCGATTTAAAGTTGATGTAGTTCCCAAGAAATTTGTGCGTTCATTTAAAGAGATCACTCATAGAAAATATGAGACCACTTATGTGCCAAACTTTGATGATTATGATATTGCTCAGATGAGTGAAGTTTTGGTTCAGTACTTTGGTTACGAACTTAAAGGCTTAAATGCTACTGAAATAAAATACGAATTCCATAAGAAAATTGGTGGCCAAGTCAAAGATCTAGAAGTAGATATCAAAGACTTTAGCTACTAACGAAATGCCTTCCAATAAGTGCGAGGTCTTTAACTTTGATCTAGATATTCGTCCTTCATAAGCATATTTAATCCAATCACCGGTACTTCCCTTACCTATATAATCATATCCACCATGAAATCCGGCCACCCAAGTTAAAACAACATAATAAAAAAAGTGGGGACACCCTTATTCTTTGTCTGCTCTAATGAGCCAAAAACACCAAAACAAACAGTTCTAGCCACCATTACATACTAACTCCTGCCTCTTGAACCTACAGATATCGCTAATGCTAAAAGGGTGCGCTAGGGGTTTTTGCGAGACGACCGTCCGCCCCATGGACGGGGCGGTCGAGCATCCAAGGACGGACTAGCTGCGTGTCGATGAGTGAATGCCCTGGCAAGCTTATCTGCATAGATAAAGTGAACTCGATATCAGTCTCTTTTAAGCTACTAGCAACCCATCGCCGTTGGTAAACACTGGCAAAAATGAGCGGAATCAACCAATAAAAAAGTTTGTGCACAACTTTCACCCACTACTTTCAGGACGAAAAAGATCCCAGAAAAGAGTTATGGGGATCCTGTTGTAATGAATAATCTCAGTGATCATTTCTCGAATGGAAGTTTGGGTATGAACATTAACTCCGTACGTCAATTTTCGGCTAATAAAAAGGCCAGACAGTGTCTGGCCTTAACTTTACATTATGGTCTCAGCTTAAAGCCGAAGACGGTAGCAAGCTTATTCTTCGCCATCACCCAAAGACAGTAACGTCGCGTTACCACCGATGGCGGTGATGTTGTTAGTGCGAGTCTTTTCAGTCACAAAACGGGTTAAGTAGTGTGGGCCACCGGCTTTAGGGCCAGTACCAGACAGGCCTTGACCGCCGAAAGGCTGTACACCCACCACAGCGCCGATTTGGTTACGGTTGATGTAGACGTTACCCACATTCACTTTATCTGCAACTTCAAGGGCATGGCCTTCGTTACGGCTGTGGATGCCTAAGGTTAAGCCAAAGCCTGTGCTATTGATCTCGTTGATCACTTGGCTTAGCTCTGCAGCCTTGTAGCGAATAATGTGCAGGATTGGGCCAAAGTGTTCTTTCTCAAGCACTTTAATCGAATCGATTTCAACCGCAGTGGGCGAAACGAAGTGACCGTTCTCAGTGCCAGCAGGCAGCGGCATTTGCTTGATAAGCTTACCGACTTGCTTTATGTGGTCGATGTGCGCATCTAAGTTGGCTTTGGCGGTGGCGTCAATCACTGGGCCTACGTCAGTTTTCACTGAGCTTGGGTTGCCAATCACTAATTCATCCATCGCGCCTTGCAGCACTTCGATCACGCGATCGGCGATGTCTTCTTGTAGGAAGAGTACGCGCAATGCTGAACAGCGTTGACCCGCGCTGGTGAATGACGATGAAACCACATCGTTAACCACTTGCTCAGGTTGTGAGGTTGAGTCCACTACCATGGCATTTTGACCACCAGTTTCGGCGATTAAAGGAATAATCGCGCCATCACGGTTGGCCAGTGTACGGTTAATCAGTTTTGCAGTGCCAGTTGAACCGGTAAAGCATACGCCGCCGATACGTTCATCGGCTGTAATTGCGCTACCCACAGTCGCACCCGTACCTGGTAGGAATTGCAGAACCTCAACAGGAATACCTGCTTGGTGAGCAAGTTGTACTGCACGGTAACCAATAATCGAGGTTTGCTCCGCAGGTTTCGCGATCACTGTGTTACCTGCCGCTAATGCCGCAGACACTTGGCCGAGGAAGATGGCCAATGGGAAGTTCCACGGGCTAATACACACGAATACGCCGCGGCCTTGGAGGAACAGTTCGTTCAGCTCTCCTGTTGGGCCAGGAAGCAGTTCAGGCTTCGCCATCATTTTCTTGGCTTGTACTGCGTAGTAACGACAGAAATCAACGGCTTCACGTACTTCGTCGATACCGTCTTGAATGCTCTTGCCCGCTTCACGGGTACACAAGGCGATCAATTCTTCGCGGTTTTCTTCTAATAAGTCAGCGAGTTTTTGCAGCGCAGAGGCACGGGTTTCAACCGGCGTACGTGCCCATGAGGCAAACGCCGCTTCAGCAGACGCGAGTGCTTGTTCTATGGCCGCATCATCGGCAAAGGCTACTTGACCCACTGTTTGGGTGGTGTCGTATGGGCTGACTATGGTTTTGTGCTCACCGGTTAAGGTTTTGCCGTTAACCAGAGGGCCTGCTTGCCATTGGGTATTTTTAAACTGTTCTATTGCCGCGAAAAATGGCTCAGATTCGGAAATGATGTTCATATTGAGTCCCTTGGAATTTTTGCGATCACTACCGAAAATATCGGCAGGTAAAACGATTCTATTGTTAGCCAGGGTTTTATAGCCCGTCAGCGTTTTTAGCGGATGCACCACTAATGAGTCGATTGGGGTTTTAGGATCAACGAGCTTGTGGACGAACGAAGTGTTGGCCCCGTTTTCCAGCAGACGACGCACTAAGTAGGGCAGTAGATCCTTATGGGCACCGATGGGCGCATAAATACGTACCGATTTGGCGCCAGCTTCCGACAAAATCGTGTCGTACAGCTCTTGTCCCATGCCGTGTAAGCGTTGGAACTCATGGTGACGATCGCCCGCCATATCTGAAATCGCCGCAACGGTTTGCGCATTGTGGCTAGCAAATTGTGGGTAGATAGCGCCGCGAGTCGCATCCGATAACAAGTAGCGGGCGCAGGCGAGGTAAGAAACGTCAGTACCGGCTTTACGAGTGTAAAGTGGGTAAGCGGCTTCGCCAGCTTGTTGGGCCCATTTCAGTTCGCTATCCCAATAGGCGCCTTTTACCAGACGTAAGGGGATTTCATCTCCTTGCTCTTTCGCAAGGCGAGTTAACCAAACCAGTACGGGCAGGGCACGCTTAGAGTAAGCTTGAACCACAATACCGAGTAATCCCCAGCCTTTTGCCGCTTCTGAATTAAACAGTTTTTGGAACAGTTTCAGTGACAACTCGAGGCGATCGACTTCTTCAGCATCGATAGAAATACCGATATTTAAGCCGCGAGCCAGTGTAATCAGGCGGATAACTGTGTCGTACAGTTCAGTTAAAACGCGGTCTTCATTGGCCACTTCGTAACGTGGGTGCAATGCCGATAGCTTGATTGAAATCGTTGGGCGCGGTGATTCATTTTCGTTATAGCTTTGAGCACCGAGCTCAGTGATCGCATTGGCGTAATCGGTATAGTATTTCTCTGCATCTTTGCGAGTTAACGCCGCTTCGCCCAGCATATCGTATGAATGGGTATAGCCTAACTTACGCTTGTCTTCGCTGTTTTTCAGGGCTTCTTTCATGTTGCGGCCCAGCACGAACTGCTTACCCATGATCTTCATCGCGGCCATCATGGCTTGGCGGATCACTGGCTCGCCGAGACGATTAACTAAGCGGCTGAGTAAGTTACTTGGGGTGCCATCGATTTTTTTATCGAGCTTAACAATTTTACCCGTGAGCATAAGGCCCCAGGTCGATGCGTTAACGAGTACAGAATCACTCTTACTCATGTGCTCATCCCACTTAGCGCCTGAAAGCTTATCTTCAATCAGTGCATCGGCAGTGGCCGCATCAGGAATACGCAGCAACGCTTCGGCTAAACACATCAGGATAATGCCTTCCTGTGTTTCTAAGCTGTACTGTTGCAGGAAGGCATCTATGCCAACCATCAGACCTTTTTTATCGAATTGACGAACCTTGTTAACCAGTTCGTGGGCACGACGAGTGACGCGCTCTATGGCTTCATCACTTGAGGGAACTAGTTGGATCAACTCTGACAAGTATTGTTCTTCATCGACAATGTAGTTGTCGCTGATCGCTTTGAACAGTTCGTCGAGATTGGCAGAATCGTAGCGGCCTGCCAGCACTTCACTCGCTTTGAACATAGTTATCGCTTCCATCTTGGCCGTTATTGGGGCGCTATTGTTGAAACAAATTGGGAGGCGCCAAACGCATTTGATATTTTGTATACAATATGAAGGTTTGCGCGCGCCGATTATACAACCAAAATGTGACGGACAACACTATAGCGTGAAAGATTGTGAAGCTTGTTTGATTGGCTTGTTAATAAGTAGATGTAACGCTTGATTGACAAAAAAGCCAGTGTTTGAAAACACTGGCTTTTAGAAGGTAAATTAAGACTTTTTGTGTGTCAGACTCACATCCAACGTTTTTTACTGCGACGTTGTGGTCTGGGTAAGTACACTAAAATAATGCCTAGGATTAAACCTAAACCTGCGATTAATCCACCTTGACGCCAAAGTTCAAAACGCTCGTCTTGGGCGGTGCGATCTACTGTATTCTTCAGTTGATCACGTTCTTGGGTAGTTTTGGCTAGGTTTGTTTCTAACTCGCTTAGCTTAGCCTTCAGTTCGGCAACTTCGTCGGCGTGGTTATCTGTCGAACTTAATACTTCCGCTAGCTTAGCTTTAGCTTGTGCAAGCTCAGTGGTTAACGCTGGCACTTGTTCACGGAAACTTTGAGTCGAGCTGATTAAGTTAGTCTGTACCCAACCTTCACGGCCTTTATGGTCGATGATCTTAGAGTAATCACCTTGGGTTTCGTTGAGCAGTGTCACAGGTTGACCGGCTTCAATTGAGCCAAGAATTCGAAACTCAGTACCAGGGCCACCTAAAAGATAAAGAAACACGTTATCCGAGATGTAACGGGATTGGCCTTCGGCCAGCAGGTTGGAAGACAGTAACATCATTCCTACCAGAGTCAGGAGTCTAAACACTTTTGTATTCTCATCAACGAAATAGTCTGCACATGCTAGGGATTTGAGGCCTGTAATGCAAGAGGGAAGTCATAGACTTCCCTCAACTTTACTGCATCCATGCTATGACCATTCCCTTTTCACTCAATCTTTCCTATGACCTTCTAGTCCTAGGCGCTAATGCTACTTAACTTCAGCAACTTATTTAGCGAAACTTCTTAATTAAAGATACCTTTAATCATGTAGAAGAAGATGATTGATAGGCCTGCGCCTGCAGGTAGGGTCACAACCCAAGACACAACGATATTACGCACTACACCAATATTAATCGCTGCGATACCACGGGCCATACCCACACCTAATACCGCACCGACTAAGGTTTGTGTGGTGGAGATAGGTAAGCCTGTGCCCGATGCGATAACCACTGTCGAAGCCGCTGCTAATTCAGCCGCAAAACCACGACTTGGCGTCAGGTGAGTGATGTTTTTACCGATGGTTTGCATAACGCGCTGACCAAAAATCGCCAGACCCATCACAATACCTATGGCACCTAAAGGTAAAATCCACCAGACTAATGGCGATTTTGATGCAATTTCACCGCCGCTGTTAACGACAGAAACAACCGCCGCTAAAGGACCAATCGCGTTGGCAACGTCGTTTGAGCCATGGGCGAAAGCCATACAACAGGCTGTCAGTACCATCAGGATCGCAAACACTTTTTCAACGTTTTTGAACTGAGTTTGACGGTCAGTTTTGTCGCTCATTTTTAAACGTGAAATCGCCACTTTACCCACTAGACCAACCACAACCGCGATTGCGCCCGCTAACATATAAGCTTCAGCGCCGCTTAAGTGAATACCCACGTGGGATAAGCCCTTAAGGATGGTCACTAAAGACATCATAAAGCCAGCAAATGCCATGTAGAAAGGCACATAACGCTTAGCATTACTCAATGGGTCATCAGTGTTGAAGATAAGTTTCTGTACGCTTTGGAATATGATAAATGCCATAAAGCCTGAGATTGCAGGGGTAATCACCCAAGAACCTACGATACCGCCCACTTTACCCCATTCAACCGAATCAGTGCCTACACCTACTGCAGCGAAACCAATAATGGCGCCGACAATAGAGTGTGTAGTCGATACTGGCCAACCTAAAGCAGACGCGACGACTAACCAAATACCTGCCGCTAATAGCGAACCTATCATGCCGTAAACCAGCAATTCAGGTGTATTAGTGAAGTAGCTGGGATCAATAATCCCATTACGGATTGTACTGGTGACTTCGCCACCCGCTAAAAACGCGCCCGCAAACTCAAAGATCATCGCGATAATAATCGCTTGTTTGATCGTAATTGCGTTTGAACCTACAGAGGTTCCCATCGCATTGGCAACGTCATTCGCGCCAATACCCCATGCCATGAGAAAACCAAATGCAGCCGCAACGGCAATAAGCCACGGGCCATTGGTGACTAAGACGTTAGCCACCTCAATACCTGCATCAACCATATTGATACCTTGATAACCTTATTTGTTAAACGCGAGCCAGCATAAGCTCAAGACGTGAACCGACGCGTTCGGCGAGATCTGCAAGACCACCGACCCACTCAATCGTTTTGTATAGGAACATCACATCGACAGGATTCAATTCAGATTCCATGGCGAATAACTGACGGCGTAACTGAATTTGTAGATCGTCAGTATCTTCTTCGATGATATCGAGTTCGTTGATCATTTTTGCCACTAAGTCGACTTCACGACCACGGAAACCTGTTTCTAACAGATCTTCGAGTTCATTAATGACTTGTTTTGCTAGTGCTACCGCATCAATACAGCGTTGTAGATAAGCAATAAAAGGGACTTGCATGACCTGAGGGATTAACAGCTGACGGCCGATAACACGACCAGAAATATCTTTTGCTTTGTTGGCAATCTTGTCTTGTTGAGTTAAAAGTTCCAATAAATCTGTACGTTCTACTGGCATAAACAAACCGCTTGGCAGAGTAAGGCGAATTTCACGCTTTAGTGAATCTGCTTGCTTCTCGGCTAAACTAATTTGCTTACGTAATTGAACCGCACTGTCCCAGTTACCTGTGATAGTGGCTTCGAAAAAGGCGACGAGTAACGATGCACAATCGTGTACTTTGTCCATGTGCTCTTGAAGAGGCTTAATTGGCGATTTTGCAAACACGCCCAAAATAGAGTTTACTGGCATTGCCGTTTACCTATTTAGATTGTTCCATTATTGGAAAAAGCGGGCGCATGTTAACCTATGCGTCCGCGTATTGAAACTGTGTTTTTTCAGAAAAAACGACAGGTTTATTCTAACGGGTTATATACCAACTGCAAAACCAAATCCTACGGGATTTTTATGACACATTTGTGACATTATGAACTAAAGATGACGCATCAATGAATGTTTGATGACAAAATGAGCGGTAACGCAATGAATGCTGAGATTGAATTAAAACTGTTTTTCCTGCCGATATATCAAGAATCCCTGATAAATAAGTTAGATAGTCTCGATAATGCCGTACCTCAAGGTAAACGTCGTTTGGCGAATGGTTACTTCGACACCCCTGACTTACAACTGCGTCAGTGGGACATGGGTTTGCGGGTGCGCGGTTACGATGCGCACAGGGAGCAGACCATAAAAACCGCAGGACAAGTCGTGGGCGGGATTCATTCGAGGCCCGAATATAACGTGACTATCCAAGCTGATAGCCCAGATTTAAGTCTATTTCCAGCCAGTATTTGGCCTGCCGATGCCGATTTAGCGGCCACTCAAGCCCAGTTGACCTGTATATTTCACACCGATTTTTATCGCCGCGCTTGGCATGTTCAGATTGATAATAGCGTGGTTGAAGTGGCGTTAGACATAGGTGAAATCACCGCTAATGGTCAGCAAGAAGCCCTGTGCGAGTTAGAGTTTGAACTCCTCAGTGGCGATACCGAAGCGCTACTTAAACTGGCAACGCAAGTGGCTAGTGTGGTGCCCGTGCGTTTAGGCAAAGCCAGTAAGGCGCAGCGCGGCTATCGATTGGCGGGTAAAGCTAAGCCGCTCGATTTAACCGCGTTAGAATTTCTGCCTCTCGCTGAACCCCGCGATTCTTCTACACAGGATTTAACCGCAAACTGCCAAATCTTGCTTGAAACCGCGCTTGAGCGTTGGCAATTATTAGAAAGCATGATTGCAGAGGAAAGCAAACCCGAAGCCTGTGTGGCACTGTGGTGGCGGATGCGCGCCTGTATTCGTCTACTGCGGATGACCTTAAGTCAGTTCGGATTATTGAATGTGACACTGTCGAGTCAATTCATGTCGATTGAAAAACAGCTCGATTTTATCGAGCAAGCACAGACGCTAACCGCCTTGCTTGGGAGCCAAAGGGGCTTATTCGCAAAACTTGGCCAACATGCCCAAGTTAAAGCGCGGCTCATGGCGCAGCTGAGTGAAATACATCTAACAGAACGTTTACTCTCCTTGTGGCAGCAAACTGAATATGGTCAATTACAGCTGGCGATTGTCGAGATTTTGCTTAAGGTCAGTGCCGGTGAAGTGGATATCAGCAATCAGCCTAGCTTACGCCAGCATGCCGACCTTGCCCAGCAAGCCTCTTGGATGGCGATCGTTGAGGTAATGCCACTCAATACTGTCATGACTACCGCAAATTACCTGCAAGTGGCTGCAGTACTTGATGAGAGCATCTTAGTCGGTCACGCCTATGGCAGTTTATATGAGGCGAAATCACGGGATGCATTTCGCGCACCTTGGCAAGATCTGGTACTCGGGATTAAAACCTTAGCCTGCTACCGCGCGGTGCAGGATGCGAGCCGAGAGTTGGATATTGATTTAAATGAATGGCTGGAAGACAAACAGCAAAGTTTATTATTTGCCATGGAGTCGACGCGTCGTAATGCGATGCAGCAACAGGCCTATTGGTAGGGTTATGTTTATAACGTTGAACTGATCCTAAGTCTATTGACTGGCGCAGCACTGATTCTAGCTCGGCACTGAAAAATACTAAGGGCTCAATCCAATATGGATTGAGCCCTTTCTTTTGTAGATTGTTAGCCCATTCTTCGCTAAATCAGTTATTTCTGGTTTCGATAACCTGTTTAAGCTCTGCAATTTTGGCGAGCATTTGCGCTTGGTTCTGTTCCATTTTCTGCTGGTTTTCTTCCATTCTCGCTAAGGCTAATTCAAGCTCTGACTTTATTTCGGCTTTATGTGCCTCTTGGCGTTCCTGACGTTCAGTTTCATCGGGAGCGACAAATACCGACGCCATATAACCTGAGATCACCCCGAAAAAGCTCACGCCGCTGACAATCACAATACCGCCTATGATATGGCCAGCTGTCGTCACCGGATAATAATCGCCGTAGCCGACAGTCGAGATAGTGACTAACGCCCACCAAATCGCTTGTTCTGCGGTTTGGATATTAGCGCCTTCTGTGCCGCTTTCGACGATCAAAATGATCACTGAGGCTAAGGTCAGAATCGTCACCATGGCGACGAGCAAACTGGCTAAGGTGGCTTGTTTACGTTGTTTGATCAGCGGAAGCAGCAGTGAACGACTCATACGGATCAGGCGTATTACCCGCAGTATTTGAAACAGCCGCGCCATGCGCAGGGCTTCAATTGCCGGAATACTGGCAATAAAATCAATCCAATGATGCCGAATGAAAAAGCGCTTATCGCGAGCACGGACCAACCCAATAAAGAAGTTGATCATGAAGATCATACAAATGCTGGTATCGACGAAAAAGAGTAAACGGTAGGTTTCGCTATCGAGGCGACCGAAGGTCATGACGAGCACAATGATCACCGACAGCAAGGATAACAGCATCATCGCCATTTCGAATGGAGAAGGGGTGCCAAGGGTGCGAAGTGACCATGGGGTTTTATCTGTCATGCCAAACATGATCCCTGTTAAGTGCGGCGAATATCTCAACTAAAGTAAAAGACTTTAGGCTATGAGTAAATTGTCTTAGTCAATAAAAGGGCTATTTGTCGATTAATCACGCCAGCCATTCACATAAAGGGCTGGCGCGTGAAGTGATTGCGGCGTTAGGTTTCATCCACAAAGTGAACTAAATCGTCGAGTACACGGCGTTTAATTTCTAGCTGTGAATCGGCGCTTAACCCATATTTTTCTGCCAGTTGCACATAATCATCGGCATTGAGTGACACGGTAAGGCGCGGACGCGATGGCCGCTTCGATACGCTCAAGCCCAAAATAGTGCGAATTTGATCCGAAGGGCTCACGCCTGCATCTAACGCGGCTTTACGAATTGAGTATTGAAATTTTTCATCGAGATCGAAAGCCACTTGCGTTGCTTTTGCGGCTTGTTGGTTCTTCAACCATTGCTCGGGGAGAGGGTGTTTGGTTTTACTCATGGCGTATTACCTATTGCTATCAACCGTTTCTAGCGCTTATCTGTGAGATTGTATTGGGATTATCGATAAAGTGCGAGCACGCACTTTATCTTATTTTTGGGTTATTTCGCTGGCCAGTAATCTCGAATATCCGTCAGTGGACGATATAGGGTCAAGACAACATCTGTGTCGCCACCTTCGTAGACTTCCACTTCGACGGCGCAGCTTTCGTCGTCATCGAGCAGTAAATAGTACTCGAAGGGCTCACCCGTGGCGCCATTGACGTCTTGTGGTGGTTTTTGACCGCGGTAATCCTGACGATGGAAATAGCCAAAAGCGGCAAACGTCACTTGGTGATATTGCTTTCCAAGCCATTGTTCCAGTTGTTCCGCTAAGTCTGCCGGTAATATTTGAGTGGTTAACTCGGCATGACCCGGTTCATCGAACAGGGCGCTGAACTGCTCAAGATCGAATAACTGTTCCACTTGGGCGCGGGAAATCTTAATCGAAAAGGCGAGATAGGTTTCGTCGTCTTCTTCGATACTTAAAAAGAGTGTGTCGCTGCCATGACCTTTGAGTAACCATTCGGTTTGCTGTTTACGTTCAGACTCGTAGGTATGTACGGCTTCGACCCTCAATTGTTGACCACGAAGTTGTGGCGGCAGGGCAAAGCTGTCATCAATTGAGATCATGTCGCCCACATTGAGCTGGGATGGGTGATTGAGCTCGCGCTGTGGCGCTGCTTTCTTACCAAAAATACTATTGAAAAATCCCATAGTGACTCCTGCTGACTATGCTCGCGTGCGGCTTCAAATCGATTGGCTGCGGATCGTAACGGGCAATAGTGGTCAATTATTTTATGCGGATGAAACAAAAAAATGCCGAGGTCAGTAGGGGGTGATGATCCCACTGATACTCGGCATTCGGTCAATCATTGCTTAGCTTTTACGTGCTTTGATTCGGTCTAGCACAGCATTTGCATTCGACTTTTGTTCACCAATACCGGCTTCGGCTAGCTTAGATTGCAGTGACTTGTCACTGTTTTCATCGGCTAAGGTTTCTGCCGCTTTCAGGCGGTCGTCAAACTGCTGCTGACGTGCCTTGATGCGCTCGAGTGAATCTTTAGCGTTCAGCAGCTTAGAGTTGCTAGACGCGAACGAGTCAGTAATGGTAGCCGTGGCTTTTTGCACGCTTTCAGTGGTTTTAACCATGCTCAGCTGACGTTGATAATCAGACAGTTGGCGCTCGGTTTTCTTCACTAAATCTTTCAAACGTGCAGCATGGGCGCTAAAGCTATCGTTGGCGCTTTGTTGCTCAGACAGCTCTTGGTCTAACTCGGCAATCTTCTCTGCAATTTCAATTGCTAAGGCTTCATTACCTTTGTCCAATGCTTGAGTCGCATAACCTTCGTGTTCGGCAATCGAACGTTTCAGGCGGTCGATTTCACGGCTGGCTTGCATTTCTTTCGCCATGACATCGGTCAGTTCACGTTTAGCATTGGTTAAATGCTTTTCTGCGTCACGGATTTCCTGTTCGAAAATACGGGTTGAGTTTGCGTCAACGATGCCTTGACCCACTTCGGTAGCACCACCACGAAACGCTGTTAAAATTTTATTCAGAATGCCCATTTTGTGGCTCCTTATTTCAGATAGTCGACCATTTCATCGATAACTTCTAAACAGTTATCGGATAAAACTGATAATTCTTGCTCGATTTCGAGCATGCTAGATTGTAGTGATAGCGCACCGTAAACTACGTATTTGTCATCAATTTTTGCAAAGGATGACAGAGGCATTGGAATGTTGAGCTCTAGCATGGTTTCAAACATTTCACTGCGACGATCTTGGTTTACTTCGTTCTCGCCCCACAGGTAGCTGATGCAAAGCACTTGGTTGTCCGTTACCGATACAAATACCGGGATTTCTTCACGGCCAACCACATTCACTTGCAACACTTCGACTTCACCATCGATTGGATAACAATCAAATTGAAAGCCAGTTTGGCTGGTGTTGCCAAGACTGTTGAGGTGATTGGCAATGGTATGGATATTCATATTTGTCCTTATTGACATATTATGTCTGTGTTCAAAGATAGCACTGAGACATAATATGTCAAGCACTATCTCATCCTATTAAAAAAGATTCAGTCCCTGATTCTCGGACCAATCTTGTAAATGGTAGTGATACAGCTGCAACGAACCCAATTCATTGGGTTTTATTTTGGCGGCATCTTTATAAAAATTTGCTGGAAACTCAAAGGCGCCATCCACTAAACCTAAGGTGAGCCAGTCATCTTTGATGGGCAGCTCAATTAACTTAGCTAATCTGTGTTGTGCATCGAGTCCGCCTGCGGTGGCGATACTCCAGCCCCATTCGCCAAAACTGGGCACATTATGGTGGTACTGTTTGACGTCAAATCCTGCCAATGCCAAGGTTTTTGCTACCGAAATAAAGGCCTTAGGGGCATGGTAAGGCGATGTTGACTGTACAGTCAGAGCACCATCACTACTCATAAGTTCCTTTAATTTACGGTAGAAATAATCCGAATACAGCTTATTAAGATCGGGATGGCTCGGATCGGGCAAGTCCACGATAATCGCATCGTATTTCACGCCTGTTGCAATCAGCTTATCGACGCCATTAAATGCATCGTCGTTGATCACAGTGACACGGGGATCGTTTAGCGCATTGCCGTTGAGCGTCAACATAGCGCGGCTCAAACGCTCGGGCATATCCGTATCGGGCGACTTAAATAATTGCACTAGGCCGACATCGAGATCGAGCAGCGTCACTTGCTCAGGCTCCCAGCGCAACACTTGCTTAAGACCGAGTCCATCGCCGCCGCCAATGATCAACACCTTGTTATGGCGGGCACTGGCTGCGAGTGTAGGGTGCACAAGAAACGCATGGTAGATGTGTTCGTCTATGCTAGAAAACTGTAAGCGACCATTGATGTATAACGCATAAACGGGCGGCAGACCGTTACCGCGCAGTCGCTCGGTGAAGGTCAGCTGTTGGAAACGTGTCGCCTTGGCGTAAACCACTTTGTCTTTATAGAGCAAATTATTGAATTCTTGCTCCCAGCGTGGGCCGTGGATGGCTAACACGAGTAAAATGCCAGTCACGATAAAATGCCCAGTTAAAAGCAGTTTAGGGCGGCGGATTTTAGGCCAAAAGCGCCCGATAAACACAAAGCCCGCCAACAGGTTGAAACTGGCGGTTAAGGCGGCGGCAAGTTGGATATCGATGGCGAGCATAAAGCCCACCCAAATGGCGGCCCCTATGCCAGCGCCTATGTAATCGGCGCCGTAAATTGTCCCCGCATTGTGCAGCAAATGCTCGTCAGAAAGAGACTGGCGCACTCTGGCGATCAGTGGGATTTCCATACCAATCATCAGGCCCAGTAACACGCCCCACACATAGGGTAAGTATTCGCTGAGTTTTTGCAGCGAGCCTATCATGCCGCCTTCGGGCAGTTGATCTGGCGGTAAACCTAAGGTGTTGGCAATCATCAAGGGCAGTTGTTGTCCAAAACCAATGACCGCCGCTGTGATTAAAATGGCGAGTGAGCCACAGAGTGCGACTGTGAGTTCTAAGATCACAAAACCGGTAAAGGCATCACGGATCTTACGGGCGGCGAAGGCACCTAGTCCCATGGAGACTATCATCAAGCCAATCATGGTGTAGATGGCGGCTTCTAATGCGCCTAAAATGCGCCCGGCATAGTGGGATAAAAGATATTCGTAAATCAGGCCGCAGCCTGCTAATACGGCCATAATGCCCAATAATAAGACATCGTCGAACCAACCTAGGCGGCTAGGTTTAGCCGCCGAGGGGGTTAAGCTGGTTTCTTGCATTCGATTAGGCCATCAGTGCCGTGAGGATAAGTGCGATAGCGATACTGATCGCCATTTCAACGGCGGCGATGCCGATATTGTGTTGTCTTTCTACTTCATCGGCTAAATCGATACGGGCTAATACCAGTTTCTTCACTACGAACAGCAGTAAGGAAAGCGCGATCAGCATGATGACTGAGAACACTAACCAACCGATCACGTTAGTCACATAAGCCGTTGGATTGAATATAATAAAGTGGCTGGCAGCGTTAAAGCTCAGCGCCATTGCTATCATATAACCCGCATGACGCAGCGCTAATGCCGTATGACCTTGTACTAAGGCTTGCTGCATTGACGAGTCTTGATTGCGGCTCGCAAAACGGTTTTCACGCCAGCGCGTCAGTAGCACTAACATTAACTGTGAAATCGCAAAGGCACTGAAGATAGCGATAAAGGTATCTAGGGTTAAGTCTTCTGCCCATAACAACACGGCGCGGATAATAATCGCAGTGGCGATTGCGGCACTGGCATCGACAATCGCGACAGACACATTGCCTTTGATGATTTGCTCGTTCTTATCGAACTCGTTTAAGGCAATCTTATCGTGGAGGAAACGACCCAATTTTATCAGCACTAAGCCGAATAAACCGTAGGCGCTCATGCCAATGGCTTCATTAAGATAAGAGTGCGCAGCAGCACCAGTGATAGCGCCCGTTAGCACTATACCCAATGCAGCAACGGCGCCCGCGGTACTGATACCGAAGGCAAAGTTATCACGCTCCGCCAGTTCTTTACTGCTGTTAACCTTTACGCTCCAACCTTGCAAATAACGCATTAGCGTTAGCAAAATCACGGCTATGGTGAGATCGATAGCCAGAATGATGGCTAGCTCTGGTGTGATACCGAAATCCTGAAATAGTGTCATTGGAAATCCTTAGTTACTTGCCCCGGCGCACACTGCGGGTCGTGCGATTACTGGAATTACGGAAACTGCTGTCTTTAGCATAGTTAGAGCGGAACTTACTACTCGAACTCTTGCTTGCGCTCGTGGTGTTGCTGGCCTTTGGCGTGCTGGTACTTTCACGGGATAACGCCGTGCCACCGGTACGCGGTTTGGCATAAGGGCTGTCGAAGCGCTTACCTTGGGAATCGAAACGTTTTTTCGTTTGTTCGAAGGTCTTATTTTGCGCATCCGCTTGTTTGGGTGAGGTATAGCGATAACGACCTACGTCATTGTAATAGCTATAACCCCGGTTACCCGACCAACGATCGTAGGAAACTGGGCGATTGAAGACATTCGAAAACATCGAATACATGCCATACCAAGCCCAAAACGACGTGCCGCTCGAGTCGGTTTGCCAGTTACCGTAAGACGGATTACCAACGAGCTGACTGCCTGGACCAAAATCTTCGCCGCCATTGGCTAATGTTGCGGCCTCACGGCTAATCGCATTCACGCGGGCCAGTTTGCCGTAGGACATATCGGCGACCACGTTGACAGGGTCGGACAACATATCGTTAAACAGACTGGGATCTGCGGCTTGATAAAGATTTTCCGCTTCGGCCAGCTGTTGATCGAGATCGGCAAAGTTACTCGCCACTTTCGATTCATCTAATCGACGTTTCAGCGAGGTATACATGGGACCTTGGGTGCCAGAATCCTTTGCTAATTCATCAAGTAATGGGGCTAAATCAGGTTTCTGCTGCTTTAACAGTGTGGTGTATTGTTTTAAGAGGTTAGCGTTACGCAACTGCCCGTCATCGATCATCGTCGTGAGCGTAGCGAGACGTTGCTGCGTGAGTTGTTGATACTTCGCGATTTTATCCGGTCTCTCATCGCCACAACCCGTCAGCGACAGCATAACGGCTAAAAAGAGGATCGATGTGAGAACACGGGTTAGCATTCCTGCCATGTTTTCTCCAAATGGTAATGAAATAAAACTCAAATACTTGCAGGCAATAATAATCTGCTTGCCCAATATGCCTGCTGCGCAGGTTATAGTACCCTTAAATGCCACAGATAAAAGGGGATACCTTTATTTGTGTGCTACATCAGGTAGCTGCAAGTCTCGTCGAACATAACATGATGTGGCGTCAATCTATATCATTTACGACATAATATGTCGATAGCTAAATTTGTTAGGGATTATTATGACCATGCAAAAAGACAGTAATAAGTCATTGTCTATTCTCGTTAATCAAACCGCTGAGCATAACTGGCTGCGGTTAGAGGAAGTATGGTCCGAAGGACTCGTGCAATTAACACCTGCCCAGCAGCAAGAACTCAAAACGGTTCTAGGGCTCAGTGATTACGTGGCGGCCCAGTTATGCCGACATCCCGAGTGGATTAACAGGCTGTTTGCCGGCGAGTTAAGCTTGATTGAGCGTAAAAACTTTGATCTTGAGTTACACGAAGTGCTGAGTAGCGCCACAACTGAAGAGATGGCAAAAGCCAGCCTGCGACGGTTTCGTAACTACCAAATGGTGCGCTTAGCCTGGCGTGACTTTTTAGACTACGCCAGTTTAGAGGAATCTCTGCTCGATCTGTCGGCGCTTGCCGAAGCGTTAGTGATTTGCGCCCGCGACTGGCTCTATAAAGATATGTGCGCCCAATACGGCACGCCGATGGACAAAGAAGGCAATGCACAGCCATTGCTGATTTTAGGCATGGGCAAGTTAGGCGGCCGCGAGCTCAATTTCTCCTCTGATATCGACTTGATTTTCACTTTCCCTGAGCATGGTGAAACCGTCGGTGGTCGTCGCAGTTTAGACAATCAACAATTTTTTATCCGCATGGGACAAAGGCTAGTGAACTTGCTCGACCAAGTTACCGTCGATGGTTTCGTGTTCCGCGTGGATATGCGTTTGCGCCCCTACGGTGAAAGTGGCCCGCTGGTGGTGAGTTTTAGTGGTCTTGAGGATTATTACCAAGAACAGGGCCGAGATTGGGAACGCTATGCCATGGTCAAGGCGCGTGCGCTCGGACCTTGGAGCCATTTCTCCGATGAATTACACAGCCTGCTCAGACCCTTTGTGTATCGCCGCTATATCGACTTCTCAGCGATTGAATCCCTGCGAAAAATGAAGCAACTCATCGCCCAAGAAGTGCGTCGCCGTCATTTGACCGACAATATTAAACTCGGCGCGGGCGGTATTCGTGAGGTCGAGTTCGTGGTGCAGAGTTTCCAATTAATTCGTGGCGGCCGCGAGCCTGCGCTGCGTCAGCAGAGTTTATTCGGCGCTATCGATACGCTCTACAGCTTAGGGCAATTTGAATATTTGGCGGTCGATGAGCTTAAACACAGCTATTTACTGCTGCGCCGAGTGGAGAATTTACTGCAAGCTATAGATGATAAACAAACCCAAACCTTGCCGAATAATCCACTGGATTGGGCGCGATTGTGCCATGTGCTGGATATGGCCAACGAGGTTGATTTACGTACCCATATTGAAGCGGCGATGAGCAAAATTCATCGTCACTTTAAAGCCACCGTGGGCGGTGAAGAAGGCGAAGAAAAGGCCGAACACTGGACGGCGCAGCTGTGGAATGTGCAAGATGCTGATGATGCCGTCGCGCTATTGGCCGAACAGCAAATCGACGATGACAAGCTGTGCCCTATGCTCAGCAGTTGGCGTGAGACTGTCACTAAGCGTTCCATTGGTCCACGCGGGCGGGAAACCTTAGATAAATTAATGCCAAGATTATTGGAAGAGTTGATTAATCAACAGAGTCCATCGGCTGCCTTTGAGCCCGTGTCTAAGGTGCTGGAGCAGATTTTAACTCGTACCACTTATCTTGAGCTTTTATGTGAAAATCCAGGCGCACGGCAACAATTAGTGAGCCTGTGCTGCGCCAGCCCTTGGATTGCCGCGCAGTTAGCTAAATTTCCCATGCTGCTCGATGAGCTTATCGATCCATCGCAGCTTTATGACACAACCTCCATCGATGATTATCCGAGCGAGCTGCGCCAGTACATGTTGCGCGTTCCCGAGGATGATATGGAGCAGCAGATGGAAGCGCTGCGACAATTTAAGCTGTCACAACAACTTAAAATCGCCGCCGCCGATGTCACTGGGGTTTTACCTGTGATGCAAGTGAGCGATCACTTAACCTTTTTAGCCGAAGCCATTATAGAACAAGTGGTGATGCAGGCGTGGCAACAGGTTTCCGTGCGTCACGGCGTGCCCGCTCTCCTTGAGGGCAATGACACAGGTTTTGCCGTTGTTGGTTATGGCAAGCTCGGTGGAATCGAATTAGGTTACGGCTCTGATCTCGATTTAGTTTTCCTGTGTGAAAACAAAGCAGATAACAGCCAGACCAATGGTGAACGGCCGATTGAAGTTGGCCATTTCTACCTCAAACTTGCCCAGCGTATTCTGCATTTGTTCTCTACTCGTACCACTTCGGGTGAGTTGTATGAAGTGGATATGCGTTTGCGTCCTTCTGGCGCCTCGGGTTTGATGGTTAGTGAGATAGAACGCTTTGGCGAATACCAAGCTAACGAGGCGTGGACGTGGGAACATCAAGCCTTAGTGCGCTCGCGTTTTGTTTTCGGCGACAATAGCTTAGCGGTCAAATTTAGCCGAATTCGCGCCTCGGTATTGGAAAAACCACGGGATAAAACTGAGCTGCAAAAAGCAGTACGTGAGATGCGTCAGAAGATGCGTGATCACTTGCTCAAAGCCAGCGATGGCATGTTTGATCTAAAACAGAGTCCCGGCGGTATTGCAGATATCGAGTTTATCGCCCAGTACTTAGTGCTGGCTAATGCCCATGAGTATCCTGAGCTGACGATTTGGTCTGACAATGTGCGGATTTTTGGGGTGTTGGCTGAGCTTGAACTCTTACCTATGATGAGTGCCCAGCATTTAACCCAAACCTATTGCTTACTCAGGGATGAAAATCATCGACTGACTCTGCAACAAAAGGCGGGGCAGTTACCTGTGTTAGAGGTTGAGGAACATGCCGAGCGAGTGCTCAATATCTACCGTGCTGTGCTTGAATAGTACAGTCATCTATACAGTCATTTAAAGGGAGTAAGGCTGAAACGAATATCAGCCTTAACACCGCAAGAATGCACAATTTAGGCTAGAGTTTAATGAGAGCAGTTAGCAGAGAGCACCATGCAATTACCTACTATCCCTGAAAACGAGCTGCAACGTTTGGCCACGTTACGCGCACTCAATGTGCTCGACACCGATGCCGAGGAACGTTTCGATCGTATTACTCGGCTCACGCGCAGAATTTTCTCTTTGCCGATTTGTGTTGTGACCTTAGTGGATGCCGAGCGGCAGTGGTTTAAATCTCGCCAAGGATTGGAGGTGACTGAAACACCAAGGGAAATTTCATTTTGTGGCCATGCGATCAATCAAGACGATATTTTTATCGTAAACGACGCCCTCAAAGATCCGCGCTTTAGTGACAATCCTCTGGTGACCGAGCAGCCGCATATTCGCTTCTACGCTGGCTATCCCTTAACCATTCACAGGCAATATCGAGTAGGGACCTTGTGTTTAATCGGCACTGAACCGCGGGAGTTTACGGCTGAAGATATTGAAACCTTGACGGATTTAGGCGAAATGGTGGAGGCGGAATTACTCTCTATCGCGCAAAACACCTTAGATCCTTTGACTACGATTTCGAATCGGCGTGGATTTGAGTTACTGGCCCATCAGGCGCTGGCCAGTTGTCGACGTACCGAATCTGAGGCGGCTTTACTCTTCTTCGATCTCGATTTCTTTAAGGAAGTGAATGACAACTTTGGTCACCTCAAGGGCGACCAAGTGTTATACGATTTTGCCCATATCTTGATGACAGCTTTTAGGGAGTCGGATGTGATCGCAAGGCTTGGCGGTGATGAGTTTGTGGTGCTATTAAGTTTTGTGCATAGAGATACAGTCGATCGCGTGATTGAGCGTTTTAAGCAGTTACTTGAGCAATATAATCAACAGCATCCTAAGCAACATAGCTTAGCGACCAGTATTGGTATCGCCCATTGGACGCCAGATTCTGAGATGAGTTTAGAGGATCTATTAGATTCCGCCGATAAGGCCATGTATCAGGATAAAGCCGCCCACCACACTGGTGCGCCTTAATTGATGTGTGCTTAAGCAAGATGAAAAGGGAGACAATTATGTCTCCCTTTTCATTGGACTTTGTCCCGTCCTGAAATACGTTGACATAAAGAGGACTTCTTTATGACAACATCAAGTAACTCAAGCCGTAAGCGTACTCAACGCGATTACACCTTAGCTTTTAAATTAGGCGTTGTTGAACGTGTTGAAAAAGGCGAAATGACTTACAAGCAAGCGCAGACTCGTTTTGGCATTCAGGGTAAAACAACGGTACTCGTCTGGCTGAGAAAGCATGGTAAACTCGATTGGTCGAAACTCTTTCAGCATCCCCTTATGCCTCATTTAAAAGAAACCCCAGCCGAAACTATCAAGCGCCTTGAGCGTGAGTTAGCCGAAGCGAAACTGCGTAACCAAATTCTCAATGGTATGGTCGATATCATGGACAATGAATACGGAGCCGGCCTCAGAAAAAAGTACTTATCCGGTATCTCTGGCAAGCCAAAACCCAAAGCAAAATAAACCTCGCCGTTGCATGTCGCGCTGTCGGTATTTCACGGCAAGGTATTTATCAGGCTGTCGCCCGAATGGCGAGCCGAAGCACTGAGCTATCGGTCATCAAAGACTGGGTCCAATATTGGCGTAACTATATGCCACGATTGGGGACGCGTAAGCTCTATACTTTGATACAGCCTAAGCTGGTTGAACATGATATCAAACTCGGGCGAGACGGGTTCTTTACCTACTTGAGAAGTGAAGGCTTGCTAGTTAAGCCCAAGAGAAGCTTCACAAAAACGACATTCAGCAAGCATTGGATGAAGAAGCATCCCAACCTGCTGAAGGAAGAGGGACTACACGATGCCGAGCATGTACTGGTCAGCGATATCACCTATCTCGAATCAGACCAAGGCGTGCACTATTTGTCACTAGTGACCGATGCCGCGTCACGTAAGATAGTCGGTCATCACTTGAGTACGGACATGAAAGCAGAAAGCGTAGTGAAAGCACTGAAAATGGCGGTCAAAGATAAGCGCTATAGCGCTAATGCGGTCCATCACTCAGACCGAGGTTCGCAATACTGCTCAGCTGTTTATCAAGATGAACTGCAGGCCAACCATATTCAGCCGTCGATGACAGACGGTTATGATTGCTATCAAAATGCGTTAGCAGAACGAGTAAACGGGATCCTGAAGCAGGAGTTTTTACTCTACCGGTGTAAAACGCTGGAAGAGTTGAAGAGACTTGTTAGAGAATCGATAGCGATATACAACGAAATGAGACCGCATCTGAGTTTGGATATGGAAACACCCAATCAGGTGCATAATAGAAAAGGCCAGCTACTGGAGCTGGCCTAGAAACTGTCAACCTATCTTAGGACGGGACACTTTATTCGGCTAAGAAGTACTAAGCTACGCCATTAAGCCGTAATGAGCATGACCCAGTGTTGATATAAAGGTAAGCCAATTAACACGTTAACCGGAAACGTAATGCCGAGTGAGGCCAGCATAGCCAGTCCAATATTGGCTTCGGGTATTGCGGCTCGAATGGCCGCAGGCGCTGCAATATAAGATGCACTGGCACTTAATGCTGCTAGCACTAAAATGCTGCCAGAAGGTAAGTCCAACCATAATCCTACGGCGATACCGCACCAAGCCAATACAAAGGGCGTTACGGCGGCGAACACCAATAAGCGCCATTGTTTTAGTGGTAGCGGCAAACACACTTTGGCCGTCACTAAGCCCATTTCCAGTAAAAATAATGCCAGTAAAGTTTTGAATCCGCCTAGTAGCACTGGTGTGAGCGGCGCAAGCCCCGTTGGGCCGTAAAGCCAACCTATCACTACGCCACCCACGAGTAAGACAACGCCGCGGCTAGTTAACGCTTCGTGCAATACGCTCGATTGAGTTTCATTCTTGGGTGATGTTTCAATTGCTTTTTTGGCGCTTAAGTACCTGTGTAGCCAGAGCATCACGACGATCGCCGGCAGTTCCAGCAGCACAAGATACAGGGTGGTTTCGGGCCTTAAGATCAGCCCAGATTTTTCCACCATAGCCATCACCACCGCAAAGGTTCCCGCGCTAACGGAGCCGTAATGTGCGGCAATGCTAATAGCATCTGTGTGACCAATGCGAACCAGCCGAGTTAACACTGGGTATAGGGCCAAGGGGATAATAAAGCCTAAAGCAACAACCGCTAACAGCTCAGTGATCACTAAGTTTTGGGTGTGACCGTGGAGCGCCATTCCGCCCTTTAAGCCCAAAGTGAGCATTAACAGTATAGATAGGGTTTCGTAGATCGCGGGGGGGACTTTAAGATCTGACTTTACTAGGCCAGCTAACAAGCCTAAGGCAAAAAAGGCAATGACAATATCGGGCATAAGTATCTCATTAAGTTTGATTTTTAAGCCGTGTAAAACAGGCTTAAATGTCGGGTGATCCTGATGGCTGGTGATTTTGGACCTAATTGGTTATATTGAAAAATAAATTGTTTACCACTTAGGTATAGATAATTGTCTATGGATAAGCGTTCGTCATCGACTCAGCTTAAATTGCGGCACTTGAGTTTCCGTTTGCTGCAGGTGTATGTACAAGTGGTGCGGTTAGGTAATATTTCCGCAGCGGCGAGGGCCTTACATTTAACCCAACCCACAGTGTCATTACAGCTTAAAAAGCTGGCAGATGTATTGGGTGAGCCGTTACTCGAGAGTCGTGATGGCCGCATGTTACTGACCTTGATTGGCAATGAACTCTACCGCGCAGCCTGCGATACCTTGAGTCGTTTTGAGGATTTCGATGCCTTTATGCAGCAGGCTAAAGGTGGCAGCGTTGGTCACATTAATATCGGTATCGTCACTACCGCCAAATACGTGTTACCACGGATTTTAGGGGCTTTTTATCGGCAGTTTCCGCAGGTTAAAGTGACCTTAAACATAGGTAACCGTGCCCATGTATTAGGTCGATTTGAGCGCCAAGAAGATGATTTATATCTGTTTAGTCATCCTCCTAGTGGCGATAACGTCTTATCTGCGCGGATCATTAAAAATCCGCTGCAATTGATTGCGCCAAAAAATCATTGGGCGGTGGGCCGTGAGCAAGTGAATTTTAACGATCTCAAAAATGAGCGTTTTATCGTGCGCGAGCCAGGTTCTGCCACCCGCTTGATGTTTGAGTCTTGGTGCAGCGGTCAAGGCATCACGCTTAGTGACACTATGCAAATTGAGAGCAATGAGGCGATACGCTTAAGCGTCGCGTCGGGCTTAGGCTTGTCAGTGATTTCGGCGCACACGCTGCAAGAAGGGCGCGAAAAACCGGCTATTTTGCCGGTAACGGGTTTTCCGCTCGAAAGTAACTGGTATCTGGTTGGCCGCAAAGATCGACGCTTGCCCTATGCTGCCATGCAGCTGGTGGACTTTATGGCGGAGCATTTGGCCGAGTGTATCGAGCCAGAATGGGTTGCCGCCGATATCAGTGAACTGGCTATGCACTTTAATCAGGCGCAGCAAACTCGGTCTTAGCTGAGTTCATGTTTTTGATACTGAATGATTTTATTAAGTTAGATATGTGTTGATACATTGAGGGTAACGTCTTTTAGCACATCTTGTGCGTTACCCTCTGGTCCCATTGTAAAACGAGATTTGACCTCAAATCGAAAAGCGAGGCTTTTGGCCTTAAATCGAGACGACTTTACCTGGTGACTTTATACCTTAAAGCGCGTCAGTAGGTTGTTCAGTTCAACTGCTAACCTTGATAGTTCATGCGCCGATGCACTGGTTTGCTGGGCACCCGCGGCGCTTTGGCTGGCGAGATCGCTAATGTTCACAATGTTTTTATCGACTTCACGGGCGACTTTGGCTTGTTCTTCTGCGGCGCTTGCGATGACCATATTGCTGTTATTCATCGTACTGATTTGAGTGTTAATCGTGTTTAATGCATCCCCAGCGAGCCTTGCGACAGCGAGTGCTTGCTCCGCTTTTTGACCACTGTGCTGCATCGATAGCACAGCGGTTTCGGTGCCGTGCTGGATCTTGTTGATCATGTCTTCAATTTCGCGGGTCGAAGACTGAGTGCGATGGGCTAGCGCGCGCACTTCATCGGCAACCACCGCAAAACCACGGCCAGTATCGCCCGCTCGCGCCGCTTCAATGGCTGCGTTGAGAGCCAGTAAATTCGTTTGTTCTGCAATTGCGCGGATCACATCTAAAACTTTACCAATATCGACAGCTTGCATGGCTAAGGTTTGGACAATTTGCGAACTTTGCGTCACATCCTGATTCATGTCGATAATGGCAGCGACGGTTTGATCTACCTGTTTTTTACCTAATTCAGTATTGCGGGCGGTTTCTTCTGAGGCCTCTGAAGCGAGGACTGCGGTATTAGCGACTTCATCCACCGCCGAACTCATCTCGGTAATTGCGGTTGCAGCCTGTTGTATTTCATCATTTTGTTGCTGTATACCGCGGGAAGCATCTTCAGTCACAGAATTGAGCTCTTCGGCGGCGGAGGCGAGCTGGTTAGAGGAGTTTGCTATATGGGATAAGGTATCGCGCAGGTTTTGCTGCATCCCTGCTAATGACTGCATCAGCTGACTGGTTTCATCATTGCCATCTGTACGGATTTTCTGCGTTAAATCACCGCTTGCGACCGTCACTGAAATATCTACCGCTTCTTTCATCGGCTGCACAATACTGCGGGTTAACAGTGTGGCTACGACAAATGCGGCAATCAAGGAGGCTATTATCACTACGCTGTTGAGTAGCTTACTTTCCTCGTAGGCTTGTGCGGTGATCTCGCCCTGTTTGCCTGCATATTCGGTATTTAAGTCGCCAATGCTGATAAGCGTTTTAGTTATTTTATCAGCTTGTAACGTCATTACTTCATCCATTATCCGTTTAGCTTCAGTCGTGTCATTGGACTGCAGCTTACTGATCATTTGATCTTGATTCTGTAAATATAGCTCTAAATTATGACTAAAATCCTGATAGAGGGCTTGCTCACTAGGCAAACTAATTAAAGGCTCGTAGGCCTTTTGATCCGCTTTAATATTCTCGCGAATTTGCCTTAAGGTTTCGAGCCCTTTATCGCGCTCAGCCGCCGAATCGGCGAGTAATAGACGAAATGTAAATACCCTAGCGCGCATCACGTTAAGATTGATGCTCGATAGCGTTACGAGTGTCGGCAGGGTATTTTTTTCAATTTCTTCTGAGGAGACTCGCATGGATGACATAGTTTGCAGAGACATAAGTCCCTGAAGTAACAATACTAGACCGAGTAAGCCAAACGCAGTAATGAGTCGTGAGCCAATCTTAATTTGTCGTAACCACATAAGCGAATCGTCCCTGTATTTAAATTAGTTCCGTCTAAGGTCGTTCTTACTGCTTTTAAACTAATGCTTTCGAACTACTGCTGTCGAGCCATAAAGTTCGAGTAAATAAAGTCGAACTTATGCTTCCTAACTTTAAAACTAAGCGTTATTGCGCAGAGTCGGAACTATGAGTCTTTGGTTTAATACACTATAGATTATATTTTTAAAATTTCTTGTCGTAGAGTGTAAATTTAATTGATTAAAACCTATAGGGCGTAAATTAGCATAATTGAAACTAAGTTATACCGTACCTTAAATATCTAGGTTAGCAAACCGTATTGCTGAATTGAGTGGAGTAATGCCTCTGGTTTTATTAAGGTTAGTAGTCTAAATAAAGGAGTGAGCTGTGATTAGTGTTTTGATTCTAAATGGTTAAAGTGAAGTTTTGTGCTGATTTGATAAGGTTTTAGATTGGCAATCTAGGTCTTTAGACTCATGTGTCATGCCAGTTTTTTAAAGGTGTTATTCAAGCTTTTACTATTCTGATTGTATAAGTTACTTCGTAATCCACTGTTCCTTTGGACGTTTTTATTTTTTTGCTAATGATTGTCCAATAATAGTTCGAACAAAATTTTGGTACTTATTTCTTGTCTCTTTTTGTTGTCTCTGCAAAGCGATAAATAATCAATTTTTTTACGCTAATTCATGTCGGCTCATTTCTATTAATCGGCTGTAGGTACGGCGGAATTCAAAACTAAGTGCGCCACCTTGGTAGAGTTCACTCAGTGGCACGTCGCAGCTGAGATAAAGGCTGACATTTTGATCGTACAACTCATCAATTAAGCTGATAAAACGTCGCGCAGGGTCGTCGTTGGCGGCGTAGGAGAGTTTGCGCTCGCCCGTAGCTGCGGCTTGGTTTTCTCCTGTGCCGTCCTCCGTGCCGCGGGCACGGATCCAGCCTTTCACTTCGCCGCCTAATTTGGGAACACCGCTCACCATTAAGATCTTAAATCGACTGGCGATTTCGATGTAATCGAGTTGGGATCTCGGGCCGTCACACAGGGCATAAAAGTCGAACCAAGCAACAGCGTTGTCTGTGAGCTCTAAAGCTGCGCGGATCACTGGGATTTCACGGTTACAGATGGTGAGGCTAGCATTGCTCATTTTGCTATCACTAATGTGAGAACCGCTAATGCCAACAGCGCTCATACTGAGTGTATTTGGCGTTAACCCATTCACTAGCTTGTCAAAAATCTGCTCAAAATCGAGTGTTCCGGTAATGCCGATATTGCGGGAAATCGAGGCACTCATTTCAGCGCTATCAATGCCAATCCCGTTGTTTAATGCGGCATTGATGGCGTGCATCCTGTGGTCTTGGTTGCCATCGAGATGTAGCATTTGTGTGTGCGTTTGCAGCAATTGGATACAAGGTAAAAATCTGTGTCTGGCTAAGCCGTTCTCATATAAGCGCTCAATAGGAATATTAGAGGTTGCGACCAGCACCACACCTTGTTCGAATAGGCACTCAAATAGCCCTGCAAGTATCATGGCATCGCCAATGTCTGAGACAAAAAACTCATCGAAACACAGCACCTTGCACTCTTTCGCGAGATTTTTAGCAATCAGGGTTAACGGATCGCGTTTACCCGAATGCTCACGCAGTGCATTGTGTATCCGCGCCATAAAACGGTGGAAATGCAGTCTTAATTTGCCTTCACTTGGCAAACAATCGAAAAACAAATCCATCAGAAAGGTTTTACCCCGACCTACATCGCCCCACAGATACAAGCCTTTGATGGATTGTGAATGGGAGTGGCGTGCTGAATAGGGTTGTGGCATCAAGTGTTTAAATAACATATCGAGCGCCAACACCGCCTGTTGTTGCGCCGGATCGTCAACTAGATTTTCGCTCACTTTGGCGCGATACACTTCCAGTGGCGTCATCATTGGCGTTATCGATTGCGAGCTAGCGAAGTTTGAATGAGCCATGTCGGGGTCTCGTTGGCGGTTGTTTAAGGTGTTTACTGCAGTCAGTGTGTGCTTTAGCTTTGATTAAGTGCGATATCAGCGCTCGCCTTTTGAGGCATCATGCTACTCATACTTAGGTACTCGGGAGCCATATTGCAAGATGCTCAGGGTAACATAGTCGCTGGCGTGACTTAAATCTCGCTCTGAGGCTTAGGTCAAATACTAAACGAAACCAGTGCTTTATTCTCGGGGATTTTTACCTTAACATCTTTGTCACAAAAATAATGATATGGAATGAATCCTATGGCTAGCAAAGGCAATGGCATTACTTTTATCAGTGCACAAACCTCGATTGAGGGTGACATCCAGTTAGAGAGCACGGCATTAATTGCGGGTAAATTGCAGGGCAAGATTGGTTCAGCGGGACAAATTAAGATCGAACTTGGCGGCGAGATCTCCGGTGAAGTCAGCTGTGATGAGTTGCGGGTGTGCGGCGTATTTAGTGGTCGAGTCTGTTGTAATAAGTTGATTATTACCAGTTCTGGTGTGGTTGACGGTGAAGTTGCTAGCCATCAGATGGAGATTTACGAAGGTGGCCAGTTTATTGGTCAGCGGATTAAAGGCCCTGAGCTTGATGCCTTGCCTGACATGCTAAAAGCGATCGCGCCAGCGGCTCAACGCTCGGATGCGCACCTATATGCCAGTGAGAGCGGTTCATTAAGAGGCGATAATCGGGCGATTCGCCCTTGGTTGTATGTTGCTGCGGCAACTGTTGTCATCGCCTTGGGCTTTAGTTTTGGACCCGAGCAATTGCGTGAGTGGTTACCGAATGTGAGTGATAGTCCGCTCAATACTGAGGTGTCTCCCGTGGCACAGGGGCTAGATGCTGAAAAGGCTGCCAATCCATTACTGACTGAACAAACGACTGCGCCAGATACCGCGAATGCCGACAATACGGCGGCGTTATCCGCAGATCCCGATCCGCTGGCTTTATCGCAGGATTCGGCGATGGAAGATTTACAGCAGATGGAACAAGGCCATGCACAGATGGCGCAGGGTGATAATGGCACCGCGCCCGCCAGCGAGAATGCAGGCAATAAGCTCTGATTGCTAAGCGATAAGCTCGAATCAATAAGCTTGAATTTATTAGCTTGAATCAATTAGCTCGAATAAATAGGTACTCGCATCGTTGGGTCGAGCATTTGGTGTTTTTTGTTCGACCATTCTTATTTGCTCATCGTTGCTAATGCTTATCGCCCAATATCCTGCTCAATCCTACTCAATATCTCTTCAAGTATTGCTGCTAGTTCCCTCAGAAGCGCTTAACGGCGCTTTGCTTTTATGGATGGCTTCTATGCTTAATTTAACGTTCTAAGGGTAAATTCGTCCTATTTTTCTGCTATTTCACTCATTTGTTAACATTCAGCGTCCGCTAATATTCCTGTTATATTTTCATTGAGTTATCTCTCATTCTTACCCGTTTTGTGCACTTCAAGCCGTTTCCATTGAGTTAAGTTCATTTTGTTCATGAACTTTATGATTTTTAGTCACCTTAAGTCCCTTAATGAAGATTAAGTGCGTTAAATATCTTTAACGAAATGTTAACGATACATTTCCTCCTCTGGGCGAGGAAGTAGTCCGTCACAGACCTGACACAATTCTAATAACACAGGCATTCCCACAGGGAATGGCAGACTGCAATACAGGAGGCATTGATGCCTAGATTGACCTTACTTGCCGCGGCAACCGCTGTGGCTTTTACTGGTTTTGCGAATGCGCAAGACTTAACGCCACAAGAGCTTCAAGCACAACTCACCCAATTGACTCAAGAAGTTAACCAGCTAAAACAACAGCAGGCAGCGAATGCCACTGTGACTCCATCTAAGCCTAGCGCGCCAGCTTTTGAGATAGGTGGTCGCATTCAACTCGATTACAACCTCTTCAATGGTGCCTATAACGCCGAACATAACGGCAGTAGCGCGCAGGATATTTTCCCCCGCCGAGTCCGAACCTTTGTTGAAGGCGAATTACAGGATTGGGATTACAAGCTGTTGCTTGAATTTGCTGAAAATACCGCTGAAATCGTCATGGCTCGGATGCGTTATTCGGGTTTTGAGAATGGCCCTAAACTGCAATTTGGTAAGTTGCGTGAGGATATCAGCCTCGATGCGCTCACCAGCAGTAATCACATTGCACTGATCGAACGTTCTAGCCTCGCCGATACTATGTCGCCGTACTTCCGCTGGGGTGTTTCTGCCTATCAATATTTCCCAAGCACAGGTTTACGTTACGCCTTGGGTGTTTATAAAAACGATGCCTTTGGAAGCGATGGCAAAGATGAAACCGATGATTTGAATTATGCCCTTAGCTCGCGAGTGACTTGGTCACAGGCCAAAGAACCGGGCCAAGTGTTACATGCGGGCTTGTGGTACTCAGCACGTCAAATGGGCGGCGATGACTTGTCTGCCAGCTTTGCCCGCGGCGAACTGCGCGAGACTAATACTCGCCTGATTAACTATGTCGCCGGTGGTGAAACCGCAGCGATTGATAATCTAAACCAAGCGGGTTTAGAGCTGGCATTTCAACATAATGCTTTGTTGTTGCAGGGCGAATACGCCCAGCGCAGTTTAAACACCCAAGATCCTCAGTCAGTGCTCGATGGTGAGCGTTATCAGGCGTATTACCTGCAGGCGAGTTATTTCTTAACGGGCGAACAGCGCAGCTATTCCAAGGGCAGCGCGGTGTTTTCTCAGCCTAAGGGCGTAACCGATGCATGGGAATTGGCGGCACGTTTTTCTAGCGTGGATGCGAGCTCCGACTTCCAAGGTACTAAAGCTCAGACCTATACCTTAGGCGTGTCTTACTACTTCAATCCAAAAATCAAAGTGATGGCTAACTACATCCATTCTTCCGTCGATGGCGCTGGCACGATTGCCTTAGTCGGCAATGAAGATGTGGGTGATGCCTTTGCTGCCCGTTTGCAATACGTGTTTTAGGAGTAATGAATCATGTTGAAAATGAAATCTTTAGTCATGAGTGCGCTGTTACTGAGTGTCTCTGGCATGGCGAGTGCTGATATCCACTTTATCATTCCTGGCGGTCCAGGCGGTGGTTGGGATACTACGGCGCGCGGCGTCGGTGAAGCCTTAGTGAAGTCGAAAATTGATGGTAATGCCTCTTTTGAGAACCTCTCGGGCGGCGGTGGCGGTCGTGCGATTGCCTCTATGATCAAATCGAAAAACAAACAGGGTGATATTTTACTGGTTAACTCGACTCCGATTGTGCTCCGTGCACTTTCTGGGCAAATCCCGTTTAGTTATCGTGATTTAACGCCGGTTGCTGGCATAGTCGCCGATTACGGTGCCTTTGTGGTGCGTAACGATTCACCGTTGAAAACCTGGGACGATGTGTTGGCGGCCTTTAAGGCGGATCCACAAAGATTCAATATCGCTGGCGGCTCGGCGCGCGGCAGTATGGATCACTTAGTTGCGGCGCAAGCGATTGCGGCGGCGGGCTTAGATGGCGGTCGTTTACGTTATGTTCCCTACGATGCGGGTGGTCAAGCTAAGGCTGGCTTACTTTCGGGCGAAGTCGATTTATTGTCGACGGGATTCAGTGAAGCGTTAGAAATTGCAGGCAGTGGTCAAGGGCGGATCCTTGCTATGACGGCACCTGAAATCGTTGCCGAGCATCCAGAGGTTCCGACGATTAAATCCCTCGGTTATGACATGACGTTTACTAACTGGCGCGGCTTTTTTGCGGCACCCGATACGCCTAAAGCCAAAGTTGATGAGTATGTGGCCAAGTTTGCGGCGCTGATTAAGACGCCAGAATGGGAACAAGTGCGTGCCCGTAATGGTTGGATCAATTTGTTTGAACCCCAAGCCGAATTCATTAAGTCATTGGAAGCACAGGAGCAACAGCTTAAAGCCACTATGTTGCAACTGGGCTTTATTAAGTAAGGAGTGACAGATGTTGAATCGTGATCTGATTGGTTCCTTGCTATTTGTCGCCGTGTTTACCGGATATGGCGTGCTGGCATGGCAAATTCCCTTATTGCCGTTTGAAGAATTTGAAGTCGTGACGTCTTCCACTATGCCGAAGATTTATGCTGCCATGGGGCTGATGTTTAGTCTGTTCTCTCTGGTTGCCGTCTTGCTGAAAGGAAACACGGTTCAACAGCGGGGGGCGCTGCTGACAAAAGCCGCCTTACAACAAACCGCGGCGCTGATTGTGCTGATGGTCTTGTATGCCGCCGGACTCGAACCGTTGGGGTTTGTTGTCGCTACCTTATTGTTTTTGGTCGCTGGATTTTGGTTGATGGGAGAGCGCCGCTTTAAGATTTTGCTGCTCGCCTCTGTGCCCGTGGTGTTGGTGTTCTGGGTGTTGATGACGCAAGTCTTAGGTATTTACTTGGCCTCAGGTTCTCTTTGGAGTTAACTATGTTCGATGCAATGTTTATTGGTCTATCGACCGCGTTTGAATTGCAAAACCTCATGTATGTGGTCTTAGGCTGCTTGGTCGGCACAGTGATCGGTATGCTGCCGGGATTAGGGCCGATCACAGCGATCGCCTTGATGATCCCTGTGACTTACAGCATTGGCCCCAGCTCAGGCATGATCTTAATGGCGGGCGTGTACTACGGCGCTATTTTTGGTGGGTCGACTTCATCAATTCTGATCAACGCCCCGGGCGTGGCAGGAACGGTTGCGACGTCATTCGATGGTTATCCGATGGCGCAAAAAGGCATGGCAGGTAAGGCATTAGCGATTGCGGCCTATGCTTCGTTTACCGGCGGCACTATCGGCGCCATTATGTTGATGGTCGCGGCGCCATTATTAGCGCAAGTATCACTGAGCTTTCAATCGGGCGATTATGTGGTCTTGATGTTCCTCGGTTTGACGGCCATTGCGGCGTTTTCGAATCGTGGCGACTTCCTCAAGGCCATGATGATGACTCACTTAGGTTTGTTACTCTCGTCTGTGGGGATCGATCCTTTCTCGGGGATGGAACGCTTCACCTTCGGTCAGCCTGATTTACTCGATGGCATCAGTTTTCTGTTAATCGCCATGGCGACTTTTGCCCTCTCGGAAGCCTTAATGAATGTGATTAAGCCGCCTAAGTCGACCGAAAACATCAACTTTTCGGCGCAGCCGATTGGCAGCACTCGCTTAACCAAAGAGGAAGTGAAAGAGATAGCGCCTGTGATTGGTCGCTCGTCGATTTTCGGTTTTTTGATTGGGGTATTACCGGGCGCAGGCGCAACGATTGCCAGCTTTATGGCCTACGGCACTGAGCGTAATTTATCCCGCGGCGCGAAACGCGATGAGTTTGGTAAGGGCTCGATTCGCGGTGTTGCGGCGCCTGAGTCGGCTAACAATGCGGCCTGTACTGGCTCATTTGTCCCGTTATTGACCTTAGGTATTCCGGGGTCGGGTACCACGGCCATCATGCTCGGTGCATTGATCGCTTATGGTATTCAACCTGGCCCTATGTTGATGCAAGAGCGTCCAGACGTGTTTTGGTCTGTGATTATCTCTATGTATTTTGGCAATATTATTCTGCTGGTGCTGAATTTACCGCTGATCCCTTATTTTGCCAAAGTGCTGGCTTTGCCTAAGTCGATTCTGACTGTGATGATCCTGTTCTTCAGTTTGATTGGGGTGTATTTAGTCTCATTTAATACCTTCGATCTGTTCTTGATGATAGGTTTTGCGATTGTCGCTGTGGTGCTACGTTTGCTGGCATTCCCAATGGCGCCGCTGCTACTGGGCTTCATCCTTGGGGATATGATTGAGCGTAACTTCCGCCGTGCTATGATCGCCTCCGATGGTTCTTTGAGCTTCCTGTGGGAACGCCCGCTGACACTGACTATCTTGATTGTGGCAATTGCGATGCTGGCTGTGCCATTGATCGGTTTTATTCGTAGTCATCGTAGTGATAAATTGGCGAAAGCCTCTTAATGTAAAGGTACGCTAATGAGACGCCCTAAGCGCTTAGAAACGTGGTTAATCAGTGGGGTGACTTGCCTGAGTTTGTTGCTGTGCGCCTTATTTGGCGGCATCAGCTATCAAATTTTGAGTCGCAGTATTACTGAGCAATCGGGAGCTAAGGCATTAGGGCTGGCCCATGCGGTCGCGACACGGACCGATGTGATTACCGCTTTGAAAACGGGGCATTCGAGTCCCCAATTACTGGCCGCGATAGAAGGAATACGTCTAGCGTCTAAGGCCGATTTTATCGTGGTGGGCGATACTCATAAATACCGTATCGTGCACCCAGATTCAGATAAAATTGGCAAGAAGATGGAGGGCGGTGATAGCCAAGCGGCATTAGAAGGGGAGTCTTATATCTCCGAGGCGCAGGGCAGTTTAGGTCGCTCTATTCGTGGTAAAGTGCCAGTGCTTGACGAGCAAGGCCAGATTATCGGCTTGGTTTCCGTGGGCTTTTTGAGCCAGTCCGTGGGCGCGTTAATCGATAAACGTATTCCTGAAATTATCATGACAGTCCTAGGGGTGTTATTGATGGGCGTGCTGGTGGCTTTTTGGATGGGACGGCAAGTGCGGGAGATGTTGTTCGGCTTGCAACCTGCTGAAATTGGCCGTTTATTCGTCGAGCAGGACGCGATTCTTAACACAGTGCGAATGGGCGTGGTGGCAATGGATGCCGATGGCCGTATCCGCAAGTTGAACCAAAGGGCGCGGGAGATTTTAGCTTTATCTCCGACCTGCCAACCTAATACTCTGATGTTGAGTGATTTATTGCCGCAGCACGCCGACTTTCTACTGACGAACCAAAACAAAACCATCAGGGGATTCGAGTTATTTGCCAATGAGCAATGGCTGGTGATGTCGCGGGTGCCGTTTCAGGTACGGGATCAAAATGATGGCTTACTACTGACGATGCGCCCAGCCGATGAAATTGAGCGCTTGAGCCAACAACTGGCCAAAGTGCAAGAGTTCGCCGAAATGCTCAGAGTGCAAACCCATGATTACTCGAATAAACTGCATACTCTAGGCGCCTTGTTGCAACTCAAAGCCTACGACAAAGCGGTCGAATTTATCGGCCAAGAAAGCCAAGGTTGGCAGGCTCAAATCCATTTATTACTGTCGCAAATCCATGAGCCGACGATAGCCGGATTACTCTTGGGTAAGTACCACAAGGCGAAAGAGCTGAATATTGAGTTTCAAATCAGCCCAGATAGTCAACTTAGCGATGTGCAAGACGCCATTATGCTTGAGCGGATGGTGTCGATTATGGGCAACCTTATCGATAATGCCATTGAGGCCGTGCACAGGGCGAACAATCATAAGCCCCGCCGCGTGGTCGTAACTTTAGATGAAACCGCCTCTAACCTGATTTTTGATGTGGAAGACAGCGGCGATGGGATTTCTAAAACCGAGTACAGCACGATATTCGATCCAGATTACAGCTCTAAGCAAGGGACGCAGCATGGAGTGGGCATGTATATCGTCAATACCTACCTGTGTGCCTGCCATGGCAGCTTAGAGTTCGCCGACTCAGATTTAGGTGGCGCGCGTTTTTCTGTGTATATTCCCACTAAACCTTTACCTGAAGTAGGTACCGTTTAATGCATACCGTCATGATTGTTGCGGACCAAGTTGTGTGTGTTGCTGAGTTAACCGCACCGTATTTGTTTCCTGAACTTCTGCCTGAAGTAGGTATTGTTTAATGCATACAGTGATCATCGTCGAGGATGAAGTCGAAGTCGCCCATTTGGTTGCGCAATATTTGTTCTCGACTAATCGTTATAAAGTGATTGGCATGGCCAGCGATATCAGTACGGCGCGATCTTTATTGGGCGCCATCACGCCGGACCTCTTACTGTTAGACGTGTATTTACCCGACGGTAATGGTTTGAATTTACTAGCAGAATTACGCAGCCAAGGGATCCGCAGCGAAGTGGTATTGCTCACTGCGGCCAAGGAAGTGCAGATTTTAGAAAAAGCCATGCTGCTGGGGGTGTTCGATTTTTTGGTGAAACCTGTACTCTTGAGCCGGTTAGACCAAGCTTTGAGTCGATTTGAGAGTCGCCAGCTCAAACTTTCTGCCACAGAAGAGCTGACTCAATCCGTGGTCGATGCCTTTATGGAAGTGCCGACAGGGACGACCAAGGCTGCCGCTCGTTTGCCGAAGGGGGTCGATCAATTGACCCTACAGAAAATCCGTGAAGTGTTTGATGCTAAGCCGCAAGATAAACTCACGGCGCAAATGGTGGGTGAAAAGCTAGGCGTTAGCCGTTCTACTGCGCGGCGTTATTTAGAATTTTTGTTGGAATGCAATGAGCTGGCGGCGGATCAGAGTTATGGTTCCATCGGCCGCCCCGAACGTTGCTACCACAGAGTGCGCTAGTCTTCTGTTCAGCTTTTGCTTTTCTACTTTAAGAAGTTAGTCCACCTTGATCCTTTCAAGCTGCCACTCTGGCAGCTTAGAGGTTAAGTCTGGGATTATTTTATCGATATCGCCCCGCAAGATAATCAATGGCTCACCGCTAAACGCCCCGTTGGCTAACTGTTGCAGCCTTTTTGGCGTTAGCGCCTGCAACTCGGCATTTAGCTTTTGCACATCAACTTGAGTTAATCCTGTCGCAACTTGTTGGAGATATTGGTTTTCACGCTGAATGCTGTTGTCTTGGCTGAGTAAATCCTCACCTATCAAATAGGTTTTAAGTGCATTGATTTCGCCTTGGCTGGCACTTTGGGTTTTAACGAGCGCGAGGTGATCAAGTATGCCCACCACAAACGCACCCGTATGTTCTATGGCTGTACTGCCGTAAAACTTGATGCTACTGGACAGCGGTGCATTGGCACATTGACCGTAAATGCCATAGGTGAGGCCGCGCTTTTCCCGCAAATCATAATAGAGTCTGCCCGAAAAACTGCGTCCCATCAGCGCGGATAAACTGCGACAGCTTAAGGCGACTTCCTGTGAACTGAGTTGACTCGTCTCGGACATATCGCCTAACTCACTATCAATGGTATGACCTATGGCATGATTTATGGGATGGTCTATGCGATAGTCTATGCGATAGCCTAGGCGGACTTGAGTTTGCACACTTCCCGGCGCATCGATAAGGTAAATCTTTTGGGTTTGCTTAGGTGTGGTTGTTTCTCGCTTATCTGCTTGCGGTGACGATTTAGACAAGGATTTAGGTAAGGATGTCGTCAACAGAGGCCACAGTTTTATGCTGGCTTGAAGATCAAATTTGGCGTTTTTAGCCTGCATATTGGGTAGAAACAGATGCCACTGTGCTTGCGATGCCGCCTGCTGCTGGATCTGTTGCAGCTGCTTTAGGTTAAGTGAATCGAACAGTGCATCATTATTGAGTACTTTATTGTAGGGATGTTCAGGTCCGAGCAATTTCTCGCGCCACAGTTTATCTATCTCTGCGCCACTAAAGGCATTCAAGTGCTTATTGAGCTTGAGTTGACGGCGAATATTGTCAATATCGACGGGGGCGGTTGTCGCATCAACAAAGGTATTTGGCTGCCAAAATTGCACTAGCAAACCGTAGATATGATTAACATCGTCAGGGCAGGTGAGGCTTAGATTTATGCTATGCAAGCTGACGCGAATACTGAAGGTCTCAAGGCAGGGATCTGCGAGATGAATGGCCAGTGCGCGGGCTTTCTCTTGCAAGGCAATCTGTAAAATATCGGGATTATTGAAGGGAGCCTGCGGACTTATCGCCGCTAAACTGACCCTGTTGCTTAGACTATTACTGCTTAGATCATGAGTTCTTTGCACTGAAGCAAGTCTATGTAACTGATAGGGTAAATCCAACTCGGTATGCACTTCATCGCTAAACATTGGATCCGTTGCGGGGATGATGACACCGCTTTCGGGTAAATGATTGTCTAGTGGATAGGGTATTTCAAAGCTGGCTAAGCTTGGCGGTTCAGTCGGCGTAAAGACTATTTGTGTTTGCTGGCAGGCGCTCAGTAATAACGCCATAACGCAGCACAATAAGCTTTGTAGTTGTTTAGGTCGTCTATGAGTTACAGGAGTTAGGTTCATCATAATACCGCATCCTCTAGGCTGTCGCTCATATCACCAGGCAGCCATTCCAGCAGCGTTTTTCCCCAGCGAATATACCAAGGTGGCAGTAGGTCGACCCGTACATAGTTTTGAGTAAAATACTGTTTTGCGACTCTTTGGATATCGCCTGCCGTGACAGCATTGATCCGCAGCCACTGCGCGCTAAAGGGATGGTCTTTATCTTGAACTGAGGTCGCCGAAAGCTGCGTGGCTAATGCTTGGGTGTCACTGAGTTGTTGTAATCGATTGTTTAACCACACTTGTTTAAGTGTGCACAGGCTGGTTTCATCCAGAGTCTCTTGTTGCGTTTGTGCGACAAGCCCCAGCACTTTTTCCACTAAGGCATCGAGTGAAGTGCGAGCGCGTGGAACTAAGACAATATTGGCAATCCCATGATTTTCTAGCTCAAAGGGCAGGGAATAGCTGAGCATCTGCGCGGGATTATGCTGGCTGAGTTTCGCGATTGCACTGGCGGTATTTTGAAATAAATAGCCTTCGAGCAGTTGAATCGCTGCCGCATCGGGATGATTTTTACCTACGGTATGCCAAGCGAGCAGTAATCCAGGCCAAGGTCCGCGCTCATCGACTAACTCAGCATGCACTTGTTTAGGCTGGATGTTCAGCTCAGTGAATCTAGGCTTAGTCGTCGCTGGTTTAGGCCAAGTCGCCAAATCTTGCTCAATCCATTGCAGGGTTTGTGGGCTTAACTTGCCGACAAGGGAAAGCTGCATCGCGTCGGGGCGATAATAAGCACGGTGAAAGGCGGTGAGACTTTCAGGTGTGGCTTGCAAGATATCTTCGCGACTACCAATAATACCGTGACCATAGGGCGTGCCTTGCACTTGATCGAGTAAGAACGCCATCGCGCTGCGGACATAGGGCTGATTATCTATGGTTTGCGCCATTTCCTGCAGTACGGTTTCCTGCTGATTTTTAACGGTAGTGGCATTAAGGCTTGGACGGATAAAGCGGTCGGCTTCGAGATACAGCCCCAGTTCTAATGCTGGGCTTGGCAGCGTCACATAGTAATTGGTGTAGTCAAAATGTGTGCTGGCATTAAAACGTGCACCTAAGGCACTGAGCTGCTGGGCATAGGTATCGCCGGGGGCATTTTCGCTGCCCTTAAATAACATGTGCTCAAACAGATGGGCATAACCGCTTTGGCCCTCAGCTTCGTTGCGGGCGCCTAAATTAAATTGGCTGGCGATTGTGACTGTCTGTTTATCAGCCATGGGCAGTAACCGCACCGTCAAGCCATTTTCGAGTGTGTAGGTTTTTAGGTTCGCTTCGAGCGCGTATAAGGCTTGTGCATCATACTCGGCGTTGCATTGTGCCAGCAGCGTATTGCTAAAAGCACTGGTCGCAAGGGCGATAAAAAAGGCGATGTGAGTTTTCATAAGTGCATCCTGCCGAGCATATTTTTTGAATTCGTTAAATAACTCATCGAAGCTGAATGCCGTTACCAAGTGGCGATTAACCCATCAACAGGTATCGATACCGATTGCGATGTGGTTAGCGACTGCTCGGATTTCATCGAAATCAGTTGAATAGCATTCAGTTTTTAAAAAGAACTGCTATGATGGCACAGTTCTTTTTCTGGCATAAGTACAAGATATGGTAAGCAGATCCCCGTTCGAATCCTTTCAGTGGAAAAGCGATATTTTTAACTGTGAAAGCACTGATATTGATAATTTTTATCTGCTGCTTGAGCAGGAAATGACCCGTTTGGGCATGGTTGAAAAGAATTTGGGTGAAGTCGGTAAATACAAGGTTAGCTTGTATCAGTCTCCCGCCGCTAAGTCAGGCTTACCTTCTTTATTGATCAGCGCAGGATTTCATGGCGAAGAATCTGCTGGCCCTTGGGGTTTGCTGCATTTTTTGAGTGAAGCTTCAGCAGACCTATTTGAACGGGTGAACTTGAGTTTATTGCCCCTCGTTAATCCAACCGGATTCAGCCGCGGCCATAGATTTAACAAATACGGTGAAAATCCAAATCGCGGTTTTGTATTTGAGAATGGTAAACCTAAAGCCAACGAACATACGTCGGTGGAAGGTAAGTTGTTGTTAGATCATGCGCAGTTACTGATTGCCGCTTGCCGTGACGGTATTTTAACTTGCCACGAAGATGTCTTGAGCCGTGAAGCCTATGTGTATTCTTTTGAGCCAAGCCAAGTGCCAGGACGCTTTAGCCTCGATTTGCGCGATACCTTAGGCGGTTATTTCCCGATTGCTGTGGATGGCGAGATTGATGCGTGTCCTGTGAAGGATGGCTTGATCTTCAATCACTTCGATACGTCGTTTGAAGCGTGTTTAGTGCGAAGTGGTGCCCGTGTCGGTGCTTGTACCGAAACACCAGCGCTGCAAAACTTCGATCAACGCGTATTGGCAAACAGTGCTGCTATGACTCACTTCTTAGCCCTGTGTGCACCTTTATGTGATTGATCTTGTTATTCTATTAGGTGTTTAATCATCTAATAAATGACAAAAAAATACCCGCTAATAGCGGGTATTTTTTTAGGTGATATTTGCCAGTGAATTATTGGTTAATTCGCATCGGTACACCGGTACGTTCATCGAGCAGCTTTTTGATCACAGAAGAATTTGTGTCAGCTTTAGCGATAAACTTGGCGATATCTCTAGGTAATGAAATCGCGACTGGCTCATTGGATTCAAACTCAGCCACAGTGCGAGACAGAGGTTGATGCACGGCTAAGTAGCGCTTACCGTCTGGCTCTTCAGTTGCTTTAATCGGCTGGTTCACGAATTGTACGCGGGTGCCCACAGGTACAGTCTTGAATAGATGCTCGATATCTTCATGGCGTAAACGCACACAACCTTGGCTCACACGTAAACCGATACCGAAACTCGCGTTAGTACCGTGAATCGCATACAAATTACCGATATACAGCGCATACAGTCCCATAGGGTTGTCTGGACCCGCTGGCCATACTGCTGGCAGGATTTCACCCTTAGCAGCATATTCTTTACGAATGCGTGGTGTCGGTGTCCAAGTTGGATTGGCACGCTTACGTTGTACTGAGGTTACCCAGTTTTCTGGCGTGTCTTTACCAATCTGGCCAATACCAATAGGCAGGACTTCAACTGTCTTTTTGCCTTTTGGATAGTAGTACAAACGCATTTCAGCCACGTTGATCACTATGCCTTCACGGGGAGCGTTAGGCAGGATCAGTTGTAATGGAATTAACAGTTGGCTACCTGGCTTTGGCAGAAATGGATCTACACCTGGGTTAGCTTCGAGTAAGTTACTGAGACCGAGCTGGTATTTGGCAGCAATATCTTCGAGAGTGTGTTTACCCTCTGGAACCGTATAATACTGGTTCTCGCCAATTAGCCTGCTTTGGGCGGCTGGTAAAGGATATTCCGTTGCTAAAGCGGACAGACTAGGGAAAACCAAAGTCAATAATAAAGCTGTGGTGCGAAGCATACTCATAAGCGGATACTACGATTCCTGTTAATAAAAAAGCGTGTTTAACGCAGCTTTCTCTGTTAAAACGAGAGCGGCAATTTGACGAGCAAAATGCACTGGCGCGCGAAGCTCGCATCCTTCCTTATTTTGGACATTATTTCAACTGAAATATGATCCGTACAGCGTATTTATCGCTTAATTTTTGTTTTAACGGTTTTCATCGGCGACTGAGATTGTCAGTATTTCGGCTTATCATTAAACCCTGTGCCTGCTTTATTGTTCTATGTGCTGCAAATCCCTGATCTAAGCTGCTGTGTTGCAACGCTTCTATGGTGATCGCTCCGTCTAAAATATTGGCGTTATGCACAGTGTCTTCTTTGATAGCGAATTAAGGGGGGCTGAATTGATGGGTTTCGCGAAAACAGCGTTTACGAGACTTTTTTAAAGTACTTTTCTAACGGGGTGATGCTCAACCTGACAAAGTCCGCCTAGCTGAGCCGATTGTCGGATAAATGGAGTGAAAACAATTGGCTTGAGGGTGATGTTCGAATATTCGCCGTTTCAGTCGACATTGTTTTGTCTGGTACTGAATTCACTATGATAACCCTAGTTTATACAGGTTTATGAGCTTAATTTTGCTTGAATGATTTAAGTTTACGTTTAGTTTGTTATTTTTAACTGTCTGATATTTATTTATTTTAATTTTTATAAGTCGTGTGAAAATGTTCTGCGGTTCTTTAGGTTTTACGTTAGCCTTTATCTCAAGGTTAATGAAAAGTTACATTTATGGCGTTTTCTATGTAGATGATTGAAATTTAATATTTAACGCTCCAATAATTCGCTATTTTTGTGCTAATATAAAATCATAAAATTGTAAGTTGAGTCATTTTTAACCTCGGTGATTTGTCTATCGTTTAACTAAACAACCTGTATAAGGAGGCGTTTGTGGATGCAAATTCCATCAATAGTTTTTTTCTGATTGGCGCCTTGCTAACTGCAGTGAGTGTTTTACTCAGTCCCATGTCTTCCCGTTTGGGTATCCCTATTCTTTTGATCTTCCTCGCCGTGGGTATTTTGGCCGGTGAAGATGGCCCTGGCGGAATATTGTTTGATGATTATTCCACCGCTTATTTAGTCAGTAACTTAGCGTTAGCGATCATCTTACTCGATGGTGGAATGCGTACCCGTGTCGCCAGTTTTAGGGTGGCGCTGTGGCCTGCTTTATCGCTAGCGACCTTTGGCGTCGCTATCACAACCAGTATCACTGGCATGATGGCCGCATGGCTGTTTGACTTGCATTGGTTGCAAGGTTTGCTGGTGGGCGCGATTGTGGGCTCGACCGATGCCGCCGCAGTATTCTCCTTATTGAAAGGGCGCAGTCTCAACGAGCGGGTTGGGGCAACCTTAGAAATCGAGTCCGGTAGTAACGACCCTATGGCGGTGTTTTTAACCGTGACGCTGATTGCGATTCTCGCCAATGTGGACACTGAGATGTCCTTCAGCTTTATGTTTATCAGCTTTATTAAGCAATTTGGTCTGGGTATTTGCTTAGGTTTAGGCGGCGGCTGGATGCTGTGGAAGCTGGTTAATTTGAGCAAATTAGCCGACGGCCTGTACTCTATTTTAGTCTTAAGCGGTGGTCTGATTATTTATGCTGCGTCTAACAAACTCGGCGGCAGTGGCATTTTATCGATTTACTTAGTCGGGCTTTTCCTCGGCAATAAGCCGACCCGTGGTCGCCATGCGATTTTAAACGTACTGGATGGCATGACTTGGGTCAGCCAAATCGGTATGTTCTTGGTATTAGGGTTATTGCTTACCCCTTCAGATTTAGTCGATATCCTGATCCCAGGTTTTGCACTGGCATTTGGGATGATTCTATTCGCTCGTCCTGTCGCTGTGTGGATCAGCCTATTGCCCTTTAAGAGCTTCAGCAGTCGCGACCGCTGGTTTATTTCGTGGGTAGGACTACGCGGCGCAGTGCCTATCATCTTGGCGGTGTTCCCTATGATGGCGGGCTTACCGGGCGCTCAGTTGTACTTCAACTTAGCCTTCTTCGTCGTATTAGTATCGTTACTGGTTCAAGGTGCGTCTTTGACCACTGCGGCGCGTTTAGCTAAGGTGGAACTGCCCCCAAAGCCGTTGCCCGTTTCGCGTTCGGGAATTGAAATTTACCCGAGCAGCGAATGGGAAGTGTTTGTCTATCGTTTGAGTGAAAGTAAGTGGTGCATTGGTGAGCCGCTAAAACGCTTAGCTATGCCTGATGGAACACGGATTGCGGCGGTATTTAGGAATGACACTTTACTGCATCCGTCGGGCAGTACTCGCCTCGAAGCGGGAGATATACTCTGTGTGCTGGGTCAGGAGAAAAGTTTAGAAGCCTTGAGTAACCTCTTTAGCCAAGCGCCAGAAAATAAAGAAGTACAACGTTTCTTCGGTGATTTCTTTATTGAAACAGACGTTAAGCTTGCAGATCTCGCACCAATTTATGGCTTGAGTTTAGATAATCTCGCCGATGATATGACAGTCGCCGATCTGGTGGTGTCACAGCTTGGCGCTAATCCTGTGCTGGGCGATCAGTTCCAATGGCAGTCGTTGCATTGGGTGGTGGCGGGGCTGTATGAAGGTAAAGTCACTAACGTCGGTATTCGTTTACCGACCGAGCATTCGCTGTAATCCCATGCGCTAGATGCTTCTTGCCATAGAGAGCTGTCATAGAGTTGAAGTTGAAAGTTGTCATCGACAATTGTAATCGAAAGTCGCCATAAAAAATGCCAGCTTACTTGCTGGCATTTTTGTATTCAAAAACGGAATGAGTTACTGATATAAGGATTTGTCCGTTGGATCTGGACGGGTTTTAAAGCGGCGATGCAACCACATATATTGGGCGCGGTTTTTATCTATTATGGATTCGATAATCTTGTTACCACGAATCGCATCGGCTAATTCATCTTCGCCGGGGAAATTATCCAGCGGTGGCATCACTTCAATCCGATAGCCCTCATCACCTTCGGTACGTTCCACAAAAAAGGGTAATACTTTGGCTTTGCCGAGTTTGGCTAACGTGGTGGCCCCCGTAATCGTTGCCGCATCTGGCATGGCATAAAACGGGATAAATACCGCGCTTGATCGGCCAAAGTCTTGATCGGCCGTGTACCAAATCACATCGGGATTACGTAGGCAGCGCACCATTTGGCGCAAGTCGCGTTTAGAAACGAGACCTTTATTCGAGCGTAAACGGCCTTTAACTTGGAGGTATTCCATCACAGGATTGTTGTGTGGGCGATAAACCCCCACGCCGGGTTGGAATTGGCCGAAGATACGTGCGCCCATTTCCAGCGGTAAACAATGCACTGCAAACAGGATAACGCCGTGGCCAGCATCGAGGGTGTCTTGCACGTGTTCTTTGCCTGTGATGCTCATGTGCTGCTGCACTTTTTCATCGGACCACCACCATGCATTGATGGTATCGAAAATGGCTTTGCCCGTTTCTTCAAAGTTACGCGTGAGTAGTGCTTCTCGCTGTGCTTCTGACATTTCAGGGAAACAGAGGCTCAAGTTACGGCGCGCCGTATGAGTACGACTGCCAGCAAATTTCATCACTAAGCGACCTAAACCTTTACCCAGTTTCATCTGCCAAGAGAGCGGTAGAAGCTGAGTTAAGCGCATTAAAAATACGCCAAACCACATGGGCCAATGCTTAGGATGATATAAAGAAGATGAAAACTCGGCTTTCTCGACCACAAAAATACTCACTACTTTTGAAAATTACTGCTTATTCTAACTCAATTTTTACTGAAAATTAGGTACAATCACGGTTTAATTTCTGCATAAAGATAAGAGCACTATGAAGGTTTCTCTGCCAGCATTTGAAAAAGCCAGAGTGTTAGTCGTCGGCGATGTGATGTTAGACCGCTATTGGGTTGGCCCAACGGGACGTATCTCCCCCGAAGCTCCCGTACCTGTGGTGAAGATTAATCAAGTCGAAGACAGACCCGGCGGCGCGGCCAACGTGGCGCTCAATATCGCGACCTTAGGTGGTCAAGTCCAACTTGCTGGGCTCGTCGGTCAAGACGATACCGCCCATGCCTTAACGCTTGGCGTGCAAACCTTAGGGGTTGAACCACAATGGTTAACCATTGCAGACAAGCCAACCATCACTAAGTTACGGGTGTTATCACGTAACCAGCAGTTGATCCGCCTCGATTTCGAAGAAGCTTTTGACAAGGCCGATAGTGTGCGTTTGCTCAATCAATCTGAGGCTTTACTCGATTCCGTCGATGTGGTGGTGTTGTCTGACTATGCGAAGGGCGCTATCGATCAGCCGCGAGATTTCATTGCGCTTGCCCGCGCAAAAGGTGTGATGGTGTTAGTCGATCCTAAGGGCAGTGACTTTGGCCGTTATCAGGGCGCGTCGTTGATCACCCCGAATATGAGCGAGTTTGAAGCCGTTGTTGGCACTGTGACCTCAGAAGCGGATCTGCTGGAAAAAGCCCGTGGCTTACTCAAGCAACATAATTTTGATGCCATCTTAGTCACCCGCTCAGAAAAGGGCATGACCTTAGTGACCACCAATGCGCCCGAGCTGCATATTCCTACCGTTGCCCGTGAAGTCTATGACGTGACGGGTGCTGGCGATACTGTGATTTCTGCCTTAGCAACCTCATTAGCCGCGGGCGCCGATTTACCGCAGGCTTGCGCAATTGCGAACACCGCCGCTGGCGTGGTGGTCGGTAAACTTGGCACTTCTACCGTGAGCCGCATTGAGCTTATTGAAGCTTTGGCTTTGCATCATGGAGAATCGGGTTTTGGTGTGGTGAGTGAAGATCAACTCGCCTATGCCCTAGAGCAGGCCAAACTGCGCGGTGAGCGTGTGGTGATGACCAATGGTTGCTTTGATATTTTGCATGCGGGCCACGTGAGTTACCTCAAACAAGCCAAAGCCTTAGGCGATCGTTTGATTGTTGCAGTAAACGATGATGCCTCGGTTAAACGCCTTAAGGGTGATGGTCGTCCGGTCAATCAGGTTGATCGCCGTATGGCCGTGCTCGCAGGCTTAGCCTCTGTCGATTGGGTGGTGCCTTTTAGTGAGGATACGCCGCAGCGCATTATCACTCGACTGCTGCCAAATCTACTGGTTAAAGGCGGCGACTATAAGCTTGAAGATATCGCAGGCGGTGCTGAAGTGATTGCCGCTGGTGGTCAAGTGCAAGTACTGGGCTTTGAGGATGGTATTTCAACCACGGCGATTATTCAAAATATCATGGCGAATCAGTGAGCTTAGTTGCTCTGGTATTCGCATCTAGCTTGTCTTGGACGCCCATTGCCGATAAGCAGGCTTTGATTTGCCCTTTACCAGAGCTGGACACTTGCTTGGCATTATTGCCTAAGCAAGTGTTGGCGCAGCTGCCCGCTACGTTAGATCAATTTAAGCGCGATTTAGGCCGCAGAAGTGCCATGGTCATGCCCGTCGATGACAATAAGATTGCGGGCCTAGTCTTAGTCAATGAGTTGCAGACGCCGCAAGTGCAGTTAGCCAGTGTCGATCTCGTGACTTATCAATTACCTTTGCTCGAACAGCCGCAATTAACCCTATGGCATGAGCTTGGTCATTTGGAGAACCTCGCCCTACAAGGCACAGTGTTACCGACTCAATTGAGCGCATATCAGCATGAATGGCTAGCCGATATCTATCTGGTTTGGCGTATCGCGCGGGAGCGAGGTGATTTTGCCTTGGCATGGCAGCAATACCATAGACGCAATCTTGACGCGTTAACAAGTCCGCAATACTTGTCGCATTGGAGCTCGCCAATGTTGATACAAGTGTTGCGTCACTACGAGGTGGCTCAAGTGGCGAGATTCGCCGATTATCGGGATTTTCTGGCGGATTTTTATCCTAACGCTGAGCAATTAGAGCCGAGGTTATTAGGCGAGTATTCGAGCTTAATGCAACGGACTTTTGGCGCGAGTGTGTTGCAACCCCTTCCTGAATATCTATTTTGGCGAAAAGCCGATCTTGGACACTATCTACAACCCACCTTCGTTTTACTCATGGGTGAGGAAAAAGCGCATAACTGGTTGGTACAAAATTCAATGTTATGAAGGTGTTAACAGAATCGGCGTTTAAGCCTGTTTTAAACTGAACCCTAGCTGAACAAAAGCGAAATACGCTGGTTGCAGCCGAGTGAACAGCAGTAATCCCTGAGCGGCTTTGGTAAGCTTTCCCCCTAAAAAAAAGAGGGGAGACTTTACTATGGCTAAGCGCTCGCGAGTACAAACTGAGCAAACCATAAATCAGATTATGGATGAAGCGTTAAGACAAATTTTGACTATCGGCTTTGAGACTATGTCTTATACCACGTTATCTGAAGCAACGGGTATTAGCCGCACAGGTATTAGTCACCATTTTCCACGCAAGAGCGATTTTCTCGTTCGTTTAGATAGCCGTATCGGCAATCTATTTGTTGCGGCTCTGGATTTTTCTAGCCAAGAGGCATTAGAAACATCGTGGATGCAGGCAATGCAGGAAGAACATTACCGCGCAGTATTGAGACTGTTCTTTAGTCTTTGTGGTGGTGCCAACAATGAAATTACCCTCTTTAGAGCGGTGAGCACAGCACGTCAGCAAGCGATTGCTGAGTTAGGTTTAGCGGGCGATCGCACGATCAACCACTTATTAGGCCGTACTGCTGTGATGTTGTTGTCCAATTTCGATGTGGCAAAAGCAGCATAATAAACTGACCAATTAATATAAAAATGGAGCCTGATGGCTCCTTTTTTATAGGTAAAAATCGTGATTTTTACTGAGGAAACTCATTCTTTAGTCGTGTAAGATATGCCCTTTATTGCGTTATACCGCCTTTTACTCTTGATTTGACAGGATAAACATATGGACATGACACCCAGCTCTAATGTCGCCGAGGCTCCCAAACGTAACATCAAGCTCGATAATACAGAGCTCATCAAAACCAGTTTTTGGGTGAGTCAGGTCTTTATGATCATTGCGACGGTTGTCGGGGTGTATTTAGCCGCGCAAGAAGGTTTATCGCAGGCGATTAAGTTCGATAACTTAAGTAATATGCAAAACAACTATCATCTGCGTCATGCGCTCTATGATGAGTTGAGTGACAACGTTGAAGTGCTAAACGCGTATGCAGAGAAGATTCGGACTGAGGCACCCTATGACATAAAGTCAGTGCATCCCAATATGGCGACCTTTGTATGGGAAAATATGCGTTATTCAGCCAATACTTTAGAAACTCCAAGCAAAATACTGAGTGATGCACGTCGTTTCTACCTCACATCGGCAAATGTGGTTGAAAAGATAGAAAGTAAATTCTACGGCCCACGTTTTGGGGCCACCCAACTCGTTGAGTTAACAGAAGAACTGACCAAATCCACTTTGCCCGCATTAAAAGCAAACTATGAGTCTTTAGCCGCTGAATTAAGAGCAAACGATATTTCGCTCGATTAATTCTAGGGAAGCCATTGCCAAAACGCTGGGTCTGATTCGCGTCACAAGCATGAAAAGTGGTGTGTAAACTGCTGGCTTTTTTGGTGATTAAGTCGAACTGTTATATTTAAAAAAGTCAGCTCAAAGCTCAAAGAAAGGGAAGATTATGAGTTTCAAATGTCCTGGTTGTCATAACCATAAAATGCGTGAATATGAGTTTCACGGTGAAAAAGTGGATACTTGCGAGGCCTGTGGAGGATTGTGGTTTGATAACGGTGAACTCAACAAAGCGTTGTCGAAGGCTGACAATGGCGATGACAAAGTGCGTGTTGAAGAAACACTCGGTGCACATTTAGGTCAGGCTAAGCGCCAATGTGGCCATTGTGAGGTGTCGCTTGAGCGCTACCACTTGATGGATGGTTACCAAATAGAAGTCGATGTTTGCCATAGCTGCAGCGGCATATGGATAGACAGGGATGAAAGCGACAAAGTGGTGAAATCTCCACTTGTTAAAAACCTGCTCGCTGAACTGGACGCAAAAATAAGCACTAAGACTTGGATATTCCAATTCTTATCCCAGATGCCAGTTGAGTTTAACCTCAAGCCGAAAAAGCCGCCTGTAGTGACCTACTTGTTACTGGCGCTCAATATTTTGGTTTTTGTTGGCTATGGATTCGATCTGGATATGACTGATAACGTGTTTGCTCGTTTTGCACTACGGGCTGACGACGTAATGCACGGTAGCAATGTTTGGACTCTATTTAGCCATATGTTTTTACACGGTGATTTAATGCATCTTGCCGGTAATATGTACTTTTTATATGTAGTTGGCGATAACCTCGAAGATGCGCTTGGCCGCGCCCGCTTTTTTGTGTTGTATTTGGTGTGTGGTTTTGCCGCCGCTGCAACTCAAATTGCTGCCGATCCTGGCTCGAATATTTATATGGTTGGTGCAAGTGGTGCCATTGCTGGGTTATTTGGCATGTATTTAATGTGGTTTAGACATGCGAGTCTGACTTTCATGTTTATCATTTATCAGAAGAAGCTTTCGCCTATGGCATTCTTCAGCATCTGGTTAGTCTTTAATATTATTGGTTTAATTATGGCTGGTGAAGGCGTTGCTTACTGGGCACATATCGGTGGTTTTGTCGCGGGTCTGTTGATGGGTATTTTCCTAAAAGACAAAGTGATGCAAGCTAATCCACTGATTGCCATGCTCAACGAACCTGAGGTTAAGATAGCGCGCTAAACGTTAGCATTTCTTACGCTTAGTGCTTGAGTGGCTTTATCAATTCGGCAGTTAGCGCGAGATACGATATAAGAAGGGAGCCAGCGGCTCCCTTTTTATCATTGAAACAGTGTGTTTCGCCTAAACGATTGCCACTCTGTAAAGGTTACATCAGACTCAAAGCGCTTTTAAAATCGCTTCGACACTGGCCTTCGCATCCCCAAATAGCATTTGGGTATTATCTTTGAAGAACAGTGGGTTTTGCACGCCGGCATAACCTGTGTTCATCGAGCGTTTAAAGCCGATAACGTTTTGCGCTTTCCACACTTCGAGCACTGGCATGCCTGCGATTGGGCTACCTGGATCTTCCATTGCCGCAGGGTTAACCGTGTCGTTCGCACCAATTACGAGTACTACGTCAGTGTCGTTAAAGTCGTCGTTGATTTCGTCCATTTCAAGCACGATATCGTAGGGGACTTTCGCTTCCGCCAGCAGTACGTTCATATGACCGGGTAAACGGCCTGCAACTGGGTGAATGCCGAAGCGGACTTTCACACCAAGATCACGCAGTCTTTTGGTGATTTCAGCCACAGGATATTGCGCCTGTGCTACCGCCATACCGTAACCTGGGGTGATGATGACAGAGGTGGCATTTTTAAGCATATCCGCCACATCTTCGGCGTTGGTTTCACGGTATTCGCCCATTTCTTCATCGGCAGTCGAGGCCACGCCATCTGTGCCAAAGCCACCAGCGATAACTGAAATAAACGAACGATTCATCGCCTTACACATGATGTAAGACAGAATTGCACCCGATGAACCCACTAATGCGCCAACGACAATCAAGAGGTCGTTCGACAACATAAAGCCCGCTGCCGCTGCTGCCCAACCTGAGTAGGAGTTCAGCATAGACACCACCACTGGCATATCTGCGCCGCCAATCGATGCCACTAAATGCCAGCCAAAGGCGAAGGCAATCAAGGTCATCAATAGCAGTGCTGGCATAGTGCCGCCAGTTTGGACGAAGTACACCAACAGGGCGAAAGACACGAGCACAGCCACTAGGTTCAACTTGTGGCGATGTGGCAGCATCAAAGGTTTAGATGAAATCACGCCGCGTAACTTACAAAAGGCCACGATAGAACCTGTGAAGGTGACCGCACCGATGAAGATCCCGAGGAAAACTTCGACCAAGTGAATGTTAAGCATGGCGCCAGTGAGATGTTCTTTGCTGGCGGCTTTGGCCGCTTCATTGAGGGCATCGTGCACTGCGGCGAGGGTCATATTAATATCGCCACCGACAGCTACGACGACTTGCGATACTTCCTGTGGGTGTAAGTCGATAAAGCTGTTAAAGCCAACCAATACCGCGGCCATACCGACGAAGCTGTGCAATATGGCAACCAGTTCAGGCATTTCAGTCATTTCGACTTTTAATGCTAAACGGATACCAATCGCGCCGCCAATCACCATGGCGATTAAGATCCACGCAATACCGTTAGTATCAGGGTTGAAAATGGTAGCCAGTAGGGCAATTGCCATACCTAAGATACCGAATAAATTGCCGTGTTTTGCCGTCTCTTGCTTAGACAGTCCCGCGAGACTGAAGATGAAGAGAATGGCGGCAATAATGTAAGCTGCTGTTACCAGTCCTTGAGACACGTTAAACCCCCTTAATCCTTACGGAACATCTTCAGCATGCGCTGAGTGACGGTAAAGCCACCGAAGATGTTAATACTGGCGATCAGCACGGCGATAAACGCCAGTACAGTGACCAAAGTTGAACCCTGACCGATTTGCAGTAGGGCGCCGACCACGATAATGCCCGAAATCGCGTTAGTGACTGACATCAAAGGCGTATGCAGTGAGTGGGATACGTTCCACACAACATAATAACCGACGACGCAGGACAGCAAGAATACCGTGAAATGGGACAGGAACTCTGGCGGTGCAACCGATGCCACGGCTGCAAATCCAGCAACGCCTAAGGCGGCGAGCACGTATTTGAGCTTAGATGGCGCTTTCGGGGTGGTGTCTTTAGGCGCGATTTTCGCGGCAGGTTTTGCCGGCGCCGCAGAAACCGAAATCGGTGGTGGCGGGAAGGTCACTTCACCTTCTTTAATCACAGTCATGTTGCGCATGACCACATCATCGAAGTTGATGCTGGCAGTGCCGTCTTTCTCTTTGCACATTAACTTCATCAGGTTGACTAAGTTAGTGCCGTAAAGCTGTGACGATTGCGCGGGCAGACGACCGGGTAGATCGGTATAACCAATCACTTTTACACCGTTCGGAGTGACAAACAGCTCGCCCGATTGCGTGTATTCGCAGTTACCGCCAGTTGCAGCGGCTAAATCGACGATCACTGAGCCGCTCTTCATGCTATCGACCATAGCTTTGGTGATGAGCTTAGGCGCAGGACGACCAGGGATCAGCGCCGTAGTGATGATGATATCGACTTCTTTGGCTTGCTCAGCAAACAGCGCCATTTCGGCGGCAATAAATTCATCCGACATGGTTTTAGCATAACCATCGGATGAGCCACCTTCTTCGTTACCAAAATCAAGTTTAAGGAACTGGCCGCCCATAGATTCGATTTGCTCCGCCACTTCTAAGCGAGTATCGAAGGCGCGCACTATGGCGCCAAGCGAACCCGCAGTACCAATGGCAGCAAGACCTGCCACACCGGCACCAATCACTAGCACTTTAGCGGGAGGCACTTTACCGGCAGCGGTAATTTGACCGGTAAAGAAACGGCCAAATTGATGCGCGGCTTCAACAACGGCACGATAACCGCCAATGTTGGCCATAGAGGAAAGGGCATCGAGTGACTGGGCACGGGAGATGCGTGGCACCATGTCCATCGCCATCACGTTGATCTTGCGTTTAGATAACTTCTCAACCAGCTCAGGGTTTTGTGCGGGCCAAATAAAGCTGACGACAGTTGCTCCGTCTTTGATTTGTTCTATTTCGGCGTCGCTTGGCGCATTGACCTTAAAAATCAGATCGGCTTGCCAAACGTCAGTTGTCACTTTCGCGCCTGCAGCTTCAAAGGCTGCATCATCGAAACTTGACAGTTGACCCGCATTGGCCTCAATAACAACTTCAAAGCCGAGTTTTTTAAGCTGCTCGACGGTGGCTGGAGTCGCGGCGACCCTAGTTTCACCGGCGAGACTTTCTCTCGGTATTCCAATCTGCATGACTACTCCCTGATGGTTTATATAATCGTTCCGCCTGCTGTGCTTCCTTCATCGTACTCAACTGCAAAATCTGTCATCGCCAGCGATTACTCGGCTGGTGATTCGAGTCAGTTCGGGCATTCAATCTAGGATGGACACTTTTTGTTTTAAAAACAAACTATTCTGTGGGCAACAGAAATTTCTGTTCGACAGGCTCATGACCATTGTGGCAATACTTTAGCTTGGCACAAGTGCATATTTCTCAAGCAGGCCGTTTCTGCACTGGTCGGATCAAAAACTTTTAACCAGTGCACACTTTTGTAGCTTAAATTTTGCACTTTGTATATTCCAAAATGGAATTAAAAATCCGATTTTATTCTTTTTTGCTTTTCTTAAACCGCGATAAGCTTGTGGACATTACACTGTCATAGGGCCGTCTCATGTTGTTAAAAGAACTTTCATCGCTGGCTTCGCCATTGTCTCAAGGACAAGTCGAGAAGCTAAAACAACTCACTTCTGAGTTAAGTGCTGTGCAACTGGCTTGGGTGAGTGGCTATCTTGCTGCCACCGCCAATGCTGGCCAACTAGCTCCCGCCGCGCAGGCGCAAACCGCTCAAACAGTGACGATTCTTTATGGCAGCCAAACGGGTAATGGCCGTGGTGTCGCCAAAGCGCTCGCCGATAAAGCACAGGCGCAAGGTTATGCGGTCAATCTGGCTTCAATGGGCGAATACAATGTTCGCCAACTGAAACAAGAAACTGTGCTCTTGCTGGTGGTCAGCACCCATGGTGAAGGTGAAGCGCCGGATGACGCGATTGAATTACATAAGTTTTTAGCATCGAAACGTGCGCCTAAGTTAGACAATCTACATTACTCAGTGCTTGCGCTGGGGGATTCAAGCTATGAATTCTTCTGCCAAACCGGTAAAGACTTTAGTACTCGTCTAGCGCTACTGGGTGCTAAGTCATTGTTACCTTTGGTTGAATGTGATGTGGACTATGAAGCCGCCGCTGGTCAGTGGCACGCCGATGTGTTAGAGGCCGTTAAGCCGCTTATCGAAACCTCGTCCGCCAGTGTGGTATCTATCGGTACCGCTAAAACGATTGGCGAAAGCGAGTTTACTAAGCAAAACCCCTATAGCGCTGAAGTGCTAGCGAGCCAAAAAATTACCGGCCGCGGTTCAGACCGAGATGTGCGCCATGTTGAAATTGACCTTGGCGATTCAGGCTTAAGCTATCAAGCGGGCGATGCCCTCGGTGTGTGGTTTAGCAATAATGAAGTGTTAGTCGATGAAGTCCTCGTGGGTCTGTCGTTGGCCGCCGATGAGTTAGTGACCTTAGGCACAGAATCCTTGACCCTTAAGCAAGCTTTGCTTGAGAAGAAAGAGCTGACTCAGTTGTATCCTGGATTAGTCAAAGCGTGGGCCGAACTGAGCGGCAGCGCTGAACTGCTAGCATTGACTGAGAATAAAGAACAAGTTCGTCATTTTATTCTTAAGCATCAATTTGCGGATTTAGTCGCCCAGTATCCGTTAACAAATAGCGCTGTCACGTTAAGCGCGGCAAGATTGCTTGAGTTACTGCGCCCATTAACCCCAAGACTTTACTCTATCGCCTCAAGCCAAAGTGAAGTGGAAACCGAAGTCCATTTAACCGTGGCGTTAGTGGAAGATGAGCGTCACGGCGCGGCCCGTTTTGGCGGCGCGTCACACTTCTTAGCCTCTGCGCAGGAAGGCACTCAGGTTAAGGTTTATGTTGAGTCGAATAAGCATTTCCGTTTACCCGAGAATCCAGACACACCAGTTATTATGGTTGGCCCAGGCACAGGTGTTGCGCCGTTCCGTGCCTTTATGCAGGAGCGCGTGGCCCAAGGTATTCAAGGTGATAGCTGGTTATTCTTCGGCAATCCACACTTTGAGCAGGATTTCTTGTATCAAACTGAGTGGCAACAGTATTTGAAAAATGGTGATTTAAGCCGTATCGACGTGGCGTTCTCACGCGATCAAGCCCATAAAGTTTATGTGCAGCACCGTATTAAAGAACAAGGCCAAGCCCTGTGGCAATGGTTGCAAAACGGCGCGCATCTGTACATTTGTGGTGATGCTGAACGTATGGCAAAAGATGTTCACCAAGCCTTGATAGAGGTGGCAGTCGAAGTCGGTGGTTTGGATACCGAAGCTGCCGAAGCCTACTTTGAAACACTGCGCAGCGATAAACGTTACCAAAAAGACGTGTATTAATCTCAACCGTTGCGCATATAAGAAACGCATAAGAATAGCCAAAGCTGCACACGTGATGACTTGTGCAGTTAGCGAACCGAATTTGAAGAGGCAGTTGCCATGAGTGAGCAAAAGTTAGCGTTAAACGAATACCTAAAGACCGACAGTGATTACCTGCGCGGTACGATTAAAGAAGGCTTAGATTCTGCGGTAACCGGCAGTTTCAGTGACGGCGATCAGCAGTTGATCAAATTCCACGGCTTCTATCAGCAAGATGATCGCGATTTACGTAACGAGCGTAAAGAGCAAAAACTTGAGCCTTTATATAGCTTTATGTTGCGTGCTCGTGTGCCTGGTGGTATCTGTTCGCCGCAGCAATGGTTAGGCGTAGACAAAATTGCGTCTACCTTAACCAGCTCAAACAGCATTCGTTTGACGACCCGTCAAACCTTCCAATACCACGGTATTCCTAAGCGTAACTTGAAGACCATTATTCAAGACTTAGATCGTGAAGCGCTGGATTCGATTGCCGCTTGTGGTGACGTTAATCGTAACGTGATGTGTAATCCTAATCCGGTGGAATCGAAACTGCATGAGCAGGCCTATGCGGTGGCGAAACAACTGTCTGATCATCTGCTGCCACACACGCGTGCTTATGCCGAAATTTGGTTAGACGAAGAAAAGTTACTCTCAACCGAAGATGAAACCGTTGAACCTGTATATGGCAAAACTTATCTGCCACGTAAGTTCAAAATGGCGGTTGCGGTTCCTCCCGATAACGATGTTGACGTTTACACTAATGATTTAGGCTTTATCGCCGTTGCCGAAAACGGCGAGCTGGTTGGCTTTAACTTAACCGCGGGCGGCGGCATGGGCTCGACCCATGGCGAAGTGGAAACCTTCCCACGTCTGGCTGACGACTTTGGTTTTATCAAAACTGCAGACGTGATGAAGTTTGCCGAAGCTGTCATGACAGTGCAACGCGACTGGGGTAATCGTGTTAACCGTAAACGCTCACGCCTTAAATACACTATCGTCGACCATGGCTATGAGAAATTTAAAGCCGAAGTCGAACTGCGCGCTGGGGTGAAGTTTGAGCCTAAGCGTGATGTAGTGATTGGCGATCGCGGCGATCGTTATGGTTGGGTTGAAGGTGTTGACGGTAAATGGCATTTAACCTTATTTATCGAAAGCGGCCGCATTAAAGATTTACCGGGCCAAACCCTGCAAACGGGACTGCGTGAAATAGCTAAGATCCACAAAGGCGATTTCCGCATGACCTCGAATCAAAACATGATCATTGCAGGTGTCGCGGCAGAAGATAAAGCCACGATTGAAGGCTTAGCCCGCAAACACGGACTACTGGGCCAAGTGTTGACGCAAACCCGCGGTCATTCGATTGCCTGTGTGGCCTTGCCGACGTGTCCATTAGCAATGGCGGAAGCTGAGCGTTACTTCCCTGAGTTTATCGATCATATCGATGCGCTGCAGGCAAAACATGGCATCAGCGAGCAAGCGATTGTAGTGCGGATGACAGGTTGTCCAAACGGTTGCGCACGTCCATTTGCCGCTGAAATTGGCCTTGTGGGTAAAGCACCAGGTCGTTACAACTTGTACTTAGGCGCAAGCTTTGAAGGGACTCGTCTGAACAAGATGCACAGAGAAAATATCCAAGAGGCGGAAATTCTCGCCGAATTGGATGCCCTGTTTGGCCGCTACGCCGTCGAGCGTGATGCAGGCGAAACCTTTGGTAACTTCACCGTCCGCGTGGGCGTTGTGAAGGCGGTGATTGATGCCGCTAAGGATTTTCATGGTTGATCATCAACAAAAAACCAGTGATACAGTGCCGACTGTGGTCAGCACGGCCGAGTTAACGGCGCTATTGAGTGCGCCTAAGGCCGAGCAAACGATAGAGCTTGAGCGCATAAATCAGTTCTTAGCCGGATTGAGCGCACAAGAGCGAGTGTTATGGGGCTTAACTTATTTGCCCGGTAATCATGCGCTGTCGTCAAGTTTTGGTATTCAAGCCGCAGTGATGCTGCATATGGTGAGCCAGGCACAGGCGAATATTCCGGTTATCCTCACGGATACAGGGTATTTGTTCCCTGAAACCTATCAGTTTATCGATGAGCTGACACAGCGTTTATCACTGAATGTAAAAGTATATCAAGCGCCGATGACAGCCGCATGGCAAGAGGCACGCTTTGGTAAGTTGTGGGAGCAAGGCATAGACGGGTTAGAGCAATACAACCGTTTAAACAAAGTTGAGCCTATGCAACGCGCCTTAGCCGAGCTTGACGTTGGTACTTGGTTTGCAGGGCTGAGACGTAGCCAAGCCAGCACCCGTGAGGCGCTGCCGATACTGGCGATTCATGGCACTCGCTTTAAGTTACTGCCGATTATCGAGTGGTCGAATAAAGATGTGCACCTATATTTGACTGAGTTTGACTTGCCGTACCACCCACTTTGGGACCAAGGCTATGTTTCTGTTGGTGATACCCATTCGAGTAAACCACTTGAATTAGGCATGACAGAGGAAGAAACGCGCTTTAATGGGCTGAAACGTGAGTGTGGTCTGCATTACGATATCTAGTATCTTATTGATTTAAAATATTAAACGCCTCAATTGCCATTGGGGCATTTTTTATCTCTGTGTGATAAGTGTTATCTTTGATTGAATTTAATACTCTGGATTGACGATAAAGCGAATCGATGTCATTTAAGCGTCATTTCACTGAGATATATTGATATTCATAGGGTTAGTGTTGGTGGCTCTTTAAAGGATAAAAATGTTGTACATTTTTACTCACAGAGTTATGCACATTGGTTAAGCCTGAACTATATTTTGAAGTTCCCGTAGATGGTTTTGAGGGATTTTACTGTGAAATTGACATGATTCATGTCTTTTCCGAGGTTAAGTGGTTGTATATCGGTATTTATGGGCTGGGTTTGCTGTGTATTGATATCATTCGACTGGATGCAGTGAAAGCGTTGAAAACCTGACTCGCAGCTGCGAGTATAAAGCAGTTTGATTGACTTGCTAGCCCTCGTTAATCAGCCATCATTACCTCGGTCAGCTGTCGTCAAAGCTGCCGAGGTCAAGTTAAGTCAAGCCCTCGCCATCTTCAATAGTGATTTGTTATTGTGGCTATTTCTCTGCCTATCTTTGATTCTCGAGTAAGATATCCTTGGTGTTTCCTCCAATGTCGTAGCATGATCGACCCGCAACTCCCTTAACGCTTTAGGCGGTTTTCTAATAAGCCTTGGGTGTTGTAAAGAATGCCTAATGGATTGGCTTGACTGGATATCATAAATGAGAGATGAGAGTGCGCGGATGAGATGGTGTAAATGACGGCTCCTTTATATGCGATGCGAGATCATGTCAGGCGTCCTAGTGCCAATAAGTCGAGTAGTCCTGCTCCTCAAAGGCGTAAGCGTGGCTTTCGTCGTTTATTGTCTTGGCTATTCAAGGGATTAGTATGGGCATTAATTTGCTCAATCTTATTGGTTATTCTACTCAGATTCGTTAATCCACCCATGTGGACTTGGCGTATTGAGCGCGCCTTATTTCCACCTGCACCTATGGGGGAAGTCATGCATCAGTGGCGCGATTTAGCGCACATTTCTCCTGAGTTACAATTGGCGGTGATCGCCGCAGAAGATCAACGTTTTTCCGAGCATACGGGATTCGATTTAGCCGCGATAAGCTCGGCGCTGAAATACAATCAGAAAGGCACTAAAGTTCGCGGAGCCAGTACCTTAAGTCAGCAGGCGGCGAAAAACCTGTTTATGTGGTCTAGCCGCAGTTTCTTTCGTAAGGGATTAGAAGCTTGGTTTACCTTAATGATGGAACTGACTTGGGATAAGTCGCGCATCCTTGAAGTGTATTTAAATATCGTCGAATTTGGCCCAGGTATTTACGGCGCCGAAGCGGCATCAAAGCATTATTTTGGAAAGTCTGCGGCAAAACTAACCCAATATGAGGCTTCATTACTCGCAGCCATCTTACCTAATCCTTGGCGTTATAAAGTGTCACCTCCGTCGTCCTATGTGCAGCAGCGTTCCGCGTGGATCCGCAAACAAATGCGCCAGTTAGGTGACGTCACGCTTAAAAAAGTCCACGAAGCGGGATGAAAATGCGATTGTGATTTTGTTGTTAAATTGTAATGATGGCATATTTGATTCGTAGCTTGAAAAGTAGAGTGTTTGAATAGTTCAAGGAATAAATGATGTTTGAGTTTAATTTTGAGCGAGATATGGCTTTATTACGTGAAGAATATACCAGAGACGCAAAAATCAACATTCAACAAGTTTGGCAGAATGATACTGCTGCAATAATTGCCAAAACACTCGCGAGTGAAGTGATGTTTGATAATGCAATGTTTGTTGAAAATAAGCCGATGAGAGTTTCAGATCAACAAATACGCCAATTGCCTGTCTCCACTCAAAAGGATTTACAGCAAAAAATATTACAGAATGCTTCAAATGGTATTGGGTTTTTATATGGTAGTCATCTAGTCGGCGGCCTTGACGGAAAAGCATCGCCTGAGTTACTTACTTCGCTACATCGTTTTATTAACCGCCCTGAAATGTTTAACTTTATCCAAGCGATTACAGGTATTGAAGGTATTTGCTATGCCTCACTACAGGCCAGTCGCTATATACAGGGAAATTTCTTAACGAGACATAATGATGTAGTGGAAAGCGAAGGACGTAAAGTCGCTTTTGTTTTTGGTTTTACACCAGAGTGGCATCCTGATTGGGGAGGTTTACTGCAATTTTTTACACCTCAAGGAGTTCTTACTGACACTTGGGTTCCCACTTTTAATAATTTGGCATTATTTGACGTGCACCATCCACATTCAGTTTCTTATGTTGCGCCTTTTGCGAGGCACTCAAGATTTTCAGTTACCGGATGGTTTCGTACTATAGCGCCTCAATAAGGTTAGTGAAGATTAGATTTTGATACTGTCGTAATTAGCATCAGAGGCGTTTTAATGCTAAATTATCGCCAAATTTTCTGGGCGATTAGCCCTTGTTAGCCTTGGTCGTTACTTCGTCTTCATGACCAAACTAAAAGTAATAAGGTTCTGATTTTGCATTATCTGCGTAAGGGATATGTAAGAGCGGATAAATATTCAAATACCTAGGGATTACTTTAGGTATTGATTTCATAAAATTGAATTGTCATTAAATGGAGTTTCTTAAATGAAAAAGATTGTGATTGCCGCGGCAATTATTGCAGCTGGTGCGGGTGGTTATTGGTATACGCAGAATGGTACTGGCTCGAGTGCCTCTGCAAATCCTTTGCTCGACTATGTGCCTGCTGATACGCCGATATTTTCGGGTCAGCTAAAACCCTTCCCGTTAAAAGCGTATTTACAGTCTATTTCTGGAAATTACCAGCAATATCCAAGTAACCCGCTTGCCGAATTTGGTGAGCTGGATAGCCCTATGGGTAAGTTCTTCGTCAGCATTTATCAGCAGTATATGGATGGCATTAAAGAGCCTGCCTTACTGTTGAAAACCTTTGGTTTTCCAGATGAAGTTAAGCCTTATATCTACACGTTAGGCGCTTTACCTGTATTAAAGATTGACGTTAATCAAGTCGATGCTTTTTGGGCTGTATTAGATAAAGCCGAAAAAGACAGTGGTGTGACCCACGAAATGCGTAAAGTGGGTGATGTTGATTATCGCGCTTATGCATTATCGGATGAGACTTCAAATGAGAAAGCTGAACTGTTATTTGCCCAGAAAGATGGCATTTTAACGATTACTTTCAGCACTTCTATTACCGAGCCTGAGTTATTAGAAATGGCATTCGGTATTAAGAAGGCACCGCACTCATTGGCCGCTTCTGGCATATTAGACGATATTATTAAGACCCATGGTTTTAAAGATGACAGCATCAGCTTTATCAACCATGTGGAAATTGTAAAGGCGTTGACTTCAGCCGATAGCAATATGTTATCCAAGCAATTGACAAAGTTTTTTGCTAATGAAAGCGTTGGTGAAGATCCATTAGCTCAAATTAGAACACCAGAATGTCGCACCGAATTAACCGCTATTGCGGCTAATTGGCCGCGCACGGTTGCGGGTTTAACCGCGTTTTCTGTGACAGAAAAAGAAAGCCATATGGCGGCCTCATTTGTGGTTGAAACTAAGAATCAACCAATTCTTGCGGCAATGCAAAAGATGCGTGGCTTTATTCCTGCACATCTGGCGGATATCGACAGCACTATTTTCTCTATGGGCATAGGCTTAGATGTCAACGAAGTTGCACCTTCATTAACGGCTATTTGGGATGATCTGCAAAAGCCGCAATTGACCTGTGAGCCACTGGCCGAGTTGCAAGCTGAGTTGAGCCAACAGAGCCCAGCTATGCTAGGCATGTTCACTGGTATGGCGAACGGTGTGAAAGGCATGAGCGTTTCATTGCTCGACTTTAAAATGAGCACGCAAGATCAAGAGCCTAAGTTAGAAAGCTTAGATGCGTTAGTCAGCCTCAGCGCCGAAAACCCATCTATGCTGTTCAATATGGTGAAACCTTTCGCGCCTATGTTGGCCGAAGCGCAATTAGCCGATAACGGCGATGCCACTGACTTATCACCCATATTGATGTTGCCTCCTGAGTTAGGTGTTAAGCCTATGCTCGCGATTAAAGGTCAGCATTTAGTGGTGTATAGCGGTGATAAAGGTCTAGCGTTGGCAAACAAATTAGCGGGCGAGAAACTGTCTGCGAATGGCATGTACAGCTTATCTGCTGACTACGGCAAGATGTTCACTCCAATGCTGACGTTGTTAGAAATGAGCGGCGAGCCAATCCCTGAAGAAATGAAAATGCTTAAAGATTACAACATGCGAGTTCAAATGAGCTTTGATGTGAATAAGCAAGGTTTGGTTATAGGTTCAGTTGCCAATTCTAAAGCGACTGAAAAGAAATAATTCTAGAATCCCTTCTTTAGCTAACTGATATCAGTTAACGAATCAATGTTTGAAATGAGCCAGCAGATTGCTGGCTCTTTTTTGGATTCAATTCAGCTTAGCTTGAGCCAACTTAGTGGGTTGTGATGTTTGAATGAGCTGAGTTTTTGGCTTAGTGGAACGCACTAAACTCACTAGTCCTTGCCATTGAATATCACTGTTTTGGGGAAGCCAAATATCGGGCTCAGTCCCAGCACCTGACAAGAGTTTTCCCTGGGCGTCATAGGTTAACGAACTACTGAATCTTATGTCTAACCCACTGTTTGGCAGTTTAAAATGGTACTGTCGAGCAAAGTCGCCCGAGGTTTTTTCACCAATCAAATTCGCCCTAGACCAAGATTTAGTGCGATAGGCAATCCACTCACATTCTTGGCGGCATTTGGGGCTCACGAGCAGCGCTAAGCGATTTCGCCCTTCAGGAGTCACCGTAGGTTTAGTGCGAATATACCAAGGGCTGAATTTATTTTCATCGACTGAGGGTAAGTTGCGGGTGAGGGATTTTAGTCGAGGCACACTGTATTCGAGCGCATCTAAAGGCTTAAAGTTGAGTGGCTGCAGATAGTCATTTCTCAGTTCTGGTGAGCGGCGATAGTGTGCAAATCCCATCACGTTCGGCGCTAAAGTGTTATTTAAATCAGCATCTTGATATCGCGATAATAGGGTCAATAACTTTGGACTAAAACCACTAGCATCACGTAAGTCGATGATCAGTAGGGGATGTGTCATGCCCTTGAGCAGTTCTTGCTGTAGATCTCTATCCAATTCAAAGGCGTACAGATCGCTGATCTTCAGTTTGACCGTAGTATTATTAACCGTCTCTAATTGATATGGAACGTCTTGGAATTCGGAGCGCTCAAATTGAGACAACTGATTAATGAATTCTAAAACACTCATATCTTGTGTCTTATCTTCTTGATTACTTGCCGCTAATTGCGCCTGCGGTTCGTGGCTTGGCAGGGCGAGGGTCACCTGCTGGGTTTGCAGATCATCATTAATCAGCGTAATGAGCACATAGGGCTTGATGCTGAGGCCTAAATCTTCACGCAGCAGGTTCAGTTTTTTCAGCCAAGGTAACTGCATTTCTTGGCTCTGTTTTGCAGGCTCAGGTAGATAGGCTTGGCTGGCCGCCACCCATTTACTCATAGGTAAACCGTCGATATGAGTCACAAAGGGAAAGTCGTTGTTAATAGGACTATTACTGCTATCTAAGGCTAACCACTGGTCGTTGAGTGGCCGTAAGGTTAACGGGAGATCGCCGCTTTGATCATCGAAGTCATGCACTTGAGCACCGGGATCTTTGAGGCTATTGAGTAGCTTAGTGATTTCAGCGGCAAAGCGGTCATTGGGAGTCATATCTTGATACTGCTCGACAATCAGGCTCGCCATATATTTGAGTTGCGGACTGGCTTTGTCGGGCGTTAACGCATAAAACGCCGAGTGTTGCTCGATTTGATCTAATAAGGCATAGAGATCTTGGCGTACCTCTTGCGCATTAAGCATAGGTGCAGTGTTATCTTTTGGCACAGCAAAAAACGCGAGCTTAAGTAAGCTCGCGAAAATAATGACACTGAGTAGCATGACTATGCTGCGGTAGCTAAAACTCATATTCCTCCATGATGTTAAGGCGCTGCTTCAGGGCACAAAAAGGTGTGCGACTATCGGCTTAAATGCCATTAGGATCAATGTAAATCGTCCCGCTGAGCCATAAACTCAGGTCCATCTGAGCAATTTAGCAGCAGGTTTTGTAGATTAGCAGCAAATTATGGCTGATTTTTGTACTCTGTCACTTTTATATTTGCTACAGAATATCGTTGAGCGAAATCCCGATACCAATACGTTGGTTGTGATAGTTGTAATCGATTAGGCTCTCGCCATAACCATTAAAGTATTGAGTATAAAGGCGTAAGTTACCGACGATAGGATAACTCCAGGTCAGTTCTGCTGAGCCTCTGTCGATATCTTCTAGGTTTGTTTTAAGGGTTAAGGTGAATCTATGTTCATCGATACCATAGACACCAATAAACTCAGCTCTTCCTATGTAGTCATCAATATTGGGATTATCGTCACCGCGAGCTTGATGCGGATCGGTTTTTTCATCCTCAGGAATACGCCACCAGACTTTGGTTGAGAAGGCGAGTGGACCGGCATCAAAAATCATAGTGGCATAGAGTCGATTCCAGCTGCGAGAAAGCGGTCCTGATTTACCATTCGATTGATGCACAGCACCAACGCCCCAAAAGGAATTGGTCACACTGCCTATTTTCCAATCGTTATTAAACAGCATAAAGACTTCAGGCTCGTGATTGGTTTCACGAAACGGAGATGAGGTGTCTTTGTTATAAACCTGCCAATAGGATTGATTGGTATAGGCAAAGAATAAATGACCATTATCACCAAAGACATTGTACCAAATAGGGAATTTAAAACTGATTTGAAACTTAGCCTCGAACTCATCCAAAGTGTAGGGATTGATGAGGGCATCTTCAGCGAACGGTGCCATGTTGGGATCTGGGCTATAGGTCGCAGGTAAAATGTAATTCACTTTATGGGGTGTAATCACAAAAGGCAGTTCTGCCGTGGCAAGTTCATCTTTGACTCTTCCTTCTACTAATGATTCTTCGGCATTTATACTCGTACAAGCTAATAGCCCAGCCATTGCAATACCTGAATAAAGTCGTTTCATCGGCCCTCCTTGATGTGCTTATTTGTGTATTTGTCAGTCGTACTCAACAAAGATAGTTATGCCCAGCTTACCATTAGAAAGTGAATTTATGGTTATGTAAAAATTCTGCGTCATTTGGTGACAATTTATCTTGTTAGTGAGGTTTCGCCCTGTTAGGGCTGGTTTGGGTAGAATTTTTGGCAATAACATAGTGCCAGAATCACACACTTAGCTGAGCGGTGTTCGTTTTATATAACAGATGAATCTACATTAAGTTATTTAAATTCAACTGGTTATTAGTGTGCTGGGGCATTTTTGATTTTGAAACTCAATATTTTTCCACTTTAAATCGACGTCAGTGATTTCTTTTATATCTAAAAGATATAAAAACTAATAATTATCTATTTATTATGGAATATAAGACGCGCTATATTTCTACAGACTAAAGTGATCTTGGGGATGCTGATGGAAATTTTATCTTTACCGGGCCAAGCGGCCAAAGGCAAAGTCTGGCTGGTGGGTGCAGGTCCTGGTGACGTTGAGTTATTGACGTTAAAGGCTTGGCGCATCCTTAAAACCGCAGATGCTGTGCTATACGACGCTTTAGTCAGTCAAGATATCCTCGATCTTATTCCCAAAGACGCTGAAAAGATTGCCGTAGGTAAACGTGCGGGTAAGCATAGCGCCGCACAAGACGAGATTAATCAGTTACTCGTTACTAAAGCCTACACCCGTAAAAATGTGGTGCGTCTTAAGGGCGGCGATCCTTTTATTTTCGGTCGCGGTGGTGAAGAGTTGCAAACCTTAGTCGAAGCTGGGGTTGAGTTTGAAGTCGTCCCTGGTATTACCGCCGCCAGCGGCACATCGGCCTATGCGGGAATTCCCCTGACCCACAGAGACCATGCCCAAGGCGTCACTTTTATCACCGGTCATTGTCAGTTAGAGAGCCGCCCTATGGATTGGCAAGGTTATGCTAATCCTAACAATACCTTAGTCGTGTATATGGGGATTCTTAACGCCGGCATTATTCGCCAAGGTTTAGTCGATGCGGGCCGAAGCCCTGACACTCCCGTCGCGATAGTGTCAAAGGCGACCACTAAAGAACAACGTCGTTTTATCGGCCGTTTAGGTGAGCTTGAACAGCTTGCCGCCGATCCCGAATTACAAATGCCAGCCTTGATGATCATAGGTGAAGTGGTTGCACTGAGTGACACTTTGCATTGGTTCAACCCTGAAGCGGTTGAATCGAGTCATGCCAGTGATGAGCAGACTCAATCGGTTAGAGTCTCGCCGCGTCGATAAGCTAAGCCGCAAACAGTTACAGATATTTAGCAATTAAAGATATTGAGCAAATTAAGCTAACCCATGCTGTGGTAACGCAGCGAATTTAAGGTAAACGGAGAATAGTATGGCCGGGCGTGAATTAAGCCACTTACAACAACTGGAAGCCGAGAGCATCCAGATCATTCGTGAAGTTGCAGCCGAATTCGATAATCCTGTGATGTTGTATTCCATCGGGAAAGATTCTTCCGTTATGTTGCACTTAGCGCGTAAAGCCTTTTATCCGGGCAAGATCCCATTCCCGTTGCTGCATGTCGACACGGGTTGGAAATTCAAAGAGATGATCGCGTTTCGTGATGCGCAGGCAAAGAAATTTGGCTTCGAGTTACTGACGCACATCAACCCAGAAGGGTTGGCGCAGGGGATTAACCCTTTCGACCATGGCAGTGCGAAACACACTGACATCATGAAAACCCAAGGTTTAAAGCAAGCACTTAACCAATACGGTTTCGATGCCGCTTTCGGTGGTGCTCGCCGTGATGAAGAAAAATCTCGCGCCAAAGAGCGTGTGTATTCGTTCCGCGACCGTCACCACAGATGGGACCCTAAAAATCAACGTCCAGAACTGTGGCGCACCTATAACGGCGCGGTGAACAAGGGCGAAAGTATTCGCGTTTTCCCGTTATCTAACTGGACTGAGCTGGATATTTGGCAATATATCTACCAAGAAAACATTGAGTTAGTGCCTTTGTACTTTGCGGCTAAACGTCAAGTGGTTGAGCGCGGTGGTCAGTTAATCATGGCCGATGACGATCGGATGAAGTTAGCCGAAGGCGAGCAGTTTAAAGAAGAAGTGGTGCGTTTTAGAACCTTAGGTTGCTACCCACTTACGGCCGCCATGCATTCTGAGGCCGACAGCCTAGAGAAGATTATTGAAGAGATGCTGTTAACCCGTTCAAGCGAGCGTCAGGGCCGATTGATCGACTCAGATCAAAGTGCCTCGATGGAGCAGAAGAAGCGTCAAGGCTACTTCTAATCTCGGCAAGGTTAGCCCTATTTCGCGAAGGTGGCGCAAGTAAAGCGCGACCTTCAGCCAAGCAGATCAAGAGTGAGAATAAGATGGACAAAGCGGTCAATAAAACCAATCTCATGGCGGCAGAAATTACCCTCCATGGTGTGAAAGAATATCTAGCCCTGCAGCAGCACAAAGGCTTACTGCGCTTTTTAACCTGTGGCAGTGTGGATGACGGCAAGAGTACCTTAATCGGCCGCCTGTTACACGACAGCGCCCAGATCTATGAAGATCAATTGGCGAGCCTAAAGAGCGACAGCGCTAAGATGGGCACCACAGGTGAAGCTATCGACTTAGCCTTGCTGGTGGATGGTCTGCAAGCTGAGCGCGAGCAGGGCATCACTATCGATGTGGCTTACCGTTACTTTTCAAGTGATAAGCGTAAGTTCATCATCGCCGATACGCCAGGGCATGAGCAGTACACGCGCAACATGGCAACGGGTGCATCGACCTGTGATTTGGCGGTGATCTTAGTCGATGCCCGCTACGGCGTGCAGACTCAGACTAAACGCCATGCGTTTATCGCGTCATTACTGGGGATTCGTCACTTCGTTGTTGCCGTGAACAAGATGGATTTGCTTGGGTTTGACGAGCAAGTATTCAATCGCATTCGTGCTGACTTTACCGATTTCGTTAAAGATTTCGGTAACCTCGATATCCACTTTGTGCCGTTATCGGCACTTAATGGTGACAACGTGGTTGAGCGCAGTACGCAAAGCGACTGGTATCAAGGTGGTACTCTGCTGGAACTGCTAGAAACCATTGATACTCAACGTGAACTCAGCTCATTGCCAGTGCGTTTCCCTGTGCAATATGTGTCGCGTCCTAACTTAGATTTTCGCGGTTTTGCAGGCACTTTAGCCTCTGGCATTATCAATGTCGGCGACGAGTTAGTCGCTTTGCCATCGGGCAAACGCAGCAAGGTTGAACGCATTGTTACCTTCGATGGTGACATACAAGAAGCGGTTGCTGGCCAAGCTGTGACCATCACGCTGGAAGATGAAATTGATATTTCCCGTGGCGATTTACTGGCAAGACCGGATTCTGCACCTGCCGTCGCTAACGTGATCAGCGCCGACATAGTGTGGATGGATGAAAAGCAATTGCAACTCGGCCAGTTATACGACATCAAAGTGGCCGGTAAGAAGACGCAAGCCTCTGTGACTGGCATCGATTATGTGGTTGATGTTAATACTTTAGCGCGCAGCGCGACGGACACGCTTGGGTTAAACGCGATTGCTCGCGTGACCTTAGAGCTGACCGAAGACATAGTGTTCGATGCGTATTCATTAGTGCGTGATACGGGCGGAATGATCCTAATCGATCGCCTGAGCAATGCGACGGTTGCCGCAGTGATGGTGGTGTCGGGTCAGCATGTTAACAAGCAAACAGCATCACAATTTAGTGCCTTTGAAGTTGAGTTTAATGCCTTAGTGCGTAAACACTACCCACATTGGCAAGCGATAGATATCTCTAAGCTTGGAGCTTAATTTGTGAGTGACTTGTGGCTGTTAGCGATTATTTTGTTAGGTCTAGTGGCTGGCTTAATTAGCGGCCGTATCAATCCAGCGGTATTGTTTTTATTTGCATTTTTGCTGTGTTATTTGCTTGGCATGGTTGCGCTCGATACCGCATTAACAAGCTTTACAAATATTGGCTTAGTCACACTTGTTCTGTTGGTATTGGCCGCGACGGCGTTAGAAAAAACCTCCCTGCTGGGGAAGTTGAGTCAAGTCATAGGCAATAGTTCTTTGCCTATGACAATGGCAAAGCTTGGGCTATCGACCGCCTTGCTGTCGTCCTTTACCAATAACACTGCGGTGGTGGCGTCGCTTATCGGGGTTGTGCGTCGCAATCAAGCACACGCACCCGCTAAGTTATTATTGCCGTTAAATTATGCGGCAATTTTAGGTGGCACACTGACCCTGATTGGTACCTCGACCAACTTGATTGTGAACTCCTTTGTGGAAAACGCCGGCTTACCCGCCTTAGGTTTCTTCGAGTTCACGCCGGTCGCGGTTGTGATCGTCGTCGCTGGTATGTTGTTATTGATCTTACTAGCGAACATTCTGCCCGACAGACGGGAAGAGTCGGGTGAAGAGGCGCTGCCTTACTTGCTCGAAGCCCATGTGGCAAAAGGCTCGTCCTTAGTGGGTCGCAGTGTGGTGGATAACAAACTCAGGGCGCTTAAAAAGTTATATCTGGTTGAATTAGAACGCAGTGGCATTTGTATTTGCCCTGTGCCGCCCCAGTTAGTACTGCAAGCGGACGACGTGCTGCGCTTCAGTGGCGCGGTGGAATCGGTTGAGTTATTACATCAATTCGATGGTTTAGATTGGTTTGGTAAGCATCAAGCTAAGGGACAAAATTTAGTTGAAGCTGTGCTCGCGCCATCATCCCGTTTAGTCGGCAGTTCGTTGAAAGAGTCGCGTTTTCGTGAGCAGTTCGATGCGGCCGTGATGGCCATTCGCCGCGGCAATCATCCGCTGAAAGGCGGGCTTGGCGACATTATTCTGCAACCCGGCGATGTGTTGTTATTGACGCCCGGCGATGGTTTCAGCAATAGCGCAAAATTGAGTTCAGAGTTTGCGGCGATCAGCGGCTTAGATTTGAATGTGCGCTTAGACAGTCGCCGTGGTCGTTGGGTATTGTTCGGCTTTGCGGTCACGATCGTTTTGAGTGTCACCGGTGTATTGCCATTGGCTAAAGGTTTAGTGCTCCTGCTGCTGAGTTATTTTGTTATTGACGCTGTCACTTTGGCTGAGCTTAAACGCCGTTTTCCATTGGAATTAGTGGTGATAGTGGGGAGTGCGTTAGGGCTCGCTAACTTGATGATGAGCACTGGCCTTGCGGACAGTTTAGCCCAAGGATTGCTCTCGGTTATCAATGGTTATGGGGTGTTTGGCGCTTTTGTCGGTGTGTATTTTATGACCTTGTTGTTGACTGAATTAGTTACCAATAATGCTGCCGCAGCGCTAGCTTTCCCCATCGCCTACGCGATTGCGCTTAATTACGGTGTCGATGCAAGACCCTTTATTATGGCCGTGGTCTTTGGTGCCAGCGCGAGCTTTATTTCACCCTACGGCTATCAAACCAATTTGATGGTATTTAACGCGGGTAATTATCGCTTCAGTGACTTCGTCCGCCTAGGATTGCCGTTATCTGTGCTGTATTCCCTGATAGTGATATTTATGGTGCCGATCATCTTTCCATTTTAGTGATTAGCTTGAGTTTATTGCCCTTGTGTTAGCCGTTTAACAGCATGGGAATTGAGGAGTTTTTATGACAAATATCGTGTGGCATCAACATCCTGTAGATCAAGCCGCCAGAGCCGAACAGAAAGGCCAAAATCCAGTATTACTCTGGTTTACCGGACTGTCTGGCGCGGGCAAGTCGACACTGGCGGGTGCATTAGAGCGGGCGTTATTTGAGGCGGGATTCCACACTTATTTGCTTGATGGTGATAATGTGCGCCATGGCCTGTGTAAAGACTTAGGGTTTACGGTTGAAGACCGTGACGAGAACCTGCGCCGTGTCGGCGAAGTGGCCAAATTAATGGTGGATGCTGGGCTTGTGGTGTTATCGGCCTTTATTTCCCCGACTCGTGAGGAGCGCGATAGCATTCGTGCCCGTTTCCCTGCCAGTCAGTTCATTGAAGTGCACGTGTCGACGCCATTAAGTGTGTGCGAGCAGCGTGATCCTAAGGGGTTATATGTGAAAGCACGCAGTGGTGAAATCAGTAATTTCACTGGTATTTCATCACCCTATGAAGCGCCATTAGCGGCAGAATTGACCATAGATACCAGCAAAGGCGATTTAGCGACTCAAGTCCGCGCCTTAATCGATTATCTAACGGCAATCAATGTTATCAATGCCGATAAGGCTAAAGCGCTCGCCTAGTGTTATGACTAGTTATACCTAGCCATATCAAGCCAAGTTATGCCTTAGCAAGTGATTGAATGGTCATAAAAAACAGGAGCCTTGGGCTCCTGTTTTGTTTTGGGCGCAATGCGTCCGCTATGTTCAATGCTGATATTCAAGCAACATGGTTTAAGCGCCGTGTTCAAACACCATAGTTCAAGCATCATGTTTAGACATCAAGTTTTAGCATCATATTCGGCCAGCATATTGGCTATCTGTTGCCGTTGCGTATAACCGGTTAATTCAGGTTCAGCTCTGCGGCTTCTGGGGCTGTTACTGGGATTGTTAGACTAAAAACGCTGCCTTTACCTAACGTACTGCTGACCGTAATTTTCCCGCCAAGAAGTTGGCTGACAAGTTGATAGGTTAAGTGTAAACCCAGCCCAGTTCCGCCATTTCCCCTACGAGTGGTAAAGAAGGGATCGAAGATTTGTTTCATTGTTTCCTCGCTCATTCCTATGCCATTGTCTGAGACTGTGATTTCGACTATTTGCTCTTCTATCATCTTTGCCGAGATTTTGATTTGACCATTAACTCGCCCTTCAAAAGCGTGAGTTATCGCATTGGTGACGAGGTTTTCAAGGGATTGTCCGAGTGCGCCAGGGTAGCTGTTCAGTTCGATATTGGCATCAACGTCGATTTCGAGCTCATGGGATTGCTTCTTCATCCGCAGCCATGAGGTATGTAGCATGTCCTGAACGAGGCTCGTGAGCTTAAAACTACGGCGCTCTTCCCTTGTTCTATCGACGGCTAAGCGTTTGAAACTACTGACTAAGGTTGCGGCTCTGCTTAAGTTGGCTTGCACTATCTCCGCGCCTTCATGGAAGTGAATAAAGTAAGTATCAACATCAGATCGCTTAAGACCCGTTTCGAAGGCGGTTTGCAACTTAGTGCATTCATTTTTCATGCTCGATAACGTGACCTGTGCTGCGCCGACTGGGGTATTGAGTTCATGGGCGACGCCAGCCACCATCATGCCTAAGGACGAGAGTTTTCCCGTCTCGATGAGTTGTTGCTGAGTGTCGTGTAAGTGCTGTAACGATTCGGCTAACGCGGTATTGGATTGGGTGAGTTTTTGCTGTTGCTCGGTTAACTCTTGATTTAACTTATCCCGTTCTCGCATGGACTTTGCAGCGCGCCAACAGATCCCACCGCCGAGTAACAGTAATAAAATCCCTAGACTGAGCGCTTCCAGCAGGCTGCGTTGATTAATCTTTGAGAGTTGATCATTGGGAACCCGTATCACGAGCTTCCAATCTTGGTCAGAAGTGTTGGTCGCATCTTGTACATTTTCATAATCCCAGAGCCCTTCGGGGGTAATAAAGGCGCCTTCGCTATCTTGGGTAATCTGTTGCCAAGCATCGGGATTGAGCTTAGCTAGGGTTAATTCCGGGCGATTAAACATAAATGCCCAGGTGAGTTCGGGATTGGATGAGAGTAGCCAGTAACCCTCTTTATTCAGCAGTGAAAGCTCGACATTGCTGTTAGCTGTAATTTTGGCAATGGCGTCTAACATTGATTGGGCTAGAAAATTGAGGGCAATAAAGCCTTGGCGCTCGCCCGAAGGTAAAAACACGGGAGTGGTGACTCTTAATACGGGCTTGATTGGATTTTCTATTTCTCCCTTTTCGACATTCAAATCTAAGGGCGAAAAGTAAAAACTATTAGGGGCTAAGCTTAAACTCTGGATGGCGTAATATCGCTTAGCCTTCAATTGTAATAATGGTTTAGCAACTATGTGTGGGAGATTCTGGACAAGATTGACTCTGACTTTTTCTAAGGCGTTATTATCGAGCCAACGTACTTGATCGTAGTTTTGTGATGCGGCACTAAAGCTCTCGAAGAAATGTTCGACCTGAGTGAGATCTTGCTCATTTCCCGCCGCCGCATCGAGGAGTGTTTGATATTTAGCAAGAAATAGGGCGTCGCGCTTAATATTACCAATATGGTAGGCAATGGTTTTAGCGGCATCACCTAAAAGGGTATTCGCCTCTTGGTATAAGGGCACCATGGCATCTTCATGGCGCTTTTGATAAAGCAAAGTGGTGAGTATGGGCACCAACAATAACCACGGCAGCATGAATCTGAGCCAGTAGCCCCAGAAGGTAGGCTGAGTCAATTGCGATGGCGCTGTCATAGTGGTGTTTTTTGGTAGTTTTTAAGCCAAGTTAATAACTCCGGTAGTGGCATGGGCTTAGCATAAAAGTAGCCTTGGGCATCGTGGCAGCCGCGGTCGCTTAGCCATTTCGCTTGCTCTTTAGTCTCAACGCCTTCGGCAATCACATTCATGTGGAAGCGTTGTCCTAACAAGATAATGCTATCGACTATCGCCGCGGCGCCATCATCAGAGGTGACATTGTCGATAAAGGATTTATCAATCTTAATGCGGTCGAAGGTCAGTTTGCTGAGATAGGCTAATGAGGAAAATCCGGTACCAAAATCGTCAATCGCGACTCTAATATCTATCGAGCGTAAGTCATTTAACTGCTTGCGGATGGTTTCGAAATTTTGCATCGCAATCGATTCAGTGACTTCGACTTCTATCTGACCTGGAGGCATGTTAGCGTCGGCAATGTGCTGCTTTAAAATATCAACGATGTTTTCCTGCTCGAACTGCATAGCCGATAAGTTCACTCCCATACACAAATTGGTATAACCCGCCTCATTGAGTGCGCAGAGTGCTTGGCAAGATTGCACGAATAGTTGCTCACCGAGTTGGGTGATCAAACCTGTCGCTTCGGCAATGGGGATAAAATCCAACGGCGGCACATTTTGACCATTTGGCAAGGTCCAGCGAGCCAGCGCTTCAACCCCGACGACTTCACCTGTTTTAATAAAGACTTGCGGCTGCAGTGCAATATGGATGTCATTACAGGTAATACTGTGTTGCAGCGATTGTAAGAGTTCAAAGTGATAGGCCACATTATCGTCATTGGCTTGTTGGTAAGTCACATGTTGTCTAATACCTAACTTTTTGGCAGTTTTCAGGGCCATGTTGACTTGTGTTATGGCATCAACCGCAGTGCCATCGGCTAATTCTAGCGGCAGTGTGACTGTGCTGATATTGACCGTGATCTTCGATTTTCCCTGTTGATAGGGTTGAATAAACAGTCGGCTAATAATGTCGGCGGTGACTAAGGTTTTAGGGCCGAGCACGGCAAATTTATCATCCTTGAGGCGAGCGACTAACACACAAGCATCAAAGTGTTCACGCAAACAAGAGGCAACGTGTTTGAGCATCTCGTTGCCTTGTGGCGAACCAAATACACGATTAAAGTCGGAAAACTTATCAATATCAATGATCAATAAATTAAATTTTTCACGAATGTCTTCCGCCAGCACGCCTTCTAAGGTGCGGAGCAACACGTTGAGATTAGGGATTTTGACGAGCGGATCTTCAAAAGCAATCTTATCTAGTTGGCTCATGAGCGACACGCTATGCAGGCCGCCACAAATATTCATGCTAAACACACGGATCATTTCAGTTTCCGTGATATCCAGTGGTCTGCCTGTGGCTAAATAAACGGAGTAATCGGCGCCTGCGAGTTCGTCGGGGAAGAAGAGGCAAGTAAAGTCATTTTCGATACGGGATTCCCTGCGGCTCAGGCAAAGTTCAAGTTGTGCCCGTATGTGTTGCTGCTCAAGCTGCTGTAAAGCATAGCCAAAATAAGGTTCAAACTCGCCCGATGCGGCAATGATTTGGTGGGAAATACTCTGTTCAGTTAATTCCCCCATTGATTTCACGCACACAATGCCACCATGGGGCAGGTTTAATAGCTGGGATAATTGTCGCAGCATCTTGCCTGAGAGTTCTTTGATATTGCGTGAGGTGTAGAGCGCGCCGCTGGACTCGGCAATCAGTTGCAAACCACGCTTAGCATTGGCAATACTGCTAATTTGTTGATATGAGCGCAGGTTAGTCGTCAGGATAGTTTGCAGTCTATCGGCCGATAACTCGGATTTAGTCCAATAGTCGTTGATATCGTAATCTCGCATTACATCGAAAATAGGGGCCATACCGGGCTGACCTGTAAGCAGTATAATGCGGATTTTTTCGTTACCGAGCACTTCCCGAATAGCACGGACTAACCGTAGCCCTGCATCTTCGGTTTCCATCACCACATCGACTAAGGCGATCGCAAAATCATTTTCCTTCGTTAACACTTGGCAGGCCTCTGCATAGCTAAAGGCTTGGGCCAGCTCAATTTTACAATCTAATACTTTGAGGGTAGATAATGCGAAGGCGGTCGAACGTTGGAAGTTTGAGTCATCGTCGACCGTGAGTATTTTGACTGTTTTTTGATTTTCGAGGTGTTGTGGTGACGGTTGTTCGTCTAAAAAAAAGACATCTTGTTCTTGACTAATCATTATCTCCATCCTTGAGATGCCATTCGCATCCTTATTCACTCAGCAAATAAAACGAGCATTTTTTATACATAGAGTATTTGCGACAGATGGAGTTTATTCAAGCAAATATTTTTATTAGTCAATAATATAAGCGATTATGTCGCTACTCGATCTTAAAATCCTTAGCGAACAAGAGTTGCAGGGCCTTGAGGTATTCTTGATCTGGTTTAGGTTGCACGAGTTGGGCGAGTTCATCACCAATCGGCGTGAAGCGATAATAGCTAAAAAGCAGATTGCCACTCTTAGGCGTGAGCTTCATTTGTATGCCTTGCAGGGCAAATTGAATCGGTGTTTTATTGTTGAGCAAGCCGGTTTCGAACTCGCTGCTGTGCAGTATTCCCGCATCGACTAAGGTCAGAATGCTCGAGTAGGGTAGGCCAAACTGGGATAAGCCTAAATTGACTGAGGTCGTTTTACGAAAATACTGGCCAATACCACCGGATAAGCGATAGCCGCTGATGAGTTTTAGGCGCTGTTCGCTATTGACCTTAGCCGCCATGCCGAGGGCTTTTTCAAGGATTTGTGCTTCCCTGTGCGTCAGTTGCTTGAGTAGCGCTAAGGTGCGCAGACTGAAGTTGCCGGGATTAATTATCTCGCTCGATAATATCCGTGCCCACAAGTCTTGCATTCTGCGGTTATGGATTTGCTCCGCCATCAAAAAGAATTGATGACTCCAATCGGGATCGAGATCGACTCCAGTCACATCAGATGGCGTATAACTGAGGGCTAAGGCAAAAATGGTTTCCACATTGGCTTGATACTGGCTCGATAACTTGCGGGCTCTATGTTGGGCGCGTTCGGCGATGGAAGCATTCGCAGGGCGATATTCTTGCTCACTGGCTAAGCCTAATTGACGGCCGAGTAGCAGGGCTTTTTTGCGAGCAGATGCCTCGGATGTTGACTCGCCTTCTTCTGCCAACATTAAAATATCTGAATCCTTCATCGCGTTAATCCTTGAGCCTGCATTGGTGGGGAGGTGAGAGCAAAGCGCTCACCTTTATCTGTCTAACTTGTTTGCCTAGCTTTAGCATTTAACTTGAATATCTTGTTTGAATAGCTCGCTTGAGTGCCTAGCTTAGATGGCGATCACTTTAGCGTTCAGTTCTAGACTCAACATTGAGCTTAGCTTATTCCTTGGCCCGTAATTATGCCGCTTTATTCGATCGCTTTAGCGATGGATTTCGCTTTTTTGCTCGTCCAAGACCATAAGGTTTCATTACCCGGTTCAGGATGGCGCGGTACATTGAGCGCCAGAATTAACGAACATACGGCAAAGCCTGCGCCTATGTAAAATACCAAGGCGGGATCGGTTAACCATAATAAGCCCAAAAGCACAGGAATAATCACAGCGGCAATGTGATTAATGGTGAAACTGACCGACATAGTGGCGGCAATATCTTTGCTGTCGGCGATTTTTTGAAAATAGGTTTTCATCGCGATAGCCATAGCAAACAGTAAATGGTCGATCACATACAGCGCTGCCGCCATGTGTGCTTGCTCGACTAAGGCGTAACTGATGAAGACTATGATGAGTCCGACGTATTCCACTGTCAGCGCATTACGCTCACCAATTCGGCCAATAAACCGCCCAATCGCAGGCGCAAACAGCAGATTGACGACATAGTTTATTAAGAACAGCGCGGTAATTTCACTCACGCTATAACCAAACTTTTCGACCATCATAAAGCCCGCAAACACCATAAAAATTTGCCGTCTCGCACCCGAGAAAAAGGTCAGCAGGTAATAGAGCCAATAGCGCTTACGCAGAATGATTTTCTTATGTTGTACTTCCGTAGTCTCAAATTTAGGGTAATACCAAGTCATGGTTAGCACCATGACTAGACCTAACGCACCAATAATCAGATACATGTGTTGATAGTCTAGCTTCAACCAGCTCATCACTAGCCAAATACTGGCATAACCCACTAAGGCTGCGGCCGAGCGCCACGCCAGCGCTTTACCCATAAAACCTGCAGTATCTTTTTTATCGACCCACTGCAGCGTCAGTGATTGGTTGATGGTTTCAAAATAGTGAAACCCGGCGGACATCAACACAGTCGTCAGATACAGGCCGAAGACTTGAGGAAAGAAACCTGTTACTGCCACGCCAATGCATAACAAGGCCAGCGAGAGTAGGGCGAAGGCTTGTTCTCGAATGAGTAAAAGCACAAAAATGGCGGTGAAAGCCAAGAAACCTGGGATCTCGCGCAGGCTTTGTAACATGCCGATTTCAGCACCGGTGAACTGGGCTTTTTCAATCACGAAGTTATTGAGCAGTGCCTGCCAAACGGCAAACACGAGCGACATTACAAAGGTCATCCACAGCAAGAGTGCTTTAGGATCTTTGGTTTTAATGGATTTCATGGATATGGACTCAGGCGATAAGTGTGCAAATGCTAATGCTTTTTTGGCTAATAGGCTAGATCACTTAACGCTTAAAGAGTGTGTGGTTTATGAATCAATATAGCGATTTCTTTGAATAAAAATACGGCCATCAGATCCGGTATACAATCAGATACTAATGTAATTTGTTTGTAAATTTAATTGTAAATTCTAATGCAAATCATTCTCAATTGATCTATTTTGTTCGCGCATTTACGGGGAAGCTGTTACACAGCGCGGAGAAAGAAATGAGAGCAGAGTTAAAGTTGAGTTCATTGGCCATCATGGTCACTGCGTTCATAGGTAGTGTTAATTGTACTGCACAGGCAGCGACGGACCCTGCGATTTTAGAGCAGGCTATCGCAAGGCAAGAGGCTCAATTACAAGAATTAAAGCAGCAGTTATCAGAATTAGCTGCGCAACAGAAACAGCAGCAAGTTCAGCAGACAGACTATCAAGCTAAGACCAGTGTCGCGGTAGATCGTGTTGAAACCGCCGCCGATAAACTTAGCAAGTTTTCATTTGAATCCTACGGTACCGCCGTTTATACCAGTGATGAGTACTTTGATAACGTCCAAGACACCACACCAGAGCGCCGTAATCGTTTCGATTTAGAACGTGTTGTAACTGAGTTCGGCTATCAATTTACCGATGCTTGGAGCATGGAAGTCGAAATAGAGTATGAGCATGGCGGCACCGGCGTCGCTTTAGAATACGATGGTTTTGATGAGTTCGGTGAATTTGAAACAGAAGTCGAAGCTGGCGGAGAGGTGATGATCGAAAAGGCTGAGCTGCGTTATCGTCCGTCTAAAGCCTTTGGTATTAAATTTGGTAATATCCATGTTCCTATTGGCTTGACCAGTATGCTGCACAAACCAAATCAATATCTTACCGTGATGCGTCATCGAAGCGAAGCCGCCATGATCCCCGCCGTTTGGAATGAAAACGGTATCGGTATATATGGTGAAATGGCTGATTTCCACTATCAGGCCCAAATTATCAGTGGTCTCAATTCAGAATATTTTAGAACCTATGATTGGGCAGCGTCGGGTCATCAAAAACGATTCGAGCATGTTAATGGCGACGATTTAGCATTTGCAGGACGTTTAGATTACGGCAACTTTAAGAAAGGTTCCGCCGTTGGTGTCGCTTACTACTATGGCAATACCAGTGGTAATCGTCACAAGAGTAATAAAATCAATGTGGATGGCACAGTTAGCATAGTGTCCGTCGCAGCGGCTTATGTTGAAGGTCCTTGGATCTTACGCGGTCAGTATCTCTACGGTACCTTGAGCGACAGCGATGCCATTACTCAAGCAAATAAAACAACGCCAGGCTTAAGGCCCGGTAACTTCGCACAGTTGGGATCGCAGTCACAGGCTTTCTTTGTTGAAGCTGGCATCGATTTGAATCATTTCACCTCTCTTCCGTTAACCGTTTTTGCCAACATAGATTATTCCAATCCTTTGATGGAAGTCGAAACAGGCACTGCGACTAAGCGTTTTGAAAATACTTGGACCAGTGTCGGCATTAACTATTTTCCTATCCCACAGATAGTGATTAAAGCGGAAGCAGGCTTACAACAAGTAGCCGTCGCGAGCATTCCGGATACTAATTTCTTCGCCCTTGGCGTGGGTTATCAATTTTCGCTCTAGTCACATTCATTTTTGATGGAACAAATAGGACATTAAGCACTATGACATTACGTAAAACGGCAATAGCCATCGCCCTTATGAGTACCTTAGCAGCTTGTGGTGGCTCTGGATCGGATGATTCAACGCCTACAACACCGACAACGCCGGATAATCGCTTTAGTTACGCCGCCACTGAGATGATTATTAACTTGACCGATGACGTTATCGTGGCTGGTTATGCGGACTTAGCCGCGAAAGCGGAAGCCCTTTTACTGGCGACTCAGAAGCTCACTAACTCAACAGCCCAAGCGGATTTAGACGCAGCTCAAGCTGCGTGGAAAGCGGCACGTTTACCATGGGAGCAAGGTGAATCACATATTTTTGGCCCAGTAGACTCACTCAGTATCGATCCACATCTTGATAGCTGGCCGCTTAATACGACCGATCTACAAACACAGCTAAATTCTAATTCAGGTTTTGATGCTGAGACGATTAAGGGCTGGAACGATGATGTACAAGGTTTTCATACCATTGAATTCTTATTATTCGGCGATGGTGTGAATGGTAATACTAAACCTATCAGTCAGTTAACAGCAAAAGAACGTGAGTATCTTATTGCATTGGCCGAAGTGTTCCGTGATTACACTAAGCAGCTCGACGACGCTTGGCAAATAAACCACAATCCGCAAGATACTGACGCTAAACCTTACGCTGAGTTGCTGAAGAATCCCGGTGTAGCAGGCAATACTATTTACTCATCGCAATTGGCTGTAGTTGAAGAGTTGATCAATGGCATGATCGCGATTGTCGATGAGGTCGGTAACGGTAAGATTGCTGATCCCTTTGGTGATTCCCTTGCCACTGCTGATACTTCAAAGGTGGAGTCGCAATATTCTTGGAACTCATTAGATGACTTTGCCAATAACATCATTGGGGTACGAAATGTATATCAAGGAGAGTTCACCGGTAACAGTGATCGTCAAGGCATCATTAACTTCGTAGCAGCTGCCGATGCGAACTTAGCGACACGTGTTAGCAGTGAAATCGATGATGCCATTATCAAGATCCGCGCTATTGCTGGCAGCAATCAACAGCCTTTCCGCCAAGCGATTAAAGATGATGCGGGAAGGGCGCGAATTCAAGTGGCTGTGGATGCCTTGACCAAGCTGAAAACCACACTTGAGTCTGATGTCATACCATTGCTTTCTCGTTGGAAATCTTAATTTCATATTCAGAGCAATGCTAAGGCGATAGAGGTTCTTGGCATTGTCATGAAATGACGCTAAACGACGGAACCCGTTTGGTGAGTTATGTCTTAAGCAGCAAGGATGCAATTGCATAGTTGCTGCTTTGTCATTTTATTTGTGTGAGATTTTTGATGAATAACAGACACGTTTTATTACCTGCATTTTTCATTGGCTGTTTACAGCTGAGCGCCTGTGGTGGCAGTGGCGATGCACAAGATGTTGATACACCCATACCTGAACCCATTGTTTATCCTGAATATACGGATATCACTGCCAGCGGCGGCGCAACGACAACCTTTGATGCAGGTAATTCAGGACATGGTTTCTCTACACCATCGGTAAATCTAACCGCGACTGAACTTGCGCTGCATATGGCGGGCGATAAGTTTTTTGAGACTTCTTTTACCACGGCGCCAAACGCTGAACACCCTGAGTTAGATGGCTTAGGTCCTGTATTTAATAATGCTAACTGCAATGCATGCCATCAACGCGATGGACGTAACTCGACTCCGCAAGTCAGCACGGGCCAGACACGAGTTAAATTGGGATCGGATGCGGGCATCTTTTTGCGGATAAGTAAGGCTGCCAACGATGCCTGTATTAAAGGCGACGTGAGTAATGATTATTGTGCCCCCATTCCAGTACCTGATTTCGGTGGACAACTGTTTCATCGAGGCGTACTGCAAGCACGTAGTGATTGGCAGCAGAATCAGTTTATTGGCCAAGCAGATGTTTACTTATCCTATGAAACAAAGTCAGTGACCTACCCAGACGGTACTGAAGTCTTATTGAAGCAGCCGCTATTTGAAGTGGAAAACCCCTATGATGCGCCCGGCGAAACTAAGCAAAGCCCCAATTTGACCTCAAATCTTTTGCAAGACGATGTGTTAATGGGATGGCGTAATGGCATGCCAGTATTTGGCTTAGGTTTACTCGAAGCGATTGCGGCAGCGGATATTTTGCAACATGTTGATGAAAATGATGCCAATCATGACGGTATTTCTGGGCGCGCGAACTATGTGTTTGATGCTGTGAAGGCACAAACGGGCGATCCAGAACCTGTGTCTTTAGGCCGTTTTGGCTGGAAGGCGAATACCCCGAGTGTGCGGGTGCAATCCTTAGGTGCACTGCGTGGCGATATTGGCATAACCAATCCTCTATTCCCCGATGAAAGTATCAAAGGTACGTCGCTACACGATGCTTATCTCACTCGAACAGGTTTTATTGATACAGGGGAAGATGAAAATGGTGCGCCTGAAGTCGGAGCTGAGTTCAGTGATGCTGTTGTTTTTTATGCTGAAACCTTGGCCGTTCCTGCAAGGCGGAATGTCGCTCAACCGAATGTAAGAGAGGGGGCGAGATTATTCACTCAACTTAATTGTACCGCTTGTCATGTGCCCTCTTATACCACTAAAACGAGTGGCGACATTGGTGGACGAGCCATGAGTGATAGCTTAAAAGGACAGAAGATATATCCCTTCACTGATTTATTATTACACGATATGGGCGAAGGGCTCGCCGATGGCCGACCAGACTTTTTAGCCTCGGGAAGCGAATGGCGTACAAGGCCACTATGGGGTATAGGTTTAACTCAGACGGTTAATCCTCAAGCCGGTTTCTTACATGATGGACGAGCCGCAACTCTAGAAGAAGCGATATTGTGGCATGGTGGTGAAGCTGAAAAGAGTCAAATTGCCTTTATGAATTTATCTAAAAATGAACGTGAGCAAGTCATTGCATTTTTAATGTCTTTGTAAAGCGTGACAGGATGATTTGTCGATTCATCCTGTTTACTGTATTTCAGTATGGGCAAACCTCAGGGTTTGCCTTTTTTTGTGAGCTTGCTAAAACTACCGCATATACCTGAGTGGTTTGGGGCTAAGCCCGTGATCTATTTCATGTAAATTGCAGGGTAAATCACCTAATATGAAATATCTTAATGGTTATTTTGCTTGGGATTAATCGAGGCTAAATTGAAAAGAATTCTCATCATTTATTCTAGTGTTCACGGCCAGACCCAAAAGATCGCAACTAAGCTCGCGCAGCAGTTAACAGCCTTGGACAATGACGTGGTTACCGCTGATATTAAGGCCGCTCCCGCGCTCAATGAGTTCGATAAAATCATCATAGGCGCCAGTATTCGCCATGGTAAACATAATCCTAGCTTGTACGAATTTATCGAAAAGCATCAAGCCGTGTTGACGGATAAGGTCAGTGGTTTTTTCTCCGTTAGCTTAGTGGCGCGTAAGCCCGAGAAAAACACGCCAGAAACTAATCCTTATATGCAGGCATTCTTAAGTAAAACCACTTGGCGGCCACAGTTATTACGAGTTTTTGGTGGTAATTTGAATTACCAAGGCTATAACGCCTTAGATAGGAATATCATCCGTTTCATCATGTGGCTAACTAAAGGGCCTACGGATCCTGTTACGAATGTGGAATACACGGATTGGCAGAAAGTGGCTGATTTTGGTGAGCAGATCCATCGCGCCTAATTTTGGCATTAAATCACGGCGCCGCGTTTTGCCCCTAGCCCACTTTATTCGCGCTCATTAAGCCGTCACGAATGCATTCATCGCAAAGGGCAAAGGAAGCATTAAGTAGGATGAAAAATATGATGAGTAAACTCAGCTCCTTGTTCCGAGTCATGATGGCGTATCTGCATGTGTGGATTGTGATATCGAGCAGTTTACTCGTGTGTGCCAGCCCGTGGATTTTTATGGGCCGACGGATACCCGATAACGCCGGTTTTTGGGACTATTTGCATGTGTATTTAGGGGTAGCGTGCGCAGTGCTGGGGATATTGTTCTTACTCAGCAATACCTTGCATGGTAAATGGCACCAATACTTTGGTTGGCTAGCTGGCGATTGGGCGCAGTTAAAACAGGATATGGTTGGGCTCACAAAAGGCAAATTCCCCGTCGCAGGAGGCAAAGGGTTATTTAGTGCCATCGAAGGTATAGGGATGCTACTGCTGGTGGCGACTGGGATTACGGGTGTCGCTTGGTTGTTATTTCAAGGCACACCCACGGCGATGGCGTGGCGCGATTATCATCAAATTTTTGCGCAGGCTTTTATCGGTTTCTTGATCGTACATTTAGTCTTGGCGGCGAGCCATATTCTCGATTTTATTCACCAATAATAGATTGGAAAATATCACTAAGTGACTGTGTTTATATAGGCGATTGAATTAAGTACTCATATTGCAAGCTTGTATCGAATGCGAATAAAAATGGCCTCCTAATTTGGAGGCCATTTTTTATGCTAGCGCGTATCTTGGATTAACGCTTGTACCTTAAACGAACCTTTGTGTTTGGAATTAGCTAAGACGTTGCTGACGTGTCACCCCTATCGCGGCGGCGAAGACTAAAAATAACCAGCCTAGGCTGCCACCTGATGAGGTTTTAGCGGCTGCGGCATCTTTCTCAACGGCAAGATAGTTAATTAATCCAATTAACTCATCTAAGGTTTTGATGCTGTTTAAATTTACTGCGTATTTATCGTTCACGATAAAGGCGGGTACGCTGTCGATTTTGAATTCATTTTGCTGAGTGCGCCACAGGGCCAGCTTTTCATCGGTGCTTTTGCTATCGGCTAATTCGTCGTATTTAGCGGCATCGACACCAAATTGGGCGAAGACTTTTTTGATGTCATCACGGCTATTAATTTGCGGCTCGTGTTGATGGCCTGGTGCACTATGATCGTGACCGTTTGCGCCCTCAGCACCTTGGATTGCGGTAAACATGGCATGGGTTAAGGCTTCTTTGTTATCAAGGCTTTGGATCACGGCCAAGGAGCGCATTACTTCGGTACCAATGTCGCTATTCATAAAGTCGACATGCTTATTGTCGAAACTTATCTGTTTGTTGAGGTTTGCCTTGATATCGGGCAAATAATTGGTTTCCATGTTGAAGCAGTTATGACAATAAAATGAATAGAATTCAGTGAGTTTAGGTTCGCTGCTAGTCGCTTTGGCCGAGATTTGAGTGTAATGTGTGCCTTCAACAAAATTGGCGGCAAAGCTGCTCAAGGGCGCAATCGCTAAGGTAACAGCCAAGGCTAATTGTTTAATCATAGTTTCCTCAAATTCGGTGGGATTGAATTCACTGTGTCAGTCGTTGTTATCGGCAACATTTAACGGCCAACATAAGCGATAGAGTGAGCTCAACCTAGAAGTTAAGCTAGCCAAAATGCCAGCGTTGACGCATAGGTTTAGGTTAAATGGAAAGGCTTAATTATGACTGAATTGGCTCGTCGTGACTGGGCTAAATCTGTGATCCCAATGGAAGTTTTACCTAAGATTTACTTTAGCGTTGCCTTGGCGTCGCAATAGTGCAGACAGGATCACACAGCTAAATCGATAGGTGTCGATAGGTAACTATTCGATAGGTGTTGATTAATGGCAGGTACTATCGCTGGTGAAATGCTTAGGCAATGTCCCTAAGTGACTGCCACGCTTCGCACACCTCGCGAAAACGTGCCGCATCACCATCGGGTCGGTCTGGGTGCCACTTGAGTGCTAAACGGCGCCATTGCTTGCGGATATCGCGGGCGGTGGCGCTCTCGTCTAATTCGAAAACTCGCAGTGCATTGCCCTTGTTCATCAGATTGATATTTAAGCCAATATAACTCTTATAATTGCTCCAGAAGGCTTCAAGTAATTCACGCACTACGTTTTCGCTGGTGTCATAGTTATTCCAATCGAGATAATACTCACGTAGGGAAGTATCTTGCATAATCAGAAGGTTAACGTTTGATGGGACTAAGCGGAAGATTTGGATTTCCATGGCTTTGACTTGCAGCCATTGCTTTGGCAGTAATATTTCCTGCAGTTCAAACAAGGCGTTCATCAGCAGGAAGTTACGTTTGAATAAATCGTTACCCGGATTTTCATCAAGCTGGTGGATCAGCCCTTGAGTTTGTAATTCTGTGGCTAAGTGATGGATTTTCCAACTTTGGTTCGAGGCTTGTAAAACCGTGAGTAACGGCCAAATCAGTGGGTTATCGCCCTTTGTGTTTGCAACTCGAATCGATTGAGGTTCTTCAGTGAGCGAGGGTTTGGCAAATAACATACTGACTGTCCCATCCTAAATTGTGAGTGTGACCAATGCGCCGATAAAACCGCTGGGCTGCAAAAAAGATGACTCGAAACTACGATAAACGATGATCCACTAAGCTATGCCGTTCTGGACTGTGCAGCAAATCATGCCATAGAGGCAAAGTGTAGGCAAAGATGAATTTTAGAGCAATACCGTGGTGGTTTACTCCTACTTTAGATGGCTTCTTGTGCAAATAAGCCGTTAATAGCAGGCAGGTTTTAGGATATTGTCGGCGAAGAGCGCTAGGGTGCAAAAAATTATGCCCTTGTTTATATCACATTAAATCAAGGGCATGTTTATTATTCACTTAAGATGAGGGCTATATTTCAGTAAAAATCACCTCTTGATCTAAGCGAGACTTAGGCAATTTAGCGTTGAAATCATCCTCTGCGTGATAACCCATAGCGACAACTACGCAGGCACATAGACCTTGCTCTCTTAAGCCTAAGACTTGATTCATTTTAGTGGCATCAAAACCTTCAATCGGACAAGTATCGATATCTAACACGCTTGCGCCGAGCATTAAGGTGCCGAGCGCTAAATAGACCTGTTTCTCCATCCAATGTTGTGCATCTTTCATCTCAAATTTATGCATGTTGGCGAAGAAAGAACGGCCATTATGCTGGGCTTGTTTGGCTTCCTCATTAGCTAAGCGGCCATCTTTTTCCTCTTGTTCAAGGATTTGCAGCAAATACGCTTCATCTAATTGAGTGCGAGTGCAGAGCACCACCACATGGGAAGCATTGAGGATTTTTTGGGTATTAAACGCATAATTCTCGGTTGCTTGGGCGATTAAAGCTTTACCTTCGGCCGTGCTTGCTAATACAAAATGCCAAGGCTGTGAGTTAACTGACGAGGGGCTGAATTGCAGTAGGGTTTTGATGTCTACAATTTTTTCCGCTGGAATCGTCTTTGTTGGATCAAAGGCTTTAGTGGTGTAACGTTTTTTGGCGAAGAAACTTAAATCACTCATGTAACAGCTCCAAATCATCAGGAATACAAATTCAATGGCAGCATTTTAAGCAGGTTCAAGTAAAAAACAATGTGATCAAGACAGGTATTAGTTTCAAAAAAAATTTGAAACTGGATTTAGGATAAGTGATGAAAATGATTGAAACACAAAGAAGCTTAATTGAAGTGCTAGATAGGAATTCTGCGCATTTGTTGTTGAACTACTATCAAGATAATCAACAACATTTAGCGCCTTGGGAACCTATTCGTGGAAGTCAGTATTTAACACTTGAATATTGGCAAGAGTCGTTAACTGCGTCGGAGCAAGCTTTTAGCAATGGTAGTGAGTTTAAGTTTGTCGCACTGACAAAAAACAGGCAGGAAGTCATAGGCATCTGTAATTTTACAGGCGTTACCCGCGGAGCTTTTCAAGCCTGTTTCCTTGGCTATTCTATTTCGCAAAGATTTGAGGGGCAGGGGTTGATGACTGAGATCTTATCTGCAGGAATAGATTACATGTTTAAGGAAGTTGGGCTTCATCGAATCATGGCAAATTATATGCCTGAAAATAAGCGCAGTGCTGCGGTTTTGGCGCAACTAGGATTTGAAAAGGAAGGTTTTGCTCGAGATTACTTGATGATTGCAGGGCAATGGCGGGATCACGTATTGACAGCAAAGATCAATGGATGAGCTTAGTGCTAAGTTATGATCTGGCTTTAGATATAGGGCTTAGGTTGATTAAGGCAAAGCTTTTAGCCTGTATGGCCTATGCTGATTACTCTTTATTAAAAGAAGTCCCATCAGAGTCCAGCTGGCTGATACGCCAGAACAATTCGACTATACCAGTATCCAGCTGCGCATTCGGGCCGCATTAAAAGGTGAGCAGCCCAAAAATCTACTGCCTTTTATCGGTAATGAATGTGATAACCAGCCCAATGGCATTGCGTTTTCCTTAACGGACTACCTCGAATTGGTGGAAGATACTGGCCGAATTATTCGAAGCGACAAACGAGGTGCTATCAGTGAAAATAGCGCCAAGTTACTGACAAGATTAAATATCCCCTATGACAATTGGCTCAAGCTCACTACTGAGTTTGGCAAGCTATTTCATGGCCAGTGGGTACGCTGCAAGAACTGACCGATTACTGCGAACATTTAGAAAAACGACGACAGCACTTTGCGGCAAGCTGTCAGCACTTTCACAGCAACTAACTGTAATCCTGCTTAACCAAACTAATCACTGCTTATTTGTTTTATTGGGTGGGTTAGCATGTCTTAAATACACCAATTTTTAATGAGTTAGCTCATTTTTATGCCTCAGCTTTAGCCCTTCAACTTTTTATGACTCTACTTTAAGCAATTTTAGCTCGTACAAGTTGTAGACAAACCAAAAGTGCATTATGTTGTTGATCTAAAATGGATGGCCAGATTTTTTGTCAAGGATTCGGCATGTGTATCGATAAAACGTATCAATTAAAAATTTTAAAAAATGTACTTTATATAGTAGCTATTTTATTGTCAGTTAATTCTTACTCTAGTAATTTACCATTAACTAATGATGATATTTATCGAGTAGAGCATCCAGAAGGGATGCAAATTATGAGTGCCATTATCACACCCAATGAATCTTTAACTCTTATTTACGAACACTTTTATAATTATGATATGAAAGCTGGTGAGCTCAGGTATAGTAAGCTGAAATTGACTCCAACTTCTATCTTGTCATCAAAGCCCATGACTCTTGAGTTTGAAAATAATAAACAAGTTAATTTTAGAACAGGTGTTAGTAGCATTAAAATAAATAATGTTGAATGGTTATATTTTGTTGAGTCTGAAACAACTTATCATAAACCTGCATCACTCTATAGAGCTCAGTGGGGAAGTAATAACAAACTAGTCAATAGACAATTACTTTCCCTACCTACAGCCATTGCAGCAGGAAGTGCACCCAAATGGTATTTACTTAACAACGGTAAAGTTGCGTTAGTTTACCGTTCAAAGCCCTATTCAGGATGTTGTCAATTATTATTCAGCTTAAGTAATGATGGAATTAATTTTGATAAGCCTGTAGAAATAGGAAGTGGTGGAGCAATGCCTGCGTTAGCAATGTTTTCATCAAACGAGCTTATTTATACATTCCAAACTCAATTTACTAGTAAAGCTGATGATTCAGATGAGCAAGGGAAATCTGGAATGAGAACTCATTTTAGACTTTCTACAAATAATGGAGATGATTGGGGAAAGTCAATTCCAATCACAACGCGAGTTGAAGAGGTTCATGATGCAAGTCCTATTCAACGTAAAGATGGTAATGTAGATGTATATTATTCATCCATTGATAGCAAAGAACATGATTCTTTTACGTTATGGAGAAGATGTGTTTCATCTTCAGGAAAATTAGGGAATGAAGAGTTAGTCGTAAATAGAAGCGTTGGCAACATTGCAAAAGTATCGCCACATAGGTTGAGTGATGGTTCTTTATTGCTAACATTTGTTGAGCAAGGTAAGGTTTATTCTGAAGGAGATCATAATCTTCACGCTGCAAAAATTCTGAGTGATGCTAAATGTGGTTTTGTAGTGACGCTCTAATTTAAGCAATTTTAGCTCGTACAAGTTGTAGATAAACCAAAAGTGCATTATGTTGATCTAAAATGGATGGCCAGATTTTTTGCTTTCAATCTGTCAGTTTCGTTTCCTTGATGTGACAATATCTGACAGATTGCCCTAACTTGGTTCTGCCCCATTTCAATTTAGCGGTATCAGCCAAGTACTGATTCGTAATCAGCTATAGGCCAAATCTTGTTATGCTTCATACTTGGCTGCTTTTCGATTTAAACACTCTAAGCCCCCCTTCTAGTATCAGCACAATAACGGCAAGCCAAATTCCTATATAGGTAGGCCATTCATCTGGGGTGATGGTTTCGCCAAGCATTATTGCAACGACCAATAATAGTAAAGGTTCGACATAGATAAGTAGCCCGAAAAGACTTAGATTTAGGTATGGTGCAGATAAGGATTGTAACCCGAGCGCTAATGCACTTATTGCACCTAAGCCAATGGCTAACTGTTCTGGTCTAATCCCATCGGACACTTAATTTTGAGACAGTATGGTCAATAAATTAAGAGGTCGATATGAGTCTGAAGAAATCACATAAGAGTTATCCCCAGGCATTTAAAGATGAAGCTGTCTTGATGGTGCTAGAACAAGGTTATAGCGTTGCCGATGCGGCAAAGTCTCTTGGAGTTAGCACGAGCCTGCTTTACAACTGGAAGGAAAAACACCAAGCCCTGAAACAAGGTGTCACCTTAGAAGAGTCTGAGCGTGATGAGCTAAAACGATTACGTAAAGAAAACAAAGAATTACGAATGGAGAAAGAAATTCTAAAAAAGGCCAGCGCCTTCTTTGCGAAAGAAATGAAGTAAAATTTCGTTTCATCAAACGGCAATCCAACCTGTTTCCCGTAGCACTGTTATGTCGAGTAATGAGTGTAAGCAAATCAGGCTATTACGATTGGCATAAACGCCCTGCAAACGTGATAAGCCTTGAAACACTGAAGCTTTATCGCCTTGTTCGACAGCTATTTAAGCAAAGTCGAGGCAGCTTAGGGAATCGTGAAATGGTGAAAAAATTGCGCAAGGAAGGCTACCAGGTTGGTCGCTATCTCGTTCGTAAAATTATGCACCGCCTTCGACTCAAAGCAACCCAGCGACGTGCTTACAAGGTGACTACGCAGCGGAAACACTCAGATGCAGTGGCAGATAACCTGTTAAACATGAACTTTAATCCAGTATCGGCTAATCAGGTCTGGGCGGGTGACGTGACCTATTTAAAGACGGGTGAAGGCTGGATGTATTTAGCTGTGGTGATGGATTTATATTCACGCCGGATTGTGGGATGGCACATAGATAAACGCATGACCACAGATTTGATATCTAAGGCATTAATAAAAGCCTACAACCTGCGACAACCAGCGCGAGGGCTGGTATTCCACAGTGACCGAGGCTCGCAATATACCAGTAAGCAATTCGGTAGGCTGCTATTGAGCTATGGTATCCGAGCCAGCATGGGTGATGTGGGAGCGTGTTGGGATAATGCCGTTGTTGAGCGATTCTTTGGCAGCTTAAAACACGATTGGATTTTTAAAGTTAATCAACCAACAAGGGAGTTTATGAAGCAAGATGTGACTGCTTACATGAAATATTACAACTTGGAGCGGCTGCATTCTGCTAATGACGATCTGTCACCGGTAGAGTTTGAAAATTCTCAAGTAAAAGTGTCCAGTTTGGGTTGACCAGTACAAACCATAGTGGTGAGCTGCTATGACTTAAGCTTTCAATCACATAGCCACCACTCAAGATAAAGTAGATACTCACTGGCACACTGAGCATCATATCAAACCATACTCCGCCAATGTTATTCGTATCAGTTTTTTGTCTTAACCAGAAATAGATTGGGTATCCTAGGCAAATGGCAAGTGTTGGCCAAGCTAATGTTTGGGAAATGACTAGTTGATTTAACACACCTATTAATGCAAACAGGCAAGCTATCAATTGCATTCGTGACAATTTGTCTTTAAATGCGAATCGGCCAACGACCACCATAGTGATGGGCATAATAAAATAGCCAAGTGACACCGCTAAGCCATATCCATTGCTGGGAGCCCACATGAATAACCAAAGCTGAATGGCGATTAAAAAGCTTGATGCTATTCGAGTTAACCAAAAGTGCTTTTCACGGATTATTCGCTGATAAATAACGATGACTTGCGACCAGTACCCCTGCACGCCGATAAAAACGGTTAAAAGTGGTAGCGTGAATAGTATGCGCCAACCATAGATTTCCTCACCACTGAGAGTGTCCAATAGGGCTGTATACGCAAACATTAACGCAAAAAGTGCCGATGCGGCCACATTCAGACTTATGCCGAGCGAGGTATTGGAGATTGATTTCATAGCATCCATAACGCAAAAAGGTAATTTAGCTGTATTTTATTATGTTACCTTTAAAATAAGTTCTCTAAATTGATGCTATTTTCAATAAAATTTCTCACTTGGCTGCCAATATGTCGCTCGATAAATACGACCACGCTCTTCTCGCGTTACTCCAACTGAACTGCCAAACCCCTCTACGGGAGTTGGCGGAAGCCGTTCATTTATCTACGGCGTCGGTTCAGCGTCGTATTCAAAAGCTGAAAGACAGCGGTTACATTCAATCTACGACCGCCATTTTAGATCCTGATAAGCTAAATAAAGTCATCACCATTTTTGTTGAAGTTCAGGTTGAAAAAAACGATATGAATTCGCTTCGGCAATTAAAAAAGGACTTTTCTGGTCCAGAAGTTCAGCAATGTTACTACGTGACAGGGGATGCCGACTTTATGTTGGTGCTGCTAGTTTCTCATATGCAACGATTCCAAGAGTTGTGTGATCAAATGTTCCACAATAATGCTAACGTAAAATGGTTCAGAACAATTGTGGTGCTGGATAGAGTTAAGGTGACTTTGGATGTGTTGTAATATCGCAGAACAGATATATAGCATTTTCTGTTAGTTACCAGTCGTGAAGCTAATTTTAATCCACTTGTGATAGCATTAATTGCTCCTGTAAGTTAGCCTAGATTCTGGGTTGACCCCTCTGCCACAATCCCTGTTCTAAGCAATTGAACACGAATTTTTCACCATGCTTTTAGTCATTCGAAATCTACAGATGAAAGCAAGGGATCTATCACGTATATGCCCGAAGCTTGCTAGCACTCGTTTAATGAATCGAAAACTGACGAATGAATACAGAGACATCCAGCCTTAATAGCACAGTTGTTAACCTCCGACTATGCTTGGGTCTAACTCGGAAATGTCCACTAGCTTTTTACGTACATATAGCAAAACTGGTAGTTAAAATTGGCTTTGGGTACCAGTGACCGTTGGCGACATGAATGTCGCCGTCGAGCCTATAAGGACATATTCACGGCGTGTCTCTGGAGAACAATGACAATAAACTCCCTGAACAGATAAACAGCTATTTAGCTTTTGTTCAATTCCTGTTAATTCAAGGCATAGTTCTTATGGTGTAGTGAAAGATGATTGTATCCTGACTCGTCTAATTTCGACTTTGTCATAAACGTTGAATGTAGGGATACTAAATTGAATCATTTACTCACTGCAGGCATTTATTAAATTCACTGCAGTGAGCATGAGGGACAGGACTAAAGCCGCTTAAGCTAGCGCAATACCTTGCTTAAAAACGCTTGGGTACGGGCTTCTTTGGGGTGGCTAAATAGCTCTTCGGGTGGGCTTGATTCAACTACATAACCGCCGTCCATAAAGATCACTCGATCGGATACATCGCGCGCAAAGCCCATTTCGTGGGTAACAATCACCATGGTCATGCCCTTTAGCGCTAAGTCTTTCATCACGTCTAGCACATCGCCGACCATTTCAGGATCGAGTGCCGATGTTGGCTCATCAAATAGCATCAAATCAGGTTCCATCGCTAATGCACGGGCAATGGCAACCCTTTGCTTTTGGCCGCCCGATAAACTGGCGGGATAGGCATTGGCTTTGTCACTCAAGCCAACCTGTGCCAGTAGGTCGAGGGCTTTCGTTTCGGCCTGAGCTGGCGTCATCAGTTTTAGGCTGATGGGTGCTAAGGTGATGTTTTGAATGACGGTTTTATGTGGGAACAGGTTAAAGTTTTGAAACACCATGCCCACTTTCTGCCGCAGTTTATCTACGCTCGCATTTGGCGCTGTGATCAATTGCCCCTCAATCTCGATATCGCCTTGGCTTGGCTGCTCTAACAGATTGATACAACGCAAAAAGGTGCTCTTGCCACTGCCACTTGGGCCGATCACACTCACCACTTCACCCTGACGAATATGCTCGCTAATGCCCTTGAGCACTTTGTTATCGCCGAAGTTTTTATGCAGGTTGGTTATTTTAATCACTTTGTTTCAACCTCTTTTCAAATTTCGACAGCACAAACGTGAAGCTGTAGGTCAGGAATAGGTAAATAAGGGCACAGGTAAATAACGGCACACTGTCCTCGAAGGTACGGCTACGGATGATTTCACCGGCTCGCATAAGGTCGACGCCACCGATAAAGCCAATAACGGCGGTTTCCTTGAGGAGCACGATAAATTCATTTCCGAGAGCGGGCAGAATATTCTTGATCGCTTGGGGCAAAATAATCGACTTCATGGTCATCGCTTGGGATAAACCGAGCGAACGTGCCGCTTCGGTTTGACCTTTGTCGACGGCTTGAATGCCCGCGCGGATAATCTCAGAGATATACGCGCCGCTATTGAGACCAAAGGCGATGATGGCGGCGGTGATTTTATCGACATCTAAGGCTGAAAGCACGATGAAGTAAAGGATCACTAACTGTACAACCACTGGCGTGCCACGGATAACACCGACATAAAGATTGGCGGGGAAGCGGATATACCACTTAGACGACATCTTCATAAAAGTGGTGCCAATGCCTAACACTGCGCCTAATAACATGGCGAAGAAAGTGACGATTAACGTCACCTTCAAACCATTTAATATCAGCAGTATACCTATCATGCCGTCTTCGCCAATTGGGCTGAACAGCGAGCTGTTAATTGCGTCTATCATGCTGATATCACTTTATATGGGCAGAAACGAGCGTCTGATATTGGCCGTCGGCTTTCATGTTAGCCAGTGTTTTATTGATGCTAGCCAGCAGTTCAGGCTGCTCTTTTGATACGGCGAAACCATAAAACTCAGCAGGAAAATCCAGTTTAATCATCTTTAATTCAGGATTTTTAGCCAGATAGTTAGCGGCAGGTTCGCTGTCGAATAACACTAAATCTACCTTTGAATTTTTAAGTTCCATAATGGCTTCGAAACCCGTATTAAAGGCGGTGATATTTTGGGTATATTTTTTCGACATGATGTCAGCGGTTGTGCCTAACTGCACCGCAAAGTGTTTGCCTTTAATATCTTCAAGCGTATGAATGCTATCGTTATCTTTGTTAACCAGTACAACTTGAGTCGCTTCGTAGTAAGGGTCAGAGAAGTTTACGTTTGCTTGACGTTCAGCGGTAATCGTCATGCCTGAGGCGATAAAATCAATCTTGCCTGAGTTGAGTGCGACGATCAGTGAATCGAATTTCATGTTTTCGACTTTGAGCGTCTTGCCCGCATCTTTAGCGATTTGCTTGGCTAGATCGATATCAAAGCCTTTGATTTCATCGCCACTTTGTCCGCCAACATATTCAAAAGGAGGGAAGGCGGCATTAGTGCCAACGACTAACACGTCATCGCTTTTTCCGCATCCAGCTAACAACAAGGTGGCAGTTAAGGTCAGGCCGCCTAATAACATGGATTTTTTCATTTAAGACTCTCTTATCGATTTCACTATCAGTGTGGCGACTATAGGCAGATGAGCATTAAGTGTCAATAATTATGCTGTTAATTTGATTAAAAATTCATTTCTATTTTGCGGTTTTCAGTCGCAAGATTGAGGGGCGCTGCTTTCCTGTACAAATTTGTGTGTAAGTTGTTTTCTCTGGGTTGAATTATTGTGCTTTGGTCTATAACTATTGTTACTGTTAGGTTTTTGGCTATCTGTACTTCTGTGGTGTTTATTAGCGGCTTCTCAATGAGAGTGTCATAATTTGAACTATCGCCTATTATTCTTCGATTAAATTGGCTAGTTTAGCCGCTCTTTAACGGCAACCTTAGTTGGTGTTATTCCTATTTTATGCAGTTTAATCCTCTGGCTGATTTGATTATCAAGCTAGAAACGATATTTCAGGAGTCAAAAGTGAACTATCTCAACTCAGCATTAGTGTGTTTAGCCCTGTGCTTATCGAGTGCACTGCAGGCCGAAGAGCAAACTCAGTGGCATTACAGCTTAGGCAGCCATGATTTTGTGGTCGAGGATTCTCACACCTTAGGGGTGAATGCGAGTCTATTGTTAGAACATAAAACCCAAAGCGATATTTTGCTGACGGCGGCGCTGGATGCCTATATAGACGTAGATGTCGATAAACTCGACCCTGACCACATCCCAGTGTGGTTTAAGTCTGCCTATGCTGCGAGCGGAGAGTTGTATCGTATTAATCCAGAATTTTCATTGGGTTGGCAGTTCGACTTACAGGGCAAACGTAATACCGTTAGCTCGGTGGAGAAACAAGCTAAGGTATTTCCTGGGCTGACGGCTAACTTTGACGGGGAGCAATTACAGGCCCAGTTGAAGGCGGGAGCGGGTTATTACTATCTCGAAATCGATGACGATGTGCCTAGAACCCGAGGTTACGATCGTGGCGATTTTGGCAACGGTACGTTTGCTTATACCTTTATGGGAAGTGTCGGTGCGGATGTGACGCCTAAGCTACATATGCAAGTGGCCGCTCAGACGTGGCAAGACGAGGGCAAATGGTTAGAGAATCAATATCGCTTTGAGCTGAGTTACCAAACCGATTTTTGGCGGCCTAACAGCATGCTCGTGTTGAGCGCCGAGCACACGCAATACAATTTAGACCACTATGCCAAAGTCGATGTTAACTCGGCTGAGTATTTGCCTATTCTGCCATGGGATAGCGATACGCTAGTGCGTTTGAGCTTAGTGATCCCTTGGTAACATAGTGTCACTTATGAGTTAAGTGCTTCTCGACTAAAGCGATCATGGCTTGAGCTGCAAAGGACAATACTTGGTCTTTGCGCCAAAAGAGCGATAACTCCCAGCGCAGCTCGTCACTCGCCAGCGGGATATTCACGACGCCGGGCACGCTGTAGCGCCGCGCGATAGAGCGCGGCAATACCATCACCCCAGTGCCCGCGGCGACTAAGGCAATACCGAAATCGGCTTGGCTAACGCGGGTAATGTTTTTCGGGACAAATCCAGCGTGTCGGCAGGCATTGAGCACTAATTGGTAGAGAGTGTATTCAGTTTCGAACATCACCTGAGGGTCGGCGCTGAGATCGCTAAACGACAATATCTGTCGGGTGGATAACGGATTTTCCTTGGGAAGCACCACTACCATAGGATCGTTAAAAACCCGAATGCCATCATAGCCGTCATCAAAATCGATAATCCCTGTGGCCAGTTCAATCTCACCCTTTTGGATCGCCGAAGTTTGTTCTACACCGCCACGGACGAGCAAGTGCATGTCAATTTGCGGATATTGCTGGCGATACTTAGCAATAATGGGGGCAAAAATCTCGGCGCTGCCGAGCGGCGCTAATCCCAGATTGAGTTCGCCCGCAGTTAAGCTGCGCTGTGCCGTGAGTTCGGCGAGCATGCGTTGCCGCCCTGCGAGCAGGTCTTTACCGTGTCGATAAACGACTTCGCCTGCGGGAGTGAGTTTGACTTGGGTGCCGCGTTTACCCCGCTCAAGCAGGGTGAGATCGAGTTCTTGCTCTAATTGGCGCACGGCTTTTGATAACGCAGGTTGGGTGAGATGGACTTTTTCGCTGGCTTTACCAAAGCCTCCGGCATCGACGATTTCGATAAAATAGCGAATAACTTTGAGGTCCATTGGGCTTCACCTTTAAATGTATTCTTAAAATTCATGTATTACATTATTAATATTCATTTTTTTTATCAAATAAGCAAGCCTAGAATAGCCCCATAGAAAACTTTGTTCTAACCGAGAAAATCATGTCATTCCCACAAGCCGCAATACGTCAGTGTCGACATTGGGCTTTGTTATTAACCCAAATCGGCCTCTTCTGTTTACTGTCCTTCGCTTGTCACTGGTTCGCCACTTGGGCACATTCTCCTATTCCTGGGAGTGTGATTGGCTTAGGTATGCTCTTATTTTTATTAGGTTTTAAACTCATCCCCGAAAATGCCGTGCAACTGGGCGCCGCTTGGTTGATTGGTGAGTTATTGCTATTTTTTATCCCGCCTGTGATTTCGGTCATTAAGTACGAAGGTTTATTTGAGCAATACGGTACCAATATATTGTTCACCTTAGTGATGGGCAGTGTGTGCGTGATGTTTGGTACTGGCTTTGTGGTCGATAGAGTGTTTCGTTTTGAGCGCCAACTGAACATCAAAAAGCAGGCCCGTCGCCACGCTAAGGCAGCTTAGTTATGACAGACTCAAGAGTGGTGGATTTTGTATTGTCGCAGACCGGATTAGCCCTATTTAGTTTATTACTGACGGTATTTTGTTACTTCGGCGCTAAGCGTCTCTATAAGTACCACAGAGTCTGGTGGTTAGCGCCCATAGTGTTGGCGCCGATAGTGATTACCTTATTGGTGTTTAATCTTAAGATCCCGCTGCCAACCTATTTTGAATACACCCATTGGTTGATGGCTATGTTAGCGCCCGCGACTATCGCCTTTGCTTTGCCGATTTATCGTGAGCGTAACTTGATCCGCCAATATCCGCTGACGATAGGGTTAGGTGTAACGGCCGGATTATTTCTGGGGATGATTTCTTCATGGCTGCTGGTGAAGTTTGTGCCTCTGCCGGTGGAGTTATCTAAGAGTTTGCTGGTGCGTTCGGTGTCGACGCCTTTTGCGATGGAGGCCACCAGTGCCTTTGGCGGCGTACCTGAGTTGACGGCCATGATGGTGTTAATCACAGGCGTGATTGGTATGTTGGTGTGCGAGCCACTATTCAAATTTATGCGGATTCGTACTTCGTTAGGTAAAGGTGTGGCACTCGGCGCCTCGGCCCACGGTGCTGGCGCGGCAAAAGCCACTGAAATCGGCCAGCAAGAGGGCGTTATTGCCAGTTTAACGATGATTTTTATTGGTATCGCTATGGTATTAGGCGCCCCCGTTTTTGCGTTGATCTTTATCTAGGCTTTGAATTCTATCGTGTGAGTTTTATGGCTTGAATTTACACACCTCAATTTTGGCAAATTTGCCTCTTCGGGCGCTAACACCTTCTCAGTTATGCGCCTTTTTTTTTGCTTGTGACCCGTCCTAAATATGGCATGCTGTACCCAGTTGAAATACAAAGTATTCAGGATGATTACAGATGTCTAATGAGCGAGATAAACCGTTAGAAACACAACTAAGCGTGAGTTTACGTCCAGTTGATGAAACTGATCTTGAGGCCATTTTTGCCCATCAAAGCGATCCTATTGCTAATCAGCTTGCTCAGTTTCCGCCAAGGGATCGGGAAGCGTTTTTTAAGCATTGGCATGGGAATATTCTAGGGCAAGTCAATGTGCTAGCAAGGGCTATCGATTTTGATGGCAAGTTTGTGGGCAACATAGGCCATTGGCACAGTGACGGGCAAGCGCTGATAGGATATTGGATTGACCGTGACTACTGGGGCAAAGGCATCGCGACCCAAACCTTAGCGCAATTCTTGCCTTTAGTGAGTGCGAGACCACTCTTTGCCGAAGTCGCTAAGCATAATCTGGCCTCCCAGCGAGTCCTCTTAAAACACGGGTTTGTGCTGACGGGTCAATTAATTCAAGAGAGCCAAGATACTGAAGCATTGCTCGAATTTGTTTTACGTTAGCTTATAACGGCACAATCGCGGCATTTATGGCGTATGTTAATGCGTTTATACGCCATAAATCACGTCTTCCAATCCTTAAAATCCCTGAACTGCAGCCGCTTTTGTTAAAAGTGCAAAAAGTCGTCCATTATTTTTATAGCCAATGATTCTACTGCCAAAACCCTCTTTTAAAGACGTAGTCGCTGTAGTAAATCAAAAGGCTGGATCTAGCCGCTTGATTATTCAAGATTAGTGACAGGTTAAGCTGGTTTTACATAATAAAAATTGAGGAGAAACTGCTGATCTTGCAGATAAAAGTCTAATTGCATTCTGTTTCTTTCACGGTAGAACTCCTATACTTAGCCAAACCTTGTGCCATAGCACAATCGATCCCTTATCTATTCAGTGAAATCTAAATGAAGATCCGTTTTCTGCTCAGTAGTTTTATCCTTGTATGCAGCAGTCTCACTGTTGTCGCGACAGCGCATTCAGCCGATTCGGCCTCTGTCACTACTAAACATGCCAGCAAAAATGCACCCGCTAAAAAAGCACCTGCAAAACAGCAAGAAGTGGCATCGAGTAGCGCTATGGTGGTCGACCTTAAAACCAATGAAGTGTTGTATTCGAGTAACCCTAATGCAGTGGTGCCCATCGCCTCAGTGACTAAGCTGATGACGGCCATGGTGACCTTAGATGCAAAGCTGGCAATGGACGAAAAGTTAGCGGTTAATATTAACGACACCAAAGAAATGCGCGGCGTATATTCTAGAGTGCGTATCGGCAGTGAAATTAGCCGTAAAGACATGTTATTGCTGACCTTAATGTCATCAGAAAACCGCGCAGCAGCGAGCCTTGCCCACCATTATCCCGGTGGTCATAAAGCCTTTATTAAGGCGATGAATGCCAAAGCTAAAGCACTGGGCATGAAGAATACCCGTTATGTTGAGCCGACTGGTTTGTCGTACAAAAACGTCTCCAGCGCCAGCGACCTAATTGTGCTGCTTAAGGCCAGTGAAGGTTACCCTATGCTAGGCCAATTGAGTTCGACCGAGAAAAAGACGGTCACCTTTGCTAAACCTAGATACAGTTTAGATTTTCGCAACACTAACCGTTTGGTTTATAAAGATAACTGGAATATCCATCTCACCAAAACCGGTTTTACTAACGAAGCGGGGCATTGCTTAGTGATGCGCACTGAAATGGCAAAACGCCAAGTGGCCTTTGTGGTACTCGATGCCTACGGTAAATACACCCATATCGCCGATGCAAACCGTTTACGTAACTGGTTAGAGACAGGCAAAGTCACCCCGATCCCAGCCGAAGCTAAGCAATATAAGAAACAGCGTAGCCAGCAGCAATTAGCTAAGTTGAGTGAGACCTAGGCTTTGACCTAGAAGTCGAGCAGGAGCATATCTCTTGCCTTAACGGCTTTATAAAGACTAAAAAAACCAAAGGCCAGATGAGCAATCCATCTGGCCTTTGGCTTTTTTAATGCTGTAATTCCTTGATGATTTTGGTAAATTCCCCGTGGCGTTAAGCCTGTTACCATAGAGATTGACTCAACGCAGCACAAAAAAGTCCGCTTTATCAAGCTGAACCCCCAACGATTTTTATGCCCACATTTGGGTCATCTGAGGCCCGTAATGGCAATAAACTCGCTTGGATGTATATTGAGTTTGTTGCCGGTGCTTTAGTCTGGTTTGTGTTCTTGCTGAGGTTAAGACTTGATGAGAAAAACGTAAGCCGAGACGCAAATAAGTCGCGCTCGGCTTTGGATTTAAGAAGATTTAGGCGTGTTCAAACATTAAGAACAAGTAAACGATAAACAGCACTATATGCGTTGCGCCGTGCAGGGCATTGGTGCGACCGCTGCTGAAGCTGACCTTGCAGACCATTAAACTGGTGATTAACAGCACCATGTCGGCGGCTGACAAGCCTAAATGCACTTCTTGACCTATCACGTCGCCAATAATTAAAACTGCTGGAACGGTAAGGGCAATTGTGGCGAGTACTGAGCCGAAATACAGATTCATCGCCCGCTGTAATTGATTGTTTAACGCCGCCTTAAATCCGCCCACCGCTTCGGGTGACAAGATCAAACAGGCCACGATAAAGCCACCTAATGCCTGGGGTGCGCCTAAGGTCGCAACACTGTAATTGATTGGCATGGCTAAGGTTTTTGCCAATAATATCACCACCAGCAAGTAACCAATCAATAGCACAGTATGATAGGCATTACTGCGTAATATGCCGTGGTGTTCCTCGTGATCTTCATGGTCTGCATCGACAAAGAAATGACTGTGGCTCTTGGTTTGTACAACTAAAAATACGCCATAGAGCAGAATAGAAATAATGATCAGCATCCAAGACATGGCTTTAGACATGCTGCCGATAGTGCCGCCTTCGGTAAAATTGGGCAGCACTAAACAGAGTAAGGCGAGGGGGATAATGACGACCAAATAGGATTTTACGCCATCTAAATTAAAAAGCTGGGTGTGGTAACGCCAGCCGCCAAGTAATAAGGTGAATCCCACTAAGCCATTGATAATCAACATGACCACGGCGAACATAGTGTCGCGCGCCATCACAGGGTTAGGTTCTCCTGTCAGCATCACGGAGGAGATCATCACCACTTCGAGTGATATCACCGACAGGGTTAAGATTAAGGTGCCATAGGGATCGCCAAGCTTAATTGCTAGCGCATCAGAGTGGCGCACCACTGAGAAGATAGCCCAAGTTACAACGCCTAATAGGGCGAGTGATACAGGAATATAGGTCGAGAGCGCAGTGCCATCGGCGAGTAGGCTATCGCCACCGGTTTTGAAGAATACTAAGGTCAGTATTCCCAGTAGCAGGGCGAACTCGTCTTTCATAAATGTCTTCATAGGCAGTTTGTCCAAAGCGAAAAAAGGCCGTTAGTATAGACACTTGTTATGGCACACTTTGCATGAAACTTCTTTTAGATTTGGGGTTAAGGATAATTATTTGAGCTAGATCGCTGTAATCCCCAACCTCATTTCTACGTTAGCCGTGGTGCTCGGTTTTAATCAGCTTACCGAGTTGATCATAGTGATTCCAATCCCCTGATTCTCGGTCGCTGATGTAACTGCCTTCTGTGCGTTTTTCGCCATTAGGCCAAAAGCTTTGCCATAGACCTTCCTTGCGATCCCTCAGATATGTACCTTGTTCGGCTAGTTTGCCATTGTTGTGATAATAGCTGGCATCGCCTTCTTTTTGGCCTTTTACCCAAGTTTCAACGAGTTGTGGTTTACCGTTCTGGTGATATTGTTTAACTTGACCATCGAACGAGCCTTTGGCATAAGTGGCCTCTAGTTTGAGTTGGCCGTTACTGTAGTATTCCTTCGATTGACCATGGTTTTGTCCGTCTAAAAACTCAGTGCTGGCCGCTTGCATCCCATCCTCAAACCAGCTTTCCCATAGTCCAGTTTGATTGCCTTTATCCATAGTGCCGCTGAGTTTTAGCTGGCCATTATTGGGATAATATTCGGCATACGGGCCTGTTTTATCATTTTTATCATAGGTTTCGGAGCGGTAAACCACTTGTTTAAAGCTGTAAAACTCCCTAACGCCGTGACGCTTGTTTTCCTGCCAATGGCTTTTTTGCTGGATATTCCCTTCTGGAATAGCGCCATAGGTCGGGTCTTTTTCTTCGTAGCGGTAGTCAATCCACAGACCTGTTTTTTGATTATCGAGATATTGCCCAGCAACACGGCGACGCCCGTGGTAATACTCTATGTAGTCACCATTGAGTTTGCCATCGGCGAAGGTTTGCTCTCGTTGTTTTAGGCCTTCGCTGTACTGGATCCATAAGCCTTGTTTGTTGCCGTTTTGATATTCGCCTTCTTCATTAGGGTCGCCATTGGCATACCAGCGAGCAAAATGGCCATCGAGCGGATAACGGCTGGCATTGTCCTTTTTCTCCGAGGCGTAATGGGCGAGTTCGCGAGGTTTGCCATTGTCATAAAAGGATTCATATTGACCCACCCATTGACCATTAATGCGTTTGCCCCGCTCATTAACAGTGCCATCCTCAAAGTAGGACTCGGATTTACCCGTCAGTTTACCTTCGACATATTCATCTAAGCTGCGCAGTTGACCATTGCTATGGTAACGGCGTGATTCACCGTGTCGCTGCCCCTGTTGCCATTGCTCAGAAGATTGCAGTTTGCCTGCGCTATAGCGCTCAAATAGCCCATCTCTAATGCCCATGTCGTAGTGGCTTTTTTCGAGCAAATTACCTTCGGCATCATAACGCTCCGATGGGCCATGAAGCGGATATTGTCCATTTTCAGCTAGCTTTGAGTCTTGATAACTGCGCAGTTCCTTAAGTTGGCCATTGTCGTAGAAATACTTTTGCGTACCGGCAAGTTGGTTCTGCTTATAGTTGAGATCGCTGGTGAGGTTTCCTTCGGCATTAAAATATTGCTGCTGCCCATCTAAAGCGTCGTTAACATACTGTTCTTCAACTTGTAATTTACCCGCATCGTTAAATTGCTGACACTTGCCTTGGCGTTGCCCTGCCTTATATTGGCAGAGGCTAGCGAGTTCGCCATTGGGGTAAAACGTCCGTTCTTCACCATCGAGCTGATTAAGATTGAACTGGCTGGCACTCGATTTAGTCCCGTCGTCGAAGAAGGTTTCCCATAATCCTTGGTGGCGGCCTTCGGCATCGAAGCGGCCCGTCACAGAAGCTTGCCCGTCGGGATTTTGCTCTAAATAGGGGCCGGAGAGTTGGTTGTTCGCATAGCTTTGGCTTTGGGATAAAGTACCGTTTTCATAGAAACTTTCCCATTTACCGTGGCGCAGGTTATCGAGGTAGCTTTCTTGGGCTTGCAGTTTACCACTGGCATAGAAGCGTTTTACTTGCTCTTTTTTCCCGTCTTTATAGCGCGTTGTTTGCGTGAGTTGGCCGCTGCTGTTGTATTCCTTCCATTCGTCCGTGGGCACGCCTTTGGTAAATTGCTGCTCCTCTGTGACTGCACCGCTTAAATCGTACAGTCGCCAAGTGCCATCTTGATAACCTTGCAGGTAGTTTCCTTCGACAAGCTTGCTGTTATTGGTATGAAATACTTGCCATTTACCATTAGGTATCCCTTCGGAAAACTGACCTAAGGTATAACCTTGGTTATCGCGGACTATGGCGATATCGCCATTTAAGGGCATGCCAGTGGCGAGGTTATAGTAGCTAGGAATTCCGTCTTGCTGACGAATTTCGACCATCATGGAGGAGAGGTTTTGCGCGGCCTGCGCATGGAGACTCACTATACTAGCCCCTGCAATGGCGAGGCTAATCACGCGAAATGGGGTATTGAACATACTGATTCCTTGTTCTGGGTCTTAAGGCCAAGATATGTGCGGCCTATATAAGAATCCTAATTTTAAACTGCTTGGTTTATCTATTGCGCTGTGCACTTACATGCAGTGCACAGCGTCTAGGCTTAAGCTAAAACCGAGGGAAAACATCATCAGAAGTGACCACAGGTGGTGGCATTTCCTGATTTAAAAACTGGCCATTATGGTAGCTATTAATCACCCGTATCCAGCCATGATCCTTAAACTCGTATTGTTTACCATCAAGCCTGCCTAGTTCGTCATAATTGGCGATTTGGAGCCCATAGTCTTCTGATGAGCGCAATTCCCAATGGCCGACTCGTTTACCTTGGTCGAAGCGACCATACCAATAGCGTCTTTCAGGGTTGGGTATTGGGCGGAAACCGTACTCACCATCGGTAAATATCCAATCGCCATCCTGTTGACCATTGCGGTATACGCCTTTTTCATACACTTGGCCATTATTGGCGTAACGTTGTACTAATCCATCGGGCTTGCCATGTTTAAAGTGAATAGACTCAAGCAACTGGCCTGAGTTGGTCTCGTTATGGTATTCACCGTGGAGCTCACCATTATCATCGTGGCTATAGGTGAGGGTGGCGTCGTCTTGAAATTTCTTCCAAGTGCCTGCTTGTTTATCCTTGGCATATTGACCTTGCTCTACTAGCTGAGTTTTCCCTGTGGCAGGCTCAATTTTTACCGTTTCATAGGCGCCTTCACGCTTACCCTCCTCATAATATTCGCGGGAGAGGGTGATGACATCGTTGTAGTCAAAGGACTTGAGCTGTAAACCATTCAATTGGTTATTGAGTCGCTCCTGGCGCTCGATTAACAAGCCTTTTTTGAAGGTTTCGGAGAGTGACCAGTTTTTGAGTTTGTCTTCTTCTTGAGTCTCAATCAATTGGCCATCGCGATAGCGCTGCTGTTTACGATAAACCCAGCGATTACCTTGGTATTTGCTGTCTGTGGTTTTTTTAATTTGCCCTTGGTCATCGTATTCGATGGCTTGGAGGACATCACCCTTATCGTTGGTCACTTCCTTTAATTTGATCTGCCCATTTTCATAGTAAGTCAGTTGTTCACCGACCTTATAATCAGCTTGATATTGATAGTGGCGCTCGACCTTGCCATCCGGGAAGTATTCAAAATAATCCCCCTGTTTTTTATCTTTAACATAAGCTTGGGTCGAAAGCAGTTTACCAAAGCCCCAACTCGTTTCGTTGCCATGTTTGAGCCCATCTACCATGGGGATTTCGAGGTGTAAGTTGCCATTGTCAAAGTACTGGGTAACACAAGTACCACTGTTGCAGACCTTGTCCCTAAGATTTCCATCCCTATCAAAGTGTTCGCTCATGCCGACCTTTTTGCCATTTTTAATGGTGGTCTTCATGCTGATTTGACCGTTGATATGGTAGAAAATTTGCTCACCTTCGCGTTGATTGTTAACGAATTGACAGTCACAATCGAGCGAGCCATCTTCTTTGTAGATTTTGACTAGCCCTTGGCGTTGGCCTTGTTTATCAAAATGGCCTTCTTCCTGTAGCTTGCCACTGCTAAAACGGAACTGATAGGGACCATGTAGTTGTCCGTCGGTGAAATTGTGGCCCGTTGCCATGCCGCTAAAGTGCATGACCTCGGTATTGAGATAATAGAGCTCAACTTTAAACTGGCCGTCTTTGACTTCAACGGGTTGTTTTAAATAAAAACTGGCTGCTTTTTTATTTTTTACTGGTTCCCAGCTTTCATCCAGCAAAATGAAATCAGCACTCACTTGGGTGCTAATAAATAACAGTGCTCCAAGGAGCCGTTTTACTGTAAATATACGCATAACCGCTCCTTTTTATGGCAAAGGTTTAAAGGTGAATTCATAGGGGATATCGACGGGCTCTTTGGCGATCGTCATATAACTCACCTTGGCGGCGGGGCCTGTGATACTCAAATAGCGGCCATCGACCAGCACCTCGTTTATCCGCTGCTCAGTATTTTCGGGGAGTCGAATGGTTAACAGATTGCCTTGGGCATCTTCGACCTTAAAGTAATTTTTAAGATCTCTAATTGGCTCATTGCCATATCCGGTTTGTGTCAGCCAAGACTCTAAATCGATTAACCAAGGGCGGTCGGTTACAGCCAGTTCTAAAGGCTGCCAATGGATATCACCTTGGCAACGGATCTTACCCTTGATCTGTTTATCGTAGAAAAACTGCCGCACGCGGTCTGGGGTCATCAAACTATAGGCTGCCCCGTTTGGGGCATTGGGATCAAACTGCCAAGTGACGGGATTTTTACCCTCATTAAAACCTTGATCTATTTCAGGTTTGCAGGCGGTTGCCAAGGCAGCTGACATGGGAATATACAGATTATGACCATTGTCAGTTACAGGTTTTATCCCTTGGATCGTATTGAACTCATTTTTTGCAGCATCTAGCGCCGGATTGATAAAGCTACCTAGGCCAGCGTTGCCAAACTCGGTGGGAGGATTAGCAAGATTTTTGTTGTAGTCGCTAAATTGTACAAAGCGGATCGTCTTGGTTTGAGTTAACTCCGGCTGGGGTTGTTGCTCAATTAACATCAGGGTTTTAGGAAGTTCATCCAGCTTGAGTAACAGTGCGTTGCTGGTGAGGTGATGGCTCTCATCGGCTCTAATCAATTGCTCTAGCAGTTCCTTTTCTGTCGCCGTTAGCCAAGAGGGATAATTACCTTCGCGACGGGCCTCAGCCATCATGCCTTTAAATTGTTGGAAAGGCAGATTAATACTCTTATCCTCACTCTGCTTTGACACGACTTTAAAGAGTTTCGCCTCGGCATCGAGCACTTGGATTGTTAGGCTGGCATCGCCAACCGTGTAAGGCGTTGCCAGCAGTTCATCCCACGACTTTTCGACGATCTTATTCGTCTGTGGGATAAGCGTTAGCTTGGCAGTAATATGGTCTATCTGTTTGAGTTTATTAGCTGTGTTATCCCAACCTGTAGCAATAATATCGGTTGAGGATTCAATCGAGGGATGGTAATTCCTCGCCCAACCTTTGCCATGCTGCCAGAAGTGAATGTCAATCGCTTTGCCGTTTGCGTCATAGGCGGTTAAGTCTTCATAACGCACATCGGCTTCCACATATTGCGGACTCATATTGTGGACAAAGCGCAATTGCAGATCTTCAGGGGTATCAGTGCCCCAAGGGCCAAGATTATCTAAAATACCTTGTTGATCAGGTAATAAGGATTGAATAAATGCCTTATTATTGGGGCGATATTCCTGCGGTATATCGCTAATGCGGTACAGCTCCTTTTGCCGATCATCCCTATCGCGCTCAGCATCAAAGCTATCATCGGCATGCCAAAGCATACTCATGATGTAAGGGCGATCCTTAGGCGTCATAACGGTACGGTGGGTGAAAGTACGCCCTTGGCGCTCTTCCCGTTGAAAAAACGCCATGCTCTCTAACCAACCGGTTTTGCGGTTAACTTCGAACTTGCCATAGGCCTTATACTTGTCTTTCTCCCCTTGTAATACGGCGATCAGCTTATCTTCACTGACCTGCTCAACCGTCCAAGTTAAGCGCGCATCCATGGGGGCTTTGATGCTATAACCGACGCTAGGCTCAAGCGCCACAGGCAAGGTTGGGGCTTGTTTAAACAAGTGATTAAGATTTTGCCAGCGCTCAAATAACTCCTTGATATCTTTTTGATCCATCTTGGCAATGGGGGTCAGTTGGCGGACTTCACCATTGTTAAATTCCACATTAAAGCCATCTTTAACCAACTGAAAGATTTCATTGGACTTGCCTTTGGGGTCAATATTGCTCACCGGGATCGGCATGCCATAATCGCTAATTTGCAACAGGTTAGGTTGGATAAAAAAGCGGGCGTTATGGGTTAACGGTGCGGTTAAGCTGGCCGCCTTACCCTCTACATCTTGTAATTGGTAATCCAGCAGTAATCGTGCCTGCAACACCTTGCGAGTTTCGAAACCATCGTTGAGGCTTATGGTAGAAATAATCTGATACTCGCGATCTGTGGGTATATTCGCCGTAACCGATTCTGAGGACGTCGTTGAGTCATCGCAGGCGGTTAACAAGAGTGTGATACTTGCCACTGTCAGTGCGATTGCGGCGTGAACTGCCTTGTATTTCCCTGTGGCCATTTGTGCTCCCTTGGCTACGCATGTTATTGAAATGTAAATATATTAATCTTGGTTTGGCGACATTATACACAAAAACTATCTGAGGCAATAAAACGACGTCATCAAAATGTGCGCTTAAAAGGCGAGCAAGCAAGGTAAAGAGACTGTCCGTGCTTATTTGTTTGCGACGAGGTTTAGGTCAGCCTTGCGGCAGTAAAGACGAGCTTAAGCGGATAATTAAGCTGGGAATAAAACAAAACCCAAACCAAGGCGTGCTTGATTTGGGTTTACGCTGGGATCCGCTTTTTCTATTTCGATGCTCGAGATCAGTGATTGATACTCGAGGACAGAAACCTGTTATCGAAAACAAGCTACAGCGAGAGGATCACGCTGGCGATTGCCGCACTCATGAGGTTGGCAAATACACCGGCGGCAATGGCGCGAAAACCATTACGGGCGATAAATTCGCGGCGCTCTGGCACCATGCTACCCAGTCCACCGATCAAAATTGCCATAGTGGAAATGTTCGCAAAACCACACAGGGCAAAAGTGACAACTGCCTGAGAATGGGCACTCAGTTGGTCTTCTACTTTCATTAACTGGATAAAGGCAACAAACTCATTGACCACGATTTTTTGGCCGATCAGTGAGCCCGCAGTAATGGCTTCATGCCAAGGAATACCCAGCAGCCACGCCATAGGCGCGAACAGATAACCGAGCAAGAATTCGAAGCTTAACTGGTAACCGAACCATTCACCCACAGCGCCTAACATGCCGTTCAGCAGGGCGATAACGCTGACAAAAGCCAGTAGCGTGGCACCAATCCCGACTGAAATCCGCATGCCAGACATAGCGCCATCGGCTAAGGCTTCAACCACATTGGTGGCGCGTGGCAGTTCGACTGAGGTGATTTCATCTGAGTTGTTTTTGTCATTTTCGTTGGGTGGCATGAGGATTTTTGCCATCAACAGACCCGCAGGTGCTGACATAAAGGCTGCGGCAATCAAATAGTTAAGATCGACACCTAAAGCGGCATATCCCACTAAGGTACCGCCCGCAACTGAGGCTAAACCACAGCTCATTACCGCGAAGAATTGCGAATCGCTCATGTGCTTTAAATAGGGTTTGATCACCAGCGGCGCTTCAATCATGCCGACGAAGATGTTCGCCGTGGCAGATAAAGACTCAGCGCGGCCCGTGCCCAGTAAACGCTGCAGACCACCACCAATAATGTTGATCACCTTAGGCATTAACCCAATATGGTATAAGGCAGAAATCAGCGCCGAGAAGAAGATGATGATACCTAACACATTGATCGCAAATACGAAGCCGACTTTACCCGTGGCGAGATCGCCAAACAGGAAACCAATACCTTCGTTGCCGTAGGCTATCACGCTCGACACGCCCGCCGTAACAGACTGCAATACGGCCTTACCCGCAGGGACGTAGAGCACTAACAGGGCAAATATAATTTGTAAGCCTAGGGCTAAAATCACAGTGCGGTAGGGAATGTTCTTGCGGTTCACTGACAGTAACCAAGCAAAAAACAAGATGCTAATCATGCCTAATATCGCGGTCATAATGGGTTTATTCTTTTGAGTGATAGAAGAAGTCGCGCATTGTAGGCCGAGTCAGCGTAAGGGCAAGTCGAGGGCGTTACTGGGCTGTTACGATAAAAGTGTCGAAAACAGCAACTATTTAAGTTGCTGTTTATGTTAGATAATAAAAGTTATTTTGGCTACTGTTGCCCAGAGGAAATAATATTTGTGTCTGCGGCAATAATAGAAATCACGCCACAGACGACTTTAGGCTGGTGCAGTCGTCAGTGCTGGTTTGAAATGCAGCTTAAGTGACTGTAGTTTAAATGACAGTAGCTTAAGTGACAGTCTTACCTAACCAAGGTTTGAGCTTTTTATCCCAGTAGGGCGGGTGGCCGATATGGGACTTTAAACATTCGATAATCACTTTGTACTTAGTCGGTAAATGGCGCCGCCTTGGGTAAACCACGTAAACGGGCATCTGTTGCAGCGGTTTCCAATCGGGTAAGAGTTGAATGAGCTTGCCGCTTTGAAACTCATCACTGAGTAAATACGTGGCCACATAGCCTATGCCGCGCCCTGCAATCACAGCATTGCGCACGGCTTCGGCTAAGTCGACACGGTAATTGCCTGCCACATTGACGGTTTGTTCTAGGTCATCCTTAGCAAAACTCCAGCGATCATAATTACGGCTTTTGCTTTGATAGATAACACAATTGTGCTGAGCTAACTCCCGCGGATGATGTGGCACGCCGTGCTTGAGCAAATAATCGGGAGAGGCGACCACCACAAAGTTCGTCTCGGCGAGATGCTGGGCGATATAACCTTCGTTCAGCTGTTCATGGTTAGTGATCCACAGATCCAGACCTTCTTCTAGCATGTCGGCCTTATGGTCGAACAGGCTCAGCTCAAATCGCAATTCGGGATATTTTTCCTGCAACACTTCCAGCGCGGGGATGATGTGTAAGGTGCCAAAGGATTGGGAGGAACCGAGACGAATCGTCCCGCTAATGTCGTCGCGGGCATCCAGCATAATCGCATCGGCATTTTGCGTCGCTTCAAACACTTGCTCACAGTAATGGGCAAACTGTTGGCCAGCGTCAGTTAACACTAAGGTGCGCGTGGTGCGCTGCACTAACAACAAGTTCAGCTCAGCTTCCAACGCGCCAATTTGCTTGCTGACATAGGAGGTCGAGGTTTTTAACTTAGCTGCCGCTTGGGTAAAACTGCCACTGGTCACCAGAGTGTGAAATATCACCATCTGGCTAGCTCTATGTTGTATCACGCCAAGCCCTCTAGATTCTAAATCGCTATTTTAAGCTAGCCTAGCCTTAACCGACAGCCGTTTGTACCAATCGTGTGTTATTTCAAACCAAGCTTACAAAACAGCACACGTTAAAGTCAGTTGCCCTAAGTACGATTCTTCCTTTACTCTTGAGTTAAATCTTAACACCCACAAGCTAGGGAAGTGACCTGTGGTTAGCTTGTTCAACGGAGGAATAACGATGACACAGCAAGACAAGCAAGCCGTAGCAGAAACAAGCCAGATGAGTGTTCAGAAAATACAACCGATACCGCAGGAAGCCTTTGACTGGTATGACGAATATGCCCACGGCATTATCGATCGCCGTGAGTTTATGGGGCGGCTCGCAGGGCTGGTGGCGCTAGGTTTTACCATGACTATGCTCACGGGCGCACTCATGCCGAACTATGTCCTCGCCGAGCAAGTGTCCTTTAACGACCCGAGTATTCAAGCCAGCTATGTTAAATTTCCCTCGCACAATGGTTACGGTGAAGGGCGTGGCTACTTAGTGATACCCAATGAATTATTGCTTGCTGGCAGTAGCGCTGGTGAGCCCAAGACTTTAGACCCCAGTAAAAAAGCCGCAGTAGTATTAGTCGTGCACGAGAACCGTGGCCTTAATCCCTATATCGAAGATGTTGCTCGCCGATTAGCGGCGCAGGGGTATATCGCCTTCGCCCCCGATGCACTTTATTCCCTCGGTGGTTATCCGGGCAATGATGATGCGGGCCGCGCCATGCAAAGCAGTTTAGACAGAACCAAAATTGAACAAGACTTTATTGCCGCCGCGCAGTTTTTAAAATCCCATCCCCAGAGTAATGGCAAACTCGGTGCCGTAGGTTTTTGCTTTGGCGGCTATATCGTCAATATGCTGGCCGCCACGATTCCCGATGAGCTTAATGCTGGTGTACCTTTCTATGGCACGCCAGCCGCTGCGGAACTGCGTAGCCGAGTAAAGGGGCCACTTATGTTGCAATTTGCTGGGCTCGATCAGCGGGTAAACGACACTTGGGCCGAGTACGAAACTCAGCTAAAAGCCAACAAAGCCGATTATGTCGCTTATCTTTACCCGAATGTGAATCACGGTTTTCATAACGACTCCACTGGCAGATACGATAAAGCCACCGCCGAGCTCGCATGGGCGCGCAGCTTAGCCTTCTTCGATACTCGACTGCGTGGTTAGTGAGAGTAAACGCCGTTGACTGACAGATTTTCGTGCTCTATATCAATCAAGCAAAAGCCGACGCTAGCGTCGGCTTTTATCTTAAATCTCCCACATATCCATGCGGGTTAGTCGTGCTCGAGGATCACTTCTTTCAAGCTTTGGATGGTCTTCACATCGAGATTACCGGGTTGTGTGCTCCAGGTGAGTCTTAGGTAATTGGCTAAGTCTTTAATCTGCTCGTCGCTTAACTCATCAGCATATCCTGGCATAGCATAAAAGCTGGTGGTGAGGTTGTAATGCTGGCTCTTAATGCCTTTTAGCATCACGGCGACGATATTGTGTGGACTGGCCTTATCTAAGGTGGCGTTACCTGCCATCGCGGGGGCGACGTTGGGGCGACCTTCACCATTTTGACCATGACAACCGGCGCAGTAACCTTTGTAAAGCGTATAACCTGGCAGTTCAGGCTTATGGCCGTTAAAGGTGAGCGCTTGTGGTTTAATATCTTCGTCGGTATCGAGCAGATAACTGCTGACCGCGCGCATATCATCGTCGGTTAAGTGGCTAAAGCTGTGATACACCACGGGATACATGCCGCCAAATACTGTGCCTTTGCGGGAATAGCCTTCAGTAAACAGCGACTTAAGATCCTCATGGGTCCAGTTCTGCCTGTTAAGCTCGGCGGGGCGAATGTCCGATGCTTCTAGCCCTTCGATAATCGCGCCTTCAAAGTGCTTGTCCTGCTCCATGGCAAACAGCGTGTCTCTTGGGGTGTGGCATTCACCGCAGTGCCCTAGGGCATTGACTAAGTAATTGCCGCGATTCCAATGCTCGCTTTTTTCCTTGCTCGGGGTAAATTCCTTAGCATCGTGGGCGACTAAGTTCCAGGCTTTTAGGCCAAAACGCAGGTTAAACGGAAAGTACACATCATTGTCGCGATTGGCTTGCTTGATGGGTTTAGTACTCATCAAATAGGCATAAATCGCCTTAGTGTCGTCGTCCGTCAGCAGGCTGTAGGACGTGTAGGGCATAGCAGGGTAGAGGTTGCCGTTGACGCCAACACCGTGGTGCATGGCATCAAAAAAGTCCTCGTAACTGTATTTGCCAATACCGGTTTCTTTATCTGAGGTGATATTGGTCGAGTACACAGCGCCAAAGGGCGTTTCGAACGGCAAACCGCCCGCGAGTTCGCGCCCGCCTACCGCAGTATGGCAGGCCACACAGTCGCCTATCTTCATCAGATACGCGCCGCGTTCGATGTCACTATTTGTTGTATTGCCACCTTCATCGGCAACGCTGCTGGAACAGGCGAGCAAACCTAGCCCTAAACTCAGGAGTAGATTGTGACTCAACAGATTTTTTATCCTGTTAAGGTGCGGGAAATAGCGCGGGAAATGGCGCAGATTGGCTGATGTCATCACAGGGTTAGCCCCTTAGTCTTGAGGATCAGATCTTTGACCGCCGCATAGTATTTTACGTAGCCAGTACAGCGACATACGTGTTCACTTAAGGCATCTTCTACGACTTTTTCAACTTGATCTTTAGCGATAGGCTGTCGCTCTAATCGCTCAAGCAGCGCAGTCGATTCGTTGACAAAGCCCGAGGTACACCAGCCACATTGGAACGAGAAGTGTTCCAAAAAAGCCTCTTGAACTGGGCTCAGGGCGGTGATTTCGCCAAGGGAGTTTTGTCTAGCATGACCTTCGACAGTGCGGACGCGTTTACCATTAAAACGCTCAACACCATTGATGCAGGTACGCACCACTTCACTCATGCCTTGCTCGTCATCGACGATCACAGTACAGGCGTGGCATACGCCTGCGCCGCAACCAAACTTAGTGCCTGTGAGGTTTAAGTATTCGTGTAGAAACTCAATCATCATCACACCATCGGCGACTTCAATCGGGCCTACGGCTTGGTTATTAATGGTCAGTTTAATAGACTGGCTCATGCCATGGCCTCCTTAATTTTTTTCGCTGTCATAGGTAAATCGTAAAAGCGGACATGGGTCGCTTGATACACGGCTTCAATCAGCGCCGCGACCACAGGGATCATCACCACTTCGGCGATACCACGGCTGGGATCGTTATCAGATAACTGTGGCAATATGGTATGACGTTGATCCCACACGCCCACATGCCGCGCTAACGGCACCTGATAGCGATTGAGGTTCCACGTACCATTACCAGCGCCGGCTTCAAATGGCGGTAAGCCTTCATGTAGTGCATGGCCAATCCCCATCGCAAGGCCACCTTGAATTTGCCCTTCGACCAGTTCTTTAACAATCACTTTGCCCGCCTCTAACCAAGTATGAGAACTCAGCAGCGTGACTTCGCCATTGCCTTCGTTTACGGCGACTTCAACCAAAGTGGCGCAGGGGGCGTAATAGGTCACCATGGCATTGTTCAGCTCGGCCTTGGGATAACTCATGGCTTGACGATCGATCAAGTGATAGCCGTTAGACTTCATGCTGGCTTGGCGCGCTTTGATACTCATAGTCGTGTCGGAAGTGGCCGCAAACGTCGCGTTACCTTCGCCGTATTGCAGCGCCAGCGCATCGAGAGCTAAACGCTCTTTGGTACCAAGAATGTCGAAATCGGCCTCGGCCCAAGCCCAGCGATTAAAGGCATGGCCCATCACGCCGACCACTAAGCCCATGTCGTGGGCGCGTTTCGCGAGAATATCGATCGACAGCGGCGGAAAGCCCAAGGCGGTTAACTTGCCATCGACCCAGCGACCATCGCGGGCGTTATGCAAATTAGTCGAGCCCATTGGGGTGTTAAAATACAACTCGTTCCAAATCGATACCGCTGCAGGCCACAGGCCATGACGATAGATCACGTCGGCGGCGATGCGGGTGACATGGCTTTGATAATAGGCCGACATAGATGCCGACGATGCCATGGCTTTAACCGGTGTCCAGCGTGGATTGGCCGCCATTTCATCTTGGCGTTGTTGCGAAATAATATAAGGATTATCGGTTTGCACTAATTGCATCGCATCCCAAATATCCACTTCGGCGAGTTTTACCTCATCGGCAAAGTTGCCGAGGGCATCGCTGACCACAACGGCTTGGGAGGTTTGCGTGCCAGTGCCCATTTCGATAAAGCCGATTTCCAGGGTGATTTTACCGTCTTTCGCTAGGCGAATCGCCGCACTTGGCGCCGCTGCACCTGTACCATAATCTTTGGTGGCGATACCAAAACCGACGCCGTAACGCATCCCCGGATGTTTGGCCTCATAGTCCTTTTTATTCACCGCGCGGTTTTGCCACACGGGATCTTGTTCGGCCATGTCGAGCATTTCGCGGTAACGTAAAGTGCCGTTAGGGATCGCGCCTTGCGTATTACGCTGGCCAGATTCCATCACGTTGGCGGCGCGCAGTTTAAAGGGATCAACCTTCAGCTCGTCGGCTATCTCGTGGATCATGCATTCCATCGCTGTCATCGATTGCAGCGTGCCATAACCGCGCATCGAACCCGCATCTGGGTTACGCGACGCATAGGCGGTGGCGATAATATCGTTGCGCGGTGTGTAGTAAATGCTTTGCATCGCCGTCGCGCCAACTGAGGTTACAGACGGGGTAAAGTTGACTCGTCCGCCGCCATCGACTGTCATCTGCGAAGTTAAGGCTTGGATTTTTAAGGTCGATTTATCCACCGCTAAGCGGCTTTTCATGATGAACGGATGACGCTTAAGCCCAGATTGGAATTGCTCGAATCTGTCATTGGCGAGTCGGATTGGCCCCTTGGCATAAATGGCCGCGAGCACGCCGTAATAGGGGAATATCGAATGGTCTTTCGCGCCAAATCCACCGCCGATATAAGGCGAGTGCACCACCAGATGTTTTACCTTGCCTGCCAGTGGGCCAGATAACAGCATGTGCACTGCCATCTCTTGAAAGTCCTGCGGCGACTGCGAGGTAATCACTGTATGAAATGTTTGGCTAGTTGCGTCATACCAGCCGTTAAAGGCTTCGGGTTCCATCATCATAGGATCGATGATCTGGGTGCGATATTCCCGCTCTAGCACTTGCCATTGTTGATTAGCTTGGGCGCTAGCAATCTGCTTATCTATCTCGCCGGCATAATAAAGCCCGCGCTCAGACACTGTCCCTTTGGCATTCGGATTGCCTAACCATTCTGGCTTGCGATCTTTTACGCTGGGGAAAAATAGCCCATCGTGGAGCGGGCTATATAAATCTTCCCTTGCGCCATTTTCACCTTCTACTCGAATAAGGCGCCAGCTGGCGTACGGGTCTTTCGAGTCCGACACAAACGGCGTTTGCTCACCAAAGCGCAGTAAGGTCTGATCAAATTGCAGTAAAGACTTAGCTTGCTTAAAGGCGGGGAAACTGTCGAACAACAATATCGCCACCGCATGACCTAAGTAGTCAGCAGTTTGCCCCTCGGCCAGCAACATGTTGTCACCGTAAAAATCGGGCAGCTTGATTTTATCACCGGCCAGATCGGCCGCAGTGATCACTTTATAGGGCTTAGCCGACGCGGGCAGGTGGTCGAGGGAAAAGCCTTGATAAACATGGGAGGCATCGGCAGCGCGTAGAATAAAAGCGTAACCTTGCTGCTTGGGCCAGCCTTCCATGTCCATAGCGCGGTAATCACGGCCATAGACCTTTTGGCCTGTGACCTTCGCTATGCCGTCGTTACGAAACTTAGGTTTGGATTGACCATTAACCTGAGTTTGCCATTGGGCTGCCAGTTCAGGTGAGACAATCGCCGCATTCGCGCGACTCATTTCCCACAACAAAGGGGCCGAATATACGGCAACCCCGCCAATCACACATTGCTTGATAAAGGTCCGGCGTGACGTATTAGATGGTTCCATATCTCAACCTCAGTTGTGCTTCCGTGAAATATCAGCCGCGCTGCATGGTATCGCCCGATATAGGCTTGTTGTCGATCGACTTTTTATTGATTGTTGCGACATAGCTCTGATAAACACTGAATGTAAATTTACATTAGCCACGTTAGCATGTAGGGCCGAAAATGCAAATTTAGGCGGTTAATCGTTGCAGTTTTAATCAAGCTAAATTCGTGTGTAGCGCCTGTGTTATCAGGCTTCTACAGTGATGTTCACACTGTGATTCAACTCAGTTACGTTATGGCTGAATTTTGTTCAGCGCCCTTTGCTTAGTCCCCTTTGCTAATGTGTTCACTGAACCCATTTTCCCATGTCAAAATTGGCTCGCTTGCTAAAATAAGACCGCCTGACACAGCGAGACTTCATGCCACAGCAAGATCAAGAGATAGTGTTATTTGATGGCGACTGGTTTAGTCACATGTATTCATATCAACATTCTTAAATCAGTGCTTGCTTAATTACTTGATTTGTAATGCTAAAGTTATAGACAAGTGTACGCTATGTCGCTATCTTAGGTTTTTAACAAGGATGAGCTTTAATCGCGTACCCGCGATTCGAGTCACTTGCATCAGGACGATGTGTCTTTTCTCTTTCTTAGATACCCAACTCCTCCTGCAAATTGGTGAATATGCTTTGGCACTTATGCTTGTTGCCACAGTGCTTATTGGCATTGTGCTCAATGTTCAGCAGTGAACGTTTTGAGTTGGTGCAACCTTGTTTTGATTGATGGCTTGGCTGACAGGTGTTGGCGAAGTGCGGTAGCAATGGGGAAGCTTTGTCGAACGACAAAGTTGAAACGTTTTGATAGTGCTGATTTGTCTGGGTAGCTAATGGGCATTGATATCTCTGTCAATTATCAGTGCAGCTAATTGCCTGCCGCAGGCTTTCGCACTGTTACACCAGTGACTCGCCGTGGCATTTGATTTAAAAAAGAGGCTCCCTGTAGGCTCTACTAAAACATGTTTTAGAAGGTCACTAGTGCAACAATGCCAATTGGGGGGATTTTGGAGTTGTTACTGAACAGTTTCCTAGGTATTTTATTGGGTTTAGGTGAGGTTAGTGCAATTATCCATATGTTTGTAAGGGGTGTTATGAAAGCCTGTCGATACCTACTGTGAAAATTTTTTTGTTAGATTATAATGATGACGGATGTACGTATAAAAATAGTTTTATTGATAGAGAGTATGGTGTGGAATTAGATGACTATGGAATATGCTGAATCATTAAACTCCATATTTTTCTCGTCTAGAATTATAATTTTATAACCGTTAGTAGTGTATTATTATTTATTATTTGTATAAATTAAAGGATTAATATGGAACTCATTAAGTTAGAATTTGTAGCATTCCTTGAACAAAATGTGAGTCTTGGTCATTCTGATATTCCATTATTGATGGAACAGTTTTCTTGGATAGAGCTATTGCCTCAATTTATTCAAGAAACTAATTTAGCAACACAGGCTCAAACTAAGATAATGTCACTTACAAATCAAATCTCAGGATTTTCAATAGTTTTCAATACAGATAAGCTTCTGATTTCTCAAGATATTAGGTCGGACAGTGCCACGTCGTTTGAAGAGTTAATGAATCGGTTTAATAAGGACGTTATCGATTGTCTGGAAAAGCTGGGATCTACTTTCTATAAAGAACGGACATTCAAGAGATTTGCGTTAGTAACAACTGGTATTCAAATAGTTACGGAGGCGCAAAAGTCAATTTTTGTAGATCGTGTATGTTCTTCACTTTCAGATTCTACCGATCATATCGAACTTAAATTACGATATACGCATAGAAAAACTCTAGATGAAATTAATGAGCCTATAAATTTTAGCATAATGATCAATGATGGGATTTATGAGAAAAATGAAATCAAAACTGGAATAGCAACTAGAACGAGTTGTTTTTTAATTCAGACAGATTTCAATACTCTTGATGAAATTAGTAGCCATAGATTTAGCATTGATAATATTAAAGTTTGTTTTGATTCCCTAGTTCAATCAACGATATCAAATCTTAAATCTATCCTAAGTAAATTCTGAGGCTGCCATGAGTACTGTCAAGGATGAGAATGCTGAGAGTAATTATAAATTTTCTTACACAGAACGAACTGTTAATTCACCTCCGCCAAAAGGTTTTCAAGAAAATCATTTAAGTTATTTTAGTTTGGATAGTGATTGCTTTCCAACCGAATTTAAATCACCACCATTATTAAATTTCAATACAAAGTTGAAGAATAATGATTACATTCCTCTAGTTAATTTGAATTTTGATATTCAAAAGTCATTATCTAAAGAAGATAATCTAGATTTTGCAGCAAAGAAAATCTATCATTCTTTACGTAATTATCCATTTGAGCAAGGCTTTAACTCATTTGCCGATATAGAACTGATGAGTTTAAAGAATGAAGTTTCAGAGGCTGATTTTTATTTATTACTTCCTAAGATATGGACTTATTGTTATTCATCTCGGACAACAATAGAAGCTTTGCATTTTTTAAATTGTTTATTGAATCTTGCGAGAGATATTGATACTGATGCTTTTTGCTTGTGTGGCGTGGCTGCTGTTTCACATAAGGATTTGGAAATAAAAGAGGCTGGAATTGCACTTTTTGAAAAAATGAGAAACCCAAAGTATTGTTCAACTCTAGAGAATGTTGGTGACACTGGAATTGATTGGTTGGATCAATATCGTTTAGATGTTATAGACGAGTTGAGGAAGTTATCGTGAAATATATAATAAGGAAATTTAGTAAAGCTAAATGGTCTTTAATTCCACATGACACTGGGGATTATAAAAATTTACAGGCTGATGCTGTAACGTCATGCTTAAGAACATCTTCAAATACTTTATCTGTATGGGCGGTTGAATCAACAGACTGGGAGGATATGTATGGTGTTCTAGCAGCTTTATTTAGTAGTTCAGATACTCCGACAAGGACTGATGTAATAATAATTGAACGAGATAAAATTGAGGGTGAACTAGGAATATCTTTAGTACAAAGTGATGGTGCAACACCTGCGGTAGATATAATCAATAATTTACACTATGATTTAGTTAAAATTGACTTATTGAAGGTTGATGCTTTTGCCAACCTTATGTATCTTGAAAATATAAAACCTAAAAACCCCATGATACGCCGATTCAATGAAAATGAAGTAATAAGAATAGTAAAGGAATCAATTAGTAATAATTTAATAGATCCGGAAAAGCTTAAGCAAAGATGGCGTGATCGTCTTGAACAGTAATTAAGAAAGTGTATAAAGATTACAGCGTAAGTAAAATAGATGGGACAGGTATAACCAATACGAAAAGTTAACTCTAAATGCCACAGAAGTTCACCGATCCCCTGCGAAGTTGCTGAAGGGCGTTGAAGAAAATAGCGTGACGCAGACAGGAAGTCTGCGTAGCTTTCGGGGGGAAGGGACGCCCCATCGGAAGCGTTAGCTATTTTCGAATAAGCACGAAGCCAGTATTCAATGCATGTAACTTCGCTAGGGGCGTCTTGGAGAATCCAAGGAGGATAGGACGAGCAGTCCTCCTTGGTCGGGTGTGGGGTGAAGCCCCACGACCTTTCGGTCGCAAGACCGATCTTATACCGCGTAAGCGCGATTACTCGGGACCACTACCGTTTTGCAGCAAGGGGAGATGCAAGGCGAATAATCACCTTTTGTGATTGCGCTTATGAGCGAGAGGCAGGGATGCCAAATTGGCTGTTGTATATGGATATACTTGGGGATTGCTGTTGATCCCCTTCTTGCCCTGGTGTGGAATGGAATTCCACGACTTTGATTTTGATTTAAAAAATCAAACGAAGTTTGAATCAGCTTCTAAAACTGCATTAGCGTCGATGGTGATTGCCCCCATGAGCGAGAGGCAGGGATGCCAAACTGGCTTTTGTGTATGGATAATCTGTTCAACCACGTTTATGTAACACCAAAAATGTATTTTTATAGGGCATAAGGATTTTAAAATTAGACAGTTAGCTGGTTGGTGAATTGGCCAACTGCATTAACCACTTTTTGTGCACCATCTTGAATCTCTGACATAACCTCACCCGATTGGGTTGAGAGTGTTAACCCCTGTTGCGCTTGTTGCTTACCTTGCTCAATCATATTGACTGCACTTTCGGTTAACATTTTATTTTTTGATACTACCTCTACAATTTCCTCTGTCGCTTTACTGGTACGTGAGGCAAGTTGCCTGACTTCATCTGCAACGACTGCAAAACCGCGTCCTTGTTCTCCTGCGCGAGCGGCTTCAATTGCTGCATTTAAGGCAAGAAGATTGGTTTGATCGGCGATGCCACTGATACTTTTTACTAGCTCACCAATCATTTGAGATTGCTTATCTAATGCTTCAATGCCTTTGGCTGCATCATTCATTTGCGTCGCTAATTTATTCATCATCACAACTGTTTCTTGTAGCACTAAGCTCCCTTTTTTTGCAAAAGCATCGGTTTGTTGGGATGTGCTATAGGCTATGTCAGCCGCTTCGGATACGGCCAGTTCTCTGTTGACTTGATCTGTGATAACAGTGGCAAATTTTACGACTTTGTAGAGTTCGTTGTAGCTATCAAAAATAGGATTATAAGAGGCTTCTAACCAAACGATACGGCCATAGCTATCCACACGTTTAAAGCGATTCGCGACAAATTGTCCCTTGCATAGCTGATCCCAAAAATGCTTGTATTCTATTGAGTTATATTCTTCTGGTTCGCAAAAAATTCTATGGTGTTTACCAACAATTTGATTCTTAGTGTATCCCATCGCATTTAAAAAGTTATCGTTAGCAGTAATGACTGTACCGTCTAAGTTAAACTCAATAACAGCGGTAGAGCGCTGTAATGCTTGGTTTAAATCTTCATGTTTTTTCGAGCTTTCAATAGTACGGGTTAGATCGTTTGCATAAATAGAAAAGTGTTTTAACTTGCCATTACTGTTTTTGACGGGCTGTAAAATGGCTCGTAACCAAGCTTCCTCACCATCGCCCTTAACAATTTGTAGTGCACCTACCCAATGTTCGCATTGCTTTATGGCATTGCACATTGCTTTATAATGACTTGTGTTTCGAGCTTGCGCTGGCACCATTTCCGTTAAGTGTTTGCCGATAGGTGAGTTTTTTTGAAATAACATGTCGTCAGTAAAATTAGCGTTGATTGCTATAATTTTTCCATCAGCATCTAGCGCTAATACTAACATCTCACTATCAAGGCTTTCCCTAACTTGCCGCATTGAAAATAACTCTTCTTTCAATTGTTCATGTTCAGCCTTTAATTTTTTGTTAAATATGATCATATTGATTTCCAAGAAGTCTTAAAACGTCATTTTTATGATGAGAAACTGAGTATAGTCGATAAATTTTTTTCTACTTATATGATGCAGTCTGCTAATTAGATCAAATTGTTATGCCGATAGCTTTATATATCGTCTTTAGCGTTGAACTAAGGCTATATCACTATAACGTTGTTGTGGAGTCATCATTTAGACTTACTGGTTGGTTTTTTTGAATACTGTGTTTGGATATTTTTTCTCAAGCAGGAAGGATGTTGGATTATTCATGATGTTGAATTTATTGGTTTATTTATTTAGGATTTAAGTGTGATTGGTGTCGGGTGTGTATATCACGGTTTATTGTGGGTTAGTTATTATTTCGGGTCTTAGTATGACTTATGAATATACCGTAATTATTCAGAAAATCACTTTGTGTGGTCTACATTTCGATATCTAGAGTTCTTCATCCACTTCACTAGTCGTTAATGGGTAGCGGCCATATTCCATTATCGGAATAATCCATTTCGCTTTGGTTGAGTTGATCCACTTGTCTTTAGTTTATAGAAGTATCAATAGTCATCTTGAGTCAACAATATAACTTGGTAAGTTGAGGACAATAAGAAGTGTGGAACTGGCATCACTCTTTCAATACGAATAGTTAACTCTAATGCCACAGACGTTCACCGATCCCCTGCGAAGTTGCTGAAGGGCGAATGAAAATCGATGATGTTCGTGCTTATGAGCAGAGGCAGGAACAGCCGAACTGGAGAAAAGATAAAAGAGAGAAAAGATAGGACATGCATAACTCTTTCAATGCGAAAAGTTAACTCTAATGCGACAGAAGTTCACCGATCCCCTGCGAAGTTGTCGAAATACGCAGATAGCTCTTAGTTGTTAGAGTGGGGCCGTGGCGACATCATGGATGATGGCGCAGACTCGGGGGCACATGGATGTGCCATCTGAGCCGTTAGGCGATTTTTATTGGAGTATGAGACAGGTAACTAATGCATGTCACTTCGCTAGGGTGAGTGCTGCGTAGCAGCGTTTCGAACGAGAGCCAGGGATGGCGAACTGGCAGTTAGACAAGGACGTTGTTCGGCAAGGGAGAATCCAAGGAGGATAGGACGAGCAGTCCTCCTTGGTCGGGTGTGGGGTGAAGCCCCACGACCTTGATTTTAACTTTCTAAAGTAAAAAATTAGGGGCGATAACTCGCCCCTTAACTTTGCCCATTTATAAAGTTGCCTAAATTCAGTTTGGGCAAATTACTGAGTAAACATGATTACTCGGGATCATAATCTAACACTGGCGCCAGCCACTTCTCCGTCTCAGCTACAGTCATCCCTTTGCGCTTCGCGTAATCTTCCACTTGATCGCGGCCTATGTTACTCACGCCAAAGTAGCGCGATTTCGGGTGGGCGAAATACCAGCCCGATACTGCCGCTGTGGGGAACATGGCGTAGCTTTCGGTGATGTTCAAGTCGATAGTCTCATCGGGCTTGAGCAAGTCCCATAACAAGCCTTTTTCTGTGTGATCTGGGCATGCTGGGTAACCGGGTGCGGGGCGTATGCCTTTGTATTTCTCGCGGATTAAGGCTTCGTTGCTTAACTGCTCGTCGGCCGCATAACCCCAAAACTCTTTACGTACCCGTTCGTGCATCCGCTCAGCAAAGGCTTCGGCTAAACGGTCGGCTAAGCATTTGAGCATGATGGCGTTGTAGTCGTCGTGGTTGGCTTCAAAACGCGCCACATGTTCATCTATGCCGTGGCCTGTAGTCACCGCAAAGCCGCCCATGTAATCGGCGACGCCTGAGTCTTTTGGCGCAACAAAGTCAGATAGACAGAAGTTGTCGTTACCGACACGTTCAAGCTGCATCCGTAGGTGATGTGTGGTCATTTCGACTGTGGTGCGCGACTCATCTGTGTAGAGCTCAATGTCGTCGTAATTGACGGTATTGGCAGGGAATAAGCCGATAACCGCTTTCGCCGTGAGCCACTTTTCTTCGATGATTTGTTTGAGCATGGCCTGACCATCGGCGAATAGCTTCTGCGCTTCTTCGCCGACCACTTTATCGGTGAGGATTTCAGGGTAGTGGCCGTGCAATTCCCACGAGCGGAAAAACGGTGTCCAGTCGATACGCTCGACTAAGTCTTCTAATGGATAATTATCAAATACTTGGCGACCGAGCACGTTTGGCGTAAACGGGGTGTAGTTGGCCCAATCGTGTTGGCAGCGGTTTTCACGGGCCGCTTCGAGTGACACTATCTCTTTGCGCTTGGCTTGGGATAAACGCTTAGTGCGCATGTCGTCGTATTCAGCATAGGTTTCGTCTATGGTCGCTTGGCGTGTCTCGTTGTTGATGAGCTTGCTCACCATAGGCACGGCGCGGGACGCATCGGCGATATAAATGGCGCCATGGGGATAATGGGGCGCAATCTTCACCGCTGTGTGGATTTTAGAGCAAGTGGCACCGCCGATAATCGCCGGAATGGTTAAGCCTTCGCGGTGGAAGGTTTTCACGTTATGCACCATCTCGTCCAGACTCGGCGTGATGAGCCCCGACATGCCGATGATATCGATATTGTGTTCTTTCACGGCGTCGAGAATTCGCTCCACCGACACCATCACACCTAAATCGAATACCTCGAAACCGTTACAGGCGAGCACCACGCCGACGATATTCTTGCCGATATCGTGCACGTCACCTTTTACTGTCACCATCAAAATCTTGCCGTTAGATTGGCCTTCGACCTTTTCTAGCTCGATATAGGGGTTTAAGTAAGCCACGGCTTTTTTCATCACCCGCGCCGATTTCACCACCTGCGGCAGGAACATTTTGCCCGAGCCGAACAAGTCGCCGACCACGTTCATGCCGTCCATCAAGGCGCCTTCAATCACATCCAGCGGACGTTTCGCTTCTTGGCGCGCGGCTTCGGTGTCTTCATCGATAAATTCGGTAATGCCTTTGACGAGCGCATGGGATAAGCGTTGACTCACTGGCCAGCTGCGCCATTCTAAATCTTCTTTTTTGCCGACCTGTGCGCCATCACCGCGGAATTTCTCTGCGATTTCAAGTAACTGCTCGGTATTGCTCGAGCCTTCGACTGGGCAGGGCAAGTTAAGCACCACGTTTTCGACCCGTACTTTAAGCTCAGGGTCGATATCGTCGTAAATGGCTAACTGACCCGCGTTGACAATACCCATGTCCATGCCGACTTTGATGGCGTGGTACAGGAATACCGCGTGAATCGCTTCGCGTACTGGATTGTTACCGCGGAACGAGAACGACACGTTCGACACACCGCCCGAAATCATCGCGTGGGGCAGGGTGGCTTTAATCGCTTTGATGGCATCAATAAAATCGACTGCATAGTTGTCGTGTTCATCGATACCTGTGGCGATGGCGAAAATGTTCGGGTCGAAGATGATGTCTTCTGGCGGAAAGCCGACCTTATCAACCAGCACCCTATAAGCGCGGGTACAGATTTCGATTTTACGCGCCTTGGTATCGGCCTGACCTTGTTCGTCGAACGCCATGATAATGGCCGCCGCGCCGTAGCGTTTCACCAGTGTTGCTTGCTCGATAAACTTGGCTTCGCCTTCTTTGAGGGAAATCGAGTTAACTATGCCTTTGCCTTGAATACATTTTAGGCCAGCTTCGATGACTTCCCACTTAGAGGAATCGATCATAATCGGTACGCGGCTGATGTCGGGCTCAGAGGCGATCAAGTTTAAAAACTTGTGCATGATCTCGGCGCCATCGAGCATGCCTTCGTCCATGTTGATGTCGATGATCTGCGCGCCGCTTTCGACTTGCTCGCGGGCCACATCGAGCGCTTGCTCAAACTTACCGTCTTTGATCAGCTTTAAAAACTTGGCCGAACCTGTGACGTTGGTGCGCTCCCCCACGTTAACGAACAGGGATTGGGCATCGATAGTCAGTGGTTCCAAACCGGCTAAGCGGCAGGCGACGGGGATATCGGGTAAAACGCGCGGGTTATGTCTGTCGACCGCTTCGCGAATAACGCGGATATGTTCAGGCGTACTACCACAGCAACCACCGATAATATTGAGCATGCCTTCGCGCGCCCAATCTTCGATCACATTCGCCATGTCCTCTGGAGTTTCATCATAGCCGCCAAACTCGTTCGGCAGGCCCGCGTTCGGATGCGCCGACACATAACACTCACTGATGCGGGATAATTCTTCGACGTACGGGCGCAGCTCTTTTGGTCCGAGCGCACAGTTAAGGCCGATAGATAATGGCTTGATATGGCGCAGGGAATTATAAAAAGCTTCGGTGGTTTGACCGGTAAGGGTGCGGCCAGAGGCATCGGTAATGGTGCCCGAGATCATGATAGGTAAGCGGTCACTCGAATGCTGGCCAAATAAGTCATCAAATACCGATTCAATCGCAAACAGTGCAGCCTTGGCGTTTAAGGTATCGAATATGGTCTCGACCATAATGATATCCGCGCCGCCTTCAATCAGCGCCTTAGTGGATTCTTTGTAAGCAGTCACTAACTCATCGAAGCTGACGTTGCGATATCCTGGGTCGTTCACATCTGGACTAATCGAACAAGTACGGTTAGTGGGGCCTAACACACCGGCGACGTAGCGTGGAATGCCTGTGGCAGCAAAGACTTCATCACAGGCTTGACGGGCGAGTCGGGCGCCGGCTAAGTTAATTTCGGCGGACAGCGACTGCATGTCGTAGTCGGCCATGGCAATAGTCGTAGCATTAAAGGTGTTGGTTTCAATGATGTCGGCACCGGCGTTTAAGTAGTCGGTGTGAATTTGTTTGATGATGTGGGGTTGCGACAACACCAATAAATCGTTGTTGCCTTTGACGTCAGTGTGCCAATCTTTAAAGCGTTCGCCGCGATAATCCTCTTCTTCGAGCTTGTGGTCTTGGATCATAGTGCCCATAGCACCGTCTAAGATTAGAATGCGCTCAGCAAGCTGTTTACGAATGTCTGCCAATATCTGGCCGGCTTTGGTAGAGGGTATCGTCATAAATAATTACCTTAAATACAGCTAAGTTAAGTCCAAGCATCGACCCTTGTTATGCTAAGTGCAGGGTAAAGCGTGTTGTGCAGTCCAGATATCGGCTCTCGTTATCGACCCTAGTGAGTGATCTAAATTAGCTAACTTAGTTAGGCTAAGTGCATTCCATTCTGCTCGGTCGACATGTTGACTACTCGTTTTAGTTATTCATTGTTAGAGATTGGTTTTGGACATTTAAACGTATAGACGTCCATAATACGCGACTTATGATTGTCAGGGCAAGGTCAAAATTGACTGACGACAATTGAGTCCTATCAGCACTTTTCACCCAGTTTAACGGCTCTTTTTGTAGGACTAGTTGTAGAGCTAGTTGTTGGGCTAGGGCGTAATTGAGTATATAGGACGACGGGTCTAATGTGGGCTTTCAACAAAATGTGCCACGAGTGATAGACATAGGAATACGATGAAACAAGTTCGATTGTTATTGTTACGCCACGGCGAGTGTGAAGGCGGCGCAATTTTACGCGGCCGTGTGGATGTGCCTTTGAGTGAAAAGGGCTGGCAGCAAATGTCGGCAGCGGTTGAGGCGCAGGCAAGTACCTGCAGCGCGATTTATAGTTCGACTTCACGCCGCTGCGGCGAATTTGCCCAAGCCTTTGCCGCCGAATTGCATTCGACGGCGGCATTGATATCTGAGTCAAGGCCATTGCAGGCGCAGTTTTTATCGGGTTTACAGGAAATTGATTTTGGTGATTGGGACGGTCGTCGGCTCGATGAGCTGTATCAGCAAGAGGGCGAATGCTTAGCGGCCTATTGGCAGAACCCTTGGCAAACACCGCCGCCCAATGGTGAGACTATGGCAAGCTTCGAGTCGCGGGTGAATGGCGCCATTGACCAGATACTCGCCGCCGAGTTTGAACGATTGACCGTCGACTCACATAACGCCGAGCAGGCTGTGGGAGCGAGTCTGGGAGTGAGCGTGGCTGCGGGCGAACTGGCTGCCAAAGTATGGGTGGTGACCCACGGCGGAGTGATCCGTCATTTAATGGCGCGCGCCCTTGGGGTTGAACGGGCGGTGGGCTTTTACAGTCAACTCGATTTACCCGTGGCGGCCGTGGTGAGCATTAATGTGCTGCAGGATGAGCACGGCGTTTGTTACTGGCGTTTAGATTGGCCGAGCGGGCGCTGCGAGTGATCCGCGTTGCCCTAAGGTGAAGATTTTTCTTGTCTTACCAGCGTGATTGTCGATTGCCTATTAAGGTAAATATAGGATAATGCTTTTTCCTGACGTCCCCTGACGCACGCGGCCTTGCAAGGCTGGTGGCAGTGTACCGGATGACGTCACAGAAATAGGTGTTGGGAGTTTTGAGTCGTGCGAGTGTGTTCTGTGGCAGTTATGGCCGAGACACGCTGCAAAGGCTTGAAATCAATCTCAACATAATAGGGAATCGGGGAGCTGCTTGTCAGTCAGCCCGAACTGTGCCCGCAACTGTGAGTGACTTTTTATATTGTTTTCAATAGAAAAGTGACGAGTCAGGAGACCTGCCTATTTCTGTTATCGCTGCGTGCAGCCTTAGTTCTCGAGCGGGTGACTCGAGGGAGCCGATGACAATGTGCACAACCTTTTTTAATTCAGGTTTGGACTCGCTAGGAGCACCACTTTGGTGAAACTCTCTGCCATCCAAACGAGCCATGCTTTGAATGACAGCGACACTCGCCCGTCAGCGAGCCAGACGGTCGCGCTCGATGTCAGCCAGTTAAGCTGGTGTATCGATGGCAAAACCATTCTTTCCAATATTAACTTTGCGCTGCCAACGGGGCAGATGTTGGGTTTGATTGGGCCTAACGGTGCGGGTAAGTCTAGCTTGCTACGCTGTTTGTATCGGTTTGTTCGCCCGACTCAGGGCAAAATTACCCTGTTTGATCAAGATATTGAGCGTTTGTCGCCCAAGGCGTTTGCCTGCCGCGTCGCTGTAGTGCAGCAAGACACGCCGCACTATTTTGATTTAACCACAGAGCAATTGGTCAGCATGGGCTTAACACCGCATAAGGGCATGTTCGATACCAATTCGAGCTGTGATGGCGAGCGCATTACCAAAGCCTTAGAGAAAGTCGGCCTCAGTCATAAAATGCATCAACAGTACGAGCACTTATCCGGCGGTGAAAAGCAGCGTGCCTTGATCGCCCGCGCCATAGTGCAGCAGCCGCAACTGTTGATCCTCGACGAGCCAACCAATCACCTCGATGTGCGTTATCAAATCCAAATCCTCGAATTAGTGCGTAGCCTTGGCATCAGCGTGATTGCCTCTATTCACGATCTCAATTTAGCCAGCGCCCTGTGCGACAGTTTATTGTTGATCCATAACGGTGAAGTCAGCGCTATGGGCACGCCAACTGAGGTATTAACCGAGGCGCGAATTGGTGATGTGTTCGGCGTGTGCGCTCAGGTGTCGACCCATCCACAACATAAAAAGCCCTTAATCAGCTACTTTTATGGCTACCATGATTCGACGCACAACATGGCTAATGCTTTGGCTGAGCGAGGCGAGGGCGGATGATTCAGGGAGTAAACAGCATTTCATCTTACATTTGGGGCGTATCGTGACACCTTTGACGAGACAACAACTGATGCTGGTCGCATTAGGCATAATCACTTTGATAACCCCCATTGCCGCCACGAGTTTTGGCGCGGCGAACATCAGTTTTATGGATGTTATCCAAGTGTTTATCAATAAAATGGCCAACCTCACTCAAGCCAATGGCATGACGGAGCGCATCGTGATGGAGCTCAGACTGCCGCGTATTTTACTGGCCTTTGTGGCGGGTGCGGGCTTGTCTTTGGCGGGCAGCGTGCTGCAAACCGTGACCCGCAATCCATTGGCCGACCCTTATCTGTTTGGCATTAGCTCAGGCGCGTCCTTTGGCGCTGTGGTGATGTTGACGTTATTTACGGGGTCTGGATTTTTTGAGAATACGGGTATGGCGGCGAACTCGGGGATTTTTAGTGGCTCGGGCGCCTTGTCGGGTTTGCTTTGGTTTAGCTTGCCCTTCGGCGCTTTTATTGGCGCCAGTTTGTCGGTACTGATAGTGCTGGCCTTGTCTGGCCTTGGGCTCAATAGCCAAGTGGAGCGCATGTTGCTCTCAGGCGTGGCGACCTCCTTTATGTTCGGCGCGCTAACGAGTCTGCTGCTGTATTTCGCCAGTCCGCAGGCGACGGCTTCTGTTTTGTTTTGGAGTTTAGGCAGTTTTGCCAAGGCCAGTTGGTCCTTATTAGTGCTGCCGACACTGGTGATTGGCGCGAGTTTGTTCATTATTTTAGGCATGAAACGGCAGATCATGGCGTTGCAAGCGGGGGATGAAACGGCGCATACCTTAGGGGTGAATGTGCCTAAGTTGCGACTCAATATGTTGCTGCTCTGCTCCTTGATTACCGCGATTTTGGTCGCCACCTGCGGCGGTATTGGCTTTGTCGGATTAATGATCCCCCACACAGTGCGCATGCTGTTTCCCGGTCGTCAGCCGATTATTTTAACGGCGCTGGTGGGCGGATTATTTATGGTGTGGATTGATGTGCTGGCGCGCTGTTTGTTAGGCAATCAAGAGTTGCCCGTGGGGATTATCACGGCGGCCATAGGTAGCATGTTCTTTTTGCTGATTTTGCGTAAACGCAGAGTCATGGCGTAAACACCTAGTCAGAACGTAATCCTAGAGTCATCTAGCAAGCGCAGACTGGCGAGATAATCAGCATTTTTGTTGATATCTGCCCCGCGATTGGAAATGCAAAATTGGACATGTTAGTCATAGACGCAGGATGCGTTGTGGTTATTTAAGATAATAAGTGGAGTGTGGATGTCTCAGTCAGCCGTGTCTTTTCAAATCAGCCCTGTGAGTAAAGCGCAGGATCCGCTGATCCAGCAAAAAATTGATCTTAAGACTAAGCCGCCCGGCGCCTTAGGTCAGCTCGAATCCTTAGCCTTACAGATTGCCCGCGTGCAAGCGACTGATTCACAACAAACGGATCAGCCACAAAATACTGTGCTGAAAATCGTTCATCCAACCATGTTAGTGTTTGCGGGTGATCATGGTATTGCCGCAGAAGGCGTGTCGATTGCCCCTAGCGAAGTGACGCGCCAAATGGTGCAAAACTTTGCCCATGGCGGCGCGGCGATTAACGTTTTTTGTCGGCAGGTGGGCTTTAGGCTCGAAGTGATCGATTGCGGCATTTTAACGCCAGTCGAAGGGGTTGAAGGCATTATCGATCAACGTCTTGGCGCGGGCACAGGGGCGATTCATTTAGAGCCCGCGATGGCGCTGGAAACCGTCGATAAAGGCTTTGCGATGGCGCGCGATTTAATTGAACGTCACCATCAAGCAGGTTGTAACTTAGTCGCCTTTGGCGAAATGGGCATAGGCAATACCTCAGCGGCGGCGGCCATTATGGCGGCGATCATGCAGCTCGATGTGATTGATTGTGTCGGCCGTGGCACGGGCATTAATAGCGAAACCTTAGAACGTAAACTGATGCTGATTGAGCTGGCGTTATTGCTGCATCAAAGTGCCTTAACTGGGCCCAAATCAGTGCTAGCTTGCCTTGGTGGCTTTGAAATTGTGCAGATGACGGGCGCGATGTTAGCTGCTGCCGAGCGCAAAATGCTGGTGGTTGTGGACGGTTTTATCGCCACGGCGGCAGCATTAGTCGCGGTGCAAATCGCCCCTAATGTGCGCGATTATTTGATTTTCGCCCACCAGTCAGACGAGCAAGGCCATCAGCGGATGTTAGAATTTTTGCAGGCGAAACCTTTATTATCACTCGGGCTGAGATTAGGTGAAGGTACGGGCGCAGCTTTGGCGTTGCCGCTTATTCAAGCCTCAGTAAATTTTTACAATCAAATGGCGAGTTTTAGTGATGCGGGGATTGAGGCTGTTGTATGATGTGCTCTGCTAAGTCGCTTATTTTACTTATTTAAAATAATAACTTTTTAGCCAACCGTTTTAATCTTAAACCTTGCAGCAAGTGTTAATTCACTAAGGATGCTTTATGTCAGAACGCGAAAGCTGGCACAAAGAGATAGATTTGTTTTTAGTTGCCATGGGCTATTTTACCCGCATTCCTATGCCTAAATGGGTCGAAGTCGATAGCGATAAGTTGAATAAGGCCAGCCGTTATTTCGGTCTCGTCGGTCTTTTGGTCGGCCTGTTAAGTGCCATTGTATTTTGGCTGACGCAGAACTGGCTCCCCGCCGGCGTCTCTGTGCTGTTAGCTATGTTGGTTGGCGTCTTGCTCACGGGCGGATTTCACGAGGATGGCCTAGCCGATACCTTCGACGGTTTTGGCGGTGGTTGGACGGCGGAAGACAAGCTACGGATCATGAAGGACTCGCGCCTTGGCAGTTATGGCGCACTGGCGTTGATGTTGGCCCTGCTGCTGAAATGGCAGTTGTTAGTCGAGTTGGCGCTGTACGATCCTGTGGTCGCGGGCTCGGCGCTTATCGTCGCGCACACAGTCAGCCGCGTGGTATCAGCCAGTATCATCTTTAGTGAAAAATATGTCCGCGATGACGAGACCAGTAAGTCTAAGCCGCTATCGCAACATCAAGGCATTAATGAGTTGCTTATCCTGATCGCCAGTGGCGTATTAGTGTTGTTATTCCTCAAGGGGTTAGCGGCATTGTCATTGCTATTGGTGATGATAGGACTGCGCCGTTTGATCATAGTTATTTTTAGACGCCAGATTGGCGGTTACACGGGTGATACCTTAGGCGCGGCGCAGCAAATAGCTGAAATCGTGTGTTATTTTGTATTGCTCGTTGTAGGTAACATACTGTGATCCACCTCGTCCTAGGCGGCGCCCGTAGCGGTAAGAGTCGCTACGGTGAAGCCTTAGTGCGCCAGTACACTGCGCTCGGCTTCGATGCCTGCTATGTGGCCACGGCGCAGGCGCTGGATGATGAAATGGCGAGCCGTATCGCCAAGCATCAAGCGGGACGAACGGACGATGGTATCGAATGGCAATTGTTTGAAGAATCGCTCGCCCTTACGGCACTGTTAAAACGCTTAGCAAAACCTGGGCGAGTGATTTTAGTGGACTGTTTAACCCTTTGGTTAACCAATCAATTACTCGCATCCAACGCCAAGGTTGATGATGAGCCGGCGCCGACAGAGTGGAATGCGACAGACTTTATACCGTCTGCCAGTTCAATCTCTAACGATGAAGCTTTGGAGAATTGGCAGGCAGAGAAAACCGCTTTTGTGGATTCCCTTGCTGAGCTCGAAGGTGTGGTGGTGTTGATCAGTAACGAAGTCGGTTCTGGTATCGTGCCCTTAGGTGAATTGAGCCGACAATTTGTTGATGAAGCGGGCTGGTTAAACCAAGCCGTTGCCGCCTTAGCTGACAATGTCACCTTAGTGGTCGCGGGTTTACCCTTGGCACTCAAACCACTGTAATCTAAATCAGTTAAGTGATGTTGAGACTGAGCTTTTATCTTTATCCCTGCAAACTAAAATAAGTTTTTAACCTTATGCCTTCTTCAAACACAGACAACACAGGCTGTGCCAATGCACTCGATACCGCTAATACCGTTGTTATGAATCCTGCTGCTAATTCGCTTCGGCGCGCAAAAGTCTTGATGGTGCAGGGCACAACATCGGATGCGGGCAAGAGCACCTTAGTGGCGGGGATTTGTCGTTTGCTCACTCGTCAGGGGATTAAGGTTGCGCCTTTTAAACCGCAAAATATGGCGCTCAATAGCGCTGTAACTATTGATGGCGGCGAGATTGGCCGCGCACAGGCGTTGCAAGCCGCGGCCTGTTATCTTGAGCCCCATACCGATTTTAATCCCATACTGCTTAAACCTAGCTCGGACACGGGCGCGCAAATTATCGTTCATGGCAAAGCCCTGACGACGCTGGAAGCCTCTGCATTTTTTGGGCCTAAATCTAAGGATTACAAGGCAATGGCGCTCGGCGCTGTGCTGGAATCCTTCGAGCGATTAAGTGCCCAGTATCAAACCATAGTGGTGGAAGGCGCGGGCAGTCCAGCGGAGATCAATCTGCGCGAGGGCGATATTGCCAACATGGGATTTGCCGAAGCCGTAGATTGCCCCGTGATCATCATTGCCGATATCGATAAGGGCGGCGTATTTGCCCATTTGGTCGGGACGCTGGCGCTATTATCTGAGTCTGAACAGGCGCGGGTAAAGGGCTTTGTGATCAATCGTTTCCGTGGTGATATTAGCCTGTTGCAATCTGGCCTCGATTGGCTTGAAGCTTATACGAACAAGCCTGTTTTAGGCGTGTTACCTTATCTGCATGATTTGCATCTCGATGCCGAAGATGCGCTGATAAGCTCGCCGACCAAAGGCGTGAACAGCCGCTTAAAAGTGCGGGTATTAGTGTACCCAAGGATCAGTAATCATACGGATTTTGATCCGCTGCGGTTGCATCCCGATATCGATTTTGACTATGTGTCATTGCAAACCCAAGCCGCGAGTCACGCCACTCATTTACCCGCTGCCGATTTATTGATCTTGCCCGGCAGTAAGAATGTGCGCGCCGATTTGGCCTTTTTACGCCAGCAAGGTTGGGATAAAGATATTGCCACACACCTGCGTTACGGCGGCAAAGTGCTCGGTATTTGCGGTGGTTACCAAATGTTAGGCCAAAGTATTGCCGATCCCTTAGGGATTGAAGACAGTGCGGGCGATACCGAAGGACTAGGCTACTTACCATTGAGCACAGAACTGAAAGCCGATAAACAGTTACGGCGGGTGAGCGGTGAGCTAACGTTACTTGGGCAAAAGGTTGCAGTGCAGGGCTATGAAATCCACTGCGGCGAATCACGTTATCTTATCCCTAGGCTTGAACAAACGAATGCGCCCTTGCAGTTAATCCCTGAATCGACAAGCTTAGCTGTGCCTGCGATGAGTTTTGCCGATGGCCTGCAAAGTGATGATGGGCAAATCTTAGGTACTTATTTACACGGGCTGTTTGATAGCCCTGATGCCTGTCAGTTGATTTTGCGCTGGGCGGGATTAAACGATGCTAAGACCATAGATATCAATCAAATACGTGAGCAGCAACTCGAGCGTTTAGCCGATGTGCTAGCCGAGCATCTAGACATGCAAAAATTACAGACTATTTTGGATGCTGCAGTTCGGCGTTGAATTCGGCAAAGAACGGATATTAAGAGAGCGGCATTTACAAATTGAACCATTTATACAAGCAGACATTTTTAGCAGCAGAGTGAAGAGAAGACCATGACAGCACAGAACGACAATGAACAAGCGCAAATCAAGGCCGAACGCCACAAGGCTCGCCAACAAAAAGTGAAAGCCGGTGTGGATGCTAAAATTGCCGCCGCCCAAGAAGAAAAGGGTATTTTGCTGGTATTAACTGGTAACGGTAAAGGCAAGTCGACCTCAGGTTTTGGCACGGTCGCCCGCGCCGTCGGTCACGGTAAAAAAGCCGCGGTAGTGCAATTTATCAAAGGCACTTGGGAGTGCGGTGAGCGCAATTTACTCGAAGGTGCAGGGGTTGAGTTTCATGTGATGGGCACAGGTTTTACCTGGGAAACCCAAGATAAAGAAAAGGATACCGCCGCCGCTGTACTCGCTTGGGAAGCCGCTGAAAAGCTGCTGCAAGATGAGTCGATTGACTGCTTGATGCTGGATGAGCTGACCTACATGGTGAGCTATCACTATCTGGATGTGGAACGCGTGCTCAATGCACTCAAAAATCGTCCACCGATGCAGCATGTTATTATCACAGGCCGTGCTTGTCATCGGGCGATTATCGAATTAGCTGATACGGTCAGCGAAGTGCAACCGTTGAAACACGCATTCGAAGCGGGTATCAAGGCACAGCAAGGTTTTGATTACTAATCGAACTTGGTAAAAGTCGGCGTATAAGCGACTATCTGTTATTGGCTGGCAGCTAGGCCTTTAGCCACTACTAGCCATTAGTCACTAACCGTTCAGTGTTCAAAGTGTTCTCAAGGATGATCCTATGAATAAGCGTATCGTGATTTGTGCCGATGGGACTTGGAATCGGCCCGAGAAAGATCTTAAGGTCGATTTCCCAACCAATGTGCTGCGCCTCGCGCGGGCCATCAGCCCATTGGCCAGTGACGGCAAACCCCAGCAAGTGTTTTACGATTGGGGTGTCGGTTCCTATTACGATGAAGCCATGGGCGGCGCAACAGGGCGCGGTTTGCATAAAAACATCATGGATGGGTATCGCTACATAGTGCAAAACTATTCTCCCGGCGATGAGATTTACCTCTTTGGTTTTAGTCGCGGTGCTTACACTGTGCGTTGCCTGTGTGGCTTAATTAATAACTGCGGCATACTCAAACGCCCCGATGCGGCATTGATTCAGCAAGCCTTCGACCACTATAAAAAAAGCAGTGCGCCCTTTGCCCCTGACGGCGAAAAATCCCTCGAATTTAGAGCTAGATACAGCCATGAATCGCGGGACATCAAGTTTGTTGGCGTGTGGGATACCGTTGGCGCCATGGGGATCCCTATCTCGTTTTTAGGTTTGTTCGAAGATAGAGATGAGTTTTACGACACTAAAATCGGCCGCAATGTGCGCGTTGCCCGCCATGCCTTAGCCATAGACGAACACCGCAGTGACTTTGAGCCCACCATCTGGCAACTGCGCGACAATATGGATATGCAACAGGTGTGGTTTGCGGGTGCCCATAGCAATATTGGCGGCAGTTATAAACCCGATAAAGACGGTGCATTACTGTCGGATAATGCGCTGCTGTGGATGATATCCGAGGCGCAGAAATTTGATTTAAGCTTAGAGCCACACTTAGCCGCGAGTGTCCATCCGAGTCCGTTAGCCACCTTGCATGATTCGAGGCGCAGCTTTTATCGGATAAAACAGGAATATTTACGGCCACTCGATCCTGCATTAGTCCCAGTGCTTTTGCATCATTCGGTGAAGGCTCGCTGGGATCAAGATCCTAAGTATCGCCCCAAAAATTTACAAACCTATATCGAACACTATGGCTGGCCAGAGCAGCTAGTTTAATTCTTTAAAAATTAAGGCATATCATGATTAAGCGACACTTAGCTGGACTCGTTTTTGGGCTCAGCTTGTTTCTTCCCCACAGTGTGTTGGCCGATCCCGCTAAACGCATTATTGCGCTCTCGCCCCACGCGGTAGAAATGCTCTACGCCATAGGCGCGGGCGATGCCATAGTGGCCGCAACCGATTATGCGGATTATCCCGAGGCTGCCAAAAAAATCCCGCGTATTGGGGGTTACTATGGCATTCAAATGGAGCGGGTGATGGAGCTTAATCCCGATCTGATTGTGGTGTGGGATACGGGCAATAAAGCCGAAGATATCAATCAACTTCGAACGCTGGGGTTTAACCTTTATGGTAGCGATCCCAAAACCTTAGAAGGGGTTGCCAAGGAACTGGAAGAGCTAGGTAAATTAACCGGTCACGTTGAAGAGGCGAGCAAGGCGGCCGCCGCGTATCGCGCCGAACTTATCCGTTTACGGACTGATAATGCCAGTAAATCTGAGCCTAAAGTGTTTTATCAACTCTGGTCTACGCCCTTGATGACGGTTTCTAAAAACAGTTGGATCCAACAGATCATCAGTGTGTGCCATGGCCAAAATGTGTTTTACGATGCCGCCAGTGATTACCCGCAGGTGAGTTTAGAAAATGTGTTGCTGACCTTGCCCGAGGTGATTTTGCAAAGCCAAGAGGAAGGCAATGTTAAAGGTGTCGATTGGAGCCAATGGCCCGAAATTCCCGCCGTTAAAAAACAGCATATTTATCAGCTCAATGCCGATTTATTACATCGCGCGACGCCCAGAGCCTTACTTGGCGTTCAAGCCCTATGTGATGCCTTGGATAAGGCGCGTTAAATAAAAACGCCTGACAGATTATTCCGTCAGGCGTTTAGTCAGATGTCGCTATTGTTTAAGGAGTTAGAAAGGTGCGTTTATATCGACCACATCAATCAGCTTGTGGTTTACAAACTCTTTCAATCCTAAATCAATCAACTCGCGGCCATAACCTGAGCGGCGCACGCCACCAAAGGGTAAATCGGCCTTGACCATAGTCGGATGATTAACAAACATCATGCCAGTGGAAACCTGCTTAGCGACTGCAAGTCCGCGTTTAGTATCGGCGGTAAACACTGAGCCACCCAGTCCAAAGGGTGAGTCATTGGCAACGGCAATCGCTGCTTGCTCATCCTTCACCTTGTGGATACTGGACACAGGACCGAAGAATTCCCAATAGTAGGCGGGGTTATCTGGCGTCAGGTTTGTCAGTATTGTTGGCTGCACAAAGGCGCCTTGCTGCGGCACTTTTGGCCCCACTTCGGTCGCGGTAGCGCCGTGTTTTACGGCATCACGGATTTTCTGTTTCAACTCATCGGCGGCGCCTTGGGAAGACAGCGGTGCCAGTGTGGTGGTGGGATCCATAGGATCGCCCGCTTTTAACGCTTCAATCCCCTTGATATAGCCTTGCATAAATTCATCATAAATGGCTTCAACTAAGATCATCCGCTTAGAGGAGGTGCAGACCTGACCCGCATTCCAATGACGGCCAAATACAGCCCAGTCGATGGTTTTGGGGAGCTCGGCATCTTCCAGCACGATAAAGGCATCAGCGCCACCCAGTTCGAGGGTGGACTTTTTCAGCGCCTTACCCGCAAGAGCCGCAATGTGCGATCCCGCATCTTCTGAGCCTGTGAGGGCGACCCCATGCACTTTGGGTGAGTTGATGATCTGCCCTATTTGTTCTCGAGTGGCGTACAGGTTTTGGAATGCGCCTGCGGGTAATCCGGCATCGCGCATTAGACCTTCAAAAGCGGCGGCGCACTGGGGCACATTAGACGCATGTTTGAGCAGTAGGGTATTGCCTGCAGCAAGCTGGGGCGCGAGGATGCGAGCAATTTGATAATAGGGAAAGTTCCAAGGTTCGATGGCCAGCAATACGCCCAGCGGCTCGTTAACCAGTATCGCCTCACCTTCGGCGGGATCGGCTACGGGCAGTTTTTGCGGAGCTAACAATCGCTCGGCATGTTCGGCGTAGTATTCGAAAATTTGCGCCGACAGTTCGACCTCTGCCTCAGCTTCTGCGGTGACTTTGCCCATTTCTAAGGTCAGCAATTTAGCGTAAGCGGGCTTGCTGTCTCTGAGGATGTGAGCGGCTTTAGTGAGTACAGCGGCCTTGTCGGAAAAAGGCGTGGTTCGCCAGCTTAAAAATGCCTGATGGGCGGATTCTATCGCCTGCGTGACTTCGGTATCTGTTGCATTTGGAAATTCTTTAACTAGCTCTCCCGTAAAGGGATTGATCGTTGCATAAGCCATATGTTCCTCCAAGCGTTCAACGAATAGAGAGTAAATGCCAACTCTTGGCATCGAGGGTGTAAATATCGTGTCTGTTGTTATCTCCCTTGCCATCTTGATGACCATAGAGGTGAGGCAAGGGAGTTATTGATGATCTTTAAACTCGCGCAGTGGCAGGCTGTGTTTTAGCCACATCCGTTAATGTTGATAAACATATCAAAGGGATGATGGGCGCCTACCAGAGGCGTTTTTAATTGTTTTAAACCGCAAGCTTTTTATAGCGTTCAGCCATCGCATTGGCGGCGATCATGGCTTGATAGACATCGTCGGCAGTTAACTGCATCGGCATATTGCCCATAGTGTCGCCTTCAGCGCAGGCTATTTCAGCCACTTTGCGCCACTCTGCTTCGACAAAGGTTTTTAGCCCCAAATCGGCGAGCGTGAGCGGCAGTCCCGCGGTTTTGATGATGTGAATGACGTTATCGATTTCGGCTTTGGGGGCATTTTCGAGTACTAGCTGGGTGAGCAAGCCAAACACCACTTTCTCGCCGTGCTGGGCTTTATGTAGGTCAGCTACTGCCGACATACCATTGTTCACAGCATGGGCTGCGGCTAATCCGCCCGCTTCGGCCCCGACACCACTGAGATAAATCGTCGCTTCAATGGTTTGCTCAAGTGCGGGAGTGACTATCTTGTTTCTCACCGCATCCATAGCGGCTTCAACATTTTCAGTCAGTAATTGATAGCAAAGCTGCGCTAATCCCAGCCCAGTGCGGGAAGGTTTTTTCAATACAAGATTGACGCCATCGGACTGATAACAGGCGCGGGCTTCAAAGTAAGTGGCCAGTGCATCGCCTATGCCTGCTGCAAAAAATCGGGCCGGAGCCGCGGCGATAATGGCGGTGTCGGCAACAACAGCATCAGGATTTTGTGGCAGAAAAAGATAGCGCTCAAACTCACCGGTTTCGGAATAGATCACGGCAAGTGCCGTACATGGTGCATCGGTTGAAGCAATGGTTGGGTAGAGCACCACTGGCCGTTTTTGATAGAAGGCGACGGCTTTGGCGGCATCTAAGGTTTTACCCCCGCCAACTCCAACAATTACGTTGGTATGATGCTGCTCTGCCAGTGCACCTAAGCGCTTTATCTCGGCTTCGCTGCACTCATAGTTGAATTTTTCGAGATGGTTGCTGATCCCATTTTGATCCAGTCCTGCGACCGCTTCATTCTCAACTCGGCTGAGGATAAATTCATCGCAGATGATAAAAGCATTGTCACCAAAGTCCTTAACATAATCATGCATTTGAGCTAATAAGCCCTTGCCGATAATGAACTTTTTAGGGGAAGTGACGGTACGTGGAACGACAGTGCTCATAGAGCCTCCTTTGCACTTATGACGGTTATCCTTTCATGCTTACCCTAGCATACGCTTAATTTATCGTCACAGCATGAGTGGTGGTAATATTTTTATTATGCAGCGTAAATTACTACTTTAGTGCTTAATTATTAGATTAAATGTGTGGTTTATTATTTTATTGGTCGAGTTAACTGCTTGGTGGTCTTTCTGGTTTAAGGTAGGGGCGAGGGCTCAGCGCGCGAGGCGAACTCAGTTGGTGAAGAGATGTAAGACGGAGCGGGCGAGCTGATTTAAGACTGAGTGGGCGAAGTGATATAAGACATCTAAGCAAGTGATGAAGCTAAAACTGGATTGTGTGAATAGCGGAAACGTCTGCTGTGGAAACACAGCATAGTCATTAATTTAATGGGAATTTATTACCTCAAACCCGCCCTAAGCCTTGCTCGCTGTTCATGCTTTATGTGATGCTCTGTACTGTCGTTAGTTTGTGTCCTCGCTAGATGAAATCGTTAGTTGAGATAAAAGATATGTAATCAAGGAGTGAAGATGGCAGAGCAGAATGCGTTAGGGCAAGAAGCCAGTAAAGGCACGTTAATATTCCTCTGTGGCAAAATGGGCGCAGGTAAATCCACCTTATCGCGACAACTCGCCGAGGCCGAAAACCGCGTTTTAATCTCAGAAGATGAATGGCTGGCGGCGCTGTATGCCGATGAAATTAACGATTTTGATACTTACCTGAAGTATTCCGCTCGTCTTAAGCCCTTGCTTAAAAAGCATGTGCAGGAACTGCTCTGTTCGGGTGTATCTGTGGTGATGGACTTTCCCGCGAATACGGTGAATCAACGCCTGTGGTTTCGAAGCATTTTTACCGATTGCGGCGCCGCCCATAAGTTGATGCATCTGAATCACAGTGATGCGCTTTGTTTGAGCCAACTCGATAAACGCAGACAAAGTCACCCTGAGCGCGCTATGTTCGATACCGAGGCGATGTTCTGGCATGTGAGCGGTTATTTTCAGCCGCCGACTCTGGATGAAGGCTTTGATCTTGAGGTGATTGAAAGCTAAGTGATTGAAAAATTGATTGAAAGCCAAGCGATTGAAAGCTTAGTGACTGAAGCTTAGTTACTGAAGCAAGCGACTGAATAAAAACAATAGGGAATATCATGTATCAAGTGCTTGAAGATGTTGCCTCAGCCAATGATTTTATCCGTTTACGGCAGATTTCGGGGTTAAGTCCTAGACCATTGGCGGGCGCTATTAAGGCCTTACCTAGGAGTTTATATGGCGTGCAGATAAAGCTTGCCGATCAAACTGTGGGTATGGGACGTGTGGTTGGGGACGGCGCACTGAACTTTGAAATTGTTGATATTGCGGTCGATCCCGAGCACCAAGGCAAAGGCTTAGGACGGCTGATTATGCAGCACATTATGGCCTATCTAGATCGTGAGGCTTTTGAAGGCGCCTATATTACCCTGATGGCCGATGTGCCTGAACTCTATGAAAAGTTTGGCTTTAAATTCAGCCGCCCCGCAAGTGAAGGCATGTACATAGTAAAATAACGCTGTTAACCCATACACTTTTAACTAAAATTCTCGTAGCGGCACTCGCAACAGGACTCGTCGCTGTAGAGCTTAAACAGCAGTACTCGCAGTAGCAGAGCTAAAACAGCAGAACTCAAACAGCAGATCTAAAACAGCAGAGCTTGAATAATAGAACTCGAACAACAATCAAAGGAAGCTTAACCTATGAATACTTTACTTATTTGCCTATTTGTCGCCATGTTATTGCCGTATCTGGCGAAAGGCCCCGTCGCTTGGGCGATGGCCAAGGCGGGCGGTTATGACAATAATCATCCCCGCGCCCAGCAAGCACAGCTAACCGGTTTTGGTGCTCGCGCCTTGGCGGGGCATCAAAATGCCTTCGAGTCCCTGTTAGTGTTTGGTCTGGCCGTATTAGTCGTTATCGCCACGGGCAAAGTGAATCCCACCACTGAGTGGCTGGCAATTACCCATGTCGCCGCCCGCTTTGTGTATCACATCTTATACCTTGCCAATAAAGGCACCCTTCGATCCCTCTCATGGTTTGTCGCCATCTTCAGCGCCTTCGGGATTTTCTTTCAGGCTTTTTAATGCTTGATATTAAAGGCTCTGGGCGAGTTTTTTAATATTTTCCCGCAGCTCATCGGGCGTATGAGCTGCATAACCCAGTAAGATCGCTTGCCTTGGATAGGGCGCTTGGCAATACCGAGACAAAGGCTGCGCCCCTAAACTGAGTTGGCGGCATTTATTGATCACTTCGTCTTCGGTCAAGTCGCCTTTTAGCCAACACACGAGGTGAATCCCTGAATCTGAGGTCTGAACTGACAATTTGTCGGGCAGATACTGCTCAATTGCAGTGATTAACGCCGTTTGGCGCGCTAAACAAGCTTTTCGAACTCGCCGCACATGCCGGGCGTAATGTCCCTCTGCGATAAACAGCGCCAATGTGGCTTGTTCTAGGTAAGCCGTGTGCGAGTCGGCGTAATGTTTGGCAAGGTTAAAGGCGTCCACCAGTTTAGGCGGAACGACGAGAAAGCCGAGTCGCAGCTCTGGTAATAGCATCTTGGAAAAGGTGCCAGCGTAGATTACCCGCTGTTGTTTATCGAGTCCCTGCAATGCCTGTATCGGGCGGGCGCTATAACGAAACTCGCTATTATAGTCATCTTCTAAAATCCACTTATTCTGCTCAGCGGACCAATCGAGTAAGGCTAATCGCCGTGGCAGACTAAGCGTTCCGCCGAGGGGGAACTGATGCGAAGGTGCGGTAAAAGCCAGTTTCACCGAGGGCCATTGCTGTATCGCCTCGGCTATCTTTGTGCCTTCATCATCAAGTCTAACAGGGCGGACTTGCAGGTTTTGCGAGAGAAAAGCGCCTAAGGCGCCGTCGTATCCGGGTTCATCAAGCCAGACTTCATCTCCCTGTTGTAGCAGTACCTGTGCCGTGAGATTAATGGCTTGCTGAGTGCCATTGACTATGATGATTTGCTCGGGCGTGCAATTTAGCCCTCGGGTTGAACGGGCATAGTCGCTGATCGCTTCGCGCAATGGTAAATGCCCAGCACTATGGCTATGTTTCCCCTGCGTTTTGCGCGATTGTCGCCAGACCCTGCCTAGCAGGCGGCCCCAAAGTTGGTGTGGGAAAAGATCAACACATCCCACGCCAATATTGAACATACTGTGGCGGGTATTTCCTTTGTCCCTCAGTTGCGCCATCTCCAGAAACTGTGGATTGAGTTCCAGTGCAGAATCAAAGGCTTGAACGCTGACATCACTGCGGTTTGGGATATCGATCAGTTCGTCGGGAATCGTATCAGACACATAGGTGCCCGAACCTGGCTTAGTCAGCAGGTAGCCTTCATCAATTAGGCGATCAAACCCTTGCAGTACTGAGTTTCGCGAAATCTGCATGGTTTCCGATAAGGCTCTGCTGGAGGGCAGCTTCATTCTAGGATGCAAGCGTCCATCGAGAATGGCCTCTCTAAATGCATGGTAAAGCTGGTCTTTGAGGATGCCATCTTTGAGTTGCAAGTGAGGGAAGTTGGATTGTGATTTTTTCATTAGCCAAACTGGTACTGTAAAAAATACAAAAAGTGTACCTTATGTGGTACCGCAATTGAATCTAGAATCCGGTTTCAGCAAATCTGATGACTATATTCATTTCCAAGGAGCGAGCCTATGTCCAACCCACCACCAACCGTAACCATTGAACAGGTTAAAGAAACAGACTTTTCACTCTGGTTACCACACTGGCGTGATTACCAGACCTTTTACAAAGTGGCACTTTCGGAAGCGATCACCCAAACCACTTGGCGTCGGTTTTTTGATAGTCAAGAACCGCTTTATTGCGCCGTTGCGAGGGAGGGCGAAAACCTGCTTGGTTTTGTGCACTTTGTGTTTCATCGTTCCACTTGGGCGGAAACTGAGTACTGCTACCTTGAAGATCTGTTTGTCGCCCCAGCGGCGAGGGGCAAGCTTGTCGGTAAGCAACTGATTGAGTTTGTTCAGCAAGCGGCGAATGAGCGAGACTGTGCACGCTTGTATTGGCATACACATGAGACGAATCACACAGCGCAAAAACTCTATGATTGGATTGGCCAAAAGTCCGGCATGATTGAGTATCAAATGCCACTCTAGCTACTGCGGCATCTATTATCTGCCGCTTGATATGCTAACAATTGAATCCAAATCCTAATGCTAAAGGCTTTCAGCATTGGGATTTGATCTCTATGACTTTGGGTTGTCTTTCAATACCTTTTCTATCGCCTTAAATTCCATGTTGTGGAGGGCGTTATCAATCCGCTGAAATCCATGTGATATATGCATTTCACTTAGAAACCTTAGCCAAACTACGTATCTGTGTCGCCTATCTTGAACAGGTTTTTTCAGCCTAATTGAAACTGGAATAAGTTGATTGTATTTCGCTAACAGTTACAGGGAATAAACGATGGCTATGTTGATATTTAACTCATCGTTAGTTCTTTAAATTTGAGTTAATAAAAAAATTAAAGTCGTGGGGCTTCCCCCCTTATCTTTAATTAAGAGTCGACCCAAGAGGACTACATATCCTACCTATTTTCCTTTCAGGTGTTATTGCCTGCAGGGCTTGGGTGGGGTTGAGGCCAACATAGGCCACATAGGCGTGCACCGCCGTTTCATCAAGTAGTGCTTGGGATTTAAAACGAGCGGTTCTCCTTTTGATTTGCCTTGCGGGTGATAGGTTTATTTATGGCGTGCATAAACCAAGATATATCACTTAAGCGACTGCGATACATGGCGATGTGATATTTGAGGCTTGCCACCTTATGGGCTTCAATAAGTAGACTTTGGAAAACTTCTTTTTAAATTCAGCGCCTTAATATGCCTGATGCTCAAGCGCTTCTTTATTGCTCTATTGATTGTCTTGATATATCCACGCATAGCATCAGATGCCTATGGTTACTCATCACTGCATAGGCAGCGACATCGATAGCAAAAAACTAAGTCAGCTTAAGCCGTTGTTGCTCAACCCCTCACATTTATGGTCGTGGTTTTTATCTGAATTCTGGATTAGCGAGTGTGGCACTCTGGAGTTTAATTCGGGTATAATATTTTTGAGCTCAGCTTATTATGCCATTATCGGTTGTAATAGTTGTGCTCTTCTAATTGTGCTATATCAAATTATATTGATGGAATAGGATTGATAATGGATTATTTTATTGAAGGTTTAAAAAAGTTCGCAGATTTTAGTGGCCGTGCTAGACGTAAGCAATATTGGATGTTTGGCCTTATTTATCTGGTGCTCTATTTTGCTGTTGCTGCAATTGATTATGTATTAGGTACTCAGCTTTTTGCTCTGATTTTCTCTCTTGCCTTACTTATTCCTAGCATCAGTATTGCGACTCGCAGGCTGCATGATACTGGGCGATCTGGTTGGTGGCAGTTGATCGTTTTGATCCCGATCATTGGTATCATAGTGTTGTTGATTTTTTTAGTACAAGATAGTCATGCAGACAATGAATATGGACCGAATCCTAAGGCGTTAGTTTAGGACAGACGTTAAATTATCATGTGGCATTATTACCGCATTATTGAAGTAAGCGGCAGTAAGTCATCATAGTCACTAAAAATAATAGTCACTAAAAATAGTTACTGAAAAATAGCCTCTGAATCGTCGTTACTGACACTTCTGAGGCTATTTTTATTTAGAGCAATAATCATTTTACTTCATTCACTGGAAGTGCTGATGGTCGTGTCAGCATCATGCTGCAAGACCGAATTTAGACGATATCTTGGTAGCATCATCGATTCATATTTATATCTAGCACGCAAAAAATTATGGTATTAGCCGAATATATTAGTCAGAGTGCTACCCAAGTATCATCAATCTACTGAAATCCATGTGATTTATGCATCACGCCTAAGAAACCTCAGCCAAACTCCGCACCTGTGTCGCCTATCTTGAACAGGCATAGCCTTGTTTTGTTGGAATGCCAACTTAATCCATTAAGCACTATCATTCCAGTGACTCGTAGCAAGTCTGTATATGGATGCTCGAACGTGGCATCTGCTGTATAGGACGTACTAATGTCGCGATCACAGGATGTGAAAAAGCGGCCATGCCACCAACGAGCACTTCTATGATTGTGCTTAATTTTGTTACTCCCTGTGTATTTTTGATTGCAGATTCTTATTTAAAATTTATGGCTGTCCGCTCTTTTGCTTTTCAGATTAACAGCCAATACCAAAGCTAAGGTGATACACCTACTCCCTGCGAAGTTGTCGAAATACGCAGATAAAAATGCCGTGGCGACATCATGGATGATGGCGCAGGCTCGGGGGAACATGGATGTACCATCTGAGCAGTTCGGTGACTTTTACTGGGCGTATGATACTGGTTACTAAGGTGTTTACGGAGATATGAGTCATTTAGCTACAGACATACTTAAGTGTTGGCGAAATTAATCACTTGCATGTAAGTGACCGTTGGCGGCATGGATGCCGTCGTCGAGCCCTCAGGGACGAGTTTATGGCGTGTCACTGGAATGAAAGTGATTAATTCTATGCATAAAAGATAAAGCACTCATCACTCTTAAAGAGGGGATTGCTGTTAATTCTCTCTTGGTCGACTCTTGATTAACAAATCAGGGGGTGAAGCCCCACGACGTTGATTTTAAACAAAGATGGGACCGTCATAGGTTTTTCGGCCGTTAAAATCCAACAGTTAACAATCAGCGATGCGATATAGCATTTATTTTGTTGGGGTATTTTAGGGTAATCATTTAGATTTCTTTGAAAACGGGATTAAAAAGAAAAACGAGCTAAAAATATCACAATAACAGCCGTTTAAACGTAACGGAGCACTGAAGCAGTGCTTCAATTTTGCTTTGTTTTGCTTGCTCTGAATCTACATTGCCAGTGGTGTAAAACGTTACTTCGGGATCGAGTATCGGGCTACACGTCTGGTGTTCGATTTTCAATAATGAGTGCGTTCGATTGGCAATGGCTAGTCCAGAATCGATGACGGTAACGTGGTGGGGAAGGGCATTTTTGATTTCTGCATTGATTAGCGGAAAGTGAGTACAGGCCAGCACTAATACATCGGTATCAAACGCATCGGGTTTGTTAAAAATACGCTGAATTTCCTGGGTTACAATGTCGGGATCAAACGCTTTGCCGAGAAGTTTTTGCTCTGAGGCGAGAACCAGCGCTTCAGAGTCTTCTACTAAAACCTTACATTCTGTGGCGAAATCCGTGATGAGCATCTTTACATAAGCTGAGTTCACTGTGGTGTGAGTGCCAAGTACCATCACTACCTTTGATTTTGATAGCGAAGTGGCAGGTTTTATCGCAGGGACGACGCCGACAATAGGTATATTGAGTTCAGCACGAAGTAAGTCTAGAGCAATGGTACTCGCAGTGTTGCAGGCGATAACGATGATATCGGGTTGAGTCAGTGAGCTTGCTTTGGATATGACGTCTAAAATTCGCTTTTTTAGTATATCGTGCGGCTTTTTTCCGTACGGGAAAAAGCCAGCGTCAGAGACGTAACTCAGCCGTATGTTGGGGATTCTCTTTTTGATTTCGGCCGCGACAGTAAGTCCACCAGAACCTGAGTCAAAAACTAATATTGAGCTATCCATTGCACCTACCTTCAAATAATTAACACATTCAACTTTACCATAGACATGGAGGTTGTTCGTTAAGGGAGAATCTAAGGAGGATAGGACGAGCAGTCCTCCTTGGTCGATTTTTGATTAACAAATCAGGGGTGAAGCCCCACGACGTTGACTTTTCTTGATAAAAATACTGATAGATAAAACCAATCAGTTGGTTGCAAAACTCCACATGGCTTGAATCAATCCATCAGAGACTTCAAATACCACCATCACCTCAAAGGGTTCATCTCTAATCCCGCTGATGCGTTCGTGATCGACGACTTTATTGCCAACCACCATACGGTTGACGATTTCGGCATGTAAGTTGGGCAGGTTAAAGCGTTCATTCTGATAGAAGTCACTAAAAGCGGCTTTACCTTGGATGACGGGCGCTGTTGCGGGTGGACGATAGATGCACACATCATCACTAAACTGGGCGACAAAAGTAGCGAGATCGCGCTGGTTGTAGGCTTCAAGCTGAGCTTGAACCAGCGCTTCGGGTGAGCTTTCTATTGCTTTGGCTTTAGTTCTGGCACTTGCACCGATGCCTGTGGCTTCCGTCATATTCACTATCCTAATGTTTTTATTACAACAGCTTAAGCTGTGTTTGTCCCCATTGTGTGGCGAAAGGCATTGCCTCCTGCGGACTCAGGACAAACTCCTGTTCGCATCCATCGCCGCGGGGTGTTTCCCAGAATTTGATGGTCTTTGCCTCAAGGGTGAGCTGATAGTATCCCGAGCCGTCTGATGAGGGACATTCTGGATCTAACTCTTTACCTGCAAACAATTTTTCCCTTAATGCTTGGGGTAAAGGATGGCTCATACCATCGAGCATGCTTTGCGGTTTGGTGTCGGCGAAAAACCATTGCCACGGGTGGAAAGGTTTGCCATCGCTAAGGGAGAAGCTGACAAATTCTTGGCTGATACCATTAGCGCCATAACCTGCGGCCCAGCGATATAGGCGCACACTGAGCCAATGCTTATTAATAAAAATCGGCTCGGCAAAGGTTTCGTCAGTCACAAAACTGCCCATTTGTGCCAGCATTCTGCGGCGGGTGTCAAAGGTTTGTGCTAGTTGGGCTTCATCGGTGAGCTTATGTTCAAGCCATTGATTAATTGCCAAGATCCCCGTTTGTGGGCCTTTAAATTCGATCCCTACTTCTGTACCGAACGTCAGCGGGCGATACTCAATATTTTCATAGGGTTGCCATTTCCCTCGGCTGAGTTTTGGCCTTGTTTCTAGTGGCAGGTTATACGCATCGGCGCCGCAATCTTCTACATCATCTTGGCTGATTGCTCGCTCAAGTTGCACGGGTAACGATTTACCCGCGCTATCTTTAAACCAATGGCCGCTCAGTTTTTGTGGCGTGACAGTATCAAACTGCCAGTTTCCAGTGTTGCCTTCTTCTTTCCACAGTTCATCTTGCTGCTCGAGCCTTATCGGCGTTAAGTAGCGTTGATAGTAATAACTGCCTGTTCCATATTGATTAAAGCAGACTCTGACTTTGCTTTTGCCTAATTGTCCCTGCCAGATCCCCGTCAGTTCATTGGCCGCAAAGCTTGGTAAGGGGAGCGTAGAAGCCAACAATAGGCTTGAAGATAAAACCGAGAATAACATCCTTGTGGGCATACTGATTTTCTCTTAAAAGGTCATAGGTTAGGGCTGTATTTTAAGCGAGAGACCCTAGACGCTCTGAAACTCGACTCTTCAGGTAGCTTGGGTATACATCAAGTCGCCCGTAGGCGACCTGATGTTAAAGACTTAAGGCTTACTCAACTTGCCAATCAATGGCTTCGCCTGCACGAATCGGCACTACATTAGTGTCGCCCAGCGGGTAAGTTGCAGGGACATTCCATGGTTTTTTCACTAGCGTGATCGTGTCGGCGTTACGTGGCAGATTGTAAAAGTCTGGGCCATTGAAGCTGGCGAACGCTTCGAGTTTATCCAGTGCATTCACCGATTCGAAGGCTTCGGCATACAGTTCAATCGCGGCGTGGGCCGTGTACGAACCCGCGCAGCCACAGGCGGCTTCTTTTTTATCCTTAGCGTGGGGCGCCGAATCTGTGCCGAGGAAGAACTTCTTGCTACCGCTCGCTGCTGCGGCCAATAACGCCTGTTGGTGGGTATTGCGTTTTAAAATCGGTAGGCAGTAAAAATGTGGGCGAATACCGCCAGCCAGCATGTGGTTGCGGTTATACAGCAAATGGTGGGCTGTAATAGTCGCGGCCACATTATCAGAGGCTTGGGTGACAAAATCGACCGCATCCTTAGTGGTGATATGTTCAAGCACGATTTTAAGTTCTGGGAAATCGGCGACGATTTTGCTGAGGATATTTTCGATAAAAACGCGCTCGCGGTCGAAAATATCAATCGATGAATCCGTGACTTCACCGTGCACTAAAAACAGCATGCCGACTTCTTGCATGGCTTCGAGGGCTGGGTAGATGTTCTTCAAATCGGTGACGCCAGAATCCGAGTTGGTCGTCGCGCCCGCAGGGTAGAGTTTAGCGGCAACAATTTTACCCGTAGTTTTGGCTTTGCGGATTTCATCTGGGCTGGTTTTGTCGGTTAAATACAACACCATCAAAGGTTCGAATAGTGAGCCCGCTGGCACCTGCGCTTTAATGCGGTCGTAATAAGTCAGTGCGGTTTCGGTATCGATAGCGGGGGGCACTAAGTTTGGCATGACGATGGCGCGGCCCATATAGCGGCTGATGTCGCGCACGGTATCTTTTAGCTGGGCGCCGTCTCTTAAATGAATATGCCAGTCGTCTGGGCGAGTGATTGTTATTGTGGTCATAGGGTTTGGTCTTTTGATCGTTTTTGCTGCGAGGTGGCAGGATCTTATGTGGCAAGGATTTTACTGTAAAGGGAAACTCGGTAGTTTCGGCCAATAAATCTGTTAGGACATGTAATTGAAGCGCTTAGCTGCGTGGCTCGCGCTATGTCACTGTTTTTAGCATCGGACACTTTTGATTAATCTGCTGCGGACACTTTTCGATTTAAACCCCAGTGTCCGCGGACACTTTTATCAACAAACTAAAGTTAACGTTATGAATAATAATGTGTTTACTGATTTGGCATAGGCTTTGCTATCTCTGTGGTATAGATTTCCAATAGTGTCCGTTGATTGCGCTCCGGCACTGATGATTCCGACAGGGAAGCGAGTAAAGCCATGATTAAAGATACTAGCGGCCAAGATACTGTACTTGTGCCATCGACCACTAAACGTCTTAAGTTACCTCTGTTGATCGGCGGTTGCGCCTTATTAGTCAGCGCCTTAGTGTGGGCGAGCTTGGGCACAGATAGCGTGAGCAAATCCTTAAGCCGCAGCGACATCACTACCGCAACACTCTTTGTTGGAACGTTAACCCGTGATGTTGCGACCACAGGTAAAATTGTGGCGGCGAATGCGCCTATTTTGTATAGCACAGAGGAAGGCACTGTCACTCTGCTGAGTAACCCTGGCGATAGCGTCAATAAAGGCGATGTGGTTGCCAAACTCGATAGCCCAAGATTATTCAATCAGTTGGAGCAGGCTAAGTCGATTTTGGCGGGAATGCAGAGTGCGTTAGAGCGCGCCAAGTTGGACGCCAGACGCGGTCAACTGCAAGTGAATCAAACCTTAGACATGGCCGCGGTTGACCTAGAAGCCGCCAACAGAGAACGTCGCCGGGGTGAGTTGTTAATTAAAAATAAGCTGATCAGCGAAATCGATTACGAAAAAGGCAAAGACGAATTACACAAGGCTAAACTCAAGTTTGCCCATGCCGAGCAGGAAGTCGCGTTAACAAAAGACACTCTGACCTTCGAAGTTAAAAACAAAGCCTTAGACGTCGAGCGCCAAACCCTTGCCGTGCACGAACTCGAACGCCAAGTTGAGGCTCTGAATATCAAAGCCCCCGTTGGCGGCATTATCGGCAACTGGATCACCGAGCAGAAAACCCGCCTTAGCGCTAACCAACCGATTCTAACCGTTGTGGATTTAAGCGCCTATGAGGCCGAACTTGCTGTGCCAGAGTCCTATGCCGACGATCTGGGTTTAGGCATGGAAGTTGAGCTCAGTTTCGGCAGCGTGAAGTTAATGGGCAAGTTATCGTCCATCTCCCCCGAAGTACGTAACCGTGAAGTGACCGCAAGAGTGCAGTTCGTTCAAGATAACAGCTTGAAACTGCGTCAGAACCAACGTATCTCCGCCCGAGTCTTGTTAGAGCACAGACCCGATGTGTTGATGGTGAAACGCGGCGCCTTTATGACCAGCGGCGGTGGCGATGTGGTGTACCAAATTGAGGGCGATCTAGCCAGCCGCCGCGCGATCAAACTCGGCAGTACAAGCCTGAGCCAAGTCGAAGTGCTGGATGGCGGTAAAGCCGGAGACGAGTGGGTGATATCCAGTGTCGAGCCCTTTAACCACGCCGAACAGGTCAGGATTCATTGATGACCGATATTCGTAAATTACTAAATAGCCAATCTGATGAATTTAACAGCGCAGTGATCAAGGTGAATGACGAAACCTGCTGCGACATGGACAAGAATAGGAGCCGAATATGCGTGATAAACAATTTGATTTCAGCGTGTTGATGTCATCAAAAATGTTTGGCGTGTTGGCCTTACTGCTACTGGTGGTCGCGGTGGAGTTGAGTATCGGTGAAGCCAATAGCTGGTTTTTCCTTGGGCTGAATGTGCTGGAATGGACCAATCCTTTGGATGAGGTTCGCCAAGTGGGTGAGGTTTCGGTCGAAAGTGCCGACCTTATATTGGGCGTTTTTGTGTGGCTTGTAGAATCTGTCGTTGAGCCCTTTTTCGGCTGATGACGCTGCCATGCATCGAGTCGTTTAGATGCAGCGTAAAATTGATTTGATTATTTTAAGGAAATTAACATGTTATCAATGAAGAGTGTGAGCAAGGTTTTTAAAACGGATTTAGTGGAAACCCACGCCCTGCGCGATTTTAACCTCGAAGTGAATGAAGGCGAGTTTGTTGCGGTCACGGGTCCTTCTGGCTCAGGTAAAACGACTTTTTTAAATATCGCGGGTTTGCTCGAAGGTTTTACCCACGGTGACTATTTTCTCGATGGCATTAACGTGTCTAACCTGAGCGATAACAAGAGCGCTGCTATCCGTAACGAGAAAATCGGCTTTATCTTCCAAGGCTTTAACTTAATTCCCGACCTTAACTTGGCTGAGAATATTGAAGTGCCGCTTCGCTACCGTGGTTTTAATGCCAAGGAACGCCAACGCCGCGTACAGCAAGCATTAGAACAAGTGGGTTTAGCTTCACGACTCAAGCATTTTCCCACTCAGCTTTCGGGCGGACAGCAACAAAGAGTGGCGATTGCCCGTGCTTTGGCGGGTGAACCCCGCTTCCTGCTCGCCGATGAACCAACGGGTAACCTCGACAGCTTAATGGCGCGCCAAGTGATGGAATTACTTGAAAATATCAACCAAGCGGGCACAACCATCATCATGGTGACACATGACCCTGAACTCGCTCGCCGTGCCCAGCGCAATATTCAAATCGTCGATGGTCAAGTGTGTGATTTTACTATGTATCAGCCCCATGGCAGTGTGCAAACTGCGGTGACCCCGCACCCATTAGACAAACTTGTCGCCAACGCTGACTAAGGATACGCATTATGTTTTTTTATTATGTTGATTTAGCTTGGCGCAGCATTAAGAAAACCCCCGCGCTGTCGTTGTTGATGGTGTTGGCGATTTCGATTGGTATTGGTATCACAATCACCACGTTAAACGTCTACAAGATGATGTCGTTTAATCCTGCGGGTGAACGCTCTGATGAGTTAAATGCGGTACAGCTTTGGAGCCAAGGCCCAGATTCTTGGGATGAGTTTAACTCGTTAGTGACTTACCAAGACGCGATGAATCTGCGCAACAATACCTTACCTAAACGCCAAGCGGCGATGTTTCGTACTGGGATGGCTGTGCAAACGGAGGATGCTAATTTTGCGCCTATTTTAGAAAGCATTCGAGTGACGGACAGTGACTTTTTTAAGCTGTTTGACGTGCCATTTTTGTACGGTAATGCGTGGGACAAATCCGTAGACACTGAACCTGCTTATCAAGTGGTGATTAACGATAAACTCAATCAAAAGTTGTTTGCGGGTCAAAATAGTGTTGGCAAGGTTATCTATCTTAATCGTAAACCTTATCAAGTGGTTGGGGTGATTAAAGCCTGGGATCCTAAGCCTAAATATTATGATCCCACTAACGGTGCCTTTAACGACACTGAACAAATTTTTGTGCCGTTTTCGCTGACGCCTATCGAAGGGTTTGATATATGGGGTAACACTTCAGGTTGGAAGTTTGAGACGATGAATAGTTACAGCGATCGCCTTAACTCTGAAAAAGTGTGGTTGCTGTATTGGGTTGAGTTGCCAAATAAAGACGCAGTAGCCAGTTACCATTCTTGGCTCAGCAATTATGTGGCGGAGCAAAAAGCCCTGGGCCGTTTTACGGATAATAAATCAGCCGCTGACTCAGTCAAAGTCTCCGATGTGGCAACTTGGCTTGAATACAATAATGTGGTGCCCGAGGACAATAAAATCTTGGTTGGCTTGAGTGCACTATTTTTAAGTGTTTGTTTAGTCAATATATTAGGTTTAATGCTGACAAAGTTCCTCAAGCGGGCACCCGAGGTGGGAGTGCGCCGTGCAATCGGTGCTAGCCGTGCCCAAATCTTCGCTCAATACATGGTGGAAGTGGGCATGATTGGTTTATTCGGTGGTTTGCTGGGACTTGCTTGGGCCTACGCGTCACTTTACGGCTTATCGGCACAGTTTGAGGTCTCGAAGGGGTTAACCCATTTATCGGCGAGTATGTGGATTATCACCCCAAGTATTGCGGTAGGCACAGCCTTGTTGGCTGGCTTGTATCCCGCGTGGGTTGTTTGTCGCACTAAACCTAGCGTTTATCTGAAAAGCCAGTAAGGGACTCATTATGTTGCATATTAAACCTATTCTCAGCAGTTTATTGCGCAGTAAAAGTGGCCCAGTCTTACTGCTTATTCAGATTATCTTGTCTGTGGCGATTGTGGCGAATGCGAGCTTTATTATTCAAGAGCGTTTAGCCCTGATGCAGCGTGATTCGGGGATTAAAGAGTCAGAAGTTTTGACCTTTAGCTTGTTCAACTTTGATCCATTGATTGATAAAACCGCGCAAAACAAAATTGACCAGCAAATTTTGCGGGGGCTACCCAATGTGATTGATGCGACCTCAACCAATATGTTGCCGTTAAGCGGTGGCGGCTGGTCGAGCACGTTAAATCTGGGCCCCGACCCAGATAGCGCTAAATCGACACCGCAATTTGCCATGTATCTAGGGACAGATCATACCATTGAGACCTTAGGCATTAAGCTGATTGAGGGGCGTAACTTTTATACCCATGAACTAAAGGACAGTCTCGATAGCCCGAGTCGCTTAGCGATCATCTCCAGCGCGTTAGCCAAAGCCGTTTGGCCTGATGAATCCCCACTTGGCAAAGTGTTGTACGAGGGTAAGGATGCGCAGATCACTGTGATTGGGGTTGTCGAAAAACTGCAAGGCGCGTGGATTGACAGTTCTAGCCTTGAAAACAGTGTGATTCAAAATGTGGATTATGGCAGCAGTTCTTACATGGTACGGGCCAAACCTGAGTTTCACGCCGAGCTTAAAGACGCGATAAAAAAAGCGCTGCTGGCCGAGAATCCTAACCGAGTACTCGATGGCTTTAAGTCCATTGAGGCCTTAAAAGATAGCTCATATCGCGATCATAAATTGATGATTACTGTGTTAACTATGATGGTGGTGTTGTTGCTGCTGATCACTTCGCTCGGTTTAACGGGCATGGTGATGTTTAATATCCAGCGCCGCACTAAGCAGATAGGTACCCGCCGCGCATTAGGTGCTAAAAAGCGCGATATTATCAGTTACTTCCTCGTGGAGAACTATTTGATTTGCTTAGCGGGAGGCGTGCTGGGCGGCTTGTTAGCGATACAGTTAGGCCAACAGTTAATGAAAATCTATAGTTTGCCTATGTTGGACTTAAGCTATCCATTATTTACTGTGGCAGGCTTGTTTATTGTCACCACGTTAGCGGTTTACTTACCGGCGCGTAAGGCGGCAAATATTTCGCCAGCAACGGCAACCCGCAGCGTATAGCGGAATATTTGATGTCACTTAAGGTACGATAAAAGCCCGACAAAAGTGCGATAACAATAGGATGTTATTGCACTTTTTGTTACTTTACGGTTAATAGTTTTATATAGGACAACACTCACACTTATGGATACTATCCTCATCGTCGACGACAATCATGCCATCTGCCAAGCCCTAGGTTTGATGCTAGAACTCAATGATTATCGGGTGCTGACTTGCCATAGCCCGGAGGACGCCCTTGGGTTATTGGCGACGCAAGATGTGGATTTAGTGATCCAAGATATGAACTTTACTCGGGATACCACCTCGGGTGAGGAAGGCAAGCAGCTGTTTTACGCCCTGCGCGAACGCCAAGGGGATCTGCCGATCATTTTGATGACGGCGTGGACCCAACTCGAAACCGCCGTTGAATTAGTCAAAGCAGGCGCCGCCGATTATATGGGTAAACCTTGGGATGACGCTAAGGTACTCAATAGCATCACCAATTTAATTGCGCTTTATAAACTCTCCCGTGCTAACCATCGTCTCGAGCGGGTGAATCATCAACGCCAAGTGGCGATCGCCGATGCGGACCTCTGCGGGATTGTCTTTGGTAGCGGCGCGATGCAGCGTTGTATTGATTTAGCCTTGCAGCTGGCGCGCTCCGATGTGTCGGTTCTAATCACTGGCCCCAATGGCGCGGGTAAAGACAAGCTTGCCGATATTCTCCATGCTAATTCTCCCTTAAAAAACAAACCTTTTATTAAGGTCAATGTCGGCGCCTTGCCGATGGATTTATTAGAGGCAGAATTGTTTGGTGCCGAGGCGGGGGCTTTTACGGGCGCAACTAAAGCGCGTATTGGTCGCTTTGAAGCGGCCGACGGCGGCACACTGTTTTTAGATGAAATCGGTAACTTGCCCTTATCTGGCCAAGTGAAATTACTGCGGGTGCTGCAAACCGGTGAATTTGAACGCTTAGGTAGCCATAAAACCCAAAAAGTGAAAGTGCGGGTGATCAGTGCGACCAATGCGGATCTGGCCCAAGATATTGCCGAAGGGCGTTTTCGTGAAGATTTGTTTTACCGCTTAAATGTGATCGAACTGGCGCTATCGCCGCTGAATCAACGCACCGATGATATTTTGCCTTTAGTGCAGCATTTTATCGGCAGCGATTTTAGCTTGAGTAAACCGGCATTGCAGGCGTTATTGCACCATCGCTGGCCGGGAAATGTACGCGAGCTTGAAAATGCCTGTAAGCGAGCGGTATTGTTGGCGCAAAGTCATGTGCTGACTGAAGCTGACTTTGGTTTAGCTCCTGTCGTGAGTGCGGTGAGGGCTGCTACTTCCCATATTTCGGCAGCTTCTGAGCCTCGACGCTTTGATCAGCGACAGTCTGATCCGCGCATGTTTGAACAGAGACAATCTGATCCACAGCCAGCTTATGCGTCTGCTTCCATTCCCGCTAATGCCACTTTTGCTGATAACTCTGACCGCGGTCAAGCACTGTCTGCCAATGAGGCGATAGAAGTGAGTCGCGAAGATATCGAAGCGGCGCTAAAACAGCACCATGGCGTGATTGCTCGGGTCGCCAAAGCGCTTGGGCTCAGTCGTCAGGCGTTGTATCGGCGCATGGATAAGTTTGGTTTAGATAAGTCATAGGCCAAGCGCAGATGCTAGGTCCCAGCTTCTAGGCAACAGATACTAAGTCTCAGATACTAGGCTACAGATTCTAAGCTTCAGCTTCTAGGCCACAGAAAGGCTATCGATTAAGGAATGTGAGTGTTAATTCGAACTAAACTGATCATTTATTCAATGGCTTGCTGCGCCTTTGGCGTCTTGCTCAGCTTCGCCTTAGTGAAATATTTCTCACCTAATGCTTCGTCTGTTACCACGCCTAACTCGATCGAAATCCCTGATATGAATGTGCAACTCGATTTTGCGGAGCTGGAGAAAACCGTCGCTTCCATCGAGCTTGCCCTTAAAGATACTGAACAATTACAGCTGATGGCAGCCATGCAAGCGCGCCAGAGGGCCGAGCAGATTAAGGCAGAACTGCAAAAGCTTGAACAACTTAAGCAAGAACAGTTACAGATAAAACTCTTCAAGTTAGAACAGCTTAAAGAAGGGCAGTTTAATTTCACCGCTCATATTGCTGAGCCTTTACGTGTAGAACCGCTATCCATTTTACCGCCCAAAGCCCCTTTATCCCCAGTGGCGCCCGCTGAAATAGCAGACAACGAGCGAGTCTCGAGTTTAACCTTAGGTGAAGGTTTGCTGGTGTTATTGCTTGCTTGTGGAGCGTGTGGTCTAAGTGTCGCTTGGTTAACACGGCATCTGGGGCGCAGTTTGGACTCCCTCGAAATAGGTCTACTGAACTTTAGCGATAATGACTTTAGCGTGAGTATTCAAGAGTATGGTGAAGGTCAGCTCAAAACCTTGGCCAAGTTATTTAATCATTCGGCGGCAAAATTGCGCCAAGAAAGGCAATACATTTACCAGCGTGAGTTGTTGCTGGATAAGGTGATTCAAAGCTCTCCCAACGTGATGTTATTGCTCGACGACCATCAGCGGCTCATTTACGCCAACGATGCGGCGCGTCACCTATTCCACAAAAAGGGCAAAATGGAAGGTTTGAGGCTAGATGAATTGTTGGTGGACTTGCCCGAAGTATTGGCCTTAGCGCTTAAACATGAAAAGAACGGTCTCTTTGCCATGGGCGAAGATGATGTGGAAACTTGGTATTTGAGTCGTGGCCAATTTTTGTTGAATAACCAACAGCATAACTTGATTTTACTTAAGCAGATGACCCGCGAGCTTAATCGTCAAGAGGTGGCGGTATGGAAGAAAGTGATCCGCATTATTAGCCATGAACTCAATAACTCAGTGGCGCCCATCGCCTCTATGGTGAACTCCGGCCGACTGCTCACCAAAGATATCGATAATCCCAAGTTAACCTTGATTTTCGATACGATCGAGAATCGCACCAGTCATCTGAGCCAGTTTATCTTCAACTATGCCCGCTTTGCTAAGTTGCCGCTCCCGCAGCGGCGTCAGGTGAATTGGACGCAATTTACGACCCAGTTAACCCAGCATTATCCCTTTAAACTTAGGCATGATTTGCCTGAAGTCGATGGTTATTTCGACCAAGGACAGATGGAGCAAGTGCTACTCAACTTGCTTAAAAACGCCCATGAATCGGGTTCAAACCCAGAGGATGTCACCCTGTCGATTCGGTATCAAACCTTAGTGGATGGTGCAGGTTTTAGCATTGCGATCGAGGATCGCGGTACAGGCATGTCTGGCGAAGTCTTAGAGCAAGCGCTGTTGCCATTTTACTCGACGAAACAATCGGGTACTGGGCTTGGTTTACCTCTGTGCCGTGAAATTATTGAAGCCCACGATGGCAGTATTAGCATGCATAATCGCAGCGACGGCGGCCTGTTGGTTCGGCTGTGGTTACCACAATGACTATGGTTACCACCATGGGGGCCACAATAATCCTCACGTTTTGTATCAGCACAGCAATGCGACCCTAGGGTCGCATTTTTATTGCTTCTTCATTTGTTTGTTTACCCTATGACTCCGGTCTTAACGGCTTCTTAGCGTATTAGCCAAATGGGCTATTTTTGCCTTTTTACCTTAGCTCTTCGGGCTAATTTGCCCCTCAGCGTAATGACGGGAGATCTTTAACCCTGTTAACCTGCTTTATCGAAAATTGACGCTAAAACTCCCGTTGTTAAAACAGAGGTTGGCGCGGTTTTTAAGGTTCGATTAAAAGGTTAAGGAGGGATAAGTGAAACAGTTAAAACAGCGTCTGCTGATCTGCGTTTTATGTCCATTCCTGCTGCTGGCTTCCCCTATCACTCTTGCCGACAACGACATTGAAATTAGTGGTTTAGTGATAGATAGAACCTTGACTCGGTTTGGTAAGGATTTTGGCTTCTACTACTCAAGCTATTGGCGCGAGCTGCCCTTTACCCAAGGCTTTAACGTAACGCTGTACGAGACTGTGTTTCCGCAGGCTGGAACCGTTTTAACCTTAGAAGTAAACGGGACACGGATTTACACCACCCATTTTGGTCGTCGTGCAAATCCGGTTAAAGAGAGTGCAGAGCAGGCGATTTTGATCACGATTGATTATTTAGCGCAAGTCAGAGCCAATGCAATAACAGGTGACTTTTCAGGAACATCGGACGACTTTTAGGATAATAATAATGACATACAGGACGTTACTTGCCCTTGTCACGCTATGTGTGGCAAGCAGTGGCCAAGCCACTGAATTGATTTACACGCCAGTGAATCCCAGTTTTGGCGGCAATCCACAAAATGGGGCTTTTCTATTAAATAAAGCCCAAGCGCAGAATGACAATAAATCCAACTCGACCGAGAAGGACTTTGTTACCCGTTTTAAAGAATCCCTAGAGCGTAACGTCATCAACTCGATCACTCGAGGCGTGGCCGATGGCGAAGTTAAAGATGGTGAATACAATACAGGGGATTTTCGTATCCAAGTTGCTACTGTAGGGGATGGAGTTATGTTAACTATCACTAATATTGCAACCGGTGAAATCACTGTGATTGAAATGCCAGTATATAAAGGTGGCAACTAATGGCCCGTTTAGTCTTTTTGGGTCTATTGCTGTTAAGCATGTCGGCCTGTAGCTTGATCCCTAAACCCGATTTAAATATCACGCCTGCCGAGGTTAACCCCTTGAGTGAAGTGATGCGTGGGCTACAAACTCAACCTGGCCCTAAGTTTCCCATCCCAGTAGCCGTGTATTCCTTTCGCGATCAAACTGGCCAATATAAACCACAGGCGAACGTGAGTTCGTTTTCGACTGCGGTGACTCAGGGCGCAACTTCGATGTTGATGCAGACCTTGCTCGATTCTAAATGGTTTACCCCAGTAGAACGTGAAGGGCTACAAAACCTGCTGACTGAGCGCAAGATCAGTAATAAACAGAGCGGTACTAAGGGTGATGATGTGCCCGTATTATCCACCGCCAGATTGTTACTCGAAGGTGGCGTCATTAGCTACGAGACTAACACCAGCACAGGCGGTAGCGGTGTCGAATACTACGGCATTGGCGCTTCGGAAATGTACCGTGAAGATCAGGTGACCATTTATCTTCGCGCCGTCGATGTGCACACAGGTAAAGTGATGATGTCGGTCTCGACCAGCAAACGTGTTTTATCCCAAGAAATGCGCGCGGGTTTATTCCGTTACACTAGTTTAAATCGCCTCGCCGAGGCCGAAATTGGTTTTACTACCAATGAGCCAGTGCAGTTTTGCGTGTTGCAAGCCATTGAATTAGCGGTCGCTGAGCTGATTGATAAGGGCATTAAGCAAGGCTACTGGAGTCCAACTCAAGTCACGCAGCCAGTCGAGAAAGCGCAGGAGTTGAGTCAGAGTTAGACGTTAGACGTCGGAGTTAGATATCGCTGAAAGCAGGCCTCTGCTTTAACTCTTAGTCACTATATGTGTGAATACGTAAAAGAAAACCGAGCCAGTTAAACTGACTCGGTTTTTTATTGGATTAAATTCTGCTGTGGTTGGACGTTGGCAGTGTTGTGGGCTGTGTGGTGTTAGTTCGCTTGCATGGCCTTCCAAAACAGTTCAAAACTGGCATCGCGATACCTTGTATTCGTACCTAAGTGCGGGTTATCGATAAAGAATCGGGTTGCCGCCAGATATTGGCCATGGCAGTTGTCTAGCATCAGCTCCAGCGGGTAGTGGGCGATTAATCCCTCCATTTGTCCTTGCTTAATAAGCTCGCTAATAAAACCTAAGATGCTGTTCATCGCCTGATCGCGCACCTTAGCGGCAATCATGGGCGACATTGAATATTGCTGAAAAAACAGTTGTTTGACAGGGTTATCCAGCGACCAATCAATCGCACTTTGCCATAGTTGTAGGGCATTGAGCTTTAGATCGCTGCCCTTATGAGTGTTCAACAGTAAGGTATCGGCAAACTCTTGTTTTATAGTAAGAAACAAAGATTCCATCAAGGCTTCCTTGGAAGGAAAATGATGGAACAAGGTCCCCGTAGCTACACCTGCTTGCTTAGCTATCGAGGCGGTGGACGTGCCATGAAATCCTTGGCTGACAAAGAGTGATAAGGCCGTGTCGAGAATGGCTTGGCGCTTATCTGTCATGGTTTTAATAGGTTGCGGCGTTAATGGCTGATTCAAGATTTATTCCCCAATGATTAGCGCAAAAAAAGTTTCATCAAGATGCGCTGGATAACAGTGCCATAGGGCGGGTGCACAAATTTACCTGTGTTGAATCGACCACGGCTGAGTACCGTTTTAGCGTGGCTGAAGGTTAAAAATCCTTCCTTGCCATGGTAATGCCCCATGCCAGACGGGCCGATTCCGCCAAAGGGCGCATCGTCGGCGGCGACATGGAACACGGTTTCGTTAATACAAACGCCGCCAGAATGAGTCTGTTGGAGGATTTTTTGCTGACTTTTCTCATCGAAACTCATCACATACAGCGCTAGCGGTCTTGCTCTCTGGTTGATGTATTGAATAGCTTCATCTAAGGAGTCGTAACCAATGATCGGCAGTAATGGACCAAAGATTTCCTCTTGCATTAATAGCATATCTTCACAGGTATTCGTGATTAGCTGAGTTGCGAGTTTGCGATGTTGGCTATCGATAGCTTCATCCGTCGCCGAAATAACTTGGGCACCTTTAGCTTTTGCATCCTCGAGCACTGTCATAAGGCGGTCAAACTGACGGGTATTAATGATGCTACCATAGTCTTTGTTGTGGTTTATCGCGCCGTACATGGCATTAAATTTAGCTCTGTAGGCGGCGATGAATTCATCCACTTGGGCTTTAGGGCATAGAACATAATCGGGTGCCACACAGATTTGTCCTGCATTCAAACACTTACCATAAATCATTCGTTCTACTGCTATCTCAAGCGGCATATCGGGGGCGATAATTACTGGCGATTTACCGCCCAGTTCGAGTGTCACTGGGGTGAGATTATTGGCCGCGGCGCGCATCACATGGCGGCCAACTGTGGTGGAGCCGGTAAAGAGTAAATGATCGAAGGGCAGGGCTGAAAATGCGGCGGCGACATCGGCCTCACCTTCAATGACTGCCACGTGTGACTCATCGAAGACGTGTGCCAGTAGTTGTTTAATCACTTGGTTGGTCGCAGGGGTGAATTCAGACAATTTGAGCATGGCGTGATTACCCGCGGCGATGGCGGTCACTAGCGGGCCAATCGACAGCATCACGGGGAAATTCCACGGCACGATAATGCCGATAACCCCTAAAGGCTGATAATGCACTGTGACTTTGGCTGGGGCGAGCAACAGCCCCGCATGGCGAGCGCTGGGCTTGAGCCATTTTTTTAGATTTTTCAAACTGTAATTGATGTTGTTGATGACAGGCATAATGTCTGAGATCAGGCTGTCATCAATCGATCTATGGCCATAGTCTTGGCTTAAGGCTTCGACTAAGGGCGTTTTAAATTGCAGTATGGCCGCTTTAAGTCGAGTTAATTGCTCCACTCGCGTAGCGTAATTAGGATTCGGCGCCGCTAAATAACTGCTGCGTTGGCGTTGGAGCAACTGAGTCAGTGGCGAGGCATTAAGGTGTTCGGTGGCCATATTCATAGTGGTTGCTCCAAGCGAGATTATAGGCTGAGTCTTATTCGGCACTTTAGTTAAGGTTTAATCTTAACGATTGAACCTGCTATTAAACAAAGACAGATAAATAAGTACCGACTGATTAGTCGGTTTATCCTAGCTTGCTTAGTGAGATGGTGCAAGGTGTCTGGTGTATTTTTGAGCAAGATCACGGCTTGTTGTGGCGTTAGCTTTTACACTAAATCAAGGGTTGTTACATAAGGAGCATGTATGGCATTGTTAAAGCATGGAATTTCGATTGGTATTGAACGCTATGGTGATGATGATTTCTTCGTTGCCTTTAAAGCTATCGGTACCTTAACTCATCACGACTACGAGATGATGGTGCCTGTGTTGGAGTCGGCACTGGCGGGCGTAAAAGATCCCGATATCTTCGCTTTAGTGGATGTGACTGAGTTAGATGGCTTGGAATTACAGGCCGCTTGGGATGATCTCAAACTTGGGGTGAAGCATATTCGTCATTTCGAGAAGATTGCCATAGTCGGTAAGACGACTCTGCAGGAAGTGCTGGCTAAATTGGCAAACTGGTTTACGCCTGCTGAGGTCAGGTTTTTGTTGATAATGGCGACGCCGTTGCTTGGTTAAAAGACTAGTTGCTCAGCAATCCATTCGCGCCATAGAAGGAGTACAGATTATGCGTACAGGTCAAATACTCTGGCCCACAGATTTTTCGGAAACTGCGGCCCATGCACTGAGTTATGCCATTGAAATGGCTAATCTATACCATGTAGGACTCAAAATTTTACACGTGGTTGAACAGCCGCTTGGCGATGAAAACTTTATGATTCTATCGATCACTCCAGAAGAGCTGGCTAAGAGTATGGAGGAAGCGGCAGCAACCAAGATGCAGGCGCTGTTAGAAGGGTTAAACACTGAACTTCCTATCACGACCTTAATCCGCCGCGGCGATCCTGTGTACCAGATTTTAGAAGAGGCCAACAGTAAAGATATTGGCATGGTAGTGATAGCGAGCCATGGCCGAACGGGGATTTCGCATTTTTTACACACCAATGTCGCAGAAGCGGTAGCTAACGGTGCGGCTTGTCCTGTGCTGGTGGTGAAGTAAGTGAGTTAGTGGCTTGACTCAATAAATTCAAAGGACGCTTATTGCGTCCTTTCTTTTTGATTGATAAAGAATAATTAATTGAAATGGGTACGCAAGAAGCATAGCTAACTGCTATAAAATAGTGGTATTTTGACTTTAATAAATAGCCTGATTAAAACTCAAATGATGGATAAGCTTATGCGTACTCAAGAAGTGTTATGCCCTACGGATTTTTCATCCACCGCAGCCCATGCGCTTAAATATGCGGTTGAAATGGCTAATCTTTATCATGTCGATATTCGGTTGTTGCATGTGACAAGCCCAGCCCGTGGCGCCCATTGCTATGGTATTGCGGTCGATATTCCCGCTACATTGGAAAATGAACTTCAAGCCTTTGTCGATGCAAAAATGCAAAGTTTGCAGCAGGAAATGCAGCAAGATCTCAACGAGGGACTCAATATTAAGCTAGTGGTGCGCCATGGTGATGCTATTGATGAGATTTTAGCGGAAGCCGTTGATGTCGGCATGGTGGTGATTGCCAGTCACGGCAGCAGTGGTTTAGCGGATTTTTTAAAGCCCCATGTGACACAAGATATTGTTAAGTATGCTAAGTGCCCTGTGCTGGTGGTGAAATAAAGCTTAGATATATAGGTTTAAGTAAAGAGCTTTAGATAAAGCTCTTTGAGAAAACCTAGTAGGAATCGTTTTTAATTATTTTAGGTTCTGTTAGCTTGGTTGACGCCTCGGCTTCATTTTCTAATGACATCAGGCGTCGATATTTTTCCTGCAATGCCACTAAGCTCCCATCTTGGGTAATTTGTTTGAGTCCTGCATTAAAATCATCTCGAATTTGTTCACTTAGAAACGCAAACTTATACTCCGTTGGTGGGAATATTTGGTGGCAAATGGCCTGTTGTTTTAAATCTTTTTCAGTTAGCTTTCCCTCAAGATAGGCCTGTTTTAGGTAATATTTGAAGATATTTTTATCCATCACCACGACATCTGCCCTGTGTTTCATCAGCATATAAACTTGCTGCACTTGCCTCGCTTGTTCTTGGTAGCCGCTATTGGCCTTAACCATTTTGGCAAACTCTTCCCCCAGTAACGATGATGCGCGCTGAAATGAGACGACTTGCTTGTTTTTTAAATCATCTATGTTATTGATAGTAAAATGATTTGCTTCGAGGCTAATGGCGCAGTTTTGGTAGGTTATCGCAACATTGGAGTAAAATACGTTGTCGAGCATGCCATCTTTAATGTTGATGATGCCATCGAGTTTACCTTCCCTGAGTTCATGGAAAGTGCGCGCCAGTGGTAAGTAGTGGATAGAAGCGGTATGACCTTTAACGGCGAGGGCTTGGTTCAGTAATTCGAGTTCGATTCCGCTATTGGTTTCTTGGATAACATAAGGTGGAATAGACAGGCTGACACCTATCTTAATTTCTGCTGCTTGGCAAAGCTGAGCGCCGCATAAGGTGAGAAACCCCATCAATTTAAAGCGGTTACAACGAGCCACTGAGCTATTTGGCTTATTTAGATTTTGCGTCATAAGTTACCAATACCTCCGCGGTACACACGTACAGCTGTGTTTGTTACTCGCCAGTCTTTCCATGACTCTATTGAGTAAGTGTAGTGTGTCTGTGAACTCAGCACGGTTTTATTTATTCAAATACGCTAAACAATGGGCGAATTAAAAAGATGAGCCAGGTTCGCGCAGAAAGGCGATTTCCTCTGCTGTCGATTCTCTGCCTAAGATGGCGTTCCTATGTGGATAGCGGCCAAATCTGTCGATAATTGCCTTATGTTGCAGTTCAAATGTTAAGTTGGCTACCGCCGCTTCACGATTAAACAGTTTAACTGCAACTTGATGGATCATTGCCGACTCGCTGTGCATATAGGGCATAAAGAGAAAGGGGACTTGTTTAGGTTTGAGTGCTAAATCAACCTGTTGGGCAACAGCTTCTTGAGCGAGCACTAAAGCGATGGCATCGGCTTCGAAAGCGGTAGGTGTATCTCGGTAAATATTACGGGAGAATTGGTCGAGCACTATGATCTCCGCTAATCGGCCTTGGGGCGTGACTCGCCAATGGGAAAGCTCTCCACGCTTAGCTTGGACTAATACATCCCCGAAGCGTTGGTTGATTTGTGCATCAAATTCAACATCTTTAATCCACCAAAGCTTTGGTTCAATTTCTTCAAACCAAAATGTCAGTACTTGTTCGGCTGTGATTGTCTGGCTCATTTTAGCGTCCCTTCATAGGTGATGAGTGCTGTTAGAAATAACAGTTGTTGGGGGATAATGACAAGTTGTTTTGCTTGATTTAGGAGAGATAGGTTAGCAGAAAAACTGATCATCTTTCGTAAGTATTTAGTGCTGGCTATTGCCTTATTGCCTGAATATAAAGTAGTTTTGATGATAATTACTTTAGTCTCTAGGCAGGTCTTTCTATGTCATCTTCAATGCCAGTATCGCAACAAGTTACGAAGCAGCATAAGGCGTTTTTGCGTAAGCTTTACTTAGCGCATTTGATGGATGATGACCGCCATAATCTATTATCACTCAATAAGTTAACTGGAATGCCGCGCCGCACCTTACAGGATGCCATCACCGCATTTGAGGATATAGGGATTCGAGTCGAGTTTGTCCAGGAAGGCAGTCGTAACAATGCAGGTTATTACCGCATAGTGACATGGGGGCCAATCAGTAGTGCATGGGTTGATACCCATCTCACTGAAATCGCCGATCTGATTGGTGTTGTTGAGAGTGGCGAAACGGCAGCATGAAGCGGTAAGTTCTGAGTTCGGCAATCACGTCATAACATAATAGGCGGCAAATCCTGCCCAACTTAGCACGAGTAGAGCGATAGCAACCCAAGTGGCTCGGGTGAACTGACTCTGGGAGTCGATGATCTCGTCAGCATCGTCTAGATTATCTATGTCGTTCACTGTGCGAGTTTTTGCTTTCAACTGTTGTTTACGGGCTTTATCCCGCTCACGGGCTTTAGCTTTAAGCAGTTTTTTATACTCGGCGATGCCTTTTTCAATCCCTTGGGCAATGAGCTTAGTTTGCTCTTTAGTTTGTCCTGGCTTTTGAGTGGCTTTGGCTGCGGCCAGTGCTTCTTGCTGAGTTTCTGTCGAGATAGTGGGTTTCATCTGGAAGTTGCCTAAATTGTTGCCGTTTGAGTTAATGCGGCTTGAGTTAACGCACTTGCGGCTAAAATAGGCTCGTGAATATAAGAGCCAATATGCCCGCGAAGCTGCTCGCTCATTCGTTAGTCAAAAGCGAGCCCAATATGTTATTGCCAGATTATACCCGCATTAGACATTAAAACTTACAGCCAATATCTTCATTTCATTAAAAAATCAGTGGATGCCCGCCTTCTGGTGCAGCAACGTATACTGGTTCATAGTCCCATACATCACGAATGGTATCGACCGACAAGGCTTTTGCTGGCGTGCCTTCGCTCACTATTCGCCCTTGTTTTAATACGATTAATTGATCGCTATAGCGAGCGGCTTGGTTAAGGTCGTGCAGTACCACTATCACAGTGTACGCGTGCTGATGAGCTAAGTTTTGGGCTAACTCAAGCACTCTGTGTTGCTGAGCGAGATCTAATGCCGATGTTGGTTCATCCAATAATAGTATGGGTGGGAACGGCGATTGACTGAGTTGAGTTAAGACGCGGGCGAGCTGGACTCGCTGTTTTTCGCCGCCTGATAGCGTTGGATAACTGCGCTTGGCGAGATGGGTTAAGCCCACTTGCGCTAGCTGCTCGGCAACTAACGCTTCACCCTCTTTGTTACTGATGGTTAAGGGATATAAACCCATAGCTACCACTTCGGACACAGTAAAGGGGAACGTCAGACTGGCGTGCTGTGGCAGTACGGCTAAGGATTTTGCCAGCTCGCGCCTAGGCCAATCCGCCAGTTGGCTATGGCCTAGACGGATACTTTGCCTTGGCGTGCTGATTTCTTGGCAAAGGGCTTTGAGTAGCGTCGATTTCCCCGCGCCATTGGGGCCGAGTAGGGCGGTTACTGCACCGGGTTTAAATTGCACATTAATATCGCTGAGCACCGTTTTCTGCCCAATGCTGACATCGAGCTGACTAATGCAGAGCTCAGTGCGCTCAAACTGTGCATTAGCTGAATGAGTTAGATGTGCTCTAGGTGCTAATTCAAAATCTGATCTTGATTCTGATTCGGCATAGGAAGTGGCAGTCATAACGCCTCGCTTAGATGAGCTTACTGCGTTGTTGCAGTAGTAAGAAGATGAAGAATGGCGCACCGATGAGCGCGGTCACTAACCCAACCGGTAACTCTGCTGGTGGCAAGAAGGCGCGAGCGCCGATATCGGCTAAGGCTAATAGGGCTGCACCTAAAAGGGCGCTGATGGGCAGCAGTTGGCGGTGATCTGGCCCTAACATCATGCGGACTAAATGCGGTACCACTAGGCCGATAAAGCCAATAATGCCGGTCGCCGCGACGCTTACGCCAACGCCTAAGGCACAAAGTAAAATAAGTCTAAGCTTGAGCCTATCGACATCTATCCCTAAGTGGCGCGCTTCGGATTCACCAAGCAATAAGGCATTGAGCGCCGCCGCATCTTGGCGAAATCGCCAGCTTAGTAATGCTAAAGTCACGAGACACAGGCTGACATACATCCACTGCGCACCCGCTATCGAGCCCATCTGCCACAAGGTTAAGTCACGCAGCGCCATGTCGTTGGCAAGATACGTGAGCATGCCAATTCCAGCGCCTGCCAGTGCTGCAATGGCGACGCCCGATAGCAGTAACAACACGACTGATGTTCCGGTTGGGCTACTGGCGAGGCGATAGACAACAAGGGTGGTGATTAAACCCGATACAAAGGCACTGATGGGGATCATGAATGGATTTGCATTGGGTAACAGCACGATACAGATGGCCGCGCCAAGAGCTGCGCCAGATGACACCCCGATAATACCGGGATCCGCCAATGGATTACGAAACAGTCCCTGCATCACTGCGCCGCATTGAGCGAGCGTGGCGCCCACCGCCAGTGCCAATAATGTCCGCGGCAGGCGAACATTGTTGATCACCAGTTGCTCGTGGGGTGCAATATTGCCGATGTTTTGCTGGGTCGCCCAATTAAGCACTGCGCTTAGGGCATCCACTAGGCTGATACTGACTGGCCCAGTACTGACCGAGAGTAAGCAGCTTAGGGCTAACAGTGTGACTAAACCGGGCCAGAGCCAGCGATTGAGGAACATCTCAACTATCCTTTCTATTTTTATCAGGTGACTAATCTGGTGTGTGAGTCAGTAGTGCAAGTCTGCGAGTCCGATTAGTGACTCATACAAGCCATTCAAATAAGTGGCCCGATATTAGTAACTTAGATAAGCGACTAACATGAGCCCCCTGAGTAGTGACGGTATTCGTTACTATGCAGGTTACTGATTTTGCTTGAGCAATGTGCTGGCGAGCGTATCGGCGGCGCTAATGGCACTGATGCCTAAGCCGCCGAGAAGCGCTTGTGGCGGCAGCGTTTGAATATTGCCGTTTTTACCCGCGGGGGTATGGGCAATTAGCGGCATCTCTTTTATCAGTTCTTGGGCAATTTGCGCGTTGGTTTGCTCGGCGGGTTTATCGCTGCGCTTTGACAACAAGATAATGTCGGGCTGCAAGGACAAAATCCCTTCCTGAGACATACTTTTGTAGCCATCAAACTCGGCGATATTCTGTGCGCCTGATAGCGCGATAATGGTATCAGCGGCAGTGCCTTTACCGCCGACCCGTGCGCCACGGCCTTCTTGTAGCAGCATAAAGAGGATTTTTGGCTGAGCGCCAGCATCGCTTATTTGCTGTTTTTTATCCGCTAAGCTTTGCAGTTGTTGATGTAAGTCCTGCTTTAACTTAATGGCGTTATCTGGACGGTTGAGTAATTGACCTAAGGTATCCACATTGCTCATTAGTTGCGGCTCATCGTTCGTTGCGGGTAACTGCACAACTTGGATATTGGCTTGTTTCAATACATTGAGCGTGGTCTCAGGCCCCATAACATCCGAGCCGACAACGAGTGTTGGCGAGAGCGCAATAATACCTTCGGCGGAGAGCATTCTGTGATAGCCAAGCTTCGCCACATGGGCTAGACCGTCAGGTACATAGCTGGTGGAATCTATGGCGATCAGCTCATTACCCGCATCGAGGGCGAGCACGAGTTCAGTGACACCCGTGCCCGCACTCACGAGTCTTATCTCATGTTTGGAATTTGTTTCAGCATTAGATTTTGTACTCAGTACAGCATTGGGCTCAGCACTAAAGGCGCTGGACGATAGCAAAGCCGCAAATGCTGAGGCGACAAATGCCACTTTGCTTAATGGCTTAAATCGGCTTAACGGATTAAATGCGCACTTAGGCTTATGCCGATGGCCAAGGGCGCTAGTATCTATTTTTAATGACATTTTAGTTGCTTGAAACAACATGGTTGAACTCCTAATACAAACTTGTTCGCCGCAGGCTTAGTTACTGTTTCTAACATCAGACTTTCAAAATGGTAGCTTTAAAAATCAGTACGTTAAAGTCAGTGCCGTGAAAGTAATGCTTTACTGCCTGCATCTTTTTTGTGTTGGTTTTGGTCTTTAGCTAGAGAGGCAGTATTGGCTGTGTCTCTGGCTCATTATTTAGCTTGCTCATTTGGCTTTTGGGGGCAGATAGCGGGCTTGGCAACGCGCTAATGCTCCATCAATATTTGAGTCTGGCTGATGGACTGCGTCTGCAACAGCGCGAGTAGTTGCATCAAAGGTTCCACGGGCGCGGCCTTATCGGCGGCAATAATCACGGTCGCCTCCGGCATAGTCTTAAAATGTGCGGTAAACGCGGCGGTAAAAGTCGCTAAATCATCAAATGTCTCACTATCGATTGCCCAATAAGGCGCTGTCGCCATGATATTGATGGCAATCGTTGGCTTATTGTCGATTGCAGTGATGGCCGAACTTGGGCTTTGCGGCACATCTACCGGCAAGCTGAGTAGTTGGGTGTTTGCCGTTAGCAGTAGAAATACCAACACGATAAAAATAATGTCGATTAACGCGGTTAAATCTAGGCTCGGAAGTTGCTCAGGCGAAGCAATGCCTGCCTGCGAGCGCGGTGATGCATCTGCACTTATCATGTCTGTGGCTCAATCTGGGAATGAGAGTTGAATGCCGACTTTTGCTCAGTGCTGCTGACTTGGCTGAATGCTTGATATTGATTGCTATCGATTGAAATATCTTCGATACCCGCTAACCACAGATTGAGTTGATTGAGCACGTGCCCTGCGCGCAGACATTGACCTTGAGCCCAAATGCCAAAGAGATGGGCGGCGGTAATGGCGGGCACTGCGATAATGAGTCCGGCGGCTGTGGTGTTCATCGCAAGGCCAAGTCCGGCGCTGAGTTGCGCTGGGGTAACAGGGCCTTGTGATTGCCCAAGCTGGGCAAACATGTCGATGAGGCCTAGTACGGTGCCAAGTAGGCCGAGTAATGGGCTGATAATGCCAATCACTTGTAAAACCTTGAGTCCGGCTTGCAAGTCGCGTTGCTGTTTGTTGAGCCACAGACTGAGTAGTTCTTCCCTTAGCACTTTAGGCTGGTGGACTTGTTTGAGTAACAAGGTCGCGCCACGGGCGAGTAAATCTTGCTGTGCGCTGGTTTGTGTTAGCAGCGCGCTGACGTTTTCAGTGGTCGCCATCGAGCTTGATTGACGCAATGACATTACCCAAGCCTGTTTTTTCGGCCAGATTGACAGCAGAGTTTGATGCAAAAACAAGGCGCTACGTTCAAGGCAGATCATCAAGGCCAAAAATGCACATAATAACAAGGGCCAAGTTAGCACGCCAAGCTGAGTCTGTAGGGTTGAAAAATCAGTTATGGGCATTAAGCCTCTCCAATCGATTGAAAAATCAGTTTTATACGTCAGTGAGTGAATCAAAAAGTGAGCTTTACTATGGCTCACTATTTAGCGCTTTATCTTTCGTACTGCAGGCTTTCCTGTTGCCTGTTTTCCTATGGCTAGCTTTTCAGCGATAAGATTGAGGCCCGCTAGTTAAGCGCAAAACGAATAGGCACTCTGACCTTGTAGTGACTCGCTAGCCTTGGCGTCGGCGCCGCAAATTGCCAGTTTTCAACCGCAGCGATTGCTGCTTGATCTAGCAGGCTGAAGCCTGAGCTTGTGACTAACGTCAGTGCCAGTTGCTCGCCAAGTTCGTTAAACATCACTTCTATGGTTGCAGTTCCTTCGAATCCTTTCTTACGTGCTATTCGCGGATAAGTCGGTTGCGGTGGCGCTGTAGCAAACAGCGGTTTGGCTAATTCCACTATGTTGGTTTGGAGGCTGTCGTTAAATGGGGCATTGTCAGCGGCTGTACTGGCCACATTCTGTGTAGCTTTTGGATTAACTTCGGCTACGTTAGCGATTAAATTCGTTGGTTCTTGTGTTGTTTTGGGCTCTGTTTTTAGCTCTAATTCTTGTTCAACATGTTCGGGTCGCTTATGTGCTAAAGCATTCGTCGCTGATTGATCTGTATCTGGATAACTTTTAGCAGTAGGTTTTGCGATAGAAGGTTTCTTAGCTAACTGGCTGTCAATTCGTTGATCCGCTTTGGTTTTTTCAACTGCCTCGATAATCGTCTTATCGACAGAGTCTGCTGTTGATACTTTTCTTGCTGTGCTGCTCACTGTGGCTATCTTGGATTCTGCTTGCGTTATGGGCTCGAAACTGGCGTTGCTGCTTGTCGTGCTCGTCGCAGCAGAAAAATTCAGGGTGACACGATTCGCGCTGGGAGTGTTCGATGCTTGATTTGCACTCGATGCTTGGGCGCTTTGCAGCATAGTGATAGCAGGCTGCGAGGCGATAACACCCGTTTGGATGGCAACAGTTAACGCGCCAAAGGCAAGATATCGTTTCGGTGTCACAGCAACCTCTTTTTCCTAATAAAGCACTTCTGCTGATTTATCTTCGGTAAATAAGATATCTCAATATAAACAAGATCGCAAATGATAATGATTTGCATTTGATCTATTTTGTTATCTCAGGTAGAGTGCCTGCAATAGCTCGAATGAGCGCTTAAAAAAACAGCTAAACCGACAATTTATCCTACTTTATGGATACTGATTGCCTTGGACTCTGTCTGGAAAGGGCTCAAGTTTGAAAGAGCCTAATCTGGAATGGGGCATCTGTAATAGACTCAATCTCAAAAGGATTGGTGTCTGGAAAGAGACTCTGGGCTCAGTATTGAATTGCACGGGAACAGCTAATTATCACTTGAGGATGAAGAGATGAAGAAAAAGCCGTTAGTGATCGCCATGGCGATAGCACTGAGCAGTACGGCCCTAAGTTTTACGTTAGCGGCAGAAGAAAATGTTAAGCCTGTTGTTCAAGGTGATGCGGATAAAAAACTCGTTACGACAGAGTTTGATGAAGTGTTAGTGAGTGCAACCCGCATCAGCGAGAAAGCCTCCGAAACCAGCCGCAGCGTAGCCGTGGTGGGTGAAGAGCAACTTGCGGTAGCTCAAGCATCATCCGTGGCTAATGCCCTTAAAAACGAGGCGAATATTACGCTGACGAATGGCCCAAGAGCTTCATCTCAAGGGGTTGAAATCCGTGGTTTAAGTGGCAGTCGAGTACTGCAGACGATTGACGGAGCAAGACAAAATACCGGCTCTGGCCACAGAGCAACTTACTTTATGGATCCTGAGTTGCTGAAATCCATTGAAGTGCTGCGCGGTCCAGCCAGTAGTTTGTGGGGCAGTGGCGCACTGGGTGGCGTCGTTGCGCAAAATACTAAGTCAGCGCAGGATTTTTTAGCGCCCAATGAAACCTTTGGTGGCTATTTCAAACAAGGTTATGAAACCAATGGCTCGCGCACTAAAACCAGTGGCGCGATTTATGGTCAACAAGACAGTATCGATTGGTTACTGAACGGCTCTTACACCGACTCAAACAATATAAAAACCGGTAATGACGAAACCCTAAGCAACAGTTCATCCCATGGCAGCAGTGGTTTAGTCAAATTCGGTTGGCAAGCCGATGAGGCGTCACGCTTAGAGTTATCTGCGAGAGTCAATAAGATCAATGAATTAGTGCCAAGTAATCCTTCTGCGGTAGCCAGTAATTCAATACCTTTAGTGCGTCGCAAGACAGACGATCAAAATATCACCTTAGATTACAGTTTCAATCCAGCCAATAACCCGTATCTGGATACTAAGATGCAAGTGTATTGGAACAGTACCGACTACGACGAAGACCGTATTACTAAGGGCCAGCTAGACAGCACTGAGTATCGCACTGTGGGCATTAACCTCAATAACAGTTCGCGCTTGGGCAATACTTTGTTGACCTACGGCGTTGATGGTTTCCGCGATACCATAGAAACGACGCGTGATGATTCGGGTCAAGTGGGCCAGCGTCCGGGAAATATTGATGGTGAAACCACAGTATGGGGCGCTTTTACGCGGGCAGATATTGAGCTGACTCAGACGTTAAATCTGGATGCAGGTCTGCGTTATGACAGCTTTAAAAATGACAGTAACAACCTCAATTTATCCTCCGATGATAATGAGTTATCGCCATCGCTAGGGCTAGTTTGGCAGACTCAATCTTGGTTGACCTTAAGTGCCCGTTACGATCAAGCCTTCCGCGCACCTTCGGTTGAGGAAATGTATTCTAGCGGCACCCATTACTGCATTCCACCTATTCCGGGATTTTTGCCCCAAGGTCTATGCAACACCTTTGCGACCAATCCGGATCTAAAGTCTGAAAAAGCCCGTAACAAAGAAATCAAAGCAGACTTACGTTTCAGTGATTTAGCCGGTGATGATGAATTAGCGTTGACGTTCAACATCTTCCATAACGATGTGGACGATTTCATCGTGCAGCAAGTGTCTAATCCTTGGCATGGTATTCCTGGATTCGAGCAAACGACCTCATGGAATAACGTCGAAGATGCGCGTTTAACTGGCTTTGAAATTAGCGGTCGTTACCGAATTGGCCAAACTCGCTTAGCGATGAATTATGGCCAAACCCATGGTGAAGATCGTAAAAATGGCGGCGATATTGAAGGTATACCCGCCAATAAATTTAACGTTGATTTATCCCAAGGCATTATGGAAGGCGACATGAAGCTCGGCACTCGCGTCACTTATGTGGCGACGCAGTCGAATACGCCTGATGGCTTCAAAGTGGCGAAATACGACGATTACACTCTATGGGATGTGTATGTTGCGTGGGAGCCGACTATGGGCGCGATGGCGGGTGTGAGAGTGGATTTCGCCATCGAAAACATCGGCGATGAAAAGTACCAACAAGCGTGGCAAACCTTGTATCAACCTGGCCGTAATATGAAGTTATCGGCGCGCTATATGTTCTAAGCCCTGCATTAAAGTGCTGACTTCCGTTTCGGCAAATGCTGAGTGTTAAATCTGAGCAAGCGGTAAACGGGAGTCAGCGTTTAATGCCAAACCACTCAATAGTCACTACCGCTGGAGACAGTAAAATGAAGATGACACTCGATAGCGAGCTCGATGTCGCGCCAGATTTAGGCTCTGAGCAACGTCAGCTAAGTGAGCAACAGGCGCAATTGCGACAACGATTTGAGCAACAAGCTGATTTAATGCCAGCGCAGCTCGCCAGTGAATTAGGCATTGCCGAGCTTGAAGTCGTTGCCGCCCTGCCGCCCGAACAAGTGGTGTTTGTGCCGTTAACTCAGCTCGATACCTTACTGCAAGCCTTACCCGAATGGGGAAAGTTAACCACTATTGTGATGTTGTCGGGCAGTGTATTTGAATTTAAAGGGGATTTTCCCGATGGAAAATACGCCCACGGTTATTACAACCTCTACAGCAAGGGCGACGGTTTGCACGGGCATCTCAAATTAGAAGCCATGCGTAGCATCGCTTTGATCAGCAGACCTTTTAGAGGCAGCGAGAGCCATTCGATTAACTTCTTCGGCAGCGAAGGTGAGGTCGTGTTCAAAGTGTATTTAGGTCGCGATAAACAAAGAGCGCTGTTTCCTGAACAAGTTCGCCAATTTAAAGCGCTCGCGACTGCCTTTGCCTCGGTGTAGTCACACCTCTGAATTGCAGCATTAACGACAGTATTTAAGGAACACAGCAAATGAAGCCTGAAATGACCGAACAAGAACAACGTTTAAGAGACAAGCTTTTACCTGAGATAGAAGCCTTCAAACAGCAAAGGGAAACCTTGCAACTGGCCACGCTAGGTATTGATGGCCAGCCGAATGCGAGTTATGCACCCTTCGCACTGGCCGATGACGGTTTTTATATTCTAGTGAGTGACTTAGCCCGTCATGGTCATAACTTAAAGCACTCATCTAAGGTCTCTGTGATGCTTGTTGAAGATGAAACTGCGGCCAAATCGGTTTTTGCCCGCAAGCGTTTGACCTTCGATGCGATTGCCGAGGCCGTGCCCCGTGATACGCCCGCCTTTATTAAGGGCGTTAGTGTGTTATCGGCCCGTTTTGGCGAAATGTCCGATAACCTTGCGGCATTAACCGATTTTAACTTATACAAGCTCGCGCCCCATCAAGGTCTTTATGTGAAAGGTTTTGGCCAAGCATTTAGCCTGAGCGGCGCAGAGTTGTTAGATGTGGATTGGAAGCGTGATGGCCACCATGGCACGCCAAAAACGCCGGAAAACCAGCAAGTCGCTTAAGTCGCGCTAAGCGATGGCAATAAAACCAACCCGCACTCGCTGCGGGTTGGTTTTATGTTTTTCTTTTGAGTAAAACCACGCTTTGCCCTTGAATTTTCCCGCAACAGGTAGCATCTAATTGATATGCTTTAAGCAAAGCTGCGCGGTTAACGGCTTGCAGATGACCAGTTCAGGCGAATGTTATACTTGAATTGCCGTTCCCTACCGAAGGATATCACCCGTGACAGAGCCGACCGTCGAATTAGCCAAATCACCAAACCCCATTAAAGCGGGCGCAGAGCCATTGCCTGAAAAGTTAATTCCAGTCACGCCTACAATAAGCGCTGATGCATCGAAGGTTAAACCAACCTCGGCGCAGCAAAGATCGGTATTGCCTTGGATTATGGGGTTTCTTAAACCCTACAAACTGAAAGTCGTCGCGGCGATTATTTGCTTGATGATAGGCTCGCTCGCTTGGCTATCATTGGGCCAAGGTGTGCGCTTAATGGTCGATGAAGGCTTTGTGCGCGACAATGCGCAGCGGCTGAATGAAATCATACTGTTAGTGCTTGGGATTACCGCCGTCAGTGGCACAGCGGTGTTTTGCCGCTTCTATTTAATGACTTGGCTCGGCGAGCGGGTCAGTGCCGATATTCGTCTAACTGTTTACAATCAACTGCTTAAACTCTCGCCCGCCTTTTACGCTAAGGTGCGTACTGGCGAAGTGATCTCCCGTTTTACCGCCGACTCTACTTTGCTGCAAACCGTGGTGGGCTCGAGTTTATCTATGGCACTGCGCTCTAGTGTGACGGTACTTGGTGGTTTAGTCATGATGGGGATCACCAGCGTTAAGATGACCTTATTAGTGTTATTGGCTGTACCTTTAGTGTTGGGACCTGTGATCTTTTTCGGCCGTAAAGTGCGTACGCTGGCGCGAGAAAGCCAAGACAGGGTTGCCGATCTCGGCGCTTATGTTGATGAAACACTTCATGAAATTCATACGGTACAAGCCTATGGTCATGAAGATAAAGACCGTAGCTTATTCAATACCCGCGTCGAAGATGTGATGTCTGCGGCAAGCGGGCGGATCCGTTACCGTGCCTTGCTGATCTCAACCGTGATGTTTTTAAGTATCGCGGCGATTGCTATGGTGACTTGGGTCGGTGCCCACGATGTGATGGCGGGTAAGATGACGGGCGGCGAGTTATCCGCCTTTATGTTTTACGCTGTGATGGTTGCAGGCGCTGTGGCGACCATTAGCGAAGTAATCGGCGAAATTCAGCGGGCTTCTGGCGCCGCCGAGCGTTTAATTGAACTGGCTGAAACGCCAGTGGATATTCCCGTTGCAACTCATCCTATTGTTTTACCCGCCAAGGTCAGTGGCGAGTTAATGATTGAAGGACTCAACTTTGCCTATCCAGAGCATGATGCCTTAGTGCTAAAACAGCTCAATATGGCTATTGCCGCGGGTGAGCGGGTCGCCTTAGTCGGCCCAAGTGGCGCGGGTAAGAGTACCTTGTTCCAGTTATTGCAGCGCTTTTATGTGCCTAGCGCTGGCAGTATTCGACTGGAAGGAATTGATATTGCTAAGCTTCTGCCACATGACCTTCGGGCGCAGTTTGCTCTGGTGCCGCAGGACTCAGTGATTTTTGCGACCAGCGTACTTGAAAACGTGCGTTATGGCCGAGTCGATGCGACTGAGCAAGAAGTGATTGATGCTTGTATTGCAGCCCGTGCCCACGAGTTTATTAGCGAGTTTACTGACGGTTATCAAACCTATTTAGGTGAGCGTGGCGTGCGGCTTTCTGGTGGGCAAAAACAGCGGATCGCCATTGCACGGGCGATTTTAGCCGACAGACCCATATTGTTACTCGATGAAGCGACCAGCGCTTTAGATGCGGTAAGCGAGCAGAAAGTGAAGCAAGCGCTGGACGTATTGATGGCGGGTAAAACCACCTTGATTATTGCCCACCGCTTATCGACGGTAATCAATGCCGATAGGATTTTTGTGTTCGATAAGGGCGAGATTGTTGCCTGCGGACGCCACCAAGAGTTGATGCAATCCAATGCGTTATATCGTGAATTTGCCAGTCTGCAATTGTTAACCGAAGAGGCCAATGCCAGCGCCTTGAATGAGATCATTTAGGTAAAATAAAACCCAGTTGCTAGCTGAAACGCTCAAGCTAGCTCACTGGGTCTTTTATTGTGCGTTTGTTGCTAAGCTTTGTTAATCAGCTTTGTCTTTAAGTACGGCACTGTAAGTACTGCACTTTAAGTGCGGTCTCTAAGCTTTATCTTTTAGCTCGCGGCGCAGAATTTTACCTACGGTACTCTTAGGTAATTGCGTCATAAATTCAATGACTCTTGGCAATTTATAGGCGGTTAACTGCTCGCGGCAATAGGTTAGAATGGCCTCTTTAGCCTGTTGATGATCTTGGCTATCATCCTTTAGCACGATAAAGGCTTTAACCGCTTCGCCCGAGTGCTCATCTTTTACTCCCACCACGGCGCATTCGATCACACTTGGATGGCTCGCCAGCACGTTTTCCACCTCGTTGGGATAAACGTTAAAGCCTGAAACTATGATCATATCCTTTTTGCGATCAACAATTTGATGGAAACCTTCCGCTGTTGCTATGGCAATGTCACCGGTTTTAAAGAAACCTTCTGGAGTCATAGCGTTGGCGGTTTCCTGCGGATTATTCCAATAACCCCGCATCACTTGTGGGCCACGCGCGGCTAATTCTCCCGCTGTACCTAAGGGCACTTCAAGGTTGTTTTCATCTAAGAGTTTAACTTCAGTGCCAATCACAGGTTTACCAATAGTGCCAAGTTTTTGATAACCGGGCGCATTGAGTGAAATCACTGGTGAGGTTTCAGATAATCCATAACCTTCGCTGATCATATTGCCTGTGGTCTGTTGCCAAATATTCGCCGCTGCGGCAGTGAGTGCAGTGCCGCCAGAGATAGTGATTTTTAAATGGCTAAAATCGAGTGCTTTAAACTCGGGTTGATGGCATAGGGCGACAAACAGGGTATTGAGGCCTGCAAATCCCGTGAAGGGGTATTTGGCGAGTGTCTTAATTAAGCCACTAATATCCCGTGGATTTGGAATTAATACCGAGCAACCGCCGCACTCGAAATACAGCACTAAGTTCACCATAAACGCATAAATGTGGTAAATCGGCAGTGGCGCAACAAAGATATCTTCCCCTTCGGTGATCACGCTCGCGATGCGGGATTTTACCTGCGCCGCATTGGCGAGCATATTGCCGTGGGTCAACATGGCACCTTTCGATAATCCTGTCGTGCCACCTGTGTATTGCAACGCCGAGAGGTCGTCGAGATTGGAGATAAATCGGCTAAAGGGAAGGTCAGCCCCTTGCTTTAAAATCTGACAAAACTCGACATTCTTAAGCCCTGTTTTTGGTTGCACATGCGGATCGATCAAATCTAAAGGATGGGTGGAGATGACGAGTTCTATTTGAGTACTGTCGATGACTTTGGCCAAGGTCGGCAATAGGTCGGATAACACCACGAGCGCTTTAGCACCAGAATCATTGAACTGATGAATAAGCTCGCGCTCGGTATATAAAGGATTCGTGTTAACAAGGATTAGCCCTGCCCTGATTGCGCCGTAGGCCGCGATGACAAATTGGGTGATATTGGGCAATTGAATGGCGATGCGATCGCCGGGTTTGAGTGTGGTCTTATTCTGTAAATAGGCGGCAAAGTAACGAGAGTCGCGTTCTATCTCATTAAAACTGCTGGTTTTACCAAGGCAGGCATAGGCGGGTTTATCGCCATAACGCAGGCTGGTTTTCTCGATCAGATCGACCAGTGATGAGTAGTCTAGTTTGAGTTGAGAGTCTTGATCGTATGCCATGCTGAACTACCTCAAAGATGATGTTTATTAGTTGTTATTATTCTGGAGTTAAACAGGTGTTTAGATTAGAGGGTGTTAGCACTAGAGGTCAATGCTTATCGCGAAAAACATCGCTATGCCAATAACGGTATCTTTATGTAACAAATAGTATTTTTACTCTAAAGCTTAGGCGTTAAGGATAGCGTAATTATCGTGTCATCGATAAAGCACTATTGGATTTTATTGAACGAAGAAGCACTAAAGATATCGCAAGAAACACACTGTCTTTTGGGGATGAGTGCTTGATTTAGAAAGGCGCTTAGGTTGATTCCCCAAGCGCCGATTTAGTGGTTAATGTAGACGGTTACCGATATTAAGAGAAAACCTAGGGACTAAAGAATCCGGTTTCTTGACTCACTTGCTGGCTTGGATGTTTCACATCCGTCACCGAGAATTGGATCATTTTACGCCCCGAGGGGATGGCATCCTTATCGGCTAATACTGTTACTGGGTAGTCCACTTGCTCGCCCGCGGCCAAGGTAATAATAGGATCGGCAATCAAGCTAAAGGGCATTTCACTGTCGACGGCGAGTTGATACTGCTTAGTGTCCTGCGTTTTGTTGCGGATCTTCAGCTGATAGGTATTTTCAATCTTATTGTCAGCCGTTTCGCGGTACAGGCTTTGACGGTCTCGGATCACGTTAAGCTGGATTTCGCTGCGGCTATTCAAATCTAAACCTATCACTATAAGCATGATCACGACCGCTGCGCCGTAGCCTAAAAATCGCGGCGAGCGCCAATAGGAGTAGCTGACTCCCTTAAGATCATTCTCACTCATGTAGCCGATAAGGTTCGGTTTATAATCGAATTTCAACATGGTTTCATTACAAGCATCGACACAGGCACCGCAGTTGATGCACTCATATTGCAAGCCGTTACGAATATCTATCCCTGTTGGGCACACTTCGACACATAAATTACAGTCAACACAATCACCAAGATTACTCTCTCTGAGATTGGTTTCTTGCTTACGTTTACGCGGGCCGCGTGATTCACCGCGCTGTGCATCATAGGTCACGGTTTTAGTGTTGGCATCGAACATTACAGCTTGGAAACGTGAATAGGGGCAGCAATGTAGACACATTTGCTCGCGCATCCAGCCCGCATTCAGATAAGTACAAATGGCGAAAAACCAGACCCAGCTTGTCACCCAAAAGCTGGCATTGCCCGTCAATATGTCGATATAGAGTTCGCGGGCGGGAATGAAATAGCTGATAAAACCACAGCCAGTGAGCAGGGCGGCGAGACCCCAAAGTAAGTGCTTGGTGCTTCTTTTACCTATTTTGCTGCCAGACCAAGACGCTTTGTCTAGTTGCTTGCGTTTGTTGCTGCTGCCTTCGATACGCGTTTCTATCCACACATAGATAAAGGTCCACGCCGTTTGTGGGCAAAGATAGCCACACCAAACGCGGCCCCAGAATACGGTAATAAAAAACAGACCGAAGGCGGCGGCGATAAAAATCCATGCAAGTAGGGTAAAGTCCTGCGGCCAGAGCGTGATGCCAAAGAAGAAAAACTGTTGCTGGCTGATATCTAACAATATCGCTTGGCGGCCATCGATTGAGATAAACGGCAAGGCGAAAAACAACACGATCAGCAGGCTATTCATCATGGTTCGCAGGCGCTGAAAATCACCTTTCTGCTCACGAAAATGGATGTTGCCAGAGGGCGTATTGCTCCCTGTTGCAGTTTCGCTGGAGAGGATTTTAATCGGAATGTGCAGCTCGACTGAGGAAGGTTTTGCGCTCACACTCTTATTCACACTTGGAGAATTGGGGGTAACTTCGCTCTTGGGCATAAAGGGTCCTAACGGCTTAAATAAGATTCGCCTCCCTATAGCAAGCGCTAGGCCAAGTTTTAACTGATTCAACCTTATGATATATATGGTTATTTTGCAATGCGAGCTAAGTGGTAGTCACGATATATCACATATTGGCGATATATCGCGCTTTTAGCTTGTGTGGTTTGAGTTATATTTCACTCGATTGACGTTGGATCCCCAGTTTTTTCATCCGCGATCTCAGCGTACTTGCCGGAACGCCTAGCACATTCGCCGCGCCGAGTGGACCGGATATTCGCCAGTTTAAGCGTTTAAGGGTCTGTTCTATATGTAAGGCTTCCGCTTCTGCTAAGGTTTGGCCTTGGGCTTGAGCTAAGGGGTTGTTGCTCGGCATCGCATGGATCTGCAGAATATCGCCTTGGGATAGAATGGCTTCGCGCTCGAGGATATTTTGCAATTCGCGCACATTGCCCGGCCATGTGTAAGCCATGAGTTTTTGCAGCCCTTTTTGGCTCACACCGCGGATTTTTTTGCCTAACTTACGATTCAAACTGTGCAGTATATGGCTGACGAGTTCGGGGATATCTTCGATCCTCGCGCGCAGTGGTGGCACTTGAATAGGGAATACATTCAAGCGGTAATAGAGATCCATCCGAAATAATCCCTGCTCGACCCGCTTGAGTAAGTCGTGGTGACTGGCGGCGACCAAGCGAATATCCACGTGAATGGTTTCGCTGCCTCCGAGGCGTTCGAAGGATTGCTCTTGGATGACCCGCAGTAGTTTTGATTGGGCTTCTAAACTGAGTTCTGCCACTTCGTCGAGGAACAGTGTGCCTTGGTGAGCAAGTTCGAAGCGACCTTTACGGCGGCTGGTGGCACCGGTAAATGCGCCTTTTTCGTGACCAAAGAGTTCACTTTCTAACAAGGATGCTGAAAACGCGGCGCAGTTGACACTGATCATAGGTTTATCTTTGCGGCGACTGAGTTGATGTAAGTTACGGGCTACAAGTTCTTTGCCTGTGCCATTTTCACCACAAATGAGCACAGTACTGTCGGTATTGGCTACCATATGCAATTGCTGGATCATGTGGCGGATCACGCTACTGCCACCCGAAATATCCACATCACCCGTTTTGTCAGCTAGTTCTGCCTGTAGGTAATGATTCTCGGAGGCAAGTCGCTCCGAGAGCGCTTGCACTTGCGCCAACGCTTGACGTAATGACTGCTCCGTTTGCTTTTGGATACTAATGTCACGAAATATCGCGACTACGCCAATGAGTTCATTATCACGGTAAACGGGCGTAGAACTGTAATGCACGGGAAAGCTACTCCCATCTTTACGCCAGAACACATCATGGGTGATTTCGCGGGTAATGCCATCCTTTAATGTGTTGTAAATTGGGCAATCTTCTTGGGGATAATGGCTACCATCGGCATGGCTGTGATGATGACAGTTATGGATATTTTTGCCCAGTAACTCTTCATTTTTCCAACCTGTCATGCGTTCAGCCGCGGGATTGATAAACACCGCATTCCCGCTTAAATCAAATCCATAAATACCTTCACCGACAGCGTTAAGCAGTAACTGATTTTCAGGCAAGAAATGCTTATCGACTGATTTTTGATTATTGACCGAAATCTTATTTGTCATCTGCGGTACTCAAGCTTGGCTGGTATTGCCCGAGTATACCTTAAGTTGCATGTCGCGATATATCGTGTCTTTGATTGAGTTAGTGAGTATTTCCCACTTTATGGTGACTTATGGGTTTTACATTTTGGCGCCCTAAAGTGCATTTTACCTAACGACACACCTTAAAAAATATTCACTTATAACAAACTGATCTAAAAGAGAAATGACTAATATTCATTCAAAAGTCTGATTTAATATTGGATATTGTCTTATTTATGTTATAAAAATGTTCTTGCTATGTAAAAAAATAACTTTGTATTGACCGTGGTAGCAAGGTTTTAGGGACGATAATCACATAAAGCAGGTCAGGTATTCTAAAAATAATAAGCAGTTGGGATGAATATGATGACCTCAAAGAAGCAGAAGTTTGGATTAAGTGCAGTCAGTTTGGCGATTACATTAGCTTTGTCTGGTAGCTTCATTAGCCCGCAAGCCATGGCTGAGGAAGAAGACGCTGCTGTTAAAAATGAAGGCGTGGAAAAGATTGCGGTTGTTGGTTCACGTGCGGCACCACGCTCAATCGGCGATTCCCCCGTTCCAATTGATATTATTAGTAGTGACGACTTAAAAAAGAATGGTTCCACTGACATGATTGATATGTTGGTGACCTCAGTACCTTCGTTTAACTCTCGCGCTCAACCCATCAGTGATGCGGCAACCTTAGTACGTCCCGTTAACTTACGTGGTTTGCCTTCCGACAGTACCTTAGTGTTAGTCAATGGTAAGCGTCGTCACCGCGCAGCTGTGATTGCGTTCCAAGGCGGCGGCATTAACGATGGTGCTCAAGGTCCTGATATTTCGGTTATTCCTGGTTCTGCATTGAAGCAAGTCGAAGTGCTGCGCGACGGCGCTGCGGCGCAATACGGCTCTGATGCGATTGCTGGGGTAATGAACTTTGTCTTAAAAGATAATTCTGATGGTGGCTCCATCACAGTGACCCAGGGTGAATATTACGAGGGTGACGGTGCCACGACCACAGTCGAAGGTGATGTTGGTTTACCGTTGACGGATAATGGCTTTGTTAACTTAAGCTTTCAGTATAAAAATGCCGATGCAACCAGTCGTAGTGTGCAGCGTCCCGATGCGGCTAACTTAGCTGTGCAGGGCAATACTGCGATTAATGACCCCGCTCAAGTATGGGGTAATCCTGAGATTAATGATGACTACTCAGTGTTTATCAACTCAGGCTTAGACATTAATGCCAATATGCATGCCTATGCCTTTGGTAACCTGTCATCCCGCGATGCCGTTGGTGGTTTTTATTATCGTTACCCGCAAAATCGTAGCAACGTGTATTCCAATGACGATGGTCAGAACTTACTCGTAGGTGCGGTTAATGGTGTTCAGTCGACTTGTGCGGCAGTGCCTATCCCTAAAAATGCTGATGGAAGTGACGGCAACGTACTCGATACAGATGCTTACAAGGCGATGGTTGACGATCCAAATTGCTTTGCCATGAACCAGATATTCCCTGGTGGCTATACGCCGCAGTTCACTGGCACCATTGAAGATATGTCTTTCTTCGCTGGTGTAAAAGGCGATATCGGCGAGTGGAATTATGATTTCAGTGCCGGTACGGGCAGTAACAAAGCCAGCTTTGGCCTTAAAAACTCTTTAAATCCATCACTGGGATTAGACACGCCGACTGATTTCGATACGGGTGCCTATGAGCAGGTTGAAACCACAGTTAACTTAGATTTCTCGCGTTTCATTACTATAGGCGGCATCGAAGACATTAGCTTTGCTTCTGGTTTTGAATGGCGTAATGAGTCGTTTGAGATATCTCAAGGTGATGAAGCCTCGTGGATTGCTGGCCCTTATGCTAACCAAGGTTTCAATATTGGTGCGCACGGATTTAAAGGCTTTGGCCCAGAATCTGCGGGTAAAAACTCTCGCCACAATATCGGTATTTATACTGATCTAGAAGCCTATTTAAGTGATGACTGGTTAGTCGGTTTAGCACTGCGTTACGAAGACTTTTCGACCTTTGGTGATACGTTAAATTACAAACTGACGTTGCAGTATTCCGCAACGGATGAGTTGTCGTTCCGCGCGTCACACAGCACAGGTTTCCGTGCGCCAACCGTGGGTCAAGAAAACGTCGTCAACACGCAGACATCAATTATCGAAGGTGAACTGATCCAGACGTTTATTGCGCCACCCACCGATCCGCTTGCGGCATTTTATGGCGGGGAAGTGTTAAAGCCTGAAGAGTCAACAAGCTATGCGTTAGGCGCAGTGTATGAATACGAAAGCTTTTTCTTAACGGTCGATTATTACAACATTGGCGTTGAGGGTCGTATTGCGCAGTCGAGTAAGATTGATGTTGAAGCTAAAGACTATGATGCGCTGCGTGCAGCGGGCGTTGAGTTCCCTGAGTTGATCCAAGGCGTGAGTTATTACACCAACGACTTTGATACTACGACTCAAGGTATCGATATCGTCGCCTCCTATGATGCGGAAATTCTGTCGGGTAATGCTAAATTCAGTCTTGCCTATGGTTGGACCGATACCAGCGTTGATAAATACGATCCCGAAACCACTGATGAAGGCAAGGTTCGGCGTTTAGAAGATGGTATTCCTGCACACCGTGCAACCTTGACCTGGGCGCAGTCATGGGATCAATTAAGCATGTCACTGCGTGGTAACTACTTCGGTGAGTACTATGCGACTCATGCTGACGATACCTCTGATTGGGGTTCTGAAATGGCCGATGCTGCAGTCACCATAGATCTGGAAGTGAGCTATGAGTTATTTGATGGCTTAACCCTGGCGGTAGGGGCAAATAACCTATTCGACCAAAAAGCGCAAAAGCTGAAAGTGGGCGATGATTACGCTTATTCTCAACTTGGTGGCGTTTACTATGAAAGTGGGCCATTCGATTACAACGGTGGCTTCTACTATGGCCGTGTAAATTACCGTTTTTAATGAGTAAGCCAATTTATAGAAGCGATTTCTAACCCACCTTTCAAGAAATTTGGCTTTTATAGATTTGAAGTGAAGTGAGCAAAAAGGCTGCAGTGCAGCCTTTTTTATTGGTTATTTTTCGTTAGCTGCGATTCGTTTGTGCGGCAGCAAGGCCATTCAACACATCACTCATACTGAGTTTTGACGGCAAAAGAATGCCATTGGGTGCGCTTGGACCGTAGATTTTATTGTAGGGCGTACCAGGTACACCTTCATGGCGCATATAGCTTTCAATCGTTTTGTTGGCTTCACTCCAGTTGCCTTGCATCAGGATAATGTTGTCTGCCATTAAGGCGTTCACAATTTGTTCCCTGTGGGTGACTTCGGCTTTATTGGTTTGGCAAATGGTGCACCAATCTGAAGTAATATCGACAAATACGGTATAGCCTTGGGCAACCAGAGGCGCAATTTGCTCGGGGGCTAAGGTGTGCCATTGCAGTTTTTGATAGGCTTGATAATCCTCGCCTTTATGCACAAATCCAATAATAGCGCCGAGTCCTAAGGCGAAAAATCCCAGTACAAATATCACCGCCAGCGGTATGGTTTTTCCTTTTTGTCTTTGCCAAATCAGCAGCAAGATAGCGCCGATTAATAGACAAAGAATGACAATACTGATCAGAGTAATAGTGCTCATAAAACTTCCTGCTGGAGAATGGCGTGCCTTTATTAACCATAGAGGCTTAGGAATACAGACTTAGATTCGTGCTTATCTTAGCGGTTAACGGCTTAAATCAGCGTGAATTTATGGGATTTCATTTGAGCTGCCCTTTGACGCATTCAGTTGCAATTGTGTTTTGCGCCTGCTGTTGAGTCTTTGTAAGCTGGGCAAGATGATAGTTACCGCTATAACAAAAATAAAAGGAAATAAGATGACACCTTTATTATCGCGTCGACGCTCGTCGGCTAGGCCGCTTTGGTCATTATTACTGTTGCCGTTGATCGTATTCTGCTCGAGCCTGAGCTATGCCGAAACCGCCAAAAAGGCCGAAGATAAAGCCGACAAGCTTGTCCCTGAGGTGGTTAAAACCGAGCATAAGATGACGATTCAAGGGCAAAAAGTCAGTTATCAAGCGATAAGTGGCGAGACTATTTTAAAGGATGATAAAGACGAACCGCTGGCGAGTATTTTCTCTATTACCTATTTACGTGACGATGTTAAAGACAGCAACAAACGCCCCGTAACCTTTATTTTTAACGGCGGTCCGGGCTCGGCCTCGCTCTGGTTGCACATGGGCTTATTCGGTCCTAAACGTGTGGTGGTGCCGGATGCAAAGGACGATGGCGCAGCACCTTATCATATTGAATCAAACGATTACTCTATGCTTGATGAGTCCGATCTCGTGTTCATCGATCCCGTAGGTACTGGCTTTAGCCGCGCCTTAGGCGATAAAAAAGGTGCGGATTTTTGGGGCGTGAAAGAAGATGCCCAGTCGATTGCCGAGTTTATTCGCCGCTGGTTGATTGAGCATAAACGTTGGAACTCCCCTAAATATTTGGCCGGCGAGAGTTACGGTACTACCCGCGCGGCAGCACTTGTGAATGAATTGCAGGGTGGTTGGACCGACATTTCGGTCAATGGAATTATGCTGATTTCATCCATTCTCGATTTTAGTCATGCCCGCTACCAGCCGGGTAATAATCAACCATACATTGGTTTTTTACCGACGATGGCGGCGACGGCTTTCTACCACAATAAAGTCAGCGCTGCGGATAAAGCTTTAGGGCTAGAGGCTTTTATTGAGGAAGCGCGCCAGTTTGCGATCAAAGATTATGCCCTCGCGTTGTTGCAAGGCAGCCGCTTAACACCCGAGGCATATCAAGCTGTACGTCAAAGCTTGGCGCGCTTTACGGGTTTAAGTGAGCACTATTTAGATCGTGTTAATTTGCGCGTGAGCGCCAGTCGATACACTAAGGAGCTGCTCAGAGAGCAAGGTTTGACGATAGGACGCTTAGACAGCCGCTACACAGGTAAAGACTACGACAGTGGCGGCGACTCAACCGACGATGATCCATCAGGTTATGGGATTGATGGCGCTTATACGGCTGCCATGCATCAATATCTGTATGACGATTTGGGCGTGACCTTATCCCGTCCTTTCAACGTTCTCTCCGTTGATGTGAACCGGAGTTGGAATTGGAATATCAGTGGCAAGCAGATGCACTATGTCAACGTCGCCCCTTATCTTGGCCAAGCGCAGCGTGAGAACAAAGATCTGCGGATTTTTGTCGGCAACGGTTACTTTGACTTTGCGACGCCATTTTTTGCCACCGAAAATACCTTTGCCGATAACGGCATAGATAATAGTCGTGTGAGTATGCATTACTATAAAGCGGGGCACATGATGTACGTTGAGCCCGAATCCTTAACACAGTTAGTGAAGGATATCCGTGCTTTTTATCAGCCTAAATAGCCGTTAATTTATCAACAAACGGATTGATTAGCGTTAACGCCTTAATGGCGCGATGCTAGAATAGCAAACAAGTTAAGGCCCCAGAGTTTATCTACATCAATGGGGCCTTTTTATTCGGCGTAAGGTGTGTTCAATGAGTTTTAGTACTTGGTTAGGTTTATTGGCTATTTGTTGTTTGGGGGCTATGTCGCCGGGCCCAAGTTTAGCTATGGTGGTGCGCCATACCTTAGGCGGCGGACGGGGCAAGGGCATAGTGTGTGCGTGGGCACATTCAATAGGCATTGGGATTTATGCGCTGGTGACGTTACTTGGCTTAGCCGTCGTACTTAAAAAGGCGCCCTTAGTCTTTAATGGCATTGCGATTCTCGGTGCTTTGTATCTGGCTTGGATGGGAGTTCAGGCGCTGCGTTCCAAGGGCGGTATGCAAGCTAAATTGGCCGCAGGGGAGGCGACAGATACCTTGACCGCAGCCCGTGATGGTATCGCCATTTCCTTATTCAATCCTAAAATCATGCTATTTTTCCTCGCATTATTCAGCCAATTCGTGATGGTGGCCGACAGCATGACAGCCAAAGCCTTAATCGTTTTTACCCCATTAGTGGTCGATGGCCTTTGGTACACGCTTATCGCTTTATTGTTATCCCACTCAAGCGTGTTGCCTAAGTTACGGGAAAAGGCAGGGTTAATTGATAAGTTGTCTGGCGTGGTGTTGATACTGCTGGCGTTCCGCGTGGTGTACACGCTTTAGTTATTGATTGTAGGTCATCTGTTTCAACAAACAAAAACGCCATCAATCGATGGCGTTTTTTAGGTTTTCGCTATGCATGAAAGGCGTGCTTAGCCTTTAAACATTTGCACTGAATTGTCGGTCTCTTCTGCCACCGCTTCTTGGAGAATCGGCGGATTCGCGATGTGATCGTCTAAGTTGTCACTCAGCATTTCTTTGAATTCACTGCTAAACCATTCTAATGCGCTTTCTTTCTCGGCGCCGAGATCCGCTGATTTAATCGCGGCTTCGAAGGCGTTAAAACGTGCCGCGGCAAAACGCAGTGCCGTGCCCACTTTACCTACATCTGCTTCTTGTTGGCTTAGCTGGTTGGCTAAGGCAATAAACTGATCGGCAAGTTCGTAAATGGTGGTGTTGCTCGTGTCGGTCATGGCGTTCACTCTAAAAAGTAACAGATTAAAGTTGGATTCTAACGTAATTGACGTAAGAAGGAATCGTCAGGCATTAACTATTGGGATCTGTGTCGGTAATGACGACTCCGGTTTGGGAGTCATAACTGATCGAGAGTTTGTCGTTTGTTCGATAGAAATAAGTGCACTTGCCAGGATTGGTATAACTGGCTTTGTAGTCGGTTTCTGTCGTATCAACATTTAAGCGCGAGACACTCGGTTGGGTATTTTGGAATAATACTTCCCATACTGAGATACAGTCTTCGACATTATCGAGCGCCGGTGAGGCTTCATTACCAAAGATATAGTGTTGTGCAGGCCAGCCGAAGGCGTTGAAATCCACTTGTTCAGATTGCGCCGTGCCAAATACGGGTAAGTCTTCTTTTGGACCTGAACCCACTTTTACCGCCCAAACGGATCGCGCCAGATTGATGGCTGACTTAAAGCCACCGCCAGCGGCTTTGACTGTAGCGATTTGCGCATCTTGCTGCACATTGATAAATTTTGGCAGGGCCACTACCGCTAAAATACCGAGCACTATGATGACCACCACAAGCTCTATTAAGGTGAAACCCGTTTGATGTCGTTGTATCAATTTATCAGAATGTTGGATCATCATGGAGTATTAGACAGTGCGAGAATGGGCGCACTATAGCATTTAAATTCGAATGTTTTAAATTGAAAGTCTTAAAGTGAAACACTGCAAATATAGCCGTATCACTTATCGACAAGCATAACCTTCAAACTTGCCATTCTACAGTAGGACTTTTAAGCTAATCCGATAATAGAATTGAGGAAGTAAAATCGTGACTCAGGCGACATGGCAAACATTTATCGATGAGCAAAGGGCTTTGCCTTATTTTCAGCAACTAAGTGCGTTTGTAGACAATGAACGCAGGGCTGGAAAAGTGGTTTATCCTCCCGAAGCCGATGTTTTTAATGCCTTTAGTATGACTCCGCTTGAAAAGGTCAAAGTGGTATTGATTGGTCAAGATCCCTATCACGGCCCAGATCAAGCCCATGGTTTATGCTTTTCGGTCAAGCGCGGTATTAAACCGCCGCCTTCCTTAGCCAATATGTACAAGGAATTAGCGACGGATATTGATGGCTTTACCATTCCATCCCACGGGGATTTATCCACATGGGCGGAGCAGGGGATATTAATGCTCAATACGGTATTAACCGTTGAGCAAGGTAAGGCGCACTCCCATGCCAAAGCAGGCTGGGAAGTGTTTACTGCTGCCGCGCTGGAATTATTAAATCGCCAGACACAGCCGATTATCTTCGTGCTTTGGGGCATTCATGCCATCAAAAAAGGTCAAGTGATTAACGCACCGCAACATCAAGTGCTCACTGGGCCGCATCCTTCACCTTTATCGGCCTATCGGGGTTTCTTTGGCTGTGGGCATTTTTCTCAAGTGAATCAATTATTACTTGAGCGGGGCGAAGCGCCGATCCGCTGGCAGGTTTAATCTTAGGATTGCGGATTTGAGGCAATAAAAAAGGTCTTACTGAGTAAGACCTTTTCTTTGGGCTAAAAACGGATTAGCGAGTGATCAGTGATTACGGTCGACCGAAATCTTAGCAAGCGCAACTAAGGCTTGCTTGTAGTCGCTGTCGGGCAGAATCGATAATGCCTCGATGGCTTTCTCTGATTCTTCAATTGCTTTTTGCTGGGTGTAGTTTAACGCGCCGCAATGGTGCAGTGCTGCCACGATTTTATCTATGGCCTGTGTACCATCGCCTTGCTCAATTGCTTGACGTATGAGGTGTTTCTCTTCGTCTGTGCCATGGGCAATGGCATAGATGAGTGGCAGAGTTGGTTTACCTTCAGCAAGGTCATCACCTATGTTCTTGCCTAGCTCATCACTGTCGGCGGTATAGTCGAGTAAATCGTCGGTAAGCTGGAAGGCGGTACCAAGATATTTACCATAGTTACCTAAGGCGGTTTCTTGCTCTGGCGTCGCACCCGCTAACACGCCCGCAAGCAGGGTGGCCGCTTCAAACAACTTAGCGGTTTTGCAATAAATGACCCGCATATAGCTTTCTTCTGTGGTATCAGGATCGTTGCAGTTCATCAGTTGTAAGACTTCGCCCTCGGCTAACACGTTCGTGGTATCCGCTAACACTCTGAGCACTTTCATGCTGTCGAGTTCGGTCATCATCTGGAATGAACGGGTATAAAGGAAATCCCCGACCAGCACGCTGGCGCTATTGCCGAACAGTGCGTTGGCGGTTTCTCGTCCGCGGCGCAATGTCGATTCATCAACTACATCATCGTGGAGCAATGAGGCCGTATGGATAAACTCAATAATCGCCGCTAGCTTAAGATGCGCTTCGCCTTCGTAGCTCACCGCACGTGCGGCTAATACCGACAGCAGAGGACGAAGACGTTTACCACCACCATTAATAATGTAAAAACCTAATTGATTAATTAGGGCGACATCTGATTCAAGCTGTTTATATATCAGCTGATTGACTGCTTGCATATCAGTGTCAGCCAGTTGACGAATAGCGTTTAAATCCATAGTAGACTCTGGTTGTGGGGTCATTACGTACCGGCCCCTGTTTAGGCTCACGTGTTATAATGAAATGAATTTTACCTAAAATTCTGACATATGACAGCACTAGCTCAACTAATGTGAGAGTTAATCCGGTCTTTTTTTATTCTTTCCTAATTAGGGCTTGCCAGAGTTAGATTCTTCGCGTAAACTCCGCGCCCATTGTCAATAAAGTTTTTATAGCACCCTGCCTCATCCAAGAATGAGCCCGCGTGTTAGGAATTGGAGTAAAATAGCTATGTACGCTGTTTTTCAAAGTGGTGGTAAACAACACCGTGTAGCCGAAGGCCACACTGTTCGTTTAGAAAAGTTAGAAGTTGCAACTGGCGAAACTATCGAATTCGATCAAGTTCTTTTGATCGCTGATGGCGAAACAGTGCATGTTGGTGCTCCTTTAGTAGCTGGCGGTAAAGTCGTTGCTGAAGTTGTAAGTCACGGTCGTGGCGATAAAGTAACTATCGTTAAGTTCCGTCGTCGTAAGCATCACGACAAGAAAATGGGCCACCGTCAGTGGTTCACTGAAGTTAAAATTACTGCTATCAACGCATAATAGGAGTCTAACTCATGGCACATAAAAAAGCTGGCGGTTCTACTCGTAACGGCCGCGATTCAGAAAGTAAACGTCTAGGTGTTAAGCGCTTTGGCGGTGAATCAGTTCTAGCTGGTAACATTATCGTTCGTCAACGTGGTACTAAATTCCACGCTGGTGTAAACGTAGGTATTGGTCGTGACCATACTCTGTTTGCTCTGACTGACGGTAAAGTGAAATTCGAAGTTAAAGGCGCTAATAACCGTAAGTTTATTAGCATCGAAGCTTAATTTTCGAACCTAGCTTATACTGTTAAAGCCCCGCCATTGGTGGGGCTTTCTGTTTTTTGTGCTTCTATTTACGCCGTGTAGATGCTTGAGTTGGTAAATGATTACCAAGAATGAGCATTGACAGGTAAGATTGGGAGCAAAGTATCTCGAGTTTTTTGGCGACCAATGAAGTTAGACGGTATAATTGCTTCATTCAGTGGTGCCAGGAGTAAGTATGAAGTTTGTCGATGAGGCAGTAATTAGGGTCGAAGCAGGCGACGGCGGTAGCGGTTGTGTTAGCTTTAGGCGCGAAAAGTATGTACCTGATGGTGGTCCTGATGGTGGTGATGGTGGCGACGGCGGCAGTGTTTTCCTGCAAGCTGACGAAAACTTCAACACTTTGATCGAGTTCCGTTTTGAACGTTTTCACATGGCTGAACGTGGCGAAAATGGTCGTGGCCGTGATTGTACCGGTCACAGCGGTAAAGATTTGATCTTAAAAGTTCCTGTTGGTACTCGCGCGGTCGATCATGATACTGAAGAAGTCCTTGGGGATTTAACGACCCACGGTCAAAAGCTATTGGTTGCCAAAGGTGGTTTCCATGGTTTAGGTAACACCCGTTTTAAGAGCAGTACTAACCGTGCCCCACGTCAAAAGACGTTAGGAACACCTGGTGAAGTTCGTAGCCTTAAATTAGAGTTGTTACTGCTGGCTGACGTTGGTTTGCTTGGCATGCCTAACGCGGGTAAGTCGACATTCATTCGTGCGGTTTCCCGTGCAACGCCGAAAGTGGCTGATTATCCGTTTACAACACTAGTGCCTAACTTAGGTGTGGTTAATCCACGTCCTGGTCAAAGCTTTGTGATCGCGGATATTCCAGGTCTTATCGAAGGCGCAGCCGATGGTGCTGGTTTAGGTATTCGCTTCTTAAAGCATCTTGAGCGTTGTCGTATTCTACTGCACATCATCGACATTGAGCCTATTGACGGAACCGATCCGGTTGAGTCTGCGCGCGCTATCGTTGGTGAGCTTGAGAAGTACTCTCCAAAGTTGGCGAGCAAGCCACGTTGGTTAGTCTTTAACAAAACCGATTTGCTGCTTGAAGAAGAGCTGCAACAAAAGGTTGATCGCATCGTTAAAGAAATGGGTTGGGAAGGCGACGTTTACACTATTTCTGCCTACAACCGCGACGGCACTAATGAGTTGGCATTAAAGCTCCTCGATTATATTGCGAGCTTGCCACCAGAAGACAATGAAATCGACCCAGACAGTGAAGTCGAGTTCAAGTGGGATAATTATCATCAAGCTAACTTAGATTCTGTAAATGAAGACTATGTTGATGAAGATGATGACGACGACTTTGATGATGACGACTACGACGTAGAAGTTATTTACCAGAGATAATCTTACCGTCTTAATTTTGAGAGTTCCGTGTACGCAGATACTCAAAATGATATTACTCGGCAAGTTGTGCGTGCTGCACAACTGCTACTGGCCTACGGCGCAGAATCTGATTTAGTTGAAGAAATCAGCCAGCGTCTAGGTCAGGCTTTAGGCCTTGCCAGCGTAGAACTCTCTATTTCCTCCAATTCCCTCGTGTTAACCAGTTTAGTTCATGGTCGCTGTATCACTACGACTCGTCGTATTCGTGAGCATGGCATTAATATGACCATAGTTTGTGAATTACAACGCATCTGTTTATTAGCTGAAAAAGGTCTGTATGGCCCCAACGAAGTCCGTAAACGTTTAGCGCGGATTGAGCCTAAAACCTATCCTCCTAGTTTAGTTGTCTTCATGATTGGCCTGTCTTGTGCCAGTTTTTGTCACCTGTTTAATGGTGATCTTATCTCGTGTGTGATTACCTTTTTTGCCGCAGCTGTGGGCATGTCGGTACGTTTAGCGATTGCTAAGCAGCATTTTAATTTATTGGTTAACTTTGCCGTCACGGCTTTCGTCACCAGTATGTTGGCTCAAACTGGCTATGTGTTTGCATTGAGTGAAACGCCTAAAGCAGCTATGGCCGCGAGTGTGCTAATGCTGGTGCCGGGTTTTCCGATGATCAATGCGATTTCTGACATGGTGAAAGGGCATATGAATGTCGGCATCTCCCGTTGGGGCCATGCGACCTTGCTGACCGTTTCTTCTGTGATAGGCATTACGATTGCGATGCAGATCGGCGGGATTTTCCTATGATGGAACTACTGATAACGCTGCTGCACGATGCTTTTTTCTCAGCAATTCCCGCCGTGGGATTTGCTATGGTGTTTAATGTTCCTAAACGATTTCTCCCCTATTGCGCCTTAGCGGGAGCCATTGGTCATAGCTCGCGTACCTTAATGCTACAGTTTGGTTTACCGATTGAGTGGGCCACATTTGCCGCTGCTGCAATCGTCGGGATTATTACGATAGGGTTTGGAAAACGCCATTTAGCGCCACCTTTAATGTATGCTGTCGCTGCTATTATACCTATGATCCCTGGCACTTATGCCTTTAATACCGTCATTGCCTTAGTGCAACTGACTGCTCAGTCTCAGGTGAGTCCTGAACTGACGGCACAAGTGATTAGTAATGGCCTCAAAACCGTCTTTATTCTCGGGGCGTTAGCTGTGGGGTTGGCCATGCCGAGCTTGCTGTATTTCAGAACCCGCCCCGTCATTCAATAATTCTATTTCAATAAAACAGGAGTGAGCATGCGCATTGCTATGATAGCCGCGATGTCAAACAATCGAGTCATCGGAAAAGAGAATAAAATGCCATGGCATCTTCCAGAAGATCTACGTCACTTTAAAGCCATGACCCTAGGTAAGCCTGTGCTGATGGGGCGTAAGACCTTTGAGTCCATTGGTAGACCCCTTCCTGGTCGACATAACATAGTGATTTCACGTCAAACGGATCTCGTCATTGAAGGCGTGACCTGTGTGACCTCTTTTGATGCAGCCAAACAAGCCGCTGGCGAGTGTGAAGAGTTAGTGGTGATTGGTGGCGGTCAGCTTTATGCCGAGTTATTACCTTACGCAGATACCTTATATTTGACGCAAATCAAGCTAGAGGTTGAGGGTGATACATTTTTCCCCCACTGGGATGACGGAACTTGGAAAGAAACGGGATCTTTGTCTAGTATAAATGCGGATGGTTTGGAATATCGCTTTATCAATTTGGTAAAAAAATGTTAAATTGCAGCCTCTGTTGTGTACCCTGTGTGTATGGGTCGTCAGTTTATCTAACGTATTGCATCATATCGGACATTTAGTTTTCACGGAAAGAAGAGATAGCCTATTTCGTTATCCTAGATTTCGAACGAGAGCTAAAGCCAAGAGGTCAATACCCTTTAGAGACGAGATGCAGCCCATACAAAATTGATAATAAAACTATAAGAAAGTATTAAGGAGTATCGGATGCGTCTTATGCCTGTAGCCTTGGCTGCGTTAATTGGATTTAGCTATATCACTGTACCAACCCCTGCTGTCGCGGGCGTTGATCCACTCGTCGCGAGTATTTGCGATTACGTAAAAGCTAACGATAAAAACCGCCTACGTAAAAAATTAAAAGAAAGCCGCGTTAAGCTACGTCAGATTTACACTGGTATCAGTTGCGATGGCGCAAGTCTATTGCGTACCGCTTACGGTGCGAGTGCGAACGATGCCGGTGAGTTCGTGGCTAAACGTTTGTCAGTGACGGAACTGAGTGTCGCTGAAGCCGATGGTATGACTATCCAAGCTTGGGCTGAAGCAAACGGTCATGGTGATAGCCCTATCACTGCTGCAGTGAAAGAGCGTCTTGGCGCTGCTGCAGGCGGCGAAGAAGAGTAATCGCTGAGCTGGACTCGTTGCACCGAACTAGCGGCACTTTAGCTCTATTTGCAGCTTAGTTATATTAGGCGACGAGTATTAAGCAACGGGTTTAAGCCATTAGTGTTAAGAGTCTAGTATTAAGCGCTTTGCATTAAACGTCTTGCCTTGAATCAGATCAAATGCCGAACTTAAGTTCGGCATTTTTTATGGCCCTAATTTACACTAAGTCGGTCAGAGCGAGTGATTGGTATGATAGGGAAAGTAAATTCGGTCCAAAAGAAAGGGCCGCTAAGCGACCCTTGGTTTAGTGGATTTTAACAATTAACATTTAGACTCTAAATTCACCAACTGAGGCTTGAAGTTCTTCGGCTAGTTTGGCGACTTGATGGCTAGACTGAGCCGTTTGATCTGCGCCGATAGCGGTTTCTTCTGAAATGGCAGCAATATGCTCCAGTTTCTCAGACACTTGCTGACTCACTAAATTCTGCTCTTGAGCAGCATGGGCGATATGAGTGCCTGAGTCATAGGCCTTATGCACAGACTGGCTAATGGTTTCGAGGGCAATGTTGGCTTGCTCAGTTTTTTCAACACAGGCATTTGCCTGAGCACGTCCCATATCCATGGCGGCAACGGCTTGCTCTGCACCTTGTTGCAACACTTCGATCATCTGTTGGATCTCTCGGGTCGATACTTGAGTACGTGAGGCTAAGCTACGGACTTCATCTGCAACTACCGCAAAACCACGACCTTGTTCACCGGCTCTAGCAGCTTCAATGGCGGCGTTAAGGGCGAGTAGGTTAGTCTGCTCTGCAATGCCGCGGATCACATCCAAAATTGAGCCAATTGAGGCGCTATCAGACTGCACTTTATTAATCACAACGCCTGCCTTGGCGACTTCATCGGCTAAAGCCAAAATAGTCAGTTTGTTCTCTTCGGCAATGGCTCGCATATGCTGAGTTTCTTGGTCGGCTTGCTTGATTTGCTCAAGGGCTTGATCAGCACTTAAGGACACCTGCTGCGCGCTAGAGCTCAGTTCTGTGGTTGCAGTGGCCACTTGGTCAACTTGGCTTTTTTGCTCTTGAATGCCCGAGGTAGTTTGCGCTGTGATGGCCGACGTTTGTTCAGCTGCCGCGGCCAGTTGGTTCGATCTATCCAAGATACCGATAATCAAACTGCGTAAGCTATCGACGAGACGGTTGCAGTTTTTCGCCAGCTCTGCAAATTCATCGTGTCCAGAGTCATCAAGCTTATGGGTAAGGTTGCCTGAGGCTAAGACGTTTAGAGCATTGTTCACTTGGCTTAGTGAGCGTTTGAGCGGATTCACTACAGCAAAACTCACAATGACAGCGACAACAATGGCAATTAACACTACAACCATGGTTTGTATGCTAGCAGAGTCAATCTTAGCTATGGTGTCGTTGCTCATGTTGGCGGCAACAAGTTCGATGTTATTACTTACATCATCCATGTTGGAATTAATAACTTTCACGTCTTTTTCGATAATACCGAGTTTGACCACAGCTTCTTTAGCATGGGAAAGCTGGCTCGATTTCAGCTGCAACATAGATTGCGGGCCAGTAACAAGCGCTAAAACTTTTTCAATATCTTTAGTGACTGAACTTAAGGTATCCGCATCGACGATACCTTGACCGTGACGATTCACATATTCAAGTTTGTTTTTGGTTTCGCTGATAATGTAGTCAAGTTCTTTAGAGATCAGTTCGTGTTTATTGTCTTCTTCATTGGTCACTAAGTCTGCGATAGTGGTGATGATATTCCCGAGGCTAGTATCAATCGCGCTGGCTGACGCGGCCAGACTCTGCTCATCGGGATTTTGACTGCTTTCTAAATCAACAATATCGAGCAGTTCCGATGAGGCATCATCGGCGGCATTTTCGAGTTTTTTCTTTAGATTAACTAACTGTTCTTGCTTGCTTAATGAAGCTTCACGTTCGGCGATCATAGCAAGGCTGTCTCGCTCGAAGGTGGAGAAATTGCCGCTTAATTGGCTGATTAAGGAGGTGAGCTCTGGCTGGCTTTTGACTAATTGAGTGACGTTGGCTATTTCGTTTTTGAACTGAGTGCCATGATCATCGAACACTTTACGAATACTAGGAATATTGGCCGATTTAGGCGTGTGATAGGCAATCAGGATTTGTCTTTGTTGCTCGCTCAAGGTTTCACTGAGGTGATTGGTTGACTTAAGCGCAGGCAAGCTTAATTCTTGCATCATCGCCGAGCTTGCTTTTAGGCTGTTGTTGGTGAGGTAGGACGTAAATCCTAGCACCACGAGTAAAAGCGTGACAATACCAAATCCGCCAATCACTCTGGTGGCTACGTTAAATTTCATAGGATACTCCGATTTTTATTATATTTTTCCAAATGAAAACAGGGCGATTTCAGGGTTAGGCGGCTCAGTCTGTTATCGACTTTAAGCTATTTTAGTTTAACTCTTTTTTAACTTTTTTTGCGTAATTTTTTGGTCTTTTTCAAGATGCCATAGGGTTAAGTGTTCACCCCAGCAACAACCTGTATCTAAAGCCTTTAATTTAGTATCGCCGACATTGCCCATCAGTGCTGCCCAATGGCCGAAAACCAAGGTGTGACTCTGGCGCAGGGGCGAAACAAACTCAAACCAAGGTTTGAGTTGTGGATTAGTACAGTTTTCAGGAGGTTGTTTACAATCAAAATCGAGTCGGCCATCGATATAGAGGTAGCGCATGCGTGTTAATGCGTTGATGCAGTAACGTAGGCGCTCTATGCCAATTGCACTTGGGTCCCATTGTTCGGCACTATCCGAATACATTTGGGCTATCAGTGCCTCAAGATAATCATCTTGTTTAAGTGCGCAACTGACGAGTGCGGTTTCTTCTCTTAATACTTCAAGCGACCACTGCGGTGGTACACCCGCATGACTCATGATGAGTTGGTATTCGGGTAATTCACGCATTAGGGGTTGCTGTCTCAGCCAGTCAATTGAGGCTGAAATATCGGACGATTCAAGAATTTCAGTTAAATTATCGCTGGGCTTAGCGCGTTTGAGCTTGCCGTGTAACGCCATTAAGTGGAGATCGTGATTGCCTAAAACCGTTTTAGCGGAATCACCTAAAGAACGAAAAAAGCGCAGTGTAGCTAAGGAATCTGGTCCGCGAGCAACAAGATCACCTACAGCCCAGAGTTCATCACGTGAGGGATTAAAATCGACCTTAGCGAGTAATTTTTGTAATTCAGCGAAACAGCCTTGAATATCACCAACAAAATAATGCGCCACAGTACCCCTTTCCTAACGATATTAATGTAGTAAGCCTGGGGTCGCTAAACGGAAGGGACGGATCGTCGCTTGGAAATGCTCACCCGATTCGCTGACCATACCATAAGTGCCATGCATTATGCCAAGGGGTGTATCGAGCACTGTGCCACTGGTGTATTGATAGGCGGTATTTGGCGCTATGGTTGGTGTTTCACCGACAACTCCGGCGCCTTGGACTTCACTGGTATTGCCATTGGCATCTGTGATTATCCAGTGACGGGTTTCGAGTTTAGCCGCCTGCTCACCTAAATTGATGATAGTGATGGTATAGCTGAAGAGGTATTTTTCATCCTCGGGCGAGGACTGCTGCTCTATATATTCAGTTTTAACTTCAACCCGAATGGAGGTGTCCAATGCGCTCATTCTTGTTCCTAGGCTCTGGTTAAAGGGCACCGAAGTGCCCAGACATATTTATGCTTTCTTATCGCAAACCATGTTAGCCATAGCAACATACTGTTGCACGCTAATCTGCTCTGGACGTTGACTTGAGTCAATCCCTAATTGCTCGAACTCATCGTCAGATAACATGTGCTTTAAGTTATTACGCAGAGTCTTACGACGCATGTTGAACGCCGTAGTACAAAGGTGACGTAGTACGGTCACATCTTTGCAAGGGAACGGTTTTACAGCGTATGGCAATAAGCGTACGACTGCTGAGTCGACCTTAGGCGCGGGCGTAAAGCTGTGGGGCGGCACTTCAAGAACCGGAACCACTTGGCAGAAGTATTGCGCCATTACCGTTAAACGGCCATAGGCTTTACAACCTGGGCTTGCCGATAAACGCAGTACCACTTCTTTTTGCAGCATAAAGTGCATGGTTTCAATCTGTTCGGCAAATTCGAACAGGTGGAACATCAGCGGCGTTGAAATGTTGTAAGGTAAGTTACCAAACACTTTCATCTTTTTGCCAGGCACACTCAGTTGACCAAAATCAAACTGCAGTGCATCACCTTGGTGAATGGTCAGTTTATCTTTAAGGACTGGGTGATGATGTAAGCGTTCAACTAGATCGCGGTCAAGTTCGACGACGGTCAGGTTATCTACAGCTTCGGCTACGGGTTCGGTTAAGGCACCAAGGCCTGGGCCGATCTCGACCATCACATGGTGATTATCGGGGGCAATTGCGCCCACAATGCGGTCAATCACATTGCCGTCGGTAAGGAAGTTTTGTCCGAAACGCTTTCTGGCCGTGTGGCCTAAATGTACTTTGTTGCTCATTAATAATGTAATCGTTTAGTTCTTTGAGGATAACTCAATGGCTTTATTCAGAGCACACACAAAGCTGCCAATATCGGCTTTGCCTGTACCCGCGAGATCGAGCGCCGTACCATGGTCAACCGAGGTACGAATATAGGGTAAACCTAAGGTGATGTTTACCGATTTGCCAAATCCTTGTGACTTGAGAACGGGAAGTCCTTGGTCATGGTACATGGCCAAGACGACATCGGCGTCCTGTAAATATTTAGGTTGGAACAGGGTATCGGCGGGTAATGGGCCGACAATATTCATCTGGAACTCTTCTCGCAACTCGTTGAGTGCAGGAATAATCACGTCGATTTCTTCACGCCCTAAATGGCCGTCTTCACCTGCGTGTGGATTAAGGCCACAAACATAAATTTTCGGTGAAACTATGCCAAATTTGCTGATGAGATCGGCATGTAAAATCTTGATAATATGCTGTAGGCGTTGACGCGTTATCGCTTTTGCAACATAGGCCAGTGGAATATGTGTGGTCACGAGTGCCACTTGCAATCCCGGCGTTGCCAGCATCATCACCACATCTGGGCAATTTGCTTGATGGGCAAAAAACTCAGTATGGCCACTAAAGGAAATACCCGCTTGATTGATAATGCCTTTGTGTACCGGACCCGTCACGACAGCATCAAACTCGCCGCTCATGTTTTTCTCACCCGCATAACGCAAGGTTTCAACTACATAAGTGCTGTTTTGCTCATCGAGCTGACCGCAAATCGATTCGGTCACTAGCTTGAAGGGGGCAATGGTTAATGTGCCCGCTTCTTGCGGTTTAGGCGCTTGATTTGGCTGGTAAGGGCGGAAAGTCACTTGCAAACCGAGTCGTTTAGCACGGCTGGTTAATAATTCTGGATCCGCACAAACGACTAACTCAGCAGGCCAAGCCTGCTGAGCGAGTTGTACGACTAAATCGGGGCCAATACCTGCGGGTTCGCCTGGGGTAACGGCAATACGTTTAGTGCTCAATTAGAATTAACCTCGATTGGTCTCTGGCTGGAAGATTTCAATGTATGCGTCTGAACGCATTTCGTCTAGCCAGTTTTGCAGTTCTTCGTTAAATTTGCGACGGAAGATCAACTGGTGCGCACGGTTACTGTTGAACTGATCCGTGGCATCGGTTTTTCTGCGTTCTTCTAACTGGGTAATGTGCCAACCGTGAGTAGTACGGAATGGCTCACTGATCTGGTCAGTTTTTAAACTGTTAAGGGTTTGAGCGAACTCTGGCACGTAAATGCTTGGCTCTGCCCAACCTAATTCGCCGCCTTTAGTGGCTGAACCTGGATCTTCAGAATATTGACGCGCTAGGTCTTCAAACTTAGCTTCACCTGAGCGAATTTGCTTCAGAAATTGCTCAAGCATGGCTTTAGCACGATCTTCTGACAAAATTGGCGATGGCTTGAGCAAAATGTGGCGCGCTCTGACTTCTTCAATTTCTTTGGTTTGTAGGCCGCGAGCATCCATGATTTTAATAATATGGAAGCCAGCACCACTCTTAATAGGGCCGATAATGTCACCCGTTTTCGCACCGTTGATCACTTCGGCGAACAGGGTTGGCATTTCATTGATGTTCATGTAGTCCCAAATACCGCCTTCGAGTGCTTTAGGGCCCGAAGAAGATGCGATAGCGGTACGACGGAAATCTTCACCACTCTTCAAACGCTCCAAAACGATATTGGCACGTTTGCTCGAGGATTCCAGTTGTTCACTGGTAGGATTATTTGGCACGTCAATCAGGATGTGGCCAATTTGGTATTCCACATCTTTCATCCCTTGTTCTTGGATGAGTTTGACTAGGCTAGTAATTTCCTGTGGTGACACTTGAATACGACGTTGTACTTGAATACGCTGAATTTCACCTAGGGTGATTTCTTCGCGCAACTGCTCGCGGTATTGGCTGAAGCTTAACCCTTCACTTTCAATTTTCTGTTGCATCTGCGCCACAGACATTTTTTGTTCGCGCGCGATGTTTTCAATCGCTTGGTCTAATTGTAAGTCACCAATATGCAGGCCAATACGATCTGCCATTTGCAGTTGTAAACGGGTCAAGATCAAACGTTCAATCACCTGAGTACGCAGGGCACTGTCAGAAGGTAACGATTGGTTTGCCGTTTTGGCATTGGCTTTAACAGTGTCAATCATGTTAGTGATTTCACTTTCGAGCACTATGCCGTCGTTAATTTGGACCGCAACGCGGTCGAGTGGCTGAGGTGCGGCCAATGTAGGTTGGCTGATAGCGAGTGCAAATAAAGCAAAAATCAGATGTTTACTGGGTTTCATCCACAAAATCCTTGGCACGTTCTAAGGTCAGGTTCGACGGCTTAATTGAAATAACTTTACCATTTATATCGAAATTACAGCGAGTTGCCCTAATGTAATTTTTTGGCGATGCATTTGAGTGCATGGTTAAACCTTAAGATCCGCTTTTATTAGCGTTAGCAAAAGGCAAACGATAAAGCACTCATTAACCTGTTTGGACTCTCAGTCCTTGTTGAGGTTCAGCAATCTATCACAATTCTTTGCTAATTCCTCAGATAAAGCGGTTTTCTGTAGTTAAACAGGCCGTCATTGAGCATATCGGTTACGCCTAATGGGCCAGAACCACCGAGTCCTTTAATGACTAAATTCAGGTAGAAGCCGCTTTCAAACTGCTCACGCGAGTCGATAGCAGCAGAGCCTATGTTGTCGTCATAGTTAGTTTTAATGCGGTAGTGATAACTAAATCGCACCGCATAACAACATGATTCGTATTGAATACCTGTGTAGGTTTCAATGCTGCGGCTTTCGTTTAAGTCATAATACCAATTACCCACGAAGTAGAGATCGTCACTGATGGGCCAAGCGCCACGAACACCCGTTTGGGAGATGTTCACAGTATCATTGGTATTGGAGTTCAATAAATCGGGGACGTAGCGATAGCTAAATTGCAGCAATTTGTTCGCTTCGGGTCTGAAATCTAAGGTGACTTCCGTTTTTTTATTTTCACTGGTGTTGGTGTCGTATTGAATCGCCGCACCCATGTACCAATCATTCGTCAAACGGGTATCTAACTCGGCAGCGAGTACAGATGTCGATTGATTTGATTCAAAAATATTGTCTTCGTAGCCGACTTTACTATCTTGCAGGTAAAAAATTTGCCCTAAGCTGAATTTAGTCGCTTCTTGGTTGTGACTGTCAAAGATACGCGTGGTAACACCTAGCGTGACTTGATTCGCATCGGAAATGCGATCCAGTCCGGAGAAGCGGCGATCACGGAATAGACCAAAATAGTCATCCTGTAATTGGGCCGTATCGTAAATTCCTATGCCGCGTTGGTCTTCGTAGCCAACATAAAGATATTGGAATTGCGGTTCCAGTGTTTGGCGATAGTTTTCATCGAAAAGCTCAGTAAAACGCTCGAAGTTAATCTGACCATTAATCCGTACTTGCGGAATGGTACGGCTTACCGTGTCATCGACAACAAGATCAGGGTCTTCATTATGCTGCCAATAATTGGTCTGCATCAGCTTCACTTGGCTGGTCAGTGAGCCCGAAGGTCCGTGAATTGGCAGGGTCACGCTCGGTGACATATGTAAACGCGTCGCCGTGTTCACATTGTTGTCTTGATGGGCAAAATTCGTCAGCTCTGAATTAAAGCCAAAATCTAAATTGTTCCAAAAATCGGCGGCGCGATAGTTAAAGTTGACCTGAGGCATCACCTGATACGGTTTTTCGTCTTCACCGAGTACTTTAATATCTTGAACCCGGGTGCTGATATCCCAGTTACTTTCGAAGTAGCTGATTTCACCTATGCGCGACAGCTGGTTGTCGGTAGCACGGTTAACATCTGACTTTAAGTCATTGAAATAGTTGTTGTCTGACACGTCGGTAAAATTAGCTAATACACGCCAATTCTTGTCGATTGACCCTTGGTGTTGCCAGTTGTACAGGTAGCGATTAGGGCTGCCGCTGATCAATTGATCGTTGCCTAGATATTCAAAATTGACTCGGCCTTTTTGAGCCTCGCCTGCTAAATAACCAAACTCAGTCTTAGTGAATAAACCACGGTTAGACATATAGTTAGGCGTAAAGGTTAAATCATATTCTGGGGCAATGTTCCAGTAATAGGGTGCAGCTATTTCGACGCCATTGGTGGTACTGGTACTAAAGCTTGGGTAGAGAAAGCCCGACTTACGTTTATCAGAAACCGGCACTGTCATGTAGGGAATGTAGAATACAGGCACGCCGCCGACTCTTAACTTGGCATTCCAAATTTCGCCCCATTCTTCTTCACTGTTAATCTTGATTTTCTCGGCTTCGAGCAGCCAAGAGACATTGTCGGGTGGACAAGTGGTAAAGTTAGTATTGGTTAAAATTAAATTGTTATTGATGGTAATTTGCAGCTTTTCTGCATCGCCATGAACCTGTTGTCCATGCAGCCAATATTGCGCCCCTTTAAGGGTGGCACGATTGGAGCGCATTTGAGCTTGTAATGACTCGGCAGTAACAGTGAAGTTACTGTCTTGGAAGACTAAATTACCATTGGCATCAAACTGTTCTGTTGCTTGATCTAAAATCGCCTCATCGGCCGCTATGTGTCTATCGCCTTGGCTAAAAAGCACATCACCACGGAAAATCGCCTGTTTGCCCATTTCGGCATTGGTATTATCAGACGTGATACGAATTTTGTTGAGTTCAGCCGCACTCATCCCTTGGGTTTGAGATACGATACGGGGTACTGGCGGTTCGATTAAGCATTGAGATGCCGAAGCGGTTGGAGAGTCGTCTGCCAGGACTAATTGCGGTAACAGGCTCAGGGCCAGAAGGTATCGGATCTGCATCTTTAGGTCAGTAATTATGATTTCTTATTCTGGACAAGTATGGATGGGGAAAGTTGCAATTTACAAACGCAACGCCGCTTAATAAATCTCTCAATTTCTTAGCTGTTTCCAAATTATATGCCAGCTATAATAAAGCAATTTTTCTTTAAGAGCCATGCAATGACTTTATCCGATACGAGATTTCTTTCCCTAAATCAGTGGCTGAATGCATATTTTTCCGATGAGGTGACACCGATATTGATTTCCGGTGACGCAAGTTTTAGACGTTACTTTCGGATCACGACACCCGATGCCACCTTTATCGCCGCCGATTCACCGCCACAACTGGTGCCCATCGCGCCCTTTATCGCCTTATCTAATGCCTATGCCGCCGCGGGATTGACAGTTCCAAAAGTGATCCATGCCGACGCCGCTCAAGGTTTTATGCTGATGAGTGACTTAGGTGATACCCAGCTGTTATCAGTGCTTAACGTGCAAAATGTGGCTGACTATTATCGTCAGGCACTCGATTTACTGCCGCAAGTGGCCTCTGTGGTTGCAAGTCAGCATCTTGATAGTGGCCTAGTTCAGCCCTTACCGCTGTACGACGAAGCCTTTGTTCGCCGTGAATTGCACATCTTTACTGAGTGGCTACTCGGCACTCATCTTAATTTGTCTTTGGACGAGTCAGAGCTGCAAATGCTAAGCGATAGCTTCGATCTGCTTGTCGACAATGCGCTATCTCAACCTAGCGTTGGGATGCATAGGGATTTCCATAGCCGCAATCTTATGCTGCAAGCAGGCGAATTGTGCGTAATTGATTTTCAGGATGCCGTCGTCGGCCCTGTGACTTACGACGCGGTATCGCTATTGCGTGATTGTTATATTCGCTGGCCGCAGCCGTTAGTCGCAGACTTGATGCAATACCATTATCAGCAAGCACTCGCGCTTCGCTTCATTCCCGCACAGACCACTCTTGAGCAATATCAAACTTGGTTTGATCTCATGGGCTTACAACGTCACATCAAGGCGGTGGGGATTTTTGCAAGGTTAAATTATCGTGACAGTAAACCTGCGTATATGGCGGATATTCCACTGACATTAACGTATATTGTCGACATCGCCATGCAGTATCCCGAACTCGTGCCATTTGCACACTGGTTGACTCGTCGCGTGTTGCCTGCGTTTACAGCTAGCCAGTCTTTATCTGAGGTTAAGCAATGAAAGCCATGATCTTGGCCGCCGGACGAGGTGAGAGGTTACGGCCGTTAACGGATAATATGCCTAAACCTATGGTGCCAGTATTAGGTAAACCGTTGATTGTTTATCATATTGAAAAACTTGCCGCGTTAGGCATAGTCGATATCGTCATTAATCATGCTTGGCTGGGGCATAAATTAGTCGAGGAGCTGGGCGATGGCAGCGCTTTTGGGGTGCGAATTCGCTATAGCGCTGAAGAGAGTGCGCTTGAAACCGGCGGCGGCATTAAACGGGCTTTGCCTTTATTGTGTGAGGGTGAAAGCGATGAACCCTTTTTGGTCATTAATGGCGATGTATTTATCGATGCCTTACCGCCAATCACGCAGCTTGCTGCCGATACGCTCGCCCATCTGTGGCTAGTGCCTAATCCTGAGCAGCATCCGCAGGGGGATTTCGCCTTGTATGGCAATCGAGTGCAGGAGCTTGGTGAGACTAAGTACACTTTCTCGGGCATGGGCATTTATCGGCCTTCGCTGTTTAATAACACGCCGCAGGGCGCGTTTGCACTCGGTCCGCTGCTTAGAAAGCAAATGGCCCAAGGCCGAGTCAGCGGCGCGCTGTTTCACGGGCTTTGGTGCGATGTTGGCACGATTGCACGCCTGCAAGGGCTCGAACTGAGATTACAAAGCAATACCTAAATATCTGTGCTGGCTTATCCATAGGATAGTGCTGGCACATCAAATACATTATAGAAATCAGGATATAAGATGCGCTTTTGGGGTAAGTTTTTTGGGTTTATCATTGGCTTTATGTTCGGCCGCATCTTTGGTGCTTTGCTCGGCTTGTGGCTCGGGCACCTCTACGATAAGCGCGCAGCTTCTGGCGTGGGGTTTCGACAAGTTCTAGGGCAGGCTAAGAATCGCCAAGCGATCTTCTTCAATACTACCTTTGCGGTGATGGGGCATGTGGCGAAAGCGTCGGGACAGGTGACTGAAACCGATATTCGCATCGCGACCCTGTTGATGGATCAAATGCGCTTAACCGGTGAAGCCCGTAAAGAAGCGCAGCAGGCGTTTCGCGAGGGGAAATCGGCGGATTTTGATCTGCGCAGCAGCCTACAAGCTTTCCGTGTTATTACCATGGGACGCAAAGAGTTAGTGCAGATGTTCATCGAAATTCAGATCCAAACGGCATTGTCTGATGGTGAACTGGATCCCGCTGAACACGCTATCTTGATGACGATTGCCCAAGAGTTAGGTTATGGTCGAGCGCAGTTAGATGAGTTGCTGAAGCGCTGGCAAGCGGAGTTTCGCTTTCATCAGACCTCAAGTGGTAATAAAACATCGATTACCGATGCCTACAGTTTGCTGGGGATTACTAACGAGGCCAGCGACCAAGAAGTTAAGCGAGCTTACCGTAAGTTGATGAACGAACATCATCCCGATAAGTTAGTCGCTAAAGGCCTGCCACCGGAAATGATGGAGTTGGCAAATCGTAAGGCACAGGATATTCAAGCGGCCTATGACAGAGTCAAGTCTGAGCGTGGTATGCGTTAGTCTTGATTGCTTTGGATTGTATAAAAGATAAGGAATTCATTATGAAACACACGCATTGCCTGTTGCTGTTGGCGAGTTTGTTACCTGTGACTATGTCTGCGCAGGCTGAGGTGTTTGTCGCACCTTTTGGCGGTTATAGTCTGGGTGGCGGTCAATTTGATGTTAATCAAATTGACGTCAACGCAGATCAAACGGGCAACAAGAAAAATGTGAAGGTCGAGGAATCAAGCCATTACGGCCTGATGCTGGGCATTGGCACGAATGATCCCGGTAATATTTATCTTTTATACAGTCACCAAGCCTCTGAACTCAAAAGTGGCGGTTTGTTTACGCCCGATCGTCTTACCTCGTTAGACTTAGATTACATCCACTTAGGCGGCACTTTATATTTCCCCCGTGGCGATATTCGACCCTATGTCACCGCAAGTGCGGGGATAACCCGCATGTTGCCCGGCGCTTGGTCGAGTGAAACGCGTTTCTCTATGGGAGTTGGCGGCGGGGTAGAGTATCAAGTGACTCCACACTTTGGTCTGTTTGCGGATATCCGCGGTTACGCGACGTTTATCGACAGCGACAGCTCACTGTTTTGCAATGAAGATGAATGCCTATGGCACATTACGTCGGACGTGATGTGGCAGGCGCAGGCTAACCTTGGGCTTAAAGTCAGTTTTTAGCGCTAACACATCGTCTTAAAAGGAGATTTAGCGGCATGAAGATAGTTGTACTCGATGGCGAAACCTTAAATCCTGGCGATCTCAGTTGGCAATCCTTGACTGGATTAGGCGAGTTTGCGTGTTTCCCCCGCACCGCTGGCGCCGATATTGTCGCGCGTGCCCAAGGTGCAGAGATCATTCTCACCAATAAAACGCCGCTTAATGCTAAGACTCTGGCGCAACTTCCGGAACTTAAATATATAGGTGTATTGGCAACGGGTACTAACGTTGTTGATATAGCTGCAGCTAAAGCGCGCGGCATAGTGGTTACGAATGTGCCCGCCTATGCGCCCGATGCCGTAGCGCAGATGGTGTTTGCCCATATACTGCATCACACCCAAGCTGTGGCTGCCCATCATCAAGCCGTGGTCGATGGTCAGTGGGTGAACTGCCAAGATTTTTGTTTCACCTTAATGCCGCTGCAATCCTTAAAAGGCAAGACTTTAGGCTTAATAGGTTACGGTGATATTGGCCAGCAGGTTGGGACGCTCGCCCTTGCATTCGGGATGAAAGTGCTCGTCAATACGCGTTCAGTTATCAAAGACTTGCCCCAAGGTGCCACTTGGGTACCGCGTGATACTGTGCTGAGCGAATCAGATATTATCTCGCTGCATTGCCCACTTACCCCTGAAACTGAGCAATTTATCAATCAACAAACTCTTGCTTTGATGAAGCCTAATGCGCTGCTGATTAATACGGCGCGCGGTGGATTAATTGATGAGGCCGCGCTTGCTGCAGCGCTTTCACAAAACCGTTTATTTGCCGGTGTCGATGTGTTATCGACCGAGCCGCCCAGCGCGGATAATCCCTTATTGCATGCACCAAATATCAGCATTAGTCCTCATAATGCGTGGGCGACTAAGGAAGCCAGACAAAGTTTACTCAATATTGCCGTGGCGAATGTGCACGGTTATTTACAGGGTGAAGTGATTAACTGCGTGAACAAGTAAAGCGGTATGCGTCTTTCTCTCTTTTCATCATATCGACGTTAAGAGAGAAAGACCTGAATGGTTAGTTATTGTTGAGTCTTTCTTCTACGCATCCACCACACACCCAATAAGCCCGTGATTGCTAATACGCCAAATACAACCGGCTTTTTCAGCTTGTGGTACAGGGCGTTCCATTCTGCAATTTCATTGGCCTGTGCTCGTTTTTCTGCCCCGTCAAAATCGGGCGTTTCACACTGCATACCAAAGTTTTCGGCCCAAGCCACAAAGGGGCCGTTGGCGACGTATTTGTTGTAGTAGCGTAGGGCAAGTTCTTGATCTCGATACAATACCCAACCCGTGGCTTGGCAGAGTAGCGCGGCGTAGGCTTGGCTGTTGTGGGGCACATGATCCGATGCCTTGTTGGCCAGTTCCGCCGCCGTGTAACGATAATGAAAGCGTTTATCGGGAACGGCTTGGCTGGCGCTTAACCGCAGCTGTTCTTTCTCGGCCAATTTGCTCGGTTCATTCCAATCGCTTAGATCGAATCCCCCTTGGTAGATAGCGTAATCCGGTGCTAATTCAAACCCTAAGATTTCCATACCTTGATGGCGGGCAAGTTCTGCTGCAGCCCAATAGGCCTTAGCGCTATCAATGCCTGTTGCATTTTTCGCCGCGTTCAGCTCAGTGCCGTAGGCGAGGGCGCTGGCATTAAGATTAGGATTAGGGAAATAAGCAGGCGCTTCGGCGATTGCGCCTTCACGTAATAATCTGCGGCCCAGTAAATAGCGTAAGCGATTGTTAATCGGCTCAAAGTTATCGTACCAGTCGCTATCTTTAGGGTATTCGAAGGCGATAAGCGGCACATGCTCATCGACAAATAACTTAAGTTCAGCCGTGGTGAGCACGCGCTCCGCCACATAGGCGATGTCTTGCCAGTATTCGTCACCGCTGGCGAGTAAGTGATTGAGCGCATCGACATATTCGCCGCGCTCTAGGGATAACACCCCTTGCTCTGCGCGAATACGACAGTAAGTGGCTATATCTTCATCGGCATTAATGGCTTGCTGCTGAGTCTCTTTGGCATCAACTGTGGCCAATGTTTCATTGGACTGTTTGGGGAAGTGACGCGCTGCCTGAGCATAGGCCTTGGCCGCCTCTGCTTGATCGCCCTTTTGTAGCAGTAATTTTGCGTTGAGCCACCAAGTAAGGCCGCTGGGTTTCGCTAGCGTCAATAGGCGCTCAGCACTGGCATAATCCCCAAGCTGGTAATAAATTGCGGCTAACTTATCGCCATGGTTGAGTTGTAAACCATCGGTTGGAAACACTTTGAGGATTTCAGCTACCTTTGAGCCCATTTCCGAAAGCTGGCCATCGTAGGCAAATTCATTGGTGCTGCTTTGCCAATAGGCAATCAATAACTGCTGCACGCTCGCCTGTTGCAGTAGCGGTTTTAGTTCAGCAATGTCTTTCCCCATCAAGGTGCGGCTTAACATCAATAAGGAATCATAACCGCCGCTATCGCCTTGTACCGATTGGGTGGCGTAGAGCTCAATCGCCTTATTCAGTGCATCAGGGGTAAGCGTCATTTGCAGTTCTGACTCGGTTTCACCTGCACCTTGATTAGTCACTTGCGGGAGCGGCTGGCCTTGGTGCAGCAGAATATAGGCTTGCTCGCCCAGGCTCGCTAAGCTCAAACGCAGGGGATCGGCGGCGCCTAGGGCGACTTCGGTTTGCAATTGAGTCAGGTAAGCGTTGGCACGATTAAAGTGCTCAGGTTCCGTCGAGGTTTTACTTAAGATAAGCTCAATTCGCGACAGCGAATAGAGGGCCCACAGGCTACGAGAAGCACGCTCGCTTTCTGGTAGTTTAATGATTTTGCTAAAATAGTTACTCGCTCTATCATAATCTTGTGCCTCAAACGCCACGGCGCCTAAGGTGTACCAGGTCAGCGCTTGGGGCAAATCCTTATCCAACTTGGCGGCCATTTGTTCGGCCTCGATTGGGCCTGTCGCATCCCTTAGTGTGTTCACTAAGATCAAATGGGCTTCACTTAATTCGCTGTTTTCAAAAGCACGAGTTTGTGACAGATAACGGCTATGCACTTCATCCCACAGATATTCCTGCGCGGCTGGCGCATCTTGATACCGCCAAGGCAAAGGTTTTGCGAGGGCGGTAAGCTGCTGGCTGAAAGAGGTTTGCGGTAAATAACTGAGATTACTCTGTCTGTCTTGAGTCAATTGCAAAGGGAAATCGGGGCCGCAGGCCAATAGCATTGGCGAAAATAGGCTTAAACAGATAAGTGTGGTCTTTTTAAGCATAAAAGCCCGATTGGATTTTGCCATTGTGGATGATGATTTTGGCTTATGGCGCATAAATTCCCTGTAAATATAATGACTCACAACGTGCCCAGCCTATCACTTTCTGGCCGCCAGGGTTGAGCATGTGTTTTTGAGTTTGTTTGTGTGCTTGCGGCATTGGCATGTTCGTCGCGCTTGGAGCAGTGTCAGTCGGCGCCAATGCGGCGATATTTTCAGCTCGCCACTGCCAGATTAACAGCCCATTTTTTTGTTTCACGCGATAGCCATTTTGCGCATCATACCCGCTGCAAGCTTGTCCCGCTAGGGACAAACTCGCAGGAATGTCGCCAGCAATATTACCGCGATTAATTAAGCTCAATTGGAAGAGCTGTGGCTTGAGGATTTGTTGGCTTTTAGCTTTATTTTCAGTGGCTAATGTTGTTTGAATATCGTTATCGCTTGAGAGCACTAATTCAATCTTGGCGGTAAGCTCACCTTGCTGCGCCACAGCGATTAAGGTATCAAGTGGCCAAACCCTTTTATCTCCTTCCAGCGGCAGCCTGAACCAGATAATGCCTTTAAGCTTGGCATCAGTGCGGCTTTGCAGTTTGTGCACAAAAGCTTGTAACACTTGCGGATCTGCCATCAGTTCCTCAACAGCATGGGAGTCATTGAGTTGACCCCGTAGCGGTGTTTCACTCTCCACTTTATAACCTGAAGCTGTGCTGATGACCGCCGAGCCGTAAGCGGGAAGCGCAATAAGATAAGGCACAGTACTGATTTTTGAGAGTTGCTGCACCCATTGCCAACCTTGAGCGGCATCGAATAGTCCGAGGCGTGGGTCGCTCACGCTGTGAATTTGCAGCACGAGTTCATCGATATTGGTGAGTAATGCGGGGAAATCGGCGCTATTGAGCCAAGCGGGCAGGGCGGTAATGCTGAGTTTGAGGTCTGCTGGCAACTGCGCTTTAAACTTTTTAAGAAAATCCCGATAGACGGGCAGTTTGCTGCTAGCGCTGTCGTGATCGATTTCAACCCCAGCGATGTGCGTGCCTTTTGCCTGCCAATGTGTCAGTACTTGGCTGATTTTATGGATCACTTGTTCATCATTCAAATGCGCGAATTGACCATCTAAGCGGATCACGGCGATTTTGGGCCTAGGATCTGCCTGTAGCCAAGCATGATTGACCGCGACTTCAAACCAAATATCTGCACCATTGGGTTTTGGATGCGCTTGCAGCGCTAAAATACGTAATCCTTGGAATACACCTTGGCTTTGCACTAATGCCGTTTGATTGGCGGGGCGCCATTGGCGCTGCCAGATATAGACTTCCTGGGTGAGTTGAGCACGAGGCATTGCGGTTGCTGAGGTGACTTCTGCTGTATGACTGGCATCTGGGTTTGCCGTGAGTTTGCTCGGTTCCGATGCGGGCTGACAGGCGCTCATGAATACGGCGGCGATCAACAAAGCGAATAAGAACCATTGATTTCGGCTGATGTTTTTAACCAGATTGCCTATGCCCATACTACTGCTATCGATTCCGTTTTGAGTGAGGCATTACTATGCCCGAAAAAGCCCGCTTTTACATCGCGGTCAAAAAGCCTGCATCAAATCTTAATCTTCAAGCACAGATATCACGCCCTAAGCTTGGTTCTTCCTTTGGTGCCTTGCTAATCAATATTAGAACTCAGGTCTCAAAAATCAGGATCTACCTGAAAGCGCATCAGTTCATGGGTAACGGGATGCTGAAGCATCAATAAATCCGCATGCAGATGCAGGCGATTGGCGCGGGTGCCGTAGAGGTCGTCACCGACAATCGGGGTATTTAGCCCCTCTGAGTGGGCGCAGTGAACCCTGAGTTGATGGGTTCTGCCTGTTTTTGGATACAGATACACGCGGGCTGTGCGTGCCATTTCATTAAGTTGGCTCAATTCCCAATGGGTTTCGGCTGCTTTACCAAACTCGTGGCAAACGAGTTGTCTCGGTCTATCGTCTAAATCGCCACGCAAGGGTAAAGAGATGTTACCCGTCGCCTGCTTATTAGCCATTATCGCAGGAATTCCCGCCAAAAGTGCCACATAACGTTTAGTCACAGTGCGCTGGATAAACTGTTTTTGCAGCTGTTTATGGGCATCTTTTGTCAGCGCGATCACCATTAATCCCGAGGTCGACATATCGAGCCTGTGGACGATTAGCGGCCCTGTGGCATGGGGAAAGGTTTGGCGGATACGCGAATACACTGAGTCTTTAATTTCTTTGCCGGGCACGGATAAAAACTCGGCGGGTTTATTCACAATCGCCATCGCATCGTCTTGATAGAGGATCGCTAAAGTTTTACCTTCGGCGGGGTTGGTAAGTAAAGGGTTGTCATCGACTGCGAGCCCTTCGAGCATATGCCCCAAGATAGGTTGGCATTTTCGCAGGCAGGCGGGATAAAACTGCTTATGCTGGCGGATTTCTGATTTTGGCGGCGCGCCCCACCAAAACTCGGCAATAGCTAATGGCTTAAGACCATGTTTAAAGGCGTAATGTAACAACTTAGGCGCGGCACATTCGCCCGAGCCTGCGGGTGGCGTTAACTCAACCGTACCGTTAAATATGCCGTTAAGGCTCTTTTCTGTGCCTTTAATATTCAAAAACCGATACTGCTCAAACAGCTTTTGCTGCAGCGCCGCCGAGAGCCGTTTGCGCTGTTGTCGTAACGCGTCACGCTCATCTGTCAGTTGGCTTAGCGCTTGGCTGATGACATGAATACGTTCATCCCAATAGCGTTTAATATCTCTTAACTGATTCTTTTCATTGATGCTTTCTTGACTGAGCTTTGCTTCAGTTATTGCGTTTTCACGCAAGGTCTCATCAGTCGGATTGGCAGCCAATTGTGCTGCGAGTTGATTACGCTGCGCCTTGCGAGATTGGCGGCCATCGATCATCACTTGTCTGTGGGCGGCAAGTTCGGCTTGCGCTTGAGCTTGTTCAGTTTCTAGCCCGATTGATAGCCTCGGAATGTCGGGATGGTTTTCTACTGCAAACAGCTGCTCGTTAATTTGGTTGATTTGCAGATTTTCGGTGTGGAAAAAATTGTCCTTAGCCAGCATATCAAACACAGGTGGAACGAAGCGCGACCAATGATTTTGCTCGGCCAACTTACCCGAAAATGCCGATAAATAGCCCACTTCGCCCAGTGGTGTTTGCACCAGCAATACGCCGAACATCTTGCCAATGGCGCCAGTTAACTCACCCGTTAGGCCAAAGTTATGTTGCCAATCACTTTGAGTCTCAAGGTGTTGTTGTAATTCGTTGGCTGCAAGCACGCACAACGGATGTGGTTCGTAATAGAAAGGAAAGGTAAAACGCTGCGGCAGGGCATAGGCATCAATGGCTTGTGTGAAAGAGGTAAAGCAAGAAGGCTGAAGCTGCATATGGATTTCTACTACTATTGGTTTCTATTACTGATGAGTTTTAGGCGACGTTCGAATTAAGTTACAGACTTAAAAATCAATAGCCAGAATAAAGCGTTAGGTCGAAAGACTTGCTTTGCTTGCAAAGTAAGGCCACGAGGCAAGGGCGCTAGTTTACTCTGTCGGTTTGGGTGGGTCACTTTTTATTGGTAAAGGTTCTGGATGCTGTACTGTGTGCATTGAAAAAGGGAAATGGCGTTGAAGCGCATTTCCCTTTGATTTGTCGCTTGTGCTTGAAGCCAATTTAAAACCGATAAAACAGTTTAAAAGATGACCTTCACTTTACTGGCGCTATCGAGTGCTTTGCTGACTGCGCTGTCGATATCGATATCACGGGCAAGCGCGACACCTAAGCGGCGGCGGCCATCAATGTCGGGTTTGGCGAATAATCTAAGCTGAGTGTTGACCGCCTCTAATGCAGCGGCAATACCTTGGTAGCGGATATTACTTGAGGTGCCTTCGGCCAAAATCACCGCTGAGGCGCTTGGCCCATGCTGATGGATATTGGGGATTGGCAGACCCAGAATCGCTCTAACATGTAGGGCAAATTCCGATAAATCTTGGCTGATGAGAGTCACTAGACCTGTGTCATGTGGCCTTGGTGAGACCTCAGAGAAATACACTTCATGGCCTTTAACAAACAGCTCTACGCCAAATAATCCATAACCGCCAAGGGCTTCGACGACTTTGCTCGCAATCGCTTGGGATTTTGCTAGCACTTCATCGGACATGGCTTGTGGCTGCCATGACTCACGGTAATCGCCATCTTCTTGTCTGTGGCCAATCGGCGCACAAAAATGAATGCCATTGACTGCGCTAATGGTTAACAGGGTGATTTCATAATCAAAGGGAATAAAACCTTCGACTATCACTCGACCGCCGCCGGCGCGGCCACCTTCTTGAGCGTATTGCCATGCTTTATGGCTGAGGGCGATATCGCGAATAACGCTCTGACCTTTGCCCGATGAGCTCATGACTGGCTTAACCACACAGGGCACACCGATTTCGCTAATTACTTGATTAAATTCGGTTTCAGTATCGCAGAAAAAATATGGAGAAGTGGGTAAACCTAAGGTCTCAGCGGCGAGGCGACGAATCCCTTCTCTGTCCATAGTGAGTTTAGTTGCCCGAGCTGTTGGGATGATATTCACCCCTTCGGCTTCGATGTCCACTAAGGTTTGGGTAGCGATGGCTTCAATCTCTGGGATAACTAAGTGCGGTTTTTCTAACTCGATAACTGCACGCAGGGCGTTGGCATCGAGCATATTGATCACATGGGAGCGATGCGCGACTTGCATGGCGGGGGCGTTGGCGTAACGGTCAACGCCAATCACTTCAACGCCTAAGCGTTGCAGTTCAATGGCCACTTCTTTGCCAAGTTCACCGCAGCCGAGCAACATGGCGCGACGTGCGCCCTCAGTGTAGGGAGTGCCTATCATGTGTGAGTACCTTTATGTTTGTAGGTGATGTTATATTTTGTTCTGTATTATTTACCGCAATGCTTTGGCTGACATTTTGTATGAAATGTTTTCGCCTCGTTTGGGTATTGTTATGCAGCCAGTTTACCCCAAACAGACCTTAGTCGCCCACGCTAAATCTGCTACTGTGCTTGGGATCACGGCTTTGGCGTTTTATTAATAATTAGTATTGGAAGCAGTATGTTAGTGCTGCTGAACAGATGAGTTTTGCGAGATAAATAAAAAAGGGATGTGAAAGACATGCAAGATATTCGCGATTTAACCTCAGTGCTGCGCTCCAATACGCCAATCGTAGTGATTGAAACCTATGAAGAATATCGCGTGGTCGAGTTACTTAAACGGGTCGCCAGTGTGCTTTATCAACCTGTGTTTACTTGGAGCATTACCCAAGGTTTAGCACGGGTCGATAAACCTATGGCGGCGCAAAAGTTTAATAGCGAACCCACAGATTTGCTTGGGCAAATTAAATCAACCTCGCAGCAGGGGATTTATGTGCTGTGCGACTTTCATCCCTTTGTGATTGATGCGCCAAAGAATGTCCGTTTACTCAAAGAAATCGCCCTCGAATACGAGACACTGCAACACACATTAGTGCTAGTGAGTCATGCCTTTGATATCCCGCCCGAAATCAAACGTTATTGCGCCTATTTTCAATTAACCTTGCCAAGCACAGTGCAATTGCAAAACCTGATTTACCTTGAGGTCGATAAAATTCGTCACCAAGGCACGCCGTTATTGGTCGATGATACCGCTGTGGTTAAATTGGCAGAGAATCTGCGGGGTGTGACCTTAGACGATGCTCGTCGTCTGGTGCGCAAAGCCATAGTCGATGATGGTGCTATTACCTTGTCTGATATTGATGCCATCAATAAAGCTAAGTTTCAGTTACTCGACTTAAATGGCGTGCTGCAATTTGAATACGACACCAGTGATTTCTCGCAGGTCGCTGGGCTGCATAATCTTAAAAAATGGCTCAAGCAGCGCGCACCCATAGCGGCTGTCAGCACCCTTGACCAAGGCGATAAGCCGACTCCAGTTCAGCAGGCTAAAGCGCTCGATGCGCCTAAGGGGATTTTGCTGCTCGGTGTTCAGGGCAGTGGTAAGAGCCTCGCGGCTAAGGCTGTTGCGGGCGTCTGGCAACGACCTTTGCTCAGACTCGATATGGCTGCCTTATATAACAAATACATAGGTGAAACCGAGAAGAACCTGCGAAATGCACTGGAGCTCGCCGACATGATGTCGCCCTGCGTGCTTTGGATAGATGAAATTGAAAAAGGCTTAAGCGGCAATAGCAGCGATGAGGGCACCTCGACGCGTATTCTCGGCACCTTACTCACTTGGATGGCGGAGCGTAAATCTGAAGTGTTTGTGGTGGCGACCGCGAATGACATTCAAGCCTTGCCGCCAGAATTGATGCGAAAGGGCAGGATGGATGAAATCTTTTTTGTCGATTTACCCGACGAAGCCATACGTAAAGCCATCTTCTTAATCCATTGTCAGCGCCGTGGAATCGATGTGGCGAGCTTAGATCTCGCCCAATTATCGGCCCGCAGCCAAGGATTTTCTGGCGCCGAAATCGAACAAGCGGTTATTGCTGCCATGTATACCGCAAGAAGCGTTGAGCGCAGTGTCGATCAAGTGTTACTACTCGAAGAACTCAGTAAAACTCGGCCTTTATCTGTGGTCATGAGCGATAAAATCAATGCGCTACGACAATGGGCCGCAAGCCGAACCGTGAATGCCCATGAGTAAGATTTCTGCTTCATGCCATGAGTGCTAGCTAGATCCGGCTGACGGCTTTAGCGGTATCACTGCCCAGTGATACCGCCAATGCTGCTGATTTCTATCAGAATGAAATTTAGATGTCGAAGGCGAGACTGCCAGGTGCCAGAAATGGCCAGCTTAGACGCGTTGGTGAGCTTTCACCTTGCGCTCCAAAGAAGTAACCGGTTCTTGGGGTGGCGTAAACCATGCTGCCTTTTTGTAACCCGAGTTCATGCAGATTATGGTGGGTGAACTTGGCTTCCCACAGCTCTTCGCTATGCCAGCCGTGTGGAGCTAATTCCACTCTGACTTCGGCGCCAATGGGGGTCATGGCGACAATATCGAACGGCAAATTTGCCTGACTATTAGGCTTGTTTGACAGCGCTAATTCGTGACTGCGTACATAGAGCACACCATCTTGCTGTAATGTTTGTTGTTCAGGAGGCGTTAAAAATGCTTGGCCATTTTCCCAACGCTTTTGTTGCCAACTGGCTTCAAAGACATTGACGTTACCGAGAAAATCAAACACAAAGCGACTATTGGGATGCGAGTATAACTCAGCAGGCGTATTGATCTGCTCGATATGACCATTGCTCATCACCACCACTCTATCAGAGAGTTCAAGCGCTTCATCTTGATCATGGGTCACAAACACGCTGGTGAATTTCAATTCTTCATGTAGGCTGCGTAGCCAGCGGCGTAGTTCTTTACGCACTTTGGCATCCAAGGCACCAAAGGGTTCGTCGAGTAGCAAGACTTCGGGTTGCGTCGCGAGTGCACGGGCCAAGGCAATTCGCTGTTTTTGTCCACCCGAGAGCTGTTCAGGATAGCGCTGTGCGAGATGGCCTAGTTGTACTATTTCAAGTAGTTGGGTCACGCGTTTACGTATTTCTGCCGCTGAAGGTTTTTGCTTTTTAGGCATAACTTCGAGTCCAAAGGCGACGTTATCGGCGACCGTCATATGACGAAACAGCGCATAGTTTTGAAACACAAAGCCCACTCGTCTTTCACGCACATGCACTTGGGTGACATCTCGGTCACCGAAATAAATGTTGCCGCTATCGGCTCCCTCGAGCCCAGCAATAATCCGCAGTAACGTGGTTTTACCCGAACCTGAAGGTCCCAACAGACCAATCATTTCCCCTTCTTGAATATCAAGATCCAGCGGGGAAAGCGCCTGAAACTTGCCAAATTTCTTGGAAATATTAGTAAGACGAATACTCATAATGGGCTCTGCTCTTTATTGTCATTGGCGGATAAACTGCGTTGTTGTCGCCATTCCACTACGGCTTTTAACATTAGGGTAAATAGGGCGATCAAGGCCAGTAATGACGCGCTCGCGAAGGCGGCTTCGGCCTGATAATCTTCGTACAATAACTGCACGTGTAAAGGTAAGGTGTTGGTTTCGCCACGAATGTTGCCAGAGACAACCGCGACAGCACCAAATTCGCCCACGGCTCTGGCATTGGTGAGGATCACACCGTAAATCAGTGCCCACTTGATATTAGGGAGCGTTACTCGGCGGAAGAGTTGCCACCATGAGGCGCCGAGGATCACTGCGGCTTCCTCTTCTGAAGCACCCTGTTGTTGCATTAATGGAATGAGTTCTCTGGCGACAAAGGGACAAGTGACAAAAATGGTGACTAACAGTATTCCCGGCCAAGCAAACATGATCTGCAGATCGTGCTCATATAGCCATTCACCCAGCCAACCACTGTTGCCATAGAGCAGTAAATAGAGCAAACCTGCGACGACGGGGGAGACCGCAAATGGAATATCAATTAGCGTGATCAATAACTTGCGACCTGGGTATTCAAACCGAGTGACACTCCACGCCAGCATAATTCCGAACACTAAATTGATCGGGACTGTGAGCGCCGCAACCATCAGCGTCAAACCAATCGCATGCAGCGAATCTGGCTGACTTAAGTGGCCAATATAACGCTCCCAACCACCGACAAACGCTTGCTGAAAAATACTCACCAGCGGCAATAGTAACAATAGCAAACCTAAGAACACGGCGAGTGTAATCAGGCTCCATTTGATAAGAGGGGCTTCACCGACTCTTAAGGGCTTAAATGAGTTCATGTTTGCTCCTTATCGTCCATGAATGCGACGCAGATAACGCGCCTGCCACAGGTTTATTAGCAGTAATAGTAGTAGTGAGGTCATCAACACCACTGAGGCAATTGCGCTGGCGCCGGCAAAGTCAAACTCCTGCAGGCGGACAAAGATCATTAATGATGTGATTTCGCTGATATAGGGCATGTTGCCCGCGATAAATATAACGGCACCAAACTCACCTAGGCTACGGGTAAAAGACAGTGCCGTCCCGACCATTAAGGCTGGCCACAAGGACGGCAAAATGATCCGCCAGAATACCGCGCGATCTGAGGCGCCAAGGGTCATGCCCGCTTCTTCTTCATCGTGGGAAAACTCTTCGAGAACCGGTTGCACGGTACGCACCACAAAGGGAATACTGGTGAAAATCATCGCGACCACTATGCCTAGCGGGGTGTAGGCGACTTTTATACCCAGTTCTGCCAATACACTACCGATTTGGCCGTTTTCCGCATACAGGGTCGCTAAGGTGATACCTGCAACGGCAGTCGGCAACGCAAAGGGTAAATCCACCAATGCATCTAAGATGCGTTTGCCGGGGAATTCATAACGTACTAGCACCCATGCGAGTAACAATCCGAAAAGGCAGTTAAATAGCGATGCTGCGAGTGCTGATAGAATGGTAACTCGGTAACTCGCCAACACCCGAGGATCTGTGATGACGCCCCAGTATTCGGACAAGCTCATTGAACTGGTCTGCATAATCAGTCCAGTGGTTGGCAATAATAGGATCAGGCTGACAAACAGTAGGGACACACCTAAGCTGATGGTAAAACCTGGAAGAACCCGCTTATGGCGTAAACGCCCGTTATTAAAAATCACAGAATAATCACCCGGTCAGGTTAATTGAGTTAATCCAATACGCTGTATTTGCCGTCAGCGATCGGCTGTCTGAGTTAAAGACTATTGAATTCGTCTTCGCTGCTTGAAAATCATCACTCGTCAATGCGCTAAAATTGCTTAACCCGGGACTGAGCCCGGGTTGCAATATTAACCTGTTATAGCATCAAGCTGAAATTAGCGCTTGAGTAACTCATCGAGTTTTGCACCGTTAGCAAACTGCGTTTTCATGGCATTATCCCAACCACCGATGATTTGCTCAACAGTCAGCAGGTCAACCGTAGGAAACTGTTTAGCAAACTCAGCCTGAACCTTTTCGTTGTGTACACGATAGTTGAAGCCGGCCAATAGTCGTTGTGATTCTTCGCTGTAGAGATAATTCAAATACTCAGTCGCTAGCTCCTGTGTGCCGTTGCGTTTAGCGTTTTTCTCTACCACAGCGACGGGAAACTCAGCCAGAATCGATGTTTTTGGCACTATGACTTGGTAATCGTCGGCACCATATTGCTGACGGATATTGTTCACTTCCGATTCAAACGTAATCAGCACATCACCGATACCGCGTTCTACAAACGAGGTGGTTGCACCACGACCGCCAGTATCAAACACGGCTACGTTGCCGAGGAATTTTTTCAGAAATTGATCCAGTGAAGCCTGATTATCCTTACCAAAGCTTTTTTGGGCATAACCTAATGCGGCTAAATAGGTGTAGCGCGCATTACCAGAGGTTTTTGGGTTAGGAAAGACCAGTTTAACGTCATCTCTTGCTAAATCGCCCCAGTCGCTGATCTGTTTTGGGTTACCTTTGCGTACCAAAAATGCGATGGTGGAATAGTAAGGTGAACTGGCGTTAGGCAGTAATTGTTGCCAATTTTCTGGGATCAATTTACCGCGGTCATGGAGGACCTGTACGTCTGTCACTTGGTTAAACGTCACCACATCTGCTGGCAATCCTTGCAGAATTGAGCGTGCCTGTGCCGATGATCCGGCATGGGATTGTTTAATCTCGACGGTTTTACCTGTTTTCTCTTGCCAATGTTTGGCGAAAACGGGGTTATAGGCACTGAATAATTCCCGCGCGATATCGTAAGAAGAATTCAGCAGGGTTTGATCTGCGGCAGCCACATTGAGCGACGTTCCCAGAAAGAGCGTTCCCAGTAGGGCCTTTATCACTTTTATTTGCATTTGCTACTCCTTGAACTGGCAACTTTGTCAGCGTTATGACATATAGAGTAGTTGAAGTAATTATTTATAAGAAGTCAGTTAAATAGAACTTTTTTGAATAAGTATGAGCGATTTATTGTATGCCATAGATCATTTTCACTGTGTTTGTGCATGCTAACCCACTTAGAATAGGCTAACGCTTAGTTGTTTTTATCAAGTAAAGGATAATCATAGTGTCTGACTTTCCGACAATTGAAGCCTGTATTGGGCAAACTCCGCTGGTTCGCTTGCAGCGGCTTAACTGTGGCACCTCAACTGTACTGTTAAAGTTGGAAGGGAATAACCCAGCGGGTTCAGTAAAGGATCGTGCAGCACTCAATATGATCATTCAGGCTGAACTGCGTCAAGAGATCCGCCCGGGTGATACGCTCATCGAGGCGACGAGTGGCAATACTGGGATTGCGCTAGCGATGGCGGCGGCGATCAAAGGCTACAAGATGATCCTGATTATGCCCGAAAACTCCACCCAAGAGCGTAAGGATGCGATGCAAGCCTATGGTGCAGAACTTATGCTGGTGGATAACATGGAAACGGCGCGGGATTTGGCACTGCAGTTACAAACCGAAGGCAAAGGCAAGGTGCTGGATCAGTTTAATAATCAAGATAACGCGAATGCGCATTTCCTCACCACAGGTCCAGAAATCTGGCAACAGAGTCAAGGCAAGATCACTCACTTTGTCTCTAGCATGGGGACGACAGGCACCATAATGGGCGTGTCTAAATACCTTAAAAGCTGTAATCCTGACATCACTATTGTTGGCCTTCAGCCCGCCGATGGTAGTAGCATTCCGGGGATCCGCCGTTGGCCGCAGGCCTACTTGCCGGGGATTTTCGATGCATCCCGTGTTGATTTAGTCATGGATGTTGAAGAGCAAGATGCAAAAGCCATGGCGAGAACCTTAGCGCGAGAAGAAGGGATTTGTGCCGGAGTCAGCTCTGGCGGTGCTGTGTATGCTGCGCTGGAGATAGCCAGACAATATCCTGATTCAGTGGTAGTGGCGATTGTCTGTGATAGGGGCGATCGTTACCTTTCATCAGGGCTTTTCTCCTGAGTCTTAGATATTTTCGCCTAAGATATTTGACGACAAGCATTCTTCATTAGTAAAAATGGGCGTAATTCGCCCATTTTTATTGACTCTTCATGATCATTTTTTCGGTGGGAACTGCGCCAAAATCCGACTGACGGCTTTGGCGGTATCTTGGGCTTTCTCATTGCCGCCTGCATCGAAATCATAACTGTCGCTACCACGCCAAATGAGCGCTTTGGTTTTTGGATCGACAATATCTATCTGAATAGTTTGAATTTTAGCGGTATCACTGCCCAGTGGTACCCCAACGCTAGTACCGATTCCTATCCCACCTGAACGGCCGAATGTGCCAGTACCTAATCCAATCGATAGCCCTGAATCTTTAGGTTTATCTTGGGTCAGTAGGGCGTAGGCGACGTTAAAGTCGGGGGCTTGGGTATTCTCGACAAAGCCTTTTTGAGCCAACTGATTGTTGATTTCTACTTGAATGCGTTGGGCGCTGAGCGGGTCGTCCGTTAGCTGTGGTGTTAGCTGGGTAAAGCTATGTAGTGCGCTGAAGTCGTAATTGAGATCGTAATCGTTTTTCGGTTTACTGCTACAAGCGCTTAATAAGGCAACGGCGACGAGCAGACTGGCAAAGTGACGGTATCCCATGATAGTGCTCCAAGTTGTACAAACTCTGTTCAATGTGCCTTGATTAAGGTTGTTTCTGCAAGTACTTTAGATAAGTGTGTTGTATTTGAATTGCTTTAAACGTCATTCGGCAGCTTCTTTTTGGGCATGGGGCGTTTAACCATGGTTCATCTGAGCATGCTTCATTTGAGAACAGCTCATTTTGACAGAGGAATAGCGGCGGGTTATGGAACAGTTAGCCTTTTTTGATATCCCCAGTCCCTGTATCGGTGTGTGTGCCACCGATGCGCGCGGTTACTGTAATGGTTGCCTGCGAAGCCGTGACGAAAGATTCAATTGGTTAACGTTTTCAGATGCGCAAAAGTACGATGTCATTCGGCTGTGCACTCAACGTAAACGCCGTCGCCAGTTGGCGATGATGAAAGCAAGGCAAGCGCAAATTGAGCAAGAAAGGGCGGCGTTAAATCCGCAGTTGAATTTTGAGCCTGAGCCCGAAGCCGATCTGGATTTTGGTGGCTTCGAGCTAGACTAATATTTTGAATTGCAAGTTAAATGGGCCAGTTAAATAGTCTTGTTTAACTGACTTGTTTTACTGGCTTGTAGAATTAGCGCGTTAGATGAATAACAGATCCGCAGTCGTTTAATCCCTATCCCAATCCCTATTACAGCTTGCGCTTCTTCGGCCAGATTAAATTAAATCGGGTATGTTGCTCATCGCTGGTGACGCTCACATTTCCCTGGTGTCGCTGCATAATCCGTTTGATGATCGCAAGTCCCAAACCATGCCCTTTATTGCCATTTTGCACCGATTGGCTGCGATAAAAAGGCTCGAACACTTTGGGTAAATCCACCGCAGGGATAGGTTCACCGTCGTTACTCACACTTAAATTCACCCTGTGCTGCGTCTGCTTAACCTCAATAATGATTTCAGTGCGGGCAAAGCGTTGGGCGTTGGTCAGTAAATTTTGCAGCGCACGTTCAATTAATGCCGGTTCCCCAAACAAGGGCAGTTTTTCGACTTCTGTCTTTAAGGTAATAGGCGTTGGACTTAAGGTTTCTAGGCGCTTAATGCTTTGATTGATGAGATTAATTAAATCGTACTCATCCAACTGGATACCTTCTCGCTGGGACTCTAAGCTGGCGTATGTCAGCAGTTCTTGGAGTAAGTCTTCCATTTCTTTGATATCGAGCTGCATCTCGTCGAGAAAGTCTTGGCGCTTTTGTTCGTCCGAATCGGGCTGACAATACATGGGCATGAGTGCAAGGGCGAATTTGAGTCTTGCCAGCGGCGTGCGGATCTCATGGGAGACCGCATTAGACAGGTGTTTCTGGTTCTCAATCAAGGCGCTGATATGTCGCGCCATTTCGTTAAAGGTATTGGCTAAGGGTTTAACCTGAGAGCGATTTGACAGGGTAATCCGCGTGTTCCATTTAGCTTCGCCAAACTCTTTGGTAGCTTTACGCAGTATGCTCAAATCCCGAGAAAGCGGGCCTACCCAAATCAACGCTACTAACGCAAGTGACAAATAGAAGAACAGGGTGAACAGGCTGCGAAGGTTGGCTCTAGGATCGATGTCCAGCGGCCCCGCCATTAAGACTTGATCGCCGACTCGGATAAATTGCAGCAGGTTATCGTCATTAGTCGTGGTGGTGAACACAGTTCTGGTACTGAGGGCTTGATTGTCAGCCAGCGCGACTTGATCGGCACTGAGCAATTGCAACGGCATCACAGGATTAGCTGGGATCGCCTCCAGATAACTTTGGCGGGTATCGGGAGGCAGTTCCGCTAACAATTGCGCCAAGGCCACTAATGGCGCATCGAGGGCGTTATTGTCATCCACATTTTTCTGCCACAGGCTGTCGAGTGTCCAGCCAATCCCAAGCACGCTGAGACTGAGTAGCAGATATAAACTGATAAAGAGACGTTTCACTGTATCTGTGCTTAGTTATTCCAGGCTTCAGGAGCAAAGAGATAACCTTGTCCCCAAACGGTTTTAATTCTGAAAGGTGTCTCGATATTATCGTTGAGTTTTTTACGTAATCTAGAGATACGCACGTCAATTTTTCGATCTTTACCATCGAAATCAATATTGAGTAACAGCTGATAAATATACTGACGGCTGAGTACTTGGCCAGCTTGTGAGGCCAGTAACCACAGCAACTCGAATTCGTGGCTGGTGAGATCGATTTCAGTTTCATTGAGGCGAATCGCGTGGGTATGCGGGTCTATACTCAGTTTACCAAAGGTCAAGCAGTGGGATTCTGCCTGAGGTGGCTGATTTTGACGACGAAGTAAGTTGTTGATCCGCGCGACTAACAGTGCTGGATCGACAGGCTTGACCACATAGTCATCGGCACCGAGTTCTAAGCCTTTGATTTGATCTTCGCTTGAGCCAAGTGCGCTCATTAGCAGGATTGGGCCTGCAAAATAGTCGGGCAGTTTCTCACACAGGGTGAGGCCATCCATGCCCGGCAGCATAATGTCTAACAGTATGATATCTGGCTTGTAATTGATTAATCGCGTTAATACTGTGTCGCCACGGCGTTCAACTTCAACATGCATACCATGGGATTTTAGGTAATCTACAATCAAGTTTGCTAGGCGAACGTCGTCTTCAACCAATAATACTCTGTGGTTCGATTGTGGGCTTGTCATTAAAATAAACTCCAAGGGTTGCGGTAACGTCTGCGAACCTGAGGTTGTGATGCAGAAGTGATTTTAAGTTTGGCACCAGCCAAAGTTTGGTTACTGTCTTTACTCACCATGACAAATTGAATATCCGTCATAGTGTGGATTTTCATGCTTAACGTATGGGTTGAAACTGAATCACTGCACCATTTTGGATAGGCGGCATTGTCGGACAAAATACAGATAAGCTCATCTTTGGCGAGCTCCCACTGCAGTTCAATATAAACGTCGCAGGCCTGAGTTTCTGAACTGGTAATACAAATTTCGGGTGTGAGTTTAAGAGCCGCGTCGCGAGTTTTAGCTTGTGCAGAACTTGGGCCCATCAAGCCGAGGCTTAGACCAAGAAAGCAAAGCAAGCTTAACTGAGGCAGCGTCACTAACGTTAGAACCTATAGGCTGCGCCGATAAAGTAGGTGCTGCTATAGTCTTGGTCTAACAAGGGACTGGCGGCAATCTCATCGGCAATTAGAGTGTAACGAACTGCCAACAGTAGATCCCAATTGTCAGTTAATATATAACGAGCCGTCATTTCCGCACCTTTATCCCAGCCTGATTTTGCTTGATATTGTTCACTCCAATAGGCGTTTTCACTCGGTCTAACGCCATAATAATAATCGACCACTGCTTGGCTCTTCCAATCAAACACCAGTGCGAATTCAAAAATGAAACGATCATAATCCCAGCCATAGGTCCATTTTATTTGTGCTTCTGAACCTTGATGAACATTAAACATATCATGGGTGTACGCCAATCGAATAATGCCGAGTCGGGTATAGATGAATGCTTCGGCACCGCCAAGTAGGGTGAAGTTCCGCGTCTCTAAAGAATTAAATTCACGTTCGGGTTCTGTCGACAAAGACATGTTATTTATGGCTTTGGCTTCGACTTGTGTGCCGCGGTTCAAAAAGATATTCGATGGGTCCCAGCGATAGAAATAGGCTCTATCTAAGCTATAACTGGTGACGAGATTGAACGTGAAGCTTTCTTGCTCGGCTAAGGTGTAGCCTAAATTACCATTATCGAAGAACCAGTGTTCGCCGTAATAGGCCACTGTAGGGATAAAGAACAGTGGAATATCGTCAAAATCCTTGAGTGGATTGCTTTTTTGTCCCCAGCCAATGGCGACACCGAGATCCCAGTTGTTCATCTCAATGCATTGATTTTCTGATGCGCAGATTTCTTTCGCCATTCCGACAGAAGGCAAAATACTTAAACTTGTAATGAGGACAAAAAGGATGCGATACATGATTTAACGATTAAGGGCTGAGGTTAATAATACAGGAAAATAGATTAGCATTTTATGCCCAATTCAACAGTGGTTTCATTCGCAGGGATGCAAAATGATACAGCTATCAATTAAATAGTAAATTTGTAGATCGCACAATACCTTGATAGTCATGCTAAAAGCCTATTTTGGTGGCTTTCATACGGTTAATTGTGGATGTTAAATTTTGTATTCGATACGTTTCGTCTGTAACGGAAATGATGTTAATTGTGAGCAATATAGCTTTTTTCTTGAAAAGAATAATGCCATTCGCGGTTGTGAACGGCATTTAATGAAGCTGAATAACGCGATGTTGCGGTAGATGTTGCAGTAATAACACAGAGATTAGAATGAAGATTAATTAACCTCAGTAACCGACTTGTAGCCCATTTCTGTCAGTTGATCGTTTACACAATCAAGCACATATTGTTTTAGCTCTGCATTTTCGACTTGATCTTCAGAGGCCATCTGCTGGCACACTTCTTTCAGCTGAGCGATATCGGCTGCTGGTGCAGGCGGTAAAGAGGAGTCGTCAGCAAAGGTCGTGAAGCTAACTAATGCCAATAGGGTGAAAACAGCTGATAACTTATTCATTTTATTTCCTTTAGTTATGTATTGTTAACCACAGATTAAGAAGCATTCTCTTAATACCACTGCGCCAACATCAGCAATTTATCACTGCTATTCTGTTTTAGATATAAATAATTTTTACCTTTTTGGGTTAAGGTTTTTTAGCTTGTTTTCCTTTGATTCGCTTCAAGTAAATCTGATGCTTAAGTGCTGTTCAATAGACTTAGCTTTAGTCATTATCCCAACAGATGAACCTGTTGAGTTTGGCTTCAGCGCAAACGGCTTTGTGCAAAGGTTATGTGCAGAGTGAGTCGTGCTTAACTCCTGCATTAGCTTCGTAGGCTAAAATAGGCTAAATCTGGCATCACAGAGTTGGTTTTTTCAAAAGTGCCACTTACATCACCTTAACCACTGATTTGCGATTAAGTGCAGTATTATTGCTATTTTAGCCCTAATTTTGATTAAGGTTTTAAGGACGCTTAATACTAAACTATGCGGCAGTTATAAAAAGTCGCATAAAATGCGATATGACGCAGGTTGTAGTCGGCTTTCTTCCTAGAATATTGAATTGAAAAGAATTAATTTTTAATCAAAATTAGGACTTGGTTTATTTTCAGTATGTTTAATTTTAAGTGTATGTTTTTATTTTGTATTTATTGCTATTTATTCATTTTTAATGATTTCGTTGCCAAGGTTGTAGCTATCCTCTAGAATGCGCGGCTCTCGCAGGTGCGAGAACATAAGGTTGACGGTTAATGCCGTTGATTTTTATTGAATTATTGATTTTTCTCTAGGGGAACTCTGTGTCTACAAAACTGGCTAATCCAGCGCCATTAGGTTTAATGGGCTTTGGTATGACAACGATTTTGTTAAACATTCATAACGCGGGATATTTCCCTATTGATTCTATGATCTTAGCCATGGGGATTTTTTACGGCGGCATTGGTCAAGTGATTGTGGGTATTATGTGTTTTATGCGCGGCGATACTTTCGGTACGACGGCATTTACCTCTTACGGGTTGTTTTGGTTAACATTAGTGGGATTAATCCTAATGCCTAATGCGGGCATTGCGGCGAGTCCAACGTATTTTATGGGCTGGTATTTAACGCTTTGGGGCATATTCACCGCATTTATGTTTGTGGGTTCTTTACGTTATCCACGAGCTAAGCAATTTGTGTTTGCTTCTTTGACTGTCTTATTTTTCCTATTAGCGGCGCGTGATTTCACGGGCAGCGCCTTGATTGGCACTATTGCTGGCTTTGAAGGGATCATCTGTGGTGCGAGTGCGATTTATTTTGCGATGGCGCAGGTGCTCAATAATGAGTATGGCCGCACGATTTTACCGGTTGGTGAATTGAAAAAGTAACGATTCAGCGATGGATAGTAGTGAAAAAGGCTGATGCAGATCAGCCTTTTTTATGGGTGTTTTTTAGCGGGACTAGATTTTAGTTTTAATATAGGCCGCAGCCGCCTCATCTAAGCTACGCGAGGATACATAACTCGTGCCTGCCTTGTGGGTGATCAAGAAACCTTTTTCAGTTTCTTTAATCCGGTAAATGTCGGTCCATAAAATTTGGCTGGTCACTGACATAGATTGAGTGTGGATCCCTTGCTCATCAATGGTGAGCGTGACCTCATTGCTGGCCGCTTTACTCATCATTTGACGCATCAACCACCATGCCTTGTGATACTTCACATTGAGCGCCTCGATAACGCCGAGTCCAACGAAGAAGTAAGCTAAATACAGGCTAATGTCGGCGAAGATCAGCGCGATACCTATCAGGCCCAACCCTATGGCTTTGTAGTAAGGTTTGAGCGTGGGATCAGGCACGACAGATTGGGTATAGCACTCATCGAAATGGGCTTTATCTAAAATATAGGTCGTTGAGTAAGAATAGGGCGTCGGCATAATGTCATCTACTTTAGGTGCAGCTTAATGCGGGCTAGTGTAGCGATTACAGTGATAAAAGTAACTAAAGTCACTAATTCATAAAGCCACTAATGCATAAAGTTGCTCGTGTATTAAGTCGCTACGTATAAAGCGCTAAGATCGCTCGCGTGAGTATGGGTAAGTGCGGCGTCGCGTCCTATGCCAATGTTGGAAGGATATCCTCGATACTGGGAGTTGGACAGAAATGCTGCAACGGCTATATTAGTCTTGTCGTCAGCGTTATTCGATCCCATGAGTTCCTCAAGGAGTGCGAAAGCATAATGGCCTTAGTCCCTAAAGATTTTGTTAATTACAAATCAACGCCGGTTTTCAGCCGTGACAACGTCCCTAAAATGTTGTTACACATGCACAATACTAAGGCTGGCGTGTATGGGCAGCTCCAAGTGCTAACGGGTAGCTTAAAGTTCTATGGCTTTACGGGCAGCAGAGGCGAGTTAGATAAAGAGATCATCATTCGCGCCGGTGAAACGGCCATTTCTCATCCCGAGTATTGGCACAAAGTGGAGCTACTGACTGAAGATACCCAGTTCAGACTCCACTTTTATGCCCATAAAGATTCCGCCATAGCGGCACAGCAGCAATCAGAGCGAAGTGAATAGATGCTTAGCATCTAGCATCTAGCATCTAGCATCTAGCAACTAACACTCAGTCCAATTTGCACGGTTCGCGGCTGCAGTTGGCCACTTTATTTAATAACGACTTACGCTAATAGCGATTTCGCTCTGCTGGAATATCAGTTAAATATTCGACAAATTCCACTTCAAAACCATGGGCGTCAAAGAAGTAAATATTACGCCGATAGGGATCTTCCATGCCATCTTTGGCAATCGGGAAGCCTGCTTGGGTCAATCTTGCTATCACAGCATCTAAGTTGTCGGTGACAAAGGCAAAATGTGCCAGTCCAATTTGATGACCCGTTAAATCTCGGTTTTCTCCCTCACCATTGTCACTAAAAGCAATGTATTGATAATCATCGCCAAAATGAATCCAATTGCGAGGTTTGCCGTACCAAGTGCCTTTATCGCCACCACGAACACGCCAGTGGGGAAAAGCCGCTTGATAAAAGCGCAGTGCTGCGGGGATGTCGTCTACGACTAAGTTGATATGCTCTAAATGAATCATAATGCGTTCCTTGTAATGATTTTAGTCTGTTGCTGGTGGTTAAAATCTCAAGCCGCTTACATACCGTAACAGTATTCCTGCTGCTTTGGGTACGCTTGTCCGGCATGTTGTTGACGAATGGGCGCTAATGCTTGGGCGTATTGATGCAGCATATACAAGCTGTACTGTACTCTTTCCCTGAGTGCGATATCTCGAGCACCTTCGGGAACGGCATTGAGTACATTGCTAACATTGCGGATGATCAAGTGATCGGGAATGGGCACTAATTTATTGTTTTTGAGTGCATTCATCTTCACTTCAACGATGGGATAAGTACCGCCAATTCCGCTTGAAACAGAAATTAACAGTGCCGGTTTATGGGCGGTTTCTTCGCGAGTACACATCAATAAAAAGTTCTTCAGTAGTGGCGATGCCATGCCGCCCCATTCTGGGGTGATAAGCACCAGCGCATCGGCTTCATCGACGCTTTGTTCTATTTCGGGCCAGTGCTCCCCCTTGTTGTCTTCCTCTCCATCCCAAAATGGCAGGTTAAATTGGCATAACTCTAAGTGATGTATGCTGGTGTAACCCATAGCATGGGGAGATGAGAAACTGCTTTCGGCAATGTAGCGACCGACTTTAGCACTTTGGGAGTCGGGTCTTTGGCTGGTGCTGATGATGAGTAACTTCATTAAGTAAACCTATTTGTTTATAAATTATTTATAAGGTAATTACTTTATTTAATCTTGTAAAGGATAAAGTAAATAAAAAAGTTTATTTAATCTATTAAAGCGGTACTGGATCGGAGATAATGCGCTGGCTACCATCGGAGAGTTCAGATGAAAACCACTGATAAGATTATTCAATTGCTCAAGTTACATGGCCCACTTACCGCTAAAACCTTAGCGGAGGAATTGGCGTTAACGACTATGGGCGTACGTCAACATCTTCAAGCTTTGGAAGACGCAGGCGATGTGGACATCGAAGATAGAGTTGAAGGTCGTGGTCGCCCAACGCGTTACTGGAGATTGACGGAACAGAGCCGCAGTCATTTTGCCGATCGCCATGAGGAATTGACGGTACAGCTAATTGATTCGGTGAAAATGATCTTTGGCGACCAAGGCTTAGATAAGCTTATCGATTACAGGGAGCAAAGTGCGTTAGTCCAATATCGTGCCGCTATGGAAGGGGCGACAGATATTCCGACACGTTTGGACATCCTTGCGAAGTTACGCTCGAATGAAGGTTATATGGCAACGATGGAACACATCGATGGAGTGTATTTTCTACTCGAAAATCATTGTCCTATCTGCGCCGCAGCGACTAAGTGTTTAAACTTTTGCCGCTCAGAGTTACAACTTTTCCAGCAATTATTCGCCGATATCGCGGTGGTGAGTCGCGAAGAACATATCATCGAAGGTGCACGCCGCTGTGCATATAAGATTGAGGCTATTCATCACTAGTGGGACTTAAGCCGCTCAATTATGGCGCTTTATCTTTAGGATAAAACGCCACTGAGCGCCAACGCTATATATCAAGCGTTAGTGCGCAGCTTAGAACTTAGTAGCTTAGAGCTTTTCAGGTTCGTGATAGGCCAATAACGTTTCGAAACGAGCATGTCCTTTAAGTTGTGAGAAATCCGCCTCATCTAAGGCCAGTTCCTTGAAGGATGCACTGTTATGAATGGCGCGCTCTAAATCAGAAATCGCTCTATCTTCAACCCCTAAACACGCAAAGGCGCAGGCTCTTTGATAAAAAGCGTGAGCGTTTGTTGGATCAACTTCCAGAACGCGATTACACAGGCTTTGTGCCCAGTTAAATTCGCGCATTTCCATTGCGGCGTCGGCCTTGTAGGTCAGCGCTTCTAAATCCCCAGGTCGAATCGTGAGGATCTCATCATAGACTTCAATCTTTTGCTCTGGCGTTTGCGCACTTTGCGCCCGTAGCCAGAGGTTATGGATTTCATTGATAATCTCAATCTCGCGATTATTGTCCGTGATAGTACGGCTCTTACGCTTGAGTTCTTGCTCAAGTACTTTGAACTTTTCTTCGTATTGTTCGGCAATACTTTGCAGCTGGTTAGCAGCCAGTTTGGCGGTGTGCGTTTTGATTTCCCGCAGGGATTGCCAGCCGATAAAGGCGACTAACGAGGCGACACCCGCGATGATGTAGAAGAAGTAAGTCACAGTGACATTGGCGTAATTCATCGACTTATCGGCAACGGCGAGTTCCCGGTCGGTGATGTCTATGGTGAGGCGACGCTCGAGATCCTGTTGATCGTGTCTAAGGGATTTAAGTTCATCGAGGACGTAACGCTCGATCAGCGGTTTATCATGGATAGCAGAAGTGCGAGCCGCTTCTGGGTGATTAACTGTCTCGCTCGCTTGGGCGAAAAAAGAGCTCGCAAGCGTCACTAAAAGCAAGGCTAAAAATAGCAGGTTTGAATGTATTAAAACGGGACTTGCGGATAAGTTTTTGATGCGGTAACCACTCACAGTAAGATGAATTGAGCGCCTAGCTTAACAAATTTTACCTCGTCCGATCCAATTTAGCCCTGAATTGCCTTTGTGAAGATTCGCAGCATTGGCTTGCTATGAGCCGAACTTGCATCCTGCTAGAATAGCTATCCCATTCATATTTCGTCATTTGTGGTGTTATGCAATCTAAGCGCGGCCGACTCGATCGTTATCTTTGTACCCAGTTACACACTCACCGTAAAGCGGTGCGTGAACTGCTATTATCGGGCCGAGTGTGCGTCGATGGATTGATAGTGAAAGATATGGATAGGCAAGTGGATGAGTTTTCCCACATCCAACTCGATGAGCAAATACTGCAGGCTAATGTGCCCGTCTATGTGATGCTCCACAAGCCGATTGGAGTGGTGAGTGCTACCAAAGACACTCAGCATAAAACAGTGATTGATTTGCTTGATTGCAAAGCCCGTGATGAGTTGCATATCGCCGGCAGATTAGATTTAAACTCTTCGGGTTTGTTGTTATTGACCAATGACAGCCGCTGGTCTGATGCGCTGATGTCACCCACACACAAGGTCGACAAAGTGTATCGGGTTACCTTGGCTAATCCTATAACCGAAGAATACATCGCTGCATTTGCCGAAGGGATGTATTTTGGCTTTGAAGATATTACAACCCAACCCGCTAAACTGGTTATCCTCGCTGATAACGTGGCTGAAGTGACGTTACATGAAGGTAAGTATCATCAAATCAAGCGGATGTTTGGTCGATTCCGCAATCCGGTTGTTGGCCTGCATCGATTGTCGATAGGCGATATTGTGCTCGATGAAAAACTCGCTCCGGGTGAAAGTCGCGCACTCACTGCTGCTGAAGTGGCCTCTATCCGTTAAAAATGATGAACAGAAAAGCACATCAAGCATTCATCGTTCTTATCGTTATTGTTTGCCATGCTAACAATGAAAGCTAAGCATAAAAGCTAAGTACAAAAGCTAAGTGCAAAAGCTAAGCAGTCAAACGGACCTGAGCGTGAATGCCCTCAAGTCCGTGCCATGCCATTAAAGATCGGCGTGGGGGCCGAACACTTCATAGTGCATGTTTTCTGCCGCGACACCCAGAGCGAGTAGTTGTTGCTTGATGGCTGACATGAATCCAAGGGGGCCGCAGAAATAATAACGTGCGTGTGGAAGCAGCAACTCGGCGACTTTACTTAACTCCATTTGCCCTTCGAAATCATAATCTTCACCTAACGTATCGGTTGGGGCTGGCTCACGATACCAAACATGACTCGTCAGATTATGATGTTGTTGGCGCTTGGTGTGAATCGCCTGTTTAAACCCGTGTACGGCGCCTTGCTCACAGGCATGCAGCCAAGTGATAGTACTTGGATGTTGCAGCTTGAGTAATTGATTGAGCATACTTTTCATCGGTGTTTGGCCTACACCAGCTGAAATAAGTACTACCGGCGTGTCCGCTGCGACTTCTAGGGTAAAGTCTCCCGCGGGTGGCATTACCGCGATTTTGTCGCCGACGTGTATCGCATCATGCAGCAGGTTCGACACTTGGCCGCCGAGTTCGCGTTTCACACTGATGCGGTAGCTGGTGCCATTAGGCGCATCGGATAAGGAATATTGGCGGATTTCTTCATATGCCAAATTCGGGTGTGTTAGCTTCAAACTTAAATACTGACCGGGAATAAAATCTTTAACTGGCTTGCCATCTGCGGGCGTCAATATGAAGGAGGTGATGACTGCTGACTCGGTATTTTTCGCACTAATAATAAACTGACGCTCACCCAACCAGCCACCATCTTGTTCTGCATGCGCTTGATAAATCTGTGCTTCTCGCTGAATAAAAATGTTGGCTAAAAATCCATAGGCCTGTGCCCAAGCTTCTAACACTTCTTCTGTTACCGCATCGCCCCCTAATTCTTTAAGCGTTGCCAATAAATGGCCGCCGACGATCGCATATTGCTCAGGTTTGATCAAAAACCCCGTATGTTTTTGGGCAATGCGTTCGACCGTTGAACTCAGTACCGCTAAGTTTTCGATATTCTTCGCATAGGCTGCGACGGCATTGAACAGGGCTACAGGCTGACCACCAGAATGTTGGTGCGCCAAATTAAATACATCTTTTAGTTCAGGATTATGTTTGAACATGCGTTGATAAAAATGGGTCGTCAGCGCAGGGCCTGCTGATTCGAGTAAGGGAATGGTGCTCTTGATAACTTGGATAGTACGGCTGTCCAACATAGAAAATCCTTAACGTGTAAATATTATGAATGTTTTATGATTTTAAAGATCTATTTGATTTAGATCAATAGAGATTATCGCTATCTGTGCTATCGATAACGAGGCTGAGATCATTTGAAGTGTTCAATTGAAGGAGAAATTAAATCGAGAAATAATGAAACAGATATTCTATTTCAATGGGTTACTGATGATGTAAATAGAGGGGAGTTTGACTGCAACAGCAAAAATGGTTGCAGTCGTTTGGTGGTTGATTGAGTTAAATTAAAGCTTAAATGCGCTCACTTGATTGCGCATGCTGCTGGCGAGCTTAGTCAAATTAATCACAGATTCACTTAATTCCGCCGCCGAAGCTGTGGAATGCTCTGCGATATCGCTGATGGCAATAATGCTGCGATTAATACTCTCAGCAACGCTACTTTGCTCTTCAGCTGCGGTCGCAATGTGGGTATTCAGCTCGGTGATGCTGTCTACTGAGGTGACAATTTCTTTCAGCGCTTGACCCGCCTGATTGGCTTTATCGTTGGCATCATCTACTTGATTGATACCGATTTCCATGGCGCTGACGGCTTCTTTAACTCCTTGTTGTAGGGTAGCAATCATGGCCTCAATTTCTTGAGTCGATTTTTGAGTGCGTTGCGCTAGAGTTCGCACTTCATCGGCCACGACCGCAAAACCGCGACCTTGCTCTCCCGCCCGTGCGGCTTCAATGGCGGCATTGAGTGCGAGTAGATTAGTTTGTTCGGCAATGCTCTTAATCACATCGAGTACGCGGCCGATATTTTGGCTTTCATTAGATAAAAATCCAATGACCTGCGCCGTTTTTTGAATTTGATCAGAAAGCTGCGACATACTGCTAATCGATTGCAGCACAATATTATTGCCGTTGGCGGCATAGGTATCGGCATCTTTGGCTGAATCCGCTGCGGCAGATGCGCTTTGGGCGACTTCGGCAACGGTGGCCGTCATCTCATTCATGGCCGTTGCAGTCTGCTCCGTTTCGGCTTGTTGCTGTTGCATCCGTTTATTGGTGGCTTGGGTGAAGCTACTTAACTCATTTGCCGAACTGTTGACCGTAGTTGCCGCCTCGGCAATGGAATGAAGAATGCCCCGCAAGTGTTCAATTACTTGGGTGAGGCTCGTGGATATTTGTCCTAACTCATCGTGATTAAAGGTGGTGAATCTGACGGTGAGATCTGAGTCTTGATGGATCATCTTCAATTTACCGAGGATGTCATTAATGGGATTCATCACGCTGCGATTGACCCAGAGTCCAATCACAATACTGATGATCATGGCGGCACAGGCTAATGCCACAAAAATAGTGATTGATGATTGGTAAATGGCATTTACACGATCTTTTTCTTCGCCCGCCACGCGGATTTGCAGTGCAATCAGTTCAGATATTTGGTTACTGATAGGATCAATTGCTTGGTACAGCGGCAGGATATTGGCTGAGAGTTGGCTTGAAACATCACCGTTTAATCCTCTTAAGCGCGAGATCAGGGTATCAATCTGTTGATTCGCGGGGGAGAACAGCACTTCGGCTTGTTTTACGAGTCGGGATTCTTCTGAGGTAAGCTCGGTAGATAGGTATTTTTGCCAATGTTGAGTAATAGTCGATTTGGCACTGTCTAGCGCTTCAGCCGCTTGCGAGGCGGTGAAACCACCCGCGTTCGCCTTATTGACCGCATCGATAACATCGACCGCATACTTATCGGCAATCACTTTTAAATCATCCAGCGGCACCACTCTGTCGTTATAGATGCGTTCAACACCCGACTCAATGTTGCCCATCATATTAATGGCGAGAAAACCAATCGTCAGTAACATTGCAAGGGGGACCAAAATACCGATAAACATTTTTTGTTTTATTTGTAGACCGTTCATATGGGATAGCCTCAGTGAACTAAAGAGTCCTTTAGGCAGAGCTCGAGCTATCCCTATGATGAGTCTGTAACATTAGGTATAGCAAATCAGCGGAAAGAGGGGAGAGTAACAGAGGATTTATTTTGTTTCAGATACAAAAAAACCTCGCTAAGCGAGGTTTAAATGTTGGTACAGATGAGAGGACTTGAACCTCCACGCCCTTGCGAGCACCAGCACCTGAAGCTGGCGTGTCTACCAATTCCACCACATCTGCATGGCTATCCGAAATTTCATCGAATGAGTAATCTCAAAACCGAAGAAACAATCTTAATGCTTCGTTTCATTCGTTGAACTGCAATTTGGTACAGGTGAGAGGACTTGAACCTCCACGCCCTTGCGAGCACCAGCACCTGAAGCTGGCGTGTCTACCAATTCCACCACACCTGCACTGTACCTATTGCAGTTCTCTAACATTAGTCGCTGTAGCAACCAATTTAAAGATGGTGCCCGAACCCGGAATCGAACCAGGGACACGAGGATTTTCAATCCTCTGCTCTACCGACTGAGCTATTCGGGCGACGGGCGCAATTTAAAGGCTTTTCGGGTTTTGAGTCAATAGATTTTTACTAAATAACGTAAAAAGTGACTCGGTTGGATAAGATTTACACGAAAGTGTCATTTACGCTGCAAGTGGCGAGCTAAAAATAGTCAAACCACTATCCACGCTGGGGACTTAGCAATATCCAGTGATGGGTTAACTTGGGTAACAAAGCAAAAAAATGCCCCTATTAAAGGGGCATTCTCGGCTAGTTTGATAAGATTTCATTGTTTGGATAGTTAGCTTGCATTACCATGAGCACGTTTTGCTTCAGCTTGCTCTGACCTAATTCGCCATAAGCTTCTATCATTATCTCTAATGCCCGTTCATTTGAAGGGGTGCCAGGATATGTTTCCATTACAGATTGTGCTCGGATTGCTGCGGCGCTCCATGCATTCATCTTGAGATAATATTCGGCAACTTGGATTGAATATCTTGCTAAGCGATTCTTCAACGCTAACATGCGTTTTTGCGCATCGGCGGCATATTTGCTGTTAGGGTAAGTTTTGATAAGACGATCAAAATCTTTGAAAGCATCTTGAGCATTTTTAGGGTCACGATCGGTTCGGTCGATATTTAGCATATCGTGGAACAAATAGTTGTCGGCTTGCATGTTCACTAAACCGCGCATATAGAACACATAGTCAATATCAGGGTGGGTAGGATTAAGACGGATAAATCTGTCTATGTTCGCAATCCCCGAAGCGACATCGTCCATTTTGTAGTAAGCATAAATCAGGTCTAACTGGACTTGAGTTTTGTGAGGTCCGAAGGGGAAGCGTGAGTCTAACGCCTCCAAAGAACGGACAGCTTTAGAGTAATTGCCAAGTTCCATAGAGGTTCTTGCCTGAGTGTAAAGCACATCAGGTGACGTTTTGGCGGCAATATCGTTATCATCAGGGCTGCTGCTACAGGCTGATAACGCTAGTGAAAATAGGACTAAGGTAACGCCTTTGGAAAATTTATACATACTTGAATTCAATTCTTTTTAAGTTGTAGTTAAGAATTTTTCCATTTCACTATAAAATAGAAAACATCCGATTGTAACAGATAGCACACATTTTTTGACCCCTAAATGGGGATACGGTTCCTATGACACAAGAGATTAATCTAAAAAGCGAGATTTCGGCAACACAAACTGGACTGAGATTAGATCAGGCCCTAGCAGAGTTGTTCCCAGATTACTCGCGCACGCGCATCAAGGAATGGATCCTATCTGATGCAGTTCATGTTGACGGCGTTGTCGTTAATAAGCCCCGCGAGAAAGTTTATGAGCTGCAACAGATACTCATAGACGCCACTCTCGAAGAAGAAGTCCATGCCGCGGCGCAGGCCATTGATCTGGATATCGTCTATGAAGATGACGACATTATCGTGATCAACAAGCAAGCTGGATTGGTGGTTCACCCTGGTGCTGGCAATGCCGATGGCACTTTGATGAATGCACTATTGCACCATTGTCCTGATATTGAGCATGTGCCACGTGCGGGTATTGTGCATCGTCTGGACAAAGATACAACAGGTTTGATGGTCGTTGCCAAAACCGTTGAAGCGCAAACGCATTTAGTTGCCGCTTTGCAGGCCCGTGAAATCACTCGTGAATACGAAGCGATTGTTATGGGAACTATGACTGGTGGCGGTACTGTGGATGAGCCGATTGGTCGCCATCTTACTAAACGTACTCACATGGCCGTGCTGCACTCAGGTAAACCTGCGGTGACGCATTACCGTGTCGCGGAAAAATTCCGTAACCACACGCGTTTGAGATTACGTCTAGAATCTGGCCGTACTCACCAGATTCGTGTGCACATGGAATACATAGGCCACGTGTTAGTGGGCGATCCTGTGTATGGTGGTCGTCCAAAACCGCCTAAAGCGGCGAGCCCAGAGTTTTTCGATATCCTGAAAAACTTCAAGCGCCAAGCGCTGCACGCAGTTCGTCTAGAATTAGCTCACCCAGTGAGTTGTGAAATCATGAGCTGGCAAGCGCCAATTCCTGAAGACATGGTGATTTTGACTAAAGCACTGCGTCAAGACACGGTAGAGCATCCGATCGAGTATCTCTAAGTGTTTGATCACGATTGGCCTGTTCCTGCTAATGTTGGCATCGCTATGACAAATCGTCATGGCGGTGTGAGCTTGCATCCCTATGACAGTTTGAATCTTGGACTGCATGTCGATGATGCTGAACAGCAGGTGATGGCTAATCGTGAATTACTCTGCAAACAATTAGCGTTAACTGCCGCTCCTGTCTGGCTTGAGCAAGTCCATGGTACCCATGTGCTCAATTTAGATATGCTGAGCTTAGCTCAGGCAGCGGATACGCCGATTGCCGATGCCAGTTATAGCCGAACTGCGAGCCAAGTTTGCGCTGTAATGACCGCCGATTGTTTACCTGTATTGCTGTGTAATCAAGCGGGAACGGAAGTGGCAGCGGCCCATGCCGGTTGGCGCGGTTTATGTGATGGCGTGATTGAGGCCACCGCGGCGCAGTTTAGTTCTCCTATGGATGAGTTGATTGCCTACCTCGGCCCGGCCATTGGTCCGCAAAAATTTGAAGTGGGCGTCGAAGTGAAGCACGCATTCTGTGGCTTACATCTACAGGCGGCTGCGTGTTTTATTCCCAGTGGTGACAAGTATCTGGCCGATATTATTGGCTTGGCTAAATTACGCTTGAGTTTACTCGGCATCAAGCATATTTATAGCGCCGATATCTGCACTGTCAGTGACACTGATTACTTCTCTTATCGTCGCGATAAGGTGACGGGGCGCATGGCATCGTTGATCTGGCTTAAGTCTTAAGTTAATTCCCCTACAATTTATATTTATTTCCGTGTTATCCGCTTGAATTTGGCTAAATAGCCCCCATCTTTTAACTAACGAAATGTAATACCAATCCTATTAAGATCTCTTCATTAGCGGTACTGATTTAACGCCACTAAATTGGCAAGATATCTTGTGGATTGGCATATCTCTACTATGTGAGTTTTAGGAGGCTGTATGCGACTCGATCGTATGACCAATAAATTTCAGCTTGCCATCTCAGATGCCCAGTCTCTCGCACTCGGGCGTGATCATCAGTTTATTGAACCGCTGCATTTGATGATGGCATTGTTGAACCAAGATTCAGGTTCAATCCATCCCTTATTGACCCAAGCTGGCATTCGCGTGAGTGCGCTGCGCTCGCTTTTGAGTCAAGAGCTGGAACGCTTACCTCAAGTCGAAGGTACCGGCGGCGATGTGCAATTATCCCAAGGTTTAATACGTTTATTAAATCTGTGCGATAAATTGGCGCAAAAGCGTAAAGACAAATATATCTCTAGCGAGTTATTTGTATTAGCTGCGTTAGAAGGGGGCGATGCCCTCGCGCAAGCGTTGAAAAAAGCCGGCGCGACCAAAGAGTTGATGGAGCAAACCATTGAACAAATGCGCGGTGGCCAAAAAGTGGATGATCCGAACGCTGAAGATCAACGCCAAGCGTTGAAGAAATTTACTATCGATCTGACCGAGCGAGCCGAACAAGGCAAGTTAGATCCTGTGATCGGCCGTGACGATGAAATTCGCCGCACGATCCAAGTATTACAACGTCGCAGTAAAAACAACCCCGTCCTTATCGGTGAACCGGGTGTGGGTAAAACTGCAATTGTTGAAGGACTTGCCCAGCGTATCGTTAATGGTGAAGTCCCCGAGGGGATTAAAAATAAGCGCGTCTTATCCCTCGACATGGGCTCATTGATTGCTGGCGCTAAATATCGCGGTGAGTTCGAAGAACGCTTAAAAGCGGTATTGAATGAGTTGGCGCAGGAAGAAGGTCAAGTGATCCTCTTCATCGACGAGCTGCATACTATGGTCGGCGCCGGTAAAGGTGAAGGCGCAATGGATGCAGGTAACATGCTCAAACCTGCGTTAGCGCGTGGTGACTTACACTGCGTGGGTGCGACCACACTTGATGAGTATCGTCAGTACATTGAAAAAGATGCGGCGCTTGAACGTCGTTTCCAAAAAGTGCTGGTGGATGAGCCAAGCGTTGAAGACACCATCGCCATTTTGCGTGGCCTGAAAGAACGTTACGAGCTGCATCACCATGTGGAAATTACCGATCCGGCGATTGTGGCGGCGGCGACTATGTCGCACCGTTATGTGTCGGACCGTAAGTTGCCCGATAAAGCGATCGATTTGATCGACGAAGCGGCATCGAGTATCCGCATGCAGATGGACTCAAAACCTGAGTCACTCGACCGGCTTGAACGACGTGCTATCCAGCTCAAACTGGAGGAGCAAGCGTTAGCCAAAGAAAATGATGAGGCGAGTCGTCGCAGGCTTGACCATCTGCAAGAGGAATTACGTGACGTTGAAGCTAAAGCTTCAGAGTTGAACGAAATCTGGCGTACTGAAAAAGCCGCATTAGCGGGAACTCAGCATATTAAAGCCGATCTCGAACAGGCTCGAATGGACTTAGAAGTGGCGCGTCGTGCGGGTGATTTAACTCGGATGTCTGAGTTGCAATACGGTCGTATTCCTGAGCTTGAAAAACAGCTCGATTTGGCATCGCAAGCCGAAATGCAGGACATGACGTTATTGCGTAACAAGGTCACTGAGTTCGAAATCGCCGAAGTCTTGTCGAAAGCGACGGGAATACCCGTATCGAAAATGCTTGAAGGCGAGCGCGAAAAATTACTGCAAATGGAAGTGGCGCTGCACGAGCGGGTGATAGGCCAAAACGAAGCCGTCGATGCGGTCGCGAATGCGATTCGTCGTAGCCGCGCGGGTCTGGCGGATCCAAATCGCCCGATTGGCTCGTTCCTGTTTTTAGGCCCAACGGGTGTGGGTAAAACTGAGCTGTGTAAATCACTGGCGAGGTTCTTATTCGATACCGAATCGGCCTTAGTGCGCATTGATATGTCTGAGTTTATGGAGAAACACTCAGTATCGCGTTTAGTGGGTGCACCTCCTGGATACGTGGGTTATGAAGAGGGCGGTTACTTAACGGAAGCCGTTCGTCGTAAACCGTATTCGGTGATATTGCTCGACGAAGTCGAGAAAGCGCATCCCGATGTGTTTAACATCTTACTGCAAGTGCTTGATGATGGACGCTTAACCGATGGCCAAGGTCGTACTGTAGATTTTAGAAATACAGTGATCATCATGACCTCGAACTTAGGCTCCGACATTATCCAAGAAGGATTTGGTCAAGTGACCTATGCAGAGATGAAAGCGGCGGTAATGAATGTGGTTACTCACAGTTTCAGGCCCGAGTTTTTAAACCGTATCGATGAATCTGTGGTGTTCCATCCATTGGATGCTGCCAATATCAAGCGTATTGCTTCGATACAGATTGCTTCCTTACGCCAACGTTTAGCTGAAAAGGACTATACATTGGAGATCACCGACGACGCATTATCATTGATTGCGGAAATTGGTTTCGATCCTGTGTATGGCGCAAGACCGTTGAAACGGGCATTGCAGCAAGAAGTCGAAAACCCGCTGGCGCAGAAATTACTGCGTGGCGACTTGTTACCGGGTAAACCGATCAAGGTCAGCTGTGCGGGTGGCGAGTTAGTGTTCGAGCAATAACCAGTAGCTAGTCACTTAGTGTGTTGTTTGAGTGCGATACGTTAATCGCAAGCTTGAAGTTGGATAGATTGAAATAGGCGAACTGAAATAAGCGTTCTTGAATGAACGAGCTTGAAATAAACTATCTTGCAATAAGAGATAGCGCTTTCTTAGTCAGTATCGCTACCGCTTCAAGCACTAAAACGAAAGGAGCCGAGTTTTTAACTCGGCTCCTTTTCTATTGCATCAGCGTTAATCATTGTTCGTTAATGTAGTGGCATAGTAAATTTGGCTACTTCTTATCACAGAAGAGTTTGATTCTTTCCTGCTGCTGGGCAATCGAGGCTTGGCGGTCTTCCTCTGTCATAGCGACAGATTCACCCGAATCGGAAGTTTGGCGGATAAGCTTAGTGTGCGTCGTGAGAATATCTAAATTGTGTTTTGCACTCTCACAAATGGATTGAGCCTGTTTAGCATCTTTCTCTTTAATCAGCGCAGCTGACTTTTCTAATTCATTGGTTTCAGAAGTCGCTTCCGCTTTCTTTACCGGTGCGATAAAACCCACTTTCGCCTGTTCTAAATCTTCACTGTAGAGTTTTTCTGCTTTGATGTTTTCTTGTTGCGGGGCTTGTTGGCTGTAATGCGTCACCCCATTTTCGTCGACCCAAGTATAGATAACGCCCGCAGAAACGGGGCCAATGAAAAGGCCGAGCCAAAACCAGCGGCATAGCATAGTGCTGAACGTGTTCACTTTTAACATCGAAATCATCCCTAACTGGTCTCTCATCGACATGATAATAAAATATGTTATCTTGAAAGCTAACTTCTCTTCACTGAACTAGCGTAATAAGTGTATGCAAAATTCTTCAAATCAAACAGTAAAGAATAAAGGTATCTATTTATTACCGAACCTTTTTACCACAGCGGGTTTGTTTTCTGGCTTTTATGCCGTAATTGCTTCCATGAATGCTAACTTTGAAGCCGCAGCGATAGCCATTTTTATTGCCATGATTTGTGATGGGCTCGACGGCCGAGTGGCAAGACTGACTAATACCCAAAGTGATTTTGGTGCTGAGTACGACAGTATGGCCGATATGGTGTCCTTCGGAATGGCGCCAGCACTACTCGCCTACAATTGGGCATTAGCGGACTTAGGTAAAATTGGTTGGCTGGCCGCATTTATCTATTGCGCAGGTGCAGCACTCAGGCTTGCTCGATTTAATACGCAAGTTGGCGTCGCTGATAAGCGTTACTTTCAAGGTCTCGCCAGCCCGGCTGCCGCCGCTGTTATTGCTGGCAGTATTTGGCTTGGTAATCAATACAGTCTCGATGGAAGAAATATCAGTTGGATTGCGGCCCTTGTTACGGCAGCAACCGGTTTACTGATGGTCAGCAATTTCCGCTATCACTCCTTTAAAGAAATTGATTGGCGCGGCAAGGTTAACTTCATCGTGATCTTACTGGTCGTCGGTGTGTTTGTGGTGGTGTCGGTGCAACCTGCATTGATTTTATGTGTCGGCTTCTACTTATATGCGATTTCAGGCCCGATCATTACGATTCGAACCGTGAGAAAGCTCAAAGTCGCTCACGTTGTAGGAGATGATGTCGCGGCGAGTGTCGAGACGGTTCCCTCGGCCCAAGCCGCTGCACAAACTCAAGTCGTTACAGATCTCGAGAAAGAGAAACAAGAAGAGCATAAACCTTAGGGCTCGTGCTTTTGATCATTGCTTATCATTAGCTAGGTGCAAACAAGAGTAAGGCATCACACTAGGCATAACGTTTTTAGAGGTTTGCTGATAGATATAGCGAAAAATAGCTATCAACTTCTGTTTATGCCCATTCAATCTATTAAAACCTCTGCAATAGGTGATTTCTTCTGCCAGACTTATCAACCCAAACAGCGATATTGCTCAATATTGCAGTATATTTCTGCAGTTTGGTGGTTATTCATTCGCTTGGCGCAGATTGTTAAAAAAGCCCTTGCACAAAATATCCTGCTCCCTATAATGCGCATCCACTGACACGGCAGACAGCGTTAAGCAGCCTGATGTGACAGTTCATGAATGAGTTTACTGATTGATGAGTGTTGAGAAAGTTTGCAAAAACTCCTTGACGCGAAACGGGAAATGCGTAGAATACGCAGCCCTAGCCAACTGGAAGCGTTCGGCGCTCAGTATGGCACTCACGTCCTCTTACGGATATTGAGTTGCTCTTTAACAAGATAAAACAAGAAATCTGTGTGGACACTCACAGGTGTTGAGTTAATCGAAACTGCTTAACCTTAGGGTTGGCAGTCAAAAATTTAAATCAATGTAACAATGAGTGTTCATAGCAATATGTACAGTTTGTTTTAGCCCTTCTTTTATAAGGAGTGCGAAAAACAAAAAAATCAGAATTCATTGAGCCGCTGATTCCTTCGGGATGAAGCAACAAAACTTTAATTGAAGAGTTTGATCATGGCTCAGATTGAACGCTGGCGGCAGGCCTAACACATGCAAGTCGAGCGGCAGCGGGAAGATAGCTTGCTATCTTTGCCGGCGAGCGGCGGACGGGTGAGTAATGCCTAGGGATCTGCCCAGTCGAGGGGGATAACAGTTGGAAACGACTGCTAATACCGCATACGCCCTACGGGGGAAAGGAGGGGACCTTCGGGCCTTCCGCGATTGGATGAACCTAGGTGGGATTAGCTAGTTGGTGAGGTAATGGCTCACCAAGGCGACGATCCCTAGCTGTTCTGAGAGGATGATCAGCCACACTGGGACTGAGACACGGCCCAGACTCCTACGGGAGGCAGCAGTGGGGAATATTGCACAATGGGGGAAACCCTGATGCAGCCATGCCGCGTGTGTGAAGAAGGCCTTCGGGTTGTAAAGCACTTTCAGTAGGGAGGAAAGGTAGCAGCTTAATACGCTGTTGCTGTGACGTTACCTACAGAAGAAGGACCGGCTAACTCCGTGCCAGCAGCCGCGGTAATACGGAGGGTCCGAGCGTTAATCGGAATTACTGGGCGTAAAGCGTGCGCAGGCGGTTTGTTAAGCGAGATGTGAAAGCCCCGGGCTCAACCTGGGAATTGCATTTCGAACTGGCGAACTAGAGTCTTGTAGAGGGGGGTAGAATTCCAGGTGTAGCGGTGAAATGCGTAGAGATCTGGAGGAATACCGGTGGCGAAGGCGGCCCCCTGGACAAAGACTGACGCTCAGGCACGAAAGCGTGGGGAGCAAACAGGATTAGATACCCTGGTAGTCCACGCCGTAAACGATGTCTACTCGGAGTTTGGTGTCTTGAACACTGGGCTCTCAAGCTAACGCATTAAGTAGACCGCCTGGGGAGTACGGCCGCAAGGTTAAAACTCAAATGAATTGACGGGGGCCCGCACAAGCGGTGGAGCATGTGGTTTAATTCGATGCAACGCGAAGAACCTTACCTACTCTTGACATCCAGAGAATTCGCTAGAGATAGCTTAGTGCCTTCGGGAACTCTGAGACAGGTGCTGCATGGCTGTCGTCAGCTCGTGTTGTGAAATGTTGGGTTAAGTCCCGCAACGAGCGCAACCCCTATCCTTATTTGCCAGCACGTAATGGTGGGAACTCTAGGGAGACTGCCGGTGATAAACCGGAGGAAGGTGGGGACGACGTCAAGTCATCATGGCCCTTACGAGTAGGGCTACACACGTGCTACAATGGCGAGTACAGAGGGTTGCAAAGCCGCGAGGTGGAGCTAATCTCACAAAGCTCGTCGTAGTCCGGATTGGAGTCTGCAACTCGACTCCATGAAGTCGGAATCGCTAGTAATCGTGGATCAGAATGCCACGGTGAATACGTTCCCGGGCCTTGTACACACCGCCCGTCACACCATGGGAGTGGGCTGCAAAAGAAGTGGGTAGCTTAACCTTCGGGGGGGCGCTCACAACTTTGTGGTTCATGACTGGGGTGAAGTCGTAACAAGGTAGCCCTAGGGGAACCTGGGGCTGGATCACCTCCTTACCTATACGACTAACTCGATGCTTTTGAGTGTTCACACAGATTGCTTGTTTATCTTCTCTTAGGAGAAGTCAGAGCTGAATGCGCCGCTAGCCGGTTAGCATTGTTCTTTAACAATTTGGAAAGCTGATAGTATGTAACGTGATGATGTCTGTCGTCATGTTACTTACAAACCGATGTAAACGTGGAAACGTTTGCATCATGAGTTCTCAAACACTTTATTAAGTGTCTTGAATATTCAAAAAGTAAATTATTCTTTGTTGAATAGTTTACGTCTAAGGCGCGTCCACTTTCTTGGTCGGAAGTGAGACAAGTAAAACCAAGCTGGTCGCAATGCGGCTCAGATGAGTGAAACTCATTTGGGTTGTATGGTTAAGCGACTAAGCGTATACGGTGGATGCCTTGGCAGTCAGAGGCGATGAAGGACGTAGTAACTTGCGAAAAGCGTTGGCGAGCTAGTAACAAGCATTTGAGCTAACGATGTCCGAATGGGGGAACCCAGCAGCATAAGCTGTTATCGCAACATGAATACATAGTGTTGCGAGGCGAACCCGGGGAACTGAAACATCTAAGTACCCGGAGGAAAAGAAATCAACCGAGATTCCCCTAGTAGCGGCGAGCGAACGGGGATTAGCCCTTAAGTCAGTGGGGTGTTAGTGGAATGTGTTGGAAAGCACAGCGGCACAGGGTGATAGCCCCGTACATGAAAACTAACCATTGATGAAAACGAGTAAGGCGGGACACGTGACATCCTGTTTGAATATGGGGGGACCATCCTCCAAGGCTAAATACTCCTGACTGACCGATAGTGAACCAGTACCGTGAGGGAAAGGCGAAAAGAACCCCTGTGAGGGGAGTGAAATAGAACCTGAAACCGTATACGTACAAGCAGTGGGAGCGGTTCTTGAGACCGTGACTGCGTACCTTTTGTATAATGGGTCAGCGACTTACATTTTGTAGCGAGGTTAAGCGAATAGCGGAGCCGTAGGGAAACCGAGTGTTAACTGCGCGTTTAGTTGCAAGGTGTAGACCCGAAACCCGGTGATCTAGCCATGGGCAGGTTGAAGGTTGAGTAACATCAACTGGAGGACCGAACCGACTAATGTTGAAAAATTAGCGGATGACTTGTGGCTGGGGGTGAAAGGCCAATCAAACCGGGAGATATCTGGTTCTCCTCGAAAGCTATTTAGGTAGCGCCTCGAGCGAATACCATTGGGGGTAGAGCACTGTTAAGGCTAGGGGGTCATCCCGACTTACCAACCCTTTGCAAACTCCGAATACCAATGAGTACTACTCGGGAGACAGACGGCGGGTGCTAACGTCCGTCGTCAAAAGGGAAACAACCCAGACCGTCAGCTAAGGTCCCAAAGTACTAGCTAAGTGGGAAACGATGTGGGAAGGCTTAGACAGCTAGGATGTTGGCTTAGAAGCAGCCATCATTTAAAGAAAGCGTAATAGCTCACTAGTCGAGTCGGCCTGCGCGGAAGATGTAACGGGGCTAAGCTAGTCACCGAAGCTACGGGTGCATTTCATTAGAGATGCGCGGTAGAGGAGCGTTCTGTAAGCCGTTGAAGGTGAAGGGGTAACCCACGCTGGAGGTATCAGAAGTGCGAATGCTGACATGAGTAACGATAAAGGGGGTGAAAAACCCCCTCGCCGAAAGACCAAGGGTTCCTGTCCAACGTTAATCGGGGCAGGGTGAGTCGACCCCTAAGGTGAGGCCGAAAGGCGTAATCGATGGGAAACAGATTAATATTTCTGTACTTCCGCTAACTGCGATGGAGAGACGGAGAAGGCTAGGCTAGCGCGGCGTTGGTAGTCCGCGTTTAAGGTGGTAGGTTGATTTCTTAGGCAAATCCGGGGAATCGCACTTTAGTGTGCAGACTGAGAGCTGATGACGAGGTCCTAAGGGACTGAAGTAGTTGATGCCATGCTTCCAGGAAAATCTTCTAAGCTTCAGGTTAGTGGGAATCGTACCCCAAACCGACACAGGTGGTCGGGTAGAGAATACCAAGGCGCTTGAGAGAACTCGGCTGAAGGAACTAGGCAAAATGGTACCGTAACTTCGGGAGAAGGTACGCTCTTGTTGGTGATGAGACTTGCTCTCTAAGCTGACGGGAGTCGCAGATACCAGGTGGCTGCAACTGTTTATCAAAAACACAGCACTGTGCAAACTCGCAAGAGGAAGTATACGGTGTGACGCCTGCCCGGTGCCGGAAGGTTAATTGATTGGGTTATCGCAAGAGAAGCTCATGATCGAAGCCCCGGTAAACGGCGGCCGTAACTATAACGGTCCTAAGGTAGCGAAATTCCTTGTCGGGTAAGTTCCGACCTGCACGAATGGCGTAATGATGGCCACGCTGTCTCCAGCCGAGACTCAGTGAAGTTGAAATTGCGGTGAAGATGCCGTATACCCGCGGCTAGACGGAAAGACCCCGTGAACCTTTACTATAGCTTGGCACTGAACATTGAACCTACATGTGTAGGATAGGTGGGAGACTTTGAAGTTGTGACGCTAGTCATGATGGAGTCGTCCTTGAAATACCACCCTTGTAGTTTTGATGTTCTAACCTAGGTCCCTTATCGGGATTAGGGACAGTGCCTGGTGGGTAGTTTGACTGGGGCGGTCTCCTCCCAAAGAGTAACGGAGGAGCACGAAGGTTGGCTAAGTACGGTCGGACATCGTACGGTTAGTGCAATGGCATAAGCCAGCTTAACTGCGAGACATACACGTCGAGCAGGTACGAAAGTAGGTCATAGTGATCCGGTGGTTCTGAATGGAAGGGCCATCGCTCAACGGATAAAAGGTACTCCGGGGATAACAGGCTGATACCGCCCAAGAGTTCATATCGACGGCGGTGTTTGGCACCTCGATGTCGGCTCATCACATCCTGGGGCTGAAGTCGGTCCCAAGGGTATGGCTGTTCGCCATTTAAAGTGGTACGCGAGCTGGGTTCAGAACGTCGTGAGACAGTTCGGTCCCTATCTGCCGTGGGCGTTGGATGATTGAAGGGAGCTGCTCCTAGTACGAGAGGACCGGAGTGGACGAACCGCTGGTGTTCGGGTTGTCATGCCAATGGCATTGCCCGGTAGCTACGTTCGGAATCGATAACCGCTGAAAGCATCTAAGCGGGAAGCGAGCCCTAAGATGAGTCATCCCTAGGAATTTAATTCCTCTAAAGAGCCGTTCGAGACTAGGACGTTGATAGGCATGGTGTGTAAGCGTTGTGAGGCGTTGAGCTAACATGTACTAATGACTCGAGAGGCTTAACCATACAACCCAGATGGGTTTTACAAAGAAGCCTTAGACAGAATATCGACACTTGATAAAGTTAAAGACTCAAAGCAAATCAGCTTTCCGAATTATTATTAACGTGGTCCAGAGATGGACACGGTAATAAACAGAATTTGCTTGGTGAAAATAGCCTTGTGGAACCACCTGATCCCATCCCGAACTCAGAAGTGAAACGCAAACGCGCCGATGGTAGTGTGGGGTCTCCCCATGTGAGAGTAGGTCATCGCCAAGCGCCTAATTATCTCATTGAGATGTAACGAAGCCAGCTGAATAAGCTGGCTTTTTTGCGTCTGTAATTTGCAGAAATTGATATATTTTTCTTCCAACTTGCATGTTTACCAACTATTTTTACTCATCAGCTCATCAGCTCATCAGCTCATCAGCTCATCAGCTCATCAGCTCATCAGCTCATCAGCTCACTTGCCATTTCAATTACTGAGTTCCTTGTCGCTCTTAGGCTTCCTCATTTCGTTCTTGCCCTAGTCCTATTGCTTAATTCTGCGCATATCTAAAAGCCTAAGGTCTACTGAGGCAACACTCTTGCGTGTCTCTCAAGGTAACCGTTTGATACACCAATCGTATTGCCGAGCGCTGCTCTACGTTGAAACCAAGGCGGATACTTAAGTTGTCAAAATGGATGATTTAATTTGTCTAGGTAGAGACCATTCCTCTTTTTCAATCAATGTCGTTGGAACAACATTCCTTTCTATATTCTCTCAGAATCAAATAGCAGTTGTTTGGATTGTTAAATCTGCATACTTTTTCACTTGGATTATTCCTATGTCCGTTGTCTTCAATTTAGGAATCATTTTTCAGCTTAGGACATCATTTCGTCTTAAATCCAGCATAGTGGGTATTTCATTATGGAATATTGAATTAATTGCCCGATTTATGAGGATTAATGACTGGCCGTCTTTGAATTTATTCAATATTGGTAAGACCAATTTACATCTGTATGGTGTTTTTGTTATCAATTGGTTATGTTTGTGGCGGATTGAGTTCAAGCTGACTTTCTTGTTGCGTGAGTTATTAGCTTTTAAATGTGATTTTTTATTCAAATATTCTTTGTGTGGTGGTCGCTATAGGTCTGTCTACGAGAGACCCATAGTTTGTAAACCGCTCAACCGATTGAATGTTGTACTTGTAATGCGATAGCGATGTTTTCGGGGCAATCGTACTGTTGATAGGGATTGAGAGAGTAAGTAAGGGGCAGGGGAGCTATGGAGGATGTAACGCAATCTTTATTGGATGCCGTTGGCATTATGTTTTTGGGGATGGGCTTAGTGTATTTATTTTTAGGTGTACTAATCCTTGGGATCCATTTGGTTGCGCGTTGGTGTGCAGTCGATGCTGCCTCTGCACGTTTTGCTAAACATCATGCTAAAAGTCAGCAGAGGGTATCGCAATCTGATGCTAAGCCTTTAGATCCAAATGTGGTCGCTGCGATTTCATTGGCGGTAAAGCAGTATCGTTCACAGATTAAGTAATGGGGAGCAGTATGACTTTTGTATCTAATTCTACGACGGCAGTGGCTAAGCCATTATTTTTAACTGATGTCGTTTTGCGGGACGCGCATCAATCCATTTTAGCGACGCGCTTACGCATTGATGACATGTTACCGATAGCGCCACTACTCGATAAGATCGGCTTCTGGTCACTGGAATCTTGGGGTGGTGCGACGTTTGATGCTTGTATTCGTTATCTTGGTGAAGATCCTTGGGAGCGAATTCGTGAGCTGAAAAAGGCCATGCCGAATACGCCGCAGCAAATGTTGCTGCGTGGCCAAAACCTCTTAGGTTATCGCCATTATGCCGATGATTTAGTCATGCGTTTTGTTGAGCGTGCCCATACCAATGGCGTTGATGTATTTCGTATTTTCGATGCGATGAACGATGTTCGAAACCTCGAGACTGCGGTGAAAGCAGTGCGCCAAGTTGGCGGCCATGCGCAGGGGACGATTTCGTATACCACGAGTCCAGTGCATACCATAGAGACGTGGGTTGATATGGCAAAACGTCTCGAAGATATGGGATGCGATTCTTTGTGTATCAAAGATATGGCGGGGTTGCTTAAGCCGATGGAAGCGTTTGAGCTTATTAGCCGACTCAAATCTCAGACCCAACTCGTGTTATCTATGCATTGTCATGCGACGACAGGATTAAGTACTGCGACTTATCAGAAAGCCATTGAAGCGGGCATCGATGTGCTCGATACGGCAATTTCGTCGATGAGTCAAACCTATGGACATACTGCAACTGAAACCGTTATCGCTATGGTGGAAGATACTGAGCGTGCAACGGGTTACGATATGGTGTTGCTTGAGGAGATTGCCGCTTATTTCCGTGAGGTGCGCAAGAAGTACGCTAAGTTTGAAGGCGCACTGAAAGGCATAGATTCGCGGATCTTACGTGCACAAGTGCCAGGTGGCATGCTGACCAATATGGAGAGCCAATTAAAGGAACAAGGCGCGGCCGATAAGATGGACTTGGTATTGGAAGAAATTCCCCGCGTACGTGCCGATTTAGGTTTCTTGCCGTTAGTGACACCCACATCGCAAATTGTCGGCTCGCAGGCGGTCATTAATGTGCTAATGGGCGAGCGTTATAAGTCACTGACTAAAGAGACTGAAGGCGTGCTCAAGGGGGAATATGGCGCGACGCCTGCGCAAGTAGATGCCGCATTGCAAGCTAGAGTCTTGCAAGGGGCTGAAGCTATTACATGTCGGCCTGCGGATTTATTAACGCCAGAGCTGGCTAAGTTACGCCTTGAGTTAGCTGATAAAGCACAGGAACAAGGCATTCGCCTATCTTCAGAGCATGACGATGATGTGCTGACCTATGCACTCTTCCCACAAATAGGATTGCAGTTCTTAAAGAATCGTGACGATCCGAGCGCCTTTGAGCCTAAACCTGAATTGACTGCGGCACTTGCTACTAATGCTGCGGATCGTGGCCCTGAAACCTACACGGTAACAGTCGAAGGGCAAGAGTACGTAGTTGAAGTCGCCGCCGGCGGTGAGATCTCGCAAATCCAGCCACAGGGCCAAAGTGTTCATGCCGTGCAAACGGTTACGGCGAGCACTACGCCAACGGCTAGCCATGGTGAGATCCGCCTCGAAATGAGCGCGCCTCTGTCGGGCAACATATTCAAAGTGCATGTTTCTCCAGGCGATAGAGTGTGTGAAGGCGATGTCGTGATCATCCTTGAGGCGATGAAGATGGAAACTGAAATTCGTGCTCAGGGCGATGGCATTATCGCTAAGCTCTGGGTGAAAGAAGGCGACTCAGTGTCTGTGGGTTCTCAATTACTGGCCTTGGCGTAGGAGTCATTATGGAAGGTTTAATGGCTTTTTGGGCCGAGACAGGTATTGCTCACTTTACTGGCGGGCAAGTGTTGATGATGGCTGTCGGCGCTTTGCTCTTGTATCTCGCCATAGTGCGTGGGTTTGAGCCTTTGTTATTGTTGCCCATTGGTTTTGGTGCAGTGCTGGCGAACATTCCCCACGCGGGATTTACTGAAGAAGGTGGCATGCTGTTTTACGCCTATCATGTGGGGATTGAGACTGGGGTATTCCCACTGTTGATCTTTATGGGCGTCGGTGCGCTGACCGACTTTAGTGCCTTGATTGCCAATCCTAAAACCCTGTTGTTAGGAGCTGCGGCGCAGTTTGGGATTTTCGCGACATTGATTGGGGCGATAGCGCTGAACTTAGTGCCGGGCTTTGAGTTCACCATGAAGGACGCGGCGGCCATTGCGATTATAGGCGGCGCCGATGGGCCGACGGCGATTTTCCTCGCCTCCAAACTGGCGCCTGAGTTATTGGGGGCGATTGCGGTCGCGGCTTATTCCTATATGGCGTTAGTCCCTATTATTCAACCGCCGATCATGCGCTTACTGACAACCCAAGCTGAGCGCGAAATTAAAATGGAGCAGCTGCGCGAAGTCAGTAAGAAGGAAAAGATCATTTTCCCTTTGATGGTGCTGGGATTAACGATTCTCTTCTTACCTGCGGCCACGCCGTTAGTGGGCATGTTTTGCCTTGGTAATTTGATGCGCGAATCGGGCGTGGTGGATAGATTATCGAAAACGGCGCAGAACGAGCTTATTAATATCGTCACGATTTTCTTAGGTTTAGCTGTGGGTTCTAAGTTATCCGCGGATCAATTCCTGCGGCTGGAAACCTTAGGAATTCTGGTTTTGGGTGCCTTGGCTTTCGGCGTTGGTACAGCAGCGGGTGTGTTGATGGCAAAGCTGATGTGTAAGCTGTCGGGCGGTGAAGTGAATCCGCTGATCGGCGCCGCAGGGGTATCGGCTGTGCCTATGGCGGCGCGAGTCGTCAACAAAGTGGGGTTGGAAGCGAATCAACATAACTTCCTGCTGATGCATGCAATGGGGCCCAATGTGGCGGGGGTGTTAGGCTCTGCTGTGGCGGCGGGGATTTTACTTGCTGTTCTTGGGTAACGGATTGGGTTAATCACTGAGTTAACCGATTTGGGTTAACTGAGCTTTGAACATCTTCCAATCGTTAGCTCAGTTTTATCACTAAGGCCAACTCAGTATTGAGTTGGCCTTTTGCTAAGCCGTTAACCACATTAACGTGATGAGGGTTAAAATCATCCCTTCACCTATGCCAATAATGTAGATAAAACCTCGTCTGCCTTGTTTTAGCGTGAGTTTGTTGGCTTTTAAAAATAACGCCCAAAACAAACATAGGATCAGCGGGATAAGGAAGAGTCTCGTCATTGTCTGTTCTGCTAAAATGTGAGTTAGAGTTATTTTAGAGTCTAACAGCTTGATCTTATTTGAGTAACCTATTTTGCAGTCGATGAGGACCGTTGGAGTTGATTGGGGCTTTAAAGCCGACGGATTAAAGGCCGTTTGTTGAATAATAAAAAAGACCGCCTAAGCGGTCTCTTCATTTACATCATCTGCGTAATTTAGCTAATGTTACTGATGGCTTAGCGCAGTGGCTTCGCCCCAGTATTGTTATTGCTGCGAACTCACAGGTTTAACGTCTTGGGTATCGTTCGAATAGAACTGCGCTTCATCGAGTTCATTTTCTGATTTACCAATCACGACTGCTGTCATCATATCGCCCGTCACGTTCGTTGCCGTGCGGATCATATCGATAATACGGTCAATCGCGGCGATAAAGGCAATGCCTTCGAGTGGTAGACCAATCACACCTAAGGTCACAGTTAACATCACCATTGCACTTCCTGGCACGCCAGCGGTTCCAACAGAAGCCACGGTTGCAGTCACGGCAATCATCACATAGTCCAGTGTATCGAGCGGAATATTGTAAATCTGCGCGATGAAGATAGCGGCAATCGCAGGGTAAATACCCCCACAGCCGTCCATGTTCATGGTCGCACCTAATGGCATCACAAAGGCGCTATAACGCTTTGATACGCCCATGGTTTCGACTGCACGGGTGCTCGCAGGTAAAGTTCCGAAACTTGAAGAAGTACTAAAGGCGACTAACTGCGCTGGCATAGCTTTGCGGAAAAATTGCAGTGGGCTTAAACCACCGACAAATTTCACTAAGCCACCGTAAACAAAGATGATATGGATAAAGGCGGCAATGTAGATAGCCCCGATAAACTTACCTAACGGCAGTAGAGTCGATAAACCATATTCACCGACAACCCAAGCCATTAAACCAAACACACCGATAGGAGTGAGTTTTAAGACCATGCGAGTCAGTTGGAACATGACTTCTGCGCCCGCTTCTATGGTGCGTTTTAGCGGCTCAGCTTTCTCGCCGACTTTATTGATAGCGATACCCACTAACGCGGCAAACACGATAATTTGCAGTACCTTGCCTTCAGCCAGTGAGGCGAAAGGATTGACAGGGATCATGTCGAGCAACACTTGTGCAAAACCGGGAATATTACGCTCGCGCACTTCCGTTGCCGTGAGCTGCATAGTGCCGCCCATGTCGATCATCGAACCTACGGCTAAGCCGATCAGCGAGGCAATCGTGCCTGTCAGCATGAACATACCTAAGGTTTTAAGGCTTAAGCGTTTTAGGCTAGTTTGCGAGCCGAGCGATGTGATACTGACGACAATGGCACAAAAGACCAAAGGCGCGACCAACATCTTAATGGCGCCAATGAACAGATCACCGAGTGGTTTTAGCACTGTGGCGCTTTCACCTAAAATAACGCCAACGAGCGCACCTAAGATAAAGCCTGCTAAGACTTTTTGCCAAAACGGAATGCGGCTAATGGTTTGAAGGATCATGCATATTCCAGAAAATAAATTAAGAGTGAGCCAATAGACCTGCGATGATAGGATTCGTATTCAACGAGTTGAGCGTCATGTTAACGCGCGCTCAGTCATGCGCAGGGTCATTGATTGCCATAGTTAAACCATTGTATCGACAGAGCTAGGGTTATAACAAACCGTTTTTCTTATAACTTATTGTGATAAGTGAGTTTGTTGTAAAAAGATTAAGTGAAACATTCAATTAACCCATGACAAACCTTATCGCATTGAATACAAAAAGAGAGATTTATCATTGAGTAAGCCATTATGACTGAGTTAGGCATTATGTTCACCGGCGCTTTTTTAGCGGCGACTTTGTTACCGGGGGGATCTGAAGTCTTACTCGTGGCGCTATTAAACAAAACTCCAGAGGCTTGGGTTGCGCTGGTCGTGGTGGCCAGTATTGGCAACACGTTGGGCGCGATGACCAGTTTCTATTTAGGCCGCTTAGGTCGCCTAGCAAAATCACCAGAAGCGTTAGCGACAGGTAAACACGCAAAGGGGCTCGCCATGATTGAACGCTACGGCGTGTGGGCGCTTTTACTCTCATGGGCACCGGTTATCGGCGATATTCTCTGTTTATTGGCGGGCTGGGTGAGGTTGCCGCTAATGTCCTCTTTGCTGATGATTTTAATTGGTAAAACAATTCGTTACTTAATTGTTGCCGCTGCCGTGCTGCAATGGATGGCATGATGGCGTTAGGATGCATTTAATGGTCAAGGGCGGGGAGTGTTTTTCCGTTTAGACTGAATTTACTGTATAGATAGGAACTTAGTGTCAATTTTGCGAGTCATAAATCCCAATGCTTAATCATTTAAGCGCACTATATACGCTACACAGTGATGAATATACGCAGCACTATGATTATGAAGCTGTATTTTTGACCCATTGATGTATGAGGGGAATGTTTTGAAGAAATGGATATTAGCGGTCGCAATTTCTGCCGCACTCGCGGGCTGTGCATCTGAAACGACTACGGCGAACTTGCCCGCAGGCGTTAAACTTATCGAAAATGTGCAACTGACCGATTCGCAAGTAGGGATACCCTACAAAAAGTACCAATTAGCCAATGGGTTAACGGTTATTTTGCATCAAGATGATTCCGATCCCTTAGTGCATGTCGATGTTACTTATCATGTGGGCTCTGCCCGTGAATTGGCTGGCCGTTCGGGTTTTGCGCATTTATTTGAACACATGATGTTCCAAGGCTCGCAGCACGTCGCCGATGAACAACATTTTGAAGTGGTTACCGAAGCTGGCGGCACCTTAAACGGCACGACCAATACCGACAGAACAAACTACTTTGAAACCGTACCCAGCAATCAATTAGAAAAAATGCTGTGGCTTGAGTCGGACCGTATGGGCTTTTTATTGCCGGCACTCACCAGTGAAAAATTTGAAGTGCAGCGCGAGACAGTGAAAAACGAACGTGCGCAACGTATCGACAATCAGCCCTATGGCCGCATGAGTGAGCGTTTTAGCCAAGCCATGTATCCTGTCGGTCATCCTTATTCTTGGCCTGTGATTGGCTGGCCGGACGATCTTAATCGCGCCACAGTTGATGATGTTAAACACTTTTTCCAACGTTGGTATGGGCCTAACAATGCAACCCTGACCATAGGTGGCGATTTCGATGAAATGCAGACCTTAGCCTGGGTGAACAAATATTTTGGTGAAATCCCCCGCGGCCCTGAAGTCTCGTTAGAGCAAAAGGCGCTGGTTAACTTAGATAAAACGCGTTACATCTCCTTGGAAGATCAAGTGCACTTGCCTTTGATCCGTATTGGTTTTCCAACCGTATACGCAAGGCATCCTGATGAAGCTGCGCTCGATCTGTTAGCCAATATTTTAGGCGGCGGCAAAACATCCTTGTTATATAAAAACTTGGTGAAAGATGGCTATGCCGTGCAGGCCAATGTCAGCCATCCTTGCCAAGAGCTGGCGTGTCAGATGTCGATTTATGCTTTAGCTAATCCTGAAAAGGGCGGCAAACTGGCGGATCTGGAACAACGTATCCTCGATTCTATTAATGAGTTTGAGCAACGTGGCGTTACCGATGACGATCTGCAAAAAGTTAAAGTGCAGTTTGAGGCCGATACCATTTACAGCCTGCAAAGTGTTTCTGGCAAAGTGTCTGCCTTAGCGATGAACCAAACGCTATCGGGCAATCCGAACATGATAGCTTCAGATTTGAGTCGTTATGCCAATGTGACCAAAGACGATGTGATGCGCGTGTTCAAGCAATACATTAAAAATAAGCCTATGGTGGTGATGAGTGTGGTGCCGCAGGGTATGACGTCACTTATCGCCCATGCCGATAACTTCACGCCCGCGACCTTGCCCATTGCGCAAACGGCGGTAGAAGGGGATTTACCAAAGCCTGAACTCGTTTCAAGTTTTGATCGGACTAAGATGCCCGCATCTGGCGCTGCACCTGTGTTAAAGGTTCCGACAATATGGACTAAAACCTTAGCCAATGGCATAGAAGTCATGGGGACACAAAGCACTGAAACGCCTACGGTTGAGCTGATTGTGTACCTTAATGGAGGCCATAGACTGGTACCAGTTGAAAAAGCGGGCTTAGCGACGCTGACCGCAGAAATGCTTAATGAGTCGAGCCAGAAACGCAGCAGTGAAGCGCTTTCGCAAGCGTTAGAAATGCTCGGCAGTTCAGTCGACTTTAGTGCCTCTGAGTATCAAAGTGCGATTAAAATATCGACGCTGACAGCGCATTTAGATGAGACGCTGGCGATTATGGAAGAAAAGCTCTTCCAGCCAGCCTTCAACGAAGCGGACTTTACCCGAGTAAAACAGCAGCAGTTACAGCAGATCCAGCATATGCAGTCTGATCCTAGCTACCTAGCTGATACGGCGTTGTCGTCTTTGTTATACGGTAAAGACAATGCCTTAGGTGTGAATGACATAGGTACGCTCGATTCAGTCGCGGCGCTTACGTTAGCCGATGTAAAAGCGTTTTATGCCCAGCAGTATCAAGGCGGTAACGCTAAAATCGTCACAGTCGCCAATTTACCTGAATCAGCATTATTGCCTAAGTTAGCGGGATTGAGTCAGTGGCAAGGGGCCGCAGTTGTGGTGCCGCCACTTAAGCCATTCCCAGCATTAAAAGGCGGTACGATTTATCTGATTGATAAACCTAGCGCGGCGCAATCGGTGATCAATATCGCCAAGCGCGCATTGCCCTATGATGCCACAGGCGATTACTTTAAATCTTACCTGATGAACTACCCGCTCGGCGGCGCATTCAATAGTCGTATCAACCTGAATTTACGTGAGAATAAAGGTTATACCTATGGTGCTCGCACCAGTTTTGCGGGCGGCGCTGAAGTCGGTGATTTTGTCGCATCAAGTAACGTTCGCAGTGACGTGACGGCGAAAGCACTCACTGAGTTTGTAAAAGAAATCAGTGCGTACCAGCAAAAGGGTATGACGGATACTGAACTTGCCTTTATGCGAAATTCAGTCTCGCAAGGCCAAGCACTTGATTATGAAACGCCGTATCAAAAAGCGGGCTTTATGCGAATGATCCAACGTTACCAATTGAGCCAAGATTTTACGACTCAACAGGACAAGATCATTAATACTGTAACAAAAGATGAACTCAATGCCCTCGCGGCTTCCGAGCTAGATATCAATAAAATGGTAATTCTGGTGGTGGGAGATAAAGCGAAAATCGAAGCAGATTTAGCGGCATTGGGCTATCCAATTGAAACTTTAGTATTGTAAATTGGTATTTCGCCCTTATATAGGTGAGAGGCGGGTACGTTAATTAACGACTATTCGTCACATATTTACCGGATTTACATCGAAAGACGGTGACAGCATTAGCTGTCACCGTCTGCTTTTAACAGTACAAGTTGTGAATTTGGCTTGCCCCACAGACAGGTTTAGATTTATTTTGAGGCGTATTTTGCAAGATAAGCCTCAAAATAAAGGTCTGACTGTTAACCTTGTCGCGATAGCGAATCACCAATTAGAGAAGCGCAAATTGAAGTCATTCAATGAATTAGTACAACATCTCTCGGACGCCCATGGGCGCACCGCACTCTTGGGTATGTTACGTGGCATAGAGCGTGAGGCGTTGCGGATTGATGAGTCGGGTTATCTCGCCACCGATTCGCATCCTGAAGCCTTAGGCTCAGCGTTAATGCATTCGCGTATTACGACGGATTACAGTGAGGCCTTGCTCGAGTTTATTACTCCGGTACATAACAATGTTGAGCAATTGCTAAACGGATTAACTGAAACCCATGCCTTCAGCGTGCGCCATTTAAATGGCCAGCGCCTGTGGCCGGTGAGCATGCCTTGTTATGTGAAGGACGAGAAACAGATCCCCGTTGCCCGTTATGGTTCATCAAATACCGGTATGATGAAAACCTTATATCGTAAGGGCTTAACCTATCGTTACGGCGCCTTGATGCAGATTATTTCTGGGGTGCACTTTAACTTTTCGGTATCACAAGAGTTATGGCAAAGCCTGTACGAATTGAGCGATAAGCAGTTAAGTTACGATGATTTTATTTCTGAATCCTATTTTGGCTTGATCCGTAACTACCGCCGTTTAGTCTGGGTGCTACCTTATTTATTTGGTGCCTCACCAGCGTTATGTAGCTCTTTCATTAAAGATCAAAAAACTGATCTTAAGTTTGAAAAAACGGGCCACGGTACTTTGTATCTACCCTATGCGACTTCGTTGCGTATGAGCGATTTAGGCTACACCAACAAAGAGCAAGAAGAGCTGAATATCAGCTATAACTCTTTGCCTGAGTATCTGGCTGGCGTGAATGCGGCCATCAAAATGCCTTCGGCAAACTTTGCCAATATCGGCGTTAAAGTCGATGGTGAGTATCGTCAGCTCAATGCCAACGTATTGCAGATTGAAAACGAGTTCTACTCGCCAATTCGTGCCAAACGGGTGACGCGCAGTGGCGAGAAGCCGTCAGAAGCCTTAGCCCGTGCCGGGGTGGAATACATTGAAGTGCGTGCTTTAGATGTTAATCCATTTAGCCCGATTGGCATTGAGGCGACCCAAGTGCGTTTCCTCGATTTATTCCTGCTCTATTGTTTATTAACGCAGTCGCCTAAGTCTGAAGCCAGCGAAGAGGCGAGATTAAGCGCGAATCTTAAAGCTGTGGTGCTTGAAGGCCGTAAACCTGGGCTTGAGTTACTAACCGCAAACGGTTCACGTTCGCTTAAATCTTGGTTAGAAGAGTTGTTTGATGCCTTGCAACCTTTGGCGGTATTGCTCGATGGTGAGGCGACGGATTATCAAGTGGCGTTAGCCCATTGGCGTAAAGCGGTTGAAGATCCTAACTTGACCCTATCGGGACAAGTGCTGCAAAACGTAATCAACAAAGGCCAAGATCATGGTCAGTGGGTGATGACGTTGGCACAGCAATACTATCAATTCTTTGTCGATTATCCCTTGTCGAGCGAGACCATAGCGCAGTATCAAGCCGAAGCATCCAGCTCGCTTAACAAGCAGGCCGAGCTAGAAGCGGCGCAGCGTTCAGTTTCGTTTGATGATTATCTGGAAGATTACTTTGGAGCTCAGTCGTGAAAGAGGGCTCATTCTCTTTCACTCGCTTGCGTATCAGCGCAGCTTTGATTGGGGCCAGTGCCTTATTATCAGGCTGCGCCGCTTCACCAGAAGATCCACTGGGCTGTGGCACTGTGTCGGGTTATTTGCAGCCCGATGCCAGTACTCACTGGTATCGCGTCGTCGTGACCCATTTAAACGGTCAGGCAGTGGTCTCTAAGCCTAATTATCAGCTAGCACCCGGCGAGTATGAGTTTACTGTCGCGGAGCTGATTGATGATCCTAGCTTGTCGGTCACACTTGCCGCGCGAACGCCTAAGGTATTTAAGCTCAATGTTGAGAGCCATCAGCGTTATCATATCGGTGCGCTATTTCACACCGATAAACGTTATATGGGCAAAGACACTGGGTATTGGGAACCAGGTGTGTGGCAGCAAGAAGAGCATGAGTGTCAGTTTGAGCTGAGTCCCGAAACGAAATAGCCAAAGCGTTTAGCTCAAGTGCTAAGCCAGCAACATGCGATTTAAGTCAGATTGATTTCCACCTTGCGTTTAGATCTTCTAAGCGCAAAAAAGGCTTTTTATGCTTGCCTCAGATTGAGTCTATGACATCATGGAGCCAGCTAACTCTCCAAAGAATATGATATTAATGAATAAACCCGCCGCTATCTTACTCTGCGCAAGTCTCGGCATCTTGTCTGGTTGCGCGACGTCTCCGCCTAAGTCTCCCGAAAATTTGTGTGAGATATTTCAAGAACACCGAGATTGGTATGATGCCGCTAAAGACGCCCGTGACAAATGGGGCGTGCCAGTGCATGTGCCGTTGGCGATGATGTATCAAGAGAGTTCATTCAAGCACAATGCTGCGCCACCGATGGAATACTTTTTAGGTTTTATCCCTATTGGCCGTGCCAGCGATGCCTATGGTTATGCGCAGGCTAAGACCATGACGTGGGATGATTATGTGCGTGAGACGGGCAACAGTTGGTCGAGCCGCAGTGATTTCGATGATGCTATGGATTTTATGGGCTGGTTTATCAGTAAAACCCATAAGATTAATGGCGTGTCTAAATGGGATGCGCGGGCCCAGTATCTTAATTATCACGAAGGCTGGGGCGGTTATCGCCGTGGCAGTTACAAGTCTAAGGCGTGGTTAGTGAAAGTAGCTAACAAAGTGGATGCGCGATCTAAACGTTACGCGGCGCAATATAAAACCTGCCAAAAAGATTTGGATTCATCTTGGCTGTGGCGTTTATTCTTTGGTTAGAGCTTAGCTAGAGTCTAGTTTGATCCCATTGTCAGCCATTTGAATGAGAGTCTATGGCTGACTTTAGGTGTTTAACTTCGATATTCAACTCAGAGACATACTGACTTTTGATATTGGCCTGTTAATAGCGGCTGTAGTAACTGACTTCAATCGACTTATTGTACTTTTACCGCGAAAGTTTCTAATGCTTTAATAGCTTTCTTCTTCGCGCGCTTTTGCTCATACATGGCATGATCTGCAGTCTTAAAGGATTGATACCAATCGGTTTCGAAGGGTGCAATCCCAAAGCTAAAAGCGAGGCTAAGCTCTGAACCTTGATTCAAGGTTTTGCGCATATCATCTAAGTCCTGCTCGATTTGGGTTAGCGGCCCATGGCATAAAGCGACAAACTCATCGCCACCAAAACGGGAAATAATGCCTTTATTTTGCCAATAGGTCAGTATGGCTGTGGCCGTGCGTTTAATGGCAACATCGCCTGTCTGGTGTCCATAGGCATCATTAATGGCCTTGAGATTATCCATATCGATAATAATCAAAAAGCTGCCAAGGTGAGGTTTGTGCTGCCAGTGGTGCAGTTCATCTTCAAAATTCTTACGATTATAAAGCCCTGTGAGGGGATCGAAATTTGCGAGTTTAGTGATCTGCTGTGACTTCTGATAGAGCGCAATGGCATTACTGGCTTCGTGGGTCAGGATAGAGACAAGGTTGCGGTCGTAATCGCTAAAGGCACCAAGGCTACTGCTGTCGAGATTGAGCATGCCATAGAGCTTGCCATCGATACGGATAGGGCTAGACAGTGTTGAGCGTATCGGCTGCTTCGACACTGTGAGTAATACTCTTTGATCATCTTCAGTTAAGGTGCTGGCCGCATTGATATTTTTCATATCATTGATGACAACGACCTGATCGCACCTCCCCTTAGTGAGCCGATATTCAAAGGTTTGCTCTAAGGTAAAATCCAGTTGTCTGAGTTTTGCTAAATCGAGCCCCACCACAGATTCGAAATGCAGTTTGTTATTAGCCTCGTTGACTTTAATGATGCTGCCCATTTCGGCACCATTAATCACGTATACGGCTTTGTTGAGTAAGGCGTCGAGAAAGGCATGCTCATTTTTATAATGGCTTGAGAGGTGCGCGAGCTCGTAAATGGCATCATTGATGGTGACGACTTGCTCTAAATGCTCCCACAGTCGAGTTAAACGACCTTGATGCAAATAGTAAATCAGGCTGTAGGCAAAAATGTAAATGATGCAAACAAACAGTAATGGCAGGATAGTCCAACCTTCTGTGGGTGCATTAAAGATAAATAGCAGGACGAATAGACATATCGGCACGATGAGCAATAGCAGATGATAGCGATAATCTAAGCGATCTATGGTCTTACGTTTGAAATTATCCCTTAATTTCACTCGAGTATTCCTTTATCCGTATCATTGCTAGCCACAATTGAATGCTATACATCACTAACGTATCCACACTGAGTTCTGTTAAGTATATAACGAAAATTGAAATATAAACTGATATGAAACTGCGAACAATTTCATATCAGCGATTTTGGTACTAAATACTGAATTAACGCGAATTTTCTGCGTATTCGGCCAATATCCAGGCTAAAGGAGCTTGGTATTGGATGGGCATCCATGTTTGCAGTGCGGCTATGCTCTGGTTGAGCACAGTTTGGTTGGGCACTGATAGGTTCAAATGGCCCACTTTACGACCAGGGCGCACTTCTTTGTTGTACCAGTACAACTCAGCATTAGGCAAACTTAACCAGCGTGGATCATTATCGATACCGATAAGATTGACCATAACACACTGAAAATTCACTTGTGGCTGTGGGATCGCAATTCCGCAAAGTGCACGCAAATGCAGCTGGAATTGATCCATATGGGTTCCGGCTTGAGTCCAATGGCCTGAGTTGTGCACTCGCGGTGCCAGTTCATTCACCAATAACTCATCGCCAACACGGAAGCATTCCATCGCCATCACGCCAACGTATTCAAGCTCATGCATAATGGCGCTGAGCATAGCTTCGGCTTGGGCTTGCAAAGGGCTTAAGCGTGTCAGTGGCGAAATCGACGCCATTAAAATGCCATCTTGATGTAAGTTCAGCGTCAGCGGATAAAACACGCATTCGCCTTCGCGAGTACGGACGCCAACTAATGATACTTCTTCATCAAAATTAATCGCTTGCTCAGCAATTGCAAGGTTACGCCAATCGTTTGGAATATCACCCGCTTCGGCTTGTTTAAGCCAGTGTTGACCTTTACCGTCATAACCACCGGTACGGCGTTTCATCAAGACTCTTGGGCCATAGTGCTGATACAGGGTATCGACTTGGGTGTTATCGTCAACTAAGGTCCAAGGCGCTGTGGGAACACTGAGCTGGTCGAGTAGACTTTTTTGGCTAAAACGGTCGGCTAAACGGCTAAATACCGGACCATTAACAAAATGGGGGTGTGAGCTGAGTTGTAAGCTAAGGGCGGATTCAGGCCACTGTTCGCGCTCGGCGGTGATGATGTCGTGTGGCGCGAGTGGCAGGATGTCATCCGTAGGCGTCATGATATCAACGGCGTTAACTTCAATCGCTAATGGCTCGCCAGCGTGGGTTAACATGGCACCGAGCTGACCATTACCTAGTACCCAAACCTTAGGTTTAGTGTTTGTCTGGGTCATTAAACTTCCCTCGGATCTGGATTGTCCAGTACCGCACGGGTCTGTTCTTCTCTGAAAGCGTCAACACGAGCCGCTAATTCAGCATCGTTATTCGCAAGGATTTGGCAGGCCAATAATCCCGCATTGAATGCGCCCGCTGTACCTATGGCTAAGGTGCCGACGGCGATGCCTTTTGGCATTTGAACGATAGACAATAAGCTATCCATACCTGACAGAGCTTTACTTTGGACTGGGACACCTAATACGGGTAAGCGAGTTTTAGAGGCAATCATACCGGGTAAGTGCGCAGCACCACCGGCGCCACCAATGATGATTTTAAAACCTCGATCGGCGGCAGAGGCTGCAAACTCCATGAGTTTATCTGGCGTTCTATGGGCGGAAACCACTTCAACATGATAAGGCACTTGCAGTTTATCCATTATCTCAGCGGCGGCTTCCATCGTGGGCCAATCACTTTTAGAACCCATAACAACAGCAACAAGGGCTTGCATGATAACTCCTTAACTCACTAATTTTAATTATATTTTGACCTTGTTTCAGGTCTAGGTACAGTTGATGCTTGTCTAGCCGTCACCGGTAGCAAGCATCATGGCGCTGAATAATACCATGATCCTCGTCATTTCTGCCCGTTTTTGCGAGCGAAAAAACGTCTTTTGCTGCGATGAATGGCTTGAGTAATTGAGCCATAAAAAAGACCAATCCTGAGATTGGCCTTTGAGATAAGTCAGCAGCATTAAGCCGCTGAGATTGCGCTGCTGGTTTACTGTGTCTGCTTATCCGCAGTGATTTCTGTTTGCTGAGTGATAACTGGCGCTTCGGCCATGGCCTCTCGTAGGGTCGAGTAAAACTTCAACACGCCCTCAATCGGCTGGATCTTGGCTCTTGCTAGCGTTCGAATGGGCTGGAACTGTAGATCGGCAATAATCAGCTTAGTTTTATTCGCTTTGCATTTTTCAATCAGTTTTGTTAGCGCGGCTAAGCCACCCGCATCCAGAATCGAGACCCCATCGAGATACAGCACTATCACTTGTTTATCTTCGGTGAGACTGGCGATTTCGGAGAAAATCCGGTCGGCAGCGGCGAAGAAGAGTGGCCCGTTAATTTTGAGAACGGCCCAATCGGCGGGTAACTCTTGATCGACATAACGCTTGTTGGTGCTGATATCGTAAAGCCTTGTCATCTCGGCAATTTCCTTCATAAACAGCAAGGCAGCGAGAATGATCCCCACACTGATGGCAATGACCATGTCGAAAATAACCGTTAATGAAAAACAGCTAACAAAGACCATGATATCGCTGGTGGGCGCGGTTTTAACTAAATGCAGCGCTTTGTGGGCCTCACTCATGTTCCAAGCTACGACGAGTAGCAGGGCAGCCATGGCCGACATCGGCAAGTAGGCGAGCACGCCCGCTAAGGCGACTAAACCAAACAATACCACTATGGCGTGGATCATGGCCGCAATTGGACTCTGTGCGCCCGCTTTGACGTTCGCCGCGCTACGGGCGATTGCCGCTGTCGCCGGAATCCCGCCAAAAAACGGTGTGATGATATTACCTATGCCTTGGCCCAGTAACTCACTGTTGGCACTGTGGCGTTTACCTGTCATGCCATCGAGCACCACAGCACATAGTAGCGATTCAATCGCCCCTAACATGGCAATGGCAAAGGCGGCAGGTAACAAAGCTTGAAAGGTCGCGAGATTAAATTGAAAAGCTTGGCCATTGGCGCCAGCTTGCAGCCAAGGCCACTCGAAACTCGGCAATACTGCAGGGATCCCCATGCCTGTGGTGCCATCACTCAGTTGATAGTGAAAACGGGTTCCTATGGTTTCTATATCAGCGCCCATGGCATTGAGCACCAAGGCGAGGATAGTGCCGAGTATAATTGCCGGAAGGTGCGCTGGCACAGGTGTTTTGAGTTTAGGCCAAAGCAGCATAGTCGCTAGGGTGGCGCTTGCAACCAATAAGCTAGGTAAATGGATTGAAGGTAGCGCTTGGGCTAATGCCATTAGCTTGGCCAGATATTGCTCCGGCATATGGGCAATTTCGAGCCCGAAAAAGTCCTTTAACTGCAAGGTGGCAATCACTACGCCAATCCCTGCGGTAAAACCTAAGGTGACGGATTCGGGAATATACAGAATCAACCGACCTAGGCGCAGCGTCGCCATACCGACGAGTATCATTCCCGACATCACAGTCGCGATTAATAATCCTGCTAAACCAAACTGTTGGGCTATGGGGTAGAGCAATACCACAAATGCCGCTGTCGGGCCGGACACGCTGTAACGTGAGCCGCCAGACATGGCGATAATAAAGCCACCGACTATGGCGGTATACAAGCCGTATTGAGGCGCAACGCCACTGGCAATGGCTAATGCCATCGCTAATGGAATCGCAATAATACCTACAGTGAGACCAGCAAGAAGATCTTGCCCAAAACGTCTAAACGAATACTTATCCTTCACGCAAGCTTCTGTGAGTGCGTGGGCGATCCTTAGGGAAAATAAATGAGCTGAGTGTGACACAAGAGGGTCCCATAGCGAGGCTAGCAACAAGCTTCTATTTTAGTGGCCAGATTGAATGTGCAGTGTGATCTTGCCAGCAAAAGCGATTGAAAATACTTTGTTTTGTATAAATAGTGTGCTTGGAGGCGGTTTGATTCTCATTTAAGTATGTTTTGCAAAATATCGAGATGTTTTAACCCTTTTGCTAATGCGGGCCGTTTACAGCTTTAGGTCAACATCAAAGGCATTCAACATGAAAACAAAATATTCCCCAAAAACCGTTTCAGTTTCCGATCCAACTCTCTACCTGCAACGGGGAAACGGTATCCCATCGGCGACCAATATGGCTGCTCTATTACTGGTCGCAGTGAGTTTAACGGCCTGTGGCGGTAAAGGCGCCGAGGTTGAACATCGACAAGCGGAGCAACGTCATCAAGAAGCGTCGCAGCGCCAAGCAGAAATGCGTGATGCCGCTAAGGTTGAGATGGCGAGAGTGGCGGCGCCGATGCAAATGTCTAGCAATGGGGCAGTGATGGGAATGAGCATAGCGCCAATGCCGCGTGACTATGCCGCGATTCCGTTAGCGCAAAATAAATTCGAGCAGCAAGTGCAAAATGGCATCATGGTGGCAGGGGAGATCCCGGTATCGACGTTTTCAATCGATGTCGATACTGGCAGTTATGCCACTTTAAGGCGGATGCTGAGGGAAGGGCGCTTACCCGAGAAAGGCACTGTCAGAGTTGAGGAAATGCTCAATTATTTTGCCTACGATTATCCCTTACCCGCTAAAAACGCGGCGCCGTTTAGCGTGACGACAGAGCTTGCTCCCTCACCCTATAACGATGACATGATGCTGCTGCGGATTGGCCTTAAAGGTTATGACTTACCTAAATCTCAGTTAGGCGCCAGCAGCTTAGTCTTTTTACTCGACGTGTCAGGCTCTATGGCGTCAGTGGATAAATTGCCTTTACTGCAAACGGCGTTAAAGCTGCTAACAGCGCAGTTAAGCGCGCAGGATAGAGTCTCTATTGTGGTTTATGCTGGGGCCGCTGGTGTGGTGCTCGATGGCGCGTCGGGGAACGACACTCAAACCTTGACCTATGCGTTAGAACAATTAAGTGCCGGTGGTTCAACCAATGGTGGGCAAGGGATCACGCAAGCCTATCAATTGGCTAAAAAGCATTTTATCCCCAATGGCATAAATCGAGTTATCCTCGCGACCGATGGTGATTTCAATGTTGGCGTGACAGATTTTGATGATTTGATTGCCTTGATTGAAAAGGAAAAAGATCATGGTATTGGCCTAACGACCTTAGGGTTTGGCTTGGGCAATTATAACGATCAACTGATGGAGCAATTGGCGGATAAGGGCAATGGTAACTATGCCTATATCGATACCCTGAATGAAGCTCGAAAAGTGCTGGTGGACGAGTTAAGTTCAAGCTTGTTCACTATTGCTAAAGACGTCAAAGTGCAAGTGGAGTTTAATCCGGCCTTAGTGTCTGAGTATCGTCTAATCGGTTATGAGAATCGTGCTTTAGCACGGGAGGATTTCAACAACGATAAGGTTGATGCGGGCGAAATTGGCGCGGGTCATACAGTGACTGCCTTATATGAATTAAGATATGTTGAAGCAGGGCAGATGGCGAATGATAAACTCAGATATGGCGTTGATGCTCAAACGGGGCAAGAAAAATACAGCCGTGAAGAAATCGCTTTCCTTAAACTGAGATACAAGTTGCCAGAACAAACACAGAGTCAGTTACTGAGTTATCCCATCAGGTTAGACCAAAATGTTAAGCTGTTAGAACAAGCGAGTGATGATTTTAGATTTGCAGCAGCGGTTGCAGGATTAGGGCAATTACTGAATGGCAGCCATTATCTACATCAATTTGATTATACTAAGTTAAGCTTACTCGCACGTTCAGCATTAGGGGATGATCCCTTTGGTTATCGACATGAATTTGTGCAATTAATGGAAACCGCCGCGGCCATAGAGCAATCTAATCATGTGCCGATTAAGAAGGTATTCGATGGTACGGATAAACCTTTTCCTCCCCAAGATAAGCTTCATGGCGAGCCTGTGAGAGACAAGAGCAATCCGCGCAATGAGAGATTACAATAGTAAAAGTAAATTCGTGGGGCTAACCCCAATGATGAGGAATTTCCCGTGGCATTAGCAATAGCGCAATTATCAAACCATGAGCACTCAGATGAGCAATTGATGTTGTGCTATGCCAAGGGCGATTCAAAAGCATTTGAGCAGTTATACCTGAAGCACAAAGGCGCGCTCTATCGCTACTTTGTGCGCCAGTTAGGTGATAAGCAGTTAGCTGAGGATTTATATCAAGAAACATGGGGACGGGTGATCCGCGCAGCGGCTAACTACGAGGCCAGTGCTAAGTTTACTACTTGGCTATATCGTATCGCCCATAACTTATTGATTGATCATGTGCGAGCGGTTAAGCCCGTCGATTTAGTCGCCACTGATGAGGACGAAACTGGGCTCGATACTTTTGTGGCGGGTGAGCAAGATAAGCCCGACGTGCAGTGGCAAGAAGCGCAAAAGAGTTTATTGCTAAAGACCTGTATCGCACTGTTACCCCAAGTCCAGAAAGAGGCATTTATCCTGAACATTGAAATGGGTTTTACGGCTGCCATTATTAGCGACATTGCGGGCGTGACTTTAGAAGCGACTAAGAGCCGTATTCGCTACGCTTACCAAAGTCTAAAGGATTGCGTTAGCGCGAAATGGCAGGAGGCGGGTCATGAGTAATTCATCTTCAAATGCCGATGAGATTGTGCTGCAACAGCAGGTATTAGCTTGGTATCGCCAACAGGCTTTAGAAGTTCCACCGCAGCAACTTGATCAAGATATCTTGCAGCTGGCGCAAACTCACTTAGCTGAAATGCATCAAAGTAAAATAACTGCTGTTGAGTCTCCAACTTCCGTCTGGCGACGTCACCCTTGGGCGTTATCGAGCGCGGCATCTTTGGTGCTTGTTGTGGGTTTACTTGTACTGAATCGGCCGCAAATCGAAGATGTTATGACTCCAAGTCCAATGGTAATGAGTGCTCCGGCGCCACAAGCCATGACGAGAATAGCAGATACGCAAGCGCTGCAATCCTCAAATATGCATGCAGAAGCTGTGGCTAAGCATGAAATACAAACTCAAATGCAGCAAGCGAAGGCCGCAGCGGGTGCGCTTGAGCGACAACATGATGCAAGCAGCCCAGACATCGTTGCAAGGTCGATGAATGCACCCAGCGCGTCTGAGTCTTCAGACATAGATAAAGTGCCACTCGCAGAGTCTTTACATCAGTTACATGCCTTTATCGAAGCGAAGGAGACTGAGCAAGCATTGGTGCTTGAGCAACAACTGCTTAAGGATTATCCACAACTCGCCGTTGAGGCTGCAGATAAAGCGCTGCTAAGCGAACAACAGCTGGAATTTAAAAAGTTACAACAGCAGCTACATCAGCTTGCTAAATAAGTGTGTTGTTGTGGTTTTAGTAATAAAAGCGTGATGATCAATCATAACGTGGTGAGAAAAACCGCTAAATGCCCCTGAGATTTGGATAGACGTGTTAGTGTTTGTGGTCTGTTTACTGTTTGGTATGTGATTTACTTGATCAACGTCATAAAGTGAACAGGATTTAGCCTGCTATATTGGTGTTAGTCTACGACTTGACTAGTATCAATAGTCAGATCCATATCCAGGAGGCATTATGCTTAAAAGACTCATGCATGATCATAAACATATAGCTGTATTGCTAAATGTTTTAAAAAACAAGCAGATGAAACTGTCAGAAGGTGAGTCAATCAACTTCATCGTGGTGCGTGATATCGTTGAATATATGCAAGGATATGCTGAGCGTTGCCATCATCCGGTTGAAGACATTATTTATGCCTACTATCTTGCGCATAAAGCTAATGACAGTATCGATAAGTTGAGTGCCGAACACGAGTTAGTGATCCAAGCCTCGGCGGCTTTGATGACGACGTTGAATCTGATCCTCAGTGATATTGTGGTTGCCCGTGAGAAACTGATTGTTGATTTTGCAGATTATGTCGCATTACAAGAGCGGCATATGCAAATGGAGGAGCGGGAAATATTTCCTCTGTTAGCTAAAACCTTAACTGAACAAGATTGGCAGCTGATTGAGTCTGAGTGCCAGAAATCCTTGATTGATGATCCTTTATTCTTAGATCGCGAGCAGAAAGAATTTGAGGATTTGCGGGCTTATCTAACAATGGCTGACTAGCATTGATTCACTCATTGGGCTCACTTTGCGGGCTTGAGCTGAGGATTCAATACTACAGAGTGACGTGTTTTTGCGCTAGCTGTTGTTGCTCGCGAGTCACTCACGATTTGTTAGAGCTTAGCTGATGAGAGCGGAGGTTAGCATTAGTCATATCGCGCAAGTCATTTAGCGATAGCCATATTGTCGTAATGGGGAGTTTAGGGGTCTCGCACTCGAAGCCGTAATCAACGAGTTTCTCATTTAACACGCTTAATATCATTCCCTCTTATTTCCCGCCACATTCAATATCACAAATAAAAAAAGCGCCTAAGGCGCTTTTCTTGTTCATGTTTAAGATGATGGTTTAGATCATCTCAACATGTGATTACAACTGGATGGCATCAATGTCGTAGTTAAAGTTATTATCGATTTCTTGGAGTTCTTTGAGCAAACGATGCTTATCTTTCAACGCTTCGATCTCACGCCATTTACGCTTTTTATTGGAGCCTCGCGAACGATCGGGTCTTTCAACGACTTCATCTAGCGCACAACCATAATCTAAACGATCCATGGCAACCTCCTGTTGTTGTATGTTTTGTCAGCGATTAAATAACATATTTTTAAAACAGGGTGCAAGAATTATGTTTCAATTGTGTTAAGTTGAAATGAACTTTGAGTGATATGTCGTTGATCTTAAGTGTGGATTTAGAGCGGGGAATAGTCGAAAAGTTTAATAAAAATAAAAGGATAAAATTAAAAAGCCAGCAATTGCTGGCTTTTTGTTCGATTAGATTTTGCCTTGTCGATAAAGGTTAATCAATGCGTTACTTGAGGCATCTAAGGCATCACAATCCTGGCTTGCACCTATGCGTGTTAACACATCGTTACCCAGATCCTTACCGAGTTCTACACCCCATTGATCGAAGGAGTTGATGTCCCAAATTGCACCTTGAACAAAGGTTCTGTGTTCATACAGTGCAATCAAAGCACCTAAGGTACTCGGCGTGAGCTTATCCATGAGTAAGGTGTTGCTCGGCTTGTTACCTGGCATCACTTTATGTTTTGCGATCAACTGCTTTTCAGCCGCAGGTAATGCGCTATTAGCGAGTTCGGCTAAGGCTTCATCAAAAGTACGACCTTGCATTAAGGCTTGAGTCTGGCCAAAGCAGTTTGACGCTAATTGGTCGTGGTGCTCACCGATAGGATTATGACTTTGCAGTGGCATAATAAAATCGGCAGGGATCAGTGCAGTACCTTGATGCAACAGCTGGTGGTAGGCATGTTGGCCATTAGTACCTTCGCCACCCCAAATCACCGGACCTGTACTGTAGTCAACATCCGTCCCGTTTAAGGTGACAGACTTACCGTTACTTTCCATGTCGAGCTGCTGGAAGTAAGCAGGTAGACCACGCAGATAATGATCGTATGTCAGTACAACATGGGACTGAGCATTGAAGAAGTTACCGTACCATAGGGATAATAAGCCCATGATCACTGGCATATTTTCTGTCAGTGGTGCATTGGCGAAATGCTCATCCATTTGGTGCGCACCTGAGAGTAAGGCTCTGAAGTTATCCATACCAATCAAGAGTGCTATCGGTAAACCAATCGCTGACCAGAGTGAGTAACGACCGCCAACCCAATCCCACATTGGGAAAATGTTGTCTGCATCAATACCAAAATCCGTCGCTTTAGCGACGTTTGACGTCACTGCGACAAAGTGTTTTGCCACATCCAACTGCAAACCGCCTTTTGCTAAGAACCAGTCTCTTGCAGTGAGGGTATTGGTTAAGGTTTCCTGTGTTCCAAAAGATTTGGACGACATGATGAACAAGGTCGTTTCAGGATCCAGTAACTTCAGCTTCTCACTGATTGAAGTACCGTCGACGTTTGCCACAAAGTGACATTTCAACTCTGGGTTCCAATACGGGCGCAGCGCCTGAGAGACAATTTTTGGACCAAGGAAAGAGCCACCGATACCGATACTGACAATATCGGTTATCGCTTTACCTGTGTAACCTTTCCATTGACCCGACGTCACTGAGCTCACAAACCCTTGCATTTTATTCAGAGTTTGTTGAACTTCAGGAACGATGTCTTGACCCTCGGCAATAATCGACTGCTCCGCAGTGCTACGCAGCGCTGTGTGCAGAACGGCGCGCTTCTCGGTGGTGTTAATGATCTCACCAGCAAACATCGCTTTGATTTTTGCTTCAAGTTGACTATTGCTTGCCAACGTAAATAACAGATCAAGCGTTTCCGCCGTTGCTCTGTTTTTAGAGTAATCCAGTAATAAACCACAGGCAGATAGCGACATTTTATTGAAACGTGCCGCGTCAGTGGCAAACAATTCCCGCATATGCGGCACATTTTTACTGTGTGCTGATAAAGCTTGCCATGTTGAGCTTTGGGTCAAGAGTGTCATCTCACTGTCTCCAGAATGCTTAGTTTGCGAGCTTAGCCGTGAGCATCACTTCGAGTTTGCCTTGGTCTATGGCAAAGTTTCGAATACCTTCCGCAAGCTTATCTACTGCCATTGGATCTTGGTTAAAGTCCCAACGGAATTGCGCTTCTGTCAATGGGGCTTCAGCTGCGACAGTGCTGGTTGCTGCAACCAGTTTAGGAGTAATGTCTACTTGCGAATTAGCCAGTTCTTCTAATAGAGAAGGGCCAATCGTGAGACGATCACAACCTGCTAGCTCGATGATTTCACCGATATTACGGAAACTTGCACCCATAACGACAGTATTGAAACCATGCTGTTTGTAATAATTATAGATTTCGGTAACAGAAACGACACCTGGATCATTTACTGCGTCGTAGTCTTTACCCGTATCTTTTTTGTACCAATCAAGAATGCGGCCAACAAAAGGCGAAATCAGATAAGCACCCGCTTCGGCACAAGCACGTGCTTGGGCAAAGCTAAATAGTAGGGTTAAGTTACAGTTGATGCCTTCTTTCTCCAGCTCTTTAGCGGCACAAATGCCTTCCCAAGTTGAAGCGAGTTTGATCAGAATGCGTGATTTATCAACGCCCGCTTCTTTGTAGAGGCGAACTAGCTTATGGGCCTTAGCGATTGATTGTTCTTTATCGAATGATAAACGGGCATCGACTTCAGTAGAGATACGACCAGGAACGAGTTTCAGTATTTCTACACCGATATTAACGGCGAGCTTGTCGCTGGCATCATCAAGTTGCTGCGCGAGATCGTCACTTTGTGATTTTGCCCAGTCGATAGCGTTATCAATGAGGGATTCGTATTCAGGAATTTGAGCCGCTTTCAAGATGAGCGATGGATTGGTTGTCGCATCTTCAGGTTGGTAGCGTTTAATCGCTTCGATGTCGCCTGTGTCAGCGACGATAGTGGTATATAACTTGAGTTGCTCTAATGTATTGGCCATGAAAAACATCCTTCTCAGGTAGCAGTTTTAACTCGGAATTCACTGATGACTATTAGAAGCGATTTTGCCAACTTTTCCAACCTTGAATGTAAAAAAATTACAAAAATGACAATTTTATGTCTATTTAGGTTTGGCTTGAGATACAGGTTCTCATCTTGGCTGCGGTAGAGGGCATCGCTTGTCCTAGTGTATACCTCATAAAAACAAAAAGTCGCTGCAAGCAGCGACTTTTTTACGTCAGTAAGTAATATTACTTAAGAACAGGTTGTTTAGTTGTAGTTGTTACAACGGCTTCGATACGACGGTTAGCAGCGTAAGCTTCTTTTGAATCGCCCGCGACTAGCGGTTGAGTTTCGCCATAACCTTTTGAGGTTACACGGCTTTGGCTGATACCATATTTGTCTACAAGAATCTTAGCAACTGCTGCAGCACGTTTATCAGACAGCACCATGTTGTACTCTGGTTTACCCACATGTGAAGCGTGGCCAGCGATTTCAACTGTGAACTCTGGGTTCTTGTTCAGGTAGTTAGCGAGTCTTTCGATATCTTTGTAGAAAACTGGTTTAACTACAGCTGAATCGTTAGCAAACTGGATTGAACCCACGTCTTCTTTAGTTTTTACGTTTTCGTAAATGGTACAACCAACAGCGTCAACTTTATGGGTTGCTGGTGTGGCTGGACATTGATCTTTGTCGTCATAGACTCCATCGTTGTCTGAGTCAACAGGTGCTGCTGCGATAACCGCTGCTGCAACTGGTGCCGCTACAACTGTGTTACCGAAGCGGTAGCTCAGTTCTAAGCCCCAGTAGTTGCTATCAGCTTCAATAGTATTGAAATCAGTATCATCTAAGTTTTCATAACGACGGTATTTAGCTTGTAACTTCAAATTATCAGTGAAATTATAGCCAACACCAGCACCAATGTACGGAGCAAAATCGTTTGAGCTGTATTTACTCGTTGCGCCACCAAATTTTTGGCTGTTTTCAAGTGAATAGTACATAGCACCCGCTTCAGCTGATAAGCTCCAGCGATTGGCTAGTGGCCAGATACCTACTAAGCCTAGCGTTGAACCTTTAACGCCAGCATCATTACTGGTGGCCCCATTAGTCCAATCTGCATTACCTAAATCACGGAAGCCGATTTCAGCGCCAAAGTAATCATTAAACATATAGCCAGCGAATACATCCCATGCATATGGGTCATCTTGACCATTCTGGGTCGCGATATGTTCATAGTTGTTAACGCCTAAACCAGCGCCAACATACCAAGGAGTCAGTTCTTGAGCCGCTGATACAGTGAAAGGTAATAGCGATGCAAGCAGTACAAATTTTAATTTATGATTCATCATGTTCTCCAATTCCATTATTTATGATTCTCCACCAATATGTTCTGCGCTTATGTGTGCAAAACATTGCTAGCACTTAATGTGGGGATCCTTTGGTATTGTAGCCAGCGATTAATTATCACTTGGTTTGTTAAATTTTACCAGTGTTAAGAATTTCCTTTTTAGGGTCTCGCGTTCTGTAAGTGGGTTTCTCATTCAAAAAAAGGCACTCCGAGGAGTGCCTTTAAAATGAACTGCTATGTTAATTTTTTGTGACTTTTAACGTGTCCATATCCAATTTTCAATTTCTATTGGGTCGACACCATTCGCTTTAATGTAGTTGCGGTGGTCAACTAGTCTTTGCAGCATGTCAGTGGTTATAGAAACGTGCATAGTTTCATCAATAACGCCCTGTTGGAACAGTTTGTAAGCCATATCAATCACTAGGTGATAACGTGATGTGCCGTTACGAACGCCCATATCGAATGGAGTGGTTGTTGAACCTTCTTCTTCATAGCCTTTAATTCTGAAGCGACGGCTGCCTTTGTAATCAAATATTAACTTTTTAATCGTATTTGGGTAACCATGGTAGTTGAATACCACGCCTTTATCTTGGGTAAATATTTCGTCCATTAACCAAGGTTTTTCTTTAAATTTGCGGCTTCCTAAGCCATCACTGCTTAATTCGGTGACGCTAACGAAGCGAATTTTGACTCTTGGAAGGAGTTCTCTGATCAATACTAATGAAGCCATACACTCTTGAGTGACGTAATCACCACAACCTGCCAGCACAATATCTGGATTCTCATCAGAGGCGAAATCCCACACCATCACGCCATCTTTTGCTTGTTTACGCGCTTCTTCCAAGCTCAGCCATTGTGGTAACTCTTTCTTACCTGCAACAAGAATATTGAGTTTGTCGCGGTCAGCGTAAGCTCGTTCGGTATAAACCAAGGTGCTGTTAGCATCTGCTGGTAAATAAGCAGAGATAATTTTTGGATGCTTCTCTAGCATAGCCCCAAGGAAAGACGGGTTTTGATGCGAGTAGCCATTATGGTCTTGGCGTTCAAGCAGCGAAGATAATACGACGTTACATGAAGGCAGTGGCTTACGGAAATGCACGCCTTGGCTTGCATAGACGTATTTACAGTATTGGTCGGCCATCGATGAGATCACTTGTGAGAATGATTCATACGTAGGGAACATGCCGTGGCGGCCTGTTACTGTGTAGCCGTGCAACATACCAAAGAGCAAGTTTTCAGAAAGGAGCTCAATCACTCGTCCTTCGCGGGACATGTCTTCATCCCAGCTCTCAATTGGCCATTGCCATGCACGATCGGTTTCTTCAAATACGGCTTGTAGTTGATTTGAATAGGTTTCGTCAGGGCTAAAAATACGTAGATTGCGTTGATCGCGGTTTAGCTTGAATGCATCACGCATCCATTCACCCATTTTCAACATTGAATAACCACGGTGACCACGTGGTACTTCTGGGCCGTAGCTGAGTTTTTCGAGATCAGGGTTCGTTAACGCTCTAACCACTTCACCACCATAGGTGAGATGTTGACGACCACAGGCAAGTTGCTTAGGTGGAATTAATGAGCAAATGTCGGCATCAAAAATCAGCTCGCCTTTATCATTCATTTGGTAAAGTTCTTGGAAGTGGTAACTGGCAAGCCAATTGTCAAGTGCATCCAGATGACCTTTATCTGTGGCACATTTATTGACGATCACTTGGTGTGATTCGCAGTTACCTTCTAATTTCTTACCTTTATACTCACTGACACCCGTCCAACCTTTGGCGGTGCGCATTAAAATCACTGGCCATTTAGGCTTAACCACATCTTCGCCGCTACGGGCACGACGTTGGATATCATTGATCATGGCATAAGCGGTATCCATGGCATTCGTCATTTGCACATAGATATCTTCTTCTAATTCGTTATCAACGATAATAGGGAAGTAGCCAAGACCACGGAATTCAAGATCCAGTTCTTCATGGCTCATGCGTCCCATGCGGGTAGGGCCTGAAATTTTATAGCCATTGATATGCACAATCGGTAATACTGCACCACTTGTCGCAGGAGAGACTAGACGGTTTGCGTACCAAGATGCTGCTAATGGTCCGGTTTCTGCTTCACCGTCACCAATTAAGACTGTGGCGATCAGATCTGGATTATCGAGTACTGCGCCCCAGCCTACAGAAAGTGAGTATCCTAGTTCGCCACCTTCAAGAATTTGTCCTGGAGCTTCAGGGTTTGCATGTGAAGGATAGCCATAAGCGGCGGAAAACTTCTTACAAATATCTTCAATACCGGTTTCATTGTAGGGGATCGTTTCTGGATAGAAATGGCTTAATGAACCTTCCATGAATAAGTTAGCTTGTACTGCTGGGAAACCATGGCCTGGACCAACTAAATAGATGAACGAGCGATTATGTTTCACTATCAATCGGTTAATGTTGGCATAAACAAAGTTAATGCCGGGGCAGGTACCCCAGTGGCCAAGTAAACGTGGTTTGATATCAGTATGGGCAAGTGGACGTTTATGTAAGACGTTTTGTTTGAGATAAATCTGCGAGGTCGCAAGAAAGTTAGTCGCTCTGACATATTTTTTCAGAGCATTGATTTCATGTATTTGTGTCATATAAAGCCTCACTAAAACAAACAAGAGATGATTGAAGTTTCTATGTGGATACTATATTTGTAGTTTTATTACAAAAATGTGCCCTACATCCAAATTTTAAAAGTTGTTTTTACTGTTAAAAATAATGGGGCAACTTCGCGGTTTTGTTAATGTAGCTTTAACAGTGGCTTAGCTTATGTTGTGAGGCGTGATGTTGATGGCGTTTAACTGTGCAAACGCGAGCTTGATCACATGAGCAATTTCGAATACTGTGCTATTTTGCTGCGTTGAATTCGGTAGCCGTGATGTTGTAAATTCACGGAAGGATAATTTGAAAAAATAAATCTACCGAAATTCTTACCTTTAACTTGGAAGGATTCATTCACCACAGATGTTGTACCTCTAATTGCCATTCAATGAGAGGAGCATTTGCTACGGGAAGAAGTAAAATAATATGTTAGAAACCATAGTTAATTTTTTGAATGCGCTACTTTGGGGTAAGTTGTTAGTATATGGACTGGTAGGAGCTGGTCTTTATTTCACCATAAGACTTGCCTTTATCCAGTTAACCTACTTTAAACATTCCATCAAAGTCATGACCATGAGTCGCCAAGGTTGCGATAGCGGTCTTTCATCATTTCAAGTCTTTTGTACCAGTATGGCGGCCCGTGTCGGTGCCGGTAATATGGCCGGTGTTGCAGTCGCTATTGGTGCTGCAGGTCCTGGTGCGGTATTTTGGATGTGGCTTATCGCTATCTTAGGTATGGCTACCGCTATGGTTGAATCAACCTTAGCGCAGGTTTACAAAGTGCGAGATCATAACGGTCAGTTCCGCGGCGGTCCTTCCTATTATATGGAAAAAGGCTTAGGTCAGCGCTGGATGGGCATTTTGTTTGCCGTCTTTCTGATCATTGCCTTTGGTCTGGTATTCAACGCGGTACAAGCGAATACCATTACCGGAGCGATGGAGCGAGTATTTGGGTTTAATCCTACTTATGTCGGGATTGGACTGGTGATTGCCAGTGGATTTGTGATTGTCGGTGGCCTGCGTAAAGTCGCACGAGTCTCTGAATTTATCGTCCCTATCATGGCATTAGCCTATATTCTCGTTGCCTTCATTATCGTTATTTTCAACCTAGATCAACTGCCTGCAATTATTAGCTTAATTGTGAAGAGTGCTTTTGGTTGGCAAGAGGCGGCTGCTGGCGGCGTGGCTTATACCGTCGCGCAGGCTATGCAAGCGGGTATTGCACGCGGACTCTTCTCAAATGAAGCGGGTATGGGCAGTGCGGCGAATGTCGCGGCTAGTGCATCGCCTAATCCGAACCATCCGGCATCCCAAGGTTTTGTACAGATGATGGGGGTATTTGCGGATACTATCGTTATCTGTACTGCAACGGCTGCAATTATCCTGCTATCAGGGGATGTGGGTTCGAGTGACGATGGTATTCGTTTAACCATCAATGCCATGTCATCCCATGTTGGAGACTGGGGTGGTGCGTTTATTGCAGTGGCGATTTTCTTATTCTGCTTTACATCCATCATAGCCAATTACTCTTACGCTGAAACAAACGTGATGTTTTTAATGGGTAACAGTACTAAATTACTGCCTTTGTTCCGTTTGTGTGTATTGGGCATGGTAATGTTTGGTGCCGTGGCGAAGATAAGTCTAGTGTGGAACTTAGCCGACGTTTCTATGGGATTGATGGCGACAGTGAACATTATTGCGCTCTTACTGTTGTCAGGTTTGGCCATTCGCGTCATCAATGATTATCGCGAGCAGGTTAAAGCGGGTAAGACACCAGAGTTTGACCGCAGTAAGTTTCCTGAATTAATGGATCAACTTGATGATGACATTTGGCAAGATGCCAGTCTCAAGCCCGTTAAAAAGCCTTAGTTAACCCAAATTATCGACGACAAGTATTACTGATTGTCGTAATCGAAAAGACCACGCCGTTAAAGCGTGGTTTTTTTATGTTCGTTCAGTATCATAGACATGTCTTTTTGTTTCTGTTGGGAGTTTTTGATGTTGATATTGGTTTCGCCGGCGAAGACCTTAGATTTTGAACAGCCGCCACTGACTCAGGTGTATTCACAGCCTGATTTCTTAACTCATAGTCAGGAGTTGATCCAAGTTTGTCGGCAATTAACTCCTTCAGATATCGCGACTTTGATGAAGGTGAGCGATAAAATTGCGGGTTTAAATGCGGCGCGTTTCGGAGAGTGGCAGCCAGACTTTAGTTTAGATAATGCTAAACAGGCCATTTTTGCCTTTAGAGGAGATGTGTATACCGGTTTTGATGCTGATAGCTTATCTGAGGATGAAATCGCCCAGACTCAGTCGCAGATGCGTATTCTATCGGGTCTTTATGGTTTGCTAAGGCCGCTGGATTTAATCATGCCTTACCGTTTAGAAATGGGAACGGCGCTTTCGAATCCCAAAGGTAAAAATCTATATGAATTTTGGGGTGATACCTTAACGCAAGCGGTAAATGAAGCGCTTGCAGAAAGTGGTAGCGATATTATTGTCAATCTTGCTTCTAATGAGTATTTCAAAGCGATAAAGCCTAAAAAATTGCAAGGGCAATTAATTTCACCCGTATTTAAAGATTGTAAAAATGGTCAATATAAAGTGATCAGTTTTTTTGCTAAGCGTGCTAGGGGCATGATGGCGAGATATATCATCACCAATAAAGTGAATACGTTAGCTGAGTTAAAAGCATTTAATCTCGCGGGTTATTACTATAGTGAAGAGCAAAGTTCACCGACAAATCCAACATTTTTACGTGCAGAGCAATAGCGAAATATCGATAAGATGTTAATTGATAGAGAACAGCTTATGCTGTTCTCTCTATTATTTTATCGATTATCTATTTTTCAGACTGAATGACTAAAGGTGTTAATGTCGCGGTTGAATTTGCCATGATATAAGCAAATTGTGCGTAGGCGGCGACGTTTTGAGCCAATGCGGCAGGGTCAATCTTATCTAAGGTATCATTCGGTGTGTGGTGGTAATCGAAGTAATCGTGACCATCTTGCCTTAATGATGCAACTGGTACGCCTAGGGCTGGCAGCATAGACACGTCAGGCCCGCCAGAAGCTTGGTTGTTGCCGAGTGCGACACCATTGAATGACATAGGGCTGAGTGCTTGCTGTACCTCTGCAAATGCGCTCTCATTAACCTTAGTATCGATTTGATAAATTCGGCCCGCCCCAAAATCGGATTCCGCTGCTATGTAGTGCAGTAGTAATTCCGATTTATGAGCCTCTGCATAGGCTTTACCGCCCACGAGCCCAATTTCTTCAGCGGCATATAGCACCACTCTGACAGTACGAGCGGGTTTTACTGGAAGATCTTGAATGTGCTTAGCAGCAGCGGTCACTATCGCGACACCCGCCCCATCATCAATCGCCCCCGTACCTTCATCCCAAGAATCTAAATGAGCGCCAATGAGCACGATTTCATTGGGCTTACTGCTGCCCGTTACTTCGGCAATGACATTGTAAGACGTATTAAAGCCTGCATTTTTTGGTGACATCTGCAACTCAAGTAGAGCATCAGGATTGCGTTTTAGTAACGCATCGACCAAATCGGCATCAGGGTTTGACATGGCTGCCGCAGGGATCTTAGGCACGTCATCTTGGTAGCGCATAACACCTGTATGGGCCATGCGGTCATGATCTGTGCCAATAGAGCGGATAACTATAGCAACTGCGCCTTTTTGCGCTGCTGCGACGGCACCTTTTGAGCGGCCACCAACACTTTTGCCATAGCCTTCACCAGTAATGTGGCGCTCGGTTTTTTGGTCAATAAACGCAATCTTACCTTTTACGTCTTCAGGCTTGGCTTGTTGTAGTGCCTCTAGGCTATCAAAACGTGCGATTTTAGCTTGTATACCGCCTGCTGGTGTCGCAACGCTGCCACCAAGCGCAGTAATGACCAGCGGCTGCTCGACAGGGAAGGTTATTTTGGCTTTGGCTTCACCGCGTTCCCAAATGGGTACTTGTACTGGTTCTTTATAAACGCGGTCAAATCCAAGGCTGGTCAGTTTATTTATCGCCCAGTTAACGGCGATGATATCTTTTGGGCTTCCAGCTAGTCTGGGACCTACTTCAACCGTGAGAGATTCGACTATGTCATAACCTAATTGTGAAGCTAATGCTGTCTGTTGTAATTTAATGACGTCACTTGTCGGGGCTGTTTCTACCTGAGTTTGGCACGCACTTAAACTCCCGATTAAAAGACTCGAGAGAAGTGTTGTTTGATAGGGCTTCATTAGATTTCCTTTATTTTTATTAAGCATGTCCCATTTTTAAAAACAATCTAGCAAAAAGTGTGCTTTATGTCCCGACTATATCCGTAAGGCGACGCTATATTAGCGCAGGGGTTAGTTTTAGGAGAGAAAGTGCGTAATGAATATTGAATTAATGCAGGAGCGAGCCGATCATGCCGTAGTGCTATTAAAGGCACTTGCGAACGAACGCCGTTTATTTATTCTTTGTTATTTATTGAATGAAGGAGAAATGTGCGTTGGCGAAATGAATAAAAAATTAGGCTTAAGTCAATCGGCACTATCACAACATCTTGCTTGGTTACGCAAAGATAATTTAGTAACCACACGCAAAGAAGCGCAAACGGTATTTTATTCACTCAAGAGTGATGAAGTTCGGGAGATGATCCACTTATTGAACAACATTTATTGTCATTAATAGTGTTTTTCAGATATAAAAAAACCGGCAATTGCCGGTTTTTTTCATTTGCTATTTTATAGATTAAGCAGCGATTGCTTTGATCTTAGCGTTCAAACGAGCCTTTTGACGAGCGGCTTTATTCTTGTGAATAAGACCTTTAGTCGCCATACGGTCAACGATTGGTTGTGCAACAGCAAAAGCTTCTGCTGCTGTTTTGTGATCGCCTGCTTTAATTGCAGCGATTACTTTTTTAACGTATGTACGTAACATTGAGCGACGGCTGGCGTTATGCTGACGACGCTTTTCAGATTGAAGCGCGCGCTTCTTTGCAGACTTGCTATTAGCCAAGGTGCAACTCCTAAAAACTGGATTTGATACTTTTAAAGGCCGAGGAATATGCCTGCATTTAGTCACTTTGTCAATGACTATGATTGAATATTCATCATAAAGATAAATTAATCCAACCTGCCTTGGCTATCTTCGACCCAACTCGTGTAATATGTGGCGCAATTCTAGCAGCTATTACCGCAGTGTGACAGAGCCTGAATCGATTTTTTGAGATGTATCACCTAATCAATTCGATATGGGTCTGGGGGACGTTTGAGTAGAAAATTATTAAAATCTGGTCTGATTGTTAGTGCTATGACATTGATATCCCGTGTGTTAGGTCTTGTTCGGGACGTCGTCGTTGCTAACTTGATGGGGGCAGGGACAAGTGCAGACGTGTTTTTCTTCGCCAATAAAATTCCTAACTTTTTACGTCGTTTGTTTGCAGAAGGGGCTTTTGCACAAGCCTTTGTGCCGGTTTTAACTGAGTATCAAGAGAAACATACCGCGGAAGAAACACGTGACCTGCTGAGTAAAGTCGCAGGCACATTAGGTTTGTTGGTGACGATTGTGACGCTTGTGGGCGTGGTGGCTTCGCCTGTGTTATCAGCCTTATTTGGCGGTGGTTGGTTTATCGCTTGGCTTAACAATGAGCCCGACGGCGCTAAATTTGAACTCGCCACCGTAGTGCTTAAAATTACTTTTCCTTATTTGTGGTTTATCACCTTTACCGCACTGGCTGGCTCGATTTTAAACACCCGAGGCCGATTTGCGGTTTCGGCGTTTACCCCTGTATTCCTCAATGTGGCGATTATTACCGCGGCCATATTTTATGCGCCAACATCGACTCAACCCGAAATCACCCTTGCTTGGGGCGTTTTTTGTGGCGGATTAATCCAGTTCTTATTTCAAATTCCTTTTTTGTTGCGTGAAAAAGCGCTCGTTAAACCCTCGTGGGGTTGGCATCACCCTGGAGTGGTGAAAATCAGAACCTTGATGATCCCTGCGCTATTTGGCGTATCGGTTTCACAGATTAACCTGTTATTTGATACCTTTATCGCCAGTTTTTTGATGACGGGCTCGATAAGCTGGCTCTACTATGCCGACCGTTTATTGGAGTTTCCCCTTGGATTGTTTGGGATCGCGATTGGTACTGTTATTTTGCCTGCGTTGTCGCGAAACCATGTCAATGCTGAAGGTGCGGGCTTTGGCTTGACGATGGATTGGGGAGTTAAAGCGATTCTGCTGCTAGGTCTTCCTGCCATGATGGGGTTGATCATCCTCGCAAAACCTATGCTGATGGTGTTATTTATGCGCGGCGCTTTTTCGATGCATGATGTTGAAATGGCTTCATATAGTTTGATGGCTTACGGTAGCGGTTTACTCAGTTTTATGCTGATTAAAGTACTCGCTCCAGGTTATTACTCCCGCCAAGATACCAAAACCCCTGTGCGTTATGGCATTATCGCCATGATCACCAACATGGGCTTTAACTTATTGTTTGCTATTCCTTTTGGATATGTTGGACTGGCGATTGCGACTTCAATGTCAGCATTGCTCAACGCCACTTTACTTTATCGAGGATTGCATTTAGCCGGCGTTTATCGCGTTTCTAGGCCGACTATGGTGTTTTTTGCTAAAGCCGTGGTCTCTACCGCCTTGATGGTGGTAGTCTTGTATTACTTTTTACCTTCGCAACAAATTTGGTTAGATTGGCATTTGTTCGAGCGTGCAAAAGCCTTGATAGGCTTGATTTTAGCGGGGGCAGTCAGTTACTTGTTGGGACTGCTTTTGCTCGGAATTCGTCCTTGGTCAATTAAACGGGGAGTTTGATTGCTGATTCTCATCGCTAGCTGTTATATAATCAGCCGATTTGCGCTTGGCAGTTGTCTAAAGTTATGGAATTAATCCGCGGTATACATAACATTTTGTCATCCCACCACGGGTGTGTATTGACTATAGGTAATTTTGACGGCGTCCATCGTGGTCATGCACAAGTGATTGCGAACTTAGTGCAGAAGGCAAAGCAGTTATCGCTGCCATCTACTTTGATGACGTTTGAACCTCAGCCGCAGGAATTATTTAGCGGCGACAATGCGCCAGCTCGTTTAAGTTTATTACGTGATAAAGTCATGTTGCTCGATGAACTTGGGGTTGAACGGTTAGTGTGTGTTAACTTTAATCGCACTTTTGCCAATCAACCTGCTGAGCATTTTATTGAAGAATTGTTGGTCCGCAAACTCGGTGTTAAATACCTAGTGGTCGGCGATGATTTTTGTTTTGGTCAGGGCCGTAAAGGCAATTTTGAGATGCTTGTGCAGGCAGGTATTCAATATGGCTTTACTGTGGTCAGCACCCAAAGTTTTATGCTGGGCTCGCTAAGAGTGAGCTCAACCGCCGTGCGTGAACAATTGGCTAAGGGTAATCTTGAGCAAGCAAGACGCTTGCTCGGTCATCCTTTTACCTTGAGTGGTCGTGTCGCGCATGGGCAAAAAATTGGCCGCACCATTGGTTTTCCCACAGCCAATATCGCCTTAAAGCGCAATGTTGTACCGGTACGCGGTGTGTTTGCGGTCAAATGTTATTGGGATAACAGCGATATTTATGAGGGCGTAGCCAATATTGGGTTCCGTCCGACAGTGAACGGTCAAGTGTGTCAGCTAGAGGTGCATCTTTTTGATTTTGAAGGTGACATTTACGGCAAACATGTTGAGGTCGAGTTGGTGGCTAAACTCCGTGATGAGCAACCTTTTGACTCATTGGATGCGCTAAAACAACAGATTTTAAATGATGCAAATGAAGCCAGAGCTTTATTTGGTAATGATGCAGGCTGAAATTTATCAGTTTAATTAACGGTATAGGATCAATGAGCGACTATAAATTTACTTTGAATTTGCCGGAAACAGAGTTTCCGATGCGTGGTAATTTGGCAAATCGCGAGCCAGAGATGTTAGAGCGCTGGACAAAAGACGGTTTGTATCAGCAGATCCGTGATAGCCGAATTGGCCGTACTCCCTTCATTTTGCATGATGGCCCACCGTATGCGAATGGCAGTATTCATATTGGTCACTCAGTTAATAAAATCCTAAAGGATATTATTGTTAAGTCAAAAACCATGTCTGGTTTTGATGCGCCTTATGTGCCGGGTTGGGATTGCCACGGTTTGCCTATCGAGCTGAAAGTTGAGCAAAAAGTCGGCAAGCCTGGTCAAAAAATCTCTGCGGCAGAATTCCGCGAAGAATGCCGTAAATACGCAGCTGAGCAAGTTAACGGTCAACGTGAAGACTTTATCCGTTTAGGCGTATTGAGCGACTGGCAAAATCCGTACCTGACGATGGATTTTTCAACCGAAGCTAATATCGTGCGTTCTTTATCGAAAGTGATTGAGAGCGGTCATTTGCATAAAGGCGTTAAGCCAGTGCATTGGTGTACCGACTGTGGTTCTGCCTTAGCTGAAGCTGAAGTGGAATACGAAGACAAAACATCACCCGCTATCGATGTAGCGTTTGTTGCTGCTGACAGCAAAGACGTTGCGGCTAAGTTTGGGGTAAGCGATTACTCACATCCTGTTTCTATGGTGATTTGGACTACCACGCCATGGACTCTGCCTGCGAACCGTGCCTTGTCTTTAAGCCCTGAGCTTGATTACAGCTTAGTTGAATTCGAAAAAGATGGTGTTACGCAAGCGCTTATTTTAGCTGAAGTATTAGCTGAATCTTGCCTGACTCGCTATAACGTAGAAAGCCATACTGTGCTTGGCTCTGCCAAAGGCGCAGCGTTTGAGCTTGTCCGCTTTAATCACCCATTCTTAGATTTTGATGTTCCGGCAATTTTAGGCGATCACGTCACGACGGATGCGGGTACTGGTATCGTTCATACTGCACCTGGTCATGGTCAAGACGACTTTGTGGTTGGTCAAAAATACGGTTTAGAAGTGGCAAACCCTGTTGGCGACAACGGTGTATACAAGCCTGATACCGAGTATTTTGCTGGACAACATGTCTTTAAAGCCAACGATAATGTTGTTGCTTTACTGAGAGAAAAGAGCGCCTTGCTGAATCATGTGGCTTATCGTCATAGCTATCCACATTGCTGGCGCCACAAAACACCGATCATCTTCCGTGCGACGCCGCAGTGGTTCATCTCTATGGATAACCATGGCCTACGTACGCAAGCATTGAAAGAAATTGAACAGACCCAATGGATCCCTGATTGGGGCCAAAGTCGTATTGAAAAAATGGTTGAAAACCGCCCTGACTGGTGTATCTCACGCCAACGTACTTGGGGTGTGCCTATCACGCTGTTTGTGAATCGTGAAACCGAAGAGCTGCACCCAGATAGTGTGTCGCTAATGGAACGCGTAGCGAGCCGTATTGAACAGCAAGGCATCCAAGCTTGGTGGGATCTCGATGCCGCCGAATTATTGGGTGACGAAGCAGAGCTATACCGCAAAGTAACTGATACCTTAGACGTTTGGTTTGACTCGGGTTCAACCTTCTCGTCAGTGGTCGCGGCTCGTCCTGAATTCCACGGACACGGCGTTGACTTGTATCTTGAAGGTAGCGACCAACATCGCGGCTGGTTTATGTCATCTTTGATGATCTCAACCGCAATGAATGGCAAAGCTCCGTATAAGCAAGTGCTAACTCACGGTTTTACCGTCGATGGTAAAGGCCGCAAGATGTCAAAATCTATCGGTAACGTGATTGCGCCACAAACGGTAACCAACAAATTAGGCGCCGACATTCTGCGTTTATGGGTTGCTGCAACTGACTATAGCGGCGAGATGACGGTTTCTGACGAAATCTTAAATCGCAGCGCCGATGCTTATCGTCGTATTCGTAACACTGCCCGTTTCCTATTAGCCAACTTAAATGGTTTCGATCCTGCTAAGGATTTAGTCGCTGTTGAAGATATGGTGGCGTTAGATCGTTGGGTTGTGCGCCGCGCTGCTGCGCTGCAACAGGAAATTATTGAGGCCTATGAGCAATATAACTTCCATATCGTGACTCAAAAACTGATGCAGTTCTGCTCGGTTGAGTTAGGCAGTTTCTATCTGGATATCATCAAAGATCGCCAATACACGGCTAAGCAAGAAGGTCATGCGCGTCGTAGCTGTCAATCTGCGTTGTATTTGATCTCTGAGGCCATGGTGCGTTGGATTGCGCCAATTCTAAGCTTCACAGCTGACGAAGTATGGCAACTATTGCCTGGCGAGCGTGATACTTATGTCTTTACTCAAGAATGGTATCAAGGCTTGAAATCAGTCACCTTAGCGACGGATTTGAGCGACGACTATTGGCAGCAACTGCTGATCGTGCGTAACGAAGTCAATAAAGTGATTGAACAAGCTCGCCGTGACAAACGTATCGGTGGTTCATTAGAAGCGGAAGTGACCTTGTTTGCTGATGCAGCGTTGACTGAACAATTAACCCATATCGGCGATGAGCTAAGATTTGTGTTATTGACCTCTGAAGCCAAAGTCTTGCCTTTAGCGGACGCGACATTGGAAGCGGTTGAAACTGAGCTTGCGTCACTGAAATTAGTGGTTGCTTCAAGCACTGCTGAGAAATGTGAGCGTTGTTGGCACCACAGAGAAGAGGTCGGCACGATTGAGGCCCACCCAACACTCTGTACTCGCTGCGTAACAAACATTGAAGGCGACGGCGAAGTTCGCCTGTTTGCGTAAAGGATCTGTATGCCATTAACTTGGAAAGACAGTGGCTTACGTTGGTATTGGGTAGCTGTATTGGTGTTTTTTGCCGATCAGCTATCTAAACAATGGGTCTTAGCCAATTTTGATTTACATGAATCGCTGAATTTATTGCCTTTCTTTAATTTCACTTATGTACGCAACTACGGGGCCGCCTTTAGTTTTTTAAGTGATGCCGGTGGTTGGCAGCGTTGGTTATTTACGATTGTTGCAGTTGGATTCAGTACTTTACTGACTGTGTGGTTGCGTAAGCAATCCGCTTCGTTGTTGAAACTGAATCTGGCTTACACCTTAGTGATTGGTGGCGCCCTAGGCAATTTGGTCGACAGATTAATGCACGGTTTTGTGGTTGATTTTATCGATTTATTTTGGGCTAAGAGCCACTATCCAGCTTTCAATATCGCCGATTCGGCGATTTGTATTGGTGCTGTGTTGATCATTTGGGATGCATTTTTAAGCGGTAAATCTGAAACAGATAGCGCCGAAGGGGTTAAAAAGTGACTGTGACGCGATCTTTACTATGCCATATGAATATTGTGCTTTCTGATGGTTCAACCGCAGACAGCACTAAAGCTTCGGGTAAACCAGCTCGATTAAATGTGGGTGATGGTACGTTAAGTCCTGCATTTGAGGCGCAATTGGCAACGCTTGCTGAAGGTGATAAACACAGTTTTACCCTTGAAGCGATTGATGCCTTTGGTGAATCAAATCCTGATGCTATTCACTATCTAGACAGAAGCCGTTTTCCGGCAGACATGAGTTTAGAAGCTGGCGTGATTGTCAGTTTTGCTGGCCCTGGTGGCAGTGAAATCCCGGGTATTGTCCGTGATGTAGCGGGTGATTCCATCACAGTCGATCTGAATCATCCTCTGGCAGGGCACAAGATCACTTTTGAACTGGACGTTGTAAAGGTACTTTAAGATGAAACTCGATCCTACCAGCCCAAGTTTGAATATTATGCTCGCGAACCCGCGTGGTTTTTGTGCGGGTGTTGATCGTGCTATCAGTATTGTAGAACGGGCGTTGGAATTGTTTTCACCGCCTATCTATGTTCGCCATGAAGTCGTACATAATCGCTATGTCGTGCAGAATCTGAAGGATCGCGGTGCGGTTTTTGTCGAAGAGTTAGATCAAGTGCCGGATAACAACATTGTTATCTTCAGTGCCCATGGTGTATCTCAAGCGGTGAGACAAGAAGCTAAGGCTCGAGGGTTGAGAGTTTTCGATGCGACTTGTCCCTTAGTGACCAAAGTGCACCTTCAAGTGACGCGTGCAAGCCGTAAAGGTATTGAATGTATCTTGATTGGCCACGAGGGGCACCCTGAAGTCGAAGGCACTATGGGTCAGTATGATAATCCTAACGGCGGCGTTTATCTGATTGAATCGCCTGCCGATGTGGATGCTCTCGAAGTTCGCGATCCTAACAATCTCTGCTTCGTGACCCAAACAACTTTATCTGTCGATGATACGTTAGACATTATTGCCGCGTTGCAAAAAAGGTTTCCTTCAATTGAAGGACCTCGCAAGGACGATATCTGTTATGCAACACAGAATCGTCAAGATGCGGTACGTAATCTGTCTGCAGATGTGGATTTGTTGATTGTTGTTGGTTCAAAAAACAGCTCTAACTCTAATCGGTTACGCGAGCTCGCATTGAAGACCGGAACCCAGTCTTATCTGGTGGATACTGCTGACGATGTTGAATCAAGCTGGTTCGATAATGTTTCGCGTGTTGCTGTTACCGCAGGCGCTTCTGCACCTGAGGTCTTAGTTCAACAAGTTGTCCAAGCGATTGCAAAACTCGCCCCTAGTGTGGTAACTGAAGTCGAAGGCCGTAAGGAAGACACTGTCTTTGCGGTACCTGCCGAACTGCGCTAAATCTATGTGATGTTAAGTTATTTATAAAAAAGAGGCGATAAGCCTCTTTTTTATTGCTTCAAATTCATTCAAGGCATAATGATGTCAATGCTTATATGCTATTGTTACTGGCTACTTACATTTTACTCATCTATTATTAACTGTTGGTAATTTTTTGTCGTAAGACTAAGGTTTTTAAAGGGTAAATGGCTGAAAAACTTGTCAAAAATATGGCTAAATTCGAACGATTGACACAAAAAGACTTTCAACGAGGCTTCTCATTAATTGAGGTGCTTGTTGCATTGGTGATCTTAGTCATTGGCTTAATTGGTATTTTTAATCTGCATATCGTTGCAAAGCGTGGCAGCTTCGAGTCTTTCCAAGAAACACAAGCCTCTTACTTGGCAAATGATATGATAAATCGAATTAAATTAAATCGTACCCAGATGAGTCTATATGCTGATACATATTCTAGTGTCACTTCTTCACCTACCCCTAATTGTAAAGGTGCTAATTTATGTACGCCTAGTCAACTGGTATTAGCTGATAAATACGAGTGGAAACAAGCAATTTTTGGTGAGTCAGAGAAAGTTGATGGAAAGGCTGTTGGTGGATTAGACACTCCGACAGGGTGCGTAATTGTGGCTGGTAATGTAGTTACAGTGTCTTTAGCGTGGAAAGGTATCAGTAGTACATCAGATGCGGGTGGTAATTGTGGTACGGCAAGTACTCGGCGACGCGTTTATTCAATCCAAACAGTGATTATGTAGATGAAAAAGTCAGTTGTTAACCTAAAATACTTTCAAGTGGGTATGTCACTTGTTGAACTAATGGTTGCTATGGTTATTGGCCTATTTTTAACTGCTGGTGTATTCACTATGTTTAATATGTCTTCATCTAATGTCACAACGACCAGTCAGCTTAATCAGTTACAAGAAAATGGTCGAATTGCATTAGCGATTATGGAGCGAGACATCACTCAGCTCGGTTTTATGGGGGATATGACAGGTACTGATTTTATTCTTGGCAGTAATACGACTGTTGATACGGCAATTTCTGGGATGGATTGTATTGGAGCAGGATTGAATAATGCCACTTTGCCCAATGATCAACCTGCACATTTTAGATTGTTATGGGGTTATACAAGTACAAGTAATAGTGCTACTTCACTAGCATGTTTGTCTGGTGTGAAATCGGACACCGATGTGCTTCAGCTAAAACGATTAATTGGCCCGACAGCTGTAGCTAGCGCAACAGGGTATTACGTTGCTTCAACATCGAGTCAAGCCATATTTTTTAATTCAGCGGCTCCTTCGGCCGTACTTCCTAATGCTCGAGTCTGGGAGTATCAGCATCATGTTTATTATATCGATGAAGCTAATAGTATTCCTATGTTAAATCGAAAAACGCTGACTAATTTAGGTATGAATAATGATGAGCAACTAGTTGAAGGGATTGAAAATATTCGTTTTTTATACGGTTTTGATAATGATGGGGACGGTACGCCTGACAGTTTTATACCTGCCTCAGGTGTTACATCATTAATGTGGGATAACGAAGGATTTCAACGGTTAGTTGCCATTAAAGTGTATGTACTGGTTCGAGCAATTAAAGCCGATAGCACTTTTACCAATGAAGCGACCTACCAATTAGGTGATAAGGAAATTGATGCATTTAAGGATCATTTTCGACGCAAGGTGATGTCAACAACGGTGGTATTGGAAAATCCATTACTAATCCGTAATTAGTTGAGGCAACAATGAAAAAAAAATCAATGAAAAATCAAAGAGGGGTCGTGCTATTTTTTGCCTTGATAGTGTTGATTATTATGACCTTGATTGGCGTCGCTTTAGCAGTAAACTCCACACAGTCGTTGCGAATGGCTGGAGCTGGTGCAGAACGAATAGAGGCGATAGCAATCGCTAACGGTGCGCTAGATAGTGTCATTAGTAAATATAAAGGTGAAGCATTTGCCAATATGGCTGTTTCTCAACCAGATAGTTTGCTTGGTGGGAAACAACGTTTAGTTCCAATGCCATGGGATGGGACGGTAAAAGATGTCAGTTGCCAACGTAATAGTAAAGCAAATGGCGCCAATTTAATTAGCTGTCGTCGGCTTGAAGTAGAAAGTGCTAGAACATTTGGTAGAGAGAACTTAGGCCAATTAGAAGTTGTTGCAGGTATTGAGCAAGAAGTGCTTACTGGGAGCTGAAAATGTTGAAAATATTAACCTTCATCTTTGTATTCGTTTTGATTGGTATATCAAGTCAATCACATGGCGATGACACTGAACTCTATGTATTTGAAACTGCCACGGATGCCGGTGCACGCCCTAAGGTACTGATTATATTTGATAACTCTGGCAGTATGGACACTAAGGAGAATGTCCCTGACCCTGATTTTATTCCCCCTGCTGACTATGATTCTGACTATAACCCATCAACCGATTATTCTGGTACTGGTATAAGTGATGTTATTTATTTCTCAACGAGTTCTAGTGCTAATCTTGAGTCTTTATTAAAGTCAAATCAGAGTTTTTATAGTAAATATAATGGTTGTCACCAAAGTTGGGCGCCTTTGTCTGATATTGGTTTTTTTAAAGGGCGTGTAGGTGAGTACTATAAATCTAAAAGTTGGAGTTGGAATAAACTTAGAACCAACGAAAGTTTAACAACGAAAAGATATGTAGATTGCTTGGAAGATATAACTGCAGAAGACCCGATAAACTCGAGCGATTACGGTACGTTAGGTTTTCCAAAGGACGGTACTAAAAATGATAGATATACACATGTCTCTAGCCCATCAGAGAATGGTTGGGCGGCTGCTATAAATACAGCTAAAAGTACAGATATAAGAACATTAGACTCAGTAACTCTTTACTCTAAAAACTATCTATTATGGTATAAAAAACTTAAGGATGGCGCTATTCCAATCGTTTCAAAGAAACGTATTGATATTGCAAAAAAAGCGATTTCGGATGTGATTAAAACTACACCCTCAGTTGATTTTGGCTTGGCAGTATTCAACACTAATTATAACTCTTACGGAAAAGATGGTGGACGAATCGTGTCGGGTATTCGAGATATGAGTCCGGGGACGACTCCTGGGATTGCTGCGAGAAACAATATACTCACAAAAATAAATCTATTAAATCCCGAAACAAACACACCATTATGTGAGACATTATTTGAGGCATATCGATACTTATCTGGTGGGGCGATAAAATTTGGTCATGAGGATAATAATAGTCCTAGTTGGGATGTAAGTGTTGAGTCTGGTTCAGACTATATGTCTCCGCTTAAAATCTGTACTGATATGGCGTATGTTATTTATATAACCGATGGTGCGCCAAATTATGATAATACTGCAAATACTTCAATAGTGAGTATTACTGCTAAGGCTAATAAACTGGGGGATTATACAGCAGTATCAGCTAAAAACGCTGGTGGTCAGTACGAAAGTAATTATCTTCCTGCGTTAGCGAGTTATATGTACCATAATGATTTGGTTAATAAAAATGATGATAATGGCGATAATCCACTACAAAATGTGAGAACTTTTACTATTGGTTTTAGCTCAGGTGCCGATGATGCTGCACCTTTGTTGATTGAGACGGCTAAGCGTGGTGGAGGGAAATATTTTGCGGCGCAAGATAGCTTACAGTTAACGAATGCATTATCGGATGCATTGAGCTCAATTTTAGAGATTGATTCAAGTTTTACCTCACCCAGTATCGCGAGTAATAACTTTGATCGTACTCAGACTTTTGATTCAGCATATTATGCGATGTTTTTACCTGGTAAAGGTCCACGCTGGACTGGTAATCTTAAAAAGTTAAAAGTGAATTCTAGCGGAACATTGATAGATGCCAAAAAAAGTATCGCCATTGGTGACAATGGTAATATTAAGAAAGAAGCATGTACGTTTTGGACTAATTGCAGTGGCGGTACCGATGGTAATCAAGTAGAAATCGGTGGCGTGGCACAAATGCTGGAAGGGCTTACTAAAAGAAAGGTATTGAGTAATACCGGCATTGGTAATGGACTCGAGGAGCTTACAATCGCTAATGCCGCCAATGGCAGTAATGCTGATTTAGCTGCTTATATGAGTATTGATGAAACCGATCTTGATTCAACATTCAAATGGCTATTGGGTGTCGATGTGGACGATGAGGATGGAGATAACAGCACCACAGACAATCGTAAAGATATTATGGGAGATCCATTACACTCCAAACCATTAGCAATTAACTTTGGAACGAGCGAAGTCCCAGATATTAGAGTTCTTTTAGGAACTAACCATGGGTTCTTGCATATGTTTAAAGACTCAGGAGTGAGTGTTGATGAAACATGGGCATTTATTCCCTATGAACTACTACCAAACGTACCAATATTACGTGAAAACTTACCTGGAGGTCATTACGTATATGGTATGGATGCATCTCCGGTCGCTTATGTAAAAAGTGGTGTCGATGGTAATAAACCAAGTGATGTTTGGGTTTTTGCTGGTATGAGGCGGGGTGGCTCTTCGTATTATGCCTTAAATGTAACGTCTCCAGATACCCCTAGCTTAATGTGGACCATAAATCCTGATACATCGGGCTTTTCTGAACTAGGACAAACTTGGGCAGAACCGATTATTACCTTCATTCCCGGGCATAGTACACCTGTACTTATTTTTGGTGGTGGATACGATGTTAGCTACGATTCAACCCCTTCTAATGCTCCTTCAGGAAGAAATGTTTATATTGTTGATGCTAAATTAGGGACTTTATTACATACATTTGGCCCTTCGTCAGGCACTAATGTTACCGTATTACCTGGAATCATTGATAGTATACCTAATGCAGTTGCGGTATTAGATAGTAATAATGATGGTGTTACTGACCGAATTTATGCTACTGATACTGGTGGTAATGTTTGGCGTATGGATTTACCTAGTAAGGATGAGAAGACTTGGACTGCCTATAAATTTGCTTCATTAGGTGGAGATTTAGCCGCGGATAGACGTTTTTTTGCAGAACCAGTGGTTGCTCAAACTACATTTAACAATATTGCTGAGGTGTCTGTTGTGGATCCCGTCAGTGGTTCTAAGACCGTGACTAAAAATTATCAAAATGTGCCTTACGACGCTATTGCCATAGGTAGTGGAAATCGGCCTACACCCTTATCTAAATCTACTGAAGATATGTACTATATTCTTCAGGACCGTAATGTCATCACTAAGAGTTATGGTGGTAGTGGTAATTCAGCTGTACCTGCTGCGATTACGTTAAATAATTTATATAATGTAACTTCAGCACCTCCGAAAACTGAGGCTGAAAATATAGAATTTGGTAAGAAGCTTGGATGGTATTATGATTATCCAACCGCGGGGGAAAAAAGTCTAACGGCCAGTTTAATCGTTGACGGAAAGGTTTATTTTACTTCATTTGTTCCTCCATCTCAGTCAGTATCAGACACAGTATGTACTGTTTCTGGTTTGGGGCGACTTTACGTTTTTGATTTGCATAAAGGCACTCGTACACTCTCCAGTGTGTATTATGAGTTAGGTGAGCGAGTTCCGGATACACCGCAGATAGTTATTCCCACTCCTGAATCAGGAAAAGATCCATATATTTATATCATTGGTGTTGGAAAAGGTGAAAAGCGAGATGATGGTGAATATAGCGGAACAATAAATGTAGGCTCAGGATTAGGGGTCAATAAAATTTATTACCATATAGATGATAATTAATGTAGATGAGAGTATGAAAGAAAATAAAGGTTTTACGTTAATAGAGCTAATGATTACGGTTGTTATTATAGGGATTCTAGCTTCTGTTGCTTATCCTTCTTATACGCAGTATGTCATTAAAAGTGCACGTTCTGAGGGCGTAGCTGCCGTTATGCGAGTTGCTAATTTGCAAGAACAGTATTATTTAGATCATCGAACATATACAACCGATATGACTAAATTAGGATTAGATAAAAATCCCTTTATTACGGAACATGGACACTACAGTGTATCTTCATCCGGTACAATAACGACAACAGTTACTGCAACGGCAGTAGGTGTACAAGCATCTCGAGATGCAACAGTCTGTCCAACTATTACATTGACTAGTGATGGAATTAAAGGGCCTTCAGAGGAGTGTTGGAAATGAATAAGTTAAGATATGGTGTTTTTGCAGCATTAATTGGGTTTAATTGTAGTGCTGCTGAAAGTACTCAAGATTATAAGTGTTATATTAAATCCTCATATGGCAATGAGTACATCGTATTTTTTAAATGGAAGGATAAAGATGTAGGTCGACATATGGCAGCATTGCCTGCAACACAATTAACAGATCGAATGAGTAGGAAGTATTTTGTTAAATCGGTTAATGAGTGTGTCACAATGGATAAGGAGTTTGTTTTAATTGCAGCAAGGGAATTAGACCTGCAGACACTGAGGTAGTATTCAAAAAGGATAATTAAATTTATGTGCATCCCACCTTGTCATTGCTATATTTAATAAGCCCTGATGTTGATATATTAACACTGCGAGAACTGGAAGATTTCCCTGCCGGACAGTAAATAAAAGTGCCTCCGGAGGAAAGGCCATCTGGAGAGAATGTTATATGTTCGCCATTTTTATTATTGACTATAATTTTGGGTCCTTTAACATTGTCATTAGCATTAAAGCTGTCTATAGACCGTAAATTTTTAGTGGCGCCAATATAGATTCTAATACCATTATTCCAGTTTTCTCCACATGACGACACGTTAGCAAATGGACAGACATTAACTGTTGTACCATAGTTTATCGCTTGATTTCGTGCAAAAGCCATAATGTCATGTATTTTTTCAATATTACTATTTGCTCTAAAGCCTTCATACATAGATATGAGTGAAGGAATTCCAATAGTTAATAGTAAAGCTGAAATTACAATCGTAATCATTAATTCAACTAAGGTAAAGGCTCGTTTTTTACTATGCATAATTCTATCCTCACTTATATTTTATAAAGTATAAGTGAGAATCGTATTTCTTTCAGCATAAATCAATAGAATATAACATCTAAATATAATATTTAGCTTGATAATGGGTAATTCATTGTTCTGGCTAACTACATCTTATGTTGTTTTCTGCAGAAAAACGTATACGTCCAGCTTGATTAACAATAACAGCTTTTGAATAAGGGCTTGTGGCTGATGAGGGGCAATATTTGAGTGTTCCATTTGTACCTGATGCTAGTCCGTCAGGCCGAAATCGAATCGACGTACGATTGTATTTAACTGTGTCTTTTGAATCAAAAGCATTTGTCATATAGAGTATTTTATCGCTGTCATCTAGTTGGCTATTATTGTTAGTGTCAATGAATACTGTTAGTCCAACTTGCCAATTTTGTACGCATTTTTCATCGATAACAGCACATGCTGTCACTGTTCTGTTAAGGGTGATTGCTTGATTACGTGCAAATTGTAGCGTTTGTTGGATAATACGTATGCTGCTATCTGCTCTATATTGGGTATAAACATCAGTTAAGGATGGTACTCCTCCTGTAAGCAAGATGGTTAAGACGGCAAGTGAAATGATAAGTTCTATCAGGCTAAAGCCTTTTTGATGAGTGTTCATAACAAATCCCTGTTATTTTGCGCTTGCATCCCGCGAGCGAGTTAGTTTTGGCTAGAATGTAAGTATAAAGTCTGGCGCTATAGTTATAGTGCTTTTTTTAGACTTTTATGTGCTAAAAGCGATTTTGTAGAAACTGTGTTTTATGAGTAAAGCACTACATTCACTTCAATGTTGACCTAACCCCGTGTAAGCTAGTGTTATTCTGTTTGTTTATGTTATTGCAAGGGATGAGGAATTTTTAATGAAAAAAGTTGAAGCCATTATTAAGCCATTTAAATTAGACGACGTAAGAGAATCCCTTGCTGAGATTGGCATTACAGGTATGACGGTTTCTGAAGTCAAGGGCTTTGGTCGCCAGAAAGGGCATACAGAGCTCTATCGTGGTGCTGAATACATGGTGGATTTTCTGCCAAAAGTGAAAATAGAGTTAGTGATCCAGGACGATCTGCTCGACCAAGCAATTGATGTGATCGTTGAAACTGCCCGCACAGGAAAGATAGGCGATGGTAAAATTTTTGTTACTGATGTCGAGCGAGTGATTCGTATCCGTACCGGTGAAGAAAACGAAGAAGCGGTATAAGCTGCTTAAGAACGATTCTAAAGGGCTTAGTTGCCCTTTTTTGTTGGCTAAGCTGATGGAAGTACGGCTGAGTTTCTGAAATATCTTTAATGCAAAATCGTCAGTTTTACTGAACTAATGTAGTTATCTCTTATCTGTAACATGGTATAACTGAGCCTCGCAAATGAGTTTTATGAGGTTGTCATTTTGGCTACAAAAAGAATAGTGATCGTGGGCGGTGGTGCAGCTGGTTTAGCACTTGCATCTAAGTTGGGCCGTAAATGGGGCGGTAGTGATGTCGTCGATGTGTGCTTAATTGACCGAAGTCCTATTCATATTTGGAAGCCTAAATTACACGAAGTTGCTGTTGGCGTGATCGATCAATCTATTGAAGGTTTACTCTACCGCGATCATGGGCTTAAAAATGGTTACCGCTATATTCGCGGTGAGATAGAGCAGTGCGACCCTGATGCTAAATCGATTCAGTTAGCCGCCGTCTATAATGACGAAGGCGAGTTACTCTTAGAGCAGCGACAAATCGATTATGATTTTTTAGTCCTTGCTCTTGGTGGTGTTTCTAATAGTTTCAATACATTAGGAGCTGATGAACACTGCATCTTCTTAGATAGCCTCGAAAATGCCAACCTATTCCACCATAAATTACTCGACGCATTACTCCAATTAAACGAAACACAAGAAAGAGTCAGTATTGGCATTGTTGGTGCTGGTGCGACCGGTGTTGAATTGGCGGCAGAACTTCATCATGTGATTGAATCCGTTAAAGAGTATGGCTATCTGAATATTGCTACACATCATCTTGATGTGCATTTGATTGAAGCATCACCCAAAATTCTCCCCCAATTACCTGAGCGTGTGAGCGCTAGGGCGCAGGCAGTTCTTGATAAGATAGGTATACGTTTACATATCGGTGTTCAAGTTAAAGAAGTGACTCGTGATGGTTTTATTACCCAAGATGGGGATGTGATTAAAGCGGGCTTAAAAGTCTGGGCGGCAGGTGTAAAAGGGCCAAAAGCGTTTCAGAACTTTACAAAATTGCCCATTACGCCGCGAAATCAGGTTGAAGTTGATGACTGCATGCGAGTCAAGGGCCATCAAGATATTTACGCCCTTGGCGATTGCGCTCTATTGATCCAAAGTTCTGGTCAGCCTGTTCCACCAAGGGCGCAAGCTGCGGCACAGATGGCTGATACTTTGTTTGATAATATCGTTAATCGATTACAAGGTAAGCCTGAAAAGGCCTTTGTTTACAAAGATTACGGTTCATTAGTGTCTTTAAGCCGCTTCTCTGCGGTAGGTAATTTGATGGGGAACCTACGCTCTGGCACTTTCTTTGTCGAAGGGCATATTGCAAGATTGATGTATATCTCTTTGTATCAGAGGCATTTAGCCAGCCTTTATGGTTGGTTTTCGGCAATAGTGTATCGAGTGGCACAAAAGTTATTGAGGTGGCAGCGTCCAAAGCTCAAATTACATTGATTTCTATGTAATGTAGGGCAAAAAAGAGAGCAAATATGCTCTCTTTTTTTATTGTTTAGGAATTGCTGACGAGTCACGAATGATAGGTTCAGGTGTAAAGGTCTTAGAATATATCGCATCCTGCTCGCGACGTTTTGCTATTAATAATTCCGTTGCGACTTGCGCTATTTCTGCGTTTGGCTGATGTACTGTGGTGAGTTTAGGCCAGGTTTGACGTGAGAATGGGCTATCTTCGAAACCGACAATCGATAAGTCTACTGGGATATCTAAACCCGCTAAACGAGCAGCAAAAAGTGCTCCAGCGGCAATTTCATCATTACAAGCCACAATCGCAGTCGGACGATGTTTTAGTTTAATAAGCTTATTCGCACCGTCAACACCAGACTCAAATGAGTACTTCCCTTCAATTATGTAGTTTTCATTCAGTTTCAGGCCATTTATTGTTAATGCTTGTTTAAAACCAAGTAACCGTTCTTTAGTGGATTCATGGTGTAAATCCCCACTTAAAAACGCAATATGCTTGTGGCCTAAGTCAATCAGATGCTGGGTGATTTCAACTGCACCAAATTTATCGTTGACTAAAATAGTCAATCCATTCTGATCGTTGTCCTTTTCACCTGCAATAATGCGCACATAGTTAGCATCAATCTCAGTAAGCGCTTTGAGTACTTTCGGATCTTCTGACAAGGGAGGCGTCAGTACTAATCCCGCTAGCCTAGAATATTTGACTAGTGCAGTAAGCTCATCACAAATGGTCTCTGATTTGGCATTGCAAGGATGGATGACAAGTTCATAGCCCTTGTCTTTACAGGCTGCCAAGATCCCATTTTGCATATCAATAATGTAGTAAGCGTTTGGATTATCGTAAATAAAACCAATAGCATAGGATTTAGTACCCGCGAGGTTTCTCGCCGCTAAATTCGGTTGGTAGTTAAGCGCTTTTATCGCCTCGTTCACTTTGTCAACTGTGGCCTGCTTTACTGAAGGTTCGTTATTGGTGACACGGGATACTGTCTTGATAGACACTCCAGCATATTTAGCTACGTCGTTGATAGTGACTTTCATTGATGTAAAAACTCTTTGTCTAAGGTCGCGAAGGGTTAACTGTTCTATGAACGTAAATTCTTTACCAGCAATTTACAAGCTTACATTTTTATCAGTATTTTCTTACTTATGCGTCTTATAGTGCGAGCTTTTGATGTGCTTAGCAATCCTGAATTGTTACAAATTGGCGTTAATTTATCGTTGTTACAATTATGCTTGGAGTTGTAAATTTACGTCATAATATTAAAGCTCATGTTTTATAATGATTTTTAATAAAATTACTGATTCAAAATTCTGCTTTATGACATTTTTTTGCTTCCATCGTTATTTTGTTGTGGCAAGGCTGTTAATTATTGTGTAATGTTTGCACTAGACATGACAGCGTTGTCATTCCGCAGGGAATGGTTATGAATACTAAAATGATAATAAAGTTATGGAAGGGAAACGAGATGCGACCATCAATCTTTAAGAAAACTGTACTAGCAACAAATATTGCTATCCTACTCGGCAGTGCTGTATCCATCAGCGCTGTCGCTGCAGATGCCGCGGCAACCACCGCAGCACCAGAAAATATTGAAAAAATTGAAGTTCGCGGTATGAGAGCATCAATGAAGGCATCAGTTAACGATAAACGTTTTTCTGATGCTGTAGTAGATGCTGTTACTGCTGAAGATATTGGTAAGTTTCCTGATGGAGACGTGGGTGAGTCATTAGGTCGTATTCCTGGTGTCGCAGTAAACCGTCAGTTTGGTCAAGGTCAGCAAGTATCGATCCGTGGTGCTTCTAGCCAATTAACCAGTACTCTGCTAAATGGTCATTCTGTGGCTTCAACGGGTTGGTTCGACCAACAAGCAATTGACCGTAGTTTCAATTACAGCTTATTACCACCAGAAATGGTTGGTGGTATTCAAGTATTTAAATCATCTCAAGCAGATATTGCTGAAGGTGGTATTGGCGGTACTGTAATTGTTAAAACACGCAAACCATTAGACTTAGATGCTAATTCAGTATTCTTAAGTGCTAAGGGGGACTATGGCACTGTATCTGAAGAGATAGACCCGCAAACCTCAGGACTTTATAGCTGGAAAACGGAAGATGAAAAATTTGGTTTCTTAGTTGCAGGTTCTTTGGATAAAACTCAATATCAACGTAATGGTATTGAGTCTTTGCTTGGTTGGGGAGAGATCGTTCCGACCACATTCCAGCAAGATCGTGAACGAACAGCTGTAAATGCTGCATTCCAATACAGACCAACTGACAATCTTGAGTTTGGTTTGAATTTGATGAGCCTTCAACTTGATGCAAACAATGCTAACACTTCAATTTTCTTATTCCCTACTCAACAAGGTGAAAATACTTGCCTTAAGAAAAATGCTGCAGGTGTTTGTACATTAGTTGAACACACAGGTAAAGGCGGTTTTGCTTGGGCTCAAACTTGGGCACGTAAAGCTAGCATGTCATCTGACACTATTGATTTAGATTTTGCATATCAAGCAGATGCTTATAAATTAGAAGGGCGTATCGGTAAAACTAAAGCTGAAGGCGGTACCGATATAACTTCAAACTATGGTCAGTCTATTGGTAAGCCTGAAGATTTCGCGGGTACTTATGATGCTACTGGTGATGTAATTGGAATCAACATTGCTAATAACTCATTTGATGCTTCAGATTTCAATGGGCAATTAGAAACAGCGGGTTGGGCGCTCAAAAAACAACCTAATACAGATGAAGAGTCATTTGCGACATTTGACATTACCATTCCTGTTGAACTAGGCGCTATCACATCATTTAAGTCAGGGATTAGCTATGCTGATCATGATGTTACACAGACGACAGAAGCTGCCAAATCATCCAATATAGTGGCAAAAGATGCTTCGGCTTATTATTCTGGCACTATGTCATCAGGTGCTGGCTTCACGTTACCAAAACCAATTTTTGATAACATGATTAATGATGCTTATGCAGCTATTGATGGTTTTACTCTTGATAAGTCTGGATATGGCACTCTGCAAGAAAAGAACTTAGCACTCTATACTATGGCTACATTTGCTGGTGAAGGTGTGCGCGGTAACTTTGGCTTAAGATATGTTTCTACTGATGTTGAGTCTGATTATTATGCATTTAGTAAAACAGGTACTTACGCAGATGGCTTAAGTACTGATAAAGCCAGTTATAACGATGTGTTACCAAGCGTGAATATTGCATTTGACCTTGCCAGTGATTTAATTTTAAGAGCCTCTGCCGCTCAAGTTATTTCACGTCCAAATTATGCTGATTTATTCGCTACGTCTAAGTTACCAGGTTTCAATGACGGTACTCCTGGCAATGAGAAGAAAGTCACAGGTAGCGTGAATTTACAGCCTTTTAAAGCTTCACAAGCGGATGTAAGCTTGGAGTGGTACTTCAGTGGTGAAGGTTTATTTGCTGCAACATATTTTATTAAAGATGTGAGTTCATTCATCTCTACAAGAGAAAAACTGAATCAACAAATCGGTATTGAAGATCCTAACTTAATTGCTGCCGGCGGTAGTACATGTGGTGCAGGTATTTACGATTGTTGGACAGTGAGTGAGAATTATAACGCTAACGGTGGTTCAATTGACGGTATCGAGCTTCAGTTACAAGATTCATTCGATAGTGGTTTAGGTTACTCTGTTAACTACACATTTGCAGACGCTTCATCACCAGCTGAAAATTATGCAGATCGTGTTGGAGTATTCTCTGACTCATCCAAACATACTGTAAACTTAGTTGGTTACTACGAAATGGATGATTTTTCTGCTCGCGTAGCTTATAACTGGCGTTCTGAATACATGATGCGTGAATTACCAGGGTTCTATGGTAACCGTGAACATCAAGCGTATGGTACCTTAGATTTAAGTGCGAGCTATAATCTAACAGATTATCTGTCGTTAACTTTTGAAGTGGTTAACTTGCTTGAAGAAGATAGCATACAAAAAGGTGTATCACCTGTAGATGCTGAAGGTGTTATCAGTGAATTTAAAGATAACTATCCAGTATGGAGCTTCGATGGTGAAGCCCGTTATAAACTGGGTGTAGCATTACGCTTCTAATGTAGATGTTGTGATTGATAAGAGCCTAGCATTTGCTAGGCTTTTTATTATTTTCTATAAAATATTAAATTAAATGTGTTAATTTTCGTGATGTAAGAGATCAAATTATATATCCATGCTTAATTTTGGAATCATGCTATGACAATAAAAACGATAGCGATTGTTGGTGGTGGGACATCTGGTTGGTTAGCCGCTAATCACATAGGGCGAGTTTTAAAGGATAATCCAGAGTTATCTATTACACTCATCGAATCACCTGCTATCCCTATTATTGGTGTAGGTGAGGGGACTGTCCCCTCGATTCGTAAATCATTATCTAGTTTTGGAATAAGTGAATCAGAATTTATAAATTCTTGTGATGTAACTTTTAAACAGTCAATAAAATTTGTAAATTGGTTAGATAGAACTAAACACGGTAACAATAATTTTTATCATCACCTTTTTGATATGCCGAGTCTATTTGGTGAGGATTTAACACCATATTGGTTAATTAATCCTAAGGAGCACTTTGCAGATTTAGTCTCGTCACAGCATGCCGTTTGTGAAGAAAATAAGGCTCCAAAACTCATAACAACTCCAGAGTATAGTGGAGTTACGGGTTATGCTTACCACCTTAATGCCGCTAAGTTTGCCATGCTATTAGCTAAGAATGCGACTGAACGCTTTAACGTTGAACATGTTCACGCAACTGTGAATGATGTTTCATTTGGTATAGATGGTTCAATTCACTCACTGTTGACAGACAAAGGCGAGCTAACTTTTGACTTTTACATTGATTGCAGTGGTTTCGAATCTATTTTGTTAGCAAAAAGGTTTGATGTACCATTTATCGATAAGTCACAACAACTCTTCGTTAATACAGCGTTAGTTACTCAAGTGCCCACACAGAATTTCGAAAAAATTCCTCCATTTACTATTGCTACTGCCCATAAGGCGGGATGGATTTGGGATATCTCCCTTACACAAAGGCGCGGAACTGGATTCGTCTACTCAAATGATCATATGAGTAATACTGAAGCTGAAGATAAATTTGACCAGTACTTAGGTGGTAAACTTGCAGAGCTTACACCTCGAAAAATCCCAATGAAAGTTGGCTATCGTCAACAGTTTTGGGTAAAAAATTGCGTCGCATTAGGTTTAGCGCAAGGTTTTTTAGAACCGATAGAAGCAACATCTATTTTACTCACGGACTTTTCTGCGCGATTTCTTGCAGAACGATTTCCTTCTGATAAAGATGATATTGATTATCTTGCTAAGCGTTTTAATGAAACAGTTTCTCAAGCGTGGGAGAGAGTCGTCGAATTTGCTAAGTTGCACTATTGCTTATCTGACAGATCTGACTCAGCTTTCTGGCGCGATAATCGTTCTGATAAAACAATCCCTGAGGGCTTAAAACAACGTCTTAAAATGTGGCGGAATTTTATTCCAATCGCAGAGGATTTTCCTTCAAAGTTTGAAGTGTTCAACAGAGAAAATTATTTATATGTACTTTATGGTATGAAGTATTTTACTCGCCCAATTTATAGCAATGCGGAAGTTGATAAACGCGTTGTTCAACATTTGGCTAAGATGAAGTTGTTAAAAAGTAAAATGATAAGTGAGTTGCCAGAACATAGAGAACTACTTGATAAAATCCGTCTCTACGGATTGCAATCCATATAGATTTTTATGAATTGCATAAAAACATTAACAAGGAAAAAAAAGATGACAACACATTATGTCCCTTTGAATAATTCTATTCATAGACACTTAAAAGTAAACAATATTGTTGACTATAAAGTTTTTGAAAACATGCACATGTTGCCTCTTCAGGTTCAAGAGTTCATGTCAGCAGCGACTAGTTTTCCCATTATATTTACCAAAAATGCTCAAACAGGTGAATTCTTACCTGTAGCTATTACATCTTTAAAAGAAAACTCGAACAAATTAATGATAAATGGTAGATGGATATCGCGTTATTTACCTATTCAAGTTCAATTGTATCCTTTCGGTGCGAGCTATACTGATAATAAAATAATTATTGGAATTGATCTAAATAATTCGTCGGTGTCCGAAATCGGTGATAATTCTTTGTTTACAACTGATGGCGATAACACCGCGTATCTCAATACACAACTAGAGTTAGCTAGTCTTCAGGCTAATTATCAGGAAATGACAAGAAATTTTATTAGTATTTTAATACAGCATGATCTATTACAGCCTAGAACATTAACTGTAAATGCTCAGGATGGAACTAAGACTAATATTAATGGTATTTATACCGTTGATGAACAAAAAATGCATGAGCTAGAAGAAGTAGTCATGTTAGATTTTGCAAAACGTGGATTCTACTCTGTGATTTATGCGCATCTTTGTTCTCTTAGTTTAATTGATTTAGTCATGGAAAAATAACATTTAAAGAATGGTGCCATGCTGTATTGGTGGCATCAAACTATGCGATTTACTTATGCTAGTTTTTAATTAAAGCAATGAATATGAATCAATTTTAGAGTTTTTAACTCGCCAACATGGCGCTACCCGTCAAAATTATCCAAATGGAGAAAAAGAGTTTTAACACTTTTACTGGGAGATATAGCGCTAATTTACGAGCGAGTAATCCTCCGATGACGGCACCTGGGCCTGCGAATAACACTAACTCAAAGAGGGCATGGCTATTTGTTGAAAAAATATGAATAGGGCTTGCCGACCAAACTGTAATTGCAGAGACAATGACACCGGTGGCGACCGCCATTTTAGCGCATAGTCCCCGTAACATCAGATAAATGACGACTAATTCACCGACGCCTACCGATAACCAAGCTGTGATAATGCCGCCGAAATAGCCAATGAGAGCGAGCCAAAGAAAATCGACTGGCCTTATAGCGCGAGTTATTGGCGTGCTACTTTTGCTACTAATAACGATGGCGATACCGAGTACAATCGAGAAGATGCTGAAACTTGTGTGTAGCGAAGAGGGGGAGTTGAGCTGTAGTAGTTGGCTGCTCCAGAAACCTAATACTGAAAAGAAGGCGGCAAGTAATGCTGCTTTCACAAAACCAGACCAGGCGGCATCTTCTCGGTGACGCTTTTTATAATGCAGTGACCATGAAATCGCGCCTGCTGTCATACCAAAGCATTGGATCATAAATGAAGTCGCAACACTTTGAGACTCACTAAAGTTGAGGCTCGAAAAAACGGGAATAAAGATGACGCCACCGCCAGCTCCCGTCGAATTGGCAAATATCGCTCCTGTAATACCCAGAAAAATAAAGCGGCCATATTCTTGGATAAGATCAAATGGCGAATGAAAATGGCTCGCCCAAAATAACCAAGCTCCACAAAGTAGCAATATCAAACTGAGGTTTCGGTAGTGCCGAGTTAAGCGCGGAGCAGATTGGGTATTACTGGGCACTAATGTGTTAAGTGGGCTCATCGATAGCTACCGTGATCTTTGTCATGTTATCGCCATGTTACCAATGAAAGACAACGTTGTCACATAAGCTTGAATAAATAAATTAAACATTTTAAGTGATTGAATAATAATGGTTAAGTATGTCTATTCATAAAAAATAACAATAATTGTCAAAAAAATGTAGAAATCCTGTTCTTTCTTGTGTACTTTAATAATGACAACGCTGTCATCTGCTTGTGTGATACGTTGTTTGTAAGGTCTGCATGAGAGGATGAGGTCTCCTTTTCATGTGTTTGGCAGGAGTATTGCTGTCGGGCGGCGATACGTTTGTCTTTGATATTTTGATAGTCTCTCCCCAGAAACTAGCGTGGGCTGGGTACTGTAAGCAGTGCCCAGCCATTTTTTTAGGGTGTTTTTACAATATGACTTAAATGCCTACCTCAGCATTTGAACGTTAGCGGCATAGATAAATAAAACTCACTGGTAAAAACCAGATAATAAAAAGAGGCTGCAATTTATGGCGATTCATTTAACGGTTGCGATGCGCGTCATTGCGACGGGCATGACGAGTGTCATTCGTTATGTTTTTACACGAACGACCACACTTATCATCACTAAACGAGCAGCTTGCTGGTCACTGTTTATCATGGCACTGACGGGGCTTTCGGCCTCATCCTTCGCTGTGTTTGCAGCCGATATTGCCTCAAGTCATTTTGCCGCTAACTCAAATTCAAATTTAAACTTAAACTCTAATTCTGGTTCCTCTGAAGCCATTAAGTCTGACGTTTCTCACATTCAGCCACCGATTTCAAAAACAATCGTCACCACCATACAGCAGACTTGGCAGCTAAATTTGCTTAAGGAAGCACTGCGCCGCTCGGATAGCGGCTATCAAGTGCAGCAAATGTCGACTCAGATGAATCAAAAACGCAAGGTCGAAGAAGCACTGGCTGCAACAGTCGATGTGTTTTGGAGCATGACCTCAAAAGAATTAGAAGAAACTGTGCTACCCGTGCGCATTCCATTGTTTAAAGGATTACTCGGTAATCGACTGCTGATTATCCGCAAAGCGGATGAAACGCGATTTGCAAATGTGAAAACCATGTCAGATTTTAGGCAGTTAAAGGCGGGGCAAAATCGTTATTGGCCCGATGCCACGATTTTAGAAGCCAATGGATTACCCGTCGTGACGAGTTATCAGTACACCAATTTATACCCCATGTTAGAAGGTGGGCGTTTTGATTATCTTGCCCTCGGCGCCCAGGAAATTGGTGAAGAACTCGCAAGTCACCCCAATCCCGCACTTAAGGTTGATAGCCATATTTTGCTGCAATATCGCTCGCCGGCTTATTTCTTTGTGTCCCCTAAGCGCCCCGAACTTGCGGCGGCCATTTTAGCTGGGCTTGAAAGTATGGTCAGTGACGGCTCCTTTGATGAGATGTTCAATCGCGAGCTAAAAATTGAGCAACTATACCGTGAGGCTAAGTTTGAACAAAGGGTCATTATCCGCCTCGATACGCCTGATTTAAGCCCGTTAACGCCAATAGAGCGCAAAGAATTATGGTTAGATCTCTTTAGTATGCAAGGTGCAAAATAATGAAAACATTAGCCTTAAAAGTACAGATTGGGTTAGCGGCAGCGATTTTTATGATAGTCAGCGTTTTGTTCGGCGCATCTTATTGGTTGGCGAGCGATAAATTGGCCGCCAGTGAAACTGAGTTTGAAGACAATACCGTCGCCAATTTGCAAGTCACTATGGCGCAGCCCATCTTCACCTACGATTATGAACAAATCCAAGCCGTGTTGTCTGTCATGCTTAAATCTGCGCAGATTTATCATATCGTGGTGAGCGACCATCGCGGTAAAGTGTTAGCCGAGAGTCAACAGGCTCAAACGGTGGCCGATGAGTATTTGGTAAAACGTGAAATTCACTTTGCTGACCAAGGTAATCCGACGGGCCAATTGGCCATCCAGTTTTCTATGTTGCCCATTCGTGCTCAGTTGTCAGATTTACTCTTAGGTTATTTCTTGCAGGCGCTGTTAATTCTCGGTGGCAGTTTAATTGTTATCTTCATTATTCTTAAACGTTTAGTGATTAATCCACTGGAGAATGTGGTTCGCGCCATGGAAGAAATTGCCAACGGTGACGGTGATTTATGCCACAGATTACCCGTTGAGAGTCAGGATGAGATTGGTCAGCTTGCCAAGGCATTTAATGGTTTTGTAGAGCAAATTCACGCCACGATTTCCAGGGTGCACGAAACCTCAGGGCAATTACTGGGCGATGCCAAAGCGCTTGGTTCACTGTCGCAAACCAACAATGATCGCGTGCAAACCCAATTAAAAGAAACCGAGGCCGCTGTGACGGCTGTAACTCAGCTGAGCGCCAGTGCTAACGAAGTTGCCATTAATGCCAAGCGCACCGCGGATGCGGCGAGTCAGGCCGATAAAGCGGTCGATGACAGTCAGCGTCAGTTTGATTCGGGATTAGATATTACCCGTAAGTTGGCGTCTGAATTAGCCCGCTCGGCATTGTCCGTCTCACAGTTACAGCAAGAAACCCAAAAGATTGATGAAGTGGTCGTAGTGATCAACAGTATTGCCGAGCAGACCAACTTACTGGCGCTTAATGCTGCCATTGAAGCGGCAAGGGCGGGTGAACAAGGGCGCGGTTTTGCTGTGGTGGCCGACGAAGTGCGCACGCTGGCGAGCCGAACTCAACAAGCCACAGGTGAAATACAGAAAATGATCCAGCAGGTTCAGAGCCGTGTGGCTGAAACGGTCACTGTGATGCAAGCGAGCCAAGCCCTCTCGACTCAGGGCGTAAACCGCTCGGAAGAAATTAAGTTAGTACTCACTAAAGTGACTGATTTAGTCTCAAATATCAGTAATATGAACATCGAAGTTTCCCATGCGGCGCAGGAGCAAACCTGCGTCACCGAAGCGATTTCTCGTACGTTAAATGATCTTGCCAATGTCTCAGGTTCAGCCTCACTCGATAGCGAGCACTTAGCGCACTCGAGCGAGCGACTGTTTCACCAAGGGGAAAGACTGCGGACGTTAGTAACTTCCTTCAGATTGTAGCCATTTCTGGAGCTAGATAAGGATAATCATGAATAAAACACTTTCAGCAAGCGCCATTTTACTGGCTTTAGGATTAGCGGCCTGTTCCGAGGCGCCTGTGACGCCTTCCGCAGCGTCAGCCGATAAGGCTGTGACTCAAACACAGCAAGCTCAGGACGCATTAACTCAAGCGCAGTTACAACAACTCGGGGATTCGTTAGTCGTAACTTACCGTGTCGTGACCAATGTGCCAGACGATAAGTGCCTAAAAGATAAAGCCGATGGTCGCTGTTTTGTCGCTCAAATTGATTTCGTGCCCGGTATGGATTTAGCCAGCCAGGATTGGGAAATTTATTTAAGCCAAATGCGCCCAGTGCAATCGGTTGAAAGCGGTGAGTTGACGATAACGCACGTTAAAGGCGATTTACATCGTATTACGCCAACGGCCGCTTTTAAGGGATTTGTTAAGGGCGAGAAAAAGCAACTGACATTCCGTGGTGAGCCGTGGCAATTGGCTGAAACCGACGCTATGCCAAACTATTACCTCGCAGCAAACGGATTAGAACCCGTCATTATCGCCAGCACTCAAGTGGGTAAAGATGCCGAAACGGGTTTAGAGACGCGTCCGTATGTTGAAGGGTTTACGAATTTTAAAACCCAATATCAACGCACAGAAACGGATAAACTCGCGCCAGCCGATGCCGCGCAATTATTTAAAGCCAATCAAAGCGTGAGTGAAGATGCCGCCTTGGCTGTGGATACCATTATCCCAACGCCACAAAAGGTGAAGATCCATTCAACTGATACACCAGTATCCCTTGCTGGCGGTATTAAGGTCGAATATCAGCAAGATAACCCAGAGCAAAAGAGTCAAGTTGCGGCAGCGGTGGCACGTTTAGCTCGCCTGGGTGTGGCTGAATCTGCGAGTGGCATTACGGTGAAATTTGCCAGCCAAAAAGGGGATGAGGGCAGTTATCGCTTAGATATTCAGCCAACTGAAATAGTGATCGCTGCCAATGATGCGGCGGGCTTCTCTTACGGTTTGTCATCATTAGCAAGCCTTGTGGATGTGAATTCGCTGAAAGTGAATGCCATGACCATTGAAGACAGCCCACGTTATCCGTTCCGTGGTATGCACATTGATGTGGCACGTAATTTCCACAGCAAACAATTGTTGCTGGATTTGCTCGACCAAATGGCGGCTTATAAGCTCAATAAACTGCATTTACACATGGCTGACGATGAAGGTTGGCGTTTAGAAATCGATGGTCTGCCTGAATTAACCGACATTGGCAGTAAACGTTGCCATGATTTAGATGAAAATTCCTGCTTATTACCGCAGTTAGGCAGTGGGCCGTTTGGCGATACTAGTGTTAATGGCTATTACACCAAACAAGACTATATCGACATAGTGAAATATGCCGAGGCGCGTCAAATTCAAGTGATCCCATCGATGGATATGCCGGGTCATAGCCGCGCCGCGATTAAAGCGATGGATGCGCGTTTTCGTCGATTACAGTCTGAAGACGTAGAGCTTCAAAACACGGGCAAAGTGCAGGTTGTCCCTGTGCAGGAAACGGTAAATCAAGCTAGCACAGCGGTAAAAGCGTTAGATGCGGGCGCTCGTCAATTGCAAGCTGAAGGGAAAACCACTGCAGCTGAGCAATATTTGTTATCCGATGCAAACGACAAAACGGTTTATTCTTCAGTGCAATATTACGACGACAATACGCTTAACGTGTGTATGGAGTCGACCTATCAGTTTGTCGATAAGGTAATTGATGAAATTGCCAAGTTACACCAAGCCGCGGGTCAACCATTGACGCGTTACCACATTGGTGCCGATGAAACGGCGGGAGCTTGGAAACAATCACCCCAGTGTTTAGCATTTGTCGCCAATAACGATAAAGGCGTTAAGTCGATAGATGACTTAGGCGCTTATTTTATCGAGCGAATTTCGACTATGTTAGCGGCCAAAGGTATTGAAGCTGCGGGGTGGAGCGATGGCATGAGCCATGTTCGCCCTGAGAATATGCCCGCTAAAGTGCAGTCTAATATTTGGGATGTGATTGCCCATAAAGGCTATGAGCGCGCCAATCAGCAGGCGAATCTTGGTTGGGAAACCGTGCTCTCTAATCCTGAGGTGTTGTACTTTGATTTCCCCTATGAGGCCGATCCTAAGGAGCATGGCTATTACTGGGCGAGTCGCGCGACCAACAGCCATAAAGTCTTTAGCTTTATGCCAGATAACTTGGCCGCCAATGCCGAGCAATGGACCGATATTCAAAATCAGCCGTTCGAAGCGGACGACAGAATAAAACTTGATGAGGCGGGTAAAAAAATCTCGGGTCCAAGGGAGAAAGGCAAACCTTTTACTGGCTTGCAAGGGCAGGTTTGGAGTGAGTCGATTCGCAGTGACGATACAATTGAATACATGGTGTTCCCGCGTTTGTTGATGTTGGCTGAGCGTGCTTGGCATCAAGCCGCATGGGAAGTGCCTTATCAATATCAAGGCGCTGTATATAATCAAAGCTCGCGCGCTTTTACTTTAGCCATGCGTGATGCACAGGCAAAGGATTGGCAACAACTCGCGAATACTTTAGGCCACAAAGAGTTTATTAAGTTAGATAAAGCGGGGATTGATTATCGCGTACCGACGGTCGGCGCCGAGATCCGTGAAGGTAAACTGTTTGCTAATATCGCCTATCCCGGACTCAAACTGGAATACCGAAGCCTAAATGGCCAATGGCAAGCTTATCAAGCGGGGCAGGCGGTCACTGCACCGATTGAGGTCCGTGCCATAGCTGCCGATGTTATTCGTAAAGGCCGAAGTTTAATCGTTAACTAAATCGATTTTTATATCTGGCTGTATTTTAAAGATAAAATACAGCCTTTTTGTTTTTCTGTGTCAGTGATTGCCTAAATTTGATTTTAGATCATAAATCACTTAAAAAAGTAAATGACAACGCTGTCATTCTTGCTGTAACATTGAGTTAACTAAAGTTGAGCGCTGTATTAACGGCAAATAATAAGCAACGGTAGCGCTGCATTGATAGGTGAAGAGGGGTGTCATGGGGTTAGTCCAGACAAAAGATCAACAACTGTTTATAGGTGTAGATGGCGGCGGCAGTAAATGTCGCGCCACCATCTACTGCGCAGACGGTACCGTTTTAGGGACAGGTGTTGCAGGACGTGCAAATCCACTGCATGGTCTCACACAAACATTTGAATCCATTGAAGCATCGACTCGCCTGGCGTTGCTGGATGCTGGCATGAACGAGAGCGATAGTCACTTGCTGGTGGCGGGTCTTGGTCTTGCTGGCGTAAATGTCCCTCGGTTATATCAAGACGTTATCAACTGGCAGCATCCTTTTGCGGCCATGTATGTCACCACAGATCTGCATACGGCTTGTATTGGTGCCCACCGCGGTGCCGATGGCGCTGTGATCATCACGGGCACAGGTTCTTGCGGTTATGCCCATGTTGGTGATACCAGCTTGAGTATTGGCGGTTATGGTTTTGCATTAGGTGATAAGGGCAGCGGTGCTTGGCTGGGATTAAAAGCCGCCGAACACGTGTTGTTAGCACTCGATGGCTTTGCCGTACCAACCCGATTAACCGATATGCTGCTGAGCTACTTTAACGTCACCGATGCGCTCGGGATTGTCGAAAATCTAGCCGGTAAATCATCAAGTTGCTATGCCGCATTAGCCAGAAGTGTGCTCGATTGCGCCAATGAAGGTGACGCAGTCGCGACGGCGATAGTGCAAGAGGGCGCAGATTATATTAGCGACATGGCGCGTAAGCTATTTAGCCTAAATCCGGTGCGTTTTTCGATGATCGGTGGCCTTGCAGAGCCTTTACAAGCCTGGCTCGGTGCCGATGTGGTCGCCAAAATTTCAGAAACCTTAGCACCACCCGAACTCGGTGCTATGTATTTCGCCCAGCAAGAATTTAATAAGTCGTTGTCAGTGCAAATAGGCACTGAAGCCAAATCCTGTATTTGAACGTGAAGGTAAAAGACATGACAAACACTATTATGGAGCAAGAAGCTCGCACCGCACCGCAAAAAATCGCTGGCCAGTTAGAAGCTAACGCTGAAATCATGCAGCAGTTAGGTGAGAAACTGCGCGCCTTCGATCCCCGTTTTGTAATGATCGTTGGTCGTGGTTCATCGGATCATGCGGGTGTTTTTGCTAAGTACTTATTTGAAATCGAAGCGGGTGTACCGACGTTTGCCGCCGCCCCTTCAGTGGCGAGTGTGTATGGTAAGACCTTGAAACTCGAAGGTGCATTAGTGATTGTGATTTCACAATCTGGCCGTAGCCCTGATATTTTGGCGCAGGCGCGTATGGCAAAAAATGCTGGCGCTTTTTGTGTTGCCTTAGTCAATGATCAAACCGCACCGATTAAAGATATCGTTGATGTTGTTGTACCTTTACGTGCCGGTGAAGAAAAAGCGGTTGCCGCGACTAAGAGTTACCTCGCAACGTTGTCAGCGATTTTACAACTTGCCGCCGCTTGGACTCAAAGCGAATCGCTTGCTAGCGCCGTCGCTTCTTTACCCCAAGCGCTGCAAACGGCGGTGGACGCTGAGCCACAACTCACGCCAGAATCTGTTGCCGACGTGAAGAACTTAGTCGTACTTGGCCGTGGTTTAGGTTATGCGGTATCTAAGGAAATTGCGCTTAAGTTAAAAGAAGTGTGTTCAATCCATGCTGAAGCTTTCAGTAGCGCTGAGTTCCTCCACGGTCCTGTGACCTTAGTTGAGAAAAAACTCACTATCGTTGATGTGTGTATTGGCGATGAATCCTACGCTAGCCACATAGAACAGATTGAAAACGTGAGTCAACGCGGCGCCGATTTAGTGCATCTGAATCAAACCTCGACGGACATTCACCCACGTGTGGCGCCGTTAGCGTTATTACAACGATTCTATATCGATGTGGCTGCGGTTGCGATTGCCCGCGGTATCGATCCCGATCAACCTGCTGGCCTTAAAAAAGTGACCCAAACGCTCTAAGCCGCCGAGCTTTAAGCGGCCAACGTTTTAGAGGTTTAGGTACTGCGGATTAGACTTAGCGGACTTTTAGCTGCACGATTAAACCTGTTCAGCTAAGCCCGTGCAGCTAAGCCCTCGCAGTGAACTTAATTTAAGACTTAAGTCACTCGTGTTATTTATTGAAAGAGGTTTGCGATGAAAATCACCTTGATCGCCGAGCGTATTTTTGATGGTGAATATTTCCATCAAGATGTGCCTGTTACTGTTGAAGACGGGCACATTCTGGCGTTTGATACGGTTGTTGGCGCGAAGGAAATCCGCCAAGCCGGAACGCTGGTGCCAGGTTTTATTGATGTGCAAGTGAACGGTGGCGGCGGGGCGTTATTCAATGCCGATCCGAGTGTTAATTGCATTGAAACTATCGGCCGTGCCCATGCGCGTTTTGGCACTACCGGATTTTTACCTACGCTTATTACCGACGATGTCAGTGTGATGGCCAATGCGGCCGATGCAGTGGCCGAGGCTTTAGTTAAGGGTAGCGCTGGCGTTTTAGGGGTGCATTTTGAAGGACCACATTTATCTGTGCCTAAAAAAGGTGTACATCCGCAGGGTTTTATTCGTGAAATAACCGATGCTGAACTCGCAGTATTTTGTCGTCAAGATCTGGGGATTAAAGTCGTCACGCTTGCGCCTGAGAATGTGTCGCCGGAGGTGATCCGTACGCTCGTTGCTTCGGGCGTTAAGGTGTGTTTGGGCCATTCTAATGCCGATTACGATACAGTGATTGCAGCATTAGCGGCAGGCGCGACGGGCTTTACCCACCTTTATAATGCGATGTCACCACTGGGTTCCCGTGAGCCGGGTATGGTTGGCGCGGCGATTGAGAGTGAAACCGCTTGGTGTGGTTTGATTGTCGATGGTCACCATGTGCACCCTGCGGCGGCAAAGGTTGCACTACGGGCAAAACCGAGGGGCAAGATGATGTTAGTCACCGATGCTATGCCGCCAGTTGGTATGGAGGATGAGACTAGCTTCGAGCTCTTTGGTACTCGAGTGTTAAGAGTCGGCGACAGATTAAATGCTGTGACAGGTGAGCTGGCGGGCTGTGTGCTCGATATGGCGACTGCGGTCAATAATACCGTGAACTTGTTGGGTTTACCTTTGGCGGAAGCCTTGAGAATGGCGGCGTTATATCCCGCACAGTTCCTCGGGATTGACCATAAGGCTGGGCGTTTAGCACTGGGACACAGGGCTGACTTTGTCTTGCTCGATGTGCAGAACAAAGTGCAGGCAAACTACATTGCGGGACAAGCCGTTTATGCACACCCTTAAATTGCATTTACATTTGCAATTTAGGTGATTTTTAACATCTATACCCAAACTACCTGAAAATGCAGGATTCAGCGGGAATTTAACGCACTTTAGGCAAGGCCATTTATTGCTCCTGCATAAATGACATTCACGCCATCCATGGCGATTGCGGTTATTTGCAGACCTAGTGGACTAAGTTAAAAATAACCAACGCAGTATAAAGTGCGTTAAAACCCGCCGGGACGGAGTGCCTAGGGCGCTCCACTTCCGTGTTGCATCAATTCAAAAGGTGGCCGACATTCTTTCATTGATGCGCCTTGAATTGAAGCACCCTAGGCGCTCTGAAACTCGTATCTTCAGGTAGCTTGGGTATAGCCCTTGTCGTATTTTGATGACAGGGGTTAAGTTTTTTTATTGTACAGCACTAATTTTAAACAGTATTAGTTTTGCTCAACTTTTATAAAAGCTTTTAATAACAATAATAAAGGATGATGGCATGGGGACGACACAGACAAATGCAATTGCGCCAGTAAAGGTGAATAAACCTAGGTTGATGTCGCTGGATGCACTGCGCGGCTTCGATATGTTTTGGATTTTGGGCGGTGAGGCTCTGTTTGGTGGCTTGCTTATTCTAACGGGCTGGGCAGGTTGGCAATGGGGCGATGAACAGATGCACCATAGCCAATGGCATGGTTTTCACTTCTACGATTTGATTTTTCCGCTGTTTATTTTCCTCTCTGGTGTGGCCTTAGGTTTATCTCCCAAACGTTTAGATAAATTACCCATGAGTGAGCGATTACCTGTGTATCGTCACGGGATTAAACGACTCTTTTTATTGCTGTTACTGGGCATTTTATACAACCACGGTTGGGGAGCGGGCGCACCTGCCGATCCTGAAAAAATTCGCTATGCCAGTGTGTTAGGTCGAATCGCCTTTGCATGGTTCTTTGCCGCATTATTGGTGTGGCACACGAGTCTACGAACTCAAATTATCGTCGCCTTGGGTATTTTGCTCGGTTATGGCGCAATCCAACTTTGGTTGCCTTTCCCCGGTGGACAGGCAGGCGTGCTCTCGCCAACGGAATCCATCAATGCCTATGTCGATTCGATTTTATTACCCGGCGTGAGCTATCAGGGACGCACGCCCGATCCAGAGGGGTTACTGTCGACTATTCCCGCCATCGTCAATGCGTTAGCGGGTGTGTTTGTCGGCCACTTTATTGTTAAATCCCATCCTAAAGGAGAGTGGGCCAAAGTGGGGTTGCTCGCCGCTACGGGTGGCATTTTGTTAGCCTTAGGTTGGCTGTTAGATCTTGTTATTCCGGTCAATAAAGAGCTGTGGACCAGTTCATTTGTGCTGGTGACGTCGGGCTGGAACATGATACTGCTGGCGGTATTCTATGCCTTAGTCGATGTGCTTAAGTGGCAAAAATCCGCATTTTTCTTCGTGGTGATAGGCACGAACGCGATCATTATTTACTTAGCGTCGAGCTTAGTGGATTGGAAATATATCGCTCAAAGCGTGTTTGGTGGCTTAGTGATGGCCTTGCCTGAAAGCGCTCAAGCGTTAGCTGCGGTTATCAGCTTGCTCGCGGTGCAGTGGCTGGTTTTATATTGGATGTATCGCCGCAATATTTTTGTCAGAATTTAGTCAGTTGGCTTAATCGCTTGAGATAAGCCGCACGCACTTAGTGTCTGCGGCTTTTTTTACATTATTTTATGGATGTGAGTTACAACTTAGCTATCGGCCAATTGATGATTACGAGGGAATATTCGCGAGAATTTATTAAATGACAGCGTTGTCTTTTTGTGTTATTTGTTTTAACATCACTGAAACAATGGTGCGTTTGGATGATAACATTAGCCATTGCGGACGAGTCGCGATACGGATATTCGGGAACTTAGGCATTAATTTAAACCCCGTTATCACCTCAATAATTAATTACTATAAGAAGCAGGTTTATGGAAATGACACTCGATAAAAGCCAGCAAAAAAGCAGCTTTCTCCCCATGGCCATAGTGGCCGCTCTCTTTTTCATCCTCGGATTCGCCACTTGGTTGAATGGTTCTTTGATGCCGTATTTGAAACAAATATTGCAACTCAATCCCTTTCAAGCGTCGTTGATCCTGTTTTCTTTTTATATCGCAGTGACCTTTACTGCCTTGCCATCCGCTTGGCTTATTCGCAAAGTCGGTTACAAGAATGGCATGGCGATCGGCATGGGCGTGATGATGTTGGCGGGTTTACTGTTTATCCCCGCCGCTGAAACCCAAATATTTGCCTTGTTCCTATTGGCCCAATTAGTGATGGGCACAGGCCAAACCCTATTACAAACTGCGGTTAACCCTTATGTGGTGCGTTTAGGCCCTGAAGAATCCGCCGCTGCCCGTGTGAGCGTGATGGGCATTTTGAACAAAGGTGCGGGTGTGATTGCGCCTGTGGTGTTCTCTGCACTGATTTTAGACAGCTTTAAAGACCGTATCGGTACTGAGCTGACTCAAATTCAAATTGATGAAATGGCTGACGGTTTAGTATTGCCGTATTTAGGCATGGCGATTTTTATCGGCATTTTGGCGTTAGCGGTAAAAAAATCCCCATTACCAGAATTATCCAATGAGGATGAAGCTGTTGAAAATACTGATAAAGGGCAACTTAAAGCGGCGCTGTCTCACCCTAACTTAGCTTTTGGCGTGTTGGCGCTGTTTTTTTATGTGGCGGTGGAAGTGATCGCCGGTGACACTATCGGCACTTTTGCGTTATCACTCGGGGTTGAACATTATGGGGTGATGACCTCCTATACCATGGTGTGTATGGTGCTAGGTTACACGCTTGGTATCCTGCTAATTCCTTGCATTATTTCACAGCATAAGGCTTTGATGGTGTCGGCCATTTTAGGTTTATTACTGACATGCGGTATTTTGTTCGGCGACAATAACTCCTACGCTATCGCCAATGTAGTGTTAGTGCCTTTTGGTGGCGTTGCGCTGCCTGACACCCTGTTGATGATTGCCTTCCTTGGTTTAGCCAATGCGATCGTTTGGCCTGCAGTATGGCCGCTAGCCTTGTCTGGTATGGGCAAATTGACCAGCACAGGTTCTGCGCTTCTCATCATGGGGATTGCTGGTGGCGCCTTTGGTCCAGTGTCTTGGGGCTTAATGAGCTCGGCGACAGATATGGGCATGCAGGGCGGTTATATGGTGATGTTGCCCTGTTATCTGTTCATCCTGTTCTACGCGGTGAAAGGCTATAAGATGCGTAGTTGGTAGACAAGTCAGCTTGAATAGCTAAAAAGAAGCCCTCGATGATGAGGGCTTTTTTGTGTCTTAGTTTATCTAAGCGGTTCTTCCGAACTTTATACTAAGGCCAAATTAGAACGCGTAACTTACGCTAGCAAGCACGGTATCTGAGGTTTTGAATGCGCCATCAGAGACCTTTTGGTCGCCGCTAAGATCTGTACCTAACCAAGCGAGAGAAAGCCCAAAGCCTGACAGTTCAGTCGATACGCCAACAGAGTAATCTGAGTAGCTATCAAAGCCTTCACCGTCATCCAATGCATCACCAACGTTATAGCCGTAGTGCAGATCGAGACTCCAGTTTTCAACAAATTCATAGGAGTAGTTAAGCTCAGCATAGTGATAGTCTAAATCACTTCCGCCGTAGTCATTGGTGTACCAGTAAGCGGCGCGAAAGCCTTTATAATCCATGCCAGCCGTGACTTCAAAATAGCCAATGTCACTTTCGCCTGAGTAGTTATAACGGTTAAGGGTAATGTCGTAGGTCAGATCTTCGTTGATCTCACCGCCATAGGCGACATAGAAATCGTATTCGATAGCAGGGCCGTTATAACCTGGCTCATCAAAATCCACGTTACTTGCCCAAGCACCGACAGAGAAACCCGAGTCGAAGCTCCAATCGATACCGCCTTGCAGGGCTGGATCGCCAGCGGTTTGTGAAACGCCGCGGAAACGATAGTCGTTAGTGAGACTAATTTCCCCTGTTACTTCAGCGGCGGCCATGCCGGAGAATAGGGTCGTGGTTAGCGCGAGTCCGACAAGCTTTACCAGCCGTTTTTTATTCAGATTGTTATACACGGTATTTCTCCCATTTTCTTTGTTGACTCGGACGTGTTACTGGCGGCCATGATTATTCAATTGCGCCAGTGCATCCGTTGGTTTGCCAAACAACAGCCTAGGAAAACCCGTTGCTGTGACCTCATGGCGAGTTATTGCTAAGATAACTTAGCTTTTTTGAGGCTAACATCAGCCTCGTTGATCTCACTTTTGTTCGAAAATGACGTAAACCTTGCGGCAGGGTTCCATAACTTCCCAAGTGCCTTGAAAACCCGCGGGTATAATAAACCTGTCGCCCACAGTGAACGTCTGCGATTGACCTTGAAGATCGGTAATAACACTTATCCCTTCGAGGATTTCGCAGTACTCGTATTCAGTGTAGTTTATTTTCCAAGCGCCTGATTCACTTTGCCAAATTCCACTGTGAAATTGATCACAAGGACTAGAATAATGATTCTCTAGCCCTTGAGTCGGATTGCCTGCTAACAACTTTTCCGTCGGTAACTGATAGGTTTCGATGGGTGTTTGCGCCGTAGCAAAGCGAATAATGGCGTTGATACTCACAGTCATTTGCGATTTCCTTGTTGAGCTGACATTCGGCTATTTCATCGTAGGCATTACAAACTCGGCTTGAGTCTGTTTACCCATGGGCCAGCGGGCAGTAATTGCCTTACGCTTGGTATAAAAACGCACGCCATCTGGACCATGCATATGCAGCGGCCCAAAGAGTGATCGCTTCCAACCGCCAAAACTGTGGAACGCCATTGGCACCGGGATCGGCACGTTCACCCCAACCATACCCACTTGCACGTGGTGGCAGAAATGCCTTGCCGCTTCACCACTTTGGGTGAAAATCGCCGTGCCATTGCCAAATTCGTGTTGGTTAATCAGCTCAAGCGCCGTTGGGTAATCTTTCACGCGCACAATCGCCAGCACTGGGCCAAAGATTTCTTCGCGGTAGATGCTCATTTCAGGCGTGACGTGGTCGAACAAACAGGCACCGAGGAAATAGCCCTGTGGATGTTCTTCAACACTCAGTTTACGGCCATCGACCAGCAGCGCTGCGCCTTCTTGCACACCGGCTTCAACATATTGGGTAACCTTGGCAAGGTGCTGTTTTGAGATCAGTGGACCCATTTCCATCTCTGGCGTCAGGCCGTTGCCGACTTTTAAGGTTTGGATTTGCGGTAGCAGTTTTTCCACTAACGCATCGCCCACATCACCTACCGCGAGCACGACTGAAATCGCCATACAACGCTCACCAGCACTGCCGTAAGCTGCACCCATTAAGGCGCTAACGGCTTGATCTAAATCCGCATCTGGCATGAGTAACATATGGTTTTTCGCGCCGCCTAAGGCTTGTACGCGTTTGCCATGTTTAGAGGCTGTGCTGTAGATGTATTCGGCAATCGGAGTAGAGCCCACAAAGCTTACCGCTTGCACATCTTTATGTGTGAGTAAGGTATCGACGGCTTCTTTGTCGCCGTTAATAACGTTAAACACGCCATCGGGAAGACCCGCTTCTTTAAGCAGCTCGGCAATAAGCATCACCGAGCTTGGGTCTTTTTCTGAGGGTTTCATAATAAAGGTGTTACCGCAGGCAATCGCGATTGGGAACATCCACATGGGAACCATCACGGGGAAGTTAAAGGGCGCTATGCCTGCGACAACACCTAAAGCTTGATTAACTGACCAAGAATCGACCCCGCCACCGACTTGCTGGGTGTGTTCACCTTTAAGCAAGTGCGGAATACCACAGGCAAACTCGACCACTTCGAGACCACGGATCAACTCGCCCTTAGCATCGTCGATCACTTTGCCGTGCTCGCGGGTGATAAGCTGCGCCATTTCATCTAGGTTCTGCTCAACTAAGGCTTTGAATTTAAATAACACTCGAGCGCGGTTGAGTGGCGTGACTTGTGACCATGTTTCAAAGGCGGTTTTAGCGATTGCGATGGCTTCACCGACTTCAGTTTCGCTTGCGAGTGAGACTTGGCCACGTAGTTCACCCGTGGCGGGTTCAAAAATATCTTGGGTTCTGGTACTGGCAGGGGTGTGCTGACCATTAACAAAGTGAGTGATCTTGAGCATAGTTAACCTTTGATGTTCCCCGCCGCAGCGGGGTGTTAAATGTGAGAGTGGAACGAACCGCTGGCGCTATTATCCAACGGCGTTAATGGCATCGCTTAGGCTATTAACCATTTGGTCTATCTCGCGTTTATCGACAATCAGTGGTGGTGACATAGCAATAATGTCGCCCGTGGCTCGCACTAAAGTGCCGTGGCGGAAGCAGTGTTCAAATACGCCGTAACCCCGTTTACCCGCGCCTTGAGCGTTAGGGGAGAATTGAATCCCAGCGACTAGCCCTGTGTTGCGAATATCAACCACATTCGGCAACCCTTTGAGACTGTGCACTGCGTCTTCAAAGTAGCGCTCAAGCTCAAAGCTGCGTTCGAATAATTGCTCATTTTCATAAATCGATAGGGTGGCAAGCGCCGCAGCCGCAGCCACTGGATGACCGGAATAGGTGTAGCCGTGGAAGAACTCAATCAGTTCATTGGGGCCTTGCATGCAAGTGTCGTGGATAAAATCTTGTACAAACACTGCGCCCATTGGGATGGCGCCGTTATTGATGGCTTTAGCCGTGGTGATAATGTCTGGAATAACGCCCCAACGCTGACTCGCGAAGGCGGCGCCAACGCGGCCAAAAGCGGTAATGACTTCATCAAAAATCAGTAGGATGCCATGCTTTTTAGTGATTTCACGCAGACGTTTTAAGTAACCTTGGGGCGGCAATATCACCCCTGCTGAACCCGACATAGGTTCAACGATCACGGCGGCAATATTCTCGGCGCCATGCAGGGTCACTAGTTGTTCTAATACCTCGGCTTTTTCTGCACCAAAGTGTGAGAGTCCACGGGTAAATGCCGCATTTTGGATATCTAAGGTATGAGGTAAGTGATCGACGCCTTGCAGTAACTGGCCGCTAAATGCCTTGCGATTATTGCTTAACCCACCCACAGAGATGCCGCCAAAGCCGACACCGTGGTAACCCATTTCACGGCCGATAAAGCGGGTGCGTGAGGCTTGACCGTTGGCTCTGTGATAGCAAAGTGCCATCTTAAGTGCTGTATCGACGGACTCAGAACCTGAGTTAGTAAAGAAGACTTTGTTTAATCCTTCAGGACTGAGCTCGACTAAGCGCTCGGCAAGTTCAAAGGCGATGGGGTGACCCATTTGGAAGGAGGGCGCGTAGTCCATCTCTTTAATTTGTTTGCTGACCGCTTCGCTGATTTCTTTGCGACCATGGCCTGCGTTACAACACCATAAACCGGCGGTTGCATCTAATACCTTATTGCCATCAATATCTGTGTAATACATGCCTTCCGCTTTGGTGAGTAACCGCGGGTTGGCTTTGAATTGGCGGTTGGCGGTAAAAGGCATCCAGAAATGTTCAAGTGAGGGGTGCTCAGTTGAAGATTGATGTGAAGCATCACTTGAGGAATTGAGCGGCAAATCGGCCATAGTGTCTACCTTGTCCTGTATTTTCAGGTCTTGTTTTAGGGTGGCTAATATTTGCTATGCTATGTTAGAAATAATGAACATGGAAGAGCTGTGTGCAGTTATTTGTGGCAAAAAAGCTATTTTTGTAAAAAATATTGAATTTTATTGCTCAAACAGCGTAATCTGAAGCTCGGATTACGACTGTGATGATGTGTAGCATTTGCGCTAATGTCGTCACAGATCACTATTTCTTGTCGATGAACGATAAACCACACCTATGCGAACTATTAAGAGGTCATCATGAGCACACCGAAGAAACGCAGCGAATGGGAAAGTCTTGCTGCCAGCCTGTCTATTAATGGGAAGGCGTTTATCAATGGCGAATACCAAGATGCCGTTTCGGGTAACACCTTTGATTGTATTAGCCCTATCGATGGCCGCTTGCTGGTAAAAGTGGCGAGTTGCGATCTGGCGGATGCCAATCTTGCGGTTGCCAATGGCCGCAGCGTATTTGAGTCTGGTGTTTGGTCACAGCAGTCTCCGGTAAAGCGCAAACAAGTGATGATACGTTTCGCCGAATTACTCGAAGAAAATGCCAATGAACTCGCATTGTTAGAAACCCTCGACATGGGTAAACCTATTCGTTTCTCTAAAGCGGTGGATGTGGCGGGCGCCGCCCGTGCGATTCGCTGGTCTGGCGAAGCGATTGATAAAATTTACGATGAACTCGCACCAACCGCTCACAATGAAATTGGCATGATCACCCGTGAACCAGTCGGTGTTGTCGCTGCAATTGTGCCGTGGAACTTCCCTATGCTGATGGCGTGTTGGAAGCTCGGGCCTGCACTTGCCACGGGTAACAGTGTGGTATTAAAACCCTCTGAAAAGTCCCCCTTAACGGCAATCCGCATGGCACAACTCGCCATTGAAGCTGGGATCCCACAAGGCGTATTAAACGTGTTGCCAGGATTTGGCCATACCGTAGGTAAAGCCTTAGCCCTGCATATGGATGTGGATACGCTGGTGTTCACAGGTTCGACAAAAATTGCCAAGCAATTAATGATTTACGCTGGCGAATCGAACATGAAACGCGTGTGGTTAGAGGCCGGAGGCAAGAGCCCCAATATCGTCTTTAATGACGCGCCAGATCTGAAAGCCGCTGCCGTTGCTGCGGCCGAAGCCATTGCCTTTAACCAAGGTGAAGTTTGCACCGCAGGTTCGCGTTTGCTGGTGGAATCCGGGGTGAAAGATGAGCTTATCGCGCTTATCGCAGAGGAGTTAGCCTCATGGCATCCGGGTCATCCACTCGACCCTGCCACTGTGAGCGGCGCCGTTGTTGATAAACAACAGTTAGACACAGTACTCAGTTACATTAAAGCAGGTAAAGATGAAGGCGCGACCTTAGTCCACGGTGGCAGCCAAGTCATGGCCGATACGGGCGGTGTATATGTGCAGCCAACGGTATTTTCTAACGTAAACAATCAGATGAAGATTGCCAGCGAAGAGATCTTCGGCCCTGTGCTCTCTGTCATTGAATTTAATGGCATGGAAGAAGCGATATCAATCGCCAACGATACCATCTACGGTTTAGCCGCTGGCGTGTGGACATCGAATATAAGCAAGGCCCATAAAACCGCCAAAGCCCTGCGCGCTGGCATGGTATGGATCAACCATTACGATGGTGGCGATATGACAGCGCCATTCGGTGGCTATAAACAGTCAGGTAATGGCCGAGATAAATCTCTGCACTCCTTCGACAAATACACAGAACTGAAAGCGACTTGGATCGTGTTATAAGCGCTCTGTTGTTATAACCGCTCTTTTTTGTCTATATAAGAGAAGGAGCCACTTTCGCTCAATACTAAAACCTCTTTTCATATTACATGGAAAGAGGTTTTTTATTTTAGGGCGTCTTTACCCCAAGCAAGATCATTGAATCGTCAGTTGTGCTGCATTTATTGCCATTGTTTCCCCAGTGACACGCCGTAAACTCGTCCCTGAGGGCTCTACTAAAACATCCTGTTTTAGAAGGTCACAGGTGCAACAATGATAATCCTAATTAGCCTCTCGCTGTTCGTTTAATTAAAAAACTATTGCCTCAAGTGAGCTAAATAGAATGATAAAGCTAAAACAATATCAAGTAATTACCCACCAAGCTGTATAAAAAACCGCTACCGCAAAAAAGCAAATTCCTATAGCATCATTTATACCAATTTACACGGATGTGGCAGCGGCCATAATTAAGATCGAGTCAACAAACGATTTATGCCCTGCAAACAGCGCATAAATACTAAGACGTTATATTTATTTATGAATTTCGGTGAGAAATGGCGAAAGTTACTAGCAAGAATCATTTCAGTCCCGTTTTAGCGAACAAGTATTGGACGGACGAAGAGTCAGGTTGGAGTTATAAATACTATTATTTCTGCAAGCACCGGAAACAAGTAATTGACTCCCATAAGGATATTGGTAAGACAGCATGGGGCTATGAGCTTAACCTGTACCCTCAAGAGGTAGAGGATTGTCTTGACTCAGATTTAGAGAATGAAAGTGCGGTACTTTATGAAAAGCTAATTTCCGGTGAAAAGCTTAATGCAGAACAGCGAATGAAATGGGGACAGTTCATAATTACACAGGCTGTAAGAACACCAAGTTTTTTTAAGTATCGTGATCATCTTGAAAAAATGAGTGGTGGTGACTATTCGTACAAACATACTATTTTGGGATGTGCTGGTTGCGAGGAAAATAAATACATTGCGTCCAGAAACTGGCTGATGCTTAAGGCTCATGAGAGTGACTTCTTTATCAGGACGGATAACCCTGTCTATATGACGGGTTGCCTTGATAACTCTACAACTGTTATTTTCTATCCATTGACCCCAGAGTTATGTTTTGTCGCTTGCTCATTTGTTGAAACTGTTTTGTTGCCAAAAGGTATGGAGCTTCCTTTTCCTCAACAAGACTTCTTGCCGTTAGAAAAAGGTGATGCGTACCATATAAATTTTGAATTGTTAAAGTCAGCAAATAATTCGGTGATCTTAGCGAAAAAAAATAACAATAAGGTAGTTAGCCAGATGACACTTGATATGTTGGGCTCATTCCCTCAACTCCCTTTTATGTTGTCTTCAGCAAAAAATCCAATAGACGAATCTATGGTGATTGAGTCCCTAACTAAGCTAATGTCAGAAGTCGATGGAGTTCATTATCCTGATTATCGAGATTATCCATTTAGTCCGTTTTATGGCGTAGAGTTTTCAATGGGTATAAATCCGTTCTCGGTTTTTGGCGTCACTGAAGAAAGATTGTTTGTGGATAATGAGAAATCATAAATATAACAAGTGATTAAACAGGGATTGGAAACTTGTGGGCTATTCGCTTCGCTCAATTTTATCCCACAATTTTTAACCCGTTGATCGGGCGTTAATCCATAGAAATATTAATCCAGAACTAACGGATTCGAGTAAAAAATCTAACACGTTTCTGTCCAAAAGCTTGCTGCGTAAGGCTTTTAAATCTGCAGGTTACACTAATGCTAAAAAGGTGAGCCAGGGTGATTAGCGAGACGACCGTCCGCCCCATGAATGGGGCGGTCGAGCATCCAGGGAGGGACTTGCAGCGTGTCGGTGAGTGAACACCATGGCTTGCCCATTAGTAGGGGCCAGCATTTAAGTTACCAAACAAGTTATTTAGTCGTACTAGGCCTCTATTTTTAACGCTATTCTGTCTGTTTTTTAAGTCAGTATGTCCGCAACCTTTTGACTTCAAACCGAGAGTATTCACCTGTAAATACGTGATTTTAGCGTGCAACTGCTGTAGCCTCGTGGAAATTTATTGTTTCTTGTTCTGATCTTTTAGGATGCAAGCTTAGAGCTTTGCCATCTAAGGTTGTTGGTTATTTTCCCCGTGACTTTTGCTGAGTCTATTGCTTGTTAGCAAAGCGTTCACTCATTAGAGAGGGTGTCATGTGAATGCACTTCAAATGAATGCACTTCAAAACCCAATTAGGCAGTTCAATTTCGTGAAACTAGCTGTGCTGGCATTGCTAAGCTTTTTGGCTGGCTGTTCTTCAATGCAGACGGGGGAGAATGGTAACTGGGTGGGATTCACTGAATCGGGTCAGGCTTCCTTTTATGGGGATAAACATCAAAATAAGCAGACGGCTAGTGGTGAACTTTACAAACATAAGTTAAAGACGGCGGCGCATAAAAAGTTACCCTTTGGTTCGAGCGTTAAGGTCACCAATGTCAATAATGGCAAAAGTGTGATTATTAGAATCAATGATAGAGGGCCTTTCGTGCGTGGCCGCATTATTGATCTGTCTAAATCGGCGTTCAGTAGCATAGGCAACACTTCCTCTGGTTTGATTGACGTGAAAATTGAAGTGATTAAATAGCGGCTATATTGAAAAGGATTATTTCGAAAGGGCTGTCTCGAAAAGCTATCTTGAAACACTGCTTCGCCGCAATTTAATGATTGAGTGTATTAAACCGAGTCAACGCTTTTGAATAAAATGCCAAAGCAGACAATTTGTTAAGCCGATATTTGGGCTTTACGGCATTTGGTGAGAGACTAGCGGCAGACTTGGATAACAGTAAAAGGACCCGCTATGGAATACCCATTAGTAAGTACGCAGTGGCTCGAAGCACACCTCACCGATCCCCATTTAGTCTTGCTCGATGCCAGTATGGAAACCGTTATTGGTAAAGAACCTCTGGTGTACGATGAGCCTATTTGTATTCCGCGCTCACGTCGATTCGACTTGGAAAATGTGTTTTGCGATAGCACTTCAACTCAAATCCATGCCTTGCCGACGTTTGAGCAATTCATCCAAGGGATAGCGCAACTTGGGATTGAGGCCGACAGTGTTATCGTTATCTATGATAACCAAGGCATTTATTCAGCCCCACGGGCGTGGTGGACCTTTAAAGTCATGGGTTTTAATCGAGTCTATGTACTCGATGGTGGCTTGCCTCAGTGGATTGAAGAAGACCGCATCACCTCATCGCGTTATCAAGCCGAAGGCGTCGATTATGGCCCGACGGATATCGATACATTAGCTGATGTGCTGCAATACCACCCCGAGCGGGTGATGGATGCCGAGGCCGTGTTATCACGTATCGAAGATGCCGAAACCGCGATTGTCGATGCCCGTGGTGCGCCACGCTTTTTAGGCCAAGTGAGTGAGCCGCGCCCCGGTGTGCGCTCAGGGCATATTCCTCGCTCGGTTAACTTACCCTTCGCTCAAGTGCTCGATGGTAATAAAATCAAATCGACCAGTGAGTTACAGGCTATTTATCAAGGGCTAGCAGCGGACAAGTCCGCACGGATATTTAGCTGTGGCTCTGGGATTACGGCGTGTATTCTGATCTTGGCTTCGGTTGCGGCAGGGCATACACATCCCATCCTCTATGATGGCTCGTGGGCGGATTGGGGCAGTCGTACCGATCTGCCGATTGAGTGCTAATTGAGCCGTGCATTGATTGAGTCAATGCAGTTTTGAGCATTATGTCATTGCAGTGTCATAACCGCTGCGTCGTTTGGCTAGATCACCAAGGAGGCTCCCTTGATAGGCAGATTGATTGATAAGTTAGTTTTTGGGTTGATTCTGGTGATTGCCTTGCAGTTGCCGCAACTGGCTGATCATTATCAGCAATTTCTGGCTGGACTCTATGCATCGACCCAATGGCAGGTAGAAGGTTACGAGGCAACGGCTAAGGAATATCATTATGCCGATGCTGAGGCCATGATTGCCCGTCATCAGCAAAATGAGGAGCCTAGTGTGCGTGCCGACGCCGAGCAAAAGGTACAGACAATCGAGCTTTATAAAGAGTTAACACAAGGCTTGGCGATGTTTAACACGGGCAATTTGTTTGAGAAAACTGCTTATATGTTTAATCCCGTTCGCTTTGATTATCTTGAGAAAACCGTCAGTAACTTTAAGCCGGGAATACCTTTAACCACCAGTGGGATTGGTTTTGGCGTTGTGGTGGCGTTAGTCGTGCATTATCTCGGGTCAATCCCTTTTATCCTGTGGGCAAGGCGTAGAAAGCGGCAGAGATTAGCGAGAGCAAATTAGCTTTTAAAAGTTGTTATGCTTGTTAGACCGAGGTTATCTCTTAGGCGAGGCTTAGCGTTGTTGCTGCCCTAGTTTTACTGAATAACTTGTACAGAATGACTCGTATCTAAATGACGAGTGGTTAAATGGTTCGTGCTTATAACAATGATGCCCATCGGATTATGTATCCGATGGGCATCATGCGTTATGGCTTCAAACCAGTCCTTAAAACAAGTCTTTGAATCTGTGATACAACATGCCAGCCGCGAGCATAGGTGAACGAAATGTCGGGCCGCCGGGGAAGGTCATGTGTTTGATTTTTGCGAACACATCGAAATGTCCTGCCTGCTGGCAGATAGCCTCGGCCAGCAGTTTTGCCGCCATGTGAGTGGCATTCACCCCATGTCCTGCATAGGCTTGGGCGTAGAAAATATTATTGGCATCGGGCAGGCGACCAATTTGTGGCATACGGTTAGCCCCAATACCTATCATGCCACCCCATTCATAATCGATACGCACGCCTTTTAACTGCGGGAACACCTTCTCCAGATTCGGTCTTAGTGCTGCTTCAATATCTCTGGGGTCTTTACCTGAGTAAGTGCAAAGGCCACCAAACAGCAGTCGACGATCTGCGGATAAGTGAAAGTAATCTAAGGCAATTCGCATATCGGCGAAGGCCATATTCTGCGGGATAATGCTCGCACATTGGGCCGCAGTTAAGGGCTCGGTCGCCAATAAATAACTGCCAGCGGGTAACACTTTGCCCCCAACAAAACTGTTAAGTTTGTGGCCAATATAGGCATTGCCAGCCAGTACCAAGTATTGGCAAGTGACTTCGCCCTTGGGGGTGATGACTTTAGGTTTAGCGCCTTGAATGATTTTTTCGGCGGCGCTGTATTCAAATAACTGTGCGCCCAGATTACGGGCGACGCGGGCCTCACCCAGAGCAAGATTCAGCGGGTGTAAATGGCCGCTGCCCATATCAACCAGCGCACCTTGATAAAAATCTGAGCCTATGACTTCACCTAATTGTCCCTTAGTTAACAGCTTGATTTCTTGCTGATAACCCATGGCCTTGAGTGCGCTAAATTCTTCTTCAAGCTCATCCATGTGACGAGGTTTAACTGCTAAGTCGCAATAACCCATTTGCAGATCGCAGTCGATATTGTGTTCTTGTATGCGATTTTGCACAATTTCGACGGCTTCAAAGCCCATCTGTTGAATTGCTTGAACACCTTCAGTGCCGATTTCACTGTGAAATTGTGCAGGGTCATGGCCTATGCCGCGAATGAGTTCGCCGCCGTTTCGCCCTGATGCGCCCCAGCCAATACGCTTGGCTTCTAATAGGACGACACTCATGCCGCGCTGTGCGAGTTCTATGGCGGTATTGATACCGCTAAAGCCGCCGCCCACTATGCAGACATCGGCACTGATATTGCCTTCGAGTTGTGGGTGCGCGTAAATTTCTTTAGCAGTATCAACATAATAAGAGTGTGGATACTGCTCGCTGTGCACCGGAGGTTTGCTTGCCATTATGGCTCCAAAAAATTGTTTTTATTGTAAATTGGACTTGTCTCAGTATACTCATCACACTTTTAACATGACGCAAAAAAGTGTTCGTTTTATTTAACACGCTTTTTATGTAGAATACAATGAAAGCAGTAAAACACGCGCTTTTTGGGCGAAAATGCGTTCTGGATGGTGTTTATCCTGAACAACCTGTTCGTCATCTATCGGGGTTGACCCGAGCCTTTAGGGGGATGTGAAATTTGGATATTGGAGCCAGCCTCAAAACTGTTCGAAAAATGAAAGGCTTATCTCAACGAGAATTGGCCAAACGTGCTGGAGTGACTAACAGTACGATTTCAATGATCGAGAAAAACAGTGTTAGCCCGTCAGTCAGCTCTCTAAAAAAAGTGCTGTCGGGTATCCCGATGTCTTTAGTGGATTTTTTCTCCATTGAAGCCTCTGCGGATAGTGAGCAAAAGGTCGTCTATCGATCCAATGAATTACTGGATATCGGCACTGGACCACTTGAATTTAAGCTGATCGGCCGTGACTATCCGAATCGTGCTATGTCAGTGATGAGTGAAATATATCCGCCCGGTTCAGATACGGGTGAAGAAATGCTGAAGCACGAAGGTGAAGAGGCTGCCATGGTGATCGAAGGTAAATTCGAGCTCACTGTGGGTGATGAAGTGTATATTTTGGAAGCGGGTGACAGTTACTACTTTAACAGTGAAGTGCCCCATAGATTCCGTAATCCCTTTGATAAACCTTGCCGTTTGGTGAGTGCGACTACGCCTGCGAACTTCTAGTTAAGTCATTAACTTATCCTATTATTTAACACCTTAGGCCACTCATTCGCTAAAAGTGAGTGGCGTAATACTGTTATTCAACACAACTGCGGATTTACCTCCTTTCTAATCCTGTCATATTTGTTATATATCCTCTTCTTTGTGTAAATAATATTGGTTCAAATTTAGCGCGAATACGGTTTAATTTACGCTGCTAAAAGTGAGCTTTTTGCCAGCTGAAGCACTATTTTATTCACATGAAATAACATTAAATAACCACAATATAGGTTTAACTACATGTTATTTATGCTTATTAAACATAAGTGGATGAAATAATCTTTAACAAGTGCTTAACCTCTTGCCTAGTATGAAATTTCGGTGTACTGTGTGAAAAAATGAACATTTAAAGACAAAGTGTTCGTTATGCTAGTAAAACGAATTCTAAAGGTGAGATATGTCAGCCGATTTGCCCCTCATAGGTGTTATTGCTTGTAATCAACAACTGGGTTCACATCCCTTTAATATTGTTGGTGAAAAATACCTTTTAGGTGTAGTTAATGGCGCGAAAGGCTGGCCGTTAGTGATCCCATCGTTAGGCGGCGATTTACCGATAGACGCGATTTTAGAACGTCTTGACGGTATTTTGTTTACTGGCTCTCCTTCTAATGTAGAACCCCATCTTTATGCAGGCCAACCGAGTGAGCTTGGTACACACCATGATCCTAAACGTGATGCGACGACTTTGCCGCTGATCCACGCTGCTATTGCTGCTGGGGTACCTGTATTAGGTATTTGTCGCGGTTTTCAAGAAATGAATGTGGCCTTTGGTGGCAGTTTGCACCAGAAGCTATATGAGGTGGGTGGCTTTATTGAACATAGAGAAGATAAAACCGCATCCTTAGATGTGCAATATGGGGCTTCTCACAGTATTTCTGTTGAGCCCGGGGGGCTTATTTACGAGGCCTGGGGCCGTAACTCTGCAGAGGTCAACTCTGTGCATACTCAAGGCGTGGAGCGTCTGGGTGTTGGGTTGCGGCCAGAAGCTTATGCTCCAGATGGGTTAGTGGAGGCTTTCTCCGTAATAGGTACTAAAGAATTTGCCCTCGGTGTGCAATGGCATCCAGAGTGGAAGGTGAGCGAAAATCCGTTTTACCTCTCCCTTTTCAATGCCTTCGGTGATGCATGCCGGCGCAGGGCTACAACTCGAGTGAAATAATAATGAATAAGCTAATCGCTTTTTTAAAAGAACGAAAAATCACAGAAGTCGAATGTGTTATCAGTGACATGACTGGCATCGCCCGCGGCAAGATTGCACCAGTCGATAAGTTTCTCGATGAAAAAGGCATGCGTTTGCCCGAAAGCGTGCTGTTACAAACCGTCACCGGCGATTTTGTGAATGAAGATGTTTACTACAGCTTGCTCGATGCAGCCGACATCGATTTTGTCTGTGTACCCGATGAAAACGCTGTTTTTATGTTGCCTTGGACCATAGAAGCCACGGCGCAGGTGATCCACGATTGCTACGACAGAATGGGTAATCCGATTGAGCTGTCACCACGTAACGTATTGAAAAAAGTCTTGTCTCTCTATGACGAACAGGGCTGGGAACCGGTTATCGCTCCTGAAATGGAGTTCTATTTGACCCGTCGTAGTGACGACCACGATTTACCTCTAAAGCCACCTATTGGCCGTTCAGGTCGCCCCGAAGCGGGTCGCCAGTCTTTCTCTATCGATGCTGCCAACGAATACGATCCTATGTTTGAAGACATGTACGATTGGTGTGAGCTTCAAGGTCTAGATATCGATACCTTAATCCATGAAGATGGCCCAGCTCAGATGGAGATTAACTTCAGCCACGGCAATCCATTGTCCCTTGCTGATCAAGTGTTTATCTTTAAACGCACCTTGCGCGAAGCGGCACTTAAGCACGATGTTTGCGCTACTTTTATGGCCAAACCAGTGACTGACGAACCTGGTAGTGCAATGCACATTCACCAGAGTGTGATCAATAAAGAGACGGGCAAAAATATTTTCACCAATGAAGATGGCACTAAGAGCCAGTTATTCTTGGGATATATTGCCGGTCTGCAAAAATTCATCCCTGAGTTGCTGCCGCTGATGGCGCCCAATGCAAACTCTTTCCGTCGTTTCCTACCCGGTACTTCGGCGCCAGTGAACTTAGAGTGGGGCGATGAAAACCGCACCTGTGGATTACGTATTCCCGAGTCTTCGCCACAAAACCGTCGTATCGAAAACCGGATTCCCGGCGCCGATGCAAACTGTTATTTGGCCATTGCCGCGAGCTTATTGTGTGGTTATATCGGTATGGTTGAGGAGCTAAAACCTTCTACGCCAGTGCAAGGTAAAGCCAACGAAAGCCGCAGCAACAACACCCATTGTTTACCGCTTACCTTAGAAGAAGCCTTAGCGGCGATGGAAGAAAGTGATGCTTGTAAGGAGTATTTAGGTGAAGCCTTCACCACAGGTTTTGTGGCGGTGAAACAGGCCGAACTTGAAAACTTCCGCCGTGTGGTCAGTTCATGGGAACGTGAATTCCTATTGCTCACTGTGTAATGTTTTTGGATTAAGTGCACTAGCTGTGTTACCGCGTTAACCCAGACAAATCTAAGGTTAGCGTCGGTAACAACAAGATAGAGGTTTGCACTGTTTTAGTGAAGTCGCACCCAACCGGTGCAACTCACTTGTTAAATAATCTGATGGTTTTTAATGGCTTGTTGATTAAAGTGATTATTCAATTCAGATGTGTGTCCGCTAGAAAAGTGAAATAGGCCTAACTGTTTTAAGTCGCTCGTTTGCTAGAGTCGCTAACTAATTGTTAGTCATATTTAAAATGTGTTTTATCTTAGTGGTTTTTGCGATTACTTAGGGACTTGAGGCATTTGCCTTAATGTTGCAATATGTACAAGCAGTGTCATATCTAGTCTAATTTTTTGAGTGTTAATGCAATACCGATGCCTCGAAAATTTGGCACGAAACCTGATACTTAACAAATTGCAGCAAGATATAAAGGTGGCATGGAACTCATGCCGTAGAGACTGCCGATGCGGTTTGTAAGGTGTAGCATTGGTCGAAAATAACAACAATATCCGGATAGCCCGGTGACACAATGTCAGAATTTGCTTAAGCAATTCTGCTACCCGAGAAAGGAGAAAGCATGAAGCTATTTAATAAGATGACCACTCTAGCTCTGGTCACTGCGAGCGTATTAGCGAGCGCAGCGGCCCAGGCGGAAGAAGTGGTTCGCGTGTATAACTGGTCAGATTATATCGCGGAAGATACCTTAGAAAACTTCAAGAAAGAAACGGGCATTCGGGTAATTTACGATGTGTTCGATAGTAACGAAGTGCTTGAGGCTAAATTGCTGTCTGGTCGTAGTGGCTACGATATCGTTGTCCCTTCTAACCACTTTCTCGCTAAGCAAATCAAAGCGGGTGCTTTCAAACCTTTAGATCGCGCTAAGCTACCTAACTTCAAAAATTTAAATCCCGCCCTGATGAAGCTACTTGAGAAAGCCGATCCGGGTAACCAGTATGCCGTGCCTTATTTATGGGGAACCAATGGTATTGGTTACAACATAGATAAAGTGAAAGCGGCTGTGGGTGAAGATGCGCCATTCAACTCAATGGAACTGATCTTTAATCCTAAATATGCTGAAAAAATCTCAAAGTGTGGCTTTGCTATGCTGGACTCTGCCGACGATATGGTGCCCCAAGCACTGATTTATTTAGGTTTAGATCCTAACAGCGCCAACCCGAGCGATTATGAAAAAGCCGGTGAGTTACTGGAAAAAATCCGTCCTTACGTGACCTATTTCCACTCATCTCGCTATATTTCTGATTTAGCAAACGGTGACATTTGTGTGGCCTTTGGTTTCTCTGGCGACGTATTCCAAGCTAAAGCACGTGCTGAAGAGGCGGGTAATGGCAATAAGATTGGTTACTCGATTCCAAAAGAAGGCGCCAACCTGTGGTTTGATATGTTAGCTATCCCAGCCGATTCGACTAACGCAGATAATGCACTGACGCTGATTAACTATTTTCTCCGTCCAGAAGTCATAGCGCCTATCTCTAACTATGTGGCCTATGCTAACCCGAACGATCCTGCCCAACCTCTGGTTGATGAGGCTATCCGCACCGATCCCGCGATTTATCCACCACAAGAAGTGTTAGATAAACTTTATATTGGTGAAATCCGTCCTTTGAAAATCCAACGCGTATTAACCCGTGTTTGGACCAAAGTGAAGTCAGGACAATAGTCGATAAGGGGCAAGCCTAGCTTGCCCCTAACTTGGCAGACTTGCTATGTCCAATCCTATGCATAGTTCATCCACGTATAGGATTTGACACAGTTTGGTTAACCTCTTTTCATTCATTAATCGTGTTGAACCCAGAGTTTGAGCGTATTGACGCATCATTTTCGGGTGGAGAAGTACTATGGCAATCACCTCGGGCGTCACCAATAAACCGACAACAAAGACGCAAGAAAAAGTACTGCTCAGAATTGAGCGGGTAAGCAAGTTATTCGATGACGTACGGGCTGTCGACGACGTGTCATTAACCATCAATAAAGGCGAAATCTTTGCCTTACTCGGCGGCTCAGGCTCGGGTAAGTCGACGTTATTGCGCATGTTAGCGGGATTTGAAAAGCCCACCTCTGGCCGTATTTTCCTCGATGGCGAAGACATCACAGATTTACCCCCATACGAACGTCCGATCAATATGATGTTCCAATCCTATGCTCTGTTTCCCCACATGACAGTGGCGCAAAACATTGCCTTTGGTTTGAAGCAAGACAAGTTACCTAAGGCCGAAATTGAGCAGCGTGTACAAGATATGCTCAAGTTAGTGCACATGGAGCAGTATGGTAAACGTAAGCCACATCAGTTATCCGGTGGTCAACGTCAGCGTGTTGCCTTGGCTCGTTCACTGGCAAAACGGCCGAAATTATTACTGCTCGATGAGCCTATGGGCGCATTGGACAAAAAACTGCGTACCCAGATGCAACTCGAAGTGGTGGAAATTCTTGAGCGTGTCGGTGTGACCTGCGTGATGGTGACCCACGATCAGGAAGAAGCCATGACAATGGCGGGACGCATTTCAATTATGAGCGACGGTTGGATTGCCCAAACAGGCTCGCCCATGGACATTTACGAAAGCCCGAACAGCCGCATGATTGCCGAGTTTATCGGCACTGTGAACTTGTTTGGTGGCGCGATTGAAGTGGATGAAGTCGACCATTTGATCATTAAACCTAATGAGTTGGCTCAATCTTTTTATGTCGGTTACGGGGTGTCGACCAACGTCGAAGACAAAAACGTGTGGCTCGCTGTGCGTCCTGAAAAGACCATTATTAGCCGCGAACAGCCTGAAGGTCAGTACAACTGGGCCAAGGGAATCGTACACGATATCGCGTATTTAGGCGGTATTTCAGTGTATTACATTCGTTTAGAGAATGGTCAAATCGTCCAGTGCAGTATGACTAACCGTGAACGCCGCGCCGATCATGCCACATGGGATGACGAAGTGTTCATCAGTTGGGAGGACACCAGTGGCGTGGTGTTGAGATCATGAAGATACCGACTAAATTAAAGTGGCTCAAAGGCCGCATTTGGACCATAGGCATACCCTATGCTTGGCTGTTATTGTTCTTTGCCTTGCCATTTGCGATTGTCCTTAAACTGAGTTTTTCGACGGCGGCGATTGCGATCCCACCCTATGAAGCCACGTTCCAATATGCCGATGATGTGTTAAATATCTTCCTGCATTTTGGTAACTATTTGATGTTGCTTGATGATTCGCTGTATTACATGGCTTATCTCAGCTCATTGAAAATGGCGTTAATCTCGACTATTGGCTGTTTGATTATTGGCTATCCAATGGCCTATGCGATTGCCCGTGCGCCAGCGCGTTTGCAAACCGTATTGCTGCTGTTAGTCATGTTGCCTTCTTGGACCTCATTTTTAATCCGGGTTTACGCTTGGATGGGGATCTTAAGTAACACAGGGATCATCAACCATTCGCTGATGTGGCTGGGAATCATCTCTGAGCCGTTACAAATCCTCAATACCAATATTGCCGTGTATATCGGCATTATCTATGCGTATTTACCTTTTATGATTTTGCCCTTGTACGCCACCTTAGTGAAACTCGATATGAGTTTGATTGAAGCCGCGTCTGACTTAGGCTCAAGCCGTTTAAATACCTTCTGGAAAATCACTTTCCCGCTGTCAAAAAGCGGTGTGATTGCCGGTTCTATGTTGGTGTTTATTCCTGCCGTGGGTGAGTTTGTGATCCCTGAGCTACTCGGTGGTCCAGATTCCTTAATGATAGGTCGAGTCTTATGGCAAGAATTCTTCAATAACCGCGACTGGCCTGTGGCTTCGTCACTGGCGATTGTAATGCTGGGCTTATTGATTATTCCTATTACCTTATTCCATCGCTATCAGGCGCGTAGTTTGGAGAAAGACCTATGAAAAAGTTAAGTTTTTCTTCAGCGATGTTGTGGTTTGGCTTGTTCTTCCTGTATGCACCTATGTTAGTGCTGGTGATTTACTCCTTTAACGACTCTAAATTAGTGACGGTATGGGGCGGATTTTCACCTAAATGGTATGGCGAGTTATTTCAAGACCAACAGATTTTAGACGCAGTATGGACCAGCCTGCGGATAGCGTTTTATAGCTCAACCATGGCGGTGATTATTGGCACTATGGCTGCTTTTGTGATGACACGCTTTAAGCGTTCATGGGCGAAGCTGACATTATCGAACATGATCACTGCACCACTGGTTATGCCAGAGGTGATCACGGGTCTGTCTTTGCTACTGCTATTTGTGCACATGGCCGACTTGTTTGGTTGGCCGAAAGAGCGCGGCATGTTAACTGTGTGGATTGCGCATTCGACCTTCTGCGCTGCCTATGTGGCTGTGGTTGTGTCGTCAAGATTGCGCGAGCTGGACATGTCTATCGAAGAAGCGGCAATGGACTTAGGGGCAACCCCGCTTAAGACCTTCTTCCTGATCACTGTGCCTATGATTTCGCCGGCGCTGGTGGCGGGTTGGTTGTTGTCATTCAGTTTGTCCTTAGACGATTTAGTGATCGCAAGTTTTGCCTCGGGCCCAGGTGCAACGACGCTGCCTATGGTGGTGTTCTCCTCGGTACGTTTAGGGGTTTCGCCTAAGATCAACGCCTTAGCGACGCTGATCATTCTGTGTGTCTCCTTAATCGCCTTCTTGTCTTGGTATATGGCAAGGCGGGCAGAGAAACGCGACCGCACACCGATGAACTAGTTTGCTTAATCTTGGGGTGGCTTTGGTATCGTCAAAGCCACCCTTGTTAATTGTCACCGCTTCCATCATCCGCTTCGCTTTGCAGGCCAGTTCTGCTACTCGACACCATTAGCATGACATCACAGCGCTTAAGATTATTGCGTGTTTGAAATATCAAACAAAATGTAAATTATTGCACTTTTCTGGCTAGTGTTTCGTTTTCTGAAGGTGTAGGATGTGATGGCTGTTTAAAATAATGAACATTAGAATTCAAGGGAACAACATGTCTGCCATAGCTCACGCTGGATCATATTATGCGGCATCGGCCAACGATAAGGTTGAACGTCCGCGCCTAGAGGAATCGATTGAAGCCGATGTTTGTGTGATTGGCGCGGGTTATACGGGCCTTTCTGCCGCGCTGCATTTATTAGAATCTGGCTTTAGTGTGGTGGTGTTAGAAGCCGCTCGCATTGGCTGGGGCGCCTCGGGCCGTAATGGCGGACAAATCGTCAATAGTTTTAGCCGTGACATTGATACTATTGAAAAAACAGTCGGCAAAGAACAAGGTAAACTCTTTGGCCAAATGGCTTTTGAGGGCGGAAAAATCATCCGCGATCGGATTGCTAAGTACAACATTCAATGCGATCTAAAAGATGGCGGCGTGTTTGCCGCGATGAACGAAAAACAAATGGGTCATCTGCGCCATCAAAAGCAACTGTGGGAAAGCCACGGTCATGTTAATCAGCTCGAACTTCTCGATGCCAAAGGCATTCGCGGTGTGGTAAATACTGAGCGCTATGTCGGTGGTCTGCTCGATAAAAGCGGCGGCCATATTCATCCGCTTAACTTAGCTCTTGGCGAAGCGCGTGCGGTCGAATCCCTCGGCGGCAAGATTTTTGAAGACTCAGCAGTGCTGAGTGTCGATGAAGGCGATAGCCCAGTTGTGCATACGGCGCAGGGCAGTGTCAAAGCCAAGTTTGTGGTCGTGGCGGGTAATGCTTATTTAGGTAAGTTAATGCCAGAGCTGCAGGCGAAATCTATGCCCTGCGGCACGCAAGTGATTACCACTGAGCCTTTGAGTGACGATTTGGCGGCGAGCTTATTACCGCAGGATTACTGCGTCGAAGACTGTAACTATCTACTCGATTATTTCCGCCTGTCTGGCGACAAGCGGATGATTTACGGCGGCGGCGTAGTGTATGGCGCCCGCGATCCGGCGGATATCAAGTCGATCATCATTCCGAATATGCTCAAAACCTTTCCGCAATTAAAAGATGTGAAGATCGATTATGCGTGGACAGGTAACTTCCTACTGACGCTATCGCGCCTGCCACAGGTCGGTCGTATCGGTAAGAATATCTATTATTCACAGGGTTGCAGTGGCCACGGTGTCACTTATACCCATCTGGCAGGCAAGTTACTGGCCGAAATGCTCAACGGCCAAGCCACGCGTTTCGACGCCTTTGCTGCATTGCCACATTATCCATTCCCCGGTGGTCACGCACTTCGCGTCCCTTTTAGTGCTATCGGAGCTTGGTATTACACGTTAAGAGACAAACTGGGTCTCTAATATCATCACTTTTAAGAAGCTAGGTAGCTTCACAATACGAGGAAATCCTTGTGCAATTAAATGATCCGAGTTTGCTACATCAACAGTCTTTTATTAATGGTCAATGGTGTGATGCCGTTTCTGGTGACACGTTAAAGGTGGTTAATCCCGCAACCAATGCCCTGATTGGTCATGTTCCTAATATGGGACAAGTTGAAACCGAGATGGCGATTAAGGCGGCAGAAGCGGCTTTACCTGCATGGCGAGCGCTCACAGCCAAAGAGCGCGGCGCTAAGTTAAGGCGTTGGTTTGAATTACTCAATGAAAACAGTGATGACTTAGCATTGCTCATGACGACTGAGCAGGGTAAACCGCTGGCAGAAGCTAAAGGTGAAGTAACCTATGCCGCTTCGTTTATCGAGTGGTTTGCCGAAGAAGCGAAACGTATTTATGGCGATACCATTCCCGGACATCAAGGGGATAAGCGCTTGATGGTGATCAAGCAGCCTGTCGGTGTAACCGCTGCGATAACGCCGTGGAACTTTCCTGCGGCGATGATCACCCGTAAAGCCGCTCCAGCGTTAGCTGCTGGTTGCACTATGGTGGTAAAACCGGCGCACCAAACACCATTTACCGCATTAGCGATGGCTGAACTCGCTAAGCGTGCCGGTATTCCTGCGGGCGTATTTAGTGTGTTAACGGGTGATGCGGTGCAGATTGGTAATGAAATGTGCAGCAACCCGATAGTGCGTAAGCTGTCTTTCACTGGCTCAACCAATATCGGTATTAAATTAATGGCGCAATGTGCGCCTACCTTAAAAAAACTGTCGCTAGAGCTTGGCGGCAATGCGCCATTTATCGTGTTTAATGATGCCAATATCGATGCCGCTGTCGAAGGCGCTATGATTGCTAAATATCGTAATGCTGGCCAAACCTGCGTCTGCGCTAACCGCATTTATGTGCAAGACGGTGTATACGACGAGTTCGCCTTAAAACTCAGCACTGCAGTGGGCAAGCTTAAGGTTGGAGAGGGCATCAAGGAGGGCATCACTACGGGTCCGTTGATCAATGCTGCCGCAGTCGAAAAAGTGCAAAGTCATCTTATCGACGCCATAGCTAAAGGTGCATCTGTGCTCGCAGGCGGTAAAGTCCACGACCTTGGCGGTAATTTCTTCGAGCCAACCGTGCTGACTAACGTTAATAAAAGCATGCTCGTTGCCCGCGAAGAAACCTTTGGTCCACTCGCGCCGCTGTTTAAATTCAGCGATGTCGACGATGTGATTAAACAAGCTAACGATACTGAATTTGGCCTTGCCGCTTATTTCTATGGCCGCGATATTTCACTGGTGTGGAAAGTCGCCGAAGCCTTGGAATACGGCATGGTTGGGGTCAACACTGGCTTGATTTCGACGGAAGTCGCACCCTTTGGCGGGATGAAATCCTCTGGACTGGGCCGCGAAGGTTCTAAGTACGGCATCGAAGAATATTTAGAAATGAAGTACATCTGCATGTCCGTTTAATACGGTCCGATTTGGCGTGTGAGGAACACTAAATGACAACAACCAATGATTCATTGATGGCACGTCGCCAAGCCGCAGTTGCGGGTGGTGTCGGGCAAATTCACCCGATCTTTACCGCGCGCGCCGAAAACGCGACCGTGTGGGATGTTGAAGGTCGCGAGTTTATCGATTTTGCGGGCGGCATTGCTGTGCTTAATACCGGTCATCTTCACCCTAAAGTGAAGGCGGCGGTTGCGGCTCAGCTGGATAATTTCTCCCACACTTGTTTTATGGTGCTTGGTTACGAGAGCTATATCCAAGTGTGTGAAAAGCTCAATCAATTGGTGCCAGGGGATTTTGCCAAGAAGACGGCATTATTCACTAGTGGTTCAGAAGCGGTTGAAAACGCAGTTAAAGTGGCGCGTGCCTATACCAAACGTGCTGGCGTGATTGCGTTTACCTCTGGCTACCATGGTCGCACTATCGCAGCCTTGGCACTGACCGGAAAAGTCGCGCCTTACAGTAAAGGTATGGGGCTGATGTCGGCGAATGTGTTCCGTGCCGAGTTCCCGTGCGAGATGCACGGCGTGTCCGATGATGATGCGATGGCATCGATTGAACGTATCTTTAAAAATGATGCCGAGCCAAGTGATATTGCCGCCATTATTTTAGAGCCAGTACAGGGCGAGGGTGGTTTTTATGCTGCATCACCCGCCTTTATGCAGCGGTTGCGCGCATTATGCGATCGTGAAGGCATTATGCTGATCGCCGATGAAGTGCAAACGGGCGCTGGCCGTACCGGCACTTTCTTTGCCATGGAGCAAATGGGCGTGAGTGCAGATATCACTACTTTTGCTAAATCTATCGCGGGTGGGTTCCCACTTTCTGGCATTACTGGCCGCGCGCAAGTGATGGATGCCATTGGTCCGGGTGGTCTTGGCGGTACGTATGGTGGCAGCCCGTTAGCGTGCGCCGCGGCGCTTGCTGTTATTGAAGTGTTTGAAGAAGAAAAGCTGTTAGATCGTGCCAATACCATAGGTGAGCGCATTAAGTCTGCATTGAACGTGATGCAGGTCGAACATGCTCAAATCGCCGATGTGCGTGGTTTAGGCGCGATGATCGCCATTGAATTGATGGAAGATGGCAAACCTGCACCGCACTATTGCGCGCAAGTATTGAGTGATGCCCGTGACCGTGGATTGATTTTATTATCCTGCGGCACTTACGGTAATGTGCTGCGTATTTTGGTGCCATTAACCGCGCCGGATGCACAAATTGATGCAGGCCTTGGTATCCTCAAAGCCAGCTTCGATGCCGTTTTGAAAAGCTAATATTGCTTTGATATAAAGCTGTTTTAGATGACAGTTTTACATAATGAAAATCCCGCTTCGGCGGGATTTTTTATGGAAGTGGCGATTGTTTTGGCGTTTGCCATTTTTACTGCCAATGGCTTTCAGCACGAGTCAGTTGACTGAATGGCTACTGTTTAATCTCCATTAGGATCTGCAGCGCTTTTTTGCGTTTATCAAGGTCGTACAAGTCATTGGTAAAGATAAACTCATTCACGCCAAGTTCTTTGACGATCATTTCCAAACGATGCTTAATCGTCGCTGGGCCGCCAATGACAGATAAACCTAAGAAATTATCGACATAGGTTTCTTCTTGCGCACTCCATAAGCCATCCATCGTTTCAACCGGAGGTTTTAACCATAACTCGTGACCACGGATAAGCGCCAGTACGCGCTGTTTCGAGGTCGTGCCCAGAAATTGCGCCTCTTCATCAGTGTCGGCAGCAACGAGCGGCAAACCTAACATCACATAGGGCTTATCAAGCACTTGAGAAGGTTTAAAGTCGCGGCGATAGATTTCAATCGCATCGTAAAGAAAACGTGGGGCAAAGTGGCCCGCAAACACATAGGGCAAACCGCGCTGTGCCGCTAATTGTGCGCTAAAGAGACTCGAGCCCAATAACCAAATCGGCACATTGGTGCCTTCTCCAGGAATCGCTCGCACCGTATGGCGACGATTGTAAGGGCCGAGTAAGGTTTGTAATTCACTGACTTCTTCAGGGAATTGTTCGGCGCGACTAGTATCGCGGTTCAGTGCTCGGCTGGTAACTTGATCGCTGCCGGGTGCGCGTCCCAGTCCTAAATCGATACGACCAGGATAGAGACTTTCAAGGGTGCCAAACTGCTCGGCGACCACTAATGGCGCATGGTTTGGCAGCATAATGCCACCCGCGCCGACGCGAATACGCTGCGTATTGCCAGCAATATAACCAATTAATACTGAGGTCGCCGCGCTGGCGATGCCGGGCATATTGTGGTGTTCGGCAAACCAAAAACGATTAAAGCCGAGCCGATCGGCTTCCTTGGCATACTGCAAACTGTTGTGCAGCGTTTCACCCACAGTCGAACCTTGGCGCATGGGCGCGAGTTCCAATAGTGAGAAGGGAATATCGGCCAATATTGATGTCTGTTGTGACATAGTGTCTCCAAGTGACTGCCGTCTTTTGCTAGCGAAAACATTCGGCGCTAACTGTGTTAGTCGCATTGCTAGTGGCATTGTTAGGCGCATAGCGAAGAACAAGCGTTAACGGCTCAGTCTTGATGAATAAAAAGGTATTCAGTGATATTGATATGGGGCTAAGTACCGCGCTTCTCAAGCTTGAACGGTTAACTCTTTTCCCCTTCGTTATTTCATTAGTCATGTCAATTTGAGTTTGCACTTGAGCAGCGTTATTAAACCGAGTGCGTCTTGGTTCATACTTGCTTTGTAACAAATCGAGACGGTGAAGTCATCCCAGCGTGAGGGACGATAATGTGGAACTGAAGATCTTATTCTCAGCAACTCAGCGCTAGGCCTGTCACTGCGGGATTGGGTGAGGTTTGCTACAGCTCATTTGGTTATGAGTTGCAACACAAGGGTATAACTAAGTGAAGTGATAAAAAAACTGCCGACAGCAGGGCTACCGGCAGTTGAGGTTATGCAATAGATAAATCGCTATTGTCAGTCGAGCATTACTGCTCGGCTTTCACATCCCGTAGCGATGCCGCAGCACTTTCATTCTCAGTATTATTATGTGAATGGTGAGTCTCAGTCAGGCGACGCATTAGCGGCAATACCGCAAGGGCGATAAAGGTACAGACCACAGCCGCGATACCCAACTTATTAAATAGGCTGGTGTATACGGGCAAGGTTTGCAGTGGATCGACTAAATCTTTTGGCACACTGGCGAAGTTAGCGACCACACCGCCCAGATACTGTGAAATACCTGAGGCGACGAAATAGGCGCCCATCATAAAGCCGCCCATACGCGCAGGCACGTAGCGGGCAATCATGGCAAGACCAAGACCACTCACCAGCAATTCGCCTAAAGAGTAAGAGGCATAGCCCCAGATCATGATCCATGAAGAGGTTTTACCGTTGACGGCGAATTGTCCGGCAAAGCCATAGATAAAGAAGCCAATCGCCACAACGGCAAAACCTAAGGCAAATTTCGCCGCGATAGAGAAGTCTTTATCATTACGACCCGCCCACGAATAACTCCACGCTAAGATTGGACTTAACACCATAATCCATAATGGATTTAATGCTTGGAACTGGGCCGGTGACCAAGTCCACAAATGGGTACCAAAAATTTGGAAATCCCAGTCCACGTTACGCAAGGCAAACAGCGCCAACGAAGTCGACATTTGTTGATAGAAGATAAAGAAGAACACGGTTTGCACTGTGAGGATCAGCGCCGCAATCAGTCCCGCTCGTTCACTGGTTTCGCTGGTGCGGATCAAGTGGAAGAAAATGGCCAATACGGCTACGCCAGCGGCGTAAACAAAGACACGGGCAACCGCTTCATATTCCAAAATAATGGCTGAAGCGACAACCGACAATGCGGATAGACCCAATACAATCGCGAGGTTTTTCTTGTTCACTGGGCGAGTATCGGGCTCAGAACCGTAATGGACTAAACTCTTACGCATAAGTGCATAGTTGCCTAACCCCACCAATATACCGACACAACACACGGCAAAGGCGGCATGCCAGCCAAACTCGTTGCCATACTGGGCGTTGACATAATCTTTAATCCAAGGCGTCAGCAACATAGAGAAGGTCGAGCCCACGTTGACCGCCATATAATAGATGGTAAACGCACTGTCGATTTTAGAATCGTCACCTTCGTAAATTTTACGAACTAAGTTACCGGCATTGGGTTTGAACAGCCCGTTACCGACCACAATCACACCGAGCGCCGAAAACATAAACCACGTATTTTCAGTGGGTACGGCCATCAGCGCATAACCCAGAGACAAAATCCCCGCACCCAGCAGCATAGTGCGTTTAGTGCCGAGGATCTTATCCCCAACCCAGCCACCTATCGCCGGTGATACATAAATGAGCGCCGCACAGGCACTCCATACTAAGTTTGCCCGTGAGTCATCAAAGCCAAGGCGCTGCACCATAAAGTACACAATCAGCGCTTGCATGCCGTAATAACCAAAGCGTTCCCATAATTCGATAAGAGACACAGTCATAAATGAATGTGTTTTACTTACCGGAGCAGTCCCAATAGTCATATCGCTTGCTTCCAACATTGTTGTTTTAATATTTGAGCTCAAAAGTATAAGGCGATAACCCAAGCAAACCAATGGCAGAGACTGGCAAAACAGACTTTGTTACAAATGAATTGATGAATTTTAATGTATGTTTAAGGTGCTAAGTTGTGTAAGCAATGATTTTGGGCGCGCAGATAAACCCAGCTAAACCTAAAGTCGTCAGCATCAGTAACAGTGAGATAACACTTTATATATCGCTGAGTTAGCGGACTGAGGGTTTAAACTCGATAAAAATATTGCTCGTTAGCCGGCCTGTTCTTGGGTTGGCATCAATATCGGTTTGTGGGTTCACTAAGGTGGAATGCAGCAAATTACCGGGATAAATCACTAAACGATTCGGGCGATACTCGACTTGATGATAAATCTCATAATGACTGTCGCTTTCAACACAATAGCCCGACGGATGGCGAGTAATGTCATCGACCAGAGGCTGAGCCGACTTAAAGTAGTCTGGCATACGCTCTTCATTTATCCGCTCAAAGCCCGTCGGAATATGGCGGAAAAACGCCGTATTGCCATGGGGACCGTCGTTTAAATAGTGTAACAGCGCGAAATAGTGCGGTGAGGGAGTATCAAAATGCGGCAGGCATTGCAGCGGTTTAAGCTCACTCGCGGGGGTGCTGATCAGCGAGAAATACAATGCCTGTAATTTGATGCTTAAGCTCGAAGGGATTTGGTACACATCATAAATCAGTTGGTACACAAGATTGAGTACATCGGTGACATAGGCCTGTGGCAAGGGGGCACGCACGCCGGGGTAAAAAGACCCGTTATCGGCAGAAAAGTGTGCTTGGTTGTAGGCACACTCACGTATTGGCAATAGATCCGCCGCAACATCATCGATAATAATCAAGGGCGTCTTTTCATTGCCAAGATAGGCTAGCTGAGGCGTGAGCTTGACTGTTTGTGACTTAATTGTCTGTGGCTTAGTTGCCTGTTGCTTATTCGTATCAGCGTTGCGATCTAAGGTTTGCATCCCAGTCCCTCACATTGGCATAGGTTTAGTGTTGGCTAGAACCTCAGCTGGGCAATAGTGCTGAATAAAATCGATGTGGGCAGGTAGGCTTTCGACCTTACGCTTAACGGTTGATTTAATGTTGTTTAAGAAGGCTTCGAGTTCAGGCTCTTCCATCACATCGACTATCGGGTGATAGTGTTTTGGCATTATGCCTTGGCCCATCATCACTTGGATCCATGAGCTTTCGCCAAAGAGTTCACTACCGTATTTATAGACTTTGCCGCTGTCGGCAAACATTTCGATACGATGTTTGAGCGACGCTGGAATGTCCATATTTTTACAATAACGCCAGAAACGGCTGTCCTCGCGTTCCGTGGCCTTGTAATGCAAGATGATAAAGTCGCGGATATTGTCCATTTCGAGTTTAGTTTGTTGATTAAACTCATCAATATCGGATTGCACTATGCCCGCCGACGGAAATAGTTGCATCAATCTGATAATACTACGTTGGATTAAATGAATGCTGGTGGATTCGAGTGGCTCTAAAAAGCCGCCGGACAGCCCGACGGCAACACAGTTTTTATGCCAATGCAGGCGACGGGTGCCGGTTTTAAACTTAATGACCCTAGGCTTATTCAGCGGTTCCCCTTCAAGATTAGCGAGGAGCAACTCAGTGGCATCCTCATCTGAGATAAATTTGCTGCAAAAGACCAGGCCATTGCCCGTGCGATTTTGCAGTGGAATACGCCACTGCCAACCCGAATCGCGGGCAATCGAGCGAGTATAGGGAATAGGGGCACCCACTGACTGCGTTTGCACCGCAATCGCACTGTCGCAGGGGAGATAATGGCTCCAATCTTCAAAGCCAGTATTAAGCGTTTGTTCGATCAGCAGTGCGCGAAAGCCGGTGCAATCGATAAACAAATCCCCTTCGATTGTTTCGTCATTCTCTAAGACGAGCGCTTTGATATTGCCGCTATCATGATGCTGTAATACCTGTTTTATTTTTCCTTCAATACGGTGAATGCCGTGTTGTTCGGCCATTTTTCGAAGGTACTTGGCATAGAGACTGGCGTCCATGTGGTAAGCATGGTTGTAATCTTGGTTTGGCAGTACGGCAAAGCGTCCTTGACGAGCGGCGAGATGTTCGGCGCAGTAGTCGCCTATTTCACTCACAATGCCGAGTTGTTTGCCTTTCAGCCAAAAATGTTGAAAACCACAGGCCCAACAATCTTTACCTAAAAAACCAAAGGAATGCAGGTAGTTTTTATTGATATTCTGCCAATTTTCAAAGGAGATCCCGAGTTTAAAGGTCGCATTTGTCGCTGCCATGACCTCTTGTTCTTTGAGGCCGAGTAATCGATGGAAAATATGTAATGTGGGGATCGTCGCTTCGCCCACACCGACCGTACCTATTTCATCGGATTCGACCAGCACAATTTCTAAGTGTTTGCCCATCAACTTAGTCAGCGCCGCAGCAGCCATCCATCCGGCTGTTCCGCCACCCGCAATCACGACTCTTTTTATGGCTGTTGTCATCGTTTATATCCTCAACTGGGCTAACGTTTGAGCTTATTGGTTAAATCTGCCCGCAATTTTCGGGCGTTGATTTCATCGAGTGGGGTAGTCAGCATGCCTTGGGCTGCACTAGGAATATGCTCTAGATCGCCATCTTCATGGTCAAAAATATAGTGATCGAACAGGGCTTTCCACGCCTGACGTTGCGCCTTGGGTAAGGAGCGTAAACTTAACATTGCGTGCAGTAAGGCATTATTAGGGCGGCCAAGATAACCGGGCGTATCTCGCCACCAATGGGTAATGAGAACATTAAAGTCATCCATTCCGCGTACATGGTGCCACCACATACTGGGGATGAATAACACATCACCGGGTTCCAGTTTGGCGACTTGCGCGGATTCCATCGCCTTGGCAAATTTAGGAAAGCGGTCAAAATCGGGATTATCCATATCGACTAAGCTAATGTCTTGGCCGCCCGGGGCAAACTCCATTGGGCCAATATACAGATTGCTGATTTGCTCCGGCGGAAACAGGGTAAAAGTGCGTCTACCGACGACATTGCAGGCTAAGTTATGGGGAAAGTCGAAATGGGCAGCGATACGAGTTTGATTGCCAAGCCAGATATTGGTGAGCGGTGACAAAGGTGCAAGATTGAAACTATTGTCGTCGCCAAGTCCTGGTAAGCACTGATTAATATCGGTTGAGCCCATATAAATACTGGCGGCTTGCTGCACAGTGAGCTGCGTGAAGATTTGCCGCAAATCTAACTTACCCGCCTGATAATTAAACCCATCTAAAGTGTCGTTATAAAATACGCGGCCTTGATGTTCAGGCGCTAGATAATAGGCGGTGACGGGCATGCCTTGGTAAAACTGGGCCAGATACTTCATCGCGCTATCGGTGGACTCAAGCCCTGCTTTCACTAAAGGCCAGTTTGCGCAAAGTCCTTTAAATACCAAAGGCTGCTCAGCATCTTTAATCAGCGCGAGCATCTCCTCGGTTGGGCAGTTTTCAAGGTGTTTGACGACATTAGTTTTAGGTTTAATCACATCAAGACTCATGGCTGCGACCTAGTTAACCTTGCGCATTTTTAAGGTTAAGCAAGTCACGTACTCTTGCCTGTGAGGCCAAGGTCATGTAAATCGCCTCTAGATAACTTTTAGCATGTAATTGAGCGAGCACTTCTGCCGAAAGGGCCGCTAGCGTTTCTTCATTAATAGTATAGAAACCCATCATTTGATGTTGGTGGCCATTGTCGAGCTTGATATCTAAGGTAAAGGATTCCAGCAACTTATGTTCGATAAGCAAATCGATAAAGTGCTTACTGTCGATAAGCCCGTGGTGGATACCTTCTAACATATCCCCAATGTCATCCAGATATTGCGTATTCCCACCATAGGGATGGAACAAAGCTTCGCCTTCGGTTGTGCTGACTTTTGGGCTCGCCATATCGATATGTATGACCCTTTGTTTGAGCTCGACACCGTCTTCGCGCACGCTTTGCTGACCAATAAGAAACGGCTGACGACGTAGGGTGAGAGGGATATAAGAAGCCTGCCAAGTGCCATTATTTAAAAACAGATTCTCATTATTTTGAAAACCATAAAGCGCCACAGCAAAGAACTGGCCTGTGGCCTGATCCTTTTGGAAAAAAATCGGATAATGCGCCTGTACGCTGCGAAACTCCGCCGGAAAAGTGACACTGAACCAGACATTATCGCCGTACTTAGCACTACGCTCAGTGATAATTTTAATATCTTTATGATCTACGCTGTTAAGTAATACGTGTTGGCTCATAGGGTTACCTTTGTCCTTTGTTGGTTCTCACTGCCGCGAGTTATTCTTGTTATTTGTGCTAAATCTTAGGGAAACCAAATTGCCTGACCTTGTTTAATAGGTCGCGATTGCTCGGAAGGCTCTGGCTCAATGCATGGATCTTTTGCTGATTCTCACTAAAAAGTCTTTGGGCAACTTGCTGTTGCGACGGCTTGATATGGGGGGGCTGGGCAGTATTAAAGCCCATACCATAAAGAACATATTGGAAACTCGCCGCCGGAAATAAGGGTTCTTTGTAGCTAATATCGTGACTGCTTGGCGCTTGATAACGCCATAGGTCGAGTTGCTGCTGTAATCTTTCAGGAATGGATGCGGCCTCCCGGTGATCGCGCCAGTAGCCATCCACTTCGCGTCGACTCACGACATAATGCAGTTTTAAAAAGTCGATGATTTGCTGCCAGTGGCGCTCGTAGCGTTCATTCACTCGCTGGGCAATCGTGTCCATTACGCCGCGATGCGTTGGCAGTTGCGTGGCTAAGGTATTCGCCGTCCATTCCACTAAGGCTAATGCCGATGCTTCTAAAGGTTCAATAAAGCCTGCCGCCATGCCGATGGCAATACAGTTGTTTTGCCAGCATTTTGCATGGTAGCCGGGGTTGATATTCAACTTTCGATATTCTTGTTTACGACTATCAAGCACGTTGCTGGATGCCGATTGAGGATTAGTTGATGTGTCATTGGCTAAATAGGCTTTTAAGGTTTGTTCTGCCTCGTCATCGCTACAATGGGCCGATGAATAGACATAACCCACGCCTTTGCGAGTCGGTAAACCTATATCCCAGATCCAGCCATTGGGTTGTGCCGTCGAGAGTGTGCATGAGGCGATAGGGCTATTTTCTTCGGCATAGGGGACTTGTATTGCTAAGGCGCTGTCGTTAAACAGCACAGCTTTTTGGCTGAGGAAGGGCACGTTGAAATGCTCGCCCAACAGCAATGATTTAGTGCCAGAACAATCGACAAACATATCACCTAAGATCACGCCATGTTCTTTGGTCGCAAGGCTTTCGATATCGCCATTGGCAAGACTGTGAACCTGGGTGACATGATCTCGAATGTATTTGATCCCCAGTTTTTCGGTGCAATGCTGCATTAACAGTTGGCTAAATTTCCCCGCATCTAAGTGATAGCCGTAATTGTTTTGAAAATGATATTCCGGCGTCGCAATGGTTTTAGGCGCTAGCCCTAACTGAGTCAGCGCATCTTGGTTGGATACCGCCTGAGCAAAACTGACCTTGTCACTGTGAGGCAACCAAAAGGGACACAAGTCTAACTCTTGATGGCCATGGGGTAAGCTAAAGGGATGTAAATATTGGTTAGAACCGAATGGTTGAGTATGTTCAGTATCATCGTGCTGCCAGTGAATAAAGCGTGAGCCTTGCTTGAAACTCGCGTCGCATTGGCGGATAAATTCGGTTTCGCTGATGCCGATTTTATCTAAGGTGTTACGCATCGAAGGCCAAGTACCTTCGCCGACGCCGATAGTGGCCACATCGGGGGATTCTATTAATGTGATATTGAGTTTAGGCGAGTGCGCAAGCTGGCCTTTATCGACATTATGCTCGGCGGCCAAAAGGGCAGCGGTTATCCAACCGGCTGTGCCGCCACCGACAATGACAATGTTATTAATGGCTGTGTGAGTTGCTTGCTGCATATCGAGTGCCTTATCTTTTATTGTTGTTTATAAAAGGCTTTTATTTTTTTCGTTATCACTAACGCGGTTAACTATTGCGCTAGCATTGAATAGTTTTACTGCGATTTCCAGTATTTATTTTACTCATATTGACTAAAAAGAGCGGCTACGTCCGTGTAGCCTGCTGTCATCCTGATAAAAATGAGGCATCTATGGCATACCTCATACGACCTTAGGGTAAAGATCTGTTGCTCTTTAATCGGTACGACTAGAAAGTGTAACGTGCGCCTATACTGTAACGCGCACCCGTCTGGGTGTAGTTAAGGACTTGTTCCGTCGCACGGCCGTGTACACGCGTGGCTTCATTGGTGATGTTTAAGCCTTCGATGAAGATGGTTAAACCTTCAACCGCTTCAACGTCATAACCTATGTTAAAGTCCACCTGCGAATAAGCTTCGGTGTATTTAGGGTTCGAGCCAGTATCTTGACCTGTTGAGTTTAAGAACTCATCACGCCAGTTATAGGCGATACGGGCCGAGAAACCATAGTTTTCATAGATACCGACTAAGTTTGCTGTGTCGCTGATCCCTAAAATCACGTTCTGGGTCGCATCACCTGGGCGACCTAAGTTAGTGTTATCATAGCTGTCCCCCGCATCCACCATAGTGTAGTTGGCTTGGATACCAAATCCTGACTCACCAAAGAAGTGCTGGATAGAAAACTCCCAACCATCAATCACATTACTTAAATCACTGTTAGTGGGGTTAGTAATGAGGAAGTTTAACGAAGGATCACCTGGGTTACCGGTAATCTCGATATTGCCGTTATCAGGATTGATCTTCACATTCGGATCGGTTGCACCGTATTTGTCATAAATCCATTGGCGTTGTTGAATCGCAGTAGTGGCACCTGCCGCAATGGCTTCATCAACATATTTACCATGTGCTGGATCCGGAATGTTGTAGATGTCTGAGTTTTCAGGATTACTACTGATAAAGTTAGTCACATCTTTACGGAAATAACCGATTGAGACGTAACTGGCATCGTTGTAATACCATTCTGTCGATAGGTCGTAGTTTGTTGACTCAAGTGGTAACAAACTTGGGTTACCCGCAGAGCCGCTACCACCGTTGCGATAGGCAAGCGTTCCTACTGTGGTGCCACCTTGAATCGAGGTGTAATCAGGACGACCAATCGTTTGGCTAAAGGCGGCGCGGACAAACACATCTTCCAGCATTTCAATATTAAAGTTGAAGCTGGGTAGCAGGTAATCGTAATCACCCTTTTGAGTTTGGTAAACGCGATTATTATCCACTGAACTCGTTAGCGCGATTTCAGACTCTGCAATCCAAGTAGCTGTATCATAAGAGGAAACAACCGAAGTCGATTCAACATCTGTTTTTTCGTAGCGTAAACCAAAATGCACGTCATAGGGCATGTTGGCAATTTCGCTGGCGAAGTTGTATTGGATATAGGCTGATTGAGATTTTTCTTCAGTGAAACGGTCTGTGCCTTTAGAGTAATCGGTAGAAGGGCAGAAGCCATTACCACAATCACCCACTATGCTCGTTGCATAGAGTTCTGCTGCACGGGCACGAACTGCCGCAAAGTCCCAAAGGAACATAGTGTTTAGCGGATCTGTCGATGCATTACCGTTATAACCTGCGAAATTACCTTTTGAACCATCAAATTTATCGATAACTGAACTGGTTGGGAACCAAGCTGCGTCTAAATCGCCCGCAGCACCAACGCCACCCCAGTCGTTACGTTGAATATCAACCTGTTGGGAGTGGTTATTCACGTCTGACATCGCAATACCAAAATCGATACTGCCCGCCTCGGCTAAATCATATTTACCCGACATTTGCAGCTGTTCAATTTCGGAGCGATTGACGGCATTGGTAAAGGTTGAACCAGTCACGCGCATATCTTCTGGGCGAACCGCATTTCCACCACCAACGGCGAGTACTGGGACATCACCGCTAAAATCGGTCGCTGCACTGGTACGAATAAAGGCGGCGGTACTGAGGTTGCTCGTACTGCCATTGACATTGTTAGGCGTACGTTCGGCGTAGGAGTTATGGTAATCCAAGTTTAACGTCAGATTATCACTGGCTTCCCAAGCTAAGTTAAAACCCAGTGAACCACTTTGGTCGCGGGTGCCGAAATCGCCAGCAGCCATTGAAAGGTCGGCGGGTGCATCGTAGGTTTCTGAATAAACGAGTGGTGATGAAACTGGGCCATCACTCCAAATATTTTCTTGGGACGGCACAAAGTTGAACCATGCCGAGACGTCGTGCGTTTGAGTATCGATGTCGTTACGCATGTAAGTGTAATCAAGCGTTGCGCGCAGCGAGTCAATTGGTTCGTATTGCAGCACTAATTGACCGTTGGTGCGTTTACGTTGCTGTTCCTCAAAACGGTAAATCGTGGTTTGTGGCACGCTATACACGTCATCATCGCCAGGTCGATTGACTTGATTGTCGTTTTTAGGAACGCCGCCCCATTCTGCATTGGGGCCGCTGTAATCTTGGTCAACGATACCAGGGAAGCTGCGCCAACCGGTACCGACTTGGGCTTGTTGATTACCACTTTCCCTTTCTTGATAGCTACCTGAAATAGAAATCCCAAATTTATCATCGGCAAAGGTATTTGAGTACAAGCCTGAAAGTTCGGGTGTGGTAGCGCCTTTATCCGTGGATGAGTCATCGACGGCCTTTGCACCGAAAGTCGCCTTCATGCCTGGCGAGCTTAGCGGTCTATGGGTGAGCACATTGATCGTGGCGCCAATACCGCCCGTTGGATTTTCCGCCTTAGCGGTTTTCTCCACTTCAACCGCACTGATGGCTTCTGACGCTATGTTGGCAAAGTCGAATGAACGAGAGCCTGTGGTGACGGGCATTTGACGTCCGTTTAACAGCACTAAGTTTTGATCGGCACCAAAACCACGGACCGACACTCGGCTACCTTCACCGTTTTGACGGTCGATAGATACGCCAGAAATACGTTGTAGCGATTCAGCTAAGTTACTGTCGGGGAATTTACCGATATCTTCGGCGTTAATGGCATCAACAATGCCTTCTGAGCCGCGTTTTACGTCCATCGAACGGACTAAACTACCGCGGATCCCTGTTACTTGAATAACTTCAATATTTTCTTCTTTTTTGTCAGTATCGGCTGCATAGGCGGGCATGATAGCGCCCACGCCTAAGACTAGCGAAAGGCTAGTGGCCAATCTGGTTTTTCTAAATGTTCTAAGTTCCATCTACATCTCCCCGTTGAGTAGATATTCAGGCTACAACTCTCTGATTTTGTTTTTGGGTAGAACAAATTATGTACAGCTTGCTCATATTCTTGTTCGAGTTAGGTTTATGTAAGCGCTTACATAAAGCTAGTTTAAATTATCAACAGAGTCAACGGTAAGTTGCTTTATTGTTGCAACATTATGTTGTTCTTGTCCGTGAGTTTATTCTAACCCATTGTTTTAAAATGAAACCAGTTTTATATTTTGTTACATATTGATGATGTTGTTTGTGAAAGAAAGCATGCTAACTCTACTTTATGAACTTCGTAATGGCGTGTTTTGCCATTTGGTGAATAGATAAAGTGTGAGGATATTTTGCGTAAGCGGGGGAAATATAGCGTGAGTTTCTCTTGCTGTTTTTGAGTGTTTTTTATACTTAGCTTGAGTCGGGCCTGTTTATTTTTGCCTTTGAGTTCAAGCGAAAAATGCAGTGCCTTGCCCACTGGGTCGCCCCATCAGGGCAACTTAAGTATATGAGTAGACTAGGGGGGGGGGGGCTACGCCTTAGTGATTTAACTATTTATGATCTTAGTTGCTGAATTTCTTATAAATAGTGATGGGGTGAAACGGCTAACAATTTCCACATCGGTTTTATTGTATACGTGTTTTAGTACCCAGAGCGCCGCCATTTTACCCATTTCATGGATGGGGTTGCTGACAGAGGTGAGCTTAGGGGAAATATACTGAGGAAACGGGATATTATCGTAACCCATGAAGGATAAATCTTCGGGCACCTTAAGCCCTTGTTCAAGGCAGGTTGAAATTGCACCCGATGCCATTTGGTCATTGGCGCAAATCACCGCAGTAAATGGCCGTTGTAAGCTGAGTAAATGTCGCATGCCATCGCAACCACTCGACTCTTTAAATGTCCCTTCGTAGAACAGCTCACTCTCATAGGGAATGGCCGATTCAGTGAGCGCTTTTTTATGGCCCATCAGGCGCTGCCTAGCATCTAGTTTGAATAAAGGTCCTGATATATAAGCAATATGTTTATGTCCTAACGACAACATATGCTGAGTAGCGAGGTAACCGCCAAGCTCGTTATCGAGATAAATACAGCGTTCACGTATGGCGGCAACATAGCGGTTAATCAGCACGATTGGCGTGCTCTGCTGACAGAGATCGATAAGATAGTCATCTGAAACCGCTTCCACGTCGATAATCAACGCATCACAGCCGCGATCAAGTAAAAATTGCACCGCATCTTTTTCTAGGGATTCATTGCTTTTACCCGCGGCAATAATAACGTGCTTACCCGCATCGCGCAGGGCATCTTCAATTTCAGTCATCATAGGCCCATAAAATGGGCCATCGAGTTGTGATACCAGGACGCCCACACTATTTGAGCAGTTGGACGCTAATGATTGGGCTATCGCATTGGGGCGATAGTCCAACTGAGCCATAGCGTCTAATACCTTTTGTTTGGTTTTCTCACTGACATTGGTGTTTTTATTCATCACCCGTGACACAGTCGCAAGTGACACGCCTGCAAGTACCGAAACGTCGTAAATAGTGGCCATATCATCTCAAATTAGAGGTACTGAAAAGTACAATGCCTTGAAGATTAGCATATTTTTATTAGCTGGCTCTATTTAATTCCAGATGGATTTCATCCACTTTCTGGTTATTTAGCGTATAATGACGCATGATAAATGAGACCAAAATTGAGCCGATAGCGGGATAAAGGGTAAATGAAATTAAGATGCCATTGAGTGTTGTTTCACTCTGAACCACATCGGCTTGATAACCGTAACTTGCCAGTAACCATCCAGCCGCCGCACCGCCAATCGCGACTCCAAGTTTGATAAAGAAAATCACCGAGGAATAAATCATGCCTGTGATACGCACGCCGGTTTTGTATTGACCATAATCGACCGTATCCGCCATTTTAGCCCAGAGTAATGGCGTGGCCATATTGAAGGTAAAGCCCCAGACAATATAAAGAGTGAAGGCGAGAACGACTTGATCTTTAGGGACAAAAAAGTGCAATACACACAGGGCTGCGGCGAGGAGTTGCAACACAATATAGGCTTTGACCTTACAAACGCGTTTGGCTAATGGCTCTGCGAGAATGCAGCCAAAAATATTGCCAACCATACCTAAGGTGATGAAAAGAGTGATCATATCCGGCAGGTTAAGAAAATATTTCACATAGTAAATGGCGAGGCTAGTGCGTAACACCATGCCGGATAATAGGCAAACTGCGGCGGCGGATAGCACTCGCCATTGGTCATTCTGTAATAGGTAGGTAAAGTCCTGTTTAAAGCTGGAGTTTTGATCCACTGGCGGATGTAAGCGCTCTTTTGTGCCCCAGAAGCAGGCCAAAAACATGGCAACACCTAAGATGCTCATGGCGAGAATTGTAAGCTGATAGCCCTTTGCTTGGTCCCCCTTACCGAGAAACTCGACTAAAGGAAGGGTAAGTCCTGAGACCAGTAAGCCACCGAGCATAGCGAACACAAACCGATAGGATTGCACCGAAACCCGCTCTTTGGGATCGGCCGTCAGTACTCCCCCTAAGGCGCAATAGGGGATATTAATGGCGGTATATACCATCATCAATGCTGTGTAAGTCACGAAGGCATAAATCATTTTCCCATCTTCAGATAAATCTGGGGTCGTAAAAGCCAATACACTGATAATCCCAAAGGGCAGGGCAAACCAGAGTAAATAGGGTCTGAATTTACCCCAACGGGTGTTCGTGCGATCTGCCAATGCGCCCATTAAAGGATCGGTGACGGCATCAATTAACCGTACGAGCAGAAACATAGTGCCGACAAAGGCGGGTGAAATGCCAAAAATGTCGGTGTAAAAAAAGGTAAGGAACAGCATAACGGTTTGAAAAACGATGTTGCTGGCGGTGTCGCCAAGCCCATAGGCTATTTTTTCTTTTATGCTAATCATGGCTTTAGCCTTATTTATTATTGTTATTGGTTAAGTGGGCCCTTGAGCGAATCAAGTCACTGTAGGCGTGACCACTGGCCTTTATCGTTCGGGTTTGGCTGGCATAATCCACATAGACAATGCCAAAACGTTTTAAGTAGCCTTCGGCCCACTCAAAATTATCCATCAAGCTCCAGGCAAAGTAACCCTGAATGTTAACACCTTGTACTATGGCATTGTCTACTGCGGTTAAATGGTGCTGGTAATAGCTGAGCCTATCGAAGTCATCGACACGCCCATCAATACATTTATCGTCCATGGCGGCGCCATTTTCTGTGATGAAAATAGGCGGTAAATCATAGATTTGATCTAAAGAAACCAATAAATCGGTAAAGGCCAGTGGATAGATCTCCCAGCCTATGTCGGTTTTAGGTACCCCAGGTAAATCAACTTGCACAAATCCTTGTTCGGCATCGGCCTGATATACGGCGCGGGTATAAAAGTTGACCCCTAAAAAGTCAATGGGTTGACTGATAATCTCAAGGTCGCCGTCGTGAATTTCCGGTCTATCTTCTGGCGCTAATGTCGCGAGAAGCTCTGGGTATGCCGCATCGAAAATGGGCTTGATATACCACTGGTTAAAGTAATCATCGGCTTGTTTTGCGGCTTGAATATCGGCAGCATTTTGGGTTAATGCGTAGCAGGGCGTGAAGTTAAGCACTATGCCATTCATGCTGTTTGGGCTGTTCCTTTGCAGTACTTGCATCGCTAAACCGTGGGCGAGTAACAGGTGGTGAGCCGATTGACGGCCATAGGCTTTTTTCATTAAGCCGGGGGCGTGAATGCCTGCCTCATAGCCTAAATATGAGCTGCAAAAGGGTTCGTTTAAGGTGGCGTAGGAATACACTCGGTCGCCGAAGGCTTGGCTTATTTTGTCGGCATAGTCTTTGAAAAGATAAGCGGTATCTCGGTTTAACCAGCCGCCTTGGTCCTCAATATGTTGAGGAAGATCCCAATGGTAAAGCGTGACAAATGCTTTGATATTTCTATGTTTTAGTTCGTCTAGAATGCCAATGTAGAAATCAACTCCTTGCTGATTAATGCTGCCATCTTGATTTAATACCCGCCCCCATGCGACTGAAAAACGATAGGCATCCACCCCGAGTGACGCGATTAAGGCGATATCTTCTTGCCATAGATTCAAGTGGTTGCAGGCGATATCGCCATTGGACGCATCACGGATTTTATCTGGTGTTGCACAGAAGGTGTCCCAAATACAGGTCTGGCGAGAGTCCACGCCACCTTCGATTTGAAATGAAGCGGTCGCCACACCAAAAGTAAACGCTTTGCTTTGGAGTCTTGAGTTTTTTGGTAAAGATATTTTCATATATTCAGTCACTTAATTATATTTTTGAATTCATGCCTGCGATTTAAAACACAGAGTTCAAGATAAAGAGATTAAAGATGCTTGCCGACTGTCACTAAAAATATTGACTTTGGTTATCGACATGTTAACAATGAAAGCGCTTACATCGAGGTTAGTGACTAATCATAAAAAGGTCAATATGTGATTCGGATAAATTAATCACGCCATTTTGACTAAGAAGATTAAACGTTTTTATCTAGGTAATCGGTTGGGGAGAATAGGGCAAATATGGCTATTGCAAATGAAACTGAGGCGAGTGCAATGAGTGAGTCGGCAACGAGTGTGCATCAGAGTGGCAACTTTAGGTTTGCTTTAGTGGCCTTAACCTCGTTGTTTTTTATGTGGGGATTCATTACGTGTCTTAACGATATCTTGATACCTTATTTAAAAAGTATGTTTGAGTTGAATTACGCCCAAGCCATGTTGGTGCAGTTTTGTTTTTTTGGGGCTTACTTCATTGTCTCAATCCCTGCGGGTGCACTTGTAGGTAAGATTGGTTATCAAAAAGGCATAGTCACTGGGCTTGGTATTGCGTGTTTAGGCTGCTTATTATTTTATCCTTCAGCGAGTTTCGCTTCGTATTGGATGTTCCTAGGCGCTTTTTTTGTTTTAGCCTCTGGCATTACCATTCTGCAAGTGGCGGCTAATCCCTACGTCAGCGTGCTGGGACCTGCAAAAACCGCGTCATCGAGACTCACTCTGACCCAAGCGTTTAATTCCTTTGGCACCACAGTTGCTCCGTTTTTTGGTAGTTGGTTAATTTTATCGACTTCACATCAAATGACAGGAAAGGCTGCTCCTGACCTTGTAGTCAGCGCTGCGGCTCAAGCGAGCACAGTCCAAGTTCCCTATTTGATTTTAGCGGCCAGTTTATTTGTGTTGGCGGTGATTTTTATGCTGTTAAAGCTGCCTTTTTTGGGGCAAAAATTGCCAGCGAGCAGTGCTAAAGTGCTGGGCAGTGCATGGCAATTTCCGCATCTTGTTCTCGGTAGCGTGGGGATTTTTGTGTATGTGGGCGCAGAAGTCGCCATTGGCAGTTTTCTGATTAGCTTTTTAGTTCAGCCTGATATTGGCGGTTACACCCATGCCGAAGCCGCGCATTATATTGCCTACTATTTTGGTGGCGCTATGGTTGGGCGTTTTATTGGCGCGGCCGTGATGCAAAAAATCAAGGCCGGCAAAGTATTAGCCTTTAATGCAATTTGTGCTTGCTTGCTGGTGGCCTTAGCCATGTTGAGTACAGGGGCGATGGCGATGTGGGCCTTACTGTTAGTCGGGTTATGTAACTCTATTATGTTCCCGACTATTTTTAGCTTGGCATTACAAGATCTTGAACAACACACCAGCCAAGGTTCTGGCATTTTATGTTTGGCGATAGTGGGCGGCGCGATTGTGCCCTTATTCCAAGGTATGTTAGCCGATCATTTTGGTATCCAATTGGCCTTTATTTTACCGCTGCTTTGTTATGGCTTTATCGCCTATTACGGCGCCAAGGGCTGTGATGCCCCAAGACCAAGATTTTAAATTAATTAAAACACGACGATTAAACACATGGATGCGCACACGGCGTGTGTATTAAGACATTTTATTTTTTGAGGGTGAGAATTATGAGCGTTATCGCATTGAGACCCAAAACCTTTAGCTTGAGTTTATTGGCTGTGCTGACCTGCGTCAGCTTAAGTGGATGCAGCAAAACAGAGCAGATAAAAGCCGACGATAGTCAGTCAGTTAAGCCCAATGATGTTGCCGCATCTAGCTCACCCAATAGCCCCAATAGCCCCAATGGCTACAGTATCGACGGTAAGCCTACCGATATTAATATTTGGCCGCAGTTAACTATCCCCCATAAAAATCAGCCAGATGTTGAAAAACGCGTCGCAGATTTATTAGCAAAAATGACGCTAGAGCAGAAAGTTGCGCAGATGATCCAACCTGAGATCCGCGATATCACGGTCGAAGATATGCGCAAATACGGTTTTGGCTCTTATTTGAATGGTGGCGGTTCTTACCCGAACCAAGATAAACATGCGACGCCAGCAGATTGGATTGCCTTAGCCGACGCTATGTTTCAAGCCTCTATGGATGACTCGCTCGATGGCATCAGTATTCCAACCATGTGGGGCACGGATGCGGTTCATGGTCACAACAATGTGATTGGCGCAACGCTGTTCCCACATAACATAGGGTTAGGTGCGGCTCATCATCCTGAGCTTATTCAGCAAATTGCTGCGATCACCGCCAAAGAAGTCATGGTGACGGGGATTGATTGGGTATTTGCACCGACTGTCGCTGTGGTGCGTGATGACCGCTGGGGACGAACCTACGAGGGTTATTCTGAAGATCCTGCCATCGTTAAATCCTATTCGCACGCGATTGTCGAGGGGTTACAAGGTGGCAATGATAAAGACTTCTTATCAGATCAGCATGTTATCGCTACGGTAAAACATTTCTTAGGAGATGGAGGGACCGAAGACGGGGATGATCAGGGCGATAATATCGCATCCGAACAAGCCTTGTTTGACATTCATGCCCAAGGTTATGTCGGCGGGTTAACTGCGGGCGCGCAAACTGTGATGGCCTCATTTAATAGTTGGCACGGCGCTAAAAATCACGGTAATCCTTATTTATTGACCGATGTACTTAAGACTCACATGGGCTTTGATGGCTTTGTCGTTGGCGATTGGAATGGTCATGGGCAGGTTGAAGGTTGCAGTAACGAATCTTGTCCTCAGGCCGTTAATGCGGGCTTAGACGTATTCATGGTGCCTACGGCCGCATGGAAACCATTATATGAAAACACTATCGCGCAAGTTAAGTCGGGTTTGATCAGCCAAGCGCGGATTGATGATGCCGTGAGTCGTATCCTGCGAGTAAAAATTCGGGCGGGATTATTTGAAAAGCCAAGTCCAGCTAAGCGTCCTTTATCGGGTAAAACCGAGTTAATTGGACAAGCTAGTCACAGAGACGTTGCACGCCAAGCGGTGCGTGAATCACTGGTGTTATTGAAGAATAATCAGCATTTATTGCCTTTATCTCCTAAAGCTAAAGTGCTCGTTGCAGGCGATGCTGCTGATAATATTGGCAAACAATCGGGTGGTTGGTCTATTACTTGGCAGGGTACTGATAATCAGAATGCAGATTTCCCTGGAGCAACATCGATTTATGCTGGCATAGCAAAGGCGGTTTCTGCCAGCGGTGGTAGCGCTGTGCTGAGTGTTGATGGTCAATTTGATGCTGCGAATAAACCCGATGTGGCGATTGTGGTATTTGGTGAAGAGCCCTATGCCGAAGGCAATGGTGATATTGATAATCTTGAGTATCAAAGAGGGAATAAGCGTGACTTAGCTTTATTGCAAAAGCTCAAAGCCGCAGGGGTTCCTGTGGTCTCTGTGTTTATTAGCGGCAGACCTTTGTGGGTCAATCCTGAGCTTAATGCCTCTGACGCCTTTGTCGCCGCTTGGTTGCCTGGCACTGAAGGAGCAGGGATTAGTGAAGTGTTATTCACTCAAGCTAATGGTGATGTTCAGTATGACTTTAATGGCAAATTATCTTTCTCATGGCCGTCGACACCGCAGCAAACTCAAGTGAATGTTCACGACAGTGATTATTCGCCATTACTTCCCTATGGCTATGGCCTGAGCTATGCGGATAAGGCAAATAGTACTGCGCCTGCGATATTATCGAATAGTTTGTCTGAAGATAATTTCAGTGAACAAATGCAACTCAGCCAGAAGCCGTTATTCGAGCGTGCCGTTAAGGCGCCTTGGAAAATGCTGATTGGCAGTGTTGAAGGTGACAAGGTTTCGATGGAACCCATAGCCAGCAGTGTGCAATCGAATGATGTTGTCACGATTAAAACCTTTGATAAACAAGTACAAGAAGATGCTCGCCATGTCAGCTTCAACGGTAAAACTCTTGGTTTTGTGAGTTTGCAGGGGAACTTCCCTGAAGACTTACGGGCTTATCTGGCGAGCAAGTCAGTGTTGAGTATGCAGGTCAAAGTCGGTTCATCGATTAAAGCGCCTGTTAATGTTGGCATGACCTGCGAAGGCGATTGTCGAGTCAATGTGGACATCAGCACTCAGCTAAGCGCGTTAAGCCTTGATACTTGGAGTGAACTAAACATAGATCTCACTTGCTATCAGGCGCAGGGGATCGATTTTGGTAAAATTATCTCGCCTTTCATATTGTCATCATCGGGCGCTGTGGATATCAGTTTTAGCGATATCACCTTAAAGCCAAAAACGGCGAGTATGGCGTCAGTCGAGTGTCAGTAATGTAAAATCCCAAGGCGCAGTGGGTCGTTTACATGACGACTGTGCCTTCATTGTTTGCTTTAATAAACAGCCTTTACTTTGACAGGGGCTAATGTTGTTTTTGACCTGAGGCCGTTTTCAATTACAGTGTATGGCATCAGGCAGTAGAGCCGAGCTTCACTGAGCCGCTTTGCGTTAAATATATTGAGATGGAGTAAGTTGATGTTACGAATTGGTATCGATCTTGGCGGCACAAAAATCGAGTTAATTGCATTAGATGACGATGGTAAAGAAGTGTTTCGTAAACGCATCCCAACGCCAAGAGAATATGTTGCTACAGTCGATGCATTAGTCGCACTCGTGACAGAAGTCGAAGAGAGCTTGCAACAAACCGCCACAATAGGCATAGGTATTCCTGGGGTGATTTCTCCTTTTACTGGCCTAGTTAAAAATGCTAATTCAACGTGGATCAATGGCCATCCCCTCGATGTGGATCTGGGCGCTCGATTAAACCGTAAGGTGAAAATCGCTAATGATGCGAACTGTTTTTCCGTATCAGAAGCGGTCGATGGCGCAGCTGCTGGCAAGTCAGTGGTCTTTGGCGCCATTATTGGTACTGGATGTGGTGCAGGTATCGCCATCAAAGGCCAAGTGCATGATGGTGGTAATGGTATCGGCGGTGAGTGGGGTCATAATCCTTTACCTTGGATGAAAGCCGATGAATTTAATACCACGACGTGTTTTTGTGGTAACAGAGACTGCATCGAGACGTTTATCTCAGGGACGGGTTTTGTACGCGATTTTCGCGCAGCAGGTGGAGTTGCTGACAGCGGTATTGAAATCGCCCAAATGATGCAAGCAGGCGATCCGCTGGCAACTCAAGCTTTTGATCGCTTTATCGATCGTTTAGCCCGCTCATTGGCCCATGTGATCAATATGATGGATCCAGATGTTATCGTCCTTGGCGGCGGAGTGTCCAACATCGATGCCATTTACACTGAATTGCCAAAAGTTTTACCGCGATATGTGGTTGGCCGTGAGTGTCACACTCCGGTTGTTAAAAACTGTTATGGCGCTTCATCGGGCGTACGTGGTGCCGCTTGGTTGTGGGGACGCTAACTTTAGACTTAATTTGAAATAGTGTTTGATATTTAAGGCCGAATTCATTTATTTGAATTTGGCCTTTTTTTGATTTTGTCATTCTAAAGTTTTACATTTCATTAGCAAATCTTTATCTTAAGTGCTGGTAATTCTTACGCTAAGTGCTATTTTTAATGCTGGGTAGAAAGTATAAAAATGAATTAGATCATAATAATTACGCTATTGTCGTTCTCTTGGGAGTTTACTAGATGAAGCATTTGTCCATCAGTACTAAGTTGTTGTGGATTACATCAGCATTATTTTTATCGATAGTGGCTATTTTATCTATCAGTTTATGGTGGACGCTGTCGGCTCAAAACGCACAATTGTCGGATCAAGTTCAAAATACCCTACAAACGGAAACGCGGGATAAACTCGAAGCCCGCGCTGGTGAATATGGTGAAATGGTCGCCGGATTTATCAATGAAGCCTACCGTATTCCTTTCTCTTTTGCGGGTATGCTTGAAAGTACTGCCGAGGAATTACCCTTAAAACGTGACCGCTTAGAACTCGCAGTAGCGGCAGTGCTGAAGAAAAATGCGCAAGTCTCTTCCATGTATGCCCAGTTCGAACCTAATGGTTATGATGGGCTCGACAGTGAGTTTTTGAATGTGAATGTTAGCCATAGTGTGGCGACATCTGGCGCTCTAGAGGTCTATTACACCCGTAACGACGATGGCACTGTGGAGCATAACCAAGTTGAAGATTCGGCAGAAAAGTACCTCACTAGCTTAAATGAGTTTGGGATCCGTGATGCTGAATGGTATTTATGTGGTAAAGAAACCTTAAAGCCCTGTTTAATGGAGCCGTACTTATACGAGATCACTCCAGGCAACAAAGCATTAATGACCTCGTTGACTGTGCCCGTGCTTAAACATAAGCAATTTATCGGTATAGTCGGTGTAGATGTAAACTTGCCAGTGTTTCAAACCCTTATCGATAAGTTATCCAAAAGCCTCTACGATGGACAAGCGAAAGTCACTTTGCTGAGCACCCGCGGTTTAGTGGTCGCGGCCAGTCATTACAGTAAAAAGGCGCGTCCATTAGCTGAGTCGATAAATCCTACTCTCGCTTCGCAAATCATCTCCCTGCACAAGAATTCCGGCTACATGGTTAACGATGATGAAATTATTGTTGCCTACCCCATTAAGATCCCGCTAGCGAATGCCGAGTGGTCCTTAGTTATCCAAGTGCCGACTGCACAGGCGTATAAGAGCTCGATTGAGCTAAATAATGATATGGATGAGATGGCGACCTCTTTAGGAAGTTTACTGCTGATCGTGGGTATTGTGGTATCAATTGCCGCGGTGATTACCATTAGCTTAGTGATCCGTAGCATTATCTCACCATTGAGGATGATCCAGGGCCGTGTAGAGCATCTTGCGAGTGCAGATGGCGATTTAACGCAATCGATTGAGGTTGATTCCCATGCTGAATTGATTGCACTAGCGAAAGGTTTCAACTCCTTTATTTATAAACTTAAAAATCTGATTGCCGAGCTGAAAACGCTTGCGAGCCGCTCTCAGGAGGAAAGCCAAGCCTCTGCAAAAATTGCGCAGCTCACCCGTGACAGTGTGAATCGCCAGTACGGTGAAATTGAGAGTGTGGTAACGGCTGTGAACCAAATGAGTGCTACTGCACTTGAAGTTGCTAAGGCGTCTGAGCAAACGGCGGCAGAAACTGAAGCTATGTCGCGAAATATTCGTCATAGCGAAGAGAGCCTGACTAAGGCAATGGGTTTTGTCGCGACTATGTCTCAGGAGTCTATGGAGGCTAAGCTGGCGGTGAGTAAAGTGGCTGAAAGCAGTATGAACATCAGTCGTATCCTTGAGGTGATAAGCTCCATTGCCGCACAGACTAACCTGTTGGCACTCAATGCGGCGATTGAAGCTGCAAGGGCGGGTGAGCAGGGACGAGGCTTTGCTGTGGTTGCTGACGAAGTCCGCGCGCTAGCATCTAAGACTCAAAGCTCGACGAACGACATTAGTACCCTTATCGACGCACTGCAAAAAGAGGTCCAAAGCGCTTCTGGCATCATAGATAAAGGCGCTGAGCGGGCACAAATGGCCGTATCTCAAACTGAGCAAGCGTTAAACTCATTGAATTCAATGGTGAGTCAGATTGGGGAAATTTCGGGCCAAGTGACCCATATTGCCGCCGCCGCAGAAGAGCAGAGTGCGGTGACTGAAGAGGTTAATCGCAATATCACCGGGATTTCTGACTCTGCTTCTGAACTTGCACGTCTTGCGGGTGAAGCACAGCAAAGCAGCGTAGTTTTAGCAAACTTAGTGAAGCAGCAGCATGAGCAGTTAGGCAAGTTAAAAACCTAGCACGCAGAGGTTTACTGAATTAGCGTATTGATTTTAAATAGGCTCTTTATTGTGTTGCTGGTTAAGCACTGAACAAAGGGCCTATTTTTATGGCAATTGTAAATATCAAAGAACAGGCTGAAGCTATGAAATAGTCAGCGAGCGAGCTGTAAATGTATGGTGATTATGCGATGATTGGCAGGACAAATATTTTAGATACAAAAAAGCCCATTTTTCAATGGGCTTTTTTGTTGAATCGGGTGGTGGCCCCTCACGGACTTGAACCGTGGACCTAACGATTATGAGTCGTGTGCTCTAACCAACTGAGCTAAGGGGCCGACTTAAGGTAATCGTCATTACCTGAAGCGGGAGGAAGTATACTAAGCTTACTTACGCTTGTCACCCGTGTTTTGGCTGGAAATTCACGCAACTGATTCAATTGGTTATCTGTTAATCAACTTAAATGCCATCGTCGGCTAAATTTAATGCTTTCATAGCGTGCTTATGCGGATATTGGCGCGGGAGAGGCAATAAAAAGCCCTGCATAGGCAGGGCTTCAAATCTCACTTAGCTGACTTTAGGCTTATAACGGCCTATTCATCTAGGAATGATTTTAAGATTTCTGAGCGTGAAGGGTGACGCAGTTTGCGCAGTGCCTTAGCTTCAATCTGACGAATACGTTCACGGGTTACGTCGAACTGCTTACCCACTTCTTCAAGAGTGTGGTCAGTGTTCATATCGATACCAAAACGCATACGCAATACTTTCGCTTCACGGGCGGTTAGACCTGCTAACACTTCGTGAGTGGCGTTTTTCAAGCTTTCGCTGGTCGCTGAGTCCAGTGGTAATTCGAGGGTAGTATCCTCGATAAAATCACCTAAATGCGAATCTTCATCGTCACCGATTGGGGTTTCCATGGAGATAGGTTCTTTAGCGATTTTCAGTACCTTACGGATCTTATCTTCCGGCATCATCATACGCTCAGCCAGTTCTTCAGGTGAAGGCTCACGGCCCATTTCCTGTAGCATTTGGCGAGAGATACGGTTCAGCTTATTGATCGTTTCGATCATGTGTACTGGAATACGAATAGTACGCGCTTGGTCAGCAATAGAACGAGTAATCGCCTGACGGATCCACCAAGTAGCATAGGTAGAAAACTTGTAGCCACGACGGTATTCGAATTTATCCACAGCCTTCATCAAGCCAATGTTACCTTCTTGGATTAAGTCCAAGAATTGCAGACCACGGTTGGTGTATTTCTTCGCGATAGAAATTACCAGACGTAAGTTGGCTTCAACCATTTCTTTCTTCGCACGGCGCGCTTTGGCTTCACCGATTGACATACGACGGTTGATGTCTTTAATGGCAGAAATTGCTAAGCCGGTTTCTTCTTCAACTGCTGCAAGCTTGGTACGACAACGGATCACGTCGTCTTCAACCATTCTTAGGCCTTCGGCATAAGGTTTAGTTGAGGCTTTCTCAGTATTGAACCAATCGAGGTTGGTTTCGTTGCCAGTGAAGAGTTTGACGAAGTTTTTCTTCGGCATTTTGGCTTGTTCAACGCACAGTTTTAACACTAAACGCTCTTGAACACGCACGCGATCCATCATAGTGCGCATGCTTTTTACTAAACGGTCAAACTGTTTAGGTACTAAGCGGAATTCTTTGAAGATTTCACCGATTTCGAATAGCGCTTTTACCGATTCAGGGTGTTCACGGCCCTTAGCTTCGATAATTTTCAGTGCACTTTCGTAGGCTGTTCTCAGTTGACCGAATCTTTCGCGTGCTTCTTCAGGATCAGGCCCTTTGTTGCCTTCTTCTTCATCTTCAGTGTCGTCGTCATCTTCTTCGTCATCTTCATCTTCCAGCTCTTCTTCAGATAATTCTGAGCCGATGTGAGTGGCGGTCGGTGCAACGTCTTCGTCCGGGTTAACAAATCCAGAGATAATATCAGATAAGCGCAGTTCGTCGGCTTCAAATTGGTCGAATTGCTCAAGGATCATAGCGATCGCTTGTGGGTATTCGGCGACTGAACTTTGAACTGTGTTGATGCCTTCTTCGATGCGTTTGGCGATAACAATTTCGCCTTCGCGGGTCAGAAGCTCAACTGTACCCATTTCACGCATGTACATGCGCACGGGATCGGTTGTGCGGCCAAGTTCGCTTTCTACTGTTGCCAGTGCGGCAGCGGCTTCTTCAGCGGCATCTTCGTCTGTGTTGTCTTCCGACATCATCATGTCATCGGCATCAGGGGCTTCTTCGAACACCCGGATACCCATGTCATTTATCATCTGGATAATATCTTCGATCTGGTCAGAATCGACCATGTCTGCAGGTAAGTGATCGTTCACTTCTGCATAGGTTAAGTAACCTTGCTCTTTACCTTTGGCAAGCAACAGCTTAAGTTGCGACTGCGGAGTATGATCCATAGATATCATCCAAGTTGGGAAACTGTTACAACGACGGACACTTAGCATGAGCTAAGTGCCGCGCAAATCGTCAATTATAGCCGTGTGCACATGTCTGTGCTAGTCACTGGGACAGTGAATGAGGACATTTTTGCCTCAGTTTAACCCTTTCATGACTGAGATCAGCTTCGAGAGCTGCATCTTCTCTTCTTTAGTATGAGTCTGTTTTAGACTCAATTCCTGATATCGTTGTTCAATATATTGATTGTTCAACCAAACCAGGGTTTGTTTAAACTTTTCGAGCAAGTTTTCATCCGCCACTTGATGGTCCCATTGGGCCAATTTATGGAGAGTGCCGCTGTAAGGGTGCTCTCTGAATTGTTCAAGTAGTTGTGCGCTGTTTAACGTTTGCTCTCGAGTCATCTCCAATAACAGTGGCAGCAATTCTATGCCTGGCATCTGCAAGTGGGCGAGTGCGGGTTGTGGGGGTAAGCCCATACCCAGTTTAGGATGTTGTACTAGCAGTGCGATGGCGAGTCGCAATGGTGTACCGCGTCCTTTTAATCCTTTATTTGCCATTGGTTTAGCTTGTTTCACGCTAAAGCCTAGCTTCTTTTTCATATCTTCTGAGCTGTTCATTCCTAACTTGTGAGCTAAGTTCTCAAGCAATAAATTTTGCAGCACAGTGTCTTGAATTTTTTCAATTAAGATAAAAGCTTGTTTCGCTAAGTTGCCTTTATCTGTACCGTATTTTGTCGCTAACGTATCAAATAGAAACTCTGGTAGTGCAATGGCTGAAACCATTAAGGTTTCGAATGCATCTTTACCAATCTTACGTACCATAGAATCAGGATCTTCGGCCTGAGGCAGGAACATAAATCGCACTTGATCGCCTGGCTTTAATAATGGCAATGCCGTTTCTAAGGCACGCCAAGCCGCTTCAGTACCCGCTCTGTCGCCGTCGTAACAGCAAATCACTTCTTTAGCGCTGCGCAGCAAAAGCTGAAATTGCTCCGCCGTCGTCGAGGTGCCTAATGACGCGACAGCATAATCGACGCCAAATTGCGCCAACGCCACCACATCCATATAGCCTTCAACGATCAGTACTTTGTCAGGATCGCGATAGCGTTGCTTTAGTTCATAGAGACCATAAAGCTCATTGCCCTTATGAAATATGGGCGTTTCTGGAGAATTCAAGTATTTGGGTGTGCCATCACCTAAAACTCTGCCACCAAAACCAATGACTCGTCCGCGTCTGTCGCGGATAGGAAACATGAGGCGGTCACGAAATCTGTCGTAACGTTTCCCACTGTCGTTGCTAATTAACATACCCGCAGTCAGTAACTTATCCTGCGCATCTTGATTCTGACGATAGCGGCCCAATAAGCCGTCCCAACCGTCTGGCGCAAAGCCAATACCAAAATGTTCGACTACATCATCGGATAAACCGCGATAGGCAAGATAATCGATAACTTTTTGTTTATCTTGGTGTTGTCTAAGTTGATTTTGAAAGTAAAGGCTCGCTTCTTCCATGAGCTGGTATAAGTCACGACTTAAACCGTCATCATGTCGCTTGCCTGTGCCTTGTTCTCTGGGAACCTCTAATCCAAGCTGGCCCGCCAAATCTTCAATGGCATCAATAAAATCGAGTCGGTCATACTCCATCACAAAATCGATGGCGTTGCCGTGAGCACCGCAGCCAAAGCAATGATAGAACTGTTTATCACGGCTGACGGTAAACGAAGGTGATTTTTCGCTATGAAAAGGACAACAGGTCGAGTAGTTCTTACCCGCCTTTTTCAAGGGCACCTTACGATCGATAAGTTCGACTATGTCAGTGCGAGCGATTAGCTCATTGATAAAATCACGAGGTATTGCCATTGAGTGCTTAAAATCCCGCCTTGCGCGAATTTAAACAAACAAGCCGCGCATAGGCACGGCTTGTTCATACAGTGAAACGCTAATTATTGCAATTTTGCACGGATCATAGCGCCGATAGCGCCCATGTCTGCACGTCCTTGCACTTTAGATTTCAATGCTCCCATTACTTTGCCCATATCCGCCATGGCGGATGCACCTACTTCTACAATAGTTGCATCGATGAGCGCCGCGACTTCCGCCTCTGTAAGAGGGGTAGGCAGGAAAGCTTCAATAACTTGAATCTCTGCTGCTTCCACGTCGGCCAACTCGTTACGACCCGCTGCTTCAAATTGAGCAATCGAGTCACGACGTTGTTTCACCATTTTGGTTAAGACCGCTATAACCTGTTCATCAGTCAGAGATTCGCGGGTATCCACTTCAATCTGTTTGATGGCGGCTAATGCCATACGAATAGTGCTCAAGCGCGCCTTCTCTTTGGCGATCATGGCTTGCTTCATGTGGTCTTTTAGCTGATCAATTAGGCTCATATGAGATTAATATAAACGTACGCGACGTGCGTTTTCGCGAGAAAGCTTCTTAGCTAAACGTTTAACTGCAGCTGCTTTTGCGCGCTTACGTGCAGTAGTTGGCTTCTCGTAGAATTCACGAGCACGCACGTCGGCTAAAATACCAGCTTTTTCACAAGAGCGCTTGAAACGACGTAGAGCTACGTCGAATGGTTCGTTTTCACGTACTTTAATAATTGGCATACGCCATCACCCCTTAGGTGTAGGTTGTTCTGGTTCAATTACTCGAACCAAGTCTATTTAAAATGGTGCGGAATTTTATACCGAGACACCTAGGCTTGTAAAGCCCTAAAACTGAGCTCAGTCCTATAGTGGACTCAATATGGCCTGTGCGACTGGAGTAATCGAGCGCTTGCAGGTAGAATTAGCGCCCTTTTGTTAGCAATTGATGAGACACCATGCGGGTTCTAGGTATTGAAACATCTTGTGACGAGACAGGTATCGCCGTCTATGACGATGAACTGGGCTTATTATCGCACACTTTATACAGTCAGGTTAAGCTGCATGCTGACTATGGTGGTGTGGTGCCTGAGTTGGCGTCGCGTGACCATGTACGCAAAATTGTGCCGCTTATTCGTCAAGCGCTGAAAGATGCGAATACTGAAATGGCTGATCTCGACGGGATTGCCTATACCAAGGGCCCAGGTTTAATTGGTGCTTTGCTTGTCGGCGCCTGTGTGGGGCGTTCACTGGCTTTTGCTTGGGACAAGCCTGCAATCGGTGTGCACCATATGGAAGGGCACCTGCTGGCGCCTATGCTCGAAGATGACGCACCTGAGTTCCCCTTTGTGGCCTTATTAGTTTCTGGTGGCCATTCTATGTTGGTTAAAGTCGATGGGATTGGCCGCTATGAAGTGTTAGGTGAGTCCGTTGACGATGCCGCGGGTGAAGCATTCGATAAAACGGCTAAATTAATGGGGCTGGATTATCCCGGCGGCCCGCGCTTAGCGAAACTGGCCGCTAAAGGCTTACCCGCAGGCTATAAGTTCCCGCGCCCTATGACCGACAGACCTGGACTCGATTTTAGCTTTTCGGGTTTAAAAACTTTTACCGCCAATACTATTGCCGCTGAACCTGACGATGAGCAAACGCGCGCCAATATTGCCCGTGCCTTTGAAGAAGCCGTGGTTGATACGCTAGCGATTAAATGTCGCCGTGCGCTGAAGCAAACTGGCTATAACCGCTTAGTGATCGCCGGTGGCGTGAGTGCGAATACGCGTTTGAGGGAAACCTTAGCTGAAATGATGAACTCGCTAGGTGGACAAGTGTTTTATCCCCGCGGTGAGTTTTGTACCGATAACGGCGCCATGATTGCCTTTGCGGGATTACAGCGTTTAAAGGCGGGACAATACGAAGATTTAGCGGTAAAAGGTCAACCTCGATGGCCGTTAGATACCTTGCCACCTGTGGCATAACACGCCTTTGATGCCGATGTATTGATGCTGAAATAAAAAACTGCGCTTTTAGCGCAGTTTTTTATTGGGGTAATTTTATTGGGCGTAATGTGATCTCAAGATTTTTTTGGACGCTTCTTGCGTGACACTTTGGACTCTTCCCCCTTGAGTAAGCGCTGAATATTGTCTTTATGACGGATAATGATGAGCGTCGATAGCATAGCAACGGGAATGGTGAATCTGTCGTCTAGCCACCAAGTATAAAGGGGCGCCAGTAAAGCGGTAAGAATGGCGGCAAGGGACGAGTAGCGGCTAATTAACAATAGGACGACCCAAGATGCCATTAGGCAAATCGCTAAATCATCACCAATGGGGGCCATAGCACCAAAGGCAGTAGCAACGCCTTTACCACCTTTGAATCCAAAAAATACCGGATAAATATGTCCAAGACAGGCGGCGATGGCGATGAGCCCGAGTGACACTGCATCTATGCCCATGAGATAAGCTAAATAAGAAGGCACTGCACCTTTTAGCATGTCGAAAAACAGCACCATGGCAGCCGAACTCGCGCCGCCAATTCTTAGTACATTGGTGGCTCCTGGATTGCCTGAACCTTGCAATCTTGGATCGGGTAGACCTCTCATCCTACAAACCAGCACGGCACTTGAGATTGAACCAGCCAAATAGGCGGCCAAAATCATCAAAAGTGTCTGTGTTAATGGACTCACATTGGTTTCCTTACGCGTCTTAAGGTATTATCGCGCAACAATTTAAAAAGCTGACTCAGTTGTCAATCCCGCTATAGGTTTGTGCGATAACTCGCCTAGTTGGGGCTGAGATATTTTCTGAATGAGCAAATCCTTTTAGGGCGTTATCCTACTGTGGATTGGCTCGAGTAGAAAGTAAATTAGTTATCTGTCAGAAGATTGCGGATTATACAGCTAGGATCGCTTTTAGCTTATCAGACCTCATAGTAGTCAGTTAGTTGGAGAAAGCATGGATAAGGTACTTATACGGCAATTGCGCATTGATACTGTGATTGGTGTCTATGAGTGGGAAAAGAAAATCCATCAGAGCCTGTTATTAGACTTAGACATGGCGTGGGATAATAAACCTGCCGCAGCGACGGATGATTATCAATATGCGCTGTGCTATGAGACAGTTTCCAATCGATTAACCCAACTTGTTACTGAGCATCCAATCGAGTTAATCGAAACGGTTGCCGAGCGAGTGGCCGATTGCCTACTTCAAGAATTTAACGTGACTTGGGTGAAAGTTGTCGTGATGAAGCCAGGCGCGGTAGCAACTGCAGCTTCGGTTGGCGTCGAGATTGAACGTTCACGTTAGATGAGTACTTGATCAACTGCGCTATTGATTGAGAAATAGTGTTTATCTTCAGATAAATCGGACATTAGCATGGCACGTATTTATATCAGTCTGGGTAGCAATATCGAGCCTGAACAGCATCTGCAAGCTGGATTAACATCGCTGCGAGCGTGTTTCGGGCCGCTGCGCCTCTCTTCTATGTATGAAAGTGAAGCGGTAGGTTTTAGTGGCACTAATTTTTTGAATATGGTTGCTAGCGCTGAAACGGATCTTAATATAGCGGCGGTAGTTGCACAGTTTAAGCAAATCGAGCAGAATCACGGCCGGCTTGCCGGGGCAAAGAAATTTAGCCCAAGAACCTTAGATTTGGATCTGCTGCTTTATGACCATGTGGTATGCCAAACGCCTGTTGTGCTGCCCCGTGCTGAGATAGTCAATAATGCCTTTGTGTTATGGCCATTAGCCGAGTTAGCGCCGGAATTGATTCATCCCGTGGTAGATAAAAGCTATGCAAGTTTGTGGCAAGAGTATGACAAAGATTCACAGCGACTTTGGCCTGTGACGTTTGAATGGCCCCCAGGGCTGACGTTTTAATTTATTGATAGGATTGTCATGGATACGTTTCAGGTCATTATTTTAGCGCTTATTCAAGGGCTAACCGAGTTTTTACCTATTTCTAGTTCTGCCCACTTAATTTTACCCGCACAGCTTTTAGGTTGGGAAGATCAAGGTTTATCCTTCGATGTGGCGGTGAATACAGGTTCGTTATTTGCTGTGGTAATTTATTTCAGACACGAGTTATGGACTATGTTTAATGCTTGGATTGCGAGCATTTTCAGAGGTCAACAATCCGAAGACAGCAAGCTGGCGTGGTGGATTATTCTGGCGACCTTGCCAGCGGTGTTTTTTGGTTTTCTGGCAAAGGATTTTATCGCGACTCACCTACGTAATGCTGAGGTCATCGCGGTCACTACCGTCGTATTTGGTTTATTGTTGTGGTGGGCCGATAAGATGTCGCGCCGCGATTTAACGGTTTATCAGACGGGCTGGCGTAAAGCCTTGTTAATTGGTTTCGCGCAGGCATTGGCCTTGATCCCAGGGACTTCGCGCTCTGGTGCCACTATGACAGCGGCGCTAATGTTAGGCTTAAGTCGTGATGCAGCGGCCCGCTTTTCATTCTTAATGTCAGTTCCTGTGAGTTTAGGTGCGGCGATTTTAGTGGGTAAAGATCTGGCGAAAAGTGAGCTTCCGATTGATTATCAAGCGTTAATCCTAGGAACTCTGATTTCGTTTGTTGCCGCTTATGCCTGTATTCATTACTTCTTAAAAATCATCAGCCGCATGGGAATGACCCCGTTTGTGATCTATCGTTTAGCACTCGGTGCAGTCTTGTGTGGATTTATCTTCTTCTAGCCACGCGAGTTTAGTCATCATAGTGAGATAATAAATAATAGAATCGGGTCATGTACCCGATTTTTGTTTTTGGAGCTTCCTCATTTTCTGAAGCTTAACTTATTTTTGGAGCTTTATATGGGTCTCGAATATCAGTGTCCAACCTGCGGACTTGCGTTAAAACAACACAAAGCCTCCCAAGGTTTTTATTGTGTCAATAAGCATCACTTCGATCGGAATGAGCAAGGCTATTGGGTTTTTACTAAACCACAACGCCAAAAGCCGACTGGTGATTCGCGCGAGCAAGTTAGAGCTAAGCGTTTTCTGCTCGAATCAGGCATCTTTTCGCCTTTGATCGATAAACTGGCTGAGATAATCACTGGATCTATCAAGCCTGATGCTTGTTTATTGGATTATGAATGCGCTGAGGGCTTCTTCTTGCGTGCTTTAGCTTCCAAGCTGGCTGAGGTCGAAAATCCGCTAAACGTCCAGTACGTGGGCGTAGCGGACGCAGAAAATGCTATTTTTGCTGCAGCGAAGGCGCAGACTCCTGGGATCTTGTGTTTAAGCTCTTCTAAGAAATTACCCTTTATCGATAATTGTGTGGATTTTATTACTGTTATTGATCGGCCGTTAAAGGGAAAAGAGTCTGTTAGGATATTGAAAGATGATGGGACCATGTTACTGGTTATGCCTGGGCCACGACACCTATGGCAACTCAGGGAATATATTTATCCTGACTTGGCTGAAAAACCTTTCAAAGTGAATTTGCCCTCTGCATTATCGGTAAAAGACACTCAGGCACTGAGCTTCACTTTATCTGTTACCGGTGAGCAAGCATTAACGCTATTGGATATGGCGCCTTATGCGTGGCGTGCAACTGACAAGATGAAGCACGATATTCAAGCTAATCATTTTGAGTCGTTGGAAATTGACTATGTATTAGTCTCAGCATATAAACGCGTGGTTGAATCGCTATAGGTTAAAATCTGCAGTTGATGCGGTTAATTTTAAGCCAATTCATAGGCTTAGTTCGATGGTTTTTAGATGCTTTAAAAGGCTATATTACTCAAGTCTATGATTCTGTTTGACGTTTTCATGTTGTTTTTATGTTATATGGGCCGAAGGTGTTATTATTTTTAACTTTAGGCCTATTTGTTCTGTGCCAAATACAGCCTAATTATTGCCTTTGTTTCCCATGTAGCCTCGATTTTTGTCAATAGCTTTTCTTTAAAAGAGAAATATTATTATTTTATAAAAAACCATTTTTAAGATAAACGAGACTGACTTTTAAGAATACTTAAAAGTTTAAATGAGAAGCTTAGATTAATAACGAAGGTTTTAATTAAAAGACGAATGGGATCCGTTTATACAGGCGCATACAAAAGTTAACTTTTTAAGGAAATTGGGGGATAACCTTTAAAGATGCGTTTGGAAATTTAAAGTCAATTTAGCGTTTTTGTATTAGTGGATTGACAATTTTGAGTATCAATACCTTGAATGACAGGCATAAAAAAAGGCTTAGATTGATGTGCTTATCGCTTTCATCTTTCTTAAGCCTTTTGTCTTAACTTACTAAACAGTAAGCTAAATTACCTTTCATTACTTCTTGTAACGAGAAGCAACGTTGTCTAAACGGTCGTTTGCGCGTTTAGCTTCTGCTTGTGCGTCCATAGATGCTGCTTTTGCATCTTTAACGTCTGCAGACAGTTTGCTTTGCTCTGATTTCAGAGAACCAACATCAGCTGACAATTGATCAACTTTGTTGCCCAGAGTTGCAACGCTTTCTTCCAGAGCAGTAGTGTTCGCGCAACCACCTAGTAGGGCAGTCATTGCTAAACCAGCAATCATCAGTACTTTTTTGTTCATTGTAAAAAATCCCTTAAAATAGGTTGGATTTGAATGTTTCGTTACTTTGTAAGCGAAACTGCCTAATTATGACATAGCTATTTTAATTTGCTACGAATATTAATGTGTTTAACCACTATAGGCATATAAATTTTTTTTAAAAGCTTTTTTTATAAGTTATATCGACATTTCTAATCGTAAAGGAGGGTATTTTTCACTATAAAGTGATGCGCCACTTACAAATCCTTTACAAATTACTGTTCATCCGTCGGCAGTTTAGTTTGCATTTTTTGTTTAAACTGACTGACCGCTTCAATCCGACGTAAATTTAACGCCTGCTTTATCTCTGCGCCTTGAAAACCTGCGGCAATAATGGCGGCAATATCGACATTATTGGCGGCAAGGAAGCATTGAGTTAAATACTCACCCTGAGGGTAGGGGTTGTTTTCAAATCCTGTGCGACCACGCATATCGGCGATGCAGGCTAATATAAGCTGCGTTAAGCGCTCGGGCTTACGCCAAAAGTCAGCTTTATCGAATATTTTTACGATCGTTTCGGCTCTAAGCTCGAAGGCCTGATGAACGTTCTGATGTTGGTCACTGACCAGTAACGCCAGATCGCGGGTTTCGTTCGGCACTCGTAAACGGGTGCAGAGCGCTTTTATCAGCGGCAAGCCCTTTTGGCCGTGACCGTGATGTTTAGGTAAATGCTCTTTTGGACTGAGGGCTTTGCCTAAATCATGTACGAGAGCGGCAAAACGAACGCTTTTATCCTCAGTGAGAAGGGCAGCTTGGGCGAGCACCATTAAAGTATGCACACCGGTATCAATTTCAGGATGCCATTTTTCTGGTTGAGGAACGCCAAATAAGGCAAAGATCTCGGGAAAGAGTACTTCAAGGGCGCCGCATTGGTGGAGTACCTCGAAAAAGACCTCGGGGTGAGGTCCGCCTAAGCTTTTATCGACTTCTTGCCAAACTCGCTCCGCTGTTAACGCATTAAGCTCATCGCTTGCGCTAATTTGGCGCATCAGTGCCAGAGTTTCTGCGGCAATGTGAAATCCTAAGGCATGAAACCTTGCGGCAAAGCGGGCGACACGCAATACGCGAAGCGGATCTTCAACGAAAGCATCCGACACATGGCGCAATAGGCGCGCGTTAATATCCTCAATGCCATTAAAAGGATCGTATAAGTTGCCCTTTTCATCTTGGGCGATAGCATTGATGGTCAGATCTCGGCGCAACAAGTCTTGCTCTAAAGTCACATCGGGACTGGCATGGCAGCTAAAACCACCATAACCCAGTCCAATTTTTCGTTCTGTTCGGGCTAACGCATATTCTTGTTGGTTTTTAGGATGCAGAAATACTGGGAAATCTTTACCGACTTGGCGGTATCCCAGTTGCAACATTTGTTCTGGAGTCGCACCAACGACGAGGTAATCTTTGTCCTTGATAGGGAGATTGAGCAGGCTGTCACGCACAGCTCCGCCGACGAGATATATTTTCACAGGCAAGATTCGGCTAATGTGTCATAAACATAGCTTATCATGCCCATTAAGGTGATAGATAAAGTCGTCGCGAGATATTTGCTCACTTATGTGTCACATTGATGTTGCGGATATTTTGACAATAACATTGGGACGCTTTAACGTGGGGCGTTATTTTTAAATTAGGATGATTGGTGGTATGTACAAGGCCTTTTACGGACTCAGCGATAACCCTTTTTCGATTGCACCCAATCCCCATTATTTGTTTTTGAGTGATAGGCACAGAGAGGCGTTGGCCCATTTAACCTACGGGTTAGGGGAAACGGGCGGCTTTGTGTTGCTAACAGGGGAAGTTGGCACGGGTAAAACGACGGTATCTCGCTGTTTACTTGGGCAATTGCCCGATAATACCGACACCGCATTTATCCTTAATCCATCGCTAACAGAGCTCGAGTTGCTCGCCACGCTTTGCGATGAACTTAAGATTTCCTACGGAGACAATCCCACACTCAAGCAGTTGACCGACCACTTGAGTCGTTTTTTATTGGACAATCACAGCAAAGGTCGTAATACCGTGCTCATCATCGATGAAGCACAGCATTTACGCCCTGAGGTGCTGGAGCAACTGCGACTTCTGACCAATCTTGAGACGGACACTAAGAAGTTACTGCAGGTCATTTTAATCGGTCAGCCAGAATTACAGCTGTTATTGAAGCGCCAAGAGCTGCGCCAGTTAGCCCAGCGGATCACCGCTCGCTACCATTTATTACCATTAAATGAAGATGAAATCGCGCTTTATGTATTGCATCGCTTGCAAGTCGCGGGCCGATTTGAACCTTTGTTTACCCGCAAAGCCGTAAAGGTGTTGCAAAAGTACAGTGGCGGCATCCCTCGATTAATTAACCTCTTATGTGAACGTTCGCTGATGGCGGGCTATGCGCAATCGCGGGTGCCCATCGATCATCATATGGTGAGACAAGCTGCGGCTGAAGTATTAGGTGAAGAGGAGCCGACTCAGAATAGGTATCTTTGGCCGACAGCAACCGCTGCGGCGTTATTTGTCGCTTTTGGTGTTTCCTATTGGCTATTTACCGACAAGCCTGTCAATGCCGCGTCAGCGTCTAGTATGGCCCTTGAGTCAACGTCAGCAAATGTTGCTGCATTAAACACTCAAGCTTTGAGTACGACCGAAGGAATGGGCAAGTTAGTACAACCCGTTGATCAGCAAAGCAGTCAGGTGTCTATTCCTGCTCCCAATCAGCGCTTACTTAATGATGCGATTAATCAGAGTCGCGATATCGATACCGCCTTTGCGGGGTTGTTTAGCGTGTGGGGCAAAGTACCCTATAAAGGCTTAACCGCCTGCCAATCTGCGGTTGAGCAAGGATTGTCTTGTTATCAGCAGCAGGGTAACTGGATGTCACTGACTCGGCTTAATTATCCAGCTGTAGTGTATTTGGTTGATGACAACCAGCAGGATTTTTATGGCGCTGTGATTGCGGTAGATGACGAGCAGTTGCTGATGCAGTTAGGTGAACAACAACTGTGGGTTGATAGAGCTTGGTTCAATCAACATTTCAGTGGCACCTTCGAAATCCTATGGCAAGCACCGAATTTGCCTATGATGGATATCAGCCAAAAATCGAGTCCAGGTCAACTGCAGTGGTTAGAGAATGCCTTAGCCCATGTGAATAATCGCAATACTCGCAGGGTCAATCAATTCGATGTGCAACTGGAAAATGATCTTAAAAGCTTCCAAAGTCAGCATGGCTTAAAAGCCGATGGTATTGCCGGAAATCAGACATTAGTGAGATTAAATTTGTATTTAAGTCAGCAAGGTCCACGTTTAACCGATAATGGGGCGCGCAGCTGATGTCCATTTTACTCGATGCCGTGACCCGTAATAAACAACAGCAACAATCGCCTTTACCCGATGCAGTGATGACACCAAGGGCGAATTACCCGCAGCCACGTAAATCAGGCATACCGATAGGCAAGCTGTCTTTACTTGTCGTCGCAGTCGCCGCCGGAATTGGCGTCGCTTGGGGATTAAGTGTTTGGGACCAAACTCGACATATTTCAACCGAACATGCTTCAACTAACAATGTGGCTGTGGCAAAGGTATTGTCATCAACTGCATCTTCATTACCAGCTTCGACAGTGGCTAAAAGTGAGCTTCAGACTGCCTCGGCAGAATCGGTTGCTCAGCCGCAATCTGAAGGCAGTGCTAATACAGGTGTTCGACTCGCAGGAAAAGTGGCGCTGCCTCGGGCACAGACTTTGCCCGAGTTAACTGCATCATCGCAATATCAGGGCGGGGCAGTAGCAAACTCGCCTCAGGCTTCTAGCGCGAATATGAACAGCAATGCTGCTCAAAGTTACAATGTTCCTAAAAATAGTGTTCCTAACAACAGCGATCAGAGTAATAGTGATTCCAGCTACGGAGACTATATGTCGACGTCAGCCCAAGTGGACGCAGCAAGTCGCGAAGTTGCGTCTATGTCTACAGACATGCAAACACAGCAACCTATGATGTTAGGCGCTAATGCCAATGAGTCGGGTCTTGCGAGTCTTGAGGCGCTGCGTCAGCAAGTCAGTGCTGCGGCGGAAGATGTCGGTTTAGAAACCAACAAAAGTCGCGATGAAGATAAGTTAGTGGCTTCCTTTCAAAGTGCGCTAAAGGATGTGGAATACACCAATGCGGCGGAGACGAATGTCACTGAAGCAAAATTAGATCCTATTCCTAAAACGGCTGCGGATGATATCCCAAAATACGGTCAACTACCTGCCGGGCTACAATTACAAGTGCCTGAATTTAATATTGTCGCCCATGTGTATTCCAGCGATCCGACCCAAAGGTGGCTGAATGTAGACGGTGCAGAGTTGCAGGAAGGGGATATGATTGCGGGTAAGCTGAAGATTATCTCTATTCGTCCACGGGACATAGTGTTAGATATTCAAGGTACCCAGTTTAAAGTGCCTGCAATTTAATCTGGCTTTACGATGAGTAATGCTAGCGGTTATCTGTGCTAGTCATAGCTTAAGTAGAAATGAAAAAGGCGCCTAGGCGCCTTTTTTGATCTTAATGAATCTCAACTTAATCAAACAGTCTGTAGGCTAAGAATAGGGTCAGTGCGTAACCGACGCTGTAGCAAAGGAAAAGTGCTGGAACGTATTTTAAGTAGCTCACAAACGTCAGTTCTTTCACTTTACTCATGGCTACAATACCCGATGCAGAACCGATAATCAGCAGTGAGCCACCTACGCCAACGCTATAGGTTAAGCCAAGCCATTCTGGAGTATTCAGGACAGGGCTTGCTTTTAACAATGCCGCTGTTAATGGCACGTTATCAATCAAGGCTGAGCCGATACCTGTGACGAAGTTAGAGATGTTTGGATTAAACATAGTATAAGCTTCGGTCAGCATGTCTAAGGTGCCGATTTCTTTAAGCATACCCACGAGCAGCAAAATACCTAAGAAGAACAACAGGGTGTCGTATTCAACTTGGCGAATATACTCAAGGATTTTGATTTCTTCTTTATCGCTACGTGTGGTATGGCCAATCAGGAACATGATTGACAGACCCGTTAGGAAGGTCAGCACTGGCGGGATACCAAACAATATGTTCAGTAACATGGTCATTAAAATCGTGCAGAAGAACACGAGGGCAATCATGACATCAACGGTTTGATAGGTGTGTTTGATGGGTGTCGTGCTCACCACGCCTTCGGCTTTGAGTGAGAACAGGGTTGCCAACAAAATCACGCTCACGGCCGATGGGATAAACAACATCAGCAGTTCGGACATATGCACATGGCCGCCTAAGAAGATCATCAATGTTGTCACATCGCCGGTGATCAAAGCGACACCGCCTGAGTTCACTGCGAAGATAATCAACACTGCCATTCTGCGGCGCATTTGCTTGTCGAGTTTAAAGGTGGTTAATAAGCCTAATGACACTAACGTCGCGGTGACGTTATCACAAAATGCCGAGAGCACGAGTGCGAACAGGGCAACTTGGATCATCAACATGCGCACCGATACTTTCTGCGGGAACAGCTTTTGCACCATGATTTGGATCATGCCTTTAGCGTTCAAGTACGCGACGAAGGTCATGGTCGACATCAGAAAGAGCCAGAGTGTGGCAATTTCGAGCAAATTTTCATTGAGTTGATGGGCAACGAGTTTCTCATTGGCCGGTTCTCCAGCAGCCATAAACAGCGCTACCCAAGAGATACAGCCAAAGAATAAGGTGGTTTTTGCTTTATTAAGGTGGGTCACTTCTTCGAAAATAATACTGAGCAATGCGAGCACGGCCAGTATGATGAGAAAGGTATTTAACATAACTGCAATTCCAACTGCTGTTTTAATGTCGTAGGGCGACTTGAGTCAACCTAAAGATTGAGCATATCAAGGCTGAATTAAGCTAGCCGTGTTAGCGCGTGCGGATCAGAACATAATGGGCTAAAGAACGCAACTGTTAGCTGTGACTCAATTTACTGCTGCTTTGTGATGTTGATCCCATGCATTTTAGCGATAAACTGGTTTTATATATCGGCACTTTGATTTTTGTTAGTGTGATTGACTATATTGTTTGATTTGATTACCGCGTTAAAAGTGAGATCTACGATTAAAGTCTAAGCAGTCAGTTTGTCGATCCTTCAATTAATTTTTGTTCAGCAAGAGATCCATGAATGCTGAGGCCAAAGTGGAGTCGTTTTTCCACACTTTCCCCTGTTATTGACCTTAATGGCTTAATTGATTCGCGTGTCACAAAAATGTCTTTGCCAAAATCTTGACTGGATACAAAGTGAGCGCTATCTTGTGGCTGTTTTCTTATCTGGGCACAGGATATTGTGTTAACACGGGATGTTGTTTTTTTGGAGTAGATGTAAATGACATTTGTTATTCGGAGCCTTTTGCTTTTAGGCTCACTGGTTTGGTTAACGTATTCGGGCAAGCAGCTTTTTGCGCTGGGTGTGATGAGTCAGCCTGAGCTCGCCATTGAGCATATCAATTTGACCATACAGCTGGTCGTGGCAGCGATAATATTTAAATCGGCTTTAGGTTCTAAAAAGTCTGATAGCTACTAACGTTAAACAAAGCTAACTGAATCGAAGTAAGGCTAGCTAAATCTCAGTAAAGCAAAGGGACGCTATTGCGTCCCTTTGTTATTTTTAAGCTGCAGTAACCCTAAAATCTAGGTTTAGCTTGCCGCTTTCATGCTCGCTAATACGCGGTCAGCCGCTTCTAAGGTCAAGCGCATTTCTTCTTCGCCATGGGCCATAGACAGGAAACCGGCTTCATAAGCGCTAGGTGCCAAGTACACGCCTTCATCTAACATACCGTGGTAGAAAATACGGAACTGCTCAATATTACATTGGGTCACTTGGTCAAAACGGGTGATTTCCGGTTGTTCTGTGAAGAAGAAACCGAACATGCCGCCAACATAGTTGATCGCCATTGGAATACCGTGCTTGTCAGCTGCCGCTTTAAAACCTTCTGCAATACGTTTGGTTTTTGCGCTTAGCTCTTCGTACAGACCTTCTTCACACAGGGCTTCCATTTGCGCCAAACCTGCTGACATCGCAATTGGGTTACCAGATAACGTTCCCGCTTGGTAAACCGGACCCGTAGGCGCGATAAACTGCATCACATCTTTACGGCCACCGAAGGCACCCACTGGCATACCGCCACCAATCACTTTACCCAGCGTGGTCAAGTCAGGTGTGACGCCGTAGTAACCTTGAGCGCCGCTTTGTGATACGCGGAACCCTGTCATCACTTCGTCGATGATCATTAAGGCGCCGAACTCATCACAAATATCACGCAGACCTTGAAGGAAACCTGGGATAGGTGGAATGCAGTTCATGTTGCCAGCAACGGGCTCGATAATGATGCAAGAAATTTCAGTTGGATACTGCTCGAACAGGGTTCTAACAGAATCTAAGTCGTTATACACAGCCGTTAAGGTGTGCTTGGCGAAATCTTCTGGAATACCGGGTGAGCTAGGTTGACCTAAGGTTAGAGCACCAGAACCTGCTTTAACTAATAGGCAATCCGCATGACCGTGGTAACAACCTTCGAATTTTAAGATCTTGTCACGATTAGTAAAACCACGTGCTAAACGAATGGCGCTCATAGTGGCTTCTGTACCTGAACTCACCATACGAACTTGCTCGATAGAAGGCACCATAGAGATGACTTTCTCGGCCATTTGCACTTCAAGTTCTGTTGGTGCGCCAAAAGACAAGCCATTTTCCACCGCCGCTAATACTGCTGCACGAATTTTAGGGTGATTGTGGCCGAGGATCATCGGGCCCCAAGAACCGACATAGTCGATATAAGCTTTGCCATCGGCATCATAAATATAAGCGCCGTTTGCTTTTTCAATAAACAGGGGCGAACCGCCTACACCATTAAATGCACGAACCGGAGAGTTAACGCCGCCGGGGATGGTTTTTTTAGCCTGTTCAAATAGCGCTTCGGAACGAGTCATGTTTAGTCCTTAAAGTCTGTAGCCAACTAGCGATCGGCTTTACGTGAATACCAATTAACCGGACACTCATATTTTTCGAGTTGATGATCAACGCCGAGTGTCAATGCAAACAAAGCCATGCGAATTAACAGCCCATTATCAGCCTGTCTGAAGATGGCGAGATTAGGGTGGCTGTTCAAATCATTATCTAACTCATTGGCTTGCGCGCGTGAATCCCTTGGAAGCGGATGCATAATGACAGTGTTAGATTTGCAATGCTGAGTGTAAATACTGCGATTTAAGCGGAACTTGCCGCGATACTTATTCGCTTCTTCCTGTGAAGGGAAGCGCTCTTCCTGAATGCGAGTGAGATACAGAATATCTGCTTTATCTAAATGGCCTTCAAGCTGGTCGGTTATTTTGATGCTATGGCCAGCATTTTCAATGTCGGAGATCACATAATCAGGCATCGCTAATTCAGCAGGTGAAATCAGTGTGAAACTGATGTTCTTATACATGCAGAGTAAGCGTGATAGTGAATGCACGGTACGGCCAAATTTTAAGTCGCCGACCATTGCTATGTGCATGCCATCGATACCGCGGCCGGCACATTTGAGTTCTTTTTGGATAGTGTATAAATCGAGTAGAGCTTGGGTCGGATGTTCGTTCGAACCATCGCCACCGTTGATCACTGGGACGCGACTGCCTTCGGCAAACTCTTTCACTGAATAAGAGTCTGGATGGCGCATAGCAATCACATCGGAATAAGTGGATAACACGCGCGCCGTATCGTACAGGGATTCACCCTTAGATAAAGACGATGAAGCCATACCTGTGGTTTCACGTACATGGCCGCCAAGTAAGTTAAAGGCACAGCCAAAACTTACGCGGGTACGGGTACTGGGTTCGAAAAACAGGTTACCTAAAATGGCGCCATCGAGCACATTATTGCGCTTCTCTCGAAGTGCATAGGGCATCATGCGGCTAGCGACATTAAAAATAGTTTGGATTGAGTCAAGATCTAACTGGTTTACGGAGAGGATATGGGATCCTTCGAACTGATTCATCAGCCTGTTTTCCAATTTGCTAGGGGGCATTTTAAGCTGCGGTATCGCGCTTATCTGCCCTGATGTTATGTAGGGTGGCTGAGGCGCGATTGTAGCAGAAGCACAGGGGCAACGAAATAGCCACATTGCCACTGTGTTAGATTTTTGCGATGAAGCCCAAAGCTTTTAATCTGCCGCCTTAGGTTTGGCATCGATATTAGGTTTTACATCACTATCAGATTTTAAATTGATATCAAGTTTTTAATTGATGTTATTAATTGGCACTAGGCTTGGCCTAAGCGAATTTCCTGTTGCAGGTTCGACCAACTGATCACTCCGACCACGTTATCTGGCGTATCTTGATAGATAAACACCTCACCGCTGCGCTTGGGTGACAAGAGTAAATAGGCTTCATTGAGCGTAGTGCTGTCGCTTAAGCCTTGCATGGGATGGCGCGATAGTGTGGTACTGTCATCGTAGGATTGCATTTCAAGGCTGAGCATTTCGATAACACCATCGGCATTGCGAACCAGCACAGGTCGACCTTCGGCCCGTTTAAGCACTTCGAGTAACAATTCATCGTTGTTATTGACGATAACAAAGCGTTTATCCATCAAGGCTCGCACGCCTTTTTTCTGCAGCGCTAAATTTACTGGCGCAACTTTATAGCCTAGCCCCATGATTTCTAATTGTTTAAAAAAAATAGAGTTAGTCTTAAAGCCTTGATAGGCAATCAAAAATGCGGGAATAGTCACAAACATCGCCGGCAGAATAATACTGGCATCATTGGTCATTTCTAGCAGGGCGACTAACGCCGCCAGCGGCGCGCTTAAGCACACGCCCATCATGGCCGTCATGCCGATCACAGTGTAAAGCCCTACATAAGGGGCGATGGACGGGAATAAGATGGCACTGATCAGCGCCAAAATCGCGCCGAGCAGCGCGCCGATACCATAGAGTGGACCAATCAAACCACCTGGAATACCTAAGCCAATCGCCGCAATAGTGGCAATGATTTTGGCAAATAACAGGGCGATTAACAGCAACAGGCTTGGATGTTGGCTAATGGCTTCGCTAATGGCGAGATCGCCCGTGCCAAGGGCTTGCGGCAACACGAGACCGATTAGCGTGGTGACGCTGCCCGCCAATAATAGTCGGTAAATCAGTGGCCAGTTTTGTCCCGTCGCGGTGACTTTTAAGAGTGAGTAATTAAACAGCGCCGCAGCGCAGCCCAATACCACGCCGCCGATGGCGAGAATAGGGTAGTGATCTAAGGGAATGTGGATCACTTGAATACGGTCAAATTCGTGCACATTACCAAACACTAATTGGCTTGAAACCGCGCCACAAATCGCGGAGAGCATAATCGGGAAGAAGTAATGGACTTTATACTCGCGGACAATCACTTCGAGAACAAAAATCACTGCCGCCAAGGGCGCGTTAAAGGTCGCGGCAATCCCTGCTGCAATGCCACTGGCGCACATAATGCGCACACTGTTATCGGGAAGATTGAATTTTTCGGCGAGAAAACTGGCACTGACAGCGCCCAGATGAATAGCAGGGCCTTCGCGGCCGACGGAGAAATTGGTGCCGAGGGCGAATAATGCTTGAAAAAATTGCCCTACGGCAGATTGCAGCGGAATTTTACCGTAGTGCAGTTTAACTCTATGTAACACATAGGCTATTCCCATACGCTTATAACGTTTGGAGCCTAGCTTAGCCACAATCCAAATTAATATTGCGCCTAAAAGTGGTAACAGGGCTCGCCAGTCGGCGACGTTCCCCGTAAAATCCAGCGCCTGTATTTGGGTGTAATGATTGGCCCAAACGAGCAAGAGTCGAAACAGTAAGATCACGCAGGATGCGAAAATGGCAAACAGCAGTGCCAGTATGCACAGTTGCGCACTGATCCTCGCTTGGGATAAATGGTCACGTAGCTCATTGGTTAAATACTTTTTGGCTGTGACTATGGCATGTTGAATAGCGACTTTATTTATCGTTAATTGCACTGCATTGGCCTGAGTTGTATTGTATCGAACTCGTTCTTGAGTTGATTGTATTTTATATAAGGGGCTGTTACCTAATGCCAAATTATCATCGTTGGCTAGATCGGCTGCAAGTGATGGATCTCAAGTATCGTCCATCTTCAGTGTATTTATCGCTTTTAGTGTTAGTTTCTATTCTTTTTGGGGCTTGGATAAGTTTTCTGCTACTAAGCAGTGATGAGCCCGTGGTTAAACACATCAGCAGCAAAGCCCAACGCTTGAGTGCTGAATTAGAAACACAGACCCAATTACTAGCGACCCGAAATCTAGAGCTGTCCGTCGAGCGTGAGGCTAACGCCCAAATGCAAGATATGTTTGGCCAGCAGATGAAAAAGCAAAAAGAATTGGAACATGAGCTGGCGTTTTACCGTAGCATTATGACACCGGATGATAATGCCGAAGGTGTCGCCATCCACGGACTTGAAATGACGCCGGGCGTTTTAGCCGATGAGTACAATCTCAAACTGGTATTAACTCAGCTGCAAAAGCGCAAGCAAGCGATTCAAGGTCGAGTCGAATTGACATTAATGGGCGTGCAGGAGGGGAAATCCGTTAGCTTGAGTGTGAAAAAACTCACGGGTTCTAAGTTGGAATTTGATTTTCGCTATTTTCAGGTCATAGATACCAAGTTCACTGTTCCTGCAGGCTTTAGTTTACAGCAAGTGAAAGTCAAAGTGCTGGTGCCTTCGAGCCGCTGGACCAAGAATTCGCAGACAGAACATGTCTATAGTGCCCCTGAGTTATTACAGGGTGAAAAAGAACCACGGGTAATACTTGAACAAAACAGTCAGGTAAAGGATAATTTGCCCCAGAAAACTGATGTAAGAGGTAGTAATGACTGATCAAGCTGATACAGCAATGCCAATCCAATTTACCGATGCGGCAGCCGCTAAGGTGAAAGGTTTGCTGGAAGAAGAGCAAAATCCTGCACTTAAGCTACGAGTCTATGTGACTGGTGGTGGTTGTTCTGGATTTCAGTACGGCTTTACCTTTGATGAAAAGGTCAATGACGGCGATTTTACGATAGAAAAACAAGGCGTCCTCTTAGTTGTCGATCCTATGAGCCTACAATATTTAGTCGGTGGTGAAGTGGATTACACTTCAGGACTCGAAGGTTCTCGCTTCTTTGTGAAAAACCCTAACGCAACCACAACTTGTGGCTGTGGTGCCAGTTTCTCTGTATAAAGATTGTCTCTGTGTAAAGAGTTTCTCTATAAAGACTGCTCACTTAGCGCTTTTAAGGTGTGAGGTGAGATCAAAAAAGCCGTCGTAATGACGGCTTTTTGTTGGGCAAAATTCAGTATGCTACGAACTTAACTCATGATGTTCAGGTTAAGCTTAGGTTTAAACCACGCCTTTACCTTTTTATCAAAAGCGACCCAGACTTGCAGTAATGACAAGATGATTAACGCGATAAAAATCACATAGTCAGGCAGTTTGCCCTGCCATTCACCTAAATGCACCGTCGTCGGGCCTACCACTAAATTGCCGGGATCGTACATGATCACTGGCAGCATGCTAATCAAGCCAAGCTGCACGACTGTGTAGCCACGCAGCATGATAAGCGCCGCCTTTTGTCGACCAATAATGGCAATCACCATTAAAAGTGTCAGTAGACAAAATAACACGCCTTGTTTAGCGACTAAGCCGCTCACGGATGCAACAACATACACTAGCAGCAGGGCAATCAGTCGTTTGGGTAAACGTGAACTCACGGCCGCGTCAGCCTTAGGTGTCGGTATAGCCGATTCTTGCTCGCTCATAGACATTCTCGCTTAGCGATTGAGATTAATGGCTTTGCTTAGGCGCTAATCGTTGATCTAACTCATAAGGTGGGATAACCACACCTAAATCATCTAATACTGGGAACACGGCAACGAACAGGTCGTCATCTTCCATGCCTGGCACCCATCTTTCGTGAAATTCATCGAATGGGATCGCTAATGTTTGGCAATCGCTCCACTCATCCACAGCCCAAGATTCAGCCGCTTCTTCGGTTGGCCACATTGGAATGCAATCCTCTTCTTCAGTGGTCAGCATTACGCAACCGTCTTGGTCTTGTAATGTCCAAAGAACTTTATGTTCTTTGACTTGCTCAACGAGGTAATCGTAACGGGCTTCTGGTGTCATTGCTGCTGTCTCAGCGAGGGTTTTAACAGTCTTGCTCATGAAAAATATCTCTTTTGCTTGAATAGGGCGAAGCCTGTTGTGTCTCTAATGTAAAAACCTAGGGCACAGCAAAATTCACCAGTTGGCTAAATGGTAACATTAGAGCGGGATTAGAAAAAGAACAACAGCGCCAAGAGGGCACTGTTGTGTTAGATCTTCGATGTTTATTCTGCCGCGCGGAAGTAGCGATAGATAAAGCCTGCCAAAATCGCGCCGACAATCGGTGCTACCCAGAATAACCAGAGCTGCGATACCGCCCAGTCACCGACAAACAACGCAGGACCTGTACTGCGCGCAGGATTCACCGAAGTATTGGACACTGGAATACTGATAAGGTGGATCAAGGTTAAGCCTAGACCTATCGCAATCGGGGCAAACCCTTTGGGTGCGCGTTCATCGGTGGCACCTAAAATAATGATTAAGAAGAACAGTGTCATAACGACTTCACAAATCATGACCGACAGCATGCTGTAACCGCCAGGGGAGTGCTCACCAAAAGCGTTAGAGGCAAATCCGCCCGCGAGTGAAAATCCTTCCTGCCCAGAAGCAATAAGATACAAGATACCCGCCCCTGCAATCCCGCCCGCGACTTGGGCTATGATATAGGGCAATAATTCTGCCGCTGGAAAACGTCCACCAGCCCAAAGGCCGAATGACACCGCAGGGTTAAGGTGACAACCTGAAATATGGCCAATCGCAAAGGCCATAGTTAGAACCGTTAAGCCAAACGCGAGTGCGACACCGAGTAAGCCTATGCCCACCTCGGGAAATGCAGCGGCAAGTACCGCACTGCCACAGCCTCCAAGGACTAACCACAAGGTGCCAAGAAATTCCGCCGCCATTTTTTGTGACATATTCATTGATTCATTTTCTATCCTATCCAGTCGATTTATGCCGACATACGCTTAGCATTTAGTGCATAAGTCATTGCTTATCTTGCTTGTTAAGTTTGGCTAGATAGATAACCATTTTCTCAATTGAAGTGTTGCGCCCTCAGATTATTCGGACCTATGTTGACCATCACAACCAGAGAATTATGTATTTATTGCTTAGTTAACAATAACTTTAGCTAGTTTGCATGACACAACTGTGATCAAGCATAGATGGGTTTTTATATTGTGCATTTTTGAGCATGGCATATTGCGTCAATTAGCTGCTTATTCTGGGGGACATTAGCCATTTTTTGTTTGTCACTTGCCTAGGTTGTATGGGTGGCAATCTGGTGAATGAGGAAATTTTCTTTCCCTCATTTCTTGTGTATTTAGTAGTCGGACAATTCTTCTTTGATGTTTATAATTGTTTGAAAATAAAAGAATAGATATTTAATAGATATAAAACGGGGAAATAAACGAGGGGTATTTCGTTGCCGCTCTTTACTAAGCAAAGTAAAAGGGCTGGGTTACTTAAATGTTAACTGTGTGTTTTCTGTGTTGCTAACCATGATTAGACCAAAGTCTTTGATGAAAAATCGCTGACTAAGGCGTTTGGATTAATTCAAGTGACAGAGCCAAATAACAACAAAAATAGTTTGCGATGTCTAAAAGTGAAGGTGGGAAGGATGAAGAAGAAACTATTGACCTTAGCGATACAAGCATCAATGTTTGGTATTGCTCCTTCGGTAGCCTGGGCTGCCGAAACGATTGAAGTGAATGCGGTGAATGAGAGCGCCAATCGAATTGAAGTTGAGGTCGCGGATAAGCAAGAAGCTATAGAAAAAGTCACAGTGACAGGCTAGCGCATTAAACGTGACAGCTTTTCCCTTAGCACTCCGCTACAGGGCTTAGATGCGAAAGATATCGCCGATAGTGGTATCGGTTCATTGGCGGATATTTTAGTTGACCAAATTCCTGCATTGGCAGAAGGGGTTAGCAGCACAAATAGTCAATCGAGTGTGCAAAATACGGGTCTTTCTACCATAGATTTACGCAACTTAGGTACAGATCGCACCCTGACCTTGATTGATGGTCGCCGCGTAGTATCAAACAGTTATAGCGGTAACTACGTCAGTTTAAGCACTATCCCTGCGGCTATGGTCGATAAGGTCGAAATCATCACTGGTGGGGCGTCTGCTGTCTATGGTTCTGATGCGATTGCCGGGGTGGTTAACATTATCACCCAGCAGAATAAGACCGGCTTTGAGATTAACGCCCGTGGCGGCGAAACCACCGACGGTGGTGGCCGTGAAACCACAGTTGATGTGGGGTATGGTGCTGATGTTAATGGTGATAAAGGTTATATCTTCGCCAGTGTCACTTACGATAAGCAACATGGGTTATTTGCTACTGACAGGGAAAGAGCCCTGTATGAGTCAAGCTTTGCCTACGATGAAAAGCAAATGTGTAATGCCATGAACACGGTCGATGGCGATCAGTGTATGCGTGATATTACCCGAGACGATTGGCGTGAGCGTAGCAATGACATCGTTGGCGGTCGCTTTAAGTCAAATTCTTGGTGGTACGATGGTACAGAGCTTAATACCGACTTTAAAGAAGAACGTGACGGTTACAACGGCTACACCACTGGTCTGCTAAAGGTTCCTGAGGATACCTTAGCTGCAGCGGTCAAAATGAACTATGACCTCAGCGACGATGTGCGCGCCAATGTGCAAGTACAATTTAGCCGTAATACCGCGTTTCGTCGTACCGATGCCGAAGGCCAAGACTATAACGACGCTGAGCTCTATATCGATCCTGTGACGGGTCTCCCTGGCACTATTGCGGCGGGCAGTATTTCACCAAATAATCCTTACGTCCCGGCTGAAATCGCCGCAACGGCTGGTAAGAGCATTACTTGGGATCGCCGCTTCCAAGAAGTAGGGCCAGTTGAGAGCGATAACGAGCGCACAACTCTGCGTACATGGGCTGGATTACAAGGTAACTTATTTGAGACTTGGACCTGGGATGCCTCCTTAGGTTACGGTAAGTTTGAACAGCGTCAACGCCGTAGCAATGAGATCAGTATTCGACGTCTAAAATATGCCCTCGATGCCGAATATGCTGCCGATGGCACCACTATCCAATGCGCCAGTGAAGAGGCCAGAGCCGAAGGCTGCGTCCCAGTGAATATCTTTGGTGAAGGCTCAATCAGCAAGGAAGGGGCGGACTATATCCGTGCCAATCCTTATATCAACACTGATATCACTCAATTCAATGCTCTAGGATTTATCTCCGGTGAATTGTTCGAATTACCCGCTGGTGGCGTACAATCTGCCTTCGGGGTGGAATACCGCCGTGATACTCAAGCCGTCGATACCGATAAAGCGATGCGTGGCGATGCGATTACCTTTAACGACGTGCCGCCATTCGAAGGGGATGTAACCGTATGGGAAACCTTTGGTGAAGCGAATCTTCCTTTGTTAAGGGATGAGGCTTTTGCCAATAAGCTCGACCTGGACTTGTCATTGCGTCTTGCGGATTACAGCCAGAAAAACATCGACTTAATGTCGAGCTATCGCGCGGGTATTTTGTGGGAACCTATTGCCGACTATGCCCTACGTGCTAACTACTCTCGCTCGCAACGCGCGCCGAATATTACTGAGCTTATCTCTCCACCGCGTGGAGATTATGACAGTATTCGCGATATTTGTGATGGGGTAACTACAACCTCAACAGGGGCTGGGCATGATAGTTGCCGCCAGGATCCTGGTGTTGCAACTGCAATTGCGACTAACGGTGTCTTTGAGGATGCGGGCGGTTCTAAATATTCGCCTAACGCCGGTAACGAAAACCTCACCGAGGAAACTGCGGATACCTATACCTTAGGCTTTACCATGGCGCCTGCCTTCCTCGAAGGCTTTAATCTGGCGGTCGATTATTACGATATTAAAGTCGCAGATGCCATTGGTTCATTAAGCAACGAGGATATTCTGGCCGAATGTTACAATTCGAGTAATCCTTACGGCGCCGATAACGAGTACTGTCAGGTCATTAGCCGGGATACTGAAGGGCAAATCACTCAGGTGATTCAACAGGAACAGAACCTGAATGACATTGTCACCCGTGGTGTTGATATCGCCATGGCCTACGAGTGGCAGCTGGATGGTTACGGTGAACTTAGCTTAAAAACCAACTGGACCCATGTGTTGGAATTCAGCACTAGCTACTACGGCGCCGATGGTTTAGTAGAAGATGACTATGTGGGTGAGCTTGCCAGCGGGATTTTTGAGGACAGAGGTGCAATTTCATTAACGTGGAGTAATGAAGATTGGCGTTTGCGTTGGAGCGCGAAGTATAAGAGCGCCATGGTCGATAGCCACGATAGAGTTGAAGAGTGGAACGTGCTGAAAGCCGAAAACCAAGCCAAACTCGACGCTGGTGATGTCACTGCTATAGCCAATCCAGAAACGCCTGCATTCCTATTCTACAGCTCGTATATCACCCACGATTTGTCTGTGTCTTATACGATGGATGTGAGCCAGGCTGAATTACGTTTATACGGCGGTGTACGTAATATTTTCGACAATCAAGGTCCTTGGGTGGCCGATACCGGTGATTTAGTCGAAACGGGTAATGGTAACTACAGCAGCGCCTATGGTGGTGGTGTGGGACGTTATGCCTACCTAGGTGCAGAGCTTAAGTTCTAAGCTCACTGAGCTGAGACTATTAACTTATAGTTTGCTAAACCGCATGTGGCTCCCTGCATGCGGTTTTTTTGCCGATTTTAGCTAACATACTGACATCAATAGGTTGCTGCACGCATTGATTTTTTAACTGTTTAGAGGACACTAACCCTTGATACTTATTCTGTACATAAGCTTTTTAAGTTAGCTCTATTAACCTGAACTCGGCAAAAGAAATGTTGAACTAATGGCCCTCCACGTGATCGGATCTTTCGACCAAGAGAAACCCCATCACACCGGAGGGTCTATGCATAAATTAGTGGAAGTGTTTTCGATGCCGATGATTTTTGGGCTGTTTTCATTCCAGAATGGGAAAAAACGCTGTTAACCGATGGCACACGCAAGCGTCAACGCGCTGGCCGTATGACGATGAGCGAAGTGATGACCATCATTATACTTTTTCAGATGTCTCACCACCGTGATTTCAAGAACTTCTACATCGGCTATCTGGCTCATTTCTACAAATCCGCTTTTCCTAATTTACTCAGCTATACCCGCTTTCTTGAGGTGATGCCCACGGCTTTAGTGCCGCTTTGCAGCTATTTTTCCAGCCTCAAGAGTGATCCCACTGGCATCGGATTTGTTGATTCAACCAGCATCAAAGTGTGTCATAACCTGCGTATTCATCGCCATAAAACCTTAGCGGGACTGGCGTGCAGAGGTAAAGGCACTATGGGGTGGTTCTATGGCTTTAAGCTGCATTTGATTGTTAATCATTAAGGCGGAATAGTGGCGGCCAAAGTGACCCCTGCGAATGTACATGACACAAAACCTGTAAATGAGATGGTGCACAGTGATATGAATAAACTCTATGCAGATAAAGGGTATATCAGTAAAGCGCTGTCCAGTGAATTGCTGGAGAAAGGCCTCACACTGGTGACGAATGTACGTAACAATATGAAAGCAAAAGCGATGTCGTTGTGGGATAGAGCGATGCTGTCGAGACGTTTCATCATAGAAACCATTAATGACCAGTTAAAAAACATCTCTCAAATAGAGCACTCAAGACACCGCAGCGTTCATGGTTTTATGCTGAATATGATTGCGGGACTCATCGCGTATCAATTGAAAGACAATAAGCCACAACTGAACCTCACTAACGCGGAGTTTAATGCTATTGCAGTTATGGCTTGTTAAACCGATCTCAGGTTAATTAATAATAGGTACTTGCATGATTAGGATTTCTTCTCAAGCGGCGAACTAATAAGCATTGATTGATTTTTTTATTCGAATTCAGGTAGTTTGAGTTAAATCTGTTAGACTGCAATGTAATGCTTGTACAGTACTTATGAGGGTTATTATGCGAGCAAACTGGGATCTAGTATTAGAAAAAATTTTGAGCCACAGCAATTATGAAGATCTTTCTGTGTTGTTTCATTTACTGTTAACCGAAGAAGAGCGTAGTGCGGTTGCCGGACGCTTAAAGGTATTTCAGTTGTTATTGGATGGGGATATGAGCCAAAGGCACATAGCTGCAGAATATGAAGTGAGTATTGCGACGATCACGCGTTGTTCTAATTACTTGAAAAATATGTCTCCTGAGCATAGAGCGAAAGTTCAAAAGTTGATTGGTTAATGCCCACATGGATACAAGCCCTGTAGACATCATTTGCGCTTGTTTTGGTGAATAGAACTCTGCCTTAAGGCGTGATGGGCAGCTTATGGCGACGATAGAGTGAACGACGCACCAGAATATATAAGCCGTAGCTGAGTAAGCAGATAGCCACAATAGGGTAAAGGTCCTTGGGAAGGAATTTAAAGATAGCCAATGCCGCTATGAGATAGATAAAAGGTAAGAAGTTATAAATCATCTCGGGAAGATAGCCCGACTTACGTCGCCTTGCCGAGTCAGTTCGACGGTTTTGAGAACGCATAACGTAGATCCTCGCACCTAAGACGAACACTACTGTTGCCGCGACTAGGGCATAGTTGATGTCGAGTGCAATAAAACTCGAACTACCGAGCGCCATGTAGCCAAAAGGCAAAATTTCGTAAAGGGGTTTGGTTAACATAAGCACTCCGTCGCTTAACTCAGGTTGATATCAATATCTAATTGAAAATATTCATATAAAAATTGAATACTTCAATTTACCAGTCAGTTATTTATTTATTACGAATAGTATAAACGCTTGCGTATAAAAAATGCACGACCTTAAATTAAGGGCGTGCATCTTAAAAGGTTAAACTATGGCAGTTCAACCGCTTAGGGATAAACTATTTCTAGCTCACCTTGAGCATCAATCTGTATCTAGCTGCGGCAACCACAGCCGCCATTGCCGTCACAACCTGTTTTAGGTGTGTCACAGGCTTCATGCTCTTCATGGTGATGTCCATGATCGTGGTCTGAACCACCACAACAGCCGCCTGCTTCTTCTTTACCTGAACCGCCACAGCATCCACCGCCATGGTCGTGATCATGTCCATGACTTCCACAACCGCCTTGGGCATGAACGTGGCCATGGGCAATTTCTTCAGCTGAGGCTTCGCGAACGTCAACGATTTCGACGCTGAAGTTGAGCGATTGACCCGCTAAAGGATGGTTGCCATCGACGATAACAACATCGTCTTTTACTTCCATAACTTGGACTGGGCGTTGACCCATTTCAGTTTCGGCGATGAAGCGCATGCCTGGGACGATATCTTCGATATCACCAAAGGCTTCTAATGGCACGGCTTGACGTAGGCCATCGTGGTAAGGGCCATAGGCTTCTTCGGCACTAATAGTGACATCGAGTTTTTCGCCTTTGGTTTTACCATCTAATGCGGCTTCTAAACCTGGGATCAGGTTTTCAGTGCCGTGTAGATATAGCATAGGTTCAGAGTCGAAAGAGTCTTCTAATAGTCTGCCTTCTTGATCTGATAAACGGTAATGAATGGTTACCGCGCTGTGTTGAGTGATCTTCATATCGCCTCCGGTTCGGAATGTGCGCGCATAATAACGTGCTTTTTTAGTGCTGGCGATAATTTGAAGTGGCTTATGTTAGATATCGCACAGCTTTTTTTTCGGCAGATTAAAGCCAGTTTTACGCGGTGCAGCATGTGTAATGTGCTTTTTGCGCGTTAGCCTGTCAATTTGACCTGAGTGATGAGGTAGAACAAATAACGCATTAGTTAAAAGTGAACTATAAATAATTAACTGAAAAACAAGTGATTTTATAATGGATTTCCTATTTTATTACGTTAACGTCAACAGTTATCTATTGCATAAATCGCATTTTTACCCCTAGAAAACTTTATATTAACTAATCTTGATACAGTATTTTATCGAGTGTGAAGATTTGCTGATAAATAATCCATTTTAGGGGTTGACAAGCGCGGGTAAAAAAAGCAATTCTGTTTATCAAGAAATTAACATGGATTAGCCCAAACACATGCATAGCCTAGGTTTCGTAGTAACTACCATTATTACAACCACCACTACAACAATAGTGGGGGCGGGCTGATACACCCTAAAGAATTTTAACAATGAGCCCGCTTCCCACAAAGAAGCGGGCTTTTTTGTTTCTAGCTCTTATTTCTAAGTCGGGCGCGGTACAGGAGAACAAGATGAAAGTAATGAAATTTGGTGGTACCTCGCTTGCAAATTGGCAGCGATTCTCGATGGCAGCGGATATCGTTGCTCAGTCATCTAAGCTTGAACCCATAGCCACTGTGCTATCGGCCCCTGCAACTGTGACGAATGCTTTATTAGAAATGGTCGACGTTGCCGTTAAAGGTGAAGATTATTTACCTGTGTTGCAGCACGTTGAGCGCGTATTTACTTCGCTGTACCAAGACGCCGTTAACTCAGTGTTGTCGAGTGAGCAAAGCGAACAGCTTTTTTCTGGACTCAATGCCCAGCTGGTGATCTGGCAGGATAGATTACGTGGTATCGGATTACTGCAAGAATGTCCCGATAGTATCCGCGCCGAAATCGTGGTTGCTGGTGAGCGTTTATCTGCAGCCTTGATGGAACAAGTGATGATTTCTAAGGGGATCACTTCGGCTCAGCTCGACCCACGCGCCTTATTTTTAGGTCGTGGTCGTCCGTTAGAATCTGTCGTTGATATCGCTGTGAGTAAGCCAAGGTTTCGCGCGTTGGCGCTAGGTGAAAAACGCGTATGGGTGATGCCGGGATTCACCGCCGCCGATGAACAGGGCAAAGTGGTGACGTTAGGCCGTAATGGTTCTGACTACTCTGCTGCCGTGCTCGCCGCCTGTTTGGATGCTTCGAGCTGCGAAATCTGGACCGATGTTGACGGTGTTTATAATACCGACCCACGGGTGGTTGCCGATGCTAAGTTGTTGTCACAACTCAGCTATCAAGAGGCAATGGAGCTCTCCTATTTTGGTGCTAAGGTGTTGCATCCTAAGACTATTGCACCCATCGCCCAGTTCCATATTCCCTGTTATATCAAAAACAGTTTTAACCCTGATGCGCCCGGTACTCTGGTATCAAACCAAGCCGATGAAACTGGCTTACAGGTTAAAGCTATCTCCAATTTAGATAACCAGACCATGTTCGATATTTCAGGCCCAGGCATGAAAGGTATGGTTGGCATGGCGAGCCGTACTTTAGCGGCGATTTCCCGCAGCGGCGTGTCTGTGTCTTTAATCACCCAAAGTTCTTCTGAATACAGCATTAGCTTCTGTGTGGCCACATCTGATTCGGCCAAAGTGAAATGGGCTTTAGAGCAAGAGTTTGAATTAGAAATAAAAAGTGATTTACTTGAGCCTATCGCTATGCGCCATGAGCTGGCAATTGTGTCCTTGATTGGTGATGGCATGCGCACCCATAAAGGGGTGGCAGCGCGTTTCTTCCAAGCTTTAGCGCAGGCGAGCGTGAACATTATCGCCATCGCCCAAGGTTCGTCCGAGCGCTCGATTTCGACTGTGATCGAGCAGCGTAAGACTAAGCATGCGGTGGCGGCTTGTCATCAAGGCTTTTTCGATGTGCAGCAATATTTAGATGTGTTTTTAGTGGGATGCGGCAACGTGGGTGCTGGTCTGCTCGAGCAGATAAAACAACAGTCCGCCATGCTCAAAGAGCAGCACATCAGTATCCGTGTTTGCGGCATAGTAAATTCGAACAAGATGTTACTCGACAGCGCAGGCATCGATTTAAGCAACTGGTCTAGCTTGCTTGCCGATAGTCAGCAAGCCTGTGATATCCCAGCGTTACTGGCATGGGCGAAAGAGCAACAATTACTGAATCCTGTACTGGTGGATTGCACTTCGAGCGAGCAAGTGTCGGATCTGTATTTGGATGTGATGAACTCAGGTTTGCATGTGGTCACGCCGAACAAAAAGTCGAACACTCGCGATTATGCTTATTACCAAGCACTTCGCCAAACAGCCTTAAAACAGCGTCGCCAATTTTTATACGAAACCACAGTCGGCGCGGGTTTACCTGTTATCGATAACCTGAAAAAACTGTTATTTGCGGGCGATAAGCTGCATAAGTTTAACGGTATTTTATCGGGCTCTTTATCCTTTATCTTCGGCATGCTCGATGAAGGCATGACTCTTTCTGAAGCGACTGGTCTGGCGCGGGAAAAATGTTTTACTGAGCCCGATCCCCGTGATGATTTGAGTGGTATGGATGTGGCGCGTAAGGTGCTCATTCTTGCCCGTGAAGTGGGACTAAAGCTAGAACTCAGTGATGTGCAGGTTGAATCTGTATTGCCAGCCGAGTTTGATGATTCAGGTGATGTTGAGAGCTTTATGGCGCGTTTGCCGCAGGTTGATGCGGCGATTGCCGCTAAAGTGGCGCAGGCCAAAGCTCAAGGTAAAGTGCTGCGTTATGTGGGACAAATTGAAGACGGTGTGTGCCGTGTGCGTATCGCCGAAGTCGATGCACAGGATCCCCTTTATAGTGTTAAAGGCGGCGAAAATGCCTTGGCATTCTACAGCCGTTATTATCAGCCCATTCCGTTTGTGCTGCGCGGTTATGGCGCAGGAACGGAAGTGACCGCCGCTGGCGCCTTTGCCGATGTATTAAGAACCTTGAATTGGACTCGTGAGGTGAGTGTATGAGTTTGACCGTTTACGCTCCAGCGTCTATGGGTAACGTGGGAGTCGGATTTGATTTACTGGGCGCCGCTTTGGCGCCTATCGATGGCAGTTTACTCGGCGACAGAGTGACTATCGCGGCGGCAGAATCGGGTGTGAGTCTGGCGCAAACCGGTGCTTGGGCCCATAAACTGCCTGAAAATCCGCAAGACAATATAGTGTACCAATGTGCCGAATTCTTCTTAACCGCCCTGAGTAAGGAGTATTTAGACGCGCTTGGTAAAGCAGATGAAGGCGTAGCGCTGACACTGGAAAAGAACCTGCCCGTCGGCAGTGGTTTAGGTTCGAGTGCAAGTTCAGTCGTGGCGGCGTTATATGCCTTGAATGAACATTTTGACAGACCTTATAACGAGCAAGCCCTGCTGGAACTGATGGGCGAGTTTGAAGGTAAGATCAGCGGCAGTGTGCACTATGACAACGTCGCCCCCTGTTATTTGGGCGGCATGCAATTGATGCTCAATGTGCCGGGCACTGTATGTGAAGCGATACCGAGTTTTAAAGAATGGTATTGGGTTGTGGCCTATCCTGGGATTTCACTTTCGACGGCGATGATGCGTAAACTCATGCCTGATCAATACGATAAAAGTGTCACTATCGATTTTGGTCGTTATTTAAGTGCCTTTGTACATGCCTCTTATCAGCAGAATGCCAAGCTTGCGATCAGCGTATTAAAAGATGTGTTAGCCGAGCCTTATCGCGCAGCTGCGATTCCGGGTTACGACAATGCCAGAGTTGCTTTAGCCGATTTAGGCATGTTGACTACGGGGATTTCCGGCAGTGGTCCAACGCTGTTTTCGATTACCGATGATTTAGCCACGGCAAATGCGGCTAAAACCTGGTTAGAACAGCATTATTTAACCGAGGTGGGTGGCTTTGCCCACGTGTGTCGCCTCGATGAGCAAGGCACGCGTAGAGTCGATTAATTCTTATTTTTAGTATCAAGACTAAGCATTAAGGCTAAATATCCATCTTATGCATAAAAAGCATGCATCAAGAATTAGCATTTAAGGCATAGCATCAAAAGGTCGAGTGAGCATGGAACTATATAATTTAAAACACCCTTCGCAGAAAGTGAGCTTTAAAGAAGCTGTGCAATTAGGTTTAGGTCAGGACAGAGGTTTGTTCTTTCCTACCCAAATTCCGGTATTAGACGATATTGAAGGGCTGCTGGCGCTGCCATTTGTTGAGCGCAGTAAAAAAGTGCTCGGTGCATGGCTTGCCTCTGAACTAGGGCAAGATGCAGTTGATGAACTGGTTGAACGTGCCTTTAACTTCGATTTATCTTTGGTTGCCGTCGATGAGCAGCGCGCTTGCCTCGAATTGTTCCACGGTCCTACTCTGGCATTTAAAGATTTTGGTGCGCGTTTTATGGCGCAATGCGTGAATACCTTTGTCGGCGACACACGCTTAACCATTCTGACTGCGACTTCGGGTGATACCGGTGCCGCGGTTGCAGATGCCTTCTATGGACTTGAGAAAGTCAATGTGGTGGTGCTCTATCCTAAGGGCAAGATCAGTGAACTACAGGAAAAGATGTTCACGACTTTGGGCAAGAATATCCATACAGTTGCCGTATCGTCCGATTTTGATGCCTGCCAAGATCTGGTTAAACGCGCTTTTGATGATCCAGAAGTCCGCGAGGGTTTGAGCTTAAACTCGGCGAACTCTATCAACATCAGCCGCTTACTTGCGCAAATTTGTTATTACTTTGAAGCAGTTGCCCAGTCTAAACAACGCCACGACGCCGATCCTGTGATTTCAGTGCCAAGTGGTAACTTTGGTAACCTGACAGCGGGTTTATTCGCCAAAGCCATGGGATTACCGGTTAAACGCTTTATCGCCGCAACCAATGCGAATGATACTGTGCCGCGCTATTTAGAAAACGGCCAATGGCAGCCCAATCAAACCCAAGCGACTATGTCTAATGCGATGGATGTGAGTGAGCCAAGTAACTGGCCGCGAGTGGAAGCCATTTGTGAGAAATTAGCTTGGCCGCTGAGTAACTTAGTGGGCATGCGTTTATCTGAAGAGCAAACTTCACTGGCATTAGCTGAGTTGCATGCACAGGGTTATGTGTCTGAGCCCCATGCGGCGATTGCAGCTAAAGCCTTGTCTTTAACCTTAGTGCCCGATGAAGTGGGTATATTCTTAGGTACAGCGCATCCCGCTAAATTTAAGGATGTGGTCGATAGAGAGCTAAATCTTAATTTACCACTGCCGGTTGAACTTGAGGCCGTTGCCCATAAACCTATCTTGTCGGCTGAATTACCCGCCGATTTTGCCGCACTGAAAGTGCACTTATTCAAGATCTTAACCTAAGCTGCTTGTACTTAAAGTATTGGCCTAGCGGTGAGATAACATAGCGTTAAAAAAGAGAAGGGAGCTTAGCTCCCTTTTTATCAGCACAATTTTGATAAATACGTTTTTATAAATACATTGCCAATAAGTACACTTTTTACAAATGCATTTTTTTATAAGCGCTCTTTTTACAGATGTAAGCAAAATAACGATAAATTGATGAAACTGTGTTGCAGGTAAGCATAAAAGAACTTTTATTTAACTACATGATATTTAATTAATATTTGTAACTTATTGTATTGTCTTTGGCAATAAAAATGTGATCAAGTTCACAATTTTATTGGTTTTAATTGTTTATGTTCACCCGCGTGTTTACTCAGTGGGTTGATTGATTTGTCTAGATTTTTTCTATTAAGTGTCTGTTTTTGCGTCTTAGCCTCAGGGTGCGCAACCGAGCAACGTGAGTTATATCGGCGCATAAATGTGGCCTACGATTTTGAAGTGACCCATTGCGACAGTTTTGCCATCGTCACTGGGGTGAGCCGCCGCGAGAATAATCTAGATGAAGCCAAAGAGTCTGCCATTGTTCAGGGAGAGCAATTGGGTGGCACGCACATCGTTTGGTTACAGACTGATATGGGCGATCCCACTAAGGTTGTTGCTGTTATTTATAAGTGTCAGATTTAGTGAGCTTAACCTTCAACTTGATTTCAGTTACTCAGGCGGAGTCTTTACGGCAAGTGCATTAAGTCGGCTACATTAAACGCGTTAAACTAGCTACTGTCCTTTTTTGTTGTTATTCTCCGCGCCCTATTTCGGTTAATTACTATGATCTGACTGGTGTTTATGGCGCACTGTCTAAGTGGCAACTACGCTTATTTAGGTATTAAAACACTGTAGAGGCCTGACGTTGAACCGTTTTGCTTCATCTTCATCAGGAGAGGATCACCAACTTAAGGGGCAAGTAACTTAGCCTATGTCACTGTTTAAATACGTTCTTGTCTTATTACTGCTTTTTTTAGCCTTGCCCGCCAAAAGTGCGTTGCAGGTTAATAGTCCTTTACCTTGTCATAAAACCATTAAAGTCGGTTATAACGACTGGCCTCCCTATGCTTGGCAAAATCCCCAAGGAGAAGCCCAAGGTTTAGATGTGGATCTGATGCGGGCATTTGCCGTGTATCTCGGCTGCGAAATCAATTTTATCAATGTGCCCGCGAAGCGATCGCATCAGATGCTGAAAGCTGGACAGTTAGATGTGTTGATGGGAGCGACAATGACGGATGAACGTCAGGCTTATGCGCATTTTTCTAGTTATTATCGAGACGAAGAGCTGCGCTTATTCGTGCTCGATGAGCAAAAAGATCAGATCAATGTCGATAAGTGGGAGGACATTTTTACCAAAAAGTTACGCCTGCTTGTGCCTTCAAGCGGTTGGTATGGCGCCGATTATCAAGAGTCTCAATATCGATTAGAGCAGGAGCATTTATTGGTATTGAGCCCTGACTCAGATAAGTCGGTACAAATGCTCACCTATGGTCGCGGGGATATGATCGTCGGCGATACTATGGCCATGCCTTATATTGCCAGTCAGCATCAACATATTAAGCTAGTACCACTCAAATTAGTGTTAGATCAAAATCATATCCATTTAATGCTCAGTAAAGCGAGTATGACGCCAAACCAGTTAGAGCAGTTTAATCATGCGATTAAGGCCTTGATGGATAACGGTGAAATTGCACGCGTGATCAATAAATGGCAACAAATGTCACTGGCGAAACAATCCAACATGAGCCGCCTAAACAGTCCACTAAAGACGCTGTACGTCAGCCCGTAATCAGTCCTTAACGTTAGTTCTTAATATTAGTTCTTAATATTAGTCCTAAACACTAGCCCTTCACGTTAGCTAATCCTGTCTTACTCCTGATGATTTTTATCGTGATGCTACAGGGTAACGCTATGATCTTTGGTGTTTTCCGCTAAAGAATATTGTTTTTTACTCAGTTGTTTTCCCGCGATTTAAGATGTGACACATTTGCTAAAACTTCTTCGACTCGAAGTTACTGAACTCTCTATTAAATTCTGCTAGCTTGGTGGGCTAAATTGTCATGCTTTGGGCTTGATTGCGGTATTTTGCAAAAGTCCATGGTAAGAATTTCTTCGCTAAATCTGCTAGCAAAATCTCGTAGTCAAAGAGTCCATTGCTAAAAATAACAATAGGATAGAGGTCATACATGAAACTTCGCCATTCTGTCGCCTGCTGCATGCTTGCCCTAGGCACGTTCACTGCGGCCCAAGCCATTGCTGCCGATGCAGTGAGCAATCAAGGATATTACCGCGCGCCAGCCCTGCACGATCAAACCTTAGTCTTTACCGCTGAAGGGGATTTATGGACTCAGACCTTAGGTCAAAAGGCGGCGACCCGCTTAACGAGTTTACCCGCAGAGGAGCTAGGTGCGACCATTTCAGCCGATGGCAAGTGGGTTGCTTACGTGGCCAATTATGAAGGCGCGAGCGAAGTGTATGTGATCCCGGTTGCCGGCGGTGTGGCCAAGCGGGTGAGTTTTGAGAATAGCCGTGTGCGGGTTCAAGGTTGGACAGCCAAAGGCGAGATTTTATATTCCACAGACAGTGGTTTTGGCCCCGCGAATAATTGGATGCTACGCAGCGTCGATCCTAAAACCCTCACGACCACAGATTTACCCTTAGCCGATGCGGTCGAAGGTGTGATTGATGATCGCAACGAATATGTGTACTTCACCCGCTTTGGCCTGCAAGTCACTGGCGATAACGCCAAAGTGTACCGTGGCGGCGCAAAGGGCGAATTATGGCGCTTTAAACTTGGTAGCAAAACCGAAGCCCAGTTGCTCAGCGGCCAGCACGACGGCTCAGTGCGTCAACCTATGCTATGGCAAGACAGACTCTATTTTATCAGCGACAGTGATGGTAACGACAACCTCTGGTCGATGGCGCTCGATGGTTCAGACGCAAAACAGTTGACCCAATTTAAAGATTGGCAAGTCCGCGGCGCGCAGATGGATCAAGGCAAAGTGGTCTTCCAGCAGGGCGCTGATATCCATGTATTTGATATCGCGGCCGCAAAAGACGCATTAGTCAATATCGAACTCACGTCCGATTTTGCCCAGCGCCGTGAGCACTGGGTGAAAGATCCTATGGATTACGCATCCTCCACCGATTTAGCCCTTGCTGGCGATAAAGTGGTGATCACCGCCCGCAGCCATGTAGCAATTGCGGGTGTTGATGGCTCACGCTTAATCCAAGTTGCGCTGCCAGGGACTTATCGCGTGAGAGAAGCGATATTGAGCCAAGATGGCAAGTCGGTTTATGCGATTAGCGACATGACGGGTCAGCAAGAAATTTGGCAATTCCCTGCCGATGGCAGCAGTGGCGCTAAGCAGCTGACAAAAGACGGTCATACCTTAAGAATGAGCCTGAATCTGTCCAATGACGGTCGATTTATCGCCCACGACGATAACGATGGCAACGTTTGGCTGCTCGACTTAAAGAAAAATACCAATCAAAAAATCATCACTAACGGTGAAGGACTTGGGCCTTACGCTGATATTCGCTGGTCCGGTGACAGTCGTTTTATTGCATTAACTAAGTCAGAAATTGGTAAACAAAGACCGCAAATTGTCCTTTACTCTGTGGATGAAAATAAGGCCGAGACGCTCACCAGCGATAAGTACGAATCCTATTCGCCGACCTTTAGCAGTGACGGCCAGTGGTTATATTTCCTGTCAAATCGCCAATTCAGCGCCACGCCAAGTTCACCTTGGGGCGATAGAAACATGGGCCCAGTGTTTGATAAACGCAGCCAAATTTTTGCCATCGCCTTAGTTAACAATGCCAAATTCCCCTTTAGTAAACCCAATGAACTCAGCGTTAACCAAGCTGACAAAACGGATGCTAATGATAAACCGAATCCGGTGAAAATCGATTGGCCTGGTATTTCGCAGCGTCTATGGCAAGTGCCTATCGATTCAGGCAATTACAGTGAACTGCGCGCCGTCGATGGCAGGCTTTATGTGCTCGACCAAGCGATGGGTGATGATGCTGAACCGAGTCTGATGACCATCAAGTTTGATCCATTGAGTCCGAAAGCCGAGGTTTTTGCCGAGGATATTGGCCATTATGCGGTTTCTGCCGATGGCAAAAAGCTGATGCTGCGTAAGTTCAGCAATGAAAAGGCGCTAATGATTGTTGATGGTGGTGATAAGCTAGGCGATACCGACAATGCCAAAGTGCAAACGGATCAATGGCAATTAGCGATTTCTCCCCAGCTTGAATGGCAACAAATGTTTGAAGATGCTTGGTTGATGCACAGAGAATCTTTCTTCGATAAGAAGATGCGCGGTCTCGATTGGCAAGCGACCAAAGCTAAGTATCAACCTTTGCTTGACCGCCTGACTGACCGTAACGAACTGAACGATATCTTCATGCAAATGATGGGCGAATTGGATTCTTTGCACTCACAGGTTCGCGGCGGTGATTTACCCAAAGATCCCGATGCGGCTAAAGCAGCTAGCCTAGGTGCGCGCCTACAGCAAACTGCCGATGGCGTTAAAATTGCGCATATTTACAGTAACGATCCTGAGTTGCCAGCTAACGCTTCACCGTTAAATCGTATCGAAGTCGATGCCAAAGAAGGCGATGTGTTGTTAGCTATCAATGGCACGCCAGTGGCGAACGTGGCTGATGTCACGCGTTTATTGCGCAATCAACAGGACAAGCAAGTATTGCTGCAACTTAAGCGTGGCAGCCAAACCCATAAAACCATTGTTATGCCCGTTAGCGCTATGGTGGATGGCCAATTACGTTATTTAGATTGGGTGAGCCATAACGCGGCAGTGGTCGAGGATGCGAGTAAGGGCAAGATTGGTTATTTGCACTTATATGCCATGGGCGGTGGCGATATTGAAAGTTTCGCCCGTGAGTTTTATACCAATTACGATAAAGACGGTTTGATTATCGACGTTCGCCGTAATCGCGGCGGCAATATCGACAGTTGGATTATCGAGAAGTTATTACGCCGCGCTTGGGCGTTTTGGCAACCGACTCATGGCACACCAAACACCAATATGCAGCAAACCTTCCGTGGCCATTTAGTAGTGTTAACCGATGAACTGACCTATTCCGACGGTGAAACCTTCTCCGCTGGGATTAAAGCGCTGGGTATTGCACCGCTAATTGGTAAACAAACGGCAGGGGCGGGCGTGTGGTTATCTGGGCGAAATTCGCTGACCGATAAAGGTATGGCGCGGGTGGCCGAGTATCCACAGTATGCAATGGATGGTCGCTGGGTGCTTGAAGGGCATGGCGTAACGCCGGATATCGAAGTCGATAACTTACCTTTCGCCACCTTTAACGGTAAAGATGCGCAGCTTGAGACAGCGATAAGCTATTTGAAGGATGAATTAGTTAAGCAGCCCGTTCCAGCTTTAAAAGCGCAACCTCTGCCTGCAAAAGGTATGGCACAGGATATAAAAGCTAAGTAATTGATATTTAAATTCAGTATTTAACTAAAATTTAAGGTATCTCAGTTAGCATAGTCGCGTACAAAGTTAGGGTGTTGTCTCTTCGTTCCCGAGACAACACCCATTTTTATGCCCATTCATTAATATTCTTACTCGTTTCTGCGTAGATCTGCATAGTGTTCACTTGCTGTTGTTGGGCAAGGTGATTAACTGTCATCGCTCTCGCGTCTTCGTTATGGCTTAGGTAATAGGCCGTTGGCGCCGAAATCCCTTGGCTTGTTCCTGTCGCTATATTGGTCATGTCGGCAATCACTTGGTATTTCATCTTCGCGTGTTTCAATTCGACTAAGGTTTCTATGTTATCCCTCAGTGCTGGCATTTCTGCCGGTTTTTCAGCTGATTTTTGCGCATTCACCGCCAATTGTTTTGCATCGCGAGAAAGCGTTATTGTATCCGTTGACGCTGGTGCGCTGGTTTGAACGGCATTGTTAACCTGTGCAAATTCAGCGTTGGAGACATTTTTTTGTGGGCTGACAGACGGGGGAATGTCGCAGTGGTTGAATGTGCATCGTTTAACTCCAGCAGTTGGCACTAAGTTAGCCATCGTACGGTTTAAAAGCTGGACATGAGCTGAACCATGGAAAAGGTTTCGGGGATGCGGATGGTAAGACTCTGTGTGGCGGCGATTCGGTGATGGCAATGAGTCAGACTGGTAATGATCTGCGGTGCGGCAATAAAAAAGCCCGCTTAGGAAAACCATTAGCGGGCCGTAGACATCAGCACAAATCTTAAAACTTGATGTGAATATCTGTCGCTAAACTATTGGCGATAAAGCAATTTACATGTGCTTTTTCGTGAATTTTCTCAAGGGTTTCTTGGCTGACTTCAACCCCTTCAACGAAAATGACCTTAGGATTCAGCACCATCTTAGTGACGGCCAACTTGCCCGCTTCGTTTTTACCCAGCTCTGCAGTGGCATTGTCCACATAGGACGTCACAGGTAAGCGCTTAAGATGTGCAATCGCGAGAAAGGTTAACATATGGCATGAGGATAACGCCGCCAGCAGGCTTTCCTCTGGGTTTACATTCTGCCCATTGCCTTTATATTCCGGTGCCGACGAGGCTTGAATCGTCTGGCCGCTGCCAAATGTAATACTGTGGTCTCGACAAAATTCGCCTTCTTCGGCGGGCGAGGTTTGCCAGTTAACCGTTAAGTTAAAGCCCATTATTTTCTCCTATCTGAAGGACATCAGGGCACTATAGCCTAGCGGTGCGCACTTAGCCATGACCTGTGGCCCAGTGCGGCAGGAAGTTATAGATTAGTGCGGAGAAGTTATAGCCCAGCGCTCAGTAATAGACTGCTTGTGAGTACGCTGCCAGCCACGATACCAATCGGTAAATGGCGTGGACTGTAGCTTAACGTCAGTATGACCAGCATGGCCGCGAGGGAAATAATCCCCATAAACAAAATGCTACCGTAGGCCCAGCCTTGATCGCTCGCGCAGGCACTTAAGCTAAATGCCAGTAATAACCAAGCAAACAAGGTGAGCAAATGGCTCTGCCATTGTGCTGGTGGACGGTTAAACACATCCTTAAAATGCCCAAACTTAGCTAAGGCGAATAGGGCCAGTGAGAGATAACTTAAGCCTAAGATCCCAAGTACAGGGATAAATTCTGGCATCATGATTTGGCTTCCTCCAATGAAGACGACGAGGTAAGTTCGTTGGCTAGGGATGTTTGTGGCTCGCTGCGGCGTGCTTTATTCGCCTTGGAATTCGGCGCATTGAATGCGGGTCTTGCTGGGCGCTTGGCAGGGGCTTTAGCAATTAAAGTTAATCTTTTGCTGGCAAATAGCATAGCGCCGCCAAGTAGAATGGCGAGCACGTCAAATCCGACTAAAGGCCATTGATGGGATTGGATATTATCGATGAGATTACTCGGCGATGTGAAGGCATTGAGCACGGGCAGTGCACAGCACAAACTGCCTGTGATTATCAATGCTGCTTGCCACTGGCGACGTGAACGGCCAAAGAAAGCCCACACTCCCATTGCCGCTAACGCGATAAAGAAGCTGTGAACTTCCCATTCGGAGCGGCCTGCAAAACTTGTCGATAGCAGACGATTTGCGTAAAAGAAGCTCACAGCGCCTAAGGGTAATCCTAAGATAAACATGAAGTTTAACCCTTCGACGAGACGTAATCCTAAGCTTGGTTTCTCGCCTTTATCTATGGCTTTCTGTTGTTTTTGACGTAGGCGAATGGCCCACATCAAAGTGCCTGTTGCGACCATAGCGCAACCCAATAAGCCGCAGAAAAAGAACAATATGCGTAATAGTGGGGCGGCAAAACGCGCCGTGTGTAGCGACATCATAGTGTCGTAAGTAGCGGATGCTCCCGAGGCTTCATGCGGGCTGGCATACTTAAGCTCACCATTGACCCCGTTAAATATCAAAATGTTGGCCTCATCGGTCACATCTTTACCTGTGTTTTGGTAAAAGGTCACTTGGCTATTTTGATCGTTAGGGTATGACACTATCACTTGCTTAATTGGCGCATCGCCCCAAGCGGCTTGCACCTGCGGCAGTAATTGACTCAACTGTACCTGTGGCGCGCTAATCCCCGTGGCTTTCTCGGTTTGTCTGGCTGGATTAAGTTCTTTTAAAAAGGCTTGGTTGTCACCCGAATAGGCGGTATCCACCGTCCACGGAATATAGATCAACATCAGGGTGATAAGCCCGGTATAAGTGATCATCAGATGGTAGGGCAGGGCGATGACAGAGCTCACATTGTGCGCATCTAACCAAGAGCGGGCGCCCTTGTCGCGTCTAAAGCTGAACATATCCTTGAAGATCCGCTTGTGGATCACTATGCCGCTGATAAGGGCGATCAGCATAAACATAGTACAAACACCGACGATATATCGAGCCGTAATTGCGGACATATAATGCAAGTCAAAATGCAGACGATAGAAGAAATCGCCGCCGCGACTTGCGCGCACTTCTGAGATAATGCCGCTGCCATCGGCGAGGGCGACATGTTCTTCAGTCTTGCCGCGACGTTGACCTTTTTCTGGTGGCAATTGCCAACTCACACTTTGAAAGGGCTTACGTTCGGTCGGAAAACCTATCATCCAGCGCTGCGCCGATTCGGGCGAATGCGCTGCGATATAATCTTGGCCTTTATCCAGCTGATTTGCGAGCGTATCGGCTTGATAGTCTTGATAAACCCCTTGGTGTAATTCGGGTTCGTTCCAAAGGCTGATTTCATGGCGGAAATAGCTCAAGCTACCCGCAAAAAAGATCAACAATAACACCCAGCACACGAGCAAGCCTGCCCAAGTATGTAGCCAAGATAAGGTTCTAAAAAATGTCTCTTTCATCTTACTGTCCACACACCTGAAGCAAACCAAAACATAACAAACTCACTAGGCCTAGATCTCGCCATGCATGCCAGGTTTTACGTACACAAAAGGCGTAAATAATGGCGATGGCATAAAACAGAAAAGCCAACATATTGGCCGTTATTGTGCTTTCGAAGCGGGGCATTGGTAGCACGACTGTCAGCAGGCAAGCCAAGGTAGCTGCCGCAATATAACCCGCCAGCAGTGCGGCGCTCGCGCGGGCAAAGACTTTGAAGGCAAACTGCGATTGCTCTTGCTTAAACCATCGCGCAATTTGCACAATCCCCCGTGAAATCAGTGAGAAAGAGCGCGTTTGCACTGCAGATGATTGCGTTGACGTTTCAAACGCGGGTGTATTAGACATAAGTGCCACTTCTCATTTCGAGCCAATATGGGTCCGTTATGGCTATCCGTTACGGTTAATTCTGCAAAGTGTGCTTGAGCTTTCTGGTTTAACGGCAGAAGACTCGGCTTAACGGTGAATGCATTTCTATTAACAGGGGATAGCTAACCGCGAGAAGTATAACTTAGTTAATTCAAATGATAAACGATATCATTTAGATTTGAATGTAAATATGTGATCTTGGACTAACGGAGGTGCAGATTGTTACTAGGTTGTGTTTTTGTATTTTTTTAGCTTTGAATATAAATCTTTTAAATCAAAGGCTAAAAATTTATGGTTAATATATTGTGAATGATAAGTTATGAATACGTATGCATCCCATTGAGGCGAAAAACGCTACACCGTTAGTATGACACTTTGATTGCCCTATGTTTCTTGGATTGATGTGGTGAATAGAACATCGGGTTAAAACAAGTCGTTATGACATAGGGGAATGCCAAATGCGTCATTGTAAACTCAGCGTCTTGACCATGGCTCTCGCGACAGCAGGCTTTAGTGTGGTGTATACACCGCAGTTAGCCTTTGCAGCAGAGACTACGCCAACTCAACAGGAGGCCAAACAAGCTCAAGACGACAATATAAAAAACGATACCAACACGAATACCAAGAGTGTCGAAACCAACAAAAAAGCCAGCGATGAAGCGGCAAATATCGAACGTATTGAGGTTAAAGGTTACAGCAAAAGTCTGATTGATTCCCTCGATGCTAAGCGTTACGGCGACACAGTTTCAGAGCAATTATCGGCAGATGATCTTGGCGCCTTACCCGATGTATCAATGGCGGATGCGCTGACCCGCTTACCCGGTATTTCAGCGGTACGTACCGGTGGACAAGCGGCGGAAATTAACATTCGTGGTATGTCTGGCGGTTTTGTTTTTTCAACCTTAAATGGCCGTGAACAGGTATCGACGAGTGGTACTCGCAGTATCGAGTTCGATCAATACCCGTCTGAACTGATTTCATCCGCCGCTGTGTACAAATCCCCTAAAGCCTCACTCATTGAAGGGGGCGTTGCAGGCACAGTTGAACTGCAAACAGTCAGCCCACTGCAATCCGATAAAGACCATAGTTTTCTGGTCAATGCCCGTGGTATGTACAACGACAGAGCTAGTGAAGTGTATGGTGCTGACGAGTATGGCCACAGATTGAGTATGTCTTATCAGGGTAAGTTCTTCGACGATACCTTAGGCGTGGCGTTAGGTTATGCCCGTCTAAAACAACCCAGTGTTGCGACCCAATTTATCGGTTTGGCTTATAACGACAGCAAAGAAGTTGATGGACTGGCTAATGATACCAACGGTCCAATTGATGCCCCTGCGAATGAGTACATCAGCGAGGGTTTTGAGCTACAGCACCTTGGTGGCGTTGAAATTCGTAACGGTTATATGGGCGCGATTGAGTGGGCGCCTAGGGATAATTTTAAGCTCAAGGCCGATGCATTTTTATCACGTTTCGATAGCGAATCGTTTGCCCGAGGATTCAGGGTTAAGTTTGGTGGTTCAGGCGCTGCAATTGCCAACCCTGTACTCGATGGCAATTCTGTTATTGGCGGAACCTTTAATCGCACCTCAAAGAGCTATACCCGAGTTGAGACTGTCAACGATGATAATCAAGATTTTGATGAAGTGAATAGCTTTGGTTTAAATGCTGACTGGCAAGTGACAGACAGACTGAATATCGCCGCCGATATTTCCTACTCCTCAGCCAAAAGCAACTTCAGGAATGGCCTGCTATGGGCGAACGTTGCCGTTGATGCTAATGCCGACACCCCAGTTTTCGATGATAATGTCTCGATTAGTTATCAACTTAACGGGCTTAATCTGCCCGATGTGGGCTTTAATCAAGCCGATGCTTTCACCGATCTGGATCGAGTAATGGTGAGTAAGTACGGTATCTATCCCTATGAGAATGAAGATGCAGTAAAGGCTTATCGCCTTGATTTTAAATACGACCTTGAGAATGATTACATTAGCTCAGTGGAGTTTGGTGTACGTTACTCGGACCGCAATTACTCCAATCGCCGCTCGGTATTTGAATATGGCAATGATGGCGCTTTCTCTAGCGCTGAGCCACCACTCAAGCTGACGTCTGATATGGCTTCGGTCGTCGATTGGCAGGGTGAGTTCAGTTATTTTCCCTCTTATCTCGCCATTGATCTCGACGCTGCGCTAGCGGCTTGGTTTCCTGAGGGTATCCCACAGCCAGTACAAACCTGGGGTAATGCCGATGGTGTCCTCGATGCTAAGGGCTATACCACTAACTATTCTTGGACCGTATTGCAAAGTGGGGAGGTGTTCGAAAAGGTGTTTGCGGCTTATGCCATGGTTAATTTTGATACCGAGATTGGTGGTATTCCAGTCACAGGAAATCTCGGTTTACGCCGTGTTGAAACAGACCAATCTGCAACTGTCTTAGAGAATGTCGGTGCACATCCCGAGCTTGGCGCTCAGTACATTGTCGATGATTTAGGCATAGTAAATAACTACTATGCACCTAAAATTAAAGGGATAGATTATGTTGATTATCTACCGTCCCTTAACCTTAGTTTTAAGATCACTGAAGATTCTCAAATCCGTTTAGCTGCCGCTAAAGTAATGTCGCGTCCGCCCATTAACCGCTTGGCGGGAGATGCGAGCGCCACGGCTAATAGCGATGGGGTCATCAATGGTTCCAGTACTAATAACCCTTATTTAAAACCTTTCTATGCGGATCAATATGATATTTCCTACGAGAAATACTTTGATGAAGGCGCCTTTGTCGCAGCGCTATTCTACAAAAATATTGATTCTTTTATTGATACTGTGGCTATCACCAATTTCGATTTTAAGGGGAATGGCTTCAACGTGCCGGATTACATCGTCGATCCTGTTACTGGGGTGCAAACCTCAACAAGTAATGGCACTTACACTACTGCAATGAATAATGCTGAGGGTGGATACATTCGCGGTTTAGAGTTGGCTTATACCCAAGTGTTTGCTTCCTTGCCCGATTTATTTTCCGGTTTAGGTTTTAATGCCAGTTATTCTTATACCGAGAGTGAGGTGCAGTCCATTACCAGCCTAGGCGGTGATAGTGCGACTCAATCTTTACCTGGGTTATCGAATAATGTGTTCAGTGCCACCTTGTTTTATGGCTATGAGGGCTTTGAAACCCGTATCAGCGCTCGTTACCGTGATGCTTTTGTCTCTGAACAGGTGGCTATTAACGATCAAGTGGTGAACTTCGATTCCGAAACCGTGATGGACTATCAAGCCTCCTACCAAGTAACGGACGGTTTAAACGTACTGTTCCAAGTCAATAACCTCACAGATGAACCGACTAAGAGTTACTTTGGCACCGAGCAGAAAACCGGCACCTTACAGTACTTTGGCCGCGAATTTTTCTTGGGGTTCACCTATGCCATGTAATCCATTGCATCAGTTAGTGTGCTTAAACGCACAGAGCCTAAATCCATTACATGTTGCGCCATTTAGCTTCACGGCGTCTTAATTCGCAAATTGGGAGAAACCACTCATGTTGAGTATCTCTAATCTTATTAAACTGTCGGCCTTAGCTCTGAGTATGACCTTACTCTCGGCCTGTGGCGGCAGTGATTCATCTGAACCGGGTAAAGTGCTATTAACTTGCGATGTGCCTATGGTGCCCGATGCCACGGGCACAAGCTGCGTTGCACCAACGCCTATCAGTTGTAAGGCGCCTAAATTCCCTGATCCTAAAAACGAGAGTTGTATAAACGGTTTAGATCCCTCGTTACCCGTGCCAAGCGTATTCCCGCAAGCCAATCAAGCAGTGCTTTACTACAATCGCATTAAAGATAAAAACAATACGGCGAGTAACGCTGAATATCCTAAGTACAAATTACATACTTGGAACGATGAAAAGTGTGATGCCTATGCCGCTCCTTTTGATACCAGCGACTGGAGCAACGGCCATCCCTTCGATGGTATTGACCCTAATTATGGCGCCTATTGGATCCTTAATCTGAAGGAAGGTTATGGTGCCTGCGGCAACTTTATTGTGCATGCCGGTACGGATGATGCGGGTAAAGCCTTAGGTAAAAACAACTTAACCATGTCCCTGGTACAGGACGATGCGACCTATGTTCGCGTGAATTTCACCATTCACGGTGAGTCGGATGTGTATGAGTATCCGATTCTAGAGACAGGTTTCTCTATTTCAGGTATGAGTGCCCACTGGTTAGATCGCAATACCTTTGTGTGGAATCAAGATCCACAGGGGGTGACAAGCGTGAAATTGCATTATTCAGCTAAGGCTGATATCGCCGCCGATGATAATAATGTGATCAGTGGCACTCAAGTGACCTTAACGCCCGCGACCTTAAGCGATGCACAAAAAGCGTTATCGCCAGTGCTGGCAGATTGGCCTGCTTATACTGCTAATTTTACTGCGGATGAAGCCAAAGCCATTGCAAAAGATCAATTAGTATTAGTCGCTTACGATGCCGATGACAAACCTGTTGGCGCAACCTATGTGCAAGCGGCTAAGGTGCTTGATGATCTTTACACACAGGGCGACCAAGATGCTGATGAGGCTACGCTCGGTGTGGTTTACGATGGGGCGAACATTATTGCTTCAGTGTGGGCACCGACGGCCCAAGACGTAAAACTGAAAGTCTATGATGCCAATAAAACACTTAAAAGCACTGAGAATATGACCTTAGATAGCCTCACTGGTATCTGGTCCTATCGCGGTGATGCTAGCCTTAATCGCCTCTATTATCGTTATGTGCTCAATGTGTACCATCCAACGACTAAAAAACTTGAGTCGTTAGAAAGCACTGACCCTTATTCTTTAAATGTGTCGAGTAACGGTCGTTTCAGCCAGTTCATTAATTTGGATGATGCGGACCTTAAACCTGACGGCTGGGATAACCAAACCGTTGCTGCGATTGCTCACCCAGAAGATGCGGTGATCTACGAGGGGCATATTCGAGACTTTAGTATTCGAGATCAGAGTACAAGTGCCGCCCATCGTGGTAAATATTTGGCCTTTACCGAGCAAGGCTCTGCGCCAGTCGAACATCTTAAAAAGCTGGTTGATAATGGCTTAACTCATTTCCATGTGTTGCCCGCCACCGATATGGCAACAGTCAATGAAAATGCCAGTGAACGCATCGAAATGACCGACACATTGGCCAAGTTATGCAGCAAAATCAATGATGCGGCCGATGCTTGTAAAACCCAAAACAAGTCAGCAACTATAGAGAGTATTCTGGCGAATAGCTTACCCGGCTCAAGTGATGCGCAGGCATTAGTGGATGCTATGCGTGGTTTAGATGGCTTTAACTGGGGTTACGATCCGCAGCATTTTTTTGCACCTGAAGGCAGTTATGCCACAGTGGCTGATGGTACGGCGCGAGTGCTTGAACTGCGCGAAATGAACCAAGCCTTGCATAATATTGGCCTCAGAGTCGTATTGGATGTTGTGTATAACCACACGAGCGCTTCTGGCGTGAATGCTAACGCTGTGCTTGATAAGGTCGTTCCTGGTTATTACCACAGATATGACCCTGTATCTGGCGCGATGGAACAGTCAACCTGTTGTGAAAATACCGCCACTGAACATCGAATGATGGGCAAACTCGTCACTGATTCTTTAGTTTTGCTTGCCAAAGAATATGGCTATGACGGCTTCCGTTTTGATGTGATGGGGCACATGCCTAAGCAAGGTATTCTCGATGCGAGAACCGCTGTTCAGGCCGTCGATCCAGACACTTACTTCTACGGTGAAGGATGGAACTTTGGTGAAGTTGCCGATAATCGTTTATTCGAACAGGCAACACAAGCCAATATGGCAGGCTCCGAAGTGGGCACCTTTAATGACAGAATACGCGAGGCGGTGCGTGGTGGCGCATTGTTTGCGACTGAAGCAAAGGATGACTACCTGCGGGATCAAGATACCCTACGCTTATCATTGGCGGGTAACTTACAAAACTATGTACTCAAAGACTTTAATGGCAATTCGGCTAAGGGCAGTAGCTTTAGCTGGAACTCACAACCGAGTGCTTACGCTCTCGATCCTGCCGACAGTATTAACTATGTTTCTAAGCACGATAACGAAACCCTGTGGGATATCCTGCAATATAAACATGCCATTGGTTTGAGTATTGAAAATCGTGTGCGAGTCCAAAACATGGCCGCCAGTATTCCACTCTTGAGCCAAGGGGTGCCGTTCCTGCAAATGGGCGGTGATTTACTGCGCTCAAAATCGATGGACAGAAACAGTTATGACTCGGGTGACTGGTTTAACTATGTCGACTTTACCTACAACACCAATAACTGGAATGTAGGTTTACCACTCGCGCAGGATAACAGCAGCAAATGGACGCAGATTTCGGGTATTTCTGCTAACCCAAATGCGGCGGCTTCCATGTCGGATATCGAATTGGCCTCGGGGGTATTTAACGAGTTTTTACGTATCCGCCATCAGAGCCCATTATTCCGCCTGACCGATGAGCAGACCATTATTGAGCGTGTGGGATTCCATAACGTCGGTAAGCGTCAGCAACAGGGTGTCATCGTAATGAGTCTGGACGACGGCGTTGGTCTTAGCGATCTCGACCCGGCAGTCGATGCCATCGTCGTGATGATCAACGGCAGCGCAGCTGAACAGTCTCACACAGTGCCGACTGCAGCAGGCTTTAGCTTACACGAAGTACAAGCAAACTCTGTTGATGCCAAAATCCGCGGCGCAAGCTTTAGTGAGGGTGCGAATGAAGGCACATTTACGGTTCCGGCCTACAGCACGGCTGTGTTTGTTAAAAAACAAAGCGGTGCGCAGGGCGTGGGTCTCTCGGCAAATGCCACCGTTGGTGCACCCGATGTTGTGCCCTATGGCAGTACCGATGTATTTGTCCGTGGCGGCATGAATGGCTGGGGTGAGGTCGATAAATTCGCCTACGTCGGCGCTGGCGAATACCGTATTGCCATCAAACTGAATGCCGGTGACTATGATTTCAAAATTGCCTCGGCAGACTGGAATACCGTTGATTTTGGTGCCATAAGTGCTGATGTCGCGCAAGTTGATGAAGGCGTGGCCGAAGCGCTAGCAGCGAAGGGCGGGAATTTGCATTTTTCCGCGGGGATAACGGCAACCTATGTGTTCTCCCTTGATGCATCGGATAAGGACCATCCCGTATTAAGCGTTTATAACGAAGAGCCATTTGTAGGAACGCCAGTGTATCTGCGTGGTGATATGAATGGTTGGGGGACTGATAACGAAGTCAAGTATATGGGCGGTGGGATATATCGCGTTGATCTCGCCATCACGGCAGGTACTAAAGGCTTTAAACTCGCGTCCAGTGATTGGTCTACCGTAGATTATGGTACCGGTGAGGCCGATGGTGTCGTCGTGCTCAATCAAGAGAAATTGCTGGCGGTCAAAGGCGGCAATATGAGCATCACCTTCGACAGCGATGATACCTACAGCTTTGTGTTTGATGCGTCAAATCGTAATGAACCTAAACTCAGCGTGTATAAAACGGCGATGTTTGGTGCGAACACGGTTTACATTCGTGGCGGCATGAATGGCTGGGGCACAGTGGACACGTTAGCCTATCAAGGCGCTTCGGTTTACAGTGTCGATATCGCGTTAATCGCAGGTGATAACGAGTTCAAAATTGCTTCATCAGATTGGTCTAGTGTCGATTTTGGTGCTGTGGTGGGGGATGAGGCTGTGACGCTTGATGGGTTAAAAGTCTTGGCTTCAAAGGGGGCAAATATGCATTTTAATGCGCCAGTGGATGCAACTTATCGCTTTACTGTGACGGGCCCCGATCCTAAATCGCCAACCTTAACTGTGACTCAAGTTAATTAGGCTAACGCAGCGAGCCGCGGTTAACTCACCATGGATTCGCTGTGAATTTAAAACCACCTTAAGTGCGAACTTAAGGTGTTTTTTTTATTCCCCTGAACTGGAGGGTTACAAATATTTAGCCGATACAGAGGCAAGGCTTAAAACTGTGAGCGAAACAAGATATGGATTTTCTGACTTGCTGGCTTTGTCACAATTGTTTGTTTTTATTTGCTTAGGTGTGTCTAGTGGTTACTGCTTGTTTAGCGTTAGGTTAATTTTTATGCTGCCAATGTGAGCTTTATCAATTTTGATGTACTGAGGTTTTGGCAGAATGCTCGTTATCTTTTTTACCGAGACCTAGCCTGATAACCCTATGCATAAAAATTCTAAGAATGGTGAAACACACCTGTCAGATAATGCGATTTTACTATCCACGACGGATTTGAAGGGAAACATCAAATATGTGAATCAGACTTTTTCGCAGATCAGCGAGTTTAGCGCTGCTGAGTTGCAAGGGAATCCCCATAACATAGTGCGTCATCAAGATATGCCAGCGGCTGCGTTTAAGATCCTTTGGGAGCGAATTAAGCAGGGTAAACCTTGGATGGGGATCGTTAAAAATCGCACTAAAAATGGCGGTTATTACTGGGTAAATGCCTATGTCGCCCCTGTGTATGAAGACGGTAAAATTCACGAATATCAATCTGTTCGCCGCCAAGCCACTCCAGAGCAGATCAAAGCCGCCGAGAGTATTTACAGCGATATTAATCAGGGTAAGCAACCTAAGGTATTGCGCAAAGACAGGTTAGGTTTCAGTGGCAAGATACTGCTGGCCATGCTGATGTCGATTATGACTACGGCAATGATTGCCAGTTATTCTCCCATTGTTGCTGCGATTGCGGGGATGACGGTAGCGTGTCTAGCATGGTATTTCCTGATGCAGCCGCTGCAAAAGCTCGTGTCTATGGCAACAAACATTATTGACGATCCTGTGGCGACGGGCGTGTATACCGGCCGCCAAGATGAGATTGGTAAATTGGACCTCGCCCTGCGCTTTTTGATCACCGAAATTGGTGGCGTTGTCGGCCGTATGGCGGATTCGGCCAGTGAAATCCAATCTCAGAGTGTCAGCCTTAAACAAACCATTACCAACACTTGGGAACATGCCGATAGTCAGAGCGAACAAACAACGCAGGCTGCAACGGCGATGGAGCAGATGAGCGCCAGTTTTGCCGAAGTGACGGGCAACATTCATCGTACTGCTTCTGAAATGGTGTCGAGCCATGAGGCGGCGCAACGCGGTCATTCACGTTTAGAAACAGTGATAGAGGCGATACATCAGTTGAGTGTGCAAGTGAGCCACTTTTCCGATGTGGTTCAAACGATTGAAGAAGATAGCCGTGCAATTCATCAAGTGCTTGAAGTGATACGTGCCATCGCTGACCAAACCAACTTGCTGGCTTTAAATGCGGCTATAGAAGCGGCGCGGGCAGGGGATAGTGGTCGCGGTTTTGCCGTGGTGGCCGATGAGGTCAGACAGTTATCGAGTCGTACTAGCCAATCCACCTCGCAAATCGAGTTAATCGTTAGCCGTTTTAGGGAAAGCACCCAAAGGGCGACTTCGACTATGGTGGCGGGACAAGAGCAGGTTAAACGTTCGGTAGGCTTAGCGCAGGAAGCCAGTGTCGCTTTTGGCGAGCTGCTTTCATCCATAACAAGGATTAACTCCTTAAGTGATGATAATGCCGCGGCGATGACCCAGCAGACTTCTGTGGCCGCTGAAATTAGCCGTGCCATCCATGTGATCAGCGATTTGGCTCAACAGAGTTTAGAGCAGACGCTCGATGCGGCGGCGCGGGGCGATCAAGTGTCGCGTTTATCGACCAAAACGCATCATCTGTCCCAGCAGTTTTGGCAGCAGAGCGTGCAACGTAAATATTAAGCGTATTTACCTTATGTCGTATTGGATTTTGTGATTGATTTATTATTAATGCCTGTTTATAAATCAATCACTTAATCGCATTTTTCTGGCGGTTTTATTTTCAACTTCTTGATGGCGGTCACATTTAGGAGATGCTAATACCTGAGTTGATCGAAATATTTGCCAATTCCCCTTGTGTTTTATCCTGCATGCCCCAAGCTCTATTAGTGAAGCGAAAATAAAAGTAATGACATTAAAAGGGACAACCTATGAAAATAAATATTTCTGGTCACCACGTCGATGTTACTGATTCTATTAGAGAACATGTTAACGAAAAGTTTGCAAAAATCGCCACCCATTTCCCCTCTCTGATCGCGCTGGACATCATTATTGCGAAAGAGCATGGCGAGTATCAGGTTGAACTTCGTACCAATTATGAAGGCAGCCGCATTTCCGCTTCGGGTACCGATGAGGTTATGTACCCAGCTATCAAGGCCGCATCGAAAAAATTAGATGCAGCACTTAAGCACCGTAAAGGTCAGCTAAAAGCAGATTTACATGAAACCCCGAGCTGCACAACGCCAGCCATTGCCCATGAGATTATCCAAGAGATGGAGCTTCGTTAGGTTTTAGCCATTACTCATCGCCTTAGATGAGTACAAAAAGGGCCTTAACTGGCCCTTTTTGTTGGCTGCAATTTGAGTAAGTGTTAGCGCACTAGTGCGCCGAATAGCCGTTAATTTGAGCATGATGCGCGCCAGTGAGTATGCGAACAGCCCTTAGGATAAAGATGCCACTGAGCAGGCCATAGGTAGCGCTAGTGATGGCGATGAAAAGGTGGTTTTCTAAGATATTTGCCTGTGTCGCGAGTGTGTAAGCCACGGCATATTTAATGATAAAAATCCCTAAAATCAGCAGCAGCGGCAGCCAACTGCCTTTGATATGGTACAGACCCGCTTGGTAACTGACAGGCGTTTTAGGCAGCAGAGACCAAGCTAAACCCACCGTCAGTAGTAAACTGACTCCCCATAGCATAAGCGCTAATGGGCTATGTAGGCTCGAATTGAGTGATATCACAGACCATATCGTCATCACTGCTGGCATCAGTAATATGCGGCCTAAGCTGAGTTGACGATTCTTTGTCTGGCTCAGCCCTAAATAAATCAGTCCTGCGAGTAAAGCAAAGACCCACATTGGCGTGTGGCTGACTATCGTGCCGATGGCATTAGTAAGATTTTGCATTAGTGTTCCTTTCCTATGAATTCATGCAGTTTGGGTAAGATTGATTGCGGCCGTTGAGCACGGGCTTTGCTGTCGTCACTCTGAATGCTATTGGGTTAGATCAATGCCAGTTGTAAGCCCTTGAGTACAGCTTGGGTGCGGTCTCGGCAATCGAGTTTAGTGAGTATGTTAGAGACATGATTTTTCACTGTGCCCTCGGCTAAAAATACCGCATTGGCGATTTCCTTGTTGGAGAATCCGCCCGCCATAAAACTGAGGATTTCCCGCTCCCGTTCCGACAATAATTCATTTCTAGTTACCCCAACGCTAGGTGCAGGTTTAGGCTCACTCATCTGTTTGAGTACCGAAGGCTCTATCAAGTAGCCGCCTTTGGCGACGGTTTCGATGGCGTGCAGTAACTTGTCGAGTGACACGTCCTTGAGTAAAAAGCCGTTTGCTCCCGCCTGTAAACTATTGAGGAATAACTCACTGTCGTCGAAGGTGGTTAACATGATGACAGGTAAGCGATTGGCACTCTGACGTATCTGTTTGAGCATGGCGATGCCATCAAGATTTGGCATGCGAATATCACTGAGCAGCACATCGACAGGATTATTGGCGAGTTGGCTGAGTGCATCTTGGCCGTCTTCGGCCTGCCATAACACGCGAATGTTGTCGGAAATGGCGAGCAGGCTAGCGATACCTTGGCGAACCAATTGTTGATCTTCTACTAAGCCGACACTGATGATGTTGTTTTGCGTATCCATAGCGATTCCAAAGAGTTTTCAATAAAAAGTTAAGCGAGTGCTGGGAGGGTGAGGGTGAGTTGGCAGCCGGGCGCCGAGTCATTCGCCCTTAGCTGTACCTTGCCATTAAAGGGCTGCAGTCTTTCCTGCATGCCGCTAAGCCCTGTGCCGCTTTTAGCAGATGCGTTTCGCGCGGCTCCCCGTGTTAGCCCCACGCCGTTGTCGCTCAGTTGCAATACCAGTGCGTTTTGGGAGTCTTCCATGCTCAGTTGCAGTTGATTCGCCTTGCCGTGGCGCACGGCGTTGCTGATGCCTTCTTGCAGGACTAATAGCAGGGCTTGAGTCAGTTCGGCTGATTGCAGTGGTTTCATCGTCTTGCAGGTAAGATTGACGCTGGGTAAGCGGGTCATCAGCGCCTCTAAAGGTGGGACTAAATCCAATCCCACTTGCACTCTTTGAGCCCTGACGACGGCTCGAATACTTTCAAGTAACTCTTTGGCTAAGGATTTACTTTGGTTAACTTGAGGTTTGAGGTCTTCGGGTGCTTTATGGCTCAGTACTTCTAATTGCAGAGAGAGTGCTGTGAGCTGGTGGCCGAGAATGTCGTGCAAATCGCGGGAGATCCGCAATCTTTCTTGCTGTTCGCTGGCTTGACTAAGTAAGGCTCGGGTGGCGATAAGCTGTTGGTTTAGCTGTTCTTGTATCAAGCGTGATTTACGCTCGGAAAGCCTTGCTTGGCTGCTGCTGTAGGCAAAGAATTGAAAGCCAAGATAGATCAAAATATTGAACATATTGCTTTGTTCATGCAAATGCCATTGCAGCAGCACGTAATAAACCATGTTGGCTAACAGTAACTGCGAAATGGCTTGGCGGCGATTAAAAAACTCAGGCAATAGTGATGCCCAAATAACGAAGAGGATCGGCAGCAATGCATGGTTTACCGTGAGCAATAAGCTCAACACGATCAACGGCATTGCTAGTGTGGCAAGGCGACGAAACAGAATATTGTTATGCGCAACTTTATCGGTAGCTATCAGTATAAATTGCACTAAATACAGCCCATAAAGCGTGGCATTGAGCATGCCTTGCCATGTATGTAATGCGGCTTGGTTTATCCCAACCCAAGCCACTAATGCCCAAGTGAGCACTCCTGCGGCAATTAACATGTTCTCTTCTTTTTCTAATCGATTTTCTAGCACGAATGACGATTCCTTAATCCAATTCTGCCGACCATTCTAAGGTATCAGTGCCAGATGTCACTATGCCAAAAGTCATCTTGTTAAATTCTTGTTTCATGACTTTTGGCACCTGTTTTTAGTCCTGTGATTTTTTAAGCTAACTCCATCGCAGTTACTTATCAGCGCAAATAACAGGAGTAAGACATGAAACACGTGAACTTAACGATGACAACAACTCAGATTCGCCGAGCAAATATGACCAAAAGGACGTTATCAGCGATTTGGGGCGCAGGCTTAGCTTGCTTGCTCTTGTCGGCAGGAAGTGTATCGGCAGGAACCATGTCCGCAGAGATCCAGGCGCATACCCTGACTGTGGATATCGATAATATTCAAGTACAAACCGGCGCCTTAATGGTTGAGCTTTATGCCAATGCCGAGGATTACGCCGCAGGCCACAATCCTAGCGCTTCTATGATAAAGCCCGTCACTAAGACAGAGCATAAGCTGGTATTTAGCGATCTAGCCGATGGTCAATATGCGGTCAAGGTCTTTCACGATGAAAACGGTAATCACAGCTTAGATACCAATATGTTAGGTGTGCCGAGTGAAGGCTATGGTTTTAGCAATAACGCTGGCAGTTTTGGACCTGCGAGCTTTAAAGACGCCAGCTTTAGTTTGCAAGCCGATGCGCAAATCACGATACATATTCGCTAAGGGAGGGCTGCACCATGGATAGACGTCAATTTCTAGCAGGCTCAGCCGCCCTAATGACGACCGCTGTTTGGGCGAGTTCAGTGGATAAATTACTGGCGCTGGATAACGCACAAGCGGTCGCCCGTGAGCCATGGGCCATAGGTTTTAATGGGGCTGAAGGCGACTATCAGCCGCTCACTATGCAGGTTTCGGGCGAATGGCCAGCGCAATTGAGCGGCAATCTATATCGTAATGGGCCAGCGAAAATGTCTCGGGCAGGTAAGGCATATCAACATTGGTTCGATGGCGATGGCATGGTGCAGCAGTTTAGTATGGCCAATGGGCAAGTTCAGCATCAGGCTAAGTTTATCCAAACAAAGAAGTTTAAAGTGGAGGAGGCCGCTGGCGCGTTTAAGTACACCACCGCAGGCACAGTGATCCCCAATGCTTTACCCATTCGCAATAACGATGACTTGAATGTGGCTAACACCAGTTTATTACCGCGCCACGGCGAGTTGCTCGCTTTGTGGGAAGCGGGTTCACCCTATCGACTCGATGCGCAGACCTTAACTACGCTCGGTGTTAAAAGCTTTGGCGACAAGTTTAAGGGCCTACCCTTTTCCGCCCATCCACTCGATGATGGACAAGGTGGACTGTGGAATTTTGGCGTCTGGTATGTCGGCGGCGAGAAGCAATTACTTGTGTATCAAGTGGCAGCCGATGACAGCATTGCCAGAATGGAAGTGATTGAATTACAACAGGCGAGTTATTTACATGCCTTTGCGCAGAGTGAGAATAAGCTAGTGTTTTATATTTCATCCTGCGTGTATGAAGAGGGCGAAACTTATATCGATGCTTTTAAATGGCGACCCGAATTGCCATCGCAATTACTGGTTATCGACAAAGCCGACTTTAAAGCGCGCCAGTTACACCAACTGCCCGCAGGATTTGTGTTTCACTTTGGTCAAGCCATTGAGAAGAATGGCGAACTGTCAGTCCAGCTTTGCCTCTATCCTAATTCGGCAATTTTAACTCAAGGGATGAAGGGGTTACTGACGGGCGCCCGTAAAACAAAAACACCCCATGCCGAGTTAGTGACAATTACAGTACCGCTCACAGCACCACTAACAGCAGCTAGCAAAAAGCAGTTTGCGGGGACATTATCTTCCTCTGCACGAATTAACCGCAGCGGCGTGATGATGGAGTTTCCCCAGTTTGCGCAGCACACTATGAGTAACAAAGAGTCTGCACAGCAAACGAGCAATGCCGAAAAGCTTGCAGAGAAAACGGGCGTGGCTTCGGAATTTGTCCCGTTATTTGGCGTTGGAGCAAGATCAGATTCTGCTGCTAGTTCTGGTTCTAACTTTAACTATGAAGCCGAATCTGAATCTGAATCTGAATCAGGACTGAGTAATACTCTGTATTGTATTCATAATGCAAAAGACAGCAGCAAGCACGGTGTGGATACACTTGGCGACGCGAGCTATAGCGCGTTTTATCTTGGCAAAGGCAAGATTGCCGAAGAGCCGCTCTATATCCCCGCCACTGAGCAGCATGAAGCCTATTTGTTGATGACTTGGCTCGATTACCACAATGCACTGTCTGGTTTGTCTTTGTTTCGTGCCAGTGACATCAGTGCGGGCCCCATCGCTTCGGCTCAGATGGACAGGGTATTGCCGTTAGGATTTCACGGTTGTTTCATTAACGCTTAATATATGACCTATAAACAAAAAACGCAGCCAAGGGCTGCGTTTTATTTCAGGCGAAAGCAGTGTTTAGTCTTCAATTTCCGCATTGTGATAGACGTTTTGTACGTCGTCACAATCTTCTAAAGCGGCGATAAACTTTTCAAACATGGCCACATCTTCACCTTCAACCTTAGTCATGTCCTGCGGTACGAAGGTAATGTTATCGAATTCGAAGTTAACTTCTGGCATTGCTTCGGTCAGTGCAGTTTTAACTTTAAAGTATTCAGTGTGCGGCGCGTAAACTGTGATTAAGCCATCTTCCAGCTCTACATCGCTCACATCAACGTCAGCCATCATCAGCAGTTCTAAAATCGCATCTTCGTCATCACCGGCAAACACGAACACGGCTTGATGATCAAACATGTGGCCAACTGTACCTGGGCCACCGAGTTTGGCATCGTTTTTCACGAAGGCTTGACGCACTTCGGTGAAGGTACGTTTTACGTTATCGGTTAGGCAGTCAACAATGACCATGCAGTTGCCAGGACCAAAACCTTCATAACGGGCGGTATCGTAATCTTCACCGCCGCCGCCTTTGGCTTTTTCAATTGCGCGTTCAATAACATGCGCAGGCACTTGGTCTTTTTTAGCGCGTTCAATCAAGCGACGCAGTGATAAGTTTCCATCTGGCTCAACGCCGCCTTGTTTAGCGACAACGTAAATCTCTTTACCGTAGCGTGAATAAATGCGGGTTTTTTGACCGGCTGTTTTCGCCATGGATTCTTTCTTGTTTTGATATGCTCTGCCCATCTTGATCTCGTTAGCTCAAAAAAATTGCGCCGATATTAGCAGTTTTCTTGGCATAAGTGCAGTCGTCCATGTGGGATTTATTACCGAGAAGGCGACGGGGCACGCATTTCAGGGCAAAGTTGGCTTTTTCAGGCGAGGTTATCTTGAGAATGGACTAAGACTAAATCACGCGAAATTAATACTAATGTCTAATGCCATACGCTCGTGAGACTGTTGATGATAGTTAACTGCTACTTTGTTTATCTAGCTGGATAAATTATCTAGCTTATTCAGAGAAATAGACTAAAACTATAAATCTTGAGCGCTATCATAGTTAGGCCTTCTTAGTCAGCTGTAATTGATTGCAGCTGAACGAGGGCGAATGATTCGACTCTTAGCATTTCCCTTTCATTTTTACCTTGCTCAGTTACGGGAAGTATATGGAAATACAGCACAAAGTTTTAATTTTCATCAGTTTCACGCTGGTCACTCTGGGGAGTTTATTGCTTGCGGGGCTGCATCTTCCGAGCATTGTACAGGCGCTGATCTTGGGTGCAATCACCTCTGGCTTAGTGGTGTGGGTGTGTTTGCGCGCAACTAAGGCTAAGCTCGACACCGATGAGGCAAATGCTAAGGCATTAAAAGATCAAAGCCTTCCCGCCCATGATATCAGTGTGCAAACCAGTAAAATTGCTATCGGTTCGGCTGAAGTGTCGCATTTTATTGATTTACTCAATAAATCAATTGAATCAAATGGCGAGCATGCCAGTGCCATTGCGGTTGCTGCGGGGCAATTGAGTCATACCACGGCCCAACTTGGCGATAATGCCGCCGATATTTTAGGTCAGGCACAAGAGGCCGAGCGCGTTAGCGTGCAGGGGCGCAGCCAAGCTCAAAAAGGTGTGGCGGCAATTCGCTCGCTGAGTACGGATATTGATACCGCCGCCGAGCAAGTACAGGCGCTTAAGTCGCGAGCCGAAGAAATCCAAAAAATTACCGAAGTGATTAACTCCGTTGCCGAGCAAACGAATTTGTTGGCGTTAAATGCGGCCATTGAAGCGGCTCGTGCGGGAGAGCAGGGCCGAGGTTTTGCGGTCGTCGCAGACGAAGTACGCAGCCTTGCGGGTAAAACCGCAGGTGCGACCCAAGATATCGGCAAGATGTTATTAGAAATCCGCAGCGAAACCGATAAAACCTCTGGGCTGATGGAAAGGGTCGTAACGCAAACCGCCGATGTGGTCGCGGCTATGGGCGAGTTAGACGCGCACTTCACTGAGATTTCGGCCTCTGTGACTCAATCGGCCCATGCGTTAGGTGATATGGAAGATTCCCTCAAACAATATAACAACACCACTAACGACATTAGCCGCTCTGTGACTCAAATACGTGATTCGTTAAATTCGACGGGTAAACAGAGTCATAGCGTATCTGAGCAGGCCTTTACTCTATCCTTGACTACCGAGGGCATTTTTAAAGCGCTGTCTAAATGGGATACACAAACCTTCGATCAACAGGTTTTGCAATTGGCCAATGTGGCCGCTAAAGCCTGTGGTGACAAGTTGGCACAAGGTTTAGCCAGTGGCAGTTTTAGCGAGGCGGATTTGTTTAATCCTAAATATCAACCGATTGCCAATACTCAGCCACAGAAATACAGCACAGCTTTCGATCGTTATACCGATCAGCATTTTCCAACGATTCAAGAACCCATTCTGGCAAAACACAGCGAAATTATTTATGCGGGAGCCGTTGATAAAAAAGGTTATTTTCCGACCCATAATAAACGCTTTAGCCAAGCGCTGACGGGCAAGGTCGAAGTCGATATGGTGCATAATCGAACCAAACGCCTGTTTAATGATCCGACAGGGATCCGCTGCGGCGCCCATACAGAACCTGTATTACTGCAAACCTACAAACGGGATACGGGCGAAGTGATGCACGACTTGTCTGTGCCCATTTTTGTGAATGGTAAACATTGGGGCGGATTTAGGGTGGGATTTAAGGCTAAGTAAATAATAGATAATCAAATTTAGGTTATTTACTCTAAAAAATGCATAAAAACGCACCTTGTCATGTGTTGTACTTGTGATCCGTGGTGGGTAATTGATTAACATAATAGAAATAGATTGGCATCTTTTTGCTGAAGTGCTTAAATAGCTCAAGGTGCACAGTTTGATACAGTTCTGTACGCCATAATAAAAATATAAAATTTGAATAAGACCTTAATTAGTTGATTTAAAAATGGTTAAAATATCTTCGGGGATATTTTAAGATGTAGAGGACAGGGAGCTCTCTTGCGACGTAAATATAACGCAGCAGACGCTGCTTAATGTGAGTTAAATGTGATGCAAGCAAATCAAGCGACTGTTACTGTTTTATATTATGACGCGCCCGTAGGCTTAATTATGCACAATTCTGTGCTAGCTAATTTGCCTGTGAGTGAAGCGGGGCGTGTGATGATACCGGCAAGTTTTCGTAAGGGAAAATCGATCATTGCCGTACTTGAAGGTGAATGTAAGATACTGAACTCATTGGGCGAGCGGGTATTTGCTCAGGCTAATATAGGTTGAAATTAGCTTATAATTTCAAAATGTTATAATTAAAAAATTAACATTCAATAGATTAATATTTCAAAAAATACTCACCTTTGGGACGCATAATCGCCTTGTTGAATTATCGTCTCGACTTTCTCTGCAATACTTCTTTTAATCTTATTTAATAATGTACAGAACGTATTTACTGCCTTTATCGGCTTGAATTCAAGGAGATAGTGACGCTTATATCGACTTGAATAACATCACCTTCCATAGCATCACACCCAATAATTTGACTCTCAATAACTCGACATTCAACAATATCTGAGCGATTACCAGCCATACATCTGCATTCATTAGCCACTATCGATTTAGTCGCCCAGATATTCGCCATTGAACAAATTAAAACGCCTTTAATGGCAGACTTCAGTTAGTAATCGATCGGCAAGATGCTGTAGGGTTTCGGCATTTGGATGGGTGTGAGCGAAGGTTCTTAAACCATAAATTCCCATCATAAAATATTGGGCTCTTTGCTCGTCGCTGCGATGACCTTCTAGCAGTCCTTGCTCGGCTGCGCTGATAAATTGCTGCGTTAGCGCTTGCTGCCAAGATTGCAGATACTGATTGATGATATCTCTAATCTCAACATCTTGCTCAGCCACTTCATTTAATGCCTTCGTCAATAAACAAGCTTGGGCGCTATCACAACTTAGGCATTCGGCAACAATATGATCTAAATAAGTTTTTAAGTTCGTTAGTACATTTTCGCTTTTAGCGAACATGCTGTTGAACTGCGCATTTCTGTCGAGTTGATATTGCTCAATGGCCGCGATTAGTAATCCGCGTTTATTGGTAAAAGCGCAGTAAATCGACCCCGGATGTAATCCCGTGGCTTGAGTTAGATCTTGCATGCTCGTTTTGGTGTAACCCTTGTGCATGAAGGCGGCCATCGCGCCGCGAAGTACCTGTTCTCGGTCGAACTCTGCATTACGCATCGAATTTAATTCACTTGTATAGAAACGCTTAGGCCGAATTCTACCTAATTTTGAACGCACATTCAAAAATTAACTTGAATGATCGTTCAAATAATAATATCTTGAATGCATATTCAAGAATGGGACTGAGAAAATGACCACACAAACCACGCCAAATTCCTTGGCAAATCTGTTCGAAACCTACTCGCTTAATGACACTATTACCTTAAACAATCGTTTCTTAATGGCACCTTTGACCCGTTGTATGGCCGATGCCGACTTAGTGCCAACCGATGATATGGTTGCCTATTATGCACGCCGCGCCGAAGCGGGTTTGATCATCACAGAGGCGACCATTATTCGTCCCGATGCCCAAGGTTATCCAAATACCCCAGGTATTTTTACTCAAGCGCAAATTGCTGGCTGGCGCAAAGTGACCGATGCAGTACATGCCAATGGCGGTAAGATTTTTGTGCAGTTATGGCATACGGGCCGTGTTGCTCATCCACACTTTTTCGGTGGTGGCGATGTACTTGCGGCATCAGCACAGAAGATTGAAGGCAGCGTGCCAAGAATGCGTGAGCTAACTTATGTCACGCCAAAACCTGCCACACTCGAGGATATTCAAGGCCTAGTGCGTGATTACGCCAAAGCGGCGGAAAATGCCATTGAAGCTGGCTTTGATGGCGTTGAAATCCACGGTGCAAATGGTTATTTAATTGATACTTTCTTACATCATGACAGCAATCGCCGCACCGATGAATACGGTGGCACTCCTGCCAATATGTCCCGCTTTGCGCTTGAAGTTGTCGACGCTGTTGTGGCTCGTATCGGCAAAGACAGAACTGGTCTGCGGATTTCACCTGGGGCTTATTTCAATATGGCGGCAGATAGCCGTGACCGCGAAGTGTTTGATTACTTCTTGCCGGAACTAGAGTCACGCGATATCGCCTTTGTGCATATTGGGATTTTCGATGACAGTATGGAATTCGACTATCTTGGCGGCAGAGCTTCAAGCTATGTGCGCGCACACTATGGCAAAACCTTAGTGGGAGTTGGAAGCTACAGCGCTGAAACTGCCAGTGAAGCGATTGCAGCGAATAAGTTCGATTTGATTGCTATCGGTCGTCCATTCATTGCTAACCCTGACTATGTTGCTCGCGTGCGTGATGGCGTTGAACTTGTACCTTACAGCGACGAAATGCTAGCAAGCTTAGTGTAATTTCACTTAATAGCTGAATAAAGAAAGGGTTAGCATTGGCTAACCCTTTTTGTTTGTCTTTCTCGCGTTTTTATTTAATCCGCTTTAACTAAAGATCTAAGTGCGGTGAGCTTTTGCTGGGCGATGCCGAAAATGCTCTCGGGAGAATATTGTCCTTGGCTAGGCGTGGCCGTTTGCGACAAACTGCCTGCGGTTTTACCAAGCAGCAACTCCATGGCTTGAGTCACATGGGTAATGGCCCAAATGTGGAACTCACCTTGCGCCACTGCATCGACAATGTCTTTACGTAGCATAAGGTTAGCCATGTTCGAAGCAGGAATAATCACCCCTTGATCTGACGTACGGCCTTTAATTTTGCAGACATCAAAGAAGCCTTCAATCTTCTCATTCACACCGCCAATGGGCTGAGCCTCACCAAACTGGTTCATCGAACCTGTGATGGCAATATCTTGCCTTAGTGCTTGCTCGCTAATGGCCGAGATAATGGCGCAACATTCGGCCATTGAGGCGCTATCGCCGTCCACGCCGCTGTAAGATTGCTCGAAGGTGAGGTAAGTGGTGAGCGGGATTTGCGCTGTTTTACCTAACACTGAGGCTAAATAAGCGGTTAAGATCAACACGCCCTTAGAGTGAATTCGCCCCCCTAGTTTGACTCTGTGTTCGATATCCATCACTTCACCTTTACCAAAGGCTGTGGTTGCTGTGATGCGATTGGGCATACCAAACTGATGATCTGAGGTCGAAATGACGGATAAGGCATTGATTTGCCCAACCACTTTGCCCTGAGTGCTGATCAAGGTGGTGTCGTTGGTAAAGCTCTGCATTATGTTGTCATGCAGACGCGAGACTCTTTGTTCTTGATTTCGCAGTGCTTGCTCAACGTGCGGCACTAAAATTTGCTGACTGCCTGCCGATTTAGCGCAGTAGTTTGATTCCCGCAGTAGGTTGGCAATATTGGCCGAGTGTAGCGACAGTTTTTGCTGATCTTCGGCTTCCCGCGAGCTGTATTCGATGATGCGCGCTATTGCGGCGCGATCGCAGTGCAGCATGTTGTTGTCGTGGACTATGCTCGAAATAAAGCGGGCATAGTGCGCCTCAGAGGCGGCGGTTCTGTCCATCACATCTTCAAAATCGGCGGTAACGCGAAATAGCTCGCTAAAGTCAGGATCATAGTGCTGCAGCAGCTGATAGGTTTCATGATCGCCAAAAAGAATAATTTTCACATCTAAGGGGATAGGCTCGGGCGCCAAGGAAATCGTACCCGATAGAGACACTTCCCGTTCGAGTGAGCTTAAATCCAGTTTGCGTGAACGCAGGGCGCGCTTTAGTCCGTCCCACACATAAGGGCGCTCTAATACTTTAACGGCATCCATCAATAACACGCCGCCATTCGCCTTGTGCAGGCTGCCGGGACGGATAAGCGAGAAGTCGGTGAACACTGTGCCTCTAAATGTGGCGTTCTCCACATAGCCAAATAGGCTGTGATAACTCGGGCTTTCTTCGACGACTATGGGGAATTTTTGAGTGCCTTGGCCGACCAAAACGTTAACTTGGTAGCGACGGGGCATTTTCTTTTCTAGGGAAGCGTAGGCTAGGCCCAATTGTTCTTCGCTTTCTTCTAAGAAAATATCCAGATTATCTAAGATATCCGCCTGCATACCGGTTAAGAAAGTGCGCGCTTCTGGCTGATGCTTGAACTTATCTTTAAGTGGCTTAATAAAATGGATTAACACTTCTTTGGCGACTTGCTCGTCATGCTCTTGCTGCTTGTCGCTAAATTCTTCTTCCCATTCTGTGATTTGGCGAATAATTCCGCGCAGCTTCACTTCTAGGCCATTGATATTGCTTTCAAATTGGCTGCGCTCAGCATCGGTCAAGGCTTCGAATGAGGCTTCGTCGTGGGGCTCTTCACCATTGAGGGCTAACATTTGATAGTCGCCCTGCATAGTCAAGCTGAGGCTGATGCCTTTTTGTTTTGCTTCTTCGGTTAATTCTGTGAGTGCGACTTCTTGTTTCTGTGATAGCTGGCTTTTGAGCTTTTCGGTGCGGGCATAATACATTTCATTATCAAAGGCTAAAGGCAAAGCTTTGACAAGTTTTAGCATTAATTTTTCGACGGCTTTTTTGAATTCAAGCCCAGTACCCGCGCTAAGTTTGAGCACTTTAGGGCAACGGGTATCATCGAAATTAACCACGTAACACCAGTCGTACAGCGTATGATCGCTTGGCTCATGGCGGCTTAAATAACGCAGCATCATAGTGCGTTTGCCAAGGCCGTTCTGGCCGATGGCGTAGATGTTATAACCCTTTTCTTTAATCCCCATCGCAAACTCTACCGCTTGCTGGGCACGTTCTTGGCCGACAATATCATCAAGTGGAGTGAGCTCGGCTGTGGACTGGCAATCTGTGCTTAATTGGTCGAGTTCGCAAATGCGATACAGTTGTTGACTGTTGAGTGGGATTGCTTGGCTTGATACGACGTCAGTGGGCATAAATATCCTTGGTTTTTCAGCCTTATTATTTCCATTGTAGACAATAAGATAGCATTTTTGTCAATCGAAACTCTGTTATTGCTGATTTATGCCTTTAGGGATAGTTATCTGCTGCTCACAAAGTGCTGTAGCACTGCGGTCAGGCTTAATCGGTTAAGTCTAACTAATTGTTACGCAATAAACTTATCCCAATACTGACTCGAAAATTTTGTGCTAAAGTAGCAAAGTCTATGTCAGCAGTGCTTAACTGTGTAAGGACACGTTAAGTAGTCTAGAAAGAGTCGGCTAGAAACATCCCTCTAACCTTGATGGTTTGACCTCTCCAGCCTTAAAAGGTGGTTATGATGAGGACGGTTTGCGATCTAAGACTCGCGCCAATTAAGATGTAGTGGATTGATGTTAAAAGTAAAATTTTATGAAGTTTTACCCCTTGGTTAACGCTTTCCCTCTGGGGCTAATGTGAGCATGCGTTTGGGGTCTTACGGTATTCTCGCCGTGGGTCGATTGAGTAGTAACTAAGTATTAGTTGGCAAGATGATGATAGATGTACCTATTTCGCAGCAAGAGCTGGATAACTGGTTGAGGGACGTTAACTTAGTCGCCGAGATATCAAACAGTAAAGCAATATTAATAGCATGGAATGCTGCGGGTGAACTTAGCAGCATGTTAAGTTCAGATTCTGCGGCTGAAAGCGAAATACAGGCAATACTCTGTCAGTTAAGTGGCAATCATTCGGCGAAAACCCTACCTATCGCAACATTATCAGCTACTACGTCATCAACCGCTACACAGTCAAAAGCTGCTCCATCAACAGCCACTCCATCAAACGCGACGACATCAGAACTCACTTCCAGTCCTTCAGATGCTGTTGAAACTTCCGTTGATGCCCAATTAGCCCAAGAGAAGTTGGTCAGCCCAACCGAGCCGATTTCGGTATTGCCTCGATTAGGTCACTATCAAATCACCTCGTCATTATCTGTGTCAGAGTTAACTGAGCTGGTCAGTCAGTCCCAATTGATCATAGATACTCGGCAGCACTCAGATTGGCGCACTTGTAGCGCAATCGGCAGCGTGATTTGTTTATCCCTCGCTTGGCCATCTGGGGCAAATTTTGGCTTTTTATGTTTTTATCACAACGAGGCGCACGGCGTAGATTCGAAAACGCTGCAGCTTGCAAAGCTTACCAGCGATAGCATTCAACGTCAGTTAGGCGAGATATTGAGCCAACACAGTGCGGCTGAAGCATTAAGCCGAGGTACGCCAAGCTGTGTCGATACGGTCGATTTACAAACATTTATTGATAGTTTTGAAGAACATATTTGGATGAAAAATGCCGCTGGCATTTATACACTCTGTAATCGCAGCGTCGAGAAAGCATGGGAAATGCCCCGCAGTGAGATTGTCGGTAAATCCGATGTCGAACTCTTTGGTGAAGATATTGCGGATATTTTCCTAGAGGGGGATAGGCTCGCTATCGAGTCTGGTATGCCAATTATTGTCGCTGAGTGTTTAGACGGCAATGAAGCTAAAAATCATCTTTGGTTAGAAACGCTCAAACTCCCAACCTTAAATACCCAAGGTGAGTTTGTGGGCGTTATCGGGATGACTCGCAATATTTCCAAGCATAAAGCGGTTGAAGAACAACTGACACTGGCGACCAATGTATTTAAAAACTCGGTCGAAGGCGTGGTTGTGACCGACAGACACGGCAATATCACCGACGTAAATGGCGCATTTTTTGAGATCACAGGTTATGTGAGGGAAGAGCTGCTCGGTCAGAATCCACGGATTTTTAGCTCGGGTCGCCATGATAAAGCATTCTTCGACAAACTGTGGAATGCCCTGTTGGCTAACGGTAAGTGGAATGGTGAAATCTGGAATCGGCGTAAAAACGGTACTATTTTCCCGCAAAATATCACCATAAGTACGATTTATGATGAAGTCGGTGATGTGCGTTATTTTGTCGCTGTGTTTGCCGATATTTCTGCCCAAAAAGAGAATGAAGCGCAACTCACGCACTTAGCGTATTTCGACCCGCTAACGCATTTGCCTAATCGCATGAAGTTTATGATGCAGCTCAAACAAGAAGTGCGACAAGCTAAGCGGCTGAATTTGCAGTTAGCGATTGTGATGATTGATGTCGATTTGTTTAAGCATATCAACGACAGTTTTGGCCATAGCATAGGTGATGAAATGCTGGTCGAGCTTGCCAAGCGTTTACGCAGCCAAGTGGGCGATCAAGATGTATTATCACGTATTGGTGGCGATGAGTTTGTGGCATTAATTTCGGGGATCGACAATAGCGAAGATGCTACGGTTGCCATTCATCAATTGCGGCAAGTGTTTGAACAACCGTTTATTGTGAGCACGGGCGACCACTTGCGTTTGACCGCGAGCATGGGCGTGTCTTTGTATCCAAGTGATGGAGCCGATGCGGACACTTTACTGCGTAACGCCGATGCGGCTATGTATCGCGCCAAAAATGATGGCCGCAATAATTACGCTTTTTATACAGAGTCCTTAACGCAGCAATCTTTTGAACATCTTAAGCTGCAAAGTGCCCTTTATGGTGCGATTGAGCAAAATGCCTTGTACTTGATGTACCAGCCAAAACTCGACTTAGTGACTCGAAAAACCGTGGGATTTGAAGCGTTGCTGCGTTGGCATGATCCTCAACTGGGTTTAATTTCGCCCGCGGTATTTATACCCGTGGCGGAAAAAATTGGTCTTATCCATGAGATAGGTTTATGGGTGTTAGAAACCGCCTGTCGTCAGGGCATGCGTTGGCTTAGTGAAGGCAAACACTTTGGCCGCATTGCGGTGAACGTAGCCGGACAGCAGTTACAGCGCAGCTCCTTTGTGGATGATGTAAAACGTGTCTTAGCTGAAACGGGCTTGCCCGCCAAACACTTAGAGCTTGAAGTGACCGAAAGTGTGATGATGCAAAATCCCGATCTTGCAATCCGTGACTTAAAGCGACTTGGCGATTTGGGCATCGAATTATCTGTCGATGACTTTGGCACTGGTTATTCATCGCTGAATTATTTGAAAAAACTGCCCATCCATAAACTGAAGATTGACCAATCCTTCGTGCGGGATATTCCCTTCGATACTAACAATACCGCGATTGCTAAGGCTGTGATTGCGCTTGGACATGCGTTGAAGCTCGACATTATCGCCGAAGGAGTGGAAACCAAAGAACAAGCCGATTTTCTGCAACAAAATCAGTGCGATCAAGCCCAAGGTTATCTCTTTAGCCGTCCGCAACTACCAGAAGATCTCGACGCATTTCTATCGTGATGCTGGCGTATTGCGAGACTGACTTATGGTAAGGCTGACTATCGTGAAATTGATTTAGTTTCATCCGATAGAACCACAGGGCTAGCGCTATGGCGCTAGTCGCTTGGGTTTGTGTCTGCTAAAATTCTGGTCATTATTTTTAGTGGTTAACCGCAATGTCTTTTAGTGTCTTATCCTTAAACTCCACATTAGTGAATACCTTAGCGAGTCTTGGCTATGAGTCGCCAACGCCTATCCAGCTAGAAGCTATCCCTACCATCTTGGCGAAACGGGATGTGATGGCTGGCGCCCATACGGGCACAGGCAAAACCGCAGCATTCGCCTTGCCAATCTTGCATCATTTGTTGGCACTCAGCCCTTTGCAAGAGTTAACTGCGGTGAGACCCGTACGCGCATTAGTCTTAGTGCCGACACGTGAGCTGGCAGTGCAGGTACAACAGAGTTTTGTTAAGTACGCTAAAGGGACCGATATCCGTGTCGGCATCGCCTACGGCGGCGTGAGTATCGATGCGCAGGTTGCCGTGTTTAATGCAGGGATAGATGTGTTAATCGCAACACCGGGTCGCTTACTCGATCACCTCAGGCAAGGCGCATTGAGTCTTAAGCAATTGAGCGTGCTTGTGTTTGATGAAGCCGACCGTATGCTCGACATGGGCTTTATGGATGAAATTCAAGCCGTGCTCAAGCAAGTGCCGAGTGACAGACAAACGTTATTATTTTCTGCCACCTTAGATGCCGCCATCTTTAGCTTAAGTAAAACCTTACTGCACGATCCCAAGTTGATTGAAGTTGCCAAGCGCAATACGACCGCTGCCGAAATTGAGCAAGTGGTTTATGCCGTCGACGCCGACCGTAAAACCGAACTCGTCAGCCATTTGGTACGCAGTAAAAACTGGCATCAAGTGCTGATTTTTAGCCGCACTAAGCAAGGTGTCGATAAATTGGTTCAGCAACTCAATAAAGCCGATATCAGTACTCAGGCGTTTCACAGTGACTTATCCCAAGGTGCGCGCGAGAAAGTCTTGCAGGAATTTAAACAAGGCAAGATTCAAGTGCTAGTGGCCACGGATATTGCTGCCCGAGGCCTAGATATTGTTGAACTCAAGTATGTGATTAACTTTGAGCTGCCTTTTATCGCGCAGGATTATATTCATCGTATTGGCCGCACAGGCCGAGCGGGCAGTGCAGGGCTTGCCATCACCCTCTTTAGCCAAGAGGATGCCCTATTACTGGAAGAAGTCGAAGTCGTATTGGACAAGCGTTTACCACAACAATGGTTACCCGGCTTCGAACCCGACTTTAATAAAATGGACACTGAACCAAGGCGTAACGGCAAAGCGGCCCAAAAACAACGTGCCAAAAAGCGCGCTTTGGGCGCTAAGAAGCGTTAATTATTTATAGGAGTTTGTGTAGCGGTGTAAAGTTAATCATGTTTATCGTTTCACCGTCAGTTAGCGTTTTAGTATGATTTGGCCTTTTTGAATTGTTTTTTGGGTGTTGTATGAAGCGATTGATGCTGTTTTTGGTTTTTATCTTGTCTATTCCTTCCGTGATCATCGCTGCATTTGTTTTTGAGGATATAGGAGGACATATTTTATTCTCTTGGTTCTCATTTACCCTTGGTCTCATCGGGATTGGTGGAATATTGAGATTTAGAGAGGATCAATTTTTAACATACGATATCGTTGAAGGGACTATTATTTCACTGGATGAAAATACCAGATACAGTCCAGAACATGAGCACTTCAGGTACCAACAAATTTTCATTAATCCGGTTATAGAATATTTTTGGCAAGGAAAGCGTTATACAAGAGGAACTCTGATTAATTATGACGAACAAGCTTACACTCGGTTTGGACCTCAAATCGGTGACAAGATCAGTTTATGTGTTCCAATCAATTGCCCTGAAGAAGCGATTGAAAACAAATTCCTATCTAGATATATACATTTAATCATTGGTTTAATTTCTATTTCGATTTCAATCGCACTTGCTGTATTACTCTTCTCGTACTGATTTTTGCCGTTTTCATAGGTTTTAGTGATGGCGGAGCCAATCGTTAGCAGCAATGCGTATGTCTTAGATGGTCAAGTCCAAGCAGGTGATCTGAGTTATATCTCATTCTCAAACTACCCAAGCTAGAAAATCTCAAACCATCCGAGCTAGCAAAGCTTAATTGTGGAAATAAAATCTCAAACTGCGTTCCATGAGCAGAGCAAACAAAAAGGGCTTAACCTTGCGGTTAAGCCCTTCTGGTAAAATTGGGGCGGCGTCATCTGAATTGTTTTCACAATTCATTGTTTGTAATTGATTATATTTAAGCTGGCTGTTGTCAGTGTTACTTCTGGTGTTACTAAAAGTAATTTTCACGCCTATAGCGCAAGTTATCTCTAGTTGAATTATTTACAAAATAAGCTCCGACCATATCCGCGCTAATCCAGCGTAAACCAGCACTGTTTTTTGTGAATCGAGTTCATCATAATTTTAAGCTTGCTCGAAGTGTATCGTAAACCAGTAACTAAGTTATTGTGGCTTAACTCACCCTGGGTGTTATAAACAATGACTGCTCACTGAGTATTCACTGAGTAATCAGTGATCACTCAATGTATGCTCATTACTACATCGACCGGTTAGTCTTGAGTGCTCAGTGATAAAATTATCTTGCCATTAATAGAGCTTGGTTTTTACTTAAGAGGCTTCAAAGAGGCTTCAAAGAGGCTTCAAAGAGGCTTCAAAGAGGCTTCAAAGAGGCTTCAAAGAGGCTTCAAAGAGGCTTCAAAGAGGCTTCAAAGAGGCTTCAAAGAGGCTTCAAAGAGGCTTCAAAGAGGCTTCAAAGAGGCTTCAAAGAGGCTTCAAAGGGGCTTCAAAGGGCTAGAGTTAATAATCATAAACGTTTATCAATATTCTAGTTCTTAACTCTTTGTGTAGTGGCACACTAATTTTGGCCACCTAAATAGAGGTGATATTATTACCTCGTAGATGACTTTAGGTGAACACATGAGATCGACAACCAGAAAAACATTTAGTGCTGAATTCAAACTTGAAGCAGCCCAATTAGTCCTCGATAAAAACCATAGCATCATCGAAGCTGCAAAGGCGATGAACGTAGGTAAGTCCACTATGGATAAATGGGTGAGACAGTTAAAACTAGAACGCCAGGGTGGCACACCAAAAGCATCTCCGATTACCCCTGAACAAATTGAAATCCGTGAGCTGAAGAAGCAAATAGCTCGTCTTGAGGAGCACAATCTCATCCTAAAAAAGGCTACCGCTCTCTTGATGTCAGACTCGATGAACAATTTACGCTAATCAGCGCACTCAAGCAGAGCCACTCTATTCTCACAATTTGTAATGCATTCAAAGTGCATCGAAGTAGCTATAAGTATTGGCTAAAAAGAAAAGAACATATTGATGCAGACTTTACTATTTTATGCAGTGAAGTGAAGGCCGCACATCGTATTAGTCATGGCTCTGCCGGTGCGCGAACGATAGCGCAATTAGTGACTAACAAAGGGATTGGTCTCAGTCGTTATCGAGCCCGTAATCTAATGAAAAAGCTTAGGTTATTAAGCTGTCAGCAGCCTAAGCATTCTTATCGGAAAGCGACACAAGAGCATGTTGCAATCCCCAATACGCTTAATCGACAGTTTGCAGTAACTCAACCAGATCAAGTGTGGTGTGGCGACGTGACGTATGTTTGGGTCGGTAATCGCTGGGCCTATCTAGCCGTTGTTCTTGACTTATTTTCCCGCAAACCTGTTGGATGGGCCTTGTCATTATCACCAGATAGTGCGCTGACCTGTAAAGCTTTGAAAATGGCATTTGAGTTAAGGGGTAAGCCTGAGAATGTGATATATCACAGCGATCAAGGTTCGCATTACACAAGCTTGAAATTCAGACAATTAATATGGCGTCTTCAAATTGAGCAAAGTATGAGTCGCCGCGGGAATTGTTGGGATAACGCCCCAATGGAGCGTTTCTTTAGAAGTTTGAAATCTGAGTGGATACCCGCCAGTGGTTATGGGAATTTTACAGAAGCAGATAAAGAGATCACAAATTACATCACTGGATATTACAGTGAGACCAGACCCCATCAATATAATGGTGGGTTAACGCCAAATGAGTCAGAACGTTTATATTGGAATGACTCTAAAACCGTGGCCAATTTTACTTGACCACTACATTGCTAGTTAAAGACTTTGTGGCAAACTCGAGTTTAAACTTTTATGAATTAATTGTTTTGGTTAGAAGTTGATAGTTATCTATGGAAGGGATCACTGATGGGAAGCAATATTAGTAACTTCGATTTTCTTAAGCACCACGATGAGCTATTACTTCGTTTAGCACAAACAGCTGAATGGTGTTTTGCGCCAGACCCTAACACTACGCTATTAAAGATGCGTCAGTTAGGTGAAGAGTTAGCCAAGAACATCGCTGCTCGTGTAGGTGTTGATTCCGGCAAAGATATTAAGCAGATCGATTTACTCAAAAATCTTGATTACTCCTTAAGGCTTGATCAACGAATCAAAGATGCATTTCATACCATTAGAAAACTAGGCAATAACGCTAACCACGATATTACTTCCAATAGTCATAGGGATGCCTTGCAGTCTCTGCAAATTGGTTATGCTCTAAGTGTTTGGTACCACCAGCTTTATGGTGGAGAAAAAGCAAAAGGATTTAAGCCTGGGCCCTATATCAAACCCAAAGACCCTTCTGATGAAGTTCGAATGCTCGAAGAAAAAATGCTTGAGCTTGAACGCAAACAGCAACGGACTACAGAACGATTAGCAGTTGCTGAGTCTATTAATCAATTAGCCACAGAAAAAGCTGAAGCCGAGCGAAAGCGCTCTGAAAAAATGCTTGCCGAAAGCAAAGTATGGGAAGAGGTTGCAACTGAGCAAGAAGCGCAGCTAAACGAATATAGAGCGAAGATGGAAGCGGCTAATCATGAATTACTAATTAACTTCCAGGCTAAAGATCAGAAAAGCAAAACGACAGAAATCAAACGTATTGAGAAATTGCCATTTCATATGGATGAGTCTGAAACACGCATCATTATTGATAAGCAATTGAATGACGCAGGCTGGAAAGCCGACAGCGTTAACCTTAGGTACTCTAAGAATGTGCGCCCAGTACCCAATGAAAATCGTGCTATAGCCGAGTGGCCAACAGAATCAGGCCCTGCAGATTATGTATTATTTATGGGCCTCACACCTGTTGCGGTTGTTGAAGCTAAAAAGACTGCCAAGAACGTTTATAGCTCAATAGATCAAGCAAAGCGGTATGCAAAAGGACTCAAACCAAAAAATTCATTTACTATAGATACCGTATGGGGCGAGTCATGGTATGCAATTGCCATTCAATTAAAAAGCGGGTGACTTTCTTTATACTGGCGTTCGCAATAGCCAGCATTAACTCAGGTAATTCATTTGGTTTTAGTGCAGCAAGGTGTTCTTTGCGTGGTTTTTTAAATACTGACTTAATACCAGATAAAGGGTTTGCATGAATAAGGCCTGTATTGACGGCGTATATCATGACTTCGTTTATGCGTTGGCTTAATCGCTTAACAGTTTCGAGATTACCTTTTGCTTCAACAGGCCTTAATACTTTAATAACCATCGGCGCGGTGATGTGGCTTATTGGAGTTTTAGCTAAAGCAGGGAGTATGTGCAGCTTGAAAGAACGCCATGTTGCATCAGCATGTTCTTGGGTTATTGATTCTTTCTTAGCTTCAAACCATTGTTGAGCGACTTTATCAAAAGTATGTTCAGTCAGTGCCGCTTTTGCAGCTAGCTCATTAGCTTTATGTTGTTTTGGGTCAGTGTCTAATGCGATGAGCGATCTTGCTTCTTGGGCGAGTTTACGTGCATCAGCAAGTGAAATATCAGGATATGCGCCAAAACTCAGGTTTTGTCTTTTCTTAGTAATTGGATTGACGTAATTGAGAAGCCAAAGCTTAGAACCGTTAGGCTTTACCCTTAACTGCAACCCAGCCCCATCTGCCAGGTTATATTCTTTGTCTTTTGCTTTAGCATTTTTTATTTCTGTATCTGAAAGGGGCTTTGCGAGCCTTGCCATAGTAACACCATCCTTAGTAACACTGACCTGAGTGATTAAAGCGATGTTACTAAGATATGTAAACCTATAAATTATTGAGAGTTATAGGCCTAAATTATGGTTTTAGTAACATCGAAACGGCTATAAATGTGCCGATGTTACTTCTGATGTTACTAAAAGTTCTGGTTTTCAACAAACGTTATCGTACACAAATGGAACAGCTTTTTACGTAACTCATTGATTTATGTGTTTTAAAGACAGAAAAAAAGACGTCCTAAGACGTCTTCGTTCCTTTAATTGGTGGAGGCGGCGGGACTTGAACCCGCGTCCAGAACACCTACATCCAAGGCACTACATGCTTAGTCTCTCTTTTAATTAACCCGAATAAACTCCGAAAGACAGGATTTCATCGGGCGAGTCCGGTACTATTTCGCGGTTCACCCCCGGACGGAGTTCCCTCGCTATCAAATGTAGGATGACCATCTGTATACACTGCCCATTTGAGAGACCTGTGTCAGATGGCTAGCTAGCCTAAGCTGCTAGAGAGTAGTTAGAGTCGTTTGCAACTATAACGGTGCGGCTTTTTACGAGGCCAACCGCCCCTCGGCATGCTCCCAGGGTTTCGTGAATCCTGTCGAATCCAGAATCGCCCCCAAGAATTTGATTGTAACCCGTAGCACAATGATCACCTAGCATCATTTGCTTCAAGTTCAATCGTTTGTTCATTATCCGTGCGTTTTTTCTTTTTTCATCACGCGGGCTTTTTCAACTTCCCATTCACGCGCTTTAGTATCTTCGCGCTTATCGTGATCTTTCTTACCTTTACCTAGGCCAATTTCCACTTTCACCCATGCACCTTTACGCCAGTACATAGAAATAGGAATAATGGAGTAGCCTTGACGCTCGACTAAGCCGGCCAGTTTATCAAGCTCTTTACGGCTGAGTAGCAGCTTTTTCAAGCGCAGGGGATCGCAGACAACATGTGTCGATGCCGTATTCAAAGGAATAATGGTGCAGCCATGCATAAAGGCTTCGCCATTTTTCAGGAATACGTAACAGTCGGACAAGTTGACCTTACCCATTCGGATAGATTTAACTTCCCATCCCATTAGGGATAGGCCAGCTTCCATTTTCTCTTCGAAACGGTATTCGAAGGTTGCGCGCTTATTACGTGCGATAGTCGCAGGCGCGGCTTTGCTTGAATTTTTCTTTACCATAGTGGCGCCATTATACGCACGGTGATTCAATTTGGTATTGATATAAGGTTTTATTTAGTTAATTTCAAGCCTCTATCGTGTTGTTGCTGGTTTTTTGAACGCCATTAGGGGGTTGAGTATCAGCTTAAGTGCACAAGGGGTGCGTTTTTTACGTATCGTGATAAAATCCGTGCAAATTTTGATTGCTTGCCTAAGTTGTTCATCGCGTGTGCGTTTTTTTCGTGCGTTTGAGTTTGCTAAGGTCGCTGTGAAGTCGTTAGTTAAGAGTGCTAAGTCCTATGCCGCAAATTTCTCGAAGTGTGTTAGTCCGTTTTAGTGCGATGCAAATGTATGACTTAGTGAATGATGTCGAGTCGTATAAGGAATTTTTACCCGGTTGTGTGGGTGGCAAAGTCTTAGAATTTGATGGTAAGACTATGCTGGCATCTGTGGATGTGAGTAAAGCGGGGATCCGTAAGACATTTACGACTCGCAACCAAGTGGTTCCCGGGAAGAGTATTGATTTAACATTGGAAAATGGGCCCTTTAAGCATTTATTGGGGCAGTGGCGTTTTACTGAGCTGACTGAAGAAGCTTGCAAGGTAGAATTCGAACTGAGTTTTGAGTTTTCAAACTCGTTAGCCGATATGGCCTTTGGTAAAGTGTTTAATGATCTTATGGTATCAATGGTGACGGCGTTTACGAGTCGCGCTAAGGTGATTTACAGTGACAAATGAGACAGATAAGTTTGTAGTTGATGTGGTTTACGCCTTGCCTACTCAGCAAAAAGTAATTTCGGTGAATGTGAATCCCGGCACGTCGGCGATAGAGGTGGTGCGTTTAAGTAACATAGTGAGCTTTTTCCCTGAGATCGATTTAGACACGGTTAAACTCGGTGTGTTTAGTAATGTGGTTAAACATGACCAAGTGATTTTACCGGGCCAAAGGGTCGAGATTTACCGTCCTTTGATTGCTGATCCTAAGGATGTTCGCCGCCGCCGCGCAGATAAAGCCAAAGATGAAGGCCGCGCGAATAAAGTCACTGGCGGAAGGGCTTAATACGGTTGGTATAACTACTTGATGTCAGTTTGACATCATTACTCAATGAAAAAGCGCCCTTGGGCGCTTTTTTGTATTTCATTGACTGAGAAGAGCATAAGCAAAGTTTAGGATATTACTTAATTGGTTTTTGAACTTGCGCTTCTGTTTGGTTTTCTTTTACTAAAGGTTTGGCATCTGGACGCTGTGCAGGAATTTGTGGCACTAGCTCAGTTTTATTACCCGTAGGTAAACTGCTCTGCTCGAGCGGCGTATCAAATTCTTTGCTTAGCTCATAATCGCCATTCACTGCGGTGAGTTTATCACCCGTAAAGTGCAAAATGAGTTCTTTATGCGTAATGCTGGCATCGCGTCCACTCTTGTAGTGATAGACGTAGTACCAAGTATCGTCGGCGAAACTATCGCGTAAAACCGGACGGCCGAGAATGTATTCGGCTTGTTCTTTGGTCATGTCAATGCGCAACTTTTCAACTTGTTGCGGTTCCATGTAGTTACCCTGTGGGATGTCGGGCTTATAAATCAACCAATCGAACACACTACAAGCACTGAGCGAAACAGAGAGCGCCACAGCGCTCAGCAGGGTAAGACTTTGCTTTTTATTGATCATTGTATGCGCTACTTCTGAAAATCTGGCGGCCATAATACCCAAGCATTCCCCCTCATGACAAGGGCAATCGGGCTTTGCTGCCGTCATAGATCGAATTGTGTGACTTTTCGACCCGTGATGTTGGCTTTAGTTCTCAATCTTTAAGGATATTTATTCGTAGAAGTCACATGGGGCTGTGGGTGTGCTTTTCAGCCTCTGAACCGTACTGGTTTACTGCTGACAGGATTGGACAAAAGGAAATGGGAGCCAGATTTCTTCTTTAAAGCCAAGTAATTAGTCGGTAAGTCGATAAACCGTTTATGTGGCGATAACCATAGTAATCTTGCGTAAATCAGATTAAAGTTACCGATATGTTTTTATTATGTTCTTGTGCTGTGGCTTTAGGTATGAGTTCGCAGTGTTTAAAATAAAATATTGGGATAGATGCTTTGGGTTCTTTAGTTTGCGTAGGCACGGGTTTACAGCTGGCCGGACAAATCAGTGTGATGAGTCGCAGTTATATTGAGCACGCAGATGTGGTGTTTTCACTCCTGCCCGATGGTTTTTCGCAGCGTTGGATCCAGACAATTAATCCTAATGTCATCAATTTGCAGCCGTTTTATGCTCAAGATGGCGAAGTGAAAAATCGCCGTGAGACCTATGAGCAGATGGTGAGTGCAATTTTGGACGCTGTGAGAGCCGGTAAAAAAACAGTTTGTGTGCTTTATGGCCACCCAGGTGTGTTTGCTTGCGTGTCCCATTTAGCGATTAAGCAGGCGAGGGCTGAAGGATTTGCTGCAAAGATGGAGCCTGGGATATCGGCCGAGGCGTGTTTATGGGCAGATTTAGGTATAGACCCTGGTAATTCAGGACACCAAAGTTTTGAAGCCAGCCAGTTTATGTTCTTTAATCATGTGCCCGATCCGACAACTCATTTGTTGCTATGGCAAATTGCTATTGCTGGCGAACATACCTTAACTCAGTTCCATACTACGAGTGATAGGCTGCAGATTTTGGTTGAACAACTGCATCAATGGTATCCACTGGATCATCAAGTGGTGATCTACGAGGCTGCTAATTTACCCATTCAAGCCCCTAGAATTGAGTATTTGCCGTTGAGTAAGCTGCCCGAGGCAAACTTGTCTCCCATCAGTACGTTACTGATCCCTCCAGCAAAAAAACTCGAATACAACTATGCTATTTTAACCAAATTAGGTATTAGGCCTGAAGATTTAGGCTAATTGCGAGAGTCGTACTTCTGAGTTGAATTCGGAAGTCATCATTAAAATAAGGAAAAAGTATGTCTGCATTATCCGATTTTTTTACTCAGTTAGGCCAAGATGCACAGTTGATGCAAGCGTATCAACAGGACCCTGAGGCCGTAATGCGTGCCCATGGGTTAACTGGTGAAGAAATTGCAGCCGTCATGTCGGGAGACATGGAAAAACTGAAAAGCTTGAGTGGGGATGATTATTGTAAAGCCTACTTAGTTATTTCCCATGGTAATGGTGAGTAATTGAAACTCCTGCGCGCTTTTTTGTGGTTATGTTCGGGCATATTTTGTATGCCCTTAATGGCTGCAACTATCAATTTTGATGAGGTATTAGCTGATCTGGAGCAGCTACAACATACCGATATGCAAAGTGCAATCACTAAGCTCCATGAACTTGAAGCTGATTTCGAGCATATGACGCGTTTTCAGCAAGGTCGTTTATTGGTATTTAAAGGGACTTCATTTATTTATTCAGGTCAATATCAAGAAGCCCTAGATAATTTAATTCAATCTGAAAATTTAGTTCAAAATAGCGATTATTTATTTTCTGCCTATAGCTATGAGGCAACAGCTTACATCGCCCTTAGGAACTTTAAAGACGCTTTTGTTGTAATGAGCAAAAGCCTAGGGTTAATAGATAGAATAGAAAACATAGACATCAAACGTGCTGCATATCTACGTTTAGCCAGTTTGTACTCTGCAATGGGTATTAAGGAAGAGGTGGGAAGCTACGCGGCTAAGGCAGAATCGCTTGCTTCAGCAGATAATGTAAAAGATATTTGTACTGCAAAGTTGTATTTATCAGTTTATCAGTTAGAGCTTGAAATATATGACAAGGCATTTGATGAATTCCAGTACACGCACGATTTTTGTGAGTCGAATGGTTTTCCATTGATTTCGTTTATTGCATTGAAAGGGATGGGAGAGTCTAAGTTAAGATTACAGGAGTACTCTGCTTCAGTCCCTTTGCTCTTGAGTGCTTTAAAGGGATACGAGTCTTTTAACTTTCAACTAGAAATTAATAGTGTCCATTCTTTGTTAACCGAAGCGTATTTTGCACTAAAGCAATCTGCTGAGGCGGTCGAGCATGCCAAGTTCGTTACGTCATTACCTGATGATCCTAGTTATACTGATTTAAAGCATATCGTCTTTAAAGTGTTAGCTGGCTTAAATGCTGAGAATAAACAGTTTGAACAAGCCTATGTGTATTCGAAAAAAGAGCAGTATTACAATCAACTGATGTTTGATGAAGCGAAAATGAAAACGTTAGCGTATCAGGCTGCAAAGTTTAATGCTGATGAACAGTCACGTGAAATTAATTTATTAAATAAGGAACGTGAACTGTATGTCGCTCAGCAAACGGTAAAAGAGCGCGAATATACTAATATGTTAATGTTTGTCACTATTCTAGTGGGCGGACTGTTCTTCCTCGGGATTTTGTTAGTTGTAGGTCAGTTGCAGAAACGTAAGTTTATGCGTATGGCGAGAATGGATGCATTAACAGGTATCTTGAATCGCGGTGCAGGGCAAGAGTTAGGGGAAAACCTTTTTGTTCAAGTCACGGCCCGCGGTGGGGATTTCAGTGTCATTTTATTTGATTTGGATTTCTTCAAACGGATCAACGATTCTTTTGGCCATGGAACTGGCGATTGGACGCTTAAGAAGGTGGTTGATGCCCTCAAGTTCCATATCCGTAATGGTGATGTTTTTGCCCGTATCGGCGGTGAAGAATTTGCGATTTTATTACCCTATGCCGATGAAGAGAAAGCCATGGAAGTGGCGGAGCAGTGCCGAGCCCGTATCGAGGCCATTGATACCCAACATTCAGGACATAAGTTCGTCATTACGGCGAGTTTTGGCGTGAGCGGTTTAATGGCTGATGATCTGAGTTTAGACCCATTATTCCACCGATCTGACATGGCGCTTTATGCCGCTAAGGCCAATGGCCGCAATGCCGTAGTACGCTATTCTGACATCTTAAAATGTGACAAGCAGGCAACTGATTTACGGCGTCATATCGCATCGCCCTCGGTGTAATGTAAGTCGAGTGAACATTTAGTCTCATCCTGAGTTGGCAAAGTCCTTACTGGTTTTTATCGTTGCTTCATTTGTTTCTCGTTTTGCGTTTTGCCGCCACTAACAAAAATGCGATAACAGTCTAAGGCGTCTCTGAACGCTCTTTACTCAGCTTTGTTGCTCCAGTTGATTTCCCCCACGCTTAAGTGTTTTCGTACCAAAAATTTCTCATTTTTAATGAATTGCCTTGACCTTGTTAATAAATAAATGGGATATCATAGTTGCTAATTTGCCTAGCTGCGGCTGGGCCATTATATGGAACACTGCACATTCCTTTTTCCGTTGGAGCCTTCATGGAACAGTCGAGTTTACTCACGTCGGTGCTGCTATTTTTATTGGCGGCGGTTATTTTTGTTCCTTTGGGTAAACGTTTTGGCGCCGGCCCGATTCTTTCCTACCTAGGTGCTGGCATCATTTTAGGCCCAGGCGGCATGGCCTTAGTTTCTGATCCTGCTGCTGTGTTGCATTTTGCCGAGTTAGGTGTAGTGCTGATGTTGTTTGTGCTGGGACTCGAATTAAATCCAAGTAAATTATGGGAACTTCGCAGTGCTATCTTTGGTTTAGGCAGTGGTCAGTTGTTGTTATCATGGGCTGCGATTGGTGGTTTGGCTTGGGGCTTTGGCTTGTCTGTTGACGCAGCTTTAGTGGTTGGCGCCGCGCTATCTTTATCATCGACAGCCTTTGCTGTGCAGTTAATGAGTGAACATAGGTTGCTCACAACCCCACTCGGGCGTGATGCCTTTGGTGTCTTGTTGATGCAAGATCTTGCCGTTATCCCCATGTTGCTGCTGACGGCATATTTGGCACCTAATTCGGCGCAGATTGAGCATCATGCCGTGCCTTGGTACTGGACGTGTCTAGCCCTAGTAGGGTTTGTGTTAGTGGGCAAATACTTACTGCCAAAACTCCTTAAGTTAGTCGCAAGTAGCGGGGTGCGTGAAGTACTCACCGCCTTTGCGTTACTGCTCGTGATGGGCAGCGCTGAGTTAATGGAGTGGCTTGGACTCTCTGCGGGTATGGGGGCATTTTTGGCGGGTATTATGCTCGCAAATTCAAGTTATCGACATCAACTCGAAACCGACATCGAACCCTTTAAAGGCTTATTGCTTGGGCTGTTTTTCATGGCGGTCGGTATGAGTATGGATTTGAAATTATTGATATCAGATCCGTTACTTATCTTAGGTATTTTAATGGCGATGTTGCTGATTAAAACGTTTGTGCTGATGGTGCTGGGCCGCATTCGGCACCACAAATGGCGACCGAGTATTGCATTGGGGTTGATCCTTGCCGAAGGCGGTGAATTTGCCTTTGTGCTGTTATCCCAGGCGCAGTTATCTGGCATTGTCGGCGATAAAATTGCGCAAGTGTTAGTGCTGGCGATTGGTTTGTCTATGGCGGTGACGCCGATATTGTTTACCCTGTTTCGCGCAACTAAGGCTAAGGTGGTGGACACTCGCCTGCCAGATACGATTAATGTCACTGAATCGGAAGTGGTGATTGCCGGTTTTGGCCGAGTAGGCCAGATAACCGGGCGTATTTTGGCCTCATCAGGGATCCCTTTTGTCGCGTTGGATAAGGATGCGAGCCATGTGGATGTTATTCGCAAATATGGCGGTGAGGTCTATTTTGGTGATGCCAGACGCTTAGACATGTTAATGTCGGCGGGGATCGCGCGCTCGCGTTTGTTATTGCTGGCCGTGGACAGTGTTGAGGATTCCATCGAAATCGCCCAGCAAGTGAAAACCCATTTTCCCCATATCCACATAGTCGCGCGGGCAAGGGATCGTAACCATGCTTATCGTTTAATGAGCCTTGGGGTGACGGATGTCTTTCGTGAGACCTTTGGTTCGGCGCTGTCGGCCAGTGAGAAGATCCTCCAAGGTTTAGGTCTATCTCAGGTACAAGCCAATGAGCGGGTAAAAATCTTTGCTGAGCATGATAAGAAACTGGTGATTGCGAGTGCGGCTCATCAAAATGATTTAGCGACGTTAATCAATCTATCGAATAAGGGTAAGGCAGAGTTGGAATCCCTTATGCGCGGTGATAGGGAGAATGTCAGTTAATATGCTGGGTATCATTTGCCATTCTCAATTGAGGATTTAGATGTCAAAAGAGAGCATAAATGCTCTCTTTTTTGTTGGAAACATATCCACTTTCGCGCTGCAGTTTAGCGCTTAAATCTATTTAGCGCTCAAAAACTATAGCTGTATTGCAGTTTGACGTTGCGTTCTTCACCCGGCATACCGCCTAAGAACATCGCTTTACTGTAATAGTCTTTATTGAATAGATTATTGATATTAAGCTGGATTTTCCAAGAATCAGTGCAGTAACTCACCGCCGAGTCGACGACAGTATAGCTAGGCACGTAACCGTCTGGAATTCCAAATGAGCTAGAGTGCGTGCTGCGATCATCTACAAATTTAGCACCAAGGCTTAATTCGATTGGGCTTGATAAGCTAAACCAATCGGCGCCATAGGTCACCCAAGCGCTGGCAGTGACATAAGGCACGCCTTTTTGACGGCTATTGTAGGTTAAACTACTTGGATTTTGTTTATCCCTTGCATCTTGGTACATGCCGTTAAGGTTGATACGCCAGCTGTCGTTTAAGTGGGCATTGAGATCGAGTTCAACCCCTTGGGTATCTTCACTTCCGTCGTAAAAATACACGGGTACTTCTGGTCCTGATACGCCTATTTTATATTCTTCATTCGTATAGGGCACATTGGTGCGCGAGCTCTTAAAGAGCACCAATGATGCGAGCATTTGATCATCAAAGGCTTTAAAGCGCATACCCAGATCATTGCTTACCGATTCTGAATCTTCACGATCAGTATTTTTGCCCGTCACAGAACCTAATATGCTGTAAGCCGTGCGTCCCTTAGAGTGGTTCACAAAGAAAGATAAGTCGTCCGTCGGCATATAGGTTAAACCTAGATTATAGGTGATGCCGTTATCCGTAGTGTCCTCTTCCTGCGTCGCAGCAGCTTGACTTGCACTATAGCGTTCATCGACACCTAAGTGTTCATAACTTTGTTTTATCTCGTTAAATGCGACACCTACACGTGTGGTGAAGCCATGTCCTAAATATCCCACGTGTTGTACGCCTAAACCCCAAGCGCTGACCTTTTTGTCATAGTTCGCGGTCTTGAGTGGGTCATAGTCCTCAAACTTACCTGTGCCCCAATTAGGATTACGGATGTCATAAATATAAGGCAGGGAGCCTTGATAAGTAATTTCACCTTTCTTGTTTTTAAAGATTTGATCGGCATCGTAGATAGAATATTGCTGGAAGCGAATATTACGGTCTTCATAGTTGGCATTGACCAATAATTCATTGTCTATGTTACCAATTTGGAAGTCATAACGTAGATCGGCAAAGTACTGCCAAGACGTCTCGTCGGCATCCACTTTACGGTATTCCTGACGTCTTGCAGCAAAAGGATAAAGTACGCCATTTTCAACTAAAGGCGATCTAGGCTCTTCGTTAATCACGTCGGTAGGTACGTTTTTAATCTTGATGTTACGCTTCCAATAGACGTAGTTATAGGCGCCAGTTTGGCGGGCGAAACCTGACGTGTAGTCGCGATACTGCAATTGTTGATTGAGGAACAAATTGTCAGTGAAATAGATATTATGGGTCAGTTTAAATCTTAACTCTTCACCCTCATTGTCCTTCGCCATGGGTGAAATCAGCCCTGCATCACCAAACGAATAGGGGGTTAAGCCGTCAGCGCCCGACAACGAGGCCGCTAACTCCTGACGCTGTGCATCGGTGAGTTGTAGACCATTACCATTGGGATCATTGACCAGATCTTGCCACGTGACCTCGCCCGCGCTCTTACCGCCGACAGATTCTGCATTGTAAATCCGAATCGGGTGACCAATTGAATCAACGGCAATAGCATCTTTTATGTAAGCACCTGAAAGCATTAAATCTTGGCTATCACTTAATACCCATTTTAAGGCGCCATAGATTTCGTCTCTGTCTGTACCTATATCGCGATACCCATCACTGCGGCCAGATTTGGCCACTAAACGGTAGGCGACATCATCACTCAGGCCGCCCGTGCTATCCAGAGCAAGGGAGTAGGTGTCCCATTGGCCCATTTCGGCGCTGAACTTATGCTTTGACTCAAACTGCGGTTTCTTTTCAATCAGATTGATCACGCCGCCAGCACTTCCCATGCCATAGAGTCCAGTCGCTGGGCCTTTTAATACCTCAACGGATTCAACGTTGGTTAAAGAGCGCGTGGGGTTGAATGTATTTCCTAGGCCTGCACCGCCATACATACCGTCATAGGTGTAATTTGCGCCTAAACCACGGATGACTATGTTGTCACCAATGCCATAGTTATTTCCCGCTTGAGTTACGCCACTGATGTTACGGATCAAGTCCTGCAGATTATCTGTACCTTGGGTTTCGATCAGCTCTTGGTCAACAATCACTACAGCTGCTGGGGTTTCCATAAGAGACATGTCGGATTTAGTCGCCAGCCCTGAATTCTTCACTACTGAGTTCTGTCTGCCATAAACCGTGATGCGCTCAACGTTGGCTTCAGCATTTGCTGATATCGAGTTGGCTTCAGCGTGTGCGGTTTGCGATAAAACAGAAAGGCAGGCGAGTGCGGTTAGCGACAAACGAAATGGTTTCATTAATGGTTCCCCCAAATAAATAGGTCGCGAATAGTAATGATTTGCATTTAAGTTGGCAACAAATGTTTCAGCATTTATTGTCGAAATGTGCAGTGCTGCCAATAAATGCTGCACAAAGCATCTTTTTGAGCAAACCAGTAATGGGTTCTAGCAAGAGAGAAACGTCATAAAAGGGCTGTTTTACGCTCCATCCCGTTGTAATTTCAAATTTGTTTCATTTTTTTTATAAAAAAGTGATTTATTTTTTGAGTTAACCATCACATCCCACCTTGTTGATCGGGAAACACAACCTAGTACTTAGCTGGTATTACACTTGGGTGTTATTGCGTTTACGTAAACGTCAAAATAAAACGGTCGTTTTAATTTGTGGTGATGGTAGCAGTCGTTATCATTATGATTTATATAGATTTAGCTTGCTTCCCTCTAGGTTAGTTCAAAACATTGGGTATTTTCTACTTAGGTCTAATAGGGTAAAAATGATGTATTTATATATTTACTGTTTGTAATTTAATTACGTAAATAATTACTTTGCTTGGTGGTTGGTAAAGTTGTCTGACAAGTTTCATTTAACTCAAATTACCTAATGTAGTAAAAATGTTTAATTCATTTAATATCATAATATTAGGTTGTTATTTTTTGCTTGGTCAGACCAATTTTAGCATGCTTTTTACTTAGGTTAGTGCCCCTTTTTGTCAATCTCGGACTGTTGCAAATACAAACGTTTGTCGGTAAGTTTTAGTTCGAAACAAACATTTGATGGTTTTTTGGTGAGTTTATAAGCAGCGGTGATTGGGGATGCTACTGCTTTATATGTCAGCGTTAAGCCTGTGATAGTGGAGCCTCTTGGGAGGGCATCAAGATGACGGAACACACTTTGAGTGAACAGCAATTGAATTCGACACTGGGTAAAGCTACAGCAAACGCCACGCTTAATATTGTGGGTCGTGACATTCCAGGCCAAGAAGTCATCTTTACCGAAGGGGCTGTCGCCTTACTCGAATCCCTTTGTCGTGAATTTGCCGACGAAGTACCCGCCTTACTCGCTAAACGTAAAGATAAGCAAGCGCGTATCGATAAAGGCTCATTACCCGACTTTCTGCCTGAAACCCGCGCTATCCGTGATGGTGCATGGCAAATTCGTGGAATTCCCGATGACTTACTTGACCGCCGCGTAGAAATCACAGGTCCCGTTGAACGTAAGATGGTGATTAACGCACTCAACGCCAATGCCAAAGTGTTTATGGCCGATTTCGAAGATTCTTTAGCACCAAGCTGGGAAAAAGTCGTCGAAGGTCAAATCAATTTACGTGATGCCGTGCGTGGTGATATTGAGTACACAGCACCGGACACGGGGAAGCACTACAAATTAGGACCAAATCCGGCAGTGCTTATTTGCCGCGTTCGTGGTCTGCACCTTAAAGAAAAACACGTGCAGTTTAATGGCAAAGCGATTCCTGCCTCACTGTTTGATTTTGCTCTGTATTTCTACCACAACTATCGCCAACTTTTGGCCAAGGGCAGTGGTCCATACTTTTATATTCCTAAGTTAGAAAGTCATATTGAAGCGCGCTGGTGGGCAAAAGTGTTTGCTTTTGTTGAGGAAAGATTTTGTCTGCAAGCGGGCACGATTAAATGTACTTGCCTGATCGAGACGTTGCCGGCCGTGTTCGAAATGGACGAAATCCTCTACGAGCTGCGTTCCAATATCGTCGCACTGAACTGTGGTCGCTGGGATTACATCTTCAGCTATATCAAAACATTAAAGCGTCATAGCGACCGAGTCTTACCGGATCGCCAAGCCGTCACTATGGATACGCCTTTCTTAAGCGCTTATTCAAGACTCTTGATTAAGACCTGCCACAAACGCGGTGCGTTAGCGATGGGCGGCATGGCGGCCTTTATTCCAGCCAAAGATCCGGTTCAGAACGAAGCGGTATTGCAGCGAGTTCGTCGAGATAAAGAGCTCGAGGCGCGTAACGGCCACGATGGCACTTGGGTGGCACACCCTGGTCTTGCCGATACCGCTATGGGTATTTTCAACGAATACATAGGCCAAGATCACTGTAATCAATTGCATATTACCCGTGATGTCGATGCGCCAATCCTGGCTAGCGAACTGCTTAAAACCTGCGACGGTGAGCGCACCGAACAGGGGATGCGTCTGAACATTCGTATCGCACTGCAGTATTTAGAGGCGTGGATCAGCGGCAACGGTTGCGTACCTATTTACGGCTTAATGGAAGATGCGGCTACGGCTGAGATTTCTAGAGCCTCAATTTGGCAATGGATCCAACATGGTAAGTCGCTGTCAAACGGCAAACTCGTGACCAAGCAACTCTTTAAAGACATGTTGGTTGAAGAGCTGTCGAACGTGAAAAAAGAAGTGGGTAGCGACAGATTCACCCATGGCAAATTCACCCAAGCGGCGGTATTGCTCGAAGACATTACCACCTCCGACGAGCTGGTCGATTTCTTAACCTTACCCGGTTACGAAATGCTGACTGCCTAGGATGAACCCATTTGCTTGAACCGTTTTATATCAATCAGATTTAGCTGTGGCGGGGCTACCGTCAACCAAACAATTTAGCAGAGTGAAACTGGGGGGCAGTTTCATGATAGCTACAACATCAAAGAGAAAGGAGCGACACTATGACTAAGGCAACGACTCAGAATTCACGTCAAGAGCAGATTGATGCAATCAAGAGAGATTGGGCAGAAAACCCACGTTGGAAAAACGTGCGTCGTCCTTACACCGCGGAAGAAGTGGTTGCACTTCGCGGTTCAATCGTGCCTGAGAATACTATCGCCAAGCGTGGTGCGGCTAAGTTATGGGAACTGGTGAATGGCGGCGCTAAAAAAGGCTACGTGAATTCGCTCGGTGCGTTAACGGGCGGTCAAGCGGTACAACAGGCGAAAGCGGGTATCGAAGCGATTTACCTTTCTGGTTGGCAAGTGGCTGCTGATGCTAACTTAGCCGGCACTATGTACCCAGATCAATCTTTATACCCAGCCAACTCTGTGCCAGCTGTGGTATCCCGTATCAATAACTCTTTCCGTCGTGCTGACCAAATTCAATGGGGCAATGGCGTTAATCCAGAAGATGAAAAATTTGTTGATTACTTCCTGCCAATTATTGCTGACGCAGAAGCGGGTTTTGGCGGCGTATTAAATGCCTTCGAACTGATGAAGTCGATGATCGACGCGGGCGCTGCCGGCGTTCACTTTGAAGATCAGTTAGCTTCAGTGAAGAAATGTGGCCACATGGGCGGCAAAGTATTAGTGCCAACCCAAGAAGCGGTACAAAAGCTGGTTGCTGCACGTTTAGCGGCGGATGTGAGCGGTGTCGATACACTGGTTATCGCCCGTACCGATGCTAACGCGGCCGATTTGTTAACTTCAGATTGCGACCCATACGACCGTGATTTCGTGACTGGCGAGCGCACCAATGAAGGTTTCTACCGTGTTAAAGCGGGTCTTGACCAAGCGATTTCTCGCGGTCTAGCTTACGCCCCGTATGCAGATTTGATTTGGTGTGAAACCGCTAAACCGGATCTTGAAGAAGCGCGGATTTTTGCTGAAGCGATTCATGCTCAATACCCAGATCAGCTGTTGGCGTATAACTGTTCGCCTTCGTTCAACTGGAAGAAAAATCTGGACGACGCCACTATCGCGCGCTTCCAACAAGCATTGTCAGACATGGGCTACAAGTACCAGTTCATCACTTTAGCCGGCATTCACAACATGTGGTACAACATGTTCGACCTCGCTTACGACTATGCTCGTGGCGAAGGCATGAAGCATTATGTTGAAAAAGTTCAAGAAGTTGAGTTTGCTGCAGCGAAGAAAGGTTACACCTTCGTCGCGCATCAACAGGAAGTGGGCACAGGTTATTTCGACCAAGTGACTACTGTTATTCAAGGTGGCCATTCATCAGTGACCGCACTGACAGGTTCCACCGAAGAAGAGCAGTTTTAAGCAGTAAGCAGCGCTTAGGATGATCCATTGTGATTGTGGATCACTCCTCAGCACGCCTTATGCCGATGTGTGGTGAGGCGTGGTTAAAAACTCGAAATAGAGGGCAAGGGCGGACTGTGATGAGTTACCGACCTTGCAGCCTAAATCTCGAGTCGAGTATGAAAGAGTGTTACCCGTAAGCCTGTGTTTAGCTGCTTTGCAGCTCTTGTCCCCCGTGCAGTTCGCCTACATGTGCTGTGCGGGTTTTTAAGTCAAATTTTGTGACTTAACTTCCTACCCAGTAAGTTTTTGCTTGCCTTAGCTTGGCGACTCTATGAGTCGCTATTTTTTTGCTTATTGGTTCACTATTGTGCTGATTAATATGGTGCAACTCTGATACGACTTGGTGCAGTAATCGGATTGTTTTACAGCAGCTTATTGCTATCTCATTGTTATTTAATGGCTATCAATTGTGGCCTGAAAAATGCTCTGAATACATTGGAAAGTTATAGCGTATTAAAGCTGATTGTTGGCATTCACATTGAGGTCACCGCCATGAAATATTACAGTCGCCGTTTAGTTAAACCTGAACATTTAAATCCAGCAAATACGCTGTTTGGCGGTCAGTTGCTCAGTTGGATAGACGAGGAGGCCGCTATTTTTGCTGCCTGCCAGATGAAGAGCACTAGCCATGTGACTAAGCTGATTTCTGAAATCAACTTTATGACGCCAGCGCACCAAGGTGATGTGATCGAGTTTGGTCTGGAGCTGGTGAGCCTCGGCCACAGTTCGATTACCGTAAGCTGCCAAGTGCGCAATAAGATGACGCAGGCACCAGTGGTGAGCATAGATAAGATGGTGTTTGTGCATGTGAATGCCCAAGGATTACCTGTGCCCCATGGTATTCGGGCGAATGCGGCTTAGTGGGCGCGGAGCTTAAAATGCGTGACGTTTGAATAGATAAGACGCTGAAAACAGACAGTGACGCCTAGGCGTCACTGTGATTAGTCTTTGGTTAAATCTTCTTTTACCGATTTGACGGCATCCCGCGAGGCATGACCTATGGCTTTGGTGGTGTCTCGAGTCGCGTGGCCTATCTCAGTGGTGACATCTTTAGTGGTTGTGCCGATAGCACGGCCTGCGTCCTTTAAATCCGCACAGGCGGATGTAGCGAGTAATAAAGGAATAATAATGAGCGTCGCTTTATTCATTGTGATGCTAATCCTCAATTTAAGTTCGTAACTCAATTTACTGAGCCCTGCCATTTCTACAGTGCCAAATAACATTCGGGACAATATAACAGATCTTGAGCTGAATCACGCTATGACACCAGTATCTGCCAAGCCGTTGTCGTAATGTCTTTAGGCAAGTTTGGGCAAGAGGTGTGGAACGGATAGGGCGAAATGACGTCGGAGTTTAAATTTTATGAATTCAGTAAATAAAAACGCCAGTGGCGTTTTGCACACTGGCGTCTAAGGTCGCTAAATAATACTGCAAAGATTATTCGAGTTTGGCTAAGCGTTGTTGATAGTCTTCAATCAGGTGCTGCATGATTTCTTCCGGTGCAGCATCGTCACAGCAATCATCTAAAAAGATTTTAAAGGTGACTAGGGCATGGCCGTCATTTTTGAGTCTGTCACTCTGCATTGAGAAGTAAGCATCTTCATTTTCGGCTTTACGAACCACAAACTTATTTGTTTCGAAGGACTTATCCCCAGAAAGCTCGTGCCACTTAGTGATGCGATTTAACGCGATTTCACAGGACTGGTTCATTTCAATATGATTTAACCAAGTAACGGGATGTTCAGGATCTTTGTAATGTGGACATCTAACTGTGTAGTTATATACATGGGTGATTGCAGTCATAGCGTACCTACCTGTTCGAGGATATTGTTGCCATCATAGGCATCGTTTTTGAATTCGGTCAATCATTAATTAAGTCTATTTAGCCTTGATGTTTTTTGACGGAGAAGGATAGTTACTGCATGAAAATTAACCATTTACTTAATCTGTCATGTCTCTATTTAGCATGAGTTTTATGCCAATAACTTTGTGCTAGATCTCAGTTTTGGGTGAAGTTTCGCTTTTGCTGAATTACTGATTAATAAAGCAACAACTTGGTCGTCAGTAAGTCTTATTGAGTGTAAGTGATAAAAAGAGTGAACAGCGGAGTAAATAGGTTAATTAGGCTTTGGTGGGCGTAATACGATTAAGTGGCAGTATAAGTTGTCGCAGAGGAAACGCAGAAGGCAGAATGGACAGAGGCCCATTCGTTAGAACGGGCCTCTCAGCTGGCTTCATCTTTTGCAGGGAAAAAGCGAACTGGGGCCATCTTATCGGATCTGTAACAGTCTGTAACCCACAGAGATCACGTTTTTTATATCATTTTGCTATGAATATTTGAGGTTCAGATCCTTTCTTCTTGAATATGCTGATTTGTGAGTGTTTTGTCAGTGCAAAGGTGCATAGACACTGAGTTTTATGTTGGTTTTTGTTACTTAATTTTTAAGATAGCAACCTTATCTATATCGGTATAAAAAAGGCCCCAATAGTGCAGCAATCATCTGTGCACTATTGGAGCCCAAAACGCATTCATTGGAGGATGAAGTCGTGTTTACGCACTAGCAGGACAATCAGTCGTTATCCAGCAAGTTAGCGCACGATTGCTGTGCGATAACTTGCGATTGATAAAGTATGGCGATTACAGCGCGCAACTACAGCGCATTAGTGAAGATCTGACAGATCTCCGCTTGGGTCGCTTGTTTTGGATTGGTGAATCCACAGGCATCTTTTAACGCGTTATCCGCAAGTGTTGGAATATCTTCCGCTTTTACGCCTAACAAGGTCAGGTTTTCTGGGATCTTAACCGCAACAGACAGCTTTTTGATTGCCGCTATCGCCGCACTGGCACCTTGCTCATCGGTCATGCTGGACACATCCACACCCATAGCCTTGGCAATGTCTTTCAAGCGAGCAGGGACGACCTGGGCGTTGTATTCCTGTACATGGGGCAGCAGCAGGGCGTTACACACACCGTGGGGCAGATCGTAGAAACCGCCTAACTGGTGCGCCATCGCATGCACATAACCTAAGCTGGCATTGTTAAAGGCCATACCCGCTAAGAACTGTGCGTAGGCCATTTGTTCACGGGCATTGATGTCTTGACCGTTTTCAACCGCGTTGACTAAGTTAGCCTGAATCAATTCCATAGCCTTGATCGCGCAGGCGTCGGTGATCGGGTTGGCAGCAATAGACACATAGGCTTCAACCGCGTGAGTCAGTGCATCCATACCGGTTGCGGCCGTGAGGCTCGCAGGCTTTTTCAGCATGAGTTCAGGGTCATTGACCGACAGCAAAGGCGTGGTGTGCTTATCGACAATCGCCATTTTAATGTGGCGGGCTTCGTCGGTAATGATACAGAAGCGCGTCATTTCACTGGCAGTACCTGCCGTCGTATTAATAGCCACTAATGGCAACTGTGGTTTTGCGGATTGATCTAACCCTTCGTAATCCTTAATGCTGCCGCCATTGGTGGCAACAAGGGCGATACCTTTGGCGCAATCATGGGGTGAGCCGCCACCGAGTGAAATCACAAAGTCACACTTGTTGGCTTTTAACAGGGCTAAACCTGCTTCGACGTTCGTTACGGTTGGGTTAGGTTGTACGCCATCATAGATGGTGGAGGTAATGCCATTTTGACCAAGTTTTTCGGCCACTTCACCGACTAAGCCAATTTTGACTAAGGGTTTGTCTGTCACTATGAGTGCGTGTTTAAAGCCTAAGGTTTTGATGTCACCGATAGCGTCATCCACTGCGCCTTGGCCTAACACGTTGACAGAAGGAATAAAAAATTTAGCAGCCATAAAATCCACCTATTTGCTTGTAAAGATTAAGTTGTGTTCTTTTCTGGTGATCAAGCTACCAATTTGGAGGTAGTGAAAGTGTGAGCTCGATCGAGTTCGGCGCTTATCTGGGGTCAATTTCCCACTAAAGTTGGAACTCGGTAACTAAACTTCGGACTTTTATGACGGGTATTAGTGTTGGCGTACGATATGGTTTTTCTGGGGTTTTAGCGCCCCTGGCGAGGCATCATTTCTGTGTGTTTTTTACTGGTCTTGTTATCTCACTTTTCATCCCACTTTTTAGCTAACATTTGACGGCTCAATTGTTAAATCTAACAGAGGTTAAACCTCGTTAATACTCTCATTCGTAGTATTAACTCCAGTTAATTAGTTTGATATCTAATATTAATTTATGCGTACTGCTGTGGTTGTGGTAGGGCCGCAAGTCAAAGAAATCTATACATTTATCTTGTTTTTACACATTAATTCTTTTTTACATAACTAACTTGTGAGCTTTGTCACTGTGCTATTTTAGGTTGATAGTTACATCACTAATCATTATCATGATTGTTAATTGAACGTTCAATTAACGTCGTTCAGAGTATTGAGAGAGTGGTTATTCCTTGAGTATTTATGCCTAAAGCCGCAATGAAATTGATACGCAGACAGCAGCTTATCGATGCGACATTAGCATCGGTTGCCTTGCATGGATTGCAGCACACGACTATCAACAGCATTAGTCAGTTGGCGGGGATGTCGTCGGGGATCATCAGTCATTATTTCAGTGGTAAGCAGGGCTTGATCCAAGCGACGCTGCGTCACTTACTCGAGCAGTTAAAGCAGGCGTTGCTCAATCGAATCCAAGGACAAGTGTTGGCGCCAACAGAGCGCTTAATGATGATAGTTGAAGCGAATTTTACCGAGTTACAGCGCTCACGAAATGTCACTCACACTTGGCTGAGTTTTTGGGCACAGGCCGTCCACGATCCCCAGTTAGCCCGTTTGCAGAATATCAATAGTCGCCGCTTATACAGCAATTTACATTTTTCCTTTCGGCACGTGTTGCCCAAAGAGTTTGCCCTGATGGCTGCTGAGCAAACGGCGGCGATGATCGATGGATTTTGGTTACGCAGCGCTTTAAGTGAAACCCCTGAGCAGGATTTTGTTCAGGCCGAAAAATTATGCAAAACCTTTATCCACAATGTGATAAAGCAGCATGGAGTCAAAACATGTCAGTAGAAGTACAGTACAACTTTATTGCGGGTCAGTTGCTCGCTAACGATAGCGGCGAAACCTTCGACGTCGTCAATCCTGCCACTGGGCAATTGGCGTATCGAGTGCAAGTGGCCGATGAAAAAATTCAGCAAGCGGCCATCGAGAGCGCCAAAAAAGGCTTTGCGATTTGGTCTGCCATGAGTGCCACCGAACGCAGTCGTATTCTGTTAAACGCGGTTGCGTTATTGCGTGCTCGTAATGATGAACTCGCGGCAATCGAAGTGCGCGACACAGGTAAACCTTGGCAAGAAGCCTCAGTGGTTGATGTGGTCACAGGCGCAGATGCTATCGAGTTTTTCGCCCATATTGCCCCAGGGCTTGAAGGCGCGCAGCAGCAAGTCGGTGGGGATTTTTATTACACCCGCCGTGAGCCTTTAGGCATTTGTGCTGGTATTGGCGCCTGGAATTACCCATTACAAATCGCCTGTTGGAAGGCCGCTCCTGCCTTAGCCAGCGGCAATGTGATGATTTTTAAACCTTCGGAAGAAACGCCGCTTGGCGCACTGAAATTAGCGCAACTCTTAAGTGAGGCGGGTTTGCCCGATGGCGTATTTAACGTCGTGATGGGCGATGGTAAGGTTGGCGCTTGGTTAACGGGACATCCGGATATTGCCAAAGTGTCTTTCACTGGTGAAGTCGGTACTGGCAAAAAAGTCATGGCCGCAGCAGCAAGTTCATTAAAAGACGTCACTATGGAACTCGGCGGTAAATCACCGCTTATCGTGTTTGATGATGCTGATATCGACAATGCGGTTTCCGGTGCCATGCTCGGTAACTTCTACACCCAAGGTGAAGTCTGCACCAATGGGACGCGAGTGTTTGTCCATGAGTCAGTTTATCCATGCTTTATTGAGAAGCTGCTTGCCCGTACTCAAGCCAATATTGTGGTGGGCGATCCTATGGCGCCAGAGACTAACTTTGGCGCGTTGATTTCTAAAGACCACCAGCAAAAAGTGCTCGATTATATTCAGCAAGGTATCGATGACGGCGCAACTTTGCTCACTGGTGGCACAGCGTTAACGCCAGATAATGCACCCAATGGTTACTTTGTCGCCCCAACCATTTTTACCGATTGCACCGACGGGATGCGCATCTGCCAAGAGGAAATCTTTGGCCCTGTGATGTCGGTACTCACCTTTAAAGATGAAGCCGAAGTGATTGCTCGGGCAAACAATACCGCCATGGGCTTAGCTGCTGGGGTGTTCACCCAAGATATCAGCCGTGCCCATCGGGTTATTCATCAGTTACAAGCGGGTATTTGTTGGATCAATGCCTATGGTGCATCGCCAGCAGAAATGCCGGTAGGTGGATATAAGTTGTCGGGTATTGGCCGTGAAAACGGTAGCGAGACACTCAAGCATTACACCCAAGTTAAAGCCGTTTACGTGGGTCTACAGCCCTTAGAAAGCCCATTTTAAGGAGGCATTTTGGCCCATTCACTTCAGCAAAAATATTATAACTACATCATAGTCGGCGCCGGTTCCGCAGGGTGTGTGCTCGCTAATCGTCTGTCAAAGGATCCTAAAAACGAAGTACTGTTATTAGAAACTGGTGGCAGCGATAAGAGCATCTTTATTCAAATGCCGACTGCGTTATCGATTCCGATGAACAGCCCTAAATATGCTTGGCAGTTTGAGACGCAGCCAGAGCCACATTTAGATAATCGCAAGATGCATTGCCCTCGGGGTAAAGTGCTTGGCGGTTCATCGTCGATTAACGGCATGGTGTATGTCCGTGGTCATGCCAGAGACTTTGATGAGTGGCAGGCGCAAGGGGCGACCAACTGGGATTACAGCCATTGCTTACCCTACTTTAAAAAGGCAGAAACCTGGGCCTTTGGTGGTGATGAGTATCGCGGTGAGTCTGGACCGTTAGGCGTTAATAACGGTAACCAGATGCAAAATCCCTTATACCAAGCCTTTGTGGATGCGGGCATTGCGGCGGGGTATTTATCGACCGCCGATTATAATGCGGCGCAGCAAGAAGGTTTTGGTCCCATGCACATGACGGTCAAAAAAGGCGTGCGTTGGTCTACCGCTAATGCCTATTTACGCCCAGCGATGGCCAGACGTAACCTTACTGTGTTGACCCACACCTTAGTGCATAAAGTGCTATTGGAAGGACAAGCGGCCGTTGGCGTTCGCATTGAGCACAAAGGCAAAGTTGAAGATATTCGTTGTAATAAAGAAGTGATTTTAGCTGCTGGATCAATAGGTTCGCCGCATTTACTGCAATTATCAGGTATTGGCGATCCCAAAGTATTGGCCGATGCAGGGGTCGAGTTACAACATGAGTTGCCCGGTGTTGGTCAGAATTTACAGGATCATTTAGAGTTTTATTTCCAATTCAAATGCCTTAAACCGATTTCACTCAATGGCAAGTTAGATCCTTTCAGCAAGTTCTTAATCGGTGCTCGGTGGATCTTAGATAAGTCTGGCCTAGGGGCCACAAATCACTTTGAATCCTGTGGTTTTATTCGCTCAAAAGCGGGTCTCGAGTGGCCAGATTTGCAGTACCACTTTTTACCTGCGGCTATGCGTTACGATGGTAAAGAAGCCTTTGCGGGTCATGGTTTTCAGGTACATGTTGGCCATAACAAGCCTAAAAGCCGTGGTGCCGTGACCTTAGTGTCGGCAGATCCTAAAGCGCCGCCTAAGATCCAGTTCAATTATTTACAGCATCCTGATGATATTGAAGGCTTTAGAGCCTGTGTGCGTTTAACCCGTGAGATCATCAATCAAGCGCCATTCGATGAGTATCGTGGTGAGGAAATTCAACCCGGCACACAAGTGCAAACCGATGAGCAAATCGATGCCTTTGTGCGTCAATCGGTTGAGAGTGCTTATCATCCTTCTTGTTCATGCAAGATGGGCACAGATGCGATGGCCGTAGTGGATCCTGAAACCCGCGTGCATGGATTGCAGAATTTACGAGTGGTGGATTCTTCTATTTTCCCGACTATCCCGAACGGCAATTTGAACGCGCCGACCATCATGTTGGCTGAGCGCGCTGCGGATATGATCTTAGAGGCTGAGATGTTAGCGCCAGCAGATTCCGCCGTTGTGGTTGCCGACGCTTGGCAAACCACACAAAGAAGCACTGCGACAAGTTAACGGCGCAAGTTAACGCCATAAGTGCACAACATGCCTGCTCGGTCCGTCTTATCGATGGACTGGCGGCTTCAATTTTAAGTGACTCATTAATTGATGACTCAAAACTCATTAATTGATTACTCAAAATAAGGGTCATGATTCATTTTATCTAAAGGGTCGGTCAGCCCGCAGTGAGTGTGCAAATGATCACTTTCACGACTGAACATCTATCAGGGTTTAACTATCGCAGAGCGCTTTTTAAGTAGCGATATTTAAGGCTTGAGGGCAGAGCGCTGCCTTTAAAAATGATTCAGTTTTTTATTATTAAATAAAAACATGGAGTTACATTTTATGGATTCATATCCTCATGCCTACTTATATCCAGTATCGACTGGGACGGAGTGCATCCTATGACCTGGTTATTATCCGCAGGGATACTGTTTACTTTTGCCGCGATTGCGTTTGTGATTTATCGCTGGGGTAACATTCGCTGTATCGGTGTGACGCCTGTGCGTACGTTTACCTTTATCGCGATTCTGTTCACCTCTGGCCTTGATGTCGGCTTGATCATGTTTCCGCTGACCGAGTTTGCCGGCTATGCCAATGTGGCGGCAAGTCCCGAGTACGGCTTTACCAATCCGCTGGCGATTGAGTTTGGCTTTTGGGCCTTCTTGATTTGGGGTTTCTACTTTTTAACCTGTTTCTATTTTTGTGTGATTGAACCTAGGGTGAAGTTTTTCGACATTCCTTTGGTCAAGTTCATCAATAACATTGTGATTATTGGCACCTGTGCTTTTACCGCCTATTTGTTACTCAGCAATTTACCTTGGTATTTACCCGAATTAGGTGATGGTGAAACCATAGTCGGTAGCTTTTATTTAATCGTATTTATGGTGATTGCCGCGGCGGTATATTCCAGCACTAGCATACGTTATGTGCGTATTTTGAGCTTAGCCAGCACTTGGTTATTTTTAGGCTTGATTGCCATGATGTGGGCCAGTGCATTTTTATCGGCTGACTCAAGTGTGGGCGAGTTCTTTACGACCTTTGCCATGTTGGGCGACTACTTCGGCAATATTCAACATTTTGTGTTACCCATCAACGACTACCATGAGTTTTATCTGTTCTGGTGGTTTGCGTGGAGCATTATGATTGGTCAATTTACCTCGCGCTTTGTCGGCGGGATGAAAACCTACCAAGTGTTGCTGGCCATGATGGTGTTTCCGTCTATCCCCATCGCTATCTGGTTCACCGTGCTTTATTACTACAGCGCTAATGGGTTAGATACCTCGGGCTTCTATAATCTGGCGATGGTGATTGTAGGGGTGACCTTTGTGATTAACTCACTCGACTCACTGGTACGCCTGTATACCGACAATCTTAACCTGACGATTGAGCGTTTAGGCAAGCTTAAATATGTCAGCTTTAACTTAGTGTTGCTCTGCAGTCTGACATTACTCTTTCAATTAGACTTTCTTCAAATTCAATGGGTTGGTGCAATCGCACTGGGCCTGATCTTTAGCTGTTTTGGTTACATCATGATGGCGCAATTGCAAACAGTTCGTGCCATTGAGCGCTCGCCAAAAGAGAACAAAATCGACTTTACTAAAATTGAGCTAGCTAACTAATGGAAAAATTAATAATGAAATCAAAATGTTTTTATCTTGTCGCTGGCGGATTGTTATTGATGTCGACTGCGGCGAATGCCGGATTATCGGCCACTGTGACGGCAACATCGGATTACACTTTTAACGGTGTCAGCCAAACGGACAACGGCCCAGCACTGCAAGGCAGTCTGGATTACGGTTTTGATTCGGGCTGGTACGTGGGCGGCTTTACCTCGAACGTCGACTTTGGTGGCAGCGATGACACTTGGTTAGAGCTCGATGCCTATGCGGGTAAGTATTATCAGCTGAACAAGCAACTGAGTCTCGATGTCGGGCTGGCCTATTACACCTACCACGGCGATTCCTTCTCCGATGAGTACAACTATCCTGAGCTGTATAGCAAGCTAGGTTACGACACTTCCCTTGGCCACTCTGAAGCTAAGTTAACCTACACATGGGACTACTTTGGTTTGGGCGGCGGACATTACACTATGTTGCTTGGCCATACGATTAGCGTTGCCGAAGGCCATGATATCCGCTTCAGTGTTGACCGCTCGACGTCACTCGATGAAGACAAATGGCCATGGGATGGCGGTAAATCCTTTAATCACTTCCGCGTTGCCTATATGACCAGCTGGAGCGGCTTTGATTTCAGCCTTGCCGCTGAAGATACCAGCATGAACTTAGATACCAGTGACGAGCGCCTAGTGTTGTCGGTATCGCGTCAATTCATGTTGTAATCTAAGGGACTTTTACCATAAAAGTGCCTCCTCTTGGTGAGTTCAGTCGCGCTTTCTGGTAAGGTGCACTGGACAACTGGGACGGGACATTATGGAAAAGTACGAACAACTGCTCATTTCGCTGCGTCGAGTAATACGCGCTATCGACATTCATTCTCGCCAGCTGAACAAACACTCAGGTTTAACTGGGCCGCAATTGATGGTGATGCAAAAAATCGCCCAATTGGATGCGCCATTGGCGAAAACTGTGGCGGAAGAAATTACGCTGAGCCCTGCGACAGTGACGACCATTATAGATCGTCTCGAGGGCCGTGGTTTAGTGATCCGTCTGCGCAGTGAGACTGATAAACGTAAGGTGCATTTATACCTTAGCGATGCGGGCCGAGCGCTGTTACAGGACTCACCTAAACCGTTACAGGATCATTTTATTAAGCGTTATCAGAATCTTGAAGAATGGGAACAGAGTCAATTGCTCTCAGCCGTTGAGCGTATCGCGACTATGATGGACGCCGATAAAATTGATGCGGCGCCTATGCTCTTGGTCGGAAAGATCCAAGGCGACGAGTAATCGTTTAGATCATGTTTTAAATGATTAGACGTTAAAATCGATTCGTTTTTAAAATGAAAAAGCACTGAATCTTCAGTGCTTTTTTGCTTTTAACTCGATGTCGTTTAGTTGTGCGTCTTTTTAGATGCTTAAGCTGCAGGGCAGCTTGTTTTAGCCACAGAGTTAATCAGAATTTCTTGTACTGGCGTGTTGGCGAAACCACCGCTACTTTTTGTTGGTACTATGCTGATCTGATCCGCCACATCCATGCCGTCAACCACTTTGCCAAACACGGCATAACCATAATTGCTCGCAGACGCATCCAAATGTGGATTATCTAACACATTGATAAAGAACTGTGATGTTGCAGAATTAGGGTCATCCGTGCGAGCCATGGAGATAGTGCCACGTTTGTTGCTAATACCGACTGCGGCTTCATTTTTGATGGGGGCATCGCCTGGTTTGCTTTTGAGCCCTGTGGTAAAACCGCCGCCTTGGATCATAAAGTTATTAACGGTTCTATGGAATAAGGTGCCGTTATAGAAAGACTTATCAACATACTGCTTAAAGTTTTTACCTGTGATGGGCATGTTCGTTAAGTCAATGGCGAGTGTGATATCGCCTTTTGTGGTTTTCATTAAATAACATACATCCGCAGCTAAGGCTGGCGGAGTGGGATCGGGCGTCGGTGGCGTCGGCGTTAGATCACCATCTGTACTTCCTTCACAACCGGTTAAGGCTATGCAGCCGACAAACAGTAATCCTGATAACTTCTTCATTTCATATCCTTATTCTCAATCATCATTGGGGAGTTTCTGCTTTAGCGTTCCATCGAGCGAGCCTCTTGCGGATAAGCGAGGGCATATCAGGCTCCATGAATGTAATGTTGTTATTATGTTTCTACGCTGTAGCGAGATGAGATGTTGACAGAGGAGAGATAGGCTGTTCAAGTTATAAAGTGCAATTGATACAAAGTGTTGCACCGAACTCACTAGTCGATATGTTTTGGGTCTTATTCATTGGGTTTTAGTTCGAATGCTATGACATATAAATGTCTTACGCCTGTCATGTTATTTTTATGCCTTAGTTCCCTGCTTAGTGCTTGTCTTTTTTAACTGCCTCTCGTGACAGCCTTTCGTCAAGGTCTTGGGAAGCATGCTTGCCCTCTTGCTGAACGCATGCCCCAAGTTGGTGCGTTCCATGTTTATTATTTCGATTGTCACTGCGCGCGAACTTAACTGAGTGCTTCTAGTAAGTTACTGATTTTTTGAAAAAGTTTTTTGTTATTTCCCTGAAATATTTATGTCATCTTCTTGTTACTTTTGGTTGGCATGGTTACTGTATATCTAAAGCTATGGATGAGCGGTCGCGGGGGCGACAAAATATGGGGCTGGAAAAGTTGCTGTATTTGCGGGGGGTTGGAGCAGAATTTACTGATTGTTTTGGCCAAGAGATCCATATTTCCGAGGTAGACAGGCAAGGTATCTTGACCTGTATGTTACAGGAAAAAAACACTGTGGCAGGGACTGCCATTGATGCTTCTGCTACAGAGGCGTTATCGAGTGATGCTGGGCTGACTAACGTCGATGCGGTATTGACCGAAGCGCTGATCGCCTCACAAATTGACTTGCTGGATGCCCGTCCTTGGACTCAGGTGTTACCCGAATTCCATTGGTGTTTCGTGGATGAACCTTGGATAAGCCTTTGTTTACCTGAAACCTATACCTCAGATCTGAGTGTGGCGATTGAATGCGAACAGGGTGAGTCTATCGTATTTGATGTGCCGTTCTCGGCGCTTAAGTCGATTGGCGATTACCGTATTGAACAAACGCTTTATCTACACTATCGCCTTGATCTTACGCAACTGGGATTAGCACGCCTCGATTTAGCTGAGGCTAAGACCCAAGCTTCCCCTGAACATTCAATGCCCGTCGAGACTGAGGCGGTAAATTTAGCGTCTTATTTCCTGAGCAGCCAAGAGTTCACTAACAACCCAGCCTTAATCAAAAACCAAGACTCATTTGCGCATGCAGCTGACAAAAATGCGAGTGATTTCTCTGTGTTAGGTTTGGGCTTTCATCGTATAGCTTTAAGCTTAAAACATGCTCTAGAGACAAGTGCACCAGCGCCAAGCTCAGCGCTACAGAGCAGTGTGACGGCTGAGGCTGATACCAGCACCTTGTTTTCTGGCACCTTAATGGTGGCACCGCGGGCCGCTTATCAAGGCGTACTCACGGCTGTCGCCAAAGGTAAGCGCCATAAACCTTGGGGGATCAGCGTTCAACTCTACAGTTTACGCAGCGAGAGCCAGTGGGGCATAGGTGACTTTGGCGATTTAGAACAACTGATCGCGCTGGTGGCGGCGCAGGGCGCGGATTTCATTCAACTCAACCCCTTGCATGCCCTCGACATTGCGGCGCCAGAGCATCCGAGTCCCTATAGTCCGTGCGATCGCCGCAGACTCAATCCTCTTTATATTCAATTACAAAGCGTTCCTGAATACCAAGCACTTACCACTGAATTTTCAAGCGCTACTTGGATAGAGGCCATCGCCTTACTGAATCGTGACAATTGGCTCGATTATCCTAAGGTGAGTGAGCTCAAATACCGTGCCTTTGAGCAGTTATATCGCGTTTTTTGTGAAACCCATTTAGCAAACGACACGCCCAGAGCGCAAAGATTCCATGAGTTTGTGCGTGAGCAGGGCACTGCGCTGCAAGAGTTTGCTCAAGCGGAATACTTACGTAGCCCAAAAGCGTTTGTACAAGAGGAAGGTTTCTATCTTTACCTGCAATTTGTGGCCGAAAACCAGTTACACCTTTGCCAGCTAAAAGCGAAAGAAGTGGGCATGGGGCTGGGATTGATCCGTGATTTGGCTGTTGGCGCAGCGCTGCAGGGCAGTGAAGTACAGGCCAATGCCGAGCAGTTTTGTTTGAATGCCAGTATCGGCGCACCGCCGGATCCCTTTGCGCCCCAAGGGCAAAATTGGGGCTTAACGCCCCTCGATCCGGTGAAGTTAAAACAACATAATTTCAGTCATTTTATCTCCTTGATCCGCGCCAATATGGAAAGCTGTGGCGCCTTGCGTATCGATCACGTGATGGGCTTACTGCGCCTCTGGTGGTGGCCACTGGATAAACAACTTGGCCACGGTGCCTATGTGTATTATCCCGTTGAAACCATGCTCGCTATCGTTTGCCTTGAGAGTCAACGCGCCCGCTGTGTGGTGATTGGTGAAGACTTAGGGCTAGTGCCACCGGACATTATTCATCGTCTCTACACCTCTGGCATTTACTCCAACGAATTGTTCTATTTCTGCAAAGACCATCAAGGCTTTAAATCACCGGATCAATACAAGTCCCAGAGCCTGATGATGCTGGCGAACCACGATGTACCGACCTTAGTGGCTTGGTGGTGCGGCAGCGATTTGCACCTGCGTCGACAGCTATCCCTGTTTGATTCTGACGAACAATTGGGTGAGGCGCTGGCAGGGCGGGAGCATGAAAAGCAACAGCTTATTTCACTGTTAGTCGCTCAAGGTCTGTTAGCCGAGGTGACGATAGCCGAACTTGATATTCAAACCTTGCTTACGGCTTGGATGACCCTAGGGGCTCGCGGAAATAGTGCGCTGTACAGCGTGCAACTGTGTGATTTATTGGCCGATCGCCATGCGGTGAACATTCCCGGCACTTGGCTCGAATATCCTAACTGGCAGCGGCGCTTACCTTTGAGTTTAACGCAAGTGTCGGCTTCGCCAGAGATATTGCAGCGATTACAAAATATCGCTGCGGCGAGACAGCTACCGAGTTAATGCTGCTGATCCAGTGCCACATTATGCCATCCCTAAAGGTTCGATAATTAGGTGGTGTTATGCGGATAAAGAGTGCCAATTTGCAAGTTTAATTGACTGATAAACGGAAGAAAAATGATGACTCAAGCCAATGCCTATTTCTACGATGGCGCCGACGTCGCCCTACTTAATGGTCAATACACTGATGTTTTTTCGCTTTTGGGTATGCACAGTGCCAACGAGGGTAAGGCATTAATTGTTCATTGTTTTTTACGTAATGCAATCAGTGTGGATGTGATCAGCATTAAAGATGGCCGCAAAGTAGCGAGTTTGGACAAAGTTAACGAGCAGGGATTGTTCGCCGGTACGCTGGGGCGACGCGTCAAACCGTTTCTCTATTTGCTGCGGGTAGAATACCCCCTGTGTCAGCTAGATATTATTGACCCTTATCAGTTTGATTCACTGCTCAATAGTGATGATATTTATCTTTTTGGTGAAGGCAGCGCCGAGCGCGCCTATGAGTTTTTAGGCGCCAATTGGCGTCAGACCCAAGGCGTTGAAGGTGTGCATTTTTGTGTGTGGGCACCCAATGCCAAACGGGTGTCTGTGGTGGGAGATTTTAACCATTGGGACGATACTCGCCATGTGATGCGCCAACATATTGCCAATGGTTTATGGGAGCTATTTTTACCCAATGTGGCCGAAGGCGCCCACTATAAGTTTGATTTGGTTTATCAAAATGGTGAGCGTCATGCCAAGTCCGATCCCATGGCGACTCAAATGGAATGCGCGCCCCATAATGCTTCTATCGTGCCTAAGAAAGCCCATCACAGCTGGAATGATACCGCTTGGATGAGTAAACGCGCGGCGACTGCTTGGCATAAAGCGCCCATGTCGGCCTACGAAGTGCACTTAGGTTCGTGGCGTCGCAAGGGAGAGCAAGGTGAGCAATATCTTGATTATAACGACTTGATTGAGCAGCTGATTCCCTATGTGAAGGAGCAAGGTTTTACTCACATTGAACTGATGCCGATCAGCGAGTTTCCCTTCGATGGTTCGTGGGGATATCAGCCCGTGGGTCTCTATGCACCGACCCACAGATTTGGCGATGCCAATGGGTTAAAAGCCTTTGTGGATGCCTGCCATCAGGCGGGAATTGGTATTATCCTCGATTGGGTGTCGGCGCATTTTCCTAAGGATCCCCACGGCTTAGTGCGTTTCGATGGCACTTGTCTGTATGAGCATGAAGATCCTCGCAAGGGCACACATCCCGATTGGGATACCCTGATTTATAACTATGATCGCGGTGAAGTGCGCAGTTTCTTGTTGAGTAATGCCTGTTACTGGCTGCGGGAGTTTCATTTCGATGGCCTGCGTCTCGATGCCGTATCTTCTATGTTGTACCTCGATTACAGCCGCGAGCCGGGCCAATGGCTGCCCAATGCCTATGGTGGACGGGAGAATCTCGAGGCCATTAGTTTCTTACAAATTTTGAATCAACGCTTGTACCAAGCTTTCCCCGGCATTTGCATGATCGCCGAAGAGTCCACCGCTTTTGCGGGGGTGACTAAGCCGACGGATCAGCAAGGTCTTGGCTTTGGCTTTAAATGGAACATGGGCTGGATGAATGACAGCTTAAGCTACTTAGGCCGCGATCCGCTTTACCGCCAATTCCACCATCATCAATTGACCTTCAGTTTGATGTACGCCTATACCGAGCAATTTATGTTGTCCGTGAGTCACGATGAAGTGGTCCATGGCAAGGGCTCGTTGCTGCATAAAATTCCCGGTGATGATTGGCAGAAATTTGCCACCCTGCGTGCTTATTACGGTTTTATGTGGGGGCATCCCGGGAAGAAATTACTCTTTATGGGCTGCGAGTTTGGTCAGCGAAATGAGTGGAACCATAACCAGAGTTTAGATTGGCACTTATTGGCTTATGAACCGCACCAAGGTGTGCAACGTTGGCTTAAAGATCTCAATCACTTATATCAAAAAATGCCAGCCTTATCGGTTCAGGATTACGAGGGAGCAGGATTTAGTTGGCTAGATTGTGAGAATAGCCGCGACAGCATCTTTACCTTTGTGCGTTACGGCTTAGCGGGTGATGCGCCGTTAGTGTTTGTCATCAACATGACGCCCCAATTGCACACTGGATTCCGTATTGGTTTGCCCTTGGCGGGGGATTACCGCGAATACCTGAATAGCGATAGCCAGATTTATGGTGGCAGTAACCAAGGTAATGCGGGCACTGTGGTTGCTGAGCTGCTGCCGTGGCAGGGCATGGCGCAGAGCGCGCTGATCACTGTGCCGCCCTTGGGCTGTCTAGTCATAGGGCCTGCGTTAACCGGATTGGCTGAGGCGAACTAGCATGCAAAAGCCCACGGCTGATGATATTAAGCTCAACCCTGACGCTAAAAAACACCCATTTCAAAGCGAAAAATGGGTGTTAGGGGTAGGTGAGCCTTTTCCGCTCGGTGCTAATGTTGAGGGCGATGGCGTCAACTTTGCGTTATTTTCAGCTAACGCAACAGCGGTCGAGTTATGCCTATTTGATGACAATGGCGAGCAAGAAGTCGCGCGGATTGCGTTAACTGAACAAACGCAGCAAATCTGGCATGTATTTGTGCATGGGCTCAAGGCGGGGCAACTCTACGGCTATCGCGTTTATGGCTCCTATGAGCCTCAGCTTGGCCACAGATTTAATCCCAATAAGTTATTGCTCGACCCCTATGCGCGCCAGCTGGTCGGTGAATATAGCGACCATGAGTCTAACTATGGTTACGAGCTGAATCACAAGGATGAAGACTTATCTTTCAGTAAGTTAGATAACGCTGCCTATGTGCCAAAATGTAAAGTCGTGGACATTAGTCCATTAATCGACATCGCCGCTAAGCAGTCGATTCAGCCCGTAGCGACGAGGTTTCAGCCCAAACCCATAGAGCGCAGCATTATTTATGAGATGCACGTTAAAGGCTTTACGGCGGCGCATCCTGAGATTGAACCTAATAAACGCGCCACCTTTGCGGGTTTGGCGACTCAGCCTGCTATCGATTATTTGGCCGAACTTGGGGTGACGTGCGTCGAGTTACTTCCAGTACAGGCCTTTTTCACTGAACCATTTTTGCTCGAGAAAAAGCTCACTAATTATTGGGGCTACAACAGTATCGGTTTTTTTGCCCCTGAGCCGAGTTATCTGTCATCCGACGATATTGGTGAGTTTCGGGCTATGGTGGATGCACTTCACGGTGCGGGTATCGAAGTGATCCTCGATGTGGTCTATAACCACAGTGCCGAGGGCAGTCGACTTGGGCCGACCTTTAGTTTTCGTGGCATAGATAATCTCAGTTATTACCGCCTGCATCCGAATGATAAGCGTTTTTACATTAATGATACGGGTTGCGGAAACACCTTAAATATCAACCATCCACGCATGTTGCAGCTCGTGCTTGATTCGCTGCGTTACTGGGTAGAAATCATGGGCGTCGATGGATTTCGCTTCGACTTAGCGGCCTGCCTAGGTCGCGAGGCCTATGGTTTTGATCCCGGCTCAGGTTTCTTCGATGCGCTGTTGCAAGACCCTGTGTTGTGCCGAGTGAAATTGATTGCTGAGCCTTGGGATATCGGCCCTGGCGGTTATCAATTAGGTAATTTCCCCGTGGCCTTTAGCGAGTGGAATGACAGATATAGAGACACTATGCGCCGTTTCTGGCGCGGCGATCACAGCATGTTGCCCGAATTTGCTAGGCGATTTCACGGCTCGGGGGATTTCTTCGAGCATGGCGGCCGTCCGCCTGCGACCAGTCTTAATTTTCTAACCAGCCACGACGGTTTTACCCTCAAAGATTTAGTGAGTTATACCCAGCGCCACAATTTGGCGAATGGGGAAGATAATCGCGACGGTCACCAAGAAAACTTCAGTCATCATTATGGGATTGAAGGGGAAACCGAAGATAGCGCAATTCTGGCACTTCGCAGTCGTCAACAACGTAACTTATTGACTACGCTATTTTTATCCCAAGGTGTGCCTATGTTGTTGAGCGGCGATGAAACGGGCCGCACCCAGCAAGGTAACAATAATGCTTATTGCCAAGACAATGAACTGAACTGGTTTGATTGGTCGGAAAAGGGCATGGACACTGAGCTGTTAGCCTTTACTCAGCAGCTTATCGCCCTGCGGAAACGTTTCCCGTTGTTATGCGCTAAACGCTTCATTCATGAACAGTTATTGGCCGAATCTTTAGCCGATACCGGTGCTCGCTTAGATTGGTTTAGTCGTCAAGGTGAGCAAATGACTAAGAGCCTGTGGACTGAGTCTATGTGCCGCAGTTTATCTGTAGTGCTTTCTGGTGACTTAGAAGGCCAAGGTAAGCAGCAAGCTCTACTGTTGATGGTCAATGCCGACGACAACCCTTTGGCATTTACGCCGCCGACTTTTGAGCACTTGAGTCCGTGGCAATGCCTGATCCATACCCAAACTGAGCCGCTGGATGCTCAGATCTCTACGACGCGATACTTGCTGCAAGATCGCAGTCTCATGCTTTTTCATGCTGATTTGATTTTCAAGAAATGAAGGAATTAACTATGACTGACGAAAGCGAACTGAGTCCAAATACCAGCGAAAAAACCGTATCATCCGCGCCAAAAGCGGCGAGTAAGAAGGCGCCAGCTAAGCGTCAGGCCAAACCTAAAGCCGTTGAACCCTGTGAGCCCTGCGATGCCTTGCCCGCTTCCTTTGAGCGCCATTTACGTTATGGACTCAGCCGTGGCGAAGGTGTGAGCTGCGAATTATTTCAAGCGTTGGCCTATAGCGTCAAAGAGCAGATGCTAGACAATTGGCGTCAGACCCGTGTGAATGACAGTCATTTTCAGCGCAAGCAAGTGGCGTATTTATCCCTTGAGTTTTTGATGGGCAGGGCGCTAGGTAATGCACTGCTGAGTTTAGATTTACAGCAAGATAGCCGTGATGCCTTGAGCAACTATGCGGTATCACTGGAAGAGTTAGAAGAAGCCGAACATGATGCCGGTTTAGGTAACGGCGGTTTAGGTCGATTGGCGGCGTGTTTCCTCGATAGCTGCGCCAGTATGGACTTATCCGTGACGGGTTATGGCATACGTTACGAATATGGCATGTTCGCCCAGAAGATAGTCGACGGTTATCAGGTTGAGCGTCCCGACCGTTGGCTGCGCGAAGGCAATCCGTGGGAAGTGCGCGTGCCGACCCACAACGTGACAGTGCCGTTTTTTGGTCACACAGAATCCTATGTCGATAAACAGGGCCGCAGACACATTATTTGGGTTGAAACCCAAGATGTGCTCGCCGTCGCCTATGACATGCCAGTTCCTGGTTATCGCAATGGACGGGTGAATACCCTGAGATTGTGGAAGGCCGAAGCGACCGATGATTTTGATTTAGCTGAGTTTAACCAAGGCGACTACACAGAAGCCGTGGCCCGTAAAAACTTGGCCGAGCAGATCACTATGGTGCTCTATCCCAATGATGCGAGCGAGAACGGCAAAGAGCTGCGATTACGTCAGCAATACTTTTTATCCTCCGCTAGCTTGCAGGATTTACTCAAACGTTGGGTGAGTCGCCATGGTCATGATTTCACCCAGTTTGCCGCTAAAAATGTGATGCAGCTGAACGACACTCACCCCAGCATTGCCGTGCCTGAGTTGATGCGGTTATTGATCGACGAATACGGTTTGGAATGGGACAGTGCGTGGGCGATTACCAGTCAGACTATGGCGTACACTAACCATACCCTATTGCCTGAAGCACTAGAGCGTTGGCCCGTGCGTATGATGGCGCAGATGTTGCCACGCATTTTAGAAATCATTTATGAAATCAACGCCCGCTACTTAGATTTAGTCGCCCACCATTGGCCTGGAAATAGTGAAAAACTGGCGAGCATGTCAATTATTCAAGATGGCCCCGATCCCCATGTGCGCATGGCGTATCTGGCGATTGTGGCGAGTTTTTCGGTCAACGGTGTCGCGGGTTTACACACGCAACTGCTTAAGTCTGGGTTGTTTAAGGATTTCTATGAGTTGTGGCCGCATAAGTTTAATAACCGTACCAATGGTGTGACGCCAAGGCGTTGGCTCGCCCATTGTAACCCTGCCTTAGCTAAGTTATTGACCGCCCATTTAGGTAAAGAGTGGGTGACAGATTTAAGCCAGTTAACGGCGCTCAATGCCCTTACGCAGGACACGGCATTTATCCAAAAATGGCGTGATGTGAAGCAAGCCAACAAGGCTTTGCTGGCGAAGATGATTGCCAAGGAATGCGGCGTCGAGTTCGATCCATCTATGTTGTTTGATGTGCAAGTGAAGCGTATTCACGAATATAAACGTCAGCTACTCAATATCTTACATGTGGTTCATCTCTATCATCAGATCCAACAAGGCCACACCGAAAACATGGTGCCACGTTGCGTGTTGATCGGCGGTAAAGCGGCGCCCGGTTACTTTATGGCTAAGTTGATCATCAAGCTCGCCAGCAATGTCGCCCATATGGTCAATTCCGATCCTTTGGTGACGCCTTACCTACGTTTTGCTTTCTTACCCAATTACAACGTCAGCGCCATGGAAAAAATCTGCCCGGGAACGGATTTGTCCGAGCAAATTTCGACCGCGGGTAAAGAAGCATCGGGCACGGGCAATATGAAATTCATGATGAACGGCGCACTGACGATTGGCACTATGGATGGCGCCAATATCGAGATGTTAGAGGAAGTGGGCTCAGAGAACTTCTTCCTGTTTGGACTCAATGCAGAGCAGGTCTCAGAGGTACGTAACCACTATCATCCACGCAGCATTATTGACGATTCACCGGCGTTATCTGAGGTGATGAAGTTACTCAAGAGTGGTCATTTCAATCTGCTGGAGCCGGGGATCTTCGATCCGATTATTGCCGCCATCGAAAGTAGCGACGATCAATGGATGACGGCCGCCGATTTCGACAGTTATCGAGTCGTGCAAGAAGCCGTGGCGCGGGCCTATAAAGATCCGCAGGTTTGGACGCAAATGAGTATTCGCAATACCGCTGCCAGCGGACGTTTTTCGAGTGATGTGACGATCGCGGGTTATTGCGATGAAATTTGGAAACTGTAAGGGCTGGGCTCTGGGTTATAAGTCTTGTTATAGCGGTTGAGTATAAGCGTTAAGTGTTTGAAAGGAATGCAGCAATCAATGGAAGGAATGGGGAATGCAAGTGAGAAATACTCAGGGGAATACGGCCGTTTCTGCCGTATCGAGAAGCCATTTATGGGCAATCAGTTTGCCGATTTCGGAGTAAGAGCCTATGTCTAATGTTCGTTATATCAGTAATTTAACTCGTGAAACCTATGCGTTGATTTTAGCTGGTGGGCGCGGGTCTCGCTTGCATGAACTCACGGATTGGCGTGCTAAACCGGCGCTGTATTTCGGTGGTAAGTTTCGTATTATCGATTTTCCGCTGTCTAACTGCATCAACTCAGGTATTCGCCGTGTGGGTGTGGTCACTCAGTACAAGTCGCATTCCTTGATCCGCCATGTGATGCGCGGTTGGGGCCATTTTAAAAAGGAGCTCGGCGAGTCGGTGGAGATTTTACCCGCCTCACAACGCTATTCGGAAAACTGGTATCAAGGCACCGCCGATGCGGTATTCCAAAACATCGACATCATTCGCCATGAGCTGCCTAAATACGTAATGGTGTTGTCGGGCGATCACGTGTATCGCATGGATTATGCGGGGTTATTAGCCGCCCATGCCGAGTCGGGTGCAGATATGACAGTCTCATGCCTTGAGGTGCCTATTGCCGAAGCGGCGGGTTCGTTTGGAGTGATGGAAGTCGACGACGAGATGCGCATCTTAGGCTTTGAAGAAAAGCCGCTGCAGCCTAAACATTCTCCGGGCAATCCTGAAATGTGTTTAGCATCTATGGGCAACTATGTGTTTAACACTGAGTTTTTGTTTGACCAGCTCAAGAAAGATGCCCTAAACGAAAGCTCAGATCGGGATTTTGGTAAGGATATTATTCCTGCGATCATCGAAAAACATAATGTGTTCGCCTATCCCTTTAAGAGCGCTTTCCCGAACGAGCAAGCCTATTGGCGCGATGTGGGGACGCTAGACTCTTTCTGGCAAGCGAATATGGAGCTGTTATCGCCCACGCCAGCACTGAATTTGTACGATGCCAAATGGCCAATTTGGACTTTCCAAGAACAATTGCCACCCGCTAAATTTGTGTTTGATGACGATGACAGACGCGGTATGGCGCTGGACTCGATTGTTTCGGGCGGTTGTATTATTTCGGGTGCGACCGTGCGCCGTAGCGTATTGTTTAACGAAGTGCGCGTGTGTTCTTATTCGTTGGTTGAAGATTCTGTGGTGCTACCCGATGTGGTCGTGCTGCGCCATTGCAAAATCAAGAATGCGATACTCGACCGTGGCTGCATTATTCCCGAAGGCATGGTAATAGGCTATAACCATGATCACGACAGAGCTAAAGGCTTTAGGGTGTCGGAAAAAGGCGTCACCTTAGTGACCCGTGACATGCTAGGTTTACCAGTGGGCTATGAATAGCGGTTGCAATTCATCTTTTTAGTCGCCAAGCATAATGAGCACAAACGGCTTAGGAACGGGCTTAAGCACAAGCTTTAAGTACGGGCATTAAGTTAAGTGTTTAGATTAAGCCCTTAGATTTAGCGCTTAGGTACAGTCAGCTTATTAATAAGCCGCTGAAATGAAGTAGCGGGAGTATCCAATTAATTGAAACAACGCATTTTAATGGTCGCGGCTGAAAACGGTGCCCTTGCGGGCGCCAAGGTTGGCGGTATGGCGGATGTGATCCGTGATTTACCCGACGCTTTGGCGGGTGTGGATTTGTGCGCCGATGTGATTATGCCAAGCTATGGCTTTTTGACTGCGGTCGCGAATCAACCCCAAGATTTGGGTGAGTTAACCGTGGCCTTTGGTGGCCGATTGGAGCGGGTGCATGTGTTTGCCATGCCCCATCCTCAAGTGCCAGAGGCGATGATTTATCTGCTCGAACATGCATTATGGCAATCCGTACCTGGGCAAATTTATAGCCAAGGCAGCGCCGAGCGTCCTTTTGCCGACGATGCAACTAAGTTTGCTTTCCTTTGCGCGAGTGTCGCCACGGCATTAGCTACGGGCCGAGTGCCAATGCCAGCTGTGCTGCATTTACATGACTGGCATGCGGGCTGCTTAGCCATGCTTAGGGCGTTTGTGCCTGAGTTCAGTGCTCTCAAAGAAATTGAGTGTGTGTTCTCCATCCACAATTTGGCGCTGCAGGGGATACGCCCCTTAAGCCAAGACTCGTCATCGTTTGCGGCATGGTTTCCCGAGCTATTTGCGTCTTTAACGCAGGGGCAAAAACAGCTGATCACCGATCCCCGTTATCCCCACTGCGTTAACCCAATGCGCATGGGGATAGTGCTGAGCGATAAAGTGCATTTAGTCTCACCCAGTTACGCCAAAGAAGTGTTGCAGCCCTCCAAACCTGAAGCGGGATTCTTTGGTGGCGAAGGGTTAGAGCATGACTTACAGCTCAAGGCCAATGATGGCAAAGTGGTGGGGATTTTAAATGGCTGTGTCTATTCGTCAGTATCGGATTTACCCGCTAAGCCACCTGCGCGTATTCAAGAACCCGAGTTCAAGCAATTGCTCAGTGCGATTGAAACTGCGTTAGTGCAATGGCAGGGACATCAAGCGCAAGTGAGCGGCGTGGACATGATTGCCTTTGCGCGCACGCAAGCCCATTGGCGCCAAGCGATGGCGGAGCAAGTACCGAGCCTGTTACTCACTTCGGTAGGCCGTTTGACCGATCAAAAAGTCTTACTGCTGCGCCATCAATTGCCCTCGGGCTTATCTGTGCTTGAGACCTTGCTTAAAGCGTTGAAGCAGATAAAACCGACGGCGCTATTTATTTTACTCGGCAGCGGCGATGTATCCATTGCTAAGTCCTTCCAAGCGTTAGGGGCTAAATACGATAACCTATTATTTTTGCAGGGATATAACGAGGCTTTATCCGAAGCGCTGTATCAGCATGGCGATCTCTTCTTGATGCCAAGCTCCTTTGAGCCCTGTGGCATCAGCCAAATGCTCGCGATGCGCGCCGGACAGCCTTGCTTAGTGCATGGTGTGGGCGGATTGAAGGATACCGTTGAGGATGGCGTGACCGGCTTTGCTTTTAACGGCAATAGCTTAGACGAGCAAGCCGAAGCGTTTTTGCAAAGGTTGATGCAAGCCATTGCTTGTTTCGAGGGGAAAACATGGTCAAAGGTGCGTGTGGCGGCCATGGCACAGCGTTTTGACTGGCATTCCATTGCTGAACAATATCGTCAACAACTCTATTGCAAAGTGTGATGCAGCAGATACAAAGTGTGATGTGGCAAAAGGAATTAACGCATGATTTCTAAGTGATTCTGCTACACTAGTGAGGGGAATGTTAAAATTGTATCAAGCCCCCTCATTTATTGGAGTCGCTCCCTGAGTCATGGATAAAGGTATTCTCTTTCCGTTAGTGCAAAATGCGGCTTTGCTGCTGGCGTTGGTCTTTTTGTACGACGTGATCCCTAAAAAGCATCAGCGGCAGTATTTCTTACTGTGGCGTATCATTATTGGGATGCTCATCGGTGGTATTGGTATCACCATCATGAGCACGCCTTGGATATATCAACCGGGCGTTTTTTTCGATACTCGCTCGGTTATCCTCTGTATTTCAGGCCTCTTTTTCGGTGGTTTGCCGACCTTTATTGCTGTGGTGATGACGGCGCTATATCGCATCAGTATTGGTGGCGCGGGGATGTGGATTGGCGTCGGCGTGATAGTGTCATCCGGGTTAATTGGGGTGATCTGGCGTCAATATCGTAAATCCTATTTAGCGAACATTTCAGGTAGAGAAATCTTTCTCTTTGCCTATGCAGTCCATATCGTTATGTTGTTGTGGTTCGTATTTTTACCCAATGGCATCGGAATGCCCTTGCTCGAACAAGTCACCCTACCTGTGCTCACCATTTTCCCCATTGCGACTTGGCTACTGAGCCGCCTGCTGTCACGGCGTTTTGAGTTAGAACGTGATGAACAAATTCGCTTGCAGGATGATTTCCTATTTCGTAGCCAATTTAACGTCGGCAACATTGGTATTGCGATAACGGGGATTGACCAAAAGTGGATAAAGGTGAATCCACGTTTATGCCAAATGCTCAAATATTCAGAGGCTGAATTGCTGCGGATGACGTGGGCGCAAATTACCCATCCCGATGATTTAGAAAGCGATGCGCTGCAATTTGAGCTCATGCTGCAAGGCGATATTGATAATTACGAGATGGATAAACGTTTTATCGTTAAAGACGGCAGTGTGGTTTATACCCATATGACAGTGGCCTGCAAGCGCGGTGGTAGTAATACTGCGCTGCTGGTGATTGCCGGATATCTGGATATCACCTCACAGGCCTTAGCCGACCAAGAGGTGCTTGCTAGTCGTGAACAACTCGAACTGGTGTTGAGCAGTAGCGATCTTGGGGTATGGGATTGGGATATTCGTCATGATCGTATCGAACGTAACGCTCGCAGCGCCGATATTCTCGGCTGCGATGTGGATATGCTCAACGCTAACAGTCGCCAATGGATGGACGCAATCGTCGCCGAAGACAGACCTAAAGTGCTGCATTCGATTGAGGCCCATATTCGCGGCGAAACGGCGCAGCATAAGATGGAATATCGTCTAAATACACTCAATCGCAAAGTGCGCTGGATTTTAGACACGGGTAAAGTAGTGAGCCGTGACGCAAACAACAATGCCCTGCGGATGTGCGGAACCTATACCGATATTACCGACGCAAAACTAATCGAAGAATCATTGAAATTGTCGGCGCTGGTATACGACAACAGCTCTGAAGCCATGAGTGTACTCGATGAAAAGGGCGTGATCATTACCGTTAATGCCGCCTTTAGTGTGATGACCGGCTATCGTGAATTTGAAGTACGGGATCAACATATTCGGCTGCTTTATTGCGACCTCAATGGCCGTGATTTTTACACCAAAATGAACAATGAGATCCGTGAAAAGGGCCAATGGCAAGGGGAAATGTGGCAGCGGCGTAAAAATGGTGAGGAATATGTCATCTGGTTAACCATCAATACCATCAATGACAAAGAAGGCCATCCCTATCGGCGGGTGGCGCTGTTTTCTGACATTACCGACAAGAAGCAAAATGAGCATCTTATCTGGAAGCAAGCCAACTACGATACGCTGACGGGCTTGCCCAATCGGCGCATGTTATTGGAGTATTTAAGCAGCGAAGTGAAAAACGCTGACCGCAATCGCAACCACTTTGCCTTATTGTTCTTGGACTTAGATTTCTTTAAAGAAGTGAATGACACCTTAGGCCATGCCATGGGCGATTTACTGTTGATAGAAACTGCGAGCCGCTTGAAATCCTGCGTGCGTGATGCCGACGTCGTGGCCCGTCTTGGCGGCGATGAATTTACTGTAGTGTTAAGTTCGATGGAAGATCATAAGGGCATTGAGCGCGTTGCCGAGAATATTCTGCGGCGAATTGCCGAGCCCTATGTGCTGGGTGAGGAAACGGCTTACATCAGCGCCAGTATTGGAATAACTTTGTATCCCGATGATTCGACCAGTATTGAAGGCTTACTTAAGCATGCGGATCAGGCGATGTATGCGGCGAAAGATCAAGGCCGCAATCGTTTCAACTATTTCACCCCATCGATGCAGGAATACGCCAAATACCGCATGCGCTTGATCCAAGATTTGCGTCAAGCGGTCGTGAATAAAGAATTTGAACTGCATTATCAGCCGATTGTTGCTTTAGCGACGGGGGAAGTGACTAAGGCCGAAGCCTTAATCCGCTGGCACCATGCAGAGCGTGGCGCTGTGTCACCCGCCGAGTTTATTCCGGTGGCGGAAGACACGGGTTTGATAGTTGAAATCGGTAATTGGGTGTTTGAGCAAGCCGCGCGTCAAAGTGCGGCGTGGCGCCACGAGTTAGGGGTTGAAATCCAAATCAGCGTCAACAAGTCCCCAATCCAATTTCGCGATGAAGGCACGCTGCTCAATGATTGGTTGAAGTTATTGCAAGATCTCAATATCACAGGCGCGGGCGTGTGCGTTGAAATTACCGAGGGCTTGCTATTGGACGCCAGTATGGGCGTGACCGAAAAACTACTGGCCTACCGCGATGCGGGGGTGCAAGTGTCGCTGGACGATTTTGGTACTGGCTACTCGTCACTCGCCTATCTGAAAAAGTTTGATATCGACTATCTTAAAATCGATCAATCTTTTACCCGCCATATTGATACCGATTCAAACGATCAAATTCTCTGTGAGGCGATAATAGTAATGGCCCACAAATTGGGAATGAAGGTGATTGCCGAAGGTGTCGAAACCGAGGCGCAGCGCCAAGTGTTGTTGGCAGCAGGTTGTGACTACGGCCAAGGTTACTTGTTCTCAAGACCTGTGCCTGCCGCTGAATTCACCCAAAAATACCTGCAAGCTTCGCCTTTAGTTTCCCGTGTCTAAGAGGATATTGACCGCGGGATGATAATTGCCTATAAAAACGCCGCGGATTTTGCTAGACTCCGCGGCCCCGCGTTGGGGCATTGAGTATCACCTCGCATCAAAGTTTTACTACTTAGCTAAAGAGTCCCTATGAAATTTGAAACACTCGGTTTATCTTCTCCTATTTTGAATGCGATAACTGAGTGTGGCTATCAGCAACTCACTCAAGTGCAAGAGAAAGTGATCCCGCTTGCCTTTGAAGGCAAAGACATTATGGCCTGCGCCCAAACGGGTACAGGTAAGACGGCTTCCTTTGCTCTGCCTGTACTTGAAAAGCTGGCGGCTGAGTCTTTAACAAATGACAGCAATGATAAACCGATTTTACGTGCGTTGGTGATGACTCCCACCCGCGAACTTGCGATCCAAGTCTGCGAAAACATCCAGAAATACAGCCAGTTCCTGCCACTGAAAACCTTAGCGGTTTACGGCGGCGCCAACATGAATCCCCAGCGTAAAGGGGTAGAGCAGGGCGTTGATATTTTGGTGGCAACTCCTGGTCGCTTATTCGATATTATCGGCCAATTCCAGTTAGATTTGTCGAGCGTCACTACCTTAGTGATCGACGAAGCCGACCGCATGTTAGACATGGGCTTTGTGCGCGACATTGAAAAAGTGAAACGCTTAATTGCGCCGCAGCATCAAACCATGTTGTTTTCAGCCACATATAGCGATGCAGTCAAACAACTCGCCGAGAAAATGCTGAATGAACCTCAGTGGGTGAATGTTGCCGATACGACAACGGCTTCCACAGTAGTGCAGGAAGTGTATCGCGTTGATAAACGTCGTAAAGCAGAGCTGTTGTCAGAACTCGTTGGCCGCAACAATTGGCGCCAAGTACTGGTGTTTGCCAGCACGAAAGAAAGCGCCGAGCATTTATTGCAAGAATTAAAGCTCGATGGCATAGCCGCAGGCGTGTTCCATGGTGATAAAACTCAAGGCGCCCGTAATCGGGTGTTAGAAGAGTTTAAAGCCAGTAAATTACGGGTGCTGGTGGCAACCGATGTGGCTGCACGTGGGTTAGACATTCAAGCCTTGCCTATGGTGATCAACCTTGAATTACCTTTCCTCGCCGAAGATTATATCCATCGTATTGGTCGTACAGGCCGTGCAGGATTAACTGGCCGCGCGATTTCGTTCGTGTCACCTTCTGACGATGAAATGCTCGCTGAAATTGAAGCCTTGATTGAGCAAAAACTGCCTGTGTCGGTACAACCGGGTTATGAAGAAGGCACGCCTTTACCTGCCCGCTACCGTGATGCGCCAGCCGCACCAATTAAGCCGATTGGAAAGTGGAGCCATAAGGCGCCGCAGGATCGCACTATTGGTCAGTCTCGTCAGGGTAAGTACGCTAAAGGTAAAGCGCAGGACAGCAAAGTCGGTGGCGATAAATCCTCTAGCCGTGCTAAGCCTGCGTCAGGCTCAGGTAAGCCGTTTAATGCGACTAAACCTAAGTCGAATTTGGTGAGCAATAAGTCAGGTTTTGGTTCTCGCGCAAATAAGTCTAAATAAGTTAAGTCTAAATAAGTTAAGGCAAAATAAGCTAAGCCCAACAATCAAGGCTAATAAGCGCCAAGCGTCTGTTAGCCTCGCTGTTTGACGGTTGCCTAGTTGGTTAAATAGCTTGTCGCCATTCTAAAAGCGCATCCTCACCGATGCGCTTTTTGTTGAGCTTCAAAGCCAATACTTCTACACTCGAGCGCCAAGCTTTCTATTCGAGCGAGTTTCCTTATGATTATCAAAGCGATTCCCACCAATATCATCACAGGTTTTTTAGGCGTAGGTAAAACCTCTTTGATTAAACAATTGCTGGCGACTAAACCCGCGGATGAGATTTGGGCTGTGCTGGTCAATGAGTTTGGTGAGGTCGGCATTGATGCGGGGTTACTGAACTCCTCCGATAACGGCATACAAATTCGTGAGGTGGCGGGTGGCTGTATGTGCTGCGCCGCGGGCGTACCGACGCAAGTGGCGATCAATCAGTTGATTGCGAAAGCGAAACCTGACCGCTTACTGATAGAACCGACTGGGCTTGGGCATCCGAATGAGATCATTAAAGTATTGAGTGCGCCCCATTATCAGAATGTGATTTCACTGCGCAGTACTTTATGTTTGGTGGACGCGCGTAAAATCCACGATCCCCGCTATCGCGAACATGCAAACTTCATCCAACAGCTGCAAGTGGCCGATGTGATTATCGCGACAAAGTCAGATTTATATGATGCCGAAAATACCAAGTTACTCTATGAGTTACAGACCTATTTAAGCCATATCGAACGCACTGATATTCCTGTGGTGAGCCACACTAACCAGCAACCTTTACCTAGCGCGCTACTGGATTATTTAAACCAACCAAGGCGCGTGTCACTCAATATGAGCAGTAATGGTGGCATAGTCCCTAAGCTAGGTAATCTTATAACGACTGCTCCTAGCTTGTTCCGCACGGGTGGTTCGCGTTTGAGTGAGCTAAGCCTCTTTGCCGAAGGTGCAATCGAAGTCGCACTCGAATTTGATGCACGCGGCATAGTGCGCAAGCAGAATCAAGGCGAAGGCTGTTTTAGCTGTGGCTGGGTGTTTGATCCAAGGCAAGAGTTTGATTTCGATAAATTAATGGCATTTATTCAGCGCCACACTCAGTTATCAGATGTCGGGCAAGTGTTGCTGAGATTAAAGGCCGTGATGATCACCTCTGAGGGCATCGCCGGATTTAACTGGATTGATCATGAGTTTACTGTGGTTGAACTCGATGACAGCTTAGATTCCAGACTAGAGATGATTACCATGGACGAAGTCAATTGGGACGAGATTGAGCAGCAGTTGCTCGCCTGTCTTTGCTAACTTCTAACGATTAACTGCTCACTGGCTTTCCCATCGCCCTTTATTACACATGTGAGCATAGGTCAGGCGGGTGCTAATAAAGTTGCAGCGGTCGTACATGAAGGAACAGTCGTGCATGATCAATAGCGTAGGCTCAGTAAGGCAAGGTTACGCGATATTTTTGGCCGAGTGTCGTGAACGTGCCATTTTGGATCATCTCATCGAAAAAGCTGTCGAACCTATGTCTTAAGGGATCAAATTTCGCCTGTTTCGGAAATGCCATAAAACCCTCTTGAACATCGATTATCGGCGTGATTGGGGTAATTGCCTTAGGGATTTTGATTTGGGCGAGCACAGCATCGGTATTACGGCTGTTTGTGGCGAGTAAATCTAAATCACCCCGAGAGAGGCGTTCTATCCCGCTTTTAATATCGACAAATTCATTGATGTTCAATGATTTAGTTTGTTCATTAAACGTCGGGCCATAACTCCAACCCTGCATCTTACCAATCCGTTGACCTTTAATGCTGGCATAGTCGCCATTCCAGATTATTTCATGGCCTACACGGGCATAGAACACCATGTTATCGCGGTAAAACGCTTTCGTCGCAAAAGCCAAGTTCGCTTCACGCTCTGGGGTATCGTAGGGACCAATAAGAATATCCGCTTGGCCACGTTCGACCATAGAAATGGCGCGGCGCCAAGGGGTAATTTGATAGTGAATGTTCACACTTTGCTGCTGGGCGAAGCGATTTAAAATATCGACACCTAAGCCGGTATATTCGCCATTGGGCTGTAGTTCGAAAATTTGGTTGAAACTCGCACCCACCGCGAGCAGGTCTTTAGCCTGCGCAGTCAAGCAAAGGCTGCTGAGCGCCAAAAGGACGACTTGTGCAAAGGCTTTGCTGAGTATCATGGCATTCCTTGTGTGGTTTGAATGCGGGAACTTAAGGCACGGTATCTTGTAAAAACGGCGATATCGTTAGGGCATTCACTGAAGTAAAGGTTAGCAAATTTTACCCTGATTGGGGCGCACGTTAACATTTTAATGTTTTGAGATAAACGCAAGATTATTTTTCATACGCTGAATCGCAAGGGCATTAAGCCGTTGTTCTTCAATTGATACATCATCCTATCCTTCAGACTGTTTAATGATACCAGTCGTATTAAATATCTGTTCATTCAGCGGGAGTTCAACGCGCTTTAGACAAGGCGAAGGCTTGAAGGCATAGTGGTGCTCTGTCTAAAGCCTTGAACGCAGTATAAAGCGCATTGAAACCCGCCCTTCGGGAGCCACACAGGCATCCCACTCCCGTGTTGCATTGGCTTAAAAGGGAATGACCATTTCTGCGCCAATGCGCCTTGGATTGAAATGCTTGTGAGGCTCTGAACTGATTAGATATTTAATGTGATTGGTATTTCGCCTAAAGGTGTCAATTTGTATCGCTTGCGGGTGAGGATGAGAAATGTATTTTAGCTATGCGTTTAAATCAGTTAAGGCCGAATAAAGGGGATTGCGGTATGCTCTGCCATTAATTAATTGATTGATACGCCAACGCTAGGCGGCCTATTTGAGCGGGATGTTATGAAGCTGCAGGAAATAGATAAAACCTTGTACCGTAAAAACATGAATTTATTCATCGTAATTTTAGTTGTTAGCTTAGTCGTGCTGTCACTGATTTTTGGAGCTGGGTTGATTGCGCTGTTTGGTGCGACGCCTGTGCCGGGTGAGCCTACAGGTAATTTCCATTTGAATCTCTTAGGGGTGATTTTCAGTCTGGGTCTGTGTAGCGCAGTGATTTACAACTTGAAGGACAAACCCTTCTTCAGCGAAATTTATTATGTGTGGCAATTGAAGCAGCTCCATAATCGTATCTATCGCAAGTTGATTAAGATTAAAGCCGCAGCGGCGCAAAATGATGTGAATGCTTTGATTATACTGCTGTTTTATTACACGAGTTTAAGGCAAGTGTATGAACTCGATGACAATACGCTGACCTTGCCAGCGCTGACTCAAGATCTCAATCGTTTGAATGCACAAATCGAGAGCTTAGGTTTATTGCTGTCGCCTGAACAATTTACGCCTGATCTGCTGACGCGTCCTTTTTGATACTGACAAGGCAAGATGAAGATCGCTCCTCACCTTGCCCTTATCTAGCCCTTATCTAGCCCTTATCTTGTCTTTATCGCCCTTACCCCGAATGAGGTCAGCGAGTCCCACTTAGGCGGCTTGCTGGGCTCTTTGCAGTGTGAGTAACCACTTACCATAGATAAAAATCCCCACCGCTGAGATAGTCCCTATGGCGGCGATGATATACCACGCCATGCCAATGTTATGGCTGTGGTACAGCAGTTGGGTGAGATCCTGGGCGCTTTCACCTGTGTAGCTCACCAAAGTAGTAAAGGCTTCACCTTGGGGAATGGCGTTAACCTCAGTGCTGTTCATGCCGCGATCTAGCAATAAATCCCGCGAAAACAGTTCCTTCGATGCATAAATCTCATAGAGTTTAGGGCCAAAGTAGCCTTCTAATCCCCAGCCGATCCCTTGGGGTAACATCACAAAGCCCAAGTACATGGCTTTTTTACCTTCGGGCGCTATGTTGCCCATAAACTCATTTTTCTTCGGGCTAATCATCATTTCGCCAATGGAGAACATCGCAATGGCGAGCACGATAAACCAAGCCGCATGGAAGGCGCCGATAAACACAAAGGCCAAAATACTCAGCAAACAACCAACAAACATGGCGGTAGTGATGCGGTATTTAGCCGTCAGTGCGGCGACGATAAAACAGCAGGTCATGATCAGGCCCGCATTAAGGTTGAGCATGCCTTCTGGCATCACCTTAGTGCCTTCGTTATTGAGGCCAAGCCAAAATTGCAGAATGCCGTTACTGGTGCCTTCGCTGCCAAAGAGGGACGTGACGATTACACTGGTATCGACCCATTCGGAAATATGGATAGGCAACACATCGAATAGGGCATTGAACAGGAACCAAAAGCCTGAAAATACCAACATGTAGTAGATCACTATCGGTTTTTTCAGCTCACGCCAAGCATCGCGCCACAGGGCTTCTTGTTTGACTTCACCCGACTTGATTTGTTTATTACGCTCTAGTCGCTCGGCTTTACCAGGCTCTGTATAAGTCAGTAAAAATAAGAAGTTGAGCGAGATAATCGCGGCGCAGGCGAAAAACACATTGTCCCACGACAATTGGCGCATATGTACGGCCACTAACGGCCCGAGGAAACCGCCAATGTTGACGACTTGGTAAAAAATACCCCAAGCCATAGAGGTATTATTGCGATTGGTGGACAGCACTAAGGTGCCTTGAATGCCCGGTTTAAATATCCCTGTGCCGATGGCAAGGAGTAATGCGCCAGCAAGGAACCCCCAAAAACTGGGAAAGAATGCCATCACCAGATAGCCAAAAATTTTAATGATGGTGGAGCCAAAGATGGTTTCTTTGTAGCCGACGCGGTCAGACATGCCGCCGGTGAACACGGGCACAAAGGTTTGCATGATCGCCCACAGGGAAATAATAATGCCGTAGTCGCTTAGGCTGATCCCAATGCCGCCCGCAGACTCAGGCGCTTTAGCGTACAGCCCCGCACTGGCTTTGACGCCGTAGTAGGCGATACGCTCGACTAACTCCATCCCGCCGACCAGCCAAAACACATAACCTAAGCTAGTAATGGAGGCCCACATACCGAGCTGTTTGACTTCCCGCAGGTCGTTGCCTGCATTTGGACTATTCTGACTCATGTCCTTCCCTTATTATTGTTATTGAATTTATTATTAATTAAGCCATTAATTATCAATATCTTAAATTTTTATAGTTAATCATTTCATCTTGCTAAAATACGCGAATAGGCTTGCTTGAGCTGATACTTTACCTAATTCGGCCTTAAACACCAAAAAAGTAGCAAAAAATGATGAGTTAGCCTACATCTGTTATTGGACTGTGCTCGGTTTGTCATTTGACTGAAATTGGACTGTGTAGACTTAAGTCATTGTGATGATTAATCTTTGTGGTTACATATTCATACTTAACTTGCTTTGAGTTACGGCTGATTTTAGGTACAATCCATTGTCGCATTTTTGTTCACCCGATCATTTTTCTAAATAGATACGACTCTTGCCCCCTTTTTTGTGAGAAACGCTAATGACAGCAATAACATCTAATCATGCTCCTGCGGATATGAGCCTGCTCGAGGAGCCGATTGCGAAGCTTTTTTGGCGCTATACCATACCCACCATTGCCTCTATGTTGGTGACGGGCGTCTATGTGACGATTGATGGCATCTTCGTTGGCCACTATTTGGGTGAAACTGGGCTGGCGGGGATGATGTTAGCCTATCCAGTCGGCGCTATTTTGTATGCGATTGGCGCCATGATCGGCATGGGTAGCGCGGCATTAGTGTCGATCAATCTTGGTCAAGGCAATGTGGCTAAGGCCCGTAAATTGCTCGGCAATGCCTTTAGTTTGTGTTTATTAGCGGGGGCCATTTTTGCCCTCATTGGTGGGGTATTCTCGCGGGATATTTTGATCGCCCTCGGGGCGCAGGGGGACATTCTCGAAAACGCCAACGAATACCTATTCTGGTATTTTGCCCTATGCCATTTCCCCATTATTTCAATGACCTTCACCACACTGCTGCGTAATGATGGTCGGCCATCCATGGTAACTTGGGTACTGATCTTGGGCGGTGTATTAAACACTTTCTTAGATTGGCTGTTTATTGTGGTCTTCCCCTTTGGTTTAGCGGGCGCTGCGATTGCGACCATGATGTCGCAGGCGGTGACTGGGCTTTTGTGTTTGCAGCACTTTTTCAGTCCTCGGACTCAGTTGAGGATCGACCTTGAGCAGATGAAGCTTAAGCTCGACAATTGCTTGAACATAGCCCGCGTGGGTTTACCCAGCTTTTTGATGAACCTTTATTTGTCGATAGTGTTAACCCTGCATAACACAGCTTTTTTGTGGGTGGGCGGCCCCTTACACGTGGCAGCCTATGGCGTGGTGAGTTACACAGAAGCATTCTTCTATCTGATTTTCGAAGGTATTGCCCTCGGCACACAACCCATTTATAGCTTTAATGCGGGCGCTGGGCGTTTCGATAGGGTTAAGCAAGCACGTAATATTGCCTTTGGTATGACGCTCCTCACCGCTGCTTTTGGTTTAGCGCTGATTTATTCTCGCCCTGAATGGCTAGTGTATTTGTTTGCCGGCGATAATCAGAACCTAACGCCCGTGGCGATTGAAGGGATGCGCTGGTATTTCTGGGGCTTACCGATGGAAGGCTTAATCTTAGTCGGTGCGAGTTTCTTCCAAGCGATTAATTGCTCGAAACAAGCCTCTATGCTGACCGGCGCGAAACTTATCCTGATCGCTGCGATTATCTACTGCTTCGCTTGGATGTTCGGTGTGATTGGTGTGTGGGTATCGCTCGCAACCTGTAGCACTATTCTGACGATATGGATGTTCTACGCCATGAAGCGAGTCGAGGCGCGGCTGCAATAACTCTGTTTTGCTTGGGTCTTGGTTTTGCCTGCTTTTTTGCGTGCGCTGATGACGAGGGAAGAGGGCAAAAGAAGGCGAAAGACGCGGCCAGACAAGCGGTAAGAATAGATATATGAATAGAGGCATAAGTGGTTAGTTTCCCCTGAGTTTCATAATCGATTTCACCATTAAGTTCACTATTGTTTTCAGTATCGGGGCGATTCATGGCCCCGATTGCCATTCAACTACTATCTTTCTGCGCCAAACATGACTTAGGGCTAGCGTGGGATGATGGCCTCTGATACATTTCGCTGGTTTAATCTGCTATCAAAAATGACGCCTTCAAGCGGGCGGTTTTTTCGAGGTCATAACCCTCAGAAAACCAGCTAGATTCGCTTTGAAATTTGGGTCAGTTGATCGTCGATATAACTGGGTATTGAGCCGAATGACTCGCTCGTTGATTTTAGTAATTTATGTTTTATGAGGCCCTTATGCGCACCACTGCAGTCATTTCTATGCTGTTGCTTGGCGTGTTAACCACTGTTAATGCCAGTGCCAAAGAGAATGAGTTAGTGTTTGCCAGCGACTTTGAAGGCAATCGTTTATCTCAACCTTGGTCGTGGATCATGGGTTGTCAATTTGAAGGCGCTGAACCCCACAGTGGTGAAAGTGCGCTGTTATGTGCCGAAGGTAATAGCAGCATTGTCAGCAAGTACCCCATTTCTGAAGCGGGTCTATTGGAGTTTTGGGTTAAAACCCAAAATACTCAAACCCAGTATCGAATCAATGTATTAACCTCACCAGTATTAAAGCTCGACGCCCAGTGGCAGCATGTTGCCTTAATCGATATCACTCCGGGTGCGAACGAGTATTTAGCACACAGAGTCTCTATCGACGATCCGAGTCGCCAGTATATTCGCCTCGACATTGAGTCCATTAATGGCCCCATCAGTCTGGATGATTTGAGTTTAGATAAAATTCGCCTCGATATGGCTCTGCAAAAAAATGAGCAGAAAATTATCGGCGGGATCTTAGATAAACTTAAAGCTGACAAGAACTACGAAGTGCAGTCTGAGTCGTTCCGCACCTTAGGCAAAAACTACGCCGCCCAGCTTGAGAGCCAAAGACAATACCTTGAATACTCGAATGCCATCTATTCCAGTATCACCTTTGTGTTGGCGACATCTGAGCGCAACAAGATGTCTAACCCTATGGGATATAACACCTTTAGGTCGGTGCTATCCGACACTAAACGTGTGGCATCACCTATCCAGCAGGCACGCTTAGGCTCTATGGTGAAACCCTTTGGCGACTTGGCCACAGCGACCTTAAATGTGGTCAGTGCCGGTGCTTATTCCGCCTTTGCCGAACCTTTTAAATCATTCTTGGCCGCGACCTTCGATCGCTCTAATTATGACAACAGCGACTTGAGCCGTAGCGATAAAAAGTTTGCCGAAGAAAATGGCCTGAAAATTTATCAGCAGGCCGAACGCTTTATGTCTGAAATCGAAAAAGAGCTGCAACAAGTCACGGCACTAGATAATGATTTAGTCAGCATGCAGAAGAACTTAGATACGTTCCGTAAGGATCTCGACAAGCATCTACGCGGCTATTTACAGCATGCCGGCATTGCCCGCACGCCTGAAAACTACAGCCGAGTGATGAGTAAAGACGAGCAAACCCGAGCACTTGTGATTACTGAGGCCAGTGCCAATATCAGCGCCAAAGCCGAAGCTTTATTAGCTTCGAATAGCAATGCTGAACTGGTGCAGTACATGATTAAAACCACTGAGAAGATTGATGAATTTCAAGAATTCAAGGAGCGTTTTAACCAGATCACCTCAGCCATGCTAACCTTCTACGATAAATTTGAACGTTCGATTGCCACTGAACAAAACCCCTTCACCGACCCAAGCGATCGCGCCGTATGGGAGCAACACGCCCAAAGTGCTCGTAACTACATTCGCCAGTCGAAGGAAGCGTTCACCAAAGCCTTTATGTAGTTTATCCCGCGATAGCTTGATGATGTTTGTGAGTGGATCTATTACTGCGTACTTTGTCTGGCCGCGGAAATAGGTAAAGCTCGAATAAAGCATCACACTAAAATGGCAGCGTTGGTATCTCAACGCTGCCATTTTAAATGGAAAGTGCTCAAAGCTAGTTCGTTAGATTACCAGTTGAGCTGCATGAATTGTCATTGTTTCCCCAGTGACTCGCCGTGAATATATCCCTATAGGCTCGACGGCGACATCCATGTCGCCAACGGTCACTGTTACAACAATGCCAATCTTAACTAACCCTATCGCTGTTCGTTTAGCTAAAAAGCTATTGCCCAAAGCTTTTTGACGAGCATACATTTAGGCTCTAGATCTTAAATGCTATCTGCCAAATGGTTATGCGGCAAAGTGGTTGATATGTGAGTGGCTGTCGATTATGTGCTGCATTTATATACAGTTATGATGGTGAGGTAGGGAGAAAGCATAAAATAGCCAAAAATAGAGCGTAAAAATCTCTAATTTTCCCGAAAACAATTTATTGAAAACTGCCATACAACAGTGTTAAGTTATTGGCATATTTGAATTATTTATCCTTAAAGCTCACATTCAAAACGGTTTCTGGTTTGGGTTTAAAGAGAGTCTGGGTAACATACAGCTATGCATCATCGGGTATCTAAAGTTTTACTTGGACTATTAAAGGATAAATATGTCTCTTCAATTTAGTGATTTAGACGAATTACTGTCAAAAGTTCGTAATACTCATGCAAAAAAATATTTTAATGAAGCAATTGTAGCTTATCGTTCTGGTGCATATAGAGCTTCTGTTATCTCAACCTGGATTGCCATTTGTGTTGATATAATAGAAAAAGTCAGAGAGTTAAGTGTTAGTAATGACGCTTCAGCTAAAGTAATAGAGACTAAACTTGACGCCATACAACCAAATAACTTTGCAGGAATGCAAGCATTTGAAAAAGATATATTAACTTATGCTTGTGATGAATTGGAAATCATATCCCACATTGAAAAGGCACATTTGGAACGAATAAAAGATGATCGTAATGTTTGCGCGCATCCTACATTTTCAGCTGATGGACGGCAATTCACTCCGTCACCAGAGTTGACCCGAGCATATATTGTACAGGCAGCTAATTACCTATTATTAAAACTACCCATGAAAGGTAAAGTGATAGTCCAAGATATCTATAGTTTAATAAATGAAGAGTCTTTCCCTGAAGACGACGAAAAGGCATTTACTGTTCTTTCATCTGATAAATATTTAGGTCGAGTACGTGACAGCAGTGCTCGTAATCTAACCATAATTCTATTAAAAAGACTATTCAAAGACGAAGATGGAATTGACCCTTCATTACTTACAAAGCTTTCAGTTTCAATGGGAGCAATCAGTAGAATATTTCCGGCCATATACGCTGAAGTTATTCAAGATAAATTATCACAAATGTTAGCAGAGACAGACGATCGAAAATTAATACGGTGTTTACCATTTTTAAATATAAGACCTGAAGCATGGTCTAAAATTGATGACGCTATTATAGTAAGGCTAGATGGATGTATATCAAGAATGGACTTAGAGAAAATGCTTCGTTATCAAGTAACAGATTTAGCGAATAAGATCAATGATGTTAATCATATTTTTCTAAAGGCCATCAAAAAAGAGAACTTTGATAGTATATCTAAACTATTAAAGTCAACTCCGTATCCTTCACTTAAAAATGAAGCTATTAATTATTTTGTAGATTCTGGTAGTTTTGCATCTGCTTATTCTAACGGGATGAATATTCTTATTCCATACTCTAAGTTCATAGTAGATAATGACTTGAAGGTTTTGTTTAGCGGTGTGATTGATAATAACTGTTGGGGAATCAATCAAATTTTAGATGCTGGCGGAATAGACGAGGTTTTCCGTAACCTGTACACTCAAACTAAAGGAAATGTTATTAATCATTCAGAGATTTGGATTGAATTTATTCACTCAATAAAAGAAAAGAATTTTGAGTACAAATCACTAAATGCTTTACTAATTTCTGACGGTGTAATGAGAATGGAACCTGACAAAGAAAAGGGCAAAGTTGAAGTTGAAATATAAAAAGAGAATACAGTGACACCCAGCTTTAATAGCGCAGTTGTTAACCTCCGACTATGCTTGCGTTAAGCATTAAACAAGGAGGTTTGTAGAGGCTGTACATAATTCTGTGTCAGGTTAATTTCACAGATCGATATGGTTTTCTAAGCGCCCCTCAAAATGAGGCCGCGCCCTCGCAGAACTCAGATAAGTGTTGAAGACACTCCCGTCTATTACAGAGGAAGAGGTTTACACTGGCTTACAACACACTCCATATCTTAAGTTCGCTCTGCGATGGAGTTCATAGACTTCACAACCTAACAATGGCTCAGTTCTATTAAGAACTGCGCCAAAACGTTCAAAGTAGTCTTCATTAACTTGTTTTGCACTGATAAGTGGTACTTCAATACTGACATCTACACGACCTTTACGTATTAACGCGGGGTCAAGATTATCAGGATGATTTGTGGTCATTATTACAAGGCAGTCATCAAGAGGAATGATTCCGTCTAACGCGTTTAGAACGCCACCTAAAGTGAGTGGTGGGTTATCTGCATTGCTTTCAGCAGTTCGTGATACTGTAGCCTTTACACAGTCACAGTCCTCGATTAACAACATAGCTCCGGGCGGTACCTTTCTAATAGCCTTATGAATAGTGGCATCATTTACAGTCGATAGATTCAATATGTATAGATCGCGATGATACTCAACAGCTAAGGCTCTCGCTATACCCGTCTTACCTGTACCCGTTTTTCCATGTAACAGTATGGTTAACTTACTTACAACCGATTCACCCCTACTTGCGAAGTTATCAACTTCCCCCATCAACTCCTGCTTAAACCCTTCATCTAGCACTAATTCACTAAAACCCGATGATTTCAATATGCCATAGCGACACCATTCGGTTTCTTCGAAAATATTAACTTTTGGCTCAGTAGAGATGTCTCCACGAGTATCTTCTAAAAAACTATGTAGTTTATCTTTTGCCCACCATGGTGCACTTACAGTAATAGTATCGTATGCCATCGTACTATCGACCTTAGTACGGGTCGCCAACATGATACAACCATGGTATTTAAACAGGTGCATACCGTAGCCGATAGACTTAACACTGACACGCCCGTCGTAACTCATACTATAGTCAAAGTACACAGCCTCAGAGATAGAGCGTGAAAAAAACGGAATGGTAGTATTACTGATCAAAAAGGACAGTTTATTGAATACCTCTGTGCGCGCCTGATGGCTATCGTCGATAGTGAGCCGCACAAACAGTAGGCAACTGAGCCAACTTAACAGCTTCGCGGGGACATCTTTTAGCATGTAGCCTACGAGTCCAATTAACGTTAATGTTAATACTCCAACAATGACAGCCGTCAACAAAGGCTCACCATTGGTGAGCGCCTTGATTTGTAGTAATACCTCGTTCATTTACTCACCTTTACTATAAATGCCTAATAGACATAGTCGAGAATACAGCCAACCGAGTCGAGGATACTACCAAGGTATCCTCAGTATGTGCGCTATCGCACGAGGTTAAAGCGACTTGATAAAGCTCCCCTTCTTATCACTAACGATTGCCTTAGTTCGTAGCGATATCACACTTTAAATCAAAATCTTAATATTAGATTGATATTTAAGTGCTCACTAAAGTAAACGGATGAATATCAGGGATGGCGCCGTTCATCAAAGAGTTGGATGGAGCGGCTCTGCATCCACGGATTGACTTGAACAACATCCGTGTTTAACTGCCAGTTCGCCATATATGGCTCTCGTTCATCAGCTTAGAGGCCCTAGGTTTCTATTCACCGAGTCGGCGAGTGAATGTCATGGCAAGCCTGTAAACTGCTTGTCAATAAACGTTAATTGGTAAGCTGTGTTAGTGGTTTATCAGCCTACAACTCAAATATCATTCAGCGAAGTTTCAATAAGAAAGCCGCTAATGAAGGCGGCTTTCGTGTTCGATTGTCCTGTAACCCTTGAATTTTCTTGGTTACATTAAATCTCGAGGCATCAGAGCAAATAAACGTTCAAGCTGCAGGCGCCGTGGGCACCGACGACGAGGGCTTGTTCGATATCGGCGGTTTTTGATGGACCCGCGATAAACACCCCGAACTCACCTGAGGCTAGCGTGATTTCTTTAGCTGCCTGATGTAGGGTCGACACAATCTTATTCGTTGGCAGGGCTAAGATCAGGTTTTCACAGATAAAAGGCGTGACTCTGTGGCCTAGATTCTTATTGTTAACCCAAATGGCACCGTTTTCGGCAACGCCAATTTCACCTGGGATCACTGCATAATCTATGTTTTTGAGCTCGTGGGCAGTGGGTGGCATTTCACGGTTTGCCGTGACACCCTCTACAAGGGAGATGACCTGTAACCCTTGGGCGATAAGTTCATCGACTTTGGCTTGCAGGGCGACTAAGCCACCTTCTTTATGCAGCGTACCCGCGACAGTATTGAGGTTGGTCTCGAACTGGCCGACGAGATTTTCAACCCTTGGCGTCACATCTATGCTCGGCATAGGATGATTTGTTAAGGCCGACAGTTTGAGCGCATTGAGAATTTCAAGTTTACTAGACATCTTATAGGCTCCTGTGTTTCTTAAACCAAGCTTCGAAGCTGGAGTTCGGGGCGACGGGCAGTTCACGGTATTTACCCCATGCACCGCTAAAGGGTTTTAACAGACTACCCGGTAGAATGCGCAGCGCGGTTCTCGCCACACTCATAGAGCAGTTCAGCATGGTTTCGCTTGCCATAAATTTACCCACTAATGGCATGTAACTGTTTTTGCCATAGGGGAGTTTTCCGGCTTCGGCCTTAAGGCGTCTGTGGTGGAAAATAATCTTATCGAGCGGCACCTTAGTCGGGCAGATATAGGTACAGCTGCCACACAAGGTACAAGCCCAAGCAATCGAGTTAGTGTCATCTATCTTAGCGCCCACTGCGATGCCAATTGGGCCCGGAATGGTGTAGTTGTAGCTGTAACCGCCGGAGCGACGATACACAGGACAGGTATTGAGGCAACCACCACAACGGATACACTTCAATGATTCTGCAAGGATTTTATCCTTGAGCATCTCAGTGCGGCCGTTGTCGACGATAATAATATGCATCTCACCTTCGGGCTGTGGGCCACGGTAAAAGGCGCTATAAGTCGTGACAGGTTGGCCTGTGGCGTTGCGCGCCAGTGTGCGTAGCAAGACGGCTGCGCTATCGATATCGGGCACCACTTTGTCGATACCCATTGAATGCAACTGCAACTTAGGCAGGTTAGCGCCCATGTCGGCGTTGCCTTCGTTGGTGCAAACCACTACGGCGCCTTTATCGGCAATCGCCATGTTCACGCCTGTCATCGCGGCATCGGCGCTAAGGAACTGTTCACGCAGGTGGGCACGGGCGGCGCGGGTTAAATACAAGGGATCGGATCCCCCCGCTTTAGTGCCGATTTTCTCATGGAAGAGGTCGCCGACTTCTTCTTTCTTCATATGGATCGCGGGCACAACTATGTGTGATGGCGGCATTTTGGCGAGCTGAATAATCCGCTCACCTAAGTCGGTATCTATGACTTCAATGCCGCGCTGTTCTAAGTACGGATTGAGGTGACATTCCTCGGTCAGCATAGACTTAGACTTCACCAATTTTTTTACTTTATGGCGCGATAAAATGTCATGCACGATGCGATTGTGCTCGGCGCCATCTTTGGCCCAATGGACTTGTATGCCGTTGGCGATACAGTTTTGTTCAAAGGTTTCAAGATATTGAGCAAGATGGGTTAGCGTGTGCAGCTTTATTTCTGAGCCTAACTGACGCAGTTGTTCCCATTCTGGGATGCTACCCGCGGCGCGGTCGCGTTTTTCTCTGAGCATCCACAGGGCTTTTGAATGCCAGTCGACACGGGTTTCGTCGCGGCAAAAAATATCGGCTTTATGGGCATGGACCTGTGAGCCTTGAGCCCCGTGATTATGATTGTAAGCCATGGTGAGTCTCCTAGAGCGCGGCGTTCAGCACTTGCGCTATGTGGCGAATTTCAATCGGCAATTGCTGTCTGCGGATCATGCCATCGAGGTGCAATAGGCATGAGGGATCAAAACCCACCACATACTCAGCACCGGTTGCAGCATGGGCTTGGGCCTTGTCTTTGCCCATTTTGGCCGACACTGCGCCTTCATCGACGGCGAAGGTGCCACCAAAGCCACAGCATTCGTCACGGCGGTCGGGATACACTATGTCTATGCCAGTAATATTGGCGAGCACAGCTTCGACTTTGTTGAATCTTGGCCCCATTTGCTCACTCGGGGTGGCGAGGTTCAACATGCGAATACCATGGCAACTCAGTTGCAGGCTGATTTTGTGCGCGAAGGGCTTGGTAAAGGCGGGGATCGGCGCGATATCGTGTAAAAACTCAGTCAGTTCATAGAGTTTGTTGATCACAGCTTGTGCTTCTGGGCTGCTATCAAACTCGTGGAAGTTTTCTTTGGCGGCCACTAAGCAAGAGGCGGCAGGGCAAACAATAGCGTCGCATTCCACTCCCTTAAAGGCGTTGAGCAATTTAAGGGTGGTGCTGCGCGCTGCATCGAAGCAACCTGAGTTTGTCATTGGCTGGCCACAGCATGTTTGACCCGCGGGTAGAATCACTTGGTGCCCGAGTTTCTCTAATAATTCCAAGGTGGCAATGGCAACCTCTGGCATCATTTGATTGACTAGACACGGGATGAAAAGGGCGATTTTCATTGTGTTTTCTCTTTCTTGTTAGTGAACGACATTGCCTTGCTGTGCGACCCCAAAGTCCACACAAATGCTAAGGTAGTTGATCAAATATAGGCCTATCTATGCGGAATAAGTAGCCCTAATTTAGTAAATGAACTTGTAGATTTTTGCAAAAATGAGAATATTTTAACTTGCTGATTATGTTGGTTTAAAAATGTATATCTTCCGCTTTAAATTTATCAATAATATTAAAAAATGAATAAATGAGAATAGTTCGCTTATATAAACAAACGGGGCTAAATATCGCCCCGTTGTTTACTATTGTCATACCAGATTAGCGGCTGCACTCTTCGAGCAGATAAGCCAAGTGGCGATAGGAAATGCCACTGTGCTGAGTGAGGCCGACTTCACACATACGGTTGGCGTAATAGCCTTCCTTAATCTCGACAGGAATGAGCTTTTTGATATTTCGCAGCGCGCTGGCGTTGATTTCAGGCTTATACAAGCCTTTTTCACCCGCGTAACCGCAGCAGTCAATTCCCGCAGGTTTGAGCACTTGCGTAGAGCAGGCATCGGCAATCGCTTGCATCTTAGGCTCAAGTTTCATCTTGCGTGCGCTACAACCTAAGTGCAGTGCCACATTGACTTTTTTGCTGATGTTGAGCTTAGTCAGCAGGTTGTCATGCATAAACTCAACTAAGTCGATAATCTGCACTTTTGGATTACCCGACAAAGTCCGGTAGGTACAAGACAGCGCATCGACGACCACAGGCAGCTTGCCGCCATTGGTCATCTTGCTCACCGCATCGATAAGCTCTTGGCGTTTGGCATCGGCGTTTTTAAAATCGCCCTTAGACTCCCACATTTGGCCGCAGCATAAATCGCGGGTTTTCTCAGGCGTGATCACGTTATAACCCGCGCGTTCCAGTAGCGTCACGACCACTTCTGGCAAAGTGCGGTTATCGGGATCTTTAGGTGTTGGGCCAAAGGTTCTGCCGCCACAGGCTGGGAAGTAGACCACAGTTTCTTGGCCTACTTTTGCAGGTGATGGTTTTGGCAGCTTGCCGCCTTTCGGGAAATCAGGATTCCAATAGGGCACTTCTTTCGAAATCAGGCGGCCGGTTTTCATCAGCGCACTGGTGATGCCATCGCCAGTGATCTTGTGGATCACGCCGAGCATGTCAAAACCAGAGCTGATCACTTGGTTAACCGCGCCAAAATGTTTGGCTTGGAAATCTAATACTTTCTGTTCAGTGGTACTGATGTACGGCGTGCGCAGTTTACGCACCAGTTGGCCCATGCTGTTATCCACTGGACACGCAATGGTACAAAGCTGACACGCGGCGCAGGTATCAACCACATCGTATTTAGCGGCGGCGCGCATTTCGGCTGCTGCGGCTTTATCGCCAGACTGCTCTAAGCGCTCGATTTCACGCAAAGTGGCAATACGTTGGCGCGGCGAGAAGTTAAGTGCCGATGTTGGACAGGTTTTTTCGCAGAATCCACATTCGATACACTTATCGACAAAATCATCGACCACAGGGCAGGGCTTAATATTTTTCACATGCACTGTGCTGTCATCGTTCAAGATAACGCCAGGGTTAAGCATGCCTTCGGGATCGAAAATGTGCTTGATGCGTTTCATCAAGGTGTAGGCATCGGCGCCCCATTCCATTTCAACAAAGGGCGCTACCGCGCGGCCCGTGCCGTGCTCGGCTTTCATTGAACCGTCGTACTTGTGGATCACCATTTCGGCGACATCTTGCATAAAGCCTTGGAAACGTTCGATATCGGCTTGCGATGCAAAAGTCGGCGTGATGATAAAGTGGAAGTTACCCGCTAATGCATGACCGTAAATCACCCCTTCTGGGTAGCCATGCTTGTTGAATAATGCGGTTAAATCCGCCGCCGCTTCGGCTAAATGTTCAACGTTAAAGGCCACGTCTTCGATAATAACTGAGCTGCCCTTTGGACGTTCGCCGCCAATAATTGGGAACAAACCTGAGCGCATTGCCCAATACTTGCTGTAAACACTGGCATCGCTACTGAAGGTAATGGGGCGTTCAGTTTTAAGGTGTGACAGTTTGGCAATTATATCTTGGGTGTAGGTTTCTAAGGTTTGCGCATCGTTAGCGCGGGATTCAATCAGTAGAATTGCAGCGCCTTCAGGCAATGTGCTCAACCAATCTGGCATGCCTTTTTTGCCTGTCACGGCTTTGATGGATGCCCAGTCGAGTAATTCGGCGGCGGCAACACTGTCACCAATAATCGGCGGAATTGCACTCGCGGCATCCACCATGTTAAAGAATACTGCCATAGCGGAGGCTTTAAATTTAGCTTCATCAACTGTGTGGTAAGTGACTTCTTCCACAAAGGCTAAAGTGCCTTCTGCGCCGACAATCAAGTGGTTAATCAACTCGAAGGGATCTTCGAAATCTACCAGTGAGTTGATGCTGTAACCTGTGGTGTTCTTGATGGAATATTTTTTACGAATGCGCTGGGCGAGGACTTCATTGCTGCGGGTCAGTTTTGCTAACGCAGTCAACGAGTCTAATAATTCGCCATGGGATTGGGTAAAGGCCGCTTTGGATTTGTCGCAGCCTGTGTCTAATTCAGTGCCATCGGCAAACAAGAGTTTGACTGATGCTATGGTTTGATAGCTGTTTTGAGCCGTGCCGCAGCACATGCCTGAAGCGTTGTTGGACACAATACCGCCGACCATGGCCGAGGTTAATGTGGCTGGATCTGGGCCTATCTTTTTATTCAATGGTTTAAGTGCAGCGTTGGCATCGGAGCCTATCACGGCCGCGCCAAGGGTGATCTTGTTGCTGTCTGGGCTGACTTCTATGGTTCTAAAACCATCGTGGCCTAAGATCAGCAATATACCATCGCCAATGGCTTGGCCCGATAAACTGGTGCCAGCAGCGCGAAAGGTAACAGGGACCTTGTGAGCGCGAGCAATAGCTAGGGTGTGTTTTGCCTGCTCGAGATTATCAGCATGAACAACAATTTCTGGCACTATGCGGAAATAACTCGCGTCGGTAGACCAAGCGAAGCGGCGAACAGGATCATTGGATACTGCGGACTCGCCGAGCAGTTTAATTAAGTCTTTATATACAACGTCATAATTAATTGACATAAGGCTACTCTCTTAACGCTAAAAATGACCAAGGCCGCCGCAGCGACCTTAGTTTTCAATGGGCTTAGAAACCACCCCAAAGGGTAGCAATAGTGCCCGCAAGTAATGCATAACCAATGGCAACTGGCATGGTTTTACGGATAATTTCTGATTCTCTACCCGCCATACCGACTACCGTTGCAGCCGCAACCACGTTCATCACACACATCATGTTACCCGCGTTCGCACCTATGCCTTGTAGGGCAAGGACGAGAGCGTGGTTCATGCCGATATTGTCAGCCACACTGTACTGTAGGCCTGAGAACATCATGTTGGAGAAGGTTGCTGAACCCGATAGGAAAGCACCAAATATACCGACGATAGGCGCCATCCAAGCCCACACAGCGCCCATGGAACCTGCCAACATATCTGCTAAAGCGACAGGCATAGAGGCTAAGCCCGCACCATTCACACCTGAGTTTAAGAAAATTTTCACCATAGGCACGGAAGCACCTAATGAAATAATGGTAGGTAACATGGATTTACATGACACACCGACCGTTTGCTTAATCGCAGGGCTTTTCATTTTGAATAGGAAGAAACCTAAGATACACACGGCAACGAAGAAGGCGCCGGGCGCATATAAGGTGGCGAAGCTCGCCTTAAGTTCTGTGCCCATCAAGCCCGTCCAGCTGATGTTAAAGCCAGATAACCAGGCTTTTAACGGTGCAACAGTACGTGACAGCACTAACAGCGCAGCCATGATGATGTAAGGTGTCCAAGCGGCGATTTGGGAAAATTTAGCCGTGGTTTCCACTTTGGCGGTTTCTTGGTTGTCATTCTCGGCAAAGTCATTCCAAGCGGCTTTAGGCAGTAAGTAACCTTTACGAGCGACTGGGATCACCATTGCCATACCGATTAAAGAACCGATAACCGATGGGAATTCTGGGCCAGCAACATAGTTGATGATCCACGCTGGAACGGTAAACGAAAGACCTGCAAAAATCGCAAATTTCCAAATCGCTAAGCCTTCTTTGAAGGATTTATTGCGACCAAAGAAGCCTGTCAGAATCGACACCATCACCAATGGAATTAACGAACCTGTGATCAAATCGATAGTGATCATGTGCATTGCAATAAACTGCGCAAAGTCAGCATAGGTGCCGCCATGTTCTGCAATTTGCGCCGCAGCCATGCTTACGCCGCCTTGGGTCAAGCCTTGCTCCATACCAAAGAGTACGGGTAGACCAATCGCACCGAAGGACACACAGGCAGAGTCGGCAATCAAAGCAACAACTGCTGCGGCAACCGGTGGCACGCCAAGCAGTACGAGCAGTGGTGCGCCAATCGCGGCGGGTGTACCAAAGCCTGCACTGCCTTCGATAAAGGCACCAAATAACCAACAGATGATGATTACTTGCACACGGGCATCGGCGCTGATGTTAGTGAAACCTGCGCGGATAGTGTCCATCGCACCTGAATATTTCAGGGTATTCAGTAGGAACACAGCACCAAAAATGATGGTTAAAGGTGTGATGGCTGAAAGCAGTCCTTCGAGGACCGATGCCGCCAGTAATGTGGTATCCATTTGCCAAATAAACACAGCGGCGAGCGCAGTGACTAGCATGGAAATGGGCATAGCCTTTGATGCGGGCATTCTGAGTAATACTAGGAATAGCATTACACTGAGCACAGGCGTCAAGCTGGCGAGGAGTTGAAGTATTGTCATGCTTGCCTCTTCATAAAGTGGTCTGTCTTATTATTGATATTAGAATTTTTCATCTGCCTTCATGTCGACTTCCCAGACCGATAAATCAGCAGTTAATACTGCAACGAGTTATGGTCTCGACATTCTGTGTTGTGTACTAGACGCTATTGTGGGCTTGACTAATATGATCTAGATCATCTTGGCTGCTATATGAAATGCTAATTTACAGTGCTGCGGGACACTTCTCTCAGGGGATTTATCTATCTGTGACAGTGATCACTTAGACGGCTAGGCGTATATCTATTTTGATTATATTAAATTTAAGTTATCGGTATTTTAGTTATTAAAACTAGAGTTATCACTCAAGTTGATGGTCATTATTGCAATTAACTGATCCATTTATTTCATTAATAGGCTGTTATTGGTTTTTTCAGACATTTTTAAGGTGTGATTAAGGTCGCATAGGGTGATGCTGCTGAATTGGCGAAGTTACGCTGATATATTTCAAGTTATTGTTATAGTTGGTTAATGTTGCAGTTTGAAGGCTGTTTTTTATAGTGATCTAGATCACTGTTTTAAATGATGGAATTTTCTTGTGATGCATGTCACTTAATTAATTTTACTTTAATATGAAATTAAATAACCGTTATTTAAGTTACTTTCAGTTTATTTGAGCGAACAGCGCGCCTTAAATGTCGATGATATTGAGCGGCTATCGCAAATGTTGAAATTAAAAGTCACCGCTTCTAATAGCTTAAGCTGAATTATTGAGAGTACAGGGCTAAATTGAGGCGAAAAGTTTACGTAATAAAGCGAAAGAATGCTGTGCGAACTTTTATCAGACTGGTTAGTGATATTAATTCGCAAATGCGATGGATGAGAATGCCAGCTCGTTTATTTAATCTAATGGGTAGTTCACTCACTATTATCTTAATGAGATCTTCTCGTATTTAGCCGCCGTTTTTTCTGGGGATATTAAAGGCATAAAAAGAGACGGGATACGTCTCTTTTATGGGAACTTAGGTAAATTATGGTAATAGAACAAATATGCGCTGGCTTAAAACAACTTGCTGCCCCAGCCTAATTTGGTCCGCAGCACGTGGAAATAATTGTGCCCTTTAGGATGGATTAAGCGTAACCGTTCTGAGCTGCGGCGCACTATGATTTCATCGCCCGGTAACACGGCTAGATGCACGTGGCCATCACAGCTGACTTCGAGGTTCTCGCCATTGTCCGGTGACACCACCATTTTAATGGTGCTGCAGGCATCGACGACAATCGGGCGGCACGACAAAGTGTGCGGGAACATAGGCACTAAGATTAGGGCCTGCAGATTAGGCGTCAGGATAGCGCCGCCAGCGGAGAGGGCATAAGCCGTTGAACCCGTTGGCGTTGACACTATCATGCCGTCGGCACGCTGGCTGTACATGAACTGATCGTCAATATAGACCTCAAACTCAATCATGTGGGCAATTTTACCCGGATGGAGTACGGCTTCGTTGACCGCGGTATTGCTCGCCTTGAGCATACCGTGGCGATAGACTTCGGCTTCGAGTAAGAATCTGTGCTCGGTATCAAACTCACCGTCGAGGACTTTGGCGAGCGCTTCTTCAAAGGCATCGGGCGGCAGGTCGGTTAAGAAGCCCAAATTGCCGCGGTTAACGCCAATCACGCCTAAATCGAAGCGGGCTAATACCCTAGCGGCGCCAAGCATGTTACCGTCACCACCGACGACTATCGCTAAGTCGCAGCGCGCGCCAATTTCTAGTAAATCGACCGCCTCGATATTGGGCCCTAACTCGGCAGCAACACGCTCTTCCACTAAGACTTCAAAGCCTTGCATTGTCAGCCAATGATGCAGACGTTTTAAGGTTTGGTTGGTTCCTTGGTGATGAGGTTTGCCGATAAGGCCGATAGTATGAAACTTTGTGGTCATATTTATGCTAGATCTGGCCTTAGGCCTTGAAACGTCAAAATTGATCCCCATAATATGCCCAGAGTATTTCAGAAACAAAGCATTTTTAGCTGGAGTGAAAATGAGCAACGAATCGATTAAAGCAGAACAGGATCTGATCCAAGAGGGTGTAGAGTCTGAAGTATCTACCGCAGAAGCAAGTCTGATCGATGAGCTTACCCAGGCCAATTTCCGTATTGAAGAGCTGGAACAGTTACTCGCTGAAGCTTTGGCGAAAGTTGAAGAGCAGAAGGATTCAGTCATCCGCGCCGCAGCCGAAGTCGATAATATTCGTCGTCGTGCCGCAATGGATGTGGAAAAGGCGAACAAGTTTGCCTTGGAAAAGTTCGCCAATGAACTTTTGCCAGTACTTGATAACATGGAGCGCGCATTGATGGGGACTAACCCAGAAGATGAAGCGACTAAATCGATTTATCAAGGTGTTGAGTTAACTCAAAAAAGCTTACTCACTGCGGTGGCTAAATTTGGTGTTAAGCAAATTGATCCACAAGGTCAGTCATTTAACCCCGATCAACATCAAGCGATTGGCATGCAGCCAAGCGCTGAGTTCCCTGCGAACACTGTGATGTTGGTGATGCAAAAGGGTTATGAGCTGAACAGTCGCTTGCTGCGCCCTGCTATGGTAATGGTGTCACAGGGTGGCCCTAACCAAGAAAGCGCAACGATAGATATCGAAGCTTAAGCTTTATTGGAGCAGCCGCTGTTATAACAGACTGTCCCGTCCTAAGATAGGTTGACAGTTTCTAGGCCAGCTCCAGTAGCTGGCCTTTTCTATTATGCACCTGATTGGGTGTTTCCATATCCAAACTCAGATGCGGTCTCATTTCGTTGTATATCGCTATCGATTCTCTAACAAGTCTCTTCAACTCTTCCAGCGTTTTACACCGGTAGAGTAAAAACTCCTGCTTCAGGATCCCGTTTACTCGTTCTGCTAACGCATTTTGATAGCAATCATAACCGTCTGTCATCGACGGCTGAATATGGTTGGCCTGCAGTTCATCTTGATAAACAGCTGAGCAGTATTGCGAACCTCGGTCTGAGTGATGGACCGCATTAGCGCTATAGCGCTTATCTTTGACCGCCATTTTCAGTGCTTTCACTACGCTTTCTGCTTTCATGTCCGTACTCAAGTGATGACCGACTATCTTACGTGACGCGGCATCGGTCACTAGTGACAAATAGTGCACGCCTTGGTCTGATTCGAGATAGGTGATATCGCTGACCAGTACATGCTCGGCATCGTGTAGTCCCTCTTCCTTCAGCAGGTTGGGATGCTTCTTCATCCAATGCTTGCTGAATGTCGTTTTTGTGAAGCTTCTCTTGGGCTTAACTAGCAAGCCTTCACTTCTCAAGTAGGTAAAGAACCCGTCTCGCCCGAGTTTGATATCATGTTCAACCAGCTTAGGCTGTATCAAAGTATAGAGCTTACGCGTCCCCAATCGTGGCATATAGTTACGCCAATATTGGACCCAGTCTTTGATGACCGATAGCTCAGTGCTTCGGCTCGCCATTCGGGCGACAGCCTGATAAATACCTTGCCGTGAAATACCGACAGCGCGACATGCAACGGCGAGGTTTATTTTGCTTTGGGTTTTGGCTTGCCAGAGATACCGGATAAGTACTTTTTTCTGAGGCCGGCTCCGTATTCATTGTCCATGATATCGACCATACCATTGAGAATTTGGTTACGCAGTTTCGCTTCGGCTAACTCACGCTCAAGGCGCTTGATAGTTTCGGCTGGGGTTTCTTTTAAATGAGGCATAAGGGGATGCTGAAAGAGTTTCGACCAATCGAGTTTACCATGCTTTCTCAGCCAGACGAGTACCGTTGTTTTACCCTGAATGCCAAAACGAGTCTGCGCTTGCTTGTAAGTCATTTCGCCTTTTTCAACACGTTCAACAACGCCTAATTTAAAAGCTAAGGTGTAATCGCGTTGAGTACGCTTACGGCTTGAGTTACTTGATGTTGTCATAAAGAAGTCCTCTTTATGTCAACGTATTTCAGGACGGGACAGACAGCAACAAAAAAGGACTGCAATTGCAGTCCTTTTTTTATGGGCGGAATATGTGCAGAATTTGTATTGTCTTATAAGCTGTTAGGCTTAACGACCTGCTGATTTGATGCGACATCATCTGCGGCAATCAATAGTGTGGCTTCTTGCAGCACTTCTTGGTGCATTTTATTCATTGCAGCAGTTAAGTCTGCAGTGATACTAGCTTGTAAGTCGCTAGTATCGATGACGATTTCGTCAACGAGTACATTAGCACTGGCATTTAAGCTGAGTGCTGAAATTATCGCTAACGCAAACGCTGATTTTAAATTAAACATAGTCGCCTCCGGGCTGACAAATTAACGCTGTCAGACATTCCCATCACCAACTTTGAGATTGTCCAACTAGGGTGTTTCATAGATATTAAGTGTTTCGTGGATACCGCTGTTTCAATGGCGCAAAATTTAACCAAAATCACTGGCCTTTACAAACGATTAAATGTAACAATACGGATTAGAAAAACTAATTAAAAAACGAGACTGAGATCACTATGTCCAGACGATTACCACCGCTTAATGCGGTTAAAGCATTTGAGGCAGCCGCGCGGCATTTGAGCTTTACGCGCGCAGCAGAAGAATTGTTTGTTACGCAGGCTGCGGTGAGCCATCAAATAAAGGCATTAGAAGATTTCCTCGGATTAAAATTATTTCGCCGAAAGAACCGTTCTTTGCTTTTAACCGAAGAAGGGCAGAGCTACTTCCTCGACATCAAAGACATCTTTATTCAACTCGCCGATGCTACCGACCGATTACTCGCCCGCAGTGCGATTGGTTCTCTGACGGTCAGTATGTCGCCCAGTTTTGCAATTCAATGGTTAGTGCCGCGTTTGGCAAAGTTCAGTGAGAAAAATCCCGATATCGACGTGCGTATTAAAGCCGTCGATACCGAAGCGAGCTCATTAACCGATGATGTGGATGTCGCCATTTATTATGGTCTAGGCAATTGGCCTGGTCTGCGCGCCGATAAGCTCAGAAACGAAGTGCTCATTCCTGTGTGTTCGCCCATGTTACTCAATGGCCCTAAGCCGCTGTCAAAACCGAGCGATTTAAAATATCACACGCTATTACATGATATGAATCGTCACGATTGGCAGGCGTGGTTTAGACAATGTGGGATTAACGATATTAATGTGAACCAAGGCCCCATCTTCAGTCATTCCTCCTTGGTATTGCAGGCGGCGGCCCATGGTCAAGGCGTGGCTTTAGGTTACAGCGTACTGGCGCGTCCCGATATAAAAGCGGGGCGTCTTGTGTGCCCATTTCAAGAAGTCTTGGTCAGTAAAGATGCTTACTACTTGGTTTGCCAGCAGAATCACGCAGAACTGGGTAAGGTCGTCGCGTTTCGCGAATGGATGTTAGACATGTTTGCTGAGGAGTCGCGCAGTGAGTTGTTGCCCGGATAAGCCAAGTTTTGTATTAGAGGGTGAGCCTGCGAGCACTGTGGTTTTATTGGCCCACGGCGCGGGCGCTAACATGGATTCTGAGTTTATGCAGGCCATGTCGGCGGGGCTTGTGGCTAAGGGCTACCAAGTAATACGCTTTAATTTTCCCTATATGCAGGCCAATGCCGTCGATGGTAAACGGCGTCCACCGGACCGCGCGCCTAAATTGCTCGCGTGTTTTACACAGATGCTCGATATCGCTCATTCACAACCTAAGGTCGAGCGTGTCGTACTGATGGGCAAATCCATGGGCGGACGTATGGCAGCGTTACTAGCCTGCGATCCCGCATTAGCGGCGCGCATCGATAGAATCATTTGTTTAGGTTACCCCTTTGTACCACTCAAAGGCGGTGAGCCTAGATTGGAACCTTTGAATGAATGCCAAGTCCCAGTATTAGTCGTACAGGGCGAGCGGGATAAGTTTGGTGGCAAAGAGCAGATCCCAAATTGGCCCTTGAAGGCAGAGATAGGATTGGCTTGGATAACCGACGGTGATCATAGTTTTGTCCCAAGAAAGTCGTCAGGCACCACTGAAGCGGCTAACCTTGCACGTGCCTTTGATTTATCTAGCGATTTTATTGGTTAGCTTAATGTTGAGCGAATGAATGTCGAATGAGTTAAGCCCATTCCAGCAGGAGAGTTAAATGCGTAAAGGTCTATTGTTACTCGCCGCCGTGAGCGGATTCCTAGCCGTCGCCTTAGGGGCTTTTGGTGCCCATGGTTTAAAAGCAGTCGCACCACCGGATTTGATTGACGTATTTAATCTTGGGGTGCAATACCATTTCTACCATACCTTCGCCTTAATCATGGTTGCCTTTTCGGGCCAATGGTTAACCTCACGTTTATTGGACTGGTCGGCGTATTTGTTTATTGCAGGCATAGTGTTGTTTTCTGGCTCGTTATATGGACTGGCATTGTTCGGCACTAAGTGGCTGGGCCCTGTCACGCCGATGGGCGGTGGGTGTTTCTTACTCGGCTGGTTATTATTTGCTGCCGCGGTATGGCGTCATAAAGTCATTGACGGTCACGAGTCTTAATCTCGAACGTTAAGTGTGAGTTAACAGGCTTAGGGCGCACCTAAGCCTTTTTTATTTCTCCAATCGCAATTCAAAGTTCCGCAAGTAGGCAAATAGGGCATTTGTGGATTGAAATTGGTATACTGACGCCCAAATCGATAGTCAGCCAATGCTTTGGCTTGGATTTCTCAGGGATCCCCATGAAAAACCTATTTTTATTTTGCCGCGCAGGCTTTGAAAAAGAATGCGCTGCAGAAATCCAACAGCGAGCCGGTGAGCTCAATGTGGGCGGCTTTGTTAAGGCCAACAATAACGACGCCTATGTCGTGTACCAATGTTTTGAAGATGACGCCGCAGATACGTTAGTGAAACAACTGCCTTTAGATTCGCTCATTTTTGCTCGCCAGATGTTTGCTGCCAGCGACTTATTAGTCGACTTGCCTGAAAACGACAGAATTAGCCCAATCGTGGCGGCACTCAGTGACGTCAGCAAAGCGGGTGAAGTGCGGGTTGAAACGCCAGATACTAACGAAGCGAAAGAGCTATCGGCTTTTTGCCGTAAGTTCACTGTGCCTTTACGCCAGCATTTGAAAAAATCTGGCAGTTTGCTCGCGCAGGAAAATCCAAAACGTCCGATTATCCACGTGTGTTTTATCGGCCCTGGCCGTGCCTATGTGGGCTATTCCTACAGCAATAATAGCTCGCCACACTTTATGGGTATTCCACGTCTGAAAATGGCGGCGGATGCTCCGAGTCGTTCTAGCCTGAAACTCGATGAAGCCTTTGGCCAATTCGTGCCGAAGGAAGAGCAAGAAGAGCGTATTCGCAGTGGTATGAACTCAGTGGATTTGGGCGCTTGCCCAGGTGGCTGGACTTATCAACTGGTGCGTCGCGGCATGTTTGTCTCGGCTGTCGATAATGGTCCCATGGATGAGAAACTCATGGAAACGGGCCAAGTGAAGCATTACCGTGAAGACGGTTTCCGTTTCGAGCCACAGCGCAAAAATATCTATTGGCTAGTGTGCGACATGGTTGAAAAACCAGCGCGCGTAGCTGAACTGATTGAAGCTTGGGCGATTAACGGTTGGTTTAAGGAAGCGATTTTCAACCTTAAATTACCGATGAAGAGCCGCTATAAAGAAGTCACTGCCATTCTTGAGACCATGCAGACCATTCTTAAAGAGAACGGCGTGACCGATTTTAAAGTGCAGTGTAAGCATCTTTATCACGATCGTGATGAAGTGACAGTGCATTTATGGCTGCGTCCTAATACCGCGTGGAATTAATTCCTGCGATAACTCTGCAGTGATATTGCCGTCGTTACTCGCGTACGTTACTTAGGTACGCTAATACGGTAATCGTCAGGCGGGTTTAAAAAACACGCAGTTTTAAAGCCATGCAGGTTTAAAAGCCAGATAACAAAAAGCCCCAAAGGAAACTTCGGGGCTTTTTCGTGTTTACTCATTTGAGTTTCAAGCGCTTACTTCTAATGAAGCTTATGCTTGAACAAGCGCGTTATAGACTCGTCTTAAACGCGCTCAGCATTGCGATCACAGACGCTCAAGAACCGCTTGAGTGAAGTCAGTCGTGCCGTGAGTGCCGCCTAAATCGCGAGTGGTACGGTCGCCTTCTTCAATCACTGCAGATACCGCTTTACGGATTTGCTCAGCTTTGTCAGCCATACCTAAATATTCCAGCATCTGAATAGACGCTAAAATCACTGAGGTTGGGTTCGCGAGGTTTTTACCAGCGATATCCGGTGCACTACCGTGAACGGCTTCGAAAATCGCAGCATCACGGCCAATGTTTGCGCCTGGTGCCATACCTAAACCACCGACTAAACCGGCACATAGATCCGATAAAATGTCACCGAACAGGTTGGTCGTCACGATCACATCGAAGTTTTCTGGGTTCATCACTAACTTCATGCACGTTGCATCGACGATCATTTCTTCAGTCTTGATGTCTGGGTAACGTAGGCTCACTTCACGGGCCACTTTCAGGAACAGGCCTGACGTTGACTTCATGATGTTGGCTTTGTGCACGATAGTGACTTTCTTACGGTTTTCTTTGCGAGCCAGTTCGTAGGCGAAAGTGGCGATTTGCTCGGCACCTTGGCGAGTCACGATACTGGTCGCTTCTGCCGTCAAACCATCTTCAGACACTTTTTGGCCATAGCCAGAATACATGCCTTCAGTGTTTTCACGCACAGTGATGATATCGATATTTTCGTAACGAGCTTGAGTGCCTTTGAACGAAATCACTGGGCGTACGTTAGCGTACAGGCCGAATTTTTTACGTAAGGTCACGTTGATAGAGGTAAAGCCTTCACCTACTGGCGTCGTCAGCGGACCTTTCAGTGTGATACGGTTTTTTTCGATTAATTCTAAGGTGCGCGGTGGCAGTAACTCGCCTTGCTTTTCGAGTGCAGTCAGGCCGGCATCGGCAAATTCATATTCAAAATCACAGCCCGCTTTATCGAGAATTTTTAAGGCTGAATCAATAATACTTGGGCCAATTCCATCACCTGGAATTACGGTTATCGTTCTTTTTGACATGGAGAAGTCCTTCCACGGTTCGTCGTTACTGCAATTGTCTGCCCCAGCGTTAACTGGATAGCAGGACTATGAATTTGGTATTTTTTCTGCCTATTATTTTAACCATCTTTGGTCAAACTTCACAGGAAATAGTGAGCAATATCACGATTTTTTATGTGGTATAACTTGTAAAAATACTGGGTTCTCACCATGATGGAGAGCCAATGGTTAAAAAAGTCTACTTTAGTCTAACAAATATATAAAAGAGGAAGACATTGAAGTTAATCCCTATCACATCTCTGGTGCTGTTATCCCTTGGAATATTGCCAGCAGTGCAGGCTGAAACCAGCACTAAACCGCTCACCCTCACAGACATCATGCACTTTGAATCCCTTGAAAAGCCGGTTATCGCAGATAAGGGCCAAGTCATCGCGGTCGAGTCTGCGCCCGATCGCGGGGATAGTCATGTCATTGTGAAAAATGTGCTGTCGCAGCAAAGTTATCAAATCGCGGGTGGGTCAGATCCTTTAGTGAGTCACGATGGCCGCTTTGTGGCTGTGGTGGTCAAACCGAGTTTGCTCACGCGTGAAACGAGTGATGCCAAGGCGAAGAAAAAACTCAAATCTGACATGGTATTACTTGATACCCAAACGGGCACTCAAACCCGCTTTGAGCGCGTGAAGGAATTCGTGTTCAGTGATGACGGTAAGCATTTGGCAATGTGGTTTGAGGCCGATGAAGAGTCTAAAAAAGATGCTGAGCCTAAAGCCAGCGAAAAACTCGCTGAAGCAGGCACACAAACCCCAGCGAAAGCCGATAAGCCAAAGGTTGATAAGTTTGACCAAGGCCGCCGTTTTACTTTGCTTAGTTTAGACGATCAAACCCAGCGCATCGATGTTGAGCAAGTGACTGGTTATGTGTTTGATAAGGCGAGCCGCCGACTTGCATTGGCGGTGAATGATATCGCCAATAAACAGCATCAATTGCAGTTAGTGGATTTACGTACCCACCAAAAAACCGTCGCTTTTGACTCGCCTAGCCAACAGGTTGGTGCGTTAGCGCTGGCTAAAAATGGTCGTTGGCTGGCGTTTACGCAGGGCAAAGATAGCGAGTTGCCCTATGGTCGAAGCTATCAGTTATCGCTGGTCGATTTGCAATCGGGTAAAATCAGCAAAACTCCTGAGTCACCCGAGTGGAAACTTAATCGCTACACAAGTTTAAGCTTCTCATTGGACAGCGAACGGCTGTTCTTCGGCCGCGTGCCAGAGGTGAGCCAGCAGCTTAGTTTGCAGAAAATCACCGAAGAAAAAGACCTGTTTAATGCCGATATTGTTACCGGACAGCGCGGGCTTAAGGTGTGGCATGGTGACGACCCACGGATTAAACCCCACGAAATCAAGCAATATGAGGATGAGCAAAAACGGACTTACCTTGCGGTATTGCATTTAGGCTCAAATAACGTGGTGCAGCTTGGCGATAAAACCGTGCCAGATGTGACGATTTCACAGCATAAGCGCTTTATGTTGGCGAGTTCAGATTTGCCCTATCGCAAGATGGCGACGTGGGCTGGCTTCTATCAAGACTATTATCTGGTCGACATTAACACTGGCAGTAAGGTACCTTTTTTGACTCAGCAGCCGAGCGATGCCGAGCCAAGTTTGTCGGGTAACGGTAAGTATGTGGCTTATTATCAGCAAGGTAATGTGTATCTTTACGATATTGCTGAGGCTCGTCGTACTAATCTCACAAAATCCCTGAAGGTCAGCTTTGCTGATGAAGACCATGATTATCCTTCGAGCGCGCCGGGATATGGTTTTGGCCCTTGGCTGAAAGATGACGCTGGGTTCTTGGTTTACGATAAATACGATGTCTGGCAGTTTAATACTGAATCTAAGGCAGGTTTTGCCTTAACCGCAGGTAAAGGGCGTATCCAGAAAATTCAATATCGTCTTGAGGGCTTAGTCGATAATCCCGATGAACCGACTGAGCTTGCCTATAACGCCACTGTGTTACTCCACGGTTATAGCGATAAAACTAAGGCCGATGGCTTCTACCAAGCGACGTTAGGCGCAGCGGGCGTGAAAACGCTGATGCAAGGCGAGTATAAGTTGACTGTGTTAGTACGCAGTAAAGACGCAGACACTATCGTGTTTTCTAAGGAGCGTTTCGACTTATTCCCTGACTTGTATACGGCTAACTATAGCGCCCCGCAAAATGCGCTTAAGCAAACGGATTTAGATAAGCAACGCCAAGCGTTTAACTGGAGCAAAGCCGAGTTAGTTCACTGGACGAATGGCGATGGTAAGCCGTTAGATGGCGTGCTGATCAAGCCGACCAATTATCAAGTGGGTCAGCGCGTTCCTGTGTTGGTTTATTACTATCGTTTTATGACGGATAGACTGCATGCCTTCCCGCAGATGAACATTAACCACAGACCTAATTTTGCTTGGTATATCAATAATGGCTATGCGGTGTTCCTGCCTGATATTCGCTTTGAAATTGGTTACCCCGGCGCGAGTTCGGTGCAAGCGCTCACCTCAGGCGTGCAAAAGCTGATTGAGATGGGTATTGCCGATCCCGATGCTATTGGTCTGCAAGGTCATTCTTGGAGTGGTTATCAAACGGCGTTTGCCATCACTCAAACTAAGATGTTTAAGGCGGCGGTCGCGGGTGCGCCGGTATCGAACATGACCAGCGCCTACAGTGGCATTCGCCATGGTACGGGTATTGCGCGTCAGTTCCAGTATGAAACGGGACAGAGCCGTATTGGCGCGAGTTTGTTTGCCGCGCCACAAAAATACATTGAAAACTCGCCAGTATTTTACGCTGACCGTATTCAAACGCCTTTGATGATCATGTTTGGTGATAAGGACGATGCAGTACCATGGGAACAAGGTGTTGAAATGTACTTGGCCATGCGCCGTGCGGGTAAAGATGTCGTGTTCTTACAATATGAGGATGAGCCGCATCACTTGAAAAAGTACCCGAATAAGCTCGATTACAGCATTCGCATGATGCAGTATTTCGATCATTATCTGAAGGGTAAACCCGCGCCAGAATGGCTCAGCAAAGGCGAAGCCTATGTCGAGTACAAGGCAGATGATGAATAAGTGACTGATTTAGCTTATTGCTATTGCACTGAGTGACCTAGGTATTCTGTCACTAAGACGTTCAGTTGGTTAATTATGAAACAAAAACGCCACCGATTAGGTGGCGTTTTTATTTAGATGTCAGTCGTATTTATTTACTGCTCAATGTCTCGTGGGCGGAAGTGAGCACAGTGTCTGTGCCCGCATCGAGGTATTGCTTATAGGTATCTTGGCCCCAAGCAATTAACTTATCATTTTCAAAAATAAGCGGGGTACATTCCTCTTTGGTCGTCACACCGTCTGATTTCTCATGGTGAGTGCGATAAAAAAGCACCTGTAACTTGGCTTCCTTGACGGCTTTTGCCTCTGAAAAGTCGGCCTTACCGAGCAATTCTTTTACTGAACCGATATTTTGCCCTAAGGTTAAATCGTTCATCTTCTGGCTGTTATAGGCCTGTCGGTCCTCCCAATTCATGTCTTCTGGCGTTGGTTCATAAACCAGTACAACCACAGCGACAAAGGCGACGTAGGCGGCAAAAATACTACCAATAATTACTGAAACTTTTGATTTCATTTATAGTTATTCCTTTACCTCATTAAATGAGTCACTTGAGCACGTCCATAAAATACGCTTTTGTTGCGCTAAGGTAAATGCGTTAATTGCAACTTTGTGTTAACAGAAGTTTAGTCTTGATTGATGGTTTTTTCAGGTGGGGAGTCAATCACGCGAAAGTCTTTCAAGTTGATATTGAGTGGTAGGTCCGTTTGTAACTGCGCCAGCTTATAACTCAGCCTCGCCATCTCTTTGCCCTCGGCGAGCTTCTTCGCTTGTTTAGCGCCTAGGTTAGATAAGGAGGAGAACAAGGTCGGTAAGCTTCTAAAGGTTTTCAATAACTCGGCTGCCGACTTAGGGCCTATGCCTGCAATGCCGGGAATTTTATTACCGCTGTCGCCCGCTAATGCCATCAAGTCGAGAAACTGGCTGCGCTCAACACCCAGTTTTTGTTCCAACGCCGCAATATCGAGGTACTGCTGATTAAAGTGATCCCATTGACTGATTTGGCGATGATTAAGCTGACTAAAACCTTTGTCGGTGGACACAATAATGGCTTCACCTTGCGCTTTGGCGGTTTTTATCGCCAGTGTCGCAATCACATCATCGGCCTCCGCGGCGGCATAAATAGAGCCAATGTGCATTGCGGTTAAATGGTCTTGCAGCGCAACTAAACCCTGCGCCAGTGGTTCTGGCATAGGTTTACGACCTTTTTTGTAATCGGGATAAAGCTGTTTACGCCATGAGATCTCATCACCGTCCCACACGATAGCAACATGGGTAGGGCGATGCACCCGCAGCAGTTTAGTGCACGCCGAACTGACGCGCTCTGTGAGGCTTTGCATATCTGTTTCATCGGGGATCGCCGCGTAAATGCGGCGAACCAAGTTGAGACCATCGATGATTAAAAACTTGTTCATGGGGTGTCGTTGTTTCGCTCTCTATTTCACTATTTGGTAGCAAGGAATATAAGCGCTTCCGGGAAGCTTCATTCTCTGTTGTTGCACAAATGCACTCAAGAGCTTATCCATCATATCCATGAGTTTAGGATCGCCCTTCAATTGGAAGGGACCATCGCGCTCTATGTGCTTGATTGTTTCCGACTTGACGTTGCCTGCCACTATACCCGAAAACGCTTTGCGCAGGTTGGCGGCAAGCTCGGCTTTGTTGGTTTGGAAGTGCAAGTCCAAGTTTGCCATCACCTCGTGGCTCGGGACAAAAGGTAACTGGAATTCAGATTCAATCTTCAGTGCCCACTGATATTGGTAAGCATCACCCGTTGAGCGGCGATAGGCTTTCACCTGCTCCATGCTTTTCTTCATGATACGCGCTACTTCAGTGGGATTATCTATGATGATTTGATACTTCTTCTGAGCTTCAGGGCCTAAGGTTGAGGCAATAAACTCATCAATCTTAATGAAGTAATCGGCGCTTTCAGTGGGGCCTGTGAGGATCAGCGGGAAAGGGGTTTCTTGGTTTTCTTCGTTGAGTAAGATACCTAAGATATAGAGCAACTCTTCCGCCGTGCCAGCACCACCTGGGAAGATAATAATGCCGTGACCTAAACGCACAAAGGCTTCGAGGCGTTTTTCTATATCGGGTAAGATCACCAGCTCATTGACGATTTGATTCGGTGGCTCGGCGGCAATAATACTCGGCTCAGTCAAACCAATATAACGGGCATTTTTAATCCTTTGTTTGGCATGACCTATGGCCGCGCCTTTCATCGGGCCTTCCATCGCGCCAGGACCACAGCCAGTGCAAATGTCCAATTCCCTCAAGCCAAGTTGATAGCCTACCTCGCGGGTATATTGGTATTCGATGGCATTAATACTGTGCCCGCCCCAACAGACGACGACGTTCGGGTCTTTCATGGGGGCAATCGCCCGCGCGTTACGCAAAATATCAAACACCACATTGGTGATATGGTTGGCGTTGGTCAGATTAATGTGTTTGAGCGAGTCGTATCTGTCGCTGATATAGAGGATGTCGCGTAAGACTGAGAACAGATGTTCTTGAATGCCGGTGATTATTTGGCCATCGACAAAGGCTTGTTCAGGGGGATTGACCAATTCTAATTTTACACCGCGTTCCCGTTGTAGGACGTTGATATCGAAATCATGGTATTGCTCGAATAGGGCTTTAGAGTTGTCGGTTTTTAAACCCGCGGCAAGTACTGCTAAGGAGCAGTTGCGGTACAGTTGATATAGCGTGCTTTTGGCACTTTTTTTGAGACGATCAACTTCAAGTTGCGAAAGCTGATCCATGCTGCCTTTAGGGCTGACTTTTACTATCATTTATCACTCCTTCGTCATGACAGGAGTGATTAGAGGAGGCGTATAGTGGGGCTCAATTATACGTCAATCACAACCCTGTCTCTGCTTTCGTGTTTCGCTTTGTAGAGTGCTGCATCGGCGCGTTCGAAGGTCTCATGTATGAGCTCACTTCCCATAACTTGCGCAGCCCCTATAGATACTGTAACTGTAATTCTCTGATTTTTAAATTTAAATGGAATATTTTTTACTTTCTCGCGCACTCTGTTTAAAAGTTGAGCGATATCGGCAGGTGCTACATCGGGTAATAACAGGACAAATTCTTCGCCGCCATAACGGGCAACAAACTCTGTATCGCGTAGCGAGTTTTTCAAGGCCATCGCAATCACCTGCAGGGTTTTGTCGCCCGTGCTGTGACCAAAGCTGTCGTTGATAGTTTTGAAGTGGTCGATATCGGCAACCGCCACCCACAGGGGAGATTTATGCCGTTGATAGTTACGGTATTCCAAATCCATGCGCTCTTCTAACGCGGCACGGTTAGGTAACTGAGTTAAGCTGTCGAGCAAGTTAAGTTTTTGCTGTTCGAACAAACGCTCTTTGTAGGTGTTCGCCTCGTTACTTAATTCATTAAGCTCTTTGCGCATCGTCTCCATCGACTTACGCAGCAAGGCTTGTTCTCTTTGCTCTAAGGCTTCTTTACGGGCCAATGCCGAACGAATGGAGTTAAGTTGCTCAGTCAATTGGGCTTTAAGATCGACAATATCTTCCACATCGATAATGATTTCACCGGCGTTATCGACGCGGGTGTTGATCTCACGATTCAACTGGGTCTTGAGTTGGAAGCTGCGTTGATTGTGGTTGTAAGATTCACTGACCACTTCACGCACTGCGGCTAAGGCATCGTTGAGGGCAAACAAAAATTCTTGCGATGCCGATTTCTCGCGGGCGATGTTATCAAGCAATAACGCTAAAATGGTTTGGTAGGCTTCGAGCAAGCTGTCTACTTCAATCTCAGAAGAGAGCACTTCTTTGATCACTAGGACTTGGTCACGCTGATCTTTACGAAACTCGATTTCCGAAATCATCTGCGCCAGCTCATGGGCTAGCTGCCTGTGTTTTGGCAAGACATCGAGTTTTTCAGATTCGTTAAATTGTAGCTGTAATATGGTTTCGTAGAAGCCGATGATTTGCTTAACTTTAGGAATATATTCCCAAACCGTGTGGAAAGGTTTAGCCAGATCTTGTTTGAAGTAATTGACTTCTTTTTTGAGTTTTTCAGGTGCAGAGTTAACGCGTTGGATCTGACGGATCACCTGTGACAAACCCGTACGACTCTCTTCGAGTTGTACCATCACATGGTGATATTGGCCTTTTAGCAGGCGCTCGACATCGACTAATTCTGGCAACGCCTCATCGACTCGCTCAAACGTATTTAAGTTATGGCGAAGTTTGGCGAGTTTATTATCTAGCTCAAGATTTTGCCCTTTACAGGCGAGGCTTAAGTGACCAATAAATTGCAGTAATGTCTGTAACTTTGCGTTTCTGTCTTCATTGACTTCATCGAGGGCAAGTTTGGCCGAATGAAGTTTCTGTTGCAGCAAGGCAAGTTGTGAAACTGTAGCGCTCGAATCCTTCATCCTGAGTGTTGTCCTAACTCTGCAAGGCTAAAAAACATGACGATCCTATGTCCAGATTAGCTGTTAACTCATATGATACTAATGTTATAACACTGGGCGTAGAGTGCAAATGCGATTTACCTATGACTCTGTGATTAATTGCTGATATTGATCAAATATTTTCCAGTAATTGCCTGTCTTGGTTATTTTCCCAGCAAGGCCAGCGAACATCCTCTTTATTTCCGTTGGTATCTAATCTGATTAACCCGCGCTCAATGCCTTTTTCAAGGTGTAAAAATAACGGATTGGCAAATAAGCTCAGAGGGACAAAATCGAGTGCTCTGAGGGCGACAAAATAATCGTTATTGCCCTCTAAACTGCGGGCACAGGCGAGCGCCATTTGCACGGTTTCAAACTTTAATTTCGCGGCCATTTTGATTTCTGATTTTGCTAACAGTGGCAAGTTGGCAAAACCAAGCCGGAAATGATGGACGATGTGCTGTTGGTCGAGTTTCTGGCGTATCTGGCTGATCACGCTTGTTGGCTCAACGGCTTGGGTGAAGCGCACTGCAAATACCCCTTGGCGTATCACATAGACAGGGGATGCGAGCGCATCGGTTAGATGAGTGGCCAGTTGCGCCGTTACTGCATCACTAAAATATTGGCCATAGTCGAGATCGGTCGTGAGCTGGGCGGGGAAGGCGATAATCCCTAAAGCTGTTGTAGACGCTTGATGTTGATTATGGCCCAAGTGCGCTAATAGCGCCGCATAGCCTAAGTTATGGGTGAAGGGTTCCTGTAGGCTCAATTGAGTTAATGCGGCGTTTATTGCCGAGGTTTTGCGGCGATGATGCAACATATACGCAATCACCAGCAGCAAGAGTCCGGCAATGAGGCAACTGATGAGCAGTAGCGTGTGGGTGCTGTTACTTTCCTTTACTGTCTCGGCAAGTTTTCCCTGAACCATGTTGAGCTCAAGTTTGAGCTGTTGTTCCGCAAGGGCTGAGGTCGACACTGGGGAGTCTTTCTCTTTCTCTGCAAGGGTATTACCTAGCTCTATGATACGGGTTTGGGCATCGATGGTTTTGGTTAATTCCCCTAATTTTTGCGACGCCGAGGCAATCAGTGTGAGGGCAGCTTTTTGTTCATTGACGAGTTTTAAGTCGATAGCCAATGCCAATGCGATGTCGGCATGGGTCATCATCAACGGCCAATCTTGGTTAGTTTGCGCGATTTCGCCAATTAAGAGTTCGTTATAAACCTGATAATGATGGCTTTGTTTTTCTTTGAATATTTGATTGGCCATCAGTAAATATTTTAGGGCGTTAACATTGTCATTAATATTTGAGTAGGCTTGCCCAAGATTGTGGAAATTAAGGCCTTGGGCAATATAGTTACCGCGTTTGGCATCTAATTGCTGGGCATTAAGGTAGTAATCAATCGCTTTATTCCAATCCCCTTGTTCGCCATACACCATAGCTATTACTGTCATACAGCTTGAAAGATAGGTGTCATTGCCCATTTTTTTAAAACCGGCAGCGGCTTCGTGGGCATTTTTAAGGGCTTCATCCCACTGCTTTAAATCGCGATATACCTTAGAAAGTTGCAATTGCAGATTGGTTTTCATCGCCGGGTAATTAGAGCGATTGGAGATCCGAATTGCTTCACTGTAATGCTGCAATGATTTGGTGAGCTGCTGATTAAAATTGTAATAGAACCCCAGTCTTGCTTCAGCCGCTGCGATTAAATAATCGTTTCTGAGCTTATAGGCAATGTCGCGGTATGTATGGAAGTGCATCAGGGCTGGCACTTCTTGGCGGATTAATAAATGTAAGCCGCCTAAGTGCTCATGAATATTGTGCTTAAGAATCAATGCTTCGATGTCATAACTGTCGTTGATGCGGGTGAGCGCTTCATTATACAGGCCAATCGCTTCTTGATATTTTTGCTCGGTACGGCCAAGGTAACGCCCATTCAACATGGCGACCATTGCAAGTTCATAGGGGGATTGCGCCGCAGTGGCTAAGAGTTCAATCAAGCTTTTTGCGTCTTGAAAACCGACCTTGGTTTTCACGTTCGGCTCCATATTCAGTCGAGTCAGCAGATACAAAATCTGTTCAAATTCGGTTGGACTGTAGCCTTGCTCTTGGGCTGCACGCTCAAATTGGTCACGGTTTTGGAACGCAAGGGGGAAGGAAATGGATTTGTTGAGCACATCATACATTTGCTGTGGAGATTCTCTTAACTCCACCTCATCAGCTTCGAGATCTCGGCTTTGAACGCTAAAAGGCAGTGACAGCAACAAAGTAAATAAAATAACCGTGAGTTTTTGCATTTGAACTGTGATTCCTCATTCCTTAAGTCAAGGAACTTATTTTGTTAGCTTTTGTTAGCGCCTAATGAGGATGCTACATCGACTTGTTATACTTGGAAAAATCATAAGAAGCATAATAACAGAAGGAAGCAAGAGTGAAACCCAACAGATTATCAATCTTGATATTAAGTGCATTCTTTTCGGGCCAAGTATTGGCCGATGTGAAATATCAAATCGACCTCGTTAAACCCGAGCATCATATCGCTCAAGTGAGTGTGACTTTTCCTGAAGTGAAGACCACAGATTTTACGGTCAACCTGCCAGTGTGGCGCACGGGTAAATATCAAGTATTGCCTTTGGCCGATGGCGTGCGTTTATTTAGCGCTAAAGACAATCAAGGTCATGAACTCCCATGGAAACGTACGGCGAGCGGTGAATGGCAAGTCGCGCTCACGCAGCCAACCAGCGTAACGGTTAGTTATCAGTTGTATGCCAATGAATTAGGCCAAAGGGTTCGCCATATTGATGCGAGCCACGCGTATTTAGATGCCAGCGGCGTGTTCATGTATAGCCCGCAATTTCGCTCTGAGCCTGTATCGGTTCAATTGAACGTTCCTGAAACGTGGCAAAGTTACTCGGGTATGGCTTCAGGCACGCCAGCGCATTCTTTTATCGCACCGACTTACGATGTGTTAATTGATTCCCCTATCGAAACCGGTGTCAGCACCCATAAGCAATTCAGCGCTAATGGCAAAAGTTATGAGTTGGTATTTTGGGGTGAAGGTAACTATGACGCCGATAAAGTCGTAAAGGATTTAACGGCATTAAGTGGTCAAGCAAAGGCGATTTGGGATGATTATCCTTTTGATCGTTATGTGTATATGGTGCATGCCACCAGCGGCGCCAGTGGCGCGACAGAACATGTAAATTCTACGGTTATCCAACTGCCGCGTTTTAGTTTCCGTGAACGCAAGGATTACCTACGCTTTATTAGCACAGCATCCCATGAGTTTATCCATACCTGGAACGTAAAGGCCTATCGTCCTGCGGGACTTGTGCCCTATGATTATCAGCATGAAAACATGACGGAATTACTGTGGATGGCCGAAGGCTCTACCAGTTATTTTCAAGGCCAGTTACTGCTGCGTGCTGGGGTGATGACGCCTAAAGAATTCCTCGAAGACTTAGCTAAACGCGTTGAGAAAAACCAACTCAACCCTGGGCGTGAAACTCAATCTGTTACCGAGGCGAGTGCAGGAGAGTGGAGCAGTACGGGCGGTGATTATGCGATTAATCACAGTGTGAATATCTATTCTGAGGGTTACTTAACCTCTTTAGCGTTAGATTTCTCGCTGCTCCAAGATACTAAGCTAAAGCATTCATACCGCGATGTGCATCGCCGTTTATATCAAGATCACCGTGTGCCAAAGGGCTATGGGGTTAGTGATGTGCAGCATATCCTTAAGGATTTATCCGGCAAAGATTATGCGCCTTGGTGGCAGGCAAATGTGAATAGCCCGATGAGCTTAGATTTCCCTGAGTTGTTATCGCAGGCTGGGTTAGCAATGTCCTATGGCAAAGATTCAAAAGTCGAGGCATTTGCTGGCATGACGTTAAGCAGCGCCCATGGATCTTTAGTGTTGGATCAAGTACTGCGTAATGGCCCAGCGTGGCGAGCGGGTATCGTCGCGGGGGATGAAGTATTAGCGATTAATGGTCTTAAGGTGACTGCTGCGGGTTTTGATAAGCGCATTAAAGACTTTAAGACTGGCGATAGCATCGAAGTAACATTATTCAGCAACGATAAAATCAAACAAGTTAAGCTCATCCTTGGGGAGCAGCAAAGCGGTAAGTTAGTGCTTAAGGGCGATGCGAAAGCGACTAAACAGCAAAAAGCCTTCTTCAAGGCTTGGTTAGGCATTGATTGGCCGTTTAATAATAAAGGCGAGCTAGTGTCTAAAGCCAATGACTAAATCAAATGGCATTCAGCTTGCGATTAGGCCGAATGCCTTAAATTTAGGCGTTTAACTGTCATAAAAAAGGCGCACCCTCATTTAGACGGTGCGCCTTTTGTTATTTTGTATTTCAAGTTATTCATATAAGAAGAATACGAGTGAGTCGCAGATTTAGTTTACCTAACGGCTTAGGCTTAAACTTGCGCTTCTTCGAGTCCACCTAGTGCTGCCACGAGTGCATGCATCAAGGCGACTAACTCGCTGCCCATTAAGGCAAAGTCTGCATCTAAACGTGCCATAGGGTCGTCTGTGCCCACTTCATCGTTACCCGCTCTAAATTCTTCAGAGAATTTAAGGCGTTTAACGCTGGCATCCGATTGCAATAATAGTGCAATCGATTGGCCGAAATGCAGTGCTAACTTGTGGACTTGCTTGCCTGTTGCGAGGTGAGCTAAGACTTCGTCTTCTTTTAAATCCTGTTGCTTGAAACGTACAATGCCGCCTTCATCCGCTTCGGATTTAAGTTCAGCTTCATCTTGCATTTCAAAAGGTAATGGCGCGCTGCCAAGTTTTAACCATTCGGTTAAATTGGATTCGACTGGCGCTTTAAAGCTCAATGGGATCACCGGCAAACTACCGAGCGCTTTACGTAATAAAGTTAACAGCTCTTCGGCTTTAGTGGCACTTGAACTGTCGACAAGGATCATTTCCAGCTCTGGCAAAATCAAGGCATGGGTTTGGCTGCGGCGTGAAAAAGCGCGTGGCAGTAGGCTAGTAATGATTTCATCTTTTAGCGCATCTTTTTCTTTTTTCGCCATCTTACGATTTTCTTCATCTTCAATGAGGGCGACTTTTTCTTCTAAGGCTTCTTTGATGACTTGGCCTGGGAGAATTTTCTCTTCTTTAGTTACACAGATCAGATGGCGATTATCGGCACTGTGTACCAAGGAGCTGCCTTTCTTGCCTAAAGCATTAGAGAAACCAAATTTACTGACATCTTGGCTTGAGCACGGAGAGAAAGTGAAATCGGCCAACGCAGTTTCTAGCGCTTCGGTTTCGACGGCAAAAGGTTTATTGAAACGATAAAGAGTAAGATTTTTAAACCACATAAGAGGCGCTCATTGAAAATTAAAGTGGCAGTTTACGGCATAGTTTGGGCGGGGTAAACCTGTGTTCGATAGCTAATTTCTAGCGGCGGATCAGAATTCATTAAACTGTAACATAAGAATTGGCTCAGCTGCAGGCCGCATTTTTAGTGGGTTTGTTGCCAGGCTCAGCGTCAGTTTTTTTAGCTTGCGCACTAAACGGTCACAATTGAAATAAAACTGAAACACATTCATTGCACACTTTCGGTCGTTCCAAACCAATAACCAAGACGAACATAACGTCGAAAGGATTAAATGATGAACGTTTTTTGTAAAACTCTACTTGCTTCTGCGCTAGCTTCTGCAACTCTGGCTTCAGCTTATGCCGCTGAGCCACTGACTGTTTATGGTAAGTTGAATGTCACTGCTCAATCAAATGATGAGAAAGGTGATGCTACAACAACTATTCAAAGTAATGCTTCTCGTTTTGGTGTGAAGGGTAATTTCGAGCTGTCTAGCTCGCTGGAAGCGTTCTACACAGTTGAATACGAAGTTGATACAGGTGCTGCGACTAGCGACAACTTTAAAGCACGTAACCAATTTGTTGGCCTAAAAGGCGCATTCGGTTCGTTCTCTGTGGGTCGTAACGACACGCTGTTAAAAATCTCTCAAGGTAACGTTGATCAATTTAACGATTTATCTGGCGACTTAAAAAGCCTGTTCAAAGGCGACAACCGTTTAGGTCAAACTGCGACTTACTTATCTCCATCAATCAGCGGTTTCGTATTCGGTGCTACTTATGCTGCTGAAGGTGATGCTGACCAACAAGGTCAAGACGGTTTCAGCTTAGCCGCTATGTACGGTGACGCTAAACTGAAAAAATCACCTATCTATGCTGCTATTGCTTATGACTCAGATGTAAAAGGTTATGAAATCCTACGTGCATCGGTTCAAGGTAAAATCGCTGATTTAACCTTAGGTGGTATGTACCAACAACAGGAAGAGACGTATAAAAATGCTCTACCTGTAACGACGGATAGCATTAACGGTTACCTGTTCAGCGCTGCCTATGATATTGATGCTGTTACTTTGAAAGCACAATATCAAGACATGGAAGACAAAGGTGATTCATGGTCAGTAGGTGCTGATTATGCACTGGCTAAACCTACTAAAGTCTTCGCTTTCTACACCAATCGTTCGTTAGAAGCGTCTACTGATGATGACAAATATATCGGTGTTGGCTTAGAACACAAATTCTAAATCCAGTATTAAGATTCAATTAAGGAGGCATATTGCCTCCTTTTTTATTGCTATAAACAAACAGTTATATAAACTTATTATGACAAATATTACTACTATATGGCTCAAACGGCGTGCTAATTCATAAATCTGTAATAAAAATGACTAATAATAGCCGTGTTGACATTCACTGACAGAAAATCACTTATGACTGCAAGGATATTGATAGTAGAAGACGAGTTAGCCATCCGCGAGATGCTGACTTTTGTAATGGAACAGCATGGGTTTACGACCTCTGCGGCGGAAGATTTTGATTCGGCCATTGCGCTGCTAAAGGAGCCTTACCCCGATCTGATTTTATTGGATTGGATGTTTCCTGGCGGAAGTGGTATTCAATTGGCGAAACGCTTGAAGCAAGATGAGTTCACGCGTCAAATTCCGATCATCATGTTAACTGCCCGCGGTGAAGAGGAAGATAAAGTCAAAGGTCTCGAAGTCGGCGCCGATGATTACATCACTAAACCTTTCTCCCCTAAAGAACTTGTCGCACGTATTAAGGCCGTATTGCGTCGCAGTGCACCGACTCGTTTAGAAGAAACCATTGATGTACAGGGCTTAATGCTCGATCCTGTGAGCCACAGGGTGAGCGTAGGCGATACTGTATTAGACATGGGCCCAACCGAATTTCGTTTATTACACTTTTTCATGACCCACCCAGAACGTGTCTACAGCCGCGAACAGCTGCTCGACAATGTGTGGGGAACCAATGTGTATGTTGAAGACAGAACCGTTGACGTGCATATCAGACGCCTTCGTAAAGCCGTTGAAGAGTCTGGCCACGACCGCTTGATCCAAACGGTTCGTGGCGCAGGTTATCGTTTCTCTACACGCATTTAGTGCCGAATAAGTGTTAGGCACAAGTTAGCTTTTAGGCTATCTTGTGCTCCTCTTATTTAGCCTGATGTTTGGGTTTATCTATGTCTGACTCTTATTCAGGGTACCGGTTGTTTACGCGCTTAGCCTTATATCTACTGCTTTGCGCGCTAATAGGTTTATTGGTAGGGAAACTTCTCTGGATACTCTTTTTCGGCATGCTAGGGCTGGTTTGCTGGCATTACCGACAATTATCACGGCTTAACTTTTGGTTATGGCGCGATAGAAAACTCACGCCGCCGCAGGGCAGTGGGAGTTGGGAAGGGGTGTTTAACGGCATTTATCGCCTCCAAGGTAAGAATCGTCGACGTGTCGGTCAATTGGCCGCATTGCTGGCGCGATTCCGCCAAGGTGCAGAAGCGTTACCCGATGCCGCTGTGGTGCTCGATTCAGAGCATAATATTTTATGGTGCAACAAGTTAGCGCAGCTTATTCTCGGCTTTGTTTGGCCGCAGGATAATGGCCAGCGTATTGATAACTTGATCCGCCATCCTGATTTTTCCGCTTATATTAAATCTGCACAATACAAAGAGCCGCTGGAGTTACCATCGCCGGTATCGGATAGGCGTTTGCTTGAGATCCGTATCATGGCCTACGGTGACAGGCAGCTACTGTTAATTGCGCGGGATATCACCCGTATACGTCAGCTCGAGGGCATGCGTAAAGAGTTTGTCGCGAATGTGTCACATGAGCTGAAAACGCCGCTCACTGTGTTGCAGGGTTATCTCGAAATGATGCAAAGTATGGCTGAGCCCGATTCGATGAACGTCAAACCGCTGGCCTTAATGCAGCAGCAGACGCGGCGAATGCAATCTATGGTCGAACAGCTATTGATGTTATCGCGGATTGAAGATGCGGCTGATATCAACCTCGAACATACAGTGAACATGACGCAGCTGATGGAAGTGCTCAAGGAGGAAGCTAAAGCGCTGGCACAAGACAGATATGAGCTGAGCTTCTATTGCGAACCTGGGCTTGATTCCCACGGTAATGAATTACAGCTAAGAAGTGCTTGTTCTAACTTGATTTCTAACGCGATTCGTTACACTGAACCCGGTGGTAAAATCACAGTGCAGTGGCGCAGCATGGCAACGGGAGCCATCTTTAGCGTAACGGATACGGGCGAAGGCATTGCACCTCAGCACATAGGTCGATTAACTGAACGTTTTTATCGGGTAGACAGTGCGCGCTCAAGGCAAACCGGTGGCAGTGGTCTAGGTCTTGCGATAGTAAAGCATGCGCTTAACCATCATCACAGTGAGCTTAAAATCAGTAGTGAAGTGGGTAAAGGCAGTACGTTTAGCTTTGTTATTCCTTTACATCTTATCGAGCGTAAGAAATAAATTGCTTAAGTGAAATATTCGCAATTAATAATAAAAACAGGCCATTATGGCCTGTTTTTGTTTCTAGGTTCAGAGAGTTCATTATTAGTGACAGAAAAAAGCGATAAATAACGCACTGTCATCTAAGTGTCACATCACAGACATAGAATTGTCATTGTAGCGATTGATACTGGCTGCGTCTGAAGAAACTTAAGTTACAAATTAGTTAGCTTACTACTGGAGCACATAATGAAACTGAAAAAGCTTGTCGGCGCGATTACCCTAACAGCCGCTGGTGTATTCTCTGCAACTGCGATGGCATCGATTGATCAATCTCTGCCAACTTATGAAAAAGCAAGTGGCGTGTCAGGCAACTTATCATCTGTAGGTTCAGATACGTTAGCCAACATGATGACACTTTGGGCCGAAGAATTTAAACAAATGTACCCTAACGTCAACATCCAGATCCAAGCGGCGGGTTCTTCTACTGCGCCACCAGCGTTGACTGAAGGCACTTCACAGTTCGGCCCTATGAGCCGCAAGATGAAGCCTAACGAAATTGAAGCGTTCGAAAAACATTATGGTTATAAGCCAACTGCGGTTCGCGTAGCTATCGATGCTTTAGCAGTATTCGTACATAAAGATAACCCAATCAAAGGTTTAAGCGTTGAACAAGTTGATGGTATTTTCTCTTCTACTCACAAATGTGGTAGCAGCGACATCCAACGTTGGGGCGAGCTGGGCTTAGACGGTAACTGGTCTGCTAAAGACGTTCAACTTTACGGTCGTAACTCTGTATCTGGTACTTACGGTTACTTTAAAGAGCACGCACTGTGTAAAGGCGACTTCAAAGCGAACGTGAACGAGCAACCAGGTTCTGCATCTGTAGTGCAATCTGTTTCTCAATCTCTAAACGCGATTGGTTACTCAGGTATCGGTTACAAAACTGCTGGTGTTAAAGCAGTTGCGATTGCTAAGAAAGGCGAAGAGTTTATCGAAGCAACTGCAGAAAACGCAGCTAACGGTACTTACCCACTATCACGTTACCTATATGTTTACGTGAACAAGCAACCAAACAAAGACTTAGCACCAATGGAAAAAGAATTCCTACGTTATGTGCTGTCTAAGCAAGGCCAGCAAGTGGTTGAGAAAGACGGTTATGTGACTCTGCCTAAGAGCGTAGTTGCTAAAGATTTAGAACAAGTGGGTATCCGCTTGTAAGCCAAACGGCTTGTTAATCAAGGACCTCCTCGGAGGTCCTTTTTTGTTTCTGGGGTTTTATCTGGGCGATGATGTTTGGTCATTCTGTCTGGTAGATTGCCAAATAAAAGGCATAAAAAAAGCAACCTAAATAGGTTGCTGTAAATTCCAATTCGGAATCTTGGGACGGTCGCGCTAGAAACCATCTAAAGGAGAATGATGATGAACGAAGAAACTCATTACAAAGATTCGGTTCATAATATCTGACTCAGCATCCTTAAATTAGTTCAGAGAAAGTGCGAAATATTTTAAATAATTTTGCACTTTGTTTTTATTAGAAGCGCGAGCCTCTATTTTTCTCAGTTTCTTCAGTTTGCTCATCGCTATTGGCCGTCGCAACGGGCAAATCTTGCATCACGAAAGAAAACCGATTGCAGTTCTGTGATCGCCGCCAAAGATGAACTGTTACAAAAAACTCGCCTATAACGTGCCGATAAGCTGACTTAAAGCTCAGTTACGATTTGCCTCTGAGCAAATGTGCAGTCGATAATAACGACTAGCAATCCGTGATGAGTTATGACAGTGGCAAGTCATGAAGCGCTGCACCACAGCTGCGCGGCATACAACTCATGATTAAGCATTCAAACTTACCCTAACAATTGAGAGCCAGAGCTTAAAGGGCTAGCGCCCAGAGCCCTGAACCCAGAGCCCAGAACTTGAATATCGAGGCGACAGTGTTACAAACAACTAAGAGTACGCTAGCGGATGCAACGACTTGGGATTTAACCCGAGATTACCATTCTTTTGCTAATACCGAACAAGTGCAAGTGAGACATGTCTCTTTGGATTTAGTGGTGGATTTTGACGCGCAGCGTCTTTTCGGTAAAGCGACGCTGTCCTTGGATTACCTTGAGCCCGATGTAACAGAGCTTTGGCTCGATAGCCGCGATCTAACCATACTCGCGGTTACTGCTGTGAATGATGCAGATAGTGTCAATGCCACTGATACAGTGAGTGTTCTAACAACAGAAAATGAGGAGCCGCTCGATTTTGTGCTGAGTGAAGCCAATTCCATTCTCGGGCAAAAATTATGTATCAGTTTACCAACGTCACCTTGCAAACAGGTTTGTATTCACTATCAAACCTCTCCCGCCGCCCAAGGATTACAGTGGCTAGCACCTGAGCAAACTGCGGGTAAACAGTTACCTTATCTCTTCAGTCAATCGCAACCGATCAATGCCCGCAGCTGGATCCCACTACAGGACACGCCTAAGGCGAGAGTGACCTTTGATGCTAAAGTGCAAGTGCCCAAAGGCATGCGCGCAGTGATGAGTGCGATGAATCATCCCGACACACCGCTTAATGGTGTGTTTCACTTTGAGATGGAACGACCTATCCCGACCCATTTAATGGCGCTGGCCGTCGGTGATATTGCCTTTCAAGCGATAGGCCCAAGATGCGGGGTTTATACTGAGCCGAGTATGCTGGTCGCCGCCGCAAAAGAGTTTGAAGATACCGAATATATGCTCGACGTTGCCGAGTCATTGTTAGGTCCTTATGTGTGGGGCCGTTATGACATGATTATCTTGCCGCCGAGTTTCCCTTTTGGCGGGATGGAAAATCCGCGGTTAGCCTTTTTAACGCCCACACTCATCGCCGGCGATAAAAGCTTAGTGTCAACCGTTGCCCATGAGTTAGCGCATTCGTGGACGGGCAATTTAGTCAGTAATGCAACCTGGCGAGATCTCTGGTTAAACGAAGGTTTCACGACTTACTTTACTAACCGTATCGTGGAAGCGGTTTACGGTAAAGAACAGGCAGAGTTGGAGTGGGTGATAGAGTTTGGTCGCTTAACAGAAGAAATGGCGTCTTTACCTAAGGATAAACAAACCTTGCCCGCCAATGTGCAGCAGGGCGATCCCAACCTTGCCTTTAATCGTTTTACCTATGATAAAGCCTCGATGTTTGTCCATGATCTCGAGCGCAGGCTAGGGCGAGTGGCGTTCGATAAATTTTTACGCAACTATGTGGATCATTTTGCCTTTAAGGCGATTACCACCGAAGTGTTTGTTGAATACGCGCAGCAAACCTTACTGCCATTACACTCAGATAAGATTACCGAAGCCGAGCTGCTAACGTGGATTTATGGCGAAGGTTTGCCCGAGGGATATTGCGGACCAACATCCATGAGTTTAGATAAAGTCGATGATGCGCTGGCGAGTTTTTTACAGGGAACGGCCGCGAGCCAATTAAGCGTGGAAGATTGGCGAGTACATCATTGGCAGTATTTTCTGACCCAATTACCGGAAGTCGTCAGCCAAGTGCAACTGATGGATCTGGACGAAACGTTCCGATTCACTCAATCGACTAATGCGGAAATTGCCTGTGATTGGTTTAGAGTGGCGATTCGCAATCATTACGACCCTGTGTTGCCGGCTTTAAGTGCTTATTTAGTGCGTATTGGCCGCGGTAAATTTGTGCGGCCACTTTATGCTGAGCTGCAAATCGCGGGGTATCATACTGAATTAAAAGATATCTATACAAAGGCTCGCGTAGGTTATCACCCTTCGATTCAAGTTCAATTAGACAAGTCGCTAATATTATAGATATTTAGGCGATTGTAGAGATTTAGGTGCGTATAGAAATTAAGGCAAAAAAAATGGCAACCTAAGGTTGCCACAAGGAAATCAGTACGGGATACAAGTAGAATTCAGTGCGCTAGCGTGTTTTCTATTGTGTCCCCAAAGGGAGATGATGATGAACGACCAACTAATTAGACTCAATGCGATAAAACAGAAACTGTGTCATTTGAGTGAATGAAACTGCGACTTCACATATTTCATTCTCAAGGTGCATTTAATCTTATCCGTTAATCCTTACCTATACTCAGAGTCGCCATTTTTAATTAAGTTCACCGATATCAGAAAAAAATCTCAAAAAGTTTAAAAAGATTTTCTGAGGTATTTTTCTGGGAAATATTGAGTGCTCATACTTAAGTGTTACATTTGTTTTACATTATAATCATAGCGATAAAAATTCAACGCGTGTCAGCTTATTAATCTATGAGCTAGCGTTAGCGCTTGTTGAAATTTGAGCAAAAAAAATGGCAACCTAAGGTTGCCACAAGGAAATCAGTGCGGGATACAAGTAGAATTCAGTGCGCTAGCGTGTTTTCTATTGTGTCCCAAAAGGGAGATGATGATGAACGACCAACTAATTAGACTCAATGCGATAGAACAGAAACTGTGTCATTTGAGTAGATGAAACTGCGACTTCACATATTTCATTCTCAAGGTGCATTTAATCTTATCCGTTAATCCTTACCTATACTCAGAGTCGCCATTTTTAATTAAGTTCATCGATATCGCAAAAAAACACCAAAAAGTTTAAAAAAGAATTTCTGAGAGATAAAAAGCAGTTGAAATGAAGCATTACATTTATTTGACATATAAATCATTGGGATAAAAAAAGGCAACCCAATGGTTGCCTAGTGACCTATTCCTAGGTCAAGGGGGCCGCGCTAGAAGCCCCAGGGAGATGATGAACATGAAAAAGACATTCACTGTTCAATACATTTGAGGGGGCTTGTACGGTTAAAGTTCCATAAAAAAGTTAAAATAAATCTAAATTTTTATAAAACGTAAAATTTCAAATAGATAGCGAGTAAATTATTTTAGCAAAGCGGCAATTTTACTTTCTAACGCTTCGGGTTTCGTGGTCGATGCAAATCGTTCAATCGCTTCGCCTTGGCGATTAACTAAAAATTTGGTGAAATTCCATTTGATACCTTGAGTACCTAATACACCGGGAGCGGCTTTCTTAAGGTATTGATAAAGTGGATGGGTATGTTCGCCATTCACTTCTATTTTAGAAAATAGTGGAAATGTCACGCCAAAATTCAATTCACAAAAGGCTTGAATGCCTTGTTCATCGGCTTTTTCTTGGGCGCCAAATTGATTGCAAGGAAAGCCCAAAATCACTAATCCTTGATCTTTATATTCTTGATATAACGCTTCTAATCCCTTGTATTGCGGTGTAAATCCACATTCACTGGCGGTGTTAACGATCAAGAGTACTTTGCCTCGATACTGCTCTAAACTTACCGCGTTGCCTTGAATGTCTGTCGCTGATTGGCTGTATATATTCGTAGTCATGTTCACCTCCATAGGATCTTAGTCAACAGCATAAACTTAAAAATGATTTCCAGCAATCTAGTTGTGCGCAATTTATTTTGTGGGTTTGCTAATTTACTTAATTATCAATATAGTTACAGCAATTTTGTAGCTAAAGAAAAGGGCATCTGTGTGACAGAAAATGACGCAGAATACGAAACAAACATGCAAGCGGACGTGGGGCAGGTTGTTCAACAACTCACTGAAGTTGAAGGCGAAGAACAAGCTGAAGTGTTTAGCGAAATTTTGAATGACTCAGAACCTGGAACCATAGCCTTAGCGCTTGAATCCTTGCCCTTGGATGAGCGTTACGAGCGTTGGCAGCAAGTTGAATTTGCTGACCGAGTGACAGTGTTGAGCTTAATGCGTGCCGATCCGCGCATGGGGATCCTTAAACGGATGCCCGACAATGAAGTGGACTTGCTATTTGCCCAGTTAAGCCCAGAAGATTTAATTGAGTGGAGTGATTATCTCCCTGAAAGTTTTACCGATCGCGCCTTGGCCCAGATGGGCGAGCGTCAGCGACAACGATTCGAACTCTACGATCAGTACTCTGAGAATGAAATCGGGCGCTATACCGATCATCAAATGTTGGTGCTCAGTGATAAGGCGAGCGTTGCGCAGGCACAGCGCTTTTTCCGCCGTATTGAACTCGATTGTAACGACAATTTGTTTATCGTTGATGATCAGGATAAGTATCAAGGCACAGTGCGTCGGTATGACATTTTTAAACATAATCCCGATGAATTATTGATTTCACTCTTGTCAGAGGATAGCCGTGCGTTATCCGCTGACACAAGTTTATTGGAAGCGGCCGAAGCGATAGAGCACAGCCGCGAAATCGAATTGCCTGTGATCGATGAGTCTGGAGAGTTAATTGGTCGCGTGACGCTGCGAACCGCGACCGCTTTAGTACGTGAGCATTATGAAGCGCAATTGATGGCAACTGCGGGTATGGATGAGTCCGACGACTTGTTCGCGCCGATTATGAAAGGCGCCCAGCGCCGCGCTGTGTGGCTCGGGATCAATTTACTGACGGCTTTCCTCGCTTCGGCGACGATTGGCTTATTTGAAAATGTGTTATCCCAAGTGGTTGCGTTAGCGGTATTGATGCCGATTGTGGCTTCTATGGGCGGCATTGCGGGTAGTCAGTCGTTGACGCTGATGATCCGCGGCATGGCTATGGGACAGATTTCAGCGGGTAACTTGTTTTCGTTAATGAAGAACGAACTCGGTATTGGCATAGTTAACGGATTTTTGTGGGCGATAGTCATAGGTTTAGTCGCTGGCTGGTGGTTCGGTGAAGCGACCATAGGCATAGTGATTGGCTGTGCAATTTTGATCAACATGGCCGTGGCAGCAATTGCTGGTGTGGTCGTGCCTATGGTGCTGCAGAAGTTTAATCAAGATGCGGCGCTGTCGGGTTCAGTGATCTTGACCACAGTGACAGATGTGGTGGGCTTCTTTACTTTCTTAGGTATGGCGACCCTCTTGTATCTGTAGTGCATTGGTATATAAACAGTTATATCAATAGTGCTCTGTTAGATTTGTAGTATGAGAGTGAAAGCGAAGTGGGATATGAGTGCACAGCTAAGTGGCGTGCATTCCCCGTATGTTGGCAACATTAACGGTTTAATCTGGATATGAGTGACATTCAGTTTGTAATAAGTGAACAACCAGAGGAATTAGCGCTGGCGGCACAATTGATTGATGGGCGTGATGATAATGCTCATCCGTTGGATCATCAGGTCTTTTTCCATTCCCGTGCGGTGATCTTAGCGAAAACTTTTGAGGGTGAGATAGTCGGTTGCGCTGCGATAAAAGCCGGCAAAGGTACAGTGGGTGAGCTAGGTTATTTGGTGGTGTCGTCCCATTATCGGCGTCAAGGCATCGCCCAAGGTTTAACGCAAAAACGTATCGAAGTGGCGAAGGCTTTAGGGATCTTGATTTTATACGCCACTATTCGCGCCGAGAATACGTCGAGCCAAGCCAATTTGTTGAAGGCTGGCTTTCATTTTTGGCGTGATTATTTGAGTATCCGCGGCACGGGCAACACTGTGGGTTGGTATTACTTAGCCTTAAGTACCAATGTCGACGCTGAAGCGATCATGTTGTCTTTAGTGGGTGATCGCATTCAAGCGGTATAATTGTGCTGTAAGTGAAAAAGCTTAGATCTTCAGCTGTTTCGAGTTTGTTTTACATTTGTATATCCATCGCAAAAAATCCCCATTTATACGCAAATAGGCTGATTTTCTTTATTTATTCGGTATGATCCGCGGCTATTACCCACAGTCATTTATTGAGGTGTTTTTATGGCTAAGTTCAGAGTAGCAAGTGTTTTATTATTGAGTGCAGCAGCGCTGCAAGTGAATGCGTCAGAATTTAATCTTGGGTTGAATAACGATGTGGTTTCTACTGAGTTAGAACTGCAATTGAGCAAAGATACTAACGCAGTGTTAGGTTATATCTATGCCGACGAGGGCGGCCATATTGCCCAAGGTGCAATGCACATGACCCATGATGTGGGTGTGCATCACTTTGAAGTTGGCGCTAAGTTAAGTCAGCTTTGGTCTGACTATTCTCCAAATGGTAGCGCCATTTCTGTTGGTGGCCGTTATGCGCTATCTATGGGACCTAATATTTCATTACACGCCGCCGCTTACTACGCACCGTCAGTCTTATCGTTTGGTAATGTTGATGGTCAATATGAGCTCGATTCAAAAGTGCAATACCGCGTAACGCCAAACATGGCGTTTTATGTTGGTTATCGCAAGATTGCCTATGAGTACGATAATGCGCGCGATTTCACTTTCGAAGATGGCGTGTATATTGGCGGCAAATTCCGCTTCTAAAACAAATCGTTTTGATCTCGCTGCGTTAACTTAGCAGTCGATGTAAAGAGCCGGCCGAGGTCAACTTCGCCGGCTTTTCCATTTTGCTTTTAGCTCGCTGTAGCTGGGCAATATGGATGAAAAAATGACTAATCCGATACCGATTAACATCACTAGGCTGAGTTCTTCATCCAGTATCCACCAGCCGAACAAGGCCGCAAAAATCAATCCGGTATATTCTACAGGCGCCATTTGGCTCGCATCGGCACGTCGATAGGCGTGAATGATGAGATAGGTCATGCCAATATAAAATAGTCCCAACGTTAATCCCACCTGTGTCACTGGCAAACTAAAGTCCGCGCCTTCGTATAAGGTCGCCGGTATCAGAAATATCATCGCAAAGGCATTAGACCAAAAGAGCATAGAGAAAGGATGTTCATGGGTCGAATAGGTCTTTAAAATCAAACTATTCAACGCCGACGTCATAGCGCCGAAAAAGGCTAAACCTATATACAGGTTAAATTCGGTTGGTTGGCTGATAAGTAGAATGCCAGTAAAGCCAATGATCCCCGCAACTGAGCGTCGATAGCCGATGCGTTCATGCAAAAATAACGCAGAAAGCACAAGAAGTAACAAAGGTGAGGTATAAATCACGGCGGTTACCGTTGCGAGGGGAAGATGCAAAATGGCGAGCATAAAAATGGCATTGCCGAGTCCAATCAATAGGGCGCGGGCAAGATGCACTTTGTAATAAGGGCTCAGTTTGAGATTACCCTGCAAGCGCCACACAAAAGGCAGCACTAGCAAGGTGGCAAAGAGTTGTCTGTAGAGCACCAGTTGGAACACGGGGGCATCATTTTCAAGCAACTTGACCAAGAGGTTGCCACTGGCAATCAGGAGTTGTGCGGCTAAAATCATCAATAGAGGCTGCATAGGATCCCAGCAAAAAATAAGTCAGTATTAAGTTGTATTTTGGATTTCAGGCCACGATTTGGACTTTGAGACTAAAATAGCTCCATACGGCATGGGATATTCGACTAATTTAGCCTAACTGATTGTAAAAAACTAAATGTGGCCATAAAGTTAACCTACAATTCCAACTATCGACTAAGATTGACAGCATTAGCATTTACTTCATCGCTGTATAAATGATCTATGGCCCTTTAACTTAATAAGCCGATGAACAAACTTAAACAAACCCTATTTTGGTGTTTTTTACTTTTTATATGGACATTAAGTCCCTCTGTATTAAGCGCTGAAATTGCGTTGGACTCGCCGTATTTGTTCCATGCTCAAGCGGATCAACAGCCCCCAAAACAGTTTGATGCCGTGCCCCATTGGATGGGCCAACTCGACGAAGCTAACTCTGTGAGTTTAACCGGCGGTGACTATTGGATGATCACGCCTGTGATGGTCAATCAACGTCAGTCGAATTGGGTAGTGGATGCGAGTAATTCGATTATCGAATCTGTAGATTATTGGATACTCGGCAGTGATGGCAGTTCACAGCATGCCCACAGTGGCTACAGTGCACCCTACGAATTTTTATTCGATTATGGCCGTAAGGTCACCTTGAATATGGGGACGGATTATTGGCTGTTGGTTAAGCTCAGTAGTCGTTATTACTCATCTCCTCCCGAGATAGCTCTGCAAAGCGTGACGGATCATCAGTTGATGTCTGATCGCCTCGCCATGGCAGTGCTGCTGTGCTTAGGCGGCTTATTGTTTATCGCCTTATATAATCTTCTGATTTATATCTCTATTCTCGATAAAGCTTTTCTTTATTATGGCCTTTATGTCTTCGCGTATTTTGGTGGCTGGGCACTGACCTTCCATTTGCCAGCGCACTTGTTTAATTTCCATTACCTTGAGTTGCACCATCTGTTTTTTATCAGTTTGCCGATTTTTAATATCATGTTTTACAAGCACTTCTTGCAGCTGCCTAGCTACTCACCACGATTGTGGCGCCTCAGTCAGTATTTGATGTTTGCTTGTATTGTTGCTTTGCCGACCAGTATTTGGTTGTTGCCCTATACGGCGATTATTGCCTCAGTGCTGATCATGTTGTGGATTGCCTTAGCGATTACCTGTGGTAATGTCTGCTTGATGAAAGGCTTTGCCCCTGCACGTTATTTTATTCTCGCCTTTACTTGTTTACTCTTGCCTGCGGTGATTATTTTGCCCGGGAATATGGGGCTAACCCCTGACTTTATTGAACATGCGGAGCTGGCGACGCTGATGGGCGGCACGGCCGATGCGCTGCTGTTGTCCTTAGCGTTAGCGAATAAGCTTAAGTTACTCGCAGAGGAACGTAAGGCGCATATTGAAGAGCTCGCGATTGCGTGGGAAAAAGCCCGCTTAGATGGCTTGACCCGAGTCGGCAATCGTTATGCCTTTGATGAATATATGAATTCTCAATTAGGCTTCGCCGATAAAGTGGTGCAGCCTATGGCTTTAGCGCTATTGAATATTGATAGCCTGAAAAGTGTTAACGAAACGCTCGGCCATCAAGAGGGCGATAGATTACTGCAAGTGGTAGTGCAGTTATTGCAAGCAACGGACTTAGCGCATTTAAAGCTTTATCGTATTAGTGGTGATGAGTTTGTGGTTGTGACGCCTTCGGTGGGGATCCCGCTATTGCTGAGTTCGTTAAATGGGTTACGCGAACAATTAGCCAGCCAAGGCTTTAAGGATTGTCAGTGTAGTTTTGGGATCTCGTTAAACTCTGAGGTGGCCGATCCCCATGAATGGCTGCGTTTGGCAGACACTAACTTGTACCAATCACGAATGGATAAGCGCCGCCAAGAGTATGCCGATACTCGCGGGGTCGATGTAAGACTACATTTAAGCTAACGACTGCGTTCAATCAAATAGTTTGCAATGGATGCTAGATAAAAGCTAGATAAAAGCTAGGTAAAAATTAGGTAAAACAAAACGGCGCAGATAAATTCTGCGCCGTTGGTGTTATTGGTTAACTTTCGCCACCATAAAGATTATTTAGCTAGGCTAAAATTTCGGTATTTCAGTGAGTTGATTCATCATAAGATGCATATAACTGTTTTGCTTTTAATGCTCTATTTATGAAATATTTTTCATTTGGTCATACTTTACGATTCATAGTCCGCGATTAGTTAGAACAGCCTGACTTATAGCTTCACACATTCAACTTTTACTTCGCTAAACCAAAGGTTTATCTCATAAATCTGCGACTTAATATCAAAAGACACTTAGTCGTTTCTCCCTTGCCAGTTGTCAGGCTGGCGCTAAATCATAAGCAGTATCAATCAACACGAACATAGTACTGATTTATTCGAGCGGCTTTATCTGAGTGACGGTTGAAATCACTTGTCCATGGCGCAAGCGGGTTTGCAGGCTATCACCGATTGTCAGTTTATCGGCAGAGTCGACCACTTGATTGTGGATGTCAGTGGTGATGCTGTAGCCACGGCTCAAGGTCGCAAGCGGACTGACGGTTTCAAGCTGATGGGCCGCGTATTTTATCCGTTGCTCACTTTGGCTTAGTTTGTCCTGCAATGCATCCTGTAAGCGACTTGCAAGATAACTTAGGCGGTTCCTCTCAATGGCGAGCTTATGCTTGGGAGATTGCTGTTCAAGGCGACTTGCGAGCAACTGCTGACGACGGCTGAGTATGTGCAAGCGATTCGACAGCGCCGACTCCAGTCTTAATTGCATCTCATCGAATCTTTGTTCGAACTGCTGCAAGGTCCGTTTGGGATCTTGGCGTTGCAGCCTGTGCTCAAGCAAACTGAGTCGTCTTTCTTGCTTAAGTTGATAATGTTTCGCACTTTGTTGCAAGCGCGATAAGGCTGTTGCGAGTTTTTGCGCCTTATTGTCGCTATCTTGGGATAACAACTCGGCACCTGCAGATGGTGTTGGAGCGCGAATATCGGCCACGTAATCACTGATGGTGGTGTCGACTTCATGGCCGACAGCGCTGACCACGGGCAGGGCGCTGTTATAAATTGTCTGGGCGAGGGCTTCGCTGTTAAAACACCACAAATCCTCAAGCGAACCGCCGCCACGGGTGAGCAGTAATACATCGACTTCTAAACGCTGGTTGGCGATATTGATTGCCTGACAAATACTCTGAGCTGCGGTTTCACCTTGAACTTGAGTCGGATAGATAATGACTTCGATTGAAGGGTCGCGCCTTGCGAGTACGTGTAAGACATCGCGAATCGCCGCGCCGGTTGGCGAAGTAATAACGCCAATGCGTTGGATATTTTTCGGCAATGGTCTTTTGGTGTCGGCAGCGAATAATCCTTCGGCGGCGAGCTTCATTTTGAGTGCATCGAACTGCTGGGCGAGTAATCCATCCCCTGCGGGCAGCATGGACTCAATTAATAATTGATAGTCGCCTCTGGGTTCATACACGCTTATCGCGCCTTTGACTAACACTTGCTGACCATTGATGGGCTTAAAGCTGACCGTTTGGTTACGGCCTTTAAACATGGCGCAACGGATCTGGGAAGAGTGGTCTTTTAAGGTGAGATACCAATGACCTGAGCTGGGGGAGGAAAAGTTGGATATTTCGCCATTGAGCCAAATTTTACCCAGTTGTCCCTCGAGAATTTGTCTGACTTCACCATTGAGCCGCGAGACAGTATAAATATTGTTTTTGGTGCCTTGCATCGAATTACTCAATTAAATGGGGATATTTGCTATTTTCCATTTACCAGTGCCGATATGCAAGGTATAATCCCGCCGCAATATTTCACCTCTAAATCCTACTCAACTGGGGAGATGTTGCATATGCTACGTTTAATTAAAGAAGCGCTTACTTTTGACGATGTGTTGCTTGTTCCTGCGCATTCGACTGTACTCCCAAATACCGCCATTCTTAAAACTCGCCTGACCAATACCATTGAATTGAATATCCCACTTGTGTCTGCCGCTATGGACACAGTTACCGAAGCTCGTCTTGCGATCGCTATGGCGCAGGAAGGCGGCTTAGGCTTTATTCATAAAAACATGAGCATTGAAAAACAAGCCGAAGAAGTTCGTAAAGTAAAAATTTACGAAGCGGGCGTGGTTCAACAACCTGTAACTGTGACGCCATCAACGACCTTAGCCGATCTGAAAGTGTTAACACTGAAGAATGGTTTTGCGGGTTATCCCGTGGTTAACGAAGCAAACGAGCTGGTCGGTATCATTACTGGCCGTGACGTACGTTTCGTGACGGATTGGAGCAAAACGGTAGAGGAAGTGATGACGCCTAAAGCGCGTTTAGTCACTGTTGCCGAAGGCACTAAATTAGATGAAGTGCAAAAGTTGATGCACTCACACCGTATCGAAAAAGTGCTTGTGGTTGATGATAACTATAAGCTGAAAGGCCTCATCACAGTTAAAGACTTCGAGAAAGCCGAACGTAAACCTAACGCCTGTAAAGATGAGTTAGGCCGTTTACGTGTTGGCGCTGCAGTTGGTGCGGGCGCAGGTAACGAAGAGCGTGTTGACGCACTCGTTAAAGCTGGCGTTGACGTATTACTTATCGATTCTTCCCACGGACATTCAGAAGGCGTTTTACAACGCATTCGTGAAACTCGCGCTAAACATCCTGATTTGCAAATTATCGGCGGTAACGTTGCCACGGCTGAAGGCGCATTAGCGCTGGTCGAAGCAGGCGTTAACGCAGTTAAAGTCGGTATTGGCCCTGGTTCTATCTGTACGACTCGTATCGTCACTGGTGTTGGCGTGCCACAAATCACAGCCGTTTCAGATGCTGCCGCAGCCATGAAGAGCCTAGGTATTCCTGTGATTGCCGATGGTGGCATTCGTTTCTCTGGTGACTTAGCCAAAGCATTAGCCGCGGGTGCATCTTGCATCATGGCGGGCTCAATGTTTGCGGGAACTGAGGAAGCGCCAGGCGAAACTGAACTTTATCAAGGCCGTGCATACAAGTCATATCGCGGCATGGGTTCTTTAGGCGCTATGTCTCAAGGATCTTCTGACCGTTATTTCCAATCAGACAATGCTGCCGATAAGTTAGTCCCAGAAGGTGTTGAAGCGCGCGTGCCTTACAAAGGCAAGTTGAAGGAAATCATCCATCAACATATGGGCGGTCTGCGTTCATGCATGGGCTTAACGGGTTGTGCCACCATTCTAGAACTGAATGAAAAAGCCCAATTTGTGAAAGTGACTTCAGCAGGCATGGGCGAGTCCCACGTGCACGATGTGACTATCACTAAAGAAGCACCGAACTACCGTTCAGGTTCTTAATCGTTTGATAAGAGGGGGCGGCAATAAGCCGCCCCTTTGTAAAGCGTGTGATCCAATACTCAAGGCTGGCTCTTGCCGCGTTGAGCAATGTTAAAACAATAGATGAGATAAAGGTTACCCATGAGCGATATTCATGAGCACAAGATACTGATCCTCGATTTTGGATCTCAGTACACTCAACTGATTGCCCGTCGTATCCGTGAAATCGGTGTGTACTGTGAATTATGGGCTTGGGACGTAACAGAAGCCCAAATCCGCGAATTTGCCCCGAACGGTATTATTCTTGCTGGCGGACCTGAAAGTGTCACGGCTGAAAACTCGCCGCGTGCGCCTGAATACGTATTTACTGCGGGTGTGCCTGTACTGGGCATTTGCTACGGCATGCAAACCATGTCTGAGCAGCTGGGCGGTAAAGTGATCCAAGGTGTGGGCGAAGGTGAATTCGGCTACGCTCAAATTGAAATGCTGACAGATTCGTTACTATTCAAAGGCATCGAAGACGCAGTTAACAGCGAAGGCAAACCCTTACTCGACGTATGGATGAGCCACGGCGATAAAGTATCGGCCATTCCTGAAGGGTTTGTGGCGGTCGCTAAAACGGATACTTGCCCATTTGCCGCTATGGCAAACGAAGAGAAGCAATTCTTCGGCGTACAGTTCCACCCTGAAGTGACCCACACTCGCCAAGGCATGCGCATGTTATCGCACTTTGCCTTAGACATTTGTGGTTGTGCGGCTAACTGGAAACCTTCCTCTATCATCGAAGATGCGATTGAGCGCTTGAAGAAGCAAATCGGCGATGATGAAGTGATTTTAGGGCTATCGGGCGGTGTCGATTCTTCGGTTGTGGCTATGTTGCTGCACCGTGCTATCGGTAAAAAACTGACCTGCGTATTCGTTGATAACGGTTTATTGCGTTTGAACGAAGCCGAGCAAGTGATGGAAATGTTTGGCGATCATTTTGGTCTGAACATTATTCATGTTGATGCGGAAAATCGCTTCCTTGACGCGATGAAAGGCGAAGCCGATCCAGAAGCTAAGCGTAAGATCATCGGCCGTGTATTCGTGGAAATTTTCGATGAAGAATCGAAAAAATGCGCCAATGCAAAATGGTTAGCGCAAGGCACGATTTATCCAGACGTGATTGAATCTGCTGGCAGCGCCACAGGTAAAGCACATGTGATCAAGTCGCACCATAACGTTGGCGGTTTGCCAGACGATATGGAACTGGGTTTAGTTGAGCCACTGCGCGAATTGTTCAAAGATGAAGTGCGCAAAATTGGTCTTGAGTTAGGTCTGCCATACAACATGCTTTATCGTCACCCGTTCCCAGGACCGGGTCTTGGTGTGCGTGTTTTAGGTGAAGTGAAGAAAGAATACTGTGACTTATTGCGCCGCGCCGATGCTATCTTCATTGAAGAACTGCATAAAGCCGACCTGTACAATAAAGTCAGCCAAGCCTTTACCGTGTTCTTACCTGTACGCTCAGTCGGTGTTATGGGTGATGGCCGTAAATATGATTGGGTTGTGTCACTGCGCGCCGTTGAAACCGTTGATTTTATGACGGCCCATTGGGCACATCTGCCGTATGATTTCTTAGGTCGCGTATCAAACCGCATCATCAACGAAGTCGATGGCATTTCCCGTGTGGTTTACGATATTTCTGGCAAGCCGCCAGCGACTATCGAATGGGAATAGCCCAAATATAAATAGCTAATAAAATACTATTTATGGTTTATCTCAATGCCAGTCATTTTATTGACTGGCATTTTTTATTGGGGTAACGATATTGACTCAAAAAAACAAGGTGATCCACAAATCTGAAGCAGTCAGTATCGCTTTGTACGCAAACAGCAGTCCTTTGATGGAGTAATTATATAAGGCTGCACTTTATTACCAATGCGGGATTGTGTACCGCTATGTGGGTTAACATATCTAATTTGCAAGGTTTTCCTCCTTAAACTTCTTTTTAATCATTATGCTAAGAGCTGTTATTATCGAATTATTGATTATCCAATAAAATTATCTTGCTCTCGATAGGGTTAACAAGATGTTCAGCTGAGGATTACCGTGGCAATTTTTGATATTGAGAAAGACGAATTACTCCGACTCTCCGATACTCTGCTCGAAGAGTTGATTGCTCGTCTTGCCGAGGCTGAAATAGCTGCGCAGGGACATAGCCCTGCATATGTAAACTGGTCAGGCTCAATTAATGCTCCTGATGGTGGCATTGATATTCACGTTAAAGTCCCCGTCGAACAGCTGAGCACAGGTTTTCTTGAAAGACCCAACACAATTCTTCAGGCCAAAAAGCATTCAATGCCGATGGCTGCGATCATCAAGGAAATGGTCACCGCTGGGAAACTGTCACCGACCATCTCTGAACATGCCAAAAGAGGTGGGAGCTATATCATTGTCAGCTTAGGTGATGATTGCTCTCCTCCTATGAAGAGGGACCGTCTCAAAGCAATGCGAGATGCCGTAGCGGATGATCCTAATAGTGACAATCTTTACTTGGACTTCTACGACCGTTCTAAACTGGCTCAATGGGTACGGCAACATCCGTCAGTCATGCTCTGGACAAAAAGAAATCTCGGTCAGGGATATTCAGGTTGGCAGCCATACGGCGCATGGAGCAATCCACCAGAGGGGACGCCGGACATCTTGATTTCAGCCTCGGGTGTGACTGTGACTCTGCCGTCAGGCTGGGGGCAACCGCTCAGCATTAATGACGCCATTGCACCGATGCGAGATCTTATTCGCTCTACTAAGAAGGCGGTTCGCATCACTGGGTTATCTGGTGTTGGAAAGACCAGAATTGTACAGGCACTTTTCGATGAAACGGTCGGTACAGATGCGCTTGACCGGACTATCGCAGTCTATGTCGACACAGGTGAAAGTCCGGAGCCTTCTGCTACAGCAATGCTAGATAGGCTGATTGCAGAGGGGGAACGGGCTATTATGGTCCTTGATAATTGCCCTTCAGAATTGCACACCTTACTAGCCAGTAAAGTCTCTGCCAAAGGTACAAAGGTCAGCCTTATCACGGTTGAATATGACATCAGAGACGATAAGCCTCAGACCACAGAGGTCATCCATATAGAAGCGGTAGGGCCTGAGGTGGCTGAACAGCTTCTGCTGCGCCGTTTCCCTAAAATCGGCCAGAATAACGCCCGCCGAATTGCCGCGTTTGCTGATGGTAATTCGAGGGTATCTCTGGCTATTGCCGAGCGGGTTGAGGAAGGTGAGAGTTTAGCTCAGCTTTCTGATACTCAGTTGTTTGATCGCTTGTTTGAGCAGCGTAAAGGCCCTGATGATAACCTGCGTGAGCACGCTGAAATTCTGTCTCTGGTCTATTCATTCTCGGTAGCAACTGTTGAGAAAGGCCAAAACGAACTTGAGGTATTGGGTTCGAACTTTGGGTATTCCTCAAGCCAGTTGTCTCGGTCAGTCAACAAGTTATCAGAGCGCCATATAGTACAGAAGAGGGCTTATTGGAGAGCTATTTTGCCCCATGCCATTGCCAATAAGTTGGCTATGTCGGCACTGAATAATTTACCCGTTGCTCAACTTAGAGAAACCTTTGAAGCCCCCGGACGTCAACGCTTACTCATGTCTTTCGCACATAGGCTCGGGTTGTTGCATGATCATCCTGTGGCGAAAGAGATCGTTGAAACTTGGCTTCAACCCGATGGGTTGCTGGGGCGGATAACCGAATTAAACGATATATCGGCACGAATGCTGGATTATATCGCACCAGTAACGCCAGAAGTTCTGCTCGACAGGATTGAAGCGATACTTATCACCTCTGATTTTAAAGGCATGAAACCAGGTTATAAGTCTCGACGAACGTCAATTATCAATCTTCTGCTATTGCTGGCGTATGAACCGATCGCCTTTGAGCGGTGCATTAGGCTCCTCATCCATTTAGCGGACTTCGAAGAGGAAAGCAACAACAATGCTTCTGCGCGAAATCAGATAACGAAGTTCTTCCAAGCATATCTGTCCGGCACACACGCTACTTTAGAACAACGCATTGCGATCATGAATGAATGTCTTTCATCAAGCGTGACTGTAAGGAGGTCATTAGGTTTAAGGATGCTCTCTACAGCCTTAGAGGCGCGGTGGAGTGGGTCAGGGGTAAACGAGTTTGGTGCTCGCCCAAGAGACTATGGATTTCAACCCAATCACGATCAGCTTGTGCAGTGGCGTAGCGCCTTTATCGAAGTTGCTGTCAAACTGGGAACCTCCGGTGATTCGACTCTTGAAGATCTTGCAAGACAGACGCTGGCGAAAGCATTTAGAGGAATGTGGCGACAAGTTGCAATGAGGGAAAAGCTAATTGACGCTGCTGGCAAATTACATGCACATCGCCCTTGGGGAGATGGTTGGAAAGCCGTCCGAACAACTATCTATTTCGACCATACCAAGCGCAAAGATGGGGATGATGTTGAGCCTCTGCCGGACAACCTTGCCGTATTGGAGAGGGAGTTGGAGCCCCATGACTTGATTCCGGCAATTCTGACTTATGTGTTGAGCAATAGGCCGGATTATTGGGCATTGGATGCTAATTTTGATCATGAAAAAATCCACAAATATGATGAAGCTAGGCAACGACTTGAAACTAAGGCGCTCCGGTTAGGTGAGGAATTTGCGTTATCGGACCATAAGCTCGACGAGCTGGGTCCACATCTTTTTTCCAGCGATTCGATGCCTTATCGCACCACATTCGGGAGAGGCTTGGCAAAAGGGGCGCATGATTTACGAGTCAGCTGGCAGCTACTCGTCGAACAGCTGGGGCTGCAGTCCGAAGTCTGCCGAGATATTGCTGTCTTTGGTGGTTTCATCAAAGAGGTTGACTCTATCGATTCAGTTCTAGCTCAAGAGCTACTCGAACAGTGCACGCAGCATCCTAAGCTTCGACAGGCCTTGGTTAATTTGCACCCTTGTGGAAAATTTACAGAAACCGACCTAGATCGTTGTATGGCAATTCTGGATGACCCAGAAATTCACCCTAGCATGTTTGAACCAATCCTCTGGCGGGACGACTATGCGCATTTGCCTAAAGGCCGTATTATCAATCTCGCTCAACGGCTCCTGAGTAAACCGAATGGTGATGATGTGGTGCTAGAGGCGCTAAGCATGAGGTTAGATGGTACAGTTGATACACTTGGTCCCGACTTTCGACAAATAGGTTTAAGAGCTGCGATCTTGAGTCTCTCAAAAAATCATGACGATTATAGTGGTGGCAGGGATTACCGAATGGAGCGTGTGATCAGTGCTGCGTTACGCTTTAATTGCAATGAGGCCGCAAAGCAAGAGTGGTTGGATACCATATTTACTGTTGTCGATGACAACTATGGTTACATTTATTCATGCGAAAACACCATTGCGTCGACTGCGGCATTAATGCCTGCAGCATTCCTGAATCGTGTTTTTGAGGGCACTGAAGAGCAACAACATCTGCGACAGTTCTTTATTCTGCATAGCGGATTGGACCAGTCAATTCTCGCCAAAATCGATGTGGACGTGTTGATTGAATGGTGCAGAGCCAGAAACGATACCAACGTGTGGGCGATTGTAGCGGCGGGTATTAGTCTCTGGGAACAGGATGGAAATCAGGGTGCAGTTATTATGTCAGAGTCAGCACTCAGACTGCTGGAAGCATCTCCTGAACCTGAAGCTGTTCTGGAGGCATTTGCTGAACGTGTTACTTCTGGTAGCCGAGCAAACGCAATGCAACCTGGAACGGATGCTATTAGAAAGTTGGTTGAACATGAAAGATCAGATATTGCGGCCGCAGCTAAAACACTCTCTGCAAACTTGGTTCAACTAATCGAGCGTCAGAAAGAGCGAGAACAGCGGGAGGATATGGAGCACGAGCAACGGTTTGAATAAAGGCTACTCTATCCGAACTTTACAGGTTCAATACCTAGAGAGATGAAAGCCTATTATCTACTCAAACAACAATCGAGAAGGCTTAATCCTTATTCAGTGAAAAGGCGCCAAGTGCGCCTTTTTTATTGGTTATCGGTATAATTGCCGTATTTTTAAAGATGAGTGACAGCCTAGTGGACCAAATGAAGTTAGATGAACATTGGATGCAAGTCGCGATGCTGATGGCCGAGAAAGCTGAAGCTGAGGGCGAAGTACCTGTAGGGGCGGTATTGGTCAAAGACGGCCAGCAAATTGCGACGGGTTACAATTTATCCATTAGCCAACACGATCCTAGCGCCCATGCGGAAATTTTATGTTTGCGGGAAGCGGGGCGTTTGGTCGAAAACTATCGCCTGTTAGACGCGACTTTATATGTCACGCTTGAACCTTGTGCTATGTGTGCCGGTGCCATGGTGCACAGCCGGATCGCGCGGGTGGTTTATGGTGCTCGGGATGAAAAAACCGGTGCAGCGGGTACTGTGGTGAATTTATTGCAACATCCGGCATTTAATCATCAAGTTGAAGTGACATCGGGTGTATTAGCCGACGCCTGTAGCGCGCAATTGAGTCGTTTTTTTAAACGGCGTAGAGAGGAGAAAAAAGCCCTGAAACAGGCTCAAAAGGCGCTGCAAGCAATTGAGTAAACAGTGGTAAAAGCGACAGGATTAATCCTGAGACTGAATAAAAGTAAAGAAAAGTTTCTGACGATTCAAAATACGACGATGGCGAACTTTGAGTAAAGTACGACGACGCGCGACAGTATTGCTGATGGTTTTTCTTCTCATATTGACCCCATTCATTGTTATTATTGATGCCCTGCAGTGATGTATCGCAGGTCATAACCCCAAGACAGTAGCAGTTGCACTTGAGCGCAGCAATAGCACTGGTCAGATAAGCTGAACTAAGCGATGTTTTTAAGCGTAAACCTAAGTTGGTTAAGCCTGCTTGGTTCTGGCACAGAGTTTCAGATACTGAGTTCACAGAGCTTTGGTTTAGCAGTTTGGCTTTTTGATTTAAGTCTCTAGAAACCCAGATCTAAAGACTGGGCTCCGGCGATTCAAATTACTTAGGTGGTTCTGGGCTTAATGTTCCAGCGGGAATGGCGGGTTCTTCCGACGCAAGATCGCTCGGTTCTTCCTCGGGGTTTTGCTGTTTCGACTGATTATCCACCCAGACTAATGTGTCGTAGTAGCGGCGAATACTGTCGACGTAATGGACGGCTTCACTGCCACGGGCATAGCCGTAGCGGGTTTTTTGATAGTACTTACGCTTTTGCAGCAGTGGCAGCACTTTCTTTAAATCTCGCCACGCATTGGGATTTAACTCCATTGATTCAGCTAGTTTACGCGCATCTTCAACATGGGCGTATCCAATGTTGTACGACGCCAGTGCAAACCACATGCGTTGACTCTCGGGAATGGATTCTGGCAGACGATTGATCATATCGTTCAAATAGGCCGCGCCGCCGCGGATGCTTTCTTCCGCATCCAAACGGTTGGTGATGCCAATTTCTTTTGCCGTAGGCTGAGTCAACATCATCATGCCGCGTACTCCCGTTGCCGAGCGAGCATGGGGATTCCAATGGGACTCTTGATAGCTAGTCGCCGCAAGCTTACGCCAATCTAAATTGCCCGCATGGGTTTCAAATAACTGACGATAGCGGGGCAAAACGGTTTCAATAGCGCGGATAAATGCCCGAGTATCGACATAATCGAAGCGCTTCACATGGCCAAAGTATTTCTCGTTGAGATGATCGAGCGTGCCAGCCAGCTTTTCTTGGTGCCAAAAGGCCAGTAACTGACTCATGAGTTCATCACTGCGGGTCGGCGGCAACAGCCAGACTACATCGAGCTTTTCTTCAAGTACGGGGCCAGAGCGCAGATCGGGTAAGTAGCGGCGGTTGATTTGTACGCTGCTGGAGTCGGCGATGGTGTAGTCAATTTCTTTGTTGGCGATCATAGCCAGCAATTCTTCGCTGTCTTTGTCGGTAATTTGATCCCACACCAGCGTTGGATAATGCTTTTGCAATTGAGTTAATGTCTCGACGAAGGAAGAGTCGGCGATGACAGTGATCTTACCCTTTAAGTCGCTGATATCTTTGGGCGCTGGCATGCCTTCGCGATACACCAATACTTGATTAACGCGGTACAGCGGCGGTCCTAGGCGGAACTGTTCACGCCTTGCGGGCGTTTCTGTCATGCCCGCGGCAATGAGGTCGATTTCATTCTTTTTAAGGGCTTCGTACAGCTCGGTACGGTTAGTGTAGGGCACCATTTTTAAGGGCACATCTAAGTATTCGGCGAACAATACCGCCATATCGTAATCGAAACCGCTATCACCTTGGCCAGATGTCATATAAATCTGTGGGCCGTAGAGTGTGCCGACTCTTAACTCAGTTAATTTTTTCGGCACGAATTCTGTTTCGTCCACGGTCACCTGCTGACAGGCAGTCAGTAAGAAACCTAAGATAAGAGCGAACAGGAATCGAGTCATTAAATGTACTTATAGTAAATAAAATCAATATTATAGATAGCGAGTTAACAGTGGGGCATGCGTGGTGAACTGGCCGACATTGGTGGGATTATATCCGTTTGTCTGCGATAACGTAAAAAAATCATTCGTGGGGGAAAATGGCGACTTAAAATGGTCGCGTTTTTTATATCACAGGAAACACTGTTTTGCGTAAGGTCACAGGTGATTTGTGGCAGACATTTCCTTATAATAGCGCCACCTCTGACCCCTGCAATAATAAATAATAAGGTGAATAGACGTGATGGAGATCATCCGCGGAGCCCCTGCACTCTCGACGTTTAGGGTGCAAAAGCTGATGGAGGCCTGCGAAAACGCTGCGCTTCCGGTACGACAAATCTATGCTGAGTATGTCCATTTAGCGGATTTGAGCGAGTTGCTCGATACATATGAACGCCAGCAACTTGAAAAAATTCTCACCTATGGACCTGCGATAGAAGCTCATATCCCCCAAGGTTCACTCCTGTTTGTCACTCCTCGCCCCGGTACTATTTCTCCTTGGTCTTCAAAAGCCACTGACATCGCGCACAATTGTGGCCTTGGTAAAGTGAAGCGTTTGGAGCGAGGCGTTGCGTATTATGTCGAGTCAGATGCACTGACAGTAGCGCAGCAACAAGCCTTAAATGCGCTGTTGCACGATCGCATGGTTGAAATCATGCTTGATGATTTTGCCAAAGCCGATGTGTTATTCAAACGCACTGAGCCTGCGCCGTTTAAAAGCGTCAATATTCTTGCCGAAGGTCGCCGCGCACTTGAAGTGGCTAACACAGCATTGGGCCTTGCCTTAGCCGAAGATGAAATCGACTATTTAGTCGAAAACTTCGTCCGTTTAGGCCGTAATCCCCATGACATCGAATTGATGATGTTTGCTCAAGCAAACTCTGAGCATTGTCGTCATAAGATTTTTAACGCAGATTGGACAATTGACGGTGAAGTTCAGCCTAAGTCATTGTTCAAAATGATCAAGAACACCTTTGAAACCACACCAGATCACGTGTTATCTGCCTACAAAGATAATGCCGCTGTAATGGAAGGCTCGGTTGCCGGTCGTTTCTTCCCCGATCCAGATGGGGTGTACAACTATCACACTGAACCTATGCACATCCTGATGAAAGTGGAAACCCACAACCATCCAACCGCCATCAGCCCCTATCCTGGCGCTGCAACCGGTTCAGGTGGTGAAATCCGTGATGAAGGCGCAACGGGTCGTGGTTCTAAACCTAAAGCCGGTTTAACGGGCTTTAGCGTATCAAATTTAAAAATCCCCGGTTTTGTTCAACCATGGGAAGGTAACTACGGTAAGCCAGATCGTATCGTTAGCGCGCTCGATATCATGACCGAAGGCCCACTGGGCGGTGCGGCATTTAACAACGAGTTTGGTCGTCCTGCGCTGGTCGGTTATTTCCGTACCTACGAGCAGGAAGTCAGCAGCCATAACGGCGTAGAAGTCCGTGGTTACCATAAGCCGATTATGTTAGCCGGTGGTTTGGGCAACATTCGTGAAGAGCATGTACAGAAGGGCGAAATCACCGTCGGCGCTAAGCTGATTGTGCTGGGTGGCCCTGCGATGAACATTGGTTTGGGCGGCGGCGCTGCTTCATCTATGGCATCGGGTCAATCGAGTGAAGATCTCGACTTTGCTTCAGTGCAACGTGAAAACCCAGAAATGGAACGTCGTTGTCAGGAAGTGATTGACCGCTGTTGGCAGCTTGGCGATAAAAACCCTATCCAATTTATCCACGATGTGGGCGCGGGCGGTTTGTCGAACGCTTTCCCTGAACTTGTGAATGACGGCGAGCGCGGCGGTTTATTTAATCTGCGTAACGTGCCTTCAGATGAGCCAGGCATGAGCCCGCTGGAAATCTGGTGTAACGAATCACAAGAACGTTATGTGATGTCAGTTGCCCCTGAAAACCTCGAACTATTTACTGCCATTTGTGAGCGCGAGCGCGCCCCGTTTGCGGTTGTGGGTGAAGCAACAGCGGAGAAACATTTAACGCTTAGCGACAGCCATTTCGATAATAATCCTATCGATTTACCGCTCGAAGTCTTATTAGGCAAAGCGCCTAAGATGAGCCGCGATGTGGTATCGGCCAAAGCGGTATCACCCGCGTTAGCGCAAGATAATATTGAAGTTAAAGAAGCGGTTAAACGCGTGCTGAGCTTGCCTACAGTTGCGGATAAAACCTTCCTTATCACCATTGGCGATCGCACAGTAACGGGTTTAGTTAACCGTGACCAAATGGTGGGTCCATGGCAAGTGCCTGTGGCCGATTGCGCTGTCACAGCTGCAAGCTTTGATACCTACGCTGGTGAAGCGATGTCTCTGGGCGAGCGTACACCGCTGGCACTGCTTGATTTTGGCGCATCTGCCCGTATGGCAGTGGCTGAATCAATTATGAACATCGCTGGTGCCGATATCGGTTCATTTAAGCGTATCAAGCTTTCTGCTAACTGGATGTCTGCTGCGGGTCACCCCGGTGAAGATGCGGGTCTTTATGAAGCGGTTAAAGCCGTAGGTGAAGAACTGTGTCCAGAGCTCAGCCTAACCATTCCGGTCGGTAAAGACTCTATGTCGATGAAGACCGCATGGCAGCAAGATGGCGCGGATAAAACCGTGACGTCGCCAATGTCATTGGTGATTACTGCTTTTGGCGTGGTACAAGACATTCGTAATACAGTGACGCCAGAGCTGCGCACAGATAAAGGCGAAACGTCTTTACTGTTAGTGGATCTCGGTGCGGGTAAAAATCGTTTAGGCGGTTCTTGTTTAGCCCAAGTGTTTGGTGAGCTAGGTGATATTGCGCCGGATCTTGATGATGCTGCACTGCTGCGCGGTTTCTTTGAAACCATGCAAAATCTAGTGGCTAAGAAATCCGTTATCGCTTACCACGACCGAAGCGACGGCGGCTTATTCACCACCTTAGTGGAAATGGCTTTTGCGGGTAATACTGGCTTAGACATAGATGTAGAAGACTTGCAGGGCACGGATTTAGAGCGACTCTTTAATGAAGAGCTCGGCGCTGTGCTGCAAGTGAGCCGCGACAACGCTGCGAAAATTGCCGCTCAGTTTGCTATCGCTGGCGTACCTTGCCATGTGATTGGGACGTTAGCTGACGATCAACGCATCACCATTAAAGATGGCGCGCGTGAAATTTTCAGTGATACCCGTGTTGCGCTGCGTACCTTGTGGTCAGAAACCACTTATCGTATGCAAGCCATGCGTGATAACCCAGCGTGTGCACTGGAAGAGTTCAAACTTAAGCAAGACGAAAGCGATTTAGGCTTAACGGTTAACTTAAGCTTCGATCCAAGCACTGACGTTGCCGCGCCTTATATCCTAAAAGGCGCTGCGCCTAAGATGGCGATTTTGCGTGAGCAGGGCGTTAACTCCCACGTGGAAATGGCTGCTGCCTTTGATCGCGCTGGATTTGAAAGCCGCGACGTGCACATGTCGGACATTTTATCTGGCCGTATCCGCCTAGAGGATTTCCAAGGTCTAGTGGCCTGTGGTGGTTTCTCTTATGGTGACGTATTAGGCGCAGGTGAAGGTTGGGCTAAGTCGATTCTGTTTAATGACCGTGCGCGCGATGAGTTTTCACGTTTCTTTGAACGTGACTCAAGCTTTGCCCTCGGCGTGTGTAACGGCTGTCAAATGCTGTCAAACCTGAAAGAAATCATTCCAGGAAGCGAGTATTGGCCACGTTTTGTGCGCAACCGCTCAGAGCGTTTCGAAGCGCGTTTCAGCTTAGTTGAAGTGCAACAGAGCCCGTCGTTATTCTTCCAAGGTATGGCAGGTTCGCGTATGCCTATCGCCGTATCACACGGTGAAGGTTTGGCTGAGTTTGCCAGCCCTGAAGCGTTGGCGATTGCCGAAGCATCAGGCACGATTGCGCTGCGTTTTGTCAATGGTAAGGGGGATATCGCGACTCAGTATCCACAAAACCCGAACGGCTCGCCAAATGGCTTGACGGGAATTTGTACGACTGATGGCCGCGTAACGTTGATGATGCCGCACCCAGAACGTGTGTTCAGGACTGTAGCGAACTCTTGGCATCCGGATGCTTGGGGTGAAGATAGCCCTTGGATGCGTATGTTCCGTAATGCGCGAGTGACCTTAGGTTAAGCGAGTAAACTCAGCGGCTTTTACCAGTTTTGAAGGGTAAAAACGGGTTTAGTTAATCGTAAAAAAGGAGCGATAATTTCGCTCCTTTTTTTATATTTAAAATGCACTTTTATGAAATATCTTGCATTTCAAATCATTAATACTTGTTGCAAATAATCTAATGGACCAAAGTGATAAAACAGCATCTTTTTACGGTAAATACCTATTAATAGGTATGTTGCGTACTTGATACTGAGAGTGACGTTTTATGGGGTTCTAGAGTTGAAGGCAGATTTTGTGGCTTTAGAATAGAAAAAGCCCCCACTCTCAAGGAGAGGGGGGCTCGTTTTGCGCTAACAAAACTTCAAATTAATGCAATAAATTTCACGAGTAATTCGGGGAATTATTTCAGCTCATTAGCTGTATAAAGTTCAACAAAAACACGCTTGTAGCTGTTAACCACACGTTCAAATAATTTAGTCATATCGATATCTCCACACCAAAAGTTAATACCTATGTGCGCGAAGTTGGCATTGACTGGGCTACGACACCAGTTCTACCAAATTGTCTCCTTAACACAGGACATATATTAAACAACTCTGATAAGCTTCTCAAACGAGAAAAAATACAATTATTCATTATTAAAACTAATGAATTTTAATGCTGTTTTTATATATTTATTTCTATATGTGGATTTATTTATTGATTTTAAAGGTTTTAAATTAATTTGCGCTAAAAATATTTTTAAGCTTTTTTAGTTAATTTGTTGCAACATTATTTGTTTGTTAGTTTTTTGGTGGCTGGAGCTGATTTGTGGCGGCTAATCAATAAAAGTAGGGGTTTACATTAATTAACGCTTGCTCACTACTCCTGTTTTATGTAGTTGTCAATCCCTCTCAATGGGGAAGTGTGTGCCTCACCGCAAAACCCACCTAAACCACTGAGTTTGATTGATTTGCATCAAAGCGAGGTGGTATAAAATAGCCACAAATGAAAACGAATAAATATCTTAACTATCTGATATTTATATCGATGAGATCATTTGATTGATTGAGTGGTAAGGTGTCGGTCTCAGTTACTTGCGATAGTGTGACTCGCGTCTCAATATGCGACGGATATTGGTACTTTTTAGCCCTTGCTGCTTCGAACTAATGCAAAAGATTAAATTTAACGGTTTATACTGATGTTCAGATATAAACACAAAATGAAAACTCACTATCCTACAAAGGCACTTGCTGTGATTGACGCGGGTTTTATCATAGCAATTGGACGCACCAAGTAAGGAGTCACCGATGATTGTTGAAGAGGTTGTTGAGCTATCGCGGTTGCAGTTTGCGCTGACAGCCATGTATCACTTCCTGTTTGTTCCCTTGACGTTGGGGTTGGCATTTTTGCTGGCTATCATGGAATCACTGTATGTGATGACGGATAAACAAATTTATAAAGATATGACTAAGTTCTGGGGTAAGTTATTTGGTATTAACTTTGCCTTGGGGGTTACCACAGGTTTGGCAATGGAATTCCAGTTTGGTACTAACTGGTCTTACTATTCGCATTACGTAGGGGACATCTTTGGTGCGCCTCTGGCTATTGAAGGTTTAATGGCCTTTTTCCTCGAATCTACCTTCGTCGGTATGTTCTTCTTCGGTTGGGATCGTTTCACTAAACGTCAACATTTAGTGGTGACTTGGTTAGTGGCCTTTGGCTCTAACATGTCGGCATTGTGGATTTTAGTGGCAAACGGTTGGATGCAAAACCCTGTGGGTTCAGTGTTCAATTACGAAACCATGCGCATGGAAATGACCAGCTTCGCCGAAGTGGTGTTTAACCCTGTTGCGCAGGTGAAGTTTGTTCACACTGTGGCTTCGGGTTATGTCGCGGGTGCCATGTTTGTACTGGCAATCAGTGCTTATTACATCCTCAAGAAACGTGACTTACCTTTTGCCCGTCGCTCATTTGCGATTGCGGCAAGCTTTGGTATGGCGGCAATTCTATCGGTTATCGTGTTAGGTGATGAATCTGGCTATAAAGTCGGTGAAGCACAGCGTGTTAAGTTAGCGGCGATTGAAGCTGAATGGCACACTGAACCTGCTCCTGCGGCCTTTACTGCGGTTGGTTTCCCAAATCAAGAAACCATGCACACGGATTATGCGATCAAAATTCCTTATGCTATGGGTATTGTGGCAACACGCTCATTGGATGAAGAAGTCACGGGTATCCATGACTTGATTGCTGAGCATGAAGTGCGCATCCGTAACGGTATGAAAGCCTATGCCATGTTAGTGAAGCTGCGTGCGGGTGAAGAAACACCTGAACTGCGTGCGGCCTTCGAAGAAGCAAAAGTCGACTTAGGCTATGGTTTCTTGCTGAAACGCTACACAGATAAAGTGGTCGATGCCACTGAAGAGCAAATTAAAGCGGCGGCTAAAGATTCTATCCCTAACGTAGCACCGATTTTCTGGAGCTTCCGTGTGATGGTGGGTCTAGGCTTTATCATGTTATTCGTATTTGCTGCGGCATTCTGGCAAAGCACACGTCATCAAATCGTCGAGAAGAAATGGGTACTTAAAGCTGCACTTTATAGCTTGCCATTGCCTTGGATTGCGATTGAGTGTGGTTGGTTTGTGGCTGAGTATGGTCGTCAACCTTGGACGATTTCTGAGGTATTACCGACCTTTATGTCTGCCTCAAGCTTAACGACTGGCGACTTATGGTTCAGTATCCTTTCTATCACCCTTTTCTACACTGTGCTGCTGGTGATTGAGATGTTCTTGATGTTTAAGTTTGCCCGCATTGGTCCGAGCAGTTTAAAAACTGGTCGTTATCATTTCGAGAAACTAGAAGCCTAAGCAGAGGATTTCATTATGTTTGATTATGAAATATTAAGAGTTATCTGGTGGGCTCTGATCGGCGTGCTGTTCATCGGATTTGCGGTTACTGACGGTTTTGACATGGGTGTCGGTGCGTTACTGCCAATCATAGGCAAAGACGATACTGAGCGCCGTATCATGGTCAACACTATTGCTCCCCATTGGGACGGCAACCAAGTGTGGTTAATCACAGCAGGTGGTGCGTTATTTGCCGCTTGGCCTATGGTGTATGCAGTGTCTTTCTCTGGCTTCTATGTCGCCATGATGTTAGTGCTGTTTGCCCTCTATATGCGTCCAGTCGGATTCGATTACCGTTCTAAAATCGAAAATCCAAAGTGGCGTAAGTCATGGGATTGGGCTTTGTTTGCCGGTGGTTTTGTGCCTCCGCTGATCATAGGCGTAGCCTTTGGTAACTTGTTACAAGGCGTACCGTTTGAATTCGACGAGTTCCTACGTGCGACTTACCACGGCGGTCTATTCGGTCTGTTGAATCCTTTCGGTCTACTGGCTGGTCTTGTGAGCGTGAGCATGTTTATGATGCAAGGCGCTTCTTGGCTACAAATGAAGACAGATAGCGAGCTGCGAGTGCGTGCTGCGAAAGCGACACAATTCTTCGCATTGTTAGTGGCTGTGTTGTTTGCTGCGGCGGGCGTGTGGTTAGCCAATGGTATCGATGGTTATGTAGTGACATCTGTCCTTGACCATAATGCGGTTTCTAACCCAGCAATGAAAACAGTCGCGATTGAAGCGGGTGCTTGGCTTGCCAACTATGACAAATACCCCATCACTATGCTGTTCCCTATCTTAGGTGTGGTATTGCCGTTGTTAGTGATTCTGGTGAGCCGCTTTAACCGTTCAGGTTTTGCGTTCCTATTCAGCTCACTGACTGTGGCTATGGTGATTTTGACTTGCGGTGCAGCAATGTTCCCATTCGTAATGCCATCGTCACTAGACCCTAACGTCAGTTTGACTATGTGGGATGCAACAGCCAGTAAAAAGACCTTAGGTGTTATGACTGCTGCAGCTGCGATTTTCGTACCCATAGTGTTGAGCTACACTGTCTGGACTTACTACAAGATGTTTGGTCGTATTGGCCGTAAGCATATTGAAGATAACAAAGCCTCACTCTATTAGGCATTAAGGAGCATCTGCTATGTGGTATTTTACGTGGATATTAGGGGTTTTGTTGGCCTGTTCTTTCGGGATTATCAATGCCCTGTGGCTTGAGAATACTGAGAACATGGACAGATCGGCAGACGATGCCGAGTAACGTCTAAACTCGATTTAAAAAACCTCGCTCTAGCGGGGTTTTTTATTGGGATTTATTTGCTGGGTGAGGCAAGGTTTAACCTGTGTTGCAGCAGAACTATCCTATTAGCCAGCATATCTAACTCCATAAAAGGTAGCCGTGTGCTGATGCAATCGCAGCAGGTGCGCCGATATCCGTTTTGTCGTGAGTGCGATGCCTGACAGATGTGGCGTCTAAGATTGAGAGGTTGTGACAAAGAGTGTGGATTATCAGGGCTGAATGCCTAAGTGCAGTTATTACTGAGGCTGAATGGGGCAGCATAAATAAGTGAAGCATGTCATTAAAGACACTTCATCAAGTGACGATCTCTGAAGACTCCTTATTAAAAGGTATTCACCCATTTAGACTTTATCACTTCATCGCTTTTTGATGGCGATAGATACAGGCTATTGCTCCGTATTATTTAAAATCTTTACTCCATATTCTTTTACAACGCGCTTTTAAAATAGCGAATATCAATAACTGTCTCCTCAAGTCGCTTTCTTGAATGATGCCCCAAAACTGTTGGAATCGCGGCCATAAAAAATGCCACCCAGTGTGGGTGGCATTTGATAAACAACTGATTAAAAATTTGAGCTAGTCGAGCCCGTCGCGCTAGTCTAATTAAGCCTTAAACTGGCTTATTTGGCGTTTTAAAGCCGCGGCTAAGGAAGACAGTTCATTAGCTGAATGCACCGTTTCAGTGGCACGGTGCTCGCCCTCATTTGCTAGTTCACTGATCTGATGCAAATTGTGGGTGATTTCCTCTGCAACACTGCTTTGCTGTTCAGTTGCCGAGGCGATATTACGTGAACTAATGGCGAGTTCGCCAATCCGGCGGGTGATTTCCTTTAGCTGCTCGCCGGTTGCTTCGCCCTGTGCTGCGGATTCCATACCTAATTGATGACTCTGACCCATTTGCTCTGTGGTGCTTTTCACTTGGGTTTGCAGCTTTCCAATTGTTTGGCCAATTTCTAAAATGGATGATTGGGTACGCTGAGCTAAGATTCTCACCTCATCGGCAACGACCGCAAAACCTCGACCTTGATCGCCTGCGCGCGCCGCTTCAATCGCCGCATTGAGTGCCAGTAAGTTTGTCTGCTCGGCAATGCTGTTAATCACTTCGGTGACTTTACTGATGGCTTCACTTTCGTGACTGACTTTTTCAACCGACTGATGACTGTTACTGAGCTGTTCACTGAGCTTGAGTAAATCTTGCACTACTTTAACTTGTTGATCTTGGCCTTCTTTCGCCGCAGCATCCACTTGCTGGCTCTGCACTGCGCCGTCTTGGGCATGATTCGCCACATCACGGATAGAGGTCGACATTTCTTCAATGGCAGTAGCAATTTGATCCGTTTGTAGCATTAAGGCCTGAGCTTCTTCGCCATTCTGTTTGGCGATACTTTGTGCCTTAGAAGCCTGCTGCTCTAAACTCATCACCGAATCCTGCAGGGCAATGATCAACTGCCTTAACTCTGAGGACATGGTCGATACACTGGTGGTGATGCGATCAACTTCGTTTTGACTCTGTGGTTCCGATGGCGCTAAGTGATGACTAAAATCGCCACTCCCTAGCCTTTCCATATGCACTTGTAGGGCATGTAACGGTTTAAGTGCACGGATTAATACTACTGAAAGCAGTGCCGTGATCAGCGCAATCCCTGTGAGGGCAACGATAGCGTTGATAGTGAGTAACTGCATACTTTCTTCATTGAGCTCACTCGCCTTAACTTGGCCTACCAACATCCAATTCCAGCCGGTTACGGTTTGGCTATAGGCAAACATAGGCTCATTTTTACTATTGCTATAACTGTACTCAGAATCATCTTTCGTGGCCTCAGCCACACTTAACCCATCGAGCATACTCTCGGTGATAACGTCGCCAGAATTAAACTGAGGATGCGCGACAAGTACATTGTCCGCTTTGCGGACTAACAGAAAACGGCCGCTTTCTTCTAGCGTGAGTCTGTTTACTGCATCTTTTAATTGTTTTAACGAGCTGGTGATGTCAAAGCCAATATATAAGATACCAATGACTTGGCCTTGGACGTCCTTAACTGGGCGATAGACTGTCATATAGTCTTTGCCGAAGAGTTTGGCGTAGCCTTCGTATTCTTGGCCGCTGATCAGCGCTTGATAGCCTGGATGCGTTTTACCAAGGAAGGTGCCTAGTGCACGGCTACCATCAGCTTTTTTGAGTGAGGTCGACACCCGCATAAAATCATCGCCATCGCGCACGAATACCGTTGCCGTGCCGCCTGTCAGGTTAGCAAAACGATCGACTTTACTTTTTGATGAGTTAATTTGTTCTTGTTCGTGCATGAGGGCGGGGGAGCTGACTCCCATCACATTGACGGTTTTATCTGGTTTACTAAATTGCCCTGGATACATTTCCTTAAACACATCGGCGTTGCGCCTTGCAAGCTGCAAAAGGCTATCGTATTGCAGTTCTAACATGTCTGAAACGGCACGCATTTCGGACTTCATGGCACTCATGCCTTTATCTTCTAATACATTTGAAGCGGCTTTGTAGGAAACGGTACTGAGTATGCCAAAAATGGTGAGTGTGAGAATAAACGCAAGGGCACCTATTTGTTTAGCAATAGGCCAATTTTTATAATTCATCGTACGATCCTATAGGTAACGGTTACATCAATGTAGCCTAAGTCTCACTCCATGGTCTTGATATGGGTCTAGTATTTAAGCAATTGTATAGTCAATTCTTTGATATTTTACCAGTTTTGACTTGAGTTAATGGATTCATTCCACAGACATGTCGGCAGATAAAAAGTCCTGCTAACTGGCCGTATTGTGATGGCATGGACTAAGCTGCTTAAGGTGAATGGAGTTCATAGTGTCAGAACCATTATAGGGGAAGTGTATATGCTAGGTGAGAATCATGCGTTAGTTTATGAGTTTCCTGATTTTGTCGATCAAATTAAGCATCTAAAAGTCAATAATAGCGCCTTTGCGACTATGGCCAGTCGTTACCATGAGCTCGACAATAAAATTAGGGCACTGGAGTTAACTAAAGTGCCCACCGCCGATGAGCACTTTTTAGCGTTAAAATTAGAGCGGTTAAACCTCAAAGATAAACTGTATCAATACCTAGTCCACGATGCGATTTAAGCTGGAATGGCGGACTGATTGTTCGCCTTACGGGTTTTCATCAACAGTAAATACATAGTCGGTACCCAAACCAGAGAGAGCAAAGTCGTCAGCAGCGTGCCGCCCGCGATAGCAATGGCAAAGGGAGGCCAAAATCCGCCGCCAGCAATGATAAGTGGGATAAACCCGCCCACTGTGGTGATGGTTGTTGAGCTGATATGGCGGCCACAACTGCTGACGGTTGAGACTATGGTTTCCATATCGCCGAGTCTGGCACTTGGCATATCCTCAAGTTCAGCCAAGATCACTATGGCAGCGTTAATGGCCAGTCCCATCAAGCCTAGTAAACCTATGATGACAGGGAATCCAAAGGGATAGCCGAACACAAACACGGCTAATAGGCCAAGCCCGGCTGATTGTATCGCGCTCAACAAAATGATGGCCGTGAGCCTAAAGGAGTTGAACGACAACACCACAGTGGCCAATAGCAAGGTGACGACTAACATCACATTGGACAGCAAATTGCCGACCGCTTCGTTACGTTTCGCGCTTTCACCGCCGATTTCAATGCGATATCCCGATGGCAGCGCGAGTTGTGCCACTTTATCTTTGACATCGTTCAGTACTTGGGCGGGTAACACACCACTGACAATATAGGCTTCTATGGTATTCACCCTTTGGCCATTACGTCTTGGAATGGCGCCGCGACTCACTTGCACTTCGTTGTGGGCGAGGGCAGAGAGCGCGACCGACTCACCCGAAGGGGTCACTAATTGAATTTCTGAAAGGCGGGTGACTTGTTCGCGACTGCCATCACCGAGTCGCACTCGAACGGGTAATGACTCCGTTTGCTCAAGCACGCTGCCACCGATAACGCCCGTGGTCGACATTTGGATCTGCTTGGCAATATCCGTCAGACTTAAACCACTCATCAGGCTGGCATCTTCATTCACTTGCAGCCACAGCTTAGGCGCACCGGCACTTAAAGTGGCTCGGGTATGGAGTACGTCCGGCGTTTGCGCGAGGATATTGCGAACTTCGTCGCCCAGCGATCGCAACGTATCGAGATTCGGACCGAAGATCATCAACTCTACCGGCGCATTAAAGGGCGGACCTTGCTCGAGTTTGCGTACTAGCACTTGTGCTTCGGGGAAAGCACTGTCGAACTGCTGTTGTAATTCGGGGATCAGCTCATTGGCACGTTCAAAGTCGGTCACTTTCACCATGGCCTGCGCATAGTTAGTCGCGCCCTGTTGGCGTTGCGTCAGATTGTAATAAAATGAGGGCGTATTGCCGCCCACCACCCAATCGACTTGGGTAATCCCATTGACTGCATGGAGCTTTTTATCCATCAGCTGCACTTGGTTCAAAGTGTTTTCTAAACTCACATGGGGCGCAAGATAGACTTCAATTTGGAACATGTCCCTGTCCGATGGCGGAAAGAATTGCTCTGTCATCTTGCCTGAGGCGTAAAAACCTAATACTGGCGTAATGCCGATAAGCAGCGCACTGAGAATAGGGCGTTTAAGGGCGATTCTGAGGCTGGTTTGAAAATATTGGCTCACCAGTGGGAGGTTGATCCCGTGTTGATACCAGGCATCATGTTTGCCTTCATGGCTAAATCGTCCCGCGAGTCCTGCAATTATCGTGTGGGAAATCAGGTAAGAGCCCAGCAGCGCAAACATCACTGACATAGCAATGCCACCGACAAACTCCCCAGCGGCACCGGGCATCAGTACTATGGGCGCAAAAGCTAAAATCGTGGTAATCGTTGAACCTGCTAAGGGCAGCCAAAGATGGTGTATGGTTTCACTCACTGCGGCTAGGCGGCTCATCCCTTGTTGACGCCGTTGTGAGATGGCATCAACAATCACAATCGCATTATCCACCATGATCCCAAGGGCGACGACGAGTCCAGTCACCGACATTTGATGTATGGGCAGGCCGATATATTTCATGCAGGCCAAGGTAAATAGTGCCGTGAGGGGCAATGAAATCGCCACTATGATGGCGTTTCTTAGTCCTAAGGTGAGTAGCAATACCAGCAAGATGATCACAAATCCTTGCAGCAGGTTAACCACGAGTCCGCCAAGGCGATCGCTGGTGTAACTGTTTTGCTCGAATAGCCATTGGATCTGGATATTGGCGGGCACTTCGCGGTTAAGTTCATCGACGACGCTATTCACTTGTGCTTGCCAGAGATCGACACGGCTATTGTTAAGCATGCGCGCGGCGACAAAAACGCCTTGTTCACCATCGACTAAGGCTATGCTGTCCGCGGGCGTTTTGGCTTGGCGCGTGACAGTGGCTATATCCCCAAGGCGAATGATTTGGCCTTGGTTATCAATTTTGAGTGGCACTTGGCGAATGCGGGTTAAGGAGTCGAGTTCGCCCGAGACTTCGACTAAGGCGCGAAACTCACGATTGTTGATTTCACCCGCAGCAATTTTACTGTCGGCGCCGCTGAGAATATGGGCGATGGAAGCGGGAGTGAGTTGTAACTGGCTCATCTTGTTGCCGTCAAGCTGCACTAGCATTTCTTCGGTCGGTGCGCCGTAGAGTTTGACAAAATCCGTGCCCGACAACAGCCTGAGCCTGCTCTGTAATTCCTTCGCGTAGCGGTTGAGCATATCGACTCGAACGGGCGTATTGCTATTCCACACTAAGCTTAAAATGGCGGTGTAGGCATAACCAATTTGATCATCGAGTGTCGGGGATGGTATGCCCTCGGGCAGATTGATTTTCGCATCGGCTAATAAATCCCGCGCCCGAGACCACACGGGATCTGTCTCCATGACTGTGTCTTTTAATTCTAACTGTATGACTGAAATCCCCGGCCGAGAGGTCGATTGGATCAGCTTGATTTCTTCTAAGCGTCTGAGCTGATTTTCGAGCACTTCAGTGACTAATGCTTCGACCCGTTCAGCAGAAGCTCCGGGATAAGGGGTGATCACAGAGGCGAAACGGTTAGTTATGTGTGGATCTTCAGTGCGCGGCAGACTCGAGATAGCGCCAAAGCCCGCGACCAGTAATAGTGCAATAACGAGGCTGACTAAGCGGCCATTTTCAACAAAGGCTTTAATCATAACTACCTCGTGGCTGCGGCAATAGGAGACACAGCTTGGCCTACGACCAGCTTATGGAGTCCTTGGCTGACATAGATTTCATTGGGCTGAATCGCGCCTTGAATGTAGGCCATGTTTTGGGTGGTGTAGAGGATTTCAACATCTCGGCGCTCTATGATGGATTGCTGTTCATAGTTTGCGATGACATACAGATTCCATAATCCGCGAATGCCATCTGTCAGCGCTGAAATTGGCACCCAATACCCAGCTTGCTCAATTTGCTGCTGTTGATGCAGATACGCAATTTCACCGTTAATCACACGGGCATCTTGGGGCAGGCTGATCCTAAGTTGTAGGGTGCGACTGACGGGATTCACTTCGGCGCTGATACCGGCAATTTCGGCGGTAAAGGTTTGGTCTTGCACGCTGACTTGTACTTGCTGTCCGGCGTGAAACTGCTCCGCTAACGCGACAGGTACGCCAATGTAGGCTTCAGGATTGATATTGCCCACTAAGGTGAAAATGGGGCTACCCGCAGCAATCACTTCGCCTAAGTTATGCAGTCTTTGGCTGATGGAGCCCTCAAAGGGCGCCACTAAGATGGATTTATCGAGCTTAAGTTGATTGGCATGCTGTGAGGCAAGTAGGCGGTTTTTCGCCGCTGCTAAGCTATTTAATTGTGAGCGGTTTTCATCTAATAGCTGCTCAGAGACATAGCCAGATTTTTTCAATTCTTGATTACGTTTTAGAGTGCTGGTGGCCAGATCAACATCGGCTTGGGTTTGCGCCAGACTCGCTTGGATCTCTTGACGCTCGGCTTCGAGTAGTCGGGTATCGAGGATTGCCAGTATTTGACCTTGCTTCACTTTGATACCGGAATCGGCCTGTAGTTCGTTTAACTTTCCTGCAAGTTCAAAGCCGACGCCAGTTGTGTTACCCGCACGGATAGTCCCCGTGAAGGTCTGCTCGTGCTGATAGCTTGGGGTCAGGAGCAACGCTTGGCTTGTGACTGTGGGCAGTACGGCTGTCGTGGCGTGTTCAGTGACTTCCTTTTGACAGGCGGATAATGTGACTAAAGCAAACACGCAGACGCTGATAGTGCGCCAAGAACGTCGGGCAGTTCGATCCATTTTAAGTGCTTCCGCTGTAAGTTAAACGTTAATGCTATGTAACTAGACTTGCTAGTCTAGTTGCGCGGAACTAGACTGTCTAGTCTATTTTGTGCTTAACTAATGCCAATTTATTATGTCTATCTATTCGAGAGTCGATATGACGCATTCCTCTGAGACGCAGTTACCTCTGAGCCGTAGCGAACAAAAACGTCAGCAAGTGCTTGTAGCTGCTATTGATTTATTTTGCCGTCAAGGGTTTCCCCATACCAGTATGGATGAGGTTGCCAAGCTTGCGGGCGTGTCGAAACAAACCGTCTATTCCCATTACGGCAGCAAAGATGAATTATTTGTTGCGGCAATCGAATCTAAGTGTGTTGGCCATAATCTTAATGATGATTTGTTAAGTGATCCCACTAAGCCTGAATCGGCATTAACTCAGTTTGCCCTGCAGTTTGGGGAGATGATCGTCAGCCCTGAAGCTATTACGGTATTTAAAGCCTGTGTGGCACAATCCGAAAGTCATCCTGAAGTGTCGCAGTTGTTCTTCGACGCGGGCCCGAAACATATAGTGGGGTTATTGGCGGATTATTTAGTGACAGTAGAAGCCCTAGGGCAATATCACTTCGGTAATGCGCACCATAGTGCGGTGCGTTTATGTTTAATGTTGTTTGGTGAGCTAAAACTCAAATTAGAATTGGGCTTGGCGGCCGATGAACTCGTTGACGATAGAAATGAGTATATTTTGGGTTGTGCAGACATGTTCCTGAAGGCGCATCGGGTTTAATAAAACTTGCACAATATAAAAGTATCATTTTGTATCTGAATATTGAAAGCATGAACCTTTTAGCTTGATAGCGCGTATTATGCGCAAAAATCTGCTAATCAATTTAAATGCAAGGAGCTGACGTGGCTAATCGAGAACTCTCACCATCGAGCGCAAAACTGCGCCTGCTGAAAAGCGCTGTATTACTGTTGCCGTTAATGAGCTGTGCTGCTATTGCAGCGGATAAACCTTCGCAGGAATACAAGCCTTTTAGATTAAGTGTCGCGCAGATCAGCACCCAGAGTGCCGAGGTTGCCAATGGCAATACCGAGCTACAAAGGGACAGTTTATTACTGAGTGCAGGGATGAATGTTCCGTTAAATCAACAATGGTCTTTGGGCTTTCGTGTGGGTTACGACAGGCTGGATTATGATTGGCGCAATATCACCCTCACTGGCGCTAACAATGTCGCCCCGCTTTTTGGTACCGACGGGCAGAATTGGGATCATATCAATCGCTATCGTGCCGGAGTGTCGTTAAATTATCGCATGGATAAACATTGGGCCTTCTTTTTAGCGCCGCAGATCCAATATGCCTACGCCGACACAGCATCGGCCAGCGAAGCCCAGAGTTACGGTATTGTGGCGTCTGCCATGTATGCATTTGATTCGGGGAATATGATTGGCTTTGGCGTCGCGTATCTCAATGATATCGATGAAGTTCGCACTGTGCCTTATCTCGCCATGCGCTGGCAGATAGATGAACATTGGGCACTCGCCAATCCTTTCCAAGCCGGTTTTAGCGGTCCCGCTGGATTAGAGCTGAGTTATCGATTTAATTCCGATTGGAATGTCGGCTTTGGTAGTTCGCGTCGTACTGAGCGATTCCTTATCGAAGATGATGACACTGTGGTAGAAACGAACGAATGGGTGAGTTATTTACGTGGAGGTTGGCAAGCAACCCCAGCATTAACAGTGAATCTTTACGCCGGTTATTACTTTGATGGTGAGTTAGAAGTGACCGACCAAGCCGCACTTGAAATGGATAGCCAAGGCGCTGCCGCCTTGGATATCGAATTCAAATTCTAACGTTAATGTCAGTTATTTGCCCAGCATGGCCTCTTTGAGGCTTTTCTGGGCAGGTTTATCACCTAGCCAAATTTTTAACAGTGCTTGACGGAACATTTCACCTTCGATGGTGGCTTGTTCCTGACCATTTTTATAGGCCGTCACGCCGCGGGCTTTATTGGCGACTAAGGTAAATTGGTCACCTTCTTTAATTTCTTCGTTAAACAGCGCCATAAAGGCATCGATTTGCGGTTGAATATCGGCGGTATTATCTGCGGTCGCGTGCTCAAAACCTTCAGTGATCGCATCGCGCATTTTTTCTGAGGTGATCATGCCAGAGGTAATATTAAGGCGGATTGCCGCAATCGGAGCATCGATAACCGCTGCAGTGCTACTCAAGGCTGCTGGCAAATACAGACTGCCAACATATAAATCCATAAAGAACTTACTGCGAACGCCCGCGCCATTGAGCTGTAATGCTTGGCTATTTAACGTCACAGTATCGGCGACTTGCACACCTGATACTTCTTTGGCCATTAATGTGTGGGGTAATAACAGCGCGCTTGCTAGGGTAAGAGTGGAGAGTAACTTCATAATACACCTCATTTTTCTATTTTAATTATTGGGTTTAAAGCAGATTTTATGAGTATTTACAGCAGAAAGTTGACCCCCAACTTTTCAAATACTCGACACCGAAAATGGATGTTAATCTAAAGAAGAGGGGAGAGATAGGCTAATTGTGCCAAAGCATCATTCGAAAATAGTTAAATATGACATACTCATCATTAAGTATGAGCATGCCAACAAGATGAATCATCGCGTTAAACAATTGACGTAAAAGTATTGGTGTAAAACTATCGGCGGCAAATCATCAACGTTACACTTTCTGCGTGAAAATTATCCGCGAGTGCCTAGCTTGTACTGACCACTCTGTTCGAACATCACAGCTTGTTTCTGTTTTGGTGAGATCAAAATTGGGCCGTCGTCGAAGAAGAGAAAACACTTCCAATTACGGACGAACACATCCCAACGAGTTTCAATAATCTGATATTTTTCATAGCAAAAATAGACAGTTGTCTCATCTGGCCATTGTATAAATTCAGCTAACATGGTGGGTAAACTGCTCTCTTCACTATCCCAAGCACTCTGCCAATGATCTGTTTCCACCCAAGCATCAGCCTTCGCCGCCCAGTCTCCCTTAGTAAATTGCTCCGCACGATTACTCTTGTTGCTGATCCATTGATTCCAGATTTCCATCGATGATTTCTCTGTCAGAGGTTTAATGGAGAGTTTATCTTCATCGGTCACAGGTAAATCTTGGTGGTTGAAAATCCACTTACGGCGAAATTCATTTAGGGGGATATAGGTATTGATCAAGCAGATTCTCCTCAGTAGGGCGCTAAATAGTGTTAACCCCATGAAACACGAATGACACAGATTATACGGATCCCATTAAGATTATGGAAATTTTGCTAAATAACGGAGCTTCTGGGTTGGTTAAGAATACTGAGATGGTCACCTCGGTTTTAGCATCGCTAATGTGCCATGATTTAGTTGACCACTACAAGATGCACAAAATCTGACATGAGGTGAAAGGTGAATTATCGATTAGCACAATTAGTTTGAACAACGAAGGACATTGGCCTTGCTAACCCTGAAGTGAACATATATGTTTCAAGTATTTGTCTATGTTCATGATGGCCATAAACACGGCCCATGCTTTTCATTAAATGAAATAGCTTTTTCCTGCAAGCATCGGTTAGCATAAGTCTTGGTATAGCTCGAGATTATGGCTACTTTTAGCGAAGTAAATTATAACTTTCTTGCTATGCTGTCTAAAATCAATCTCGAAAGATCAACGGACCCTAGTACATGGAATTAGGAAAATAAGATGCTAAATCATAAAACTGTTTTGATCACCGGCGGTACAGGTTCATTTGGTAAGCAATTTATTCAAACTATCCTTGAGCGCTATCAAGATGTTAAGAAAATAATTATTTATTCCCGTGACGAACTAAAGCAATTTGAGATTCGTCAGAAGTATCCTCTGAATGATTTCCCACAGCTACGCTTCTTTATTGGTGATGTGCGTGATAGAAATCGTATGATACAAGCATGTGAAGGCGTCGATGTAATTATCCACGCGGCAGCTATAAAGCAAGTCGATACTGCAGAATACAACCCAACTGAATGTATTCGTACGAATATAGATGGGGCTGAAAATGTAATCCAAGCAGCACTTCATTGCGGGGTTCGGGATGTAGTTGCGTTATCCACTGATAAAGCATGTGCACCAATTAATCTATACGGTGCGACTAAACTAGCGTCAGATAAGTTATTTGCTGCTGCAAATAATATAAGAGGCTCTAAAGACATTCGATTTAGTGTTGTTCGTTATGGAAACGTCATGGGATCTCGCGGCTCAGTGATCCCATTCTTTATTAGTAAGAAAAAAGAAGGTATTCTGCCCATCACACACGAAGAAATGACCCGCTTTAATATTTCGCTGCAAGATGGTGTCAATATGGTTATGTATGCACTCCAATATCATCTTGGTGGCGAAATTTTTATACCTAAAATCCCATCCTACAAAATTCTAGATATTGCACATGCAATCGCGCCTGAGTGTGAAATTCAAGTGGTAGGAATTCGTCCAGGTGAAAAACTGCACGAAGAAATGATCACCGATACAGACTCATTACACACTATCGATTTAGGTCGTTATTATGCCATTTTACCATCAGTTTCATATGCTTACACTGAGGATGAGTATATTAAACATCATAAGGCGGTAAAAGTACCGTTTGGATTTAAATATAATTCCTATACTAATACTGAGTGGGAAACGATTGAAGGGTTACGTAAGCTTATCGTTGAACACGTAGATCCTAATTTTACTGTTTAGGAATAGAGGAAAATAATGATTCCTTATGGCAAACAAGAAATTATTCAACAGGACATAGACGCGGTTGTTGAGGTTTTACAATCTAATTTCTTGACTCAAGGCCCACAGGTACCTGCTTTTGAAGCAGCATTAAAGGCATATACTGGCGCAGAATTTTCCTTTGCGGTGAATAGCGCTACGTCGGCTTTACATATTGCTTGTTTAGCTCTTGGTTTGGGACAAGGTGACACGCTGTGGACATCTCCTATCACATTTGTAGCATCAGCAAATTGCGCTTTATATTGTGGTGCCAAGGTCGATTTTATCGATATTGATCCCCATACTTACAACATGAGTGTCTATGCTTTAGAAGCGAAGCTTCTTCAAGCCAAGGCTGATAATGCCCTACCTAAGATCGTTGTGCCTGTTCACTTATGCGGACAATCGTGTGATATGCAAAAAATCCATATGCTATCGAAAATATATGGATTTAAAATTATTGAAGATGCATCTCATGCTATCGGCGGTTGTTATCATGGTGAACCCATTGGTAACTGTAAGTACTCAGATATCACGGTATTTAGCTTCCACCCTGTAAAAATTATAACGACAGCCGAAGGTGGCGCAGTGATGACCAATAGCAAGGAGTTGGCTAATAAGATGGCTCTCTATCGCAGTCACGGTATCACTCGAGATGCTGAGTTTATGCAGAATGAATCTCATGGTGGTTGGTATTACGAGCAAATTGCTCTTGGTTTTAATTATCGGATGACTGAGTTACAAGCAGCGCTTGGTGTGTCACAGATACAACGCTTAGATAGTTTTGTTGTTGCTCGTCACCATCTTGCTGATCGTTACAATCATTTACTGAAACACTTACCTGTAACATTACCTTATCAATTAGATGGTACCTATTCAGGCTTGCATTTGTATGTCATTCGTTTGCAATTAGACGCGATTTCAAAGACACATCGAGAAGTATTTGAAGCACTGCGCGGTAATGGAATAGGTGTCAATTTGCATTATATCCCAGTACATACTCAGCCTTTTTACAAACAAATGGGCTTTAAAGTAGGTGATTTCCCTGAAGCTGAAGCTTATTACCAAGAGGCAATTTCATTGCCAATGTTTCATTCTATGACCGAAGTTCAACAAGATGAAGTGGTTCGCGTATTAACCTTCGTATTGAAAGGATAATGTATGAAAGTTGCCATTATTCCAGCCCGTGGTGGTAGTAAACGCATACCGCGGAAGAATATCAAAATTTTCCATGGTAAACCCATGATTGCATACTCAATTGAGACTGCATTGGCTGCTGGATGTTTTGATAAAGTGATCGTCTCTACAGATGATCAAGAAATAGCCGACGTTGCCATGCAATATGGGGCAAACGTCCCTTTTTTGCGGCCAGCTAACATTGCTGACGATAACGCCACCACGATGGATGTTATGCAACATGCTATTGAATGGTGTGACATGCAAGGTTGGGACACGGAGGTTGTATGTTGTCTATATGCCACAGCCCCTTTCGTTACCTCCGATGATCTGCTCGACGGTTACCAAAAGTTACAAAATCAAGACGACGTTGAATTTGTTTTTAGTGCGGCGACCTTTTCATTTCCTATCCAACGTGCGTTTAAGGTTTCTGGAGAAGGTGCGGTCTCAATGTTTGACCCTAGACAAGAGTTAGTGCGTTCGCAAGACCTAGAGACAGCCTATCATGATGCAGGGCAATTCTACTGGGGGCGCAAAACCGCATTTTTAGAGTGCAAGTCTATATTTTCTCCTCATTCTAGAATTGTTTTACTGCCTAGATGTAGAGTTCAAGATATTGATACTCAAGAAGATTGGGACTTTGCAGAAGCGCTGTTTTCCTTACTTTAACCGAGATAAGATTCATCATTGAGAATTTTTATGAAAGTGATTTTTCGCGTTGATGCGTCTATTTGGATTGGCAGTGGCCATGTAATGCGTTGCCTTGTTTTAGCTGATGCATTAAAAAATGTCGCTGCAGATGTAAGTTTTGCCTGCTTGCCTCAACATGGAGATATGATTGCTTATATAGAGCAAAGGGGGCATAGCGTGACAAAGATGACCCCCGTTTTGTCACCTGTAACGCCAGTAGATGATGCCGATTATCTCGGTTGGCTTCAACGAAGTGTCGATGAAGATGCATCAGATTTTATTAGTAAAATCCAACAAGCTGAAATCGTAGTAACAGATCATTATGCTATTGGGCGGGAGTGGCAACAAAAAATCAAAGCCGCATTACAATGTAAAATTGTTGCCATAGATGATTTGGTTAGGCTGCATGATGCGGACTGTATCATCGATCAAACCCTAGGGCGAAAAGCGGAAGAGTATTTTAACAATACAACCATCTTAGCTGGAACTGACTATGCGCTATTGGCTGAATCATTTAGTCATTATAGGACGCTAGCCATAAGTAAGTCTTCACCTAAAGCGATCCCTAAAGTTTTAGTTTCCATGGGCGGAGTTGATGCACCTAATGGGACGCTAATGGTCTTGAAATCATTAGTTGGAAAAGTGGATGCAATCTTTACCGTGCTATTGAGTCCCCGAGCCCCTCATTATCAGGAGGTTGTAGCGTGGTGTGATAGACATGGATCGGTAACTCATGTTGGCTTTTGTGACAATATGGCGCTTTTGATGCTAGATCATGATATTGCCATTGGAGCACCGGGTTCGACTAGTTGGGAGCGAGCCTGTCTAGGCTTACCTAGCATCATTATTCCTCTGGCTGCAAATCAGAAAACTATTACGACACAACTGGTCAATCATAGAGCCGTTATTACATTAGAATTGAATGAGATTCGTCAAAAAATTATCCATGCTTTTCAAATGTTATTAAGTGATTGGGAAACATATCATAAAGTGAATTTAGCGTTATGTGATGGGAAAGGCGTTAAACGAGTTGTGCTTAGCCTTCAGCAACAGGCAAAAGCGATAGAACACTGTGATTTTGAATTAACTTTGGCTACATCTGCAGATATTAAGGTTGTGTATGATTGGCAATGTCATCCCAAAACAAGGCAGTATGCGTTAAATACAGCGGTACCTACATGGGACGAGCATTTATCATGGATGGTAAGAAAACTGACGTGTCCAGAGGATTACTTTTACATTATTAGGCACCGCTTATCTAAGCAACCTTGTGGTGTGTTACGTTTAGATAAGCAAAAAGATAAAAATTATCTGGTGTCGATATTTGTGAACCCTGAACAATATGGCATAGGTGTTGCTAGTAGTGCCTTGTTGTTGGCGGATTTTATCCATCCAAATGTTACTTTACATGCAACAGTTTTAGAAAATAACCAAGCGTCTCAACAATTATTCATCAAAGCGCATTACCTGCGAGTTTCGACAGAACAGTTTATTCGCTTCCCTATAAAATAGGATTGTTATGAAACCGTATATCACGATAGATGGTCGTAAGATTGGGCCGAGTTACCCTCCATATATTATCGCCGAGTTATCTGCTAATCATAACGGCGACCTTAATCGTGCATTTCAAATATTAGAAGAAGCAATGAAAGCGGGCGCGGATGCGGTTAAATTGCAAACTTACACCCATGAAACCATCACCATGGATTGTGATTCAGAAGAGTTTCAAATTCATGGAGGGCTTTGGGACGGACAAACTTTGTATGAACTGTACCGAGATGCTCATATGCCATGGGAATGGCATAAACCTCTCTTTGATAAAGCTAAAGCCTTGGGTATTACTATTTTTAGTTCGCCTTTTGATTTTTCTGCGGTTGACTTACTAGAAGAATTACATGCACCAGCATACAAAATTGCTTCATTTGAATTAATTGATTTGCCACTGATTAAGCGTGTAGCCCAAACGGGTAAACCGATGATTATGTCGACAGGGATGGCTAACGAAGATGAGATTGCAGAGGCAATCAAAACTGCTCGTAATAATGGCTGTGAAGAAATAGTCATTTTACATTGTGTAAGTGGTTATCCAGCACCAGCGGAACAATATAATTTAAAGACCATTGCTGATATTTCTCAACGTTTTGACGTGCTGTCTGGCTTATCTGATCATACAATTGATAATGCAACCGCTGTGGCTTCAGTTGCTTTAGGTGCTTGTTTGATCGAAAAGCACGTTACTATTGATCGAAATGGTGGTGGTGCTGATGACTGTTTCTCAATCGAACCTCCTGAATTAGCTCAACTGTGTAAAGACGCAAAAACAGCATGGCAAGCGATGGGCAAGGTTAATTACGAACGAACCGAAGCTGAAAAAGGTAACGTGAAATTCCGTCGTTCGCTCTATGTTGTTAAAGATATTGGCGAAGGTGAAGTATTTACAATGGAAAATATTCGCAGTATTCGACCAGGCTTTGGTATGGCTCCAAAATTTTTAGAAAGTGTTATAGGTAAAAAAGCATCCAAATTTTTAGAAAAAGGCACAGCGCTTCAAGCCAAATTTGTATCAAAAATATAGTGCTCTATTAAATGGCTTTAAGGAATGTATATGCAATATTGTAAAAAATGTATTATGCCAGTGACTAGACCTGAGCAAGTATTTACGGATGGTATTTGTGATGCATGTCATTCCGCAGTAGAAAAACATTCTACAATTGATTGGGTTAAGCGTAGTGAAGAATTTGAAGCAATATTAGATAAGTATAGAAGTAAAGATGGTAGTCAATATGATTGTATAATTCCTGTTAGTGGTGGAAAAGATAGTTGTTATCAAGCAATTACTATGCGAGATAAATATGGAATGAACCCACTATGTGTAACTCATACACCTTGTGATTTAACTCAGGTTGGAATAAAAAACTTAAATTTCTTACGAGATCAAGGTTTTGATCTTATACAGATATCTGGCAATAGAAAGCATTACCGGGAGTTAGTGAGAATAGGCTTTTTTAAATTAGGTGATTGTTGTTGGCCAGAGCATATAGGTATTTTTACTGCTCCAGTTAGAGTTGCGGTTAACTATAATATTCCACTGTTGATTTGGGGGGAGAATTCACAATTTGAATACGGTGGACCAGCGACTAAAAAGGAAAATAATTTTTTAGATAGAAATTGGTTAGAACAATTTCAAATGAGCGGGCATAGGTTGTCAGATGTAGTCCATGATGGTGTGGAATTGAAGAATATTCAGACATTAATATATCCAAGCGACGAAGATGTTAAGCGCGTAGGTGTAACAGGATTATTTTTAGGCTATTTTGAAAAGTGGGATTCTAAACGTAATGCAGATTTTTGTTGTAGTTTAGGTTGGAGCAAAAATCCTGATGGCCCAATAGAAGGTGCTTTTAACGATATTGAAAATCTAGACTGTAAATGGATCGGTGGTCTTCATGATTATATGAAATTCATCAAATATGGATATGGTAGAGCAACTGATCAAATTTGTATTGAAATCAGGGCTGGACGAATGACCCGAGAAGAAGGTATTAAAGCATTAAGAGAGTCTTCTGAAGGAACCATACCGTGGAAATATGTTCCAGATTTTTTGAGTTATTTAGATATAACTGAAACTGAATTTTTAGCAAACCTAGATAGATTTACCAATAAAATGATATTCGAACGTAAAGAAGACACTGGTGAACTCTGTAAAGATTTAAAGGGTAATTTAATCAGAAAATACTTTCCAGGATAATTAAATGCTTAAGATTGTAGATCTCGAGGTTGGTAATATTGGTAGTGTTATTAAGGTCATAAAGCATCTTGGGGCTGACTTTGAGTTAATAACTCTGCCAGAACAACTTGAAGGTGCCAGTAAAATTATTCTACCTGGAGTGGGCAGTTTTTCTGCTGCGGCTGAAAAAATGCATGAATCAGGTTTTACTGAAGCATTGAATGAACAAGTATTAAAAAATAGGGTGCCAGTACTCGGGATTTGTGTTGGTATGCAATTATTGGCAAAGCTGGGGGTCGAGGGGGGAACCTCAAAAGGGCTTGGATACATAGATGCGACAGTAGAACGAATTAATAGTTTTGACGGAACTCTACTCGTACCTCACATGGGGTGGAATGACATTTGCTCACAAGATATTCCTATTTTTAAAAATATTGATAATAATAGTTGCTTTTATTTTGTACATAGTTACGCAATGAGGATATCAGATAGTGAAGATGTCAGTATTGCTTATACAAAATATGGAGAGAATATCGTCGCCTATGTTAACAAAGGTAATATACATGGTGCACAATTTCACCCAGAAAAAAGTCAGCAAGTAGGCATTCAATTTTTACGGAATTTTATAGAGTTATGTTGAGAAAACGTATTATTCCAATTGTTTTATTAGATGGTTTTTCTGTCTTGAAAACAATTAACTTCGATATTAGACGTAACTTGGGTAGCCCAATAACAGTTGCTAAGATATATAATACTCGAAACGTGGATGAGTTAATTTTATTAGATATTGATGCTTCCAAGCAAGGGAGAGCTATAGATATTTTTACGATTAGTGAAATTGCACGAGATTGCTTTATGCCTCTGACTGTTGGGGGTGGTATTAAGTCTATTAAGGATATTCGTGGTTTGCTTTCAAAAGGAGCTGACAAAATTGCTCTTAACAGTTATGCATTAGAAAATCCGATTTTTATTCAAGAAGCCGCAAATGTCTTTGGTTCGCAATGTATAACGGTTTCAATTGATGTCGTGGAAGACGAGCAAGGTTTTTTTATATATAGTAATCGCCGCATTAATCGAGAACTATCTTTAATGAAATGGATAATGGAAGTTGAGAAACTCGGTGCAGGTGAGCTACTGATTAACAATGTAACGAGAGATGGTTGTATGAATGGAGGCTGTGTAGAATTAGCAGCATTAATATCTGACAGTGTTTCGATACCCGTGATTTACGCTGGGGGAATTTGCAGCCCTGCAGATGCTGCTAATGTAGCCAAAACTAACGTATCTGGTTTAGGAATATCAAGTATTTTTCATTTTACAGATTTTACACCCAAGGATTGTAGTTTAGAACTTAAATCTCAAGGTATTGCCACTCGGTATTGAGCATGTATGTGTTTGACTTAGTGAACATAAACTGAAAATCTAACTGCAGACTACGTGATTAGGTACTGAATTTTATGAAAAAATTTTCAGCACTGAAGATTGCCTAACTAATTGAATCATCTTAGTTTGGTGCCATTAATTTCTATGCATTCAAAACCTTTTTGCATCGCTTTTTTACCCATTTTGGGTCATTGTAAATGGCTTCTGCGCGAACAAAAGTCGCGGTAGTCTCCGTAAGCACGTGCAATTTTATCACCACTTCCTTGCGACACCATTTTTCGTTGGCCAATAATTATTTGATGTAACCAAGTAATTTCTACTCCTAGGCAGTCGCGCCGCCGTTGATTTTTTGCTAGCAGTTGACGCAGACAATCATTAGTTATGTTGAGGCAGTAATATTGCATCAATTAGTTAACCAAAATAACTATGTCACTACAAATAAATCTATAATCGGCTTGTTTTACATGAAAATGTACTGTTCATAAGCGGAACATAGAGTTAAAGTTAAAGCTATGAATTTTCCATGTCGAAATTCGAGAGTTAGAAGTCAATTTTTTAATGTGATGAATTGTAAGGATGATTTATGAACCCTATTGAGGACGACTTAAAATTTTCAGTGAATGATTTTGGTGAAAAATATTTGTATTCAGTAGATCGAATCTGTTTTGAACGTTCTGACTCAAATACCGTTTTTAATAATCACTTTCAAGATGAATTGTGGGGAGATGATACATTCAATGTAATCGTTGGTACTGATTCTGGTTTGTTAGTTGATTATGTAAGAAAGAATCGTAAGGATAATAATTCTGTTTATGTCTTTATTGAATTGGCACATCTTTTAGATTCAATTATTTCGAATTGTAATTTTCATAAAGACGACAATATTTTTATATTTGGTGTTGATAATTGGGAAGATGGAGTAGAGAAACTGCATTTGCCGCAATATATATATAAAAATAAATTGCGTTTTTTTGAATCATTAGGGGCTAGATACGAATATTTAGATGAGTATCATACCCTGAAGTTTTCTACTTATGTCAGTTTGGAAAAAATCACATATAGCAATAAAGTGACATTAGGTAGTGAAAAGTTTGTTGTTCGTCAATTGCAAAATGTGTCAGAAAATATCTTACCTGTTTTACCTTTAAAGGATATTTTTACAGGATGTACTGCGATTATTCTTGCCGGTGGACCATCGTTAGATGATTGTCTTCCTTGGGTAATTGAAAATAGACAGCGGTTAGTCATTATCGCTGTATCGAGAATAGCGAAGCGTCTCTCACAGTTGTCAATTATTCCTGATATATTTGTTTCCGTGGATCCATTTGATGACAGTTTTGAAGTCAGCAAGGAAATGCTTGAATTCCCACCATCTGTTGTTTTTGTTAATTCGTACCACGTTGTTGCAAAATTATTGTCACAATGGCATGGACATAGTCTATATTTAGGCACGCGTTTTCCTTGGGAGACAAAAGCAAATTTAGAAAACGTTGATGGGGCAGGACCAACTGTAAGCAATTCGGCATTGACTCTGGCTATTACGTTTGGTTTTTCAAAAATATTATTTGCTGGTATTGATTTGTGCTTTTCCAAGGAAGGTTACACTCATGCCAAAGGAAGTATCGAAACTAAACAAGGGCCTCTACTCACTGCAGATGGAATATGGGTTGAAACAAATGCTAATGAAATGGCAGAAACAGACTTCCCTTTGTCAGTCGCTCGGGAACAAATAGAAACTGTTGTGTCTGAGCAACCTGATAATAAAGTTGAATTTGTAAATTTTTCTATGAATGCGGCAAAAATTAAAGGAGTGATTTGCAAAAGCTTTCATGAGGTTGAATTGATAGGGAAACCTATCGATGCTATGAAGAAACTTATCGATTATTGTAGTAGTCTTACTGATGAGAAAAGAGAAGCTGAGTGTAGCCTTGCATTAAGGGAACTTACGAAAGTAAGAAAAGATTTGCTACATATAATTTTGCTAGCTGAAGATGGTATATTAGCGAATAAAAAAATATATGGCAATCAGCCAGAGCATGAAAAAATTCGCTACACTACTAAGTTAAATAAAATTCAACGAAAATTAGACAAAAATTTTTCGTATGTATCTCGGATTCTCAAATGCTATGGACTTATTTACTTCGTTGAATATATGGATCCTAGCTCTAGTGATGCTTGGGATGAAGTTAAACTTGAAAAAAGCGGTGAGCTTTACTACTTGGCGTATAAGAAAAGCGCTAATAAATTGCTAGATCTCATCAATGAGAGTATTGAAAGAATTTTAGTTCGCAAAGAAGAGTTCAAAAATCAGCCTAACTTTGATTTGATGTTTAAGGCTTGGGCTAAAGATAATCAGTTGGGCAGGGCTTGCCTCTGGAGTCGAAGACATAATTTGGACTCTCAAGATATTGATATTAAAGATAAGTTTTTACAAATTATTTCTGACTATAGAGCCGTTATTAATGCTACTGAAACTGAGCATGCTAAATATATTGAAAAGCGAGCGAGCATCGATGGTATAGAACATAAAGCAACGAAGTTTTTTGCAAAACGGGATTTAAATGGGCTAAAAAAATTGGCGTTGAGTTTGTCTTTACAATCTCAAAAAAGTGAAGCAAAGGATTCTCTAGCTCATCTTTTGTCTGGTTATATAGCTGTTTTAACTGATGAAAAGCAAAATGCTTTAGAGCATTTTTTGCAGACTAGTATTGAGAGTCATCGTCTGTACGCATTGAACCAAGTTGTAGGTATGTTTATGAAGAGTGAACAATTTGTTGAGGCAAAATTAGCTCTAAAAGACTTATGTCATTTATCTCCAAGATACCTAACTAAACTTGCTCATTTGGAGTTTTTAACAGGAGAGTCATTAGCTGCGGCAAATACATATAATGAGTATTTATCGCAATTTGGGGAGGATATTCACGCTTGGATTGCATTGGCTAATGTTTTCATAAGATTAGGCGCAATAGAGTCTGCACAAATTGCATTAAATTATGTGTTAAGTGTAGAACCTGATAATAAACAAGCGACAACTTTGCTTTCATCTCTAAGTTAGATAACGGATTCTAATCGGACTTGCCAATTCTGAAATTTAAAATGATTCTATTCAGAGTTGGCTTGTTAGAAAGCAATATTCAATCTAATTAATTACAGTTTGTCGTCTTTTAATTTATTTTTGGCATAGATTCAACTGTCAATGTCTATGTTTTTCTGTATTCAGATGTGATTTTTATTGGGCTGGTTTTTCAATGCATTTTCGACTAAAGAGTATATTTCATACTGTAAAGTATCCGCAAGCCCGATTAAATCATGTCTTTTTTGAGCTGAGACAACTTGTTCTATTAGTGAGTTTAACTCGAGTTGCTCTGAGGGTGATAACGTTAATTTCATAAGGTCATCTGCAATTCTTACCATTAATTCTGACCCTCGAGACTCTTCAGTCACTAAAAAGTGTGTCGCGGCTGAACGCAAATTTTGAAGTAATTTTTTCGCGCTAGAAGTCATAATGAATATACCAAATCTTCCAGTTTTAAATAAGAGCACTTGGATATTTTGGCTCCATCTGTGCTGGTTGTGTAAAAGTTAACATTTGGATGTAAAGTAATATATTCTTCTAATGCTTCTATGTAAGAAATAAAGCTTAGGCTGCTTGAGACCTTATTGCCTCGATTGTTGATTACCCATTGATGATGTGGTTGTATTGCGCTATACATATTGAGTTCACCGTCCAACCAGCCAGTATGTGATACATTATTTGGGAAACACAAATCGCAACCTATTAAATAAATATTGCTCGCTTTCATGTTCACCGCTAAATCTACCGCAGTATGAAGAACGCTTCCGCCAGAGTAAAGAGCATTATGGTGCTGCAGTAATCTTAAAGAGTTGTATAAAGGACTCTGGCCATATGCGACATATCTATTTCCCTGCCATTTTCGAAGTACATGATTTTCAAGTCTTGGGAAATAGACTAAATTGATTCCATTTGAATGTTCAGGAATCAGATGAGTATCATTAATGTCTTCATCAATACTGACCACAATTTCAGGTTTAATATTGTTCTGTAATAGATACCTTAAAGCCGTATCAAGAGCGATGATAATTGGCCGATTACTTTTATTGTAAATTTCTTTGAGTAACGTGATGGCATTTTCTAACGAAGGGCCTGTGCCAATAACGATGACGTGTTGGCAAGGAGGCTGATAAAGTTCTGACACATCGGCATCTGTCAGAACTAATTCTTCATTTTGTTTGAATCGGCCCAAAATTTGAGGGTCTTGAGCCTGATGTGCTCTTGCCGCAAAGCGAGTTTGGTGGTGGATTAATATTTTGTTTCTTAACGCCGCGCCTTCATCATCGGCTAACACTAAATCTGCAGAAGAGCTTAGAAACGGGGTCGCTAATTTGCTATCCGGTGTCGCTAAATGCAATTGGCATTTAGGATTCGATAACCAATCCGTTTGATCTGTATAGCTAAGCACCAACTGAGTGACCGCAAGGTTAAGTATGGTCACATTCAGTTTTTCTAGTGGGTAGTTAATCAACAGTTCTCGAGGTAAATCACCTAAGCCTAACCCATATAAATGGATCGTATGGCTATTAGGGGGCAACTGGCTGATATTAAGATTAACTTCTGCCATGCGATCATGGCGACTACTCAATTGAATTCCATTAACGCTAATGGTCTGGTTTTGGCCTTGAACTAGGTGCGAATCTAGATGGTTGATAGATTGGCTTTTAATTGTTGCCGCGACGATAGGCCAGCGACGTTCGATAATGGCAATGTTTGATGTGAACAGGTCGGTCATTCCGCATCCTCTGGAATTGCTTATTTCAGACGCCAGTTCGATTACTATCTGGTCTCTCCACAGGGACTCGAACCCCGATCGGCCGCTTAGGAGGCGGCTGCTCTATCCTGTTGAGCTATAGAGAGACGACAGTGATTATACTGGTTTTATCTCTGATTAAAAGGCTTATGATTTAGTTGCTTAAATCTTAAGCGCTATGTCGTTTATCTGCACATTGTAGGCTGCATTTTGGTCTAAAAGTACTGCTGTTGAGCTTTCTTCACTCACTTGTTCAATTTTTACCGTGGCTCGACTTTTGGTTGCGACGGCGCGCATTTCATTGAGTCGATCGGGTAGGTTTTGCTGTAATACGACTTGGAATTTATCCCCGACACGAATGCCATGTTTACGGCCGAGATTTAAAATGATCCTGTCCGCTTGGCGGCTCACGACTTGGCCGAGTAAGGGTCTGCAATTGAGAGTACTGTCCAAATCGTGGGTAGCCTGTTGCATTAATTTAGTAATATTTTTGCCATAGGATGATCGCCAGAATCTGTCCGTATTCGGTGCAATAATGGCTTGTTCTTCAAATTCCCATGGCGCCGATGTGCTGTAGCTTTTACTCCAGACTTCTTCGCCACTGATCCCATGATAGAGGCTAAGTTTGAACTGGAATTGCCTGAGTGGAGCTTCATCCCAGAATCCTAGGAAGGTTGGCTGCACTGGCTCCATTGAGATATCCATAATTTGTGGTTGGAGAATATATTGGCTGTCGGTAATTTCACTGAGCCAGCTTGGGAGTCGATAACCGCGAATATCCACTAGATCTTGTTTAATATCGAGCAGCTCTTTAGCGTGAGTGTGGCTAAAACCTGTGGAAGAGTAATCTTCTATAATACTGCCTAATTTTTCTGAGATCACTTCTTCAAAGCCTGAAAGCTGTCCGTATCTGAGCTGAGTACGATCTTTGATTTGTGCTTGAGGAATTAAAATCGCGGCCTTTAATTGTCCATTTGGACACTGCTGCGTAGGATCATCATTTAGATCAAGTCGTAGGGACACATAAATTTTGTTTCCCTGGATTCGTTCGCTAACGAGTTGGATGCTGATGGCTTGGGCGTTGCGATTTATCGCGAAGTTATTCTGTGTAAGGTTTCCGTTAGAGGTTTGTTGTTCACTGGATATTTGAATGCCCGTGCTTAATGTAGCATAGCTAACGGCTTGATTAATCGCTTCTTCCCTTGCTTGAGCCGTATTACCATTGATAATAGTCGCTTCACCACTGGCTTCCATCCATTCGGCTCGAATAGGTAAAGACAGCAGTGCAAGGCTCAAAATGATGAGCGAAGCTGAACGTGGTATGTGCATCAATACAATCCTTATCGCTAAGCTATTGGCGAGCTTGCTAATCGAGCCAGTTTCCTGACACTTAACCTAATATACCGACAAAGCAAATTTCATGCCTGACTAACGAGAGTTTTCGATAAAGTTTCCATTGGCGCAGTCGATATACAGCGTATGAGCATAATATTGTCGGGCTGGAGCAATTTTGGTCCGAAGATTGCTGGCTTTTGTTACTCACAAAAATGAGACGCATAGAGTGTGAGTTATTTAATTGCCAGTACACCCACAGATGAGGTAAATCCAATGCTAAAGCGTGTGATTATTCCCTTAACATTACTGATGTTAGGTGGATGTGTGGCTAAATCGGTTACACCGCCCAAGCCGAGTTTAGTGGATGGCAATGGGTTGCCGCCAACGGCAGTGATCAACCATTTAGCACAGCGAATTGTGACAGAGCTCGTTAAGCAAAATGATGCTCTGCGTTCTGATCAACCAATCGTCGTCGCCACCCCTGTATTAGTGGGTGACATGAATGGCACAAATGCGTTGGCGCAGCAGTTACAGCAAGGATTAATGACGTCGCTCCATAGCTTTCAGTTTAATGTGGTTGATTTAAATTTAGCAGATGGCTTGAGAGTGACGGCTAATGGGGATTTTATTTTGACGCGAGATTGGCAACAATTGTCGAAAAATCTTCCCGTTGAGCATCTTGTCGTTTCGACGATGAGCCCAGTAACCAATGGTATGGCGATCAATACTCGGATTGTGAACATAAGTAACAATCGTGTGGTATCGGCCTCTCAAACTTTTGTGACTCAAAAAGAGTTGGCAAACTACATGCAGCCTTCGGAGCAAATTGTGTCACAAAATGGCATCTTATATCGTCAGGCGAGTCCAGGCATGAATGAAGTGCGTGTTTTAGGAGATGGAAAATGAAACGCTACCTTTTAGTTATTGCGGCGCTAATGCTAACTGGCTGCGCTGCTAAAGATAGATATGTGCAATGGGAGGATGTGCCGCCGCCGAGTTTTCCTAAGTTAACGGCCATAGGATATGCGCCCTTAGCGACTCAACCGGCTAAAGAACAATCACAAAGAGTGTTGATGGCCATGCAAGCATCAAAAATTATGGCCTATCGTGAATTAGCAGAACAAGTTTATGGGCAGAAAATAACGGCAAACAGCAGTGTTAGTGATTGGATGTTGACGGACGATAATGTCAAAGCGTCGGTTTCTGGCGTGATCCGTGGTGCGCGGGTCGTTAAGAGTTATCCGGCTGGCGATCATTATGTCACTGAGTTAGAACTGGATTTTTCACAGGTATGGGCGCTGTATCAGCAACAGAGTCGTCCACAGCGAGTGAAAGAAGTCACGTATTTTTAGTCATTTCTACATGACTCTATTGAGCCGCGTACTATGCGAGTAGTTATGCGGCTTTTCTTTTTCTGCACAAGTATCAAAGTCTAATCTTTAATCAGAGCAGAGCTTAGAAGCGGGAAATACAGAGTGGGAATTGATGCGCCTGTTAGGCCTTTAAATCATTACCTAAACTTGAGATAGTTGAGGTCTTGCCTTTATCGTTATACGTAAGGCTGGAGGCGTTTCTGCTGGCTTGTAAAGCTTGAGCGAAGCGATTGAGACTGGCTAAATTCATCTCAATTAAACTGGCATTTTGATCGTTCAGTTCTTTGCATTCAGTTAATGCGTCTTTGACAACGGCCATTTTATGCACGAGTTCGGTTTGCTGAGTGAGTTGAGACTTATCAGTGTGGTTTGCCAGAATATCGTCATTAGTCTTGAGTTCTTTCAGACATTGTGATTTTTCGTTAGCAAGAGAAAGCAGTAAATCGGCGTTTTGGTCAACCAAAGCGCCTTTTTCCTTGAGTATGATTTGCTTAAGAACAGCCAAATGGGCGTGTTGTAGATCTACCAGTTTAGCTATTTCAGTCATAGTTACTCTTTATTCAAGTCATTAAGTTCGGCTTCAAAACTTGCAATATTGGCAGCCAACTTTTCAGGGTCAATTTTATAGCGGCCTTCGGCGATAGCCTGTTTAATTTCGGCCACTTTCTTTTGATCAACTTCAGGAAGGCTCGCCATTTTAGTCTGAGCTCCTTGAAGTTGTTGCGCTTGCGCTGTAATCACCACTGAGTCGCTTCTTTGTGGTGTTGTCGATTTTGTGGCAACTTGAGCAGATTGATCGCTGCTAGTTTTAGTTGCACCTGAACGAACTTGTGTGGTCGTTGCAGTGTTGAGTTTGCTAATATCAATTGCCATTTTCGGCTCCAGCGTCGTGTGTACGGGATTTCTTAACTGGGGTATCGGCAGCTTATAAAAAAGCTTTAGATTATTTTACATTCTTACTTCAACTTCGCCAATGCCCGTGACTATAGCATCTAGTTCTTTGTTTGAACTGCTATTTTTGACTCTGATCCGATCACCTTTATTGCCATCTTGTAGGGCTTCGCCCGCAGTTTTAAGTTCGAATGAGTTAGAACGAACATAAATAGATACCGAGTCGTTTTTACACACGAAGCATAAGTTATTGCTCAATATAGGATAATCCTTCGAGACGCGTCGTTTTACTCGTACACCTGCTAATTTACTTGGGTCATCAAACTCAGCGCCTCGTAAACTATTTTGCTCAATGTAACGGATTTCAACTTGGCTAGGGGAGATGAGTTCGCCAGGCGCTAAGGTTTCAGTTGTGACAACAACGGGGAATAAAATATCCACTCTAACCGAGATATAAATCTGCCAAGGGTAAGCGAGCTCTTGCGTATCGCAGCTGACTTTTAGGGTGTTATTACGGCTAATTTCCCTGTCACTAGCCAATTCAACCTTAATCGGCGACGAACATTGTGACGGCAGCATTCTTGCGTCAACTATTTGCGGCGAAATATCGACTTTGGCATTAGCGGGCACGGATATCTTTTCTGAAATAAGCGCTTTAGCTAATTCTGAGATGGCCGATACGGTGGGAACAATAGGCTCTGCACTCGCAAAAGCGGGCATGAAGAGGGCGAAAACACTAAAAAAACAGACTAAATTTACTTTCATAATGAAGAGACTAGCTTGTAACGCCAGAATGCACCTATACTTTTATCAAGTTCGAAGCTGACCACTGTAATAATAATTTGCATCACTGTCAGAAGATTGACTCAGTTTCGACTATGTTTATCGATAGATAAGACGTAAGCAATTAATATGCCTATACTCAAACGAGTCATAGGGCCGTACATAAACAGAACAACAAGGCAGAGTTATGTCGAGTATTCTTGATTCAGTCAACAAACGAACCCAGCTCGTTGGTCAAAACCGTTTAGAATTGCTGCTTTTTAAATTAAACGGTCGTCAACGGTTTGGGATTAACGTGTTTAAGGTGAAAGAAGTACTGCAGTGCCCGCCACTGACAACTTTGCCTAAACTTAATCCTTATGTTAAAGGTGTCGCGCATATTCGCGGTACGACTATTTCAGTTATTGATCTGAGTGCGGCAACAGGTGGTAGACCTTTAGCGAGTACTGAAAACTGTTTCATCATTATTTCTGAATATAACCGTAGCGTTCAAGGTTTCTTGGTCAGTTCTGTTGAGCGGATTATCAACATGAATTGGGAAGCGATTATGCCTCCGCCGCAAGGTGCCGGTCGTTATTCTTATCTGACGGCTGTAACTGAGATAGAAGGTGAATTGGTTGAAATTCTCGATGTAGAAAAAATCTTAGATGAGATTTCACCGGTTAAAACCGCTATCAGTGAAGAAGCCAATGAAAAGCTGACCCTCGACAGAACCCAGCATTACCATATTATGGTTATCGATGATTCTGCCGTGGCGCGTAAGCAAATTATTCGTTCACTCGAGTCATTGAACTTACAAATTGATACCGCAAAAGATGGTCGAGAAGCATTAGATAAGCTTAAAGAAATCGCCAAAGAAATGGACAATGTTGCCGATGAAATCCCTCTCATTATCTCAGACATTGAGATGCCTGAAATGGATGGTTATACCCTGACCGCTGAGATCCGAGATGATCCTAAGCTCAAGCATATTAAAGTGGTACTGCACACATCGTTAAGTGGTGTATTCAATCAGGCAATGGTTCAAAAAGTGGGGGCCAATGACTTTATCGCTAAGTTTAATCCCGACGAACTGGCTGCTGCCGTGAATAAACACTTAAGTTTGTAAGTGCAGTAGTTAGTACCTAGATACGCTTTACGCTATAATCTCGACTTTATAACATGATGGTTTCGCACTGATTTTGGTGCTTGCTATAGGATTTAGGATGTGAATGTGCCAAATAAATCACTCGCTGAAGCTGAATATAATCAATTTAGGTTGTTCTTAGAGCAACACAGCGGCATCGTACTGGGTGAAAATAAGCAATATCTGGTGCTCAGTCGTCTTGCTCCTCTGATGGGGAAATATAACCTGCCATCCTTATCTGATGTGGTTAAGCATTCGATGAAGCCAACGGAACGTGCGCTTCGGGCTGAAGTGATCGATGCTATGACGACCAATGAAACCCTTTGGTTTCGTGATCGTTATCCATTTGAGTTATTGCATAACGTTTTGTTACCTGAGTATAGTCGTTTAGGTCGTCCACTTAAGATTTGGTCGGCAGCGTGTTCGTCCGGGCAAGAACCCTATTCATTGGCGATGACGATTCTTGAGTATCAACAGAAGAAGCCTGGTGCGCTTGCGGGTAGTGCGTCAATTCAAGCTACGGATTTGTCGCCTTCCATGTTGGAACGTTGCAAAAATGCTGAGTACGATAGCTTGGCATTAGCGCGCGGTTTATCCGAGGAGCGTAAGCGTCAGTTTTTTGATGCTTTGCCTTCAGGCAATATGAAGTTAAAGGATAATGTTAAGCGTTTGGTGAACTTTAGGGCACATAATCTGCTTGAAAGTTATAGCTTACTTGGTAAGTTCGACATTATTTTTTGCCGCAATGTGCTTATTTATTTTGCGCCTGAGGCAAAGGCAAAAATTTTGCGGCAATTCGCTGCCGCTCTTAATCCAAAAGGGATCCTATTTCTCGGTGCTTCTGAATCTATTGCTGGTTTAACGGATGAGTTTGACATGGTCCGTTGTAACCCTGGGATTTATTACCAGAAAAAGACTTAAGTCTACTGCTTTAAAGAAAATTACCGACATTTGTCGGTAATTTTTTACCCATCACTTGCTCATTCCTATTGTTATTCTCATTATTCCACTATGTTGGCACATTAATTGCTTTATTTCCGTGAGCAACACGAGGAGGCAATTTTATGGCGATCAATTTTGATAATGCACTGGGTGTGCATCAGTACACTCTCGGTATTAGAGCGCAGCGAGCTGAAGTCATTTCGAGCAATATCGCTAACGCCGATACGCCACATTATAAAGCCCGTGATGTTGATTTTTCTGCGGCAATGCAGGCCGCCCGTGGCCAACAACAGCAGCGTAATAGTCTTGAAATGCAAGAGTCAGACAAGCATTTTGGTCTTGCTGAGTTGACGGGTCAATTTGTTAAGTTCCGTGTGCCAAATCAACCCGATACCGGTGATGGCAATACCGTTGATATCCAACAGGAACAATCGGCATTCATGCAAAATGCCCTTGAATATCAAATGTCATTAGGCTTTTTAGACAGTAAGTTTAGTGGCATGAAGAAAGCGCTGAGAGGGGATTAATCATGAGTTTATTTAGCATATTTGATGTTGCTGGCTCGGGAATGTCGGCTCAATCGGTCAGGTTGAACACCACGGCGAGTAACATAGCTAACGCTGATTCCGTCTCGAGTAGCGTAGATAAGACCTATCGTTCTCGTCATCCTATTTTTGAAGCTGAAATGGCCAAAGCGCAAAGTCAGCAACAAGCCTCTCAAGGTGTTGCGGTAAAAGGTATTGTTGAAAGTGATCGACCACTACTAAAAGAATATTCGCCCGATCATCCAATGGCGGATGCGGACGGCTTTATTTATAAACCGAATGTTAATGTCATGGAAGAAATGGCAGATATGATTTCTGCTTCGCGCTCATATCAAATGAATGTTCAGGTCGCTGAAGCAGCTAAGTCTATGCTGCAACAAACACTTGGGATGGGTAAATAACATGTGTTACTTAGGAGGTAAGCTGTGAGCCTCATTAATCAAATTAACCAAGCATCGGCGCAGACGGCTCAAAATAAGAGTCAGTCAAATGCTGTTACGACCAATTCATCAACCAGCTCAACGGGCAATCCGTTTCTTGATGGCATACGTCTGCCAAAAGATTCGATTGTACCGGAAGCGAAAAGCCAACAGTTAACCCAAGATGATTTTTTCTCGTTATTAAGCCAACAGTTATCGATGCAGGACCCTTTTAAGCCTGTTGACAACGATCAAATGATTGCGCAGATGGCATCATTTTCGACGGTTGATGGTATCGGCAAGTTAAATGATGAAATTGTTAACTTAAACAGTGTCATGACGTCGAGCCAAGCACTGCAGGCATCGGGACTCGTTGGTCGTAAGGTATTGATTCCAACCGATACAGGCAATATTTCAGCAGAAAGCCCAACGATGAAAGGTGTGGTCAGTACCCCTGATAAAATTCCAGAGATTACTGTGCGTATCGAAGATGAGAAGGGCCAAGTTGTCACAACCTTTAAAGTCGATGGTAGCGATGGTGGTAACGTCGATGTGAACTGGGATGGTTTAGATAAGAATGGCCTGCCTGTGGTCGCAGGTAACTATACGATTAAGGCGAGTGGTTTAGTGGATGGGAAATCCCAAGAGCTGCCCGTTTCAACCTATGCTCATGTGAGTAGCGTTTCTTTAGGGACGGCCAGTACCGGCGCCATTCTTAACTTGAGAGGCGGTATGGGGATCAAGTTAACCGACGTATTAGCTGTGTCTGAAACTTAAGTTCACACAAAAATAAGTTTTTACAGAATCCGAATTGGGCGTTTGTCGCCCGCAATTGAATTGAGTCAAATGTAGAGGTGAATTATGTCGTTTAACATTGCATTGAGTGGCATTGCTGCCGCACAGAAAGATTTAAACACCACGGCGAACAACATTGCGAATGCGAACACCATTGGCTTTAAAGAATCCCGTGCTGAATTTGCGGATGTTTACGCTAATTCTATTTTTTCAAATTCCAAAACAGCTGTCGGTGGTGGTGTCGCAACGAGTCAGGTCGCCCAGCAATTCCATCAAGGCAGCTTACAGCTGACAAGTAACTCCCTTGATATGGCAATTAAAGGCGGTGGCTTCTTTGTCACTGCCTCTGAGATCGGCAGTCTTGACCATTCGTTTACTCGTGCAGGGGCATTTAAAGTCGATTCAAATAACTACATGGTTGATTCTGCTGGTAATTTTTTGCAGACGTTCCCTGTGGATAAAGATGGTAACTCGACATCGGTAAGTTTGACTACAGCTAAACCAGTGCAAATCCCTGATACTGCAGGTAGCCCAATAAAAACTGAAAATGTCAGTTTACAAATGAATCTAAATGCTAAGGAAAGTACCCTTGACCCTGCTGCATTCGATCCTCTAGACCCTAAGACATACAATAACGTTACCTCAATGACTATGTATGACTCACTCGGTGAGCCACACATCATGACAACCTATTTTGTTAAGCCTAATGATGCCTCTTATAATGGAGAGAGCAATTGGGTGGCCTATTACGCTATTGATGGTAAACAAGTCGATCTAGATGGTGCTGCAGGTACTTATCAAACGGATACTACGGGCGATGGTAATCCTGACTCAACCAGTACAGCGCAAACAACCGGCGGTTGGAAGGGCTCTGTACTCAAGTTCAATTCTGTTGGTGTCTATACCGGTAGTGATCCAGCGGTCGTTAAGACTGAGACTTTAGGTGTGGGTGGTGCAGGCGTTTTAGGTGCTGGAGCTGATGGCACTCAAGATTTAACAATCAAGTTTAATGCGCCAACTCAATATGCTGCTCCTTTTGCGGCAACAGAGTTAACACAAGACGGTACTACTGTTGGTCGTTTAACTAACGTTGAAATTGGTGCTGATGGTTTAATTACTGCAAGTTACTCGAACGGTTCAAGTGTGCCTTTAGCACGAGTTGCCTTGGTTCGATTTGCTAACGAACAAGGTTTAACACAAGTAGGTAATACGTCGTGGAAAGCCAGTTTGAATTCTGGTCCAGCTCTTGCTGGTGAGGCAAACAGTGGTACTTTTGGTAGCATCAGTTCATCGGCGTTAGAGCAATCGAACATCGATTTGACCACTGAACTGGTTGATTTAATTTCTGCGCAGCGTAATTTCCAAGCAAACTCTCGTACCCTTGAAGTGAACAACACGCTGCAACAAACCGTATTACAAATCCGCTAATCATTACATTGTATGACTAAGTGTTGCCGCCAGTGGCAACACTTAGCCTTTATCCTGCTGTCAATTCACTTCATTTCCCTATTCTTCAATTCTATCAGTAAATTAAAAGTCAATTTTGTTGGCATGATGCTTGCTTTGCTATTGTCATGTAGAAAATTTGACGGAGCAGTCTGTGGACAAATTCCTTTATGTCGCCATGAGTGGCGCCAAGCAAAATATGAATGAGCTGGCGCTCCGTGCGAACAACTTAGCCAACGCGAATACCGACGGTTTTAAATCCGATATGGCGCAAGCTCGCTCGATGCAAGCCTTCGGTGAAGGATTGCCGACAAGGGTGTTTGCGATGACAGAATCTCCGTCAGCAAATTTTCGCTCAGGTCCAATAAAAACGACTGGACGAGATCTCGATGTTGCCATTAAAGGCGACGGCTGGTTTGCCGTGCAGGCAAAAGATGGCAGTGAAGCCTATACCCGCTCTGGCAGTTTAAGTTTTGACTCCACAGGTTTATTACACAATGACAGGGGAAATCCTGTTATGGGTGATGCGGGTCCCATAGTGTTGCCACTTCCTATCGAGAAAGTTTCAATTTCTCAGGATGGCATTATTTCTGTGCGACCTCAGGGCGCTACCGCTGAAGTGGTGGAAGAAGTTGGTCGCTTGAAACTCGTTAATCCCGGCAATGCGCAGATGATGCGTGGTGAAGATGGATTATTTCGACAAATGTCAGGAGAACCAGCACCAGCCGATCCTTTCGTCGCAGTTGAAAGTGGCGCAGTGGAAGGCAGTAACGTAAATCCAGTCGATGAAATGGTGTCTTTGATTGACCTTCAGCGTCAGTTTGAATTGCAAGTCAAGATGATGAAAACCGCGGAAGAAAATGATCGCGCTTCATCTTCATTAATGCGTATTAGTTAGGAGATAGATTATGCATCCGGCGTTATGGATTAGTAAAACTGGCTTAGACGCACAGCAAACTGACATTGCAGTGATCTCGAACAACGTGGCGAACGCCAGCACTGTGGGTTACAAGAAAAGCCGCGCAGTATTTGAAGATTTGCTTTACCAAACAGTTAACCAAGCGGGCGGTGTCAGTTCTTCTAACACTAAGTTGCCTAATGGATTAAACATAGGCGCGGGTACCAAAGTCGTTGCCACACAGAAAATGTTTACCCAAGGCAACATGCTGACTACGGATAACTCATTGGATCTGATGATTGAAGGCCCAGGTTTTTTTGAAATTCAGCTACCCGATGGTACTGCAGCCTATACCCGAAATGGTCAGTTTACCTTAGACGATACGGGCCAGATTGTGACGCCAGGTTCTGGCTACGTGCTGCAACCCGCGATCACGATTCCTGACAATGCGACCAGTATTACCGTTTCCGCTGAGGGTGAAGTTTCAGTGAAAACCCCTGGTACTGCAGATAACCAAGTTGTGGGTCAGTTGACTATGACGGATTTTATTAATCCATCCGGTCTGGATCCTATGGGGCAAAACTTATACACGGAAACCGGTGCGAGTGGCACGCCAATTCAAGGTACTGCTTCGTTAGATGGCATGGGAGCGATTCGTCAAGGCGCCTTAGAAACCTCTAACGTTAACGTGACCGAAGAACTTGTGAACCTTATCGAAAGTCAGCGCATTTACGAGATGAACTCTAAAGTGATTTCAGCGGTAGATCAGATGCTGTCTTACGTGACTCAAAATTTATAGAGGCAAACATCATGGCTAGATATCTTGTGTTGGCCGTCGCGTTATTGCTTGCAGCTTGTAGCTCGACGCAAAAGAAACCCCTTGCGGATGATCCCTTTTATGCGCCGGTATACCCAGAGGCACCGCCGACAAAAATTGCCGCGACTGGTTCTATTTATCAAGACAGTCAAGCATCTAGCTTGTATTCGGACATACGTGCTCACAAAGTTGGCGACATTATCACTATCGTTTTGAAAGAGTCGACTCAAGCTAAGAAGAGTGCAGGCAATCAGATCAAAAAAGGCTCTGACATGAGCTTAGATCCTATCTTCGCCGGTGGTAGTAATATCTCCGTTGGCGGAGTGCCAATTGATTTACGTTATAAAGATAGCATGAACACTAAACGTGAATCGGATGCGGATCAGAGTAATAGTTTAGATGGCAGCATTTCGGCAAACGTGATGCAAGTGCTGAACAACGGCAGCTTAGTGATCCGCGGTGAAAAATGGATCTCAATTAACAATGGTGATGAGTTTATTCGCGTCACTGGTCTGGTTCGCTCGCAGGACATTAAACCCGATAACACTATCGATTCAACGCGAATGGCCAATGCCCGTATTCAATACAGTGGCACAGGTACTTTCGCAGATGCTCAAAAAGTGGGCTGGTTAAGCCAGTTCTTTATGAGCGACTGGTGGCCCTTCTAAGGAGTCGTATCATGAAATATAAACTGGTGTTAGCCGTTGCCCTGCTAGTGTTTTCTCTACCTAGTCAGGCTGAACGAATTAAAGATATTGCCAATGTGCAGGGCGTACGCAGTAACCAGTTGATCGGTTATGGCTTAGTGGTTGGTTTGCCGGGAACGGGTGAAAAAACCAGTTATACCGAACAAACCTTTATGACTATGCTGAAAAATTTCGGCATTAATCTTCCTGACAACGTCAAACCAAAGATTAAAAACGTCGCTGTGGTTGCCGTACATGCGGATATGCCTGCCTTTATAAAACCGGGTCAAGATCTTGACGTCACCGTATCTAGCTTAGGCGAAGCCAAAAGTTTACGCGGTGGCACATTATTGCAAACCTTTTTGAAAGGTGTTGACGGTAATGTGTATGCCATAGCCCAAGGCAGCTTAGTGGTTAGTGGTTTTAGTGCCGATGGTTTAGATGGTTCAAAGGTGATCCAAAATACTCCAACAGTTGGCCGTATACCCAATGGCGCGATTGTCGAGCGCAGTGTAGCGACCCCATTTTCAACTGGCGATTATTTGACGTTTAACTTACGTCGTTCTGATTTTTCTACCGCACAACGGATGGCCGATGCGATTAATGAGCTATTAGGCCCTGATATGGCGCGTCCTTTAGACGCGACATCTGTGCAGGTCAGTGCTCCGCGTGATGTATCACAACGGGTGTCTTTTTTAGCTACGCTTGAAAACCTCGATGTTATTCCCGCAGAAGAATCTGCCAAAGTGATCGTTAACTCACGCACTGGAACCATAGTGGTTGGGCAAAACGTGCGTTTACTCCCTGCGGCGATTACCCATGGCGGCATGACAGTCACGATTGCTGAGGCAACCCAGGTTTCACAGCCAAACGCCTTGGCCAATGGTCAAACAACCGTCACGAGCAATAGTACGATTACAGCGACAGAAAGTGACCGCCGTATGTTTATGTTTAATCCTGGCACTACGCTGGATGAGCTGGTTAGAGCGGTTAACTTGGTCGGTGCCGCCCCCTCAGATGTGTTAGCAATACTGGAAGCGTTAAAAGTGGCAGGAGCTTTGCATGGTGAACTTATCATCATCTAATTTCTGTCGGGAAAATCATGGAAAAGCTTTCAAGTTCATCACATTTTCTTGACCTGGGCGGATTAGATTCACTCCGCGCCCAGGCTCAGAAGGATGAGAAGGGCGCCTTGAAAAAGGTCGCCCAACAATTTGAAGGTATTTTCGTGCAAATGCTGATGAAAAGTATGCGCGATGCCAATGCGGTTTTTCAGTCTGATAGTCCTCTCAATAGCCAATACACTAAGTTTTACGAGCAGATGCGCGATCAGCAGTTATCGGTCGATTTATCTGACAAAGGGGTATTGGGCCTTGCCGATATGATGGTGCAGCAACTCTCCCCTGAAACCAGTCATTTCACGCCAGCATCGGTATTACGCGACGATGGCGGTATGAAAATGCTCCATGATGCTAAAGCGCTTAACGTGCCAATGCAGAGTGCAGTCGCGCCAGCGGCTGAATCCACAGTTGTTAACCATGGTGTCCCTGCTGCAATTGCTCGACCAATATTTGAGCCCGATAGAGCCATGGATGCAAACTCATCAATGGACATTGATACGCCTAATCGTTTACTGGCGATTGATACACCTAAGCCAAGCTGGAGCGAACAGTCACTTTCTGTCGTCGACCCCGTAATTAGCGGCCAAGTTTTGCCGACGGCCGCCTTTAGGGAAACCCAGAAGATAGTCCGCTTCGGTAGTCGCGAAGAGTTTTTGGCGACCTTGTACCCACATGCCGAAAAAGCGGCAAAAGCATTAGGCACTCAACCAGAAGTATTGTTGGCGCAATCGGCTCTTGAAACCGGCTGGGGACAAAAAATTGTTCGCGGCAATAACGGCGCGCCAAGTCATAACCTATTCAATATTAAAGCTGATCGCCGTTGGCAGGGCGATAAGGCGAACGTCAGCACCTTAGAATTCGAACACGGTGTGGCAGTGCAGCAAAAAGCCGACTTCCGTGTTTACAGTGACTTTGAGCATAGCTTCAACGATTTTGTGTCCTTCATTGCAGAAGGCGATCGTTATCAAGATGCGAAGAAAGTGGCGGCGTCCCCAACTCAGTTTATTCGAGCTTTGCAGGATGCGGGTTATGCCACAGATCCTAGATATGCTGAAAAAGTCATTAAAGTGATGCAGTCCATCAGTGAAGAGCTGAAATCAATTCTGCCAGGAGAAGACAAATGATGAACCTTACAACCCTGTTTGTTCATAGGAGTGTCAACTAATGGCCGTTGATCTGCTGAATATTGCGCGAACTGGGGTGCTTGCCTCCCAGTCGCAACTGGGTGTCACCAGTAATAACATTGCTAACGCCAATACCGCGGGTTATCACAGACAAGTGGCAACTCAGTCGACTCTAGAATCACAGCGTTTAGGCAATAGCTTTTATGGCACAGGAACTTACGTTAATGACGTTAAGCGAATCTACAATGACTATGCCGCAAGAGAGTTGCGGATTGGCCAAACAACGCTCAGTGCCGCCGAAGCCAGCTACGGTAAATTGAGTGAACTCGATCAGCTATTTTCACAAATAGGCAAAGTTGTGCCACAAAGCTTAAATGACCTGTTTGCAGGTATGAATAGCGTAGCGGACTTACCTGCAGATTTGGGTATCCGCAGCTCGACCTTAACGAATGCGCAGCAAGTCGCGAGCAGCCTGAATCAGATGCAGTCTTATTTGAATGGCCAGCTCGATCAGACGAATGATCAGATAACTGGCATGACCAAGCGTATTAATGAGATAGGTACTGAGCTGGCCAACTTAAACCTAGAGTTGATGAAGTCGCCGAATCAAGATGCGCAGCTGCTCGATAAGCAAGATGCACTCGTTCAAGAGTTGAGTCAGTACGCCCAAGTGAATGTTATCCCGCAAGAAAATGGCGCCAAGAGTATTATGCTCGGTGGCTCTGTGATGTTGGTTTCCGGTGAGATTGCCATGAGTATGGGCACTCAAGCGGGTAACCCATTTCCCAAAGAGTTACAGCTTAACTCAAGTATTGGCTCGCAAAGCGTTACTGTTGACCCAAGTAAACTGGGTGGTCAGCTAGGAGCCATGTTTGATTATCGTGACCAGACGTTAATTCCCGCGGGTCATGAGCTTGACCAATTAGCTTTGGGCGTGGCTGATAACTTCAACAAAATGCAAGCGCAAGGCATTGACCTCAATGGGCAAGTCGGCGCCAATATCTTCAAAGATATCAACGATCCTATGATGTCCTTGGGTCGTGTAGCAGGTTTTTCTGATAATGCGGGCAATGCAACGTTAGGCGTTACCATAGATGACACCAGTCTATTAACTGGCGGTGCCTACGAGCTGTCATGTGTCAGTACTGTGCCTGCCACTTATGAATTGAGAGATACAGAAACGGGGGGGATAACACCGCTGACGTTAACGGGCTCGACGTTATCGGGTGGTGCTGGATTTTCAATTGACATAAAAGCAGGCGCAATGTCGTCGGGGGATCGTTTTGCCATTCGCCCAACAGCGGGCGCCTCAAATGGCATTGAAGTGGTCATGAAAGACCCTAAAGGCATTGCCGCCGCATCCCCAAAGATTACCGCTGATGCCGCTAACTCGGGTAATACTCAAGTTAAGTTGACTCAAATTGGCAATCGCAATGTCGCAAATTTCCCTGTGACGGGCAGTGAATTGACGATAAAGCTCGACACTACTGCAGTACCTCCAACCTATGAAGCATTCGATGCCGCAGGAACATCACTTGGGGCTGCTACAACTTATACCCCACCGAGTATCAGCGCTTTTGGCTTTACCTTTGAAGTGGATAGCAAAGCGGCTGCAGGCAATGACAGATTTACCTTCGATTTATCCTTTGCCGAGGGCGATAACTCCAATGCTGTTGCTATGGCTAAAGTGAGCGAAAGTAAAGTGATGAATAATGGCAAATCGACCTTAGCGGATGTGTTCGAGAACACTAAGTTAGACATCGGCAGTAAAACGAAAGCGGCCGAAGTGCGTACAGGTTCGGCAGAGGCCGTGTATCAGCAAGCTTATGCGCGAGTAGAGAGTGAGTCGGGCGTGAACTTAGATGAAGAAGCAGCAAATTTAATGCGTTTTCAACAAGCTTATCAAGCCTCTGCGCGGATCATGACGACCGCACAGCAGATTTTTGACACCTTATTATCCTCAGTGCGTTAGGAGATTTAACTATGCGATTATCATCCGCGCAGATCTTTAATCAAAGCATTACCAGTGTGCTGCAAAAGCAAACTGCGACCAGCAAAATTCTTGAACAACTGAGCAGCGGTAAGAAAGTCAATACTGCCGGTGATGATCCTGTGGCGTCACAGGGTATCGATAATCTGAATCAGAAAAATGCACTCGTCGATCAGTTTATGAAGAACATTGATTATGCGACGAATCGTCTTGCTGTGACTGAAAGCAAACTCGGTAGCGCTGAAGATCTAACTGGCTCGATGCGTGAGCAAGTTGTGCGCGCGATAAACGGCACACTATCTGGAACTGAGCGGCAAATGATTGCCGATGAGATGAAAGGCAGCTTGGAAGAGTTGCTTTCTATTGCGAATAGTAAGGATGAATCTGGCAATTATATGTTCTCCGGTTTCAGTACCGATAAAGAGCCTTTTGCTTTTGATAACTCGACGCCGCCTAAAATTGTGTATAGCGGTGATTCTGGCGTCAGAAATAGTTTAGTGCAAACGGGTGTGGCTATGGGGACAAACATCCCTGGCGATAGCGCGTTTATGAAAGCACCCAATGGATTTGGTGATTATAGCGTCAATTATTTGGCCAGCCAGCAGGGTGAGTTTAGCGTTAAAACGGCAAAAATTGCTGACGCTGCAACTTATGTGGCTGATACATATACGTTTAACTTTACAGATAATGGCGCTGGTGGCACGAATTTACAAGTGCTCGATTCTGCCAATAATCCTGTCGCAAACGTCGCTAATTTTGATGCGACCAATCCCGTTAGTTTTAATGGTATAGACGTTAAAATTGATGGAAAACCCAGCGCTGGCGATAGTTTCACTATGGAACCCCAGGCCGAGGTCAGTATTTTCGATACGATCAGCAGTGCGATAGCACTAATTGAAGCCCCTAATTCGGCTAACACACCCCAGGGACGAGCTCAGTTGGCACAGATATTGGATAACATCGATAGTGGCGTCAATCAAATTAGTTCTGCCAGAAGTGTGGCGGGAAATAATCTGAAAGTTGTCGAAAGTTACACAGAGACACATACCGAGGAGAAAGTGGTGAACACTTCAGCACTATCACTCTTGGAAGATCTCGATTATGCATCAGCGATTACGGAATTTGAAAAGCAACAGCTTGCATTGAACGCAGTCTCTAGCGTGTTTAGTAAAGTGGGTTCTGTTTCCCTGTTTGACTTTATTTAACAGAAAGCACCATACCCAAGATCTGTAAGATAATTTGTTAACAATTTTAGCCAAGCTCCAAGCCTTGGCAGTATAACTAGGAAGAGGAACTCAACATGGCTATTACCGTTAATACTAACGTAACATCCTTAAAAGCACAGAAAAACTTGAATACGTCAAGTGGTGCCTTAGCAACATCAATGGAACGCTTGTCCAGCGGTCTTCGTATTAACAGTGCGAAAGATGACGCGGCAGGTTTAGCTATTTCTAACCGGTTGAACTCGCAAGTTCGTGGTTTGGAAGTTGGTATGCGTAACGCCAATGATGGTATTTCAGTTGCACAGGTAGCTGAAGGTGCTATGCAAGAGCAAACAAATATGCTGCAGCGTATGCGTGACCTAGCAGTACAATCAGTTAACGGTGCAAACTCCACCAGTGATAAAGATGCACTACAAGCTGAGATTGATCAGTTGACCTCAGAAATTACGGCGATTTCTAACTCTACAGCGTTTGGTGATACTAAATTATTGAGTGGTGGATTTACCGCCAAAAATTTCCAAGTAGGCCATCAAGAGGGAGAAACAATATCAATAACGATAACAGCTACAGATGCTACTACTTTAGGTGTTAATGCTTTAGTTGTGTCTAATGATGGCGCAGCATCAACCGCGATAGCTGCAATTGATTCAGCATTAACTAGTATTGATACTCAACGGGCTAAGTTAGGTGCCGTACAAAATCGCTTAGCTCATAATATTAGTAACAGTGCTAATACTCAGGCTAACGTGGCTGATGCAAAATCGCGTATTGTGGACGTTGATTTTGCGAAAGAAACTGCCACGATGACTAAGAACCAAGTGTTACAACAAACGGGTTCGAGCATGTTAGCACAGGCTAATCAGCTTCCCCAGGTAGCATTATCTCTACTTGGTTAATAAAGCTTACCACTGATTGTGGATAAATGTTGTTGCCTGCACATTAGTTATGTCGAAAGATAAGCTAATTGATATGCAGGCAAGCCTTTTTATTAGTTCGCAATTAATTTTATGTAAAAAGATAAAAAAATTCTAAAGATAAAATAATAGTGGCCGTTATATAAACTGTAACCAATAAGACCGGCCTGGCTTAACGAGGCAGGTAAGTAGATTTAGCCAGGAATAAAGAGGAATCGCATCATGGCCATTACAGTCAATACTAACGTCACATCATTAAAAGCTCAGAAAAATTTGAATTCGTCAAGTGGCGCGTTAGCTACTTCAATGGAGCGTTTATCTTCTGGTTTGCGTATCAACAGTGCAAAAGACGACGCTGCAGGTTTGGCAATTTCGAACCGTTTGAATAGCCAAGTACGGGGTCTCGAAGTTGGGATGCGTAACGCTAACGATGGGATCTCTGTTGCTCAAATCGCGGAAGGTGCGATGCAAGAGCAGACTAACATGCTTCAACGCATGCGAGACTTAGCCGTACAAGCAACTAACGGGGCTAATTCCACCAGTGATAAAGATGCTCTTCAAGCTGAAATTGATCAGTTAGCCTCCGAAATTACAGCTATTTCTCAGACAACAGCTTTTGGTGATACTAAATTGTTGAGTGGCGGGTTTGCTTCTAAAAACTTCCAAGTAGGTCATCAGGAAGGCGAAACAATCTCAATAACAATAGCTAGTACAGATGCTGCTACTTTGGGTGTTAGTGCGTTAGTTGTGTCTAATGATGCTGCAGCATCAACCTCGATAACCGCAATTGATGCAGCGTTATCTAGCATTGATACTCAGCGGGCGAAGTTAGGTGCGACTCAAAATCGCCTTGCGCATAATATTAGTAACAGCGCGAATACCCAAGCTAACGTTGCAGATGCGAAAAGTCGTATCGTAGATGTGGACTTTGCTAAAGAAACATCTGCAATGACCAAGAATCAGGTGCTCCAACAAACGGGTTCCGCTATGTTGGCACAGGCGAATCAGTTGCCACAGGTAGCGTTATCGCTACTGTAACCTGTCTTAGTTGTAACATTGAAGTGCTTAGGGGAGGTTCGGGAACGTGCCTCCCTTTGTTCTATTAATGTTCGTTGATTGATTTTTCGTTCGTTTTGATACGTAAAATTAAGGTAAACGAGATAGTTGATAAAATGGGTCTCTTGAGGAGATATAGGGCTATGGATATTAATTTAATAAGTTCGTCCACAGCAGGTACTAGACTTGATACAGGTGGTGCACCAGCATTGAAGCCATCATTGCAAGGTGTTGAAACTGAAAATAAGTCGTTCATTGAGCCCGTTGAACAGGTTGATACGTCGACAGTTGCTGAAAAAACGGTTTCGCAGGAAAAACTTGAGCAAGTTGCTAGCGAGTTATCTGATATGATGTCATTGATGCGAAAAGGTCTAGTTTTTAAAGTTGATGATAATTCAGGAGTTAATGTTGTTAGTGTGATGGATATTGATTCTGGAGACGTGATCCGTCAGATCCCAAGTGAAGAAGCATTAGAATTGTCTGAGAAGTTATCAGAAGTCACAGGTTTTCTAGTGAAAACAGATGCATAGAAAAATGCTTGGCGAAAACTCTGCCAGGATAAAAAGATTGAAAATGGCTTTGTAGAGATAACAAAATTAAGAGACTATAAAATCTTTTGTGTAAGTGGCTGTTTATCTTAATGATACACGAACGCCGTGAGGCCAGGGCGTCCGCATGAGTGTGCATTAATTCACCACTGATGCAAATCCAGCCAAGAGGACGCTCTCCAGAAACCCTGTATTCATCATGCAGCGCTTCTGCTTCATCGGTATGCTGATTTGGGTAGACTCTGCTCGTAGCATGTTCAGTGACATATGACGTAAACAAGCGACATTTTCTGCCGCATTCTCCCGATAAATTTGGCAGGTATCTTCGCCAAATGTTACATCAAGGATCCAATAAATTGCCTCGATCCCCCAATGTGCCCGGACCGCTTGACTGGTTTCCTCAGCCGTTAGCGCTTTGGAACTGATGTAATATCGGTACTCCAGCGTCGGTTTTTTGCCTTTTTCGGCTCGGAAATTTTCCACCATGACGATGCTAGATAGCCCAGTCCAACTAGAAAAGTTACCTTCCAGTTGCTCTGCACTGAGTACGTGACATGTCCGGGATTCTACTCGACCGTGATGCTTTTCGGTTTGCCATTGGTCCATGTCTACGGCAGCTTGCCTATGTGAGCTAAAGGCGGCTCGTACCGCCTTGGCCAACCGTTCCTGATTGCCTTTTACCGCCAATAGATAGTCGTCACCTTGCTGGACGATGGCTTTGGCGATTTTGGTTTGACAGGCCATCGCATCAATGGTGACGAGAGCGCCCCGAAGATCCAGCATTTGGATCAGCTCAGGGATGGCAGTGATCTCGTTGCTTTTGTCGTTGGTTTTCAGTTGTCCCAACACCATCTGATTTGTCGATGCATAGGCGCTGATCATGTGAATCGTGCTGTAGCGATCATCTCGGGGCTTTGTTTCCTAAATAGGTTGAACTAAAACCGTAGCCGCAGATCTGATCGGCATCGCCTATCAACTTACCCATCAGCCATGTCAAAACCTCGCTATAAAACAACCAACAGGAAGCAATACAACCAAGCCTTAATCAACCGCGGTTCACTTACCTTCTGGATTGATGAGGATGCAATTGCTAAGTGGAAAGCCAAAGTCGAGCAGCCCAAGAAAGGTCGCCCTCAAGTGTTTAGCGACTTAGCCATTACCACTGCGCTGATGGTTAAGCGTATTTTCTCTATGCCACTGAGAGCCTTACAGGGCTTTATCAATTCGGTGTTTAAACTGGGTGACATCCCATTATCTTGCCCGCATTACACCTGCATCAGTAAACGCGCGAAAACGGTCAATATTGCTTTTAAAACCAAGACTCGCGGCGCCATTGAGCACTTAGCTATCGACTCGACAGGCTTGAAGGTCTATGGCGAAGGTGAGTGGAAAGTGAAGAAACATGGTACAGATGGAAAGCGCCGAGTGTGGCGTAAACTGCATATTGCCGTAGATACACATAGCCATGAAATTATTGCCGCAGAACTCAGTTTATCAGGTGTCACAGACGCTGAAGTGATGCCCAATTTACTTAAGCAAACCCATCGAAAAATCCGCAATAACTCGGGTGATGGTGCTTACGACACGAAAGCCTGTCACGAAGCCGTTCGTCGAAAACGCGCTTTAGTGCTCATTCCACCTAGGGAAGGTGCTGCGCAATGGGAACAAGGGCATCCACGAAACTTAGCCGTCAGTTGGCAACAGCTTCATGGCTCAAATAAGCAATGGAAAAAACGGTATGGTTATCATCGCCGTTCAATCTCAGAAACCGCCATGTACAGGATAAAACAACTGCTAGGAGGCACGTTGAGCATGCGGAATTATAACGCTCAGGTGGGAGAAACTTACGCGATGATTAGCGCTTTGAACAAGCTTACTGGGCTAGGTATGCCTGAAACCCACTACGTAGCTTGATATTTGAATAATGATGAGAGTTTTGTTCGCTGACTCGATTTAGAAAACAAAGCCTCATCTAGGTTGTAAGAACCCCGCAGGGTTTTACCATCAATGGCGATCAGGCGTTACACCGCCTGCATCCAATCGAGAAAACATTGCCGAAAGGCCTGTGGTCCAATGGTGGCGATAAGGCGTGCGAAGGTGTCATCGACCGGGACACCTTTTTCAAATAACTGGTGACGACGAAACCATTCATGGTGACCCAGAACGTATTCACGAATGTCCGTCCAACCACGAGCCCCCGCAATGACGGCACAGAGTGCACCAAACAGAACATCAAATAATGGATAGTCGATCTTGGCACTCTGCCGATTGTCTTGGATGATACTGAAATGTGTTTTGATGCTGTCAATAACCATGCTGGTACTCCCAAAAAGAGAGCATAAGATCACAGTCCGAGCTGCAGGTCAATCAGATGGGGGAATTGGTCAATAAACATTCATGATCTTGCCCTGGCCGTGAGGCTGTTCATAATTCTGTGTCAGGTTAATTTCACAGAGCGATATGGTTTTCTAAGCGCCCCTCAAAATGGATTGAGAGCTGTGATAGCGTCAAATTCCAGTTTTGGATGGGGTGAGTCCAGCGCTCAGAGGCCTTCAATATACCCGCGTAAAGCAGCTTGAGTAAACTGTTTCGTTAGCAAAACCGCCCTTCGTTTTGGTCAATTTCCTGAATTGTCGATGTACCGCTTCAACCGCATTGGTGGTGTAGATAGCGGTGCGAACGTAGTCAGGGTATTTGAAATAAACCGATAGTAGCGCCCATTTGTTACGCCATGATTTAATCACCACGGGGTATTTATCGCCCCATTTTGTCTCGAGCTCATCCAGTGCCATCTCGGCCGCATTCAAGGTGGCAGCCTTATAAACGCAATTTAAATCCGCCATGAAGGCCTTTTGATGCTTTGAAGCAACATACTTCATCGAGTTGCGAATTTGGTGGATAACACACAACTGCACTTCCGTCTGCGGGTAAATGGTTTCAATCGCTTCAGGAAAGCCTTTAAGGCCATCCACACAGGCGATGAGGATGTCTTTAACGCCACGATTATACAGGTCGGTTAGCACGCTTAACCAATGGTGAGCGCCTTCATTATCAGACAGATATAAGCCTAACAGCTCTTTTTTACCTTCGACATTAAGCGCCAAAATAATGTAAACCGCGTTGCTGGTAAAGCGGCCATTCTCTTTGATTTTATAGTGAATGGCATCGAGCCATATGACGGGGCGTTGTTGAACAAATCAGTGAACTAATTGGCGTTGCCGTGATCAGATCTCCTGACTCACTTTCAGGACGGTAACATGGGCAAATCAATACGTAAAATCGTTAATTGGAAGCAATACAACCAAGCGTTAGTGAACCGTGGTTCGCTCACCTTCTGGGTGGATGAAAACGCGTGGTACTGACATGAGCATCATGGCGGGCGTGGACGCGAGTTTAGCTATAGTGATGTGGCGATTGAAACCGCGTTGATGGTCAAAGGCATCTTTAATTTATCGTTGCGTGCGCTAGAAGGCTTTCTCAACTCTTTGTTTACGTTGATGAGCGTGCCACTTAAATCCCCCGATTACACTTCTATCAGTAAACGCGCTAAGACAGTCAATATCAAGTACCGCAACCCCAGTCGCGGACCGATAGCGCATGTGGTTGTCGATGCCACGGGCCTGAAAGTGTTTGGTGAAGGCGAATGGAAAACGCGCAAGCATGGCAGCGAAAAACGCCGCACATGGCGCAAGTTGCACTTAGCCATAGATGCAAGCACTCACGAAGTCGTTGCCGCTGAAGTCAGCCTTGTGTCAGTAGGCGATAATGAAGTACTGCCGACCTTGCTCAATCCTTTACGGCGAAAGATAGCGCAGGTATCGGCAGATGGGGCTTATGATACAAAGGGTTGTTATCAATTACTGCTACGTAAAGGCTGCAAAGCTACCATCCCACCCCGCTCAAATGCGGGGTTATGGGAAAAAGGGTATCCACGCAATGAAGCCGTAGAAGCACTGAAAGCGGGTCAGCTGAAACAATGGAAAATCGATAACGGCTATCACCAGCGCTCTCTAGCAGAGACCGCCATGGGCCGATATAAACAGTTGAATAGTCCAATGCTAAGTTTACGTGATTACAATGGGCAAGTTGCTTAATCGACCAGAAGTATTGGAACGATTACGTTCTATGAAATGATTTAATCAACAACGCCATATGACGGGGTAAAGCGGTTCTTGTTCGCGTTCCCGCCATGCTTGAAGCTCAGGTAATAACTTATCAGTAATGGCGTTCACCGTGCCGTTAGACACCGACATGCCGTACATGTCTTCGATATGCGCGCGAATATCTTGATAGCTGGAGCCTAATGAAAATAAGCCAATGATTTTACGCTCCATTTCATCGGTAAGTTGGGTTTGGTGCTTTTTGACTAATTGAGGTTCGAAGCTGCCATTACGGTCACGCGGCGTTTCAAGCTCAATGTCGCCGTAAATAGTGCGTACTGATTTACGACTTTCACCATTACGAGAGTTGCCAGTATTTTTGCCGGTCGCATCATGTTTGGCATAGCCAAGATGCTGCTCCATCTCTGCTTCAAGAGCACGCTCAGCAAGCTTTTTAGTCAACTGCTTAAGGATACCTTGCTCACCAAACAGGTCTTCAGGGGATTTATAATTAGCCAATAACTGATCGATAAGCTGGTCTGATACTGGCATTCTTTATTCCTTTCAAATACATGGATAGAATGCCACTTACACAGATCTTTTATACTCTCTTTTGGGATAGATTAAATTTCATTTAAAAATAACTACTTAAAATTAAATTTAAATGTATTTAAAAAATTATCTAAAGATAAAAAAAGTGTGGCCGTTATATAGATAGTAACCAATAAGACTGGCCTGGCTTAACGAGGCAGGTAAGTAGATTTAGCCAGGAATAAAGAGGAATCGCATCATGGCCATTACCGTCAACACTAACGTCACATCATTAAAAGCTCAGAAAAATTTGAATTCGTCAAGTGGCGCGTTAGCTACTTCAATGGAGCGTTTATCTTCCGGTCTGCGTATCAACAGTGCTAAAGACGATGCAGCAGGTTTGGCTATCTCGAACCGTTTGAATAGCCAAGTACGGGGTCTCGAAGTTGGGATGCGTAACGCTAACGATGGGATCTCTGTTGCTCAAATCGCGGAAGGTGCGATGCAGGAACAGACTAACATGCTTCAACGCATGCGAGACCTAGCCGTACAAGCAACAAACGGTGCGAATTCTGCGAGTGATAAAACTGCGTTACAGGCTGAAATTGACCAGTTAGCTCTCGAAATCACGGCGATCTCAACGACCACGGCCTTTGGTGACACTAAGCTATTAGACAGTAGCTTCAGTAGTAAAAATTTCCAAGTCGGTCATCAGGAAGGCGAAACTATTTCAATCACTATCAGCGGTACGGGTGCTGGCGCGTTAAGTGTAGACGCTCTAGGTGTTGCTACTGACGGGAGCGCATCAGATGCTGTTGCGAGTATTGACACAGCGATTTCTAGGATTGATACCCAACGTTCAAAATTAGGTGCGACTCAAAATCGTCTCGCACATAACATTAGCAACAGCGCGAATACTCAGGCTAACGTTGCCGATGCGAAAAGTCGTATCGTAGATGTGGACTTTGCTAAAGAAACATCTGCAATGACCAAGAATCAGGTGCTCCAACAAACGGGTTCCGCTATGTTGGCACAGGCGAATCAGTTGCCACAGGTAGCGTTATCGCTGTTGTAACTTTTCTTAGTTGTAACATTTAAGTGTTTAGGGGGAGGTTCGGGAACGGATCTCCCTTTTTCTATAAACGTTCGTTGATAAATTCTTGTGCTTAGTTTTTAACGCAAATTTTAGATTAACGAGATAGTTATAAAATAGGTCGCTTGAGGAGATGCAGGGCTATGGATATTAATTTAGCAAGTTCAGGCACAGCAGCTGCTAGAGTTGATGTTGGTGGTGCCCCATTGAAGTCATCGTTACGAGGCGTTGAAACCGAAAACAAGCCGGCCATTGCCCCCGTTCAAGAGGTTGACAAATCATCAGCTGCAGAAAAAACGGTTTCGCAGGAAAAACTTGAACAAGTTGCAACTGGGTTATCCGATATGATGTCATTGATGCGAAAGGGGTTAGCGTTTAAAGTTGATGATAATTCAGGAGTGAATGTTGTTAGTGTGATTGATATTGATTCTGGAGACGTGATCCGTCAGATCCCAAGTGAAGAAGCGTTAAAGTTGGCGGAGAAATTATCTGAAGTCACAGGTTTTCTTATGAAAACAGAGGCGTAGAAGTTACTTGTTATGTCGATAGTTGGTCAAGGTTATTTTGATAAAATATCATTTTGAATGTTCATGTGTGCATTTAAATAGTATTTACGAAGAAGGAACTGTGTACGTACAGTTTGTAGTTCATCGCGCTTGGAAGATTTTAATTGGAAACTAGATACATCACTGTTTATTCTGCTTCGTTTAAATTCTATTTAAAATTAATGCGTTGTGTTTAAAATTTAATTTATTCGAAAATTATTCTAAAGATAAAAAAAGTGTGGCCGTTATATAGATAGTAACCAATAAGACTGGCCTGGCTTAACGAGGCAGGTAAGTAGATTTAGCCAGGAATAAAGAGGAATCGCATCATGGCCATTACCGTCAACACTAACGTCACATCATTAAAAGCTCAGAAAAATTTGAATTCGTCAAGTGGCGCGTTAGCTACTTCAATGGAGCGTTTATCTTCCGGTCTGCGTATCAACAGTGCTAAAGACGATGCAGCAGGTTTGGCTATCTCGAACCGTTTGAATAGCCAAGTACGGGGTCTCGAAGTTGGGATGCGTAACGCTAACGATGGGATCTCTGTTGCTCAAATCGCGGAAGGTGCGATGCAGGAACAGACTAACATGCTTCAACGCATGCGAGACCTAGCCGTACAAGCAACAAACGGTGCGAATTCTGCGAGTGATAAAACTGCGTTACAGGCTGAAATTGACCAGTTAGCTCTCGAAATCACGGCGATCTCAACGACCACGGCCTTTGGTGACACTAAGCTATTAGACAGTAGCTTCAGTAGTAAAAATTTCCAAGTCGGTCATCAGGAAGGCGAAACTATTTCAATCACTATCAGCGGCACTGGAGCGGTTGCATTAAGTGTCGACGCTTTAAGTGTAGGTAGTGACGGCGTGGCTTCTGCTGCAGTAACACAAATCGATGCTGCTATAGCTAAAATTGATACACAACGCTCAAAATTAGGTGCGATTCAAAATCGTCTCGCACATAACATCAGCAACAGCGCGAATACTCAGGCTAACGTTGCCGATGCGAAAAGTCGTATTGTAGATGTGGACTTTGCTAAAGAAACATCTGCAATGACCAAGAATCAGGTGCTTCAACAAACGGGCTCCGCTATGTTGGCACAGGCGAATCAGTTGCCGCAGGTAGCGTTATCGCTACTGTAACCTTTCTTAGTTGTAACATTGAAGTGCTTGGGGGAGGTTCGGGAACGGATCTCCCTTTGTTCTGTAAACGTTCGTCGATAAAGTCTTGTGCTTAATTTTTAACGCAAATTTAAGATTAACGAGATGGCCGATAAAGTGGGTCGTTTGAGGAGATGTTGGGCTATGGATATTAATTTAGCTAGTTCAGACACAGCAGCTGCTAGAATTGATGTAAGTAGTGTGCCATTGAAGCCACCGTTACGAGGCGTTGAAACCGAAAACAAGCCGGCCATTTTCCCCGTTCAAGAGGTTGACAAATCATTAGCTGCAGAGAAAACGGTTTCGCAGGAAAAACTTGAACAAGTTGCAACTGGGTTATCAGATATGATGTCATTGATGCGAAAGGGGTTAGCGTTTAAAGTTGATGATAATTCAGGAGTGAATGTTGTTAGTGTGATGGATATTGATTCTGGAGACGTGATCCGTCAGATCCCAAGTGAAGAAGCGTTAAAGTTGGCGGAGAAATTATCTGAAGTCACAGGTTTTCTTATGAAAACAGAGGCATAGTCAAAATGGTTTATTGTAAACAGATATAGTAGAGGTTGATATGGCATTAACTGCGATGGGAATTGGCTCAGGCTTAGACCTTGGCAATATAGTTAAGGTGTTAGTTGAAGCTGAACAAGCTCCTAAGGAAGCCATGTTTAACAAGACTGAGGATACCATTAGTGCAAAATTATCAGCGATGGGCACATTGAAAAGTGCTCTTTCGACTTTTCAAGATGCATTAAAAAAACTTCAGTCAGGCGATGTACTTAATCAACGAAAAGTCACTACTGGAGAAAGCAGTTATTTTAGTGCTGTAGCCACTAAATCTGCTCAATCAGGAAGTTATAATATCCAAGTAGAACAACTTGCTTCTGCACATAAGGTTGGGGGGCTGCATATTGCGGATGCAAATATCCCTGTTGGAGAGGGGAGCTTAGATTTTTCAGTAAATGGAAATGGTTTTACTGTTGCTATTGACCCAGATGATACTATTGCTACTATTGCTCAAAAAGTTAATGATGCCACGGATAATTCAGGTATAACTGCGACAGTTATTACTAGTGATGCTGGTGCGCAGTTGGTGTTTAGTTCAGATAATTCGGGTACTGATAATCAGATTATGGTAACGGCTAACGATACCAGTGGTACTGGCCTTAACGATATGTTTGGAGGTGTAAATTTAACTGAATTAAATCCGGCTACTAATGCAGTTATTTATGTAGATAATCAAAAAGTCACCTCTCAATCCAATAAAGTGGAGACTGCGATAAGTGGCGTTAGCTTAACGTTGACAGATGCTGATGTCAGCAAGACTTCAATATTAAAAATTGAACAGGATACTGATGCAGTAAAAGAAAATGTGAATGGATTTGTAACTGCATATAACGCCTTAGTAAGCAGTATAGACAAGTTATCTTCTTATGATGCTGAGAGCAAGAAAGCTGCAGCGCTTCAAGGTGACTCAATGATTCGCTCCCTCGAGTCACAGTTACGTAATATGGCGAGTGGACGTGTTGTTACATCAAACGGTAGTGTTGGATTGTATGATGTTGGAATTAAAATTGACAGATATGGAAAAATGTCGGTTGATGATACCAAGTTAGATAGTGTACTAAAAGATGATATGGAGAGCGTAGAGGCTTTGTTTGCAAGTCCAACTACTGGTTTGGCTAACCGCTTCACTGAGTTGACAAAAGAATATGCAAAAGTTGGTGGACTAATTGATACACGTAAAAATGCCTATACCAAAGATCAACAAAGACTTACCGAACAACGAGAAGCTTTTGCCCGAAAAATGAGCTTATTGCAAGCAAGATTAACAAAGCAGTTTAATGCGATGGATCTAGTGGTAGGCCAATTAAACCAGCAGAGTGCTGGACTAGCAGATAGATTGAATTCACTACCAGGTGCTGTGTCACGTAGTTAAAAATTGTTTTTTATGTTTTTAAGCTGGAGATTATGATGCAACTACAAGAGTTGAATCAACAAATTAGTGATGTACTCTTGAATTTGAAAAAAATTCCTGCTGAAAATGAATTAACAGATGTTTTGGTATTAAATTTGCAGGCTTTGGTGAGTGAACGTCAATTTTTAGTGGATAATTTACTGAAGGGAGACGTGACGTTAGATGAAAAATTTCTGCAACAGCAGTTGGAGCTGACTAATCAGTTGTGTTTGCTTGCCCAAGAAATTATGACGGAACGAAAAAATTTACTCGTTCTCACTAGTAAGAATCAACGAAAAATTAATGTTTATCAGACAATTGATGCAAATAGGTAGGTATTTATGCGAGGTTCCTTGCAATCATATCGTAAGGTTTCATTAGATAGTGAAATTACTGTGGCTTCACCTCATCGTATTATCCAGCTCATGTTTGCTGGCGCGTTACAGCGTCTTGCTCAAGCGCGTTATGCCATGGAACAAAATGAGCTGGTGAACAAAGGAGTATATATAGGTAAAGCGGTCAGTATTATTATCGGTTTGCAGAATAGCTTGAATATGGATGCTGGTGGACAAATAGCTAAAAATCTGAGTGATCTCTATGATTTCATGCTTCGCAAAATTACCGAAGCCAATCTCAATAATGATGTGAAAGCCATTGATGATGTATGTGAGGTTTTACGTACCATCAAAGAAGGTTGGGATGCAATTCCTGCTGATAAACATAATATATCGGCACATTCAGAAGCTGGTTAATATAATAATTTTTTGATTAGAATAAAGACGCACTGGTTGCGTCTTTTTTTTGGCTTAAAGTCAAATGTTTGACGTTTTTAACTAGAATCATGGCATAAATGAACTAAAATCAATTCAGTTTGGCATAAACCTCATCTGAGGCTTGCTTCTCGTCTGCTGATAATACAATATTCACCACAGTAGTGATGGTGGCACAGATTGTTACATTGAATTTGTTAAGCTTTTACAGCAACTAATCATAAATAATTAATGCGAATTAATACATATTAGAGCTTTACGGCCTACTGAATGATGCAAACAGATCAACGAATTTTACTTATCGGCCCCCCATCAGAGCGATTAAATCGCCTGTGTTGCATTTTTGATTTTTTAGGTGAGCAAATTGCACAAATTGACGCCGAAAAATTAAGTGCTAGCCTCCAAGATACTCGTTTTCGAGCTTTAGTTATCCTAACTGATGTTATGGATGCTGATGCGCTTAAAAACATTGCGGGTCAACATCCATGGCAACCTATGCTGTTGCTTGGCAACGTTGACGATCTGCAAGTGTCTAACATTCTTGGAAATATTGAGGAACCTTTAACCTATCCTCAACTCACCGAATTATTACACTTCTGCCAAGTATTTGGCCAAGTTAAGCGCCCTCAAGTCCCCACAAGTGCAAATCAAACTAAGTTATTCCGAAGCTTGGTTGGGCGCAGTGATGGTATTGCCAATGTAAGACACTTGATTAATCAAGTGGCGACATCTGAGGCGACTGTACTAGTACTGGGCCAATCCGGTACCGGTAAAGAAGTGGTCGCCCGTAATATCCATTATTTGTCTGAGCGCCGTGATGGCCCTTTTATTCCTGTTAACTGTGGTGCTATACCGCCAGAGTTGTTAGAGAGTGAACTTTTTGGTCATGAGAAGGGATCATTTACTGGGGCAATTTGTTCTCGTAAGGGCCGTTTCGAATTGGCGGAAGGTGGCACACTATTTCTCGATGAAATTGGTGACATGCCATTGCAGATGCAAGTTAAATTACTTCGTGTACTGCAAGAACGGGTATTTGAGCGTGTTGGCGGCACTAAGACCATCAATGCCGATGTACGCGTTGTAGCAGCGACACATAGAGATTTAGAAACCATGATCAGCGTGAATGAGTTCCGCGAGGATCTCTATTACCGCCTAAACGTATTCCCGATTGAAATGCCTGCGCTATGTGATCGCAAGGACGATGTGCCTTTGCTATTACAAGAGTTGGTTAGCCGAGTCTATAACGAAGGCCGTGGCAAGGTGCGCTTTACGCAGCGTGCGATTGAGTCGTTAAAAGAGCATGCTTGGTCGGGTAACGTGCGTGAGCTGTCTAATTTAGTCGAACGCCTCACCATTTTATATCCGGGTGGATTGGTTGATGTTAACGACTTACCCGTTAAGTATCGCCATATCGATGTGCCCGAATATTGTGTTGAGATGAGCGAAGAGCAACAGGAACGTGATGCTTTGGCTTCTATCTTTAGTGATGAAGAGCCGGTTGAAATCCCTGAGACGCGTTTCCCTAGTGAGCTACCACCTGAAGGCGTGAACCTTAAGGATTTATTAGCAGAACTGGAAATCGACATGATACGTCAGGCGCTAGAGCTGCAAGATAACGTTGTTGCTCGCGCGGCTGAGATGCTCGGAATACGTCGTACAACGCTAGTAGAAAAAATGCGTAAGTACGGAATGACCAAAGATTAGTTTTCTATTTTATTGTTATATAAGTAGTTTTAACCTCTAAAGTTCAATTTCTAATTTGGCATAGATACTGCAGTCACTCCGTCATAAGCAATTTTTTGACGGAGTGACTATGTCAGCCAACCCACTAGCGCAAATTGAGTCATTCAAGCACACTAGCAAACAATGGAACCAACTGCGTGAGGCCGCTAATATGTCCAATCGAATGGAGCATATTTTACAGGCTATGCCATCCGGCGTGGTGATTATCAATGGCGACGGTATAGTCACGGATGCCAATCCGGTTGCAGTTGAATTACTTGAGCGCTCCTTGTGTGGCGTTCGCTGGATTGATGTGATCCACAGTGCCTTTGCGCCACAGGATGATGATGGCCACGAAGTGTCACTGCGTAATGGCCGCCGCGTTAAATTAGCCATTACGCCACTCACGCCAGAGCCTGGTCAATTAATTGTGTTAACTGATCTGACTGAAACTCGATTATTACAGAAAAATCTATCCCATCTACAACGCTTATCTGCACTGGGTAAAATGGTTGCTACCTTGGCACATCAAGTGCGCACGCCTTTATCTGCCGCTTTGCTATATGCCTCTAATCTTGCGAGTCCTAAGTTATCCGATGCCGCTAAAGCGAAATTCCAGCAAAAGCTTGTTGATAGACTCAATGAACTGGAGCGTCAGGTTAACGACATGCTATTGATGGCGAAAGGCCGTCAGGATGAACTCGGAGATTTGATTACACTGGCTGAGGTTATCGACAATGTATTGGCAAATTGTGAGCCGATAGCGGCGAAGCAAGGTTGTGACTTGTCATTTGATGATGCATCAAGCAGTTCGATGTTAGCCAATTCAAATGCATTAAGCTCGGCGATTAATAATTTAGTCATGAACAGTATCGAAGCTGGCGCGACTGAGATTCGTATTCAAGCGGCAGAAGAGGGCGATCAGTTACTACTGAATGTCATCGACAATGGCAAAGGTTTAGATGCCAATATGCAGCAGAAGGTACTTGAACCTTTCTTTACGACAAAATCGCAGGGAACTGGGCTCGGGTTAGCGGTTGTGCAATCCGTGGTGCGTAATCATGGAGGACAACTGCAATTAAGTTGCTTACCGAATAAAGGTTGCACTGTGTCTTTAGTCTTCCCACGGGCTAAATCTGCGGTGATATTACCTTTGGAGATTACCCATGTCTGAAGCAAAGTTATTGCTCGTTGAAGATGATGCCTCATTGCGTGAAGCCTTGTTGGATACCTTAATGTTGGCTCAGTATGAGTGCATTGATGTTGCCTCCGGTGAAGACGCTATTTTAGCCTTGAAACAACATCAATTTGATTTAGTCATTAGCGATGTGCAGATGCAAGGCATTGGTGGGTTCGGATTATTAAACTTCCTACAGCAACATCATCCTAAATTGCCAGTATTGTTGATGACAGCTTATGCCACGATTGGTAGTGCGGTGGATGCCATTAAATTGGGCGCTGTCGATTACTTAGCGAAACCATTTGCGCCAGAAGTCTTGCTCAATCAAGTTTCCCGCTATTTGCCGTTAAAACAAAATGTGGATCAGCCAGTTGTTGCCGATGAGAAGAGTTTAGCTTTATTGGCACTGGCTCAGCGGGTTGCCGCTTCCGATGCCTCTGTTATGATCTTAGGTCCTAGCGGCTCGGGTAAAGAAGTCTTAGCCCGTTATATTCATCAACACAGTGGCCGTGCGGATCAAGCTTTTGTAGCCATTAACTGTGCAGCGATTCCTGAGAATATGCTCGAAGCCACCCTTTTTGGTTATGAAAAAGGCGCATTTACTGGTGCCTATCAAGCGTGTCCGGGGAAATTTGAGCAGGCTCAAGGTGGCACTTTGCTGCTAGATGAAATATCTGAGATGGATTTAGGCCTACAAGCTAAGTTATTGCGGGTATTGCAAGAGCGTGAAGTTGAGCGTTTAGGCGGCCGTAAAACCATTAAGCTCGATGTGCGCGTGCTTGCCACATCCAATCGCGACTTAAAAGCCGTGGTAGCCGCCGGTGGCTTTAGGGAAGATCTCTACTATCGAATCAACGTGTTCCCCTTAGCTTGGCCCGCATTAAGTCAACGTCCAGCGGATATTCTGCCCCTTGCGCGCCATTTACTGGTAAAGCATGCCAAGGCATTGAATGTCGCTGATGTGCCTGAGTTGGATGAAAATGCACGTCGACGTTTATTGAGTCATCGCTGGCCGGGGAACGTACGTGAACTCGATAATGTGATCCAGCGGGCTTTGATATTAAGAGCCGGTCAAGTGATCACCGCCAATGACATTATTATTGATGCGCAGGATGTGATTTTAGGCGGCGAAGACCTAGATCAATTTGCTGCCGAGCCAGACGGTTTAGGCGAAGAGCTTAAAGCGCAGGAGCATGTGATTATTTTAGAAACCCTTAATCAATGCCAAGGAAGCCGCAAACTGGTCGCTGAAAAACTGGGGATAAGCGCCCGAACCTTAAGATACAAGATGGCAAGAATGCGTGATATGGGCATTCAACTGCCAAATTAGTCTTTAAATTCAAGTTATAATCTTGCGGCCTCAACATGAGTGTGAGGCTGCATTTATTAAAATATACCACCGCAAAAGTGGCCTATTTTATCCAGAATCCTTAGTTTTAACTTCTTCTTATCCCGTCAATTTATTATCAATCACGACCATTTGAAAACTTGGCCGTTATTTTGCATTGTCCCGTTATAGGTATTTTGATCGTCAAGAACTCGACGACTGGGAGCTCAGCATGCAAATAGGCGCAAATTCATTCCTGCAAGAAATGCAGAAACTCCAAGGCGAAATTACGCCGTCTTTTGGCGTTCAGCCAAATATCATGCAGCAAGTTAATAACACCAGTGGTGCGGACTTCGGTCAGTTACTCTCGCAAGCCGTCGGCAATGTCAGCGGTTTACAGTCAACATCATCAAACCTCGCGACGCGCTTAGAAATGGGAGATACTACGGTCTCGTTGTCAGATACTGTTATCGCCCGTGAGAAAGCCAGCGTCGCCTTCGAGGCAACGGTACAAGTGCGTAATAAGCTTGTCGAAGCCTATAAAGAAATAATGAGCATGCCTGTCTAGGCCAGTGAATAACCCAATTAGCAGGTACGAATCGTGAGCACAGAAATGATTGTCGGATCCAATTCCGACTTAGCTGACCAAGGTGTCCAGCAAGAACATAAGTCAGGAATGATGGGAAACCTTGGCGGTGTCGATATGATGCGTCAAGTAACTATGATTTTAGCCTTGGCGATTTGTTTGGCCTTAGCCGTATTTGTCATGCTGTGGGCACAGGAGCCTGAGTATCGTCCATTGGGTAAAATGGAAACTCAGGAAATGGTTCAAGTATTAGATGTGCTTGATAAAAATAAAGTTAAGTATCAAATCGACGTGGACGTGATTAAAGTCCCCGAAGATAAATATCAAGAAGTGAAAATGATGCTGAGCCGCGCAGGCGTTGACAGCCCTGCGGCTAGTCAAGACTTTCTGAATCAAGACAGCGGCTTTGGTGTCAGCCAACGTATGGAGCAAGCCCGTCTTAAGCACAGCCAAGAAGAAAACCTTGCCCGTGCAATTGAGCAACTACAAAGTGTTAGCCGCGCAAAAGTGATCCTCGCGTTACCTAAAGAAAACGTCTTTGCCCGCAATGCCTCAAAACCAAGTGCGACTGTGGTTATCAATACCCGTCGTGGCGGTTTAGGCCAAGGTGAAGTCGACGCTATCGTTGATATCGTTGCTTCTGCAGTACAAGGTTTAGAACCATCACGGGTGACAGTGACTGACTCTAACGGCCGTTTATTAAACTCAGGCAGCCAAGATGGCGCGTCTGCGACAGCCCGTCGCGAGCTTGAACTAGTACAGCAAAAAGAAGCAGAGTATCGCACTAAGATTGAATCGATTTTGGTACCTATCTTAGGTCCTGATAATTTCACCTCTCAAGTCGATGTCAGCATGGACTTTACTGCGGTCGAGCAAACTTCTAAGCGTTATAACCCCGATTTACCGTCTTTACGCAGCGAAATGACCGTTGAAAATAATACCACTGGCGGATCTTCAGGTGGGATCCCAGGCGCGCTATCGAATCAACCGCCAATGGAATCGAACATTCCGCAAGATGCGACTAAAGCGACCGAGTCTGTCACTGCGGGTAATTCACACCGTGAGGCGACCCGTAATTTTGAGTTAGATACCACCATTAGCCATACCCGTCAGCAAGTTGGCGCGGTTCGCCGTATTAGTGTGTCGGTTGCGGTGGACTTTAAACCCGGTGCTGCCGGAGAAAATGGTCAAGTGGCGCGTGTTGCCCGTACTGAACAAGAGCTGACCAATATCCGTCGTTTACTCGAAGGTGCCGTAGGTTTTAGCTCGCAACGGGGTGATGTGTTAGAAGTGGTAACGGTTCCCTTTATGGATCAATTGGTTGAAGACTTGCCAGCACTAGAACTGTGGGAACAACCTTGGTTCTGGCGTGCGATTAAGCTCGGTATTGGTGCGCTAGTGATCCTGGTACTGATTTTAGCTGTGGTACGTCCTATGCTGAAACGCTTAATCTATCCTGACAGTGTGAATATGCCTGAGGATGGTAGATTAGGTAACGAACTGGCCGAAATTGAGGACCAGTACGCGGCAGATACGCTAGGGATGCTCAATACCCAAGAGGCGGAATACAGTTATGCCGATGATGGTTCAATTCATATCCCTAATTTGCACAAAGATGATGATATGATTAAAGCTATCCGTGCGCTCGTGGCTAATGAGCCTGAGCTCTCTACTCAAGTCGTGAAAAACTGGTTACAAGACAATGGCTGAGAATAAAACGAAAGAAGTGGCTCCAGCGGCCCCACCTGCCTTTAACATTAAAGATATTAGCGGTGTCGAAAAGACCGCGATCTTACTCCTCAGTTTGAGTGAGGCCGATGCTGCATCCATTTTAAAACACTTAGAGCCGAAGCAAGTGCAAAAAGTGGGCATGGCGATGGCGGCAATGGATGAGTTTGGTCAAGAAAAAGTCATTGGGGTACATAAGCTGTTTCTCGATGACATTCAAAAGTATTCTTCTATTGGTTTCAACAGCGAAGAGTTCGTTCGTAAAGCCTTAACCGCCGCGCTGGGTGAAGATAAAGCGGGTAATCTGATTGAACAGATTATCATGGGCAGCGGTGCTAAAGGTTTGGATTCGTTGAAATGGATGGATGCACGCCAAGTAGCGACCATTATTCAAAACGAACATCCTCAGATCCAAACGATCGTGTTGTCCTATTTAGAACCCGATCAGGCGGCGGAAATTTTTGGTCAATTCCCTGAAAATACTCGCTTAGACTTGATGATGCGGATTGCGAATCTTGAAGAAGTACAGCCCGCTGCACTGCAAGAGCTGAACGACATCATGGAGAAACAGTTTGCCGGTCAAGGTGGCGCACAGGCCGCAAAAATGGGCGGCCTAAAAGCGGCTGCCAACATCATGAACTATTTAGATACGGGTATCGAAAGTCAGTTGATGGAAACCATGCGCGAGTCTGACGAAGAAATGGCGCAGCAAATCCAAGACTTGATGTTCGTATTTGAAAACTTAATCGATGTTGATGACCGTGGTATTCAAGCACTGCTCCGTGAAGTGCAGCAAGATGTACTGATGAAGGCGCTTAAAGGCACAGATGATCAGCTGAAAGAAAAAATCTTGGGTAACATGTCAAAACGTGCCGCAGAATTGCTGCGTGACGATCTTGAGGCAATGGGCCCAATCCGTATCAGTGAAGTGGAAGTCGCCCAAAAAGAAATCCTGTCTATTGCCCGTCGCTTAAGCGACAGTGGCGAAATCATGTTAGGCGGCGGTGGTGGCGATGAGTTCCTCTAATCCGAGCGACAATAAACCGTCAAATAAGGTCTTGAGCGACGGAGATATTGAGTTTAGTCACTGGGCACTGCCAGATGTGACTGAAGCCGATGACGATTCTATCTCGAATTTGTTCGGTCATTCGAATCATCAAGCCGCAAAGCCTACGACAGTTGAGAGTGTTTCTCCGCCGACGATGGCCGAGATTGAAGACATTCGCGCCCAAGCTGAAAAAGAAGGGTTTGCCGAAGGTAAACAACAAGGTTACGAGCAAGGGCTAGAAAAAGGTCGCTTAGAAGGCTTAGAGCAAGGCCATACCGAAGGTCTCGCCCAAGGGCATGAGCAAGGATTAGAAACCGGTTTAGCTCAAGCCAAAGTTTTACTTTCGCGGTTTGAAGCCTTATTAACTCAATTTGAAAAGCCATTGCAATTACTCGATGGTGATATTGAGCTCTCCCTACTGAACTTGAGTATGACATTAGCTAAATCTGTCATAGGCCACGAATTAAAAACCCATCCAGAACAAGTGCTTTCGGCATTACGCTTAGGCATAGAGTCGCTACCGATTAAAGAGCAAGCGGTGACTATTCGGCTGCATCCTGACGATGTGATCCTTGTCGAACAACTTTATTCCACCGCCCAACTGACCCGCAGTAAATGGGAACTTGAAGTCGATCCGACGTTAAGTGCAGGCGATTGTATTCTGAGCAGTCATCGCTCTTTAGTGGATTTAACGCTTTCATCGCGCATCGATACTGTGTTTGAGTCATTACGAAATCAACATGCGCATTTGAGTGATAAACAGCATCAACTGCAAGAGACGATTGAAGCTGAAGATACTGCCAAACAAGTGGCTGTGGCGCTTGAGTCTGAGCTTGATGATCAAACGCCTGATGACCAAGCTGTCGATACGGTTAACCAAGACACTGAGGACATGCAATCTACCTCAAACACAGGTGAGCACTTAGATACCCAATCGGATGCCGGAACAGATGCAAAATCGCCAACACCAACTGCTGAATAGGCTGAATCATCATCAGGATAAAGTGCCGCCATTTCGTGCTGTGGCCAGTGGTCAGCTGGTGCGTGTTGTTGGCTTAACCTTAGAGGCGAGCGGTTGCCGCGCGCCTGTAGGCAGCTTATGTTCCATCGAAACTATGGCGGGCGAGTTAATTGCCGAAGTTGTCGGCTTTGATGGTGAACTCCTTTATTTAATGCCTATCGAAGAATTACGTGGGGTATTACCCGGTGCCCGGGTGGTGCCTTTAGGGGAACAAACTGGACTCAATGTCGGCTTGTCGTTGTTAGGGCGCGTGCTCGATGGCAACGGCGTGCCTTTAGATGGTTTAGGTGCGTTGCAGACTGATCAACAAGCGCCAAGACATAGCGCTGCCATTAACCCCTTATCTCGCCGTGCTATTACCGAGCCGCTGGACGTTGGCGTTCGCGCCATTAATGCCATGCTGACTGTGGGTAAAGGCCAACGTATGGGCTTGTTTGCCGGTTCTGGTGTGGGTAAGAGCGTGCTCTTAGGCATGATGACCCGCGGTACCACTGCCGACATTATTGTGGTTGGGCTGGTGGGCGAGCGTGGCCGTGAAGTCAAAGAGTTTATTGAAGAGATTCTTGGGGATAAAGGTCGAGCGCGTTCTGTTGTTGTTGCCGCGCCTGCAGATACCTCGCCGCTGATGCGCCTTCGCGCCTGTGAAACCTCGACTCGTATTGCCGAATACTTTCGCGATCTGGGTTATAACGTCTTGTTATTAATGGATAGTTTGACGCGTTATGCCCAAGCGCAGCGGGAAATAGCTTTGGCTGTGGGTGAGCCGCCTGCCACCAAAGGCTATCCGCCTTCAGTGTTTGCCAAGCTGCCGCGTTTAGTTGAGCGCGCCGGCAACGGTGGCCCAGGTCAAGGTTCAATTACGGCATTTTATACTGTGTTGACGGAAGGGGACGATCAACAGGATCCCATTGCCGATGCATCGCGGGCGATCCTCGATGGTCACATAGTCTTGTCACGTTCGCTTGCGGACTCTGGGCACTATCCTGCCATTGATATCGAAGCCTCTATTAGCCGAGTCGCACCTATGGTGATCTCCAATGAACACTTGGAAGCGATGCGCCGCGTGAAACAAACCTATTCCTTGTATCAGCAAAATCGTGATTTGATTTCCATTGGCGCTTATGCCCAAGGCAGCGATCCTCGAATCGATAATGCGATACGATTACAGCCGGCGATGAATGCTTTTTTACGCCAAACCATGCGTGATGCATTCAGTTTTGCCGATAGCCAAGTCATGCTCGGGCAACTTGCCGCACAGTGCAAATAATGGCGTCATCTAATTAATCGAGGTCTAGTATGGCTAACGCCGATCCCTTGTTGTTAGTGTTAAAGCTCGCCAATGATGCCGAAGAACAAGCGGCGTTATTGTTAAAGTCGGCGCAGTTAGAGTGTCAAAAGCGGCTGAATCAACTCAGTGCACTCAATAACTATCGCTTAGAATACATGAAGCAAATGCAATCCCAGCAAGGCCAAGCCATTAGTGCCAGTCACTATCACCAGTTTCATCGCTTTATTCGTCAGATTGATGACGCTATTACTCAGCAAAATCGCGTTGTGGCCGACGGTGAAAAACAAAAAGAATATCGACAACAGCATTGGTTGGAAAAACAGAAAAAACGTAAGGCAGTGGAATTACTGTTAGCGAGTAAAGAGAAGAAGCGCCAAGTTGTTGAACAAAAACGAGAGCAGAAAATGACCGATGAATTTGCTTCTCAGCAGTTTTATCGCCGTCATCAGCGTTAGTGTAATGGTGCGTTAAATGATCGGTATCTTTGCCATTCACTAGCCCGATATGAGTTCAGTTTTCTGCTGCCGCTTATGGCGCTGAACATTTGTTCGACTTATTCCCCTGAGTTTTATTCTTTTCAATATGCCGCAGTAAAAAACTGAAGTTTTGGCACATTATTTGCTTTAATTTAGTCCATGGCCCTGCAACCGCAGTGTTTAATTGACGTTTCTACCTAGCCATTTTCTTTTTCTGCTGGGTGATGTTTGGGAGCACTTATGCAACAAATGACCAATATCCTGTTGAGTAAAACAGGTAACTCTGCGGCCAATTCCGCTAAGACATCTTCCCAAGAGTCTAATAATGAAGACTTTTCATCTACACTTGCGTCTGTCTCCGCTAGCTCATTTTCTATTTCCGCGCCTAAAAAGGCTACAGCGAATACTGACGATAAAGTGCAGATCGCTTCTACTGATAAAGTAAATGATAAAGACATATCAACGGATGACGCTGACGTAAATCTCATCTTCGCCCAGATCAGCATGGCAAATGATATGAAGAAAACGGCATCAGAGGGAGAGAGTTTGCCGTCTGACTCTTCCCAAGGGGAAAATAATGAGTCTGCTGACCCTTTATTGAAAAGTGATGCATTCAGTACCGTTGAGCTGTCGGGTGTGCAAGCTTCAATGAAAGCGATTAACACTGAGCTTCCAGTTGTCGACATCTCAGGCTCAGCGCAAGGTAAGGCTGATATTTTAACGTCAAGTGAAGTTAAATTGGCAACTGAGAAAAATCATAGCAAGTCCTCAAACGGCGATCTATTGAGTCTCCAAAAGGTATTGGATACTGATACTTCCTTTTCATCAGAACTCAAAAAGTTAACCGAGCAGCTCCAACTAAATGCAGGGGCTTTAAATGAGACTGATGTCACTAATAAAGTCTCTGCTGATAAAAAATCAGCAGATGAACTACCCGTTGAAGCAATCCAGGGTAAGAAAGTATTGCTTGATGACGCTGTTGAGGTATTGAAGTCACAGTTATCAACGGATAAAAGCGCTGAATCTCATTCTGCCTTTTTAAAGGGACAAGTCATTCCGCCGAACAGTAAAACATCTGAAAATTTGGATTTATCTGAATTTGTAGATACAGCAGAAACCGCGGCAAAGACATCATCAAAAAATCTAGAAAGCGTGTTATTGAAAGAAGCGGATGTGACTGAACTTAAAGGCGATAAATCATTTTCAACGGATAAATATGCGCATCAAGTTGCGAGTCTAAACGCTGAACAGCGTGGTGCAAGGTTGGATCTTAATTCTGAGGCACTTGCAACCTCAGACGACGTAGACGAATCAACGTTGAAGCCTAATACAGCAAGCCAAACCTTAAAGTCAGAAACTCTAGCGCCATCGACTACTAAGAATGAAATGGCTGTAACATCTATAATCGCTGATGAAAGAGTGGATACATTGGACTTGGCAAGTCCCAAGGTGGCTGATACTTCTAACTTGGGTGAGATCGATGCGGATGACGTTACTGTTGCCAGTAATAATTTAGCAGTGCGTAATGCTGAGATTGCAATACCTCAGCAGGTGAGCAGAAATGCGAATGTTGATGTTGCGGTTAGTAAAGTAGAAGTTCAGCCTATAGTTACAACACTGGATGCACAAAACATCTTAGGTAACGCTGTTGATCCTAAGGACAGCATGGTGAGTGATACTGAGGTCAATGCTGATATTTCAAAAGTGACAATGGATGCGGGGACTTTGCTAAAGGATGCTAAATACAGTGTGACGCTTGATGCTCAAAGAGATGCTAAGCCATTTGTTATGGGTGATGAAGACAAGGGATCAACAACTGACATCAAGTCATTTTCTTCTTTAACTCAGTCATCGACGCCACTACAAGTTAATCGTCAGGAAACAATGCAAGTTCAGCTGTCATTACGTCAAGGTGTCGATCAGCAGAATCAAATGCAAGAGATGATCCAACGGTTTTCACCCGTGATGAAGCAACAGTTGATCACTATGGTGAGTCAAGGTATTCAACATGCAGAGATTAGGCTTGATCCCCCAGAGCTTGGGCATATGCTGGTAAAAATCCAAGTGCATGGAGATCAAACCCAAGTACAGTTCCATGTCACTCAGACACAAACGCGTGATCTGGTTGAACAAGCTATGCCGAGATTGCGCGAATTACTGCAAGAGCAAGGGATGCAATTGGCTGATAGTCATGTGTCTCAAGGTGGCCAAGGTGAACGTCGAGAGGGTGGTTTTGGTGATGGTGGAGGTTCAAATGGGGCTGATGTGGATGAAATCTCAGCAGAAGAGCTACATTTAGCTTTAAATCAAGCCACTAGTGTAAATTCAGGTATAGATTATTACGCTTAAGTAGGTAACCTATAGCAATGACTAACATAATGACGTTTCGGTAAATCAGAATCGTTACTTGTTCCGCTTAAATTAAAGAGAATAGTGATGGCTAAGGAAGAATCGTTAGAACTTGAAAGTACCGAAGAGCCTAAAAGTAAGAAAAAACTGTTCATTTTCGCTGGAGTAGGTGTTCTAGTCGCTCTTTTAATCGGTGGCGGCGTATGGTTTTTTATGGGAAGCAGTTCCGAGGAAGTACCAGTCGCTGCGGCTGATGGAACTGTTCAGGTTGAAGCCCCTACTACTGGAGATATAGCCACAGCGTCATATGTGCCTATGCCACGCCCTTTCTTATTCAACTTACCTGGGCCTGATAGAGCGCGTTTAGTTGAGATCAAAGTACAACTTATGGTGCGTGGTACAGACGATGATGTGCTGACACAAAAACACATCCCCCTGATTGAAGATGCGCTGTTAACGACCTTTAGCGGCGCTGATGTGCAAAAACTCAGTACGCAGGCGGGGAAAGATGAGTTACGTCAGTTAGCACTCTTAAGTGTGCAAAATACTTTGCAGTCGGTTACTGGCCGTAAAGTTGTCGAGAAAGTGCTGTTTACTGGTTTTGTGATGCAATAACCCTTTAATTTCAGCACCAAAAGAGGCGAAGGCAATATAGTGAGTGATTTATTAAGCCAAGACGAAATTGATGCGCTACTGCACGGGGTTGATGACGTCGATGATGATGAAATTGACGCTGTCGGAGAAGATGCTCGCTCTTACGATTTCTCTTCCCAAGATCGAATAGTTCGTGGGCGTATGCCGACGTTGGAAATCGTGAATGAGCGTTTTGCACGCCATTTGCGTATCAGCATGTTCAATATGATGCGCCGTGCTGCCGAAGTGTCGATTAACGGTGTACAGATGCTCAAGTTTGGCGAGTATGTACATACGCTATTCGTTCCTACTAGCTTGAATATGGTGCGTTTTAGTCCGCTCAAGGGCACTGCATTGATCACCATGGAAGCTCGATTGGTGTTCATCCTAGTGGATAACTTCTTTGGTGGTGATGGGCGTTTCCATGCCAAGATTGAAGGGCGTGAATTTACGCCCACAGAAAGACGTATTGTACAACTGTTGCTCAAAATAATTTTTGAAGATTATAAAGATGCTTGGGCACCTGTAATGGATGTGGAGTTTGATTATTTGGACTCTGAAGTCAATCCGGCCATGGCCAACATTGTCAGCCCTACCGAAGTTGTCGTGATTAACTCATTCCATATTGAAGTCGATGGCGGTGGCGGTGATTTCCATATCACTATGCCTTATTCCATGATTGAGCCTATTCGCGAGTTGCTCGATGCCGGTGTACAAAGTGATAAGCAAGATACTGACATGCGTTGGTCTCAGGCATTGCATGATGAAATCATGGATGTGAAGGTTGGGTTCGATGCCAACATTGTGGAACATGAATTAACGCTCAAAGATGTGATGAATTTTAAAGCGGGCGATATTATTCCGATTGAGCTGCCGGAATATATTATGATGAAAATCGAGGATTTACCGACATATCGTTGTAAAATGGGCCGTTCTAGAGATAACCTAGCGCTTAAAATACATGAAAAGATCCCTCGGCCAGAGACAGTTAAATCCGAGCTACAATTAGTGACGCGCAAGGGTAAATCTCGCGATATATCAGAATTATAAGGTGAAGTAAGATGAGCACAGACGATACGGATGATTGGGCTGCAGCAATGGCAGAACAAGCCTTAGAGGAAGCTAACGCGATTGAACTCGATGAATTAGTTGATGATTCAAGACCTATCACTAAGGCAGAAGCGGCAAAATTAGATACTATTTTAGATATCCCTGTCACTATCTCTATGGAAGTGGGCCGTAGCTACATTAGTATTCGTAACCTGTTGCAGTTAAACCAAGGTTCTGTGGTTGAGCTAGACAGAGTTGCGGGTGAGCCCTTAGATGTGATGGTTAACGGTACGCTGATTGCACATGGTGAGGTTGTAGTAGTAAACGATAAATTCGGTATTCGTTTAACCGATGTGATCAGTCAAACCGAGCGAATTAAAAAGCTTAAATAATACGAGCTGTATAAGTAGTTGGAACTTTAAATGAGCACATCGGTAATACACAGTTTAGTGGCAGCGGTTCAAACGAGCGCCGATAGCCTCGGGGAAGGCGCAGCGAACATGACTCCTGTCGTTCCTACAGCTGCAAAAATGGCTGAACCTTCTCAAGTCGCAACCTTAGCGAGTATGTTAGGCGGCTTAATTCTGGTTTTACTCTTAATTTTTGCGTTAGCTTATCTACTGAGGCGGTTCAATTTAGTACCCACGACCAACGGTGTTCTAAAAACGATAGCCGTGACTTCCCTAGGACAAAAAGAGCGTTTAGTCTTGGTACAGGTGGGGGAACAGCAATATTTACTTGGAGTTAGCTCGCAGCAGGTGAGTTTGATTGATAAGTTAGCTGAACCTATCCATAGAGAGTCTGATTCCTTTGCGAGTCGGCTACGTCAGGCGAAATTAAAACAATGACAACACGTATCCTCGCGTTAGTTGGCTTAGTTATTCTGTTATGCATGCCGTCGGCATGGGCTGCCGATGGTGTTTTGCCTGCGGTTACCGTAACAACAGGACCTGACGGTTCAACAGAATACTCGGTCACAATGCAGATTTTACTGTTGATGACATCGCTGAGTTTTTTACCTGCGATGCTCATTATGTTGACCTCTTTCACGCGGATCATCATAGTTCTGTCAATATTACGTCAAGCCATTGGGTTGCAACAGACGCCGTCTAATCAAGTCTTAATTGGCATGAGTTTATTCATGACCTTCTTTATTATGGCGCCGGTGTTTGACCGGATTTATGACGAAGGGGTTAAGCCTTACATTGAAGAGCAGTTAACCTTGCAGCAAGCGTTTGACAAAGGCAAAGAGCCACTCAAAGGTTTTATGTTAGGGCAAGTCAGGACCACAGACTTAAAAACTTTTATCGAAATTTCAGGCTATAAGAACATTAAGTCGCCCGAAGAAGCCCCGATGAGTGTGTTGATCCCCGCCTTTATTACCAGCGAGTTGAAAACTGCTTTTCAAATTGGCTTTATGTTGTTCGTGCCATTTTTAGTGTTAGATCTTGTGGTGGCCAGTATCTTAATGGCCATGGGTATGATGATGTTATCCCCTATGATAGTGTCGCTACCGTTTAAGATCATGCTGTTTGTGCTCGTCGATGGTTGGAGCTTAGTCCTAGGGACATTAGCGAATAGTTTCGGGTAGCCAAGGGAGAGTCCACACATGAGTCCAGAGGCACTAATTGATATTTTTCGTGAGGCTCTATCCGTTATTGTCATGATGGTGTCTGCCATTGTACTACCTGGGCTAGGTATCGGTTTGATTGTTGCTGTGTTTCAAGCCGCGACTTCGATCAACGAACAGACATTAAGCTTTCTTCCGCGATTATTAGTGACACTTTTCGGTTTGATGTTCATGGGACATTGGTTAGTAGAAACCCTAATGGACTTTTTTGTCGAGATGGTTAATCGCATCCCGCAAGTAATAGGCTAACCCAATGGAGCTTCTGCTCGATACCTTAATGCAGACCATTGCCGCTTATATGTGGCCGCTGTTTCGTGTCACCAGTATGCTGATGGTAATGGTGGTATTTGGGGCGGCAACAACACCGAGCCGCGTACGCTTATTATTGGCTATGGCGATTACCTTTGCGATAGCACCAGTGCTTCCTCCCGTTCAAAATGCCGATTTATTTTCACTCAGCGCAGTATTTATCACAGCGCAGCAAATCATTATTGGTGTTGCCATGGGGTTTGTGACTCAAATGGTGATGCAAGTTTTTGTATTAACCGGACAGATTATTGGTATGCAAACCAGTCTCGGTTTTGCCTCTATGGTGGATCCCGGTTCTGGTCAGCAAACTCCGGTTATTGGTAACTTTTTCCTATTGTTGGCGACATTGATCTTCTTAGCTGTAGATGGCCATCTGTTGATGATCCGTATGCTGGTGGCGAGCTTTGAGACCCTACCCATTTCTAATCAAGGATTAACACTCACTAGCTACCGTGCTCTAGCAGATTGGGGTTCGTATATGTTTGGTGCGGCATTAACTATGTCGATATCCGCGATTATCGCCCTGTTGTTAGTCAATTTGTCCTTCGGGGTGATGACCCGCGCCGCGCCGCAGTTAAACATTTTCTCTATAGGTTTTCCGATCACTATGATTGGCGGGCTGTTTATTCTTTGGTTAACCTTAACACCTGTCATGGAGCATTTTGATGAAGTGTGGGCCGCAGCTCAAGTGCTGCTTTGCGATATGTTAGCGCTTCAATGTAACGCAGATGGCTTGATATGACGGTATTAGGAGCAGCCCATGGCTGAAGAATCAAGCGGTGAACGCAGTGAGGAACCCACTGGGAGGCGTCTTGAACAGGCGCGGGAAAAAGGGCAGATTGCGCGTTCGAAAGAACTCGGTACAGCAGCAGTATTAATTTCGGCAGCATGTGGTTTTTATATGCTAGGTCCGAGTCTAGCCACGAGTCTAACTCGGGTGTTTGAGACGGTTTTTACCATGGACAGGGCGCAAATCTTTGATACTGAAGAAATGTTCAACGTCTGGGGCGTTGTCGCGAGCGAAATCGCCTGGCCCATGGCAAAAATTATGCTGTTGATCGTAGTCGTTGCTTTTATTGGCAACGTTGCCTTAGGTGGAATGAATTTTTCGACCCAAGCTATGATGCCTAAGGCCAGTAAAATGAGCCCAGCAGCTGGTCTAAAGCGCATGTTTGGCGTGCAAGCAGTAGTTGAGCTGACAAAGGGGATTGCCAAGTTTTCTGTGGTGGCATTTTCTGCATATCTGCTACTGAGCTTTTATTTTAATGAAATTCTGTTGTTGTCTAGCGACCATCTTCCTGGCAATGTTTACCATGCATTAGATTTGCTCGTGTGGATGTTTATCCTGTTATGTTCCTCTATTTTGTTAATTGTCGTCATCGATGTGCCATTTCAACTTTGGAATCACAACAAACAACTTAAGATGACCAAACAAGAAGTTAAAGATGAGTATAAAGATACTGAAGGTAAGCCTGAAGTCAAAGGGCGAGTACGGCAGATGCAACGCGAGTTGGCTCAGCGTCGAATGATGGCCGAAGTACCCAATGCCGATGTCATCGTCGTTAACCCTGAGCATTTTGCTGTAGCGATTAAATATGACGTGCAGCGTTCAGTCGCGCCTTTTGTTGTTGCCAAAGGTGTCGATGATGTCGCATTTAAAATTCGTGAGATAGCAAGGGCCCATAACGTGACAATCGTCTCAGCCCCGCCATTAGCAAGAGCTATATACCATACGACTAAGTTAGATCAACAAATTCCTGAAGGATTGTTTACCGCAGTGGCGCAGATTTTGGCCTATGTATTCCAGTTGCGCCAGTACCAAAAAGGCCGAGGTCGCAAGCCTATTCCAATCCCACTTAATCAACCCATTCCCGATGAGTTAAAATATTAAGATCTAAGCTAAAAATTCTTTGAAGTCGTGATATTATTGTGCGCCAATACGCTATTGGCGTACTTTTTGCTTTCATGCTGTCATACGTCAAAGTTTAGGTAAATATGAATGGATGTTAGAGCGACCTTAGGTCAAGTAAAACAAATGCGCTTGAGCACGTTTAAAGGTATAGGCACTCCTATACTCGTACTCGCAGCATTGGCCATGATAGTTTTACCTATCCCTCCATTCTTACTAGACATACTTTTTTCATTCAACATAGCCTTAGCGCTCATCGTATTATTAGTCGCAATTTATACTGATAGACCGTTGGATTTTGCCGCTTTCCCAAGTGTTCTACTAGTGGCGACGTTATTACGACTTGCGCTAAACGTCGCTTCTACTCGTGTAGTGTTACTCGAGGGGCATAATGGTGGTGATGCGGCTGGTAAGGTAATTGAAGCCTTCGGTTCTGTGGTGATTGGCGGTAACTATGCCGTTGGTTTAGTTGTCTTTATCATTTTGATTATCATCAACTTTGCTGTGGTGACTAAAGGTGCCGGTCGTATAGCAGAAGTGAGCGCCCGCTTTACCTTGGACGCTATGCCTGGTAAGCAAATGGCAATTGATGCCGATTTAAATGCTGGAACCTTAAACCAAGATCAAGCAAGATTACGTCGCGCCGAAGTGACCCGTGAAGCTGATTTTTATGGCGCGATGGATGGTGCTTCAAAATTCGTAAAAGGTGATGCAATTGCGGGTATCATGATTTTAGTGATTAACATCTTAGGTGGTTTCATCATCGGTATTGTTCAACATGGCTTAAGTTTCTCTGAAGCGGTTGAAATTTATACCTTGCTGACCATTGGTGATGGTCTGGTGGCGCAGATCCCAGGTTTGTTGTTGTCAATCGCTGCCGCCTTGATGGTGACCCGTCAAAATGAATCGGGCGACATGGGCCAAATGATGATGAGTCAGATGTTTGACAGTCATAAATCATTGGGTATCGCCGCTGGAGTGTTGTTTGTCATGGGTATTGTCCCTGGCATGCCGCATATGGCGTTCTTAAGCTTCGCCTTTATTACTGCTGGTGCTGCCTATTTTGTCTATAAGCGTAATGAATCAAAACGCATTAAAGCCTTAGAACTTGTTAAATCAGGCCCTGTAGAGAGACAAGATAAAGAGCCTAAAGAACTGGGGTGGGACGATGTCCATCATGTTGATACTATTGGGCTTGAGGTTGGATATCGCTTGATCCCACTGGTCGATAAGGGCCAAGGTGGCGAGTTATTAAGCCGTATCAAAGGAGTCCGTAAGAAGTTATCGCAAGAGTTGGGCTTCTTAGTGCCTGCGGTGCATATTCGTGACAATCTAGATTTATCGCCTAATGCTTATCGTATTTCATTAATGGGCGTAGTCGTTGGTGAGGCGGATATACGTCACGATTGTGAATTGGCGATTAATCCCGGCCAAGTTTATGGCAAGCTTGACGGTATTGAAACGCGCGATCCGGCTTTCGGTCTTGAAGCGGTATGGATTGCCCCTGAATTACGTGAGCATGCCCAAACATTAGGGTATACCGTTGTTGATGCGGCTACGGTTGTGGCAACCCATATTAGTCAATTGCTGACCAATAATGCTGCTAAGTTGTTAGGATACGAAGAAGTGCAACAACTGATGGATATGCTTGCGAAACATTCGCCTAAGCTGGTGGATGGCTTTATTCCTGATGTCATGCCGTTAGGACATGTCGTAAAAGTGATGCAGAACCTATTAAATGAAGGGGTTTCAGTCAGAGACTTGCGTACTATAGTGCAAACTTTGTTAGAATATGGCACTAAGAGTAATGACACTGAAGTCTTGACCGCTGCAGTCCGTATCGCGTTGAAACGTATGATTGTTCAGGAAATCTCAGGCCCAGAGCTCGAAATCCCCGTCATAACTTTGGCGCCAGAGTTGGAACAGATGTTGCATCAGTCAATGCAAGCAACCGGTGGTGATGGTCCTAACATTGAACCCGGTCTTGCAGAACGCATGCAGCAGTCCCTTGCCGATGCGGCTCAGAAGCAAGAAATGGTCGGACAACCCGCCATATTGTTGACGTCAGGTATGTTACGCGCGACGCTGTCACGCTTTGTTAAACATACTATTCCTAATCTCAGAGTCATTTCATATCAAGAAATACCTGATGAGAAGCAAATACGTATCGTATCTGCAGTCGGCCAGTAGAGGACGCATAAGTGAAGATTAAACGATTTTTTGCCAAAGACATGCGCGCCGCACTGGCCCAAGTGAAAGAAACACTCGGCTCAGATGCCGTCATTATGTCAAATAAGAAAGTGAATGGGGGCATCGAAATTGTCGCCGCCGTTGACTATGACGAACCTAAAGCGAAAACCGCAGCTACTGCGCCAGCGCCAACCTTTATGGATGTGAGTGACGATCTCGTGTCCCTAGGAGCTAAACAGCCAGTACGAGTAGAAACCCGTGCAAAGCCTGCGGCACCTGCTGACTCATTACAAGCCTTGCTAGAGAAGCAACAAAGCCGTTTGAATCAACAAATGTCGCATCAGCAAGTTGATGCAGATTTACCTGCATGGGCTAAGGGCCTACAAGCGCCGGCTGTTGCCAAAGTGGAGCGTCGCGAAGCGCCTGCTACGTTTGATAAGAAGCCACAGACATCACAGAAACAAAGCGCAGATATTGAGGCAATGCGTGATGAGTTAGCCTCATTGCGTAATTTATTGACACACCAAGTGTCCTCTTTGATGACAGAACATAAAAAACGCATCGACCCCGTCGGTGCTATGCTCGAGGCCAAGTTACTTGAGGCTGAATTCTCCCCTGCGGTTGCGAATAAATTAGCGGCGCTGAGCCAACATTATACGCCTGCAGAATTAGTCAGAGCCTTACCTCAAAGTTTAGCTAATATGCTTGATAATCAAGGTGATGATATTGTTAAGCAGGGCGGCGTGGTGGCATTGGTGGGGCCAACGGGTGTGGGTAAAACCACGTCGTTAGCGAAACTTGCAGCCCGTTTTGCTGCCCATCACGGTGCTGAGCATGTGGCTTTGATAACGACAGATCATTATCGCATCGGAGCCTATGAGCAATTAGCAACTTATGGCAAAATAATGGGCTGCCCAGTAAAGCAAGCTCATGATCTGAATGAATTAGAGCAAATTCTCTATCAGTTTAGGAATCGCAAGCTAGTATTGATAGATACGGCTGGCATGGGACAGCGAGATATGCGTCTTTACCAGCAACTTGATAATTTAACTGCAAATAGCAGGATACCTATCCGCAGTTATCTGGTACTGTCTGCGACAGGACAGCGCCGTGTGCTGCAAGATGCAGTCAATCATTTTAAACGCATTCCCCTATCTGGTGTCGTTCTCACAAAACTCGATGAATCTGTGTCGTTAGCAGGGGCATTAAGTGTGTTGATCCAAAACGGATTACCATTAAGTTATGTTACTGATGGACAAAGAGTTCCTGAAGATATGAAAGTTGCGGATACCTTAGATTTAGCCCAGCAGGCACTCGCAGCGTTAGATAGTACAGAACAACAATCATTACAAGACACAGCGTGGTCAGATAATATGGCCTGTGCATTTGAGTAGATTTATGACCCTGGATCAAGCAAGTGGTTTACGTATGATGAATCAACCCTATAACGAAAAAGTGAAAGTAATCGCGGTCACAGGTGGTAAAGGTGGCGTTGGTAAAACCAGCGTTTCCATTAATACAGCTGTGGCATTAGCCGAAAAAGGCAAGCGTGTCTTGGTACTTGATGCTGACCTTGGCTTAGCAAACGTCGATGTCATGCTGGGTATTCGTGCCGAGCGTAACCTCTCCCATGTTCTCTCTGGTGATGCAGAGCTTGACGATATTATCGTTCGTGGCCCTAAAGGGATTGGCATAGTGCCAGCCACTTCAGGAACACAAGGGATGGTGGAATTAAGTCCAGCGCAACATGCCGGGTTAATTCGCGCATTTAGTGAGATGCGGACTCAGTTTGATATTCTAGTCGTAGATACTGCTGCTGGGATTTCAGATATGGTGCTCAGTTTCTCACGTGCATCGCAGGATGTGCTGGTCGTTGTTTGTGATGAACCCACATCAATTACCGATGCCTATGCCCTGATAAAAATCCTCAGCCGTGAGCATGGCGTGTTCCGTTTTAAAATAGTTGCCAATATGGTGCGTAGTTTACGCGAAGGTATGGAATTATTTGCTAAACTCAGTAAAGTGACCGACAGATTTTTGGATGTCGCCCTTGAATTGGTTGCAACAATTCCATTTGACGAAAACTTACGTAAATCAGTTCGTAAACAAAAATTGGTGGTTGAAGCGTATCCTAAATCACCAGCAGCGATTGCGTATCAAGGGTTGGCAAATAAAATTCTAAGCTGGCCTGTACCGCAGCAACCTGGTGGGCATTTGGAGTTTTTCGTTGAGCGTTTAGTACAACGACCAGATTTTCAAGAGGAAAAAACGAGTGAATAAAGCCGCTGCGTATACTTGTTTAGACAATAAATCGTCGATCGTTGAACAGTATGCTCCGTTGGTTAAAAGAATTGCGCATCATTTACTCGCCAGACTACCTGCCTCCGTGCAGTTAGATGATTTACTCCAAGCTGGGATGATGGGGTTATTAGAAGCATCATCCAAGTTTGATGGTGGCAAGGGTGCGAAATTTGAAACCTTCGCCGGCATACGCATACGTGGGGCCATGTTAGATGAAATCCGCCGCGGCGATTGGGTCCCTCGTTCCGTTCATCGTAACAACCGCAAGGTTGCACACGCTATAGATGAGTTAGAGCAAGCGCTGGGTCGTGATGCACGCGACACAGAAATTGCAGAAAAACTTGATATGACGCTCGATGAGTACCATCATATTCTTAACGATGTTTCTGTCGGAAAAATCATAGGGATAGAAGACTTAGGCGTATCTCAGGATATACTTACAGTGAGTGATCGGTCCGATGATGATTCATTTGAAGCATTAGCTGAGAACCAATTTCATTCTGCTCTGGTTGAGGCAATTAAATTATTGCCTGAAAGAGATGCATTAGTGTTATCCCTGTACTACGATGAAGCATTGAATTTAAAAGAGATTGGCGCCATTCTTGAAGTCAGTGAATCGCGGGTTAGCCAGATATTAAGTCAGGCAATGTTGCGATTGAAAGCTAAACTCAAGCACTGGACATAAGTATAATTATTAATCGAGCACAGAATGTCAGCTCACCGGAGGAAACCTTGGACAAGAATATGAAGATTCTCATTGTTGACGATTTTTCGACAATGAGGCGTATCATCAAGAACTTGTTGCGAGACTTGGGGTTTAACAACACCCAAGAAGCAGACGATGGCTCAACAGCCCTGCCGATGTTGCAAAAGGGGGATTTTGATTTTGTTGTTACAGATTGGAATATGCCCGGCATGCAAGGGATCGATCTGTTAAAAGCAATTCGCGCAGATGATTCGCTAAAGCATTTACCCGTATTAATGGTAACTGCTGAAGCAAAACGTGAACAGATTATTGCTGCCGCTCAAGCGGGAGTGAATGGATATGTGGTTAAGCCTTTTACCGCTGCAACGCTGAAAGAGAAGTTAGATAAAATATTCGAACGACTCGCTTGAGCAAGGATGAGCTATGAAGTCACAAACATCAGGGCTCATCACGCTCGAGCAAGCTCAGCACTTTGTTGAATTATTAAGTGCAGGTGAGCAAAGTCAGGCAGATGATTTATTTCGGGAGCTTGCAGCTCCATTGCAACGAGAATTATTCGAAGAAGTAGGGAAATTAACTCGGCAACTTCATAGTGCGCTGATGGATTTTCAAGTTGATAATCGTCTTTCTGAATTAGCCAATACAGAAATTCCCGATGCCAAGCAACGTTTAAATTACGTTATTGACATGACTGAACAAGCGGCAAATAAAACCATGGATGCGGTTGAAGAATGTTTACCTTTGGCCAATGCCGTAACGGTTAATATTCAAAAAGTCATGCCATCTTGGGACAGATTAATGCGACGCGAGATAGTCTTAAGTGACTTTAAGGTTCTTTGTCACGATGTCCAAGATCTTATGTCCCGTAGTTCAGAAGACTCGATTCGATTACGTGAATTGCTGAATCAAATATTGATGGCACAAGATTTTCAAGACTTAACAGGGCAAATGATACGCCGTGTTATTGATCTGGTAATGGAAGTTGAAAGTAATCTGGTTTCTATGCTGACGGTATTTGGTGAGCAGCCTATGATTGAAAGTCAGATTGCTCAGAAAAATAATATTGAAGCGGAAGGGCCGATAATGAATGCCGAGCTTCGTCAAGATGTAGTAACGGGTCAAGACGAAGTGGATGATCTTCTATCGAGTCTGGGTTTCTAACTGGGAGTCAATTTGATGGCCTTTGATGTAGATGAAGAGATACTCCAGGACTTTTTAATCGAAGCCGGTGAAATTTTAGAGCTTCTGCAAGAGCAACTCGTTGCGCTTGAAAATAATCCTGATGACACAAACTTGCTAAACGCCATTTTCCGAGGGTTTCATACCGTTAAAGGTGGCGCAGGCTTTCTTAGCTTAACTCCCATGGTCGATGTGTGTCATGAGGCTGAAAATACCTTCGATCTATTGCGCACAGGCAAACGCAGCGTAAACGCAGAGCTGATGGATATTATTTTGCAGGCTGTTGATGCTATTAATACCATGTTTGCTCAAACGCAGCAGGGCGAACAACAAGATCCTGCTGAGTCGGGCCTGTTGGCTAGGCTTAAAATGCTGAGTTCAGGTGCGCCATTGCCATCTGAAGTTGCGTCTGCAGAGGTGGTAGACGTTGTCGAACCAGAGCCTGTCGTTGAAGCCATTGTTGAAACTCCCGTCCCACAAGACATTCCCGCAGAGATAAGTAATAGCTCATCTTCAAGTATTGATGATATCAACGATGCTGAATTTGAAGCTTTGTTAGATGCGCTTCATGGCTCAGGAAAAGGCCCTGCGGCTGCTACCGCTGTGGCGTCTGAACCTGTGGTCGCTAAGCCAGCTGCGCCAGTTAAAGCGTCTTCAGCATCGGGTGATGACATCACTGATGATGAGTTTGAGGCATTGCTTGATGAACTACATGGTTCAGGCAAGTTTAAAGCTGAGGCAGAAGTGCCAGCTAAACCAAAGGTCGCTTCGGCTCCCACGCCTCAACCGATAGTGGATGCCGATGAAATTACCGATGACGAGTTTGAAAGATTACTCGATGAACTCCATGGTAAAGGTGCGGCCCCTGCAAAAGCAGAAGTAAAAGCGCCTACTGCACCAGTAACGCCTGCTTCGACTGTTGCACCTAAAGCTGCTCCGACTCCCACACCAGTAAAAGCTGCTGCGCCTGCTCCAGCCCCCGTTGTTGCCGCAAAACCGAAAGTGGACATTGCAGTTGTAGATAAAGCGCCAGCTAAAGCAAGTTCAGCAAATGTGCCTCAAGGTGAAACTACAGTACGTGTTGATACTGCACGACTCGACCAAATCATGAATATGGTGGGCGAGTTAGTGTTAGTGCGTAATCGATTAGTGAGCTTAGGTATCAGTCGTGATGATGAGGAAATGTCTAAGGCCCTTGCGAACTTAGATCTCGTGACTGCCGATTTGCAAGGCGCGGTGATGAAAACCCGTATGCAACCGATCAAGAAAGTGTTTGGTCGTTTCCCTCGGGTAGTACGTGATCTTGCGCGTACACTCAATAAAGAAATTGATTTGATCATGGTTGGTGAAGAAACCGACCTAGATAAAAACTTAGTTGAAGCGCTTGCCGATCCACTCGTCCACTTAGTGCGTAACTCTGTGGATCACGGTATTGAAATGCCAAACGAGCGTGAAGCCAATGGCAAGCCGAGAACGGGTACGATTACCTTATCCGCAAGTCAGGAAGGTGACCATATACTGCTGAAAATCGAAGACGATGGCGCAGGTATGGACCCTGAAAAACTGAAAAAAATCGCGATAACACGTGGTGTGCTTGATGAAGATTCAGCTTCGCGAATGACTGACAGCGAAGCGTATAATTTGATTTTTGCGCCCGGTTTTTCGACTAAGGTCGAGATTTCAGATATTTCTGGTCGTGGCGTTGGGATGGACGTGGTAAAAACCCGTATCACTCAGCTTAACGGCACAGTGCATATTGATTCTATGAAAGGTAAGGGCACGATACTTGAGATTAAAGTACCGTTAACGCTGGCGATTATGCCAACCTTAATGGTTGATGTCGCTAAACAAGTGTTTGCATTACCTCTGTCTAGCGTGAACGAGATATTCCATCTCGATCTCACTAAGACCAATATCGTCGACGGACAACTCACCGTCATAGTGCGTAACAAGGCTGTGCCTTTGTTCTATTTGGAGCACTGGCTACATAGAAACAAAACCACCTTTAAACATGGCGATAAAAAGCATGGTCATGTGGTGATTGTACAATTAGGTATGATGCAAATTGGTTTTGTGGTCGATGCCCTAATAGGCCAAGAAGAGGTGGTGATTAAACCCCTTGGCGCTATGTTACATGGCACTCCTGGGATGGCTGGCGCGACGATTACATCGGATGGTGGTATCGCACTGATATTAGATGTCCCTGGATTGTTAAAGCATTATGCGAAAAGTAAGAATTAGTTTCCAAGCTAAGGAATGGAATGGCCATTAAAGTATTAGTCGTTGATGACTCAAGTTTTTTCAGACGACGTGTTAGTGAAATAGTCAATCAAGATCCTGAACTGGAAGTTATCGCGACGGCCTCAAATGGGGCCGAAGCGGTGAAGATGGCTGCTGAGCTTAATCCTCAAGTTATCACTATGGATATTGAGATGCCCGTGATGGATGGCATTACTGCCGTCCGTGAAATCATGGCTAAATGTCCGACTCCGATCTTGATGTTTTCTTCTTTAACCCATGATGGCGCTAAAGCAACGTTAGACGCTTTAGATGCTGGTGCGTTAGATTTTCTACCTAAACGTTTTGAAGACATTGCTACCAATAAAGATGATGCTATTTTATTGTTGCAGCAGAGAGTTAAGGCATTGGGACGCCGCAGAATGTTTCGTCCAATTGCACGTCCTGTCGTCGCTTCAACACCTAGCGTGCGCCCAACCAGTAGCGTTTTAGGGACAACGAGTATAGCGTCGCATACTCCAGCCACTGCTCCTGTCAGGACCTCAACAGCAGCGTCGATTCGTGCAAGTGGTAAGCAGTATAAAATACTGCTGATCGGCACATCTACCGGTGGTCCAGTTGCCTTGCAAAAAATTCTTACCCAATTTCCGGCAAACTATCCGCATCCGATTTTATTAATTCAGCATATGCCAGCAGCTTTTACGCCAGCATTTGCAAGTCGTTTGAATGGCTTATGTAAGATTGAAGTAAAAGAGGCCGCTAATGGCGATCTTCTTAAACCGGGTTGTGCATATTTAGCGCCTGGCGGTATGCAAATGATGGTTGAACGTACTGGAGGTAGTGGTCGATTAAAGGTCATCGCTGGTAGTGCGGACATGAACTATAAGCCTTGTGTTGATATCACCTTTGCTTCTGCCTCTAAAGCCTTTAGCGGTGACGTACTTGCCGTTGTGTTAACCGGTATGGGCGCGGATGGCAGAGAAGGTGCCCGCATGTTGAAAGCGGTCGGTGCGACCATTTGGGCACAGGATGAAGCCAGTTGTGTGGTTTATGGTATGCCTCAGGCTGTCGCTAGTGCAGGTATTGCCACTCAGTCGATTGCCTTAGACAACATGGCTGAATGCATTTTAAAAGAGTCTGTTCGTGTCTAAGAGTCAAAATCCGATGAGCACGAATAGTGTGCTCATCATTTTGCTGATGGCTATTGCCATTTTGTGTCTTGGCGCCTTGAGTCTCGATTATCGGCACAAAAATAGTTTGTTGCGTGAAGATATAAAGCGTTTGGAATCGACTCAGGTGCTGTTAATGGTCCCTGATGAACAAGCTGAAGCTATTGCAACCTGGTTAGCGTCTCATCCTGATCAGACTAAAGCTATGCTGCAATTGGCAGCTCCTGGTGAGCAAAAGGCTGTTGCTATAGGTCCAGAATCTACGCAGAGTAGTGTCCCACCTTTGCTGGGTAAGCAAAGTGCAGCGATGGATACGGCGAAGGATAACGCTAATCAGCAACCTTTATTTCCGACACTGCTGCAGACGCCAGAAGCAGAAGTTAAGGCTGCTATTTCGCCAATTGAACCAAATAAAGCACAGATGCTACCTGTAGTGATTTCTGAAAATGCCGATGGTGTTAAAGTGATTAGTTTACCGAATGGTGGTATTCGAGTAACGACGAGAAAAGAGCAGTAACTTTTGGAATGTGTGTGCTCAATATTCTCATTCATTAGCATTTAATCAATTTATATGGGGGTCACTTCTTGAAAGTCTGGACCATAGCGAATCAAAAAGGTGGCGTAGGTAAAACCACAACGGTAGCGAGTTTAGCGGGAACATTGGCTAAGCGCGGCAAGCGTGTGCTTATGATAGACACCGATCCACACGCTTCGCTAGGTTATTACTTAGGCATTGATTCTGAAGAGGTTCCAGGCTCTTTATTTGATGTGTTTCTGGCCCATAAAAGCCTCTCCAAAGAACTCGTTTTATCCCATGTAGTTCCAACCTTAGTCGATGGTCTTGATTTATTGCCTGCCACTATGGCACTTGCAACTTTGGACAGAGCCTTAGGTCATCAAGAGGGGATGGGATTAGTACTGCGTAATTTATTAGCGCTAGTTGCTGATGATTATGATGTGGCTATCGTTGATTGCCCCCCCGTACTTGGCGTTTTAATGGTTAATGCCCTTGCAGCAAGTCAGCATATTATTATTCCCGTGCAGACCGAGTTTCTTGCCATTAAAGGGCTAGAGCGGATGATTAAAACGATGGAATTGATGGGGCGCTCGAAGAAGACGCGTTACAGTTACACCGTCGTGCCCACTATGTATGATAAACGTACCAAGGCGTCACCCGCCGCTTTGCAAGTGCTTGGTGCTGAATACAGTGAAACCCTGTGGAAGGACGTTATTCCTGTCGACACTAAGTTTAGAGATGCCAGTTTGGCACATTTACCAGCATCGCATTATGCGAGTGGTTGTCGTGGCGTGAAAGCCTATGAAAGATTATTAGATTTCTTATTAGTTGGGGAGTTTGGCCATGTCAAAATCGGTTGATGAAACTGTTTTTGATTTTTTCGCATTATTGCTGCAGGAAGACGACACTCCAAGTCAGGTTGTTTCCTCTCAAAGCATTGTAACAGCAGACTCAAATCAAAATGTTGCAGTTAATCAAACGGAGGCAGCATTACTTGATGCCGCAATCTTGGCTGAAAATGGTCGTACGACTGCATCACAAGCTCTAGATAGGACGATAACGCCGGCGGTACAGTTGCAGCCAAAAGCAACGCCAAGACAACATGAGTTTGTTGCTCCAGTGAGTAAGATTGCTTCTCAAGTGAACAAGCAAGCGCTAGAAAAATTGTTGGCGCCTGTACTTAAGACTCAAACATTAGCACCGACGCCACCTCTTGTTGAAGTTACGCCTGCAGTTGATGTCCAACCCGTTGTGGTGGAAGTACCGCAAGCCAAGCCTGTTATTGATGAAGCGGTTGTTGATGAAGTAATTGCTGAAAAAGTCGTTGAGCCAGTGGTTGTGCCCGAAACACAAGTCGGTATTACGCCTCCTAGCGTGACAAAAGATTTGCAAGAAGTGCTCGATGATGAGTTTCAGGTACTATTCTTTAAAGTAGCTGGGCTGACATTGGCGGTGCCTTTAGTCAGTTTAGGCGGAATAGTTAAAATTGAGCGGATAAACCACATCTTTGGCCGACCCGCATGGTTTCTCGGTGTACAGACGCATAGGGAGGAGCAATTGAACATTGTTGACACTTGTGCGTGGGTTATGCCGGAAAAATACTCAGATAAACTGGCGCAATCGGTAAATTATCAATATCTTGTATTATTAGAAGGTAGTAACTGGGGATTAACTTGTGAGTCCTTGGTCAATGCGGTAAAAATTAATAAATCGCAAGTCAACTGGCGTAGTCAAGCAGGCAAGCGTCCTTGGTTAGCGGGTGTAGTGAAAGAGCAGATGTGTGGCATTTTGCACGTACAAGCCTTAGTTGAAATGCTTAATGCGGGTTTAGGTTGTCAGGACTCAATTGGTTGAGGTAAACATGAAAGATACAAGAAATGTAGCAGCAGTCGCTGCAAGTAAAGATGATGCAGTATTACAATGGGTTACCTTTAAGTTAGATCATGAAACTTATGGCATCAACGTAATGCAAGTGCAGGAAGTGTTGCGTTACACTGAAATCGCTCCCGTGCCAGGTGCGCCTTATTACGTATTAGGCATCATTAACTTACGTGGTAACGTTGTCACAGTTATTGATACCCGCTCACGTTTTGGATTGCAGTCTGCCGAAGTTGATGACTCAACTCGAATCGTTATCATCGAAGCAGAAAAGCAAGTCATTGGCATCTTAGTGGATAGTGTTGCCGAAGTGGTTTATTTACGCCGCTCAGAAATCGACAATGCACCAAATGTCGGAACGGAAGAGAGTGCTAAATTCATTCAAGGTGTGAGTAATCGCGACAATGAATTACTCATCTTAGTCGATCTTGACAAGTTATTATCCGATGAAGAATGGGCCGAATTGACTCAGATTTAATCAATTAGCGAGATAAGGCTGAATGATATTAATTCATTCAGCTATTTTGTGTATTTGCGAATAAATCGATGATTCTAAGTCTTTACGATTTATGGATAGACAAATTATTTTTATCACAGCTTGAACAATGGCTAATGATATTGAGTCATTTAAGTACAGCACTTTGGAATAGATAACTCAGTTGGAATGCCTGCTAATTTATGGCAATGAGTGAGTATAAGGATTTTTTAATGGGCGATGAATTTTTGATCGCAGCGTTAGTCTACGTCATCGCATGCTTAGGATTAGTACTCTTTTTACAAAAACAATTGAGCAAACTAAGAAGCAAGGTCGAAGCATTAACCGTTTTAGTCAAAGAAGGTGATCGTCAGCGAGAGTCGTTTAAGCGTGAGTTGCAAGAGTTGCGCAGTGGCACTATCGGAGTCGGTCGGCGTGTGATTGAGTTAGAAAAACGCCTACTTCAGCAGTCGGAACGGATAGAAGAGACGACTCAGCAGGATCCACAGGCAAAACTTTATACTCGAGCCATGAAAATGGTCGCGCTTGGCGCTGGTGTTGATGAGTTGATTAAAGAATGCGAACTACCCAAAGCGGAAGCTGAGCTATTGATCCGACTTCATCGCAAATGATCGCATAGAATTGATAGTGATACTTTGTTTAACTCTCAAAGCTAATTTGCCAAAATTAGCTTTTTATTTTATGCCTTCTCAACAATTTTTTGATGCATATTATTCCATTGCTCGGGAAACTTACCGTCGAGCATATACACAAATGCGATCAGTTCGGCGATAAGCAGATAAAGCTCCTTAGGAATTTCCTCTCCTAGCTCTAACAACTGTAGAAAATGGCTTAGATGGGGATCTTGATGGATATACACACCGTTAGCCTTGGCTAGCGCAATAATCTCTTCTGCGATAAGCCCTTCACCAGTAGCCACAATTTTAGGCGCGTTACGCCCATCGTAGCTCAGCGCGACAGCTTGCTTCGGTTCACTCTCTTCGCTCATTTGGTTCTTCCTAAAATTAGATGATGGATTCAATGTCTGCTTAGGTGTTTTTTCTAGCTAAGCTTTTGTCTTTACGAGGAAATGATCACCCGGTAATAAGGTTGCTGGCACTTGCGCTATTTGCGTCGAGAGTTCACCTGGCGTAAACCCTAGCTGTGACAATTTTTGGCTTAAGGGCGTTAAAAAGTTGTTGACCTTATTAAGTAGCATTTGGCTATTGCCTTTAAACTGGATATCCAATTGTTGATTGTGCTGTTGAGCTGCAATCAGTAGCGGACCTTGTGCTAAATTAAATTTGAGCTGTAAACGCCATCCGGCTTTTTTCTCTGGATCATCAGGATCCGCTTCTTGCTCAAATTTCCCTTCCAGTTGCTCATGACGTTGGTTAATGCCATAGGGTAGGGCAAAGAACCACACTAAATTGCCCGCGCTCTCATTGCTTGCCTGTTGGTATAAATGCAAGTTAGAGGCTAGTTGTCCCATGCTATCAAGACCGCCTGCTTTGCTCAGTTGGCCAAGTTGTTTAGCGGAAAAGCCAACTTTGGCTTGTAGTTGCTCAAGATAATCTGCGAGCTTCTTACTCATTGAATTCGAAATATTATTAGCTTTAAAGCCTAGTAGCAGTTGAAATAGTGAGGTAATCGCACTCGCATTCATAAACATTGAGGCTTGATTTGACTGAGGTGCGGCAAGGTTAAGACTTGCTAATCCCAGAATATTGGCTTTAAGCTCATCTAAATCATTTAGCTGGCTCAGTGGTGGTAATCCTATATGCGGTAAGTGCTTTAACAACTCTGAGGCTAAATTTGAGCTGTTGTTAGAACGAGATAGTTCAACAGGAAGTGCTCCCGCTTTATTGAATGCTTTTTGCAAAACATCAGCAACCTTTATAGTGCTGTCAGTTTTGGTATCATTCCCATCCTGTTCATTTTTTTGCGTATTGAGCCCTAAAATATTTTTTGGACTCACCGCAGCAATTTCCTCCACAGCTTCTTCATTCTGAGCACCAATATTAGTGGCTACATTGGTAAGCGGAGGTGTTGGAGCCAAACTCTTGGGGTTTTGCATTACCAACGCATTATTAACCTTAGGGTCTTGAGACGGGACATTTACCGATACCGTTGTAAGGCTAGATCCCAATGGGGATGAGTTCCTTGTTGTTTGCTCGATGGTCGCGGTGGAAGAGCTAGGTTTATTTATTTGTGATTGTGTTGAATTAATCAGAACAGCTGGCGTAGCGAGTACCTGATTTGAGCCGCGAGTACTCAACATAGTTGGCATTGTTACTTTGACAGGCATAGCATCATTTGTTTTAGTTGCCTGCGTTGCCTGCGTTGCCTGCGTTGCCTGCGTTGCCTGCGTTGCCTGCGTTGCCTGCGTTGCCTGCGTTGCCTGCGTTGCCTGCGTTGCCTGCGTTGCCTGCGTTGCCTGCGTTGCCTGCGTTGCCTGCGTTGCCTGCGTTGCCTGCGTTGCCTGCGTTGCCTGCGTTGCCTGCGTTGCCTGCGTTGCCTGCGTTGCCTGCGTTGCCTGCGTTGCCTGCGTTGCCTGCGTCTGTGAATTTAGCGAACTTGAAGAGCGCGATGAGCTGTTAAGGTTCGTGACAGGCTCTTTACTGGTATTCGAAAGCGGTATGCCAGCATCGTTTGCTATTTTGTTTTTGACGCCTTCTGTACTCGTATTTAACTTTTCTGGTTGAGTTGTGCTACCGCTTAGCATAGTTGCCGGTGTATCTACCTTTGTCGTGGCAGTTTGTTTTGTTGGCTCAGGTAAAGAAACGATAGCTTCAAGTTTTTTTAAAAAGGAGGCGATGATCTGAACCGGTTCGACTTTGGCGATCACAATGTCAGAAGACGATTTATTTGTGGGAACCTGAGTTTCATTTACTGGCGCCCCAATAACGATTTCGAGTTTGCTCTGTATTGGGGTGAGTAATAAAATAGGCCGCCCTTGCTGAAAGGCTATTTTTGCTAAGAATTCTCCTTGATTCAGCTGAGGTCCAGGATCTTGTGCTACAACAGTGCCATTAGCAAATTGAAACTCTTTGTTGATAATGGTGACGTTTGGTAATGGATAGCCTTGAGTACGAGCCGCAAGAGCTGAAAGCTGTGCCTGAGATATGCCATTTTGTTGCGCCAAATTGATAACAGCTTCAGGGACTTTCAGCGCAATAGGCGTGGCTAAGGCAAGCAGTTGGCTGGTGGTATCTTGAGTCGCTGCAGCTGTCGGTGGAGTGTTTTGCGTATTGGGCGTGACGAGAAAAGTATTAGCCGTCAATAATATTTGCCGCTGCTGAGCGTTAACAAGCTTTAAATTATATTCTGTACCGTTTAGAATAATACTATCTCCCTCAGGGGAGGTTTGCACCTGAGCAGGAATAGCACGCGGAGTAGCACTGAGAGCATCAGCTTGGGCTGTCGCAGTGTGTAACTGCGGGTTTTGACTGCTAACAAGTGGAATCGACTCCATTTAGTGACCTTATATAGTTTATCTGGCGATACATTCGTTTAGTAAAATTAACAATTGACCAATTTTTTTTGCCAAGTATGCTTATGCGCCTTGTGACAACGGAACTGTCATACTGGATAGTATGCCACTAAGACGAATTATCTTTATATCGTCATTTTTGTATCGTCACTTTAGCGAAAACTTGATGCCTAAGCTGTACATTTATATTAAGAGAGCGATATGAAGTTAAAATGGATGGGATTATCTTTGGGGTTAATGCTGTTGCCTAAAGTGCAAGCGGCTGAAGTGCCCGTATCAGATACCATTCAGCAGGAAGCACCTGCTAAGGTACAAATCAGCTATGATGATCCCCGCGACCCGCTCGAAGGGTTTAACCGTGCAATGTGGGATTTTAACTATCTCTTTTTAGATAGATATTTATATCGTCCTGTTGCCCATGGTTATAACGATTATATTCCAATGCCAGCTAAAACAGGCGTCAATAATTTTGTACAGAATTTAGAAGAACCTAGCAGCTTGGTAAACAACGTGCTGCAAGGAAAGTGGGGCTGGGCGGCGAATGCCGGTGGACGTTTTACCATCAACTCTACAGTCGGTTTATTAGGTGTCATTGACGTCGCAGATATGATGGGTATGAGCCGTAAGCAAGATGAGTTTAACGAAGTGCTTGGTTATTATGGCGTGCCTAATGGACCATACTTCATGGCGCCGTTTGCGGGTCCTTACGTCGTGCGAGAACTCGCGTCTGATTGGGTTGATGGTCTATACTTTCCCTTGTCTGAGTTAACAATGTGGCAAACCATTGTTAAATGGGGACTTAAAAATCTTCATTCCAGAGCGTCTGCGATCGATCAAGAACGACTCGTTGATAATGCACTCGATCCTTATGCCTTTGTCAAAGATGCGTATTTACAACATATGGACTATAAAGTCTATGATGGTAATGTTCCTCAAAAACAAGATGATGATGAGTTACTCGATCAGTATATGCAGGAGCTTGAGTAACCCTCTAGGCCGTACTTGACAGCATTTGTCTTTAGTATTCAAGTGTTAGCATTATCGAAAAACGTTATCGGTATTTTAACTTGAGTAATGGCAATGCGATGAATTCTATTCAGGAACCTTTATGGCGTTAAATGGTGTTGCGGTTCTTTTAGTTGAAGATGATCCGGTGTTTCGGCAGATTGTCGCAAGCTTTCTTGATACTAGAGGCGCGCAAGTCACGCAAGCCTGTGACGGTGAAGAAGGATTATCACTTTTTAAATCGCAGCACTTTGATGTTGTTCTTGCAGACTTAAGCATGCCTAAGCTTGGCGGGCTTGACATGCTTAAGGAAATGACCAGGTTAGCGCCGCTAGTCCCTTCTGTTGTGATCTCGGGTAATAATGTCATGGCTGACGTTGTTGAGGCATTACGGATTGGCGCCAGTGATTATCTCGTTAAACCAGTATCCGATTTATTCATCATTGAACAAGCGATTAAACAAAGCCTCCATAGTTCCTACATTGATGATACTCAAGCTGCCGATTTTGAAGCCCTATCCCATCAAGAGTTAAGCGATAATCTCGCTTTGCTCGAACAGAGTGTTGCTGCCGCAAAGCAAGTGCAGCAACAATTGTTCCCCGCATCAAACATAAGCTATCCGGCGGCTAAGGTTGACTACAGTCTGTATAAAAATAGTGACATTAGCAGTTATTTTATTGATTCAACTATGGTCGGTACTGATCACTTGATCATGTACATGGCGCATTTATATCCTGAAGATAATCGAGCCGCTTTTGCTTGCGTTCTGCTGAGAAGTTTTGTTAATCAGAAACTTAAAGATTTTCGAAATGGCCAGAGTCAAAGCATTATTGAACCATTCAATATGATGAGCTACTTGAATGAACGTTTAGTTAAGTCGGGTCTCGATATCAAAGCGGATATGATTTATGTCTCTATCGAGCTGACAAAGTACCGTGCTGCTATCGCGCAGGCTGGGAAGGGGCTGCGTTGCTATTTGCGTAATGACGAGGGATTAAGCCCGCTAGCACTCTCAGAGAGCCTTCAGCTGGGTGTATTAGATTGGGGTAAGCCGAGTATTCAGTTCCGCAGTCTTTTACCGCAAGAGCAGTTATGTATTGCGACCAGTGAGCCTGAACATAAACAAGTTTTGCTTGAGAATAAGTTTAAGGGATTGGTTTACGATGCCGCAATGCCCGAAGGTGGTTTCCTACAGTTGAGTCTTTAGTTCGTCGCTAACGTAATTATGAAGTCAGTATTCAATTCAAACACGACACAACGAAAAACGCCTTACTATTGCTAGTAAGGCGTTTTTGTTTTTACTGTCGAATAGCTAATTAGCGTTTTATTGCTTCATGCTCAGCAGTTACAGCAATTTCACTTTCTAAGACTTCAGCTTCAGTCTGGTGCTTGCTTTCAGCGCCATGCATCCAGTCCACTAATTTATCAGCCATAAAATACAGAATAATACCTGAAAGAGCTGCTGTGATGGCAATGCCAGAAAAGATCGCCATTGCATTTGCCAGTTGTTCTTCTTTTGCACCGCCATGGCCGATGAATGAGCCAACCACACCGCCAATCTTGTTGGCGGCAGCAACGAATAGGAACCAAGCGCCCATCATCAAAGATGCAATACGCAGTGGAGCCAGTTTAGTCACCATAGATAAACCAATAGGTGATAAGCAAAGTTCACCCATAGTGTGGAAGAAATAAGCGCCCACTAACCACCACATGCTCGATTTAACCGATGCATCACCGCCCATTTGCATTACAGCACCTATCATGAATAGGAAACCGATCGCGAGTAAGAACAGGCCAAGCGCAAATTTCACTGGAGAGTTAGGTTCATTCTTACCTAAGCGGATCCAGATAGAAGCAATTACAGGTGCAAATAATACGATAAAAATAGCGTTTAATGATTGGAACCAAGTCGTCGGAACTTCAAAGCTACCGACCATGCGATCGGTGAACTCGTTAGTGAACAAGTTCATTAAACCGCCAGCTTGTTCGAAACCAGCCCAGAATATAATTGTGAACAAACCCATTACCATGATGACTTTAATACGGTCACGTTCAACTTTGGTCAGAGGTTCTTTACGTACTTCACCTTTCTCTTCCGCTTTTTGCTTTTCAAGCTTAGCGGCTGGCACTCTGCCGATATCGCCTAAATACTTCTGTGCGAACAAAAATTGGATGATTAAAGAGAAAATCATACCAACACCGGCACAGAAGAAACCTGCTTGCCAGTTGTTAACAAACACTTCTTGTCCATCAACGATAGTAGCGTGTCCGAAGCTAGTATAAGCCCAGGCGACTATAAAGCCTGACAGGGCAGCACCTAAGTTGATGCCCATGTAGAAAATGGTAAATGCGCCATCACGACGGTGATCGCCTTCTTCGTAAAGATCACCCACCATAGTGGAGATGTTTGGCTTGAATAAACCGTTACCCAGAATGAGAGTACCCAAACCAATATAGAACACAGTTGTTTCTAAACCTGGGATCCAACTATGCGGTGCAGCAAGTAAGAATTGACCCGCAGCCATTAAAGCGCCACCAAAATAAATGGCTTTACGTTGACCCAGTACGTTATCGGCTAACCAGCCGCCGATAAGTGGCGTTAAGTAGACTAACCCTGTGAAGGTACCATAAAGCGATAATGCTTCTGCTTGAGTCCAACCTAGACCATGCCCGCCATCACTCTGCACTTTATCGACTAGATAAAGTACCAAAATGGCGCGCATTGCATAATAACTAAAACGTTCCCAAAGTTCTGTTGTAAACAGCAGGAACAATCCCTTAGGATGCCCAAGCATCGTTCCTTGTGGTTTTGCTACGCTCATGAAGTCTTCCACCTTAAGCTCGTGATTGCCTGTGGGCCCCTGAAACAGGATGATGTCGCCACAGAAAAATGGTTGTTGCTCGTCCCAATATCGCCTGCAGGTTTAATCAGCAATCAATTAACACAAATGCATTCATTAATTGTTGAATAACCGCTAGTTACGTATGGGTTATTGTTACGTTCTTATAATAAAAGTAATGGTTTTAGCTGTAAAATGAGTATTTTCGCTAAAATCCCACCTTATATACCCCTTAAAAGCAACCAAAGTCAATTTTGGTAAGCTAAGTGGTGACATTATCAGCAATATAGTGTTGCCGTGATTTTAGATGTGAATTTGCTAATGTAAGCGTACATTGTCTGCATACCGAGCGAGAGACTGGAATAGGCGAAAAACTACTTCCATCGACTTAAGCATCTTTGCTATGATTGCGACCCGTGAATGGACGTCACTTAAAATAGGGTAGTGAGATTAGCGTATGAAGGCATGGTACCTTTTGTATTGTAAGCCTCGTAGTGAAGCGAGAGCGCAACAGAACTTAGCACTTCAAAATTTAGAGACCTATTTACCTATGGTCTCTGAAGAGAAATCTCAGCGCGGACGGAAACAGGTCTGTCGTGTACCATTATTCCCTAATTATTTATTCATCAATTTCGACCCGAGCCAAACAAGCGTTAGGCAGGTCCACTCTACTCGTGGTGTGAATCGAATCGTTAATTGTCAAGAAAAAATGACGCCCATTGACGACAGAATTATCCATGCCATTCGCATGAAAGAATTAACGCCTTCCCAAACGGTATTAGCCGAAGCATTAGAGCTAAAAACTGGGGAAAAAATTCGTTTTACAGATGGACCGTTTGTTGATCTAGAAGGTATTTTTCAAGAAAAATGCCCAAATAAGCGTTGTCACGTTTTATTTAGCATCATGGGACAGATAAAGACAGTTACTGTGCCAGAGAAAAGTGTTGAAAGAGTTTGCTGTTAAGCAAGTGATGCAAGCAACATTGTAAGAATTATGACGATGTGTTTGTAGGATATTAGCTATTTTTTGGGGGCATGTTTTTTGCCTGCAATTTATGTAGGTCATTTAAGGTATTATAAATCAATGGTTTATTTTTTAGTTGAAGTTGTTGGTTTGTTTGGTTACAAACTGATGTCTAAAATTTAAGCGGGCGACTTGTGTTTGGTTGTTAATTAATCAGCTGAAAATGAGAGTTTACAGTAAACTTCTATAATCTAAAGTTGTGATAATGAAGTTTTGAGTAGAAGTCTAGGTATTCAGTGCCTAACTAAACGCTTAGATTGAGAGAATGCTTTAATGATATGGTGACCTTGTATGGGGTGACTAGATTTAGTGTTTAAAAGTGATATTGAGGTCAAGGCGACAATTAGCCTAGTTAAGCGATTGTTGTTTTTCCTCATAGAAAGTACAAACTGCTCAGCGTGTTTTTCTCACAAGGATAGCACCCGCTAGGAATACTAAAGGATTAGAGCCTTACCATTCTTTACAGTAGAGAATGCTATAGCTTTATTGCTTGAAAAATATGAATTTTCGCGTCGCGAAGGGCAATATAGAAGCCGCAATCTATGGGCGGTAGCGTGCCTGAAGGGCATCGAATGAATAGTTTCATTCGTTAAGCGGACGCCGAAGGCCTATGGCCGCCACGCGGATCGGTAGCGTGTCTGAAAGGTGAGAAACCGCAGGTTGAGCTCTCGAACGAGAGGTACGGATACCGAACTGGTAGCTATATAGGGATATATTTATCGAATGAATAGTTTCATTCGCTAAGCGGACGCCGAAGGCCTATGGCCGCCACGCGGACCGGTAGCGTGTCTGAAAGCATCCTAGGAAAGGTCACGTTTTACAGTATTTAAAGGTCTGTAAAACTGCTTGCTGCTACTAACATGTATTTTTACCTTCTACTGTATATGGTTTAAGTATTGATTAGCTTTAAAACATCTTTTTAGTTTAAAATTGAACACTTTTGTGCCTGATATACTGTGCCGCTTTATGGGCCTTTCCTTAAGCGGTCGCTCGAAAAATCTGCTTATCCTTAAACAGGTATACATAAAGACTCACCATAATTGAGTGCTGAGTTATGCCTCACTACTGATAGAAATATTTTAATAATTGGGATCCTACGATGACGTTTCGCTACAAATCACTCATAACATCTTTTGTACTTGTGACTATGTCTGGGTGTGCCCTTGTGCCCGGGAGTCATTTTGAAGGTATTGAATCCGAAGAGCAGATCCACAATTTGGAGGAAGATCTCAAAAAAGTAAATATTCAAATCATTGATGCGTCATTAATATCACAGCAAAATCAATTGCGTAAAAGTCCAAAGACCATGTCAAGCAATGCGGGTATTGATACCAGTCACTACCAATACAGATTAGGTGTTGGCGATGTGTTAACTATCGGCGTGTGGGATCATCCTGAGTTAACTATTCCTGCTGCGGTTCAGCGAACTGCAGAGTTTGATGGTTTTAGGGTTCAAGAAGACGGCACTATTACTTATGCATATGCTCCAAATATCCCGGCAGTAGGCAAAACAGTTAGAGAGCTCCATAAAGAGTTAGTTAAGCGTTTAAGCAAAGTAATCGAAGATCCTCAAGTAGACATAAAAGTGGTCGGGTTTAGAAGCCAAAAAACCTACATTACTGGTGAAGTCACCAAACCAGGTGTCTATCCTGTCACTGAAATCCCATTAACACTTATCGACGCATTAAATCAAGCGGGTGGTTTATCTGACTCTGCGGATTGGCGAACAGTCACTTTCACCCGTGGCGATACCACTGAAACGATTCAATTAGATAAGTTCTATGCTCAAGGTGATATTTCGCAAAACCGTTTGTTGCAAAATGGTGATATTGTCCATGTTAATCGCAACGATACACAAAAAGTGTTTGTATTAGGTGATGTTAAGAAAGCGGGGACTGTGTCCCTTAATCGATATGGACTCAATCTAGCAGAGGCATTAAGTGATTCTGGTGGCTTGAACGAGAACACAGCAAATGCAAATGGTATTTTTGTTTTGCGTAAACGCGATTATGAGCAAAGCGGTATTCTTGCTGATGTGTATCAATTACATGCTAGAAACATCGCCTCCATGGTGTTAGCAGAGCAGTTCGAATTGCAACCACATGATATTGTTTATGTTACTACAGCACCGTTGGCCCGTTGGAACCGCGTAATCAGCTTGCTCTTGCCTTCTGTTACTTCAATTGAACGTGTAGATAGTTTGGGCAATTAGTTTCCAAATAGGGTAGTTAATTATGTTTGATTCTATATTAGTCGTTTGTGCTGGTAATATTTGCCGCAGTCCAACTGCTGAATACGTATTAAAAGCCAAACTAGCAGATAAAAAAATAAAGGTATCCTCTGCGGGTTTGACTGCTTTAGTAGGAAAGTCTGCGGATCCAATGGCTCAAAAAATTGCCGCTAGTCATGGTGTAACAATGGATGAGCATAAAGGTCAGCAATTATCATCGCAATTAGTATCTTCTAATAGCGTTATTCTCGTTATGGAACAACGTCATTTAAATGATTTACACAGCCGCTTTCCTGAGGCCCGAGGTAAAACATTTTTATTGGGGAAATGGATAAATAATGCAGAAATTCCCGACCCATATCGTCAAAGCCAAGAAGCATTTGAACACGTATATGCATTAATCGACGGCGCTTGTAGCGCTTGGCAAAAGTATCTATAAAGGAATGGCAATTTAATGAGTGTTCAGCCTACAACAAAGAAAACTGATAATCTTGCACAACGAGCACAAGAAATCGATTTGATGGCACTTTTTGGTGCATTGCTAGACCGCAAATATTTTATTATTGGCCTGACAACATTGTTTATGTTGATTGGTGTGATGTATGCGGTGTTTTCTACACCTGTTTATCAAGCGACAGCGATGATTCAAGTTGAAAAAGGTGGGTCCTCAGTCCCTGGCTTAGATGATATGGCTGGTATGTTCGAGAGCACCTCTGCTGCCATTACCGAAATCGAGTTACTAAAATCGCGCTCAGTGATTGGTGAAGCCGTGGATACATTGAAGCTTGATATTGTTGCTGAACCTAAAATATTTCCTCTCATTGGCGCGAGAGCTTATAGAAAGTTCAGCTCTCTTAACGAGAACGATATCGCTGAGCCCAGTTTTGGTGCCACAAGTTATGCTTGGGGCGGTGAGAGTATTGATATTTTTCGCTTCGATATACCTGTATCAGCCATCGGAATGGAGTTCACTCTAGTTGCTCTTGAGAACAACAGCCTAGCCTTATTTAATGATGAAGGTGAACAATTACTTAAAGGTAAAGTCGGAGAGGAGCTGAGTAACGGTAATTTTAACTTAACAGTGCGAAGCCTCCATGCTCGTCCAGGAACTGAATTCATTTTAGAGCGTAAGGATAGATTAAATACTATTTTGGATTTACAAGAAGCTCTAGGTGCTGGTGAGAAAGGTAAAGACTCAGGTATTGTAAATTTGAGCTTAGAAAGTGATAAGCCAGGCTATGCTGAACAAGTACTTGATAAAGTTGCGGCAATTTATGTACGTCGTAATGTAGAACGTAATTCAGCGGAAGCACAAAAATCACTGGAGTTTTTAGAAGTTCAGTTACCTGAAATTAAAAAACAACTCGAGTTTGCTGAGCAGCGCTTTAACGATTACCAAATTAAACGCCAGTCAATTAATATAACGTTAGAAACTCAAGGCGTACTTGAGCAGGTTGTTAAACTGGAGACCCAATTACAAGAGCTTGAACTCAAACGTTTGGAAATGGGTCTAAAATTTAAAAAAGACCACCCAGCATTTCAAGGTCTGGTTCAGCAAATAAGTGCAGTGAAAGAACAGAGAAAACAGTTAGTTGGTGAGGTCGGTAACTTACCTGAAACTCAGCAAGAGTTATTGCGCCTTAAGCGTGATGTCGAAGTGAGTAATCAGATTTACACTATGCTATTAGGTAAAGTGCAAGAGTTAGATATTGTCCGTGCGGGGACCGTTGGTAATGTTCGAATTATCGATTCAGCCGAAGTTAATACCTCAAAGCCTGTAAAACCCAAGAAAGCTTTAATTGTAATATTAGCGACCATGCTAGGTGGTTTATTTGCTGTTGCTATTGTTTTAGTGCAGAAAGCAATGCATAGGGGAGTTGAAGACCCAAGTGAGATTGAGGGTATAGGTTTGCCTGTTTATGCAAGCGTGCCCTATTCTGAAAATCAGGATAAGCTTTTAGGTTTCGGGAAATCACGCAAAGCCAAGTCTACAGCAAAAGCTAAATCAATTCTTGCCGTAGATAATCCCGCAGATTTATCCATTGAGGCATTGCGCAGTTTACGCACTAGCTTGCATTTTGCGATGATTGAAGCAAAAAATAACATTATTGCTATATCAGGCCCTAGCCCAGGTGTAGGTAAATCATTTATTTCGGTCAACTTAGCTGCCGTGTTAGCCCAAAGTGGCAAAAAAGTGTTAATTATCGATGCAGATATGCGCAAAGGTTATTTACAAACTCAGTTTGGATTGAAATGGGAGGACGGTTTAAGTGACTATTTATCAGGTCGTTTAAACTTAGACCAAGTTACTAAGCCAAGCATTATTGAAGGCTTAAATGTGATAACCCGTGGCCAAATCCCGCCTAATCCTTCTGAATTATTAATGCATGAAAATTTCAGCAAATTAGTTGCTGAAGTTAGTTCTGCCTACGATTTAGTGATTATTGATACACCGCCGATTCTCGCTGTAACTGACCCCGCTATTGTCAGCGCACAGACCGGGACTACACTATTAGTTACTCGTTTTGGCCAGAACCATTTGCGTGAGATTGAACTAACTCGTAACCGCTTTGAACAAAATGGAATTGATGTTAAAGGCGTAGTATTCAATGGTGTTTTGAAGAAAGCTAGTAATGCATATGGTTATTATGGCTATTATAATTATGAGTATAAATCAGGGGAATAGTGTGTAATGTTATTGATTTAAAGAAGTCGTTATTTATATTTAAAACTATTTAAGTTTATATTTATAATGAAAGTGCGATTAAAGAAACTCAACGTGAAATGTTATTCTAAAGCTAATTAAAACTCACAAAGGATGTAAGAGTGAAAGTATTAACAGTATTTGGAACTAGGCCCGAAGCTATTAAAATGGCTCCACTAGTACATGCCCTAGCAAATGATAGCCGTTTTGAGGCAAAAGTTTGTGTTACTGCGCAGCACCGCGAAATGCTAGATCAAGTTCTTGAGTTGTTTAAGATCACGCCGGAGTATGATTTAAATTTAATGAAAGCAGGTCAAACTCTACCTGAGATAACAAGTCGTATTTTACAAGAACTAACCCCAGTACTTAAGGAGTTCAAACCTGATGTTGTGCTAGTTCATGGTGATACAGCAACGACTTTTGCCGCAAGTTTGGCGGCATATTATGAGCAAATCGCTGTTGGTCATGTTGAGGCAGGACTGCGAACTGGTAATATTTATTCACCATGGCCAGAGGAAGCTAATCGTAAGTTAACTGGAACTCTAACTAAATATCATTTTGCTCCTACAGATACCTCAAAGGCTAATTTACTCAAAGAAAACTACGCTAGTGAAAACATATTCGTTAGCGGTAACACGGTTATCGATGCATTATTACTCGTAAAAAAGCAAATAGAAGATGATTTGGAACTAAATGAAACACTTGCTGCACAGTTTCCAATGCTCGATGAAAGTAAAAAATTAATTTTAGTCACAGGTCATCGGCGTGAAAGTTTTGGTGGTGGCTTTGAGCGTATTTGCGAAGCCTTAGCGCAAACGGCTAAAGCACACCCAGATTGCCAGATATTGTACCCAGTACATCTAAACCCTAATGTTCAAGAGCCTGTAAATCGTATTTTAAATGGTGTCAGTAATGTACACTTAATTGAGCCCCAGCAGTACTTACCATTTGTTTACTTGATGAACCGAGCTTACATTATTTTAACTGACTCTGGTGGAATACAAGAAGAGGCACCAAGCTTAGGTAAACCTGTGCTAGTTATGCGCGATACCACTGAGCGTCCTGAAGCAGTCGATGCTGGGACTGTGAAGCTTGTTGGTACCGATGTGAATAAAATAACTTCAGCACTAAATGATTTACTTGGTAGTGAAACTGCTTATAAAGAAATGAGCAGAGCACACAACCCGTATGGGGATGGGAAAGCATGCCAACGTATTTGCGATATATTATCAAGCTCGCAACAATTGCTTTAGTTCTAGCTAATTAGTTTCGCATGGTTTGCTACAGTTAATTACATTCACTCTACTTTATTTAAATATCAAATTTTTATCAAGTTCGAGATTACAACTCGGCTCAGAAGTTCGTACAAGGAAATATCATGTCATTCGAGACTATTTCAGTAATTGGCTTGGGGTATATTGGTTTACCAACCGCTGCCATGTTTGCTTCACGTAAGAAAAAAGTTATTGGTGTTGACGTTAATAAGCTTGCTGTCGACACGATTAATCTAGGTCAGATTCATATTGTTGAACCAGATTTAGATATGATAGTCCATGCAGCTGTTACTGAAGGCTATCTTAAAGCAGTAAGTATTCCGGAGCCAGCAGATGCATTTCTAATTGCAGTGCCAACACCATTTATGCCTTTTGAAGATGGTGCTATTCCTGAGCCTGACCTGAGTTATATCGAATCAGCATGTAATGGTATTGCGCAAGTCTTGAAGCAAGGGGATTTGGTGATCTTAGAGTCAACATCACCTGTTGGCGCGACTGAGCAAGTGGCTCAATGGCTAGCTGATGCGCGCCCAGATTTATCTTTCCCACAAACTGCTGGTGAAGATGCTGATATCAACATTGCGCATTGTCCTGAGCGTGTTCTCCCCGGACAAGTCGTACGTGAATTAGTTGAAAACGATCGTGTAATTGGTGGAATGACGGCAAAATGCTCGGCACGTGCGGTAGAGCTTTATAAGACCTTTGTTCAGGGGGATTGCGTTATCACTAATGCTCGCACAGCTGAAATGGCAAAGCTTACTGAAAATAGTTGTCGCGATGTTCAAATTGCTTTTGCTAATGAGCTTTCTATTATTTGCGATAAATTAGATATTGATGTCTGGGAATTGATTTCATTAGCAAATCGTCACCCGCGTATAAATATATTACAACCGGGCCCTGGTGTCGGCGGACACTGTATTGCAGTTGATCCATGGTTTATTGTTTCAAAGACACCTAGTGAAGCAAAGCTTATTCATACAGCAAGATTGGTTAATGATTCAAAACCGAAATGGGTAATTAATAAAGTTAAACTTGCTATTGCTGATTATTTAATTGCAAATCCAGAGAAAACAGCAAAAGATATAACAATAGCGTGTTATGGGTTAGCATTTAAACCAGATATTGATGATTTGCGAGAGAGTCCTGCTAAGGAGATTGTTTGTTGCATTGCTAAAACTCACAAAGGTAGGATTCTTGTCGTTGAGCCAAATATTCAAGTTTTGCCCGAAGTGCTATCAACGTTGGAATTGGTTGATATGCAGGACGCATTGGAAATTGCAGATCTTCATTTAGTACTTGTCGATCACAAAGAATTTAAGCAGTGTAAGATTAATACAAAATTATTAATTGATACAAAAGGCATTTGGAATTAATATGAAATTAGATAATCTGAGAATTGGAATAATTGGACTCGGTTATGTAGGTTTACCTTTAGCTATAGAGTTTGGAAAAAAATGTGAGACTCATGGATTTGATATTAATATCGCTCGCATTAATGAATTAAAAAATGGTGTTGATAGTACATTAGAGTGTACAGCTGAAGAGTTCGAAAATGCAAAGCATCTAAAATTTACTAGTAACTTAGAAGATATTATAACTTGTAATGTTTACATAGTTACAGTTCCTACTCCAATCGATGAGCACAAACAACCGGACTTAACTCCATTAGTCAAAGCTTCAGAAGCATTAGGTAAAATAATTAAAGTTGGTGATGTTGTTATATATGAGTCAACAGTTTATCCAGGAGCGACTGAAGAAGTATGTATTCCAGTAATCGAAAAAATTTCAGGTTTAAAGTTCAATATTGATTTTTTTGCAGGTTACTCACCCGAGAGAATTAATCCAGGTGATAAAGAACATCGTGTTATTAATATCCTTAAAGTAACAAGCGGCTCCACTGAAGAGATTGCCGAATTCGTTGATCAACTATATAAGATGATTATTGTTGCAGGAACTCATAAGGCCTCTTCTATAAAAGTAGCTGAGGCAGCAAAAGTAATTGAGAATACCCAACGTGATGTTAATATTGCTCTAATTAACGAGCTTTCAATAATTTTCAACAAGTTGGGAATAGATACATTGGAAGTATTAGAGGCTGCTGGTACTAAATGGAATTTCTTACCTTTTCGGCCAGGGTTAGTTGGTGGGCATTGTATTGGTGTTGATCCTTATTATTTGACTCATAAAGCTCAGTCAGTAGGTTACCATCCTGAGATGATTTTAGCTGGCAGAAGGCTTAATGACGGAATGGGCCAATATGTTGTAGCACAGCTCGTTAAAAAAATGCTAAAAAAACGTATTCACGTTGAGGGCGCTAATGTATTGATAATGGGATTGACTTTTAAAGAAAATTGTCCCGATCTGCGCAATACAAAAGTAATTGATATTGTAGAAGAACTTAAAGAGTTCAATATGAATGTTGATGTAGTTGATCCGTGGTGTTCACCTGATGAAGCACAAAATGAATATGCTCTTGAAATAACAGATATACCTAGAAATGGTAATTATGATGCGATTATTCTAGCTGTAGCTCATGATGAATTTAAGCACATGGGGACTGAAAAAATTCGAGATTATGGTAAGTTAGAGCATGTTTTGTATGATCTTAAATATGTTTTACCAAAGCAAGATGTTGATATGCGTTTATAGTGATCTAGCATACTAACAACAAACGGTGGAGTTAAGTCTTCACCAATTTTAATGGAGTTATAATGACTAAATACGAACAAGTACAACTAGAATTACTCAAATATCCAAAAGTATGGTTAGTAACTGGTGTAGCAGGCTTTATTGGATCAAATTTGCTGGAGAAATTATTAAAACTAAATCAGAAAGTTGTTGGGTTAGATAATTTTTCAACTGGGCATCAATATAATCTTGATGAGGTTCAAGATTTAGTAACTGATGAACAATGGCAGAATTTCAGTTTTATTGAAGGTGATATTCGTAACTACGAAACATGCTTACATTCGGTTTTGGGCGTTGATTATATACTTCACCAAGCAGCGTTGGGATCTGTTCCTCGTTCAATTTCTGACCCAATAACTTCGAACTCTACAAACGTTACTGGTTTTTTAAATTTATTGAATGCTGCAAAGGAATGCAACGTAAAAAGCTTTACATATGCTGCAAGTAGCTCGACTTATGGTGATCATCCTGCACTTCCAAAAGTTGAAGATAATATTGGGAAGCCATTATCTCCTTATGCTGTAACAAAGTATGTAAATGAGCTATACGCGGATGTGTATTTTAGGACTTATGGGTTCAATACAATCGGATTACGCTATTTTAATGTGTTTGGAAAAAGACAAGATCCGAATGGCGCATACGCTGCGGTAATTCCAAAATGGTCTGCATCTATGATCAAAAATGAAGATATTTATATTAATGGTAATGGTGAAACTAGTAGGGATTTTTGTTATATAGATAATACTGTACAAATGAATATACTTGCTGCTACTGCCCCTGATACTGCAAAAAACCAAATATATAATGTCGCTGTTGGTGACCGTACGTCATTGAATAATCTTTTTGATATAATAAAAATGTCTTTAAAAGAAAATAATGTAACATTTTCTAATGTTCCAAATTATAAGAATTTTAGAGTGGGAGACGTTATGCATTCTCAGGCTGATATTTCTAAAGCAACTGAAAAACTTGGATATTTCCCGACTGATACTATTTATACAGGTATACAAAAAACAATGCCTTGGTATGTAAATAATATGGGGCTAAAATGAACATTGGATTAGTTACACCATTACATAATGAAATCGATTCTATTGATCAGTTATTTGCTTCTATTGAGTCACAAGATTTAGTCATTGAACATTGGGTTATTGTAGAAAATGGAAGTAATGATGGCAGTAAGATCGCTTTATCTGAAAAATTAAAACCTAAAAATGTAGTACACCTTCATATTTTAAATGAAGATAGATTTGGCGGTAAGCATGAGCTAGGCTTTAAATATGCATCAATAATCCGTTTTGGTTTTGATTACCTCTTACACAAATCAAGTAATAATCTAGATTTTATCGGGATTTTAGATGCAGACTGTTTTCCGGAATCAGATTATTATTCAGTTTTGACCAACTTTTTAACTAATAATCCCGAAGTTGGAATTACCAGCGGAAGAATTTATTTAAATGATGGGAAAATGGATATTGCTAATCCTAATTGGGTTAGAGGTGGGTGTAGATTGTGGCGTTTCAACTGCTTTAGTGCTGCTGGCTATGTAATCGGACCATCAGCTGATGCAATTAGCTCTGCTAGAGCTGCAATTTTAGGTTGGTCCTCTGTAGTATCTCCAAATGCTAAAGTTTACTCAAGAGAGGTAGGAGTTAAAGTTAACTATGAATACTATGGTTTTGCATCATATTATCGTGGATGTTCTTTATTTTATGGATTTATAAAGTGTTTATATTTGTTTCCTAAAAAGCCAAGTAATGCGCTTGGTTTTGCAAAGGGTTTTTTTGGGTCATTTATTAAAAATAAAGAAAGAATTCAGGATGAAAATGTTTTTCATTATTTTAATAATCAGTTATTCAGAAAGTTTGTAAATAAAAAATGACGTTAATATTATGTATAATAGCATTGCTTGTCAGTATTGAATCTAGTGCTATTTATTTTATCTTCCCTCTTTACATTTTAATGCTTTTATTCGTGGGTTATTATAAAATAAAGAGATCATATATACTTTTAGTAGCACTTTTTTTAATGTTTTTTTCATTATTTGCCTCTATACTGATTAGTGGCGAAGTAGTTGAGTCTTTTAAGGTTTTTATTCGATATGCTAGCTACTTAGTATTACCACTTTTTATTTATAATTTAATTCGGTTTATTAAAGTAGATGTTGCTTTTGTGTTCTTGGCATTAATTCCGTATATTTTACTCCCATTTGGAAAGTTTTATCTTGTTGAGGAGTTAACTGGCCTTAGTAGATATTCTTTCGTTTTTTCACATCCTAATCACTTTGCTTATTATTTAGTTCCAATAGCAGCATATTTCCTATTTATAACTAAGCGTGATTATGTTCTTACTTATAGTTTTGCATTTTCAGCGGTCTTGTTCATGTTGTTGCTTTCGAAAAGTTCCGGTGGTATTTTTGTTATTCTTGTACTTATTTTGTATAAATATAGAACTAAATTAGTTAGACCTAGCGGGCTTTTTCTACTTGCCACTATTTCTCCATTGCTATTTATTTTCGGTTTTGCTGATAAATTCCTAGACCAAATTATGTTCTTAAATCAAATTAACTTAAGTGATCTACTCTCGCGTGATAACTTAGGGGGAAGCGGTTCACTATCTTGGCGTTTAGTGTATTGGCTTATGATTTTAAAAAGCTTTTTTGATTCTGATATATTGCATATTATTTTTGGCAATGGCCTTGCTACTATGAGTTATGGTTCATATGCCTATAGTTTTATGTATACAGATCCGCACAATGATTTTATACGGATATTAGTTGAACAGGGAATTATAGGTTTGATACTGTTTGTTCTATTACTTGTGTTGATAATTAGGAAGTTTAAAATTTTATCGATGCCATTGTTGATATTGATTTTTATGCCAATGTTTATCGGCAATATAATCGTAAACCCAGTTTTTGTTTTGTTAACAATTGTTGGTTTTTTAGATTTATACAGGAAACAGTATTATGAGATCTGAGTTTAAGTATAATTTAGTAAAGCTTATGGGATTATTTTCAGGTAATGTTTCATTTTATAAATTTTTAGCACCTTTAAGTAAGATATTTTGGAGGTTATCGCTGGGTAGTATTGGGCCCAACTCTAGAATTATGGCACAAGTAGAAATACTTGAACCCCAACATGTAAACATTGGAGCTAATGTCTACATTGGTAAACGAGTAAGTATGTATGGTGGCGGTGGAATTTTTATTGGTGACAACGTGCTGATTGCGATGGATTGTATATTGTTAACTCGCAATCATAAATTTAGTAAATCAAAATTGATCAATACCCAAGGATATACATATAAAAAAATAGTAATAGATTCTGATGTTTGGTTGGGTGCTAGAGTAACTATTCTACCTGGAGTTGTAGTTGGTCAAGGAGCAATTATTGCAGCTGGAGCTGTTGTAAATAAAAATGTCGCTCCTTACAGCATTGTGGCTGGAGTGCCAGCAAAAGTTATTGGAAATAGAGTAAATGAATCTGAGGATTGAGTTTGTTTTATCGCTTTTAAATAGAGCATTACCACCATTGCTTATTTTAGGTTCCATTTCAATTTTCGAAAAGGTACTTTCTGGAGTTGAATTTACAAATTATTTATTAATGTATTCTTTTTTGATGTGGGTGATTTCATGTTTTTTCCAGTCTCAAAAAAATTCAATTATTAAGCTTTGTGTTGCAAGGAATAAAGTAAATGAGCGTGTCAGTGTCCTCTATTTTTATTTGGTCTCACTTGTAAGTTTTTTTTTGGTTTTATTTTTTTATCCAGTGTTTGAAGCATTAGTACTAATTATTGTTATAATTGTCAATGGGGCTTTATATTTTTTTGGTGCCCATTTAAGATTGCAGGCCAAAACTTTTTTATTTATATTAACAGACACACTAGCACAAGTATTTAAGTGGTTACTAGCGATTGCTTTTGTTTATTTTTTTTCTTCTGTTGAAAGTGTTTTTATTGGTTTTTTTCTTGGTGCAGTTGCGTTTGTTTATTTACAGTATTTAAATGTAGATATTGATGGAGATATTTGCAATGTTAAACGAGTAGATTTTTATGAGTATTTAAAAAACATTATCCCGCTTTTATTACTTGATCTTGGTATTTCAGGTTTTATTTATGCAGATCGTTTTTTTCAGCAGATTGAGTCTACATCAACATTTATTATTGCTTCAACAATATCTACACAATCCGTTTCTATTGTTGCGGGTACTATCTTGATGATGATATACCCAAAGATTAGTATTAGTTATCATCATGACAGAAATAAATTTTTGCATTTGTGGAAATTAACAATTAAATTTTCTTTTTTTCTTATTTTGTCTGCTTTGCCTGCTATATCATTAGGTAATTGGGTTATTTCCCTATTATATAATGTTGAGTTTAAACATGACCCGATTTATTTAATAACGTCATTGTCACTTTCTCATGCAATTTATTATGTATTCATGTGTTTAGCTATTCCACTTATTATTGTTGGTCAGCAAATTAGGGTTGGGGTTATTCTACTTTTTTCATTGTTTTTGTATTTGTTTTTTGTTTTTACTTTTGCAATAGAGGAAGTTTTGATTGTTAAACTAATTTTGATGTCCTCTGTTACTTTGGTTTTGTTCTTTTACTCAATTTCAACCTTTTTAACCTTTTCAAAAAATGATGATATAATTGATGAATAATGAAAATGTAGCTAAAGAGAATATATTATTTCTTGGGTCAAAAATGCATGCTTGTAATATGACGGACACTGTATTTGCGATTGAAGAACGTATTATATTGAAAGAATTTACTCAGCACTGTGTTGTAAACGTTGCTAAGTTAATAAATATGCAAACGGATAATATATTAAAAGAATCTGTAGAGTCTTGCGATATAGTTAATATTGATGGTATGGGGGTTGTTTGGGGCGCTAGGTTTTGCGGTCATAAAGTACCTGAGCGTGTCGCTGGTGTTGATCTGTTTCATCGTTTGTTAGCAATGAGTTCTGATAATCAGTTCCCAGTTTTTTTGTTGGGTGCAACCGATGATGTTGTTTCTTTGACGGCTAAAAAGGTTAAAGAGCAAAACCCTGATTTGATCATAGCTGGCTTTCATAATGGTTATTTTTGGGATGATGAACAACTGGTTATTGATAAAATACGCAATTCGGGAGCTCGACTGCTTTTTGTCGCTATCACTTCTCCTAAAAAAGAAAATTTCATAAACCGCTGGAAAGAGCAGTTAGGTGTAGATTTTGTAATGGGAGTTGGAGGTACTTTTGATGTTGTTGCGGGTAAGGTCAAAAGGGCCCCTATTTGGATGCAAAATGCAGGTTTAGAGTGGCTATACAGAGTTATGCAAGAGCCTGGTAGAATGTGGAAGCGCTACCTTATTACAAATTCAAAATATCTAATGCTGTTATTGAAGGAAAGATTTTTTAAAAAGACTTAATTTTAATTAAATTTCATTGTCACAAGGTTTGTATGAAACAATTTGATATTGGTATTTTCAATAGTAATCAGACGATTGTATCTTTGGTTCAGAGATGTTCGGATATTTTATTCGTTATTTTAGGTATGTTTTTTTCTCAAACTTATTTTGATTTGTCTTGGAGTCTGCAGCATACTGCAATTACGGCTTTAGTTGTCATCTTGTTTTATTTTATGAGTGAGGTCGGGGGGCTGTATATTTCTTGGCGTGGCCTTTCTACTTATACAGAATTGAAGCGGACCACATTATATTGGACTTTTTCATGTGCAGTGCTTTTTTTTGTTTTTAATTTATTCTCACCCCAATATGTTTTGTTAAATTCATTTAATCTTTTTTGGTTTTTTACAACACTTTTGTTACTCTGTTCTTATCGTATCGGTTTACGAATAGTTCTAGCTAAGTTTAGGTCGCAAGGGATTAATACTCGTACTATTGCTATTGCAGGTGCGGGTATATTAGGTGAGAGCTTATGTAAGAAAATCATTGAATCACCATCTCTTGGTTTAGTTTTTACTGGGTACTATGATGATAAGCCTTGTGATGACGCTCTAATTCGTGCTCAGACTATTGGTGATCTTGAAAGACTAATTTCCGATTGTAAAGAGGGCAGCATTGACCGGGTGTATATCGCTTTACCTATGCGAGCAGAAAAGAGAATTAAGTGGCTTGCTAATGAGTTGTCTGATACTACTGTTTCAGTTTATTTGGTACCTGATATATTTATGTTTGAATTGTTGCATGCTAGAAGTGATGTAATTAGTGGTATACCTACAATTAGTATTTATGACTCACCGCTTGATGGGCTTAATGCTATTCTTAAGAGAGCGGAAGATGTGATCTTGTCGATTGTGATTCTTACCTTAATCTTCCCGTTTTTATTATTGATTGCAATAGCTATTAAGCTTACTTCGAAAGGTCCTGTTTTTTTCAAACAGAATAGATATGGCATCGATGGTAAACCAATTAAAGTTTGGAAGTTTCGATCAATGTCAGTAATGGAGAATGGGCAGAACGTAACTCAAGCTAAAAAGAATGATTCGCGGATTACTCCTCTAGGAAAATTTTTACGATCTACTTCGCTTGATGAATTACCTCAGTTTATCAATGTGCTTCAGGGGCGTATGTCTATAGTTGGTCCTCGTCCACATGCTGTCGCTCATAATGAAGAATATAGAAAGCTTATTAGTGGCTATATGCTTCGTCATAAAGTCAAACCTGGTATTACAGGTTGGGCGCAAGTTAATGGGTGGCGAGGTGAGACTGATACTCTTGAAAAGATGGAGATGCGAATCAAATATGATTTGGAGTATATTCAAAACTGGACTTTATGGTTTGATATAAAAATAATTACTGCCACTATTTTCAAGGGGTTTATAAACAAAAATGCATACTAGTTCGTGTAATTAAAATCTAATCGTTACAAGTCACTTCTCAATTTTGATGGAAATTTATTTTTATAAGTGAATGTTGATGGTGTTGGTTTTCGTTTTCTTTTTATCAGCTTTTAATATTAATTAGTTGAGTTGACATTTTATAATATAGGTTTTTTATGTCTAGGAAGTATTTTGGTACTGACGGTGTGCGTGGCAAAGTTGGTACTTTCCCTATTACCCCGGATTTCGCGATGAAGTTAGGTTGGGCTGCGGGTACTGTGCTGGCGTCTAGCGGAACGAAAGAAGTACTGATTGGTAAAGATACCCGTAGTAGTGGTTATATGCTTGAGTCGGCAATGGAAGCAGGGTTCTCTGCTGCGGGCGTGAATGTTGCGCTTATTGGCCCTATGCCTACACCTGCGGTTGCGTATTTAGCCTCTACATTTCGTGCTGATGCAGGGGTAGTAATTAGCGCATCACACAATCCATTTTATGATAATGGCATTAAGTTTTTTTCTAATTCCGGCACTAAGTTAAATGATGCCCAGGAACTGGAAATCGAAGCCTTGTTAGAAAAGGCGCTGAACCAGAATGCGATGCAGTGTATTGCCTCGGAAAAGCTGGGTAAAGTACGCCGTATTGATGATGCAGCCGGTCGTTATATTGAGTTCTGCAAAGGCACTTTTCCAAATCATTTGTCTTTAGCGGGATTAAAGATTGTTGTCGATAGCGCCCATGGTGCTGCATACCATATCGCGCCGAATGTTTACCGTGAACTTGGTGCTGAAGTGATTAGCATCAATGACAAACCTAACGGCGTGAATATTAATGATCACTGTGGCGCCACACATTTAGACAGTTTGCAAACTGCGGTTATGGTACATGAAGCTGATTTAGGTATTGCGCTCGATGGTGATGCTGACCGTGTTATGTTTGTCGATCACAATGGCCATGTGGTTGATGGTGATGAGATTTTATTTATCCTTGCCCAGGCAGCCCACAGCAAAGGTGAAATGACAGGTGGCGTGGTTGGTACCTTAATGTCAAATCTTGGTTTAGAGCTTGCGCTTAAGCAGATGGATATCCCTTTTGTTCGCGCTAAAGTAGGTGACCGCTACGTTGTTGAGCAACTTAAAGCTACTGGCTGGCAATTGGGTGGTGAGGGTTCTGGGCATATATTGAGCTTGCAACATGCTTCAACAGGTGACGGCATAGTTGCATCCTTACAGGTACTTAAAGCTGTATTAGAGTCCCAGAAGAGCTTGTCTGAGATTAAAGCTGGCATGACTAAACTTCCGCAAGTGTTGATTAACGTACGTTTAGCCACCGCTGATGCCGATAGCATTTTAGCGACACGTAGTGTTCAGCAAGCTGTGATTAAAGCCGAAGGGATCTTAGGCGACCAAGGTCGAGTGCTGTTGCGTAAATCGGGTACAGAGCCACTTATTCGGGTCATGGTCGAATCTACCGATACTATAATGACGCAGACTCAAGCAGAATATATTGCGGATGCGGTTCGAGCGGCTTAAACCTTAGGGATATTAAAGCTAACGGTTATACGTGTTCATTCAGGTATTGATATGCTGAATTTTTAAGCCAGAAAGTTGTATACTTTCTGGCTTTTTTATTTTAATGCTTTTTATTTTTGGGGTAGGCGATATGCGAGTGCTAGTTACTGGTGGTGCAGGCTTTATCGGATCTGCTTTGGTCCGTATGCTGATTGAGCAAACGACGTGTGTTGTGATCAATTTTGATAAGTTGACCTATGCCAGTGATCTCGAGTCCTTAGCATCTATTGCCGATAGTGATCGCTATCATTTTATTCAGGCAGATATTGGCGATAGGGCAAAATTAGATCAAGCATTTCAGAATTATCTGCCAGATGTGGTGATGCATTTGGCGGCCGAAAGCCATGTTGATCGCTCAATTAATGGCCCTGCTGAGTTTATCCAAACCAATATAGTGGGTACTTATACATTGCTTGAGGCGTGCCGCTGTTATTTCCAAAGTTTGAATACGGATAAGCAAAAAGTGTTTCGATTCCATCACATTTCCACTGATGAGGTCTACGGTTCACTGGGTGATACAGGACTCTTTTCTGAGACGACAGCTTATGATCCCAGTTCTCCTTATTCGGCGAGCAAGGCATCGGCGGACCATTTAGTTCGAGCTTGGCATCGCACCTATGGTTTACCGATAGTTATCACTAACTGCTCTAACAATTATGGCCCTTTTCAATATCCTGAGAAGTTGATCCCTTTAATGGTGCTTAACGCATTAGCTGGCAAGCCGTTACCTGTATATGGCAATGGCCAACAAGTTCGTGATTGGTTGTACGTTGATGATCATGTACGGGCGTTGTTTCTCGTGGTGACCCAGGGCACTGTGGGGGAGACTTATAATATTGGTGGCACTAATGAGCGGAGTAATCTTGAAGTCGTACATCAAATATGCGATTTACTTGAGGAGTTAGTACCCACTCATGCACAAGCACAAGCACTTGCGGTTGATGGTGTTGGTTTTCGCAGTTTGGTAGAACATGTTACTGATAGAGCTGGGCATGACGTTCGCTATGCTATTGATGCGAGCAAGATCCAGCGAGAGCTTGGTTGGCAACCATTAGAATCCTTTGATTCAGGCCTTAGGAAAACTGTCGAGTGGATAGTGGCTCGGTATCATAAAGCGTAAATTGATTAATATTGCAGATTTGTACCGCTAGCGAGCATGGGGAAATTTGAGGTTACATATTATTTGAAGCCACTTATTCAGTGCAGTAGAAGCTAAGACATTTTGTTTAGTTAATCATCGAGGTAATTTCTACAATTATGTTTATAGCTAAATTTAACTGTTCCTATATATGATGAATCTGAGAAGCAAGGATAGCTTTTATGGTTTTCAGGCCGTAATGGTGACTCTAAGTAATCGACTTGGCGTTGTCGTTGCTAACTTTATATCTTCGCCTGGTCTAATAATAAGCATGTCATAGGGCATGATCTTGATGAGCTTGCCATTGTGCTCCCATGTCATTGTATCTAAGCAGCAGAGTAGTTGGATGATAGTTGTGTCAGCTTCAGTCTTGTGGTGCTCACTTTTATTGTTGTTTGTGGTTGCAGCATGTTCTTCTATAAATATGCCATCAAAGTTAAGCCTTTGAGTATGCGCTTTAAATACACCGCGTTTGGTCATCACATTGAAATCAATAACATTACTGCCTAATAGTTGACTTGTTATTGAGGTTTCCCCTGCAAAGCAGAAGGCACTGTCTATAGGCGTGAGTCGTTTATATTCAGTTGTATCTGTGTCTCCCAGTATTCTTTCTTCTCCCCCAAGGTCATTTATCTGTTTTTCCCCTTCATGGTTATCGATGCTGAGTTGAACACCATCACCTTCTAGGATAACCAGTTGTCTGTCTATGCCATTAAATAATGAAAAGGGTCCGTTACTGCCAATGCTTGCTATGCTGATCCGATAATCGAATTCAGTAAGATCGGCAGTGGCGGGCGAAATAAGTAGCTGTTTTGTGCTCCCACCGCCATTTTTCCATGGTGTTGATGGGCAATCTTGATAGCGGATCAATTGCGCTTGTTTATTTAAAGTCATTCCTTCGTCTCTGTATTTTCCGCTGTGGCTTAATAACAATGTCGTTCGCTCATCCTTGAGCCTTATATTGCTTCCGTGATTGAGCTGAGTACATTTGAGCTTTAGAGGGTAACTGCACGATTTTATAATCGTATAGCTATGATCCTCTCTTCAAAAACACTCTGCTATTGTTTCTTTTTCAATACATAATTAGCGGTCAGATCGCCAGTAATTCTTTGGCCTTCAGTATCTAACATGATCAGCTGATTTTCACCGACCAGATACTGTGTGCCATCTTCCAAAGTGATTTTTTGTCCTTTCTCATCCCACGCTGCTTTACCCATCAGTTTTAAAATCTTCTCATCTTTACCCAAATAAACCGTTTCTTGAACAAAGCTATTATCAGATTGTAATGTGATCAGGGTTTGAATACCTTCGCAACTGGCGCAAGGCAACACACCTTCATAGCTGCCTGCCCAATCGAGTGAATTTTGGCTGGTATCGCCGACAGGGACGGATTTAGCGGCTTCTGTTTGAACTTGGGCAGTATCGACTGCGGTTTCTTCTTTTGGGGCTTCAGAGCAAGCCGTGGTAAATAAGGCCAGAAGTGCGATGCAACATAGTGATTTGTTCATAGTGGCTCCATTAGAATTTCGGGGTGTTACGGGTTAAGTGCATTCATCATACCCGCCAAGGCTGGCTTAGCCTAACTTTGGCTATTCCTATTTTATAACAATAGCTTAAGTTGTACTCGTGTGTATTCAAAGTGGCGAGGATGTTAGTTATTAGCCTAAAGTCTGTAACCAATAAGATGATAATTTATCCTTTGAAACTAGTCACTTTCGAGATTGAATCTATACTAAAGCTTAACTATTCATCGTAGACGGTGGTTCTGTGGCGTTATTTAAGAAAAGTGCTGATGTTATCGAGGATAAATCCCATAAGCCTAAACAAGGCATTTGGAAAGTTGCCATTATTGATGATGAGCCTGGGATCCATGAGGTGACTCGATTTGCTCTAAAAAATCTGACCTTAGATAATCGGGTATTACAGTTCTATTCCTGTTACAGCGCCGCTGAAGGTTTAGCATTACTTAAAACCGAAACGGATATTGCATTGGCTTTTATTGATGTGGTCATGGAAACCGATCATGCCGGATTAGAGCTAGTTCAAAAAATCCGTACTGAGTTAAATAATCACAGCACCCGCATCATTTTACGTACAGGCCAGCCGGGACAGGCGCCTGAAGATCAAGTTATTCGGGACTTTGATATCAATGATTACAAGGCCAAGACAGAGCTTACCGCGGCTCGGCTTAAGTCTTGTGTCTACACTTCACTGCGTTCCTATCGCGATATTAAAATCATCGAGCAAAGCCAGAAGGGGATGGAGAAAGTCATTGCTGCCTCCACCTCGGTACTTAAAAGTCATACATTACATAATTTTGGCAGTGCGGTGCTTGAACAGACTTTACAGTTACTCAATCTTGAAAGCTCAGCCCTTTATCTCACAAGCTATCATCAAGACCTTTACCTCGATACCCAAATGAATCTTCTGGCCGCCACGGGTGAGATGATCAGTTACTGCGAAGGTGGCAGCGTTGAGACACTTCCTGGGGATGTACGTGAGTATATTATCGAGGCTATCGCGCTAAAAACCTCGCTCGTTCGTGACAATATTTACGTTGGATTTTATGAGCTAAGTGGCCATGTCACCAGTATTTTATATTTGCAGCACAATACTAAGTTAACGGATTTTCAAGTCAGTATTCTTGAGCTATTTGCGGCCAATGTGAGCTTAACCTTCGAGAATTTGTCAGGCCGTGAAAATGTGCAGCAGACGCAAAGGGAGCTGATTTTAATCATAGGCGATGCTATTGAGCAGCGCAGTAAAGAGACGGGAGCCCACGTACGTTGGGTTGCGCGCATGACTGAAATGCTCGCAATTGCCATCGGCATGCAAGCGGACTTTATCGAAACGATTCGTTACGCCGCGCCTTTGCACGATGTGGGTAAAATAGGTATCCCTGAGAGTATCTTACATAAGCCAGGCAAACTTGATGCCGAGGAATGGGCGATCATGCAAACCCATGCGGAGAAAGGCTATAACTTGCTCGCTGGCTCAAATCGTATTATTGCCAAAATGGGTGCCAGAATTGCTCATACCCACCATGAGCGTTGGGATGGGCAAGGTTATCCCCGTGGAATTGCTAAGGAAGAAATCCCCATTGAAGGCCGACTCATGGCGATTGTCGATGTGATTGATGCGTTGCTTTCCAAGCGCAGTTATAAAGAGGCGTGGTCAGTCGATGCGGTACGAGAGTATATTTTGGCGCAATCAGGTAAGCAGTTTGACCCCGTATTGTGTGAAGCGAGTTTAAAACTGTTAGATGCGTTTGCCTCCCTACATATCCACATTCCGGACGAACCGCTATGACCAGAATGCTCGATCGAATCCTATTTGATGTCAGTAAATCTCAGGTTATTGATGAGGGCGATCTCATTCAAGCATCACAACTTATTGTGAGTTCAATCTGTAAGGGATTACAGATCACGCGGGCGGGCATTTGGTTGTTTGGTCAGGATAATCAGACTATTGCTTGTTATTATTTACTCGACCACCAACAGCCGCAAGAAGCGTTAGTGCTCACTCGCGCGCAGTTTCCCCATTACTTCAGCTTACTCGACAATGAGCGCACCATTGTCGCTAATAAGGCGCAAACGGATCCTGCCACCAAAGAGTTTGTCGACACTTACCTGAAACCGAATCAGATCACCTCTATGCTGGATAGCCCCATTCGTCACCACGGCAAAATGGTGGGGATTATTTGTTCTGAGCATCAAGGTGAGGCGAGGGAATGGACGCGGGATGAGAAGGCGTTTGCTTCGGCACTGGCCGATCTCTTTGGCCGAGCCATGAGTGCTAAAGAGATCCTCGAATACCAACAACAGCTCAAACTCATCAATACCGATTTGGAGCATCAAGTTGAACTGCGAACAACAGAACTTGAGACGGCACTATCGACCTTAAAATCGACCCAAAAGCACTTAATTGAAAATGAAAAAATGGCCGCCTTAGGTAGCTTAGTTGCCGGTGTTGCTCACGAGGTGAATACGCCACTGGGTATCGCGGTAACATCAGTGACCCATTGTTTGGATGAGTTAACGCTACTAAAAGGGTCATTCGAGAAAAACGATCTCGATGAAGATAAGTTTGTCAGTTTTATCAATACTATGCAGGATGGTTTATGTTTAATTGAGCGTAATCTTTCCCGCGCCGCAGAACTGGTTCATAACTTTAAACGCACTGCCGCAGATCAATCGATATTGGAACGTGAGCGCTTTAATTTAAAGAACTATATTTTCCAAATATTTAGTTCATTAAAGCCCTTAATGCGTAAGAAAAACATCACTTTAAAAGTCGAACTCGATGACAATATTTTCATTGATTCCTACCCCGGCGCCATCGCTCAGATTTTTACCAATTTAGTCGCTAACAGTTTTCGCCACGCTTTCCCTGATGATTTTGTTGGAGATAAACAGATTGTCATTGTGGTTGAAAAGATGGGAGCACAGATCAAGATGACTTATCAAGACAACGGCATTGGCATGTCAGATGAAGTGAAAGCCAAAGCATTCGAGCCATTTTTTACCACGGCGCGCCAAAGTGGTGGCACAGGTTTAGGGATGTCGATTATTTATAATCTGGTCACCCAAAAGCTCAATGGAAATGTTTCTCTCTTCTCTGCGCCGAATCAGGGGTTACGTATTGAGATGCTGATCCCTGAGCAGTAGCAAGGGCGAAGATTGGTGAGCACTAGGTTCAGCAAATGCGCTTGTCTTTATTGAATAGAGGATTCATTCATCTTACTGAAGCTAAATGGCTTTTAGTGCTTGGAATGTAAACGGCTATTGCGCCATTATTTTCGTTAATCGACTGACTCATCTGCTGTCATCCGTTCTTCCGGCTCGTCGTCTTTTATATGCTACAATCTGGACACTTTACCTAGCTTATCAATCTTAAATATTTCAATGAGAAAAGGCATTTTACTGGCGGGCGGTACTGGCTCGCGTCTTTATCCTATGACGCAGGTTGTCTGTAAGCAATTACTGCCCATTTACGATAAACCTATGATTTATTATCCACTTGTCACCCTGATGCAGGCTGATATTCGGGATATATTGATTATTTGCACTCCCCACGATTTGCCGCTATTCCATGGATTACTCGATAAGCAGGTATTTGATGAAATGTAGCGAAACTGAGTTAGCCGAAGTGTTGGTGTTTGAACCGCAAGTCTTTGGGGATGAACGCGGTTTCTTTATGGAGACGTTTAGGCAATCCTATTTTGATGCCTGCTTTGCACAGCGGGGATTCGAGTCATGTGTGTTCGTGCAGGAGAATCACAGCCGATCGCAACGTAATGTCCTGCGAGGCTTGCATTTTCAACGGCGTAAACCGCAGGGGAAATTAGTGCGAGTCTGTGCAGGGAGCATTTTTGATGTGGCCGTCGATATAAGGCCCGACTCGGCCGCCTATGGGAAATGGGTTGGGCGAGTGCTATCAGCAGAGAATCATCTGCAAATGTGGATCCCACCGGGCTTTGCTCACGGTTTTTATGTTCTCAGTGATTATGCTGAGGTTATTTATCAATGTACCCAATATTATGATCCTGAAGATGAAAGCGTTGTCGCTTGGAACAGTGCAGAGTTTGCCATTGATTGGCCATTAATTACCGCACCGATTTTATCCACGCGAGATAGCCTCGCCAGTACTCCATCATAAAGCCAATCACGGTTTGTATTAAAAGGAATGACAATGAGTTTATTATTTTCGCCTTTAACCTTAGGTCAACTTGAGTTAGCGAACCGCATTATTATCGCGCCCATGTGTCAGTACTCAGCAGAAAACGGCCAAGCAACTGATTGGCATACGATTCATTTAGGGAGCATGGCGTTATCGGGCGCGGGAATGCTTATTTTAGAGGCCACCGCCGTTCTGCCCAATGGCCGAATTTCCTATGCAGATTTAGGCCTATGGGATGACAAAACGGAAGCCGCCCTAGATAAAACCCTCAAATCTATCCGTAAATACTCAAATATGCCGATGGCGATACAGCTTGCCCATGCGGGGCGTAAAGCATCAACTCGAAAACCTTGGGAAGGTGGCGGCGCTATTGCACCCGACGAACATAACGGTTGGCAGACGATAGCGCCTTCCGCGCAGGCCTTTAATGAAGGCACTGCATTACCGAGTGCGATGACCTTTGATGAAATTGATGAGCTTATCTTGGCATTTGTTAGTTCGGCGCAAAGAGCCGAACGATTAGGGCTTGATGCGATTGAAATTCATGCTGCCCACGGTTATTTGTTACACCAATTTTTATCCCCGTTATCGAATCAACGTACCGATAAATATGGTGGCAGTTTAGAGAATCGACTGAGCTTGTTGTTGGGTGTGTTTGATGCCATTAAGGCTGTGATATCGCCTAAAATGGCACTCGGTGTGCGAATTTCGGCAACCGATTGGGTCGAGGGTGGTTGGGATTTAGCCCAAAGCCTAGTGTTGGCAAAAGCATTAGAGAGCAGAGGTTGCGATTTTATTCATGTGAGTACTGGTGGGTTAAGTCCGCTGCAACAAATTCCTGTCGCTGAGCACTTTCAAGTGCCTTTTGCCGAAGCCATTAAAGGTGAGGTAAACACACCTGTGATTGCCGTGGGATTAATTACAGACGCTAATAAAGCGGAAACGATTTTGGCACAAGGGCAGGCCGATGCTATCGCGCTTGCTCGCACTATGCTCTATGACCCACATTGGCCTTGGCATGCGGCAGCTACATTAGGTGCAACGGTTAAAGCGCCGCCACAGTATTTACGCTCATCGCCACATGGGATCAAGTCACCAATAGAGTAGGCCGCTTAATTTGCTATTCATCAGTCATATTAAGCATTAAATTTTTAATCAGTTTTTATGGGCCGAAAAAATGGGCAAGAATTATCTTGCCCATTTTTAGTTTTAACTACGCACTCACTATTTCGCAGGTTCAACACTCGGTCTGGTATACCAAGGTGCTCGCGCATCTGTGACATCAAACAAGTTGTACTTACGTCCAAGCATTTGACCACCGTCACGGGTCAGTGGCATCCAAGACAAGAAAGCACGACTTTGAGTCGATTTTATGGTCATAAGATCGAATGGGATGGAAATATAGAAGCCCTTGGTAAAGCTGCCTTCGCCGTATTCTTCTGCTGATAAATTGGTTTTAGTCGCAAATGCACCGACAATAACACCGCTATCAAACTGTTTAGAGAAGTCAACCGTCACGCCTTTATCTTCGGTAAGATACTGCCCTGCGCTCACTCTAAGTAAAGTATTGGGGAACCACTCCGGCTGGTAATAAGCCGTTGCATGCCCAGTCACTACACCGGTTTGCACTCGATAAGCCCGATTGGTTAGAGGATCAACTTGGTTTTCGTCACTAAAGAAACCGAACATACTGTCGGGATCTCGCTGTTTCGCATAGTTAATATCAAAACCAAATGCCCATTGGCTATTGAGTGGACGATAGAGAAATTCTGTCCCCACACCGCCATACATCATCTCTAAATAACCGCCATAGGCTTGGTAGGAAATGTTATCACTAAGATTATCCATCCATGTCAATTGGAGGTTATTAACCCGCACAGGGTTATCATGAACATATTGACGAATTAAGGTTCTTACGCGTTTTAAGTCAGTACCATCCTGTGGTAGCTCATATAAAAACTTATCGTAGTTATCGTATAAGTTGAGATAAAGAGAACCGCCAAACTCGAAATTATCGGTAAACTTATAGTTTGCACTCCCAGTAACACCTATATTAAACAGGTAGAAGCCTTCTGAGCCTCCGAAGGATTGCACCATAGTCGGAGCAACATCGAAGCCTAGTTTATCCAGCCAATCTTTATCAGCACGCGTGACTAACTCACCTTGGGGTAAGCGTGGGACAACAACTTGACTTGCATCACTAACCTTAGCATTGAGGTAACCAAAGCTGGCTACTTGGGCAAATTTATCTGCATCAATACGCGTTTCTGTAATCGGCTGGCTATAATGGGTCTCAATTAAGCGATACTCTTTGATTTGAGTCAGGTCGCTATTATTGGCAAGTATAGTGGCAGCCCTTTGGTGGGCTTCATTTCTATCACGATACTTAGTCTGCTCCCCTATCACGGTAATGCTGTCAGAGTCAAGGTAAATTTTAGCGTTGCTATAGCCTGAAATCGTTTGTAGTTCTTGAGCTACCTTGTTCCAATCAATAGTAGTGTTTACAATTGATTGCACCATTATATTGGTGTGGGCCACTTCTATTTTAGTATCTAGAGTTGTATCGGCCGTTTCAGTTGGTTTTTCTGAATGTTTAACATTATTTAGTGGTGAATTAGCAGCTTGCACATGCGTTAATGGTGCCGCTGGTATTGGCTTATATTTAGCTGCAGCAGGATCGCGCTTTATCTGAGTTAAGGTATTGAAATTCGTTTGCACACTAAAACCGAGAGTCAAAGTATTACCGCGTTCATAACTTAAATGTATGTCCCCCCAGTCACCAATATTATACAACATACCATAATTAAACTTACTGTTCTGTGACATGTCACTCCCAGCATAAATAGTTGGCAGATCTGATGCATAATTATTTGAATCATATTCAATTTTTAATCTAAATGGCTTCCAAGGAGTTTGATATTCAATTCCTCCAAATAAAGAGGAACACCCGCTGAACATGCGTTTTATTTCAAACTGCCCTACATTATTATAATTAAAATCTCTTCCACACCCAGGAGCATCTTCAGTTGACTTACCTGTAAGGTTTCCACTATTTCCTATATAGCCCCATCCTATACCTAGAGTAAAATCAACTGGACCGACTCGTTTTGTTGCTGCAATAAACTCACCATCAAATAAACCTGTTCCTCCTAAATCACGAATGCCAAATGAGGTTTCAGGTAGCCAATTCGTTTCTTTAAGCAGGCGGACTTTAAGGTCTATACCTTTATCAGTGTATTTAGTATCACTACTAAAATCTGGATTCCCACTATAAAGCCAATCATGCGCTTGAGTGTAGCGCACAGTACTTTCAAGCCATGAGAATAATTGTACAGATGCTGTGTAATGTTGGTAGTCAGAATTATATGTTGTTGCTAGATTAAACTCGCCTTCAGGCGCCATACGTCCTGTAGGCATTTGCATTAAACCAACACCACCAAAATCTGATTGCGAAGCTAACAGTGTTGGATAAGAAAACTCATCTGCAGATACCTGGAGTAATGGTAATAATGCCAAAGACAGTGCAGATAATCGGCCTAAGGTATGGATTGTGTGGCTAGACTTTTTCATTACAGAGCCCGATTCCTGAGTAATTCAACAATGTTTTCATTTAGTTGAGTGTAGTCATCAAATAGACTTGAAAACTCAACGTAGAGACTTGCTCCAGGAGCAATATCTTGCTCTTGATGATTCCAATAAGCGATGGGTTGTTTTATCGCTTTGCCATCGGGTTGAATAATCCACACAAAACTTGTTTCAGCATTATCGAGTAACCCTGCTTGTTTGAGGTAATCTTTGCTAGTCTTTTGGCCTTGCCATGCCAAATCCCCAGATTGTGCTACAGCACCAAGCACTGTGACAGTGCTTGGACGAGGCGGTAAGACTAATAGGAAACGACCATCAATTAGCGAATTGTATGAATCATTGATACGAATAAGGTCAATATCCAGAGGCTGCATTACGCGCTGCCCAAGTTGTAGACTGCGAATAAGTTGTGCGAGCTTAGCCAGTTTTGCGATGTTAGCACTGTCGTCTTTAGCTTCGCCCATTTTAGATAGCAGAGTTAAGACTTGCTGACGTTTCGTTTCTAATGCGGCGGTATTTTGAATATCGAGTAATGCCGCACCTAACCAATAAATAGGAACAACCTCTTTATTCGTGGTTTTATTATATGCTGGGAGTTGCTGTAATCCGTCTTGCACTATTTGTTCTATACGCACTGCTGTCGGATAGTTTAGTTGAACCTGAGCATCCTGAGTCGTAGATGTACTGATGAATAACTGGGTTTCAGCATGAACAGTTGCAGTTAGTGCTGAACTAAGTACAAGTGCCAATGGCGCGATGTAATATCTCATAATGGTTCCACTAAGATGCAAATGGCTTAAGTAAAGTTATATCGATAAAAGGCAGATTGGGTGCTATCTTCTGGCGGCTTTTAATGACGTGCCCATTATCCGGTTTTAACCAAAACTCATTTAAATATTGAATATCAAGACCTTCAACAGATACTAACTCGCTGTAATGCAATGCTTGAGTGGGAGTATCATTTATGAGTATCTTTTCCTCAGCGATAAAATCAAACTGTGAATTAAGTTTATACCCATAATGGTAGCCGGGCTGCCAGTCAAGCGTGCGAGTCCAAGTCTTAGGCGTACTATTTAGATGCAGACCTAGGAGAATAGGATCGGGTTCTGAACTTTCAATAGCGGCTAAATTGCCTGAGAGCAGACTATGAGTTCTCACCAAACGTCCGTTCACTGTTACTAACATTGCTTTATCTGCAGAGAGCCATTTTAGCTCCATTGCTTCTGGCGTCGGTCTTACAGTGGTAAGGGTGTGTTTTGGTTCTGCTAAGGCTAAAACAACAAATGCTTGAGGTATATCTTCTATCTTGACATAGATGCTAGCGTAGGGATTGGCTTCTATTTGCTCGGTGGTGAGCTTAATATCGCTCTCTCCAATGAAAGCTAATTTCATCGTATCGTTGATGGCGCTAATTCGTTGACTACAGCCAGCAATACCCATTAATGCAATTGAGGCTGTGAGTAAGAGTAGTTTTTTATTTATACGCATCCGAGTTGCTTATTCTCAATAGTAATAAATATCTATAATGTAGAGATATCTGAGACATATTTCAATAAATGAAGTGATTCTCACTTTCTCTAAACGAGCAAAAAAAACAACCGCCAATAGGCGGTTGTTTAAGAGTCATTAATAACTGATTAATTGCCAGTACCAGTGGTAGTATTAGTACCTGTGGTAGTGATAGGGTTACCATCAGAGCTGTTAGATATTACAACTGCGCCAGCAATTGCAGCTGCAGCAGCTACACTACCAGCAACAATAACACCAGTGCTAGTGCTTGCAGCAGTACCTGTACCGGCAGCTTCGCCGTCTGCTGCATTTGCAGCCATAGAGCTTAATGCTGTTATTGCAACGATAAGTGCTAGTGAAGTTTTTTTCATCGTGATTCCCTTTTAGAAAAAATTTAATTAAGTGATTTTAGCTAATCTAGTAAAACATGATAGGGGATACTAGCTAAATGATCAATCTTAAATCCTAAAGAGGATTCAGGCTTTCGATTGAAATTTTGCTTAGCTATAAACTAAGCCCATTTATCTTAATGAGTTGTATCATTCATCTTAGACTTGAACAGCTAAACAAACTCACCTTTATAAATCAGTTTTAGTCCATGAGTTCTGCATCATAGCTGTTAGCGATGAGATTCAGCGCTATTTTCCAAAGTTAAACCAAAAAAGGCTTTAAGTTCGTCGATTTGCTCCATGGCATCTTTGTAGCCTAGGTCGATTAACGCGCTGGTGTAGGTTTTTTCGAATAGTAGGTAAGACACGATACTAGAATCTGATTGTCTATCTATACCAATAAAACCGAGTAAGGTTTTTACTGCCCATGGCATGTCATCGTAGAAGCGGGCGGCAATTTTGCTGAGGTCTTCGCTGGGCTTGATGACTAAGGTTTTAATCGGATGTAAGGCCAGCTTGTTACGGCTTGACTCGGGGATCAGGCTTAAGGTGTTATTGATCCTTTCAAGTCGCTCAAGGTCGCTGTTTAAAGTGTCGGAAAAGATAGTATCGAGCAGATGGCCCGCTATGGATGCCGTTTTCGGGTGATATTCCAGTTCCATTGGGAAGTGTTTGTGTGGACTCTCTAAGTTAATGACTAAGAGTTTTTCGGCGCCTAAATGGATAGGGCTTGAGAGCGGAGCCAGCTGGTGGACCGAGCCATCGCCATAATAGGCTTGGTTGAGTTTAATCGAGGGGAACACCATAGGAATGGCCGAACTGGCGAGAAGGTGTTCAGTGTTGAGCATCATACGTTCGCCACTGCGTCTAGCGCGGGTCCAGTTTTCGATATCCCGTGATGCTTGGAAAAAACTTACTGAGCGTGAGTTGTTGTAGCAAGAGGCATCGACGCTGAGTGCGGTGAGTGCGCCGCTGCGAATATTACGGTCGATACGTTTAAAATCGATTAATTCATTGAGCAGTTTTCGGAGTGGATCGTTATCGAGCAGACTGCCGGCGTCGGTATTAACCTTATCGTCCTGCATGCCTTTGAGAGCCATTTTACCTAGGTGGCCAAGCACGCCAGTGATGGATGCGCGATACACTTTGCGAGTCTCAAAATGGCGCCATACCCATTCGAGCTTTTTGACGCCAAGATGAAAACAGGAAGCATGGGTGGCAATGGAAGTGCCATTAATGGCACCTGCCGAGGTGCCACAAATGATTTTAAAGGGAATGCCATGATTACGCGGATAAAGCTGAACCAGTGCTTTTAGCACGCCGACTTGATAGGCGGCTCTTGCGCCGCCGCCGCCTAAGACTAATGCAGTTGATGTAGGCAATCTTCAGACTCAATTTATTGTTTTAATAGTTTTATTAAAGCAACGCCCCCCTATAAAAAGCAAGTCGATAGACTCAATTAGTTGTAAATTTCGATTTATAGTTTATTCGATTGCTGCAATATTTCGTTTTAGACAATTAATCCGCTGTAATCTTGATTGTTTGGCTGAGGCCAAAACAATGCTCTGCTGTTGGAAACTTAGCGGTTCTTACTTCTCTGGCGTATTCGGCGCAGGCGTGAGTGATTAAGGAGCTTAGGTCGATATAGCGTTTGGCAAATTTAGGCGTGTAGTCAGAAAATAAGCCTAAAATGTCCTCAGTTACGAGCACTTGACCATCGCAGGCGGGTGAGGCGCCAATGCCGATTACGGGGATTGAGACTTCTGCCGTTACTGTGCGCGCCGCGAGCTCGGATGTACCTTCAATCAGTATGCTAAAAGCGCCTGCTTGCTCAAAGTCTTTTGCTAAACGAACGAGGGCTTCGATGGCGGCGGCATCCCTTGCTTGGGTTTTAAATCCACCCAATTGATTGACGTGTTGCGGCATTAATCCTATGTGTGGCATCACAGGGATCCCTCGCTGGGTTAAAAAGCGAGTGGTGTCGAGCATCTCTGCACCACCCTCGAGTTTTACCGCCTGCGCGCCAGTACGTATCAATACTTGACTGGCATGTCTAAAGGCTTGCTGAGGCGATTCTTGATAACTCCCAAAGGGCATATCGATAATCACGCAGGCATGTGCTGCGCCGCGAGTGACAGCAAGACCATGGTTAATCATCATTTCTAAGGTAACCCCTAGTGTAGCGTCTTGCCCATAAACCACCATGCCGACGGAGTCGCCGACGATAATCATATCAACATGGGGATCGATAAGTTCCGCCATCGGTTTTTCATAGGCGGTGAGGGCGACTATTGGCGTTTTACCTTTCATTTTCTGTAAGGTAACGGGCGTAACCCGGTTTTTATTCATGTGGATGCTCATGTCATCTCCAATTCGTTAAATCTGAGAGGGCATGTTAGTGCTTGCTGCTTTAGCGTTAGCTCGATAGATTGACTTAATATCTAGATAAAAAGACACTTCTACACAGAAAAGTGCTTTTATACGAAGAGGCGCTTTATATACGGAAGAGGCTCGATAATACGAAAAGAAGCTTCGATATAAAAATCACCTTGGGCGATAACACCTTGAATCAAGTAACTGACACTCCTTTATCTCAGCAGCACATCACTCAGTACACTCAGGTCGCACCTTCACGTTTAGCCGCCGCAGGGCTAAGCGCGTCCATCATGTTACTTAAACGAACGCTCAAGCCGTTTGAACATGTGCAGCGCCATCGTCATTCTTGGGGACAGGTCATTTATGCCAGCCAAGGTGTGTTGAGTGTGATTACGCCAGCGGGGCGTTACATAGTGCCGCCTGAACAAGCGGTGTGGGTGCCTCCCTTTGTCGATCATGAGGTTATCGCGCTAGGTCAGGTGCAATTGAGCAGTCTGTATTTGGATGAAACCCAGATCGGCGGTTTTCCACCCAGCTGTACTTGTCTGAATGTGAAGCCTGTTTTGCAGTTGCTACTGCAAGAGGCTAATGCCTTGATGAGGAGTGAGGCTGGGCTGATTGAGCCCGATTTTAAGGATAGCGCTATACGACTTTTGATGGTGATCCGTGACTTTATGGTGCTCGCACCTAAGGTCGCCTTAGATTTACCTTATCCTAAGGATAAAAAATTACTGCGCATTACCGAGGCTTTGCTTGCGGATCCGAGCGAGCAACGCACTTTGGTGGATTGGCAGCGGGAGGTCGGCGCCTCGGCCCGCACGTTAGCGAGATTATTTAAACAGCAAACTGGGCTAAGTTATAGCCAATGGTTGCAAAGGCTTAGGTTGCAGGTGGCGATTCAAATGCTCAGCCGAGGTGAATCAGTGCTCACTACAGCGTTATCTTTAGGTTATGCCTCGGGTTCAGCCTTTGGATATATGTTCAGACAGTTGATGGGCGTTGCTCCGAGTCAGTACCTGTTAGCGCAAAATACCTTGCCAAAAGTACAGTGCCAAAAATACAAAGATAAACAGCCACAGATAAAAGTCATGTCGTGAGTGATCGACGAAGGTCAATAAAAGTTCAATAACAAGCCAATAAAAAAACGCACTTAAGCTGGGCTTAAGTGCGTTTCGTTTTGATCGTTAAACTTTTCTAGATTTCGCGTTGAGGCTTAGCCTTTCACTGCGTTTTTCAGGAAGTCGAGCAGTTGATCAAATGGAATATCTTGCTTTTCACCGGTGCGGCGGTTTTTGTATTCAAATACCCCAGCATCGATATTGCGATCGCCAATCACCACTGTGTGTGGGATACCAATCAGTTCCATATCGGCAAACATCACGCCTGGGCGCTCTTTACGATCGTCCAGTAACACGTCAATACCCGCTTCGCTTAAGTCTTTATATAACTGCTCGGCGATATCGGTTACGCGGTGCGACTTATGCATGTTCATTGGCAGAATGCCCACGCTAAATGGCGCAATCGCTTCTGGCCAAATGATGCCACGGTCATCGAAGTTTTGCTCGATGGCTGCGGCCACAATACGGCTTACGCCGACGCCGTAACAACCCATCAATAACACCTGTGACTTGCCGTTTTCGTCAAGTACAGTCGCGTTCATCGATTTAGAGTAGTTAGTACCCAGTTGGAAAATATGACCCACTTCGATACCGCGTGCCATAGCATAAGTGCCTGAACCATCTGGTGTTGGCTCGCCTTCGACTACGTTACGGATGTCGGCAACTTGTGCTGTCGGCAGATCACGTTCCCAGTTGATACCAAAATAATGTTTGTCATCCACATTCGCACCAGCAGCAAAATCGCTCATGACGCTAACGCTGTGATCGATAACGATAGGGATGTTAAGACCGATAGGGCCAAGTGAACCAGGACCTGCGCCAATGGCGTCACGGATCAGCGCTTCTGGCGCCATTTCTACTGGTGATGCCACTAAGTCTAACTTGTCGGCTTTGACTTCATTGAGTTCATGGTCACCGCGAACAATCAGTGCCACTAACGGCGTCGCTTCTGATGCGCCTACGACGATCAAGGTTTTGACGGTTTTAGTGATATCCAGATCAAACTGCTCAACCAATTCAGTAATGGTCTTCGCATTTGGGGTATCGACTAAACGCAATTCTTCAGTGGCTGCGCCGCGAGGCTCAGTGGGTACTGGTGATTCAGCTTTCTCAATGTTAGCCGCGTAATCGCTGCCCGTTGAGTAAGCAATTAAATCTTCACCGCTTTGCGCCAGAACGTGGAACTCGTGTGACATGCTGCCACCGATAGAACCTGTGTCAGCTAATACTGGACGGAAGGCTAAACCCATGCGCGTCAGAATGTTGCTATAGGCGTTGTACATGGCCTCATAGGTTTCATTCATGGTATCGACGTCAAGGTGGAAAGAGTAGGCGTCTTTCATCAAGAATTCGCGTGAGCGCATCATGCCAAAACGTGGGCGAACTTCGTCACGGAATTTGGTTTGGATTTGGTAAAGGTTCAGCGGTAATTGCTTGTATGAGCTGACTTCTTTACGGATCAGGTCTGTGATCACTTCTTCGTGGGTTGGGCCCAGTACGAAGTCGCGATTATGACGATCTTTAAAGCGCAGCAGCTCGGGACCAAACTTTTCCCAACGACCTGTTTCTACCCACAAGTCTGCCGGTTGCACCATAGGCATTAGAATTTCAATTGCACCGGCTTTGTTCATTTCTTCACGAACAATGGCTTCGACTTTACGCAGTACGCGTAAGCCCGTGGGGAGATAGCTATAAAGGCCCGACGCATTACGACGGATCATGCCCGCACGTAACATTAATTGATGACTAATGACTTCTGCGTTGGCAGGAGTTTCTTTCTGTGTTGATAGCAGGTACTTGCTGACGCGCATTACCGATGTCCAAATTTGAGTTGAATGGTCGCCATTTTATCACCTGCTTTGATGATGTCACCTACGTATTTAGGTTAAATTCAACTAGCTGGGAGACAAATAGCATTTTTAAGAAGATTACTGAGTCAAAGGAAAGCGATTTAAGATGCGATTTGTACCGGCCGATTTAGCTTTTATCACGTCTATCGCCAATCACTTTGGCGGGGTTGCCTGCCACTATCGCCCAGTCGGGCACATCTTTCGTCACTATGCTGCCCATACCCACCACAGCGTGATCGCCAATTGTCACACCATCGACTATGCCGGCCTGAGCGCCAATCCACACATCTTTACCTATAACAATGCCTTTGGAGTTGGCAGCTTGTTGATAGATGGGCGTATCTGGCGCCATGCCATGGTTGAAGGCGTAAAGGGTGACATTATTGGCGATGCGGGTTTGATTGCCTATCTGAATCCCGACTCTGCCGCCATCGAAGGAGCAACCATGATTAATCGCCACTTCATCCCCTAGCGTGATGGGCCCGTGTAAAAAACAGTCGGCGGCGATCATGCAGCGATTACCCATGCGGATATCACGATTGGGTTCGGCGAATAACTGCGCTTCGGGTGCAATAAAACAGTGCTCGCCGATGTTGACTGTTTCGAGGGCACAAAGCTTTGCTTGGATCTCATCCTGCCAGGGTTTTGCCCAGACTAAATGTTTCTCTTTTAAAGAAAAATACAGCCACGGCATCCAAGAGAGACGCTTTTTATGCTGGCTTTGATAATCAGGCAAAGATGCCGGCTCTGATCTAGGCGTTGGCGCAGACATTTAGCCACATTTCCCCGGTTTGAGTTCTAATACTAAGATGTATTCTTGGTCATGCTCATCGGCCGCCATTTGCCAGAACACATCTAAATCATAGAGGGCGACTTGATATAACTTAGGATCATCCTTGGCTTTTTTATAGGCGGGGCGCGGATCTTGACCCAAGACTCCGCGGATAAGTACGGCTAAATCTGTGTAGGTTTCCTGCTGGGCATAACGCTCAATTTGTGCCTCGGCATTATCGGAATACACCACTGAAATCAGTTTAGGGGCGTCTTGAGCAATGCCGCCGACAGCATCGGTAATCGAATCAGAGAAAGGAATGTAAGGCTTAATATCGATAATCGGCGTGCCATCGACCAGATCCATACCGGAAATTTCAAGGCAAACTTTGCCCTTGCGCTGCACTACGCCGTGCAGTTTCACCACAGACTGACCAATGCCATTGGGGCGAAAAGTGGAGCGAGTGGCGAATACGCCGAGTTTTTCATTGCCGCCTAATCGCGGTGGCCTGACTGTGGTTTTCCAACCTTGGGCAAGATTCTCATGGAAGCAAAATAGTAACCACAGATGGGAATATTGCTCGATACCACGCACCGCATCGATATGATTGACATGGGGTTCGAGTTCGACATAGCCGCGAGCCTCAACGAGTCCGGGTTGTCTTGGGATGCCAAACTTTTGTTTATAGGGGGTGCGGCAGGTCGCTACTGCGACAATTTGGTTGGTAAATGTCATGCAAAAAATTACCTAAAAGGGTAAGTATCATAACCGCCTAAGTTCATCATTCTAAGCTCATTATTAAGGCCCATCTTTGAGCGCTAATTATGCAGCGTTAGCCATGAATCCTTGCTCATGGAACATCAGCCATTAAGCGGTTGATACGGGCAATCTTAGATCATCGAATCGCGAGCAGTGTGTTGCTCGCGTGGGATTTACTCTGCGGTAGCCGTTTTAACTGCTTGGCCGACGCACAGGGCGCGGCTGATACAACCTTGGGCGGCTTCATCTAACATCACACATTGTTTGATGATAATGCCGTTAGCGCCTTTATCTGCGGCATTACGGCGGGCTTCGGTTCTGGCATCGGCTAATGACGCAGGTACGCTGTTGACATCGGCCTGACAGGATTCCCCTTGGACCAAACCTTTTAATTCATAATGACCTTTTGGCAAGGTATCGCCTTCATAGAGGGTGACATCGGATGCCTTGAAATAGTCATTAATCGCCTCACCGTCCAAATTACTGTTAAAACTGTAGTCGCTTGCACAGGCACTGAGCAGTAGCACTAATGCACTTGAGAGGATAATTTTCATGGTTTGACCTGAGATTGAGGGGAAAACTGCGCAGCCTTGGTAGGCTGCGCCGATGCGATATTATTATCTGAGTAAATTCTACCGCTTAAGGTACTTTTGATAAAGCTGCTGATGGCGATTATTCAGATCTATCTGCCGTCCTTCAATCCAGATAGCCTCTATCTTATTGGTCATAGGGTCGAGAATGTCCCCCTCGGACAGTACAACACTGCCTTGGTATCCCACGGCAATCGCCCCTAAATCCTCGACACCTAACAGTTTTGCTGCATCTAAGGTGATCGACTTAAGCGCTTGCTCAGGCGTTAAACCATAGGCGGCGCTATAACCTGCTGCATAGGGTAAGTTACGGCTATTCCAGTCCGATGAGAACCCAAGGGCGAAGGGAATCCCTGCATTAGCGAGCAAGGAGGGGATTTTAAAGGGCAAATCCACTGGTTCATCTTTACGCTTAGGCAGACTCAAGGTATGAGGATAAATGACCCCAGCCTTAACTTCCCTCAGGCTTGAGGCCAATCGCCATGCATCGTATCCGCCGACAATCACCAATTTGAATTGGTATTTTTTCGTCAGGGCAATCACTTGCTCAATTTGGCCAACACTGTCGGCATGGGCAAACAGTGTCGCTTTACCTTGGTATAGCGGCAACATGGCCTGCCAGCGAAGGTTGTTGGTCGCGGACTGTGGGTCTTCATCCTTGGTTTTATTTTTGCCATTGGCTTTATCACTTAAGAAATAGCGATAGCCATCCTCAAAGGCGATATTGAGCTGATCGATCGCTTGCTGATTTTTCTCGATGGCTTTGGCTTTCTTTTTTCATCTTCTGGCATGCGTTTGATTTGCGGCCAATAGACATGGAACTGCCCAGCACTGGGGGTCAGCGCATCCTCAATCGTCCACGCATCAAGATTCACCAGTACCGATTGCCCAGCAATACCATCGCCGCTCGGGACGATTTGTGCGTGGGTAATGCCGTTGAAACGTATGGTCGGGATGAGCTCAGAATCTGGATTGTAAGCCGTGGCTGTGCTGATCTGCGGATTGATATAACCCACCTCGGCGTTATCAACCGTGGGGCGGCTCATTTCAATTTCAACTAAGCCTAAACTGGTATCTAGGGCGATTAAGCCCGGATACAAGTGTTTACCGCTGGCATCGACGACTTGAGTGTCACTGGTTTCTGCGGTTGCACTGTTGGTTTGGCTGGTGAGTTGAGGTCCAACGGCCGTGATCTTGCCATTTTCAATCAAGACATCAGTGTTGCTGAGCACGCCTTGACTGACTGTGTGCACTGTGGCGTTTTTTATCAGTACGCTGCGGATTTGTTTAGGTGTAGGCACGATATCGCTGGCCATAACTGGGGCCAGCGTGGTGCAAATCGCGCCCAGTAGCGCCGCAAACAAAACGGGTTTAGATGAATGTTGCATTATTTGGCTCCCTCATGAGTGTGGCCCCATGCCTGATAGTGGGTGTCGCAGTGCCACTGTGGCTCGTTAAGTGGCGTGACTTTTTCACCCGCTTTGGCTTGCTCATCACTGCTGAGAATTTTTTGGATCAGTGCGGCGCGCTCGTTGACTACGGCGAGCTGGGCGACTTGGTCTTGGTCGCGGTCAAAGTAGCGTTTTCCTTCAACCCATGCCTGCGTCACTTTGGCATAAATCGACAGAGGCTCTGCGTTCCACAGTACGATATCGGCCATTTTGCCTGGGGTGAGTGAACCAACAAATTCATCGACTCTTAATTGCTTGGCTGGATTGATGGTGACCATGTTCCAAGCATCTTCCTTCGACATATTGCAATACATCATAGACTTAGCCGCTTCTTGGTTGAGTCTGCGCTGCATTTCATAGTCGTCTGAGTTTATGCTGGTGGTCACGCCTTTGTTTTGCATCAGGCAAGCGTTTTGCGGAATCGCGTCGTACACCTCAAACTTATAGGCCCACCAATCGGCAAAGGTCGAGGCGCCAGCGCCATGGGCGGCCAGTTCACTCGCTACTTTGTAACCTTCGAGCACATGGGTAAAGGTTTGCACTTTAAAGTGATAGGCCTCGGCTAGGCGGATAAACATCAGGATTTCTGACTGCACGTAAGAATGAATGTGCACATCACGTTGCTGATTTAATACTTCGGCCACCGCCTGCAGGCGATAACTTGGGCGCGGTGCGACGGTTTTTTTCTTATCGCTGGAGCGCAGGTCATCATAGGCTTTTAACGCATTCTCATAGGCGATGGCGGCATCGAAGGTCTCTTCAAATAAGGCTTTTACTCCCATACGTGTTTGCGGGAAGCGTTGCACAAATTTCTCTCCCCAGTTGCTCTGCTTAACGTTTTCACCTAAAGCAAACTTGATACTGGCTGGCGCGTTAGCAAATTTAAGTTGCTCGGCCGTTTCGCCCCATTTCATTTTGATGAGTTGCGATTGGCCGCCAATAGGATTGGCGCTGCCGTGCAGAATTTGTGCGCTAGTGACGCCGCCCGCTAAGGCGCGATAGAGTGAAATATCGTCGGGATTAATCACATCACCAATCCGTACCTCAGAGGTTACGGCATCAGTGCCTTCGTTGGTGCCACCATTAATGGCGATATGCGAGTGTTCATCAATAATGCCCGCAGTAAGATGTTTACCCGTTGCATCGAGTACTTGATAGCCAGAAGGCGTACTGAGTTGCTGGCCAATTTTTTCGATGCGGCCATTGGCCATCAAGAGATCAGCATGTTCAAGAATGCCTTGCTTATCCGAGGTCCACAGGGTGGCATTTTTGATGTGCAGCTTCTCAACCTTAGGTGCTTCGCTCAGTCCGTAAGCGACGTTAGGGAAGGTGAGGTGACTCACTAGACTCGTGTTGGCTTCCTCTTTGGTCGCTTGATTGCTTTCTTGGTCAGCACTATTAACCGCTGCAGTTTGCGCTATCGCGATACCGGCAACATTTGTGGTGCGACTCTTAGCATCGACTATTCGACCTTGAATACCGTCATCGGCCATCCACAGGGTAAAGCGGCTAAGGCCATTGATGCCCGCGGCGCTCAAATCGGCAGTAAAGCTTAATCGACCGTCATCATCTAACTTAAGTTGGGTGAGCGCGATACTTTGTTCGCCACTGCTTAAGCTGCCTTGGATTTTGGGTTTATCACCTTTGCTCACATCTTGCAGCGATAAATCCAGCGTGAGGTTATTGAGGCTTAATTGATAATCGCCCAGTAATCTTGCTTGGGGCAGTGAGCGAAGGCTTTGCTGCTGACCTTGCAACCAAACACTGTAGATCTGGCCCTCTTTAAAGATATTGCCCTTAGTGACTACAAAGTCTGCCATGTAACCGGGTGCGAGTTTGCCGGTAAAATCTGCGGTGCCTGTCATCTCGGCGGCTTGGGTGGTCAGTGCGGCTAAGGCTTGCTCTTCAGTTAAACCTTGTGCAACTGCTTGGCGCAGTCGCGGCCAAAAGGCATCCGTCTTAATACCAAACTGCGTTAGCGCGAAGGGAATACCTGCTTTGGCAACTTCTGCTGGATTGGTTGGCGCACGTTCCCACTGTCTTAAATCCGCCAGTGACACTTCGCGATCGGCATCATCTGTCCCGACATCAGGCGCCTGCGGATAGTTTAAAGGCAAGATTAACGGGTAGTTCAGCGCCTTTAACTCATTGATGCGCGAGTATTCTTGACCATTACCGAGTAGATTGGCTGACAGTTTATATTCTTTGAGTAAATGGGCGGCGCGCAATTGATCGTTGAGATTTCTGGTTTCAAAGATAATTTGCTTATCGGCTAAATTATCTAAGCGCTCAAAGGCGATATTAAATTCGACTTGATTGTTTATTGCACCATTGGCCGATTTGTTTTTATTTTGGTTATACCAATTGGCGTCGGCAAAGGTTTGTCTAATAAGTGCAATACTGCCCATTAATGATGACGGATAATCTTGTTCAGATGAGCCTTTATCAAATGCCATAAAAGGTTGACTGCGGGCACGATAAATCACTTCGTTGGCGGTTTTGTCTGCTAATGACAGGCTAACACCCGTCCCTCGGAAGATTCCGTCGAGTTTGCTACTTTGCACACTCGTAAAGCCATTATTGATCCACTCTTTAGCGCGTTCTTTATTGGGATAAACGTAATTAAACCATTCTTTTTCAGAATGAATTGCACCATTGTCTGCATTGCCACCGATACGTTTAATATCATAGACAGGACGAGTGAGCCCAAGTTTTGGATATTCGAACTCAATCCCATAATCGGTGAAAGGATCGATAAATCCAGGATAAATAGTATAGCCACTCAAATCGATTTTAAATGCGCCAGCGGGAATGTCACCGTGCTCAATAATGGCTTTAATTCGATTATTTTCAACCAATAAAGTGGCATCGCTTAAACGCTTACCCGGCTCAATCATTAATTCAGCATGGGTAAAAGCCGTGAGTTTATTGGAGGTTGTCCCTGTCTTGATTTGGGCATATGTGGTCTGTGAGACTAAGCTAGCGATTATGCTGCAGCTTATAATTATCTTATTGTTTATCTGCATTATTTTATTCAATCGAGTGAGGGTGAATAAAGAGTAACTGAAAGCAGATGTAAATACTAAGGTTGAATTGTAACGCAATTTGAGCGGGAATGAGGCGTGGGATTTACGCTTGTCGTTTTAGATTGCAGCCAATAATGGATATAAAAAAGCCCGCAATGAATGCGAGCTTTTATGCAAATGTGTGTTGGTTACTCGAACCGCCACACCGAATTGGATTAGATTAAGAAATCTTCCATAGAACGACCTTTGTTGATCTCGTTCTTAAATACGGTTGGCATACGGCCTTGGCCAGTCCATTGAACCATTTCACCGTCAACTTCGATTTGGTATTTAGCTGGACGAGGAGCGCGTTTTTTCGCGGTTGCTTTAACAGCTACGCCACCTAAGTCATCAATTGATAAACCAACGGCTTCCATTTGTTGACGGATTTCTTCAATCTTAGCATTACGAGCTGCCATGGCTTGTTCTTCTTCCTCAGCCATAGACTCGCGTTCTACTAAAATTTTATCTAATTTGTCGGCTAAATCACGTAACTCTTCAACGCTAAGTTCTTTAACTGCTGCTTTAAAACGACGGCCGTGAGTTAATATCTCTAAAAATTCGCTCATATCTATTTTCGTCCCACTCTAATTTTTAATACAGGATAATGGTGAACAACACCTAAATGATAGAAACTAATATAGCTCGAATCAAATAAAATTATGCGTTTTAAGTAAATTAAATATTATTTATATTTTGAACTTTTCTTATTTACTCAAATAAGTGTCCAAAAAAGTAGCCGTTGCGCGGATTAAAAAATGCAAACAGGCGTTTGACTTTGGTTGACGTTAACGTTAACAGGACGTAAAGTTGCTCTATCCTGCATTGGTATTAACCAATGTTTTGTCCATGTACATGAAAGTGTAGGAAGGAAACCCTATGAAAGTATTGGTGCCCGTTAAGCGCGTTGTTGATGCCAATGTGAAGGTCAGGGTCAAATCTGACAATACAAGTGTTGACACTGCAAACCTAAAAATGGCGTTGAACCCTTTTTGTGAAATCGCAGTAGAAGAAGCGGTTCGTTTAAAAGAAGCGGGTAGCGCTACTGAAGTGGTTGTTGTCAGTATTGGTAATAAAGCCGTGCAAGAACAATTACGTACCGCGCTCGCATTAGGCGCAGACCGTGCGATTCATATCGATACTGAAGAAGAACTGGTGCCAGTATCTATCGCCAAATTGCTCAAAGCGGTACAAGACAAAGAACAAGCCGAACTGGTGATTTTTGGTAAGCAATCTATCGATGGTGATAACAACCAAACTGGTCAAATGTTCGCGGCGCTGATGGATATGCCACAGGCGACCTTTGCTTCTGAAATCAAATTGGAAGGTCAATCTGTGCAAGTCGCTCGCGAAGTTGACGGTGGTATGCAAACCTTACTTATGCCGCTACCTGCAGTCGTGACTGCCGATCTACGTTTGAACGAACCTCGTTATGCTTCACTGCCTAACATTATGAAAGCCAAGCGTAAGCCATTAGAAGTCTTTACAGTGGCTGACTTGGGCGTGACGTTAAAGAGTCACCAAACGGTTGTGAAGGTCACTCCGCCAGCAGAACGTAAAGCAGGCATTATGGTAGCGTCGGTAGCTGAGCTAGTTGAAAAGTTAAAAAATGAAGCGAAGGTGATCTAAATGGCCATTTTAGTATTAGCTGAACATGATAATGCCGCACTGAAACTCGATACGGCAAAAATCGTCACTGCCGCTCGCGCCATTGGCGATGAAGTGCATGTACTGGTTGCGGGTCACCAATGTGGCGCGGTTGTCCAAGCTGCACAGGCACTACAAGGCGTTAGCCAAGTGCTCGTTGCCGATGCCAGCGTGTATGAAGCGCATTTAGCGGAAAATTTTGCCAAATTGCTGGTGGACTTAGCGCCAAACTATGGCCACATTCTGGCTTCTGCTTCGAGCTTAGGTAAGGACACGCTTCCGCGTGTGGCAGCATTATTAGATGTTGCGCAAATATCTGAAGTCATTACCGTCGTCAATGCTGACACTTTTGTGCGCCCTGTGTATGCGGGTAACGCCTTAGCGACAGTGCAAAGCCATGATGCCATCAAAGTTATGACAGTACGCGCCAGTGCTTTTGATGCTGCGCCAGAAGGTAACAGCGCGGCTGTGACGACACTCGATAAAGTGTTTGAAGCGAGAACTCAGTTTGTTTCTCAATCTTTGACGGTATCAGCCCGTCCAGAGTTAGGTAATGCTGGCATTATTGTTTCTGGCGGCCGTGGTATGGGCAGTGGTGAAAACTTCGGCATGTTAGAACAACTTGCTGACAAGCTTGGTGCTGCGGTTGGCGCATCACGCGCGGCAGTTGACGCTGGCTTTGTGCCTAACGATTTACAAGTCGGTCAAACCGGAAAAATTGTTGCGCCTAACTTGTATATTGCCGTGGGGATTTCTGGCGCGATTCAACATTTAGCGGGCATGAAAGACGCAAAAGTTATCGTTGCTATTAACAAAGACGCGGAAGCGCCTATTTTCCAAGTTGCCGATTATGGCTTAGTTGCCGATTTATTTGAGGCGGTTCCTGAGCTGATCACAAGTCTCGGTTGATTTAAACTGTGATCTAGGTCACATTAAGTGGCTTTGCGCTAGCATCTGCTAAGCCGCTTATGTTTTTATGTGCCTCACGCCCGCGTACGGGCGTTCTTAGAAGTAGAGGCGCGCCAAATATTAGTAGTGATCAGTAGGGTGATTCCGTTGATCGATTGCGAAAGGATTTGGTGCCGAAGTGGTTCGATTTATCACGATCAACTGCTGGGGTTGTACCTAATAGGTGCAACACTGCCATAGTATTTTCCGATACGGATATTGGAAATAGTTACTATGGAGCGCTACTGATAGGACAGGTGACCTTGGGTATCTATTGCCTTTCCCCACCAGTTCAGTCGCCCTCCATTCGTATTTAACGAAGATAATAATCAATGACTGTTATGAATTATGCCGATTCGGCACTTTCCTTGCTGCCGCCTGCGGTGGCTATTGTGTTGGCGATCTTAACTCGCCGTGTACTGCTTTCTTTGGGGTTAGGTATTTTAATTGGTGCTTTATTGCTCAATCAATTTTCACCTGTAGCGACGGGTGAATTTGTATTTAATGGCGTTAAAGGACTTTTTTGGACGGGCGAAGGCCTTAATTCGTGGAATTTATATATTCTCGGTTTCTTAATTGTACTGGGAATGATCACAGCGTTAATTACTGTCAGTGGCAGCGCGCGGGCTTTTGCCGATTGGGCTCGTTTACATATACGTAATAAACGTGACGCTAAATTATTAACCATGTTTTTAGGTTGTGTGGTTTTTATTGACGACTATTTCAATAGCTTAGTCGTAGGATCGGTCGCTAGACCTGTTACCGACCGTTATTATATTTCCCGCGCTAAGTTAGCTTATTTATTAGATTCTACTGCGGCACCTGTGTGCGTTATTTCTCCAGTATCAAGTTGGGGCGCGTATATTATTGCACTTATTGGTGGAATATTAACGGCCCATGGTTTTGCTGATACTGGCCATTTGAGTATTTTTATTCAAATGATCCCAATGAACTTCTATGCAATTTTCTCCTTGTTATTATTACTTTTCGTTGTCTTTATGGGATTAGATGTTGGGCCAATGCGCGAGCATGAACTCAATGCCCAACGTGGTAATTTATACGATGAGTCAAAGGGATTACCGCCTGGAGCCAATGCGGATTTACCTGAGGCCGAAACCGGTAAGATCTTAGGGTTATTCTTGCCTATTACTGTATTGGTATTTGCGACCCTGTATTTTATGGTCAACAGTGGCGCTCAAGTACTTGCCGCTGAAGGGATTGAATTTAATATTATTTCAGCATTTGAGAAAACCGATGTCAGTTCATCCCTTTTCTTTGGTGCATTAATCGGTTTAGCGATTTCGCTGATATTGAATTTAGTCCAAGGCGTTGAGAAATCAATGATAGTCAAAGGCATAGTGCAGGGCGCTCGCTCTATGCTGCCAGCGATTTATATCCTGTTATTTGCTTGGACTATCGCAGGCGTGATTGGCCAACTCGAAACCGGCAAGTTTATGGCAAGTCTCGCGACGGGCAATATTCCGTTCGCCTTTTTGCCTGCCCTAATGTTTGTGTTAGCGGGTATTACTGCGTTCTCAACCGGTACTAGCTGGGGCACGTTCGGTATCATGTTGCCGATTGCTGCGGATATGGCGATGGGAAGTCACACTGGCATGATGCTACCTATGCTTGCTTCTGTGCTGGCGGGCGCGGTATTTGGCGATCACTGTTCACCGATTTCCGATACTACGATTTTGTCGTCTACGGGCGCGAGTTGTCACCATATCGACCATGTGGTCACTCAGCTACCGTATGCATTGATTGCGGCGTTTATTAGCTTAACGGGTTATGTCGTACTTGGATTTACTGAGTCAGTTGTGGCTGGTTTAGTGGCCTGTAGTGTGGTGTTTGTGGTTAGCATCATAGTGCTAAAAATCAAATCTAAAGGCGCAATTAGCTAAACCTTAATTGAAGCCTTTCCACTGCTACAAATAAATCAGCCAGCATTATGCTGGCTGATTTTTTTGGTTAACGCTCTATCTCTATCTTTAACCTAATCGCATTAAGGCTATCAGTACTTAACTTAGGCTACTTGCCGCTTAGGTTTTTTGTAGCTTAGAGTGCTTGGTCTAGCCCGCGGCGTTTAAGCAATCCTTGTGTGGTTGGCTCTTGTCCGCGGAAGTTTTTGTAGGCTTCCATTGGCGCAATACTGTTGCCCACTTCACGAATGGTTTTGCGGTACTTCATGCCGATTTCACGATTGAGCCCGCCTTGAGTTTGCACATAGGCAAAGGCATCCGCCGCTAAAATCTCACTCCACATATACGCGTAATAACTTGCCGAGTAACCACCGGGGAAGGCGTGGGCAAAGTAGGTCGATTTATAGCGTGGCGGCACGGCGCTGATGTTTAAGCCGTGCTTTTTCAGGGCATTGGCTTCAAAGGTGGCCACATCTTGCAGTGGTGCATCTGGGCTTAATGAATGCCACTCCATATCCACTAATGCGGCGGCCATGTATTCCAGGGTGTCAAAGCCTTGGTTGAAGCTGCCAGATTTCAGCAGTTTTTGCAGCAGTTCGTCGGGAATCGGTTTGCCGGTTTCATAGTGTTTGGCGTAGTTGGCCAACACTTTTGGATGGGCCGCCCAGTCTTCTTCGAAGGTTGATGGGAATTCGACAAAGTCGCGGGAAACCGAAGTGCCCGCCAGACTTGGATATGTCACTTTGGAGAACATGCCGTGGGTGCCGTGGCCCATTTCATGGAACATAGTAGTGACTTCGTTATAGCTGACGAATGTAGGTTCACCCTCTGGCGCTTTCTTAATGTTCATCACGTTGACGACCACAGGTTTAGTACCTTCGAGGAAGGATTGACCGACGAACGAACTCATCCAAGCGCCGCCACGTTTGCCTTCGCGGGCAAAATAGTCGGCGTAGAAAATGGCCATGCTTGAGCCATCGGCATCAAACATTTCGTAGGCTTTCACATCGGGATGATAAACCGGTAAATCTGGGCGAGGTGTTAGGGTGACGCCATAGAGTTCTTTGAGTGTGTAGAACACGCCATCTTCGAGGACGCGGTTAAACTCAAAGTATGGGCGAATGCTATTACCATCGAGTGCGTATTTTTCTTGGCGGACTTTCTCGGCGTAGAATTCCCAGTCCCATGGCGCCAGTTCAAATTTGCCGCCAGTCTTGTCGATCATGGCTTGAATATCGGCCGCTTCTTTCTCTGTATTTGCGACTACGGCTGGCACCATAGAGCCAAACATGCTGTAAACCGCTTCTGGCGTTTTGGCCATTTGCGGCGCTAGGCGATAACTGGCCCAGTTTTCGTAACCTAATAGGGTGGCGCGCTCAGCGCGCAGTTGCGCTAAACGAGACACTAGCGAGGCCGTTTCGTTTTCACCACTTAAGCCACGGTTAGCTGAGGCTTCCCAGATGCGTTGGCGCAGTTCACGGTTTTCCAGTGACGCCAATACGGGCTGACGAGTGGTGTTGGTGATGTTGATCAGATACTTGCCATCGTGACCCGCCGCTTTAGCATCGTTTGCGGCCGAAGTGATATCGCTGTCAGTTAATCCTGCAAGTTCATCCTTAGACTCCACGACCACGGCGATTTCTTTGGTTAAGCGCAGTAAACGTTGGGAGAACTCATTGGTCAGTGTCGATTGTTCTTCATTTAATGCGCGAATTTTCACTTTTTGTTCGTCGGTGAGTTTTGCGCCCGCCATGATAAAGCGTTGGTGATAGATCTCAACCAAACGCACGGCTTCTGGAGTTAAACCTAGATTAGCGCGGTCGTTATAAATGGCTTCGATACGGGCAAATAGCGCTGGGTTTAAGTTGATGTTGTCCGAGTGCGCCGCCATTTTGGGCGCCATTTCACCTTGAATTTTACGCAGCTCTGGATTGCTGTTCGAACCCGCTAGATTATAAAACACACTCGATGCACGGCTGAGCAGAGCGCCACTTTTCTCCATAGCCACAATGGTGTTATCGAAGGTCGCCGCTGCGGGATTATTCGCAATCGCGAGGATTTCTTGATAGTGCTCGGTCATGCCTTGCTCTAGGGCAGGCGTAAAATGCTCATTCTTGATGAGGCTAAAGTCGGGCGCTTGATATTGCAGACTACTGACTTGAAACAAGGGGTTTTGGACTTGTACCGACATGGCGTTAGGGGCTTTGCTTTCTGTGTTGCTACAACCTGCCATAAATCCGGCGGTGAGCGTGGCGCCGATGGCGATGGCAATAAAACGTTTACGCATAATTGAGTGACTTCCTTTGAATTGTTGTTTTTTTAGGACTGTAACGTTAGTAACTTAAATGGGACTGAAAATGGCTTGTTATGGGGCTGTATCTAAATAAAAAGGAGTCCCGTGTTGATGAGACTCCTTTGGCGATTTCCTTGCAGGGAAAATAGGTACCGCTTTTTACTGACTATTTAATCATGCGATGATGAAATGATTAATTAGCGAGTAAACTTGTGGTATTTATCAATACCAGAGCTTCTACCTGTGTTATGACATACTGCACAGGATTCAGTCGTTGGTTGTTTAAACCAATCTGCCACGCTAGGAACGCTGATCTCACCACCGTTGCTCACCATGTGCGCTTTCGCAGAATCAATCGTATGGCAGGCATAGCAGTTTGCAGAAACAGGGCTGGTCATCTTGCTGCCGGGTTCTAAAATGTATTGATTTGGAATTTTATCTAAATCAATCGCTTTATCATGGCAGGCAACACAACTGGTGACAGGATTGATCGCCCCTGCACCGTTAGCCGCATTCGCTTGAGTTCCATCCGCTTTCATCTCACCGACTTTAGCGCCATTACCCCAGTGCCAGCTGTGAACCATAGGGCCAAAACCTGCGCCTAAAGCGGCTGATGTCCGCGCCATGCCGTTGTCATGGCAAGCAATACAGCCATTACCGCCGTCATCGAAGGCCCCATTTTTGTGGAACGCGGTGGCATCGTTATGACAAGTAGTACAGCTGTTAGCGCTCACTATCTCACGACGTTCGAAGCCAGAGACTTTTTGAGTCGTGACTGGGTTAACGACGTCTGAGTAGGCGGTAAAGGATACGCCCATAGAACCGTCATAACCTGTCGCTCTTAGGCTGCCATTACTTTGATAACGTTGATTGCCATCATATTCCATCCAACCTGCGGTACTGAATGTCACGCGGGCAGAGTAAACATAGTTAGCATTCACTGCGCTGATATCCGTCAGTAAGTGACAGATATTTTTAGTGCCGTCGGTGTTGTAACCATAGTAATAGTTAGTACGGTTTCCTGGGCGGCCCACTAAACTGCCATTGTCATAGGCGTGCAGATAGGCGCTGGCATAGACCAGCGGTTTCTTGGCATCAAACACCAGCGGATCTGAGTAGTTGAAGTTATCTTTGATACTAAAGATATTGCCATCAACATCCTTTACAGTAAGTGTTGTACACCAGCCTGGGGCGGCGACTGCGGCTGCAGCACCTGTTGGCGCATAGTGATCTGTTTTCGTTGATATATCATCGACTTTAACTGGGGCCGCTAATGTCACTTTGTACTTAGCGCGAATAGCTTGGCGTTCAGTAATACCTGACTTACCTTCATGCATAGTACGGACATCGGCACCATTACTTGGGATGATGACACCTGGCACACCACCGCTATCATGGCAATCGATACAACCGGGTCCTGCTACGTTGATGTTAGTTGGAGCTTCAACATGACAAGATGTACAGTTTTGTACTGAAAAGTCTTTAGTAAAATCTTGGTGATTAACATGGCCAATCTTAGACAGGGTGTTAGTCGCGTAGCCACCCACAGAGAAACCTTCCGCATTGACAGCGCCGCGACTCACTGAGCCGTGACATGCTAAACAGCCTTCTACGAAAGTGACTTCACCGTCCATACCGGTTGCAACATAGCTTGCATGGCGGCGAGGACTGGTTGCGTAATCGACGTGACACGAATAGCAACTATCGGTTGTGGTGGAATGAGTACCTTCGGGTTTATTGACAACTAAGGGGGCTGAACGTGCGATACCTGTTGCGCTATTGCCGCCAACGCGTAACCACACAATACCTTCAGTGCTCGGGTTTACCCCTAACATTGGGGCCACAAAAGTGTAGTGACCGTCGCCTAAAGAGGTCAGTGTGGCGCCTTCTGTCGCTTGAGTTGCCGCGCCACCAATATGCACATTGTCTGCAACGCCATTAAGATCACTTTCGGTACGGTTATTGATGAAACCTTTATCGGTTAACGCCGCGACTTTAGCCTCAGCGTTTTGCAGCCCGTTGATTAAATTATTATTCTCATCGGTAATTTCAAATTCGTAACTGATACTGCCTTCGCCAAAGCTGTAGTTGATCACTTTGACGTTCGTCAGCGTTGAGCTAGTGACTGGGGGCGGTGTTCCAGGTTCTCCGGGTGTGCCAGGCGTACCTGGTGTTCCCGGAATACCGGGCGTTCCTGGTGCGCCATCGACACCATCTTTGCCATCATCGCCACAACCAACAAGGGCACCAGTTAGTGCTAAAGCCACTAAGTATGCCAGTTTTCTAGAGGTGAAAATTCTCATCATTATCTCCATTTGATCCAATATGCGCATAAAGGACGGAGTGGAGCACTAAAGTTTGCAGGGTAGATTAGTGCTTTGACCGTTAGCTTTAATTTGCAAGCTATCGAATACTTTCTTTTTTTAAATTGAGCACGTTTTGTCTCGAATGAAATACTACTGTTAACGTTATGTTTGTTTTTTGAGCGCAACCCCATTAACACCTAATACTTTGGAGGTAGATCTCACTTTTGAAATTTAGCTTTGTTCACTATTTCCTTATAAAACAGTATTTAAGGTTAAATTAAGGTTGCGTTAACAAAATTTAATCATTTGGCTGCTGGTGATGGTTTTTATCGTGGAGAGCATTAAATAAAGTGGGCTGGAGATGTTTAACTCGACGATGGGGGAGTAAAACGCTGGATAAGTCGGCGCCGATGCAGAATTTCATGATAAAAGCTTAGTGGCTGCTAGTGTTCTGATGTGAAGCGCAATGTTAGACTAGCGCCCAATTTGGCTCTGGTGGCAGACGCGTAAGCGTTAACGTTTTTTAAAGGGTATAAGTCTTGGCTCAATTGTATTTTTATTATTCGTCGATGAACGCGGGTAAATCCACTTCCCTATTACAGTCATCCTATAACTACCGCGAACGCGGTATGAATACCTTGGTGATGACAGCCTCCATAGATGACAGATATGGCAAAGGTAAAGTGGCTTCGCGTATCGGCATTGAAACCGAAGCACAGGTTTTTAGTAGCCAAGATGATCTGACTCAGATGATTAGCGATGTGCATCAAGCCACGCCATTAAGTTGTGTATTGGTGGATGAGTGCCAGTTTTTGAGTAAAGAACAGGTAAAGCAGCTGACGCATGTGGTCGATAATATTGATATTCCCGTACTCTGCTATGGCCTAAGAACCGATTTCCAAGGTGAACTCTTTAGCGGCAGTCATTATTTATTAGCGTGGGCCGATAAGTTGGTTGAGCTGAAAACCATTTGCCATTGTGGCCGCAAAGCCAACATGGTGGTGCGCCTCGACGGTGACGGCAAAGTGATGCGCGAGGGCGAGCAAGTGGCGATTGGCGGTAATGAAAGCTACGAGTCCGTTTGCCGTAAACATTTTCGCGAGTTTATCTGGGATTAGTCTTTGCTAGCTGGGTATTGTTGGCGGCTAAATATTTTTTGTGTGGCTTATTGGCTCGTTCTGTTTCTGAGCCACAGTGTTTATGAGTCACATTGCTGCTGAGTCACAGTGTCGGCGAGCTTAATCGTTGAAAATACCTGTGTATCAACAAATTAAGACTTGGCGAAATTTACTCTTTGCTTAAAAATAGTATAAGTGGCCAGCTTAACATTAGCGTGAGTGAGTGGCGGTTGTGGATTATGGATACCACTCTTTTGGGTGAAACAAGGTTTGAGAAAGTGTGGATATACTATTCCACTATATAGATCGGATAGCTAAGGCCTAATAAACGTCATGGCTTAATGAGTTGATGTCTTGTTTTACTGAGTGGCAACGGATTTGCTGAGTTGCATGAAAGATATTTATTTTAGTGTTTTTTTGGAGCTGTTTTGCCTAATTCCCCGTCAGAGATGAAGTTCGAAAATTATCGTCCTCGTCCACCACAACCCGAACCTAAGGTGAAGGTTAAGACTCCGCGTAAAGCCAGATCAAAGGGCAGAGTCTGGTTCTTATTTTTTATTTTGATTTGCTGTATCGCATTATTGATTGGCCTTGAAGTGAAAACCTCGTTTTATCAAGCCAAATACATCAATCAATATGCTAAGACGCTCACCTATGAATTAGAAAACTCACCGAGCACAGCGGTGATTTATCCAAGTTATGGCCCCTTTGATGAGCGCCATGGTTATAGTAAGTTACCCCAGTATATCGACCGATTAATGCAACGGAATTTTCAGGTGACGCAGCAAGTGGCGTTTTCGCCTGCCTTGCAGGAATACGCGCAGCTGGGATTTTTCCCGCCTTATCACGAAAAGGCGCAATCTGGCTTAACGCTGCTCGATTGTCGCAATACCGATTTGTACGAGTTCGCCTATCCCAAACGGGTTTATCAGGACGACGATAAGATCCCCAATGAAATCGTTAATACCTTATTATTTATTGAAAACCGCGAGTTATGGACCACGGAAGATAAACTCAATCCCGTGATCGACTGGCCACGTTTTGTGGTGGCGGGGATGAGCCAAATTGCAGAGATGGTCGGCATGAATGTGTCTACCGCCGGTGGCAGTACGCTGGCGACTCAGATTGAAAAATTCCGCCATTCTTCCCAAGGCTTAACCTTAAGCATCAAGGATAAGTTATTACAAATTGGCTCGGCCAGTGTGCGCGTGTACCAGCAAGGTGAGAATACCGAACCCGCTCGTAAGCGCATCGTCCAAGATTATTTAAACACAGTGCCATTATCCTCGGCGCCAAATCATGGTGAAGTGCATGGTATTGGTGACGGGTTGTGGGCTTGGTTTGGCACCGATTTCGATACCGCAAACAAGCTGTTAGCATCGCCACAAATCAAGGGTAATGCCGCCAAGCGTGGACAAGTATTCCGCCAAGTGGTCGCGCTGATGATTGCCCAGCGTCGCCCTTCATACTATTTATTGCAAGGTCATGAAGATCTTGAAAATTTAGTCGATAGCCATATCCGCTTACTCGGCCAATATTACCTTATTGACCGTGGTCTGCGTGATGCCGCACTCGCGCAGAAATTGCAGTTTAGGGTCTCTAAGCCGCAACGAAATACGCAATCGGGCGCCGATAAGGGCGTGAATACAGTGCGGATTCGTACCGCGGGCATGTTAAATGTGGGGCTCTACGATTTAGACCGACTCGACTTAACAGTAAACAGTAGCTTACACAGTGATTTACAGCAGCAAGTGAGTCACTACTTGCGCAGCCTGGCGCAAGCGTCGACCGCAGAGCAAGTGGGTTTATTGGGCGAGCGTTTACTCGAGCCAAGCCAACTGCAAAACGTGCTGTATAGCTTTACGCTTTACGAGCGTACCGACACCGCCAACCGAGTTCGTGTGCAGACTGACAGTACCGACCAACCCTTTGATATTAACGAAGGCAGTAAGTTGGAACTGGGTTCTACCGCTAAATTACGGGTGATGGCGACCTATTTAGAAATCATCGCCGAGATCCACGAAAAATATTCGAAAAAACATGGTATTGAACTGGAATCTATCATTATCGAACCTAGGGATCACTTAACCCGTTGGGCGATTGATTACTTGATTGTGAATCCTGACAGACGTTTAGATCGCATGTTAGATGCGGCACTACAGCGGGAATATTCTGCCTCAACCAGTGAGCAGTTCTTTACCGGTGGCGGTTTGCATGTGTTTAATAACTTTAAAAAATCGGAAGATGTTAAAACGCCGACACTTTATCAAGCTTTGCAGGATTCGATTAACTTACCGTTTGTGCGCCTCATGCGCGACATAGTCAATTACAGCAGCAGTATGCAAAATGAGGGCAATATGGCCCAGTTGCTGCGTAACGATAAAGATCCGCGCCGCGACGAATACCTGCGAGTATTTGCCGATAGAGAGGGTAATACCTTCGTCACTAAGTTTTATCGCAAGTATAAAAAAGTGGCTGCGAATGAGCGTTTTGGGATGTTCTTCGACGGTTTATCCCAGTCGGAGCAACAATTAACGTCGGCGTATCGCTACCTCTTGCCCGATGAACCTATGTCGGCATTTAAGGCTTTTCTGCAGCAAAGATTGCCGCAGGTGAGTTATACCGATGGTCGTATTAAGAGCTTATATAACAAGTACGGCCCTGATAAATATAACCTGCCGGATCAAGGTTATATCGCACGGGTGCATCCGTTGGAATTGTGGGTGCTGGATTATCTTAATCACAATCCCGATGCCAATTTGAACGATGTGAAACAGGCGAGTGAAGCACAACGCCAAGAGGTTTATCGTTGGTTATTTAGGACGCGACATAAAAACGCCCGTGACGTTCGAGTGCAAGTGATGCTTGAAGTGGAGGCCTTCCTCGACATACATCAGCGTTGGGCGCGTTTAGGTTACCCCTTTGATGCTATGGTGCCATCCTTAGGTTCGGCGCTCGGCAGCTCGGGTGATAGACCTGCGGCCTTGGCCGAGTTGATGGGCATTATTCAGAATGATGGTTATCGTTTGCCTACCGTGCGTATCAATCAGCTGCATTTTGCCGCGGATACACCATACGAAGTGACGCTGCAGAATCAGAACACCCAAGGTGAGCGAGTCATGCGCCATGAAGTCGCGCAAGCTTTAAAAGCGGCGCTGGCGAACGTAGTGCAAAACGGTACCGCCCGTCGTTTGAAGGGCATTTTTACCGATGAAAAAGGCGAGATGTTAGCCATAGGCGGGAAAACCGGCACCGGTGATAACCGTATCGTGACTCAGATGCAGCAAGGTAAAAAAGTGGCGACCACCGCCATGAACCGCACCGCAACCTTCGTGTTTTATCTGGGTGATAAATATTTTGGCACTTTAACAGCCTTCGTGCCTGGCAGTAAATCCGATGATTTTAGTTTCACCTCTGCGCTACCATTGCAAGTGATGAAAGGCATGATGCCTATTCTGTCTCCCTATGTGAAAACCGAGCAGGGTATGTGCGTGGTAAACGAATAAAGGCAGTGATTTTCATGCCAAGTTTAATATCTGCAAATTAACAACCGCAAGCTAACCACAAAGAGTGTTCTTTAAGAACGCTCTTTGTTTTTTTATCGCTTAAACTATCTATCGATTCTTGTAGGAGGGTTATAACATCTCATACCAAGCGATAAAAATTTATTATGAATAATTAAATTGTCCGCCTAAATAGCAGTGATTTGGGCCGATTAACGGCATTTTTTGACTCGAAAATGCCCCAAAGCAAGGCCACTGAGTTACGCAGCATTAATTGTCATTGTTTCCCCAGTGACTCGCCATAAACTCGTCCCTGAGGGCTCTACTAAAACATCCATGTTTTAGAAGGTCACTGGTGCAACAATGCCAATCTTAACTAACACTTCTGCTGTTCGTTTAGCTAAAAAGCTATTGCCCCAAAGTTTGCTAACACTTGTTTGTTCATTTTGGCGTTTACGAACGAGTTGCCTTACAAAATCTAATCTATTGGCCCAACTTTTAACGCTTCGCTATAACAGCCAAAATCTGGACAGGTATACAGTCATATCTTAAAACGCCTGTTTTTGAGGACGTTGAGAGCAATATCCTTGCGAGATATCCCAATATGGATAATTTAAAGTCATTTAAAATCAGCGAGGTAAAAGCCTCAACGGTTAGATAATAGGTCTGGAAAATGCTCTTACGCGTTTGTACAGATGGTGTATTTGGCAGAATGCTGATAAGTTATTTACATACAGACAGTTAACTGCGCGTTCTTTCACGGAACTACGCGCATGCGCACTAATGAAATGTTATACGATTCGAGGGGTAGTATGCGGAAAATTGCTTTTTTCCTAAGAGTTTTCGAGAACGAACAATACATGAATGATTTTCTCGATGGTAAAATTTATATGAACCGACTTTCATATTTTCCGAGCTTAGAAGGGGATGAGGAAGATAATCGGGCTGATCCTCGGGAAGGATTAGCCGCAATATGGCAACCAAAAGATGTGACTATTGAAGTTAATGGGCGTGTATTGACTTCGATCGCTGGCCCAATCGAATCACGACAAATCAAAAATAAATATTTACATTTATTTTGTTTATTTACTGGTGCTACCTCAGAATCTCATTTATTAAATCCAGCAGATAACATACAAGCAATGCAGGCTGATTTTAATGTTCCAGAAAAGTGTACAAAACTTGGTGAATACTATGTTGTTATACATAACACAAAAAAATTTATAGACAGAATGGTGGCAGCAATTAGAAAGGCTGGTTACGGAGATTCGGCTAAAGCAGGAATGGTAACATACTATGACCCTGAAATTTTTACTGGTGAATTTGGAGATCGAGCTGCATTTTATAAAACAAAAAATCTCTCACATCAAAAAGAATATAGATTTGTAGTTGATACCAAAACAGAGGATGAAGCGCCATTAATATTAGATATCGGTGAAATTAGAGATATTGCTCATATTTCAGATACATGGGATGTCAAGGTAAATATTGAAATTATCCACGACGAAAAAATCGTATAACAAGCGCCTGAAACAGACGACTAAAGCTGTCACATTATTTTTAAAATAACAGCAAAAAACTGTGCCAGCACGCCGCAGGTTAGGCGGGCGTTAGTCTATAGAAATGTTTATCCGAAGCCCACTGATTAGAGTAATAAAACTAACTCACTTTTGTCCAAAAATGAGTTATCTTGAGTATGAAACTTTAATACTCAATTGCTGTTCGATTTATGCACCTAAGCGCAGATGAGTATGATGCTTTATTTTTCCACGTATTCAATCTGATGCTGTAGAATCAAGCACATGTGACGATTCAGTATCGAACTTTATTCCTCTCCCACCATTGAGCTTGTTGCACTGGTTAAAAGACAGTGGTTAAAGAGGGTGCTTAAGATTGATGCGGTGAGATTTGGTAAATTTTTGATTTTGCTTCATCGGTCACAAGATAAATTAACCCATCAGGCCCTTGCACGACTGAGCGTAATCTTTGCCCCAATTCATTTTTTAGCAGCCGTTCTTCTTTAATAATCTTGTCGCCATCAAGCACTAAACGTACTAGCGTTTTTTCCTTTAGGCTGGCGAGTAAAATATTATTTTGCCACTGCGGAAATTTATCGCCCGTGTAAAACATAAAGCCCGCCGTGGCAATTGAGGGAACCCATTTGTAGACGGGTTGCTCCATTCCAGCCTTGTGGGTGCCTTCGCCTATTTTGCCGCCGCCGTAATTCTCACCATAGGTAATTACAGGCCAGCCATAGTTTTTGCCCGACTCATCAATATTGAGTTCATCGCCGCCCTGGGGCCCATGCTCGCCCGTCCACAATACTTTGCTGACGGGATTAATCGCCGCGCCCTGCATATTGCGGTGACCAATAGACCAGATCTCGGGTAAGGCGCCAGCCGTATTGACGAAGGGGTTATCCTTAGGCACTGAGCCATCGGCATGAATACGCACCACTTTGCCTAAATGATTGTCCAATGTTTGTGCGCTATCTTTTTCGCTGTAACGATCGCCAAGTGTGATAAATAAAGTGCCGTCAGGCGCCCACACCAGACGGGATCCAAAATGATGGCCGCTGTTGATTTTAGGTTGCTGACTAAAAACGCGGCTGAGATTTTCAAGCTTGTTACCATTGAGCGTGGCAAAACTCACCGCTGTGCTATTGAGATCGCTTGCATCACCTTCAGCGGGTTCTGAATAACTGAAATAGATTTTTTTGCTGCTGGCAAAATCTGGAGCAAGCACCACATCGAGTAAACCACCTTGGCCCTTGGCATATAGCGGTGGTAAACCCGTCAAGGGTTCACCTATTTTACCTGCGGCGCTAACAATGCGCATTCTGCCGGCGCGTTCAGTCACGAGCATGCTGCCGTCGGGTAAAAATGCCATACCCCAGACATTTTCTAACCCTTGGGCTATGGTTTTTACCTGAATGTTACCCGTTTCCGTTTTGACGCTAATGGTTGCAGCACTAGTGTTTTGCACGTAAATAGCGGGTGAGCTTGCAACAAGACACAGGGCAAGACTTAAGGTGCTCAGCTTCAAGGTCTTTAGCTTCAAGCTGCTTAGTTTAAAGGTGATCCGTTTCATCGCTATCCTTAGTCACAGTGCTTTCCTAAATGATGGCTCAGAGTAACAAGCCAGTAACCTAAGGGCAATTTCTCGATGTGACCTTGTATCTAAACTCACTGTCTTGTTCCCTTGATTCCAAGAACTGCGCGTTGGCTAATGCATTCAAAGGCTAACGTATTAAAACCTTATGTATAAAACCTTGTTTCACGCATAAACAGCTCAGCGCATGAAAAAGCCTAAGGCCATCGCTAAACCGACAATCACAATAAAGCCGCGCAGCAAGGGCTGTGAAATACGATAGGCCAGCGCCGCGCCGACATAGCCGCCGATAATCGCCATTACAGCAAGCAGCAACAGATATTGCCCATCGATAACATTGCCCGCGGCATAAACCACAACGGCGATGGCGGTGAGTAGGGCAGAAATGAGATTTTTAAGACCGTTCATCCCATGTAGATTGGTCTGGCCCATCAGCCCAAAGCTCGCGAGCAGTATGATGCCTAAGCCACCATTAAAATAACCACCATAGATACACACGGTCGACAGCATTATCAGTGCTGTCATCGGACTTAACATTGGCGTAGAGGTGTTTTCGCCTTGCTCAGCGATTCTTCGTTTGAGTAACCAAGGACCAACAATAAAGGCCGCGGTGGCCAGTAAAATCAGCCAAGGGATCAGTTTTGCGAAGACTTGCTCGCTGGTGGTCAGCAAAATACCTGCGCCAATACTGCCGCCGATAAGGGCAATCAAGATCAGATGCTTAAGGCTAAGACTCGCCGGATATTCGATATCTTTTCTAAAGCGCCAAGCACTGGCGATATACCCGGGCAGTAGCGCGGCAGTCCCCGTTGCATTCGCCGCAATCGGTGGAACCCCGACAAACACTAACGCCAAAAGGGTAATAAAACTGCCACCACCGGCAACCGCATTGAGCATGCCGCCTAAAAAGCCAGCGAGTGCAATAATAAGCCAGTCCATAGATACCGCTCCTTTGGGCAATGAGAGAGTTAAACAGAGAGTTTATTTGAGTGCTAAGAATGAGTCTGTTCTCGTGAGTCAATCTAAGTACGTCACCCTAACAGGATGATTTCGATATTGAAAGTCGAGCAATGATTCGTTACATAATCGAAAGTCGCGTAATGGATAGTCACACTGCCATTCGTAAATGTGAACACACAGAATGAGTGAACAGGCTTTTACTTGCTTAGTGCTAGGGGACTTGATCCCAAACACCAGACATAAAAATAACTGTAGCTATGGCTACACTTTGCTCGGTAAAAACATCTTCTCCCCAGCAGTTTTGCCCACGTTCTTGATAGTAAACTTCAAAGGTACTGAGCATAGGTGTTTGAATACAGTACCAACCATCGAAGGTATTCTTGGCAAAATGCACCCAATGCTGCGCATCGGCAGTTTGGATTTGCTGAACGAGTAATTCATTTTGCGACAGCAAAGCTGCAAGTTCACTCTGGGTGGTGATCTGGTGCTCGGCTTTTACTGTCCCGAGAAGATTTTTCAGTGTAATCACGCAGTCCCTTGCTTCTGGCTGCGAACCTGAACCACTCGCTAGCGAATTGCAGCTGCTATTGATGATTGGATCAGCGTCTCATAAATATCAGCTTGACCTGCTGGAATAAGCTGTCTGTGAATTTCGCGGCGTTTTGCACTGTCGAATAAGCGCTCAGCGACCCAGCCGGTTAAGTAGAGTGAGGACAGGCAGCCACCCGCGGTGGCAATATTGCCATTGATAACCAGAGCACAGTCTTCTACATCGACGCCCATGGCCACTAATGCGGGTTTTGCATCGGGGTGAGTCGTTGCCGAGATATTGTCGAGTAAGCCTAATTTGGCAAAGAAGAATGACCCCGCGCAGATACTGCCAAGCAATTGCCGTGTGGGATCTAATTTAAGGGCGGACATAAACTCAGGATCAGCAAGTGCGGCAGGCACGCCTTTGTAGCCACTGCTAAATAACACTACGTCGGCATCAGCGACTTCGGCCACATGACCATCGGTTGCAACCATCATCCCCAAACTCGATCTGTGGCTAGGTTTGGTCCCGAGTACTTTCACATTCCAGTCTGTTTTTGTCCTGCCGAGGATGTCACGCATGAGGAAAAAATCGATATCGGTAAATTCATCAAATATCACAATTGAAATCTGGTACATAAGCTTTCCTTTGGCTTTGTGCTGATAGTTGTTTTAGATACGCTTCTTGAATGGTGCAATTTATACCATTATTTGGCGATTTTTAGGGTTAAGGCTTTTTCGATTTTGCGGGTAAGTGATGCCAATTAACTACGTATCGATATAGGGCTAAACACTGCGGAATGGTCAGCATTAGGATGATCACATAGCCGATGTTTGAGCTTATGTCTGGTGGATTTGTCGTATTACTGGCCCAATTGATGCCTACATACATCAAGCTCCATACGCAGAATATGGGGAAGAATCGTTGCCACACTTTTTGTGAGAAAAACCGTAATTTATAGACTTGGCCTTGAAGGCCAATCAATCCCTGCAACATCACCAGCCAATTGATAAAATCGTACCAAGCGACAGTGGACATCATAGCCGCGCGGTAATTCATGATTAATTGCAGTACACAAAACCAGAAATAGATCCTCCATGCCCGCATACCGCTCTCCGTGTTATCCATAACCTACAATTTGCCGTGTATTATCGCTTTTTTAAGAGGTAATTTACTGAAATATAGCGGGTTAATCAGGTAATTCATACTAATGAATGAGTGGTGCAATTGACTAGGATTAGCTCTCAAGTCGCAGCGCTAGCTAATTGCTAGATAAACAAAAAGCCCAGAATTATCTTCTGGGCTTTTAAGGTATAAAACTTAGTGCATCAAACTGGAGCATTGATGCTAAGAAGCAAACTTAAACTCTTAGGTTAGAGAACGCTTAAAACACCATTTCTGGTACATGCTCAGGTACGATTAATTTGCCAGCAGTTTTGCTGACGATTTCTTCTACGCTGACACCTGGGGCGCGCTCTAGTAGATGGAAAGCGCCATCTTTGATTTCGATAAAGGCTAAATCTGTGACGACGCGTTTAATGCAGCCGTAACCAGTCAGCGGCAATTCGCATACGGGCAGTAGCTTAGAATTACCGTATTTATCGGCGTGCATCATAGTCACAATAATGTTTTCAGCGCCGGCGACTAAATCCATCGCACCGCCCATGCCTTTGATGAGTTTGCCGGGGATCATCCATGAGGCGATAGAGCCATTCACATCGACCTCAAAGGCGCCGAGCACGGTTAAGTCCACATGGCCGCCACGGATCATGGCAAAGCTTTCCGCCGAGGAGAAAAACGACGCGCCTTTGACTGCGGTAACGGTTTGTTTGCCCGCGTTGATTAAATCGGGATCTATGGTGTCTTCGGTAGGGAATTCGCCCATGCCGAGTAGGCCATTTTCCGATTGCAGCATGACTTCCATGCCGCTTGGGATATAGTTAGCGACCAGTGTTGGAATACCTATGCCGAGGTTGACGTAGTAGCCATCTTTTAATTCTTTGGCGACGCGCTGAGCCAGTTGTTCTCTTGATAATGCCATGATATCTATCCTTTCTATTTGGCTTTGACGCTTTGGCCTTTACCCTTAGTTTTTACTTTAGGGAGCTAAGTGCCAATTGCGTTAACTGTGTTTCAAGGTTTCTGCCAGCGCCTTTTATTTCGCGGCTTTTACCGTGCGCTGCTCGATACGTTTCTCGAACCTGCCTTGAATAACGCGGTCAACATAGATGCCCGGCGTGTGGATATGATCTGGATCTAGCTCGCCCGGCTCAACAATAAACTCGGCTTCAACCACAGTGATTTTGCCCGCGGTCGCCATCATAGGGTTAAAGTTGGCGGCGGTTTTACGGAATACGAGATTACCCATGGTATCGGCTTTCCATGCACGCACTAAGGCAAAATCTGCGGTCAGCGACTCTTCTAACACGTAATGGCGACCTTTGATTTCGCGGGTTTCTTTACCATCAGCGACTGGCGTGCCGTAGCCTGTAGCGGTGAAAAATGCCGGAATACCTGCGCCGCCTGCGCGGATCTTTTCCGCCAGCGTGCCTTGGGGCGTTAAAATCACGTTCAGTTCACCAGAGAGCATTTGCTGTTCAAAGGTGGCATTTTCGCCCACGTAAGAGGCGATCATAGTGGCGATTTGGCGATGTTTTAACAGTAAACCAAGGCCAAAGTCGTCAACGCCAGCGTTGTTTGATATCGCCGTTAAACCGTTAACGCCCATCTTAACCATTTGATTAATGAAGCCTTCGGGAATGCCGCACAGGCCAAAGCCGCCAACCATAATGGTCATGTCGTTTGATAAGCCGTTTAACGCTTCTTCATAGCTGCTGACGACTTTATTGAGTCCTGCCATTGTGATGTCCTTTTATGCTGTATAAAACGCGCGGGAAATAACGCGCGTTTTTAATAACGGTTGTTGGTGTCGTTAATTATTGTTGTTCTATTTTGCTAACAGGGCCGTGGCCACTTTCGAACCGTTGTTGCGATTCAGCTGTGTGCTGATTGCTTGCCCTGCCAACGCTAGCTTGTTGAGATCGATACCTGTCTCTAATCCCATGCCGTGCAGCATATACACTAAGTCTTCGGTGGCAAGATTGCCCGACGCGCCTTTGGCATAGGGGCAGCCACCAAGACCTGCAACCGAGGAGTCAAACACCCGCACACCTAAGTCTAAGCAGGCCAAAATGTTAGCTAATGCTTGGCCATAGGTGTCGTGAAAGTGTAGCGCCAGTTTCTCAATAGGCACTAGTTCACTCACAGTTTGCAGCATTCTACGGGCTTTTTGCGGCGTGCCTACACCGATAGTGTCACCGAGTGATATTTCGTAACAGCCCATTTTGTAAAGGATTTCAGACACGCGGGCCACTTCACTGACCGCTATCTCACCTTCGTAGGGGCAGCCGAGCACGCAGGACACATAGCCGCGCACCGGAATATTGTGCGCTTTTGCTAATTCCATCAAAGGGATAAAGCGCTCAATCGACTCTTCTATCGAGCAGTTGATATTGCGTTGACTAAAGCTTTGTGAGGCGGCGCCAAAAATCGCTACTTCGGAAGCTTTTGCATCCAGCGCCAGTTCAAAGCCTTTGACGTTGGGCGTGAGCGCGCTATACACCACGCCGCTTTGGCGCTGTATTTGCTTGAGCACATCGGCAGAATCGGCCATTTGTGGCACCCATTTAGGTGATACAAAGCTGCCCGCTTCGATGCGCTTAAGCCCTGCATCTGCCAGCGATTCAATCAAGGCGATTTTAGCTGCCGTCGGCACAGCGACTTCGTTTTGCAGGCCGTCGCGCGCGCCCATCTCGAAGATGCTGACCCTATCTTTGGCGTCCGCTGCTTGGCTTAGATTGACGAAAGACATCTTAGGCTTCCTTGATCGCGGTTGGCTCGTCTGTCTCTAACGGCTCAACGTTAAGCAAGGTTGCGCCATCGGTTACCAGCTCGCCCGCCTTAAAGTAGAACTCAGTGACTATGCCATCAAAGGGCGCTTCGATTGTGTATTCCATCTTCATGGCTTCCATCACTAGCAAACCTTGGCCCGCTTTCACTTGTGTGCCGACATCGACTAAATGGGTCACGACAGTGCCGTTCATGGGGGCTTTTAACTTGTCAGCATTGCTGGCTTGTTCTTCGACCACTAGCGTTTGCACTGCTTTGAAGTGGTAACTGCCAGAGGATAAAAACAGCGTAAAGTCATCACCTTGTGCGCTAACCGGCACTTTACTCTTATGGCCGTTGATTTCGGCGAGCAGTAAGTCTTGTTTCAGCTCGCCATTGAGCAACCAATCTTGGCCGTGCAGTGGCAACTGATACATGCCGCCTAAATCGAGCATCACTAACTGCTGCAATTCATGGGCGTCATCAAGCAGGGCAATATTGTGTTGGCTACAACTGTTGAGTCTAAAGCCGCTCACTTGACCCCAAGGCGAGTAAGGATCGGCGCTGTTGACAGCTTGCGCTTTGGCGGCTTCTTTACGGGCAAGTACTTGATACAGCGCCGCAAAGGCAAGCGCAGTGTCGGCTTCGCTTGAAGCTGTACCAATCAGGGTATCGCCATAACGGCCAATAAAGTCAGTGCTAAAGTCGGCATTGGCAAACGCTGGGTGCTCGGCAATGTTCGCCAAAAATTCAATGTTGTGCTTAAGACCGCTGATTTGATACGACTCTAACGCATGCACTAAACGTTGCAGGGCGCGCGGACGTGATTCATCCCAGACGATAAGCTTGGCAATCATAGGATCGTAGAAGTTACTGATCACATCGTTTTCGCGAATGCCCGAATCGATACGGACAAACTTACTTTGCTCAGGTTCACGCAAAAAGTTGAGCTTACCACTGGCGGGTAAAAACTCATTTTGCGGATCTTCGGCGTAGATACGCACTTCAAAGGAATGGCCGTGAATACGCACTTCATCTTGCTTAAGGGGCAGTGGCTGACCGCTGGCGACCAGCAATTGCCATTTGACTAAATCTTGGCCAGTGACCATCTCAGTCACTGGATGCTCAACCTGCAGACGGGTGTTCATCTCCATGAAATAGAAGCTGTTGTCTGTGTCGAGCAAGAACTCCACCGTCCCCGCGCCAACATAATCGATAGCTTTAGCTGCCGCGACGGCTGCATCACCCATTTGGGCGCGCAGGGCATCACTTAAGCCCGGTGCTGGCGCCTCTTCGACCACTTTTTGGTGGCGACGTTGAATCGAGCAATCGCGATCCGATAAGTAAATCGCGTTGCCAAAGGTGTCGGCAAACACTTGCACTTCGACGTGGCGCGGCTGGCGTAAATAACGCTCCATCAATAACTTATCGTTACCAAAAGAAGAGGCCGCTTCACGGCGCGCCGAGTTAACGGCTTCCATGATTTCGCCTTCATTCTCGACGATACGCATGCCTTTACCGCCGCCACCATAAGCCGCTTTAATCAGCATAGGGAAGCCGATTTTCAGTGCCTCCGCTTTTAAGGTCGCATCGGTTTGGTCATCGCCGTGGTAACCCGGCACTAAGGGCACATTTGCCGCCGTCATAATAGATTTGGCGGCGCTTTTACTGCCCATGGCATCGATAGCATCGCTACCTGGGCCAACAAAGACGATGCCTGCGGCTTCACATTTACGGGCAAAGTCGGCGTTTTCAGATAAGAAACCGTACCCAGGGTGAATGGCTTGGGCGCCGGCTTTTTTGGCGATGTCGATAATCAAATCGCCCTTTAAATAGGAGTCTGCCGGCGCACTGCCACCTAGATAGAAAGATTCGTCGGCCATGGCGACATGGCGCGCTTCTTTATCGGCATCGGAATATAGGGCAACGGTGCGAACGCCCATGGCATGGGCGGTTTTGATGATGCGACAGGCGATTTCACCGCGGTTAGCAATCAATAGCTTGGTAAACATTTGCTTGGTTAACATCAAAGGGCTCCTTGGGTATCACTTGGCTTTGGCGTGGGGGGAGTTGAGAGCGCTTGTTGCCAGTTAGGCAGACGTTTCTCAAAAAAGGCATTTAAGCCCTCTTGGCCCTCGGTTGATACCCGAATGCGGGCGATACGCTCGCTAGTGTAATCAATGGTGTTTTGGTCTATCACGCCGTCTTCAAGATGCGACAGCAGTGTTTTTACCCATGCCATGCCTTGCGGGCTATTGGCCAGCAGCGCGTCAATCATCGGCTTTGCGGCGGCGTCTAAGTCATCGCTGATCTCATGGACGACATTAAGTTTTAATGCAGTATCGGCACTAAAACGCTCGGCGGTCAGCATGTAGCGGCGCGATGCACGGTTACCCATAGCGCGGGTAACGTAAGGGCTTATCACCGCAGGAATTAATCCGAGTTTCACTTCGCTCAAGCAAAAACTGGCGCGCGTCGTGGCGATAGCGATATCGCTTGCGCAAATCAGCCCCAGTGCACCGCCAAAGGCTGCGCCTTGCACTAATGCAATGGTGGGCTTAGGAAAGGTATCCAAATCCTGCATCAGTTTTGCTAAGGCTTTGGCATCATTTAGATTTTGCTCAAAGTCCATTTTGGCTTGTTTGCGCATCCAATTAAGATCGGCGCCGGCGCTGAAGTTTTTGCCGTTCGCTTTGAGTACAAGTACTTGGCATTGCTTGTGCTCAGCAAAATAGCTAAGGACGCTAATCATCTCGCTAATCATCACTTCATCAAAGGCGTTGTGTACTTCTGCTCGGTCAAGAATAAGCTCGGCAACGCCGTTATTGAGCGCGTAAGTGACGTGCTGCAAGTTGCTTAAATCCTTTGTGCCGCTAGTGCTGTTTAATGTGTCTGTCATTATTCTTCCCCCTATCTTATTGTGTGACATATGTTTTTCACATGTGCCTTTACATACGGAACACACCAAAGCGGGTGTCTTCGATAGGGGCATTTAACGCCGCCGATAGGGCAAGGCCGACTACATCGCGGGTTTGCGCTGGGTCAATAATGCCGTCATCCCATAAACGGGCGCTGGCATGATACGGATGACCTTCTTTGTCGTACTGGGCGACAATCGGCGCTTTAAAGGCTTTTTCAGCTTCAGCCGACCATTCTTCACCTTTGCGGGCTAAACCGTCGCGGCGCACTGTGGCGAGTACGCCAGCCGCTTGCTCGCCGCCCATCACAGAAATACGGGCGTTAGGCCACATCCACATCATGGTCGGTTCGAACGCGCGGCCACACATGCCGTAGTTACCTGCGCCGTAGCTGCCGCCGATAATCACAGTAAATTTAGGCACATTGGCGCAAGAAACCGCGGTCACCATTTTAGCGCCGTGTTTAGCTATGCCTTCGTGTTCGTACTTTTTACCCACCATAAAGCCGGTGATGTTTTGCAGGAACAGCAGCGGAATTTTGCGCTGGCAGCATAGTTCAATAAAGTGTGCGCCTTTTTGCGCCGACTCTGAGAACAGAATGCCGTTGTTGGCGACGATACCGACAGGGTAACCGTGAATACGGGCAAAACCGCACACTAAGGTTGCGCCGTAGTTGGCTTTAAACTCATCAAAATCAGAATCATCGACGATACGGGCGATCACTTCTTTGACATCAAAAGGCTTTTTCAAATCAGTGCCGACAATGCCGTACAGTTCGCTAATGTCAAATCTTGGCGGCTTGACTGGGCTCAGCAGTGATTTGATTTCTTTTTGATGATTAAGGCGTGATACCGCGCGGCGGGCAAGCTCCAGCGCGTGCTCATCGTTTTGCGCTAAATGGTCCGCCACGCCGGAAATTTTGGTGTGCACTTCGGCGCCGCCCAGTTCTTCGGCGCTAACTTCTTCGCCAGTGGCCGCTTTCACTAATGGCGGGCCCGCTAAGAAGATCGTACCTTGATCTTTTACGATAATGGATTCATCCGCCATGGCGGGCACATAAGCACCACCTGCGGTACATAAGCCCATGACCACAGCGATTTGTGGGATACCTTTTGCGGACATTTGCGCTTGGTTGTAAAAGATACGGCCGAAATGGTCGCGGTCTGGGAACACTTCATCTTGGCGGGGCAGGTTAGCGCCGCCCGAGTCGACTAAATAAATACAAGGCAAGTGACAACGGCTGGCAATATCTTGGGCGCGAAGGTGTTTTTTGACGGTAATCGGGTAGTAAGTGCCGCCTTTCACTGTGGCGTCGTTGGCGATGATCATGCATTCCACGCCACTCACACGGCCGATACCGGCAATAATGCCCGCTGCGGGCACTTCTTCGTCGTAGACTTCAAACGCCGCAAATTGCGACAGTTCTAAAAAGGGTGAACCTGCATCGAGCAGCTTTTCAACCCGTTGACGTGGCAGTAATTTACCACGGGATAAATGGCGCTCCAGCGCCACTGGGCCGCCGCCGAGTTCGATTTTATTGAGTTTAGTTTTAAGATCGGCCACTAGGGCGGCCATATCGTCGGATTTTGCTTTAAATTCATCGCTACGGGCGTTGATACGACTGCTTATTTGCGTCACTTTGATTGTCCTTATAAAGCGGAAACTCGGTATCACCTTGCTCGAATGGGTGGCGCAAACTGTAAATTACAGTGAGGGGCTACCCATTCACTTGTGAGAGATTATTGGAACTCGCGTTATTTCGACTCATTGAACAGTTCGCGGCCAATCAGCATGCGGCGAATTTCAGAGGTACCCGCGCCGATTTCATACAGCTTGGCATCACGCAGTAAGCGGCCGGTGGCGTATTCGTTAACATAACCATTGCCGCCGAGCAGTTGGATTGCATCCAGTGCCATTTTGGTGGCGAGTTCTGCGCTATACAGAATGGCGCCCGCGGCGTCTTTACGGGTGGTTTCACCGCGATCGCAGGATTTTGCTACGGCATACACGTAGGATTTGGCGGCATTCATGCCGGTGTACATGTCGGCTAACTTGCCTTGTACCAGTTGGAATTCACCAATCGATTTGCCAAATTGTTCGCGCTCGTGGATGTAAGGTACAACGATATCCATGCAGGCGTTCATGATCCCCAGCGGGCCGCCAGATAGCACGACGCGCTCGTAATCTAGGCCGCTCATCAGCACTTTAACGCCGTTGTTGAGGCCACCTAAAATGTTTTCTTCTGGCACTTCCACATCTTCAAACACTAATTCGCAGGTGTTAGAGCCGCGCATGCCGAGTTTGTCGAGTTTTTGCGCTTGGCTAAAACCTTTCGAATCACGCTCAACGATAAAGGCGGTAATACCGTGTGCACCTTTGGTTAAGTCAGTTTTGGCGTAAATCACATAGGTGTGTGCATCGGGGCCGTTGGTGATCCACATCTTGTTGCCGTTTAAGATGAAACGGTCGCCTTCTTTACGGGCGTGTAGTTTCATTGAAACTACGTCAGAACCTGCGTTTGGCTCACTCATGGCGAGTGCGCCAATATGTTCACCACTCACCAGTTTTGGCAGATACTTGGCTTTTTGCGCGGCATTACCGTTACGGTTGATTTGATTGACACACAGGTTTGAGTGGGCGCCATAACTTAGGCCGATAGAGGCCGATGCACGGGAGATTTCTTCCATCGCCACGACGTGGGCAAGGTAGCCCATGTTCGCGCCGCCAAACTCTTCGGGTACGGTTACGCCGAGCAGTCCCATTCCTCCTAGCACAGGCCAAAGTTCATTGGGGAAGGCGTTGTCGTGATCCACTTTCGCGGCAATTGGAGCGATTTCATTCGCGGCAAAATCCTGCACCGCATCGCGCAGCATGTCGACGTCTTCGCCTAGGCCAAAATTCAGACTTGTGTAGAGAGAGTTCATTGCTTGTGTCCTTTCAGATGTTCTAATTTCAGATTGTTATCGTTTTTATGATTTTTAGGTGCTTGAGTCTTTTCAATCTTGTACTTAATCCTAGTGCTAACATCCTGCGTCTTGAAATGCGCGAGTCAATCATATTGACTTGATCTTGTTGCCACTGGGATTTAGGCTTTTGCCGTTTTGTTATCTTCTAAGGCTAAGCGGCATTGCTGCTCGGCGGAATTGAGTTCCATCAACACGACTTTGATGTCGTCCATTTGCTGTTGTAGAGCGGATTTCTTTTCTTCCACTAGCGCCAGCATGGTATTGAGCTGTGCGGTGCTGCTCTTGTCGGCATCGTATAATTCGAACAGGCGACGGGTTTCTGCCAAAGAAAAGCCCAAGCGTTTACCGCGAAGAATGAGCTTGAGGCGCACTCTGTCTTTGAGGCTATAAATACGGGTTTGGCCGCGGCGTTTAGGCTTAAGTAAACCTTGGTCTTCGTAAAAACGAATACTACGAGTAGTGATATCAAACTCTTTTGAGAGATCACTGATCGAGTAAGTCGTTTGTGGTGTGTTCGTTGCGCTCATTCATGCACCCTAAATAATCAGTTTTAAGCAAGATATATGAAGTTTACGTAAAGGTAAAGATTTTGGCTTTTATTCTGTTGGCAAAAAAGTGTCAATCCCAATTGCCATCAGCCTGTGCAGCGAGATTAAAACGAGTGCTTTAAATTAGTGTTCTCGTATAAAACCACAAATCTTTTCTGGTTATAGGCTAACGTCTAATAGTGGGCTTAAGGCCCCCTGTTAATAATGGTTGTTGGAAGGGGTAGTTATTGCGGCTGACGATTTTAGCCGCAGTCCTGATTGGAGGACATATGTTGACCGAACAGCAAAATGCATCTGTAGCGCAAGCCGCAAATCAAAAACAGAACCAACAAAAACATCAAGCGTTGCACCAAGCATCCTTGCTTAATAAAGCCGAATTCTGGGGAGAAGCGGCGAAGACGCTCGATTGGATTAAGCCGGCGCACACTGTGCTCGATGAATCGCAGGCGCCGTTTTATCACTGGTTCGCCGATGGTGAGATGAACACTTGTTACAACGCCGTCGACCGCCATGTGTTGGCCGGACGCGGTGACCAAGTGGCGATCCAGTACGTGAGCCCTGTAACGGACACTGAATACGGCATTAGCTACGCGGAGCTACAGGCTCAAGTGAGCCGACTCGCGGGCTTTATGCAATCAATTGGTATCGGGAAGGGCGACCGTGTGGTGATTTATATGCCTATGGTGCCGGAAACCGCTTTCGCTATGCTGGCCTGTGCCCGCATAGGTGCGATTCACTCTGTGGTTTTTGGTGGCTTTGCCGCCAATGAACTCGCGACTCGGATTAACGATGCCAAGCCTAAATTGGTACTGTCGGCATCCTGCGGCATTGAGCCTTCGGGCGTGATCCCTTATAAGCCTCTGTTAGATAAAGCATTGGAACATGCTGTTCATCAGGTGGAGCATTGCCTGATTTTAAATCGCAGCCAGTATCAAGCCGATTTGCAGGAGGGCCGTGACTTAGATTGGCAAACCGCGTTAGCGACTGCACCTAAGGCCGATTGTGTTTCTCTTAAGGCCACAGATCCCTTGTATGTGCTTTATACCTCAGGCACCACGGGTCAGCCTAAAGGTGTGGTGCGCGATAATGGCGGCCATGCAGTGGCTCTGGCTTGGTCGATGCAACATATTTACGATATTCAAGCGGGCGATGTGTTTTGGGCCGCGTCTGATGTGGGCTGGGTTGTGGGTCATTCTTACATTGTGTACGGACCGCTGCTGGTGGGCGCTACAACCTTAATGTATGAAGGTAAACCTGTCGGTACGCCCGATCCCGGCGCTTTTTGGCGCACGATTGCCAAATATAAAGTCAAAAGTTTTTTCACCGCGCCGACGGCCATTCGCGCGATCAAGCGTGAAGATCCTGACGGTGAGTATCTACAAGGTGTTGATTTAGCTTGTCTTAAAAACGTGTTTTTGGCGGGGGAACGTTGCGATCCCGACACTTTAGTTTGGGCACACACTAAACTCGCTAAACCTGTTATCGATCACTGGTGGCAAACTGAAACGGGTTGGCCAGTCGCGGCAAATTTGATGGGCACAGCGCCCGTCGCCATTAAGCCGGGTTCACCCGCTTTACCTGTGCCTGGTTATGCGGTTGAAGTGGTGGATGAATTGGGAGAACAAGTTGCGCCCAATACCTCGGGGAATGTGGTGATCAAGCTGCCTTTGCCGCCGGGAACCTTGACGACACTGTGGCAAAATGATCAACGCTATCAAGATAGTTACTTGTCTATGTATCCAGGTTATTACTTAACTGGCGATGCGGGTTATACCGATGAAGACGGTTATCTCTACATTATGAGTCGTATTGATGACATCATAAACGTGGCGGGGCACAGGTTATCGACTGGACGTTTTGAAGAAGTTTTGTGTCAACATCCTGATGTGGCCGAAGCGGCTGTGATTGGTGTGGATGATCAGCTTAAAGGTCAGGTGCCTTTAGGATTAGTGGTGCTGAAAAAGGGCGTGACGATCAGTGATGAAGAGCTGCATAAACAGCTCATTACCTTGGTGCGTCAAGAGATTGGTCCCGTCGCCTCCTTTAGGTTAGTGAGTGCGATTCAAAAATTGCCCAAAACGCGCTCTGGTAAGATTTTACGTGGTACTATGCGAAAAATTGCCGATAATCAGCAATATACCGCGCCAGCGACCATAGAAGATCCACAGACCTTAGAGTTAGTGCGTACCGCGCTCACTCGCATGGGTTATGCCGATGCCTTAATCTAAGCTTGCGTTTAGTGAATGGGGATTTCATGTAGGAAATTCCCACTCTAAAAATCGCTTGCTGTTGCGAATTGAAACAAATATCCCCGCTAAATTTGAGCAATAGTCCATTATGATTTGCTATTCTTGCCGCGTATTTATTGAATGTTTTTGTTACTCAATTGCATTATTTTGAGTTGTTTATATGCGGGAATTGAGCATTAGCAATTGTTTAATTCATTCAACTAAAACCACCACTAGAAGCAATGTGTATCTATGGAGATTTTAGATACACTTCACTGACGACTTTGTATTCTCACCGGCTTAGGGACGACCCTAAACATGCCTTAATTTGGTAGGGGACGACCCCTAATTAGGAGTTCACTATGAGTTGGTTCTTATTAGTCCTTGCGGGTTTATTCGAAATTGGTTGGGCCATAGGGCTTAAATATACCGAAGGTTTTACACGTTTGTGGCCAAGTATCTTTACAGTGGCGTCGATGGCCGTGAGTGTTGTGCTACTAGGACTCGCGGTTAAGCAGCTGCCTATCGGTACGGCTTACGGCGTGTGGGTCGGCATTGGCGCTATGGGCACCGCTATCGCGGGAATTATCCTGTTAGGAGAAGGAGTTAGCTTACTTAAGATTGCCAGTTTGATACTGATATTACTGGGCGTTTTAGGGCTTAAACTCGCAAACTAAGTTGTCGATAAACGTGCCAATACAAGTATCACTTGGGCTAAGTCCTAACTAACCCGTTTCGCAATACGGGATTGGCAATCTCACTGTAATCGAGATTGCCAATCGTATGCATCGCCTTTTCTCTCTGGTAATTAAGTTACAAAGATCGGTATAATTACCCCTCAAAATTGGTTAGCTCTAACCTCTGTGACCCGTGGGAATTATATAATGCAAAACCACAGCAATCTTAATGATATCGGCGTAATTGGCCTTGGCGTTATGGGTAAAAACCTAGCGCTAAACATCGCGGATAACCAATATCACGTCAGCGCATTTGACCTCGATCCTGTTAAAGTTAATGGTGTTATACAGCAAGAAAAACAGGAACGCGCTGGACTCGAACCTCGCATTCTTGGCTGTGCTAATCTTACCGAAATGTTAGCCAGTCTCACAAAACCCCGCATTCTTGTGCTTTCTGTTCCCGCGGGCGCACCCGTCGATGGTGTCTGTAGTGCTTTGATTTCTGCCGGAATTGAGTCCGATGATATCGTTATCGATACTGGTAACAGCCTATGGACTGACACTGTTGAGCGTGAAGCGCGCTACAAAGGTCAGTTTGTATTTTTCAGCTCTGCGGTTTCGGGCGGTGAAGTCGGTGCGCGTTTCGGTCCATCACTTATGCCAAGCGGCGATATCGATGCATGGCATCACGTGGCACCTATTTGGAAAGCTATTGCCGCTAAGGTTGATTCAAGTACAGGTTTACCCATAGAGCGCTTCGAACCGGGTAATCCAGTGACAGAAGGCGAGCCATGCACGACTTATATTGGTCCTGCGGGTTCTGGCCATTACGTGAAGATGGTGCATAACGGTATTGAATACGCAGATATGCAGTTGATTTGCGAAGCCTATCAAATGCTGCATGACGGTTTAGGCATGAGCGCTGCAGAAGTGGGCGATGTGTTTGAACGCTGGAACAAAGGTAGCTTAAACAGCTATTTGATGGGGATCAGTGCCGAAGTCTTAAAACAGGCCGATCCATTAACGGGTAAACCGTTGGTGGAAATGATCTTAGATAAAGCGGGCCAAAAAGGCACGGGTTTGTGGACGGCCGTAAGCAGTTTACAAATTGGTTGTCCGGCACCGACGATTGCTGAAGCTGTATATGCTCGCGCCGTAAGTACCCAAAAATCCTTACGTTTACAACTTAGCCAGAAATTGGCTGGGCCAAATGCACCTGCTATCGATGAGGCGCAAAAAGCGCAGTTGATTGAAGCCCTTGAAAGTGCGTTATATTGCGCGAAAGTGTGTTGTTACGCGCAAGGCTTCCAGTTGATGGCAATGACGGCCCATGAGCAAAAATGGCAGTTAAACTTTGCTGAAATTGCAAAAATTTGGCGTGCGGGTTGTATTATTCGCGCGACGTTCTTGCAATCAATCACTCAAGCCTATGAAGACAATGCCGAGCTTAGCAATCTGTTGATGGCCGACAGTTTTGCGTCAGCCTTATCTGAAAAGCAAGGCCTATGGCGCACTGCGGTAGCGACTGCGGTAATGCAAGGTATTCCAGCGCCGTGTATTAGCTCAGCACTGGCATATTACGACAGTTACCGCTGCGAAACATTACCAGCGAACTTGCTCCAAGGTCAGCGTGACTTTTTCGGCTCTCATACCTTTGAGCGTATCGATACGCCAGCTGGCGAGAAATATCACTTAGATTGGAGCGCCAAAGAGCGCACTTTAGCTAAGGTCTAGTGTTTGTGAAAATTCTTACGTAATAGCATAAAAAAGCCCTCAAAATTGAGGGCTTTTTTATGCCCGAACTATATTGATTGGAACTGACAGTTAACTCATTAACGCCAAAGATAACAGCTAATTACTTTACCATCGTGGTCTATTATTTTTCGCGACTAATATTATGACTAGGGTTATAAAATCATTAAATTAGGAGTCAGTAAGATCATGTCTGTCGTCATTTATTTTCTGAATATGCGGCTTGCAGATAATCATATGTAATATTGGATCTCAATCCACCTTAAGAATTTTTATACATAATATTGTTGCTAAATATTTTAGACGCAGCATATTTTCTATACAAGGCTTAGTATATTTAATTTAACCACTAATGAGTATGCTATGTTGTTAATGCTGTAGGGTTTGTCAAAATGTAACAATTTATTTTTAAATTTTTAATACACTAAAAAAGAGCTTTCATTAATTTTAGTACTTAATTTTATTTTTTAAGTTATTGATTTTTAATTGCTATGCATTTAGTTGGCCAAGGTGGTGACTCAGTTTCTTAAGTCTATTATTACTGGAGATATAACTAGAAAATTTACATTCAATCTACCGTTCTGTTTATTGTTGTTTTCATTCTTATTACTCATATGTTAAAAGATGTATCACCATTAAATGCTAATGTTGGTTTTTGGTGGTTCAATAATAATTAAAATAACAGTATTTAATGCGGATAAAGGCGAGTGAATTCTAGCTATCCAATATTAAATTATAAGATGTAATGACAAGAAGGAATGTCTATCCATGCGTATGTCCATTGTTGCATTAAGCATCACGGCCGCCTTATTGGCAGGTTGTGGAAGTGACAAAAAGGCTCCACAGCCAGTCGCTAAGGTCAACACAGCACCAACAACTGCCGATATGACCATTGATGTGTCGCAGTCTCTATTATTCACAGGCAAATTAGATGCGACTGATGCCGAAGGTGGTTTGACTTACTCTTTAGTTGATCCAACTGATTTAAAACTAGGTACTTTGATCCTAGTTAACAAAAGTACAGGTGAATTTACTTATTCTTCCGATGCGAGTGAAGGCTCTGAAGTTGTCAGATTTAAAGTATCTGACGGTCAGCATCAAGCAGAGGCAAGCTTAACGATTCATATCAGAAGTGGCGATCCCTTATATGCTTATCAATGGCATTTGAAAAATACGGGGCAGAATTCTTTTGCACTGAATCGTGGTATTGCTGGCGAAGACATGAATGTCAGTGACGCAATTTCAAAGCAAGTTATGGGTCAAGGCATCACAGTTGCCGTTGTGGATGATGGCTTGGAAATTTCTCATCCCGATTTAGTGAACAATACTGTTAAGGGAGGATCTTACAATTTGATCACGGGTTCAGTTGACCCAACTCCTTTTTCTGGTGAATCAGGTCACGGTACTGCAGTTGGCGGGATTATCGCAGCAGAAGGTTGGAACGGTATTGGTGGTCGTGGTGTCGCCCCAAAGGCACAACTAATTGGTTTTAACTTCTTAGATTCCGATCCGACAGGTAAAGTTACAAATGTTCAAACATTTGAAAACTTTACAAAATCACATGGTGCTAGTGCCTACAGCGATAGTGCCCGTGTTTTTAACCAAAGCTATGGTTACAGCGTGCCTTTCCCGCACGGTTTTGAAGAGGATGAATCTGAAGTATACCGCGATGTGACGACTCAAAGCTTTGATGGTAAAGGCAGTATCTTCGTTAAATCGGCTGGTAATGGTTATGACTACTATCGTTTCAGTACCTTCTGGCTTCCAGGAGATTACTTTTCTGCCACAGCTGAAAACCCTGCTAACCATGGATTGCCTTTCCATAACTCAAACATGTCCAGTGATAATGCAAACGTCTACAACTTAGTGGTTAGTGCTATCAATGCTAAAGGCGTGTTATCGAGCTATTCATCTGTAGGGTCTAATATTTTTGTCACTGCGCCTGGTGGCGAATATGGTGAAGTTAATCCAGCGATTGTGACAACAGATCGTGTAGGTTGTGAGAATGGATCTGCGATTGCAGAAGATCGTCCAAGCACACCGTTCCACGGAGGGTTACATCCTTTAAACTCAAACTGTGATTACACTTCAACGATGAATGGTACCTCATCAGCTGCACCAAATACTTCAGGTGTAGTCGCCGTGATCATGAGTGCAAACCCTGATTTGTCGTGGCGCGATGTACGCAATGTTCTTGCCAAGACTTCAACCAAAGTGAATGCTGATATTGCGGCCAAAACCGTTACTATTGGTGAGGGCGATGCTGCTCAAGAATATGTTGCTATTCCGGGATGGCAACAAAATGCTGCTGGTTATTCATTCCATAATTTTTATGGTTTTGGTCGAGTTAACGTAAGCGAAGCGGTAAAATTGGCTAAATCCTATGCTGAGGATTTAGGTGAATACGTAGTAACTGAATGGCAAGCAAGCCAAGAATTGGCAAAAGCTATTCCTGATGCGGACGTCAATGGTGTCAGTGATACTCAAGTGGTGGCGGATGATTTAGTGATTGAAGCTGTACAAATCGAGTTAACTGCAGATCACTTACGTCTACCGGATCTTGCTGTTGAGCTAATATCTCCAGCAGGAACGAAAAGTGTATTAATGACACCTTATAACGGTTTGGTATATCAAGGTGTAATGGACAAAACAGATCCTGAGGATCTCATTACAGGCTTTGATGCGACGCCTATGCTGTCTAATGCTTTCTATGGTGAATCATCTAAGGGAGAATGGACTATCAAGCTTATAGATGTGAATAGTGGTAGCTATAAATTTATCAAATATGACCAAGGTTATATCTCTATTCCCAATGAAGCTGATGGAAAACTAAAAGGTTGGTCAATTCGTTTCCATGGCCACGCTGCCAAGTCTGCATCTTAAGGAGTATTAAATGAAAGCGTTGAATTTATCATTAGTTGCAGTTTCTCTTGCGTTATCTGCACAAGCTATGGCACATGACAAAGTTGATTTGGTTGAACCTCAAGGCGAAACACCTGGCGTCACAATCAGTCGTGCTGAGTTTTTGGGTACTGACAGCCAATATTTTGTCAAAACTGACGCTGGCGTGAAGCAAGCAAAACAGTTGACGAAAGGACAGAAAGTGGTGACTCAATCTGGTAAGCCATTTGCAGAAATGACTGGCAAATTGGTTGTTAAGCTTAAACCTGCCGTTTCAGCTGAGGATTTTGCAAAAGCTCATGGCCTGAAAGTGGATTGGCAGAACAAGAGTAATTTACTCTTGTTAGCCGCTGAAGACGGCACAGATCTCATCAACTTAGTGAACGCGATTAAAGCGTCCCCTGAAGTTGAACGAGCTAAGTTAGACCGTGCCATCGCCAAGCAAGAAATACAGTAGTTTTTCGTTTGATTAAAAAGGGCCTATTGGCCCTTTTTACTTTGGAATTATGCATTACATTCATCTACAGAAAAGGCGATCAGCTTTTGCCAGAGCGCTTGGGCGACAGGGCCCAAAGGTGAGTGGGGTTTTCGCATCACGTAGTAATCGAGTTGAATGTTGTTTTGTCTTTCGCGTAGATCCAGTGCGATTAATGCACCTTGTTTGAGTGAATCTTCAATCATATAGTGCGGCAGTTTGCCCCAGCCCATGCCACTTTGAATAAGCATTTTCTTGGTATAAAAATCATTAACATACCAACGTCGTTGCCCCGCCTGTACCCCAAACTCAATATTCGCAGTACCTGAGCCCGTATCTTGGATCACGATTTGATATTCGTTAACGAGCTCTCGTGCGTAGGTCAGTGTCGGATGGCGCTCAAGCATGCGCGGCGCGGCGACATCGAGCAGGCTACCGGAAAATAAATAGGCTAATTCTAAATGACTCGAACGTATGGGCTCAATTCCGCCAGCTGAGATGATGATTTCGGCTTTATCTTGATTCAACGCTTCGAGTGCACCGGTTAAAAACTCTTGTTTGAGAATAATTTGGGTATAGGGGAACTCATTTTGAGTCAGTTCTAAAATCGGTAGAATTCGAGCGAGATTGAAAGATGCTTCAAAAGCTAAGGTGATACTCGCTTCGTTGCCTTTGGCTAAATGTTTCGCGACTTGCTTCATTTCCTGCGCTTCATTCAACACCCGCTGGGTATGTTGCAGCAGTTTTCGGCCTTGCTCTGTGATGGCGAGTCGATAACCTTCACGGTTAAATAAGATGAGGTCGAGTTGAGATTCTAACTGTTTGATACTTTGACTAATGGCGGGTTGGGTTTTATGTAGCTTGTCACTGGCGGCTTTGAGTGAGCCCGCCTCAGCCACGGTTTTAAACATCAGCAGTTGGTCTAAGGTCACTGGGATTGCTCGCAAGTTATAAATTATTAGTTTATGAGATATTAGATTTTATTCCATATTTATTTATCTTTTATCGGCTCATAATCGACTCCATTCTCGCTTGTCGTCTGCGCATTTATGCCCAAGACTGATGGCAATATTAAGATCAATGGGGTGTGTGCGATGCGATTTTCAAACTTATGTGGTGCTAAGGGCTCAAGTATCAATGGCTTAGTTGCTGAGGCCGATACGCAGAAGCTATTCCTTTGTGCCAATACACTCAATCGCGCCGCCGCAACCGTTACACTGGCGATGAGCATAGTGTTTTTTATCTCGGGATTTGCCAAGTTATTTGGCGTGCCTATGTTCCATGTTCCGTTTACTTTGATGAATCTTCCCACAGGGTTTGGCTATTTTATTGGTTTGATGGAAGTGATTGGCGCCCTTGGATTGTGTCTACGTGACTACCGAGTACTATCGGCGAGCGGTTTGCTGGCGATTATGATGGGGGCGATTTATTTCCACTTTAACTATGAAGCGGCGATTAATGCACTGCCTGCATTGAGTTTATCGGCTGGACTCTTTCTAGTTATCAAACTGGATGAAATTATTGAGCGTTTAGTGCAATTTCAGCGGCAGTTGGCGCTAAGTCGCTCCGCATTTTAAGTGATAAAAATAGAGTCTGAAGTCAGTCGTACCGATATAAGTTAATCAACAAGAGAAAGCCATGATGCAAGTTAAAGCGAGTCGTATGCCTGTGCTATTTGTGCCCCACGGTGGTGGCCCAATGCCTTTGCTAAATGATGCCAATCATAAAGAGTTGCGTACTTTTTTAACCTCAGTGACCGCGCCCATTGAAACCCCTAGGGCGATTGTGCTGATCACCGCCCATTGGGAAGAATCTGTGGTGACCTTGTCGAGTAGCCCTAAGCCCGGAATTTTATACGATTATTATGGCTTTCCGCCTGAAGCGTACCAGTTAACGTATCCTGCACTGGGTGAGCCAGAATTAGCTGCACAGATTGCGAATATGCTCGTGGATAAGGGGATCGCCGCTCGCTTAGATAGCGAACGCGCATTTGACCACGGCACCTTTGTACCACTTAAGTTGATGTATCCCGAGGCGAATATTCCCGTAGTACAAATGTCGTTAGTCCACAGTCTCGATCCTGAAACCCATATAGCGATTGGGGAGGCTTTAGCGCCGCTACGGGATCAAGGGGTATTGATTGTGGGCTCTGGCATGTCGTTTCACAATATGCGGGCGTTTTTCTCAAGCGATCCCACGGTCCAAAGTCGCAGCGCAGAGTTTGACTATTGGCTGACGCAAACATTAACCGCAAGCGTGAACACTGCCGAGGCCAAAACAGCATTGACTCACTGGCAAGCGGCTCCTGAGGCGCGGTTTAGTCATCCGCGGGAAGAACATTTATTGCCACTTCATGTGTGTTTCGGCGCTGGTCACAGTGATTCATCCCAAGCGCTATGTAACTTTAACGGCATTTTATTAAATACACTGATCTCAGGCTATATCTGGCAATAGTCTGGCAATAATCTGATGTTGGATTGCCGTGGCTGAACATGGCAGTAAACCTAAGGTTAAGCATATTCAGCCAATAAAAAAGGTTCGTATCCTCGACAGATACGAACCTTTTTTGTATTCAGTATTAAGCTTTTAGCGGCTTATAGCATTAGCCTAGCGGCTTTACTCTTATGCGGTAAACACTAAACCCACGCTAAACAAGGTACTGAAAATCATGGTTAACTTAGCCGTACGGCCGAGTAACGGATTCAACGCTTCACCAGACACCGCATAGAAATCACTGCTGAGTTTACGGGCGATAAGCAGTGATAAGCCCGCGAGTAATACTGGTAACCCAGGTAAAATCCCCAGTAGAAAGCCTGCAATCACTAAGCCGAAGGGCAGGTAAATCAGCGCTTGATACAACACTTTTGATTGTGCTTCGCCGATACGTACTGCCAATGTGTGTTTGCCCGCTTGGGTGTCGGTGCGAATATCGCGGGTGTTATTCACCAGCATGATAGCCGCATTGAACAGCCCAATGGCGCAGCCTAATAACCAAGCATTGATTGTTGTATCGCCCGCCTGCAGATAATAACTCCCCACGACGGCGACTAATCCGAAAAAGATAAAGGCCGCGACTTCGCCCAGCCCATGGGACGCGAGGGGATAGGGGCCACCACTGTAACCGAGTGCACCTAAAATGGCGGCCGCGGCGAGAATCGCGATAGGCCAGCCTCCGTGCCAAATTAAATAGGAACCCACAGCAAGTGCCATTAATAGGCAAAATATCATGGCATTGCGGACGCTCGTTGGTGGAATTAAACCACTTTGTGTCACGCGAACGGGTCCTAAGCGTTCGGCCGTGTCTATGCCGTTTTTAAAGTCAAAATAGTCGTTAGCGAGATTGACGGCAATTTGTAATAGCACAGCACACAGCATAGAAGTGGCAGCGATTAACCAGCTGTAACTCTCAAGATGCAGGGCGAGAATATTGCCTATCAATAGAGGACCTATGGCCGCGGGTAGCGTACGGGGTCTTATAGCTAAAATCCAAGGATTCATGGCGTCCAGTCGTTATTGGTAAATGGGAATGGTATCGAGCAAGGGCTCAATTAGCGCATAGCATAACAAGATTTAACACGAAAGTGAGCACTATCTAATAAACGCATTTAACAGAGTTTGAATTGGCGCACATATGTTCACTGATGTAGGCGGAGATTTGTCGTCAAGCTCAAAGAAAATCAAAAAAGTCTGTGTTTCTATAGCGGATGTTGTTGGAGACGCTGCACCGCCCAAGACATAGGCGTAACGCTAAATCCTATGTTCAACTGGAGATACCACAGGTGCTAGTCGCCTTATGCGGGTTGTTTTTGAGCATTGATTGGCGGCGTTTTACCGCTACTGATATGCCGATAAGGATATATTTGGATGCGTTTCGATAATAAGGTGGCGTTAGTCACTGGGGCGGGAGCAGGGCTAGGTCGAGCCTATGCCATCATGTTGGCTGAGCGGGGCGCGAAGGTGGTGCTCGTTGATCAGCCGTTATCGTCATCCGAGTCTATTTCTACCTATGGTGCTCAAACAATGCCGGCCAACTTAGCATTGATGCAAACCTACTGCAGCATTATTAAACTCGGCGGCGACTGTCTCTACTTTGTGCTTGATGTTAGCCAGCGGGATGAAGTAAACCGCATGGTCGAAGAGGTGATCCTACGTTGGCATCGCATTGATATCTTGATTAATAACGCGGGGGTCTACGGTGCTTGTCCGTTCGAGCACATTAAGCTTGAGCAGTGGCAACGGCAATTGGATGTCGATCTCAATGGCAGTTTTTATCTGACGCAAGCCGTTTGGCCCTATATGCAACAACAGGATTATGGTCGGATCATGATGACGACGGGAGCTTCGGCCTTGTTTGGTGATTTGCATCAAGTCGGTTTCAGCGCGAGTAAGATGGCGCTGGTGGGCATGGTAAATTGCTTATCGATAGAAGGAGAAATTCATAATATTCGTGTCAATAGTTTATGCCCGCAGGCCGTCACAGCGATGACAGCCAAACATTTAGCGAGTGCGATTCAGCCGTTATTTTCCTTTGAGTCATTAACCGCCACAACGGCTTTTTTGGTGAGTGAACAGGCGCCCAATGGTCAACACTTACTCGCAGGTGCGGGCAGCGTCAGCCATGGCATGTTTGTCGAGTTTCAGCCGATGTATTTTAATGAGGGGCTTTTTACGCCTGATAATCTCGCGCAGCAGTGGCCCCAGCTATACCAATCCTTTCCTGTTACTTTGCACTCCAGTGGTGAGGATAAAGTCTTGTCTTGGTCTCAGTTAAGCGCGCTAGAACACCATATTAAAATTGATTGATGAGTGACACTGTTACCCATAACTCAGCCCATGACCTCTGTTATTAAACCGCGTTAACGGGTCAAGTAAAACCCTTCGCAATACGCAGATGACATCCGCACTGAACTTGAGTCAAGCCTCGTTTAAATCCTGTATCGTGGGAGTGATGATTTCATTGTGAATAATCGATAGAAGACTGGTCAGCTTAAGGCGAACTGAGTTACCCTTTAGCATTAATGGCTAATTATGCAGTAGGATCCCATGAGTCAGGTATTAGACGATCTTTTATCATTACTTTCCCTTGAGCAAATTGAAATCGGCCTCTTTCGTGGTCAGAGCCAAGATCTGGGATTTGGGCATGTGTTTGGTGGTCAAGTGATGGGGCAAGCGCTGAGCGCCGCTAAACAAACCGTCCCCGCTGAGCGTAAGGTCCACTCATTACACTCCTACTTTTTACGTGCCGGTGACGAGAAGTTACCGATTGTGTATGAAGTCGAAAATATGCGAGATGGCGGCAGTTTTAGTGCCCGCCGCGTGAGTGCAATTCAAAAAGGTCGACCGATTTTCCACATGACCTGTTCCTTCCAAGAACCTGAAGAAGGATTTAGTCATCAAGCGATGATGCCGCAAGTACCTGGACCTGAAGGTTTATTGAATCAGCAGGAGTTAGCGCTGACGATGCGGGATAAAGTGCCGCCGAGCATACTCGAAAAGTTTATGGCCGATGCGCCCATTGAGATGCGACTGGTTAATCCATTACATCCCTTTGCGCCCAAAGAAACTGAGCCGTACCGTTACGTGTGGATGAGGGCCAATGGTCCCATGCCAAATGACGCCCATATTCATGAATATTTACTCGCCTATGCCTCGGACTTTAACTTTCTCGTGACAGCGGCTCAGCCCCACGGCGTGTCGTTTTTAAGTCCTGGAGTGCGCATGGCGACGATAGATCATGCGATGTGGTTCCATCGCCCGATTAATATGGGAGAGTGGTTGCTTTACAGTATTGATAGCCCCAATGCCAGCGGTGGCAGAGGTTACGTCAGAGGGCAGTTTTTCAATCAACAAGGTGAATTAGTGGCTTCTTCTACCCAAGAAGGCCTGATCCGCATGGTAAAAGGACGTTAATATGTATCTGAAAATAAAGTCGTTTGTATTGTTCTCGCTCATGGCTATTCTACTCAATGGCTGCGTGACGGTGAAACCTGAACCCCCGATTATTATCAATGGCGCAGCGGGTTATTTAGAGAAAATTCCCTTGCCTCAAGGTTGCCAAATCACTATTGCAATTATTGATTTGAATACCCCGGGTATTATCGTCGCACAGAAAACCTTTAACATCGCCAGAGCGCCAGTGCCGTTTAAATTTACGCTGCCTGCAAAATCGATCGATAAGAGTATCCAATATGGCGTAGTGGCGATGATCAAGTTCCAAGACCAAGTGATCTTCCAAACCTATGACAGGTTCCCTGTCGTCAATAATGATAAGTTCACGACAGAAGTGTTAATGAAGGCGGTCATGGCGAATTAATCACTCCTAATTATTGCCTGCGCATTATTTTTGTATTGCTGAAGATATAGCCCTTTCAATTTATATTGCAAGGGCTTTTTTTTGGTTAATATTCGGGTATCCATGTTGTAAATGTAAAATCAAATATGATTTTGCTTTACACAGAGCTAAGAATATTAATGCATAAGTTAGTCTTTTTTATAAGGAATGCCATTTTGTAAAAATGGCATTCACACCAAATTTGTTTAAAAAAGTTAAAGTAATGTTTAATTTTCGTTTAATTTTATTTTCGAAAATGTTTATTTTGTAACAGATATTTTTTACGAATAATAATATTTTTACGGTCACTCGTTCTGTTTTTTGGTGCACTATCTTGGTGCTCAAACATTTAAGTGTTTTAATTAATATACTGATTTTAAATAACTATTTTTATTTCGCATTTTTGTTTATGAGCTTTAATTTACCGGCTATTCAACCTGCGAAACAATCTATTTCTCTTTTTTAAGATAAATAGAAGCTGATATACGATTTACTGAATAACGTTCCGTTAACTTAATGTTTTAATTTGTATCTTCTCGTGTTACAACTTGTCGCGATAAAACTCAGTGATCATCATTACAGTAAATTGAATAGTTATTCATAAAAAATGTCAGTTACAGGTGACGTTCTTGGTTGTTGCAGTATGTTCATGCCACCAACCTGAGTTTTATAAATCATACAACTTATAAGAATTAGGGAAGTCACAATGAAAACTAAAATAGCACTAGCAGTGTCTATGGCGCTGTTATCGTCGGCTGCAAATGCGCAAACAGTTTTATCACCAACGGGTGAAACCTTGCAGTTAGATATTCCAAGTGAACTACAAGCCACGTCATTACGCGGTAATGCTGCCGGAGCTGAAGTTAAGTTTGTACCAGAAGCGGATTTAGGCGAGGGTGAATTTACTTATATCGTTCGTTTACGTGACAGTTCAGTCGCCAATTATCAAGGAACGACTCCTGGCTTTAAAGCGACGAGCTCACAGAGAGTGCAGACTAGTGGCACTTCAAAAGTCGCTGTAAATGGCAAACTCGATGCTTCAAGACCTGAAGTCAAAAGCTATGTTAGCTATTTAAAAGTCAAACAAAACCGATTTCTAGCTAACGCAAGTGCGGCTATTGGCACCAATCTGCAGCCATTAACGACCTATCAGTATGCGTTAAACGGTATGGCAGTGCGCATGACTCAAGCTCAAGCTAAGAAAATGGCTGAGTTACCTGAGGTTGCTTTTGTTGAGCGCGAACGCATGGAACAAATGGAAACTGACGTCAGCCAAGCGCTTATCGGTTCTCCAAATGTATGGGATGGCAGTGCAACGGGCACGAAAGCCATGGGTGAAGGCGTGATCGTCGGTATTATCGACTCAGGCATTAACTCTGACCATGCTTCATTTGCGGATGTTGGCCAAGATGGTTATGACCACACTAACCCATTAGGTCAAGGCATCTATATTGGTGACTGTAAAACTGATTTCGCCAGCATGTGTAACGACAAACTGATCGGTGTCCGTAGCTATCCAGAAATCACCAATAACTTTGATGACGTAAAAGTGTATGGTGACACCCCCCCGGCAAAAAATGGTGAGGATTACGGCGGACACGGTTCGCATGTCGCCAGTACAGCAGCGGGTAACATTTTAGTGAATGTCCCTTATGTGCAAGGTGAAACCGGTAAGTTAGAAGGTGATGGTATTGCGACGGGTCTTGAATTTGCGCAAATCTCAGGTGTTGCACCACATGCAAACATCATAGCTTATCAAATCTGTAATCCGGGTAATGCGGGCGACACTTATTCTGGCTGCCCGACTGCACCTATTTTGAAAGCGTTAGACGATGCGATCAAAGATGGCGTCGATGTGATTAACTTTTCAATCAGCGGTGGTGGAAATCCGTGGAATAGTGCAACAGAACAAGGTTTCTTAGCTGCGCGTAATGCGGGTATTTTTGCTGCCGTTGCTGCGGGTAACACACGTGCCGCGACAAACACTAGCCCTGCTATTAATCAAACACCTTACTCTACGCCTAAAAATGCGCCTTGGTATACGTCGGTTGCTAACTCGACTCACAATCGTGACATAGTACGCGCGGTTGAATTTAATGGTAAAAACTACCACTACACTGCTGGTACTGGCCCGGTTCAAACTGAAGTGCTCAAAGGTGTGCCTGTTTATGCTGGCACAATCGATGCGACCAATTTTGAAGCCTGTAAACCATTTGCTGCGGATGCTTTTAAAGACAAGATCGCCGTTTTAAGACGCGGTACTTGCTCATTCGATATTAAAGTGGCAGCGGCGATGAAAGCTGGCGCTAAGGGTGTGATTGTTTTCAATAGAGATGGTGAAAATAATGCGCGCCTGACCATGTCTGGGCTAGATAAATTGGATATTCCAGCGGTATTTATTGGCGATCTCGATGGCTTAGAACTGATTGCTGCTATGGCGGCAAATCCGGCGCTTGAAATCACGCTGTCTCCAACCCCTAAAGTGGTCAGTAAAGAAGCGGATGTTTTAGCTGCCAGCTCCTTGATTGGACCTAACCTGACTAACGATGTACTCGTGCCTTATGTTGCTGCACCGGGCAGTGACATCTACGCTGCTTATTCAGATCAACAGTTTGGCCATGATAAGACAGGGACTGATCCTGCTGATTTCACTTTGATGTCAGGTACTTCAATGGCGAGTCCTCATGTTGCCGGTGCTGGCGCGTTACTTAAATCGCTGCATAAGGATTGGACGCCAGATAACATTCGTTCTGCGTTAATGATGACAGCAACGACAGCCCAAGCCATGAAAAAAGCCGATGGTAAAACCGTTGCAGATCCGTTTGACGTAGGCGCAGGCCGTATTCGTGTGGATTTAGCGGCAAAATCTGGCTTAGTGATGGATGAAAGTGCCTTAAACTACGAGATTGCTAACCCTACAACAGGTGGCGATCCACGTAAGCTAAACATTCCAAGCATGGCTGATTCACGTTGTATCGATACTTGTACTTGGACACGTACTGTCACTGCAACGGCTGACGGTAGCTGGACTGCAAAAGGTGTTTCCGCAACCGATAAGTTCGCGTTAACTGTGACGCCAGAAAGCTTCAACCTGAAAAAAGGTGAGAGCCAAACTATCACAGTGACTGCGGATGTGACTGACGTGGGTGCAAGTTGGGGCTTTGGTAACTTAGTATTAGTTTCGGAAGCCTTCCCAACGGCTAACATGCCGATCGTGGCTAAGATTGCTAAACGCGACTTACCTGCGGTTGTTAATGTTTCAGCCTCACGTGATGCCGATGAGCGCAATTTAGCTCACTTAAAAGCGATTGATCTACCGGGTGTTGCGGCGACAGTGACTGCACTTAAATTAAGCGACACTTATGAATCAAGTGTGAAACAGGATTCAAATACCGATAGTGCATTTGATGATTTGGCCGATGGCGTAAAAGTATTTAGCTTTAACGTTGAAGACAAAGCGTTATTTTTCAATGCATCAATCGGTAATACCACCTCTCCTGACTTAGACATGTTTGTGATACTCGATAAGAAAGATGGTAGTAAGCTTTCTATGGCGGCATCTTCTGCGTTTGGTGGTTCAAAAGAAAGTGTGTCTATTAAGAACCCAGTGAAAGGTGAGTATATTGTCGTGATACAAAACTATCAGGCATCAGCAGCCGATGCGGATGATGCTTTTAGTTTGAAACAAGTGACCTTATACGATGAAGCGGGTGATAACTTAACGGCAAATCTTACCGGTGATCATAAAGATTTCAACGTCAACTTAGCTTGGAAACAAGCGATGTTAGTGGGCGATGCAGGCTTGGCAATGCTGACTCTGACTACCACTGATGACAAAGTCGCACCGGTTAAAATTCCGGTTATATTTGAGCGCGTCAGTGATGATGTTTTACCGCCTCTAGGTAGCACTGTTTCTGGCGAGTTAACGCCAGGCGCCGCTAAAGTGATGAAGACCCGTGTCGAAGCGAACAAAACGCAAGAAACCCGCGTTTACACCTTAGAAGCGTTTTTACCAGAAGGTCATGAAGTGGCTAATATCAGCCATCAAGGTACGCAAGTGGGCAATAAGATCACTTGGACTATCGAGATGGCCTCTGGTGCCGCGGCGCAAGATGTGACGTTTGACTTAGTGCCACGTAAGGCAAGCCAAGACAACCTTGTGACTTTGACCAATAAAGTGAACAACGAGTCGGCTCAAATCTTGAAGCAAGAATATCAATTTGATGTTCCAGAAGTGGCGCCAGTGGCAGTGATTGAAGCACCGGTGTCTGTTCAAGAAGGTAAACCACTGTTTATCGATGCGAGCAAGTCATCCGATGCCAACAATGATCCATTAACCTACAAATGGACTCAGTTAGGCGGCGCGAGCTTTAACTTCGACGCTAATGCAGCCAAGCTTAATCTAGTGGCGCCAGAAGTGAGTGGTACAGCTCAAACAGTGTCATTCCAACTTACTGTAGCGGACAACCATGGCAACAAAGATTCAAGTGTCGTGTCTGTGTCTGTGACTGAAACACCAGCTAAGAAAGATGATGGTGGTTCATTAGGTTGGTTAAGCTTGTTATTGCTACCATTTGCCTTTGGCCGTCGTAAACAAGGTTAATCGCTCAGGGTTAAATCGAGAGGTTTAACAGTAATTAAATAGTAAAAAGAAAAGGGCTGATATTGATATCAGCCCTTTTTGTTTTACTCAGTTTAGGTCATCGATTACTCATCAAAAAATCGACAAAGGCACGGTCTGCTTGACTGACGGGGCGTTGTTTTTTCCATGCGATATGCAGGTTCAAAAATACTGGTGGATCGAAGGGTTTAGCTAAAATGTCATCTTTTGAGCTGATTGCCATTTCGAGCACGCTGGTGATCCCAAATCCTTGGGAAACAATCTGTTTGATAAGGTTAATCAAATTAGTCTCGAAGGCGACATTGGGCTTTTTCCCCAGATCCTTGGCTTGCGATAAGATCCACTCGCGGTGGAAATAACCTGTCTTGAACATCACTAATTCATGGTCGAAAAAGTCATTGAGACTGACGGCGCTATGTTCCGCTAAAGCATGTTCGGCTCCCATAGCGATCACCATTTGCTCACGGATCAACAGCTGACTATCAAATTCGGGTTGCAGGTCTTGGGCGGTAATGATCGCAATATCCACTTCTTCCTGTTGCAACATACGCAGTGCGTCGCGCGTCCCGCCTTCAAACAGTGATAGTTTTAACTCGGGGTATTTATGCCGAAAAGCCATTAAGCGCGAGGGCAGGTAGAAAGACCCCAGCATGCCCGGCACGGCAATACGGACTTCCCCCGAGGTGAGATTGGCCATGGCACGGATTTGCGCTTCGGCCTGCTTAATCTGTTTCAGGATCAAAGTGGCATGTTGATGCAAGACTAAACCTTCGGCCGTGAGTGCGAGTAGCTTGTCATTCTTATTGCTCGTACGATTGACTAAAGTCACGCCGAGTGCGACTTCTAAGCGCTTGATACTTTGGCTTAACGCCGGTTGGGCCATATTCAGTTTCTTGGCTGCGGCGGTAAAGCTGCCAGTACTGGCAAGGGCATCTAAATGTTTGAGTTGGCGGATATCCATCAATCGGGCCCATACTGTTGAATAGTGGCAAGGTCGGTGCGTTGTGGCTATAACAAAAATCAATGATAGCGATAGATATTATCTATTATTGTTATGTTATGCCCAGTGATAACCTTTGTCCATCCTATGAGTGATGCTTTGTCGAGGCTCCTGTGCAAGCCGTGTTAGATACTATGATTGATCATAAACAGCGTGATACCCGACTGATGTGGGCGCTATGTGTTGCCTCTGTGGTGGTGTATATCAACTTGTATCTGATGCAAGGCATGCTGCCGCTAATTGCGGAGCATTTTGCGGTATCTGGGTCTAAAGCGACGTTAATCCTGTCGGTAACCAGTTTTTCTTTAGCCTTTTCATTGCTTTTGTATGCGGTACTGTCAGACCGTATCGGTCGACACACACCGATTATTGTCAGCCTGTGGTTGTTGGCGCTATCTAACTTATTGTTGATTTGGGCACCGGATTTTAATGGGCTAGTGCTAGTGCGATTGCTGCAAGGTGCATTACTCGCTGCCGTGCCAGCTATTGCTATGGCGTACTTTAAGGAGCAGTTGTCACCGAGCACTATGCTCAAAGCCGCGGGCATTTACATTATGGCGAATAGCATTGGCGGTATTGTTGGCCGTTTGCTCGGCGGCGTTATGTCGCAGTTTTTATCTTGGCAAGAATCCATGTGGCTGTTGTTTTTAGTCACCTTAGCGGGCGTGGCTTTAGTGAACTATTTGCTGCCTTCACTTGCCGATGCGCAGGCCATGTCAAAGAGTAAAACTGAGCCCTCTTTATCAAAACGCGCCCGTTTAGCCCAAGATCTTCATGGCTTTAGCCATCATATCACCGATGCACAAATGCGCTTGGTCTACGCGATTGGCGGCTTAACCTTTATGATGATGGTGAATCAATTTAGCTTTATTCAGCTGCATTTGATGGCGGCGCCCTATCAATGGAGTCGCTTTCAAGCAACCTTGATTTTTCTGTGTTATTCCAGCGGCACTATTGCGTCGTATTTCACCGCGAAATGGCTCGCCAAATTTGGCCAACATAAGTTATATCAGTGGTCTTGGTGCGTGATGTTGCTCGGCAGTTTACTGACCCTGTTTGATACCACTTTAACCATTAGCTTAGGTTTTTTGATGACGGCTTGTGGCTTCTTCCTTACCCACAGTTGCTGTAATTCCTTTGTCGCGATGCGCGCCAGTCGCGATCGGGCTAAGGCGACATCACTGTATTTATGCTGTTACTACTTAGGTGCGGCGATTGGCGGCCCTTATTTGATGATGTTCTGGCATGAGGCGCAGTGGCGCGGTGTAGTTATGGGGTCGTTAACCTTACTGGCCTTGATTGCCTTGGCCATCACCCGTTTACATTACCATCAAACCAATGATGTTCGTGCGCTTGCATAGGCTTTGACAGGGCTATTGTTGTTAAAGCAATAAAAGTAAAAAAAATCGCTAAGCAATTATATCAAGTGATTAAATCAAATGAATAAAGGCCAACATCAACCGTTGGCCTTTATTTTTGGTGTGGGTCGTTTAATAAGTTGACTCAAACCTGCGAACCTTACTGGTTATGCTAAATTTGGGGCATGAGTTTCATGCCTTGAGTCTTATGGTTAATATTTAAACTCATCCCATACAGTGCCTGATTTAATGCATCTGTTGCGGCTTAAGTGCAGCGATTCACTAACCTTGATATTTCCAATAGGGCGGATTGCCATACACCTCAAGAAAGTAGTCAATTACGGCGCGGACATTCAATGAGGGAGTGCGGGAGTTTGGGTAAATGGCAGTAATGTAATGCTGATCAATTTTTATCGCTGATTCGCAGTCCGTGAGCAATGAAATAAGTTGTCCATTTTTAAGAGAGTCACCGATTAACCAGTCAGGAAAGAGGACGATTCCCATGTCATTTAACGCTGCTATGAGTAATGTTTCCGCATTATTTGAGGTGAGGATTGGGGTGATAGGCTGATGCAGCCATGTCGTCTTGTTCTTGTTAAAAAACCAGCGATTTTGACCCGAAGATCCGCTATAGACTAGGCATTGATGGTTTTTGAGATCGGCGGGTTCAGTGGGCATGCAATGCAGTGCTATATACGCTTTGGACGCCGCAAGATGATAGGTTTGGCTTCCCAGTATTCTTGAGTGGAGTGATGAATCAACCAAAGTGCCAATACGAAAGATAATATCGGCGGCACTAACATGCGGATCGATATAATCGTCTGTTTGTGTGAGTTCCACTTGTACCTGCGGATATCGCCTTAAAAACCCCGCTAACCAAGGCGCAATATGTCGCTGCCCGAAAAAAACCGGGGCATTAATTCTGATCAATCCCTTAGGTTCTATCGTCCTATCTAATAATTCATTGCGGACTTCATTCAGTTGCTCTGCCATGGAACGCGCATATTCAATGAAAATCCTGCCCGATTCCGTGGGTATGATTGCTCTGGTATTTCGATAAAACAGCTGCTGTCCCAGAGAATCTTCTAATTGGCTGATGACTCTGGAAATCATCGAGGGAGAGACGCCTTCCTTTCGAGCCACAACAGAATAGCTTTTGCTGTCATAAACGCCGATAAAAAACTTTAACGTTCGCATATTGATTGAGTTTATATCATTCATTTTTGCAAATTCTGCACAGGTGTTTCCTGCATTGTCTCATTTATTGGTTTTATCGACTAGGGTACTCTTGCTGCCCTTAATCACAGGAGCTTATGTATGCAGTTTTTAATGATTTTCTTTGTTGCGCTAGGAGGGGCGGGATTATCCGTTGAAGCGGGCCTCCTAGGACCTTTAGGTGCTGAAGTCGGGGAGTTATGGGCAACCTTTAGCATTTTCGGTGTCGGCGCAGCACTCACCTTTATCTTGATGCTGTTTTTCAGTCCTCGAAATAGTCCCTCATTTTTCGCGCAACCCTCTTGGACATTAACGGGCGGTGTGCTTGGCCCTATTTACGTGGTGATACTCACGATCGCAACACCAGCAATTGGGATTGCTATGACAATGATCGGTATTTTAGCAGGCCAAGTTGCGAAGAGTTTGTTGATTGACCACTACGGTTTATTTGGTACAGCACATAGACGAATTGATACTAAACGTATTGTGGCACTGCTATTTATCGTCGCAGCATTAGTGCTGATGGCGCAAAGTTAAGGGCGAGTTATGACATTGATTATGATTATGTTGGCTGTGATTGGCGGGGCAACCTTGAGTATGCAAGCAGCAATAAATGGACAGCTGGGGATTAAAGTGGGGGTGTTTCGCAGTGCATTTTTAACTTTTTCGACTGGAGCCTTGATCACTGGATTGTTGATTTTTTATTTTGAACCACCTCAAGCAGTGACATTGTTGGATGTGCCTAAATGGCAGTTATTAGGTGCAATGTGTGGCGTGCCTTATATCGTCATCATGGTGCTAGCCGTTCAGCGGATAGGTACGGCCGTCGCAACCGTTGCGGTTATTTTTGGACAGCTACTAATGAGTATGTTGATTGATAATTTTGGCTGGTTTGGCAATGAAACGATTCACTTTTCTACAAGTCGAATCGCCGCCGTAATCTGTTTGGCGATCGCACTGTATTTTATACATTCAAGTAATAAAACATCGACGTAATAGATGATTCAGACTCGTTTTTATGCTGTGGTAGCGAACCCAGTTCAAGCAGGGTTCGCACTTTTTTGTCAGCGAAATGAGCTAGTCCTCGGAGTTAATGTACTGCTTGCGGTCTAAATCGTATTTTCGCATTTTGTCGTAGAGGGTTTTACGGGGCAGTTCCAGTTGCTCCATCGTCTGCTTAATGCTGCCCTTGTTGTGGCTGAGCGCTTCTTCAATCAATACCCTTTCAAAAAACTCGACTCGTTGTAGTAAGGACATACTCGAGTGCAGGCTTGGGGTATTGCCCAAAGTGCCAGCAAAGGCGGCTTCTCCGCCCAGCAGCACAAAGCGTTCGGCGAGATTACGTAACTCACGCACGTTGCCCGGCCAGTCGTGGGAGGTGAGTATGGCGTTTTGCTCCGCATTTAAGGCAATAAGCGCTTTGTGATAGCGTGCCGATGCAACCCGGGCAAAGTGCAGGAACAGCAAAGGAATGTCTTCACGGCGATCCCGCAGGGGAGGGATAGGCACTGTCACCAGATTTAAGCGATACAACAAGTCTTGGCGAAACTCCCCCGTGTCACACAGGCTTTTTAAATCCACCTTAGTGGCGGCAATTACCCGTATATCAAGGCTGATGCTTTTGTTTGACCCTAAGCGTTCAACTTTACGATCTTCAAGTACCCGCAGCAGTTTTACTTGCAGCGACAGTGGTGTACTTTCAATTTCATCTAAAAATAATGTACCGCCGTTGGCGTATTCAAACTTACCAATGCGCATCTTATCGACGCCGGTAAAGGCACCTGCTTCGGCGCCAAAGAGCTCACTTTCAATTAAGTTTTCGGGGATCGCCCCACAGTTGATGGCGACAAAGTTGGCTTGGCTGCGGCTGCTGTGATCGTGTAAATAGCGGGCGACGAGCTCTTTACCTGTGCCTGTTTCGCCTTCGATTAACACATCAGCTGGGGTATCTATCACTTGATCTATGATGTGGCGCATGCGGTTGATGCCGACGCTGTTACCCAAAATGCGAGGGCCCGGTACGCTCTGACTTTCGAGATCCTTTTTAAGCTTACGGTTCTCTAGGGTCAGGCTGCGTTTATCTAAGGCGCGCTTGACCACATCGAGTATATGCTCGTTATTAAAGGGCTTTTCGAGAAAGTCGTAGGCGCCTTGCTTTAGGGCATTGACTGCCATGGCGATATCCCCAAACCCTGTCAATAACACAACGGGGAGGTCGGGGTCCTGCAGGCGGATTTGTTGCATTAAGCTGATGCCATCTAATTGCGGCATGTTGACATCCGATATCACCATTCCCGCCCAATCTTTATGCAGGTGCTTAGCGATCCCTTTAGGCTCTGTGGTGGCGAGCGCCTTAATGCCCTCAAGTTCAAATAGCTGAACGAGAACTGTGCCTATGTGCGGCTCATCGTCGATGATGAGAACAGAATAATCTTGGATTGAATTGGGCACACTCATAAGACTAACGTTCCTCAAGCAAATAAATAGGTAAAATAATTTGGAAAATGGCGCCACCCTCTTCGGCATTGGCAACGTTAATTTGGCCTTGCATGGATTCGATAATACGCTGTGAAATCGATAAGCCCAGCCCTAATCCGTGGCGCTCGTTAGTGGTAAAGTAAGGTTCGAATATTTTTTCCATTTGGCTTTCACGCACGCCTGGGCCTGAATCTTGGATGCTGATGCAAAACTTATCTTCACTGGTCACGCGGATGACCAAGCTGCGTTTAACCGATTGTTGCATAGCGACAATGGCGTTGCTCATGATATTGACAAACACTTGCTGTAATCGGACTTTATCGCCCCAAACCTGATAGTTGCCATTGGGTAACTGCACATCGAGTTCAACGCCTTGCTTGTCTATTGCGGGCTGAACTATGGTCAGCGCTTGTTTGATACAGCGGCCAATATCGGTAGCGCTATCCGTGCCTTGGCTCTTGCGAGTGAAGCTTTTAAATTGGCCGACAATATCGGCCAATCTATCGGTCAGTTCAATAATAATCTTTATATTATCCAAAGCCTTATCTTGCATATTACGGGCTAGAAAGGTTTGAGTATTTTGGGCGTAGCTGCGCAGTGCCGCAAGCGGCTGATTAAGCTCATGGTTAATGCTGGCAGATAAACTGCCGATCACTGTGAGTTTTGCCGCTTGAATGAGTTCATCCTGAGTGTCTTTCAGCTGATGGTTCGCCTGCTGCAAGTCCTGAGTCCGTTCTTCGACTCGCTGTTCTAACAGGCTTTGTGCCAGCTGCATACGCTGTAAGTTGCGGCGACGCTCGGCGCTAAACAAGATGCTGAGTGCCAGCAACAGATAAATACTGGCTGACAGTAACATCAGTGCAGGTAAAGACGACAGCAAGGGTTTGATGGGCGCTAAGATGTGCACCCGCCAGCCAGCTTTAGCCATCAACTGATGATTATCCATGTATTGCTCATGATCTCTGCCCGTTTGTAATTGGTAGAGCATGGCTTGGCTGCCACTCTCATAGGGCGGTTTCATCAACAGTTCACCTATGGGGCGTTCCGCGTAACGCTTTGATGCATTAAGCGCATATTGTTTGGCTTGGGTAAGTGGAGTGAGTGACTTTAACCGCCACTCATCGACGCTAGAGATAAAAACAATGTCTTCAGGGTCGCTGATAAGGAATTGGTATTGACCCGCAATGGCAATGCTCGTGCTTTGCTGCTCGATACCGCTAATGTCCACTTTGACTATGATAGCGCCGAGTATGCCTTTGCCGCCTTGCTGATAAATAGGGTAAGAAAAGTAAAATCCACGCTTATCTGAGCTGGTACCCACGGCATAATAACGGCCTAGATTGCCCGAAATAGCATCGGTGTAATAGGGTCTAAAGGAATAATCCTTGCCAATAAAGGAGAAACTCTGTTGCCAGTTACTGGCGGCAATCGCAATCCCTAAGGCATCAATCAGATAGATATCGGACGCCTCAGTGACATGCTGGATTTCTTCGAGATATAAATTAAGTTCTTGGACTTTATCAGGGTTTTGTTGGTCGTTCAGTACATTGGCGAGCATAGGGTTCGTCGAGAGCACGTGAGGAATACTTTCGTAGCGCGATAATGCACCATCGAGAAAGCTGACTAACTCCTTCAGTTGTTTCTCCGATTGAGTTTGGATCTCGATTTTACCTTGATGCAAATGCACCCAATAGGTCAGTTTGAGTGTTGCAAATAGGCCTGCAAGTAACACTACAGTGAGAAAGAGGCGTTTCTTGGCCTTAGGCGTCATGGGCAACATGGTGGCTATCCTGATAAAGCGACGGTATCAATCACTGATATTGTGCATCATAAAACAAAGCGAGCCTGACTAGGCTCGCTTAAAAACTAACTGTAATCAAGGGGTAATCTCACAACCTTGCATTGCAGATTAATATCCACGCATCGAATCCAACCATTCTGGTAAGAAGAGCGAAATCTGTGGCACGTAAGTGATCAAGGTTAAGAAAGCTAGCATCAGCAGTAACCAAGGCAGAACCGATTGAATGACCCAGCCAATACTCTTACCCGTGATCCCCGCGGTAACAAAGAGGTTGAGCCCCACCGGCGGCGTGAGCATACCTATCTCCATGTTTACCACCATGATTATACCTAAGTGAATAGGATCTATGCCTAAGTGAGTAGCAATAGGGAAGAGGATCGGCGCCATAATCAGTACTATTGCCGATGGCTCCATAAAGTTACCAGCAGCAAGTAGCAGTAAGTTAACGATGATCAGGAAGCCCCAAGCGGGTAAGCCCATGTTAACGATATGCTCAGCGATAATATGTGGGATACGCTCAGTGGTTAATACATGCGCGAACAACATAGCGTTAGCTATGATAAACAGCAGCATGATACTGACCTTAGCACCATCACGCACTACGTTACGTATGTCTTTGTCGATAGGCGTTTTAATTAGCCCTAGGAACATGTGACCTAAGTTACGTGCGGCGGCTTTAGGTAAGCTTTCACCTTGATTGCGCCAAGCCACCTCTTTTAATGGCCCAATGTCACGGTAACCAAATACCGCAATAAAGTACGCATACATACAAGCCACAGCCGAAGCTTCAGTCGGGCTAGCAACGCCGCCATAGATAGAGCCGAGTACAATAAGGATGAGTGCTAATCCACCCAGAGCTTTGGCGCTTGAAATCCCCAGTTGTTTAAAGCCTGGGAAAGGACGCGAAGGCAGGTTCTTAAAGCGGGCGACAATGTAGATAACGATCATCAGAATGAATCCCATCATTAAGCCTGGGATTAAACCTGCCATAAACATTCTTGCTGCGGACACTTCGGTCGCTGCCGCATACACCAACATCACAATGGACGGTGGGATCAAAATACCAAGTGTGCCTGAGGTGGTGATAACCCCCGCCGCAAACTTCTCGGGATATCCCGCTTTAACCATGCCCACAATCACGATTGAACCAATCGCCGCTACGGTTGCGGGTGATGAGCCTGAAACCGCCGCAAACAGCATACAGGCCATAACAGATGCCATCGCTAATCCACCACGGACATGTCCAATACTGTCCATGGCAAAATCGATAATCCGTCTCGCGACGCCACCGGTTGAGAGGAAGGCGGATGACAGAATAAAGAAGGGGATAGCGAGTAGAGTGTAATGCTCCGATGAAGACTCATACAGTTTCAGTGCCACTGAGGCTAAGGAGTCATTCGAGAAAAACAAAATGGTGAGCATGCTGGAAAAACCTAACGCGATAGCGATAGGCATACCGAGAAACATACACACTAATAGGGCGGTAAATAGGGTTGCAATCGCCATTATTTAGTCTCCTTTTCGTCAGAGACGGGTTCTTCATTGGCGTTTTTAACGCTTTCATCGATTAAATGCATACTTTCTTTCGCTTCATCGGCAAATTGGAAGCCAGTGACTTGGTCACGTAGGATGGCAATAAAGAGTTCGGCGAATCGCCAAGTTAACATCGAAAAACCAATGATCAAGATGCTCTGGGATAACCAAATCGGTACCGCGCCATCTTCAACATCAATCCGTAAGGTGTTCCAAGCAAAGTCTGGATCGAGGCTTTTTAAGAAAAATTGGGGGAAATTAATATCCTCCATAGGCACACCAATTTGATACATCTGGCTTAAGTAATCCCAACTGCCTTTTAAAAACAGTCCGCAATAGACAATACAGACAAAGGCGGTAACGAGGGACGTTATCTTTTTGGCCCGAGGCGCTAAGTTTTTAACGAAGGCATCAACACCAATGTGCGCGCCAACTTTTACCCCATAAGACATACCAAACAACACAAACCAACCGCAAAAGGTCAGTGTGAGTTCTTGGATCCACAGAAAACCCGTATTGAAGAAGAAGCGTGCGACGACTTCTGAAAACACTAATAACGTCATCAGAGTGATCAATAAATTGAGCACACCTTCTTCAAAATAACCAAATATTCGCGATATCACAGCCATAATCCCCTCGCTGAAATGGCCGCTTAACCTCGGTTGAGATTAAGCGGCTATCATCATTATTATTTATTTGCAGCTACAGCAGCATCAATCACATCTTTACCGATTTGCTCTTCAAACTTAGCCCAAACTGGTTTCATCACATCGACCCATTTTTGACGTTCAGCAGGCGTTAAAGTCACTAACTGTGAACGTTTAGAATCTAGGATTAACTGTTTGTCTTGGTTATCTTTCTCAGCGGCAATTTTGTTACCTAATGCGATAGATTCATCTAAAGCTTCTTTGATGATCTTACGTTTGTCAGCGGGTAAGCCTTTCCAGAAAGTGTCAGAGGTCACGACCATATAGTCGAGCACACCGTGGTTACTTTCAGTGATTTGGCTTTGCACTTCATAAAACTTTTGTGAGTAAGTATTTGACCACGTGTTTTCTTGACCATCGATAGCGCGGGTTTGCAGCAGGGTAAATACTTCAGAGAAGGGTTTTTTCACTGGGATAGCACCGACAGCATCAAACTGAGCAGCCAGCACATCAGACGCCATTACGCGGAACTTCAAGCCGTTTGCATCAGAAGGATTTTTAAGTGGCGTGTTAGCCGAGAACTGTTTCAGGCCATTGTGTAAATAACCTAGACCGACAATCCCTTTACGGGTCATAGAGTTCAGCAGTGTTTGACCTGCTTCACCTTGTTGGAAACGGTTTACCGCATCCATATCATTGAAGAGGAAAGGTAAATCAAATACTTGTAGGCGTTTAGTGTAACGTTCAAATTTTGAGAGTGACGGCGCAACAAATTGCACGTCGTTTAATAGTAGTGCAGCTAACTCGTTGTTATCCCCAAATAACTGTGAGTTAGGAAATACACTGACCTTGTATTCACCTGGTAAACGTTGTTCAACGAGTTCTTTAAACTTAAGTGCCATTTGGCCTTTGGGCGTATTTTCTGCCACAACGTGCGAAAACTTAATTTCAATAGGTTCTGCAAATACGTTAAAGCTGGTTGCGAACACGGAGGCAACGGCGAGCATTTTGACTAAGGTTTTGAGTGGACGGGTCAATCCAGTTTGTTGATTCAATGTCATCTTGAGTTCCTTTTTCTGTTGTTAGGATTTGTCCTCAGTCTTGGTTAGTTTGTTACCAAGTTTGAGTAGGAATACAGCCTTGATTTCCCTGAGGTCTGTCTTACTAAAGGCAAATACCACGCCAACTTACACTGACTTCTGTAAGTGTTTGGTTACTAAAGTGTAGTTCATTTGATGTTTGTCACACTTTTAGTTTTGTGGGTGAGATCTCGCTCACAGTGATTTTCTGTTTGGGTGGAAACCCACCCATGGTGCGGATCTGCCTCAAATAGACGGCCCTCTTAGGTGCAGGTTTATTAAACAAACTTAGTTATTTTGAGATCAAAAAATGCCGCAAAAGTATGCGCTACGCTGAAAATGCGTGATGGATTATTTTGGGATAAGCCGTGTAGGCTGATTGTATGGTTAATTGTGGTCAAGTCGATGGCGTTTGTCGTCAATCAAGACAAAGGGGCAGTTGGTGCAGTTAATCATCATCTAAAAGGATACGTTTTAGGATCGCATCACTAGGCAACAACTCTAAGTGGCCTTGTTCGTCAAAGTACCAACCGGTAATAAAGCCCTTTTGGCGCATACTGACGAGATTATGCATGACTTCCCGTGCTTCCTTGAGCGCCGTTTGCTCATCGCAAGCGTGAGTATGCTTTAAATAAGCGGCAATATTGGCAAGAGAAGCGGATTGACTGACGCTGGCCATAATGTTGATCTCCAAACAATGCTAAAAGCAGAATGAAATCAGGCTGAGTGTCGATAGAGCTTGGTATTTTACGGATTATAAAAGGCGAAATAGTAAAATTTAGCACTCGCTGATTGAGATCAAGCATAGTTGAGTCAGCGTGTTGGTAAAGTTTATTGGGGGGATAAATATGGTGGTCGCTACTGGGCTCGAACCAGTGACCCCCTCCTTGTAAGGGAGGTGCTCTCCCAGCTGAGCTAAGCGACCTGGGATGTAACTTGTGTATTGCAGAATATGGTGGTCGCTACTGGGCTCGAACCAGTGACCCCCTCCTTGTAAGGGAGGTGCTCTCCCAGCTGAGCTAAGCGACCTGGGATATAACTTGTGTATTGCAAAATATGGTGGTCGCTACTGGGCTCGAACCAGTGACCCCCTCCTTGTAAGGGAGGTGCTCTCCCAGCTGAGCTAAGCGACCTGGGATATAACTTGTGTATTGCAGAATATGGTGGTCGCTACTGGGCTCGAACCAGTGACCCCCTCCTTGTAAGGGAGGTGCTCTCCCAGCTGAGCTAAGCGACCTGGGAATTCTGAAATTACACAATTTTTAAGTCATTATTCATTGAAGAATGGTGGTCGCTACTGGGCTCGAACCAGTGACCCCCTCCTTGTAAGGGAGGTGCTCTCCCAGCTGAGCTAAGCGACCTGGGAATGACTTTCACACAATGAGGTACATTAAGTTATATGGTGGTCGCTACTGGGCTCGAACCAGTGACCCCCTCCTTGTAAGGGAGGTGCTCTCCCAGCTGAGCTAAGCGACCTGGGACATAACTATTTTGTACAGCCATTATTTCTTTACAAATTATGTATAAAAACAATATATCTATAAAATAATGGTGGTCGATACTGGGCTCGAACCAGTGACCCCCTCCTTGTAAGGGAGGTGCTCTCCCAGCTGAGCTAATCGACCTCGCTGTGTGGAGCCGTATTATAGGGAGGTTCGATCTAGTGTCAACGCTTTTTAGTGAAAAAAGCATTGGTCGCGCTATTTTTGTTCGCATTGGCTTAATGCTAATCACGCCGCCGATCAAAGTGTTAGTTTATTCGCCTGTCAATGGCGTGCAATTTGGGTGTTTGGGATGCCGCGATAGCTAGACTCATGTCATTCGTGAGTATTTCGGACGATAAAATGACAGGGTGTGAGTGACTCACAATGATTAGATGTTAGAGATTGAGTGGATAGCGGTGTATAGGCGTTGCGCCAAAGACACACTATTTATAGCTGAAGGCATGATAGGGGCAAAAGTAGGACAGGGATCTAAGCGTAGCGAAAATCAATCCATGAGTCTTAAGTCAGATAAATGGGGCACAGGTTTGCGGGTGATAGCTGTGGCATCACTTTATATGTGCACCTTTATATAGGCTTCTCTATATAAGGAGGGGATTTAGCGTCACGATTTTACTAGATAAGTGATACTGCAGAGCTTGTCCCATTTGCAGCGCCTGCTTTGACTGTTAGAATAAGCCCACTTTTTTATCGTGATTGTCTTTATCTAGACGACTTTATATAGGTTAGTGTCCCATTATGACAACTAAGACGCGTTTTGCCCCTAGTCCTACTGGTTTCTTACATGTTGGTGGTGCCCGTACAGCACTTTATTCTTGGTTACAAGCTCGTGCCAATAACGGTGAGTTTGTATTGCGCATTGAAGACACTGATATTGAGCGTTCGACTCAAGCCGCCTGCGATGCGATTTTAGAAGGTATGAACTGGTTAGGTTTGACATGGGACGAGGGCCCGTATTACCAAACTAAGCGTTTTGATCGTTATAATGAAATTATTGCCCAAATGTTAGAAAAGGGCACTGCATATAAATGCTATTGCTCACGTGAACGTATTGATGCGTTAAGAGAAGCACAAGCCGCCAACGGTGAAGCACAAAAGTATGATGGTTGCTGCCGTGACTTGCCAGCTCGTGACACTGATGAGCCATTTGTTGTGCGCTTCAAAAACCCTATTGGCGGTTCAGTGGTATTTGATGACCATGTTCGTGGCCGTATTGAATTTTCGAACGATGCATTAGATGACTTGATCATCGCCCGTACCGATGGTGTGCCAACCTATAACTTCTGTGTGGTCGTTGACGATTGGGATATGGGAATTACCTGTGTAGTTCGTGGTGAAGATCATATCAACAATACGCCACGTCAAATCAATATCCTTAAAGCATTAGGGGCGCCGATCCCTGAATATGCTCATGTTTCTATGATTCTCGGTGATGACGGTGCGAAATTATCTAAGCGTCATGGCGCAGTGAGCGTAATGCAGTACCGTGACGATGGTTATTTGCCAGAAGCACTATTGAATTACCTAGTACGTTTAGGGTGGTCACATGGCGATCAAGAAATCTTCTCATTAGAAGAAATGAAGCAATACTTTAAGCTCGGTGATATCAATAAAGCCGCTTCAGCCTTTAATACCGATAAACTGGTGTGGTTGAACCAACACTATATTAAGAGTCTTGCTCCAGAATATGTGGCGACACACTTACAATGGCACATGGACGATCAAAAAATTGATCTGTCAAACGGCCCATCATTAGCGGAAGTAGTTACGGCATTAGCTGAACGCGCTAAGACACTAAAAGAGTTAGCCGCTTCTAGCCGCTATTTCTATGAAGACTTTGCAGAGTTTGATGAGGCCCAAGCGAAAAAGCATTTACGTGGTGTTGCGTTAGAGCCATTGCAACTGGTTCAACAAAAATTAGCCGCATTAACTGAGTGGACTGTAGAAGCTATCCATCAGGCGATTGAAGACACTGCAACAGAATTAGATGTGGGTATGGGCAAGGTTGGTATGCCTTTACGTGTTGCTGTAACAGGGGCAGGGCAGTCACCAGGCCTTGATATCACATTATTTTTAATCGGAAGAAGCCGTTCTGAGCAAAGAATATCCAAAGCGATTGAATTTGTAGCAGATAGAATAAATTCCTAAAAAACGAGTTGACACTTTTAGGTGCGCTGCATAGAATGCGCCACGCAGTTGAGACACAGACGAGCAAATGCTTGTAGTGCACTTAAATGTAGCTTGATAAGTTTTGGGGTTATAGCTCAGCTGGGAGAGCGCTTGCATGGCATGCAAGAGGTCCACGGTTCGATCCCGTGTAGCTCCACCAAACTTACTGCAGATGTTAAGCAGGAACGTAAGTTCGAATTAATATGTCCGGGGTCCCCTTCGTCTAGAGGCCTAGGACACCGCCCTTTCACGGCGGTAACAGGGGTTCGAATCCCCTAGGGGATACCATCTATTTTTTATAGAGAGTGGTTCCTAGCAAATAACTAACGTGTTGTTTGGTAAGAACAAAGCATTTACTTCCTAGCCTACTGAAGTGAATGTGTTACAAAGCTCGGTTACGAGTTAAATCATAAGTCCGGGTCCCCTTCGTCTAGAGGCCTAGGACACCGCCCTTTCACGGCGGTAACAGGGGTTCGAATCCCCTAGGGGATACCAAATATTGGTTCCTGTCGAATAACTAACGAGTTGTTTGGTATGAACAAAATCTAAATTTCTGCTGATACGCATACTATTAAGGTTTGTAGTGTCGACAAAAATTTGGGGCTATAGCTCAGCTGGGAGAGCGCTTGCATGGCATGCAAGAGGTCCACGGTTCGATCCCGTGTAGCTCCACCAATTTACTGTAGATGTTAAACAGGAACGTGAGTTCGAATTAATATGTCTGAGGTTGCCTTCGTTCTTTAGAAGGGAATCCGTAGGACACCGTAGATGTTAAACGGGAACAATAGGTTCAAATTAATATGTCCGGGGTCCCCTTCGTCTAGAGGCCTAGGACACCGCCCTTTCACGGCGGTAACAGGGGTTCGAATCCCCTAGGGGATACCATCTATTTTTTATAGAGAGTGGTTCCTAGCAAATAACTAACGTGTTGTTTGGTAAGAACAAGCATTAACTTCCTAGCCTACTGAAGTGAATGTGTTACAAAGCTCGGTTACGAGTTAAATCATAAGTCCGGGTCCCCTTCGTCTAGAGGCCTAGGACACCGCCCTTTCACGGCGGTAACAGGGGTTCGAATCCCCTAGGGGATACCAAATTTTGGTTCCTAGCAAATAACTAACGTGTTGTTTGGTAAGAACAAAGCATTTACTTCCTAGCCTACTGAAGTGAATGTGTTACAAAGCTCGGTTACGAGTTAAATCATAAGTCCGGGTCCCCTTCGTCTAGAGGCCTAGGACACCGCCCTTTCACGGCGGTAACAGGGGTTCGAATCCCCTAGGGGATACCATCTATTTTTTATAGAGAGTGGTTCCTAGCAGATAACTAACGAGTTGTTTGGTAAGAACAAAGCATTTACTTCCTAGCCTACTGAAGTGAATGTGTTACAAAGCTCGGTTACGAGTTAAATCATAAGTCCGGGTCCCCTTCGTCTAGAGGCCTAGGACACCGCCCTTTCACGGCGGTAACAGGGGTTCGAATCCCCTAGGGGATACCATCTATTTTTTATAGAGAGTGGTTCCTAGCAAATAACTAACGAGTTGTTTGGTAAGAACAAAGCATTTACTTCCTAGCCTACTGAAGTGAATGTGTTACAAAGCTCGGTTACGAGTTAAATCATAAGTCCGGATCCCCTTCATTTTTTAGAAGAGAGTGCCTAGGACACCGTAGATGTTAAACGGGAACAATACGTTCAAATTAATATGTCCGGGTCCCCTTCGTCTAGAGGCCTAGGACACCGCCCTTTCACGGCGGTAACAGGGGTTCGAATCCCCTAGGGGATACCAATTTTAATCAAGGTTTATCGAAACTTTGGTTAAAGACAATAAACCACCTCAAGGTGGTTTTTTTGTGTCTGAATTTTGAATATTAAATCGAGATCTCCCCGATTCATTTATGAGTCATACGCGTCGAGTTATTTGCCGATTCCGAATTTACCCACCAATCAAACCATCCACATTAAGATAAATGATGCTTCGAGAGACATACTTAGTGCGCTGAAGTCATTCTGTTCAATCGTGTGATAAGAATTATTTAAGTGTTTTTCTGCTTAACCTTGTACTAGCCCATGGTTAAAACTCACCTTTCGGATTATTGAGTGTGTTGGCACTTTGAATGCTGCTACTTTCAATACTGATAAGTTGAACCGTTAATCGCGATTTATCTCATGCTTCCAATCGCTAAACGATCGCAATTTGAAGTGAACCGTTCTTACGGTAGCTATTGTAATAGCTGAATAGCGTATCGTTGCGGTGAATATGAGGGCGGTGTAAGAGTGAAGCTTTGCGGGAAGAGGGCAGAATTAGGCGGAGACTTACTTGAGATAAAAAAGGCGACACTCATTGCTGAGTGTCGCCTTTCGTCATTTAACTTTTAATTTAGTCTACACCTAAGAATCCACCGGTTTGGTGTGCCCATAGCTGAGCATAAATACCGCCAGCGGCAATAAGTTCTTGATGCGTGCCTTGTTCGACGACTCGGCCTTGATCTAACACGATTAGCCTGTCCATTGCGGCAATGGTCGAAAGTCGATGAGCAATTGCAATCACTGTCTTGCCTTGCATTAACTCATATAAACTTTCTTGAATGGCGGCTTCGACTTCGGAATCAAGCGCTGAAGTGGCTTCATCAAGCAGCAAAATCGGCGCATTTTTTAATAAAACCCGCGCGATAGCGATACGCTGTCTTTGGCCCCCAGAAAGTTTTACACCACGTTCACCGACTTGGGCATCTAAGCCATGATTACCGTGAGGGTCACTTAGATCCTTAATAAAGTCATTGGCTTGAGCTTGTTTAATGGCGCTATCGAGCTGCTCTTCACTGGCCGTTGGATTGCCGTAAAGAATATTCTCGCGGATGGTGCGGTGCAACAGTGATGTATCTTGGGTCACCATACCGATTTGCGAGCGCAGTGAATCCTGCATAACCGTCTTAATGTCTTGATCGTCAATATTAATCTGACCTTTTTCGACATCGTAGAAACGCATTAATAGATTCACTAAGGTCGACTTACCCGCGCCAGAACGCCCAACTAAGCCAACTTTTTCACCTGCCTTAATATTCAGATTCAGATCTTCAATCACCCCAGTCTGCTCGCCGTAATGGAAACACACTTGCTTGAAATCAATCTTGCCATGGTTGACGACCAGCGCCTTGGCGCCTGGCTCATCTTGGATGATCGTTGTTTTCGATAAGGTGTTCATCCCATCGGTGACAGTGCCGATGTTTTCAAATAACGAACTGATTTCCCACATGATCCACTGTGACATGCCGTTTAAGCGCAGTGCTAAACTGACCGCAATGGCAATGGCGCCGATAGTAATCGCGCTGTCAGTCCATAGAGCAATCGCTACCGCGGCAATGCTGAAGGCGAGCATATAGTTGATGATTTGCACGCTAACGCTGATGCCCGTTACTAAGCGCATCTGGCGATAAACCGTGTCTAAAAATATCCGCATACTAGATTTGGCGTATTCGGCTTCTTTTTGCGTGTGGGCGAATAGCTTCACTGTGGTGATGTTGGTATAGCTGTCGACGATACGGCCTGTCATGGTTGAGCGCGCATCGGCTTGCTCGGTAGAGACACTTTTCAGCTTAGGCACAAAGTACCATTGCAGCCCAACATACAGTGCAAGCCACACTAGCATAGGTATCACTAAGCGCAGGTCTGCGCTGGCGATCATCACTAACATAGAAGTGAAATACACTAAAATGTATACCAATACATCGAGCAACTTCATCACAGTTTCGCGCACGGCTAAGGACGTTTGCATCACTTTTGTGGCGATTCGGCCGGCAAAATCATCTTGATAAAATGACACACTTTGCTTTAGCAAATAGCGATGCGCGAGCCAACGGATCGACATAGGATAATTGCCGAGCAAGGTTTGATGCATGATAAGCGCATGCAGTAATACCAAGATTGGCATCACAATCAGCACCATGCCCCCCATCAGCATTAAGGTTGTGCCTTCGTCTTGAAATAAGGTTTCGGGATTTTTTTTCACAAGCCAATCCACTAATTGGCCCATAAATCCGAACAGGGACACTTCAAGCATTGCCAGCAAAGCGGTTAGCACTGACATTAAGATCAGCGGCAGTTCGTAGCCTTTAGTGTAGTGGCGGCAAAAAGCATAAACCCCTGTGGGTGGCTTAGTCGGTTCATCATCGGGGAGGGCTTCAACCCAAGATTCAAATCGTTTAAACATGAATTAACTCTATGGTGAGATAAAAAATAGTCGCGTATAGCATATAGGATTTCATTCCCTAAAAGCATTGAAATGATTGAGTTCCGTTTTCCGCTAGTGCTACATGCTAGTTTTACGTAAAGTAATGAACAAGAAATTAATTGTGAGCGAATATTGTCGGGCGTAGTGAAAAATGAGTACAGATAGAGCGTCTGAGAGTGCGATTAAGCGTGATGAAATAGACTCAGTGCATTCACTGGAGTCCAGTGCGGGGCTACTTTCTGCGTCTATTTGCCGTGAGGCGAGGATGAGCCGCGATCCGCGCTTTGATGGTAAGTTTTTTGTGGGCGTATTAACGACGGGGATTTATTGCCGTACCGTGTGTCCTGCCGTCGCGCCAAAAGAGCAGAATGTGCGTTATTTTGATTCGGCCGTGAAAGCCGCACAAGCTGGATTACGCCCGTGTTTGCGTTGTCGGCCCGACAGTGCGCCAGGCTCAAATCCATGGAAAGGCACAGGCACTACGTTGGCGAGAGCAATTAGTTTAATTGAAGCGGGCGCCTTAGCGGGGAAATCATCGGGAGAGCCAGCGTCGACTGTGACACAATTGGCTGACAGATTAGGGATAAGCAGTCGTTATCTCAATAAACTTTTTACCGAAGGCTTTGGCACTTCGCCTAAACAATATGCCTTATACAGGCAGTTACTGTTTGCAAAACAACTGCTACATCAAACCCAATTACCTATCACCCAAGTCGCGCTGGCGGCGGGTTTCAATAGTATTCGCCGTTTCAATGAGGCATTTAAGCAAACCTTACAATTGACGCCAACTCAATTAAGAAAGACCGCTTTAACCAAGGCGGCAAAGGAGCAGGTTATTGATTCATCAACAGGATTCGGTGAAATTGATACTTTGGGTGAATTTGTGCCGCACTATGGATTAACCTTATATCAATACTATCGACCCCCATTGGATTGGGCATCGCAGCTGGCATTTTATCGCTTACGTGCGGTGACGGGGATGGAGTGGTTCACGCCGCAAATGAGTCATCCACAAGCGAGTGATGCAGTTCAAATTGCGGATGAGACCAATGTTTCAGCAGAAGCCAAGGCTGACGAGAACGGGCTCGAATATGGTCGCTGTTTTGCCATCGGCAAGATGCGCGGCACAGTGCAAATTATCCATGAGCCTAAGCTGAATCGTTTCAAACTTGCGATTGCTTTGACCGAAGATTCCGCCGTCGATGAGCTGCAATTTCTGGTCACTGAGGTGCGACGCATTTTAGATCTCGATGCGGATATGCAGCAGATTGAACAAGGTTTAAGTACGCTACCGAGTTTAGGCTTAACACCGTTTTCGGGATTGCGCATCCCTGGCGCTGGATCTTTATTTGAAGCGGTTTGCCGCGCCATCTTAGGCCAGCAAGTGACGGTCGTGCAGGCGACTAAGCTACTGAATATATTGGTTGAAGCCTATGGCGAGCGTTTTAGTCTCAATGGCCGCGAATATCGATTATTCCCAACACCCGAGGCGATTCGTGAGGCGAGTTTTACTGAGCTTAAAATGCCGGGCGCCCGTAAATTAGCCCTCAATGCGCTCGCAGCGTTTATCTGCGAACATCCTGAGGCGAGTGTCGATGATTGGCTCAGCGTTAAAGGCATAGGTCCTTGGACGATAGCGTATGCCAAGCTTCGTGGCTTGGGCGATCCAAACGTGTTTTTACATTCGGATTTGATTGTTAAAAAGCATTTATTGTCCTTATATATCAAGAACAATAAGTTAGATGAAACGGCAGCCGCGGCAGTGAGCTATCCCAAATTGTGCGAGCAGCTGAGCCAACAAATTGCCCCGTGGGGCAGTTACTTAACCTTTCAGCTCTGGCACCAATAACCATCAAGCCGCCTCACATTGAACTGCCAGTTTAAAAAGATGAGTTAGCAGTTCAGTTAAGTACCAAATTAAGATCAAACAAAGAGCAAACGAAGAGACAGATTATGAAACATGCGATTCGTCAATTGAGCCAAGCACCAAGCATTGCAGAATATCAGCCCTGCGCCGTGGGTACGTTTATCAGTCCTGTTGGAATATTGCAGTTAAATGCCAATGCCTATGGACTGAGCCATTTAACGGTTGTCGGCTCGGATCGCACTGAGATTGCGCTTGCCAAGGTGAGTGAGGATGCCCTTAATCAAGCTAAGGCGCATATTTGCGAAACTCAGGCGCAGCTCGCGGATTACTTTGCGGGTGAGCGGGTTGAATTTGATTTAAAGCTCGCGCCCAAGGGCACTGAATTTCAGCTCGACGTATGGCAAGCCTTGCTCAATTTAGATTACGGCCAGAGCTGCAGTTATGGGCAGATTGCCGAGCAAATCGGTCGGCCTAAGGCCGTGCGCGCCGTGGGCGCGGCTAATGGCGCCAATCCAATCGCGATTATCGTGCCTTGCCATAGAGTGATAGGCAAAAATGGCAAGTTAACGGGTTACGCCTACGGGCTTACGATGAAACAGCAGTTGTTAACGCTGGAAACTGACAAGCACTGCCTCGATATTTAAGCTAGAATAGCCGCCTATTAAGATATTGGTGAGCAGTTAAACTTTCTATGACTCAGGCTTCTTCCTCTGCGGCAAGCTTTGCCCAACTCGGCATTATTGCACCTTTGCTAAATCGACTAACCGAATTAGCGTATGTTTCGCCCACACCAGTACAGGCGGCGACGATTCCCGCTGTGCTCGCTAGGCGGGATGTGTTAGCCGGCGCCAATACGGGCTCGGGTAAAACGGCAGCCTTTGCCGTGCCGCTGTTGCAGCAACTTGTTGAAGCAAAAACAGACGATAAGACAGGCGCTTATGTTCGTTGTTTGGTCTTAGTACCAACCCGTGAATTAGCCCAGCAAGTCGCAGACAGCTTTTTGTCCTATGCTTCGCATTTGAATGGCAAGCTAAAAATTGTCGCCGCGTTTGGCGGTGTGTCAGTCAATGCGCAAATGCAGAGCCTACGCGTTGGTGCTGACGTATTAGTGGCAACGCCGGGTCGTTTGTTAGATCTGTTGTCCAGCAATGCCATCAAACTTAACCGCGTTAGCGCCTTAGTGCTCGATGAAGCTGACCGTATGTTAAGCCTTGGTTTTACCGAAGAATTAGCCCAAGTGCTCGACGCGTTGCCCGCCAAGAAACAAACCTTATTATTCTCAGCGACATTCCCTGAAGAAGTCCGTGAATTAACGGCAAAACTACTGAATGATCCGCTTGAATACCAATTTCAAAGTGAACAAGAAAGCACGATTCATCAGCGGGTGATCACCGTTAATCGTCCGATGAAAACCGCATTATTGGCGCATCTGATTAAAGAACATCAGTGGTCACAGGCGTTGATTTTTGTGAGTGCCAAAAATACCTGTAATCATTTAGCGCAAAAGTTGTCTAAACGTGGGATCAGTGCCGAAGTCTTCCATGGCGATAAAGCCCAAGGCGCACGTACGCGGGTGCTCGATGGGTTTAAAAATGGTGAGATCAGTGTGTTAATCGCTACTGACATTGCCGCCCGTGGTATCGATATCGATAAACTGCCTGTGGTGATCAACTTTGATTTACCAAGAAGCCCTGCGGATTATATGCATCGCATTGGCCGTAGTGGCCGCGCCGGTGAAGCTGGCTTAGCTGTAACCTTGATTTCCCATGAGGATTATCACCACTTTGGCGTGATAGAGAAAAAGAACAAGCTTAAGTTAGTGCGTGAGCAAATTGTCGGTTTTGAAGCCGATGACGAAATGCCAGCCGAACTGTTAGAACAAGCTAAACCTGTCGCCAAGCCCGAAGGTACGGGTAAAAAAAAACGTAAACAGTTACCGCCTGCCAATGCTGAATTTTGGGGTAAAAAATCTTAAGTCGTTGGAAACAAGCTATTCTTAGCTTATCTCTGACGTCCCTTGTCATCTCACTTGTCGTAGGTAAGGTTTATGCAGCACTTATTCTGGTTAGTTGAAGGTAAAGTCGCAGGGCGCAGTGGTCCCAATAAAGATCCTTGGGATTTGCAAGCGCTTAAAGAGGCCGGTATTGGTGCCATCCTGTCGGTCAATGGGGGCGAAGGCTGTGAGCCTAGCACCTTTAAAAAGCTCGATTTACGTTACGAATGTATTCCCTTTTCGCGCAATGTGCCGCCCCAAGATGGGGATGTGGCGATTTGTGTCGCTCAATTGCCTAAGGCATTAGCCTTTATCCAGCAGTGTGAAGCCGATGGATTACCTGTGGTGATCCATTGTCGTTCGGGTAAGGATCGCACTAGTCTCATCATGGCCTATTACTTGATGGTCAATGGTGCTGCGCCATTACACGCTGTCAGCCAAGTTCGCAGTATTCGCGATATCGCCTTTACTGCCGATGGCTGGGATCAATTCGCCTTTGACGTTTTGTACGCATTACAAGACTAAGCCTTTTTTAGGCGACTTAGAGTCGAACCTATTCATTAATAGGCATAATAGTTTCATTCGTTTGACCTTAGTCATCAAATTTTTACTGTGTTAAGGTTAAGCTATCCGCAGGTTGGTTTTAGTGAGTTATCTATCTAATTATGAAAAGTAAGGCAAGTCAGTCACAGGGATTACTACTGTTTCGGTTATCACAGACTCAAGTGTTTGCCTTAGGCACGTTGAAAGTGCGTGAGCTGGTGCCGTACACACGTCTCAGTAAAATTCCTCAATCTCATCCGACGATTCTGGGGGCTTCAACTATCCGTGGCCACACGATTCCTATCATAGATATGGCGGCGGCGATTGGTTATCGGCCGATTGCCCCAGAAGAGCGTGAAAAGTGCTACATCATCATCACGGATTGTCAGCGGATGATCATTGGTTTCTTGGTGCGCGGTATCGATAAGATTATTGAATGTAACTGGCGTGATATTGAAGCTCCTTCGTCTAGTTTAGGTAAAAATGCCTATTTGACGGGCGTGACACGTTTTGAGGACCAACTGGTACAGTTGCTCGACGTTGAACTGTTATTGTCGAAAATCTTCCCCGATGATCCACAGACGAATCGGGCTATTTTGACTGACGTACAACGTGAAAAACTTAAACCTATGAATATCTTATTGGTGGATGATTCTAAGGTGGCACGTAAGCAGTTATCCGACGCCCTTGATATGATTAACATTCCTTATCGAGTGACCGCCGACGGTAAAGAAGCGCTAGTTATGATGGAGCAAGCGGCACTGGAACATCACCCGATAGATATTCTGGTGAGTGATATCGAGATGCCGGGACTGGATGGTTACGAACTGGCTTTTGAAGTGCGTGATAATCCACTGACTGCCAAGGCCTACATTATTTTGCATACTTCTTTATCCAGCGAAATTAGCGTGAGTCAGGCCCATCAAGTAGGGGCAAATGAAGCACTGACTAAGTTCGATGCCCACGAGTTAATCGACGCCATGTTACGGGGCGCCGATCTCGCCTTAGACAAGCGCTAATCTGGCGCTTGTTAGTTTTTTGTATGCTTTTTGCGGGGCTAGGGTAATTTAGTTAGCTTATTTCCCCGCAAAACTAGACAAGTCCAGTCACATCCTATAAAAACCTTATTGGCCTCATTTCCGAAGGTGCGCGTTGGGGATCTCAACCGAAATATAATAACGATAGGTTAAACCATGAAACAAGAATCATCATTGTTAGCTAAGTTGGCTAATGGCAGTCTAGTAATACAAATCTTTTTGGGGATAATCGCTGGTGTGGTCTTAGCCAGTTTTTCACCGAGTAGCGCGAAAGATATCGCCTTCTTAGGCAGTTTATTCGTTGGGGCATTGAAAGCGATCGCTCCCATCTTAGTATTTATCTTAGTGGCGTCATCGATTGCCAACCAAAAGAAGAATACCCAAACCAATATGCGTCCCATTGTGGTGCTGTACTTATTCGGCACTTTCGCGGCCGCATTAACCGCAGTGCTCCTGAGTTCGATTTTCCCGACTAATTTAGTCTTAGTTGCCGGCGTGGAAGGCACCAGCCCACCACAGGGCATTGGTGAAGTCATCCATACCTTGTTATTCAAACTGGTTGATAACCCAGTCAATGCGTTAATGACGGGCAACTATATTGGTATTCTCGCTTGGGGTGTGGGCTTAGGTTTAGCTTTACATCACGCTACCGATTCGACTAAACAAGTGTTTGCCGATATGAGCCACGGTATTTCACAAATGGTGCGCTTTATTATCCGTTTAGCGCCTATCGGTATTTTTGGTCTCGTTGCGGCGACATTTGCCGAAACCGGTTTTGCGGCGATTGCAGGCTATGCCCAGTTATTGGCCGTGCTATTAGGTGCGATGGCTATTATTGCTTTAGTCGTTAATCCATTGATTGTGTACGTGAAGATTAAACGTAATCCGTATCCGCTGGTATTTCAATGCTTGCGTGAAAGTGGTGTGACGGCGTTTTTTACTCGCTCGAGCGCGGCAAACATTCCGGTCAATATGGCGCTGTGTGAAAAGTTAAAGCTGCATGAAGACACCTATTCCGTTTCTATTCCCTTAGGTGCCACTATTAACATGGGCGGCGCGGCGATCACTATTACCGTATTGACCTTAGCTGCGGCGCATACCTTAGGCATTCAAGTCGATTTACTGACCGCATTGTTACTGAGTGTTGTTGCTGCTGTTTCAGCTTGCGGCGCATCGGGTGTGGCGGGTGGTTCATTATTATTGATCCCACTGGCTTGTAGCTTGTTTGGTATTTCTAACGATGTTGCCATGCAAGTGGTTGCTGTTGGCTTTATTATTGGTGTGGTTCAAGATGCAGCCGAAACTGCACTGAACAGCTCAACTGACGTTATCTTTACCGCTGCCGCTTGTGAAGCCGCTGAGAATAAAGCTAAACTGAGTTAACGAGTGCTGTTATTCGTATTGAAAAGTATTATGGAAGCAGTCACTTAGGTGGCTGCTTTTTTTATGGGAGTCGTTATGATCTTTTTTGATTTTAGCGTGCTAGATGCTGCAAAGTCCTGGTATGGAATAAATGACACTGTGATGGGCGGTTTGTCCCGCAGTAAAATGACGGTTTCACCTTTAGGTTATGGTGAGTTTAGTGGCCATGTGTCGCTGGCAAATGGCGGCGGGTTTGCCTCAGTGCGTTGTGAGTTTAGCCCTATAGATGTCATTGAATTTACTGGGATTTACCTCGAACTCGATGGCGACCGAACTAAAGACTATAAAGTGAATTTAAAGGATGTCGACACACCGCAAAGTACGGTATATCAAGCGCCTATGCCCACGCCAACTCACCAAACCTTTGGTGTGAGTAGTGCCAGAGTATTGAATTGGCAGCGGATTGAAATTCCCTTCAGTGATTTTAAGCCCCAATGTCGGGGTAAACCCATTTCCCGTCCGAATATAGTATTGAGTCAGTTGTGCAGCTTAGGGTTAGTGATTGGCGCCCAGCAAAGTGGCGACTTTTCATTGAAAATCAGAGAAATCGGCTACTACTAGCGATTATAGTGAGTTTCCTATGGTGAATTTATTGTCGCGAGTTTCTTACTGCTAAGTGCTTATGGCAGATGGCTTGTTGCTAATGGCGCGGGTCATCTCAAGGCTTAATTGAATAAGAAAAAGAAAAAGGATAAGGCCGAGGCACTTATCCTTTTGATGGGCAGGGCAAAGTGGTGAGTTTGGCGAAAGCCGCAGCTTAAGCGCCGACAATCCCTAATGGTTTCGCGGTTTGCCACGCGCCGCGGGTAAAATCAGGGAAGGTGACAGAGTTACTGCGATCATTGAGTGAATGTTCACTTAAAATATTCACCACCGACCAAGACGCTCCATCGTACACATCCTGATCTAAAGCCTCGCCATTGCGTAGGCAATAAATCATGCGCCATAGCATCACAAAGTCCATGCCGCCGTGGCCGCCGTTAATTTCAGCCTCTTTGCCTATGCGTTCCCACAGTGGGTGATCGTATTTGTCGTACCACTTTTGCATGTCCATATCCCACTCGTGGTAACTTTGACCAAAGCCCCCATTTTCGACGGCGATCCGATTCGGGAAGCCGGCAAACACGCCATTCGTCCCTTGGATCAAATTATGGCGGCTGTAAGGTCTTGGGGTCGTCGTGTCATGCTGGACCATGATGGTTCGGCCCTTAACGGTTTTAATCAGGCTGGTATTGATATCCCCATTGATGTACTTGAGCTGATTACGCTCATGATCGGCGGGGAATTCACGCTTAGCATAAAGCGCACGGCCAAGGGCGGGGGAACTCATCGAGGTCAGATAATCGAATCGGTCACCGCGGTTAATGTTCATATACTGGGAGACTGGCCCTAAACCGTGGGTTGGGTATAAGTTGCCGTTACGTTTGGTATGCCAGTAAGTCCGCCATGAGCCTGTCTTATGATCTATCTCCTTCATCTGCCAGCGTAGTTCGTGGATATAAGCGGCTTCGCCGTGGAGTAACTCTCCAAACACGCCTTGGCGCACCATGTTGAGCACCATTAGTTCTTCGCGGCCGTAGTTGACGTTCTCCATCATCATGCAGTTTTTCTGAGTTCGCTCAGCGGTATCGACAACTTGCCAGCACTCCTCAACCGTGAGCGCCATTGGCACCTCAACAAAGGCATGTTTGCCGCTTTCCATGGTTTCGATTGCCATAGGCGCGTGCCATTCCCACGGGGTCGAAATAATCACAATATCGATATCATCACGGCTCAGCAGATCACGATAGCTCAGATCATTACCAGTATAGACAGTGGGTTTTGGCCGATTCTGTTTAACGATATGATCTATGGTTCTGTCGAGTACCGCTTGATGGGTATCACAAATGGCTTTGAGTTCAACGCCTTCTAAATGACAGAATTGCTCGACATGGCTAAACCCCCGCTCGCCAACACCGATAAAGCCGACTCGAACCACGTCCATCTTAGGCGCTATGAGTCCGATAACGGATTTACCGGCTTGCGGTTTAGGGGCGACGCTACTGGCGTAGGCATTGAGAGCAATATTGGCAGTAACGAGTCCTGCGGTGGCGGCACCTGCGGCCTTAAGAAAATTACGACGATGGATGTTATGCATAGCGCTTCCTGCTTTATTTTTGTTTTGTAGGGATATTGAAATATCACTTGGTCTTATTTGTACGGTAATTCACTTATGGGTTATATCAGAAACCCCATTTAAATTGGCAATAAAAGATGTAACAAGCTCATTCAGCTCGCTAGATAAGTCTTTTAGCTGCCTTTACTTTAGCGATAAGTAAATAGTGATAAAGATCGCGTTTTTATTTGTAGATTGAGCTACACTGCCGATTAATTAGCCAAAGGTATTTATCTTTTATATTTTAAACATTTAGCAAATTTAAATTAACCATAAAGTTACATTTGACGGGCGGTTTGAAGTAATTTGCTGTAGTGGGGAGTAAAGCGTTAAATGGGTTCTATGCTTAATGTACTACCACAACTGACATTCACTTTAGGTGATTGGGTATTGCATAAGGATATCAGGATGTCTGGGATTGAAAAACGCCGTCGCCTTCATTGGCGGGAGACAGATATGCAAAATCGTGAAATTATAGGTCGTTGGTTAGATGGGCGTCCTTTATTGGGTGATAAAATTACCCTCTATAAAGAAGACGAAAAATATTTTTTAGAAACTTGGTTTAGCGATGGCTGCCATAGTTTAGATGAAGTCTATATGTCGCAAACCGCTGAAGGCCATAAGCTGGAAGATGTTGGCGGTAATTTCTTTGGTGAATTCTTTATCGTGACACAGTCGCAGCAATTACAATTTTGTAATGAGCAGGGCTGTTATTTCCAAGCGGAACAATTAGCCGCCGATGCCGATTTTGCTCAAGGCATGCGCGTCGCTTAAAAGGCTACAGTCGAATCCGTAAATAACTAAGGTCGCATTTTAGCTCAGTGCTAAGTCGCGACCTTTTGCTTTTGTGGGATTGCAGCTATTGGATTGAGTTATTCGCTAAAGGGATGTTTACTGCTAAAAAAGAGCGGTTTAGCCGAATACGGATGAGCCAGACTTAAGCTTTGTGCATGTAAGCATAAACGCGGTTTGGCTTTGATAACCTCGGCATCACCGTAAAACTCATCGCCTAAAATCGCATGCCCTAGGGCAAGCATATGCACACGTAATTGATGGGTGCGGCCTGTTTCTGGCGAAAGCTCGACTAAGGTGCTGTTTTCTCTGCGTTCTAGTACACGGTAGTAGGTGAGTGCGCTTTTACCGCCAGTCTCTCCAGCCTGTAGCGTCTTTTGATAGGGCGGATGCTCAGTGTCTGGCGCAATCGCGAGGTCAATCATGCCCTGTTCCTGCGGCACATGTCCCATCACTTCTGCAATATAGACTTTCTTACTCTGCCTATCTTGAAACTGCGTTTTTAAATGCGACTCGGCTTTTTTATTACGGGCGAACACCATAATGCCCGAGGTCGCGCAGTCGAGCCGATGCACTAAAATCGTTTCTGGATAAAGGGTTTGTAAGCGGGTTAACGCGCAATCGAAGGTGTGAGCCGCTCGACCCGGATTCGACAATAAGCCCGAGGGTTTATTGATGATAATCAGATCTCTATCTTTATAGCGGATGTCTAACCAAGGAACTGCTGGGGGCTGGTAATCAAATATTTGCATTTTGTCCTCATTTTTGCGCGGCCATACTAGCAAAATTTACGCAGGCACACAGCATAATCTCATGCTCGCTTATTGCGAGAGGGGGGAGGGCAAATATTCTGCAGGCGTCTTACGGCTCCAAATACGGGTATAAGCCATCAGCTGCGGATAAAAAGTGCGGAACGCGGTTTCGATTTCTATCTGCATTTTATTGACGACTTTGTGGGCATCTTTAAACAGTGCAGCTTGCGGATGCTGTTTTGCCACTTGTGCTAAGGCGTGTTGTAAGCCTTTTTCCGTGGTGTAGCTGCCTAGCCAATCAGCGCTGCGCATTGTGGGCAAGAGTTTTAATAGTGCCTCTGGATGGAACTGATCTATACCTTGGGCGGCGAAAGTATCTAACGCGTCATAGGCCTTGCTGCTGAATTCATCCAAGGGTTGGTGATGATATTCTTCCCAATAGTAAGCTAAATAGTGATCGAAACTTACAGCCATGAGTTCTGCTGCTATGCTTCTTAAGGGCGCAGGGAAAGCTTCCATTAATTCAATCGTGAGTTCGTGGCTGGCGCAGAGGGTATTAATCTCTTGGTTTAGCCATAACGCTTGGCGTAACTCAGCTGGAGCTTGTGCAACTGGCGCTTGAATATAGTTACCCGCCACATTGGCGGCAAGGTGTGTTTTACTGATGTCGGCGAGATGTAAGTGTGTAAGAAAGTTCATTATTTTGCGCTTGGTTAACCACGTCGGTTCACGGTATCATGCACAAGCGCGCTTAGGAAAGCGCGGAAGCCAAAAATGCAGTATTTTTTCACTTTTTATTGATTGCGGGTGTTTGTTCATCGCGAATAATCCTCGTCAGCGTTAACGCTGTTCTAGCCATCAATATGAGAGAAAGTGAAATAAAATCAATAACCTTTTTTAGGATCATGGATGATGTGGAACTGGTTCACCAAAATGCTTGGTAGAGACGAGCAGCCGAAGCGCAAAAAAGTGCTGGTAGAAATCCCCTTTGAACAACACCGCTTTAGCATGGATGATTTCAGCCGTTCGCGGCTTAAATTCGATGCCAATGACAATCAGCCCCAAGATGGCGTCAATCCTGTGGATCCAGAGCAAGAAGTGGACGCTGGCAATAAGTAATCTTGATATTCTTGGCCTCTAACCATAGACTAGCCGCCGTTCTAAGCTACCTAGAGGCCTATCATGCGCGTTGCAGACTTTTCTTTCGATCTCCCCGATGAGCTGATCGCTCGTTATCCTATGGCGCAGCGTAATGCATCACGTCTGTTAACCTTAGACGGCAATTCTGGCGCGTTAGGCGACAAACAGTTTACCGATCTGCTGGGGATGATTAATCCCGGCGATTTAATGGTGTTCAACAATACCCGAGTGATCCCCGCGCGTATGTTTGGCCAAAAGGCCAGCGGCGGCAAGTTAGAGATTTTAGTTGAGCGTATGCTCGATGATAAGCGCATCCTCGCCCATGTTCGCAGCTCTAAATCCCCAAAAGTCGATTCGTTCATTCTGCTCGACGGTGGCTATCAAATGAAGATGGTCGCCCGTCACGATACTTTGTTTGAACTTGAGCTGTTATCCGAGTTGACCATTCTAGAGGTGCTCGAAGCCGTAGGGCACATGCCGCTACCGCCTTATATCGACAGACCCGATGAAGATGCTGACAAAGAGCGCTATCAAACTGTGTATAACCAAAACCCAGGCGCCGTTGCCGCGCCAACGGCTGGATTACATTTTGACGATGCCATGCTCGATGCATTAAAAGCCAAGGGTGTGAATATCGCATTTGTGACTTTGCATGTGGGCGCGGGAACGTTTCAACCGGTGCGTGTTGATACCATTCTTGAGCACAAGATGCATTCTGAGTGGGCCAACGTGCCGCAGGATGTGGTCGATTTAATCGTGCAAACCAAAGCGGCGGGTAAACGTGTCGTGGCTGTTGGTACAACATCTGTACGTTCCTTAGAAAGTGCGGCGCGCGCCAGCCAAGGTGAACTCAAAGCCTTTAGCGGTGATACCGACATCTTTATTTATCCCGGCTATCAATTCCAAGTGGTCGATGCCATGGTGACGAACTTCCATCTCCCTGAATCGACCCTCATCATGTTAGTCAGTGCATTTGCGGGTTTTGATCATGTTATGGCGGCGTATCAACATGCTATCGCGCAAAAATATCGCTTCTTTAGCTATGGCGATGCCATGTTTGTGACGAAAAAAGCCCACTAGACCAAGATTTTGTTTTAAAATAGCCGCCCAAAGTGAGTATGGGCGGCAACTTTTTTTCGTCAAAAGGTTGAACCTTTTAACGCTGTCCCCATCTCTATTGTTAATCAAAATGGCATTAGCCATTAAAAATGTAGTCAGACTGTTTATCTGGCGAGGTGAATTATGAAATTTGAATTAGATACTACCGACGGCCGTGCGCGCCGTGGTCGGTTGATTTTTGACCGTGGCACTGTAGAAACCCCAGCATTTATGCCAGTGGGAACCTACGGCACAGTTAAAGGTATGACGCCAGAAGAAGTGCGTGCTACAGGCGCAGACATTCTGCTCGGTAACACTTTCCATTTATGGTTGCGCCCAGGCGAAGAAATCATGCGTAAGCACGGTGACTTGCATGATTTTATGAACTGGCAGCGTCCTATTTTAACTGACTCGGGTGGTTTCCAAGTATTCAGTCTTGGCGATATCCGTAAGATCACCGAAGAAGGTGTGCATTTCCGTTCGCCAATCAATGGCGAGAAAATCTTCTTAGATCCTGAAAAATCAATGCAAATCCAAGATGCATTGGGCAGTGATGTGGTGATGATTTTTGACGAATGTACGCCATATCCCGCAACCGAAGACGAAGCGCGCAAGTCAATGCAGATGTCTCTGCGTTGGGCGAGACGTTCACGTGATGAATTTGACCGTTTAGAGAACCCTAACTCTCTGTTCGGTATTATTCAGGGCGGGGTGTATGAAGATTTACGCGACGAAAGCTTAAAAGGCTTAGTCGATATTGGTTTCGACGGTTATGCCGTCGGTGGTTTGGCCGTAGGTGAGCCTAAAGCAGATATGCATCGCATTCTTGAGCATATTTGCCCGCAAATTCCTGCAGACAAGCCTCGCTATCTGATGGGGGTCGGTAAACCAGAAGATTTAGTTGAAGGTGTACGTCGTGGTGTTGACATGTTTGACTGTGTGATGCCAACCCGTAATGCCCGCAACGGTCATCTGTTTACGAGTGAAGGTGTGATCAAAATACGCAATGCGCGTCATAGAGATGACACGTCACCACTTGATACTAAGTGTGATTGTTATACCTGTAAAAATTATTCACGGGCGTACCTTTACCACTTAGATCGTTGTAATGAGATTCTGGGTGCGCGTTTAAACACCATTCACAACTTGAGATACTATCAAATGTTAATGGAAGGTTTGCGCGGTGCGATTGAGACGGGTACATTAGACGCCTTTGTGGCGGACTTCTATACCAGTCAAGGTCGCGAAGTACCAGAGTTAGTCGATTGATTTTTTGCTAATAAGAAGAGAAAACTATGTTTATTTCAAATGCATACGCAAGCGCTGCCGGCGCACCACAAGGTGGCGGCACGATGGAATTGATTTTCATGCTGGCAATTTTTGGCCTGATTTTCTATTTCATGATTTTCCGTCCGCAATCAAAACGCGTTAAAGAGCACAAAAACTTGATGTCATCAATCAGCAAAGGCGACGAAGTGCTGACCAGTGGCGGGATTTTAGGCAAGATTGCAAAAATCAGCGACGAAAGCGATTACGTGTTACTGAGCTTAAACGACACGACTCAAATCACGATCAAAAAAGACTATATTGCAGCTGTATTGCCTAAGGGCTCTATCCAGTCGTTGTAAGCCAAGAGGGCTCAGGCGTGTTAAATAAATACCCAATGTGGAAAAACATTATGGTGATGCTCGTCATCGCCATAGGTTGTTTCTATGCCGTACCGAACCTTTTTGGTGAAGATCACGCGGTGCAAGTGGTGGCGACTCGAGGTGCTGAAGTCACGGCATCAACCCAAGCCAGTGTGAACGAGCTGTTAGCCAGTAAGGGCATTGCGGTAAAGCGCTCTGAGCTTGAAAAAGGTCAGTTGTTGGTCCGTGTGCAAAATGCGGATCAACAGCTACTGGCGAAAGAATTAATTGCTGACAGCTTAGGCGACAAGTTCACTGTGGCGCTCAACTTAGCCCCAGCGACGCCTAAATGGCTCGAGTCTATGGGCGGCAGCCCAATGAAACTCGGTCTCGACCTTCGCGGCGGTGTGCATTTCTTAATGGAAGTGGACATGGGCGAAGCGATTCGCAAGATGGAAGAGGCTAAAGTTGCCGATTTCCGTTCGCAACTGCGCGAAGAGAAAATTCGTTATGCTGGTATTCGTAGCAATACCACAGGTATCGAAATCAAGTTCCGTGATGCTGAAAGTCTCGCGAGTGCCGAGCGTTTCCTTAAGTCTCGCAGTAAAGATATGGTGTTCACTGATGCTAGCCGTGGCGAAGATTTTGCCCTGCAAGCTGTGATGAGTGACGTGTACCTTAAGCAGATTAAAGAAGAAGCACTGCAACAAAACATTACGACCATTCGTAACCGTGTAAACGAGTTAGGTGTGGCTGAGCCTGTAGTACAACGTCAAGGCGCCGAGCGCATTATCGTTGAACTGCCAGGTGTGCAAGATACCGCTCGCGCCAAGGAAATCTTAGGTGCAACCGCATCGATTGAATTCCACATGGTCGATGACAAAGCTGATCCTAATGCTGCGCAATCTGGCCGTTTACCAGCGGGTTCTGAAGTGTACCAGCGCCGCGAAGGTGGCACTGTGATATTGAAGAAAGAAGTTATGTTGACCGGTGATCATATCACGGGTGCACAACCTAGCTTTGACCAGTACAGTCGTCCACAGGTTAGCATCAACCTTGATGCGAAAGGCGGCACCATTTTCTCTGACGTGACCAAAGACAACATAGGCAAGCCTATGGCGACATTGTTCATCGAATATAAAGACAGTGGTGAGCGCAATGCCGACGGCAGCGTTAAGATGCAGAAAATCCAAGAAGTGATTTCTGTTGCGACCATTCAAGCGCGTTTAGGCCGTAACTTTGTGATCACTGGCTTAAGCCATGGTGAAGCACAAAACCTCGCGCTATTACTGCGTGCTGGTGCCTTGATTGCCCCAGTGTCGATTGTTGAAGAACGTACCATTGGTCCAAGCTTAGGTGCTGAAAACATTCAAAACGGTGTACAAGCTATGGTTTGGGGTATGGCGGTTGTCTTACTCTTTATGCTGGTTTACTACCGTGGCTTTGGTCTTATCGCCAACATAGCGTTAACCGCAAACTTAGTCATGGTAGTAGGCGTAATGTCTATGATCCCTGGCGCAGTGTTAACCCTACCGGGTATTGCCGGTATGGTGTTGACTGTGGGTATGGCGGTTGACGGTAACGTGCTGATCTATGAGCGTATCCGTGAAGAATTACGTGCGGGCCGTAGCGTCCAGCAGGCCATCCATGAAGGTTATGGCAACGCATTCTCCACCATCGCCGATGCGAACATCACCACTTTCCTAACGGCGCTTATTCTGTTTGCCGTAGGTACAGGCGCTGTTAAAGGCTTCGCGGTGACCTTGATGATAGGTATTGCGACTTCCATGTTTACCGCAATCGTGGGTACTCGCTCAATCGTTAACGCGATTTGGGGTGGTAAGCGCGTGAAGACTCTGTCTATCTAAGGGGAAGTGACAATGCTTGAAATTTTATCTTTAAAACATACGGTAAACTTCCTCCGTCATGCACTGCCTATCAGTATTATGTCGGCTGTATTGGTGCTGGGCTCGCTGGTTTCGCTAGCGACCAATGGCATCAACTGGGGGCTTGATTTCACTGGCGGTACCGTCGTTGAAATGGAGTTCACTAATCCGGTCGATTTAAACGCCCTGCGGGTGCAACTGACGACGCCTGATTCTGAAGGCGCCATTGTGCAAAACTTCGGTTCTAGCCGTGACGTATTAGTACGTTTACAGGTGAAAGAAGGCGTTAAGAGTGACGTGCAAGTTAAGTCTGTCATGGAAGCTGCGCAGAAAGTTGATCCACAGGTTCAGCAGAAGCGTGTTGAGTTCGTTGGCCCACAAGTGGGTAAAGAACTGGCTGAGCAAGGCGCTTTAGCAGTATTAGTCGCGCTTATCTGTATCATGATCTATGTGTCATTCCGTTTCGAATGGCGCCTAGCGTTTGGTTCAGTGGCAGCATTGGCGCACGACGTGATCGTGACTTTAGGTGTGTTTTCGGTATTCCAATTGGAATTCGACTTGACCGTTCTGGCGGGTCTATTGACGGTTGTGGGTTACTCACTCAACGATACTATCGTGGTATTTGACCGTATCCGTGAAAACTTCCTTAAGATGCGTAAAAGCGACCCTGAAGAAGTGGTGAATACTTCAATTACTCAAACCATGAGCCGTACAATCATCACCACAGGTACAACCTTAGTGGTGGTCGTGGCCTTGTTCCTAAAGGGCGGCACTATGATCCATGGCTTTGCGACTGCATTGCTGATGGGTATTTTTGTCGGTACGTATTCATCTATCTATGTAGCGAGCTTCTTAGCAATTAAACTGGGTATCAATCGTGAACACATGATGCCAGTTGAGATTGAGAAAGAAGGCGCAGACCAGCCTCCTATGATGCCTTAAAGGTTACATTCGAGTTAAAAAGCCACCGACGAGGTGGCTTTTTTTTAGCTCGAATTTGAGATAGATCTGACATTCTGCTAGCAAACTCACAAAGTTATAGTCAGTTATGCTGTAAAAACTGGAATGTTAATTAAATTAACAACTGGTGTAAAAATCAGCGCTCGACAGGCTCGGCTATTTAGCAGTAGGATGTCGGCAACCCATATTCCAGAGAGTTGTAGCCGTAGGATGTCGCATGGAAGAACGTAAAGTGTTAGTTGCTGGTGGTAATTTATTGCAAGCCCACACATGGAAAGGTTTATTAGAGGCCTGTGGTATTCATGTTGAGCTCAGAGGTGAAGCGCTATTGGGCGGGATTGGTGAGCTTCCGACAGGGATGCAAAACGTCGAGTTGTGGGTGGGCGAGTCCCAACATGCGTCGGCGCAAGTGCAGCTGAATGCGCTGGATGTCGAAAGTCCACAATGGCAATGTGTGCAGTGCCATGAAACCAATGAAGGCAGTTTTGAGCTGTGCTGGCAATGCAGCTCTGAGCGCAGCGAAAGCCACAACTAGCCTTGGATAGGCAATCACTTCCGCTTTGTGCTGTGGCTGAAAGATTGCGTCTACTGGATGAGAAGATTACACTTTGCTGATAAGCTGACATTCATCATGTCATTCAATATCTTATCTAGGAGTCAGTGATGCCGCATCCCAGTGCTTTTTCCGCCCTTGTTGACGCAATTCTGCCTAACATCACCGAAGTGACCATTGAAGCCTATCAGGCCGATGACAGCTGGCACCTTGTGGATGTGCGTGAGGATCGCGAGTGGCTGCAGGATCATTTACCCCAAGCAAAACATTTAAGTCGGGGTATTTTAGAGCGTGATATCGAAGCACGTTTCCCCGATAAACATACCCCCATATTACTCTATTGCGCAGGTGGCGCGCGCTCAGCTTTGGCTGCATTTAATCTGCAACTCATGGGTTACACCCGCGTTGCCTCTTTGATTGGTGGCTATAAAGGCTGGGTACAGCGTCAACTGCCAGTCGTGCAGGATTAAGCGTTCAGGATCTCATTTAATGCAATATTTCCCCTTGTTTGTCGATACGGTTCACTTAAATGTTTTGCTGGTGGGGGCGGGTGATGTGGCAAGCCGTAAGCTGGCGCTGCTGACACGTACCGAAGCCAGTATTCACGTGATAGCCCCTGAAGTGAATCCTGAAGTGCAGCGTTATGCCGATACGGGGCGTATTCTGCTATCCCAGCGTGAAGTGGTCCACGCCGATATTAAAAATTATGATCTGGTGTATTTAGCCACGGCAAACGATAGTCTTAATGCCGAGTTGGCGACTCTAGCCACCGCGCGCGGTATTTGGGTTAATGCCGTTGATAATCCGGCATTTTGCCGTTTTATTACCCCTTCGATTGTCGATAGAGGCCGTTTAGTAGTGGCGATCAGCACTGCGGGCGCGGCACCGGTATTTGCACGCACGATTCGCTCGCGCTTAGAATCCAGCCTACCGCAATCACTCAAGCCTTTATTCGACTTTGTCGCCGATAGACGCGTCGAAGTGCAAGACAAGCTCGATTCAACCTCGAAACGCCGTTTATTTTGGGAACGTTTTTTCGATACCAATGGCGACCGTTTCGATAGTCGTACCGCCGAGCATTACCATAATGCGTTTAATAATTTAGTTAGCCGCGGCGAAATCCTTTTGCTGGATGATTCAGCCTCTGTCGACTTACTGCCGCTCGCCGCCATGCCGTTACTGCAGCGCCTCGATTGGATCTATAGCCAAGGCGATTTGAGCGACGAATTGGCAGAATTAGTGCGTCGAGACGCTAATCGTGGTGAGTTACCCGCACTCAGTGAATTGAGTCAGCAGTACGAGCAGGGCACTCGCATGTTGCTGGTGGCTGACACGCAAAAAATCAGTCTGTTGAAGGCGCATTTCCCCATGGCTAAGCATTTGCGACCCGGCGCGATTTAACCTCTTATCGATTCTGACTTCTGTCCGATTGCACTTTCTGTTCGATTTGATGGACGTATCCTATTGTTCGTTTGAGCTAATGCCGAGTCTCAGGTAGACTCGGCAGCCTTATTTTAGGATTTCGCTGTTTCAGGATTTCACTCTGCATTTAGGATGACTATGGCCCTCAAAGCGACCGTGTTTAAGGTCAATTTACAGATAGCCGATATGGATCGGAATTATTACCAAGACCATCAATTGACGCTTGCCCAGCATCCTTCCGAAACCGATGGCCGCATGATGGTGCGTTTACTGGCGTTTATTGTGAATGCCAGCGAAACCTTAAGTTTCAGTAAAGGTTTGTGCGTCGATGACGAGCCAGAGCTGTGGGACAAAACCTTATCAGGCGAAATTGATCTGTGGGTTGAGTTTGGTCAGGCCGATGAGAAATGGCTGCGAAAGGCCAGTGGTCGTGCCAAAGTTGTGCAGTTATTTACCTATGGTGGCCGCAGTGTACCCATTTGGTGGAAACAGAATCAGCAGGCGTTAGAGCGTTACCAGAATTTAACCGTGTGGAATATTGCCGAAGAGTCGGTCACGGCGATGGAAGCCTTTGTTGGGCGCAATATGGCATTGCAGGTTTCTATCAGCGAAGGCCAAATTTGGCTATCGGATAATGAGACCAGCGTGTTGATCGAACCTGAAATCCTCAAAGATATTGCATAACATGTCTTGTAAAAAAAGAGCCTGCGATTGCAGGCTCTTTTCATTTATTACTTTCATTTCTCAGTAAGCGTATCGATTTGGATTTATTGGAAGCTCAGCTCCCAGCTATCGATATAACCCACATCACCACGGCCACTGTCTACGGCTTTTAACTTCCATACGCCGTTCGAATTAGCACCCGTCATATCAGCGGTATAGCTCTTGTTGATATTGGCAGCACCTGAACCTGTGTTGCTATGCAATGTAACTGTTTTACCAGAAGGGCTGATCAGCTGTACTTTTAAGTCACCAATATAAGGGTGGACTATGTTCACTACCGCAGTCACAGTGCCTGAATCACCAGTGCGAGTGACTGTGATTGGGCTCGTGATCCCAGCAGCTTTGTTATCTGGGATGTTGTAGTTATCAGTGTTGCTATAGCTTGCTGGCGTAGTCGGTGGCGTTCCGCCGCTAGATGCTGTGTAGCTTGCTGTTAACGACACACCAGTGAAGGCAGAGTAGCCTTTCAGCATGGCGTAGTAAGTGCCTGATTGGATATTGGTGATTGGGCAAGACTCGCTATTGCCACTTTTATACGGACGGCAATCATAGTTAGCTGTAGTTGGCGCTGCACCATATTGCACATACAAGTCCGCATCACCTGTACCACCGTTCATTACAAAGCCTAAGTTAGTTGCACCTTGTGGTACGTCAAAGGAGAAGTGCAGTTCTTCACTCGCTGCGCCGCCTAAGCCTGTTTTAGCCACACCGTTAACTAACACGCCATCGGTTGGTGTTGGATCAACTGGACCCGTTGGGCCAGAACAAGAGGCATCTAAGAAGGTTTTCGCGGCAACTGCATTGACTAAACCATAGCCATAGTAGTTGTCACGACCCGCAGTACCAAGATCTTCTGCGGTCATTTTCAATGCGTTACGAACTTGCGCCGCGCTACACTCAGGGTGATAGCTCCAGACTAAGGTTGCAACACCTGACACATGTGGCGTCGCCATCGAAGTACCGTTGTAGTACTCGTAATCTTTATTACCTTGGTTGCTGACTGTTGCTGTCGCGCCCAATTGATTACGTAGTGCTAAACCTGTTGCGCGATCCACAGACACGGAAACCATATTGATTTCACTGTTAGCATCGACAAGGAAGGGGTTTTGTAAGCCCGGTAATGCCGCGTTACTGTAAACAATCGCCGCACTGGCACCAGCATTTTTACAGGCTTTAGCCGCATTGATTTCAGGGTAACTTGTGCCTTGATTGCCAACACGTTCCACTAAACAGATTTTATTGGTCATGTTGCCGCAGTTGAAGCTAGTTCCGCTGACGCTACATTCGGCAAGTGTGGCTGTCGCTGTGCCATTGTATGGCGCAGGTACATAGCTGCCGCCCGATGAAATGAGGCGATTATGTGGCACGACACCTGAATCAAAGTAAGACTGACCACCGATAGTGATATCGGCTAAACGGCCTTCGCCACGGGTAACCGTCGACAGAATCGCTTCACCTGGGCCAGATATTTCCACTTGGTTGGTGTATTGGGAAAATGCCGAGTGGTCTTTATGATTATCCACAGAGGCAACAGACATCACGCCATCGTAAGATGCAGGGTAGCTGTGAGTGCTGTCACCCGCGTTACCCGCTGCGGCAATCAAGAGCACACCATTGTTATAATGTGCAGCTAGAGCGTTACGCTCAGTGGTGCTGGAACCCGCGCCACCTAAACTCATAGTGACAACGTTAGCGCCGTTGGCAACACAAGTATCTACTGCGGCCACTAAGGATGAAGAGTAACCCCAGCCCGATTCGTTAAACACTTTTACGACATGAATATTGGCAGTTTGATTTGGCATTACGCCGATCACGCCGTCATTGTTAGCAATCGCCGCAATCGTGCCCGCAACGTGAGTACCGTGGGCGTTGTTGTTGCCCGGCTCAAACCAGTTGCCTGTACCTGAGTTATTGGTACCCGTTACATTATTGCCTCCTAATTCGCTGTGGCTACGGTCGTAACCAGAATCGATAATACAAATCGTGCGGTTGCCCGCTTGGCTATCGCTTAACTGAGTCGCCCCCACAAAGGTTTGGCCCCAAGGCGTGCTTTCACTCAGAAAGTGACGCGGCATGTCTTCTTCAACATATTCCACATCGGCACGTTTTTTTAAGGTATTGATGCCGTTAGCATCGAGTTTGACCGAGTAGCTGTTACTGCGGCCGATACGCTTCATTTCCTTCGCTTGCACTTTATTCAATGCAGTGTGCTGGGCACTGATTTCCGCCATTTGTGGCTGATAATTCATCGTGCTTGGCAGCGCATCAGTTGTCGCGTCACTTGATTGTTGATCACTCATTGATTGCACATTGCTGGCCGACATAATGGCCGCTGCATCGGCGTTTTTAAATTTCACAATGTAACGCTTTGGCAGTGGAGAGGTTTGTGCTTGTAATGCTGCGGCAAAACCTGGGGCTTGTGGTGCTGCTTGTACACCGGCTGAGATCGCAATAGCTAAGCTTGAAAGGCTTAACGCTATTTTAGTGGTTCTGTTGATTGTCATGTTCTTCTTCCATGGTCAATTTAGTGTTAATCATTATTATTTTATGTTTCATAAGAATAACTACGACTCAGATGCTACTCGGTTAGTGAATCTATCTGCGACTAAAGTATTTGTAAACCAATTGTTAATGGTATGGCCGCTTGTAAAAAAACCAGGTTTTATAATCAGTTGATGTGAATATAAATTCAATGTGTAACGAGTTGTAACCAAATTCTATTCAAGTTTTTGTTTTTTTATGTGGTAAAAATGAATAAGCGAATGCGAATTTACGGTCAATATGAGTACTTTATATTGATTTGTTGGTTTTCATCGTATTGAAATTTATGCATATATTTTTTAGCGATTACAAATAACTAAATTGAACTTTAAAGTTTAAGGATAATAATGAGATTTCATCAAGTGATTGATTATGCGAAATTGTTGCAAAACCCTGTCAAGGGAGTGGCGGTTGCCAATTCATTGACGACGGCTAAGCCATTCACGCTAATTTATTGAGGTGTTTTTTGAAGGGGAATGTGAGCGGCAAAACGAGAAGTGAAAGCATGCGATGTGGCTGATAACGGTAAATGCTGAGTGTACATTATCCAAAATAGCGTTACAGGATATGAGCTACCACTTAGAACTCGAACATGCTTCAATTATGTTTGTGAGGCTAATTATGTCGATAACTTTCAATTAAAAATTTTAAATAATCTTATTTATTTTTCATCGTTAGAACAGTCTAAAAAATATATTCATTTAAATTATTATAACGCCCATTAGTGTGGCGCTTTACTTCTAATAATTTGCATATATAAGCTTGAATTTTTAGCATTTTCATAAAACTTGACATATAAGCATTTTGCCTAATAGCGTGTCTATTGGATGGGTGGTAAGTTAAATTAATTCATGAGGTTAAGTTTTTTTCTTGTGGCATGGTTTAAGCGAGTGAGTGCACGAATTTAAGGCTGTGCACTATAAATCCTAAATTGGAGTAAATAAAAATTATAAAAAATATAACATCTAAGCGGATCGTATTGATATCTTCTTCAGCTGATCATCTTCATATAGAGCTTGAAACACCACAGTTACTTGCTGAAAAATTAAATGCAATTGTTTCAAATGCTTGGCCTTGTGGCGAATACGATTGTGATGCAATGGCGTTTTTCCTTGCTTGCTATGAAAATGGCGGTGAAGCAGCAAAAGGTTGGTATGGCTGGTATGCAATTGATATTAATCCTGTTTCAGGAGAAAGAACGCTAGTTGGCTCTGGTGGTTATTTTGGACCTCCAGATAGTCATGGGATGGTTGAAATTGGTTATTCAGTGCTACCTGAGTGGCAGCGTCGTGGCTATGCTACTGAAATTGTTAATACACTCGTTTCCCATGCTTACTCTTTTGAGAAAACAAAAAACATTATTGCTCATACTTCAGCGGAAAATGAAGCATCAAAAAGGGCTTTGATTTCCAATGGTTTTAGTGAGACTGGCGTTAATGAAGGTCATCTACGTTTTGAACATGTTAGATAGTTAATTTTTTGCCATACATCGGATCATTGATGTTACTTGTGTAGCAGCGAAAACGATTATTAATTTTTATCTGAATCGATTTACGCTAATAAGATACTTCAATATCTCGCCATTCACCCGCTATCTTAGAAGTCTAATGTTGGGGTGGATAAAAAGCTTTTTATATAAAGCAATGTTGATTGATAGGCTATTGCTTAAAGTAAGCTTATTCACTTAGACAATAAAAAAGCGCCTTAGGGCGCTTTTAGCCGTTAAACCTTGAATGACTAGAGCGAGGTGACAGTGCTTAAGTGATTTACACTTGCTTCCCCGCACTAGCGCACTAGAGCCTAGTCGATGGCGGTGAATTACTTAGCGGGCGTTTTTTGCGCTTCAACTAAGGTGGAATAACCGCCACCATTATAGGTTTGAGAGTATCCTGCAGCGACTAAGGCTTCGGTTGCAATACTGCTACGGCGACCACTGCGGCAATACAAGACAACAGGGGCATCTTTGGCGATGCCGCGCTTAGCAAACTCCTCTGCCACTTGCTCAAAGGGAATATTTACCGCATTGGCTAGATGACCTTCGGCAAATTCTTCAGGCGTTCTGACATCGAGCACCATAGCACCTGCGGCAATTTTATCCCATGCGATTACAGGATCTTGGTTGGCGGCGCTGGCCATCATGGGCATTAGTAGCAGTGGCATGAGTACCAGCGACTGCAGGCTTAACAGGGCTAAGCGCATTAGGCTTTGGCCCCGGGTTACTAGGTTGTGGGTCACTTTATCTCTCCTTGACGACTTTTTTGGCACACTTGTATTAGCCAAGCGGGTACTTACTCACCTAAATCTTAACTCTTAACTCTTAACTATTAAGTAGTGACTTTGTGTGGCTTAGCTTTGCTTGGCAATTTCAGCCTCTGATTTTACACCCAATTTGCGTAAAACCATGGCGGCAGGGCAAAAACCAGTAAAAGCACTTTGAAACAGGTTAGCGCCAACAAATGCGGTTAGCCACAGAAAGTTGTGGTGCACATAGGCGGTTAACACCAGTGACAGTAACACCATAAATCCGGCAAAAGCCATAATGCTGCGTTCTAATGACATACCTTACTCCTTGAGGCAGTCTAGGCGACTGCCTTTGTTGTGGTTAGTTTTGTGTTTGTGTTTGTATCTGAACAGTATTCATGCGGTTTTTCATTGCTGTGTAGTACAGCACTGGGATGACAACTAAGGTCAGTATGGTCGAGATAAAAATACCAAAGATCAGACTGATCGCTAAGCCATTGAAAATCGGATCATCAAGGATAAACAGCGCCCCAATCATGGCCGCTAATGCGGTGAGCATAATGGGTTTGGCTCGCACGGCACCCGAGTGGATCACTGCCCGCTCAAAGGGCACGCCGGATGCAGTTTCTTGATTGATAAAATCGACCAATAATATCGAGTTACGCACAATAATCCCCGCCAGCGCTATCATGCCTATCATGGACGTCGCGGTGAATTGCGCTCCGAGCAGGGCATGGCCTGGCATTACACCAATCACAGTTAATGGGATGGGCGCCATGATGATGAGCGGCACGAGATACGATCTAAACTGCGCCACTACCAAGAGATAAATGGCGATCATGCCGACCGCATAGGCGATGCCCATGTCTCTAAAGGTTTCGTAGGTGATTTTCCACTCGCCATCCCACAACACGGCGACCGAGTCTAGCCCTGTGGGTTGGTGAATATAATGTTGATCAAACCCTAAGCCATCGGCGCCATCAATTTTGCCCGCCATGTCGAACATGCCGTAGAGTGGGCTGTCCAGTGGCCCCGACATATCGGCGACGACCATGATCATAGGGATCATATTCTTATGGATAATCGGTGCATCGATTTTGCCGCGTTTGATGGTTACCAGCTCAGACACAGGCACAGATTGCCCCGTTTGGCTCAGTAACTTCATATTCAGCACTTGCTCTAAATCGACTTTCGCGCCTTCGTCTAATTGCAGGCGGATCGGTATCGGTTGTTTTTGCTGGGCTTGATGTAAATAACTCACATCTTTGCCGCCAACGGAAGTGGCAATCAAGTCGACAATATTGCTGTAGGGCACGGCCATCAGGCTGGCTTTACTGCGGTCGATCATCACCTGCCATTTTTGCTGGGCGGCGGGCAAGAAAATATCGATATCGACCACATCTTTGGTTTCATGGAACAGCGCCTGCATCTCGTAAGCGGCTTGCTCGCGGATTGCGGGGCTTGGGCCATATACTTCGGCAACCAGCGGCGACCATACTGGCGGTCCAGGTGGCACTTCAACTACTTTGATATTGGCTTGATATTGCTCGCCAATTTGCTGCAGATCGTCACGCACCGATACCGCTATGGTGTGGCTGTCGCGTTTGCGGTGTTTTTTATCCACTAAGTTAACTTGAATGTCGCCAAGCTCTTGGCTGTGACGCAGGAAGTAGTGACGCACTAAGCCGTTAAAGTTCATTGGCGCGTTAGTGCCCGCATACAACTGCACATGCTCGACTTCAGGGACTGTCGTCAGATAGCGACTCAAATCCTGTAGCACTCTTTGGGTTTGCTCTACGGGAGTGCCTTCGGGCATGTCCACCATAACTTGAAACTCGGACTTATTATCGAAGGGCAGCATTTTCAGCACCACGAGCTGACCGACGGGGAGCGCTACGGCGATACCGATCAACACAAATACGCCGGCAGCCAGTCCCACTCTTGCCTTACGGGCATTTTTCCCCAGCAGGAAAGGGCCAATTAAGTGGGTGAAGAGACGCACCATCTTAGTTTCGGCTTCATCCTCGTGCGAGGCTTGGGCACTATCGTGCTTGTCATTGTGTTTCAGCAGTTTACGACTGAGCCAAGGGGTGACGACAAAGGCAACCACTAGAGAAATTAACATGCCCATACTGGCGTTGATGGGAATTGGGCTCATGTAAGGTCCCATTAAACCCGACACGAAGGCCATAGGCAGCAAGGCCGCGATAACAGTGAACGTCGCCAGAATCGTCGGGCCACCGACTTCATCGACCGCCACAGGGATAAGATCACTAAAGGACTTTTTGCCGAGCGCCATGTGCCTGTGAATGTTTTCGACCACGACTATGGCATCGTCGACCAAGATGCCGATGGAGAAAATCAAGGCAAACAAGGACACGCGGTTTAAGGTAAATCCCCATGCCCAAGAGGCGAAAAGGGTGATCGCCAGCGTGATAATAATGGCCACACCCACGACTAAGGATTCGCGGGCCCCCATGGTTAAAAAGACCAGTACGACAACGGCGCTGGTGGCAAAAATCAGTTTTAAAATAAGGGTGTTAGATTTATCCGCCGCGGTTTCGCCATAGTTACGTGACACTGTGACTTCGACATTCGCGGGGATCAACACATTGTCGACCTTAGCAATCCGCTCAATCACACTGTCGGCGATATCGACGGCATTTTGTCCCGCTTGTTTACCAATCGCGATGGTGACGGCGGGATAAATATCGGTTTTATCTGCGTGCCAAACGCTCTGTTTAGGAATATCACTCTTCAAGCTGATTTCGGCAATATCCGCCAAATAAATCGGAATATGCTTGCCTTGTTTATCTTGATAGACACTGACAACTAATTGTTTGAGATCGTCTATGGATTGTAAAAATTGCCCAGCCTGAACTTTAATCTCTTGATTACCTTGCACTAAGGATGCAGGCATAGAGACCATATTATTGTCATTTAGACTCTGTCTTAACTTGTCGTAGGTCAGATTAAAGCTGTTCATCTTGGCGGGATCGATACGTATGTTGGCCACCATGTCGTGCTGACCTACGGTATAGATTTCGCGGGTACCGGGAATGCGCTTAATTTCGGTTTCTAATCCAAGGGCGACATGGGTCAGTTGCTCGGCAGAGACTTGTCTATCCTTTGACCACAAGGTCAAACTGACAATGGGCACATCATCGATGCCGCGGGGTTTAATTAGCGGATCGCCCACCCCTGCGCCTCTTGGCAATTTATCCATATTGGAATAAATCTGGTTGTACAGGCTGACGATGGCATCATTGCGCGCGACGCCTACCTTAAAGATGACGATGATCAGCGCGCCATCGGGTTGGGAGAACGAATACAGGGTATCTATGCCTTTGATTTCTGAGATCACTTGTTCCGCAGGCAAGGTGACTAAGTTTTCAACTTCGGTAGGTGTCGCGCCGGGAAAAGGGATAAACACGTCGGCAAAGGTGACATCAATTTGCGGCTCTTCTTCCTTTGGCGTCACCAAAATAGCGAATAAGCCAAGCAAGAGTCCGAGAAGTGCTAATAGCGGCGTGATGGCGCTATTTTGGAAGGCGGCGGCAATTCGACCGGAAATCCCAAGTGTGGTCTGTGGTACTGGAGCATGTTTCATAAAACAACCTCGACAAAGCTTAAGTCGCTAAGGAATTTATTGCTTTTTGTTGAGCAACACTTGGTAGGCATCAACGGCAACCTTGTCACCCGACTTAAGGCCCGCCAGCACTTCGACCTCGCCATCTAAGGGATTGGCGACACGGACTTGGGTGAGTACAAATTCTTCGCCCTTTTTAAGGTAAACGCTGCTCAGTTCGTTCATTGTGAGTAGCGCAGAGGTGGGCAGTTGAATTTTTTCACGTTCGCCATTTTTAAAGGAAGCTTTTGCCCAAGTACCGGGTTGAAGATTAGCTTCATTTTCAGGCAGATTAATGCGTACTTGATAGCTGTGGCTGACGGGATCGGCAAAACTAAAAATAGTGAGATCCTTTGAGATTAACTCGCGGCCATCACTTAAACGGACGAGGAATTCGGGGGAGTTTTTCAACTGATTGATATAACGCTGCGGCACTTGGGTAATGGCGCGCATTTGACTCGCGGAAAACCCTGAAAGTAGTGCTTGTCCTGGGCTCACCGTTTCACCCTGTTCGACAAAACGCTCTGTGACTACACCACTAAAAGGCGCTGATACCACAGTGTATTTTAAGGATTCGCTGGCTTTGATGACGCGGGCTTGCGCTGCGGTTACGGCTTGTTCTGTGGCCTTAGCATTGGCGGTGGCTTCGTCCATCGCGCCCTTAGAAATCGCGCCTTGGGGAAATAACTCTTTATAACGTTTGTATTGCGCCTGTGCTTCAACATTCAAGGCTTTGGCTTTGGCTAAATCGGCCTCAAAGCTTGCGAGCTCAGCGCCTTGTTCTTTACTGGTGATCTCTAGTAGGGCGGCTCCCTCGGGGACAACATCGTTAACATCGTAGTTGAGTTTGACGATACGACCAGAGGTTTGCGCTGACACAGTCGCCGCTTTTACTGCTTCTATGGTGGCATCTAAGGTGACCCAATTGGCGTAGGGTTTAGTTAAGACTTCGATGGTTTCGACTGAGGCAGCCTGAACTTGAGTACTGGCAAGCGCCAGCAGTAAGAAAAAAACGCGAGAAATTGACGTCATAATTCATATCATCCCAGATGTAATTCATGAGTAAATTCTAATGGAGTTGTTTTCAATAGGCAATCAATATTTATTAGAAAAATTTAATATAGTGTATTTCCCTAATTTAGGAATAAGGCCCATAAGTGCCTTATTCCCATCGTTTCAGTGAGTTCCGACTAAGCCTAAGATCTAGTCATTTAAATAGTAGGTGAGTGTGGACACAATGCGAATTTGTTTAATGTAAGGCGTGCTGTTATCGCGATCCGAAATAGTAAACTGGCCTTGGCTAGCGGTTTTAATTTTTCCGAGGCGAGAATCTGAATCCTTAGCAAATTTTTCCGCCACTTCACGGGCATTTTGAGTAGCTTCTTGCACCATCACAGGTTTGATTGAATTGAGATCGGTAAACAGGAATTCAGTGCGATTATCATACTCTTGGCTGGCGATCGCTATGCCTTCCTTCACTAAGCTAATCATCTGCTTACGGGTATTGAGCATTAAATCAATTTGCGGGGTATAGACCGACAGGTTCACCTTTGCCGAGTAACGGTATCTGACATTGGGGTCGACGTAACCTTGGGCTTGGCGATCTTCAATTGAAGGTAATGAAATCGTAATTTCGCTATCGCTAAAGCCTTGTTCCTTTAAAAACGCCACGACGCGGTCGGTTTTTTGCTGAACCGTCTCGTAGAGTTTAGGCAGATTATTATCGACCTCAGTGAAATTGATTGGCCAAATCGCCACATTGGCTTTGACTTCTTTTTCCGCTAAGCCCTTGACTGTCACTGTGCGTTCCATAGCTTTCATCTGCAATAACGCTGTGCTCGCTGTCTGACCAACATACACAAGCCCAGCACAAAGGAAACCGCCCAGCAGCAGGGCAGGAAGGATGTTATTTTTTTCCATAAAAAGAATCTCTTGATTAGATAAACTCAGCCTAAGATACCCAATAAACCTAAGTCATGCACTGGGTTTATTCGGGATAGATGCCGCTTAATATTTGAGGGAGACAAGTTGGCGATATCAGCTTGATGTCGCTTTATTGAGACGCGCTATTTTTCCGGAGGAATAACACTCGGCTGCCATAATTCGACTTTATTGCCGTCGGGATCGATAAACCAGCCAAAGCGGCCAAACTCTGAATCTTCAATGCCACCCACGAGCTGACCACCACCTTGTTCGACCTGTGTGAGCGCTTGGGCTAGATCATCAACGATAAAGTTAAACATAAAGCTCTTATCTGAAGGCGCAAAATAGTCAGTGCTATGGGCGAAGGGCGTCCAAACATGGTAGCCGAGTGTCGCTTTATCTGTGTGATAAAACGCGGCGCCGCCCCAGTTTTCAATGGGGACCTGAAGATGGGTTTTATACCAAGTTGCCAAGGTAACGGGATCTGCACTTTTAAAGAAAATTCCACCGAGTCCAATGACTTTAGCCATAGCCGTAGCTGCGTGTATAGGAGTATGAATTAACTTTAGGCAATAAATGCTTAAGATACAAAAAAGCCGCAAAAAATGCGGCTTTTAGGATTAAGCGTTTAGCTTAGAACTGGTAGCTGTATTGAACTGAGTAGTACATACCGCTTGATTCAGTAATTGCATTAACAGGACCTGTGATAGCACTGTTTTCGATCAGGTGAACTTTTTCACCTTTAATATAAGCGATACCAAAGTCAACGGTGTTTTGTGGGTTGATGTGGTAGCTCATACCCGCTGTATACCAGTTACGGTCAGAGTCTGGGAATGAAATTGAGCTAATTTCGTCCACAACGCCTTGGTCATGCATATAACCTGCACGAACGGTGAATTGTTCGTTGATAGTATAAGTACCACCTAGGCTGAATAACCATGAATCTTTCCATTGGTATTCTTTCAGGGCAACGTCGCCAGCTTGCAGTTGAGTACCCGCACCCGCTTGACCTGGAATAATAGTGGCGACGCCATCTTTAGCGGTGATTTGATCAAAGTTGCCCCACTGGGTGTACTGCGCTGTATAGTGCACTGCAAACTTAGTAGTGAGCTGATGGAAACCTGCAACTTGGAAAATATCGGCTAGTGGTACGTCTAAGCTGTCAAAGCTGGTCGCTAGGGCTGTTTTTGAACCTAAACCAACGGCAGATAAATCTTTAGTGCTGATCGTGTTGATATCACCTTTAACATTCACTGTTGGGCTGAAACGATAGCTGATACCGAAACGGTTATCTTTATCTAACTCAATAGTGGCACCCACAATACCACCGAAGGCCCAGCCGTCAGCGTCGACATCAACCAAAGGTGTAGTGCCCATGTTACGGGTTAAACGACCTTCACCGTAGATGGCATCCACACCCGCACCGATACTGAACATGTCATTAATACGGTATGAAAGGCTGGTGTTAAAGTTAACCGTTGTGACTTCTGTTTCGCCAAGCAGATCATAGGGTGCTGGTGAGCCTGCTGGTAAACTCTTTGAAAGAGAGCTGGCATCGGTACCGGTACCAAAGTTAGAGAAAGCGGCAAAACCGACGGCGAACTTATCGTCGATTGGGTGGATGTAGAAAATATTAGGGATAATTTTAGAGCTACCCGCATCATCGATGCTGCCTAAGTCAACGGCACCACCGGCAAAGTTAACGTCTTTAACATCAACAGTAATATCGGCATAAGTTAAGCCGAATGAGATCGCATCTTTATCGAATAATGCCATAGCAGCAGGGTTACGTGATAACACAGAAGCGTTATCGGCAATAACCGCATCACCAGCAAATGCACGGCCCATACCTGTGGCTGATTGACTGTTGAGTTGAAAACCTGAAGCTAAGGTTTGAGTACTTGCTAATGCGACAGAAACGGCAATGAGTGTCTTGTTGAATGTTTTCATTATAATTCTCTCTATTTTTTATAAGTATTGGATTTTTATTCGGTCCTAGTCAGCCGAAAGTATTTAAATCCATTTATTAGTCTTCGGCATCTTATGGACTGAATCTACCCTCAACAAGTCCGACCAGATGTGAAAATTGTTAATTTTCAGTTAATTAAAAATCTTTAAAACAGAGTTTGAACTTTAGTTCGCTTGAATGGTCTGGCCAGATGCTTGATATGAAGGGCTTTGGGTTTAACGATAGGTTTCAATTGACGTTAACGGTTTGTAATTGTGTGTTGAGTATTTAAAAGGATACAAAATGTAAAAAGCGCACAAGTGTGCGCTTTTTAAGTTATACAAGCGTGTCGAAACTAAAGTGCAGACTTAAATTGTTCGAACTCTGCTGTTACATTTTCACTCGGTGCTGACAATTTGCTCACCAAAATACCGGCGAATGTGGCGAATACAAATCCTGGGAGGATTTCGTATAACTCGAAAATACCCCCCGTCAGTTGCTTCCAAATCACGACTGTTAATGCGCCGACAATAATAGTGGCAATGGCGCCATTACGACTGTATTGCTTCCAAAATAGTGATAATAAGACTACAGGACCAAAGGCCGCACCAAAGCCTGCCCAAGCATAACTCACAAGGCTTAATACACTGCTTTCAGGATTAAGGGCAATGATGCCTGCGATCACGGCAATCGCCAGCACGCCCATGCGACCGACCATCATCAACTCGCGGTCATCCGCTTGTGGGCGTAACCATTTACGGTAAAAATCTTCTGTGATCACGCTTGAACACACCAGCAACTGTGAATCGATAGTGCTCATGATGGCCGACAAAATGGCCGCAATAAGTAGACCACCAATCCAAGGGTTAAACGCGGCTTGGGCTAAATGAATAAATACCGTTTCTGAATTCGCCAGTGGCGCATTGGCGAAATACAGAGAACCGGCAATACCTGTGGCTAATGCGCCAATTAAAGATAAGACCATCCAGCTCATGGCAATACGGCGCGATAAGGGCAGGGCATCGGCACTGCCTATCGCCATAAAGCGCGACAAAATATGCGGCTGACCAAAATAGCCAAGACCCCATGCGAGTAAAGACAACATGCCTATCACTGTGGTTTTGTCGCTGACCAAGGCCAACATCGCAGGATCGATAGTTTCAATTCCGGCGTGGCTTTCAGGGTGAGAGAAAACGGCAAAGGGGACGATTAAGAGGGCGACAAGCATCAAACAGCCTTGAAAGAAGTCTGTCCAACACACTGCAAAGAAGCCACCAATAAAGGTGTAACCGACTATAATGGCTGAGCCAATCACCAGCGCCACTGTGTAATCGAGACCAAAAACTTTTTCAAACAGAATCGCGCCACCGACCATGCCTGAGGAAGCATAGAAAGTGAAAAACACTAAAATAGTGATTGCGGAGACGAGCTTGAGATAGCCTTGGGTATCGTGGAAACGTTTCTCGAAGAAATCCGGTAAGGTGAGGGCGTTATCGGCGAGTTGAGTGTAAATACGCAGTCGTCTGGCGACAAATAGCCAGTTTAGCCAAGCGCCAAAAATTAATCCTATGCCAATCCAAGCTTCACCTAAGCCGCCTAAGTAAACTGCGCCGGGTAAACCCAGTAACAGCCAACCTGACATATCGGATGCACCCACACTGAGTGCGGTCACAGCGGGGCCCATTTTGCGGCCACCTAAAATATAATCATCAACAGTATCGGTAGCACGGTAAGCCCAAAAACCTATGCCCATCATCAATACTAAGTAACCAACAAATGTGATTAAAATCGGGGTTTCAATCGTCATCTTGCCTTTTCCCATCTTGTTATTATTAAAAGTGGCAAGCATGCTACCAGATGTTTGAACAATCGCCCATTAGCAGATAAAAGTGTGATTAAAATCTAACCTCCGATAGCGTGAAAATATCGGAGGTTAATTTAAAAATAGCCGAGATAAGATGGGGTTAGATAAAGGTGTTCTTGATTTCGTCTTTTACATAGCTAAGGTCTGCTTTATCTTCACCTATAAGCAAAATAAACGCATCGGGTGTTTCAAAGCCCATTCCTTGGTATTTGCCATCGGCGAAGGTTTTGTCTAACACCATACGTTTTTCGAGTGGCACGATAAAGAGTGTGACCTTGCTTTGCTCACCCTGTAGCACTAAGTGCAGGCTTTTCACCCCTTGAAAATCGCAATAGGAGGTGTAATACACTTTGCCCGGTTGTTGGGTGAACTTGGCATTGCCAAAGTCTTTCATCGACGCGAGCTGCGCATTGACCTGATTAAAGTTGACGTTTTGATCCACCTGTAAGGCAACACCTTCATGGTAGACATGGGCCAGTGCATGTTCGGCTAAATCGATTGGCCCTAAACGCAATAGACTAAAACTGATCCCCACCACAAATGCCACCGAGGCCGCCATGGCCACTAAAAAGCCCGTTTGACGGCGGTGTTTATGGTGTTGTTGCAACTGCTGACGCAAAATAAGTTTATCGGCGAGATCGTCCGCCACCTCTACTTTCAATGCATTTGTCAGTTTGGCATCAAGGTTTTTGAGCTCATTGATTAAGGCTTGGTTTTCTGGCTTAGCATTAATTTGCGCCAGAAAATCAGCATCTTGATTATGAGGATCTTCATAAGCTTGACGTCTAAATTTAAGCTCATCCATTGGATTGACCTCTCACATCATTCTTCTCAAGTAATTCTTTCAATTGGCTCCTCGCCCGAAATAAACGCGTCATTACGGTGTTGCGATTGAGCTCCATCAGCTCGGCAATTTCATCGCCACTAAAGCCACCAATCAGTTGCAGTAAGAGTGGCTCGCGGTATTCGATATCCAGCTTGCCAATTTGCCGACGGATCAGGTATTGCTCGGTCTGCTCTTCACTGCTATTGGAGATATTGTCCTCTAAGGTATCTTGCTCAACGTCGGAATAATCGAACTGTTTACGCTCGAAACGCCGTGCATTCTCACGCCTAAGAATCGTGATCAGCCATGCCTTCGCCGCTTTATCATCCTTGAGGGAATCCAAAGAGCGCCACGCCCGCAAGAAGGTTTCTTGGGTAATGTCTTCAGCCACGTGTTTATCGCCGCATAACCAGTAGGCGTAACGGAAGATGTCTGCATGTAGCGCCTTGACTAGGCTGTTGTATCGTCGTTGTTTACTTAGCATGTCAGAAGAGACCGCGGGCTCGACGGATTTCTTACGCCAGTTAGCAAACATTTTTATTTTTTCGGCTTGTTGGCTGAATGTTTAGCATAGTTGAGCTCGCTTCTCTGTCATTAAACCCATAATTTACTTAGGATTCAGTGGGCTTAATGGCGCCGATTTTGGGTTTGAATGTTTATGCTCACAGGCCTTAACCGCGTTAAGCAACGCGGCGCACTCTACGGTCAGCTTGTTAGTATCCGCACTGTTAGTATTCGCACTGTCAGTATGGCTGTTGGCATTGGCTTTCGCACTATAGGCGGCAATTTGCAGTTGCTGTATCGCCTGTGCAAGTTGCGGTGACTGCTCTGCAATCTTATCGAGTGTCATAGGCACTTGCTGTAACTCGCTGAAGTAGCGCTGTAACTGCAACATAATGCGGCTCACATCGCCACTGGCGCAGGCTTGCTCCAATCCCTGTAAGCCCGCAACATTTACTGATTGTGCTGAACTCATTGAAGCGTTAAGGGCAGTCGGGGCGGCCGATTGGTTTTTTAAGGCGCGGCGCCAAGCGATTAAAGTGATGATCCAAGCGACGAGAGTGATCAGCCATAGCGCAGCAAACACCTTAATCATCCAGGAGCCATTGTTGTCGGCCGCTGAATTTGCTTGCCAAGAGGCTTGGGCGGGCGCATCTGTGACGGCACCGCCTGTTACCACTATTGTGCGTGCGGGTAGCGTCGCGGTTTCTTGCCGTTTAAGGTGCGGATTCCACCAAGGCACTTTGACTTCGGGCAGGGTAAATGTTCCCGCTTTGCTGGGAACGATTGCCGACGTAATACTGTACTGGGAGACAATTTGTGCATCGCGCACAAAGGTTTGCCGCTGAGGTTTCTCAGGGTATGACTTCAGTTCATTAGGAAGGGTTTGCACTATATCTGGCAGGCTATTTTCATCGGCATTAGAAGCCAATAAAGTCATAGTGCGAGTAATAGGGCTACCGACGGTAAATTCTTTAATATCCTCAGGGAAGTTCTCTTTTAACACCACTAAATCGGCAACCAGCCATTGGCCTTGGAAACTTGTCGGTGCAGGATTCACTTGCACTGTGAGTGAGGGCGCGCCTGCTTGCATTGGGCGGCTTTCATTAAAGCCAAACATGCCGCCGCGGCGTTGGGATTCAACTAGCACATCGCCCGCAAAGGTTGCGCCTTTGATGTTCACTTGGCCGGGTAAGTCCGGAATGATGCCATAGGTGCGTTCAATCACGCGGTAACGGCGGCCATCGACTATCTCAGAGCCATCCTTATCTTCGCCGATTTGTTTGATCTGCGCGCCTTCGATTACTGGTGCGCTCAATACGCCCCTTTGTAATTCTACCGCTAGATAGAGTTTGACCTTGTAGGTAATGAGCTGCCCGACATAGGCCTCGTCAGTTGACACTTTGGCATCGATAAATAGGTTATTCATCTGTGCGGGCTGGCTACCCGTTTCGACCACTTTGAGTGGGATCGGCGCCGAGCTGATGCCATCAATAGTAAAGGCTGGAATGGTTAACTGGCCTTTTTGTTTTGGCGCGAGCAACACTTGCCAGCGAGTCTCTTTGACCGCATCGAAGTTCATGATCTGTGTGCTGCGACTCACGCTGGTACGGCCAACAATAAAGTCTTTCAGCAGGGCGGACGTATCTAGCTTACCGGTATCGATTTCATCATCGACGCTGATATTGAGCACAAAGTATTCGCCCTCCATCACAGGATTGCGATCGACCGATGCCTCAATTTTGCTGAGTGCAAAGGCGGGATGAGCCACTCCGATGGCAAGGAGTAGCAGGATAAAAAATTGTCTGATCACCACTGTTCGTTATCCTTTGATATTTGGCCATTTTGACGGCGTTTCTGATATTCCAACTGCATTTTGTTGCGAAGTAACACTTGAGGGTCTTCACTCACTCCCCTCAGTGCTCGCTGCATTTCTGCGGGAAGCGGTTCGCTATTGGTGGGCGGCGCTTCGACAGAATCACTCATAGCAGCCTCTTGTTTATCTTGCGCATTTTGCTCTGGAGCTTCTTTGGCGCCAACGCTTTGCTTTGCTTGTTCAGCGGATTTTTGCTCCTCGGCATCGGCGTTAGCCTGCGCCTGCATCTTCGCCTCATTATCTGCTGGTGAATTGTCTACAGGTGAATTGTCCTTTGCATCCTGCTCGGCATTTTGCTGCTTGGCTTGTTGATCCTGTTGCGCTTTATCTTTCGCGGGATCTTGCTGAGCTTCATCCTGCTTGTCCTGAGCATTGCCATTTTGCTTATCTTGCTCAGACTGTTGCTCATCCGCTTTTTGCTGCTCAGAGCTTTGCTCAGGATTGGCATTGTCCTGTTGCTCTTGAGGCTCTTGCCCCGCTTGATCTTGCTTATCTTTCTGAGCGCTATCTTGGTCAGATTGTTGTTTATCCTGCGACTGCTGATTACCGGATTGTTGGTCGCCAGATTGTTGGTCACCTGAATTGGAATCACCGGACTGCTGATCGCCTTGTTGATCTTGGTTCTTATCCTGTTGATCGTTTTTACCTTGCTGCTTTTGCTGCTCTTTCAATTGCTTTTCAGCCAGTTCAAGGTTGGCCTTTGCCGCAGGAAAATCGGCTTGTTTTTCAAGTGCAGCTTGATAGCGCTCCTTTGCCTTATCGGGTTTACCGAGTTGCATTAGCGCATTGCCTTGATTGTAGAGGCCTTGGGCTGAGCTATCTTGCTCGAAGGTTTTCAGCGCTTGCTCATAATCACCGGCCTTATATTGGGCGCTGCCACGCCATTGGGGTGACTCAAACTGCTTAGCGGCGTTGGCATAATCTTGGGATTGATAGGCCTGCATCGCTTGCTGATCTGGCGTTTTCCACACATTGTCCCACACACTGGCATGGGCAGGCTGAGGCGCGGCCGCGAACAGTAAGCCGCCAATGAGAGTGGCAAATCCAACGCTTGCCACGATTCCTTGCCTAAAGCTGAAAAGGGCGGGAAGCAGTAATAGCAGGGCGAGATAAGGTCCAAGATCCTGCCAGGTTTCACCGTCAAGATCTGTGGCTTTGGCATCGCCCGTATCACTTAACCAATGTTGTAATTGGGCCAGATCATTGCCGTCGGTGCGATTTTGGATTAACACGCCTTTATTATCCGCTGCCAGTTTTTGCAGCAGGCCAAAGTCAGTGCTGGCCACAACGACTTCGTTGCTGCTGTCGCGCTGCAATTGTCCATCGGGTAGACGAATTGGCGCGCCTTGGCTGGTCCCAAAAGCGACGACCGCAAGACGATATTGCGTGCCACTTAATGCCGAGTTAGCGTCATCAAATTGGGCAGCAGTTATGCCATCTGTCATCACGATAATATCACCGCGAATATGCCCACCCTGAGCCAGTAGCGTTTTAGCTTGGGTTAAACCTGCCGCTAAGTTTGAGCCACGAACGGGCATGATTTCAGGGCTTAAGGTCGGCAATAAATTGAGTAGCGTGCCGGTATCGCGCGTTAACGGGCTGATAGTAAAGGCATCGCCGGCAAAGGCGACTAAACCTGTTTCACCTTCTTTAAGATTACGCAGCAGATCCGTAGCCCTAAATTTAGCTTGGGTTAAACGGTTCGGCGCCAGATCGGTAGCGAACATAGACACAGACATGTCCATCACCAATACGCGGCCTTGCTCGGCGGCAAACACAGGTAAGGATTGTTTATTCACGGCAGGTCCGGCGAGCGCAAAAGTCGCCATCAGCCAAGTGAAAGCTAATAAATGCAACGGACGGCGGGATTTCTTGCTGCCTTGGGTGACCAATATTTTGGCTAAGTGCGGCGCAATATAACGATTCCACGCGCTGTGGCTCTCGCGTTGTCGCCATAAACTCAACAACACTAAAGCCAGTGGCACTAGGGCGAGTAGCCATTCTGGGCGAATAAAATGTAGGCTCATTATTTAATGTTCCCCTGTGAAGTGGTTGCGACAGAGGGTTTAACGCGGCGCGCTGCAAAGAATGGTAATTGACCTAAGGCAATCCACAGGCTCGTCAGTAACGCCAGTGCCAGTGGCCAATAGAACAAATCTGCCTGCGGACGATAGCTTAATTGATCGCGACTCACAGGTTCGAGTTTATCGATTTCTTGGTAAATCTGGTCGAGCTCTTGGCTGTTGCGGGCGCGGAAATAACGACCGTGGGTGACTTCGGCGATATGCTTAAGTTGGTTCTCATCCAGATCCATCGAGGGATTAACCCGCTCGCGGCCAAAGAGTGTGCGGCGCTCCATCACATCGGCACCGACACCGACAGTATAAATAGTGACTTTACGATTAGCGGCAATTTGCGCCGCTTGCTCCGGCTCAATATTGCCCGCGTTGTTAGAGCCGTCGGTCAATAAAATCAACACTCTGTTACTCTCGTCCATTTTATCGAAACGTTTTACCGCCAGCCCTATGGCTTCACCTATGGCGGTTTGTTTACCGACTAAGCCGATTTGTGCTTCTTTTAAAAATTGCGCCACTGAACGTCTGTCTTGGGTGAGCGGCGCCTGCAAATAGGCGTGATCGGCAAAGAGAATTAAACCGATACGGTCGCCTTTGCGGCGCTCGATAAAGTCACTGACGACGTGCTGAATTAAAGTGAAACGGTCAACGGTTTTACCATTTACCACCATGTCTTCAATCTGCATGCTGCCGGATAAATCCACCGCCATCATCAGATCGCGGCCTTGGCTCGGCAGTTCGATCGGTTCGCCAAGCCATTGAGGACGAGCAATAGCGAGCACTAATAGGCACCACATCAGCCAGTAGCGTTTGCGACTCTGGCGCGTGTTGGCCGCTAAGCTTTGTTTGCCTGTTTGGCTTATTCCGGGGAGTTGTAGCCGGCCACCATCCACTTGTACGGTTTGTTGGCGCCAAAAAATCAAAGGTAAAGGCAGTAATATCAATAGCCAAGGCCATGCAATGGTTAACATTGTGCCTCCGGTTGTTTGGTGTCAGCTGGCTGGATTGGCGCTTGGCTTTTAGCTTGAGCGTCGCCACTCGCTTGAACGTAGCCCTTAGCTTGAACAAGATTCTGCTCAGGCGCACTCAGTGTTGCTTTCGATGCCAACCAAGCTTTTGCGAGTTCATGTAACTCATTGGCTTCAGCTAAGGTCAACGGCGTTTGCTGGTGACGTTTGGCCAACAAGTGGCCGATACGTTGGCGTTTAGGCGCGGGTAAATAGCTGTCTAGCCACGTCGCCCAAGCTTCACCATCAAAGGAGGCTATTGCATCTCTGCTGAGATAACTCATGGCGGTACGCTTTAATAGGCTATTGACGTCAGAGACATAGGACGGCGCTTGTCTATCAAGCTGACTAAGCAACTGTTTCGCGGCTTTTTTCGGCGCGAAGTCTCGGGCGCGTTTTCTTAGCCAGATAACTAAGAGTGTGATGAGAGCAATCACTAGCGCGAGGACCAACCAATAACCGATTGCCCAAGGCCAAGCGCCGATTGGATCGGGATGAATGATATCCTGCAGATCCGCCAGCGCTGGGTTTGGCGCTGTAGCCATAGGGACTGCAGCCTGTGGATTTGCTATAACTGGTGTCACTATTTCTGAATTCACTGTTGCTGGATCCATAGTTAACGCAATAATTCCAATTGATGGGCTAGGGGAGCACCCGCATCGATGAGCTGGGTGCGCACGCGCAGTTGCTGCATCATGGCGATAAAGTCCCTTTGCTGACGCAGCTGTATATCAAGCCAAGCCTGATAACTGTGGCGGGTGAGCACTAAGTCCTCCTCCCCATCCCGTACTGGCAAACTAAAGTTGTGCGGTAACGGCAGTGTCCCTTGGCGCAGGGGATCGGTAATAAGATAGGCGCCCACATCGCAATGACGCTTAAGCTCAGTGAGAGGCGCGATACATTGGGGGCTAAAATGGCTGCCATCTGTCACTATCCAAACTAAGGAGCCGGGTTTGGCGATGCGTTGTAATCGCTGACAAGCGCGCAGAATATGATCAGGATCGCGCTGGTCACTGCCAACATGATTGAGTTGATTCTCATGCACACGGCGCAGGCCTGAGATCAATTGCAATATGCCCTGACGACGGCTGCGGGGTTTGAGCTCTAGATGCTCAGACTCGCACGCGATCAAGGCGCCGAGTCTATCGCCATGATTAATCGCATTCCAACCTAAGGTGGTCGCAAGGTGCCCTGCTTGCACCGATTGCAGTAATAAACTTGAGCCAAAATAGAGACTTTGGCTTAAGTCGATTAACAACAGAATAGGGCGCTCACGTTCTTCGACAAATAACTTAGTGTGGGTTTTGCCCGTGCGAGCGGTCACGCGCCAATCAATGGTGCGCACATCGTCGCCCTGTTGATAGTGGCGCACTTCGGCAAACTCCATCCCGCGGCCTTTGATTAAGCTGCTGCGATGGCCCGCTAAATTAGCGCGGGCACGGCTGTAACGCTCGGGCATAGCACGGGCGATATTTTGGCACGCCAGCAGCTCTTGCTCGGTTAAATGCAAGCCATCGGCAAACAGCGGCAAGCCATCGGCCGAGGCTGAGAGTCGCGCAGTGTCACTCATCTTATTTCACCTTTATCTTCACCGTTAAGGTACTGCTACTTGACTCAAGATGTGATTGATCACCTGATCGCGGCTGACGCCTTCGGCTTGTGCCTGATAGCTGAGTAATAATCTGTGTCTTAACACATTCGGTGCAACGGCTTGAATGTCTTCCGGTGAAACAAAGTCTCGCTCGTGCAGCCAAGCGCGGGCGCGGGCGCAGCGTTCTAACGAAATAGTGGCGCGTGGGCTGACACCGTACTCAAGCCATTTCGCTAAGTCTTCGCTGTAACGCAAAGGCTCGCGGGTCGCCATAACGATTTCGACTATGTATTTTTCGAGTGGCTCGGCGAGATAGATTTCCATGGCTTCGTCACGGGCGGCAAACACATCGGCTTGTGCAATCGGCTCAGTGGTCGGCAATTCGTGGGTGAGTGCTTCTTTACGGGATTGGCGCAGAATTTCGATTTCAGTCTCGCCGCTCGGGTAATCAAGATTCAAGTGCATTAAAAAACGGTCAAGCTGTGCTTCGGGCAGGGGATAAGTGCCTTCGTTTTCTAATGGATTTTGGGTTGCCATCACTAAAAACAGCGGTGGCAGCTTATAACTGTGCTTACCGACGGTGACTTGACCTTCGGCCATAGCTTCTAATAAGGCCGATTGTACTTTGGCGGGGGCGCGGTTAATTTCGTCTGCCAAGATCAAATTGTGGAAAATCGGTCCGGCTTCAAACTCGAAGGTGCCAGTTTGCGAGCGATAAATATCTGTGCCGGTTAAATCGGCAGGCAGCAGATCTGGGGTAAATTGAATGCGGTGGAAATCGCCCTCAACCCCGTCACATAAGGCTTTCACCGCACGTGTCTTAGCCAGTCCCGGTGGACCTTCAACTAATAAGTGGCCATTGGCAATTAAGGCAATGAGCAGATTTTCGGTCAATACTGGCTGCCCTAAAACAACCTTATTTAGGTAAGTGCGTAATGCATGGAAGCGACTCAAAGGCATGATGCTACTCGTTTTATTATGTTGAAAATGCGTGTGTGGGCTATAGACAACGGATATGGTAAAGAATTCCCTTAGGGTTTGGCTAGTGTTAAAAAAACAAACAGGTGTTTAAAACTTGCTGACAAGAAGTTAGAATCAGATCACACTTTAATGGTCAGACCTGTTATTGGGCGTTTTTCGCCGTAAAACAATGGGTCAAACACGGAAATAGCTAGCGCCGCCTGAAATCTCTCAGCGATTGCGCACATAAAGAGGGTGACAAATGAGTGATAGACAACAGGTTACGAACGCCAAGGGCGAGCGTATCGCAATTGTAGCGGGTTTAAGAACGCCATTTGCAAAGCAAGCCACGGCATTCCACGGTGTATCGGCGCTCGATATGGGCAAAATGGTGGTCAATGAGTTATTGGCGCGTTCTGAACTTGACCCTAAGCTGATTGAGCAGCTGGTCTATGGACAAGTGGTGCAAATGCCCGCTGCACCTAACATCGCCCGTGAAATCGTACTCGGTACTGGCATGAATGTGTCGACCGATGCCTATAGTGTCACTCGCGCCTGTGCGACTAGCTTCCAATCTGCCGTAAACGTGGCCGAATCTATCATGACAGGCAATATCGAAATCGGTATTGCGGGCGGCGCCGACTCTTCTTCTGTCTTGCCTATCGGTGTGTCGAAAAAATTAGCCCATGCGTTAGTCGATCTGAATAAAGCCCGTAGCTTTGGGCAAAAACTACAAATTTTCCGTCGTTTAGGCATTAAAGATTTATTACCTGTGCCGCCTGCGGTAGCCGAGTACTCAACGGGCTTGTCTATGGGACAAACCGCTGAGCAAATGGCAAAAACCTACAATATTAGCCGCGCCGATCAAGATGCTTTAGCGCACCGCTCACACACCTTAGCGAGTGAAACTTGGGCTTCGGGCCATCTTCGTGACGAAGTGATGGTTGCCCATGTGCCGCCGTATAAACAGTTTATCGATCGCGATAACAATATCCGCGAAAACTCGGTACTGGAGTCATACGCTAAGTTGCGCCCTGCATTCGACAAACAGCATGGTACTGTGACGGCGGCCAACAGCACGCCGCTTACTGACGGTGCCTCAGCGATTATCCTGATGAGCGAAGGTCGAGCGAAAGCCTTAGGTTATCAACCAATTGGTTACATTAAGAGCTATGCTTTTAGCGCCATTGATGTGTGGCAAGACATGCTGATGGGGCCCTCTTACGCGACGCCACTGGCGCTGAAACGTGCTGGAATGGAGCTAGAAGATCTTACCCTGATTGAAATGCACGAAGCTTTTGCGGCGCAGACATTAGCGAACATGCAGATGTTTGCTTCGAAAAAATTTGCCGAAGAAAAACTCGGCCGTAACCGTGCAATTGGTGAAATCGACATGAGCAAGTTTAACGTGCTCGGCGGCTCGCTTGCCTACGGTCATCCTTTTGCTGCAACGGGAACCCGTTTGATCACACAAGTGTGTCGTGAGCTTAAGCGCCGTGGTGGTGGAACTGGCCTAACAACAGCCTGTGCGGCTGGTGGTTTGGGTGTGGCAATGATAGTGGAAGTGGAGTAATCGGCATGGAAAAGACATTTAATTTAACCCGCCGCGACGACGGCATTGCCATCTTGACTATGGATGTTCCTGGCGAAAGCATGAACACCCTAAAAGCGCAGTTTGGTCCTGAAATAAGTGAGATTTTAGCCGAAATCAAGAGTGATTCGAGCATTCGCGGTTTAGTGCTGATCTCAGGCAAAAAAGATTCTTTCGTCGCGGGCGCGGATATTTCTATGCTCGATGCCTGTAAAACGGCGGGCGATGCCAAAGCCTTATCCCAGCAAGGGCATGTGGTTTTTAATGAATTAGAAGCCTTAAAAATTCCTGTGGTTGCGGCAATCCACGGTGCCTGTTTAGGCGGTGGTTTAGAGTTAGCCTTAGCCTGTAATCAAAGGGTATGTAGCGATGATGGCAAGACTATGCTCGGCGTTCCGGAAGTCCAACTTGGCTTATTGCCAGGCGGCGGCGGGACTCAACGTTTGCCACGTTTAGTCGGCATTACGACAGCCTTAGATATGATGTTGACCGGTAAACAAATCCGCCCTAAACAAGCCTTGAAAATGGGCTTAGTGAATGATGTTGTGCCGCAGACGATTCTGTTACAAACCGCCGTTGAGATGGCGCTTGCGGGTAAACGTGCACCGAAACCTGTTAAAAAGTCACTCGTTAATCAAGTGCTTGAAGGCACGAGTTTCGGCCGTAACATTATTTTCGATCAAGCGACTAAACAAGTCGAAAAGAAAACCCAAGGTAATTATCCTGCGCCTGCCAAGATCATTGATTGCGTGCGCCAAGGAATTGCTAAGGGTATGCAAAAAGGGCTAGAAGTCGAAGCCAGTCATTTTGCCGAATTAGTGGTATCGAAAGAATCTGAAGCGCTGCGCAGTATTTTTTTCGCGACCACAGAAATGAAGAAAGAAACCGGCGCTGAAGGTGCGAGCCCGCGTAAAGTGAAAAAAGCGGTGATCTTAGGTGGCGGTTTAATGGGCGGTGGTATCGCATCTGTGACGACGACAAAGGCCAAAATCCCCGTTCGTGTCAAAGACATCAGCGAAAAAGGTTTAAGCAATGCATTAGCTTACGCCTACAAGCTGTTGGATAAAGGGGTTAAGCGCCGTCATATGACGCCTGCTGCCCGTGACAACTTAATGGCACTGATGACCACAACGACTGAATATAAAGGCGTTAAAGATGCCGACATCGTTGTGGAGGCGGTATTTGAAGATTTAGCGCTTAAGCATCAAATGGTGAAAGACATTGAGCGTGAGTGTGGTGAGCACACTATTTTTGCGTCAAACACCTCATCTTTGCCTATTAGCCAAATCGCCGAGGCGGCGACACGTCCTGAGAACGTGATTGGTCTGCACTATTTCTCGCCAGTAGAAAAAATGCCGCTGGTGGAAGTGATTGCCCATGCCAAAACGTCGCCAGAAACCATTGCGACCACGGTCGCATTTGCCCGTAAGCAAGGTAAAACACCGATAGTGGTACAAGACGGCGCGGGTTTCTACGTGAACCGTATTCTTGCGCTCTACATGAACGAGGCCGCGCAATTATTACTTGAAGGCCAAAGTGTTGAACATCTGGATAAAGCCTTAGTGAAGTTTGGTTTCCCTGTGGGCCCCATTACTTTACTCGACGAAGTGGGTATCGACGTGGGCGCTAAGATTTCACCAATCCTCGAAAAAGAATTGGGTGAACGTTTTAAAGCGCCAGCGGCTTTTGACAAGCTTTTGGGTGACGATCGTAAAGGCCGTAAAAATGGTAAAGGTTTCTATCAATACGGCGCATCGAGTAAGAAAGCTAAAGCTGTCGATGAGAGTGTTTATGGCGTGTTAGGTATTAAGCCTGGCACCAATAAAGACGCAAAAGCGGTTGCCGAGCGTTGTGTCGTACAAATGCTCAACGAAGCGGTGCGTTGTTTAGAAGACGGTATTATCGCATCGCCAAGAGATGGTGATATTGGCGCCATTTTCGGTATTGGCTTCCCGCCATTCCTCGGTGGTCCATTCCACTATATTGACACTTTGGGTGCTGCGAACTTAGTGCGAATTCTTGAAGGTTATCAAAGCCAATTAGGTAACAGATTCGAACCTTGTGAGCGCTTAAAAACCATGGCTCAAGAAAACGCGCACTTTTTCTAAGTTTCAGTGAATCTAAGTCATAGTTAATCTAGGTCTTAGTTAATCTCGGTGTTAGTTAACTAAGGTTGAATAAAAAAGCGGCAGATCATTGCCGCTTTTTTTATTGCCACAAGGCATGTTTTTGCCTAAAAAATGTTCACAATTTAGCTGTAGATCTTGTATTATCCAAGCCCTTGATGAAGAAAGCAGTGCTCAGTGCTAGGTGTCCTGTACTGAGAGCATAGCGATGAATAAGTGTTGCTCGTTTCAGCAGTCTGCGGTGGTCATTTCATCCAGCCGTTAAAATGGCGTATTTAACGTGTGCACCAATCTGCAAGACTATGCGAGCAGTATCCGCATTTTGATGGGGATTCATTTCTCTACATTTATGATTTTGTTGTTTTTAAAGAGGTGGTTTGTGCTCTTGCTAGTTATCTGTATCGCATTAATCTCGGCTTGGTACTTCGGTTTAGCTGCATTTACCGTAGGCCTTTCTGTTACGTATTGGGCATTACTGGGTTTTGTGCTCGGGCCACTGGCTTACCCACTTTTTACGACACACAGTCATTTAGCCTTGAGGAAAATCCGTTGTAGTGAGGAAGGGATATTAAATAGCTAATCTATCAATATGTAATGCTATGTATTTTCATACTTTTTTACTTATGTAAAACTAAAGGGAGCTAATGCTCCCTTTATTGTTTCTAGCCTAATTTTCCATCACAGTGCACGAGTTAGACTCATGGCTACAGGACTTAAATTAATTCCACCAACCTTTCGCAGAAATCACTTCAAGGTGGTTTATGCCTTCTGGCAACTTAACTTTTTTACGCGCTGGCTTGGATAAACCGAGTGCTTTTTTGATTGAATTTAGCATAGTCACTCTCCCTAACCTGATTAATTTTATGCAACTTCAGAGTTAATAAATTTAACGTAAGGATGTCCTGCGACTTCGAGAGGTTTGAACTTCACGTAAGGATGCCCTGCGATTTCAAAAGGCTTGAACTTCACATAAGGATGTCCAGCGATTTCGAAAGGTTTGAACTTCACGTAAGGATGTCCAGCGATTTCGAAAGGTTTGAACTTCACGTAAGGATGTCCAGCGATTTCGAAAGGTTTGAACTTCACGTAAGGATGTCCAGCAATTTCGAAAGGCTTAAACTTCACATATGGATGCCCAGCTACTTCTACTGGAGCAAGTTTAACTGCAGGTTCTTCTGAAGTAATTGACTTAGCTGCTGGTTCTAATTTTGTGTTATCTTCAAGTGCATAAGTATTTACTGCAAAACCAATTGAAGATAATAAAGTAACGGCGGCAAGGATTCCTTTCATCATTCTAATTCTCTCTCAGGGTAGTTGATATTGATTTATTATTGACACTGATAGTGCTACTGCACTTGTTGTGCCAATGTTGTAAACCGCAATCAAATTGAGATTTAAATGATTAATTAATGTTACTTTGGGTGTTTGGCTTTATCATGTCTTCTTGGAGTAGCAGGGTAAACTCGGTCTCTTTTATAGCCTTACTAAAGATATAGCCTTGGATCTCTTCACAGTTAAGTGCTCGTAAAATGTTTAATTGCGCAGTCTGTTCTACTCCTTCACCCACAACAGAAAGCCCCATGTTATGGGCGATAGTGATAATAGAATCGACCATTTTGAGATCGCGATCAGACTTATCAATATCGTCAACAAAAGCTTTATCAATTTTTAAAGTATGAATCGGGAAACGTTTTAAGTATGAAAGGGACGAGTACCCAGTGCCGAAATCATCGAGTGCCAAACTAACGCCCATTTTAGCCAGTTGCTGCATGACAATAATCGCCGTTTCCGGCTGCTTAATGACAGTACCTTCTGTTATTTCTAATTCAAGGTGACAAGCGGGGAGTTTGGTGAGTCTTAAAATTGACTCTATTCGTTGCTGGATATCGGGGAGAGCAAATTGACGTGACGATAAATTGACGGCGACTCTGCCGCTGAATATTCCTTGTTCACGCCATTTCTGTGCTGCGAAACAGGCTTTGCGTAAGACGATTTCACCAATTTCAACAATTAAGCCGTTTTCCTCAGCAAGTGGAATAAAATCATTTGGGGGTATCAAACCATGTATTGGATGATTTAATCTGACCAAAGCCTCCATGCCTGCAATTTTACCACGCTTAAGATCAACCTTAGGCTGATAATAAACTTCAAATAGATCATCTTTTAAGCCTTCACGGATAAGATTCTCTATTTCTAACTGCCTAATCGCATGCTGATTTAATGACTCTGAATAAAACTGATAGCAATTACCTCCCGCTGACTTAGCATGGTACATGGCAATATCTGCTTTCCTCAGTAATGCTTGCTCGCTTTGCTCATCTTCTGGGAATAGCACTATACCAATACTTAATCCTAGGACTAGTTGCTCATTACTCACTTCAAAAGCGGGTTTTAACCCTTCGATAATACGGTTAGCGATGGCAGCACTGGCGCTTATATCTGAGTTTTTATCTAATACAATGGCGAATTCATCTCCGCCTAGACGGTAAATACTGGTATTTTTAGGAAGTAAGGACTTAATGCGGGCAGCAACGAGCTTTAATAATGTATCTCCAATCTGGTGACCTAATGAATCATTAATACGCTTAAAATTATCAAGGTCAAGCACCATTAGCGCATGAGCTATTTCTCGATTCACTAAGTTACTTAAGGTCACTTGTAAGTTGGAGCGATTAGGTAGTCCGGTTAAAAGATCATTATTGGTTAGTTTTCTAAGTTCTTCTTCTTGCTGTTTCCGTCTCGAAATATCCGAAAAAACCCCGACATAGTGTGACAATTCGCCTAACTCATCATAGATAGCATCGATAGTGAGCTCCATGTGGAAGTGACTTTTATCTCCTCTTGCGGCTTCTACTTCATTTGCCCAGCGACCTTGTTGTTTCAACATGGTCCTGATTTGGGTGGAGAAGGTTTCAGGATATAAATCAAATGTGAGTAAGTTACCAATAAAATCAGTTCGGTTACGTAATGAAATCTTACAGCAAGCTTCATTAACTTCGACAAAACGGTATTCGCTGTCGAGGATAAACATGCCTTCCGAAATATTTTCAATAGCCTTTTCAAAGAGTTTTAGTTGCTCTTCTTTTTGTTTAAATTGACTAATATTCTTAATCGTTCCAGTCATTCGCAGGGCATTATCTTTTTCATCACGTTCTACAATTTTGGCGCGGTCTAGGATCCATACCCAATTGTCGTCTTTACCTTTTACTCGGTATGCGGCTTCAAAATGATCTGTTTCACCATAAAAATGCTTATTGAGCGCTTCTCGAACACGCTCTTGATCCATTGGATGTATATTGCTCTCTTCATCTGATTTACCAGAACGGTGTCCATCACGGGGAAATTCAAGTGCTCCCCAGATATTTGAGCGGAAAATGTTGCCAGTTTCTATATCCCAGTCCCACATTTCATCACCACTTCCCCATAATGATAATTTTAATCGTTCTTCACTGAGTACAATCTGTCTTTGTGTTTCTCTACGACGTAATATGGCTTTTGTCACAAGGTAGGAAATAAATAATACAATAGCAGCATAAATAGATTTTGCTTGAAATGATGACCACCAAGGAGGTGTTATAATGACAGTAAGCTCTTTTGTTGCTGCTTTTTCACCGGAAAGTGAATTAACAGCATAAACTTGAAAAGTATAATTTCCTGGAGATAGGTTTGTATATGTTGCTGAGTTTGTTCCATTTGCAGGTATCCATATATCAGAAAGACCGAACATTCTATAGTAGTAGTTAGTTGATGAGTCGTCTGACATGGGAGATATAAAGTTGAACGAAAATGGATAGTCAGAGTATTTCAATGATATTTCATTAGATGCTGCGATTGATTGTGCTAGATAGTTGCTTTCTTGATTTTGAACTATATTAAATACTAAGAAATCTGATATTTCTGTTTTATTTACCTTGCTTTTCTTTACATAACTTACAACATCTTTAGGTGATACTAGACTAATCCCACTAATCCCCGCAAGTAGAGTGTTACCATTTATATTGATACCATTGGGAGCGTTGTACTCATATTGACTCCCATTTGATGTTTTTAAGATATAAGATACTTTACTGTTTTTTTCAAAAATAATGACTTCACTTAGTGATGAGGCTGTTATAAAACCATCATTATCTACAATGGCGTAGATCTCTTTATTGTTAGAGAGTATTCTCGAAATTTTTTTATTGGTATCATTATAAAGCATCAGTGATGTTGATGTTCCAAAGTAAATGCCATTATCACTTTTTTCGATGCTGTAAGTTATTTCATTGCTTAAGCTTTCTAATAACCCATTTTCATATTTTTTTAGTCCATCTTGTCCAGCTATATATATTAGGTTGTCAGATGTTAACTCTACGTCAAAAATTGGCTCATTCTTTTTTGTATCAATGCTGTTAGTAATTTCACCATTTTTGATGATTAAAACTTTACCGTCAGGTGTGCCAGCAGCAATTGTCAAGCTATTTTCATTAATAGAGAGTGATGATATTATATTTTTGCTAATCAACTTGGATGAATCATCTTTCTGTAAAAACAACCCTGTATTAGTACCAAAATAAAGCCCATCGTCACTTAGAACTGCGTATTTGTATCCTTGAGTATGAGTGTTGAAACTTTTTATTAGGTTTAGATTTTCATCAAAAAGTTTTATTTTTTCAGCGTCAGATGAAACCAGAAAACCTTTAGTATTTTTTGTAAGATGCCATGTGCTATCTGTCGTCAAGTTGGTTTTTTGCACTAAATTATTTACTTTTTTAACAATAGTGATGCCTTGATCAATACTTCCTAATATAAACATATCTTCGGTTGCAAAAAATGAAGACGTTTTGTCAGGTCTATCTGGAGATAAAAGTCCAATAGTAGTGTTGTTGGAAATATCAACAATATTTTCATTTGTGAAGCCATATATGTTTTTTTTGTATTTTGTAAGTAATGAAAACGCTCGATTATCGACTTTTACTATTTCATTGCCTTCGTATTCATATAATCCATCACTGAATGATATTAGCATTGTCGTGTCATTCTTTTGCTCGAAATCCATTGTTTTTCGAGCTATCTCTTTTAACTCACTCCCGCTTAGTTCAAATAATGTACCTGCATAGTCTCTTATATAATAATCGTCGCCTACTTTTATCGTTTTTTTAATTTCACTTAGGCCTTTCTTTGACAGTTCATAAGTTTGCTCTTTGTTACTTATATCAATAATTGCTTTGTTGGTTCCAACAATTAAACTCTTATCACTTGAGTTGAGGCTCCAGACTGGGGAGTCATTTACCGATAGGCCATAATGAGAAAATGATTCTTGCAGTTTATCATATACGACTAGACCACTATCGGTTCCAACATATAACACGCCTTGTTCATCAATGAGTAAACTTCTGATAAAAGAACTGGGAAGGCCTGTTCTGGCATCATTAGCATAAAAATGCTTAAAGTTTTTCCCATCAAATCGATTAAGTCCATTAAATGTTCCAATCCATAGATAGCCATCATGGTCCTGGACTATAGACGTAACAGTGCTTTGGGAAAGTCCTTGTGGGACACCAAAAGATTGTGATTGGAGAATAATTGGAGATTTATCAGAAAAGGGAGATGCGTTTACGTCTTCGAATGCATGCAAGCCAAAGAAAGCGAGCAAGACGATTTTAAAGAGTGCTTTAGGCATAGTGTTTATTCTTATTATCCGAGGATGCCATGAAACAATTGTGTTACATCACTTTTCCAGAAAGTGAGGGCTTTGTCAAAGCGGAGGCGGCTAAAAATCCTTTTAACAGCATGTAGATGCAGCAAAATTGTCCGCAGTAGAAGGGGTAGAACATGGACTCGCCATGTTTTACATTAGTATTACGCCCAACCGTGATAGATACAACTATAGTTGGGGCAATTTGTAGCGGTTTTGTTTGTTTGTCCAACTTTGTGAACAAATGTGTGTGTAAAAGTGTTTTTGTTTAGAAATTAAACTTCTCTGCCGTTTGCTTAAACGTTTTGAGATCTGTGATCATCTTTTCTGACAGCAACGCCGCTTGGGTTCTGTGCTGTTCACCCGTGCTAAATAAGACTAAGCGGTCACTGTGTTTGGTGCGCATTTTACGCATCATGAATTTGAGTAAATCAGTGCGGGTGAGCTTAGTGATTTCGTCTACAACGAGCTCCCTTTGGTTAAATTGATAATCTCTGTTGCCGACACTGACCCAATATCGTTGGCTGCGAGTTTTGAGGTTCGCATCGTGCTCCATGATCTGACTAATAAGACCGACCTTAGTGCTTTCCCATTCTTCGTTGGTGATTTGCATCACGGCGTAATTAAAGTCGGCAATAAACTCATCTATCGCCTCTAATAAATGCAGTGGTCCAGTCGTAGGTGATTGGATATAAAAAATGAGTCCTGGATGGCGATTGAGCGGCAGATAACCTGTGCCAACCATGTAGCCTAACTGTTTTTCAGTTCGCAGTTCATGGAAGAAGGTGGACGACATAGTGTGATTTAGTAAGCTAAACAGTGCCATTTTTTCTGGCGTTGCTACTGCGGATTGGTAATACACAATGATCGCGCTATCTTGATGATCTATTGCAAGTTCTCTAAGTAAGGTGCCTTGACCCGTTAAATTGACTAATTCTCTGGTGGACTCTGCGCTTGGCGTCGAAACCAAGGATAAAATGTGCTCTAAGCGTTTACCGAGAGCTTGCGCTTCAGAGACTAACCAATCCCCATAAACTAATCCTTCAAGATAGATCTTCTCGTAAAAGGCGCGTACATGGTTATGCAAATCTTCAAGGCTTATGTCTTCGAGCATTTGAGCCATGCGGGCAGGCTCATAACTGCTTTTTTGTAGCGTGACAGTGAGGCTAGTAAACAATTGTGAAATAGGTTTAGCCTGCGCTAGATTCTGCCAACTGCGCAGTAGTTGAGATTTAATCAGGGCAAAACGTTCTTCAGTAAAATTACGCTCTCTGGCTTTGTGGATTAACAAGGCTAACAGGGTTTCTTGATTACCGGTAAAGCCCGATAAATGCAGGGTAATGCCACCTTGATGCGGATAAATATTGTAGCTTAAGCCCGCAACTTCGGCCTGATAGGTTGGTTCTGTCAGATAATCGAGCAGCATTTCAACATACAGGCGGGTGAGGGCGGCATGTTTTGGTGTTTTACTTGCCTGCTCTGAGTCCAGCGACAAATACATGTGGCCTTTGGGCACATTAAACTCATCGTCTTTCTTGTGCCAAATACGGTATCCCGTCGATTCTGCAACGATCACTGGCACCTCGACATCGCTCTTATCTGGTCGAGGAATGGAGTCAGCGACGATAAATGGGTTTGCAGCAGGTAATTGTAATTCTGGGCGAATACTGCTCACTTGCCAACGAACGAGGGACGGAGGTGCAATAGGGCGCACTTTATAGGGTGTGTGATACCAGTTGGCTTTACGATCCGTTTTAACCGATTGCGCGATAAGCTGCAGACGCATATTGTGGGGCGTCATTAGCTCGAGTAGGGCTATGGTTTCTGGAATATCCAGCCCATCCATTCGATAGTCACCAAAGACCAAATCTTCGACTTCATAATGATGCATATTGATGCTGAGGTGGCTGGCCAAATCGAGTGATTTAACTTGCTCTTGGTAGCGAAATGCCATTTTGAGCAGGTTTGCGCGCTCTAAATAACGCCATTCATCTAAACCTTGGGTTTTGATGAGCTCAATATACTCAAAACAGCAGCTGATAATCTCATCAAGATTCGCCAGTCCCTTATCGGTTAACTGTAAACCGATACAGTAATCTTTGAAGTTATAACCATTTACGCCGCCGCCCGCGGACAAGTTATTCACCAGTCCCTGCTCTTTAAGATAGGACAACAGGCTGCCATGGCTCTCATTACCTAAAATATGGCTGATATAAGTCAAAGGCTTACGTTTGTAGTAGTGGTCAATGCCAGGGAAATTAAAGCTGATGCTTAAGCGTTTTTGCTCCTTAAGCGGCACGATATCAATTTGGGTTAACAGCTCATTTTCTGAAAACAGCGGCACTTGAGGATAGTTTTTCACTAAGTTCAAGTTTTGGATCCCACTAAAATAATGGCAGGCTAAATCTTCTAATTCGTCGAGGGAAAGCGGCGCGACTAAGCACAAGGTCATTAAGTTGGCGCTGTAGTGGCTTTGATAGAAATCGAGTAATTCGCTACGTACCTGTGCTTGCTCTCCGCCTAAGGTGACTAAGTTACCAACTGAAAATTTTGAGAAAGGATGCAGTGGATTAACTGTCTCTTTGAGCACTTGATAGGTACGGCGAATATCGTCTTTCAGTTTTAAACTAAATTCAGATTCAATGGCTTGGCGCTCTCTGTCGACCAGTTCTAAGTCAAATTTAGGTGCAATAAAAAATTGGCTGAATCTGTCTAAGGAGTCGGCAAACACTTCTTCATTGATGGTGAAAAAGAAGTTAGTGTGCTCTGTGCCCGTCCAAGCATTATTGCTGCCGCCATGTTGGTTGATAAAGGCATGGTACTCGCCTGAGTCGGGAAATTTTTCGGTACCAAGAAAGAGCATATGCTCTAAAAAGTGCGCCATGCCGGGTCTATCTGCGGGATCATCAAAATGACCCACGCCTACAGCCATAGATGCGGCCGCTTGGCTGGCATCTTGATCTTCAACCAATAACACCCTAAGCGCATTATCTAACACAAGATAACGATACTGGCGGTGATCGTTTGGACTTTTATAAATGGACTGAGAGGCTTGCAAAGAGACACTCCGATAACGATAGCTTGTTATATATTGATAGTCTTAATGGTTTTTAGCAAATATCTCTTGTGTTTATCGACTAAAGATTAAGTCTTACAAGGTTTGTTGAAATGGATTTTAGGGCTACAATTGGGATAAAACAAAAACAAGTTAGAGTCGCGAGAGAAGTATGCAGCTATTTTTGATGAGACATGGTGACGCCGGATTTAATGCTCAGTCTGATAGAGACAGAACACTGACCGATGTTGGAAGGCACCATACTGTGTTGATGAGCAACTGGTTGGCTCGCAGTGTGACTGATTTCGATCTTGTTTTGGTGAGTCCTTACTTACGTGCACAGCAAACTTGGCAGGAGCTGAGTCAGCATTTTCCTGAGCCGCGTAAGTGGTTAGTCGCTGATGATCTTGTTCCTTCTGGCGATCCCGCCAATGTAGCCGCGTTAGTTGTAGCCTACGCTGAGTTATACAAGGCGGATAAAGTGCTAGTGATTGCTCACATGCCGTTATTGGGCTATTTAGTCAGTGAGTTAGTTGCTGGCGTTGAGCCGCCGTTATTTGCCACTTCGGGCATTACACTCATTGATAAACATGCCGAGCAAGCCTCAATCGTGTGGCAGCACGCACCCCACAGCATTAGCTAGTCTTGATTTATATCCCTTTTACAAACGAAACGGCCCACTGAATGTGGGCCGTTTGTTTTCGGTAAACGTAGAAAACTCGCTAAACCTCTAAATCTGAAACGTTAATGTTTAAAGTCGATAGCGAGTTAACGTCTATGCGGCTGCTCACCAATATCAATCAGCACTAATAACGCCGCATCGCCGCCCCATTCTTTAGGTGCTTGATGGAAAGCCTTCACCATAGGATGCTGCACTAACCACATGGGGACTTGTTGTTTCAATATGCCACTGCCGTAGCCGTGCATAATGCAGCAACACAGGCTTTGCTGTTTAACGCAGGCTTGGATCAGTGCCGCTAGTTCAAGTTTGGCTTCCGATTGGCGATAGCCGTGCAAATCCAGCAGCAAATCTGGCTGGTAATCTCCACGTCGCAGGCGTTTGAGTTCTAGGCTATCAACCCCTTCCTCTAACCAACGCATCGGTCCTTGTACTGGCAGTAGTGGCTGATAAGTATCTGAGAAATAACTGTTAGCATGCAGTTGCTGCTCTTTCAGTTCTATTTCCTGTTTGGTTTTTAAGGGCGTGCGAAAGTGTCGCTTATTTTGCGTGATGGGTTTAATACCATCGATAAGCGCTGAGAACATCGCCAAGCCTTCTTTGTCGTCGTCTTTATTCATGGCGGGTATTCTATTGAATCCTATGGTTTCTGAATAGAGTTCAGTTACAATGTTCGCGAACAAACTAGCGGGAGCACGTTTTGGATAAGATCTTTGTAGATGAAGCTGTGACAGAATTACGCACTATTGGCGATATGTTACGTTGGGCCGTGAGCCGTTTTAACGACGCCAATGTGTATTATGGTCATGGTACTGATAATGCGTGGGATGAAGCCATCGCCTTAGTTTTCCATGCTTTACACTTACCCGAAGAAATCGGCCAGCAAGTGATTTTAAGCAACTTGACCAGCAGTGAAAAGCATAAAATTGTCGAGTTGATTATTCGCCGTGTCAGAGAGCGCCTACCTGTGCCTTATCTGACCAACAAAGCGCGTTTTGCCGGACTTGAATTTTACGTTGATGAGCGCGTGTTAGTGCCACGTTCACCGATTGCTGAAATGATCGCCAACCGTTTTAGCCCTTGGTTATACGGCAAACCGGTAACGCGTATTTTAGATTTATGTACTGGCAGCGCTTGTATCGCCATTGCTTGCGCCTACGAATTTGAAGACGCCGAAGTTGACGCGCTGGACATCAGCGAAGATGCATTAGATGTGGCGCAAATCAATATCGAAACCTTAGGTGTGATGGACCGAGTATTCCCGATGCAATCGGATTTGTTCTCGGCAATCCCAGAAGGTCCACAGTATGATTTGATTGTTTCAAACCCACCTTATGTGGATGCTGAAGACATTGGCGACATGCCAGATGAATATCATCATGAGCCAGCCATCGGTTTAGCCTCTGGTCGCGACGGCTTAGATTTAACCAAACGCATACTGGCCAATGCCGCGCAATACCTCACGCCAACGGGTTTACTCGTAGTTGAAGTCGGTAATTCTATGGTGCATTTGATTGAGCAATTCCCAGAAGTGCCATTCACTTGGATTAACTTTGAAAATGGCGGCGATGGCGTATTTGTATTGACCCGCGATCAACTGGTCGAAAATCAGTCAGTGTTCGGCATTTATCGCGACGCAGAATAACCTAAGATAGCAAATTAGGTTGAGACTTTTCCCGCTGCCAGTTAGGCTTGCAGCGGGAAAATAAATTGTCCAGTGGTCGCTGGACACGGAGCGATGAAAAAATAACCTAAGGTGTACAAAGCGGATGTCTGGAAACAGTATTGGTCAAAATTTTGTAGTGACGACGTTTGGTGAGAGTCACGGTGTTGCACTGGGTTGCATTATTGATGGTTGCCCACCAGGGCTTGAATTAACTGAAGCCGATATGCAGCATGATCTTGACCGCCGTCGCCCAGGGACATCCCGATATACCACGGCCCGCCGTGAGCCAGACGAAGTGCGGATTTTATCCGGCGTTTTCGAAGGTAAAACCACGGGTACCTCAATTGGACTCTTGATCGAAAATACCGATCAACGCAGTCAAGATTACTCTAATATCAAAGATTTATTCCGCCCTGGACACGCCGATTATACCTACCAGCAAAAGTACGGTATGCGTGATTACCGTGGTGGTGGCCGCTCGTCTGCCCGTGAAACCGCGATGCGCGTTGCGGCGGGTGCTGTGGCTAAAAAGTATTTGAAGCAAGTTCACGGTATCGAGATCTATGGGTTTATGTCCCAGCTAGGTCCTATTTGTGCGCAGACTATTGATCTTGACCAAATTGAGCAAAATGCCTTTTTCTTCCCCGATGCCAGCAAGCTTGAAGCGCTTGATGAATACATGCGTGAGCTGAAAAAATCCGGTGACTCCATTGGCGCGAAAATCTCCGTTATCGCGACAGGTGTGCCAGTGGGTTTAGGTGAGCCAGTATTTGATCGATTGGATGCCGATATTGCCCACGCGCTGATGGGCATCAATGCCGTCAAAGGCGTTGAGATTGGTGATGGTTTTGGTGTCGTGACTCAAAAGGGCTCCGAAGGTCGTGACTTAATGTCACCTCAAGGCTTTGAATCTAACCATGCGGGCGGTGTGCTCGGTGGAATTTCATCGGGCCAGCCGATCATTGCCCATATTGCCTTAAAACCCACATCAAGCATTAGTGTGCCGGGCCAAAGTATGACGGCGCAGGGTGAAATGGCCGAAGTTGTCACTAAAGGTCGTCACGATCCCTGTGTTGGGATCCGCGCTGTACCGATTGCCGAAGCTATGCTTGCTATTGTGTTGATGGATCACTTGCTAAGACACAGAGCGCAAAATCAGGATGTACGCAGTCACACGCCCGTGCTTGGTATGCGATAGGCGCATGAAATAGGGGTATGAGATAGGCGCATGTGATAGATGGTATGCGATAACGATACAACAAGTGGCATGAGATAAAGGGAATGCGTTAATGTCAACTTCTTCCAGCACAAGCCGGCAATTACGCTGGCTTTGTGCCTGCTATTTTTTCTTCTTTTCTATTCTTGGTACTATGGTCCCTTATCTTGGGGTCTTCTTCGAAAATCGCGGTTTTAATCCTCAAGAAATTGGCTTTTTACTCGCCATCCTGATGGCGACGCGTATCGTTGCCCCGAATGTGTGGGCCAAAGTGGCTGACCGTACTGGGATGCGTGCTGAGCTGATAAAAATGGGCGCGGGAGCCGCCGCTCTGGCGTATTTGAGTTTCTTCTACCATGGCGGTTTTGTGTATATGGCGCTGAGTCTGGCCCTCTATACCTTCTTTTGGAACGCAATCCTTGCCCAGCTTGAAGTGATCACTTTAGAAACCTTAGGCGAGAATGCCAGCCGCTACGGTCAAATTCGCAGTTGGGGCAGTGTCGGTTATATCTGTCTGGTTGTCGGTGCGGGCTTTGCGATTGGTCTGTGGGGCACTGAAGTGCTGCCTTATATTGGTTTCTCATTATTTATTGGTATGTTAGCCAGTGCGTTGCCATTACCAGCAAATCGCTTAGTGCGTGACACCAGTCAAGTGCGGCCGCCATTACAATGGAATCGGGCAATTATTTGGTTCTTACTCTCGGCGATGTTGCTGCAAATGAGCGCAGGGCCTTTCTACGGTTTTTTCGTCTTATATTTAAAACAAGCGGGTTACTCAGAATCTTCAGCGGGGATATTTGTCGCCCTTGGTGCTATGGCCGAAATCGTGATGTTTATGTTCGCGCCGCGTTTACTCGGTCGCTATGGTGTTAATACCCTATTGATTGTCAGCATCGGTATGACTTGCTTGCGTTGGTTGTTGGTCGCCTTTGGGGTGGATAGCGTATTGTGGCTTGGTTTTAGTCAATTATTGCATGCCTTTACCTTTGGCTTAACTCACGCGGCATCGATTCAATTTGTGCACAGGCATTTCGATGCGAGTCACAGAAGCCAAGGTCAAGCCCTATACGCCAGCTTAAGTTTTGGGGTTGGCGGCGCGCTCGGCACTTGGATTTGCGGCTATATTTGGGGCGATGGTAGCGGGGCAGTTTGGTCTTGGGTGTTTGCTGCTGGATGCGCCTTTGCCGCTATGCTGGCGGTATTCTTTATTCCTAGGGATAAACCTGGCGTTGCCGCCCATGTGGCCTAATAATGTCAATCTAGCAATATCAATCACGATTAAAAGCATCTATTAAGATACTAAAATATAAAGATAAAATACCAAGATTGCGTTAAGTGAGGTAAAAGGTGATTCGGTTTCGTTTAGGGTTAGTGATCAATCCATTGGCTGGCTTAGGTGGCAGTGTTGGCCTTAAGGGCAGCGATGGCGTTGCGCAAGAGGCGCTCGCATTAGGCGCCGAACCCAAAGCCGCTTTGCGTATGATGCAGGCACTTGAGGTTATCCGTGATTATGCTGATGACATCGAGGTTATTACCGCCTCAGGAATCATGGGGGGGGACGCCGCTAAGTCACTGGGTTTTACCACGCGAGTGGTGTATCAAACCCCGGATAAAACTCAGGCACTGGATACACAGGCCGTTGTGCGCGCGCTGCTGGATGAACCGCTGGATTTACTGCTTTTTGCCGGTGGTGACGGCACTGCCCGCGACGTTTATTCCGTGTTTGAGCAAGCCACTATCGATGACAAATTACCCGTGCTTGGCGTGCCCGCTGGCGTGAAAATTCATTCCGGCGTTTACGGTATTACGCCCCATGCCTCTGGCATGGTGGTTAAAATGTTGCTCGATGGTGAGCTCGTCAGTTTGATGTCTGCCGATGTGATGGATATTGACGAAGTGGCTTTTCGCCAAGGCACAGTGCGCGCCAAACGATTTGGTGAGCTTTTAGTGCCCGCAGAGCCGCGTTATGTGCAAGCGGTGAAGATGGGCGGCAAGGAAGTCGATGAACTCGTGCTGGCCGATATCGCCGCCGATGTGATCAATCAAATGGAAGATGAGCTGTACATCATGGGCTCTGGCAGTACGGTTGCCTTTGTGATGGAAGAGTTAGCTCTCGATAATACGCTGCTCGGTGTTGATCTTATTCAAGATAAAAACCTTGTTGGTAGTGACTTAACCGCGAATGAATTACTTGAACTGACCCAAGATAAGCCGACTAAGTTGGTGATCACTCTGATTGGCGGCCAAGGCCATATCTTAGGACGCGGCAATCAACAGTTGTCGCCTGAGCTCATTCGGCGCATCGGAAAAGACAATATTATTATCCTCGCCACAAAAACTAAGCTAAAAGCACTTGATGGACGACCACTAATTGTGGATAGTGGCGACCCTAAATTAGATAGCGAGCTTGGCGGCTATTATAAAGTGACGACGGGCTACCATGATTACGTCATGTATCAGGTGGCCAATCCAGATTTATTGGTCGCTGCAGATGTGTCGGCCAATCCAGTATTAATGGAGAGTTAGACCCAATGTTAGAGCATTACGAAGACGCATTAGAACAGTGGATCGCCAGTGTAGTCAGCCATGGTGATGACGATGCTTTGTTTGCCTGTGGCTATTTACAGGGTCATGTCGCCGTTGTGTTATCGCAACTTGAAGCGCAGGGTGCAACCGACCTCGATGCCCTGATGTCGAAAATGACCGACTGTTTAGCGCTTGCGCGCCAAGAATTAAATGATGCCGATTATGCCTTGGTCGAACAGGCATGGGCACAGCTGCATGCAAGGATTGTAGGCGAATTTGATGTTGCCTAGCGTTATGCCTATGACTGACAACGAGCAAGTGACTAATACTGCAGTGACTAGTACCGAAGTAACGAGTGCAGAAATGCCGAGTGCTGAATTAGCCAGTGAGCAAAAGCTCGATGCCAGCGCAGTATTTATCGGTTTAGTGAATCCTAAAACGCCCGTTAATGTCGGCGGTATTATGCGCGCATCGGGTTGTTATGGCGTTGACGGCGTATTTTATACCGGCAGGCGCTACGAGTTAGCCGCGCGTTCGGGTGCTGTGCAATACCATGTCGATACTAAGGATGCTGGAGAGCGCATTCCGCTCACGGGTGTGACTTCATTACTCGCCTCGATTCCGGCGGACACTAAGCTCATCTGCGTGGATTTAGTGGTTGGCGCGACGCCGCTGCCGGATTTTGTCCATCCCGCGAAAGCCTTTTATGTGTTTGGTCCTGAAGATGGCACCATTGGCCAAGAGATTATCGATAAAGCCGATGCCGTAGTGTATGTGCCTACGGTCGGGTGTATGAATCTTGCCGCATCAGTCAATGTGTTGTTATACGACAGATTGGCGAAATCTCACCGTGAGGCTGCAAGCCTGACATCGAGCCCAGTCCCCAGTCTTAGCGGCGATGCGCTTATTCGTCAGAGCCGCGATAACAACAATCGTACTCGAGTGAAAGTGCCCAGAGCGCCGCGAAAACCTCGACATGTTAAATCCAGTAGTGTTGAGCCTAGCTGCAGTGACAACGCAATAGTTATCACAGCCGCTTAAGTGGTTTACAGAAAACATTTAAAAAAGGGATTAAGCCATAGCTTAATCCCTTTTTTATAGTGCTCAAAAACGTTATTTTTCTAGCGATTGATTGCCTAGAGCGCTTTACCCTTGAGCAATTTTCGCAGCCACATGCGATTGGGGTTGAGTTTACACAGAGTTTCTTTATCGAGCGGTATTGGTTCGCCGCAAAGCTGCGCCGCAAGACATTCGGCGGCCAGTGGCCCAGAACTGAGTCCCCGTGAGCCTAACCCACCAAGAATATACAGCCCTTGATGCACGGGGGCTGGCGTGGTTTGCCAGTAGTGGCGACTCTCTTTAGTGAGTTGATGTTGCTCATAATCCTCAAGGATTTTCGCCACATCGGGCGCGCAGCCCATCATAGGGAAATGATCCCGCGTCACCATACGCACGCCGACGCGGGCATTGTTGCCACTCATGTTGATATCTTCAAGCCAGCTTTGGTTCGGATAACTCTCGTGCATTTTCATGAGGTTTTCTTGTTGTTCCTGCGGGCAAAAGTCTAAATGCTCGGGTTCTTTAACGTAACTCGCGCCAAGGCAGTGGAGTCCTTGGTGACTTGGCGTTAAATAACCGTTGGCGCACAGCACAGTTGCGAGCTGACTCAATTGAAATTGAGCGGGCACATGGCTGACTTGACCGCGAAAGGGGCTAATTTGTAATTTGTTACTGGCATCAAATTGTGTCAATTCAGCGCCATTGGCGAGTACAAGTTGCGCGAAGGGCCCGAAACGTTCCTTTTCAGTTAACAAAACCCAGCCATCGCTTTGGCGTTCAATGGCAAGGATGTCGGTATTGAGCGAGACGCTCACATCGGCCAGTTGCATCGCTTTTTGTATCGCAGCTTCGGCATATTCAAATGGACACACCCAGCCACCTAAGGGATAAAAAAAGCCTGGCTTATCGAGATTGATCTTGGCAATGGCATTGGCTTGCTCAGCATCGACGGCGTAGGCGATTTCACTTGGCCAAGGTTGGCCTTGAATGATTTTATCGAGTCGTAATTGGCTGCGTTCATCGTGGGCGGTTTGCAATACGCCGCAAAAATCATGGGAAATCGGCGTCTGATTGCTGGCGGGGGCGGATGTCAGCGCCTGTACTCTACGTCGACTAAATAAAAATGCCTGCTGGAAGAAGCGGCTTAATTCATCATTTTCCGGTGTCAGCAGCGGATAAATCGCCCCTTGGCGATTGCCCGATGCGCCTTGGCCTAGCTCGGCATCTTTACAAAATACCTGTGCACCTTGGCCGCGCTCAGCCAAAGACAGCGCCAAATGCGCCGAGGCTAAGCCGCCGCCTATAATGGCAATCGAGCTTTGCGTCGGCGAGGATAAGATTGCAGCCATAGGATTAAAAGCATAGGCTTTAGCGTCTTGCTGACGTAAGACTTGGCGCTCGTGTAGCAGTACGGCGTCAGGCTGGTGATTAATCAATGTGACTGGCTGATGTATACCAAGAGCATTGATACCCAGAGCTTTGGTACCAAGTTCATTGATATCGCTTACAGTAAAGCCACAGGCTTGGAAACGGTTGACGGTTGTTTCGCTTAATTCGCTTGATTCGCTTAATCCAATCGTGGCAATGGTCGCGCTATCGTCACTGAGTTTTGCCATCTGCCAGTGACTTTGATGATGTAGCGCCTGTAGCAGGTGAGGCAATATCAACCAGTGTTGAACCGGATGCATTGGCGAATGGCTGAGTGAACTGAGCTGGGTTTGAATATCACCAAAGTGCAGGTCGATAGTGGTACGACCGTCATCAAAAATTAATCTCTGGCAACCTATAATAGCCGTCGGCTCAGCATCGAGTAAGGTTTGAGCAAGCTGGCTGAGCTCAGGTTTATACTCTAACGCTGACGCTTGCTTTGATTCAAGATTTGGCTCGAATGGGGTTTCTTTCACAAGAGTGAGTGATTGATCCCAAAGTGATTTAAGTTCGTACGCATTAATCGGATTGGGTTCGAACACCTTAAGGAGTAAACGTTGGCTAGGATTCGCCTGAGTGCGCCACCAAGATAAGAGTTCAAGCCCGTTACCTAAACCAATTTGGCCTAATATTAAGAGTTTTTGCTGTGAATGAGCCTCAAATACCCGCTGCTGATAAATGCTCAACTTGCTGAGATAGTGTGCATCAGTGTCAGCGGTTGCGGGATAAAGGTTGATTAATTGCTGGTAATCACGCTTAATTTGACAAGGTTTATTGGGCTCTGCAGTCAAAGAAATTTACTCTCGGTCTCATAATTGGCATTATTTTACTCGCCTTTATGGAAAGCTGACCACTTAATTGAGTCAAAACAGATACTATTGGCTCAGCGAAAAGTAGGTACTGACATGTACACAATGGATAGCAATAAAATGAAAAGAGTCGTGATCACCGGAATGGGTGTTGTTTCAAGTATCGGTAATAACAAGCAAGAAGTGACCGAGTCACTGAAAGCGGGCCGCAGTGGTATTACGCATTCAGCTCAGTTTGAAGAGATGCAGTTACGTAGCCACGTATGGGGTGACATCAAGTTAAACCCTGCTGAGCATATCGATCGTAAAGCGCTACGCTTCATGGGCGATGCCGCTGCCTATGCTTACATTGCGATGCAAGAAGCCGTTAGCGATGCCAATTTAACTGAAGAGCAGTATTCAGATCCGCGCGTCGGTTTGATTGTCGGTACAGGCGGTGCATCATCGTCTAACCAAGTGCAATCTGCCGATACACTGCGTGAAAAAGGCGTTAAACGTGTTGGTCCGTATATTGTGCCTCGCATCATGTCGAGCACGGCCAGTGCTTGTTTGGCTACGCCATTTAAAATTAAAGGCATGAACTATTCTATCAGTTCAGCCTGTGCAACCAGCGCCCACTGTATTGGTCACGCCGTTGAACTTATCCAAATGGGTAAGCAAGACATGGTGTTTGCCGGTGGTGCTGAAGAAGTGGATTGGACGCTGACCATGGGCTTTGATGCTATGGGCGCACTGTCAACTAAGTATAATGCCACACCAGAAAAAGCCTCTCGTACCTATGATGCAGACCGTGATGGTTTTGTGATCTCTGGCGGCGGCGGTATTTTAGTGGTTGAAGAGTTAGAGCATGCTCTGGCTCGCGGCGCAAAAATTTACGCTGAAGTGATTGGTTATGGCGCGTCTTCAGACGGTTATGACATGGTAGCGCCATCTGGCGAAGGCGCAGTGCGTTGTATGCAAATGGCGATGATGGATGTCGATACCCCAATTGATTACATCAACACTCACGGCACTTCAACGCCAGTGGGCGACGTGCGTGAATTAGAAGCGCTACGTGAAGTATTCAAAGACAAGTGCCCACCGATTGCATCGACTAAGTCTATGACAGGTCATGCATTAGGCGCTGCAGGCGTACATGAAGCGATTTACAGCTTAATCATGATGGAAAACAGCTTTATTGCCCCAAGCATCAATATCGAAAATCTGGACGACGCGGCGAAAGACATGCCTATTGTTCGTGAATATCGCGCTGCTGAGCTGAATACAGTCATGAGTAACAGCTTTGGTTTTGGCGGTACAAACGCCACGTTAGTGATGCGTAAATTCAAATAAGTTTGTTTATCAAACGCGATAGAAGGGAAGCTTAGGCTTCCCTTTTTTATGGGCGATTTTTGTAAACCTGATGCATTGACAAGGATTTATCCCATTAGTCTTGTTAGAATACCGAGCATCTTGATGCCTTCCATTCCCACTTTTTTATATCAGGTGCCCATGAAGATTTTAGTCGATGAAAATATGCCCTATGTTGAACCGCTATTTGGCGATCTCGGGGACATTATTCCTGTTAACGGCCGCACGTTAACCGCCGAGCAAGTACGCGATGCCGATGTGCTATTAGTGCGCTCGGTCACCAAAGTGAATGCCGAGTTGCTCTCAGGCAATAATAAGCTGAAATTTGTCGGCAGTGCCACCATAGGCACAGATCATGTGGATTTAGCCTATCTTGCTGAGCGTAATATTCCCTTCTCTAATGCACCAGGTTGCAATGCGACTGCGGTTGGGGAGTTTGCTTTTATCGCTATGCTGGAGCTAGCGCAGCGCTTCAATTCACCGCTTAAGGGCAAGGTCGTCGGTATAGTGGGCGCGGGCAACACTGGTACTGCGACGGCAAAATGTTTGCAAGCCTATGGTATTAAGGTGCTACTTAACGATCCCATCAAAGCTGCAGAGGGCGATCCGCGCAGTTTTGTGAGCTTAGATACCATCACGGCGCAGGCCGATATCATCAGTTTGCATGTGCCCATCACGCGCACGGGCGAGCATAAAACCAAGCATTTGTTCGATGAGGCGCGCTTAAAGGCACTCAAACCCAATACATGGCTAGTGAATTGCTGCCGCGGTGATGTGATAGATAATCAGGCGCTTATTAAAGTGAAGCAGCAACGTGACGATCTTAAATTAGTGCTCGATGTGTGGGAAGGCGAGCCAACACCGCTGCCCGAGTTGGTACCATTGGCAGAGTTTGCTACGCCGCATATCGCAGGTTACAGTTTAGAAGGTAAGGCGCGCGGCACTTTTATGCTCTACCAAAAATTGTGTCAGTTGTTGAATATTACTGCCGATAAAAGCCTGCTGGATCTCTTGCCAACCTTTAACATTAAGGCGGTCGAACTTGCGACAGCGCCGAATGAAAAAGCGTTATTGCAGCTCGCGCGTTTTGTCTATGATTTGCGCGATGATGACAAGATGTTCAGAAATACATTCTTAAATGAGAATGGCTTCGACACTATGAGAAAAAATCACCAACATAGACGCGAATTTAGTGCATTGGCGCTGGCTTATGACGGTCAATCTGAGGTAGATTGGTTGTCCAATTTAGGTTTTTCAGGAGTCGGTCAGTAGCTATGTCACAGGAATTTAATGTTGTCGTTTTAGGTGCATCGGGCGCAGTGGGTCAAACAATGATAGAGATCCTCGAAGAGCGTAATTTCCCGGTTGCAAATTTGTACCCTTTAGCCAGTAGCCGCAGCGCCGGTGAAACGGTCAGCTTTCATGGCAAACAAATTACCATTCTCGACGTAGAAACCTTCGATTGGACCCAAGCTCAAATTGGTTTCTTCTCCGCAGGGGGTGATGTTTCCGCCAAATGGGCACCAATTGCCGCTGAAGCAGGCTGTGTTGTGATTGATAACACCTCGCACTTTAGATACGACATCGATATTCCTTTGGTCGTACCCGAAGTGAATCCGCATGCTATCGCCGATTTCCGCAATCGCAATATCATCGCTAATCCAAATTGCTCAACCATTCAAATGCTAGTGGCACTGAAGCCTATTTATGATGCCTATGGTATCAGCCGCATTAATGTGGCAACGTACCAGTCGGTTTCGGGTACAGGTAAAAAAGCCATTGAAGAGTTAGCGCATCAGTGCACTAAACTGCTGCAAGGTTTGCCTGCTGAAGCCGAAGTTTATCCAAAGCAAATTGCTTTTAACGTATTGCCGCAAATCGATAAATTTATGGATAACGGCTATACCAAAGAAGAAATGAAAATGGTCTGGGAAACCCAGAAGATTTTCGGTGACGATGAGATTTTAGTGAATGCAACCGCGGTACGTGTACCTGTGTTTTATGGTCACTCGGAAGCCATTAATATCGAAACTCGTCAGCCTGTCGATGCAGAAGACGTTAAAGCTTTACTGCGTAATGCCGAAGGAGTGGTATTGTTTGAGTCAGATGATGACTATCCAACGGCTGTAACCGATGGTGCTGGTACCGATCCGGTTTATGTTGGCCGCATTCGTAAGGATATCTCTCATTCTCACGGGATTAACCTGTGGGTAGTGTCAGACAATATTCGTAAGGGCGCAGCCTTGAACAGTGTGCAAATTGCCGAGATCTTAGTGAGAGATTATTACTAAGCACGAGATTGCATTTCATGCCCATTGAAAAAGCCTGCTGTCAGCAGGCTTTTTTTGTTTTACAATTGTGAACAGTAGCAGGGCAGGGATTTCTGGTTTATAGTAATCTCAATAAATACAATTGCCTAAAGCCTGTTATCAGCGAGATAACTTTATAGCGCTTCAAAGGGAAGGATTGATGAAATTTCGCACTTCGTATCTTGTGGGTCTAATGGCCACTGTTTTAGCTGTTTCTTCTACCGCTTATTTTATTGATCCCGCCGTTGCAGCAGATACGCCAAGATTAAAACCCTTAAAAATCATGGGTCCAGACGGACAGATCCGTCAAGTTAATCATCAATATGGCCCAACGACATCCAGAGACACTTTTTGGAGCATAGCGCAAAAAGTCCGTCCCGATGCCAGTGTCAGCGTCTATCAAGTGATGGCCGCGTTATACGATGCTAACCCCCATGCGTTTAACTCTGCCAGCTACAACAGTTTAGAACGTGGCATGATCCTGCTGATCCCGTCTAAAGAAGTCATGCTGTCGATTCCCAACAGTATGGCGATAGCAAGAGCAGAGCAAAGCGACAGACAATCCCGTGCGCCAGCGAAAGCGGTGCAGAAACCTGCTGCGAAAGTCACTACGCAAGCGCCTGTTACTGCTCCTGTTGTGATTGCTGAAACCAAAGTGATCACTGAAACTAAAGTGACGCCGCCCAAAGTGCCAGTGGTAGAAACGCCGGCGCCAGATAAGCCTAAGATGCTGAGCTCTGATGTAACGTCGCGCTTAGAAGCGGCAGAAAGTAAAAATCTGTCATTAACCGATGAATTAGCTCGCACCCAAGATCAACTCACTGTCCGCACTTCAGATGTTGAAGCGCTAAAAGTGAAAGTTGAAGAATTGAATCAACGCATTGCCGTGCTAGAAGAAACCCTGCAAGCCAGCAAACTGCAAAATCAAGCTTTGAAAGCCGAAGTTGAAGCTGCCCAAACGCCAGAGATGGCAACGGGAACGGCTGAAGCTGAGACTCAGGCTCCCGCTGAGCCCGATGATTTATGGCGTAATATCCTTAATAGTCCAGTGTTAATGATTGCTGCCGCTGTGATCCCTGCCTTGTTCTTGTTACTGGCGGTGTTCTGGTTGCTGCGCCGTAAGCGTAATAAAGAACGTCGTGAAATGCAGGCGCAAGAAGCGGTTATGGCCGCGGGTGCTGCTGGCGTTGCCGGTACTGCCATCATGGACATGGATTATGACGACTTAGATGATATGGCGGTGCATTTAGATACCGACCATGCCGACTCTATCGATAGCCTACTTGATATGGGCAGCGTCGATTTACAGCCTGAGCAAGATTTGACTGACTCAAACGATCAGATGGATATGGCGTCTGAAATGTTTGTCGATCCGGGTCTCTCTGCCGAACCTGAGGTTGAAGACGAAGGGCAATCTCTTGATGACCTGTGGGCCGAAGCCATGGGCGATCAGGAAGAGGATATTGTTGAGGAAAAACCTAAATCTGACAATATTCTTGAGGAAGCCGATCTCGATGCGCTATTAGCGGGCCTAGATTCAGAAGACAACACTGAAGCTGAAGACGATTTAAGTGAATTAGAGCGAAACTTTGCTAGCGATTTAGCTGAAGAAGACGACGTTGAAGTAGAAGATACTCAACCTGCCAACGAAGCCGTCGCCGATGACGATGATCTTGATGCCTTACTTGCCGAGTTTAGTGTTCCTGCTGAAGATCCAGAAACGGCAAAAGAACCTGCAACAGAATCTATTGATTCTGACGATGAAGATCTCAGTGCCGCCATCGCCGCAGAACTTGATGATGAGCTAGATGATGAACTGGGCGGCGAAGAGGTTGATGATATCGATGCCCTATTGGCCGATTTCGATAAACCAACGCCAGCCGCTGAACCTGAAGTCGAATCTGATCTTGGCGCTGAAATTGCCGCCGAGTTAGACGCCGAGCTTAATGAGCTGGGCGTAGAAGATACCGACGACATCGATGCCTTGTTAGCAGATTTCGATAAACCAGCAGAACCTGAATTTGAGCCTGATCTTGGCGCTGAAATTGCCGCCGAGTTAGATGCTGAGCTGGATGAACTGGGTGTCGAAGACACTGACGATATCGATGCGCTGTTAGCGGATTTTGATAAACCAGCAGAGCCCGAAGTCGAGCCTGATCTTGGCGCTGAAATTGCCGCCGAGTTAGATGCAGAGCTTGATGAGCTTGGCGTCGAAGACACTGACGATATCGATGCGCTGTTAGCTGATTTCGATAAACCAGCAGAACCCGAAGTTGAACCCGATCTTGGCGCTGAAATCGCCGCCGAGTTAGACGATGAACTGGATGAATTAGGCGTAGATGAATCCGATGATATTGATTCGTTGCTGGCGAGTTTTGATGCTGAGCCTGAAATCAAAGTTGATGCAGAAGACAATGCACAAAACGATACCGCAGATGATGCGATAAGTGCAGAAATCGCCGCAGAGCTAGAAGCTTCGTTACCGGAAGATATCAAGGGCGAAGCGTCAGGCGATGAAGATTTAGATGCGTTGTTAGCTGAATTTGATGTGCCAGAGCAACTTGATGCCGATGAAGATGAATTCGACTTCGATATGGAAACGGCGCAGCTTGATACGGACGATAACACCACAGACGAAGATAATTTACTCAAAGGTATTGGTGCATCCCATTCGATTGATGGCACTGATGATACTTTCTCGTTAGTCGAAGAGTTGGGTGAAGATGATGATTCTGACGCCCTGACTACGGCCGCAGCCACTTTGGCAGCCGCTACCGCTGCAGCAAGAGTTAAGGAAAAAGAGTCTTCTTTCTTTAATGATTTAAAAGCCAATAAGAGCAAAGATCCCCACGTGCTTGATTGGGACTCAGAGCTTGATTTTGCGCCTAAGGCCAAACCTGCTGCCACGCCAGCCGATGCCGCCGCTGAAACGGATGTCGATAGTGTCGAGCCTAACATCGATGCTTCACTGGCTGATGCTAAGGCTCTGGACGATGCGACTCAAGAGAAGCCGATTAAGGCGACGCGTAACGATCTTGATTTTAGTGAAGATTTTAAACTCGATACCCCAGAGGATGCTGACGATTCTGAGCAAGGTCTCGATTTAAGCGATGACAATGTACTCGCTGCTTTCACGGCCAATACCGATTTTGATGACGATGAAGATGTACTCACGTCAGAAGACAGTTTCTCACTCGTCGATGATCTCACCGTCGATGAAGCGTTAGCTGCACTCGACGCCCAAGAATCGCGTAAAGCACAGAAGAAGTTTGTTCCTGAGCATGATTTAACGAATTTCCAAAATGAAAACGGCTTTATCGACATCGACAAGTTGCTGAATGATGCCGATGAAGACAGTGCAGATAGTGATTTGTATTCGGAAGTCGACGTGGAAATGAGCGATGTCGGAGCCTTAATCGGCGATGCCGCAATGATTGATGTCGACGATGAAGAAAACTCAGTCAACGCTAAGTTGGATTTAGCCCGCGCTTATATCGAAATTGACGACAGCGACAGTGCCAAAGCCTTGCTCAAAGAAGTGCAAATTGACGGTAATGAGCGCCAGCAAGAAGAAGCGGGACGTTTACTCAAAGAGATTGGTTAATCTCGATTGAGAGAGTTTCAAGCTAACGGCGCCTTAAGCGCCGTTTTTTTTATGGGCTGCTGTGATAAAATGCGCCGCTAAATCAATTGTGAGGATAAGTGGATGCGGATTGCATTAGGTATTGAATATGACGGCAATGGTTATTTTGGCTGGCAACGTCAGGCCGAAGTCGATTCAGTACAAGGGCAATTAGAACGGGCGCTGTCGATAGTGGCCAACGAGCCTATCGGCGTTTTCTGCGCTGGCCGTACCGATGCGGGCGTGCATGCCACAGGCCAAGTGGTTCATTTTGAAACCCATGCCATTCGTAATGAAGGCGCATGGACCTTAGGGGTGAATGCTAATTTGCCTGACAATATTGCCGTGCGTTGGGTCAAAGAAGTCGACGACAGCTTCCATGCGCGCTTTTCGGCGACCGCCAGACGCTACCGCTATGTGATTTATAATCACACTTTTCGCCCTGGGATTTTACGCCATGGTGTAAGCCATTATCACGGCAATATCGATGCTGACAAAATGCACCAAGCGGCACAGGCACTCTTGGGTGAGCAGGATTTTACCAGCTTTCGCGCTGTCCAGTGTCAGTCGAAAACACCGTTTCGTAATGTGCATTGCGTTAATGTCACGCGCCAAGGTATGTATGTGATTGTTGATATCGCCGCGAATGCTTTCTTGCATCACATGGTGCGCAATATTGTCGGTTCATTGTTAGAAATCGGTCTAGGCAATCAGCCACTGACTTGGATGGGCGATTTGCTTGCGTTAAAAGACCGAAACCAAGCCGCAGCAACGGCTAAACCCCATGGACTCTATTTAGTTGATGTGACTTATCCAGAACAATATCAATTACCTAAGCTCACCCTTGGGCCATTATTCATGTTGGATTGAAAAGATCTTATTTGAGAGATAATCGAATACGAGGATATACGGACATGCTTACAGTACCAGCGTCAAATACAGAATTGGAACCGTGGTTGGATTATTTGTTATCCATACATCCAACCGAAATCGATATGGGGTTAACCCGTGTCTCTAAGGTCGCGCAAACCCTTGGTCTTTTGGATTTAGGTACAACCAAGATAGTGACAGTGGCGGGGACGAACGGCAAAGGCACCACCTGCGCCATGCTCGAAAATATTCTGCGCCTATCGGGTTTGACGGTGGGCGTATACAGTTCGCCACACATGCTGAAGTACAACGAGCGAGTGCGTATCAATGGTAGCGATGTCAGTGATAGCGATTTTGTTACGGCATTTGAGCAAATTGAAGCCGCGCGCGGCGATATTTCTCTGACCTTTTTTGAGTACGCTACGCTTGCAGGCTTGATACTCTTTAAAACCGCTCAGCTTGATGTGGTTATCTTAGAAGTCGGTTTAGGTGGACGGTTAGATGCCACCAATATTATCGATGCCGACATTAGCGTACTGACGTCGGTCGATTTAGACCATGAAAGTTATCTCGGTAATACCCGTGAGCTTGTGGGCCGTGAAAAGGCGGGCATTTTCCGCCGTGGTAAACCTGCCATTGTAGGTGAACCCAACTTGCCACACACTGTCAATGATGTCGCCAATGAGGTTGGCGCCATCTTATATCGCGTCGGTAACGAATTCAGTTATCAAGCCCATGGCAATCTGTGGGATTTTCAAGGTCAAGTGCTCAAATTACACGATTTAGCGTTACCAACTTTGCCATTACCTAATGCGGCGACTGTATTGGCAGTGATTGAGCAGGGCTGGCCGGATATCACGCCTTCAATTATTGCTGAGGGTATTAGCACGGCTCGGTTAACGGGTCGATTAGAGCGGGTGAGTGAGCAGCCGTTAGTGTTACTCGATGTTGCCCATAATCCCCATGCGGCGCGTTTTTTGGTGCAGCAATTAGCGCCAATGGTTGTAGGTAAGCGGGTGTTTGCCCTTTGTGGCATGTTGAAGGATAAAGATATTGCGGGTGTGTTGCCTGTGATCCATCCTCTGGTCGACACTTGGTATTTAGTGAGCCTTCATGGTGAGCGTGGCGCGAGTTCTGCCATGCTGCGCAAAACCTTAGCACCCGAGGCCAGCGCATTTGAGTTTGAGGGCATAGCTGAGGCATGGTCGGCATTAAAAGCGCAAATTAACCCAGATGATGTGGTAATTGTGTTTGGCTCCTTTTACACTGTGGCAGGTTTTAAGTCTCAATTTATGCAGGAAGTCCGTTTTGTCTAGCCAGTTTCATAATCGTTTAGTCGGCACTGTGGTGCTGGTTGCGCTTGGAGTGATTTTTTTGCCGGATATTTTGGATGGCAAAAAAGATCGCCAAGAAGAGCAGTTTTCTGAAATTCCTTTGCGTCCGACTGTGATTGAGCAGCAAAAAGCCGACGATGATATGTTTGAAGTCTTGTCGGCAGAAGATGCTGCTGCGCTGAGTGGTGCTGATGTCGCCTTAGCTGAGACAGGCAATAATGCAGACAGTGACAAGTCAGCTGCCATCGCTAAGCAAGACGTTAAGGCGGACGTTAAAGCTGAGGTGAAAAAGCCAGAGGTTAAGCAAGCTGAAGTTAAAAAGCCTGAAGCGAAACCAGAACCTAAAAAAGAGCCACCTAAGGCGACGGTAAAAACTGAGCCGGCTAAAAAAGCGGACGCTAAAGCGACTACTGTGGCTAAGGCTGAAAAGCCTAAAGCAGAAACGCCCAAAGCCAGTGCAGCCAAAGAGGATGCCGTTAAAGTGGTCAGCCGTGACAGCTTGAAAAGTGGCTTTACCTTGCAGCTTGGCAGTTTTAACAACGCAACGAATGTTAAAGCCTTGGTTGCACAGCTGCGTAAGAGTGGTTTTAAAGCGTACACTATTCCTGAAAACCCTAAAGATGGCGTATTAACTAAAGTGTTTGTCGGACCTGATGTGTCTGAGGCAAAGCTGAAGAAAGTACAGGTTGAGGTGGAAAACCTTACACGTCTCAAGGGCTGGATTGTTCCTTTTAATCCCTTAGAATCTTAATGGTGATACAAAACACGAGACTGAAAATGATTTATTTACCTCACTAGGGGTGAGAATCGTTTCAGTCTCTGGTAGAATCGCGCCGTCTTAAAGCCCATGTCGGAAAGCCATCTCAATGGTTTGGATTGATTACGCTATCATATTCGTCATCGGATTATCGACTCTCATCAGTCTAATCCGCGGATTTGCCAAAGAAGCCATGTCCTTAGTGGTATGGTTTGCGGCTTTCTTTGTTGCCAGCCAATTTTACCAAGATCTTGCCGTTCACTTAACACAAATGAACGATGAGATGCTGCGTAATGGCGTTTCTATTGCCATCCTCTTTATTACCACTTTGGTACTCGGTGCCTTAGTTAACTATATTCTCGGACAACTTGTTGTCAAAACCGGATTATCTGGCACTGACAGGCTTTTGGGCTTGTGCTTCGGTGCTATTCGAGGCGCGCTTATTGTTAGCGCCTTGTTGTTTTTCATGGATGCTTTTACAGGCTCTCCCAACTCCCAATGGTGGAAAGATTCTGTGCTAGTGCCCGAATTTGGCGTTGTTATTCAATGGTTTTTTGACTATTTGGAAAATACCTCCAGCTTTGTACCCAAACTATAAGAAAGAAAATAAAATAATCCTAAGTGATAGAACATCTTACAATGAGGAAGCTTACCCATGTGTGGTATCGTCGGAATAGTTGGCCAATCATCGGTTAATCAGACCATTTATGATGCACTGACAGTGTTGCAGCACAGAGGTCAGGATGCGGCAGGTATTGTGACCATTGATCGTGGTGCTTTCAGACTGCGTAAAGCCAATGGTCTGGTCAAAGACGTTTTTGAAGTCAAACACATGCAACGCCTACAAGGTAATGCAGGTATTGGCCATGTGCGCTATCCAACTGCGGGCAGTTCAAGCGCATCTGAAGCGCAGCCTTTCTATGTTAACTCGCCATTTGGGATCTCTTTAGCCCACAACGGCAACTTAACCAATACAGTCGAATTAGCCGAAGGGCTGATCAAAAAACGTCGCCATGTGAACACCACTTCGGATTCTGAAGTGTTGCTGAACCTGTTGGCCGACGAACTGCAAAAAACTACTAGTTTGACCCTGACGTCGGAAGAAGTGTTCGATGCGGTCGCTAACGTACACCAACAAGCTCGTGGTGCCTACGCGGTTGTTGCCATGATCATTGGTCAAGGCCTAGTCGCGTTCCGTGACCCATTTGGTATTCGTCCTCTGGTGTTAGGCAAGCACGAAACGCCAACGGGTACTGAATATATGGTCGCTTCTGAAAGCGTGGCACTCGATGCCGTCGGTTTTGAAGTGATGCGTGATGTGGCGCCAGGTGAAGCGATTTATGTGTCAATTGATGGTCAGCTGTATACTCGTCAATGCGCTGCAGAACCTAGCTATGCCCCTTGTATCTTCGAATTCGTTTATTTTGCCCGTCCAGATTCGACTATCGACAAAGTGTCTGTTTATGCTAGTCGCGTCAACATGGGCGCTAAGCTTGGCGAGAAGATTAAGAAAGAATGGTACGATCACGATATCGACGTAGTGATCCCTATTCCTGAAACTTCTTGTGATATCGCGCTGGAAATTGCCCGTTGTATGGACTTACCGTACCGCCAAGGTTTTGTGAAAAACCGTTATATTGGCCGTACCTTCATCATGCCTGGTCAACAGGAGCGCAAGAAGTCAGTGCGTCGCAAGTTGAATGCGATTAACACTGAATTCAAAGGCAAAAATGTCCTGTTGGTGGATGACTCTATCGTTCGCGGTACGACCTCTGAGCAAATCATCGAAATGGCCCGTGAAGCAGGTGCTAAGAAAGTGTACTTTGCCTCTGCCGCACCGGAAATTCGTTTCCCGAACGTGTACGGTATTGATATGCCAACGTCGAATGAGCTTATTGCACACGGTCGTGATGCCGATGAAATCGCCAAGTTAATTGGTGCTGATGGCATTATTTTCCAAGACTTGCCAGATTTAATTGAAGCGGTAAGAATGGAGAATCCTGCGATTAAACGTTTCGAAACGTCCGTATTTGATGGTCATTACATCACTAGCGATGTGGATCAAGCGTATTTAGATCACTTGACGCAACTGCGTAATGACGATGCTAAAGCGGACCGTAACAAAGATATCGGTACTAATTTAGAGCTGCATAACGTCTGTCATCCATAAGGTGAAACGTTAGGCGGATAAAAAGCCAGTGATAACGTCACTGGCTTTTTTATGGTTTTTTTATGGATCTTTTATAAATTGTTAACCGTCATTAGGGAAAGGTATCGCGATTGGGCGAGGGAACACGCCAGTGGATATTTGTTCACGACATCTGCGTACTCAATCCATTGTTGGAGATGCGAGGCTACTGATCTTTTCAGCCATAGGTTAGTTGGCTTATCCTCAGATCCACAGTAGCATCCACACCCCGAATAAACTGCTTAAGCTATAGCGGGTGACTTGATGTTTAAGCACAAGCGATACACTCACCGCAATCGGCATCATTAACAGGAATCCCCAAGCTAAAGGCATGGCGATGATTTTCATTTGTCCCAGCCAAGTGCTGGTGAGCATACTTATCGCGAGTAACATCAGGCTATGAAATAACAGTAACTGATTGAATCTTAATATCAATGCTGGACTGATTGTCATCGTCTGCCGCGCATTTATTGCAAATTGTCTCATAGCCACTCCTTTAAAATTCAGTGTATCTTAGTAGTTGTTGAGAACTATTCGCAATTGAATTTACACTTGAGCTTTGGTATTTAAGCTCGGTTTGTCACAGAAATTTGCACTCAACGGGCGTTTGGGCTAAATTATACTGTAATTATATCCAGTGCTTGGTGTTTGTATGATCCTCTATATCGCAGAAAAACCTAGCCTAGGGCGGGCCATTGCCGATGTATTGCCTAAACCCCATAAAAAAGGCGATGGATTTATCGAAGCCGCCAATGGCGATTGTGTGTCCTGGTGTGTCGGTCACTTGCTCGAACAAGCAGAACCTGATGCCTATAATCCCGAATTTAAGTCGTGGAAATTCGAGCACTTGCCAATAGTGCCGGACAAGTGGCAACTAAAACCTAAGGCCGCAACTCGCAGCCAACTCACAGTGCTAAAACGATTAGTCAAACAAGCCAATACGCTGGTTAATGCAGGCGATCCCGACCGTGAAGGGCAATTACTCGTGGATGAAGTGATTGCCTATCTTGGCGTGAGGGGTGACAAGTTACATCAAACTCAGCGTTTACTGATCAGCGACTTAAACCCACAAGCCGTAAAACGGGCGCTAAGGCAGCTGCGCAGTAATCGCGAGTTTATTCCTTTGTCCACATCGGCTTTAGCCCGTAGCCGCGCCGATTGGCTCTACGGCATGAATATGACCCGCGCTTATACCATCCAAGGTAAAAAGGTTGGTTATCAAGGCGTATTGTCCGTCGGGCGAGTGCAAACGCCTTTGCTCGGGCTAGTGGTGCGCCGTGATGAAGAGATTGCTAATTTTCAATCTAAACCTTTCTATGAAGTGCTAGCGCATTTGGCGACTGAAAAGCAGGAAACCTTCAGCGCTAAGTGGCAACCCAGCGAAGCTTGTCAGCCGTACATGGACGAAGAAGGGCGAGTACTAGCCAGAGGGTTAGCGCAAAATGTGGTGAGTCGCATCAGTGATAAACCTGCCTTAGTGACTCAATTAGTGGCTAAGGACAAGAAACAGAATCCGCCATTGCCCTACAGCTTATCCGCGTTGCAGATTGATGCGGCAAAACGGTTTGGCATGAGTGCTAAGGATGTGCTCGATACCTGCCAGAGTTTGTATGAACGCCATAAACTCATTACTTATCCCCGCTCCGACAGCCGTTATTTACCCGTCGAGCAACATAGTCTTGCGCCGTCGGTTCTTAAGGCGATTAGCAGCGGTGCCGCTGAGTTAATGCAAGGCGCCGATGCCCCCGATCCACGGCTTAAATCCAAGGCATGGGATGATAAAAAAGTGGATGCCCACCACGCCATTGTTCCAACCGAGAAGACGGCTAACTTATCCAGTTTGAGTCAGCGTGAGAGGCAGTTATATCTTCATGTGGCCCGCCAGTACTTAGCCCAGTTTTATCCGGCCTATTGTTACAGTGAAACCACAGTACAAGTGACAATAGAGGGCGGCTTATTTAATACCAAGGCGCGTCAGGATAAATCTCTTGGCTGGAAGCAGCTCTTTGCCCGCCAAGAGCCAAATGGTAGTAAGGCGAGTGGCAACAAGTCGACGGAAGAAAGCGCGGGTAAGGATGATGAGGAGAATGACGAGTTTATCGGCCAATTACCGCCTCTGAAACTAGGGCAGGCTTTGCATTGTACTCGAGGTGAGTTACTGGAGAAAAATACTCAGCCGCCAAAGGCCTTTACCGATGCCACTTTACTCAGTGCTATGACGGGGATTAGCCGTTACGTAACCGACCCTGAGATCCGTAAAATTCTCAAAGAAACTGATGGCTTAGGTACTGAAGCCACCCGTGCAGGCATTATTGAACTACTGTTTAAACGCGGTTTTTTACAACGCTTAGGTAAATCTATCGTTTCGACGGATGTGGGTAAGGGATTAATTAACAGCTTACCCGCGAGTGCAACAACGCCTGACATGACTGCCCTTTGGGAAGCCAGCTTGAACGGTATTTGTCATAAAGAAACCTCCTATCAAGCCTTTATGCAACCGCTGCTCGGCACTTTATCCACGCTTATTCAAAATGCAGGAGCACAACTGCCCACCGCGCTTAATGGTTTAAAAGGCCAAGGTTATCGCAAAACGGCTGGGAATAAATCCGGTTATCGCAAGTCGCCTTACCGCAAAGCCTCCAGCTCGACAAAACGCACTGGCACGGCAAGTACCGCTAAAACAAGTACAACGACAAGTAGCAGTGCGAAAAAGTCGAGTGCGAGTTCAGGGACTCGGAGTCGAACACGCAAAGTGGCTGCTGAGGTTTGATAGGCACGAGTGTCATTGGTTTTAGGGGAATTTCCGGCCATTAATACCAATCGTATTAAATATCTGTTCATTCAGCGGGAGTTTAACGCGCTTTAGACAAGGCGAAGGCTTGAAGGCATAGTGGTGCTCTGTCGAAAGCTTTGAACGCAGTATAAAGCGCTTTGAAACCCGCCCTTTGGGAGCCACACAGGCATCCCACTCCGGTGTTGCATTGACTTAAAAGGGAATAACCATTTCTGCGTCAATGCGCCTTGGATTGAGATGCCTGTGAGGCTCTGAACTGATTATATATTTAATGTGATTGGTATAACAATGGCAGGAAATAGCCCTAAATTTTGGCAAAAAAATGAGTAAACCAAAACGGTTTACTCATACGGAAATAGGTCGTTGAAACTTGCCAAAATCACTCAATAGATGAGGAGCAGGTTTATAATGTCAGCGTTAACTTAATTAGCCCTTAAAATTAACTTTTATCTTAAGGTGTCGCCTCGGTTTAAGCTGATGAGCTTATCCAGTATGTGCTCACCATCCATGCGAATGCCGTTGTGTTCATATTCTGATGTTAGCCAATACTTTAGCCTGCCGACCTGTTGCGCGGTTTCAAGGCTGTATTGCATCTCGACAAACATATCTTCACTGTAAATGGCTGCGGCAACGGGGACGCGGTTTTGCGCCAGTTGTTCAAGATTATACAGTGCAGGCCAATCTGATTTATGGGCAAGGATTTCTGCCGCGGCTTTAAGCGGAACTAAGTGACTGAATTGGTCAAACATCCAAGGGTAAATCATCTCGCCGGTGAATAAAAACGGCTTACCTTGCTGATAGTTAAAGGCGGGGAATTGTTGTCTTACTCTGTGTGCCGCCCATTGTGAAGTTGAGTGCTGGCAGTAGATCGCCTCATGCAGCAGGGTAAAAATCGGGTTAGTGTTGTAATCGAGCATTTGACCGAAATGATTTAAAAATAACGGGTTCACGACTGTCCCAGAAGCCGTGTTGATTAAGGCTTGCTCAAGTAAATAGTAAACCGATTCAGGCCCTTGCTCCATTCCGATATTAATACCCAGCAGCTGCAACATTTCAACCGTGAGGCGTTCTCCCGTGGCTAAATACACTTCATTTTCAAGCAAGTGTTTTGCTAAGCGAGTAACTAAATGTTGGGCATCGTGAAAGCGTTGGAAAAATTGTTTATTCTTCGCCAGCACGCGTTGATAAGTTGCAAGGTAGACATCATCGGCGCTGCGGGTTAATGACGGTATGCCACCTGTAATATAGGCTTCGCTGACACCTTGAGGGGCGGCGCTTAAATAATGTAATACGCAAAATCCCCCGAAACTTTGGCCAAGAATCGCCCATTTATCGGCGGGGCAAAGTTGGGCACGAATCGTCTCGGCATCACGAATAATATTGTCAGCCCTGAAATGGCTCAGATACTCAGCTTGAGCTGCGGGCTCTAAGTGTTGCAGGCTTTGGTAATTAATCGGTGTTGATAAGCCTGTGCCGCGTTGATCGAGTAATAATACCCGATATTCTTTTAATGCGCGGCGGATCCAGCCGCTGTTGCTGGCGGGGCGCATGGCCGCAAATCCCGGGCCGCCTTGGAAAAACACGATATAAGGTAGCTTTTTATCTTTGTTTTCTGGGCTACAGAGTTCTCTGGCAAACACTTGGATTTGCTCTGCAATCGGATTTTGATAGTTGAGGGGCAAGGTAAAAGTATGTTTCTTCGCCAGCACTCCGGCGAGAATAATATCGGGTTTCATCAAACAACCTTAATGGCAGAGGATCATGTTATTGTGATTGGCAGATTGTATACCCAAATAACCTGAAGATGCAGCAACCTAGGCTAGTTGAAACTCGTATCTTCAACTACCTTGGGTATAGACCAAATAGTTTATGCAGCAGGCTAGGATTATTTGATTAGCTTTTGGTGAAGATCAATTTTTCCATTTTAAATTTGAGCCATGATGAGTTTCTTAGCGTAATCTATCGCTTATGGATAACACGAGATTGAAGCTATGAAGTATCAGATTATTCCAGTGACACCTTTTCAGCAAAATTGCAGCTTGATCTGGTGTGAAAAAACCAAGCTAGCTGCGGTCGTGGATCCTGGTGGAAACATTGACAGGATCCAAAACGAAGTAACGAAACTTGGACTCGTCCTCGACAAAATTATCCTTACCCATGGGCATATCGATCATGTTGGTGGGGCAAAAGCCTTAGCGCAAGCCACCAATGTGCCGATTATTGGGCCGCATATCGCCGATAAATTCTGGATTGATAACTTACCTAAGCAAAGCCAAAACTTCGGTTTTCCCCATTGCGATGCCTTTGAACCAGATCAATACCTGCAGGACGGCGATAACGTGCAAGTGGGTGAACAAAGCTTGTCTGTGCTGCATTGCCCAGGGCATACGCCGGGACACATTGCCCTTTTCTCTGCCCAATCTAAATTGGCGTGGGTGGGGGATATTTTGTTTAGAAGCTCAATTGGGCGCACTGATTTTCCTCAATCAAATCATCAGGATTTAATTCACTCGATCACCGAAAAACTGTGGCCTTTAGGCACAGAAGTCGAATTTATTCCTGGACATGGCCCTATGTCGACCTTTGGTGAAGAGCGCGAACATAATCCTTTTGTCGCGGACCAACTTTTACTTTAAGTGTCATGCTATTAATCTTTGCGTGATTTGTGAGCGATAATCACTCGCAAATCAAACGATTATTTCCGTTGATTGTTCCACTTTAACCGATGTTTTCTGGTTTTCCTTCTAGACTTAAAGCAGTTCTTCTGTCTATTGGGGTAAGTATGAAAACAAAAACCATGATGAGTGTGGTATTTTCGACCATAGTCGCGAGTGCCGTGATTTCTGCGGCACTGAGCTTCAATGTGAAGTCTAAAATCGATCTCTTTAATGATGCCGCCAGCATCCGATATCAGTCCTATCAAGTCGCCGATGAGTTAAGGCAAAGTTCCGATGACTTAACGCGTCTCGCTCGCACCTACGCCGTCACAGGCGATGAAAAATACGAAAAAATGTATATGGATATTTTAGCTATCCGTAATGGTGAGAAATCCAGACCCGAAAAGTACCATCAGATTTATTGGGATTTAGTGCTGAGTTATGGCGATAAACCTAAGCCAGACGGTGCGAGAATTGCAATTAAAGCACAAATGCAGTCCCTCGGTTTTTCCGATGAAGAATTTCATTATCTCGAACAAGCCCAACAAAACTCAGATGCGTTAGTTGCCCTCGAAGTGAAAGCCATGAATGCCGTCAAAGGTATCTTTATGGACCCCAACACCCAAACTTACACGATCAAAGGCGAGCCTAACTTAGCCATGGCGCGGGAGTTATTGCATAGCGACCAATACCATAGAGAAAAAGCTAAAATCATGCAGCCGATTGATGAGTTCTTTACGGCGTTGGATAAACGTACCGATGGTGAAGTTAATGGTCGTCTCGACTCCTTACATGCGGCATTAAACTGGTCTCAGTTCGTGTTATTTATCGTGATTTTAGCGGCCGTTGGTGGATTTATTATCGTTAAGAGTCGGATTGTGACTCCCTTGGTGCAGACCTGTAGTGAGTTGCTCGACATTCAGCGCTCTAAAAACCTTGCGCGGCGGATTTCTGTCACCACTCAGGGAGAGATTGGCGAAATCGTTAATCAAATCAACTTGTTTATCTCTTCCCTTGCCAGTTCCTTATCGACAACGGATGGTATTGCAAAAGAGGTCGCTGATTTAGCGAAGCAAACCAAGGCATCAATCCAAGTTTCGCGTGAAAGCTCAAATCGGGTGGCGAGAGAACTGGACGCCAGCGCCAGTGCGATGGAAGAAATGACCACGACGTTAGTGCATGTGAGTGAGAGCACGTCGAACGCTGAAAGTCGCGCCGCTGAAAATGAAGCGCATGTCACAGTGGGTAAACAGACGGTATCGGAAGCGTTGAAAGCCATGTCGGTATTGGAAACTGAGTTTACCAATACTCAAGACTCTATGTCGCATTTAGTGAACGAAAGTACCCAAGTCAGTAATGTGTTGAGTGTGATTAAGGCGATTGCAGAGCAGACGAATTTGCTGGCACTGAATGCCGCGATTGAAGCCGCAAGAGCCGGTGAGCAAGGGCGAGGTTTCGCTGTGGTTGCCGATGAGGTTAGATCACTAGCCCAGCGAACCCAAGATTCCACTAAAGAAATCGATGATATTGTCGCAAGCCTTCAGAGTCGTACAAATCAAGTGGGCACATCTGTGACTCAAGCCGCGACGCTTATGCAAAAGGCGGGGGTAGAGCTGCAACGTATCGTGGCTGTATTTGAGGACATTCGTCACAGTACGGAAGCGATTCATGGGATCAATACTCAGGTTGCCGCTTCAACTGAGGAACAGTCCTTGGTTTCTAAAGAAATCGCTTCGAGTATGATGGTGATCCGCGATAATTCCCGTGAAGTATCACAAATTATCGAACAGATAGAATCGACCTCTATTAGCCTAGATAATCAATCTCAGATACTGCGCACTAAGGCGGGGGAATATCAGTTTTAGATGAGATGTGGTTGATTTACGAACGAAGGCCACTCAAGACATGGACGTCAATCCTTCCTCTTCGAATCCTCTCCTGAACATATTTTCTGCTTCGACACTTTTTGACATCTATTACTCCTTTCAATACACACACGCCTTTGCTAACGTGGTTGCCCAAGTGTTTAATGCCGAGCGTTTGGCGATGCTTTTTTATCGACAAATGAAACTCGCATCAAACCTTGATAACAAAATAGACGTTGATAGCTGTGATATTCATCAGCGATCTTAACCAGCGATTTTTTAGTTTTGAGCGTTTTTAGTTTCGACGGTTATTTGTTTCGATAGTGTCGACAGTAAAAAGTGCATTAAGTCTTTTCAAATATCCCTAACCCAATGGAGTCCTTGCGGATGGATCACCAAATCGAAGATTTACTAGAGCATTGGTTACCGCTGGCGGATGACGCTTGGGTGCTTGCGGTGATCACCCAAATTCAAGGCTCGGCCTATCGCAAACCTGGCGCCATGATGTTGTTTCATGAGTTTGGTCAAGGCGTGGGTATGTTAAGTGGCGGCTGTTTAGAAGCCGATCTCCGCCGCCATGCCCAAAAGGCCATGCAGACAAAGCAAGTCACGTGCGTGACCTATGACGCGAGTGATGAGTCCGATGCCAGCTATCGACTCGGCTGTGGCGGCATAGTAGATATCATGTTGATCCCACTCTTAAAAGAGAATCATGATCTTGGTTTGATTGAGCTAGTACAGGCATTTCGCCACGGTCGGTCGGGTTTTTATCAATTGCCATTAGTCAAAGCGGGGACGGATGCGCGCCAATATCAAGCCGCTTTCTACCCCGAAGCGTTGACACCGTTCCCCGCCAGCGATTTTGTCCGCACAGGCGTCTTCACCCAAGAGGCGGGAGAATCGCTGATTATTCCGCTGAGACCGAGATTCCACCTTGGGATTTTTGGCGGTGGTATCGACGCTAAGCCCATTGCCGCCATGGCCGATACATTAGGCTGGCAAGTGACGGTTTTTGATGGTCGTACCGCCTATGCCAGAGCGGCGGATTTCCCCCATGCCCATATCGTGAAACTTACCGCGGGGGAATTAACTGCGAATCATATCGCTCAATTGGATTGTGCTGTGGTGATGAATCATAACTTGGGCTTAGATGCTGCGGCATTGAAGGTCATTCAAGCCCATCCACTCGCCTATGTCGCCTTGCTTGGCCCTGCCCATCGACGGGATAAAGTGCTTGGGATGGCAGGGCTGAGTACTGAATCATTTTCTGGGGTGTTTTCTGCCCCCGCAGGGCTTGCCCTTGGCGGCGAGTTACCGAGCGCAGTGGCGTTAAGTATTTTGGCCCAATGCCACGGCGTACTCCATGGCGCGACCTTACAACATCTCGATGAGATAATGCGTTGATGACATTGCCGCCAGTGCCAAAGTCTGCAGCGCTAACGTTGGCAGAGCAAACGCCACGTTCATCCAAGCGGCTGTTGATCGTGGTACTTGCGGCGGGTGAAAGTAAGCGCTTTGAGGGGGTTAAGTTAGCGCAGCTTGTACCATCACTTAGCGCTACAGAAACTCGCGAACAAGCCATCATTTGCACCCATATTGAGCGTTTACAACAGCTTCATTGCCAAGATTTAGATTTGGAGCGCCAAGACACACATTCGCCCCAATATGCGCCTTTGTTAGTCATACTCGGTGCTCATCAGCACGTATTACAGCCATTATTAGCCGAACTTCATTCCCGCCACTTCTTTGATGTTTTAATTAATCCACAGTGGCACACGGGTTTGGCATCCTCAGTGAGTTTGGCGGCAAGTTATGCTAAGGAGCAAGGCTTTGATGCCATGCTGCTAACGCTCGCTGACCAAGTGGCCTTGAGCGCCGATGATTATCGCCAACTGATTTTGACATGGCATGAAACGGGTAAAGACGTTGCCGCCGATTATTTGGATGATTTAGGTGTACCTGCTATTTTTAATGCCTCTACATTGCCTTTGTTCACCCACTTGAGTGGTGATCGCGGGGCGAAATCTATTTTAAAACAACAAGCACAGCAGGGAGCGTTAGTCGCTATAACACTACCCCGCGCCGCAATTGATATTGATACCCAAGCCGATCTTGCGTCGTGGTTGGCACTTAAGGAGTGAGTTATGGCAGAAGTTTTATCAACCAAAGCAGTCGTCAAGGAAGCGAATACCGCCGCTTCCTCTCAGACACTTTCTAATCAAACACTGACCATCAACGGTAAATCATTTACCTTAGATGCCGATCCTAAAATGCCCATCCTGTGGGCACTACGGGATATTTTAGGGCTCACGGGCACTAAATATGGCTGCGGTGCAGGGCTATGCGGTGCTTGCACTGTGCATTTAGACGGCCAACCCGTACGCGCTTGCTTAACCAGTTTGGGGCAGGCACAGGGAAAACGACTGACAACAATTGAAGGGCTGGATAATCAAAAGCTTAAAAATGCTTGGGCCGAACATAACGTGCCACAGTGTGGCTATTGTCAGGCGGGCCAACTGATGTCGGCTGCGGCGTTAGTGGCGCAGCATCCGAAACCTTCTGAAGAACAAATTAACTCGGCCATGTCGGGTAATATCTGCCGCTGCGGCACATATCCGCGGATTAAAGCAGCACTGCAAAACTATGCCAAACAGGAGGGCTAATATGAGTACTTTTACTGCCGTAGAAAATATCAGCCGCCGCGATGTGTTAAAACTGTTTGGCGCAGTGGGTGGTGGATTAGCATTAGGGGCGAGTGGATTAACTTGGAGCCCTATGGCGCTGGCGCAGGATAAAGAAGCGCGGCTGAATCTGTTTATTGCCATTGGTGAAGACGACAAAGTGTACCTCACTTGCCATCGCTCCGAGATGGGACAAGGGATCAGAACCGGCATTCTGCAAGTCTTAGCCGAAGAGTTAGAAGCGGATTGGGATAAAATCGTCCCCATTCAAGGCTTAGCCGATAAACGTTATGCCAGCCAAAACACTGACGGTAGCCGCAGTATTCGCGAAAATTACGACCGTATGCGTCAGATGGGGGCGATGGCAAGAACCATGCTAGAGCAAGCCGCCGCCGCGCGCTGGAAAGTCCCCGTGAGCGAGGTGCATACCGCCGACCATAAAGTGTTGCATGTTAAATCGGGCCGCTCGGCCAAGTTCGGCGAGTTAGCGTTAGCCGCATCAAAGCAGCCAGTCCCCGCCGTTGAGTCGTTAACCTTTAAAGAGGTTAAAGATTTCAAGCAGATTGGCGCATCACGCCAAATCGTTGATATGGATGCCATGTTAAGCGGCAGCGCGATTTATGGTTACGATATCAAACTCGATGGCATGCTCTACGCTAGCATTATGCGTCCGCCCGTGCTTGGGAGCGATGTGGCAAGCTTGGACGATACCGCGGCGCGTAAGGTGGCTGGCGTAGTGGATGTGTATCGTTTGCCCGCCGCTAAGGGCGCACCCGCGTTTCAGGCTTTGGGCGGCGTTGCTGTTATCGCCACAAACACTTGGAGTGCCCTCGAAGGCCGCAAAGCCTTAAAAGTCACTTGGACTCAGGCCGACAATAGTCAGCATGATTCAAGTCTTTATTTAAAGGAGCTTGTCGAGCGGGTACAACAAAGCGGTAACGTTGTGCGCCAAGCTGGCGAGGAGATCAAAAACTGGCCCGAGGCGAATACGTTAAAGGCGGTTTATACCGTGCCTTATTTAATTCATTCTTCTATCGAGCCGCCCGTTGCCACCGCCCATGTCACTGAAAAGGGCTGTGAAATCTGGGCATCGACCCAAACGCCGCAAAGTACACAGCAAAATGTGGCCGCTGCGCTGGGTATGGAAGAAGATGCGATTAAAGTGAATGTTGCCCTATTGGGTGGCGGTTTTGGGCGTAAATCTAAACCTGATTTTAGCGTTGAAGCCGCGCTGTTGTCGAAGCAATTCAAGCGTCCAATTAAAGTGAGTTGGAGCCGCGAGGATGAGATCCAAAACGGTTACTACCATGCTATCAGCGCCCAGTCCTATCAGGCCCTGTTCGATGCCAATAACAAACCGACTGCGATTTTAGCCCGAACTGGATTTCCGTCTATTAGCTCAACCTTTGCCGAAGGGGTGGAATATCCCTCTGGCGGTGAGTTGGATTTAGGCTTTGTGGATGTACCCTTTGCTTTGCCGAATTTAAGATACGAAGCGGTAAAAGCGCAGGCGCATAGCCGTATTGGTTGGATGCGCTCTGTGTGTAACATTCAGCACGGTTTTAGTGTCGGCAGTTTTGTCGATGAAATGGCTCATCGTTCTCAGGTTTCTTGCCCAGCAATGTGGCGCAGCCTGTTAGGTGAAGCAAGGCGTGAGACCTTTACCGACCAGCAGTTTAAATACGGCAACTATGGCGAAGATCTCAATCGTCACCCCGTGGATGTGAACCGCTATTTTGGAGTAATCGACGCGGTTGAAAAAGCCCAAGCTAAGGCGCCCAAGGCGGGTAAAAATCAGGGCTGGGGGTTTGCCGTACACCGCAGTTTTGTCAGTTATGTCGCCGTGGCAATGCTGGTGGAAGTGAGTGAGGATAAACAGCTTAAAGTGCTGAATACCATCGCTGCTATCGATGCGGGCACGATCGTTAACCCAGATAGGGTAAAAGCCCAGACTGAAGGCGCGATTGTGTTTGGCCTGAGTTTAGCCTTGATGGGGGAAATCACTTACAAAGAGGGCAAAGTGCAGCAATCGAATTTCCACGATTATCCTTTGCTGCGGATCCCTCAAACCCCCGATATTGAGATCATCATTATTGCGTCCGATGCTGCGCCTGCGGGCGTAGGTGAGCCGGGTGTACCGCCCGTGGCGCCGAGTTTAACCAATGCAATTTTTGCGGCGACGGGGCAGAGGATCCGCGACCTTCCCGTGAGTAAATTATTGCGAGTGTAAGTGACGGCAAGAGAGTTAACTGAACGCCGTTTGAACAAAAAAGCGCCTAATAAGCGCTTTTTTCGTTTTTTTACCACAAAAAATTTGCTTGTTAGCGATTTTACGGGCATTAATGCCGAAAATTAGCAATAGATCAGGTTTTTGTTACCAGAATAGAGGTAATTTAACTAACAGATAAACTTCCGTGAATAGAATTATAAAGGGGTCATCCATGGAAAATCGTTGGCAAGTCGCTATTTCTGCCGGCCTATTGGCGGCTATTTGGTGTGGCGTTGCAGATGCCTTTCATCTGGTCACTTGGATTGGCTTTTTAGGTTGCAGCACTTTTTTCGCTCAACCCAAGGCTGGTTTTCAAGGCGTGATGATGGCGTGGTGCACGAATCTGTCCGGTGTGTTTTGGGCTTGGCTCATTATCTCGGGTAGCAGCTTTTTTATTTCGCCCGTATTTGGGTATATTTTTACCGGCATAGCCACTTCGGCCATGTGTTTACAGGCTAGTTATCAAAAGCTTAGCTTTATTCCCGGCGCATTTATTGGCTGTTGCACTACCTTTGCCATGGCGGGTGATGTGGCCAATGTCGTGCCGTCGTTGATCATTGGTGGCTTATTAGGTTTTAGCATGAGCCTGTTAACGGGGCAGTTGGTTACCTTGACACAAAAGTGGTCTGCCGCCACGCGTAGTCAAGTGGCTAGCGCGGATTAGCATAATACCTGCTCAGATCTTATTACTGACATAGCTGTCGAAGCGATCTGGGCTATAATGCTGATTTAGTGCCAAATAGCATTTTGTTCTTAGGAATTATCAAGATGAAACAAATCCAGTTTCGCACCATTGATGCCATATTGATCAAGTTCAGTCTCAACGGAAAGTTTTGGGTAGTGTGTTCTATGGTGGCGCTGATCACGGCCGCCGTGGCACTCGTCAACTATCAACACGCGCACCGAAACGTCGAGCAAGCTTCTATTGCCCGTGTTCAAGCGAGCGTCGATACCTTAGCGCAAGTTGCCACGGCGCAAAAGCTAGAAGCTGATGCCTTATCACAATTTGCCAATCAATACGGGTTAACTGTGACCTCAAGGCAAAGTGAAGCGCAGCGTCAAGGGGATAAAGTGACGGCCAGCGCCAGCGTGTCAGGCATGCAAGCCTTACAACTGACGCAGAATGTCCATGAGTGGGAAGCCGATGCGCGTAGCGATGCTAACTTTATGTTCTGGTTAGCATTAGTGGGCTTGTTGCCCTTATTCCAACTGAGTTACTGGATTTCGACCTCACTCGGCGGTGGCTTGTGGGATATGTACTTAGCCATCAAACGCTTAGCTGATGGTGATTTGAGCTTTAGATTAAACTTCTTTGGCACTGACGATTTCAGTTTGATTGCCCGTGAAATCGACCGCTGCGCCGATAACATGAGTGAAATGGTGTCGGCCATTGGTAAAAATGCACAAACCTTGTCATTAGCATCCGATGAATTTAATCAACAGGCGGCCACCAGTGATGAGCTGATTGGTTTCCAACATCAATTCCTCGATTCCGTTGCTGTGGCGATGGCGCAAATGACTTCAGCGATTGAAGAAGTCTCTATCAACGCGAGCAACACTTCGCTGCAGACTAAAGAAAACTCAACCCAAATGTCGGCCAGTCGTGGGCGAATTAGCCACACAGTGGACAGTATTGGTTTACTTTCAACTAAGATTGGCGCAGCGTTTTCATCGGTGGAACAATTGTCTAAGGATGCGGCGAGTATCGATGCCGTGGTTACGACGATTAACAGTATTTCGCAGCAAACCAACTTGTTAGCCCTAAATGCGGCCATTGAAGCGGCGCGTGCCGGTGAGCAGGGGCGTGGTTTTGCCGTAGTCGCCGATGAAGTGCGTACCTTAGCGGGTCGAACTCAACAGGCCACGGTAGAAATTCAGTCTATGATTGAAGGCTTACAGTCTGGCACGAGTCGTTTATCTAGCATTACCATGGAGATAGTCGATCAGGCCGATGAAGGCCGCAGCGCGATTATCGCCGTCGGTGACGATGTTCAAGGTATGGCGCAATCGGTGAATGCGGTATTTGATATGAGCAGCCAAATTGCCGCCTCGGCGGAAGAGCAGAGTGTCGCCGCGCGGGACATTGCCGGACAATTGAATGAAATCCGCCATCAGTCGGAAACCATCAAACAAACGGCCCAGCGCAGTGTGACCTTAGCCAATGATCTGCACCATGCCTCGGTCGAGTTAGATGGCATTTTAAAGCAGTACCGCACTAGCTAATGTGTCACCTTCAATGTGAGTCGTCGGCATTGCCAGTTTTCAGCGTGGGTAGGAGAGTAATAACGCCCGATACTGAGTCTCATGTTAAGTAGTAACGTATCATCCGACAATGGCGGAAATCGTAGATTTCCGCCATTTCATTCTCTAAATACCTCAAAAGTTAGCTATATATTGCCAGTTGCGCAGTATTCATTGTCATTGTTTCCACTATGACTCGCCACCCCTTTATTTAACAAGAAGTATCCCTGAGGGCTCTACTAAAACATCCTGTTTTAGTCGGTCACAGGTGCAACAATGCCAATCCTCACTAACCCTTTCGCTGTTCGTTTAGCTAAAAAGATATTGCCCCAAAGCAAGATAATTGTATCGTCAGTTGTGTAGCATTCATTGTCATTGTCATTGTTTCCCCTGTGACTCGCCATAAACTCGTCCCTGAGGGCTCAACTAAAACATCCTGTTTTAGAAGGTCACAGGTGCAACAATGCCAATCCTCCCCAACTCTCTAGCTGTTAGTTCAGCTAAAAAAGCTATTGCCCCATTCCTTGTTTCGGCGTCGTTCGCTGACAGCTCTCGAGTCATGATTGATGACCAAATTTTTGTAATGCTACAGTGGCTACTTTGACTGTGGCGATTCTGGCGCCAGCAGAGTATGAGAGGCTGTATTTTGAGGATTTAGAAAGGTGTACTTAAACGCTAACAACATAGAGTCTGGAAAATATAGGCTACTCGAAAGCAGCCTATATCGGCAGTGTTACATATCATTTTTTCGAAGACTTGCTAGGTTTTAAATCGGGGTTGTTGCCGGGGGTGTTTTTATTGTCACGTCTGCGTTGATCAACTTTACCAGTAGAATCAGCAATCGGTTTTGGACCTGGTTTAAGAGCCATAATAGTTAACCTTATTTTTAATGAGGGAATATCCTCATTTTATTAGATGAGGGTGTGAAATCAGGTTTCAAGGGATACCAAAAAAATATTTTAACTTCTCACTGGTGACTCACTCTAACCAAGAGTGTTTCATTGCCAGACCTTTAAAGGACAACCTTTTACCGGAAGTCACCCCAGTGAAGCTCTTGTGATAAGGCTTTTGACACAGCGGTTATTCTCTCTAGATGTCAAATTGCATCCAAAACAGATCCACAAACTTAATGAAATCCTGCAGACTACTGGTAGGGAGGATGTTGAGTGTTAGGTGTGTCTCTATTAAGCGTGCTCAGACGTTGGTGTAAGCTAAGCATCCCGTTTATAGTGGCAACCTACATTCGGGAGTTCACCAGAGGTTAGAGCTAGCATTTTCCTATTTTTTGCTGAGATAAATGTGCCCCATTCCGCGCCACAGCGCTAAGACAGGTTACTTGTTATCATGAGCCAATTGGCCAAGTTTTAGTAATGATACAAAGTGTCCACTATTGCTGGATCAGATCAAAGTGATACATGCTAATAAGCGTTTGTAATAAAAGTATAAAATCGATATCTTAGTAAAAGAGACAATGATACGAAATTACAAGGTTAATGTTTGTTATGAACAAGTCAGATAGAGATAGGGTTGTATTTCACTCGATACACGACATGTCGAGTGGTCATTACTTATCAAAAGCAGAGCGGTTATTGAATAGCGAAATAGCAAACGATATAAACGATATAAACGATATACTTGAACTGTACAATATATCGCTGTTTTTCGAAAACGGCATATACCTTAAAAGTTGGTCAGATACAGATATTGTTACTTACAAAGAAAAAGTTAATACTTTTAAAAATTTAATTGGGAAATTCATAACTAATATTGATGATAGTAACTTCCTGTCATATTTTGAAAATATAGATTACGGTTACTATGATAGTTTCTGGTTATTAATAAATAACTATCAACAATATAAAAATATATCGCCATCTCAAATGGAAGAAGTTTTAAAGAACCTCCCCCATCAAGTGAGGCACTTGTTGAGCCATAAAAATTTGGTGGATAAATATAAGCTTGTTCTCTGTGAGTTTTTAAAAAGTGACCAGCAGAGTGCAGAGATCCTTCTTTCTATATATGAAGTCGAAAATAGTTTCAATAAAACGAAGTTGTTCCTACCTAGTTGTTTAACTATTCAAGATAAAGAAAGCATAATTGCTTCGTACATCGACTCAGGGCATTGCAATACTAACTACCTGCCAATAATACAAAATTCTAAAAAACATAATGACTTCCGAATCTCAGATAAAACTAAATTAGCAGCTAAGAGAAAATACCAACAGTCTATTAAAGAGCTTTTCGATAGTGGTTCTAGTTCATCATTTGAATACGGGGTAGCTATCAGTTATCCCGAAAATGCTTCTAAAATTAAACATGCTTGGATTGAGCAGGGTACAGTCCATTACGAATTTAGCTTGGATTACATTAAAGAAAATAATCACCCATATATTCTGTACAGAAACTTCGAGACACTTTTTGAGTACGTGGATGAACAGAATATTGTAGCTTTAACCAGCAAAGAAAATCAGCTTGGAATTTTTGAAAGAACTTTAGGTGTTAGATCTAAAACTGAATACGTTTTTGGTGTGGCGTTCACACAATTAGAAATGGCATCTATGGGCCAAATTTACACATATTCCAACGTACTAAAAGGGCTTGGGTGTTCATTAGAAGACATTCTAAAAACAGTTTTCACTAATACTCTACCGGAATTATTTGACTTACCTAGTAACGCCAATTTTACAATTCCTACTCAAAATGCTTCTGCTTTAGAGAAAATAAGAACAATCGCACCTGAGTTCGAGTCGATATTGAAGCAATATAAATTATTTGTAGAAAATGGACATATTGATTTTGAACTTCTACAAATGTCGTCTGGCCCTACAGCCATCAAAGACATTCCAAGCTTAAATAGCAATAAATACATATATGTCAATAAGGATGACCAAGAAGTTAATTTTCTAACTTATCTGCTATTTTCGGATCAAACTCTGTTGACTTATCTTGACCCGTTCAAAGACAAGCAATACAGAAACTTTGTTGATTTATTGGTGAATGAAGAAGAAATCGATTTCGGAAATTACGAAGAACATCAGCTTGAGCATTTAAATTATTTGATAGATAATAATTATATATCTGTCGATGAAAATAATTGCGTTCAAGTTACAAATTGGAACCGAATTTTAATACTAAGAGATGTTTTTGAAAATGAGGTCGCCTCGTTACACCATTATCCTGCCGATATTCAAGACGAGGTTATGCATATGAGTAATGATGGACTAGTGTTTTTTGGAAGTTCACTTTTCGCAATACCTGAGCAAAATTACTTCAATTACTATTTAAACAAAAGTGAGTTTACAAACGGGCACGACTTAAGAAATAGCTATTTACATGGTACACAGGCAAATCCGACAGAAATTCATCTACATGAAAATTCCTATTTACTTTACTTAAAGCTTTTAATCTTAGTTATTTTTAAAATAGAAGATGACTTGTTTATTTATAAAAAGCTTAAGGCGGACGAAGAATAACAGTTAGAAAGGATCGTAGTTCGTACTAATTTATATGTAGGCAGGATACTATGATCAACTTATTGGGCGGTTCTACTCCAATGATTCAGCTGACGTGATGGAGAAACAACACCGTTCATGGTTTCAATTGATACTCCTATGCTAATAATACCCCATATAGATACAAAGATCCTGTAGTGGTCAAGTAAAACTGGCCACAGGTTTAGAGCTTTTTCATACTTTTGGTAATCTTAAATGTTGTCATTAGAGCAAAAGTCCTAACTCGAAAATGTCCAAAAGTATGTTGCGTATATCTTGTAAATCTACAGATTACGCGAATGCTCGAAAGGTGTGCCATGGTGATTGGCGAGACGACCGTCCGCCCCATGGACGGGGCGATCGAGCATCCAAGGACGGACTTGCTGCGAGTCGACGAGCGAATGCCATGGCAAGCCTGTGCGAGTGGATACCCGTAAACGCTAAACTTCTAACAACTGAAATTACTGCTCCCCAAACACTACTTTCCAACGCATTTCTGTCCAAAAGCTTGCTATGTATTTCTTTAAAACAAACAGGCTTCGCCGATGCTAAACAGGTGAGTCTTGGTGATTTGCGAGACGACCGTCCGCCCCATGGCCGCTCTTTGGCGTTCATGCCATCGCGGCATTTGTGAATCCTTTCACATCAGATGGGGCACTCGCTGTGTATCGTAGAGTGAATGCCATGGCTCACGATTAATCTGTGACTGAAGCTAAGCTCACAACTTTTCTGCGATGTATGCTGTTCATTTTTAACTTACTTGTGCCAATCTCATTCTGCTTAAGTCACTCTTAAACAAAAACATCGGCCTAAGCCGATGTTTTATATCTACTAAGATGATCGAACGTTAGCTGATTAAGCCTCTTTGAACGTGCTCCAGATGGGCGCGTGGTCTGAGGGTTTATCTATGCCGCGAAGATCGTAATCGACATCGGATTCGACTAAACGTGCTGCCAGTGAAGGCGTTGCTAAAATCACATCAATTCGTAGGCCGCGGTTGTCATCGAAACCTTTGCTGCGGTAATCGAACCAAGAATAACGTTCGATGCGCTCTGGGTGTAATTGACGGAAAGTGTCGACTAAACCCCAGTCTTGCAAGGTTTTCAACCACTCACGTTCTTCCGGTTGGAAGCTACATTTGCCGGTTTTTAGCCAACGCTTACGATTGACTTCACCTATGCCTATGTCTAAATCGGTCGGTGAAATATTGATGTCACCTATGATGGCGATATCTTCATCGTTGCTGTGGTTTGTCTGCAAGTAGTGCATTAAGTCCTGATAAAACTTACGTTTAGCAGGGTATTTTGTTGGGTGATCTATGCTTTCGCCCTGGGGGAAATAGCCGTTGAATACAGTTAACGGACGACCATTCGCTTGGGCAAATGTGCCGATAATCATGCGGCGCTGGGCATCTTCGTCATCGGTTGGAAAACCTTTTTGCAGCTTTTCTGGCGCGACTTTAGACAACATAGCAACGCCATAGTGGGCCTTGCCGCCGTGGTAATGCACTTGATATCCCATGGCTTCGACGTCGGCTAATGGAAACGCTTCGTCGTGTACTTTGGTTTCTTGCAGGCCGATAATATCGGGCTGGTGGCTGTCGATTAGAGCTTGTAATTGATGCAAGCGCGCACGCAGACCATTGATGTTAAAGGACACTATTTTCATTAGGGCAGGACTCGTTTGAAAGGTTTAACGACCACGCTTTTATACACGCCCGCTTCGATATAAGGATCGGCATCGGCCCAGTGTTTTGCTGCCACTAAGGATTCAAAATCGGCGACAACCAGTGAACCACTAAAGCCAGCATCACCTGGGTTTTCGCTATCAATGGCTGGATGTGGGCCAGCGATCAGTAAACGACCTTCATCGGCGAGGGCTTGCAGGCGAGCTAAATGGGCAGGGCGAGCGGCTAAACGTTTTTCTAAACTGTTCTCAAAATCTTGAGCTGAAATCATATACCACATTATTTGAGTTCCTTGCGTTGATCTTCGGGAAGGTGTTTATAAAGATAAAATACGGTCAGGACAGTATTAATTAAGGTTAAAGCGGTTAAACCAAACACTTTAAAATTGACCCACGTTTCTAATGGCAAACTAAAGGCGACATAGATATTGACTAGGCCGCAGCTGGCGAAGAAGACGACCCAATACCAAGTTACGCGGGCCCAAATCTTGTCTTCTACTTGCATTTCTTTGCCTAACATCGACTTTAATATCGATTTATTGAGCAATTGGCTGACACCTAAGGCGATGGCAAACAAGCTGTAGATGATGGTCACTTTCCACTTGATAAAAGAATCATCGTGGAACACTAAAGTGAGTGTGCCAAACACTGTCACCATAGCAAAGGTGATTAAGTGCATCTTTTCAAGTTTCTTATATAGCGCATAGGTCACGATCAATTGAAGCGCGGTGGCTGCGATCAATGCGCCGCTGGCGATATAAATATCGAAAAATTTATAGACAGCAAAAAAGATGACGAGTGGCAGGAAATCAAGCAGTTGTTTCATAATTAATCGTGTTAAAGAGACATGGGCTTGAGTGTAGCATGTGCAACATAAGGGCAAAAGCATCATGGGCCTAGGATTGCGATCTTGCCCATTAAACCGATTTAATCTTATAAGCTAGCTTCACGTTTGCTTGGCGGCGTTGACGTTAACCTTTGCACGACTTAACAGCGGGCAATCGTGGCATTGGCCAGTGTTGGCGAGTTGATACCTTAAGCAGCAAGTACGGCGAATGCAGTGGATTTTGGGACTCGTTGAGCTCGATGCTGTACTCGTTACTATTCTCGCCACTGTGTTCGGTGTTGCGCTGTCTTGCTCTGGTTCGATGGGTAAGTTAATGCTGTTATACAGCGGATTTATGCTGCCATCTAAAAAGGTCGTGCGGCGAAACAGGGCTTGTTTCAATTGCTGGCTGTGCGGCTCAGTGAGTCCCAACTCCCCAAGATACCAGTGGATCAGATAGCCTAAGTGGCTCCAATATAACTTGGCGGGTACAGGGCTCAGAGTGAGCAGGCGCTCCACACTCGGCTGCAGTAAGTTTAAGATAAAACCTTGTAGGACAAGTTCTTTATCAACTGGCGGCTTATATGGGCTTAATGGCGAGTGTACCTCAGTGTCTATCTTGATACTTGGCTTAGTGTTGGTTTGGGAAAGTGGCTCGATGCCGTGATGTTGTTTAAAGGTCAAAGCGGTATTTGGCTGGTGTTTTGCGATGTTAAATTCAAATTTGGCCACTCGGCCACTGGCATGTAGCTGCATAAACACGGACCGTGGCTGCCAGTGAAGAGTCTCGAATGCGGCTTTTGGGGCGTTGAAAATCCACTCCATCATAGGCGGGACTAAGAGGCCGAAATACCATTGGCCCCAAAGTGAATGCAGTGCTTTGCAAGTGTCTTTTCTACTGGCCACAGGGTTTTTACTGACCTCAGCGCTTTTACTGGCGAAAGCGGGCGCTCGGCTGGTTGCAGCTGTTTTATCAGTCTCGGTTTGAATCTCAGCTTCAGTCTGAGTTTCGGTGCTAGGATGTGCGATGGCAAAACGCGCTAGCAGTGTTTGATAAGTATCGGCACAGCTCCATTTATCGAAACTGAGTCCCGTGGGTGAGGTCGTTGCGCTAAGGTGCTCGCCATAGAAGGGCGCCCGCTCATGTAACAGCTGATTGAGTGTCAAAATTGTTTGATTCAAAGCGTCGTGGCTGTGCGAGGTATCGCGCAATAGTTGCAGTCTGGTGTCTCCTCGTTGGCTTGCCATAGTGACTCCTTAATGGCTGTGATTGATTGCCGCTGTGATTTATAAGCCCCGCTATTATTGATAAGTCCAATAGTTGAGGACCTTGTGAGCCCAAGATTTGGGCTCATAAGGGTTTTCGAACTATCTCAATAAAAGTCTGACTTAGAAGCGATAGTCCAAGGTTATGTTGGCACTGCGCGGCGTACCGTATTGGAATTGGCTGTATTGACCGACTTGGCTGTAGTAGGTTTTATCTAAGGCGTTGTGCAGGTTGGCGCTCAGCTTAAGCTGTTCGGTGAAGGCGTAACTTGCCATCAGACTCGCCAGTGCATAGGAGCCTTGCTCGACTTCGACTCTAATCGTGTCTATACCATTGCCTACAGGTTTATCGGCATCTTGGTAGGCGCGGCTCTGCCAGTTAACCCCTGCACCAATTTGCAATTTATGCCAATCACCACCAAAGGTATAAGTGGTGAAGAGTTTTAACTGCTGACGTGGTGACGTGGTATTGATGCGCTCGCCCTTAGGATCTTCGGTGGTGAACTGGGTGTAGCCTAAGTAAACATTCCAGTCATCAGTGATTTTACCCGTCGCTTCGAACTCGAAACCTCGAGTGTTCGTACCATCGACTTCTCTGTACACTGGGATGGTGGTGCCAGGAATGCGTGTGCGAGTGTCTACGCCTATGTTGTCTTGCTTGATCTCAAACACCGACAACGACATATCTAAAGCCTCATCGAATAGGCTCGCCTTAATCCCGCCTTCGTAGTTTTTCCCTTTGACCGGTTCTAGGTAGCTTTTATCGATTTTTTGCTTAGTTTGCGGTGCAAAAATGTCGGTATAGCTGGCATAGAGCGAATATTGTTCGGTCAGAGCGTAAGTGAGGCCGAAGTAAGTGGTGAGTTCGTTGCTGATGTTGAAATTGTATAGGCTTTTAAAGTTATCTTGATCGGTTTCCCACTCATTGAGACGTAATCCAACGAGGACAGCTAAAGCATCGCTGAGATTAAGCTGAGTTGCCACATAGGCTGCACTCTGTTTGGTTTCGCCAAATGAGCCAATGGTATAGGCCTCCTTCCATTGAGGTTTAGGATACTGGAAGTTTGGATCGCGAAAATCCCCCAGTGGTGGTACTGCAGCAGTGGGGTAATAATAGGGATTGGCGAACTCTTGTCGCTGACCATTCCAGCCAAACATCAATTGATGTTCTTGACCAAAGAGTTGGAATTGTCCTTCGGCGCGTAAATCCACATTGTGTTGGGTGCGACTGCCGTCGACATAGGCGATAGAGCCTGCTGTTGCGCCTATATTGGTTACAGGATCGGGATAACCCATGGCCCATAGCACATCGAACTCAAGTGAGTTATCGCCATAGGTGTAAGTCCCTTTTAGGTTCCAGCCATTATCAAATCTGTGCTCGAGACTTGCAAAGGTGTTGAGGCCTTGGGTATGCGCCGAGCCCCAATCGGGCGCCGTTGAAGTGGCGCGATCATAGTTAGTGCGGCTGCCGTCACTGTAAAATAGCGGTAAACCACCCGACATAGTGCCGCTCGGTGTGGCATCTTGATAATCAACCCCTAGGGTGAACAAGGTGCTATCGCCAATATCGGTTTCGACTATGCCGTATAACGTGGTGCGCTGCTGCTCGTATCTGTCTTGGAATGAATCCTTATCCTGATAGGCGGCCACTACGCGACCGCGCACCGACCCTGAGTCATTTAAGCCGCTCGAAAGATCGACCATACCGCGCACATTATTCCATGAGCCCACACTTAACGATGTGCTGCCCATAAACTCTTGAGTCGGGCGTTTACGGATAAGGTTAATCGCCGCCGAGGGATTACCGGCTCCCGTCATGAGTCCCGTCGCGCCGCGCACCACTTCAACTCGCTCGTAGATGGCGGTGTCGATGAGATTATCGCCATAGTTGAAGCGGGTGTCGTAGGTGGTTGGCACGCCATCGTACAGTATGCTGGTCACGGCAATGCCGCGGGCACTAATGCTGTATCTGTCGTTATCCATAGGGCGGGCATTGATCCCGGCAACGCTGGTCATGGCATCAATCACGCTATTAAGCTGTTGATCGTTCATCATTTGGCGGGTGATAGACGTGACCGACTGCGGCGTTTCTAAATAGGATAAATCGAGCCCTGTCGCTGTGTTCATAGCTTGGGTTTTATAGCGATTGTCGTGTAAATCCTTAGCGCCAATGACATTGATGATTTCAATCTCTTTTTGGTGCTTCTTGGTTTTACCATCCGCATCCACAGTGTCTGCTACGGCATGGGGCACACTGGCTAACATGGCTGAGCACAGCAATAGCTTTGGGTTAACGAGGGCTTGTCTGCAGACGAGTGCGATGCTGGAGAGAGGGAAAGTCTTCATAATGGTGATCTTTAATTCCATTTAGGTTGGGGTTAAATAAAGCGGGCCAACAAGTGGCCCACACAAACGTTTCGTCAAGTTTCAGAAAGTGTCGGGTCTATTCGCTATATTGCGCGTTAACGTGTTTTCGACTCAGCGCTGCCAAGTTTGGGGCGCTTAAAGGCATGGCTTTGCCTAAAGGCCGCCAAGGGATTGTCGATACCGCCAGCGAAGCGTAGGTTTTTCTCCCTGTCGGCGAGATCTATCATTTGTTGGTTGTTATTCAATTGGATACGATTGAGGCAGGTGCGTACAAAGCTGTCCTTAAACAGATCGTATTGGGCAAACTTGGCGGCCAAATGTGGATGTTGAGCTTGGTAGTCACGTACATTGTCCGCCACTAATTCCCAGAATTGGCTTTCACTGACGCTGGTTTGCTCATCGAGCAGCGGTGCTAAATAGCGGAAAATACAGTCAAAAATATCCAGTAAGATGTAGTTAAGCTTCATCTCTTCTTCAAGGCTTACCGCAAGGCGTTTTACATCATCAGGCAGCGGCGAGGTGCCATTGAGTACCGCGACTTCTTCGCCTATGTCTTTCATTAAAATCTTGACTGGCACATATTCATCCAGCACTAAGATCAGGTTTTCACCATGGGGCATAAAGACCAGATCGTAGGCAAAAAACGCATGCAATAAGGGCGATAAATACAAGTTGAGGTAACGGCTCAACCAGTCTTTTGCTGGCAAGCCTGAGGCCGTTATCAAGGCCGAAATCAGCGCTTTATCTTCATGATCCGTGTGCAGTAGGGCAGCCATGGTCATCAGATTTTGCTTAGGCGCAATGTGCGGCAGTGGGCTTTCGCGCCATAGGGCAGAGAGCATTTTCTTGTAGGCGCTATCTTGGGTGAGTGCCTGCTCGTAATAATGGTGGTGGTAACCTATGGCGGCAATTTCTTTAAGGATCACAAACCCTTGCTGAGTAAAGTAAGGGTCGCTCTCTACCAAGTTCGCCACCCACGCATTGATTTGCGGTGTGCAGCTCATGTATAGGGGCGACAGGCCGCGCATAAAGCCCATGTTTAAGATGGAAAGCGCGGTTTTGACATAGCACTTTTGTGGCGATGAAAGATTGAAGAAAGTGCGTATCGATTGCTGTACTTGGTACTGTTGACTGCCTTCGCCAAGATAAACCAGATCGCCACGGGCGATGTCGCCGGCAAAGACGCGGGCGATTTTTTCACGCCACTGCCAAGGATGCACAGGCATAAAGTAGAAGTCCTGCGGATCATGCTGCTGGGCTTTAAGACGTTGTTGGAAGTCAGTGAACTGCTGGCCAAGCTCCTCCTTGAGTAACGCGTCGTGACTCAAGTTTTCGAGGGCGGCAAACGTGGTCTTACTCTTGCGCACGCCAAGCCAGACTAACTGCATCGGCATCGCACTTTCTGGGGCAAATTGACGGTAATCCTGCATATCAAAGCCAATCCGACCGTTATTGGCAATAAACACCGGATGGCCTTCAGTCATACCTGCTTCTATGCTCTGATAATCGGCTCGCGCCAGCGTGGCAGCGGGAATCGCCTGATGCGCTAACTTGTACGCCTTGCTGTAGAGGGTGCTAGTGATTTCCTCTAAATACGTGGGCAGTAAGGTTTCACTGATCCCTAAGTCATTTTTAAGGGAAATGATCAGCGACATCGCATCGAGGGCTTGCTCTTGTCCTGCGACTGAAACGCGGATGGAATCTGCATCGATAGCAAGATGATCGAGCTGATAGTGCCGTGCACTAAAATAGTAAGTGCTGTCTTTGAGCCGCAGTTCATAGTGGTTAAGCCCTGCTTTTTGCCCGTATAGGGTCGGCGTGATGATTTGCTCGTGGGTGAATTCGCAGAGAATTTTCTTCACTAAATGCCGATTAGCCGCTTGCCAATAGGCGGGAGTCAAATGTTCCGGCATAGAAGTTGATGTTGACGACAGCGAAGGGGTGAGTTGAGCCGCCGCTGCGTGAGTTGGATGATCTTGCGTTGTCAATGGATCCATTAGTAAGGCTTTTGTGGGTAAGTTCATCTAGTTCACCTAAAGAGTCGATAATGTCATGGGAGAGGTTACGGGCGCCGCGAGCGAGCTTGGCAGCGCTGAGCTTGTCTGGACTAAGCGCATCGAAGAGGGCGCGTTTGATGCCAGCTGGCGTTCGGCCGCAGTGCAAAATCCGAGGTAAGCTGCTTTAGTGCTTAATTGAATCGCTTTTTCATAGCGAATGCCCACTCGGCTATTTAAGTGATGAATTTTGCTATTGAGTTGATCGGGTTCAACCACTAGGCGGTTAAAGGCCAATTTTTCAAGCACGAGCTGCGCTATCGCATCCATCACTTTGAAGGATAAGCCGCTGATTGGGCTGCCATCGGGCGGCGCGATAATCAGGTGCATACCGCAATCCCCCGGCACAACACGATAGTGGTGACCGATTTCATCGTGGGCAGGATCGTAGAGCTCAACCATAAAGAGTGATTTGCCCTGCCACTCACCCATCAAGGCAAACTTATGCTGCGTGGCTGCCATGAGGTTCTCTATGGCGGCGAGATTCAAGCCCTGCATGCCCCAAAACTGCGCGTACTCTTGGTTAAACCAAGACTGCAGTGTTGGCAAGTCTTGCTTGAGATCTAACGCTCTGAACTGGAAACCATTGATGCTTGTAATAGCTGATAGCTGCGTTAAACAATGGCTGCTAAATAGACTCGCCATTATTGCGCCTCCTTGTTTGGCGCCATCAAGACCGACATATTGGTTCCCGCGCCTGCGCTCATACTCGAAGTCGGCGTTTGGGTTGGGTAGAGATGCGGCGATGCATCAGCGTTATTGCTGTGTGGAGACGTCTTAGGAAAATGTTTAGGGTTAAGATTCAGTGTGTTAATCGCATTGGCGCCGCAGGGCTGATGATTGGCAAGTTTGGCCGGATCGAAGGTTTGAAAGGCGATGTGTTCTTCAATGTGGTAGGGCGCATAGCCGAGTACGGCCTTTAAGATGATGCCGCTTCGATAACAGCCCATGCCAAGATCCGGTGAGCTTACCCCATGGGTATGCAAACCCACATTTTGGACAAAAATATCCCCGCGAATATCTATGCTGTAGTCGCGTTGTACCGCAAGTTGTCCCGCATCATCGAACTCGATCTGTTGCTTTATATCTTTGATAAATTGAGGTAAACGGTAGTGATAACCAGTGCCTAATACCACAGCACCCGTGGTTTGGCTCAAAGGGGTATCTTGTTCTTGATGCTGGAAATGTAATTTGAGTGCATCTGGGTCAGTTTGAATACGGGTTAACGCCACATTGGTCATCAATTGGCACTGGAAATCCGCAATCAAGCGCTTTTGATATAACAAGTCATAGATGTCGTTGATAAGCTCTGCATTAATGCCCTTGTAGAGCGATTTTTGACTGGCGATCAAAGCACAGCGTTTTTCTGGTGCTAATTCGTGGAAGTAATCGACATAATCTGGCGAGGTCATCTCCAACGTCAGCTTAGTGTATTCCAAGGGATAGAAACGTGCTGAGCGTGTCATCCAATTCAGTTGATAGCCATAGGTATCAATATCTTGTAGTAGATCGTAAAACACTTCCGCCGCACTTTGGCCACTGCCAATGACAGTGATGGCACTCTGACTCTGCAGGTAGGTTTTTTGCTGCATATAGCTGGCGGTATGGATGACCCGCGCATCTTGAATGGGGCAATCCTTTGGAAGGTAAGGCTCTGTTCCTGTGCCTAACACTAGCTTTCGGCATTGATAGGTATGAGTTTTGCCACTGCGTCTATCAAAACCTGTGACGCGATAAATCCCTTCACCGGCGTTGTAATCCACTTGAGTAACCTTAAAACCAAATTTAAGGTTGCTGAGTTGTTGGCTCACCCATTGGCAATACAAGTTGTATTCGTGGCGGGGTAAAAAGAAATTCTCACGAATATAAAAGGGATAAAGTCTGCCCGTTTGCTTGGCAAAATTAAGGTAACTGTAGCGACTTGTGGGATCGGCCATAGTCACCAGATCCGACATAAAGGGGGTTTGCAGTCTTGAGGATTTGAGTAGCATGCCCGGATGCCAGTCAAAGCTGGTTTTAGCATCTAAAAATAAACAGTTAAAGCCGTCGATAGGTTCTGATAAGGCGGCGAGGCCAAGATTGAATGGACCAATGCCTATACCGAGTAGATCAAAAATTTCGCGATCCATTTCCCTTTGCTGTGTAGTCACTTACGTCTCCTTTGGCAGCATGCTGTTGCGTGTTGCCGATCCAGTAATCAGTTACCTAAGGACGTAAACCAAGTTAATGCGGCTGTCAAAATAGCCTGTTTGGCTATCTATTTTGCTGTGGTTAATTCGCTATGTTTAGCGCAGTCCTTAGGCCATTTTTCCTGCTGCCTCTGTCCCGACAACGGCGAGTAAATTAGCACGTGAAAATATTTAAATGCAAACCATTCTCATTTGGGTGGTGGTGAGGGTTAATACTTTTAACTTACGGATAAGCGAGCAAAGTACGGTTAATAACGTATGTGCCGGCAAGATAATTGGCTGGCAAAAAGGCTAAACTTAAGGGGTGTATAATCGAGTTGATTACGAGTGATTTGACTTTTATATCTATAAATACAGTATGTTATATCGATTTTTGTGTTAGTTTGTTAATCGAGGGGAATTGATTTAGGTGGCGGTAATTTCGGCTGAGTCCAATGGGGATAGGTGCCGCTAAACAGTCAGTGTAAATCCATTGTAAAGCGCAGGCTGGAGCCTCGCTGAAGGCGCTGGGTAAATGAGTCGGGTGTGGGTTAAGTTTAAATGGATTAGCTCTGATGAATGAGTTCAGAGGCATTGCCCCCAGATGTATTCGCTTAGCTTGGTATTTTCTCACAGAGCTATTCGCTTAAAACTACCATTCGCTTAAAACCGCTATTGGCTGGAGCTGTAAATAGGGCGGTTATCACGGCATGGATAGCGGCCGTGCGCGTTTATTAAGGGCATGAACTTAAGCTAAAGCCGTCCTAAGACGGCTTTGAAATGTGGCTGTTAACTCAGAATGCAAGTTCGAAAGGCTAAATCGTAAAGCTAGCGTAAATCGACAAAGTGTCCGGTAATTTTACGCACTAATGGCAACACCATCAGCAGTGTCGGGAAGGCGACCACCCATGAGATCAGCCAAGCACCGAGCCAGAGTTCGATAAACTGCGGTGAAGCGCCAACGCCATTGAAAGTACTGATCCCAGAAACGATACAACTCATTAGAATAGAAAGAAAAAATGGCATTACAACCGTGGCGTACTTGGCTGGTAATTTAGGCGTGCCCAAAAAAGTACGAGGTTTGTCATCGGGCAAAGATTTAGAAATAGTCATCGGATCCTCTATTGGAAATTCATCAGGCGAATGATTTGTCACAGGCTAACACTGTCAATTCCGCTATCGACTTCATTTGCTTTCCCAATTGGGTTCAATAGCGGAAGCAAGGTATTTAAGGGATTGATGAAGTTTAGCCCGCGCGGCGACATTCTAGGTATTGCACCGATAAAGCGCAATCATTAAAGCCCAAGCTAGCCTATCTGTACGTTCACAGTTAGCGCAGAGATCAACTCTTAATTCATTCCATTTATTACCCAAAGCTCGCCCGTCACATTGACCCAGTGACCCAGCGAAATAGGGGATTTGCCCAGTTCAGTATCAAAGGGGAGTGCAAGGTTTGATTGCGACAGGTAAATCGTATCTTCGGGTGTTTGGCTGATGTCGACGATTTGTCCTGAAGTTTCAAAGTTCAATTGAATTGGTAGACGTGGAGCTTGCTCAATGATGTCAACTTGAACACTTGCTAGTTGGCCGAGTAATTCAACCGTCACCCATTGGTTAACCGGAAAGCGCATTCTTGCCTGTTGATCGCTGCCTTGGTAATAAAACCAAATCGGCGCGCCATTGTCGCATTTACCTGCGACTTCACCTTCAACACCATTGCCACATGGAGTTAGCTCGAGTATATAGATCCGATACTGCATATAAAGTCCATTTCATTTCGATACAGACATGCTACCGAGGAACTGTGACTAAATAACTGCGACTAAATAACAGCTAAGCTATCAGTTTGATTTCTTATCACGGTAGGTGTGGTGTTTGAGGCGTGATTGTTGAGAAAGATAAGAGCCGTAAAAGAACACCAACAATGAGGTGAGCAAGGCAGGGTAAACATAGGAATCGGTCAATCTAAAGCAAAATAAGTGAGGCTGCGAATGTGCCTCACTTATTTTGTTTATTTTTCTATCTCTTTGCGCCTTAAGCACTAGCTATTTAGGCTAGTGCTTAAGGTTATCAATTTAAATCAGTGATTTAGTTTATCAATATCAATCAGTGATTTATCTCAGAGATTGTAATCTTGATTAACTTAGGTCGCCGCTTTCATGGCGCGAGTAAAATCGCCAAGTGTCGCCAGTAGCTTAGCTTCATCGTGCTGGTGGGTTTCGATGATCTTCACAACGGCAGAGCCAGAAATTGCCCCTGCTGCGCCTGCTTTGATTGCGGCGGTTACTTGAGCGGGTTCGGCAATGCCAAAGCCGAGTAGCGGTGGCGGCGCGTTAAAAGTTTTCAATTTGGATAGAATTTCTTCCACCGGAACGCCAGCTTTAGTGTCTGTGCCTGTCACCCCTGCGCGGGATAAGAGATAGGTGTAACCTTCGCCGCTGGCGCTAACCAGTGCAAGGGTTTCACTGTCGGCATTGGGCGGCGCGATAAAAATTGGCGCAATACCATGGGCTTTAGCCGCTTCGCTAAAGGGCGCCGATTCTTCCACGGGGACGTCGGCAATAAGCACTGAATCCACACCCGCTTGCTGCGCTTTGGCGTAAAACGCATCTATGCCATTAGCAAACACCAAGTTCGCATACAGCAGCAAACCGATTGGCAGTTCAGGATATTTAGCACGCACTTGCGCCAGTAATTCAAAACACGCCGTTGGAGTCGTGCCCGCCGCTAAAGAACGCAGGTTAGCACCTTGGATCACAGGGCCATCGGCCAAGGGATCGGAAAACGGAAAGCCCAGTTCTAAGGCATCGGCACCGTTTTGCACTAAGGTATCGATAATTTTCAGCGATAACTCAGGGCTAGGATCACCAAGAGTGACGAAGGGGACAAAAGCACCACGGCCTTCGGCTTTGAGTTTGGCAAAGGTGGCTTGGTAACGGCCAGTGTTAGTCAATGTATCACTCATGTTCGTTATACCTCTTTACCATTCAAAATGTCAGAAACGGTGAAAATATCTTTGTCGCCACGACCGGAAAGATTGACCACTAAAATGGTTTCCTTAGTGCACTCGCGCGCCATTTTCACGGCATAGGCGATAGCATGTGCCGATTCCAATGCGGGGATAATCCCTTCACAGCGAGCCAGTTGTTGGAAGGCTTCTAACGCTTCATCGTCGGTGGCGGATTCATAACGGGCGCGGCCTGTGGCATTAAGATGCGCGTGCTGCGGGCCAACGGATGGGAAGTCCAATCCAGCTGAAATTGAATAGGATTCTTCGATTTGGCCTTCGCTATCTTGCATCAAAGGCGCTTTCATACCGAAGAAAATCCCTGTCTTACCGTGTTTAAGCGGCGCGCCGTGCATTGGCGTGTCTATGCCTTTACCCGCAGGTTCGACGCCAATCAGTTCGACACTTGGCTCGTCGATAAAGTCAGCAAACATGCCGATGGCGTTGGAACCGCCGCCCACACAGGCGATAACCGCATCAGGTAGGCGACCTTCGCGTTCCAGCATTTGCTTTTTGGTTTCTTCGCCAATAATGCGTTGGAATTCACGCACTATGGTTGGGAACGGATGTGGCCCCGCGGCCGTGCCGAGCAAATAGTGGGCCTTTTCGTAGCTGCCAGACCAGTCGCGCATCGCTTCATTACAGGCATCTTTTAAGGTGGCAGAACCTGAGGTGACAGGAATGACTTCCGCGCCCATCAACCGCATTCTAAATACGTTAGGTGATTGGCGCGCAACGTCTTTCGCGCCCATATAGACTTTACATTTCAAGCCTAATAGCGCGCAGGCAAGGGCGGTGGCAACGCCGTGTTGTCCTGCACCGGTTTCTGCAATAATTTCCTTTTTACCCATGCGTTTAGCAAGCAGAGCTTGGCCTAACACTTGGTTAGTTTTATGTGCGCCACCGTGGAGTAAATCTTCCCGTTTAAGGTAGATTTTCACCATAGGATTGGGGCTTAAATTGCGGGTTAAGGTCAGTGCTGTTGGGCGACCCGCGTAGTTTTTCAGTAAATCGGTAAATTCGGCTTTAAAGTCGTCATCTTCCTGCGCTTCCACAAAGGCAGTTTCTAATTGCTTAAGGGCTGGCACTAAAATCTGTGGCACATACATGCCGCCGTATTCGCCGAAATAAGGGTTAAGCTTTAACTTGGACATACCTTTTTCCTTATCTTATCAATCATTTTGTCAGTGGCTTGATGGGGCTAACCGCGTCTTGGTATTAAACGCGTTAACTGAGCCGTTATCTATTTGGTCACTGGCATTAATAGGTTCATATTTTTTGTTGAGCATCACGCTTGTCGAGCACCAACTGCATCTAGGGCTTCTTGCTTAGCGCGATAGGCTAGAGACGTAAATGGGTAAAAGCCGTTTGGATCAGTTGCGCCGATTTAATTCCTGCGGCGGTTTCTAGGCCAGAATTAAAATCTAAACCGTAAAATCCTTGGGCATTGGCACTTGCCGCATTGTCGGCGTTGAGTCCGCCCGCCAATATGGCATGGGCCTTTTGCTGGCCTAAGGACTTCACATCAATATTTTGCCAATTAAAGGCTTGGCCTGAGCCGCCAAATTGACCTGCCGTTTTACTATCAAAGAGATATCGCGATGCTCCCAGAGGCAAGTTGCCAAGTTCACCCGTTTGCGCATCGACGCTGACGGCTTTCCAAATTTGGGTGGTGAGTCCCGCTTGCTCAAGTCGCTCGGCGAGCTGTGCGATTTCAAGTTCAGTTTCCGTGCCGTGCAGCTGTACGGCAGATAACTGCAAACTGGCAGCGATATCGGTGATGGTGCTTGGCGCGGCATTAACAAACACGCCGACAAATTCAATGGCGGGGGCATCGGATGCACGGTACTCCTTGAGTAGTTGTTCTGCGGCATTAAGGGTTAACGCGCGTGGGGATTTTTCAGCAAAAATCAGTCCGCCATAGACAGCGCCTGCTGTTGCCGCGGCGCGAATATCTTCCACACGGGTGAGGCCGCAGACTTTATTGTGACCGAAGATCAATTTACGGCAGGCCAAGTCGATATCAGCCTCAGCCATAATCGAGCTGCCGACAAGGAAGCCATCAACCAGCGGACTTAGGCGACGTACTTGCTCATTGTTGTAGATGCCAGATTCGCTGATCACCACGCGGTCGCTGCCAATGTGTGGCGCTAAGGCTTCTGTGGTGGCGAGATCGGTACTTAAATCCCTTAAGTTACGGTTGTTGATGCCAATAATCGGCGCATCTAATGCGATGGCGCGCTTAAGTTCTTCTTCGTTACTGACTTCGGTCAGTACATCGAGTTGATACTTAGCGGCTTCTTTCGCTAGACCTTGATATTGTTCATCATCAAGCACGGACAGCATCAACAGAATCGCATCGGCGCCTTGGTGGGCGGCGAGTTTGATTTGGTATTTGTCCACAAAAAAATCTTTGCACAGAATTGGTTGGTTGACCCGAGCGCGCACCTTAGGGATATAGTCCATATCCCCTTGGAAAAATTGCTCGTCGGTTAATACCGAAATGCCCGCCGCATATTTACCGTAAATATCGGCAATGGCTTCTACATTAAACACATCGCGGATAAGTCCTTTGGATGGACTGGCTTTTTTGCATTCTAAAATGTAACCCGCCTTGGGTGCCTTGAGTGCGGCAAATAAACTGCGGTCAGAGATTTTTGGCGATAGGCTCGCCTCAGGGAAACGCAGCTTCAGGGCGGCAATATGGGCCGCTTTGGTATCGACGATACGGGTTAACACATTACTTTTTGGCATAGCGTTTGTGGCTGCCTCTGGCTGAGTACGCAGGTCTTGAGTCATTGCTGTTGGAGTCAATTCTACTTGAGACATTCGCTTATTTTCCTCTTTCTTGACCGTTGACATGGGCTTCACCGCTGACTTTTGCGAGCTGGCTTAACAATTCAAAGGCTTTGCCGCTTTGAATGGTAGCGAGAGCAAGTAAGGTTCCGGCTTTGACTGAATCAGCAATTCCACAGACATATAAAGCACAACCGGCATTGATGGCGACCGCATTGGCATGTGCTTCAGTACCGTTGCCTTTTAAAATCGCCTCGGTAATCAAGGCATTCTGCGCGGGCTCGCCACCTTCTAAGTCTGTTATCTGCGCTAAAGGCACACCTAAATCGGCGGGCGTGAGTTGATACTCTATGATGTCGCCGTCTTTTAACTCAGCAACTTGGGTGTTGCCGTGCAGCGCGACTTCATCTAAACCGCTGCCGTGCACTACCATAGCGCGTTTTGTGCCAAGCGCCTTTAATACTTTCGCTATCGGTAAGACTAACTCAGGGCTATACACGCCAAGTAACATAAATTCAGGTCGTGCGGGGTTAATTAGCGGCCCTAACACATTGAATAAGGTGCGCGTTTTCAGTGCTTGTCTTACGGGCACCGCATGTTTTACCCCGCCATGGTAGTGGGGCGCAAACAAAAAGCACAAATTCAATGCGTCGAGGCAACGACTGGCAGTCTCTGGCGACATAGTTAAGTCGATGCCAAACTGCGCCAAAAGATCCGATGACCCTGATTTACTCGATACGCTACGATTGCCGTGTTTGGCGACCTTAGCACCTGCCGCCGCGGCAACAAAGGCCGCAGTGGTGGAAATATTAATGGTATTAAAGCCATCGCCACCCGTGCCAACAATATCAACTATGCCATTGTAAAGCGGATTGTTGTTTCGCTCAGGGCAGGGAAAAGGTTTGGCGGCGGCGCGCATGGCATCGGCGGCGCCGCTGATCTCATCAATGGTCTCGCCGCGCATTTTCAGCGCAACTAACATTCCCGCCATCGCTGCTTCACTCATCTCACCGCGAATTAACGCGCCAAAAAGTTCGGCGGTTTGCTCGCGGCTTAAACTTTTACCTTGGTATAAAACGTCGAGTAAAGGCTGAATAGGGTTGGTACTCATGCGGTTACTCCTGTTGTCATGTCTTGGGTAAGAAAGGCTAAGGTTTGAATGAGCAATGTGCTGCCCAACGTCGTCAGAATTGATTCAGGGTGGAACTGAAAGCCAACGGCTCTGTGCTCAGGGTGCAGAATCGCCATCGGCATAGCGTCAGTCGTTGCGATTACTTGCAAGCAGTCAGGCACGTGAGTGGCGACCAGACTGTGGTAACGGGCAACGGGCAAGGGAGAGGGCAAACCGGCAAATACGCCAGTACCATCATGGAAGGTTGGGCTTGCCTTGCCGTGCACCACAAAAGGCGCGCGCGCCACTTTGCCGCCGTAATATTCCACCATAGCTTGATGCCCAAGGCAGATGCCCAGCATAGGGACTTTACCGGCGACTTTGGCGATAAGCGCCATCATAGAGCCTGCTTCATGGGGCGCACCAGGACCGGGTGATAACACTAGGGCTGAGGGTTCTTGTTCGTTAAGCAGTTTTTCAGCGATAAAGTCGGCGGCAACATCGTTGCGGTAAATCACCACTTCACAGCCAAGGCTGCGAAATTGATCCACTAAGTTGTAGGTAAAGGAGTCAAAGTTATCGAGTAGATAGAGTTTCATGTTTGGCTCCTATTTAGATGGTACTGAAGTGGATTTCACAAAAGTGGATTGAGCTGACGCGTCATTTACTGGCGATTCATTGACTAGCAGCCCAGCGCCCATTTTGATGGCCGAAATCACGGCTTGGGCTTTTTGACGGGTTTCGTCAGCCTCACTTTGGGGATCCGAATCGAACACGACACCCGCGCCCGCTTGAATAAAGGCGGTGCCATTTTTGACAAAGGCGGAGCGGATCACAATACAGGTGTCCATATCACCAAGGGCATTAAGGTAGCCCACAGCGCCGCCGTAGCTGCCACGGCGGGCTTTTTCCGCTTGGCGAACCAATTGTGATGCACTCACTTTTGGGGCGCCGACTAAAGTGCCCATATTCATACAGGCCTGATAAGCATGCAGCGCATCTAAATCTTGGCGCAGTTGACCCGTTACGCGACTGACGAGGTGCATCACGTGGGAATAGCGATCAACTTTCAGTAATTCAGCTACTTTACGGCTGCCGCTTTGGCTGATGCGTGCGATATCGTTGCGAGCTAAATCGACCAACATTAAGTGTTCTGACAGTTCTTTTTTATCTAAACGCAGTTCAAGTTCAATGCGGCTGTCTAAGTCAAAATCAATCTCGCCCGTGGCGGTTTTACCGCGTTTGCGGGTGCCGGCAATCGGGTAGACTTCGACTTGATTGCTGCTGGCTTCGTATTTAAGCGCGCTTTCTGGTGAAGCACCAAAAAGCGTGAAATCTGGGCCCCTGAAATAAAACATGTAAGGGCTTGGGTTAGTTAGACGCAGGGCGCGATAAGCCCCTAAGGTATTCGGGCAAGGTAAACTAAAACTACGCGATGGCACCACTTGGAAAATATCGCCCGCAATAATGTGTTCTTTCAAATCGATAACGGTTTGTTTGAACACCTCATCGGAAATATTGACTTGCTCAGTAGCGTCGATGGCGACCAGTGTCGGCACATCGGCAGGTGAATTACCGAGGGTTTTACATTGAGTACTTAACAGCTGAACTCGCTCGCTCAGCGCTGCGGTGATGGCGGTATGCTGGGCGGAATCACGACTGAAATTATGGGTAATGATGTCGGCTTGTTTCAGTTTATGGTCGATAAGGATTAAGGTTTCTGCGAGGTAGAATAAGTAGTCTGGGCAATCATTATCGCGGTTCGGCACGGCTGGCAGCGGTTCGACGGTATCAATCAAGTCGTAGGCCAGTACGCCACCTAAAAACAGATCCTCAAAGGCGGGTTTACTTTGGCTGTCAGTATGAGTGCCACAATCAATTTGCTGGATAAACATCCGCAGGCCATCGAGTGGCGAGGTAGATTTTAAGCGTGCATCTTCATCCTGCAACTTAGTGTCTTTTTGCAGTGTCACCACTAAGGTCAAGTTATCACGGACTAGACTGGCACTCATATCAGCACGATCGCCGCTCGCGCTGAAGAAGGTTTCGATTGGGGTAAGTAAGCTCGCGCCATTGTCGGTCAGTGCGGTAAAGGTCAGTTGATAACCGTCGCAGCGGATCATCATGGCGGCATGGGTCATCACCATGCTTTTTAAGTGATCTTTACTGTCGATTTCGGCCGATTCCAGCAACATAGTATGGGGCGCATCTTGAGTAATGTGCTGATACAAGCGCAGTGGATCGCTGTGGTAGGTTAATGCCGCCTTGAGTGTGCTTGAGCGTGCGAATGTCTGTTTGGGCATGTTCATACTCCAGCTACCTTATAAAATGTCTTTAACATCATGAGTTATCTCGCTTTCTTAATCTTGTTACCCGAGTCTGCCGACATTTTTCGCACCTAACAAAAAAGCCCGCATTTCTGCGGGCTTCTTGTTGATTCTGGTCACTTTCAAATGAGCACAGAGCTTCACACCACCCGCTAAGTTGGGAAGTGCCACCACCAAATGATGTTTAATGAAGCATTAATGTGTGTCATTCAAAAGGGTCTCGCTAATTCAGTAATTGGTGTATAGAAAACCTTAGCCGGGGTCGAATGTCAATTGAATATTTTTCATTTTCTGCGATTTATTCACTTTAATGACGCAGAAAATTTAAGTCACACAGCCACAAAATGCGAGATAGCAGCGCATTTATTAACAAATTCACGTACAATAGCCCCATGAATACTCAAAGCATATTGGCTGATCTGCACAGCCACACGACCGCATCCGACGGTCAGTTAACTCCGTCTGAATTGGTGGCTAGAGCCCTTGAAAAGGGCGTGCAGTTATTTGCGATTACTGACCACGACACGGTAGCAGGTTTACCCGAAGCCCGTGCCTTTAATCTATCGCAAGCAGAACCGTTGAAATTGATCTCTGGCGTAGAAATCTCTACTCGCTGGAACAGTTATGATATTCACATAGTTGCGCTTAACTTCGATGCGGATAATCCTGCCTTATTAGCATTTTTAGAAAACCAGCGTGAGTTACGTGAATTACGCGCTCAAGAAATTAGCCATAGATTAGCTAAGGCCGGTATTGAAGGTGCTTACGAAGGTGCCAAGGCGTTGGCGGGTGAAGCGGCATTGAGCCGTGGACATTACGCCCGTTGGATGGCTGAAAATGGTCATGCTGTGGATATGCCGAGCGTGTTTAAACGCTACCTTGCCCGCGGTAAAACCGGTTATGTCCCCAATAATTGGGGTGATATGGCCAGCGCCATCGATATCATTCATAACGCGGGTGGATTAGCTGTGTTGGCGCATCCCAGTGGTTATAAGTTATCGGCAAAGTGGCTTAAGCGCTTAGTGCGCGAATATAAAGAAGCGGGTGGAGATGCCATGGAAGTGGTACTTGGCCAGCAAACATTAGACGACAGGGCCAACCTTGTGGCCTTGAGCTTACAAAATCAATTGCTTGCATCGATAGGGAGTGATTTTCACTTTCCAAGTAATTGGATCGAATTAGGAAAAAATCTGTATCAGCCCCAAGGTATTGATTGGGTCTGGCAATCGGAATCTTGGGTGGAACGACCATGAGTCAGTTTTTTTATGTACATGAAGTAAATCCGCAAACACGCCTTATCAGTCAAGCTGTTGCCGCTTTAAAAGCGGGCGGTGTGATTGTTTATCCCACCGATTCGGGCTATGCCTTAGGCTGCTTGATTGGTGAGAAAGACGCGATGACGCGGATGGCGAGAATTCGTCAAATCGAGAACGATCATAACTTTTCATTGATGTGCCGCGATTTATCTGAGCTTGCGACCTACGCCAAAGTGGATAATCAGGCGTATCGCATTCTAAAAAGTTGCACGCCTGGGCCTTATACGTTCATTTTTAAAGCGACCAAAGAAGTGCCGCGTCGTCTGCAAAATGACAAGAAAAAGACCATAGGTATTCGCGTGCCCGACAATGTGATCGCACTGGCGTTGCTTGAAGCCTTAGATGCGCCGCTGATGTCGACCAGTTTAGTGATGCCGAATGCAGAATTTGCCGAGTCAGATCCTGAACAAATTCGCGATTTGCTCGAGCATCAAGTGGATGTGATTATCCATGGCGGTTATTTAGGCGAAAAGCCGACGACTGTGATTGATATGTCTGAAGATGGCGCCGAAATTTTGCGTGAAGGCGCGGGTGATATCACGCCTTTCCTCTAAATCTGCCGCATTAGATTTATCGCTAATGGATACGAGTGAGTGATGCGGCGAGTGGCTGTGAACATTTGGCAGTTTTATCGCCGCAGATTTACAGGTATAATCGCGCGTTTGGCGTTAGCCTAAGTTGGGTAGCGCAGCGTTAACGGAGCAAGATAGCGGATGCAGGGCACGCAACAGAGTTTACCCTTAGCCGTTATTCGTGGTCAGGCAATGACCGAAATGCCGCTGGATTTGTTTATTCCGCCGGAGGCATTGGAAGTGTTCCTTGAGTCCTTTGAAGGGCCATTGGATTTACTGTTATATTTGATCCGTAAGCAAAAATTAGACGTTGTCGATTTACCCATTCAGCAAATCACCGCGCAGTATTTAGAATATATTACGTTGCTGACTCAGGCTCGAATTGAACTTGCTGCCGATTACTTAGTGATGGCGGCAACGCTTGCCGAGATTAAATCCCGTTTGCTGCTGCCGCGTATGGTGGCTGAAGATGAGGTTGAGGAAGATCCTCGGGCGCAATTGATCCGTCAGTTGAAAGCCTATGAAGTGATTAAAGAAGCGTCGCAAAAACTCGACGATGTGCCGCGGCTCGAGCGGGATGTGTTTCAAGCCAAAGCAGTGGCAGCACCTGACATTAAGCCGTTAATGATCCCGCCAGAAGTCTCGTTGTTTGAAATTGCCCGCGCCTTTGGCGATGTGCTCAAACGTATCGATGCCAATGAAGATCATCACGTTAAGCGTGAACAGTTATCGACGCGTGAGCGCATGAGCCAGATTTTAGCCATGCTGAACTCGGAAGATTTTACGGCATTTGAACGTTTATTTACCGTAGCTGAAGGCCGTGCAGGCGTGGTCGTGACCTTCTTAGCACTGATGGAATTAGTCAAAGAATTATTGGTTGAATTGTACCAAACAGAACCGTTTTCAACTATTTACGTTAAGGCCTATTAATTGATGCAGATAAATCCGACTCAATTAAAACAGCTTATTGAAGCGAGTTTGTTTGTATTGGGGAAACCCTTGTCGGCGAAAATGCTGAAAGACACTGTATTGGTGGATTTCACGGTTTCCAGAGACAAAATAAAAGCTGCATTGGATGAGCTGCAGCAGGATTATCAAGACAGAGGTGTACAACTTGTGAAAGTCGCTGGAGGTTATCGCTTCCAGACCTTGGAAGTCTTGAGTCCTTTTTTGCAGTCCCTGTGGCAAGAAAAGGCGCCTAAATATTCGCGTGCGACATTAGAAACCTTGGCGGTGATTGCTTATCGTCAACCTGTGACTCGCGGCGATATTGAACAGGTGCGCGGTGTGGCCATTAGTAGTCACATCATAAAAAGTTTGTCAGATAGACATTGGATTAAAGTAGTTGGCCATAAAGAAGTACCGGGGCGACCCGCGTTGTATGCCACTACCTTAGAATTTTTAGCATATTTTGGCTTAGACACCTTAGCGGATTTACCGCCGCTGTCGGATACTGAGTCATTGCAGGCGGTTTTTTCAAGTGTGAAATTAACGCCGGAACAGTCAGAAGAGCAAAATACTAATGAGTGAAAAATTGCAGAAAGTCTTGGCCCGTGCAGGCCATGGCTCCCGTCGTGAGATGGAGGCATGGATTGCTGCAGGCCGAGTTAGTATTGATGGTGAAATTGCTAGCCTTGGGGATCGGATTGAAGCCGATGCCAAAGTGCGTATCGATGGGAGATCGATTTCGTTAAAGTCTGCCGAAGACGTGATCTGTCGAGTATTGGCATACCATAAACCCGAAGGCGAAATTTGTAGTCGTAAAGATCCTGAAGGCCGTCCAACGGTATTCGATCGCTTACCTAAAGTGCGTGATTCGCGCTGGGTTGCGGTAGGTCGTTTAGACATCAACACCTCAGGTTTATTGTTGTTTACCTCAGATGGTGAATTAGCGAACCGCTTAATGCATCCATCGAACGAAGTCGACCGCGAATACGCAGTGCGTACCTTCGGTGAAATCCCTGAAGCGACAGTGCAACGTTTGCGTACTGGCGTAATGTTAGAGGACGGCCCTGCGCAGTTTGATAGCATCAAGCCAGCGGGCGGCGAAGGCATGAACCAGTGGTGGCATGTGTGTTTACGCGAAGGTCGTAACCGCGAAGTGCGCCGTCTTTGGGAATCCCAAGAAGTGCAAGTGAGCCGTTTGATCCGTATTCGTTACGGTATGGTTGAATTGCCAAAATCACTGCCACGGGGTGGCTGGGTTGAATTGCCAATGGAGCAAGTTAACTACTTGCGTAAACTGGCAGGTTTAGAGCCTGAAACCCGCACTATGCTTGCTGCCGATAAACACAGCGTAGCCCGTGCACAGGTGAAGAGTGCCAAAATTCGCCGCGCTGTGCGTAAGCATAAAGTGACAGGTTCGGGAAAACCTAAGCCATCGCGTCAGCGCAGCTAAGTTGTTTTATCCCAATGAAAAAGGCCGCTAAGCGGCCTTTTTGCTTTTGTATAAAAAATGAATTTACTGAGCGTTGAACTGCTGACCGTTCACTGCACTAGCATCTTGACCCATCAGATATAAATAGGTCGGCATGATCTCTTCTGCGGTTTTGAGATCCAATGGATTCTCAGCAGGGTAGGCTTTAGCACGCATCTCAGTGCGGGTTGCACCTGGATTGATACTGTTGACGCGAACCGAGGTGCCATCGCACTCATGGGCGAGGACTTGCATCATGCCTTCGGTGGCAAACTTAGAGAAGGCATAAGGTCCCCAGTAGGCGCGGCCTTGACGACCCACACTGCTCGACGTAAAGATAATCGATGCACTGGGTGCTTGGCGCATCACAGGTAGTAATGCTTTAGTTAGCATTACTTGGGCCGTGACGTTCACTTTGAGTACGTCTTCGAGTGATGAAATATCTATGTGTTCAAACGGGCCTAGGGCACCGAGCAGGCTCGCGTTATGTAATAAGCCGTCTAAATGATCGAATTGCTCGGCTATGGTATCGGCCATATCGCGATAATTTTGCTCCGTCGCGCCCTTAAGATCTAATGGCACTATGGCAGGTTTTGGATAACCGGCTTGTTCGATGACATCGTAAACCGCTTCTAGTTTTTTCACTGTTTTACCGAGTAAAATCACAGTGGCGCCGTGCTTTGCAAACTCAATGGCAGCGGTGCGACCTATGCCTGCGCCAGCGCCTGTCACTAAAATTGTTTTGCCTTTGAGTAAATCTTTTGCTGCTTGATATTCCAACATGAGTCTCTTTTTCCTCTTGGCGAGAATGCCCGCCACTTCTAGAGTCGCCGAAGTGATAAACGCATGTTTCAAACAAATGAATGAAACTTTGTTATAAATAGCTAAAATGTTTGTGACAAACTTGTGGCTAACTCAATATTTTTACGTTAACTTGAAATGAGTTAGGGGCTAACATAAGCCCTATTGGTCACAGATTTAAAAGCTATTGTGACTAATTTCTTGGGGAAAACAAAACTATTACAACAAGATTTGGGGAAAAAAGATGAAAAGACTCATTTTGGGTGTTGCGATTGCATCTGCACTGGGCCTCACAGGATGTGGTGAGGACAGTTATAACGAACTCAAGGATAAGACAGAACCGCTCGTCCCTGAATCGCACATGGTGTTCGACCCTGCTAATTCAAAAGTACCATTACCGAATGATTTGCTATTCAGTGGTACCAAGGATGGTACATTATCGATTCCGGGTGAAAGCTCAGGCAATTATGTTGATCCACAAATAGCGCTTGGGGCGTTAGATGGTTGGTCGACAACATCACCGATTTCTATTGATATTGATTTAGCAAAAAAACACGACGGCACACCGCTGACCTTAATGGCGGCATCGGTTGCACAACCTGGCGCAGTCAGAATGTTTGAGGCCACTGTCGGTGGTCCATTGTCTTCTGATGCTGAATGTACTGCTAAACCGTCAGTTTCAGCGTGTAAAGTCGGAGCAGAACTTCAGTTTGGCGTTGACTTTGTATCCACCGCATCAGGCAATAAAGTGGTGATCGTGCCGCTTAAGCCACTCAAAGCTGGGCAGTCGTATATTTATGCGACAACCAATCTTATTCAAGATTCTGAAGGTCGTGGCATTGCGCCTTCAACTACTTATGGTTTGTTGAAGCTAGACATCACTACATTACCTTTAGAAACACCCGATCAATTGATGCTGCAAACCTTAGTGAACAGCTATGAAAAAGGCATTGCTGCGGCCCATAATGTCGATCCTTCGACCATAAGTTACTCTGGGCTGTTTACGACTCAGTCTGTCGCTAACGTCTATGAAACGACTAAGCTACTGATGGCAAAGGGCGCGCCTTATGCCCCCAGCTTTGCTCAGATGCCAACGCCTGCCGGTTATACCGTTGCACAAGCTGCGGGCTTAACACCGGCTGCTGGAGCTGCCTACGTGGTATCAAGTTTAGCCGATGTGTATACCGCCAAAATTAAACTGCCGATTTACGGTGACTGCTCTTCGGTCAGTTGTTTATCAGCAGAAGGAAAACCATTAATTAATGGTCATTGGAAAGCACAAGGCGATAGCCCAGTCTCGGTACTATTAGCTTTGCAAGCGGACACACTCAGCCAAAATAATTTTGGTATGCAAGCCGTGGCCAATGGTATTGCGAACCCTGCCGATGCGTTAGCCAATCCGTCTCTAATGGCGGGTAAAACTTGGTTGTTAGACGATGGTACAGCGGTAGATAAAACTAAGCATTTGACTAAGTTCAACCCAATTCCAGCGATTAAAGGATATGAAACCGTACCTGTACTGATTTCTATGCCTAATGCGGCAAGATTAGCGGACTTTTATCAGCAACAAGGTATTCCCTTTACTCCGCCGACAGCGGGTTGGCCAACCACAATCGCACTGCACGGTTTAGGTGGCGGCAAAGAAATGTCACTGGCCTATGCGGGCTCTTACGCAGCCATGGGCGTTGCAACTATTGCTATCGATATGCCACTGCATGGGGCGCGTTCATTCGATGCTAACGGCGATGGGGTTTATGAAGTCTCTGCGACCGATCCTTCTTTTGGGGCTGTAGTCGGTACACCAGACGCATTTAAAAATGGTAATCCGTTGGTATTCGTGAATATCTCTAGCACTCTGTCGGTGCGTGATAATTTCCGTCAAGCGACGATGGACCATTTAGGTGTTCGTCTTGCTCTAACAGGATTAGCACAGGGCTTAGCACAAGCAGGTCAGCCACAAGTATTTGATGTATCTAAAATCAGTGCTCAAGGTCTGAGTTTAGGCGCCATTGTCGGCACCGATTTTGCTACCTATGCCAGCACTGGCATGAAGAACCCAGCAACGGGTGATGCCTTGCCAAATGCATATGGCATCAAGGCTGTATCCTTAGCTGCACCAGCGGGGGGTTAGCGGGAACATTTGCGGGTTCAGCAACCTTTGGTCCAGTGCTGTTTAGCAATATCAAGGCATCTGCGACTTTCCAAGCGCTGGTCGATAAGGCTAATACTGCAGGGTATGAGGTGGGGAGTCCTGAATATGCGGCACTGGTGCAGGCGGTATATGCCCAGTTTATTCCAACGTTTGCCTTTGCGGTTCAAACGGCTGTGGATTCTGCGGATCCAATTAACCATGCCGCTACGTTAAAAGCGACGGGTCTACCTGTTCATTTAATTGAAATAGCCGGTGATGGCAACGGTAACTTACCTGATCAAGTGTTACCGAACCGTGTAGATAACTTCCCGTTATCGGGCACTGAGCCGCTGATCTCTGCTATTGGCCTACCTTGTGTCGATAGTACGAGTAAAGGTCATGGCGTTGTGCGTTTCTCTAAAGGTCACCATAGTTCGATTGTGAGCCCAAGTGAAACGGACGCTACAGATGGTATGGCTGCCGCTGCTACCGTTGAAATGCAGACTCAAGTAGCAACCTATGCTGCGACTGCAGGTAAAGGTGATGCGACGATTTTAGTGACAAACAGCGATGTCATTGCGACTTGTCCTAACTAATCTGCGCTTAATCGGAAAAACCCAGCGAATGCTGGGTTTTTTTATGGGCCTTTAGGCTGTTAGAATAGCGCGCAATTGACTGATTAATGTAATGCCCTAACGGAGAGCACTTTGGAATTTTTATACGAGTATGGAATGTTTTTGGCGAAAGCCGTCACGATAGTGGTCGCAATCGTTGCGGTTATTATTGTGGTGTTGGCTTCCACTGTTAAACATAAGTCAGATAAGGGCGAGCTGAGGATCACTAACCTGTCTGAAGAGTTAGAAGAACTGAAGCATGGCTTAAAAGAAGAACTCCTTTCAAAGAAGCAATTCAAAGCCTATGAGAAGCAATTAAAGGCCGAAGAAAAGGCGAAAGACAAAGCTGCTGATGATGCCAGCACGGGCAAAGTGTTCGTGATCGATTTCAAGGGCAGTATCGATGCCGCTGAGGTTGCGTCACTGCGCGAAGAAATCAGTGCCATTTTAGCTATCGCGGAAAAAGGCGATGAAGTGGTTGTTAATGTCGAGAGTGGTGGCGGTATGGTGCATGGCTATGGTTTAGCCTCCAGCCAGCTTGACCGTTTACGCCAAGCCAATATTCCGCTAACAGTCTGCGTTGATAAAGTGGCTGCCAGTGGCGGTTATATGATGGCCTGTGTTGCGAATAAAATTTATGCGGCGCCTTTTGCAATTGTTGGTTCAATTGGTGTTGTTGCTCAACTGCCGAACTTCAATCGTTTGCTGAAAAAGCATGAAATCGATTATGAGCAACATACGGCCGGTAATTTTAAACGTACCTTGACAGTGTTTGGTGAAAACTCCGATGAGGGAAGACAGAAGTTTCAAGAAGAACTCGAAGAAACCCACGTCTTATTCAAAGCGTTTGTCGGTAAATATCGCCCTGAGTTGGATTTAGTGAAAGTGGCTACTGGCGAGCATTGGTACGGCCAGCAAGCCATTGAATTAGGGTTAGTTGATGCGATTTCGACCAGTGATGATGTGATTATGTCACTTGCCGCAGAGCGCACTGTGTATAAGATGCGTTATCAGGTGAGAAAGAAACTTGCCGATAAAATTGCCCATGGCGCCTCTTTATCTGTGAATGCCATTTTTAATCGTCTTATCGAGAAAAACCGTCCAATGTAACGGAATCTAGTGTGGATACTTTTTGAGTATTCACACTTTTTTGTTTCGCTTAACGCCCAAAGCTGCGTATCTATTGCAAATTTTTTTAGCTTTTATATTATTTCCCCCTCAATTTAAAATCATTAACTCCCTATTGCTATCAGCTTGTTAAGCACATTAATAAAACGTCATGCAGTAAATGCGTAAATCCATTGCGAATGAAAAATCCCTATGTTAAAAATCCCGTCGATAAAGTGGTGTTAAAAATAATACCAATCGTATTAAATATCTGTTCATTCAGCGGGAGTTCAACGCGCTTTAGACAAGGCGAAGGCTTGAAGGCATAGTGGTGCTCTGTCGAAAGCCTTGAACGCAGTATAAAGCGCGTTGCCATGACGTTAACATCAGCCGCCCTTCGGGAGCCTCACAGGCATCCCACTCCCGTGTTGCATTGACTTAAAAGGGAATAACCATTTCTGCGTCAATGCGCCTTGGATTGAGATGCCTGTGAGGTTCTGAACTGATTAGATATTTAATGTGACTGGTATTAAACTAAGTTAATTAATTTTTAATGCTGTTTCAATGTTGACGTTAAATAACCTTAGCTGAATCAGTCTTAGGTGCTGGAGATTAACATGGGGAGACGAGTGCGGGTGTTTATTAGCCTTATAATATTCACTGTCTCATTACTCTTGCTTTATAATTTAGAGCAAGAATATCAATTAAGTGACATTATTAAAGAGGTTAAAGGATTTTCATTTGTTGAGTTGTTATGTGCAGTACTACTCACAGTGGGCAGTTACTCTTTATTAACCTTGTACGATTTTATTGCCGTTCGAAATGTCGACAAGGAGATACCTTATCGTAAAATAGTGCCTATTTCCTTTCTGGGTTTTACCTTCTCGAATACCATTGGGTTCTCTCTGTTAACGGGGACGTCGATAAGGTATAAGTTTTATTCCGAACTCGGCTTAAGTGGTAATAAAATCACTCAAATAGTCATTTCATGTTCAGTGACATTCTTCCTCGGACTCTTTTTTATTTGTGGTATTGCACTGGTATGCTTTCCCTCTGAACAATTATCAGCCTTACCTTTGCCAACATGGTTATTTTCATTAACGACAGTAATCGGTATTGGCATGCTGCTCAGTGTATTGGGCTATTTACTGATGAGTGTGCTGCGGAAAAAGCCATTTAATTTTCGAGGCTTTGAAATTACGCTACCTCTGTTATCTGTATCTTTAAGACAGTTGTTGGTGTCTTCACTTGATTGGATTGTCGTAGGAACCTTGTTTTATAGCTTACTGCCCGCGGTAGAAAATTTGGGCTATATACAGGTCTTAAGTATTTTCTTTGTTGCGAATGCGCTTGGGGTGCTTGCCCATGTGCCGGGTGGTATTGGGGTGTTCGAGTCCGTCGTGACTGTGGCCTTATCGCAATATTTACCGGTTGAGCAAATCCTCGGCGCCATTATTGTCTATCGGATCATTTATTACATTATTCCATTTTTAATTTCTTTGGCATACTTTGTTATTACGATCGCACTGTCAAATAAAGATAAAATTGTAAAATTAAATACTCGAATTGCATTTATCCGCCAACTGTTACCACCGCTACTGAGTATCAGTGTATTTAGCTCAGGTTTATTATTACTCTTGTCAGTGGTTAACCCTTCAATTATTCATAAGTATCACTGGTTAGGTGAGTTAGTACCGCTGCCTATCATCGAAATATCGAGCATCATTTTGAGTGTGAGTGGTGTCTTGCTATTGTTGTTATCCCATGGATTATTTAAACGCTACCATAATGCCTTTGAATTAACGAAAAAACTGCTGTTGGTGGGCATGTTATTTATTATGCTTAAGGGCGCGGAATGGGAAATATCACTCGCGATAGGATTAATGTACGCATTGATGTTGCCATGTGAGAATTTGTTTTATCGAAAGGGTTCAGTCGTCGGGATTAAATACTCTTTGGGTTGGCTGTTATCACTTTCTGCCGCCTTATTCTTGATGATTTGGGTATTATTTTTCTCCTATCAAGATGTTGATTATGATCATTCACTCTGGTTTACCTTCTCCCCCGATAGCCATGTATCGCGAGCATTGCGAGGAGGAGCGATTGCTATCTTTATCGTGCTTGCCTTTGCCGTGCGCTATTTCTCGTCTCGTACTCAGCTTAAATCACCACAACTGGACACGCCTTCATTAAAGCAGGCGATGGAGATTGTCGCGCAGTCGCCGAGCAGTCATGGCTATTTAGCCTTAGTGCAAGATAAATCAATCCTATTTAACGAGGATAAAGACGCCTTTCTTATGTATGCAAGGGCTGGACATTGCTGGGTGGTAATGGGTGATCCAATTGGTAATCAACATAAATTTGATGATTTATTGTGGCAGTTTAGGGAGTTATGCGATGCCTACGATGGTTGGCCGGTGTTTTATCAAGTGACGCAAAAATACCTGCCGAGCTTTTTAGAGCAAGGATTAGGTTTATATAAATTAGGCGAGGAGGCGATTGTTCAGCTCGACCAATTTGACTTACCGTCGAGTCGCTATCGGAGTTTGCGCCAGAGTCATGCCAAGGCGCAGCGTGAAGGCTTGAGTTTTGCTGTGATTGAGGCGAGTCAAGTGAGGGCCATACTGCCGCAATTAGAAGCCATATCATCGACTTGGTTAAAGGCGAAGCAAGGGCGCGAAAAGGGGTTTTCGGTCGGCTATTTCTCTGCCGCTTATCTGTGCTCGACACCTATGGCATTAGTGTATGCAAACGGTGAGCTCGTGGCGTTTTCAAATATTTGGGCTAGTGCTGCTCAGGTTGAATTTTCTGTCGATCTAATGCGTTACGAGCCTAAATTATCGAGCAGTAACATCATGGATTTTCTGTTTACTGAACTATTGCTATGGGGAAAACAGCAAGGCTATCAGAGGTTTAATCTCGGGATGGCGCCGATGTCAGGCTTGACCGACAGAGCGTTAGTGCCATTTTGGACTAAGCTAGCGAAGGTTGTGTATAAGAAGGGTAATAAGTTTTATAACTTTCAGGGGCTTAGAAGATACAAGGATAAGTTTAATCCAACGTGGGAGGCCAAGTATTTGATTTGTTATGGCGGATTATCTCTGCCAATTGTGGTGGGCAGTTTAGTGACATTAACGAGTCGTGGTGCAACTGGTGTATTTAAAAAGTAGGTGAACGATGAATAAATCCTTTGTGAAAATACTAAGCCTTATGATGATGTTTTGCTGTAGCTTTAGTGTCTTAGCCGATGACTTTGCTGACTCACTCGGCCTGACACTTCTGCCGGTCGCTAATAGCGCAAATGACAAAGCGAGTGCGAAAAAGCCGCCCTTAGTCATCTTTATGAGTGGCGATGGTGGCTGGGCTAATTTAGATCAAGGTGTGAGCCAGTTATTGCAACAGCAGGGCTGGCCAGTGGTGGGGTGGAGTTCGCTAAAATACTACTGGAAACAAAAAGATCCCAAGGATGTGACTCAAGATACTATGGCCATTATCGATAAGTACGAGGCCGAATTTGGCACACAAAAGGTGGTATTGGTTGGCTATTCTTTTGGCGCTGAAATCATTCCTTTTGTACTTAATGATCTGCCACTTAAGTATCGACTTAAGATCCTCGGCGGGGTGTTATTGTCACCGTCGCAGACGTCGGATTTTGAAGTGCATATGAGTGAAATCGTTACTTCTAGCAATGAGTCCGCGAGCTATCTGACGTTGCCCGAGGTGAATAAGCAGACGACAGTGCCTATGCTGTGCTTATACGGCAAAGACGATGATGCCCCTAAGCATTTGTGCCCAGTAGTAAAACAGCCGAATGTGACTGTGATGGAGTTAGACGGTGGCCATAGCTTTGATGATGATTACGATAAAGTGGTGACTATCATAAAGCATTGGTTGAAAAGCTAGGTTATCACCCGATATCAGCTTGAATACATTCAGAAAGAAAAGGGCGCTTAATGCGCCCTTTGGGTTTTAGCGAATCGAATGTCGCGTTAATCAGATTTGATAGCTGATATGTTGATGGAAGCGTACGACGAGATCTTCACGCTCTGGGTCTACACCGATATCTGCGGCGAAGGCCTTCAGGGCTGTTTCGACATTGTTCATAAAGCGTCCGAAGCCTGAATCATCACAGTCTTTGGTGCCCGCGACTATGGTGAAGTGCGCGGCTTCGACTAAGTTATCGGCATTCCAGCGACGGATCACTTGCTGCTCAGTCGCATTAGGATCGAACCCTATCATTTGTACTTCGGCTTTGCTGTCGAGTTTTTCAAACTTACTGTTACGCACCAGCGGGGTTAAGCCATTTGCTATCATGGCAAGACGCGTCAGTTGTCTGTTGGCTGCCGCTTTGAGGAAGCAATCTTCAAGATGTTGATATAACGGCGTAAAGTCGGTTGCCGAGTCAGGTAATAAAACCTGCTTAAGTTTGCGGCTCAGTGGCAAGCTTACTGTCACATAAGTGAGAGAGCTGACGTTCTCTGGTAACTCGCACTTTCTGGCTTTATATCTTGGGCCGATGGCACGCAGTTTATAGCCATAGGTTTCTTTATAGCCCTTGGCTTTTGCGAACAGATCATAGGATAAATGCTGATGGTCGCGGACCTTAACTTTAAGATCGCTTATCGGCATTAAAGGCATCAATTCTGTCAGTAATTCACGCACTCTGATGTGGAAACTGGCGGAATTACTGCGGATATCTTCACCCGTGGCAAGGAAGACAATGCGCAGTTTACGGGCGCGATAGTTTTCTTGCGAGAATAAATTTTGGGCTTCGTGATAGGCTGGATTATAAAAAAATAGAATTTGTTCAGTGGTTTGGAAGCAATAGGCTTCGGTATGGTAACGGACAACAGGCAGTTTATCGTTAGTGATCACGTGGACATTACGCAGATCGTGTTGTTCTGCCAAATTAAATATCAAACGGCTTAAGGTTTGATAACAGCTTTGATAATCAGGATATTGACTCAGTAGTTCATCCGTCACCTTGATTTCGGCTGTGATGTATTGATTGGTACGGGCTTCCTTGGGTATGTACACTTTTTGCTGATGGCTAAGGGACATATTGACTCCTTGTTTGAGTTAACCATTTGCTAACACGAATTTTACTGTTTATCTATAGGGTTAATCTTGCGTTAGAACACGTTTTTATCCGTTGAGCATGAGTTTAGCTAAGTAAGCGGTTCGACAGCTTAAAATAGCAGCTATTTTATTGGGTTAACGCATCTTCTATCCATGGTTGCATCCAAGTTGCTATCTGCGTCTGCGCCTTTTCGTTGGGGTGAATGCCATCCCGTTGCATTAATTCTGGATGGGGCGCGATATCCTGCATAAAGAAGGGGATCAACACGATATCCTGTGCTTTGGATATGTCTTGATACACTTGGGTGAACTTTTGGGTGTAGCGAGGGCCATAGTTAGGCGGTACCATGATCTCGGTTAGCAGCACTTTTGCGCCGCTATCTTTGGCTAGGGTAATGATTTGGATTAGATTATTTTCAAGTTGCGTTGGGGGGAATCCACGTAAACCATCATTACCACCCAGTTCAACGACCACAAGGTCGGGGGCGACGGAATTGAGTAAGGCGGGTAATCGGCGTAAGCCGCCCGCTGTGGTTTCGCCACTCACCGAGCCATTAGTAAATTGATGTTCGGGCAGATTTTTTTGCAGCAGCGCCACCCAGCCTGACTGCTCTGCCATGCCATAGCTAGCGCCTAAGCTGTCGCCGAGGATCAACACCTTTGCCGCGTGCGCTGGCGTGGCCATGAATACACTCAATAGGATGAATGCCCCCAGGGTCTTCGCTCTCGATTGATACCAGAACGATTTATATAAGAAGGATCCTATGTCTAACGTCATCTTAAAAAACAGTGCCATCAATGTTGTTAACCTCGAAAAATCAGTGACTACTCAGGAAGGAACGCTCACTATCCTCAAGGGCATTAACTTAGATGTCAAGCAAGGTGAGAGTGTGGCTATTCTTGGCCCGTCGGGTTCGGGCAAGTCTACCCTGCTCGGGCTGCTTGCGGCGCTTGATACGCCTACCTCTGGCGAAATTTGGCTCGATGGCGTGGCGTTATCCCCACTGAATGAAGAGCAAAAAGCCGCGCTGCGTAAACAGAAGGTCAGCTTTATTTTTCAATCCTTTATGTTAGTGGATACCTTAACTGCGCTGGAGAACGTCATGTTACCCGCCGAGCTTGCGGGCGTGAGCAATGCTAAGGAAAAAGCCCAAGCCATGCTGGTGCGGGTCGGTTTATCCCATCGTTTGACCCATTTACCCAAACAATTATCGGGCGGAGAACAGCAAAGGGTGGCGATTGCCCGTGCCTTTATTTGTGAGCCCACAGTGCTGTTTGCCGATGAGCCCACGGGTAACTTGGACAGCGTCAACGGCCATAAAATTGCCGATATGTTGTTTGAGCTGAATCAAGAAAGCCACACCACTCTTATCCTCGTCACCCACGATTTACTATTGGCCAAGCGTTGTGAGCGGCAGCTAGTGATGGATAACGGCCATTTACAGGAAGATACGGCGCATACAGCACCGCTCGCCGATGCTAAGGAGGCTTAACAATGGAGTTAAGTCTGGCATGGCGCCTGTTTAAGCGCGAGTTACAGCAAGGGCAATTGTTATTGATTATCCTCGCTATTACGCTCGCGGTACTGTCTGTGAGTGGGTTGGCGCGGGTGAGTGAACGGCTGCAAGTGGCGATCACTGGCCAAGCTTCGCAGTTTATTGCCGCCGATCGGATTATCGATTCGCCGGTTAAAATTGATGCGGCGATTTTAACCAAAGCCGAAGATCTTGGGCTTAAGCATGTGACGAACATGCAATTTAATTCCATGGTCTATTCGGGTGATAAGTTTCAGTTAGTCACAGTTCGCGCCGTTGAAACGGGTTATCCACTCAAGGGCGACATTGAACTCACCAGCGGTAAAACCAAGGCTTTACCCCAAGCGGGCGAAATCTGGTTTGAAACTCGCTTAGGTGGACTCCTCGGTTATCCCAAATCCATCGAACTAGGTAATAGCGAATTTGTGCTCAGCAATGAGATCAGCCGCTTACCCGACGCGGGCTTTAATCTTTTTGCTTCCTCGCCCGTGGTATTGATGCGCATGGAAGATGTCGCCAAAACGGGAGTGATTCAACCGGGCAGCCGCGTGACCTATCTGTATCAATTTGCTGGCGATGAAGCCTCGCTTACGGCCTTTGAGCAAAGTGTTAAACCGCTTCTCAATAGCACCCAGCGCTGGGTCGATGTGCAATCCGGTGATTCGCCGATAGCGGGAGCCGTTAAGCGAGCTGAGCGCTTCCTACTGCTAGCAAGTTTGATGGGCATTGCACTGGCCTGCGCCGCGATAGGCATTGCCGCCCAGCGTTATTGTCAGCGCCATTACGATGTGGTGGCCATGCTGAAAACCTTTGGCGCCTCAGCAAAGCAAATTCGGTTGTTGTTCGGCACTCACTTATTGTTAGTGACGTTAATGGGGATTGTGCTTGGCATTATCGGTGGTGTGTTACTCGATTTTGGGATCAGTTATTTATTGCCGCCCGAAATTGCCGCCTATTCGCCGCCACTCACTCGGCCATTACTGCTTGGTGTAAGCACAGGACTTATCAGCGCCTTTATGTTTTCGGCTTATCCACTGATGCGCTTACTGGCTATTCCGCCACTACGAGTGCTACAGCGTCAGTTAGAAGGCTTACAGCTAGGGATGTGGCTGCATCTACTTTTGAGCTTAGGGGCGATGGCGTTACTGGGCTATTTGTATTCCCAAAGTTGGGCTTTGACCCTGACTGTGGTCGCGGCCGTGTTGCTGCTCGGTGTGCTGTTAAGTGTGCTTGGCTTTGTGATGATACGTTTAGGCCACAGTGTCGGTATGAAGACCACCAATCCCTTACAGTTGGCACTGGCAGGGCTCAGACGTCGTGCGCGGCAAAATGCGGTGCAATTGGTGGGATTTAGCGCCGCACTGGTATTGTTATTGACGATTCTGGCATTAAGACAAGATTTGCTCAACGAGTGGCAAAAACAGTTGCCCGAAAATGCACCTAACTACTTCCTCGTTAATATCGCCCCCGACGATGCTAAGCCCTTAAATGATTTTATGACGGCTAAGGGCATTGTTGCGACGGACATTTATCCTGTGATCCGTGGCCGTTTAACTCAAATTAACGGTGAAGCGCTGATTTCGAATGAACAGTCTGAAGCGGGTGAAAAGGGCCGAGTGGGTATTTCCCGCGAGTTAAACCTAACGTGGCGCAATACGCTACCAGCCAATAACGAACTGTTAGAGGGGCATTTTAATCAAGCGGCCGATGAAGTGTCGGTGGAATCTGGCGTGGCGGACCGTTTAGGTATTGGCATTGGCGATAAGTTGACTTATGTGATTGATAATCAAGAGCTCACAGTTAAGGTTGCCAGTATTCGTGCCGTGCACTGGGAAACGCTACAGCCGAACTTCTTTATGATTTTCACCCAAGAAGCTCTCGCGCCCTTTGCTTATACCTCGATGGCGAGTTTCTATCTGAATGATCAGCAAGCTACGAATGACCAGTCAACAAACGGCCAAGCGCTGAGTGCCGATGGTACGCCTAAGGATGCTGTGATCCTTGCGCTTATTCAGCAATTCCCGACCATATCGATCATCGATGTGGGCGCTATGGTGGGGCAGTTACGGCAGATCATAGAGCAAGTGTCGCTGTCGCTCACCTTAGTGCTGGCCTTAGTTTTACTGGCCAGTGCGTTAGTCTTGATTGCACAGACTGAAGCCGGCATGGCAACTCGGCAGCGGGAACTGGCGGTGCTGCGTACCTTTGGCGCTTCGGGATGGCTATTGCGCAGTGCAACGGGTTTAGAGTTTGCCTTGCTTGGCGGTATTGCAGGCGTGTTAGCCGTCATAGTGGCCGAATTTGCGTTATATCTACTTAAGACGCAAGTGTTTGAGCTTAATGTGTATATGCACTGGCCTTGGTGGGGAATCGCCCCTGTTTCTGGCGCCTTAATCGTGGCCTTACTTGGGGTGTGGCGTTGCCGACAATTGCTTAGCCAATCTTGCTCTGAGCTATTAAAGGCGGGCAGCTAGTGGTTGCTTGCATGGGCTAACACTATAAGTTTATGACTTAAGTAGACAGCGTTAACAATAAAAAGCACTGATGCAGCATAAGCTCAGTGCTTTTTTATTGTCTTGCTGATTCTGCTGAGTTTGAGCATGACTCGAATATGAATATGAATATGAGCATGAACATGCGTCTTTACATCGGCTTACAAATTGATCTGTGCCTAAGCTGGTAGCAACAGAACTTAGTGCAACGCAATGGGTCTATCTAACTGAGAACAGCGACTAGCTTATACATGCCATAGAGAGGGAATATATGTTCAAAGGAATAACAAAACTGCTTAAGGATAACCGCTCCTTTTTTCTGTTTATCAGTTTAATGTTAGTGTTCAGGAGCGCTGTGGCTGATTGGAATACAGTGCCATCGGGTTCTATGCTGCCGACTATCGTCGAGGGCGATCGCATTCTGGTGAACAAGATGGCCTACGATCTTAGGGTGCCATTTACCCATATCGCCATAGTCAAACTGGCGGATCCTGCCCGCGGTGATATCGTGGTGTTCGATTCGAAAAAGGCCGATAAAAAACTCATTAAGCGGGTGATTGCTGTGCCTGGCGATACTGTGATGATGCGGGATAATCGTTTGTATTTGAATGGCGAACCCCTTAGTTACACATACCAAGCATTGAGTCCTTATGCTCCCGCTGATGTCACCGAAATGCAGGAGAACTTACTCGGTATGGCCCACAGTATTCGCCTTAATCCTGTCCCCTCAAGGCTTGCCAATTTTGGACCTGTCACTGTGCCAGACGCGCATTATCTAGCGCTGGGTGATAATCGAGATAATAGCGCAGACTCTCGGGTCATTGGTTTTGTGCCACGGAATGAGATTGTTGGCCGTTCAAGCTCAGTGGTTTTCTCCCTCGATTATGCTGATCATTACTTGCCTCGACCTGAGCGTCTCATGCGCGAGTTTTAGCATGCGTGGATTCTAGTATTCGTGATGTTGTACCATAAAGAAGGGCGCCGAATGAGGCGCCCTTTTGTTAGCTGGTTGATTCAAAATGCTTTACTTCAAAGCAACTACTTCTTCAAGGGAACTTCTTTAAAGCAACTACTTCATAAAGTTCAGATAGCCCTGCAAGACAATCAAGTTAACGATGTCGATAAAGAAAGCGCCGACGATAGGCACAACCATAAAGGCTTGGGGTGACGGCCCTGTGCGCGAGACGAGCGCGCCCATGTTCATTACCGCCGTTGGCGTTGCGCCCATACCAAAGCCGCAGTGGCCACCGGTGATCACCGCCGCATCGTAATTACTGCCCATCACTTTGAACGTCACAAAATAGGCGAACACCGCCAGTACTGCGGTTTGCACCAGTAAGATGACTAGCAGCGGGATGGCTAAATCAAAAATCTCCCATAGCTTTAAGGTCATCAAAGCCATAGAAAGGAACAGTGACAAAGCGACTGTGCCTATGACATCGATACTTTCAGTATGGGGCTTATAGCCGCGGGTGAGTTCAGTGATATTGGCTATGATAACGCCAAGGAAGAGAGCATAAACAAAGTCGGGCATTTTGAGCCAAGCTATGCCCGATTGGCTGATCCACAACGTGAGCCATTTTGAGCCTGCAACACACAGCAGCAGTACAAACAGGGTTTCTAATATGGTTTTGGCTGTAACTTGATCTTCTTCTAACTGATCGTAAGTCACTAAATGCGGATGTTCACTGTGATGCTTGCGACCAATCCCATAGCGAGAGACAAGATTATGTTTACCGATTAATCGCTGTGCGACGGGGCCACCTATAATCCCGCCCATGATTAAGCCAAAAGTCGCCGCGGCCATGGCAAACTCTAAAGTATTGATACCGTAGTTTTCCGCAAAGGTTTGTGACCAAGCGACGCCCGTTCCATGGCCACCCGACAGGGTAATTGACCCTGCGATAAGGCCCATAATCGGGTCGAGCCCTAACAGATTGGCTAAACTGACGCCGACGGCGTTTTGGATAATAATATAAATCGAGGCAACACCCAGAAAGATAAAGACTTTTTTACCACCGCTGAGTAACAGCTTGTAGTTTGCCGAGAGGCCAATCGTGCTGAAAAACATCAGCATTAAGGTATTTTGCAGCGATAAGCTGAAGTCGAGACTGATATTTTGAAAGTGAAGAAATGCGACACCCGCGGCGACAACGAGGCCACCCACTATGGGTTCGGGGATATTATATTGCCTAAAGACACGTACATGGCGATTGATGGAGTGGCCGATAAACAGCACGAAAATGGCAATTAAAAATGATTCTAGCTCGCCAATCGTATAGGTCGTGTGCATGAAAATTCCTTACAAACTGTCTTAGTGTGGGCATTTCAGTGAGCACAATGCCCATTGAGGAGTCACCCATCTTGTTATTAAGTACCTGCTAATGCTGGATGTTAAGCGCTTGATGTCGAGGACAGATCAGTGTCAATCCGATAAAAATTTAAAGGATGAGTGAGCGCGAGTGTGTATCGTTTTATGGTTTACAGGCCAAGAACAGCAGATTAAATAGCCTGTTCTTGAGCATAAATAACTGTCTATTTATGAGGTGTTGCTGAGTCTATCTGTGGTCAAGGTTGAGGCGATTAATGCGTGCCTCCTATGACCGAATGGAGGCGAGTTTAGCAGAAAAGTGTCGCGCTGTCGCTAAATCACATTACAAATCATGATGTTATGATATTGTTTTTCTAGTGTTGCTAAAGTGGCGCTTGTGCTTACGTCAACATATAGCAAGCCTTAGCACCGAAATTCGTGCGCATTAGCGCCCGAATATGTCGATGTTTACAGCAAGATTCCGCGGGATAGTTAGCATCAGCGTGCTAGCCTATTTGGCTAACACGTCGGTTAAGGCATTGTCGAGGTCACTGAATTGAAACTGAAAACCGGCTTCGAGGGCGCGTTTAGGATAAACAAACTGTCCTTCGGTCAGCAGCTCTGACATTTCACCCATAGCCAAGCGTAACGCAAGTGGTGGGGTCGTGATAAGGGCGGGGCGATTGAGTGCTTTTCCAAGCGCTTTGGTAAACACAGCGTTACTGACTGGGTTGGGGGCTGTGGCGTTGAATACGCCTTTGCAATGTTCTTGGCTGAGTAAAAAGTCGATAAGGGAGATGAGATCTTGCACATGGATCCAGCTCATGCCTTGACGTCCATGACCAATTGGGCCACCGAGTCCGAGCTTAAAGGGCGGTAACATTTTCTCTAATGCGCCGCCTTTTCCTAACACAATCCCGATACGGATAATGCAGACGCGGGTGTGCTCAGTGTTTGCATTAAGCGCTTCTTGCTCCCATTTTCGGCAGATGTCATGGCTAAACTCAACATGGGCACCACTGGATTCATCGAGCAATTTATCATCATGTCGACCGTAATAACCCACTGCCGAACCACTCACCATGATCTTAGGCGGATTACTACTCTGCTGTATTAGCTGAGTTAATCTTGCCGTGATATCCCAACGGCTATCACAAATCCGCTGCTTCTGGTTTTTGCTCCAGCGCTTAGCGACGATCGGCTCGCCCGCAAGATTCACTATGGCGTCGATATGATTTAAGTCGCTCAGCGCATCGAGGCTCTCAAGGTAATGGTGCTGATTACCGAGTATTCTCTGCGTTTGTTGCACTGAGCGCGTTAATAACGTCAGTTGATGATGGGGCGCCAATCGTTCGACTAATTGGCGGCCAATAAAGCCGCTTGCGCCAGTGATCAGTATATTCATGGAACCTCTCTTATCGGTTGAGCTCTGAGGATATATACCGAAATACGGTGTGCAACGATCACTTAGTCTGGCTATTTCTAGCGAGATTATTTCTGATAACACAACTCCATTGAGACTGAATCGGCAAAGCGCAAGGCATGGGGTTTGTCGATTTCGACACTGGCAAATTCAACCCAAGGATGCTCACTGGCGATGGCTAGCGTTTGGCTGGTAAGATTTTCGAGTAATGAGAAACGGTTATTCTCAATCAGTTCAATGATCTTTTTGGTGATAGTGCGGTAATTGAGCGCATCCTCAACATTATCACTGTTACGGGCACGCTCGGCACAATAATGGATCACGACATTGATGATCACGTCTTGGCGATTTTGAATTTCATCTTCTTTAATGCCGATAAAAGTACGAAGTCTTAAGTTTTTAATGCGTATAATCGCGGTTTCTGGTTTCATAATGGCAAATGGCTATCTTAAGCTAAGGTTTCTGAGGTTAAGTGTGTTCTCGGGTTAGCCTAACAATTTTATCTAAGATCAAGAAGGATTTTTAATAAATGACGCGACCTAATACGCCCTCCGCTGCTTACCGTGGCTTTGCGGTTATGGCCTTTGTAGTGATTATTTTGGCAGGGATTAAGGCGGCGAGCCCGATTGTGGTGCCGTTTGTGCTATCCAGTTTTCTGGCGGTGATTTGTAATCCCGCGATTGGTTTAATGACAAAATTCCGTGTGCCTAAATGGCTTGCGGTGATCCTCTTGATGGGCTTTATTGTGTTGATGGGCCTCTGGTTAGCCTCGGTTGTCGGCAGTTCAGTCAATGAGTTCTCCAAACAATTGCCCCAATATCGGGTGCAGTTAGTCGAGCAATTTGCTTGGATATTAAATAAGTTACATTCCTTCAATATTCAGATTTCGAAGGATCAAGTATTAGCGTATTTTGACCCTGGCATGGCCTTGTCTATGACAACGAATATGTTGTCGGGTGTCGGCAATGTGATGGCGAATTTATTTCTGATCATCTTAACCATCGTATTTATGCTGTTTGAAGCCCAATCGCTACCAAAGAAATTGCATTTGGCGCTGGACGATCCCGATATGCGCCTCAAGCAGATTGACCGCTTTTTGCAATCGGTTAATCAATACATGGTGATCAAGACGCTAGTGAGTTTAGCGACCGGGATTATCGTCGGTGTTGGTTTAACCATTATTGGTGTGGATTACGCCATGCTGTGGGCGGTGATCGCCTTCCTATTTAATTACATTCCCAATATCGGTTCTATCATAGCTGCCATTCCAGCGGTGTTATTAGCCTTCATTCAGCTTGGCCCTGCGGCTGCTGGCGGTACTGCACTTTTATATGTCGGTGCCAACATGGTGATGGGCAATATGATTGAACCTAAATTTATGGGCCGCGGCTTGGGCTTATCGACCTTAGTGGTGTTTTTATCGTTAATTTTTTGGGGCTGGTTGCTAGGTTCTGTCGGCATGTTGCTGTCGGTGCCGCTGACTATGGTGGTTAAAATTGCCCTCGAATCGAGTAAAAGTGGTAACTGGTTAGCCATTTTATTATCGGACGATGTTGAAGATAAGTTCGTGGCCAGCAACACGGAAAACTCAAGTTCCGATGGCGATGACGCCGATATAAGTACAACAGAGAGTAAGTAATAGAAGATGCAAAGTTTTATACAAGCGCTAGCGACAATTGAATTAGGTGATGATGCAGTGCGGTTATTTCACGGCCGCGGTGGACACTATTCGGGTTGTGAACACCTATGTTTAGATTGGTTTGCGCCAGTGCTATTGCTGACCAGTTTCACTCCCTTAGCCGATGACGATTTAGCCACATGCCAGCAGGCCATTGCGGCACGTTGGCAGGCCATTCGTCCTGATAGCCAACTGAATTTAGTCTACCAATACCGCAGTGCGGGGGAGACTTTTACTCAAGTGCTGCAAGGCGAAGTGCCTGAGCCGCATATTGTTAGTGAAAATGGCGCACGCTTTCAGGTGCATTTAATGCGCGGACAAAACCACGGTTTATTCCTCGATATGGCTAACGGCCGCGAGTGGGTGAGAGCAAATGCCCGCTATAAAAAAGTGCTTAATTTGTTTGCCTATACCTGTGGTTTCTCGGTCGCGGCATTACAAGGCGGCGCCGATGAAGTGGTCAATATGGACATGAGCAAAGGCGCATTAGGCATAGGCAAACAGAATCATTTGCTGAATGGCTTTAGTGCGGGAGCACGTTTTTTAGGCCATGATATTTTTAAATCTTGGGGCAAACTGAAAAAGCTTGGTCCCTACGACATTATTGTGGCCGATCCACCGAGCAATCAAAAGGGCAGTTTTGTCGCGACTAAAGATTATGTACGTTTAATCAGGCGTTTACCTGAGTTACTTGCCGATAATGGTGAAGTGTTACTCTGCCTCAATGCACCCGAGCTCGATACCACTTTCCTACGCCAGCAGGTCGCAGATGCGGCGCCAGCACTCGAATACATAGAGCGCTTAGCCAATCCGCCAGCGTTTATGGATGTGTCTGAAGAGAAGTCGCTTAAGGTGCTGCGTTACCGTTTATCGACTCAAACCTAGTCTTGATTTAGCTTAATAGGCCAGTTTTAACTGGCCTTTTTTGTCGGTTTTTAATGAAGCTAAATGGAAAATTTAATTGCTGATTTTAAAAGTGCAACAAATATGGATGTGTAAACTCAAGGCAACCTTGCTGTCAAACTAGCTTGAGTGTTTAGCTTTTTACGCGGTCACTTGTTTATGAGCAAAATGTTACTGAGCAAATGGCTACTCAGAAAATTATCACTCAGTCATATAATCGCCCAATCATTAGCTTAAACGCTCCGTCAGTAGCTTAATCGCTCAGAGAGCTGCGATTGTCCAAAGGTTTCAATCACTTTACTTACTTGATGTTGATCTAAGTGTTTGAGGGCGGAAATTTCATCATAAAGCCTGTCCTGAACATCTAATGGCATATTCATGTGTTCCATAAACATGCGGATCCCTAATACATCGCCGTGGCTAAATAATGTCGTTAGTGTGGTGGCTTCAAGCTCAATAAGTGCGTTCATATCTTACCTCCTACTCGCGTCATTACTTAATTGATAGCAGCTAGCGTCACACTTCCCTAGATTCATTGTTTGTAAGCGATTTCTGTTAATAGCGTTTGTGCATATAGTGCAGCATTTAAATGGCGTCATGGGCGGCTAAATATCATCGCTAAAGATGAAAGGCTTTCAGTTTTCCGGACAGATTTTGAGCTTTATAAGTGATAACACGCCTTAAGTACCATCGGTAAAGAAACAAAACTGAAAGTTTTCTGTAATTATAGTTTTGGCTTTGTTATACTCCTGCCCACGGAATATATCCCTTTCCTCATAGGCAAAATGTCAGCATAGAATGACATGCCTCTGCGACCTTACCCAATCAAGCAGGAGTTGTTATGGAAGTTCATGAATACGAAAATGCTTATTATCAAGTGAAAGACGATGTACTGACGTCTTTACCTGCTGAAAGCGAAGAAGAAGTGATCCAAGCTTAATCGATAGCGATTAACTGACGGTACTTATGAGTCCGACGTAACAAAACAAGCACATTGAAATAGCAACCTTAGGGTTGCTATTTTTTTGGTTGAAATCGGTACTTGGATTGAGCGCATGACAAGGCATGCGCAATAAAAGAGGCGAGCGAGAAGGGAGATTAACCGTTTACTTTGCGCTTTTCTGGCATCAGCTCGACGATAGTCCATTTACTGCCAATCTTGTGGAGGCGTATGGTCCTGTCATCAATCCACGGCTGGCCGCCTTTAAGCCCTTTCATTTTGACCACAACAATGACGTCTTTGGTAAATTTACGGAAAAAGTCGATATCGATATCATCAATTTCCATTTCAACATTGGTCATCGACAGGCCGAGCATATTGCGCTGCACTGCGGCGGCAATATAGTAATGGGTGAGCACTTGTTTAATTGGCTCATCGACAAATTGCTTGGCTTGTTCAACATCGCGATCGACATAAATCGCTTTAAAAAAGCCTAAGCTCACTTCTTCGGGTGATAACTGGCGTTGATCTTCCGTCGAGGGATCGCCACAACCAAAGAGGAACAGCAGGGAGATAAATAATAGAGTTCGCATAAATTTTAGTTATTGGAATTTGTTCTGAGTATCGCGATTTTAGCCCTAATGCACAAGTTCTGTCGTTATTTGCGATCTACTGGGAAATGCGTTGACTCAAGCCTATTGAGTGTGGCATATAGTTAGGAGGCATATAAAAAGGTTATCCACAGAAACTGTGGAAAACTATGTTGAAGACTTCAGTGATACTTTGTAAGTCACTGATATTGTCTTGCTTTATCTGATGGTTAAAAAGTGACGCTTTTCAGTTTTCCGCCATGTTCCACTTTCACTTGTGGATATTTTTCGCCGTTCACTCACCTTATTCACACCGCTTAATTCGTTTTCCCTCGTATTTAGTTTGCGTATTTTTGCCATATTGACTTTGCTATTGAGCCATTATCACAGCGCGATAAGCCTTGCTTATGCTAAATTTGAGCATAAAAAAAGCACCGGTAAGTACCAGTGCTTTGTTGTGCGTAACGTTATGCAGATTTCGCTGTGTTAGCCTTTAGCCGCGTCGTTTTGTGCTGCTTGAATTGCCGTTAGGGCGATAGTGTAGACGATATCATCGACTAACGCGCCGCGAGACAAGTCGTTCACAGGTTTGCGCATACCTTGCAGCATAGGACCGATACTGATCAGATCCGCGCTTCGCTGTACAGCCTTGTAAGTCGTGTTGCCTGTATTGAGGTCTGGGAACACGAAAACGGTGGCTTGGCCAGCGACAGGACTATCAGGTGCCTTAGAGCGAGCAACATTTGGCATAACCGCCGCATCGTATTGCAATGGACCATCAATAATCAGATCTGGGCGTTTTTCTTTGGCGATACGGGTCGCTTCACGCACTTTATCCACATCTGAACCTGTGCCTGAGTTACCGGTTGAGTAGCTGATCATTGCCACTCTTGGCTCAATACCGAAGGCTTTTGCTGATTCCGCTGATTGGATGGCGATATCGGCTAATTGCTCTGCATTTGGATCTGGGTTAATTGCGCAGTCACCGTAAACAAGCACTTGATCTGGCATCAACATAAAGAAGATGGACGAAACTAAGCTTGAGCCCGGTGCCGTTTTGATCAATTGCAGTGGTGGGCGGATGGTATTAGCTGTAGTGTTAACCGCGCCAGATACGATACCGTCAACTTCGTTTTGCGCCAGCATCATAGTGCCAAGCACCATGTTGTCTTCTAACTGTTCACGGGCAACGACTTCCGTTAAGCCTTTGCTGCGACGCAGTTCCAACATAGGTTCTACGTAACGGTCGCGCACCTCTTCTGGATCGATAATGATCACGCCTTCGCCAAGCACCACATCTTGCTGTGCGGCGATACGAAGGATTTCATCTTTTTTACCTAAAAGTACACAGCGAGCGATACCGCGTTCGGCGCAAATGGCCGCCGCTTTAATGGTACGCGGCTCATCACCTTCTGGCAGCACCACAGTCTTGTGTGCGGCGCGCGCCAATTCCGTGAGTTTGTAACGGAAAGCGGGTGGTGACAGGCGATGCTCACGGGGCGAGTTTTTAGTGACGCTTTCAATCCAAGTTTGGTCGATGTGGCTGGCCACATAATCCTGCACCAGATCAATACGAACCGCGTCATCTACGGGGACTTCATGGTCGAAACGTTGAATGTTGAGCGAGGTTTGCCAAGTGTTGCTGTCGATTAAGAACACAGGTAAACCCGTTTCAAAGGCCTGCTCACACAGCTTAAGAATTTCTGGCTCTGGCTCGTAGCTACCCGTCAACAGCAGGGCACCAATTTTCACGCCGTTCATGGCCGCAAGACAGGCTGAAACGATGACATCTGAGCGATCGCCTGAGGTCACAAGTAGTGAATCAGTCTTAATATGGGTCACCATATTAGGGATACTGCGGGCACAGAACGTTACTTTACGCAGACGACGAGTATGCATTTCGCCGGCATTAAGAATGCGTGCGCTTAAATGCTTCGCCAGATCCGAGGCACGTGGTGCAACAAGATCAAGGTTGTATGGCACGCTGCCTAAAATACGCAGTGGGCTTTTACCTGGCATTTGGAACATGCTGGCCGCATCTGAGCGTTGAACACTTTGGTGATCAAAGACTTCAGAGAGATCAGGGCGCGCGCGACCTTCGTCGTCAACGGGGGCACCAATCTTGTTGATCACAGCGCCAATAAGGCGTTTGTTCTTTTTTCCGCCCCAAGAGTTGTAGGCGATTTCAAGGCGATTCATCAACCCAGTTGAAGTATCGCTACCTGGCGTGGCAATAAAAATCACGTCTGCATCCATGGCTTTAGCGATGGCATAGTTCACATCGTCGGCAAAGGGATGGTTACGTGTTGGCACTAAACCTTCAACAATTAAGGTCTCAGTGTTGCTGGCGCAATCGGACGCACGGGCAATGATTTGCTCCATTAGTACGTCGGTTTGGTCAGCACGAATTAAGGCTTCGGCATGGGCCATGTCGAAGGGCTCTAACGGATTCACCGTCGGCGATTTGCTCAGAATAGTGGTTGAGCGTTCTGGGCCATTATCATTAGGTCTAAGTTGGGATATCGGCTTAAAGAACTGAACTTTAACTCCGTGGCGCTCCAGTGCGCGAACCATCCCAAGGCTTAAGGAGGTCAGGCCGACTCCTGTACCTATGGGGATTAACATAATATTACGAGACATAAAAACCTCTAGTTTCGATGGTTTTTGGCAGAAGAGTTTCTGCAAATTTGCTTGTGAGTATGCTGTGTAAAGCGTGAAGCCGTTTGGGTTAGCAAACGGCTTAGGTCATTTTTATTTGTTGATCAGTTTAATTGAATCTTCGGCGATAACCCATTCTTCGTTCGTTGGGATCACCATGGCAATCGTGCCTTTATCTTGAGTGATGATGCCTTTCTTACCGAAACGCGCCGCTTTGTTGCGTTCGCTATCGACATGGAAATTGAAGATTTCCAGCATGTTGAGCACTTTTTCGCGGATTAAGTCTGAGTTTTCACCAATGCCGCCGGTGAAGACGACGGCATCTAAACGGCCCAGTGGCACAGTGTAAGAGGCGATGTATTTGGCTAAACGGTAGCAGAAGATTTCTAAGGCTAAGGTCGCGCCTTTATGACCGTCGGCGTAACCTTCTTCGATTCCGCGGCAATCGTTAGTCAGCTCGGAAATACCCAGTAGACCACTTTGCTTGTTCATCAGGTTATTCACTTCTTCTAAGGTGTAACCCAGTTGATGAACTAAGTGATAGATGATTGAAGGGTCAATATCGCCACAACGTGTGCCCATGACCAAACCTTCTAATGGGGTTAAACCCATAGAAGTGTCGACACTTTTGCCGCCTTTGATGGCAGTTACTGACGCGCCGTTGCCTAGGTGAGCACAGATAACGTTAGTTTCTTCAATGGGCTTGTTGAGCATTTTTGCCGCTTCACGGCTAACGAATAAATGACTCGTGCCATGCATGCCATAACGACGGATACCGTGTTCGCGGTATAACTTGTAAGGCAGGGCGTAGACATAAGCTCTGTCTGGCATGCTTTGGTGGAATGCGGTATCGAATACGGCAACCTGTGGCAATTTAGGGAAAGAGGCAATGGCCGCGCGGATGCCAATAAGGTGAGCAGGATTGTGCAGGGGTGCGAGTGAAGCACAATCTTCGATACCTTTGATCACGCTTTCGTCGATGATCACAGAGCGAGTGAACTTTTCACCGCCGTGAACGATACGGTGGCCAACGGCTTGAATTTTCGCTGCTAATTCAGGCTGTTCCGCAAGGATTTTATTAACAATGTATTCAACTGCTTCACGGTGAGCCGTAAATGCGCCTAAGGCCGCTTCATGTTTTTCGCCGTTGATTTTCCATTTAATGCGCGAGTCTTCTAAACCAAAACATTCGGCTAAGCCAGAAATTTGATCGTCACCTGTTTGCGCGTCAATGACGGCAAATTTGAGAGAAGAGCTACCGCAATTGAGAACTAAAACCAGATTATTTGACATGTGTAAACCCTTTGCCATTGTGTTTAATATAACGATTCAAAAAAATTAGGACCTGCGGTGTTTTTACCATAACAGTCTTGGGGCGATTCGCCAGATTGTGCTATGGTAAAAGCAGTATTCCATTGTAGTTGGTGTCTAAAATTGAGCATTAAGATCCTCAAAACCTTAGGTGATGGTCATCAATATATGAAGACTTGGCCTATGGTTAGACAACTGGGTTTTTATTTCCCTGAGTATCGGGTTGTCCGAGCTACTCAGCTCGCCATTCTGGTGATGCCAGTGTTGGCGTTTTTTGTGAGTATGAGCCAGCTGTATATTCACGGTTGGGCATTTCTGCCCCAAGCTGTCACTCTCGGTTTATTTTTCATCAGCTTACCGTTACAGGGGCTGCTGTGGTTAGGTTGGCGAGCGCGCCATCCATTACCGTTAACGCTGTTCGACTGGAGTAACCAGTTGAGTGCGAAGTTGTCGTCCATGGGTATCAATTGCCACACCTTAGGCGCTAAAGCCTGTTATCTCGATATGGCACTGATTTTAAAAATAGCCTTTGAGCGTTTAGATGCCAGTTATTGGGAAGAACTTTAGGCCGTTGCCGCTGTTATCCGTGTTGGCTTTCTATTACTGTGGATTAATAAATCGCGTTAATCCCTTGCCCAACAAATACGGCTTTGATCTTTTCCATGGTTTCTCGGCTCGGTGGTGATATACCATCGAGTTGATAGCTTTCGCCCATGGCTTCCCACTTGTGTTTACCTAATTCGTGATAGGGTAGCAATTCTACCTTTTCAATGTTTTTCATGGGCTTGATAAACTCGGCCAGTTGTAATGCCGATGCTTCATCGTCGGTAAATCCGCCCACCACCACATACCGTATCCAAGTTGCTTGATTACGCTCTGCCAAATACTGCGCAAATTGCAGTGTTCTATGGTTGCTGACTTTAGTTAACTCAATATGTTTTTCATCGTCCATGTGTTTGATGTCGAGCAGGACCAAGTCAGTGTGGTCGAGTAACTCATCAATCACTGGCGTATACTTACGTACAAAACCATTGGTATCTAAACAGGTATGAATACCTTCTTGCTGACAGGCTGTGAATAATTCGGCGACGAATTCTGCCTGTAAAATGGCTTCACCACCACTGGCCGTAACACCACCATTGCTGGCATCGAGAAAAGGCCGATAGCTGATGATTTGACTCATTAACTCATCGACCAGCACTTCTTTTCCGCCATCAAGATCCCAAGTGTCACGGTTGTGGCAATACTGGCAGCGCATTAAACAGCCTTGCATAAAGGTGATAAACCGTATGCCTGGACCATCGACTGTGCCAAAGGATTCCACTGAGTGGATCCGACCGATAACTGCCATTGTGACTCCTGTTAAAATAAGTGAGGCTGTAGCACAGTGTACTACAGCCTTGACTAATTTAGCTTACAGACCTTTGGTGAATGTACGCGTGATCACATCTTGTTGCTGCTCTGGCGTCAGTGAGTTGAAGCGCACTGCGTAGCCAGAAACACGGATGGTCAGCTGTGGATACTTGTCTGGATGCTTAACGGCATCTTCGAGCATCTCGCGGTTCATCACGTTGACGTTCAAGTGTTGGCCACCTTCTTTTTTGTCATTGTGGTCGAAGTATCCGTCCATCAATGCCGCTAAGTTGGTACGGCGAGCATCATCATCTTTACCCAGTGCATTTGGCACGATTGAGAAGGTATAAGAGATACCGTCTTGAGCGTGGGCAAATGGGAGTTTTGCCACTGAGGTTAAAGAAGCGATTGCGCCTTTTTCATCACGGCCATGCATAGGGTTTGCACCCGGTGCAAATGGCGCACCTGAACGACGACCATCTGGTGTGTTACCGGTTTTCTTACCATAAACCACGTTTGAGGTGATGGTCAGAATTGACTGAGTTGGGATCGCATTGCGATACATTTTACGGTCGCGAATTTTCGCCATAAAACGTTCAACTAAGTCACAGGCGATATCATCAACACGTGGGTCGTTGTTACCAAATTTTGGATAGTCACCGCTGATTTCGAAATCAACTGCAATGCCGTTTTCATCACGAACAGGTTTTACTGTGGCGAATTTGATGGCTGACAGTGAGTCGGCTGCGATAGACAGACCCGCAATACCACAAGCCATAGTGCGACGTACGTCTCTGTCGTGCAGTGCCATTAGCGCCGCTTCGTAGGAGTACTTGTCGTGCATGAAGTGAATTGAGTTCAGTGCTGTGACATATTGAGTCGCTAACCAATCCATTAAACCGTCTAAGCGATTCATCACGTCGTCGTAGTTTAATACGGCGTCAGTGATAGGGTCGGCTTTAGGGGCAACTTGGATTTTCAGCTTTTCGTCAACGCCGCCGTTAATCGCATACAACATAGTTTTAGCTAAGTTGGCGCGGGCACCGAAGAACTGCATATGTTTACCCACAACCATTGGGCTTACACAACAGGCAATAGCATAGTCGTCTGATTGGAAATCTGGACGCATTAGGTCATCGTTTTCATATTGGATTGAGCTAGTGTCAATAGACACTTTGGCGCAATATTTTTTGAAGCCGATGGGCAGTTTATCTGACCACAATACTGTGATGTTTGGCTCTGGACTTGGACCCATAGTGTAAAGGGTGTTCAAGAAACGGAAGCTTGATTTAGTCACTAACGTACGGCCATCTAAGCCCATACCGCCGATTGACTCAGTCGCCCAAATTGGGTCGCCAGAGAACAATTCATCGTATTCTGGAGTACGTAGGAAACGTACCATACGCAGTTTCATCACGAAATGGTCAATCATTTCCTGAGCTTGTTGCTCAGTTAAGGTGCCATTTTTCAGATCGCGTTCAATATAGATGTCGAGGAATGAAGAGGTACGGCCTAATGACATCGCCGCGCCGTTTTGGCTTTTCACTGCGGCTAAGTAACCGAAGTAAGTCCATTGAATTGCTTCTTGTGCAGTGGTTGCTGGGCGAGAAATATCGCAGCCATATTTGGCAGCCATTTTCTTCATTTGACCTAGTGCACGGTGTTGCTCAGCGATTTCTTCACGTAATTGGATAACATTTGATAATTCTTCACCCGCTTCGAACTGCGCTTGCAGTGAAGTGAATTGGGCAAACTTATCTTTCATCAGGTAATCGATACCGTAAAGTGCCACACGGCGATAGTCACCAATGATACGGCCACGGCCATAAGCATCTGGTAAACCGGTTAAAATACCTGATTTACGGCAAGCCATAATTTCTGGGGTGTAAACATCGAACACACCTTGGTTATGGGTTTTACGCAGTTCTGAATAGATGTATTTAACGTCTTCATCTAGCACGCGGTCGTAGGCGGCGCATGAGCTTTCCACCATACGGATACCACCGTTAGGCAACATAGCGCGTTTTAGCGGTGCATCTGTTTGTAAGCCAACGATAGTTTCTAATTCTTTGTTGATGTAGCCAGCGTCGTGGGAAGTGATGGTAGAAACCATCTTAGTATCGAAATCAACAGGCGCGTGGGTACGGTTTTCCTGTTTGATGCCTTCCATGACTTTATCCCACAGGGTTGTGGTTGCTTCGGTGGCACCGGCAAGGAATGATTCGTCGCCTTCAAAAGGCGCGTAGTTTTGTTGGATAAAGTCACGTACATTGACTTCAGATTTCCAATCGCCAGGGGTAAAGCCTTCCCATGCGTTGGCAAACAGTTCAGTTTTTTCGGTCATCGTACTAATACCTTCTGGTTGAGATAAAGGTTATTGGCGATCAGCGTGAAGCGATGCTGAGTATAAGCCAATAGCTAATTCCTGAAATAAAGCTCCCTTCATGATGACGCCCTATGATGGGAACTGGACTTTGAAGTGCTGTCACTCCAAAAGTCTGTCTATTGATACCCGATAAGATGACAAATATTCGCTTACTTTGATTATCGGCTACCGATCAATCTCTTTTGTAATTGGTAAGACCAATTGCCCACAAGCATATTAACATAGGTCTGCCGCTATCGCATCTTAAACGGATTGGTTTGTGCTCGCTTAATCCCAAATTTGCTAGCTAGGTAGCATTTTTTTACCACAATTAGGAATACAGCACGCTTTTCAACTTGGTGTGACATTCAAACCTATGACTTCCTAAATCAATAAACCTATGGTTGTTGTCATTTACTGTCCCCCTTTATCTGGGAGAAATCTATCCTCGCATCGATTGATTTTTGCTGGGGTTGAGTGATAGCCGGATAAACAGGGTATGGCAGTGGCTGTTGTGTTCGTGACGTAGAAACAAGCTCCTTGTTAGCTATTTGTATTAATTGTAGTTTATTCGCTAATCTTGTTGACCTTTAGGGAATGGTATAAGGTTATCCCCACTGGTCAAACGGTAACGCCTGAATTCCGCTAAAAATCATAAAAGAGTGGCTGAGCAAGGCTTTTACTACTCATCAGGCATGTTGTCGCTTGCTGCTGGGCTAAACTGCCAATACTGAGGCGTGGGGCGCTGGCGGAGCCAATCCAGTGGATATTGAAGTGTGCGAGTCAATCGATTGCCACATCTATGCTTTACTGCCTAATCAATGCTTCACGACTGAGTAGAGCTGAGTTTACTGAAGCTGATTTAGTGAACCGTTTGATAGCGAGTTTGATAACGAGTGTACTTGAGAGTTGAATTAGCTGGATACGAGCCATTTTGGTGTTATGGACAACCTAAATAGCATGTCATTCTGGTGGCTAAAATTGATCATCATTGGTAAGACCAATTAACCTTTTGTGTTTTTGGCTTCAAAGTTTTCACATTTTTGGTGTGAATAACATCACGCTTTAGCAATATCTACTTCACAGCATTAGCGCGTTGTATGGTACAAAGCGAGACTTTAGTGAATCATCATTTTCAGCAAATCAACATCTCGGTTTTGATTCGTGCTATCTGCGCAACGGCGCTGCAGGAGAGATATATGCTACGCATTCAAGTCTGTTTATCTGAAGTTGGAGTCATGCAATGAAAAGCCCAAATCCATCATCAACCCCAACGGTGACTAACAGTGCCCACGAAGCGCCACAGGTTTCAGCGCACTTTAGTTGTTACAATCAGGCGGAAATTTACGGTACTAGCAAAGTGGTTAAAGCGCCTTGGCAATCCTTTGGCCTGGCTGTGTTTGCTGGCGCCTTCATCGCCTTAGCCTTTGTATTTTATCTCACTGTGACCACAGGTGCTGGCGATGCGTCTTGGGGCTTAGTTCGCTTCGTTGGGGGGATAGCCTTTAGTTTAGGCCTGATTTTAGTGGTTGTTTGCGGCGGCGAGCTGTTTACCAGTTCAGTACTCAGTACCGTCGCCTGGGCACAAAAACAAGTCTCTGGCGCTGAATTACTCAAGTGTTGGTGCCGGGTTTATGCGGGCAATTTTGTCGGCGCTATACTGATGGTTTGCTTGATCACAGCCGCAGGCATGTATGAACTCGATGGTGGTAACTGGGGATTAAATGCCCTTAAAGTGGCGCAACACAAACTGCATCACACTTGGATCCAAGCTTTTAGCTTAGGCATTTTATGTAACATGTTAGTGTGTTTAGGCGTGTGGATGACCTTCGCCAGCCGTGATGTGTTGACTAAATCCCTACTGTTGATCTTACCCGTGGCCATGTTCGTCAGCAGCGGTTTTGAACACAGTATCGCTAACCTGTTTATGGTGCCTATGGGCATGATGATCCAATCTATCGCCAGCCCAGAATTCTTCACATCTTTAGGTGTGACTCAAGAGCAGTTTGCCGATTTAACCGTGACTAACTTTATATTCAACAACTTAATCCCAGTCACCCTTGGCAATATTGTCGGCGGCGGTGTGATTGTGGGTTTAGGTTATTGGTGGATAGAGCAGGGTAAAACGACGTCAAGCGATCCACACAAAGCTCACCATGAGCACTTTTCTGCACCCCATTCACATAACGAAAAACCTCAACATGCGAGTGAAATTAAGCTGACGAAGCATTCCTAGAATGTTTTAAATGACCCGTTGAACGATAAGAAAATGCCCAGCAAATAGTTGGGCATTTTTTATGCTTATCTACTGGGCTGCGTAAATGAAGCAAATAAAAACGGCATCCGAAGATGCCGTTTTTTGATTAGGTTCTAATTGAGAAATGAGATATTAGAACTTAACTTTGTATCCAGCAAATACTACACGACCTAAGATGTTGTGTGTATCTGTGTCGTACCCAGGATATCCTAAACTATAGTTTACAGTTGGCATTGCATCAAATAAGTTACGTGCACCTACAGTGACTTTTCCATAATTGTTGAAGTCATAGTTAAGTGTCATATCCCAAGTTGTAAACGAAGAGAAGTCTTGCTTATTAGTGCCGGCTTCCTGCTGTTGTGGTGTTTCACCATCATAAGAATCAATATATTTAGCGATTAAAGACGCTGAGAAATCGTCAATAGCGTAGCTAAATGTAGTATTGAAACGCAGTGGTGGATAACCTTTAGTACCTAAAACATCATAGCGTTGTGCAATTGGACTAGCTTGCTCAGAATATTCAAGTGCATATGTACCCTCAACTGCGAACTTCAGCTCGCCCATAGTGCCTAGATCGTATTTGGACGTAAAAGAGACATCAAGACCTGAGGTTTGTACGCCATCCATGTTAATGTTGCCAGCACCAATTTGATCGATTGTGCCATCAGCTTTACGTTTTACATAAATATAGTTTGGATCGTATGCACCTAAACCAGCAGTCGCTTCTAAGTCGACAATAGTTTGAGCATCGATATAACTTACTTGGTCAGTAATTTCAATATTGTAGTAATCAACAACCAAATCAATATTTTCGGTGATATTCCATACTGCACCGAATGAGTATTGAGCAGATTTCTCTGGATCTAAATCTTTATTACCTGAACTTTTACGTAAATACTGGTTATCTTCACATGCTTTGTTACCAGCTTGTTGATCAGCAGGCAAGCTCTGGCACAGAGTCGTATCAGTTATTGAATCGTAACTTGTTGCTGGCTCACCGAGTAAGTCGTCTAAAGACGGTGCTCTAAAGCCTTGTCCATAAGAACCACGCAATACTAAGTTATCAAGCACTTCATAGCGCACGTTAATTGAGCTTGATAATTGGCCGACATCAGGAAGACTGTATTGGTCATATCGACTAGCAAGTTTAACGTTTAAATTTTCTAGAACTGGAAGCTCTAACTCAACAAATGCCGCTTTATAGCTTCTGTCACCTGCTGAATCACCACCATAAGTACCTAGTACATTGCCTGCTGCTTGTTGTGCATCACGAGTATCTTTGTACTCCATTTTTTGATATTCAACACCGACGGCATAGCCTAAATCGCCACCAGGTAATGCTATTGGTGCTAAGGCTGCCCAAGATAAACCTGTACCAGTTGTGTTCGATGTCGCTTTACGTGTTGCTGTATGCAAAAATGTATCTAAGGTTGCCTGTGTTGCATTTCCACCTTCCACAAAAGGGTTATACAGTTCTTTATCTACAGCTTCTTGTAATTTATCTTCAAAGACATAAGAGTCCGTTTCGATATTAACGACTTGGTCAGAATATTGAACATACCAGCTTAATGAACCTGCATCTAATTCAAGATTCAAGCCAGTAACGATATCGACTACATTTGAGTCGAATTCTGTTTTGCGATCAGCTACACCTTTTAAGCGGTGATAGGCTTGAACCTCTGACGCTTGAGCTGTGCCATATGTTGGATTTAACTTGTTATCAGCAGCCATATATAGATTAGGAGTCCATAATGCTGTTGAAGATGTGGTTGATTTATCACGCATTACAATTGCTTGACCAAACCATTCTAGCTCATCAGTAATACGATGAGTCATATTTGAGAAAATAGAGTCTTTAGTTTGCTCAGGTAAGTAATCTGTGCCATCAAAATGACTAAATCCACAGGCTGAGCCATCTTTAGTGGTAATTACTCTATCAGTAGGGCAGTCTTTACCTGGGACTTGTAATCCCGTGTAAACAGGGTCATCAAATGTTCCATCTGCGCCTTTTCCTGGGCGAGACGCTACTGGACGATATGTTCCTTCTGGGGCATACAAACCACTGCGACCATATTTTTTGTCCCAGTTAGCAGTTATATGAGGACGTTGTCCACCTTGCAGAGGATCAAATGCTTTATGTTCTATAACAACTAAACTACTACCTTTGTCATCAGTTTTACCAAATGTAATAGATGCAGATTTTTCATCACGGCCGCCTTGTGTTGGGCTACCGAATTTTGCATCGAATGCTAAGCCATCGAATGTCTTTTTAAGAATGATGTTAATTACACCACCGATAGCGTCTGAACCATAAATGGCTGATGCACCATCACGTAAAATTTCGATACGCTCAATTGCATCCATAGGGATTAAGTTAAGGTTGGTTGAATCACCACCAAACGTTGCAGATGGAGCGATGCGACGCCCGTTAATTAATGTTAACGTACGGTTAGAGCCTAATCCGCGCATGCCTGAACTTGCATGGTTACTTGCTGAGCTTCCTGCGTCACTAATAAAACTTCCCGCGGTGTTAAATGGCATCTGAGCTAATACTGCAGAAACGTCACTCAAGCCTGTTTTAGCAATATCTTCAGCTGATAAAACCGTAACAGGTAATGCTGATTCCATATCGGTTCTTTGAATACGAGAACCGGTTACTTCAATACGTTCAACTTTTGCACCGTCTTCAGCAGCAAATACTGCTGAAGTTGATAATGCCGCTGTAGCAGCTCCGCCGATTAACGCAAAGCGAACTGCTTTAGCTAATGTAGATTTTGCGCGCATTCTATTCTCCCTTAACATTTGTTTTTTTGTTTAATTCTTATTTTATTAAAAGTCACTTTTGTAACCAATAAGTGTCACTTTTAATTAGGTTCAAGATATAACCACAAGGAAATAACAAGTGCAACATTATAAATGTTACTTAAATTGTTTGGAATTTGTAAATGTTGATGCTAAATGTTTTTTTTCAAAGGGTTTGTGCATCATTAATGCCGTTAATGATGGCTACTTAGTACCGGTTGTGATTTTTTATGTTAAATTTGTTTTTATTTGGTTAATTTGTTTTTATCAATTGTTTGTATTTCGTTTTAATTTGATTTTGGTTAAATCATACTTTTTTATTATTTTTATAGAGAAAATAGGAAATTTTGCTTATTTAGTTCGTCATTCCGTATCTCTTCAGGTTTGCTTGTGCAGCTTAACTTTATATATAGGATTTCATGCTGTTTAAGTTAGATGGTTTATTCTCTTAAATGTGCACTTTTTTAGAAGACCTAGGATAGGTTTGGTTTGAAATTGAACAGATTTTTGAGGTTTTTTTTTAATATTCTAGGGTCTGTTGATCTTTGCTGTACAAATGTTGTTCAGCAATACATCGGTAGCCACATTAACATAAACGCCAGTGACACCATACTGGCGTAATTTCTTGCTAGCTTGTCATACCTTGTTGATATTGCTCGATAGTGTTTAATTCTTCCAAAAGCATTCTCCACTAAATGTCGATACCGATATAAGCACCAATCGACTCTTTCTTGAGGTGTATTCTTATAGCGGCGCCTTGGAATAACAGATTTCCCGCCTTTATTTGCGATAAGTTCACGAAAAGCATCGCTGTCATAACCTTTATCTGCAATGACGGTATCAACCTGCTTCAGGTGCTCAATTAAGCTGGGGGCGTGTGTAATATCGTGTTTTTGGCCTTCTGATAATTCGAAATAAATCGGTAATCCTCCGCTGTCGACGGCTAAGTGAATTTTGGTTGAATTACCGCCTCGACTTTTACCAATACTCTCATTATTTAGCGTCGCTGCACCTGCACTGTGCTGGTGAGCCCGCACTATCGAGCCATCAATAAAGACCCATTCTATATCAGCAAGGTTGGCTAAGGCCTTGAATAAATGTGCTAGAACGCCTTTCTTAGACCATAAATGAAACCGTCTAAAGACCGTGCTCCAATGACCGAACTCTTTAGGTAAATCTCGCCAAGGGATACCTGTTCTAAGGCGGTAAAGAATACCTTCGAATGTTTGTCTATGTTCAGGTTTGTCATAAACACGGCCTGTGCTTTTCATTAAATGAAATAGCTTTTCCCAGCGTGCATCGGTTAGTATAAGTCTTGGCATGGCTTGAGGTTATGGTTACTTTTGGCGAAGCAAATTATAACGTCTTGCCATGCTGTCTAAAAATCACTCTAGAAAGATCAACAGACCCTAGTTACTCAAAAGAAGATGAATCGATATTCATCTTCTTTTGAGTATTGGTAGGTTTTTCTAATTAATGTGTACAGAGTGTATAAAATAGAGGATTAATTTTTACTTGGTTCTATTCTGTTTATTAGTTCTATCGCTTTAAAGCGTACTGGAAAATAGTGTCCTAAATAGCGTAGAGCGACATAGACAACCACTAAGGTGGCGATCACAAGCTCGAACTCTGCGAGGTATTTTATCCATACCGCTAATTCACCCATGTTGTTGAACTGGGTTAACCAAGCGGCGGTTTTAAAGAGCGCGGTAGCACCGATAACCATTGGGAAGGTAAAGGCGGCGTATCCTGGGCTAAAGGGCAGCTTTAACAGGTGAAAGAAGGCCAAGTAGATGATGCTGGTCATCAAAATGGCGATGCTCAGCAGTAAGGCTACTAAGGGAATTGACGCCTGCTCGCAAACGGTCAGATAGCCAGCGAGTGATAAACTGGCGGGCGCCGCGAGAATGGCAATGGTTGGTTTAGCGGCATCAGGTATCGCCTGACAGAAAATGAGGCGATAGAGCATTAAAGGCAGCATGACTAAGTAAGCTAACATCCCAAAAACCAAAATGGCGTTTGCTAGCCATTGGTAGTCAGATACAGGGAAAGACACCGCCGCGACTATGATGCCAATCGGTGGCACGAACCAGCTTGGTACCATATGCTCGAGTTTAAAATCGATGGCGCGGTAGTAGATAAACGCGCTTAAGAAGAGCACATGTATACCTATGGCCACTAACCACAGGGTTAAGCCAGCTTGGGGGAAATAATCGCCGAGTGTTTTAGACACGACCATCAGCCCCATGGCGAAGGTGGGGATCACGCTACCAATCACTGGGTGGCTGAGTTCGTCCTTTAGAATAGTCGGATGCAGCATAAACTTACCCATAAGCAGTAACAGCAACACAGAGGCGATGATGGCGCCTGTGAGTTGTCCTGCGCCATTAAGTGAAGGTGTCATGTTCTCCCATGTCCAACCTAAGCTGGCAATGGCAAGTGCTAGCCCTGCCATAGGGCTGGGAAGTTTAGCTGCGTGGGATGTCCAGCGTTTGCGTTTTGAAGTCATGTTGAATACCTCTCAATACTGACAATGCTTAACATCGCTTTTTTGGGGCGCTGTTTTGATGTCCTCAGTGTACTGTGGGTATCAATGATAAATAAATTTGATTAATTTTATTCATTAAGTAAATTTTCTTTACTTAAAGGTTGCCATTAAACTTAAGGTTTGAGTTTACAGCGCAGTAGCGTGTGCCCTAGGCCAAGATTGTCTGTATCTTCATCCACATACAGTCCCGCTTGGTGAAGCAGGGCCAATAAATCCTTAGAGTGATACATGCGGCTATTGCCATTGGCCATGGCGCTGAAATAGAGGCTAGTGGCATTTACGCAGTAGGCAGAGGCGGCCGATGGCTGTCTATCCCAAAAGGTTTCGACGATAAAGAGTTGGCTGTTTGGCGTCATTGCCTTTGCCGTGCGTTGTAAAATGCTCAGGATCTGGCTTGTTGAAAAGCAATCTAGAAACTGGCTCATCCAGTAAGTATCGGCGCCATCGACAAAGGGCAGGGTGTCGTCCAGCAGATCGGTGGCAAAGGTATGGACTCGCGCGGCAACGCCCCGTGCGATGGCATTTTGCGTCGCCACTTCAAGTTGTCCTGGGTAATCCATGATCGTGACTTCAATGTTGGCATCATAGTCACAGCAGCTCAGCGCCCATTTCCCCGTGTTGCCGCCTATATCCACTAAATGGCTTGGCTTATGGGCGAACACTAACGGCAGAAGCTGTGGAAAGGCATGATCCGAATAGTAATGATCGAAGGCAAACCAGCTCTGTTTCGCTTTGGGCGGTAAATCCTTCAAGGCAGGGTAGATAGTATCCCAGTCACCGAAAACCTTGAGTCCTGCGGCCTTTCCTTCGAGTAGTGCGGTATCAAGGCTAAAAAGGCCTTGATAACAAACGTCCTGCACAAAGTTAAGGTTGATGGCGGCCATGTCGTCATGGAGTAAAAAGTGCCCCGTTTTGTCGAGTACATAGCCAGACTCATGCTGCCAAACGAGCCCCATGCTGAGCCCCATATCCAGCAAGACTCCAAGGGCGTACTCGCTCAGTGGTGTCGATTGGCTTAACTCGGCCGCAGTGATCCCACGTTCAGCCGCGTTATCTATTTGCGCTAACACATCGAATTTGAGCAGGCAGTGGGCGACTTGGAAACTAATGGGGCCAAAGGCGATTTTTTGCGCTTCAAATTTAGCATTAAAGGCGCTGATATGACTTGGAGTGCGGTAAAAAGGCATAAAAAGGAATAAATTGGCGAGAATATCCGTTCTTTATAACTCACTGAGTCGCTAATGCTACTGGTGATACTGAGAACTATGAGCTGCATCCAAACTTGAGCTAGAACTTGTTTACGCTCTGCAGCCGGGATCTAATTAATGCAATGTCAAAAATAAAAATACCCAGCAAAGGCTGGGTATTTTAAAGGGGAATCCAACGTCGATTATTGAATGTTTTCTTCGTCGCCGAATTGGCCTTGGAACAAGACTGAAGATAAGTAACGTTCGGCAGCCGATGGCAAAATCACCACAATGGTTTTACCCGCAAATTCTGGTAATTCAGCGATGCGGTTTGCGGCAACAACGGCGGCACCTGATGAAATACCCACTAAAATGCCTTCTTCTTGCATTAAGCGGCGGGCCATGTCGATGGCTTCATCGTTAGTGACAGCTTCTACGCGGTCAATCAACTCTAAATCTAAGTTACCAGGGATAAAGCCTGCGCCAATACCTTGGATTTTATGTGGTCCAGGTTGTACCGGTAAACCTGCTAAGGTTTGCGCAATCACAGGAGAATCTGCAGGCTCAACCGCCACTGAGGTAATGGTTTTACCTGCCACTTTTTTCAAGTAACGGCTCACACCTGTAATTGTACCGCCCGTACCTACACCTGCAACAAACACATCCACTTCGCCATCGGTATCATTCCAGATTTCTGGACCTGTGGTTTTTTCATGGATTTCAGGGTTAGCAGGGTTATTAAACTGCTGTAATAAAATGTATTTTTCAGGAGCCGATTGACGGATTTCTTCCGCTTTATCAATCGCACCTTTCATGCCTTTCGCGCCTTCTGTTAGCACGAGATTTGCGCCAAGGGCTTTGAGCAGCTTACGACGCTCTAAACTCATGGTATTTGGCATCGTTAGGGTAAGCTTATAACCACGGGCCGCGGCAACATACGCCAGCGCAATACCTGTGTTGCCAGACGTCGGCTCAATCAGCTCGTGGTCTTTAGTCAGTAGACCCTTTTTCTCGGCATCCCAAATCATATTGGCACCGATACGGCATTTAACACTGAAACTTGGGTTACGCGCTTCGACTTTGGCCAGCACTTTACCTTGGCTAACACGGTTTAAACGTACTAGCGGGGTATTACCAATAGTATATGAATTGTCTTCGAAAATTTTGCTCATGGATTGCTTGCTCCTATGTTGGCACTACTGAATCATAATCTGCTGTGGCGCTTTTAGAAGTGATTGTTTGTTCTTCTTTATTCGATTTGGTTATTAAAGGATGTGCTGTTATTCGCAAACCCTGATTGGCAGCCAGTTTAACTGTGTTAACCTCTTGCTAACATAAAAAAGATTGTTGCATTCGCAAGGATAACTTCTTGATGTGTCAATCGTAAAACAAGCCTATCACTCGTATCGGACAAGACGCAAACATGAAACAACAGCAAACGGATTTGGGCAAAGACCCAAAAACTATGGTGACTCCCCATGCTTTTACCATTGCAGACACTGTACTTTATACGCCATTGGCGGCGCCCTTAAAACGTGCTTTAGCCATGTTGATTGATGGTTTACTGATCACAGTGTTAGCGGAGCAGATGGATTGGATGTTTGTATTGCTGGTGGTCGGTATCATTTATATTGAGAAACGCAGTCATCAATTGGGTCGTTTACTCAAATGGGGACTTTATGCCGCAATGTTAGCTTTTATGTTGCTCACGACCGCCGATAACCTGCTTAATGTTAATGGCTCAAACAATACCGATAATGAGCAGGCAGTCGAGGGGGCTGCATTGGGTAAACAAATTATTACCTCGCTTCCAGCCATCATTTCGTTGAGCCTTTGTGATAATTACGCTTGTGGTAAAACTCAAGTTCAATCCCTGCGCGAGGTGATAGAAAACGCTTCAGCATCAAAGGGCATGACAGAGATTGAGCGACGGGAGATAGTCCTTAGCGCCATCGCCAACAGTAGTTTGTCTGCCGCAGACAGCGAAAAGCTCCAGACGGAAGTCCTTGATGGCACCTTGTGGCCAGTTATCGCGCCCCAAGCTGAGTTGCAAATGCCTGATACTCAGTCTGAGCCGCTCAAGTCGACACAAGCCATTGGAACCAGTGAACCAACTGATCCCGCGCAAGGTGTTGTGGCTAATGCAGCAAAAGTAACCGAAACGACAGACACAACCAAAACAGTACCTTCGCCAAGCACAAGAGTGAAAAGCGCCGATGATGAAGAGGAATCTACAACCCACAGTGTTATCGCTTGGGTCAAAGGTTTTATGAGTGATATGGGGCTGGGCTTTGGTTGGGCGGCGTTTTACTTTACCGTTTTTACCGCGCGGTTTGATGGTCAAACCTTAGGCAAGAAGATGCTTGGCATTCGGGTGATCCAGCTCGATGGCGCTAAAATCAGTTTATGGGCCGCCTTTGGCCGTTATGGTGGTTACGCCGCAGGCTTCACCACTGGCTTACTTGGCTTTATGCAAATATTTTGGGATGCCAATCGGCAGGGGATCCAAGATAAAATATCTTCAACAGTCGTGATAGACTTAGCACAAATGCATAAAAAGCAACGATTAGAGCAGCAAGTACAGGGGCAAAGTGAGTTAGCGCCCGCGCTTACGAGTGATGATGCCGCCTCTGCTCACCTTACAACAAGCACCCGTTCGGAGCACCTATGAAACAGGTCGTGATTTCGGGGAGTGGCTTATTTACGCCGCCCCACAGTATTTCTAATGAAGCCTTAGTTGAGAGCTTCAATGCTTATGTGGATATTTACAATCTTGAAAATGCAGGCTTAATCGAGCAAGGCCATGTCGCGGCTTTGTCCTATTCCTCGAGCGAATTTATTGAAAAGGCCTCGGGCATCAAACACAGGTATGTGATGGTGAAAGAGGGCATTCTCGATCCCGAAGTCATGATGCCGTTAATTCCAGAGCGCAGTAGCGACGAGTTATCTATGCAGGCTGAAATTGGGGTTGAAGCCGCATTGATGGCACTTAACAATGCCAATCTCAAAGCCGAACAGATTGATCTGGTGATTGTTGCCTGTGCTTATACTCAGCGTGCGTATCCTGCGATGGCAATTGAAATTCAACGTGCGCTCGGTACGCGTGGCTATGGTTACGACATGCAAGTGGCGTGTTCATCGGCAACCTTTGCAATAGTTGCCGCTGCTAATGCGATTGCTACGGGCTCAGCTTCAAGAGTGCTCGTCATCAACCCTGAGATTTGTTCGGCGCAGGTGAATTATCGCGACCGTGACAGCCATTTTATCTTTGGTGATGTCGCGACCGCACTGGTACTGGAAGAGCAAAGCCTAGCTCAATCTGACAATGTGTTTAAAATTCTCTCAAGCCGCTGTTTTACTGATTACTCGAATAATATTCGCAGTAATTTTGGTTTCTTGAATCGCTGCGATCCCAGTGCTGCCCATCAGGCCGATAAACTGTTCCACCAACAAGGGCGCAAAGTGTTTAAAGAGCTGCTACCGATGATTTACCAACATTTGGATGAACATCTGGCCGAACAAGCGTTAACGCCGCAGTCTTTTAAGCGTCTGTGGTTGCATCAAGCGAACATCAACATGAATCAGTTCGTGGTGAGAAAGCTGCTTGGGGATGATGTGTCAGCGGAACAAGCGCCTGTCGTATTAGACGAGTACGCCAATACCGCATCCGCGGGTTCTGTGATTGCATTTCACAAGTATTCTAGCGACTTTAAAGCGGGTGATTTAGGCTTGTTAAGCTCCTTTGGCGCGGGATATTCCATCGGCAGTGTGATTTTGCAGAAGTGCTAAGCTGAACTTGGCATCGCAGATTGTTCTGCGATCTTTATCAATAAAAAATCTATCCATAGAAAATTTTTTAATAAAAAGCCTATCAATAAAAACAGCCTCAATTGAGGCTGTTTTTATGTTGCAGGAATCAATATCAAACCCACATCATTTTAGATAAGTATTTGTATCGTTAATTATTCTGGTGCTATTGCATGATTGCGGTAGGCTTCACGATACTTGTCGACCCACATCGCCGTTGCGCCACAAATCGCCACAGGCATCACGATAAAGTTGACGATGGGGATCATCGAAAATAGCGTCACAGTGGCGCCAAAGCTAAAACTGGTGCCACGGGTTTGATTCAAGGCAAAGCGCATATCTTTAAAACTGACCTTGTGGTTATCGAAGGGATAATCGCAGTACTGAATTGCCATCATCCAAGCGCTGAACAGGAACCATAAGATTGGCGCCAGCGTTTGGCCCACCATAGGCACTAAAAACAGCAATAAAAACACCAATGCGCGGGGCAGATAGTACTTGAGTTTGATCCACTCACGCCCAAGGATACGCGGTAAGTCTTTGATTAAATCGATGCCAGTACCGGTATTCAGCGGCTTGCCAGTTAATAGCTGCTCGACTTTTTCAGCCAACAGACCATTAAAGGGGGCGGCGAGCCAGTTCATCACCGAGCTAAACACAAAGGCGAGCATCACCAGCATAGTGGTCACTGCGAGCGGCCAAAGTAAAAAGTTTAACCAGCTTAAGTAGTCAGGCAGCTGGGCGTTCATCCAAGTGAACATGGCGTCCAACTGGCCTATTGCTACATAAATGACGCCCGCAAACAGCAGCAGGTTGATCATCAAGGGAATAAATACGAAAGTGCGCAGGCCTTTACGTGTAATTAAACCAAAGCCATCGAGAAAATAATTAACGCCGCTTTTAGCTGGGAAGGGCAAGGTTTTCTTCTGTGTCATATCGTCTTTCCAAAAAGTTGGGCTACAGCTTGAGAGACAGCCTGATATAAAGATAACTGCGATTGTGATCAACTCATGGGCAGATGACAAGCTAAAAGCCGCATGAATTCAATAAAAAGCGTTACAAAATGCTGCCTGCTTTGTTAAAGTTGCCAGCAGAATGCATTTGCACCACTGGGCTCATTTTCGGGCCAGACTTCAGAGACGCGCTAACTGGCACCATGAGATTAAAACAGATAAAACTTGCCGGCTTTAAGTCGTTTGTCGATCCCACTAAAATTCCTTTTTTACAGGCATTAACCGCCATTATTGGCCCAAATGGCTGCGGTAAATCGAATGTGATCGATGCCGTGCGTTGGGTATTGGGTGAAAGTTCGGCGAAACATCTGCGCGGTGATTCGATGGCCGACGTGATCTTTAACGGCTCAAGCGCACGAAAACCTGTGTCTGTGGCGGGTGTTGAACTTATTTTTGAAAATAAAGATGGTCGACTCGCGGGTCAGTATGCAAGTTACGAAGAAATCGCCGTTAAGCGTCAGGTGAGCCGAGACGGTGAGTCTTGGTATTTTCTTAATGGTCAGAAGTGTCGCCGTAAAGACATTACCGATTTATTTATGGGCACAGGCCTTGGTCCGCGCAGCTACGCCATTATTGAGCAGGGCACCATTTCCCGCCTTATCGAATCTAAACCCCAAGACTTGCGCACTTTTATTGAAGAAGCCGCAGGGATTTCTCGCTATAAAGAACGTCGCCGCGAAACTGAAAACCGTATCCGCCATACCCGCGAAAATCTCGAGCGTTTAGGCGATATTCGCAGTGAACTCGGCAAACAGTTAGATAAACTGGCGCAGCAGGCCAAGGCGGCTAAGCAATATCGTGAGCTAAAACAGGCCGAGCGCAAGACCCATGCTGAACTCCTCGTGATGCGCTATCAAGAGTTGCAAGATCAGATGGCGAGTCTGTCTGAGCAAATCCGCGCCATCGAAGTGCAGCAAGCGGCGGCGCAGTCGCTGGCGCAAACCGATGAATTACAAACCACTGAACTGCAAGTGCAACTCGCCCAATTAGCGGAGCAAGAACAACGCGCGGTCGAAGCCTATTATCTGACTGGCACCGACATCGCTAAGTTAGAGCAACAGTTACAGAATCAAAAGCAGCGTGATGCCCAGCTTGAAACCCAGTTGGCACAAGTGAAAGAGCAGATCCTACAAAACACCGATAAGCTCAACGGCTATAAAGCGAGTCTTAGCGCGTTAGAACTTGAGCTTGCTAAGCTTGGGCCGCAGCATGATGAACAGCAAGAAATCATGGATGAGCTGCAATCCCAATGGGAAATGAGCATAGAGCGCAGTCAGCAGCAGGCCGAAGTGGCGCGCCAACAGGCCGTGGATGTGTCGCAGCACAAGTTACAGCTTGAACTGCGCCGCAGTCAGTTGGCGCATCAACAGCAATTATTGCAGCATAAACAACAGCAAAGCAGTGAGCAGCAAGCGCAGCTCATCGCTTTAGTGGACAGCGATCTCGCCTCAAACATCACGCCACTGCAACAAGAAATTGCGTCTCTTACAGACGCTACCAGACAACAAGATGAGATTAATCATCAGCAAGAACAACTTGTTAGTGAAAGCACGCAAGCTTTAGATGACGCCCGCCACAGTGCCGAGCACATTCAGCAGCAATTAACTGCGACCAAAGCGCGCCATGAGCTGGTTGAGCAGTGGTTGACTAAGCAGGAACAGCAAAGTGATAAACCGCAGTTATGGCAGAGTCTAACCGTTGAAAATGGTTGGGAAACCGCGGCCGAACTCGCCCTCAATGGCTTGTTGACCTTGCCCGTTGGCGTCACTGAAACCGAAATGGGGTTTCAAGCTTTAGCGTCGCAATCCACCCAGAGTGAGTATTTACAGGCTAAGGTGAATCTTGCCCCTTGGTTAGCGGGGCTTAAGTGGGCAAAAGATATTCACGCCGCAAAACAACTACTGCCAGAGTTAAAGACCGATGAGCGGATTGTCACCGCCGACGGGTATCTCCTCGGGCAAGGTTTTTTAATCACTAAGACAGAGGGTGCTCAGTCACTGGTGCAGCTCAGCAAAGAGCAAGCCCAGTTAGCGCAAAATATCCTCGATTTGCAGCAATCCTTGCACCTACAGCAAGATAAGATGACGGAACTTGCGGCTACCTTGCAGCAGCAAAGACTACAATTGACTGCTGGCGCGCAAAAATTGCATCAATTACAGTTGGATAAAGCGACAAAATCGATGCAGCTTAGTGGCTTAACTGAGCAAGTGAAGGCGCGCGCTGAGCAGCAGAGCAAACTTGAAGCGGCATTAAGCGCGAGCTTGATTGACCTTGAACGCTTGAGCGAGCAATGCGAAGTATTGGTAGGGCAAGAAACAGAACTTGATGATGCGTTGCAGGGGAGTCTAGATATCCAGCGACAACTCACCCAAGACACGCAGGCCGATAGCGTGTGCCATCAAGCATTGAAAGCGCGTATTACTGAGGTTGAACGTCAGTTATCGACCACTGCTTCTGCCTTACAAGCTGTAACGATGCGCATGGCCGTCAGTACCGAACAAATTGAATTACAGCAAGTGCGTGTCAATGAACTTATCCACACCCGTGAGTCAGTGTTAGCCGAACTTGCCAAAGTCGCCCAATTAAGTGGCGTACAGAATAGTGTGCAGCTAACTGAGCAGTTAACGCAGTTATTGCAGCAACAACATGAGCAACAACAGGGCTTAAAAAACGTCCGTCAGCAGCAAAGTGGGCTCACAGAGGCATTAAACAGTATAGGAATAAAGCAAAAACAAGAGCTTGGTAAGCTTGAGGGCTTGACTCAAAGCCTGAGCACGTTAAAGTTACGTCGTGAAGGAATAAAAGGCCAAGCCAATAGTCAGCTGGAAGCCTTACAGGAACAGCAAATTGTTCTGTCTGAAATCCTTGGAAACCTGCCCGCGAAGGGCATGCCTGACAAGTGGCAGAGTGATTTAGATCAAATACGGCAGAAAATTGTTCGCTTAGGCGCGATTAACCTTGCGGCTATCGAAGAATTTGAACAGCAAAGTGAGCGAAAATCCTATCTTGATCATCAAGATGACGATTTAAATAAGGGACTGGCGACCTTAGAGGAAGCGATCCGTAAGATAGACAAAGAAACCCGAAGCCGCTTTAAGACGACATTTGACTCAGTGAATGAGGATCTCGGACGCTTATTTCCAAAGGTGTTTGGTGGCGGTCGAGCTTACTTAGCGTTAACGGACGATGATTTGCTGGAAACCGGCGTCACTATCATGGCGCAGCCGCCAGGTAAGAAGAACAGCACAATCCATCTTCTTTCGGGTGGTGAAAAAGCCTTAACCGCTTTATCATTGGTATTCGCAATTTTTAGGCTGAATCCTGCTCCCTTCTGTATGCTAGACGAAGTGGATGCGCCATTAGACGATGCCAACGTAGAACGTTTCTGTCGATTACTGAAAGAAATGTCACAGAGCGTACAGTTTATTTATATCAGCCATAACAAAATAACCATGGAAATGGCTGATCAACTTATAGGCGTGACTATGCACGAGCCCGGTGTGTCTCGTATAGTCGCGGTAGACATAGAGCAAGCGGTGGCGATGGCTGACGCTGGATAACTAGAACAAAGACAGGGTAACCAATGGAAGATTTGCAACTAGTATTGTTTGTTTTAGGCGCCATAGCCATAGTTGCTGTGCTGGTGCATGGATTTTGGTCTATCAGAAGACAACAACCTAAGTCATTGAAAGATAGTCCAATGGGCAATTTTTATAAAAAACAGGCCGAGAAAGGTGAGTCGAGCCCTAAGCGAATTGATGCCGAAGGATTTGATGCCGACGGTATTGGTGCGGTGCGAGTGCGTAAAGCTGGCGAACTTGCGCCTAACAACGAGACTCCCGCGGCCAATCCTTATTTGAAACAAGAAGTAAAGCTAGAGACTAAGCCGCAAGAATTGACATCGCCAGAATTTAAAGCAGAACTTAAACAAGGGCTTAAACAAGGGCTTAAACCAGAGCTAAAAGTAGAAGCGAAACACGAACCTATTCCAGCTCAGCCAGATTTTAGCTTACAGCCACCTGTGGCAAAAGAGCAACACCGTGGTCCTAAAGTCTCGCGCCAAGAGCCCGTCTTGGGCACGCAAGTACCGCAAATGGGTCAATCCCATGCTGCTATTGTGGCGCAAAAAGCCGCAGAGCAAGAACAAGCGCTACGTGCCGCGCCGCAGCAAACTGCCTTGTTTGAAGAAAATGAATATGAAACAGATCATCAACAAGTAGCGCATGTTGAACAAGCCGCTGAAGATGAATTAGGTGAGCCACGCGACGTGCTGGTTTTACATGTGGTCGCAAAAGATGGCCAACAGCTGAACGGCGCTGAACTACTGCCTTGTTTCTTAACTTTGAACTTTAAATATGGCGATATGAACATTTTTCATCGCCATGTGGATAACGCAGGCAATGGTAAAGTCTTGTTCTCTATTGCTAACATGTTGAAACCTGGCGTGTTTGATCCCGACAACATGGAGCAGTTCAGTACCCAAGGTGTGGTGTTTTTCATGACGTTACCTTGCTACGGCGATGCCTTAATGAACTTCTCGATTATGCTTAACTCTGCGCGCCAACTCGCTGAGGAGATCGATGCCGTGGTGCTCGACGGTCAACGTCTGCCTTGGGGTGAGTTTACTAAGCAAGATTATTTACACCGCATTCGCGCTAACGCTTAGCCGACGCCGCAATTTGGCGGTTTATATATTGATGAGGCCGCTAATTGCGGCCTCATTTTTTGTGATCTACTTTTTGTGATCTAAAGCATTCTGGATAAAGAATATGCAAGACATTCAACTCGATACACTTCTGTCTGAAGACGTTACCCCAGAAAACGCATCGCAGGTGATGCAGGCGCTCAGCCAATCACTGAACGAGCACAACATTCGTTACTATGTGGATGATGCGCCGAGCATTACCGATTCTGAGTACGACAGGTTGATGCAGCGTTTACTCAAGCTTGAGGCGTTATACCCCCATTTGATTGTGGCTGATTCACCGACTCAAAGGGTGGGCGGATTGGCGCTCGCCAAGTTTGATCAGATCACTCATCTTAAGCCTATGTTAAGTCTGGATAACGCCTTCGATGAGGCTGATTTCAGTGCTTTCCACAAACGTGTCACCGATAAAGTCGGTGAGGTGAGTTTTTGCTGCGAGCCTAAACTTGATGGCCTTGCCGTGAGTATCTTGTATCGCCATGGCGTGCTTGAGCGCGCCGCGACCCGCGGCGATGGTTCTGTCGGTGAAGACATCACTGAAAACGTTAAAACCATTAAATCGATACCGCTTAAACTGCGCGGCAATGATTTCCCTGAACTCGTTGAAGTGCGCGGCGAAGCCTTTATGCCTAAAGCGGCTTTTGAGGCTTTGAATGACAGGGCGCGCGCCAAGGATGAAAAACTCTTTGTTAATCCCCGTAACGCCGCCGCTGGCAGCTTACGACAACTTGACAGTAAAATTACCGCTGCCCGTTCATTGGCTTTTTATGCCTATGCGTTAGGGGTTGTTGAGCCGGATTCTCATCCGTTAGCTAAAACCCATTTCGAGCAGTTACAGCAGCTTAAGTCGTGGGGCTTACCCGTTAGTAGCGAAATCAAAGTCTGCGCTGAATTAAGCCAAGTTTATGACTACTATAAAGACATTCTCACTCGTCGCGGCGATTTAGCCTTTGAAATCGATGGCGTAGTGATGAAAGTTAACGATATTGCCCAGCAGCAACGTTTAGGTTTTGTGGCTAAATCTCCCCGCTGGGCGATTGCCTATAAATTCCCCGCACAGGAAGAAATGACTCTACTTGAAGGCGTCGATTTCCAAGTGGGCCGCACCGGCGCAGTAACGCCAGTCGCGCGCTTAAAGCCTGTATTTGTTGGTGGCGTGACGGTATCGAATGCGACGCTGCACAATGCCGATGAAATTGCCCGCTTAGGCATTAAAGTCGGTGACACTGTGATCATCCGCCGCGCTGGCGATGTGATCCCACAAATTGTTGCCATAGTGCCAGAAAGACGTCCTGAAACGGCGACTGACATTGTATTTCCGCATAATTGCCCTGTGTGTGGCAGTTTAGTCGAGCGTCTCGAAGGTGAGGCAGTGGCGCGCTGTAGCGGTGGTTTATTCTGCGAAGCTCAGCGTAAAGAAGCGATTAAGCATTTCGCATCCCGCAAGGCTTTGGATATCGATGGCATGGGCGACAAAGTCGTCGAGCAATTGATTGATAAAGAACTCGTCCAAAGTCCTGCGGATCTGTTTAAGCTCACCGCCTCTATGATGACTATGCTCGACCGCATGGGGATGAAGTCGGCAACCAATTTAGCAGCGGCGATTGAAGCGGCCAAAACCACAACACTTGCGCGTTTCTTATATGCCTTGGGCATTCGCGAAGTGGGCGAGGCGACAGCGGCAAACCTTGCGGCGCACTTTGCCAGTTTAGATGCACTGCGGGTAGCAACTGTGGAGCAGTTAACTGAAGTGGAAGATGTTGGCGCCGTGGTGGCCCAGCATGTGGCGCACTTTTTTGCTCAGCCGCATAACCTTGAGGTTATCGATGCCTTAATTGCTGCTGGTGTGCATTGGCCCGCCATTGAGGCGCCAAGTGCAGAGGCGCAGCCGCTTAAAGGCCAAACTTGGGTATTGACCGGTACCTTAAATCAGCTCAATCGTAATGATGCTAAAGCGCAGTTGCAGGCGCTGGGGGCAAAAGTCGCTGGCAGTGTGTCGAAAAATACCGATTGCTTAGTGGCAGGTGAGGCGGCAGGTTCAAAACTTGCGAAAGCGCAGGAGCTTGGCGTTAAAGTGATGGATGAGGATGAGTTATTGGCACTCCTCGCCGCGAGCGCTTGATTGCTGTGGGCTGAAATAGGCCGCTGGCTTTTGTCTGGCGTTTCGCATCTACAGTTTAAAAGCCACTGAATCGTGAGCATTGAATAGCGCCTTGCCCAAGGCGCTATTTTTATTTGCCCGAGCAAAAATGACGACATGGAAAGATAGTCTGCTTTGGCTATTGAATTAGCCGCGATTGGCACCATCTCCTTGATATGCTGTTTTAGATTTTGCTAATTGGAAACCTATTTGAATTTTAGTCACATCACTTGGCTCGATGATAAAGGCCATATTAAACCGCCGATCTTTTTATATGCACTCTTGGCTTATCTTGCGCGCGGTTGGTGCATTTTTATCGCCTCGCTGACCCAGATGGGTGACCGTTCTGAGTTAGTGCGGATTTTTTACCCTGAAAAGTCAGATTTTTTGCTAGCACTCGGGGCGGGACTTGGCGCGGTTTTGATTTATCTTGTGGTGATTGCCGAACGTCGCCGTTCGCCTCAATGGTTAAGACCTATTTTTGTGCATTTGAAATGGGGTCTGTGGTTGCTGCTGATGATTGATGGTGTCTTGCTGGGGCAGCGGCTGAACCATGGCCAATTCCTATTCCATTGGAGCCTCGCTTTAGACGCGTTGATCTTGTTCTGGTCGGGTATTTATCTCATTAAATCGAAGCGACTCAGTTATTATCTTCGTGACTGGCCAAAAGAAGATCCAAAAATAGAACAAAAAGAGCTTCAGCCTTAAGATCCTATCCTATTGTTATTTAGTCTCTTTATTTAACTCTGAGGCGCAGGGCACAAATTAATGTGTCTTATGCCTCAGTTTGATAAGGATTTTTCATTTGTACTCTGCATCGAACGCTTTGAATCATCTATAGTTATATGTACTTAGCTTGAATGTGCCCTGTTGGATACGCAGATGAGGTCATCTGTTTATGTCCTGCATCACATTTGAAAGGAGTCATACTGCGTGGCAAAAGTACCTCAAAAAAAATTATCACTATCAGAAATTCAACTTGGCATGAGAGTCAAGTTGCCCTTGTCATGGACGAATCACCCCTTTTTATTTAACCGCGTTGATATCAGCAGTGCCGCTCAAATCGAAATGATCCGTGGCTTAGGCGTCCCCTATGTGTTTTTGTTATCGGAATCGAATGCCGAACTGGATATTGTTGAAGAAGACGATGACATTGAAGACGAGATAGCAGTCGAACCCGAACGGGATCTCAAGGCCGATACCCGTAAGGCAATGCGTTTGAGTCAGAAGCGTTTTCTAATGAATGTGAATAACTCCCGTAATGTGTTTGGTAAAATAGTCAGCGATCCTGAAGGCGCCTATCGATTATCGGCGGCACTGGTCGAAGACTTGCTAAGCCATTTGCAGGAAGTTGAAACACCGTTCCTTACCCTGGTTGGGATGGATGAGAAAGATGTGAGTGTGACCCAACATGGCGTCTCTGTGGCTGTGTTGGCAATGATGATAGGTCATGCACTGGATTTAACCCCAAGAGAGTTGCGTGATATCGCTCTTGGCAGTTTGCTGCATGATATCGGTAAGCTTAAAGTGCCCGATGTCATCCGCCGAAAGCGTGGCGCGCTGACGACACACGAAGCCAGCTATTTGCAAATGCATCCTAATTTTGGTTTTGACATGCTGAATCGGTCGGGATTATTCCCTAAAGAGGTGTTGAATGTCATTTTGCATCACCATGAATTTGTTGATGGTTCAGGGTTTCCTGATGGATTGACGGGGCATAAGATCCCAATCATTACGCAGATAGTGAGTTTAGCAAATGATTACGATCAGCAGCTCAGTGGTCAGCAAGTAACATCTCCTCAAGTGGCACTAGGTTATTTGTTTAAAAACCGTGCGAGTAAACATTCAGAATCACTGATTTCTGTGTTGGTTAAAATTCTCGGCATCTACCCACCGGGAACGATAGTAAAGCTCTCCGATGACAGTATTGCGAAAGTGATCATGACCACCAAAGAAGTAAGTCAGCCGCAAGTCTGGGCTTGCAAAGTGGACGGGAGTGAAGCATCGCTGCGTTTCTTAAGTGACGAAGGCGTGACAGTGCAAAAAGCCATCAAAGCGGAAGAATTGTCCGAGGGCGCTATTCGTACCTTGCAAGTCGATAAAGGGGTTAGTTTTTATTTTAGTTCGCTACAAACTTGAATCTTATGCGCTAAGTTCCGTATTCTATCCGCTGATATGATTCCCTTAGGGCTAATATGGCGAATGTAAAAGCAGAAAATGGCGCAGTAAAATCCAGTGTTGCCTTGGTCGGTTGTGGATGGTTTGGTTTTGCTTTAGCAAAGCAGCTTGTCCATGAGGGCTATAGAGTCACAGGCTGTAAGCGCAGCGCCGAAGAATTATCGGCATTAACTGAGGTCGGGATTGAAGCCTATCCGCTGCAATTGGGTAGCGAAGCACCCTCTGCCCCCGATGCTCAGGCGTTAAGCGGTTTATTTCAAACCGATTATCTGGTGGTCAATATTCCTCCCCGATTAAAGCGCGGTAACGCCGCGTATCTTGAAGAACTGCAACAACTCATCGCATTAACCCAAGGCTGGCAATATCAGCAGATTGTGTTTATCAGCACTACGGGCGTGTATCCGGCCAAAGATAAAGTGATGACCGAAGCCGATGCCTTGGCAGAATCTAGCGACAGCCAAGTGCTATTAGATGCAGAAGCTTTATTTCAAGCCTTGCCACATGCCTGTATTGTCCGCTTTGCGGGGCTCGTAGGCCCCAAACGCCATCCTGGACGTTTCCTTGCCGGTAAAACCGATGTCAGTGGTGCCAATGTGGCAGTGAATTTAGTCCACTTAAGTGATTGCGTCAGCGCGGTAAGTCGGATTCTCGCGGCAACGGGTTCAGGATTATCAGTGGCACCGATTTACAACCTTTGCGCGCCGACACACCCCACTAAAGCTGAGTTTTATCAAGCCGCCGCCAAGTCCCTTGGTTTAGTCGCGCCCGAATTTAATCAACAATCCATGCCGAGTAAAGTCATCCAAGGTGACGCAATTGTCACAGATTTAGGCTTTCGATATCAGTATGCTTCTCCGCTGGATATGCTAGCGGCATGTTGAGAAAGGTTAATTATTGTTAAAGGTAAAAGCCGAACTTTTAGGTTATCTTTGGGTTCCAAGTTTTGCTTGAGCGAATGTGTCATCCTTATTTAAACCAATGACGAATAAAAAGAGACAATATAATGAGCGTGTTTAATCGAGTTCGACCTATAGCCGCATTGGCGTGCGGATTAATGCTGAGTGCCAGCTTTGCACTGCAGGCAGCAAGTTTCGAAGAAGGCAAAGATTACGTCACTGTGGCGGGGATTACCGAAGCACAAAAGCCAGTGCTGCGAGAGTTTTTCTCCTATAACTGCCCACATTGCTATAAGCAAGAACCGCTTGTGGACTTGACAGTGCAACTGCTCGGCAAAGACGTGGCTTTTGAGCGTACCCCTGTGGGCGCCGGCCGTCCTGCTTGGGAGCTGAGTCAGCTTGCCTACTATGTGGCGCAAAAATTAAAAATGACGAAACAAACCCATGGCGCTATTTTCAAGCAAATCCATGAGAAAGGTGAGCAATTTACTGCGCCTGAACAGGTTAAAGCCTTCTTTGTCGCCCAAGGCGCTAAGGTGGATGATGTTGATGCCGCAATGAATTCCGTTGATGCCAAATTCACCCTAATGAATTATGACTCTCAAGCTGAGCTTGCGGGGATCAAGGGCGTACCGTCATTACTGGTTAATGGCCGTTATATGCTGACCTCAACCGCGCACACGCCAGAAGAGCTGGCAGCCTTAGTGAAGTTTTTAGCCGCAAAGTAACCGCGTTTAATAAATGGAAAATTGGTTTATCGCTGTTAAAGGATAACGACCTTGCAAGGTCATTATTCCGCCATTGGCCAATCTAACGTTAATAACCCAGCTTAGGCTGGGTTATTTTTTGCCTTAAACTCAAAAGATAACTCGTGGCCAACTTTGGTAAGCCAAACTGCGCTATGACTATTCTTAAGTGAAATCGCTGTGCGGTCGGCCTCAAGTAAGTTGAATGAGTGATTGGTAATGGCTTATTGATTAAATGATATCTCATCCATTATCAGCGCTAAAATCATAAATGATGTCAGTCTATAGTCATCATTAAAACTGTTTGAATTTCTGATTTTTCCATTTTAGACAACAAGTTATTCCTATCTATTACTTTTCCTGCCGCCCAATTCCCCTTGTTTTTACTCATTCTTGTTCGACATTGGTCTAACCTGTTGAAAAAGTTGAAACTGTATCCAAATGTAAGATCATTGTTAACTCGTTGAATTTGTTTCTATTCACTATTTATGGACAGTGTTTTGAATCACGGGTTAGACGAAAGTCGTGATTGTGCTCACACCAGCTGTTGCTAGATTAAACAAGACTTAAAATTAAAACAGCACAGGGGAGTCACTATGGGTTTTGAAAACAATGACAAGGCAAAAGGTTATTGGCGCGAGAATTTACGTCTCGTACTGAGCTTATTAGCCATTTGGGCGGCAGTCTCATTTGGATGCGGCATTTTATTGGTTGATGTACTCAATGAAGTTCATTTCATGGGATTTAAATTAGGTTTCTGGTTTGCACAGCAGGGATCTATGTATGTATTCGTTGCGCTTATTTTTGTCTATGCGGCAAAAGCCAACGCCTTAGATAAAAAATATAACGTACAAGAAGACTAAGGAGCTTTGAGATGGATGTTCAAACACTAACTTATATTATCGTAGGGCTCTCGTTTGCGCTCTACATTGGGATTGCAATCTGGTCACGAGCGGGATCAACCAAAGAATTCTATGTCGCAGGTGGTGGCGTTCACCCTGTCGTGAACGGTATGGCAACGGCGGCAGACTGGATGTCTGCGGCATCGTTTATTTCGTTAGCAGGTATCGTGTCTTTTGTTGGTTATGACGGCAGTGTGTACTTGATGGGCTGGACGGGCGGTTACGTATTGTTGGCCCTGTGTATGGCGCCGTATCTACGTAAGTTTGGTAAGTTTACTGTGCCAGATTTCGTTGGTGAGCGTTATTACTCACAGGCCGCACGCACAGTGGCGGTTATCTGCGCTATCTTTATCTGCTTTACCTATATTGCAGGGCAAATGCGCGGTGTGGGCGTGGTGTTCTCGCGCTTCTTAGAAGTGGAAGTCGACACGGGCGTGTATATCGGTATGGCAGTCGTGTTTTTCTACGCTGTACTCGGTGGTATGAAAGGGATTACTTACACTCAGGTTGCTCAGTACTGTGTATTGATTTTCGCTTTCATGGTGCCAGCCATATTTTTGTCTGTAATGATGACAGGCCACATTATTCCACAAGTGGGTTTCGGTGCTGAATTGCTCGATGCCGCGGGTAATAATAGTGGCGTTTACTTGCTTGAAAAACTCAACAATGTGTCAACTGAACTTGGCTTTGCCCCTTACACTGACGGTTCTAAGAGCATGATCGATGTGTTCTGTATTACTGGCGCGTTAATGATGGGTACTGCGGGTTTACCCCACGTTATCGTGCGTTTCTTTACTGTACCTAAAGTGAAAGATGCGCGTATCTCTGCGGGTTGGGCGTTAGTGTTCATCGGTATCATGTATACCACAGTGCCAGCGTTGTCAGCGTTCTCTCGCGTAAACATGATTGAAACCATTAACGGTGCTGATTCGCAAGGTGTGGCCTATGAGTCTGCGCCGCAGTGGATTAAAAACTGGGAAAAAACCGGTTTGATCAAGTGGAACGACAAAAACGGCGACGGCAAACTTTATTACGCAGCTGGTAAGATGGAAGATGCTGCTAGTAAAAACGAAATGAAGATCGATAACGACATCATAGTATTAGCTACGCCAGAAATTGCTAACTTGCCAGCCTGGGTTATCGCCTTGGTTGCAGCGGGTGGTTTAGCGGCGGCCTTGTCAACTTCTGCGGGTTTGTTGTTGGTGATTTCAACCTCGGTTTCACACGATTTACTCAAGAAAAACTTGATGCCAAATATCTCCGATAAAAAAGAGCTGATGTTTGCTCGTTTAGCGGCGGGTGTGGGCATTGTGATTGCGGGTTACTTTGGGGTGAATCCACCAGGCTTTGTGGCCGCGGTGGTGGCGTTCGCCTTCGGGTTAGCAGCATCATCACTGTTCCCTGCGATCATCATGGGTATCTTCTCTAAGACAATGAACAAAGAAGGCGCGATTGCCGGTATGTTAACGGGTCTACTGTTTACAGCCAGCTATATCATCTACTTCAAGTTTGTTGACCCAACGGGTAACGTTGCCGCTAACTGGTTCCTTGGTATTTCGCCAGAAGGTATCGGTATGGTGGGTATGTTAGTGAACTTCGGTGTGGCAGCGTTAGTCAGTCGAGTCACGACGGCTACACCACAGCATGTTCAAGAAATGGTTGAATCGATTCGCTTCCCTAAAGGTTCGGGTGAAGCGAGCGGTCACTAAGCTCATCGCTTAATCATTCGCATCAACTCAAGAGAGCGCTTCGGCGCTCTTTTTTATTGCGTTCGAAAATGTTTTCCTGTCGTTGAGTGAGTTGGTGAGCCAAGGTATTGATGAGTTAATGCACTCAACCTAGGGCTGACTTTAGTCGAATGTAGCGAAGCGACAATGCAGGCTATAGTGATGACATATAAGTAAAAGTTTCGCCTAACAGAAGGTGTTGCCTATGAATGCCAGTGAGTTACAACCCGTAGTGCAATTTCTACAAGGGCTAGTGCCTTTTGATACTCTGCCTGAAGATGTTGTGGTGCGCTGTGCTAAGGCTGTCACTGTCGGGTATTACAGTAAAGCCTCTGGTTATGTCAATTTCGATGCTAACTCGCCCAAGTTGTATATGGTGCGTAGCGGCGCCTTTGAGGTGCGCGATCCTGAAGGCGTGCTGGTCGATAGAGTCGGCGAGGGGGAGTTTTTTGGTTTTTCGACCTTGTTATCGGGGGAGAAAGTCGTCAACAAGGTCGCTATTCTCGAAGACGGTTTGGTTTATCATTTGCCCCAAAGCTTGTTCGATAATCTCAGAAGCGAGAGCCGCAACTTCGATAAATTTTTTACCCGCGCATTTGCTAAACGTTTACGTCATGAGGCTCGCTTTAAGGCGAAAGATCTGACGACCACTAGTCGGATCAGCACGTTAATGTCATCCGCGCCTATTGTTATTGATGCCCACGAGAGCGTGACGCAGGCGGCACTCTTAATGCGAAACAGCCGAGTGTCATCCCTGTTGGTCACGGATAATCACAAGCTAGTTGGGATTTTAACCGATAAGGATTTGCGTAATCGGGTGTTAGCGGCGGGGCTCGACGGCCATATCGCAGTGCATCAAGCCATGACAGTTTCGCCTATCTCAATTTCATCCAATGCGTTGATTTTTGAAGCCATGTTGCTGATGAGCGAGCATAACATTCATCACTTACCCATTATCGACCAAGATAAAGCTATCGGCATGGTGACCAGTACCGACATCTTGCGCGGGCAGGGCTCGCAACCGCTGCTGTTGATTGGCGAGATTGAACGCCAGCAGGATCTTGCCAGTTTAATTAGCGTCAGTAAGCAAATTCCGCTGTTACTGCAAAATTTGATCAGTGCCGATGCCAGAGCCGAAGAAATTGGCCGAGTATTAACGTCAGTCACCGATGCGCTGACACGGCGATTAATCGTGCTCAATCAACAATTGCTCGGCGAGCCGCCCATGGCTTTTTGCTGGTTGGCGTTTGGCTCACAAGGTCGCCAAGATCAAGCGGCGTGTTCAGATCAAGATAATGGCCTGTTAGTCGCAGAAGAGATGGATGATTTTGCCAAAGGTTATTTCGATGCCTTAACTCATGCGGTGTGCGCTGGGCTTGACCAATGCGGTTATGAGTTTTGCCCCGGCAACATTATGGCGCAAAACCCACAGTGGCGAATGTCGCTTAAACAGTGGCAACAAGTATTTGAAAAATGGGTAATAACGCCCGAGCCTAAGGCGTTACTGCACGCCAGTATCTTCTTCGACATGCGCTCGGTGTACGGCCCACAAACCTTATTTGATGCGCTGCAGGATAAAGTCTTGGCTCAAACCCGTGATAACGATATTTTCCTCGCGGGCATGACAGGTAATTCGCTGGTGGAGTCGCCACCGCTGGGCTTTTTCCGCAAATTTGTCCTCGAACGTGATGGCAGCGAAGTCAAAGGCATAGATTTGAAGCATAAGGGCAATGCCTTGATCAACGATATCGCCCGTGTTTATGCCTTATCTGCGGGCATTAAAGAAGTGAATACCGCGAAACGTATCCGTGCTTTGATGGACGCGAATATCCTTAACCGTAAAGATGCGCTTAATCTTGCCGATGCCCACGAGTTTATCGCCCATATGCGGTTATCGAACCAAGGTTATCAGCATAATCTCGGGCTAGAGGTGAGCAATTATCTGTTACCCGCACATTTATCTTCGCTGGTCCGCCATCAGCTACGTGATGCCTTTAAAGTGGTGCATGAGGCGCAGGCGGGGATGAAGATGAAGTTCATGCGAAGTTTTTGATATGAATACACTGTTGCTGAAAACGAAACTTAATTGGCGGGCGCTACGTTGCCAACATCAGTTATTTAAGGGCTATTATCAGTCGCTGTTGCCTCTGCTGGCAATGCCGTTATCCGAAGCGCCTTTGGTGGCGATGGATTTAGAGATGACAGGTCTCAATCCGCAGCAAGATCAAATCCTCAGTATTGGCTTAGTGCCGATTGAGCGCGGCGAGATCCCTTTAGCGCGCGCCGAGCAAAAATTAGTGCAAATTCGCGGTAGTGTTGGCCAAAGCGCGACGATCCACGGGATCCTCGATAATCATCTGGTGCAGGCGGTAACGATTGAGGCAGCCATGGGCTGGTTTATCAATCAAACCTATGGTCGGGTGCTGGTCGCGCATCATGCTCCGCTAGATTGTCGCTTTCTGCAGCAGGATTTATTGGCCATTTATCATCAAGCCCTCATCCTACCCGCCATTGATACACTCATGCTTGAAAGGCATCGTTTGCTACGGGAACACTCAGTGATTAAAGAGGGCAGTTTGCGCCTTGGCGCTTGCCGCGAACGTTACGGTTTGCCCATTTATACTGCCCACAGTGCGTTGACCGATGCCTTAGCTTGCGGGGAATTATTATTGGCGCAAATGGCGGCCATGGGCGGGGCGGGGCAACTTACTGTGGCAGATTTATTGCGGCAATCGACTTAGCTGTTTCAGTTTTAACTCACTCTTTGTGGATGAGTTAATCGAGTTGAGGTGATGCTGCTTTACGCTGATTTAACTTTAATCTCACTCTGATTTCACTCTGATTTCACTCTGATTTCATCTTAGGTTAATTACTGACAGGCTAGACTTGAAACCTAATCCTAAGCTTAACTTTAAAGCTTAAATTCAATGCCGCCAACTTGGCAATCCAATCAACTTGTACTTCACTCTAATAAACTGAGTGTGTAGGAGAACATGATGCCGTTACCTTTGCTTTGGATGGGCAGTGCTGTCATTGGCGCGGTTTTGTTGGCCGATGAGCGCGAGAAGCGTCAGCAACTTGAGCGCGACAGATTACTCGGTAAGGCCCCTAAGTATCCCGTCGCCAATCGCGCTATGGTGGCGGCGCCGAGTCAATGGCAAAAGGGATTAAAACAAGTTGCGCCAATCCCGGGCAGTATCGTCTGTTGTTATGTTTTTGGCGTAATTGAACATACAGGTATCTGGCTGGGTGACGATTGCTTAGTAGAGTTACACGGTTCAGGGTTGGTGCGGGCAGTATCGGTAAAGCGTTTCTTGGCGGGGCGAACGGGCAGCCAAATCTATCTTGCCTGTAATCATCAGCATCAACCGCTCATCGCCGATGCTGTGTTAACCCGTGCCGAGCAGGCGATTTATCAATATCGTGAGTACGATTTATTTGACAATAACTGCCACCGATTTGTCTGGTCTTGTATTAGTCAAAGGGGCGAAGAGGTGGTTAAAGGTTTTAATGAGTTAAATAAAAAATTCGCCGAGCATTTTAATCAAGGTATTTACTGGGATGAGATGATCATGAGCAAGCTAAATGAATAAACACTGTGAGTTATAAACTAAAAAAGCCATCGATTAAGATGGCTTTTTGTCTTAGTAAAACAAGATGTTATTTTTTGCAGAAACCGTTTACGGCTTACAAAAATAATCCACAGCGCGTTTAACTAACTCTATGCCCGTTTTATCGCAAGGCGGTAACTCGGCATCACTGATATTGATAGGCGTCACGCGATCGCCCCATTGCAGCAAGAGTGCAGCAGAGGTTAAGCCGGCTCCAAAGGCACAAGAGAGTATGGTTTGATTTGGCTTAATCACGCCTTGCTCTAACGCATCACAAATCGCAATCGGAATGGTTGCCGCCGAGGTATTGCCATAGTTGGCAATGTTAACGAAGGCTTTTTCTTTCGGAATTTTCATCCGACTGACTAAGGTATCGATAATGCGCTCGTTGGCTTGGTGCGGGATCACTAGATCCACTTCATCTTTATCAACGCCACATTTTTCCAGCACTTTAGTGCTTAACTTGTTCATGCCGTTAATCGCGCGTTTGAAGATTTCTTGGCCATCGAATTCAATAAAGAAATCCAATGACTCGGCAGAGAATCTGTCCATCGCCGTGCCAAAGCCCGCTTTAAGAATGTCACGACCTTCAGGATCGTTATTCAGCTCATAACCGAGCACGCCACCGGCAACATCTGTTGCTTCAACGACAACAGCACCTGCGCCATCACCGAATAACACGGCAGTTTCGCGGCGTGACCAATCTAAATAGAAAGAGAGACGCTCGGCACCAATCACCAATACTTTCTTGCTCTGACCACTCTTGATTTGTGAGCTGGCTAAACCTAAGCCATATAAGAAGCCACTGCAGGCTGCATTGATGTCGAACGCGGCACAACTGGCGCCAATATTAGCTTGTACAGTTGATGCGATATTCGGGATCAAAGTGTCTGGGCTGGCGCTAGCCAGAATGATCATGTCGATTTCACTGCCATCGATACCCGCAGCTGCGAGCGCGCGTTGTGCTGCAACGGAAGCGAGTTCAGAGGTGTTAACATGACTGATATGGCGCTGGCTGATGCCGGTGCGAGATTTAATCCATTCATCGGATGTCTCGATAAAGGTCGCAAGATCATCGTTGGTCAGCGTGGCTGGTGGAACACATTTGCCCCAACCTGTGATAGTGGCGTACTGCATGGTGGTTTCTCTCAAATAAAAAAGGCAGAACCTGAGCGCTGCCTTGAATCGACAACAAAGCTTATCGGCAACTCTAATGGCCGTCCGTGATCTAGACCACCTGTTTGGCGACGAGATCTCGAATTGTCATTGCGGCATGCAGAATATGATGACGCAGTAGCGCCGTCGCTTTTTCTGTTTCTCTCAGTTTGCAGTGGTTGAGCAAAGCTCTGTGCTCATGCTCTGCAGCAGGAATCCCCCCGCGAGCAATAACTGCAAACGAATGTATCTATCACAATTAGTATTGAGGCCGTGAACAACCTCAAGGGTGTGTGGGCGATTAGCCGCCTGATATAAGCAAGTGTGAAATTGCGTATTCAACTCGCTCCAACTGGCAACGGCATCTTCATGTTTGAAGGCCGATTCCAATTGTTCGAGTACACGTTCTGCTTTTTCTAAATCAGCTTCTTGAAGCAGTGGGATCGCTTTAGCGAGCAGATCGGTTTCGATCATGGCACGTAATTCAAAAAGTTCGGTGACTTGCTCGACGGATAAAACGGTCGCCGTTGCACCTTTATGGGGCTCAAACTTAACGAGTCCTTCGGCTTCGAGTTGCAATAAGGCTTCTCTCACCGGAATGCGGCTGACATTTAACGCTTCAGCCAACGCACTTTGTCTGAGTGGTTCTCCTGCGGCTATGTCACCTGAAAGAATTCTCTCTCTGAGCACTTCAACAACTAACTGGGTGCGGGTTTTGTGGACTATAGGCGTAGTTCGACTCATTATTTCCGTCTATTTCGGGTATTTTCTCGTTATCTGCCCAAGATTACCGTTAAAAACACCACAAATAAAGGGGAATGCTTGATTGAGTGGCGTATCTTAGGGATTAACAATGCCCAAACGGCGAGGGTTTTGATGGTTTTAGCTCTCTCAATTATGTGCCTTTCTTGGAAACAATCTTTAATGCGACAGCCATCATTTTCCTAAGTGCGCTGTTTATCTACTGCAATGAAGTACTTCGACTAGTCGGTTGAGTCAGGTACAACAGTTAAATATGTTGCCCAAGGACTTTGATTTAACAGGATAAGATTTTTCATACATTGAGACTCTCGGGGCAAGGTGTTATCCGCATCTAGCCATAAGCATCACTAACGCTCAATTTAGCGTTAAAAGCACAACTTCGCGGTGCAATTTCTGATAATGAATGGAATAATAGCGCGATAACGCCTTAGGCGATTTTGGAGTATTACAGTGAGTCGAGCAGTATTTTTAGACCGTGATGGCGTGATTAACAAAGATCATGGTTATGTCCACTTAGTGGATGACTTCGAATATATCGAAGGTGTGTTTGAATCTTGCCTCTCTTTGAAGGAAATGGGCTACAAGTTAGTTGTCGTCACAAATCAATCTGGTATTGCCCGTGGTATGTATACAGAAGATCAATTCCACAGCTTAACGGAGTGGATGGATTGGAACTTTGCCGACAAAGGCGTTGAACTCGATGGTATCTACTATTGCCCGCACCATGCTGAAAATGGCATAGGGGAATATAAGGTCGACTGTGATTGCCGTAAACCTAAGCCGGGTATGCTCAATGATGCGGCGCAATTCTTGAAAATCGACTTAGTGCACTCAGTCATGGTTGGCGACAAAGCCGAAGATATGCAGGCAGCGAAAGCGGCGGGCGTGACCACTCGCATATTAGTGCGCAGTGGTAAGGTTATTGCTGATGACAGCGATGCCACTGTGGTACTGGGCAGTATTGCCGATGTGCCAGCTTACTTAAAAAGCCTAGTCTAGTTGCTACGCTACTACTTATAAGCAGATAAACATTTGCTGATAAGTTCATCTCAAGCAGCAACTATCACAGTAACCAGTAGCGCGAGTTGTCGCTCTTGTTGGATGAGAGTTTGCGTTAAAGCGATCCAACATGGCATAAAGAGCTAACCAATAGGTTGGCTCTTGTCATTTCTAGCGCTGGGTTAACCTCATCTTTTGCCTTAATCCAGCAAAAATTCGAGAATATTGGCGTTAAAACACACTTTTAGTTTAAAAAGTGTGCGCTTGAATCGTTTTTCGTAATTATTCGCGCCAAAGGGGTTGCGGTAAAATCTGACATCCCTATAATGCGCATCCACTGACCCAGCGGGGTCAACGGTTAAACGCTGAATAAGCTGCTAACCATGCTCTTTAACAATTTATCAAGCAAATCTGTGTGGACACTCACAGGTGTTGAGTTAATCGAAACTGCTTAACCTTCGGGTTGGCAGTCAAAAATTTAAATCAACCAATTCTTTCACGAGAGTGATGAGTGTTCATAGCAATATGTACAAAGACTTACTTAGTAAGTCGAACAGAATTCGTTGAGCCGTTTGACGTAAGTCAAACAACAAAACTTTAATTGAAGAGTTTGATCATGGCTCAGATTGAACGCTGGCGGCAGGCCTAACACATGCAAGTCGAGCGGCAGCGGGAAGATAGCTTGCTATCTTTGCCGGCGAGCGGCGGACGGGTGAGTAATGCCTAGGGATCTGCCCAGTCGAGGGGGATAACAGTTGGAAACGACTGCTAATACCGCATACGCCCTACGGGGGAAAGGAGGGGACCTTCGGGCCTTCCGCGATTGGATGAACCTAGGTGGGATTAGCTAGTTGGTGAGGTAATGGCTCACCAAGGCGACGATCCCTAGCTGTTCTGAGAGGATGATCAGCCACACTGGGACTGAGACACGGCCCAGACTCCTACGGGAGGCAGCAGTGGGGAATATTGCACAATGGGGGAAACCCTGATGCAGCCATGCCGCGTGTGTGAAGAAGGCCTTCGGGTTGTAAAGCACTTTCAGTAGGGAGGAAAGGTAGCAGCTTAATACGCTGTTGCTGTGACGTTACCTACAGAAGAAGGACCGGCTAACTCCGTGCCAGCAGCCGCGGTAATACGGAGGGTCCGAGCGTTAATCGGAATTACTGGGCGTAAAGCGTGCGCAGGCGGTTTGTTAAGCGAGATGTGAAAGCCCCGGGCTCAACCTGGGAATTGCATTTCGAACTGGCGAACTAGAGTCTTGTAGAGGGGGGTAGAATTCCAGGTGTAGCGGTGAAATGCGTAGAGATCTGGAGGAATACCGGTGGCGAAGGCGGCCCCCTGGACAAAGACTGACGCTCAGGCACGAAAGCGTGGGGAGCAAACAGGATTAGATACCCTGGTAGTCCACGCCGTAAACGATGTCTACTCGGAGTTTGGTGTCTTGAACACTGGGCTCTCAAGCTAACGCATTAAGTAGACCGCCTGGGGAGTACGGCCGCAAGGTTAAAACTCAAATGAATTGACGGGGGCCCGCACAAGCGGTGGAGCATGTGGTTTAATTCGATGCAACGCGAAGAACCTTACCTACTCTTGACATCCACGGAATTCGCTAGAGATAGCTTAGTGCCTTCGGGAACCGTGAGACAGGTGCTGCATGGCTGTCGTCAGCTCGTGTTGTGAAATGTTGGGTTAAGTCCCGCAACGAGCGCAACCCCTATCCTTATTTGCCAGCACGTAATGGTGGGAACTCTAGGGAGACTGCCGGTGATAAACCGGAGGAAGGTGGGGACGACGTCAAGTCATCATGGCCCTTACGAGTAGGGCTACACACGTGCTACAATGGCGAGTACAGAGGGTTGCAAAGCCGCGAGGTGGAGCTAATCTCACAAAGCTCGTCGTAGTCCGGATTGGAGTCTGCAACTCGACTCCATGAAGTCGGAATCGCTAGTAATCGTGGATCAGAATGCCACGGTGAATACGTTCCCGGGCCTTGTACACACCGCCCGTCACACCATGGGAGTGGGCTGCAAAAGAAGTGGGTAGCTTAACCTTCGGGGGGCGCTCACCACTTTGTGGTTCATGACTGGGGTGAAGTCGTAACAAGGTAGCCCTAGGGGAACCTGGGGCTGGATCACCTCCTTACCTATACGACTAACTTAATGTTTGGTCGAAAAATGCTCCTGCATTTTCGACATTCGGTACATCCGTGTACCTTTTGAGTGTTCACACAGATTTGCTTGATAGAAGAAAGAGTAAAAGATGGACCTAGTTAAATAGGTTTATCAAAGATGGGTCTGTAGCTCAGCTGGTTAGAGCGCACCCCTGATAAGGGTGAGGTCGGTGGTTCAAGTCCACTCTGACCCACCAAATCTTCGTTATCCTTTGTTAAATTAACACTCGTTTAGTGAACTAAACGTCGCGTTAATTTGCCGCGGATAACTTGATTTGGCAAACCAATCCTTTTAGAGGTTTGGAACATCTTACTTACTCGCACTGCATGTAAATGGGGCTATAGCTCAGTTGGGAGAGCGCCTGCCTTGCACGCAGGAGGTCTGCGGTTCGATCCCGCATAGCTCCACCATTTACACCTTATTCTGACTTTATTGCAAAGTAATAAGGCATATGCACTATGGATAGAGATGCCAAAGATAAACTTAAAAATTATCTTTGGCTTTTTTAAGCCCGCTCTTTAACAATTTGGAAAGCTGATAGTATGTAACGTGATGATGTCTGTCGTCATGTTACTTACAAACCGATGTAAACGTGGAAACGTTTGCATCATGAGTTCTCAAACACTTTATTAAGTGTCTTGAATATTCAAAAGTAAATTATTCTTAGTTGAATAGTTTACGTCTAAGGCGCGTCCACTTCTTTGGTCAGAAGTGAGACAAGTAAAACCAAGCTGGTCGCAATGCGACTCAGATGAGTGAAACTCATTTGGGTTGTATGGTTAAGCGACTAAGCGTATACGGTGGATGCCTTGGCAGTCAGAGGCGATGAAGGACGTAGTAACTTGCGAAAAGCGTTGGCGAGCTAGTAACAAGCATTTGAGCTAACGATGTCCGAATGGGGGAACCCAGCAGCATAAGCTGTTATCGCAACATGAATACATAGTGTTGCGAGGCGAACCCGGGGAACTGAAACATCTAAGTACCCGGAGGAAAAGAAATCAACCGAGATTCCCCTAGTAGCGGCGAGCGAACGGGGATTAGCCCTTAAGTCAGTGGGGTGTTAGTGGAATGTGTTGGAAAGCACAGCGGCACAGGGTGATAGCCCCGTACATGAAAACTAACCATTGATGAAAACGAGTAAGGCGGGACACGTGACATCCTGTTTGAATATGGGGGGACCATCCTCCAAGGCTAAATACTCCTGACTGACCGATAGTGAACCAGTACCGTGAGGGAAAGGCGAAAAGAACCCCTGTGAGGGGAGTGAAATAGAACCTGAAACCGTATACGTACAAGCAGTGGGAGCGGTTCTTGAGACCGTGACTGCGTACCTTTTGTATAATGGGTCAGCGACTTACATTTTGTAGCGAGGTTAAGCGAATAGCGGAGCCGTAGGGAAACCGAGTGTTAACTGCGCGTTTAGTTGCAAGGTGTAGACCCGAAACCCGGTGATCTAGCCATGGGCAGGTTGAAGGTTGAGTAACATCAACTGGAGGACCGAACCGACTAATGTTGAAAAATTAGCGGATGACTTGTGGCTGGGGGTGAAAGGCCAATCAAACCGGGAGATATCTGGTTCTCCTCGAAAGCTATTTAGGTAGCGCCTCGAGCGAATACCATTGGGGGTAGAGCACTGTTAAGGCTAGGGGGTCATCCCGACTTACCAACCCTTTGCAAACTCCGAATACCAATGAGTACTACTCGGGAGACAGACGGCGGGTGCTAACGTCCGTCGTCAAAAGGGAAACAACCCAGACCGTCAGCTAAGGTCCCAAAGTACTAGCTAAGTGGGAAACGATGTGGGAAGGCTTAGACAGCTAGGATGTTGGCTTAGAAGCAGCCATCATTTAAAGAAAGCGTAATAGCTCACTAGTCGAGTCGGCCTGCGCGGAAGATGTAACGGGGCTAAGCTAGTCACCGAAGCTACGGGTGCATTTCATTAGAGATGCGCGGTAGAGGAGCGTTCTGTAAGCCGTTGAAGGTGAAGGGGTAACCCACGCTGGAGGTATCAGAAGTGCGAATGCTGACATGAGTAACGATAAAGGGGGTGAAAAACCCCCTCGCCGAAAGACCAAGGGTTCCTGTCCAACGTTAATCGGGGCAGGGTGAGTCGACCCCTAAGGTGAGGCCGAAAGGCGTAATCGATGGGAAACAGATTAATATTTCTGTACTTCCGCTAACTGCGATGGAGAGACGGAGAAGGCTAGGCTAGCGCGGCGTTGGTAGTCCGCGTTTAAGGTGGTAGGTTGATTTCTTAGGCAAATCCGGGGAATCGCACTTTAGTGTGCAGACTGAGAGCTGATGACGAGGTCCTAAGGGACTGAAGTAGTTGATGCCATGCTTCCAGGAAAATCTTCTAAGCTTCAGGTTAGTGGGAATCGTACCCCAAACCGACACAGGTGGTCGGGTAGAGAATACCAAGGCGCTTGAGAGAACTCGGCTGAAGGAACTAGGCAAAATGGTACCGTAACTTCGGGAGAAGGTACGCTCTTGTTGGTGATGAGACTTGCTCTCTAAGCTGACGGGAGTCGCAGATACCAGGTGGCTGCAACTGTTTATCAAAAACACAGCACTGTGCAAACTCGCAAGAGGAAGTATACGGTGTGACGCCTGCCCGGTGCCGGAAGGTTAATTGATTGGGTTATCGCAAGAGAAGCTCATGATCGAAGCCCCGGTAAACGGCGGCCGTAACTATAACGGTCCTAAGGTAGCGAAATTCCTTGTCGGGTAAGTTCCGACCTGCACGAATGGCGTAATGATGGCCACGCTGTCTCCAGCCGAGACTCAGTGAAGTTGAAATTGCGGTGAAGATGCCGTATACCCGCGGCTAGACGGAAAGACCCCGTGAACCTTTACTATAGCTTGGCACTGAACATTGAACCTACATGTGTAGGATAGGTGGGAGACTTTGAAGTTGTGACGCTAGTCATGATGGAGTCGTCCTTGAAATACCACCCTTGTAGTTTTGATGTTCTAACCTAGGTCCCTTATCGGGATTAGGGACAGTGCCTGGTGGGTAGTTTGACTGGGGCGGTCTCCTCCCAAAGAGTAACGGAGGAGCACGAAGGTTGGCTAAGTACGGTCGGACATCGTACGGTTAGTGCAATGGCATAAGCCAGCTTAACTGCGAGACATACACGTCGAGCAGGTACGAAAGTAGGTCATAGTGATCCGGTGGTTCTGAATGGAAGGGCCATCGCTCAACGGATAAAAGGTACTCCGGGGATAACAGGCTGATACCGCCCAAGAGTTCATATCGACGGCGGTGTTTGGCACCTCGATGTCGGCTCATCACATCCTGGGGCTGAAGTCGGTCCCAAGGGTATGGCTGTTCGCCATTTAAAGTGGTACGCGAGCTGGGTTCAGAACGTCGTGAGACAGTTCGGTCCCTATCTGCCGTGGGCGTTGGATGATTGAAGGGAGCTGCTCCTAGTACGAGAGGACCGGAGTGGACGAACCGCTGGTGTTCGGGTTGTCATGCCAATGGCATTGCCCGGTAGCTACGTTCGGAATCGATAACCGCTGAAAGCATCTAAGCGGGAAGCGAGCCCTAAGATGAGTCATCCCTAGGAATTTAATTCCTCTAAAGAGCCGTTCGAGACTAGGACGTTGATAGGCATGGTGTGTAAGCGTTGTGAGGCGTTGAGCTAACATGTACTAATGACTCGAGAGGCTTAACCATACAACCCAGATGGGTTTTACTGAAAATGTTCCAGACATTTTCTAGCACTTCCTCCTTCCATGGAGGTCGTACGAAAGCCTTAGACAGAATATCGACACTTGATGAAGTGTGAACTCAAACAAAGTAAATCAGCTTTCCGAATTATTATTAACGTGGTCCAGAGATGGACACGGTAATAAACAGAATTTGCTTGGTGACAATAGCCTTGTGGAACCACCTGATCCCATCCCGAACTCAGAAGTGAAACGCAAACGCGCCGATGGTAGTGTGGGGTCTCCCCATGTGAGAGTAGGTCATCGCCAAGCATCCAAATAAACACAAAAGCCCTAGCCTAAACCGCTAGGGCTTTTGTGTTTATACGCTTCGCAAAAACCTATCTCGATGTCAACCCGCCGCTGAGCGGGATCCCCAGCTGCGCAATACATTGCTCCGCGCGATACATCATCAAAATGCTGCGCATTTTAGGCAATGATGACTCGCCCCCATGTATCCCCTTCGGGGATAAAAGAAAGTAGGTCATCGCCAAGCGCCTAATTATCTGGTAGAGATGTAACGAAGCCAGCTGAATAAGCTGGCTTTTTTGCGTCTGGAATTTACATGTTTTAGCGTTTTAAAACCGTTTCATTGTTTGAAATGACATTAAGCTGTGAAGTGGGAATGGTTTACTGGGCGCTTTTTTAATGAGCTTAAGTTTTACTAAGTTCTAATTTTACGAATTGAATAGAGCCGCCAGTTCATATGTGGTACTAAGTTGGCGGTTTTAAATAGATAAACTGAAGCGGTATGGGTCACTCTTTGTTTATTTTAGCTTTGAAGCTGGCTTTGGTATTGTCGTTAGCTTGTTTGTACCAGTAATCAAGCATTTGACTGATTTCAGTTTGGCTAGGTGTCGTCGCAGGAGTAGTTTGTTGAGCCTTGTCATTGACCGCTGCGGCTGAGGACGACACCACTGCTGGCGCGATCAAGTTCGTAGATGTGACTACTGCTGTTTGGCGTATTTGTGGTTGGCTTGCCAATACTGGTGCAATGGCGTCGTTTGGTTGTGTTGTCGCGGTATTCATAGTGAGATTTAATGAAGCCGGATGATTGCTAAGGTTGTACTGCAGTATCTCGTGTTCGAAATCCCGTCCCAGTTGGATCCCATTCTTAATCAATTTATCGCTGGTAAAACTCACTGCTTCATCTTGAGTATTTGATAGTGTCAGCTTGGGTGACTCATCAAATTTCTTGGCATCTCTGGCTGAGTTGATGGCTGGAAGTGTCAGGGTAAGTGTTTGTGCTGACGCATCAAAACGGACGATGAGCACGTCGGATAGATAATGCACTGAGTCAGCTTGTTGCCTGTATTGCGCGGCATAGCGAAAGGCGATCTGATTGGTACCATCGGCTAAAACGAGGTTGCCACTTTTTACGGCTGGCTTGCCATTGACCGTTAATACTTCAGCATTTTTAGGCAGATTGAGATTAACATCGGCCGTTGCAGGCTGCACAGCGCCCAGTATTAACGCGGTGGCACATAAGATTGATTGATATTTCATAAGCTTTCTCTGTTGTTGCGAGGACGCCGCTAAATAATAAGGTAGATTTCTGACGACACAAAGCAGGTTTAACCTTTAGTGTGGAGCAAGATGAACTAAATGGCGACACACTGTTTATAGCGCGCAGATTAGCGTTAATTTAATCGGTAGGGAATAAAAAAGGCTCACGAGGAGCCTTTTGAGGTGATATTTCGGGATTGAACGCTTATTTGGTTAGGTTGATGCTATAAACGGCGAAACCTAGTTCATCCTTGCTGATCTTTTTCATTTCACGTTGTTTATTGGCTTCGATAAAGGCCGCGGCTTTGTCACTGTCTTGGGTTTGGAAGCGAACGTCTAATGTGACGTTGGTCGTGATTGTTTTGAAATCCCAGTTGTAATCGGCACTTGGATTGACCATACCTTCGTACTTACCCGTGGTTTCGTTGTACTGAGATTGCGCTGTGATATAAGCCGCTAACGCCTCACGGTTGGTATCGGGCAGTTCGAGGACGACATGGTCGCTACCCGTACCGGCAAATTTACCACCAAAGGCGCGGTAGTTATTTGAGGCGACGATAAACTCTTTCGCGGCAAATTCTTCACCTGTTATGACTTTACCGTTTTCGTCTTTATAGCTTAAATCAACGATACGGTTTGCGTTGGCATTAACGACGGCGCAATCGCGGTCAAACTTGTTCGGTTGAGTGACATCAATTTTGTAAGTTAAGCCATCGAGTACGTCGAAGTTATAGGTTGGATGGCCATCCCAGTTGATTAACTCTTGTGGGGTGGTTTTTGCTGGGTCGATTTGATTGAACTGGTTGGCTGAGCACTCAAGCCAATCTTTCAATTCGGCGCCCGTTGCTTTGACTGCCACCATAGTATTGGGATACAGGTACAGATCGGCGGCGTTTTTAAAGGTCAGTGGACCTTTATCGACTTGCACAAATTGATCGGCATCGCTGGTTGTACCGTGGCGACCACCCGCTTTAAAAGGCGCAGAAGCTGACAGCACTGGCAGCCCTTTTAATGCTGCAGGTAATTTCGCTTTCACGTTAGCGATTTGCGCATCGGAAACGATTTGTACCGTAGGGTCGTCCTGCACTAAGGTGAGGAAGCTATACATGTCCGCCGCGGCGACACCGATAGGTTCATCCACAAAGGCGAGGGTACCTTGGTGCTCGGCTGCGACGGCATCGTGAATAGCAGCATCCGCTTCAACCAATGGGGCTTTATTTGCGCCATCATAGATAGGGCGAGCTTGCGTTTTCGCACTAAGGACATGCCACTTGTCATCTCTACGTTCGAGTTTAAAGTCAACCACCCCTAAGTTATCGCCCCAACGACCTGGCATCACTGCGGGGACGCCGTTCAGTAGGCCTTTAGTGACATCAGTATTGGGCAAGTCAGCATACTTAGCATCAGGGAAGATAGAGTGGCTGTGGCCGAATAGAATCGCATCGATACCGTCAACATAAGTCAAAGCGTAAGTGGCGTTTTCAGCCATAGGATCGCCAGGATTTTCCGTCGAACCAATGCCAGAGTGTGGAATGGCGATAATGATATCGGCCCCTTTGGCTTTCATTTCTGGGACATATTTTTTCGCGGTGGTAACGATATCTTCAACCGTCACTTTACCCGTCAGATTTTGTTTATCCCACAATAGAATTTGCGGTGGCACAAAACCAATATAACCAATGTTAATGGTTTGATTATTGCCTTCGCTGTCGATAATAATTTTTTGTTTGATGATATAAGGGGTGAATAAATGCTCACCTTTTTTAACTTCTTTCCAGCAACCATTATCGTCGGCGCAATAAACGTTCGAGTTGATATAAGGGAAATCTGCACCACTAATGGATTTATTTAAGAAATCTAAACCATAGTTAAATTCATGATTACCGATATTGCCGACTTCATAATCTAATAGGTTCATGGCTTTATAAGCAGGGTGAACATCGCCCATTTGCAGGCCAACTTTGGCCATATAATCGCCCATAGGGCTGCCTTGCAGTAGATCGCCGTTATCAACGAGGACGCTATTCTTGGCTTCGTTGCGTGCAGCGTGGATCAAGCTTGCAGTGCGGGCAAGACCGATAGTCGGATCGTCTTTACCACTGTAGTAGTTGAAATCCATGATATTTGTGTGCAGATCTGTGGTTTCGAGTACCCGTAAATCGGCTTGAACGACTTTGTCGTCATCAGAATTACAGGCGCTGACACCAAGGGCGGCAGTGATCATCACTGCGAGTATTTTCTTATTTAACATAGTTATCTCTATTTATATTTATTTGACCCCAACGCATGTTCCGTCAAGAGCATGCCCATCATCCCGTTAATTCAGCGTCATTTAACTGTTAGGTTAATTTTTCGCTAAGTTAACGAGCGGGAATTATAAAGACATTTGATGATCTGAATGTGACATTAATCGGAGAAAAGCTGTTTCAAATTGTGACCCAGAGTGCGCCTGCCTAAATAATGAGCCATTTTGCCTGTGTATTTGTTACATTGAGGTTTAAATAAGCACAGCAAAAAGTTTATTAAGAAGAATTAATATTTGTTATAGAAACGGTGTTTTATTTGCTTATGCTGCTTTCTATGTTGAGAATATTTGGCTTAAAAAATCCAATTGGATTGTTTTAAATAATTCTTTTTACATTGAATTTTAGCAAATCCTCATCATTTCTGCTTGCAAGCGCTTAACACTGATTGCTGCGCCTTAGGTGTAGCTAAGCGTTGGCATAAGCACATATAGACTCTAAATACACATAAAGTGATACAAATTAGCGCCGCAGTGGTGGGGTAAAACTTGGCTGAAATGCGCGTAACTTGTTAAGGTAGTTCATCGAAATTAACGACCGTAGCAACAAGCGTTCGTTGACTCAGACTGTTTTAAACTGAAAGCCAAAATCCGTTAGCGCGCACCTTTCACCTTAAAAATACAAACGAAAGGGCAGCAACATCCAAGGGAGTTAATATGCGTAAGTCCGTTATAACCACAGCCGTGGCCGCGGCTTTGTTACTTGGCGCTTGTTCAGACAAGCCAGCCGCCAGTGCCAATGAAGCCAAAAATGCCGTAGCGACTCAAACCGCTGCTAAAGCAGAGGCGACCAATGTGTTGCTGAGCAAGAGTCCACTGCAGGATCAAGCGCCACAATTTAACCTTATCCATACTGCAGATTATGCTCCTGCCTTCGAGCAAGGCATTAAAGCCCATGATGCTGAAATCGCTGCCATTGTGAATAACAAGCAAGCGGCCAGTTTTGACAACACCATTCTGGCGATGGAAACCTCGGGTGAATTATTAACGCGGGTGTCGCGGACCTTTTTTAATCTCGCCGGTCTGATTTCTGATGATGATTTCCAGAAAGCCGAAGCAGATCTTGCACCTAAGCTATCTGCCCATCGCGATAATATTTATCTCGATCCGACGTTATTTGCCCGTGTTGAAGCCGTATATCAACAAAAGAGCAGCTTAAATGCGGAAGATCAGCGTTTAGTTGAATACTACTATGAGCAGTTTGTTCGCGCTGGCGCGAAATTGTCAGCTGAAGATAAAGCTAAGATGCGCGACTTTAACGCCGAGCTTGCAACCTTAGCGACGGACTTTTCACAAAACAGCTTAAAATCATTTAAAGATGATGTGATTGTTGTGACTGATAAAGCCCAGTTAGCCGGTTTATCTGACAGCGAAATCGCCACCTTAGCCGCAGCCGCCAAAGCTGCTGGAAAAGAGGGCTATTTGATTACCTTAGTGAACACGACTCGCCAGCCTGTGCTTTCTAGCCTGAGCAACCGTGAACTGCGCCAAAAAGTGTGGGAAACCTCGGCGCACAGAGCCGTCGCAACTAATGGCCCATTGATTGTTAAAATGGCGCAAATTCGGGCTAAAAAAGCTAACTTATTGGGATTCGATACTTGGGCATCCTATGCGGTTGCCGATCAAATGGCGAAAACTCCTGCCGCGGTGTATGAAATCCTCGATGATTTAGCGCCAAAAGCCTTAGCACGTGCCAAAGTGGAAGCGGCTGATATTCAAGCTGAAATCAAAAAGGCGGGCGGTGATTTCGAACTGCAACCTTGGGATTGGGCTTACTACGCCGACAAAGTGCGTAAAGAGAAATACGATCTCGACGAAAGCAGCATCAAGCCTTATTTCGAGTTTAATACTGTGCTGCAAGACGGGCTGTTTTTCGCGATGCATAAACTGTATGGCATCAGCTTAAAAGCGCGTACCGATTTACCCGTGTGGAATCCCGATGTTTTAGCTTTTGAAGTCTTCGATAAAGACAACAGCTCTATTGGCTTATTCTACCTTGACCCTTATGCCCGTGAAGGCAAAGGCGGCGGCGCGTGGATGGATGAGTTCGTCACCCAAAGCGGTCTGCTTGGCACTAAGCCCGTTGTTTATAACGCGCTGAATATTCCTAAGCCAGCCGATGGCCCAACGTTAATGACCTTCGATGAAGTGACCACTATGTTCCATGAAATGGGTCATGCGGTTCACGGTTTATTCTCGCAGGTGAAATACCCAAGCGTGGCTGGCACATCAACCGCACGTGACTTTGTTGAGTTCCCATCCCAGGTTAACGAAGATTGGAATATCGATCCTGCTGTGATTGCTAACTATGCCAAACACTACAAGACGGGTGAGCCAATTCCTAAGGCACTGCTTGATAAAATCTTAGCCTCAAATAAGTTTGGCCAAGGTTTTGATACCGTTGAGTATCTGTCTGCTGCCTTGTTAGATATGGAATGGCACTCTATCAGCGCCGATACTCAAATTAGCGATGTGGAGAAGTTTGAACACCAAGTGTTAGCTAAACACGGCCTCGATTTTGCGCCAATACCACCGCGTTATAAGTCGAGCTACTTTAGCCATGCCTTCTCCGGTGGTTATTCAGCTGGATATTACGCGTATTTGTGGACCGAAGTGTTTGCCGCCGATGCCTTTGCTTATATGGGCGAGCACGGTGGATTGAAAGCCGATAATGGTGACAAATTCCGTAAGGAAGTCTTATCTAAAGGTAACAGTGAAGATCTCATGCAAGATTACATTCACTTTACCGGTAAAAAGCCGACAACCGATGCACTGTTAAAGCGCCGCGGTTTAGTCGACTAATCGATTCGTTGTAAAAAGGCCCAAAGGCTTGTTAGGGAAACCTAGCAAGCCTTTTTATTGATATCGGGGCGGATTTATTCATCATTTTTTCAAGACAGGAAGTTAGAGGACGGTGTTCTGGTCTAATCCCATCGGACACTTAATTTTGAGACAGTATGGTCAATAAATTAAGAGGTCGATATGAGTCTGAAGAAATCACATAAGAGTTATCCCCAGGCATTTAAAGATGAAGCTGTCTTGATGGTGCTAGAACAAGGTTATAGCGTTGCCGATGCGGCAAAGTCTCTTGGAGTTAGCACGAGCCTGCTTTACAACTGGAAGGAAAAACACCAAGCCCTGAAACAAGGTGTCACCTTAGAAGAGTCTGAGCGTGATGAGCTAAAACGATTACGTAAAGAAAACAAAGAATTACGAATGGAGAAAGAAATTCTAAAAAAGGCCAGCGCCTTCTTTGCGAAAGAAATGAAGTAAAATTTCGTTTCATCAAACGGCAATCCAACCTGTTTCCCGTAGCACTGTTATGTCGAGTAATGAGTGTAAGCAAATCAGGCTATTACGATTGGCATAAACGCCCTGCAAACGTGATAAGCCTTGAAACACTGAAGCTTTATCGCCTTGTTCGACAGCTATTTAAGCAAAGTCGAGGCAGCTTAGGGAATCGTGAAATGGTGAAAAAATTGCGCAAGGAAGGCTACCAGGTTGGTCGCTATCTCGTTCGTAAAATTATGCACCGCCTTCGACTCAAAGCAACCCAGCGACGTGCTTACAAGGTGACTACGCAGCGGAAACACTCAGATGCAGTGGCAGATAACCTGTTAAACATGAACTTTAATCCAGTATCGGCTAATCAGGTCTGGGCGGGTGACGTGACCTATTTAAAGACGGGTGAAGGCTGGATGTATTTAGCTGTGGTGATGGATTTATATTCACGCCGGATTGTGGGATGGCACATAGATAAACGCATGACCACAGATTTGATATCTAAGGCATTAATAAAAGCCTACAACCTGCGACAACCAGCGCGAGGGCTGGTATTCCACAGTGACCGAGGCTCGCAATATACCAGTAAGCAATTCGGTAGGCTGCTATTGAGCTATGGTATCCGAGCCAGCATGGGTGATGTGGGAGCGTGTTGGGATAATGCCGTTGTTGAGCGATTCTTTGGCAGCTTAAAACACGATTGGATTTTTAAAGTTAATCAACCAACAAGGGAGTTTATGAAGCAAGATGTGACTGCTTACATGAAATATTACAACTTGGAGCGGCTGCATTCTGCTAATGACGATCTGTCACCGGTAGAGTTTGAAAATTCTCAAGTAAAAGTGTCCAGTTTGGGTTGACCAGTACACGGGGAAATCTACCGATAACGCTCTGATCACAGTTCCAAAATAGTTTGTTGAAATGTTGGTGAAAGGCAGCATTGAACCACTTTATTATTTTAATCAAATGTTTATGTTTGATTCTCACGCATAAAGATAGCAATAGTGTCCTCCTTACGTTGACTCTCTAATAGCCACTCAACCCTCCATTCTGTTAGGCGCTCACCCGTTTTATGAATGAATTTTCCAGCTTCAGGTTCATCAATCCATTCAAGCTGTTTAACAAGTACTAAAGGCGCTTCAGACCCGTCAGTTTCATTCGAAAATTCAAGAGCTTCATTATAAGTATGAAATGCGTAATAGTAGATTTCACCATCAAATTCATCTGGAGCACCTTGCCAAGGGCGACACCAAACACGATATTCTAGGACTTGATCATAGAAATAACCGCCGCCTGATTTTGTTTCCGCCGGATACTCTCCAACCCTATTCTCATCGATTGAATCAGGATACATCTACAATTCCTCAATGGAATATAACGCCATATGCAACAACGGATAAGGTTTACCCTGTCCATCAACGGGTGAGCGACCCGTTACTGAAAAACCAATATGTTGGTAAAAACCTAATGCTTGTTGATTCTGCTCATTAACATCCACCTTTGTGGCTCCCAGTTCTTTAATGGCATGTGTCGCTAGCATGGAACCAATCCCTTTTCCGCGCGCGTCAGGTGAGATGAACAGCATTTCAATATTGCCATCATGTACCCCGCAGAATCCGAGTATTTCTCCATTGTCATTTTTAGCGCACTTTAAGTGAACGGCATCAAAATACTGTTCGAGGATCAGCGGCTTTAATTGTTGTAGATCTTCTTCTGCTAAAAAGTCATGGGTTGCTCTTACCGATGCTTCCCAAATATCGAGCAGACTAAGATGATCTGCTTTTTCTACCATCTCAATATTCATCATATAACTCTATTGAAGATTTAATGTCGCCTAAGCGGTGAATTAAAGTGGGTTAAAATGTGAAGCGGAAACGTACCATCATTTACGAATCCGCCTTTAAAAAGAATATGATTACGAATGGGATCCGCAGTAACCTTGTCGACAATTATGATAGAAAAGTTATGTTTTTCAAAATTTATCTGACATCGATACCTAATTGCTCATCGTCACCCATTATATTTTTTGGGTTATATTATGGCGTGTTGTTAATGTTTTCTAATGAAAAATATACTTAAACTAATATCAGATAATAGAGCTTGTATTTACTGTGCTTACTTAAATATTCGTTTTGCTAAGCTTTGTCTAAACACGATTGGATCCTTGCGTAGAGTTTCGTAAAAGGCAAGGAAGGTTAGATATTTAGCAGACGACATTAACCAGTTCGCTAATAACGGAAAAATAACAAAGCAAAGAAAAATCCAGGTTTGTTTGTGTTCAAGAACTAATAAAAATAGTAAGTAACAAATGAGTTGAAAATAGACGTTTATTTTATTGATTTTAACTGCTCGAGGTCTACCTCGTATAATTAATACGTTTGGTATAACAATACTCAGGGTCATGATCACTATACTTGATGCGAAAAGGGTACCAAACTCTTCGTGTGTTAATTTACCGAATAGCGTTTCAATCGTAAGGAAAAGTAAAGGGCCGATAGCACCCGCACCAAACATAAGGAACATGATGACTGCAATACCAACGACAAACACGCCGATAGATAAGTCATGTTTCTCAAAAAAATTATCTGACATAGACTCTGAATTCCTTATAGCTGACTATTGTTAGGTTGTTGATTTTTCCACCGGTGCGCCTTATTGCTAAGGCTAAAGCTGGTACTTACTGTATCTTTACATTCTCGTAATATTAATCGAATGGGATATTAGTGGCATAAAGGAATCATAGGGAATATTCATGGTCTATAAAAACCACTTCGGCACCAATTGTATTTGGGGAAGCATCCAGAGCTTTGAATATTCGAGTGGTATTGAGTTCGCTCTGTCATCGCAGTGTGAGAAGTTTTTCTTTATTTGCTTGAAATGGAGAGCTTAGTAGGGCATTAGACATAATCATTTCCATTGATAATTTTAAAAATATCCTTATATGCGGCAACACAGTACTAAAATATTGAGCCAATTAATAGGTTATTGTAGAAGTTGCTGAATAAAATTATAAGAAAACGGGAGCCGAAGCTCCCGTTGTTTATCTTGCCTTTGGCAAATGATGATTGGTGATGTTACTCGGCCAGTAATCCGCGGCTACGCAGTAGCGGCTCTATGCCGGCTTCTTTACCGCGGAAGTTTTTATACATCAGCATAGGATCATCGCTGCCGCCTTTCGACAGGATATTGTTACGGAAGGAATCCGCAGTGGCCTTGTCGAAAATGCCGTTTTCTTTAAAGGCTTCGAAAGCATCCGCGCCTAAAATATCCGACCACAGGTAGCTGTAGTAGCCTGCTGAATAACCGCCCGCGAAAATATGCGAGAAGTAAGTGCTGCGATAGCGTGGGCTAATTTCTTCAATCAGTCCCATTGCCGCTAACGAGTCTGCTTCAAACTTGGCCGCATCCTTTGGCGTAGTGTCGGTCAGTGTGTGCCAATCTAAATCGAGCTTAGTGGCCGCCATGTATTCAACGGTGGCAAAGCCTTGGTTGAACTTGCTGGCCGCTTGGATTTTCTTCACTAATTCTTGTGGGATCACTTCGCCGGTTTTGTAGTGTTTGGCAAATTGAGCTAACACTTCTGGCTGAGTCATCCAGTTTTCATTCACTTGCGATGGGAACTCAACGTAATCGCGAGGTACGGCGGTGCCGCCCTGTGAGCGATATTCCACGTTCGATAACATGCCGTGTAGGGCGTGGCCAAATTCGTGGAATAGAGTGCTGGCTTCATCGAAGGTCAGCAGCGCTGGCTCATTGCCCGCTGGGCGAGGGTAGTTCAATACGTTAACAATAATAGGTTTAGAATCAACGCCGTTCATATTGTATTGTTTGCGGAAGGAATTCATCCAAGCGCCGCCACGTTTGCTGTCGCGGGTGAAATAGTCACCCATAAAGATGGCCATCAGCTTGCCGTCTTTATCGTAAACTTCCCAAGTACGGACTTCTGCATTGTATTTGGGTAAGTCGGTACGTTCTTTAAAGGTCAAACCGTACAAACGGTTAGCCGTGTAGAACACACCTTTTAGTGTACTGTCGAGGGAGAAATACGGGCGGGTTTGTTGCTCGTTAAAGCTGTACTTAGCGACACGAATTTTGTCGGCGTAGTAATCCCAGTCCCACGCTTGCAGCTTAAATTTGCCACCTTGCGCGTCGATCATGGCTTGCATATCAGCCACTTCGGTTTTGGCTTGGGCCAATGCCGCTGGCCATACTTTGTTGAGCAAGCCGTAAACGTTTTCTGGCGTTTTAGCCGTGCGTTCTTCTAACACGAAATCGGCATGGGTTTTATAGCCCATCAACTGAGCACGTTCAGCACGCAGGGCGGCAATCTTCGCGAGGATAATCTTGTTATCGTTGGCGTTATTGTTGTTACCGCGCTCGATATAGCCTTTATAGAGTTTTTCACGTAACTGGCGGTTATCAGCATAGGTTAAAAATGGCGTGATAGAAGGGCGAGAAGTGGTGAATACCCACTTGCCTTCATGGCCACGTTTTTTCGCAGTTTCAAAAGCGGTCGCAATCACATCAGCGGGTAAACCTGCGAGATCGGCTTTGCTATCAACCACTAATTCGAAGGCATTGGTTTCGGCTAATAGATTGTCACCAAAGGCTAAATTGAGTTTACCGATTTCTTCGTTCAATGCGCGCAGTTTGGTTTTATCTTGTTCGCTTAAGTTAGCGCCGCCACGGGTGAAAGATTTATAGGTATCTTCCAACAATTTTGCTTGGGCCGTGCTGAGTTTTAGGCTGTCTTTCGCGTCGTGAACGGCTTTGACTTTTTGAAACAGTTTGTCATTGAGCAGGATATCGTCTTCGGCCGACGATAGCATGGGCGACACTTCTTTTGAGAGTGCTTGCAATGCTGGCGTAGTATCGGCGCCTGTCAGGTTAAAGAAGACGTTAGAAACGCGTGTCACTAGATCGCCAGAAAACTCCATGGCTTCAATGGTATTGGCGAAGGTGGGTTTGGCTTTATTATCAACAATCGCTTGAATTTGCTCGTGTTGCTGAGCTACGCCCGCTTTAAAGGCTGGGAGGAAGTGCTCTGGCTTGATCTTATCAAAGGCCGGAATCTCCATAAACGTATTATAGGGTTTGAAGAATGGATTGGTCGCATTCTGACTGATAATCTGCGCTGACACGGCATTGGGTGCTGCGTTTGCTTGAACACTGGCTTCGGGTTGTTGTGTGCTACAAGCGCCCAAAGTTAAGGCTAAAGCGATAGCACTTAGCGTGAGCTTAGCCGTGCGGGCTTGCGGTTTAAGGGTTAGTCCCTTCATTATTTGTTCCCCGTTAGGTCGATTATTGTTATGGGTGATTGTTTGATGATGGCCATGGATTTCAGCAAAAATTGAAGTCTACGCGCGGCTAAAACCATTAATTTATCTTAATGTGACTGTTTAACATGTATCGGACTAGGGGTTCCATCGATTTTGTGTTTAGTTTGTAACAAATGTTTTGTTTCAGGCTTTTAAGCAAAATAATATGGCAAACTGGCTGCGGATGTTATCGCGTCTCGGTGCGCTTTCTTGGCAACATCATTGGTCAAGGCTGTAGTCGAAGATAATAGCCGCAAACACGTCGCAGATGACTGGCATAAGCAACACGAAGCAGTAAATCAGCTTAATCCATTTTCAACCGTCTCTTGCAGTACGGTCCTAAAACACGAATAACAATAATAGGATCTTCTATGTCTCAATCTGGTATTCAACATGCTCGCGTACGTCGAGCGTTATCCTTGGTATTACTGACTGCGTCCAGCTGGGTTATGCCGCAGTGCATTGCGGCGCCAGCGCCAGCAACAACAGCGGCTAACACAATCGTTCCTCAGTTAAGCCCAAATGCGCTAAAGGTCGCCGATTATGCGGTCGCAAAATACGATGCGGCTATGGTGCAGAGTTTGACTCAGTTGGTGAGTTTTAATACCCAAGCGGTTGAAGGGCAAACGCCAGATACCAATCCCGCCTTTGTAGGCTTAAAGTCGAGTTTGAAACAACTCAGTCAGGAGCTCGGGTTAGATTATGCCGATCATGGCTATGTGGTGTTGATTGGCTTAGATGCCAATTCGGCTGTAAACAATGAATCTAAAAAGTTAGGCATAGTCACCCACGGCGATGTGCAACCAGCTAATCCTGCATTGTGGGCGCAGAGCCCTTATCTGCTTGATACTCAATCGGAACCGGGCAAACTGATTGGCCGCGGCACAGAGGACGACAAGGGTGCCATTGTCACCGCCATGTATGCGATGAAGGCGATTAAAGATAAACACATTAATCGAGATAGACGTATTGAACTCTTAGTTTATCTTGCTGAAGAGTCCGACTGGGAACCACTGAAAACCTTTTTAGCCAGCTACACGCCAGCGGATATGAACATTACTATCGATGCCGAATACCCAGTGGTCACCGCCGAGAAAGGTTGGAGTAAGATTACCTTTACTGTGCCCAATATTACGATCTCCAATATAGAAGCTAAAGCAGAGGCTTCAACTCAAGCGCCCACGTTAACGGCTTTCTCTGGTGGCTATTTTGCCAGCCAAGTACCGCAGCAGGCTGAAGCAGAAATTAAGGCGGTTTCACCTACATTACTAACAAAGTTACAGACCAGAGCCGCCGCGCAGCAGGGGATGAAATACCGTTTTGAAAACCATTGCGTCGATAAGCTGTGCAACTTGCATATCTTTGCCGACGGTAAAGCCGCCCATTCATCCACTCCTGAAGATGGAGTGAATGCCGTGACGCATTTGGCGGCATTATTAAGTCCCGAGTTGAATGATAAACCTTGGCCGCAAACCAGCGCCTCCTTAACCGTTGCCGCCATGAACGAGCTGGTGGGTTTAGGCATTTACGCCGAGCAGTTTGGTGACTTAGCTTATAAAGATGATTTTATGGGACCGCTGACCTTAGCCCCAACTGTGGTGGTGCAAACTCAGAAGGGCACTGAGGTGACCATTAACTTACGTCGCCCTGTCGGCAAAACACCAGAGTTACTCGCTAAGCAAGCCCGTGAAGCCCTAGCCCTGTGGCAGGATAAACACCAAGTGCAGCTTGCTGATATCGAAAGTTATTGGGGTGAGCCTATGGTGATGAAGGATGCGCCGCAGCAACAAACTCTGCTCGACGTGTTTGCCCACTTCACTGGCATAGTCGACCCTAAACCCGTTGCAATCGGCGGCTCAACCAACAGTAAATTATTCCCCAATGCCTTAAGCTTTGGCCCAGCCATGCCGGGCGTGGAATACACTGGCCATACCGAAAAAGAGTTCATCACCCATAAGCAATTTATGCTGAATCTAAAAATGTACACCGCAGCATTTATCGAACTATCGGCGGTTAAATAGCGCTCTTTGTGAAAGTGATTTTGGGATGGCACAAAAGTGTTGAGTAGCAATAAAGTCTGATATCAAGTATTAAGCTAAGCATTAAGGGTTAATAGAACAATGGCGGTTAAATCTTAGATTTCCACCATTCCAACTTGAAATGCTCAAAAGCTTGTGAGTTATATCGTCAGTTGTGCTGCATGAATTGTCATTGTTTCCCCAGTGACTCGCCCCCTTTCATTTAATAAGAAGTATCCCTGAGGGCTCTACTTAACATGCCGCCAACGGTCACTGTTGCAACAATGCCAATCTTAATTAACACTTCTGCTGTTCGTTTAGCTAAAAAGATATTGCCCCATTCCGTGTTTCGGCGTAGTTCGCTGACAGCTCTCGAGTCATGATTGATGACCAAGTGGCTACTTTGACTGTGGCGATTCTGGCGCCAGCAGAGTATGAGAGGCTGTATTTTGAGGGTTTAGAAAGGTGTACTTAAACGCTAACAACATAGAGTCTGGAAAATATAGGCTACTCGAAAGCAGCCTATATCGGCAGTGTTACATATCATTTTTTCGAAGACTTGCTAGGTTTTAAATCGGGGTTGTTGCCGGGGGTGTTTTTATTGTCACGTCTGCGTTGATCAACTTTACCAGTAGAATCAGCAATCGGTTTTGGACCTGGTTTAAGAGCCATAATAGTTAACCTTATTTTTAATGAGGGAATATCCTCACTTTAGTAGATGAGGGTGTGAAATCAGGTTTCAAGGGATGCCAAAAAAATATTTTAACTTCTCACTGGTGACTCACTCTAACCAAGAGTGTTTCATTGCCTGACCTTTAAAGGACAACCTTTTACCGGAAGTCACCCCGGTGAAGCTCTTGTGATAAGGCTTTTGACACAGCGGTTATTCTCTCTGGATGTTAAATTGCATCCAAAACAGATCCACAAACTTAATGAAATCCTGCGGACTACTGGTAGGGAGGATGTTGAGTGTTAGATGTGTCTTTATTAAGCGTGCTCAGACGTTGATGTAAGCTAAGCATCCCGTCTTAGGTGGCGAGCTGAATAGCCCAGAACACGAGTGGGAGTTTCAAGGCAATAAAGTCTGTGATGCTCATGATCCCGAAGGCAATATCTTTCAGGTCCGGGGCAGTATGCTGTAACAACTGGTTCAAACCATTCGCTTCGCTCATTGGGACGGGCTTAAAGCCCGCCCCTTAACCAAACGTAGAACTAAGCCGCTGCGCGGAGCCCAAAAGAGGCTCAGTTGAGTATATTATCCTCATTAAATCAGCTAAACTTAAAAAAATATGAAGGATTACAACGATGACAAAGGATTTTCAATGAAATACGTAGAAACCACGCAATATTATTTTTTCAAAAAAGCTCTACAGCTCAGAGGCTGTGTCAAAGAAATAAAATCCAATGACGTGAAGAATACTAACTAACTTTAACTCAGATTTTGTCATGAATTTAGCGAATGGTACAAAAAACTAAAATGTTAATAAAATTTCTGTTGTTTTATCACAAACCATTATATTGTTGACCGCAATAGTCATAGGAAAGAAATTATATGGATAGCATTGAGACGGCAACAGCAGCGGCAATTAAGAATGTAGCAGGTAAAGAGGCCGAAGCATTAACAAACTTTCTAAAGAAAAAAATTAATAATAAGTGGCAGGAGCATGTAGGTGAGAGAGAACTAATAAAATATCAGAGCAAGATAATTGGATATCTATATTTCTTTACGATTAATAATCCAGACCAAAAAACATATATTGATGATATATATGTACCTATAAATATAGAAACTGCGCAAGGAAATAAATTCAAAGTAGAGTCTCTTCTAAGTCGGGGGCGTGGTTTCAGTGCGGTTTCAGGTGTAGCTGGACATGGAAAATCAACCTTCCTGCGTCACTTAATGAGAACTCTCATTGTTGATGAATTATCCGAACAAATCCCAATTTTCTTCGAATTAAAGTACTTTAAGGATGATAGGATTGAAATCCAATTATGCGAATGGCTTAATCAGTGCGGACTGCAAGTCGATATTAGCTTTGTAACCAAGTTGCTTAGAGAGGGACGATTTACAGTATTGCTTGATGCTTTTGACGAATTGCCATCAGATCTTATGGATATTTGCGAGCAGAGAATTGTTCAGTTTTGCCAAAATTATGAAAACATAAACCTAATTGTTACAACAAGGCCAAACTTGCAGATTTCACGAAATTCTTTGGGAAATCATTACCAGATGGTTGATCTGGATAGAATGCAGGTGAAAAAAATATTGGAACAAGTATGTGAATCAAAAGCGGACGCAATAAATGCGACTAGTGCCATCTTCTCTAGCAGTTTTGCCTCTGGTGCAATTAAAACTCCAATTTTAGCTGTTCTTGTCTCTCTTACATACAAAAGATGGAAGAGTATCCCTAAAACAATGTCGGAGTTTTATAATCGTGTATTTAACACTTTGCTTTCTATTCACGATAACACTAAATCCGGTAAGCAAATTCGTCGAGAAATAAAAACAAATCTTGAAGATGTTCAAATACTAAGCGTTGTTAACAATCTGTCCTATTACTTGACAATAGATGAGAAGTATAACTTTACAAAGTTTGATTTTGATGATGTGTGTTTAAAGTCGCTAAAGAACCAATCTTTCGAATCAAGCGAATTAGACGCAGTTTTTAAATGCCTAAAGAGTGCTTGCAACATCCTAGTTAAAGATGGTTTCGATGAATATAAATATATCCATCGCAGTTTTCAAGAGTTTTACGCTGCAAAGTATATTACTTCATTGCATCATAGTAAAAAGAAGGTCTTCTATTCTAAATGTTTAAGTGACAACAGCTTCGGTCTTAGAATGAGAGAAGTGATTAAATTTCTTTGTGAAATTGATGAAGTATATATGTATGAATTTTATATTATACCATACTTGCTGCAGAATAAATGTATAGCACCGTACAAGTATCTCGACATCTATTCATTAAGGGAGATTAATTTCACTCATCTAGTTGAAATAATTATTGAGTCCAAAAGTGTAGCCCTTGGAGGTAGGCTGATTGAAACGTCATACTCTAACCTTTTTATCTACATATTATTGCTTGGTGAGGATGTTATAGATGAAATTTCTGAACAGGTTGATATATTATTGTGCAAAAACGACTTGTCTATCATAAATGAGAAACTAGTTCCCTCTCATACTACCCATCGCCAATTGAATATGTATCCAGCAAAAAATATTGTCGAATTATACTATTCCGATGATAAGTTTATTCAAAAGGTTTGTAGGGCGTTAGAAGAAGAACTGAGTGATGCTGAGACTGAATTAGATAGAAAGCTTGATAAAATTTCTAATAAGACAGAAGAAGATGTTGATGACGTATATAATCTTTAGAAACTGTAGGCCATACTTCAGTTGTACTATAATCTGGTATATGTAAACAGGTGATAGCAAAGACAATAATAAATAAAGCAGTCTGTCCTTTCGAATAAACTAACCTACTTTTTATAATCGACGGTAGGTTAGTTAGATTCAATGTTCTAACACGCTTTTGTCCAAAAGCGTGCTGGGTATCTCCTTCATACAGACAGGTTACATTAGTGCCAAAAAGGTGAGCCATGGTGATTAGCGAGACGACCGTCCGCCCCATGGACGGGGCGGTCGAGCATCCAAGGACGGACTAGCTGCGTGTCGGAGAGTGAATGCCATGGCAAGCCTATATGAGTGGATACCAGCCAACGCTACGATCCTAACGACTGAAATAACAGGCGACTGAAATAACAGGCCACCCAGTACAGTTTGCCTAAACTATTAGGTCTAAAAGTCAGCTATGTTCAGTATGATTACTTGTTTCCACACAATAAAAAGCCCTGCTTATACAGTGATGTATAGCTGGGCTTTTTTAATCGAAAGTTTGCATTCACTGAGCGGAAGGACAAGCTTTACTCAGAGTTTATGACCTAGTTCGAATAGGTCATAAATCCTTTTATCTCATTTACCTATTTCACTCACTCATCTCTTTCACTAACATTGGCATCATGGAGATGCTAGTAGCCGATGGCTTCGCTACCCGAGTGGCGTGGATCAGACGCACCAAAAATCCCTTGTTCGGTCACCATGATTGATTGTGTACTGCCCATAGCTGACTGTACTTTCACTTTGTGGCCTTTGGCTTCGAGCAGAGAAATGGTATCGCGGTTTAAGCTGGATTCGACTCGTAGTTCATCGGGCAGCCATTGATGGTGCACCCGCGCTGCATTACTGGCTTCGGCGATGTTTAATCCATGGTCGATCACATTCATGATGATCTGCAGTGTGGTGGTGATAATGCGTGAACCGCCTGGGCTGCCAGTGACGAGGAAGGGCTTGCCATCTTTCATCACAATAGTGGGGCTCATGGAGCTCAATGGGCGCTTATTGCCTTCGACCGCATTGGCATCACCGCCAACTAAACCGTAGCCGTTTGGCACGCCGGGTTTGGCCGAGAAATCATCCATCTCGTTATTGAGCAAAATGCCAGTTCCCTTGGCCACTAAACCTGAGCCGTAGCTGAAGTTTAAGGTGTAAGTGTTTGAAACCGCATTGCCCCATTTATCAACTACCGAGAAGTGAGTGGTTTGGTCGCTCTCATAGGGCGCGAGTTTACCCGGCTTGATTTCGGCGCTTGGCGTTGTCTTATTCATCGCGATTTGGCTGGCGATTTTTTGGGCGTAGTCCTTACTGGTTAAGGCTTTGACGGGCACCTTATAAAAGTCGGGGTCGCCTAAGTATTCGCTGCGATCGGCATAGGCGTGCTTCATGGTTTCTGCCATCAGATGAATCGTCTGCGCCGTATTGTGGCCGAGTTTATCAATTGGGAATTGTTGCAACACATTAAGCATTTCTATGACGTGCACGCCGCCCGATGATGGTGGTGGCATAGATACAACCTCGTAGCCACGGTATTCGCCGCGCACGGGTTCGCGTTCTACAACCTTATAATTTTTAAGGTCGTCTAAAGTCATAATGCCGCCAGCGTCTTTCACCGCATTGATGAGTTTAGTGGCGGTTTCACCTTCGTAGAATCCTTTGGTGCCTTTTTCAGCGATCAGACTTAATGAATGGGCAAGCTCAGGTTGTTTAAGAATATCATCAACTTGATAGTCACTGCCGTCGGCTTTGTAGAAGATAGCAGCCGTGGTTGGCCATTGGGTCATGCGGCGTTTTAGACCTGCAAGAGATTCGGCAAGATCTGGCGTCACGCTAATGCCTTCCTGCGCCATTTTAATTGCGGGAGCAGTGACTTGAGCGAGTGTCATAGTGCCATATTTTTCAAGGGCTAAGCTCATGCCCATCACTGTACCAGGGACGCCTACGGCAAGGCCGTGTTCGCGGCTCAGCTTCTCAACTGCATCGCCATTCTCGTCGAGGAAAATATCTTTCTTGGCTTTAGATGGCGCCATTTCACGGTAATCGATTGCGATGGTTTTGTTTTCTTTAGCAATATGCACCAGCATAAAACCGCCGCCACCGATATTGCCGGCACGTGGTAAGGTGACTGCCAAACTGAAGGCCACGGCCACGGCCGCATCAACGGCATTGCCGCCTTGTTTTAGGATCTCAACGCCAGTGCGACTGGCGAGTGTTTCTTGGCTGGCAACCATGCCATGCTTGGCCCACACAGGTTGTGCTGTGGCCATCTGGCTGAAAATTGACGATTCTTCGGCAAGCAGACTGGGTGATGATAGTAGGGGAAGCGCCATGGCAATGGCGAGAATAAGAGGTCTAAAAGGTCTTGTTGGACGCATACTCAATCCTGAATTTATTTTCATTATGGCTATGCAATGTGCCGAGAATTAGGCTTAATTGCAACCTTGTATATTAGTTAAGATCCGTAAAGGACGAGAATTTACCCAATGAGACAGCTTATCTTGGCCTTTGCGAGCTCAATGTCGGACATATCGGCCAGTGCGTGGAATGCCGTTATGGGGGAGGCGAATCCCTTCTGTCGCCATGAGTTTCTGTTGGCGCTTGAGCAGAGCCATTCGGCCTGCGCTGCAACGGGTTGGACGCCGCGGCATTTATGCGTGTTTGATGTGGGTGACACATTAAGTGATGTTGTAAGTACCGATAAAAGCTTGTCGCCTTTGGCTGCAGGAGCTCTGATAAGCCGGCAAGCGGCTAAGCACTTCAAGCCATTATCGCTGGTGGCGGTGATGCCCTTGTATCAAAAGTCCCACTCCTACGGCGAGTATGTGTTCGATTGGGCGTGGGCCGAAGCCTATGAGCGCCATGGACTCGATTATTATCCCAAATGGGTGAATGCAATCCCTTTTACCCCAGTGCAAGGGCGAAGGATGGGCATTCATTCTGTATTAGATAGCGTTGAGCAACTGCGCGTGGCGCAATTACTGCTGCTGACATTGAATCGCCGGCTAACATCAGAGCTGTTTGCGTCAGAGCCTTGTGTGTTAGAGCAAGGTGATGCGGTTTTTGATGAGTCAGAGCTTAATCAGTCCGTTGTTGATGATGCTGATCTTGATGGATCAGTACAAAGCGTTAAAGATCAGGGCGACAGCCCAATTTCTTCATGGCATAGCTTATTTGTTACCCCAAGCCAAACACCGTTATTTGAAGGCTCGCCCAATCCACTGTTAAAACGCTTAGGCACTCAGTTCCATTGGCACAATCGCGGTTATCGCGACTTTGATGATTTTCTGGCGGGCTTTAGTTCGCGCAAACGTAAGAATATCTTGAAGGAGCGGGCGCAGTTACAGCCTTTTAATCTTAAGTTTCACTTTGTTGAAGGGGAGCATATTACTGCTTCGCAATGGCAGACGTTTATCCAATGTTATCAATTAACTTACCTTAAGCGCTCCGGTCATCGCGGCTATTTAACGCCAACCTTTTTTCAGCAGTTGCGGGCACAACTCGCTGCGCAAGTCCTACTGTTGGTGGTCGAAGATGCCAAGGGCGAGATGGTAGCAGGCGCCTTGTATCTCAAAGGCGAGAATACTCAAGGGCAAAAATGCTTATATGGCCGTTATTGGGGTACAACGGTTGAGCTCGACGGCTTGCATTTTGAGGCCTGTTATTATCAAGGCATTCAATACTGTATTGAACATGGATTCCAAATGTTTGATGCGGGCGCACAGGGGGAGCATAAGGTGCTGCGCGGCTTCGAACCTGTTGAAATGTATTCCTACCATAATATTGCCCATTTAGGATTTAGGGCGGCGATTGCCGATTTTGTTGAGCAAGAAGCACAGCAAATGCAGCAATATATGGCGCAGATGCGAGCTGTTTTGCCCTACAAAAAAGAGCCCTAATAAAAGATCGAGTTAACGGGACTTTATTGGGCTCTCATTTATGTCGTGCTTGTTCAACCTAAGCAGTTCTATCTAAGCTGTTAATTCAAAAGGTTAGTTTTGAATATTGGCTATGAATGTTAGCTCATGGCTAACCACACGCCCACGCCTATCATCAGGCTGCCTGCAATGCGGTTTAACCAGCGAATATTATCGCCGCGGCTTAGGAAAATACGTAGGCTTTTGCCGCCGCTGGCGTAGGCGAGCATAGAGGTAAACTCGGTCACCATAATAATGCTCAGCAGTGCGAGCAGCTGCGGCGCAACGTCGCGCTCGGCATTGATAAAAGGCGGCAGTAGCGACACCATAAATGCCCAACCTTTAGGATTGGCAATGGCGGTAATAAAGCCTTGGGAGATCAAGGTAACATTGCTGGCTCTGGGGTTAGTGTCGTCATCGCTTAACATGGCCATCTTACCGCGGGCACGCCACATCTGTACGCCGATATAGCCTAAATAAATTCCGCCAACCCATTTGAAGATTTGAAAGACTTCGGGATAGTTGAGCATGATACTGGCAACGCCCATCACGGCGGCTGTCGCCACTAACGCTACGCCTACCAGTTCACCCAGCATCATCCACAGGGTGCGGCGCACACCTATGCTCATGCCCAAGGTCATGGCGAGCGTCATACACATGCCCGGGGTGATAGAAACAAAGAAGAAGGTCGGGATAAACACTGCAAGTAAAGCAAAATCTGGCATGGTTTGGTCTGTCTTGGGTGAAGATGGGAAGGCCGATAGTGTAATGAAAACCATAGCTTTAGCCAATCTGCGTCCCGTTTTTTTCGATGCGTAACTGTAACTTAGTATGTAAACAATTCATCTTTTGGGGATGTTTACTCTGCTATCACCATAAGACCTCGCTATTTATCTATCGAGTTTACCCAGCTGATCCCCATCTTTGCGGTACAAAGTGTGCCGTATTAGCGATAGATGAGAGATTAATCTCACCATATTTTCTGTTTGTCACTTTTGTTACTTTTATTAATTTAGTCACTTGAGCTTGAATGCTGAGGTTTGGTAGGGTGACTGCATGAAATTAACTGCAGGGGATGCATTATGGTTGAGAGTAAAGGGACTGAAATAAAACAGACAGAGAAACAAAAAATGTTAGCGGGTCAGCCCTATAAGGCATGGGATGATGAGCTATTAGCTGAGCGGATGCGGGCGAAATCCGTTTGCCATCAGTTTAATCTGGCCGAACCGACTCAGCTTGATGCCCGTATGGATCACCTTCGTGTCCTGCTCGATATTCAACACTGCGCCCATATTGAGCCCAATTTTTTTTGTGACTACGGTTATAACATTCATATTGGTAAACAATTTTACGCTAATCATAATCTAACCATATTAGACGTTTGCTCAGTCTCGATTGGCGATAACGTGATGTTTGGTCCCCATGTGATGATTTCTACCGCAACGCATCCTATCGATCCCATTGCGCGGCAAACGACGGAATACGGCGCGCCAATTCAAATCGGTAATAATGTCTGGCTTGGGGGGAATGTCTCAGTGTTGCCCGGTGTGACCATTGGCGATAATTGTGTCATCGGTGCCGGTAGCGTAGTGAATAAGAGCATTCCCGCGAACTGTGTGGCGGCTGGCAACCCTTGTAAGGTTATCAAACCCATCAATGTGGAATAATGCAGGCAAGTATGCCGAGTGATTAGCCTCAATGCTGATTTAGATGACGATTTAAATAGTCGTAGAAACAAAAAACGGTACGCAGTGCGTACCGTTTTTTATGGGTGATGAAAACTTACAGTACGCCGCGGCGCATTTGATCCCGTTCAATCGATTCAAACAGGGCAGTAAAGTTGCCTTCGCCAAAACCTAAGTTATTTTTGCGTTGGATGATTTCGATAAAAATCGGTCCGAACAGGTTTTTAGTGAAAATTTGCAGTAAATAACCGGATTCATCGCCATCCACCAGAATTTGGTGATGTTTGATGCGCTCACGATTCTCAGTCACCTGCGGCAACTTCTCAAATATGGTGTCGTAGTATTCAGGGATGATGTCTAGGCATTGGATTGAACTGCCTTCCATCGCATCCAGCGATTTTACGATATCGCGACTTCTAAAGGCTAAATGTTGCACACCTGGGCCGTTATATTCCTTCAGGTATTCATCGATTTGGTTCTTATCGCTGCCTTTACCTTCGTTAATCGGAATACAGAAGCTGCCATCGGGCGAGCGCAGGGCGTAGGACACTAGTGCGGTTTGTACACCGCTGATGTCAAAGTAGCGCACTTCAGTAAAACCAAAAATGTTTTTATAGAAGTTAGCCCAATGTTCCATTGTGCCTTTGTAGACGTTATTGGTTAAGTGATCGACTTCGATAAAGCCTTTCTCTTGGGTGATCACTTGCTCGTCTAAGTCTTCAAAATCAGCGGCATAGATATTGTCTTCTGCGCCGAAGGTGTCGATGAAATAAATCAAACTGTCGCCAATGCCGTAAATCGCAGGATAAGGCAGATCTTTATTGGCATCATCGGCGGGTTTTGCACCACGTTCAACGGCAACGCGATAGGCAAAGCCAGCATCTTCTACCCGCCAGCCCATAGAACAAATGGCTGGGCCGTGGGATTTGGCAAACTTAGCTGAGAAACCTTCGCGCCCAGTGTTGAGCAGAAAATTAATGTCATTCTGTTTGTAGTACAGAATGTCTTTGTTCTTGGCTTTTTTCAGCAGTGAAAAACCAAAGTCGATAAAGACTTTGTGCATAAAATCAGTATCAGGGCTGGCGAATTCAGTGAATTCGATACCTAATAAGCCCAGTGGATTTAGTTCGCTTGCCATGATGTTTTCCTCATTATTTTAGTTCAACCGCCGACACTCTTTATCCCTTTTATTACGTTGGGATACGCAACCGTTTCGGTGCGCTGGTGGCTTAGGGCTAGTCTTCTAGCCAAGAGCGGTTGTAGTCTTTGCTCATGCAATTTTGTACATGTTCGGTTAATCTCAGTGGGGCGAAGGTGTCCACCATCACTGCGTATTCATAGGTTTCTTTCTTGCCAATCGAGGCTTCAGTGCGACCCGGTTGTGGGCCGTGGGCCACACCTTTTTGATGTAAGGTCATGTAACCTGCTTCAATGCCCGTGCGGCTCATAAAGTCGCCATCGACGTAATACAAAACTTCGTCGCTATCGATATTGTTGTGGTAATAAGGCGCTGGAATCGATTTCGGGTGGAAATCGTAGGGGCGCGGCACGAAGTTACAAATCACAAAGTTATGGGCAGTAAAGACTAAGTGATCAGAAGGCGGCAGATGGATTTTGCCCACCTTTGGCGCGTATTCGGTAATGTTGAATGCCCAAGGGTAAACACAGCCATCCCAACCCACTAAATCAAAGGGATGCCATTCAAGAGTGGTGAGTTGGTATTTATCGCCAAACTTACACACTAAGGGGAAGGCGCCGCGCTCAACCACAGCATCTTGCAATGTAGGTACGCGTAAATCGCGCTCGCAATAAGGTGCCGATTCTAATAGCTGACCATACTCGTTACGGAAATGCTTAGGCACTTCCACCATAGAGAATGACTCGATGACGAAAAGTCGCACATTGCTGTAATCGTTGAATTTAAGCTGATAAGTCGTGCCGCGTGGGATCACGAGATAGTCCCACTTTTGAACCTTAATCGTGCCGTACTCGCTGTAGAGTGTGCCTTCGCCTTCGTGGACAAAAACCACCTCATCGGCATAGGCATTACGGTAAAACTCGTCGGTATCGGCGGTGACTTTGGCGGTATAAAGTGCTAAGTCATTGTTATAAAAAATCTTGTTACGGGCGCTGAAAAAATTACCTTCACGGTCGGCATCGCGGGAATCGAGTTTATAGTTTTGGACCAGCGAGTCTTCCCAATTGGCACCGTGGCCTAGGCTGTAAGGTGCTACTTCCAACGCTTTGGTTGGCATGTTGTGGTGATATTTATTGGAATAAATATTGGAAAAACCATGGGTTGAGAACAACTCTTCACGGTAAAGCTCGCCGTTCTCCTTTTCAAATGCGATATGGCGCTTATGGGGGATCTGGCCTTGTTTCACATAAAATGGCATGGTTATTCCTTCAATATTGCGCTGCTGGGTTACCTACATCGCTGGTCGTTATGCTGCAAGTTGCATTAGTGTGATCTTGTTATCAATTTAGTTGCTTGAATGAACAAAAAAAAGAATAATAAATCCGTTATCTCAATCTAAAAATTAGATGGTATTCTAATCTTTACGAATCGTAGTGTTTCCGTGACATGTTCATAAGAGCCAAGGAGTGACCATGCGCATCGATATTGATGCTTTTAATGTGCTGCAAGTGCTGGTGGAAGAGGGCAGTTTTGCCAAGGCGGCTGAGCGGTTACACAAGGCGCAATCGGCAGTGAGTTATCAAGTTAAAAAGTTAGAAGAGCACTTAGGCGTGCAGCTTTTTAGCCGTGAGCAATATCGTGCAGAGCTGACGCAAGAGGGCCGGGTGATTTTGGCCGAGGGGCGAAGATTGTTGCAACACCTTGCAAACATTGAACATCTTGCCAGCCGTTTTAGTGAGGGTTGGGAGCCAAAGCTAGAGCTAGTGATAGACGGAGCCTTGCCGATGGAGCCAATTATGACGGCTTTAAAGCGCATGGCTGAACATCAAATCCCCACAAAAATTCAGCTCAATATGGAATTTTTAGGCGGCGTACAACACAGATTCGAGCGTGATAATGCCGACTTAATGTTAGTGAAAGATTATCGCACTGGCCCCTATTATCATCCGCAACCTTTGCCAGCCATCACCAGTGTGCTGGTGGCAAGTGCTTCGCATCCTTTGTCTTTTATTCGCGAAATTAGTTTGTCGGAACTGCAGCAACACGTGGAATTGACTATCGAAGACTCTTCGCCCAATAAAAGTTACCGCGATGAAATGCAATTTGGCGGCGATAAAGTGTTTTATCTTTCAGGCTTTATCATGAAAAAGAACGCCTTGTTAAAAGGCTTAGGTTTTGGTTGGTTGCCGGACTTTTTAGTGCAAGAAGAGTTGGCGAAAGGGGAGTTAGTTGAAATCGACTTTGTCGGTGGCAGCCGTTTTACCTTTATTCCACAGCTCGTCTCGACCTTAGAGCGGCCATTAGGCCGTGCGGGACAACTTTTTACCGAGTTGATATTAGAGGAGTTTGCTAAGGCTGAGCAGTTTAATGGCGTGGGTTTAGGTTGATAAGTCGCCGTTTGTCATCTTTTGATACAAGTTACCGCATAAAATAATCGCATTTTGACATTTTATGTCATAGATTAATGCCGAGGTTTGATTAAGGTCTCGATTCAGGCTTAGCTTAGATTGAGACTTAGAATAAGTCCTAGATTCAGACTTAGCTTAGATTTAGGTCAAAATTAAGGCATAAGTTAGGGCATAAATTAAGCTCTAGATTAACAGTGAAATTGAGCCGCGATAAGTAAAGAGTCGTCAATCGCGGTCAATCTAAAGGCTAGTAACAAGGAACTGACAGTTAAGGGGAACAGTATGTCTAGACGTTGTCATGAAGTGGATTATGAAATCATCGGCCACAGTATGCAGTTGGTTGAAGTGGAGCTCGATCCTAACGAAACCGTGGTCGCCGAAGCGGGCGCGATGAACTACCTAGAGCAAGATATTAGCTTTGAGGCCAAAATGGGCGATGGCTCTGAACCAGAGTCCGGCTTTTTTGGCAAGTTGATGGGCGCAGGTAAGCGGGTGCTGACGGGTGAGAGCATTTTTATGACTCACTTTACCAATCAAGGCAACCAAAAGCGTAAAGTCGCCTTTGCTGCCCCTTATCCGGGCACTATCCTTGCGATCGACTTAGCCGAATATGGCGGCGAGCTTATCTGTCAAAAGGACAGTTTTTTAGCGGCGGCCTTAGGTACACGGGTGACGATGAAATTTAATCGCCGTTTAGGTACGGGCTTTTTCGGCGGCGAAGGGTTTATTCTGCAAAGCCTACAAGGCGATGGCATGACTTTTATCCATGCGGGCGGCACCTTAGTGAAGAAAGAACTGCGAGGTGAAACCTTAAGGGTTGATACAGGTTGTTTGGTTGGATTTACGCCTGGGATAGATTACGACATTGAGCGCGCAGGCTCGTTAAAGTCTATGGTATTTGGCGGCGAAGGCTTATTTTTAGCGACGTTAAAAGGCCACGGCACGGTTTGGCTGCAAAGTTTACCGTTCTCACGAATGGCGGATCGCATTATCGCCCATGCACCATCTGCGGGTGGCAGTGATCGCGGTGAAGGTTCAGTGCTTGGTGGTCTTGGCCGCATGCTTGATGGGCGTTAAGCCCTAAGCTCAATCGATTTAAGTCAATCACAGCACCATTTTGCAATCATGCTGTCTCTTCTTAAGGCATTCCAGATAATCCTCTGGGATGCCTTTTTAGTTGAAGCCTGTCATTTCCTTCAACGTTTTAAGCGTTTTCGCCGTTGTTAAGGCTTTGCTGAATGCGTCTTTCCACCAGTTTCGATATCAGATACATCATCAAATAGCCTGTGCCCAAGGCTAAAATCACTGCGACGACATTCTCGGTATATAGGCGATAAGCGTAGAAAGTACCGACCAGTACTGCTATACCTGCGAGGCGAATGAGCAGGCTTTGGGTAAAGTAGCCGTGGGCTTTGATATAGGCCAACTGATAGCCGTTGAGCATCATAAATATAAAAAACATAGAGAAATGCATTAATACTGGGGCCGCTTTAATGTATTGCTCGGGAAATAACCAAGCCACCAATGGCTTGCTCGCGAATATCATAGCGACGAAAAACACCCCGCTGATCCACAGGGAGACTTTAGTCAGCCATGACTTGATTTGTTGCACTTCATCAAAGCGCTTTTCTCGTACACACACTGCCACTTCGGGCAGCACAAAGCGGTAGATGGGGAAGACAAACAGCAAGGTGAGGTAAGTGATCATCGGCCGCACTACCACTTGAAAATCACCCAGTTCATCTATGCTGAAATAGGCAATAGTCAGCAGTACTGTGATGTAAATCATCAAGATACTGGCACCGGCTTCCATGGACGCTGTCAGGCTTTTTTTCATGAAACTACGTAAGCCCGTATCAAAATGCACCGCACTTAAGGGCGGCGTGGCGATATCTTTGCGCCGTTTTAAGTACATATATAAGGCAACGATGAGCGATGACAGTGTCATGCTATAAAAGAGTGAGGCTATGGCCGTTTGTTTTAGCCCATAGAAACACAAGAAAAAGCTGGTCACTTGCGCTATCGGTTCCAGCCAAGTCACTCGATTGGAGATGGCATATAGCCGGTACATAGCGATTTGATTGGTAAAATACACCTTGAGCCCCATGCTCAAAACAATGCCAACCAATTGAAAATATTCTACATTGAGGTGAAGCTTGTGTTTGATATAGGGCAAGACTAAGCCCCATGTCAGCAGCACCATAGCGATCAAGCTGTAGCGGAATATATTGGTGATATCCACATCTTGTTTGGTCTGGGAGTAGGTCACTACCATAGAGGAGCGAAATCCTGTCATCAGGATCAGCGACAGTGAGATAATATCGATAACCGTGTGATAGAGCGCTAGATCCGCTTTGGCGACCCATTGTGCTAACCAAAGCTTAAAGAGAAAACCCACAGAAATACTGGCGAGTGATGCCCAGAATCCCGCAATAATCGCCTGCTTAACCCGTTGAAGTGATGTGGTGTGTTCCATTGTCAAAATCCAGCTTTAGTCTGCGGTCATTATAGGGATGCTATGGGTGTCGTTAAGGTTTTGCATTAGTCGATGCTTTGGCTGCTTTGGTTACTTTAGCTGTGTGAGTACCTTTTGATAACGCTTATCTGATTCGGTTCGATGCTATAACTTTATGCAAAGAACTTAATACCAATGCTTTGATGTCAGGAGCTTAGTCTTCTGTCCAGACTAAAACCTTGAGTACCGCCGAAGACATTTCATTTAAGTTTATACGCATATTAGCACTGGCTGAGTCTAGCATTCAGCCGATAGGTGACCAAGCATCGGATAGTAAAGATATGATAAATATCAGCATGTTGCTTAATTGTAACTGTAGTCATTCACTCGCGAGAAATTGTGGGATAAATAGAAGTACAGACAAGGGATAGGGTTGTGCAAGCATCATGATTTGGGATGATGGCACGCCCTAATAAGAACTGGGCGTGCTAATAAAACTGCCGTGATTAGCCATCTCACGAATGTCTTGCGTTATTCGGTAATGATATTGACGATATCGAGGATTTTACGGCTGTTGTTATCGAGTTTGATCAATGCACCTTCAACTTGGATGCTAATAATGCCATCTCTGTCTAAGGGCACAATGATACGACCGCGGTCATAAATATCATGCTCAAGCACATCACCACGATGGAGTTTTTTCTGCCAACCGGGTGGTAAACGTTCACCGTGGTCGACCTTTTTCTGTAATCCAGGTGGTAAGCCTTTCTCTTTTTTGTGGTGCTCGTGCTCATGGCCATCTTTAGCAAAAACTGAGATAGGTGCCATTAAGCTGAGCACGAGTCCTGCGATAACCACTGACGTTGATTTATTCATCTGTGCTCCAAAGGGGCGTTGAGAGTGCATTGAGTTAGTGCAGCGGCAATGCTTGATGCGGCCAACAATAGGCGATACTAAATGAACCTTAGCTGAACGTTACTGAGTCGAGATGCTTAAACTCAACGGGTTAACATTAGCACAGCTTGCCATTGTTCGGTGGTCACAGCTTGGATACTCAGCCTTGAGCCCTTAGACACTAAATACATGTCGGCCAATTGCGGCAGGTTTTTAATCAAGCTTAAGGGAATAATATCGTTAAATTTTTCGACAAAGCGGATATCCACTCGTAGCCATCTTGGTTTAGTAGGATCTGACTTAGGGTCGAAATACTTAGATTCGGGATCGAAGGCTGTGCTGTCGGGATACGCATTTGTCACGACTTCAGCGATACCGACAATACCGGGTACTTTGCAGCTTGAATGGTAAAAAAATACCTGATCGCCAATCTGCATCTCATCGCGCATAAAGTTACGCGCCTGATAGTTACGTATCCCATGCCAAGCTTCGGTTTGGTTCGGGCAAGCCTTAAGATCATCTATGCTGAATTCGTCGGGTTCCGATTTCATAAGCCAGTAGTTCATCTTGTTTCCTTTATTCATAGTTGCCGTTAAGCGCTTCAATATCCCTGAGTTTATCTTAATTTAGTCGAACACCCCAGTTCGTCACTCATATCAAGCATTGTGAGTTTGATTAAGTTTCGGTTCAGATAAGGTGGCTTAGCCTGTGGGCAGCAATCTTATTTGGTATGCCTTATGCAGATTCTCGTTACTAAGGCAAAGCGTCAAATTCGATCTCGGTTTGTGATTGGTGCCATACAAGTTGTGGTAGCAGTGGCAATCAAAACCTGTGAGGTGTGTGATGGGAACTTCAACAATGACGTCCGACTGTGGTTTATACACTAAATATCTTAAGGATTTTACAGCGGGTGATGTGATCCTAAGCCATGAGCGGATGCTGGAATTTATTAATGACCTGACAACCCAAGGTTGGTTATTGGCAAATTTCACTTGGGACTATTGGTATAACAACAGTTACTTAGTCGATAAACCCGCCTACATTCGTGAAGCGAGCATAGCACAATGCAAATTGCTGCTGACCGCCATGACGCGACTTGAGGTCTTTAGCCCTGGCGTGTTAGAGAATATGCGTCGCCAAGGGATTTTACTGGCCATTGTTGAGCGCTTGCAAAGCTTAAATGTGCCTAAGTCGAGTACTCATCTTGAATTTATCAGTCGCTAACCCCGCACTTTAATGGATTGTTATTTAATCGATTATCTTACTCTTTAGTCTAATAAAGTGCTTTTTTGCTTGTGACATGATCCGTGGATTGGTTAGTTTGGACCTCGCTAACCATAATAATAAATGCACGGAGGCCTTAATGTCAGTTCCAACAAGCCAAGTTATCAGCCCGCTCAACGTCAGCGAGTTTCATGGTGTGCGATCACCGAAACTCGTTGAGAAAACCATAGGTCAATATCTTGATGAGGTTGCGACAACCTATCCCGACCAATTAGCGGTTGTCGTACATCATCAACATATCCGCTGGAACTATCGCCAATATCTCGCTCAAATCGATGCGCTCGCCACAGGATTATTAAAACTCGGTATTAAGTCCGGCGATAGGGTGGGCATTTGGTCACCCAACAATATTGAATGGTGCTTAACCCAATATGCGACCGCTAAAATTGGCGCCATCATGGTGTGTATTAACCCCGCTTATCGACCGGAAGAGTTGCAATACGCGCTGAGTAATGTGGGGTGCCGCGCGGTAATTTGTGCCGACAAGTTTAAATCCAGTAATTACCTCGAAATGCTATACGAATTGGCGCCTGAGCTAACTTCTTGCCCTGCGGGTCAACTACAGGCGAAGGCCGTTCCTGATCTCGAGTTTGTGATCCGTATGGGCGCTGAAAAATCTGTCGGCATGTTGAATTTTGATGACTTGCTCGTCGATATGACCGCCGATGACAAGGCGGCACTCGAGAGTATCGGTAAAGCATTAAGCCCGTATGATTCGATTAATATCCAGTTTACCTCTGGCACGACGGGCAGCCCGAAAGGTGCGACCTTATCCCACCATAACATTTTGAATAATGGCTATTTAGTCGCAGAGGCGATGAAGTTTACCTGCCACGATAAACTCTGTATTCCTGTGCCCTTATATCATTGCTTTGGCATGGTGCTCGGCAGTTTAGTTTGCTTAGCCAAAGGCGCCGCGGCTGTGTTCCCCGGCGAATCCTTCGATCCCTTGACGACATTGCAAGTAGTTGAACAAGAGCGTTGCACCGCTTTACATGGCGTACCGACCATGTTTATTGCCGAGCTTGAGCATCCTGAATTTACGCGTTTTGATTTGAGTTCTTTACGAACTGGGGTGATGGCGGGGGCAACTTGCCCAGAAGAAGTGATGCGCCGAGTACAAAATCTCATGTATATGAAGGAAGTACTGATTGGTTATGGTCAGACTGAGTGCAGTCCGCTCAATCATATTACCGAAATCGATTCGCCAGTTGAGAAACGGGTGCTCACTGTTGGCCGTGCTTTGCCCCATACCGAAGTGAAAATTGTCGATGAATTTGGTGAAGTGTTGCCAATTAATCAACCCGGTGAAGTCTGTAGTCGTGGATATTGCATTATGCAGTGCTATTGGAACGATCCCGAAAAAACGGCGGCGACCATAGACAGTGCGGGTTGGCTACATTCGGGCGATATCGGCCAAATGGATGAGCAAGGTTATGTGCAAATTGTGGGTCGCATTAAAGATATGATCATTCGTGGTGGCGAGAATATCTATCCCCGTGAGATTGAAGAGAAACTTTACACCCATAAAGATGTGCAGGATGCGGCGGTCTTTGGTGTTCAAAGCGATAAATACGGGGAGGAAGTGTGTGCTTGGATTAAAGTCCGCTCTGGCGCGACGATTACCGAGGAAGATATTCGTCATTTCCTCACCGAGAAGTTTGCCTACTTCAAGGTGCCGCGTTACATCAAGTTTGTGGATCAGTATCCAATGACAGTAACGGGGAAAATTCAGAAATTCAAAATGCGTGAGCTGATGTATCAAGAGTTATATGAAGATATTAATGCTTAAGTGATGTGATTTGGCGAGCCTGCTTTTTTGACTTTCAAGCCGCGCAATGCGGCTTGAATTTTATTCAGTCTATAGGTGTCGTTTAACCGACAAGTTAACGAGTTAACGGAAGAGTCGACGAGTCATGCCATCAAGCCAAGCCGCACTTTGAGTTAACTTTCGCTGGCTGCGACGTAGCGCCAGCTTTGCCCAGGCATATTGTGTGCTGAGCAGCGCTAACCCTAAGATGATCAAGAGTAAACCTGGGCCGGGTAAGAGTAAAAAGACCAGCCCGAGCAAGGTTAAAGCTGCGCCAATCACAGTGATCCCTGCTTTAGTTATCGCGCCTTTTGCATGGGAGGACGGCGCGCGATTGAAAAAGGTAACTTTGCGCATAGGAGTTGGCCTTATGGTGAGTTAATCGAATCAAGCTGTACTGTCAGCTGACTATCAGTTGTGTGCTAACTGTATGTCAGTTTTCAGTCTAATCCTTTGCTCATTTATTGGCAGCTTATGTCGTCAGCCTAATTGTAACAAAACTTCACTTCCCCGCAGTGGCTTCATGGCTATACTAAAACCAGAGAAAAAATCTTGGCAGATAAAAACTAAAGCTCAATTTGTCGATGATTTAGTAGTCAATCCATTCTGCAGGCTAAGGAGTCCCATATGGTTCGATGGCGTTTAATGCTCCTTGCGTGTTGCCTTTCCTCCATGGGATTGAGCACAGCGAAGGCGGATACCTTAATGCTGACATCCTTACTTTGGCCGCCTTATTCTGGGCAGCAATTAGCTGAGCAGGGCGCGAGTATTGCTGTGGCACGGGCGGCGCTCAAAGTGATGGGGCACCAATTAGAAGTGGATTTTTACCCATGGAGCCGCGCTGTAAAGCTCGCCAGTATGCCTAATTCTGACTATCTGGGTTATTTCCCTGAGTATTACTTTGAGACTGAAAAGTTTGTTTTTTCTAAATCGATTGGCGACGGTCCTTTGGGGCTGGTGGAGCAAAAAGCCCATCCTGTGAGTTGGAATTATGTCGAAGATCTGAATCGCTATACCTTAGGTGTGGTGAAAGATTATGTGAATACTCAGGCGTTAGATCGCATGATTTCCACAGGCGTTCAGCCGACTGAAGCCGTAACTTCAGACGAGCACAATATTAAGAAAGTGGCTGCAGGCCGTATTGATGCGGCGGTAATCGATGTCAACGTGCTGCACTATTTACTTAAGCAAAAGCCCTTGCAGCCGCTGGCGGAAAAACTGCAAATCAACCGCCAAATTTTAGCGAATAAGCAGCTTTATATTGCGTTTCGTAATACCGAAGAAGGCCGACGTTGGCGGGATATTTTTGATCAAGGCTTGGCGCAAATTGATGTCGAAACCATCATCGGAGAGCTACTGTATCGTGAAGACTAATGCATGATTTAGGTTCGTGTGCTCTCTAATTCCCCCTTATTTTTGCTCTATTTTCAGACTATTCCTCTCAAAATTACATCAGATATTCCGCTTGTCATCATTCTGTCTTTGTTCACTATTAGCATCACCTTAACGGCATGAGTTGCTCTCTCATTTTTTGATTAAGGTGACATGAATAAACTTCCCTTTGAGTTAGATACGCTGCAACAACTCATTGATACTCATCATCTTAAGTTGCAGTATCAAATTCTTGCCGACATCCCATTTCGTCACGAACATTTTCCTCTCTACAGTGTTGAGCTGGGCGGAGGAGATAAGCCCTGTCCGACAGTACTCTTTGTGGGCGGCGTGCATGGGGTTGAACGTATTGGCTCTCAAGTCATCTTGGCATTGCTGAACAGTTTGTTGCAGCGACTGGTGTGGGATAAACATCTACAACAGATGCTAACGGGCGTGCGGTTAGCTTTTGTGCCTGTGGTGAATCCCGTTGGTTTATTTATGGGAACGCGGGGTAATGGCAATCAAGTGGATTTGATGCGTAACGCCCCGATAGAATCCAGCGAAAAAGTCTCCTTTATGGTGGGAGGGCAGCGGATATCATCACGGCTGCCCTGGTATCGCGGCATGGGGGGAATGGAGCTTGAAACTGCCGGCTTAGTTGCCTATGTACAGCAAGTGCTGAGCCGCAGCACCAGTTTAATTTCCCTCGATGCGCACTCTGGCTTTGGCTTGAGTGATCATATTTGGTTCCCCTACGCCCATACGCGTACCGCCTTCGAAAATGCCAATTATATTCTTCATCTAAAACAATTATTTGAACAGAGTTATCCCCATCATGGCCATTATCGGCTCGCACCCCAGAGTCAGTTTTATCGCACCCATGGGGATATTTGGGATTACCTCTATCGCCAACATCAAGTGGCCGATCCCCATGCACAGGTACCGTTTCTGCCTTTGACATTAGAGATGGGATCCTGGGCTTGGATAAAGAAAAATCCCAGACAAATATTTAATTTTGCAGGTTTTTTCAATCCGCAGAAAACACATCGTCACCACAGAATTTTACGCAGGCACACAGTGCTGATGCAATTTATGATGGAAGCGGCCTACGCCCAATCGTTAGAGCAGTTAACGCCTGAACGTTTGGCTGAACTCACTGAGTGCGCGCGGCAGTATTGGTATCGGGAGCCACAGTCATGACAACTTGGGTGTTATTGCGGGGATTAATGCGTGATCAGCGCCACTGGAATGGCTTCGATCAGCGACTGCGACAAAAGGGGCTGCGAGTACTGACACCGGATTTGCCAGGTAATGGGACGCTATCCCATGAACTAAGCCCACTTAAGATTGCTGACTATGCCCATGCCGTGTGGCTGCAATTGGATGAGCAGGTACAAGAAGGAGAAGCCATTTACCTTCTCGGCTTGTCTATGGGCGGTATGTTAGCGCTGGAAATGGCGCGCCAGCGACCTTGGCAGATAAGGCATGTATTTGTACTAAACAGCAGTGCGGCTAATTTATCGGTTTGGTATCAAAGATTTAATCCACTGAATGCATTGAAGGCGTTTTTCTTGCGGGCTCGGGGTAAAGCCTTACATCCCATTGAGTCGACGATAGTGCGTTTAACCAGTTTTCGTCATCGGCGAGACTGCGGTTTAATTGCCGAATGGAGTGAATTTCGCCGTGAATCCTCGCCAACTATCCGTAATGCCTGGCGGCAACTGTGGGCGGCTTTTCAATATCAGTGTCCATTGACCGTGGAAGTGCCGATAAGTGTACTCTGCGGTGACCGTGATGCGTTGGTGAGCATGGCATCGAGCAAAGCCTTAGCACAGCACTTTCACACGGATTTGATAGTATTAGCGTATTGCGGCCATGATGCGGCCATTGATGCCCCTGCAAAACTGGCACATTATCTGTTGGCAATTGTGGCGCCGACTAAGCCGCAAACTGAGGTTCAAGAGGATGATGAACCTGCCCATGCGCAATATGCCCATACTCAATATAATTGCAACGATTTACTGGAGGAAGAAATGGCCTTTAACGAGGCGATATTTTCAGTGTGGGATGAAAAAGTGCTATCCATTCTCCACAGTAAATCATCGACAGTAAATCATCGGCAATGAACAGCGCTAAGACGGTTAACTCATAATCGATTAGGCTTTAGCCACAACGGTTTGGCCTATCGGTGTTAGGCTGAGTAACGCCAGTTTAAGATGCTGTATTCCAAAGGGAATACCGATAATAGTCACAAAACAGGCTAAGGCATGGACCAGGTGACCTATGGCTAACCAGATCCCAAACAGCAAGAACCAAATAATATTTCCCACCATGCCTAGGGCACCTGTGCCTAAATCGTCACGTCCGGTTAAGTGACGACGGCTGATTTGTTCTTGGCCAAAGGGCCAGAAGGTCATTTCGCCGATAACAAAGCAGGCGCGGCCAAAGGGTATACCAATAATGCTTATAAAACACAGGATACCTGCGAGCCACCAAGCGAGTCCCATCACAAATCCACCGAGCACAAACCAAGCGATGTTGAATATTAAGCGTAATACTGCCATTGAAAACTCCTTATGTTACTTTTTTCGCCTTTATCGTCAGCTCTAATGAATGCTGTTAGCTTTGATAAACTGAATATATACCAATGACTAAGCGAGAAACGTGCCAATTATTTGGCTATTAATAATCAATGACTTAGTTCTATCCGTTTAAGCTTTATTTGTGATTTTCACTAATTCTTCGCTAAATTGCTAATTTCTTAAGAGCAGAAGAGCAAAGGTGGCGTTAAACTAGCCATTCCATCCAATGGCTTAAAAGCCAGAGTATTTAATCTTTTGAGTAGCCTGATGTTTGCAAATTCCCCCGTCGATATTTTTGCCTTTGCTGGTCGAGAAATATTTCTAAAACGTGATGATTTATTGCATCCAGCGTTTAGCGGCAATAAAGCACGTAAATTCGGCTACTTTTTAGATCATGAGTTTGCAGGCATCAACAAGGTGATAGGCCACGGCTCACCCTTAGCGAACTCTTTGTATTCCCTATCAACATTGGCCAAGATGAAAGGCTGGCAGTGTGATTTTTATGTTGACCATATTGCCAGCCAGATTGTTAAGCATCCCACGGGGAATTACGCTGCGGCATTGGCAAATGGCGCCAATATTATCGACTTAAGTGAGTTAATGGCGCAAAAGCTGGCGTTTACTCAGTCGCAGGGTGAACCTCAGGTTTTATCTGGCCACAATGTTAGTTGTGAACCTGATTTGCAAACGGGTAGTGCGCGACTGAGTTGCCAAGAGTATATCGAGACTCAGGTACTCGCGAATGAGCCGACGGCGCTTTTTATCCCAGAGGGCGGGCGTTGTTCCTACGCTGAATACGGGGTAAATGTATTAGCGCAAGAAATAGTGCAATTTGCGCAGGCGAATGATTTAGTCGATTTAACGGTATTTTTACCGTCGGGGACGGGGACGACGGCGTTATTTTTAAATCAGTACTTTATTCGTCAACAAACGGCGATTCGCGTTGTGACTTGCGCTGTGGTGGGCGGCGATGATTATTTACGTTTGCAATTCTCTATGCTTAATCCAAATACTCTCGAGCATCCACAGATAGTGAATGTCGGCAAAAAATATCACTTTGGTAAACTCTACCCTGAATTCTATGCCATGTGGCAGCGCGTTTGTGCCTCAGGTATTCAATTTGAACTACTCTACGATCCCTTAGGTTTTATTGTGCTTGAGGATTACTTACAGCGTAGTGAATTAGGTCATGTGATGTATTTGCATCAAGGCGGAATATTAGGGAATGAGACCATGTTGCCGCGTTATCAGCGTAAATTTTCTGGAGTATGAGAATTTTCAAAGAATAGTAATATAACCAGCGCAATAGATTAAGACCGCTTTTTTAAGACGGCAGATAGTTTCTTAAGATAGTAGATGGTTTCGCTTAAGGATTTTATAGGTACGTTGGCCTATATTCTCGAGGTTTTTTAAATCTTTTAGGCTAGGTATTACATCGCTAAACTGCCAATAGCTGATTTCAGCATCTAACATTTCCAGCATTTTTTTCGAACAACCTAAACATTGTCCTTGGCACAGTTGTGCTTCCGCTAAATTGAGCGGAATTGTCGCTTTGATCTGGCTTATCAAGCTTTGCATGGCGATTTGGGTATTGGGTTTTGGCATAGATGAGGTGCTGAACAGTATTCATGGGGACGAATATTAGCGGATGCTGCAGTGGAAATAGGTGATCTAAGTTGGATTTGACTCATTTGGTTCGGCAGGTATCTGTGTGAGAGAGATACAGCCTGAACCAAATGTGTTCGTCATGATGACGTAAAAAAGGATAGCGTGTTCGTGACATTCGGCTATCAGTTTACTTAAGTGTTCGGTACTGCGAAGATAATGGAAACCGATTAAATACACTTGAGCAAACGGGGTATTACAGTACTTATTTCTAACTTATCGTCTAATTTATTTTTTGACTTATTTGTTTGCGGACAATAACCATTTCATAAAGCTGATGGCTTCTGTACGTTTTGAAAAAGTCTGTCTGTTTTTACCTTGACGATCGGTAAAAGCAATTGAGGTTTTATTTACTGAGATTGAATCTACAGGGAAGTTCACTGTAATTTCATGTCCATTAATTTTGTATGACATATGCCACACTCCTTTTTGTTAATTCACCCATAGGTGAGATAGTTATAACTATAAAATATCCTTAGCAATTTGCGAAAGATTCGTTCTATTGAGTATCGAGGTTACCCCATCTTTGATTCATTAATCAAGAGATGCTTAATCGATAAATAATACATGCTGTCGATTATGCCAATGGACTAACTTGATTCTGCCAGTTGACCATAGCTTAATGACAATACTATGACAGTGTGGAGAACAGTAAGTTCACAGACATAACCACATGATTTTAGTGGTATCGAATGCTTGAGCTTATGGGGTTTTGCTTGTAGTAGGCTTTCTTTATGAGGACCGAACTCTGATTGCTAATAGTCAGGCTGGTTTAAAAAGGTAAACAACAAGGTGTTTCTCAAAACGACGTGCAGTATATCAATAAAAATAGCTTATGCAAGTTTAATTTTTATTCAATGTGATTATTTGTTGATTGATGTTGAGTTAACGTGAATTATTTCTGGCTATTCATTTGATTTAAAGCATAAAGCTTGGCATGGATCATGTTCTTATCTTGTATTGTGCGGCAATACTGAGTGTCCATATTGCGGCTTTTTAGGCGAATAGGATGTGGCTACTGTTAGCCAATTGAATTAAAAATTCTAGCAAACTGAATAAAAAACTCACGCAAACAGACAAAAAATCCAATTGAAATAGGTTATTTCAATGGGATTAATGGCCGTCATTTAGTAACTGAAGATTTAGTAACTGAAAATTTAGCAACGGACTCATTTAAAAAATCGGAGTAAATAAGTCATGTAAACGCACTGGCTACAGGCTTAATAAATCAGTTCACCTATGGGATTAAGCAACTTACTTAGGCCTTTGGTAAAATGCAGCGGCGCATCTAACACTGTGTAGCATAAGCAACCGTCAACGGTTTTAGGTGAGTGGTGATGTTGGCTATCGAGCACAATAAAATCACCTGGCACATAGTCACCGTTAAGATCCGAAAACGCTCCCGCTAACAATAGGGTTAATTCATAGCCCTTATGGGTATGTTGAGGGATTTCACCTTGCGCATCAATGTGCAATAAGCTCGCGCGGGTGTTCATTTCATCGAGATCAAAACGCATGCGACTGACTTTGCCTAAGATTTGCCAAGGACGGGCCAAATGCTGGCGAAACACCGACGGCACTGTGTAATGCTGTTGTTTTACTTGAACATCCAGAGGAGCATTACTATGCACATCCGTTGCCGCAGGCTGGGCCATGATTTGCGCCAGCATAGCGTCAATATCCATCACTGGTACATTAGTCGCTTGAGTGTTTCCAGCATTAATATGCGCAGTGTGAATCGACTCTTGGTGTGTATGCTTTTCAGCATGAGCTCCATCTGGATTTAATGCCGAATTGGCAGCTTGCTCGGTTAATAGGGCTAGTTGCTCACGACACGTCTCACATAATGCGCAATGCGCTGATACTGCAATGGCCATCGATAAAGGTAAGACCCCATTCGCATGGCTCACGAGTAATTCTTGTTGGGGATGATGCTTAATCATTGTGTGTCTCCAAGAAACTTTTCAACTTTTCTAGCCCGAGTCTTAATCGTGACTTTATGGTGCCTATTGGCACCTTGAGGGCATCGGCTAGCTCTTGTTGAGTGAGTTCTTGCATGTAGATACCTTGCACGACTTGTCTTTGTGCTAGGGGAAGGGCATCAAGATGTTGGAGGAGTTTCGCCGTCAATTTATGATCAGTGAGTGTGTCTTGAGCCATGGTCGCATCGCACAGCGGCCAAATATCATCGCCAAAGGTATCTTCTTTATTGTGCTGTACTCGTCTCAGCATATCGAAACACTGATTACGCATTATGGTAAACACCCAAGTCGTCACTGAGCCTTTTTCGGCATTGTACAGATGGGCCTTAGTCCACACGCTAGTCATGGTTTCTTGAACTAAATCCATGGCTAAGCCTTGTTGATTCAGTCTTTGTAAACCAAAGGCGCGGATCTTGGGCATAAAGTGCTGGAATAAATGCCCAAATGCGGCTCTGTCTCGTTTGTCTGCTACTTGTAGCATAAACGTGATCAAAGTATCCGCTTGAGGCTCGCAGGTTTTGAGAGCGGGAATGTCGTTATCCATAGCCGAATGAGTCAGAGACGTGATAGGGCCATGATACCGATTTTGCCTGCTTTGTGATTGAATATTTTGCATTATTTTCGCTCTTATCCCAGTCGTTAGTACTGAGTTTTAGATCAGTAACGACAAAATTGAGAGGCATGTTTCACTTCTGAGCCCAGTTTTACTGTCAAACTTACAATCAATACGGAGTGGCTTAAATAAAGGATCATTCACAGGATTATTTTATCACGGCCCGCAATAGGTCTCGGGTCATAATATGATCTAAGGTATTAATGCAGTTGTACTTTTCAGAGGCTTGCACGGGCAATATTTCTAGCCAGCGTTGGCAGACCCAAGCAATGTCTTCAAACTGTTCCGCTTGATAGTGCTTGAGATGTTGTGGATATTCCTTGAGGATATTTTGTAACATTTGGCTCAAGTAACGCTCATCGGTCGCAATACGTGTCGCAGGCCAGTTGTCGATAAAGCTAACATCACCGCGCTTTAATCCATCGTCTTCGATACTGATTTCATTGACTTTAAAGCGCTTTGAACCTTGAATGCTGATCCCTAATAGTCCATCGGGTAGGGTTTCAAAATCAATAATATGCACTAAGGTACCTATGGGCTGAATGGTTTTGCCATCCTCTTCGAGCATACATAAGCCAAAGCCTTCGCCTGACTTTAACGATTCGGCGACTAAACGCTTATATCTAGGTTCAAATACCCGCAGTTGTGTGTAACCTTCGGGCAATAAACAAATGGGTAGTGGAAAAAGAGGTAATTTCATCGTGGCCTCTGGTGAACTTATGTTCCTATCATTACGTACCATAGTGGCAGTTCGATCAGTAAAATTATTCAACAATAGTTTACCCATATTTAGAGGATGGCATGAAATTAAATCCATTTGAGAAAAAGCTCGTTCAGCATCCAATACGTTTTTGGCTACAAAATCATGTCGAAGCGCCTTTGCTTACGTCTATGATGCCTAAACCTATGGCCCGCTGCGAGCGTGCATTAGAAATTGGTTGTGGGTTTGGTAATGGTATTCAGTTGATCCGCGAGCATTTTGGCGCAGGACATATCACGGCCGTGGATATCGACCCTGAAATGGTCGCAGCGGCGCAATCTCGCTGGCAAGCTCGGCCACAAGGTTTGAAAGGGCTGAGTTTCTCGGTTGCCGACGCCTCTTGTCTTCCCTTTGCCGATGGCGAGTTCGATATGGTGTTTGATTTTGCCGTATTCCACCATATTCCAGATTGGCAGGCGGCCATCAAGGACGTTGCACGAGTACTGAAACCAAACGGTTACTTTGTGGTAGAGGATTTATATCGCGCTGCGATTTGTAATCCACTGAGTCGACGCCTATTTGAGCATCCACAGCAAAATCGCTTTAATCACCGCGAGTGGTTAGTTGTGTTGCGTCAAGCTGGGTTTGAGATAGTCTGCGACAGAAATGCCTTGGATCTTGCGGGCATGGTGCTTGCCCAGAAAGTGCAGCGTTAGGTGGCAGCGCCGCTGACGCAAATTGAATGTTCGTTGTGAATGGATTGAATATTCGTGCTTTTACTAATATTCATACTTATGCCAAAGCCAAATGTTTTGGCTATTTCGCCGCTTGAGCACAGACATGAGCCGACAGCGCCATTGATATTCGGGGGTTGAGTAAATCAAGTTAGCGGCATGATTTTGCGAGAGTGGTTGTAATTTTTAGATAAAATAGCACCTCGGCATGGTTCTTCATGGGAGTTTACCGCTATAATTTGAGCTAATCCGTCGCATGTGAGGAAAGGATTTTCCTCAAGAGTAGAGAAGCAGCATTATGGCAAACGTACTTGCAACCGTAGATCAGCGTACCAAACTCGTGGGTGAGAACCGCCTCGAGTTGTTGCTCTTTAGCATTAATTCCACGCAGTTATTTGCCATCAACGTCTTTAAAGTCAAAGAAGTGGTTAAGCTTCCTCCCCTTAATGCCATGCCTGGGAGTCATCCTCATATTTATGGTGTTGCTAATATTCGCGGCATTTCTATCCCTGTGATCGATTTACGTTCGGCTATTGGGTTTAAACCTGTGCCGCCAGATGATGATGCTAATATGATCATCACAGAATATAACCGCAGCGTGCAGGGCTTCTTAGTCGGCAAGGTTGAGCACATTATCAACATGACATGGAGCGATATCATGCCGCCGCCGAAAACGGCGGGGCGCAATAATTATCTGACGGCAATTACCCGCATCGAACATCAAGGCAAATCGCAATTAGTGTCGATTATCGACGTAGAGAAAGTACTGGCGGAGATCATTCACTACGATATTAGTTTATCTGAAGGTGTGCTCGATGAAACCTTAGTCCATGAAATGCCAGGCAGAAAAATCTTGATTGTGGACGATTCATCGACCGCAAGGCGTCAGGTGCGTGAGACTTTAAGCCAACTAGGCATAGAAATCATTGAGGCTTCTGATGGCTTGCAGGCGCTAACGTTATTGCAAAAATGGCGTGATGAAGGCAAGCAAGTTTCCAAAGAATTACTGATGATGATTACTGATGCCGAAATGCCCGAGATGGACGGTTACAAGCTGACGTCTGAAGTCCGCGGTGATAAAGCTATGTCAGATCTATATATAACCTTGAATACTTCACTGAGCGGCAGCTTTAACCATGCCATGGTTGAAAAGGTGGGCTGTGATAAGTTTATTTCTAAGTTCCAGCCGGATTTGCTGGTGGAAGTGGTACAAGAAAGATTAAGACAAGTGATTAATCACTAAGCAGTTTGAGATACGAACTATCGGTGATTGACCTTGTGTTGGTCATCGGTAGGCGCAGCGCTTTTAATAACCGCTTTTAAATGTGGCCTGTTTATATCAGACTTTTAATATCAGCCCTTCAATTGCAACCTTTCCATCGCTTCTGTGCAAATCCTACCAAATTACCTTTTCATTTAACGCTCGATTACGAGGCGAATTCGGCTTCTACATCTTGTAATACTTGGCGTTTCATTTCTTTGGCGGCGGCAATATGGATGCGGGCGAGTCGAAGGGCGTAGTTGAATCTTGCTCGGCCGACGAGGCGTACCAGTTCGGCAAAAAACTGAGGATCTAAGGTGAATTGCGTCGAGTAGTACTGGATTGCAGCATTGACTGAGTTAAAGGTCACGCCATCAAATTCGAAACCTGCGTTATAACCTTGGTCGTCAATTTCTTCGCCTTCTAATACCAGTGGCCAGCCGGGTGCATTGATACGGTCGCGGGCAATCTGGTACATCATCCAAGCACTTTTCTTAAAGCCTTCAAACACTTTGCAGGAAAATTCAGACCCGGCAAGTTCTTCTTCGGTCCAATTAATCCCAATCGCGAGGTGTTTTGCATAAATGCGCATCAGTGCATCTTTGACGGCCATACGACAATCCCATATTGAGCTCAAAGGATGTTGTTTGGCTAATCGTAAGCATTCGCTGCAGGCGGGCACGGCTAACGAAGGATGTGGCGTATGTGTGTGGGCAATATATTCGAAGTGTTGATTGCTCGGTTCGCCGCAAAACCAACAGGTATGGCGTTGGTCGAAGGGAATATCGATAAGCGGGATAGCAGACATCAAGGAATGAGCACCTCAGTCCTTGATGTCATTAATGGCATATTGAAGGGATTAAACTTCTTCAACATCAACCAAATCTTTTGCTAAAACAATAGGATCAAGTTCAAGGCAATCTTCATCAGTCTGCCAATCCACACCGATCAACACACCATCGTCGTTGAGATCCGACACCCAATATTCCAGAAATTCTTCTAATGAAATAGCAACGGGTTGGTAGTCGTGCCATTCGTCGCTGCAATGGGATTTTGCAGTGGCTTCACTTGACCACAATGGCATCACATCTGTGTCTTCAAATTCTGAAGAGTCACAAACGACCCAGCCTTCGCCAGTTTCATCCATTAGACCCCAAAGCGTCTGATGTTGTTTTACATTTTTGATAAAGCCAGCCAAAGCCGCATTGATTTCAGTCATGATAGGTCTCTTTGATGTGTGCTGTTAACTTATCCATTATACGGTAACATGCTGCGATACCAAGGGATTCTTTGTTAAGATTTTTCTTGTGTTGGATAACTGAGCAATAAGCCGGTGCCACAAGGTATTTATGGCGATAAGGATTGTGTTACGTGTCGCTATGGGTCAGGATTATTGGCAATGATAAGCCTTGATGCAGTGTGCTTTACTGTTCAAGTGTGACTCAGATAGAGGCTTTCCGTGGGGGAGAAACATGTCTTCTATACCCTTGGCCGTTAAAGGTTTTTTTGTAGTAGAACCTTTAACTCGTTATGCCAAGGTGAATATCTCTCTAGGGCAATGCCTTCTCGAAGAAGGAAGATTGTCGTGTTTAGCCACAGCAGTGTGATTACGGTGTCATTGTTGTGAAATCAAATATTGGAGTTGTTGATTTGATTAAAATTAAAGGGTTAACTTATCTGTTTGCGAGTATTGCCGCCTGTGTCAGTCTGAGTGCCTGTTCTAGCGTGCCAGCGGCGAGTGCCAGTACTAAGGCAAGCACTAACGCGAGCAGTAGCAACGCAAGTGGCATAGTCGCTGAAGCCAACCCAATGCCCGATATCAGTGCTAGCGTACAAGCGAATGCCGAGGCATTTCCGAGTTGTGTGACTGGGCTACAAGCGCGGGCGCGCACTGAAGGGCTGTCAGAGGCGACGATTAACTCGACCATTGCAAATTTGAAATTTGTGCCTCGGGTGATTGAGCTCGATCAGCAACAACCTGAATTCAGCCAGACTTTTGATAATTATTTCAGTAAGCGCGCCACCGAATGGCGCGTCAATGAAGGCCGTCGCTTACTGCAAAAGCACAGCGTATTACTCAATCAATTAGCCAAAGAATATGGCGTGCCGCCGCAATATATCTTGTCTTTTTGGGGGCTTGAAACTAACTACGGTTCATATAAAGGCAAGATGTCGGTATTGAATTCGCTTGCGACTTTGGCCTGTGAGCCACGCCGTAGCAATTATTTTACTATAGAATTGATGCAAGCCTTAAAGCTGAAAGAAAAGTATCAGTTTGATGATGACACTATGGTGGGATCATGGGCTGGTGCTATGGGACACACGCAATTTATGCCGTCGGCCTATGCCAAATATGCCGTCGACGGTGACGGCGATGGTAAAGCCGATTTATGGAATAGCACCACTGACGCGCTGACTTCCGCCGCGAACTTTTTACAGCACTTAGGCTGGCAGCGAAATGAACGCTGGGGCCGTGAAGTCTTATTGCCAAAGGATTTTAGTTACAGCCATTTAGGTGCAAAGCAGCCCTTGGCCTTATCGGAATGGGCTGCGCTCAATGTCACGCAAGCGAATGGTCAACCTTTGCCCGCCGTGGATATTCAAGCCGCGTTGTATTTGCCTTCAGGCCATATAGGGCCTGCCTTTTTAGGCTATGAGAACTTCAATGTGATCATGCGTTGGAATCGCTCCGAGTATTATGCCATCACAGTTGGGCATCTAGCCGATCGCATTAATGGTGGCTTACCTTTGACAGTGAGCCCGCCAGAACAGCCACGCTTAAGTCGCGAGCAAGTTAAGCAACTGCAAGCAAAACTGAATGAGGCCGGATTTGATGTTGGCAAGCCAGATGGTGTGTTGGGGCGTAACTCTGTGGCAGGGCTGCAAGCCTTTCAACGGAGCAAACAGATGATTGCCGATGGCTTCCCAAGCCCTGAGGTGTTTAGCGCTTTAGGGTTATCACTGTAGCCAAAGAGCGCTCGCTGCGGGTTTTGAGCGCTTTTAGGCCGGATAAAAAAGTGGAGTGAAAAGCTCAGTTTTGTTAAGCTCGGCCCACAATTGAAATCGAAGAAAATCAAAGGATATTCGATGAGCATTAAAGACGATATGGTTGTGCAGTTTAACTACACGCTGCGTGACGAGAAAGGCGAAGTGATCGAGACGAACGAAGGTCGCGATCCGATTGCCTATTTACACGGTCATGACAACATGATGCCAGGTGTAGAAAACGCGATCAATGGTAAAGCCATCGGTGAAAAGTTCACTGTGACTTTACCTGCTGCCGAAACATACGGTGAGCGCGTAGCGGATGCTGATGCGCACCAACGTGTGTCGGTTAAGCACTTATTGGGCGCGACTGCGTGGAAACCGGGTATGACTGCTGTGGTCAATACTGACCAAGGTCAACGCCAAGTGACTATCGTTAAAGTGGGTAAGTTTATGGCGACTGTGGATGTCAACCATCCATTAGCGGGCCGCGAACTGACATTTGATATCGAAGTCGTGGGTGCCCGTGACGCTAGTGATGAAGAAATCGCCCACGGCCATGCCCATGGCGCTGGTGGTCATCACCACTAATCTTTAGGCTTCGGGTTCGGCTTCGCACTTGGCTTTTATCTGACTCAATGTGAGATGAATATAAGTTCAGTATGAGTTGAATGAATCGTGGCTAAAGATTGAATAGCAAAAGCCCAAACCTAGGTTTGGGCTTTTTTGTTTTTATGGTGCAGATGGCTTGATGGTTATCGTAACCGCCAATGGCTCTTTATCTGGCTAATGGCTGTGTTCATGCTCGAGTGGTTTGTCGGCAAACATCATATCTAGGCTTGCTTGGGTCTGTGGATGGTAGCCGTTACGGGCCTTGAGATAGACACTCTTGGCCCAGTCGTATTGATCTGTGCTTGCAAGCTTTTGATATAACGGCACGATTAAGCGCATGCGACCAATATGGGTCAAGTGCTGTTTTAAAGCAGGTAGTACCGCGTAATAGCCGTTGTCTAGGGCGAGTGAATACCATGCAAAAGCGATTTCACTGTTGCCAGTGCCCGTAAAATGGAACGCCTTGTCTAGCTCAGCAAGCTTGGCTTGGTCAAGATTAACTCTTGGCATTTCATTGATAAACCTTAACCACTGGTGCACTGTCCAAGTGCTGGTTTTCAACTCGCTTGCACTAAGTTTTCCGTCGAGCCAAGTTTGTCTTTGGGCATCGATATCATCGAAGGCGTGGGAATTGGGCGGCACTAAAAATGACGGCAAACCTTGACCTTCAATCCAAGTATCCACTTCGGTCTCACTGACAACATTGGGATATTTGTTTAATAGATTCAAAGATAAATACTCACGGAACTGCGCCGTGGTAATGCTTTGAAATGCAAAATGATTGAAGTAGCTTTTCACAAAAGCATCGAAGCGTTCGCGGCCAAATTTCTGCTCTAAAAAGATTAAAAACAACTGGCCTTTCACATAAGGGACACCGCTGAAGGCCTCGTCGGGTGAGCGCTTTCCAAGATCCACATGCAACACTGAATCACCAGGCGTGAGCTCTGCAAGCTCGGCAAGCAGCTCTGAATAGCCTATGGTTTGCTCCATCAGCGCTCGGTCGCGGCCGTAGAGATCTTCCATGATGCGGTTCTCTACATAGGTAGTAAAACCTTCATTAAGCCAGAGATCGCGCCAAGTGGCGTTGGTCACCAAGTTACCCGACCACGAGTGAGCAAGTTCGTGGGCAATCAGACTCACTAAACTTTTGTCACCCGCGATCACCGTTGGCGTAATAAACGAAAGCCGAGGATTTTCCATCCCGCCGAAGGGGAAGCTTGGCGGCAAAATAAGCAAGTCATAACGTCCCCAACGGTAATCGCCGTAACGTTTAGCGGCGATTTTGATCATCTCCGGCGTGTCGGCAAATTCCTTGCTGGCTTTGTCGAGGATTTCTGGCTCAGCCCAAATGCCCGAGATGTTATCTAAAGGGGCGAACTTTAAATGCCCGGCTGCGATGGCGATTAAATAAGCTGGGATCGCCTGCGGCATAGTGAATTGGGTCTGCGTGCTCGACAGGGTTTTACGATCGGCACTCATGACCACAGTAATGGCTTTATCGGCAGTAATCGTTGCGCTATAGGTTTGGCGCACGGCAGGGGTATCTTGTAGTGGGATCCAGCTGCGAGCATGAATCGCCTGACTCTGACTGAACATAAAAGGTAACTGTTTACCTTGGGTTTGCTCAGGAGTTAACCATTGAATACCGGATGGATTATTCGACGTGTGGTACTTTATTTTAACTTTTTGGGTATCTTCATCGGCAAGTTTGATGGTCAGCGCCGCACCTTTTACAGCGTCCGCTTTGGCTAAGGTGAAGGGCAGGCTTTGCCATTTCCCAGTTGAATTTAAAGCCGTCACGCTGGTAATCGTCAGATCTCGGGTATCTAAGATGAGTTGTTTCCCCGGCTTATGCCAAGCTAAATCGAGGGTGGCTTCACCGGATAAGCGGTTTTGCTTAAAATCGATAGCAAGGGCTAGCTCCACATGACTCACGCTGACTTCAGTGTAATTGGCGTAGGTCAGTGCATCTTGGTTCTGCTGCGTCAGTGCTTGTACAACAGTGGCAGTCGGCTCAGCGGCTAACGTATTTGGAGCGCTATTGGCATCAGTGCTAGAAAGGAGTTGCAGCGCAAAAAGTAGGGCACTGCTCAGGACGGTACGGCGAAGTGAAAGCATTATTTAACAGCCTAATGATGAAGTATTTTAGTTCGAGTTTGGGCCGATAACAGCATCAATGCTGCTTGGTTTTCTATCGGCTCTATCTATATAGGGCAAAAGTTTACCTGATAATCCAGTGGATTTGTTATCTCACTGTTAGCTCAAATGTAATCAAACTTTAATGGCTTGGATGCCGGCAAGGAAATGCCATCGGTAAAAGACCACAAGTTTGCTATGATGTCGGCGTTTTCACATAGGGCGGTTATCAAAATGGTGTTAGATTTTTCGCAGGGTAAGTTAATCGTCACTGAGTTCGAAGTGCAAGTGCGGCTCAATGTTGCCAGTATCGTACTGCAAGCAAGCGCAGAGGATATCGGTTTAAGACGTCAGCCACCTATGTTAATCGCCGATGGTGGCGGTGTGCGTTGGAGCTTAGTGTTGGACTCAAATGCCCAGTTACGGGCGATTCAAGATGTGCTGGGAATGGACGCGGAATAAAGTACGCCTGCATAGTGCATAGTGCATAGTGCATAGTGCATAGTGCATAGTGCATAGTGCATAGTGGTTAACGTATAGATTTATCATCAGTTTTTAGTTGATGAGTGTTTAATATCGAATTAGGGATTTTTTAGTATGTCAGTTTCTCTTGAGCGTATTGTTGTCGAACCTAAGACACCTGCTACCGCCGTGGTCATTTGGTTACATGGATTAGGGGATTCGGGTGCCGGATTTGCCCCCGTAGTGCCTGCATTAGGCTTACCTGCCGATCATGCTATCCGGTTTATTTTCCCCCATGCACCGGAGCAAGCCGTGACCATCAATGGCGGCTACGTCATGCGCGCTTGGTACGATATTAAAAGCATGGATTTGCACGACAGAGCTGATATGCAAGGCGTGCTTGAGTCGGAGAAAAGGGTTGCTGCATTAATTAACGAACAAATCGCGGCGGGTATTGCGAGCGAGCGTATCGTATTAGCAGGATTCAGTCAGGGCGGAGTCATGAGTTTATTCTCTGGACTGCGTTTCCCCGAGCAACTTGCAGGGATTATGGCGCTGTCTTGCTATTTACCTACGGGCGATGTATTACCCGCTGAATTAAGCGCAGCGAATCGTAATACACCCATATTACAGCAACACGGTCTACAGGATGATGTAGTGCCACTATCCGCTGGAACATTAGCCAAAGAAGCCTTAATTACGGGCGGTTATAATGTTGTGTGGCAGACTTATCCTATGCCGCATTCAGTGATCCCTGCGCAGTTAAACGAGATTTCTAAGTGGTTATTACAGCGATTTGAAATGTAGAGAAGTCTAATTGCTGATAAAAACAGCATGCGGTAAATTGAAAATTGCCCATGCTTGTTTTTTTATGGGAACAATCACTGTTTTCTGTAATTTTTTCTAAGTCATTTATACTGAACGATTTAAATTCATTTATTTCATTTTTATTTTTAATTCTCTAAATATATAGAAATCAGTCATTCAGCTTATTTTTTATATGAAACAAATCTGTCTTAAAACGCCCGCGAATTCCCCTATAAATGTCAAGTTTTTAATAAAAATGACACAATTTATCTTTATTCTTTGTTATTATCCGTGACGCTGAACTTGATGGAGTTCACGGCAATCTTTCTATGATAAAATAATTAAAATCAAGGGGTTGATGTAATGAGACATATGCTTATTAAAGGACTAGTTGCAACTGCTGTTGTCGCTGCGCTTGCGGGTTGTAATAATAGTGATGACGATAAAGTCCCAACAACGTGTGCTGAAGCGGGAAGCGCTTGCACAACATTTACCGTTTTACACACCAATGACAACCATGGCCGTTTCTGGGAAAACAGTGACGGCGAATATGGTATGGCTGCGCGTAAAACCTTAATTGACAGCATTCGTGCAGAAGTCAGTAAGAATGGTGGTCAAACATTATTGCTGTCTGGTGGCGACATTAATACTGGCGTGCCAGAATCGGATCTACAAGATGCGATCCCAGATTTCACGGGTATGAATAAAATTGGTTACGACGCTATGGCTGTTGGTAACCATGAGTTTGATAATCCATTATCCGTTGTTGATATGCAGCGCCGCCTTGCGGAATTCCCTATGTTAGCGGCGAATATTTACCATAAAGATGCAGATGGCAATCTAGGGGAACGTTACTTTGATGCCTATAAGGTATTCGACATAAACGGTCTGAAAGTGGCTGTAATAGGTTTAACGACCGAAGATACGGCTAAGATTGGTAATCCAGAATTCATCAGTGGCCTGGAGTTCACCGATCCAAAGACTGAAGTCGCTAAAGTGATTAAAGAAATTAAAGACGCCAAAGCGGCCGATATTATTTTCGCTACCACGCACATGGGTCACTATGCTGACGGCCATAACGGTAGTAACGCCCCTGGTGACGTGGCTATGGCTCGCGCACTGAAAGAAGGCGATCTGCAAGTGGTTATTGGTGGTCATTCACAAAACCCAGTGTGTATGGAACCGGGTACTGACAACAAAGCCTACGCTGACTTCAAACCAGGCGATGAATGTGCTCCAGATAAACAAAATGGTACTTGGATCATGCAAGCCCATGAATGGGGTAAATATGTTGGCCGTGCAGATTTTGAATACTTTAACGGTGAACTTCATTTAGCAAGCTACAAGCTTGTGCCTGTGAATATGCGTAAATTGGATGACGCAGGCAAGAAGACAGCTGATTTAGCTGGTACTAAGATTGAACCTGATGCTGAGTTAAAAGAGCTGCTGTCTTACTACCAAGAGAAAGGTCAAGCTAAGTTAGACGAAGTCATAGCAACAACGGATGCCCTGTTAGATGGCGAGCGTGCAAACGTGCGTAACAAGCAAACTAACTTAGGCCGTATGTTAGCGATGGCACAAAGTGATAAAGTCAAAGCCGATTTTGGCGTGATGAACTCGGGCGGTGTACGTGCCTCTATTCAGCCTGGTAATATCACTTACCGTGACGTGCTGACTGTTCAGCCATTCGGTAACATGGTGACTCTGAACGAAATGACAGGCACTGAAGTTGCGGCTTATTTAGGCGCAGTAGCTAGTCTTCAAATTGGTTCAGGTGGTTATGCACAAATCACGGGCGTGAAAATGACCATTGACTGTACGGCTAAGACTGCCAATATCAGTGTGATTAATGGTGAGAACTTCAGCCCAACAGGAACTTATAAGTTCACTGTACCTAGCTTTAACGCTGCAGGTGGTGACGGTTATCCTAAGCTAGAAAGCCCAATTCAAACGGGTTTTGTTGATGCTGATTTACTCTATTCTTTCTTGAAAGAGAAACAAGCGATTAAAGCTGCTGACTACAGTCCGATAGGCGATATCGTTTATGAAAACTCAAACAGTGTTGAAGGTTGTCAACTTTAAGTAATCAATCACTACTCAGTGTTTAAATATAAATGCCACTCAATTGAGTGGCATTTTTTATTACTAATTAATATTAAATTAAGTGTAAATTAATATTCAGCGTTTTATTTTTGATACATTTTTATTCATCTGTGACTTTTAATTTCTCAGGGTGGTTTTAGTTAACAATTGGGTTTTATTGTATCAAGTTGCTTATTTAATATATTTAACTAGTCAAAATCCATTAACTGCATGATGTATATCCATTATTCTATATCATAATTTTAGGTATTATGTCTTTATCGTGTATCAATTTGTTTTATTTTTGAATTAACTTGTTTTAATGGTTGACTTAAATGTTGCGCATTAACATTATTCCTACAGCGAAATAGAGTTCGCTGGCTAAATATAAAAATAACAAACAAAGGTTTTGTTTACCTCAAGGAGAGATTAATGCGCTATTTAAGTTTAACGGCCAAAGCCGTTCGTGCTAGTTTAATTACAGTGGCGACAAGCAGTGTGGTTTTTTCTGGATTAGGCTTTTCTGCAATGGGAAATGCAGCAGAAGAAAATACGAAAGTTGAACGCATTGAAGTAACGGGTTCTCGTATTAAACAAGTTGATATGGAAACTGTTTCACCCGTGACAGTCATTAATGCCGCGGATATTGCCATGACAGGTGAAAAGACCGTTGCTGACGTATTGAATAACTCTGCGATAAACAGCTTTGGTTCTTGGCGTGGTATTTCAGGTTATGGCTCTGGTGCAAGCTCAACCAGCAATGTCAATTTACGCGGTCTAGGATCGTCTGCGACCTTAGTGTTATTAGACGGACGCCGTATGCCAGGGACGAGTTCGAGCTCTGGCTCAGTGGCAGATACATCTTCTATCCCTATGGCTATCGTGGAGCGTATTGAAATCCTGCGGGATGGCGCTTCAGCAGTCTATGGTTCCGATGCGGTTGCGGGCGTGATAAACATTATCACTAAGAAAGAGTTTGAAGGTTTTCAGCTTGATTACAGTACAGAGCAACCAAGCGTAGAAGGGGGCGATGCTAACCGTCTATCGCTTGCAACTGGCTTTAATACCGATAAAGGCAATATCACTCTCACCTATGAATATTATGATACAAAAGCGGTAATGGACCGTGATATTTGGCGAATGGATGATTCAAGTTATAACGCCTATAGCGGATATAGCTCAGTACCAAACGGTAAATATGGACCAGGCAATGGTAGCTGGTATAGTAATTCAGATATATGTGAAAAAACGGAAAATACCATAGACTCAGGTGATGGTCGTTGTTTATATAATCATGGTAATGTCACTAAGCTATTTGGCGATCAAACTCGTAATTCGCTGTTATCTAATTTCTCCTATGAGATTTCAGAAAATATAAAATTCCGAGGCCGAGCTTCTGCTTCATTAGCTGAAACTGAAACCCGTTATGCCGGTACGCCAGTATCAACTAATACCCCTGTGATGAGTGCCGATAATAAGTACAACCCAGTTGGTGAAGAATTAGTGATTTCTATGCGAGGCGCACAACTTGGCGAGCGAGATACATTAACTGAAACCAACAATTTTGATATTCTTGGTGGCTTTGTTGGCACAATAGATTCCGGTAATGGTATCGACTGGGAATTAAATGCCCAGCATGCGACCTCAACAACAAACAGTTTTAACTACAATTTACTGAATGACAATATTATTCAGCAAGAAATAGATTCAGAGCAATATGATATTTTCAATACCTCTGGCATGAGTTATGAGCAGTGGGACCAACAGATGACAGATCTGTATCGCAAAGCTGCACATACTGGGGTTTATCAGGGTAAATTTGAAAGTACTCAATTGGATGGTCTTGCTTCGACCTTACTACTCGATGACGGTGATTTTTCGGTCGCTATGGTTGGCGGTCTTGAATATGAAATGATCAAGTTTAAGCAAACCAGTGATCCAGAATCGGCCGCGGGTATTATCTCCGGCGGTTCGGGTGGTGATGATGTGGACGCCACGCGTGACCGTAGCGCCGCTTATTTGGAACTCCAAGTTGGCTTACCTGCCAACGTTGAGTTCTCTGCCGCAGTACGTTATGAGCGCTATGAGCAGGAAGGAACCCTCACAGGGCCTCAAGGGGAGGTGGTTAACTCATCGACCTTCGATGCCGTGGTGCCTAAGTTTGGTTTAAGCTGGCGTCCTATAGACACGATATTACTGCGTGCTAGCTATGGTGACTCATTCCGCGCGCCGAATATGAGTGAAATGTTCTCGTCTCAATCTTTGAGTTTTGAGAAGAGCGTTGACTCTTTATGGTGTAATGAACCCGGTAATGTGGATGCCATATATTGCGCCACCAATAACCAACATAAAACTTGGTTTGGTGGTAACCCAAACTTAGAGGCTGAAGAGGGTAACTCGTTAACTTTTGGTGGCGTTTGGAATGTCACTGATGCATGGAACTTGGAGTTATCTTATTACTCAATCACCTACGACAACAAAATTGAGTCGATTGATGTAGATGATATCCTGCGCGATGAAATCAAGAATGGATCTTCTCCCTATGTGACACGTGGTCCAGATGGCAAGATTGAGTATATTGAGGCGGGAATACGTAATTTAGCCACAGTTGAGACCTCAGGTATCGATTTTGTAACGGCTTATAACTTAGAGACAGGTTTTGGTGATTTCAATTTCAAACTGGATTTGACTCACGTGCTTGATTTTAAGAAGCAGGATAATGCCGAATCAGAGATGATCGATTACGCAGGAACAACAGACTCACCCGATTGGCGCGGTAATTTTGCGACAAGTTGGAAATACGATGATTTCTCTGCCGCATGGACAGTCGTCTATATTGGTAGTCAATCAGCAAGTTATTTCAACGAGTTAGAAAAAACCGACCGTTATGTCGATTACGATAATTACTTTAAACACAATATCCAATTTGGTTATACCCATGCTTATAACGGCTCTATCACAGTAGGGGTGAATAATGTGTTTGATGCTGAAACACCAAACTATTACACCTACGCCGATTATCGCGATGTGAATGTGGGTTTATATGATGTGCTAGGTAGAACGTATTACCTGAGAATAAACCAGAAGTTTTAGGTTGTCCGCCCTCCCTGGATAACTCAAACCTCCGCTTGCGGAGGTTTTTTTTGCTTATTTTTTGCCTACTTATCAGGCCGTTTACCGGATATCGAATCAGTGCTATCAATGGGTGAGGCGCAGCTCGTGGCGGTGTTCGTGTTGATAATGTTCGGCGCAGGAGGCGCAGCGTTGTTCTGTGGGATCTTGGCTTAAGCGTTCGGTTTCGATTTCCGCTTCGCAGTCGGAGCAAAGGCCGTAGAGACCTAAGTCGAGCTGACAAAAGGCGGCATCAAGTTTATTCAGCTGGCAAAATAGCGGGTGATCGGCCAGTGGCGTTTGCGCCAATTTATCAATTAATTCTGCCAGACTCAGGCTAGCATAATGCTCCCCTATGGCTTCGAGGAACGGAGGGAGCGCGCCGATTTCTTTCCTTAGATTAGCTTCAAGCTCTGACAATTCATGTCTGATATGGGTGGTGCTCACGTAAAATCGCCTATTTCATTTGACTCTAGGCGTCCAGTCTAATAGTTCCACTACCAACGACTATGATAAAGATCAAGTATCTGCCACATTTTAGGTTTTTCGCCGTTAAAAATCGAAAAAGTACTTCATTCCTATCGCATTATGTGTGCTATGGCGAAGTCCCTTTCATGGCTCACATTGCCGCGCATTGAATCTCTATTTCTAACAGTTTTATGGTTGGCCGTCGTTCTGTGGTTGCTCACTCTTCTATGATTCGTTACCTAAGTTTCGCTGTGCAGCTTCTAATACCGCGACGATTTCTTCTGTGGTTTTAAACACGCGCAGCTCTCTGAACAAGGTATCGGCTTCGGGATATTGACGATTGAGATAGGTAAACCACTGTTTGATTCGGGCGGGATAATAGTCGCTCTTACGGCCATTGAGTTCCCTTTGGGTATAACTGAGCATCAGCCCTAAGGTTTGCGCCCAAGTATAAGGGGTTGCACCTGTCTTGATGGTATCGGCCAAGTTCGGCAATGAAATCGCCCCGCGGCCGATCATAATACTGTCGCAGCCGGTGACTTCGATACATCGCTTAGCATCATCGCTGTTCCAAATCTCGCCGTTGGCGATCACCGGGATAGGCAAACGTTTGCGTACTTCTGTGATGTATTCCCAGTAGGCGGGCGGTCTGTAGCCGTCGACTTTACTGCGCGCATGGATGGCAAGCTCAGTTGCTCCGGCTTCATACACTGCGATAGCATTTTCCATGAACAGTGACTTATCTTCGTAGCCCAAACGTATTTTAGCGGTCACGGCATGTTCTTTCGGTACCGCTTGACGCATGGCTTTGACAATATCGTGCACACTCTCAGGATATTGCAGTAATACGGCGCCACCTTTACTGCGGTTAACTATTTTAGCCGGACAGCCAAAGTTGGCATCGACACCGTGTGAACCGAGTTCAATCGCCCGCAGGGCATTTTCGCCCATACATTGGGGCTCTTGGCCGAGTAACTGCACTCGCACTGGCGTACCCGAAGGGGTATTGCCGTTGTTGAGCAGCTCAGGACAAAGTTTGAGAAAGACTTTTTCAGGCAGCAGTTGGTCTACCACACGCACAAATTCGGTGACGAGCAAATCGTAGGGATTGATGGTCGATAGAATGTCACGCATCAAAGCGTCTACTACGCCTTCCATTGGAGCCAAAATCACACGCACTGCAGTAAACCCATATCTATTTGCAAAGGGCGAGCATTCTACCTTATCGGCCTTAAGTTACAAAGTGGCTGAGTGAATGCGGATTAATAGGCGCACTCATAAATAAAATCCACGCTAAACTGATTGTCCTAGCAGGATATTTTGACCATTTCTGTGATTTAGTGATATTTTTTTGCAATAGAATTGAAACAGGGCAGGTCTTTTGCAGTAAGCCAGCTACTTCTACTGTTGTTGGTCAACATTACTCAATAAACAAGAAGGGATTATTTATGAATTCAGTTAAAAAAACAGCAGTTGCAGTAGCCTTAGGTTCAGTCGTCATGAGTTCAGCTTTTGCTGTCGATGCCCAAACCAACCCGTTTGGTTTTGAAGCAATGGATGCGGGTTATCAAATTGTCGGCTCAGAAGGCAAATGTGGTGAAGCCAAATGCGGCGCAGATATGAAGAAAGCTGCCGCTGAAAAAGCCAAAGAAGGCAAATGTGGTGAAGCTAAATGTGGCGCCGAGATGAAAAAAGCGGCTGCAGATAAAGCCCATGAAGGCAAGTGTGGCGAAGCGAAATGCGGTGCCGATGTTAAAAAAGCCGCGATGGCGAAAGCACACGAAGGTAAGTGTGGTGAAGCGAAATGTGGCGCGGATATGAAGAAAACCGCTGAGAAAGTTGACGCTAAAGCTGAAGCCGTTAAAAAAGAAATGAAATAAATCCGACTGTACTGATCCCGCAGTGATGGGGGTTATTGAGTCTTAAGAGGCCAGCCCGCGCTGGTCTCTTTTGTTTTATCCTAAAGCGATGACAGCAAGCGTTCGTGAGGTTCTATGAATGATCAAAAAAATGCGGCACAGGTAGGGCTGGGCTTACGGCGAGAAATGCTCAGTGAGTTTTGTGAATCGGTGCCAGAAGCGATTAATTTTTTTGAAGTGGCACCAGAAAACTGGATGACCTTAGGCGGTAAGTTTGGCCGTCAATTTCGTGAACTGACCGAGCAACATACTTTCTATTGCCACGGTTTGAGCTTATCGATTGGTAGCCCCGAGCCCTTAGATCTCGCGTTTGTAAAAAACATCAAAACCTTTATGGATTTACACCAAATCCAAGTCTATTCCGAACACTTAAGTTATTGCTCAGGCCAAGGTCACTTATACGATCTCATGCCGATCCCTTTTACCGACGCAGCGGTAAAACATGTGGCGGCGCGGGTGAAGCAAGTCGAAGATATTTTAGAGCGGCCACTCATTTTAGAAAATGTGTCATTTTATGCCGCCCCCGGCGCGCACATGAGCGAACTTGAATTCGTCAATGCTGTGCTGCAAGAAGCCGATTGTAAGCTGCTACTCGATGTGAACAATATCTATGTGAACTCGATAAATCATCAATACGATGCAGATACCTTTTTACAGGCCATGCCGACGGAGCGTATCGCTTATCTGCATATCGCTGGGCACTACAAGCAAGCTGAAGATTTACTCATCGACACCCATGGCGCCGCCATTAACGATCCCGTTTGGGCACTGTTGCAACGTTGCTATGCCTTACATGGGGTAAAGCCGACTTTGCTTGAGCGTGACTTTAATGTGCCTACAACTGCTGAATTGTTGCTCGAGCTAAATCAAATCCACGCTTATCAAGCGGCGGCGCCCAGCTTCCATATTCAAAATCGCTCTCATGTTGTAAAGAGGATCGCCTAATGGATTTTAAGCAAGTGCAGCAATCCTTTATCGATTATATCCGCGATCCGTCTCGGCCATTGCCCGCGGATACTGATGTCCGGCGCATGCAGGTTTACCGCGAGTTATTTTTCAATAATGTGCTGGGATTTGTGTCGAATGGCTTTCCCGTGCTGAAAAGTTTGTATTCTGAGGAAGAGTGGTTGGCATTAGTGCAAAGCTTTTTTAGTCAACATGATTGCCAATCGCCGATTTTTATCGACATTGCAGGCGAGTTTTTAGATTTTTTACAGCAAGAATATCAGCCCACGGCAAATGATCCTGTTTTTATGCTCGAATTAGCCCACTATGAATGGCTAGAGTTAGCTGTTGCGGTTGCACAGGCGAGTGGGGATGAATCTCAACTTAGCCCAGCGCAAATTCCGATGCAGGCCTTATGTTTATCGAAGACGGCGAGGGTGGCGCAGTATCATTTTGAGGTGCAGCACATTCGTCATGATTATCGTCCGCAGCAACAACTCGATACGCCAGTGTTTTTTTGTCTCTATCAAGATGCCGATTGCGAAGTGTGTTTCCTACAGTTAAATCCCTTAAGTGCACAGGTGCTGGCATTTCTTCAAGCTCAAGGCCAAGCGAGCTTTAAAGAGATACTTGATTGGTTAACAATCACTTACCCTAAAATGGCGCCAGAGATTATTGCGCAAGGTTGTACTCAGTTACTCGAGCAATTAGTGGCCAAAGGGATAGTGCGCGGTCGTCAGTCTTAAGGTGGGGATTCTTGCCGAAATAAATGCAATAACCCTACAGTTAGAGGGTTTTTATTAATTTGACAAACCGCTACAATGTCGGCCGTTTTGTGATCTCAATCACTGTACGATTCCTGCGCACTTATACTTGCACATACTAGAGGAGCTGTAATGAGTAGTCAGCCGTTCAAAGACCCATTTAATTTTTTGTATTTTATTGGTTTTATTTTAGTTTTACTGTTGCCGACTCTGCCAGCAAGCCTGTCTTGGTTAAAGCACTTAGGTCTAATTTAAGCGAGCGTTAATCTCGAGCGCATAGACTATTGGCCACTCTTAGAGTGGCTTTTGTTTTTCCGATAAAGGGTAAGTAAATCGATGGTATTAAAGCGCGGATTATTTTTATTGTTAGGTTTAACCGCGTTAGCCTTGGGTTTACTCGGTATTGTGCTGCCTTTGCTACCGACCGTGCCGTTTATCTTGCTTGCCGCTTTTTGCTTTGCCCGCTCCAGTGAACGTTTACACCATTGGTTGATGACTCATCCTTGGTTTGCCGATGCCTTAACCCAGTGGCAAGAGCAGCGAGCAATGCGTAAGGGGTTGAAACGCAAAGCCATGGTCGTCAGCGCGCTGAGTTTTAGTGTCAGCATTATTGTGGTGCCTATCGTTTGGGTAAAAGGTTTGCTGCTCGTGATGGCACTCGTCTTACTCTGGTATCTCAAAGGGATCCCTGAAATAGAGGGATGATTGAGCGACACTATGGATTCAATGTGTGGCAAATCGTTTTCGCCGCGTCATGGGTGAGGGGATGTAACACTGTGCCGACAGGGTTTGATCTAAGGCACAAATTGATAACCTTTCCATCACTTGTGCGTTGTGATTGTTGCAACTAAAACTAAAGCGGCATAAGCTTTGTCCGACTTTCGACAATGCGTCCACCCAGTGTGGACGTTTTGTTTTATACCGCCAACGCTAGGTTGGTGAATTGATTAAGTAACTTATTAAGTAAATATGATGGCTATGAATACAGAAACCTTATCCTTGATAAAGCAAAGCATTAAAACGATTCCTAATTATCCTAAGGAAGGGATTTTATTTCGAGATGTCACCAGTTTGCTTGAGAATGCAGCCGCCTATAAAGCGACCATCGACTTGTTAGTTGAACATTATCGTGGCCAAGGCTTTACCAAAATTGTGGGCACTGAGGCTCGTGGTTTCTTGTTCGGCGCGCCGCTGGCTTTAGAATTGGGTGTGGGTTTTGTGCCTGTGCGTAAACCGGGTAAATTACCGCGTGCGACTATCAGCCAAAGCTATGAACTGGAATACGGTCACGATAGCCTAGAAATTCATACCGATGCGATTAATCCAAATGACAAAGTGCTAGTCGTTGACGATTTACTCGCGACTGGCGGTACTATTGAAGCGACCGTTAAACTCATTCGCCAACTGGGCGGTGAAGTTAAACATGCGGCCTTTGTGATCTCATTACCTGATTTAGGTGGTGAAGCACGTTTAACCGCTTTAGGGCTTGAGTTGGTTAAACTTTGTGAGTTTGAAGGCGAATAAATCTGCAGCTAAAGGCGCCTTGGGATAGTTTGATGGCATGTCAAATCATGGCATGTTATCTTTCAAAGTTCTCGGGGCGCATGCTCCCGCTCTTGTATCACATACTCTGGGGAGTTCCATGTCATATCAGGTGTTAGCCAGAAAATGGCGCCCTGCCACATTTGATCAAATGGTTGGCCAAAGCCATGTTTTGCATGCCTTGACCAATGCGTTAAGCCAGCAGCGCTTACATCATGCATACCTGTTTACGGGAACGCGCGGTGTCGGTAAAACCAGCTTGGCGCGACTCTTTGCCAAAGGCTTAAATTGCGAACAAGGCGTGACAGCGACTCCCTGTGGTGCTTGCGGCAGCTGCGTGGAAATCGCTCAAGGCCGTTTTGTCGATTTAATTGAAGTCGATGCCGCGTCCCGCACTAAGGTCGATGACACCCGTGAGCTGTTAGACAATGTGCAGTATCGTCCGACCCGTGGCCGTTTTAAGGTTTATCTCATCGACGAAGTGCATATGCTGTCACGCAGCAGTTTTAACGCACTGCTCAAAACCTTAGAAGAACCCCCCGAACACGTTAAATTTCTTTTGGCGACAACTGATCCACAGAAACTGCCCGTGACTGTGTTATCCCGTTGTTTGCAATTCAATTTAAAAAGCCTGACCCAAGGCGAAATTAGCACTCAGCTCAATCATATCTTGACCCAAGAGCAGCTTCCCTTTGAGGCTGAAGCCCTAAAGCTTCTTGCCAAAGCCGCCAATGGCAGTATGCGTGATGCCTTGAGTTTGACCGATCAAGCGATTGCCTTTGGTGGCGGCAATGTGATGCTCACTCAAGTGCAAACTATGCTGGGCAGTATTGATGAGCAGCATGTGGTTGCCTTGCTTAAAGCCTTAACCGATGCCGATATTGGCGTGTTAATGCATACGTGTGCCCAAGTGCTTGCGTACGGCGCCGATGCCCAAGAAGTACTGCGCAGTTTACTTGAACTGTTACATCAAATTACCTTGACCCAATTTGCCCCCGCGGCCGCGCAGCAATCTTTGTATAGCGCGCAAATTCGCGCCTTTGCCGAGCAGCTTACGCCGGAGCAAGTGCAGCTTTATTATCAGATTTTATTAACGGGCCGCAAAGATTTACCCCATGCACCAGACCCTAAATCGGGTCTTGAGATGGCGCTGTTACGCGCTGTCGCATTTGTGCCAGAAAAGCCGGTAAAGCGTTGGCAGCCAGATGCGGTCGCAGAGATCCGTTTACCCGAAGGGCAAACGCCCGTTGCGGTAACTGCTGCTGTGCAAGCTCCTCATGTAAATGAACAACAGTTTGCTGAAACACATACTGCTGAACCACATAGCACTGAACCGCATACCACTCAAACAGTGCCTGCTGAAAAAAAAACAGCATTAATTGAGCTAACTAGTGCTAACCAGCATGTTGAAACCGCGCAAGCGGCCGCCGTTACAACGGCTGAAGCGTCAATTGAGCCAGCAGATACTGTAGAGCAGGCGCTTGATGCTGAGCTCGAAGCGGATGCGGCATTAATTGCCGAACAGGCGGTGATTCTAAGTCAGGCGCAGAGTCAGGGATTTAACGCTGACAGCTTAAACGCTTACACAGTTAATGCTGAGGTAGAGCCTCAAACTCAAACAGTATCAACCGCTCAAGCGCCTTCTATACACATTTCTGAACCCGTTGCTGACATTGAAGCATCGGTTGCCAGTCTTGATGCTCATAATAGTGAAGTTCCTGAATTAATTGGGGCAACTGCCGAGTCGAGTATTGTTAATCCAGCTATGGCTGAAACGCTTGTTGATTCAACACCTGCTGTTAACAACAGCGCAGCTGAGAACACACTGGATAACAATCCCACCGCTAACAACACGCTTGAGCAAAATGGGCTTGATGAACATAGTCCCTATGGAACTGAAGCCGAGCATTCATATCCAGCGATGGGAGCTTATGCCCAAGAGTCAGCACCGCTCGATTCCTATCAAGATGCTTATGTTGAATTCTCCTCCGGCTCTTACAATGACGATGATTTTCATCACAGCTTTGACTCTCATGCTGTGCCTGATGATGTTCAACACTCAGCTAATGTTCAACACTCAGATAGTGTTCAACATTCTGCTGATGTTCAAAGCGCAGCAAGTATCCAAAGTGCTGTAGGCATGCAAGGCTCAGTTGATAGTCAGTCAGTAGTAATGGCTCAAGTGTCTCCTCAGACACCAACTCCAATTTCAATTCCAACACCAGCCTCCGCATCCTTAGCCGATGATGATATTCTCTCGGCGGTGTTGGCGGCGCGGGATTCACTGTTATCAGATCTTGATGCCTTAAGTGTTAAGGACGGTGATGAAAAAAAGTCGTCACTGGACTCAAAATTAAAGACACCAAACAGTAAAGCCAATGGGATCAATTTATCAAAACCTGCCAGTAAAAGTGATGCAAGTCAGACAAGTGCGTCATTATCTGTCGATCCCGCCGCTGATTTAGACCCCGATTTAACAATAGATTTCGATGATGATTTTGATTTAGATCTTGAGCCCATTGCTCTGCATCAATCAGTGCCTTTGGTTGCAAGCGCATCTAGTTCTGTCCCAGCTGATCCAGTCAAACCGGCAGCATATGATCGTCCACCTTGGGAGGCTGCGCCAGAAGTAGCGTCAACAGCTGAGCTTATCGAAACGACTCAGGTTGATAGCGGCAATACTAATATCGCTGATGCTGTGATGGCTCAAGGCTCTGATATAAATGATGACTCTGCCAGCAGTGGCCAAGGATCTTTAGAGGCTAGCAACATTGCCAATGACGGACAGAATAATGCGGTAGATGGTAATGACTCCCAGAGTGCCGAACAGGATTCAGGTTCGAAGTCACAAGCGCTTCAAACTCAAGCAAGGCATCAAGAGAAAGTGCAAGCTACCGCGGTAACGCCAGCTAGCAAGACTGCACTGACTCAGACGGCTAGCGCTGTTGAACGTACGCAGGAGAGGGAAGTCGCGCTTAGTACACTTCCGATCAGCGGTCATCCCTTAGATTTGCATTGGTACAAGTTGATGGCGAGTTTAGAGGTCGGCGGGCGAGTGCGGCAACTGGCGGTTAATTCCGTTTGCCAAACCCAGAGCGATCCTTTGCCGCTGCTGCTTAAGCCAAATCAGAAGCATCTTGCGGCCGATGTTGCCATAGTACAGCTCGAGCAAGCCTTAAGTGCTGCGCTCGGGAACCCAAGACGGGTACAAGTGGTCATAGGAATCGATGCGCAGCGGGAAACGCCTTTAGAGTTACGTAAACGTTTCCACCAAGAGTTGCTGCAACAGGCGCATCAATCACTGATCCATGATGACAATGTGCAATGGTTGATCCAACGTATGGGCGCCGAACTCGATGCCGACAGTTTAGTGTATCCGCCCGAGTTGTTGAATTTACGCAGTCAGCAAATACAAGCGTTACCTGAGTTAACTGAGGCAGCAAGTTAACCATGATTGACGAGCCCTTGGGTAAAATGTTCGTCGTTAATTTGTAACCTTGTGGTTTAAATTTGAGAGCAAAGTGCATATTTATAGTGATGCTGCTGAGAAACTCGGCATCGAGATCATAAGTTTATTAACAAGATAACGGCATTGATTGCCAATCCCATTTATTTAAGTAAGATTAGCCGCGTTAATGCTTGCGACTAACCCTAATAGAAGAGAAAAGACTATGTTTGGAAAAGGCGGTATGGGCAATCTGATGAAACAGGCCCAGATGATGCAAGAAAAAATGGCCAAAGTGCAGGAAGAAATCGCCCGTATGGAAATGGTGGGTGAATCTGGTGCAGGTTTGGTGAAAGTCACCATGACTGGCGCGCACACAGTGCGTAAAGTCGAAATCGACCCAAGCCTGATGGAAGACGACAAAGAAATGCTGGAAGATTTGATTGCTGCGGCTTGTAATGACGCTGCCCGTCGAATCGAAGAAAACCAAAAGACTAAAATGGCCGAAGTCACTGGTGGTATGCAATTACCTCCTGGCATGAAAATGCCATTTTAATTGAGATAGCCGATGAAATTTAGTCCACTGTTAGATGAGTTAATTCAGTCCCTGCGTTGTTTACCTGGGGTTGGGCCTAAATCGGCGCAACGTATGGCGTTTCAGTTACTCGAGCGCGACAGAAAAGCAGGGCTTAAATTAGCCAGTGCGCTGTCCAGTGCGATGAGTGACGTCGGTCATTGCCAGTCTTGCCGAACCTACACTGAAGAAACCCTCTGTCCGATTTGTGCTAGCCATAAACGCGGTACGTCTTCCACCATTTGTGTGGTGGAAACGCCGGCCGATGTGTTAGCCATTGAGGCGGGTGGACATTTCACCGGTCGCTACTTTGTTCTTTTAGGTCATTTATCGCCACTCGATGGTGTTGGGCCAGAAGAGCTAGGTTTAGCGTTACTCGAGCGCCACTTGGCTTCGGGTGATGTGGCCGAGTTGATTTTAGCGACCAATCCGACGGTAGAAGGCGAGGCAACAGCGCATTTTATTGCTGATATGGCCAGACGCCATAAGGTGATGATCAGTCGCATCGCCCACGGCGTGCCCGTTGGTGGCGAGCTTGAATATGTGGATAGCACGACGTTAGCCTTGTCATTCAATGGCCGTTTACCGCTTTAACAGAACACAGTGACTCAGTTTAGTTAGTTTGATTATATTAGCTTAATTTAAATGCTGAACTGTTCGACTCGACTCAATTGTCGCGATATCCCTTAAACCCGCCAAGAACCTATCTTGAGCGGGTTTTTATTTGCTCAGTGTTTCAACCTAGATGTCGAGGCTGGGTTGTGGTGATAGGGCCGTGGAGATAGCGCTGTGCTTCAATCCTCATTTCAATTGATATCTACCCATATAAAAACTAGGTTTATCAATAGTTTTTTAAATTTCATACTTGTCTTATGCGAGCTTCATCCGTAAAGTCGGTTTGATAAGAGCGGGCTAAGTTACGATTCACCACAGTGTTCGCGCCTTTGTGCCTAAGCTAATTCGTGGGTTTAGATTTGTGTACGTTGAACCGGACAGGTATTTTTTATTAGAAAACCATGGAGGGGACTCATTGGAAAAGATTACGATTAGGCATGCAGAGACGGGTGACGCCGCAGCCATTCAAGCCGTATATGCCTGCCCAAATGCCTATACGGGTACCTTACAACTCCCTTGGCCATCGACCGATAAATGGGAGTCACGCCTTGCGGCAACATCGAATCATATTAGTCGCTATGTCGCAGAGATTGAAGGTGAAATTGTCGGCGAGTTGGGTTTTGAGGTGTACGAGCAACCCCGTCGTAGGCATGTTGCCTCCTTTGGAATGGGGGTAAAAGACAGCTACCAAGGCCGCGGTGTTGGCAGCACCTTGATTAACGCTATGCTTGAGCTTACCGATAAATGGATGAATATAAAACGAATTGAATTAACAGTTTATACTGATAATCATGCCGCCATTGGTCTGTATAAAAAGTTTGGCTTTGTGATTGAAGGTGAGTCGAAGGATTTTGCCTTTAGAAATGGTGAGTTTGTCAGTGTGTATCATATGGCGCGGATAAAGTAGCATGCTGGTCTTGGCGCTATTTTAACGGTTGCTTAAGGCATTTACTTTAAGAATGGACTCTAAGCGCTCATTCCAAGTCCTAACTTTCTATAGGATCTGACGCTAAGTGCTCAATCTAAGAACTTACTTCAAGCGCTCACTTCACGAACTGAGGTCTGGGATAGCATTAAGCGCCTATTTTTAGAGCTCGCTTTAGGTGCTAAGTGTGTGTCTATCTCAACTTTTAAGGATAAAAAATGGGACTCATTTTATTGCCACTACTGATACTTTGGTTGGGTGTCGGTATTTATGCCATTCGTATCGGCTATCAAGTCTTGGCTGGGACATCTCAATTAAGCTATACACTCAGCGTTTGTGCGATCGCTATGGTGGCATTACTGCTTTATCTCTATTTCGGTTTCGCTCAATTTAAGGAAAATAAAGCGTTGTGGGCGTTCGAAATTCCGATGTTTTTTGCTGCGAATAAGCTCGCTTTTGGCGTCATGATCCTTGGTCTATTGCTGCACTGGTTCGGTCAAGGTGTTCTCACTTCCGCTTATTTGAAACCTCTACCTTTCATCATGATTTTCACCGTTTCCTTTGGTGCTATGGCAGGAGTCATATTGTCCGACACCTTCATGGCGAAATTTGAAATCCAAAAAACGCATTGATGTCAGCTAATCAGGTTAAATTTTTAGTTCGGATGCTGTTGCTGAAGTGGATTTGAACTGACGATCTTCGATCGCTATTTATAGAGAGTTGAGTCCGACGAGGGAGAATTTTGATCTGGTAAGGATTTTAAAGAAGGTTATTACTGATTTTAGATACAAAAAAACCAGCATATGCTGGTTAAATTGGTTGCGGGAGCCGGATTTGAACCGACGACCTTCGGGTTATGAGCCCGACGAGCTACCATACTGCTCCATCCCGCGTCCGATTAATGCTGTTAATAACTGTTTGAATTCTGTCATCTAAGAATTGGTTGCGGGAGCCGGATTTGAACCGACGACCTTCGGGTTATGAGCCCGACGAGCTACCATACTGCTCCATCCCGCGTCAGATTGTTGCTGTTAATAACTGTTTGAATTCTGTCATCTAAGAATTGGCTTCGGAAGCTGGATTTAAACCTGCGACTTTCGCCTGTTGTTTATAAAGGGTTGAGCCCGATAAGCTGTTTCTCGTTATAAACACATAAAAAAGTGGTTGCGGGAGCCGGATTTGAACCGACGACCTTCGGGTTATGAGCCCGACGAGCTACCATACTGCTCCATCCCGCGTCCGATTGTTGCTGTTAATAACTGTTTTAATTCTGTCATTTAAGAATTGGTTGCGGGAGCCGGATTTGAACCGACGACCTTCGGGTTATGAGCCCGACGAGCTACCATACTGCTCCATCCCGCGTCCGATTGTTGCTATGAATAACTATTTTAATTCTGTCATTTAAGAATTTCTGCCGAAGCCGGATTTGAACCGACGACCTTCGCCTGTTGTTTATAATGAGTCGAGCCCGATGAGCTGTTTCTCGTTATAAACACATATAGAAAGTGGTTGCGGGAGCCGGATTTGAACCGACGACCTTCGGGTTATGAGCCCGACGAGCTACCATGCTGCTCCATCCCGCGTCCGATATCTATCTGTTTTACTTTACTATTGTGCTTTAAATTGGTTGCGGGAGCAGGATTTGAACCTACGACCTTCGGGTTATGAGCCCGACGAGCTACCATGCTGCTCCATCCCGCGTCCGTCTTCAAAGCGGGGCAGACTATAACGGCAGCGCCTTGGCATTGCAAGGACGAAGATCGAAAAAGGTGGTGAACGCTTAAATATAAAGCGGAGTGGGGGGGGTTCATACGATTTACGTATAAGTTGGGGATTTTTCGTCGATTATCTTAGGTCAAGACAGTGACTAAATGGGACTTGGGCTAATAACTGTTTATCTTTTATGTATCCGAGCAGGTATAATGTCGCTTTGATTTTGACTGCGTACTGATTATCCCATGCTTAATTTTTTTGCCGCCGCCCCTAAGGGCTTTGAATATAGCTTAGCCCAAGAGCTGACAGAATTTGGTGCGACTGAAGTAAAAGAGAGTGTTGCTGGTGTGTATTTCACTGCCTCTTTAGCTTTAGCGTATCGCATCACTTTATGGACACGTTTAGCCAGCCGCATTGTGTTGGTTATCTATAAAGGAAGCTGCGAGTCGGCAGAACAACTCTATAATGCAGCCTATTGTGTCGATTGGCCGGCACACTTTTCCAATAAAAGTACTTTTAGTATCGATTTCCATGGTACGGGTGGTTTTCTTAATAATACCCAGTTTGGCGCCTTGAAGATTAAGGATGCGATTGTCGATCGTTTCCGTGACGATGATATTGAGCGTCCGAATGTATCTCGCGTTGATGCTGAATTTAAAGTCGATGCGCATTTCCGTAATGGCGTGATCACGATTGCGATGAACTTCTCGGGTCCATCGCTTCATCAACGTGGCTATCGTTCGACCACAGGTGAAGCGCCATTGAAGGAAAACTTAGCCGCTAACATGCTCGTACGCAGTGGCTGGCAAGCGGCGCCTTCAACCTTGCTCGATCCTTTCTGTGGTAGCGGTACAGTGCTGATTGAAGCGGCGTTAATGGCAGCCGATATTGCCCCTGGTCTGCAACGTAGCCGTTTTGGTTTTGAACATTGGCGTCGCCATGATAAAGCCGTGTGGCAAGAAATCGTTGAAGAAGCGAAAGCGCGTGCTTCATTAGGCGTGAAACGTTGCGAGATTAAATTCTACGGTTCTGATATCGATTCGCGCTTAGTCGCGTTGGCGAAACGTAATGCCGAAAATGCCGGTGTACTGGAGTTAATCGAGTTTCAAGTTGCGGATGCTTTAACGATAGCGCCGCCTGCGGAAAGCGGCTATTTGATCACTAACCCACCTTATGGTGAGCGTTTAGGCAATGTGTCTGAGTTATTGCAGCTTTACTATCAGCTGGGCGACAAGTTTAAGAAAGAGTTTGGCGGCTGGAAAGTGGCCATGCTGTGTAGTGATATCGAACTGGTGTCATCGCTAAAGCTTAAAGCCGATAAACAAATGAAGATGTTTAACGGCGCGCTTGAATGTGCTTTTAACATCTATACCTTACATGCCAACAGTACTCGCCGTGATACGCCAGTGCTACCAGATGGCGTCGACATTGCCGATATTGCCCCAGCTTTTGCTAACCGCATTAAGAAGAATGCCAAGTTATTAGAGAAATGGGCGAAGAAAGAAGGCATCGACAGCTATCGTATTTACGATGCCGACATTCCTGAATATAACGTCGCAGTAGATAAGTATTTAGATTACGTGATTATTCAAGAGTATATGGCGCCAGCGACCATACCTGAAGCCGTGACTAAACGTCGTTTAAGCGATGTGTTATTAGCCCTGCCGTCGGCTATTGGCATCAACCCTAACAAGATGATCATGAAGACGCGTGAGCGTCAAAAGGGCACGAGTCAATATCAAAAGCTGGATGAGCGCAAGTTAGAGCTTATCACTACCGAATATGGCGCTAAGTTCAAGTTGAACTTAACCGGTTATTTGGATACAGGTTTGTTCCTCGATCACAGATTGACACGTCGTTTAGTCGGTCAAAAGTCTAAAGGTCGCCGCGTACTGAACTTGTTCTCTTACACAGGTTCTGCTTCTGTGCATGCAGCGCTTGGCGGTGCTAAGTCGGTAACGACGGTAGATATGTCCAATACCTATATCGCTTGGGCGAAGGACAACTTTGCGCTCAATGGCCTGCAAGGTAAGCAGTATGAGTTTGTTCAATCTGACTGCATGCAGTGGATTAGGGATTGTAATGAACAGTACGATCTGATTTTTATCGATCCGCCGACCTTCTCAAACTCTAAGCGCATGGAAGATTCGTTTGATGTGCAACGGGATCATGTGAACTTACTGGCATCCTTAGTGAAACTGCTCAGCCCAACGGGAGAGCTAGTGTTCTCTAACAATAAACGTAAGTTTAAGATGGACATAGAGACGCTGACAAAGATGAACATTAATGTGACGAACATTGATGACATGACTTTGCCTATGGACTACAAACGTAATCCACATATCCATAATACCTGGCTTATCACCCATGCCTGAGTTGACTCAAGCAGAGCGGGATAACAGGACTTATCTGCTATATCACACAGATGGCTGCCATCTGTGTGAACTGGCCGCGGCGTTACTGGCCGCGGCCGACATTGGCTATCGGGCCATAGATATATGTGACGATGAATACCTCGCGCAGCGTTATGGCGTATCGATCCCTGTGCTTAAAGCCTGGGATGATAGAGAATTACATTGGCCATTTAACGCAACGCAATTACAAGAGTTTACAGGAGCTTAGTTTGAGTCTGGTTCGTATCAATAGTGGCTCTTTAGCCTATGGTTACACTCCGTTGTTACAAAAAGCGGATTTTACTATTCAACGCGGCGAGCGCGTTTGTATTGTTGGCCGTAATGGTGCCGGCAAGTCGAGTTTATTAAAAGTGTTATCCGGCGATGTGCTGCTGGATGAAGGCGAGTTCAATATTGCCGGTAATGTGAGTGTTAGTCGTTTACAGCAAGATCCGCCAAAAGCTGAGCAAGGAACGGTATACGCGTATATCGCGGCAGGATTAAAGGAAGTGGGTGAGGCGCTTGAGCGTTATCATCAACTGTCCCACGATGTCGCCCATGCCGATCCAGAGCAAATGGATCGTATGTTAAATGAGATGCAAGGCCTGCAAGAAACCTTAGATCACTATAATGGTTGGCAGCTCGATTCTCGCATTCAACAAAACTGCGAGTTGTTAGGCCTCGACCCTGACAAATCGTTGAGCGAGTTATCCGGTGGTTGGCAGCGTAAAGTGGCGTTAGCCAGAGCACTGGTCAGCGAGCCAGATCTGTTGTTACTCGATGAGCCTACCAACCATTTAGACATAGACACGATTGAATGGCTTGAAAAGTTTTTACTTGATTATCAAGGTGCTATCGTCTTTATCAGTCACGATAGGGGCTTTATTGCCCGTATGGCGACGCGGATTGTCGATTTAGACCGTGGTGTTGTGACCTCATGGCCGGGCAACTATCAAATGTATCTTGATGGTAAGCAAGAATGGTTACGGGTTGAAGCTGAGAAAAATGCCTTGTTTGACAAGCGTCTCGCCGATGAAGAAGTGTGGATCCGTCAAGGTGTTAAAGCCAGACGTACCCGTAACGAAGGTCGTGTGCGTGCACTTAAAGCGCTGCGTGATGAGCGCAGTGAGCGTTTGAATCGTCAAGGCAACGCTAAGATGGCGGTATCGGATACTGAACGTTCTGGTAAGTTAGTATTTGATGTTCAAGATCTTAACTTCAATCTGCCCGATAAAAATTTGGTTAAGAACTTTAATACCACAGTGATCCGCGGTGACCGCATTGCGCTGATTGGCCCGAACGGCTGTGGTAAATCGACCTTGATCAAACTATTAATCGAAAAGCTACAACCGCAATCGGGCGAAATTAAAGTCGGCACTAAGCTCGAAATTGCTTATTTCGACCAATATCGTGAAGCCTTAGATCCTGAGCAAACGGTTGAAGATAACGTCGGCGAAGGTAAAAAGACCATCACGATTAATGGCCAAGACCGCCACATATTAAGTTATTTGCAAGACTTTTTGTTCTCGCCTATGCGCGCCAGAACACCAGTGAAAGCGCTGTCGGGTGGTGAGAAGAATCGTCTGTTACTGGCCAAGCTATTAATTCGCCCAGCAAACTTAATCATACTCGACGAACCGACCAACGATCTTGATATTGAGACCCTAGAATTGTTAGAGTCGCTGCTAACCGAATATCAAGGCACACTTTTGTTGGTGAGCCATGATAGGGCATTTATCGATAATACCGTCACAAGTAGTTGGTGGTATGCGGGTAATGGCCATTGGAGCGAGTATGTTGGTGGTTATCAAGACGCAGTGAATCAGGGGGCAAAGTTTTATTCTGAGGAACCTAGTTCGCAAAAGGCGGTCGAAGCTCCAGCGGTTGAAACGAAAGCCGTTGAAGTTAAGGCTGCGGAACCTGCGAAAGCGGTAAAAAAACTGTCGTATAAGTTACAGCGTGAGTTAGAGTCGTTACCCACTGTGATGGAGCAATTAGAGGCCGATATTCTTGCATTGCAGACCACCATTGGACATTCAGACTTTTATAGTCAGGCGCAGGATAAAGTCAATCAGGTATTGAGCCAGTTGGCGGATAAAGAAAAGCAATTGGAAGTTTGCTTCGAGCGATGGGAAGAGCTTGAGTCACTGAAGTAAACCAATAATAAAAATGGGAATAGAATTAATGAAGTTACAGTTGGATAAAGCCCTTTCCTTGGTTGCCTTAGGTGTCCTTGGTGTATTAAACAGTGCCCATGCTGCACCTGTCTATGAAATCGTTAATATCGATAGTTATGATCTGCAAGGTACGCTTGAAGGTACTCGTAGTGGTTATGCCTTAGGTGTGAATGCCAATGATGAGTTAGTCGGTATTTCAAAAGGTAAGAAAAAGCTCAGCAGTTCAGATGTCGAAGGTGGCGTCATTGATGTTGCTGATGGTATCGCACCGGAAGAAACCATTACGTATTCGATAGAAAAAGCCATCATTGCCAATAACTTTGCCTTTGTTGCCGCGCAAAATGGTGCCGCGGGAGCCTGGTTACCGACATTCGACAGCATTAATGGTACTACACCCCCAAGTGATACTGCTGTGATTAACTCTGTTGATACCTTTTATTACGGTATTAACGATGCAGGTATCAAAGTGGGTAGCATGACTGCGCCTGAAAAGAAAACAGAGAATACAGCAACTACTGATGTCGCTGATGATTATTGGTATTACCGCGACTATGAATATCGCGGTGTGGCCAAGTCCGGTGACACAGAGATCCCGCTCCCCCCTCCTTATACGCAATATGTTAAAGATGATAAAACGGTTGAGTTGGGCGGATGGTCTGCTGCAACCTCCATTAATAACAATAACTTAGCTGCAGGTTATGCCAGCACAGCTATCAGTAAATATGGTAGTGATAGAGTTAATTATTGTTTAGGTACGGATAATACCTTGCCGTTGGATATTTGTGTGCAACGTGAGCAATACCCAAATAGTACAGGTACACGTAATATTCAGTATCAAACTCGTGCCTATGTATGGCAAATCGATAATGATACGGCTACAGGAACAGAGTTGCCTTTAGGATTAACGCCTGCGACTGACAATACCTTGACCTTTACCGCTCAAGCACTTGGCTTGAATAACAATGGTGTCGTTGTTGGTCGTTCGCATGTTTATCGTAATAACAACACTGATAAGCTGCGTCAAGATGCAGCTTATTGGTCTAAAGATACTGAAGGTAAATACCAATACCACTGGATCCCTATGGGTGATTCGATTTCAAGCTCTATCGCCTATGATATTAACGACAGTGGGATTCTTGTTGGTAGCTATCGCAGCTATATCCAAGGTTACTTACGTGATAAATTTTTCGTCTTTGATACCAATACCCCGGAAGTTGCCTATGTGACCCCGAATGATTTTGCTTCAACGACAACGGATCTTTCGAGTAAGCCAAAAGATATTAACAATAAAGGTCAAGTTGTTGGTTATATTGAGACAACATACGATAAAGAGAAGCCACGTCCTAAAGCGGGTTTCCTATATGAGAAATCAACCGGTGAGTTTAACAATCTTAATAAGTTGTTGACCTGTGAGTCTAAGGGTTATGAAAAAGCCAGTGATGGTAGCTGGGCACGTCATCAAGTCGAAGTTCAAGATGGCTCGGGTAAAATCCTTCAATATAACGCCGATATTTTAGTGGTTGAAGGTTCGAGTATTAATGAAGATGGCACTATTGTAGGGACGGCGTTTATCCGTAAACCTTCTTATCAATTTGATAAAGATGGCAACATAGTGATTGGTGAAAATGGTTTACCTTTATTTGAGTTGAGTGGCAGTGGCGATCCAGTGACTGCCTATATCCCGCGTATGGTCGTGCTTAAACCTGCTAGCAGTGGTGAGGCTTGCACCGTTGAGGATAATACTGATACGGGTAATTTTGAGCGTTCTGGTGCTGCAACCTTAGCTTGGTTATTTGCTTTACCATTAGTGTGGTTCCGTCGTCGAATTCGCTAAGTTTTAAGCTTGAATTCAGACTAAAAAAATCGAGGCTAAATGCCTCGATTTTTTTTCGCTAGGATCTCAATAGTTTAATAAATAGTCAGTATAATAGCCGATTTTTTGATTGATCTTGGCGTCAAAAAGCACTATTTCTATGGGTGAAGCTTTTGCTTCTATTTTATGTAGAACAGAGGACGCTTGCATGAAAAGACAAAAACGAGATCGTTTAGACAGAGCTTTTTCAAAAGGATTCCAAGCTGGTGTGGGTGGGCGCTCTAAGGAGCTCTGTCCTTATGCAAATCTTGATTCGCGATCGCAGTGGTTAGGCGGTTGGCGTGAAGGTGTGGATGGCCGAGTTAATGGGCTATTTAATAAATAATTGAGTTTTAACTCATTAATTAAATAGTCCAGAACAAGCAAAGTAATGCAGCATATTGCCCTCAGATGAGGGCATTTTTATATCTGCAGTACTTATAGCTTCAGTATCTTGGCGTCAGACTGATTAGAATGTAGAGGTATCGCTAAAGACACCGACTTTAAGATCGGTTGCACTGTAGATTTGACGGCCATCCACCTCAAGGATTGCATCTGCAATACCCATCACCAGTTTACGGTGAATGGTACGCTTGATATTGAGTTTGTAAGTGACTTTCTTCGCGCCTGGTAATACTTGGCCGGTAAACTTCACTTCACCTACACCCAGTGCACGTCCTTTACCTTCAGCGCCTTCCCAGCCTAAATAGAAGCCCACGAGTTGCCACATGGCATCTAGGCCTAAACAGCCTGGCATTACGGGATCGGTAATGAAGTGGCAGTCAAAAAACCATAAGTCTGGATTAATATCGAGTTCAGCGACAATTTCACCTTTGCCAAACTCGCCGCCATTATCATTGATAGTGACGATTCTATCCATCATCAGCATGTTATCGACAGGCAGACGAGGTGAGTTTGGACCAAATAATTTCCCATGGCCACAGGCGATGAGTTCTTCTTTATTGAAACTGTTTGCTTTATTCATTGTTTTACTACTCCAGCAATAAGAGCCGCCAAGGTTAGCGAACACGTGTAAGCTAAACAACTCCGATCAGCTAATTAGCGGCGAAAAAATCCCAATTTTGCGAGTAATCTCGTGATTAGGCCGATTTCCTCCTCCCCATTTCCCGCGAGCTTGTCTAATCGTTCCTGCACGAGACCATATAATGAATCATGCGGGAAATCATTATCTTCATCGGCAACACCCGCTGGCATTTGCATTAATAGCTCAACCGCTTGGTCCATATGTTCAATGGCATAGATGTGAAACAGGCCTTTGCCTACAGCTGTAATCACTTTGGGATTGAGATTAAGTTGTAATACGTTTGACTTCGGCATAATAACGCCTTGTTCTCCCGTAAGTCCGCGGCGTTCACACAGATTAAAAAAGCCTTCAATCTTCTCGTTGATGCCGCCAATCGCTTGCACATTACCAAATTGATCCAATGCGCCGGTAATCGCCAGTGATTGAATAATGGGTTGTTCGGCAATCGCTGACATCAAACAGCAGTACTCTGCTAGTGATGCACTATCGCCATCAATTTCTTGATAGGACTGTTCGAAAACGATATTGGCATTCAGGTGTAATGGCGCATCTCGTCCAAAGATACGGTACAAGCAGGCTGAAAGGATCATCATGCCTTTGGCATGTATATTCCCGCCAAGTTCAGATTTTCTTTCAATATCGGCTACTTCACCATCACCGTAGTGAACAGATGCCGTGATACGCGCTGGTTCACCATAGCTATAATCGATAGCATCAATCACAGTTAAGCCATTGATCTGGCCAACCATAGCACCCGAAGTTGGCAGATTTATGAAATTGTCATCGAAGCTTTGGCCCGAATATTCTTCCGAACTGTTATGACGATAGTTGGCTTGGGTTAACGCGTGCTCAATACTGCTTGCATTGATGCTCGGTTTACCACGATAGGCTTTAGCTTGCATCATGAGTTGGGCGAACTCGAGCATAGATAAACTGAGGCGACGCTGATGTTCGGTTAACCGTGCACTATAGCGAAAGAGTGGCGCTAAACTGGATTGTTCAAGGGTGACATCCACACTTTGGGCAACTGCTTGCAGCCATGCGACGTATTGTGACTCTTTATAACGGACCAAGTCGATTTCACTGGCAAGCTCCGCTAATAGGGTAAAGTGACGTTGAAATTGCCAATCTTCAGTTCTGACTTGGCTATAAATCATCCCAGCACCAACCAGGACTATCTTACAGTTCAATGGAATAGGACTTAAGTTATTGCTAATTTGATACTCTTTATGGGTGAGGATTTGCATCACTAAATCCCATAAACCTTCACGTTTCCACAGCGACTCGGCGCAAATAAACACATAATGGCATTGGGCTAGGGCACCAGCTTGATACTGACTCGTTGTCCCTGTTTGCGCCATACGGCCAATTAAATCTGCGCGGCGAATATTGCCACTGAGGTAGCGATAGTGAGTTGTTTTTTCGGCAATACTTCCTTGATTTTCCTGCGGCTTATCGGACTGCCACTGAAATGTTACCACCTTATCAATCGGACGTGTCGCCACTAAATACGCAGGGGACAAAGGTGCAAGGCTATCGATACAGGCTTGGATCATTAACTGGCGGTCAATGCTCGGGAAATCGGCCAGATACAAGTGTTGATCGACAATAGCTTGGTGGAGTTTAAACGCGTCCACAGTGCGCTCTTGCCCTAAGAGCAATGCGCTTAGATTGGCAGCCGTTTCGGAAAGGGTTGGCAGGCTAAATTCAGGTGCGAGTGAAGACGTGGGTATCAAGAGTGAATTCATATAAGCATTTACCGTGAAAAGTTACAGTGATTTTACCATACCAAGACGACAAGTCTCTCACTGTATAGGTGTTTTTACGTCTGTTTGCCCGATTATTCGTTGAAACTAGCGATGTATTTGCCGTAAAAAACATCGTGGTGAACATAAGTTGAGCATTTGGCTCAATAATTAAAAATTGAGGTTTACAAGCTAGCGGTATGCTTATATTATTTTCGGCGTTCGGAGGGGTGGCAGAGTGGTTTAATGCACCGGTCTTGAAAACCGGCGTGGGTTTATAGCCCACCCAGGGTTCAAATCCCTGCTCCTCCGCCATATTTAGTCAAAATTCCGCTAAGCAATTAGCGGCATTTTGCATTTATACAGTTTGAACCCTTGGGTTCCTGATTTTACGAGAAAGGCCATCAGCAATGATGGTCTTTTTTGTTTGTATAATTTGAACCAAGGTTACTCATTCTAAGCTCAGCTCCTCCGTCATATTTAGTCAAACGGCCGCTAAGCAATCAGCGGCTTTTTGCATTTATGCAGTTTGAACCCTTGGGTTCTTGATTTGAGGTGCAGCTCATCCGCGATATTCACGATAAAAGCCATCAGTCATAATGGCTTTCTTGTTTATATAATTTGAACCAAGGTTCCTCATTCTAAGTTCTACTTCTGTGAAGCAGAGAGGGTCTTTTATGTCCGCTCTTCTTGTTTATGGTCTACACTCATCTCAGTGGCCAAGTTTATGGTTTTTATGGTCTTTAAAATTTGCACTAGGATGGTGCGACGTATGATTCTCGATTGTCTTGGATCATACGGCCGAGCAATTCTCCCATCTGGGTGACTTATTTTAAGTAGAGAAAGCTATGTTGTTACCAACACGTATTTCGCAGCGGCTCACTATGGGCAGCATAGTGCTGCTTTTACTGACCGGACTTGCCGTTTTTGGTGTGATGTCACTTAGGGGGCAACCTCGAGTAGTGGCGGCGAGTCAAGAGTTAATCGAGCAAACCGGTAGCAGTATCGTGAGGCAACTCGCGCTCAAGCTTGCAAGCATTGAGGGCATTACCTTAAGTCTTGCACACCTCGCTGAAGTGCTGCCCCACGAGCAAGCTCTTTACCTTAATTCCTTACCCAATCTAATTGATAACAATGGCGATCTCACTATCGCTGGCGGCGGGATCTGGCCTGAGCCGGATAAATTTGTCGCTGGAAGCACCCGCCATAGTTTTTTCTGGGCCCGTGGTAGCGATAATTTACTAGCTTATTCAGATGACTATAATGCGCAATCTGGCCCCAGGTATCACAATGATCCTTGGTATACAGGGGCACGCACCAGTTCTGTATCCCAGTGTTTATGGTCTGAAGCCTATCAGGATACCGTTACGAAAGTGGCTATGGTGACATGCAGTGTGCCATATCGTCTGACGGGGACATTTGCCGGGGTCGCAACAATAGATTTAAAACTTGATGATTTAGCAAAATTTCTAACAGAACATGGCAATGTGACTGACGGCTATGCTTTTGCTTTAGATCAAGCGGGTAATATCTTACATTTTCCTGAAGCGAATAAGTCCGACACTATGCTGCGCTTTACCGATCTCGTCGGGCAGTTACCTTGGCTTGCCCCCGTTGAAGCTGCGCTTAAACAAACCTCAATCAATAATGTTATTTCTGTGAGTTTAGATAAGGATGGAAGACTCAATCAGGCGAGCGAGGTAAGCCTGTTTGTGATGCCTGATACCGGGTGGGTGATTGGTCTCGTGACGCCAAAGACCCGAGTCACAGGGCTTGCCCGTGAGCTGACCTTTGATATTTTGTTGTTTTTATTGCCCTTGCTCGCCATTTTACTTTATTTGGCTTGGTTGTCGGGTAAAAAACTGTTGGCGCAACTTGAGGAAACCACAGATCAAATTGCTTCCCTTGGGAGTGGTAATTTGGGTGCCAATGTCGAACTGCAAATTCAGCGGGATGATGAAATTGGCGCTTTGCGTCGAGCAGTAAATACCTATGCGGGTACACTGAGGGCAATGTTAGATTTGATCACCCAAGAGGCGAAGAAAGTTCAGTTTGAGGCAACGCAATTAAGTGGTCTTAGCCATAGGTTAGCCCAACGTGCTGAACAACAGCGGCTCGAGAGTGCGCAACTCGCCGCGGCGATAACACAAATGTCTTCAAGCGCGATGGAAGTGGCAAATAACACTAATGATTGTGCTGCAACAGCGCAATCTTCTTTAATTGTGGTGCGAGAAGGGCAAACCCGAGTGGCATCCAGCAATGCTTCCATTGAGGCATTAGCGGGGGAAATCGCCAATGCAACCAAGGTGATATCCCAGTTGGCTCAAGATAGCCAGAAAGTGGGCGCCGTATTAGATGTGATCAAGGCGATTTCTGAGCAAACTAATCTATTAGCGTTAAATGCGGCTATAGAAGCAGCAAGGGCGGGGGATCAGGGTCGTGGTTTTGCGGTTGTTGCCGATGAAGTACGAACTCTTGCAGGGCGAACTCAAGATTCCGCCAATGAAATCAGTACCATGATTAACGCTTTGCAATCGGCTTCGCGGCTTGCGGTACAAGCGATGCAAACAGGTGAGTCCCGCACTGTCCACGCAGTTGCTGAGGCTGAGGGAGCGGCCAGTTCTTTATCGAGTACTGTACAAAGTTTCGATGATATTTCGCAGCGAGCTCAGCAAATTGCTTTAGCCGCTCAGCAACAAAGCCAAGTCACTCAGGAGATCAATGAGTTGGCGGTGCGGATTAATAGTATCAGTGAAGATAACTCTCTCGATGCGACCGCGCTCGATGCGTTAAGCCTTGAGATGCAAAAATTATCCGACCGTTTAATCAACATCAATCGAGCTTAATCCTGATAAATGGCGGGTTGTGGGTCACCTTGAAGTGGCGCTTCAACCGACAAGGGATTCCAAGATAGGTTGAATTTCGCGATATTTTTAAGCGGATTGGATGTAGATTGACCATGTAGATTGCTTTTTTAAATTAAGGGTTTACAGCGGAGTAGGAGATAGCTATTATCTCGCTCGTTCGGAGGGGTGGCAGAGTGGTTTAATGCACCGGTCTTGAAAACCGGCGTGGGTTTATAGCCCACCTAGGGTTCAAATCCCTACTCCTCCGCCATATTTAGTCAAAAAAGCCGCTAATCATTAGCGGCTTTTTTGCATTTAGCATTTTGCAGTGTGAACCCTGAGTTCCATATTCGAGGCACAACTCCTGCGCCATATTTCACGGAAAAGGTCATCAGCAATGATGGCCTTTTTTGTTTATGCAGTTGTCACCTTGGGCTTCTCGTCTTAACACTTCATTTTTAACGCTATTCAGTGATCCCTAAATTAGTTACCTATTTGTATTTAAGTTAGTTGTTCTAGAACTCATCAGTATGTCTTTTTGACGTGTGCTGACTGGATTTTACTTGTCGCAGGTAACTATCCGTACTGAGAGTGCTTTGTTTTTGATTAACTTAAATCTGCAGCTTTATTTATAAGGCAGTGTGATTGAGCAAAATATAAAGCTTGATGTGAGTCGTCGTTTATCCATTCGAGTCAGTTGGCAAGTTGATTAAGCCCTTTACTGTTTAACTGCTTTTGACCTAAGTGAATATGAAATAGTCAATTAACACGATTAAGTATAAATTTAAGTTTACAGTGGCAGTAGAGATCGCTATTATCTCGCTCGTTCGGAGGGGTGGCAGAGTGGTTTAATGCACCGGTCTTGAAAACCGGCGTGGGTTTATAGCCCACCTAGGGTTCAAATCCCTACTCCTCCGCCATATTTAGTCAAAAACGCCGCTAATTTATTAGCGGCGTTTTTGCATTTGTGCAGTTTGAACCCTAGGTTCCTGATTCGAGGCACAACTCCTCCGCCATATTTCACGGAAAAGCCATCTGCATCGATGGCTTTTTTGCTTGTCTTGAAGAAATAACAACCGGTTTGCTAAATACTTTACTATCGATTCAACAAGGGTTTTAGGCTGATAATGCTTGGGTTATTGCTTCGTTTTTAAACGCTTTTTATGAGTATGCTATTCTGGAATCCTTTCTTTAAATATCATCTAGTTAACAATGTTGAATTTATGCTTTGCGAAATGGGGTTGTTGGGCTAAATTAGCCTTATGAACTCGTTATCCGTCTGCTGTGTTGCTTTGTTTAACGCGCGGATCGAGCTGTAAATTGTAAAAGGTGGGTTAAGTTGATTTCGATATATTTGGTTGACGATCATGAGCTTGTGAGAACTGGGATCCGCCGCATCTTGGAAGATGAACGTGGGATCAAAGTGGTGGGCGAAGCCCCTGATGGTGAGACTGCGGTGCAGTGGGCTCGCCAAAACGAAGCCGATGTGATCTTAATGGACATGAATATGCCTGGGATGGGCGGACTGGAAGCCACTCGAAAAATTCTACGTTATCAACCCCATGCTAAAATTATTGTGTTGACTGTGCACACGGAAGATCCATTCCCGAGCAAGGTCATGCAGGCTGGCGCTTCGGGTTATTTGACGAAAGGGGCGACGCCGCCGGAAGTATTGCAGGCAATACGTCAGGTGTCTCGCGGCCAGCGTTATTTATCCCCTGAAATTGCCCAACAGATGGCGCTGAGTCAGTTTAATCCCGCCGATGAAAACCCGTTTAAGTCTTTGTCTGAACGTGAGTTACAGATCATGTTGATGATCACCAACGGCGAGAAGGTAAACGATATTTCTGAGCAGCTGAACTTAAGCCCTAAAACCGTTAACAGCTACCGTTACCGCCTATTTGCCAAACTTGGGATCAGTGGTGATGTCGAGCTAACGCGGTTAGCTATTCGCTATAAGATGTTGGATGCTGGCCATTTTTAATTGTAAGTGAATTTCGTTGGTCGATGGCTTGAGTCGAGTGAGTTCGTGGGTTAAATGTTGCTATGTTGTCTGTGTTAAGTCTCCAAAACTGTGGGTGTAAATGATGTCGAATGAATTTAACGCCCAAAGTTTTTTACGTACGGTTTCATCCTCCGCTGGGGTTTATCGCATGTATGACGTCAAGAATGACGTCATTTATGTGGGTAAAGCCAAAGATCTCAAAAAACGGCTTACCTCGTATTTTCGTAAAAACCTCGCTAATGTTAAGACCCAAGCCTTAGTCTCGCATATACACCATATTGATGTGACGCTGACCCACAGCGAAACCGATGCTCTGTTGCTTGAGAATGATTACATCAAGCAATACATGCCCAAATACAATGTGTTATTGCGTGATGACAAATCTTATCCTTACATACTGTTAAGCCAGCACGAACACCCAAGGCTTGCTTATCATCGTGGTCCGCAGCGGGAAAAAGGCCACTATTTTGGCCCTTATCCTAACGGCGGCGCCGTGCGTGAAAGCCTGCATTTAATGCAGAAGCTGTTTCCAATTCGTCAATGTGACGACCTTTACTACAAGTCTCGCTCACGCCCCTGTTTGCAATATCAACTTTCCCGTTGCAGCGCGCCCTGTGTGGGTAAAGTCAGCAACGCCGATTACGACGAGCAAGTGAAACTCGCCAGCCTGTTTTTAAAGGGCAAAGATCAGCAAGTGATCAGCGCCTTGGTTGACAAAATGGAGCTTGCGGCCGAACGACAAGCCTATGAGCAAGCTGCACGATTTCGCGATCAGATCATGGCGCTGCGTAAAGTAGCCGAACAACAGGAAGTATCGAATAATAAAGGCGATATGGATGTCATCGGTGTGCATTATTCGTCGGGCATCGCCTGTTTCCATTTGCTGTTTATCCGCGAGGGTAAAATCTTTGGTAGTCGCAGCTATTATCCTTCCGTGCCCGCCCAAACCGATATGGACGAAGTGCTGCGCTCTTTCATCCTGCAGTTTTATTTAAATGCGGATATTCAACGCACGATCCCAAAGGAAGTGGTGATTAGCCACAACTTTGAAGAATTACATGAACTTGAAGCGGCGGTTTCTGAGGCGCTAGATAAAAAGTTTTCGATTAAGACTAATGTGCGCGCCGACAGGGCAAGCTTCTTGCGGTTAGCGGTGACCAATGCGACGAATGCCGTAGTTACGCGTTTGTCCCATAAAAATACGGTCGAACAGCGATTTGTGTTACTCGAAGAAATCCTAGAATTGAGTACGCCTATTCAACGGATGGAATGTTTTGATATCAGTCATACCATGGGGGAGAGCACGGTTGCCTCCTGTGTGGTGTTCAATCGGGAAGGGCCGCATAAAGGTGAATATCGTCGCTATAATATCGAGGGTATTACACCGGGCGATGATTACGCGGCGATGAAGCAGGCGGTAAGTCGCCGTTTCGATAAGATTGAGACGGGCGGTAAAATCCCTGACATTCTGTTTATCGATGGTGGACTCGGGCAATTGCGTATCGCCCAGAAGATAGTGGATGAAAAGTTTGTCCATTTAGATAAAGCACCGCAGCTCATTGGAGTGGCGAAAGGTGAGGGCCGTAAACCTGGGCTCGAAACCTTGATTTTAGGGGATACAGAAACCAGCTTTTCCCTCGAAGGTGATTCGCCCGCGTTGCACCTTATTCAACATATTCGCGATGAGTCCCATCGATTCGCGATAGCTGGCCATCGTAATCGTCGCCAGAAAACCCGCAATACTTCCACATTGGAATCTATTCCAGGAATTGGCCCTAAACGCCGTAAAGCTTTGTTACAGCATTTAGGTGGGTTGCAAGAAGTGAAAGGGGCAAGTGTGGCGGAATTAGTCAAAGTACCAGGGATCAGCATAGAAATGGCACAAACCATTCATGATGCATTGCGAGGGTGATAAAATTAAGGCAAGATTGGCGCTGCTTTTGACTAACTGGTTTGATCATGCCGTTTAACTTACCTATAGCATTAACTCTTTTCAGGCTTTTTTTACTGCCCATCTTTGTGGTGCTGTTTTATTTACCCTACGACTGGACCCCTTTTGTTGCCGCCTTTACCTTTTGGCTCGCGGCGTTAACGGATGCATTAGATGGTTATGCTGCCCGTAAATTGAAGCAATTAACCCGTTTTGGTGCTTTCCTCGATCCAGTCGCTGACAAGTTGATGGTGATCACAGCCTTAGTGCTGTTAGTCGATCAATACGCCAATATCTGGCTAACGATGCCAGCACTGTTTATGATAGGCCGCGAGATTGTCATTTCAGCGTTGAGAGAATGGATGGCTGAAATTGGTAAACGTGGTACTGTCGCCGTGTCTTGGATTGGTAAATATAAGACTGCCGCGCAAATGGTGGCGATTATTGGCCTGATTTGGCAATACAATCCTTTAATGACCAATGCCGCGTTTGTGCTGTTATATATCGCCGCAGTATTAACTTTTTGGTCAATGATGAGTTACATTTTAGCCGCTTGGAAAGATCTGACTGCTGAATAGTGCAATAAAAAATCAAAGAGATTATTTAGTGTGCAAGCAGTAAGTTATCGATAAAACAGCGGTTGACACTGGGTGGTAAATCGGTAAAATGCCACCCCGTAGACAAGAGACGATGTGAAAACAAAATCTTAACGCTACTGAATATTGAAATGTGATATTAGCTCAGTTTATAAGGTGAAATACGATACCTTGTTTACTTGAGTAAATAGTAAAACAAAATGCGACATTAGCTCAGTTGGTAGAGCGATACCTTGCCAAGGTATAGGTCATCGGTTCGAACCCGATATGTCGCTCCAATATTCTTGAAGTCTGATTCTGGTTAATCCGAGTTAGCAACTATGGCGCGATGGCAGAATGGCTATGCTGCGGATTGCAAATCCGTCGATCTCGGTTCGACTCCGGGTCGCGCCTCCATAGATTAACGTATTAATGACAAGATTCCCGTCCTTAATATAAAGAGTTTGCCCGAGTGGTGGAATCGGTAGACACAAGGGATTTAAAATCCCTCGCTGGTAACAGCGTGCCAGTTCAAGTCTGGCCTCGGGTACCATTATTTTTGATGATAATGGTATAAATAAAATCCTAAGCTTCAATAGGTTTTTATTAAAGATTTTATTGTTGTATTAAGCGTTAGATACATAGAGTTAATAATATTTATGACATGATTCCCGTCATTGATATTCAGAGTTTGCCCGAGTGGTGGAATCGGTAGACACAAGGGATTTAAAATCCCTCGCTGGTAACAGCGTGCCAGTTCAAGTCTGGCCTCGGGTACCAAAAAAGAAAAAGCCTCAACGAAAGTTGAGGCTTTTTTGCATCTGGATTCCCACATTTAGTCAGTATTGTTCGCGAGAGGTTTAAGGCCAAACTTGACTGACACGCTTGGTGTGCCGTTTCCGATATAAGAGATTATCTCAATGTGTTGAACTAATCTCGCTTGCTTTAGTTAGCAGGACTTCTTGCTGCGGGCTAGTCATGGGTCGGAGTGCTGAAAACCATTGCATCACGTAACAGCGGTACGTTTCAAGCTGATAGCATCAGCTTGAAGCAAGCCAGTAGCTATGTTGATGTAACTCTTTGTGCAGAGAAGTCAGAGCGATAAGGCGTGAGATTATTTCGGCTGAAACGCAGGTCGTGAGTTTTTTGCCTTGGTTTAACCTATTTATGCTTGAGATAAACCTAGGAATAGAAAACCTATCAATAAAAATCTATCAATAACATCTATCGATAAAATCCTAGGCATAAAAAAGCGCCAGTAAAGACTGACGCTTTTATTAACCCTACCTTTTTATTAACGCTATAGGGTCGGTTTATGCTCGCTAAGCAAGGGAACTAATTAAGCTCTATTGCCAATCGTCGCTATTCCAGCGGTATAACCAAGTCGCTGCGAGGGGTTTGTCGTCTTTCTTCAACTGTAATCTCAGCTCGGCTACATTGGTACTTTCTGGTTCGAAGCTGACAAATACCCGTGCACCATTGATGTCAGGGTGGGCAACAATCCGAGTAGACAGGATTTTGCCTTTGTTGATGCTGGCATCGATACTAATCTTATCAATATCTTGTGACTTGATATTACTGAAGTCGACGAGTAACTCTTTACCCTTGCTGAGCACTTGCCCCTTCGAACTGCGGACCACTCGTGCCTTAGACGCGATTGAAGGGCTGTCGTTTGATGCCGTCATACGATAGGAATATTTATAGGGTTGATCTTTCTTCAGGCCGCCTTGTGGCTCCCAATAAGTGACTATGTTGTCGTTGGTTTCTGCACTCGATGGGATTTCAATCAACACCAGCTGACCCTTGCCCCAATCATTGAGTGGCTCAATCCACGCTGAAGGGCGAAGTTGATAGTTTGCACTCAGATCTTGATAGTCTTCAAACTTACGATGGCGCTGGATCAGACCAAAACCTTTAATATCTTCATCGGCAAAGGCGCTGACTTGCAGTTTGTTTGGATTGTTTAAGGGGCGCCATAGACGCTCGCCATTACCGCGATCGATTTGCAAGCCGTCTGAGTTGTGTACTTCAGGGCGGTAATCGGGTTTATCCGAGTTATCTAATCCACCAAACAGGAACATAGAGGTCAGCGGCGCAAGGCCAACATGTTGAATATCTTTGCGTGGGAACAGGGTTACATCCACTTCGACACGTGATGGTGCGCCAGGGTAAATACCAAAACGATAGGCACCCGTGACACTTTGGCTGTCGAGCAGGGCATGTACCACAATTGCCGTTTGGTATTTGGATGGTCGTTCAACCCAAAAACGCTTAAACAATGGGTATTCTTCGCCTTTAGGTTGGGCGACATCTATCGCTAAACCGCGATTCGACAGGCCATAGGTTTGCCCTTTAGACAGCACGCGAAAATAGCTTGCGCCTTGAAACATGATGAATTCATCTTTTACTTCATCGTCATTGATGGGGTAATGCAAACGCACGCCAGCATATTGACCCAATTGGGTGATGAGTTTTTCGATGGCGTCACTGGGTACATCGAAAGAGGCCTCAGTGAGTTCAATCGGTATCGCTTTGCTGTTTTCGACCACATCGATGTCGACGAGGTTTTTATAGAGAAAACCCGGAGCAAAAAGCTGTACCGAAAATTTAGTGGGTGTACCGCCCCAAATCGCGGCATTTTCTTGATAATTGATTTTGCCATAGGTGGCAAAATCAAGATCGATCAGTTCTTGAGGCGCTTTCTTGGCTTCTTTAAATGGTTTTTGCGACAGTTGTTGCGCGAGTTCGACTACAGTATCGTGGGTAAAATTTTTAGATTTTTTTTCTGGGACAGGCGCAGGTGCTGCGGTTGTCTCTGCCGCTGCGGCATTGACGTTATTCATGCCGACGACGTAGACGATGGCGGTCAAGATGAAAAAAGGTAGTTTTTTGAGTAATGCCGGATAACCGGTAGGGTAATTCATCGTATGATTCATTCGCAAAATGGAAACTCCTTACTAAAATGACGCTGATTCATAGGCACAATATATGCTTCAGTCTATCTAATCCCTAAATATTAATAACTTGTCTGCTACAAAATCCTCTGTTGTGGGATCTGACTCGCTGAGGTGAGCGGTAATTTTACCTGTGTAGCTGGATATTTGTAACATAAATTATGATTAGTGCTATTTAGGTGCTGCTCTGAATACTTTGCTGTGTTGTTTAGTTATCAATAACTGCAATGGCTAATGTGCTCGGCGGTAGTAATAGTCAGCGGTAGTAACACGTAGTAATCGCTCAGTGGTAATAAATAGCTCAGTAGTAATAAAGACGCACTTGGCTAAGTTAATTTAGCACTGATTCAATTGAGTGGCGTTGCAACATAGACGTAGCGCCGTAAACGCCAGGATATTCAGAAAACAGATAAGCGTATTAGAGCTCAAGCTATAGGAAGTAATAACTGAGGCTCACCGTTTTTCCTGTGAGCCTATTTAGATGCGCTATGCGGTTGCTAGCTTGTTGAGTAAGTTAGGCCTTGAGTAAGTGCGACAGATCGCTGCCCACAGGGATAGGGATTTCTTGCTGTTCTCCGCAGAACAAATATGCTGGTTGGCCACCTAAGAGTGAGAGTTTGTCTCCCTGACGCCACAGGGCTGAGCCTTCAACGATGCCGACCACTGGGGTTAATGGGTCGACTTTAGTGAACTCTAATAACCGCTGGGCACGGGTTTCACCATTGTGGCCCGGTGCTTGGTAATTGGAATAATGCGGATTTAGCTGGAACGGCACTAAGTTTAATGCATTGAACGACGGCGGCTCGATGATGGGCATATCGTTCGTGGTGCGAATGCTCAGTCCCGATACGTTAGAACCCGCACTCCAGCCGATATAGGGTTTGCCAAGGGCGACTTGTTCACCAATCAGCGTAACCAGATCATAGCGATATAGTTGGTGCAACAAATGAAAAGTGTTGCCGCCGCCGATTAAAATCCCATCGGCATCTTTTATCGCTTGCTGAGGATCGGGATGCTGATGAATGCCACTGATATCGAGTTCAAGCTCACTTAATCCTGTCACTACAGACGCTAAATAAGTGTCATAACTCATGCTGACGCCAGCATAGGGGATAAAAATCCATTTTTGTGCGTTGGTGGTAAGCGGTTTAATAAAGGGGATCGCGTGGGCAAGATAAGGTGTATCACCGACACGAGAGCTGCTCAGTAGTAGGGCATTGATTGTCATTTTGTATCCTGAAATCTCGGAGTGTGCAGGCATGTTAACAAAGATTAATCCCGATAAACATAGAGAAATAAAGCAGAATTGCGCTGTAGCGCCGATAGCCGCTAGATTTAAGTTTCGATTAATATAGTGACCCTAGACTCTCGAACCATGAAAGACAGTGCCTTTATACGAGAAAGATAACCTAATTTAAAAACTCTTTTCTTTTACCACTTGAATTTCGATGATTTGGACATATTATGTCTTTGAACAAAGTTAAATGGCACATTCTTGCCCTAAAGGAGCTGAAATGAAGCGTATATTTTTATTGATTGCGACTAACCTAGCTGTGTTGCTAGTAGCCTCAATTGTAATGTCTATTCTAGGCGTGAACACGTCTACTATGGGTGGACTGCTGGTGTTCGCTGCCATTTTTGGATTCGGTGGGGCCTTTATCAGCTTAGCCATTTCAAAATGGATGGCGAAAAAGACCATGGGTTGTGAAGTGATCACCACCCCACGTGACAGTACCGAACGTTGGTTAGTAGAGACGGTTGCCCGTCAAGCTAAGCAAGCGGGGATTAAAATGCCAGAAGTGGCGATTTATCAATCATCCGACATGAACGCGTTCGCTACAGGCCCAAGCAAAGACAATTCATTAGTGGCTGTGAGTACGGGTCTGTTATATGGCATGAGCCAAGATGAAATCGAAGGAGTATTGGCCCACGAAGTGAGCCACGTTGCTAACGGTGACATGGTGACCTTGACACTGATCCAAGGTGTGGTTAACACCTTCGTTATCTTCGCGGCCCGTGTAGTTGCAGGCATTATCAACAACTTTGTGTCGAGCAATGATGAAGAAGGCGAAGGTTTAGGCATGTTTGCTTACATGGCCGTGGTTTTCGTGTTGGATATGCTATTCGGTATCTTGGCTTCAATCATCGTCGCTTACTTCTCACGTATTCGTGAGTACAAAGCCGATGAAGGCGCGGCCCGTTTAGCGGGTAAAGGCAAGATGATTGCTGCGCTTGAGCGTTTACGCCAAGGTCCAGAAAGCACGGCAATGCCTGCACAAATGTCTGCCTTTGGTATTAACGGCAAACGTTCAATGGCGGAAATGATGATGAGTCATCCTCCATTAGAAAAACGTATTGCAGCGTTAAGAGCAAGCTAATAAAGAGAGAGTTAGGTTTAAGTTTTAAGCCTCACTTGAGATTAGATCTATGACTCTCAATATCGGGCTCAAACTTTGGTTTGAGCCCGATTTTTTTATGCCTGCCATTTAACTCACATTTGATGAAGCAAAAAGGCGCCGCTATGAGAATCATCACTCCGCGTTAAACACCATCGCGGGTAAATCGCTGAAGATTCATGCGGGTTGTGCGTTCATTATTGCTGCAACAAATCATACCTGCAGTAAATTGTGTTGCGCGGTTGCTGCAAGGGCGCGATAGACCAGTGTCGTTTGCTTCGCCTTGATATTCCAATGCTGCCAAAACAGTGGCACGCGCATGCGCCGCTCTGGCGTGAGCTCAATCAGTATCCCTCGATCGATTAATGGCTTAGCTTGCAGATGACCGACGAGTCCATAACCTAAGCTTAAGTTAATCGCTTCTAAAAAACTTTCTGAAGAGGGGATTGTATGTTGCCACCATTGCCCTGGCGTCATATTGAAATATTGGGCGAGAAACTTCTCGTGCAGCTTATCTTTGGTGGAGAACACCACTGCTGGCGCCTTCGCTAACTGAGCTTGGCTAATGCCGTTAAACAGCTGAGTGTTGCTAAGTGACTGAGTGTCGCTCGGCTCACCAAAATAGCGCGCGGCAAATTCGGGCGTGGCGACACACAGGTATTCCATGGTGCCTAAAAACTCACTGCTACAACCCGCCATCGGCACTTCGGTTGTGGTGACGCAGCCGACCGCTTCACCGTTTTTCAATAGATGATGGGTGTAAGACTCGTCATCGACAATCAATTCCAATAACCAAGCGTGGCGACTAAACATGCCTGCCAGCGCCGGTAAAAACCAAGTGGCTAAACTGTCGGCATTCACAGCGATGCGCACAGTGGTTGGATGGTTGGGATCGTCGGCGTCCATCTCGGCTCTTAATTCACTCTCAAGTAATTGCACCTGTGAATAGTGGCGCAGCAGGCGTTTGCCTGTGGGGGTGGCGACCACGGGATTGGAGCGAATAAGTAATGACTGACCGACTTTTTCCTCAAGCTGCCGAATGCGTTGTGATACCGCCGACTGGGTGATGTGCAGCACTTTGGCGGCGCGATCGAAACCGCCTTCCGAGACGACAACGGCGAGGGCTTTGAGATTGGCGTATTCCAGCATAATCATCCTTAATCGATCTGTGTTTGATGGTTATTAATTTTACTTATGATACATAAAAAACATTAGTTATATTAATTTTGTTGTTTTGACTATGCTAGCGCCTTCTTCGAACATGAGAGGTGGTTATGCAAGCGGCATTTATACAAGGTATGGGAATTGGTGGCAGTTTGATTATTGCTGTGGGCGCGCAAAATGCCTTTGTGCTCAAGCAAGGCATTAAGCGCTCGTACACGTTACCGATTGCCTTGCTCTGCTCTATGATTGATGCGCTGATGATCACTGCGGGTGTGGCGGGGCTGGGGCACATTATTGAATCTTTCCCGACGATTAAGCATGTGGCGAGTTTCGGTGGCGCCGCGTTTCTGCTTTGGTACGGTGCAAATGCGCTTAAGGCATCGTTTGTGGCCAAGGGCATTGAGATGGAGCAGGCTGATAATGCCGATACCTTCAAAAAGGCCGTGTTGACCACGCTTGGGATCAGTCTGCTTAATCCGCATTTGTACCTCGACACTGTGGTTTTACTCGGCAGTATCAGCACTCAATTTGATGATTTACATCGACCTTGGTTTGGCGCAGGCGCCGTGTTGGCATCGTTTATTTGGTTCTTCGGCTTAAGTTTTGGTGCGCGTTTGCTGGCGCCTATTTTTACTCGCCCAGCGGCATGGCGTTACCTTGACCGTTTTATATGGCTAACCATGTGGAGTATTGCCGCCGCGATTATTTGGCCCTATGTAGCAGGATAAATCGGCGCTGAGATGCCATGACATGTGGGCATGGCTGAATGCATTTGCGGAATTTTTGCTCGGTTAGACAGTATTTTGTGATATGAAAGTGAAAACTTTTCATGAAAAAGGTCCTGATTTCAGGACCTTTTCGTTATCGATTGCCGATTATTTATTCAGTCTACCGACATCAACTGACGACGTTTACACTTTGCTGCCGATTAAAGCAGCAGCTTGACGTGTCTTATTCGTCGTCATATCAGCCATTAACCCGCGATTTGCGCGAGTACGACTTCATGGTGATCTTTGGTTTTAAACTTATCGAACACGTGGGCAATAGTGCCATCGGTATTGATAAGGAAGCTTAATCTGTGGATGCCATCATAGGTTTTACCCATGAATTTTTTCTCACCCCAGACCCCAAAAGCATCGGCGACACTGTGGTCTTCATCGCTCAATAAGGTAAAGTTGAGCGCTTGTTTTTCAGCAAATTTGGCCAGCTTAGCCACAGGATCTGGGCTGATGCCAAATACCGTCACATTATGGCTATCGAGCGCGGCTTTGCTGTCACGTAGGCCGCAGGCTTGCACTGTACAACCCGGAGTCGCTGCTTTAGGGTAAAAGTACACTAAAACAGGACCTTGCTTGAGGCTGTCGGCCAGTGAAACTGACGTGCCATGTTGATCCTGCAGGGTAAATTGAGGCGCTTTTGCCCCAGCCGTTAAGGTATTCATCTATTATCCTCTGTCCTCTAAAATGGCTGTGCCTTCCATACGACGAATAGTGCAATCTAAGGTCATATCTTGGGCGAGTTGATAGATACTCTGTTCGAGCTTTTCTAGTTCAACTTTTTCAGGAATATTAATGGTCAGCGACACGTTTTGCGTCTGCTCACTGTCAGGTAATTCTTCGGAGAAAGAGCGCACTGCAGCCAGATCTAATGACCTGTCGGCAAGGAACTGGGTAATGCGTTTTATCGTGCCGCGCTGGTCTTTACCCGTGAAGCGAACTTCAAGGCGAGAAAGGTAATTTTGTGGTGTGTGTTTAGAGGTACGTTTCATCACTGTCATCAGTTCTAACTCGACACAGAGACTGGGGAGCATGCTTTCAATTTTCGTTATTGATGCCCACGAGCCTGACAACATCATGATAAGGGTAAATTCGTTACCAAATAATGCCATACGGCTGTCGACGATATCGCAGTCACAGTCACTGGCAAGACGAGCTAGTTTACTTACGAGTCCAGGACGGTCGAGACCCATCGCTGTTACGACCAGGAAATTGGTCATGAATTTTCCTCACTTTTTCGATATCATAGAGCGAAAACTCAGGGTTGAAGCTGAGTTTTTGTGCGGGATGTAATGCTACCATAACTAATTCAATTTGAGAGCCCCGTTAATGCTTGTCATTAGTGGTTGGCATCAGTACCATAGCGAATCCTGAAATCTTGGGGAAAGTCAGATGATAAACGGAAGCATCGTAGCCTTAATCACGCCAATGAACAGTGATGGCTCAGTAGATTTTGCAAGTCTTGAAAGGTTAGTCGAATTCCATATTGACCAAGGCACAGATGCCATTGTGGCCGTTGGTACTACTGGCGAGTCAGCGACTCTGCCTATGTCTGAGCATGTAACGGTCGTTTCACAAACCGTTAAATTTGCTGCGGGCCGCGTTCCTGTCATTGGTGGCAATGGTGCCAATGCCACATCTGAAGCCGTTGAGCTCACCAAGTCCTTATCTAAGGTGGGTGTTGCCGCTATGCTTGGCGTAACGCCATATTATAATAAGCCAACTCCTAAGGGATTGATTGCGCATTATAAAGCAGTTGCTGCCAGCACAGATATTCCACAAATTCTTTATAATGTCCCTGGCCGTACTGCCGTTGATATGTTGCCAGAAACCGTTGCCGAGTTAGTCAGCGTTAGCAACATTATTGGCGTGAAAGAAGCGACCGGTGACTTATCCCGTGTAAAACGTCTGCGCGAACTGTGCGGCGACGATTTCCTTTTGTATAGCGGCGATGATGCCACTGCCAGAGAGTTCTTACTCTTAGGCGGCAATGGTGTAATTTCAGTGGCGAACAACATAGTGCCACAAGCCTTTAAAGCTATGTGTGATGCGGCGCTTGCCGGCAATGCTGAGCTTGCGCTGAGCATAGACACACCGCTGCGCGGTTTATACAGCACACTCTTTTGTGAAGCCAATCCTATCCCAGTTAAATGGGCTGCCCATCACATGGGTTTGATTGAATGTGGCCATATTCGTTTACCTTTGACTGAACTTTCTGAGCAATGTCATGGTCTGTTGATAGAAGCAATGACTCGTGCCCAGATAGAGGTTAAATAATTAATGTTAAAGAAAGTCACCCCACTGATCTTAGTTGCTGCCGTTGCAGCCTGTAGTTCGCCACTCGATCGCCGTCAAGCGAATGGTACTGAAGACTATGTTCAGGCTGAGCAAGCGCCTTTGCTTAAAATCCCTGCTGGATTAAAAACACCGCCCTACAATAAAGAATTTGATGTGCCAGCATTGGGCCCTAAAGCCAATGCTACAGTCTACGGTAAAAATTTGGATATCCGTCCGCCACTGCAAGTACTGCCTATGGCTGAAGGTACTCACGTGGAAGAGGGCAGCGACAACATTAAAATCGTGGTCGAATCTATCGACAATACAGTGGACTTGAAACAAGAAATCTTTAGCAACTTAGATGGTTTCTTGGCCCAAAAAGGTATCGCTGTTCGTAGCCGTGATTTTGATAAAGGCAACATAGAAACCGATTGGATCGAAAGTCGCGAAGTAATCGAATCAAACATGTGGGGTTCAGATAAAGTTTATCTGCTGCGCCAACGCTACCGTTTCGATGTGGAAACACGTCCACATGGCCGCACTGCCAATATCGTTATTCACTTAGTTGAACACGAAGAGTTTTACGACGATAAAGCACAAAACGTGTTACTAAGCGGCGAAGATAAGCAAAGATACACGATTGATATGCTGAACAGTGCCATCGCCTACATCAGTGTTAAACGTGACCAATCTATTCAAGCTAATCGTTTGAAGCAAACCTTAGGTATCAATGTCGATTTAGTTACACCAGAAGAAGGCAAAGCCTACTGGTCTGCTAAAGCCCCTTACAAACAAGTGTGGGATCGTCTGCGTATCGTGCTGCCAGAAATGGGCTTCGAAATTGCCGATATGGATAGCGCGAAAGGATTGTACTTTATCAAGTTTGACGATAACTCAGGTTTCTGGAGTTCATTGTGGGGCGAAGATAAGTTGGCGCTAAAAGAAGGCAGCTACCGTTTACTGCTTGAAGATGGCGATACGCCTGAAGACACTAAGATCTTCCTCCGCGATGCTGAAGATCAGCCATTGAGCGATGAAGTCGTTACCAATGTGTATCAGTCACTGTCAAACCTGATGAAAGAAGAACGCAAACTGCGTTAATTTCAACGGTTGATGAGAGAAGGGCGAATTATCGCCCTTTTTTATTGGCTGCGATTTAGCGCAATGGATCAGGTTTTGATGATTATCTAAGCAAACGGTGTTTTAGGATTTAATTGTCTACATATCAATATTTTTTAAATGGTTTTAGCAATAAGTTCCGCTGGATTTATCATTTTTAGAGATAATCACTAACCACCCTCGTTATCGTACTGCATTCTGGCTATTCTGCCATGTATATCGCCAAAGACACTTAATCATACATATTTTGCGCTATTGGCGTAATTTGTAAGAAAAAGTAAAACGTATTGATGCGATGATGTGAGTGAGTAAACTAGCCGTCATTAATGCGAGTCATCCCTTGGAAGCCCGATGAAAAAAATTATTCTAATAATCGCCCTATTGGCCGCGGCATGGTTTGGATATCAAGCCATGCAACCGCAAGAGATTGCCACCGCGCAAATGAAACTCATGCCTAACGTGGTGATTGCCACCGCCGCTATGGCACCTATTCGCGATGAAGTGGAAGCCATCGGCACCAATAAAGCCGCAGAATCTGTGACCATAACCCCTAAAGTCACCGACATGGTGATAGCGCTTAAGTTTGATGATGGCGACATAGTCAAAAAGGGTGACTTGCTAGTCCAACTGCAAAATGCCGAGCAGATCGCTAAGGTTAAAGCCGCGCAAGTTAAAGTCAGTGATAATCAACGTGAATTCAATCGTATCAGTTCGTTAGTCACCAGCCGCACTGTGGCAGAGTTAGAACGCGACAGATTACAAACCCTTATTGATACCACCCGCGCTGAGCTTGAACAGGCGCAAGCATCACTCAATGATCGCAGTATTCTGGCGCCTTTTAATGGCCGTTTAGGTTTACGCCAAATCAGTGTCGGCAGCCTAGTGTCGCCCGGCACTGCGATCACCACCTTGGATGATATCTCTAAGATTAAACTCGATTTTTCAGTGCCTGAGCGTTTTATTCAAGATTTAGCCCCAGGTAAGAAAGTTGAAGCCAAAGCTGTGGCCTTTCCTGATTTTACCTTCAAAGGCGTGGTGACCTCGATTGACAGCCGCGTAAACCCAACGACGCGCACTGTGATTGTCCGTGCCGAAATCCCCAATCCTGAGCTGCGTTTATTACCGGGCATGTTGATGAAGGTCAAACTCATCAAACGTAGCCGCGAAGCCTTGATGTTGCCAGAATCTGCTATTATCCCAATCCAAAATGATCACTTTGTTTACAGCGTTAATGCCGACAATGTGATTGAGCGTAAACAAGTCACTATCGGGATTCGTACCCGTGGTTGGGTGGAAATTTTAGACGGTTTAGCCTTGGGCGAAAACGTGGTGATCCGTGGCTTATTGAAAGTCCATCCTGGGGATAAAGTGCAAACGGAGTTTGCGGAAAAGTTTAGTTATCTTGCGGATACGAGCGCGGAGCCAAGTGTATGATCCTGACTGATCTCTCGGTAAAACGTCCCGTATTTGCCTCAGTGATCAGCTTGCTGCTGGTCGCTTTCGGGCTTGTCTCCTTTGATAAGCTGCCCCTGCGTGAATACCCAAACATCGATCCTCCTGTGGTGTCTATCGACACTAACTACCGCGGCGCCAGTGCCGCCGTGGTAGAAAGCCGCATTACCCAATTGATTGAAGACAGGATCAGCGGCGTCGAAGGCATTCGGCACGTGAGTTCATCGAGCAGTGATGGCCGTTCATCCGTCACCTTAGAGTTTGATATTAGCCGTAATATTGAAGATGCGGCTAACGATGTCCGCGACCGTATTTCTGGCTTACTCGACAATTTACCCGAGGAAGCCGATCCCCCAGAAGTGCAAAAAGCCAATGGCGGCGATGAAGTGATCATGTGGCTCAATTTGGTGTCGGATCAAATGACCACCCTCGAATTGACCGATTACACCAACCGTTATTTAGCCGACCGCTTTTCTGTGGTCGATGGTGTGGCGCGGATGCGTATCGGCGGCGGTAAAGTGTATGCGATGCGGATATGGCTCGACAGACAAGCCTTGGCATCGCGCAGTTTAACGGTTGCCGATGTAGAGGCTGCGCTTAGAGCCGAGAACGTCGAGTTACCCGCAGGTTCGATTGAATCTAAGGAGCGGCACTTTACGGTGAGGCTCGAGCGGGGTTATCGCACCGCAGAAGATTTCGCGAACTTAGTGATCACCCAAGGGGAAGACGGTTATTTAGTTAAACTGGGGGATGTCGCGCGGGTGGAAATAGGCTCTGAAGAAGAGCGGATTATGTTCCGTGGTAACAAAGAGGCGATGATAGGGCTAGGCGTGTCTAAGCAGTCAACCGCCAATACCTTGGAAGTGGCGCGCGCGGTGAATGCGCTGGTTGATAAAATTAACCCAACCTTGCCAGCGGGCATGTCCATTAAGCGCAGCTACGATAGCTCAGTGTTCATCGAAGCCTCGATTAAAGAAGTGTACCAAACCCTGTTCACTGCGATGGTCTTAGTGATTATCGTGATTTATCTGTTCCTTGGCAGTGTGCGCGCCATGTTGATCCCCGCGATCACTGTGCCGGTGTCCCTGCTCGGCACCTTTATTGTGCTGTATGCGCTTGGCTATACCATTAACCTCTTGACCTTGTTGGCGATGATCCTCGCCATCGGCATGGTGGTGGACGATGCGATTGTGATGCTAGAAAACATCCATAGACGTATCGAAGAAGGGGACTCACCGCTCAAAGCCGCTTTTCTCGGTGCGCGTGAAGTGGCCTTTGCGGTCATCGCCACCACCTTAGTCTTGGTGGCAGTGTTTATGCCAATCACTTTCCTAGAGGGCGACTTAGGTAAACTATTCAAAGAGTTTGCAGTGACCATGAGTGCAGCGGTGCTGTTTTCAAGTATAGTCGCGCTAACGCTCACACCTATGATGTGTTCTAAGTTACTCAAGCCGAGCTCGCAGGATTCTTGGTTGGTGCGTAAGGTCGACGGCATCATGACCAAAGTGTCAAACCGCTATCAATTGTCGTTAAAATCCGCCATGGCTCACCCGTTATTGATGTCGGTTTTGGTGTTGATCGCGTTAGGCTCTAGCGCTTATTTGGTCCAAAAAGTACCGCAGGAATTTGCGCCGCAGGAAGACCGAGGCTCGTTATTCTTGATGGTCAACGGACCGCAAGGCGCGAGTTACGAATACATAGAGTCCTACATGAATGAGGTGGAAAACCGTTTGATGCCGCTGGTCGACACGGGTGATATCAAACGTCTGCTGATCCGTGCTCCCCGTGGCTTTGGCCGCTCGGCGGATTTCTCTAACGGTATGGCCATTGTCGTGCTGGAAGATTGGGGTAAACGTCGCCCGGTGAAAGAAGTGATCGCAGACATTAACAAACGTCTTGCCGATCTCGCTGGGGTGCAAGCGTTTCCTGTGATGCGCCAAGCCTTTGGCCGTGGCGTCGGTAAACCTGTGCAGTTTGTGATTGGCGGCCCAAGCTACGAAGAGCTGGCCCGCTGGCGCGATATCATGATGCAAAAGGCGGCACAGAATCCTAAATTACTCGGCTTAGATCACGACTATAAAGAGACTAAGCCGCAGCTTCGCGTCGTCATCGACAGAGACAGAGCCGCGAGCCTTGGGGTATCGATTTCAAATATTGGCCGTACGCTGGAATCCATGCTGGGCTCACGCTTAGTCACGACCTTTATGCGTGACGGTGAAGAATACGATGTGATCATTGAAGGCGAGCGCGGTAATCAAAATACCGCAGCGGATCTGCAAAACATCTATGTGCGTTCCGAGCGGACTCAAGAACTTATCCCGCTGTCGAACTTAGTGACGGTGGAAGAGTTTGCCGATGCCAGTTCGCTTAACCGTTACAACCGTATGCGCGCTATCACCATAGAAGCCAGTTTAGAAGATGGTTATAGCCTAGGTGAAGCCCTTGATTATATGAATCAATTGGCGCGTGCTTATTTACCAGCAGAAGCGGTCATCAGCTACAAGGGCCAATCCCTCGATTATCAAGAGTCGGGTAGTTCTATGTACTTCGTGTTCTTGCTCGCGCTGGGGATTGTATTCCTCGTGCTCGCGGCGCAGTTTGAGAGTTACATTCACCCTATGGTGATCATGCTGACTGTACCGCTGGCGACCGTGGGCGCGTTAATTGGTTTGTGGCTCACGGGGCAGAGTCTTAATATTTACAGCCAGATAGGTATTATTATGCTCGTCGGATTGGCGGCCAAAAACGGTATCTTGATTGTTGAGTTTGCAAACCAATTGCGGGATAAAGGCGTTGATTTTGACAAGGCCATTATTCAAGCGTCTGCGCAGCGTTTACGACCTATTCTCATGACAGGCATCACTACCGCCGCTGGCGCCGTGCCTTTGGTTATGGCCGCCGGTGCGGGCGCTGAAACCCGTTTCGTGATTGGTGTAGTGGTGTTGTCGGGGATTTTATTGGCAACCCTATTCACTATCTTCGTGATCCCCGCCGCCTACGGACTGTTCGCCCGTAACAGCGGATCGCCCGAAGCCATAGCCCAACAGTTAGAAAAAGAATTAGCCGAAGACTAACGCCTCACTTAGGCTGATGTTGAAAGTACACTAAAGTCCACATATAGGCGCTTGGTATTCATCAAGCGCCTTATTTTTCGCCATTCGAACCTCGTTTTAGCCCTTGCCCTTGAAAAGCAAATTTGGAGCCCCATTTAAGTAAACACTAAGCGTTACTTTTACCAAATTACGTAACAAATAAAGGAAAATTTCATGTCACAACAAGAAACTCATGGTTTTCAAACAGAAGTCAAACAGCTGTTGCATTTGATGATCCATTCTTTGTATTCCAACAAAGAAATTTTCTTGCGTGAACTGGTCTCCAACGCTGCGGATGCAGCGGACAAGCTGCGTTATCTGGCGTTGACCAATGACGCTCTGTATGAAGGCGACGGTGAACTGCGAGTCCGTATCAGTGCTGATAAAGAAAAAGGCACTGTGACCATCGAAGACAACGGCGTGGGTATGACCCGTGACGGCGTGATTGAGCATTTAGGCACAATTGCTAAGTCGGGCACCGCTGATTTCTTTAAGAATCTATCGGGCGAATCTTCAAAGGATTCACAGTTAATTGGCCAGTTCGGTGTCGGTTTCTATTCAGCCTTTATCGTGGCCAAGAAAGTCACGGTTCGCACTCGCGCTGCCGGTCATAAGGCCGATGAAGCCGTATTGTGGGAATCAGAAGGCGAGGGTAACTTCACCGTTGATACCATCACTAAGGCGAGCCGTGGTACTGAAATCACGCTGCACCTGCGTGATGAAGAAAAAGAATTTGCCGATGATTGGCGCCTGCGCTCGATCATCACTAAATACTCAGATCATATTTCTGTGCCGGTCGAAATGTGGCAAGAGGGTACGCCAGAAAGTGATGGTGCTGATGGCGAAAAAATTCCTGCGACCGAAGGTCAATGGAAAGTCATGAACAAAGCGACGGCTTTGTGGATGCGCAGCAAAGCTGACATCAGTGACGAAGAGTATCAAGAATTTTACAAACACATTTCCCACGATTATACCGACGCGCTACTGTGGAGCCATAATCGGGTAGAAGGTAAGCAAGAATACACTAACCTATTGTATATTCCTGCAAAAGCACCTTGGGATATGTGGAACCGCGACCGTAAGCACGGCCTGAAACTGTTTGTGCAACGTGTGTTCATCATGGATGACGCTGAGCAATTTATGCCATCTTATCTGCGCTTCGTGCAGGGCTTAATTGACTCAAACGATTTGCCGCTGAACGTATCCCGCGAAATTCTGCAGGATAACCACGTGACCAAAGCGATGCGAACAGGTATAACCAAACGTGTGCTTGGCATGCTGGAAAAACTGGCGAAAGACGATGCGGAAAAATATCAACAGTTCTGGGCTGAATTTGGTCAAGTGCTGAAAGAAGGGCCTGCGGAAGATTTCGCCAACCGTGAACGTATTGCTGGCTTATTACGTTTTGCCTCGACCCACACGGGCAGTGCTGCGCCGACTGTGTCACTCGATGACTACATCAGCCGCATGAAAGAAGGCCAAACTAAGATTTATTATATCGTTGCCGACAGCCATGAAGCCGCCGCTAACAGCCCACATTTAGAGTTGTTACGTAAGAAAGGCATTGAAGTCTTACTGATGTCAGAGCGTATCGACGAGTGGCTAATCAACCACTTAACTGAGTACAAAGAGAAACAACTGCACTCAGTGACCCGTGGTGATTTAGAACTTGGCGAGCTGGAAGATGCCTCTGAAAAAGAAGCGCAAGAAAAGCTTGAGCAAGAATCGGTAGCTTTAGTTGAACGCATTAAAGCGGCATTAGGCTCGAGTGTTGCTGATGTGAAAGTCACGTCACGCTTAACCGACACCCCAGCCTGTGTAGTGGCGGGTGAAGGCGAAATGTCGACTCAGATGATCAAGCTGATGCAAGCTGCCGGTCAACCTGTGCCAGAAGTGAAGCCGACATTTGAGATCAACCCAGCGCACCCATTAGTGTCGCGCTTAAATGATCTTCAAGATGAAGCCGCCTTCGCGGATTGGTCGAATCTGCTGCTGCAACAGGCACAATTGTCTGAAAAAGGTAGCCTTGCGGATCCATCGGCCTTTATCAAGCTGATGAACCAAATGTTGCTGGCTAATATGAAGTAAATGATGATCGGGGCCTTTCTTTGAACGGCCCCGATATTGTTTCTAGTGCAGGAAGAGTGGTTTGAGCCTAGCCTGTCACTCAATTCAAATACAAGCTGTTAAGACAACGATTTTAAAATAGCGCGTTAACACTCAGTGCTAGCGCTTTGTTTTAAAAGCATAAGGCCTCCCATGATTGAGGCCTTAAACGTTAAGGGAATACTATGGACAATATCCTCAGCCTGACTAAAGACAATATTCAGCAAGTGGTTGATGCCTCGATGCAGCAGATCGTGGTGTTAGCATTTTGGGCACAGCCGCAGGAACAAAGTGTGGCTATGCTGCACACTTTAGAGCAAATTGCCGCGCAAAATGCGGGTCGATTCGTACTCGCTAAAGTTGACTGTGAAGCAGAATTAGAAATTGCCAATTACTTTCGCATTCAAAGTCTACCGACCACGTTAGTATTGGATAAAGGTCAGCCTGTCGATGGTTTTGCTGGCCTGCAAGATGCGGCGCAAGTCACAGCCATGCTGGATAAACATTTACCGCCTATGTGGCAGTTACAGTTAGCACAGGCCAAAGCATTACTCGCCCTTAGCCAAGTGAGCGCAGAGGATCTTGCCACTGCTGCCGTGTTGCTTAAAGACGCGCATGCAGGCTCAAATCAAGCGGGTGAGGTGAGTTTAGTGCTTGCCGATGTGTATCTGATGCAGGGCGAATTAGTGTTAGCGCAAGCCATGCTTGAGAAAGTCGGGCTTGCCGACCAAGACGGTTACTACCAGAGTTTAAAAGCTAAGCTCGCACTTGCCTTGGATGCAGCGGATACCCCTGAAATTCGCGATTTACAGCAAAAGTTTGAGCAAAATCCAAAAGATTTAGTGTTATTACTCGAGCTGAGTAAGGCATTGCATGCCGCCCACCGCGATGATGAAGCATTAGATCTGTTATTCGGTGTGCTCAGTAAAGATTTAGGTGCTGAAAATGGCACAGTAAAACAAGTGTTTATGGAAGTATTAACGGCACTTGGCCAAGGTAATTCCATAGCCAATCAATACCGCCGTAAGCTCTATACCTTGCTCTATTAATGATAAAAATGCCTAAGGAACGGCAGTTTATTTGCGGTTTCTGAGGCTAAAGTCGAAGCTAAAAGCCTTCTCAATGGCGGCCAGATGTGCGAAGATCGCCGCCCTAAGAAGAATATCAATGCGAAAAGAGGACTCTTGAGATGCGCATTATCCTATTGGGCGCCCCAGGTGCCGGTAAAGGTACCCAGGCCCAGTTCATTATGGAACAGTATGGTATCCCACAAATTTCCACTGGTGATATGTTACGTGCCGCGGTAAAAGCCGGTACTCCACTGGGTTTGGAAGCGAAGAAAGTGATGGATGCTGGTCAACTGGTTTCTGATGATCTGATCATCGGTCTGGTTAAAGAGCGTATCGCACAGGAAGACTGTGTTAAAGGTTTCTTGTTAGACGGTTTCCCACGTACTATCCCACAAGCGGATGCGATGGCGGCAAACGGTATTAGCATTGATCACGTGATTGAAATCGATGTGCCAGACGAAGAAATCGTTAAGCGCATGAGCGGTCGCCGTGTTCACCCAGGTTCTGGCCGTGTTTACCATGTGGTTTTCAATCCACCTAAAGTGGAAGGTAAAGACGACGTAACTGGCGAAGATTTAGCCATTCGTCCAGATGACGAAGAAAGCACAGTGCGTAAACGTCTTGCTATTTACCACGAGCAAACTAAGCCGCTGGTTGAATACTACGGTAAAGTGGCTGCAGCTGGTCAAACTCAATACAACAAGTTTGACGGTACTCAATCGGTTGCGGCAGTGAGTGAGCAGCTTGCCAGCGTGTTGAAATAACCGAAAAAGCATAATTTACGAGAACGAGTTCTCATATTAGAAAAAAGCCTGCCGATGCAGGCTTTTTTTATGGGCATCTGAATGTTAGCCTCCAAGTGAACTTCATTAACCATGAGCCTAACGTTGAATCCTTCCCCTGCTTTTGGTGTGTTATTGGTTAACCTCGGCACGCCTGATGAACCTAGCCCTAAGGCTGTAAAACGATTTCTAAGGCAGTTTTTAAGTGATCCGCGTGTCGTCGATTTATCACCGTGGATTTGGCAACCGCTGCTGAACGGCATTATCCTCAACACCCGTCCGGCTAAAGTCGCCAAACTCTACCAAAGCGTGTGGACGCCAGAAGGCTCGCCCTTGATGGTGATAAGTGCACGCCAAGCACAAAAGCTGGCGGTGGACTTAAGCGCCACTTTTAACCAGACCATCCCGGTTGAACTGGGCATGAGTTACGGCAATCCCTCCATCGATGCGGGATTTGAACGCCTGAAAGACCAAGGGGCTGAGCGCATTGTTGTACTGCCTTTGTATCCCCAGTATTCATGCTCGACTGTGGCAAGTGTGTTTGATGCCGTTGCCAATTATCTTAAAACCGTGCGTGACATACCTCAGGTTCGATTTAATAAAGACTATTTTGATCATGATGCTTATATAGCGGCGCTGGCGCATAGTGTGACGCGTCACTGGAAAACCCATGGGCAGGCCGACAAGTTGCTTTTGTCATTTCACGGTATTCCCCTGCGTTATGTGAAAGAGGGCGATCCATACCGCGAGCAGTGTTTTGTAACGGCGAAACTGTTAGCGCAAAAACTGGCGCTTAGCGAGTCGCAATGGCAAGTGTGTTTCCAATCGCGCTTTGGCCGTGAAGAGTGGCTCACGCCCTACGCCGATCAATTATTGGCCGAGTTACCTGCGCAAGGAATCAAAAGTGTCGATGTGATTTGCCCAGCGTTTGCGACAGACTGCCTCGAAACCTTAGAAGAAATCTCCATCGGCGCTAAGGAAACCTTTTTACATGCAGGTGGCAGCGACTATCGGTTTATCCCTTGTTTGAACGACGATGAGTTACACATTGAATTATTACGGCAATTAATCCAAGAACAAGCGGTATCTTGGGCCCATACCCAAGCTACCTGAAGAGTCGAGTTTCAGAGCGCCTAGGGTGATTCAATTCAAGGCGCATCAATGACAGAATGTCGGCCACCTTTTGAATTGATGCAACACGGAAGTGAAGTGCCCTAGGCGCTCCGTCCCGGCGGCTGATGTTAAACACGAGGTAACGCACTTTATACTGTGTTGACTATTTTTAACTTAGCCTAATAGGTCTGCAAATAGCCGCAATCGCCATGGATGGCGTGAATGCCATTTATGCAGGAGCAATAAATGGCCTTGTCTGAACCATTCCGTTAAATTCCCGCTGAATCCTACATCTTCAGGTTGTTTGGGTATTGGAGCACTGGCTTCGAACTGATTTTGTGATAGAATCTGCGCCCTTCCGGCTAAGGGGGTGGTTTTTTTGTCTCGCTAGCCTAGACTCAATATTTTTAGGATGCTGCTTGGCTTGACCGCCTCGGCAGACGCCAATTAGCATGGATGCCAGGAAAAGAGAGCCACTATGAAGTTTCCCGGTCAGCGTAAATCAAAACATTATTTTCCGGTTAAAACCCGAGATCCGCTGCTTGAACAGCTGACTCAACAGCCTCAGCCGTTTGCGACCTATATCAGCGGTATTGATCAAACCTTAGTGGATATCGAAGCGAAAGTGGAGGACGAATTGCTGAGCCGTTATGGCTTACCAAAAGGCAACTCGACCCTGATCAATGATGAACAGGCCCACAGACTCTACACTGAGTTAAAAATTCATGGCTTGATTAGCGATGAGTTTGCTGGTGGCACGATTGGCAACACAGTGCACAATTATTCTATTCTGGCCGATGACCGTTCAGTGTTATTCGGGGTGATGAGTCAGAATATCGAAGTAGGCAGTTACGCCTATCGTTATTTATGTAATACCTCTTCTAAAGTCGACCTTAACTTTCTACAGCCTGTAGATGGCCCTATCGGTCGCTGTTTTACCTTGATTTCTGAGTGTGGCGAGCGGACATTTGCGATTAGCAAAGGCTCGATGGATAAACTCACGCCTGAATATATTGATAAAGATGTAATACAGGGCAGCTCTGCCTTAGTGCTGACCGCATATTTAATGCGCGCCAGCGATGGCGACCGTATTACCGATGCGGCCATGTGCGCCATCGAATACGCAAAAGCCGCCGAGGTGCCTGTAGTATTGACCTTAGGCACGCGTTTTTTGATTGAAGAAGATCCGCAATGGTGGCAAAACTTCATCAAAGAACATGTCACCATTTTGGCGATGAATGAAGATGAAGGTGAAGCCTTAACCGGTTCACGGGATCCTCTGCTCGCCAGTGAAAAAGCCTTGGAATGGTGTGACATGGTATTAACCACTGCGGGGCCAATCGGGCTTTATACTGCGGGTTATACTGAAGATTCTGAAAAGCGCGAAACCGTTCATACCTTGTTGCCGGGCGCGATCCCAGAATTTAACCGTTATGAGTTCTCCCGTCCAAAGCTTAAGAATGACTGTGAAACACCGATTAAAGTGTTTGCCCACATTTCACCTTATATGGGCGGTCCAGAAAAAATTGGGAATACTAATGGGGCAGGTGATGGCGCGTTATCGGCGTTATTGCACGATCTGGCGGCTAATACTTTCCACAAGACGAACGTGCCGGGTTCGAGTAAACATAAGCGCGATGGCCTGTGTTATTCCTCGTTTTCTCAAGTATGTAAGTACGCTAACCGCGTTGCCTATGAAGTCTTAGCCCAGCATAGCCCGCGTTTATCCCGTGGTTTACCTGAGCGCGAAGATAGCTTAGAAGAATCCTACTGGGAAAGATAAGCCAGTACCTGTATTGGTATTAAGCTTACTGATTTACGCTAGGGCAATAACGGCAAACCGTTGTTGCCCTTATTTTTATGACGTTTATCAACAATCAATCCGCTAAGCGCTAATTTTAACTACAGGCAGTTGCGAATAAATGTTAACGTTAGTCGGGTTCAGATAGTCCAAATACAGCGATTATTTAAGGTGGAATTTTCGGTGAAAGCGCAAATCTTAAGAGAAATGAAGGTACTCACGGCCATAGAGCCAGAGTTTGAAGTGCAACGTCGGGTCGCGTTTATTAAAACCAAACTAAAAGAAGCGCGCAGCAAGGCATTGGTATTAGGGATCAGCGGTGGGGTGGATTCTTCTACCGCTGGGCGTTTGTGTCAGTTGGCGGTGGACAGTTTAAACCACGAAAATAGCCAAGGCGGTTACCAGTTTATCGCCGTGCGCTTACCCTATCAGATCCAAAAAGATGAGCATGAGGCGCAATTAGCCTGTCAGTTTATTCAACCTTCTAAATTGGTCACAGTGAATGTGCATCAAGGGGTTGATGGTGTGCACAGCGCTACCGTTGCTGCGTTAGCCGAAGCCGGATTGCCTTTACCCGATGTGGCAAAAGTGGATTTTGTGAAGGGTAACGTTAAAGCCCGTATGCGCATGATAGCGCAATACGAACTCGCCGGACTCGTGGGCGGGCTTGTGGTTGGGACAGATCACAGCGCCGAAAACATCACAGGCTTTTACACTAAGTGGGGCGATGGTGCCTGCGATTTAGCGCCGTTATTTGGTCTTAACAAGCGCCAAGTTCGCCAACTTGCCGCGTATCTTGGTGCGCCAGAGTCTTTAGTGCATAAAGCGCCGACTGCGGATCTAGAAGACAATAAACCGCTACTCGAAGATGAAGTCGCACTTGGGCTAACCTATGCGCAAATCGATGATTTCCTTGAGGGTAAAGATGTCGGCAAGGCAGTTGAAGACAAATTGATTGGTATTTATAAGGCAACGCAGCATAAACGTCAGCCTATCCCAACCATCTACGACTAACGCTGAATCGTCTTCGAATAAGCACTCGTTTGAACTCAGTTCACGAGTGCTTTTTTATGCCTTTTCTTACCGTATGACTGAGCTTGCGGCAGCCTTTACAGCTGTTGGCGTCGCTGTAGCTAGGAAACTGGTAGCGATTGTTCATTGAAGCTGACTATCTTGCTGAAGCATCTCATAGAGGGATGTTGCAGAGGAATGTTGCTTAGACCTGTGACAGTGGCATCTGGTCGCAACATTTAGCAGCGGCATCTTGTTGTAGGGATAATGGAACGGCTAAGTGTTGGCGTGTCAGTGCGATCAGTTGGTTTGGGTACTGGCGATAATCCAAATAGGGCGTGAGTAAACAATGCTGCCCCTGCGAAGATGGAAGCGTAATCGCGGTTATGGATTTGTTTTGGGCAGTTAAATGCTGTGCACGAGTATCGCTTGCAGACATGGTGAGTCCTAAACACTTTGCAGCCACTTGCCCCGCGATGAGATGGATCTTCGTGTTTGCCATCAACTCAGTGCCGCCTATGCAGATCAGTTCATTTTGCTTGAGTAACACTTGGTCACGATAGCCACGCCAATCTTCTCCGGCCGCGCTGATTTTTGCCATAATAGTGAAGATCTTACGCCAATGATTGCCATTTAACGCTATGAGAGTCGCGACAGCGTCTGGCTGAGTGTAATGCCAGTTGTCAGGTATCAGCGGCGCTGTAGGAAGATAGTAGGCAAATGTAGCGTGTGGATTACCGATAATCATCGAGATCGTATAAGTTTCGTTGGAATAAGACTGCTATGGATCCTAACCCGATTAAGGCCTATGCGGCTAATAAAATTGCGCGGCGGCTATCTTGCGAGTGACTGAATTGGCTAGCGACGTCATTGGATTGAAATTGAATAAGAGTGATTGAATTAGCGTGACTGAGTTTAAGTGACACACCCTGTTTAGGTGATTAAGTTTAAGTGACTCTATTCAGGTGATTAAGCTGAGGTGACAAAGTTGTGGGCTTATGGCAGTGGATATTATTGTGGTAAAAAGTTTGAAGGATGTTTTTTTCTAACCGTATAATTGGCTTGCTCATTTTATCTTATTGTTATGTAGGAACAGCCATGAAGGCCATCATCATAGGTTCGACAAAACACCTATTCTTAGCCGCATTGTATGCGAGCATTGGCATAGCGCTGGCGTTACTCGCGACCGGGATTTACTTTCTCAATGCGCGTCCTGAATTGTCACTTTGGCATACGGTCGAGCTAGAAAATGAGTTCCATTACAATACTAAACTCGCTAATTTTAATGAGTACTTAGCGCTAGAAAAGCGCCTATTCGCCGAAGTTGAGCGCAAAGTCGTCCAAAAGATTCCCACCAATGAATTTTCTCCCGTGAACCGCTATGTCAAAAATAGCTTATCCGATCCTGCCCATTGGTCACAAAACTGGAATCGTAGTTATGAATGGCCCGAAGCCGATGCCGAGTTTGGGGTATTGCTGCTCCATGGCATGTCAGACTCGCCCTATGCCTTATCCAATGTGGCAGCGCATTTTAAAGGTAAAGCCCATGTGCTGGGTTTAAGACTACCAGGGCATGGCACGATTCCGAGTGGCTTGACTGAGGTTTATTGGCAAGATCTCGCCGCCGCAGTGAACTTAGCCACAGCGCATATGCGGCAATCTCTGAAGGGTAAACCGCTATTTGTTGTAGGCTTTTCGACCGGTGCCGCCGTAGCGCTTAACCATGAATTAGAACGTATCAGTCAAGATAAGAACCCAGATTATGCTGGGATGATTTTTATCTCTCCCGCCATAGGGTTAGCGCCATTAGCGGCGGCCGCGCGCTGGCAGAGTTGGATAGGCCGATTGCTAGAACTGGATAAACTGCAGTGGAACAGCATTCAAGTGGAGTACGATCCGTTTAAATACACTTCTTTTGCGGTCAATGCTGGCGATGTGGTGTATCAATTAGCGCTACGTAACCAAGGTTTATTGGCTGGATTAACTTTGCCGCAAAGGGCGCAAGTTCCGTCGATACTCACTTTTCAGTCGGTAGTGGATGCAACCGTTTCAACCTCGGCTGTGGTGAATCATCTTTATCAGGTATTGCCTGAAAATGGCCACGAACTCGTGCTGTTCGACATGAACCGACTCGATGTGAATGCCAAAATGGTGTCCAATGATCCGCTGGCGGGCTTGTTGGCGAGTATCAATAGTCCTGCGCTGCATTATCGCGGCACTGTGGTGGAAAATATCAGTCATGAAACCACGCAAGTTCAAGCGCGCAGCTTTGGTTTAGCTGCACAGGGTAAAGTGGTCACAGAAGGCAATGAACAAGTGCGTGCATTAGATCTGTATTGGCCCGCTGGCGTGTATTCCTTGTCCCATGTTGCGCTACCCTTTGGTGTGGATGATGGCCTCTATGGCGCGATCATTGAGCCTGATTTACATCGGATCCAAATCGGTGCGACGGCTTCACGGGGGGAGCGCGGTTTGTATAGTGTGTCGGCATCGGAAATGTTGCGCCAGAAATGGAATCCCTTCTTCCCGTATCTACTTGAGCGCATGGATGAGTATCGACTCGCCCATATGCACTAGGATTTTGTGATTGATTAACCGCTCAGTGTCATAACGCCTGAGCTTTCAATGATGATCACGCCATGTAAATGTGCGCTCAGGATCAAGCAGAGCCGTGCAACTTAGCCCGCTAGCATTCAGTACAATCCTGCGCAATCTAATAGTGATTGAATGCCACTCAGTTAATCTGACCTAAACCTTCTACCTTTGAACGACTGTCTCCTCAGCGGCTTTCTCTTAACCAAGTTCCAGTTAAACAATCAGGCTGCAAACAACCCGATCACGTCCCTGTTCCTTTGCCAGATACAAGTTATTGTCGGCCTGTTTAAGCCAGTACTCTAAGGAGTCGCTATAGGTGGCATTGGCAATCACAGCGCCGATACTCGCCGTGACCTTGAAGCTTCGATGATCCTGCGGATTGATGATCACTGTACCTGCGAGCTGCCGTTTAAACTCATTGAGATGTGCTTCAACTTTCAAGGCATTACACATAGGTAAAATCAGCAAAAATTCCTCGCCGCCGTAGCGGGAGATCAAATCAATATCTCGCTTGAAGAGCGAGGTTAAGAGTTCAGCAACCACTTTTAAACACTCGTCGCCGCCCAAATGGCCATAAGTATCATTGATTTGCTTAAAATGGTCTAAGTCCAATATGGCAAGTGTCATGGCATCTTGACCCCGTTCGCACATCTGTTGGATAAGTGGGAATTGGTGTTCGGTATAGCGGCGATTATAGAGATTCGTCAGCGGATCGCGCTCGGCTAAATCCTTTAATTTCACATTAGCGGCCTCTAAATCTTGGGTGCGCTGTTGTACTTTTTGTTCAAGTTCTTGTTGGTGTTCGAGTAAGGCTTGTTGGTTCGAGGCCAAACTTTCATACAAGCTATAGATTTCTTTAGGGGTGCTTTTATCGAGTAGATCATGCTCAAACTTCTCGTCACTGGCTTTTTCTTGCTTAGCGGGACCGAAATGCTGCGCTAAAAGCGACAGAGGTTCGGTCAGTAACTTACTGATGGCTTTAGTAATAAAAAAGGCACCGACTAAGGAGCAAAACAGCAAAATTACCGTGTTGACATATTGGCGTTCAGCCAGTTTTAAAAGCGGCACAAAAGGTTCTAAAACATAGAGTTGCCAACCATTGTTTAACTTATGCTGGGCATAGATGTACTCAGGAGTATTTGAATCTAGGTTATGCAGGTTCATCAGTTGAAGCCGGGCGCGATAAATCTCACTGCCTTTGCTGAATGACAAGGGGGTGAGCGGTGCTAGTCCTAACCCTTCGGAGGCATAAATCAGATTATTGTTCTCATCTGTCAGCAAAATAGATTGCTGCTCATGGTGCAGGTTTTGTTTATCTATGCTGGAAAAATAGCGTAAATCTAAGCTGCCTTCGACTATCCCTCTGGCTTGATTGGGATCAATTTGACTAAAAATCGGGGCACTAATGGCAACGATCACGTCATTACCAAAACCTCTGCCGATAAACGCGGGTGATACAAAGGTTTTATGGTTATAAAACGCTTGGACAAAATATTCCCTATCCATCACAGAAGGGATTTCTGCTAGGCGATCTAACTCAACTATATTGGCCATTGGACTGGCAGCGAGTAAGTTGCCTTGTTCATTTGCAATCAGCATTGTTTTAAAGCCTTGATTACTATCGTGTATGCTCGAAAGTAATGCCTGCCACTCATTGATATCTGCATTCGACAGGCTCAAAAACTTGGCGGTGCTAGCGATGACTTGGGTGTTGTAAGCGAGATAGTTGTCGGTTGCATGGCTTAAATGGGTTGCCGTATCGTCCAGATTGCGATTAATCATCATCTGTTGTTTATCAATGAAAAAGTGATTAAAGGCTAAGGACGAAACTAATAAACTCACAGTAATGATTAAGGTAAACAAGTAACTGAGCTGCGAGCTAAAAGTGCGCCGGTTAAGATTGGTCAGCTTGCCTTTAAAATACCATAGGCTTGGAATAGCAACCACACAGAGTTCACCAATTGCAGCGTAAATCATGCCATTAACGGCTTGTTTTATCGCAGTAAAAGGAATGTGGCTGGCGGGCATTTTAGCAATGACAGCCACATAAATGGCTAACAGCGGGATCCCCAATAACACCCAATAACTCACACTGGCATAGAGTATTTGAATATCTCGGCGCCTTGCAAAACCAAGCCATAATGCTTCGAGTAAAAACAGTAAATACACATGCGGGCTCGACCACACGATCATGAGTCCCGTGGCGGTAAATAGGGCGGTGATCAATGCATACCAAGGCCCTAAGAGTATTGCCACTATCACAACGGCCACGTTGCCGAGAATCAATTGCACATTAGCGAATAAAGGGATGGGAAAAAGATTCAGGACTAAGCCGAATACACCCAGAATAATGGCTAGTCTGAGATGGGCGGTTTGGAAGGCGGGTAGATGCAAAGAAAAGTCCCTTTGAAAATTTGCTTGTGTTAACTGTCTGTGATTATGGCACAAATAAACCCAATACCTCTATCCCAGAGCTTCAATTGAAGCCCTCAATATAAAGCCATAATAAAAATGAATTGTAGGAACAGATTATGGGAACGGATTAAAGAAATGAATTATTGAGACGAATTATAGAAAGGAATAGTGCCACTGCTTTATCTGGGTAAACATAGGCTGAATTCTGGTCAGTAACAGACTGATGATTAGCAGGGTCAATAGATGAGGCCATTTCCGAACAGTTATCGACGAAAATTGTGTCATTCAGAACATAAACTAAGCAGTCGATCAAAGAGATGTAATGAAGCCCTTGCGCAGTTGCAAGGCAATTGCTACAGTTCTGGCTCACTTAAGATAAACCCCATAAACAGTATCTTAGGTGATGAGTGATTGAAGAAATTAGCTTGAAATAGCCACTAAGTTATAACGGACTAAATCAAGGCTGATAATACAATTCACTTAAAAAATTTCGGTATGTAGCGCAGCCCGGTAGCGCACTGTCATGGGGTGTCAGGGGTCGGAGGTTCGAATCCTCTCATACCGACCATATTCCCTAGGAAAGTCAGTTATTTGAAAAATAGTAACTGGCTTATTCTATATACAATCCTCGTACATGTACACAAGCACAATGTACACGCCAAACACGGTAGCTTAAGGCCTTGTTATTTGCCATTTGCTACCTGTGCTTCGACTCGACAAAGCAACTACTTCTAATGATGTTTCGCTGCGACTTCCTAATCATATTGTAGTTCCTGCCTCAAATTATGTTTACTGATTCTAGATAACTTTTAAAACCACTATTAAGAATCGAAATAAGATAGCTTAATAGTTAGACTTTGCAGTTTCTACATGAAGCGATATTGGTGAGCTATCACACTTATTGCGAGCCATATTTAAGTGTCTGATTGACCAAATGAAAATATTCAATGTACTATGAGCTAAAGTGGTTATGGTGAGCAGCTAGTATAGCAGCTTCGAGCATGTGATTCATAATACAGGTAGTGGGTTGCTAGATGGAGTATCTTTATAAAGCGTTAGAAGTGCTTAATGAACTGTATATGGGAGGGCCAATTGAATACGTGGTCAAAAACTCCCTTGAAAACACTGTAAGCATCATAACGTACATAGCTACGATATTAGTTGCATTGACAGCTATAGCTCTTCCACTTACACAACAATCATTGCAATGGATGGAAGATAAGTATGGTTCTGAAAGTTTAGTTAAGTACCTGAATCTAAAATCTCCTATAAGCCCTGATTCTATAGTGCCTAAAGTGCTTATATATATGGTTTTCACTTTGGTATTTTATTTGGTTAGTAAAGCTCTTCCTATAATATTACAAGTGTTTATATTACTATTCGTGATAATTTATTTTGTATACGTGGTGATTATGTATGCAAGGTATTTCTCTTATGTATTTAGAAACTTAAGTAGTTCTACATATATATATGAAAAAATTATGGATAAAACCAAGAATCTTAGTGAACTGACAACTACAGAAGTAGTCGTGTTAATGGATATTGAGGGAGCTAGGCTAAAAAACAACTTGGATGTAATGTGTCTGAGTGAGCAGGCAAAAAGCCTTGGTTATTCTTTAAAAAATGACGATAGCGGTAAACTGGTAGAGCACATGAAATGCTATATAGCAGGCCTATATAAAATTCTCTACGGACTACCCACTAACTCCTCTCAGAAAAAATATACAACTGTCGCAAATTTACTTTCCTACTTTTCATTTCAGTTACTTGGAGATAAAAGATATGCAATATCTTTAAATAGTCTACAAGAGGTTGTAATCTGGATAGAAACTAAAAGAAACGATAGCTACAAGCCCTTTATGTCAGCTAGATTTCTTATTGAACTTGCGCCTAAAAATAATTTACATAATATGGATATATATGAGTTGGTAGATTATATCAAGATGTTAATACGTCTAGCTAAGGATGAGCACTACAGTGTAATAAAGGAATTGTACGAACGAATATGTAGTGCCTATAACCTAAATAAACATGATAGCCGTTCAAGTTTATGCTACTTTTTCCACAATAGAATTAACGCTAACTTATGGCAAACAGATTTAACACTGCAATTAGAAAAATTCTTGTTAGGTGATGACAAAAATTTTACAAGAGAACAACTTGTAGAAATTCTAGTGTCAGTAGGTATCGATATTAATGAAGATGTTAATAAACTTATTGACGAATTTATTTTCACCTTGTGGGAAGTAGACTTTAGCTGTGCAGTAAAAAGTTTGTCATATTCATTTCTTTTTTATCTACAATCAAGAGAAGATTGTTTGTTATATCTCAGGGACTCAATTAATCCATTGAAATCAGACGTGATTAGTTATTCTGATGGCATTTTGCCTAACGATATAGACGCTATCTTAATTTTAATAGTCAACGCTCAACAGCTAGAGTATGTGGAGTTCTGGGATTCACCAAAAGAGAGTATCATTCATTCTAGTTGCGTTCTTTTTTTGTATGAGATTGTTAAATGTCAATTTAGAGGGGCTAGTCCATCATTCAATATAAATTTGTATAGATATAGTGACTTAGATCTCCTACTCTTTGCAGTTGGTAGGTTGAAAGTAGGTATCAGAAATATTTTTGAAATTGGTGGGGTTTCGAAATTTATCACTGGTCATTATTTAACTGCTGAAAAAGTTCTTCGGGTCTCAGATGAGTTTCTTGAGAATGTAATACAAAAGTTGGCTAAACATAAAGAAGAACTTGAAGAACGTGGCCCACTTAATAATGATGCTATTGAAAGTTTGAAGCAGGCTTATATGGATGCAATTGAAAATAATTCTCTCGTACCTGTTGCACTTAAGCGTTTAAAACTAGTCAGCAAAAGTTCATTTACATTAAATATCACATTCCCGAGAACTATATTTTTGAAAGACACAAATTCTTCTGTTGATTTCAAAGGTGCTGCTTCTTTATTGGTAAAGCAGCATTTGACTCGGCAGTTCGATATGATCCTTCAACATCGAGGAATTTGTTTAATTAAAAATTTCCCTATAACGGGGGCAAACATAAAAATAGTTATTCTTAAGTCAGGTGTTCAAGAGTACTTGAGTAAGACTGGATTTACCTTTACTGATAAAGATATTGTATGGGGGGACGGAACTAAATCAAGCTATTTCACAATAAATAATTATACATACAACAGCTTCTATTGTGCAACTTTATCAGAACCATTATTCAAATTTCAGATAGGGAAAAAGTGTCCTTTTGAGGTTGAGTTATCGGATAAAGGGAAATTGCTAGAGTCTAAGGTTAGGTTTTTCTTTACGGCAAATGTATAAAATAGTGGCCGCGGCTTCACAAAAAACAGCAATAACTCGGAGTTTATTGTTGGCTATAATTATGTGAGCCGCAGTAGTGCATAATGTTTTATTAGGCGTGTAAGCTACTTTTAATTTGGATAACTGATATTTTTAATATTTCTGAAAATTATTTTATTCATTTTTTAAAAAATTATTCAATTATTTGTTGCTTCTTTAATCATCAGATCTAATGCCTCATATTCCCTTACGGCTTCTATCGAGTTTAAGCGAGCTAAACTAGCGTATCTGCTTTGTACCTTGAGTAGATCCTCATATACTTCAAGAAAGTGCTTTATTCGATCAACCAATAGGGTAAGCCTAACCGAGTAAGCTTTCTCCTTTGATTCAAAGTAAATATGTACTTTCTTACCAAGATGACAGTGAGATATTCGATATGGCTTTTTCAAATTTCCTCTATTATCTTTATCAACTCCAGCAAGTCCCGTGCTATTGACTGTTGAACACCCCATATTTACAAGAAATCGGTTGATTTCCATTGGCAAAAGCGAACAGTCTTGTGAAGAATACATTAGACCATTCTGACAATTTAAGTCTTTATCAAGTTCTAATGTGCCTTGGTAGCCGATTGCCCGTATTCTGTTGGTTGTTAGTTCGTACCAAGTCTTAAAATTTGAATAGGTGAGCCATTGATTACATACCTTAGCACCTAAATTGAGTTTGTAGCAGCGATATAGCATTCTTATCCATGCTTTATAAGATACATTTCGTGATTCACCCTTTAGGTTATTGATCCCAACACCATAGATTTTAGGCATACAGGCAAGCCTCTCGCTTTAATCTTTCTCTTATTACCCGCTTGGGATGGTTCATCTTCGACCTAGCGCATTCACATTGTTTACACTTTGAACGCTTAGTATGCTTACCATTGATAAAGCCGTTAGTGTAGAACTCTGAGCTAGGCAACTCTTTATTGCATCCGTTACATTGTAATTTCATGGATTGTCCTCCTAGGCCCTCCAAGATTGAAGGGCGTATTACGTATTAGTCTTTGTTTACATAAAAGGCATTGGTGGCAGTTCGGTTATTGAAGCTATTTACACTATTTGAAGGGGTTTGGTTGGGCGGATTGATAAGCCCCTTGGCCTCACCTGCTGACATCTGAACGCCATTAATAACAACCATATCGCCTGAGTAAGTTACTGTATTTAATGATAAGCTGGCTTCTCTGGCGGCTTTAGATGCCTCAATACGTGCATCAATGACGCTCTTAACTGCTGATAACTCATCACCATCTAGTCTTAGCTCTAATCGTAGGAGTTCCAAATCAGTCATTCGAACGTACTGAGCATGACGGGCAGCCCTTTGCTCTAAGATTTGCTTAACGTGGCTCTGGTTGTCCCTCAAGGCCTTAGGCTTGGCATTGAATGACTTGATGTTATCTAGGGTTTCTCGTAAACCGTCTAAGTTACCCTCAATCAACTTAATCGCACTCTCTAGGTATTCGCTATTGAGTGCCATACCATACCGTGAATTCCTTATAAAACTCTCTAATCCTTCAGAAATATCAGTTATGGGGTTGTTTTGATAGTCTTGAGTTAAGTCATATTCAGCCGTGTAGCGGTTTATAAAATAATCTTCATAGGTAGAAGGCATTATATTTTCAATATCAGTCAGGGATAGCGCTTGCTCTTCGGTGATAGTTGGTAATAGTTTCTCGTTAAGAAGCAATCTCACAGTTTCGAGTTTGCCTCCAGAAAATGCTGATAAGACTCCCGCTAGCTCTCTGTTAGTCATAGTAGGGCAGGTGGTTTTTTTCGTGGTTGATTTAGTCATTGATATATCTCCTCAGGGTTATGTTAGGCGACCTGTAAGGCCATTACAGAGCCGATTAAGTTAATTTGATGCAGGTCTATTCTGGCGTGTGTTTAGTGCCATCTAAGGCTATCCAAGGGGCATTAGTGGCGCTACCAGTCGCTCTAACAATGGTCCACTGGTCGCCCGTGATTAAGGTAAAACATGTACCGTCTTGCTTACCTGATAAATGGGATTTATTTAGAGTGGCATTCGGGTTTGTTAAGTCTTCCAAGCTAATAACTGGTGGTAACTTGAAAGTGCTGATAGGTGTGACTACGACCTTATTTCGGCCGCGATTAGAATCGCCAATAGTTGACATAGTGATTTTCTCCTTATTTTGGGTAGCTAAAATTTAGCCCTCGATTGGGCTGGTTGATTTCTAAGTTAGGTAAGTTGGTATTAGGGTTAGGTTAGCGGGTAGCTCAAAAGGTAGGCTAGGCCATTCATTAGGCTAAGTTAATATAAGTTAAGTTAAGTTAAGTAATCGGCTTAGTAGGCCAAAGGGGATTTGCTTTTACCCATTTTCTTTACTCTTTAATCTCTTACTAAAAAGGCCTTATTCTTTTAAAGAAGTTAATAAGTAAGTAGATAGGAGCCTTTTTTTTTGCCTTCTGTTTAATAGCTTTAGGCCTTATCAAAGACTTTGTGGGCTGTAACTTGAAGATAATCTCAGCGCCAACCCTAAGGCCATAGGTAGGCGAAATACTGACCTTCCACCAGCCAACCACTTCACCTAACTAAATTGCTCACTACGGCCTTGATAGTGTTTAGTTAGGTTACTGGGATTGACTGGTTTGCAATTGAATGCAGGAAGATGAGTATCGAATGCCCTGAGGAGGCAATCTTAATCTGTTAAATGAGGTGTTTGAGATGGCTAAGTGTCTAGAATATTTCTTCAATAGTGGTACCAATTGATTATTTAATAAAATCAGCCGCTTACGTTGAAGTTGCTAACTATAGACTTTTCTTAACAAATGCGTGTCAAGTATTTCTATAATTATTTCTAACTAGGCTCGGCTATTGCCTTTCTTCAATAGTGGTACTTGAATAGGCCCAACTTTGAGCTGGATTCTGCTAAGCTATTGATAAATAAAGAAGTGTCATGGCGGATCCCGACAGTTTAGTATCGGGGCTGACTTTAATCGTTGAGTGTATTAGTAGGTTATCTAGGCCTCGGATTGCTTCTTTACTCGTTGAACCGTTGATACAGAACAACCTAATAATTCTGCTGTTTTCCTAATACTCATGGTCTGCAAGTGAGTAATGATAGCTTCATGTAACTGAGCGTCTTTATTCTGTCCACCCCAAGTTTTACCCTCTGCCTTAGCCTTTGCTATCCCTTGCGCCTGTCTAGCCCTTCTGGTCTCATAATCGTCTCTAGCCATACCAGCGGCTAGGTCTAGCATAAAAGCCGTTAGAGCGCGTTGTATGAAGCCTGAGTTACTATCTGTTGTGGTTAGGGCTGAGTGTGTCTGAGGTTGGTCAACGATAACGATGATTAGCCCCTTAGCGGCTATCTTGGCTTTAAGTGATTGCCATAACTCCCAAGGTAAACGACTCAGTCTGTCCATTTTCTCAATCAATAATATGTCGCCCCCTGAGGCTTCCTCAATAAGCCTGTTAAGCTCTGGACGGTCTGAGCTAGTACCTGATACGTTTTCTTGATAAAAGGTTGTAACGGCCATCCCATGAGCCTTGATGAATGCCATCAACTCAGGCTTAGCCCGACTGCTATCTTGCTCGCTGGTGGACGCTCTCAGGTAAGCTCGAATGATAAGCTTAGGTGTATTCAGCATGTGGTATCTATCGTTATCTGATTTAGGTGTATTCATTTGGTATCGTAAACCTAGGTAATTGGGTGGGTAACGCTGTGTTCATTCAAGTATACTTGTTGAATACATTTGGTCAAGTAGATATTCTTATTCTGTTATAAGTTATGGGGGAGGTAACAAGTTATGCTATTCACACTTTCAATCCTAAAGAGTAAGGAGCTAATAAAACTGGCAAGCCTCTAATAATTGGTTCGAATAGCCTTGAGAGGGCAGTAAGCCCCCCTATGGGGGAAACTAGACAAGTCAACTCATGCACTAGTTGCCGTACATTTTTCCCTCATTTTTTGAAATTCCAATATCAACGGCTTAGTGAACCGATTGCAATTACTCTAATAAACAAACTAAATCACTCGCCTTGATGTGGGTATATCTCGCTAACATACTTATATCTCTATGTCCTGAAATCGCCTGAAGTTGAAGTGTATTGAGCTTACGATTTGCATAACGGGTAATGGCCGTGTGCCTCAATGAATGAAAACACAGTGCCTTAGGTAGTTTTAAACGGTCACAGGAGCGCCTAAATGCTTGGCTAACTGTATAGGGCTTGCTTTTGAATAGATAACCATCCTGAACTAATGAAGCAGCCTGCTTGAGTACAGCTAAGGCTCGACTGTTTAAGGGAACATCCCTGTCAAAACCGTTTTTAGTATCGGTCAGTCTCAAGGTCTTTGATTGCCAGTTAATACATTCAGTGGTTATGCTTAGGCACTCGCTGCGCCTCATAGCTGTTTCATAACTTAAGACCACCAGAGGGGCAATCTTAGGCGCTATATCATTAAGTATCATCTGGTATTGAATAGGGTCGATTACGAGTTCTCTAGGCTTGCCAGCTCTAGGTAATTTGTATCCTTCAAGGATATTAGGTAGATGGTTAAATTTGAGTATACGGCTGAGTAATTGAAGCTCTAAGCGGATTGTGGAATCGCTAACTAAGGTCTGCCTTTCTTGTGTATAGGCCGCAATGTGTTTAAGCGTTATCTCCTTCGCTTGGAGTGGAAGCCCCTTGATTAAGTTAGTCGCCCTGTAAGTGGTTGCCTCTGTGCCTCCTCGACCTTTTAGTGTATTTAAATATAAGTTTGAACAATGCGCTAGTGAGCCTGCGATCAAGCTATGGCCTTCTACTTGGCTTACCCAAGCCTCAGCTTCAGCTTTTGTTCTAAAGGTCTTGGTGATTGCCTTTTGACCTTTTGGGCGAATCATTGCGTTGATATTTCCACTTGGTAATAGTCGATAAGTTGCCATGTACATATCCTTAGTGTGTACACAGACTTTCCTTTTATCTTGCAAATACTTAGGCCTTAGCGTAGGCTAAGTAGCTGTATTCATGGGGTGTCAGGGGTCGGAGGTTCGAATCCTCTCATACCGACCAAATTAAATGCTTAATTGTTAGGCTGTTTTAATTATTAAGATAAGTGACAGTTAAGTAAAAACAAAACCCCGTGGTAGCATTGCTATACGGGGTTTTGTTTTTTTATATCTTTTTTGTGGTAATGAGGACTAACGCTAATCGTTTAAGCTCGAGTGATCGACCTCATTGGTACAGTTAAGACAAAAATTCTTAACGTGAAATGACACGTTTCACATCGATATTTGCATTCGCCATTTAGCATTTAAGACATTATTGAGTAGGACATTTACCTATGCGCGCGTTTGTTTTACGAGCAAGATCAGCACCTACTGACAGTCAGTTGTTTTTGGCTTCTGTCGGCCAAGAGGCGCACACCGAGATTTTGGCTCATACACTAATGAACACTATCTTTGTGGCTCAGTCCCATCGAAACGATGTTGTCGTTTATCTAGTGTTAGAAAGTACCCATGATTTTTCCCGCACTATTTGCTTTGATACCCGAAATATTTGCCATATTGGCGGTTTTCACGAACAAGCTTTGCTGACGAAAATTGCCAAGGCCTTAGATATTTCTCGGGGCATGACGAAAGAGCAAACTCGCGTTGTGGATGAGGGCATAACTGTGAGCACCATCAGTTTTGAAAAGCTGGTGCAGGACCTCGCGGTGGATTATCAATTGTTTATGATGGATAAGAAGGGCACTTCTATCCGTGAGCAGGAGTTTGTGGGGAATCCGTGCTTTTTGCTGACCGATCATATTCCTATGCCGAAGAAAAGTTTTAATACTTTGAAACGACTTGGTGCGCAAAAGATCAGCCTTGGGCCTAAGATGCTGTTTGCTTCCCAGTGCGTGGTATTGATCCATAATGAATTGGATATCAATCAGTAGCCGCTGAGCCTTATGTCTCGCCGCTAACGCTGACGATTCTCGTGTTGCAGCTCGTATAAAGCCCCACTTTTGAGTGGGGCTTTTTTGTTTTTTAGCTACAGGTAACACCTTGGCATCGCGTTTTTAATGAGTTGCTTTAAATTGCGACACTGACACTGGCTTGGGTTTTATGAGGACTTTATCCATACAAGGATGAGAGTAATATAAGGCTTTTATATCTTCCCCTTTAAAAATGTAATCGCTTTTTGGGCTCTGCGTGACAAGGGCCATTCCGCGCGGTGGATAAGCCAAATGGTGTCTACAACTTGGCTGCCACATTCCACAACATAGATATCTTTTTGTCGTTCAAAGGCTTTGCGGGCGTATTGCGGTATAACTGTAAATCCTAGTCCTTTCGCGACAGGCTCAAGGATCAGGCTGATTTGGTTGGTAAATCCTTTACAGGGAATGTCTTGAATACCGGGATTACTTGGATATTTTCGGCTAAGTAACCGAGTTGCCATGGCCTCGCCATCGGGATGGGAGATAAACCCTAGCCGTTGTAAATCAACCCATTCATTTTGTTTGTGGCACGCAGGTACGACGAGCTCAAGCGGCTCTTCGGTGAAATGCGTGCTGTGAATGCGAGGATCGGAAGGTTTTAAGGTCACCATGCCGATTTCATGTTCATTGGCTAATACCGAGGCGACTATCTCACTGTCAGGGGCAAAACGGTGGCGAATGTTTAACGCCGGAAAGGCTTGTTGAAGTTCGATTAACAACGGAAAGAGTGTTAAACCAATGCTCCCCGGAGTGATAAGGCTAATGTCGCCGACCTCAGCATCATCATGGATCAGTTTCTGCTGTAAGCGTTTTTGCGCGCATTCGACGTCTTTAACGTAGGTCAGCAGGTTTTCGCCAATCGGAGTGATTTCAAGTTGACGGGGGCGGCGTAAAAACAGTGTGCCGTATTCCTCTTCTAAACGACTAATATGTTGGCTCACGGCCGCTTGGGTGATACCAATGGCTTCGGCAGTTCGGGTGAAGTTACCTTTCTCGACCAGAACAGCAAAAGTGTGTAACCACTGTGGATTTATCATAAGCAAACTTTATCAACTCTATAATCTGTGCGTGCTTTTAATTATGACACGATAAGGCTAGTCTGTCGTCATTCAGTATTCCATTCCTTTTTGATTCTATTTGACACAGGAAACACCCATGGCCGATCTATTTTCATCCTTCAAACTTAAAGACATTACCCTCAAAAATCGTATTGCCGTTGCGCCCATGTGCCAATATCAAGCCACGGACGGACTCATAAACGACTGGCATCAGGTGCATTATACTAGCCTTGCCCGTGGCGGAGCGGGTCTCGTTGTAGTTGAAGCCACTGCAGTTTCTCCTGAAGGACGCATTACCCCCAAATGCCTTGGACTATGGAATGACGAACAAGCCCAAGGCCTAGCTAAGGTCGCCAGCGCGATTAAAAATGCCGGCGCAGTGGCGGGGATTCAGATTGGTCATGCAGGCCGTAAAGCGAGTGCCAATATCCCGTGGGAAGGCGATGATCATATTCCCAATGGTGAAGGACAAGGCTGGCAACCGATTGCGCCGTCTGCTGTTGCTTTTGGTGCAAACTTACCTAAAGTGCCAACTGCTATGACGATTGAGGACATTGAGCGCGTTAAAGCAGACTTTGTGGCGGCGGCAAAACGGGCCTTAGCCGCAGGATTTGAATGGTTAGAGCTGCATTTCGCCCACGGTTATTTAGCCCAAAGTTTCTTTTCAACCTATGCCAATGAACGCACCGACCAATATGGTGGTAGTGCAGAAGGGCGGGGACGCTTTTTGCTCGAAACGGTTACAGCGGTAAGAGACGTTTGGCCACAGCATTTACCTTTAACGGCGCGATTTGGCGTGATTGAATTCGACCATAAAGATGAAGAAACGCTAACTGAATCAATCGCCTTGGTGAAGCAATTTAAGCAAGCTGGGCTCGATATGTTAAACGTCAGTATTTGTTTTTCAACGCCGACGGCAAATATTCCTTGGAGCCCTGCATTCTTAGCGCCTATTGCTGCGCGGGTTCGACAAGAAGTGGGTTTCCCTGTTGCGACGTCTTGGGGCATGGATAATCCACTGCACGCCAATGCCGCCATTGAAGATGAACAAATGGATTTAGTGATGATAGGTAAAGCCTTTTTAGCGAATCCACATTGGCCATATCAAGCGGCGCAAACCTTAAAGATTGCGCGCCCATCTTGGGTATTACCCGCTTCCTACGCCCATTGGTTGGAGCGCTACTCCACGGTTAAAGCCGATTGATTACGAATAGACTTGATCGTGAGAGAGTTCATTGCGAGCTAATTTTATGGTTGATTGGTTTGATTGTGACTTAGTTTTATTGTGGATTGGCGTAAGTTAAGTTCTTAATATTTAGCCCTAGTCTAAAAAGCCGTTATCTCTGGATAGCGGCTTTTTGTTTTGGGGATACGCAAACTCAGGTGGAAGGGGAATCGGTTAATCATCTTGTGATGAACTCTGATTTCTAAGCATTTCTTCTGTCGCTAGGGGAATAAAAAAGCCCCAATCCGCAGGGAGTGGGGCTTCTTCAAGCAGAGGATTGAGATTAGTGATTATAGAAACGTCGACCTTCGCGCATCACTTCAATCAACTCAGGCGCACTCATTTTCTTATTGAGCCTATGTTCATAGTTTTCATCGTAAATACGGTATTTGCCGTGGCGGTCAATCACTGTCACTTCCGCTTCTTGATAGATAGCAAAAATACGGCTATCACCTATATAGATCCACGTTTCTTTGTCAGGTTGTAATAGGCTGCGGCCAGCGCTGTAATCTGTCGTGTTATTGGTGCAACCTAGCACGTGGGTCATTAAAGTCGGCGCAATGCCGTAATGGCTGGTGCGGTATTTGACCTTAGAAGCACCCGTATTCGGCCAGTGGATCACTAATGGCACTTTGACACTCTGTGGTGACAGGTTTCGATTAGCTTCATCACTATTGCTGGTGAACATTTTGCCATTGACCCCAGTGATAATCACTAAGGTGTCGTTGGACACATTGGCCAGCATTGCCTTGAGTTGTTGATCGACAAAATACAGAGATTGGCGATATTGATTAAACAGTACTTTTTGCGCTGGCATCAGGTCGGTATTGGCTTTCACTGTTTCGATACCCAGAAAACCCACGGGAGTATCAAAATTTTCTGGCGCTTTTAAGTTAACGAGCGCAAACCAAGGTTTATTTTGGATGCTGTGCCACTCGTTAAAACTGGCCACTGTGTGCAAATCGGCATCGGCGCTGCCATTGGTTTCTTTGGCAATCACAGGATTAAAGTCATTAAACATTGCCTGTGAAGAACGCAAATTAAGATTGGTTTCAGGCAGGAAAAGCCCCAGTTCATAACCCGCTTGCTGGAAGCTTCTGGTCATTAGCGGACTGGTGCTATTAAAAATTCGCGCATCGCCATAACTGCCTTGCAGGCCGTAGAGTAGCGAAAACATGCCCGTTCTAAATTGGTTGCCGCCGCTGAAATGCTGGGTAAAAGATTGATTATTTTCAGTGTATTGGTGTAGGAACGGCATGCTTTTACCATCGACCATATCCGCCCGCAAACTGTCGATGGTAATCATCAACACGTTGATGTTCGTGTCGGCTTGGCAGGTGAGTGGCTGCTCTGGATAACTGAGTACACTGGTGTTGTGATTGACGTCATCGCCTTGGTATGAACCATCGATACCGTGACTTTCCATAAAGGAGCGAGCAGTCGCGGGATAAGATAAAGGATAAGTATCGTCGAAACGGGTAATTTCGGTGATATCAGCGGCATCGGCCCAAATGTGGATCAAGTGGCTGCTGATAAAACAGATACACACTAAGGTGATAACTTTATTGCCTAAATTGAGTTTTTGGATTTTCTCTATGCGTTTCCACAAAAAGTTCGCCATGGTCAGTTCAATGGCGATGATGGCCAACGGGGTGACGATATAAGAAGTACCACGGAGCAGGGCATTGAGATCCGCCCAAGCTAAATCGAAGGCGAAGGGGCTCAAGTGCATGCCGTAATCGGCGTAAACAATGGTATCGTACAATAAGATACAAAGACTTAAGGTCGCGATCACCGCCGCGACACCTCTTAATATCTTTGAATAGGGCAATATCAAGGTTAGTGGAAATAGGCAGATCAAATAGGCGATAAAGGCGAGAAAGCTAAACTGACCAATAGTGCTGACGCTCAGATAAAACCAGCCATACCAAGTTTCTGGATAACCCACGCTGCCAAGGTATCGGCTTCCGACTATCATGGCTAATAAGCCATTGAAGAAGGCGAACCAATGCCCCCAGTTGATGAGCCGGGAAACCCGATCGCGGCTCATTTGCTTTTTTCGCTCGACCATAGTGATCCGCTTATTCCTAAAAGGCCTTGTATCTTATATTCTTTTGATGATTATTACCCAGTTAACTTACTGGGATTTAACCGATTGTGCGAGTGCTTTTGCAAATTGTTCGGCCACGGCTTGGCGCGATTCGCTTGGCACTTTACGTTCTAGCAGGTTTGTCACGCAGTTACCCAATGCCATCAGGCTCAGGTCAGTCGGTGCTTTATGCTTTTCTAACACAGCCAATATTTCGGCGATTAATGATTCAACTTGGGTGTTTGAGTATTTCGATTGGATTGCCATAATCAAAAAATGTTTCACTTTGGAATGGATTAGCGGCATATAATAGCGGATTTATCCCAGTATCACTATCAGGGCTTATGAGTATTAACATCGAACACGCAATTATTCACGAGATTTCTCAGGACAGTCAGGGGCAATTACGCTGCCGTTTGCGTCCTCAACCTCTGCTGAACGGTCAGGCGGTCGAGGTGATGCTCGACGAGTTACACCAGACTTATACGGGAAAGGCCGGTAAAGGTTTTGGCTATTTTGGGATTCATGGCGACGACGGTGAGGCCAATCCTGCTTTTGCCAATGCGCTAACTCAATACCGTAGCGGCGATTTAGGATTTGTGGAATTTTCTGGCCAAGCCAGTAAATTACTGCAAGAAGAATTGTCGAAGTACGATTTCAGCCAAGGCGGTTTTTTGCTGATGTCTTGCTACACCAGCATCACCAGCGATTATCTGTTTGTCGCCTTATTAAATGCTAAGTCATCGATGACTGTGCTAGACGATATGGAACTGTCGCAAAATAATCATTTGGATTTAAACAATATCCAACTGGCGGCACGTATCGATTTAACCGAGTGGCAAGCCGATAAAGACTCGCGTAAATATATTTCCTTTATCCGTGGCCGTGCGGGACGCAAAGTCGCTGACTTTTTCCTCGACTTTATGGGCTGCGTCGAAGGCGTTAACACTAAGGCGCAAAACAAAACCTTAATGAATGCGGTTGAAGATTTTGTTGCCAGCAGTGAGCTGACGAAAGACGAGCGTCAGCAGTGCCGCAATAAAGTGTTTGAATATTGCAGTGAGCGCTTCGATGAAGGCGCTGACATTGAGATCAAAGACTTGGCCGATGAGTTAGCCGACCAAGGTATGGATTCTTTCTACGATTTTGCCCGTGGCGGCAGTTATGATCTCGATGAAGAGTTTCCTGCCGATAAATCGACCCTGCGCCAATTGAAGAAGTTTTCAGGTACTGGCGGCGGCGTAACCTTAAGTTTTGATGGCGGCCACTTAGGTCAACGGGTGATTTACGATCCCATCTCGGACACGATTTTAATCAAAGGTGTACCTGCAAACTTAAAAGATCAGCTCGACCGTCGTCTTAAAGGCGAATAAGCCACGATAAACCTGTTGGTTTAATCAAGGTAACGAACGTGAAAAGGCCGAGAGTGTTTACTCTTGGCCTTTTTGTTGGGTCTGACCCGTCCTAAATAGCGTTGTCGATTTAGTGATTGTTACTACTTTAATGACTCACTGCTAACTGGCTTGCTACTCATTGGATCATGGCTAAAAGGCACTGGTCGCGGTGTGTTCTTGTTGGATGGTGGCAAAATCGGCAAGGTGATCTGAGGTTGATCTCCCGTCAACGAGACGAGAAAGGCGACCATCTCTAGATTTTCTTTGTCCGACAGTTTTTGGCCTAATTGAATATCGGCCATAGTGTTCACCGCTTCTTCTAAGGTCCAGACACTGCCGTCGTGGAAGTAGGGATAGGTGAGTTCAATATTGCGCAGTGTCGGCACTTTAAAGACAAACTTATCGGCTTCTTTACCTGTGACTGCGATACGACCTTCGGCGGGATTATTGGTGTGGAAAGGTTTAATCAATCCCATCTTCATATACATAGTGCCACCGACGGCTGGACCGTTATGGCAGCTTACACACCCTTTGCTCTTAAAGAGTTGGTAACCCGCTTTGGCATCCACACTGATCGCATCTTGCTTGCCCAATAAATATTGATCGAACGGACTATTTGGCGTGACTAAGGTTTTTTCAAAGGTGGAAATCGCATCGGTTAAGCGATCAATCGTGACGTTTTCATCGCCATAGACTTTGGCAAAATGCGCCCGATAGGCAGGCATAGAGGCAATAGTTTGTGTCGCGAGTGCATGGCTATAGCCCATTTCCTTCGGATTCTCGATAGGGCCAGCGGCTTGCGCTTGTAAATCACTGGCGCGGCCATCCCAAAATTGCGCCAGCATATAATTGGCATTGAGCACTGTGGGCGAGTTAATCGGGCCTTGTTGCCAATTATGGCCAACAGAGCTTGGTAGGGCATCGACTCCGCCAGTGGCTAAATTGTGGCAAGAGTTACAGGAGATGTAGCCCGATTTGGATAGTCTTGGTTCGAAGAACAGCATTTTACCGAGTTCAACTTTCTCCGGTTCGGTGACTTTCACCGCTTTTATCACTTCGATGGGTTCAGCACTGATGGCATGGGCACTGGCGAAAATACCCGCAATGAAAATAGCAATAGATGTGAGTTTGGTCATCTTGTTTTCCCTGTATAACCTTAATTAAATTGTGGTTTACAAAGGGATGGTAGAGGTTAATGTTAATAATTGATAACACCTTGTTTCGATTGGGTCTATCGCTGTTGCGGATTAAGCTTTTGCGATCTCATTCGCTGTTTTGACTGTGTTATTTTGCTAGGTTGAATCCTGTTTCGGTTAGGGTTTTATCTGTTAATCGGCAAGGTCGATGCATAGTGACTTTTTTGTCTATCAATATCTGATGATTACCCTTTTTTCTCGATTAACATATCGCACGATTAGAGTATTGATAAACCCAAACAAGCAAAATCCTGGACGCGGGCGTGTTAAGGCGTGGGATATTGGCAGCGTTAGCGTTGAAAATGGTGGACTCATTTTTGGGCAAATGCACTTTTTGTTAGAGTTAATGCAATACTTGGCTTGAGTGCGGGGCAAAAGTTTTAATGCGTTTTAATACACTGTGGGGTCTTAATAAAACGGGATCCCAATACAGCTCTGGGTTGAATACTACTCTGGGGTCGAAGAAGCTCTGGCCTTGAATGTTTATCTGAGTTTGAGCCTAGAAAGGGGTACTAAACTAAGCATTAAGTATCATTGCTGGATTTTTGCGTACCTGATACAAAAATAGAGACTCAACCTAATACAAATTTGCGGCAGAGCTGATTCATTTGTCGCGACAAGCGGCGGAATTGATTAGAATCTCCATTCATGTTGAGTTTACTCGTTTTGGGTACTCAAGTTAGCACGCTCGGCCATCGCTAAGTGGTGCTTTCAAATTAAGTAGGTGGACTGTTTTTCTGCCGAGGAGCGTTAATGCAACTGTTTGTCAAAGATTTAACTGTGATCGATTTTTCCTATTTGTGCCCAAAGCGCGGCATGGTGGGAGAGAGTTGGATTGTCGATGTTCTGCTTGAGGGCGGATTAGACGAGCAAAACATGGTGCTCGATTTTGCTAAGGTGAAACGCACCATCAAGCAGACCATAGATGCGGTGGCCGATCATCGTTTACTTGTGCCTACGGCGTGCAGCAGTGTGCGTTGGCAGCAACAGGGCGATAGAGTGTGGATGGATTTTGATAGCCAGTTAGGTGAAATCCATTTGGCCTGTCCTTCCCAAGCCTTTGCCTTAGTACCGACCGAACAAATTGATATTCCAAGCGTGAATGCCTTTTTACAGAAAGCGTTACGCGAAGCCTTACCTAAGAATGTCGAAGGGATCACGCTCACTTTGAGACATGAAATCCTCGATACGCCTTATTATCATTACAGCCATGGTTTACGTAAACATGATGGTAATTGCCAGCGTATCGCCCATGGACATCGTAGCCCAATTCATGTGTTTGAAAATGGCAGCCCAGCACCAAAGTGGGATGAGTATTGGGCCAAGCGCTGGCACGATATTTATTTAGGCAGTGAAGAGGATTTGGTTTCTGTTGAAACCCTCAATCTATCGTCGCAAACGCGGATCACCGACGACAGCCATTATGGTTTTCACTATCAAGCGCCCCAAGGGGATTTCCAATTGGCGATGCCAAAGGAAGGCTGTGATTTAATTCCCCACGACACGACGGTTGAATTGTTAGCCGACTATATTGCCACGACACTCGTCGCTAAAGTGCCTGGTAGTCAGTTTAAAGTGGTGGCATTTGAAGGTGTGGGTAAAGGCGCGATTGTGTCTAAGGGATAAGCGCTAAGTTTGGGTAAATAGAGTCGAGTAAATATAAATTACTTGCTGAAAGAGCCTCGGCAGATTGTCGGGGCTTTTTTGTGTCTTCATAACCTTAGATAAAGCGTGATTGCTATTGTATGCAATACATCATTAGCTATTTAGGCCGCTGTAGATCGATTTTTATGGCGGGTTAGGTTAACGTGGCACACATGTTTAATTGGTAGTGTTTAGCGATTCAGTGTTAGCGATGAGTCAGTGATGTGCTGGTGATGCGTTAGTGTCGTGCAGAACGCATTCATTTGGCATTGCCCTGAGTTGACCATCGATAAGGATTTTTGTGAAGATGTCCAAGAGTAGAATATTAGGAACTCAGATTTTGGAAACTATTGGTTTTGGAAACGTTTCGGGAAGAAATAAGATGTTGGGAAATCGTTTAACGGCATGGTTAACCTTGGGCTTAGTGCTTATGGCGCCTCAGGTACAAGCAGCGGTAAGTTTGCAAGGCAAGCTAGAGCAAGGCGCATTAATGCGTGGTCAAGCGCCAGCGGGCACTCAGATTAGTTTAAATGGTGCTGCCATTAAGGTCACGCCCGACGGTCATTTTGCCTTTGGTTTTGATCGCGATGGCGAACTGAGTCAGCAGTTAACCTTGGTTTATCCCGATGGTTTGACTGAGGTTAAGCCTTTAACTTTGGCCAAGCGTGAGTACAACATTCAAAGTGTGAAGGGCATTAGCTCGAAGATTATGAAGCCCGATCCTGTCGCGCAGGAAAGAGCAGCGAAAGACACGGCGCAGGTCAAAGCGGCACGGGCAACATTTAGCGAGCAAACGGCCTTTTTACAAGAGTTTATTTGGCCGCTGACGGGGCGTATTTCAGGGGTTTATGGAAGCCAACGTATTTATAACGACGTGCCCGGTAATCCGCACTTTGGCGTGGATGTGGCGGCGAAAACTGGCACTGTAGTGGTGGCGCCCGCCGATGGTGTGATAAGCCTGTCTGTGCCCGACATGTTTTATTCGGGTGGGACTATGGTGATCGATCATGGTTACGGCGTGAGTTCAAGCTTTTTGCACTTGAGTAAGCTGTACGTCAACGCGGGTGAAGTGGTTAAGCAAGGTCAAGCCGTGGCTGAGGTGGGCGCAACAGGCCGTGCTAATGGCCCGCACTTAGATTGGCGAGTGAACTGGTATCAAATGCGCCTCGATCCCACGACCATAGTGCCACCCATGGCAACTGTGCTGGCGAATGAGAAAGCTAACAAAGCGGCTAAAAAGGGCTAGGTACGATATACAGTTCATGCTCACTAAAATGGCGCAATGATGCGCCATTTTTTATGATTCTTATCCTTAGCACTCAGTGAGTTGGATTTTTCTAGACTCGTTTGAACTGTCCGCTTGCAGATAATGAGTTTCAATCGATTAGCTTAAAAAGATTACTTCAACAATGGATGATCGGCGGGTAGCTGGCGGGTGATCCACAAAATCAGTTTGTGTTTCATGTTTGGCCCATCTTCTTTATCTTTGGCCAGTGGCTGGATCAAGTTGTCTGTGACCAATAAACGGTAAATACATTCCACTTTGTCTTTGGGCGAGATGCCCTTGTCGAAGTCCGCATATCCGCGTTTTTTGGCATATCCAACACCGATTTCCATGGCGAACTTCAATATTTGCGCTTCGTTCTTGTGTGGCTTCATTGGCGATCCTCTGTTTGCACATCGAATCCATTAAGTGGACTCGATAATGTGTGCCTGATGGCATCTGCGAGTTATACATCCTAAGTTACGCTAAATATGCTGTTTTCTAGATTTAATTTTGGCAATTTTTGACAAAACCACCAAAAAACGGACCTAAAAATAATCTGAACACTGAGTCTGATTAAATAGTCATCAACTCAGGTCATCACTTAGGCATTCTTGTGGTTTTTAACTAAGTTTTTAACTAAGTTTTTAACTAAGTTTTTAATTCAGATTTTAACTCAGGTATTCGCTAAGGCGAGTGCGGCAAGTGCCAATGGAAATCTAAGCTCAGTTTCTCTTCTTTCAGATTTTAAGCTCGCCTAAAATATTTCCAGCTACGTTTGCTCGCTGGCGATCACCGCTTTTATGCCATGGGGATGCACTTTAATGCACACATCATCGCGTTTAAAGGCGATAGTCGGATTGGCTAAACGCTCTTTATCCCCTTTGGGCGAGCTCATCTTAATTTTTATCCCAGCAAGGGATGCTAAGCCTTGTGAACTCAAGTCTGGTGAGCTTGACAGAACTGGCTCAGCAGCCTGTTCAGATGGCAGTAAAGCGCTGAGTTTGGGACACAGGGCGAGCAAATCTTGGCTCAGGGTATCGCACTCTGTTGCTTTTGAATCAATGACTAGCTCTATGTGTTCCCAGCCTTCCTGCGGATAGACTTTGTCGCTGGGGTAGGGAAGTTCAACACAGGCAATGCTGAATTGACCGAGCGTGAGTGGGGTATCCAGTTCGATAATCAGAATCGTACGGCCATTGATGATATTGTCTGAAATGATCTTACCGACGCAGCTAAAGGCATCGCGCAGGGCATCGGCACTGGCGATGGAATTGACACGCAGCGCGACATGATCGCAAACCAGTGCTTTATCCGCTAAGTCTAAGGTTTCAAGTAAGGCTAAAATCTGTGCTTCGAAGGCGGGCCAGCTTTGGGTTAATTGCTCATAGCTGATGTTTGTGCTCTGCGGCGTGGCAGCTTCATTGGATGATGACATAAAGACTCCAAGTTATTTATTATTGCCGTAAGTTTTTATCCCTTACACAAAATAACGGGGATAGTACAGCTAACGATATGATGTAAATGGTTAAATAAAAACGCCCATTAAGCTGGGCGTGTTTGATATCGTGCAATTATCTATTTGGCGTGTCGCCATCGGGAAGTTGGCTAAAGTTACGGCCAAATCTCAATCGGTGTTCCTTCATCGACAACTTTCCACACTTCATCCATTTCGGCGTTGGTTATCGCGATACAGCCGTCGGTCCAGTTGTATTGCTGGGCTTGTTCTGGCGGCAGCGGCGACTTAGGGTTCTGACCGTGGATCATGATCATGCCACCGGGTCTAATGCCTAAAGCTTTGGCTCTGAGTTTATCTTCTTCGTTGGGATAGGAAATATGGATCGATTTATAATAGGCACTGTCGGGCTTTTTATAATCTAAGGTATAACGCCCCTGTGGTGTGCGTTGATCGCCTTCCTTTAATTTGTGTCCTGCGGGCAAGTCACCCATAGCAATGCGATATTGTTTGAGTATTTTGCCATCGCGCAATAAAGCCATACTGGATTCGGATTTTGTGATCACCACAAGATCCACTTTACCCATGCCAGAGGCATGTAATACGGGTGAAACGAGTGCCGCGATAGTCACAGTGAGGGAGGTCAATGTGGAAAGTAGGGTGGCGCGCATGAAGTCCTCGAAAATTAACACTAGTTGTTGGCTTTTTTCGGCATCATACCGCAATTTTATCCTGCTGTGAGTAGATAATTTTGAGCTGAGTGCAATTGCATGGCAGACTCGTGGGATATTTATGGTGTAATCCCAGTGTTACTTAGTTTGTTGCAAGGAAGTCAAAGTTTGTATGTCTGAAAATATCGAATCCGAAAGCCCATTAAAACGTCAATTACGTACCATTATTTTTGGCACTGATACCCCCGCTGGCCGCTATTTTGATATCGCCTTAATGGTGTGCATTGTGCTGAGTGTCGGTTTGGTGTTCCTCGATACGGTAGAAATGTTCCATCGTGAATATGGGCAGATTATTCGCGTCTTGGAATGGGTCTTTACTGTCATTTTTACCATTGAATATGGTCTACGTTTGTACTGTGCGACTCATCCTGTGTTATATGCCCGCAGTTTTTATGGCGTCGTCGATTTATTATCGGTATTGCCAAGTTATCTGGCGTTACTGATCCCTGGCACCAACTTTACCTTAGTCATCCGGATACTGAGGTTATTTAGGATTTTCCGCGTACTCAAATTACTGCGTTATTTGAGTGAAGGAAATGTGCTGCTTAGGGCGATGATGCAGTCGAGCCGTAAGGTATTTTTGTTTTTCTTCTCGGTCAGTTTGATCGTTATGGTGCTCAGTGCGGTAATGTATGTGGTTGAAGGGCCTGATAATGGTTTTAGTTCAATTCCTAAATCTGTCTACTGGACGATTGTGACGATTACCACTGTCGGTTATGGCGACATCACCCCGAAAACGGGATTAGGACAGGCGATTGCGGCTTTTACTATGCTGATTGGTTACTCAATTATCGCGATCCCAACTGGGATTTTAACTGCGGAAATCTCCCAAGAAGTAGGGCGTCATCGAGATTTACGCTCGTGCAATCAATGCCATAAAACCGGTCACGATCTTGATGCCATGTACTGTAGCCGTTGCGGATGCGAGTTAGATAGTCTAGATACCCCCGTTGAAAAAGGCGCTTAGTTATTGCGTTGGCTGACACTTATTATTTTTGCAGGTAAAACACACGTATGACGCAAGCCAAGTTTGTTGAAGGCCCCATATTACGCCACATCTTAGTGATGAGTTCGACCGCCGCGGTGGGGATTTCTGCCTTATTTGTGGTGGATTTACTGGATATTTTTTTCCTGAGCTTATTGGGGGAGCATGAGCTTGCTGCGGCTGTGGGTTATGCGGGCAGTATCTCCTTTTTCACTACGTCCATTGGGATAGGCTTATCAATTGCTTTAGGCGCTTTAGTGTCTCGCTCGATTGGCGCAAAAGATGTGGTGCTGGCAAAGCGGTTATTGCTCAATAGCGCAGTGGTGACAACGCTGATTAGCGTGCTGGTGGCCGCCGTGGTCACTACCTTCATCCCTGAGTTGGTTGCCTTAGTGGGCGCAAGTGGCCATACGGCTGAGCTTGCGGCCAGCTACTTGTATATCTTAGTGCCTTCCTTGCCCTTTATTTGTCTTGCGATGGCGCTCGGCGGGGCTTTGCGCGCCGTGGGTGATGCAAAGTTATCCATGATGTCGACCTTAGCGGGCGGCGGAGTCAATGCGGTGCTCGACCCGATTTTTATCTTCATGTTCGCCATGGGGATAGAAGGCGCAGCATTGGCATCAGTCTTAGCGCGGGTGGCGGTATTTTTAATTGCTGGCCGCGGCGTTGTGGTGAAGCATAAGTTGTTAGGTCATTTCGATAAGGCGCATTTTGTCGCCGATCTAAAACCCATTTTTGCCATTGCGGGCCCTGCGATGTTAACCAATGTGGCGACGCCTATCGGTAATGCCTTTGTGACCCGAGCCATTGCCGATTTCGGTGACGCTTATGTGGCTGGCTGGGCGGTATTAGGGCGCTTAATCCCAGTGACCTTTGGGATGATCTTTGCGCTCTCGGGCGCGATTGGCCCTATTGTTGGGCAAAACTTTGGTGCGGGGCAGTTTGACCGAGTGCGCGAGAGTTTAACCCGCGCCATCCAGTTTTGTACTGTGTATGTGTTGGTGATGTCTCTGTTGCTGTTTGTGCTTAAGTCGCATTTGGTCAATGTGTTTGATATGAAGGGCGACAGCGCCGACCTTATCCACTTCTTCTGCAGTTATATAGCGGTATTCTTTATCTTTTCGGGGATTTTATTTGTGGCAAATGCGTCCTTTAATAACCTCGGCAAGGCTAAATATTCCACCCTGTTTAACGTCGGTAAAGCCACATTAGGCACAGTGCCTTTTGTGTATTTTGGTGCACTCTGGGGCGGAGTTTACGGCGTATTGATTGGGCAAATATTCGGGTCTATTTTGTTTGGCACCTTAGGTGTGTGGGTTGCTTATCGTTTAGTGGATAAAGTGGCGGCGCAGGCCCAGTTCTCCTCGATGGCGAATGTCGGTGGCGTCAATGCCGCTCCCCACAATGTTGCGCTGACTGAGGAAGAAGAAATCGCTAACTGTGTGGCGGAGAACTTGCCGAGCGCGACTAATCCGCTTTCATCCTCCTGCGTGCAGATGGCGCAATTAACCGAGGAGCAAGAGAGTGAGTCGGTATTGCCGATAACGTATTTGGAAGAAGGTAAAAAGCCGAACTGACTTTAGAGGCTATGTGGTTTGCCAAAGCCGGCTGAATACAGAAAAACAAAATGCCACAAGATTGCTTGTGGCATTTTTGTTTGAAGCGGCGTTTGCAGTTAATCTAGTCGGGTTAACAATGCACAACAATACGCCGCTAGAAAGCGTTATTCTGCGGTACGCCTATTCTTCAGTACTGCTTATTCTTCAATGCTTGGCGCGTCTTGTTGGCCTTCGACTTGTTCAGTCGTGGCTTCTAATGCCGCCATTTTTGCGCGATCGGCCTTAGAGATGTAACCTGATTTCGCTGGTGAGCCGATAGTCACGGGATCGACTTTATTCAGTCTGGCCTTAGCGCGTTTAGCTATTTTCTTGATGATCTTTTGTTTCTTGTTCATGACGTCTCTAATTTCGTTTCGCACCCGCTATGCGCAGGAATATGAGGCCAAGGGCTCAATTGAGGGCGGATTCTAACTCAATCTGAGCTAACTGACTATGTTTTGCTGAATTGTTTTACTGAAAACTGTCGAAAAGAACTGCAACTTTTTGTCGACTAATTTGGCGGTCAATTTGGTAATAGCCCGTTTTCACGTGAGTTTGACTCAAAGGGCTGTACAGGGATGAGTGCAATCGATGTCGAGTATTTTGCGCTATATGCTGTCAGTTGGCGTTAAAAGCCATTATATTGCCCCGGATTATTAGTGCAATAAACTGACGCCAATGTCATTTTTATTGCTCCTGTACTACCCGAGGATAAGCTGTGTTACTCACTAAAATCACTTTTTTCGAGCGTTTTGAACACGATATCTTAAGTGGCACGAAGACCATTACCCTGCGCGATGAAGCCGAATCCCATGTGATAACGGGGCAAATTCTGCCTGTGTCCACCTTCGAAACTGACCGCTGGTTTTGTGATATCCAGATTATCGATGTCACGCCAGTAAAGTTAACTGAGCTCACCGAGATGCATGCCAAACAAGAGAATATGACTCTGCCACAGCTACGCGATGTGATTGCAGAGATTTATCCCGGCCTTGAGCAATTGTTTATGATCCGCTTTAGGATTTTGTCGCAGTAATCTGTCACAGTAAAATGTGCAGTGAGAAATTCTCGCTAAATGCGTAAATAAAAAAGGCTGCGCTGCAGCCTTTTTGTTCATTTGTTTCAATGTCATGTGCTTCAAAAGCATATTCAGTTGTGCTAGCTGGCTACACTGTCCAAGGTAGTAGCTTTTGAGCTACGCGGTCGGCTTGGCCTAAACGAATGGCGGCACGATGGCGCATTCGATACAAGGCTTGGTAGCACAAGGGCACTAAGTACAAGCTAGTCAAAGTCGAGAACGACAAGCCACCAATAATGGCGATTGCCATGGGCGAATACGGCGGGCCGCCGCCACCGATTTGGGTTTCACCCATCGCCAGTGGAACTAAGCCCAACACTGTGGTGCCCACTGTCATCAATACTGGGCGCAAACGCGTGATACACACGTCTCGAATGATGGCGGACAATTTGTCGAGATCCGGCGTCATCTGGTTAATTTGATCCACCAGAACTATGCCGTTATTCACCACAATTCCCATTAAAATCAATATGCCTATCATGGCCATCACAGAAATAGGCGTGCCCGTGATGAACAGCGCCCAGAATACACCTGTGATAGAAAATAGGATTGAAGTGATAATCGCCGTCGGTAATAACAGAGACTCAAACAGCGCCGCCATAACGATGTAAATCATCGCGACAGCCAATAGCATATTGGTTGCCATCACATTCTGATCTTCATCTTGACGCTCGAATCCACCGCGTAATGAATAGTCGTAACCATTAGGGAAATGGATATTTTCCATCACTTGCTTGATCTTAGTTTGCGCTTCTTCCGTGGTGAGGTTTTCTAAGTTAGCGCCAATCGACAAAGAGGTTTGGCGATTAAAGTGCTTAATCGTATCGAAGCGAGGTTGGATTTCAATCTTCGCTAAGTTATCTAAGGTGTACACCCTTTGGTCGATGCGCACTATCGGTAACTGCTTGAGTTTTTCAAGCGACTTTTGCCACTCTTTCTCATAGGCCATTTCGATGCGCAGTTCGCCATTGGGATCGTGACGGAACGAGCGCAGCGGTGAACCACGCAGTGCCATAGAGATACTCGAAGCGATTTCATTGAGTTTTAAATCTAACCGCGCCGCCATTTGCCTATCGATGCGGATAACCACTTCCTGTTGCGCACCGTTAAGCTCAGAGCGAACATCTTGCATTCCTTTGATATTTTGCAGTAAAGGGATCACTTGTTCGCTTAAGTTAATCAGCTCAGAGGTTGAGCGACCTGTGAGCGTCACGCGCACACCAGAGTTGTCATTGCCCCAACCAAATTGTGGTTTGGCGATCGAATACTTAGGGAAGCCGCTGCGGATTTTCTTTTTCAACTCATCCAATGGCATAGGTAAGTCTTTCTTCAGCAATATCACCGATGAACCATCGTCGGATGAGTAGTAGCTGTAGACAGAATCAATATGAAATTCCTCTTTATTCTTATAAAGATACTCTTCCATTTGATTGACCATTGCCTCAGTGACATTGAGATTATGCCGACCTTCCACTTGATAGTTGATGTAAATCCGCTCCTTGCTCTGGCTGTCTTCTTGATCCTGTTTGACCATAGACAGCGGCAGGGCGGTGGACGCGAGAATGGCCACCGCAATAAAGCCTGAACGCCAAGGCCTCAGCAATACCCAGTTAAGCGTATTGTTGTAGAAGCGCTGTAACTTACCGGCATCCTTTTCGGGCGCGATGTCGAAGTGGAACTTAGTCAACATCAAAGGGATCAAGGTTTTAGCAACCAGTAGCGATGCCGCAAGCGAGATACAAATCGCGATGGCAACATGCTCTAGGAAAATTGTCAGCTCCACTTTCACGCCAAAAATATTGGGTAAAAATACGATGGCAGTGGTCATAGTGCCCGCCAATACGGCGAGGGACACTTTATCGACTCCAGTCATCACTGACTCTTCATTATCCTTGGGTGATTTGCCTTGTTTCTCCTGCAGCACGCTCTCGGTCACCACCACAGCGTTATCAATTAACATACCAATGGCGAGCAAGAGTCCCATCATAGACAGGATATTCAAGCTGTAACCGAGTAAATACATGGCGGCGAGCGTCATACCGATTGAAATCGGCACAGACGACACGACCACTAAGGTCATTTTCAGATTACGCAGGAACAAGTACAGCACCACAAAGGACAGCAGGGCACCGATTAAACCCGAAAACAGTAAGTCCATCAGGGATGATTTAACCCCAGAGGCTTGATCTTCCATGATAAACAAACGAATACCTTGGAACTGTTGATCTTGCTTCGCTAGTTCTATGACTTTTAGTACGCGTTCAGACACTTCGACTAAGTTAGCGCCTGATTCCTTAAACACATCTAAACCGACAGCATAGTGCTGATCTAAATGGCGCCCTTCGATACGCTCTGGCAAGGCAAACTGCACATCTGCAATATCGCCTAAGGTCAATCCTGGGATCAGCACCAGTGCTTTGATATCTTCAAGGTTTCTAAACTCGCCCTTGGGCGACACTTGATAAACGATGTTACTGGCCCTGAGTGTGCCAGCGCTAATCACAAAGTTTTCTCTGCCGAGGCGAGCTTGCAAGTCGGTGGCTGAAAATCCACTGGCGGCAAGACGGTCGGCATTGATGCGCACTTCAATCTGCTTTTGTTCAACGCCGTACAGGCTGACCTTAGAGACACCTTCAACACGTTCAAGCGGACGTTTAAGCTGTTTATCGAGTAAATCGAATGCGCCTGACAGCTCGCGGTCGCTCGATATACGTATCGTGAGCACAGGCATGTCGGCGGTGGAGAATTGGCGGATAAAGACTCGCTCAACATCCTTTGGCAGTAAATGCCGCACCGCATCGATTTTTTCCCGCGCTTCTAGGCTCTTAGTCGCAACGTTTTCACCCCACTTCATGTTGATTTCGATTTCAGAACCTTCTTGGGAAGATTCTGATTCGAGCTCATCAATCCCACCCATAGTGGCGAGGGATTCCTCCAGCACTTTGGTGATATCGCGCTCTACTTCAGCGGGGGTTGAGCCCTTGTAGGGCACTTGCACCACAATCTGCGGAATATCGATACCGGGGAACATTTCCAGCGGTAACAAACGACTCGAGGCGAGACCAAACAGCAAGATAGCAAAGAAGAACATGCTGGTGGTCACGGGACGCTTAATGGCTAAACGGGTGAGGTTCATGGGCGAGCCTCCTCAACGTCATGCGCGATATTTGTTGCTGCAACGTCATACACTTTACGGTCGAACAGGGCGTAGAGCACTGGCAGCACAATTAAGGTCAGTAAAGTGGATAAACTCAGACCAAAGATCACTGTAATCGCCATAGGTGCACGCACCTCTGAACCATCGCCTAACCCCAGCGCCATCGGCAATAAGCCTAAGGTGGTGGTGAGCGTTGTCATCATAATGGGGCGTAGGCGCGATTTAGCGGCGGCGCGAATAGCATCGAGTTTTTCAACGCCTTCACTGCGCAGTTGGTTGATGCGATCCACAAGCACAATCGCGTTGTTCACCACGATACCCGCCAACATGATAAGGCCAATAAACACCACCACACTCAAATGGGTTTGGGTGATATACAGGCCCAGCACGCTACCCGCCAATGCCATAGGCACGGCAAAGAGGATAAGCAAGGGATGCAACAGTGACTCAAACTGACTCGCCATCACTAAATACACTAAGAAAATCGCTAAGATAAGGGCAATTTTGAGTGACTGGAATGAGTGCTCCATTTCTTCATTTTGACCCCCAAAGCGGGCTTGTACCGAAGCCGGTAGCACCTGTTGCGACAGTATTTGCTGCGCCTGTGCCACCGCATCGCTTAAGTCACCGTAGGCGAGGTTAGCCGACACCAGTGCCACACGTTGCTGGCTGATACGGTTAATCGCCGAGGGGCCTAATTGTAATGACACTTCGGCAACCGCACTTAAAGCAATAGGTTGATTGCTGTTCGGGTTGATGATTAAGGCATCGATATCGCTGATTTGATCGCGCTCGGCGAGTTCACTGCGCACCAGAATATCAATCTTACGGTCACGTACCGTGTATTGGCTGGCAATAGTACCGCCAACGCGCTGTGCAATGCGGTTCGCAACTGTTGGCGCATCCATTCCGAGCGCCGCTAACCTTGCATGATCGAAACGGATACTCAGCTCAGGTTGACCATCGCGCAGACTGGTATTCACGTCAGCAAAACGATCCGATGCGGATAATGCTTTGACTAGGCTATCGGCACTGCGCTTGAGCAAGTTCAAATCGTAGCCAGTGAGCTCAATCTCCAGTGGCGTTTTGAAGCTGAATAACTCAGGTTGCTCGATTTTTGCTTCAAGTTCAGGAATGCGGCGCGCGGTATCACGCAGCACTTGAGTGATCGCGTTATAGGCACTGTGATCTGTCAGCACCACTTGTAAGCGGCCCCAGTTTTCACCACCGCGAGCAGTATCCGAGGTCATCAAACCACCGCTACCGGCTTGGCTATAGGCATGTTTGACTTCGGGTCTGTCCTTAATAGACAACGCGAGTTGTTGTAAAACCTTGTCGGTTTCACTCACCGCCGTACCCGGAGGCAATAAGATTTCCACATAAAACTCGCCCTGATTCATCGGCGGAATAAGCTCCATACCTAGGCGAGGTAACAGGCTAATACACGCGCCCGTTATCGCAATGGTGAGCAGCAGCGTGGTCATTTGTTGACGCAGCGCCGAGGCCAGCAGCTTGTGATAAACCTTCTCGATACTGTGATAGACAAAGTTAAATCCTGAACTCAAAGGACGCATGATAAGACCGATTAGCCAGGAGAAGAAGCGGCCTAAAATCAGCACTAAGGTCAACAATGCACTTGGTAAGTAACTAAAAATTAATAGAATAGGGAAGGAGAACACAGTCGCGCTATAGTGTTTAAACTTACCCATTTTCGTGGTGGGTTTATCCTTAGGCGTGGTTTTTATCAGTGCGGGTAAGGTTTTAAAGCCTTCGCGTGATGCCAGCATAGGGATAGAGGTTAAGGCGACTAATAGCGAGGCCAACAGGGCAAACGTGACTGTTAGCGCTTGGTCGGAGAACAGGGCGCCGGCAATCCCATCGACAAAGACTAAGGGCACAAATACCGCAAGGGTCGTCAGTGTGGAGGCGAAAATCGCGCCAGCTACTTCTTTCGTGCCTGTGACTGCGGCGTCTAACTTACTCATGCCTTCGCTGCGACAGCGGTCAATGTTCTCTAATACCACAATAGCGTTATCGACTAATAGACCAATGGCCAGCGCGATACCGCCTAATGACATGATGTTTAAGCTGATATCGGCAAAATACATCATGTTAAAGGTGGCGATGACTGAAAAGGGAATCGAGATGGAAATAATCAGTGTCGGGATGATGTTACGTAGGAACAGGTAAATCACCAGCATAGATAATAAACTGCCCATCAGCGCCGAAGAGGTGACTTCACTGACCGCACTTTCGATAAACTCGGATTGATCGTAAATCACTTCGAGTTTGTTTTGCTTAGGATCTTGATTAATTTTGACGAGTTCATCGCGCAGTTTTTTGGCGACGGCGACAGTGTTAGCATCACCTTCTTTATAAATCGCCAGTTCAATCGATTCTTGGCTACCGATACGGGTGATATCGCTGCGCTCTTTATAGGCATCCGTAATCGTAGCGACTTCGAACAAACGTACTAAGGTTTGCTCGTCGCGATAGACGATCACTTGGCCAAGTTCATCCAATGAATTGAATTGGTTAAGTGTGCGCACTAAGTATTCGCGATCACCTTGGATCACTTTACCGGCAGAGAGGTTGATGTTTTCCTCATTAATACGACGTTTAATGTCGTCGGCATTGAGATTAAGTTGCGATAGTTTTTCTTGATTGAGCTGAATGTGTACTTCTTGCTCTAAACCACCGGATAAACGCACGGCGGCGACGCCAGAAAGCGCTTCTAAGCGACGCTTAAGCTCTTCTTCTGCGTAGGTGCGCATTTGCTTAAGATCGGCTTCTGAGGCATTGGGTACAGACAACGCGAGACGCATGATCGGGTCAAGGTTGGGGTTAAAACGCAGCAATAATGGCTTTTTAACGTCCAAAGGCAGGGCGATAGTGTCGAGTTTTTCGCGCACATCTAAACTCGCCATGTCCATTGTGGTGCCCCATTCAAACTCGAGCACTACATCTGACATGCCTGAGCGCGAAATAGAGCTGATTTTACGTAAGCCTTTGACCACGCCAACGGCTTCTTCAATCGGTTTAGAGACGAGCTGTTCAACTTCTACTGGCGCCGCACCGTCATACATAGTGCGGATGGTTAATGTGGGATAGCTTAAGTCTGGCAGTAACTTCACCGCTAAGCGGGAAAATCCCACCATACCGAATAAAATCACTGCCAGCATGAACATCCATACCGTGACTGGCCGTTTAACGGAAGTGCTGATAATTGACATGAAAGGCTCCTATCAGTTCTTAGCGGAATCAAGATCGAGTGGGGTGATCACTTCGACTAAGGATTGGTCTTTCAAGTTTTGCTGGCCACGGGTCACGACTTGTTCACCTGGGTTAATGCCTGCAATCACTTCTACAGAGTCACCTTCACGGTAGCCAATTTCGACTTCACGGCGATTAGCATTAGTGCCATCGATAACATACAGAGCTTGCCTGTTATCTTGGTTAATCAGAGCGCTGTAGGGAACGGTAATCACGTTTTCATGGGTGTCATACTTAAGCTCAACACGGGTAAACATGCCTGCTTTTAGGCGCGCCTCTTGATTCGGTACGGCTAATGTCACTTTAAACGTGCCACTTTGTGGGTCAACAATCGGGCTTATCCGTAGCACTTTGGCATGGATAGCATTTTTACTTTGTTGATTGCTGAACACTTGTGCTTCTTGGCCGAGTCTTAAGCTGGCAAGTTGTTGCTCTGGCAGATGGACTATACCGTGGAGTTCATCTTGATTGACTATGTAGAACAAGTCGCCAAATTCCTTCGCCATGTTGCCTGCTTTCACATAACGTTTAGCGACGACGCCGCTAATAGGGGACAGTACGCGGCTTTCTTTGACTTGTAGCTCGGCAAGATCTTTCTTGGCGATGGCGGCTTGCAAGTTATATTCAAGTTTGGCCATCGAATCTGCGCTGATAAATTCTTTGTTGCCCATTTTCTTCAGACGATTCAATTCCTGCTCGATAATTTTTACTTCGGCTTCTGAGCGGTCTAAATCGTATTGCTGTCTTTTGGCATCGATAACGGCGAGCACTTGACCCTTCTGCACGCGGTCACCTTCTTCAACGGCCAATGATTCAATGAGTCCAGAAATGCGGCTGACGACATTGGCTTCTTGAGGTGCTTCTAAGGTGGCTGTTGTGCTGTAGAAAGATGAAACGTTTCCTTGCATCACTGTGGTGGTTTCGACGGGAATGGCATATTTTTCTTCTTTTTTAGCCACTTCTTCCTTACCACAGGCTGCTAGCATTGAAATCATTAGCAGGGGTAGGGCGAATTTAGCAATGTTTGACTTTTCCATAAGTGTGTTACCTGTTGTCTTTATTGTGATGCCATTTGATAGCAGAAACCGTGCCAATATTAAATATAGCTTAATTTCATATAGTTAAGCTGTATTTAAGTTAAGGCTAATGTGCGGATTTCACTAAATGTAGCTAAAAAGTTTAAAAAGTGATGAGAATAACTAAAGGCGGTTAACAGCGGTTACGCAAGTAGGCAATTGCAACAATGTATTTTGTCTAACAAGGGGAGTGTCAAAGGGGGATTGTTTGATATGAAAAAAGCGCCCTCAGGCGCTTTTTAATGCGTAAGTCGTGGGACTTAGCGTTTGTCTTGTGCGACGAAATCACGCGCAGTTTCGCCAGTGTATAACTGACGTGGACGGCTGATTTTGTGGCCTGGTTGATCTAACATTTCTTTCCAGTGTGCAATCCAGCCAACAGTACGTGCCAGTGCGAACAGCACAGTGAACATACTGGTTGGAATACCAATGGCTTTCATGATGATGCCAGAGTAGAAGTCGACGTTTGGATACAGCTTCTTAGAAATGAAGTATTCGTCTTCAAGCGCAATGCGCTCAAGCTCCATTGCCACATCCAATAGTGGATCGTTAACTTTCAGTTCTTTCAGCACTTCGTGACAGGTTTCACGCATAACTTTGGCACGTGGGTCAAAGTTTTTGTAAACACGGTGTCCAAAGCCCATCAGACGGAATGGGTCGTTCTTGTCTTTAGCACGTTCAATGAATTCAGGAATGCGGTCAACTGAACCGATTTCTTCTAACATTTGCAAACAGGCTTCGTTAGCGCCGCCGTGTGCAGGGCCCCAAAGAGACGCGATACCCGCTGCGATACACGCAAATGGGTTAGCACCTGAAGAACCGGCTAAACGTACGGTTGAAGTCGATGCGTTTTGTTCATGATCCGCATGTAAAATGAAGATCCTGTCCATTGCACGTTCAACGATAGGGTTAACTATGTATTCTTCACATGGCACAGCAAACATCATGCTTAAGAAGTTGCCCGCATAGCTTAAGTCATTACGTGGGTACACGAATGGCTGGCCTGAAGAATACTTGTAGCACATGGCTGCTATCGTAGGCATTTTTGAGACTAAGCGATAAGCGGCGATTTCACGGTGACGTGGATCGTTAACATCCAGAGAGTCTTGGTAAAATGCAGATAATGCACCCGTCACACCACATAACATGGCCATAGGATGAGCATCACGACGGAAACCTCTAAAGAAGAAGGCTAGCTGCTCGTGAACCATAGTGTGGGTTTTAACTGTATGTACAAACTCAGTATATTGCGCTTTTGTCGGCAGTTCACCGTAAAGCAGCAGATAACACAGGTCTAGGTAATCGGAGTCAACGGCGAGTTGATCGATTGGATAGCCACGGTGTAACAATATACCCAGATCACCATCAATATAGGTAATTGCAGATTCACAGGAGGCAGTCGCAAGAAAACCTGGATCAAAAGTGAAGTAACCTTTGCTGCCAAGTTTACTGATGTCGATTACGTCAAAACCAGCGGTTCCCTGCTTTACTGGCAATTCTATCGAGTCGTTCCCTGGTAATTCTAATTTGGCTTTTAAATCAGCCATACCCCGTTCTCCTTACTTAGTTCTTATCTGTGAGTGCGGCATGTCAAACCGCCATTACTTTACAGCCATTCTAGATCACATTTCAATTTAAATAAGCGTTTAAATTTGTTAGACCATGGTATAAATGCCTTTACTTTCCCATGCGGAACTGGCACTTACAGTAAAAAATCGTCAAAAAAACATAATTTGCATTCTGTGATGTTTGTATTTGACATTTGCCGCGAGTATACTTGCCTCGCCCAATAAGGGCCGCAAACAACGATTATAAAGCACCCTTTGTTTACATGTTAAATGAGTGCGTGCTCAGATAGTTAACTGTTTGTTTAAACTTTGCTTTTGTGTTTACTTTTGCCGTGATTCACATCCCAGTTTAAAGTTTGTACAAAAGCGGTTCACATAACAAAAAAAATGCTCAATGGAGCTGAGTGAGCAGAACGTGAAAAAGCAAAGACCTGTCCATTTAGATCTGCAGACCATTCGCTTTCCTGCAACAGCGATTGTGTCAATTCTTCACCGTGTTTCCGGTGTCATCATGCTGTTCGCAGTTGGCATTCTCATTTGGTTGCTAAATTCATCTTTAGCATCAGCTGAAAGTTTCGCTGGCGTACAATCTCTATTCGATAACTTCGTTATGAAGTTCATCATGTGGGGCATTATGACTGCACTGGCGTATCACTTGTTCGGTGGCCTGCGCCACTTAGTAATGGATACCGGTCGTTGGGAAGAATTGTCATCGGGTGCCGCATCAGCGAAAGCTGTATTTGCCTTAACGGTAGCCTTTTCAATCATAGCGGGGATTTGGGTATGGTAACCAATGCAGCAAGTTTTGGACGCAGTGGTGTTCATGACTATATTCTACTACGCGCTAGTGCAGTGATCCTCGCCTGTTACACCATTTTCTTGGTTGGCTTTATTGCATGTAGTTCCCCTCTCACCTACGACGTCTGGCATAGCCTTTTTAGCGCTCTGCCGATGAAAGTGTTTACACTTCTGGCGCTGGTAGCATTATTAGTACACGCTTGGATTGGTGTATGGCAAGTGCTGACCGATTACGTCAAGTGCACGTCGTTACGTGGTGTTTTACAGTTCACCTTTGTCGTTACCGTATTTTGTTATTTAGCGGCCGGCATTGTTATTGTGTGGGGTGTCTAAGTGAGTATTCCAGTACGCGAATTTGATGCTGTAGTGATCGGTGCCGGTGGCGCTGGTATGCGTGCAGCGCTGCAGATTTCCAAAGAAGGTAAAAGCTGTGCGCTTTTATCAAAAGTATTCCCAACTCGTTCTCATACCGTATCTGCGCAGGGTGGTATCACCGTTGCGTTAGGTAACGCCCATGAAGATCATTGGGAACAGCATATGTACGATACCGTGAAAGGTTCCGATTTTATCGGTGACCAAGAAGCGATTGAATTCATGTGTAAAACCGGTCCTGAAGCCGTTATTGAACTTGAGCAAATGGGTTTGCCTTTCTCTCGTTTCGAAAATGGTACGATTTACCAACGTCCATTTGGTGGTCAATCTAAGAACTTTGGTGGCGAGCAGGCTGCGCGTACTGCGGCAGCTGCCGACCGTACTGGTCATGCTTTGCTGCACTGTTTATACCAACAAAACGTTAAGCATAAGACGCAAGTCTTCTCAGAATGGTATGCATTAGATCTCGTTAAAAACGATGATGGCGCCGTTGTGGGTTGTACTGCGATTGAAATTGAAACAGGCGATATCGTTTATTTCAAAGCCAAGGCAACGATTCTTGCGACAGGTGGTGCAGGGCGTATTTACGCTTCGACCACTAACGCACATATCAACACCGGTGACGGCGTCGGTATGGCAATGCGTGCTGGCGTGCAAATGCAAGACATGGAAATGTGGCAATTCCACCCAACTGGCATCGCCGGCGCGGGTGTACTTGTGACTGAAGGTTGTCGTGGTGAAGGCGGTTATCTGCTGAACAAAGACGGCGAGCGTTTCATGGAGCGTTATGCCCCTAACGCGAAAGATTTGGCATCACGTGACGTGGTAGCACGTTCAATGATGACTGAAATCCGCGAAGGTCGTGGTTTAGACGGTCCATTAGGTCCACACTGTTTACTCAAGCTTGATCACTTAGGTAAAGAAACATTAGAAGCACGTTTACCAGGCGTGTGTGAATTGTCTCGTACCTTTGCTCATATCGATCCGGCCGATGGTCCAATCCCTGTATTACCAACCTGTCACTACATGATGGGCGGTCTGCCAACTAAGGTCAGTGGTCAAGTTATTCGTAAGAATGAAGACGGCACTGAACACGATGTTATCGGTCTGTTTGCTGTGGGAGAGATTGCCTGTGTATCTGTTCACGGTGCAAACCGCTTAGGTGGTAACTCATTGCTCGACTTAGTGGTCTTTGGCCGCGCAGCGGGTCAGCACTTAGGTAAAGCTTTGGATGAGACTGACGATCCAAAAGACGCAAGTGACGCGGATATTCAAGCATCTCTGGCGCGTCTGAATCGTTGGGAAAGCAACAAAGATGGCGAAGATCCAGCGCAAATCCGTAAGGATCTGCAACTGTGTATGCAATTAAACTTCTCTGTATTCCGTCGTGGCGATGCTATGGCTGAAGGTTTAGAGCAGTTGAAAGTGATCCGCGAACGTCTTGCAAATGCTAAATTGTCTGATAACTCTCGTGAATTCAACACTCAACGTATTGAATGCTTAGAGTTAGATAACTTAATGGCAACGGCGATTGCAACGGCTTATGCGGCTAACTTCCGTACTGAAAGTCGCGGTGCTCACTCACGTGAAGATTATTTAGAGCGTGATGATGAGAACTGGTTATGCCACAGCTTATTTGACCCAATCACTGAAACGATGGATCGTCGTGCAGTGAACATGGCACCTAAGTTACGTGAAGCATTCCCGCCGAAGAAACGTACCTACTAGGAGTTGCAAAGATGAAATTGACATTTGCAGTTTATCGCTACAATCCTGACGTAGATACTAAACCGTATATGCAGGATTACACCTTAGAAGTGGCTGAAGGCTCTGACATGATGGTGCTTGATGCACTGATCAAGTTAAAAGAGCAAGATCCGACTCTGTCATTCCGTCGCTCATGCCGTGAAGGTGTGTGTGGTTCTGACGGCGTGAACATGAATGGTAAGAATGGTCTGGCGTGTATTACCCCAATTTCAACCTTTAAAGGCAAGAAATTAGAAATACGCCCATTACCAGGTATGCCAGTTGTTCGTGACTTAGTCGTTGATTTAACTCAGTTCTATAAGCAGTATGAGAAGATCAAGCCTTACCTCATCAATGATGAGAAAGCACCAGCCCGTGAACACTTACAATCACCTGAAGAGCGTGCTCATTTAGATGGTCTGTACGAATGTATCATGTGTGCCTGTTGTTCAACGGCTTGCCCATCGTTCTGGTGGAATCCTGATAAGTTTATCGGTCCAAGCGGTCTGCTTCACGCATATCGTTTCTTGATCGACAGTCGCGATACAGCAACAGAAGAACGTTTATCTGAGCTGGACGACGCCTATAGCGTGTTCCGTTGCCACGGCATCATGAACTGCGTTGACGTTTGTCCAAAAGGTCTTAATCCGACTAAAGCAATTGGTCATATTAAGTCCATGCTGTTGAAGCGAGCAGTGTAATGCGAGAACCCGAGCTGAAACCAATAATAATATAGCTCTTGAAGAGTCACTTTCTGGTAGCAGAAGGTGACTCTTTTGCGTATGTAATGGAAGACAACGCGCCGTATATCTGGACATCTAGGGGCGGCAGAAATTATGCGTCGAAGGTAATCTCTACAGACTGCATATTTAATACTATGGCTAAGCACGTGTATAAAGTTTGAAAGGAATAGAAATGCACCAAGGCATCATGAAAGCCTGGCTCGAATCATCTCACTTAAGTGGTGCAAATTCGACCTACGTAGAAGAGATGTATGAAGCCTATCAAGAAGACCCACAGTCAGTCGCTGATGATTGGCGTGCGGTATTTGATAATCTCCCTCCTGTGAACGGTGCCTCTGTTGATGCGCCTGAAGCTGCTCACTCAAAAGTACGTGATTATTTTCGCAGTTTAGCGTTAGAAGGACGCCATAAGAGCTCTGCTCGTGTGACGGATCCTGAAATGGATGCTAAGCAAGTTAAAGTCCTGCAGTTAATTAACGCCCATCGTTTCCGTGGTCACCAAGGTGCTAACCTTGACCCGCTTGAACTGTGGAAACGCGAACCCGTTGCTGATTTAGATCCTGCCTTCCACGGCCTGACTAAAGAAGACATGGATCGTGAGTTTAATACAGGTTCTTTTGCTCATGGTGGCGAAACCATGAAGCTCGCGGATTTGGTAAAAGCGCTGAAAGCCACCTACTGTGGTTCTATCGGTGCTGAATATATGCACATTACCGATACCGATGAGAAACGCTGGATCCAACAACGTCTCGAACCTTCCTTAGGTAAAGCTAACTACGATAAAAGTGTTAAGACACGCATTCTTGAAGGCTTAAACGCCGCAGAAGGCATTGAAAAATACTTAGGTGCTAAATTCCCTGGTGCGAAACGTTTCTCGTTAGAAGGCGGTGATGCGTTAGTGCCTATGATGCGCGAAATTATTTATCGTGCAGGTGAAGCGGGTACTAAAGAAATCGTCGTCGGTATGGCTCACCGTGGTCGTCTGAACGTGTTAGTGAACGTATTAGGTAAGCGTCCTGCTGAACTGTTTGACGAGTTCGCGGGTAAGCATGCCGATACCCACGGTTCTGGTGACGTTAAGTACCACCAAGGTTTCTCCTCTGATTTCGAAACGCCGGGCGGCAACGTGCATTTAGCACTGGCCTTTAACCCATCGCATCTTGAAATCGTTAACCCTGTGGTGATTGGTTCTGTACGTGCCCGTCAAGACCGTCGCGGTTGTAAGGATGGCTTACAAGTCATGCCTATTACTATTCACGGTGACTCTGCAATTGCGGGTCAAGGGATAGTACAAGAGACATTCAACATGTCTCAAACTCGCGGTTTTACCGTCGGCGGCAGCATTCGCATCGTAGTGAACAACCAAGTGGGTTTCACTACGTCTAACCATGCGGACACTCGTTCGACTGAATACTGTACTGATATCGCTAAGATGGTTCAGGCACCGATTTTCCACGTTAACTCTGATGATCCAGAAGCCGTTGCTTTTGTGTCGCAGTTAGCCGTTGATTATCGTAACGAGTTCAAACGTGATGTGGTGGTTGAATTAGTCTGTTATCGCCGTCATGGTCATAACGAAGCCGATGAGCCAAGTGCAACTCAGCCGCTTATGTATGCCAAGATCAAGAAACACCCAACGCCACGTAAGATTTATGCAGACAAGCTGATCGCTGAAAACGTGATGGCTGCTGATGAGGTGACTGGTCTTATCAATAATTACCGTGATGCATTAGATCAAGGTGATTGTGTGGTGAAAGAATGGCGCCCAATGACGCTGCATTCTGTTGACTGGACACCGTATATCGGTCGTGAGTGGGACGAAGCGTATCAACCCTCTATGTCGGCTGAGCGTTTACAAAGTCTTGCTGACAAAATGAGTTATGTGCCTGAAAGCCATCCATTGCAATCACGCGTTGCTAAGATTTATAGCGACCGTCTAGCAATGGCGAAAGGCGAGAAGCCACTCGATTGGGGCTTTGCAGAAACCTTGGCTTATGCCTCGATTCTGGAAGACAACAAGCGCGTACGTATTACGGGTCAAGATTCTGGCCGTGGTACTTTCTTCCATCGTCATGCGGTATTGCACAATCAAAACGATGGCACGACTTACATGCCACTGCGCAACATCGCCGATGAGCAAGGCCCAGTTGATATTACTGACTCAGTATTATCTGAAGCCTCAGTGCTGGCATTTGAGTATGGTTATGCGACAGCAGAACCCGGCGGCCTGACCATTTGGGAAGCGCAGTTTGGTGACTTTGCTAACTGTGCTCAAGTGGTTATCGACCAGTTCTTGTCATCGGGTGAGCAGAAGTGGGGTCGTTTATGTGGTCTGACTATGCTGTTACCCCATGGCTATGAAGGTCAAGGCCCTGAGCATTCAAGCGCCCGTTTAGAGCGTTTCTTGCAAATGTGTGCAAACCACAACATGCAAGTGTGTGTGCCATCTACGCCGGCACAGGTTTACCATATGTTGCGCCGTCAAGTGGTGCGTCCTATGCGTCGACCACTCATCGTTATGTCGCCTAAATCATTGCTACGTCATCCATTAGCGGTTTCAAGCTTGGACGATTTAGCCAGTGGTAGTTTCCAAAACGTGATCGGTGAAATCGATACGTTGGAAGCGAGCAAGGTTGACCGCGTTGTCTTCTGTAGTGGCAAAGTGTACTTCGAGCTACTGGAAAAACGTCGTAGAGAAAATATCACTAACGTAGCGTTAATCCGTGTCGAACAGTTATATCCGTTCCCACATGATGAAATGATCGTTGCTTTGGCTGATTACCAACATGTTAAAGATTTTGTTTGGTGTCAGGAAGAGCCACAGAACCAAGGTGCTTGGTACTCTAGTCAACACCATTTCTGGGCCGCGGTTCCTGCAGGTGCACAGTTAACTTATGCCGGTCGTGAAGCGTCAGCTGCGCCAGCATGTGGTTACCCTGAATTGCACGCACATCAGCAAGAATCTTTAGTGAACAGTGCCCTGAAACTTACAATCACACTGTAGTAATAGACATTTTATAAAAGGATAGTTTTTCATGAGTATCGAAATCAAGGTACCCGTACTACCAGAATCTGTTGCCGATGCCACGATTGCCACTTGGCATGTGAAAGTGGGCGAGCAAGTTTCTCGTGATCAAAACCTGGTTGATATTGAAACCGATAAAGTGGTTCTTGAAGTGGTTGCGCCAGAAGATGGCCACATTGGCGAGTTTTTGTTTGAAGAAGGCGCCACTGTTCTGGGTGAACAAGTGATCGCTAAATTCATCGCCGGTGCTGTATCTGGCAAAGAAGTCACTAAAGCGCAAGCTGAAGCGGCTACGCCTGCAGCTGAAACCAGCGATGAAAGCAGTGATGCGTTAAGCCCATCTGTACGCCGTTTACTGGCTGAGCACAATGTTGATGCCAGCAAAGTAAAAGGCACTGGTGTGGGTGGTCGTATTACTAAAGAAGACGTTGAAGCTTTTGTTAAGTCTGCGCCTAAAGCTGCGGCGCCAGCAGCACCTGCTGTGGCTCCGTTAGCGGCTGGCCGTAGCGAGAAGCGCGTGCCAATGACACGTCTGCGTAAGACAATCGCTAACCGCTTGTTAGAAGCGAAAAACTCTACCGCTATGCTCACGACGTTTAACGAAGTGAACATGAAGCCAATCATGGATATCCGTAAGCAATACCAAGATATTTTTGAAAAGCGCCACGGTATCCGTTTAGGCTTTATGTCTTTCTACATCAAAGCCGTGACTGAAGCGCTGAAACGTTTCCCAGAAGTCAACGCGTCTATTGATGGCGATGATATCGTTTATCACAACTACTTCGACATCAGCATTGCAGTATCAACGCCACGTGGTCTGGTAACACCAGTGTTACGTGACACTGATACCATGAACTTAGCTGAAATCGAAAAAGCTGTCCGTGACTTAGCCCTTAAAGGCCGTGACGGTAAGCTGACTGTGGCTGACATGACTGGCGGTAACTTCACTGTGACTAACGGTGGTGTTTTTGGTTCATTGATGTCTACACCGATTCTTAACCTGCCGCAAAGCGCGATTTTAGGCATGCATGCCATTAAAGATCGCCCAATGGCAGTCAATGGTCAGGTTGAAATCCTGCCCATGATGTACCTGGCACTCTCATATGACCATCGTATTGTTGATGGCCGTGAGTCTGTTGGTTTCTTGGTGGCGATTAAAGACTTCCTAGAAGACCCAACTCGTCTGCTGCTTGATCTGTAAGCCAACTCGCTAAGAGTTTGCGCTTAAAGAAATAGCCAGACATACCCTCGTGACTGGCCCAAATGGGCCAGTTGGATTTGATTAGAAGTATACGGATAGATCATCATGAATTTGCATGAGTATCAGGCAAAATCCTTATTTGCCGAATATGGTTTACCAGTGTCAGAAGGTTTTGCATGTGATACAGCCCAAGAAGCTGTAGAAGCGGCAGGCCATATTGGCGGAAATTTATGGGTTGTTAAGTGTCAAGTACACGCAGGCGGCCGCGGTAAAGCGGGTGGCGTTAAAGTCACTGGCGATAAAGAAGAAATCAGAGCCTTTGCCGAACACTGGTTAGGCAAAAATCTGGTGACTTATCAAACTGATGAGAAAGGTCAGCCAGTTGCTAAAATTTTAGTAGAAAGCTGCACCGACATCGCTAACGAACTGTACCTAGGTGCCGTTGTTGACCGCGCGACTCGTCGCGTCGTGTTCATGGCGTCGACTGAAGGTGGTGTTGAAATTGAGAAAGTGGCAGAAGAAACGCCAGAACTCATCCACACTGCAATCATCGATCCTTTGACTGGTCCACAAGGTTATCAAGCACGTGATCTTGGCTTCAAGTTAGGTTTAAACCCAACTCAAATGAAGCAGTTCACTAAGATTTTCATGGGTCTGGCGACTATGTTCGTCGACCATGATTTCGCATTGCTTGAAATCAACCCACTGGTTATTACCACTGAAGGCAACCTACACTGCCTAGACGGTAAAATCGGTATCGACGGTAACGCACTTTATCGTCAACCAAAAATCAAAGGCATGCACGATCCATCACAGGATGATGCCCGCGAAGCTCACGCTGCTAAGTTCGAACTGAACTACGTAGCGTTAGACGGTAACGTTGGCTGTATGGTGAACGGTGCTGGTCTGGCTATGGGTACTATGGATATCGTTAACTTGCACGGTGGCAAGCCAGCGAACTTCCTAGACGTAGGCGGCGGCGCGACTAAAGAACGTGTAGCAGAAGCATTCAAAATCATTCTGTCTGACAGCAATGTGAAAGCGGTTCTGGTTAACATTTTCGGCGGTATCGTACGTTGTGACATGATCGCAGAAGGTATCATCGGCGCTGTTAAAGAAGTGGGCGTTAAAGTACCAGTTGTGGTTCGTTTAGAAGGTACTAACGCTGAACTTGGCCGTGAAGTATTAGCTAAATCAGGTCTTGATATCATTGCAGCTACCAGTCTGACTGACGCGGCTGAGCAAGTTGTTAAAGCTGCGGAGGGCAAATAATGTCTGTCTTAATCAATAAAGATACCAAGGTAATTTGCCAAGGTTTCACTGGCGGTCAAGGTACATTCCACTCACAACAAGCTATCGATTACGGTACGCAAATGGTGGGCGGTGTGTCTCCTGGTAAAGGCGGTCAAACTCACTTAGGTCTGCCAGTGTTTAACACTGTGAAAGACGCTGTAGCTGCGACTGGCGCGACTGCTTCTGTGATCTATGTACCGGCTCCTTTCTGTAAAGATGCCATTCTTGAAGCTATCGACGGTGGCATTGAGCTTATCGTTTGTATCACTGAAGGCATTCCTACACTGGACATGCTGCAAGTTAAAGTGAAGCTTGAAGAAACTGGCGTTCGCATGATCGGCCCTAACTGCCCAGGTGTTATCACCCCAGGTGAATGTAAGATCGGCATCATGCCAGGTCACATCCACTTAAAAGGCAAAGTGGGTATCGTTTCTCGTTCAGGTACTCTGACCTATGAAGCGGTTAAGCAAACGACTGATGAAGGTTTCGGCCAATCTACTTGCGTAGGTATCGGTGGTGACCCAATTCCAGGTACTAACTTCATCGACGTATTGGAAATGTTCCAAAACGATCCTCAGACTGAAGCGATCGTGATGATCGGTGAAATCGGTGGTAACGCTGAAGAAGATGCGGCTGCTTACATCAAAGCACACGTGACTAAGCCTGTTGTGTCTTACATTGCGGGTGTAACTGCACCTGCTGGTAAGCGTATGGGCCATGCTGGCGCGATTATCGCTGGCGGTAAAGGTACTGCAGAAGACAAATTTGCTGCATTAGAAGCAGCTGGCGTGACAACTGTCCGCTCGCTAGCTGATATCGGCAAAGCGCTGCGTATTCGTACAGGTTGGTAAGCTAACCTCACGATGATAAAAGGCGCCTAAGGCGCCTTTTTTATTGGCTGTAAAATACTAATCGGATTGTGATTGGTATAAGCTGCGAAACACAGTAAATGATAGGAATGGGATTGAGCTAACACCATGAAGACTAGATATTTTTTCTTCTACGGGTTAGATTGATGCTTCTCTGCTCGGCAGTCGCCTGTACCATGGGCGAGCATAGCGTGAGTAGGACCATTAACCATGAGCCAAGTGCTTATGGCTTCAGTGCTGTTTCTGCAAAATATCTTGAATTCAAATTTATATCACACGGTTGCAGCTTTTCGCTGCGAGCGTATTTGTATTATGGGGCTTACCGCATTGGGGGAGGGTAAGCCACTGAGTCGATGTTAGCCACAGTAACGGCTTGAACATCACGTTTCTTTACGAGGGAAAGACTGTGAAAACACCTAAAATCATTATTTCGGAAATCGACTTAGAAAGACTAGAGCGATTATTAGAGTCACTGCCGGCAAATGCGTTTCCGGGCAAAGCGGCATTGGAGGCTGAATTAGACAGAGCCGATATCGTGCCTGCGTCGCAGATGCCAGCGAATGTGGTGACCATGAATTCGGAAGTGAAATTTAGCGTTTCATCCAGTAATGAGACTTTCTGTTTACGGTTAGTGTATCCAAAAGACGTAAACGGCGCGGGCACGATTTCTATTTTGGCGCCAGTGGGGAGTGCATTATTAGGGCTGTCACAAGGCGATGAGATTGAATGGCCTGGCCCTGGTGGTTCCATGGTAAAAGTGCGTATTGAAGAAATCCTGTATCAGCCTGAGCGCAGCGGTGACTTCCACCGTTAAGCATCTACATTGGGCATACACTGGCGTAGTGTTGTTGACCTTACGCCAGTGATGACCATGCTAACGATTGGCTGATGCGTCAAGCGATCCATTTTTGAAGGAGTAAAGATGATAACCCAAACTGAACGGTTAATTATTCGGCCATTTACCGAGCAAGATTGTGAAGCCCTGTATTTGATGAACAGTAATCCGGCGATGCTGAAATACATTCCCTCTGCCGCTTTTACGTCTCGCGAGCAGGCGCTTGAGTTATTCCACCAGGTGATCCAAGGCGATTATCAGCAACATGGTTTTGGCCGTTGGGCGGTTGAACATAAAGCCGACAAGCGTGTGATCGGATTCTGTGGCCCTAAATTTATTCCAGAATTTAATGAAGTCGAGTTAGGTTATCGTTATTTCCCAGAGTATTGGGGTACTGGGATTGGTACAGAGGCTGCATCTGCTGCATTAGCCGAGTTTAAGCGCTTTGGGATTGAGCAGACGATTGCACTTATCTTAGAAGGGAATCTCGGCTCCGAAGGCGTGGCTAAGCGCGTTGGCATGCACTGGCGTGAGCAAAATGAGTTTATGGGGCATACAGTGAATATCTACGCCAAGGTGTTATAGCGGTTTGCCTGTTCACATCATCCAATAAAAAACCAGCCTCAGGCTGGTTTTCTGTGTCACGCTGATGAAAGCAAAAGTCGACTAAGCGTCGTTATGCTCACAGGTATCATTGGTGCAAGTGCCATACAAATATAGGCTGTGATTAGTCAGCTTAATGTTGTGTTTCATGGCTATTTCATCTTGACGACGTTCAATCATATCGTCAGAAAATTCAATTACTTTGCCACATGATAGGCAAACTAAGTGATCATGATGATGCTGAGTCGAGAGTTCGAAAACGGCTTTACCGCTTTCAAAATGGTGACGACTGACAATACCTGCATCATCAAATTGGTTTAACACACGGTAGACGGTGGCTAGACCAATTTCTTCACCCAAATCGAGCAGCTTCTTGTACAAATCTTCTGCGCTGATATGTTGGTTTTCAGGCCCTTGCATCAGTTCTAGGATCTTGACTCGTGGCAGGGTAATTTTCAAACCCGCTTTTTTTAGCGCTTGATTTCCATCTGTCATTGCTAATCTCTTGATTGCAGAACCAATAGGTTCATCCGTGGATAGTGTTTGCCATTATAGGGGCTCAGGTTGAAAACTTAAACCTTTGTTCTGGCTTTATGGGGCGATATGCAGATAAATTGTGTCAATAGGCGTTAAATCACAATATTTTGCGGCAATTCAAGCATAGTTTTTGTATGGTTATACCAAGGAATAATATTCACGGCCGCCAAAGTCAGTGAGAATAATTCAAATAAATAAAATAATAAGGAATCGGCATGTACCAGCAAATTGTGGTGTTAACCGGCGCAGGGATCTCTGCTGAGTCGGGATTACGCACCTTTCGCGATCAAGATGGTCTGTGGGAAGAACATCATATTGAAGACGTGGCTACGCCAGAAGGGTATGAACGTGATGCTGAGCTTGTGGAACGCTTTTACAATAGTCGTTGGCAGCAATTGCACAGTGGCACAGTTGAGCCCAATGCGGCGCACCTTGCCTTGGCTAAGTTAGAGGCAGAATTTCAAGGCCAGTTATTGGTTGTGACCCAGAATATTGATGATTTGCATGAGCGTGCGGGTTCACGTCGATTGCTGCACATGCATGGCGAGCTATCCAAAGGTCGCTGCCCGCGCTCACGTCAGACCTTTATTCTGCGTGAGCCTTTTGGTGTAGATAATTGTTGTACCTGCTGTATTCCTGCCCAGCGTTTACGCCCCCATGTGGTATGGTTTGGCGAAATGCCCTTAGGGATGGATCGTATCCACGATGCGCTGGATAACTGCGACTTGTTTATTGCTATTGGCACCTCTGGTACTGTTTATCCTGCCGCAGGTTTTGTGGATACCGCTAATCATCACGGCGCGCAAACAGTAGAAGTGAATATGATGGCACCCGATAGACATAGTCAGTTCCAGTATCATCTCACGGGCAAAGCGGGGGAGTTAGTGCCTCAGTTGGTCGATACCATTTTAGCGGGCCGAGTGATTGGCAGTGAGTCGAATGCATGAGTAATAAAATCGCGATAATTATGCGTGGTTTACCGGGCAGTGGTAAGTCACATTGGGTTGAAACTTATATTCTTTCCCTTCCTTTAGAAAAAGCCATCAGCGTGCGCCAACGCGGCGTATTTTCGACCGATAGCTTTTTCTATCACCAAGATGAATACCGCTTCGATGCCAAGAAGTTACCTGAGTACCATCAATGTAATTTGGCGGGGTTTATTCAGGCGCTGTCTTCAGGCGAGCCCGTGGTGATTTGCGATAACACTAATCTGTGCCGCTGGGAATACATGGCCTATGAAGCGGCGGCAAAAGCCTTAGGTTATCAAGTCCGAACTATGCTGATAGGCGAACCGAGCAATCCTGCCCATCAGTTGGAATGCGCAAAACGTAATCGTCATGGCGTGCCTTTGGCGCAAATTCAACGTATGGCAAAGGTATTTGAGGATTTTTAAAATAAGGCGCTTAGTCATCATGAGTACTGTGACGCTTTTGTCGCAGTAAATCTGATTAGGCCCTTTACTTTACCTATGGCCTGCGATGTTTTCGTACTGTCACTTTTCGTCCTGTAACAAGGCTGTTGTACGCTGTTTCAAACCATTGCTTTTGCATAATGTCACTCACCATTTTCCTTCTCTCTTTGACCATGAGCCTTAAGCTTGATCCCAAAGACAGTTTATCCACTTAAGTCAGCGTATGATGGTCAATGTATAATGCGCGAGCTTATGTGTGGCATTGATGAGTTAATGCTCGATTGTAGTTGGCATTATATTAATTATTGCGCGCAGGCTAAGTACATCAAAGGAAGGGGCCATGCTCACTAAAATTTTACTGACAGTCTTAGTCATTGCTGGCGCTTGGTTTTTGCTGATGAAGCGCCAGCGACAAATTGTGCCTCAGGCCGCGAATATCAGCACTAAACGTTTAAATGAACCCCTGTGGCGTCGTTATTTACTCACAGGCGTGTTTGTGGTGCTCGGACTGAGTGTGCTCAGTTATAGTGTTTGGTATTGGCGCGATCAGCACAAAATAGTCACGGTTAGAATCGTGTCACCCAATGCCGACAATAACGGCGAGTATCGCGTGCGCAAAGGCGATATTTCAGACTCGAAAATGGTGACGCTCGATGGCATCTATATTCGCTTTTCGACCCAAGAACGGCTGGCAATCATCGAGACCGATTAAGGCATATTTATTTTACTAAATTATCTTTCGCGCCTTTTCATTGCCAACTTATGCGGTAAACTAGCGACAATTTTTTAGCCTGCACTTAAGTGGGATCGTTAACTTAAGTTTTTTTCAGGAGGACAAATGATTACTGCTTATGTGTATGAAAATCGTCACCTTACCGTGACAGAGCTCGGCATACTGGACAGTATTCCCGCATCGACCATTTGGTTAGATCTGTATAAACCCGATGATTCGGAGCGAGAATGGTTAAGTCATTTTTCTGTTGAAGAAGTGCCTGACGAAGAAGATATCAATGAAATTGAGGCCTCGGCACGTTTTTATCAAAACAGCGATGGCCTGCATATCAATTCGTTATTCCCCCAGCGTGTCGGCCAAGATGTGCGTGGCGTTAACGTGTCCTTCAACCTTCGCACCAATTTTTTACTGACAATCCGTGAAGAAGACGTGGGTCTTATCCGCTTGCTGCGTAACTATTTACGTTTGGGCCGGTTAGATGTGTCGACGCCGCAGGAACTGTTTCTCGAATTATTTAATCTGAAAGTGGATTATCTGTCTGACTTAATCGAAGACGTTTACACAGTTCTCGAAAATGTCGGTGAGCAAGTATTTGATAACGATGAGCTTGATGATGTATTTAAGCTTATCACTCTGCAAGAGGACTCCAATGGTAAAATCCGTTTGAGTTTGCTCGATACCCAGCGTTCACTGCGTTATATGCAGCGTTACTATCGTGGCCAGCTATCCGATGAGCACTTGAAGGACTTGCGGGAAATGTTATCGGATATCGAGTCGCTGATGCCCCACAGTCAATTTATTTTCGATAAATTAAACTTCTTGCTTGATGCGGCCATGGGTTTCAGTGGCCTGCAACAGAACAAAATCATTAAAATCTTCTCGGTTGCCGCTGTGGTGTTTCTGCCACCAACCTTGATTGCCAGTAGTTATGGGATGAACTTTACCAGTATGCCTGAGCTTGAGTGGCAATACGGTTACCCTATGGCGATTGTGATGATGTTAGCCAGTGCCGCCGGTACTTACTTCTTCTTTAAACGTAAACATTGGTTATAAGTCAGCCGCTAGACGCGTTGGTTTTGTCGAATAAAAAAATAAGGGTCGAATATAATATTCGACCCTTATTCTTATCACTGCGATTTAATCGCTTTACTCGATTTAATGAGCTTTATGTCACGAGTCTAACTCTATGACTTTGATTAAATCAGTGCCGCCAGTTATGCACCAATTGTACGGCTACTTAACTCAGCCATCATTTACGACTGTCACCACCAAAGTAGTAACTCACTCGTTCGCGGGGATTCAAGTACTCGTGGACTTTTTCAGGAAGCGCCGCAGGGGGTAAGCAGCGCACTATGCTTATCCCTTCAACCTCTAAATCAACGATAGGCGCTTGATCTTTAGGGACTAACGCATCGTAAACCAATATCTTAGGGCATAGCAATTTAGTTAAGTTAACCGACATCACCATGGCATATTGACCGCTGGATAATTCCACCACACTGCCGGGAGGATAAATGCCGAGCATCTTGATCATCTTGCCAATGTATTCTTGATTAAGCTTAGTTTTGTATTGCTTGTACAAATGCCCCAGAGCGGCATAGGGCATTCTGGCTTTGCCCTGTTGGCTTGGATAACACAGGGAGTCATATTCGTTCACTACCGCAATCAGTTGCGATACTTTGTCTAACGCCTCTTCCTTTAAGCCTTTGGGATAACCACTGCCATCGAGACATTCGTGATGATTGGTGATGGGAGCTAAGGCCGCTTGGGGAAAATTATCGGCTAATTTGAGCAGTTCTATCCCAAGTAACGGATGCTGCTTGATGAAATTAAGCTCTGGCGCCGACCAAGGGGTCGATTTTTTAAGAATTTGTGGCGGGACTTTTAATTTACCCACGTCGTGGAATAGGGCACTGAGACCCACTGTTTCAATCTCACTTCTATCCCATTCGAGTTCTTTGGCGATCAACATAGAAAGAATCGCGACGTTCAAAGAATGGTAGTAAATGCTTTCATCTTGCTTAGCATCGCTCATTAAGTGCAGCACTAAGTTATCTGAGTTGAGCAGCTGCTCGACTATGGTGTGCACCAAATCTTTAGCGTCATCGACCGCATTTAAGGGGCGATTACGCAACTTAGAGATGAGGCTGCGCATCATGGCGACCGAGCGGGTAAAGTTTTGCTCGGTTTTATGAATGTCGCGGCGTAATTTCTTTTGCACTTCGATTTGTTCGGCCTTGTACTGATCCATGTCGTTTTTAAGCACATTGATCTCAGCACTTGGCGGTAATTTGATTGGGTTGACCGCATCAGCATGTATCGTGGCGACGTCACTGCGTTCTAAATCGACGATGACATGTTCGATGCCCAGATTTTTAATCAACTCGATTTGCGCAGCTTGTTTAATATGAAAGCTACTGAATAAAAAGGGATGATCTTTCCAAGCCACGGGCAAACGCACAAAGTTGCCGACTTGAAGTTGATGGACTGAGACTTTACAGCTTTTTTTCATATTCTTGTTATCGTGAAGCCTAATGTGGGTTATTTTATCTCAATGATACTGCTTTACAATTACTTAACTAACATGTCAGCATAGTAAGCCTAGAAAGTAGCCAATCCATTGAGGAAGTATGGACTTTATTGAAGTATACCCTAATGCGTTGCCAAACGACTTGTGTGACCGTCTCATTCTGGCATTTGAGCAACATGCTGGCGTTGTCGACGGACAAACGGGCAATGGCGTTGATCTGGAGAAGAAGATCAGCCGCGATTTGACCTTAGATAGTTTCGCCGACTTGCAGCCCCTCAGAAACGAACTCTTAGGTTATACCTTAAAGGGCGCGGTAGATTATTTCACAAAGTATTCAATGGCGTTAATGGGCGCTGTCGCTGTGTCTGTGAGTGATGAACAAGGCCAACCCGCGACGCTAACCCCTGCTAATTTTGCAGCGCTGGGTGCGCCTAGAGCCGATGGTTTAGTCAAGTATTTGTATCGCAGTGGCAGTATTAATGTTCAAAAGTATCAGCAGAATAAAGGCGGTTATCCCCACTGGCATTCGGAGCAATTCCCGCAAAATGGTCACAATGAAGCCTTGCATCGCGTCGTGCTTTATATGTTTTATTTAAATGATGTGGAAGCGGGCGGTGAAACCGAATTTTATTATCAGCAGCGTAAAATTTCCCCGAAAAAAGGCACTATGGTGATAGCACCAGCGGGATTCACTCATACGCATAGGGGTAATAAACCTGTGAGTGGTGACAAATACATTGCCACCTCTTGGATCATGTTCAATCGAGCAGAGCAGTTATACGCTGTGATTGCCTGATAAGTATGAGTATCCACATAGTTACACATCCTTGTTTTAACTATTTGTATTTGGTTATTTTGTATTTAGCCTTTGTTGTGAGTTATCCCGGTCCTTAAACAGGGATACTGATCCTAAATAGTGCACCTTCTAAGCGGCTTTCCTCAATTTTTAAACTACCACCGTAGCTGTGAACGATTTCATCACAGACGGCTAATCCGATACCTTGTCCTGGTGACTGGGTATCGGCTCGCACGCCGCGTTGGATAATCTTTTGTCTTAAGCTTTCTTCGACACCTGGGCCATCATCCTCGACAATAAGTTCAAACTCACCTTGTAAATTAATCTTAGCCGATACATGCACTTGGCTAATACATAAGCGGAAAGCATTTTCCATAAGGTTGCCACACAGCTCCATCAAGTCGCCCTTGTTGCCGGGAAACATTAAGGAAGGGGAAATGCTCGCTGAGAACTGCACTTGCTTATCGCGGTAAATCTTAAATAGCATTTGCGCTAATTGATCGACTAAGGGCGCAATCACAGTCTGTTCTTGCTTCAGGCCTTGGCGGCCTAACATGGCGCGTTTTAATTGATATTTGACCAGCTGATCCATCTGGCTGACCTGTTCCATGATCTTTTCGCTCGCCGATTGTTTACTCAAACTGGCGTCATCTGTGATGGCATGCACAGCGGCTAAGCGGGTCTTAAGACTGTGTGCTAAGTCGTTCATGGCATTTTGATAGCGCTGTTGTTGGGCGCTCGATTGTTGCAGCATTTGGTTGAGTGCTTGAGTTACCCCTTCGAGCTCAACAGGATAACCCTCTGAAAGTGATTTACTCTTCCCTTGGTTAATCGATTGCAGTTCATTCTGCATCCGTACTAAGGGTCGCATTCCCCAATAGGCGGCGCTGACCAATAGAATTAACGCTAAGGCTAATACCATGGCGAGTCGAATATAAGTGCGTTTACTGAACTTACTGTATTCCTGCTCGAGTTTGGCGGCATCTTTGAGGACGAGCAGGTTGTAATGTACGCTAGCAATTTCCACCGCGAGCAAATAGACGAAGTAACCTCTGTCATCGGCCATAGTAAGATAATAGGGCGGGGAGTCGTTGCGAATTTCGTTAAAACGCTCGCAAGTATCAAATAAGCCACGGTCTACCGCGAGGGATGAAGTCCAAACTTGTTTAAATTTTTCATCGCAACTCGCAATCACATAGCGTTCTTGCTTATTATTTTCCTCCAGCCACGCACTGGTATCGGGGATGAGATCGTGCTCCCGCAATTCGGCGGCGACTTGGGGAATTTCGGCAATGAGTTGTGCGGTTTCTTCGTTATAGCTATTTTGCGCATGCAGAATATTAACCATCCATGCGAGACCAAAACCCACTAAGGCAATAATCGATAGCGAGGTGAGAAACATCCGCGTCAGCAGACGTTTCTTAAATTTTAATCTTAGTTGCATGGCAGGTTAAATTTATATCCTTGGCCGCGAATGGTGACGATAGGATTGTCTATCCCATCGCGGGTCAGTTTTTTGCGCAGGCGGCTGACCATGACTTCAATCGTATTCGGATCGCCTTCTTTATCGCCATAAATCACATCGAGCAAACGTTGTTTGGCAACCACCTCATGGCAATGACGCATTAAATATTCGAGGATCAAATATTCAAAGGCGGTGACTTCCATGATTTCATCGCTCAGGGTGACTTGTTTGGCGGCGAGATCGAGTTTTAATTCTCCACTGCAAATCACAGGTTTAACAAAACCTGCGCTGCGGCGTACTAAGGCATCGAGCCTAGCGACGAGTTCTTCTTTTTGAAAGGGCTTCACTAAATAGTCATCGGCTCCGGCGTTAAGGCCTTCGACCTTATCCTGCCAATTGACTCGTGCGGTGAGGATTAATATCGGCGCTTTAAGACCCGCTTCTCTGAGTTGTTCAATTAAGCTAATGCCATCTTGATCGGGTAAACCTAAATCGACAATAGCCACATCGATGGGATAATTCGTGGCTTGATAGAAACCTTCTTTGGCAGTGAGCGCCACTTGAACTTGATTGCCGAGATCGCTTAATTGCACTTTTAAGTGGTGGGATAAAATAGGATCGTCTTCAACAACCAAAATTCTCATAATATACATGCCTTAAAGTGGATGAGCTAAGCATTAGCAAAGCAGTCTACGCAAAATCACACTGATAACCAAATAGAGTATCAGCATATCTTAGTTGAACTTAACCTTTGCTGACCGAGCAGAACGTGTGGTCAAAATAAGTACTCATTTATTGTTGAATAAGAAAGTTTTACCGATGGAGTGCTAGCGTATTGGTGAATTTCCCCAAGGAGACTTTTGTTTTCTGATCCGCAAAATACCGTTACCACAGATAATTGCACCTAAGGTAAATAACATCACCGCCATCATAATCAAAGATAATCTTAACCAAGGCGCTTCTTGCGCTAAACGCACTTGTATCACTTCGATCGTCGTAACGCCCCAGACGGCAAAGACACTCACAAATAATAAAGTTTGTAATAAACGCAGTAAGTAAACCGAGTTAAAGAATAAAACTAAGGGCGCAATTGCAAAGGGAATGGCAAAGCTAATTTGTTCATAACGCACAAAGTGGGCACACAATAGCCAGCAAGCTATCAGGATCCAAAGACTTCTCCACCACATTTATTTAGCTCCATTTAACGTATTAAGATAGTAAAAACAATGTAGCTAAAAACAAACTGCCATACTATTGGCATGTTCACATTTTGCTAATTGTAGAAAAATTAATTGGGCTAAGTACAGACAAAAGTGTAAACAAAAAGCGTAAACAAAAACGCCCAACACAGAGGCTGGGCGTGATTGGTATTTAACTAAGGCTAGTTAGAGCTATTTGAATGATGAACTTGCTCATCAAAATTTCTAGCAACCTTACCCGCTTGAGTGTCGTTAAACACTTGCTCGTTAAATTCACCTTCAGATTTCGCAATGACCACGGTCGCCACACAATCACCGGTGACGTTTACTGCAGTACGTACCATGTCGAGTAGGCGATCAACACCGATAATCAGTGCAATACCTTCAACCGGTAAACCAACTTGATTCAATACCATGGCCAGCATGATAAGTCCGACACCCGGTACGCCTGCGGTACCAATTGATGCCAATGTCGCTGTCACAACAACGGCGGCATAATCAGTGAGCGAGAGTTCAATGCCAAAAACCTGAGCGATAAATACAGTTGCCACACCTTGCATGATTGCGGTGCCATCCATGTTAATGGTTGCACCTAAGGGGAGCGTAAAGGCGGCAATCTTATTATCGACACCTAATCTATGCTCAGAGGCTTCTATGGTAATCGGCAAAGTGGCATTTGAACTTGCTGTTGAAAAGGCAAATAGCTGCACATCACGCATTTTACGGATAAATATTAACGGATTGAGGCCAGAGAAAAGTTTTAGAAGTGTAGGGTAAACAATAAATGCATGGACCAGTAATACACCGAGAACCACGAAGAAATATTTAACTACGCTACCAAAGGTTTCTAAACCGAGCGTTAATGCAAGTTTTGCCATCAGCGCAAACACACCATAAGGTGCAAGCTGCATGATCAGTGTCACGACGCGCATGATGACTTCATTTAAATCCTCAAACAAAGCCGCAACGCGTTTACCTCGCTCACCAATATGGGCAATCGCAAAACCAAAAATCACCGCAAAAATAATGATTTGTAGCATATTGCCTTCACTCAATGCCTGCATCGGATTGGTGGGGACTATATTGATAATCACGCTTGAAAGACTTGGCGCTTCTTTGGCAATGTATTCCATTTTTTCTGAAGCGAGTGAAGCGTTCCCAGGATGTATAAGGACTGCACTGACAATCGCAACTACGAGAGCAATTGCGGTGGTGAATAAATAGAAAGCAAGGGTTTTGCCCCCTAAACGGCCTAATTTTGAAGGCTCACTCAGTGAGCAAGTGCCACAAACTAATGAAATAAAGACTAAAGGAACAACTAACATTTTTAAGCTGGAGATGAAAATGGTACCGATAACATGTAAAAAACCTTCGGTAATATAGTCTTTTACGATATCGCTTTCTGGAAAGGCATTGCGGAGTAAGAGACCTAAGGCAATACCTGTTCCCATACCGATCAGAATTTTACTTGTAAGGCCGAGTTTATTTTTTATCGAAATTGCCATGGGGAGTCCTGTGTGTTTTTTATACATTCTATTTTTTGGCGCTCACAAGACTAGCAAGAAAACGGCGAAGATGAAATGACAAATAGCGTTAAAGTATTTGTGTTATTTGTGAAATAAAATAAGGTTCTAGTGGGTAAAATTGGTGAAAATTGTGTAATGTTAGCCTATAAGTAATAAGCGTCTAGCTTAAGTATCATCATCAGAGTAACAGGGAGCCTGACAATGAAGTCAGCGTATAAGGTTTTTCTCGCAGGATTGTGTTCACTTTTTTTAATTGCATGTGGTGGTGGAGGCAGCATCTCCGATGATGGTGGGACGACGCCATCTGATAAGTTTGTTGTTAAATTGGAATTAGTTAACTCGGATGGTCAGGCTATAACAGATATTTCGAATGCTATTCCAGGAAAGTTGAACGCGACATTAACTAAAAATGGAAGCCCTTATGTTGGGCGCATTATTTTTAGTTTAGAAGGCGATGGGGTTTTAACACCTGATAGTGGTGTGACTAATGCTGATGGCAAAGTTTCTATCGATGTTTTACCAGGAAATAAGCTGGGTTCTGGCCGGATTACTGCAACATATACACCCGCTAGCGGGACAGCAATAGGATCTAATCCTATTGATTTTAGTACTAAAGGTGATGGTGGTGCATCAACTGGAGGTGCACAGGTGGCTTTAGTAATGGTGAGTGATCTTGAGTCAAAAACACCTATTTCAACAATAACATCTCTTTCACCTGGTTATCTTATTGCTAATGTGACAGGTATTTCCAAGCAAACAATTGTGCAATTTTCCAGTACGCGCGGTGAATTACCCATTGATACCGCTGTTACAGAACAAGGTGTTGCTTATGTTCAAATTTTAGCAGGTACCCAGCCGGGAGCAGGTAGTGCGACAGCAACGTTACTCACGGGAGAAAAATCGGAACCACTAGTGTTTAGTATCGGTGCGACTAATGTCTTTATGGGGAGTGGTTCTCCATTTCAAAATGGTGTTGCATCTGTTGAGCCTTCGGTTGTTTCAGCGGGTGGGACTTCAAGTGTCTCTGTAGCTATTCAGGATGACGCAGGAAATCCATTTGCCGATCCTGTTGAAGTGCAATTCACCTCTGTTTGTGCTTTGAAGGCGAATGCTGAAGCTGAATTAAGCACGCCTGTAGTCGCGGTTAATGGTATTGCAACCAGTACCTACTTAGCAAAAGGTTGTGTGGGGGACGATACTATAAATATAAGCGCAAATGTTGGTGGAAAATCTCTAACCGCCAAGGCGACGGTAAATGTCTTACCAGCAAGTGTCGGCAGTATCTTTTTCCTAGAGGCATTACCCGAAGTCATTAGGCTTAAAGGAACCGGTGGGGCAGAAGCCTCAACCGTGAAATTTAAAGTAATGGATAAAAATGGTATTCCGGTTAGTAATCAACGTGTGAATTTCTCGCTCAATACTGAAGTTGGCAATATCACTCTTGATCCTGAGTTTGCTACTACAAATGGTCAGGGAGTTGTTCAAACGGTAGTTAATTCGGGCTCAGTATCAACAAGTGTAAGGGTTACTGCAGTGGTTGCTGGCAGTACGCCAGCAATATCAAGTCAATCGAATCAATTAGTTATTTCGACAGGTTTACCTGACCAAGATAGCTTTTCTTTATCGGCATCAAACCTAAGCCCTGAAGGTTGGGACTACGATGGCATTGAGGTTGATGTGACGGCACGATTGGCTGATGCATTCAACAACCCTGTACCCGATGGCACAGCTGTTTCCTTTACCACAGAGGGCGGTGTGATAGCGTCTTCGTGTTTGACAGTTAATGGTGCTTGTTCAGTTAAATGGACAAGTCAAAATCCTCGCCCTACTGGTGATACGTTAGCAATGCAAGGTAAAGAACCTTCGTTAGATGCGGAATTGGGTCAACCTTATGGCGGACGCGTGACGATTTTAGCTACGGCTATCGGTGAAGAGTCTTTCCCAGATACTAATAGCAATGGACGTTTTGACGCATCTGAAGTGGCTAATTTTTTAAGCAAAAAGGATGTATCGGGTAATCCGTATGACTTAAGTGAAGCGTTTGTCGACCATAATGAAGACAGTACTTTTAACCCAAGTGTAGCAGGTGGTGAAGAGGGAGGGGATGCTGAAGTGTTTACTGATTTTAATAGTAATGGCGTTTATGACCAAGCAGATGGTTTATACAATGGTAGTTTGTGCCAATTGGATGCTAATGGCAGTAAACATGCCGGATGTGCAGCGGGTAATACTTCGCTGAATGTGCGTGCTTCGTTAGTCTTGGTAATGTCGGGTAGTGATGCTATGGCTTCTGTTCCAGTAATTACTGATAGTTGTATTGATGATAAAGCTATAGTTGATGTGTGTGATGGTCTAAACGATAACAATACGATTGACATTATTGGTAAGTCGACTGGTGGCGTAACTATTATTATTGGGGATTTACATAATCAGCCTTTGCCTTCAGGAACAGTCATTACGTTTACCCCCTCAGCTGGTAGCTTAGCAAGTAAAGGCTCTTTCACTATCGCATCTTCAAATGATAACGGGGCAGGAAAGTATAGCGTTCTTATAAAAGGTGCTGACCAACCTGATGCAGGGTCATTAGTGATTGAAGCACTGACTAAAAAAGGTGTTTTAACGCAGATTGCAACGATCCCTGTCGTTATCCACTAGTCTAATGTCTATGAAATAAAATTATCGACAAGTGTTAACGCTATTTAGGACGGGACAAAAATATAAATAAAAGCGCACTTAATTGTGCGCTTTTTAGTGTCTAGAGTCTGTTGATCTTTGCTGTACAAATGTTGTTCAGCAATACATCGGTAGCCACATTAACATAAACGCCAGTGACACCATACTGGCGTAATTTCTTGCTAGCTTGTCATACCTTGTTGATATTGCTCGATAGTGTTTAATTCTTCCAAAAGCATTCTCCACTAAATGTCGATACCGATATAAGCACCAATCGACTCTTTCTTGAGGTGTATTCTTATAGCGGCGCCTCGGAATAACAGATTTCCCGCCTTTATTTGCGATAAGTTCACGAAAAGCATCGCTGTCATAACCTTTATCTGCAATGACGGTATCAACCTGCTTCAGGTGCTCAATTAAGCTGGGGGCGTGTGTAATATCGTGTTTTTGGCCTTCTGATAATTCGAAATAAATCGGTAATCCTCCGCTGTCGACGGCTAAGTGAATTTTGGTTGAATTACCGCCTCGACTTTTACCAATACTCTCATTACTTAGCGTCGCTGCACCTGCACTGTGCTGGTGAGCCCGCACTATCGAGCCATCAATAAAGACCCATTCTATATCAGCAAGGTTGGCTAAGGCCTTGAATAAATGTGTCAGAACGCCTTTCTTAGACCATAAATGAAACCGTCTAAAGACCGTGCTCCAATGACCGAACTCTTTAGGTAAATCTCGCCAAGGGATACCTGTTCTAAGGCGGTAAAGAATACCTTCGAATGTTTGTCTATGTTCAGGTTTGTCATAAACACGGCCTGTGCTTTTCATTAAATGAAATAGCTTTTCCCAGCGTGCATCGGTTAGCATAAGTCTTGGCATGGCTTGAGGTTATGGTTACTTTTGGCGAAGCAAATTATAACGTCTTGCCATGCTGTCTAAAAATCACTCTAGAAAGATCAACAGACCCTAGTCATTGGAATTATATTTATTCATTATCGTTGGAATTGATAAACACTTCCTAGTTTCATGATTTGCGTGAGCTCATCTAATGCAGTGCGAGATTCGATGATTAGCTGAGGGTCAGCAAGATCTTGGGTGGTCAATCTGTCACGGTAATGTTTGTCTACCCAAAGATTTAAACGCGCAAATAAGGCATCATTCATTAAGGTGTGTTGATTTACGGCCGCAACTTCCATCTCATTCATCGCAACACGCAAACGCAGGCAGGCGGGGCCGCCGCCGTTTTGCATGCTTTGTTTTACGTCGAAGTAAAGCACTTGCTTGATGGGAGTGTTTAGCGTCAGTAGTTCATTCAAATAGGCAAATACTGCGGGATTTTCTTGGCAATCAGTTGGGGCAACAATGACCATTTCACCAGAGGGAAGCGTAATAATCTGGGTATTGAATAAATAGCTTTTGACTGCGTCGTTAATCGCCACTTTAGCGGTGGGCACTTCAATGAAATACAGTTCAGTATCGATCTTACGTTTAATTTCATCAATTTTATGTTGGGTATTTAAGAAGGCTTGTTCATGATAGAACAGCACATTCTGGTTACCGACTGCGATAACATCGTTATGGAATACGCCTTGATCAATGACATCAGGATTCTGCTGGATGAAGACGCAATTATCCTCTTCCAGCTGATGTAAGCGTGCCACTGCCATCGATGCCTCTAAGGTTTGTCTTGCTGGATACTTTTGCGGTTTAGGGGCATTGGGATTGGTGGCTTCTTGTCCATAAACGAACAATTCTACACCGGCATGGCCGTACTCGTTGCATAGCCTAGTGTGGTTCGCCGCACCTTCATCACCGAAGCTATTATGCTCAGGTAAGTGACTATGGTGATGAAAATAGTGGGGATCACTGAAAGTTGCTGTTAATATGCGCCCCGTTGTGAGGGGCTCGATGCTGCGATGCAGTTTATCGACTAAATTTGCTGGGGTGAAATGCAGTTTGCCGTCACGCGTATCTGCACTGGGTGAGACAGTTGCGGCATTGGCAGTCCACATACTGGATGCACTGCAGCAGGCATTAAGCAGCATAGGCGCTTCTTTCGCAGCCTGTTTTAATACATTGGCGTCAGAGCCGGAAAATCCAATTCGGCGCAATGTATAGAGGTCTGGGCGCTCTTGAGGGGCTAACATACCTTGAACCATGCCCATATCGGCAAGTGCTTTGGCTTTTTGGAGTCCTTGTTTCGCAGCAGCTTTGGGGTTAGAAACTAAGGCGGCATTGCTGAGCGAGGCGACATTGCCAAAAGACAACCCTGCGTAATTGTGTGTTGGTCCAACGAGTCCATCAAAATTCGCTTCAAAGTGCTTCATTGCTTATCCTTGTGATAGGGAAAGTTATTATTTGTTCATATGGTCCCTGAAGGAACCCAGTATACTGAAGCTTTTCGAGTGCACAAGCGGACGGTTTTGTGCTCAAAGCGACTTTTTCACGATAAATGCATAACTATTTCTTGCTTGCTGGCAAATAATGAAATATTAGTTTTTAATTACGCATATTATATTTTTACATTTTTTCAACTTTGATTAAAAAGTGACTCGCTGGTACATATAAAAGAGGGATTAACTTGAAACTATCAGTACAACCCTCTATATATGGTGCCAATTTCCACCTTCTTGAGATTTTTTGGCGCAAATTAAACTATGGGTAAATCGCTAGTTATTGTCGAATCACCGGCCAAAGCTAAGACTATTAATAAATATCTTGGCAAAGAATTCATCGTTAAATCGAGCGTAGGTCACATCCGTGATCTGCCGACATCATCGACTTCAGAAGGCAATGAAAAGGTTAAATCCGCTGCCGAAGTTAAGAAAATGTCGCCAGAAGAAAAAGCTCAATATAAAAAGGTGAAAGATCAGCAAGCGCTGGTGTCTCGCATGGGCGTAAACCCTGAAAAGGGCTGGGCGGCTAAGTATCAAATTTTGCCTGGCAAAGAAAAGGTTGTTAAAGAGTTACAGGCACTTGCCGATTCTGCCGACCAAATCTATCTCGCAACCGACTTAGACCGTGAGGGAGAAGCTATAGCCTGGCATTTGCAAGAGGTGATTGGCGGTGATCCTTCACGGTATCAACGTGTGGTTTTCAACGAAATTACTAAGTCTGCGATTCAAGACGCTTTTAGCAAGCCGTCGACACTCGACACTAACATGGTTAATGCCCAGCAAGCCCGTCGCTTCTTAGACAGAGTTGTCGGTTTTATGGTGTCGCCACTGCTGTGGAAAAAAGTCGCTCGCGGTTTATCAGCTGGACGAGTGCAGTCGGTTGCTGTTCGCTTAGTGGTTGAACGTGAAAGCGAAATTAAAGCCTTTGTACCGGAAGAGTTCTGGGATGTACATGCAGAGCTGAGTACGCCCGCTCAAGAAGCCTTGCGGATGGAAGTGGTTAAGCATTTAGATGCGGCCTTTAATCCTATCAATGAACAGCAAGCGATGGCCGCGGTTCAAGCGTTATCCGCGGCGAGTTTTACCGTGCTGGCCCGCGAAGACAAAGCGACCCAAAGCAAACCTTCTGCGCCCTTTATTACATCGACATTGCAACAGGCGGCGAGTACGCGCTTAGGTTTCGGTGTGAAGAAGACCATGATGATGGCTCAGCGACTTTATGAAGCTGGTCATATCACTTATATGCGTACCGACTCGACCAATTTGAGTCAAGAAGCCGTTGAAAACTTGCGTGATATGATTGCCAAAGAGTTTGGTGATAAATATCTACCCGCTGAACCCATTCGTTATGGTTCTAAGGAAGGCGCACAAGAGGCTCACGAAGCGATTCGTCCATCGAACGTTCATGTCCAAGCGGCGACCTTATCGGACATGGAGCGTGACGCTCAGCGCTTATATGAGCTGATTTGGCGACAGTTTGTTTCGTGTCAGATGACACCAGCACAATATGATGCCACTAAGTTGACCGTGAAAGCGGGTGACTATGAGCTCAAAGCAACGGGACGTACTTTACGTTTTGATGGTTGGACTCGCGTACAAACAGCGCTCAAGAAGAAAAACGAAGAAGACAATACGTTGCCATTTGTGGCACAAGGCGATGTATTAGCGTTAAAAGAGTTGCAACCTAAACAACACTTTACTAAACCGCCAGCTCGATACAGCGAAGCCTCTTTAGTTAAAGAATTAGAAAAACGCGGTATTGGCCGCCCATCGACCTATGCAACTATTATTTCAACGATCCAAGATCGGGGTTATGTAAAAGTTGAGAATCGTCGTTTCTATGCCGAAAAAATGGGCGAAATTGTCAGCGAGCGATTAGTCGGCAGTTTTGCTGATTTAATGAGCTATGACTTTACCGCCAGTATGGAGCAAACATTAGATGATGTGGCTCGCGGTGAATTAGATTGGAAAAAAGTGCTCGATGGTTTCTATGCTGACTTTACTAAGCAATTAGAAAAAGCGGAGCTCGATCCCGAAGAAGGTGGCATGCGTCTTAACCAAATGGTAATGACGGATATCAAGTGCCCAACCTGTGGTCGCCCTATGGGTATTCGTACAGGAACGACTGGTGTTTTCCTGGGTTGCTCTGGTTACGAATTACCTCCCAAAGAGCGCTGTAAGACAACGATGAACCTTACACCTGGCGTTGAGGCAATTAGCGAAAACAGTGAAGATGCCGAGACAGATGCACTGCGTGCGAAGCACCGCTGTGGTATTTGCGGCACAGCAATGGACAGTTACCTAATTGATGAGAAGCGTAAGCTGCACGTCTGTGGCAACAACCCTATTTGTGAAGGCTATGAAGTCGAAGAAGGCCAATTCAAGATCAAAGGCTATGAAGGCCCGCTGATTGAGTGTGATCGCTGTGGCCACGACATGGAACTGAAAAACGGCCGTTTTGGTAAGTATTTTGGTTGTACCAATAGCGAATGTAAAAATACGCGTAAATTACTGAAGAACGGTGAGGCTGCGCCACCAAAAGAAGATCCTATCTATTTGCCTGATCTGAAATGCAGCAAATCGGATGCCCATTTCGTATTACGTGATGGTGCAGCAGGGATCTTCTTAGCGGCCAGTACTTTCCCTAAATCACGGGAAACCCGTGCACCTCTGGTTGAGGAGCTGGTTCAATACCGCGAGCTGCTGTGGCCTAAGTATCAATATTTAGCAGATGCGCCCGTCACTGATGACGAAGGCAATAAAGCAGCGGTGAAGTTTAGCCGTAAGACGAAAGAGCAATATGTTGCGACTGAAGTCGACGGTAAAGCTACTGGTTGGTCAGCCCATTACGTGAATGGCAAGTGGGTGAGTGAGACTACCAAGAAAGCCAAGAAAAGCGCATAGCGGTGGATTGAGCTAGCTTAATGCTAAGGCAACAACAAAAAAGCCAAGTCAATGATGACTTGGCTTTTTTGTTTCGATTTTCTTTAGAGACTGATTTGTTGCTGTAGATAATGAGCCAAAAATGTTGCTCGCTTTACTCGCACTCACTCACCACGCCCAATAACGCTGAAGAACGAGTGTAAGACGTGCCGCTAATTTAACTTAAAGGTAAGCACACAGTAACTGATCACCATTTCTTTTTCGGCTGAAACAGCATGTCGATATCATCTTCTTCATTTTTAGGTCTTGGTGCACTGGGTTCAGATTGTTTTTGCGCGCCCATAATCTCATCAAGCAATTGTTTAGCCTCATCCACTTTACGACCAATGAAAGGGTCATTAGGCGTTTGTGCCTTAATCGCGTGCAATGTCGATAGTGCTTTAGTCACCATTTGTTTTGATGAACCATACTGCTTCATAAAACTGGCCGCTCTGGCTCGGGAAAGCATGGAATCAACATTGATCCTGAGCTGTAAACTGTCGATACGACTTTCTTCCTGAGCAAAAATGCTCGGGTCGACTTTCCCTTTGTTATGTTCTGCTCTAAGTATCGCCTTGAGCTTTTTCAAGGTTTGCACTAGCGCTAAAATTTGTTTGTCGTTATCGGGTAGTCTGAAATTCTCAATCGGTGGTGATTGAGGTTGACCAGACTGTAAGGTTGTTATTTGATTGTTGATATCGGCTAGTCGGCGCTGGTAATCAGACTGTTGTTGGCTATTACTAATAGCTGTCGCAGCCTGCAAGGCATCTTGCACGCGACGGTACAAAACCAACACAATATTCGTGCTACAAGGCATCATCCCTGTGTTTGATAACACAGCTTCGGTTTCATCGATAATTGCTCTTTGACGGGCAAATTCAATGCGCCGCTCAGCCTCTACGCGTTCTTTTTGTTGTTGTAATACGTTAATTCCGATAACAAGCAGTAAAAGCGCACCGATGAGGATCAGAACCAAGGTGAATGACATAGATGTTCCATTATTTATCCAATTGAGCTAATGCTACAATAAATCAATAAACTAGCATAGTTATCTTAGCCTAGGTTATCATTTCTGTCGTATGAATCTGCAGACTTGTGCTCTATATTCCTATTTGCTTTAAGTTTTACTATATACTATAACGATTGATTATAGCTGAGAGTGCTTTGAGGGCTCAGTTGTTAATGGCATTTTGCGTGTTTGAAACAAGGAAATAAGATGAAACTGCAACAACTCAGGTATATTGCTGAGGTCGTAAAACATAACCTCAATGTATCGGCGACAGCTGAAAACTTGTATACCTCTCAACCTGGGATCAGTAAACAAGTTCGCATGCTTGAAGATGAGTTGGGGATCCAAATATTTGGTCGTAGCGGTAAGCATTTAACCCATGTCACACCTGCAGGTTTGCAAGTGATCAGCATTGCCAATGATATCTTGGGTAAAGTTGAGAGCATTAAAAAAGTTTCTGAGGAATATACTAAGCCCGATCAAGGCGAGTTAAATATTTCCACAACAGACACTCAGGCGCGCTATGCATTGCCGACGATTATTCGCCAGTTTATTGATCGCTACCCTAAAGTGAACTTACACATGCATCAGGGGACGCCGTCACAGATCAGTGAACAGGCGGCTCGCGGTGATGCGGATTTCGCCATCGCGACTGAAGCAATGCATTTGTATTCCGACTTGATTATGTTGCCTTGTTATCATTGGAATCGCTCCATCGTCGTTCCTAAAGATCATCCCCTTGCGACCCGTAGCCCAAATAATTTGATTAGCATCGAAGATTTAGCGCGCTTCCCCTTAGTGACTTATGTCTTTGGTTTTGACCGTGCTTCTGAAATTGAGAAAGCGTTCAATCGCGCCAATTTAGAGCCGCGTGTTGTTTTTAGTGCGACCAGTGCCGATGTGTTGAAGACCTATGTCCGTTTAGGATTAGGTGTGGGCGTCATCGCCTCTATGGCGATTGACCCTAATATCGATAAAGATTTAGTTGCGATTGATGCTGGCCATTTGTTTGCCCACAGTACGACTAAAATTGGCTTCAGGAAGGGCAGCTTCTTACGCAGTTATATGTATGATTTTATTCAGCACTTTGCGCCGCATTTAACCCGTGACGTGGTGGAGAAAGCTGTCGCCTTACGGGATCAACAGCTTATCGATGAAATGTTTGCCGATAAAAATCTGCCAATGCGTTAATTGGCGATGATTTACTGATATAAAAATGCCGCTAATATAAGCGGCATTTTTATGGGGTAATGTTTAGCTGAAACTTCATGAATAAATCAAGGTATTAAACCTAGGTGCTTAAATCTAAGTCCTTAATAAGTCGTTAAATCTAGGCGCTTAAATTTAGTTCATGTAGACACTAGCCATTTGGTATTCAGAAAGCATAAACATGCATCAAGTCCGTTATACATATCAAGACGTAAGCGATTAAGATAAATCGACTTTATCCATCTCAAGCTGAGCAAGAGCTATGACGGCTTGTGTTCGGTTACGAACGCCCAGTTTTCTAAAAATGGCAGTTGCGTGTGCTTTGATGGTCGCTTCAGAGACGCCAAGATCGTAGGCAATTTGCTTATTTAATAAACCTTCGGCAAACATCTGCAACACTTTATATTGCTGCGGCGTGAGATCGGATAATTTGCTGGCCATTTTATCAACGGCATCGTCATCTATAGAAATAATCTCAGTGCCTTTAGGCAGCCAAATGTCACCGAATAACACCGCACTCAGTGCCTCTTTGAGGGTTTCCATCGAAGCCGATTTAGGGATGAAACCACTACTACCATAATGAATCGCACGGCTAATGGTATTGATATCCTCGTGTGCAGAAATCACTACCACGGGTAAATCGGGATAATGTGAGCGTAGGTGAATCAGTGTGGAGTAGCCGTGGGAACCGGGCATCTGCAAATCTAACAGTACAAGATCGTAATCGACGCTACGGACATCCAACACAGATTGCAGTGCGTCAGCACTGTCGGCTTCAAACCATTGTGCATGCTCAAACGCTGTGGTCAGTGCTTGACGTAGTGCATTTCTGAACAATGGGTGATCGTCTGCGATAATAATATTTAAGTTTTCTAGCTTCATGGCTTTTATGATTATGTTCGGTGCGCGTGAAGATTGAACTCAATGTAACAGAAAAGTAATCAAGGATCCTATTGCTTTATTCATGAATAAGGACAAAATTTTGATATGTTTCTGGTTGTTAGACTTTGGTCGGTGTTTTGCAAAATATTTTTGAATCGCACGATAGTAATGAAAAGCCCGAGATAACGGGCCGTTCTGTATCTTTACATCGTCTACAAACTACTCGTATGTCCACACTTGAGTGGGATTTCGTTGTTCGTCAACCGCAACAAAGGTGAACACACCACGTATGGCATGCTCTCGGTGATCTTGATACATGTCTTCGACATAGATGTTCACTTCAACTTTCAATGAAGTGTTACCGACATGGATCACCCGCGCGATCAGTTCGGCTAATGTGCCTGCGGGGATAGGTTTTTTAAAATCGATTCTATCGGAACTCACAGTCACTAAGGTTTTACGGCAAAAACGAGTTGCAGCAATAAAGGCCGTTTCATCCATCCACGCTAAAGCTTCGCCACCAAATAACGTATTGTGATGGTTGGTGATGGATGGAAATACCGCTTTAATTACCCGCGCTTCAGAGGAGTCGATTCGCGTTTGAATCGCTTCTGGGAATTGTGCTTCAGAGGTTTCGGTTCGTGAGGTATTTTCGGTGTTTGGAGAAATGGGCGTAAGCGACATACAGCAACCTAAGGTAATGCAGCAAATAAGGCAGAATTATAGAGATTTTTAATTCTTAAAGATAGAAAACCACTTCATTTTGAGCCTCTAGCAGATTTTATTGTCGGTTTATTACTAACCTTTTAGGCGGCTATGCATAGCAAATAATATTTTAAACTCATTGTTTAAGCATAAGTCATTAAAAGTTATGTGATTTTTATATTTTGTCATATCTAGTTATTTAATATAACACTTTAAAGGTTAACAAATTACTTACATTGAGCTACCTTGAATATTCCGCAGTAACCCCTTTGTTGTCATCTGACGTTGTATGTGCTCGTGTAAAGGACTATTTCGGTAACATACTATAATAAAAGAGGATTTCAACATGATCTGTAATATACCTTGGGTAATGAAACAACAGCGATTCGCGTGGTTAATGGCCACAGCTATGGCGGGTTTCAGTTATTCTCAAACGGCTGCAGCAGTGAGTTGCCAAGACATAGCAGCTTGGAACAGTAGCCAAATCTACGCAACCGTCACGCTTGTAACCTACGATAATTATCTCTATCAAAATAAGTGGTGGACCCAGAATGAAAACCCAAGCCAAACAGGGCAGTGGGGCGTATGGGAAAACAAAGGCGTGTGTGATGGAGCGCAAAACCAAGCGCCTATACTGGTCATCTTACAGCCGCAAAACAATGTGAGTGTGAATTTAGGGGATGTCGTCTTGCTGCAGGCAGATGCATCTGATGTTGACGGTACCGTTGCGAGCGTAGATTGGTTTGCCAATGGTCAGGCGGTAACGAGCCCTTGGACGACTAATGCGATCGGCAGTGTCCAGCTTAAAGCGGTAGCGACCGATGACAAAGGTGCGACGACCGAGAAAAGTGTTGTGCTAACCGTTATTAATGCTACGAGTGAAAATTTACCGCCTTCGACAGAAATTTTGACACCTCTCAATGACAGCGCTGTCACTGTTGGCAACTCAGTAACCATTACCGCGAATGCGAGCGATCCTGATACGGGTGATAGCATTACTAAAGTTGAGTTTTATCTTGATAGTCAATTGATTGCGACTGATAACAGTGCACCCTATTCGGCAACGTGGCAGGCTGCAGGAGTCGGTGTGCATCAATTACAAACCCGTGCCTACGATAGTCACAATGCCAGCGGCTTGTCGGCAATCATCAAACTCAATGTTGCCGCAGCTAATCAAGCGCCGAGCGTGACATTAACCGCGCCGCAGTCCAACTTTCAAACAGATTTAGGCACGGTGTTATCACTCGCAGCAACTGCGACTGACAGTGATGGCGATGTGGCCAGCGTGCGCTTTTATGCTAACGGCGTGCTCGTTGCTGAAGATGCAACCGCGCCATACAGTGCACAATGGGCAGCCATTGAAAACGGTGACATTCGTTTCACCGCTGAGGCGATTGATAATCTTGGCCTGACAACATTATCAACTGCTGTCATCGGCCGAGTAGGTCAAGCACCAACCGATAATGAGGCTTGCCGTCCTGAAGGTTTAGTGGGTGATTCAGTCTATTGCGATGTGTACGATCAACAGGGCCGCGAAAAAATGGGTAGCGATCACGCCCGCCGCGTTATCGGTTACTTTACTTCGTGGCGCACGGGTAAAAATGGCCAGCCGAGTTATCTCGCAAGTGATATTCCGTGGGATAAAATTACTCACATCAATTATGCATTTGCGCATATTGATTCGAATAACAAGGTCTCTATTGGCGACCCCAATAGTGTAACGAACGCGGCAACAGGATTAGAGTGGCCGGGCGTTGCAGGCGCTGAGATGGATCCCGAGTTTAATTACAAAGGCCATTTTAACTTGCTCAATAAGTATAAAAAACGCCATCCAAACGTTAAGACTTTAATCTCGATTGGTGGTTGGGCTGAAACGGGCGGTTATTTTGATGATAACGGCAATCGTGTTGCCAGTGGTGGTTTCTATGAGATGACTCAGACGACGCAAGGGATTGAAACCTTTGCCGATTCTGTGGTGACGTTCTTACGCACTTACAGTTTTGATGGGGCGGATATCGACTATGAGTACGCGACATCAATGGCTAAATCTGGCAATCCTGATGATTTTTCGATGTCAGAGCCAAAGCGTGCGACCTTGTTTAAACAGTACGAACTACTGATGAAAACTCTGCGTGAAAAACTCGATACAGCCAGCAAGCAAGATGGTAAGCACTATATGTTGACCGTTGCTGCGCCAGCATCGGGCTATTTATTACGTGGGATGGAGGCGTATCAGATGACCCGTTATCTCGATTACGTCAACATTATGAGCTATGACTTGCACGGCGCGTGGAACGATTTTGTCGGTCACAATGCGGCGCTGTTTGACACTGGTACAGATGCAGAGCTTGCGCATTGGGATGTTTATAGTACGGCGCAATATGGCGGCATTGGTTATCTCAATACCGATTGGGCATACCATTATTTCCGCGGTTCTATGCCAGCAGGGCGGATCAATATCGGTATTCCTTACTATACGCGTGGTTGGCAAAATGTTAGTGGTGGCACTAACGGCCTATGGGGCTTAGCGGCATATCCGGATCAAACGGCTTGTCCTGTGGGTACGGGTGATGGGGCGTCAAACTGTGGTTACGGTGCTCAAGGAATTGATAACCTCTGGCACGATAGTGATGTACGTGGCGATGAGATGTTCGCAGGCTCTAACCCTATGTGGCATGCTAAAAACTTGGAGCTCGGTATCAGCGGCAGTTATTTAAGCCTTTATGGATTAGATCCGCAAACGAATGTTGCCGATCGACTGACGGGTACCTATGAGCGCCACTATGACGCTGTGGCGGAATCTTCATGGTTATGGAACCCGACCAAAAAGGTGTATCTGTCTACTGAAGATGAGCAAGCTATGGCGCGCAAAGTGAAATATGTGGTCGATAACGGCATTGGCGGCGTCATGTTCTGGGAATTAGCAGGTGACTTCGGCTGGTATCCAGAGCGTAATAATGGGCTGGGTGAGTTCTTTGTCGGTGATACTATGACCAGCATTGCGTACAACGGATTTGCGCAAGCAACCCCGTATGGCAATCGCACCAGCAATCAGGTAATGCCATCACAAACATTGACCTTAACGGCAAGCTTATCTGGCTATAAAGTGGGCGACAGTAACTATCCGATTACGCCAACCTTAACCATCACCAATAATAGCCAAGTGACTATACCCGGCGGTGCGGAGTTTGAATTTGATATTTCAACTTCAACCTCAGCCGAAATTGCCGATCAATCGGGTATGGGGTTAACTGTGGTGACTGATGGTTCCAATGTGGCTGGAAATAACGTGGGCGGGTTGGAGAATGATTTCCACCATGTTCGCTTTATCTTGCCAACTTGGAAAAGTCTCGCACCTGGGGCAACGTTTGACGGCACGATTAAGTACTATTTGCCTGTCTCTATGCCATCAAACTTTACTGTAAGTTTTAATGGCACTCGATATGGATTTGGTGCGGCGAGTTCCGTTGTTCCACCTGTTGATTGTGCTGCAAATCCAAGTTTACCTGAATGCCAAGTACCTGTGGTGGATAGTTGTGAAGCGGCGAGTGTTGATACTGCGGGTATTCCTGCTTATCCAAATTTCCCGCAAAAGGACTATCAGGGAAATCCAAGTCATGCAGCAACGGGCGATCGGATGAAAAACAGCAGCGCTGTGTACCAAGCTAAGTGGTGGACCAACGCGGCACCAGGAGCTTCTGCAGATTGGGCGTTTGTGTGTAATCTATAACATTGTTTATGTTTAATAAAAGAACGCAAAGGCGTTAGTCGCAGTGTGTTGCTGGCTATTACATTGGGTATTAAACCGCTCTTAATAAAAAAACCGATCAAAGATCGGTTTTTTATTGGAAAATGTATATCGCTTCGGACATATTTTCGAGCGTCAGGCTTATTTTGCTAACAATGCTTTTCGCTCGCGGGAAGCGGCTGCCAGTTTACGTAGCAGGACTTCTGAGTCATCCCAATGTAAGCAGGCATCTGTGATGCTTTGGCCATAACAGAGTGGTTGGTCTGCAACGACTTTCTGGTTGCCTTCCTGTAAGAAGCTTTCTGCCATAATACCGGCGATGGCAGTGCTGCCTGCCCGCATTTGCGCCATGATTGCATCGGCAACGTTAAGCTGCTTAAGGTGGTTCTTTTCACTATTACCGTGGCTGAAATCGACCACCATACGTTGAGTGGCCCCAACAGAGGCAAGTTGTTGACGTGCCTTTTCGATATCTTCGGCGTGGTAATTAGGCGTTTTGCCACCGCGCAGAATGATATGACCAAACGGATTACCGTGGGTGCGATAGACCGCCATCGCGCCATCTTTATCCGGTGAATAGAAAATATGCGGAACTTGTGCGGCGCGCACTGCATCGACGGCGATATTGATATTGCCATCGGTACCGTTTTTAAAACCAACAGGACAAGACAGTGCCGAGGCCATCTCACGGTGAACTTGGCTTTCAGTGGTGCGTGCGCCAATTGCGCCCCAAGTAATGAGATCGGCGATGTACTGACCGTTCACCATATCTAAAAACTCGGTGGCAATAGGTAATTTTAATTCTGTGATTTGTTGCAGTAGCTCGCGAGCAATACGTAGGCCTTTGTTTGGCTCGAAACTGCCATCAAGATCGGGATCCGAAATTAATCCTTTCCAGCCGACAACCGTGCGAGGTTTCTCAAAATAGACCCGCATTAAGATACACAAATCATCTTTCAATTCTTGATGTAATATAGCTAAACGCTGAGCATAATCTAATGCAGCTTTAGTATCGTGTATTGAGCATGGGCCTACGATCACCAATAGACGTTGGTCTTCACCCATAATAATGGCTTCGACTTCACGACGTTGCTGAACCAGATAATCGGCCGCATCTTGAGTTAATGGGAACTCAGATGCCAGTTGCGCAGGTGAGATGACTTTTGCTAATAAGGAAGTGCGTAGTTCGTCTGTTTTTATGGTCATTCAAAATACCGAGCTTGCGTGCGGCGCTTTTCGCCAGATTGCCTCGGATTATAACGAATCGAAACGAGTTGCACAGCGCCAATTGTGTTAATTGTCGGCAACTGTGCAATGAATTTGATTTAAGTTAGATTCAATTAAGCTAAATTCACTCGGTTTATCTTGGTGCTTTTTGCTCTACAAGCTTAGAACATGTGCCGTTCTAGGCCCGTGACATCCAATATTTTGGTGGCAATTTCTTCCACTGAATGATTCGTTGTATCTATATAAGGAATGCGTTCACGTTTAAATAGCATTTCCACTTCTTTGACTTCTAAGCGGCACTGCTTGAGTGACGAGTAGCGGCTGTTTTCCATTCTGCTTTGGCGGATCTCATGTAAACGCACAGGATCAATCGTCAAGCCAAACAGCTTTTTCTTATTGCGTTTCAGCGCGTCGGGTAACTTAAGGTTATCCATATCATCTTCGGTGAAAGGGTAGTTCGCAGCTTTGATGCCAAATTGCATCGACAAATACAGGCTTGATGGCGTTTTGCCACAGCGAGACACCCCAAGTAAAACCAGATCGGCTTGATCCATGTGTTTCATGGTCTGGCCATCATCATTATCCATGGCGAAATTAATCGCATCAATACGCGCTTCATAGCCGTGATTCGCTTTTCCATGGGTACGATGTAGCACTGGAGAAGCTGAAACCCCTAAATGTTGTTCGAGTGGGGCCACAAAAGTATTCAAAAAATCATAATCTAAGCCTTCACTCGAGTAGATGATGTCGCGGATCTCCGCTTTTACGATTGAATGGAATACTAACGGCCGCTCACCTGTTGTAATAAAACAATCATTAATTTGTCGCTTAACTTGCTCCGCTTTCGTCAAAGTTTCGACGAATGGAATTGTAAGTGACTCAAATTCTAATGGAAATTGCGAGAGAACCGCATGACCAAAAACTTCAGCTGTGATCGCTGTCCCGTCGGAGATATAGAATACTTTTGGTGCCATACTGACCTCTTGTAGTAATAAAATTACAAATAAAATTATAGATTTACGCGTGTTCGACAGGAGTGTAAAATGCCGCTGCCCTCGTGTGAAGGGGCCACTGAAATAAACTTGCGGAGATAGAACTGTGCAGCAATACGTACTCTGGTATCAAGAATTAGGCATGGGTGACGTCAACTTAGTTGGCGGTAAAAATGCTTCTCTAGGCGAGATGATCAGCAATCTGGCCAATGCCGGTGTTCAAGTACCTGGCGGATTTGCGACAACTTCCCATGCGTTCAACGAGTTCCTTGAACAAAGCGGAGTTAACCAGAAGATTTATGACATTCTAGCCACACTGGATGTAGATGATGTCAATGCGCTGGCTAAAGTAGGTGCACAGATCAGGCAGTGGGTTATCGACACCCCATTTCAACCAGCATTAGAGCAAGCCATTCGTGAAGCTTACGATAAACTTGCCGCTGAAACTAGCGAAGCGTCATTCGCGGTACGTTCTTCTGCAACAGCAGAAGATATGCCAGATGCGTCTTTTGCGGGTCAGCAAGAAACTTTCCTAAACGTTAAAGGTTTTGATTCTGTACTAACGGCTATCAAGCACGTTTACGCTTCACTCTTTAACGACCGCGCGATTTCTTACCGTGTTCACCAAGGTTACGAACACCACGGTGTTGCCTTGTCTGCTGGCGTGCAACGCATGGTTCGTTCAGATAAAGCGGCTTCAGGTGTGATGTTCACTATGGACACTGAATCTGGCAATAACGATGTCGTGTTTATCACTTCATCTTTTGGTCTGGGTGAAATGGTTGTTCAAGGCGCGGTAAACCCTGATGAATTTTATGTTCATAAACCTATTTTAGCCTTAGGTCACAAGGCTGTTGTGCGCCGTAATATCGGTAGCAAGCTCATCCAAATGGTGTATTCAGATGATGCTGCTCACGGCAAACAAGTGAAAATTGAAGATGTTGCAAGCGAGCAACGCCGTCAATTCTCAATCAATGACGCTGAAGTTGAAGAGTTGGCAAAACAAGCTGTGATTATCGAGCAACACTATGGTCGTCCAATGGACATCGAGTGGGCAAAAGACGGTAACGACGGCAAATTGTATATCGTTCAAGCGCGTCCAGAAACGGTTCGTAGCCGTGAAGATGTGCAATTGATTGAGCGTTATCACTTAAAGAGCCGTGGCGCTGTGATCTGTGAAGGTCGCGCTATCGGTCATAAAGTGGGAACCGGCGTAGCCAAAGTATTAACCTCTATCGCTGATATGGATCAAATCCAACCAGGTGACGTGTTAGTGACTGACATGACAGATCCAGATTGGGAACCTATCATGAAACGCGCGAGCGCCATCGTCACTAACCGTGGCGGTCGTACTTGTCACGCGGCGATTATCGCCCGTGAATTAGGTGTGCCAGCGGTGGTGGGTTGTGGTGACGTGACTGACCGTATCAAGAATGGTCAAATCGTGACTGTTTCTTGCGCTGAGGGTGATACTGGCTTTATCTACGAAGGTAAACAAGAGTTTGAAGTGATTTCAAACCGTGTTGACTCTTTGCCAGAACTGCCAATGAAAATCATGATGAACGTGGGTAACCCTGATCGTGCATTTGATTTCGCCCGTTTGCCAAACGAAGGTGTGGGTCTAGCGCGTTTAGAATTCATCATCAACCGTATGATTGGTATTCATCCAAAGGCACTGCTTGAGTTCAATCAACAAGACGCTGCGCTGCAAACTGAAATCAACGAGATGATCGCAGGTTATGAATCACCGGTTGAGTTCTACATTGCCCGTCTGGTTGAAGGTATTGCGACTATCGGTTCTGCTTTCTATCCGAAGAAAGTGATCGTGCGTATGTCAGACTTTAAGTCTAACGAATACGCAAACTTGGTTGGCGGTGATCGTTACGAGCCAGAAGAAGAGAACCCAATGCTGGGCTTCCGCGGTGCAAGCCGTTATATCTCTGAATCGTTCCGTGACTGTTTTGCCTTAGAGTGTGAAGCGATCAAACGTGTTCGTAACGACATGGGTCTGAAAAACGTTGAAGTCATGATCCCATTCGTACGTACAGTGAAAGAAGCTGAACAAGTGATCGGCCTGCTGAAAGAGCAAGGTTTAGAGCGCGGTAAAGATGGTTTACGCGTCATCATGATGTGTGAAGTGCCTTCAAACGCCCTGTTAGCGGATCAATTCCTTGAGCATTTCGATGGTTTCTCTATCGGCTCAAACGATTTAACTCAGCTAACACTCGGTCTTGACCGTGACTCAGGTATCATCAGCCACTTATTTGATGAGCGTGATGAAGCCGTTAAAATGCTACTTTCATTGGCCATTAAAGCGGCTAAAGCGAAGGGCGCATACATAGGTATTTGTGGTCAAGGTCCTTCAGATCACGCCGATTTTGCGGCTTGGTTGGTCGAGCAGGGCATAGATACCGTATCGTTAAATCCAGATACTGTGATTGATACTTGGTTGTATTTAGCCGAAGCTCACGGTTGATCTCGATTGTAATTTTATAAACTTGTTAAAAAAGCCGCTTTTTAGCGGCTTTTTTTTGTTTATAATGGCGCCATAACGATAATTGACAGAAGCCATCTATGCTACCCCTGCTATCACATCAACAAACATTAGAGCCAGTGTATTTGGCATACCTTGATGCACTGGAGCAAAGTGAGTATTCCGGTGATATAGACAAACGTTACAGCGCACGTTTAGTGCAAGCAACGGACAACTCTGTATATCAATTCTTACCTCAAGCTGTGTTATATCCTAAAAATCAGCAGGATATCCAAATTGCATTGACACTGGCTGCTACGGACGCATTTCGCAGCGTGACCTTCAGTGCACGTGGCGGTGGTACCGGTACCAACGGACAATCCCTGACCCATGGTTTGATTTTGGATGTGTCGCGTTACATGAATCGCGTGCTCGAAGTGAATGCTGAGCAAGGTTGGGTACGAGTTGAAGCTGGCGTCGTTAAAGATGCACTTAACGATGCATTGCGTCCCCATGGATTCTTTTTTAGTCCCGATTTATCCACCTCAAACCGCGCCACGATTGGCGGCATGATCAATACCGATGCCTCGGGTGCGGGCTCACTGGTTTACGGTAAGACGTCAGATCACGTGCTGGCGCTGCGCAGTGTGTTGATTGATGGCAGCGTGTTGGATACGCATCCCCTAGACGCTGGACTACTGTGCAACCCCGATAACGTCAGTGATAATCCGTTGGGGCAGAAACTGATTTCTGCTGTGGCGGCGGTATGCCGCGAAAAGCGCACTCAGATTGAAAACCAGTTTCCTAAGCTCAACCGTTTCCTTACTGGCTATGACTTAAAACATGTGTGGAACGACAACCTGACGCAATTCGATTTATCACGGATTTTGACAGGCTCAGAGGGCACGCTTGCGGTGATAACCGAAGCTAAACTCAATCTCACCCCGCTGCCGACTGAGCGCGCGATGGTGAACATTAAGTACGATTCGTTCCAATCGGCATTGCGTCATGCGCCATCCTTAGTTGCCGCGCGGGCGACTGTGGTCGAAACCGTCGATTCAAAAGTGCTTAATTTAGCCCGCGAAGATATTGTCTGGCACTCGGTATCTGATCTGATTCAAGAAGTGCCGGGTAAAGTCATCGACGGCCTCAATATGGTCGAATTTGCTGGTGACACAGTAGAGGTTGAGCAAAAGCTTGCGAGCCTTGAAGCTGTCTTGACTGAGCAGATCAGCAAAGGTGAGTGCGGCGTATTGGGTTACCAAGTGACGCAAGACAAGCCAAGCATCGAAAAAATCTACGGCATGCGCAAAAAAGCCGTTGGTTTACTCGGCGCCACTAAAGGACGTCGCAAACCTATCGCCTTTGCGGAAGATACCGCGGTGCCGCCCGAAAAACTCGCCGATTATATTATGGAGTTTCGCGCAGTACTCGATGGTCATAATCTGCAATACGGTATGTTCGGTCATGTGGATGCGGGCGTGTTGCATGTTCGGCCCGCACTCGATATGTGCGATGTTGAAGATGAAAAACTACTGCGAGTCATTTCAGATCAAGTCGCGGCACTGACGCTTAAATACGGCGGCCTGATGTGGGGCGAACACGGTAAAGGTGTGCGTGGTGAATACGGTCCATCTGTCTTTGGTGATGAACTATACGGCGTTCTACAAGATATCAAAGGCTTGTTCGATCCCGACAACCGACTTAACCCTGGTAAGCTGGTGGCACCTAAACATACTGGCGCCCTCTATTACGATATCGACAGTGCTAAGCGCGGTAAGTTTGACCGACAAATCCCCATCGAAGTACGTGATGCATTCCCCGATGTGATGAACTGTAACGGCAACGGCCTGTGCTTTAACTACAGCAGCTATTCGCCCATGTGTCCGTCGTTTAAGGTGACGGGTGACAGGGTACAATCGCCCAAGGGGCGCGCAGGGCTCATGAGAGAATGGCTCAGGCTGCTGGAGGCTGAAGGGGTTGATGTCAACGCACTGGCAAAAGCAAAGCCCTTAGGTTTGCTGCAGCGCGTTCAAAATACCCTGAACGCCCAGCGCGATTATGATTATTCCCACGAAGTGATGGAATCGCTCAAGGGCTGTTTGGCCTGTAAAGCCTGCTCTGGGCAATGTCCGGTCAAAGTGGATGTACCTAAGTTTAGGGCGCAGTTCTTTAATATTTACTATCAACGCTATTTAAGACCGGCGAAGGACTATCTTGTTGCAGGTATCGAAGATAGCTTGCCATTAATGGCCGCTGCACCGCGTCTTACTAACTTTGCCGCGCAAAATCCATTGAGCCAATGGGTGATTAAAAAGGCGATTGGTTACGTGGACGCGCCTGCGTTATCTGTGCCGACCTTAAAGCAAAGACTCGATGGCCATGCCAGTCGTGGTTACGATTTAGCGGCACTGCAGGCAATTCCAGAAGAGGCGCGCTCACAGTTTGTGCTGGTGGTGCAAGATCCCTTTAACAGTTTCTATGACTCAGGTCTTGTGCTGCGCTTTATCCAGTTGATTGAAAAACTCGGTTTAAAACCGGTGTTGTTGCCCTATAAACCCAATGGTAAGCCAACGCATATCAAGGGATTTTTAGATAAGTTCGCGAAAACGGCGCAGTCGAGTGCGGACTTTTTGAACCAAGTCCATAAACTGGGCATGCCGATGGTCGGTATCGATCCTGCCTTAGTCTTGTGTTATCGCGACGAATACCGTGAAGTCTTAGGGGCTAATCGCGGTCATTTTGAGGTCAAGTTAGCCAACGAATGGCTACTTAATGTCATCAAGGACCTACCCGCGAAAGCGCCACAAGATAAACAATATACCTGGTTTAGTCATTGCACTGAATCTACGGCCAAGCCAAATACCGCCAAAGAATGGACTAAAATCTTTGCTCATTTTGGTGCTAAGTTAACCGCAGTCAATTTAGGTTGTTGTGGTATGGCCGGAACCTACGGCCACGAGGCGGAAAACCTCGAGCGTTCTAAGGCCTTGTTTGAGATGTCTTGGCAGCAAACTCTCGCTAAGATTGAACAGCCGCAAGTTTTAGTGTCGGGCTATTCTTGCCGTACTCAAGTGAAACGTTTTGCCGGTTACAAGCCAAAACATCCACTTGAGGCCTTGCTTGAGTTAGCAAATATCTAGTGGTGTTTATCACTTAGCTTCGCCAGTGAGCTTGTTATTATCCTCACTGGCATATCCCAGTGTTGAATGTCACACTAAAGCCAGCCGCAAGGCTGGTTTTTTTATGGGTGATGGAGGCCTAGATGGAAAAAATGACTGACAGTATTCAACACACACTCAAACAATTCGCCGCCGATAGCGCATTAACGACAACAACGCGGTTGTGCAGTGACATCCCACTATTTGACATTAACGCCTTGGGTAATTGGACATATCTAGGAACATCGCTGCCAGCAAAGTTTGCTAAGTTGTTCGCCAGTATTTTGCATTGCATCGATGATGAGTATTTCTTAATTACCCCAGTGGAAAAGGTGCGAGTGCAGGTTGAAGATGCGCCTCTGCTGATTGTCGATTTCGAGCGAGCGCAACCTCATTCTCTGCTCAATGTGAGCACCAGTATTGACACTCTGCACCACAATGTGGATATAAAGCAGATGAAGCTCACCGATGACAGTGTTTATTTGCCGCTTGAGCGTGGGTTATGGGGAAAATTAGGCCGTGCCTGTTACTATAATTTTGTGAATGAATTCAATTTATCTGATCTAAATGAGCAGTGAGTTCGTAGGTTAATCGCGTAATTAGCTGTGGTGTTAGCTAGTTTATTGCGGGTTAAGTGGTAGTATTAAAACTGACTCTGTCTTCTTATAATGGCGCACAGGGTAAGTGAAAACGCGTTAAAACCTTTGTTGTAGGAGGTGCTGTTTGAATCGTCATGAAAGCTTAGGCTATCTTGTTTCCCACTTAAATATCGAGCTGCAAAATGAGCTTGATCTGCATCTTAAGCGATATCAACTCGATATAAAACTGTGGCCTGTGCTGTTTGCTTTGTGGCAAGAGGAGGGCATCAGCCAAACTGAATTGTCTAAGCGTTGCGATGTGGCAAATTACACTATGACGCGTTTACTCGATCAGTTACAGGTACAAGGTCTTATTACCCGCCATCAAGAAGCCGATAATCGGCGCGCCTTTCAAATCTTTTTGACCGATGAAGCCAAAGCGCTAGAGCAAGATCTGATTTGCGAAGCTGAGCGGGTCAACGAAAAGTTCCTGTCTAACCTCAGTGATGAGGAGCAGCAGCAGTTCGTCTTACTATTAAATAAAATCAATCGCTTGGCTTAATGATACGGATTCATTCGGTATGGAGGGATACTGCGGTTTAGCCGTTTTCACTGCTATCTTTATGTGATTGTCTAAATTCATTTTCTCCAGTTTAATCCCATCATTCATCTGTCACTTCGCGGGATTAAACTGGCTCAATCAATTCAAGTAAAGTGCAAAGACGCAGAGTAGGCTGACGGCTATGACTGAGTGTTGCAAATAACGGCGGCTGGCTAACAAATTTTCTTTGCCTTGTTTTAGGCTGGCGACGAGTGTGTGCTGCTTATAAATTCGGCACATCAACTCATCGGTTTGGGGATCGATAAGCAGTTCGAACTTGCAAGGTGCGCCGTCTTTAAGTTGAATAGTATGTTCGCTCTGAGGCTTAAAATTCAGCTTGTGCGACACCATCTGGCCGTTGACAAAGACCCGCTCTAAACCGCTCCAATTACTGGCTTGCAGTTCAACTACATCTTGGTTGAGATCATACTTGAAACGGATCATAGCGCTATCCTGTGCTGGGACCTGAGAGGCTAATTCAAGCAGACAAATATGACGTTTTCCAGCGTGATTTAATGAATATTCTGTGTCGAAATTAAAAGCGCGGCTAAACCATGAGCTTAGCGCTAGATTAAATTTTAGATAACAAAAAAGCGACCAGAGGTCGCTTTTGCGGATGTTACGCGGGCAGATAAATTACTTTTTTGCGGCTTCGATAATGGCTTTGGCCATTTCATCAGCCACAGCGCCGGTTGTACGGTTCTGTGCATCAGCTTGGCTGAAGATTTTCAGCAGTGTGTTGTAAATTTCTTCTACTTTGGCGGTAGACCTTGCGGCGTCGTAATCTTTTTCGAATGACACATTGATAATGCCGCCTGCGTTGATCACATAGTCTGGCGCGTACAGTATGCCCATTTCTTTCAGCTGTTCGCCGTGGCGTACTTCAGCTAATTGGTTGTTGGCACAGCCAGCAACAATTTTGGCTTTCAGTTGCGGTAAGGTCGCATCGTTTAAAGTTGCGCCAAGGGCACAAGGAGCGTACACATCCACATCTTGCGCGTAAATATCTTGAGGCGCGACAACAATGGCACCAAAGTCGGTAGCGACTTTGTCTAACGATGCTTGATGAATGTCGGTAACAATCAGTTCAGCGCCTTCGTTATGCAAGTGTTTGCACAGGTAATAGCCAACGTGACCTACACCTTGAACGGCGATTTTAAGGCCTTTTAGGCTGTCTAAACCGAGTCTATGTTTAACCGCAGCTTTGATGCCTAAATAAGTGCCAAGAGCGGTGAACGGTGATGGATCGCCACTCTTGCCTTCAAGACCTGCCATATAAGGGGTTTCTTCATGGGCAATCATTATATCTGCTGTAGTTGTACCCACGTCTTCAGCGGAATAATAGCGGCCGCCAAGGCTATTAATGAAACGGCCAAAAGCGCGAAATAGGGCTTCGCGGTCTTGTCTTTTTGGATCGGCGATGATCACTGATTTGCCGCCGCCCATGGTTAAACCGGCAAGGGCGTTTTTGTAAGTCATGCCACGAGAGAGGCGTAATACGTCAGTCAGGGCTTCATCATCCGATTGGTAATTCCACATCCGGCAACCACCCACGGCAGGGCCAAGGTTGGTGTTATGGATGGCGACAATGGCCTTTAAGCCACTTTCTTTATCATGACAGAATACGACCTGTTCATGTTCGTCAAAGGATACATGATTAAATACAGCCACGTGAATTTCTCCGCTATACACAATGAAAAAGCCGACGAGGTGAGTCCCCATCGACTGCTTGTTATATTTATTGCAGAACCATAGCATTTAGCGATACTCTCAACCATGCATAATGACCGAATAAATACATTATTTGTGGCAATTTAGCTTTCCACTTTACGTAAACGTAAGCTTTGTGGTTGAAAATGGATTGTACTGAATTTAATGTAACGAATAGAATGAATCGCGCACTGATCCCAAGAATTAGGTTCGCGTTATAACAATAAGATAGGACGGAAGTATGACTGAACAAGCTGTCGACCAAACTCAACAGAATTTATCAGCTGAAGAAGTGGAAAAGCTGCGTCAAGAGTGGGTCAGAACTCAATTTCAAAAAGCCAATCGTTTCCTCGCTGAAAAAGGCGTGATCCCAAGCAAAGTCTTGGCCGATGAAAGTCGTTATCTTGCGCCTTACATGGCGATTTGGAAAATGGAATCAAAACGTCCCAGCAACAAAACCTATTGGGTGATGTCGGGCGATTTACCCTCGGATTTCGTCGATGTGAAAGTGGCGGCAACGGCCCGTGATGCGGTGCGTCATTTCTCTATGATGTGGCAAATGCAGGCGGAAAACTTGGTACGTTCAGGTGCAACCCGTGATGCTACTCAGGCTAAGTTTGCGCAATTACTGGTATCGCGCGCTGAGAGTTTATATCGTATGCACAATGACGATAAGCTGTGGAATGCCTAAGCTCAAATGAGTTGAGGATTGTATTGAGATAGTATTAAGTTAATACAGTCACTTGTGTTGATTGATACTGATAATTGAAATAACAATAAGGCACTCAATTGAGTGCCTTATTTATACTGACTTTTATGTTGATTTCCTCTGTTAAGAACAAGGTCATCGAGCAAAGTCGATAGGGCTTATTCTTCGCTGTCGCTTAAGTAGAAGAAACCTTGATTGATGAGTTTCAATAGTAAGGCTTGAACTTCTTCATGCTGACATATTTCAGTCGCTTCATCGGCGCTTAAGCTCACGTTATCGCTCAACTGTGCGATAACGTCTACCGGTGTATTTAGCAATTCGTGCACATCACCATTTATGAATAATCGCGGCGTGGCGTCATTTTCAAGGCGCAATACTTTCAAACCGCCGATACGGCTCACGCCAGCACCTTGGGCGAAGGCATCTTGCAAATCTTCAATGCTGTAAGCTTCTTCGCCTTCACACAAATCAAGCTCGAAACGGTTTTGACTGAGCAGTTTACCTAACACGATTTGGTAGCTATTGGGATCTTGGCTCAGCTGACTCAAGAGTGACATTATACCCACTTGATGATCTTGGCTGACAATACCCGCTGAACTCGGTTCAGTTTGCGACGTGAAACGCTGCTGACCTAAGTTATTGTCGAGCAAATAATCGGCAACTTCACTGATCAGTTCTTGCTGGCTTGGTGCACGAAAACCAATCGAGTAACTCATTGCCACTGTTAGGGTTTCGCCGCAATGCGGAAAACCGGGTGGAATATAAAGCATGTCGCCTTTTTCTAACACCACATCGATAATTGGGGTGAAGTCTTCAACCAGCGGCGAGTTGGGATTGCCACCACGGCGTTGTTGCGGGGTATTGTCGCCCACAGTCCAGCGACGTTCACCTTCGCCTTGAATGATAAACACATCGTAGTTATCAACGTGCGGGCCCACACCACCACTAGGCGTTGCAAATGAGGCCATCAAGTCATCGAAACGCCAGTCAGGTAAAAAGCGTAGCGCTTCAACTAATGGCTGTGAATCGGGATACCAATGATTGACTGCTTGCACTAGTAACTGCCAATGGGTTTCGCCATAGCTGTCGTAATCTTCAAACGGGCCTTGAACCACTTCCCAGTTTTCGTCTTTAGTAACGACGATACGCGAAGAGATTTCTTCTTCGCAGGCAAGGCCTGCTAGTTCATCGGCGCTGATCGGATCTTCAAACTGCGGAAACGCTTTTTTGATCAGCAGGGGTTTCTTTTGCCAGTATTCACTAAGAAACTGGGCGATATCGAGATTGAGTGTATACATAGTGTTAAAAAAGGCGACCACATCGCGGAGATGTGAGTCGCCTTAATCCTTATTTCTGTTTATGAGAGAGTATTGTCCATCGCCAATTTCAGCTAATAACTAATTTCAGTTAAAAACTAAGTTCAGTTAAAAGCTTACTTCAGTTCGTCGACAAACGTTTCGGCGCGACCAATGTAATTGGCTGGCGTCATTTTCTTCAGTTCAGCTTTCACTGAGTCTGGTAATTCAAGTCCGTCAATAAACACTGACAGTTGCTGCGCGTCGATACGTTTACCGCGCGTCAGTTCTTTTAATTTTTCGTATGGCTTTTCAATACCATAACGACGCATCACAGTTTGTACGGGTTCTGCTAACACTTCCCAGTTGTGATCTAACTCATCACGCAGATGCGCTTCGTTAACTTCTAACTTGCTGATGCCTTTTAAGGTCGCTTGATACGCAATCAACGCGTGTGCAATACCCACGCCTAAGTTACGCAGTACTGTTGAGTCAGTTAAGTCTCGTTGCCATCTTGATAACGGCAGCTTAGACGCTAAATGTTGCATCAGCGCATTAGCGATACCTAAGTTACCTTCAGAGTTTTCAAAATCGATTGGGTTAACTTTGTGTGGCATAGTCGATGAACCGATTTCACCGGCGATAGTGCGTTGTTTGAAGTGACCTAGGGCAATGTAACCCCAAATGTCACGGTCAAAGTCAATCAGCACTGTGTTGAAACGGGCAACCGCATCAAACAGTTCGGCAATGTAATCGTGTGGTTCAATTTGCGTCGTGTAGGCGTTCCAGTGCAGGCCAAGGCTAGTCACAAAACGCTCAGACAGTTCATGCCAGTTAACTTCAGGGTAGGCTGACAGGTGAGCATTGTAGTTACCTACGGCACCGTTCAGTTTGCCCATGATTTCAACATTGGCGATTTGTTTGATTTGACGCTCAAGACGCATCGCTACGTTCGCCATCTCTTTACCGAGTGTCGAAGGTGAAGCTGGTTGGCCATGGGTGCGTGACATTAATGGCACAGAGCGATATTCAATCGCCAGCTTTTTAATCGCAGTCAGCAACTCGTTGCAGTATGGCAGTAATACTTGCTCACGGGCTTCAGTCAACATTAAACCGTGGCTTAAGTTGTTGATATCTTCAGAAGTACAGGCAAAGTGAACAAACTCACCAACCGCTGCTAACTCGGCATTACCCGCGATTTTTTCTTTGATGAAGTATTCAACTGCTTTCACATCGTGGTTAGTGGTGCTTTCGATAGCCTTAACACGCAGCGCATCTTGTTCGTTGAAATTGTCTTTAATACCATCGAGCACAGCGATAGCTGACGCGCTCAATGTTGGCACTTCGCTAATGTCTGGGCAGTCTGCTAACAGTTTTAGCCAATTGATTTCAACCTGAACACGGTACTTGGTAAGACCGAACTCGCTGAAAATCCCTCTCAATGACGCGGTTTTACTACCATAACGACCGTCTACCGGAGAGATAGCAGTTAGTGCGGAAAGATCCATGTGAAGCTCCTTGATGAACGCTAATTTTATTATAGGGTAAGACTTTTCTTGGCTGTATCGACTATGGCTTTGCGGGCGAAGACTAAGTGTCGACGTTTACCGCCTAGTTGGCGCCACAGTACAGCGCTGCGCATGGCTGCAAGCAGCAGAGCGCGAATTTTTTGTTGTACGATAGGGCGTTGCAAACACACAGGATTACCAGAGATTTGGATTTTTGGCCCTAAATTACTGATGATGTCACTGTAAATGCTGGCAAGATTGGCAATCACTTGTTCATCTGTGATCGCAAAATGATGTAGCTGGCGATTCACTTGATTAATGCGCTCGGCCAACATGCCTAAACCGCTGTTTGAGCGAACTAATTTTCGCTCTAACGCCAACACGCCAACTAAATAGCGGGTGATTTCAACATCTTTTTGACTGCTGTCACCGAGCTGATTCAAGATCAGCTTATAGCCTTTTTGCAATACGATTTTGTCTTGGTAGACATCGGCCGTATTGTCAGGATTGGTGACGAGAATGGTGTTTAAGCTCGCCGCGAGCTCGGCATTATCTAATTCGCCATGGCGGGCTAAATGTTGAACTTGGGCAATGGCTTGCAGTATGCCTGCAAACGCCATGGTCCGATTAACTAATTGCTCGTTCACGCTTTACCCTCGGATCAATTGATCTATGATGCCGCCACCTAGGCAGACTTCACCATCATAAAATACCGCAGACTGTCCTGGCGTCACCGCCGCAACAGGTTCATCGAAGACCACGCGTAAGGTGTGTTCATCTGTGTAGGTCAAAGTACAAGGCACATCTTGTTGGCGATAACGGGTTTTCACTGCGATATGACAGCCATCGATAGGTCCGGTTCTATCCACCCAATGCAGTTGGTTAACTGTCATGCCGGTCGACATCAAACGAGGATGGTGTCCGCCTTGCCCTACGATCAACACGTTACGCTCAAGATCTTTATCAACTACATACCAAGGATCGTCATTGCTGTTTTTCATGCCGCCAATGCCTAGGCCTTTACGCTGGCCTAAGGTGTGGTACATCAGCCCTTGGTGTGTGCCTATGATTTCACCTTCTGGGGTTTCGATATTACCAGGCTGCGCCGGTAAATAAGTGCCCAGGAATTCAGTGAACTTGCGCTCACCGATAAAACAGATGCCGGTGCTGTCTTTTTTATCATGGGTGATTAGGCCCATTTCTTTTGCGATTTCACGTACTTCATGTTTTTCCAATTCACCGACAGGGAATAGACTTCGAGCCACTTGCTCGTGGCTAAGGGTGTAGAGGAAATAACTTTGATCTTTATTGCCATCGACGCCACGGAGCATTTGTGTGCTGCCATCGCTATTATCACGGCGGCGCACATAGTGGCCCATGGCGATGTAATCGGCGTCGAGGATTTCGTCGGCAAATTCTAAAAATGCCTTAAATTTGATTTCTTTGTTGCACATGATATCGGGATTTGGCGTGCGGCCGGCTTTGTATTCGGCGAGGAAATACTCAAATACATTGTCCCAATATTCGGCTGCAAAGTTGACTGTGTGTAGCTTGATCCCGAGCTTGTCGCACACGGCTTGGGCATCTTTTAAATCTTCTGCGGCAGCGCAGTACTCGTTGTTGTCATCTTCTTCCCAGTTCTTCATGAAAAGGCCTTCAACCTGATAGCCTTGCTGCATAAGCAAATAGGCTGAAACAGATGAATCTACACCGCCGGACATGCCGACAATGACTTTTTTTCCTGTGTGAGTGGGTTCGATTGATGTCATAGATCCTAAAAACCATTGAGTATGTGTGTTGGCTAGGTTGTTGAAGTTAAGCCGCGACATTGAGCGCGTAACAAAAGTGCCTAACCTAGCTTAAAAAATATGGGCTAGCTTTAAATCCAAGCTAACTTAAAAGCTAACTTAAAAATCTGGGTGTAGTGCGAGCGGTCAGTAAAACTCGTATTTACGGCCTACTGTACAGTCTACTATTTAGCCACGTAGAGGCCGACAGGCACTAACACATGCATAAGTTTAACAAGCAGTTTATGCGGGGCAGTATTCTATCACGCCTTACTCGCTTGGGCTATCGCGAGGCGGTCACTATTGAGTAAGGAGAGGGGATAAGTTTGGCCCTGTTGTGCGTTATTAAGATAGTCTTTTAGGCAATCGAGCACTAAGGGGCTGCGCAGTAAAGATGACTTGGCTTCTATCTGTGCAAAACTCAGCCAGTGCGCACTGTGTATAGCCTTGTCCTGCGGCGTAGGTGAGGGCATATCATCTAACTGCACGAAGAAGGTAAAGCGCACAAAGGCTAAGTCTTCACTGGCGCTAAATTGATAGATGCCGACGAGTCCTTGGGGGTTAAGTGATAACCCCGTTTCCTCAAATACTTCACGCTCACAGGCTTGGATTAAGCTTTCATTTGCTTCTAAGTGACCCGCTGGCTGATTAAAGCGCTGCTCGCCATCAATCCACTCTTCCACCATCAGATATTTGTCCTGTGAAGTCGCATGAATAATACAGGCGACGGTCACATTGGGTTTATATCTTTGACTCATAGTGCCTCCTTTGAGTGGACATGGTGCCACTTTTTAGTGGCGTTGAGCGCAGAAATTTGGCTGAAATTTAGACTTCATCACCGAGACGGATGCATTTATGCTCGCCCGATGGCAAATTATCTAGACTCCATTGGCCTATTTTATAACGGATTAATCTTAAGGTCGGAAAACCGATATGCGCTGTCATGCGTCTGACTTGGCGGTTACGACCTTCATGAATTTGGATTTCTAACCAAGTTGTTGGGATATTTTTGCGTTCTCTCACCGGCGGATTACGTGGCCCAATATCGGGTGAATCCATGATTTTGACTTTAGCTGGTAGCGTCATACCATCATTTAATTCAACACCTTGGCGCAGTTTCGTCAGTGCATCTTCCGTCGGCACGCCTTCTACTTGCACCCAATAGGTCTTAAAGGTTTTCTTTTTCGGTTCTGTCAGTCTTGCCTGTAATTGACCGTCATTGGTCAGCAGTAACAAGCCCTCACTGTCTCTGTCTAAGCGGCCTGCGGCATACACGTCAGCAATGGGGATATAGTCTTTTAGGGTTTTACGACCTTGTTCATCGGTAAACTGGCAAAGTACATCAAAAGGCTTATTAAACAGCACGATAATCGGTGCGAGCGTTTGGCTCTGCACCGGTTTTGCCGCTGCAATTGCGCGTCGATTAGGATTTTTAAAGGGTTCTTTCTTTAAACTGCCATTGGCATTACGTGCTGGCGCCACTTTGCTATCTACGGCGGTAGCGCGGTTGGCAGGGCCTCTGCTCGCGGGCTTAGCGGGTTTAATCGTGCTCTTGGCTGGGGAATTGGCGCTGGAATTGGCACGTTTAGGTGGAAACTTGTTTTTGTTCATACTTTTGCTAACAGGAGGTTGAGACACGCTTACCTGACTTGATTGAGTCGTTAATGTGGTCATAGTGTACTTGGCATTCGCCGTTAGTGGAATTTGAATATTATTGCGAATGCTCTATGATGTCGGCCAGAAAATGTGATCTGTGCCTAAATGTTTATTAGGTTTTAATGAGTCGTTGTAACAAATTTTAGCTTGCGTGCAAAGGCAGAAGGGCATTGAGAATGTGAAAGGTTAAGGCGGATTCGATTGCCTTGATTGATATTTTCACTGTGCTCAGATTTGTTCGCCATGCTATAAAATTATTATAAAAAATATTAAATTTTACAATAATGTAGGATGTAACATGAAAGATAACTCATCAACAATTATTTACACTGAAACAGACGAAGCGCCAGCACTGGCCACCCTCTCACTCTTACCTATTATCAGAACCTTTACCGACGCAGCGGGCGTTGCGGTTGAAACCCGTGATATCTCGTTATCGGGCCGTATTATTGCCAGTTTCCCTGAGCAACTGACCGAAGCACAAAAGATTGGCGATCATCTGACTGAGCTTGGCGAGTTAGCGAATCAGCCAGAAGCGAACATCATCAAGTTACCGAATATCAGTGCTTCAATTCCACAGTTAAAAGCCTGTATCCTTGAACTGCAGCAAAAAGGTTACAACATCCCTCACTATCCGGATGAGCCAAAAACCGACGCTGAAAAGTCAATTAAAACACGTTACGACAAGATCAAAGGTAGTGCGGTAAACCCAGTACTGCGAGAAGGTAACTCAGATCGCCGTGCCCCATTATCGGTGAAAAACTTCGCCAAGAAAAACCCGCATTCAATGGGTAAATGGGCTACAGATTCTAAGTCTCACGTTGCTCACATGACCGACGGCGATTTCTACGGCAGCGAGCAGTCAGTGACTTTATCTGATGCGGGCAGCGTGAATATCGTGCTGACGCAAAAAGATGGCCAAGAAGTGGTGCTGAAATCGGGTCTTAAGCTGCTGGCTGGCGAAATTATCGATGCTGCGGTATTGAGTAAAAAAGCCTTAGTGAGCTTCTATGAGCGTGAAATCGAAAACGCCAAAGCAGAAGATGTGCTGTTATCGCTGCATCTGAAAGCCACTATGATGAAAGTGTCTGATCCTATTATGTTTGGTCACGCTGTGAAGGTATTCTTTAAGCCAGTATTTGACAAGCATGCGGCGCTTTTCGCTGAATTAGGTGTAGATGTTAACAACGGTTTTGGTGATGTTTATGCCAAAATCGCGACATTACCTGCCGATAGCCGCGCCGAAGTCGAAGCCGATATCGCCGCCGTTTACGCTGCACGTCCTGCATTGGCTATGGTTGATTCTGACAAAGGTATCACCAATTTACACGTGCCAAGCGACATCATTATTGATGCATCTATGCCTGCTGCGATTCGTTCATCTGGCCAAATGTGGGGACCAGATGGTCAACTGCATGACACTAAAGCTATGATCCCAGATCGTTGCTATGCCGGTATCTACCAAGAAACGATTGCCTTCTGTAAAGAGCACGGCGCTTTTGATCCTAAAACCATGGGCAGCGTGCCAAACGTGGGCTTGATGGCGCAAAAAGCCGAAGAGTACGGCAGCCACGATAAGACCTTTGAAATGCCTGCTGATGGTGTGGTGAACGTTGTTGATGCCAGCGGTAAGGTATTGATGAGCCATAACGTGGAAGCTGGCGATATCTGGAGAATGTGCCAAGTTAAAGACGCACCTATCCGTGATTGGGTAAAACTGGCCGTGCGCCGTGCCCGTTTAAGCAATACCCCTGCGGTATTCTGGTTAGATAGCAAACGTGCCCACGATGCGCAAATCATTGCAAAAGTGCAGCAGTATCTGCCAGAACATGACACTGATGGCTTAGATATCAGCATCATGTCTCCAGAAGACGCGACGCGTTTGTCTTTGGCTCGCATCAAAGAAGGCAAAGATACCATTTCAGTTACGGGCAACGTTCTACGTGACTACCTGACTGACTTGTTCCCCATCCTAGAGCTAGGCACCAGTGCCAAAATGCTATCAATCGTTCCGTTAATGAACGGTGGTGGTCTATTTGAAACTGGAGCGGGCGGTAGTGCACCTAAGCACGTGCAACAGGTTGAGAAAGAAGGTCACTTACGTTGGGATTCACTCGGTGAATTCTTGGCTCTGGCGGCGTCTCTTGAGCATTTAAGCCAAACTGTCGGTAATCCAAAAGCCCAAGTGTTAGCTGATACCTTAGATCAAGCCATTGGCCAATTCTTAGATAGCAACAAATCGCCATCAAGAAGAGTCGGTGAGTTAGACAACCGTGGCAGCCATTTCTACTTAGCCATGTACTGGGCACAAGCCTTAGCCGCGCAAACGGGCGATGAGCAGTTACAAGCTCACTTCATTCCGTTAGCGCATGCGTTGGCGGCAAATGAGCAAGTGATTGTGGCTGAATTAGCGACGGCACAAGGTGCACCAGTCGATTTAGGCGGTTACTACCGTTTAGATGCGGCTAAGGCTGAAAAAGCCATGCGCCCAAGCGAGACGTTAAACAAGCTGTTGATTGCTTAATCTCGTGAGTGTTAGCTTTTGGATGGTGTGCGCGTCAGTGTGGGCCATCAAAGTTGATGTAAAGTTGTAAGTCATTAGACTGATTTTCAAAAGGGATCTGCATGGCAGATCTTTTTTTATGCCCTAAATTTACTGTCGAGACTGGTGATAAATTTTTTTGTGGGGATGCAATGGGTGAGCTGCGGCGATTGATCTTGAATTAAATTCATGCGTAATGCTGACAAGCGATGGAGCCTAAAGTGGTGGGGATTGATAAAACACGCAGCAATAAAAAGGCAGGGACAAGTCCCTGCCTTTTAGATCATTGGCCTCACCAAACGTTATTTTGTTGGTGAAATGGCTGAAGCGTGCATCCCTTTTGGACCGGCTTCTACTTCAAATTGAACGGGTTGGCCTGCTTTTAGAGTTCGATAGCCTTCCATTTCAATGGTAGAATAGTGTGCAAAAACGTCCTCACCACCTTGATCAGGGCAAATAAACCCGAATCCTTTGGCGTTGTTGAACCATTTAACAGTTCCGCTTGCCATACTTCCACTTCCTTCTGTTGTCTACTTACCAGTAAGATAGTAAAACCTGTATAGACGGGTATTCGTTCACCGTCTGCACAACAGAATGTAAGGAGTAAAAGCGGAAGTCAAGCTAAAATTAACAAAGGGGTAACAACTGATTAATTTGAACGGATCAATTGGAAGAGGCCAACACGAGAGGCTAGTATTAAAAAATGGCAAAGATAGGAAATATTGAACACGTTGAAGAACGTGTCGAATCAGAGTTAATGCCGCCTTCGATGTATAAGGTGGTACTCAATAATGATGATTACACCCCAATGGATTTTGTGATTGAAGTTTTGCAGGTTTTCTTTCGCAAGAACGAGCAGGAAGCGACCGATATCATGTTGACGATCCATCACCAAGGAAAAGGTATTTGCGGTATTTTCCCGTTTGGGATTGCAGAAACCAAGGTGATACAAGTAAATCAATTTGCAAGACAAAACCAACATCCGTTACTGTGTTCGTTAGAGAAAGCATAAAACCGCTTTACTCTGTAGTCTGTTGTTAATTTTGGGGGTGCTTATGCTGAACAAAGACCTGGAAGTCACCTTAAATCTGGCGTTTCAGCAAGCCAGAGACGCGCGTCACGAGTATATGACAGTGGAACATCTGTTATTAGCTCTGATCGACAATCCTGCGGCTCAAGAAGCGTTAATCGCCTGTGGAGCGAATCTAGATAAACTCAGAGATGAAGTGGCAAGCTTTATCCAACAAACAACCCCAATCATTGCCGATATTGATGATGACAAAGAAACTCAGCCGACGCTGGGGTTCCAACGAGTGCTGCAACGTGCAGTATTCCATGTGCAGTCATCGGGTCGCAATGAAGTGAACGGCGCTAACGTGTTAGTCGCCATTTTCAGTGAGCAAGAATCCCAAGCCGTGTATTTACTGCGCCGCTGCGATATTAGTCGCCTAGACGTTGTGAATTTTATTTCCCATGGTTTCGCCAAAAATGATGATGCTGAGTCACATCAAGATCAAGAACGGGTTGAAGATCAGGGCGAAAGCAGCGAAGAGCGCAGCATGTTGTCGCAATTTGCGTCCAACTTAAACCAACTTGCTAAGCAAGGGATCATCGACCCACTGATTGGTCGCGATCAAGAAATTGAGCGCGCGATTCAAACCCTATGCCGTCGCCGTAAAAATAATCCGCTGTTAGTGGGTGAGGCGGGCGTAGGTAAAACGGCGATTGCCGAAGGGCTGGCGTATCGCATCGTCAATAAACAAGTGCCCGATGTGATGCTTGAAGCCACAGTGTATTCTTTGGATTTAGGTTCACTGCTGGCGGGAACTAAGTATCGCGGCGACTTTGAAAAGCGCTTTAAGAACCTGTTAAAAGAACTGGCTGCCGATAAGCATGCCATCCTATTCATCGATGAGATCCACACCATTATCGGTGCTGGCGCGGCCTCTGGCGGCGTAATGGATGCCTCTAATCTGCTGAAACCTTTACTATCTAGCGGCAACTTACGCTGCATGGGCTCGACAACTTTCCAAGAATATCAAAGTATTTTTGAGAAAGACCGCGCACTTGCACGTCGTTTCCAAAAGGTGGATATCAATGAACCTTCAGTGGAAGAAACCACTAAGATTTTGATGGGGCTTAAGTCTAAATACGAAGAATATCATGGGGTTCGTTATACTCAGGCTGCGATCAGCAGCGCTGCGGTATTGTCGGCCAAGCACATCAATGACAGACATTTACCCGATAAAGCCATCGATGTGATCGATGAAGCAGGTGCGCGTATGGTGATGTTGCCTATGAGCAAACGTAAAAAGACCATAGGCCAAGCCGAGATTGAGTCGATAGTGGCGAAAATGGCGCGTATCCCTGAGAAGTCGGTATCCGCCACTGATAAGGACTTACTGCGTAATCTTGAGCGTAACCTTAAGATGGTGGTCTTTGGCCAAGACAAGGCCATTGAGAGTCTGAGTTCGGCCATTCGCTTATCGCGCAGTGGCTTAGGCACAGACAGGAAACCTGTGGGTAGCTTCTTATTCGCGGGTCCCACCGGCGTGGGTAAAACCGAAGTCACTAACCAACTGGCCAACTGTTTGGGGATGAAACTGGTGCGCTTTGACATGTCTGAGTACATGGAAAGCCACACAGTGTCACGCTTGATTGGTGCGCCTCCTGGATATGTGGGTTATGACCAAGGTGGCTTGCTCACCGATGCTGTGATTAAAAATCCGCACTGTGTGGTGCTACTGGATGAAATCGAGAAGGCCCACCGCGATGTCTATAACTTGCTGTTGCAGGTGATGGATCACGGTACTTTGACCGACAATAATGGTCGTAAGGCTGACTTCAGACACGTGACTTTGGTGATGACAACGAACGCGGGTGTTCAGGAGACTATTCGTAAGTCGATTGGCTTTACCCAACAAGATCACACTCAAGATGCGTTATCTGAAATTAATCGGGTATTTTCGCCAGAATTTCGAAATCGTCTCGATTCCATCATTTGGTTCAACCATTTGGATATGACGATTATCGCCAAAGTGGTCGATAAATTCTTGGTGGAATTGCAGGCTCAATTGGATGCAAAACACGTTACTTTGGAAGTCAGCGACGAAGCCAGAACCTTGTTGGCCGAGAAAGGATACGACAAGAACATGGGCGCGCGTCCAATGGCTCGGGTCGTGACCGAATTGATCAAACGTCCATTGGCAGACGAGATCTTATTTGGTGTCTTAGAGTCAGGCGGTGTGGCGCATGTGGATGTGAAGGAGGGCGAGCTTGTCATTCGTACCGAACGTCACGAAAAAGCGACAACAAAAGCTTAACGCTTGATTATCCATTAGTTTTAGACATAAAAATGGCTGCAATTGCAGCCATTTTTTTCATCTTTCGCAAACAAAAAAACCCGGCCTTGCCGGGTTTTTAAATCTAAGAGGCTATATCAGCGTGCGCGGAAGACAATGCGACCTTTGGTCAGATCATAAGGAGTCAGCTGGACGGTAACTTTATCGCCAGTAAGGATCCGGATGTAGTTTTTGCGCATTTTGCCTGAAATGTGGGCTATCACCACATGACCATTTTCAAGCTCTACACGAAACATTGTGTTTGGCAAGGTTTCAAGGATAGTGCCTTGCATTTCAATGTTGTCTTCTTTCGCCATTAATTAATTATCCCATTAGCCTTCGAATATAAAAAACGGGCGTATCATGCCCCAAATTCACCCTGCTGTAAAGGGGAAGTACTTAGCAAACTTGGGAATACTCCCAGCCCGTCGGTGTGAGAATTTGATATGGGCGATATAAACGCTTGTAGGACATCTTACGGTTTTCATCTATTTGATATCCGAGATAAACAAATTCTTTGTCCATGAGTTTTGCCAAGCGGCACTGAATTAAAATTAACAGGGCGCCGAGGGAACGCTGTTCTTCGTCGGGGTCAAAATAGCTGTAAATCGCCGACAGACTATTGGGTAAGGTATCTGTGACCGCGACGGCTAATAATTTATCGCCGTTATAGACTTCGATAAACGTCGGCGGCAACCAATGGCAAAAAAGAAAGTGATTATATTGATCTTCACTCGGGGGAAACATAGGGCCATCAAAATGCCGCTCACGAATGTAATGTTCATACAGGGCATATTGTTCGGCGGTTTGTTCCGATGTAATTCGCCATGTCAGATCTTGGTTTTTGGCTAAAGTCCGTTTTTGGCGTTTCGATGGCACAAACTCATGCGTTGGCACACGAATAGGCTGGCACGCGCTGCAACTTGGGCATCGGGGTTTATAGATGGAGCCGCCACTGCGGCGAAAACCCACCGCAAGTAAACGCTCAAATAAAATGGGATCGAGCGTATCTTCTTGGATGACAAGTAGCTGCTCCTGTTGGCCATCGAGGTAGCTGCAGGGAAATATTTGACTGATACCGATAGCGATCGATGCTTTACTCGAGTTCAAAGATGACCTCTTTAGTGGTCCAAGTCGCTGGGTCCACGGGATTGTTTCTCAGTTCGCTCAGTAACGTTATAAAATCAATGCGTTTAATGGCTTTGGCTCCCAAACTTTCTAGGTGAGGATTCATCACTTGTGCATCGATGAGTTTGAATCCCATTTTGAGTAAATGCTGTTGCAGCGCTGCAACTGCGGCCTTGGACGCATTAGTTTTACGGTGAAACATGGACTCGCCGCAAAACACTTGGCCGATTGCTAAGCCGTAAAGCCCACCGATTAAACGTTCACCTTCCCAGACTTCAATGGAATGGGCGTGACCAGTGTGATGCAGTTCGCGATAGGCCATTTGAATTTCTTGGGTGATCCAAGTGCCGCTCTGTTTTTCTCTTGGCTGCGCGCATCCCGCCATTACATCGGTGAAAGCGTGATTGATTGTGATCCGCCAAGGTTGTTTTTTTAAATATTTCCGCAAACTTGTGCTGATGTGGACTTCACCGGGAATAAATACGGCACGGGGATCGGGCGACCACCACAAAATAGGATCATCTGAGTTAAACCAAGGAAAAATACCGTTGTAGTAAGCCGAGAGTAAGCGTTCAGGACGTAAGTCGCCGCCGATAGCCAATAACCCATTAGGATCGGTTAAGGCGAGTTCGGGTGAAGGAAAAGCTTCAAATTCGTGATTCAGAAAAGACAGTGACTTCACAATTGAGTATGATTTAGTTATAGACCTTATTATTAAGTTAGCGGAAATTCAGATATGTGGAAACCTACTCTAGCAAGCTTTATGTTTATTTTTGCGTTTATCCTCAGCCCCGCGAGTGCGGGTTATGACCGTAATCAAGCCGTGCCTGTCGAGAAAGTGCTCTATGGCGATATCACTTCGGTACGTAATATCACTGAAACCCAGCTGATTGAAGATCGTAATCGAGGTTGGAAAACCTTTGGTGGCGCCTTAGCGGGTGGGGTGATTGGTAATCAGTTTGGTGGCGGTTCTGGCCGTGATGTGGCGACCATTTTAGGTGCCTTGATTGGTGGCGGTATCGGCAATCGTTATGGCAGTGGCACGAGCGTGCAGTCATTGAAGCTGGTGGAATTGATCATCAATCAAGAAGATGGCACCCAAGTTATGGTGATCCAAGACTATGATGCTGGCATGGTATTCAATGCGGGTGACAGAGTACGTGTCGTCTACCTGCAAGGTGGTGTGCGTGTTGATGTCGCGATGTAAGCGACTGTCTTATCTTGAATAAGTCGTCATCTTCAGTAAATGATCATCTCGAGTAAAGGACGGTAAAGCAATGACACGGACAGAATTAACCCAATATTTAGCCGATTTTTTACATGTATCGGCGTTTAAAGATTACGCGCCCAATGGGCTGCAAATAGAAGGCAAGGATGAGATCCGCACCATAGTGACGGGCGTGACTGCGTGTCAGGCTTTGATCGATGAAGCGATTCGATTAAACGCCGATGCGATTTTGGTCCATCACGGCTTTTTTTGGAAGAATGAGCCTGAAGTGATCACTGGCATGAAACAACGCCGGATTAAGGCACTGCTCAAGCATGAAATTAATTTATTTGGCTATCATTTGCCCTTGGACGCCCACCCAATGCTGGGTAATAACGCGACCTTAGGCAGACAGCTTGGGATAGTCGACGCAGAAGCCATCGAAGAGGTGGCTCAGGGGCTGCTGTGGCGTGGAAAACTTGATCTTGCGGTTAGTGCTAGCGAATTTTCTCACACCCTTGAGGATGCGTTAGGCAGAGCCCCACTGCACATTGGTGATGGCGATGCCAAGATCCAACATTTAGCTTGGTGTACTGGCGGCGCGCAGGACTATATCGATGTTGCGGCGAGTTTAGGTGTGGATGCGTTTATTAGTGGTGAAGTGTCCGAACGCACTTTCCACAGTGCGGTGGAGCAGGGCATACATTATTTTGCGGCGGGGCACCATGCGACCGAACGTTTTGGGATTCAAGCCTTAGGCCGTCATCTCGCTCGCGAGTTTGATCTTGTGCATCATTTTGTGGATATCACTAATCCGGTCTAATCCATTAATAAAGCGGCTTATGATGACCATATTGCCGTTTTATCCCTAATCGAAAGGCGAGCATGGCTCGCCTTTTTTACTGTGAGTTATGGTGACTTATCAGCACTCAAACTCGTTCCTCTAGCGCTTGTGCAATCAGCTCTTAGCCTTTAGCTGTAGCTAGATCAGCTCCAAAGTTGACAATACAAAGATTCCTAAGGTGCACGTGATCAACGAGCAGACTGTGGTCAGCGCGATAATATTGGCTGCAAGGGGGGCATTGCCACCCATGGCGCGTGCCATCACATAGCTGGCGGCTGCGGTGGGGGCAGAACTCATTAAAAAGAGCAGCGCTAACTCAATCCCTCGATAGCCCAACAGCAAGGCCCCAAGCGTGATAAAAAGCGGGGCAAAGATCAGTTTCAATGCGGTCGAGAACCAAGTTGAATGCTTTTCATGTTTAAGTGAACCAATATCGAGCGAACCGCCAGTGCACAGTAGCGCTAGTGGCAGGGTCATATTGGCAAAGTATTGGCCCGCATCGAGCACCATTTTCGGTACTGGAATAGCAAGTAAATAGAACAACATACCGACCATAATGGCAATGATCAGCGGGTTTTTAGTAATGGTTTTAATAATCACGCCAAATGCGCGTTGGCTGGATTCTTCGCCTTTAGGGCTTAGGCAAATAACCGCTTGAATATTGTAGAGCAGCGTCATCGAGGCGACATAAACCGCAGCTAAAGCAACACCAGAACTGCCGTAGGCGTTGGAAACATAAGCTAAGCCAATAATCGCGGTATTGGCCCTGAATCCCCTTGAATGATCACGCCTTGGTCTTTGTGCTTGGGAAATAGCCGCCCAGTTGCATAGGTGGAGAGTATAAAAAACAGGAGATTGGCCGCTAAACCATAGCCAATTAAGGGCGCACTGGAGGCGAGATCGTGATTGGAGCTAATAATGCTAAGGAACAGCAAGGCTGGCAGCGTCACGTTAAAGACTAATTTTGATGCGACATCAATAAAGTTTTCATTGATGATTTGGGTGCGTTTTAGGATCACACCGAGCGCTAACATCAAACAGATTGGACCCGTAATCGAGGCAGAAAACAGCAACTGCTCAACGATATTTCCCATAGCTACTCCTCGAATGATTCACTGAACACTGCGTCGATTTTAGACCTGTCACAGATATGAATATCACACTGCAGCGAATGCCTTGTCGATAGAAATACGAGCATTAACTCGATCTCTGAAACCTGTCAGTTAAACTAGTCGCTTAAACTCAGTCTTTTAAAAGACTGAGTGACACTCGAAGCCACAAATAGGCTCAAACAATCGATACCAACAAATAAGGCCACATAAAATGCGGCCTTATTGATTTTTTGAGCGTTAGCTAGCGCAGATTACTTAACACGCATGCCAGGCTGTGCGCCTTCATGGGGTTCTAAAATCCACAGGTCGCTGCCACCAGGGCCAGCGGCCAACACCATACCTTCTGACATGCCAAAACGCATCTTACGTGGCGCTAAGTTCGCCACCATTACAGTTAACTTACCTTCGAGATCTTCTGGCGAATAAGCCGATTTGATCCCGGCAAACACTTGGCGCGTTTCACCACCGATGTCGAGTTGTAACTTGAGTAACTTGTCAGCGTCAGCAACATGCTCTGCTTTGACGATGCGAGCGATACGCAGGTCGATTTTCGCGAAATCATCAAAGTTGATGGTCTCACTGATCGGATCGTCAACCAGCGGTTCACTGCTAACCGATGAAGCTTTAGCGGTTTTTTCAGGTGCTGCCGTCTTTGGTGCATCGGCCGTGACTTGCAGGTTATCCTTGGAATCAGCAACCATGGCATTGACTTTATCCAGCTCAACACGTTGCATCATTGCCTTGAATGGGGCGATTTCATGACCCGCTAAATCTTGGCTCAATGCATCCCAAGTGAGTGGCAATTGGAAGAAGGCTTCCACATCTTGGGCTAAACGTGGCAATACAGGTTTTAGATACGTCACGAGAATACGGAACAGATTCAAGGCGTTTGAACACACTTGATGGGCCGCTTCCTGTTGATCGTCATGTTTCACCATTTGCCAAGGCGCAGCATCGGCCACAAACCCGTTGGCAATATCCGCCAGCGCCATGATTTCGCGCATCGCTTTACCGTATTCGCGCGACTCGTAAAAATCGGCAATCACGTCTTGCTTGGCTAAAAACGCCTCAGTCAGGGTGGTGTCGTTAATTTTCGCGAGCTTGCCATCGAAACGTTTAGTGATAAAACCTGCGGTGCGCGAGGCTAAGTTCACTAGCTTACCGACTAAATCTGAGTTCACGCGCTGAGCGAAATCTTCCAGATTTAAATCTAAATCGTCGATACGGCTGCTGAGTTTGGCGGCGTAGTAGTAACGTAAATATTCAGGATCTAAATGATCTAAATAGGTACGCGCCTTAATGAACGTGCCTTTCGATTTAGACATCTTCGCGCCATTGACCGTCACATAACCGTGGGCATAGACGCTGTTTGGCTGACGATAACCTGAGCCATGCAGCATGGCGGGCCAGAACAAACTGTGGAAGTAAACGATGTCTTTACCGATGAAGTGATAAACCTCAGCAGTAGAATCTTTACCCCAAAATTCATCAAAGCTCAGCTCAGGGCGTTTGTCACAGAGGTTTTTGAACGAACCCATATAACCGATAGGCGCATCTAGCCAAACGTAGAAATACTTGCCTGGCGCATCGGGAATTTCGAAACCAAAATACGGTGCATCACGGGTGATATCCCATTGCTGCAATCCTTGCTCGAACCATTCGTCGAGTTTATTGGCCATTTCGACTTGCAGGGCACCAGAGCGAGTCCACTCTTTTAGCATGCCTTCGAAGGCGGGCAGGTCGAAGAAAAAGTGCTCAGTGTCTTTCATCACTGGTGTCGCACCCGATACCGCTGATTTTGGATTGATGAGCTCAGTTGGGCTGTAAGTCGCGCCGCAGGCATCACAGTTATCGCCGTATTGATCCGGTGACTTACACTTAGGACAAGTGCCTTTTACGAAGCGGTCTGGCAGGAACATGGATTTCTCAGGATCGAACAGCTGAGAAATACTCTTGCTCTTGATATAGCCGTTGGCACGTAGCTTGAGATAAATATCGCTCGCCAGCACGCGATTTTCTTCACTGTGGGTGCTGTGATAGTTATCAAAGGCGATACTGAAATCGGCGAAATCCTGCTGATGTTCTTTGTTCACTTGGGCGATCATGTCTTCTGGCGCTATGCCTAATTGCTGGGCTTTAAGCATGATCGGCGTGCCATGGGCGTCATCGGCACAAATATAGTGGCACTCATGTCCACGAAGTTTTTGATAACGCGACCAGATATCTGTCTGGATGTATTCCAACATGTGACCTAAATGTATCGGTCCGTTTGCGTAGGGAAGTGCGCTGGTCACGAGAATTTTACGTTGTGAAGTTGCCATCTTGTCTCAAATATCGTGGTGGGCCAAAAATATTGGTAGAGATACTAACCGATTACAGGATGATTTTCATCAAAAGCTGAGCCGATTGAGCTAAATCTGCGCTAATGTTTTCTGCATTATCTGGTACACTTGGGCAAATTTATTGGTGGGGGTAATTCTTTTGTCTTCAACTCAAACTGATTATCGTCTAAATGACGATCTTCTCGGGCCAGTTCTGGCTATTCTCGATTCATTTGTTGACCCGTATCTCGCGAAAGGGTTAGTGAGCGCAGGATGCGTAAATAAACTGGCGTTGGAAGGTAAGCGTTTGCAGCTTGGCTTAGTCTATCCATACCCTTGCATGACCCAGTATCGCGACACTGTGATGGCGTTGACCAACAAGTTGGCCGTGCTAGATGCTATCGATGAAGTCGAATGTGAAATCGATTTTCAACCTAAAGCCTATTCAGCGTTATCTTCTATCGCACCGATTGCCAATGTGAAGCAAGTGATTGCCGTTGCCTCAGGTAAGGGCGGTGTGGGTAAATCAACCACAGCGGTGAACTTAGCTTTGGCCCTCGCGGCAGAAGGCGCGCAGGTAGGTATTCTCGATGCGGATATTTACGGCCCGTCAGTGCCTATGATGCTAGGTATTCCTAATTTCAGACCGCTTTCCCCCGATGGCAAACACATGACCGCCGCCAGTGCCCATGGCATTGCCGCGCAATCGATTGGATTTATGCTCAGCGGTGATGAAGCGGCCGTGTGGCGTGGCCCAATGGCAGCGGGCGCGCTAGCGCAACTGCTCAATGAAACCCAATGGCCAGAGCTGGATTATTTAGTCGTCGATATGCCGCCGGGTACGGGTGATATTCAATTAACTCTGTCACAAAAAGTGCCTGTGAGTGGTGCTGTTATCGTGACTACGCCGCAGGATATCGCGCTGGCCGATGCCAAGAAGGGCATCAATATGTTCCAGAAAGTGAACATTCCTGTGCTGGGTATCGTCGAAAACATGAGTTTCCATTTATGTCCCGAGTGTGGACATAAAGAACATCCATTTGGAACACACGGTGGCAGTAAAATCGCCGAGCGTTATCAAGTTCCACTGTTAGGCGCCTTGCCGCTGCACATCAATATCCGTGAAGCCATGGATAACGGTGCGCCGACGGTCGTTGCCGAACCAGACAGTGAAGTAGCCGCACTTTATCGGGAAATTGCCCGTAAAGTGGGCGCAGAATTGGCTTTAAAACAAAGCCAGAAAACAGTTTCTATTAGTGTTTCAGATGACGAGTAAGGTTTAAGGGTATGAATTCTCAGCAGTGTGTCATTATTGCAATTGCTGGCGCGTCAGCATCGGGCAAAAGTTTAATTGCCAAAACGATTTTTGACGAATTACGCCGCGATTTAGGCACAGATCAAATTGGGGTAATTAATGAAGACGCGTACTATCGCGATCAGAGTCATTTATCCATGGATGAACGGGTATTAACGAATTACGATCATCCAAAAGCGTTGGACCATCAACTGTTGTGCACCCATTTACAGTTGCTCAAGTCTGGCGAAGCTGTTGATATCCCTTGTTATAGCTACACAGAACACACTCGTATAGCAGAAACCCTGACGATGACACCGAAAAAGGTGATCATTTTAGAAGGTATCTTACTGCTGACCGATCCTAAATTACGTGCGCTGATGGACGCGAGTGTGTTTATGGACACACCGCTGGACATTTGTTTCCTACGTCGCCTAACCCGTGATGTGGCTGAACGCGGTCGTACGATGGAATCTGTGATTTCTCAGTACAAGAAAACCGTGCGTCCTATGTTCTTACAGTTTATCGAACCGTCGAAACAATACGCCGATATTATCGTTCCCCGTGGCGGTAAGAATCGTATTGCGACCGATATTTTAAAAACTCGTATCCAACATTTACTGGCAAAATAACGACATAAAAACTCAAGGAGTAATAGGCAAGATGCGCTTAACCGATATCGAAATTGAACAGGCCCTTGATAACGGCACTATCGTAATAGAACCTCGCCCAGGCATAGAAGCTATTTCAGGCGTCAGTGTTGATGTGCGCTTAGGTGGACAGTTTCGCGTGTTTAAAGATCATACTGCGCCTTATATCGACTTGAGTGGCCCAAGCGTCGAGATGCAAGCTGCGCTTGATCGGGTGATGAGTGAAATTATCGAAATCCCTGATGGCGAAGCGTTTTTCCTGCATCCTGGCGAATTGGCCTTGGCGGTGACTTACGAGAGCGTGACGCTGCCCGCCGATATCGTCGGTTGGCTCGATGGTCGTTCATCATTGGCGCGTTTAGGTCTTATGGTACATGTGACTGCGCACCGTATCGATCCAGGTTGGCAGGGTAAAATCGTGCTCGAGTTCTATAACAGCGGCAAGTTACCTTTGGCCCTGCGTCCACGTATGACCATAGGTGCGCTTAACTTTGAACGCCTCAATCATGCGGTTGCACGTCCTTATAACACCCGTAAAAGTGCCAAGTATAAAGATCAGCAAGAAGCGGTCGCCAGCCGTATCAGTCAGGACTAACACAAGTGTTTTGGGTGAATGGCGCATCGCTGGCGAGTGTCGACCCTTCCGATCGAGGGCTTGCCTACGGTGATGGCTTGTTTGCGACTATGCGGACAGGCGCTGAGGGGATTTTGTTTTTCGACGCCCATCAAGCTCGTTTAACCGCAGGCGCCGCAAGGCTTGGGTTTCAATGGCAAATGAGTGAAGCACTGCAACAGCAGCTTCATGCCTTAGCCATTGAATATCCACATCATTGCATTAAGTTAATCGTTTCCCGTGGTGTTGGTGGCCGTGGTTACACACCACCAGAAACGGTTAATCCTACCGAAATCGTCTCTGTTCATGCTATTCCAAGCCATTATGCAAAGTGGCAGCAAGCGGGCATTTGCCTTAAAACCTCGTCGATACGATTGGGTTTGCAGCCCTTGTTGGCTGGGATGAAGCATTTAAATCGACTCGAACAAGTCTTGATAAAATCCCACCCTTTACCTCAGGGGTTTGATGACTGGTTAGTTAACGATATCGAAGACAATGTGATTGAATCTTCGATGGCCAATGTGTTTTTTATCAAAGGCAATCGCGTTATAACCCCTTCATTAGCCCAGTGCGGCGTGGCGGGTGTGATGCGCGAACAGGTTATGATAGCCTTGCTTGAACAGAACATGAATATCGAATGTTTGCCCGTTGGCGCCGAGCGTTTAATTGAATTTGACTCAGCGTTTATCACTAACAGCGTTTTAGGAATTGTGGATGTGCTGGCGATTGATTCGCTCATGTTCAGCCGTGCTCCGATTACCGCGCAACTTAGACAGACACTTTCACTCACCCTATGAAAAAACTCATTCTTATCGCCAGTTCAACCCTGTTGACCTTGCTGACATTAGTCTGTTTTGGCGCCTTTTGGGGCTATCAAACTGTCATCGAATACAGTCAAACGCCGCTGAGTCTCAGCGAGCCTAAAGAGCTGACCGTTGAACGCGGTACCAGCGTGAACCAGCTTGCGCAGCAACTTGCCGACGATGGTGTGATTCAAGACACGTGGAAACTCAAGTGGCTACTTAAGTTCCGCCCTGAGCTTGCTAAGATCCGCTCGGGCCTTTACGAAATATCCCCTTCACAAACCATTACCGATTTGCTGAATGATTTGATTGCCGGAAAAGTGAAAACCTTCAGTTTGACCTTAGTTGAAGGTAAAACCATCGTTGAATGGGAACAACAACTTGCCAGTGCGCCGCATTTACAGATGTCACCAGAGGTGTTTGCCGCCGTGTTGATGGCGCAGGGCGATGATTCAGGTCTGCCTGAGGGTAAATTCTTCCCTGACACCTATCATTATACTGCTGAGGCGGATGTTAAAGTCCTGCTGACTCAAAGCTATAAGATGATGGAGCAAGAGCTTGCCAAAGCGTGGGCGGAACGGGCGCCGAATTTACCGTTAAAATCCCCCTATGAAATGCTGATCTTGGCATCGATAGTCGAGAAGGAAACCGGCCAAGCCCATGAGCGCGACCAAATTGCCGGAGTATTCGTTAATCGTCTTAATCAAGGCATGCGTCTGCAAACCGACCCGACGGTTATTTATGGCATGGGCGAACGCTATAAGGGCAATATCACCCGTAAAGATTTAGTCGAAGAGACACCTTTTAACACTTATCGTATTTTTGGATTACCGCCAACACCGATAGCAGCACCGAGTAAAGCCTCACTGATGGCCGTGTCTAAACCCGCTAGTGTGAGTTATCTCTATTTCGTGTCACGCAACGATGGTACCCATGTGTTTTCAAGCACACTTGAAGCACACAACCAAGCTGTCGATGTGTATCAGCGTAAGAAAAAACCGGCGACGCCAGAAAAATCACCAAAGTAAAAATGCAGAGAAAGAAAATCCAATGTCAGTTTTTGCAAAATTTATCGTTATTGAAGGTTTAGAGGGCGCGGGTAAGTCGAGTGCTATTAACCTTATTCGCGACTTTATTGAAAAACATACGGGTAAAGCGCCGATCTGCACCCGCGAGCCGGGTGGCACGCCACTGGCCGAACGTATCCGTGATTTGGTCAAAATTGCCGATGCGACCGATCCCCTGTGTGACGAGGCCGAGTGTTTACTCATCTATGCCGCCAGAGCCCAGTTGGTTGCCAATGTCATTAAGCCCGCGCTTGCAAAGGGTCAATGGGTATTGGGTGACAGACACAATTTATCGTCACTGGCCTATCAAGGTGGTGGCAGGGGCTTAATGCCGTTAGTGGAAGCGGTGAGCAATGCCACCCTAAAAGGCTTTAAACCCGATCTCACTTTGTACTTAGATTTAGATCCTAAGCTTGGGCTAACCCGCGCGGCTAAACGCGGTGAGCTTGATAGAATTGAGCAACAAGCGATTGATTTCTTTGAACGGGCTCGCGCGACTTACCTTAAACTTGCTAGCGAAGATGACAGCATAGTGGTTATCGATGCGAGTCAAACCATGGCCGAAGTGCATAAAGATATCTTAGCCGTGTTACAGGCGATGGCATGGTAGTTGAGTCTGGGTTTACGGCTGCGCAATTGCCTTGGCTCGAAGGGCCAAGGCAGGCATTTTTAGCGCAACTAACGCGGCAAAAAATGCCCCATGCGCAGCTTGTCGGCATTGATTCTGCCTATGGTGGTGAGCTGCTGAGTGTATTTATGGCGCGTGCGGCCATGTGTTTGCAGCCAACACCGGCGGGGGCCTGCGGTTTTTGTAAGTCTTGTCAGCTTTTTGATGCGGGCAATCATCCCGATTTTTACCATATTGCTGCCGATGGCAATCAAATTAAAGTCGATCAAATTCGTGAGCTTTGCACGCGTCTTACTGCTACAGCCCAGCAAAGCGGTATGCGAGTGGCGATTATTCATCATAGCGAGCGGCTTAACTCCGCTGCCGCCAACGCTCTCCTTAAAACCCTTGAGGAGCCGGGTAAAGACACTTTACTGATATTGCAGTCGGATACGCCTGCACGTTTAATGGCGACGGTCAGCAGTCGTTGTCAGCGCATTCCCTTCGTTGTGCCAAGTCGAGAAATCATCAAAAACTGGTTAGCGCAGCAATGTGATATCAAAGAGGATGTTACTTGGTGCTTGAGTGTGGTGGGTGGACCGCTACAGTTGGCAGAGAGCTTGCAGTCTGAAGGTGGTCAACAGAGCCGTTATCAATCCTTGCTACAGTTTCGCAAAGATTGGGCCCAAAGTTTGTCGTCTGGTCATCTGTGTGCTAGTTTGTTAACTATAAGTGAACAACAAATAATTGATGTTCTTAAGGTTTTATACCTGCTTATACGACAGGTGTTACTGAAAAATAGCCACCAAGATGCGTTTATCCATGCGCAGCTCGGGAACTTGGCGGCCAAGATCATGGGAATGTGTCATAGCTTAAGTACAATGCCGAGCGTCAATTATCTGGCCTTGTGTCAAAGTTATGTCTTAGAATATAGAGAGATAACAAATAAGTAATATGCCATGGTAGATCTCGTCGTTAATTTTGATACCTTACATCAGCTATATCGTGCCTATATGCCTTTTATTAAGCCGGCAGGATTATTCATAGCCACCAGTGAAGGGCATTACCTTGGCCAGCCGCTGACGATTGCGTATCGCTTACCGGGCGCGACCATAACGAATGAATTTCGCGGTGTCGTGGTATGGATCAATCCCTTAGGTGCTTCGGGCGGCCGTCCTGTAGGCATTGGCATTAAAATTGTTTCTGAGCCCGATAGCCATAAACACCACATCGAAAAATTACTGTCCCGCGAACTGGCCTCCGGCGATCTAACCTGCACTATGTAGGTTGGCCCGCATTATTGCTCTGGTTTGAAGGTTACTTAGGTTTAAATGTTACTTAGGTTTAAACGCTCTGCTTTAAGCGTTACTCTCGTTTAACTGTTCTAGTTTTAACATTGGCCCACACTCTAAACTGATACTTCGCCTCCGTGGAATTTGACCTCGATCCCTTGGCTGGGTATCCTTGTCTTCCTTTTGTTATTCTGCTTGGAAATCCCTGTGCTTATTGATTCACACTGCCATCTCGATCGCCTTAAAGCGGCGCCTGATCAACAAACCCTAGAACATATTCTGGCCAGCGCGAAAGCCCGTGGCGTGGACTATATGCTATGCGTCAACGTGCGCCAGCAGGGATTTGAATCGATGCGAGATAAAGTTGCAGCCTTCGATCAGGTATTTTTGTCATCGGGCGTGCATCCATTAGACGTTAAAGAAGGGCTTGATGTTGAGCAAATCCGCCGCTTTGCCACCGATCCTAAAGTGGTCGCGATTGGTGAAACTGGCCTAGATTATTTTTATGCCGACGAAACTAAATTGCTGCAACAACAATGTTTTGAGCAGCAGATCGCCCTTGCGGTCGAAGTGAATAAACCTTTGATTGTCCATACTCGCGATGCGCGTGAAGACACGATCACTATGCTTAAGCAGGGCAACGCGGATAAAGTTGGCGGCGTACTGCATTGCTTTACCGAGAATTGGGAAATGGCGAAAGCGGCGATTGACCTTGGCTTTTACATTTCAGTATCAGGCATAGTCACCTTTAAAAATGCCGGTGAACTTCGCACTGTTATCCGTAAAGTGCCACAGGATCGCCTGCTGGTTGAAACAGACTCGCCCTATTTGGCGCCTATTCCACACCGTGGACAAGAAAACCAGCCCGCCTATGTGCGTGATGTTGCTGAGTTTGTGGCCGAGCTTAGAGGTGAGCGCTACGAGGATCTTGCTGAGTACACCAGTAATAACTTCTTTAATTTATTCAAAGATGCGGCGCGTTTAGTCGGCCGTTAGCTTTAAGTGTTTTGACCCATGTTATGCGATTGCGTGCTTGCCAACACTGAGACATAAAGGCTCAGGCAAAAAGACTCAGGCATAAAGGCACTGGGATAAAGACATTGGCATAAAAAAAGGCCCAAAACGATGAAAGCTGTTTGGGCCTAGGGGAATGGCTCGTTGAAGAGCCGTGCGCTACAGGTGAAAGCGCCATGCAGTGCGCTTTACAATAGACTCAGTGTAGTTGAGCTTTTGCCCTAGAGTCGCGTTCACCTTCCCCTTTTTTAGGTTATTTATCGCTAAAAAACAGCAGAACTATAACGATTTTGTCTGTTCTGGTAGCAATAACACTTTATCTTTCACTAAGTCTCTGGGCAGGTTGTTTTTTAACTTATTGCCTAAATGTTTCGCCATGCCTAATGGCGCGCCGCCATAACAGACGATCACTTCACCTTGGGCTTTGCCTGCGGTGGCTAAGGGAATATCTCGCCCCATTAAATACTCTTTAGCTTCAACATCGCTCACATCGACCGTTTTTGCCGTTGGGCTAAGTTGTTTTCCCGCTAAAGCAATAATCGCTTCATGGCGGACTTTAAACCCGTGCTTACTGTTATCGGCGAGTTTAATGCCAATACGCTGAAAGCGCATACGGCCGATAAAAGCGTTGAATTCATGAGGAAATAGCCAGAATTCATCATCGCGAACCATGATGAGTTCGTCCGGTAAGCTGATACCTAAATCCTGCTGAAAATAGTCTTTGATCCCTTGAGCTTGTTTCGCTGATGCGGTCGTGAAGGGGAAGTTTTTCTGCAGTTTAGGCTCAGGCAGTAATCGCGGCACAGAGGCAGTTTTTGTCAATTTAGCGACAAAGAAACCTTCACTGTCGTAAATCTGCGGCCAGACATGCAAGAAGCCTTCGGCTGTCGTGGCTCGATCAGCGCCATCAAATAAATCACTTAAGGATTCAAATTGCACGGCATCGCCGTAGACTTGCTTTAAATACTCGCACACGCCTTGGTTTTCGAGGCGGTTTAAGGTGCAGGTTGAGTAGACCAAACTGCCGCCGGGTTTCAGGGCGAGAAACGCTGATTCGATTAAGGCTTTTTGGGTTTCACTAATGGCCAACACATCGTCAAGGCTCCAGTGTTTTAGCGCATCGGCATCTTTACGCACTGTGCCTTCGCCGCCACAGGGCGCATCAATGAGCACTGCATCGAAACTTTCGTACAGGTATTCGCCAAACACACGGCCATCGAAATGGGTGAGAGCACAGTGACTTGCGCCCATGCGCAGCACATTGGCGTGCAATACTTTCACGCGGCTCGCCGAATACTCATTCGCTACCAATAAACCTTGGTTTTGCATCAATGCGGCCATTTGCGTGGTTTTTGAACCCGGCGCAGAGGCGAGATCGAGTACGCACTGCCACTTTGCACTAGTCGTAAATGCACTAGGCGTAAAAAGTGCGGTCGGCGGCAACATAGAGCTGGCTTCTTGAATGTAGAATAAGCCCTGAATGTGCTCTAAGGCATTGCCGAGTTGTTCTTCTTCATCGTAGCTGATCCAAAATCCGTCTTCACACCAAGGAATAGGATCAAACGTCCAGCCCTTAGGTTGCATCAGAGTCTTAAAGTCGTCGCTGCTGATTTTTAAGGTATTGACCCGAATTGAACGTCTAAGCGGCCTGTCGCAAGCGGCAATAAACTCGTCCATGGATAAATGGGCGGGGAGTTCTTGGGTGATTGTATCGATAAAATTTTGATTTAATTGAACCATTGATTTCATTGAACCATAGGAAAATAGACTGTGTATCAACTGGCGCGAGTATATCATAATCCCTTATTGGGTCTGAGATTTTATCCCAAGTGCCTCAGCCGTTATGGTTATTTGAGGTTTATGCACAGACGATTGCCGCAATATTAGAATGAGTTGCCATAAAGCTAGCACTCAGTAGTCATGAGCTAATAGAATAAAAACAAATAAAAATAAGGGGATTAGCGTGCTGAATCGCGTGTGGTTAGCTTTCTTTGTTACGGCATTGCTGGCAATAGCGGTGCAACTGTTCAATGGGCACATAGAAGTCCTATCGGCTTCGGTCGCCGCATTATTTGCGAGCGCTAAGCTTGCCGCCGAAATTTCCCTTGGCCTGATTGGTGTACTTTCCCTGTGGATGGGGTTAATGCAGGTGGGCGAGAAGGCCGGAGTGGTCAGCGCTATCGCCTTTGTGTTTGAGCCATTACTGCGCCGCTTGATGCCAGAAGTGCCCAAGGGCCATCCCGCCTTTGGCAGTATCACGATGAATTTAACGGCGAATATTTTTGGTTTAGATAATGCCGCCACGCCGCTTGGTTTAAGGGCGATGCATGATTTGCAGAGTTTAAATCCGCTAAAAACCGTGGCGACTAATGCACAAATCTTATTTTTAGTGCTCAATACTTCCTCTGTGACCTTAGTGCCTGTGACAGTATTCCTTTACCGTGCCCAGCAAGGTGCAGCCGCGCCTGCGGATATTTTCCTACCGATTTTACTGGCAACCTCGGCCTCGACATTGGCGGGCTTACTGGTAGTGGCGTTAGTGCAGCGGATTTCGTTATTGAACTCTGTGGTGCTCGGTTATGGCGCCTTGATGCTCTCTGGCCTAGTGGCGAGTGGTTTTTATCTGATGACCTTAAGTGCTGAAGCCATTGGCACAGTGTCGACGGCAATGGGTAACGGCATTTTATTGTTATTAGTGTTTACCTTCGTCATTGTTGCGGGTATCCGTAAGGTGGCGGTTTATGATGAGTTTATTGAAGGGGCGAAGGCGGGTTTTGCCCAATCTATCCAGCTGATCCCTTATTTGCTCGCCATGTTATTGGCTATAGGTTTACTGCGCGCATCCGGCGCTTTGGATTATCTGTTGCACTTGATTGCCAGTGGCGTACGGATATTGGGTTTCGATACGCGTTTTGTCGATGCTATGCCGACCGCGCTGATGAAACCTTTTAGTGGCTCAGGTGCCAGAGCCATGATGCTCGAGACCATGGATCACCACGGCGTCGATTCTTTTGCTGGCCGATTAGCGGCGATTTTTCAAGGCAGCACTGAAACTACTTTTTATGTTCTCGCCGTGTATTTTGGTTCTGTGGGTATTCGCCATGGCCGCCACGCCTTAGCCTGTGGGTTAACCGCGGATTTTGCAGGGATCAGCGCTGCGATTGCCGTTTGTTATTGGTTTTATGGATAAGGGGTTAGAGTGTTGAGCGACCTAGAATGTCTCAATAGAATTGCAAGGGAAGCTAAAAATAAATCAGGCGCATAATGCGCCTGATTGACTTTTAAGAGCTTTAATATTAGTGCGTTGGTGTAAGTATTTTTGAAGAAAAGAATTACTGGGCGGGTGCCCATTCCTGCCATTCGTTTTCGGCTTTGTGTTGCAATCTTAATACTGTTCCTGCTGCTAAACGATTACTCTCTTGAGTCGTGTCCTTAGTCGCGACATTAATGCCGCCAGCGAGTAAGGTTTCCAGCGAGCCCGCTTCGATTTGCGCACCTGAAAAGAGGCCAACATCGACTTTAATTCCAGAAGCATCCCAGAACTGACTACTTTGATTCACTAAGTGACTGTACTGCGGCTCAATATGGGCTTGCATCAGCACGCTATTGCCCTGTGTCGACAGGTGATAACCATCGATTTGACCGACTTTGATACCACGGAAGAAGATAGGTGTGCCGACTTTCATCGAGCCTAAGTTGTTATCTTCTAAGACGAATTTAAGCGCATCTTCGGCAACGTTGGCATAACTGCTGGCAGCGAGGTTGGCAACAAACTGGGTTGCTTTTTGACTGCTTGTACCCGGCAGTACACCGATATAAGGGCCAGTGATCAAGGTTTCTGGTGCTTTAATTCCCGCTAGAGAAATTTGCGCATCCACTAGATGATATTCACAGTCGCTGCGGCTGAAATGTTCGGCGTATTCGCCGTAGAGATAGGCCGTTGCAGTGAGTGTATTGAGATCGGCATTGAGCTTCACCTGCGACACTTCACCCACTTGATGACCTTGATAGCGAATCGCTGCTTTGGCCGTCAGTTTACTTGAAGCGGGTAAGGTGAGACGAATTGCCTGCGCCTGAGTTAATGCCAGCTGCTTGCTCTCATAGAGTTTTAAGTTAGCTGCATTGCTGGCTTTGCCATTGCTATCAAGCAATCCCAGACTGATGCTGCCCTTTAATGCTCCTTGAAGCGGCGCGACCGCAACATCAATACCGGCAAGACTGGCGCTAATATCCACGGCGCTGTTACGCCAGAACACATTCGGCTTTTTCAGCAAGGGCTGGAATTGTTTGTCGATAGCGAGCTTGATAGCAAAGTCTTCGGTCTTACTTTGCCAGTTCACTGAGTCAACTGTCCCAATTTGCATCTTTTTATAGTAAATCGGTGAGCCTTGGCTGACATCGGCGCCATCTTGACTGATTAAGGTCAGATGCACTTGTTGCTGACGATCATAGAAGGCTGTCGCGGCATCCACAGAACTAAACAAGGTGAGGGCGCTGTTGGCGGCGAGTGGTGTATCGCTGTGGCCTTGGATCAAGCTAACTGCACCTTGAGTGAGCGTCGTAAAGTCCCTTGCTTTGACTGACACGCCGTCTAGTGATGCTTTTACTGTTAATGCTGACTCAGGGACAAAATAGCTGTCGCTGCGAATTAGGCCAGTGAACTCAGGTTGTAACTCGAGTTGGTATTCCACCGCCGATAAATCTTTGGTTAACTTAACCGCAAGCACTGAGCCAATGGGGATTTGCTTGAAGCGAACTTCGGCGCCCGCTGAAATGCCCATGTTTTCGGCTGAGGTTAAGGTCAAGAAACGCTTCTTCGATTGCAGTAAATCAGGCGCTTTGGCTTGTAAGGCAAAACTGCTTGGCATCGCCGTTTTAGTATTAATACCCGGCAGGAAGTTGATCACGCTGCCCGTTAGTAAACGCTCTGGATTTTTAATGCCTGAGAGGGAAATATCGGCACCTTCAAGCCAAAACACCCCGTCGTTAGTTAACAGTGAACCGTATTGAGGTTCAAACTTAGCAGTGGCTATTACGCCATTGGCGGTGAGTTGCTTACTTAAAATGCTGCCGATATTGATGCCGCGATAAACAATGCGAGTGCCTTTGTCGACACCGTTAGCATCAGCCATGGTCAGGTTTATTTCTATGCCGCCAAGGGCTGTGGTTTCTGAATCATAAAGTGAAAAAATGTCACCGTTTTTGGCAATATCCGCTTTATCGTCAGAGCTGAAACTCACGCCGCCAGCCAGAATGGATGCCAAACTCTCAGAGCTGACTTTAACTCCAGTCAGTGATGCATCAATTTTTACGCCGGAGACATTCCAAAAGTGAGAGTTTTTCTTCACTAATCGCGCGTATTGCTCTTGAATGAAGGCGCTGATGATGACTCTTTGATTGCCATCTAAACGATAGCTGACCACACTGCCCACGGGGATTTGGCGGAAAAATATTGGCGAGCCAACATCCAACGAACCGAGTTTGTCTGAGGTCAGTTCGACCATTACACCTTCTGAGCCGATTTGCATCGGCGGCGGTTGGCGTTCAGCCTCGAAGAAGGTTGACGCATTACCTTTGCCCGGTTGAATCGCGATGTAGTTACCTGAGAACAACGCATCTAAACCTTCAACACCTGTGATACTGGCCTTAGGGGTGACAAGCCAGAAGAGGGTCTCTTTATTTAAGAAAGGCTTAGCACGGTAGTCCATCATGACTTTAACGTTTACGCCCTTGAGATCTTCATCTATTCCTATGTCTTTGACTTTACCGACAGTCAAGCCTTGGTATTTGACTAAGGTTTTACCTACGTCAATCCCAGTGGCGCTCGGAAAGTGAATTTGAATTTCAACGCCCGATTCTTTAATGCTCTTAATGCCCAGCCACGCACCCAATGCCAACGCTACAATAGGCAGTAGCCAAATGGGCGAAAAGAGTTTTTTCTTTACAACTTTCGGCGATTCAATTTGTGTCATCTTGAGGTTCCAATCGATCCCAGAGTAAACGAGTGTCTAACACTTTTGCGGCTAACTGAGTTAACAGAATAACCAAGGCAAATGCGGTCGCTGCAGGCGCGGGTTTAGCGTCGAGTAGTTGTCCCATATTCACTAATGCCACTGTGATTGAGATGACAAATAAATCGAGCATAGACCAACGACCAATCCATTCGATGATGTGAAAACCCACCATCAATTTCTTTTTTGAAATCGGAATATCAAAGCTGATCGCACACAGATAAATGGATAAGCCGATGATTTTAATCCATGGCACTAAAATACTGGCAGTAAAAACTATCACGGCAATGGGCAACATATCTGAATGCACTAGATGCAAAATGCCCGAAAAAATGGTGTCGTGCCGTACTTGCCCTTGGTTGGTAAGCATAGTGATAGGGTAAATGTTGGCAGGTACCAGCAAGATGGCAGCGGTAATCAACAAAGCCCAACTTTTTTGCAGGCTAGAATAGTCCCGGACCTGCAACTCAGCTTCACAGCGCTGGCAGTGGGTGAGGTCACTACTATTGAGCTGGCGGCAGACCTTACACAGACACAGGCCGATATCTTTACCTTGTTGCTTCATATCAGCGATGACCTTCCAATAAAGTCCACATGTGCTCTAAGTCGTACTCTCTTTGCAGAAACAAAGTCACGAGAAACAACATAGTGAAGCAAAATGTGCCCATACCAAAATAAATATCCGAAAAATCAGAAAGCTGGAACGATGAAACCAAAAAGCTGATCACATAAATTTCCAGCATAGTGAGCTGCGACAATACGCCATGAAATTTCAATAATTGCTTTAATGAATTACGCCAAAAAAGACGACTCAGTCCCCATTTAACTATCAAAATCTGCGTCAGTATCGATAACAGTAATAAGCCTGGACCAATCACAGCGGCGGCAAGTACGGCTAAACCAACAACCCAATAACCTTGGTCAAATACCGCAAACGCGCCCTGAAAAACCGTGGTGGTGCGAATGCTGCCGAAAAAGTGAATTTCAAGTACGGGTAAAAAATTGGCTGGAAAATAAAACACTAATGCCGAGATACATAGGGCGAGCATGCCATTTACAGAGCAGTATGGAGTGTCATAAAGTGCAGTGCTACAACGGGGGCAAAGGGCTCTGACACCGCTTGGCAAGGCACGTTTGCGGACTGCTAAATCGCAGGAACGACAAAGGATTACTGAATTTTCTGCTGCGTTTTCATGCATATAAAAATATATATTAGCCTAAATAGGAGTAATAACAGCGAGATCGGTGCAAAGTGTAGTGCTAATCAGCCGTTCTGCACAGTCTAGCGCTTTATAATCTTGGCAACGAAAGTACGCTAATAATATCAGATTAATCAGAACACTTGCATCACAAGTTCAATCTATGTCACTCTAGTTACTGTATATAAAAACAGTGCGAGGGCAGTCATGGCAGTAATAACACAGTTTGTCGTGGTCAGAGAAGGGGTTGAAAAGATGACATTCACATCTAAGAAGGAGGCTGATGCCTACGATAAGATGCTCGATATCGCCGATAACCTTATCCCCTTCATTCAAAAAGCTGATTTAGGTATAGATGAAAGCGTGGGCGAAAAGCTCGCATTCTATTTTGCTAACAATAAAGATGAGCTGACGAACTTGCTTAAAGGTGTCGTTCAGGTTAATAGTACGCCAACGAATCCACCTGTTGCGAAAAAAACGGCTAAAAAGACCGAAGCAGCAGAATAAAATTGTTAGGAAATGTAATGAAATCGAAATTTTATGAGTCACTTAACCGTCAAGCCTTGGCCTTGTTGGAAGGGGAAGACGACCTTGTTGCGGCAATGGCGAATTTTTCAGCCTTACTCAATGATAATTTAACTGAGCTGAACTGGGTGGGATTCTACGTTATGCGTGGCGAACAACTCGTATTAGGCCCATTTCAAGGTAAAGTGGCTTGTACACGTATTCCGTTAGGAAAAGGCGTGTGTGGTACGGCGGCATTCACCAATCAAACCCAGCGAGTGGCCGATGTTCATCAATTTGATGGCCATATTGCCTGTGATTCTGCCAGTAATTCTGAAATCGTTGTGCCAGTTTGTGCTCAAGGTAACGTGGTTGCCGTGCTCGATATTGACAGCCCAATCTTCGATCGTTTCGATGAAGATGACCAAAAGGGGCTGGAATTACTGGTTAAAAGTTTTGAAAACTGCCTATTTGATTAATTTGCGTACAATAACGCATAATTCATAGTCGCAATCGGTGGCGTGCGCCTTATAATATGCGCCTGCACGCATTAAGCTGGTTTGATTGGCATGCAATGAATAAGCTTAGTGTTTTGAGCTGTAAAAATTTGTTAAGGTATATTTTTTTTAACTTTAGTAAACGCGGCTAGGATGCTAATTTGTACGTTGACTCAATATTGAGTTTAACGAAGATAAACGACACGTAAGAAGTTGATATATATCACCTCGAATCGATGTCCCTTTTTGACTGTGGAAGTAATGATGGAATCAACAGAAAAGTTGACCGACACCAATGCAATTTTGGCGTATTTGTATGAAACATTTCCTTTGTGCTTTATTGCTGAAGGTGAAACTAAGCCATTAAAAATCGGATTGTTTCAAGATTTGGCTGAAAGGTTGGCTGATGATTCTAAAGTCAGTAAAACTCAGCTCAGAGTTGCCTTAAGACGTTACACCAGCAGCTGGCGCTATTTAAAGTGCGTTAAAGCGGGCGCACAACGCGTTAATCTGGATGGCGAACCTTGCGGCGAGTTAGAGCAAGAGCACATTGACCATGCTCAAGCCATGTTGAAAGAAAGTCAGGATAAAGCGAAAGCGAAACGTGCAGCACTCGCACCTAAGCCTGCGGCGAAGAAAGCACCTAAAAAGGTGGCTGTTCCTCAACGTGCTAAAACTGAGCGTCCTGCTAAGCCTGCGCCTAAAGCTGCAGCGCCAGTCGTAAATTATGTCCAAGCACAATTGACTGATTTAACGAAAAAACAACGCGTCAATGTTAAGTTAGGTATGACACCCGTAGCCGGTGTGATTACTGATATTAACAAGGAAGATATTCATGTTCAGCTTGATAGTGGCCTAACGATTAAAGTTAGAGCAGAACATATCCTGCTGTAATCATTTTTTAAAACGGAGTAACTTGTTGATGCGAAAACTCACTTTGGCTACCTCGATCGCCACTGTTTTTGTCGGATTCTCGGCTTGGGCCGTACCACCCACGATTCAAATCAGCGAGTTACCCACTCTCAAGCAGGAAGCGCAACATAAGGTCGCGAGCAAAAGGGTAACGGACTTATACACTCGTTCGCATTATCATAGATTTAATCTTGATGATGCCTTTTCTACGCAAATTTTTGACCGTTACCTGCAGCAGTTAGACTATCGCCGCAATGTGTTAACCCAAGCGGATGTCGATAGCTTTAAACCTTATGCTACCCAATTCGATGACATGCTCAGTTCTGGTGAACTTGAGCCTGCCTATAAAATGTTTGATATCGTCCAAAAGCGTCGTTATGAAGGCTTTGTCTATGCTTTATCCCTACTGGATAAAGAGATGGACTTCTCCGCCCCTGGCGATGCCTATGAGTACGACCGTGATGATGCGGCATGGCCAAAAGATCAAGCTGAGATCAATGAGTTATGGCGTCAACGTGTTAAATACGATGCGCTAAATCTGAAACTCACAGGTAAAAAATGGCCTGAAATTGTTGAGATCCTGCAAAAGCGTTACAACAACGCCATCAAACGTTTGACTCAAACCAACAGTGAAGACGTGTTCCAAGGCGTGATGAATGCCTTCTCACGCAGCATTGAGCCGCATACCAGTTACCTGTCACCACGCAATGCTGAACGTTTCCAAATGGAAATGAATTTAAGCCTTGAAGGGATTGGTGCTCAACTGCAACTTGAAGACGATTACACTGTGATTAAAAGCTTAATTGCTGGCGGCCCTGCGGCTGGCAGCGAAAAACTGTCGCCAGAAGATAAGATTGTCGGCGTCGGTCAAGAGGGCGGTGAAATTGTTGATGTGATCGGCTGGCGTTTAGACGACGTGGTTGATCTGATCAAAGGGCCTAAGGGCAGTAAAGTCGTACTGCAAATTTTACCGAAGAAAGGCGGTTCGAATGCTAAGCCATTCGACGTTACCTTAGTACGCGATAAAATTCGTCTTGAAGACAGAGCGGCAACCTCTAAGGTGATTGAACCTAAAGACGGCGAGTACGCTAATCGCAAAGTCGGTGTGATCCATATTCCTGGTTTCTACATGAATCTGTCACAGGACGTTGAAAAAGAGCTAGTGAAGTTAAACGAAGCCAAAGTTGAAGGCATAGTCATTGACCTTAGAGGTAACGGTGGTGGTGCCTTAACAGAAGCCGTGTTGCTGACGGGACTCTTTATCGACATGGGCCCTGTGGTGCAAATTCGTGATGCCGATGGCCGTGTGTCTGCGCACCGTGATAACGATGGTAAAACCAGTTATGCGGGCCCTTTGGCTGTGATGGTTGACCGTTACAGTGCTTCAGCCTCTGAGATTTTTGCTGCCGCATTGCAAGATTATGACCGCGCGCTGATTGTTGGTGAATCTAGCTTTGGTAAAGGTACAGTGCAGCAGCATAAGAGCTTAGGCCGTATCTACGATATGTATGAAAAGCCAATTGGCCATGTGCAATACACAATTCAAAAGTTTTATCGGATCAATGGCGGCAGCACACAGCTTAAAGGTGTGACACCAAACATTGCTTACCCAAGTGCGTTAGAGCCAGGTGAGTACGGCGAAGCTGAAGAGAAAAATGCCTTGCCTTGGGATAAAGTGCCAATGGCGCAATATGGCACGCTCAATGATGTGACGCCTCAGTTAGTGACTAGCCTTGAGGCCAAGCACCTTAACCGCATCAAAAGCAGTGTAGAGTTTGCTTATATCAATCAAGATATTGCCGACTTTAAAAAGCACCACAAAGAGAAGACAGTTTCTCTGGTTGAAAGTGAGCGCATTGCCTCCCGCGAAGCCGATGAGAAGAAAGTCCTCGATAGAACGAACGAGCGCCGAGTCGCCAATGGTTTAGCACCAGTTAAATCCATGGAAGACATTAAAGACGACGCCGAATTGCCAGACGCATTTTTAGATGAAACGGCTTATATCACTTTAGATATGGCTGATGCGCAAAAACTGGCTAAAACTAGTGCTAAGTAGGCGCTAGTCGAGTCGATTTATCCAATATCAAAACGCGCTTATGGCGCGTTTTTTCTTATTTAGATCAGCGTTAAAGGGATCGAAATGACACAAGCTCAAGCAAAATACTTAACAGATTATCAAGCGCCACTCTTCACGATAGACACGATCGACTTAGCCTTTAATCTGGCGGGCAATGAGACTCAGGTGCAGGCGATAAGTCGGGTAAAACGCACTTCTAAGCATACCCAAGCCTTAGTGTTGGATGGCGAAGACTTAACTGTGATCTCGTTGACGGTTGACGGGGAGGCTGTGCCTTACCATGTTAGCGCGGGTCAATTAGTCTTAGAAACGGCGCTTGATGAGTTTGAGCTGAACATCGTCACTAAGCTCGATCCCGAGGCCAATTCGAGCCTTGAAGGCCTGTATATGTCCGATGGTGCCTACTGCACGCAATGTGAGGCTGAGGGCTTTAGACGGATCACTTATTTCCTCGACCGTCCCGATGTATTAGCCAAATATACTGTGCGCATCGAAGCCGATAGAGCCGCATTCCCGTTTTTACTGAGTAACGGTAATTTGATTGATCAAGGCGAATTAGAGGGCGGTCGCCATTATGTTTGCTGGCAAGATCCGTTTCCAAAACCGGCTTACTTGTTTGCCTTAGTCGCTGGCGATTTTGATCTGTTGCAAGATGAGTTCATTACCCGCAGTCGCCGTAAAGTGATCCTGCAAGTATTCGTTGATAAAGGTAATTTACATAAAGCACACCATGCGATGGCATCGCTGAAAAAATCCATGGCATGGGATGAGAGTCGTTTTGACCTCGAGTACGATTTAGATATTTACATGATAGTTGCCGTCGACTTTTTCAATATGGGAGCGATGGAAAACAAAGGCTTAAATATCTTCAACACTAAATATGTGCTTGCAGATACGTTAACGGCTACCGACGAGGATTATCACGGTATTGAATCGGTTGTAGGCCATGAGTATTTCCATAATTGGACCGGAAACCGCGTGACGTGCCGTGATTGGTTCCAGTTAAGTTTAAAAGAAGGCTTAACAGTTTTTCGCGATCAAGAATTCAGCTCCGATTTAGGTTCACGGGCTGTGAATCGAATTCACGCAATTAAAGTGATCAAGAATCAACAATTTGCCGAAGATTCTGGCCCTATGTCCCATCCTATTCGTCCAGAATCTGTGATTGAGATGAATAATTTTTATACAGTCACTGTGTATAACAAGGGCGCTGAAGTGATCCGCATGATGCACACTTTGCTCGGCGAAGAAAAGTTTCAAGCGGGGATGAAACTGTATTTTAATCGCCACGATGGCCAAGCGGTCACCTGCGATGATTTTGTGGCGGCAATGGAAGATGCCAGTGGCGTGGATTTAACCCAATTCCGTTTATGGTATAGCCAAGCGGGCACGCCGATTGTGACTGCGATGGACAGTTTCGATGCGCTAACGGGCATTTACCAATTAACCCTTAAACAAAGTTTAGCGAACTGTGCATCCCCCTTGCATATCCCGTTCAGCATCGAACTCTTAGATGCCAAGGGCCACTCTTTAGTGAATGAAGTTCTCGACTTTACTCAAGCGGAACAAGTGTTTAACTTTGAGGGGTTAAGTCATAAACCGGTGGCTTCGTTACTGCAAAACTTCTCCGCGCCCGTTAAATTGCAATATCGATTCAATGTGGATCAACTGGTTCACTTGATGCGTTTTGCCAGCAGCGAAGTGGCGCGATGGGAAGCCTCAGTGACCTTAGTGAGCCAAGCGATTTGGCAAAATGTGGCGAGTTTACAACAGCAACAAGCGATGACGCTCGATCCCCGGGTGCGCGATAGTTTTAAAGGCGTATTGTTAGACACTGAACTTGACCCTGCATTGATTGCCGAAATCTTAGCCATACCTACGGCATCTGCTTTGATTGAGCAAACAGAGAGCGTTGATCTCGATGCGTTAGCCTTGGCCCGTGAATTTGTGTTAACAGAGCTTGCTTCACACTCTGAAGATGAATTGATCGCGCTCTATCGCTCTTTGGTATCAGTCGATAGCACGCAGGCAAGAGCGCTTAAAAATCAGTGTTTAACTTGGCTAGCAAGAGTGTCGGATGAGGCAGAAGCGTTAGTCATTTCTCAGTTCGATAAAGCCAACAATATGACTGATTCCCTCGGCGCACTGACTGCGGCAAATGTGGGTGATTTGCCTTGTCGCGATGAGTTGATGACCGCATTTGAGCTGCGTTGGCAGGACACGCCATTGGTAATGGATAAATGGTTTATGTTGCAAGCGACTCGTAATGCGCAAGATGTGATTGAACGTCTGCGTCAATTACAGCAGCACAAGCGTTTTAGTATGAGTAATCCAAACCGAGTGCGCGCGTTAGTGGGCAGTTTTGCGGCGGGGAATATTTACCAATTCCACCGTCAAGACGGTAAGGGTTATGCCTTCTTAACTGAATGCTTAATGACCCTTAATAAGCTCAATCCGCAGGTTGCGGCGCGCATGGTGACGCCATTGATCCAGTTCCATAAATTCGACTTAGGCCGTCAAACCTTAATAAAAGCCTGTTTAGGGCAACTTTTGGCTTTACCTGACTTATCTAAGGATATGTACGAAAAAGTCTCTAAGGCATTGGAAAAATAGCGATTTGTAGGAGGAGGGCGGCAAGATATGTCGCCCTGATATTATGGAATTGTATTTCAAACTAACGATCAGCTATCGAGATTTCTTACCTTATTATCAAGGGCTTGCTGATAAAGTTGAGGTTCGCGAAACGCAAGGACGTATTTTGTGGATTAATGGTCGTCATTTCAGACGTTTTTTAACCGAAAATGGCATTCACGGCTATTTCAAATTGGTTTTAGATGACAAGGGACAATTTGTTTCATTAAATCGAGTTTAGTCTAAATTTGTTTATTAACGCTTAGAGTAATTACTTTAAACGGTCGGCTGATTATTAGGTTCGGTTTGTGATATTTAGTTTTTAAATATGTTAATGAATTATATGATTTTTTGATGTCTTTCCCCGCTTTATTTCTCTCCCGCTTTTTTCTAATTTAAATCCCACCTTTTCAACAGCTGGCACAAATGTGTCTACATGCTTAATTCTTTAGAAAATTTTCTCTAACTGCGCCTTGCCCAAGGGGATTAATTACTGTAACAATGATGTTACCTGTGAGCTAACAAGATGTTGGTTGTAATTCCTAAAACAAAGAATCCAGCAGGGTACGGAGAGCTAAAATGAAAATTGTTAAAAATAGTTTTAACAAATCGGCGCTTGCTTTGGGGGTGGCGTCGGCATTGAGTTTGTTAATGATCCCAAGCGTTAATGCAATATCTTTTGATTGGGGAGAGGTTGAGGGTACATTTGACTCAACTTGGACTGCTGGTGCGAGCTGGCGTGTTGGGGCGCGCGATTGGGAAGGTCAAATTGGTAAGGTAAATCAACCCCAATTCGATTGGTCTAATTACAGCGCATTTGGCAATACAAAATATACTTCTGCTGAGATTTGGGCCCAGCCCGGGTCGTATTCCAGTAACAATGACTTAAGTAACTTACTTTATTCTCAAGGCGATACTACGTCTGAGATCGTCAAAGGTTTGCATGAATTATCGTTGAAATACAAAAACTACGGTTTGTTCGCCCGCGGTATGTATTTTTATGATCGTAAACTGAACGATGGCAATTATGACTACAACGATCCGATCACGGGTAAAGAATTTGACCCTTGCGAAGATAGCCGCGCTTCAGAAGTACAATGTAAAGATATCCGTTTATTAGATGCGTTTGTCTATGCCAACTTCGATTTGAATGAGGGTGCGAATCCATTATCTATTCGTGTTGGTAATCAAGTGGTGTCATGGGGTGAAAGTACACTGATTGCCCATGGGATCAGTGAAATTAACGCCGTGGATTTGAACATTCTTAACGCACCTGGTGCTGAGTTAAAAGAAGCGTTTAGACCGCAAGGTATGGTGTGGGCATCCCTTGGCCTGACAGATTCGCTAACGGTTGAAGCATTCTATCAATATGATTGGCAACCTATTTGGGTCCCAACTCCGGGCTCCATTTTTGCGACTAACGATTTTGCCGGTTTTGGTGGTTATGCTCAAAACGCTCAGCTTGGTTTTAACGCTAACCCTGACATAAACTTAGATTTTGTGATGCAAGAATATGAGCGTTTAGCGGGCATGATCGCCAGCGGCCAATCTATTCCGACGCAGCAATTGGTTTCTATGGCTTTAGCCTACCCAACGAAAGTGACCCTAGTGCAGGATGAAGAAGAACCAAGCAATGATGGCCAATACGGTATCAAGCTGGGTTATTACGCGCCTGAGCTAGGTGAAACGGAATTTGGTTTCTATTTCATGAATTACCATAGTCGTCGTCCACTGATCAGTGGTACTGCTGCCGACTTTAGCACGGGTGCATTGTTATCTGATTTGGCGACGGTAGGTCAAAACTCGGGCAACATCAACCGTGAATTGCTGCTTAGTCTGAAGAGCTTCTCTAAGGCGCAAATCGTCTATCCAGAGGATATTAAACTCTACGGTTTCAGCTTCAACACCTTGATTGGTGATACGTCTGTCGCGGGTGAGATTGCCCATCGTCAAGATGAGCCACTGCAGATTGATGACGTTGAGTTGCTGTTCGCCGGTATGCCACAACAGTTAGCCAATGCGGGGCTTCGTCCCGATCTTGATGGTATTTCACAGATTAAAGACGTTCAACCGGGTGAAACCGTCGATGGCTTTATCCGCCTTGATACCACACAGGCGCAGGTGACTTTCACCCATCTATTTGGTCCAACTTTAGGTTTAGATAACTTAACTATGTTGGCCGAAGTGGGTGGTGTGTGGATCCACGATATGCCAGGTTTCGATGAGCTACGTCTCAATGGCCCAGGTACGTCACGTTCTGGCGGCAATCCAGATATGCCTGGCATCATTCAAGCCTTGCACAATGGTCCTGAAACTAACCCGTTCCCAACTGACTTTGCTTGGGGCTACCGTTTAGTGGCAAAAGCGGATTTCAACAACGTCTTTGCTGGGGTCAATATGTCGCCACGGGTCATTTTCTCCCATGACGTTGACGGTATTACTCCGGATCCTATGTTTCTGTTCACGGAAGGACGCAAGTCTGTCGCGCTAGGCGTTAACTTCGACTATCAAAACCGTTGGGGTGCAGATATCTCCTATAACAATTTCTTTGGCGGTGTCGGTACGACGAATGCGATGGCAGATCGTGATTATGTTTCATTCAATATCAAGTATTCGATCTAAAAGGACTCAAACAATGAAGAAACTGACGATATTGGCGAGTGCGGTGATGTTTGCACTCGTAGCGCCAGTCGCTATGGCTAAGGTATCAGAGGCTGACGCGGCTAAACTTGGCAATGAGCTCACCCCTTTAGGTGCTGAAAAAGCAGGTAATGCTGACGGTTCTATTCCGGCTTGGGATGGTGGTATCACTAAGCCTGTGGCGGGTTATACCAAAGGGATGCATCACCCAGATCCTTTCCCTGAGGATAAGATTGAATTCACCATTACCAATGCTAACAAAGCGCAATATAAAGACTTTTTAACACCGGGTCAGATGAAGTTGTTCGAACTTTACCCTGATACTTACAAGATGAATGTGTATAAGACTCGCCGTAGCGCTTCTGTGCCGCAGTTTGTCTATGACGCAACCAAAGCTAACGCGACACGTGCAGAATTGATTGCACAGGGCAATGGTATTTCTGGCGCTGCTATTGGTATTCCATTCCCGATCCCAGCAAATGGTTTAGAAGCGATTTGGAACCACATTTTGCGTTTTCGCGGGGTCGATATCGAGACTTCCCGTAGCCAAGCTGCACCAACGGCCGATGGTAGCTATAGCTTAGTGGAAACCTCAGAGGAAATTCGCTTCGAATATTCTCGTCCAGAAATGACTTTAGATCTGCTTAAAGCCAGCAATACGTTGTTCTACTTTAAGCAAGTGGTGACTCAGCCAGCACGTTTAGCGGGTACTGCGTTATTGGTAAAAGAGACCATGGATCAAGAGGCGTTGCCACGCCAAGCTTGGACCTATAACACAGGACAACGTCGTGTCCGTAAAGCGCCAAACGTCGCTTTCGATACACCGGGTACAGTGTCTGATGGTCTGCGTACGACGGATGATTTCGACATGTTTAACGGCTCTCCAGTGCGTTATAACTGGGAACTGGTTGGCAAGAAAGAAATTTACATCCCGTACAACGATTACAAACTGCACTCAGACAAGCTGAAATATGACCAAATCTTAAAACCTGGGCATGTTAATCCTGAGTATGTTCGTTGGGAAAAACACCGCGTATGGCAAGTGAAGGCGACGTTGAAAGACGGTATGCGCCACATTTACAAAGTGCGCGATATGTACCTTGACGAAGATTCATGGCAAGTGTCGATAGCCGATCTCTACGATAACCGTGATCAGCTGTATCGTGTGGCTGTTGCACATGGCTTGAACTACTACGAAGTGCCAACTCAATGGGACACGCTGGAAGTCTTCCATGATTTGCAATCCCGTCGTTATCTCGCCATGGGTTTAGACAACCAAAGTGGTATGTATAACTTCGATGCCAAACTGACTGAAGCTAACTTTACCCCCGATGCATTGCGTCGCGAAGGTATCCGTTAATACGCCACAAATAAAGGGGCGCTCTGCGCCCCTCATTAGTTTAAGGAAGTTTGTATGTCGTTTCGCATCCTTCAGTGTGTTGCTGCATTAAGTTTCGGTGGCGCTTTTTTCCCTTCTACGTTATCTGCAACCCCCTCTGATCCGATTTTTTCTCAAATTCAACCGCTTGCGGCTTCATCCTTGATTTTAGATATTGCCAACGTGGGCAAAGGGTTAGTGGCTGTGGGTGAACGCGGTCATGTTCTGGTGTATGACGGCAGTTGGCATCAAGTGGCGACGCCCGTGAGCTCGCAGTTGACCAAAGTGTTTTTCCTTAATGACAAACTCGGTTGGGCCGTGGGCCATGATGCGACCATTTTACATACTCAGGATGGCGGTCAAACTTGGCAGCAGCAGATGCATTCGCCCGAGATTGAAAAGCCATTCCTCGATGTGGTCTTTTTAGATGAAAAAATGGGTATCGCCATTGGGGCTTACGGTTTGTTTTATCGCACCAACGATGGTGGCGCCCATTGGAGCGACGAATTCCATGAAGAGCTGTTAGCCGAAGAAGATGTGTCCTATTTAGCGGAGTTGAAAGGCAGCGATCAATCAGCCTATGTGAGCGCACGCGCTTCATTATTGCCGCACTTTAATCGTATTTTAACCTTGACTGACGGACGTTTATTACTGGTCGGCGAGTTGGGTTTAGTTGCCGTTTCAAGCGATCAAGGCCAAACGTTTGCGCGTACCAGTTTTGATTACGATGGCTCTATGTTTAATGCCATTGAAACGAAAGATGCCGTGTATGTGATGGGCCTTCGCGGTCATATATTCAAAGCTGACGTGAGTTTAAGCCAGTGGAATGAAATCGAACTGCCCGTGCAATCTTCAATCAATGGGGCGATGTCAGTATCGGACGATGCGGTTTATCTCGTGGGCAATGCAGGGATAGTGATTAAGCTGAATGGGGATGATACCAGCAGTATTGTCACTCGTCGCCAAGGGGAAAACTTAGTCTCTATTGCGAAGGATAATCAAGGGAATATGTGGTTATCCGGCAGCCAAGGGCTGTTTATTCTTAAGCCATAAAATTTTAAAACTACAATAACAGGGCCGAGAAGATGTTAGAAAAACTGGTCAACGGATTTGAGTCATTTTTATTTCGCAATCGTGCGTGGGTCGTCGGCATTTTTGTGTTTTTGACGTTGTTTTTAGGCTTTCAAGCCAGTCAACTCAAAATGGATGCGGCCTTCATAAAAAACATTCCACTGCACCACAGTTATATGCAGACCTACCTGAAACATCAAAAAGATTTTGGTGGCGCCAACAGCATTATGGTGGCGGTGGAAGACACCAGCGGCAATATTTTTAATGCGAACTATTTTGATACCTTAAAAAACGTGCACGATCAGCTGTTTTTTATACCTGGGGTTGATCGCGCGCAGGTGAAATCGATTTTTTCGCCTTCCACTCGGTTTACCGAAGTCGTTGAAGATGGTTTTGCTGGCGGGCCCGTTATTCCTGCGGATTTTTCGACCTCAGTATCTGGGCTCGAAACCGTGCGCGATAATATTGAAAAAGCGGGCATCGTTGGTCGATTAATTGCTAACGATTACAGTGCGGCCATGGTGTCGGCGCAGTTAATGGATTTTGACCCACAAACAGGTAAACCCTTAGATACCATTGCCTTTGCGGCGCAGCTCGAAAAAGAACTTAGGGGCAAGTTTGAAACTGACAAGGTTAAAATTCACATCATAGGTTTTGCCAAGATGGCGGGGGATGTGGCCGATGGTGCTAAGGGCGTATTGCTGTTCTTTGTGATCGCCATTTTAATCACCGCCATCATGGTTTACCTCTTCTCTAAATCGATCATTCTGACCGTTTTACCCCTCGTCTGCAGTTTAACCGCTGTGGTCTGGCAGCTTGGATTATTGACTGTGATAGGTTTTGGTCTTGATCCCATGTCGATTCTGGTGCCGTTTTTGGTATTCGCCATCGGGGTCAGTCACGGGGTGCAAATGATCAACGCGGTAAGGCGCCGCGTGATGGATGGACAAACCACCAAAGCGGCGGCGGCTTCGGCATTTCGCAGTTTGTTAGTGCCAGGTGGTGTCGCATTATTGTCTGATACTGTTGGTTTTATTACCCTGTTGTCGATTGATATCGGAATTATTCGCGAGCTCGCGATTTCGGCGTCACTCGGTGTGGGCGTGATCATTTTCACTAACCTTATCCTGTTGCCTTTGGTGATTTCTTTTACTGAAATCAAAGTCAATAAAACCGCAGAGCCGACGGCTGAAGAAGTTCGCACTGAAGCGATTTGGCGTTTCTTAGCACGTTTTGCGACGCCTAAATACGCTGTAGTGGTGATTATTGCCACTGTGGTGTTGTATTTTGCCGGTCTGCAACAAGCCAATCAGATGAAGATTGGTGACTTACAGGGCGGGGCGCCAGCGTTACACCAAGATTCGCGCTATAACCTCGATACCTTCTTCATCACAGATCATTTCTCCATCACTACTGATGTGATGACTGTGATTGTTGAGGCGGCGCCCGAGGCTTGTACTTACCACGATGTGCTGACTCAAATTGATGAGTTTGAATGGTTAGTGCGTAATACGCCTGGGATCGAGTCGACTGTGAGTCTGGCGTCGGTTGCTAAAAAAGTGAACGCAGGCTTTAACGAAGGTAATCCAAGGTGGGAAGTGCTGCCGCGCACGACCGCGAGTTTAGTGCAGGCCATTGGCCAAATTCCGACGACCTCTGGTTTGTTAAATGGCGATTGTTCTGTCATGCCTGTGTATCTGTTTATGAAAGATCATAAGGCAGAAACCATAGAAACTGTGGTCGCTAAGGTGAAAGCCGTCGCCGCGAAAATGGATAACGACAAGCTGCAGTTTAAACTGGCATCGGGTCCTGTGGGCGTGATGGCCGCAACCAACGAAGCAGTAGCTGAAGCGCAATTACCTATGATGTTATACGTCTATGGTGCCGTGTTTGTACTCTGTTTAATCAGCTTTAAATCCTTGAAAGCGACTGTGGCGGTGATTATCCCGCTATATGTGGTGTCAACATTGGCGCAAGCCTTGATGACGCAACTGGATATTGGCTTAGCAGTCAGTACCTTACCTGTTATTGCGCTGGGTGTCGGTATCGGTGTGGATTACGGTATTTATATCCTCTCTACCATGTCGTCTAAGCTCTCGAACGGTATGCCGGTGCAACAGGCATACTATGAGGCGTTGGTCGAACGGGGCAGTGCGGTGATCTTTACTGGCCTCACATTGGCGATTGGTGTCAGCACTTGGTTCTTCTCGGCACTTAAATTCCAAATGGACATGGGAATATTGTTAACATTCATGTTTGTGGTAAATATGCTTGGTGCCATAATTATCCTTCCTGCATTGGCCGCCGTTTTCTGGCGCCAACCTAAGTAGGGTCTACAAATGGGGAGCTTAGCTCCCCATTTGTTTTTGAATACTTAGTCTGCTTTATCGATTGTTTGGTCATTTGTCATTCATTGTTTACGCGAATACTGGATTTCAAGAGGATGTACCACTAAAATTTTCCTCGAAATACAGCGGTTTTAGTAATAAACTTCGCGCGATGATCCAGATCACATTAATTTATCTGAGATCGTTAAGCCGAAGCATCCAAATAATGAAAAAAGCGCTGCCATAGACGCTTAAGGAAACAGCAACATGGCCTTGAAAGATGCAATGCCTTCAGTACTACTTGAAAATGTAGTCAGTTTAATTCACGCTAAAGTCCCTAATTCACAAGCCAAGCAAGTTGAACAGTTCGCCACCTGCCTTTATGCCCACATGTCGAAAGACGATCTCAATGCGCGTAATGACAGTGATTTATACGGTGCGGTTCTCAGTTTATGGAACGCCCTGAACAAAACGCCAAAAGGTAACACTCACCTACGAGTGTTCAACCCTAGCCAGGCCAAACACGGCTGGCAATCTACCCACTCGATCATTGAAGTTATCCAACCTGACATGCCATTCTTGGTAGATTCAGTTGGTATGGCATTGAATCGTATGGGTATTACTGCTCACATGATGTTACACACTCCGCTGGCCATTGAGCGTTCAGATAGCGGTGTGACCAATGTCACTTATCTTAATCAGAGCCCAGAAAGCACTGAACATGTCGCCGTATTCTTGATTGAAATTGACCGTCAAAGCAGCACAGTCGATATCAAAGCATTAGAGCGCGAAATTCAGTCTGTGCTTGCCGATGTTGCTTCATCTGTCAATGACTGGGAAGCCATGTCTGCCAAGTTGGGTGAGATGATCAAGGAATTGCCAAAACGTCCGTTCCCGGGCGATAAGCAAGAGTTAGAAGAAGCGATTAACTTCCTGACTTACTTGAATAATCATCACTTTACGCTTTTAGGTTACCGCCAATACGATTTGAATCGTGTCGAAGGTGACGTTGAGTTAGTGCCTAATATCGCCTCTAGTTTAGGTTTGATGAACAAGCACACTAAAGCGCAACCTGAGCAAGGTTTGTTGCTATCTAGCTTCTCCGATAGCGCCCGCAAAGAAGCCTTAGATCACAGCTTGTTAATCCTGACTAAGAGCAGTGCCAAGAGCCGTGTACATCGCCCAGCTTATGTCGATTATATCGGTATCAAGCGTTTCGATAAGAAAGGCAATGTGGTTGGTGAAGATAGATTTATCGGTTTATATGCGTCAAACCTGTATAACCGCAGCCCACGTGAAATCCCACTGCTGAACGAAAAAGTGCAGCGTGTGTTAGATCGTTCAGGCTTAACCCCACGTTCACACGACTATAAAGCCCTGCTAAACATTCTTGAGAATTTACCTCGTGACGAGCTAATTCAAGCCAATGTTGATGATTTATCGCACATGGCCCATGGCGTGTTAGAAATGCAAGACAGAGACAAGCTGAAACTCTTTGTACGCAAAGATGGCTTTGGCCGTTTCTTATCCTGTTTAGTGTACGTTTCTAAGGATCGTTACAACACTAAACTCCGCCAAGATACTCAACGTATTCTGGCCCAGCATTTTAACAGCAAAGAAGATGTAGAGTTTACGACTTATTTCTCCGAGTCGACGCTAGCCCGCACTCACTACATAGTCAAAGTTGATAACAATAATATGGATGTAGATGTGGCTGCCATAGAGAACAACTTAATAGAAGCGGCTCGTTCGTGGGAAGATAAGTTAAGCACTGCGCTTAACAGTGCGCTCGGTGAAGAAGCCGGCACTCATCTGACTAAGCGTTATTTCAATGCGTTTGAGCAAAGCTATAAAGAAGACGTATTACCAAGCTCTGCCGTCGTTGACATGCAACAGCTCGAAGCACTGGATGACGAACACAAGCTCGGCATGTTGTTCTATCAACCGCAAGAAGCGGCGCTGAACGACAACAAAGTGCGTTTAAAGCTATTCCATAAAGATGAGCCAATTCATCTTTCTGACGTACTGCCAATGCTGGAAAACTTTGGTCTGCGCGTGATCAACGAGCGTCCATATGAAGTCACGACCTCAGACGGTTCTACCTTCTGGATCTTAGACTTCTTGATGACAGTTAAAGTCGTGAATACAGACAACATCGCCGATAGCCAAGACAGATTCCAAACTGCACTGTCACAAGTGTGGCAAAAGAAGTTAGAAGATGACGGTTTCAACCGTATTATTCTGGCGTCAGGCTTAACGGGCCGTGAAGTCTCGGTACTGCGCGCGTATGCCAAATACATGCGTCAAATCGATGCGACGTTCAGTCAGTCTTATATCGAAGAAACCTTCGGTCGTTACCCACAAATCGCTGATTTGTTGGTGAAGATGTTTATCCGTAAATTTAACCCTAAACTGAAAACCCGTACTCTGGGCAAGTTTATGGAACAGATCAATTTACGTTTAGACGAAGTATCTAGCTTAGATGATGACCGTATTATTCGTCGTTATTTAGACTTGATTAACGCTACTTTGCGTACCAACTTCTACCAGCAGGATGCTAAAGGCGAATCTAAGAGTTATATCTCGTTTAAATTCATGCCTTCACTGATCCCTGAAATGCCACGTCCACTGCCGAAATTCGAGATCTTCGTTTATTCGCCACGGGTTGAAGGTGTGCATTTACGTTACGGTAAAGTGGCCCGTGGTGGTCTGCGTTGGTCAGATCGTCGTGAAGACTTCCGTACTGAAGTATTAGGTCTGGTAAAAGCACAGCAAGTGAAAAACACTGTGATCGTGCCTGTGGGGGCTAAAGGTGGCTTTGTTTGTAAACAATTGCCAACCGAAGGCGGCCGTGAAGCTTTCTTCACCGAAGGTCAAGAATGCTACCGCATCTTTATCCGTGCCTTGCTCGATATTACCGATAACATTTTGAACGGTGAAATCGTCCACCCATTGGATGTGGTTCGTCACGATGAAGATGACCCATATTTAGTAGTAGCAGCCGATAAAGGCACAGCGACATTCTCTGATATCGCGAACTCGATTTCTCTTGAATACAACTTCTGGCTCGGTGATGCATTCGCATCGGGTGGCAGTAACGGTTATGACCATAAGAAAATGGGTATCACGGCCAAAGGCGGCTGGGAATCTGTTAAGCGTCATTTCCGCGAAGTCGGTATTGATTGCCAAACTACAGACTTTACCTGTTTAGGTATAGGTGACATGGCGGGCGACGTATTCGGTAACGGTATGTTGTTGTCTAAGCACACTAAACTGGTTGCAGCCTTTAACCACATGCATATCTTTATCGATCCAAATCCGGATACGGCATTAAGTTATGATGAACGGGCGCGTTTATTCGCTCTGCCACGTTCAAGCTGGGAAGATTACAACAGCAAGTTGATTTCTAAAGGTGGCGGTATTTTCCTACGTTCATCTAAATCAATTCCATTATCGGCAGAAATTAAGCAAATGTTGGCCACAGAGAAAACCTCTATGACCCCAACTGAGCTGATGAAAGAACTGCTGAAAATGCCAGTTGATTTGATCTGGAACGGCGGTATCGGTACCTATGTGAAATCTGCACGCGAAACCCATGCTGAAGTCGGCGATCGTGCCAACGATGCATTGCGTGTCAACGGTGGCGAACTGCGCGCTAAGATAGTCGGCGAGGGCGGTAACTTAGGTTGTACTCAGTTAGGTCGTATCGAATATGCGTCTAACGGCGGCCGTATCAACACTGACTTCGTGGATAACGTTGGTGGTGTGGACTGTTCAGATAACGAAGTGAACATCAAGATTTTGCTGAACGCTATGGTAACTGAAGGTGAACTGACGTTGAAACAACGTAACCGTTTACTGGAAGAAATGACTGAAGAAGTCGGCCACATCGTACTGCAAGACTGTAAAGATCAAACGCGTACTATCTCTGTGACTCAAGTGCGTGGTGCTGAGCAGTTAAAAGAGCAGATCCGCTTTATCCAGTATCTGGAAAAAGAAGGCAAGTTAGACAGAGCCTTAGAGTTCTTACCGTCTGACGACGAATTGGCTGAGCGTTTAGCCAGTGGTCGTGCGTTAACACGTCCTGAGCTATCAGTACTGGTTGCCTATGCGAAGATGGTGCTGAAAGAGCAATTAGTGACGCCAGAAATCACTGAAGATACGCTGTTAAGCCAATTGCTTATTGCCTATTTCCCGAAAAAACTTCAGGAAAAATACAGCGACAAAATGGCAACCCATCCACTGCGTGGCGAAATCATTGCGACCTCACTCGCCAATGAACTCGTTAACGACATGGGCTTGAATTTTGTTCAACGTATGCAAGATGAGACTGGTGCCTCAGTTGCTGACGCGGCAATTTGCTACACTATGGCCCGCGAAGTATTTGGTTTAGCTGAATTAACTAAATCGATCACTGACTTAAACGGCATAGTTCCTGCTGTGGTTCAAGGTGAAATGCTGCATCAGTTACGCCGCAATATGCGTCGTGCTAGCCGCTGGTTCCTCCGTCACCGTAACCGCACTGGTAGCATCGAACAGACTGTTGCCTTCTTCAAACCAGTATTTGAACAAATTAAAGACAATGTTCATTTATATCTGGTTGAAGAAGAAGCTAAAGGTATCCAATCTGAGATCAATGCTTTGGTCAAAGAAAACGTACCACAAGCTGTGGCAACCATTGTGGCTAACATGAGCACCTTGTTCTCTGCCTTAGACATTGCCCAAATTGCCCAAACAGAAGATAAGACAGTTGCGCTAGTGGCTGAAACTTACTTCAAACTCGGCGCCCGCGTTGAGCTGCACTGGTTCTTAGAACAGATCAGCGCTCAACCAGTGGCTAACCATTGGCAAGCACTGGCTCGTGCCGCCTTTAGGGAAGAGTTGGATTGGCAACAACGTGCATTAAGTTCAGTGGTACTAAGAACCTGCAGTGCAACCTGTGATGCCGAAAGCGTGATTTCTCAGTGGATTGAGATCAATCAAGGCTTATTGGAAAGATGGTTCCACATGCTAGCTGACTTCAAAACGTCGCAAAGCCATGAGTTTGCTAAGTTCTCTGTCGCCCTACGTGAACTTAACCTTCTGATCCTTCACTGCGAAGGCCAAAAGTAAACTTATTATAACAATCAGAAGCCCTGGCGATCGCCGGGGCTTTTTTTAGGTCGAGGAAAGTACATGTTTTATAAAATCGCACAGAAAGTCATGTTTCAGATGGATCCTGAGCGAGCTCACCATCTTGCTATAGGCAGTCTAAAAATGACCGCCAATAGCCCGCTAACGTGTCTATACGGACAAACGATTGCACCGGCTCCCGTGAGTGTTATGGGACTGACTTTTCCTAACCCAGTGGGACTCGCTGCGGGTATGGACAAGGACGGCGAATCGATTGATGCCTTTCATGCGATGGGATTTGGTCATGTTGAAGTGGGCACTGTGACCCCAAGGCCACAACCCGGTAATGATTTACCCCGTCTATTTAGATTAAAGCCTGCCAAAGGCATTATTAATCGCATGGGGTTCAATAATAAAGGTGTCGATAATCTGGTCAAAAATTTGATCGCTAAAAAGACCGACATTATGGTTGGCGTCAATATTGGTAAAAATAAAGACACACCAGTAGAACAAGGTAAAGACGATTATTTGATCTGTATGGATAAAGTTTATCTCCATGCGGCTTATATTGCGGTGAATATTTCATCACCCAATACCCCAGGATTACGATCGCTACAATATGGCGATCTATTAGATGAATTATTGAGCGCAATTAAAACTAAGCAACTTGAACTGGCCGAAAAGCATAAAAAATACGTGCCCATCGCGCTTAAAATTGCTCCAGATTTAACCATCGAAGAAATTGAAAATATCGCGCAAGCTTTGATTAAAAACAAATTTGATGGCGCAATTGCGACCAATACTACCTTAACGCGTGATGGTGTTAGCGGTCTTGCCAACGCCAATGAAAGCGGCGGCTTAAGCGGTAAACCCTTGACAGAGCTGTCCACCAAAGTGATCAAGCAGTTAGCGATATGCTTGAAAGGGCAGATCCCGATCATCGGCGTGGGCGGCATCAATAGTGCCGAAGATGCCTTGGCCAAATTTGATGCGGGCGCCGTTATGGTGCAGATTTATTCGGGTTTTATTTATCAAGGTCCGAAGTTAATTAAAGAAATTGTGAATGCATACCGCTTAAAATAATGATCTTAAGATCAATATAACGATCTAAAATAAGATCTTATTCTCCAACAGCGATCTAAAAGGATCCCTGGATCGCTGTTAAGATCCTATATTAGATCGACTAAGTAACTGTTAAATAATTTGTATTTTATTATTTTTATTTTGATATTGGATAAAATATCTACTATTATGTCCCAGTGTTCAAATATTGGGTCACCGTTATGTTATTAATGCCACAAAAAGATTGGCAATGGAAATATAACGATTCGTATGGTGTTTTAGGCGTATCGTTAGGTTCCGAGATAGAATTTCTGACGTCTTATAAAGCAAAATTACTCATTCCAGATGCCTTATCAAGCATGGAATTTAATATTGCGCACGCCAAATTCTATATGAGCTTACTCGATAGATTACCTAAAACCCTGTCTTTGTCCGATGCTGCAATTGTTCAAATTGCCCTCAATGCCACCGCAGCCCATTTTATGCTGACACCGCAAATGCCAAAATCATGGTTTTTTGATACCAGTGATGTCTGTGTTTATAGCGATGTGGGTAAAGTCTTTGAGCTTAAATGCCAAAAGCAAAGAGTGCTCGCCCTCGTAGTTGAAAATACCCTACAGTCCGCGCTAGTGATGTTATTGTCACCCGAATGTGTTTTGTCGGGCGCGAAAACTATGGTGCAGTTTGAAACCATTAAAGTGATGCATAATCGCTTACACCCACTGCGTGCACAGCGCCACGTGGTAGCGGCATAATGTGGTTGTAGATTAATAGTCATCATTTGTTTTTAATCTCTAACATTAGCCATACATCACGATTGCTTTTTGCTATTAACCACTTGCCGATAATTCGCTCAAATCCCCATGGCGTTAGTGCGTTATCCGTACTCTTTTCTGCTAAGAAAGCCTTTTCCTAAGATTAGTCACGTGAATCTTCGACACCTTTCTATTTAATGCTATCCAATGATAATTCGTGAGGTCTTACTACTCTCAACTCGGCTTTTGCTATCAAACTTACTACATAGTCTGGTTTGCCATGGTATTCACTCGTCGACTCGCAGCGAGTCCATCCTTGGATGCTCGACCGCCCCGTCCATGGAGCGGACGGTCGTCTCGCCAATCACCATGGCGCACCTTTTAGCATTTGCGTAGTCTGGAGGTTCAAAAGGCGAGAGTTTGCATTAGACGACGGTTTTAAATTTTCGTTTTTTCAATGGATAATATCGAGCAATAATATCGCTTTGTTGTTTATGGCAAAGTTAATGTATTAATAATACTATTTTTGGGTATTCGTTAATTTACATACTGTGCTAATCAGTTTCTCGTATATAAAGTCTCGGTTACTTCTACATAACAAAGTGATTGAAAAATCATCGGGATAGATGCTAAGTTGCTGTCCTATTTAAATTATTTATTCGGAATGTTCGAAACCTAACTATTTCTTGCTAGGTTTTTACGAGGAGTCTGGGTAATAAATTGTTATCTGCTTGGTGGAAAGATGGAATATAACGAAGTCAAAAGTAGCGAGATTCCGATAGACTTACTGCTCGAAGCTGATCCTTCAGAAGCTAGCATTACAACGTATTTATCTGACTCTTGGTGTTTTACTGCGTCAGATAAAGGCCAAATACTTGGTGTTTGCGCCGTTAAATCTCAGAATTCGACTCTTGCTGAGATCTACAATGTTTCTGTATATCCAGAGCATCAAGGTCGTGGTATAGGCTCTGAATTATTGAAATTCGCTCTAGCTAATTTACCGATGAAAGGCATAAAAAGGGTTGAGCTTGGCACAGGCACATTTGGCTATCAACTGACATATTATCAACGTCTTGGCTTTCGCGTTGAGTCAGTGGTAAAGGACTATTTTCTACTCAACTATCCTGAACCTATTTTTGAAAATAGCATCCAGCATAAAGACATGTTAAGGCTTTACGTGCTGATTTAGTTACGTAGATGACACACGCTTGAGAGAGACTGTCAACGTGTGGCGTTTTCAGTTCAAATTGGATATTGTGTTTGAATGAGGTTACCCGATCCGATGAGCAGTATGGATTTGTCGATGTGATTAAGCACAATCACGTAAGTGATCGTTTTTGACGTAGATGTCACGGATGAGCCTATAGGGATGATTTTATTAGGTAACAGGACGGCGTGTCACTGGAATGAGTGTGCTTAATCAAACTCCATCAACAAAAACGCCTGCTATTGCAGGCGTTTTGTTTATGTCTATTCGTTTTGCTTTTATGCGCTAGAGGCTTAAAAAGCGGACTACTTTTTAATCCATTTGCCTTTGGCATCTTGTACATAGTTGCCTTTATCTGTGGCGGCTATGGCTTTTTCGCCGGCGAGTTTAGCGACGTCGGCGGGGGAGAGTTTGTTCTTCTTGGCGATGGTTTCGTAGTGGGCGCGACGTTTGTTATTTACGTCGTCCATCACGGCTTTGGCTTCGGGATTGGCTTGCACTAATCCTAAGTAGCCGTTGGCTTGTTCGCCTAAATAGCCCTGTGATTTAGCGTCTTGAAGTGACATGGCAAAAGCACTGAGGCTTAAGACGCTGAGGGTTAATAGCAATAATAACTTTGTTTTTAGTCGGATTGATTTCATGGTGATTCCTCAATTCTTAATCAATTAGAACAGCTTATCGTCTGACAAGAGTTGATCTAATTCCTTATCCACTTTGATCCGTATCTCATGTTCAATTTTCACATTGAGATTGATCACAATAGGTTTATCCGGCGGTTCTATTTTTACTGTGGGCGCACAGCCCTGCAATGCGGCGAGTGCGAACAATGCGACGATCGCGCTTCGGGCACCTAGGCTAACTTGCTGTAATTGAATTATCTTCACTGAGGTTTCCTTGTTACTTCACTGATTTTTCGATTCTGTCCTGCAAGTCATTACCAATTTGCAGACTTCTAAATAATTGCAGCATGTTCTCTTCATGAGAGTAATTCAAGTGAATAGGGCGTTCAACCCCTTGGCTGCGGCCTTTCACTTCGACGAGTAGCTTAGCATCACCGGCTTGGTCCATGTCAAAGCTGCTCGATAATTGACTGTATTGTAAGTGTTCTAGCGTCGAAAAGACAAAATCTAGGTATGGCTGGGATTGGCGCATCTGTTCAACCGCCGGATTACCCGAAATGGCGATTAAGCCGCCTGGGGCGCGGGCGGCTAACTGACCACCTGTGATCGACACTTTGCCGTTGACTAAGTCTACGGGTAATACGCCATCGAATATGCCATCGGCATAGACGCCAATTTGCGGTTGAATGCGCAGAACCTCTTCCAGACTCATGGCCTGCAGCAGCAGATACGCATGGGATTTATCCTGTAATTTCAGATTAAATTCTGGTAGCAGGAACTGGCCGCTGAGTACTTTGCCTTTGGCGGTCATGGAAACATCTGTGTCACTTAAGCCTGTGAGTTGCTGTATCCAATTGTCGGGCAGTTTCTCGGCATCTTTACCAAGGGCGATATCGGCTTCCACTTCGATATCGGTCAGTGGAAAGCCAGGATCAAACAGGTTAAAGGTCATCAGTGTCTGCGGACAATTTAGCTTACTGAGACTGCTAAAATAGCCTTTATCTTGCTGTTTTTTATGAGATTGACCCCAAGTAAACTCACATTGCGCCTGCAGTTTTCCCCCCTCAAAGGTGGTGTCCTTATAAAAACCTTCAAGTTCGGTCATCGACTGGGTAATTTGCATGGCAAATTGGGTCTGATCGCGCTGTTGGGTTAAATTAAACTGTGCCTGTAATTGGTTATGACCCGTGACATTAAGCTCAGCAGGCAAGGGCTGGGTTTGATTGAGCAAGGACAGCGCCTCGGTCATGCTAGTGTCGACAACCCATTGACCCGTCAGCACTAGAGGTTTGCTCGCAGTGGCAAGGTTCAGCTTGTGTTGGCTTTGCAGCTCAACCGTGCCCACTTGCCAGTGCTCATCACCAAAGAGCGTGTTATTTTTCCAATTTAAGCTTTGTGCCAGCGATAACTTGTCCAGCTTAAGTACGGTTTCTTTGCGGCTGCGACCTTTGCTGCTGAGTTGCTTTTCGATATTGAGCTGATTGGCTTGCCATGCGAGTTGATTTTGCCAAGTGGCTGCGAGCAACGAGTCGAGTGGGGCTTCGACCTCGGGCTTAAACTCAAATGACATGGCTTTTTGGAATGCAATCGAGAAACTGCCCGCGCTCATATCGGTTTTGGTTGTGATGCTCGTGTTTGTGCTTTTGTCAGCGCTAGCTTCTGTCACTTTCGTTTCAACAGCAGTTGTTTCAGCCTTTTTTGTTTCAACAACAGCCGTTTCAGTAACAACCGTCTGTGTGGTTTGCGAAAAATGCAGCTGCTCCAGAGCCAAGGTCAAAGGCGGTAAGGCCAGTGTGAATTGGTTTGCAGTATCGGACGCGGGCACTGAAGTTTGTGCTGAGCTGATACTTGAGCTGGTATTTGATTTGCGCTGCGATCTGACGGTAAGCGGCGCAAGGGCATTTATTGTGATACTGCCAAGGCTCACATCGGCATGTTTAGCTGCATTGTTATCTTGAGCGCTGAGCTGTTTAAGCTCGCCCACAGTGAACTGCAGCGTGTCGCCGGCATTTTGCTGTGTTTGGGTCGCAGCGCCGATAGGCGTGGTAATGAATTGCCAGTCGGTTGAGCTTGGCGTTTGATTGAAGCTCAATTTGCCCGCAGTGGTTAACTGGCTGCTATTCCAGCTGAGATCTTGGGAAATATTCGCCCACAATTCAGATAATTGCAGTGAGCTGGTTTGCTTAGCGTTAAGGCGCCAATCTGTGTTGAAGGACAGCGCTTCGGCGGACTTGACTACTTCAACATTGGCCAAATCGATTTGGGTATCGAGTTTACTGCCTAAGGTTTTTAGCTCAATACGGGGAAGTTTGAACCTAAGCGGCTTATTATCAAGCGGCTCATTCTTAAGCGGTTGACTCTGTGCATCTTGCTGGATTTGAGTCAGCGGATAATGCAGGGCTTCACTTAATGTCAGCGCGATCCCCACTGGTGCATCAGTGCTTTTGAGCCCTGACAGCAGCTGAGCGATTTGACCTGCTGTTTGACTTGCAACTTGTTCCGGCACTTGCTCCGAAGCGGGCTTGGCTGCTGATTTGGATGGAGACTGAGTTAAAGGTTTAGCCAGCGTCTCATCGAGCAGCTGCATCAATCGCTGTTGCTGCGCGGCATTAGGACTCATAGCTAAGGTAAAGGGCTCAAGGCTTAGGTCAAGTTCGGCTAAATGTCCAGCAATCTTAAATGCTAACTTAGGTTTTGACACAAGCTCGGGTTTTGGCGCAAGTTCTAGTGCACCCAACTTATTAAAAGTCAGCTTAGGATCAATTAACTGGTGCTGGCTGATAAGCTCGCCCGAAGTTAATGTAATACGGCTGTCGGACACTAATTGACCTTGCAGATCAATCGCTAACGCTTGCCACTCTTTATCAAGTTTAGTTAACGGACTTAGCACACTGTCTTGCGCTTGCCTCAGGCTGATTTGATGCAAGCTTGTAAGCAGCGGCGCGAGTGTAATTTGACTTGCCAGTTGCCACTGTTGAGCTGCGAGTGTGGCTTTGAGTGTGGCGATGCTTTCACCTTCGTGGCTAAACTCGCTGTTGATTTCCCCCGCGCCGTTAAGGCTCAACTTGTCCATCACCAAACGATAGGCGGGTAAATCATTTTGGGTGTTGAGATGGTGGGCTTTAAGAATAAGGCTGGTTTTACCGATATCGATGAGGGGTAATGATTTGATATCTAAGGCCAAGGCAGGGCCTTGTTCATCGATGGCATTTCGATTGGGTAAAAATAGCGATTGCCCTAACTCGACTTCAATATCACCTGTGGAGATTTGGGTGATTTTTTGAGTGAGGTAAGCGATTTGGCTGAACTGTTTCAGCTCGGCAAAGCTCTGCGGCCAGTCAAGTTTTAGCTGGATACTCACATCATTAAGCGTGATATGGCTGTCATGCACCCTAAGATTGGCAGAAGTAATGCGCCAATGTTCTAACTGACTTTCCCCTAATTCAATGTCAATCAGTTCGCTGTCCATGCCTACGAGGGCAAAGTTTGCCGCCTGCATGATCAGTTTTTCAGCCTGGGTATTCACAATCCAAACAGTTAACGCCACGCCCGCCAAGATGCCCGTTAAGCTGGTCGCCAATAAGGTTTTTTTCAGGGGGAATTTACGGCGGCTTTGTGTTGCTACAGTGGCATACGTTCCAGAACCTGCAGCACCTTTGTGAGGGCCAGCGGATGTCTCCGTTGCCTCGTGTTGAGGTGTCTCGCTATCAGAAGCACTGCTACGGCTTGGCTTGTTGTGGATTGGCATTGGGTTCGACTTCTTTCCTTATTCACTGAGCCCTGATCAAACTCGTGCCTTAGCATTGCACAAATACACTCACGCCTGCTTTGCATCGGTATTTTTGCTGAGGTACTTTTTTAGCAACTGACATTAGTAACCGTCTTTAGTCACTGACTCTAGGAGCCGTCTTCTTAGCCGCTGTCGCAGCGTGCACGAGCATCAGAGGCAGTTTAACACTCAAGGGCTTAGCTGACTAATGTGAAAGGATCATCGAATAGACAAGAGCCTGCTGTCAATAGTTGAAGCTTTACAGGCTCTTGTACCTAATCTGTTATTCGAGCTAGCGAATAGGGCTAACTAACTTTTGGTTAGTGAATTGGAGCTAGCTAAACATCTGCGCTGCGATAACCACTATTCCGCAAAGTGTGGCGAGCATTAAGGCAAACTTGCCGCCCGCGACCCGATATCCCGTCGGCATATTGGCCGCGTCCCTCGTCTGGCGCTGTGTCCACACCATGGCCACAGGTAAAAAGATGGCGAGGATCACCAGCGCAATCGCTGCGTAACCTAGGGCAGTGATAAAACCTTGGGGGTAGAAGAGGGCAAAACCTAAGGGCGGTAAAAAGGTGATGGCAGCGGTCAGGCTACGACCAGAAAAATCATCCTCTCGTCTTAAGGTCGAGGCCATAAAATCGAACAAGCCTAAACTCACCCCTAAAAACGAAGTAGCAAGAGCGAGATCGGCAAACAAACTGATCGCGCTGCTTAAGTATTCGCTGTGCAGTACGCTCGCTAGTTGATTGATAAAGCTCGATAAGCTCTGATTTTCGAGCAATTGGCTTTGGCTCAGTACACCTTGGCTACCTACTTGCCACAAAAGATAAATGACCAGTGGTAAAGCGGAGCCGAGTAGCATGATCCTGCGCAGGGCTTTCACCTCAACCCCTAAGTAACGCACCACTGATGGAATCGAACCGTGGAAACCAAAGGAAGTAAAAATCACCGGAATAGCCGTGATAATTAAACCTTGGTTGAGTGGGAGTTCGAGCAAATGTGGGCTTTCTACCTGCGGCAGTAACAAGGCCAACATAAGCAGTAATGCCAATAGCTTAAGGGCAAACAAACCGCGATTGATAAGGTCCACACAGTGAGTTCCCATGCCCACAATCGCCCCAATCAGCAGGGTAAACAGGATGGCGCCCGCCTGCGGTGGCAAACTTAACCCGAGCCAAGTGCTCAGCTTTTGGTTCACTTGCTCACCACCACCGGCAATGTAGGCGGCGCAAAGGGCGTACAGTAAAAACATCAAGGCGCTATTGGCGATCAACTGGCCCTTACGACCCAATAAGCGTTGCGCCAAGTGATTAAGGCTGGCATCGCTGGGGGCGAATTGATGGATTTCCACCATAAGCAGTGCCGTGTAGGCCATTAGCGCCCACAGGATCAACATGATGGCGGAGGACGTGCCAAAACCAAGTCCCGCCGATGCGATAGGCAAAGCCAGCATACCCGCGCCAATTGTGGTGCCTGCGATAAGCAGCAAACTGCCGAAAATTTTATTCTGTGTCATAACATAATCTCAAAAGCGTGTCGGATGAAAAAGAGCTAAAGATTTGATCCGAAAGTCACTGTCTTAAAATATTTTGATTCGATTCAATGTGAAATGATTCAAACACAAAATGATTTAAGCAAATGAGACAGTGGCGCTCAGCGGATCCGAAAGGATATGGCCACAATGGAAGGTCAGGCGAGGGAGCCTATCTATGCACAAACAATCTGAAGATGCTGGAACTCGTATCTTCAGGTAGCTTGGGTATACCCATTGCGGCTACAGATAGGGAGTATAAAATGCTGTGAAACACATAAAACTTGCCTTAGCGTGTGTTGAGTAAAAACGGATAAGTGTTTTCATGCCTTGCCTTAATAACCTAACGGCAACGGAGGCTACCATAGGGAGTTGAGGTGTACTTGTCAACCATTACAACAGTATTTTGTTTGTTTTTTGTCATGTGACTAAGCTGAAAGATATGCCTAACTCACACTCAGTTTATGGTCAACGAGGGGAAGGAAAGAGGAGTTAGCTAGATTTATGGCAAGATAAAAAATGCCGCAGACTTGGCTTAAGTGTGCGGCATTTCAAGATGTAAGCGACCAGCGTGATATCAGAGCCAGTGAGCAGATTATGCTTTGCTCTGCAGCGCCTTTTCATGTCTTGCCAGCAAGTTTGCTGTGATGTCACTGAGGCTTAAGTCTTGATCTTCAAGCAATACCAGCAAGTGATAGATAAGATCTGAGGCTTCGTTAACTAACTCTTCCTTATCGTGGGTCGCAGCGGCAAGGGCGGTTTCAAGGCCTTCTTCCCCGACCTTTTGGGCGATACGTTTAGTGCCACGTGCAAATAAAGACGCTGTATAGCTGGAATCGGCACTTTGCCCTTTACGCGAGGTGATTAAGCTGGCGAGGTTGTTCAAAAATGGGTGCGCATTGTCATCTAACCAGCAACTTTCGGTGCCTTTGTGGCAGGTTGGGCCGTTGGGGATCACTTGCACTAACAGGCTGTCGTTATCGCAGTCCTTATCGATAGCCACCAACTTTAGGGTATTGCCCGAGGTTTCACCCTTAGTCCACAAGCGCTGTTTTGAGCGGCTGAAAAAGGTCACATCACCTGTGCTTAAGGTTTTTTCCAGCGCGGCCTTATCCATATAACCGAGCATTAATACCTTGCCCGATAAATGGTTTTGGATCACGGCAGGAATAAGCCCATCCTGTTTGTCCCAATCCAGCTCGCTAAAATCCGCTTTAGTGTTTGTTTGCGTTGACATAGTGTTCACTCTTAATTTGTTGATGCTTTTTAGCGACATATTCAGGTTGATTGCTCATGCTCTTACTGTCGCGGTATCGAGAGGTGGCATTAGCTCGCTATTCACGATTAACCGCGAGCGGCTAATTGCAATAGCTAGCGCCTAATCGCAATGCCTTCGGCCGCTAAATAGGCTTTTAATTCACCGATGTTGATAATCGCCTTGTGGAATACGCTCGCTGCCAGCGCCGCATCGACCTTGGCTTCAATAAACACATCACGGAAATGCGCCATAGTTCCAGCGCCGCCCGAGGCAATTAAAGGCACGTCGCAGATAGCGCGAACAAGGCTTAACTGCTTGATATCGTAGCCGCCGCGCACGCCGTCTTGGTTCATCACATTGAGCACGATTTCACCACAACCTCGTTTTTGCACTTCTTCAACCCAGTCTTGGGTAAACCACTGCGTATCCTTAGTTGCTGCTTCATCGCCAGTAAATTGCTTTACCTTATAGCTGTTGCTGGTGGCATCGAAAAAGGAGTCGATGCCAATCACGATACACTGGCGGCCGAACTCGTCCTGCAGGCGCGAGATTAAACTTGGATCGGTTAAGGCGGGCGAGTTAATCGAAATCTTATCCGCACCAAAGGCTAATAATTCACGGGCTTGGCTAATGGTTTTAATGCCACCGGCCACGCAGAAGGGAATATCAATCTGCTCCGCCACGCGGCTCACCCAAGATTTATCGACCACACGTTCGTGGGCGCTGGCGGTAATGTCATAAAACACCAGCTCATCGGCACCTTCTTCGGCATAACGCGCTGCTAACGGGACGATATCGCCGACAATTTCGTGGTTACGAAACTGTACGCCTTTCACTACTTTACCGTCTTTTACATCTAAACAGGGGACTAGTCGTTTGGCCAGCATTGGATTGCCTCCGCCACGTTAAACTGATTGATAAGCAAGGCTTTACCGATAATGATACCCGCAGCGCCGCTGTCACGCACGGCGCTCACATCATCAAGAGTTGCAATACCGCCGGAGGCTTGCCAAGCGATATCGGGATAACTTGTGGCAATTTCTTGATAAAGCGCAGTATTTGCGCCCGTTAGCGTGCCGTCACGGCTAATGTCAGTCACTAGCGCATGCTTTAAGCCGACCGCGCTAAAGGTTTCTACAAGGGATTCTAAACTCTTACCGCCGCCACTTTGCCAACCGGATACGGCGACAATTTTCTCGCCGCTCTGGTTGATATTGACATCGAGCGCGAGGCAAATCGCTTCGCTGCCGTATTTAATAAACCATTGTTTAACTAACTCAGGTTCTTTCACCGCAAGTGATCCAATCACCACGCGTTTTACGCCGATAGCTAATAATTCAGTGACTTGTTCTTCCGTGCGAATCCCACCGCCAACTTGAATATTAGCGTTTAGTCCCGCCACGAGTTGACTGATAAGGAGAGTTTGGCGTTTAGCGGGATCTTTCGCACCTGTTAAATCAACAATATGTAACCACTTCGCGCCTTGTGCCTCATAGGATTGCAGCTGCGCCAAAGGACTTAAATCAAAGGTGGTCTGCTGGCCGTAATCACCTTGATAAAGGCGGACAACATTGCCATCAATTAAATCAATCGCAGGAATAATCATAGGTTCACATCCTTGATTTGTTTGTAAGTAATTTATTAATAAATGGTTTTTTGATGAGTAATTTATTCATTGGTCAGCCTTATTTACACCCGCTTGGCCATCAGCAGAGTTGCTTCGCAGCGCTTTGTGCATCAGAGCTTCGTTCATCAGAGCTTTGTTCATCTTTAACTCGTCCATCTGTAAAAAGTTACGCAGAATTTGCGCGCCCACGGCGGCACTTTTTTCGGGGTGGAACTGTACGCCCATAAAGTTGCCTTTGCCGATGGCGGCGCTAAAGCCTTCACCATAGGTACATTCGGCTAAGGTAAATTCGCTCAACGGCGCGCGGTAACTGTGGACGAAATATACATAACTGCCATCTTCAATACCCGCAAACAGCGGGTGAACGTTAGGGCTGTTGGCGCCTTGTGAGTTTGTCGTGAGCTTAAGTTGGTTCCAGCCCATGTGCGGCAAAGGTAGGCTTTCAGCTTTGAGTAACTGCGTATCCAGCTCACAAATGTCGGTTGGGATTATGCCTAAGCACTCACAATCTTGACCTTTGCCGCCGCGCTCCTTAGAAATTGCCGCCAACATTTGCATGCCAAGACATACGCCCAACACAGGTTGAGTCAGGCCTTGGATGAGTTCGACCAAGCCTTTTTCATGTAAGGACGCCATGGCGGCACCCGCTGTGCCCACACCCGGCAGCACCACACGTTTTGCCGCTTTGATTTTGGCTTTATCGTCTGTGACCAATACCTTAGCGCCTAAACGCTCGAAGGCGAAACGTACTGAGCTTAAATTGGCGCAGCCCGTGTCTATGATGACGGTTTCAGCATCTGATGATTCATTTGCTGTTAATTGCGGGCTAGCTGTTAATTGCTGGCCAGCTGTTAATAGAGTGTCTTGTTGCATCCTAACCTCTTAAACGATTTATGCTGATGCCTTAAAGTACGCCTTTGCTCGATGGCAGAATATCGCCTTCAACTTTAACTGCTTGGCGTAGCGCGCGGCCGAGCACTTTAAACAGGGCTTCAACCTTGTGGTGATCGTTATCGCCTTCGGTCGACACATGCAGCGTACAGCGCAGGCCATCGGCAAAGGAGCGGAAGAAGTGTGGCACCATTTCTGTGGCCATTTCGCCTACGTGCTCACGTTCAAAATCGGCCGAGAATTTGATAAAAGGACGGCCAGAGATATCCAGCAGACATTCGCCCTTGGCTTCGTCCATCGGCAGACTAAAGCCGAAACGGGCAATGCCGCGTTTGTCACCGAGCGCTTGGCGCAGGGCGTCACCTATGGCCAGCGCCGTGTCTTCGACGCTGTGGTGATCGTCGATTTCTAAGTCGCCATCGACTTTCACATCCATTCTAAAATTACCGTGGGTGGCAATTTGATCGAGCATATGATCGAAAAAGCCAATGCCAGTGTCGATTTTGCCTTTGACTGAACTGTCGAGGTCCACAGTCACACGAATATCAGTTTCTTTGGTGGTGCGCACGACCGTCGCGGTGCGGCCTTTATTGAGCAGCGCATCGGCGATGGCGTTCCAGCCCAAAGTGTCGCGTTGATATTTCAGGCTTTTAATGCCCATGGCATTGCCCAGTTCCACATCGGTTTCGCGATCGCCAATCACAGCTGATTGGGTGAAATCGATACAGCCTTGGGTGAGATAGTCTTTTATTAGCCCAAGCTTAGGTTTACGGCAGCTGCAATTTTCATCGTTAAAGTGCGGGCAAATCACCACATCTTCGAAGTTAACCCCTTGGCTTTTGAGGATTTGCATCATCATATTGTGGGGCGCGTCGAAATCTTCCTGCGGGAAAGACGGTGTGCCAAGGCCGTCTTGATTGCTGACCATGACTAAACGAAATCCAGCCTTTTGCAGACGGAGCAAAGCGGGGATCACCTGTGGCTCAAATACTAATTTAGCCAGACTATCGACCTGTTTGTCGGTGACGGGTTCTTCAATCAAGGTGCCATCGCGGTCGATAAACAGAATTTTTTGTGCAACGTTCGGGATAAATTGTGGGTTCATGGCTCTACCTTCAAATTCAATTCGTTTAGCTAATGCTTAAACTGATTTTACCTTCAGCGCGGCATTCGCTTTTTATTGGTTTTATTAGTTTTTATGTTCAGTTACATATTATTCGTTTCTGGTGATTGCTCAGTGCGTTGCGATTCAAATAAATTCACTAACACATCGGTATCCGCCTTTGAACTGAAGCTAAAGCGGATAGCCTTGGCAAGCCTTGGATCTTTGTAGGTGCGGGCGACAACACCGCTGCCTTGCAGTAACGCCACGACCTTGGCGACATCATCAAATTCAGCCAGTACATAATTGCCGTTAGGCTTAAGCACGCGGGCGCGAGAATCTGAGCTATTCGATTTTGAACAATATGCGCTGATCGCCGCTGTGAGCCTGGCGCCTTGCTCATTTAATTGTGCAACTTGCACTTTCATCCGCGCAACGCCAGCGCTTGATAGCGCTTGGGTGGCGACTTCACTCACGGGTAGCGGCACAGGATAGGGCGCAATTACGCGCATAAGGATTTCGACTACGGCCTCGTTTGCTAGCATAAAACCACAACGTGCGCCGGCGAGTGCAAAAGCTTTTGACAGGGTGCGTAGCACCACTAGATTAGGATAACTTTCCAGTAAATCCGTCACACTGTATTCAGGGCAAAACTCAATATAGGCCTCATCGATGACCACAAGCGCGTCGGGCAGGGCTTTGATCGCTTGCTCGATAATGGCTTTGTCGATCACAGTCCCGGTCGGATTATTGGGATTGCAGATAAACACCAGTTTTGCGCCGCGAACGTCCTCGGCATAGCTTGTCGGCAAGCCATATTCTGCACTGAGATTTAACGCTTTAACGCCCACATTAAAGGTGTTCGCGCTGATGGCATACATGCCGTACGTCGGGCCAAAGCAGGCAATGCTGTCGACGCCTGGTATACAAAAGGTGCGAATTAACAGTTCAATCGCTTCATCGGCGCCGCGGCTGGCGACTATCTTGCTGGCGCTCACGCCGCTGTATTCGCTGTAGGCATTGATAAGCTGCGGCGGTTGGCATTCTGGATAACGATTCAATTTTGATAAATCGAGCGCTGCCGTATCGACATTATTAAAAGGCGATTCGTTGGCATTGATCCAAATATCACCACGACCGCCCAGTCTGCGGGCACTCTGGTAGGGCGTTAAATCCAGTAACTCAGGGCGCGCTAGGCGCTCGGCTAAATTTAACGCTAATGCTGCGGGTTCTGCTGTCTTGTCCATGCTGCTCACTTGGCTCATTTTCTTCACTCACATCTCATTAAGCGGATCATTTCTCTAGGCTAGCTAAACGTACTGCGACGGCATTTTTGTGCGCATCGAGCAATTCGTTACTGGCTAACGTCATGACCGCTTGCCCCAGTCCGATTAAGCCTTTAGCGCTGAGTTCCTGCACGGTAAAGCGGCGGCTAAAGTCGGCTAATGACAGGCTCGATACGGCGCGGCTGTAACCGTAAGTCGGCAGCACGTGGTTGGTGCCACTGGCATAATCGCCAACTGATTCAGGCGTATAAGCGCCTAAAAACACTGAGCCAGCAGCGCGAATGTTTTTCAGCACCTCACGGGGAAAGCGCGTTTGAATGATTAAGTGCTCAGGCCCATATTGATTAGAAACCTGCGCGGCTTGCAGCATATCGTCAACAACAAAAGTGCGACTGCTCAGTAGCGCCGTTGCCGCGATATCTTGACGTGGCAGGACGGCAAGTTGTCTTGTCAATGCGTCATTCACGCCATCCGCGATAGCTTGCGAATCTGTCACTAAAATCACTTGTGAATCAGGGCCGTGCTCCGCTTGCGAAAGCAAATCGGCGGCGATAAATTCGCAATTGGCGTCGCTATCGGCAATCACCAACACCTCAGATGGGCCTGCTGGCATATCGATACACACAGTGCAGCGACCATCCTGTGACACTAAACGTTTAGCTTCCGTCACATAGCGATTACCAGGACCAAAAATCTTATCGACCGCCGGAATCGTTTCCGTGCCAAAGGCCAGTGCCGCAATGGCCTGCGCGCCGCCCACTTGATAGATTTCAGTGATCCCACAGGCATTGGCGGCATAGATAATGGCATCGTTGATCGGCGGTGGGCTGACCAATACTCTTTGTTCGCAGCCGGCGATCTTGGCGGGCAGGGCAAGCATCATCACGGTAGAAATTAATGGCGCGCTGCCACCGGGGATATATAAACCCACTTTTTCAATCGGTTCGCTACGTAACTCGCAGCGTACTCCCGCCTCGGTTTCCATATCAATTGGGCGAAATTGCTGGGCGCTGTGAAACACATCTATGTTCGCCATGGCTTTGGATATCGCTGTTTTCAGCTCTGGCGATACCCGTGCGCTTGCCGCAGCTATTTCGGCTTCGCCCATGCGCAGCTCGCCAATCATAGCGCTATTGAAGCCATCAAATTTTTGATTAAATTCTTGAATGGCGGCATCACCCCGCGTCGCCACCGCATCGAGAATGGCGCGAACACTTTGCTCTAAGCCACTGTCACCAATTAAGGGCGAGCGTTTCAGCGCCGTTTTCTGCTCGGCGGTTGATAAGGTTGACCAAGTTAGGATTTCCATACATTACCCCATCATTTTTTCGATTGGCATCACCAGAATTGAGCTGGCACCGAGCGCAGTCAGCTGTTCCATGGTATCCCAGAACAAATCTTCAGTACTGACGGCGTGGATAGCAACGCGGTTAGTATCATCGTTTAATGGCAATACGGTTGGGTTTTCAGCGCCGGGCAGCAGGGCGACGATTTGATCTAAGGTTTCGGTTGGCGCGTGCAGCAGGATGTATTTGCTCTCACGGGCGCGGATAACGCCATTGACGCGGGACAGAATCTTGTCGATGAGTGCTTGTTTAGTCGGTGTTTGGGTTTGGGCCGATTGAATGATGCAGGCCATAGAGCGGTAAATCACTTCGGTTTCGTATAAGCCGTTGGCTTCTAAGGTAGCGCCCGTCGACACGAGATCACAAATACCATCGGCAAGGCCGGCACGTGGGGCGACTTCAACCGAGCCTTTTAACATACAGTCTCGATAAGTTATGCCTTTTTGTTGCATAAAACGGCGCAGCAGGTTCGGGTAAGAAGTGGCGATGCGTAATCCTTCTAACGAGGAGGCATCGGCGTAACTGAATTCTGTTGGTACGGCTAACGAGAGGCGACATGAGCCGAAATCTAACTGACGCAGTTTGAGGCAATCTGCAGGTTTGTTCAGGGTTTGACGCTCGATTTGTTCTTCTTCGAGCACGTTTTCACCGATAATCCCCATATCAACCACGCCGTCCATCACCAATCCTGGGATATCATCATCACGAACGCGCAGTAAATCGATAGGCATATTGTCGGCGTGAGCAATAAGGCGTTGTTCATTAATGGAAAATTTAACACCACAGCTTTTTAGCAGTTGCTGAGAGTCAGTAGAAAGACGGCCAGATTTTTGGATGGCGATGCGTAAACGGTTCGATTCAGTCATAGTGTTATCTCGCTCAAAAGTATCAAAATTAAAAGATTCAAAATGTGTTGTTTAATCGGTTTAATACGCCTTGCCGTTCAATGGGCTTTAGCTAAGGTCTCTAGTTAAGTGTTCTAGCTAACGTATTGAAAATTTATAAAATATCTAAAATTTCTATTAAAATTAAAACCAAAATTAACGCCTAAATGCAAAAAACCCCCGGAATTCCTTCCAGGGGTTTATGATCATCTTGAATCAGTCCGCCAGAAGGATATAGTCCTCCGGCAGTGAGCGTCCGAAGGCTACCGCATATGGTGGTGATGGTGGTGGATAGCGTTAAGTAGTGGGCTCATTTTACTCTCTCGGTATTAAACTTTATTGGCTCAACTGCTCGAAATACAGTAAAGCGTTGAATGCGTTGTTACGGACGTCTATCCGTATAAGTGGATTTAAACTAACCGCTTTTATGAGCCTTTGCAACAGCAATTTTGAATTAAATGAGAATATTTATGCGTTTTTGTGAAAGGCAGGTGGTTATCGCTAAATAAAGCCATTGAGCATATTTGTTGAGGGGATGTTGAAAGTGGACCGAAATGTGTTGGTAAGTCGTGCAGGGAATTCGTAACTTGAGTTGTGCGGTGCGTTGCTGATATCTACTCACGTAGGCTTGCCATGGCATTTACTCACCGACTCGCAGCCCGTCCTTGGATGCTCGCCCCGTCCATGGGGGGGACGGTCGTCTCGCTAATCACCATAGCGCACCTTTTGTGCATTCGTGTTGTCTGTAAGCTCAAAAGGCTAGAGCTAGCACTAACAATTACTGTATTTGTTATTTCAATTGGTTATGTGGCCACTATTTTTTAGAATTAGTTATAGATGTTTTAGAAAAGCCGATTTGTTAAGGCTGAAAACATACTGAGTACACTTTTGGACAAAATCTTGTTAGATTTTCAGCTCTAATCGGTGAGTTTCGAATTAAAATATCTATGGATTAACGCCTGCAATAAGGTGTACGAACTACAAATCAAAACAGACGGGTGTAACACATTGCCTTGATTGTTAAGTGGTTACATCTGAAACTTAAGTGTTACTAGCTCTTTTTCTTCCAAATGGCAAACTCGCAGAGCATAAGATAAATTGGTTTCGCCATCTAGATTCCCACTAACCGAAGTTACAAAGACTTCATAATCTTCTGGATTCGGAAAGTGTTTCAGCATTAGCAATTGAATAGAAAACAAAACAATGCGTGTTGCGCAGTCGACTAAGTCTATTTCGGCACATACAGGAAGGTTTTCGCCATCTGGATATGGAAACTCCATACTACCATGTGCAAATAAATTTCTTAATTCATAAACTCCATATAAACCAACACCAGTAGCGCCAAATTCATCTGTCGCTGAAATACGTTTCTCTACACGGTCATAGCCAATTGATTGTAAGGCTAAAGCTCTAAACAAAGTAGTTTGAGTTAATAACTCCGGTATTGGTTCTGACTTATTAAAAGAACTTAACCAAAAGCAAGTATCTCTAATTTTTCCTCGTTTAGATTTATCGGGGTTCTTAGGCGGCTTAACTATATCTATCGTAGATTCAAGTGCTCCCCACACGAAATTGAAGATTGCTAATTTTGTAGCAAATATAGGCAGTAATTTATCTCTTGCCAGATCAAATTCATCAGCAGGTGCACACCATCCGAAACTTTGATTATATTTAATTGTATCCAAAGATACCGATTCAATAGATGCTGAGATATGAAGCCACTGATAGACACCACCCCACTCAACTACGTCATCAGTAGAAAATACAATGTGTGACAGTGTCGCGATATGATCATCAAGTTGTATCAATAATTTGTCCTCTCAAGCGGCGTTGTTGATTAAATCATTTCATATAAGGTAATCATTCCAAGGCTTCTGGCAGATTAAGCAACTTGCTGTCGAACGGGCATACCCAGTCTAATGACTTTGTTCATCGCCTTCACACCAGTTAACGCCTCAGCGACTTGCCCATTATAATCACGCAAACTTAGCATTGGACTATTCAACCGTTTATATCGGCCCATGGCAGTCTCTGCTAGTGACGATTTCCAAGCCGATTTCCAAGCCGATTTCCAAGCCACCCATGATGCGAAACATAACCTACAACACCTAAGTCGCATTTACCAAAGGTATTTTACAGAGGTTGAAAGTCACATTTCCGAGGGGTTTTTGGTCGTTTTATATTCATTTGCCGATATTTAGCTGAAATTGGATGGATTAAGTTCGAGCCATATTCTCCACTGCGGTGGATTAATCAATTTGAACACTAAATTATCTCTGCTTCTGTCAGCCTGCCATTAAATGCTGGCAGCTATGTCGATAGTGCCTTCGTCGCTTTTCAAGGTGTTCGCAGTAACAAGTAAGTTCTTGCAAAGTACCCACGGGACCTTTAAATAGCTGTCCGAAATGGTGAGTGAGCTTAAGCCAATGCTCAGGCGGAATATTAAGGCGACTCAGTAAGCTAGCACTGCTCGAACTGATACTCCCGCGTTTATCATCGCAAATAATTCTGCCGGTATCGTCGACAAGTTGTAGATACTCTTGTAAATCAAAGTGCAGCCCTTTAGGCATATTGTCCCGCTCATTACCGATAAAAGGTAATAATGTTTGAGGTTGTTTGCCTGCTAGTGCCGCACGGATACGCCGTTGAATACTGGTGAAATCCGAGGTTTCTGGTGTTGTGGCCAGTTGAGGCGGATAGGGTTGAGGTCAACATAAGTCATACATGCGAGTACTGCCGCCTCATCGAGTAGGGCTTGGGATTTAAAACGGCCCTCCCAGAAGCGTCCAGTGCAGTTATCCTCTTGATTTGCCTTACGGGCGATAGGTTCATTTAACGCTCGCATAAACCAAGAGATATCACTTAAGCGACTGCGGTATAGGGCGATATGGTGTTTAAGGTTAGCCACGTCATGGGCTTCAATAACTTGCCCTTTGACAAATTGTTGTGTTAATTCAGTGCCTTTAAATACTTGATGCCAATGCTCAAGCACTTCTCTATCACTCCATTGATTGGCTTGGAAAATATCCACACAAAGTACCAAGTGCAGATGGTTACTCATCACTGCATATGCTGCAACATCAATAGCAAAAACCTGAGCCAGTTTAAGTAATTGCTGCTCTACCCACTCACGTCTATGGTCGTAATTTTTACCAGAGAAAAGGTCTTCACCACATAAATAGGCACGTCTAACTACCCGACTACAGCAGTGATAAAAAGGCGTATCTTCCAAACTGACTTGAGTTCTCCTTGGCTGTGGCATCATCACACTCCTTGTGCGGGGAAACAGACACTAAGCCTAGTTGCGAAATTGGTGATTCACCAAGAAGCACCATGAAACTCGCAATAATTAACAATGGGTGGCTTAGAAAAACTTTCCAGTGACACGCCGTGAATATATCCATATATGCCGCCGTCGAGCCTTCAGCAACGAGTTTATGGCGAGTCACTGGGGAAACAATGGCAATTAATGCTGCGCGTACTCAAGTATTTTGTTTTGGGAGCTTTGTATCAAAACTGACGACCCATAAAATGAACAGCTTGAAATGGCGGCTCATGTATGGCGTGAGGGAAAGAACCCGCGAAATTATCCTTGCTAACTTGTAGTCTTATCTCAAATCAGCATAATGCTTCGAGCTGTTAAGCTTAACGCTATTTTTTACGGCCGCGGCTTGCGGCACTAACCAGTGCTTGTTGTTAAGTAAAGTCATCACAATGCACTCGCTCAGCAGCCCACAGCAGCTTATAGTGTGGCCTTACACATTTTTTATAACGCTCCCTAACACCTTGATAAAGGATTGATTCTCCCTTTGACTCGCACCCGCCAACCGACATCAAAGCATGCTCCCTCAAAAGAAACAGTGGCTAAGCCTGCTGCCTCAAAAGGCGCTGCTGCGGTGAGCCGACTCGCGGGCGAAGTGCAACGGGCATTTTTGCCCGATGGAGTATTGTCTAAGCACATTCAAGGGTTTAGTGCGCGCACAAGCCAAATGCAGATGGCGCAGCAAGTGAGTGAGGCGATCGCGTCTAAGAGCAATGTGGTGATTGAGGCGGGCACTGGGGTGGGTAAAACCTTTGCGTATTTGATCCCCGCGATATTAAGCGGTAAGCAAGTTATCGTCAGTACGGGCAGTAAAAATCTGCAAGAGCAGTTGTTTTTTAAAGACTTACCCGCACTGGTCGCCATGTTGGGAATTGAGCCCAAACTGGCGCTGCTAAAGGGGCGCAATAATTATTTGTGCCAGTGGCGACTCGATAAGCAAATGAGCGAGGCGACACATATCGATGCGCGTTTGTTGGATGATTTGTTGAAAATCAATCAGTGGGCGAGCACCTGTAAAGATGGTGATATTGGCGGTTTAACCTCAGTACCTGAGAATTCCTCGGCGTTGCCGCTCGTAGTCAGTACTAAAGAAAGCTGTATTGGTAAGCGCTGCGATTTTTATGATGCCTGCTTTACCCGCAAGGCGCGCAGCCGTGCTATGGATGCCAAAATTATTGTGGTTAACCACCATTTATTTTTCGCCGATAGCGTACTCAAAGACACGGGTTTTGCCGAGTTATTACCCGATCCCGACGTGGTGATTTTCGATGAAGCGCATTTATTACCCGATATTTGCGTTAACTATTTTGGCCTGCAATGTTCGAGTCGCACTATCGATGATTTTATTCAAAAGCTACTCGCTATTTATCAGACCGAACTCAGTGACACGGGGCAACTCGCCCAATTTTGTCAGCGTTGCCTCGCTAAATTAAGTGACTGGCATAATCAGTTATATTCCTGCGATGAATCCGACTGGCGTTTAGTGCTGGGCAATAAAGCGCTCGCGGCGGCGTCATGGGATTTATTAGCGGAATTAACTGCGCTGCAGAATTTATTAATGGCCCATATTGGCCGCAGTGAATTGTTAGATGATATCGCCATCAAGTTGGCGGAGCTGAATAACAAGCTCAGTGTGTTTTTTAACTGTGATAATAATCTGGCGGCCTACAGCATTGAATTTGGTAGTCGTTTTGTGGTGCTGCGAATTTCACCCATCAATATTGCCCGTGAGTGCCAGCAGTTATTTATGCCGGAAACCAGCTGGATATTTACCTCGGCAACTTTGCAGGTTAACCGCAGTCTCGCCCATTTCGCCCGAGAAATGGGTATCGTCGATGCACAGCAAAGCATTCTCGACAGTCCCTTTGATTATCCCCGCCAAGCGGTATTTTGTGTGCCGAGACAACTTGGGAGCGTGACCAATCAACAGCAAGCGTTAAAGCAGTTGGTGGATGTGTGCGTGCAAGCGATAGACGCAGCGCAGGGACGGACTTTTATTTTATTTACCAGCCATAAAATGCTCGAACAAGCGGCGCTGGCACTGCGAACTCGCACTCAGTATCCGCTGCTGGTACAAGGCCAAGCGGGTAAACAGAGTCTGCTGACTAAGTTTCGCCAACTCGGCAATGCGGTATTGCTCGGCACCAGTAGTTTTTGGGAAGGGGTGGATGTGCGCGGTAAATTGTTAAGCTGCGTGATTATCGACAAATTACCTTTTGTGTCGCCCGATGAGCCCCTGTATCGTGCCCGAGCCGACAATGTGAGTCGTCAGGGACTCGATCCTTTTACTGAAGTGTCCTTACCTCAGGCGATTATTGCGCTGAAACAAGGTGTTGGCCGTCTTATTCGTGATGAAAAAGATCGCGGTGTGCTGATCCTTTGTGATAATCGCATCGTGAATCGCTATTACGGCCAAGCCTTTTTAAACTCACTGCCGCCAATGGCGCGCACCCGTGACCTAGATAAAGCGCTGGAATTTTTAAGACAGATCCCTTAGAGCTGCTCCCTTAAAGCCGATCCCATAAAACAAATCCCTTAAGGCTGCTCGCTTGAGGAAGTGTTCTAAAAGTTCGACAGCTTAAAACTGAATTCATAAAAAACGGGCTTGCGATAGTTTCGCAAGCCCGTTTTCACCTAGATAAATCCATGTGTGGCAGATTGTTATCAGAAACTTGCCGTTACGCCCGCATAAATACTGCGACTCTTTTGGATGTAATCCAGATCGGTAGCCACTTGGTCGCGCTCAGCATCCGTTAGGTTAGTGACGCCGAGTTTGACTCTGAACATAGGATTGATTTGGTAATTTACGCCTAGGTCGAGTGAACCATAACCCGTCGATTTTACATTGGTGCGCAAATACTGATCGCCAGTATAGTGGTAGGCGATAAAGGTGGATAAGCCCTCCAATGCCTGCCATTGCAGTTTAAGGTTGTAGCTGTCATCCGGCGTTAAGGTAAAAGGCGCGCCATTTTGCTTATCTTCGGCATCGGTTTTACTGTAATTACCGCTAATGCTGACCGTGTCACTTACATCGTACCAAGCCTGCAGTTCCCAACCAGTAATCTTAGCTTCGTTCACGTTTTGGTAAGTTAATACTGCACCGGGCGTTCTATCCCAAGTTTCTGTGATGATTTTATTTTCTACATCATTGTGGAAGTAGGTGATCGAGCCACCAAAATCTGTGGTTTGATATTGGGTCGATAACTCGTAGTTCACTGAGGTTTCGGCCTGTAGATCGGGATTGCCCGCAACAGTACAGGCGCCGCGACAAGCGGGGATAATATAATCGGCTTGAGACTGTGACATATTTGGCGCTTTAAAGGCTTTGCCACCGCCGCCTTTGATCACCCATTCAGAGCTTAAGTTATACACTAAATACAGGCGTGGGCTAAATTCGGTGCCGTACACATCGTGGTGATCGACACGCCCGCCCAAAGTGATATTGAGTTCGCCCAAGCTAAATTCATCTTGCAGATACAAGGCCGATTGACTGTCGTCTAAAGTGCCATCGCCTAAAATGTTGCGGCTGTTTTCAAGTTGAGTCCAACGGTATTCTGCGCCGCTGGTTAACATGTGATCCCCAAGCAGGACTGTGGTTTGGCCGTCGAGATTGTGGTTGGTTTGGGTGATATTACCAATTTCGGCGATTAACGCTGAGTCGTCAGTTACCTCAACATTTTCATAGTAATAGCGCAGGCGAGTATCGCCCCAATTCCAGTGGCCATTGTGGGTTAAACCCGAGCTTATCCGCTCGGCTTGCTGGTTATTGGTGAGGATAGTGCCGTAGTTATTCCAATCCGACTCGCGTTCGTCGTTGGCGTAACTTAAATCAAATTGCAGATCTTGCTGGCTATCAATCAACCATTGCAGGTTAGCGAGGGCGCTGATTTCATCTCTGTCTTCTAACGCATCGATTGTGGGTTTTAAATCTGAGCGCCAGGCATCACGTTGATTGCTGTCGACGATTAAGTTTGCCAGTAGTTTATCTTTGATTAGCGCGCCGCTGGTGTAGAAATTGTACTTAGTGCTGTCGCCACCTTTGCCGCTGGTGGGCGTATCGTATTGCACGCCGACACTGGTCTGCCAGTCGTCAGTGGGTTGGCGCAAAATCACGTTAACCACGCCGCCTAAGGCTTCGGAGCCATACAGGGAGGACATAGGCCCGCGCACGACTTCGATACGCTCAATGGCAGACATTGGAATGGATGATAAGTCAAAATCGTTGCCATAACTGGAGGTTAGCGCTTCGCGGGAGTTGACTCGGCGACCGTTGATTAAGATCAGCGTGTAGTCCGAATCCAGTCCGCGCAGGCTAATTTCATTGCGACCATAGGGCGTGCCTTCACTGATGTTCACGCCCTGTAAATAACGCACTGCACTGGCCAGATCGTCGATCACTAGCGCTTCGAGTTCACTGCGATTTATCACAGACACAGAAGCGGGCGCCGACAGTTCCGAATGCTGAGTTTGCGTAGCTGTGATCACCATACGTTCCATTTCTGGCGTGGCATCTTGAGTCGTTGCGGCACTTGCCCAGGCTGCGGGTAATAACAGACTTAAGCCAATGGCGCGTGATAGGCGGTTCAGCGTAAGAGTCGATTTTGTGGCAGATGCGTGACAGATTAGGCGAGTACGGCGGATAAATCGGGACATATCATTCTTCCTTGGGTAATTTTGGCGAATGATAATTATTCTTAAATAGTGCATCAAGAGTGCAGATCCCGCTTTTGTGTAAAGACTATGTAAATTTTACTCTTTAGTAACAGTATGGTGGTGGGTATCTCGGTTGTGGTTAGCAGCATTCACCACGAAACTGACACTTTTATTTGATCTTTGGTGTTCACCGTTTTTGCAGCTTTGAAACCGGCAGCTGTGATGGCCTAGCCGACTTTGTCATTGTGTGGCGCAAACAGGGCGAACAGTGGAAAGCCACACGAGTGCTGAGCTACGGACACAGAACCGCCGAGGTCAAAACGGACTAAACCAAAGCTAGCTTTTAACAAAAAATGAGCCTTTAACAAGAAACTAGCCCCTAACAAAATGCTAGCCTCTAACAAAATGCAGTAATCGATTATTTGCGGGCATAGCCACATCTTGCTCGAGTGTTAAGCCTTGCTCGCTGGCTAAACTGCAAATCCATTCGATATCGCGAATGCCGCTGGCGGGATCGCGCTGTTTTAAAAAGGCATCGAATTGACGATTGCTATCACTGCTAAATTCGCCTTGGTAGTTAAAGGGGCCGTAAATGCACAGGGTCTTGAGCTGGGGGAGATACAGACCAAGGCCAGTAAAAAACGCTTCAACCATATTTTTGCTCATAATATGCAAAGTGTTCGCAGTAAATACGCCATCAATATCAGGTGTTAATCCCTCCACCAGCCATGGCGCGGTAACATCAAGGATAAGCGGTAAAGCTAGATTTGCCCCAGCATTGGGTAGCTTGCCTTCTTGCTCGCACCTTGCGCTAATGATCTCAATATACTCAGCTTGATCGCTGGTTTGCCAGATTAAATGGGGAAGATTTGTTGCAAAAAATACGGCATGTTGGCCCGTGCCACTGCCGATCTCGAGTATATGTTGGTTGAGTGAGAATGCCTGCGTTAATACGGCTAAAATCGGCGCTTTGTTGTTTTCGCACGCTTGGGAAAACGGCAGTTGGCTAAGTGGCTGGGCAATGGGTAATAGTGACATAATGGACTCTAGGCAGTTGAGATTAAAAGAGTATGGCGCCGCACAAGCCTATCTTAAACCAGCAAAAAGCATAAGGCTTAAAAGATAAAATGAGCCACGCCTTAATATTCGGCGCCTAAGCTCATGTTCTTAATCTCTGGCTCCTTAATCTCTAGCTCCATAATCACAGGGCCGCCATTTCAGATACTTTCATCTCAAGCTTTTCGATTTCAGGCTCGTCAAGCAGGAGCCAGCCCAACTCCCTTTGTTATGTCCAGCAAGCGGTTAACTCAATCCACTGTTGACCTCGATCTCAACTCAGATATACTCTCAAATTCTGAACGCTTGTAAAAAATATAAAACAACCGTCGGCGGAAAACGTGTTAACACTCGTGCCTATAAACTAAGACTCAACACCCATTACCAGCACACAGTTTTTAGTACTTAACGTTCAACACTCAACATTTAATATTTAACTTTTAACACTGAACTTTCAACATCAAGGAATGACTATGCCAGCAGAGCGTTGCGCCTCCTACTACAATGCCACCATAAACCAAGAGTCGAATTATCCTCAGTTAGAAGGTGACATTCGCGTCGATGTGGCGATTGTCGGTGGTGGGTTTACCGGTGTAGCAACGGCGCTGGAATTATCCGAGAAGGGCTACAAGGTGGCGCTTATTGAGGCCAACAAAGTTGCGTGGGGCGCGACCGGACGCAACGGCGGGCAGGTGACGGGCAGTTTGTCTGGCGATGCAGCGATGACAAAACAGCTGCGCCGCCAAATTGGCAATGAAGCTGAAGATTATGTGTGGAATTTACGTTGGCGCGGTCACGACATTATTAAAAATCGGGTGGCCAAGTACGGCATAGATTGTGATTTAAAGTTTGGTCATATTCAAACCGCTTACCAGATGCAGCATATGCACGAGCTTATGGCTATGCATGATGAGGCGCAGCGTCGCGGTATGGGTGAGTTTATGACCTTGGTCTCCGCCGATGAAATACCCGCCTATTTAGGCTCGCCCTTGTATCACGGCGGCTTAGTTAATCGGCGCAACATGCATTTACACTCAGTCAATTTATGCCTGGGTGAAGCCCGCGCTGCAGCAGGTCTTGGGGCGCTGATCTTTGAAAACTCGCCCGTGCTCGATATTGAAGAAGGCGATCTTGCTACCGTTGTCACCGCCAAGGGAAAAGTGCGCGCCAATAGCGTGCTGATCGCGGGGAATGCCTACCATAAACTCGCGCGTCCTCAACTGCGCGGCATGTTATTTCCAGCGTCCTTAGGCAATTGTGCCACTGCGATTCTGCCCGATGATATCGCTTCGCAGATTAATCCGCAGGATTTAGCCGTGTACGATTGTCGCTTTGTGCTGGATTACTATCGCCTGACCGCAGATAAACGCTTGATGTTCGGCGGTGGCACTAATTACAGCGGCCGCGATCCTAAAAATGTGGCGGCGGAATTACGGCCTGCAATTGAGCGCACGTTTCCACAATTAAAGGGCGTTGATATCGAATTTGCGTGGGCGGGAATGGCGGGAATTGTGATTAACCGTATCCCGCAGCTCGGCAAAGTATCGCCTAATGTATTCTATTGCCAAGGATATTCTGGGCATGGGGTGGCGACATCACACATTATGGCTGAGATCATGGCCAATGCGATGGATGGACAATTACGTGAATTTGATTTGTTTGCCGGCATGCGCCATATCCGTATTCCGTTAAATGAATGGTTTGGCAATCAAGCGCTGGCGTTAGGTATGTTGTATTACACTTTACGGGAAAACTGGCGCTAGTTTGCGGCGTCTTGTCTGTTATAGCTTCGTTTGTTCGAACTGAGTAATCCGCTCAACAACAGACGGCTCCACAATAAACCTCTCAGCAATAGATTTTTTAGCAACAGACTGCTCCACAAAATACTGCTCAACAACCGGCTGTTCAGAAAAAGATTAGTCCTGTTCGATGAGTTTTTCGGCGAGGTAATCGACCAATACGCGGATCTTGGCCGACAGGTGGCGATTTTGTGGATAGAGCGCCCAAATGCCTTCTTTGGCTTCGCGGTGACCGTCGAGTAAGGAGAGTAAACGTCCTGCATTTATATCATCTTCAATATAATAATCAGGTAGTTGTACTATACCAATTCCCTTTAGCGCCGCATCCCTGAGTGCGTAGCCGCTGTTACAATTGAGATTGCCGCGCACTTTGATATTGCGCTCGCGGCCATTCTCCACAAAGCGCCAGTAATTGTGATTGCCAATCAAGCAGTTGTGCTGGTTAAGCTCAGATAAGGTATGGGGCTGACCGTACTTTTCCACATAACTCGGTGAGGCGGCCACATAGTGAGTACGGCTGCTTAAGGGTTTGGCCATCAGACTCGAGTCGGCGAGTTTGCCGAGGCGAATCGCCAGATCGTAACCGCCTTCAATCAAGTCCAAGGTGCGATTAGTGAGGTCGACGCTAAACTCAACACTGGGATATTGCACCATAAAATCATTGAGTAACGGCATGATAAATTTTTCGCCATAGGCCACGGGCGCGGTGAGTTTGACTAAGCCTTGGGGTGAGTCCTTTAGGTTTGAGATGGCGCGCTCGGCTTCTTCTAACCCCGTTTGTAATTGGCGGCAATGACGATAATAAATGGTGCCTTCTTCGGTTAGCGACACTTTGCGGGTGGTGCGGTAAAACAGCTTAGTGCCGAGGCGATTCTCTAAGGCGCTGACTTGGCGGCTCACGTGGGCAGTGGAGATATTCAGTCGCTGCGCCGCTAAGGTAAAACTTTCGGCTTCGGCCACTGCGACAAATTCAGAAATGCCATCCCAGAGGTACATTGTTGTTGCTCAGTAAAAATGAATTGCTTGAATACTAGATTGTCTCTCGCTGAGAAACAAATACAATCTTACTATTCATTAGCATCAGTGCAGTAGCATCAGTGCAATCGGTATCAGCGTATGCTGAGTCGGTATGTTTGAGCCAATATGTTTGAACCAAGATGCTTTAGCTTAAGTAGAATCGATTACAACAATAACTTTCTCCTATTACCTATCAAGGGACGGTAACAATGTCGAACGAAAAACCGCAGTTTATTAAATCAAAGGCCGCTGTTGCTTGGGGACCAGGACAACCACTGAAGATTGAAGAAGTGGATGTGATGTTACCAAAAGCGGGCGAAGTCTTAGTGCGCATTGTGGCCACAGGCGTGTGTCACACGGATGCCTTTACCTTGAGCGGTGACGATCCAGAAGGGGTATTCCCGGCGATTCTAGGCCACGAAGGCGGCGGTATCGTTGAGCAAGTGGGTGAGGGCGTGACCAGCGTGCAAGTGGGCGATCATGTGATCCCACTTTATACCCCTGAGTGTGGCGAGTGTAAGTTCTGCTTATCGGGCAAAACTAACCTGTGCCAAAAAATTCGTGCGACCCAAGGTAAAGGCTTAATGCCCGATGGCACCACGCGTTTTTATCTCGATGGCAAACCTATTTTCCATTACATGGGCTGCTCGACTTTCTCTGAATATACCGTGTTGCCTGAAATCTCATTGGCTAAAGTCAATAAGAGCGCGCCATTAGAAGAAATTTGTCTGTTAGGTTGCGGCGTAACCACTGGCATGGGCGCTGTGATGAACACGGCCAAAGTGGAAGAAGGCGCAACCGTGGCGATTTTCGGCCTCGGCGGTATTGGTTTATCGGCGATCATTGGTGCGACTATGGCAAAAGCCAGCCGCATTATCGCCATTGATATCAACGAGTCTAAGTTTGAGTTAGCCAAAAAACTCGGCGCGACCGATTGCATCAACCCTAAATTACTCGATAAGCCCATCCAAGAGGTGATCGTTGAGATGACCGACGGCGGCGTAGATTACTCATTTGAGTGTATCGGCAACGTCAACGTGATGCGCAGCGCTTTAGAGTGTTGTCATAAGGGCTGGGGCGAGTCGGTGATCATCGGTGTTGCTGGTGCAGGGCAAGAGATTTCAACCCGTCCATTCCAGCTTGTTACTGGCCGAGTGTGGCGTGGTTCTGCCTTTGGCGGCGTGAAAGGGCGTTCTGAACTGCCACACATTGTTGAGCGTTATATGGCGGGTGAGTTTAAGCTCGATGACTTTATCACTCACACTATGGGGCTTGAGCAAATCAATGAAGCGTTCGAGCTGATGCACGAAGGTAAGAGCATCCGCAGCGTGATCCATTTTGATAAATAAGCGGTTTCGCACTGTCAATTGATGCTTCAGCTTGATGTGACAAATCGGCAGACAGGTGACAATCTGTCTGCTGTGTTCACTGAGCAGATGACTAACGCTAAGACAAATGCCATGACAAACTCTAAGGCAAGCGCTATGACCAAGCGCTAAAAGATTGAGCTTAAAAGGACTTGTATGACCATAGAAAATATCAGTTGTAACAAGAGTTTCGGCGGTTGGCATAAGCAATATCGCCATCAATCTCAGTCGTTAAACTGCGAGATGCGCTTTGCGATTTATCTGCCACCTGAAGCGGTGAATAAACCTGTGCCTGTGCTGTATTGGCTCTCAGGCTTAACCTGCACCGATGAAAACTTTATGCAGAAGGCTGGCGCCCAGCGCATGGCGGCTGAACTTGGGATGGCGATTGTTGCCCCTGATACCAGTCCTCGTGGTGACGATGTGCCCGATGCAGCGGACAAAGCCTACGATTTAGGCTTAGGCGCTGGGTTTTACCTCAATGCGACCAAAGCACCGTGGAATCGTCATTACAAAATGTACGATTACATAGTCCACGAGTTGCCCGCGTTGATTGAAGCGCATTTTCCGGTGACTACCCAGCGCGCCATCTCTGGCCATTCGATGGGCGGCCATGGTGCTTTGGTGATTGGCCTGAGTAATCCACACAGATACAGCTCTATTTCGGCCTTTAGTCCGATTTCGAATCCAAGTAATGCGCCTTGGGGCATTAAAGCCTTCAGTGAGTATTTAGGTGAGAATCGTGAACACTGGCGCCAGTACGATGCCAGTGAGTTGCTCAAGCTCGCCATTGCCGAGGTGCCAGTCATGATTGACCAAGGTGAAGCCGATAGCTTTTTAGACACCCAATTGATGCCACAATCGCTGGTGGACATTGCCAATGCTAAGGGCTATCCCTTAGATGTGCGGATGCAAGCGGGGTACGATCACAGCTACTACTTCATCGCGAGCTTTATTGAAGAACACCTTAAGTTCCATAGCTTGTACTTTAAGCCCTGAATCGTCGATTCAGCAGTCACGCCGATGAGCTAAAACAAAAATGCCGCAACTCAGTGAGTTGTGGCATTTTTTATGATGCAGTTTAAGCGATTAGCGGGAGTGGATTAACACTCAGCACTCAGCACTCAACAATGTTGACCGCTAGGCCGCCTTTGGCGGTTTCTTTGTATTTGCTGCGCATATCTCTGCCGGTATCCATCATGGTTTTGATCACTTTATCCAGTGAAACCTTATGGTGACCGTCACCGCGTAGGGCCATACGAGAGGCGTTGATCGCTTTGATCGCGCCCATGGCATTTCGTTCGATACAAGGCACTTGCACTAGGCCGCCCACAGGATCGCAGGTTAAACCTAAGTTATGTTCCATGCCGATTTCAGCTGCGTTTTCAACGTGCTCAATCGTGCCGCCCATGATTTCAGTCAGTGCGCCAGCAGCCATAGAACAGGCTACGCCAACTTCACCTTGGCAACCCACTTCGGCGCCAGAAATTGAGGCATTCTTCTTGTACAAAATACCAATCGCGGCGGCGGTTAACAGGTAACGGGCGCAGACATCTATATCCACTTCTTGTACGAAGGTATCGTAATAGCATAATACTGCAGGGATAATTCCCGCAGCGCCGTTTGTTGGCGCCGTCACGACGCGAGCGCCGGCCGCATTTTGCTCGTTTACTGACAGGGCGAATAAATCAACCCAATCCATTGCGGTTAATGGATCGACGTTGTTACGGCCTTCGGCTTTCAAACGACGGTACAGGGCAGGGGCGCGGCGACGCAGTTTTAAGCCTCCAGGTAAAATGCCTTCTTTTTGATAACCGCGTTCGATACAGGTTTTCATCGTCTGCCAAATGTTCCACAGTTTGGCTTTGACTTCATCTTCTGTGGCTAAACTCAGTTCGTTCGCCATCATCAAAGAAGAAATGCTCAGACCTTGTTCGCCACACAATTCTAATAATTGCGCTGCGCTACCAAAATCAAAAGGGGCCGCTTCGATTGGTGATGCAGGTGATGCATTACGTTGGCTGATTTCGTCTTCATCTAAGATAAAGCCGCCGCCGACAGAATAGTAAGTGCGCTCAAAAATACACTCATCTTTACAATAAGCGTATAAGGTCATGGCGTTGGCGTGTGCTGGCAAGGTTTTGCGTCTGTGGTAGGTAATGCCTTGCTCGCGGGTAAATTTAACCACTTTGCCACAGTGCAGGGTTAAGGTTTCGTCCTTAGAGACGTGCTCTAAAATGCCGTCGATACTGTCAGTGTCTACGGTTTCTGGGTCTTCACCCATTAAGCCTAAAATCACTGCTTTGCCCGTGCCGTGGCCTTTGCCTGTTTGGCCGAGGGAGCCAAAGAGCTCGGCTCTTAATTCATCAATCTGGGTCACGAGTCCTGAGTCAGTCAGGTTTTGCATAAAAATTTTGCCCGCTTTCATTGGGCCGACAGTATGTGAACTCGATGGACCTATGCCGATCTTGAACATGTCAAATACGCTAATCATGATAGAAGTCCTGTTGTGTCTTGTTTATTATTTTAGTCTGAGTGCATGGGATTGCTCGCTCTGCAGATTGAAGCACGCTAATCTTCAACGTGAACTCTGGTCAATGGCGGCGCTCTTTCATGCGAAATCTGCTTGTGTGATACTCTAACCTCAGTATCCCATAGATTAGTGTGACAATTCACATTAGTTTTTTTAATTCGATATGGTTCGGATAAGCTGAACTTAATTGGGACTTTTTTGCTGACCATTTTATGGCCAAGAATACAGGCTTTAAAAGCGCTACAAGGGCAGATGGTTCGCTTTTTTGAGCATTTTTGTGAGCGCGGACTACTTATGGCTTGAGTGGTTGTTTTTTGAGTATTAATGAAATTTTTTAGGGAGAAGTATGAGCTATTTAATGTTGGACCTACTGTCGTTGGACGTCAGTGAGGCAGAATCTGAGATGCTACGCCATCCACAGGTGGGTGGTTTAATTCTATTTTCCCGCAATTTTTCAAGCCGTGATCAGTTGATCCGTCTGGTACAACAGATACGCCAAATTCGCCCTGAACTATTAATTGCCGTCGATCATGAGGGCGGTCGAGTACAACGCTTCCGCGATGGCTTTACCGTTATTCCCGCCATGGGCGACATTTTACCTGCGGCAAAAGGTGATATAGCGTTAGCCAAACGCTGGGCCTGTGAGCTCGGTTTCTTGATGGCGATTGAACTACTGGCCTGCGATATCGACTTAAGTTTCGCGCCCGTATTGGACTTAAACGGCGTGAGTCAAGTCATAGGTAAACGCAGTTTTAGCCCTGAGCCTGCCGAGGTGATTACACTGGCCGAAAGCTTTATTGCGGGTATGGCCGCCGCAGGCATGGGCGCTGTGGGTAAACATTTCCCCGGACACGGCAGTGTGGTGGCGGATTCGCACTACGAGAAACCCATTGATGAGCGCGATGCCGAGGCGATTTTTGCTAAGGATATCCTGCCGTTTAAAGACTTGATTGCAAAAGAAAAGTTATTAGGCGTGATGCCCGCGCACGTGGTTTATCCTAAAGTCGACCCGAACTCTGCGGGCTTCTCCGAATACTGGCTAAAACAAGTGCTGCGCAAAGAGCTTGGCTTTAACGGGGTGATTTTCTCCGACGATCTCTGCATGCAAGGCGCTGGATTTGCGGGCGATTACCGTGCAAGGGCCAGCGCGGCGTTAGCTGCCGGTTGCGATATGATTTTGGTGTGCAATGACAATGCGGGCGTGATGTCGCTGCTGGATGGCTTTACCTGGCCTGCGAGCGCGCCGCAGTATCCTGCAAGTTTACTTAAACCCAATGCCGCACAAACGGCTGCAGCGCTCGATAATACGGCCCGTTGGGAAAATGCGAAGCAGCTTGCCGAGCAAATTTGTTTGGCCCAACAGGCGAAAGTTTGATATAGCGCAAGGTGTGAGAGCACTCTTTTGCTAGGGTTAGTTAATTCACTGTAATCAAAAATGATTAAAAGGCCTTGATATGATTTTCTATCTTCATGGATTTGATGCGACTAGCCCAGGTAATCACGAAAAAATGCGTCAGTTGCAATTTATCGACCCTGACGTTCGTTTGGTCAGTTACAGCACCTTGCACCCTAAGCACGACATGCAACACTTGCTCAAGGAAGTCGCTAAGCAAATGAAGCATAGCGACGATCCCGCGCCGTTAATGGTCGGCGTAGGACTCGGCGCTTATTGGGCCGAACGCATTGGTTTTTTAAATGGGCTTAAATCTGTGCTGATTAACCCCAATTTGCATCCAGAAGAGAATATGCAGGGCAAGATTGACCGCCCAGAAGAGTATGCCGACATTGCTAATAAGTGCGTGTCGCAATTTCGTGAAAAGAATACCCACAAGGCCATGTGCATATTTTCGGTTAATGATGAGATGTTTGATAATCAGCAACTCGCCAGTGAATTAAGCGCCTATTATTCGATTGATTGGGATGACGTTCAGCCCCACAAATTCCCCCAACTCGCCGCACATCTCCCCAAAATAAAAGCCTTTAAGTTGGCTTGATTGATATCTATTGAATAAAACTATCACTCCTCTTTTTATATTTAAAAAGGGGAGTGGGTTTGTCTTATCTGCTATTCCGCCTTATGGTTTTGGCTTTCGTACTTCATGTGACGCACATTGCGACTGTGAATATGACTGTGACTATTGGGATCTTTTTAAGTAGCGCACATTGAGGGCTCTAGATTGTAAAATCGACTGTGTTGATTTTGGACTTAAATGTGTATGAAAGTAGTCTAGGGTGGCTGCGACTTTTGGTTTTTTTTTAGGGGATTAGCGTTGGCTGGTATCTACATGCACAGGCTTGCCATGGCATTGACTCACCGATCGAGCGCATGCGTAACCTCTAGGTTTTAAAGACTAGATCTAATCGGCGTTGTTGATTAAATCATTTCATAGAACGTAATCGTTCCAAGACTTCTGGCCGATTAAGCAACTTGCTGGCGAACGGCCATACCCAGTCTAATGACTTTGTTCATCGCCTTCACACCAGCCAATGCCTCTGCAACTTGCCCATTGTAATCACGTAAACTTAGCATTGGACTATTCAACTGTTTATATCGGCCCATGGCGGTCTCTGCTAGAGAGCGCTGGTGATAGCCGTTATCGATTTTCCATTGTTTCAGCTGACCCGTTTTCAGTGCTTCTACGGCTTCATTGCGTGGATGCCCCTTTTCCCATAACCCCGCATTTGAGCGCGGGGGATGGTAGCTTTGCAGCCTTTACGTCGCAGTAATTGATAACAACCCTTTGTATCATAAGCCCCATCTGCCGATACCTGCATTATCTTTCGCCGTAAAGGATTGAGCAAAGTCGGCAGTACTTCATTATCGCCTACTGACACAAGACTGACTTCAGCTGCAACGACTTCGTGAGTGCTTGCATCTATGGCTAAGTGCAACTTGCGCCATGTGCGGCGTTTTTCGCTGCCATGCTTGCGCGTTTTCCATTCGCCTTCACCAAACACTTTCAGGCCAGTGGCATCGACAACAACATGCGCTATCTGTCCGCGACTGGGGTTGCGGTACTGAACATTGACTGTCTTAGCGCGTTTACTGATAGCGGTGTAATCAGGTGATATTAGTGGAACATTCATCAATGTAAATAATGAGTTGAGAAAGCCTTCTAGCGCACGCAACGATAAATTAAAGATGCCTTTGACCATCAACGCGGTTTCAATCGCCACATCACTATAGCTAAACCCGCGTCCACGCCCGCCATGATGCTCATGGCAGTACCACGCTTTTACTGCAGCTTCATCCACCCAGAAGGTGAGCGAACCACGGTTCACTAACGCTTGGTTGTATTGCTTCCAATTAACGATTTTACGTATTGATTTGCCCATGTTGCCGTCCTGAAGGTGAGTCAGAAGATCTGATCATGGCAACACCGATTAGTTCACTGATTTGTGCAACATCGCCGATCTAATCTTAACGATTATAGGCACCACTCTTATTGGACAAAAACGTGTTATTTTTTGCGCGAAATTATCTTCATTTCGGATAAAAAACAATTCTAAGCGCAGAATCGTCGGCCATGATGCGCTTAAGGATGTAATGCTTGGCTTGAGGCTTTACCTTTACACCATTTGCCGCTGTTGTGCTGCTTTTTAAACTCGCACATGCTATCCCATCGACCACTTATGCCACTGTATTGACGTCGAAACTCTTTGGCTGAAGTGAGCCACGCATCGGGCGAAATGCCTAATTCATTGAGCAGTTTTGGCCGTTCATTATCGATATAGCCTTTTTTATCAAGGCGCATAGCTCGTCCCGTCCAATCTATTAACTCAAGATAATCGGCAAAATGAAACGGAATACCCGTTTGCTGACTCAGAAGTGTTGAACCATCAAATTTTGCGAGGGCTTTATGTGATATTGGCTGTAGGTTATCTGCTGTAGTTTTGGCCAGTTTTGGCGCGTTGATATGAGGATTAAGTGCCTTCACGCGCTCCTGAATCGATGTAAAATCAGAGGATTGCAAAGAGTCGGCAATCCCTGCTCGAATAGGATTTAAATCGACATACATCATGCACGCCAGTAGTGCTTGCTCATCTAACAAGGCTTGTGACTTAAAACGGCCTTCCCAAAAAGCGCCTTTACACTCATCTTCACGATTGGCCTTACGGGCAATTTCTTCATTTAAACAGCGCATAAACCAAGAGATACTGCTCAGTCGCTCATGCCACTCGGCGAGTAATGCATCAAGTAACATCACTTCACCGTCGATTAAAGCATCACCATTCATATACTTAGTAGCGACGGCATGGCCTTTAGTGATTTGACACCAGCGACGAATAATATCTTTTTGCGTTAGCGATTTCGCCTTGTCGGCATCAATTTTAAGCACTAAATGATAGTGATTACTCATCACCGCATAGGCGCAAATATCAATGCAGAAAATCGCAGATAATACCTTGATTTTATCAACAATCCAGCCGCGACGATGCTTATAACTGCGGCCCGTGAGTTTATCCTCACCACACAAAAAAGCCCTTCTAACACAGCGATTTATCACATGATAGAAAGGCGTTGCATTGGCATCAATTAACTGTCTTCTGGCTGAGGTCATAAGACACTCCAAAATATGTGGCTGTCCTTTCTATTTCTTTCTGGCCGAGGTCATCACAAGCTCCACACAGACAAAACCAAGATAATGTAAAGCTTAGTCAAAGAAGCTAAAAAACACAAAAAGATGTGGCTGTCCTCTCTATCTTCGATGCCTTCACTAACGAATGAAGATATTAGCCACCCACCAGGAACCTTGGTTCTGTATGTATATTTACTAGATCCCAAACCACCATTATTTTTCAATGCTTCCCAATTTAAAACAGGTGAATTGCTTGTTCCACTTGAAAATAATCCCATTAATTTATCCAAATATTGAATGTTGTATAACGCCAAGCTTTGGGGCGGCTGAAGAGTAGCGTATGCCGTCCCAGCCACGATAACGGCGACAATAGCGCTTTGTTATGTTTTTCAGAGGTTATCACTAAATTCATAGGTTCAGATAAGCCTCTGTTTTAGCTGAATCTAAATCTTGGAAAAAACCACCTATTCCAGAAGGCGACCAGTACCCTTCACCAATATATTCCCAATCAGTGATATCCCATTTGTAAACAAAAAACGTGTAAGCACCATCGATACGCTGACCAACTATAGTAACAGTCTTCTTCGAGTCAGAATATTTTCTTTCAGAATTTCGTCGAACGCTTTCTGTGTGCCAGTAAACTCACGGTATTCTGGTGCTTCAGTCATACTTTGCCTTGAAAACATAACGCCAAGTGAAGGGGCGAAGTGCGCAGCACTTTGTCCCGCTGGCACGTTTTGTGTACGCCCAGCATGGGCATGAACTAATGAGGTGAAAGTCCTCTGTAGGAAGGTCACTGTTCAATAACATACTGTTATTAAACGTTAACTACTAGCGAATGGCAAGGGCTTATCCGCGAGGATTGGTTTGAAGGAAGCCGCTAGCAAATTTGCGAGCTGATGAACAAGAACATCATATGAGGCGTAGGCTAGAGGTGAGTTGGCAGGGCCTCCCCCACTAAGTAAGGGGACAAGACGACGAAACCACGTGATCTAATGGCCACCGTAAATGAGCAACCAGCCTTCAACAGCGATTTATTCCAACAACTGCTTCAGCCTGAGAATTTACACCGAGCTTGGCGACAGGTTAAAGCCAATAATGGCGCGGCTGGTATCGAAGCCTTCCCGCTTTGGGTGCAGCAAGGCGGTTGGCAACAGTGTAAATCTCAACTTGAGTTAGGTGAATATCAACCCTCAGCAGTCAGACGCGTAGAGATCGACAAACCCGATGGCGGTAAACGCAAACTGGGTATCCCTAACGTCATTGATCGTGTGATACAGCAATCAATTGCTCAAATTCTCACGCCGTTGTTTGACCCTTCCTTCTCGGCTAATAGCTTCGGCTTTAGACCGAATAGGAACGCCAAACAAGCAGTCTTGCAAGTCAGGGATATCATCAAACATAAACGCAAATTTGCCGTCGATGTTGATCTGTCCAAGTTCTTTGATCGAGTAAATCATGATCTCTTAATGACTCAGTTAAGGAGCAAGGTACAGGATAAGCGTCTGCTGGCGCTTATTGGTAAATACCTGCGTGCTGGCGTGATGATCAACGACCAATTTGAAGCAAGCTTCGAAGGCGTACCTCAGGGTGGCCCACTCTCACCATTATTATCAAACATCATGTTGGATAGTCTGGATAAAGAGCTGGAATGCAGAGGGCATCACTTCGCCCGCTACGCGGATGACTTTATCATCTTGGTCAAGTCTCAACGAGCGGGCGAACGTGTCCTCAAGAGTATTACTCGCTATCTTGCCACTGAGCTAAAACTGGTTGTTAACGAACAGAAAAGCCAAGTGGTTAAGGTAGGCCAAAGCAAGTTCCTAGGGTTTACCTTTAACTGCGGAAAGATCCAGTGGCATGTCAAAACACTGCACATCTTTAAACAAAAGATAAGGCGACTGACAAACCGCAATTGGGGCGTGAGCATGAGCTATCAATTGTTTAAAGTGCGGCAATACATGCAAGGCCGGATCAACTACTTTGGCATAGCCAACGCTTACCAAGGGTGTGTCGATTTAGACCACTGGATCCGTCGTCAAGTACGTATGTGCTACTGGCGTCAATGGCGAAAGCCACGGACTAAGGTACAAAACTTACTCAAACGTGGCGTCAGGATCCAAGCGGCCGTTGCTTGTGGAATTACAAGCAAAGAGCCGTGGCGAAGCTCGAAAACACCAGGGATACAGCAAGCGCTGAGTAATGAGTATCTTAAGAAAGCAGGATTGTATTCACTGAGAGATGGATGGATCGCGGTTCACTATCCGAACCAGAAAACAGGTTAGGCGTTCTAAATGAACCGCCCTGTGCGGAGCCACATGCAGGGTGGTGTGGGGGCTGGAGGCTAAATACCTCCGGCTACCCGATTAGTTTTCAATTTTCGCGACCTCTATACCAAAAGGTGATATTTGCCCAAAAACTCGTATTTTCGAACCTAACTCAAGATTACCGTAAACAGACTCTGATAAACAAATATGTTGTTTGATAAAAAAAGTGACTTCTTTTACAACAACTCTTGGAGCACATCGGCCTTTAAAGATTACACTTTCCATTTCTACGACAGTTAGCTCTGTGGTGCCGTCACTTGCATAGAAATGATGCAAAAGCTTGGGCAATCCGCCAAATGTAGCTGCCGCTAGCCAGCCAGCAAAAACTATCGGTAAAACTAAAAAGTGTGTGTTTTTCCAGTTTTTTCGAACGTCGGAAAAATTACTTTTATTTAAAAAATACATACAACCAAATGAAAACAACCCGAACACTAATAAAAACACATACAAACTGAAGATCCATGTACCTGATGAGTTATCAACGGTAACTCTGACATCTGAAAAAATAGATAAATAACCTCCAGCGAAAAGGAAAATAATGATCGCTAAAGCCACTATTCGGTTAGCAATGTTAATCGCTGCACTAAGTATCATTTGGTTAACCTAAAAACTAACATTAAGCACAACGGCAGTTTGTAAGCTGTGCGTTGTGGAATACTTTTGCGCAGCAAAACCACATAAGCGCGACTTACAAACTGTCCAGCCGCGCAGCGGCGTGTTGCTACGCCTTGTTACATGTTTCTACAGATTTCCAGTAGAAATTCGCTTATTTCCTTACGAAGGTCTAAGTCCTTCGTGCCTTTAGCAGTTTCATTAGCTGAGTTTGCAAATTTTAACGCGTAATCTGGTTTTCCTAGCTGAAGATAACGTTCTGCCATGGCGAGCTGGATTGATGCGGAATATTGCTCCAACCCTAAAATTTCAGCAGTTTCTAAAGCCTTAGCATAAATTTCTAACGCAGCTACATCGTCCAGCGTGAAGTCAGCGAGCGTCTCCCACTGAAAGGGATGGTCGCTTTTAGAGCCAGCATGATTTTCACAAACCACTCGTAGTTTTTCATATAAACGCCAGTACGATTTGGTTTGGTCTTGTGAATTTACAAGACTCAAAGCCAACTCATGCACTTCATTGTAGAACGGTGATGTTTCCATATTCACATGTAACGTCTTAGTATTTATGCGCTGCGCTGTTTACCTCATTAGACCAGTAAAAACGCGCACAGTGTTAACTATATGTATTAAAGAGAATTTATCAGCCTTTCATCCAAGACACCAACTGGAAAAACGCGCATGCGCGTTTTCCAAACCTATTAACTAATTTTGGAAAGTATATGCAAATGATTTTAAAGGGGTTTGTTAATTTTAGGCTGGATAAACGCGCAAACAAATGAGAGTAAAAACACTCAAAAGCATCTAAATTTAAATACGACTATACCCATACATTGTTAGTCGCTTTACGGTAGAGCCATATATTTGGTAAATAGATGAGATTTTGTAGGGTAATTCATTCGTCAGTTTTCGATTCACTAAATGAATGCTAGCAAGCTTTGGGGCAATAGCTTTTTAGCTAATCGAACAGCGATAAGGTTAGTGAGGATTGGCATTGTTGCAACAGTGACCGTTGGCGGCATGGATGCCGCCGTCGAGCCATCAGGGACGAGTTTATGGCGTGTCACTGGGGAAGCAATGACAATTCAAGCCGCAAACTGACGACAAAATTATCTTGCTTTGGGCAAATATCTTTTTAGCAAAACGAACAGCAGAAGTGTTAGTTAAGATTGGCATTGCTGTACCTGCGACTATCTAAAAAGGAGGCTTTAGTCGCGCACTCAGGTGTTGTGCTAGATAGGCAAAATAGCAAAGCATTTTATTTACTGGGCATGAAAGGGCATAATGCGGCGCTTACTATTTGTTTAAGATACAAGGAATAACCATGAAGTACTTGGTTAGCGTAGTTGCATGCTGTTTATTATCGGCCTGTTCTTTTGGGGATGCTGATGTTGAGTTTACGCCAGAAAAAGGAGAAGAGCGCTCGTATCAGCTGTATAGCACCACCAACATCACAGTAGATAATGGTAGCCGCACCGAAACGGTTAATACTAGCTCACATCAATTGCTGCGTTATAAAGTCCTCGAAACGGGCAAAAACAGTCGGTTTCAAGTGTACGTCGATTACATGAACATGCGCGATGGCCAAGGGAGCGGCGTCAGTAGTGGCCAGCGGGCCGATCGTAATCCTGAAATGCACGCTATTTTCTCGCAGGGATTTGAATTTACATTAAATCTAGACGATGGCAGCGTTAAAGAATTCACTGCATTAAACAAACCGGTATGGCAGGCGCTGCTGGCTGAACGCGGCGCAGAGCTTGAGCAGGAGTTGAAAAAGCTCTTTAGTTCATCGGCCTTTCTTAACACTATACCCGCCAAAGCGGGGGCGGTCGTCGCGCTTCCTGCCTATCAAGGCCACGCCAATGCCAAACTTACTGTATTGCAAGTCACTGATACGCATGTGTTAGCCAAAGTTGAAAGTGACGGCGAGCAAGCCAAAATCTACGGTCAGCTGATGTTAGAACGTGAGCGGGGTTGGTTAGCGCAGTTAGCTCTAGTGGCAGAAGCGCCGTTTGAGCGCTACGGCTATAAGGGCACAGTGCGCAGCAACGTTATTATGTTGCCACAGCAGCGCCAGTTGGGCGATCTGACGCAGCGTTTAGGTTTTGATTATGATTTCCCAGCCTTTGAGTATCAAAAACAGCCTGACTTTGTGCTGGATGACATCAATAAGACCTTAGCCATTGATGCCGTATTTGCCTATGATGCGGGTTACTTTTACCAGCAAGATGACCTATTAAATCTAACCTATCAGCATGACTTTTCAGGTTTTAAATCCGAAGGTGGGTTTAGCTTAACCGATATCACGGCACACAGCGCGGATGGCACAGTGCTGCCGCTGCAACTGAGCAAGGTAGGCAGTTACAGTTATCCAGAACAGGATGGTTTCCATCAATCTGTGCAGCAAAATCTGCTTATTGGCTGGAATGCACCAAATGATCTCTTAGCTCAAGTCGCTGAGTTTCGCGCGACGGCCCATTACCACGGTGCAAAACTGGTCAAACTTAACCTGACACCCGATCCCAGTAAAACCGTGAGCGTGCAGTATGAAGATTTACAGCTCGAACTCTCGCCAATCCCCGACAAGCCATTCAGTTATCTGCTGAAATCGCGAGGCGGCGCTGATAAAACGTGGTTATACCGGCGCTATGATGGTGCCGAAGGCGCTATGGTGCACTATCTTTCACCGCCAGCCACTGGACCGGATTGGCTAACGTCGGCAGAGCAAAATATGTTGTCGCTGGCCTCATCGGCGCAATATGAGACGATTACACAGTTTACCTTTGCCGCCGCGCCGTCGGCGTTGACACTTTATGTAAATACTGCGGCTGACAGCGGCGAACTGACGAAGAATATTCGTTTTATTCCAACCCAAGATTACGCGCAAAATGTCGCGTATCCGCCGGCGCAGCAGCAACTGCTTTACAGCGATGATATGTATGCGTCCTATGATAATCAGCCGCAACCTAGTACACCTGCTGATCCCGCCTTACTTGAGCCGCAAATCGTTGCTAAGTACGGCGTCAGCATGCTGTTAACGTCCGAGCAGGCAGCGGTGTGCACCCTCAGTGTGGTCGATGCCCCTAAGGTCAACGGACACACACTGCAATGGACAAACACCAGCGCAAGCAGCAACACGGGTTTTGGTGCTGGGCTGGATAAGTTTGTGCAGTACCAACTGAGCAGCGCCGATGGGATCCGCCGCAATTTTTACGACATCAAAGTCAGCAGCACCTTGGCCTGTACTGGTACGCCCAAATGGCAAGCGCTAGCGTATCAACCTGAGCAAAGCTGGTTGATTGATATCACTCAACTGCCGAATCTTGATGCCACTCAAACCGTTGCCGACGTTATGCGGCGCTATCGTTTTTTAAATGCGCAGAATTTACCCCTTGCGCCTGCTATTCAAGATTATGGCAGTGACTTTTATCAGCGTCCGTTGCAGCAAGTATTACGTGAGCAACGCTGGTTTGTGCTGGCGGGGCGCGCTGCACAGATAGAACAGCTGACGATAAGTGGCGAACCGGTCAATAAACAGTGGGTTAATATATTCCCTGCGTTACCTTAAGGAGCAGAAAATGCGAGTCTTATTACTATTATCTGCGCTACTGATGTCGTTTAATTTGTTGGCTGAGCGAATTTTACTCGACCAAGAATGGCGGCTTAACGATGTACCTGGCGAAGCCATTTATTATCTGGAACAAGCGCCGACAGAACAAAATGGCGAGTGGCCATTGCAGCTATTTTATTTAGAAACGGATAAACCGGTTTTTAAGGGCAGTGTCAACAATCCCAATTTAGTCGAGAGTTTTATCGTTGGCGATTTCGAGTTTTTCTACCCCAACGGTCAATTGTCTCGCAAGGGCAGTAGCGATGCGCAAGGACATTATCAGGGCACGCATCTGCATTATTGGGAAGACGGAGCGCTTTCGGGAGAGTACCACTACCAGAATGGCCAGTTGCATGGAGATCAGAAAAGTTACCATACCAATGGTCAATTGCGGGAACTTCAGCATCGCGTGAATGGGGCTGAATTAGGCTTATCGCAAAGTTATTATGCCAACGGCCAGCTGGCATCGCGCGCAAACTATGGTGCGAACGGTATGGAAGGGCGATATGAAAGCTTCTATGACAATGGTAAGCCAGAACAAAGCGTGAATATGGTGGCGGGAAAATACCAAGGTGAACGACTGTATTGGGCCAAAGAGGGCTGGTTATACACCAAAGAGTTTTATCTTAAGGGGAAAATACACGGAGAAGTGTTGATCTATCAGGCCGCAGATATTCTGCAAGAGATCAAACATTATCAGCATGGCAAGCAGGTAGGAAACCAGCAGCGTTTTAAAGGGCCAGGGCTGTTAGCCATGCAGCAAGAGTACGATAATGATGGCCGCGAAATACAGAATATTACCTATGATGATGCTGGTAATGTCGCCACCCAAACCGATACTCAATATCTTGCCAAAGGCCGGATTAGCACTGAACAGCGCTTCGATGCCACTGGAAAGTTAACCCATCAATATCAGCGTGATACTGCGAAAAACTGGAGTTTACGTCAGCGCTTCGACTCAGCAGGTGAATTGATTGAACGCGATGAACAACTCAAGGGACAATATGAAGGCTTATATATCGGTGCTGGCTGGAATGGTTATGTCAGGCAAATCAACTACAGCAAAGGTCAAATGCACGGTGCCTATCGAGAAGATAACGCCGAGGACGGCAGTTTTGTGAAGGGCCAATACCACTTGGGCTTAAAGGTTGGTCAGTGGATCACACAAAATACCGATACGACGCGCAATGAGCAGTTTAATCAACAAGGTCAGCTGAGTGGCGAACAAACAGAAATCGCAGCCGATGGCACGATAATGCGCCGAGAGTTTTATAAAAACGCTAAGTTACATGGCGCGTATTTACTCCGTGGTTTTGATAAACAGCTGCAAGCCCAAGGTCAGTATGTTAACGGTCTGCGTGAAGGCCAATGGCTGCTGCAAGATGAAAGCAGCTACAGCATGGTTAAGCTCTGGCATGGCAACTATAAAGCAGGACACGAAGTGGGTCACTGGCAAGCCTTTTCCGCCAACGGCCATTTATTAGGGCAGACGCAATATGATGATAAAGGTCAATTGCAGGGCAAAGGCTATAGTTTTAACGAAGATGGCAGCCTGCTGCAAAGTGATGAGTATCTTGATAATCAACTGCACGGCAGGTCGGTGTATTACTTTAATGGCGAACCCTCATCCGAGTATCGCTATCAAAATGGTCAGATGATCAGCGAGTAGCAGGTTATCGCGTAATCAACTTATAGCGCAATAAAACAGAAACCGGCAGACTATGCCGGTTTTTTACTTTTGTCTTTTGAATGTGTAGCTGGCATATTTTTGCTTGTCTTGCTGTAACGCTTCGCCATACACAGCACCCGTTATTAGCGTGGCATAGCGACACTTCAATTCTACAACCCTCACTTCTAACCCCCTTACTTCCTAAACCCTCGTTTCGCAATTGCGAGCTGGCCAGAACAAGCACAATCTCAGCGTTGAACGTCAACGAGTCCTCATACTTCTGCAACTTTCACTGCGGTGTTTTGTTAAATGAACAATGCAGGCAGCGGTATGAGCCGATTTTCAGCTAAAAGCATTATATTCATTAGGGAGGGATAGTTTTATTTTTCAAACTCTTGAAAATAATTATTTATTGTGTAAAGTAGCCAGCCTTGCTATTTTGTAACAAAATGCTACAGAGTTGCTATTGTATTTGTCCATTTATTGGATATCCCTTTGCGTATGTCGCCCGACACAGCTAACTGCAGTCTTGTTAGCTGTTTTTTTTGCCTAAAATAAAATATCGTTTGTTTTTTGCTCTATAGATCCATAGGTTAACACTTAGCCTTCGGATAATTGCGGCTATGCTTAATCCAATAACGGGCTTGTGTGCAGTGCAAAAGGGGCGTGAGATGAAGCGTGTATTGATAAGTTTAACGGGTAAAGTGCAAGGTGTGGGTTGTCGGCATGCGACCTTGACTAAGGCCAGAGCCTTGGGCGTGACAGGCTATGTCACCAATTGCCGTGATGGCAGTGTCGAAGTGTTAGCCCAAGGCAGTGATATTGCGGTGAATAACTTGATTGCTTGGTGCGAAGTGGGCGTGCCTTGTACCGAGGGATTAACTGTCACTGTGGGAGAAGACGAAGCCGATGATATCTACCTCGACTTCTCCATAGTACAGTCTTAAACAGCAGTACAGTCTTAAGCTAAAAGTGCAGTCTCAAACAACAGTGCAGTCTAAGTCATTCATTTTAGAGTACGACTTAAGCCTTTCGCTGTTTACTTGCTGACTCAGTATTGCCCAACCGTTTGTATCGATTCGGCATTCTGACTTTTTTGCTGTGCACTTGGTTGTGCCATCTTACGAATTTGGATCACCATGCCCATTTCGGGGTGATCTAAATAATGGATTTCCTCACTCTTCACTCGGCGGTTTTGCTCCAAAGGCACTGACATTAAAAACGGTGTCATGACTTTAGGCGCCGTGAGTGTTGCGCTGGTATCGGCGGCATCACTTGGCATTGCTGGTAATAGCTTTCTGCCTTCTTTGCGCATATTCAGTGCGGTTTCAATATACAAATAGTGGCTCAAGTAGATATTTAACGTGCCATCTAATTCCCAAACCGGTGATACCACAGGTGCAAGCATAGGCGTGCCATCTGCATTGATCATAGGTTCAGTTTGAGTTGGCGTAACAATTTTTCTGCCATCAAAATGATAGGTATCCGAGAAATCTTTACCCGCAAATAAACGAATAGGCACTGAACCACTTTTGCCGCGCATCGGTTGTTGCCACGCCATGTGCAGTAAACTGCGCGTGCCGCGTTCACGGGAGATGCTATTGATAATGCTCGCGAACTGGCTTTGGCTGCGTGCTAATAACACTGGGCCACCATTGGCGCTGGCATAGCTGGTCGTTGCGCTGCTGATTTCTGATGGGATCACTGGCGGATAGCGATATTCGACACTGGTCGGCGCGGCGGCTACAGGCTCAGACGTTGACTCACCGTTTAAGCTTTCAGCGCAGTGGCTATTGGCATCGGCATCAAATACTAGCGTACAAGGCGCCGACTCACTCGCCATTGGGGTGACGACTTGTGCAACCGCTGGAGAGATCAAGTCTATCGCTTTATCGGTTTTCGTCTTGATCGGCGTATCTGGCCATTGCTCAGTTGACTGACTTTGGCGTTCAAATACATAGACTTCAACTTCGAACCAAGCTTCAGCTTGGACCACCTGACTGTGCGATAGTGCAATGAGGGTAGCGATAGAGACCGCGAGTTTACGTAACACTATTTATTATCTCCAAGACGATGTTGCGATTGATGTTGAGATAGTTGTTCGAGCAAGAGTTTCACTAAAGCGAGCCTGTCTTTGCTGGTTTCGGCCGCAAGGCTGAACTTTAACTTATTCGGTCCTTCCATTCGATAGATTTGTGGCTGGCTTTGGAGTAATCCAATAATAAACATAGGATCGATGACGTGATCATGACTAAATTCGATGCTGCCACCTTTACTGTGCACTTCTATTTTAGTCGCCCCTAAGCGAGTCGCCTCATGTTTATAGAGGGTCATTTCCATTAAGTTGCGCGTCGGTTCGGGCAATAGGCCAAAACGGTCGATTAATTCGACTTTTAACTCATCCAGCGCCGCTTCGGTTTCGCAACCTGCGATGCGTTTATAGAGCGATAGACGAATATTCACGTCGCTCACATAGGCCTCAGGCAGTAGGGCAGGGATACGCAGTTCAATTTCACATTGTTGATTCAGCATTTGCGCCAGCGATGGCTCTTTGCCTTGTTTTAAGGCTTTGACTGCCGCTTCGAGCATTTCCATGTATAAGCTAAAACCAATTTTCGAAATATGGCCGCTCTGCTCATCACCTAAGAGTTCACCTGCACCGCGGATCTCCAAATCTTGGGTCGCGAGCATAAAGCCTGCACCGAGATCTTCAAGGGCATCAATGGCTTCTAAACGCTTACGCGCATCGGGAGTCATACGTTTAGGATGCGGCGTCATCAAATAGGCATAAGCCTGATGGTGCGAGCGTCCGACGCGGCCGCGTAATTGGTGTAACTGCGCGAGACCAAAGGTATCGGCGCGCTCGATAATAATGGTGTTGGCACTCGGAACGTCGATACCAGTTTCGATAATAGTGGTACAGACTAACACGTTGAATCTTTGGTGATAAAAGTCAGACATCACCCGCTCAAGGTCGCGCTCACGCATTTGACCGTGGGCGACGACTACCCGCGCTTCTGGCAGTAAATCGATAATACCTTGGGCACATTTCTCAATACTTTCAACATTATTGTGCAGGTAATACACTTGGCCGCCACGGAGAATTTCCCGCAAAATGGCCTCGCGCACGGTTGCAGGATCGGATTCCCGCACAAAGGTTTTTACCGCTAAACGTTTGGCGGGCGGGGTGGCGATAATCGATAAATCGCGCATGCCCGACATGGCCATATTTAAGGTCCGTGGAATCGGCGTTGCGGTCAGAGTTAGGATATCCACGTTGGCACGCAGTGCCTTGATTTTCTCTTTCTGACGCACACCGAATCTGTGTTCTTCGTCGATGATCAGCAGGCCTAAGTTTTCAAACTTGGCCTCAGATTGCAGTAACTTGTGAGTACCGATAACGATATCAACTTTGCCTTCTTCCAATTGCTGCAGCACTTGAGTCTGTTCTTTAGCGGTGCGAAAGCGTGACATCACTTCGGTGACCACAGGCCAGTCGGCAAATCTGTCTTTAAAGTTTTCATAGTGTTGCTGGGCAAGCAATGTGGTCGGGACCAGCACGACCACTTGTTTACCGGCGTTGACGGCCACAAAGGCGGCGCGCATGGCGACTTCGGTTTTACCAAAGCCCACATCGCCACAGACTAATCTGTCCATTGCGGTCGGCGATTGCATATCGGCTAACACGGCGATGATGGCGCTTTCTTGATCGACGGTTTCCTCGAAGGGGAAACCGCGAGCGAATTGGGCGTATTCTTCTTCGTCAATCTCGCAGCTTTCGCCGGGACGAGATTGGCGACGGGCATAGACATCAAGCAGCTCGGCCGCAACATCGCGGATTTTTTCAATGGCTTTTTTCTTGGCTTTAGCCCAGGTCTCATTGCCGAGTTTATTTAAGTGGGCGTCTTCGTCGGCGCCAACACTGTAGCGGCTGATAAGGTGCAATGAAGACACTGGCACATACAGTTTATCGCCGCCGGCGTATTCCAATTGCAGGTATTCGGCGACCAGTCCGCCTGTATCTAGCGTGACTAAGCCTTTATAGAGGGCAACACCGTGTTCTAAATGCACAATGGGCTGGCCGACTTTGAGTTCGGCCAAGTTTTTAATCAGGGCATCGTTGCTGATCTGGCGCTGTTTTTCACGGCGACGTTGCTGGGAAATTCGATGGCCGAAGAGCTCAGTTTCACAAATGATACTGATGCCATCTTTGGCGCTGATCTGCAGCAAACAACCACGTGACAGCGGCGATACGATAAGGCCTAACTTGGCATCACTTTGAATAAATTCATCAAAATGGTTAAACAGCGCAGGTTTTAACTGAATTTTTGCGAGCAATTCAAGCAGCGCTTCGCGGCGACCCTCGGACTCAGCGCTAAACAACATGCGCTTGGCGCTGCTGGCATAATCTTGCAGCGCTAACAGTGGTTGCTTTAATTTATGGTTGGCGCTGATGTCGGGCAGGGTGCTGGCGGCAATCACGACCGCTTTCGTCGCTTCAGTGCCATCTGTCGGCACGTGCATTTGGTAACGTGGCAGCGGTTTAAAGGCGGCAAATAACTCTTCGATGAGTAAATACAGCTCTTTAGGCGCCAGCAGTGGGCGCAGCGGATCGACGCGCCGGTCTTGATAGCGGTGTTCGACTTCTTGCAAATGCGCGCGCGCAGACTTTTCGATATCGCCTAAAGTGACTAACTGAGTGTCCTTGGGCAAGTAATCGAATAGGGTCGCTGTGTCATCAAAAAACAGCGGCAGGTAGTTTTCAATCCCCGCTGGCATCAAGTTGCGGCTCACCAGCTGATAAACCGATTCCGGCTCTTTAACTATGACCTCAAAACGGCGACGGTATCTTTGTCTAAACCCTTCGATGGCTGAGCTGTCGGTCGGGAATTCCTTCGCGGGCAATAGGCGAATCGAATCTACAGGTTGCAGTGAACGTTGGGTTTCGGGATCAAAATGGCGGATGGTCTCCACTTCTTCATCGAATAGCTCGATGCGCAGCGGCATATTCATCCCAGTGGGGAAGATATCCAGAATCGAGCCGCGAATGGCAAACTCGCCGTGTTCATAGACTTGTTCAACCGAATGGTAGCCAGTGTCGGTTAAATGCTGGCGTACATCGTGTAACTTGTAGCTATCGCCTTTTTTCAGCACAAACACGTTGGCGCTTAAATAGGCCTTAGGTGGCAGGCGCATCATTAAGGTCGTGACGGGCACGATAACGATGTTTTGCTCAATTTGAGACAGCTGCGACAGGGTTTCGAGTCGCTGGGAGATCAAATCCTGATGGGGCGAAAAACTGTCGTAGGGCAAGGTTTCGCGGTCAGGGAATAATCTGACCTTAATGCCTGTTTTACTGAGCAAATAACTCAGTTCTAGCTCTAAGCTTAAGGCGCTTGGCGTATCACTAGTGACAACTAAGGTCGTCCCCTTATGTTGACGCGCTAAACTGGCGAGTGTAACGGCTTGGCAAACGCCGCCCACAGTGGACAGAGTCTGAATTTGATTGCCATTTTTGACGGCTGGCGGCGTTAGGGCTGATATGTGAGTCATTGGCGTGCGATAAACTGATTCATTCACAAAGAGTTGCAGACATTGTAGAGACTTGATGGCGCAGGTGCCAGTGAAAAGTCAGCGGCTATTGACGCTCGTCTCTGGCGAGTTTACGTAACTTGAGTTGTTTCTGCTGCACATTGAGGCTGGCTTTGACTAATTGCTCCACGTCAGCTTCGAGAATTTGACTGAATTCAAAGTCGGTTTGCCACTGTTGAACTGGATAGTGAAGTTCAGCCTGTGTATTCGACTCTGCATTTGAACTGACAGGGTGTTGTACCGGTTTGAGTTGTGAGTCAATCACTTTACCAAAGCACAAAATGGCGACTAATTCGTCGTGAATAAAAAGAGTGATCTTGTAGTGGGAGCCGATTTCTAATGCGGTTGGCGTCAGGAGTCTTAGGCCGCTGCCACCAAACTGATTGCCAATGCATTTTTCGCCTTCTTGGGTTTCTTTCTCTAATACATGCTGCAGCACTAAATCCACTTTGCGGGATTGCAGCTTTAAAAAGTCCACCACCACCTTAGCGTCGTTGTCTAAATGGCGTAGTTGCAGCAAGCAATTGGCTTCGAGTGTTTTCACTTCGCTGAGTAGCTGGATACCCAATGATTGCATTGATCTTAATGCCATTTCAGAGGGTAATGGCTCGGAACTCGGCCACAGACTTAAGTAGGCTGTAAAAGGGTGAGGCACACTAAAATACGGATTGGTGTCAGTGAACAAGGCTTGCCTCTTTATTTATAGGACCAATACCCCTATTATCGTGCCCATCTTCATGATTTAGCAAGTTCAGCACACAGGACGCAACCCTCTTTCAATGAATCCAGGATTTCCTTTCTATATTGGTTACCGTTATTGGCGGGCCAGAAAAGCGAACGCGTTCGCGTCGTTCATTACTCTATTTGCCGTTTCGGGCATTTTTTTAGGCGTTGCCGCGCTCATTGTTGTGAGTTCTGTGATGAATGGTCTCGAAGGCCAACTCAAACAACGTATCTTAGGCGCAGTACCGCAATTAACTCTTTATAGTGAAGCGCCCTTAGTCGATTGGACTGAGCAGGCGAGTGCGCTTAAAGCCTTACCGGGCGTATTAGGCGTGACGCCGAGCGTGTCAACGCAGGCCATGGTGCAATCGGCGGCGAGTATTCGTGCTGTGCAGGTTTATGGCGTGTTCCCCGAGTTAGCGGAAAAGTTATCTTCGGTTGCCCAGCACACTTACTCAGGTGCATTTGAGCAGCTGACGAGCGGCGACTACAAGGTAATTTTGGGCTCTGAGCTGGCAAGGCAACTTAAAGTCGCCCCCGGTGATACGGTGCGATTATTGAGTGGCGATGGTGTGGTGTACTCGCCCTTAGGCCCAGTGCCGAGCCAACGTAAGTTTTTAGTCTCGGGCATTTTTGAAATGGGCTCTCAGGTCGATGCGGGCGTGGCGTATATCCATTATCAAGATGCGAAACGGCTGATGCGCCAACCCAGTGAGGCTATCGATCAGCTTAGACTCTATTTAGCCGATCCCTTTAGCGCCCCCGCTTTAGCACCTAAAGTTCAGGATATATTAGCTAAACAAGGTGTTAAGGCGACAACCAGCGATTGGCGTGATACCTATGGCCACTTGTTTGGCGCGGTCAAAATGGAAAAGAACATGATGTCGCTAATGCTGAGTCTGATTGTGGCCGTGGCCGCATTCAATATCGTCTCGGCGCTGGTCATGATGGTGGTCGATAAAACCACTGATGTGGCGGTACTCAAAACCCAAGGCGTGACCACACCCGCCGTGATGGGCATTTTTGTGGTGCAAGGGTCGCTCAATGCGGTGCTGGGTTTAGTGCTGGGGCTGGCGGTTGGGATACTCATCACCTTGAATCTGAATGGCATTATGACCACTTTAGGGATTTCTATTCTAGGTGTGGGGCAGAGCTTGCCGGTGAAATTGGAGTTGATGCAGTTGTCTGTGATCGTGATTGGTACGCTACTGGTAACCCTGCTGGCGACCTTATATCCCGCACTGCGCGCTGCTAATGTGCAACCCGCGACTGCGCTCAGATATGAGTAACGGTATGCGCCAATAGCTGTAAACCGTCGGCATTTTTGAATTGAGCGACGGTTTAGCAAGATGCGAATAATTAAATGCATTGATTTGATGACATAAATCGATGCCAAAGCCTGTTTAAGAGAGAACTTCAATGCAAGACGTGTTACTGCAAGTGCAGAGTGTCAGTAAGAGTTACCATGATGGCGCCGTGACCACGCAAGTGTTGTCTAATGTTGATCTGCACGTGTTTAAGGGCGAGCAGTTGGCGATTGTCGGCAGTTCAGGCTCAGGTAAGAGTACCTTGCTGCACATCATGGGCACGTTGGATGAACCAACCGCAGGTAAAGTCTTGCTATTAGGCGAAGATTTATATCAAGTGTCCAGTACGCGCCAAGCGCAGATACGTAACCAAGATTTGGGTTTTATCTATCAATTCCATCATTTATTGCCTGAATTTACCGCGCTAGAAAACGTCGCTATGCCAGCGTTTATTCAAGGTAAAGATCGTAAGCTGGCGCTCGCCGATGCTAAAGCCTTGTTGGAGCGGGTCGGGTTAGGGCATCGCATGACGCACATTCCCGCCGAGCTATCGGGTGGCGAACGTCAACGTGTTGCTATCGCAAGGGCCTTGATTAATAAACCTAAATTAGTGCTGGCCGATGAACCTACGGGGAACTTAGATGCCAACAGCGGCGATGCCGTTTATGAGTTGATCCGCGAACTCGCCGAACAACTGGGTACGGCGTTTGTGGTGGTGACCCATGATCATAAATTGGCTGCCCGTATGGACCGTCAACTGATGATGAAGAACGGCTTCCTGCAATTAGCGGCGGAAACCCAAGTATGAAAGGACCGTTAGCCTTATCCATTGGTTGGCGTTTTTATCGCGCCCGCCAATCCAACAGCTTTATTAGTTTTATTTCCTTCGCATCGACAGCGGGCATCGCCTTAGGCGTGGCGGTATTGATCATCGTCTTGTCGGCGATGAATGGTTTTGAGCGCGAGTTAGAACATAGATTGCTTGGCGTCGTGCCGCAGGCGGACATAGTCGGTGTGAGCGAGCCTATCGCGAACTGGCAGAGTGTTGCCGAGGGCGCGCTGTTAATTGAAGGTATTCGCGGCGCGGCGCCATTTATCCGCATGCAAGGTTTAGTGCAAAAGCCCGGCGGTTTTCAAGGCTTAGCTGTCGTGGGGATCGATCCAAAAGAAGAAATCAAGGTCTCGACACTGGCGCAATTTATGAGCGATACCAGCTGGCAGAGTCTAGGCCAAGATGAGAATCACATCGTCCTTGGGCAGAGTTTATTGACTAAGTTGGGGCTTGAGATTGGCGATACGCTGGCCTTATATGTGCAGGATATGGATCCAGAAGCGGCGGGTAGTTTACGCGCGGCGAAGAGCCATCGTTTTGTGGTGTCTGGCGCCTATAATCTTGGCGGCGAGCTTGAGCTGACTACGGCTTATATTCCTATGCAGTACGCGGCGCAGATTTTGAACATGAAGAGCGGCGTGACTGGCGTGCGTATTAGCGTTGATAAAGTGTTTGATGCACCCGTCAAAGTGCGTGAACTTGGTTATGCGCAAAAGCAGTCGGTGTATATCAGTGACTGGACCCGTACCCAAGGGCATTTATATCAAGACATTCAGTTGGTTCGCACAGTCATGTACTTAGTGCTTGTGCTGGTGATTGGTGTCGCCTGCTTTAACATCGTTTCCACCTTAGTGATGGCAGTGCGAGATAAAGCCTCTGAGATTGCGATTTTGATGACTATGGGTCTGAGCCGCCTTGCTGTGATGGGTATTTTCATGGTGCAGGGCGCCTTGAATGGGCTGCTTGGCTGTGGTCTTGGCGGGATTATCGGCGTGAGTGTGGCACTGAATTTAAGTGCGATTGCCAGCACTATGGAGCAGTTACTCGGTATTCAACTGCTGTCAGCCGATGTGTACTTTGTCGACTTTTTACCGTCTGAGTTACATGGCTCAGATGCGGCGTTGGTGATTGTAATGGCGTTCGTGATGAGCTTAGTCGCCACACTCTATCCTGCTTGGAAAGCCAGTCAGATTGCGCCAGCGCAAGCCTTAGCGGGTAGATAACGCAATCAGTGGTTGTGCGTCCTGTTAGCCGATTGGTGCTGAAATCAGTGCACGCTTGCAGGACACTCCTTTTATTCTCAATCACTATGTCTCAATGACTATACTATTTCTCAAATACTATGTTTTGGCGACTGAGGATGTGAGGACTTGATGACTCGAGTACTGAAGGCTTTAGAATGAAAGCCACATAAACAAAAAGGCCAGTGAGCGCTCTTAGAAGAGACTGCCACTGGCCTTTTTTATGTCTAACGTTTTGTATCTATGCGTTTTGGAAAGCTAAGTGTTAATCGAGGCTAACGCTTCGAGCGCTTCGAGATTAACGCCTACAATTAACGCTTTAAAGCTTCGTTCAATAAAGGACGCATGATTTTAACTAATTCTGTGGTCACTTTAGGTGAGCCTGCTACGATGTTACCAGAAATCAAATAGTTATGGTTGCCAGTGAAATCGGTAACCGTACCGCCCGCTTCGCGGCAGATAAGATCGCCAGCAGCGATGTCCCATGGCTTTAAGCCGATTTCGAAGAAACCGTCTAAACGACCCGCAGCAACATAGGCTAAATCTAATGCGGCAGAACCTGCGCGACGTAAGTCAGCACATTGGCCGAAGACTTCGCCGAAAATAGCCATGTAAGTTTCAGTGTGTTGACGCGCCTTGAATGGGAAGCCAGTACCAATCATGGTAGGAGCTAATTCATTCACGTTGGTAACACGCAGACGGAAATCATTGAGTTTTGCGCCTTTACCACGGACGGCGGTAAAGAGTTCTTCACGGACGGGATCGTAAACAACCGCAACTTCAGTTTTACCTTTATGTTGCAGAGCGATAGAAATCGCGAAGTGGGGAATGCCTCTAACAAAGTTGTTAGTGCCATCCAGAGGGTCAACTATCCAAACGTAGTCGTTATTCTCACCGCGGTTTTCGCCTTTCTCTTCACCCACGATAGTGTGATCAGGGTAAGATTTACGAATTTGGTAAGTAATTGTCGCTTCTGCTTCCTTGTCTACACTGGTAACAAAATCGTTGATACCTTTTGAACTGACTTCAATACGGTCAAGTTCGGTATAGGCGCGCATAATATTTTGGCCGGCCGCGCGGGCAGCGCGTACAGCAATCGTCAGCATCGGATGCATTGCAATCCCCTGGATGTTAAAGAACGTTAAAATAGCGGGCGGCATTATACCCGATTTGATAGTTATATCAAATACCGATTTTCATATAAGCATTCGGCAATGGCTGTGATAATATTCGTCCCCAACGTTTTATGAATTAAATTAAGTTGTTTCATGCTAAGTAATATTCGAGTGGTTTTAGTGGGGACTTCGCACCCCGGCAATATTGGTTCCACTGCCAGAGCGATGAAGACTATGGGTCTGTCAAATCTGTACCTTGCAGAACCGCGTGTTGAACCCGATGGGCATTCCATTGCATTAGCCGCGGGTGCATCGGATATTCTGAAACATCTTGTGAAAGTGGATTCACTCGCTGAAGCGATTGCCGATTGCAGTCTCGTGATTGCAACCAGCGCGCGCAGTCGCACCTTAGATTGGCCGATGTTAGAGCCAAGAGAAGCTGGGGTGAGATTAGCGACCGAGGCACTTAAAGGCCCCGTTGCAATAGTGTTTGGCCGTGAGAACCACGGGTTGAGCAATGAAGAGTTGCAACAATGCACTTATCATGTGGCGATTCCTGCAAATCCTGAATATAGCTCGCTCAATCTTGCGCAAGCCGTACAAATCATTTGTTATGAAACCCGTGTTGCCCACCTCGCACAAAAAGAAGTGGCCGAAGAAGAGCTGACTGAGTATCCCTTGGCCGCCGATCAGGAACGTTTCTTTGCACACCTTGAGACGACGCTGCTATCAACTGGCTTTATCATTAAGAATCATCCCGGACAAGTGATGATGAAACTGCGCCGCTTGTTTAGCCGCGCACGGATTGAGAGTCAGGAGATGAATATTCTCAGGGGTATTTTGACCTCTATTGAGAAAGTGACGGGTTCTAAAGACAAATAGCCAAATCCTAATCATCAATAATTACCATACAGAATGACCGTAAAGGGATAAACAATGGGCGTGATAGCTAGGCTAAAAGAAGACATTGAATCTATATATCACCGTGATCCTGCGGCGCGCAGCGCGTTTGAGATCTTGGTTAACTATCCGGGCATGCATGCCATTTGGTTGCATCGGATAAGCCATAAACTATGGAAGCGCGATTGGCGCTTAACGGCACGTTGTTTATCGACTTTTTCCCGTTGGTTGACGGGTGTAGAAATCCATCCAGGTGCGACCATAGGTCATCGATTTTTTATCGACCATGGTATGGGCGTGGTGATTGGTGAAACGGCTGAGATTGGTGATGATTGCACCCTTTATCACGGTGTAACGCTCGGCGGAACCACGTGGCAGGCAGGCAAGCGTCATCCAACATTAGGTAATAATGTGGTTGTGGGTGCGGGGGCAAAAATCCTCGGTCCTATTACTATGCATGATGGTGCGCGTGTAGGCTCGAACTCTGTGATTGTGAAAGACGTACCAAAAGATACCACTGTGGTGGGCATTCCTGGACGTGTGGTCGCAACACCTTCGGCTCAATCTAAAGAAAAAACCGAACGTCGCAGCGCGATGGCAAAAAAATACGGCTTCGATGCGTATGCGGTATCCCCCGATAATCCCGATCCTGTTGCCAATGCGATAGGGCAGATGCTGGATCATATGCATCTGATGGACTCGAAAGTTCAAGAGTTGTGTCAAGCCATCCAAGGGCTGGGCGGTAATGTCTGCACCGAAAAACTGCCAGAGCTGGATATGGGCGAGTTTAATGATGCAGAGAAAGCCGCCGCCGATAAGCGACAAAATGCCATCGATGAGTTTGATCCGAGTATTTAGCTTTAACGTAATGGTCTGAGTGACTTAAAAGTCTAGTTTCAACGGTTCTACTTTAGCGGATCTTGTTATAAATGCTCATACCGCGGTCAAACCTTAGTTTGACCGCGCCATAGTGTACTGATCACTTTTATCCTGGGTTTATATCGTGCTAGATGTCGATTAATTGGCGCTCTAGCATTGAATCTTAAGCCGGAAAAAGGTTAAATACCCCACCAAGATGAAAGGGTATTGGTTATGTGCGCACTCAATACTTGAGTGTTTTAGTAGGTTTTAATACTTGACTGATTTACTCGGGTATGTTGAAATAAAGCATACCTCTTCGGGAGCTATGGTAGTTATGAAACTTACATCAAAAGGTCGTTATGCAGTAACCGCTATGCTAGATGTGGCCATCCACTCGGCATCGGGACCAGTTCCCTTAGCGGACATCTCTGAGAGACAAGGGATTTCGCTTTCCTATCTGGAGCAACTCTTCGCTAAGCTAAGAAAACACGGTTTAGTTGCCAGTGTACGTGGACCGGGCGGTGGTTATCGCTTAGGCCTAGAAGCCAATGATATTTCAGTCGGCATGGTTGTCCATGCTGTAGATGAGTCTGTCGATGCGACTCGTTGCCAAGGACTTGGCAATTGTCAGAGTGGAACTCGCTGCTTAACCCATTCACTTTGGGGCGATTTAAGCAAACAAATTTCAGATTTTTTAGATGGTATCAGTCTTGCTGGCTTGATGCAGAAACGAGATGTGCAATTTATCTCGCTTAAGCAAGACACTATGCAAAAGGAACAAAGAGTCAGTTTATAACTGAACTTTGTTATACGATAAAAATAATTTTTGTACGTTGTATGTAGCCTCGGCAGAGACTGCTCAGTACGGAGTGTGTTATGAAGCTTCCTATCTATTTAGATTATGCCGCCACCACGCCTGTTGATCCAAGAGTCGCGGAAAAGATGTTCCAATGCATGACAATGGACGGCATCTTTGGTAATCCAGCCTCACGTTCACATCGCTACGGCTGGCAAGCTGAAGAAGCGGTGGATATTGCTCGCAATCAAATTGCCGAGTTAATTAACGCCGATCACCGCGAAATTGTGTTTACCTCTGGCGCGACGGAATCGAACAACTTAGCGATTAAGGGTGTTGCTCATTTCTACCACAAGAAAGGCAAGCACATCATCACCAGTAAGACTGAACATAAAGCCGTTCTTGATACCTGTCGCCAATTAGAGCGCGAAGGTTTCGAAGTGACTTATTTAGAGCCTGCGGCAAACGGCATCATTCCGATGGAACGTTTAGAAGCGGCAATGCGTGACGACACTATCCTTGTCAGCATCATGCACGTGAACAACGAAATCGGTGTGATCCACGATATCGATGCAATCGGCGAGTTATGCCGTTCAAAAGGCATTATTTTCCACATGGATGCAGCGCAAAGTGCAGGCAAAGTGCCTATCGATGTGCAAGCCACTAAAGTGGATTTGATCTCGATTTCTGGTCACAAAATGTACGGCCCTAAAGGCATCGGTGCGCTATATGTTCGTCGTAAGCCACGCATTCGCTTAGAAGCGCAAATGCACGGTGGTGGTCATGAGCGTGGTATGCGTAGCGGTACGTTACCAACGCATCAAATCGTAGGTTTAGGTGAAGCTGCTGCAATCGCAAAAGCGGAAATGGCCTCTGATGATGCTCGTATCGGTGCATTACGTGACAAATTATGGAATGGCATCAAGCACATTGAAGAAACCTATATCAATGGTGATGCGATTGAGCGTGTTAGCGGTAGCCTCAACGTCAGCTTCAACTATGTTGAAGGCGAGTCGTTAATGATGGCACTGAAAGATTTAGCGGTTTCATCGGGTTCGGCTTGTACCTCAGCCAGCCTAGAGCCTAGCTACGTATTACGTGCGCTTGGCTTAAACGATGAAATGGCACATAGCTCGATTCGTTTCTCTATCGGCCGTTTCACAACCGAAGAAGAAATTGATCACGCTATCGAAGTAATTACTCAATCTATTGATAAATTAAGAGAAATGTCTCCTTTGTGGGAAATGTTTAAAGATGGAATCGACCTGAACCAAGTTCAATGGGCACACCATTAATTCTGACCTTTACAATAGATAATTTTGGAGCAGTACCATGGCTTACAGTGAAAAAGTGATAGATCATTATGAGAACCCACGTAACGTTGGTTCTTTTGATAAAAACGATCCTTCGGTCGTGACCGGTATGGTAGGCGCGCCTGCTTGCGGTGACGTGATGAAACTTCAGTTGAAAATTGGTGCTGATGGCATCATTCAAGACGCTAAGTTCAAAACTTACGGTTGTGGTAGCGCGATTGCGTCTAGCTCACTGGTAACTGAGTGGGTTAAAGGCAAGACTATCGAACAAGCTGCGGCGATTAAGAACACAGATATCGCTGAAGAATTGGCATTGCCACCGGTGAAGATCCACTGTTCAATTTTGGCTGAAGATGCCATTAAAGCTGCTATCGACGAGTACAAATCGAAACAAGCTAAGTAACATCTGGAGTTAAGATGGCGATTACAATGACCCCAGCGGCAGCCGATCGTGTCAGATCTTTCTTAGTCAACCGAGGCAAAGGTGTAGGCCTGCGTCTCGGCTTAAGAACATCAGGCTGTTCTGGTATGGCTTATGTACTTGAGTTCGTTGATTCTTTAAATGATGACGATGAAGTGTTTGATATCGAAGATGTGAAAATCATCATCGATGCCAAGAGCCTCATCTATCTTCAAGGGATCGAGCTGGATTTTGTTAAAGAAGGGCTGAACGAAGGCTTCCAATTTAACAATCCTAACGCAAAAGGTGAGTGTGGTTGCGGTGAGAGTTTCACTGTTTAACCGCTAAAGTTGACGCATGAATTATTTCGAGCTGTTTAAATTTTCCCCTGCCTTCGATATTGATACCGCCTTACTTGCAGAACGCTATCGCGAACTGCAACGGGCGGTTCATCCCGATAAATTTGCCAATGATACTGAGCAGCAAAAATTGTTGTCGGTGCAGCGCACGGCGCAAGTCAATGATGGTTTTCAAACCTTAAAAGATCCCATTCGCCGCGCCGAGCATATGCTGTCGCTGCGTGGCATTGAACTAAGCCATGAAACCACGACAGTGAAAGATACTGGCTTCTTGATGCAGCAAATGGAATGGCGCGAAGCGTTGGAAGATATACGCGATAGTGCCGATCCTCAAGCGAGTATTGACGAGCTATATCAATCGTTTGCGCAGTACCGCGCGCAACTCACTCAGCAATTGACTCAACTGTTAACCAGTGAGCAGGCTGAAGATGCATTGTTAGCGGCGGATCAAGTTCGCAAACTCAAATTTATGGCAAAATTACACGACGAGTTAACCAGAGTCGAAGACGCTCTGTTAGATTGATTTTCCGTGTTTATGTTACTTTGCTGACTCAAGCACGCTTGAGTTGGCATTACTAAGTTGGATATATATGGCCCTTTTGCAGATAGCTGAGCCCGGTCAAAGTGCCGCGCCGCACCAACATAGACTTGCCGTTGGCATCGATTTAGGTACGACCAATTCTTTGGTGGCGGCTGTTCGAAGTGGAGAGACGGCAACCCTGCCGGACGAACTTGGACAGCATTCATTACCTTCTATCGTGCGTTATACCCAAGATTCAGTCGAAGTCGGCGCCCTTGCGGCGTTGAGTTCGGCGCAGGATCCGCAAAACACGATCGTTTCGGTTAAGCGTTTTATGGGCCGCAGCCTGGCTGATATTAAAGCCGGCGAGCAATCATTCCCCTACGAGTTTGCCGAAAGCGAAAACGGTTTACCTTTATTCGTGACTCCCCAAGGCCAAGTGAATCCAGTGCAAGTGTCTGCGGAGATTTTACGTCCGCTGATCGCCCGTGCTGAAAAAACCTTAGGTGGCGAGCTGCAAGGTGTCGTGATCACAGTGCCTGCTTATTTTGATGATGCCCAGCGCCAAGGCACAAAAGATGCCGCAGCTTTGCTGGGTGTTAAAGTGCTACGTCTGTTGAATGAACCGACGGCTGCTGCGATTGCCTACGGCTTAGACTCTAAGCAAGAGGGCGTGATTGCCATCTATGACTTAGGCGGCGGTACCTTCGATATTTCTATTTTGCGTTTGAATCGCGGTGTATTCGAAGTGTTAGCCACCGGTGGTGATTCAGCGCTTGGCGGCGATGATTTCGATCATTTACTGCAAGCACATATGCAACAAGTGTGGCAGCTTAGCGACATCGACTCACAATTAAGCCGTCAACTGTTGATTGAATCGCGTCGAGTCAAAGAAGCCTTAACGGATGCAGCAGAAACTGAAGCAAAAGTGATCCTTGCCGATGGGACTGAACTCACGCAAATCGTTTCTAAAGCTGAATTTGATGCCATGATTGCGGCGTTGGTTAAGAAGACCATTGCAAGTTGTCGCCGCACCCTCCGTGACGCGGGCGTGACTACGGATGAAGTGCTTGAAACTGTGATGGTTGGCGGTTCAACGCGCGTGCCATTAGTACGTGAACAGGTTGAAGCTTTCTTCGGCAAACCACCACTGACGTCTATCGATCCCGATCGTGTTGTCGCTATTGGTGCGGCCATTCAAGCCGACATTTTAGTGGGTAATAAACCCGAATCTGATTTGCTGCTCCTCGATGTGATCCCTTTGTCATTAGGCATTGAGACCATGGGTGGCTTAGTGGAGAAAGTGGTGTCGCGTAATACGACGATTCCGGTTGCGCGAGCACAGGAATTTACCACTTTTAAAGATGGTCAAACGGCCATGGCATTCCATGTGGTGCAGGGCGAGCGTGAACTCGTTGCCGATTGCCGCTCACTGGCGCGTTTTACTCTGAAAGGTATTCCGCCGTTAGCCGCAGGCGCTGCCCACATTCGTGTGACTTTCCAAGTGGATGCCGATGGTTTACTCAGCGTGACAGCGATGGAGAAATCCACCGGCGTGCAATCTAGCATTCAAGTTAAGCCGTCTTTTGGTTTATCGGATACTGAAATTGCCACTATGCTGAAAGATTCGATGAAGTATGCCAAAGACGATATCGGTCGTCGTATGCTGGCCGAGCAGCAAGTGGAGGCGGCGAGGGTACTCGAGTCTTTACATGCCGCGTTAGCGAAAGATGGCGACTTGCTGAATGCCGATGAGCGTGGACAAATCGATGCCACTATGGCCAATGTGGCGCAAGTTGCCGCGGGCGATGATGCCGATGCGATTAAGCTCGCGATTGAAAAACTGGATGAGCAAACCCAAGATTTTGCTGCCAGACGTATGGACAATTCTATTCGAGTGGCATTCAAAGGCCAGTCGATCGACAACATATAGGTGATGTAATGCCCCAATTAGTCTTTCTTCCCCATGCCGAGTTGTGCCCAGATGGCGCAGTGCTTGAGGCGAATGTTGGTGAGACCATTCTTGATGTTGCGCTGCGTAATGGCATCAATATCGAGCATGCATGTGAAAAGTCCTGTGCTTGCACGACGTGTCACTGTATCGTGCGTGAAGGCTTTAATGATCTTGAGCCAAGTGATGAGCTGGAAGATGACATGTTAGACAAAGCTTGGGGACTTGAGCCCGAAAGCCGTCTATCTTGTCAGGCGAAAGTGGTCGACACTGACATGGTGATTGAGATCCCTAAATACACGGTTAACATGGTCAGCGAAGGCAATTAATGCTGCCGCGATAATTGTTAAAACCAGTCCACGTGACTGGTTTTTTGCTTTTGGCGTTGAGCATTTGTGCAACTAATCTTGTCTATGCCTCTAGTTGTTTGATTTATCCCTGCGCAGGCGTATTATGCGCTCAAAATTAATGGTTGCCGGAGACCAGAATGAGAATAGCGATCTTATCGCAAGGGCCTGAGTTATATTCAACGAAGCGACTCGTTGAAGCGGCTCAATTACGTGGTCATGAAGTACACGTAATCAATCCCCTTGAATGTTATATGAATATCAACATGCGGCAATCGAGTATCCACATTGGTGGGCGAGAGTTACCCGCATTTGATGCTGTGATCCCCCGTATCGGGGCGTCGATTACCTTTTATGGCTCTGCGGTTTTGCGTCAGTTTGAGATGATGGGCGTATATGCTTTAAATGATTCTGTTGGGATCTCCCGCTCACGTGACAAATTGCGTTCTATGCAGTTGATGTCACGCCGCGGCATTGGCTTACCCATTACTGGTTTTGCCAATAAACCGAGTGATATCCCCGACTTGATTGATATGGTGGGTGGCGCGCCTCTGGTGATTAAATTACTCGAAGGCACCCAAGGTATTGGCGTGGTATTAGCCGAGACCCGTAAAGCGGCTGAGAGCGTGATTGAAGCCTTTATGGGCCTTAAAGCCAACATCATGGTGCAGGAATATATCAAAGAAGCCAATGGCGCAGACATTCGCTGTTTCGTGCTCGGCGATAAAGTGATTGCCGCCATGAAGCGTCAAGCTATGCCCGGTGAGTTCCGCTCTAACTTGCACCGTGGTGGCACGGCAAGTTTAGTCAAATTAACCCCAGAGGAACGCTCAGTCGCCATTCGTGCGGCTAAGACCATGGGGCTTAATGTGGCTGGTGTTGACTTGCTACGCTCAAACCACGGTCCTGTGATCATGGAAGTGAACTCTTCACCCGGTCTTGAAGGAATTGAAGGCGCCACCACGAAAGATGTGGCGGGTGCTATTATTGATTTTGTTGAAAAAAATGCAATTAAAGTGAAAAAGGTGACGCAAGCACAGGGTTAGTGCCCTTGCTGTCGAGTATTGACTACGGAATATCAACACTTGATTCACCTCCTTATGGGTAACGCCGTTTAGCAAGAACTTACCCATTAAAGCGAACCGAATAGGGGAAAACGATGACATTAACCTGGATAGATTCGTTAGATATTGCGTTGGAATTACTCGAAGCACACCCAGAGGTGAATCCTACTCAGCTGCATTTCACCCAATTGTATGAGTGGGTGTTAGCCTTGGATGATTTTGCCGATGATCCCAAGCACTGTAATGAAAAAATACTGGAAGCGATTCAGCAGTGTTGGATTGATGAAAAGTAGTGAACACAGTGGTGATACGGCTTTTTATGTGAGGCATCTTGTCCTTTTGACGTTTAACTAAGGTGATTTACCTCACGCATTTGCAGCGGCGCAGAGAATATTTGGCGAGAGTTTGATCACAGTCAAGTTCATTTTTAGCGGATATCGTACCTTGTTGTATATTGGTTAAGGCATTTAAATGGCTTAACTTTGTTATCGCAACTGCAAGGATGTTCACATGAAACTTTTGCTTGTATTGTTATGTATGCTTGTCCCTTCAATGGCTTGGGCTCATCCAGGACATGGCGGTGTCGGTTTATTCCATCACTTGTTAGATCTTGCACCCGCAGTCATTTTAGTCGCTTTGATTGCTTGGGCAGGTATTTGGGCCAAAAATAGAAAATAATCCCATTTTTTAATGAGTTAATGGACCCTGCTGAGGATTTATCCTCCTAGCGGGGTCTTTTGTGTGATCAAGCTGATTACGAATAAAGCGAATGTGCGCAATATCTCAGACTAATTTGCTATAAAGATAGGATTTAGCTTTTAAATTTCGTATAATCCGCGCGAATTTTTTAAACTTGCTGACAAAGGAAGCTAGTTATGGCGATCGAACGCACATTTTCTATTATCAAACCTGATGCTGTTGCAAAAAACCACATCGGTGCTATCTACAATCGTTTTGAAACTGCTGGTCTTAAGATCGTTGCATCAAAAATGTTACACCTGACTAAAGAACAAGCTGAAGGTTTCTATGCTGAGCATAGCGAGCGCGGCTTCTTCGGTGCTCTGGTTGCATTCATGACTTCTGGTCCTATCATGGTCCAAGTATTAGAAGGCGAAAACGCTGTTTTAGCTCACCGTGAAATTTTAGGTGCAACTAACCCAGCTCAAGCGGCTCCTGGTACTATCCGTGCTGATTTCGCTGAAAGCATTGACGAAAACGCGGCTCACGGCTCTGATGCTGTTGAATCTGCTGCTCGTGAAATTGCTTACTTCTTCAGCGCTGAAGAACTGTGTCCACGCACTCGTTAATTCGATGCTAAGACTGAAAAAGGAGCCCTAGGCTCCTTTTTTATTGGCTGCAATTTAGCGAATACTGCTTGCCGTGCGCAATGAATCTAATGCCGCGATACCAATTACATCTCGATTCACCGTTTTAAAGCGGTATTAGCGTTTGTTTTTATTGTTCTTTTAAAATTCTGCACATTTTTTTAATTTTCTTGCTTGAAATTTTCTCTTCCGTCCTTATATCTATTTCAGGATCGCTCGATGAGGGTCCTAGTGTGAATTCTGTGCCGTAAGGACAGAAGATTTAATTCGGCAGACTCTACAAACGTTTTCATCCTGAAAACAGTCCGCCAATTCTCCATATTGCTTAAGACAAGGATATGAATATGCGTACTTATGATTTAACACCACTTTACCGCAGTGCCATTGGTTTTGACCGTTTAGCGCAATTGGCAGAACATGCCGCCGCCAATAATGGCAACTCAGGTTATCCTCCATATAACATCGAATTACTCGGCGAAAATCGTTATCGCATAACGATGGCCGTAGCCGGATTCTCAATGGATGAACTTGAGATCAGCAGTGAAGGTGAAAAATTACTGGTGAAAGGCAATAAAGCCGAAAGCCAAACCGAGCGTAAATACCTGTATCAAGGCATAGCTGAACGCGGTTTTGAGCGTACTTTCCAGCTAGCAGACTATGTCACTGTGCTCGGTGCAAGTTTAGAAAATGGCTTACTCAATGTTGATTTAGTGCGTGAAATTCCTGAAGCATTGAAACCACGTAAAATTGAAATCACCTCATCGCGCTTGTTAGACAGCCAGTCATAATTGACGCTGTGATAATCGCTTAAAAAACAAGGGGAGCATTATGCTCCCCTTGATGTTTTTGTATTTATGCGAAAAATGTCCGCGAGATTTCCTTCAGAAAACTAGGCTTTCATGGCCTTTTCGCCGCGGGCCAAACCCACCACGCCGGAGCGTGAGACTTCGACCAGTTTGGTGACTTCCCCCAGCGCATGAATAAAGGCATCGAGTTTATCTGACGTGCCCACCATTTGGATGGTGTATAAATTGGCGGTGACATCGACAATCTGTCCGCGGAAAATATCCGCCATACGTTTCACTTCTTCCCTAAATTCGCCTTGGGCACGGACCTTAACAAGGGCGAGTTCGCGTTCAATATAAGCAGACTCAGTAATATTCGATACTTTTAACACATCGATTAACTTATGTAGCTGCTTCTCTATCTGCTCTAATACCATTTCATCGGCAACGACTGTGATATTAAGCCGCGACAGGGTGATATCGTCCGTTGGCGCCACTGTTAAACTTTCAATGTTATAACCGCGCTGTGAAAACAAACCGACCACACGAGACAGGGCGCCGGATTGGTTTTCTAATAATACAGATATAATTCGACGCATTAGCATTTCTCCGTCTTGGTCAGCCACATTTCATTCATCGCACCACCGCGGATCAACATGGGGTACACGTGCTCAGTTTCATCCACCATGATGTCGATAAAGACCAGCCTGTCTTTCATCGCCAGTGCTTCAGCCATTTTTGACTCAAGTTCGGCGGGATCGCTGATCGTCATTCCAACATGACCATAGGCCTCGGCAATTTTGGCAAAATTTGGCACTGAATCCATATAGGAATGTGAGTGACGGCCAGAGTAAATCATGTCCTGCCATTGTTTTACCATGCCAAGGAAACGATTGTTTAAGTTGATAATTTTTACTGGCGTATCATATTGCAGCGCGGTTGAAAGCTCTTGAATGTTCATTTGGATGGAACCATCGCCCGTAACACACACAACGGTGGCATCAGGCATGGCCATTTTTACGCCCATCGCGGCGGGCAAGCCGAATCCCATCGTCCCTAGGCCACCTGAGTTGATCCAGCGGCGCGGTTTATCGAACGGATAGTACAAGGCGGCAAACATTTGGTGCTGGCCAACATCTGATGCGACATAGGCATCGCCATTGGTCAGCTTATACAAGGTTTCAATTACTTGCTGTGGTTTGATGCGGCCACTGTTTTTGTCATAGGCCAGACAATCGCGGCTGCGCCATTGTTCAATGTCATTCCACCAAGTGGCAATGGCATCGTTGTCGTTGTGTTCGTTCGATTCATCTAACAGTGCCAACATGCTGTCTAAAATACTGTCGGCCGAACCCACGATAGGAATATCCACGTGGATAGTTTTCGAAATAGAAGAGGGATCGATGTCGATGTGCAAAATGGTCGCGTTCGGACAATATTTTTCCACATTATTGGTGGTTCTATCGTCGAAGCGTACACCAATACCGAAGATCAAATCGCAGTTATGCATTGTCATGTTGGCTTCGTAGCGACCGTGCATCCCAAGCATGCCTAAACTGTTTTTGTGGGTGCTTGGAAAAGCGCCAAGCCCCATCAGGGTGCTGACGACGGGAATATTCAATCTCTCAGCCAATTGCAGTATTTGCTTATCACAACCTGAGATAATCGCGCCGCCACCGACATAAAGTACCGGTTTTTTCGCGGCTAACAGGGCTTGAAGACCACGGCGGATCTGACCTTTATGGCCTGATGTCGTTGGATTGTACGAGCGCATTTTGACGCTTTCTGGGTAGCAATATTCGTGCAGCAGGGCGGGGTTTAAACAATCTTTGGGCAGATCGACAACCACAGGACCGGGACGGCCAGTAGAGGCAATGTAAAAAGCCTTTTTAATAATTTCAGGAATTTCAGTCGGATCTTTAACTAAAAAGCTGTGTTTCACCACAGGGCGAGAGATACCTATCATGTCACATTCTTGGAAGGCATCGTTACCGATAAGATTGCTCGGGACTTGACCCGATAACACCACAAGGGGAATAGAATCCATGTAAGCGGTGGCAATACCGGTAATCGCGTTGGTCGCGCCTGGGCCTGAGGTGACTAATACCACGCCCACTTTACCCGTGGCACGGGCGTAGCCATCGGCCATGTGTACGGCGGCTTGTTCGTGGCGAACGAGTATGTGTTCAATACCGGGGATAACGTGCAGGGCGTCGTAGATATCTAAAACTGAACCGCCAGGATAGCCAAAAATGTGCTTTACGCCTTCATCGATCAAAGAACGCACTATCATGCTGGCGCCGGATAACATCTCCATGTGGAACTCCTATTGCATAGTACCGTTACGGTAAACAGTATCTTGTTACAGCGACGGTAATCGCTCTAAAAATTAAGCCTGAAGGGTAATTCAGACTCCGAAATGCTGAACTGACTTCGTCGAAGACAAGTGACTCATCCCTTAGGATGCAGCAACTGTTGCAATGAACAGAATTTCATCATATTCAAAAAAAACAACATTTCAAGCCTTTTATGTAAAAAATAACCAACTTGAAACAATTTCACGTTTGAATAGCTCGATAACTTGCTGGAATCGCCAAGTAACCTAGGCTGATTTATGGGCTTATCTTATTTTTTTCAGATTGTTAGATGCTTAAAAAGCAAAAACGGCACTAAAAGTGCCGTTTTGGTGCGGGAGGTTAGATAAGCAGATACTTAACTGTCGCGATTAAATATTACTTATTTGCTACATCTGTGAAAGCCAATACGCTGTTTTATGCGATCAAACATGTGTTGCCGATGTGGCATTGGTATCCATGGCTCTTAGAAATAGACCCTTAAAAATAGACCCTTAAAAATAGATCCTCAAACCGTCGGCGATATTTGATGCTTTGGACGATTGAATTGGCAAATACCGACTAACACAATAGAACCTAACATGAGTGCAGAGAAGGGCACGGCTGTGCCATCGTAAAACACCGCCAATAACGGGCCCGCCAGTGCGCCACAGCCAAATCTTAAGGTACCAATAACTGCGGTTGCGGTTCCCGTTTCTTGCTTGAACTTCATCAGTACTATCGCATCGGCATTGACTGACATCACCCCTAGGCTACCCATTAAAGGAATAAGCATGATCACGGTAAAGTGATAGCTCATATCCAGCAGGTTTACGGTTAATAAACCGACCCCAGCAATTGCCCCGAAAAAGGTCGACACATGCAACATACGGAGCGAACCATAACGGCCCACGATACGTGTATTAATAATATTAGCCAACATCAACGCGCCGACGTTAGTGCTAAACAAGATGGCAAAATAGGATTTATCTAAGGCAAAGACTTCCATGTAAACGAAGGGCGATGCGGTGAGATAACAGAAAAATGAAAAAGACGTTAACACGCCACTGGCAATGTTTAGCTTAACGCCAGGACGGGAAAATACGGTCGCATAGGCGCCAAGAAACGATTTTTGGCTGCGGGTATCCATATCTTTATCGCTGGGCATTTTTAGCGCAAACAGCACCAGTAATAACAGGGTTGCGGCATAGGCGGATTGAATGAAGAAGATTAAATGCCAATCACCGAGTTCGAGGATCACGCTGCCAATGCTAGGTGCGAGTAATGGCGCTAACATCATGATTAAACTCACGTATGACATACCCTTGGCGGTATTATCACCATAGACTTCTTTGATGTATCCCGGTACCACCACAGTCGCAGCCGCGCCGATAAAAGCCTGCAAAAAACGTAGTCCAAGAAAGACTTCTACTTGACCCGCAAACCCTATCAGTAAGCTGGTGAGCATAAATCCACTCAGTCCCAATATCACCATAGGGCGACGACCAATGCGGTCGGCTAGGGGGCCGAAACATAACATGCCCAGCGCGTAACCTGCTAAGTAGATACTCAGGGACTGTTGCACTGTCGTGACATCGGTATGAAAACTGAGTGCTAATGTCGACATCGCAGGTAAGTACATGTCGATGGCCAATGGCGTGATCGCGACAATCGCCGCAAGCATGGGAATAAGCAGCGCTAAATTCGGTATACGTCTGCCGTTATGGGCAGAAGGTTGTGATTGTGGGTCCACTGTTACCTCGGGTGGCGAAAGAATTGAAAGCGTATTTCACAGGTTTATGCGGTGTGGTTTAAATTGTACTAGGACAATTCACAATTAATCCGCCATTTTTAAGCCAGTTCCTGCGCTACCAGTTTCTACACTAAGCGCGAGAGCACATGATCAAGATCATTGGCGGGGTTTAGGCAAAAGTGAATTGCGGTATTGTCTATTTGCACAGTTCAGACAGTAAGCAATAGCATAGTAAAGTGCTCGGACAAATAAACCAATCTTTGCGCTGATTTCTTTACTGTTTTTTACCGATTAAATTGTAACTAAGTGGTAAGTTTGATTATCGAGGCATCACTTTAGTGGATTGAGCCGTTATCTTCACAAGATTCTTCATTTAAATCTTTCTTATCAAGTCTTTCTTATCAAATTGCAGCCCTTTGTAACTCAGCTCTTTACATCTTAGTCCTTCACATCCTTATGGTTCAAACTGACTCATTCTAAAGTGCGAGCTGTCATCTGAGTGTCACGGCTTTGTCATCCCTGCGTCTTTTATGCTGACTAGTTTAGTGGGCTTTAGCTTCACCCTACTAAAAATAAAATATTCAGGAATGACACGATGAAAACACAACGACTTCCGCTAGCCGCTGCCATTATGGCGAGCTTATTACTTGGAGCCTGCAGCGGTGATGATGGCGCAGCAGGTGATAAAGGCGACAACGGCTTAAATTCACTGGTTAACGTGACGGCATTGAATATCGGTGATGCCAATTGTCCCGCCGGTGGTCAGCGTATCGATACCGGATTAGATGCTAACAATAATGGACAATTAGATGACAGCGAGATTGCAGCAGCGCAAACACAATATGTTTGCCAGCCACAAACTGCAGGCTTAAAAGCTGAGTTAATTGGTCGCCATCAGACTGGTGTTTATGGCTTAAGTGCCGCCGAAATCGTTGAATATCACAGTGCATCTAACCGTATTTTTGTGGTCAATGCCATTAGCGGTAAAGTGGACATTATTGATGGCAGTTTATTAGCAACGGCATCCAATGCCGCTGATCCGTTAGCATTGAATAATCTTGAAAAATTTGGTGAACTTGATGTGGCTAAAGACGTTGGCCAAACCTTTATGGGTAGCGTTAACAGTGTGAGCATTTCAGGCAACTTGTTAGCGGCTGCAATTGAACGTGGCGATGCTGCCGGCAATAAAACCCAAGCCAATGGTTTTGTCGCTTTTTATCAGCTTAACGGCACAGATGCACCGCAGTTTATCAGCGCGGTAGAAGTCGGCGCTTTACCCGATAACGTGGCATTTACCCACGATGGTAAAACCTTATTAGTGGCCAATGAAGGCGAGCCAAATCCAGTCTATACACTAGATCCTGAAGGCAGTGTGGCGCTGATTGCAATTACTGACGGTAAGCCCGCAGCCACTGCGACTATTATCGGTTTTAGTGAATTTAATCAGGGCGGTGCACGTGCCAGTGAGATCATGCCAGACATTAAAATCAATGGTCCAATGGCGAGTGTGGCGCAGGATTTAGAACCTGAATATATCGCCATTAGCCAAGATAACCGCCGTGCGTTTGTCAGTTTGCAAGAGAACAATGCCATTGCCGTAATTGATATCTCCAATGCCAAAGTCGCCAAAATTTTACCACTAGGCCTTAAGGATTACGGACTTGAGGTGAATAAAATTGATGCGAGTGATAAAGACAATCTTGTCAACATGCAAAGCTACACAGGCGTCTACGGCATGTATCAACCCGATACTGTCGCGACCTACCGTTGGAACAATACCGACTTTATCGTTACGGCCAACGAAGGTGATTCCCGTGATTATGCGGGCTTTTCTGAAGAAGCCCGCGCAGGGGATTTAGTGCTCGACCCTAATCACCCACAATTTGCCGCCGCAAAAGATAAAACGCAGTTAGCCCGCCTTAAAGTGACCACTAGCATGGGTGACGACGATAATGACGGCGACTACGACAAGATAGTCAGCTTCGGTGCTCGCTCATTCTCGATTTGGAGCGCAGACGGTCAGCAAGTCTTTGACAGTGCGAGTGATTTTGAACGTATTACCGCGGCACTTTTAGGCAGTAACTTCAACAATAATAACGAAGAAAATAAAGGTGATAGCCGCAGCGATGACAAAGGACCAGAGCCAGAAGCCTTAGCCCTGGGGCAAATTGGTCAACGACTATATGCCTTTGTTGGTTTGGAGCGTACTTCAGGCTTTATGATCTATGACGTGACCAATCCCTTCGATGTGCATTTTATCGACTATGTTGTGAATCGTGATTTTGATGCCGACTTTGTTATCGATACAGATACGGGTGAAGTTAAAGGGGATGCAACATTGGCGGGTGATTTAGGGCCAGAAGGGATGAAATTTGTCAGTGCCGATAAAAGCCCTAACGGTAATCCTTTGTTAATCATAGGCAATGAAGTCAGCGGCACGACGAGTGTTTACCAACTAAAGATTAAATAATGGTGCGTTAGTGGTTTATAACTAATTACTTGTTCATCAAGCTTGTCAGTAACATCAGCGCCAGTAGCATACATGCTACTGGCGCTTTTTTATGCTCTCTAATTTTATAAATTAGCTATTTAGTGTGAATTAACTTCATCTGACATGGCGCATAAAAATTGGCTGAGTTCGGAGGTTTTTAAGCGCTATTACACCACTGAATAGGCATTTTGTACCAGGGAGTGAATCGTCGCCTCGATACACTCAATCGCATGTTGAAATTGACTGTCGTTTTCGGCGCCGCCAAGGCTTAAACGAATAAAATTGTCATGGCAATTAAAGTCATCTCCATTACGGATCAAAATGCCTTTAGCGGCCAGTGCTGTGACGAGGTGATGGGCCTTGATATCTTCTGGCAGATGTAGCCAACCGTTAAGTCCTCGCCAAGTTTGGGCTAATCCCAGTCGTTCGCCCATGGCGATACAGAGACGTTGGCGTTGGCGAACTATGCTATCGCGATCGGCAGTGATTTGACCTTTCTTAATCAACTGACAGGCTATTTCAATGTTCAGCGGCGATACCATCCAGCATTGGCTATGAATCGCGAGTCGCACTTGGGCGATCAGTGGTTCAGGCACCAGAATAAAACCTTGCCTTAGGCCGCCAGAAAACAATTTTGACAGGCTAGAAATATAAATCACCCGTGGGATAGCCAGCTGTTTTGCTAATTGCCACAGGGGCGAATGCCACTCTTCGGGTAAACAATAATTCACATCATCTTCAATGATATAAAACTGATACTGCTCGGCCAATTCGAGGAGTTTTTTCCGCTGCGACTCACTGTATTGAATACAGGTAGGGTTTTGATTATTCAGGGTTAGATAGACTAACTTGGGATGATGGATTTGCACTAACGCCTCAAAGCGGGCGAGATCCACACCTTCATGGGTGAGGGGCACACCAATGCTGGTCACGCCGAGTTGCTTAGCGCAAATTCTCACGCCTGGATAACTGTATTGCTCGTGCAGCAGCACATCACCCGTCGATAAAAATGCACTCAAACAGGCAAAAATCGCTTGCTGGCCGCCATGGGTAAAGATCAGTTGCTCAGGCGTTTGTTGTATGCCGCGTTGGTTAAGCCATTGGTGAAACACTTGTTGGTGTTGATCTAATGGACTGGCGCGATAACCCAGTAACTGGCTGAGCTTTGTTGGGTCTTTTGCTAATTGGCTGAGGCAATCACTGAGGGTGCTGATTTGATCTGTGAGTGGCTGCTGGCAGGTCGCCATATTCAATTGTACGTTACCTATCTCTGGTACTGGTGAGGCGTTGACATAGGTGCCATCACCCACGCGTGCTTCAACGTAACCCCTTTGTTCCGCCAATGCATAGGCGCGGGTTACTGTACCAATAGTGATACCTAAGGCATCGGCTAGGCGGCGCTGCGGTGGCAGTTTACTGCCTTGGGTCAACACCTTCTGCAAAATGCCTTGTTCTATCGCACTGACTAAGCGCTGATATTTAGGGCCTGAAAAAGCGTTTAGGTCTGGCGTCCAGATTGTACCCATGACAATAAATCCATTGATCTCTAATATTCTCCGTATATTATTTATCGCATCTATTTATGTCAATAAATGTATGCATACAATTTAAGGTGAATATGAATACTGCACTACTCTATGATCCACAATTATGGACCTTGATGGCTTCTGCCGCGTTGTTTTGTGCAACCATGACCATGACGCCCGGACCGAACAATATCCTCTTAGCGAGCTCTGGTGCACATTTTGGTGTGCTGCGCACTGTGCCGCACATTGCAGGGATCCGCTTGGGTTCGACTTCTTTACACCTTGCGGTGTTATTTGGGCTTGGCACCTTGTTTGAAGCATTACCGATATTGCACCAAGTATTGAAATATTTCGCTTTGGCGTATTTGCTGTATCTCGCGTACAAATTAGTGACGTCGCCAGTGCAGAGCACGCATCTTGATGACGGCCGAAAACCTATGACTCTGATTGAGGCCGCCTTATTCCAATGGATTAACCCTAAGTCTTGGATGTCGACAATTACCCTGTGCAGCGCATTCACATTAGGCGGCGATGGCTTTTGGCTCAGTGCCTTTCTTGGGGTATTAACCTTTAACTTAGTGGGATTTCCGGCGTCATTTACTTGGGTGTTTGTCGGTGCGGCGATCAGTAAGAAACTCAATACCGATAGACGTAAGCGTCATTTTAATTGGTTTATGGGCAGTTTACTTTTAGTGTCACTGCCGATGATATTGCGCTAACTTAGTGTTTATTCAGCGCCTAACTCCATAAATATTCTGAGGAAAATACTCGCGTAATGATTGGCTTTATGCCATAACCAACATACTATTGCTGGCTTTTAGGTAATGACCTTTTCGCTGAATATTTTCAGTCTCGGTTATACTGATTAGTGCTTATCTTGATGGTGTGTATGGAGGTTGCCGAGTGAAGTTCCCTAGTTTGATTTCGTTTATGCCGGGATTGGCGCAATTATTACAATATGAAAAGCAATGGCTTAGGGATGATGTGCGCGCAGGCTTGTCCGTTGCCGCTGTGGCACTCCCTGTCGCCATTGCCTATGCCCAGCTCACTGGCGTCAATGCTGCTGTGGGTTTGTACTCCTGCGTTTTGCCTATGCTGGTATACGCGCTATTTGGCACCTCAAAGCAATTAATCGTGGGTCCAGATGCGGCGACCTGCGCCGTTATCGCCGCCGTTGTTACGCCCCTCGCTGCGGGTGATAGCATGAAGCACTGGCAGTTAGTCATGACCATGACGGCCATGACAGGCTTTTGGTGCTTGATCGCGAGCCGTTTTAAGCTGGGTGTGCTCGCTGACTTTCTGTCAAAGCCGATTTTGATGGGATTGCTGAACGGGGTCGCGATCACCATTATCGTCGGACAATTTTCGAAGATTTTTGGTTTTACCTTCGACGAGCGCTATTTAATCGAACGCCTCAGCGGCGCCCCTTCTTATTTATCAAAAACCCATTGGCCGACCTTGACTATGGGGATTGTGACGCTGGCGACCTATGCCTTAGTGAAACGGTTTCGTCCACAATGGCCCGCATCTATGTGCGCGATGGCGATGGCGGCATTCCTTGTTTGGGTATTTAACCTGACGAGCTTTGACATTAGCGTTGTCGGGGAGGTGACCTCTGGTTTACCTTCATTCCAAGCACCGGCTTTTGATTTGGGGATCGCCCGTGAGTTGGTGGTGCCAGCGCTCAACTTAGCCATGGTGAGCTTTGTGAGCATGATGCTGACCGCTCGAAGTTTTGCGGCAAAAAATGGTTACGATATAGATGCAGATAAAGAATTCAGGGCGTTAGGGTTAGCCAATATCGCATCCGCCATCTCCCAAGGGTTTGCGGTGAGCGGCGCCGATTCCCGCACTGCGGTGAACGATGCCAATGGCGGCAAGAGCCAGTTAGTGTCCATCATAGCGGCGGTATTGATTGGCGTTGTCGCGCTGTTTTTTACTGCGCCGTTGAAGTACATCCCTAGCGCAGCATTAGGGGTGGTATTGGTGATTGCCTCTATTTCGCTTATCGATCTTAAGTCGCTGTGGAATTTGCGTGTGCGCGATAAGTCAGCTTTCTTGCTTGCGTGTATCACCTTGTTCTCTGTCCTATTTATTGGGGTGATTCCTGGGATCACTTTGGCCGTGTTACTGGGGTTATTCCAGTTCCTTGCGACGGTAATGCGCCCCACGGATCAAGTGCTTGGCTTAGATCATAAGGGCGTTATCCGCAGCGTCGATGATTCGGGTAAAGCTAAATCTGTGCCTGGCGTGTTTATGTATCGCTTTAATTCGCCGTTAACTTATTTTAATGCGACGTATTTTAAGCGCCGTTTACTGGAAAAGTTTATTCGGGAATCTGAGCCGGTCGATTGCATCATTATTGATGCCGTGCCTTGTTTTACCCATTTAGATTTAAGTGTGATGGCCATGTTGGCAGATTTACATCAATTGCTTAAAAAGCGTGGAGTACGCTTAGTGCTTGCGGGGCGTAAACGACAGATGCTGAGTTGGTTCGAGCAAGCGGGTATGCAGACAGGGGAAGGCGGCATTCTGATCCGGCCAGATTTGTATCTCGCCCTTAAAATGAATCAAAGCTATAAACAAGCCTTGGCTGAAGGGCAAGCGCCTGTGATCCAAAAAGTCCCCGATGATGCTGTGCTGTTGCATAGCCATTTATAGCGAATGATTTAAATTTTAAGGTTTTGTAAAAGAGGAATCATTAAAATAGCGCAGCCTAAGCTTGCGCTATTTTTTGGCGTGTTTAAGCTCTTGTAAGTATTTGTTTAAATGCTTATTTATGTGCTTTGACTCGTATTGAAATGAGTATTTGAATTGGGCGGGGCAATGATGCGGTAGCAAGTGTTGTCGCCCAATGTGATGGTGTTTGACGGCTTAGTCTTTGAGAATTCTATCGAGGGGAATAAAACCGTGATAACCGTAATACCCCATAGGGCCGAGGATCAGACTCAGAAAGCACCATAACCATTTTTTGTTGGTGCTGAGATCCACTTTACTCTTGAAGGCTCGAAGGGCGAAAAGAAAATGCAGTAGCATCAGGCCCCCAAGCATAATAATGATATTGATATCCATATGTTCCAACTGCCTTATCCTTGTGTTCTATCATTCACGCCTTTGAAAGACATTAAGCGCGGTTACATTTATCTTGAGAAGCTTGCCTAGTGATCTGTAGCTAAATTAGCGACCTCACTAACTGTCAAATACCTTACTCGAATATTTTACCGATGGCTATAACATAAAATAAAAATAATCTTTAAATCTTATTGGCTTACATGTCTCATAACAAGCAAGTTGGAGAATGGCTAGCGTCCCAGATCACATATTTTTCCATCGCACGAATAAATATTTCACTCGAAATGAGGTTTTCTAGCCAAGCGGCGAGTCGCGGAAAATCATCGCTCAGTGCACGTTTAAGATCCACTGCGGCAAATTGGCGTATAAAAGGCACGATGGCGTAGTCCGCAAGGCGAGGTGTACCGGCAACTAAAAAGGTGTGTTGCCCTAAGCATGCTTCAAGTTGCGTGAGGAAATGGCTCGCTTGCTGATAATAGTCAGCTTGCGTTTGTTCAGGGTAACGGTCAGCATATTTATAGCGGTCGAGCCATGGCTTAAATTGCTGATCATTTTGCGTGATAAGCTCCGCCATTTTACCTTCAATTACAGGGCTTTGCTGACATAGCAGATCTAAGGGATCCGCTTGCGTGAGTGCCCAGCGCATGATCTCAAGACTTTCGGCAATCACTTCACCATTGGCTAGCACTAATACCGGCACAGTCCCTTTGGGTGAAGCGGCCAGCATTTGCGCTGGTTTAGCTTTGAGGGTGATTTCGCGGACTTCAACATTGCATTGGGCGAGTAAGAGTCCCAAACGCGCTCGCATGGCATAGGGGCAACGACGAAAAGTGTATAAAACGGCTAGAGCCATTAGGATTACCTCTACTGTGCGGCGCTAATGCGACGCAAGTTAGTGCGATGCACGCTGATGTCGGCTTGTGTCTTCTACATGTACATGCTTATTGACGACGCGAGTGTGCCAGTACGAATGCCGAGTGCCAATCAGGCAGTGTGCAAAGGGCGCAGATGGTAACGCTTTCATATTGAAATTTCTGCTTAATTTGCCAGCTGAAAATGATTTTTCTTACCTCTGTGCGTAAAGAATTAAAGACCCTGCATTTTATCTGTGTTTATCTTGCTGTGACTCAGGTAGAATTCCGCGCTATTTTGGGATCTGTAGCCAGTCTACAGATGATTGATTTGTTTATGCACTGGAAATTAAGTTCCAGCTAGCAAAGAGGGTGTTATGACTAAAGTCGTCGTGTGTGCGTTATATAAATTCGTGTCTTTACCGCATTTTGAATCTATCCGAGCGCCACTGCTCGCTATGATGGAACAGGCCGAGATCAAAGGCACTCTGCTCCTCGCAAGCGAAGGGATTAATGGCACAGTTGCCGGCACCCAAGAAGCGATCGAAGCACTATTGCTTTGGCTTAATAGCCAAAACGGCCTAGACAATATTGTTCACAAATTGTCATTCGACGATGAAATGCCGTTCTACCGCACTAAAGTCAAACTGAAAAACGAAATCGTCACTATGGGCGTTGAAGGCATTGATCCACTTAAAGTGGTTGGCACCTATGTAAAGCCTCAAGATTGGAATGCGCTGATTTCTGATCCTGACGTGATTTTAGTCGACACCCGTAATGACTATGAAGTGCAAATCGGCACTTTTAAAAATGCCGTTAACCCTGTGACTGAAACCTTCAGAGAATTCCCTGAATATGTGAAGCAGAATCTTGATCCTGCTAAACATAAAAAGGTTGCCATGTTCTGTACTGGTGGTATCCGCTGTGAGAAATCAACCGCGTATTTGAAAGAGCAAGGCTTTGACGAGGTGTATCATCTCGAAGGCGGCATTCTTAAATACCTTGAAGAAGTCAAAGCAGAAGAAAGTCTGTGGGAAGGCGAGTGCTTCGTGTTCGATAACCGCGTCGCGGTTAACCATGACTTGAAGAAAGGCCAATACGATCAATGTAATGCTTGCCGCATGCCAATCACTGAAGTTGAAAAACAGAGCCCTGCCTATGTGCAAGGTGTCAGTTGCCCACATTGTATCGATAAAATTTCTGACGAGCAGCGTAAACGTTTTGTTGAGCGTGAGCGCCAAGTGAATCTGGCAAAAGCCCGTAACGAAGCGCATATCGGCAGCGATGTGAATCAAGTGATTGAAGCACGCCGCGAGAAAAAAGAAGCGCAGCGTCGACTCGCCGCCGAGAAAAATAACGCGAAAAAATCGCAAGTGCTTTAACTTTATATTTCATTGGATTAGCTGTAAGTTAATCATGAGTTCGCACTGAGTTCGTTTCTCGCTCAGGCAGCTCATACATTGCTCTCGATTTGAATATGGTTGCACTATGGCCCGACTCGTTCGGGCCATTTTTTTATGCCGATTTTAGTTTTAGTGTGAATGTGCATTAACCCATTATTTAACTCATTATTTATCATAGCGCTATGCCGAAAATCTTAAATTTATGATAACTTTCAGTCGCTAGTATTAAAAAACGCGAGTATTACTAGTATTGAAAAATGAAGTCGAGTGCCATTAAACGACAGGGAGCGATTCAGTGCAAGGTAGGCAAAGCGCATGAGCATTTGGAAAGAGCTATACGATATTTTCGATAAGGAACGCAGTCGCTGGCAGCAATCGAGCGCCAGTAAGCAGGCGATTACCTTTGAGTTAAAAGCCAATTTGGGTTTTCTGGCCGATGCCTTAAGCAGCGGTTTATCACAAAGCGCGATCGCCAGCGGTTTAGAATGCAGTATTTTTGAGGCAAAACTGAAAGAGGGCGCTGCACTCACTGCGTTAAATCGCCGTAAAGTGACCCTGACGTTTATTGGCGAATTTTCCGAGTTTGCTAAGTATGTCGGTAAAGAGAACGACGCTTTGGTCGAGAATGCTTACTCTAAAATTAAATCACTGCAGAAGTTAGTCGCGGCTGAGCCGAATAAAAGCCACGATCTGAGGATTAAATCCCTGTTTCGCTTCTTAGTCTTTTTAGTGGCACACCTTGAGGAGCAGCCATTGAGTCGGACGTCAGCGAAAAAAGCTGAAGGTTGATGCGTGGGCAAGCTTGTGATTAATACGATTGGTATAAGAGACAAAAAAGGCGCTTATGGCGCCTTTTCTATGTTTGCTAACGTCATTGTTCAGCTTTTTAGCACAGTCTTTAAGAGGCGTGTTTAAGAGCCATCTTTTGACTCACTCTTTAAAAGCCACTATTGAGTTTAGCGCTTAGGTGGCTCATCTGTTTTATTGGCTTCTGAGTCCGTAGAACTTGGCTTGTTTGAAGCCGCATCTGCGTCATTCTCTGCTGCCGAAGGCTTGGCAGTAGGCTTTATCTGCTTATCTTTACCATGTTGGCCGAACTGCGGCAGTTTGAACTTAGCACTGTATTTCAACGCGGCAAGATTGCTGGCGATGACACCGACGATCAACATAATAATGATCCAGACTTCTAAGGTCGACATACTCAGCTCCTGTTTCGAATAGACTCGCGCACAAGACTCACGGGCGATTAATCAACCGCTAAACGTTGCTCACATTTACGAATGTCTTCTGGCGTATCAACTTCAATAGAATCAAAGGCGCTAATGGCGATTTTGATTTTATGACCGTATTCTAATGCACGCAATTGCTCGAGTTTTTCCAGATCTTCTAGACGTCCTAATGGCAGAGCGGCGAAGGCTTGGACGAATTTTCGGGTATAAGCATACACACCTAAGTGCTTATAAACGGGGTAATCTTGGGTGTCGCGGCCAAAAGGAATACGCGAACGAGAGAAATACAAGGCATAGTTGTTGTTATCGAACACCATCTTCACATGCATAGGATCGTCAAGCTCGGCTTTATTGACGATTTCAAAGCCTAAGGTGGCCATTTCAAACTCACCTGGGTGACGCTCGAAGAGGCTGATGACTTGCTCGATAGAGGTGGGGTCAATAAGGGGTTGATCGCCCTGTAGGTTGATCACTAAGTCGTCATCTTTCAGTCCCAGTTGGTTTATCGCATCATTGATACGATCTGTACCCGATGCCGCTTCTGGGCTGGTCATGACCACTTTGCCGCCAAAACCTTCAACGGCCGCTTTAATGCGGTCATCATCGGTAGCGACATAAATATTGGTGAGGCCTTTGGCTAACGACGCGCGTTCATACACGTGTTGGATCATTGGCTTGCCGTTAATCGGGGCTAAGGGTTTGCCCGGGAAGCGGCTTGAACCGTAACGAGCCGGGATTAACAGAGTCACATTCATCAAATTATCCTACTTTTATCAAAGATATACAGTGTAGAAATACAATGCATATAGACAAAAGGGCTCACAATTGAGCCCTTTTAATATGTGTTAGAGCTTAGATGCGACGGAACAGGGCAGTCAACATTTCGTCTGTGACTTTCTCTTCCCAACCCGCGCCGTAAACGTTAGCCCATAGTGGACCCATGCTCTTAGTCACGGCAACCATTTTAGCGATGGTTTCGTCTGGCAGATCTTTACAGATGTTCTTCGGCAGTGTGATGTTGTGTTTCTTCATCATCAAACGGAACTCTTCAACACCTTCTGGATAGAATTCTTCTAACACGTCAAAGGCGATACAGTTGCCGATACCGTGGTGGTAACCCAGGATATAAGACAGACCGTAAGAAACCGCGTGACAGGCACCCACTTGGCTATAGGCTATGCTCATGCCGCCCATGAAAGACGCCATCATCAGCTTGTCGTCTTTATCTATATGGTCGTCTAAGTACACTTGGCGACATAAATCCATGGCTTTTTCAGCGTAGGATTTAGAGAATTCGTTTAAGAAGGTACCTTGTAAAGATTCAACACAGTGGATATAGCAATCCATACCTGTGTAGAACCATTGGTCCGTTTCAACGCCTTCGATTAACTCAGAATCCATGATAATTTGATCGAATACTGTGTAATCTGAGTTCAGACCTAGCTTACGCACTGGACCACATAACACGGCGGTGCGTGACGCTTCTGCACCAGTACCGGAAATCGTTGGAATACCAATGTGGTGTACCGCTGGGTTCTTGATCAAGTCCCAACCTTGGTACATGGCAGAGCCACCTGGGTTCGTCAGCATCAGCGATACCGCTTTAGCCACGTCCATGGTTGAACCGCCACCTAAACCCACTACGCTGACAGGCAGTTTGCTATTAAAAGCTTGAACTTGCTCTGTTAACGTGTCGATTTGAATGGTGCTTGGCTCTTCATCAACGTTAACCCAAATCACCATATCTTGTGCTTTAGCTGGGATACGGCCTTCAAGGGCTTTGCCTTGATGCACGTCATCGACTAAAAATACCACGAAGTCGTCGGCGGTTTTACGTTCAGCAGCTAACACTTCATCCAATTGGACGAATGAGCCACGGCCGAAGATCATTTTTTCAACTACTTTAAAATTCTTAAAACTCATTGCAACAAACTCCCGTAGAATTATTGGGCAAATGCTTTCTTGATGTTTTCGATACGCTCAGCTATCTGAGCATCGGTCCAAGACAACTTGATGAGCATAGAAATGGTGCGGCTCATAATGGCATCGGATTTAGGCACAGAAACTTGAGTATAGTCAGGTCTGTCGGCGATTAATGTGATTGGCAACGCAGCAGATGCCTTAAGCTCCTGAATGTGTTTCCAGTTTTTCAAATAATGCCAGTTGTTTACATACCAGTAGAAGCAGCCATCGACGCCGTTTTCAGCCAGTTTTTTGCTGATTTCAATAGTACGCGCTTCGGTTGGCAACATAAAGGTTAAGAAGCCCGCAGAGTCACCTTCTGGATCGGGGATCAGGCGGAAGGTGACTTCTGGGATAGCAGCGGCCATCGCATCTTTAATGGTTTTTTTGTTTTTACGTTGGATATCGATAATGGTATCGAGTTTACGTAATTGCGCTAAACCTAAGGCGGCGTTCATTTCCGAAATACGGAAGTTCAAGCCAATGATAGGGTGTGACTCAGCGCCGCGGTCTTTACCAATGTGGTCATGGCCGTGATCGGAGAACATATGCGCGTTGTTGTAGATTTCAGTGTTATTAGTGATCACAGCGCCACCTTCACCACAGGTGATGGTTTTGACTGAATCGAATGAGTAACAACCCACATCACCGATAGTACCTAAGGCTTGGCCCTTGTAGCTGCCACCAATGGCTTGGCAAGCATCTTCTAAAATCTTGATGTTATGTTTTGCACAGACGGCTTTGATCTCGTCCATCTTCGCCATAGAACCACACATGTGCACTAAGTTAATCGCTTTAGTGCGTGGGGTAATCGCGGCTTCAATACCTTCTGGAGATAAACACAGTGTCTCGTCGATTTCGGCAAAAATGGGGATCGCGCCTGCCATAAAAATTGCTTCAACTGAGGCAACAAAGGTAAAAGGTGGCACGATAACTTCGTCGCCAGCGCCAATGCCCGCAGCCATCATGGCCGTTTGCAGTGCAGCGGTGCCGCTTGATAAAAGGTGAGCATGCTTCACGTTCATTTTCTCGCAGAGCAGTTGCTCCATATCGCGAGTCTTCCAGCGATCATTACGCATATGGTCGAAGTTGTAACGGAAGGTAAAACCGTTTTCCATAACGTCAGCGACTTCCTGCTTCTCTTCAGGACCAAATAATTCAAAACCGGGCATGGAAGGTATCTCCTTAGAATATGTCGCGCATAGGTCGCGCTGCAATTAACTGGCGGATTATAACTGGGGTAATAGACCCTTGCGATGTTTTATTGCTGAAAATTGCCATGGAAAAAGAAAAACCTGCACAGGGGCAGGTTTTATCTGAGCATAGATGACACTTAGCTAAGGGTTAAAAGCCTACATTCAGGCCGTTAGCGTGGATTGGCTAAGCCGTGTTCACGATCGACAGTGACATCTAAATCTGTCAGTAAACCGTTATCAATGCCGTAAATCCAGCCGTGTACTGCGACTTCTTGGCCGCGATCCCAAGCTTCTTGCACTATAGTTGAACTGGTGACGTTGGCTACCTGCTCAATCACGTTGAGCTCGCACAGGCGATCAAAACGTTTGGCTTCATCCATCTGTTTTAATTCATCTTGATAGATACGGTAGATATCACGTAAATGCCCGAGCCAGTTATCGATAAGGCCTAAGCGTTGCTGACTCATGGCCGCACGCACACCACCACAGCCGTAGTGACCCACCACCATAATGTGCTTCACCTTGAGCACATCAACGGCGTATTGCAGCACAGATAAGCAGTTAAGATCGGTATGGATCACCATGTTGGCAATATTGCGGTGAACAAAGACTTCACCCGGCATAAGATCGATGATTTGGTTAGACGGTACGCGACTATCTGAGCAGCCAATCCACAGGTATTCAGGATGTTGCTGTTTCGCTAATTGCTCAAAAAAATCAGGATTTTCTTGACGTATACGTCCGGCCCAGCGGCGGTTGTTGTCGAATAAAGGTTTGAGTAGTTTCATTTTAACCTATTGTTTTATTGACATATAAAATGTCTTCTCATGCTCTAATTCATGCAAGCAGCACATTTTTAGCAAGAGTATACCAGCAAAATTGTTTCTGCTGGTCTATCCAATACGCGGCAGTATCATTGTATTCAATATTTTCTATGACTTGCGTTTATTGCGAACGTCTTGCTGCTAATCGGATTAATTTACCGACTGATTAATGATGTTTAGCGAGAAAATCGGCTAAGTGTTGATTGATAAATTCGGCTTGTTCAAGGGTCGAGATATGTCCCGCCGCAGGAATATGCACCAGTTGACTGCCATCGATGGCATCGCTCATTAGGTAGCTTTCTAGCACACTGCGTGCTTTATCCTCAACGCCCGCCATGATGAGGCAGGGTAGTGTCAACTGCTCCGCATATTCCATGGTATCGCGACGACCAAAAATCATTCGCCCAAGTTTCACTATTGTGGGGATTTTTTCTGCTGAGATTGTGGCAAGTGAGTGTTCAAAGCCAGCGACCAGTTCAGGTGTGTTATGCGCGGCATTGTTTGCGAAGAACAAAGGTGAAATCGCACTGATAAGCGGCGCAGGAATCGCCTTAGCGGCGGTAATCATATCCAGCATGCCATCATATTTCGCGCGGGTCACTTCGGGTTCAAAACCGATAAAACTGTTGAGCATCACGAGGGTTTTAACCCTTGTTGGTGCTTTCAGTACCAATTCTGCGCCCCACATAGCACCAACAGATTGTCCGATAACACTAAAGTCAGTGATGTCGAGATCATCCATTAAGGCCAACATGTGATCGGCAATATCGAGCAGGGTTTTACCATTATCGGGCAGTAAATCTGACTGACCATGACCCCACAGTTCTGGCACGATACAGCGGTAATGGGCGCTTAATGCGGCAATTTGAGGCGCCCACATGGCGCTATCCCACAAATAACTGTGACCAAACAACAATACAGGGCCTGTACCGACATCAAGGTAACTTAATTTACGATCGGCAATAATGAGCTGCTGACGGTGTGCAGAAAAATCCATAAAACCTACTTAATTAAATATATCATTATGTTAAGCCGCATTTTGGCGCCCATTTTGGCGATAGAGCGCTGGGCTTAACCTTTACAAAAATCTGCGGCGAATATCCCACAGCTAAGGCTGAGCGATACGCAATACGTATTCATCCACTAGATAGTCTAATCGTGCGAGTACCGCATCTTTTAGCAACATATCACTGTTTTCTAAAAGGATTGCCAGTTCGGCACGATCGAATTGCGGCAACAATAATTGCGCAACAGGGAAATAGCTGATGTGCCAAGGCTCAGGACTGACCGCGCTTTGTCCCTGTTGAAACGGGAAATAAAAGCCAAAATCATGGGCATTTTCCACCAGCCAAGCATGCAGTTTGGCGCAGGGGCCAGCTTGGACATATTCAGCTTCAACAAGACGCAGGGCTTTGACATCAATTTGATTCGCATCGAACACATCAAGATCTGTGCCCCAGTGGTGACGCGAAGCGCCGGGCAGCGCCGACCAGAGTAAAATCAAGTCGACGATGGCATCGTCACTCAATCCCTTAATACTTACCGCCTGCTCGTTGGCATCCAATACCGCGCGTTTACCGCTGGCCTTGGCATTCCAAATTGCCAATTGTCGCTCAAAAGGGCGATGGGCCGAGCAGATGGCGAGTGCTATGCCCGCATCTTTGGCTTTTTCCGCCATCGCATTAAAGGCGATGGCGGTGTTCACTTCGATCCAAAAGCTATGATATCCAAGGTGATACGGACTTAAATATTCCACCAATTCAGGAGAGCTTAAGCCGTAAAGCTTTGCGGTTTCGGGGCGGATCTCGAGGTGTGTTAGCACAATAGTTGTTCCAAAATCACTTCATAGCACAGGGCTAGCTGCTCAAGGTCGTCCACTTTAACGCATTCATTCACTTTATGAATGGTGGCGTTCACTGGGCCAAGCTCTAACACTTTGGCACCCGTTGGCGCGATAAAGCGTCCGTCCGATGTGCCGCCTGTGGTTTGTGGATCTGTCTCATAGCCTGTGACTTGGCGGATCGCAATACGGGTCGCGTCAAGCAGTGGGCCATCGCCGGTTAAAAATGGCAGGCCATTAAAAATCCAGCTGATATCGTAATCTAGCTCATGGGCTTTCAATAAGGCTTCAACCCGCTCAATCAAGATGTCGGCTGTCACTTCGGTGGAGTAACGGAAGTTAAACATCACGTCCAATGCGCCGGGGATCACATTCGATGCGCCGGTGCCGCCATTAATATTGGCGATTTGGAAGCTGGTGGGCGGAAAGAACTCATTGCCATTATCCCAGTGCATCTGACTCAGCTCAGCTAAGAAAGGCGCGGCTTTGTGGATTGGATTATCGGCAAGGTGTGGATAGGCCACGTGGCCTTGAATGCCTTTCACGATTAAGTTGCCGGTTAAACTGCCGCGGCGACCATTTTTGACCACATCACCCAGCTTTAGGGTAGATGAAGGCTCGCCGACTAACGCCCAGGTGATCTTCTCGTTGCGCGCTTCTAAGGTATCAATGACTCGCGTCGTGCCGTTGATGAAGGGGCCTTCTTCATCGCTGGTGATCAAAAAGGCGATTGAGCCATTATGATCGGGATGTTTAGCCACAAAACGTTCGGTGGCAATGACCATAGCCGCCAATGAACCTTTCATGTCTGCGGCGCCGCGGCCATATAAGTAGCCATCGATAATGGTGGGCACAAAAGGCGGCGTGTGCCAGCGGCTCACATCACCTGTTGGCACAACATCTGTGTGGCCGGCAAAACAAAAGACCGGACCTTCATTGCCACGGCGAGCCCACATATTGGTGGTGTCTTCAAATACCATAGGTTCGATATTAAAGCCGATGGCGCTGAGTCTTTCAGCCATTAAGGTTTGGCAGCCTTCATCAAGCGGCGTCACCGAAGGGCGGGCTATCAGCGCTTTTGTCAGTTCCGTTACGGGATAATCATCGGCTGGTATCATAGTGAAAATACTCTTTTATAGGCGGCTTCATCAAAGCCAATCAGCACGTGTTCACCGACGACCAAGACGGGGCGTTTGATCAGTGTCGGTTGCGCCAGCATAAGTTGAATGGCTTTGGCTTGATCGATATCGGTTTTATCTGCGTCACTGAGTGCACGAAAGCTTGTGCTGCGCTTATTGAATACGGTTTCCCAGCCTGAGGTGTTACACCAGAATTCGAGGTCTTCTTGGCGTAGGCCGTCATCTCTAAAATCATGGAAGTGAACTGGAAGTTGATGATTTTCAATCCATTTGCGTGCTTTACGCACTGTATCGCAATTCTTAATACCGTAGAGGGTCAAAATGATGCTCCAGTGTGGATGGACGCTTGGCTGGCAAGCATTGATTTTGCTGGCATTGTGGCATTGTGCGCCGCATGTCACAAGTAGGATGTGTCGCTGAGATAGCGTGAGCATAAAAATGTCAGTGCATCCGCCTTTACATGCCTGCTGTTGTGGGCTGTAAGCGTTATCTGAGCATGGGGGAAAGTTTGTTAGTTTGTATTAAAAATAGGCTAAAGGCTTAAGCGTCGCTTAAGTTTTCAGCTCTAATGTCTAAGCGTGTAATCGTTGTCATTAGTTGAGGGGAATCATCATGAATATCGCCAATGTGGGTCAATCATCTGCGAGCATGCAGTCATCATCGATACAAGCTCAACAGAAACAAGCCAATATCTCGCCTCAGAAAGTAGAGGAAGTGAATGAGTCATCCCAAGAGCGCGCGAAAGAGGCGGGCAAAGGGGAGTCAGTCGACACTTTTGCCTAAGTTGAAATATTGATATTTACTATTTATATCTCTAATTGTTGCCTTCATATTACAGTCAAGATTGCACTTAAGGGCGATAATAAGGGCGATAATTAGAGCAGCAGTCAATTTTCAAACGTTACGAGAAGCGGTAACAAACTACCGCTATCTCGCAGATTAGATGTTAGGAAGTTGAGCTAGCGCAAATGTTGGATCTGCTACTTTTACTGCAGGGGATTATTCCTGACATTAGGTTAAAGCCATAGATTTGCTGCATCTCTAACCCTATATTTTGCCAATTTAAATAAAATGAATCTGAATTAGAACTCCCAATTTAAATCAAAATCATAGCGAATGCCTAAGGCGATAATAGTGTCATCTTCGCGTTGATCATTATTTTGTTGTAAGTATTCTAAATGTGTACGGACATTTGCCGCAATTTGCCATTCTAAGGTGAGGTTATAGCCATCATAATCCTGACTGCTAGTATCTTCTATCCCATCTTTAAACCAAAAATACCCTAATTTTAGCTTATAGGCGTTAGCAAAAGGGATAGCCAGTGCACTGTCAAAAGTACTACCAGTGCGGTTGACTGCAGTTTCAAACTCGTAATCTTTAGCCTGATAGCCAACAGCAGCATATATACCAGAGCTAAACTCATATGAGATAACCGCGCCTGTCAGTTGTTCTTTTCCAGTTCTATTCGCGTTGGCATAGACATCTTGTTGTAAATATGCGGCGCCTAAGTGTAATCCATTCTTGTCAAAACCGGCTCCGACATTAATAGTATCAGCGCCGCTGCCACCAGAGTTGCCATCAAAAATTGCAGAGGCCATTACAGTAACGGGTTTGAGTTTTAGTTCGTATATCAAAGCATTATTAACAAAGAATGGACTCTCTTGGTTGTAACCAAACGGGCTGTTTGCATTGTTAAAAATATCAATGTACTCAGCGACTAAAGTGTATTGCACTGGCCGTTGACGTCCAAAGGTTATCTGACCAAAGGGAGATCCTATTCCGGCGAATGCGAGGCGCGCCTCACCGAATCGACCATTATCATCGAGGCGAATCTTCCATTCTCCTTGGGCAATAGCATGCCAATTTGGGGCAAACTCGGTATCAGCTTTGACCCCTAAACGAGAGAGGGCATCACCTATATCCCATACATCGTCTGCTTTGTCTTGGTATTCTAAGGTTGGACGCAGCGAGCCGTAGAGAGAAAAGTGACTATTGCGTAAGGAGGATTGCATTGATGAACTGGTTTGTGCAGCTTTCGCTTGTTGCTCCAATTCCTTCACTCTTTGCTCTAGTTGCTGCAGTCGATCTGACTCTTCCGTTTCTTGGGCATTAGCCTGTAGCGGTATTTGAAGAATAGTGCCTAGTACGAACAATGCGATTCTGCTCATGATGAGTACCTTTATTAAGATTTCCACCGTAAGTCATGGATGAATCCATGACTTACTATACCTAAACAATGAATTTATTAAGGATGGTATCTTGCTCTTTGATGTGCTGAGTTTGCGTATGCATAGCCGTATTGGCATGAATCACAGTGTCTGATACTTGGACAGATAAATCTTTAATTCTAATGGTATTATTATTAATTTCTTCGGCAACTAAACTTTGTTCTTCGGCTGCAGAAGCAATCTGTAGATTCATATCGCTGATCTGCAATATTGCTTCACGAATTTTGTCTAATGCGGTATTAGCACCTTGGGCGAGTGTGACCGCATCTTTTGCATTATCTTTACTTTGACTCATGACCTCTGCAACAGCCCTTGCTCCTGTTTGGAGTTGCTCTATCATGTTACGGATTTGAGTTGTAGATTGTTGAGTCCTTTGGGCGAGGGTTCTGACTTCATCTGCGACCACAGCAAAACCACGACCAGAATCACCAGCTCTTGCTGCCTCAATGGCTGCGTTTAAGGCTAATAAATTCGTTTGATCTGCAATGTCATTAATGACTTTCAATATAGTGGCAATGTTGTCTGTTGCTGACCCTAAGGTATTTACTTCAGCAACAGCCATATCGATTTTTGATGACAGAGCGTTAATAGCATTTGTGGTATCACTGACGACTTTGGAACCAACATTTGTCGCTTCATCAGCCTCTTTTGCGGCGGATGAAGCCCCTTGAGCATTACGGGCCACGTCTGAAGACGTGGTGGCCATTTCGTGCATCGCTGTCGCAAGTTGTTCTAATTCATGCATCTGCGAGTTCATGGCATTTGTCGATTGTTGTAACTCTAACGATGTCAACTCTGAGCTTTGGTGAATGAGCTGCCCAATTGACTTAGATTCAATAATCAGTTGTTGTAGGTTGGTCGTAAATGTATTAAATCCAATGGCTAAGGATGAGAATTCAGCATCTGTTTGTGTATTTAAGCGTTGGGTTAGATCGCCGTCTCCTGAGGCAACATCTTGAATCGCATCGTTTAAGATTTGTAATGGACGCATTAAACGGATAATCAAAAATAGTAGTACTGTGATACTGATGATTAAGGCAATAACGGAATAGAGAATAGAACTATTGCGTAGGTTTGTGACTGCAGCATAGGCTATATCTTCATCTAAGATAACGCCGACATACCAGTCCTCTCCTGAAACTCGAGAGAAATCTAAGGTATAATTTTTACCATCTATGGTGACTTTTTGTGGCTTCTCCGTCACTTCAACATGTGGCAAATAGTCGCTCATTGGCGTGCCATTTCGTTTTGACTCTGGATGCGCGATTGTCGTGCCATCTCCAGAAATAATAAAGACATACCCTGCATTAAAGAGTTTAACTTCATTGACGAGTTTGGCTAGACCAACGAGGCTAACATCGTAGAAAATAGCCCCAATGAACTCGCCATTATCTTTTACCGGTGTTGCAATTGAGACAAGAATTTCACCAGATGCTGAGTCAGGATAGGGCGCAGTAATAATTAGCTTATCGGATTTTTTTGCGTCTATGTACCAAGGACGAATTCGTGGGTTCCATCCGGCGCCAGGGTCCCAGCTAGGATTGTTATTTATGTTGCTACCATCTTTTTCGTAGCCGAATCCGACAAGTATAAAGGTGTTTTTAACAACTGGACGAGTAATAACAGAAGTAATATGTGTGGGGCTGAGATCTTGCTCCAATAGACTTGTCGTGTAAGCGGCCATTTGTTTACGGGATTCAATTTCCGATGAAACAGTATTTCTAACCCCATCGACAATTTCGGTAACACTGGCTTCAACCTGTGACTTCATTTCATTTTGAATTGAAGAGTATTGTTTGGATGTTAACAGCGTTACTGTGACTAAAAGTAATATAGAGGATGCAGCTACAATCTTATGACTAAATTTCATTGTTTTTCCTCTTGAATATCAAAAAGCTTTCTTAGAGGTATAGTCATCATTTCATTCTAAAACAAGTCGTCATATTTATTTTTTAGTTTTTGTGATCAACAAGTGTTTATGGTCCCATTTTAGGTTGTAATTTTTGTTAAATTGCTACCGCTGCAGTTGCTGTATTACTGGATGAATTATCTCTTGGTTACTCCATATCTCCCTTTACACTTGTTTAACTTAAGCTGTCTGTTATATATTGTTTTCTCATTAAAATCAGCTTGATATCTGGCGTTGACTCTAGCGCGATTTTTAAAGGATTAAAATGCACAGCGATGTTTCTTGGCAGCGATTTAAGCAATTTCCGCGCTTGATGTGGATATTTTTGTTTGGGTCTTTTATCACCCGTGGCAGTTATTACATGGTATGGCCATTTTTGGCCGTTATTTTATATGAGAAATTCGCGCTAAGTGCCACTGAGGTCGGCATGGTCTTGTCCAGCGCCGCGATTATTTCGGTATTTACGAGCTTTGTTGGTAGCTCATTGTCCGACAGAATAGGTCGTCATAAGTTGATGTACCTGACGGGCATCCTCTATATCATCTCGTTTTCGTTATTGGCTGAAGCCAATTCTGTCGAAGGGTATGTGGTTGTGATGACCCTTTGCTCTATGGCGACTTCATTATGGCGACCACTGACATCGGCGGCTATTGGTGACATCATTGCCGATCCTAAGACGCGCGAATTGGCGATGCAGTCGCTGTATTTCATCGTCAACGTGGGCTGCGCCGTTGGCCCTATGCTTGGGGTATGGCTTGGTCTTACGGGCAAGCAGTCCAGTTTCTACCTTACTGCAGTGGCCTTTGCCGTGTTGTTAGCCTTATTATATTGGGGATTTAACCATCAAACCCGTCAGGATGTTGTTTTGGCGGCTGGCGCCTCATCGAATGATAATTTAAGTGACGCTACGAGTGGCACTGAAAGTGATGGTGCAAGTGGCTGTGTAAATGACTGTGTAAATGACATGACAAGTGATGGTGTTAATCGTGGCGTGAATGGCTTATCGAGTGATACTGAGACGAGCACGAAAAAAGCGGCTGTCGTGAGCCGTAAGCAAATTGTCGCCATTCTATTGCAAGATAAACTGCTGCAATGTTTAATTTTCGCCAATATTTTATGTATGTTCATTTATGCCCAAATGGACAGTTCGTTGATCCAATATCTCACTCGCGCTGGCGCGCCTGATTTACTGACGTTAATCTCTGGCATGATTTTCACTAATGCTATGGTGATTATCTCAACCCAATTTTTGCTATTGAAACTCATGGCCCGTTTTCCGCTTGTCAAACGGATTCAAATCGGATTGCTGTTACTTATCTGCTCACAGATCTGGCTGGCATTTAATCCGCTGGATCTTTTTTGGGGCTGGATAGGCGCAATTGTGGTGATGAGCGTCGCCGAGACGATTTTGTTTCCCACTATGAATGTGCATATCGACCGCCTAGCTCCTGACCATCTTCGGGGTGCTTACTTTGGCGCCGCCTCATTCTATGACTTAGGCTTTGCGCTCGCGCCCCTTGGCGGCGGTATTATATTGGATCATTTTGGCGGTCAGTGGCTGTTTTTGACCGGTGCCGCACTCTCGGTATTAGTGATTTATCTGTACAGTATTTTGGATAGACTACCGCGACCCGATTTTTCCATGTTTAAAGCGGATTAGTGTACGAGAACTCTATCTCAGCTCGTTGCTGCTAACGTGATGGCTTAGCGTGAAAACGACTGAAATGGATTGTTCTAAATGCTGTGTATCGAGACTGCTACAGCTTGGCGAATTCAAATACCGTGTTAGGCTCGGTTTTCAAAAACGTAAAAGGCTGGCTCATAATTATGAGCCAGCCTTTTATTATTCAAAACACAACCGATAAACGATGCATGTTAAATTAGAGCTGTACTGTAAAGATCACGTCTTTACCTGCGGTGACACTGCCTTGGGCCTTGTCTAGGTATTTGACGTCTTCCATGTTTGCCAGCACGACAGGGGTGAGTAGGCTGTCGACTTGGTCTTTAAGATAATCAATATCGAAGGATAAAATCGGATCGCCGACTTTCACTTCTTGGCCTTCTTGGGCTAAACGTTTAAAACCTTTGCCCCTCAGCTCGACTGTGCCGACGCCAAAGTGTACAAATAATTCTAAACCTTGGGGAGACTCAATGCTGAAGGCATGATTTGTCTCAAAAATTTTTCCGATGGTGCCGTCGATAGGCGCAAGAATTAATTCGCCTTTGGGGGCGATAGCAATGCCATCACCGACAATCTTCTCAGCAAAAACCACATCGGGGACTTTTTCAATAGCGACGATATCGCCGGAAACGGGGGCATATACCATGATACCGCCAGCTAACTGAGTCTGACCCGATACCAAGCGCCTTATTCGGCTTAAAAATCCCATAATCTAGAGCCTCTTTTGCTTGTTTTTGTCATTGTTTTTGTTCTGTAATACAGCATAACGAATAAATGTCTCTATTTATAGCTTGTTATACACTGCTGTAGACCTGCAATTCTATCTTGTTGTAATGCAGTGTGCGCCAGCGCCGAAAATTGTTGGATGTTGCCTTGGCAAATGGCAGCTTTGACTTCTAACAGTGAGCTTAAGTTAACACTGAGTTCGTCCAGCCCCATGCCGATTAACAGCGGTGCAATTTGTGGTGAACTGGCCAGTTCACCGCACAGCGACACTTTCACATTGGCCGCTTTTGCTTGGACTATTGTCATGTTAATTAACGCTAAAATGGCAGGCGAAAGGCTCGGATAGTCGCGGGTAAGCTGCGGGTTGGTCCTATCGGCTGCCATTGCATATTGGGTTAAATCATTGGTGCCAATGCTGACAAAGTCGAGTCGTGGCAGCATAGCATTGAGGTTAAATACCGCTGCGGGGGTTTCGACAACGATACCGTAGCTGAGTTCACCGTAGCCTTTTTCTTCTTCTTCCAGGGCATCTTGGCACTGGGCAATCAGTGCAAACACTTCATCCAATTCTTCTACTTGATTGACCATAGGGAACATCAAGCGGATTGGGCCGTGGTTTGCGGCGCGCAAAATAGCCCTCAATTGGGTTTTAAATAAGTCGGGGTGTGCCAAGGTATAGCGAATACCGCGTAGCCCTAAGGCGGGATTATCTTCTATTTCTTGGCACAGGCAAGGCAGTTCTTTGTCGGCACCGATATCTAAGGTGCGGATGGTAAAGGTTTTACCGCCCAGAGCGTGCAATGCATCGCAATATAAGCTGTATTGGGCTTTCTCATCGGGCAGGGTGCTGACGTTCATCAGCATAAATTCAGTGCGAAACAAACCTATACCATCGGCGCCAACATCGCTGACATGGGTGATGTCGTTGAGATTACCCACGTTAGCCATAAGCCCCACGATATGGCCATCTTGGGTTTGCGCGGGGCCATCTTTGTAGGTTTGCAGCGCCGCCCGTCTTGCCTGTTCGTGGTGAAAGGTGACGGTAAGTCTTGCCTGTTGATCTGGATTGGGATTAACGCAAAGCTCACCATTGAGCGCATCGAGTACTAAGGGCGTGCCGTTGGGGATCGAATCGGCATCAAACTGACAACTTAAGATGGCTGGAATGCCGGCAGCTCGGGCTAAAATCGCCGTATGACTGGTTAAACCGCCAGTTTTGAGCACAATACCGCAGAGGTTTTCCCTCGGCAGTAAGGCAAATTCGGCGGGGGTTAAATCTTGTGCCAACAAGATGGTGGGTCTGTCGAGTTTTTCGAGCCCTTGGTTTAAATGGCCATTGATCGCGGCGACAACGCGTTGGCCTAAACAGCGTACATCTTGGGCTCGATTAGCTAAATAGGGATCATCTAGGGATTGCAGCTCGTTGGCTTGATGGGCAAATATGCGTTCAACCGCCACACTTGCCGACAATTGTAAGGTACGAATCGCATCGTTCACTTGCTCGATTAATTCATCATCTTCCAATAACAATAGGTCGGCTTCGATCAGCTGATAATTTTCTGAATCGCTATCGAGTGCAGCTTGGCTGTGGGCCAGTTGTGCCTGTAGCTCTTGCAAGGCTTTGGCAAACTTGCCCTGTTGTTGGGGAATTTTCGACAGTGGAATAGGGCGATAATCGAGGTGGTGTTCGGTGTGAATAAGGTGAAGTGCCTGACCAAAGGCAATTCCCGATGACACTATAATCCCCGTTATTGACATATCCCTTCCTAAATTAACCACTGAACTGAGTGCCCGTTAGCGCTAGCGAGTCTAGTTTAGTGGCGTTGAGTTTGTAAAGCGTTGGCGTGTAAAGTATTGGCACGTACAGAACCTGTTTCGACTTATCCCTCGTCGGTAAGTTCTATATGCAGCCTTAGATATTAGTGCGCTAATCAGTACATTAATAAGTGGGACAACGGCCTACTGCTTAGCTTAGCGTGATCAGCAGCTCTGAGACTTTCTCAACCGCGGCTTGTGCCTGTTCACCTTCGGCAAACACTCTTACCGTGACGCCAGAATATAGCCCTAAAGTTTGTAGCTTAAACAGACTCTTAGCGCTGGCTTGCTTACCATTACATTCGACCATGACATCGCAGTCAAAGGTTTTGGCTTCTTTAACCAGTAAAGCTGCAGGGCGGGTGTGAATGCCATGTTTGGCGGTAATGGTGACAGATTTTTCGTACATAGTGGATGAGCTCATATTTAAAGGGGTATTACACTTCGTCTTTCGATTCTATGATGTGGTAGCCCTGTTTTTTCAAGGCGGTGATGGCACTTTTGAGGCGATTATTTTTCACGAGGATGTAATCGGTATCAAAGGTGGAAATCGCAAAAATACTGATTTGTTCGTCCGCTAAGGTGCCAGACACTTTCGATAAAATGCCTGTCATCGAAAATCCGAGTGGGCCGAGCACTTCAAAACAACACCAGCCCGGTTCTTGCTCTAGGCTGTCGAGTTCCATCTCACTGGAAATGACTAAAGATAAACCTTCTTGGGTTTTACCAATGAAATACATATCCTGTGCAAAAACCTCACTGGGCAATACGGCATTCGGGCTAAAGCTATGAATAGTGTACTGTTCAGGGTGAACGGCTAAGGTCATTCGCATGGCAGTGTCTCGGTTGGATTTTTAAGGCTAAAGCATACCGCATATCAAACGTTAGCGTGACAGAGAATTTGTGGTTAATGGGACTTTTTCGTTGAAATTCATTGTTGGTGAGCTAGCGGTTAACCAGGGTTACTGGAAAACGTGTGCAACGAAAAGGGCGCCCTATGGCGCCCCTGTCGACAAGTCATACACCTTTACACAGCCCAGACACTTTAGTTAGATTTTAAACTGACCCAAGGTGCGGGACATGTCTTGGCTAATGTCTTGCAGTGACTGAGCCGCATGACTGTTGCTCTCGTTGGCTTTGACTGAGACTTCGGTTAATTCCGAAATATTACAAATATTTCGATTAATCTCTTCCGTCACCAGTGATTGCTCTTCAGTGGCGCTGGCTAATTGGGTGTTCATGTCACTGATATGGGCAATCAATTGTAGAATCGCCGCCATGGCTTTACCCGCTTCGTGGGCTTGGGCTTGCAGCTCATCGGATTGCAGCTGAGTTTGATTGTTGCTCTTCATTACTGAGCCGACACCAGATTGGATCTCGCTAATGATTTTTTGGATCTCATTGGTCGAGTCTTGGGTGCGAGTGGCGAGGGCGCGGACTTCATCGGCAACCACGGCAAAACCGCGGCCATGGGTCCCCGCTCGCGCAGCTTCAATGGCGGCATTAAGGGCGAGCAAGTTGGTCTGCTCAGCAATGCTGCGGATCACATCGAGAATGCTACCAATTTGCTGTGAGGCAACGCCCAGTTTTTGGGTAATCACTTCAGAGGCTTTTAATTCTGCTACCAGCTTTTCAGTATTGCTGACTGTGTTGTCAATCACCACTTGGCTTTGCTGCGCTTGTTCTTTTACGCTGTTCGCCGCATCGGCCGCTTGCTGGGTGTTGCTCGCCATTTCGTGGGTGGTCGAGAGCATTTGATTGACTGCGGTGGCAACACTACCTGTTTCTCTGTGGATATGCTCAGCACTTTGATTGGACTCTTCAACTGCAATTAAGAGTTGTTTGGCGTCAGTGTCTAATGCTTGGCCTAAAGGCTGTAAATGGCCGACCATGTCGCCAATTTTTTGTGCAAACATGTTAAAGGCGCGGGCAAGATGGGCAATTTCATCTTTACCTTGGGCATTAATGCGCTGACTTAAATCGCCTTCGCCTTGGGCAATATCTTCAAGGGCATCAATGGCATCATTCAATGGCGAGGTAATGGAATGATTAAGCACAAGGAAGAAAGCAAAAATCGGCACTGAAATTAAAAACATGATAATCAGGTAATCGATAATGACTGACTTTAAACTCGCTTTCACATCACTGAGATAAGCACCTGTCATCACTGTCCAGCCCCATTGCGGGTAGTAACGGGCTTCGGCGAGCTTATCTTCGATAGCGCGAGTCATAGGATCGGCTATGGGGTATTCGAGGGTGGTTTTCGATTTAGCCCGCGCTAATGGCAGCATAGTGGCCAATGGATTAGTGCCATTGGGTAATTTAAACGTTAATGCTGAGGTGCCAACAAGACTTGCATTGTCACCGTGGGCGAGGATTTGATTATTATCATCAATAACAATGAAATAGCCTGAGCCAGAATAGCGAGTCTGATTGATTAACTCAGCGGCAGCTTTCTTGGCGTCTTCTTCGCTGTATTTACCTTTGAGCGCATCCTGACGATGTACATCTATCACGCTTAACATGCTGGCGAGTTGACCGTCTATCTGTAGCCATTTCTGCTCAATTAAATTGCTGTACTGCTCCTTAATCGAAAAACTGGCAAAACACACAGTCCCTATCGCGGCCATAAGAAGCATCATCATTAAGCGTTGCAAGATAGTAAATCGGCGCAAAAACGTGATCATTGGGGGGTCTCAAAGGCTAATAATTGTTGCTTAATATACCTGCGAATCAATCTCAATTGAATCGTCTGTGACATAAATTCAGCAAAAGCCGTTATAAAATATGAGTTTCTTTGATCTAAAGCAGGGAATCATGATAGGGAATTTTAATCTGTTGCATTATGGGGCATGTTCTTATTAAGTTATTCCGTTTTTTAAGTTCTTGCGCCTTGAAGGTTTTATCTGACCTATTAAATATCAATAAGTTAGCATTATGTTAACTTTACGGCCTTGCTAAATTAGGCTAATCAATTGTTTTAATTTTGATTTTTTACACTTTTACGCGCAAGATTAATGCATTATTCAGTTTGAGAATCGATTATGACCACAAATACTATCGTAACGTCGGATGATATTTTACTGAAGTTATGTCACTCAGTCGCCCACGTACTCTCTAGCACCAGTGCCAGTAATGTTACCCACGCGGGTATGGTTCAAAGTATCGCGCGCACGCGTCTAAAACCCGATCTTGGTTGTTTCTCGATTTTTGATGGTGGTTTTTCGGGCCTAGTCGTCATTAACTTTTCATCTTCGGCGGCGATTGAAATCTACCGTCGCTACATGCTGAACATGGGCATGCCTGAATCTGAGTTGGCATTTTCGCATACGTCAGATGAAGTGAGTAACGTGATGGGTGAGTTGATGAACCAAATCTTAGGGGATTTTATTAATAAAATTTCAAAAGAATTGCAAACGTCAATCAGCCAAAGTCAGCCAAAAATGTTGACGATTAATAAAGAGTTAACTATTTCAATCGATGCTAACTTAGATGATGCGGTCGCCCGTAGAGTGTCGTTTAGAACTGAAAATAATCATATTTTCTACCTCGAATTTGCCATGGATAAAACTGAGTTCATTCGTTTAGATGAATTTGTTTACGATGAAGAATTCGACCCCGACAGCCTGTTAGAGCAGCACAGCACGATAGGCAGTAATAAGGACTCAACGTCGAATGTTTCGCCTTGGGTGAAGATGGCCGACAAACCCGCCATTGCGACTCGCGCCATTGATAATGACGCCGATGATTTGCTCGATCAGCTTGGCATTTAAGCAGAAAAACCAAGTGTAAGACGGATGTTAACGCATTCGTCTATACAAGTTAGCGGAACTGTTTTAGTATCGACGCAAAATAATCACTAAGGTTACCTCCTCTCTATGGCATCGAAAGCGACCTCGATTGATATTGCTTATCGTGCTGGCGTATCCCAGTCTACGGTTTCCCGTGCCCTTAGAAACAGTCCGTTAGTCAATTTAGAGACCCGTCAACGTATTCAAGCCATTGCTAAAGAGCTGAATTACAAGGTTGATAAAAATGCCAGTAATCTTCGCACCCAAAATAGCCATACCTTAGCGCTGTTATTGTGTGAAGACCCCACCAATGATGACTCGTTAATCAATCCCTTTTTCCTGTCTATGCTAGGTTCCATTACCCGAGCAACGGCGCAGCAGGGTTATGATTTACTCGTTTCTTTTCAACAATTATCCAGCGATTGGCACGCCGATTATGAAGACAGCAATAAAGCCGATGGCATTATTCTGCTCGGTTATGGCGACTATATGGATTACGAGCAAAAGCTGGAGCGACTGTTAGCGCAGAATACCCATTTTGTGATTTGGGGCGCCGAGCATAACAATAAGTCTGTGTTGTCGATTGGTTGTGATAATCATCAAGGCGGCTTGATTGCGACAGAGCATTTGATTTCCCTTGGCCGCAACGCTTTTGCCTTTTTAGGTGATGCTTCGAGCCATAGCCCTGAGTTTAGGGACAGATATTTAGGCCATGTGAAGGCGCTGCAAACGGCGAGTATCCCGGTTGATCGCACTAAGCAAGTGTCGGCCATCAGCACAGAAAGTTCCGGCTACGATGCCGCTATGGTGTTGATTGCCCAAGGCGCTAAGTTTGATGCGATATTTGCGGCTAGCGATTTGATTGCCATCGGCGCGATTCGGGCGCTGAAAGAAAAGGGCATTTCAGTCCCTGAGCAAGTCGCTGTCGTGGGATATGACGATATTCCGGTGGCGAGTTTTGCCAATCCGCCATTAACGACCATTAAGCAGAACACCCAATTAGCCGGTGAGATCTTAGTCGACAGTGTACTCAAACTTATCCGCGGACAAGAGGTGAGTGCGCAGCTTATTCCTACAACCTTAGTGGTTCGCAGCTCCTGCGGCATTGATAGCGCGCCGCTTAAGCCGCTATAGATGGCTATTATCGCTAGGCGTTCGTAGCTCTAGCATACTGCTATTTGTTGGCAACCGATTGAATAGTTAAATCGTACCTATTGAAACAAAAAGCTGATAATCCTTGGATTTATCGGCTTTTTGCTTTTTGATACCTCTTAGCTGCGTTGCTTTTTGGATCACTTGACGGCGTATTGGCGTAAAAACTTCGGCACCTCTGCTTTGGTTTTCTTCGCTAATTTTTGCAGTAACTCAAAGGTCGGTGAGCAGAGTCCAAACTCTTGTTGAAGGTCTGCCAGCATAGCTAGCCACAAATGGCCGGTCATTTCGGCATCGGCTAAGGCGCGGTGAAAAGTGCCATCGGTTGGCAACTGTTTATAGCGCACTAAAGTCCCTAACTGATGGTTGGGTGCCGTTTGATACAAACGTCTCGCCACCAGCAAGGAACAGCCAAATTGCCCAAGATAACGATGGCGAATTTGGGCAAACTCCGCATCTAAAAAGCGCTGATCGAACGCCGCATTGTGGGCAACTAAATTGTGATCGGCGATAAAGTCGGCAAAACGCGCCATCACTTCATTGCAGGGCGCCGCGTCCCTGAGCATTTGATTGCTGATCCCTGTGTAGTCCTCAATAAAGCGACTTATTCTAAATCCTGGGTTCATTAACTCAGAAAATCTTTGGGTGATCACACCGTTTTCAATCAGCACTGCCCCGATTTCAATCGCGCGGTCCCCTTGATTGGGCGATAGCCCCGTGGTTTCAAAGTCGAGCACGACCAAAGTGTTAGCAGCTGATGTAGGCATAGATCTTACATGGACTCAATAAATGATGTGTCAGCATTGCCGTCTTTGACAGTGCAACGCTTTTAGATAAGCCGATTGTAATTCAATACGTTAGTAAATTCACTATCACATTGACGCTGATAAAAGACTTAATGCTTTGTTGATCCGGTCGAGCTTTCTTGGTTTCGCTTCCTGTTAGCATTTACCTCTATGAATAACAGTTTGGTTTGTGAGCGACCCATGCAACTCGATATTAATGGCTTAACACCCGCGCAATTTTTAGCAGAATATTGGCAGAAAAAACCTTTGGTGATCCGCCAAGGATTCAAACACTTTCAAGATTTAATCTCGCCCGAAGAGTTAGCTGGGTTAGCCATGGATGAGCTGGTGGAATCTCGGCGAGTGTACCAACAGGCAGGGCAATGGCAGGCAGAATTTGGCCCTTTTGATTCCTACGATCATCTCGGTGAACGGGATTGGACTTTGATCGTGCAAGCCTTGAACAACTGGGTGCCCGATGCAGAAGCCCTGATCCAATGTTTTGATTTTATTCCGCGCTGGCGTTTAGATGATGTGATGGTGAGTTTTGCCACTCCTGGCGGTGGCGTGGGGCCGCATATCGATCTGTATGATGTGTTTATTTGCCAAGGTTCGGGACGTCGCCGCTGGCGCGTAGGCGATCTGGGGCCGCACAAAGAGTTTGCCGCCCATCCCGCTTTGCTGCACACAGAAGCCTTTGACCCGATTATCGATACTGAGTTGTTGCCTGGCGACATCCTTTATATTCCCCCCGGATTCCCCCATGACGGCATAACCTTAGAACAGTCGTTAAGTTTTTCAGTGGGTTATCGGACCGCCTCCGCCAAAGATATGATAAGCGCTTTGGCTGATCATTTGTCTGAGCAGGATTTAGGCGCACAGCAGATTTCAGATCCAGACCGCGAGCTGACCACCCGCAGTGGTTGTGTCGATAATGGCGATTTAGCGCGGTTACGCACCCAACTGACTAATATGTTGACCGATGAACTGGTGAGCGAGTTTTCGGGCCGCTATTTAACTCAGTCAAAATGCGCCTTAGATTTACCCGATGAGCCATTGGACATCACGCAAGACGAAGTGCTCGCTTGGCTCGATGAGCAGCCGCTTATTCGCCTCGGCGGACTGCGCTGTTTGTATTTTGATATCAATGTGGCACAGGGCGTTGTCTATATTAATGGTGATAAGTATCAGCTTTCTGCCGAATTGGCTGCAGTGATCCCACTACTATGTGATAGCAATCAGTTAGATAAATCCTCCTTAGCCCCTTGGTTAGCCCATGCTGATTTGCTCACGCAACTTACCGAGTGGGTGAATCTAGGCTACTGGTACTTTGAAGATCTCAGCGATGAAGAGTGTTAAGGCGGAATGAGCCAAAGCTTGATGGGTGTTAATGCCGCTTTAGCGTTAACACCCAACGGGGCTTAGCGCTATATATTTTTTAGATCTAGATGGGTTTTAGTGCTATATGGATTTTAGAGTTAGTTTAGAGTTAGTTTAGAGTTAGTTTAGAGTTAGGTGGGGTCTGTAATTCGCAGGCGGTCATTTAGCCACTGGATTTGTTGATTATTTCACTATGGGTAATTGTGCCCATTGGGTGGTGTAACGAGGGGAAAGCTGCTCACGCTTCATTCCCCAAGTGGGGTCAATACCTTGTCCTGCAAACCAAATTTTTCCATGACCGCTGTGGTTAACTTTATCGAGTAATTGCATTAACTCCTTGCTTTTAGGTCTAGGCGTGACGTCATCGAATAATCCGAGCTGAAACACGCCTGCACCAAAAAAATCCCCTAACATGACACCGGCCTTTGCATAGGCATGACCTTCACGCCAAATGCGTTGCAGTAGGCTTTGGCCAAGGGTGACAAAATCACGCGTGTCATTGCTGGGGCGAACTAAACTGCCCGATAGCGATTTGCTGTACTGGGGAGTTACATCGCTAAAAGGGCTAGTACGGACAAATACCGACATTGCTTTAGCGTACTGGCGCTCGGAGCGCAGTTTTTCACAGGCCCTAAAAGTGTACTCATTGATCGCCTGTTGCATCGCTTCTAAATTATCAATACGACTGCCAAAGGATCGGGAGCTGATAATTTGTTGCTTAGTGGCGGCGGCCTCTTGTATGTCATCACAGGCATTGCCGTTAAGTTCGCGTACAGTGCGCTCAACGGTGACCGAAAAGGTGTCGCGGATAAGCTTGGGATGCGCATCCGCCAATTGCAACGCGGTATTTATGCCCATGATGTTCAAGCGTTTTGTAAGCCTACGGCCTATTCCCCAGACTTCGTCGACAGGGATAAGTGCCATCAGTCGTCGTTGGCGTTCACGGTCGCGCAAGTCAACCACGCCCCGCGTCGCGGGATAGCGTTTCGCGGCATGGTTTGCCAGTTTAGCGAGGGTTTTTGTCGGTCCAATGCCGACGCAAACACTGATCCCAATCCACTGTGGTATTCGTTGATAAATATCAAGTGCAAGCTGATGAATATCAATGCATTTATCGAGACGAGAAAGATCTAAAAACGCTTCATCAATACTATACACTTCTACTTTCGGTACCATTTGCTCTAAGGTGGTCATGACTCTATTTGATATGTCGGCATAGAGTGCATAGTTGGAGGAGAATACCGCAACGTGATGCTGGCGGAGTTGGTTTGCGATTTGATATACAGGCACCGCCATCTTGATGCCAAGTTGTTTTGCCTCTGCCGAGCGGGCGACGACGCAGCCATCGTTATTGGATAACACTACAATCGGCCTGCCAGCTAAATCTGGCCTAAACATCCGCTCACAGGAGGCATAAAAATTATTGCAATCGACGAGGGCGAATAGTGAGGGCGTCATTTGAGTTTTTTCACCACGTTGGTCACCACCCCAAAGATGTTTAACTCAGACTCATCATTGATGGCAATCGGGGAGAATAAGGCATTACGTGGCAGCAATTGCACCACAGGGCGCAGTTGCAATTGCTTTACAGTAAACTCGCCGTTGACTGCTGCGACAACGGTATCTCCGTGGGCCGGCTGTAATGAGCGATCCACCACCAAAATATCACCGGAGAAAATCCCCGCTTCGATCATCGAATCCCCTTGGACCTTGACAAAAAACGTGGCGGCGGGGTGCTTGATGCATAACTCATTGAGATCTAATGTTTGTTCTACATAGTCTTGGGCAGGTGACGGAAATCCTGCGGCAATCAAGGAGCTAAATAGCGAGAGCCGATATTGGGTATGTTTGGCGAAGCGGCCTAGGATCATCATAATAAATCACAATATACTGTACGTATGAACAGTATAGTCTAACAATGAAACTTATCGAAAGAATTTATGTGGGGACAGTAGGAGCTAAATCAAGCATTATAAAACCCCTATAAAAAAGCTAGAACAACTTATGAGAGGTTGTTCTAGCCAGCGATATACCGAATTTGTAGTTCGACTAATATGTTATTTCAATACACTATTTCAATGCCGCTGGGACGATAGGGTAGTTATCCCAGACTTGGCCGTCGGTCATCGAGCGCACCAGTTTGATGTATTCGGCATGGGTCCAGGCTAGCGGCGTGGCTGAGTTGGTGCCTTGTCCGAGTTGGTAATGGTAGCGGGTGGCATCGCCGACACCGTCCCACGCTTGCTCGGGTAACATCATGCCCGCATTCGCAAACGTTTCCATGCCCTGCACATAGGTGTTGATCAACTGCTGCTTGGTTTGCTGCGCGTTATTGCCTGTTAGCTCGCCTTTCGCTTGGGCGAGTGCTAATTCAAAATGACCGCGCTCGCCAGTGAAGAAGGGCCAGACGCGGCCACGTTGATCGGCGCTGTTGCTGCCCGATTCCGCGTAGTTCTTGCCAGAAACCGTATCCTCGCCGTAACCGTCGTTACCATAACGTCTAAAGCCTGGGATTTTGCTGCCATCTTTGGCGCTAAACTCGTATTTAAGGCGTAGGTTGTGCTCAAGCTCAGTATTATCAATCAGTTGAAGACTTTGATTGATCAGCTTGTCGGTTGCACCGCGCACGCCATAACGCACCAGTTCTAAAAATCCGCCATCGAGGATCTGACGTTGATCTAAACCTTGCTTACCGTTATTTGCCGCCAGTGTATCGCCAGTATTTGGCTCGCCATTCGGGCTTAAACGTAAATAGTAAGGCGTGCTGACTCCGGTGCTGTTCTTCAATAATCCTTGGGTGGTGACTAAGTGTTTTTCTAAGCTATCACTTAAACCTTTGGCGGCGGCAAGATAACGGCTGCTGGAGTCGGGATCCTTGGCTTCTTTGGCTATTTCACTCGCGGCTACAAGACCTGCGATCACGGCAGCCGTTGTCGAGGGGGAGTAACCCGCTTGTTCTTCCCAACGTTCTTGCTGGGTTTTGGGCGGGGTGATTTGGGTGTGATTCCAATCCAGATTAACCTCACCGCCGCTGATCAAAAAGTCCGCTGCACCTTTGAGCATCTCTTGATACCAGTGACTGATCTCATCAGGGGTGAGCACGCCCGCTTGCCAGAGTTTCCAGCCGAGCATGATAGGCATGGCGGTTTGATCGAGCTGCACGCCAACCCATTCAATTTGCCCATCCACATGGGTCTTTTGCAGGAACCAACCCGGTGTACCCGTAAAGCCGGGCGTCTTTTCGGTCACTTGCACTTTTTTCAGGTATTCGAAGGCCACCTTGGGCGTTTGCGTGTCACCCATGGCGAGGAATGCCATGGCACATTGGTAAAAGTCCCGCGGCCATACCGCTTTATAGCCCGTGCTCGGCACGGCTGCCGAAACCGTATCGCCCCAAGGATTGGATAGCGAGGCGATCAGTGCGCCCGCATAGGTTTTATCTTCCTGCGCTTTCAAGACCATAGCACTGGTATACAGCAGCTTGCCGTTATCGGTAGTGTTGTTGGCCATGTTAGCGATGGCGGGCAGTGAGCTTAAGTAATCATGCCAGCCGATATGGGTGGCATCGCCTTTGTAGGCGCTGAGCACTGCATCATAACCTGCGGCCAAGGTGGCATCGGCATTGGCTAAACTCTGGGTTTCATCTTTACCAAAACCGATGGCGAGATTAAAGGTGACGGGTTTGGCTTTGATGAGCGTTGGGTAGCTAGCGGTAAAGGCGATATTGCCGACGGTAGATTTATCTTGCGCACTGGTCGTTTGATAGTGCGTATCGAGTCTGCCGTTATCGGCCAAATCGGCTAGGCCATCGGAGACACCGACAAAGCCAGTGGTTACCTGCACAAAATTCAGATCGGATTTTACCGTCATCACGCTGCTGTCTTTGGCTGCGGTATAGGCCACTAGCGCCTGATTGCCAGTATGAGTGCTGGCATGATTGTCAGTATGATTATTAGCATGAGTGTCGATGCGGCCGATATCATTGGCGCCCGCGTTATCGATATGCGGATTGACATACAAATGCGGCGTAATGCCGTCTTCAAAGGCGGTAAAGGTGACGCGCATCATTAGGGTGTCGCGGTCGGGATCGGTAAAGATATGCTTTTCAATCTGATACTTACCTTCAACATCTTTATTGATAATTTTATAGGCAAGGGATTGCGGGCGACCGTTAGCATCGGTATCTAAATATTCTATGCTGCTGATGGTGTTATCTTTTTCGGTATCGACAAAGCCATTACCCGTGACCACAAATTGCAGTTCTTTGAGCTGCGCATTATGGATCAGACCATACATGGTTTCGGTTAAAATACCTTGGGCGAGGGAGAACCAAACGCGGCTAATGGGATTTTGCTTGGCATCTTGGTATTGACCTTGGGTGTAAGGCTCGTAAGACGTTCCAATACCGGTTTTACCCGAAAATGCCCAAGTCGGCGCTTTACCCGGTGCGCCGGGCGCAACCTGCTGCACATTTGATGCGGCATTGCCACTCATGCTCGGTGTTGCTGAATTCGATGTGGGTGAACAGGCTGTGAATCCTATTGTCCCTAATAGACTTGCGGCGACGGCAAGCGCTAGGCGGCTGCGCCTTGTTAACGTTTGTGCGTGACGGGTTTGGCTAGTGTGCAGATCCTGCTGCGGCGTAGGACTCGATTCCATCTCGTTCTCCCCAAATAATGGTTATATTTTTATAGTGATTGAATTGATATAAAAGCTTCATGCTGCGGTGAATCGCCAACAGGCCAAGTTCACCTTGCGTAACGTATCTGGATGTATGCCGACTAACTGCCTCTTATCTAACGACCTAGCATCTAACTGACTGTTATCTAATGGCTTGGCATCTAAAAAAAGTCTCACTTAATTGTTCACCGCTTAACTGTTCAGCACTTAAATGGGCGCAGCTTAATTGAGTGCCACCTCATTGAGCGTCACTGCTCTCAGTGAACTGTTATCAGTTAACTTTGTTTGCGGCTTTTGTGGTTAAGTTGGTTTTGCTATTTACGGCGGCGCTTTGGTCATTTTGAGCCACAATCTCTTGCTCAACAAAAAGTACCGCAATACCTGCGCACATCATCAAGATGCCACCTGTGATCAGCGCATAAATAGGTTGACCATCGAATAGACCATTGAGCACTAAACCCAGCACACTGGCGGCAAGAAGCTGCGGGATCACAATGAAGAAGTTAAAGATCCCCATGTAAACGCCCATTTTTTGCGGGGGTAACATGCCCGATAACATAGCGTAGGGCACAGATAAAATGGACGCCCACGCGATACCGACACCTATCATAGGCAGCCATAACAGGCTTGGATCTTTAATAAAGAAGAAGCTAATCAAGCCTATACCGCCACAGAACATATTGACTGTGTGCGTCAGTTTTATGCCGATACGCTTAGCCAGCATAGGTATAAAAATCGCGGCAATGGCGGCAAAACCATTGTAAGAGGCGAACAGCACGCCGACCCAATCTGCGCCGTCGTTGTAGGCTTGGGACAACACATCGCTGCTGCCAAAATGGTAAGACGTCACGGCAGCTGTGGTGTAAATCCACATGGCAAACAGCGCAAACCAAGAGAAAAATTGCACAATCGCCAGTTGATGCATGGCTTTGGGCATATGGAATAAGTCATCGACTACGCTAAATACCATGCCGAGCTTATTGCGTTCAGCGGGGTGTGAATTGCCCAAACGCAGCGCGCAATACAGTTGCAATGGGCCAAAGGCGAAAATCCCTAAGCTTAAGATATACAGTTGCTTATCTAAATCCTGCGCCCAAATAGCGAAGGTGAGCAGGGCACCGAGACCCATCCACACGAAGGACGCAAATTGGTAGTCCTTGCGGGTACGAGTGCGAGCTAAGGTTTCATCCTCAGCATCGATTTGTTTTGCGTTAAAGGCGGCTAATTCTTCGGGGGAATATTCTCTTGTCGATACGACAGTCCAAGTGACCGCGAGCAATAACACTGCGCCACCGAAATAGAAGGCATAACGCACGGAGTCGGCAATTTCACCCGCTGGTGCAGTATTCGCGACAGCAAAAAAGTGAGTCAAAATATAGGGTAAGGCCGAAGCGACCACAGCGCCAATACCGATGAAAAAGCTTTGCATGGCATAGCCTTGGGTACGCTGGCTTTTCGGTAAATTGTCACCAACGAAAGCGCGAAACGGCTCCATGGCGATGTTGATCGAGGCATCCATGATCCATAACATGCCCGCGGCAATCCACAGGGTAGGCGAGTGCGGCATGATAAAAATAGCAAGAGTGGTAAAAATCGCGCCAATCAAAAAATAAGGGCGGCGACGGCCAAGGCGTCCCCAGGTTTTATCACTCAAATAACCAATAATAGGTTGAACCAATAAACCCGTCAGCGGCGCGGCAATCCACAGAATGGGGATTTCATCGATAGATGCACCTAAGGTTTGGAAAATGCGGCTGACGTTAGCATTTTGCAGGGCAAAACCAAATTGAATGCCTAAAAAACCGAAGCACATATTAAAAATTTGCCAGAAATTCAGCTCAGGTTGTTGCTTGAATGAATGCTGCGTCTGAGGCGTGACAGCTTGATGGCTATCTTTTTGATTAGCCTGTTGATGATTCGAAGACATTGAACTTCCTTTCTGTTGCCGGCAGTATTTCTGCCTTGAGTGCTTATTGTTTTAATTGTTTGCCGAGCAATGGATTGGCACTGTACTTTGCTTTTATGTGGATCGCTATTCATCACTGCTAAGAGGCTTGTGTTAAAGGCTTCCTGTAAAAGCCAGCAAGTCCCCGAAACAACTGATAGTTAGATTCAAAGCTTGTTCGCTATGGTTTCGCGCATGCTATGAATGAGTCTGCTCTGTGAAAAAATGGCGAATATACCTCTCCCTCAGAAGTATATTCGCCAATAAATTCATTTCTAAATTGGACCTCAGCCTTAGTTAAAAGCGGTCAGTCCAAAAGAGTGGCTCAAAGCCAGTCAGCAGAAAGAACTTAAGCCTGATAGCAATCCTTGTATATAACCCTATCAGAAACGACCTCACAGATTTCAAACCCCACAAGCAGAGGGTGAAACTAGCGGATTTATAGTAGCCTCGGCGTGGATTTGTGCACAACTGCTTACATACGTATTCATCATGGGTTGATAACTTCTGGTAAACAGGGGTGCAACCTGCTGTTGGCTATGTTTAACTTTGCAGGAAGCTAAGTTCATTTGACACTTTAGGACCGCACTATATAGTCAGCTGGGGGAACCCTATGCCCCAAACTTGTGAATAAGAGGATACCTATGTTTGTTGTTTCGCTCACCTATAAAAAGCCTATTGCCGAAGTGGAGTTACATTTAGCCGCGCACATTGCCTACCTTGAGCAGTATTATGCCGCAGGGACTTTTGTCGCCTCGGGTCGCAAAGTGCCACGTACCGGCGGTGTCATCCTTGCTAAGGCTGAGAGTCGCGCGGCGCTAGAGGCCATTTTGCAGCAAGATCCGTTCTGCATTGCCGATGTTGCCGAGTTTGAGGTAATAGAGTTTGTGCCGACTAAAACCGCGCCCGGATTAGAGCAGTTAATTGAAGTGATTTAATAACCTTTTAGGCCGTCGTGGAGGCTAATATCGGCAGGTTAGATTTCGTAGCTTGAGCGTAAGGTGCCTAGCGATTTAGATTGGTACGATTGAATCCGTTGAACTATAACAGTGGGACTCGATAAGTGGGATTTGATGGATCAAATTTGGACTGAATTACAACAGGCTCAGGTTTTTAAAACCTTTTCAGATATTGGCGACCCCGCCCATTTCTACCACGCCAATGGTTTTCCATTAGGCGTTTATGCGCCCTTATTGGTCAAGTTGAAGCGAGCGTTCAGTCTTAATGCACTTGAAGACCGACTTGGCCTGATGCAGGTATGCCGCCTAAGCGCCGAGATTGGCAGCTTTATGCCGGTGATTTGATCTTGCATATTGAGCGGCATTGCAGTGCGCCGATTATCGGAATTGGCCATTCAATGGGAGCATCCAGCACCATTCTTGCCGCCAATAAAAGACCTGATTTGTTTAAAGCACTGATACTAATTGAACCTGCAATGGTATCGCGCCCGATCGCTTGGTTTGTTAAGTTAATGTCTAAATCGTTAATGAATCTGACCGCGCCCGCAAAAAACACCTTAAAGAAGCGCGATGTGTGGGAAACCCGGGAGCAATATATCGAATATTGCAAAATGAGTAAGCTATACAAACGCTTTGATGATGAGGCTTTTATCGCCTTAGCCCAATTCGGGATTCATCAAAACAATGATGGCCAATTCACCCTGAAGTTTCCTAAACGATGGGAAGCGCATAATTACACTCAACCGCCGAATGTATTATCGATATTGAAGCAGATAAAGCTTCCCTGCGTCGCTATCCGGGGGAAACCGTCAGTGTTCTTTTCTGAAGCGACCTGGCTGCACTGGCAACAGCTCACGCCGGATACAGTATTTTTAGAAGATAAGCGATATGGGCATCTGCTGCCATTAGAAGATCCATCTGCCTGCTTAAGCCTTATTCATCAAGGGCTCAGTGAACTGAATCGCAAAAGGGTGAAGTGAGTGAATTTGAGATGGACTAAGAATGAAAGGGCACTCAGAAAACGGCTTAATTTATGAGCGCACTGACGCTAGCTAAACGCAAGCACTACAGTTCCAGCTAATGATTATCCAAATGATCAGCATGAGCGGTATCTAACGCTATATTCAACAGTGATATCGAGAGATCTATGCTAAGTTCGTCGCGCCCTCGTTGGAACGGGCCAAAGCCTGCAATTTAGCGCTCTTTTGGTGAATTTATCCGATATTCTGCGACCTAGTTTGCTATTATGCCGTTTTCCTTCTTGAAACCTTACGCAGGTTTCCGCTGCGCGAGTCCCGCTTTTTATGTCTATTCAAACGCTGTTATCGACGGCTCTGGCGAAACGCCATGATTTTTTACAACAAGCAGAACAGGATCAAACCGATTGTTTTCGGGTGTTCCATGGCACAGTCGAAGGCGTGAGTGGCTTGAATATCGACCGTTACGGCGATGCTTGGCTCGTGCAGAGTTTTCATCAGACCTTAACCGACGAAGAGTTAGCCGATGTTAGCGCTATTTTACTGCAACAGACCGATTTGCCGATTGTGTATAACGACCGCTCATTAGGCAATTCCCGCGTATTGAATGCGTTATCACCCGCACTGACAGAGATCGCGAGTTCTGAGCGAGTCATGCAGGAAAATGGCATCAAGTTCAGCACTAAACTGCGCCATGAAGGACAAGATCCGCTGTTATTCCTCGATATGCGCATTGGTCGTGAATATGTACGGGCAAACAGCCAAGATAAAACCGTGCTGAATTTGTTTTCTTACACCTGCGGCATTGGTACAGCGGCAGCCATCGGCGGCGCGACTCGGGTGATGAACGTCGATTTTTCTTCCTTTGCTTTAGCGACGGGCAAAGCGAATGCGGCGTTAAATCAGGTGTCCAATGTGTGTGAGTTTGTGCAGAGTGATGCGTTTCCGGCATTGCGCCAATTGGCTGGTTTAAGTGTGGGAGGGCGCCGTAATCAAAAATTACCGAGCTACCCAAAATTGCCGCAAACCCAGTTTGATCTCGTGTTCCTCGATCCACCGCGTTATGCCAAAAGTGCTTTCGGTATTGTCGATTTGATCAATGATTATCAAGGGTTGTTCAAGCCCGCATTAATGGCGACTAAAGTCGGCGGCACTATCGTTTGCTGCAACAATGTGGCGAAAGTTGAGCGCCAAGCTTGGTTTGACAGTTTAGTACGCTGCGTTGAAAAACAAGGCCGCACAGTCACAGCGCACACTTGGCTTGATCCCCATGAAGATTTCCCTTCGTTCGATGACAATCATCCACTTAAAATAGTGGCGCTGACCTTAAGTTAACGGCATAGCGATACGAACGGCATAGTGATACCAACAAACAGGGCACTGCATTAGGTGCCCTTTTTATTGTCTATTTATTTGCTGCTATATGGGTTGCAAGTGGAAGGCGATCGCGATGCGGTTCCAGCCATTAATGGCAATGATTAAGCTGGTGAGGTCGACAATTTCTTTCTCGGAATAATGTTCGGTAAGCGCCGCATACTGACTGTCATGCACGGGTGCAGTAGCAACTTGGGTTAAGATTTCTGTCCAGAGCAGCGCTGCACGTTCCCGTTCATTAAAAAGTCCATCGACCTCCTGCCAAGCGGCAAGTAAATCTAAACGCAGCTGTTCTTCACCGTCATTTCTGGCTTCCTCGGCGTGCCTTCGCTGACAAAACGCGCAGCCATTGAGTTGCGATGCTCTGAGCTTGACTAAATGCACCAGTAATGGCGCAAAGTGGGAGTCGCCGGCTGCTTTGTCTAAGCTTAACAGTGCGTTGGCGAGTGCGGGTTGTAGCTGATAAATTTGCTGGCGTGGTATACGTTCTGACATAAAAGCCTCCTATAAGCTGAGGCTTCAATCTAAGCGGTTAGCGCGACGTAGGATTGGAGATTTGCGACATTTTACGCTTTTTGTATTGTCCTGGCGTTTGCTGTGTCACCCGCACAAAGTGTTGATGTAGATGGGCTTGATCGTAAAATCCGCAATCGAATGCAACTTGCACTAGGCTGAGGTTAGGTGATTGGCTGAGTAGATTGCGGGCGACTTTGACTCTGTTTAACTGTAGTAACTGCGCTGGCGACAATCCGGTTACTTGTTTAAATCTTCGTTCAAACTGACGACGACTTAAGGGCAATTGGCTATAGAAATCCTCTAAACTGGCTTGGGTTTGAATAAGCTTTGGTAAACTCGCCTGCACTAAGCCAATCATAGCGCTTTTATGTCGAGATAAGGCCGCATCAAATTGCCGCTGGTTGAGTTGCAATAGCCAATGCTCAAGTAATGCGATGCGTCGGGCTGGTTGATTCGTTTGCGCCAGTTGCGATAACAGTTGATCCAATCCTGTTAGCTGCAATTGCGTCGCATCAATAGCCATCACTGATGTGGCAGACTGAATATCTTGCAGTTCAAATCCGAGTAAATGAAACGCGCCGCCGGGGTGAAAGCGAACTGTCAGCAGCTCGATTCCTGGCAAAAAGGCGTGGGAATGTCGGCTCTGACCACAATGAAACAACACTTGAGGTTCTTCGCCGCTGAGCGTTTGAGTTAGTGTTTGTGTTGGGAAATAGAAATGTAGGCTAGTGCCGCCGTCCGGATAAAATGTCTGCTCAATGTTCTGCGGTAAATCAGTCGCTACGCGCAAATGAAAGTAGCGCTGCACCCATGGGCGAAGTGGCGCTAAGGGTTGAAAATGCGTAAAGCCTAAGTGCGCGAGTTCGGTCTCGAAACGCTTAAAGCTGCGCATTTCTAATAAGTCTGCCGTGTACCGCAAGATAAGCACCATGACGCAAGGAAAGGAAGGTCAGATTAATCTAACTGAGGCATTTTTGCACCTGTGTTGATTGTACGCATTTGCCTTGGGCTGGATTGAACAGTCTGTGGTGTTGGCTAGTTTGCGAGTGCATTTATAGCCTGTGTATTCGGTTCATACCGATTTGTCGGCCTAGGCACGAACTGAATTTGCGCCAACATCTGCTAAGACGCTTCGAGGAGGATTAACTTTTACGTTTTGTATTGGGATAAACAGGTCCTATCTGGCAATAAAAAGTCACCAAGGACAAGGTATATCCTTGGTGACTTTCTGTTTTTTACTCTGTATTTTCACACTCGCTTAAGCAATTAAGTTAGCGCGCTGAACTGAACACGATGAAATCTAAAGTGCTTTAAAGCGTATTGCCGTACCGCCACTGCTGGCAAGTACGAGGTTGAGGCTATCTTTAGCGCTCACTTCTTTAGTCTCAATCACATAATCATAGGGATTGGTTTTCCAATCGGCTTTTGCGCCATCGCGGTAAATCTGCGCTTGATACCGTTTATTCGGGGAGAGGAAATCCAGTTTGACCGTGACCTTGCGCGCGGTTTCATCGGTGAGTGCACCTAAGTACCAATCACCTTGATCCTTCGCTTGGCGGGCAAAGACCACATAGTCGCCGACTTCACCGGCAAGCGCGACACTCTGATACCAATCGGTGGGCACATCGCGGATAAATTGGAAGGCATCTAAGTGCTTTTCATAATTGCGCGGCAGATCCGCTGCCATTTGGATTGGGCTATAGAGCACAACGTACAAGGCGAGCTGTTTGGTCAAGGTGGTTTGCACACGGTTTTGTGCATCCAACCCCTTAGGTGCTAAGTCAAAAATCCCCGGGGTAAAGTCCATTGGGCCAGCGAGCATACGGGTGAACGGTAACATGGCCGTATGTTCAGGGCTATTTGGTGGGCTACCCCAGGCATTGTACTCTTGGCCGCGGGCACCTTCGCGGGAGATCCAGTTAGGATAGGTTCGGCGCAGGCCTGTGTCTTTGATTGGCTCGTGGCTATTGATGCTGATATGGTGTTTCGCAGCCTCTGTGACGCTATGCAGATACTCGCCCACCATAAACTGGCCGTCGTGCCACTCGTGGCGGGTGACCCCTTTGTCATCGATACGCTTGATTTGGCCACCATCAGCGACATAGCCCGTTTTGACTTGGGTAACACCCTGCTTCTCATACAAGGCAAAGGCATCAGCCATTTGATCGCGATAATGGGTGACTGATCCTGCTGTCTCGTGGTGGCCGATTAAACGCACCCCTTTTTTCGCCCCGTAGGCTGTGATGGCGGGCAGATCGAAATCGGCATAGGCCTTGGTAAAGCTAAATTGATCGCCATTGTGGAACCAGTCGCCGTCCCAACCTTTATTCCAACCTTCTACCAATACACCATCAAACTGATATTTAGCGGCGAAATCCATATAGCGTTCGGTTTCGCTGGTGGTGGCGCCGTGGGTTGGGCCCGAACCCCAAGTATTTTCATTTAAGTGCATTCCCCACCAAATACCGACGTATTTCCCCGGTTTTACCCAAGCAACATCGCCGAGTTTATTGGGCTCATTGAGGTTAAGGATAAGGTGCGAATTGAGCAGCCCAGTCGCGTTGTCGGCAATTTGAATGGTGCGCCACGGCGTATAAAAGCCCACTTGAGTTTTGACGCGAATGCCATCGGACCAAGGCGTGAGATCGGCCTTAAGCTTTCCATCGCGCTGCTGATCTAAGGTCATGGCGGCAAAGTCCACCAAGGCGGCCTCGTGAATACTTAAGTGCGTACCGTTCGCGAGTTTAAAGGTGAAGGGCGTGTGGACTCTATCGACTTCTTTCAGCGCTGTGGTGCGATACAAATATTCGTAGCGATTCCAGCCACGGGCAGGGATCCACCAAGCGGTGGCTTTATCGGCTTGACCGACATTGAACTCGGTTAACTCGTCTGTGATTGAGAGCGGCGAATTAGCGGGAAGAGCGGCTTGATCGGCTAAGTGATAGCGAAAGCCAATACCATCGTCAAAGGCTTTAAACTCAACTTCGAGCTGTACCTTGCCGTTGCTTAATACTGCGGTCAGTTGATTGTGTTGATCGCGGATCCATTCCTGCTCGCCCCAAGGTTGTTGCCACTTGTCATCGGCACTCTTTTTATCGCTACTGTTAATCTGCAATCCTTGACCGAGTTCACCAAGGGATTGAAAAACTAAGCCTAAGCGGCTCGGTTCTATGACTGTCTTGCCGTGAAAATCGATTTTATATTCGGGGCGGCCAGTATCGTCACTCAAGCTGATTTGGATTTGTTGGTTGGGTGAGCTGACGGTAACGGTTTTGGCAAATACGTTGGCACTAAAGAGGCTAGCCACCGCAAGGGCGATAAGTGTAGGGCTCAATAGCGCTTGCGATTGTTTTTGGCGCGATGAGCTCTGGCGAGCGTGACTCTTTGTTAAGTGACGGCCAGTAAACTGAATAGGGTTGGTCTTGATGAACATTCCTTGATCCTTGTTTTTATAATGAATGTGACTCACAGCATACTAGTGGCGATGGCTTTTTAACCGCAACGGCCTGCATACGTATTCACCACATTAAGGCGTGACGTAACAGAAGTGACGAGAAGCATTGCGAGGGCACGAACAAAAGATGTGGTTTGCTTTTGACTCGGGTAATATGCGCGCTTTCTTTTTGCTTAAAAATGCAATTTAGCGTGGGATTTACAGTGGGATTTATAGTATTTGGAGCCGCAGCAGTAAGGTCAAACCGTGAAAATTAGCCAACGTTTACAACAGATAAACAGCATGATCAGTGGCCATTACGATCATATTTGGGATTGCTGCTGCGATCATGGTTTACTCGGTATGCTGTTGCTAGAAAGGAGCGCTGCCCGCCATGTACACTTTGTCGATTGTGTCCCTTCGCTGATGCAGGCGCTTGAACTGCGTTTGCAGCGTTTCTTCCCCGCTGACATATCAGGCCTTAATCCAAACTTAGATCCAGACTTAAACCCAGAAATAGACCCACACTTAAACCTAGACATAGACCCAAATTTAAGTTGTCATACTCAGTGGCAAGTGCATTGCCTTGATGTTGCGGCTTTACCGCTCGTGCAAACCAGTGACAAGGATAAACAGTTGATCATCATCGCTGGTGTGGGTGGTGAACTGCTGGTGGACTTAGTGAAGGCAATTCTAGCTCAACACCCACAGCGGCACCTCGAATTTATTTTGTGTCCCGTGCATCATAATTACTATGTCAGGCAATCACTCTCAGCCTTAGGGCTAGGGCTTAAGTCAGAACACTTATTGGAAGAGAATCAACGTTTCTACGAAATCCTCCATGTCAGTACAACCGCAGCTCCAAATGGTCTGCCTATCAGTGCTACGGGTTCGTTAATGTGGCAGACGTTAGATGAAGCAAGTTTGCCGCGAGCGCAGCGTTATTTGTCGCAGGTGATTGGTCATTACCAACGCATGCCCACGCATAAGCAAACACCAGAGATTATTGATGCCTATCAGCAGCAATTGGCCCAGCTCTTAAGTGAGCATAGTGAGTTTGAATGCTCTTGAGCATTTTTCCGCTTGGACATTACGATGGGCACCAAAGATGAGCAACTACGATGAGAATCAGGCGAAAGAGATGATGCATCGCGATCTTAACATCATTGGTAAAACGATTTTAGCTTAAGGCGTTAATAATTAAGCTTGTAATCGCTAAAACCTATCAATCACTCGGACTGGACTGAGTGTGATTATTGCCTCTGCTACAGTTTTTGATCTGCATTTGGCACATTTTCGTTTATGCTGCGACTCCTTTTCGGCAAATGGCTACGACTATGCGTTTATTGAGAACCACCCAAGATCCAGCGGTTAACCTACAGACGGCACGCGTTTTTTATCGCAGAGCTGCCCGCGCGATTGTGTTATCGGGTGAAGACATTTTGCTGCTGTATACTCAAAAATACCGCGACTACAGCTTACCCGGCGGCGGAATTGACGACGGCGAGAGCCTCGAAGACGGGCTGATCCGTGAGCTACAGGAAGAAACCGGCGCCCTAGACATTCAAGTGTTAGCGCCCTTTGGCCGTTACGAAGAGTTTCGACCTTGGTACCGTGAAGGGGCGAACGTAGTGCACATGGAGTCATTTTGTTATGTGTGCCGTATCGACACCGCACTGGGCGAGCGTGGTTTAGGTGAGACTCGATTAGAAGCCCATGAGATAAAAAATGGCATGCGGCCTGAATGGCTCAATATTCATCAAGCCATCGCTCATAATGAAGATATTCAGCGCAATCATCCCCATAAAGGCCAATCAATAGAGCGTGAAACTTTTCTGCTAAAACAGATAGTGTTGGAATGCTTGTAAGTTTTATCACTTTTAAATCATTATCTTAATATATGATTTTATTTCACACATAACTGAGTGAGCAGAGTTTGGTTAGCAATTAAACGTCGTTATTTCAACGTGCTCTTTTAAGCTGATATTGCTTCGAGCCTGTGGCTGACAACAGTAGATGTTTAATGCTATTTCTCATTCTTTTGCCGCAGCAAGGAAGGTAATGCAGATTATTTTATTGACCCACGAACGCGAGTTAACTCGCAAAACAAATACCGGCCAACTCGCGTTAGCCGCATTCCCTGAAGAGGTGAAAAGCATCGTCTGGTCGAGAACTACACCTGATAACGATTTAGTGGCTATGCTGGCATCGCAGCAGGCTAAATTGTTGTTTCCTGCAAGTGATACTGAGCCCGCTGTGCCCATTGATCAAAATGCCTTAGATACGGATTTAGCTGAGCCAGTGCTCTCGAATGCACAAATGTTGTTAGCGGCAGCGCAATCTACAGTGATAGCAGAACTAATGCCGAGCCAAGTGGTGATTTTAGATGCGACCTGGCAGGAGGCGCGTAAGATGCTGCGCCAGAGCCCCTATCTTAAAACGGCTGCACGAGTCAGTTTGCCGCCACTTATGCCTGAATCCGCCTTTATATTGCGGCGTAATCAGCAAGAAGGAGGCTTGTGTACTGCAGAATGTATTATTGCACTTTGGCGCCAGTGTGGCAGAGCAGAACAAGCGGCGCTATTAGCGTCGCTGTTTACTGAATTGAATAGCCGTACTTGATTGCGATGTTCGAGAGAACGTTTGAGGAAGTGCTTGAATAGATAATTAACGACTTTCAGCTTTGACTCACAGATAAATCACCGTCAGTTAAATCACCATCTGTTAAGTCATAATCATTTAAATTATAGCCAGTTAAATCACCATCAGGTAAATCATAGCCATTTAAATAACAGTCAGATAAATACACAGAAAGTGACTCATGGCACCGCCAAGCACGAACAAATGCCAAATGGCATGGTTAAATGGAATACGTTTCCCGACGTAGAACACCACCCCTAAGGTGTAAAACAAGCCACCTAAGATCAATAGATTAAAACCTAACTCCGACATGGCCGCCGTTAAATCGCCCATCACAGTGACACATAGCCAACCCATGGCGAGATACAAGACTAAGCTTAACTTTTTGAATTTGTGAATAAATAGCGTCTTAAATAGGATCCCACCAATTGCAAGCGACCAAATCGCCGTTAAAATTACTATCGATTGCGTCCCCTGTAGGCTTATCAGCATCAAAGGTGTGTAAGTTCCTGCAATTAAGCAGTAAATTGCGCAGTGATCGGCGATCTTAAGTTTATGTTTCCAGCCTGAATGGCTAACGCTGTGGTATAAGGTCGAGCATAGAAAAAGCACAATGATGCTCGCACCATAAATGGCAACGCCTGTTAGTTGAATTGGCGTTAGATGATCTTGCCCTTTGAGTAACATCAGTACCAATGCCACTATGCCTGCGATGACGCCTAAGCCATGGGATACGCTATTAGCGATCTCTTCTTTAATACTATACGGCCCAGACTTAGCAAGGATTTTAGCTGGGTTTTGTTGTTCGATAACACTTTGAGTCGACATGGTAGATACACACTCGCAAACGATAATGACTGAGTCTATCAGTTAGGAAAATAAATCACCATATTTAAGCGTACACTTGTAAGCTTAAATTTCATGATTGGCTTCTATTGTTTTCACCTTTTATCTTTTTTACGCCGTCTTGTATTCCCGTCAGCGTATCGCATTGACTATGTTATCCGCTTTAAGACGTAAGAGTTAGCAAGCATTTTCCCATCAATTTAGCGCGATTGTGATCTCAATTCCCAGCCTTATTTGTCTCAACTGACAAGTGTCTTACTAAGCATTGGCATAAGCACTGCGCTTGTAACGTGTTGCATTCGCGTTGAACTTTACCCTGTTTGCCTCCTCTAATCTGCGTTGAGCACTCGCAAGTAAATGCAATCATTGGATAATTCTCTTTCAATATTCAGCAACTCGATATTGGATTTGAGTGCAATTGTTCCACGTTAAGCATCATCGAAATCAATTGAGACTACACAAAACCTAAGGATGGATTTTGCCTTTTCAACGTCAACCCAAAGCCGTGCCTTTATTGACAGTATCTCCTACAGCAATAGCGATTGGAGATGATACTGATAGTGCTTTGTTTTTTTCGGTCACATCGCCAGAAGGTGAGACTTTTATCGCATTTGATCATCACCTCGGTGAACTGGATGCTGCTCAAACGCCTGTTTTTACCACTGATGCCGAGCCGTCAGCGTTCAATCGCGGTGCAGGCCTTTTAGTCACTGAGCATGACACCCAAGCTATATATCAAGAGCAGGCCCGAGATTTGGTACTGCAAGAAATCCATACTGAACATCAAGATCAACATCAAGATAAATTGGTTGCTGAGTCTGAATCAAAACTTGAACTGTCTGGGACAATACAAACCAGTGCTTATTCATTGGGGACAGGATCCGTTTTGCGTGCTCGTCAGCCATATTTCAAAGGATTAAGCCTGTTATTTTTTGTGATCTTAGTGCATGTGTGTTTATTTTTACTTATCTGCATTTTGTGGCGCCCGCAGTTAAATCCCTTTGGATTAACAGAAACAGAAAGCCGGGGCCCTAAAGTAACGGCGCTCAAAGCTTATTTTATTTATGCTCCCGCGGTAGAGAAGGCTGAAAGCGCTGCGCTAGAAACAGAGAGCAAGGCCGAGGATAAGACTGAGATGACAAGTTCTGTTACGCCTACAACTGTTCCCACGCCTACAACTCAAGTTAAGCCTATGCCAATATTTGAAAAGGTCGTGCCTGAAAAAGTAGATCAGGGAAAAGTGAAGCCAGATACGGTTAAACCTGACATCACTCAATCGAGCCAATCTCAATCAAGTGCCCCAAGTGAAGTACAGCCCGCGGAAGCGACGGCAAAAAAGCCAACAAATATGTTTGATGCCACAGAAATTAAGACGCAGCTTGGCGCTCAGAGTTCGCCTGCAGCAGAAGGTGAGAGCACAATAGCGACAAGCTCAAGCATGAGTTTATTCACCCAGCAATATTTTGAACGTCAGCGCGAGCAAGCGCTCGATGATCTCGTCATTGAACAGGCCGATAAATTCACCCGGAAATCGAATATGAGTGAAATGAGCCCTGAGATGGAAGTGTTATTTGTCCCTAACGCCGATGATTTCGGTGGCACAACGAGTCTAGATTTACCCTTAGATCCAAATCGTATTGTGCGTAAAGGGGATACTTGTTATCGCGTGGTACAATTGGGGACTCAAGTCAATCCTTACGCAGAAAATTTAGGCTTCCCATTTGACTGCAGTGGCAAAAAAATCAATCAAGCTATTGATGATGCCATTCAATCTCGATTAAATAAAATGATGCTCAAACCCCATAAATAGTGACTTTCTTTTATGATCTATTTTCATGCTAATTATGGCTTTTTTAGTTTAATTTGATTTAATCAATTAAAAACAATAAATTATGAACCTTTATTTTGGATTGGTATTTAAGGCTTTTAATTACTTTTTTCCTTGTTTGTTGCTGCCGCTTCTGTCTATACTGCGCACTCATCTTGTCGGAGTGCCTCTTGGCTGAGACCGTTTATTCGGGATCCGTTGAACCTGATCAGGTTAAAACCTGCGAAGGAAACAAGCGTAATAACACATATTAAATCGCCAAAATAGACGGCTTGAACACCTGTTAACTCAGCAGTGTTTTAAGCCTTAATGTTTAGATTTAATTGTTATTGAGCAGGGTAACTCAATTTTTGAAGCCAGTGTTGGCCACAAAAATTGATTGCCATGCCCAGCTATCAACAACTCAATTCTCCAGACAAGCAACTCCATTTTTTAACGTGAGATTGCTTATGTCCAGTTCAAACCAAAACCCAGCTGTAGCTGCCAATGCGATAGAAATCACAGCGTCAGAATCGACAATCCCTAATAAATCGACAGTGCCTAATAAATCGGCTGAGTCTAGTCAATCAATCGTGCCTAAGGCGCCGAGTCGCCGCGAAACCCGCGCGCAGGCCCAAGCCTTTATCGATACGTTAGCGCCGCTGCAACATTCTAATTCACAAAAGATTTACCTCGAAGGTTCAAGTGCCGATATTCGCGTTGGCATGCGGCAAATCCTGCAGACTGACACCCTTGTCGGCGGTACAGATGATGCGCCTATCATGGAAAAAAATCCGCCAATACGCGTGTATGATTGCGCTGGACCTTATTCCGATCCTGAGGCCGATATCAATGTGCGTCTAGGCCTTGGTAAATTAAGACAAAACTGGATCCTAGCCCGCAACGACACAGAGCAATTACCCTGTGCCACCTCAGATTTTACCCAACAAAGACTCGCCGACGACGGTTTAGACCATCTGCGTTTTGAGGCAGGTTCGAGTGCAATTGTCCGCCCACGCAGAGCGCTGCAGGGTAAACGAGTCAGTCAATTACACTATGCCCGTCAAGGGATTATCACGCCCGAAATGGAATATGTAGCGATCCGCGAGAACATGGCACTTGCCGAAGTACAGGATGAAATCCTCAATCGTAAAGCCAAGGGCGAAGCTTTTGGTGCCTTAGTCGGCGAACCGATTACCGCCGAATTTGTCCGCGCCGAAGTTGCCCGTGGCCGCGCGATTATTCCGCTGAATATTAACCATCCCGAAGCCGAACCTATGATCATTGGGCGTAACTTTTTGGTGAAAGTGAATGCCAATATTGGTAATTCTGCGGTGACGTCATCCATCGAGGAAGAAGTGGAAAAGCTCGTCTGGTCAACCCGTTGGGGTGCAGATACGGTCATGGATTTATCCACGGGTCGTTATATCCACGAAACCCGCGAATGGATCATCCGTAACTCGCCAGTGCCCATCGGCACAGTACCAATTTATCAAGCGCTGGAGAAAGTGAACGGCGTGGCAGAGGATTTAACCTGGGAAGTGTTCCGCGATACCTTGATTGAACAAGCGGAACAAGGTGTTGATTACTTTACCATTCATGCTGGTGTGCTGCTTCGTTACGTGCCGATGACGGCTAAACGCGTTACTGGGATCGTTTCCCGCGGCGGTTCAATTATGGCCAAATGGTGCCTGAGTCACCACAAGGAAAACTTCCTCTACAGCCATTTTCGTGAGATCTGTGAGCTTTGCGTTGCCTACGATGTATCCCTGTCTTTAGGTGATGGTATGCGTCCAGGCTCAATTGCCGACGCCAATGATGCCGCCCAGTTTGCAGAGCTTGAAACCTTAGGTGAGCTAGTCAAAATCGCATGGGAATACGACGTACAAACCATTATCGAAGGGCCGGGACATATCCCGATGCAGCTCATTAAAGAGAACATGGACAAGCAGTTAGCTCACTGCGATGAAGCGCCGTTTTACACGCTTGGCCCACAAATCACCGATATCGCACCTGGGTATGATCATTTCACCTCCGGCATAGGCGCGGCCATGATTGCTTGGTACGGCTGCGCTATGTTGTGTTATGTCACGCCAAAAGAACACTTAGGATTACCGAATAAACAAGATGTTAAGCAAGGTTTGATTGCTTATAAGATTGCCGCCCACGCCGCCGATGTGGCGAAAGGTCATCCGAGTGCGCAAATTCGTGACAATGCGCTGGCAAAGGCGCGGTTCGAATTCCGCTGGGAAGATCAATATAACTTAGGACTCGATCCTGAAACCGCGCGCGCTTATCACGATGAATCTTTACCGCAGGAATCCGCTAAAGTCGCGCATTTTTGTTCTATGTGCGGCCCTAAATTTTGTTCGATGAAAATCACCCAAGATGTGCGCGCCTATGCCGCTGGCTTAGAGGCGGCACAAGCGAAGGCGGATCAAGTTGAAGCTGCTGACCAAGCCATGCAAGTCACAGTCAAGACGCCGCAGGAGTTGGAAGCGGCCATGGCGCTAAAATCGGCACAATTTGCTGCTTCGGGCGCCGAGATCTATCACGTGAAAGACAAGCTTGTCGCCGAAGCTGAGGAAGCCTAATTATGCTAGGTATTCATGGGGATAATGCGCCCATGAATACCGCTCACCCCGCATTTGTTTGGACCATAGCTGGTTCAGACAGTGGCGGCGGTGCCGGTATTCAGGCGGACTTGGCGACAATTCAAGATTTAGGCTGTCACGGTTGTAGCGTGATCACCACAGTGACGGCGCAAAGCTCTGTGGCGGTCACTTTAGTCGAGCCCGTATCAGCGGCGATGTTAATGGCTCAGCTGACGACTTTACTTTCCGACTTACCACCCAAAGCAATTAAAATCGGCTTACTGGCAGATCAAACTCAAGTGGCATTGCTGGCAGATTGGATCGCGAGTTTTAAAATCCACTATCCATCTGTGCCTGTGATTGTCGATCCTGTGATGGTCGCCAGTTGTGGCGATGCATTAGCAGTAGATAACTGTCAGGATATAAAAAGTGCGGCTAAATCAGCCTTAGATTTTAGGCCTTTCAAAGGTTTAATCGAACTTATCACACCCAATGTGCTTGAACTTGGGCGGTTAACTCACAGTGATGTTTCAACGAAAGCGCAATTCGCTGCCGCGGCACTGGCTTTATCCCAGAGCCTTGATTGCAGTGTGCTCGCTAAAGGTGGCGATGTGAGCTTTGGTTGCACTGACATTCTTGCTGATACTCAAACTCAAACTAACGCTCTTGATACCGCTTACAAGAGTAATGGCTGGGATCTTGAGCTTGCCGAGGATTATCTAGTTTGTCGTCAAGTGCGCGCGAGCTCTGAGTTGCATCAAAATGGACGCTTCTGGTTAGCCAGCCAGCGGGTTAATACCCGTCATAATCATGGTAGCGGCTGCACTTTGTCATCGGCCATTGCCGCCGTGTTAGCGCAAGGTTTTGTATTACAAGATGCGGTGGTTGTTGCCAAAGCCTATGTGAGTCAAGGCTTAAGCGCGGCGATTGGTTTAGGGCAAGGTCCAGGGCCGTTGGCCCGTACGGGTTGGCCTAATAACTTGTCCTGCTATGCCAAGATAAATTTGTGTGATGGCAATTTTATTAGTCATCAAATCAGCCAACATCTTGATGTTATGAGTGATTTAGTTGCAACAGATCAGGTAAGAATAGCCTCGGCGCCACCTCAAAATATTTTATCCCAAGGTTTTAAAGTGCTCGATGCCGATCTCGGCGTGTATCCCGTGGTGAGTGACTTAACCATGCTGGAAAGTTTGTTAGCGGCCGGCGTTAAAACCCTGCAGTTAAGGATAAAAACCGACATCAGCGAATTAACTTCTGCAGGGTTAGGCGAATCTGTGCAAAGTAGATGTGAGTCAGGCAAATCTAAATCAGGCGAAACTGAGTTAATTGGCTCCGAATTAGAAGCACAAATTCAAACAGCCATTGCCTTAGGTAAGCATTTTAATGCGCAGCTTTTTATCAATGATCACTGGCAGTTAGCAATAAAACACCATGCCTTTGGGGTACATTTAGGCCAAGAAGATCTCGCTGTAGCTGACTTAGCCGCCATTAAAGCGGCGGGACTTGCGCTTGGCATATCGAGTCACAGTTATTTCGAGCTGTTATTGGCCCATCAATGTTCGCCATCCTACATAGCGCTTGGGCATATATTTCCTACCACAACGAAGCAAATGCCTTCGGCGCCCCAAGGGCTCGCAAAACTTAAACACTATGTGGCGTTACTCCAAGGCCATTATCCCTTGGTCGCAATTGGCGGTATTGATTTAGATAATCTGGCAAAGGTGAAAGCAACAGGGGTGGGCAATATTGCTGTGGTGCGCGCAATAACGAAAGCTAAGGAGCCAGTCGCAGCGTTTGCAGAGCTGAGCCAAGCTTGGGAGCAATGTAGCTTGTCTGAAGAACTGGCTGTAAAGCATGAGTTGGATGCAAAGCATGAGTAAAAAAACACCTCTTTCTCACGCAGAGGTTCTTTGCGGTCATATACACAGCGACAATGAATACTGCGGCCATACACTCAGTGATGCCGATTTTATGCGTTATTCTCGGCAAGTCTTATTGCCTGAAGTCGGTGAGGCTGGGCAATTACAACTGGCCGGCGCTGGTGTCGCTATTATCGGTCTTGGCGGTTTAGGGCAATTGGCGGCGCAATATCTGGCCTGTGCAGGTATTGGTCGCTTGACCTTAATCGACATGGATAAAGTTGAAGTATCAAATCTGCCAAGACAATTGTTATTCAACGATGCCGATATTGGGCTTAATAAGGCGCGAGTTGCCAAGCAAAAGCTCAATGGCATAGCACCGCGTTGCACTGTTACTGCCTATGAAACGGCATTTAATGCTGCGACATCGGCTCATCATTTGGCGGATATTTTACTGGCAAAACAACAGGGCAAAAAAGTGCTAGTGCTTGACTGCACCGATAACTTTGCGACTCGCCAAGCCATTAATCGCAGCTGTATCGAAGCGGCTTTGCCTTTAGTTAGCGCGTCAATCGCGGCATTTAGCGGCCAATTGTTCGCGGTCGACCAAATGCGGTTCCCTTCTGGTGGTTGTTATCACTGTATTTTCCCCGAACAGACGAGAGTGTCGCAGAGCTGCAGTACCCAAGGCGTACTCGGCCCCAGCGTGGGCGTGATGGCGTCAATGCAATCCTTGGTGGCCATGCAACTCTTGCTGAGTGTGGATAGCGGTTGCGATGAATCGAAAAATGTCTTGTTGGGACGTTTTTGGCGCTTCGACGCTAAATCACTTTCATGGACAGCGGCGATATTAACGCGGGATCCCCATTGTGGCGTATGTGGTCCAAAAGAGGTTCATTCATTATCCGATAAGCCCAGCAAACTATAAAGTATGGAGGTTTGATATGATTTTAATTCACATAAATAATGTCCCGCAGCCATTAACGGAACCGACTTCACTCGCGGCTGTGATCCTCGCGCAAGATATAGCCCTCGATTCGGTCGCTATCGTGTTGAATGCAGAGGTGGTTCCGCGTAATCGCTGGCAATCGATTCTCTGCCAACATGAAGATAAATTAGAACTTTTTTCAGCTGTAGCGGGAGGCTAGTATGTTAACGATTGCCGATGTGGAGTTTGAATCACGGTTATTTACCGGAACGGGAAAATTCAGCAATAGCCAAGTGATGCTTGAGGCGATAACGGCTTCAAAATCGCAGTTAGTGACAGTTGCGATGAAAAGAATTGATTTTAAAATGGGGCTTGATGATTTACTCACGCCGTTACGCCAAGCGGGTGTACGGCTATTGCCTAACACTTCGGGGGCGAGAAACGCCAAGGAAGCGGTGTTTGCGGCTGAGCTTGCCCGTGAAATGCTGGGAACTCATTGGATTAAGCTCGAAATCCACCCGGATCCTAAGTACCTAATGCCCGATGCGATAGAAACCTTAGAGGCGGCCAGAATTCTCTGTGAGAAAGGCTTTATCGTATTGCCCTACGTGCATGCCGATCCTGTGCTGTGCCGTCGTTTAGAAGAAGTGGGCTGCGCCGCGGTTATGCCACTGGCGAGTCCGATTGGCAGTAATCAAGGTTTAGTCACTGAAAGCTTTTTAAAAATCATCATAGAGCAGGCGCGGGTGCCAGTGGTGATCGATGCCGGTATTGGCGCGCCTTCACAGGCTGCGCGGGCAATGGAGCTGGGCGCCGATGCGGTGCTCGTCAACACCGCCATCGCCAGCAGCGCGTCGCCGATAGTGATGGCCGAGTGCTTTAAAGAGGCGGTGCAATGCGGCAGACGTGCCTTTGCAGCTGGGCTTGGCCGAGTGCAAACGGGCGCGGTACATACCAGTCCTCTAACGGGATTTTTAAATCAATGAGTTTTGTCGCGGAATTTGCCAAGATCCCACGGGATAAACTGTTACTCGATTTGTATTCTTGCACTGCCCAAGATGTTGAGCGGGCGTTAGTGAGTCCAGCTGGGGATTTACGTAGCTTACTGGCCTTGCTATCACCTGCGGCGGAACCTTATATCGAAACCATGGCGCAGCACTCTGCGGCGCTTACACGGCAGCGATTTGGCGCGAATCTGGGTATGTATTTACCGCTATACGTCTCGAATCTGTGCGCTAATGAGTGTGATTACTGTGGCTTTAGCATGAGTAACAAACTCAAACGCAAGACCTTGAATGAGCAGGAGTTGATGGCCGAAATGGCCATTGTCAAAGATAGGGGGTTCGATTCGATTTTACTGGTGTCGGGTGAGCATGAAACTAAGGTTGGTATCGATTATTTCAAGCAAATGTTGCCGCTGGTAAAGCAGCAATTTAGCCATGTGGCGATGGAGGTTCAGCCCATGAGTGAGGACCATTATCGCCAGTTAGTCGCGCTAGGTTTAGATGCTGTGATGATTTATCAAGAGACCTATCAGCCCGAGACTTATGCTCGTCACCATTCTCGAGGTAAAAAAATGGATTTTGCCTATCGTTTAGCAACACCTGACAGAGTTGCGGCGGCGGGCGTTGATAAAATTGGTCTTGGGGTATTACTGGGGCTGGATGATTGGCGTTTAGATGCGTTAATGATGGGATATCATCTCGACTATTTAGAGCGACGCTATTGGCGCACCCGCTTTAGTATTTCGCTACCAAGGTTACGACCTTGTACTGGCGGGATCACCCCAAAAGTCATGCTATCGGATCTAGGTTTAGTGCAAATGATTTGTGCATTTAGACTTTTTAATCAACAGCTTGATATCAGCATGTCGACAAGGGAAAGCCCTGAGCTGAGGGATAATCTTTTGCCACTTGGAATTACTCAAATCAGTGCGGGCAGTTCGACACAACCGGGCGGCTATCAAGCGCCTGACAGTCAACTCGATCAATTTGAGATAAGCGATGATCGCAGTGTCGAGCAAGTTATCGAACAGATGCAACGGCAGGGTTTTAACCCCGTATTTAAGGATTGGGAAGCTAATTGGATCACAGGATAAATCTGGCCGTAAATAAATGCTGAGAATGCGGATAAAATCTGTACTTTTGCACGTTGCTGGTCAATAATTGACCCATTAATCACAGCGTGCAGGAATACCGTTATGCAAATCCAATCTGCTTATTCATCCGGTCTGCAAGGCTTGCAAAGTGCTCAATCTGGGCTCACTCAAGCAACGATAGATGTGGCTAAACCTACACAGACGCAAAGTGCAACTCCGGCTGAGCCTGCCAGAGATGTTGTCCAGCCCGATAAAACCTCGGCATTACTGGCAGCAAATGAGTCATTAAGACAAGGTGAAGCCTCAACAGAAGTGATTGAAACTGACTCAGAAACGATAGGTTCGATCATTAATATTAAGGTGTAAATATCATGTCGGTTGTGGCGCTATCACCTAAGGTTGGAGCGCCATCCTCTTCATTTTCGACACATGATAAGACGCTAAACTCGAATCTAAGCCAGACTCAAGCTAATAGCACTTATCAAGGAGCCAGCGTTCACACTGCAGGCTCCGCAAAATTTGAAGCGAGTGGTGCCTATGAACCACATTTTACTGGAACCTCAACCGCTCCGGTTCAAGCTGCGCCTATCACTTCATTAGCATTAGCAACTCACGTTTCCCAATCTCTGCACTCATCACCAAATGTGTCTTTTAATGCGAGTTCTTTGGCCGCTAGTTCATTGCAATCGAGTGCTCAAACATTTTCTGCAACGTCTGCAGCTATATCATCAACGCCTTTATTCAACGGGACAAATACCGCTACACCCATAAGTTCAAATGTCGCTGGCATTGATGCTGTAAAAGCGTCGCTTGCAATTGCTGATGCTACGCCTGTGCTACCAGCGGTTAATGGCGCAAGCCAAGCACTAAAGGCCAATCCCTTTGCTGAATCAAGGCCCCAGGTTACTCTTCCTAAAACCAATGCTCCTCAAGTCAATCCGTTAAATGGTCGGGCAAGCTTACATGCCGATGCCAGTTTTAGCTTATTAACGGGACCTAGATCCATATCTGGTGTGCGTGGGGGACAAATTGCCGCACCTGTGTCGACTCCGGTATTTTCATCAATCACGAGTACTATAGGAACTAGCCTTGGAGCAAACGCCTTATCTACAACGAGCCCGAGTCTTAGTGTCACGAGCAGTATTCCCGCTGATATTTTTACGCCTCCGAGTTCATCAATTGGCACGAGTAGCACAGATCTTCCCGCTTTTAATCCATCGAGTACGGGCAGTGTTTCTCCCATAACGCCTGATTTAGCCGCAGTGTTTGGACCACAAACTGTTTTTACTGACGCAGCGGTAGTTGACTCCTCTACGTCTTTAGATAACAGCTCTGTAAATAACAGTTCTGGAAATTCTGGAAGTATAAGTAGTAGTAATAGTTCAGCTGCGAGTGCAGGGACTGTTGAGCAGTCAAACTCTGCACAAGCAGCAGATCAATCCGCTCGCAATGAAGTTGCTCAACCGACAGTGTTGGAACAATTTACCCAGGTTTTCGGTGACGCTAAGGCTCAAGTTAGTCAGGTAGAAGATCCTGCTATAGCGTCTAACCCCGATGATCGTCAGCAAGCCTTAACCGATGTCTTTGCTAAAAACGATAATCAGCTTGAAAAGCAAGCACAGGAAGAAGCATCGCAGAAACAGCAAGCTGCAGCAGTGGAACAAGCAAAGCAGCAACAATCACAAGCGCAATCACAGGCACAGCAGGCTCAGGAGCAAGTGAAGCAAGCCCAAGAAAAAGCGCAGGCGCAACAGCAACAACAAGTTGATTCACTTAAGGCTAGAGATTCTGAGGTTAAAGCCCATGAACATGCCCATGCTACCGTCGGCGGGCAATATGCTCAGAGTCCGAGTTTTAAGTATGAGAAGGGCGCCGATGGCCAACGTTATGCTACCGATGGCGAAGTGCAGATCGATGTTTCTGCTGTCGGAGGCGATCCACTCGCAACGATAAATAAAATGAAGCAAGTGTACGCGGCGGCAATGGCTCCGGTTGATCCTTCATCTGCGGATATCCGCGTTGCCGCTGAAGCTTTGCAAAAAATGAATGAAGCAAAGGTGAAGCTTGCTGAAGAGCGACAACAACAGATTGTAGACTTGCAAACAACCCAAACCTTAGTGGGCGCCGATGCGCAGATTAAAGCGCTACCGCCGTTGCAAGAACACACACCCGTAGTAACGGGGAAAGTTGACGAGTCAGGGAATATCTCTCAGCCCCAAAATGCCGTCTCAACACCAGTATCAGATGCAGTCGATAAGCTCATTCAAAGGGTTGAAGCGCAGACGGCCAAAACAGCTGCGACGACTGACACAAGTTCTGGTATTAGTTCGGAAACTCCGTCTAATACATCGAGTACCAGCGGCTCAGTCAATACCCCAACGACAGTGGAAACCATTGAGCCACCGACTGCAACCTTAGCATTTGGAGAAGCATCAACTGCTGCTGATTTAGCGACCCGTTTTATTCCAAGACCCGATAGTACCGCAAGTCGTTATTATGCCGCTGTTGCACAAGCCAGTATTGGACCTTCAGTCCGTGCTGACGTAACGCAGCAAGTCAATATTCAGCCTTCTAATCTAGCCCCTGTAAACGAGCTGCCTAATAATGCGCAATCCGCTACTGTTCTGCCAACTCTGGCAGCAAAAGATACCAACGAGATAAACGAGTCGCCTTCAAGCATCAGTGCGAGTGAGAATCGCAGTGCGTCACTGCAGCGTGAGTCGAGTGTTGAAGATAATGAATCGCAAGGAGCAGGATTTATTCAGTCGCAATACTTGGGTCAGCAACCAGCACGCTATGTTGACTTTAGTGTGTAAGATTAGGCTTTAACTATGCCCATTCTGCTGTTCATTCTCTTTTTTGATGCTACCTTTCTGCATTTATTCTTTCGCACTAAGCACTAAGCACTAAGCACTAAGCACTAAGCACTAAGCACTAAGCACTAGGCTCTTAGCGTCTTGCTCACTCGAATTGATAACTCGTTTAGTATCTTGCTGTTAATGACTATTCGTCGTTTCAATTCCGTGCTGTTTTAAAATCAAGGAAGCAAGCAGTTTTGATGCAGGCCCTTGTTGATCTCTTTTAGGGATCACTAAGCTCAACATGATACGACGTTTTTGGCTGCCCTCAAGATGTAAACGTACTAGATTACCCGAAGCCAATTCTTCTTGGACTAAGAAAGAGGGGATCCAACAGAAACCAATACCTTGATTTAAAATGACTTTAGCTTCATGGAAGTTAGAGACTGTCCAGCGCTGTTCAGCTTTGAGCCAGCCGATATCAATGTTGGATTGCACTCCAGTATCTTTAATCACTAACTGTAAATATTGTGCCAGTAGTTTATCGTCTTCAATTGTGCCTAAGTCAGTGAGTGTGTGATTTGGATGACAGACGAGGTAGAGTTCTTGTTCACATAAGGGTTCGGATAAATACCCTTTAGGCGGCACCCCTGCACAGATAGCAATATCGACTTTACTCTGCAGAATGAGCTCTTGAGTGCCGGTGATCACTGAGTCCAGCATGATGATTCGAGTGCCACGACTGTGGGGCAGAAACGCATTGAGGGCACACACTAAGCTTTCCATCGGATAGATAATTTCACGGGCAATCGTGAGTGTCGGCTCCCACCCTTGTTCGAGATTACTCGCAAGTTGTTCTAACTCGTTGACGGCTTGGGTAACATGCCGTGAGCGGCGCAGCAGCACTTCGCCCTGCGGGGTAAGATAGGCTTTACGGCCTTTGACTTCTAGTAGCTCGATACCTAACTGATGCTGTAATTTGGCAACGGCATGGTTAAGTGACGATTGACTCTTGTTGAGTTTTTCGGCTGCTTGGGCATAGCCGCCAAAATCGACCACCGCTTGCAAAATACGCCATTGTTCTAAGGTAGATTTAGCTCGAGTCATTATAATCTCAAAAAAACGATAGATTGAGGCTTATAGTGGCCACTTCTTACGACTTTTTCAATTAAATATCATAGAGTCAGTCATTTTCACGACATACAGCTAACTATGTCGCGCTAAATTATTGAGGGGATAGATAGGCGAATAATGACAATTAGCTGTGTTTGCGCCCGAGCGAGTCACAAACACATCCTAAGCATTAACACTTAAAACGCACAAGAACCTATTGCGTCGAAAGCTTGATTGTTGGAGCTGTCAGCATGTTCTGAAGCGGTGCTATTTGAAATTCTTTGGATCAGTGCAGCACTATCAACGGGAGAGCCAATGACCACTTTTAATTGGTCACTGAAGCTCAAAGCGTCTTCATTGATGACTAATACATTGAATAATTTTAGTTTGTCTTGGCAGTTGAATGTGGATTGAGTTATTAGCTGGGCTAGCGATGCTTGCCAGAGTGATTGGTAGTAGAGCGGTCCTTCGTTGGCGATAGCATTGAAACCATAGGGATAATCCTTGGTTTGCAGCCAGTCTTGACCAAAGCTAGCACTAAACTCTGCACCGAGATCAGGATAGATTTGTGAATTTTTGTCTTGATAAAAGTTGACTGCAACCTTAGCGCGAAAGACTTTGAGCTGTTTCGAATAAGCTTTAGCCAGTGTTTCACGCTCTTGTAAATAGGTATGCTCAAATTGCGGAAAGAGTTGATGGCGCAGCACTTCAGCTAACCAGAGACTCGCCACAAAATGGCTATCCTGACTCTGCCCCATGGCATTATTGAGGTAGAAATGGCTCGCTTTAGCAAGGGAAGTCACTGCTTCTGCGATGGATTCGGTTAACTGTTCAATGTCTTTGTAGTTACTCTGCTGCGGCTTAAGATCCAACGCCTGTTGTCCAAATTGCTGGCCGAGTATACTTTGGCGCAATGTCTGCTGTTGACTACTTTGCTGTGGATTTTGGTTGTAGGCCACATAGATTTCACCCAATAATCTTTGCTGGTGGTAAACCCTGACGATATGCGGCCGATTAGGATCGGTTGGTGTTTTATCGGCGTTGGCGGTTGCTATGATCTCAAACTGCAAACCAAACACTTGCAGATAAGTAAAGCTGCGACTCAAGACGTCTGAGGTCTGCCATGTGGGGCCCTTGGCTGATGCTTGTTGTGACAGGGTACGTCCAATATCCCAGGGAGCCACTTGCAAATCTTGTGTTTGGCTATCAAGAAATGCTTTGACCAACTCAGGGGATGATAACTGCTGCGAACTAAGCGCTAATGCGCTGTAATCGGTAAAGCCTGCCGCAGTGGCGGCTTGTTGGCGCTGCTCTGCAATTCGCTGTAATGCCGTTTGATTGGTTTCACTCGCTCTGGCTTGGTATGCCTGCCATACATTTTGGCGACATACGGCGTTTTCCTGTGTCATTAAGTAGCTGACGATAGTGCCCGAAAAATCGCTTTGCTTTGCACTGCTGCGCTTCGGCTCGTCACTTTTATCATCTTCTTTATGCAGAAGATGTTGCTGCTGAGTCGCTTCGGGTTGGCATTGGCTGTCATTGAAGGCAAGACTAAATTGTTGGCTGCCTAACCCTTGGCCTATGCTGGCCTGCGCCGTATGCAGTTTCGCTTTTTCCTCGGCGCTCCAATGCTGTTGTAGCAAGTGTTTAAGCTGTTGGCTCAACAGTATTTGTTCAGCATTACCTTGGGCTAAGGCGTAAGCCAGTTGGCTAAATTCTGCTTGGTTGAGAAGTTGCGACAGGGTATCAGCGAGGTGTAACTGGCATTGCAGTAGACCTTCGCGTTCTTCACTCGGTAAGTTAAACCCACGGTAATAGTTGAGCCTGTCGTTGATATTATTAAGCCCAATCGTCTGTTGCTCAAAAATAAGCGCGCGCTGGGCCAAGGTTAATTGCGCTGTCGTTAAGCGCGCGTTGGCGAAGGCCGACGCGAGCTCAATGTTTGGCAAACGCAGACATTGCTCAACCAAGAGGGGAACAGGACTTGGCGCCGCATAGACGGCATTCGTAGCATAAAGGCTTAAGCCAAGCAGGCTAACCAGAAAAGTGGGTTTTAACATAGGCAACACGTTCTGCAACTGTCATGGAATGAGATGACATGGCTTCAACATGCTTAAGACGAGGCAAAATACCTTTTCCATTTGCAATCTGAATCGCCAGTCCCGGGCGCGCATTGAGTTCAAGTAGTAAAGGGCCTTTGCTTTGGTCTAACACCATGTCAGTGCCGAGATAACCCATTTCACACATTTCATAGGCGCTGGAAGCTTTATGGAGCAAGCTTTCCCAATGGGGCACTATGATATCGGTGAGTTTTTTACCTGTATCGGGATGAAACTCAATTTGTCTATCAAATTGCACAGCATGTAACCCTTTTCCCGAGGCAATGTCAACGCCTACACCCACAGCGCCTTGGTGTAAGTTGGCTTTACCGTCGGAGGCCGCAGTCGATAAACGCAGCATGCCCATCACGGGAAATCCCTTAAAAACAATCAAGCGTATATCGGGTACCCCTTCATGGCTGTAGCCTTCAAACACAGGATCGAATTCGATTAGGCCTTCGATAATGGCAACATCGGGTTTACCGCCGAGTGAAAATAACCCACTGAGAATATTGGAGACATGGCGGTTAAGTTCAGAGAGGCTGATCTCGTGGCCACTGGGTTTAAAGTAGCGCCCATTATCGACCTTAGTGATCACTATAATGCCTTTGCCGCCCGAGCCTTTGGCGGGTTTGATGACAAATCCACTTCGGGTTGAGATGCGTTCAGGGATATGCGTTATCTCGTGTTGTTCGCGTACGACCGCAATCAGATCAGGAACCGCAATATCATTCGCCAAGGCCAGCTGTTTAGTGATCAACTTATCATCGACGCGTTTATAAAATTTACGCGGATTGTAACGGGCAATGTAATCGATATTACGTTGGTTCATATTAAGCACGCCATTTTTGCGTAGCTCCCACGGCCAAGCGAACCCCATGTTTATGCACCCGCCAATGATTTAAAGCGTTTGAGCTCGAGCAGACGATAACCTGTGTATTGCCCCATAAGTAACACTAAGGCCAAGATCACTAAGTGAATCCCGAGAAAGTTAAACACCCAATGCTGTACCCAGCTTGCGCTCATGGCGAGGTAGGTCAAGGTGGCAACCATCAAACTGCCGCCACCTTGGAGCATAACCTCCCTCGGACCTTCTTCTTCCCACAGAATCGACATGCGTTCTATGGTCCACGCCAGAATAATCATCGGGAAGAAAGTAATGGTTAAGCCTTCACTCAAACCAAACTTGTAGGAAAGAAGTGTGAATACGCCGATGATCCCAATTACCACGATGATCACCGCCGATATCCGTGAGATTAGCAGTAGATTTAAATGGGACAGGTAGGAACGGATGACGAGTCCGCAGGAAACGATAAGCAAAAAACCAATCAATCCGGTGAGTAAGCTGGTTTGAATAAAGGCCAGTGCGATTAATACTGGCATAAAAGTCCCTGAGGTTTTAATGCCAATCATCACCCGCAAAAAAACCACCATCAGTACGCCAATGGGGATCAGCAAGATCCCTTTAAAAAGGCTTTGCTCCTCAAGGGGTAATTGGTAGAGGGAGAAATCGAGCGCATTGTTGTTCATCATCATGTCGATGGACGTCGCAAGGGCGGAACGGGTGTCCTGCAGCATAGCGAAGTTCACCTGCGAGTTAACGCCGCCCATGACATCAAGCACTGAGTGGTCTGCACGCTCCCACAGTAGCAGGTTTTGGGGGCGACCTTGTTTGCCTTTGACTAAATCGAACAGTATCCATTGACCGTCGTGAAAGACTTCAACAAAGGGCGATAAGGGCTGTCGACGGCGTTGATCTTCTAAATACAAACCGCTGACCTTGTGCGCAGGAATGCCCTTAGTGTGTAGCATGTGTAAAAACAGTTGGGTTGGCGTTTGGCTTGCGAGCAATAGCTCTACATTCTGGCTGCGTTTAGGCTCGGTTATCGATGCCATCAATTGTTGGGCGAAGGAGAGGTTGCTCGCGCTGCGAGCCCAAGCATCTGCAATCACTTGCTCTGCGGCGGCTTGTTCAGTCGCGGGCCATAAATAGGCTTCGGGCGCTGCGGGTGTTTGAGTCGCTGACATTTCGGTATGCCCTGTCGGCACCAGTGTCACTTTGTAATATAAATCCTGTGTGCCTAGGGCTTGGCGTATCGACCAAACCGCGCGGCGATCGTTGTCATTATGATTGATGGTTAAACCGTAACCCGGTGAACTGGCATTTTCGACCAGCACTTGGTACGCAGGATCTTGCGGTAAAGAGAAAGACACTTCTGCAGGCTCACCCGTACCTTGAAAACTGACTTTGGCTTCCACGGCCCAGCTTTGAACTTGCTTACCGGGCAAAAAGGGCACGTTATGCTCGACGCCACGGTAGATGCTGGCGCCGATACCGACAATAAAGAGCAATGCCACCAAGATATAGAAAGGGTTGCGTGAGTGCATTATGGATCCTTCTTGTTAGTCAACTTAGTGTTTGGTCAACTTAGTGTTTGGTCACTTAGTGCTACGTCTACTCAGTGTTATGCCAACGCGGGATTGTCTATTAAAAAACAGATGTGATTGTTACGAGTGTGATAGTCACTACGCCTGCGTTGGCTGAGCTATTTTTTTGCGTGTTAAGTTGTCGAAATAAGTTATTGAAAATTGATAATTTTAAGTTGTCGTTGTGAGCGGCGTGACTGATACCAAAGCTGATACAAAGTCAACGCCTGACGCTTAGCTTTGACATTCATCGCTCTTGGTTCACGCCTCTTGAGTGCGGCTATTTAGTTCAAACGTGCTCACTGCGCCGAAGTCACTTGGTGTGTTACTTTGCCGTGGACGTAACGTTGACTGACATCGACTACGGCAATGTCTTTCATAAACTTGCGTCCAAGTAGTAACGGATAATCGAGGTGGCTGCGGTCGGTGAGGTTGAGATCGGTTTCTGCAGCATATTGACCAATTTTAAGATGCGCGTGGATCACAGGGCGGCGATCTTCTTTCTCGCTCGCATCTTGTTTAATGCGGACAAAGCGCACGACTTTGGCCTCAAACTGTTGTGGCGGAGTGTTTGCCCCCTGAGCGAATACCTCAAACCGTACCCATTGATTACCATCGCGCTCAAACAGGGTGATATTGCGCGCATCGAGAGAGGAAGACTCGGCGCCCGTATCGATTCGGGTGGCAAAATAAGTGTTGAGTTCCTCCATAAACACGCTTTCGACTTCACCTAAGGTAAACTTGTCACCTAAGGGCGAGCGGGCGCATTGTTTGGGCACGGCAACGGTTTTAGCTTTGGGTGTTTCTAGACTCGCGACTTGCTGTTGTAGTAGCTGCACTTGCTCGTGCAGTTGCACGAGAGGCGCCGTATCTTGAGGTTGGCATCGCTGATTGATGACCTCAATCAGCGAGTCTTGTTGCTGGGCTAAACGGGTATTTAATGTGGCAGCATCTACGGGAACTGTGGCATGGGTGGTCGGTTCTGTCATTGCACATCCCCCAAGAGTGGTGGCAATGACAATAGCGAGCAGCTGCTTAAGCATAGTGCTTCCTGTTAGCGGTAAATCTGATATTAGATCAACTGATTAAATCCTGATTAGGCTGGTTCTTCACCGCGATAATCGTGGCGCGTTTGGGCGCAGGATAACCTTCAACCGTTTTGGTGATGTCGTTAGGATCCAAGTACTCAACCAGTGACTCGTTGGGCATCCAATCGGTACGGCGTTGCTCTGCAAGGGCTGTGACATCGGTATCGACACAACGTATGTCGGTGAAATCACACTTCTTTAACCAGAGCATCAGCGCGGCAACGGACGGAATGAACCATACATTATTCATTTTGCCATATCTATCTTGAGGCACGAGTACGGCGTTTTCGTCGCCATCTATCACTAATGTTTCTAACACTAGCTCACCACCGGTTCGCAACTGATCACGCAGTTGTAACAAGTGATCGATAGGCGAACGTCTGTGATACAAAACGCCCATGGAGAAAACGGTGTCGAATGCATCGAGCGGTGGCAACTCTTCAATGCCAAGAGGCAAAAGGTGCACAGGGTGATGTGTGCCCGCTAACCGTTTTACCGCCTCAAATTGACATAAAAACAACGGCGAAGGGTCGATACCGACGACACGTTTGGCACCTGAGCCCAACATGCGCCACATGTGATAACCACTGCCGCAACCAACATCGAGCACAGTGCGGTTTTTCAGCGGTGAAATATGCTGCTTCACGCGATCCCATTTCCAGTCACTGCGCCATTCGGTATCGATATGGATGCCATGAATGTGGAAGGGGCCTTTACGCCATGGCATAAACAGGCGCAGTAGGTTCTCTAGCTTCTCTTTTTCGCCAGGGCTAAGTTGCTCGCCGCTACCGACGGTCACGCTATCGACAAAATCCACTTGGTCGGGTGCTGGATAGTGCAGCTTGTTGAGCACTTTTTCCCACTTTGGCAAGTTGCCGTGTTTATGATCCCGTTGCCACTTGCCTAAAATGCTCGGCAGGGTTTCGAGCCAGTGTTGTAGATTTGAATCGGCGATTTGTTGGTAAAACGAGCTAAAGCTGATCACTTGATGGCCACCATAGAAGCAAAGTTAAAGCATTGGAACCAGAGACTAAAGTGACTGAAGCCTTGGCTGGTTAGGCGTTGTTGATGCGTGGTTAAGGTGTCAGGCTTCATGACATTTTCCAGCGCACTGCGTTTTTGGCTGATCTCGAGTTCGCTGTAGCCATTGGCGCGTTTAAAGTCTAAATGTTGCTCTTCCAATAGGGTTTGGATCGGGGCATCTTCAAAGCGAATTTTTTCAGACAGCACTAAAATCCCACCGGGGTTTAGGCCCTGATAAATTTTGGCTATCAGGGTTTCTCTGTCTTTCGGCGGTAAAAACTGCAAGGTAAAATTGAGTACCACCAGTGAGGCATTTTGAATATCGATATCGCGAATATCACCGCAAACCAGATCGACGTCTGTATCACTGACATAGGCATTCAGGTTCTCTTGGCAGCGTGCAACCATAGATTCGCTGTTATCCACGGCGATAATACGACATTGACGGCCTTGGATTTGGCGACGAATACTTAAAGTTGCGGCGCCGAGTGAGCAACCCAAATCGTAAATTTGAGTATTTGGCATGACGAAACGATCTGCAAAATCGCCTATGGTATTGATAATTTGCGTATATCCAGGCACGGAGCGGCGGATCATGTCACTGAACACGCCTGCTACACGGTTATCAAACTGGAAATCGCTAATATGCTCGCTCGCTTGAGCGTAGATAGTGTCTTGAGAAACGTTCATCTGAGATTTTTCATGGGAATTCAACCCGGCATTTTAACGAATCCGATCGATTAGCAGCAAGTCTCATACTGGTAATTTGCGATAAATTTTTGTCTAATACGCCATAGATAACAAAATCGTTACATGTACATCAAGTACTAAGGGCTCAACTTGAAGTTTGTGATCCACTTAATCGTGATCTTGTGCAGCTGTTTTTTGAGCATAACAGGGCAGGCAAGTCCATTGCCCGACGAGCCATTAATCGTGGTGATGGGTGAAGATAGCTTTCCCTATCAATATGTCGACAACGATGGCGAGCCGACTGGACTACTGGTCGATTTATGGAAAGAGTGGGCGAAACAAAGCCATACCCAAGTGGTTTTTGTGGCGCGCCACTGGCACGAGTCCCTTGATCAACTGCGGCAAGGTAAGGCGCAAGTGCATATCGGCATGGGGAAAACTCCAGAGCGTGAGCAAGAGTTCGACTTTACTGTGCCCATCGCCGATGTTGGTACCTTTTTGTATCTGCATAAATCCCTGCAGGGCAAAAAATCCATTAAAGAACTCATTCCCTTTCAAATTGGTGTGGTGGCGGCTTCATCCCACGAAGCAGAATTGCACCGTATCGAACCTCAGCTCGTGTTTAAACGTTACGAAAGTCGTGAGAAATTACTCGCTGGGGTTGCCGCCGGCGAGATTATGGTGTTTGCGGGCTTAGAAGGTTATTTGAAAGATCCCGCTTCATCCCAAGAGGTTGCTGCGAATTATCCCAATACGGCGCGTATCCAAATTAAGGCGATGCAATTTGTTCCTGCGGTCAAAAAGGGCAATCTCGATTTAGTTGGTAGGATCAATAAAGGTTTCACCGCGCTCGAGCCGCACTTTATCCAGCAAACGGAGCGACGATGGCTTGGCTATCAACGTCAACAAGCTGGGATTGTTATTTCCATGCAACTGGGCGTCGAGCCTTTTGTGGACTTAGGGGTCGATGGTTTACCCCATGGCTTGTATGTGGACATGTGGCAACTGTGGTCCGAGAAGACCGGTATCGCCGTTGATTTTATTTCTGGCGATATGAACTCCAGTGTGGATGACGTTCGCCGAGGTCTTGCCGATGCGCACATTGGTTATCCAGAGAGTGATGATGTCAAAACGGGGCTTAATCGGGCTTGGCACTTATATACAGTTAAGAGCCGCTTGTTTCTCTTTCAGCAGCAGTTGACCGATTTAGACAGCTTAAAAGGTAAACGTATTGGGGTGGTGCCGACGGCGCCTTATCTGGTGGAGTTACGTAAAGCCTTACCCCAAATGGCACTGCGCTATTACGACAATATGGATGCCATGGTCGCGGGCGCAAGATCGGGCGAGATTGTTGGCTTTGTGGCTTCGGGTGCATGGACATCCCATTATTTACTGCTCAATAAAGGCTGGTCTGACTTTAGCCAGTATCCCAATCTCGAATTTAGCACCAACATTTATGTGCTGACTCGCAGTGATGATCCTGGCCTGACGCAGCGGATCGCCAATGGCTTTAACAATATTAGCAATCAAGAGTTTGCCGATATTGAAAATAAATGGATGCTCAATCCCAAAGATCATGTTTTTACCCAAGCTGAGCGCCATGTCAGCCTAAGCCCTGCAGAACAGGCCTATGTGGAAAGTGTAGGCGAGCTTAAAGTGGGCTATTTAAAGCAGTGGCCGCCGATGGAGTTTATGGATGAGCAGGGCGAGTTTGCGGGGATCAATAGCGATATCGTCAAATTACTCAAGGAACAGCTCAAACTTAAGCTGACGCCCGTTGCCTTTGATGATTGGCATTCGTTAATCGACGCACTGCAAAAGGGCGAGGTAAGTTTAGCCGGCAGTGTCGCCCAAACGGCGGAGCGCCAGCAGCGTTTAGCGTTTAGTGAGGCATATTGGCCATCGCCGTGGGCATTAGTGTCGCAATTGGAGCAAGTCTCGGTATTCAATATTGCGCAGCTCGCAGGACAAAGGGTAGCTGTGGTCGAAGGCTATCATTTGGTGGCGCAATTGATGAGTCTTGAACCTTCACTCAAGTTAGTGATAGTGCCAAATACGCAGGCGGGATTGGCGGCGGTGACGAATGGCAATGCGGATGTGTTTATCGATAAAGTGGTGACGTTGGCGTCTGAACTTAAAACCAGCCACTACCCGACGCTGAAAATGTCGCTGCTGAGTGATCTTGCCGATCAGCATAGCCATATTGGTGTTTATCCTCAGTTTGCGCCGCTGGTGCCACTGATTAACAAAGCCTTAGCCTTGATTGACGCTCAGCATCAACAGCAAATTTATGCGCGTTGGGTGTCATTTTCTGTCGCGACAGAGAGTGCTAAATATCTGCAATGGCTGCGTTATATCGTATTTGGCGTGATCATTTTGTGCTCAGTTATGGTCGCTGTGCTATTAGTGAATCGCCGCTTAAATCGTGAGATCACCCAGCGATTAGTCGCTGAAAAACGTTTGCTGCATGTGGCGAACCACGATGCTTTGACTCAGTTACCTAACCGCGCCTTGCTCGATGACAGATTAGCCCAAGCTTTGCTGTCCCATCAGCGCGAGCAAGCGCATTTTGCCTTGTTATTTATTGATCTGGATGGCTTTAAACAAATCAATGATCAACATGGTCATCCGATTGGCGATGAATTACTGGTACTGGTCGCCCAAAAGTTAACCAAGGTTATCCGTGGTTCAGATACCGTGGCGCGTTTTGGCGGCGATGAGTTTGTTATCCTGCTAAATCGTGTGCAAGATCTCGATGCTGCAACCCAAGTTGCTGATAATATTCTACAGGCACTGTCGAGCCCTTTGCTTATTCAAGGCGTCAGTGTCAGCATAGCGGTCAGTATGGGCGTGGTGATTTATCCCCGCGATGGTGATACCGCGATAGGCTTATTGAAAAAAGCCGATCAACTGATGTACCAAGCAAAAAGTTGCGGCGGGCGTTGTTATCGCTCAGCTTGATGTTTTTTTGAACGCTCATGCTCAGATAGTGCGTTCGCCTCTAGTCAAGGGCGTAAAACTGTTTGATACTTCACCGCCTAAGTGTGAAGTACTTTGGTAATCGGCATTATTTTACTATAATGCCGCTTTTATCTCGTTTTGATTATTTCCAAAGCACCGGTTTCCGGATAAAGGATAGAGTTAGATGCGCAGTCATTATTGTGGAGACGTCAATAAGTCTCACGTTGGACAAGAAGTTACCTTGGTAGGTTGGGTTAATCGTAGCCGTGATTTGGGTGGCGTTGTCTTTTTAGATTTAAGAGACAGAGAAGGTCTGATCCAAGTGGTCTATGATCCAGACTTACCTGAGGTGTTCAATGTCGCCAGCACGCTGCGCGCCGAATTTTGCGTTCAGGTTAAAGGCCTAGTTCGCGCCCGTCCTGACAGCCAAGTCAATGGTCAAATGAAGACCGGTGAAATTGAAGTCTTAGGCCAAGCCCTGACTATCATCAACGCTGCCGATCCACTGCCATTGAGCATGGATAACTACCAGAACAACAGCGAAGAGCAACGTCTTAAGTATCGTTACTTAGATTTACGTCGCCCAGAAATGGCGCAGCGATTAATTTTCCGCGCTAAAGTGACCAGTTCTGTGCGTCGTTTCCTCGACTCAAACGGTTTCTTAGACATAGAAACACCGATCCTGACCAAGGCAACCCCAGAAGGTGCCCGCGATTATTTAGTACCAAGCCGTACTTATAAAGGTCAGTTCTTTGCCTTGCCACAATCGCCACAGCTGTTTAAACAGTTGCTGATGATGTCAGGCTTTGATCGTTACTATCAAATCGTAAAATGCTTCCGTGATGAAGATTTACGTGCCGACCGTCAGCCAGAATTCACCCAAATCGATATCGAAACGTCTTTCATGAGCTCTGAGCAAGTGATGGCGAAAACCGAAGAGATGATGCGCGGTCTGTTCCTTGAAATGCTGAACGTCGATCTGGGCGAATTCCCACGCATGACCTACAACGAAGCGATGCGTCGTTTCGGTTCAGATAAGCCAGATTTACGTAACCCATTAGAGCTGGTGGACATTGCCGATTTACTCAAAGAAGTGGAATTTGCGGTATTCTCAGGCCCTGCTAACGATGAAGAAGGTCGTGTTGCCGCACTGCGTATTCCAGGCGGCGCTGCACTGTCTCGTAAGCAAATAGATGATTACACTAAGTTTGTTGGCATTTATGGTGCTAAAGGCTTAGCGTGGATGAAGATTAATGACCTAAGCCTTGGCTTAGAAGGCATTCAATCACCTGTGCTGAAATTCTTAAACGAAAGCATAGTCAATGAAATCGTGAGCCGCACGGCAGCGCAAACTGGCGACATTATCCTGTTTGGTGCAGATCAAGCGACTGTGGTTGCCGAATCCATGGGCGCACTGCGTCTTAAAGCGGGCGAAGACTTTGATTTACTTGAAGGTCAATGGCGTCCACTGTGGGTGGTTGACTTCCCGATGTTTGAGAAAATCAACGGTAGCTTCCATGCCGTTCACCATCCGTTCACCGCACCGCGCGGCGTAACCGCAGCAGAACTTGAAGCTAACCCAGCAAATCGTGTTTCTGATGCTTACGATATGGTATTAAACGGCTGCGAATTAGGCGGTGGTTCAGTGCGTATCCACAACCAAGAAATGCAGTCTGCGGTATTCCGTATTCTGGGCATTACCGACGAAGAAGCTAAAGAGAAGTTCGGCTTCCTGTTAGAAGCGCTGCGTTACGGTACTCCGCCACATGCAGGTTTAGCGTTTGGTTTAGACCGCATCATCATGCTGATGACGGGCGCTAGCTCAATCCGTGATGTAATGGCGTTCCCGAAAACGACTACAGCCGCTTGTCCGCTGACTAACGCACCAGGATTTGCTAATCCACAGCAGTTAGCTGAACTTGGCATTGCCGTGGTTGAGAAAGCCGTTAAAACTGAAGACTGATCTTTCGTAAGAGGACTTTTGTAAATTGATCTTATGCAAATTGATCTTATTCAAGTCGACGTTGTGTAACTCGTTTTGTGAAAGGCGATTGGCATTAGTCGATTGGCGTTAGTCTATTAGCATTAGTCCTTATCAGTTATTTTAGTCGTACCGAAGACCGAGGCGCAAGCCTCGGTCTGTTTTAGTGAACCGTCATTTCTTTGCTTATCAATATCTGTTAGTTCAATTCTAAATAGCCGTTATTCAATCCATTACACCTCGGCTCTTGATAAGCTATGCGATGACACCTCAGTTAAGGAGACTTCCCATGGCAGGTCACAGTAAATGGGCCAACATTAAGCACCGTAAAGCGGCTCAAGATGCTAAACGCGGTAAACTCTTTACTAAATTCATTCGCGAATTAACCGTCGCAGCCCGTGAAGGCGGTTCAGATCCCGATTCAAATCCACGATTACGTGTCGCCATTGATAAAGCACTTGGCGGCAATATGACCCGCGATACGGTTGAGCGCGCGATTAAACGCGGCGCCGGTGAGTTGGAAGGTCAGCAACTCGAAACCATTCTCTATGAAGGTTATGGCCCAGGCGGCACCGCTGTGATGGTCGAAACCATGACGGACAATCGTAATCGGACTGTGAGCGGTGTGCGCAATGCGTTTAGTAAATCGGGCGGTAACTTAGGCACGGATGGGTCGGTTTCTTATCTATTCACTAAGCGTGGGGTGTTATCCTATGCGCCGGGAACCGATGAAGATGCATTGATGGAAGCGGCGCTTGAAGCAGGCGCGGAAGATATTGTCAGCTATGATGATGGCGCGATGGATGTATTCACCGATCCCGTTGATTTCTATACGGTGAAAGATGCACTCGATAAAGCCCATTTTGTGGCGGATAATGCCGAAATCGCGATGATAGCCTCGACGAAAGCTGAGCTTGATCTAGACACAGCCGAAAAATTTATGCGCCTTATCGATACCCTTGAAGATCATGACGATGTGCAAGAAGTGTATCATAATGCGGAAATCTCCGATGATGTGATGGCAAGCCTAGGTTAGATTGACTGTGAGCTGGATTTGGGCGTCAATCTAGACCAATTTCAGCTCGCACACGCTAACGTAGGACACTCGCTAATCCAGGAACTGAGACGAACATTCAGATCCCATATAAGGCATTAAATGGCAATTATTTTAGGTGTTGACCCAGGTTCACGGATCACCGGCTACGGCGTGATCCAATGTCAGGGGCGGCATCAGATTTACCTCGGCAGTGGTTGTATTCGCACTTCGTCTGAAGAGCTTCCTGGTAGGCTCAAGCAAATTTTTGATGGGATCACTGAAATTATTCGTCAGTATCAACCGGACGAATTTGCGATTGAGCGAGTATTTATGGCAAAAAATGCCGATTCTGCGCTCAAGCTTGGCCAAGCACGCGGCGCGGCCATTGTCGCCGCAACTGTCGCCAATTTACCTGTGGCGGAATACAGTGCGACTCAAATTAAAAGTGCAGTCGTTGGCACAGGGCGAGCACAGAAAGCTCAAGTACAACACATGATCCAACAACTACTAAAACTACCCGCAGCCCCACAAGCTGACGCCGCAGATGCACTCGGTGTTGCTGTGTGTCATTATCACACCAGCCAGAGTTTAATCGCATTGAGTGGCCGGGCAACGGCAAGAACATACGGACGGTACAGATGATAGGTCGTTTACGGGGTGTGCTAGTTGAGAAACAAGCGCCAGAAATTTTGATTGATGTGAATGGTGTGGGTTACGAGTTGCAGATGCCGCTCACCAGCTTTTATGAGTTGCCTGAAGTTAACCATGAAACTATGGTGTACACCCACTTTGTGGTGCGTGAAGATGCACAGTTACTCTATGGTTTTATCACTAAACAGGAAAGGGCGTTATTTCGCTTACTGATCAAGACCAATGGCGTGGGTCCCAAGCTCGCACTGACCATTTTATCAGGCATGACAGCCGGAGAATTTGTGGGTTGTGTTGAGCGTGATGACATAGTGACCTTAGTGAAATTACCGGGTGTGGGTAAGAAGACCGCCGAGCGGTTACTGGTAGAAATGCGCGATAAGCTCAAGAGCTTGATGGAAGCCTCAGCAGGTTCAGAGCGTGAGTTTGTGCTGCAATCTAATTACTCTCCTGCGCCGACAGTCAATAGTGCTGAAGAAGACGCCATTTCAGCTTTAATTTCGTTGGGTTATAAACCGCCGCAGGCGAGTAAATCAGTTTCTGCAGCCTACAAAGAAGGTATGGATTCAGAGACTCTGATCAAAGCTGCCCTTAAGTCGATGCTTTAATTGGATAATGATGATAATTAAGATGAAAGCTGCGAGAAGGAATAATAATGATTGAGGCAGACAGACTCATCCAGCCGCAGATCCAAGCTCAAGATGAATCCATCGACAGGGCAATGCGCCCTAAAATGCTCGATGAATACACGGGCCAAGATGACACTCGGGCGCAGCTTAAGGTGTTTATTCAAGCAGCGAAGAATCGCAACGAAGCCTTAGATCATATATTGATCTATGGTCCGCCGGGATTGGGTAAAACCACCTTAGCCATGATTGTTGCGAACGAGATGGGGGTAAACATTAAATCTACCTCGGGTCCCGTGCTTGAAAAAGCCGGAGATCTCGCCGCTCTCCTGACCAACCTTGAATCCGGTGATGTGTTATTCATCGATGAAATCCACCGATTAAGCCCTGTGGTAGAAGAGATTTTGTATCCGGCGATGGAAGATTATCAGCTGGATATCATGATAGGTGAAGGGCCTGCAGCGCGTTCCATCAAGCTTGATTTACCGCCGTTCACTCTAGTGGGCGCAACAACACGGGCAGGGGCGTTAACCTCACCACTTCGGGCGCGTTTTGGGATCCCGCTGCGGCTTGAGTTCTATAACATCAAAGATTTAAGCACCATAGTCACGCGTTCGGCGCAGGTAATGGAGCTGGATATTGATGCCGAAGGCGCATTTGAAATCGCGCGCCGTTCACGCGGAACACCGCGAATAGCCAACCGATTGCTGCGTCGCGTGCGGGATTACGCGCAGGTGAAGCATGACGGTGCAGTCACTAAGTTTGTGGCCGAACACGCTTTAGACTTGTTAGATGTGGATAGCGAAGGCTTCGATTATATGGACCGCAAGCTATTACTGGCCATTATCGATAAGTTTATGGGCGGGCCCGTTGGGCTAGATAACTTAGCCGCGGCCATAGGCGAAGAACGTGAAACCATCGAAGATGTGTTAGAACCTTTCTTAATCCAACAAGGGTTTATCCAACGTACGCCCCGCGGCCGAATTGCAACCGCACGGGCATACCAGCATTTTGAGTTGATCAAACCCGAATAGCCATCTGCTTGATAATACCGATAATGAAAGGCGACCTAAGAGGTCGCCTTTTTTATGGTTAAAATTTACCTTTGTGTACAATTTGGGTGAAGTAAAAGCGCACTTTAGCAAATCGAATGATGTTTAATCTGGCGTTAAATGTAGGAGCTTTTATGAGTTGATAACTACTAACACATCATTATTAAGTTGTATCAACACTCAAAAGTTTTACGGCTTTTGTAGCTCACTATTTAGACATTTATAATAGCTTTTATATAGAAATCTATATATTTATAGCCAATTAGTGTTCGCCTGCATTTATTAACAAATGTATCTCTATAGTGTATTTATTGAGCGTAAGCCTGAGTTTTCCACTATTTAGATTGATTTTTTTCTCTGAGATTAACTTAATTTAACAAATTTGATTTAGGCCATTAAATCCTCAAAATAATAGTCGCTACAGTTACTCTTCGCTAGGTTTAGCATGCTGAATAATTTGTAATATTATTGTTTTAATTCTATTGGCGACCTTGCTACCTATGCATAAATAACACAATTGATGCTGATTGTATCTGTTGTTATATGCTGATTTAGTGAGGTTATCTTAATTATTCTGGCTTTTCATTAGTTGCTTACAACCTTTTTTATGCAGTTTAAGTGGTGGTTAATCAGTGCTTCATTCCAACCAAAAGCTCTCGTTGCACATGCCAAGTGTGACCTATATCACACTTTTACACACTGGGAATGTTTCATAAAAGTAACTCATTAACAGTGTTAATCACTTATTAATTATCATCATTAAGACTTAACTTCTGATAAATTATATCGCTTAAGTTTTATCGAAAATGAAAATCATCAAATAAAACAAGTTAACTCATATTTATTAACATCAATTTTTAATTGGTTAATATTTTGAGTGTTGACGGAGTTAAAGTGAATCCTCAGTATCGAGTGCAACACTAGTACATCAATAGTTGTACAAGCTGTAAGCATAAAAATAATAGTAAGATCTAGGGAGCATTCATACATGATCAAAAGAACCAAAGTAGCGTCGGCTATTAACTTAGCTATCGTTGCATCTATCACTTCTGGTGCATTTGTAACGTCAAGCGCATTTGCTGCGGAAGAAAAAGCAAAAGTTGAACGTATTGAAGTCACGGGTTCACGCATTCAGCGCCAAGATATGGAAACAGCTTCACCTGTGACCGTTATTGATGCTGCTGCGATTAAAGCGGAAGGTTTTACTTCTGTTGACCAAATGCTACAAGTACAAACATCTATGGCGGGCGCAGCCGTGGGTTCAACTACAAACAACGGTGCAGACGGTGTTGCACAGGTTGATTTACGTGGCATGGGTTCACAGCGCACGCTGGTGTTACTGAACGGTCGCCGAATGGTGAACTCAGGTTCTGGTGCCAATAGTTCAGTCGATTTAAACTCGATTCCTGTGGCTATGATTGCCCGTGTTGAAATTCTGAAAGATGGCGCATCAGCGGTTTACGGTTCAGATGCGATTGCTGGTGTAGTGAACATTATCACTAAGAAAGACTTCGAAGGTTTCCAGTTTGATATTAACGGTAGCGGCACTGACAAAGGTGACGGCCAAAATGGTGATGTAAGTGCATTGTACGGTTTTAACACAGAGGGTGGTAACTATACCTTTGGTGCTGCTTACGCAGATCGTCGCGGTGTTGTCCAATCTGACCGTAACTGGACAGAGCCAGGAGCAAGTTCGTTCGTATCGAGTGGTGGTATTGTAGGTAACCGATTAGATGCTGACGGAAATCCTATTTATGACGTGAAAGGTAATGTTAAACAGCAAGTTAAGACTTTCCAAAATGGTGAGTGGAAACCTCTGTCACAAGGTTATGACTTTACAAAAGACAGTTTCTATCAAACTCCAAGTGAGCGTCGTAGTTTATTTGCAAATATGACCCAAGAATTAGGTAACGATGTCGTTTTAACTGCAGATGCCATTTACACTAATCGTCGTTCAAGCCAGCAACTTGCTGCACAACCTGCAGATATTATGCTAAATGTCTGTGGTGAAGTTGATGTTTCTGAACCATGTTTAGTGCTAGATTCAGCAATGCTTGCTGGAGGAATTGAGGCCGATGATAGAGGTAAAGTGAATTACCGTCGTCGTACAACAGATATTGGCCCTCGTATTTATTCTCAAGATACTGACACTTGGCGCTTATCTGGCGGATTAGCGGGTAGTTTAGATGTGCATACTGGTATGAACTGGGATGTAACCTATACCTATGGCAAAAACCAAGCTAAGACTACAGTTGTAAACTCGATTAATGCCGCTGCTACAGAGGCTTCTATTTATGCTAACTCAGATGCTTGGTTAACTGGAGCCCCATTAACTGCAGATATCATAAAAGATATTAGTTTTGTTGAAGATACTAAAGGTGGTAACGAGCAGCAAACATTATCAGCCGGTTTAAATGGTGAGTTATTCGATCTGAAAGCGGGTGCTGTAGGTTTCGCTATCGGTGCAGAATACCGTCGCGAAAGCGGTTTCTACACGCCAGACGAAGTAGTAATTGCTGGTGAAAGTACTTCTGCACAACAGGACCCAACAAATGGGAACTACAATGTTATCTCTATTTTTCAGGAGATTAGCATACCTTTTACTGAAAAATTAACAGGTGAGTTTGCCCTACGTTTAGACGATTATTCAACCTTCGGTAAAGCGACTACCTGGAAAATAGGTTTAACATACACAGCAACTGACGATTTAATGATCCGTGGTGTGGCAGCTACAGGTTTCCGTGCACCAAGCGTTGCAGAACTGTACGGTGGTAACTCTGGTTCATTCGATTACTTGACAGATCCATGGGGTAATGAGTTAGACCCTCAGATTTTAGTGAATCGGACCTCAGATAAAAATTTAAAACCTGAAGAATCAGAGTCTTACACATTAGGATTAGTATACTCACCAAATTATATTGATGGTATGTCAGTAACATTAGACTACTGGCGCTTCAAGTTGACCGATGCTATTGCACGTATGGATGTGCAAACAGGCCTTGACGCTTGCTTTGCTGGCGATACTTCGGCTTGCGAAACATTTAACATTGGTCCAAATGGTGATTTAACGGATCTTTCAAGTGCGTTAACTAATGTTGGCTCACAAGACACTAGCGGTGTTGATTTCAACTTAGCTTACAACTTCGAGTTGCTAGGTTTAGATTGGAAAATCAACAATGATATGACTTACCTAGTTCAATTTGAGCAAGATGGTGAAAAATATACTGGGACTATCGATGGTAACTTTGGTGCTTATGCTCGTGTTCGTAACAACTTCAGCATCTCTGCCGGCCAAGGTGATTGGAGCGTAATGTACTTCAACCGTTATATTGGCTCAATGAAGGATTACTACACTGACTATGATGCAAATCTTGATGCTTTTACGGCTGTAGCTAATGTTGACTCAATCATTTACCACAACATTTCAGGTACTTATCATATCAATGATATGACGACTGTCAGTTTAGGTGTTAAGAACTTCACTGATGAAAAACCAGTTACTGTATCTAACGGTAGCGATGGTGGTACAGTTCCTGAAGTGTACGACACCATTGGCCGTACTATATACGGTGGTGTAACGGTTAAGTTCTAAACTAAGTTAATACTCTTAGTGTTTAAAAAGCGCCTTAGGGCGCTTTTTTATTGTGAAATGGAACTAGACACAGATTTTTGAGTGGCTAACCATCATTTAACTCATCACTTTTAAATAGCTAATTTTCGTTTAATTTTCCCTTCATCTCGTATTTTGATCACAGTTTTCAACATCACACTTCTTAACGAATGTAATAGGTCTAGAGTCATCTCGATTCGCATGGTAATATAAATGATATAGATTCTCGTTTGGGTTTTAAGGATGAGTAAAATACTCTTAGTCGATGATGATCCCTTGTTTAGTGTGTGGTTGGCCGATGCCTTGGGCACACAAGGGCATGAAGTTGCATGTGCGATGAATGGTGTCGATGGTCTGGCATGCATTGAAAGCTTTGCACCTGACATCATAGTGCTTGATTTAGTCATGCCACAAATGAATGGTTTTGAGCTGTTAAAAGCGCGGGAATGCTCAACGCCGGTATTGATGATATCAGCACGGGATAATGAAGACGATCGCATCACAGGTTATGAATTGGGGGCCGATGATTTTTTGAGTAAACCATTTAGCATCAAAGAGCTATTTGTTCGCTTACGTGCTTTAGAGCGGCGTCTTTGTTCTCGTCAATCTCAATCGCCGCAAATAGCGACTGTAGCAGCGAAAGTGATTAACTTTGATGATATGAGTTATAGGATCACCATTGGCACGCGTTATGTCGATTTGACTCAAACCGAATTTAAATTATTTAAATATCTGTTTGAAAGGAAAGGTCAAGTCATCACGAAACAAGAGTTGCAACGCTCAGTATTACAAAAAGATCTGGGCCGATTTGACCGCAATCTCGATATGCACATTAGTAACACGCGCCGTAAATTAGCCAACATCAGCTTGCCGCGTAACTTAATCAATACAGTACGAGGCCAAGGTTATAGTTTTATGGCTTAACACCATCGTTTACTACCTCGTTAACGGCTAAGTTTGAACGGATGTTTGGCGTGAAACTTGGTCAATAAAAGGTCGACTTCAACGGCCTTGACTGATTTTACTGGCTTTCGTTTTCCCCTTGGGATGTTTTGGTTTATCCTATCGGCCATATAATAAAATGTGCCGCGTGCTATCAGTCGCGTGCCATTAACAGCCCTTAGCTTTAACAACCTATTAGGAATCATTATGCGGATCAGTGCCAACTTTGATGGCGGAAATATCCAAGTCGTCAATCTTGATAATAAAGACGATATTCAACTTGCTATTCGTCCCGATGCGGGCGGCGAGTTTTATCAATGGTTCAATTTTCGATTCGAAGGTGAGGTGGGTAACCATTACACCTTAAATATCATCAACGCGGGGACAGCTTCCTATACCAAGGGATGGGAAGACTATCAAGCAGTAGCCAGTTACGACCGTCAGCATTGGTTCCGTATTCCTACACAGTATAAAGACGGCAAACTGAGCATTAGCTTAGAGCTGGATTGCGATGCGATTCAAATCGCTTACTTTGCGCCATACAGCTATGAGCGTCACTTAGATTTACTCAGCGGCGCGCAGTTACACCCAGATGTCAATTTAGAGCATTTAGGCCTGACCTTAGATGGCCGCGATATTACCCTGATGAAAGTCGGTAATGGCGATCCTTCTAAACGCAATATTTGGATCACCGCCAGACAACATCCGGGCGAAACCATGGCTGAATGGTTAGTCGAAGGTCTAGTGAATCGTTTACTCGATAATGATTGTCCAACAGCGAAAGCGCTACTTGATAAAGCCAACTTTTATATAGTGCCGAACATGAATCCCGATGGCAGTGTGAGAGGCCATCTGCGCACCAATGCGATTGGGATTAATCTTAACCGCGAGTGGCAAACGCCGAGTTTAGAAAAGAGTCCAGAGGTGTACCACGTCGTCAACAAGATGCAGCAAACCGGTGTCGACTTGTTTTATGATGTCCACGGCGATGAAGGTTTACCTTATGTGTTTCTCGCAGGTTGTGAGGGCGTGTCTGCCTACAATGATAAGCTGGCGCAGCTGCAAGCGGACTTCAGTCAAGCATTAACCTTAGCCAGTGCTGATTTCCAAACTCAGTTTGGCTATGACAAAGACGAGCCTGGCCAAGCGAATTTGACTGTAGCGTCTAATTGGGTCGCTCAAACCTTCGAGTGTTTATCCAATACCCTCGAAATGCCTTTTAAAGACAATAACAATCTGGCCGATCCTTTTGTGGGTTGGTCGCCAGAGCGCAGTATTTATTTAGGTGAAGCATCGCTTATCGCCATGCTCGCCGTTGTTGATAAATTACGTTAGGGCGAGGCTGATATGGCATTAATTGAATGTCCAGTGTGTCGCAAGCGGATGTCGAGTAAGGCGCCTTCATGTCCCCATTGTCAAGCGAGCACCAATGGTGACAATGAGTCTTTATCGCGCATTAGTCATATTCAAAAGTCCAGCAGCTTAATGAATCAGAGTTTTGTTGCTATGACCTTGTTTATTGCTGGTGTGGTGATTTGGTTTTGGGGGGGTGAACCTGCCGAAGGTATGCGGGCGAATATCGCTGGAATATGCTTTGTGTTTGGTTTTGTGGGTTATCTCATCACACGAGTCAGAATCGTGTTACATAAGCGGAAAAGTGTATGACAGATATTAATCAAGTGATCGATCAAATGCCCATTGAAGTCTATGAAAGGCTTCGTAGTGCAGCAGAGCTGGGTAAGTGGGAAGATGGCACTGTGTTAAGTGAAGCGCAGCGTGAATCGACCCTGCAGGTCGTGATGTTGTATCAAGCTCGCAAGCTTGAGCAAACTGAGCATTTCACTATTGCGCCTGACGGTAAAATCAATGAATTGTCTAAAGCCGAGCTGAAAAAGCAATTCCGCGGTGAGCCGATTGCTGAGTTTAAAGTGCAGGATTTATAAATTACTCATTGGCTTCAAGGTGGTTTGTGTTTGCTAAGATGTTAGCCGTGGATCTAGGGCTAGCTGTTTATGTGACGTTAATATTGATTTGGTATCAAATAACTTCAATGCAAATAGCCTCTATAAATAGCTCTCTGTAAAAGCACCGAGACAAGCACTCATTTGACGTCGTTTAATCTGAGTTAACATAAAAAAGCCCATTAAATATGGGCTTTTTTGTTGCTAGTGATTGAGAACTACAAACAGATTAAAAGACACTATCTTTAATCTATGCTCAATTCACCGACCAAGTTTTGTAACATGGCCGCTTTTATTTCCGCTGGCTGCAAATTTTTCGATAATAAATAATGTAGTTTTGCCAAGGCCGCTTCTATGGTCATATCGGCGCCACTGATCACGCCCGCTTTAGCGAGTGCATTGCCCGTGGCGTAGCCGCCCATATTCACCTTACCTTGGAAACATTGGGTAAGATTCACCAGCACTATGCCACGTTCATCCGCTTGCCTTAAGGTTTTGAGCAAGGCCGCATCCTGCGGCGCGTTACCCACACCAAATGTCAGTAGTATGAGGGCTTTAACCGGCTGCTGCAGAATGTTCTCAAAAATCTGTGTTGAGATCCCTGGATACAAGGTCACCACACCTACAGGCTGCGGACTGATATGCGCCACTTCCAATGGGGTATCGTTGGCAACGGTGATCTTGCCTGCTCGCAGATTGATTTTGATCCCAGCCTCAAGCAGTAGCGGGAAGTTAGGTGAAGCAAAAGCATCGAAACCGTCGGCATGGGCCTTAGTCGAGCGATTACCTCGAAAGAGTTTGTTGTTGAAGAATAAACACACTTCTGCGACCGGATAATTCGCCGCAATATAGAGTGAGTTTAATAAATTGGTTTGACCGTCTGAGCGCAGCTGGGCGAGGGGGATTTGCGAACCTGTCACTATCACAGGTTTTGACAAGCCTTGCAGCATAAACGACAGCGCCGAAGCCGTGTACGCCATGGTATCTGTACCGTGGAGGATCACAAAGCCATCGTATTTATCGTAATTAGCTTGTATATCGTCGGCGATCATCTGCCAATCGGTTGGTGCCATATTGGAAGAGTCGATAAGCGGGCAGTATTCGTGGATCACGAATGTCGGCATTTCTTCATGGTAAAACTCAGGCATAGATTGCACGCACTGAGTTAGGAATCCCGCCACAGGGACGAAGCCGTTATCGGTCTTTTGCATACCGATGGTGCCGCCTGTATAGGCAACATAAATGGAGCGTTTAGTCATTCTTGTCGTTTTCTTAGCTTCAAGTGGCCGAATTATACGATTTAACTGACATAAACCCAATAAAAAAGCCCGGAGATCCAGGCTTTGTCTTTATCATCATCTTGAAGTTGCGAGCAGCAACCTAGACGCTGGCAGATTTAGTTCATCATGTTGCAAGTATCGCAGTAGATGTAGACGTTATTTGGATCATCAAAAGAGGTTAACGTTTTCAAGCTGCTGGTCCATTGCTGCAGCATTTGTTCTAACATCGATGATTGGCTCAGTGAGGCGGGCAGGTAGCTCGATACTGAGGCAAACATCTGTTGCATAAAGCGTTGCTCGGGTGTCAGCTCTTGTTCGATAACGCGGGTGTCAAATAGTGTCATATCCGCGAGTTTAGCGGCTTTAGCTATCGCCTCATCTAAATCACCCAGTTCATCGACTAAGCCAAGCTCAAGGGCTTTTTTACCACTCCAAACACGGCCTTGGGCAATCTTATCGACTTGTTCTATGGTCATCTTGCGTTCTTTAGCGACCAGCGAGATAAAGTCTAAATAGCCGCGTTCAATATGACGTTGGATAATCGCTTCAACTTGCGGTGACAGCGTGCGCGTCACAGACAATCCCGCCCATTCCGATGTTGATACGCCATCGGTATGCACGCCTATACTGGCCAGAGAATCTTCGAAGGTGGTGATCATGCCGAAGATCCCAATTGAGCCCGTGAGCGTGGTTGGCGTTGCGAAGATGTAGTCGGCACTGGCCGAAATCCAATAACCACCCGATGCGGCTAAACTGCCCATACTGACGACAACAGGTTTGCCAGCCGCTTTAAGTGCCAGTAATTCTTGACGAATTTGCTCCGAGGCAAAGGCGCTACCGCCAGGGCTATCGACGCGCAGCACTAAGGCTTTAACGTGTTTATCGAAACGTGCCTTACGTAGCAGCTCGGCAGTGCTTTCGCCGCCAATTTGACCCGCAGGTTGAGTGCCGTTCAGAATCGTACCGCTTGCGACAATAATGCAGACACTGTCTTGCTCAACAAAGCTTGGCAATGGCGTCACTAAGGTTAAATAATCATAAAAACTCACTTGCTTGAAACTGTCACCGCTGCTGGCTTTGCCCACGGTTTCTAGCATGGTTTGACGAAAATCTTCCGTGGTAGCTAAGCTATCAACCCATTTCATGTTGATAGCCATTGCCGCAGAGTCACCATTGGCTTTATCGAGCTCGGCCAAATAAGTGGTTGCATCGGGCACCAGCGAGTTAGGCTCAATATTGCGATTGCCTGCGACAGTCTGGGTGTAGCTTTGCCATACATCCGCTAAAAGCGCGCTGCTGGCTTCGCGAGCGGCGTCGGACATATCGTCACGCATGTAGGGTTCAACCGCGGATTTAAAGGTCCCTACGCGGAAAATATGCGCTTTAATTTTGAGTTTATCTAAGGCCGATTTGAAGTACTGGCTGTACATACTCAGGCCATCAAGCGACACGCCGCCTTGGGGATTGAGGTAAATAGTGTCGGCAAAACTGGCGAGGAAATATTGATTTTGCTCGTAGTAATTACCGATGGCGACCACTTTTTTACCGCTTTCTTTAAAGCGGTTAAGTGCATCTCCGATAGATTGCAGCTTGCTGATCCCGGCACGTTTCAAATCGGCTAGATCAAGTACTAGGGTACTAATCCTTTGATCTTGCGCGGCATTGTCAATCACATACAGCACATCGGCTAGCAGGATTTCCCCATCGGCGTTGGCATTTTGGCCTTGCTTGAATGCGGCTTCTAAGGGATCAACCTGTTGTTTCTGATCGACAATCGAGCCGGCCAGATTAAGCACCAGCGCCGAGTTGTCTTCTACTTGGATATCTTCGCTGCTGCCAATGGAGATGATAATGGCGGCTAAGATGCCAAAAAAGATCAGATTGAGGATCAGTTTACGCGTCCCGTTGAGGGCGTGCCAAATAAACAAACATATTCTCTTGAAAAACGATGGGTTAGCGGACATCTGTCACTCCTTTATAAGTCCAATCTGCCCATGCTAACTGAAAATGGCGCTACAGGCTAAACACAATTGTAAAGGATTTTGAATGATGGCCTCGATCCAACGGTTGAGCTTAGATTTGACTCAAGGTATGCTGATTTAAATCACTTGTTTTAAAAGGATGTTTGAATGTCGTTTCCCCATTTATTAGAACCCTTAGATCTGGGATTTACCCAGCTCAAAAACCGCGTGCTTATGGGCTCAATGCACACAGGTTTGGAAGAAGAAAAGGGCGGATTTGAGAAACTGGCAGCGTTCTACAAAGAACGCGCTCTGGGCGGTGTGGGTTTGATTGTGACGGGTGGTATTTCCCCTAATCTTCGTGGCCGCCTTACGCCCCATGCCTGTCAGCTGAGTTTTCCTTGGCAAGTCGGTAAGCATCGCGTGGTCACGCAGGCTGTGCATGAGGCCGGCGGTAAGATCTGTATGCAAATTTTGCATGCAGGCCGCTACGGTTATCATCCTTTTTCCCAAGCACCGAGCAAAATTAAATCACCCATTACACCTTTTACACCGTCTGCTATGTCTAGTCGCCAAGTGCGCTCGACCATTAAGGATTACGCCAGCTCAGCCGCCCTTGCCAAGAAAGCTGGTTACGATGGCGTCGAGGTCATGGGATCTGAAGGCTATTTGATCAATCAGTTTGTCAGTGCGCGTACTAACACCCGCACCGATGAATGGGGCGGTGCGTTTGAAAAGCGGGCGCAATTCCCTATTGAGATTGTTAACGCGATACGGGCAAAAGTCGGTAAAGACTTCATTATTATCTTCCGTTTATCTATGCTCGATCTAGTGGATAACGGCTCGACTTGGGATGAAGTGGTGCAGCTCGCCCAGTGGTTAGAGCAAGCTGGCGTGTCCATTTTAAATACCGGTATTGGTTGGCATGAAGCGCGCGTACCGACCATTGCGACGAGTGTGCCCCGCGGCGCCTTTGCGTGGGTGACTGAAAAGCTCAAACAATCAGTTTCTGTGCCCTTAATTGCCACTAACCGCATTAACACCCCTGAGATTGGCGAGCAGATTATTGCTTCTGGTCAAGCTGACATGGTGTCGATGGCAAGGCCTTTCCTTGCTGATCCTGAGTTTGTGAATAAAGCCGCAGCGAACACGCCAGAGCTGATCAACACCTGCATTGGCTGTAACCAAGCGTGTCTTGATCATACATTCTCCCTCAAGCGCGCTACCTGCTTAGTGAATCCTCGTGCCTGTTATGAGACTGAAATCAACTTTTTACCCACTGCCAATAAAAAGCGTATTGCGGTGATGGGCGCAGGTCCTGCGGGCATGGCGTTCTCTGTCTATGCCGCCATGCGTGGCCATCACGTTGTCTTGTTTGAAGCGAAATCCGAGGTGGGTGGTCAGTTTAATCTCGCCCGTAAAATCCCTGGGAAAGAAGAGTTTAACGAAACTATCCGTTATTTCATCAACCAAATTAAGTTGCATAAGGTGGAGCTGAGATTAAACACTCGCCTGGATGCCAGTGTGTTGGCAACCGAAAAGTTTGATGAAGTGGTGATAGCGTCAGGCGTTGTGCCGCGTGATTTAGTCTTACCCGGCTTTGATGACCCACGGGTGGTCGATTATCAAAAAGTGCTCTCGGGTGAAGTGACTGTCGGTAATACAGTCGCCTTGATTGGTGCTGGCGGCATAGGGTTCGATATGGCGCATTACTTATGTGAGCGCCAATCTAGCACGCTGAACGCTGATAAATGGCTGCAACAGTGGGGCATAGATAAAACTTACCAACATGCGGGCGGCCTAACAGAACCACATTCCGACAATACCGATCATCGTAAGGTATTTTTACTGCAACGTAAAACGTCGAAGATGGGTAAAGGCTTAGGTAAAACCACCGGCTGGATCCACCGTCTTGTGCTTAAGCAACATGATGTGAAGATGAAAACGGGCGTGAGTTACGATAAGTTTGATGATGCGGGACTGCATATTCGCGTGGGCGAAACCGCTGAAGTGCTGGCCGTTGATAATGTTGTGCTTTGCGCTGGACAAGAATCGAATCGCACCTTAGTGGATGAGATGAAAGCGACGGGCTTGCCTGTGCATCTGATTGGCGGCGTGGATGTCGCGGCAGAGCTTGATGCTAAGCGTGCAATCCGCCAAGGCGCTGAGCTGGCTATGCGCTTATAGAAACTCGATAAGTCTTCTGCAATAAGCTTTAGGCGTTATGCGTTAAGTTTTAGATCCTGAAAGCCTGAACCTGAGTTCAGGCTTTTTGGTTTTCCGCGGGAATGCATTGAAAATAGAGAGAAGGAAGAAGTGTGGGGTTTAATACGTTTGGTATCTAATTGGCGCGAATTGATTAAGGCAGTATTGAAAGGGACTTTGTGTTTAACAGCTAATGCTTGTTTTAACGCCGCTTACAGAAAAAGTGAAAGTTGTTTATTTAGAGTGGATTATTTAAAGCAGCTTATAGAGAAGTCTAATTCCTGGCGCTGTTAGTCTTCAAACACTTCTTGTTTTAACGTGCGCGTGGTGCTTGCTTCATGCTGTGTTTGCTTTGACTTAGTCAGATTGGTTTTACCCTGACGAGGTTGACACGCATAGGTGACTACGGCCGCACCTTCAGGTGACAAGTCGAGCTCTAAATCTTCGGTAGGCACACAGCAGCAGGGCAAACATTCATCATGTTTAAGTTCGGCTAAGGGTTCGTTTAAGTAGCTGACTTTTCCGCTGATGACCCGTGTTTTGCAGGCACCGCAGAATCCGTTGCGACATTCTGAGAAGATGTTAACTTTTTTTGCTTCGAGCGCTTGCAACAAGGTGCCTTGTTGCTCAGTAAAGAGCAACACAGGTTGACCTTGAAGGCGTACGATTGGCGCCTTCGCAAACAGGTTTTGTGGCCGTTTTTTCGATGTCACTGTTGTAATGCCATTTTTAACGTCACTTTTGAGCGTCTTATAGATCGAAGTCGAGGAATTCATCGCCATCAACCGCTGAGTCGATTTGACCGACAAGGTATGAAGACACTTCCACTTCCTGAGGCGCGACTTGCACTGCATCGCTTTCTAACCAGTTTTTCATCCAAGGTAATGGATTGGTTATTTCAGGATAAGGTTGCGGCAGATTTACCGACTTCATCCGTTGGTTAGTAATAAACTCAACGTATTGGCACAGTATCTGTTCATTCAAACCTATCATAGAGCCGTCTTTGAACAGGTATTTTGCCCATTCTTTTTCTTGCTCTGCGGCCTTGAAGAATAAATCGAAAGCTTCCTGTTGGCATTCTGCGGCAATTTCACCCATTTCTGGATCGTCTTTACCGCCTTGCATGATGCTTAAAATATGCTGAGTGCTGTTTAAGTGCAGTGCTTCATCACGGGCAATAAGGCGAATAATTTTCGCGTTACCTTCCATTAGCTTACGTTCAGCAAAGGCAAATGAGCAGGCAAAGCTAACATAGAAACGAATCGCTTCTAGGGCGTTGACTGACATCATGCACAGGTACAAGGCTTTTTTCAGGGTGCGAGTGTTGACTATGACTTCTTTGCCATCGATAACATGGGTACCCGCGCCGAGTAAATGGAACACTTGAGTCAGTTGGATCAAGTGATCGTAGTAAGCGGCGATATCTGTCGCACGGCTTAATATTTCTTTGTTCACGACGATATCGTCGAAGATCACTGAAGGATCGTTAACGATATTGCGAATGATGTGGGTGTATGAGCGCGAGTGAATCGTCTCAGAGAAAGACCAAGTCTCAATCCAAGTCTCTAGTTCAGGCAGCGACACCAGTGGTAAAAAGGCCACATTGGGTGAGCGACCTTGAATCGAGTCGAGTAAGGTTTGGTATTTCAGGTTAGAAATAAAGATGTGTTTTTCATGATCGGGCAATGCACCGTAGTCGATTTTATCGCGACTGACGTCTACTTCTTCCGGGCGCCAAAAGAAAGATAACTGCTTTTCTATCAGTTTTTCGAACACTTCATATTTTTGTTGATCGTAACGAGCCACGTTGACCGATTGACCTAAAAACATAGGTTCACGGGTGGCATCGTTGGGTGTTTGACAGAAGGTAGAGTAGGCCATGGTGCTATTTTCCAATGGATAGGGATCCACTCAATCGGGATCCCTATACTTTTTATTTGTAAGAGCCGCGTTAACGTTAAAGACTAGATTTTACACGCGCCGCCGGCGCAACCATCATCTTCTTTCTCTAAATTGGTGATGTCATCGTGTGAATCCGACGCACCATCGCGAGTGTTATGGTAGTAAAGCGTTTTCACACCTAACTTGTAAGCATTGAGCAAATCTTTCAGCAAGGTTTGCATCGGTACTTTACGGCCTTCAAAACGTGAAGGATCGTAGTTAGTGTTGGCCGAAATCGCTTGGTCAACGAACTTCTGCATGATACCCACTAGCTGTAAGTAACCGTCATTGCTTGGCATTTTCCATAGCAATTCATAGCTATCTTTCAGCGTATCGAAATCTGGTACAACTTGCTTCAACTGACCGTCTTTGCTCGATTTCACGCTGATAAGACCACGTGGTGGCTCGATACCATTGGTCGCATTGGAGATTTGCGACGAGGTTTCTGATGGCATTAATGCCGACAGCGTTGAGTTACGTAGGCCATATTGCTTGATATCGCTACGCAGTGATTCCCAGTCTAAGTGCAATGGTTCTGCACAAATTTTATCTAGGTCGCGTTTGTAGGTATCGATTGGCAAAATACCTTGAGAGTATGTGGTCTCGTGGAATAACGGACACGCACCTTGCTCTTTGGCCAAGTTCATTGAGGCTTTCAGTAAATAGTACTGAATCGCTTCGAAGGTTCTGTGGGTCAGCTCGTTCGCGCTGCCATCGGAATACTTCATGCCATTTTTTGCTAAGTAGTTAGCAAAGTTAATCACGCCTATGCCTAAGGTACGGCGATTCATCGAGGCAATTTGCGCGGCCTTGATGGGGTAATCTTGATAATCCAACAGGTTATCTAGTGCGCGTACGGCGAGGTCGGCTAATGGTTCAATATCAGATAATTCTTTGATAGAACCTAAGTTAAGTGCTGACAGCGTACAAAGTGCGATTTCACCTTCTGGATCATCGATGTTGTTCAATGGTTTAGTCGGCAGGGCGATTTCAAGACACAGGTTAGACTGTCTGATCGGTGCGACTTTTGAATCGAACGGGCTGTGAGTGTTGCAGTGATCCACGTTTTGAATGTAGATACGGCCAGTTGAGGCGCGCTCTTGCATCATCAGTGAAAACAGCTCAACTGCCTTTATGGTTTTCTTACGAATGCTGCTGTCTTGCTCATATTGCACATATAAACGTTCGAATTCGTTTTGATCTTCAAAGAAAGCATCGTACAAGCCAGGTACGTCTGATGGGCTAAACAGGCTGATGTTTTCGCCTTTGATCAGACGTTGATACATGACTTTGTTCAGCTGCACACCGTAGTCTAAATGACGGATACGGTTGTCTTCGACGCCGCGGTTATTTTTCAATACCAGCAGAGATTCGACTTCTAAGTGCCAAATAGGGTAGAACAGGGTCGCAGCACCGCCACGCACGCCGCCTTGAGAACAAGACTTCACTGCGGTTTGGAAATACTTATAGAAAGGTAAACAACCTGTGTGGAAGGCTTCACCACCACGGATTGGGCTACCTAAAGCACGAATACGACCGGCGTTAATACCGATACCCGCACGTTGGCTAACGTATTTCACGATAGAAGAAGCAGTCGCGTTGATTGAATCTAAGCTGTCACCACATTCGATCAGTACGCAAGAGCTGAACTGACGCGTTGGCGTGCGCACACCGGCCATGATTGGCGTCGGTAGCGAAATCTTAAAGGTCGATACCGCGTCATAGAAATCTTTAACATATTTCAGGCGCGTTTCTTTTGGATAACGGGCAAACAAACAGGCCGCGACCAAAATGTAAAGGAACTGCGCGCTCTCATAGATTTCGTGCGTCACACGGTTTTGAACTAAATATTTGCCTTCAAGCTGTTTTACCGCAGCGTAAGAGAAGTCCATATCGCGCCAATGGTCGATATAGGTATCCATCACGTCGAGTTCTTCGCGGCTGTAATCCTGCAGAATGTGCATATCATACTTGCCAAGCTCAACTAACTTAGTCACGTGGGTATACAGTGCTGGCGGCTCGAACTGACCGAAGGCCTTCTTGCGCAAATGAAACACCGCTAAACGGGCGGCGAGGAACTGATAGTCCGGTGATTCTGGAGAAATTAAATCCGCAGCCGCTTTGATAATGGTTTCATGGATAGCTTCGGTTGGGATGCCATCGAAAAACTGTAGGTGCGAGCGCAGTTCAACTTCAGAAACAGAAACGTTTTTTAATCCCTTGGCTGCCCAAGTAATTACGCGGTGTATTTTTTCGAGATCGATATTTTCACGATCGCCACAGCGTTTTGTGACTGTCATAGTGCTATTCATTTGGAGATAGGCCTTGGTTCTTATATCTATTTAGGTGAGCAAGTTCACCGTACGTATCCTTGTAAAACAATCAATAACCGTCCCTTAAATACTGCTGACTGGTTGAAAACGAGTCAATTAAGCGGCGAGCTTCTAGTGTGTCTGATTGCTACCTATACACAAGATATGGTGTTTTAAATTATCTGGGATACAAGATAGTGAGGTTTGACCCTATTTGCAAGTCTGAATTCAGGGGACATCTTGTGGATAAGTTGAGGATAAGCTTTCGCGTTAGTAACGACTAACCTTGAAGCTCAATTTCAGGTTAGTGTGTCGCACTCATGGGGGATTTTTAGGCGATCTTTTCTTTAGATCGCGATCGCGCACAAGTGCCGATCTTTTATCCGCCGACCTTTCGCTGCCTGATTTTATTCTCAGGTAAAAATCAGGCAAACACACTTATGTGTGTCTGCATATTGGCTTTAGCAAAAGGTTTATCTTTGAGTGTCATGGTGACGTCTGTTCGCCGTTTTATTAGCGAGTTTTTCTAGGCCAATGCTTCGATTAATGCCTGATGTAACTCAGTTGGGCTGGCAAAGTGCGCGTGAGCTGGCCACTGCGATGGCTTGTCGTTGACACCCAGATAACCCCATAGGGCAACGCCGCCTAACATGCCCGCCGCCCTAGCTGCTAACAAATCCCGCTCGGCATCCCCAAGATACAAAATGTGCTCAGGTGCGCAGTTCAGTTGCTGTGCGCCTAACAACATAGGTGCCGTGTGGGGTTTTGGGTGTTTGGTTGAATCGCCACTGATGATAACGGGCATACGTAAGTGTAAATTCAGTTTTCGCAATAAGGGACGGGTAAAGCGCGCTGGTTTGTTGGTGATCACCCCAAACGGCAGCTGCATTAACTCGAGCCAGTCGAGTAATGCTGCAATACCTGCGAATAGCGCACAGTGATCGCCATTAATGCGCTGATAGTGGGCGAGCAGCCCTTGCTGAACTTGAGTACGAAGATCATCCGCCGCATTGGGTATTGCCGCATCGACTAAGGCAAAACTGCCGTGGGATGCGGCGTAGCGCATGGCCGCTAACGGCTGCGCGGCGATGCCGACGTCCTGAAGACTTAAATTGAGGGCTTGCACCAGATCCGGCGCGGTATCGGCTAAGGTGCCGTCGAGATCGAACAGTACGCCTTGGATCTGTACCAGACTCATATTAATCAACCTTACGCGTCGCTATCATGTAATTCACATCAACTTTAGGCGTGTATTTAAAAATGCCCGTCAGCGGGTTGTAGCTGATGCCCAATGCATCGGTACAGATCAGATCGGTATTGTCCACAAGCTCAATCAATTCCGAAGGCTTAATGAATTTTTTATGCTCATGGGTGCCAACTGGCAACATCTTCAGCAAATATTCTGCGCCGAGAATCGTGTGAACGTAGGATTTAATGTTGCGGTTGATGGTGGAGAAAAACACAAAGCCACCGGGTTTAACCATGTCGCAGCAAGCCTTGATCACCGATTGTGGATCGGGCACATGCTCCAGCATTTCCATACAGGTCACCACATCGTAATAGGCTTGATGATCTTGGCTGTGGGTCTCGGCGGTATTTTTTACATAATTAATGCTTACGCCGGTTTCGAGGGCATGTAGGCGGGCGACTTCTAAGGGCTCATCACCCATGTCAAGACCATCAACCTCGGCACCGATACGGGCCATGCTTTCAGATAAAATTCCGCCACCGCAACCAACGTCGAGCACTTTCTTACCGAAAATGCCGCCAGCAGTTTGATCGATATAATTTAAGCGCAGCGGGTTTAATAGATGCAGCGGCTTAAATTCACCGTTGAGATCCCACCACGTTTCGGCCATACGTTCAAACTTTGCGATTTCCTGTGGGTCCACATTGGTATTCTGATGCATGCTATTACCTGAAGTAGCTGTATTGTGCGGCTATTATAACGACTATGTTTGATAAACAAAGTGTTCGACTGAGCTAAGCCCTTGTGGTTGAGTGAATTTTCGGCAGTTTTCTGCTTTTATGTTAATTGTTGTGCTCTGTATCGACCTTTTACTTCATCCCTTTGACGATTTTTTCTCATCCTAAGCCGCGAATTTCAACGCTGGTTTATCGCTCAAACGACCAAATTGACAGTGTTTTCATCTATTAAGCCACCAGACTCTCAATTCGATAAGGATAGGTCTGGCGACATTAAATAACTGTGTTAGAATGCCAAATCACGTTTTTGGGCTAGGCAATGATACGGATTATACGTTGTCGGCTATTTTTCAGGGGAACGAGCAGTTTATGACTGATCTGGCATCATCTATTTCGCCAATTAATATCGAAGACGAACTAAAGAATTCGTACCTTGATTACGCCATGAGCGTTATCGTGGGACGTGCATTACCAGACGTGCGCGACGGCTTAAAGCCGGTTCATCGCCGCGTTCTGTTTGCCATGAGTGAATTGAAGAACGATTGGAACAAGCCTTACAAAAAATCTGCCCGTGTGGTCGGTGACGTCATCGGTAAATATCACCCTCATGGTGACTCTGCTGTTTATGACACTATCGTCCGTATGGCCCAGCCATTCTCACTGCGTTACACCTTAGTCGACGGCCAAGGTAACTTCGGTTCGGTCGACGGTGACTCAGCGGCGGCAATGCGTTATACCGAAATCCGTATGGATAAGTTAGCGCACCAATTACTGGCCGATCTTGAAAAAGAGACAGTGGATTTCGTCCCTAACTACGACGGCACAGAACTCATTCCAGCTGTACTCCCCACACGCGTACCTAACCTGTTAATTAACGGTTCATCGGGTATTGCGGTAGGTATGGCGACCAACATCCCACCACACAACCTAACGGAAGTCGTGAAAGGCTGTTTGGCACTGATTGAAGAACCCTCACTGTCTATTGAACAGTTGATGGAATACATTCCAGGTCCGGATTTCCCAACTGCGGCAATTATCAATGGCCGTAAAGGCATTATTGATGCCTATAAAACCGGCCGTGGCCGCGCGATCATGCGTGCACTGGCGGATGTGGAAACCGAAGATAATGGCCGTGAGCGCATTATCGTGACTGAAATCCCGTATCAAGTGAACAAAGCCCGTTTAATCGAAAAGATTGCCGAGCTGGTTAAAGATAAAAAGCTTGAAGGGATCAGCGGTCTACGCGACGAGTCTGATAAAGACGGTATGCGTATCGTTATCGAAATTAAGCGCGGTGAAGTGGGCGAGGTGGTATTAAACAACCTGTATGCTCAAACGCAAATGCAGTGTTCTTTCGGGATTAACATGGTGGCCCTGACCAATGGTCAGCCTAAACTGTTTAACCTTAAAGAAATGCTCGAATGCTTTATTCTGCATCGCCGTGAAGTGGTGACGCGTCGTACCGTATTTGAACTGCGTAAAGCCCGTGAGCGTGCCCATATTTTGGAAGCGCTGGCGGTTGCACTGGCTAACATTGACCCGATTATTGCACTGATCAAAGCCTCACCAACGCCTGCGGATGCCAAAGTGAAATTGGTTGAGCAAGGTTGGGAATTAGGCCACGTTCAAGGCATGCTGGAAAAAGCGGGCGATGACGCCGCGCGTCCTGAGTGGTTAGAGCCACAATACGGTATCCGCGACGGTCAATATTTCCTGACTGAGCAACAAGCTCAGGCGATTCTAGAACTGCGTTTACACCGTTTGACCGGTCTTGAACACGATAAGATCATTGCCGAATACGAAGAGCTGCTCGAATTTATTGCGGGTCTGCTGTTTATTCTGCGCAGTCCTGAGCGTTTGATGGAAGTCATCAAGGAAGAATTAGTTCAAATCCTTGATGAATACGGTGATGCTCGCCGTACAGTCATCAATGCTAACGAAGTCGATATGAGTCTTGAAGACTTGATCAACGAAGAAGACGTTGTGGTGACACTGTCGCACTTAGGTTATGCCAAGTATCAACCCTTGACCGATTACCAAGCCCAGCGCCGTGGTGGTAAAGGTAAAGCGGCAACTAAAGTAAAAGACGAAGATTTCGTTGAAAAACTGTTAGTTGCCAATACCCATGACACCATTTTGTGCTTCTCTGACTTTGGTAAGATGTACTGGCTCAAAGTGTATCAATTGCCATTAGCGAGCCGTACGGCACGCGGTCGTCCAATTGTTAACTTGCTGCCGTTATCCGATGGCGAGCGCATTACTGCGATTCTACCAGTACGTGAATACGCGGCTGACAAGTACATCATCATGGCGACCTCACACGGTACTGTGAAGAAAACCGCACTAACAGCTTATAGCAACCCACGTGCAAACGGCATTATCGCCGTTAACCTCAAAGACGGTGACCAACTGATCGGTGTCGATATCACTAACGGTGATGACGAAATCATGTTGTTCTCGAACGAAGGTAAAGTGGTTCGCTTTGGTGAGAAAGTCCGTGATTCTGAAACAGGCGAAGTGAAAACCGATCCTGAAACTGGTGAAGAAGTCTTGTCCTTACGTCCTATGGGCCGTACTGCAACAGGCGTTCGTGGTATCCGTTTAGAAGAAGGTCAAAAAGTTGTGTCGCTTATCGTACCCAAAGGCGATGGCGCGATTCTGACTGTGACTGAAAACGGTTACGGTAAACGGACTCAACTGTCTGAATACCCAGCGAAGAGCCGTGCGACTAAAGGTGTGGTTTCTATCAAGGTGAGCGAACGTAACGGCGCGGTTGTTGGCGCAGTGCAAGTGGGTCTTAACGACGAACTGATGCTCATCAGTGATAAAGGCACCTTAGTGCGTACACCTGCGGGCGGCGTGTCTATCATTGGCCGTAACACGCAAGGTGTGACGATTATTCGCACCGCGGGCGACGAGAAAGTGGTTGGCCTGCAACGTATCGACGAAATCCAAAGTGATGAAGATGAAGTCGAGCTGGATGAAAACGGTTTACCGATTGTTCCTGTCATTATCGAAGGCGAATTAGCCGACGAGGCTCTTGATGAAGAGCTGGATGACGAAGAAGAGTTGGACGAAGATGAAGACGAGCTTGCTGATGATGAGCAAGACGAAGAGTAATTAAGTGTCATATTAACGAGCGTCCAATTGGACGCTCGTTTTTTTAATGGCATTGATTGTTGGTAGCATTATTCGTTTTAGAATGGTTTCGTATTTATCAATACATACATCATGGTTGGGATTAAGGAGAGTGTCAGTGAGCGCGATTTATAATTTCTGTGCTGGACCTGCAATGTTACCCGCAGCGGTAATGAAAAAAGCACAACAGGAATTACTTGATTGGAATGGCCAAGGCGTTTCCGTGATGGAAATCAGCCACCGAAGTAAAGAGTTCATCGCGCTGACCGAGCAAGCCGAGTCCGATTTACGTGAACTGATGCAGATCCCTGCAAATTACCATGTGCTATTTATGCACGGCGGTGGTCGCGGACAGTTCTCTGCTGTCGTGAATAATTTTCTCGGCGAGCAGGGTAAAGCCCTGTATTTAGTCAGTGGTCAATGGTCATCTGCCGCGTTAGCAGAAGCGCAGAAACTGGCGGGTGAAGCACAGATTGATAGTCTGAATATTGTTGAAAAACACAATGGACTCAATGCGGTCGTCTTACCTGACTTACATAAAATCGATGCCGATTATCGCTATGTTCACTACTGTCCAAATGAGACAGTAGATGGTATCGAAATTTTTGACGAATTAGACTCACCTTGGCCGATTGTTGCCGATTTATCATCAACAATTATGTCCCGTGAAATCGATGTCAGCCGCTACGGCTTGATTTACGCCGGTGCGCAAAAGAACATAGGTCCATCGGGTCTATCGATAGTGATAGTACGCGATGACATGTTAAAACTGCCGAGTTTACCGCAGTCGTCCATCATGGACTATCGTCTAGCCGTCGAGCATGATTCTATGTTCAACACGCCACCAACCTTTGCTTGGTACCTTGCCGCTGAAGTCTTTGCTTGGCTGAAATCGACTGGCGGTATTTCGAGTATTGCGAAAATTAATCAACAAAAAGCGCAGATGTTGTATCAATGCATTGATGGTAATGCTTTCTACCGTAATGGTGTTGTTGCAGCGAATCGCTCACAAATGAACGTGACCTTCCAGTTAGTCAACGAAGCGCTCGATGGTGAGTTCTTAAAGCAAGCACAAATTGCTGGACTCGTGGCCCTCAAGGGTCATCGCATTGTCGGCGGCATGCGTGCTAGCCTTTACAATGCGATGCCACTCGATGGCATAGTTGCCTTGGTCAAGTTCATGAACGAGTTTGCGGCGAAACATAGCTAGGCTTAGCTATCTATATAGTCACTCACTAGCTTGCGGCGCTCAGTGCCTAGGTTTTGCTGCCTGCATATAAACGTTATGTTTATCATCAGCTAGCCATTCCAAGTTAGCTATCCAAAGTTAGACATCCCAAAAGCGAATGCTCAAATGCATTCGCTTTTTTGTTAGCTTTAATTTATCGACAATGGCGTCAAGCAAGATGACGTTGAGACCAGATGCCTTCAAGAACACTCGCTGTGAGAAAGCCTGTGAGCTGACGCGCATTACTGAGTAAGATGCTGGGTTAGTTGTATGTTATTGTTTATCATGATTAAAAGAACGTATCTTTAGATGCGTATACACGATAAATCAATAGGATGTCACCGATGGATTTGGCCAAGCTTTCGCGTATTAGTATGAAGCATTTGATCACTTTGCATGTGATGCTCGATACCTTGAGCGTAACCGCCAGCGCCGAACGTTTATGTCTTAGCCCCTCATCCGTCAGTAAAACCTTAAGCCAGCTCAGGGACAGTTTGAACGATGAACTGTTTTATCGTAACGGCAACTCACTGGTCGCAACCCCATTGGCAAGACGATTAGGCCCAAGCGTGCAGCAAATGATCAATGATATGAATCAGATCATGAGTCAGGATGCGTTTAACCCTGCCCATTTTGAGGGGCGTTTTTCACTTGCGATGCGCGAAAGCACCTTTGAACTGCTGGCCGCCAAATTAAGTGCCCATATTCTCAATTTGGCCCCCCATATTCATCTCGATATTTATAGCAAAGACAATATTGGTTTTGATGGACTCATCAAAGGCTCGTTAGATTTTGTGCTGTTACCCCACGATCTGAGCCAACCTAATTATCTTCAAGACGATCTGGTGTGGGAAACCTTGTTCAGCGATGAAATGGTCTGTCTGATGAATTCATCCCATCCATTAGCTAAGCAGTCGCAGATCAGCTTCGATGACTACCTGAGTTTTAGCCATATTGGCATTACGGACACAGATTTGAGTACGCCTTTTTTTGATATTTTGCTCGCCCAGCAATCTAAAAAACGCGCCGTACCCATTTCGGTCCCTGATTTTGGTAGCGCAGCGTTAATGTGTCACCACAGTGAACTGCTTTTCACCTGCTCGCGCCGCTGGGCATCTATTGCCAGCCAAGCTAAAGGCTTAACCGTTAAATCTTTACCCATAGAATATGGCAAAGTGGCTTACAGCCTCGTTTGGCATAAACAAAGCATGAAAGATCCCGCACTGCGCTGGCTGTACGAGCAAATTTTGCTTTGCAGTCGCTAAATATAGCAAGAGGGTAAGGTAAGATTGGTGACGCCTCGCTTTGCAAGCGTTGCGGCTAAGCGTTCAATATCGGCTTGTTTACAGCTTGGCCAATTTAGTGCGTCATCGACAACACCATGATGGTGAAAGGCATTTAACTTAACTCGCGTATCTGGGCCTAGCAGAAGTAAATAGGTCGCTAGTGCGTCTATTTCTTCCTCGTAATCCGTTATGCTCGGAATGTGCAGCAATCTCACCTCATACAGTTTTTGCTGTTTAGCCAATAGCTGAATGGATTTGAATACCGCATGGTTATCTCGCCCGGTAATATACCTATGGGTATCTTGCTGCCATGCTTTAAGATCCACCATAGCGCCATCTAAAAACGGCAGTAGTTTATGCCAACCCGTTAGACTCAAACTGCCATTGGTGTCGAGCATGCACGTTAAGTGTGATAACGGCTTTGAGGCCTTAATAGCTTGAAACAGCGCAATAATAAATGGCAGTTGCAGACTCGCTTCGCCGCCACTCACGGTAATACCATTAATAAAGTGACGCTTACTGTGCAGAATCCCTAGTATTTCCTCAACTGTGTAATGCGTGACCTTAGGGCTCGCTTGTTTCGGGCACACGGCAAGACAGGTATCGCATTGGCTACAACGCTCACTATCCCAGCTAATGCGAGGCTTATTATTGAGGTTTATCAATGTCAGCGCATTGTCAGGGCAGGTGGCGACACAATCGCCACAAGCATCGCACAACCCTATGGTATGTGGGTTATGGCAGTTTTTGCATTGATAGTTGCAGCCTTGCAAGAATAACACGAGCCTGCTGCCAGGCCCGTCAACGCAGGAAAAGGGCAATAGCTGACTAACCATTACTTGCCTATTCAAAGACACAAGGGGAGTGTTCATGGGCTATGACTCGTGCTTGGCGTTGTAATATCCCTGTATTAACCGCCGCTTCTGCGGCTAAGCCTGTGGTATTGAGGCGTGAGCCACATTGCTTAAATGCTTCAATGTCCGAGCGTTTTACCATATAGCCGGTCACGCGCATTAAATCGTTAGAGGCCACATTGGCGGTAAATTCCCTAAAACCTAACTCAAGCGCCGCTTTACACAGTTGGAACATGGCTTGGGGATTGGATTTTACGGTTTCATCGATAGTCAAAATATCGCTAATCCCCGCCGTATAAAACTGATGATGTTGCGCTAAGGCTTGAATGTGAGCGATGGGATTAGGTTCAGTACCATAGGGAATGCGAACACCTGGGGTCACGTCTTTGTCGATACTGATGCCGCCCTGTGAATGCAGCAGTGCTCGCCCATGGTAACCGTGCGCGACGGGTGTGGATTTCACTATGGCATCGAGCGTGGCAGAAATACGATAGCCCAGCTGATTTGCATCCATTTCATGGCCATATTCAAGACCATTGCTAGCTCGTTTAGTTTGCTTAACTTCTCCACTGGCTGTTAATGATTGCAGAATATTTACCGCTTCCGCCATACCGTAAATGCCAAACATGGGCGCAAAACGCGACTCATCAATCAATTGTTCTTTAACTAAAAAGCTGTCAAAGAAGTGTGACTCTTGATGCAAAAATGCCGAGCGCGCCTCGATAAGTTCGAAGGTGAGCGAGCAGTAATTTGGCAAGACAGAATCAAAGAAATCACTAATCGAAGTGGCCTTTAACGCAACTTCTTTAAGATTGAGCCGAACTAAGGTATTGGCGCCGCCCGCTAACGGCAAGGCATTGTAGCAACTGACAATACCAAACCCACGTGCATCAAACGCGCTGGCATGCAGTGGATAATTTGCGATATGCGGCTTACTGCACTGACAAATATTGGTGGTGGCGAGCAGCAACAAATCATCTGGCGTAATGGCTGGGTCGTACATAAAGGTCAAATTGGGGGCAACTTGTTTTAATTCGGCATCAATGCGCAGTAGGGTGCGGCAAACTAGGTTATCGGTCGGACCAATATTGACGTGCATAAAGGCGTCTGGCAGCGTTCTGTCGAGCATGATCCAGAACAGTTTAAGTTTACGATAAAGTACCTCTGCATCCATTCCTTCGGTGAAAGGCATTAATATTTCATCCAGCTGACCTAGATACACTGGAATATTAGTCACAGAAGGCACGTGGTGATAAAGGATGGTTAAAGCATTGAGGGCTTCATCTAAATCCTGCGCTGGTGAAAGCTCTAAATATTCAGAGCCTTGCTTTAGATAGCGGGCATAATCTGGCAACACATAGCGCGGTTTAAACGGCGCATGGCCTTCAAACATATCGCAGATAATGCCGTCATTCATCGCCGCTTTTGCTTCAGTCGATATCGGCATGTAGGGCAAACTCGCCTCTGCCTCTAACGCTAAATAGTTGGATTTTTGCTTAGGTGAAAGCTGCGGATTGGTGACGATTTGCACTAATTTATCTTGTAATAGCATGGCGGAATATCCACAAGTTCTATAATGACTACTAATCTACTGGGCGGATCTGGCTTTAAAAAGTGAAAATAGCCGCAGCCCTGATTGATGAAATGGAAATCCGCCGACCGAGGTCACAATTTGTGGTTTCTTGCGATAAAGCCGCGATGTCAAAATCATTAGAATGTGGTTTTACGATTGAAAATAAATGCTTGAAACAGTGAGACGTGGCGCAGCTTGCCATATTTGGGGATAAAACGAAGAGAATAAAAGGTCAAAACTGATCGGGTAGAACGATTGAATAATTTAACACTTGAGGCGGTAAATGAACTCTGCTGTATTCCTTTATTGCGGGAGTACAGCAGAGTGAGCGGTGCAGATAAACTCAGCGGCGCTTAGAGCACTTTAGCAATTGATTGGGCTAAGTAATCGACGTTATCTTCACTGATCCCAGCAATACTGATGCGGCTTGAACCGACCATATAAATGCTGAATTCTTTTTGTAGGCGCGCCACTTGCTCTGGATCCACCCCGAGGAAGGAGAACATGCCTTTTTGGCGGGCGATAAAGCTAAAGTCACGGTCTACGCCATTGGCTTTAAGTTTATCCACTAAAATGGCGCGGTTGCCGTTAATGCGATCACGCATCACTTTCAGCTCATCTAGCCATTCTTGGGTCAATTCTGCCGATCCTAAAATCGTCTCAACAATCGCGGCACCGTGGGCAGGTGGCATAGAGTAGAGGCAGCGAACCACATAAAGCAGCACTGATTGCGCGACATTGGCGGTATTGGCATCTTTAGCAATCACAGAACACGAACCGATACGCTCACGGTACAAACCGAAGTTTTTCGAGCATGAGCTGCAAAGGATCATATTATCGACTGCTGCCGCCATTTGACGCACGCCGTAGGCATCAATATCAACGCCATCACCAAAACCTTGGTAGGCCATGTCAATCAGTGGGGTAAAGCCTTGCTCTTTTGTCAGGGCAACCACTTTATCCCATTGTTCTGTGGTTAAATCCATTCCGCTCGGGTTATGGCAACAGGCGTGGAATAACACCACATCATCAGGACTCACTTGCGATAGGGCAGCAAGCATCTCATCAAATTTCAATGATTTGCTATCGTAGTCATAATACGGATAGGTTTTAACGGTAATGCCAGCCGCTTCGAATAAACCGATATGGTTTGCCCAAGTTGGGTCGCTTACCCATAACACCGCATTCGGGTTGCAGCGTTTGATAAAATCTCCTGCCACGCGCAGTGCACCAGTACCACCGGGTGTAGAAACGGTACGGATACGATTGGCGAGAATAGCACTGTGATTTGCACCAAAGGCTAATTCTGTCATTAAGGTGTTGAATTGTGGCGAGCCGGTTGGACCGATATACACTTTGGTGGTTTCGGTATCGAGACGGAATTTCTCGGCTTTTTTCACGCAGCTCAGGATCGGGGTCACGCCTGTAGGGTCTTTATAAACGCCCACACCTAAATCAACTTTTTGTGGGTGGGTGTCTTCGCGGTACTGAGTCAACAAGCCAAGGATGGGATCTGCTGGCATTGCGATGAGTGAGTTAAACATAGCTCCATCTACCTTTCTGGTTATAGTGCAAACGTGATTGTTTGTATCAGATATGCGTTATTTATCGTTTGGGGCTTAGAATAGCGCGGAAAGGTAAAGTATTTAAAGTGAAAACTGTGATTACACGCCAGTTATCTTGGCAAAAAAGCCTGCCAAAAATACGGTTAAATCCTAAATTAACCGCTTAAATTTTGCGTTTTTGTTATTTTTACACTGAACTCAGTAAATAATCTGACCAAAAAGCCATTTTTCTCGAAAAAACGGTTGAATCCTTAGCGACAATCGGTAATTTTATAACGACGAAGCACCAACAAGGCCCCAATCTCCTTTTATTTGTAATCTTAACTTGACGCTGTGTAGCGTGAAGTTGCCATTTTGCGTATTCAGTCCGCGTGATCGTGATGATGACGCCCTATAGAGAAAGAAGATTTATTCATGAAGCAATTACGTCTTGAACCTGTTGTGCAAGTCCGCGGTGAGATCAATATTCCGGGCTCAAAAAGTATTTCAAATCGAGCCTTATTATTGGCCACCTTAGCCCAAGGCACGACCACGCTTACCAATCTGCTCGACTCAGATGATATTCGCCACATGCTGGCCTCCCTCAAGCAGTTAGGGGTGAACTACCGTTTATCGCAAAACAATACTGTGTGTGAACTCGATGGCTTAGGCGGTGTGATTTCCTCTGAATCTGCGCAGGAATTATTTTTAGGTAATGCAGGCACGGCAATGCGCCCCTTGTGCGCCGCCTTAACCTTAGGTCAAGGCGAATTTACCCTCACGGGTGAACCACGCATGGAAGAGCGCCCGATTGGCGACTTAGTCGATGCCTTAAGGCAACTTGGTGCCAATGTCGTTTATCTTAAAAATGACGGTTTCCCCCCGCTGACGATTAATGCGACGGGTCTTAATGGCGGCGATGTTGAGATTGCGGGTGACTTGTCAAGCCAATTTTTAACCGCCCTATTGATGGTGGCGCCGCTTGCAAAGGGCAGCGTGAATATCCATGTCAAGGGCGAGTTAGTTTCTAAGCCGTATATTGATATTACACTGGCCCTGATGGCGCAATTTGGCGTAACAGTCATCAACCATGACTATGCCCGTTTTGAGATCCTTGCCGGTCAGCAGTACGTGTCGCCGGGTAAAGTGCTGGTCGAAGGTGATGCGTCATCGGCATCGTATTTCCTCGCCGCAGGGGCGATTAAGGGCGGTGAAGTCAAAGTCACCGGCGTGGGCCGTTTAAGTATTCAAGGCGATGTGAAATTTGCCGATGTGCTTGAAAAAATGGGCGCAGATATCGAGTGGGGCGATGACTATATTATTGCGCGTGGCTCTCAGTTAACGGCCGTTGATTTAGACATGAACCACATTCCCGATGCGGCTATGACCATTGCTACCGCAGCGTTATTTGCTAAAGGCACGACCGTTATTCGTAATATCTATAACTGGCGCATTAAAGAGACCGACCGCTTAGCGGCCATGGCGACGGAATTACGTAAAGTAGGCGCCGAGGTTGAAGAGGGCAACGATTACATTAAAATCACCCCGCCTGCGGTGATTAACACCGCAGAAATTGATACCTACAATGATCATCGTATGGCCATGTGTTTTTCGATGCTGGCATTTGCCGATTGCGGTATTACTATCAATGATCCTGATTGCACTTCTAAAACATTCCCCGACTACTTTAAGCAGTTTGCGAGTCTGCAAGGCTAAGTCCGTTTGATTCGTTATTGTAATAACAAGCGATGTCAAGAATAGTCAGCCGTATTTGCGCGGCTGCTAATCTTCATAAAAAATCCACGGATTTTGTTTGTCTTTTGTTGTACAATGCTGCGCGCTCATTTTCGGGGGCTCACTTGATGAACTCACGGATGATGGTTATTTTTTGCGGAGGAATGTATGTCTGAACGGGCTCCTGTAGTCACAATCGACGGCCCAAGTGGTGCTGGCAAAGGTACAATTAGTCAATTATTGGCTCAGCATCTAGGTTGGCAACTACTTGATAGTGGTGCTATTTACCGAGTTCTTGCGCTTGCTGCAATTCATCATAACGTTGAACTGGAAAATGAAGAATCGATCACGCTGTTAGCGGCACACCTCGATGTGAAGTTTTTAACAGGCAATGATACCGATCCGGTTCAAGTGATATTGGAAGGTGAAGACGTCACCACCGACATTCGCACTCAAGAGTGCTCGAATGCCGCTTCAAAAGTCGCCGCGTTTCCACGGGTGAGAGAAGCCTTATTACGTCGTCAACGGGCCTTTAAAACGGCGCCAGGATTAATTGCCGATGGTCGCGACATGGGAACTGTGGTTTTCCCAAGTGCGCCGGCAAAATTATATTTAACCGCCTCAGCTGAAGAGCGTGCCCAAAGACGCTATAATCAGTTGCAGGACAAGGGCTTCGATGTTAATATCGAGCGCCTTTTAAGTGAAATTATCGAACGTGATGACCGCGATATGAATCGTCCGGTGGCTCCTTTAGTCCCCGCCGAGGACGCGCTCATTATCGATACAAGCGGAAAGGGTATTGATGAAGTGTTAGCGCTTGCGCTTAATTTTATCAACCAAAAATTATCCGACACTAACTAAGTTAGCCCACCGGATAGGTATTCGTATTAAGGATGATACGGATAATTTGACTGACTCCACGTCTAGGACGGACAGTGGTTTAATAAAGAAAGTAACCTAAACATGACTGAATCTTTTGCTGATCTATTTGAACAATCCCTTCAAACTCTGGAATTCCGTCCAGGTTCTATCGTTCGTGGTACTGTTGTATCAATCAAAAACGGTATGGTACTGGTTGACGCGGGTCTGAAGTCTGAAAGCCCAATCCCAGCTGAACAATTCAAAAACGCTCAAGGTGTTTTAGAAATCGCTGTTGGTGATGAAGTTGACGTAGCTCTTGACTCTGTTGAAGACGGCTTCGGTGAGACTCAACTGTCTCGCGAAAAAGCGAAACGTCATGAAGCTTGGATCGTTCTGGAAAAAGCTTATGAAGATGCTGAAACTGTAATCGGTATCATCAATGGTAAAGTTAAAGGCGGTTTCACTGTTGAATTAAACGGTATCCGTGCCTTCTTACCAGGTTCTCTAGTTGACGTGCGCCCAGTTCGCGACACCGCTCACTTAGAGTACAAAGAATTAGAATTCAAAGTTATCAAGCTAGACCAGAAGCGTAACAACGTTGTTGTTTCTCGTCGTGCAGTTATCGAATCAGAAAGCAGCGCTGAGCGTGATGCACTGTTAGAAAACCTGCAAGAAGGTCAAGCAGTTAAGGGTATCGTTAAGAACCTGACTGACTACGGTGCATTCGTAGATTTAGGTGGTGTTGACGGTCTGCTACATATCACAGATATGGCGTGGAAACGTGTTAAACATCCATCAGAAATCGTCAATGTTGGCGATGAAATCAACGTTAAAGTACTGAAGTACGATCGTGAGCGCACTCGTGTGTCTCTAGGTCTGAAACAACTTGGCGAAGATCCATGGTTAGAAATCAGCAAACGCTACCCAGAAAACACACGTTTAACTGGTCGCGTTACTAACCTAACTGACTACGGTTGCTTCGTAGAAATCGAAGAAGGCGTTGAAGGTCTGGTTCACGTTTCTGAAATGGATTGGACTAACAAGAACATTCACCCATCTAAAGTTGTTAACTTAGGTGATGAAGTTGAAGTTCTGGTTCTGGACATCGATGAAGAGCGTCGTCGTATTTCTCTTGGTCTGAAACAATGTAAGACCAATCCATGGGATGACTTCGCAACTCGTTACAACAAAGGCGACAAGGTTTCTGGTAAGATCAAGTCAATCACTGACTTCGGTATCTTTATCGGTCTTGACGGCGGTATCGATGGTCTAGTTCACCTGTCTGACATTTCTTGGAACGGTACTGGCGAAGACGCAGTTTCTGAATACAAGAAAGGCGATGAAATCCATGCAGTGGTTCTGTCTGTAGATCCAGAGCGTGAGCGCATCAGCTTAGGTGTTAAGCAAACTGAAGATGATCCATTCAACGCATACTTGGCTGACAAGAAGAAAGGTACTATCGTAAACGGTACTGTTTCTGCTGTTGATGCTAAAGGTGTGACTGTTGAACTGGCTGACACTGTTGAAGGTTACATCCGTGTAGCTGACATTTCACGTGAGCGTATCGAAGATGCATCTACTGTCTATAATGTAGGTGATGCAATCGAAGCTAAGTTCATGGGTGTTGACCGTAAGAACCGCTCTATCAGCCTGTCAATCAAAGCGAAAGACGAAGCTGAAGAGAAAGAAGTAATGGCGACTCTGAACAAACAAGATGACGCTGTTATTAGCAATGCAATGGCTGAAGCGTTTAAAGCAGCTCGTAAATAATCGCCTGTTGTTTGGGGAGACTTCTCTCCCCATTAGGCGACTGTGTTTGGCTTGATAATAGGGGATAGCTAGGATGACGAAATCTGAACTTATCGAAAAACTCGCCACCAGGCAGTCGCAGCTGTCGGCGAAAGAGGTTGAAGGCGCAATCAAAGAAATGTTGGAGCAAATGGCAACAACATTAGAAAGCGGTGATCGTATTGAGATCCGTGGCTTTGGTAGTTTCTCGCTTCACTATCGTGCACCGCGGACTGGCCGTAATCCAAAGACTGGTTCATCAGTCGATTTGGAAGGTAAATACGTCCCGCACTTTAAGCCAGGCAAAGAACTGCGCGAGCGTGTTGACGCCGTTAATGTGTGATTGACCGCATAGTAAAAAGCCTCCGTTAGGAGGCTTTTTTGTATCTATTGCAAGGCAATGCTGGTCAGCTCAGTGAATTTCTTGGATAATCATTAAATTGAAACGCGTTTAGGGAGTGCAGCGTGAAATCATTTGTAGCAACTGTGCTTGTGGCACTGTTATTTATTCTGGCGTTGATCTTTGGCGCGCGTAACGAACAAGTGGTGACCATCAGCTATTTTGTCGCACAGGGTGAATATCGTTTACCTGTTGTGCTAGCGATCGTCTTTTTTGCTGGTTTCATCTTGAGCTGGTTAGTTGCAAGCTACTATATCGTGCGCTTGAAATTGAGCTTAGCGACAACGAGAAAGAAACTAAACCAAGTGATGGCTAAAGCCCCTCAGGATGTAGACGCCTAATATGCTTGAGATACTCTTTCTGTTGCTTCCCATTGCTGCCGCCTACGGTTGGTATATGGGGCGACGGAGCATAAGGCAGAATCAAAGCAATCAACGTAAACAATTGAGCCGGGACTACTTTACTGGCCTCAATTTCTTACTGTCGAACGAATCGGATAAAGCCGTTGATTTGTTTATCAGTATGCTAGATGTTGACGATGAAACCATAGATACTCATCTGTCACTCGGTTCGCTGTTTCGTAAGCGAGGCGAGGTCGACCGCTCCATCCGTATTCATCAGAATTTAATTGCCCGTCCAAACTTAGCCAATGAACAACGCGACATCGCTATGATGGAGCTGGGTAAAGATTATCTGGCCGCGGGTTTTTACGACAGGGCCGAAGAAATCTTTATCAACTTGGTTAGCCAAGATGATCACAGCGAAGAATCTGAAACTCAACTGATTGCTATCTATCAAGTGATTAAAGAGTGGCAAAAAGCCATTGATATCACTAAGCGTCTAAGTCGTAAACGTCAGCAAGTCTTAAAGCCGTTAACGGCGCATTTCTATTGCCAGTTAGCCGATGAAGCCAGTGACGATTCACAGAAGATTAAACTGCTGCAACAGGCGCTAAAGCAAGATCCCCAATGCGGTCGTGCGTTATTGACCTTAGCGAAAAAATTCCTCGATATTCAAGATTATGCTCAGTGCAAGCAAATGCTGCTGCAACTGAAAAAAGCCGATATTGAGCTTTTTGCCGATGCAATCCCTACGGCCAAACAAGTTTATCGCGACACACAAGACAAAGAAGGCTTCCAAGAGTTACTGGCGGGCGCCATGGCCGATGGCGCGGGTGCTTCTGTGGTTGTCGCCTTAGCGCAGCACATGATAAGTCTGGATGAGATTAAAGCGGCAGAGACCATGGTGCTCGATGCCCTATATCGGCATCCGACCATGAAAGGTTTTCAGCACTTGATGCAAATGCATTTGCGTCAAGCAGAGGAAGGGCAAGCCAAGCAAAGTTTAACTATGCTAGAGCAGCTCGTTGAGCAACAAATTAAATTCCGTCCGAGCTACCGTTGTAAAGAGTGTGGTTTCCCTTCACATGCCCTTTACTGGCATTGTCCTTCCTGTAAAAACTGGGGCAGTATCAAGCGGATCAGAGGCTTAGACGGCGAGTAAATAAGATAATATCTATGTTAGTGTAACTCTGTTGGAGAGATGATGACGACTAAACCTATCCTCGTAGCGCTTGATTACGATAACAAAAAACACGCTTTACAACTGATAGAAAAACTCGATCCCAACATGTGCCGCCTTAAAGTCGGCAAAGAAATGTTTACCCTGTTTGGCCCGCAATTGGTGAAAGATATCCATGATCGTGGCTTTGATTTATTCCTCGATTTGAAATTTCACGATATTCCCAATACTGTCGCCAAAGCTGTGGCCGCTGCCGCAGAGCTGGGTGTATGGATGACGAACGTGCATGCCAGCGGTGGTTTAGCCATGATGGAAGCGGCCAAAAAGGCCTTGCTGCCATACGGCGACAAAGCGCCTATGCTGATCGCTGTGACGGTATTAACCTCCATGAGTGATGATGATCTTAAATTACTCGGCATCAATGTGCCTGCATTTGAACATGTTCAGCGATTAGCTAAGCTGACGCAGCAAGCAGGACTCGACGGCGTGGTGTGTTCAGCCCAAGAAGCAACAGCGTTAAAATCACTGTTAGGTAAGGACTTCAAACTCGTTACGCCGGGGATCCGCCCAGTTGGGAGTGATGCTGGCGATCAACACCGGGTGATGACGCCGCCTCAAGCGATAGCAGCGGGCTCAGATTACCTAGTGATAGGCCGTCCAATCACTAAAGCCGCCGATCCGTTAGCGGCATTGCAAGCGATTCATCAATCATTGGCATAGACGTTTCAATAGCCGTCTCAATCGCGGTTTGACCGTCGTTTGAATAAAAAAGGCTTGAAATCGCTCGTTAGTAACCTTGATATGATGGATAAAAATTGAAATAGTATCTTGAATGACAACATAAAATAATTAATCACACCCTGAGTGCATATCTCACAGTTCACGGAGAACGCCCATGTTTAATGCTACGATGTTTAACTATCAAGGTAAGAATGTTGTCGTTGTCGGTGGCACCAGTGGGATAAATCTCGCCATTGCAATTGCGTTCGCGCAGGCTGGCGCCAATGTCGCAGTCGCGAGTCGCAGCCAAGATAAAGTTGATGCCGCGGTATTGCAGCTGCAACAGGCCAATCCTGATGGTATTCATTTAGGTGTGAGTTTTGATGTGCGCGATCTTAGCGCCCTTGAAGTCGGTTTTGATAAAGTCGCTTCTGAGTTTGGTTTTATCGATGTGCTAGTTAGCGGCGCGGCGGGTAATTTCCCTGCCAGCGCCGCAAAGCTTTCGGCCAATGGTTTTAAGTCGGTGATGGACATTGATTTGCTCGGCAGTTTTCAAGTGCTAAAGCAGGCTTATCCTTTGCTACGTCGCCCCCATGGCAATATTATCCAGATTTCGGCGCCGCAGGCTTCGATTGCTATGCCCATGCAAGTTCATGTGTGTGCGGCAAAAGCGGGCGTGGATATGCTGACGCGAACCTTAGCGTTAGAGTGGGGCTGTGAAGGGCTGAGAATTAATTCGATTATGCCAGGCCCTATAGCTAACACTGAAGGCTTTAATCGCCTTGCACCCAGCGCCGCATTACAGCAAAAGGTTGCCCAATCCGTTCCATTAAAACGCAACGGCGCAGGCCAGGATATTGCTAATGCTGCGTTATTTTTAGGCTCTGAATTGGCGTCCTATATTACGGGAGTTGTGCTGCCGGTTGATGGAGGTTGGTCACTTGGCGGCGCCAGTATTGCGATGACAGAGCTTGGCGAACTGGCCGCGAAAATGTAGTTTGGTTTTAGATGTTTGATATTCAAAATCGAGAACTTTGATTTTATATAGATTAAGTAGGTAATGATCCATGGCTAATGCATTACAAGAGCAGCTACTCAAAGCAGGGCTTGCCAGTAAACAAAAGGTTCGCGACGTTAAGACCCAAAAACGCCGTGACAAAAAATCACGAATAGATGATGGCTCCAGTGCTTTTAAGCAAGAAGTGGCCGAGCAAAAACGTCTGCAGGCGCTAAAAGATAAAGCGCTGAACGAGCAACGTTTTGCAGAGGCATCAGAGAGTGGGCAGGTGCGCGGTTTAATCACTGAGTTCACTAAGTCTGCGATTAAGATCCCAACTTATGCCGAACTGAAGTTTAACTATACTCTTGATAATAAAATCTATTCTTTATACATAGATGAAAAACTGCAGGCAGAATTGCTCAAAGGGCAGTTAGGCATAGTACGTTACGAAGATAAGAGTTACTTAGTACCACATAAGTTAGCCGAGCGAGTTAAACTGCTGGTGCCGCAGTGGTGTGGTTATCTGTGGCAACAGGATGAATCTAAAGCTGTGGTGGTTGAAGATGATCCCTATGCTGATTATGCGATCCCAGATGATTTAATGTGGTAATAAGCACAAGCTTGTGAACTAACGCTGCGACAATCCTGTGGTAAAGCTTCTAAAATAGAGACCCTTAAGTTCAAGCTTAAGGGTTTTTTTATGGGTTGAATTTATACTTTGCTCACGTACCTCCATATTATTCGCGGCTGTATTTGTAATGAGATTGTTTTCTACAGTGAACTGGTATAAATTAAAACAACTGTTTTAATCCTACGTTTAAGAGTCTACCAATGAACCCTTATCAAGCCCCGTTAACGGATATGCGTTTCCTACTGGAACAGGTATTTGATGCCTCTAACACTTGGGCACAATTGCCTGAGATTGCTGAAATGGTCGATATTGACACGGCCAATGCCATTCTTGAAGAAGCAGCCAAGATCAGCAGTCAGTTGATCCATCCGCTGAACCGGACGGGCGATGAGCAGGGCGTGTTACATCAAGATAATCAAGTGATTACTCCTGATGGCTACAAAGCCGTTTATGAACAGTATTCGCAGGGCGGTTGGATTGGCTTGTGTGGCGATCCTGAATTTGGTGGCATGGGCATGCCAAAGATGCTGGGGATCTTAGTCGACGAAATGGCTTACAGTGCTTGTAATGCATTTACGCTTTATGGCTCGTTAACTGCGGGTGCGGCTTTATGTATCAATGCCCACGGCAGCGAAGAATTAAAACAAGCTTATTTGCCTAAGTTATATTCCGGCGAATGGGCGGGTGCTATGGATATGACAGAGCCGCAAGCGGGTTCTGATCTGCGTAATATTCGCACTCGAGCTTTACCGCAGGATGATGGTAGTTATGCCATCACGGGCAGCAAGATTTTTATCACGGGTGGCGATCATGATTTAACTCAAAACGTCATCCACTTAGTGCTTGCCAAGCTACCGGATAGCAAAGGGATTTCACTCTTCCTAGTGCCTAAAATATCGGTAAATACCGATGGCAGCTTAGCTAATGCGAATGGTGTATCTGTGGGTTCTATCGAGCACAAGATGGGCCTTAAAGGTTCAGCAACGTGTGTGATGAACTTTGATAATGCTCAAGGTTTCTTGATTGGTGAACCCAATCGCGGTCTCGTGTGCATGTTCACTATGATGAACTACGAGCGCTTAGCGATTGGTATTCAAGGTCTGGGCAGTGCTCAGGCGGCGTATCAGATGGCAGCCGATTATGCTAAAGAGCGTAATCAAGGCGTTGCCGCTGGCGGCTCGCCGACGGGCAGTGAATCTGATCCTATTATCGTCCACGGCGATGTGCGCCGTATGTTGTTGACCATTCGAGCAATGACAGAAGCAGGCCGTGCTTTGTCTGTGTTTACTGGGCAACAGCTAGATTTGGCCAAATATGCCCAAGATGAAGTTAAAGCCAAAGCCGCGCGTTATGTGGGTTTATTAACGCCAGTCGCTAAAGCCTTTTTAACCGATCGCGGTCTTGATGCGACGATCATGGCGCAGCAAGTCTTTGGTGGACATGGTTATATTCGTGAAACGGGTATTGAGCAATTAGTTCGTGATACCCGTATCGCACAGATTTATGAAGGCACCAATGGCATTCAAGCCATCGATTTCCTCGGCCGTAAAGTCACGGGCGATAATCTTGCTGCATTAAATGAATTTGTCGCTGACTTGAAAGCACAAATGCGCGCATTTACTCACGTGGATGTGGTGAAAGTAGCGGCAGTATGCGCACGTTTAGATGCATTAGTCATAGTCGCTGAGTCGATTAATGAGCACAAAGTCGCTCAGCCTGCGCTTATTAATGCTTGCGCGGTCGACTTTTTAGATGCCTTTGGTTATACCCTTTATGGTTTCTACTGGTTGGCTATGGTCGATAAAGTCGCTGATCATGAAGATAAAGCGTTCGCCGAGCAGAAAGCCTATTTAGCTAAGTTCTATTTTGATAAGTTACTGCCTAAAGCGGATTACCATATCGCTCAAGTTAGATCCGGTGATGCGACCACTATGGCTATGCCTGCAGAGTTGTTTTAATTATGCTTCGATAGATTCGTTTAAATAGAAACGAAATAAAAACGAGAAAAGCACTGATGACTCAGTGCTTTTTTGTTTTATATCATGCTATTTCAACTCGGCAGTATTTAATCTTGGACCGAGTGAGCAGCGGTACTAAGCGCTGCTGTGGTGGGGGATGGCACTTGCAGCACTGAAATCAATTGCTTGAGAAACTCGGCATTAAACGATGGTTTATGCTGATGTTTAAGCTCGGGACTCATGCCATTCTCAAGCACCACAAACAGGGTGTCACTGTGCTCAGGCAAACGGATAAACCCCGCTAAGTTAGACACGCCTTGCATCGAGCCTGTTTTAGCAAAAATTTGCTGTTTTAGTGGCGGCTTGTTGTAACCCATGCGATACCTTAAGGTACCGCTTATTCCTGCTTGCGGCAGACTGGTCATTAACGGGCTAAAGCGGCTGTCCTTATGGATGAGTGCCAATACCGCCGCTAACTGCTGGGCATTGAGCAAGTTATAGCGTGACAGCCCTGAACCATCGACAATGTTAGCGTTACTCAGATCGACGCCTAACTCTGTTAAAATTCGCTGCATGGCTGCCGCGCCATTAGTAAAGCTACCTTGGGCATTGAAATAACTTTTGCCAAGCTGTTTAAACAGGCTATCAGCAATCAAATTATCCGACTTGAGCAGCATAGTATCGAGCAATTCAGGCAGAGGCGCCGAGCTATGGCTGGCAATCAGTTTCGCCTTTTTGGGCAAGCTAGTGCCGAGCTTAACTTTACCCGCCAGTGACATCTCGCCTTTAAGCAGCGAGATGAGGTTATCTTGGGCAAATTTGAACGGATCGCTGACCGCAATTGCCAGTCCAATCGCTTCACCGCCCGGATAACAACCACGCAGATGATAGTTGTTTTGGCCTAGTCGCACCAAATCGAGCTGACAAAATTCGCGACTCGCCTTGGGATCAAATACCGCATCGCTGCTGACTTTTACCCCATAACTCCCCGTGCGCAGGCTCACCTGTGAAGGCTTATTGGCCGTGCTGGGGTTGAACTGACCATAGACGCAGTTCTGATTGATAATGTAACTCGACACAGGCGCGGCAAAACAAATGCCTAAGTCATCCCAAACCCAACCAGGGGCCTGCATTTGCTCTTGTTTATCGCCGAGCAAATACAGATGTCCATCAATGCGATTAATGCCTTGTTTCACGAGACTGGCAAAAATGGCCTTGAGATCGGCTTGAGTGAACGTCGGATCGCCACTAAAACGCAGATAAGCGCTGCCGGCGATATGGCCCTTGCGTATTGGTGCGTCCGTCCATAATTCAGTGACATAACGAAAATCAGGCCCAAGCTGAGTCATGGCACTCACAGCTGTGAGTAATTTTTGCGTGCTGGCGGGAATAAACAGCGTCTCGGCCTGTTGGCTAAAGATCACTTGATTGTTAGACATGTCCATTGCCAGCAGTGCAATTTGCGAGTGACGAGGGCTGATTTTGCTGACCGCTTGGCTAAGCGAAGTGGTTCGGGTCTCTATCGCTCCTGCGTCGATTTGCTCAGCGCGGGCGATATTGTGGCTCGCCGCTAGAAGTAGGCTGGCATACAGAGTGGTTTTCAGTAACCTTTCCATGTTAGCTATTGGCCATTTTTATTAAGAACATCATGGGCCGTCTGGTTAAGTTCGATGCAATGTGGGGCTAATCCTCACTGCTGCCGTCATCCTTTTCCATCAAGCGATATAAACGTAGGGTAACAAACAATACCAGTCCGATAAACAGTGGCAGGATCAGTAATCCCAACTGGGTTTTAAAATGGAAAATACCCCAAGCAAACAGCAGTGTCAGCGCTAACGTCAGCAAAATTTTTTTGTTCATGGTCTTCGTCTTTTATCGTGTTGGTTTAATCGCAAATAGGCGTTTTAGTTTACGCTAAATCACTGGGTTCGGGGTAAACGAAATAGGTTTGAAGATTATTTTGTGATTTGGCCGACATTTTAGCTGATCTTCAGTAAAACCTGCGATGGTTTGTATGGGCTTGTCACGTTAAACATCACTTAATCCAGGGACTGTCCGATTAATATCGAACCGTTAATATTCACACTTTTACATTGCCCTTAACATGATATGTGTGCCGAAAAAACAGCCCTTAAATGTGGTTGTAATCCTAGCCTAAAAGATGTGATTTTTAGCTAAATAGTGGCGCTACGGTAGGATTACATCGAGTGAGGTCAAATTACCAGCAAAACCGCGAGGTTTAAGGAGGCTTTTGGGAGAAAAGTCTTGCCGAGACGAGGTGAAGTCGGTAATTTCTACCCCTTACGATTTTAGGTTCTTAGGTAACAACTAAACCATGCCACATATTAGTATGCGCGGCTTACCACAAGCGGTCGTTGCAGCGTTCAGCCAAACATTACTGCAGTCATTGGCGGATATATGTAAAGGTAATGCAGAGAGTTTCACGTTAGATTGGATCCCAAGCATCAGTTTTCGAAATGGAAAAATTGATCAACGCTTCGTCCAAGTTGAGTTACTCTGGTTCCCTAAGGACCCTGATATCCATCTTAAAGTAGAACAAACGATCAGGCAGGCAGTGACAGAGGCCTATCCAGAGTTAACACATATTGCTGTGATGTTTTTATCATTGAACCCCAGTGCTTCCTATCGGGGTGGTCAGCATGATTAAAGGAGGATGCCTTGCTAGATAAGCTTGGTGGAATAGCCGTTCAACCCGAGGCTTTAACGTGGTTGCTCACGCCATGCCGTTTCAAGGCAGAATTACTCGCTCGTATCGCGAGCGCCAAGCACAGTATTTATATTGCGGCGCTGTATTTAGAAGATGACGAAGCTGGCCGTGAAGTATTACAAGCGTTGATGGATGCCAAAGCGGCAAATCCAGCGCTTGATGTCAAAGTATTAGTGGACTTTCACCGCGCAAGACGCGGCTTGATTGGCCATAAAGGCGATAGCGGTAACTATTTGATGTACCGCAGAGTGATGGCTGAAGCCGAACATCCCATCGATATCTTAGGTGTCCCCGTTAAGTCCCGTGAATTTATGGGCGTACTGCATCTTAAGGGCTTTATTATCGATGATGCGGTGATCTATAGCGGTGCCAGTCTCAATAATATCTATTTACAACAAAATGATAAGTATCGTTTCGACCGTTATCACTTGATTGAGTCGGCCGAATTAGCCCGCAGTATGCGTGCAATGATCCAGAAAAATATCATTGCTGATCCTGCAGTGTGTTCGTTAACCCAAGACGCTGAACAAGAAGTACTGCCGCCTAAGACGGACATGCGCAGCTTTAAGCTGAGATTGTCTGACGCTGAGTACCAGTTTAAGGAAACCCGTGATGGCAACCGCATCACGCCGTTACTTGGGCTAGGCCGCAAGAAAAACTTGCTCAATAAAGTGGTTGTCGCCTTGGTGGAAGAGTCAAAAGACTCGCTGTTTATCTGCACGCCCTATTTTAATCCACCGTATATTTTAGTGCGCGCCTTAGCTAAGCATTTACGCAATGGCAAACGCATCGACATCGTTGTGGGCGACAAGACGGCTAACGATTTTTATATTCCGCCTGAGCAGGACTTCTCCACTATAGGTGCATTGCCCTATATGTATGAGCAATCATTGCGTAAGTTTGCTAAACGCCAACAGTGGGCGATTGATAATGGTCAGCTGAATATCCATCTGTGGAAGCATGGCATCAACAGTTATCACCTCAAGGGCATCAGTGCCGACGGTAATAAGCATTTGATCACAGGCTCTAACCTGAATCCAAGAGCTTGGGCGCTGGATCTTGAGAATGGTTTGTTGATCCAAGATGAAATTGGCTGCTGGAAAGCCCAGTTTGAAGCAGAGCAGACGCATATTCTTGAGCATACGCAGCGGTTATATCACTACAGCCAAGTGGATACCTTGCAGAGTTATCCTGCACCTGTGAAGAAGATCATGACCCGAATTCGTCGCCTTAAAGCCGATTTTTTACTGCGCCGCATTCTGTAACGCTGGGTTCTATAGCACAACGTATTTGCCAATATTTCTGTTTAAGTACAGTTTTTTACCGATTAAAAAAGCCCACATCAATGTGGGCTTTTTTGTTAAATTGCGACAATAGATTTTGCTTAAGCTAAGAACGTTATCGCTTCAATTTTTCGGCATTAAATCTATGGTTTTAAATCTATGGTTTTAAATCTAGGACATTAAATCTGTGGCATCAAATTGTGGTGAGTGTCATTTTGATCTCTGGCGTAATACAAAGACAAAATCACTAACACCACCATGACAGCGCTTAATAAACCTATGCTCAACTGGCCGCCCATAGGCACTAAAGACATAGTCAATGCGGCAAGTCCGGCACCAAAATTTTGTAATCCTCCCAGCAATGCCCCTGCAATTCCTGCTTGACGTGGAAATGGCTCTAAAGCCGCCGAGGTCAGGGTAGGGAACAGCATGCCGGCACCACTGAAGAATAAAATCGATCCAACCAGTAAACTCCAACCGACGACTAAATTGAAAAGCCCCGGGATCAACATGAATAAGGCGCCAGCGCCAAGCAGCGCAACACCTTGATAGATAACTCTTTGCGGCTTATTTTGTCGACCTGCGATCAGCGCGCCCAATAAATAGCCTGGAATCGGCGCCACAAAATAACAACTGACCATGAAGGGCGTCAGTCCAAGATATTGGCCATAGAGTACGCCAGCAATGGCTTCAAACGCCGCAATACCCGCAAAGGTTGCGATCAATGAAAACAAGTAAGCTCGAAATGCTCTATGGCGCAGGACATGCCGATAGGATGCGATAACGGCTTGATGTTCCCGCTGCGCCTTAGGTAACGATTCTTTAAAGGCGAATATCAATAACAGCCAGACCACGGCACCGAATCCTGCTAACACCCAGTACACGGCTTGCCAGCCGAAGTAGGCCGCACTGGCGCTACCGATAAATGGTGCCAGTAAAGGTAAAAACACTACGGCCATAGAAACATAACTATTAAATTTAACCAGTCGGTCGCCAAAGTAATGATCGCGGGGAATGCTCCGGCATAAAGCGCCCGCGCTGGCTGTGCCTAATCCTTGGATAAGGCTCGCCATAATCAGTTGGTTAAAGCTTGTGGCCTGAGCCGCAAACACTGCACCTATAATAAAAATTGCGATACCCACGACGAGTGGCATTTTACGACCAACGCGATCTGACACTGGGCCATACACAAATTGAAACATCCCATAGGAGAGTAAGTAACAGGCCATCACTGCTTGTAGCTGACTGGCGTCCACATGGAGCCCGAGTGCAATTTGCGGAAGGGCAGGCACAAAAATCGTTTGCGCCATTTGGCCACAGGCGACCATAAAGACAATCATTAACAGTAAACTAGACTGACTCGCCGTTGGAGCGATATCGTGATGAATAGGAGAGTGAGGCGTGCCTGACATGATATTTCCGAAAAAGGTCACTTAATGTATTTGCGCGCATCTTACTCCCTAAAAGCGTAACTTCAAGTGTCAATCATATTGATTTGATGAAATAATTTTTAATGCGACGCATAAGTTTTTCTCTTCATTTTTAGCTGTAAAGCTAAACTTACGTAGGGTTATTCGTCTGTTAACTAGGTCGAATATTTGCAAATCAATTAATACTCAGATTAACCCTTCACTGCCTATTTTATTACATGGGAGTTTGCTTAAAAAAATTGGCTATTAAGAGATTGGAGGTAAACAAGTGGATAAGGTGCCTAATACAAGCCACCCTAAAAAAGTCACGCTAAAAATATAGTTAAGGAACAAATAATAAAGGAGATAGCGAATCGGCATATCTCCTTTAATAGTCGCGACTAGAAAGATACTATTTTTGTAGTTTTTCTATGCCCGTTAAAATCTGATACCCCACAGTCACCCGTGGCGGAACGGGATAGTTTTTATTGCTTAACAATACTATGCCAAGCTTTTGCGCGGGAATAAATGCTGCATAAGCGGCAAAACCGCCGGTTGAGCCGGTTTTATTAATCCACACATTTTGCTGCGGCGCGAGGGGCGGCACTATGGGTTTTACTGGCGTACTGCCAAACACCACTTCCTGAGTGTGGCCCATAAGTATTTTATCAAGATCAATAGGATAGGAGTAATGCTCCCAAATCATATCTTGGGTCATCATGCCCACATCAAAGTATCCCGTGTGGGTCTCATCGAGTGCCGTTTGCAGTGGCTTAGCTAGCGGGTGCATTTGCATATTGGCCTCCACAAAATGCAGCAGATCCGTGGCTGTGGTTTTAACGCCATAGGCTTCATCGGCTAATACACCGGGATTGACCCGCACTGGCATGTCTTGCTTATCGTAACCTTGGGCATAATCGGCCATTTTACTGCTCGGAACGTTAATGTAGCTGCTAGCCATACCCAATTGTGGAAATAGCGTTTGCTCAAGAGCTTGTTGAAACGTTTGATCTAAACTCTGTGCGGCAATCATGCCGAGCAGCCCAATGCTTGGATTGGCGTAATTCCTGTGCGTCCCTGGGGCAAATGACGGTTGCCAATGCTTAAGATAGTCCATTAATTCTGCGTTATTCGTGACCTTGTCGGGCACTTGCATCGGCAGATCTCCCGCTGTGTGAGTCGCTAAATTGATGAGACTAATCTTGTCAAAATGGCTGCCTTTTAATGCAGGAACATAATCACTGGTCATATCCGTGAGTGATAACTTGCCTTCGATTTGTGCATAGTTCGCCAGTGTCGCGGTAAAGGTTTTACTGATAGAGCCAATCTCGAACAGGGTATGTTCTGTCACACTTTGCTTTGTGGTTTTAGAACTGACCCCATATTGGTAAAAATACTGTTTACCCTCAATGGTGATGCCAATCACAGCACCGGGAATACCGTAGTCGGCCATCAGTGGTTTGACTGCGGAATCAACAAGTGACTGGATGTCTTTGGTATTAAGCGTTTGGGCCGTCGTGACATTAGAAAAAAGCGTTGCAGTGAGCAGCACACCGCTTAATAACGGCATGGTAGCGAGCAGGGTATGTCGTTTCATAATTGACCTTTTATCGAAATTGCATTTATAGAGTAGAGATTGCACACGATATTACGGTAATTCCCCATTAAGTTAAGTCCTTACTGATATTTAGCGTCAATATTCACTCTGTAAGTAACTGAAAGGTTAACCTCGATAATCGAGTGTTAAATACTGCGTGGTGACATGGACTTGAGTATTGCAGTTGTTGCGCTATTCTAAGAGATTTCCTTAATCATAATGCAAAGTTGAGTCAGCAGCATATATCCTCAAGCACCGACGCTAATGTCTTTTATCCCGATAATGCATTGCGCAGATTGCGCCATTTACGGCCAAGGGATAAACTGCGCCACCGCGAGAGGAAAGTGCTGAATAACTTAGCCGCAACCCCTAATAAGTTTGAAAGAGAATTGTTTTTTATGGCTTTAGCCCCACATGCAGTGCACCATTTATATCAGTACCGTAAGTCTATTTCGACTAAACCCTTTGGTGCCCGTGGTAAAAAACTGATCCGCTGTCCATTATGCCTATTAGGTGAGCAGTTCTGTACCTGTGCGCTGCGCCGTCAGTTACAAACTCAAGCCAGTTTCCTGCTGATCATGTACAACGATGAAGTGTTAAAACCAACTAACAGCGGGCGCTTGATTGCGGATCTTATCCCAGATACGCACGCCTATATTTGGTCACGCACAGAACCTGAAGCGGCATTGCTTGCTTTGCTCGATTCGCCGCAATATCAACCTTATTTAGTGTTTCCAGCCCAATATGCGGAGCAAGGACAAACAATACTGAACCAAGTGCCGATGTCGACGTTAGCCGAAGGTAAACGGCCGCTGCTGATCATGCTCGATGGCAGTTGGCGTGAAGCGATTAAAATGTTCCGCAAGAGTCCTTACTTGCATTCCTTGCCACTGCTTTCCTTCGATCCCGACACGCTGGCAACCTATGCATTACGTAAAGGCAGCCATGACTTTCAACTTGGCACCGCCGAGGTGGCATCCTTAGCATTAGGGGCGATAGGCGAAGCGGCTAATGGCAAAGCCTTAAGTACGTGGTTTGATTTATTTGTTGAATCATCATTACTGGGCCGTAATCGACGTTGCCGTGAAGATCTTCTGCCAATCACAGACTTTACCAATGCCTTTGAACTTGCCTTCGAACAAGCCAATAGCGGCAAGCGTTAATTAATCTTCGAAATGAATGTGTAATATAAAAATTTAAGTTAGTGACTATCTTAAATAAAAACTCCCTTCACTTGAGGGGAGTTTTATATAGGCTAAAGTTTGCTCTGGCAAGAAAGCTTTATTTGCGCTTTAACTAAAGCAAATATATTCCTTAAATAACGTCTTAAACTGCAATTTCTTTACCATCTGATTTTCGAATAACCACAGTGGCGGCGCGAGGCCGTAATGTGATTCCGGCTGGTGTTTGTTCAGCGGCATTAGACGAATAAGGCCAGTTACCTGGGTGCTGAATGTTAGCAAATACCGAAGTGTAATCTGGGCTAATGGCAAAACCTGTCACTTCACAGTCGTTGGGACCGACGAAGAAACGCTTTAACTCCATTTGATTATCGGCCGTTACGCCTACTTGTTTCTCTTGGCCATCCACCAGTGTTGAAGGCACTATCGCGAGCATTTGATCGTTGGTTTCTTCGGCAACTTCCTTTGCGCCATTGTCGGTTTGAACCCACAAGATACCGCGTTTATCAAAGGCTAACCCATCAGGGCTGGCGAATTGATTGAGATCGGTTAAGCCTGACAAGTTGGTCTCAGCATTACCATCGCTGGGTGATCCAAAAACAAAAATATCCCATGTAAATTCAGTCGCTTTGTCGCCTTCATCCCAACGAATAATATGGCCGAAGTAGTTTTTCAATCTTGGGTTGGCAGGATTCACTTCGGTACGTTTTGAGTTGTTGGTCAGGGTCAAATAAGCAGAACCTGTGAACGGATCGACCGCGCACCATTCAGGTCGGTCCATAGGTGTCGCGCCGACTAGGTCCGCTGCGCCCGCTGTGTTTAAAATAATGTCGGCCAAGGTTGCGAAGTTATCGCTTAAGGTTTTGCCGTCTGTGGTTTGGCTATCTAACGTTAAAGGCAACCAAATACCGCCACCATTTTCATTGAATCTAGCCGCATATAAAGTGCCTTCATTCATGTACTTATCGCCTGTTTGCAGGCGGTTGCTGCTGTCAGCATCCTTTGCATCCCAGGCCGCAGCTGAGACAAATTTATAGAGGTATTCGAATTGAGAATCGTGGCCAGAATAGAACACCACGGGCTTGCCTTCGGTCAATTTACCAAAGGTACAACCTTCATGGCGGAAACGACCAAGTGCTGTACGTTTTACCGCGCGAGAGGTGGCGTTGTACGGGTCGATTTCCACAATATAACCGTGGCTGTTTGCTTCGTTACGGTAGTCATCCTGAGCACTTGCGCCCGATGGCGTGACATCGAAACGGGCAAATTCATCGAGACGTTCTTCATCATGACCCGCAAGATCGTCCCAGCCATAACGTGTACTGGTTTTACTGATCCCGATGCGACTCTGATCGGCGGTTAAGCTGCCACGATTGGCAAAATAGCCTGGCCAATTTTCTTCACAGGTCAGGTAAGTGCCCCAAGGCGTGTAGCCATTACCACAGTTATTTAAGGTGCCGCGTGCTTGGCTGCCATCGGGAGAATAGCGGGTTTCGAGTAGCGAAGAGTAGGCCAGAGGACCGCTGATATCCATCACAGTCGCGCCAGTAAATCGACGGTTATGACCATCATTACTGACAACTTCCCATTGATTATTCATCAGTTTTATACGTACAACCGACACGCCATGGGCGTTAATTTCTTTGCGCACTTCATCGATAACAGTGCGAAGACCAGAAGTGGGGTCAAATGTCTGGCCCGTAGGATGCAAGGCATCTTCGTCAATGTATTCGTGGTTAATGCAGAGTAGACCGTCATCACCCGCATCATTTAATGGGAAGAAATGCATGCCATCGTGGTGCATGCCCACTGAGTTGGCTTGGTCATCGGCCGTGTTACTACCATCGTTTTTCCATGGCGCCGCTTTTGCGTTTAATGGCGTGCCCCAAGGTGCTAACACCTGCGCTGTGTAACCTTCTGGCACGACAACCGCATCTAAGCGAGAACCCGCAACCGATGTAAAGTTAAGCTTAGCGCTACTTTTAGTCGGTGGCACTGGCGTGACTGGATCGACAGGTTTAGGAACAGTTTCATTGTCTGAACCACAAGCGGTTAAGCCAACACTGGCAAAAGCAGTCATAGCGCTGAGGCCTAAGCCACTTTTTACGAAATTACGGCGAGATAAATGCTTATCCAACACTTGATTAAAGGGTTCATTATTACTTTTATTATAAAGTGTAGGATCAAAGGTGGCCTTACTCATATTTTACTCCGGCTAGTACGATGAATTAAATTTCGTGCCTAAGGCTAAAGTACCAATATGACAATAAAGCTGATTTTATATTACAGGAATAATTTACATACTAACCAAGCTTATATGTTTTAAGAATGTTAAATTGGATGTGATAAGTATTTTAGGTTAGAAATATATCAATCTTAAAATAACATTAATTAGATTTATTGCTCTAATTTTATGTTTTTAATATAACTTAAATTGTTAATTTATATAATTATCTAATGTGTTTCCATTAATACTTATTAGTTCTGTACATTAATGTCCTTTTAATGAAATCCTTTTCCTGCTTAGAATAATAAAGTGAAGTCTATTTCTCAGGTTAAAACGAAGGAGTTAATGCTTAACCTGTGATCGTCAAGTTTCAGTCTTTTGGTTTTAAATAATGACGAAGTGAGCGCGGATCGGTATGTCCGGTTCTGGCCATGATGTACAAGTGATCTTTATTATTTTCATGCAGTTGTGTTACGCAGCCACTGCGCAAACTGTGGGCACCATAAAATTTGGCGGGCAGTCCTGCTTTAGTACAATATTTTTTAATGATGCGATAAATATCATCGCCGGTAAGGAAACCACTATTTTTATTCAGTAATGAACTAGATCCGGAATGTCGGTCTTTCATTTGATACGGACGTAAATTTTTTCCATCACGGGAAAGCGATCTAAATAAATGTCCGTCTTCAATATTGGCTAACGATAACCAATTTTTCACGGCGTCGAGTGCTGCAAAGGGTTCATGGTCTGGCAGGTCTTTCCATTCCCGTTGGCCTTGCTGATTACTCTTCGAATAGGGCAGGCGCACTTTTAATTTGTTACGCAGAAAACTGACATACTGAACTTTTATATCTGCCAGTTCAGAACGACGAAACCCACCTTGTAATCCTAATTGAATAATCGCTTTGTCTCGCGCTCGGGTTAATGGCTGCACTTGCTCATCGATAGCTTGGATCAACATTTCCACTTCATCATACATAATGGGTTGCTGATCATAGTCACTTACATGGCGAGATTGATTTCTGCTCAAACCGCGCATTACTCTGATCACCAGAGGATGTTCGGTTGGCGAGTGAAATCCCGCTTGAATATGATGGTAGCGAATTGCTGCCAACCTTGTGGTTAATGTTTGCTTTGAAAGTTGAACGCCAGTGCTTTCTTGGAACAATTCTTTTTGATGACCAATAAATGAAATGACGCTTCGTGGATCTGCGGGCAGGGCCTGAAGTTGGTGCTCGGCACAATAACGGCTAAATACACTGAAGCTCGTATTATAAACACGGCGAGTGTTAACTGAAATTTCGTATTCAGTTTCTTCGGCGGCGCTTAAATAATCATTGCGAACAGATTGTGGTAGGAAAGTCTCTTCAAAAAAACGTGGCTGTTCAGCACGGTTATTATGGTGATGATCTGAGCCAGTCGCTCTTTCATTCGATATATTGGCGTTATTTTGAGCATTACTATTTGTCCGGATCATTTTAGACATGCCGTAGAAGTCACCTGATATCGAATTAAGAAGGCGTAATTATACGCAAATCATAGCTATATCTACCAGTGATAATCGTCATTATCACTGGTAGAGTGCTTATTTGTTTAAATAATCCTCTTTTATTAGAGGAGGGTGCATGAAATAACATTTAGTTGGATTGTTTAGTTTAAAAAACAGCCAAGATAAACCTATTCTGACAATGGTGATTAATTAAGCGGATGTAAAAATAAAGGCAATAATAGTATGAAATTCGTACTTCCTATATGCGATAGTTTCTAGCTTGGTTAGCCACAGATGCACAATTTTAAAGAATGGTTTAACCATTTTATTGGTTTGCATGAATGGTATGCCCTAAACTAGACTTGTGTGTTGGGCGAAATTTAAGCTAATAACGACAACCGCTTATCAGGTTCTTAGCCTGTTATGAGTTGAGCTATTTCTGCCTAAGGCAAAATGAAGCATAAGGAATCGATTCCCAGTCAATAAAATGGTTGAACCATATATTAATACTTGTCGATTTGTACTAGCATGTGAGGTCCCATTTATTTCATCCGCATTAAACGCATACTTAACTAAAGAAACGTATTTATGGAACCGCAAGCTTGGATATATCAACAAGACAAACCGACAGCAGGAAGAAAATTATTATTGCTTGAGGAAGCAGAATTAATTTTTGCCTTACCCTTAATTTATCGCCTTATCAATCCTGAAGCTGTGGCATCTAAGCCAGATTGGTTTTGTGACGCTGAGTTACAAACGGTTTCCTATACTGAGTTGGTGACACAGTTAAATGAATTGGTCCGATTACGTAAAAAGACACAGCGACTCGACAACGAGCTTAAGAATGTAAACAAAATGCTCAATCAGTATTTTACTGATTTGGGTTGGCGCATGGTTCGTAAAGAGCTATCTCAAATAAAAAAGCGTCAGAAAAAATCCCATATAGAGGTAAGCAGGGATATTATTCAGAGATTAAAGCGTTATATGGAGACACAAAAGTTAGACAGTTTTGATCAGGCAATTGATAACTTATTGTCAGAGCATGATGCCGAAATCTCACAAAGCCATTTGCAGCATCCAGATGACCTAGATGACAATATGAGTGTCGACGATATGCTTGATGAATAATCTCTGGCTTGTCTCGTCCTGAAATAAAATGGGCAGAGTTAAGTTCTGTTGATCTTTATTATGACGTCGCAATATCGCCTAAAATGGATTTGTTAATAATCGCTTAAATGAGCAAGTAAGCCGTGACTTATCTGTGCAGACACGTAAAATTGCTGTTAAGTTTAAAGGGATTTTTAAGTTTAAGACTTGGTAACATGGGGCATCAGAAATGAGTGTAAGCATTGAAAATGATAGGAAAATTGCTGTCCTGTGCCGAATTGAGCCTGGCTGTCTCGGACCAGATGGTGTGGATCATATTGAGGCTTTTTGTGCTTTGGCCCAGAAAGCGATGCAACATTTCGACGTCGATGTTGGCACTTGGTTGCTGATCCCAAGATACGATAAAACCTTGGAAGAGATGCAATACAGTGTTGCCAATAAATTACTTTCCCGCGAACAAGCGACTAAATATCTTGTCTCTATCGGACGTGATATTGATAGTTTTGAAGAAAGATTTCAGGATAAACTCACCTCGCTGATTAATTTATACCTTGCGAGAAAACCTTAAACTGGAGACTGCATGTTGCCGAGATTAACCTAAGCTCTAGCCTCGGCGCTTATATTATCCATCGCTCATTTTTTAAAGTCGTTTTTATTTTCGCATTCAAGTTTTTATAAAAACAGCCAATTACTTCTTATAAAATCAATAGATTAACTGTCACAGTTTATCTGCGGCATCATGGTTTTCAACCGATAAATTCAGCTCCAAAACTCAGTTGTCGGTAATTAACTCCGTAAAGTACCTCAAAATTTGCTAGACTAGTCGACTCACTTAATGCTGAATCTTTTTCTTGCGGTATACCCGAATTTTTTGGGTGGTAAGGATGAGTGTAAAGGACGGTTGATGTTCAATCCCATTCCAGAAACCAATCCATACATTAGTTTGTTGCAGCAGGATTTCGGGTTTTCTGAATTTCGCCCTGGCCAAGCGCAAACGATAACACAACTGTTGGCGGGGAAGTCGAGTTTAGCGATTTTTCCGACGGGTTCTGGTAAATCCCTTTGTTATCAATTTACAGCATTGCAGTTACCCCATTTGAGTTTAGTGATTTCGCCTTTACTCGCCTTGATGAAAGATCAGCTGGAGTTTTTACAATCTAAGGGAATTCATGCGGCCAGCATAGATTCAACCTTAAGCGCCGAGCAGAGTCAGCAAGTGATGGCAGATGCGCGCTCTGGCAAGCTGAAAATCTTGATGGTGTCGGTGGAGCGTTTCAAAAATGAACGTTTTCGGCAATTTATTCAATCGGTTCCGCTGTCCATGCTGGTCGTCGATGAGGCGCATTGTATTTCAGAGTGGGGCCATAATTTTCGGCCCGATTATCTTAAATTGCCCGACTATCGGCGTGAGCTTGAGATCCCATTGGTACTGTTATTGACGGCCACAGCAACACGTAAAGTGAAACTGGATATGGCTAAGCGCTTTGATATTGCGCCTGAACACATAGTGCAAACGGGATTTTATCGACCCAATTTAGATTTGACTGTTCTGCCTGTATCAACGCAAGAGAAGAATGCCTTACTGGTTCAGCAGATAGCTTCATTCTCAGGTGCCGGCATTGTGTATGTAACTTTGCAGCAAACCGCCGAAACGGTCGCACGACTCTTGAGCCAACAAGGTATCGTCGCCAGTGCCTATCATGCTGGATTTGAAGATGAAAAACGTCAACAAATTCAAAATGATTTTATGCAGGATAAGCTGCAAGTGGTAGTGGCAACCATCGCTTTTGGCATGGGAATCGATAAGAGCAATATTCGTTTTGTGATCCACTACGATTTGCCTAAATCCATTGAAAACTACAGCCAAGAAATCGGCAGAGCAGGGCGTGATGGTGCGTTATCCCATTGTGTCACTTTGGCCAATCTTGACGGGCTCAATACCGTTGAGAATTTTGTATATGGCGATACGCCGGAGCGAGAAGGTATAGCACAAGTCATTGAGGCTATTCGACTTGAACAAGATTCCGGTCAGTGGGAATGTCAGCTCAATGGCGTGTCGACGGCGAGTAATATTCGCCAGTTACCGTTAAAAACGTTACTTGTGCAGCTAGAAATTTTAGGTGTGGTTAAGCCGTTATTTGCTTACTACGCCGATGTTAATTACAAGTTTTTGGTCGACAAACACGCCATTCTGAGCCGATTTAATCCCGAGCGGCAGGCGTTTTTGACGCAGATTTTTAATCATACGCAGATGAAGAAAATATGGGGCGCGTTAGATTTTGATGCCTTGTACAGTGCAACGGGTCATGAGCGCAGCCGCGTGTTAGCCGCGCTGGAATATTTAGCTGAACATCAGTTGATTGAATTAGAAACTAAACGAATTACCGATGTGTATCGGGTGGATGTTGCCGCATTAGCGCGTCCCGAACTCATCGATGAGCTGTACCATTATTTTATCGATAAAGAGCAGAAAGAAATTGCGCGAATCGCGCAGTTAGTCCGCTTTTTTGAACTTGAGACGTGCTTAAGCCACAATTTATCCCGTTATTTTGATGATAATGAGACGCCAGCGGTCTGCGGTCATTGCAGTGTTTGCCGCGGCAATATTGCTAAGTTGCGCTATTCGACTGAACCGACTTGGCCGACAGATCAGCAGATATTGGCTGATTTACGTGAGTTGAAACATCATTTAACGGCTAAAGGGATTGAGACTTTGTCACTCGATACCTATTGTCGTTGCCTCGCAGGCATGTCGGTGCCTTTGGTGAGTCGTTTTCAAGTGCGTAAGTTAAGTGGCTTCGGCCGCTGTGAAAAATTGAGATATGCTGAAATTAAACAGAAAGTTGAGTCACTGTTGTCGCAACTAGATGATAAAAGAGTTGAACATGAATAAGGCCGTAAAAAAGATGTTAGCCACCCATGAACATTTAGTTCACTCTGAAGGTGTGACTGTGGTTTCCCATATGCAAAGGGAAAAGGCAGAGTGGGTACAACATACTGTTATGATTGAAGATTGTGATGTACCGTTTAAATTCAGACGGGTGAAAAAATATCGTAATCTGCAAGGGCAAAAGATCAATGTCATCTATTACCCAGAGACAGAAACTGTGGCGGGGTTTGAGATAGAAATCATGCAAGTCGTTAGAATTAAACGATTCTAGTTAATGTTCTTCGAGTCTTTGCTTTTATCAATCAGCAAAGACTCGAAGCGCATTCGATTGATGACTCGAGCGTTAAAATCGTGCTACTTACTTGGAATATTGATAGGTTGAATCCACTTTCCACGTTCTGAAACGCAGTTCAGCGCCTTCTGGTAGATAAAATACCTTAGGTAAACGACTGTCGTAGCGCATTTTTAGTTCACCTGGAATACGTACAAAAGCCTCTTTCTTCGCCAATTCGAAACAGGCCATCATAGTGCTCGGCCCTTCAGCGATTTCATCCACTTGATAGTAGCTATAACCCCAACCTTGTACTGTCAGTTCCTTCAATTCCCCGTTTAATCCATGCTTATTGCAATCGACCATTTGAGTCTGGCCAATTTGGATTTCGATCATGTAGTCATCTTCGTTTTCTAACTTAGGCAAACTCAGGATGTGCTGCACCATACCGGCCGCCGGAGCAGGGAACATCTTAGTCGCTTCCTGTGCGCTGTAATCTTTTGGGTCAAAACGTTGAATGCTGATCATAGGCGCATCTAATCCTGTTGGGTGTGGCGGGCTAACTGCCGCAGCATTGAATGACAATAATGCAAATGCAAGGGGAACAGTGCTAACGCTAAATAAGGTCTTCAATTTCATCTTGTTTCTCCTAATCGAACTGAATGGATGTCGACAAGTTTGTCGTTGTTCTGTCCCTATAAACGCGGCAGAGATAAAAAAGGGTTAAATTATTCAATAAAAATCGATGTTTACTCAAATGATTTTTATCCATCTGAATAATAAGGCTGCAATAAAGCCAATCTTACTCTGCTGACTCAGATGTTTTCACACATAAATTAAATGCTAATCCATTAAACCTTGCCTGATATCCTTTGCCTAGTCTAGCTGCCTATCTTAATTCACATATCAGCGTCTCGACTCGTGACAGGAGTACAGGTGCATTATGGGGATCCACAGGCATGTTTAAAAGTTTGAAAACGGTATATCTTGATAAATAGTTAATTTGATCTTCATGTATTTTGATTTTCAAACTATAATTCAGGCAACACGTTTTTTATCATTGATAGCGATGGACATGGAGTAGGAATTACACAATGAAATCAACTACAGCCGAGCAAGCGACAGGGCATCAAGCTTCTGCCCACCGCCAAGGGCACTCACTCACCCAATGGCAACACTCACATGAGTTTTCGAATCAGAACCGCGATGGCGAAAAAAACACACGCTATGTACTGTATTTAACTGTGATCACTATGGTGGCAGAAATTGCTGCCGGAACCATTTACGGTTCTATGGCATTGCTCGCCGACGGTTGGCACATGGGCACCCATGCCGCGGCCTTTATGATCACATTATTTGCCTATTCCTATGCCCGTAAACACGCTAACGATCCCGCCTTCGCCTTTGGTACAGGTAAGGTGAGTGTGCTTGGCGGTTACACTAGTGCAATAGCCTTAGGTTTAGTGGCATTGGTGATGTTGATTGAATCGGGAATGCGGCTGATTAGTCCTGAGCAAATTCATTTCAACGAAGCTATTTTTGTGGCCGTTATTGGTTTAAGCGTCAATATACTGAGTGTGTTTTTACTTAAAGATCATCATACCCACGATCACGGGCATCACCACGGTCATGGACATGATCATAGTCACGGGCATGGACATGATCATAGTCACGACCATGAACATGATCATGAAGACGAACATGCTCATGTGCATCATAACAGCCAAGCACACACCCATGACGATCATGCCCATACAGCGCATTCACATGATGCGGATCCGCACCCGCACCATGACTCACATGCACACGATGAAAGTCATCATGATCATAGCCATTGCCAACATGAACAGGATCACCAACATGCTGCTGAGCATGAGCATGAGCATGAGCATGAGCATGAGCATGAGCATGAGCATGAGCACAAGAGCCAGAAGGCCCACGGTGGCCATGATCACAACCTACGTGCGGCCTATTTTCACGTACTAGCCGATGCATTAACGTCAGTGCTCGCCATCGCTGCCTTGTTGTTTGGTAAATACATGGGACTAACTTGGCTAGACCCGATTATGGGGATTGTCGGCGCTGTGATTATCAGCCGTTGGTCTTGGGGACTCATTCAGCAAACGAGCCCTATTTTGCTGGACGGCGGCGTTAAAGCATCATTACAACGTAAAGTCACGCAAACCATTGAAGCTGTAACAGATCATCAAGTGGCCGATTTACATCTTTGGCGAGTGAGCGCCGATCACCATGCTATTATGGTGTCCATCGTGTCCCATTCACCGAAAGATGTCAGTTATTTTAATCAGTTACTGTCACAATTTCCTGAATTGGCCCATATCACCATTGAACTCCATACTTGCCGTCAGCGCGAGTGTATGGCTAAGGAAGCCTAATGACTGTTGAACATCATCATTCATCAAACTTGCATTCAAGTGAGCCACATTCGACTGCTCACTCAACAGCTGGACATTCAACGGCCGCGCATTCAACAGATCATGCATTAAATCATGTGATTATTGAATTTTACGAAAAGCTGTCGTCTTGGGAGCACGCCATTGTACGTGACAAAGGTTTTAGTCTGTCGCAGGTGCACACGATTGAGTTACTTGGCGTGCATGGCGCTATGCGGATGAAGGAATTGGCGGACAAGATTGGTGTCACAACTGGCACATTAACGGTTCAAATCGATAAAATGGTGGAGGCACAGTGGGTCGTGCGACGCCCCCATGAAACCGATCGCCGTTCGATTCTGGTGGAGTTAACTGAGAAGGGCCAAGCCTTGTTCCTTGAACATGATGCTTTGCATCTACAACTCACCACAGATCTCACCGCAAAAATGAGCAGTGAGGAACGAATCGTGCTGCTTAATTTGCTGTCACGCATGAATAACGAGTTTTAATTTACCCAATATCATCGATTAAAAAGCGTCCCTCGTGGACGCTTTTTTATAGCACGACATCTTTAAAAACGCGATTCATTCTAGATTAATCATCTGCTATTACAGTACCTTACCTTTTGTTACATTCTTGTTGGATTAATAGTTGAACTGGATATTAATTAAGGTAATGTAAGGGCAGATCTCAAGATGGACTTTGTATAAAAGGAATAGAATGAATAATAAATTACTGCCTTGGTGCATTGCAGGAGTGCTCGGAATGAGCGGTCAACTTCACGCAGAAGAAGATAAATATATTTGGTTGGAAGATGTTGAAGGCGCTAAGCCTATGGAATGGGTGAAAACCCAAAATGCCGCATCGGCCGCCGAAATTAAAGCGTTCAAAGGTTTTGATACCTTAGTGGCTAACAGCCTCGCCATCCTGAACGATAAAGAACGCATTCCCTACGCCACCCATATTGGCGACAAGTTATATAACTTTTGGAAGGATGACACCCATGTGCGCGGCATTTACCGTCGCACCACAATGGAAGAATATGCCAAGGCCGATCCTAAATGGGAAACCGTGCTCGATATCGATGCCTTAGGTAAAGCCGAAGCCGTCAATTGGGTATTTAAGGATATTAGCTGTCAATATCCTGAAAATGAGCGCTGTTTTGTCTCATTGTCTCGCGGCGGTGCCGATGCGGTGGAAGTGCGTGAATTTAATCTCAACACTAAATCCTTTGTTGCTGCCAAAGATAAGCCATTCTTTTTAAAAGAAGCCAAATCGAGCCTGAGCTGGATAGATAAAGATCACGCCTTTGTCGGTACTGATTTTGGTGATGGTCAAAGCATGACGGACTCGGGTTATCCCCGGGGCGTTAAACTGTGGCAACGCGGCACGCCACTTGACCAAGCTAAGCCTGTTTTCACCGGCGACAAGGCTTCAGTTGCAGTCTCTGGCTGGGTGTTATTCGATGATAAAACCCCACTGAGTTTAGTGACAGAGGCGCATACCTTTTATACCGCCAGCCAATATGTGTACCAAGACGGTAAACTCATTGGATTGCCTTTACCGCAAGATGCTGAGATTAAAGGTTATTTCAAAGGTAAGTTATTCATTGAGTTAAAGAGTGATTTAACCAATCAAGACGGTAACTTTAAGCAAGGCGCGGTCGTGTATGCCGATGTGGCGGATCTCATCGCCCAAAAAGCCAAGTTCAGTTTATTTGTGAGCCCGACTCAAACCGCATCGATTGCGCAGCTCAGTTTTAGCAAGAGTGCAATTTTCGTTAATTGGCTCGATAACGTGAAAAGCAAATTAGTGCGTTATGAGCAAGACGAAAAGGGCGCTTGGCAGAGCACTCACGTACCGTTTGAAGCTAATGGCGCCTTGACTGTAATGGACGTTGAGCAAGACAGTGATGATTTCTTCGTGAATTACACTAGTTTTCTTGAGCCTTCAAGTCTCTACACTGTGAATGCCAAAACCTTAAATCCAAAGAAAATTAAAGGTATGCCGCAACAGTTTGCTGCGGACAAGTTTAAAACTGAGCAATATTTTGCGACGTCTAAAGATGGCACTAAAGTACCGTACTTTGTGGTGATGGCGAAGGATCTTAAGTTAGATGGCACTAATCCCACGCTACTTTACGGTTACGGCGGGTTTGAAGTGTCGTTGCGTCCTTCTTATTCGGCCACCATTGGTAAGAATTGGTTAGAGCAGGGCGGCGTCTATGTGTTATCCAACATTCGTGGCGGTGGTGAATACGGCCCTGCTTGGCATCAAGCGGCGTTAAAGCAAAATCGACATAAAGCCTATGAGGATTTTGAGGCAATCGCTGAAGATTTGATTGCCCGTAAAATCACCTCAAGCAAACATTTAGGCATCCAAGGTGGCAGTAATGGCGGCCTATTAATGGGCGCGGCATTTACCCGCAGACCAGATCTTTATAATGCAGTCGTGTGCCAAGTACCTTTACTTGATATGTTTAGATTCAATAAGTTGCTAGCGGGTGCCAGCTGGATGGGTGAATACGGTAACCCTGATATTCCAGAAGAATGGGCGTACATTAAAACCTACTCGCCTTATCATAACCTGCATAAAGACGTGCATTATCCAAAGGTCTTTTTCACCACTTCTACCCGTGACGACAGGGTTCACCCTGGTCACGCCCGTAAGATGGTCGCTAAGATGAAAGACATGGGGATTGATGTGTTGTACTACGAAAATATCGAAGGTGGCCACGCCGGCGCTGCAGATAATAATCAAGCTGCGGAACTTAATTCAATGGCGTTTGCCTACTTATTACAGCAGTTACGATAATCACCGCAGGGGTAACATGAATTGTTAACTCGTTGGTGATAACACCGAGCAAGGCCCTAATAGGTTGGGGAGCAAAAAACGGTCGAACTCATTGAGGTTCGGCCGTTTTTTTAAGTTTGTTTTTAAAATGTGAGCATTAACCACAGATAATTTGAGCCATTACCAAGAGCTTGCTACTATGGCAAAAAATTTGACTGTTACAGCCTAAGATTACCTTAAGAAAATTAAGTTAGTCTCGACAAACAACTAATTTGAGTGAGAGCTATCAGTGCTAGCAAGATTTAAGACTCTATCGGTGAATCGATTCACTTTTATCACAGCGTTATTTTACGTTTGTATTTTCAATATCCCACTATTCGGCATCATTAAAAAAGGCATCGAAAAACAACCGGATGTCGATCCTATTTTCATCGCCACTATGCCGTTGTTTTTAGCCTTTGCCCTCAGTTTTGTTTTTTCCTTATTTACGGTGAAGTACCTCGTTAAGCCGTTTTTCATCATACTTACCTTGTTGTCATCGAGTGTGTTCTTCGCCGCCTATCAATACAATGTCGTGTTTGATTACGGCATGATAGAAAACACCTTTCAAACCAATCATGCTGAAGCGCTGATGTATGTGAATTTTGCTTCGATAATGAATATGTTACTGACAGGGATTTTACCTGCGTACCTTATCTATAAGGCCGATATTCAGTACCAGCCTTTTTTCAAAGAGTTACTACATAAAGTGCTGTTTATGCTGGCGATGTTGGCGGGACTCGGCATTATTGCTTTCTTTTATTTCCAAGATTACGCCGCCTTTGGCCGTAACAACGACGAGCTAAAACGTTATATCGTGCCGACGTATTTTATTGGCGCTGCGTCTAAGTACATTAATGTGCACTACTTACAAACGCCGATTGAATATCAGCCACTGGGTCTCGATGCTAAAAATGTCAGTGCCAACCCTAATGGTAAACCTAACTTATTAGTGCTTGTGGTAGGTGAAACCGCGCGTTCGATGAGTTATCAGTATTATGGTTACGACAAGCCAACCAACGCCCATACCCAAGATCAAGGCTTAATTGTCTTTAAAGATACCAGTTCATGTGGCACGGCAACGGCTGTTTCTCTTCCTTGCATGTTCTCGCGCATGGGACGGGAAGATTACGATTCTCGCCGTGCCTATGCCCAAGATACTGCGGTAGATGTGTTGAACCATGGCGGGATTAAAGTGCAATGGTTTGATAACGACTCTGGCTGTAAAGGGGTGTGCGATCAAGTTGAAAACATTTCGATTGATTTGAACAGCGATCCTGAGTTGTGTACTGGCCAATATTGTTTCGACCAAGTGTTACTCAACAAATTAGATGAAACCTTGGCCACTGCAGAACGCAAAGATACTGTGATTGTGTTGCATGTGATTGGTAGCCATGGACCGACGTATTTCTTACGTTATCCACCGGAGCACCGTAAGTTTACACCGGATTGTCAGCGCAGCGATATCCAAAACTGTAGCCCAGATGAGCTGATGAACACCTACGACAACACCATTTTGTATACTGACTACATCATCAGCGAAGTAGTGAAAAAGTTACAAAATCAGCAAGATAAATTTGATCCCGCCATGTTGTATTTGAGCGACCACGGCGAGTCTTTAGGTGAGAAGGGCATGTATTTACATGGCGCACCTTACAGCATTGCGCCAATTGAACAGACGAGTATTCCTATGCTTGCTTGGGTATCTGAGGACTTCAGTAAAGATAACCAATTAGACATGGCCTGTTTAGCTGAGCACGCGGCGAAGGGCGGTTTCTCCCATGACAATTTATTCGACAGTCTTTTAGGCCTAATGAATGTCAAGACCGAGGTATATCAGCCTAAGTTAGATATCTTTGCCAGTTGCCGAGGTTAATCAACCCATTAACTCATCAATATTGAGTCGCGAGCATTATCGTGCGACTCAATGCTATCTTGTGACTCAATGTAATCTTATGACTAAGTCTGATCGACTGACCACAAGTTATTGAGTGATACCTCGTTAGTTTGGTGTCGTCAATTCAAGTTCTAACTTAAAAGAGGATGGTGGCATCCTCTTTTATTTTGTCGCCTATCATAATAATTGATTTCTCCCATATCCAAATCGAAGCACTTGAGTTAACTTAATGCATACAAAAACATAACAAGTCTATGGTTCGCGATTTATGTCTTCTACTGCAGAAAATAAAGAGCTTGATTCTGCCGCGCAAATTTTGCGTTTGGCCGTACCGCAAATGTCTGCCCTCGATATCCCCGTTACACCTGAAAACTACACTGTTTGGTATGAATATTTTGCAGGGACAAATCTCGATTTAAACCGTGCGATTGATGGCTTTCTGGCAAATTCGGTCTCTTTTACCAAGGAGGTCAACACCAGCCTGTATAAGAACTTTATTCAAGAACAGTCACCCGAAGTGATTGAAAATGTGCAGATTGAAACGCAAATCCTGATCAATAGTTTGTTAAGTAAAATCAGCCAGTTGAGTCAAGGCACCGCGGCGTTTTCAGGTTCATTAGCCGAGTTTGGTTTACGCCTACAGACGAATCCCGACATTAATACCTTAAACGAGCTGGTTGACGGTGTAGTCGATGAAATGCAGATGCTACTCATCAACAACCGTGAGATGGAGCAAAGCCTGTGCACCATGGGCCAAGAAGTGCAAAATCTTAAATCGGAAATGGAAAACCTGAGCCTGGCAGCGATGACTGACCAATTAACCTCGCTGCACAATCGCCGTGCCTATGAGTTAAGTATTCAAGATCAAATCTACCTCTCCCAAGATCACCAAACCCGTTGCAGTCTTTTGCTGATCGATATCGATAATTTTAAAGCTTTTAATGATACCTATGGCCATTTAACCGGCGATAAAGTGTTGGCCTATGTCGCATTAGCCTTAAAACAATGTGTGCGAGGGGATGACTTTGTGGCGCGCTATGGCGGCGAAGAATTTGTGGTGGTGTTACCGAACACTCATTTTCACGATGCATTACAAGTGGCTGAAAATTTACGGGAACGTATTTCTGAGCGCCGCTTAACCATAGGGAAAGACAAAAAGCTTTCCCTTGGCGCAATTACTGTTTCGATTGGTCTCGCTTCATTACAGCAAGGCGACGATGCAGAAACCCTATTCAGTCGCGCCGACAAAGCGCTGTATCAAGCGAAGGCTGAAGGCCGTAACTGCGTGAGAGGTTAATCAGATAGGTTGAATCGTGATTGAGTTTTTGCTGGTTCAGTTACAATTAACCTGTTGATTTTACTGAGTTTATTCAGCCAGCGGTTCACGGCCTTGGCTCATTACCCATACTCTTCTCAAGCATCCTGACATTTGAAGTGATTAATCGATAAGACTAAGTTACATAAAAATTGAACTATGTAGTTGTACTATAGATTTCAGCAGATTTGATAAAAAAACGCCGCAAATCATTGCGGCGTTTTTGTCAGTTTGGATAGCCGCTATTTATCACTGGGCGGTTTTAAATCCATATGCATTTTGATCAAATGCTCCTCCATGTCGAAGCTCACCTTAAAACCGAGACTCTTGGCAAGGCTGGCCATATTGCGATTCTCGAACATGGTAAAGCCGGTGAGCACAGGCGTATCGTTAGCTTGATAATACTTAATCAGTTTTTCGAGCAACAACTTACCTAAACCTATTCCTTGATGATCGCCGCGCACTGCCATGGCAAACTCGGCCTCAGTATTGTCGGGGTCGATGGACGCACGCACCGCACCTAAAGTGATGTCATCCCCATCTGGGCCTTTGGCGGTGGCGATAAAAGCCATCTCACGGGCGTAATCGATTTGGGTCAATACCGCCATTTCCTCATGGGTCATTTTCGAGCGCACCCCAAAATAGCGTTTGTATCTGTCTTCATCGGATAACGAATTATCGAAGGCCAGATGCTTGGGCTCATCTTCGGGCAGAATCGGTCTTAGCATCACCTTTAGGCCATTTTTGAGCTCGGCAACTTCTTCTAATTCCTTCGGATACGGCATGATGGCCATGCGCGATGAACTGTCGGCATTGGCATCGTGCAAACGGATATTCACATCGAGCAGAGTGATGTTTTCACCCGCGGCTAATACTGGGTTTAAATCCAACGAAGCGATTTCGGGGCAATCGATAATGATGTGGGATATTTGCGTTAGCATCACGCACAGGGCATTCATGTCTAAACCGAGCGGTAAATGCCTGTCCTTCAACTTATGGGTCTTTAACGCTTGGATCACCATGTAACGCGCCAGTGCCATATTCAGTGGCGGCAGGGCAACGGCGGCGTCATTAGTCGGATCCCATTCAGAACCGCCTTCACCAAGACAAATTGCCGGACCAAAGACGGGATCGCTTATCACGGCAACACGGATTTCCTGTGCGCCAGCGGTCAACGCCATCTTTTGCACTATCATGCCTTCGATAATGGCTTCTGGATTGGCTTGATGCACCCTTTGAGTAATGGCACTCGCGGCGTGGCGGATATCTTCGGCCGAGGTTAGATTGAGCATCACTCCGTGCACATCGGACTTATGCAAGATATTCGGAGACTGCACTTTTAACGCTAAGGGATAGCCCGCTTCATTAGCGATGGCGACCGCTTCATCGGCATCTTTCACAAACCAAGTGTCTATCGTGTTAAGCCCATAGGCACGCAAAATAGGACTTGCCTCGTGGGTTTCGAGTACAGATTTACCTTTCGCTTGAGCTGCTTGCAGTAATGTGCGCGCCGTGTGGCTATCGGTAGGAATATTGTCGGGGATCGATTGCGGTACTTCTTGCAGCAGTTTTTGGTTGCGGCGGTATTCAACCATGTGCATAAAAGCACCCACGGCGCCTTCGGGCGTACGATAGGTGGATATGCCGCCTTTAGTGAAGCGTTTTCGCGCCTGATAGGCAGAGTCTTCTCCGCTCCAGTTGGTCAAAATATTAAGGCGATTCTTTTTCGGATGCGCGTGGATCACGCTAATCAAGGCATCGGCGATTTCAACGCTTTCACCGAGCGCCGAAGGTGAGTGTAATACCAAAATGGCATCCAGCTCATTGGAATCCATCAAGATAGTCAAGGCTTTAGCATATCGTGACGCGTTCGCATCACCAATGATATCGATGGGATTTTGCCTTGACCAAGTATTAGGCAACACGGCCTCTAATTTCGCTATGGTGTCATCTGACAATTCAGCCAATTTACCGCCGCGCATAATGAGTTCATCCACAGCTAACACCGCGGGGCCACCACCATTACTGATAATCCCTAAGCGTTCACCTTGCAGCGGATTGGAATGCGCAAGGCTTTCAACCGCGGCAAAAAGTTCAATTAAGTCGTTAACCCGCAGCATACCCGCACGGCGAAATGCCGCTTCATACACGGCATCGTTACCGCCAACGCCGCCCGTATGTAATTTTGCGGCGCGGGCCCCTTCGGCGCTGCGGCCAGATTTAATCACCAAAATCGGTTTATTGCGTGAGGCGGCTCGGGCAGCGGAGAGAAAATGGCGTTTCTCATTCACAGAATCGATATAAAGCATGATGGCACTGGTGCGACTGTCGCGACCAAGGTAATCGAGCAATTCGTCAAAGTTAATATCGGTGGCATCGCCCAGAGAGATAAAGGACGAAAAGCCAATACCTTTGTTATTAGCCCAATCGAGTACCGTTGTACAAATGGCGGCCGATTGAGACACGAAGGCAATTTTACCCGGTAGGGCGCTGGCATGGGCTAAACTGGCGTTTAATCCTAATGGCGGCAGCAACATACCTAAGCTATTTGGCCCCAGAATACGCATCCCATAACGCTTGGCATTTTGCATGGTCAGGTCGAGCAGACTCACGCCATCCTCGTTAAATTCCTGCGCCATGCCCGACGCCATAATTATCGCCACTTTACAGCCAAATTGCGCCAGGGTTTCAACGATGGCGGGTACACGGCAAGCGCGGGTACAGATGACGGCTAAATCGGGTTTGATGGGTAACGCTTCAATATTGGGATAGGCGAGCACGCCCATCACAGCCCGATATTTAGGGGTGACCGGCATGATAGGACCCGAAAAACCACTGGAGAGCAGGTTTTTCATCAGCACATTACCCGCACGCTTTTCGGTATTCGAAGCGCCGATAATGGCTACGGAAGTCGGTTTAAATAAGGAGTGTAATGTACGTTGACTCATAAGCGATTCCATCCCAATCAATGACGTTTCCAGTGTAACCTAGGGTATGAGTACTGCCCAGTTTAAGTTTCGGGTTCGATTAAGGTAAGTTTATTAGCAAATCATGAATTTACAGCCATTTACTGAGAATCTGAGCCCAATTCTGTGGATTTATCCTGTGATAACTGCATTTTCCGCATTGCGACACGTAACAATGTGAAAAATTTCACTTTCATGTTTGAAAATTGCTTAGTACCAAACTACTTTTTAATCACTGTACAATTATTGTGAAATTCATATGACATACAAGGATGGGGTCGTTGCGTTACTTGCGGCAGGCGTTGGATATTTACTGGGTTTAATCACTTTATTGGCTATCGGGCCGATTATATCCGTGTTGATTATGTTGCTTTGGCAATTTTATCAGCACCAGCAAATGCAATCAGTCCAACTGCATGATGATAAGTCCTCAGACACCCAACTTGCCACCGACTGGCAAGCCCACATCAGTCTGTATCAAGAAACGATCACCACACTCAATAGTTGTGAATCTAACATTGACAGCGTACTTGCGGTGCAGGGCGATGCGGTCAATTTGTTGGGCGAGTCGTTCGATGGCTTAGGGCGATTAATGACGGAGCAAACAGGCTTCATTTCAGCGCTTGTCCAAAGCACTGATGATGCAGATCTATTCCATTCAGACCAAATGAAGCAATTCGCCAATAATACCTCTCTGACCTTAGAGCGCTTTATCCAATCCACCATTGAAATGTCGGCATCTACTATGGAGTTGTTGGAAAAAGTAAATCTCATCTATGAATCTATGCCCCAAGCAATGAAAGCCTTACAGGATATAGACCAGATTTCTTCCCAGACCAATTTACTCGCCTTAAATGCGGCCATTGAAGCGGCGCGGGCGGGTGATGCGGGCAGGGGATTTGCAGTGGTTGCCGATGAGGTGCGGGCTTTATCTACCCGCAGTGCTGGTTTTAGTGAAGGTATTCAAAAGCAGCTTAAATCGATTCAAGTTCAGATTGAGCAATTAACCGTACACGTGAGTAAAGTTGCCGCACAAGATATGACCTATATTATTGATGCAAAAAAGGATATTGATACTGCACTAAGGCAGATTATCGTCAAAGCAGAGAAGGATTCTCAAGTGATTGCACGCATAGATTCATCGGCACATGAACTCGAACAAGCTATCTCAGATACGATCCGTGGCTTGCAGTTCAGTGATATCACCTCCCAAAGCCTGATTTACACCAATCAATCCCTACATCACTTAAAAGAATCGCTCAATCACATCACCAACATGTCGCAACAGGAATTTGGCATACAAGGTGATGGCATCACGACACAAATGAGTCGCCGACGCCAGGAGACGCATAATCCCGTATCGAGGGATCAAATAACCTGTGGTGAAATTGAACTCTTTTAATTAGGGATAGCATAATGTCAAATATTAAAGTTATTTCATTGCCAGAGCGCTTTGACTTTTATTACCACAAGAAATTTACCAGTGATTATCAAGAGATGTTAACCCTCCCAGAGGTTAATCATATTATTTTAGATTTTAGCCGAGTGCTTTATTTGGACAGTTCTGCTTTAGGCATGATGGTACTGCTGCATCGAAAGGCGCAGGAATTACATATTTCAACATCTGTCAAAGGGGCACATGGACAGGCGAATGAAATCCTAGATATCGCCAATATGCAGAAAATATACATCATAGAGTAACACTCGTTATGGTATCACTTACTCAGCCTGAACATTTTATATTAGTTGTCGATGATGATGCTATTGCGAGTCAGAGGATCAGTGATTTTATTCATAGTAAAGGTTACAACGTGATTGTTTGTAATGATCTCGAGGAGGTATTTTTTGAAATAACGCAAAATACGGTTGATTTAATCCTGATTAACTACTGGCTCAAAGATGGCACTGCACTAGCGTTACTGAATAAGTTGAACGAGGAAAAACAAGAAACGCCTGTTATTGTGATGAGTGAGACTAAAGAAAGCCAAAACGTGTTAGCGTGTTTTAGTATGGGGGTATTAGATTTTGTCGTTAAACCGATCAACGTTGAAATATTTTGGTATAAAGTTGAATGCTTACTTAGCCGTGTGCAACTACAACATAAAGTCGAACAACAAAGAATTGAACTCGAAAAAATGCTTTATGAGAAGGCCAGAGAAGAACACATGGCCCGGCATTTGTTTGAGCACTTAGTTAATATTGATAATACTGATTTTGATTTTGTGCAGACCTACTGCCAAGCAAGTGCCAATTTTAGTGGTGATATTATCCTTAATGGCATGGCACCTAATGGCAATTTCTTCTTAATTCTCGCCGATTCAACGGGTCATGGCCTGAGTGCAGCCATGCCGATTATGCGCGTCGCGAGCACATTTAGAGCCATGGTTTCAAAGGGGTTTTCTTTAATAACGCTGATCTACGAGCTGAATGCTAAGGTTCATCGCGAGAATCCAGAAGACAGATTCGTAGCCTGTATTATTTTGGAAGCCGATTTTAATCGCAATAAATTACACATTTGGAATGGCGGTATGCCGCCTGTGTATATTCAGGCTGATGAACACGCCAAGTTACCGAATACTGATATTGAAGAACGACATATTTTAAGTTCAGATAGCCATAAAGCGATAGAACAATTTAAATCGACCAATATGGCACTGGGTATATTGCCGCCACATACTTTTATTGCTGATATTTTTACCGTTGATTTACCGATTAATGGCCATGCCTGTCTTTTTAGTGACGGTTTAATTGAGCAATATACCCATGAAGAACGCCCATTTGGTATTGATAAATTAAAAGCGTTGTTTATTAATTTATCCGGTGGTCTTACCCATTATTTGAATGAAAATATGCATGAGTACTGCTCTGCTGAAAATATTGCAGATGATATTACGATTTGCACTTTAGATTTCGAGAAACTAAGCCGTTGGCATCAAAGTCGAGAAGTCAGCCGAGTGCAATCTATTATGGACGGTGAGTTTTGTTGGGATGTCAGCATCGCCGGACCTATGTTACTCAGCGCTGACTATTTAAGCTCATTAAATCAATTTTTAAGCATATTTGGCTTTGCCACTCATTTCTGCCAACGGGTTTTTACTGTCGTCGCAGAGTTATTTAGCAACGCCATTGACCATGGTGTACTAAAATTAGATTCACGGCTAAAAAACGATCCAGAAGGCTTCGAACTGTACCATAGTATTAGGGACAGTTTTGCTGACAGACTTACATCAAACGATTGGGTGAAAGTGAGCATTATCTGGCGCTCGTCGAAAAACGAGTTACATATTAGTGTGAGCGACAGTGGAAAAGGTTTTGCGGGTAATAAAAACCTCATTGCTGACATTCCTCAGTTGTCTGGTCGCGGTCTCTCACTGGTGAAAACATTATCTAAGACCTACGAATTAGTATCCCCAGGGAATATAACTAAAGTCATAATGGAATAGCGCATGAGTAAAAAAATATTAATTGTTGATGATTCCGCTGCGATTCGACAAATGGTCGAAGCGACCCTTAAATCGGCTAACTATCAAGTGGTGCTGGCCAAAGATGGTCGAGAAGCCCTCGATATCTGTAACGGGCAGAAATTTGATTTTATTCTGACTGATCAGAATATGCCGCGAATGGATGGGCTGACCTTAATTAAATCCTTACGTGCTATGTCGGCATTTATGCGAACTCCGATCATTATGCTTACGACCGAAGCGGGCGATGACATGAAGGCGCAAGGAAAAGCGGCAGGTGCGACGGGATGGATGGTAAAACCCTTTGATCCTCAAAAGCTGTTGGCTATTACGGCAAAAGTGCTGGGTTAACTGCAACGGGGTGCACTATGTCCATCAATATGGCCGAGTTCCATCAGGTCTTTTTTGAAGAAAGTCATGAACATCTTGAAAATATGGAACAATTGCTATTGGCATTGGACCTTGCTTCTCCCGATCCTGAAGAACTGAACACTATTTTCCGTGCCGCCCACTCGATTAAAGGTGGCAGCGGTATTTTTGGTTTTACCGCACTGACCAGTGTCACCCATGTGATGGAAAACCTGCTAGATAAAACCCGTAAGGGCAACTTCCAACTCACCTCATCGATTATCGATTTACTGCTGAGTACCGTTGATACGCTATCTCATATATTGAGCCTGTACCGCGAAGAAGAACAGATTGATTGGCAGGAGGTGGAGTACAGTAAAAGTCAGCTGGTCGCAGCGTTAAATGGCGAGTCTTTTAGCTCATCGGTTGCAGTACGCAATGGCACTGATGCTGCTAATGCTCCGATTTTTCCCATTATCCAAGCCGAGTCAGTGGAGAAGGTGGAAGATCAGGGTTTTGGATTCTTTGAAGATGAAATGGCTCGCGATATTGCTATTGAAGGTGAAGACTTTGGCTTTTTTGAAGAGGCTTATCAAGCCGAAGAAATCAGCGCACAAAGTGTCATAAATGATGTAAGCAATACTGAGAAAGCGGCAGAGCCCATTGATTTCACATCCGATGATGAATTAGGCTTTGGCTTTTTTGAGGCATTAACGCCGGAATCCTTCGCCAATGAAATCGAGTTACTGAGCTCAAAGCCAGTAGCGCCTAAGGTAGTTAAACCCACCACAGTTGCCAATCAAGCTGAAGTCAACGCAGATAGCAGCCAAGCAAAACACCGCATATTTAAAGAAAAAGAGAGCGTTACTGACGCCAAAGTGTCGCCTGCTGTAAGTGTTCCCGCGAGTGTTTCTGTAAACCCTAGCTCGCCTGCAGCACCTTCTTCAAATGCAACAAGTCCAAATACGGCATTCAGTTCATCCGCTATTCCCCAAAATACGCCTCAAGAGGTGAAAGCTGCGACTAAGAAACCTGCCGCGTCGGCCCAGGATGCTACTTTAAGGGTCGAAACTTCTAAAATAGATACTCTGGTCAATCTAGCGGGCGAGCTGGTGATCACTCAGTCCATGCTAACGCTTATTGGCAATGAAATGACGGGCGATTTAGGCGAACGCCTTAAGACTGCACTTACTGAATTGGAACGAAATACCCGTGAGATGCAAGAAGCTGTGATGTCGGTGCGTATGCTGCCGGTATCTTTTGTGTTTAACCGTTTCAATCGTTTGGTGAGGGATCTTTCTGAGCAACTGGGTAAAAACGTCAATCTCGTGATTGAAGGTGGCAACACAGAAATTGATAAGGGCATGATTGAAAAGCTTGTCGATCCACTGACCCATTTAGTGCGCAATAGCTTAGATCACGGCATCGAAAAACCTGAGAAACGACTCGCAGCGGGTAAATCCGAAGTGGGCGTATTGTCCCTAAAAGCCAGCCAAAGGGGTGGCAATATTGTTATCGCTGTACACGATAACGGCGCAGGTTTAAACCGTGAGCGCATTATTCAAAAGGCGCGGGAAAATGGTTTGCAAGTGGCTGATAACATTAGCGACAAGCAAATTTGGCAATTGATTTTTGCCGCAGGATTTTCAACCGCGCTGGAAGTCACAGATGTGTCTGGCCGCGGTGTCGGTATGGATGTGGTGCGCCGTAATATTGAAGCCTTAGGCGGACGCATTGATATTGAGTCGACTGAGGGTCAAGGTTCAACCTTTGAAATCCAATTGCCACTTACGCTGGCGATTGTCGATGGTATGACGGTTTCTGTGGGAAATCAGATCTACATTTTGCCTTTAGTGCACATCATTGAATCTATTCAGCCGCAAACTGAACAACTCAAATTTCTAGCCAAAGAAAGACTTTTAAAAGTACGTGAAGAATACTTACCCCTGCTAAACCTTTATCAGCTGATGGAAATTGAGCCCAATGCTAAGAGCACTGAAGAGGGCATAGTGGTATTGCTCGAAAGCAACCACAAGCGCTTTGGCCTGTGCGTTGATGCCTTAGTTGGCCAGCAGCAAGTCGTGATCAAGAGTCTTGAAAAACATTATCGCAGGATCCCCGGAGTTTCCGGCGCCACCATCATGGGCGATGGCAGCGTAGCTTTGATCCTCGATGTCGAATCGCTCGCTCTGCACATAAAAAATTAAGGAAATAGCCATGGAGAGTCGATCAACTATGACTGCCAAAGTGGAATACAACTCCCATGATGAGGTGGAGTTTTTGAGTTTTATGCTGGGCGAAGAGCACTATGCCCTCGATATTATGTCTGTGAAAGAAATTCGCGGTTATGAGTCAGTCACCAAAATTGCCAACGCCCCCAGCTTTATAAAAGGCGTGATTAATCTACGCGGTGACATAGTGCCCATAGTGGATTTACGGATGAAATTTGCTGTTGGAGCAGTCACTTATAACGAGTTCACTATCGTCATTATGCTCAACGTGTTCGAGCGCATTGTCGGCATAGTGGTCGATGCCGTATCCGATGTGATTAAGCTATCAGCGGAGGAGATCTTACCCGCACCAGAATTTGGTGTGGCGTTCGATAGTCGCTATCTCAAAGGCTTAGCCACAGTCGAGGATAAGATGATCATTTTAGTAAATATTCAGGCTCTGATCAGCAGTGATGAGCTGGGTCTAATTGATGCAAATAGTCTGACTGATCAGGAGTAACAATAATGAGTATCTTCAATTTTTTTGGCAATGATGAAGCGCGTGAACAAAGGGATGAAGAGCGTCAGCGCTATTTTCAGCTACTCGATAATAGTGGCAATAGCTTCATGATTGCTGACAGTCAGCGCAATATCATCTATGCGAATAAAGCCGTCGTCCGCTTGCTGCAAGAGGCCGAGGACGATATTCGTAAAGAGTTACCCCAATTCTCGGTCGCAAAACTGATCGGCAGTAATATCGATATTTTCCATAAAAATCCAGCGCATCAACGCAATCTTTTAGAGCGTTTAACTCAGTCCCATACTGCACAAATCACCATTGGCAAGCGTACCTTTAGGTTGATTCTGACGCCGATTATCACCTCTGAAAATAAACACTTAGGCACAGGTGTCGAGTGGATAGACCGCACCGAAAGTATTGAAGCCGAGCGCGCAACCCAGCGCATTATGGAAGCGCTCAACAATACCAGTACCAACGTCATGATCGCTGATGCTAACCGTACCATCATTTATATGAATCGCTCGGTCGAAGCCATGTTACGTCAGTCTGAGCATGAAATTAGGCAGGCTTTACCGCATTTTTCCGTGGATAAAATCCTCGGCAGCTCGATGGATATCTTCCATCGCAATCCTGCCCACCAAGCGAGTTTACTCGATAAATTAGACCGCAAATATGAATCGCTGATTAAGGTGGCCAGCTGCCATTTCCGTTTAACCGCCAGCCCCATAGTGTCAAAAGAAGGCGAGCGCTTAGGGACAGTGGTTGAATGGCTCGACCGCACCATTGAAGTGCAAACCGAGCAAGAGATTTCCCGCATTGTGACCGCAGCAGCAGCGGGTGATTTCTCCCAAAGGGCGGACACCGAAGGCAAGCAAGGTTTCTTCCTGATGCTGGCGAACAACTTAAATTCGTTAATTGAAACCTCAGACCGTGGACTGCAAGATGTGGCGCGCGTACTGATGGCGCTGGCGGATGGCGATCTCACCACCCGCATTTATAACGACTATGAAGGCACGTTTAATGATTTGAAAAACTACTCAAATCAAACCGCTGAAAAGCTATCTTTTATGATCCAAGATATTCAGCGAGCGGCGGATACCATTAATACCGCCTCAGCAGAAATTGCCCAAGGCAACGCCGATTTATCCAGCCGCACCGAAGAGCAAGCTTCGAGCCTAGAAGAAACTTCCGCCAGCATGGAGGAACTCACAGGTACAGTGAAACTCAATGCGGATAACGCCAGCCAAGCCAATGCCTTAGCATCTAAAGCTTCGGAAGTGGCAGTGGACGGTGGTGAGCTTATCCAGCAAGTCGTACAGACCATGGCATCGATTAATGAATCGGCGCGTAAGATTGCCGACATTATTGGTGTTATCGATGGTATTGCATTCCAAACCAACATCTTAGCGCTTAATGCCGCTGTTGAAGCTGCGCGGGCGGGTGAGCAAGGCCGTGGCTTTGCTGTAGTCGCATCAGAAGTGCGCAGCTTAGCCCAACGCTCGGCCAATGCCGCTAAAGATATCAAGGCATTGATCTCGGATTCCGTGTCTAAAATCGAGAGTGGCAACAGCCTTGTCGGTAAGTCCGGCGATACCATGAAGGAAATCGTCATCGCCATTAAACGGGTGAACGACATCATGGCGGAAATCGCCTCAGCGTCTAATGAGCAGGCAATCGGTATTGATGAAATCAGCAAAGCTGTAGTGCAAATGGATGAAATGACACAGCAAAATGCGGCATTGGTTGAAGAAGCGGCCGCCGCCGCTGAAAGCATGCAATCCCAAGCACAGCAACTCTCAGACAGTGTTGCAAGTTTTCGTGTAGACGATGAGGATGAAGCCCCAAGGCAGAGCAACGCGAGATTAGCGGCGCCCAAAGCTAAGGCGATGAAACCCATGAAGCAGCTTCAACCTATGGCAAAATCAAGGGTGACAGAGAAACCTAAAACCAATGCGATGAAGCCCATGAAGCAAGATCAAGATGAATGGGAAGAATTTTAATTGAGCGAAAACAAACCATTGGAGCGAGAGTTTGCCTATACCTCGGTGCACTTTAATACTGCGCGGACGACGCTGTACCGCTTAGCAGGGATCAAACTCGCCGATAGCAAGGATGCTATGGTGTATAGCCGTTTAGTGCGGCGGATCAGGACATTGAAATTAGCCGGATTCTCGGCTTATTTTGAGTATCTGTTAAGCCATGAAAACGAACACCAAGAATTTATTAATGCGTTAACCACCAATCAAACGGCTTTTTTCAGGGAACCGCATCACTTTGAGGTGTTAAAGCAATATTTAATCGATAATCCAGATACCCGCAGGATCTGGTGTGCGGCCAGTAGCACAGGGGAAGAACCATACTCGATCGCCATTGCTGTCGCTGAGCATTTTAATAGTTTTAAAACGCCTATCGAGATCATTGCCTCCGATATCGACAGCGGTGTACTAAAAAAGGCTGAAATGGGTATTTATCCCTTAGACCGGATTGATACTGTCAGCGATATCCGCAAGAAACGTTTTTTTCACCGCGGACGCGGTTCACAGTTGGGCAATGTGCGCGTGGTGCCCGAATTAAAACAAATGCTCAAGTTCACCCGCATTAATTTACTCGATTCTTTTTGGACGTTAAAAACGCCGATCGATGTGATTTTTTGCCGTAATGTAATGATTTATTTCGATAAAGAAACGCAGGAAGTCATTTTAAAACACATGATGAACTCCCTCAGCGAGGATGGGCTTTATATAGCGGGACATTCGGAAAATTTTAACATGTTCCCGCAAATTATCACTGCCGTTGGCCAAACAACCTATCGGCCAGTGAAGGGGCTCATGAGTGCTAAAACCTAATATCGAATATGCCATTACAGAGCCGAATCGCTATCATGACCATCATTTTGGTTGCGATGCGGTAAAGATATTACCCGGCGAGTATTTTGCCACCCGTGAAGACACCATGATAGTGACTGTGCTTGGCTCCTGCGTGTCCGTGTGCTTGTATGATCCTAAGCTCAAAATTGGCGGGATGAATCACTTTTTATTGCCAAGCGATAACAGCAATTGCACTGGGGTACTCGCTGACTCAGCCCGTTACGGCGTATATGCAATGGAGTTATTAATCAACGACTTGCTCAAGCTTGGCGCGCAGCGCAATTCACTCGAAGCTAAGGTGTTCGGGGGCGGCAATATGTTACGTGGCTTTACCGTGCACAATATTGGCGAGCGTAATGCCGAGTTTGTGATTGAATACCTCAATCTGGAAAACATCCCCATAATGGCCGCCGATTTACTCGATGTGTATCCGCGCAAAGTGTATTTTTTCCCCCATACGGGCAAAGTGAAAGTTCGCAAAATTAAAACCATGCATAACAGCACGATTCTTGACCGAGAAAGCGAGTACCGCTTACGGGTTCGTAATCTCCCCACGGGCGGCGACGTTGAACTATTTGGTGATTAAGTTATGACGATCAAAGTGCTAGTTGTTGATGATTCCGCGCTGATGCGCAGCTTGCTCGGTAAAATGATTGAGGCTGATCCTGAGTTGTCTCTGGTTGGGCAAGCTGCCGATGCCTTTGAGGCCAAGGATCTGGTGAATCAATTTCGCCCCGATGTGATTACCTTAGATATCGAAATGCCCAAAGTAGATGGCTTAACCTTTCTGGACCGCTTGATGAAAGCCAGACCCACAGCGGTAGTGATGATTTCTTCGTTAACCGAGCAGGGCGCGGATGCGACCTTTAACGCCTTAGCCTTAGGCGCGGTAGATTTTATCCCTAAACCGAAATTAGACTCGCCCCAAGGTATCCATGATTATCAGGATTTGATTTTAGATAAGATCAAATCCGCCGCGAAAGCCAAAATCATCAAACCGCAAAAATTTGTTGAGCCAACACGCCCAGTGTCGAGTAAGCGGCCGGTATTGGCCAATGCAACCCTGACACAACATCTAGTTGCGATAGGCGCCTCTACAGGCGGCACTGAAGCCATTTTGTATGTATTACAGCATTTACCTGCGGCTATGCCACCGATAGTGATCACCCAACACATGCCAGCGGGTTTTACCCGCACTTTTGCCGAACGCTTAAATCGACTGTCGCGGATCACTGTTAAAGAAGCGGAGCACGGTGAGCGACTCTTACCCAGTTATGCCTATGTTGCCCCTGGCGATCATCACCTTGAGATCATTAAAGTGGGTGGCAGTTTCAAAGTAAAACTAACCCAAGATGAAAAGGTCAGCGGCCACAGGCCGTCGGTCGATGTTATGTTTAATGCCTTGGCCCAATGTGCCGCGCCTAATATCAGCGCGATGATATTAACCGGCATGGGCAAAGATGGCGCCGAAGGTATGGTGGCGCTGCATCAAAAAGGCGTCACCACCTTTGCCCAAGATGAACAAAGTTGTGTGGTATTTGGTATGCCAAGGGAAGCGATAAAGTGCCGCGCGGTGGATTATGTGGTGGAGTTGTCGCAGATGCCGAGCAAGCTTATCAACCATTTAAGCTCACTGTGATTGCTGCTTTTAACGTGCTTAAAAAGTAATCATCAATATGGTGGTGAGCCAAACCATAAGACATTACGGCCAGACCCATGCGCAGGATGAGTGAATGGCGTTCAATCCTGCTCACTTGGTGAAAACACTAATTGATTTCGGCCTAAACGTTTAGCCTCGTATAAGTGCTTATCCGCCAGTAACAGACAATCTTGAAACTCCTCACATTCGTCCGAGAACACTAAACCGCCGCTGAGCGTCACCTTAAACTCGACGCCATCTTCGACAAAGACAATATGGCTAAAGCTCTCGCGGATCGCATTTAACTTAGCGATCGCCAGTGGTTTCTGCATATCTGGCAGCACTAACATAAATTCCTCGCCGCCGTAGCGACCGGTAAAGTCAGTTTGCCGTAAGGATTGTTGTAATAGATGGGCAAAGGCTAGCAACACCTTGTCACCGCCGGCATGGCCATAGGTGTCGTTCACTTTTTTGAAGTGGTCTAAATCGAACATGGCGATACAAACCTGAGAGTTAATTCGCCTTGCCACATTATAGCAGCGCCTTGCGGCAACCAGAATCTGGGTATGGTTTAACAATCCCGTTAAGCTGTCGCGGCTTGCCGAACTGCGAATATCATGGCCACGTTGAGCGCGGGATATCACCTGCGCGACAAATAAGCTCGGCGCGGTTTGCTTCGAAATTAAGTCATCCGATCCTGCTTGTATGATGCTGACTTTATTCTGCATGGTATCGTCAGAGCTCAACACGAGAATTGGGCTAGAGGTGTATTTATCCAGTTGGCGTATCATCTTTGCCAGCTCAAGCCCGTTCACCTCAGGCATGTATAAATCGAAGATAAACAGATCGGGTTCAAACTGTTCAAGGGCGGGTAACACTTGCTCGGCACTCGACAAGCCTTTCACCATTAAACCGTGACTGCGTAACAGGCTTGAAAAATAATCCACCATAGATTGTTGGTCATCCACCAGTAATACCTTCAAAGGCTGTTTCTCTGACATCTTGAGAGATTGATGGATTTTGCGCACCAATAAAGTGGTTTCCGCAGGTTTGACAAAATATTCGCTAACGTTGGCACGAATGGCCAGCAACCGCATGTCAAAATCCCCGCGCGAGGATAAAACAAACACTCGGGTATTGTTCTTTTCAAACTCAGTGGCGGCTTCGAACAAGGCCTCTTCAGTCCAATCGGGGAGAATTAAATCCAATAGAATAAGATCGAAGGGCGTTTCATTTTGCACCACCAGAAAGCTCGTGAAATTCAAAAAATGCTGCACACTAAAACCGAACTCTCGCAGTTGCTTTGTGATCATTGCGCCGACATTACCATCGTCTTCTATGATGGCAATATGGTGATCATGCCGCGCCTTAGCCGGTTTATAGGGACTTTGCTGCATTTGCGCCTCCACCACAGGCGGCGACGGTTGACCGCGCATATTGTTTTGCAACAACTGGTGGAAGAGGGTATCTAAGCCTTTGATAGTAGGAAGTTCGGGAGCTGGCGCATTGAGCAACCCTTTAAGCTGCAACTCGAGTTTATCGACTATGTGTTTGGTATCCGACAACCCAAAGGTCTCGCTCGATCCTTTTAAGTTATGCACCTCACGATACACAGCCGACAACATGTGTGCATTCCAATTCTTACGCAATGAAATCCACAGGGTAATGATTTGTTTCTTTTTATCCGGCAGTGCATGTAAAAACTGTCGTTTAAGTTGCTCTAACGAATCTTCAAAACTCATAGGCAATAGATATCCTAAATGATTGAGCCCTAGGTTTTCCGTGTGGTCGCTACCTCGGGACGATAAAACCCGTTTATACTGAAATTGACACTGTTTTCAACAGAAGGATGTAACAGATTCAACCAATTGCACGTATTTTCACACAGACTAATAGAGTGTAAACCACTGCGAAAAAAACGACGGGGAAATGCACAGATGCTACCCGCCTAAATAGACTTCCTTTTTCAATCGCTAATACTCGGGTTGTGATATAAAACAGCAAAACGCAAAATATTTTATGCAAAACAGCAGGATAATGATGATGTGCATTTTGTATCAAAAGTGATTGTGATAAGTTAGCGTCATTAAAAACAATCACTTGTTGCAAAAGGATCTTTGTCAGTGAGCATAGCGTTTTATAATGGCCATGCCGTAACACTCTCGGCGCAGTATTTGTCTAAAACCTTTGAAGAAGTGCATTCAAGTTGGTTACGTCATCTTTTGCCGATCCTCGCGAGAGACAAACTATCGATACTGGATGTGGGAGCAGGCTCAGGGCGGGATGTGCATTATTTAGCCAAAAAGGCACAGAGCAAAGAGACGCAAATTTTTGCAATCGAACCTGCTATTGCTTTAGCGAAAATGGGGCAGGTGTTAACGCGGGATCTACCCGTTCGTTGGATTGAGGATGGTTTACCTCAGCTACAAAAAGTAGTTGGCCTAGCACAACAGTTCGATCTGATTTTACTCAGCGCTGTGTGGATGCATTTATCTCCATTTGAGCGCCCACTAGCACTAGCAACACTCTCAGGTTTACTCAATTCAACGGGACTTTTAGTCATCAGTTTGCGCCATGGTCCAAGCCCCGATGCCCGCGTTATGCACCCTGTCAGTGCAGATGAATTGCTCGCACTGGCTGCAGATTGCCAGCTAGCACTCAAAGATTCGAGCCAAGATGAGACTGACAAACTCGGTCGCACACAAGTGCATTGGCAGACGCTAGTTTTTACATCCAAACTGATGCCAAACGTAAATGCACCTGAAGCAAGCGTTATTATTCAGGGTCGTCATCATGCTGATTGATGCGAGAAAACAAGTTGAATTTATTAGCTATTTACAACGTCTGTTGGTTGAAGGGGATTTCGTTGCAACATATAAATTTGCCTTACTGCATGCGATCGCAGATGTTTGCATCGAACGGCCATTAATACTCAATGCCGATCCTGAACAGAAAACCGCGATCAGTATTGATGAACTGGTTGAAAAGTTTATTGAACTCTATTGGCAACACTCTTTACCGTTTGGTGCTGTTAATGCGCATTTTGTTCTACTCCAAAATAATGGAAAGCAATCAGCCTTAATCAATAGCTTGATTGAGCTACGCAATCAAGGCGTTAACAGTTTATCCCAGTTAAAAGCGCATCTTAGTTATCCTGCTCTATTGAGTAAAACGCGCGGCACCGTTAAAGAGGGCCCGTTATGGCGCTTACAAATTTTGTCCCGAAACGCAGATTGTTTTCTTTATCCCCATGATAAAACTAAAAATTATATCGAGTTGAATCCGGGTGTCGCATTCTGCTTCAGGCGATTTCATGATTTAGTGGTGTCATTAGCTCGCACACAATGGGTGCAGAAAGTCGCCGAGTTTCCCGCAAATCAGGTCGTTATTGGCAATAAAGGCAATTTAAGCGAGTTTCTATTTGGCAGTGACCGACAGACGATCACTCACGCTAGACCTGTGCTGCTTGATATCCAAAAGGGCCAATGCTTTTATTGCCATAAGCCATTAAAAGAAACTGGCGAAGTGGATCACTTTATTCCTTGGGCACGATATCCTAATGATTTAGGGCATAATTTTGTCCTCGCTCATAGCAGTTGCAATAACAATAAACGCGATCATCTTGCCGCACAGCGTCACAAAGATAACTGGTATGAGCAAAACATTATCCAGCATGGCCAAGCGTTACATTCTGAACTCAGCCGATATTTCGTCTGTGAAAGTGATCGTTCCGAAGCCATCACCACTTGGGCCTATCAGCTTGCAGGGCAAAATCGCTCTCCACTCTGGCTCGATAAAAAAACCTTAGTGCCTTTTAACGCGATAGATAATGACTTATCGAGTACAGCAATTTAGAAACAAAGTAGTAAGTAGCGTTTATTCAGCCTCAGAATCTTAATTATCTAATTTTTAAAGGAAAGGTATGACAGAGTTACTAAAAGGGATTTTTTCAGTTTCACTGATTTTGTTGGGTATGGGAGCGATTTTAGTCCCTATGTTTTTTGTTATACGACATAGAGACAGAACGGTAAAGCTGCCTATTGATAGGGAAAAGTTGAACAGATTGCCTGGTTTTGGCATTCAAAAACAGATCCAAGAGCTGCAATTTGATATTTTGAGCGCAATGCTCATGTCGGTCATCGTTGTCACCATTCCGTTTGCATTTGAAGGATTAAGGGGATACCTCGACAAAGGTACATTTCCTTTGGCATTTATTGGATTCATTGTACTCGGCCCAATTTATTTTGTGGTCAAAACCTATCGCAGTATGACTCGATTGACTAAGTTACGTTTGGGGCATACGGCCGAATTAGCTACCGCAGCCGAACTAATGCGTTTGCAGGGATTGGGTTATCAAGTTTTCCATGATATTCAAGCCGATGGTTTTAACATTGATCACTTAGTCGTGGGGATTAATGGTGTGTTTGCCATTGAAACTAAGGGGCGGCATAAGTGGTACAGTGATAAGAAGAATGAGTCAAATGGTGGGCAACATAAGGCACATGAGTTGTTTTACCGTGATGGGAAATTGGTGTTTCCATCTTGGACAGAAACGGCACCGATTGAACAAGCTCAACGTCAAGCTAAGTGGGTGAGTGAATGGCTCACAAAGGCTGTAGGCCAATCTATTCCGGTAATGCCTGTACTCGTATTTCCCGGGTGGATGGTGAAGTCACAAACTAAACCACCGTTTCCTATCATTAATCATAAGCAAGTCGCGATTACACTTCCTAAGATGAATGCCGCTATATTCACTCAAGAGCAAGTGAATGCGATTGCTTATCAAATTATGCAACGTTGTTTGCAGGGCAAGCCATAACTCTCTTCAGATTTTTAAATCATTATTTAGCCCAATAAAAAAGTCGTCACAGGATAACCAATGACGACTCTTTAATACGATAACGCTGGGTTAATCGGCGTAAGTTAGCCGAATAATACTATGCGCTTTTTCTCGCTTCCATTTCAGCTTGGCTTGAAAGGTACTCATCGAAGGTACCTTGGAAGTTAATTATTTTTTTATCTTTAATATCAATGATACGTGTAGCGAGTGACGATACAAACTCACGGTCATGACTGACAAATATCAAGGTGCCTTCAAAATCTTTCAACGCATTGTTTAACGCTTCGATGGCTTCCATGTCCATGTGGTTAGTCGGTTCGTCCATGATCAGCACGTTGATGTCTTGCATCATTAACTTGCCGAATAACAAGCGGTTTTTCTCTCCGCCTGAGCAATTTCGGGCTTTTTTGTTAGCATCGTCTTCGGTGAACAGCAGACGGCCTAACATGGCGCGTACCATCAGATCGTTATGCTTGGGTTGGCGCCACTGTGACATCCAATCCATCAGCGTGTAGTCATTATCAAATTCGTCACTGCTGTCTTGCGGGCAGTAGCCGATTGATGCGTTTTCTGACCACTTGATCACGCCTTTATTATGCTCTAAGTCATTGACTAAGCAGCGTAGGAAGGTGGTTTTACCCACGCCGTTCTCGCCGATAATCGCTAATTTTGCACCGGCTTCGAGGATCAAGTCGCCGCCTTGGAATAACTGTTCGCCATCAAACCCGTGGGCGAGATCTTCGAGGATCAGCGCTTGGCGATGCATTTTCTTGCCAGCATCGAAACGAATAGAAGGGTGGATACGGCTAGATGATTTCACATCATCGAGTTTGATCTTATCCATCTTCTTAGCGCGTGAGCTGGCTTGTTTCGCTTTAGAAGCGTTGGCACCAAAGCGGTTGACGAAGTCTTGCAGTTCTTCGATTTCAGCACTTTTCTTGGCGTTGCCCGACAATAATTGCTCGCGGATCAAAGAGGATTGGGCGAGGAAGTATTCGTAGTTACCTGGGTAAATGCGCAGTTCGCCGTAATCGATATCGGCCATGTGGGTACAGACGGCATTCAAGAAATGCCTATCATGGGAAATAATGATCATGGTGCATTTACGTTTGTTCAACTCGGCTTCTAACCAGCTAATGGTATGGATGTCCAAGTTGTTGGTTGGTTCGTCGAGCAGCAGAATATCTGGGTTGGCAAATAGCGCTTGTGCCAACAGGACTCGCAGTTTCCAGCCCGGTGCCACTTGTTGCATTAAGCCGTAATGGAAAGATTCTTCAATACCCGCTTCGAGCAGGATTTCACCGGCGCGGCTTTCGGCGCTGTAGCCATCCATTTCGGCAAATTCACTTTCAAGATCGCCAACGCGCATGCCATCTTCTTCAGTCATATTCGGATTAGCGTAAATTGCATCGCGTTCCTGTTTGACTTTCCACAGGGCAACATCCCCCATGATCACCGCATCGATCACACTGTATTGTTCAAACGCGAACTGATCTTGGCTTAGGGTACCGACTTTTAAGCCGGGCGTGATGGACACATTGCCAGAGGTTGGCGCTAAAGCTCCGCTGAGGATCTTCATAAAGGTCGATTTGCCACAGCCATTCGCGCCGATCAAACCATAGCGGTGACCATTGCCAAATTTCGCTGAAATGTTTTCAAACAATGGCTCAGGGCCAAACTGCATCGTGATGTTCGCGGTAGAGATCAAAGGAGCTTTCCTAGGTATTTGCTAACGGGGATTGTGACAAACAAGCCTCAAAATGAAACATGCGCTTCATCCACTCTAAGCCAAAACATTAAAGTTGGGATAATAAGGTCGCGGAGTATACAGACTAAGGGCTAAAGATGCGAGCAAGTATGTGATGCGCAGCTATAAATCGAGCCGTTTCAGTTGCGTTTATTTTGAGGATGAGCGAAGGCATTAGCGGTTTATCGGCAAAAATTGGCACAGGTCTGAGCTTGCTACTGAGTGAAGGTCTGTTAAGTATCTCTTATCTAAGCGTCTACCTATGAAGTCTCTATATAAAATGCCTATCTATGAAGTGACATCTATTAAGTATGTAGTGCTCTCTATTAATGATAGGTGCCGATGGTAGATTCAAGCCTTCATGGCGACTTGAGTTGCGGCGTATTCCCCGCACTAAAGCCGATGCCAAACCCCGCCAGAGCAAATAAAAGGAGGCGTTTAGCTTATTTACCGTTATTATTCCCGCAGTTTTGCTGAAAAAGCAGATTTTGCGGCTAAATAGTTAACAGCTCTATATGCAAGTTTTGGGTCTATAAGATTAACGATTCAAGCATATAACGCTGCATGCTAGTGCCGTCACTTAACGAATAGCTGAGCGAGTGCCATCATTCGCTTAGATGGCTTAAGTTGCTTAAGTGATTTAATGGCTTAATTAACTAATGTTATTGCTGTCATAGCCCGTTTAGTCGCGAATTCAGTAACTAATTTGATAACTCAATACCGTAAACTAATACAGTAAAATCAGCCAATTGGGCTGAATTTGGAATTCCCATGATACAAGAGCAACAAAACAACCCATTACACGGCCTCAAACTCGAGACAATGATCACTGAGTTAGTCGATTTTTACGGTTGGAAAATTTTATTCGCGGCATTAAAGCTAGGCTGCTTTAACACTAACCCGACGATTGAGGCCAGTGTCATTTTCCTCAAAAAGACTGAGTGGGCGCGGGAGAAAGTGGAAAACTTCTACCTGTACCGATTTAAGCGTATGCCTAAAGCCGTCGGTGAGCAGTTTGATCTTAAGCCACGTGAACGAGGTTTTGCCTCAGGTATCGCGCCGCGTAAACCGATGGAACTGACATTAGCCTCTATCGCTGAAATGCAGTCCAAAGCCAGCGCCGAGTACGAAGCCGGCAACCGCCGTCCAAACTCTGGATATGGCTCAGGTAAAAGCGCAGGCAAAAAACCTGTGGGTGGACGTGGAACCGGTTCAGGCTATGGTTCATCGAATAGCAGCTCCCAGCGCCGAAGCGAACCCAGAAACGATTCAAGAAACGATTCAAAAATGACAGAGCGTTCAGGACCAGGCCCATCGACGGATGATAACGATCCGTGGGGCACTAAGCGCAGTTAATTCGATGTTAGTCGCCCTGAATGAAGTTATTGTTTTAACTGTGTGATAGACGATTTAGGCGGGTGAAAACGAAAGAGGGTAGCCGTAGTTCTCGGCTAACCTCTTTTTTTTGATTAATAATTCAATTTATTGAATGCTGGTTAGCAAATTATCGGGGGTTATTATTTTGAATTTGCATATTCCCTGCATAAATAGTTACCCCCTTCAATTTTCGTTCGCGTTCCGCTAAGTGCAAATAGCTACTTGCATAACGCATTATTCGCAGTGGCATTTCAAGCAGCAAATTGGCCCTATTGCATGTCGAGTTGTTTGGCTATGCTGCTCCAAGGTAACCATTTAAACGCTTGGTTGGCATCGGGTAAGTGGTTGTGACCGTCCTGTACCACCAGCATTCCCTGTTGCCAAACTCCACTACCAACGGGCAAATGCGTGACGGCTAGCCCATCGGTTTCGGCGCTGCCGTCGATGCTGGTTTCGCGGCCGTTTTCCATCCCGTTCAAGTTCACGCCAATACGGAAACGTCCCACCTGTGCGTAAGGCGCGCTTGCTTGATAAAGCAGATAACTGTTATTGCCTTGACTGGAGACCACCAGCAAATCTTGTTTTTTACCGTGAATGTTCGCACCTTGGTAGAGTGAAATTCCTTCCACATCGGCGACTAAATCTCCCCCGGCTTTGATGATCAGTTTGCCCTCAGTGCTGGCGTTCGGTTTGGCATCAAAGCGCCAAATGCCTTTGTCTTCTTCACCGATAAACAGCGCATGTTGCGCTTCATCGACCACACAGCCTTCAACTTGGCTTGGGGTATGAATATCTCGCACTAGTGTGATACTGGGGCCATTTTGCTGCCAGTCGACACTATATTGGGCGATGCGGCCGGACTTTTCATTAGCGAACACGTATAAGGTTTGTTCATCTTGATACAGACACATGCCGTAAATATCCGTCATGTTGGTCGCCTGATTAGGGTATTCAGTGATCTTGCCTGTGGCATCGATTTCATAAAATGCGAGACTGTCGTGTTCACGCTGGGTTGCGACCGCGATATCGCGCATTTTTCCGCCCAGTTGTACCTGTTGGCGCAAATCGACGTTATTGATCCTGCCTGATGGCAGGGCTTGAACTTGCTCGCCACGCATATTAAAACTCAATAACCCCCAACGTTTGTTGGTGCCAAGCACAAGGCTTTTTTCGGGTTCAGTGGGATGTACCCAAATGGCGGGATCGTCCATGGTATCGCCCGGTCTATCGGATGGTGCGCTCTCAACCCAAGCGGGGATTTCTACAATATTTTCCGCAATTGTTGTTGGCCACGCTTGTGCATCGGCGGCTGTGTTTGCGCTCGGCAACGATGTGGCGAGTAACTTTTGGGGTGACACTTGTGTCAATGCTTGTGGTAAAGCTGGTGACAAGGTTTGCTCAGCAAAAAGATAGCGGTCGTTTTTATCATCATAGATAGCAAACGTCGCAGTTTTTGCTTGGGCTGATGTGTTCGCGTTTACAGCAAGGCTTAAGCGCTGCGCCTTGGTTATCGCTTTTACCTCGTTTTTATCGTTGGTTTTTGTCGATGGCGCGCTAAAACTCAGTATTTGAGTGCCTTTGCCGTCCATCACCTGGCCGCTTTTATCACTGAGCAGCAATTGACCGTTCAGATGGTTTAAGCCGGTGATGTGATTATCGAGCGCGGGGACGATGAGCTTAGCGCTAGTATCGGCAAACGGGCTGGCATCAAACTGCCATACACCGGCTTCGGGCTCACTGACATAAAGCGTGTCGCCGTCGATAGCGCAATCCGTGCTATTAACCGGAATCGATTGGCTGCGCATTAGCTTAGGTGAGAAATGCGCGGCATTACCCAATAGCCACTGCTCGCTCTTACCACTTTCACCGCCAAACCACGCGTAGACATTGCCATCCTGAGTGCGGGGCTGAATACAGATCCAATTGATCTCGAAATGACCCATGGGCAGCAAGGGCAAGATGTTGGTCGTCGGTTTGCCATTGATTTCTTTCAGCATAATAGGTCGCACGCGGTCGGCTTTGCGATCGAGCGTTAATGCATAGGGATCGCTAAAGGCGAGTAATTCAAAGTCACCTTGCACCAGTAAACGCGCAGTAGGCAAGGGCGCTTGTGCGGTCGTTTGCATGCCTAGCTGCGTTTGTGTCATCGAGATGGTTTGTAACATCAGCCCTTGCTGTTCGCTGGCAAAAAGCCAGTGAGACAGAGTGTTATCGCGTTGTTTGTCCTGATTAAAGATGAGTGGCTGTGCTTGGCTGCCCTTATGGCCCGCTATGGTTTGAACAGCGACGCTGATGGTGTTTGCCATGGCAGTCAAGGGCGTATGACTGGCGATAAGGCCGAGCAATACGGCGGATGATAGTAGAGTTTTGTTCATAATGTTATTCGCTAGTATTCTGTTTTATTTAAACTTTGTATTAAATTTATCATCGACACTTCTTAGCAAACTTCGCAGTACATTTCTCAGCCCATTTTTAGCCAAAAAAGTCTACTCTCAAGCTTGTTAATAACCTAAGTGCCGATGAGCGTGTTAATAGTTAGTGTATTGCACGCCTAATTGGAAAGTGCGGCCATAGGCTTCGTACTGGGCGTTATAGGCACTGTTACCGGCGTAGCTGTAATAGGGCTCATCGGTGAGATTCACGCCTTTGAAATACAAGGTCAGGCTGGTGGTAATATGCGCCTTTGCCACAAAATCCCATTGCAAGTGGCTGTCTTCATAGAGATCGAGACGCGAGTCATCGATTTCAGACACTTCTTGCAAGTATTCCGATTTATAGGCGGCCGATAACCACACGCTGGCGTAAGTGTTCTCATAACCTAATGACAGGTTCGCGGTGATATCCGACTGACTTGGCATCGGAATATCACGGCTGTGCTCTGCGCCGTCATCCAACCAACTGATGCTGGCGGCGGAATCTGTGTAGGTTAGGTTAGAATTGAGCACGAGTCCGTTAAAGGGCTCAGGCAGAAAGTAAAATTCCTGCACATAACTGAGCTCAATCCCAGAAATGTGGGCACTGTCGCCATTAATGTAAGTCACTGCGCTATGGGCATCGACATAATCGCCCCGTCCGGCTAAGTCTGCCTTATAGATAAAGTTATCAATGTCTTTGTAGAACAATCCCGCCGACACGAGCCCAATATTGCCAAAGTAGTGCTCGAGGCTCAGATCGACATTCATAGATTCGAGCGACTTAAGATGGGGATTACCGAAAGTTAAATCGATATCGCCGTCATCTTCTTCGCGCAAATAACCTGGCGCTAATTGACCAAACGTCGGACGCACTAAAGTGTTGGTCCACGCGCCGCGCAGCACGGTATTGTCAGAATAACGGTAGGTGAGATGCAAGCCGGGCAGCCAGTGGTCTTCATCGCTGGTGTTATTAATATCGATAAACTCGCCGCTGACACCATCAAAACCGTGGCCTTGGGAGTCCCATTTGTTTTGCTCGAACCTTAGCCCTGTGAGTATCCGCAGTTTACCGATATCTAGGTGACCCATAAGATATGCGGCGTTAACATCTTCAGTAATATCAAAGTCGTTGATGGTCGATTCGATTTCATCTCGGTTACTGTTGGCATCTAAGCTGTCCACTAAATCCCACACGGGTGAAGCGTTAATACCCGTGCCAAAGCGACCGAGACTGTAATCCACTTCATTACCTGAGTATTGGCTCAGTAACAGGGCATCATCGCTAATGCCTTGGTCGGCAAAGTCACTGTAAATCCACACTTCTTCACGATTGGTTTTATCGCGGCGGCTGAGTTTTACCCCCGTTTTCACTTCGGCAGGATAGTCACCCAGACTCAGTTGGCGGCTGAGGTCAAATTGGGCGCTGTTAATGGTGTCTTTGGCTTTCGACTCGGCTAACTCGATTTCGTCCAGCTCAAAATTGTCGGTTTGATAATAGCTTTCGGGCGCTATGATCTGCGGCTGCTGACTGTCGCTAAAACCGGTGTCATCGATTTTGGCGACAAAATCCGCGCCAGCAATATCCCGTGGTTTGTCGGCGCGAGCCGTACTGTGACTTGCTTGATAATCGAGGGTCCAGCGCTCAAAGCGAGTTTCACCGCCAAGGACATAGGAGGTGATGTTTTGGTTTTCGGTACGGGACTTCAGTGAACGAGTCGTTTTGCCTTGGCTCAGCTCGCCCGCTTGCAGCGGCGATTTCCACTTAGTCTTGGCGCTATTGCGGGTTTCGGTGTCGTCAAACTCACTGTAAAGCGTGCGCAGGTATAAATCTGTATCATCGCTCGGGCGATAATCAAAGTTCACGCCTATGCCTAAACGCTCACGATTGATTTCATAGTCACGTTGATCGACAGACTCAAGCGCTGCTTTGCCGTAACCTGTGTCATCGGTGAAATCCCAGTTGCCGCCAGTTTCGACGTTATCCGAGCCAAAGTCGCGGTTATACCAACTAGCCCCTATGGCGATACCTAACTTTTCGCCAATGACATCGCTGTAGCTGGCGGCAAGTTTGGGATTAGTATTGTCGGTCAGAGAATCTTGGCTGGCTTCCGCGCTCAGGTTAACGTAAGTATCTTCTCGATCGAACGCTGATAGGCTTTTGACTTCAATCGCGCCGCCCAACGCATCGGCATCCATATCTGGGGTTAGGGTCTTGCTGACTTCAACCGATTGCAATAAATCCGATGGTACAACGTCGAGCGCCACGGCGCGGCGATCACTTTCAGGGGATGGCAGACGGGTGCCGTTCATCGACACAGAGTTATAATCCGGCGCCATTCCGCGCACCCGCACAAAACGGCCTTCGCCTTGGTCGCGTTCAATAGAAAGCCCAGGTACTCGTTGCAGTGATTCGCTGATGTTACTGTCGGGGAAATTACCCAGTACATCCGCGCTCACCACATTGAGCACGTTATCCGCACCGCGTTGACGGTTCATGGATTTGCTCAAGGCGCCTTGCTGGCCGACCACCATAATGTGCTCAACATCCTTGCTGCTTAGGCTGACATCCAGCGGGGTCGTTTGCTTATCGGCAATCTGAACCTTGTGCTCCATCGGCATAGCGCCGAGGTAATTGACGACCAGAGTGTAATCGCCGTCATTAATGCCGACAAAGAAGTAGCGACCATCACGGCCAGCCTGTTGGCTCAGATTAAGCTCTTTGATAGTGACACTCGCGCCAGCTAAGGGTTGCTGGCTATTTTTGTCACGAACCTGACCTTCGAGTTTGCCCACGGCGAGGACATTAGCGCTGAATCCGGCGGCCACAATGGCAAGGGTGATAGCCGATAACGGCGTGCTAAATTGCATATTAAGTTCCTATTAGTTTGTTGGTACTCGAGTGTTATCTGTGATGCCCATTCGTGACGCCCAGTTACAGATGGCAGTTACCGACGCTCGTTACATGGTGATTGCTTCGCGGCCGTTGCAACATGAGTTGCGATATGGCACCACGGATTTAAAGCTTTCGGTTTAACTCGTTTGGATCATTCAATAGCGGCAACGTTAGGGGAGGTTAATGTCAGATTTGTGACGGGATTTTTTTAACGGGGCAAACTTGCCCTCAAACGCCGATTAACGGCCACTTTTTGCGAGGGCGTGAGCTAAAAAGACGCTTATCACAGTGGCTTAGCAGCAAGAACACAGGAGAAGGGCTTGTGTATTAAAATGAGGCTCTATGGATTTAAAAGTATTTTAAAACAATTGGTTGTGGATATTTATAGAGGGGAACTAGGCAAAGGTGAGCAAGTATTGCCATCTTTATGTCCTACAAATAGCCATAAAATCCCAAAGTGGCTGAGCTAATTTGCCTCAATCACGCTAAACCGTACGTCACCTTTTTGTCATAAAACTGGGTTAGCTTGCGGTGCCTATAGGGTGAATTCCCACTCCGTTTTGCACAACAAAATTAAAAGGTGAAACCTTGCATTATCCCGTGAAATCGCTACGACTGGCCGGTGTGTATGGCTTGAGTCTGTTGATCATCTTTATCGTGCCGCTATTGCTGTGGCAGAACACGCCTGCGAAAGCCATTCCTCAAGTCGATTGGCTCGATATTGCCACCGAGGGCGCATTGTTCGTGCTGAGCATGTGCTGGTTGATGGTGATTGTCTCGGCTCGCCCATCGGGGCGCGTAACCAACTTACTGGTGGTCGGTCTGGCGAGTTATTGTTTAGGGTGTTATTTAGATTTACTCGATGAAGTTTTTATCGTTAAAACGCTGCCCGTGTATAACTGGTTTGAAAAAATGCCGACCCCGATTGGTCTACTCATCTTAACCTGCGGGCTTTGGTTGTGGCGCGACGAGCAAACCGTAGTAAATCGCCAGTTACAAACCCGCGAGCAATTTTATCGCCAGCATCATCTAACCGATGGCTTAACCTTATTGAACGATGCGAAAGCCTTTGAATACCATTTAGTGAAGCAACTAGCGCAGCAGCAACCCTTTGGTCTTATCATGCTTGATATCGATTATTTTCATCAATATAACCAACTTCAGGGTGCTGAAGAGGGCGATAGGCTGTTATCCGATGTTGCCCAGTGGCTGAGTACCCAGCTAAGAAGCCAAGATTTGGTCTGTCGTTACGCCGGAGATCGCTTTATCATTTTGCTCAAAGGTGCAATCGCGCCTTTGGTGAGTACCATGGCAGAACAGCTGCAACATGGGGTTACTGTGCTTGGTTGCGAGGTTTCAGTGGTGTGGACGCTGCCATCTCCTAAAGCGGTTGTGGGTAAACTGAGCAGTGAACAGGCAAAACGACCGCTAAAGGACGAAACGCAAGTACTACTCAAATCGCTCAATGAAAAAATGTCACAGCAAAAGTTAAATCGTCAGCCATCAAACCCGCAAACATCGACAATCAACGCCTTTAATGAGCCGCGATAAATGAAAGCCCTGGCCACTTGGCAAGATAAGTGTATCGACAGCCAACTGCTGGTGGCGAGCCTTGTCGGCTTATTTAAGCAAAGGGGACTGAATTGCGACAAATTGCTGCGCGGTACGGGGATTTTTAATGCTGACATCCGAAAACCTGGCCATGTCATTAGCCCGAAGCAATTACTCAGGCTGGTGGATAATGGCCTATCACTATGGCCAAGTGGCGACTTAAGTTTTTTACTCGGGCAATTATGGTTGCCATCCCAAAGCGGCCCGTTAACCGCGGGGATGTTTTGCGCGCGGGATCTCAATGAACTTGGGCTATTTTGGTATAAATATCATTGGCTCACTCAACCTTGGTTACAGTGTTGGCGTTGGCAGGGCGATAAAGAGTGGCATTTTTTACTGAGTCTTGATTTAGGTACGCAGCGGCATACCCAATTTTTTATTGAGTTAAGCCTGTCGTCATTGGTCACCAGTTGTAAGCAATTGATGGGGCAGAGTTGGCGTGGCAGCATGAGCTTCCCCTTCGAGACGCCACAGAATGTCGCCCAATATTATAAGTACTTCGGTACCAATATCAGTTTCGATGCGCCGCTGTGCCGAGTCTCGATGACAAAAGCCTATATGCAGCAGCCTCTGTTATATGCACAGCAGATCGTCAGCAGCTTTGAATCACAACCCGCACCTCACGTTGTGACTCATTCTACTTTTCATTCTGTCATTCAGCGCCAAGGTCACTTTCAATCGCCACGCTATGCACTGTTTGCCAGTGAATATAGGCTCGGGTTGGCGGCGGGTATTCGTTTGTCGCTGATGCGGGATAACTTAAGTTTGCCAGATATGGCAGAAAAACTATCGATGAGCCCAGCGACCTTAAAGCGCCGCTTGGCTGAAATGGATTTAAGCTTTGGCCAACTCGCCGATGAAACCCGTCTAATCAAAGCGCTGTATTTTTTGGCAACACCTTCGCAGGACGCCCACAGTATTGCCAATTCACTGTCCTTCAGCGACGCCAGTAATTTCAGGCGTTCTTTTAAACGCTGGACGGGCCAATTACCCACCTATTTTCGCAGCTGGCTGGCTTAAGTCATAAGCGAGTAACAAGATGTCCTGCCTGTATTTTCAAGCGTATTTTTTGTTTTTATTTATTCAAAGCGTGAATTTTTATGCCTTAAAAGTGAAGTTAGGTGAGAAATTTGTCGGCATTATATGTTCATAATTGAATACTTAACGCATAACCAATCAATTTTACCATTAATGGTTATTGCGCAAGGCTCATAAGCGTTATGCTGGCTGAACTGTGATTCCGCTGAGTGAGTGGCGAGTGATTATGGTAATGATTTTACCGGATGAATGACTAGACACTTTTTTATTGTCGCTATTTTGACTGTGCCATGGTCTCAGATAAACAATGCCATTTATACTCACTTTCCTATTGTAAAAACGTGGTGAACATTAAGCTGAAATGGAGCAACTAAGTGGTGAGTGACGAAAATATCACTGGACTTTATTTCATCGAGGGACTTAAGCGCATTTGGATTACTTATACATATAGACATCCAGAGCCAATAGATGACATCGACCATACGACATATATGGAGCTGCTAGATAAAGTAAAAAATACAGATGGAACGCGATATGATTTGTACACCTATCTCCTATCAAAACAAAACAAGTGCACAGACATTCTCCAATTTCTTAAAACACACCCGCACAGAGAATAACCTTTCCCAAGAAGATTTATGTGGTTTGCTCAGGCAAAAAAGCTGTCTGTTCGATACCTTAGATTCCATCACGATTAGCCGTTGGGAGCGAGGGGTTAACATCCCATCCCTTGCTAAACAGTCTGAAATTGTTGAAATATTTGGCTCTGAACTCTTTGATATTTATCGGGAGGATAAAAAGTTTATCAACGAAGGCTTAGCCCTGATTAACCTTTTTGAGTCCAACATAGAACGCAGTGACCATCCGTACTACCGCAATACGCCTTATCGTGTCGAATTTATCGAGAGCCACCATCATAACTTCATGGCGTTACTGCAACTCAGTTTGATTTATGAAAGTAATCCGCGTTTATCCTTTGTGAGCCGTAACTTATCTCAACCGTTTTTCCATGGTCTGTCATTAGTTGTTGCGTTTAGCTCGGGCGATCAGATAGTCGGACATAGTCTGTTTTGTCGCACTCAGGGCAAAATTGCCCTCGAATTTATGAATGATGAGGTGGACTTATTCGAGGTGATTAACCATAACAGCCAAGCCTTACCAGATACCTTGATGGTGTTCTCCTCCTTTGGTGTGACTCCCTATATTGAAAACTACATGATGTCTGTTTATCTCAATGAATTGGCTGCGAGTCGCTCACTCAAGTTTTTAAGTTTTAATATCTGTGATGAGTCATTAAAACGAAAGTTAACGCAATTTAAGTTACCCATTTTCAAAGTGAGAACGATAGAAGGTCGCTGCAAACCGGTAAAAAACTATTCGTTTTTTTCCAGTCGCACAGAGGTGATGGCAAATCGTAATCTACTCAAGCTTTCCGTCATTCCTTCATCAAAATCCCAAACGATCGATCCCATTTTCTTCATGCAGTTAGAGACCCCTATATGAATATTCTCATCATAGATGATCAGCGCTTTATTCGAGAAACCATGAAAGCCGATATCCATAAGTTCTTGGTTGACGATAATGTGCAGATCTATGAGGCCTGTAATGGTAATCAAGGCATAGAACTGATTATTGACATCGAAGTGGTGCTTGATTTGATCATCATAGATCTCAAGATGGACCAAGGAGATGGAATCGCAGTCATCAATATGTTGGCCTCCGAGCCCCGTTTTGCCGCAATTCCGATTGCGGTGATCAGCTCCTCGGATAAACGGACTTTAGAGCTGGTGGACAATATCATCACAGTGCTGAGGCTCAACTTGCTGGGGGTATTTGCTAAGCCTATCAACGTGAATGATATTTTAACGCCATTGTTAGAAGCATCCACGGATAGGCATCATGCGCATCAACATCAATCGATGGTGCAAAACAGGGCGGCCAATATCAATGTGCGGCAATTGCTTAAAGATGAACAATTAATTCTCTGCTATCAACCTAAGATCAACCTCAAGACCAAGGAAATCATGGGTTTTGAAGTGCTGTCGCGGCTTTGCGATCAATCCAATGGCTATATTTATCCCGACGTTTTTTTGCCACTGGTTAATCAACAGGGGCTGAATAGCCTGTTCTCGCGGATGGTCATTTCCCAGGCGTTGCAATGTTGGTCGCGTCAACCTTTACTGACGGCGTTTGCGCTGTCGATTAACATTACCGCCGACGATCTGACCTGCGATGAACTGATTGAATTCATCATCGAATGTGGCCGTGAGCATAAACACATCCATTTGATTTTAGAGCTCACTGAATCGCAAGAGATCATCAATCAAGATAGAGTGCTTAACTCAATTGCACGGCTGATCATCAACAATATCGATATTTCCCTCGATGATTTCGGTAAAAGTTATTCCACTTATGATCGTCTCGATGCCATTCCCTTTAAAGAAATTAAAATTGATAAAAGTTTTGTCTCCGATATGGATATTAATCACCAACATTATCTCATTGTGGAGTCCACCATAGCGCTTGCGCAGAAGATGCACGTAAAGGTCGTTGCTGAAGGCGTTGAGACAAGTGCAATAGAAGCCATTCTCTCTGAACTAGGCTGTGATGTTGCCCAAGGCTATTTATATAGCCCGCCAATTGAAGGTCGTTATCTTATTGATTGGATTGCGCAATACAATAGGGAATGCCTAACCCATGGATACTAAGTCAATAATTAATAATGAGTTAACACTGGCCTTATCGACATTTTTTGAGCAATACAGCCAAGAACAGCAATCGCGGCTGCGATCAACACTTATCGCAGAGTTGCAGCGTATGCGACTCGAGCTAGAAAAATGTGAGTCCAATGACAGTATCGAGGCCCTAACACATCAATTCGTGGGGATTGCTCGCTATTTGCAGCTTAAGAATACCGTGCCTATGGCTAATTCTTGCGATCAAGAACAGTTTAAACATCAGCTAAACGATTTGCTTAATGTCGTAATGGATTACGTCAATGAGCGTTAAATACAGTGCTTGCATCAATATGTTCAGTGGCTTATGGGTCACAATATTAGTGCTGTGGCTAACCTTGTCCCACTCGCTGTATGAGTTTGACGCTATTTACGATAAAAAAGCGCAGGCGGTTTTTACTTCCTCGCGGGATATGTTCCTACAACATAAGATCATGTTGGATGCGCTGAAATCTTTTTTCCACGCGTCGAGTAAGGTGACGTCACAGGAGTTTGAGATTTTTGCCAAGGATTTACTTAAAATCAAATCTGCCGTCGCTTTTACGCTGACCCCCAGTCTTGAACTGGCCTATATCTCAGATAAAACGATGGCTACTGAGCTTAAACAGTTTGAGCTAGTCAAGGATCCTAAAGGGGAGCTTAAGGCGAGCCTTGCCAATTACACTTTGGCTGTGGTGGCCATTGATAAGCCTAATATGCCTTATCTCGTTTATGCCGTTTCTCATCAGCGGATACTCGCGCGAATCGAACAAGAGCAGGGCGTTTGCATTACCTATCAATTTGAACAGTCATTTGAGCAGTCGTTACTGCAAAACTCATCCTGCACTCTTAAGTTAGCCAGCGGCCTATTTTCATTATTTAATTACTCTGATAGCCAAACCTTAGCGATCCCTGAATATCAAACCCGAGTGAGTTTACAGGTACAATATCAAGTGCCACAAAAAGAAGTTATCGAGCTTATCGTGATCATCCTACTGATTGCAGCCCTTGGCATAGTGTTGTCCTTCCTTTTGTACTTTAAGTCTAAAAATCAGCAAATTGTGGAGCAAATTAAGCTCGACAATCGCGCTAAATTAGCCGTGCTTTCGAGCATTAATCATGAGATCCGCACCCCAATCAATGCCATTCTTGGCTATAGTCGCATGCTAAAAAAAGCCCTGTCACAACCGGAGGAACTGGATAAAATCGTCGATAAAATGGCCTGGTCTGCCAACTTACTCTATTCGGTTGCCGAAAATACCTTAAATTACAGTAAGGCAGAAGCTGGGCAGTTAAAACTGAATTTACATTCGGTGAACTTACACGAGTATGTGGGCAATATTCAGGACTATTATCGTGCATTTAGTGCAACCTCCGGCAAACGTTTACACATTGTAGTAAGTGAGTCTTTGCCGAAGTTTATCGAACTCGATGGGACTAAGTTATTCCAACTCATGACCAACATTATCAATAATGCGTTCAAATACAGTACGGGTAGCGAAGTGCATTGCTATATGGATTTACACCTTAAAGCGAATGCTAAAAATCAGCGCGCTGTGCTTAGGGTGCTGATCCGCGATTTTGGCGATGGTATGTCAAAGGAAGCGCAGCGCGCTTTAGTCGATCCCTTTATGCACGCCGCTAACTCACCTATTGCCGCGACATCGGGTATGGGACTCGGGCTCTATACGTGTAATCGATTGCTTGAGCAGATTGGCGGTCGGTTTAGGCTGCGCAGTCAAAAGGGCAAAGGTACCACAGTGTTACTGCATTTCCCCTGTCAGCTCAGCGCAGTGAAAGAACGATTAACACTTCAATATGATCAACAAAAAGTGCTGATCATAGATGACAATCTGTTTAATCTTGAAATTTGTCGCGCCATGCTGGAGCACTATCATTTTCAAACCTTCAGTACTGATAATACAGAGCAAGCACTGAAGATGTTGGTTAACCATTTGCCACAGATTGTCATTGTGGATTATCGTTTACAAGACATGAACGGTTTACAACTGGTCAGGCAGATGCAGCAAGTATTACAAAACTTGGTGAGTGATAGCCCTATTGAACATCGCTGTCGTTTCTTTTTGCTCTCCGCGAATGACTGCGATGATATTCCCGAGTTAGCGTCGTTTCCTGAGGTGCATTTCATGCAGAAACCTTTTAGTGCCGAAGTCTTTCTCAGCAAATTAGCGGTAAAAGAGTAAATCATCAATGCATTGAATGTAATCTTGAAATCACATTAGCTGACTTCATCGAATTGCACAGCAATGGTGCAAATACCTTTGCGGTTAGTGTGTAATCTAAGGTAGAAGCGCTGTGATCCGCTCAGAACACTGCTACGCTAAACATACCTAAGTTCTAATTTAAATGTGTCACTGCTAGGAATGCCGATGGATAAGAAACCCCTTGAATTGGTTTACCCATTTTTAACGGAAGCTTTGCGGCTGAGCGAGAATGGTCTAGCGGTGTTAGACAAGCATAATTATTTTATCTTTTATAATAATACCTTTGCGAAAATGTTTGGTTTTGTTGATCAAGACATGGTCGGCAAGCATTTTGACGACATGATGCGCTTTGCCTTTACCCATAAACAGGGACCGAAAATTGAGCATGAAACCATAGAGGAATGGCTCGAACTGATTCATACCAATCAACGTAAATCGGCTTTTCGACGTTTTGAAGTGGATCTGGTGGATGGCTGCTGGTTACAACTCTCGGAACAGGTTTATCACAATGGCGATATGGTGATTGTTTGCACGGATATCACTCAGTTAAAACAGGTCGAATTTGCCCTTAGGAATGCGCAGACTGAATTAAATCGCCTCGCGCTCACCGATGAGTTAACGGGGATTGCCAATCGGCGGCACTTTTTTCAGCAGTTAGAACATGAAATCAAACGCTTGGGTCGCTTACAGTTGCCATTATGCCTAGTGATGATGGATATCGATAATTTTAAACTGGTTAATGATCGCTACGGCCATCAAGTCGGTGACAAGATATTGCAACATTTTACCCAATTCATCAGCACTCGAACGCGTCCCTACGATATTTTTGGCCGCCTCGGCGGTGAAGAGTTTGCACTGCTACTGCCAGAAACCACGGTTGATACAGCTAAAAAAATCGTAATGCGTATGATGTCATCCCTTGCCAATGAGGACATTTCTGCAATCGTGGCTGATTTTCAATATCAATTTTCAGCAGGCGTCAGCGCCTTAACCCCTGTGATTATTTGCCATAGCATTGATAATACTACTGATATTGCAGATGTGGAGCAGGTTGGATTGCCCGTGGGAACCGGAAGTCAGTGTCGCTCGGATGCTGAAAAGCTGGTGGCCGAGGCCGATAAAGCACTCTATCACGCTAAAACCCTCGGGCGGAATCGTGCGGTAATATGGGACGAGGTGATGTTACCTCGCCACAAGCCCAGCTAAACAAAGCATTCGACATTCAGTGCATTAGTACTCAAGGGAAACTGTGTTAATCAATCAGCAATATACCCGCCATGGACCCGATTACCGATTTGGTGAGCAGGTGACATTTCTTGATGTTAAACAAACCTTTGGTTTTAGTCATGTACGTGTTGGCCGCTGGGTTACGCGGGATGAATCGCGCCTTGCTGCGGATCTGGTGTTTGATTCGCTCGCCGATCTGGCCTTTATCTTAAAGTTGCCACCTTTGACGTTAGGTCTGCGCGAAACCGTGAGTCTGGCTTTTGGTCATGGCGGTCAAAAAGGCGTTCAGGCCCATTATGCGCCCGCGACTCGGGAATTGGCCTTGGCAAAAAATGCCGGTGCTGGCGCTTTAGCCCACGAATTTTGGCATGCGTTTGACCACTATATTGCCGCTAAGTCCTTCAAATCTTCGTCTAAGCGGTTTCAATGCGCGAGCGATCTTTGGTTGTCGGATCTGCCCGTCATAGAACATCCACTGAATGCACGCTTATCAGAGATCTTCAAGGTAACGTTTTTGAGTGGTGATGGCGATGAGCCCCATGATTATGTGCGCCGAGCGATTGCCTTAGACAAAAAACATGGCATGCAGTACTTCGCACGGCCAACTGAAATGATGGCGCGGGCATTTGAAGCCTGTATTGAATCCTATGATGCGATTTCGAATCCGTATTTAGTGTCTGGGACACGCTTTTCAGCAATGGCAAAGGAGGGCGCTTATCCCGATGAAGCCCACCGAAAAGTGATTTTTAACGCTTTGATCAATTACTTCGAGCCACTAGGAATGGCATCGAGTAAACATCCGCTTGGCTGATTATAATCTTTTGAAAGTACGTCAAAATACGGTAAATGGCAGTGTGATGCGAGTACAAGCTTGGTTGGCAAGTCTAACTGTTAATGATTAGAGGAGGTGTGAGTCAGTCCTTGTCTTAGCCGAATGTGTTTGCCAGCAATAGGCCAAACTGTGGCGGATAGCATCGAGATATTGGGACGCCTTAGTATCCATTAAATACCAATAGCTGGGTTTTGATTCTGGCATGTGATTAAAAAATAATGCTTCGGCATTGATAACTTGTTTTAAATCCGCATATTTTAGCCAAACGTCGATAGGCGTATGAGCCAGCGTAATCAACCAATCGAGTTGTATGTTTTTTGCGGAATGTGGCATATCTGCCGATGGGGTTGATTCTTGTAAACGCGCAAGTAAATCAAAAGGATTGCCCGTTTTCATCATCATTGAAGTTTGGGAACCACGCGCTTTATTGACTGCCGCTAAGTTTGCTAAACAAACTGCTGGCAAGGTGAACTCCGGCCAGTCAAGTGTGGGCGCGAGCGTCTGCGCAATCCGCCGTTCGCCTAACCAGTTATGCACCATACAAGGTAAGTGGTCTTCAGGCGGTAAATCATTGGGCCTTGCTAAACTCGGAAACAGCGACATCCGCTGCACTTGCACTTGCACTTGCACATGCTGAGATAACTGCTGCATCAGCATTATTGTGGTTAGGCCAGATGAAGGCCAACAGCCAAGTTTGGGCGTTAATTCAATCGCAACCTGTGTCAACGCTTGGGTAAGCAAATCACTTTGCGGGTGACCTTGTACCACAAAGGCATATTTTGACTCAGCAAAACCGCCGTTAGCGATATTCACTATCAGATTATTTTGAGTACTTTTCTCATGCCATTGCGTGCCGTTAAAGATAAATGTCGTACCTGCAGTCGCTGGCTGCCAATTGCCAGAAGCATTCCCAATAATGGTCACTTGCTTGAGGGCAAGTTGATGCGCCAACGTGTGAAGATCGACCCGCGAATATGGCATCTGCAAATGTTGGTGCATGTGGGTATGAGACTTAGGCATAGGCTGAATATCTGTTTCACGGACTCAAAATGAACTTCATTGTAATGGATATCTCCCTGAGCCCAAAGGCTTAATCCTCTGTCGTTTACCGGATGATGTTTTAACACATGATAGTGCTGCCTTAGGGATGCCGCGCATAAAAGCGCTGCGCGGTATCCCTAGTGAGTAAGATGATCAGAAATTGTAGCTCAGACTAAGTTCGACATTTCTCGGCTCGCCGAAGAACCCTTGATCGTAGAAATCGATACTGGAGTAGTACTTTTCATCAAACACGTTTCTAATATTCAAGCGGACAATGGCATCGTCAGTAATTTGATAACTCGCCATCAGGTTGGCAATGAAGTAACTGTCTTGTTCAGAGCTTGCGCCGTTAGGACCTGCATTTTCTACATAAATTTTGCTCTGCCAGCTTAAGTTACCACCCAATGTGAGATCTTCGAGAGCACCATTAAAATGATAAAGCGTAGATAATCGTACTAAGTTTTTAGGCAAATGCGTACCAAAGGCTTCACCATTGGCTTTTTCAGACTCACTGTAGGTGTAACTGAAGTACAGATCCCAATCTTCCGTCGGCCTTCCGGTTAACTCCATTTCAAAACCACGGTTGCTGGTGCCATCCACTGCGCGCATTGGAAAGCTGCCATCTGGAAGTGGATCTTTAAAATTAGGATCTCTTTCTGCCACATTTTCTTTTTGAACTTTAAATACTGCCACACTGGCGGTGAGTCTTTCGTCGAAGAAATCAGCTTTACTACCAAGCTCAATATTATTGCCGGTTGTCGGATCTAGGCGTTTATTATTGGCATCTTTTGCGTCTTGGGGCTGAAAGATTTCGGTGTAACTGGTATAGATTGAGACGCTGTTAGTGATGTCATACACGAGTCCCGCATAAGGGGTGATGACATCATTGTGCTCATACCCTGGGTCGATTCTGTATTGGCTAATACGACTCCCCAGTAATAGAGTCAGCTGATCATGCAGACTGAGTTGAGTGGCGATATAGGCGCCTTTCTGGATCTCTTCAGTCTCTTGAGTAGTGGGGGTTGATGGGTAGTTTGGTTCTGCAATCGAGCCATCCCACTCGAAGAAGTTACCAACGCTCAAGGTATCTGTGGTGTAATAAGAGTCAGCGCTAATATCTTGTTTTGAATAGAGTAGGCCGGTTGTCAGTTTATGTTCTCGACCAAATAATTCGAATGGACCTGAAGCAAATAATCGCGCAGCATCCTGCTTACGGCTTGACTGGTAGATCATGGGCGATGCACTCATACCCAAACCTGTGGTTTTATCTGGGGCGCCATACAAAAATAATAAGTGGCCATCCATTTTGTCTTCGCGATGTTCAATGTCGAGTTTGAGCTCCCAATTACTATCGAAGCTGTGTTCTAAAGTAGAGAAAACGTTCGTGCCATGACGCTTCCAACTGGACCAAGATGCCGCAGTGGTCGTTGAACGGGGGAGGTCATTGGCTAGACTGCCATCGGCATAAAAGAGTGGCAGCGCACCCCAAGTGGAGCCTTTAGGATCGCGGTCACTATAATCCGCTCCTAAAGTGAATAAAGTACTGTCACTTAATCGTGCAGTAACAACGCCATATATTTGCAGGTTTTCATCCTCAGCAAGATCGGTAAAACTGTCAGATTTCTCATAGGCAGCTGCAAATCTCGCTTGAACGTCACCATCATCTGTTATGTCGACTGAACTGTCGCCTTCAACACGGTAACTGTCCCATGAACCTAGTTTGGCACTGAGATAACCACCAGGTGATGACTTTGGACGTTTACGAATGAGGTTGATGGCGGCAGAGGGTTCACCTGCTCCGGTTAATAATCCCGTTGCGCCCCGCACCACTTCAACGCGATCGAAGATAACGGTATCGGTCGAAGCATCATTAAAGAAACTTGAGTAGTTAACTGGCACGCCATCAAATTGAAAGTTAGTGATAGGATTACCGCGGGCACTAAAAAAGTACCGATTAGTTTCTATTTTTTGAGCCGAAATACCCGGTGTTAAAAACATTAAGTCGGCGACATTGTTAAGTGAAAAACTCTGAATAAACTCTTGATCTATAATCGTAACCGACTGTGGTGTATCTCTCAGTGTTAAAGGTAATCCCGTTGCAGTCGCTGCTTTATCTAAACGACTTCCTTTAATACTGATCACTTCAATATTGGCGTCGGATTCTGTCTCTTCAGCGTACAAACTCGAGGCAAATAACAGGCCTGAAATGAGTGTAGCTAATAACGTTTTATGCATCATGATTCCCCATCATAGTATTTTGTGACCGGCATTCTAATTGAAAACAATTACCGGTACATCGTATTGATAACAATTTGCATTACCTTTACACTCTCGGCATTAGATAAGTGTTAGGAAAGTCACAAATGGCGAAGATCAGTAACCGGTTCTGGTTTATGTTGCACGGTTGGGTGTCGCTCCCAATATGGTTGTTATTTTGTTTTATCTGTTTGACGGGCACGATTGCGGTATTAAGTCATGAAATCACTTGGCTCACGAATCCTGCATCCAGAGCATTGAATCCTAATGATTTACCGGAGAAACCAGTCAGCGAGTTGATGACAATTGTTGAGACAGCCTACCCAAGTGCGGCGGTTACTGGCGCTATGACTTTAGAGCCATATTTGGTGAATGTGGTGATGTTCAGTGATGCGGATAAGCCCTTTGCCATGGCCTATGTGAATCAATACACAGGTGAGATCCAACAGATCAATGAAGGTATGACCTTTGTGGGCTTTATCAGATCGTTACATGCATGGTTACTATTTCCCTGGCAAAGCAGTTACAGCCTTGGCTATTACCTCGTATGTTCGATGGCGCTGTTCATGCTCGCGTCTTTAGTCACTGGATTGATTGTCTATAAACGTTTTTGGCGGAGTTTATTTGCACCTAAGCTGCGACTCAATCAAGGGAAAAAGACGTTATTAGCTGATTTACATAAATTGTCCGGTGTTTGGTCTATTTGGTTTATCGCCATCATGGCCGTGACGGGGTTATGGTATTTAACCCAAGCCATTTTTTGGCATGCGGATATTGATATAGAAGCCCATGCGCCATTGGTCGGCGTAGAACAATTGCCCTACGTCCATGAAAATGAAGGGAAGCTGGCTCCGAGCGTGTCATTTGCACAAGCCTTAACGCTAGCGCAAACACGTTTTCCAGATTTTCAGCCAAGTTATGTGATGCAACCAGAACACAATCGAGACATGTATCACCTGAGCGGTAGCGGCGATCATATTTTCTACGATCAGTATTCATATAACCTCAGTATTAATCCTTGGACAGGGGAGGTTGCACGTGCCACCTCACCCGAGACGATGACGGGCATGCAAACCCTAATGCATATTGCCGATCCTCTGCATTACGGCACCTTAGGCGGTATTTGGACAAAAATCATTTGGTTTATTTTTGGATTAATTCTATCGGGTATGTCGATTACAGGATTTATGATGTGGGGATTGCGCAATCTGCGAGCATTTAAAAATGCAAGCGCTCAAAACACAGCAACTGAAGTCCTAGAGGAGGGATGTTAATGGCTGTTACTAACTCAAGCTTCTGGCTAAGAAATAAGTATAAACTCAGTGGGTTAATTCTACTCCTACCGATATTATTTCTATATCAGTCGTTAACACCCACATTTCCTCCTGCATGGAAGGCTCAGCAGTTGGGCGAGTTTACCATTGCGCCTTTACCCTTAGACCTTAACGCGCCTTACGTGCATCATGATGATTACGTAAAAGATTTTATGTTGGTTTTTGAAAAAGGAGATATAGCCAATATACGCCAAGGCTACGCCAATATTGGAACTCAAGCTTTGCCTATCGCAGACTTACAGCGCAGTGAAAATGGCATTATACACGGTAATAAGCATGGCCAGCATGTGCACGCGATTTCGTCAAAAACCTTAACGTCGAACGAAAGTCTGTGGATTTCGATAGAGAATTGGCAAGGTGAGTGGCAAGTCGGAAAATGGCCACTGCCCGCTGATATACTCGTGCAGTAGTACAAATCACCTTAAAACAAGTTTAAAACCTAAAGCCCAGACAGCAAAGACGACCTCTTAGAGTGACAAGCTAAGGGGTTGTTTTTTAAAGGTTAAGCATCTGGGCTTAAATACGGCTAAAAAATCACTTTTCTTGCTGTGAGCTTTCTCTTAAATGGCAAGTTTCAATTGCATGAAACACCAAGTTGCGTTGTCCTTCATGAGTCAATAGCAAATATGTTATCCGAATCACTAAAATACAAATGAAAGTGATTCGCAATAGTGTTACCGTATTGCCACTCTAAATAAACTATCCAACTAACTATGCAATTTAATCTTCTTCCTCTTGCGGCGGCTGTTGCTTTGGCCTTAAATCCTTTACTGGTTTTAGCCGAGGAGCAGTCAACTCCTGATTTACAAGACCAAAATATTGAAAAAATCACAGTGATGGGTAAATACACTGTTAGCAAAACAATCGATACCGCCACAGGGCTTGGATTGTCGCTAATGGAAACACCGCAGTCAGTGTCGATTTTAACCGCTGAACGAATTCAAGATCAGGCGCTTAATACCGTCGTTGATGTCGTTAATAATGCGGTAGGTTTATCGTCATCTAAAACTGACAATGTGCGTAATGGTTTCAATGCTCGCGGATTTTCAGTGCAAAATTACCAAATTGACGGTGTACCTTTATCTTGGAGTTTAGGTGGTGATGCTGGTGAAACCGTTTCTGATGTATCCATTTACGAGCGAGTTGAAGTGGTGCGGGGGGCAACTGGCTTACTCACAGGTGCCGGAGATCCCTCTGCTTCGATTAATTTAGTTCGTAAACATGCCGATAGCAGCGACCTGAAGGGTTATGTCGATGTAGCAACGGGCAGTTGGGATAAAAAACAGATCACCGCCGATGTCTCCAATGGCCTCAATGAAAGTGGTAGTGTGCGCGGTCGTATGGTTGCTAAATACGTCAATAGCGATTCATATCAAGAACTTTATCAAGACCGCAAAACCATTCTTTACGGTGTTATCGATACTGATATCACAGATAACACTATGTTGCGCGTGGGGGGCAGTTACAACAACAATAATCCTAAAGGCGCCATGTGGGGAGCATTACCAGCCGTATTCAGCGATGGCACACCTACCGATTGGGATGTTTCTGCTACAACGGCAGCAGATTGGAGTCGCTGGGAAACCACCAACGTAAACTACTTTGCCAACCTCAATCATTATTTCAACAATGGCTGGCAACTGGTGGCGAACTACAACCGTATGGAGTATGAAACCACCACTAAAATGATCTACATGTCTGGTTTGCTTGATAAAGAAACGGGGGCAGGATTAAGTGGTCAGCGTTATCACAGCCACGGTGAGAGCAACTCAGATAATTTCGATTTACAGTTAAAAGGGGATTATCAACTGTTTAATCGTGAACATGAGTTTGTCGTCGGTGCTTTATACAGTAAACAAAAGTCCTATGCCGATACCTTTGAACCCATTCGGGATAATATGAGCGGTTACGACAACAAGCCCGTAGATAACTTTTACGAATGGCAAAGCAATGCATTTGCTGAGCCTGAATGGTCAACGGACGCCAATCGTCAGCTGCAGATGGACACTGAGCAAAAAGGTTTTTACGCTGCAACCCGTTTCACCATTACTGAAGCCTTAAAAATCATTGCTGGCGGCCGGATTTCCAGCTGGAATCGTGAAGGAGTGAGCTACGGCACTGATACCAACTTTGGTGATGATGGGGTGTTTGTACCTTATGTCGGTGCCTTATATGACATTAGTGAGCAACATCGTGCCTATGTGAGTTATACCGAAATATTTAATCCGCAAAATGTGACTAATGCTTATGGAGAGTATCTCGACCCATTAAAAGGTAAAGCTTATGAAATTGGTCTGAAGAGTGCTTATCTTGACGATCGTCTGCACACAACTGTCGCGCTATTTAAAATTGATCAAGACAACCTAGCAACGCCAAATGGAATAGTCATAATTGATGGCAAACCCGTTACTAATTACAAAGCTGCTCAAGGTACTGAAAGTACAGGTTTCGAGTTAGAAGTGGTGGGTGAGTTGATTGATGGTTGGAATATCACAGCTGGCTATTCTCAGTTTACCGCAGAAGATGTGGAAGGAAACAGCATGGCAACCACAAGCCCACGTAAACAGTTTAAGCTATTTACCACGTATCAGTTTGTCGATTATGTGCCTGAGTTAACCGTGGGTGGTGGTATTAATTGGCAAAGTGACAGTTACTCTGAAGGCGGCACAGTAAAAATAGATCAGGAAGCTTACTCCCTCGTTAACCTGATGGCCCGTTATAACCTCGCCGATAATATGGATCTGCAACTTAATGTGGAGAATTTATTAGACGAAAAATACTACGCTTATATGTCAGCCTCATCCTCAATGTCCGAAGCTTATAGCGTGTATCACTATGGCACGCCACGTAATGTGACCTTGAGTTTTAATTACCGCTTTTAAGTTTTCCGCTAAACAGGGTAGCCGAGTGATCGGCTACTTCTCCTGCATATTCTATTATTGCTAATGTTTTGATTGCTCGTGCTAGTTCGTATTAACGACTCAGCACTGATATCTATAGATGTTGGACTAAGCCAACCTTTGCTTCGTACCAAAATCCAATACAGTTATCGCCTGAAAGTGGAAGAATGATGTGGTTCAACCAAGTCATGGTAGGACAACACATTAGGTTAGCAGTTTCTCCCTATTTTTTGCAGGCATTATACTGTTCGCAATCAGTGCGGCAACGAACAGAGTCAATGAATAAAAACGGGTATACTCATCATTAATAACCTTATGCTGAGGATAAATATGCAAATTGAAACGCTTTATGATGTTATGCAATGGACTAAAAATATCCACCAACAGCTGCATGTGTTTGCGGCACATTGCGCACTGGAAAATGATAGCGAGCGGAGCGAATTACTGCTGGAATATATTTCATCTCACGAGAAAAAAATGGAACGGGTCATCAGACAGTTCGAGGATAATGGCAATAGCAATAGCAATGCACTTAACACTTATTGTCGACATTTCTATGAAAAAACGGCCATACCTATTCATTTAACAGATGAGCATCCGTTTGAGAAGATGGATACGGATGAAATAGCAATAGCCACACTAGAATATCATAAAAATATTGTTGGACTGTTTGAATATCTACAAAATTGCAGTTCTGCACCTTCCGTAACTGAATTTCTTAGCAATATACTGTCTCTTGAAGAAGCAGAAAAGCGGTTGCTGGCACGTAACATGAAACAAATTGACGATTTATAGCATGTACAGTCCAGGCAGGCTCTGTATTTATTCAGTAGTTAAGGAGTTAACTCATCACAAGCGTTGATGGTACACTGATATATAGCGGGATTAGCTATACAATAGAACCACATGCGTTAAAAGCCATATTGAAATCTAGTTAGAAGTAATATTTACATTAGTCATATCAAGTGTATTTAGTTTGTTGGTTTAGTGTGGATTATTTTTTGAGATTTGTGAGCGACTACATTGATACAGTCTGTACGCTATCGCACAGACGCACTTTTAAAGAAAGTATAAGTTTGGTTATAGGTTTAGATTGATATGTCTTCAACCATTGATATTCACATTAATAAATATAATTGCTGTTATTTAATTTTATGATATTTTTAATATGACTCGGCTACAGCCTTAGTCCACAGCCTACAAAATAGTTAGATAATAGACAACAAAAGTAATTCGTAACTAATTTCAAATTCACAGTGACATGTCCACTATGGCGCACACTCAAATATTTTCGCGCAAGATAAAGTTCAATATGGCGATAAATCATTCCTATATTAGAATTCATTTTGCATCATTATTAATATCAAAATTGATACTATGTGCTTGATGTAAAGCATTGCCAGTGAAATCTTACACTAATAAATCGATATTACTTTCCTTTAACCTAGTTTTACTAATGCATTTACTCATTAAGATATTCACTAAAAATCAACCCTGGCTCAGAACAGATTATGAGCACTTATTATTTAAACATTATATCAACAACTTCAAAAGGAAATTGACCATGAACAAAGACTTGATAGAAGGTTCAATAAAAGATGCTGCAGGCAAAGCGCAGCAAAAAATAGGTGAGATAGTTGGAAACCCCAAACAACAGGTAAAAGGTGTTCAGAAGCAGATAAAAGGTAAAACTCAAAAAACAATGGGTAATGTAAAAGAAGCGGCTAAGGATGTCGACAAACCTAGTTAATGTAAGAGGCTTTACGATTAAGTAAGCACCTTAAGCATAAGGTATGACTACTTTATGTGAGTTTTTAAAAGGGTCTAAGTCTGTAGTGCTAAAGTCATATTGATTAAGATTTCTGGTTCGAGTGATATCCATAATGTCTAGGAGACTCTCATGACGGTAGGAACAATATTATTGGTTGTTTTGATTCTGATGTTGATCGGTGCGGTACCGACGTGGCCACACAGTAAAAGCTGGGGGTACGGACCAAGCGGTGGATTAGGTTTGGTGGTATTTATCCTCGTTATACTCCTTCTACTCGGTAAAATTTGAGTTATAAACCCTAAGTGATGTGATACCTCAATATTGAGTCGTCATTTCAATGTAAACAAATAATGAGTGATGTTTTTAGTCGTTTAGAAATGACTGGCATCGCTCGTTTTTCTAGCACAGCAGTGCTCGCGATACTGGCATTTAAAGGTCCCATATTCCTAAATGACTTTACACGCGAGATCGCTTGTTAAGGCCACATCAAGTGTCGTCCTTACGATAATGATAAAAGTCACTAAGCCCGTAGTGATAAACTTTGCACGCTAGTATTCAGCAAGGTTGTATGAAGTGAGCTAAATGGCGAAATAATACATGCAGAAATGGGTATTACAACAACGGCAGCTTAGTAACTAAAGGCGTTTTCTCGTGCAAATCGCTCGCACAAACAACCAGATTGAATGCTTATTTGTGAGCAATAGGTGTATCTGTAGTGGTCAAGTAAAATTGGCCACGGTTTTAGAGTCATTCCAATATAAACGTTCTGACTCATTTGGCGTTAACCCACCATTATATTGATGGGGTCTGGTCTCACTGTAATATCCAGTGATGTAATTTGTGATCTCTTTATCTGCTTCTGTAAAATTCCCATAACCACTGGCGGGTATCCACTCAGATTTCAAACTTCTAAAGAAACGCTCCATTGGTGCGTTATCCCAACAATTCCCGCGGCGACTCATACTTTGCTCAATCTGAAGACGCCATATTAATTGTCTGAATTTCAAGCTTGTGTAATGTGAACCTTGATCGCTGTGATAAATCACATTCTCAGGTTTCCCCCTTAACTCAAATGCCATTTTCAAGGCTTTACAGGTCAGCTCGCTGTCAGGTGATAATGACAAAGCCCACCCAACAGGTTTACGGGAAAACAGGTCTAGAACAACCGCTAAATATGCCCAACGATTACCGACCCAAACATACGTCACATCGCCACACCACACTTGATCTGGTTGAGTTACGGCAAACTGTCGATTAAGCGTATTCGGGATCGCTACATGCTCTTGTGCAGCTTTCCTATAAGAATGTTTAGGCTGCTGACAGCTCAATAACCCAAGCTTTTTCATTAGATTACGGGCTCGATAACGACTGAGACAGATCCCTTTGTTAGTCACTAATTGCGCTATCGTTCGAGCACCGGCAGAGCCATGACTAATACGATGCGCGGCCTTCACTTCACTGCATAAAATTGTAAAATCAGCATCGATATGTTCTTTTCTTTTTAGCCAATATTTATAGCTACTTCGATGCACTTTGAATGCATTACAAATTGTGAGAATAGAGTGGCTCTGCTTGAGTGCGCTGATCAGCGTAAATTGTTCATCGAGTCTGACATCAAGAGAGCGGTAGCCTTTTTTAGGATTAGATTATGCTCCTCAAGACGCGCTATTTGTTTCTTCAGTTCACGGATTTCAATTTGTTCTGGGGTAATCGGAGATGCTTTTGGTGTGCCACCCTGGCGTTCTAGTTTTAACTGTCTCACCCATTTATCCATAGTGGACTTACCTACGTTCATCGCCTTTGCAGCTTCGATGATGCTATGGTTTTTATCGAGGACTAATTGGGCTGCTTCAAGTTTGAATTCAGCACTAAATGTTTTTCTGGTTGTTGCTCTCATGTATTCACCTAAAGTCATCTACGAGGTAATAATATCACCTCTATTTAGGTGGCCAAAATTAGTGTGCCACTACACTGTGCATGTCCTTGGTTTTATCTGTGAGTTCAGTGATGGATTCATGAAAGCCTTCATTCGACATTGGGAGTTCCTCGCTAAATGCTGATGGGATCGCTCACTATAGAGCGATTATGATAATTGCAGGTGATTGTCTTAACGCTATTTTTAACGAACAGACGATGAATGCATGATTCTGCGACATTGACCTTCGAGTGTCTGTTCGATGCCGTACTTAGTCAGAGATTTTTAGGCGGCTAGTTTAAAAAGATTGAAGAGGGCGCAACAATTCTACTGCCAATATTGGGTTTAGTAGGGGGTACTACGTTTTGGATGTTGAATAGTGTAGATTTTCTGGGGTTGACTTTAATTAAATCAAAAATATAGAGGCGATAGAGGACATAACTATGTGTTTTAAAGACGGTTTGATTTAATTTTTTATTGATAATTGGATGACTAACTAGGCGAATAGATGAAATGCAGAATAAGAAATGGTACACCCGAGTGGACTCGAACCACCGACCCCTACCATGTCAAGGTAGTGCTCTAACCAACTGAGCTACGGGTGTATTGTATTATTTTCACGTTTTATACTCTGTGAAGAGAGTGGTACACCCGAGTGGACTCGAACCACCGACCCCTACCATGTCAAGACGTTAATATTCATTAATTAGATAAAAGCCACTTTAGCATTATTTCCATAAATATATGTTTTATATGGATAAAGTTTAAATTAAAACTCACTTTGCTAGGTGTTTTGGCGTATTTTCAAGCATTTATTTACTTGATTTCGGCACACTTTAGGCACAATCTGTAAATGTCATTTTTGACCACTATTCCATCAAAGGGTAGGTTTGCAGATGAATCATCAAGTTGAAACCATACGGCGCGAATTGGAAAAGCTTCTTGAAGGTGTTCAATTAGAGAGAGTCGACTTGAAGTTGACCACTCTTGATAAAGATGTGGAGGAATTTGCTAAGAGCTTTAATTTAATTAGCTCATTGAAACCATGCTCAGATGATTCATTCGAATCGCCAGCGACAATTTTACTCGATGCCTACCAGTCCCCCTTTTTGGTTTATAAAACCGAAGCAGGACATTATCGGGTGTTATCAGGTTTATTAACTTTTCAGAAGTTATGCAAGGCCAAATATGCTAAAAATGTGGATTCAAGCGTCCCTTGTTTAATCCTGTCTCGAAGACCCAAGGCGCAACTGAGACGATTAATTTTAATGAACGATGTAGTGAGGCCGCTGTTAAAAGAATTTGTGGATATTAGCGCCGATACCATTAACTATACATTGCCCCATTTGTTTACGAGTGTAGATCAGCCATCAGTATTTCTTTCCCCCGAATGGCAGTCGTTATTCCCATCGATTAAAACAAAGACTGAACTATGTCGATGGCTACATATCAGTACTAAATCGGTGAAGTTAAAATGACAATACTTGAACAAAAAGTCCTAAAACACATAGAAGGCTATTGTAAGATAAACGCTATAGAGATCGATGCCGAGACCATTTTAGCTGATCTCCATGAGTTTTTAGAACGAGTCAATGCGCCTGATGATCTGAGCGCTTTTTTCCAATTAATCGTGTTAATTACTCGTGTGAATAATGTTTCTACTGAAGTAGCGAATTTTATTCAAAAAATGCTGTGTCTTGCGCCTTACATTTATAATGCCTTCCATGCACACCAAATGGTAGTGAACGATTTATCAATAAACAAAGAGTTTTATCGAAACACGTATCGTAAGGGATGGTGTCATGAACGCCCATTTTATGTGCTTTTGATCTGTTCTTGGAAATATAAGGTTGATTACCATTCCTGTGCGTTACTTGCCGCCTTCATCAAGCAGTATTTTGATACCCTTGACTCGCTGACTGATCCTGAATTTGCCACTAAAACGACATCAAGAGAAGAGGAAGCATGCAGTAATTTTCGATTAATGATGGAATTAGGAGATAAGACGTTCGACGCTAGTCGAGTACACATATTGAATTCTCATCTTGATAGCCCAGAATCAATAGCAGCTAATCTCGATAGCATTTTTGCTGGAAAATATAGCAAACTTAATATTTATCCGACGTCCCATGTTAGAGTTCTGCGCCATTTTTTTCGCAATAGTTGGTGTCCCGCCATTAGCCGTACTCGTGGACATGGCGATAAAGATAGAGGACCCAAGAGATATGGAGATCCGATTACCGACCCCATAGTGGGGACTGATGATGGTTTATCTGCGATATTGCCACAAGATAATATGATTCCAGATAGCGAAGGTCTGGACGAAGATGATTTCTACCCGTCGCAATCATTTGTGATGGCTAATGCTGATATGTCGGAAAAGCGAGACAGAACGGCGTTGCTTGACGTTGCAATTAATTTTAATCCAATGGTTAAGCACCGGACTGAAATTGATGTTACTAGCCGAGTAAGACGATCTCATAACATCGGCATGCAAAATACTCAGTTATTGATGCCTGCCGAACTCTACCTGCTCGCTAAAAAATTATTGGTTTATGGCCGTCGCGGATCAACTCGAGAAACCGCAATAATTCTATGGACTATGCTGATTCTCAGTAAATCGGTTTCAGAGGTCAAAAATCTGTGTGTGTTTCGTGATTTGTCATCTAAAAAACAAGGTCTTTATATCGATCCTAGAGGAAATGGATGGTGGTGTTTTCCTCTATCGCACTCAACAGGACCTCGTCTGAACCAAATAGGGCTAAGAAAAACGGTTGAAGATGTCTTTACTGCGTGTCCAAACTTTTTGGTTAAATTAATCACCATTCACATGGGAGCACGTTTAGTCGGCAATCTTATTGAGGACGTTGACGTTGAAAAAATTGAGTCTAAATTGGCCCAAAAGCTGGCGAAAATTTCTGACAACTCTGGTGGTGGACGTTTAAGTCTTAAAAGATTAACCAACTTCGTATGCAATTACATCAACTCTACAAATGTGATAGACCCCATTTATATTGATTTCAGTTATGCAGTTAATATGTATACCACTCGAGTCGCCCGCAGTTATTCCAGTGTTAGCGATCAAAAGCGCTGTGATCAGTTATTGAAATTTTGGAACGATGTTGCAAAGGGGATTTCAGTTTACAGCGGAAAACCATTAATAGTCAGCCTATTTGAGTTGAGATACTGGCAGCAAGAAGAGCAATATTTAGGATCAACGTTTACTCCAACCCAAGCGACTATCCAACAATTGATAATCCATTTGTCTCAGCAAACAAAGGCGTTATCCCCAACACCTCAACACAGGTTAGAGGATATTTTAGCCTATCATAATGTATTTGTAGCTTACACAGCATGGATGTTGCTATTTGGTACTGGCTACCGTGCGGCTTGGAATCCATTACCTACCTTGGCTTTGTTTCTACCTTCTTTTAATTTGATGGGAATAAGCGACAAAGACGATAGCGACTTTACTCATTCACGTATTGTCGCAATCCCATCAGTGTTAACGGCTCAATTAGTCGAATATCGACGGCATCTTGGCTGTTTGCGCGGATTGTTGCGGCTATTAATGCCACAATTATGCAGCGAACTAGACAATATAATCGATGTTGATCGGCAAGTATTGAGCTATGACAATTTACAAGCCTCAGCTTGGTATACAAAGATAAGAAACTCCCGCAGTCAACATGGTCCATTTTTTTTCTTTCAAAAGCAAAAGTCAGGAATTGTTACCCGCAGCTTGTCTCCTTCACAATTAATTAGCGTACTAAAGGAAAAAAACTCTATACCAGCCAATGCAGGTCGTCACTGGTTAAAAAGTAGTTTATTAGATCAAGGAGTCGATCCTGAGTTAATCAACTTTCAAATGGGTCATTGGCAAGCTGGTGAAGTACCAATAGGAAATTACTCAGCGTTAAGCCATATCGAAGCCATTAATGAATTAGTGCCTATCTTAGATAAGTTATTCAGGGAGGTAGGATGGCAACCACTAAAGTCAGTGCTTTCATAATCCAGCTATCAAAAGAGGGGAAGCTACATCCATTATACATAGAATGCCGCACCGCATTTTTAAACAGCATATCGCCATCTATTGCTGTAAAAAATAAAAAGTCAGAAAAAATTGAAAACGAATTTTTTGCATCCTATCACAATCTGCTCGGGCATCTAAAAAAGGAGATTAAACTTTCTGATAACGCTTTTTTACCAGAAGAGTTAGAAAACGTGCTTGCCGCATTGAAGCCTGAAGTGCTAAGCAAACAAGCACAACTTCTCATACTGCAATCTATACTCAACTATGCCAAAAAGTTCTTAGACATAGACTCGCCAAACATTCCTTCAATCATCACGTTAAAACGTGATAAACCGATGTTGACCCCGGTAGATTTGACAAAATTACCCATAGTCGAGCTCATTAACACTCAATTAAGCAGGGAGTTGATAGCGCCTCATAGAGATTTAGATGACAAGGCTAAGTTGGGGAGACTATTACTCGTCTTATATTACACAGTGAACATAGAGAAAACTGAACATTTACAGCTTATGGTTGAATACCCACAGGACATATTCTACGTGGGAGGAATTTGTTATTGGCAATGCCAAAATATCAAAATAAATTCGCCACGTTATGTGCTAAGTGATATGGCTGTCATGGCTTTACAGCAATGGCATAATGTGCACCATAGCGCGTCTTTCGCAATAAAGCCCAGTCAGTTCAAAGCTGCTTTAGTGCATTATCTTAATTACGGATCGTATTTCGATTGGTCAGATATATCACTATTGAAGCTAAGGGTGCTGCGACGAATTGATAACGTCCTCCGTTATGGCCCGGTTCAATATCGTATGTACATGTTACCTGGCGTTTGCCAGCCATTGCCCACACATGCGTTTGTACGTATCCTGACAGGAAAAGTTTATGCAAACGCCGAACCGTACCTTTCAGAAGCCATTTCTGATAAAACCAAGGCTTTTCGTGATTGGTCCGTTGTCACGAACGAGAAAACTTCTTTTGTGTCGATGGAAAAGACCCTCGAACAATTAGATAAGGTATATACCGAGCTCTGTAAACTTGTAGATAGCAACAAACCTCGAGCCGATTGTCTTGGGGCTATAGCAATCATTCTGGATCAACAATCATCTAAGAGTAATCCATACTTTTGGATTTTATGTGCATGGCTGTATTCGTTACTAAAGACAGGTGGTACGCACAAGCGGCGGCTAAAAGTATCGACAACTATTGATTATGTCAAAAGTTTAAGCCGGCCATTTCTAATCATTTTTTGCACAAGCGATATTTACTTATTGTCGGGTGAGGATTGGGCTGAGAAATTAAATGATGCTGCTGACCATTTTTCTTCGGCACAGCGAAAAAAATATATCTACTATTTTGCGCAGTTTCTGATTGATTCAGGCTTTGTTCGAGATTTATGTTTATCTGATATTGAGGTGTTTGGGAGCTCCAGCGAGGTAGATAGCAACCTGATTTCCTATGAACATGTGCAAGCCATATTATCCTATTTAGACCATCAATCGATACATTGTCTAGTGCATCGCGATGCCTATTTTCTTTTGTGTTTCTGTTTCTACAGTGGATTACGTCGAAATGAAGCCGCCAAGTTAACCTGGGGGGATTTTACATTCTCTCTGACTGAACCAACCCATAACGACTTTGATTATGTTCAGCTTTCAGTGAGACCTAATAAACATAGGACATTAAAAACGACCTCCGCCAGAAGAGAGTTACCTTTAGACGCTTTGTGGCCGAAAACGGCATTGAGTAAGTTGCGATACACTTATCGAATCATCCATGGAGCAGGGGCTAAGAATAGCACCTTACTATTTGATAATCAGAGAAGAGTGAATCAGGCTTATGACTTAATAACAGACTTAATGCGTCATTACACCCAAGATCAAAGTTTACGTGTACATCATTTACGACACAGTTTTGCTAATTGGACCTGGTGTCGTTTGAATGCCAGCATCATAGAGACGGGCAGGCGACATTTGACCTTGTTCAATGATGAGTTTTTTGATGAAAAGTATCTAAAAAGGTTGCAAACACGTCTTTGCTATAGTGATAACACCCGCAAGAAAATGTTTATCCTGTCTCATATGATGGGCCATAAAGACGTGCAATCGACGCTAAATAGTTATCTTCATTTAAAAGACCTACTGTATTACCTGCAGCACAATTCGCGCTTTGAACTGACAAAATACTTTACATCAGAGTGCGTGGGTCGTGTGACACTGCAACCCCTAGAACCAGGATTGAGTCTAGCTGAACGCATAACGTACTACACTCAGGACGTAATGCACAAACTTGCCGTTAAACCAGCTCAACAAACAGTCAGCCTAGTGATGCCAAGTTTAGCGAACTTCTCTGTCAATATAAAAACAGACTTAACTATCAGTAGTTTAACTTGGGCCAAAGCATTAAATGCGTTACATACATCATCCACCATCGAAGTTGCCGCGCACTATGTGGTTCCATTAGAGCAATTACAAAAGTTACTCAGTAATGCCGAGACTATTCATAAGAATTATCCTCGCAGAGGTAGGCACTTACCCTTAATCCCTAAGTTTCCGCGTATAGACGTTTCAGTTGTTAACATCCAACAAAATAAACATTTAGCTAATTCAACACGTGTGTTTATCTTTTTATGTAATAAATTGGATAACAACATTAGTGAAGGTTCATTGACCTTAGAAAATATTCGCCTAGGGATAGAAATTTTGCGGTATGCGGTTCCCGGTAAAAATTACGCCTTACGCTGTCCAGACGCAAATATTTCAAGAATGTTTATCCGCCTATGTCAATTGTTGGATTTAAAAGCCAGGCATTTAAATTTTCGCTATCATAATGCAAACCTAACCCCTGAAAAGTCTAATATTATCCAGGCTAGATGGAAGAAGACGCTTATCGAACATGGTTTCAGTGACACTAAATTTGTCGTTGCTAGTGAGAGTGAAGGGCTTTATTTAGGCAAGCATGATGGTAATGGGTTTCTAGAGATAGCCGTAGTTAACAATTCATATAAGCGAATACAAAGACATCAAAGCATATTCAGTTTTTTACATTTGCTGCTTATTTTGAGCTATTGATGTAGATCTTTTTTGAGGTTTATGCCAACGAAACTCTGATGGAACAGTTGTCACATTAGCATTTTTTATCGTCATTTATCATTAAGATTGCTCAACTTAATTTAATCTTCGGATGACAGAATCACCGACTTTTCTAAAATCATAGTGGGCGGGTAATGACTTAAACTGATCACGTACATACCCCGATTGTGCAGAGCTGCGGTCTGCTTGCTGAAGTACGTATTCCATTGCATAGCGGACTTTATGGCCATAGGGTTTTGCAGCAAGTAAGTCGCTCAGTAGAGCAAATACCTTACTGTTGATGGTGCCCAGTTCACCCAGAGGCTTAGCTAGAATCGCGAAGTTGTAGCTCTCATGTGGGCCAGGCACATAATGTTCAATGTGCTGGTTTAACATGGCATAAATTTTACCAATATCATGAAATAACCCCGCTACCAGTCCTGTCTGACACTCGATTTCTGAATGCTGTAGATGTTTGGCATTGTGATAGGTCATCTCAGCGACCTCTATGCTATGTTCAAATAGTCCATTGGCATAGGAATGGTGATGCTGATAACTGGCTTGGGCCTTGATAAATATCTTAAGAATGTCTGTTCTCTCAAAGATAAAATTGACGAAGGGCTGTAGTTCAGGACAAGTCACTAGGCTTAATAACTTCAAAAAACGACCCAGCAACTTCTCTTTTGTCGAACCCAGTAGCTGAGTTAACTGAATATATTCATTTTCACTGTAACGAGTGAGTATGGGTTTCATCGCACAGATAACGACATTACCTCGGCTATCATGAGTAATGTTCATTTGAGCTAGCCCATAGTTGAATTGACATGTCCTGGCAATATCTGCAGATGTGATGGCATGTATTGTCTTTTGGTTTGAAATAAATTCACAGTTAGCAGTAGGTAGATGACCACTGATTTTAATGTCTTTAACCCATGCAAATATAACGTTATTCATAATGGGGATCTCCTGATGTAGCTAGCTGAATTTGTTTTACTAAGCGGTCGAAAGCACTGCCGTCCTGTCTTGTGATATTGGGTACATAACGGCTATACACCTCGAACAACATTTTGGTCGTGCTATGCCCCATTTGTTTGGCAATCCATTCTGGGCTCTCGCCAGCGGCTAACCATAAGGTTGCGCAGGTATGTCTCGTCTGATAAGGGCGACGACGTTTGAGGTTCAAAGCGGTTAACGCCGGATACCAGATCCGCTTGGTGACATTTCGATGATCGAGTGGCTTACCTTTAGAGTTACAAAAAACGTACGTCAATCTCCCTGTCAGGCTGAATTGACGCTTAAGCGCCTCAGTTACAGGTTGAGACAATTGAATACTGCGATAAGATGCCGATGTCTTGGGTGTTTCGACATTGCCATCAACCAGAGTCTCTTGAACTAATATCTCACCACGCTCTAAATTGACGTATTGCCATTTAAGACCATCGATCTCAGCAGTTCTCATCGCGGTAAAAAAACGCACCGTATAGTAGTCACGAAAATCTTCTCTAACGTTAGATAAAAACAGCTGTACCTCTGCCAATGAGAAAGGCTCTATAGGCGTTTTATCAATTTTTAACGGCTTAATATTGGTAAATGGCGTTGGGAACTCAAAACGAAGAGCCGCTTCGTTTAAGATCCCTCGCAACGGAGTCATAACATGATTAATCCAGTCATTACTGAGTTTACCTTGCCTTCCTTTCCGTTTCGGTTCACTGATACTAGCCCGATATTTAATCAACTGTGGCCGGGTGATTTCGTCTAAACGAAAATGCCCGAATTCAGGCATCAAGTAACGCTCAAATATCATAGCGACATTCTTGTAGTGACTAATTTTCCACTGTATCCGGTTCTCAGCCAGCCATTCAGCGGTAAATAAACTGAATGTGGGGATATTGCTGAGTAATGTTGATCCACTGTATTTTTGTACTTCGACTAGATTGTTCTCGATAAGCACATCAGAATCGACAAAATGTGAGCATCGTGGACTTGATGGAAAATAATTCCTAAATACAAATCTATTTAATCTTATCTCGGCTTCCATTGTGTTAAGCATTCCCATTAGACGAGAACGGTTCAGCCGGTTATCTAGCAATGTGGTCTGTTCGCGACACCTAACGCCCTGATAGGTAAAATCAAATAACAATTTACCATTTCGTGCACGAATATTAGCCATGACATACACCTCCTCTAGCCATTGGAATGATGAATTTAGCAGGGGAGCTTGGTTTAAATAATTCCTTTTCAATTACTTCCCAGATGTAGAAAATTTTTCGACCACCGAATGGCTTTATGTAATGAACCCCTTCGATGAAAACATTATCTTTCAATGTATGGTTGATATAAGGCACGCTAAACTTTATTCTTTGAGAAAGTTCTTTTGCATTGAGTAATGTTTGTGGCATAAATACCTCGAAATGTTCTTTGGTTTGATAAAATGTTCTTGATAGGAACATTTAAGCATGGCGGCGATGTTCTTACAAGGAACATTTCAATGTTTTTACGTATTTTAAGGATGGAATTGAGTGATTAGATTTAAAATCAAAGAGTTAATTGCTGAAAAAGAATTCAGAGAGCGAAGAAAAATCACACTTCAGGAAGTCGCAGATTCAGCTTGTGTTAATCGAACGGCCTTATCTAAGATGATGAACCCAAGCTACGAATACTCGACGACGACCAAAGCCATCGACTCTTTGTGTCACTATTTTGGTTGCAAAGTAGAGGATGTGATTGAGTACGTAGAAGATTAATAGCTGCGTTTCTTAGTAGTAAATAAAATTATTTGATGTAATATTATTTACAAACTAATGGATGAGTGACCACATTGAACATACTACTTACCTGGCTTGGTAATAAAGACCTTGAAAACATGCAGTCTGACAAGGGCGCCGCAATTGTAACCTTGGCAATAAAATCCAAAATTCCCTTCGATAAAATAGTTATTTTATCCAATAAAGATGAACAGCTGTGGCCACAATTTGAACGCTATTTAAAAAAACAACTGGCCATTAATCAGCGTCCTTTTCACGATATTCAAGTCTTTAAAGCCCATATAAATAGCCCGATTGATTATCAGTCAATTGCAAAAACTAGCGAACATTGGATAGCAAAACTGAGTGATGAAGCGCAAACGCTTTCAATAAACCTCACATCCGGCACGCCAACCATGACCACTTTGTCAGTGCTTATAGGTAAAGGAAAGCCCAATACCCACTTTTTACAAACCACTCCAGATAATCAATTAATTGAGGTGGATATCCCCCTCGATTTTATTCATACCTATGTCAAATCTGCCGCTAAGAACATTGCCTCGAGTGCCAGTGCTTTATCCATGCACAGCACAGCGTTTACAGCTTTAACTGCCCAATCACCCGCCATGAAAGCCCTTATTGTTAAAGCTCAAAAAATTGCCGCCGCTGAAGTCCCTGCATTGATTTTAGGTGAAACGGGTACCGGAAAAGAATTAATGGCTCATGCCATCCATAAAGGAAGTTTAAGGGCCAATAAACCCATCAGAATCGTCAATTGTGGCGCTTTTGCGCAAAACTTGGCAGATTCTACATTATTTGGCCATAAAAAAGGGGCCTTTACGGGGGCGGACAAAGACTATGCAGGTCTATTTGAGCAAGCCGATGGCGGCACGCTTTTTCTCGATGAAGTAGGGGAGCTGCCTCTTGATATTCAAGTTAAATTGCTACGAGCCTTACAGCAAGGTGAGATTAATCGCCTTGGAGACAATAAACCCATTTATGTGGATGTGAGAATCATTGCGGCCACACATCAAGATCTACAACAACAGATCGCCGCTGGCCAGTTTAGAGAAGATCTGTTTTATCGACTCGCGGTCGGCATTATCCAAATGCCAGCACTAAGAGAGAGAAAGCAAGATATCCCAAAATTAGTCAATCAGCTCATTAGCCAAATTAATCACGTTGGGTCCAAACATCCTCAGTATCAAAGTAAGAATATTTGCGAAAAAGCAATAGAGTTTATTTCCAATCAAGCTTGGCCAGGTAATATTCGTGAGTTATGGAGCACATTAAATCGGGCCTGCTTATGGTCCGACTCAAGCATTATCACAGCTAACGATCTTGCAGATGCCTTGCTTTCATCACATAAACCACAACAAGCCACTGATATATCTATGTCTCTTCACGATAAAATTGATATAGTGCAACTCACTGATGATATTCAAAAAAGATATATCAAAGCGGCATTAAAAGCCAGTGGTAATGTAAAAAAGCAAGCTACGCAAATGTTGGGCTTAAAAGATCATCAAACGCTAACCAATTGGATGAAGCGTTTGCAGATTGACATAGAAAAATAACCATCGCGGCAGATTGGCATTGTTATTGCGAATGCAGTAGGGACATAAGGAAGCAACACGGAATGAAGCAATCAATGAATTTTGAGCATATTCAAACAAAGTGGCCACAGCTCCATCAATTAGCAGCATTTGCCGAAGAGTATGCGATATCAGATCCACAAAGTGCATTGGTTAAACTTCGCTGTTTTGCTGAACAGGTTGTCGGCTATTTTTATAAAGAACTTCAATTACCTGCTTTTCCCAATTCAAATATCTATGACAAGCTCACATCGGATGATTTCACTAGCGTAGTCCCCAATTTAATTACCGATAAACTTCACGCAATACGCAAAAGCGGTAATCAAGCGGCACACGAAGGTCGAGTCGATCAACAACAAGCTATTTGGATTTTAAAAGAAAGCTATTATGTTGCCTGTTATCTATTTATGGCTTACGGAAATGGGAAACAAGCTGATTGCCCAGAATTTACTGCGCCAGAACAAAAGCAGCCCTTAAATCAAGGTGATGCTGAATTTACTAAAAAAAATAAACAACTAGCACTACAGCTGAGCCAAAATGAAGCTCGGCTCAAAAAAGCGTTAGAAGAATTAGAGGCGTCTCAACAAGCACAAAAACAAGCCCAACAAGAAGCCGAAAGACTCAAGCAAACGATAAATGAAGCAAAAGTCGGTGAAATTAAGGCGCTTAACAAACTTATCACTGCAAGTTTTAACTTTAGCGAAGCAGAAACACGTGCGCGGATCATTGACATGGATCTACGGGCTGCTGGTTGGCAGGTGTCTCTTGATGAAACGAGCACAGATGAAGTAGGTAAAGAAGTACAGGTAACTGATCAGCCTACCAGTACAGGCATAGGTTATGTAGATTATGTGCTTTGGGACGATGACGGAAAACCACTCGCAGTAATAGAAGCGAAGCGGACTCGTGAATCTGTCGAAAAAGGCAGGCAACAAGCCAAGCTTTATGCAAATGCATTACATAAACAGTACAATCAACGACCTATCATTTTTTACTCTAACGGTTACGACATCCGTATATTAGACGATGCCCAAGGCTATAACAGTCGTAAACTTTACGGCTATTACTCTAAAGACTCGCTGCAATATCTAATTAAACAGAGAGGCCTTAAAAAAGATTTAAATCAAACACCAATCGATACTAATGTCGCAGGCCGTTTGTATCAAATGGAAACAATCACTCGTGTATGTGAACGTTTCGCCGATAAACATCGCAAATCTCTTATCGTACAAGCAACCGGCACAGGAAAAACGCGTGTATCTATTGCGCTGGCTAAACGGCTACTCAATGCAGGCTGGGCCAAACGCGTACTGTTTTTATGTGACCGTAAAGAGCTATGTAAACAGGCGGGCAATGCCTTTAATGAGTTTACCAATGAGCCACTATACATCGTAGGTAAAACCAAAAAAGAGTTAGCTACAAATTCAAGGGTATTCATTGCTACTTACCCTGGCATGATGAGTATTTATCAAAAATATGATGTTGGTTATTTTGATTTAATTGTCGCTGATGAATCACACCGTTCTATCTATAATATTTATGGTGATATTTTTAAATATTTTGATGCACTAGAGGTCGGCTTAACCGCCACACCTGTTGAAATGGTATCGCGCTCAACGTGCCAGTTATTTGGTTGTGATTTCAAATTGCCTACGGCTAATTACCCATTAGAAAAGGCGATTGAAGAAGGTAACTTAGTACCTTATAAAATTGTTAGTTTAACCACTAAATTTTTACGCGAAGGTATCAAAAAAGATAACCTCACAGATGAACAAATCGCACAATTAGAAGATCAAGGCTTTGACCCTAACGAGTTAAACTTTGACGCTAAACAAGTCGATGAAGCGGTAAAAAATAAAGACACCAATCGCGTTATTTTACGTAATTTAATGGAAAAAGGCCTGCGTGATAGTGACGGTCAACTACCTGGTAAAACCATAGTATTTGCCCGCAACATTGCTCATGCTGAACTCCTGTCGCAGCTGTTTGGCGAAATGTATCCTCAATTAGGCAGTAACTTTTGTCGCGTTATCCATTCAAAATATGAACGGGCAGAAGAGTTAATTGATGACTTTAAATCAAATGAAGTAAACAGTGCCCGCATTGCTATCTCAGTAGATATGCTCGACACCGGAATTGACGTTCCAGAATGCGTCAATCTTGTATTTGCCAAACCCATTAAGTCAAAAGTCAAATTTTGGCAGATGATTGGTCGTGGCACACGCCTATGCAAAGATCTCTACGGAAAAGGCAAAGATAAAACCCACTTCTTAATTTTTGACCACTGGGAAAACTTCAACTACTTCGATATGGACCCAAGCGAAGAAGATGTAAAACAGGCTAAATCTCTTACTCAAAAACTGTTTGAAAGCCGTCTGTTACTGGCTGAAACCGCGCTTAAAAAGGCAGACATAACGACCTTTGATGCCGTGATAAAGCTTATCCATCAAGATATTAAAGCACTTGATATGAACACTATCGCGGTGCGCGATAACTGGCAAGTGGTTGAATCCTGTAAAGATGATAAAACGCTTAACCAATTTGCGCCACAAACAAAAGCCAATTTGTTTGAGTATATTGCACCACTAATGCAATGGCGTAACATAATGGGGCAATCTGAAGCCTATAAATTGGATAATGAATTTGCCACCATTCAAATGCTAATGTTTACCGATCCCAATCAAATAGATCTTGTTAAACAAAGTTTAATGGGCAAGGTAGAGTCATTACAAATGCACCTAAATGAAGTGCGTGCAAAAGCGAAAGATATTGCCAACATTCAAACCCGTACATACTGGGACTTGCTAACCTTTGATGCATTAGAACAAAGTCGTTTAGCACTGCGCAGTATCATTCATTTACGCGACAAAACAGCTCAAGTTCCAACAGTTGATTATGTTATTGACGTAAAAGAAGAGGTTAGTGAAATACGCGAAACAACACGACCAACAAAAATTGTCTCTATCGACTATCAAATATTTCGTCAAGAGGTAGAAAAAACACTTTCGCCATTGTTTGCAACGGACCTAGTTCTGCAGAAAATTCGCAATGGCGATCCGGTAACAGAGGATGATTTAGCAAAACTAAACTCCCTTGTGCATACCCAAAATCCGAACGTTGATTTAAATACCCTAAAAGATTTTTTCCCTGAATCAACCGCCACGTTAGACAAAATATTGCGCACTATTGTCGGAATGGATAAAGACAATATTGAAACAAAATTTACTGAATTTGTTCAACAAAGCCATACCCACATGAATGCCAAACAACAGCGTTTTATTAGCATGTTGCAAAATCATTTAATTCGTTATGGGTCGATACAAATATCCCAACTTTATGATGCACCATTTACTCAAGTCCATGACATGGGATTAGATGGGGTATTTAGCGAGCAGCAAGCAGATGTTATTCAAGATTTCATTACTCAATTTGATGTTCAATTAGGCAATAAAATCTATTTAATTGAAAAAAATCAAGAATTTAAACAAATGATATGACAGGGAGTCATTCAAAATGAATCAATTAATAACCCCATCACAATGGCTTGGTCAATTTCTAAAAGACCGAGGATTACGGCAACCTACAGGTAAGCCATTATATGAATATCAAGCAACTGAAGCTGAATATACGTTACTTAAAGAACTAGTTTTTAAGCATAAAGACAGTAAACTTCATGGATACAATAATATTTCATGGGCAGCCATTTTTTGCTTGTATTGCTCCGTATGGTATCAGCGTAACTATGAAAGCAATGATGGTTGGAGTTGGCATGCTATATGGGTTGATTTGGGGGATGAATTAACTCCGTCTCAAATTGAAAAAACAGTGCTTAAAGGTATTGAATCTTATTGGCTGAGACCTATAAAAACTTACACCGAACGCCGTAATTTTTTAGGTACTCTGTTTTCAGAAGGAGGACTTCCATTTAAATTGTTAAGTAACAATGACAATAAATTTGGGCAAGTCCTTAAGCGGATTTTGAAAAATGTCGCGGTAGCAAAATTACTTGGAGAACCAATTGAAAAGCTTGTAGCCATCAATGTTCAATCGTTACCTCAAGCATTTAATGAACAAGAATCTATTCAATTAATCACTTTAATGACAGAAAAACTGGTCAATCTTGTGGATATTTTTGCATTAGAAAACAAATCAAACCCCGCAGACTACCTAGATAATGTTTCACCCAAATGGCGCGAAGATTTCCCAATTCCTCTAGATAACAGTATTGGAACAAACATCGTTAACTCTTGGTTATTACAAGCAAGTCATGAAGGTTTTAAACGCACCAAATTTAATAAAAAGTTATTAACAGAACATTACCTAAATATAAATGAGCTAACCATCACTACAAAATTGCTTTTACCTGATGAACTCATAATGAAAACACAACCACATCAACTTAAATCAAACCGATTAGAGTTGTTTTTGGCGGAATCAACCCAGGATTTACAAAATTTAGGTGTTTCATATATAAATGGAACAGGTGAGTCCGCATTAATCAAAGTTAGAAATCGAAGTATTAGGGTTTTGAGAAAATCATCCGAGACTCAATTGTCAGTTGTAGCTAGGCAAGGTGGAAACGAAATTGCTCGATGGTTATTGGATAACACTAGTGTGTTTCTCAATGAGATGCCAGTTGGATTTATCAAGCAAGATGGCGAGTATAAATATGCTGGTCAAGCCACATTTAGTCACAAAGAAGAGTTGTATTTAATATTACCAAAATCGTCTAATTACAACATCATTAACGGTGAAGTTTCGTCATGGCCACAAAATATTCATAGTTCAAAACCCAATTTCATATTACTTCAAGGTGAAATTGTTATAACCCTTGACGATGATAAATATCGTGTTAAATCATTGAATACATCAACAGCCGAGTTAGGACTTAACCTATTCGGGGACATGATAACTTACGACACGGAACCTAGTGCGACGTATCTAGGACTGCCTAAATACCGGTTTATAGACAGTGACCTTTCTTTGGATCATGTTTTAACTGAATACATAAGTGGCCAACCTAAGTCAGAATTAATGTTGCACGAACTTTATGGTCGCCAAACATTTGCATTAAAAAACCAACATGGTGAAACCTTATTCCGAAAACGAATAGGCCTGTTACCTCCTGGAGTGAAAATTTCAACTAAAGCAGGAATACAGATCGGTCAGGGTGAAATAAATATAACAACAAAAAACAAAATGATTTACAGCATATCAACCGATAGAGTGACTTTTATCAAAAAAGATACACCCGACGGAGTTTGTTTACAGTTATCTTGTGACGGACTACCGCCATCAGAGTTGACCCTAAGTATTACACCAAACTTAATGGCTACCCCAATTCATATAAAGCTGCCTTATCCAAGACAAGGAGCATTTGTATTTGATGCTATAGGGGAGCCTCTCAAGAAGCACTTATCAATAGATGATCTGCTCGGCAGTCGTTTACATTTGTTTGCATCAGCTGAATGCTCTGCTAACTTCGAAATAGATATTGTTTTAGAAAACCAAGGTCGATCGCCACCATACTTTAAACATCAATTCCGTGTTGGTGAACAACCTACAATTATAAGTTTACATAGTTTTAAAGATGAAATTAACGAATTACTTTCTTTAGCCCCAGATCTGGATGCACAGGTCACAATGACCATTTCGAGCTTCTCTGGCAACTTAAAATATAAAATATATCGTTATAGTAGCCGAATATACGAAACTGAAGATAAACGTTTTTTTAAAATTTCAGCGGAAGGTCAAAATGTTGTAGCCGGTGCAGAGTTGTTACTAATGCAAATGAGCAATCCTGAAAGAACACCCACAAAAATAGAAGCATTAATTAGTGAAGGCATATCCACTGGTCATTATGAAATGCCGCAAGTAGATAAAAATGAAGGTCCATGGTTAATAGTACCAAGCTCAAATAGTGCGACAAATTTCAGAGCAAAATTGCTCGTAGGTCATGACAGTAGCAATCATATGTCAGAAGACGAAGCTGATCACGATCAAGTAAAACAACAGGTGAACTCACTACAACGGGCTGTTCAAGCATATCATCCTAAATTTAATACTCACGTGATAGCTGATGTTGTAATGCAAATGGCTGATAACCTACAACATAGTGGATGGGAGTTTTTGGTTAAACTCTTCAGCAACTATCAAAATTTGTCCTTAACAACATTCCAAGTTTGGCGTGAAATTGTGGCAAACCCCAAAGCATTAATACTGTGTTTTTATCGTTTCGAAGCTAATCCACAATTTATGGCGCGAATAGAATCAGAGTTTCCGGTTCTATGGCAAGTGACACCACCAGAATTATTCATCCAAACTTATAAACAAGTTCTCGATTGGTTAGAGCAAAAAGGTGTCGATAAACAATACGTAAAAATGATAGCAGAGCCTTGGTATGAATCTATTTTGTATCATATACCAGGTTTTAGCGAAGAGTTAGTGAGTTATCTGATTACAAATAAGATTGACCCCAAACTTAAGCTACCACTACCAATAATGAACATAGCTGGACAGGATTGGCTACAAGACCTATTACGAGAACACAGTGAAAACGATGTGTGGCCTGATAGTGAAGGTTACGAATTAAGTAAATGGTATCAAAATAATTCACTCGGACAGATAGATATTAACAGTCTACATAACTTCCAAAACTCTGTTATTTATTTACCTGTGTTCTTAGCTGCTGTATCAACGGGTAAAGCTAATTTATCAGACATTTATGATAGTTCATCAAATGCAATTTTTAAGTTGAAGAAAGTACGTGACTTTGATCCTAATTGGTTTGCAAGCATGTATACATTCCATTTATTAACGTTTTCAGAATTGATTTAAGGCTTTATTATGGAATATTTTTCACAGCTAACGAAGCAAGCAGCAGAGCGTGCACAAGAAGCGTCATTGAGTGTATTTGGTATTAGTAACCCATCCTTAAGAACACACCTAAAAAGTGTATTAAATCAACCGAGTGGCAAAGGCGAGTCTTTATTATCTTCACCTTTATTTGAACATACTTTTGGTTGGGAGCCTGCAAAAGTCAGTATATCTGAATTGAAAGGCACACTACTGTCTAAAGAAGTCATCACAGCACTCGATCATACAAATAATGGGCGCTATCGATTCAATGCAGAGTATTCGCCATTTACTCATCAATTGAAAAGTTGGCAAATGTTGTTAAATGATAATCCTCAATCTGTTGTCGTAACCAGTGGTACTGGTTCAGGTAAAACAGAATGTTTTATGGTACCAGTGATTGAAGATCTTTATCGGGAGATAAAGCAAACCAATGAGCCCCTTGTGGGCGTCCGAGCGCTATTTTTATATCCACTCAATGCATTAATCAACTCTCAAAAAGAGCGTTTGGATGCTTGGACTAAGCACTTTGGCAACAACATGCGTTTTTGTTTGTACAACGGTAATACAGAAAATTTGAAGGCTAAAGTTTCATCAGCTCAAAATTTAGTACCCAATCAGGTTTTGTCACGTGAATTAATGCGAGAAAAGCCAGCACCCATTTTAGTCACAAACGGCACCATGCTTGAATACATGATGGTGCGACAAGTTGATGCTCCTATCATTGCAGCATCAAAAAAACAAAAATCACTAAGATGGATTGTACTTGATGAAGCACATACTTATGTAGGGTCTCAAGCCGCTGAGTTGGCTTTGCAATTACGACGAGTATTAATAGCCTTTGGTGTTGAAGCAAAAGATGTTCGATTCGTGGCAACATCGGCTACGATCGCCGGTAAAGATACCGCTAATCAACTCAAAAAATACTTAGCTGACCTGGCTGGTGTTAACCAAGATCAAGTTACCGTGATTGGTGGCCAAAGGGTCATTCCACAAATACCCCGACTTGAAGAGAAACATACCAGTATTAAAGACTTAATGTCTATCCCAGCAGATGAAACGGTAAAAAAAGAAGATTTTAGTTTGGACGTTTCACGCACTAGGTTTGATGCTCTAGCCAGTTCATCAATTGCTAAAGCGATTCGAACTGTGTTTGTGAACTCATCAATACCTCAAACATTAGAAGACATAAATCAGAAAGTGTCTAATCTATTGGGTGATAAACCTTTTGATGAACAAACTTTATTGCTTTGGATAGATTTACTGACGGCGACCAAACCCGCGCCCAATAAAGAAGCATTTTTAAAAGTCAGAGCGCATTATTTTCAACGTATGTTCAGTGGATTATTTACCTGTATCGATCCTAGCTGTTCGAAAAAAGCAGATACAGAGCTTAAAACAAACTGGCCATATGGTTACGTTTATTCAAAAAGTAGAACTCATTGTGATTGTGACACTAAAGCCCCAGTGCTTGAGCTAGCTTTTTGTAATGAGTGCAATGAACCGCATCTATTGGGGGCAGATAAAAATGGAAAATTAAGTCAATGGCAGCAAGATGCTGGTGATGAATTTTCACTGACTGTAGAAAGTAACGATGATGATGATGAATCAAAAGAAACTAAAAAATCTTCTTCAAGTATTTCAAAAATTGTTTTGTCTAGTAAACAAGATAAAGCAGACAAAGATGATAAACGATATTTTTCACCAATCAAAATTGATATTAAAACTGGTGAAATTGCAAGTTTAGCCTCCAACAGCGTGCCTTATTTTTACAATGAAACAACGCAACCGATATGTTCGAATTGCAGCTATAAAGGGTTTAGTGGTCATTTACCCTATCGCCGGAGTATTCTCGGTGCGCCATTTTATGTAGCTAACGTAGTTCCAACCATTTTAGAATATTGCCCTGACCATGAAATGAAGCCTGGAGATCAAGAAGGTCCTCAATCTTTACCCGGAAGAGGTCGGAAATTAATTACCTTTACTGATAGTAGGCAAGGAACAGCCAGAATGGCTGTTCGGATGCAACAAGAAGCGGAACGTTCAAAGTTGCGTGGATTAGTTGTAGACATCCTAAAAAAAGCTCAACTTGAAGCACCTATCCAAGAAAAGCCAAATGCAGATGCCAAACCCGAAGATCTTTTTGCATTAGCAAAACAAATGGCCTCTATGGGACTTAAAGACAAAGCAAATGAACTAAATGAACTTGCTGCATCTTTATTGGCAGGTACTGCAAGTAAACTCAACCTGATTACATTGTCTTGGTCTCAAATGATAGACAGTTTGATTGCACATGGCAGTGTAAGCAAAGCAATGCTTCAATATAATAAATATGCAAATCCAGAAGTGTTTGATGGTTCTGCAGGACCAAGAAAGCTTGCCGAGCTGCTGCTTGTTCGTGAGTTTGCTCGTCGTCCTAAACGTCAAAACAGCTTAGAAACTCAAGGAATGGTTAAAGTTAGCTACCTTGGTCTCGATAAAATTACTAGTTTACCCAGTATCTGGCCAGGGTCGATTGAGGATTGGCGTGATTATTTAAAAACGTGCCTCGATTTTTATGTCCGAGAAAACAGTTATATAAATTTAAATGAAGACTGGAAAAGTTGGATTGGAAGTAATTTTGCAACAAAAACGTTAAGAAACCCTTTATCTAATGAAGATGATGAAAATAGAGTTAAGAAATGGCCACAAATTAAAGGTAATCAATTAAACAGACTAGCTAAGTTGCTAGTGTTGGCTTTTAATCTAGATATCGAAAAAAATATAGATAAAGATATTATTAATAATATATTGCGTGATGCATGGGATGCCCTAACAGAAGGGCTTCACCCCATATTAAGCTATGAAGGTAATCAGTTCTTTTTAGACCGCAGTAAAATGACTTTTTCATTCGTTGAAAAAGCTTTCATTTGTCCAATTACTAATAAACTTATAGATACAACGTTAAGGTCTATTACCCCGTATCTACCGAGGGATCTGAATAGTGGTAACTTTAGATGTGAAGAAGTCAATTTCCCAGCAGCTTGGAGCTTCTCGGCTAAACAAGAAGATTTTCAAATTGGCGTTAATAAAATTAGAAGATTAGTCGCTGACAATGTAGATGTGCAGTTATTACGTTCTCGAAACCTCTGGACAGATATTAACGATAGAACTATCGAAGGTGGCTTTTACTACCGCACTGCAGAACATTCGGCGCAGCAGTCATCTGAACGTCTAAAAAATTATGAAAAATTATTTGAGCAGGGCAAAGTTAATGTGCTGAATTGTTCGACCACCATGGAAATGGGTGTCGATATCGCCGGTATTTCAGCCGTTGTTATGAACAACGTGCCACCGCACCCAGCTAACTATTTACAGCGAGCAGGTCGAGCAGGGCGAAGCAAAGAGTCCCGAGCTTTAGCTTTTACATTGTGTAAATCTAACCCACACGATACTCAAGTATTCAACAATCCGGCTTGGCCATTCACAACATTAATATCGGCGCCGATTGTCTCACTTAACTCGGCGCGATTAACACAACGTCATGTTAATGCATTTTTACTGGGTATTTTTTTAACACAAGAAGTAGGTCATACCGAAAAAGAGAAAACATCACTCAATTTAAGCTGGTTTTACGAAAGTGAAACCTTGAGTATTTGTGATCGATTTAAAGCCAATATAGCAGCCCAAATAGATTCATTTGAGAAAGATATTTCACGACTAACTAAGGGGACAGTTTTAGAAGGTCGATCAATCCAGTCATTAGTCGATGTAACGGTTAATAGCATTGAAGAGCTTCAAACTGCTTGGTTAAAAGAACTTCATAGTGTTGAAAAAGAACTCAGCACCACTCAAAAGGATGGCCCTTATGCATTTAGACTAGGCATGGAATTACAACGTCATCGTCGCGAGTACTTGTTACGTGAGCTAGCAGCAAAAGCATTTTTACCCGGTTATGGATTCCCTACAGATATTGTCAATCTGGATAATTCCAATATTGAAGATTTCATACGTGAGCAAAAAGGACGTAGCAAAAATAATGCTGAACGAGAAGACAATATCTCTCGTTTGCGTGGCTTACCGTCACGCAATCTAGCAATTGCCATACGTGAGTATGCACCAGGTGCTGAAATGGTCATCGATGGCCGTGTATTCCGTTCTGCTGGCGTATCGCTTAACTGGCAAAATATTGCTGTTGCAGACGCTAAAGATGCCCAAAAATTTGATTTAGCATGGCGCTGCGTTAGCTGCGGGCAAACAGGTTATACAACAGAAATTCAAACGTCTGACAGTAACCTGTGTTGTTCTCATTGTGGCCATTCAATAAAAGTTGAAGACAAATTAAAAGTGCTTCAGCCCACAGGTTTTGTCACCGATTTCTATGCATCGCCAACAAACAATATTACCACTCAACACTATATCCCTGTTCAACCAGCTTGGGTCAGTGTTAATAGTCCAATTCACCCGTTACCTAATCCTAAACTGGGTTTTATGCGCTACGGTACAGACGGAAGTGTATTTAACTACAGCGCAGGCGAACACGGTAAAGGCTATGCAATGTGTCTGAGTTGTGGACGCGCAGAATCCCTTACCGCACAGGGTGAATTCCCCACAACATTAACACCTGAAAAGCCACATAAACCAATCCGCGGATCTAAAAAAGATAAAAATGATGGCCGTCACCACGACTGCGAAGGGTCTTCACATATTCACAAAGATATTTATCTCGGTAGTCAAACTAAAACCGATGTACTGGAAATAGTACTTTGCCACCCAAAAACCGGTGAATATCTAAACGACACCGGACCAAATACAGAAAATAGATCAATCGCATTAACCCTTGCAGTTGCCACGCGTAACGCACTCGCAGCAAGTTTAGGCATATTGAATAATGAAATGGGTTATACAATAAAACCTACGTTAATCAATACACAGCCGGTATTAGCAATACAACTTTATGACACGATAAGTGGAGGAGCAGGCTTTGCCTCTAGTGGGTCTACCATGATTGCCGCTATCCTATCAAAGGCCTATGACACGCTTCACTGTAAAGATCAATGCGACAGCCTATGTGCCGCTTGTTTACTTGATGCCGACACGCGTCACGATGTCGATAATCTAAATCGCTTAATGGCTCTGGATTGGCTAACAAAAGATTTCAGTCTAAGTTTAGCTATACCTGAGTCAATGCAGCTGCTTACCCAATCACAACATGCAAGCCAAAGTGCATTTGAAGAAATACACATAGCGTTGAATAAGCAGGCTACGGCTATATCTTTGTTTTTATCAAACGATCCAAATGAATGGGATTTAGCGGCAAGTACATTTAGACGAAAGCTAAAGCAGTATGATAATTTCAATGATGAGCTTTCATTAAATATCGTAATACCTTCTGACGTACAGTTAGCATCATTCGAGCAAGTCATAATTGACGACTTACTTCAACTTCATGCCAAAGGCGTTAAGCTTTATCAAGGTAACCCAAGTGTTTCAGCTGTAAACGGCGACAGCGGCCATATATTGGCGCAAGTTCATAACAGTGATGGAGTATTTACCATCGCCAGTAATAACCTCACTGTGGCAAACCCAGATCAAAATTGGTTACAGCATAGAGATAACTCATATTTAATTAAATCAAACCTACATCAAGATGTGTCTATAGTGTCTATTGATACCTCTGTGTGGCAAAAAACCGCAAAGGTAACCCAAATTGCGGTAGAGCTAACTAAAGAATGTAATGGTCTGTTAACTGAATTTGGCCAACATTTTTGGCAAGCCTTAAAAGATAACAACGAAGTGCTTAAACAGGCTTTAGACTCGCAACACATTGAAACCATTCAATACAGTGATCGCTACCTTCAAAATCCTTGGTCACTGCTAATGTTGGGGGAATTACTTAAACCATTTGCTACCGTGTCACCAAGAGTCGACATTTTTACTTTATATAACAGAAAAGATTCTACTGGCTCCAAGGTCGAACACGATTGGGACGACCAGCAAGAAATGCGTGAGATGTTTGAACACTGGTTTAAATTGGGGTTAAAAATGCCTATCAATTTAGATGTTTCGACTTATAGAGGCAACATACAACATCGTCGAGAACTGGTTCTAACATTTGCCTCAGGATTAAGCTTCTCAATACGCTTTGATCAAGGCTTAGGTTATTGGAAACATGATCTCAAGTATCACAATGCAAAATTTGAATTTTATGATGTCCAAAATCAGTTACTCCAATTAACTAAAATCTATGACACTGTTAGTGTCAAAAATAGTTTTGATTGGTCAACCGATATTTACGTTAACCAGATAACGCAATAAACCTAAACTGATTAATTTACTAGCACACACATCATCTTGGCGATAAAACACTTATCGCCAAGGGTAAAACTGACTAGCATAGGCTCTATAGCCAAGTAAGCAGCACATCAGCAATAAGAGTACACCATGATCACAGGTCAACTAAAAAGCAAAATCGACAAGCTATGGGAAGAATTTTGGACCGGCGGCATTACCAATCCATTAACAGTTATCGAGCAAATTACTTTTTTAATGTACGCCCGCATGCTCGACATGAATGAACAAGTTGACGAAAAACGAAGTGCACGAACTGGCCAAGCGTTTAACCGTCGTTTCAATGATGCGCAGCAACACCTACGTTGGCAAAATATCCGTCATTTAGGTGCAGAGCAGCTATACAAAACAGTCAAAGATGAACTCTTCCCGTATTTTGGTTCAAGCTCTGCAGCATCAGTAAAAGAGGGTAACGAAGGCTCGTTATTTTCTGAGTTTATGAAAGATGCCCAGTTAATGATCCAAAAACAAAGCTTATTGGTAAAAGCGGTTGAAATGGTTAACGACTTGCCACTTGATAACAGCGATACCAAAGGTGATTTGTACGAGTATTTGCTCAGCAAACTGACCACCGCCGGCATTAACGGCCAGTTTAGAACGCCGCGCCATATCATCCGCGCCATGGTCGAAATGCTAGACCCAAGCACAACCAGCCGTATTTGTGACCCCGCGAGTGGTACCGGTGGCTTTTTATCAATATCTTACGAATACCTGCTCGAAAAATACACTTCAAAAGACAGTATAGAACGTGAACCATTATTTGATGAAGACGGTAAACCGCTTCTAGACAATCAAGGCCAGCAGCTTGAAAATGTACTATTTTCTGGTGATTTAATTGACCGACAAGCACGCCAACACATAGACACCGACATGTTTCACGGCTTTGATTTTGATGCCACCATGCTGCGGGTTGCTGCAATGAACCTAGTGATGCACGGCATTAAACAACCCGACGTGCATTATCAAGACACCCTAAGCCAACGCTTTAGTGAAAACTTCCCACTAGATTCAAAAGAAGGCTTCGATATCATTCTTGCTAATCCGCCATTTAAAGGCAGTTTAGATGAAGAAGACGTTTGCCCTGAGCTGCTGCGAAAAGTTAAAACCAAAAAGACTGAGCTGCTGTTTGTCGCGCTGATTGAGCGCATGCTAAAAATTGGCGGTCAATCTGCCACCATCGTGCCAGACGGTGTGTTATTTGGCTCATCCAATGCCCACCAGCAGTTGCGTCAATTATTAGTCGAAAGCAACCAGCTTGAAGCGGTCATTTCATTACCAAGTGGGGTATTTAAACCTTACGCTGGCGTGTCTACTGCTATCCTTATTTTCACCAAAGGCGGCAGCACCGATCATGTGTGGTTTTATGATGTCCAAGCCGATGGTTTTTCGCTTGATGACAAGCGAACGCCAATCAAAGACAACGACTTACCAAGCCTAGTGAGTGAGTTTAAAGCCCGTGATAAAGCCATTGCTCAAACCGCTGAAAATGACAAAACTCAAAAGGCATTTTGGGTCAGTAAAGACGATATCGTAACGAACAAATATGACTTGTCCATTAACCGCTACAAAGAAGTGGTGCACACCGCCGAAGTCTATGACGACCCAAAAGTCATCCTAAGCAAGCTTAAAGCCCTAGAAAACGACATTCTAAAAGACTTGAATGAACTGGAGGCAATGCTGTGAGTTGGCCAATGGTAAAATTGGGTGATGTTGTGGAAAAAGTGGATTATGGATTAACCGCATCTGCAGTTGAGAAAACTGATGGCCCAAGGTTTCTGCGTATTACAGATCTACAAAATGATTCTGTTGATTGGAGTACAGTACCATCTAGTAAATGTTCACCAAAGGAATTTGAAGATAACAAACTAGCAGTTGGCGACATTGTTTTTGCAAGAACAGGAGCGACTACGGGCAAAAGTTTTCTAATCAGAAGCCTTCCAAAGCCATCTGTATTTGCATCATATTTGATTAGAGTTAGACCTGGTAAAAGTGTTGTTCCAAGCTACTTGTCTCACTTCTTTAAATCGCCAATGTATTGGAACCAAATTTCAGTCATGGCAAATGGTGCTGCTCAGCCTGGAGTAAATTCGAGTAAGTTGAAAGAGCTTGAAATCCCTCTGCCACCACTGGACGAGCAAAAACGCATTGCCGCGATTTTAGATAAAGCTGACGCCATCCGTCGCAAACGCAAGCAAGCCATCAAACTCGCCGACGACTTCCTTCGCAGCGTCTTCCTAGACATGTTCGGCGATCCTGTCACCAACCCAAAAGGCTGGGAAGTTAAAGCTATAAAAGAGCTAGCGACGGTAACGACAGGTAATACTCCTTCGAGAAAGGTTCCTGAGTATTTCGGTAACGATGTTGAATGGATTAAATCTGATAATATAAATACACCTCATCATATTCTCACAACGGCAACTGAATACTTGTCCCATGAAGGTGTGAAAGTTGCGAGGACTGTTCCTAAAGGCTCGACACTTATAACCTGCATAGCTGGTAGTTTTGATTGTATCGGTAATGCTGCTTTTGCCAATAGAGAAGTTTCTTTTAATCAACAAATTAATGCATTAACTCCAAAAGATGGTGTATTAAGTTGGTTTCTTTATGCACTGATAATTTTTTCTAAGAAAATAATTCAAAATGCATCAACAAACTCCATGAAGGGCATGATAAGTAAAGGTAAACTTGAAGAAGTTAAGCTATTTCTTCCCCCTTTAGATTTACAAAGGCAGTTTGAGGATATTCTTGATAAACAAACTAGAACTGTTGAGCGAATGAATAGCAGTAATGAATCTGATCATGAGTTATCTAATTCATTAAGCCAAAAAGCTTTCGCTGGCGAACTATAACGAAAAATAATCAATACCCAAATACACTAAGGGAGTAGTAATAATGTTGGATTTTTTGCCATCGCATTGGTTGATACCTCAATCACTTCTAGGGGTATCGTTTTGGCTTGCGCTATTGATAGTGTTTATTATTGCGCTGATAACCATTATTTCGCGTACGCTTAAAAGTAAAAGCAGAGTAGAGCAAGTCAGGCAGATTATTAAGGGGGAAACAGTCACCACGCTTTATGATAATAGCCTGAGTATTACTGAACGAGCGAGCGTATCAAAAGATAAAATAGTGCATAGCTTGTGGCATGAATTTAGCGAAAGTTTAGTACAAGATGATCGCACCCAGCGCGTCTATAATACCCTGGATGCAGAGCACTTTTTTAATCATAAAACCCTTTCTGCAGGATTAACCTCTAACAGGTTATTGGCTGCTACGCCCTCATTTTTAACTGCGATAGGTGTGTTAGGGACCTTTATGGGCCTGACCATGGGCCTGCGTGATATTCATATTGAAAGTAACGATATTGAAGTATTAAAAGCCGGTATTGCTAGCATGATGAGCGGCGCGGCGTTTGCCTTTGTGACCTCTGTTTGGGGTGTGGGTTTAAGCTTACTGCTTAACTTTATAGAGAAAATAGCCGAACGGACCATTTTAAGTAACATTATCACCGTACAGCAAAAAATTGATTTTCTTTATCCTCGTTTACCTGCTGAAAAGTCGTTAGTTGATATCTCTAAAAACACCAGTGAAAGTAGTCAAGCTCTGCAAGAGCTGCATGAGCGTATTGGCGACCGTTTGCAAGAAACCATTTCTGGCGTCAGTGACAGCATGCAAGAAGCATTTACCAATGCGTTAAACAACGTAATGGCACCTGCAATGCAATCATTAGTGAGTAATGCCAGCCAGCAAACCAGCGGGGCGTTAGAGCATCTTATTGGTAACTTTACCGAGAGCATGCAAGCAGCAGGTAGAGGCCAAGGCAAGCTCATGCAGAAGTCGACTGAGCAAATGCACGATGCGGTCAGTCGTTTAAGCGAGCAAATGAACGCGGTACTTGAACAAAGCAGCAAACAATCACAGCTAATGGCAGAGCAGCAGGCTGGAGCATCTTCACAATTTAACCAACAGCTTGAAGCAATGCTGAGCCAAAGCGAACAACGCCAACAGGCGATGGAAGAAAAGCTGTTTTCAGCCATCGAGTCACAGCAGCAGTCGCAAGCTGCACGTGAAGCAAGCCATGTAGATAACTTACAGTCGGTATTAGGTGATTGGTTAACTGAGCAGTCGCAAACGTTAACGCAGTTATCTGACTCTATGAGCCAAGTGCAAAATGCTATGGGTGAATCAAATCGTAGTTTTGTGAGTGATATTACTAGCCAAAATGAAAAGACCACTGCACAGCAACAAGCCTTTACCAGTGGGTTAGAAACCAGCTTACAAAGCTTTATGCACAACTCAGCACAGCGCCAACAAAAGCTTGAAGAAAACTTTAGTTCGTTATTACAAAACCAACAAGTTGAGGCATCTAAACGAGATGAGCAATATCGTGATCAGCTGCAAACTCAGCTAAGCAAATGGTTAGCGCAGCAAGACCAAATGTTGACGTCAATGACCGATGCGGTAAAACGGACTCAAACCCATATGGATTCGGTTATTGCACAACATAAAGAGGTGGTAGGCGAACTTAAAACAGTTGCTGAGTCTTCGGCGACAAGTAGCCAAAATTTAAGCAATAGCTCAAACCAAATTGCGATGTTATCAACTAATTTAATGAAGGCCACTGAGCTGTTTGATACGCGCTTAGCTAATATGACTGACACCATTATAGGAATATCTTCTCAAAATGATGCATTAGCGAACCATGTTATTGAACAAGCTAAACTGCTAACAGGGCTTGAAACATCACTTGTTGCTACAACAGATCAGTTTAGCGAAACAGCAAAGTTGGCTCAAAGCGGTTTTAGCGATATGAAAACCCATCAAATTGAGTTTATACAGGGTGTTGAGTCATCATTTGAAAGTTTAGGCAATACCTTAGCTAAACAGGTATCGGATATTGAAAAGCAAACCGATGAGTGGCTCCGCAGTTATTCATCTGAAGTTAATACCCAAGTGAAAGAGCGAATGGAAACCTGGAATACAACAACACTTGAGTTTAGCGACCAGATGCGCAGAACAGTGAGTTCAATTTCTGACTTAGTGGATGAATTGGAGCATAGCTAATGCGGATATTTAGAACAGACGACGTGAGTGTAGATGAAGAAAACCCATATTGGATGTCGTTTTCTGACATTTTGTCTGGGTTGTTAATTTTATTCATTTTAGCGTCTGTTGTGTTAATGGTTGAACTTATGGAAGCCAAACAAGAGCTTGAAAATAAGCAACAAGCATTTACCCAAGAGTTAGAAATGCTGCACTTAGCTGAAGGGGTTCGTAAAACGATATTACATGAAGCCGCTGATTTACTAAGGCAACGTGGCATACAAGTGACCGTTAGTGAAAATGAAACCGTGTTAAGTATCCCTAACGACATTTTAGGGTTTGATAGCGCTGCATTTAATATTAATCCTCAATTTGAACAAACCGCGCTTGAAATTGGTGAAGTGCTTTCAATGGTGATTAATACAGACAAGCGTGAGCAATTTCTGGATACCATTTTTATTGAAGGCCATACCGACAGTAAAAATTTCAATGGCATGCTGGGTAAAGGTAATTGGGGGTTATCTACTTTTCGAGCGATTTCACTGTGGGAGTTGTGGAGCCAATCATTACCGAGTCACCTTAATTTAGCGAGTATTAACAACAAAGATGGTAACCCTCTTTTTTCAGTAAGTGGCTATGCAGCAACACGAAGAAAAGTAGTTGATGAACTGACAGATGTAGATTTTGGTGCCAATAGACGAATTGATATTCGCTTCACTATTCGTAGACCTACAAGTTCGGAATATGAATCAGTAAGAAGTCGTTTGGAGATGCAGTAATTATGCTGTTTTTACCCCCTAAACCAGAGCTCGCCCAGTTTAACTGGGAGCGTATTACAAAGCAGTGGAGCAGCCTTACATTACAAACTAAGACAATTGCTGATGGTGCAGGGCAAGGTGAAGAGTTTAAGGCTCTAGAACAGCAAGTTAGTGGTTTTGTGGTTAATGGGGATGTTGCGCAATTAAACCATACACTGCTTAAACGCAAAGGCGTTAGGGTGTTAACTCAGCTGTGGATTGATAAACAAGAGATAAGAAAAGGCTCATTAAACGAAGCGACCATTGATTACATTCAAGCTAAGCACCCTAAGCTTGGCATGTCGTCGTTAATGAATTTAATTTCGTTAGTTTATCGTTATTTTGATGCCTTGGTTGATGGCAATATTTTTAATAAATTAACAGCATGGATTAAGCAACAAATAGCGCAACGTTTAGATGAGCGGAAAAAAAGCAGTGATACCATTATATCTGTTCTGAATAGTGCAAAATGGTTGTTTGATTTAACTGCCCCTAAGGCGTTAGTGAATCTTGCAAAACAAAACCACTTAGATCTTAGTGAACAATTAAAAAAATTGCGTTTAAACGAGTTACCACAAGGGCGTTTTTTAGATGTATGTCATGCTCAATATTACCTAGACACACTAAGGGAAATACCCGTTGGTGAGCCGAACGATATTCTACACGAACTATTAAAGCGTGATGTTGCAACCATGCCTTTTGAAGAGGGCAAACGCATTGGCCACATAGCACTTGAGATTATTATTGACCGCTCTGCCGGTGCACCAAGTGAAGTGTGGCAAAATTTCGTGCTCAATTTAGCGGGTGATCCCCGTATTGCCAATACCGCAAAAAACTATCGTGAGTGGTGGAAACCCATTGGTGAACATAGAATAAAAGCGGTAACAAGCTGGCTTGCTAAAGAAGACCTAAAGTTATTTTTGGGCGCTATTGCAGAGTACGCTAATCACACTGGTGATGAATCACTCAATAGGATGTACCCTGCGCGGAAACGATTTTTAGAGGGGCTTTACGAACATGGCTTTGTTCGTAATGCACGACTAATGCTTGGCTATCAAGCTGAAAATACAGTAAAAAGAGTACTTGGTAAGAGCTTAACGACCAGTTATATCAAATTAAAAGCAATGCCACAGACGTCAATTATTTATTTAGATTGTGGTGACTTTCATATTGTTGAAGGCTCGCATAATTTTAAATTATGGATTTATATGGGCTTACCTAGTGAGAGGGTAACAAATTACTCGTTAACCGAGTTAACTCATGGCGAGCTCACAAATCGCTTTCCAGCTGAATTTAATGAAAGGTTACCTAACGGAAAATATTTGGCTATTCAACATTCACCAACGTCTTGGCAAAAAAATGCCATTGATTTTTTGACGGATAATGGTGTTGAACTGGATTTAGAGAAACTGTTTGATAGCGATAAGTACAGAAGGTATGTCAATCGTTATGGATTGCCTGTTGTTAAGAAGAATACACAAGAAAATAATCTTTTAGAGGTTAACTTGTTAAAAGCTTTACACGCTTACCAACCTATTACGGCTAAAGAGTTAGTTAAGGTTTTAGACAATGAATTTTCGATGTTTGCAGATCGCCCGACAGTTAACGCTAAGCTTTATACAATGTTATCACAAAAGAAAGTGACTCGAGACGAGAGTTTTTGTTGGTATCTTGCCGACTGAAATGTGATTGACACTAGTAATATTTAAAAGGAATTAAAACATAAATGTCACTTGTTAGCTTAATAAAAGGGCTTTTGCCTAACAATAAAAATAGTCATTTAGCAGACGATAGATATTCCTTAGTGTATGACTCATATGGCGTTAACTTTGTAACTGACGAGGCTTCTTACCATTGTTTAAACAAAGGTGAGGGCGGCGGCAGTCAGCTCATTGCGCATGTTGTGTTAAAAATGCTCCAAGAAAGAGACATCGCACAAACGATACCTAATGGCTTTAGAGTGGATAGCGAGCAAGCTTGTTTACTCGACCCAGAAGATGCCGAAGTTCTTGGACTGCCACCTTTTTGTAGTCACGATTTTGACATTGATATTCAAGGTAGAACAACTAAAAGTAGTTTTACATTACAGTTGTTTGCAATGCTTGGTCATCAAAAATATCCCGTCAAAAGAAAAGGGCCCATACTGGCTTTTAGTGAGCAAACACAGTTTTTAATGACACCTGAGCAGCTTAATGCTGTTTTGGCTGTAGAAGATCATTCATCTCTTACACCAGATGACCGCACTGAACTTAATAATGTTTTGGCTATCGCCAGGTTACAACAAGCGGTAAAAGACGGTTTAAAACTCGATTTAAAGCAGTTTGATAAATTTGATTTAGTCCAACCAGAGCAAATTACTGTTACCGCTAACCAAAAAGCAGATGGTAGCTTAGAGCTTAGCCCAAGCTTTGGTGATGGCTCATCGATTGAAGAACTGCAAAATCGATTTGCTCAGTTACAAGGTGACGGACAGGTAATGCGAGTAAAAGATCGCATTGTGTTGTTGTCAGATGATAAAAAACAAGCCATAAAAGAAGTGCTGCAAAATCGGACCATTCCAGCACATAAAGTCGCAGAATTTATTAAAACACCATCCGCTTTTTTAGATGCATCCATTCTTAATCTTGATTTAGGTTTTTCCATTCGTGTTTATGGTATCGGCAAGATGGTTCATATTCCCTTTGGGCAAGATAATGATGGAAGTAACGGCTGGTTTTCAACTAATGCTGCGAGTGAACCTCCAGAGCGTTTAGTTAGGTTGCTTGAATGTGAAGAAGATATAGCTTCTTTTGAACAAAGTTACGAGCAAGCTAAAGGGCAAAATGCCGACAGTGTCATTGTTGATGATGAAATCATTGATATTCGTGATGAGCAGCGTGTAAATGAAGCGCTTGCAGAGGTAAGGGACAATTTAGCAAATCCTATTAATGATACTGACCTACCTGGTTTTGATGATATTCCGGACCGTAAAGAACAAGTGTCTTTATTGCTAAAAGATGCAGAAGATCATAATCAAGATATTGTAAATAAGGTCGCACAGTTAGACCGAAAAATTAATTTTGATCGCAGTAATTTAGCCAGAACCCCTTTCCCTCATCAAGAGTCTGGTGTTAGCTGGATGATGTCGTTACTTAAATCGGCGCAAATGGATAACTATGATGATATGTATCGTGTTCAAGGCGCCTTGTTAGCAGATGATATGGGGCTGGGTAAAACGTATATGACGCTAGTGATGTTAGCGGAATATTTAACAATGCAAAAACAAAACAACAAATCTGAAAAGCCTATTTTAATCGTCGCTCCACTTAGTTTATTAGAAAACTGGGAGCAAGAAGTGGCAGTAACGTTTAAGCATTCGCCATTTCGAGATATAAAAGTATTACAGTCAGCAAGGGATTTGAAAGAGTTTAAAGTTCAAGGGGCTGAACGAGAGTCCATGCAGCTTACTACTGTGATGAATGAATCACATGCTGACCATAAATCTATTCGTTACGCCCTACACGTGGGTGCTGATGCAGCTACTAAACGCTTAGATATGGATAGACGTATCGTTATTACTACTTACCAGACTCTACGAGATTACCAGTTTTCTTTGTGTGTAATTGATTGGGGGGTTGTAGTGTTTGACGAAGCTCAAAATATTAAAAACCCTAATACGCAAGCGACACGCGCAGCAAAGGCGTTAAAAGCTGACTTTAAACTACTCGCAACGGGCACGCCTGTTGAAAATAGCTTAAGTGAGTTTTGGTGCTTAATGGATACAGCACAACCAGGATTATTAGGTGATTGGAGCTATTTTAGAGAGCGTTGGATTAAACCTATTAGTAATGCTAATGAAGAAGAAAAAACTGAGGTACGCTTAGACGTTGGTCATGATTTACGCTCCTCTGTTGGGCAGTTTATGTTACGCCGTACCAAGGAAGAAGAATTAACTGGAATGCCAAAGAAAACTATAAAAACAGGTATTCATAAAGATCTTGCTGACAATATGCTATTTGCACCCGAGCTCGCTCGTAATATGAGCGGTGGTCAGTTACTTGGCTATAACCAAATTGTTGAAGACTACAGAAAAGCCAAAGCAAAGGAAGAGGGCGGCACTCATGCTTTAGCAGTACTTCAGCAATTAAGAGCGGTTAGTTTACACCCAAGACTGAATGAGATTTTTAAAGCGCCGCCAAGCACAGCGAAAGAAGCGCTGCATAAAATGCAGGAATCTGAAAAGTTGCTTATGTTGATAGATATCTTGGCAGATATAAAAAACAAACAAGAAAAAGTCATTATTTTTGCGACGACTAAAAAGCTTCAGGCAGTGCTTAAAATTTGCTTAGACAAAATTTATGCGTTACAGATTCATGTCATTAATGGTGACAGTAAAGCGATGGCAACGAAGAAGGACCAACTGTCGCGTAAAGGAATGATTACCGACTTTGAGTCGAGACAAGGCTTTAATATTATCATTATGTCACCGGTTGCTGCTGGCGTAGGATTGACCGTTGTTGGCGCAAATCATGTAGTGCATCTAGAGCGCCATTGGAACCCGGCAAAAGAAGCTCAAGCAACAGATCGAGTCTATCGAATTGGTCAGGAAAAACCTGTTTTTGTTCATTTACCCTGCCTTTTACATCCAGAGTATGATTCGTTTGATGTGAATTTAGACAAGTTATTAGCTAAAAAAACGATGCTCAGTGATGCAGTAGTAACGCCAGAAGCCGTCAGTGAACATGAGCTTATGTCTTCAATGGGCTTGTAGGGAATATTTAAACATGTCACAGGGAAGCTGCTATTCATCGATTCTTATATCTAAATTTGATTCGTTGTTGTGATTCTTGTAACGGGAACGATAAAAAAAGTATGAAATTATTACTATCCGCAACCAATGCACTCAACAAATGGCTTAAAGCCGACTTGTCTCGCTTGCCTGAGAAAGATGGCCAGAGAGTAGGGGTCCATAGCTTAGCGTCAGATAATCACACCTGTTGCTGGCAAGTACATATTATCGATAATGCCTATAAATCACGTCACAAAACCATTATTGCCTGTGAAGCAAACAGCCGTTTTACTGTATTTATACCCGCTGATACAAAACTAACGCTGGATGAATTAGCAGCACGCTTGCAAATGGAGTGGCAATATTCATTAGCAGAAACCTTGCAGCAGCTGCGTGCCATCCCAAGTAGTGATATTGCTATGCTATTCAGTGAGCTATCTAAACTGAACATGGATACTCATTGGGTTAAAAATACCGATTTAAGCATTAGCGGCCATATTAGTGATGCCGCACTTTGGGTTAGCCAAACGTTGGCGGAGCAGGAGCTTAATGAGCTGCCTTCCGATTTGTGCACCGATTTATCGATTCATCTCAGTACTCAAAAGAAGCACGCAAAAGATCAAAAACAAAAATTTATGCCAATAGTAAAGATGATGGATTACTGCCAAGATATTTTAATGGAACCGCAACCACTACCAGCAAAGCCAGATTTAGCATCTGCTACTAATACGGCTGAAAATAGTACTCTTGCTGGCGACAAGATAGTGCAATTGAGTGATTACAGAAAGTAATAATAATTACCAATTATTAAGATTGATTACCTGGTTTAATTGGTGTGATTAAACAAATTTGTCGCAAGAAATTGAAATATAAGTGTTTAAATAACTTATAGCTGTTGGCGTGATTGTGGCGCAGTTCTGGCATTAGTCGTCATACATTTATTGAAAAGGTATGAGCAATGTCCAAGCTGTTGTTACTGTTAGCCCTGTTAATAGTGATTTTGATCATCAGCGCCATCGCCTTACTAGTATACCTTGTCAAAGGCGACACCTATGAAGTGCCTGTTAGTAAAAACATAGCAAGCCAGGATACCGAGCTTGACCAGCAAAAACAGTTAAAGGATTAATATGACTAGCTTAGGAATAGTATTAAACAAAGGTAACAAGCCGAATTCCATTAAATGGATATGCTGTGTATTCAGCAGTATTTTTTATAATTATTTAACTTTTCTATCAAAAAAATTTGAGTTCAGCAAAGCTTCATGCTTGAATACAAGTCTCTGAAACAAGGATGTTTTTATGCCACTAGATCTCTCTAATACCTTAGTCGTTGGTATTTCAGCCACGGCCTTATTCGATATGGCGGAATCTGATCAAATTTTCAGAAAAACCTTTGAATCAGATCCTGATACTGCCATTGAAAAATACCGCGAGTTTATGCTGGCACACGAAGATGAACCGCTAAAACCTGGGACCGGTTACCCTCTGATCAAAGCTTTACTTGGCCTTAATCAATATCAGCAGGGCAATAGCCCTCTTGTTGAAGTTGTAGTGATGTCACAAAACAGCCCAGATACCGGTCTTCGGGTGCTTAATACTATTCGCCACGACAAGCTCAACATTACCCGTTCAGCCTTTACAGCGGGCGAAACCGTAGCCGATTATCTCGATGCCTTTGATGTGGACCTGTTTCTCACCACCAATGTTAAAGATGCTCAGCAGGTGATTGATTCCAAGAACTGCGCCGCGGCAATATTAAAAGCGCCGCCAACGGATGCACCGGAAATACCAGAGGGTCAAGTCCGCATCGCCTTCGATGGTGATGCCGTATTGTTTTCCGATGAAAGTGAATTAGTTTACAAAACCCAAGGCATGGAAGCCTTTCATGCTCAAGAAGACGCAAAACAAAATATCCCAATGGCAGAGGGGCCTTACGCCAGTTTATTGCATAAGTTGTCTCGCTTGCAGGATAGATTACCCATTCGCGTTGAATACTCACCGATCCGCATTGCATTAGTCACTGCTCGTAATAGCCCTTCGGAGATGCGAGTAATTAAAACCTTAAGGCATTGGGGCGTGTATGTTGATGAGGCTTTTTTCTTAGGAGGAGTAGAGAAGACTAAAGTGTTAAAAGCCTTTCGGCCTCACATCTTCTTCGATGATCAGGACGTGCACCTTGATGCTGCTGCTAATTTAGTTCCTTCCGGAAAAGTCCCTTATCTTAGTGATTCAGCATTGTCTGAAAAGTTAGCAAGTGATCTCATGTCAGAACACAGGGAGTAATTAATAATGGTTATGCCACTTGGAAATATGGCTTGGCAGTGTGAGAACTGCGGTTGGAAAAAAGAGCAATACTGTAGATCTGATGTCATCATTGGGCCTCCACAAGAGTGTCCAGAATGTCAACACACAAATTTTAAGTTTATAAAAATGCCTAAGTCAGCATCTATGTTTGAGATTTTAAAAAATCTAGTTAACAAAAAATAAAAATGACACTCTAGCTTAGAGCAAGTTTATACGGTGTTAGATAATATGATTAAACTTGTAGTGTATTACAAGCATATTACTATGGGTGTAAAGCTAAAAATCCTATAGTGTTACGTCAAGGAACATAAAACCCTTGCTTATATGGTTAAAGAAGAATCAATTAATTTAATGAACAAAAAATTTAAATTCCACTCCCTTCAGACTTTCAGTGATAAAGCGTCAGAAGCTAATATTTTTATCCACGGATATAGTGCAGGGCATAATACTGAAGATCGAGAAAAATTAATTGGCAGTATTCCTGAATCCATTAAAGTGCATACAAATATTTTTGCTTTCTGGCCATCGAGTCATTTTACCAGTATTAATAGTCGCACACGGGAATTGCTTGTTGCTTCGACCCGAATACATTGGTCTGCTTTTCCATTAGTTTGTGTAGCCGATAGAGCGACACATTTTTACAAAATTCGTTCGCGCGCCGAAATAATGGGTGAACAGCTATTAACGCAACTGGAAGACTATTTGTCTAGAAAGCATCCTGAAATTAATACCATTAACTTGATTGGTCATTCTCTAGGTGGCCGTTTGATTATCAGTTGTTTGAGAAAATTAGGTGAAACAGCTGATTGCAAGGTGATAATTAACGATGTGTTACTAATGGCTGCGGCTGTTACTGTTGAACCTAATGAGGCAAAACAGCTTCGAAGCTTGGTAAAGGGGCGAATACTGAATGCATACTCCAAGGCTGATTGGAGCTTGCTGATGAACATAGGGGAGACTTGTTTAGGACGCAATCAGGTTGAGCACTTTGAGAATGTTGAAATTTGTGGGTTTAGCCACTGCGATTACTGGGAGAAGTTGGCCGAAGTATTAATAATTACAGAGTTTAAATTATCTAAAGAAAACCCAAAACCTTATGTAGAGAGGCTTACCTTTACCTCTAATAACCTTTACCACCAACCGACATTGGAACGACATAATATTATGTTTGAACTGAATAGCCCAAGTGATATTTACCAACGTATAAATGATGAACTTAATCGGATCATCGGCTCTATAGATAACAAATCAAATAACGAAGCCCTTGGCCAGGTACAAAATAATGCAAGGGTCTTGCTATTAGAGAACCAAGCACAATTAAGAACGCAGCTTGCTACACTGGAGAAAAGTGCTGAATGGAATAATTTTACCATCGCATTTTATGGTGAAACAGGGGCTGGTAAGTCGACCATTATAGAAACGTTGCGTATTCTTTTACAAGAACCAAGTAAACTTGCTAGCCAGCAATTGTTTCGCGAACTGCAGCACAAATATGACCTTAACGAGGAAAGTTGGTATAAATTACAACAAGACGCTAAGCAATCCGATGTTCGGCTCAGTGAATTGGATCAAACCCTGAATACGGCAGTTGAGTTGCATGAACAAAAAAATAATGACGCTGTGAATTCAGTTGAACAGTTAAAAGCACTGATTGAACAGCGCAAGCTAACCGCTACATTTTGGCAGAAAATACTGTATGCCTTTAGAAAGTTTCCTGAAGAAAAACAGTTGATTGAATTAGAACTGCTGTTAACTAGTTTAATTGCCGAGCACAATGATGCGATTACATTGCTCACAGAGCAAAAATTGATTGCCACACAAGCTAAACAAGATTTAGAGTTGAAGCTTAAAGAAGCTGAAACACACACCGAAGAACTGAACATGTTCGCCGATGGGGAAATCATTGGTGATGGCCGCGCTGATTTTACCCGTAAAACCCATCGTTATACATTCGACTTTAACGGTCAGTCCTTTGTTCTGTTGGATGTGCCGGGTATTGAAGGCAATGAAGGGTTAATCAGTGAAGAAATTGAGCATGCGGTACAGACAGCACATGCAGTATTTTATGTTACAAATCAGGCCGCACCTCCTCAAACTGGCGATGAGCAACGTAAAGGCACCCTCGAAAAAATAAAAGAGCATCTTGGTGCGCAAACCGAGGTTTGGACCATTTTTAATAAGAAAATCACCAATCCTAAACATTCGTTGACGGATCGGCCGTTAACATCTGAAGATGAAAATACCAGTTTGGCTGGCCTTAATACGAAAATGCGTGAGCAGCTAGGCAAACATTATCGTGAAGTGTTCTCATTAACAGCTTTACCAGCATTTTTGGCATCAACAAATCATTTTTCTCCCAACACACAAAATGCTAAAAGACGCAATAAATTTCTTGTTGATTTCAGTGCTGAAAATCTGCTCGACAAATCTCGAATGCGAGACTTTATACAACTGCTCAGTGAGCAATTGCTGAGTGGTAGTAAACAGAAAATTACTAAAGCAAACTTTCATAAAGCCAATGATGCGGTCAACCAAACCGTCAATACTCTCACAGATATAAAGTGTAAGTTTGATGAGCTTACTAAATCGCTATGTGTCGATAGTAACAGTGCTAAAGCGCAGTTAACGGGAAGTGTTAGTAGTTTTAAAATACGTTTAGGATCCTGCGGGGACACCTTGATTCAACAGTTTAAGAGCAACGTGCAAAACAAGATGTACGAGATTATTGATAATGATATCGGCAATGATGAATTTAAGCAGAAACTTAAAGGCTATATTGAGAGTGAGCAAGAAAACCTGATTAAACAGTTGCCACAGAAAATGACTGTAGTGATAAAAGGGTTTCAAGAAGACGTTGAAGATATTCTTCAACGTTTTGAAGAGCAAGCAAGGGAACTCTCCGATATCTACAACAAATTTAATAGTATACAGTTAAACGGTAAGTTTGAACTTAAGCTCAATTTAGATAACGGTATTCAAGTTGGAAGTCTGCTTTTAACTTTTGTGGGAGCAATTGCAGCAGTTCTAGGGACTGGTGGCTGGGTACTAGTACTGGGTTTGGCTGGATTGGTTTTCTCTTTTGCAAAATCGATATGGAGTGCTTTTGATTCAGATTATAAAAAAGCTCAACAACGTAAATCCACTGATGAAAATTTGCGCAAAATAACTGCTCAGCTCAGTGAGTCTCTTAAAACTAGCTTAGAGAGTGTGCACAGTGAGATGAAGCCTCAAATAGATTTACTTGAGCAAGCACTTACAGCACCAGCGGAACAAATGAAAACCCTATTGCAGTTATTGAGTCAATCGACTCATCAATTACAAACTCTTTCCACACAAATCGAAAACCTAGGATCTAAATAATGAAAAAGACACTTGAATCTTTTAAAGTTCAGCAGTCGCGTTCGTTAACGCTACTGGAAAAGTTATTACAGTTTCTTAAACAAGGGGAAGAAGTAGGCGTAGTTGTTGACCCTTCCTTAATCCACAAATTGCAAACTGCAATCGATAGTGTAGCGGGTGAAAAACTTAAAGTAGCCCTAATTGGTGGTTTTTCAGAGGGTAAAACTTCGATTGCTGCCGCTTGGATGGAGAAACTTGATAAGACTAGCATGAAAATAAGTCATCAGGAGTCTTCCAATGAAGTGAAGATTTACGAAGTTGACGAAGAATTTGTATTGATCGACACTCCAGGTCTTTTTGGTTTTAAGGAGCAGGAAAACGCAGATACTCATGCGATTGAAAAATACAAAGACATCACAAAAAAGTATGTCAGTGAGGCTCACATCGTACTATATGTGATGAATTCGACTAATCCAATTAAAGAAAGCCACAAGGATGATTTAGTTTGGTTATTCCGCACATTGGATTTGCTGCCTCGTACTGTTTTTGTGCTTAGTCGGTTCGATGAAGTGGCTGATGTTGAAGATGAGCAAGATTACCTCGATAATTTGAACGTTAAACGTAGCAACGTGTGTGGGCGTTTACGAGAACTGGTAGGTTTGAATGATGAGGAAACGGCTGATCTTTCTATCGTCGCAGTGGCTGCTAATCCATTTGATTTAGGCACCGAGCACTGGTTGGAAAATATTGAACAGTTTAAGAAGCTGTCCCAAATTGCTACTTTGCAAGCTGCTACTTCTCATAAAATTAATCATAATGGCGGTAGCACAGCATTGGTTAATGAGATGCGCTCCAGTGTGATCCGTGATGTCTTAAACAATCAATTACCATTAGCCATAGAGAACGATGAAAAAGTGACACAAGAGGTTAGTAAACTCAGTGAACTTCATGCTCGATTGAAATCTCAGCTTGCTACGACAGATAGAAAAATTGAAGATGTGCGTATCAGTCTACGTGATTTTATTACGCACTATTTTTCTGATTTAATCGTACAGGCTAAGGGATGTAGTCTTGAGTCTTTTAGTGATTTTTTTGAGAACGAAATTGGGGCCGAAGGTATCGTGCTGAATACTCGTATTCAGAATGAATTTAGCAGGCAGACCCAATCAATTAATCTAGATATAAAAAAAATGCAGCTAGGTTTCGATACCGAAGTTAATCACTTTAATAATATAATCAGAGGTTTAGGCAAGCAAGGGGTGAGTCACCTTCTAAAAGGCAACCTGATTAACAACACAACGATATTAGCCACTCGTGATGGCATTATCACCGTAGCCAAAACGGTTGGTTTGGATATAGGCAAGTATCTTAAATTCAAACCATGGGGGGCGATGAAATTTGCTAAGGGTGCTAATGGAGCGTTAGCAATTATTGGAATTGCTATCGAAGCTTGGGATAGTTGGGAACAGCAGAAACGCGAAGACAACTTCCGCCAAGCGATTGTTGAAATGGTGGAAAATTTTGAACTACAGCGTAAAGAATTAGTTGAGCTAATCAACGCTGAGCAATTTAAACAACAATTTTTCAGCGATTACCTCGAACTTAAGCATAACTTCGAGTCACTGGAGGCAAGCCTGATAGAGAGTCAAAAGCGTCAGTTAAGTTTTAAAGCATGGCGCGAGACTGCTGAAGTCATTGACGCAGAATTTAGCGAGATGACAAGTTAATAGAAACTGCTTGTAAATAATATTTTTAAATTAATTATCAGAGTGACTCAATGCTTGGGAAATAGCATTGAATCACTCCGAATATTCGCCATTTTATATTAACTATAGATACCATCTTGAAAAACATCGAGAGTAGTTTGACATCATTTCGTATAATAGCGCCGAATCAGCTTACTTGGCCGAAGTCCTAGGGAAAGTAAAATAGTTACTAGAAAAGCAATGCTATATAGAGGCTGCGATCTATTTGCAAATCACCTGTACATACGAAAGTATGTTGTTGATATCGGCTATTAAGTTTGATTACGTAAATCTTGTGATGGCGGGCCTTGCACTGGGAAATAAGGTTGAACAGAGAGCTTGGGGGGGAATAGGATACCCGCTAACTGAAGCTATGATTTTAAATAATGTTGATATTGTCAACCTGCTATTGCTTGTTCCAAATATCAACGTGAATGTGAGGCAGAAATAAATGGGGAGTGAGGAAGTCGAAGGATGTGGGTACATTAAAAATAAGATTGTGCTTAATTAGCTATTTCGATGGGCTTTGTTTCCTAAAAGCACAAATAACTACAGAGTGCTTCCTGAGCGCCAGCATGGCGCTTAAAACCCTTGTTTCATCGTCAGTCGTTTATCTGTAATCAGAATATTATTTTGATTTAAACCCGAAAAACATTGGATTTCACTATTAGGAAACAAAGCCATTTCGATGTTAAAGAGGTTTATTAATACAATGGTTGTTTCTTTTTAAACCAAGTTTAAACGCACTATAAGTTGTTTTATTAGGTAAAATAAATTACTTAAAAATGTGAAATATAACTATATATTGCCGTTCTTTTTTATAGCTAGCCTGATAATTGCATGATACTAATAGGGATTCTGTTCTGGCATAAGTCTTGATATGTAAGCTGGACGTTTTATAGATAAGGAAATTAATTTTATGGGTATTAATGATTTTGTTGCCAAATCCGCGCGGCCATTACCAGTCATTATTCTGGCTGATGTGAGCGGCAGTATGAGCGCTGATGGCAAAATCGAAGCGTTAAACCAAGCTTTAAAAGATATGATTGAGAGTTTCGCGCAAGAAGGCCGAATGAATGCAGAGATTCAGCTTGGTTTGATAACTTTTGGTGAGAGCGTTACACAGCATTTGCCGTTATCGCCAGCGCACAGTATTAAAGCATTTAGCCGTCTTGACGCATCAGGTCGTACCCCAATGGGAGCTGCGTTCGACCTGGTTACTGAGCTTTTGGAAGACAAAGAGCTGATCCCATCACGAGCTTATCGTCCAGTTGTCATTTTGGTTTCTGATGGCCATCCTACTGATGAAATAAGACGACCCTTTGAACGGCTTGTTTCTGGCGAGCGTTCACAAAAAGTAACTCGGCTAGCTTTAGCTATTGGCTCTGATGCTGACCTGAATTTCCTCCAAGAATTTACCAATGACTTAGAAGCGCCATTATTTCAGGCAAACGATGCGCGTGATATTCGCAATTTTTTCCAGGCTGTAACCATGAGTGTGTGCGCTCGTTCGCGAAGTGTGAAGCCTAATGAATCGGTTAAAATTGAGTATCTACCAGGAGACGATGACGATCTGCTTGAACTAGGTTTCTAACTAGTGAAGCTGCGTTTCTATCAGTGTTCTGTGATTGGGCCTGCTCATATCCGTGACAGTTTACCAAACCAAGATTGCCAGTCAGCCAGGTGTTGGAAACAGTGTTGGGCTGCCGTTGTTTGTGATGGTATGGGCTCTCGTCCCAAGTCAGATATTGGGTCACGAGAGGCCGCGAAGGCAGCCATATTAAGCGTTCAAAAGCACGATTTTAATGCTGATGATAGAACCATAGTCCGGGCGCTTTATTTGTGCTGGCTGGCAGAATTAAAAGCTTTGAACGTTGAACCATCAGATGCCGTCACAACGTGCATTTTGGTTTGGGGCATGGCGGACGGACGCTTTCGTTATGCCCATTTAGGCGATGGCATGATTGCTTCGCCCACCTCGGTACTTTCCAACGCTAAGACGACAGGTTTTAGCAATGAAACCACAGGGCTAGGTATCTCCCGGCATTTATCGGATTGGCGTTTTGGTTCTGGTTATCTTCAAGAACACAGAGATAGTCTGTTATTGATGACTGATGGTATTAGTGAAGATTTGTTAGATCCCACAGCATTTAGTCAGTGTTTAACTGATGGACTAGTTAAGAAAAGCCGGAGGCTGGGCAAGCTTTGGCTGAGGCGTCAACTAATAAACTGGCCAACCCCTGGGCATAGTGATGACAAAACAGTGATAGCGGTATGCCTACCGCAAGGATGTATCAATGAGTGAACAACCGGTATTAACAAAGGATAAACCAAAAGCTTTTTCAAAAAGGCGAGTTGTTCAGGACCAATATGGTGCTGATTATGACTGTTTGGAGCTTTTGGGTGAGGGCGGCCAAGGGAAGGTTTGGAAGACAAATCATCAGAACACCTTAGTTAAAACCTTCTATAAGAAAGATAAAGTAAAACAAGAGCAATGGTTCAATCATATCCAGTGGGTTTTGCGCCAGGATCTGGATGGCCTGGCAATCGCGGCGCCCAAGGCATTAATTAATAAACCTGTGCCAGGTTATGTGATGGAGTTGATGGACGGACTCCATTCATTAACTAGTGAAATGGAGCGAAGTTTTGTTGCCTTAGTTGAAGGTAAAGGTCTCCATGGCTTCCTGCAAACAGGTGGCTTAAAAAGACGTTTACAACTTTTGGCCCAACTTGCTGACACTCTCTCTCGACTTCATGCGCGCGGAATGGCGTATGGCGACCTATCAACGAGTAACATTTTTGTCTCTGAAAATGTTAATGATGCGCGGGTATGGCTCATTGATTGCGACAATATTTGTATCAGTGAACGTGCCAGTTCTATGCACCTCTACTCACCAGGTTTTGGCGCGCCAGAGGTCGTAAGGGGCGAATCAGGTGTGAATAGTCTTACCGATGCTTGGTCTTTTGCGGTGATTGCCTATCAATTGCTGACTATGCAACATCCGTTGATAGGGATGTTGGTAGAGGATGGAGAGCCTGATTTACAGGAACAAGCTTATCGTGGCGAATTGCCGTGGGTTGGTGATAGTTCTGATGATTGTAACGCATCCAGCGGTGGGATCCCGCTGGGGATGGTTGCAACGAAAAAATTACAGACTTTATTCCAGCGATGTTTTGAGCAAGGTAAAAATTGTTCATGGGAACGTCCAACCATCACTGAGTGGCGCAGCACCGTTGATGAAGCAATATCGCTGTTATTAAACTGCCATAACCCAAAATGCCGCAGTACTTTTAACCGAAATAGTGCTTGTCCATTTTGTAAAAACGAAGCAAACCCGACGGACTCCGTGTTGTTGACTGCGCTTTTATACACTGCAGATCCTAATCTTGAACAAAAATTATTGAAAACTGGTTTCGGTCAAATTGTGAATTTAGGTGAGGTAATGACATTGAAACGAGTACCTGCGGGTACACAGTTATATCAAGAATCAAGTGAGGTATGTCAGATCCGTTTTAATGAAAATGGCTTGGCGTTAAAAGTTGTTCCGGGCAACAAGATAATTTTGTTAGCGGATGGTAAAGAACAGGAAATTACAAGGGGTGTATTGCTGGCTCCTGAAATCAAACGCGGAAAAACCTACTTTGTACATTTGACACCTCCAATGCCTTCGGATGATGTCATGACTCACCCTGTTTGGGCATTTCGTTGGTAAGGGGCTGATATGAGGTTAAAGGACTTTCGCTATTTCGACAAAAAACTCCATTGCGTCAACTTTATTGACAGTAATGCCACTACGTTAAACTGGGAAGTAGGGCATGCAATTCAAGTTGTATACGACAGTGGTAACTTAGTTGTTGCTCAGCATGGTCAGGTTGCACTGGTAAATCCAAAAGATTTGAAAACTGCCGATTTGGCGTCTGCTCAACCAGGGTTGTGGCGTCTGGCGCAAAAAGGCTTGGACCATCTACATCTTGAATATCTTGGCTTTTCAACCAGACTGCCGTTAGATCTAAAAATTGCTGTCGATTCATATATATCGACGCAACTTCATCAGGACCAATTGATAACCAGTAATAGCATCATCGAGGCAACGGCTTGGCTTAAGCACTCATTTGTCATTGAACTGGAAGAGCCATTATTAATTGCTCAATATTACAGGCAACAATCTCATTTAGATTTTAAGGTCATCGGTAAAGATCATGCATTGTCTGTTGTAAATGACCAGGGTGTTTGGAAAGCGAAGAGGCTGACTAAATTACGTCGAGACACTTATGATTTTATAGCAATTGTCGGCAACGTGGATTTTGTTGATGGTACCTCGGCTGCACTATTAAAAACGGGTGCAATAGACTTATTAGAACAACATATTAACGATACCGGGAGCTACCTAAGTCTTTGGGAGTCATACAGCCAGCTTCAGTGGGAGCAGGCGACAAGAACTGCCAAAACGTTGGGCTATGTTAATTACTCCGAACCTAAGCATACTGGTGGTGAAATGCCCCGATTTAGGTTGCACTTGAGTCATGGTCAATCAGCTGCTTTTGCAGAAAGAATAAATAATCTGCAAAAGAGCGATGATCTGAGTATTCAAGATCTGACCTTTGAAATTTCCGAGGAAGTTCCTGAGTGGCTTTCAGATATATCAGGCTCGTTTAAAAAGTCACCAGATGGGCGTCGGCCGCTGTTAGCAAGTAATCTTAAGTTTTTTCCTACCTATATTGAAGTTGATTTAAGTCAGCCTGTTCCACCACGCAAAGGCGTTATGTTTCTTTCTATTCAAGGGGATAAAACTGCAAACGATCGACGGGAACGAGCTTATACCGCGATAAAAACGCACCACAATCCAATGCCGCAACTACGGATGATTTTTGAGGGCTTAGAGCCACCTGTTGAACGAAAATCAAAATTAAGGGCAATTTCGCCAAAAGCAAAACAACGCTTTAAAGGTGAGCCGACGATTCGTCAGAAAAAGGCATTGGAGATTGCGCTTAACACGCCTGATGTCGCATTGATTATTGGCCCCCCTGGTACAGGTAAAACACAGGTGATTGCGGCGCTTCAACAACGTATCGCTGAAGAGTTTTCTCCCGGAGAATCATTGAGTCATCAGGTGTTGCTGACAAGTTTTCAGCATGATGCCGTTGATAATGTTATTGAACGTTCTGGGGTATTTGGGCTGCCAGCTATTAAGGTTGGCGGCAGACGGTTTGGTAATGATAGTTCTGAAATAATGGTGACAAAGTGGCGCTTGAATAAATTACTTGAGCTAAAGCCTGGGCTTGAATTGGAAATGCGCTCCTGGCCAGTGTTTGCCCAATTTGAAAAAATCAAAAAAGCGATGCTGCAGTTAAGAATTGCAAGGGAGCCTAGTGTCAGAAAAGTGATTTCAAATGAAATTCAAGAACTGCTGAACGAGTTTTCTCAGCTACATGGTATGCATTTGTCTCATGAGATGAACGATTTTTGGCTGACCACATATGACAACCTTAATAAAAATTCGTCGTTAACTTTATCAAATAGTGTTCGCCGACAGTTGCTGCAAAAAGTTCGTGGAATTCGTACTGAGCTTGTGGCTTTTAATGACGACGGTTTTGAACGATTACAAGATTTTTTAAGCTTTTGCAAAAGTATAGCTGACTTGAACACCGCTCCCTTGGTCAGTCAATTTAAGCAACTTTTTACAGCATTGAATGATTTAAAAGTGCCATCAGAAAGTCAGCTTCAGCAGCTAAGCGAGCTAAAACACCAAATGATAGATTTGGTGCGTCCTGACTACAGACCTTTCTTACTCCGCTCCTACACATCAGAAGCAGATTGCAACACATTAGACATGCTGGAGCGAGAGTTATACCAATCAATTGCAAACTCAAGAACCCTGGGGCCACTCCTGGCTCGGTATGATTATGTCAAAGCTTTGGAGGAGCGGGCGTTGGATGTTGAGGATAGTATTAAAGATTACGTAACGGTAATAGGCGCTACTTGTCAGCAATCTGACAGCGATCACATGGCAAGCATCAAGGAGAACTCTGAGCGTCTTGGCATTTCATTTAATACAGTGATTGTCGATGAGGCAGCCAGAGCTGCGCCACTGGACCTGATGATCCCCATGTCAATGGCAAAGTTTCGTATTGTGTTGGTCGGCGATCATCTCCAACTTCCTCACATGCTAGAACCTAGGGTGGAAAAAGAACTTCAAGAACAGCAAGAGCTTGATCTGGTAAAGAGCGAGCTTTTGCGCATGAGTTTATTTGAATATTTGCACCGAAAATTTAAAACGATGCACGAAAAAGGCGGGCCGGAACGCGTCGTGATGCTCGACACTCAGTTCCGGATGCATCCTGAGCTTGGTAGCTTTGTCAGTCAAGAATTTTATGAGCGGCAAGGCTTCGAACCAATCAAGTCTGGTTTAGAGGCAGGAGATTTCGAGCACCAGATAGATGGCTATAAAGGTTTCCACTCAGCATGGATTGATGTTCCAAAAAGTCAAGGGCTTGAGAAACGCAATAATGCTAGCCGACTGAGAATAGCTGAAGCGAAACGGTGTGCCGCTGAGGCTTTTAAAATCCTTAGTGATCACCCTGATTTGAGTGTTGGTGTAATCACATTCTATAGCGCTCAACGCGATGCAATTTATCAGGAACTAGAAGCCTTTGGTTGTGCAATACACTCAGATGATGGCTGGCAAATAGCTGGAGAATTTCGCTTAACCAAAACCGGGGACGAACGTCTTCGAGTTGGCTCTGTCGATGCTTTCCAAGGCAAGGAGTTTGACGTTGTCATTCTCTCCGTTGTTAGAACCTGGGATTCTGAAATCGAAATGACTGAAGAAGAGTTAAATAAAAAACTCGGTTTTTTGCGGCTAGCAAATCGTATTAACGTTGCAATGAGTCGCCAGAAAAGATTGCTTATTGTGGTGGGAGACAAAGAGCTGGGTACCATAAACAGCGGGAATCTTGAGGATGGAATGCCTTTGCTTCCCGGTTTTCCGGCATTTTATAAACTTTGTGAGGGACCACATGGCAAAGTTTTCTGATGAATTTATCTGTGTCGTCAAACAAGCGCCTGTCAATGATCGGCGTGCAGTTAGACCAGTACTTTTACCAATTTATGTATGGCAGGTGTATGGGCCAGATTTAAAAACAAAACGCGCCAACGTTTTTGAAAAGGCTTTGTTATCACAACTGTCTATGGGCAGAGGAAAGGGTATCGATTCCCAGCGGGTCGAGGAGCTTGCAAGGTGGCATGGTTTAGAGCCTGAGCTCGTCAGTTTTATCATTAATCAACAGTTGATACCCAAAGGCTGGATTGATCGAAAGACGGGAACTCTCACCAAAGACGGCATTGATATGCTAAACAATGATGTTTCCGGTGCTAGCAGCTTAAAAACCGGTTACGTTTTTCAGGATGCTATTAAAGGGAGCTTTTTACCAAGGTACAGTAATGCGCTTGATATGATTGAGCCTGTTTCAGATTCAAATACTCAGCTTGAGTTTTCGATGTCTAAATCTTCAACTAGATTATGGCAGCCGATGATACTGCCAGACCGAGTCAGGCCATTTGAACCAAATCGTGAAACGCTTAAAAGTATCATGTCCTCAACCCAAGCTGCACAGCGTAACGCGCGTTCAATGGGTTCAAAAGAGGAATTTGAGTCCATTTATCAGATGGACGTTTTGAAGCTGTCAGATAAAGAACCCTTTGCAGCATTCTTATGGGTTTGGATTTATTCAGATGTCGGATTGGAAGAGCTTTGGGGGGTATCGGATCCTTTTGGTCTTCATCATGATGTGCTTTGGATGCGAGAAAAAATTCGTGATTTATGTTTATCTGTGCCAAAACTTTCTAAAGAAGTTGCGAGCCTGATTGGTGGCAAAACTGAAGGCGAGTTCTCTTCGCTAGAGGATGCAGCAGCCGCTCGTGAGGAGCAGGTAAAATTAGAAGTTTTAGCGGAGTTTCATAAAGCAGATTTAGTTGATGGTTTGGTTGGCTTACTGAACGGTTGGACAAGCCGGAAACTGGATGTTGAAACCTCAGAATCTGAAGACAGATACCATGATTATCGTGATCTGATTACTCAAAGTTCAGGGGTTATCGAGCATTGTCTTCGTTATTGTTTGCAAAAATTTCCGCTAAAAAACCTTTATATATTTCCTAGAACTATTGAAAAATCAGATATTGAAAAGCTTTTTTGGGCAACCTCGCCCTTTTTGACAAAAGCTCAGGTGCATGAGGCTATTCAGGTCAAACCGACAAGCCTTTTCAGTACCGCACGGAATAAACAAGGCTCATTCCGTTTATGTATGGCGGTATGTTTAATGTCGATGCCCGACTACCCGAATCACCCGCTTAGACACTTCGTTATCAATGAATCACATTTTCTGGCTGCCTACCAGTTATCACATTGGCGCGACAGTGCAGCACATGTGGATAGCAGCGCTGATAATTCCAAAAAGAAAGCATTGGAAGCGGCAGCAATAACTACCTATTTTTTAAATATATTTTTCGAAGGATTGGAACGTGGTTAAACGTAACAAACAAGCTGGTATTCCGGCATCATATATGACACCGAAATCATCAAAAACTGCGATTGCAGATAAGGTTGAAGCTGTTACCGGTGAGAGGCCGGACAATTCAGTTTTAAGTGTGTTAGAAAAAGATCAAACTGAAAAATTAAACCAACTAGTGGATCAACTCACTGAATCAAAAAAACAGTATGAAGCTGAACTTCAAGCGATTACTGAAGCCCGAGCTCAGGCCGATATCCTTAAAGCTTCCCTAGAGGCTGAAAAATTAAAATTATCGGCTTTAATTTCTGAACACGATAAAAGTAGTAAAGAGACCCAAGAGATTCGGACAGCTTTGTTAATAATGGAAAAAGATGTTCTTAGAAAAGCGGAAGAACTGTTAGCCCGAGAAGCTGAAGCCGAAGCTGGCTTTATTACTCAACATAGTCAATCCCTTGCGATGTTGACAGCAGAATTGGCAAAAGCTCGTGCCGAGCACATGCAGTCGTTGGCAAAAAGTCAGAACGAATTTTTGCAAGCCGCGAATGTGGAAGAAGAGCAGATCAGATCGCTTTCTGCGGATTTTTTGGCAGCATCCAAGGAAATTCAGCAGAGCAAATTTGAACTAGAGAAAGCTAAAGCAGACTTGGTAGCGCGTAAAGCAGAACTATCTTCGAAAGAGACGCTTCTTGAAACAACAGTTCAAACAAGGAAAGCTCAGCTTGAACAGGAATTTAGTCAGCAGAACGCAATATTAGAATCTGAAATTGAACGATTAAAAAGTTACCGAAAACGTGACGAAATTAATGTGCTCGATTTGAAGACACGATTAATGGATTTCTCTGAGTTGGAGAGAGCGCTCAAGCAAAAAGGTATGGAGTCAGCTGAGGAGCTTTTACTCCATGTAGAAAAAATTGAATCGGCAATGAGAGAGTACCGGCAAAAACTTTCTGGACGTCCTGTTGAAGATTTAGAGGATGAAGTTGAGCATCTAAGAGATTTAAATCGTTCGTTTGAAGAGCAACTTCGAGACCTAAAGCAAGAGCTAAACGAGGCTAATGCAGAGCGTCATCAAAGAGCCATTGGTATAATGGAACGCGAAAATTTGATGATGAAAAATCGCGTTCTGAAGCAACATAACGATGCAATTTCACTTGCGACAGAGCAATTAAAGCAAGAAATTGATGAGTTAAAAGATCGTCAACAAGGGCAGGCTGTCTTCCCCGCGTTAACTCGGATGGACACGATATATAACGAAAGCCCGTCAACTCAACCTGTTGGATCACTAACTGAATTTGTTGACGAGCTTCAGTTAAGAATTTTTCAAAGTGATCGTAATAACCCCCTGTATTTTGATAAAGAGACACTGCAGTTATTCTTGGGTGGCTTGGCGATGAGCCAGTTGCATATTTTTCAAGGGATTTCCGGTACTGGAAAAACCACCTTAGCGAAAGCATTCGCAAATGCGGTTGGCGGACATTGTACCGTGGTGCCTGTTCAGGCTGGTTGGCGTGATCGGGATGATCTTGTTGGCCACTACAATGCCTTTGAAAAACGATATTACGAAAAAGAGTGTTTACAGGCTCTTTACCGTGCCCAGACGCCAACATACCAAGACCGTTTTAATATCATTCTCCTTGACGAAATGAACCTTTCGCGGCCAGAACAATATTTTGCTGAGTTTCTTTCAGCGCTGGAATTATCTGGTGAGGATAGACAAGTTGTATTGATGGAAGATTCCCCTGCAAAAACACCTCGGTATTTAAGAGAGGGCCGCAAGATACCTGTCGCAGATAATGTGTGGTTCATCGGTACCGCCAACCATGATGAAACTACGTTTGAGTTTGCGGATAAAACCCAAGACAGAAGCTTTGTTTTGGAGTTAGGCCGAAATGGTATTCAGCAGTTGCCAAGCACATTAAAGAGATCTGTCATTTATAGCTTTTCATCACTTCAAACTTGCTTTCAAAATGCCATCAGCGAATATCGTACAGATGTTGATATGATATTCAATACGCTTTACGCGCATGACGTTACTAATGTTTTGGCTAAACGGTTTGGGATTGGCTGGGGTAATCGATTAGAACGGCAGGCCAGAAAATTTTTACCGGTAGTTGTTGCATCTGGTGGCTCGATGAGTGATGCCTTAGATCATCTTTTATCAGTAAGACTTTTCCGGAACGGCAAGGTCACAGGGCGCTATGACACAAAGCCAGAACATTTATCGGAATTGCAAAAACAGTTAAGCGATGTGTGGCATAAATTATTTAAAGCAGACATTGCTATTAGGTGCGAAGAACGAATTGAGCATGAATTAGAGCGAAAGGAAATTGCTTGATGCTGCGCCTTCTTGATTGTGTTACAGGTGATATTTTTGAATGTAATACCTCTGTGCCAATAGATTCGGGACGCTTTGCGCTCCTTGAAAAAGCCTCTTTGGGAGCCCTTGGTGTATGGCCTGAAGGTACACTTTTATTTGACGACGGAAGAGGGCAAATAGTAGTTAGCAATATTTTACTTCGGTTTAATACGGTAAAAACTGACAGCATGCTTTTAGCAAAAAGGCAGTTAGCTTTTGATGCACTTGAGAACATTAAATTAAGTTTCGATAAGCTTGATACTGACCATCTGGTATCGCCGGTTATACCAGCTGAAATAGCAAAAAGCTTGGAGCCAACTGAGCTACAGATAGCATTGAACAGAGTGCTTAGTTTGGGACATTTACAGGCTATTGCTAAGGCCCCGCGTATTACTATGCGCTATGATGAAGAGCTTTTACCTGTATCCAGGGTAAAGCGCACGGCAAATAATTATCAGCGGCATTTAGCCGCCCACTCCGAATGTTGGCAACAACGAACGTTTATAGGGATTGTACCAAGTAAGCTTAGAGCAAAGATTAGTGAGGATGAAGTTCATATCTATGAGAATCGTGTATTTGCCAGACTGCTCGATCATCTGGAACGATTTCTAAGAACTCTTATTGCTCAGGTTAAGCAACTGAATGAAGCCATGCGTCAGGGATTAGACCTAGAGGGCAGTTCATCTCTCCATCGCAGTCTAAGGCATTCTGTTTGTGAAACGTGGGGGGAGTCTTTTAAGGATAACGAAGCTGAGCAATTAAAACAGTACTCGGAACATCAATTAATCAGTTTGGAAGAACAATTAAGAAAAATTCTTCAGTTAAAGCAAACCGAAACATATCGCTGTATTCCAAGGGATGCGGCAGTTTCTTTAGTGTTAAAAAATACCAATATTTTACACAACGACCCGCACTATATCCAAGTTCGTCAGCTGTGGGAATTGTGGGTAAAAGAAATAGAGTTTGTTTCTAGGGATTACCAACAAATCTTTAAAAAGGCGCAATTCCATGTTGAATGCTATCGAGATTTCATTGGTTTGCTTCTTCTTCGTTCGCATAAAAAATTGGGATGGACGATTTCTAATCGGTCAAAAAAGAACTGGGTGTTAACTCATCCTTGTGGCATTGAAGGGCAACTTTATTTTCGGGATGGTAATTGGCATTTATTATGTAAAAACGCCGGTTTTGACAAAAAAGTCTTGTTTGTACCTTTGATTAACGCTTCTCAGGACATTGAAGCTGTTTGTGGACGCATTTTGTGCTGTTTGAATTGGAAAGGAGATGCAGAGGGTATTATCAATTGTTCTCCAGAAGATCTGTTTTCTGAAGAGTTGATGATTGTGGTTATCCAGAGATGGTGGAGTAACATTTTTGCATCAGAGTATGGAGAGGTAGTTTCAAACCTACCCCAAACGATTCTAGAACAGTGGCCAAAATTGCACGCTTCCGGAGTTTTTTATGCCCAGACCAATGAGGGTTTCAATATTTATGCTTGGATTGATAATTTTCAATTGGCGCCAACAAATAAAGATGCTGTTCTCAGGCGATACTTTGCAGCAGAAGCTTTGAAGTTTTGTCCATGCTGTGGAGTTAAAACGATAGGATCAAATTTGGTCCCTAGAAGCGGAAAAGGATTTAAAGCTAGCTGTGAATTATGTTCGGCAACTTGGCAAATTCGTTCTAATGGCTCTTTATGGGTCTTTGAGATCGGTAGTAATATCAAAGTGGAGAAAGCAGGTCGATGGCAACAGACAATTAACTTATTTTTCTAAAGTGGTGTCCACTACTGTCTGGAGATCTCTTGAAAGTGATTTTTAGACAGCATGGCAAGATGTTATTATTTATTTGCTTCGCCAAAAGAAACCATAACCTCAAGCCAAGCAAGGCTTATGCTAACTGATGTAGGCAGGGTTAGGCTATTAGTCTATTTGTATTAGTTCAGACGAGATCTGACACATCATATGAAAAGATTAGAGTGCTTACCAAAAAATAAGACTCATCACATAATTCTTTTTTTATATACTTTCACTTCCAAACATTTGGTAAAACAAAAACTTTATACACTTTTCGGATAATTCCTTTGATAGTTTCAAGCAGAGTTGAATTTTAAGCTGCTGTTGTGTGCCAACTATGGTGGGGGTCAACAAAGAAATAGTCAAAAGCATCTTGTGCCAACAGGTTTGGCACAAGATGGGCACAAATTTAGAAAAACGGCGAATTTTGGGGGAACAGCGGTAAATGTGAGCTAAGCAATGGAGGTATATTCAGTCAGAACAGACGGGCAGGGTGTGTTTGAATGTTTATGGAAAAACATAGTTTAGGCACGAAAATTTTATCTTAGGCACAAATGTAAATTTAGAGTCCGAATAAAAATTATATTAAATTGAGGTATTATAGGAAGTTAAAGCAAGAAATGGTACACCCGAGTGGACTCGAACCACCGACCCCTACCATGTCAAGGTAGTGCTCTAACCAACTGAGCTACGGGTGTATTGTTACTTTGATTAAAATTTCAATGTTTATACTCTTTGAGAAGAGTGGTACACCCGAGTGGACTCGAACCACCGACCCCTACCATGTCAAGGTAGTGCTCTAACCAACTGAGCTACGGGTGTATAGTAAATTTTAACTTGCTATTCAAAAGCGTTGCGCCTTGGAACGAGCGCTATATTAGGGGCATAGCGCAGGGCTGGCAAGCAAAAAAATCAAATTTGTCGTCAAATGGTGAATTGCTGTGCAACTTGTCCAGTGTTTCAGCAAAGTCGCTGATAAAACCGCAGTTTCTTATTCGTTTATACCAATCGTATAAAATATCTGCTCATTCAGCGGGAGTTCAACGCGCTTTAGACAAGGCGAAGGCTTGAAGGCATAGTGGTGCTCTGTCGAAAGCCTTAAACGCAGTATAAAGCGCGTTGCCATGCCGTTAACATCAGCCGCCCTTAGGGAGCCACGCAGGCATCCCACTCCTGTGTTGCATTGACTTAAAAGGGAATAACCATTTCTGCGTCAATACGCCTTGGATTGAGATGCCTGTGAGACTCTGAACTGATTAGATATTTAATGTGATTGGTATTAGAGAAGGCATCGAAATCAAACCGATAAACAAAACGGCGAGCATCGATGCTCGCCGTTAATGCTATCAATGATGCACACTATCACCATCGATGAGGCTTAAATGCACGCCATGTTTTTGGATGTAACGCAGTCGAATGAAAAATAGCAGCGCCGCCGAGGTGAGGCCTGCTATCAATCCGGCCCAGAAACCATGGGCGCCCATGGCAGGAACGATATGATCCGTATAAGCCAAGGTATAACCGAGTGACATCCCTATGCCCCAATAGGAAAACAGCGTGATATAAAAGGCACTGCGGGTATCTTTATAACCACGTAGGGCTCCGGCGGCAACCACTTGGACTGAATCCGATAATTGATACAGTGCCGCCATCAACATCAAGCTGCCGGCTAAAGCGACAACTTCAGGATCACCATTATAAAGCTCTGCAATCTGGAATCTAAATATGACGGTCAAGACTGCAGTTGATAATGCAAGGGACAGCGCAAGCCATAAACCCACTTTGGTAACCACTGCGGAAATATCGGCGCGATCACGGCCTAAGTAGTAACCAATTCGAATCGATACCGCGATACCAATAGATAACGGCAGCATAAATACGATGGCAGAAAAGTTCAGTGCTATCTGGTGACTTGCCACCACAGTTGCGCCTAATGGGGCGAGTAACAGCGCGATAATGGCAAATAAACTCACTTCAAAAAACAGCGCCATAGCTATCGGCATGCCGAGTTTGGTCATTTTTTTCATCGTTTCAAAGTCAGGACGATGAAATTTACTGAAAGGAGCCAAGGCCGCGAATTTCTTATGCAGCTGCATATAAATCGTCATGGCAATCAGCATGGCCCAAAAAACCAAGGCAGTGGCAATACCGCAGCCAGCGCCACCCATCGGAGGTACGCCAAAGTGTCCATAAATAAAGATGTAGTTGGCGGGGATGTTCACTGCTAAGCCGACAAAGCCAATGACCATAGTCGGTAACGTGTAAGAAATCCCTTCACTACAGCCGCGCAGCACTTGATAAAGTACAAATGCGGGCGCGCCCCATAAAATACCGTCGAGATATCCAATGGTTAAGCGGTATAATTCTGGTTCTAAATCCATATGGCCAAGCACAAAGGGCGCTGATGCGAGGAAAATCATCACGCCAATGCCACCAATGATGGCAAGATAGGCACCTTGAAAGGCCAAAGGTTGGATAGCTTTTTGGTTATTCGCCCCATTGTAGTGGGCAAATAAAGGCGTAAAAGCCATCAGTAAACCTTGGACAAACAGAATAGCGGGCAACCAAAGGCTAGTGCCGACCGCAACAGCGGCCATATCAACCGCGTTAACACGGCCCGCCATAACGGTATCAATAAAGCCCATCATGGTCTGAGTGACCTGAGCTATTAGCACCGGCAGCGCCAATTGGATTAAACGTTTGGCTTGATAGCCTGAATTATTCATAAATACAGCCTTTAACGATTAAGCGAGCAAAAAATGTTTACAGGTATAGTTCAAGCCACCTGCGAGGTGGTTGCAATACATAAGAAAGATGGCCTAAATACCCTTGAGGTAGCGTTCGAACCTGATTTGCATGAGGGACTTGCGATTGGTGCAAGTGTGGCAAATAACGGGGTATGTCTTACTGTGACTCAGGTCGTTGATGATAGGGTATTTTTCGACGTAGTGGAAGAGACCTTGCGACTGACGAATCTGGCTAATTTGTCTATAGGTCAAAGCGTTAATGTTGAGCGTTCGTTAACTTTTGGTAGTGAGATTGGTGGTCACATTCTCTCTGGCCATATCCATACTAAGGCTAAAGTCGTTGATATTAGCCATACAGAACAGCATTATGATCTGACACTGGGCATTGAGCCTAAATGGATGGATTACATTTTTTATAAAGGTTTTGTTGGCGTTAACGGCTGCAGCTTAACGGTAGGCGAGGTGAGTGACTCCGGCTTTAAGTTGCACTTAATTCCTGAAACCCTAAAACTGACCAATTTAAGTCAGTATAAAGTGGGTGATGAACTCAATATTGAGATCGACAGCCAAACGCAAGTTATCGTCGACACTGTCGAGCGCGTGCTGGCCAGGCGTTTTAACGAACAAGCCCGTTAGTTTCATGACATCGCAGCCTTTAGTGCAATCTCGTTTAATAGATTTGCTCGTCGTCTGAATCGATATACAGCTCAACGGTACGTCTCAATTCGTCGATATGTAAGCGTAAGTGAATGGGATTACAACAAATTCGGCAATCATCGTAATAATCTTGATCTCCGCAGCTGGCATCGATACTGATATCTTGATGGTGCCCGCAGTGGGGACAAGCAATAACTTTGTTCATGACTCTCATGGTGTAACTCCTTATAGCTAATAGAAGAAAGCCACAATAGAGCAGAGCCCCAATAGAATAGAGCGAATCACTCAGTTCAATCAGTACATCTCACACTTAGTTCGTTCATCGCACTTATTGTTGTGCGCGTTGGTTTTGCAAACCTGAGTGCTGTTTATGTGCGTCCTATTCGAGCGCCTCTATTTAAGTGCTTCCTATTTGAGTATACAGCAGAGTGCAGTGCGCTGACTTAGACGAAGTCGGTCTCAAAAGGCAGCACGATAGACCTTCTGGTTAAATATTTTGCTTAATTGTTCAACAACACTTTTAGCATTTAGTCCTTAACCGTGACTAACCCTTCCATTTCGCTACTGTGTAACACGCCATCGCGGGCATTTTGGGTAATATCCAGCGTTAAACGCTGCATCTGTAGCTCAAGTTCACTTTTAATATCAACGAGTAATACTTGAGTATCAATCTGAGGTTCGTTTGTACTTATATGCTGCGGCTCAGGTAAAGCGGCGACTGTGTTCGTGAGTGCCACAGCCAGTAGAATGCAGTTCAACATATCAACTCCCTTGTCATGTTTTCAGTGATGGCTAATAAACTGGCGCCAGAATAGGGGAGTTAGATGACCGCTAAGTTACCAAGACACTGCAAAATCATGAATTTGCTTTTTGCTTTCAATCCCAATTCTGGCCAATATGCTTGCGCCTTTTAGCTACAATCCCTTAGAATAAACGCCCTGCTACGCAAGGCGGCTAAGACTCCTGTACTGTCTTAACCTAGCGAGCATTTCTCTTACATTAACTAAAACCAAGTGGCCCTACGTGTGGGTCACCACTGGAAAGGACATTTCATGCCTGTAATTACACTTCCCGATGGTAGCAAACGCGAGTTTGCTCATGCTGTATCGACCCTCGATGTTGCCGCCGATATTGGCCCTGGTTTAGCGAAAGCTTGTATCGCTGGCCGCGTTAATGGCGAATTAAAAGATGCTTGCGATCTCATTGAAACCGATGCAGAACTATCAATCATTACCGCCAAAGACGAAGAAGGTGTTGAAATTCTTCGCCATTCTTGCGCGCATTTATTAGGTCACGCGATTAAGCAAATGTGGCCAGAAACCAAGATGGCGATTGGTCCAGTTATCGATAACGGCTTCTACTATGATATCGACCTTGAGCACAAGTTGACTCAAGATGACATCGACGCCTTAGAAAAGCGCATGCTTCAACTGGCCAAAACTAACTATGACGTAGTAAAATGTGTGGTTAGCTGGCAAGAAGCGCGCGATACATTCGCGGCGCGTGGCGAAGATTATAAGATTGCCATTCTGGATGAAAACATCAGCAAAGACGCGACGCCTGCGCTGTATCATCACGAAGAATACACAGACATGTGTCGTGGACCGCACGTACCTAACATGCGTTTCTGCCAACATTTCAAATTAATGAGCATTGCTGGCGCTTACTGGCGTGGCAACTCAGAAAACAAGATGTTGCAACGTATCTATGGTACTGCTTGGGCTGACAAAAAAGCTTTGAGCACACACTTAACCCGTCTTGAAGAAGCGGCTAAGCGTGACCACCGTAAAATCGGTAAGCAGCTCGACTTGTATCATATGCAAGAAGAAGCACCGGGTATGGTGTTCTGGCACAACGACGGTTGGAGCATCTTCCTCGAATTAGAAAGATTCATTCGCCGTAAGTTAAACCAATACACTTACCAAGAAGTAAAAGGTCCATTAATGATGGACCGCGTGTTGTGGGAACGTTCTGGTCACTGGGATAAATACTCAGAAGCCATGTTCACGACCAGCAGCGAAAACCGTGAATATGCTATCAAGCCAATGAACTGCCCAGGCCATGTGCAGATCTTCAACCAAGGGTTGAAATCTTACCGCGACCTGCCATTACGTATGGCTGAGTTTGGTTGCTGTCACCGTAATGAACCTTCTGGTTCGTTACACGGATTAATGCGCGTACGTGGCTTTACCCAAGATGACGCGCATATTTTCTGTACTGACAGCCAAGTTCAAGAGGAAGTGAGTGCTTGTATCCAGATGGTTTACGATACATACGCCACCTTCGGCTTTGAAAATATAGTGGTGAAACTGTCGACTCGCCCAGAAAAACGTATCGGTGACGATGCGATGTGGGACAGAGCGGAAGAAGCGCTTAAGCAAGCTCTGCGTGACAATAATATTGAATTCACCATTTTGCCAGGTGAAGGCGCGTTCTACGGACCAAAAATCGAATTTACTTTACACGATTGTTTGGACCGTGCGTGGCAATGTGGTACTGTGCAGCTCGATTATGCGTTGCCAAGCCGTCTTGGTGCAACTTACGTTGCCGAAGATAATAGCCGTCAGACCCCAGTGATGATCCATCGTGCCATTTTAGGCTCTTTGGAACGATTCTTGGGTATCTTGATAGAAGAATATGCAGGACGTTTCCCAACTTGGTTAGCCCCAATGCAAGTTGTCGTGATGAATATCACTGATAAACAGGCTGATTATGTTGAAGAAGTCGTAAAATTCTTCAAAGAACAAGGTATTCGAGCGTCTTTTGACTTGAGGAATGAGAAAATAGGCTTTAAAATACGCGAACACACCTTAAGGCGTGTCCCTTATTTGTTGGTCGTTGGCGATCAAGAAATGGAAAATAAGGAAGTAGCGGTGCGTACCCGTGATGGTATCGATTTAGGTAAGATGCGACTTGAAGATTTCGCCACTAAAATCCATCAACAGATTTCGCTCCGTAGTCTCAAATTGTTGGAGGAATAGGTCATAAAGATCAAAAAAACAGCAGGGCGTCAGCCGGCCCCTAATAGAATCAATGAAGAAATCACAGGTGTACCTGAAGTACGCTTAACTGGCATTGATGGTGAAGCTATTGGTGTGGTAAGCATCAGAGATGCTCAGAATTTGGCAGATGAAGCAGGTGTAGACCTGGTAGAAATCAGCCCAAATGCTGAACCTCCAGTATGTCGCATTATGGACTACGGTAAGTTCCTTTTTGATAAGGCTAAGTCAGCCAAGGAACAAAAGAAGAAGCAAAAGCAGGTTCAGGTCAAGGAAATTAAATTCCGTCCTGGAACTGACGAAAACGACTATCAGGTAAAACTACGCAACCTGATACGTTTTCTGGAAGACGGGGACAAAGCGAAGATTACGCTACGTTTCCGAGGTCGCGAAATGGCACACCAAAACCTGGGTATGGATCTATTGAACCGTATCAAGGCTGATTTGGACGAGTATGCGGTTGTTGAATCTTTCCCGAAAATGGAAGGCCGACAAGCAATTATGGTGCTAGCGCCTAAAAAGAAATAAGTAGGGCAAAACTTAAAGTAGCAAAGGTCTATGGCCTTTGCTCGCCTTGCTTTTTATTAAACATCCCAATGCGGAGTTTTAGAAATGCCTAAAATGAAAACAGACAAGGGTGTAGCGAAGCGTTTTAAGAAAACCGCTAATGGTTTCAAGCGCAAGCAAGCACACTTACGTCACATTTTGACGAAAAAAAGCACTAAACGTAAACGTCACTTACGTGCCAAATGTTTAGTATCAAAAGCTGACGTTCCAGCAATCGCGCGTCAATTACCTTACGCTTAATTTAGGAGTTTAGAAAATGCCAAGAGTTAAGCGTGGTGTAACCGCTCGTGCTCGTCACAAGAAAGTTTTAAAACTAGCTAAAGGTTATTATGGCGCTCGTAGCCGTACTTACCGTGTTGCTGTTCAAGCAGTAACTAAAGCTGGTCAATATGCTTATCGTGACCGTCGTCAGAAAAAACGTCAATTCCGTCAACTTTGGATTGCACGTATTAATGCTGCCGCTCGCCAAAATGGTCTGTCTTACAGCCGTTTCATCAACGGTCTGAAAAAGGCGTCTATCGAAATCGATCGTAAGATTTTGGCTGACATCGCTGTATTCGACAAAGTTGTATTTGCAACTTTAGTTGAAAAAGCAAAAGAAGCGTTAAACTAAGAAATTAGTTTGTTGCTGTAGAGAAGGGACCATTTGGTCCCTTTTTTTGTGCGCCATTTTTGACTTAACCCAATGATGTTATTTACCTAAACACTTATAAGCGCTCATCTGACTGGTACAAGATTAAGCATCGTGAAGGAAAAACATGTGCACGCGTGAACAGTACTGATTGGAAAACTCACAAAATTTTTTGTAATCGCTTAAGGATTTTGGGCTAAAAAAATAGCAGGCTAAGCCTGCTATTCGTTGAAAAATTGAGTCTAGTTACTTCTTAGCGTCTAAATAACGCTCTGCATCGAGTGCGGCCATACAGCCTGTGCCCGCAGAAGTAATCGCTTGACGATAATGTTGGTCCATCACATCACCACAAGCATAAACACCTTCGATACTGGTTTGCGTGGCGTTACCTTGCAAACCGCTCTGTACTTTTAAATAACCGTGGTTCATTTCCAACTGGCCTTCAAAAATACCGGTATTAGGGCTGTGACCAATCGCGACGAACACACCAGCAACGGCTAAGTCAGTGATTGAGCCATCTTTAGTGCTCTTCATCTTCAGGCCGTTTACACCCATAGCATCACCAACCACTTCATCCATGGTTTGATCTAAATGAAGGATGATGTTGCCATTGGCAACTTTGTCCATCAGACGGTCGATTAAGATTTTTTCTGAGCGGAAGTTGTCACGACGGTGGATCAGATGCACTTCAGCGGCAATATTGCTTAAGTACAATGCTTCTTCAACGGCAGTGTTACCGCCACCGATCACAGCGACCTTTTGATTGCGATAGAAGAAACCATCACAGGTCGCACAGGCTGATACACCGCGGCCCTTGAATGCTTCTTCTGACTCTAATCCTAAGTAACGGGCAGAAGCGCCAGTTGCGATGATCAGCGCATCACAGGTGTACTCGCCGTTATCGCCTTTCAAACGGAAAGGGCGCTCGGTTAAGGTCACTTCGTTGATGTGATCGAACAAGATTTCAGTATCGAACTTTTCAGCATGCTTCTGCATACGTTCCATCAACGCTGGACCAGTTAAGTCATCCGCGTCACCTGGCCAGTTTTCAACTTCAGTCGTAGTGGTTAATTGACCACCTTGCTGCATACCTGTGATCATCACAGGTTTTAAATTAGCACGCGCAGCATAAACGGCTGCGGTATATCCTGCTGGGCCTGAACCCAAAATCAATAAGTTACAATGTCTGACCTGGCTCATTTTTATCTCCGTGCCTTTAGCAAATTGCAAGGATTGTAGGGAATTTACCTGTGGGGGTAAAGTGTTGGAGGGCGATTCTTTTAGATTGCGCTAATCGAGTCAGTGCGCTTTGGTATTCAGAGTGTCATTTTTACTTTACTACGGCCAAATAAACAGCTTGAGAGGGCATCACTAACGAAAGCACGAGACAAGTTTGGATACGGGAGATTATCGATTCGCATGCTTGAGCTTTGGTTCTGGCCAATAAAAAATCAGCCTCAACAGAGTCGAGGCCGATTTGGATCATTTGCTAGGTGAAGCAAACGCAATGTTCCACCGAAAGCTTAAGCTAATTAAATGCTTATGCCAGTAATGTAACTGGAGAGGTGAACGCTAAGTTCAGGGCGTGAGCCACTTCCTTACAGACCACTTTACCGTGCATCACGTTTAAGCCATTGAGTAAGTGCTTGTCTTGCAACAGCGCTTCTTTATAGCCTAAGTTAGCTAACTTAAGAATATACGGTAGCGTTGCATTGTTAAGTGCGAAAGTGGAAGTGCGAGCAACCGCACCTGGCATGTTCGCCACACAGTAATGCACAACATCGTCAACGATATAAGTCGGATCTTGGTGAGTCGTTGCGTGTGACGTTTCAACACAGCCGCCTTGATCGATTGCTACGTCAACGATGGCACTGCCCGGCTTCATACGTGAAATCATGCTACGGGTAACCAATTTAGGTGCCGCAGCACCTGGGATCAGTACGCCACCGATCACAAGATCGGCTTCAATAACATGACGTTCAATCGCATCAGCAGTAGAGTAAATGGCTTTTACGGCAGAGCCGAATTGCACATTTAAGCGACGTAGTGCATCAATACTGCGATCAAGTACTACAACATCAGCGCCTAAACCAACAGCCATTTGCGCTGCGTTAGTACCAACCATGCCGCCACCAATAATGACGACTTTAGCTGGTTCAACCCCTGGTACGCCGCCCAGTAACATACCGCGACCACCAGATGATTTCTCTAATGCCATAGCGCCAGCTTGGATAGACATACGGCCAGCAACTTCTGACATTGGGGCAAGTAAGGGCAGGCCACCACGGTCGTCAGTCACAGTTTCGTAAGCGATACATACGGCACCACTTTTAATTAAATCTTCAGTTTGCGGTAAATCTGGCGCAAGATGCAGATAAGTAAATAAAATCTGATCGTGACGCAACATAGCGCGTTCAACTGCTTGAGGCTCTTTTACTTTTACAATCATCTGCGCTTTAGCAAAAACTTCAGCAGCAGTCGCTAAAATTGTGGCGCCAGCATCAATATAATCTTGATCTGAAAAACCAATACCTGTGCCAGCATTTGTTTCTACAAAAACTTCGTGACCTTTGATCGCTAACTCGCGAACACTAGAAGGAACCATACCGACACGATATTCGTGGTTTTTAATTTCCTTGGGAACACCAATAATCATCTTTGAGCCTCAATTGCCTGAAAACCCACTTTTAATGGGCATAATTGTTATTTTATCGTGACCTGAACGTGATTAATTCAGGGATATCTAGTATAGTATCGGCGACGCAGTTTATGCTGCTGAACTTTCGGCATACGTAGAATAAAATGTTGTTTTAGTGATAAAGCAAGGTTAAATAAATGGCATATAATAAAAAGAGTCCTGTAAAAGACTTGGATCGCATCGATCGCAACATTCTTAACGAATTACAACTTGATGGCCGCATTTCTAATGTGGAATTATCAAAAAGAGTCGGACTTAGTCCAACTCCGTGTTTAGAAAGAGTGAAACGACTCGAAAAGCAAGGTTATATCAATGGCTATACCGCATTGGTCAATCCTCATTTCCTGGGTGCATCCCTACTGGTATTCGTGGAAATCACCTTAAGCCGTGATACTCCCGAAGTGTTTGATAAGTTTAACCGTGCAGTGCAGTTACTCGACGACATTCAAGAATGTCATCTGGTTTCAGGCGATTTTGACTACTTACTGAAAACTCGTGTTTCAGATATGTCGGCTTATCGTCGCTTGTTAGGTGAAACCTTGTTGAAATTACCTTCTGTTTCCGACACGCGCACTTATGTCGTGATGGAAGAGGTTAAACACACCAGTCGCGTAGCGATAAATCATCTACTCTCAGATATCTAAATTACCCTGATTGTTTGGTTTTACAATAAGGGGCTTAGGCCCCTTATTTATTGTTTAAGTCAGCACAACTATCCCGTTAAACAACTACGACGACTAACCTTGTTATAGCCCTTAAGTTCGCCAACTTAGGGGCTTATTTTTGTGGCATTTTTAAGCAGAGTTGTTAACGGAAGTGTTTGTGTAATAACTCATTCCTCTCCAAAAGCACACTTAAACACCCCAATAGGTTAATTTTTGCCAATCATGGCCAATTCTGCACAGAAAAACAGGCTAATGTGCTCCACATTTAGTGGGATTCTGGTATCGTTAGGCCACCTGTTTTCACTTTTTATGGATTACGTCGTTTGTCTCAAGGAAATAGTGTACGCACGCTCACTGGCCTGCAACGTCTGCTGGAAGGCGGACTTATCATTTGTTGTGTCCTCGCCACTTATATTTTACTCGCATTGACGAGTTTTAGTCCGTCTGATCCTGGTTGGAGTCAGTCGCATTTTCAAGGCGATATTAAAAACTGGACCGGAGCAGTAGGGGCTTGGATAGCCGATATTCTGTTATATTTCTTCGGCGTCACGGCTTACATCATGCCAATCATTGTCGCGTCGACCGGCTGGCTGCTGTTCAAACGCGCCCATCATTTGCTCGAAGTTGATTACTTTTCAGTGGCCCTGAGATTGATTGGATTTTTGCTGATCATCCTTGGGTTTTCTGCGTTGGCGAGTATGAACGCCAACAATATCTACGAGTTTTCGGCAGGCGGGGTGGCGGGCGATGTGATCGGCCAAGCCATGCTGCCGTATTTTAATAAACTCGGCACCACCTTATTGCTGCTGTGCTTCTTAGGTTCTGGCTTTACCCTGTTGACGGGGATCAGCTGGCTGACCGTGGTCGAGAAAATCGGCTTAATCTCTATTTGGATTTATAAGAAACTTAAATTATTACCGCAAGCGATGAAACGTGAGCGTGAAACCGAAGATACCCGTGGTTTTATGTCTGTGGTTGATAAGTTTAAACAGCGCCGCGAATCACAATACGTGCTTGAGAAGCCGCCAGTCGTTGCAACGCCAAAGGTGCGTGAACGTCATATTGGCCGCAGAGCCGAAATAACCCCAACCCTGTCTACTGCCGCAGATGAAGGGTTTATTACCGAAAGCATTAATATTGAAGAAGTTGCGCCGCAAAAAACCAAGCTATCGGCCCTTGCAAAAATTTTGAGTTTGAATGGCAGTAAAAGCAAAAATGCACAAAGGGTTGAGCCTCAAATCGATCAAGAGGATTTTGCCGCCCATGGCAATTTTGAAGCGCCACCTTGGTTAGCTGAACCTCAACATGCAAGAAATGATGAGCAAGAAAGAGCCGATTTCAATTCTCATTCATTCGATCACGACGACAATGAGCCAGTGTTTAACAGCCAAACCTTGGCGGAAGATGACGATGAAAGCTTAGGCTTTACCGATGATGACGTCATTGATTTTGATACAAAAGCCTCAACGGGCGCCGTGAATCAAGCCCAGCGTAAGAAGCAAGATCAAAAAGCGAAGATTGTGGATGGCATTGTGGTGTTACCGGGACAAGAAGATAAACCCGCGCCAAAAAAACCAATGGACCCGTTACCCAGTATCAATTTGCTTGATGTGCCAGATCGTAAGAAAAACCCGATCAGCCCAGAAGAGTTAGATCAAGTCGCTCGTCTAGTTGAAGTGAAGTTAGCCGATTTCAACATCATCGCCAATGTGGTGGGTGTGTATCCAGGTCCTGTGATCACGCGCTTCGAATTAGAATTAGCGCCTGGCGTTAAAGCGTCAAAAATCTCTAATCTGTCGAAGGATTTAGCCCGTTCACTGCTGGCTGAAAGTGTGCGCGTGGTTGAAGTTATCCCAGGCAAGGCTTATGTCGGACTCGAATTGCCGAACAAATTCCGCGAAACCGTGTTTATGCGCGATGTGTTAGATTGCGCCGCCTTTACCGACAGTAAATCCAACTTAACTATGGTGTTAGGCCAAGATATTGCCGGCGACCCAGTCGTGGTTGACCTTGGAAAAATGCCGCATTTATTAGTTGCCGGTACCACAGGTTCTGGTAAGTCTGTGGGCGTAAACGTGATGATCACCAGCTTACTGTATAAGTCTGGCCCAGAAGATGTGCGCTTTATCATGATCGACCCCAAGATGTTGGAACTGTCTGTCTATGAAGGCATTCCGCATTTGCTCTGTGAAGTGGTTACCGATATGAAAGAGGCCGCCAATGCACTGCGTTGGTGTGTGGGCGAGATGGAACGTCGCTACAAGCTAATGTCTATGATGGGCGTGCGTAACATCAAGGGCTATAACGCCAAAATTGCCGAGGCGAAAGCCAATGGCGAAGTGATTTTAGATCCTATGTGGAAGTCATCCGACAGCATGGAGCCTGAAGCGCCTGCGTTAGATAAGCTGCCATCGATTGTTGTCGTGGTCGATGAATTTGCCGACATGATGATGATTGTCGGTAAAAAAGTGGAAGAGTTGATTGCCCGTATCGCGCAAAAGGCCCGTGCCGCAGGCATACATTTGATCCTAGCAACCCAAAGACCGTCAGTGGATGTGATTACTGGCTTGATTAAAGCTAACATTCCGACACGTATGGCGTTCCAAGTATCATCGCGTATCGATTCGCGCACCATTTTAGACCAACAGGGTGCTGAAACCTTACTCGGTATGGGGGATATGTTATTCCTACCACCGGGTACCGCGGTTCCAAACCGTGTCCATGGCGCCTTTGTTGATGACCATGAAGTTCACCGCGTTGTTGCCGATTGGTGTGCCCGTGGTAAACCGCAATATATCGATGAAATTCTCAATGGTGCCAGCGATGGTGAGCAAGTCTTACTACCGGGTGAAACCGCAGAAACCGATGAAGAATATGATCCACTCTACGATGAAGCCGTCGCCTTTGTGACTGAAACCCGTCGCGGCTCGATTTCAAGCGTACAGCGTAAATTTAAGATTGGTTATAACCGTGCAGCGCGCATTATTGAACAGATGGAAGCCCAAGGTATCGTTTCGGCTCAAGGCCACAACGGTAACCGTGAAGTCTTAGCGCCGCCGGCACCAAAACATTATTAAGCCGCGCTAAGGCGTGGCTTTGATACACCCAAGGGTTTTACAGGGTAAGGAATAAAATGAAAAAACGATTATGCGCTGTGTTGTTAGCTTCACCTTTACTATTTAGCGCGACTGTGTTTGCCGATGATGCGCAGCAGTTAAGAGACAAGTTAATTGGTACTGCTTCACTAAAAGCCGATTTCAAACAAACCGTCACTGACGTCAATAAAAAGGTCATTCAGACGGGTTCTGGTATCTTTGCATTGGCCTATCCAAATCAGTTTTATTGGCATTTAACTCAGCCCGATGAATCGCAAATTGTCGCCGATGGTAAAGATTTATGGATCTACAATCCCTTCGCCGAAGAAGTGGTCATCATGGATTTTGCCGAGGCCATTAATGCTTCGCCTATCGCCTTGTTAGTCCACCGCGACGATGCCACTTGGTCACAGTATTCAGTCACTAAGCAACAAGACTGCTATGAGATCAAACCTAAGGCGATTGATTCGGGTATTTTGTCTGTCAAGGTGTGTTTCAAAAATGCCCAGTTAGCCAACTTTAATGTTGCCGATGACAAAGGTAATTTGAGCCAATTTGATTTGAGCAATCAGCAAGCGATTACTGATAAAGACAAAGCGCTGTTCAGCTTTGTGCTGCCTGATAATGTCGATGTTGATGATCAACGTCGTAAAACAGCGCACTAGGCGATAGCGTGAGCAGTTTATCCTTTAATTTCGCCCCCGACTTTCGTCCCTTGGCCGCACGCATGCGGCCAAGAACGATCGCTGAGTACATAGGCCAAGCCCATTTACTGGGTGAAGACCAGCCGCTACGCAAAGCATTGGAAGCGGGGCGCGCCCATTCCATGATGTTGTGGGGGCCGCCGGGCACAGGTAAAACGACCTTAGCCGAATTAATTGCACATTATTCAAATGCGCACGTTGAACGCATCTCTGCGGTCACCTCTGGCGTCAAAGATATTCGCGCAGCGATTGAGCAAGCGAAAGCCGTGGCTGAATCCCGTGGTCAACGCACGTTATTGTTTGTCGATGAAGTCCACCGATTCAATAAAAGCCAGCAGGATGCCTTTCTGCCATTTATTGAAGATGGCACTGTGATTTTTATCGGTGCGACCACTGAAAACCCATCCTTTGAAATCAACAATGCCTTGCTCTCGCGGGCACGGGTTTATCTTATCAAGCGCTTAAGCCATGATGAGATTGCCCATATAGTGACTCAAGCCTTAAGCGATACCGAGCGCGGCTTAGGCCAACGCCAATTTGTGATGCCAACCGATGTACTCACCACTCTGGCGCAACTTTGTGATGGTGATGCCCGTAAGGCTTTAAATCTTATTGAGTTGATGAGCGATATGCTCGTCGATGGCGGCACCTTTACCACTGAGATGTTGATCCAAGTGGCGGGGCACCAAGTTGCCGGATTCGATAAGAACGGCGATCAGTTTTACGATTTAATCTCAGCCGTCCATAAATCAATCCGCGGTTCAGCACCCGATGCGGCGCTGTATTGGTTTTGTCGAATATTAGAAGGCGGCGGCGATCCGCTGTATGTCGCAAGGCGCTTACTGGCGATTGCCTCTGAAGATGTCGGCAATGCCGATCCTGCGGCGATGACCATAGCGCTTAATGCTTGGGATTGTTTTCACCGTGTTGGCCCAGCCGAAGGCGAGCGAGCAATAGCGCAAGCCATTGTTTATCTTGCCAGCGCGCCAAAGAGCAATGCTGTCTATACCGCATTTAAGGCCGCGCGTGAGTTAGCTCGCGATACTGGGCAAGTCGAAGTACCGCACCATTTACGCAATGCACCGACTCAGTTAATGAAAGACATTGGCATGGGAGCAGGGTATCGATATGCCCACGATGAAGCCAATGCCTATGCCAGTGGTGAAAATTATTTCCCAGAATCCCTGCAAACAGCGCAGTTTTATTTTCCGACTGAGCGAGGGTTCGAGAAGCGAATCAAAGATAAGTTGGCGCAATTAGCCCAGTTAGATCAAGCCAGCGAGCATAAAAGATATGAATAATTTCTTACTTGTGGCGCTAGGTGGTTCAATTGGGGCTGTTTTTCGCTATCTTATTTCAATATTCATGATCCAAGTATTTGGCAGCAGTTTTCCTTTTGGTACACTGTTGGTTAATGTCCTCGGTTCATTTTTAATGGGCGTAATTTACGCACTGGGGCAAATGAGTCATATCAGCCCAGAACTCAAAGCGCTGATCGGTATCGGCCTGTTGGGCGCTTTGACAACGTTTTCGACTTTCTCTAATGAAACCTTATTGCTGTTGCAAGAAGGGGATTGGCTGAAGGCGACTTTGAATGTGGTGTTGAATCTAAGTCTATGTTTATTCATGGTGTACTTAGGTCAGCAACTGGTTTTTTCTCGCATTTAACTATTAAGAATATATCACATGTTAGATCCTAAATTTTTGCGCAACGAATTAGAAGTTACCGCTGAGCGACTGGCCACCCGTGGCTTTATTTTAGACATAGCTCACCTCACTCAATTAGAAGAAAAGCGTAAGTCACTGCAAGTGACTACCGAAGAATTACAAGCGTCGCGTAATGCCATCTCCAAATCCATTGGCCAAGCTAAAGCCCGTGGTGAAGATGTTGAAGCGATCATGGCGCAAGTGGGCGATTTAGGTTCACAGCTGGATGCCAAAAAGATTGAACTGGCGGCCGTGCTTGAAGAAGTCAATGCCATTGCCATGTCAATGCCCAACCTGCCAGACGAATCCGCGCCAATCGGTGCCGATGAAACGGAGAACGTTGAAGTTCGCCGCTGGAGTACGCCACGCACGTTTGATTTCCCAATTAAAGATCATATCGATTTAGGCGAAGGCTTAAACGGTTTAGATTTTAAAAATGCAGTGAAAATAACTGGCTCACGTTTCATCGTGATGAAAGGCCAAGTTGCTCGCTTAAACCGCGCCATTGGTCAGTTCATGCTGGACTTGCACACCACAGAGCACGGTTATACCGAAGCCTATGTGCCGTTACTGGTTAACGAGGCAAGCTTGCTGGGCACAGGTCAACTGCCTAAGTTTGGTGAAGACTTGTTCCACACGAAACCTGCCACCGAAGAAGGTCAGGGTTTGAGCTTGATCCCAACGGCCGAAGTGCCATTAACCAACTTAGTGCGCGATAGCATTGTTGATGAAGACGAGCTGCCGATTAAATTAACCGCGCATACCGCATGTTTCCGCAGCGAAGCGGGCTCATACGGCAAAGACACTCGCGGTCTGATCCGTCAGCATCAGTTCGATAAAGTTGAAATGGTGCAAATCGTTAAGCCAGAAGATTCAATGGCGGCGCTCGAAGCGCTAACAGGTCATGCTGAAACGGTATTGCAACGTTTAGGTCTACCGTACCGTACTGTGATTTTATGTACTGGCGATATGGGCTTTGGCTCAAGCAAAACCTACGACATCGAAGTCTGGTTACCTGCACAAAACACTTATCGTGAAATTTCTTCTTGCTCAAACATGAAGGATTTCCAAGCCCGTCGTATGCAAGCGCGCTACCGCGTGAAAGCAGACAATAAGCCCGCGTTACTGCATACCTTAAACGGTTCCGGTTTAGCTGTGGGTCGTACCTTAGTCGCTATTTTAGAAAACTATCAAAATGCCGATGGCAGTATCACAATCCCAGAAGTGCTGCGTCCATACATGGGCGGCTTGACTCAAATAGGCTAATGGAACGCAAAATAATACTATGGATAAAGGCCAGCGCTATCTCCGTTGGCTTTCCTATACCGCTGTCATTGCTGTATTTTTTGCGGTGATGTTGGCGACCATAGGCAAAGCCGTCTGGGTTGTGTTAGAAAACGTCAAATAACCCTATTAACTTTGTTCAAGTAAAAAGAAAGGCATGTTTCCCAAGGGAACATGCCTTTTTTGTTTGTGCCATGTTTATGTTCAATGCTCACATTTGACGCTTACGTTCGATATTGAGTTAAGTGTGATGACTTAACCTATACGATTAAATGCATTTAGCTGGCTTTGGCAGGCCTGCAATTTTGGTCGCTTGTTTTGCAGGGCCAATAGGGAACAAGGTATATAAGTATTTTGAATTGCCTTTGTCTGGCCCTAAAGCTTGGCCAATAGCTTTGACTAATACGCGAATAGCAGGGCTCGTTTTGTATTCAAGATAAAAATCGCGAACAAAGTTAATCACTTCCCAATGGGCGGGCGTAAGCACGATTTGCTCTTCTGCCGCCAATAGTAAAGCCATATCTGGTTGCCAATCGTTGAGATCTTTTAAATAACCTTGATGGTCACGGGCGATTTCTGCGCCATTAAATTGCAATGGATTTACCACGTTATCACCTTGTCATGGAGTAATGATTGAGCCACAAACTCATTGTAATCGATAAGCGTCACGTTCTTTAAACGCTCAGATAGGCCGCGTGCGACGACATCGTCTTTTAAGACCATGAGCTTGAAGGGCGATAATGCCATTGCCCATTGACGCAGCAGTAACGCGTTCACGCCATCGCTCGATAGTAGAATCGCATCTTCCTTACAGGCGTAACGTAAGCAGAGTTTCAACGCACTATCTCGGCTGGGAGATGTTTGAATATGATGTAAAATCATCAGAATACTAAGACCTCATCCACCTGTTTTAAATGGGCAGCGATGGCCTCATCGTTGACCACAGTAACAGGAACTGACAGTAAGCCATGGCTTAAGCCGTAGTCGGCTAAGGATTGCTTACAGACAAATACCGACTCGATATCGTACAGCGGCAGTGCTTTAAAGGTGGAGATGTAATCTTTAGCGCCGATAAGCTCAGGCTGTTGATCTTTAATCAAATGCAGCACACCTTCATCGACAAAGACTAAACTCACTTCTTGCTCAAAGCTGGCGCTCAGCAGGGCGAGATCTAAACCTTCGCGGCCACGAACAGTACCGTGTGGCGAACAGCGAAATAGAATACACAATTTTTTCATAGTCACCCTGAAAGTTAAAAACTGATCAAACGATCGGCCGATTCAATGCCGGTGACAAGCTCGCCTAAACCGCCCATGATAAATGACTCGCCCACATTCCAGTGGCTTAGGCCATTCTCACTGGCATCTTGCTTGCTTAAAATCCCACGGCGCAGCGCTGCTGAAACGCAATTGACTAACGGGAGCTGATGGGATTGCGCGAGCTGTTTCCAGTCACTGATCACATCGTTTTCATCGGAGGCGGGTAAGCTTAAATCTGTGGAGTTATACACGCCGTCTTGATAAAAAAACACACAGATAATCTGATGCCCAGCCAAAAGTGCAGCTTGGGAAAAGCGTAAGGCGTTAACACTCGCCGACGTGCCATAAGCGGGCCCGTTCACTTGGATAATAAATTTGCTCATTTAAAATAAAAATGGCCCTAAAAGTAGGGCCATTCTAACGCAAGTTAAGCTAAAAATCGCTAACTAGGATTAGTCATCGTTGCCTATGCCCATAAGGTGCAACAGCGCGATGAAGAGGTTTAAGAAATCTAAGTATAATGAGATAGTTGCGCGAATGTAATTCGTCTCGCCACCGTTCACAATTCGGCTAGTATCAAACAGGATAAAACCTGTCATCAATAATGCAATACCGGCGTTAATCGCCATAAAGGCAATGCTGTTACCCATAAAGATGTTAATTACGGCAGCGGCAATCACCACAATCAAGCCAGCGAACAAGAACCCACGTAGGAAAGAGAAATCTTTCTTAGTTGTCACTGCATAGGCTGATAAGGCAACGAAAATCACTGACGTTAACCCCAGTGCTTGCATGATCAGCTGTGGACCGTTTGCCATGCCTGCATAGTGATTTAACATGTAGCCCAGTGACGCGCCTTCCATACCAGTAAAGGCAAATACCCAGAAGATACCCGCTGCAGACTCGGCTTTACGTAAGGTCACAAACAACAGCACTAGGCCACCAATGGATAAGCCAATGGAGAGTAATGGACTGATATTTAATGCCATTGCCAAGCCAGCGCACAGAGCAGAGAAGGCCAATGTCATAGACAACAGCATATAAGTGTTTTTAAGAAGTTTGTTCACTTCCAGTGTTGACGCACTTGTCGAATATAAGGTTTCTTGGGTCATGTTGATCTCCGTTGACACATTTCCAAACTGATCATTTTGATTTTTTACAGCACACTAAGTTCCCGTAAAATCCTAAAACGAACTTAACTGCATTCATGATACCGTACCTGAGATACGGGTGAAAGTCATAGAACCATGAATAACAAATTGTTAATCTTAAAAATTTTGCCTCATCTCCCATATCAATCTTAAGTGCTAAACGTTTAGGATTGAGATGGCTGCATCAGTATCTTTATCCACTAAGCACATGAATGCTTGGTTAAAACTTAATTGGCTTGATAAATAGGCCTGCTGAACTTAGGTGCACTTACAGCAAATTTCAAGTTCAATGTTAATTTCAATGCCTATTTCAAAGACAAGTCCAATGCTAATTTCCATGCCAAGTATAAGGACTAGATCAGCATATTGAGTTTAAACCAAGCTTAAGCCAGCCACTCTTTATGCAATTTTTCAGTATCGCCCAGATATTCCAGCACCCAAGCGAGCGCAGGCGACATCTTGTCGGCATTCCACGCGAGGCAACAAGGGCTGGTCTGTTTCGGATTTTCTAGCTGTTTCTCAACCAGCGCACCCGCTTTAATAAACACACTTGCTAAGTGCACTGGCATATAACCAACGCCTAAACCTTCGCGGAAACAGTTAATGGCGCGGATCCAATCGGGTACAACGAGGCGGCGTTGATTTTCGAGCAGCCAGGTCATGCGTTTGGGGATTTCCCGCGAGGTATCTTCTAGACAAATCGAGGGGAAAGGGCGCAGTTCATCGTCGCTGAGCGGGCGGTCAATATTGGCCAATGGATGATTTTTGCTAACTAAAAATGCCCACTCAATATCGCCCATGTCTTTATATTGGTACACGCCGCCGACTGGAATTGCGGTTGTTGCACCAATTGCAATGTCACTGCGGCCCGTGGCAAGTGCTTCCCAAACGCCGTTAAAGACCTCAATGCGAATAATCAATTCAATATCATGGAAATGCCGATAGAAGTCAGCAATCAATACGCTGATCCTATCGGCACGGACGATATTATCCAGCGCGATGGACAAGGTCGGTTGCCAACCGTTGGCTACGCGCTGCGTGCCACGCTTCATCTCGTCCATCTGCGTAAGCAAGGTTCTGGCTTGCTTAATAAAATGTTCACCCGCAGGCGTTAAGGTTACGCTGCGATGGTGACGTTCGAAAAGAATGACGCCGAGTTCTTCTTCTATTTGCTTGACCGCATAGCTCACGGCAGAGGGCACTTTATGCAGCCGATTCGCCGCCGCGGTGAAACTTCCTACACGAGCCACAATATCTATGAGTTCTAGCGCTTGTTCTGAGAGCATAGCTGACGTCCGTTCCAATGAAAATAATTGATAGCACAAGTCAAAAATAAACGTTTCCAATAAATTTAACAAGTCATTAGACTGCACGCTTTAGTCAATCCGACCCGATTATTTTATGAAAACGTCTAGTAACACCTTTGTAAACATAAAGTTCTTTATGTTTCTATTCTATTTAGCCATGTTGAGCATGCTCGGCTTTATTGCCACTGACATGTATTTGCCTGCTTTCAAAGCAATTGAAGGCTCACTTAACAGTACCCCATCACAGGTGGCGATGTCGCTGACCTGTTTCCTGGCGGGTCTTGCCTTAGGTCAGCTACTTTATGGCCCCTTAGTCAATAAAATCGGCAAACGTTGGGCACTGATTTTTGGCCTAGTGCTATTTGCCGTTGCCAGCGTGTTTATTGCCAACAGTGATTCTATCCTAATGCTCAATACCGCGCGCTTCTTCCAAGCGATTGGCGCCTGTAGTGCAGGGGTTATTTGGCAAGCGATTGTGGTTGAGCAATATGATGCCGATAAAGCACAGGGTATTTTCAGTAACATTATGCCACTGGTCGCATTATCGCCTGCATTAGCGCCGATCCTTGGCGCTTACATTCTGAACGAATTAGGCTGGCGTGCAATCTTTATCTCTTTGTGTGTTATCGCTTTTCTACTGATATTGATGACATTGTACTTTGTGCCAGGCAAGCGTCAGCATACACACAGTGAACATGCTGCGGTATCTTATGGGCAAATTTTGAAAAACACCCGCTATTTAGGCAACGTCGTGATCTTCGGCGCCTGTTCCGGTGCTTTCTTTGCTTATCTAACCGTATGGCCGATTGTGATGGAAATGCACGGTTATCTGCCAACTGAAATCGGCCTTAGCTTTATCCCGCAAACCATCATGTTTATTGTCGGTGGTTATGCGAGTAAGTTACTGATAAAACGCATTGGCGGGCATCAAACACTGAATATCTTGTTGTCGATTTTCGCAGCCTGCGTTATTTCGATCATCATGTTCACGCTGATTTTCCCAGCAAGCACGATTTTCCCACTGCTTATTTCGTTCTCGATTTTGGCCGCAGCTAATGGCGCCATTTACCCGATAGTCGTGAACAGCGCGCTACAGCAGTTTAGTCAGAATGCCGCTAAGGCCGCAGGATTACAGAACTTTTTGCAGATCAGCATTGCCTTCGGTGCATCTAGCTTAGTTGCTATGTGGGCAAGCCTAGGTGAAGTAGCGATCGGTTGGGGCATCCTATGTTGCGCTATCTTAGTTGTGGTCGGCTATGTGCTGAAGAGCCAACAAGGGTGGGACGATTTTGCCAAACATTTCACTAAGCCAGATCCCGCACGTGTTGGCATAGTGGCCGATGTGAAGCAAAATCCAGCGGATTGAGTGTAATAGCAACAATCGGCGCATAATTGAGAGTTAGTGCTTTACAGTCAACACACTTACTTATATTATGCGCCTCGTTCGGAGGGGTGGCAGAGTGGTTTAATGCACCGGTCTTGAAAACCGGCGTGGGTTTATAGCCCACCTAGGGTTCAAATCCCTACTCCTCCGCCATATTCAGTCAAAAAGCCGCTAAGTAATTAGCGGCTTTTTGCATTTTAGCTATTCTAGCCTTGAATTTCTGATTCGAAACGCAGTGCCTCCAGCATATTTCACCAACAAGGTCATCAACACTGATGGCCTTGTTGGTTTTTGTCATTTAACTCTAGATTTTCTCATTCAAGATGATGCACTGACAATCTCAGCCATCATTACACTTTGGGTAGTTTGTGTTGGATCATGGCCAGCGCAAAGGCGTGCCAGTCTGCATTAGCATAACTACTCACCAGATCCCTCAGGATAGTCGGTTCGCCGGCGTTATCCACCTGCTGCGAAATTATCGACAAATTCAGCGCATTACAGTTATCCTGCCGCTCCACCACAAAAAACTGCTTCTTGTAGGGGAGTAACAATGTGCCTTCAGCTTGTGCATTAAAATCACGGGCGGCTAAATAGCCAGTAAACCAATGATTGAGTAGCGTCTCGCATTGCTTAGTGTGGAATAAGTTTCCCCAATCATCCCCGAGTATGGCTTGACCCGACAGGACTCGCTGGCAATGATAAAAATCGATAGAACCTAGCTCACGAGCAATCACTTGTTGGCAATGCTTTAACTGGAGATCTGAGTGTAAGATGCCCAACTTCGCCATTAAGGTTGTGACTCTTTGCTTGGCTGGCAGCTCATCCTGCTGACAAGCTTTGAGCAGCTTTTTAGCGCGAATTTTGGTTTCATTTAATGCGATGGCGCTTGAGTCTTTCATATTGGCTAACTTCATTTTGCATTACCTCCATGACTGACTCGATTTGCTTGCGGCACGTGAATGAAAGGCCAAATACTGATGATCAATAAACTCAAGAGACAAGCTAAGATGTCCGCAATTGGAAAGGCCATCCATAACTCAATCAAAGCGTTTCGCATGATATTAATGTTTAATGCACCTGTGATAAATGAAATATCTGTAAAGGATAGTTGAGGTAACAGGACCAGCAGGGGCAATAACAAACCATAGATTTTTATCCCAGATAATAGCAATGCAAGCTTAGGGCGGTTTGTGCCTTGATACACCGCAATCGCAATACCTGTGATCCCCGCCAAAGGTAAGGCGATAAACGTCACACTCGAAATCTTAATACAGGCGGCAATGAGTGAGTAATTATCGGTGAAAACACCAAATGCCGAGGTGGGAAACCCCATAAATATGATTGTCACAACACTTAGATAACAGCAGGTCAAGACGATTCCCCATTTAGCACACGCTAACACCCGAGATGATGCCATCGCCCCATAGTTATAGGCACTGATCGTTTGTGCTGCACTGGTGAGAGCCATGAGCGGCAGGGCGATAAAGATATTAAAGCGGCCGATCAAACCATAAGCGCTGATCATGTACGCGACCTCATTCGCCGCTGGCGTATTGGGCACTACATTGGCTAAATGACTGACTAAAATATGATTTACCAATGAGATCACGCAGGCAATCCCAAGATATGACAATAGTATTGGGCTACCCAAGCCAAGAATCGCTTTTATCTCAGTGAGGTTGAGCTTTATTTGCTCTTTTCTAAAACAAATAGGCTGGGCAGCTTGCTTATGAAGCGCCTGCTTATTGGCAAAGCGGTTATTTGGGACAAAATAGACGACGGCGATAAATAGGCTCACACATTGGCCCGCCACCGTTGCCCACGCCGCACCACTCACGCCCATCTCCAATACGGAAATAAAGAGTGTATCGAACAGGATGTTCATTACCGCCGACAACAAGATAACCAGCAGCATCACCACGACTTTGCCTTGTGCTCTGAGTAAATCGCCGCTAAGGGATAACAAAAAGGTGAACAGACTAAAACAGATAATGGGTTGTAGATACTCTGTAGCAGCTAAGGCAAGTGTTGAGCTTACCCCAGTAAATGCTAATAAATTATTAAGCTGGGCGAGTGACACGACAGTGACGATCACGCCGCAACATAGGGCTAACGCGAAACCGGTATTCGCGATTTGACTCGCCTTATCAAACTCGTTTGCCCCTAAAAATCGGCTCACTAAGGTCGCAGTCCCATTTCCTATCATGCAGGCTAAAGCGAAAATCATCATTTGTAACGGGAAGGCAATCGTTACCCCAGCCAATGCATCGGCGCCGATGTATTTCAAAATAAAATAAGAGTCGACTAAGTTGTAACTGCCGCTGAGCATCATGGCGAATGCCATGGGTAACGCAAAACGTAAATACAAAGTAGGGATAGCTAACGTACCTAAGGACTCTGTTGACTGAGAGCCTGAGTGATATTTCCCGTGGGAGGGTGTTTCTGTGGCTGCCAAGGGCACAATGTCAGAAAGTGATACTGGCGGGCTTGAAAGTGATGGCTATTGCATGTTTCACAAACAATTCTCCTAAGTTTATTGGCATTCCGCTAAGCCAAACTTATTTGATTGCTGTGGGTTCGATATGAAATCGATTCGCAACGCTATTAATTTATCAGAGTGATATCATCTTTTGCGGACAGGCTTCTCTGCAACCTGCCGCGTATTATTCTCACTCATCCGCTCGATGTCAATCACCAAATTGACCACGCTAACTCAAATCACCGATTTTCAGCACTTCTCGAATTTTCTGCCGATGCATTTTTATCGCTATTTAGCAGAAACAGCAAATCGTTATAAAACAATTACCTCGATAAACTTGTTGCTGATGTTAAAAAAATTATCACTCTTTGATAAAAATAATATTGTAATACCATTGAGCTATAGTAGTATTGTAGTACTAAATGATATTCACAATGTTTGTGATCACTTGGCTGATTGCAGAGTTCAATGTACGGGGATGCTAATGTCTAATGTTTTAGGGTCTTACGCGTTAGGGCTGGATTACGGCTCTGATTCTGTTCGCGCGTTATTGGTTGATACACAAAGCGGCGCTGAAGTTGCTACCAATGTGGTGTACTACCCACGTTGGAAAAAGGGACTGTATTGCGTCCCTGCTAAAAATCAATTTAGGCAACATCCTTTAGATTACATTGAAAGTTTAATTGAGGTTGTACAAGGACTTTGGGCTAAAGCACCCGCAGGCGCAGCGGCAAACGTGTGTGGTTTAAGCTTTGACTCGACCGGCTCAACACCGATTGCCGTTGATGAAGCAGGTGTGGCATTAGCCCTAAAAGAAGAATTCTCGTCTAATCCTAATGCGATGTTTTTACTGTGGAAAGACCATAGCGCGATTCTTGAAGCCCAGCAAATTACCGCAGCGTCTACAGTCGCCAAAGAGAACTATTTAAAATATGAAGGTGGTATCTACTCATCTGAATGGTTCTGGGCCAAAGCACTTTACGTGCTGCGCCATGACACTGAAGTGAGACAAGCAGCTTACAGCTGGGTTGAGCACTGTGATTGGATCACAGCATTAATGACAGGCACAACTCACCCTAAGGTATACAAGGCGGGTCGCTGCGCATCGGGTCACAAAGTCATGTGGCACGAGTCATGGAATGGTTACCCACCTAATGAATTCTTTGTTGCTATCGATCCATTACTGGACGGAATTCGTGATCGCTTACCCGTTGAAACCTGCACCTCTGATAAAATCTGCGGCACCTTAACGCCCGAGTGGGCCGCCAATCTAGGACTATCAACCAACGTTATCGTGTCGTTCGGCGCGTTCGACTGTCATGCGGGTGCGGTGGGGGCCAATGTCAAGGAAGGCGTACTCACCAAAGTGATGGGCACGTCGACTTGCGATATCACAGTTGCCAGTTATGAAGACATTGGCTCCCGCTGTATTAAAGGCATTTGCGGCCAAGTCGATGGCTCAGTTATGCCAGGTTTAATTGGTCTTGAAGCAGGGCAGTCAGCCTTTGGCGATCTCTACGCTTGGTTTAAGGACCTCACCACTTGGCCAATTAAAAATATCAATACTTCAGCGTTATTTGACGAGGAAGTGAAAGCCAAACTGATTGCACAGCTCGAGGATGAAACCTTAACTGAGCTGGGTAATGCTGCTGCGACTATTCCAGTGGGTGACACTGGTATCGTCGCGCTTGATTGGATTAACGGTCGTCGTACCCCGGATGCCGACCAATCAGTATCTATGGCGATCAGCGGCATCACTATGGGCAGCCATGCACCGCAAGTGTTTAAAGCCTTAGTCGAAGCCAGTGCCTACGGAGCCAGAGCCATCATCGAACGCTTCAAGGAAGAGGGCGTGCGAATCGATCAAGTCGTCACGATTGGCGGTATCTCTAAAAAGTCAGATTTCATCATGCAAACCTGCGCTGACGTGTGGAATTGCAACATCGACGTACTGGAAAGCGAGCAGAGCTGTGCCTTGGGCGCCGCAATTTATGCCGCAACCGCTGCAGGCGTGTATCCCGATGTGTTAAGTGCGCAAGCCGTGATGGCCTCTAATGTCGCCAAAACTTATGCGCCAAATCCTGCCAATGCTGAAAAATACCAAGCGCTTTATCAAGCGTATTTAGCCCTAGGGCATTATGTTGATGGAGCCAAATAACATGTCATTTCTTGAACTGAAACGCGAAGTTTATGAAGCCAATATGGAGCTTGAGAAGCGCAATTTAGTGACTTACACCTTTGGTAATGTGTCGCAAGTTGATCGCAGGCTCGGTGTAATTGGCATTAAGCCTAGTGGTGTGCCCTATGAGGATCTCAAGATCGAAGATATTGTTATCGTCGATCTTGAAAATCAAATTGTCGAAGGGCGTTTACGTCCATCATCCGACACCAAAACGCACACTTATTTATACCGTCAATGGCAGAGTATTGGCGGCATCACCCATACACATTCGACTTATGCTACTGCATGGGCGCAGGCGCAAATCGCCATTCCTTGTTTGGGAACCACACAAGCCGATTATGTTTACGGAGAGATCCCATGCACTGCTGTGATGCGTGATGACCAAATAAGCCGCGATTATGAAGAAGAAACGGGCGTACAAATTCTCGATTGCTTTGCTGATAGAAATCCAAGCGAGTCACCTATGGTAATCGTAGCGGGGCATGCGCCATTCACTTGGGGAGACAGCGCGGCAAAGTCGGTTTATCACGCTGTATTACTCGAAGAAATCGCGCGAATGGCTTATCTAACCAAAACCTTGTCGCCAAATATCTCGCCATTAAAACAAGAGCTTATTGATAAACATTACTTACGTAAGCACGGTAAAGACGCCTATTACGGCCAAAACAGTGCCCTAAGTAAATAGTGCATAAAATCAATCGGTTTCACGTTACCAGTATCATCAAATTTATAGGGTAGAGAACAATATGAAAGCATTCAAACAAAAGCAAGTGTGGTTTGTGACCGGTTCGCAGGATTTATACGGGCCTAAAGTGTTGGAGCAAGTGGCGAAAAATAGTGAGCAAATTGTCCACGGTTTTAATCAGTCAGACGCAATTTCAATGGAAGTCGTCTATAAACCTACGGTTAAATCACCCCGCGAAATCTATGCTGTTTGCCAAGCGGCCAACAGTGATGAAAACTGTGTAGGCGTTATCCTGTGGATGCACACTTTCTCGCCTGCTAAAATGTGGATTGCGGGTTTGAATGAACTCAGCAAACCCTTCATGCATTTGCATACTCAGTTTAATGCCGAGCTGCCTTGGGCCGACATTAACATGAACTACATGAACACCCATCAAAGTGCCCACGGTTGCCGCGAGTTTGGTTATATCGGCACCCGCATGCGCAAAGAGCGCAAAGTGGTAGTAGGTCATTGGCAAACAAACGATGTACAAGCCCAAGTGGACGATTGGTGCCGTGCTGCGGCCGGTTGGAACGAAAGCCAAAATCTTCGTATTGCACGCTTTGGCGACAACATGCGCCAAGTGGCAGTGACCGAAGGCGATAAAGTAGCGGCGCAGATTCAATTCGGTTACGAAGTGCATGCCTACAGTTTAGGTGAGCTAAATGATGCAATTAATGCCATTAGCGAAAATGATATCACGGCTCAGATCGACCGCTACGCGAGCGAATATGTCATTAGTAATGAATTGTTTAACGATGAATACCAACTTGACCGTTTAAGAAAAGAAGCGCAAATCGAACTGGGCTTAACCCAATTCTTAAAAGATGGCGAGTTTGGTGCCTTTACTAACTGCTTTGAAAACTTAACTGGCATGACGGGTTTACCTGGGCTAGCGACACAACGTTTGATGGCAAACGGAATGGGTTATGGCGGCGAAGGCGATTGGAAAACCGCAGCTATGGTACGCATCATGAAAGTGATGGGCCAAGGCCGCACCGGTGGCACTTCATTTATGGAAGATTACACCTATAACTTTGGCGTGACAGATCAAGTGCTCGGCGCGCACATGCTTGAAGTGTGTCCGTCAATTGCCGCCGCTAAACCACGTTTAGAAGTTCACCGTCATACGATTGGTGTGCGCTGCGATGTTCCGCGTCTGCTATTTACCGGTAAAGCGGGACCGGCCATTAACGTATCGACTATCGATCTTGGTAACCGCTTTCGTATTATTCTCAATGAATTAGATACAGTGACACCACCACAGGAATTGCCAAATCTGCCCGTTGCCTCGGCACTGTGGGAGCCGCGTCCAAATCTGTCTATTGCTGCAGCAGCGTGGATCCATGCGGGCGGCGCGCATCACTCAGCTTATAGCCAAGCCATCAGCACTGACAATATAGTCGACTTTGCAGAAATGGCGGGGGCTGAACTGGTGATCATCGATGCTGATACTCGTATTCGTCAGTTTAAAAATGAGCTTCGCCAGAATTCCGTATATTACGGTCTAGCAAGAGGACTATAATCTCAAGCTAATAGTGCAAAGCCGCCTCAGGGCGGCTTTTCAATTTGTACACGTTAATGTGTTTACGTCAGACGAGTTGAGCTGGTCAATTTATTTCAGTCTTAAAGGTTGGGAAAGCAGTATGTACGCAGATTTTGATGGCATTATTTTCGATATGGACGGCACCTTGGTCGATAGCGGCCAGTTGCATGAACAGGCTTGGCGACAAACATTAACCCACTTTGGGATCCCTATTGATGGCGCATTAATGCGATCCTTGGCTGGCGTGCCTACAATTGGCACCCTTAAAATCTTAATTGCTCATTTTGGTGTAACACCGAACGCCACATGTGAAGCTATGAATGACTATAAAGAAGCCTTGGTTCGTGAAACCATGCACCTCTATGTTAAGCCAACCCGTTTAGCCGAATTTGCCAAGCAGAATACGGGCAAGCGCCCTATGGCAGTAGGTACAGGCGCATATACTGAGGAAGCGGTTGAGATTTTAACCCTGTGCGGCTTACTCGAGCTAGTCGACCATGTGGTTGGTGCCGATCAAGTCGTCGCGCCCAAACCTGCACCAGATACGTTTTTGCGCTGCGCCGAGTTGATGGGGATTGCCCCTGAGCGTTGTATCGTGTTTGAAGATGCAAAAGCAGGTATTCAAGCAGCACAATCAGCGGGCATGTTTGTGGTCGATGTCTTGATCGATTTTGATATTAAAAACGATTATTTCCTAACGTAACCATCCTACTAAAAACCTGTCGAAAATAGGCATAAAATGAGCCGTAGCAGGTAAATTAACCCTGTCCCTAGCAGCCTTACAGTGTAAAGAAAAGCGTGAGAGTGGGGTGAAAGCGAAAGGATGAATTAGCGCGAAACCCTCATAAATTCTTGGCTTTATAAAAATTACCTGTTACGTTTTTAAGGAAAGGTAGTATCATAACATTTGATCAATTTCGGCTTTTTTAGCGAGTTATTTTAGATTCTGTTCGGCTATATCGGGACATAAGAGGGCGCAATGGCAAATCAGGCAAACAACCGACCGCAGAATATCCACAACTGGGTGGCCAGCGAACTTGGCTCGCGTATTGTTGGCGGATTTTATGCTCCGGGTGAATATATTCCCAATGAGAACACCATTTGTGAAGAACTTGAGGTGTCTCGCACTTCGCTCAGAGAAGCCTTTAAAGTGCTTACCGCAAAGGGCTTAATTGAGTCGCGTCCCAAACTGGGCACCCGTATTCGTGAGCGCCGCCATTGGAACATGTTCGATCCCGTGATTTTAAATTGGTTTTCTCAATCTAAACCCTCGCCTGAATTTTACACGTCGTTGTATGAAATCCGTGAGGTGTTTGAGCCCGCTGCTGCCGAACTTGCCGCGAAAAAACGTACTCCAGCGCAACTTGAAATCATTGCGGCAGCCTATGCCAAGATGGAAGCGGCGCAAGTGGGCACAGATGAGGTTTATACCTCGGATATTGACTTCCACATGGCGATTTTAGATGCGACCAACAATGAGTTTATGGTCTCTTTAGGCGTATCAATTCAGTCGGCTTTACTCGAAATTTTTAGATTGAGTAGTACCATCCAAGATGATTTCCTCGAATCACTGCCAGGCCACAAGGCCATTTATACTGCGATTGAAGCAGGGGACAGTGAACGTGCTAAAGCAGAAATGAATAAACTGCTCTCCACCTCCCAAGATACACTAAAGAAGAATATCGAGCACAAATAGCATCACGCACATGCTTGGTGACAACAGAAAGGTGATCCGATATTCGGCTCACCTTTTTAGTTTCTACAACTGTCCTCGCACCATATTAGCCATCATCAGAGTATTACTGCGCCGAAGTAATGCCTTCCGTCGTCATCTGGATACGCTTAATCGTGCCATCTTCATTGTAATAAAGCGGGTCGATGGCAACGGTTCGTCTAAACTCACCGCCGCCATTTTGCGAGGCGCCAGTATGATAAATAAAATAAGATTTGCCTTTTAATTCAATAATTGCTTGATGATTTGTTGGTGAGTTACCTGCCACTTCATTCAGTATGCCTTGGTACTTCCACGGGCCTTTTACATTATCGCTGGTCGCGTAGGCGATTTTTTCGGGGAAACCTGAGGCATAAGAAAGGTAATAGGTTTTATCCTTTTTATGCACCCATAACGCTTCGGTGAAATTAGGCACATCGATAGCGTGAATAGGGCCATCGAGTTCGATCATATTGGGCTTTAGTTTGGCATAACGAGGCTTTGAGTTACCCCAAAAAATATAGGCCTGCTGATCATCATCGATAAATACCGCAGGGTCGATATCATCCCAGTCGATGTCGGTATCGGTTGTCATATCATTGGTGATCAGTGCCGTCCCACGCGCATCCTTAAAAGGGCCTAATGGACTGTCTGCAACGGCCACACCAATCGCAAAGCCATTAATCTTGGCGTGTCTTGCTGTAACATACCAATAAAACTTACCCTCTTTTTCAATTACATGGCTTGCCCAAGCATCGCCTTTTGCCCAACTAAAATCCTTAACCGCTAACTTACTGCCGTGTTCGGTCCAATTCAGCATGTCCTTTGAACTAAAGACTAACCAATCGTGCATCTCAAAGAAGGTTTTGTTGTCTTTGGCCACATCATGCCCAGTATAAAGGTACACAGTATCCTGATGGACCATAGCGGCAGGATCGGCAGTAAACACTTCGGGGAACACAGGATTAGCGGCAAATGCCGCCGAATTAAATACTAAACAAATACTCAAAAGTGCCTTTTTCATAATTCCTCTATTGTTTTTTGACATTTTAGTATTATAGTAATACCAATACTTTTACCCACTAGCAATCTTTAAAGCGCAAATGATTAACGACTGTCTTTTTGCCACTTTGGGTGAGGACAGAGCGGCATACAGCGGCGAGGTAAGTGTCAATGCGGTAACCGAGTGCATTCACTAAGGCACAGATTGTTATAACGAAGGTGTGAAAATGAATAATAAAAAAACGAAAGCACTTCGTTCTGCGAGTTGGTTTGGGAGTGATGACAAAAATGGCTTTATGTATCGCAGCTGGATGAAAAACCAAGGCATACCAGACCATCATTTTCAAAATAAACCTGTGATCGGCATCTGTAACACTTGGTCAGAACTTACACCTTGTAACGGCCATCTGCGCGATTTAGCACAAAGGGTCAAAAATGGCATACGTGAGGCAGGGGGAATACCGGTTGAATTCCCCGTATTTTCCAATGGCGAATCCAATTTACGCCCAAGTGCTATGCTGACACGTAACTTAGCAGCGATGGATACTGAAGAAGCGATTCGCGGTAATCCGATTGATGGTGTTGTCTTATTGGTTGGCTGCGATAAAACCACCCCCGCATTATTGATGGGCGCCGCCAGTTGCAACTTGCCGACAATAGTCGTCACTGGCGGACCTATGCTCAATGGTAAGCACAAAGGTAAGGACGTGGGCTCAGGTACACTAGTCTGGGAACTGCACCAAGAATATAAAGCGGGCAATATCAGTCTGGCAGAGTTTATGAATGCTGAAGCCGATATGTCTCGCTCAACGGGCACCTGTAATACTATGGGCACAGCATCAACTATGGCTTGCATGGCGGAAAGTTTAGGCACAAGTTTACCGCAAAATGCCGCCATTCCTGCCGTAGATTCTCGGCGTAATGTGTTGGCCCACATGTCTGGCATGCGTATTGTTGACATGGTGCATGAGGATTTAACGCTGTCGAAAGTATTGACCCGCGAGGCTTTTATCAATGCGATAAAAACCAATGCGGCGATTGGCGGCTCGACCAACGCGGTGATCCATTTAAAAGCGATAGCAGGTCGTATTGGTGTTGAATTGTCATTGGACGATTGGTCACACGGCTACGATGTGCCCACCATAGTGAATCTTAAACCTTCAGGTCAGTACTTGATGGAAGACTTTTACTATGCAGGAGGTTTGCCCGCAGTGTTAAAGCAGCTGTTTAATAAAAATTTATTGAATAAAGACACTTTAACAGTGAACGGCCAAACCCTGTGGGCAAATGTAGTGGATGCGCCTTGCTACAACAAAGAGGTCATCATGAACATCGATGCGCCCTTAGTTGAAAATGGTGGGATTCGGATCTTAAGGGGAAATCTTGCTCCCCGAGGCGCAGTAATTAAGCCTTCGGCGGCCAGTCCTCATTTAATGAAACACAGTGGTAAAGCTGTGGTTTTTGAGAGTTTTAATGACTACAACGCTCGCATTAACTCCCCAGAACTGGACATTGATGAAACCAGTATTATGGTGCTCAAGAATTGCGGCCCTAAGGGATATCCGGGCATGGCGGAGGTAGGTAATATGGGATTACCACCTAAACTATTGAAAAAAGGCATTAAAGATATGGTCAGAATTTCAGATGCGCGTATGAGTGGCACCGCATTTGGCACAGTAGTCTTACATGTCGCGCCCGAGGCGCAGGATTTAGGTCCCTTAGCCGCAGTGCAAAATGGTGATGTGATCACGCTTGATACCTTTGCGGGTATTCTGCAACTTGAGATCAGCGCTGACGAATTAGCAAATCGATTGGCTAAGTTAGCCTCGGTGAAACCCATTCCTATCGGCACTGGATATTTGTCTCTTTTTAAAGAGAGAGTGCTGCAAGCGGACGAAGGTTGTGACTTTGATTTTCTAGTGGGATGTCGAGGTGCTGATATTCCGGCACATTCCCATTAAACATGGCGCCTTTTTCTTTTATAATAAAACCAAATAATTATTTTAAAAAAAGGTTGAGTTATGAAGTTGAGTAATCAGTACCCGAGCTTAAAAGGAAAGACCATTTTTATCAGTGGTGGCGGTACGGGTATTGGCGCCTGCTTAGTGAGATCTTTTTTAGAGCAGGGCGCGAAGGTTGCATTTGTCGACATTCTTGTGGATGAGTCAAATCAACTGGTTAACAGCTTATTAGCCAATCAACCTGATGCAGTCTTAAAGTTTTATCCCTGTGATCTGATTGATATCGACGCACTAAAAACGGTGTTAGCGACAGTAGAACAAGAATTAGGGGCGATCTCAGTCTTAATCAATAACGCCGCCTGTGATCAACGCCATAGCATAGATGAAGTAACGCCCGAGTATTGGGACCACTGTTTAAATACCAATTTGCGGCATTATTTTTTTGCAGTTCAAGCTGTTAGGCAGCAAATGCAGCGCCTCGGTGGTGGCTCAGTGATCAACTTAGGCTCGATGAGTTGGCATAATCGTCAGTCTGGCATGGCGGGGTATACCGCTTCTAAAGCCGGCGCTATGGGATTGACCCGCGGACTCGCTGCGGATTTAGGTAAAGATAAAATTCGAATTAATACCCTAACGCCTGGCTGGGTGATGACTAAACGTCAATTAACCCACTGGGTAGATAAAGATACGGCAAAACATATCGAAGATAATCAATGTATCAAAGAATATGTGATGCCAGAAGATATCGCAGCCATGGCATTATTTTTGGCTTCAGATGATAGCAAACTCTGCACTGCACAAAACTTTATCGTTGATGGTGGTTGGATTTAGTCATTAACAATATAGTTTTTGGTTCATTAAGTCGTTATTTAATACGCATGGATAGGAGAGGAGTGCTGCTGTTAGAAATTTAACGACTAAAAGGTGACATTACCGTTATGCAACTCTCAATATCGACGCGAAAATTAACTCATACCGCATTTCCTGGAGAGTTGCATTTAATCACTTTGACCAATAGCCATGGGTTAGAAGTATTATTATCAAATTACGGTGCCAGTATTTGGTCAGTTAAACTTCATGCTAAAGATGAGCGGCCTATTGATTTAAGTTTGAGTTACCAAAATATTCAAGATTGGGCAACTAATCCTTATTATTTTGGTATTACAGCTGGTCGCGTTGCGAATCGAATTGGTGGCGCTCAATTCCCACTCAATGGCAAACACATTAAATTAACGCCAAATGAAGGTAGTAACCAACTTCATGGCGGCCCTCAAGGGTTAAGCCATTGCCAGTGGCAATGCCAAACCGAGCAATATCCCGATGCCGTCGCAGCCATCTTCACAATACAGAGTCCCGATGGCGATCAAGGCTTTCCGGGTAATCTTCTGGTAAAAATCGAGTACCGCTTAAACGAAAACAATGAGTTAACTTTAAGTTACGAGGCACTATCCGATAAAACTACGCCTGTTTGTTTAACGAATCATGCTTACTGGAATCTGGCATCCGATAAACAAAACGGGATTTTAGGCCACTCATTACAACTCTATTCAGAACACATTCTGGCTTTAGATGCAGAACAAATTCCGACGGGTGAGTCAATTCAAGTCGAGAACACGCCCTTTGATTTCAGGCAATCCAAATCCATCTCCCAAGATATTCACAACTTAGAAAATGGCTATGATCATTATTTTATTAGGGAGAGTAAAGGTGATAGCCAATCCTTTAGCTTAAAACCTATAGCACATTTAATTGACCCTATGTCTGGGCGAGAGATGGAAATCAGCACGACTGAATTAGGTTTGCAATTTTATAGCGGTAATTTTTTAGATGGCTCACACCTTGATAATAATGGGCAGCCGTTGATTCAATATCGTGGTTTATGTTTAGAAACCCATGGTTATCCAAACGCCGTTAATATTGATCATTTTCCGACTGTGATGCTAGAAGCGAATACTTTATATAAACAAGTTACTGTGTATAAGTTTAAAAATATCTGACGTTTATAAAAATTTATAACGTGTAAATAACATAGCTTTGTAAGTTTGATCTTCTGAATTAAGAAGGTCTGGGGATCTTTGTCACTAAAATTTTTGAAAGGGATAATAATGAAAAATTTAAAATTAGTTTCAGCATTCAGTTTATGGGCCGTTAGTGCCAGTTGCGCATTTGCTACGACTGTGGGGTTTTCACAGGTAGGTTCAGAAAGTGGTTGGCGAACCAGCTTCAGCGAGGCAGTAAAAGCAGAAGCCAAGCAAAGGGGCATTGACTTAAAATTTGCCGATGCACAGCAAAAACAAGAGAACCAAATCAAAGCAGTACGTAGCTTTATCGCCCAAGGTGTCGATGCCATTATTATTGCGCCAGTGGTCGAAACGGGTTGGAAACCAGTACTGAAAGAAGCCAAACGTGCCCACATTCCTGTTGTTATCGTTGACCGTAATATTAAGGTTGATGATGATTCATTATTCCTGACCCGCATTGCCTCTGATTTTACCGAAGAAGGCAGCAAAATCGCCCAGTGGTTAATGGATAAAACCCAAGGCAAATGTGATATCGCCGAACTACAGGGCACAGTTGGTGCCACTGCCGCCATCGATCGCGCCGCCGGTTTTAATGCCGTTATCGCTAATTACCCCAATGCCAAGATTGTCCGCAGCCAAACGGGTGAATTTACCCGCGCTAAGGGTAAAGAAGTGATGGAAGGTTTCCTTAAAGCACAAAACGGCCAAGCCTTGTGCGCAGTATGGGCACATAACGACGAAATGGCACTCGGTGCCGTGCAAGCCATTAAAGAAGCAGGGCTAAAACCAGGTACTGATATCTTAATCGTCTCAGTTGATGGCGTACCGGATTACTTCAAAGCCATGGCCGATGGTGATGCCAACGCAACAGTTGAATTGAGTCCTTATTTAGGCAGTCCAGCCTTTGATGCCATCGATGCATTCCTTAAGGGAAACAAAGACCAATCTAAACTGATTAGCACTACGGGTGATGTTTACACCCAAGAAACCGCCGCCGCTGAATATGAAAAACGTCGTCTGCGCTAAGCCGCGATAACGCGTTTCTTGGGGAGACAAGTTATGAGCCTTATCTTAGAACTGCAAAATATCAGTAAGCATTACCCCGGCGTGAAAGCGCTAGAAGAGGTGAACTTACGTTTATATTCAGGGGAAGTTCATGCCCTCTTGGGCGAAAACGGTGCGGGTAAGTCCACACTGGTTAAAGTGATGACGGGGGCACAATCCAAAGATGGCGGGGATATTGTTTTTCTCGGTGAAAAACAGCATTTATGTACGCCGATTGAGGCGCAGAAAATCGGGATCAGCACGGTTTATCAAGAAGTGAATCTGGTTCCGAACCTCTCCGTGGCGCAGAATTTATTTCTGGGCTACGAGCCTAAACGTTTTGGGTTAATTCATTTTAATAAAATGTATGCCGATGCCCGCAGCGTGTTGGCTCAGTTCAAGCTGGATATTGATGTCACTGCGCCACTGTCGCAATACTCTATAGCCGTACAACAGCTTATCGCCATTGCCCGTGGCGTTGCCATGTCAGCCAAAGTGTTGGTATTAGATGAGCCAACGGCCAGCCTTGATGCGAATGAAGTGCAAGTGCTGTTTGGTATTTTGAATCAGCTTAAGCAAAAGGGTGTGGCCATAGTGTTTATCACCCATTTTCTCGATCAGGTTTACCAGATAAGTGACCGCATCACGGTACTGCGAAACGGTAGGTTTATTGGTGAATATCTCACATCTGAGTTACCCCAATCCCAATTGATTGAAGCTATGCTCGGGCGTTCATTGCAAGAGCAACTGGTTGATAAGAAAACTGACAATAATTCAGAAAAAAGCACTTCAGCGGTACTTCTTTCCCTTGAGGGCGTGTCAGTTAAAGGCTCCATTCAAGCCATGACGCTCACTGTGCCTAAGGGTCAGGCTGTGGGTCTTGCTGGCTTGTTAGGTTCAGGGCGCAGTGAAGTTTGCAATGCGGTTTTTGGACTGGATGTGCTCGAGAGCGGCAGCATTCACTTAGCAGGTAAAAAATTAAACCTTTCACAACCTGTTGATGCGATTCATGCGGGGATCGCGCTGTGTCCTGAAGATCGCAAAATTGACGGCATCATTGGACCTTTATCCATTCGCGAGAACATCATTTTAGCCTTGCAGGCGAGGGTGGGATGGTGGCGTTGTTTATCGAAAGCGAGGCAAGAGGAAATTGCCCAGTTCTTTATCGATAAATTGCAGATCGCCACGCCCGATGCCGACAAACCCATAGAGCAGCTCAGTGGCGGTAATCAGCAGAAAGTGATCTTAGCGCGCTGGCTTGCCATTGAACCGATTTTGTTAGTGCTCGATGAACCGACCCGCGGTATCGATATCGGCGCCCATGCCGAAATTATCAAACTGATTAGGTCCTTGTGTGACGATGGTATGTCGCTGCTCGTTGCCTCCTCCGAATTAGATGAACTTGTCGCATTCTCCAACAAAGTCGTGGTGATGCGCGACCGTTATGCAGTGCGTGAATTAACGGGATCAGAACTCACCTCACAACACGTTATGCAAGCCATTGCGGAGGGATAAATGAAAAGCTCAGCAGAAATGATGTCGCCGGAGGCTTTACCTATGAATAGCCTGCAAACAATGACCAAAGAAAAAACAGACCGTTATCAAGCGGGTAAGTCAAAGTCCTTCGGTCGTTATCTTTGGCCTTTATTAGCGTTAGTCTTATTGCTGCTAGTTAACTTGTTTATCGACAGCAGTTTTTTCCATTTAACCTATCAAGATGACCGTCTTTATGGCTCCTTGATTGATATTTTAAACCGCAGTGCGCCAGTCGCTTTGCTCGCGATTGGCATGAGTTTAGTCATTGCCACAGGTGGGATTGACCTCTCTGTTGGTGCTGTGATGGCAATCGCAGGCGCGGTCTGCGCTAACCTTTTGCTGGTGCCGGATATCAGCTTAGTGACAGTGGTATTGGCGGGTTTGATGGTTGGCCTCGCGGCGGGTTGTATTAATGGTGCCTTGGTCAGTGTTTTAGGCATTCAGCCCATTGTGGCGACTTTACTGCTTATGGTTGCTGGGCGCGGCGTCGCTCAGCTAATCAATCAGGGGCAGATCATTACCTTTCAACATGAAGCATTTGCGGCAATCGGTGTTGGGCAGTTTTTAGGCTTACCTATGCCGATTTGGATTGTCATTGGCATGTTGCTACTGACCCAATTATTGCTGCGCAGAACCGCTTTGGGACTTTTTATTGAGGCCGTAGGTTGTAACGCCAAAGCGAGTCGTTACCTTGGTATTAATGATAAATCCATCAAGCTGTTCGTGTATGCCATTGCCGGATTATGCGCAGCGTTAGCCGGCATGATAAGCACTGCCGACATTCAAGGATCAGACGCTAATAATGCAGGCTTATGGCTTGAGCTCGACGCCATCTTAGCTGTAGTGATTGGTGGCGCAGCGTTAACCGGTGGGCGTTTCTCACTTGTGTTGTCGATCATCGGCGCACTTATCATCCAAACGTTGGCCACTACGATTATCGTCAGCGGTTTACCTGCCAAATTTAACCTGTTGATCAAAGCAATAGTGATCTTAAGTGTACTGTTACTGCAGTCTGAGAAATTTAGACGTCAGCTATCGGGACTATTCAAACTTTGCACCTTCAACAGCGCCAAGGCTGGAGACAAAAAATGATCGCTAAACGTTTTATTCCCCTATGGATCACGGCCTCCTTACTGCTAGTGATGTTTTTGATAGGTTCAATGCAGTTTGAAGGCTTTGCCAGTGCCAGAGTCGTGACTAACTTATTCCGTGATAACGCTTTTTTACTGATCACCGCACTCGGGATGACGTTAGTCATCATCTCCGGGGGCATCGATTTATCCGTAGGCTCAGTGATTGCCTTAAGTGGCGTGCTCACCAGTGTGTTAATTACCGAATATCACTGGCATCCACTGCTCGCATTTGCACTGGTTCTGCCCCTTGGCACACTCTTTGGTGCCTTGATGGGCAGCATTATCCACGTTTACAAGCTTCAACCCTTCTTTGTGACCTTGGCGGGGATGTTTTTAGCACGCGGCATGGCAACCACCATCAGTGAAGAATCAATCGCAATTGACCATCCGTTTTACGATGCCATTGCCGATTTGAGCATTGCTTTACCCGGTCATGGCTCCCTTGATATCAGCTCACTGATTTTTATCATTTTTTTCATCGTTGTTGCCGTCATGATGCACTATAGCCGTTTCGGAACCAATGTGTATGCCCTTGGCGGTAATGCGCAATCGGCGGAGTTAATGGGGGTTTCTATCGCGAAAACCACCATCAGTATTTATGCGCTCAGTAGTTTTCTCGCGACCTTGGCGGGGATTGTATTCACTTTTTATACCTTTTCCGGTTATGCACTCGGAGCAGTTGGGGTAGAGCTCGATGCCATTGCCGCTGTGGTGATTGGCGGCACCTTGCTCACCGGTGGCAGTGGTTTTGTGTTAGGTACTGTGCTTGGGGTGTTTTTAATGGGCGTGATCCAGACCTACATTACTTTCGATGGCACGCTCAGCAGTTGGTGGACCAAGATAGTGATTGGGTTATTACTGTTTTTCTTCATCGTGTTACAAAAACTCTTGAATGGACGCAAACCTAGCCATGGATAAGTTAACCTCAATGACTCGCTCTAAACCTATTAGCTATAAGCATGGTAACGCTAATCGAATTGACCCTAAATCAAACCGTTTGTCGGCACTGGCGGTGTCAATTGCGCTGTCGGTTTGTATGGCAAGCCCTGCGAATGCAGTGCCTGTGCTTGAGCATAAAGCTGTCGTTCATCAGGCAATTGATGCACAAAAGCCCACATCCACCATTCAAAATTTGCCTTTTATTGCCCGTAGTGCCGATCCTTGGGTGATTAAAGCCGACGATGGCAGTTATTACTTTATCGCCTCTGTACCTGAATTCGATCGAATAGAACTGCGCCATGCCACCACAATTCAAGGGCTGAGCCAAGCAAAGCCTAAGATCATTTGGCGTAAGCATGAGTCTGGGCCCATGAGCATCGACATTTGGGCGCCCGAACTACATAAGATTGATGGCCGTTGGTATATCTATTATGCCGCCAGTGATAAAGACCTGCGTTTTCATAACCGCATGTTTGTATTAGGCTTAAATGGCGATGATCCGATGGCGGGTGAGTGGCAGGAACTCGGACGCCTTAAGACGGCGCACGATGCATTTTCTTTAGATGCCACCAGCTTTCAAGTTGGCGAACAGCGTTATTTTATTTGGGCGCAGCAAGATGAGGCTAAAAGCTACAACACGGGATTGGTGATCGCCAAAATGGTGTCGCCGACGCAAGCGTCAGCACAGGAAACCATCATCACCGAACCTTTGCTCAACTGGGAAAGACTGGGTTTTAAAGTCAACGAAGGCGCTGCCGTGCTCATTAAAAATGGCAAAGTCTTTGTGACCTATTCCGCCAGCGCCACAGATGATCGCTACGCTATCGGTTTACTGTGGGCGGATCAAACGGCCGATCTCCTCGATCCCAAGAGCTGGCATAAAGCACCCACACCCGTATTTAGCAGTAATCCAGCGCTTAAACGTTTTGGTCCAGGGCACAACAGCTTTGTACTGGCAGAAGACGGTAAGACGGAGTTAATGTTCTACCACGCCCGCAATTACCTAGAACTGCAGGGAACGCCACTCACCGACGGCAATCGCCACAGCTACTATCGCGCGATATCCTGGTCAGCAGATGGCATGCCACAGTTTGATAATCAGCTCAGTGATGAACAAACGCTTGCTAAGTGAAGCTAAAAACTTCTCCTAACTAAAATTGTATAAGCAACAATAATAAGCGCTTAGCGTTTACTGATTTGAAACACGATTGGATTTTTAAAGTTAATCAACCAACAAGGGAGTTTATGAAGCAAGATGTGGCGGCTTACATGAAATAATACAACTTGGAGCGACTTCATTCTGCTAGTGACGATCTGTCACCTGTAGAGTTTGATAATTCTCAAGTAAAAGTGTCCAGTTTGGGTTGACCAGAACACTTTAAACATTACAAAACTAGGTCAACCGAGTCATTACCGTGAGAGAGCCTAAAGTCTTCTCTGGCACGTTTTGGGGCAGAAAGCGTTTAAATAGCGGTAAACTGAGGTTAAACCGCCATTTCCTACGATATGTGAATATTGGGTATCAGACTTTATTACTCTCACGCAATTACGGGTATTCAGTGGACTTCAGTAATCTTACTTCATATAAACCACCTGCAATTGAGCCTGCTTTAACGACAAACTTAACGGTAAAGGGCTGATTAGGGTCGCTCAGCATTTCGGCGGGAATAGGGTAGTCTTGACTATAAAAGTCTGCGCCTTTTTCTCCGCTCAATGTAACTGGTGTGAGTAACTTGCCGTTAATGTGGATCTCAAACTCGCGGCCCGCATCTAAGCCAAAGTAGGTGAGCCTTAAGATCGGTGCGGTTTCTCCCTTTGCATTCAACTGATAACTAAACCAATCGTGGGCGTGACGCCAATGCCGGGTGCCATTGAGTCCAGCTTCACTCTTAGATGCCTTAAAGAAATGATCGGCTTCAGGTTGTTGCTCACCGGGCAAGACTAAATCGAGCGTCTGCGCCGCAAGCTTAGCTTCAAATTGAAATTTCATACTCAGGGCTTGCTGTCGCTGTTGCCACTCATTAGGCGCACTTTGCCCAAAATAAACCGTGTAACGACTGTCGTGGAGGCGAAAGAAGGGGATCAGCTCTAAGGATTTACTCTGATTCATCCGCGCCTTGCCGGTAGAAAACTTAAGTTTACTGAACGGCAAGCGGGTGATCTGCTGCAAAAATGCGGTGCCATCGCTAATAAAAATCGGCGCTTGGTCGGGTTCACACATAGGGCCTTTGGCAATGTGGCCCATGCGGCTACTATCACCGATAAAGTTTAAGGATTCATTGGCAATCGGCTGTGTTTTGGCCGCCAGAACAATCGGCCCATACAGGACTGAGTAATAAGAGCTTCTATCGGGTATTTGTTCTAACGTCACAGTCATGGGTAAGGTGATGCTGATCTTATCGCCCTTATGCCACTGACGTTTGATCTTGATGTACTGGCCTGCAACGGCGTTAAACTTTTGCGCTTGACCATTAATACTCAGCGTTAAATCATTATGTTGCACCCACTGCGGATATCGCACATTAAGGGCAAACTGCGCATCCTTGTCTAAGGTTATTTCTGAGGTATTAGCATCAGGGAACAAGGTTTTCTGCGTAAGGGTGATACCTTTTTCCTGCCAATGTACCTCGGAGTCGACAAACAGATTCACATAAAAATCATCACCCTCGCTGGCGTAGATGAGTTCGCCATACTTAGCGTGATTTTCAATCCCAGAGCCGACACAACACCACATGCTTTGCTGGGCAGAGGAATAGACGCGGTAATGATCGGGCCTCATAGGCGTAAAGTACACAAGGCCACCGTTTTCAGGGTGTTGAGACGACAAAATGTGATTATAAAGGGCGCGCTCGTAGTACTCGATATAAGCTAAATCAGCTTTATTTTCATCAAGTAGCTTGTTTTCATAGAGTAGTTTGGACAGTTTTAGCATGTTGTACGTGTTACAGGTTTCGGGCCCCTCGGCCGATTCCAACATGCTGCTGAAATCGTCACTGGGGTGAAAATGCTCCCGTACACTGTTACCACCAATGGATACCGTGCGCTTATGCACGACTTGCTGCCAGAAGAAATCGGCACTGTCTAACCAAACCTTGTTATTACTTAACTCTGCAATGCGGGCGACGCCGACGATTTTCGGAATTTGCGTATTTGCATGTAAACCCGTGAGTTTGTCTTCGTGATGTAACAGTGGCTGCAGCAAGGATTGATCGGTATAGCGTTTAGCTAAAGCTAAGTATTTATCTTGCCCAGTAATGACGTAAACATCGGCTAAGGTTTCGTTTAAGCCGCCATATTCGGTACGCAGCATAAGTTGCAGCTGCTCATCGCTCAGCTTATTGCTTAAATGCAGCATCCAATCGGCGAAATTCACCAGCATTTTTTTCGCAGTTGGATTATGGGTGTACAGATAGGCATCCCTCAAGCCTGAAAACACTTTATGAACGTTGTACCAAGGCACCCAAGCTTGGTTGAGAGTGAACAAATCCGCCTCTATCTTACCTTGCTCGATTTGCTGCCAGAGCTTACGGCTATTGGGCACACCACCAAGGTAACCATTACCATGGGCTTGCTGACACTTTTCTAACTCAGCCACCATGTAATTGAGTCGTGCTAATACGGCTTTATCGCCCGTCGCCGCATACATCAGCGCAAGCGCGGAAAGATAGTGTCCGCCGATATGACCATCTAAACCCGTATCTTCCCAATTAGGATAATTTTTAGCCGTGGTCGCGATGCCTGCATCCTTACGATAGGGCGCTAATAACCGTTCGGGATCCATCGACATGATGTAGTGCAAATCGGTTTGCTGGGCGTGTAAAAAAGGGCCGGCGGTAATACGGACATCATTAAGTGGGATAGCGCTTGGCGCCGCAAACCCTAATGGAGTGAATAAACAAAGGCTTAAGAGTAATACGGACCTCATATCAGATCCCTTTAAGGTTTAGGCGCTTTAATCTCATCTCTCACTAGAACGGCTGTTAAAGCTGAGGAGGTACTGTGATGGACTTGCAGCTCACAAAACATGCGCGTACTGCGAACACTTGCACCATAAAAAATGTACCGCTAATAAAAAGCCCTAAATAGAAGGGGCTTTAAACTTAGAACTTAAAATAAGAACTTGAGCTAAGGGCGTTAAGCTAAAACTTTTAGCTTAAAGGCTTCAAATACAAGAACCTTTTATTCCTGGATTGAAGGCTTGCCAAATACTGGCATACCCGCATCATCCCATCGCAAGGCCTTAACATAGGTATGGCGGTTGGGATCCCATAAAGGGTCGCCTTCAATTTCAGTGTAAGTGCGCGCGTGGTACACCAATAGATCGGTTTCACCATCTTCAGCTAAGGTAAAACTGTTATGTCCCGCACCATAAACACCGTGTTCATAACAACTTGTCATCACTGGTTCTGATGCTTTATGCCATTGAGCTGCATCGAGTAAATCAGCATTCTCATCAATAGACAGTAAACCCATGCAATAATTTTCATCGGTAGCACTGGCAGAATAGGTGATAAAAATTTTGCCATGACGTTTTAGCACGGACGGACCTTCGTTCACCCAAAAGCCTCTGATCTCCCATGGATATTCAGGCTTAGTCAGCATGACAGGCGTTGAGCTTATCTTGTCTGGTGTATCCATTTTGGCAATGTAAAGATTGCTATTGCCTTGGATGTCCGGGGCTTTTTGCGCCCACACATAGTACAGCTGACCACAGTGTTCAAAGGTTGTCGCATCAAGGCAGAAAGTGTCGATACCGGTATCGAGCTGACCAAGGAATTGCCATTCGCCCGTCAGTGGGTTGGCATCATTACAACGCAGCACATACATGCGATGTTGAAACAGCGCATCTTTAATTTCTCTGCTCGGCGCAATTGCAACATAGAGATACCAAGCACCTTGATTAAAATGGATTTCCGGCGCCCACACCAAGTCAGAATAAGCCCCCGTATCCGGTTTATGCCACACATCAACCGGAGTGGCATCGACAAGACCAGCAATCGTGGTGGCTCTGCGTAACTCAATACGGTCGTACTGAGGCACTGACGCGGTGAAATAATAAAAACCATCCGTGTGCTTATAAATAAAAGGGTCGGCACGTTGTTCAATTAAAGGGCTAAGCTTTAACATCTTTTACTCCAAACGATTCCAAAACGGGTTTCAAAATAATTTCAAAAAACAACTTACAAAACAGACTCAAAAGCGACTCAATCATTGAGTCCAACGTTAAACTGATACTTGCGGATCTGAATTACCGCCTTGAGTTGTTTGCTTAGGCTCAGGTGCGGCCTCTTCATCAAGAATTTCCATATCGGGTAGTGCTTGCTTGATATCTTCATAAACACGGTCAGATATTTTGTACTTAAACATCAATAACCCCATCAGCGCGTGGAAGGCACCAGGAATGACAGTTAACATCAAGGAAATCCCTGTCAGGGTGAAACTGCTTTGTACTTGCCCAGGTTGATAGTTGAAGTAAGTCAATAACATACCCACTACAAAACCTGCGGCGCCCATACCGGCTTTTTGAGCGAATGAGATCCCACCGAAAGCTAAACCCGAAACCCTATGACCTGTTTTAACCGTGCCGTAATCGACCGATTCAGAAATCACCGACCAAAATACAGGTGCATGTAAATCCACCACAAAGGAGATGGCAAAATAGAGCACAAAGGCAAGTACGATATCGCCTGGCTGCACAGTAAAGAACATCAGCACACTTAAAACACCGACAATGAGTTGGCTATAACGGAACAGCTTAAGCTTGCAGTAACGCTTAGTGATCCAGGTTGAGGCCACCATCGCCAGAATCGCGGCGCCAACACCGGTTGAGAGAAAAGCCGACAGCATTTTGGCGTCGCCGCCGAGGTAATAGGTGGCGTAATAGGCGGCAACTGAGCCGCGAATAACGTAACCGACTGTGCCTATAACGCAGATAGAACACAGCACTAACCATTGATCGTTCTTTAATAGCAACTTCAATTGTGTGCCAATAGGCTTAGTTTCTACTTTGTAGGCCACACGCTCTTTAGTCGTGAAGAAACAGAATAAAAACAACAATGTTGCCATTAATGCCATTACACCCATGGCCTTTTGATAGCCAGCAGCAAGGTTATCACCGCCCCAAGATGCGGCCAGCATAGGCACAATAATGGTCACTAAAAAAGCGGCTATTTTAGCGAAGAACAGTCGATAGCCATTGGCGGATAAGCGCTCTTTGGGGTTGTCTGTTAGTACACTAATAATGGATATATAAGGAATAGTGACTGTAGTGAAAATAATCGTCACCAGAATATAAGTGGAATAAGCCCAAATCAGTTTGGCGTTGTAGTCCCAGTCCGGTGTACTAAAGGTTAAAAAGACCGACAGCCCAAACGGCACCGCCATAAACAGGAAGTAAGGGCGATAACGACCCCAACGTGTGGTTACTTTATCGTTAATAATGCCCATGAGTGGATCGGTAATGGCATCGATTAAACGAACCAGCAAAAACAAAATCCCCACATCAGCAGGCTTTAGGCCAAAGATGTCAGTATAAAAGAAGGTAATAATTAACATCATTGAAGACATCACCACGTTTACAGCCATATCCCCAGAGCCGTAACCGATCTTCTCAATGACCGAAAGTTTATGAGAACTCATCAGAAATCCTTATTATATTTTTTATAAACAGTGAGTTAATGTATCAGCAACACGTTATACCGTATTCCCCCATGTTAATACATTCTCTAACTGTTAATTTTCCCATGTTGGATTGTTACTTATTTGTCTTGATAGTATGATAACCTCAATCATCATACAATAGCATAATAGCTGTTTTATTATATTGGATCTTGTTTCATTAAGGAGAATTGATGCCACCACTGTCTGCTTCATCTAAAAAACACCTTAAGCGGCTCAACTGTGCCTTGCTGCTCGGCCTTCTTGGCACTGTCGGTAGCATTAGCGCAAAACAGGTGAGTATTCATGATCCGGTAATGGCGCAAGAAGCGGGGAACTATTATCTGTTTAGTACCGGGCCTGGCATTACCTATTATTCTTCAAAGGATAGAGAGCACTGGGCATTAGCGGGCAGGGTATTCGACACTGAGCCCACATGGGCCCGCAGTGTTGCACCGGGTTTTAATGGTCACCTATGGGCGCCGGATATCATTGAGCATAACGGCAGTTTTTACCTTTATTACTCTGTCTCTGCCTTTGGTAAAAATACCTCCGCGATTGGGGTAACCGTCAATAAAACCCTTGATAAACAATCAAAAGATTATCAGTGGCTTGATAAGGGCATGGTGTTGCAGTCTATTCCCGACCGCGATGCGTGGAATGCCATTGACCCGAATATTATTGTTGATGAACAAGGCACGCCTTGGATGAGTTTCGGTTCATTCTGGCAAGGGTTGAAGCTCGTTAAACTCAATAGTGACTTTATCTCGATTGCCGAGCCGCAGGAATGGCATACCTTAGCCAAGCTAGCGCGTCCTGCACTGCTAGCTGAAACCGAACCCGGCCCAGCGCAAATTGAAGCACCGTTTATTTATAAAAAAGCGGATTTTTACTATTTATTTGTTTCCTACGGTCTTTGCTGCCGTGGTGACGACAGTACCTATCATTTAGCGGTTGGCCGCTCGAAATCAGTGACGGGCCCTTATCTTGATAAAACCGGTAAAGACATGGCTCAAGGTGGCGGCTCCGTGTTGCTTAACGGTACTAAGGCATGGCCAGGATTGGGACACAACAGCGTGTATCAATTTGATGGAAAAGATTATTTAGTCTTTCACGCCTATGAATCCGCCGATCACGGCTTACAAAAACTCAAAATAGCTGAACTGACATGGAACCAAGGTTGGCCAGTGGTCGACCCTAACGCGCTGACCCAATATCAAAGTGTATTAGTTGACTCAGTAGGAAATAAATAACAATGATTCATTCTCTGACTAAATTAGTCGCCGTAATGGCGCTGTCATCCTGCTTGGGGGCAGGTATGGTTCACGCATCGCCCATATCAACGGACGATAACCGCATCACCAGCGAAACGTTTGCCAATCCTTTGTTTAGAAATGGGGCAGATCCTTGGCTTGAATACTTTAATGGTAACTATTATCTGACCACGACAACGTGGACTTCTGAATTAGTGATGCGCAAATCGCCCACGATTGCCGGACTTGCCGATGCTCCCGCGCACAATATTTGGACTGGTACAGATAAATCACGTTGCTGTAATTTTTGGGCATTTGAATTCCATCCAATGCAAACCGCCGATGGTCTACGCTGGTATGTCATTTATACCTCAGGCGTAGCGGAAAACTTCGACGGTCAGCGCAATCATATCCTTGAAAGTGAAGGCAGCGATCCCATGGGGCCATATACTTACAAAGGTACGCCTATGCCGGATCATTGGAATATCGACGGCAGTTATTTGGAATATAAGGGACAGTTGTATTTCCTTTGGTCCGAGTGGCACGGTAAAGATCAAGTCAATTTAATCGCTAAGATGAGTAATCCTTGGACCGTTGAAGGCGAGCATAAGGTGATCACTCAGCCTACTTACGCTTGGGAAAAGTCCGGTCTAAACGTGAATGAAGGACCTGAAATCATTCAGCACCAAGGACGAACCTTCCTTGTGCATTCGGCAAGCTTTTGTAACACAGAAGATTACTCGCTTGGCGTGGTCGAACTTACGGGCACCGATCCTATGGATCCCGCTGCGTGGACGAAATACGACAAACCTTTTTTCAGTAAAGCCAATGGGGTTTATGGCCCTGGCCATCACGGATTCTTTACCTCCCCCGACGGCAGCGAAGATTGGTTGGTTTACCACGGCAACTCTTCACCCACAGATGGTTGCAGTGGCACACGATCCGCCAGAGCCCAACCTTTTAAATGGGATGACAAAGGCCTGCCTAACTTTGGTGAGCCAATGGCAGACAAGCAACCCTTACGCGTTCCAAGTGGTGAGTTTGGGCCATTGAAAGCCCAAGTTGAAGGGGTGAAATACCGTATTGTTAACCATGATACCGACCAGTGCCTCATCACCAATGCCAAAGGCGATGTCAGCGTTAGCCGTTGTGACGATAAAGCCAGTACTTGGGTGGTTGATCCCACCAATGACGGACTTTATCGATTTGCTAACGTGGCCGAAGGCACCTTTCTCACCCAAGAAAATTGCCAAGACAGTGAAGCCTTGGGCGTGAGTGCTGCGCCTTGGGTTGCTTCCCGTTGCCAACGTTGGTCAGTGGATGCCAGCCATGATGGCTGGTTCCGTTTTGCCAATGAGCGTTCTATTCAAAATCTGCAAGCCACCAATTGCACTACCCAAAAGGGCGCAGCTGTCGTTACCGGCGAAAACCGCGTCAGCGATTGTACTGACTGGCGGATTGAACCGGTATCTCATTTAGCGATTGTAAATGCCCACAGTGGACGAGTGGTGTCGGCGCAACAATGCGACGTTAAAGCCAATGCCAATGTGGTTCAACATGAATATACCGCCAATGCCTGCCAGCAATGGCAAGCAACATCCACCAGTGATGGTTATTACCGCCTGCAATCGAAGCAGCTAACGGCGAACAAACAAGCCCAATGCTTAGTGAGTGTTGATGGCAACTTGCAGCTGGGTGGTTGCGAGCAGGCGGACAGTGAATGGCGAACTGAGTTTATGCCAAATGGTTCACTGCGTGTGGTATCGCGTAAGGGCGGTTCATCGATGAAAGTGGCAGGCGAGTCCTATGCCAATGGCGATAATATCGTTGAGGATGTCTGGAAAAATACCATTTCGCAGCAGTTCTATTTCAGAGAGGTGAAATAGCAACAAATAGTTTGTAACGGGTGCTTGAAATGTCGTTTGAGTTGAGGTCGCTTAACGACATCTTGGTTGAGCCAGCGTTGCTCGGCGCTAAGCAGTAACTGATTCAGTTACTGCTTTTTTTATGTCTCTACCACTGGCTAATCGCCTGCCAAATTAATCGAATGGCCAACAGCGTCAGTACAATGCTAAAAGCCATTTGAAAATGTTTATCGGCGACACGTTTCAGCATTTTAAACCCAATCCACGTGCCTACGGTGCCGCTTAACATCATGCACACCAACATCGGCCACCAATTTGCTAGCGACACCCCCATGCCTTCAAACACCACAATTTTAGCCCCGTGCTGCAGTGACATCGCCATGGCAAAGGTTGCGACGGTGCGAAAACGGTCAACTTCCAATTGTTTAATAAACGCCGCAACTAATGGCCCAGTAGCGCCTGCAAATAACGAGATAAACGTGGTTATGGCGCCTGCGGCAAGCGTCCCTAAAGTACCAAGCACCATTTTTGGCAGTTTGGGACCCCAACATGAATAAAGAATAAATGCAGCAATGGTGAGGTACATAACTGATGGTGGCAGCGCCACCAACACAACACTCCCCAATAATGCCCCTAATATTGCACCGGGGAAAAATGCCGCTATAAGTCGCCATTCGATATAGCGCCAGCCTAGAGCAGCACGGCCACCGTTCGAACCCAATTGCACCACGCCATGTAATGGAATAATCAGTTGCGGCGGTAACACTTGTGCCATAACGCCTAAAAGCATAACGCCACCACCAATGCCAAAACTGGCCGTAAAAAAAGAGGTAAATGCGGCGCTTAGGGTGAGTAGGGCAAATATATCGACGGGGATCGCATCAAAGAAAAACCATGAAGAGGGCATAAGTCGTATTCGAAAAATGTGAGGGTGCTAACAGTAGCAAAATCGCCTGAGGCTTTCAAAGCTCATAAGCTGCCACTTAGCACAGCCTTGAGCCATTGGATGAGATGAAAAAATAAAGCGGCTTTGATTTAATCAATCTGAGCCGCTTACGATTATCCATGAGGCTAAATCTATTAAAATACTTCTTTAGAATGTTTGTTTAGCTGAGTGCTTGCGCTTAACTTTTAGGCGTAATGCGAATGATAAACCCATCATTACCCTGAAGTTTAATTTCCGTTTTAGCGGATAAAACCACTTTATGGGTTTGAAAACCCCGCTCGCCATCGCTGACAATCATCTCAATATTGCCACCCATCGTTTGTAAAAAACTGAGATCGAGTGTGATGGTTTTAGCTTCTGCTTCGCCATTAATACCCGCGACAAACCAAGTGTCGCCAGCGCGACGAGCAAACACGGCTAATTTACCGGGATAACCTGCGATAAAGCGGGATTCATCCCAATGAGTCGGCAATTGCTGCATAACGCTTTTAACAAAGGTCGGCACGGTTTTCATTCCTGCCGGTGTCTCAACTATGTGCTGAATGCCACTCACAAACAAAATCGGCAAGGCCAATTCAAAGGCATTGGTCGTTTTACGCTTAATGTTAGGGATATCGTTAAAGGTGGTTGGGGTGAAATCCATGGGATCAAATAGGTTACGAGTAAAAGGTAACATGGCGCTGTGACTCGCTTCCTTATCTGCCGCCTCTTGGAAGAAAGTGATCATTTCAAAGCCCTTTACCGCTTCTGCACTTAATAAGTTAGGGTAAGTTCTGCTCAGGCCTCTTGGCAAAGTCGTGCCATGAAAATTAACTAATAACTCATACTTAGCCGCATTGTTGAGAATGTCGTGATAGTAGGCAATCATGGATTGACCGTCACCGGCAAAGAAATCAATTTTCACACCTTTAACACCCAAATTGTGTAACTTAGCAAACTCCTGTTGGCGAGTCTCGGCGGTCAGTAATCGACTTTTAGGGCTGTATTTCGTGGTATTCCAATCACCTGATGAATTGTACCAAACCCAAATACCGACATTTTTACCACCTGCATAATCAACAAGCTGCTTGAGCTTGTCGTCACCAATCTTTTGATCCCAATCTGCATCAATGAGTGTGTATTGCCAGTGCATGTCCGCGGCATGATCGATAAATTGCTGCTGTACGGAATAAACAGTGGCGTCATCTTTCAATAATCCCCAGCTCCAAGAAGCTATCCCAGGCTTGATAAAACGAGTGTCCATTGCTGAAGGTTCAGCGAGATCTGTTCCCAATGTGGAATCAGCTATGGTCGCAAGAGAGCCAATGGCAATCACGCGCCACGGAGTCTGCAAAGGTAAGGTGCCGTGGCTCAACAGTGCTTTGCCAGTAAACACCTCGGCAGCCATAGGTAAACCTATGGCATATTCACCTTTGGGAGAGCGAGCTTGCAGACGCGAGGCGTGATCATTTGCCGTCACGCCAGCTTCTGTAATCGCCATCCAAGTGTTATCCGTCTTATTGCTTATCTTAAACAGTGCAGGGAAAACCCTGCCCGCTGGTGAGGGGGACGGCTGATCGACAGGGATATCCATTTGATAATGTTCTTCATAGGATGGGTTGGTATGCTCCCAACCCGTTTGCGCCTCGGCAATCGGTTGCAGCCAAGCACGGCTCTGCTGCGGCAAATTAAAACGAGTATATTCCTCGACCACACTCACGGGTTTTGGCGATTGCTTGTCGATGCGTTTATCTTCAAGCGCGCGATAGCGAAATGCCACGCCATCGTTTGAGACTCTAAAGGTGATTTCCAACTGCTGCATTTTGTCATTGGTGAGCACAAACTGTTGTTGATTCGCACTATAGTCAACTTGGCTTTGCTTGCCGCTGTAGAGCTGATAATGTTCATTAATTTGTGTGATATCACTGGGTTTTATCGAGCGAATATTATTTAAAAACTGCCTGTCTGAAAGCGCTAAACCTAATCCTGAAGCCAGTAACACGGGCTGTCTATCTTGGGATATTTGATATTGTGCTTGATCGTGCGCATCGATAAAAAGCGCGACACTGATGCGCCTATCGGGACTGACTAACGCGCTATTAGCGGCCACGGCGTCGATAGTGAAAGTAGCCGTCAATGCACAACAAAGCATGCCACTCAAAATAACCTTACGCATATAAACTCCTTTTGTGGTTCATCATGTGGATGACCAAAAGAAAAAGCTAATCAATTGATTAGCTTTTTGATTTCTTTCACGGCTGAAGCATCAGGCTTAGAAAGAGTAACGCGTACCAATCGCAAAGGTGCGGCTATACAAAGATGAACCACTATTATACAAGTTAAAGTCAGTATAAGCAGAGTGGAACTCTTCACCGGTTAAGTTAGTGGCATCGAAGGTCAGTACCCAATCAGGGGTAACATCCCAGCTAAATTGAAAGTCCATGTTCGCTTCTGAGTCGCTGTAAATCCCCGTTGGCATTGAACAGCAGAAGTTATAACCCGTTAGGAACTTATCACGATATACATAGGACAAGCGTGCAGAGTAACCTTCTTTCTCATAGGCTAATACCACGCTGTATGAGTTTTTAGAGACACCGACTAACGGCTTAGTTTCATAACCAATAAGCTCGCCCGCACCGCCATCAGTATCAGCGGCAAAGATAGGATCTTTGGTTTTACCATCTATGTAGGTGTAACTAGTTTGTATACCAATACCTTGCAACCAATTAGGCAGTTCATCTGGGAAGTAGGTAAATCCCAGTTCTAAACCATCTAAGCTACCTTTACCTGCGTTGGATGGTTGTGTGAGTACATATTTTGCGTTGTAATCTGGATTTGGATTGTCAGTCACTTCGATGTTGCGACTCGTGGTGTAGACAAAACCATCGACTTCACGCTTAAACAGCACGCCATATAAGCTACTACTTGGTGCAAAATAATATTCTAATGATAGATCGTAGTTCTGCGATTCAACCGGTTTTAAATCTGGATTACCGCTCGATGCATAACCAAATTCAGCCTCAGTACCGGCATTAGGAGGTGTCAGTGTCATGGTAGGGTTTAAGTCACCAAAAGCAGGACGACTTATTGTTTTACCGTAGGATAAGCGCAATAACAGATCATCAGTTAGGTAGTAGCGCGCCATAAAGCTTGGCAGCACATCGGTTGCATCGGTTGATTGCGTTACTTTACTCGCCGCTGATTCATTAAAGGCCAGATCAGTACTGCTGTTCACCACACGCACGCCTATCTGACCATCTAAAGGTAAACCAAAGAGTTCGGTGCTGTAGTTCGTTTGCAGATAGGCCGCCATGGTTTGTTCTTCAATGTCAAAAGAGCGCGAATCTAAATAACCACCGCCGTTGACTGCCAAGCCATAGTATTCACGCATTTGTCCTACATTATCCAATAGATAGCCGCCGTCAGCAGACAACCAGTTGCTTGGCACATAGGCTTGACCGTCATAGAAGCCGGATTCCGACGTCGTTGGTAAGCCTGCAATATCCGTTAAACGACAAGTTGCGCCATTGATGGAGCAGCTACCACTGCTTTGATCTTTCGATTTAGATTTGGCGGTTCGTTTATCATAACGCACACCAAAATCGATCGTGTCAAATAGACCCGCTTCAATGGCATAGTCACCATCTAAGTTCCACGAAATCGCATCACCTTCATCTTTTCCGCTAGTGTCGAACAAGCTGCCCATATTGAAGTCGGCGGCGTTGGTCAAACTACCTTCATCAATATCAGTCGTGCTTGGGTCATCTAAATATGCAAAAGCAGGGTTACCTGTGCCATTGTAATTAAAATCTACGGCTAACTGATCGCGTACTGCGTTGGTTTGCATGGCCACAAAAGAGCGAGTGAATTTACTGGTTTGGTAATTGATTTCGGATCGTAATCTTAAGTCGTCACCAATATCCCATTTACCCCCTAATGCATAAACATAGCTATCAGTCTCGCCCGTAGAACCATCACCGCTGGTAAACAAGGCAGCGTTATTGATGTAGTTCTTCTTCACCACATTAGTATTATCGTAGAACTCTGGGTTTCTGAAATGACTGTTACCATTAACAAATGAAAACAGCAGCGAGTTAAAATCTTCATTGCGATAACCGTTATAGAAAGCTTCGAAGAGATACTCTGACGTGGCATTAGGCTGCCATTGCAGTGATAAGTTAACGGCAGGACGCTTGCGGGTACCAGTATAGTCGGTCAAGCCCATCGCATCACGAAGCAACACATACTCAGTATCAACCCCATTAACATTGAGCGTTGAACCTGGCGTTGTGGACAATTCTTCACCACGCGTCACAAATGCAGCGTTAATCCGCTCAAAATTATCGGCACGGTAGGGATCAGATGAGCCAACCCAAATGTTTTGATCGCGATAATTACTCTCAGCATAAGAAGCGTTGATTAAGGCGCCAAATTCACCTGCGCCTGTATCCCAACGGTCACTGGCAAGAATACTGAAATTAGGGTCAACTTTTTCGGTTGCATCACTGTAGATACCACGGGCGGCAACGACAATCTTCTCCCCAGAGAAGTTGAAGGGCCGCTGGGTTTTAATATCAATTTGGCCCGCGATGCCGCCTTCAATCAGGTTGGCAGAACGCGTTTTATACACGTCAACACTGTTCAGTAGCGAGGCTGGAATATCCGCTAATGCCACAGAGCGCCCTGTAGAAGTAAAAATTTGACGACCGTTAATCGTGGTTGAAACATCGCCTAAACCACGGATAGTGACTCCACTCACTTCTCCGCCGCCTCGACCAGTCACTTGCACGCCTGTGACCCTTTGCAGAGCCTCAACCACGTTATTATCGGGAAACTTACCAATATCTTCCGCAATGATGGAATCAACAATTTGAACGTTCTGTCGCTTCAGCTCGATAGCCTTCGTTAACGAATCACGAATGCCAGTAACCTGAATCACTTCTATCTCATCAACTTTTTTTTCTTCTTCTGCATAAGCGTTTTGGCACATCAAAGATATTGATGAAGCTATCGCTATGCTGAGCAGTGAACGTGTAAACATGAAAGAGCTCCCCAAGTGCAGTTATTTCATAAGTTTGTTTAATTTTTGGTAGATATTTTGTTATGTTAATTATAATGATGCTATTGTATGACTAATAACCTGTCAACACATAATTTGTCAGTATCTTGTTAAAAGATATCTTTGCTGTTTACAAATATACTATTGTATGATGAATTGTGGTTGTCGTGATCATCTCCCATAGGGCATGGGTTAAAAGTGATCAACCTAAAAACATAGAACTCTTTAAAAGCACTTTAAAATTAAGTACATGAATATTAATGGGGGAGATGGCTATATGAAATTGAGTAAATTGATGCTTGCTATGACGGGGATCATAGTTCTTGGGGGATGTGGCGGCGATGGGGATTCTGGTTCATTACCTCCCAATATGGTTCCAGAGAACCAACAATTACCGGATCCGACAATCAAGCAGGAAATGTTAGATTTTAATGATCTTGCAGTGCATGATCCGTCAATCATTAAAGCAGACGATACCTATTACGTTTTTGGTTCACATTTAGCTGCGGCTAAATCAACGGATCTGATGAACTGGCAATATTTGACTCGCATTGAGCCAGTACTTGATGCCAATGGCGAACCGGTTCTCGATGATGATAATAATCCTGTCACCATCACACGCATTGCAAATGCACCCACAGATCAAAATCCATTATTTAATACAGTTTCGAGCGAAATGGCGGCCGCTTTTAAATGGACTGGCGATAAAGTTCAAGGCTCGTGGGCGCCGGATGTTATCAAGCTTAAAGATGGAAAGTATTATTTCTATTACGATTTTTGTAATAATCCAGATGACCCTGTCTATCCAACACCTGTGTGTAATGCCCCACGATCTTTTATCGGCGTTGCCGTAGCTGACGCGATAGAAGGCCCATATGTCGATAAAGGTGTATTTTTGCGCTCAGGCTTAACGGCGGATGAGATTACTCAAGGTTTAGGACCTGATGGTGTAACCGCCTATAACGGTGGCACTATGCCAAATACCATTGACCCCGCTGTTTTCTATGACAAAGATGGACAACTGTGGATGACCTATGGATCTTACTTCGGTGGGATCTGGATCTTAAAAATAGATGAGACCACAGCAAAGCCATTCCCAAATCAAGGCTATGGTAAGCGGCTAACCGGTGGTGAGTTTGCGGCTAATGAAGGCTCATATATTCTCTATAGCCCTGATGCTAACTATTACTATTTATTTACTTCTATTGGTGGCTTTGCGGCCAATGGTGGTTATAACATTCGGGTTTCCCGCTCAGAAAATCCTGACGGACCTTATGTCGATGCCAGTGGTTTTGACATGACTCAAGTTTATAAAAATCCTGAAGAACATGGCAATAAGATACTCGGTGGCTTCGAATTTGTTGCAGAGAAAGGCGATACGGGAAGCACTCAGGGTTATTTATCACCAGGCCATAACTCAGCCTATTTTGATAAAAATACAGGTAAATATTTCCTCGTTACCCATACTCGTTTCCCTAACCGCGATGAGCAACACTCTGTACGTGTTCATGAGATGTTTATCAATGCCGATGGTTGGTTAGTGGTATCACCACATCGTTATGCGCCAATTGACGGTGATAATGTTGTCGATGCACTCGATCTCGTCGGTGACTATCGCTTTATTAATTTTGAAAAAGATACCAACACTTCACCAAAAACATCCGTTTACCTCACACTGACCGAGAGTCGTCTTGTGAAAGGGGAAGTCACGGGTAAATATCGTTTATACGATAACGAACCGAACAGAATCACGTTAACCCTTGATAATTTGGGTACATTCGAAGGTACTCTCGCATGGCAGTGGGATGAGACCTTCGCTAAATTGGTACCCACCTTCAGCGCATTGTCGAATGAAGGCGTCTCAGTTTGGGGCTCAAAACTGCTCGATAAGACCTCAGAACAACTATTAACCGACATAGGCAACAGCATAGATGTTGTCAGTGAAGCGACGGGTGGTGTGATTGCGCTACCAACGCGCGGTACACGCGGTGCGACAATAGAGTGGACATCAAGTGATGCTACTGTGATCCACCCCGACGGCACTGTGGTTCGCCCCAATGTAGGGGAAGGTGACAAGGTAGTAACTTTGACCGCCACTATTATGGTTAACGGTAAAAAAGTCACGAAGACGTATCAAGTGACTGTGTTTGCGAGAAAAACCTATAACCGTATCGCGCAGTACAGTTTCGAGAACAACCTGACAGACTCATTAGGGCTGTTTGCAGCTGGTCAACCTACGGGTGATAGAATATTTAAAGCAGCTGATTCAGTTAGTTACAGCATGGGACTTGAAGGGGAAGCACTGGCACTCGATGGCACCCACGGCGTGTTACTGCCTACAGGGATCATTTCAAGCTATGAGTACACTGTCTCATTCTGGGCCAATCCGACAGTCATCACTGGGTTTTCAACGGCATTTTTTGGTGCAGTCAATGAGGAAACCGCAGCCGATGGCGGTAAGTTCTCTAACACTTGGATCAGCATGCTGCCCCAAGGCTGGGATGGCAATACCATGTTTTGGAGTAACGGCAGTGCCTGGTTTGATGGCGTTACCGGTGAGCGCATACCTGAAAATACTTGGTCACATGTCGCGTTTTCGGTGAGCAATGGGCTGGTACGTGTCTTTATCAACGGTGTTGAAAAATTCAGTCGCGGCAATCTCAGCGATTATTTCAGCGGCCAACAGGGCGTCTTTGGGCTTGGGGTTAACTACTGGGATCTGCCCTATAATGGTTTGATTGATGAACTTAAGGTATATGAAGCGGCATTGACTGCAGGTGAAGTCAAAGCTTTGGATATTGATAAATTGCCAGACAGCGAATTACTAGCATCTGCAGTGGATATCCTCGACTTAGGCGATTTATCCTCAGTACGTGAAAATTTGCATTTGCCTGTCACGGGTCCTTATGCAGCAGCAATAACTTGGGTATCTTCAGATCCGACTATCATAGATACCACAGGTGGCGTGACTCAGCCAGGTCGTGAGGACACTGATAAAGTGGTGACCTTGACGGCAACCATAAAGCTTGGACAAGCCACTCAAACCAAAGTGTTCACAGCAAATGTGAAGTCAATGGCGCCACCAACACCTGTAGCTGTCTATAGCTTTGAAGATAACCTAACGGACAGCACTGCTCACTTTAGTGCTGGCACTGTGGTGGGTAACTTAATTGGTACAACTGGTGGAACCATTACTTACACTGATGGCGCTGTGGGCAAAGCGGCAGTATTTGACGGAAAATCGGGTATTGAACTGCCAAACAACCTGATCAAAGACAATAGCTATTCAGTCTCTTTGTGGCTGAATCCTAAAGTCTTGAACAAATACACCAGTGCGCTCTTTAGTTATGCCAGTGCTTCAAGCTGGACCAGCGTATTACCTGGCGGACAAAACGACTATGAACATGCGGTATTATGGTCTGGTGAAGCTTGGTATGACGGTAGAACCGGCTTTACTATGCCAAAAGAGACTTGGTCACACATGGTGTACACGGTTAATGGTGGGGATGTGAAGGTCTACATCAATGGTAACTTACTGTTTACTGGCGCCAACTTCCCGAACGTTTTCTCTGTACCCACCACAAAGTTTGCGGTCGGCGTTAACTTCTGGGATACACCTTTCACCGGTTCAGTCGATGAAATCAAGTTCTATGACGAAGCGATAACCGAGCAAGACGTGCAAGATCTGTTTGGCGAGTCCAATCAATAGGCGTAAGCAACACCCAAGCTATTGACGTTCATCACGAAAGCATCCGAAAGGGTGCTTTTTATTTACAATATTTACACAGTTCTTACTTCTCATTCTCTTGGTAGCATTGCTATAAACGTTTATTTGTTGAAAGATAATACCTCACCCCAAATGAGTGATTTTATGAACAATATTGTTGGTGTTGGCAAATTACTGATGACCATTCCCGTAGGAAATATTCTAGGGGAAGGCGTGCTTTGGGATGATAAAACCCAATCCATTTGGTGGACTGATATTGAAGCTGCTGAGATATTCAATTATTCAATTACGACTCAAAGTCTTCGAACCATTACCATGCCGTACCGAGTAGGTTCATTTGGTCTGACGCAAAACGCAGAACAACTCATTGTCGCGTTTGATCGTGGTATAGCTTTATACCATTTAAAAACTAGAGAAGTACAATGGCTTGCAACGCCAGAATCACACCTAACGAATAATAGATTTAACGACGGCCGAGTCGACAGGCAAGGGCGCTTCTGGGCCGGCACTATGGTTGAATCTATGGTCGAAAATGGCCCTTATCCAAGTAGTTATGCGGCACTTTACTGCGTAGGTCATCAAGGCCAATGCTTAAAAGTGTGCGAGAACATCAGCATTTCAAATGGACTCTGCTGGAGTCCAGATGGACTGACTATGTACCATGCCGACTCACCAACACATGAAATATTTCAATATGATTTTGATCCAAACACGGCATCAGTCAGCAATAAGCGTTCATTTGTCACAACAGAACAAATGATTTTCCCTGATGGTTCTGAAGTCGATGCCGCTGGATATATTTGGAACGCTCAATGGGGTGAGCGTTATGCAAAACTACCTTTGTTGAATAGAAAATAAAAAGACTTGAAATATTCCAAACGCCCTTAATTGGGCGTTTTTTGCACAGTAGACTGGCTAGATCTAGATGAGCCGATCCGGCTTGAAAATTATCTTTTTTAAGGATAACTATAAAATACTTTGCTAGACGCTATCAGGGTGGCAGTGTTATGGAGGTTAAGCTTCTTATTATCCCACACCGTAATAAATTACTAACAGTCGTAAAATTCAACTTTCTACCTTATATAGTCTGCATACAGGAGCAATTAGTATGCTCAAAATAGAGGTATCTCAAGGGCCAGGGCGGGATTAAGCTTTGTTGAACAAATCCGTGAACTAATTGGCGTTGCCGTGATCAGATCCCCTGACTCACCTTCTGGACGGCAACATGGGCAAATCAATACGTAAAATCGTTAATTGGAAGCAATACAACCAAGCGTTAGTGAGCCGTGGCTCGCTCACCTTCTGGGTGGATGAAGCTGCAGTAAAAGCGTGGTACTGCCATGAACATCATGGCGGGCGTGGTCGCGGGTTTAGCTATAGTGATGTGGCGATTGAACCCGCGTTGATGGTCAAAGGCATCTTTAATTTATCGTTGCGTGCGCTAGAAGGCTTTCTCAACTCTTTGTTTACGTTGATGAGTATGCCACTTAAATCCCCCGATTACACTTCTATCAGTAAACGCGCTAAGACAATCAATATCAAGTACCGCAACCCCAGTCGTGGCTCAATAAGGCATGTGGTTGTCGATGCCACGGGCCTGAAAGTGTTTGGTGAAGGGGAATGGAAAACCCGTAAGCATGGCAGCGAAAAACGCCGCGCATGGCGCAAGTTGCACTTAGCCATAGATACAAGTACTCACGAAGTCGTTGCAGCTGAAGTCAGTCTTGTGTCAGTAGGCGATAATGAAGTACTACCGACTTTGCTCAATCCTTTACGGCGAAAGATAATGCAGATAACGGCAGATGGGGCTTATGATACAAAGGGTTGTTATCAATTACTGCGACGTAAAGGCTGCAAAGCTACCATCCCACCACGCTCAAATGCGGGGTTATGGGAAAAGGGGCATCCACGCAATGAAACGGTAGAAGCACTGAAAACGGGTCAGCTGAAACAATGGAAAATCGATAACGGCTATCACCAGCGCTCTCTAGCAGAGCCGCCATGGGCCGATATAAACAGTTGAATAGTCCAATGCTGAGTTTACGTAATTACAATGGGCAAGTCGCAGAGGCATTGGCTGGTGTGAAGGCGATGAACAAAGTCATTAGATTGGGTATGGCTGTTCGCCAGCAAGTTGCTTAATCGGCCAAAAGTCTTGGAACGATTACGTTCTATGAAATGATTTAATCAACAACGCCGGTGACTAGCTTAGGTGGGTATAAACCCGTTGGCTTAACCAGATCTGAGGTAAAAGTAAGTAACACCAACCGAGTACAGGATTTTAGCAATCGTTCCTCATCATTTAGTTGCTGAAATCAAACAGGATGAGTTTAACTTTTTAAGCAGTAAAGCTAGTCTCATCGGGCAATTTTCTCGGAACAGAAAGTGGCCTTTTTTAAATTGTTGCAATTTAGTATATAGGTTGGTTCTTGGCTTAATAAAAAGTTTTTTGGGAACCAGATCTCTTTTTGGTATGTTAGAAGCTTGTGTCGACATTTGTGTTGTGTAACACTATGATAATGTGGTTTTTATTGCTTAATTATATTTAATCACTTTAAAGCATTTCCTCCATCACACTCAAGTGTCACGGTAATCCTTAATATATTACTGGGAAGGAAGCTATAAATTGTTAATAGAAAAGGACATCATAATGAGAAAAGGAATTATTTCCTCTGGCCTAATTTGCACTGCATTTTTACTTTCAGGTTGCGTTGTTACCGACAAGCTTAATAGTGGATTAAAGGTGCTGAGCAATGCTTTTAGTACACCTACCATAGAAGTTTCCCAGTTAAAGCCTGCGCGTGTATCTAGCACAGAAAAAATGAATCGAATTGCTGTAATTCATGACAGAAGCGGTTCAGGGAGCTTCCTTGAATCTAACCTTTCAGGGGCTAAGTATAATAATGCTGCTTATTTCACCTTAGTAGAACGTTCTGCTATTGATGCTATTTTGAAAGAGCAAAAAATGACTGATGGCTTGTTAACTGACTCGGCGACGCGCGTTAAGTTAGGCAAATTAACGGGCGCCGATACCTTAATTAGCGCGACCATGTCTTCGAAGGTTGATTCCAGTAGTTACTCAGAAGAACGCACAGAATGTGTCGAGAAAGGCAGTAACTTTCTTAAATGTAAAAAGAGTCGAAAAGTCACGGTAAGGTGTACAACAAAAGTGGCTATTGCTTCTTTAAGGCCAAAAGCTGTGTCTATTGAATCTGGGCAGATTATTTTCTCAAAAAATTATAGCCAAAAAGCTAAAAGCAGCGTTTGTAGCGATTCAGAAAGCGCCCATCCTTCAAATACAGAATTGGAAGGTCGTGCTTTTAGCCAAATAGCCACTGAACTTAAGTATGATGTAGCCCCTTATTTACTTCATACCAATGTCGATCTTATGGAAGGCCTTAGTTCTAAGGTGCCTGATGATGCAGAAAAAATGTTTGAGATGGGAATAGATTTTGTTAATGAAAAGCTCTATAAAAATGGCTGTACTATGTTCTCTAAAGCCCAAAGCAAATACTCTGACTCCTTGACCATTACCTATAACAATGCCGTTTGTGCTGAGTTTTCTGCAGATGTCGAAATGGCAGAAGCCTTATACGGTAAAGCCATGATGATGACCGATGAAATAGATAAACTTAAATTGATTATCGAAGGTCAAGAGCGTATTTCATCACGCGTACAAGACATGCAAAAGTTAAGTTCTTTAAGCGACCGCGGACACTTTTAATTGCTAGTTTCTCACTCAAACAAAGCAGGCTTTGCATTGACCATGCTGTTTTTATGCAGCATGGTTTCGCTTAACGCCTCAGCTTGCAGTTGTGCTAGCTATTATGATGAGCGTCCAGCTCCTTCTTGGGTTTATGCCCAAGCGGCAAATGCGCATGCTATACATGCATCTGGCGCTTCTATGTGTACCGGGATGAAGCATATTGATGAGCGCAGGGCCGATACTGATGGCCGAGGCGCTTTATCAAAAATACTTGGCACCCAGGTTCAAACCACTGAAACAACAAAATTAACCGTTCGCAATCAAACGTCATTGTCTGGTTTCCAGTCATTATCTTTATTGCAAAGCAAACAACTGCTAAAAAATGCCACGGTTTTTGATCGTTGGGTAGATGCTGAAAACTGCATTGTGTATTCGGCGATGAAAGTGTCTTTTACCGATATTGAAGCGGCTAAAGCGGCTGAAGAATCTGAAAAGCAGGGCAAGCTATTAGCAAAAAACGCCTGCGTGCTTGCTAAGGGCTCTAATGCTAATTTATCGTCAAAAAGCTTAACAGCGCTACTTACTCAGCAAGGGTTTATCATTAATTCAGCAAAAAAATGTCAGATACAATACCGAATAACCACAGATATTGTGGATACGGGCAATGACTTTGTTAAGAGCCAAACTCAAGTTGTTGTGGGTCATGGCAGCGACTTACTTTGGCAAAAAACCTACCCTGGGAAATCCTTAAGCTTTAATCGAACCAGTCGTTCGGAACTGGTTAAAGCAGCGTTATGGGACAGTTTAGATCAGTTTCAATCTGATTTAGCAGAATTAAAAAACATCAAGGTTGATGATTAATGAAAGGCTTAATGGACTTTATATTGCAGGTGGCTACCGGCAATAATTTGCACAAAGATGAGTCAGATGCGCAATCATCGGGGTGGTTTTCTGGGGTTATACGTTTCATTGTATTCTGTGCTTTTTTACTTATGGGGCTGGGGAATTGGTCCGATAGCAAACAGTTATTAACTGAAGCCTATCAAGGTTTTATTACTAACTTTACCCATAGAATAGAAGATAAAACCATCGCTAACATTCATATTGGCAATTACCTTAACTATATAGAAAAATCATTGGGAATACCCCAAGTTATCAAGGTTTCCGAGCGTCAAAATGGCCTTGAATATCGTTACTACAAGAAGAATAAATATTTGTTGGTCTTGATAGCTCAAGAGCAACGTATCGCCGCCATGATGCTGCATACCTTGCCCACGGAGGATGCATTTCTTGATCGCTTTAATCCCAGCATTCCTTTTACTGAGCATAGGCTTATTAGCAGTAGCATAGCTGAGGCCATAGGCAGCAGTAATGAGTTCTTTTTTGATAATCACAATTTAGCTTATTTTATGAAATCGAAGCAAATGAGCGCCAAAGGGATGGGGCATTATTTGATTGTAGGCGCGACTGAGTACCAAGAGCCTAAGGTGACGATGAAAGACAAGTTAGATGAGCTGGAAGAAGCGAGCATGTTAGAAGAGCAACAAGACATTGCTAAACTAACCACTGACTTAAGTCAGCAGCAAAGCAGTTTTTTTGCGATCTCTGAAGTATCTCCTGTGATCGTCGCTGATGCACTGCTGACTCAATATGAGTTTAATGCTTATTTTAAGGGAAAATAAAATGCGCGTTTTAATAGCAACTACGGCGTTATTGATAAGTGCTCAGCTAGGAGCTGCTGATGACTTTACCGCATTTAAAGCGGCGCAGACAAGCGAGTTTGAAGATTTTTCAGCAAGTTATGTGAATGAATATGAAGCTTTTAGGCGTGAGTACTTGGCTGAGTTTGATAAGTATACCCAATCATTAATGACTGACTGGGCCGACCCAAAGCAGACATCTATGGATGAGCGTATCGTTTATACCGTGGACCGTCAGGCAAGAATTCGCATCGATGACGTTAAAAAGACCTTGAAAATTGAGCAATTAGATAAACAGCGAGCGGCTAAAACCACAGTTAAACACTTGCTTGATGATCCCAATACCAGCAAGGAATTATCCAGTATTGATAACGCTGAAGCATTATTAGTTGAGCAAATGGAAACGGGGCAATCTGAGGTGGTAACTCAAACAACGCTAGCCAAACATAGGGCTGATATTGTCGATGCTATGCTAACTCAACAACAGCAGACTTTGTCATCGCTAAGCCGTGATGAAGCCGTGGGTGAGGCTGATATTCTTGCTGCAAAGGCTAAGCTGACATTAGAGACAGAGCAGCGCATTAAACAGGTCGATGAGAAAATAGCGCAAATAGCTAAGACGGATCCTAAATACAAGAATATTCGCATTAACCAGATATCGCTGCCCAATAATTATCTGTCAAATCGGGTGAAACCTTTTATGCAAGATTACCAGACTCAAGCGAGCCTGCTGTCCATGGATTTGTCGTTATTGCTGGCAATATCCCATGCAGAATCTGCTTTTGATCCCCAGGCTCAATCTCATATTCCAGCTTTCGGCTTAATGCAAATTGTACCTAGCTCCGCGGGGAAAGATGTTGCTAAAAAATTACTGAAACGCAAGAAGGCCCCCTCAGCAGACGAGCTATTTGATCCTAAAACCAACATTGAATTCGGTTCAGGCTATTTATGGATTTTAAATAATCGTTACCTTAAAGGGATTGATGATCCCTTAAGCCGTAAGTATTGCGTTATAGCGGCTTACAATACTGGCGCTGGCAATGTCGCTCGGGCATTTAACGGCGGTAAAAATAGATCAATTAAAGCGGCGTACAAGCACATTAATACACTCACATCGGAACAGGTTTATAAGCAATTAAAGGTTAACCTGCCTTACACTGAAACCCGTAAATATTTATTGAAAGTGACTCAATTAGAGCAACAGTATCAAACAAATATCAATTAATGGATTTAACAGAATAAGGATATAACCATGAAAAAATTACTCGTTATTACGTCATCAATGTTACTGCTTGCCGCCTGTGGTAGCACGCCAAAATCGCAATCAACACCACTGGCGGATAATGATGCAATCCCGAGCTGGGTATTCCTACCAACCAGCGACACGGGGCTTGCTTCATCAAGCTGTGTTGCTTGGGGCAATAATATGTCAGCGGCTAGGGCGCAGGCGATTGCGAACGCTAAGGCCGATATGGCATTGCAAATTGAGACCCGCGCTAAGGTGATGGATAAAACCTTAGAATCACAAAAGCAAAGCGGCACAGAGGTGAGTAATCATTCGAGCTTCACTCAAGTGAGCAAGCAAATTGCTGAGCAGAGTTTAGTTGGTGCTATTCCAAAAGAGATTGCCTTTGCACGTATCGACAATCAAAAGCAGCTATGCGCCTTAGTGACTATGGATAACACTCAGCCCATATTTGATAAATTGATTAAAGAAGCTGGCGTTAAGTTGGACCCCAAGGCAGAGGCGTTACTGTATAAAGAATTTCGTACCACAAAAGTGACGGCTGAACTCGAAGAACAACTTAAATCAAGTAAGCCACAACAAGACTGATTTAAGTCAAACGTTAGCCAAGCCTTGTAAGTGCTAGGGCGTGTCGATCTTTGCTGTATACATTTTGTTCAGCAATACATCGGCAGACACATTATAGTAAACGCTAGTGATACCATACTGGCGTAATTTCTCGCTAACTTATTATATCTTGTTGATATTGAACGGAAGAGCTTAATCTTCGCGAAAGTATTCTCAACCAAATGTCGATACTTGTAGAGGCACCAATCTATGCTATTCATATAACTTCTATCATGCTGGCTAATTTTTGCAGGCCACTACAATTGGATAGCTAACAAGAATCTAAAGCGAGGCTGCTAACAGTTTGTTCTGTTTCGCTTCGCTGCACATTTCAGCAAACAATCAGCCCCTTAAATGGGCATCTATAAAACAGATCGGAAGCGTTGATGTGAATCATTTGTATAGAGTTGTTCCTAAAGAAGATTGGGCTGAGGCTGAGCGTTGCGGGCGCGTCCCTCGATGCCAGGCAGATAAACGGCGGGGCAGAGTTCATCTGAACGAATTGAAGGATGTGGAGCTTGTCGCGAACCGATGGTTTTCTGTTGAGGAAGAGCCTGTCGTTCTTGAGATAGATGTTTCTGGAATGGCGGAATATCTGAAATGGGAGGAGAGGACTGAGGAGCCTTTGGGTACCTGGCCAAATCTCTATGTTCAGGGCGTACAAGTTGAGAATGTGGTTCGAGTTTTTGCGTTAGACGCAGGGCCAGATGACGAAGGTGCTGTATCGTTTCGGATAGGAAAAACTCTGTCTGAGGAGTCTGTATTCTAACTAAGCATTGGAACGCACTCTCTGCGCGACGCTAAAATTCGCAACGCTCGGTATTTTCAGTTCAGGTCGAGCCTTGTGTTTACAGAGCAATAGTTTTAGGTTGAATGGTTATGTTGCTCACTACTTAACACTTCGTTTTTAAAGGTAAAAATGAACTTTTTATTTGAATTCCTATATGTGCTGTCATTATCAAAACGCACTCAGTTAGCCCTGATTTTTGGTGTCGTTTTTCACTTTGTAATATTATTGATTGGCAAATACTACATCGCTGAAATTGAGTTCCAAGGAGTAATGAAGCCTTTAGAAGATGCCATTGTTGGGAAGTTATTACATAGGTACGATAAGGTCGCGTTATTCGTTTTGGTTTCGTTCTGGATCTTGGCTTTTAAATGTTACCGTAAAGACCGCAAAAGACTATATAGCTTATAGTGATATTGCAGCCGAGACTTGTGAACTCACTGAACGTCCCCTATGTATTTAGCGGTTGAACTCGCTTTAGGGTAGAGGGATTTTTTTACTGCCATGATGTTTTGCCGTTGAGCATAAAACAGACATCACCGCGAACTCTACCTAGCCAAAACCAGCCATGGCGCTCGACTTCCATTATTGAGGATGTATGGAAAAGGAAGGTATTCTCTTGTTCCGACCGCATAATGACTTAGTTCAATCGGGTAGCGAAGGCCTCTAGCCTCCAGCCACCACACCTGAGTGATTTTATGAACAATATTGTTGGTGTTGGCAAATTACTGATGACCATTCCCGTAGGAAATATTCTAGGGGAAGGCGTGCTTTGGGATGATAAAACCCAATCCATTTGGTGGACTGATATTGAAGCTGCTGAGATATTCAATTATTCAATTACGACTCAAAGTCTTCGAACCATTGCCATGCCGTACCGAGTAGGTTCATTTGGTCTGACGCAAAATGCAGAACAACTCATTGTCGCGTTTGATCGTGGTATAGCTTTATACCATTTAAAAACTAGAGAAGTACAATGGCTTGCAACGCCAGAATCACACCTAACGAATAATAGATTTAACGACGGCCGAGTCGACAGGCAAGGGCGCTTCTGGGCCGGTACTATGGTCGAAAATGGCCCTTATCCAAGCAGTGATGCGGCACTTTACTGCGTAGCTCATCAAGGCCAATGCTTAAAAGTGTGCGAGAACATCAGCATTTCAAATGGGCTCTGCTGGAGTCCAGATGGGCTAACTATGTACCATGCAGACTCACCAACACATGAAATATTTCAATATGACTTTGATCCAAACACAGCATCAGTCAGCAATAAGCGTTCATTTGTCACAACAGAGCAAATGATTTTCCCTGATGGTTCTGAAGTCGATGCCGCTGGATATATTTGGAACGCTCAATGGGGTGGCGGCCAAGTGGTGCGTTATCGTCCCAACGGTCAAGTCGATCTTACACTGACATTACCCGTCACCAATCCAACCAGTATTGCCATCGGTGGGCAAAACATGGACTGGCTCATCATCACCAGCGCAAAGCATTCCTTAAGTGCTGAACAATTATCAAATGAGCCCCAGGCAGGCGATGTATTTATTTATCAGTTAGTCGGCATATACGGACTGCAAAGTCATTTAGCCGAAATTTCCAAGATATTTACTTGAACGCCATCTTAGACAAGCAAATGCCAAATTGACGTTGGCAATATTGATACCAGTCAAAAAGAACGCATTGCTACGTGAATAATAGAGGGCTTTGCCAGCCAACACTCTAAAGAATTCACGTAGCGACGCGACACAAAACTGCATTTTCCATTTACCAGCAAATAGCAACAAACCATCATCTAGTCCCCAAGCAACAAACTTAGTTAATCGTACCAATACACAAATAAGAGCAGGTAAGATGACCCAGAAAATTTCTGGCGGAAAAAAGCAAATCTCAGTCTGCCGCGAAATCTCATTCTGAGTGGCCACGAACACACAAGTGTTCGTGGTCACACAGAATGAGAATCTCAGGCAGCCGTAATTGAACTTATTCAATCACTTGATGGTTTAACAAAATAACAACATTGCCATTCAAGTTGAGATTTTTGAACATTTTTGCCACCTAAATTGAGATTTTTTTTCATATTAAAATCAATAAGTTGGTGATAGCATTATGCTTTATTCACCGCCAATCTATTCATTCTCCACAAATCAAATATCAAGTCAACGCATATCGGATTGCTTCAAGGTTTCTACTTACATATGTTGTAGGTGTGGTAAGTGAGCCGCCGACAATACAGGCGTATATTTAAAAATCTAAACGAATTGAAATTTGCGCGGATAAAACGCCATGATTTAAATCGTATCTGAGTGCGGAGGTCTGCTAGATATATTTGGAACGGATATTGGGTGCAGGACGATATTGCTTTAGTGAGTTAATCGATGGGGATAATAAGTGGGATTTATATGAATGGCTTTCAGCTTAAAACCCACATCATTACCGATGACGAATGTGGGTTTTAACCTTAGTGTCGATGCTTTAGACTAAATCGTAAGTATTTTATATATATAGGTTTTAACAGACGATATTGCTTCATTATATGAGTGTAGTGGCACACTGATTTTGGCCACCTAAATAGAGGTGATATTATTGCCTCATAGATGACCTTAGGTGAACACATGAGATCGACAACCAGAAAAACATTTAGTGCTGAATTCAAACTTGAAGCAGCCCAATTAGTCCTCGATAAAAACCATAGCATCATCGAAGCTGCAAAGGCGATGAACGTAGGTAAGTCCACTATGGATAAATGGGTGAGACAGTTAAAACTAGAACGCCAGGGTGGCACACCAAAAGCATCTCCGATTACCCCAGAACAAATTGAAATCCGTGAACTGAAGAAACAAATAGCGCGTCTTGAGGAGCATAATCTAATCCTAAAAAAGGCTACCGCTCTCTTGATGTCAGACTCGATGAACAATTTACGCTGATCAGCGCACTCAAGCAGAGCCACTCTATTCTCACAATTTGTAATGCATTCAAAGTGCATCGAAGTAGCTATAAATATTGGCTAAAAAGAAAAGAACATATCGATGCTGATTTTACAATTTTATGCAGTGAAGTGAAGGCCGCGCATCGTATTAGTCATGGCTCTGCCGGTGCTCGAACGATAGCGCAATTAGTGACTAACAAAGGGATCTGTCTCAGTCGTTATCGAGCCCGTAATCTAATGAAAAAGCTTGGGTTATTGAGCTGTCAGCAGCCTAAACATTCTTATAGGAAAGCTGCACAAGAGCATGTAGCGATCCCGAATACGCTTAATCGACAGTTTGCCGTAACTCAACCAGATCAAGTGTGGTGTGGCGATGTGACGTATGTTTGGGTCGGTAATCGTTGGGCATATTTAGCGGTTGTTCTAGACCTGTTTTCCCGTAAACCTGTTGGGTGGGCTTTGTCATTATCACCTGACAGCGAGCTGACCTGTAAAGCCTTGAAAATGGCATTTGAGTTAAGGGGGAAACCTGAGAATGTGATTTATCACAGCGATCAAGGTTCACATTACACAAGCTTGAAATTCAGACAATTAATATGGCGTCTTCAGATTGAGCAAAGTATGAGTCGCCGCGGGAATTGTTGGGATAACGCACCAATGGAGCGTTTCTTTAGAAGTTTGAAATCTGAGTGGATACCCGCCAGTGGTTATGGGAATTTTACAGAAGCAGATAAAGAGATCACAAATTACATTACTGGATATTACAGTGAGACCAGACCCCATCAATATAATGGTGGGTTAACGCCAAATGAGTCAGAACGTTTATATTGGAATGACTCTAAAACCGTGGCCAATTTTACTTGACCACTACAGACGTCCTTTGCAAAGCGTATAAAAGACGCCGGTTCGCACCAGATAGCACGTCGTAAATTGTGACCTTCGCCATATCCTAACTGCAGGCGGCCTTCTTTGAATCCTATGAGAATGTCATACATTTCAACATCATTATGCACCATGACCTCCGTGAGTGTTGATAAGCACACCATGCCAGGTTGGATGTCGTTACCGACTAACAACTGGAAAATAGGTGCGACATCAATTTGGCTATTATGGTGAAGTCTGCTTTTACGAGCATGTTTCACTAAATTAACGTGTTGAAGCAGCTGCAGTTCTTCTGGCCTCAGCTCAAGTAGCCGAGATGCTTTTCCAAATGGAAGCCATTGTTCTGTCACCGAAAGAGCAATGCCATCTGCGGGGGTAGCTGGGATAACAATATCTAACGTAGCGGCAGGCCACGTGCAGGAAAGTGTTTCAAGGAACTGCACAATAGCCACACTGCGGATATTGTGAGGTAGTAAAGATGAGGTTGCCTGAAGTGTCTTTTGTACCCACTCTCGAAAAAATGCATTATCCGTTAATAACCGGTATCCCTTTTCGAGCATGTTTTCATAAAATGGCAGTGAAGCATAGGCGTTCGGTTTGAGCGCCATGATGTGCTCTTTTTCCAATACCAGTGCGGCATAGAGGCAATCTGACACTTGAGCCTCACTCAATGAACGCACATTTTCTGACGAGGGTTTCAGTTGTACCCCGCATCGAGGGGAAGTACAGTGCCCTTTTATAAGTGGAATATCCCAAGCAAGGCTTTCGTAACACGTGGTGCATTGACTCGTCAGTGCAGATTGATGTTTGGAACAGGCATGACAAAACGGATTTTGCACTTCCGTTAACAGGTAGCCATCTTCATTCAAGCACTGAATACACACTTTAGGGTTGAGTTGAATGTTGCGGTTAAACATCGGATTGATAATTGTAGAAAACACATCACCTTGGCTTATTGGTATGCCAAATTTAGCATTCAGAGCCGGTGTAATTTGAAGCTTAATTATGTTATTTTGCTCAGTTGACGACACCATACTCCCAATCCTTGCGTAACCATTAACGCGCGCTAAACGAAGAAGGTAACCGATGCTAACTTCATCAGGTTTTCTCTGTGGCGAAAAGGCTAAAGACACGTTTTCAACTCCCGCTTTAATTTCTGGTATTCATGTGTGACCGCAGCGTCTATTGCCCTATAGCTATATTCAGACTCATCAAAGGGATTATTGACGTTTTGGCTGTAAATATAAAAGTTCGCTTTTAAACGCATCATCAGTGTGTGGCGGTCTTTGATATGACTCATATCTTCACGCATGAATAAGCCATCAAGGGTACTGAAGCTGCGCTCCATATAGGCAACGTAAAGTCTATCTAATAGCTCTTTATCCTCGATACCAATTTGAGGAGCGCTGCTTTGCTGTAGAAAGCTGTTGATACAATCAACCCATTCTTGCGTTCTCGGTAAGATACGATGCAGTTTTACTGACCTCAGCATTCGGCGACTGAGTTGCTCGTTGTCGTCGACGGTTTTATCCACTTCGCCGAAGGTCAGGAGTCGCATGGCTCGCTCACTACCGATAAAGACAATTGAACAAGTGAGCGTATCGAGTAGGGCGCAGAAGTATTTCAACATGTCTAATGCAATTTTCCCTTGTTTAGCAGGAAAAACCTGTTGAATTTCATCAAGAATAATGAGCTCGACACCACGTGCTTTAATCAGAAATCGAAATTGCTTATCTAACTCACCCGCGGCAACTTTACCTATGGGGGGCTGCACGCCTAATTCCGTTATCAACAGTCGCAAAATATCATCAACTTTGCTTTTCGCTTCTTGAAAACGGTAAGTGAATATCGGCAGACGAATGTGGTCGACTTCTTTCACCGGAGGATACTGAGCGGCATAACATTCAGCGATGTAGGTTTTTCCTTCGCCCGATTTGCCATAAATGAGCACGCCTTTTTTATTATTGGGAAGGTGACACATTTGATGAACTCGCCCAATTTGTTCATGCGCGTGTTTAACCAATGTATGTTTAACAATAAAGGTGTCTACAGGTGTAGGTATGCTGACTACCATAATGCTTTAGTGTCCCTTTGCGTGTTATCAATAATTTGTTCTGGTTCATTCAGTTGGCTTGCGCGTTGTTTGTCAGCCAATTCAGTCTTGTCTAATGAGTTTTGCCACTTAATATCTTTTAATGAGTCAGTCGCATTGGCATTCTGAATGCGCAGCTCGATTGAAAGCTCTTTTGCATTATTGTCTTCAAACGAACTTGTCGGTTTGCCACTTCGTTTACTGCGTACTGTTTTGGCGGGAATGAAACGGTCAATCGTAACGGCATATTGACCCGTAACCTGATGTTTTTCAGTTTGGAAAATGTGTTGTCCTTCTGCACTTTGCCATTTAACTGTGCAAAGGAAACGGGCCAACGCGAGTTGATTTCTTCATCATAGTTATAAGCAACGATTGACCTGGCCTCTGTCTCGTTCGGGAGCGCAACGCTGACAGTGACACTGCTTGCATCATAGGGGTTGTAAAACACCTGAACGGTGGGGTTGACGTTTTTGTGACCATAGGTCATGAGTAACGTATGCACTTTTTTCAGTTCAACACTGGTGAAGCGGTGTTTCAATACACGGACAAAACCTCTTGAATCGAGTTGCTGCTCATGCGCCTGTGTCGCGACATGGAAGTGGTGCTTAATAGAATCGTAATCATAATAAGATTGCACCACCCTAGATTGCTGCCAACAGAATATCGGTGAACAATTTAACCCTGAATGGGTCTTGTGAGCGTATTCTGTCAGCATGGTATTGATTATCTTTGTGAACGTACTGGCAGTGATATGCGTATTCTTAAGTGGATTTATTTTTGTTCTAGTGCCTTTTTTCGGATAGGTATTTAAACCAACAGTGCGGTTGCCGGCTGAATCCGTCACCACCATCGATTCAAATTTTTGCCTAAACACTCTAAAGTGCGATTCTACAAAGGGTTTCGCTGACGGTGTATTCGAAGGGGTATAAACGATATTGCTCCCCAGCTGTTCACATAGACTCTTAATTAACTTGTTGTTAAATGCAGGGCCATTATCCATGATGAACGTATCTGTCTTACCGCAAAAGGGGAGATTGTCGTCACGCAAATACGTATTTTGGATCAACTGTAAAACAACCTCCGTCGCTTCTCCTTTACCATAATCAAAAACCATACTTAGCGGTGCACGCGTATAACAATCAAGTGCATAATAGATGACCACAGGCTCAGTTAACTCCCCCGTGACATCATCAATAACACGGATATTTGTGTGCAAACAATCGAGTTCAACACGTTGCAATGGGTAATGCAGTTTTATCCGTTTAATCAGGTTAAGTGAGAGCTGCTGACGTTCAGCGTGGGGAGTTTTTGGATCGTCTAATTTGTCACAAATCGACTGTCTCGCTTCAATTCTGCGCGAAAACGTTCGTTTGCTTGCAACGATAATATTGGGATTTGTTTCACGTGCTTTCAGCGCATCTTGTTTGTAACAAGCATAATGACCCGTAGCCACTTTATGGCGACTATCTTGGTAAGTCGTGCTCAAATACGTGTCGATTAACGCGTTAGACTCCTCACCGATACGAGGGGTATGTGAGCGTGATTTACAGATTAAACTGTCATCATTGAAACGTGAGCTTATCCAAGTCTTCCAGTAACGGTTAATCGTTGTTTTCTTGGGATGTTCAGCCCCTCTGAGTGCAGGGTAATTCTCCTCAACAACTTCAATCATTTTCTGATAGGTAGTGGACGTCGTCGGCTTTAGGGTTTCGTCGTTCTGCAGCAGGTCGCGCAGCGTATGAATATAAACAATCCGCGAATCCCGAGTCGCTTGCTGTACTGGGGACAAAATGAGACGCGTTTTTTCGACCGGTTTGGGAAAAAGGGTTTTTTCATGCAGTTTTGTGCTAAATACATCTAGCGCTAAGAACTCTCGCGTTTTTTCATCATCATCCACTTCGAGCAAAATCGACACGTCATCAGCAAACAAGACCGTCATGATGTCGCCGTTGCTATTGTGGAATTGATGGTCACGCGCTTGAGCAAACATCACGATAGCATCACCTTATTCAGGGTTGTGCTTGCCAGTAGCAACTGTGATTTGTCGAATTGGTAAAAACCGGCCCCGACTAAATGATATGCATCACCCACGGACGTTTGGCTTCTAGGCTTGAGCCAATCGACTAACGCCTCAAATGTCAACAATTCAGGTAGGTCTGCATGGTTGAGCGAACATGATAACCGTGCAGAACGCCGATTAGCGATTAACTGGAGGTTGGTATAAATCATGGGCGTTAACTGACGCTCATCAACGAGGACGATAGGGACATTAGCCGTCTTAAGTGAGTATTCATTGAATAGCGCTAATCGCGACTGGAAGTCTTTCGTGATATGACTTGAATGATGGACTTCAATAAATGCCGCAGCACCATTAGCATATTTAATAAGAAAATCAGGTGTATATCGAATGGTCTTATGGGTAATACTGTCATGGAGATGCAGGCTTTCAGGCTGCGCAGCATAGGCAACGATATTCGGTTCACACTCCATCTGCGCCGCAACACACAATTCAAGGAATGATTCGACCTTCAGCGGGGCTTGATTCTTCTGCGAAAAATATTGATATACATGCCTGCCGCGTGATTTATTCGCTTTATACTTGTTACTCACGTTACACCTCTTGCTACATTTCAGAGTGCTAACCGTTAATTTGCAGCGGAAAAATTAATCTCTGCTAAAATTAAAGGTTACCCCTATGGATAAGGCAAACGTCTTTCCCGACACGGGGAAAGCGCTCACGTGTGTTTGTTAACACGCGAGCAGCATATTCAATTTTCGAAAATCCACAAAAACTTGTGAATTTTCGCGCAAGGCACAATTCATTTTAAAAAAACATGCAGGCGTTCATCACGCTTCGATGCCCCCCAATCGCTATTGATACCTCGCTGTTTTATTTCAATTCTTTTAGCTTGAAAACGTATTTTAAAAACGCATTACATTCAAAAAATGCATTCACAATGATTTTTAAAAATCATTGTTTTTAAAGCATTATTTTTTAAAACATGCTCTGCATAAGCGCATTTGCGCTGTAAATCTATCTTTACAAAATGACGATATGAACATCGCTAACTTAAGGGTAAGCCGATTAACCCACATTAAAATTTGTTACTACATAACAATGATATAAACGACGAATTAACCTTAAATTTGTCAGCAAAAAATATTTTTGAGGAAATGGAGATTTTTTTTAGCAAACCGTGAAAAAAGGCAAGTTTATTGTTTTTAATTACGCATAACCCATTCGAAAGTTGCCCCTGATGTCGCGATTTGGAAATGTATGTTTTTTTGGCCAGATAAACGCATGTTGAACCTCGATGGGCAAGACGCGCTAAACACGCCGGAATGTAGCTGCATGCCTTCATGTGGCGTATTAACGCGAGAGTTGAGTAAGGGGCAAATGTTTGAAGCGTACTCTATTTGTTGTCCACAAGAGAGGGGAAGGTTGGTGATATGACTGATAACATTACCATCTATAACGTTTTTGCTTGTCAAGGCATGCGGGTATTAGACCTTAGATACCGAACCTACTTCTGGCTAGGGTAATGAACTGCGGTCGATCCGTTCATTCCTGAGTCACAATAAAATATACGAATGCAACGACGAACAGTGGATACAACAATGCCAATCTTAAGTTATCAATATGGCAGTCTGTTCTAAATAGCTTATGCCCCAAAACTTGCTAGCATTCATTTAGTGAATCGAAAACTGACGAATGAATTACCCTACAAAATCTCATCTATTTACCAAATATATAGCCATACCGTAAAGCGACTAACAATGTATGGGTATACAGTCGTATTTAAATTTCAATGCTTTTGAGTGTTTTTAAACTCATTAGTTTGCGCGTTTATCCATCCTAAAATTAATAAACCCCCTTAAAATCATTTGGATACACTTCGGCCAAATTAGTTGATAGGTTTGGAAAACGCGCATGCGCGTTTTTCCGGATGGTGTATTTGATAAAAAGCTGATAAGTTCTTTGCATACAGGTGGTTAACTGTGCGCGTTTTTACTGGTCTAATGAGGTAAACAGCACAGCGCATAAATACTAAGACGTTAGTTTACAAAGGGAGTTTGGTGGTGTTTGAGAGTATTGCGATCTATTCAGGATTAATTGCAACAATCTGGATATTCATTGGTGTTTATGTAGCAAGTAGGTTTTATGCTGGTTACAGCCATTCAAAGCAATTTTGTAGTGAGTTAGGTGCGACTGGTAGCCCAACTGAAAAATTGTCTCCTTTAATTAATAATTATCCTCTTGGTTTTCTATTTTGCTTTTTCGGTTGGTATCTGGCTCAACTCTCAAATGTTTCAACTTTAGTGAATATTGCTGGTTGGTTAGTTATAGCTCATGGTGTTGGTACATGGGTCGCCGGTTACTTCCCAATGGACGCCGATCCATTTACTAAGAATCCAACTTTTAATTGTAAGGTACATTCTTGGGCAGGTTTTATCATGTTGCTTTCATTAGTTGTAGCACCAATATTAATTGCTATCAGTCCAACAACTGAAATTATTCCATTATATTTCCGCATTTTTTCATTGGTTTCTGTTGTCGCTGCTGTTTATTTTCTTTTCGCAATGGCTAAAGCTGTAAAATCCCAAAGCAATCCTGGCATCCATCAGCGTATTTCATATGGCTTTCAGCTAATTTGGCTAAGTGCTTTTTCACTAGTATTGGCGTAATTGTAAACTAACAAGCAAATTAATCAGGACAAATAACTGTTGGTTTTTGCTCCTTCGTCGCTTATTTTAACCAACTGATATTTGCCCATTATTTGGGCGCTATGTTCTTTGGTGTGTTTGAAGGCTTCCCTACTTATAAATGAATGAGGTTATTTTTGAAAATTATTAAAAAAGACTTTGTGAATGAAGATACAGAGTCATATTGCGCAAAGGGGCATAAGCTTTCGTCCGGTACAGCTTATTATATGGAGTCCGAGGACGGTACAATTTACTTTGGTGGTAAACAATGCGCAGAGACACATGGAAATAATGATCTAAAGGATGTGCCAGATCTTACTAAGTCCCTAGTTTCTCTTGGTACAGGCATGCAAACTAGTGGTGGCAGCGGTAGTGGCGTAAGTGAGGAAAAAAAGAAGTCATTGGCAATATCGTACCTGCTTTTACGAGAAGAGCTTCTAAATGAGTTCAAACTCAATAACAAGTCTCTCTCGTATAAAAGTTTAAATGAATACTATAATTATTATATCGAGCACAACGATTTAAATGAAAAGCAAGTTGACCATATATTAAATTTAGAAAAATATGCATCTGAAAAGATAGATATTAAGCTCTCTATTCGAAATTTATCTACTTGCCACGCTTATAAATTTATTTTGGATAGAACTGAAGCCCATCTTAGTAAAAGTGAAAAAGAAGATGGCATTAAATTCGTTCAGTCACTAAGAAAGTACCTATTAAGTCACTGTACTCTTCAGCCTAAGCAAGTTGTTGGTCTTGGCAATTGGGTTCAGTATTTGCCTAAAGACTTAAGAGATGCAAAACTTAAGAAGTTTGATTAACAGCACATAATCGGGTAGCCGGAGGTATTTAGCCTCCAGCCCCCACACCACCCTGCATGCGGCTCCGCACAGGGCGGTTCATTTAGAACGCCTAACTCACTTTCTGGTTAGGATAATGAACTGCAATCCATCCATCTCTCAGTGAACATAAACCTGCTTTCTTGAGATACTCATTACTCAGCGCTTGCTGTATCCCTGGTGTTTTCGAGCTTCGCCACGGCCCTTTGCTTGTAATTCCACAAGCAACGGCCGCTTGGATCCTGACGCCACGTTTGAGTAAGTTTTGTACCTTAGTCCGTGGCTTTCGCCATTGACGCCAGTAGCACATACGTACTCGACGACGGATCCAGTGGTCTAAATCGACACACTCTTGGTAAGCGTTGGCTATGCCAAAGTAGTTGATCCAGCCTTGCATGTATTGCCGCACTTTAAACAATTGATAGCTCATGCTCACGCCCCAATTACGGTTTGTCAGTCGTCTTAACTTTTGTTTGAAGATGTGCAGTGTATTGACATGCCACTGGATCTTTCCGCGGTTAAAGGTAAACCCTAGGAACTTGCTTTGGCCTACCTTAACCACTTGGCTTTTCTGTTCGTTAACAACCAGTTTTAGCTTAGTGGCAAGATAGCGAGTAATACTCTTGAGGACACGTTCGCCCGCTCTTTGAGACTTGACCAAGATGATAAAGTCATCCGCGTAGCGGGCGAAGTGATGCCCTCTGCTTTCCAGCTCTTTATCCAGACTATCCAACATGATGTTTGATAGTAATGGTGAGAGTGGGCCGCCCTGAGGTACGCCTTCGAAGCTTGCTTCAAATTGGTCGTTGATCATCATGCCTGCACGCAGGTATTTACCAATAAGCGCCAGCAGACGCTTATCCTGTACCTTGATCCTTAACTTAGTCATTAAGAGATCATGATACCCAGCTTGCGTTTACCGCCATCGGGTTTGTCGATCTCTACGCGTCTGACTGCTGAGGGTTGATATTCACCTAACTCAAGTTGAGAATTACACTGTTGCCAACCGCCTTGCTGCACCCAAAGCGGGAAGGCTTCGATGGTCATGCCATCGATACCAGCCGAGCCATTATTGGCTTTAACCTGACGCCAAGCTCGGTGTAGATTCTCAGGCTGAAGCAGTTGTTGGAATAAATCGCTGTTGAGGGCTGGTTGCTCATTTACGGTGGCCATTAGATCACGTGGTTTCGTCGTTTTGTCCCCTTACTTAGTGGGGGAGGCCCTGCCAACTCACCTCTAGCCTACGCCTCATATGATGTTCTTGTTCATCAGCTCGCAAATTTGCTAGCGGCTTCCTTCAAACCAATCATCAATGATAAGCCCTTGCCATTCGCTAGTAGTTAACTATTAATAACAGCATGTTATTGAACAGTGACCTTCCTACAGAAGACTTTAACCTCATTAGTTCATGCCCATGCTGGGCGTACACAAACGCCAGCATATGGTTCACTTATTAGAGCGGCGTTATATGCCTAGTTCCTTGATATGGTACTATTCAGTGGTACCATTAGTTAGTGAAGCGAAAGCACCAAAAGACACTGGAGCAATATTATCTTCGCCCTACCAGCGGCACTACACCCTAGAAGGACATCGAAGCTTTGTTTAAAGCATTAGGTGCAGACGTTTCCGAAAGAGCAGGCTCTCGAGTCGCTGTTGTGCTGTTTGATGAAGTACGAGTATTTCATCGGCCCCACCCATCTCCGAATACGGATAAAAGAGCAATTACCAGTATTTGGAAATGGCTAGAAGAGAACGAGGTGAAACCATGAACATAATGGTGGTTGACGGTTATAAGGCCAAAATTGAATATGACCCTCAACTCGATCAGTTTCGAGGAGAGATTCTTGGACTTAATGGAAGTGCAGATTTTTACGGCACAAATCCTGCCAGTCTTCGTCGGGAATTCAAAAACTCACTCAAAGTATTCCTTGAAGTATGTAAAGAAAAGGGAATCAAACCAAGCAAGGAGTTTTCTGGAAAATTTAATCTTCGCATACCGCCGCATTTACATGCTGAAGTAGCTGCACGAGCTTCTGCTGAGGGCAAAAGTATCAATCAATGGGTTTCTGAAGTGCTCAGAAATTCTGTAAGTGAGTAGCTTGGCATATAACCAGGTGGGGCGCACCTGCCCACGGCGTTATGCAACTCAGGTAAATTTAGGGGCTCAATCTTTTTGGATTTCTCCGGCCATTCGTTTTGTGTTGTCTGCAAATGAGCTTTTTTACCCTCAAATTATTGGTTAATTCAAACCGTAAAACAGGCAAATTTCTTTGTTTGCCTCAATCAATTTTAGCGTTGGCGCGTTGTCAGTTTGGCGGGGAGCAAAGTGTGGAAAGGGCAAGTTAATCGAGCATTTCTCACTTGCTGAATTTTTCGCCCGTTGAACTTGTTTGTTCCAAAATCTTGGTTTGTTGTTGAAAGGTGGGCTTTGTTTTGGCTGCTTATTTATCACGGCTCTTATTTGGGTTGATTCTTGAATCACTCAACCATTGCAATTGTGGTTTTCGGTCGTGTAAAGTCAGTTTATCTCATTGAATTTGCATAACTAACGCTTCAAGAGGGACTGTCAACGCGTAGCGTTTCCAGTCCCATTGATGTGGTTTACTCTATATCATAATCGACTTTACTAGCAAGGTAGGTAGGCCCTTATTCAAGAGCCCATTTTGAGCGTATCAGTAGATTTGACTGAATAACTTAATTTTCTGACCAAACTCGTTGAGGGACAGGCGCTTACTGTTACCGCTCCCCACTAAAATGTAGAAGGTATTGTTCGTTTCGAAGATGCAGTTATGGTGAGTATGGACAACAATTGTGGTTCTGACCCATCCGCCACTGGGGAAACGGCCTTGGCCATCTTCAATTATGTGATTCGCCAGTACCAGCTCTTTAATAGGGTGAGTGCCAGGGGTGCCTTGTGGGACATCAATAATCCAAATGATCCACTCTGAAACGACGCACCAAGCTTTGAACGGTTGGATTGACTTACAATGCAATTTCATCTGTTCAATATCATCCATTCGACAACCATATGCGGTAGGGATGCCTTCAAGAGAGAACAGTTCTGCTGTTATTTCAGCTTGTTGAGTCAGTTTTTCTGTCATGGGTTGCTCCTTAAATATTAAAGGCGCAAGTGCGTTTAAGCAGCTGATTTACGCTATAAACCGGACTGCATATCACGAACATTGCAACAACCCAATTTTAGTTTAGATGTTCAATACGATTCTGCCAGTAGACATCATTAAAATTAACTTACCGAAATATCTATTTCCGGTGAAAGCTTTTCCAGCGATTATCGGGCCAAGCGGTTACGGTCACTGCGACAACGTAAACTGGATATCCCTATGGTGAAACCTTAGTTAATGGCAAATTCGTGTTGTGTTTACAACAAAGCATGTCTGAGCCGCGCCGAAACCGTGGTTGAATACTTTGGGCGTGATACCCGTAGAGTCATGCAGCATCAGTCAAGAATTGCAGAAGTGATCGCAGAAGATGTCAGTTTTCAATCGTGACGGTCAGCAGCATAAGTAAATACAGCTAAGCTGTGATGAGTTTATCCGCCGCTATTCACTGTATGTGTTGCCTAAAGGATTGATGCGACTCAGGCACTTTGGTTTTTCTCGCTAATACCTGCCGCCGCAAAAAGTTAGCACTAATTAAACCGCAATTATGTAAGCCGCAGGTGGTATTAGCGAGTCTTTTGGTTAAGGAAGACTGTTTGTGGTCATGCCCGCAATGCCTATTAGGTCATTTGCAGTTTATTGGACTGATAAAGCCGCAGTCGGTAGTGATGTTAAACAACCAAGGTCAGCCAGTACGCATGTCAGGATAATCACATCCTAAAGACGTAGCGGAATGATCGGCAGTGACAAACCGCCAGTCTTATGGGGTTAGTGTGGTACGTGTACAAGCCTGAATTGGGGGCCCAAATGCTGTCAATCAAGGTTAACAATCCGTCGAAAGTTAGCCTAAAAGAATGATAAAGCTAAAACGAAATCAATTAATTACCTTCAAAACTATATAAATGACCGCTATCGCAAAAAAGCAAATTCCTATAACATTATTCATACCCATTTACATGGATGTGGGAGCGACCAAGTTCAATACGCAATTTATGCCCAGCAAACAGCGCAGCGCAATTAATCAAAAATAGGAGAGAGAAGTAGTATATGAAAACTAAAATTGGATTATTAATCGGGACACTTTGCCTTTCAAATTTTTCTATGGCGAATGGGGATCCTGATTTTATCTCTTTTGCCTTAAAGCAAGCTCATGATAGATCATTTTATGGCTGTGATGCAGGCATAAAAAATACATTTCGGCTTGCGTCAGGAAGTGATATTAGGGTGTTTTCTGATACGTTTAAAGAAACCCAAAATGACTCTTTAAAACTTACAGGCATATATGGCTCAAAAGGAGATACCGTTTTCTTAGAGGCTGAGTATCGGGTTAAGAATAAAAAGTGTTACGTTACTGAATCATCGATAATTACTTCTTCGAAGTCTTGCACTGCATACGCTAGTGAAATGAAAGCTTTTAATTTTTTAGCTGAAACAGGTGATTACATCGTAATGAAAAACCAAGGGGGTATTCCTATGTTTCTTAAACCCTTGGATAACTCTTGTATCGCAATATTTCAAACGAATAGTGTTTTTTAAAATAGTCTAATCGGGTAGCCGGAGGTATCTAGCCTCCAGCCCCACACCACACTTTCTATACCGCAGGTTATCTAAGATTGAGTACCTAGCGATAATATAAGAGTCCTTGTACACACTTCCTTTTAGTTACGACACAAGCTGTCGCACCTCTACGTATAATATTTAAAAATAACGAATTGAGGTGCACTATGGATGGTCTAGTTATTGAGTCAATCAGCCTACTTACCCTGCTTGAAGAGGGTGATGTTCCACATTACGAACAGTTAAAACCTGGGGACATATTATTGGACTTCCCAGGAGTCTGGTTAGCACTCTCTGAAGATTGGAAAGGAATATATCAACATGTATTAGCGACGCCAGAAGGTTGGTATGACGAGCTACTGCTTTCTCGATTGTTATTAAAAGAATCGACGCAATCGTTATGTGTTAATGCTCTTGCAATTAAACACTTATTAGCATCGCGTAATCCGCTTCATAACCAAGATACTTACCCTGAGTTATCTAAACTTTGGGCCGCGTTTTGCGCGAACGTTAATGATGGCTCGCTGAGTCAAATGTTAGCAGCATCTCAATCAATTCAGGCTTCTTTAGTCACTGAAGCCGAAGCACTATTAGATTTTTTGTTAATAACACATTCAACACTAAGGGAACGGCAGGAAGGTTTTGAATCAAAACATTGGGATGATTATCGCGCAGCTACAGAAGTAGCTCGTGATGATGGCTCAGCAATTTTTTCAACCTACAGCAATCATTTTATGCTGGCCTCGCTGTTATTGATGCACTTAAAACCTAATAGCCACGTTCTTAAGGATGTCGCACTCAGTTGGCCACCGTATTTGCTGTACCCAAATGCAGGGGAATTATTGCTAATCCGTACTTTACTCAGTCATTGCTATCAAAAAGAAGGCATCAACTTTCTAGTTAACAATTTCGAACACATTATTCCAGAGCATTTGTTGTTTTTGCTCGAAAAGCCGAACTCAAACGCTATTGAATGCATCGCTGTCAAACAAGCTTTTTTTGATAAATACCAACCGCAAGGCTATTACCCAGGCGCAAACAATTCACTCGAAAATTATGCAAAGTATTTTGATTTAGTTATTAACCGAAAATCTAAGAGGGCGGGTTATGATCATCTTTAAATCATTTAAAAAAGAAACTGAAGCGTTATTGGCTCTCCTTGATGATGAGAATAAATTTGGTATTGGATATGCTGAGCAACCAACTCTGACAGAGCGCGTATGGATCCAAGAATCTCAAGAGTTTGATATGGTTGATAATTTTATGAGAGATGACTACAGCAACCCGTGGGCCGAAGAATACGACATGACATTGTTGGTTCGCCTCGCATTAGATTGCTGGGAAAGTAAGCTTCCAAACCCAGCTAGAAATGTAAAGGCCCTTTGCGCTACGCGTTCAGGAAAATACGCCATGGAAGAAGATTCACCTTTTTATAGCTTATGGACACTATTTCTCAATAGTAATGAATCATTGATGGCTTTAATGTCAACAAGCAGTGATCCCGCTTTGCAACCGAGTGTCTTACTTGAACAGGCTGAATTATTACTTGATGCGCATTATCTGACCATCCAAAGATTAAATCGTCGCTATGGAGGAGATCCCCGCAGTCGTACTGAACATCAATGGTTTAAATCAAAATTACCCTTGCCAGCAAGAAAGGGGAAATCAAAGCCAAGGGAGCCTAATAAAGCCTTCAATCGTGATTTTGTGCCTATAATGCTGGCGGCAAAAATAGTCATGCATTTTCATCCCAGCAGTAGCTTACTACAAGCCTTAGCCCTTGCGCCGGAACATTATCCAGTTGGAGAATGGGGCTATGAATACTGGTTTCGTAGAACATTGCAAAAGCACTGTGCAATCCAACAAGGCTGGTTATTTTTATTGATGAACATGCCAAGGTTCACACCTGAAGAGTTAATGTATTTGATGAGCCGACTCCCCGTTAGCGCCAATGAATGTGACGCACTAATCAACGTATTTGAAGAATATTATGATGAAGATACTCAAGAAAGAGCAAAACATTGGTACCGAGATAAATCAGAATATATGGACTACTTCGAGAAATATTTTCAGGTAGGTTATCTGCTTAATCACTAAAGCTTTGTCGTGTCATGGTTCATCATTAGATTAAAAGGTCTGTTATGTCGGCAAATAAAAATGCAAACACGCTTCTCAGGCAACAAACACTGCTTAAGTTTATTCCCACAGATAAAGGGATAAGAAGCACCGAACTATTGGAGTTGATTGCTAATGAAGGTTTTAACGTTAGCCACCGAACCTTGCAAAGAGACTTAGATGTACTATCACAGTATTTTCCCATTTATTCAGAAACCGAGGAGAAACCCTATCTGTGGCGCAGCACAGAATTGGGCGGCTTACGGACTCATATCGATACTATAAGTTTGACGGATGCTTTGTCGCTGATGTTGGTTGAAAAATCGCTAAAGCAACTGTTGCCACCGGCGATGCAACGACATTTACAAAACAATTTTGAGCATTCTCGCCAGCTATTAAATACCTTAAAAGATGACTATAACGCACAGTGGTTAGATAAAGTCGCGAGTGTAATGCCTGATATGGGATTTAAACCCCCAGTAATCAACGAAACACTGTTAAAGGAAATACAAGAAGCTTTGTTGAGGGATCAAACCATTCGAACTTACTATCAGGCAAAGCAAAAGGTCGCGGCGATTGAATACCACCTCATGCCGCTTGCCTTAGTGCAACGTGGAGACGTGCTTTACCTGATTGCTCAAGATATAACAAAAAGGCATGAGAATGCCGCTATAAAGCGCTTCGCAATGCACCGTTTTCAAACGGTAAAACGTACCTACGAGCAAGGTATTCGTCCAGCAGATTTCAATTTACAGCAATACATACAAGACGGTGCAATGCACTTCTCTAACGGCGAAACCCTAAAGCTTAAAGCTAAGATCACCGCAGAGTTAGCATTTTATCTAACCGAAAGCCCTATGTCTGACGATATGGTATTAATGCCTTTAGACGAGCACTTTTATGAACTGACAGCAACAGTGCACAATAGTTGGCAATTGAACTGGTGGTTAAAAGGACAGGGCGCAAATATAGCTGTACTCGAACCGCAATCGCTTCGAACTCAACTTAGTGACAGCTTGCGTAAAGCACTTGAAGCTTATACAAGTCAAAACTCTGATTAAATTTCATACTACTTAAATATGTTATAAGAATCGAAGTAAAATTGAACGAAGAGTATTAATTCAAACTAAGAATGACAAAGTTTAGGTTATTTACCGAATAGATAGAGCAAGAATTATGCATCTGATGTGACTTGAATACATTTACAATACAGAATGATTGACCATTTCTTTACAATAATCCACAGTACAACTTCACTATTGTTGTAGTTATTATTTATTAGCATCAAAAGGATTTTTTATGCGTACTATTAGTGTTTTACCTCAACTTCAGCTAATTGAAAAGGGCGTTTTTATAGGTAATGAAGAGAATCTTGTTGCATTGCGTCAAGGTGATGTCGACGGCGCATGTGGCCCTTATAGTCTTCTAATGGCCCTGATCACGCAGAATGTACTGAGTAGGGAAGAAGTTACAGATCTTAATATACAAGATGGTAGAACACGACTAGGCAAATTTTGGAACAATCTTTATGCATTTGACACCATGGTACGTGATGGAACTTTTGACCACGATTTATCTTGGTTGCTAGAAACTTTTAAACATCATCCAAACGGAAAAGTTAGGGCAAAAGATCTCGAATCGGTTACAACTAGAGCTAAGTCAAACGAAATTGCTGAAGCTATCAACAATGGGGATCCCGTCATTATCGGTCTAAATTGGCAAGGGGGAGGAGGACATTGGGCGGTTGCGATAGGCTATGAAACATATGGCGATCAAGTGACTAAGATCATGTTATTAGATCCTGGATATCCTGCACCAAACCTAAGCTATTGGAATGCTATTTTATCAGTAGCAACAGATGATGGAGACCTTCAAGCGGCGGGTAAGTTATCATGCACACATTTGGCACAAGGGCAATCATGGTCGACTAAATGTAAATTGGCTGAATGCTTGCAAATCACAGTTAATTAATCAACTTAAATGCCACTTAACTACAGCTTTTAATTCTTAAGTGGCTATAATCTATAGTTTAATTATATTCGCTAGAAAATATTACTTTTGATGCTTTTAATTGCTTATTATTTTATCCTCCTCATCACATTCTCATTCAAAATACGGCCATTTTTCTGGTTTTAAAGCAACTTGGCTGGTATCTTACAAGCCGATATTTTTGTACTTTTGTATTTGAAAAGGTTGATGTTTGTATGAAGCTTAAAATTCAGCTGGAAACGCTGAAAAAGGCATCAACACTGTTACCGCTGTGGGCATTTTTTACTCAGCAAACCATTCGACGTTTTTCACAAAACTCATTTTCAACGAATGGCTTTCCTCAGCGTTTTCAAGCGAGGTGCTACACAAAGCGGCTCAAGGTATAACGCTATTACTCGCTGCAACTTCATCGTCAAAATAACTTGCAAGATAGGACGCCACATGGCCATTAAAAAGAACGAACTCTATTCCTCCCTTTGGGCCAGCTGTGACGAACTGCGTGGTGGTATGGACGCCAGCCAATACAAGGATTACGTTCTCACACTTTTGTTTATGAAATACGTTTCCGACAAATATAAAGGCGATCCGTACGGCATGATAGTCGTGCCCAAAGGTGCCAGCTTTGACGATATGGTTGCCGCCAAAAACGATAAAGAAATCGGCGATAAACTCAATAAAATCATTGGTAGCTTAGCGGAAGAAAACGATCTCAAAGGCGTTATCGATGTTGCCGACTTTAACGATGAAGACAAGCTTGGTAAAGGCAAGGAAATGGTCGACCGCCTGACTAAGTTAGTCGGGATTTTCCAAGGATTAGATTTAACCGGTAACCGTGCCGATGGTGACGACTTATTAGGGGATGCCTATGAGTATTTAATGCGCCACTTCGCCACCGAATCGGGCAAATCCAAAGGCCAATTCTATACCCCGTCAGAAGTCTCGCAAATTCTGGCTAAAGTGGTTGGTATTCAAAACAATACCCCACAAGATGCCACGGTTTACGACCCCACCTGTGGTTCAGGTTCTTTGCTGTTAAAAGCCAGTAACGAAGCACCACGCGGCTTGTCTATTTTCGGTCAGGAGATGGACAACGCCACCAGTGCACTTGCTCGCATGAACATGATTTTGCACAACAATGCCACAGCTAAAATCTGGAAAGGCAACACCCTTGCCGATCCGCAGTGGAAAGACGGCGCCAATAAACTCAAAACCTTTGACTTTGCCGTGGCTAACCCGCCATTTTCTAACAAAAACTGGACGAGCGGCTTAAACCCACTAAACGATCCCTATGGTCGATTTACTTGGGGAACTCCGCCCGAAAAGAACGGTGATTACACTTTCTTACTGCACATCATTACCAGTTTAAAAAGCACAGGTAAGGGCGCAGTCATTCTGCCCCACGGCGTACTGTTCAGAGGCAATGCCGAAGCCAATATTCGTCAAAACCTTATTAAGCAAGGTTACATCAAAGGCATTATTGGTTTACCTGCCAATCTGTTCTACGGCACGGGGATCCCCGCCTGTATTATCGTGATTGACAAAGAGCACGCCCAAAAAGCTGCCGTTCACTTTGGTGAAGGGCACGGCAATGACGTGAACAACAATCAAACTCACATCACCGGCCGTTCCATCTTTATGATTGACGCCAGCAAAGGCTTCATCAAAGACGGCAATAAAAACCGCCTGCGCAGCCAAGACATTCATAAAATTGTCGATGTGTTTAATAAAGGGCTTGAGCTAGAGCGTTTTAGCCGTTTAGTCACGATTGATGAAATTGCCAAAAACGATTACAACCTCAACATACCGCGTTATATCGACTCATCAGAGCCAGAAGATTTACACGATTTAAGCGCCCACTTGCAGGGCGGTATTCCTAATCACGATATCGATGCCCTGGCGCATTACTGGCAGGTATTCCCCAGTATTCGAGCGACGTTATTTGGTCGTAACCCAGCACTGCCCGCGCGTGACGGCTACAGCCACTGCATGATAGACGCCAGCAAAGTGAAAGCCAGTATTTTGGCCCATAGCGAGTTTAAAGACTTTGCCAGCCGCAGCTTATTACCCTTTAAAGCCTGGGTGAAACAAGCTGCGTTAACCGAAATGAGTCTAGGCGACAGCCCTAAAGAGTTAATCCACGACATATCAGAAAGCCTATTAGCCGCCTACGCCAACAGTGAACTGCTGAGCAAATACGACATCTACCAGATCCTCATGGATTACTGGAGCGACACACTGCAAGATGATGTCTACTTATTAGTGCAAGATGACTGGCAAGCGGGTAAAACCCTGCGTGAGCTAGTCGCAGCCAAAGGTGAAAAGCTTAAAGAAACACCCGATTTAATCATTAACAAGAAAAAGTACAAAGCAGAGCTGATCCCACCAAGCTTAATCGTGGCACGTTACTTTGCCGCCGAGCAAACCAAGCTTGATGCCCTTCAAATCAAACAAGACGAAGCCACTCAAGCACTCGAAACTTATCTAGAGGAAAATGCCACTTCTGGAACAGGGAGCGAAGACGGCTTACTCGCCGATGCGTTAAACGACAAAGACAAAATAACCAAAGTCAGCGTTGCGGCGCGCCTTAAACTCGCCACAGATAAAGCGGAAATTACCGCCCTTAAGCAAGCGACCAAGCTGTTTACCTCCGATGCCAACGCCAAAAAAGCCGTAAAAGAAGCCCAAGAAGCTCTGGACGTAGCGGTATTTAAGCAGTACCCACATTTGAGCATTGACGAGATCAAAACCCTGATCGTCAATGACAAATGGCTCGCTACGCTGCAAGCCAACATCATTGCCGAGATTGAGCGTGTCACTCAGCAAATGGCCAACCGCGTTAAAGAGCTGGAAGAGCGTTACAGCACGCCGCTGCCCACCTTAACAAAATCGGTAGAAACCTTAAGCGATAGAGTCGCGGGCCACCTCAAAGCCATGGGTTTGGAGTGGACGCTATGACAAATTTTTCTGGAAACCTTTCACCGCAACAAAAAGTGAACGTTGCTTGCAAGGGCCCGCGGGGCGGAGGCATGGATAGGCGACGTAACCAAGTGACTAATCAAACGATACCTGAGGGCTTTAAACAAACAGAAATTGGTGTAGTTCCAGAGGATTGGGATGTTGTTTTTATCAATGATGTTTCGACTTTAATTGGTGATGGGATTCATTCAACACCTATTTATGATCCTAATGGAGCTTATTATTTCATAAATGGTAACAACATAGATAATGGAAGCCTCAGATTTACAGAAAATACGAACAGGGTCAGTGAGGCAGAATTCAATAAGCATAAGAAAAAGATAAATGACCGTACATTACTTTTATCTATTAATGGAACCATTGGTAATTTGTGCTTTTACAATAATGAACCGATTATCCTAGGAAAAAGTGCTGCATATATAAATATAAATCATAAAGCCGAAGTACGATATATGTACCAAGCCATTTCATTTGATGCAACTCAACAACGTTTTGAAGATGGTTTGACAGGTTCAACTATCAAAAATCTCGGTTTAGGCACAATTAAAAGTACATTAATAGGTCTCCCTTCGAAAAAAGAACAAACCGCCATTGCCAATGCTTTGTCTGATATGGATGCTTTGCTGAGTGAGTTAGAAAAACTTATCGCCAAAAAACAAGCGATGAAAACCGCCACCATGCAGCAACTGCTGACAGGCAAAACCCGCTTACCTCAATTTGCCTATTATTCTGATATTAACAGTACAGAAGGTGCTGTCGACGGTAAGCGTAAAGGCACCAAACCCAGCGAGCTAGGCGAAATTCCAGAGGATTGGGAGGTTAAACAGGTTAAAGAAGTATGTGGATTCATAGTCCCAGGTCGAAATAAGCCCCGCTCTTTTAGTGGTAATATTCCATGGGTCACAACCTCGGACATTGATTCTTTTAAAAGTATTGATATGTCTAAAGTTTCTTTATATGTGTCGCGTGAAGAAGCTATTTTCATTGGTTCCAAAGTTGTGCCAAAAAATGCAGTTATAATGTCTTGTGTTGGTGAACTAGGTATTGTGGCTGTAGTCGAAGATGAGATCGTCATAAATCAACAACTTCATGCTTTTATTCCATCCAATGCTGTCTGTAGTAGATATCTTGCATATACATTAACATCTTTAAAAGAGCATTTTTATAGTAAAGCTACTAAAACGACATTGCCTTATTTGAATAAAGATAATTGTAATTCAACACCAATCGCTCTACCCACGAAAAATGAGCAAACCGCCATCGCCACTATTCTCTCGGATATGGACAACGAAATCCAAACCCTTGAACAGCGTCTAAGCAAAACCCGCCAAATTAAACAAGGCATGATGCAAGAACTGCTCACGGGTAAAACTCGCCTGCCGTTTGAAAAAACCAATGAACAAGGAGTGTTATCTTAATGGCAACAGCGTTAAATAAGGACATTATCAGCGTAAGTAAACTGTTGAAGCTGGAAAATTTAACCATCCCAACCTATCAGCGACCTTATAAATGGACTCAGGTAAATATTAATCAACTGTTTCAAGACCTTGATGTACACCAGCAGCAATCTGCATACCGATTAGGAACAGTGGTATTTCATCAAGACCTTGAGCAAAATAACAATAAAACACAAAAAGTGGGCAGTCCCTTAAATATTGTTGATGGCCAGCAGCGTACCTTGACTTTGGTACTAGCTGTGCATGCCATTATTGAGCGATATTTGATAAACAAGCTTGAAAAGTTACAGAGGCCAGACCTTACTAAACAACTTAGTGACTTAGCAGAACCTATAAACAGGTTTATGCAACAGCAGAAATTTGAAAGTGATATCAGCCAGCGTAATCTGCAACAAAATCACCTTGAGTTACGGCGTTTGGTTAGTCGTTATGAATTTACTGAAGATCATATCGACTTTCTGTTGAATAAATGTGAAGTGGTTATATTTACACTTAACGATATTTCAGAAGCTTTTCAGTTTTTTGATTCGCAAAATGCCCGTGGAAAGGATTTAGAACCACATGACTTACTTAAAGCATTTCATTTACGTGAATTTAGTGAACATGAGAATGCGTTAAAAGGGCAGACGGTTGCCAGTTGGGAAGCGTTAGAAAGTGATGATCTGGCCGCATTATTCGCAGAGTATTTATATCGTATTCGGCGCTGGGCATTAGGGCATTCAGCCCGTTATTTTGGCAAAAATGACGTAGATTTGTTTAAGGGTGTCAATATAGACAATATTGCGCATTTTCCATACGTCGAGTCACTGCGCATCGCACACCATTTTGTCGATGAATATAATCTACAGTATCAACGTAAGATAGATGGTCAACACAAAGTATTCCCGTTTCATCTCGACCAAATGATCATTAATGGTCGGCGTTTTTTTGAAATGGCGTCACATTACCAACGTCAAGTAGGACTTATTGTTGACGGAGAACAAGCCTCATCTCATTTTCTACTCGGTCATCACTTAACTGAAAATGCCCAAAATATTTTAAAGACGTTAAATGAATATCCTGCACGAACGAGGACTGGCGATCAATATGTTCGCTCGATGTTTGATTGTGCGTTGATTTTCTATATCGACAAGTTTGGTAATAGTCAGCTATCAATGGCAATTGAGAAATTGTTTATTTGGGCTTATTCATTGCGAATTAAACAGCAAGTGCTGCAGTTAGCAACAATGGATAACCATGTACTAGCGAGTAATTTGTTCCGGATCATTAAAGATGCTACAAATCCTTCAGATGTGTTGAGCATAGTTTTAAACACATTATCAAACACAGATAATAAAAATAATGCCCGTAAAACTGATTTTGAAAAAGACCCATTGGTAAAGCTGTTTAAAGGAATGAACTACTATGAATAACGTAAACAGTGAAGCAATTAAAGCGCTTTCGGTTAGGGCACTGCTTCAAGACAGTGTTAGCTATCTTGTGCCTATGTACCAACGTAATTATGCTTGGGGTGAGTCTGAAATAAATCAGTTAATTCAGGATATAATTGACTATAAAAATGAAGAAAATGAAAACTATTATATTGGTACACTTGTCGTCTTTAAGCGTAAAGATAGCAGTTTTGAAGTTATTGATGGTCAGCAGCGCTTCACTACATTATCGCTTTTAGCTACATACTTAAAAAACATGTCCGCAGCTAACATCAATAATAAATCTGCTAATATGTTACCCGACTTGTCATGGTACGAGAAAGTTAATATCAGTTTTGAAAGCAGACCCAAATCAAGCGAAACATTTACAGCATTAGCACAAGGTAAAGCCCTATATCACTTGAATGGTGATGGTTATAGTGAAGGTATAGTTAATGGCTATGAGTTAATTTCTAAAGCAATAAAGTCTCAGCAATTTAAAAAGAACGAATTACATGAGTTTACTGAGTTCTTGTTTGAAAAAGTGCAAATTATGCGGGTGGAAGTACCTAAAGATACCGATTTAAATCACTATTTTGAGGTGATGAATAACCGTGGGGAACAACTTGAAAAGCATGAAGTATTAAAAGCTAAATTAATGTCGGCACTCAATAATATTACTGATGCAGATGAAAAACAACGCAGCACTGACGTACTTCATAAAGTGTGGGAAGCCTGTTCTAACATGGAACGATATGTACAATATGGCTTTACACCTGAACAACGACATAAACTTTTTGGCAAAAATGACTGGGGACAATTTACCATTAGCGATTTTGATGAATTAACTGAAGGTTTAGACCAAGCCACAACTGACGCTAACCAGGTGTCATTGTCTTTGGCCGACATTATAACCAAACCGATTAATAATGTTGGTGCGGTGTCTTCGGTTAGTGATGACGATGTGCCAGATCGCTTTAACAGTGTTATTAACTTTTCAAATTTTTTACTTCATGTATTACGCGTGTATACCAAACAAAACGTAGCGCTAGATGACAAACAACTCATCACACAATTTGATAATTATTTACTTAAGATTGATAACCCAATAGAAAATGTTAAAGAGTTTATTTATGCTTTATTAAAGTGCAAATATCTATTTGATCAATATGTGATTAAACGTGAATTTAGCCAGGGTAAAGATCGTTGGAGTTTGAAGCGGTTAAAGTGGTATTCAGATAAAAGTGTGAGTTTTATCAACAGTTTTGACGATAATGTAAAAAAAAGTGAGGAAGACGAAAACAATTTTGAAGGTGTTAACCGACAATGTTTGATGCTACTTGCGGCTTTTCATGTTTCTACACCAACACTTGTTTATAAACATTGGTTGAATGCAACATTATTTTATTTGTTTCAACAAGATGCTATTGAAGCTAAACCTTATTTTAGGAATCTTCTCAGAATAGCCAAGCGATTTGTATTTGATCGTTTTTTGACTACATTTGAAGCAAAAGATTACTACGATATGATCTATTTAACTAAGCCTTCTGATTTCCCTAAAAATATCCAACCTAAAAACGTTGATCTAAACAAGTTACAGTTTGGCGAAATTGAGAACAACTTTGTATTTAACTACCTTGATTATTTGTTATGGCATAAAGAAAAAAACAAAGATCCTGTCGTTAAAGAGTTTGAGTTTACATTTCGAAGTTCAGTTGAGCACTTTTATCCACAACATCCAATGGATGGTTTTTCACCTCTGGATAGTAAATCCTTACATAAATTCGGTAATCTTTGTTTAATTAGCCACAGTAAAAACTCTCGATTAAGTAATTTTCCGCCCAAAGCCAAGCTTGCACATTTTGAAGCAAATATTAATCAAAAACGAATTGATAGTTTAAAGCTTTATCAGATGATTAAACTTACAAAAACCAAAGACCATTGGAGTACAGACGAAATTGAAACTCATGGTGATGACATGTTGGCAATCCTTTGCGCTTCTACTAATGTAACTATCAAGTAAATAAAGGAAGTAATATGAGCACAGTAGGCCAAAAGGAACGTGCCACCCAAAACCGTGTTGTCAAATTCTTTCAAAATGAATTGGGTTATCGCTATTTAGGTGATTGGAAGGATAGACAAGGTAACCGCAATGTTGAAAGCCATATATTAGCCAATTGGCTGGCCGATCGCGGCGTGTCAGAGCTACTGATCAATCGTGCATTGCGTAAACTGGATATTGCAACCGCGCTGGGTGAAGGCAAAAAACTCTATGATGCCAATAAAGAGGTGTATCGCTTATTACGTTATGGCGTGAAAGAGAAAGAGGGCGCAGGTGAGCAAAATCAAACGGTTTGGCTAATTGATTGGCAACACCCTGAAGCGAATGATTTTGCTATTGCTGAAGAAGTGACCGTGAAGGGGGATCAGCTATCGCCCAAAACAAAACGTCCCGATCTGGTACTGTATGTCAATGGTATTGCCCTTGGGGTGATTGAGCTAAAGCGCTCGTCTGTTTCTGTGAGTGAAGGGATACGCCAGAATCTCGATAATCAAAAGAAAGACTTTATTCGCAATTTTTTTACGACCATGCAAATTGTCATGGCAGGCAATGATACCCAAGGTGTTCGATACGGCACGATTGAAACCACCGAGAAATACTATCTTGAGTGGAAAGAAAATCTGGAATGGAAAGATCCTGCCATTATCACGAGTGTTGATAAAGCGGAAAATACGAGCACTTTACTGGATTCGCACTTAGGCCAGCTTTGTAATAAATCGCGGTTTTTACAACTGATCCACGACTTTATTGTGTTTGATTCTGGGGTTAAAAAGACCTGCCGTCATAATCAATACTTTGGTATTCAAGCCGCCAGAAAACACATTAAGTCACGCCATGGTGGAATCATTTGGCACACCCAAGGTTCAGGCAAGAGCTTGACCATGGTGTGGTTGGCTAAGTGGATCCGTGAAAATGTCGCCGATTCTCGGGTGTTGATCATTACAGACAGAACCGAACTCGACGAGCAGATTGAAAAAGTCTTTATCGGTGTAGATGAATTTATTTACCGTACTAAAAGTGGCAGTGATTTAGTCGCCAGCCTAAATAAGCCCAATCCTTGGTTATTATGCTCATTGGTACATAAATTTGGCCGCAATGGCGAAGCGCTAGATGACAATGCTGGAGTGGGAGGCGATGACGAAGCAACTGACGATTTTATTGCAGCAATGACCCGTAACTTGCCAAAAGACTTTAGCGTTAAAGGCAACTTGTTTGTTTTTGTTGACGAGTGTCATCGTACTCAGTCTGGCAAGTTGCATACGGCAATGAAATCTCTGCTTAGTGGTAAAGAGGGGCCTGAAGCCATGTTTATCGGTTTTACGGGCACGCCATTAATGAAAAAGGATAAGAAAAAATCCTTAGAAATCTTCGGCCCTTATATTCATACCTACAAGTTTAATGAAGCAGTGCTTGATGGTGTGGTGCTGGATTTACGCTACGAAGCCAGAGATATCGATCAGCATTTAACATCAGAGAAAAAAATTGATCAGTGGTTTGAGGCTAAAACCAAGGGATTGTCTCACCTAGCGAAAATGCAGCTAAAACAAAAATGGGGCACGATGCAAAAAGTGCTCTCCAGTAAATCACGGCTCGAAAAAATCGTTAGCGATATCTTAATGGATATGGAACTTAAACCACGATTGATGGACGGCCGAGGCAATGCCATGTTGGTGTGTGCTAGCGTGCATCAAGCCTGTGTTGTCTATGATCTGTTTAGTAAAACTGACTTACATGACAAGTGCGCGATTGTCACCAGCTATCAGCCTGTTGCCGGTTCAATTAAGGGGGAGGAGTCGGGAGAAGGGTTAACAGAAAAACTGTTTAAGTACGATGTATACCGAAAAATGCTGGCGAGTTACTTCGAACAATCAGAAGATGAAGCGGCTAAAAGAGTCGAAGAGTTTGAAAAAGAGGTTAAAAAGCGTTTTATCGACGAACCTGGTCAAATGCGTTTATTGATTGTGGTTGATAAGCTACTGACGGGGTTCGATGCGCCTTCTGCGACATATTTATACATTGATAAGTCGATGGCCGACCATAACTTATTCCAAGCAATTTGTCGGGTGAATCGACTCGATGGTGAGGATAAAGAATATGGCTATATTATTGACTATAAAGATTTATTTAGGTCATTAGACAAAGCATTAAAAGACTACACCGCCGAAGCGTTTGACGCTTATGACGCTGAAGATGTTGCTGGTTTATTGAAGGACAGATTAGTGCAGGCGAGGGAAGATCTCGATAATGCACTGGAGACTGTACGGGCGATTTGCGAACCCGTTGAAACGCCTCGTCATACTCAAGATTTTATTCATTATTTTTGTGGCAAATCTGGTGTTAGCTATGATGCGGACACTAGAAGCGAACAAGAAACACTGCGCCTGACACTCTATACTGCGGTCGCTAAGCTGCTCCGCGCTTACGCCAATTTAGCCAATGAAATGGAGCAAGCGGGCTACACCACAGAAGAATCAATCCAGATCAAAGCTGAAGTCGTGTTCTATGAGAAAGTGCGCGATGAAGTGAAGCTTGCCAGCGGTGATTTACTCGAAATGAAGCGCTTTGAACCGGCAATGCGTCACTTGCTCGATATGTATATTCGGGCAGATGACAGCGAAGTGTTAATGGATTTTGAAGACTTCGGGCTAATCGATTTAGTTGTCAATAATAACGGGGAGGGCATGGATAAACTCCCGAAAGGATTGCGCGATAATCAAGATGCTATGGCGGAAGCCATTGAGAATAACGTCCGTAAAACCATAGTGGATGAAAATCCAGTTAACCCTAAATATTTTGACCAGATGTCGACATTGCTCGAAGAGCTAATAAAACAGCGCCGAGAAAAAGCACTGAATTATCAAGAGTATTTAGAAAAAATCCGTGAACTGGCCAAAAAAGTGGTTAATCCTGTTGGCGCGAGTCAATCTAGCTATCCGGATTCTATTGATACCGCAGCTAAACAAGCCATTTTCGATAACTTTGGTAATGATGAAGTATTAACAACCAAAATAGATAGAGCGGTTCGCTTTACTAAAAGAGCGGATTGGCTAGGTGACCGATTTAAGGAACGTGAAATTGCTAATGCAATCCGTGAAGAAACTGCCAGTTATGGCATTGATGTGGCTGCAATAATGGAGCTTATTAAAGCACAAAAGGAATACCATTAATGCCGTCAACACATCCATTAGATGAGACTTTTTCAATCGAAGTGCGCGGCATAGAAATAGTGGTTAATCGCAAGAATATTAAAAACTTACATTTGAGCGTATTACCTCCGGATGGAAGAGTAAGAGTGTCAGCTCCGATTCATACGTCAGAGCAAGCGATACGCTTAGCTGTTATAGGCAAGTTAGCCTGGATTAACAAGCAACAAAGGGATTTTGTTACCCAACCAAGGCAATCAAGTCGCGAAATGGTTAACGGTGAGAGCCATTACTTATGGGGACAAAGATACCGCTTAAGTATGGTGGAGACGACTGGCAGACATCTTGTGAGTCTTAAAGGCGTGTCGAAGTTAGTCATTGCGGTATCAACGGATACTTCAACAGAAAATCGCTTGAAACTCCTTAATGGATTTTATCGATTGGAAATGCAACAAAGGATTTTGCATTTACTCGATATATGGCAACAGCGTTTAGGTGTAGAAGCAAACTACATCGGCATTAAGAAAATGAAAACCAAATGGGGCAGCTGTAATATTCAGGCAAAACGTATTTGGTTAAACCTAGAGTTAGCTAAAAAACCGCCAGAATGCCTTGAATACATTTTGGTTCATGAACTGACTCATTTACTTGAACGCCATCATAACGAGAGGTTTCGCGCCATCATGGACAAACAAATGCCAAATTGGCGAGAGCATCGTAATTTACTCAACAGTCTGCCATTGGCCTATGAAGATTGGCAGTATTGAATCAAATCAAAACGAACGCGTTGCTACGTGAATAATTGAGGGCTATGCCAGCCAACACTCTAAAGAATTCACGTAGCGACGCGACATAAAACTGCATTTTCCATTATCTAGTCCCCAAGCACCAAACTTAGTTAATCGTACCAATACTCAAATAAGAGCAGGTAAGATGGCCCAGAAAATTTCTGGCGGAAAAAAGCAAATCTCAGTCTGCCGCGAAATCTCATTCTGAGTGGCCACGAACACACATGTGTCGATGTATTAATTGATAGACAGACTATATTTAACATAATATACATTGTACGCAGTTTTGTGTAGGTGGCTAAGTAGGTAAAAGTGCCGTTTTTCAACAAGCTTAATCACCGATGCCTTTTAAATGGTCGATTGGTTTATTGAATGCACTTTCATGGCGTTCGATTTGGCTTGTGTGCAAATACTGTGATGTGGTGTCAATGCTCTCATGGCCAGCGTCGGCTTGTACATGGGATAACGGTCTGCGGTTAATATTGATATCGTGTGTGATACCTGTGTGACGAATATTATGGGCTGTAAGTTTGCGCATCTGCGCGGCGTCTTGTGCAAAACCATCAGCCTCAATACTATCTGCTGCCAGATTGATAATACTTTGAATTTCATCGCGGACTTGGCGAATGCCGAGATTGGCATTGAGGATGCCGACATCTCGACCACGACCAGCAGCTTTGTGCCGCACAAACAGTGGATGGTTCTCGTTTGGCCTTGGATAATCCGTTAAGCCTAAAAACTGGCGGTATTTGACTAAGGCGTCGAGTAAAGCTTTTGAGATTGCCACGCTGCGCCTTTTACCGCCTTTGCTCAATGGAATATGAAAACTCCAAATACCCGTTTGTTGATTGTGCTTAAACTGATCCATCACCGGTGAATAACCTGCGCGTGCAGACACATCTGAGATACGCAAATAGCAACAATAGATCAATGAAATCAGAAATAAGCTTCTTTGATGTAATTCGGGCGATGTTTCTGCCAACGCTGTTACGGTCGCCATAATGTATGACCACTGTAATTCAGTGAATGCGAGACTGTTATCATCTTCATGATGTTGACGCTGATATTGCCGATTGGCCGCGAATCGACTGTGATTCAGCCAAATTTGTGCCGGATTACGCTCACAATATTCTTCACTTGTAAGGTACGAGTAAAACGAAGACAAAATGGCCATTTTCGTTTTTAACGCATTGTCACTTAACGCATAAGGCTGGATTTGCCCGAGTCGCTTTTTACCGACAAATGGCCGCCACTGTGGGTTTGGAACCCGTTCATCACGCATTTTATCGGGCTTGAATTGTGGCACATTAAAATAGCCAATCAGTGCTATGGGCGGCGCCTGGCAGTAATCTACGTAATGGCTCATATCTTTGCGTGTGACTTCTATGGGCGACATTGAAACCACATCAAAACACCAATGAAGAAATGTCGTGAGCTCGCTGCGATAGGCTTTATAGTTGTTTTCGTTATGCTTTTGCTCAAACAGCCAATCACTAGCGTGCTCAATCACTAAACCCGCATCGGCCACCTTTTTCATGCTAATTTGGGTGATATATTGGTTAACGACACTATTACCAACTTGTATGAATTCAAATGAGTCAAATAACGGGATTACGGGAGGAAGTTGCATATTGCATCTGAATTATAAGGGTTTCTGATATGATAATACTTAAACGCAAATGCCGATAATGTTATTTATCGGCATCAACTAGGGTCAGATTTTGAGTACAACTGGACAATGTACATTTCTGGCATGTAATACGCTTTTGACAACAAATTAAGCATAACTGCCACACTTGCTGTTTAGACTGACTATCCAAGCACCTAAAATCTGCCGCACAGAGGTGCCCATCATGTATAAGCTGTGCCAGTTTATGCGTTGAAATCGACAAATTAATTTGGTGGCTCATGCCCTTACCCGCTAATCAGTGTGTGATATGAACAGAATACACAAATGATAACTGTTATCAATAACTCAATTTAAGGTTTGCCACTCACCTCGCTATTTAATGTAAGAATTTGCACTGCATTGAAATGTGTCTACTACACTGATTATGTGATCATTATTTTTATTTGAATGAGGTATCGAATGCTGATTGATCTTGCAAAGAAAAATCCGCTGTTTTCCGGTAAAAAGCTTACCGAGACAACTGCATCAGGTATCCCTTGGAAGGTATTAGTGGTCGATGATGAACCTGATGTTCATACCGTCACTAAGCTTGCCCTCTCCCGCTTTAAACTCGATGGCCGCCCGCTTACTTTTATCAATGCCTACAGTGCCGAACAAGCAAAAGAGTTGATGAATCAGGAACATGATATCGCCATCGCCTTTATTGATGTTGTGATGGAGAGTGATCATGCGGGCTTAGAATTAGTAAAATGGATCCGCGAAGAACTGCAAAATAAAACCACTCGACTAATCCTGCGTACAGGCCAGCCAGGTCAAGCACCTGAAGAAGACGTTATCGTTAATTATGATATTAATGATTACAAAGCCAAAGCTGAACTCGATTCCCGTAAACTGATGACCAGCGTCTACTCTGCCCTACGTTCTTACCGCGATATTATGGAAATTGAACAAGCAAGGCGCACCCAAATAAATCACCGTAAAGGGCTAGAAAGGGTGCTAGAAGCTACATCTGGATTATTTGAGCTGCGCACCCTGCATAAATTTGCAGATGGCCTGCTAACTCAAGTCGCCACCCTACTCAATCTGGATTCTGAAACCTTATTGCTAACGTGTAATGCCATTGATGCCATAAGCGGTCATCTGGATCCTGTGAACATAGAAATCCTCGCAGGCACAGGCCAATTCTCAAATAAATCCCATATTACTCAATTACCAGAGCATATCGACCGCTTACTGCGCAGTGCGATCACGCAAAAACGCTGCCTGTATGAAGACAATTGCTTTATCGGTTACTTCCCCACAAAAAGCGGGTTAATCAATCTACTGTATATGGATGGTATTGATAAAATTGATGATCTTGACAAGAAACTTATTGATATTTTTGCTATCAACGTCGGCGTTGCATTTGAAAATTTACTGCTCAATCAAGAAGTCGAAGATACCCAATCTGAACTCATTCTGCGTTTAGGGGATGTGGTTGAAAGCCGTTCAAAAGAAGCCGCGAACCATGTGAAACGTATGGCAGAATATTGCTCTCAGTTGGCCTTACTCGCTGGTTTACCTGAATACGAAGCTGATTTACTACGCCGTGCTTCACCTATGCATGACATAGGTAAGATAGCGATCCCCGATGCGGTTCTGCTCAAACCTGGCAAGTTAGATGATGAAGAATGGAAAGTCATGCGTCAGCATCCTACGATTGGCCATCAGATTTTGGCAAATTCTGAGCGACCCATATTAAAGGCGGCATCAATTATTGCACTACAACACCATGAAAAATATGATGGTTCTGGCTATCCAGCCAATTTAAAACAAGACGAAATTCACATTTTCGCGCGCATTGTTGCCATTGCAGATGTGTTTGATGCACTTTCCCATGCCCGCTGTTATAAAACGGCCTGGCCTTTAGAAGAAGTGTTAGCTGAAATGCGTAAAGGCGCTGCGAAACACTTTGATCCGCACTTATTACAGCTCTTTATTGATAATGTGGATATTTTTGTCAAAGTAAAAGACAGTTGGAAAGATAGTTAATCCTTAATCACCCGAGTTAACACTCTCTAATAATACGCTGAGGACGATTCGAATAAATATCTAGCCAGTCTTAACCATTGTTATCCGCAAGAAAATCAAACACTGTCGCTTTGGTTTCGCCATTTGCTTCAAAACTTACAAAACCGCGCCAAACCATATAACCACTGCTGCAGGAGCCATATACCATCTGACCAATATAGGTCATTTCATCGGTTTGCTTCACATTTACAGGAATAACCCCCATAAACATATCTCTTCCTTCTAAACGAATTTGCACATTTTTGATAGGCGTTGAAGCTAACAGCCTTAATGTTAATGGCTTTTCGCTCGGGGCATTCGCTGGCGATAGGCTAATAGCAAGTTTGATATCGTCCACTTGTTTAACACAATCCCCTGCCGAAAATTGACAGAGGGAAGGATCAGAGCTGCTTTTATGTGTGACTTGCTTAGCATCTTCAGTACAAGCTGTGAGATTGATGAGAATTAACGCGATGAATAAATAGAGATTAGGACGATTTAGCACAAAGATTAACCTTATGACGCAATATGTTAACATTCTATGGCGTAGGTTGATCTAGATCAACTTTCTACACCCCTTCTTTGGTATCTTTTTTGATATTGCTCAAGTATCATTGCGAAACCTCATATTTGAGCAAAAATATGCAGGGTAACGCATTGACATAGCTCAGCAACCTTAATAGGGAAGCTGAGTTTTATGTCATTTTATAACAGGTAAAGCTTGTCTTTACTAAAAGTAAAAGTAATAAGCAGTGGAAGCATTATGATGAACCATTCCCAGCCAACAGGCGCTGATTACAATTACGCCATTGTCCGCCAATTTGCCTTAACCACAGTTTTGTGGGGTATTGTTGGTATGTCAGTCGGCGTATTAATTGCGGCTCAGTTAATCTGGCCTCAGCTGAACTTTGACACTCCTTGGTTAACGTATAGTCGCTTGCGACCATTACACACCAATGCGGTGATCTTCGCGTTCGGTACATCAGCCCTTTTTGCAACATCCTATTATGTCGTACAACGCACCTGTCAAACCCGACTATTTGCACCTAAGTTAGCCGCATTTACGTTTTGGGGATGGCAAGCCATCATTCTGTCAGCAGCTATCACTTTACCAATGGGTTTCACTCAAGGTAAAGAATACGCTGAATTAGAATGGCCTATCGATATCGCAATTACTATCGTTTGGGTGTCCTACGCTATTGTGTTCTTCGGTACTATTATCAAACGAACGACTTCGCATATTTATGTTGCGAACTGGTTCTTTGGTGCCTTTATTATTACCGTTGCTGTACTACACATAGTTAACTCTATGGCAGTACCAGTCAGTCTGTTCAAGTCATACTCTCTGTATAGCGGCGCTGTCGATGCTATGGTGCAGTGGTGGTATGGTCACAATGCGGTAGGTTTCTTATTAACCGCAGGCTTCTTGGGGATGATGTATTACTTCGTACCTAAGCAAGCGGGTCGTCCTGTGTACTCTTACCGTCTATCTATCGTCCATTTTTGGGCTTTGATCGCACTGTATATTTGGGCTGGTCCTCACCACTTACATTACACAGCTTTACCTGACTGGACTCAGTCTTTAGGTATGGTGATGTCACTGATCCTATTCGCACCTTCTTGGGGCGGTATGATTAACGGTATCATGACCTTGTCTGGTGCTTGGCATAAACTGCGTACTGACCCTGTATTGCGTTTCTTAGTCGTTTCTCTGTCTTTCTACGGTATGTCTACCTTCGAAGGCCCGATGATGGCAATTAAGACAGTTAACGCATTATCACATTACACAGATTGGACTATCGGTCACGTTCATTCCGGCGCGCTAGGCTGGGTTGCAATGGTGTCTATTGGTTCTCTGTATCACTTGATCCCTGTATTGTTCGGCCACGGCCGCATGTACAGCATCAAGTTAGTCAACGTCCATTTCTGGTTAGCGACTATTGGTACTGTGCTTTACATCGTATCTATGTGGATTTCAGGTGTAATGCAAGGTCTAATGTGGCGCGCAGTGAATGCTGACGGTACTTTGACTTATAGTTTTGTTGAAAGTCTTGAAGCTTCATATCCTTTCTACTTTGTACGTTTCCTTGGCGGTTGTTTCTTCCTGACCGGTATGCTGATCATGGCATACAACGTGATCCGTACTGTGAAAGCCTCTAAAGATTCATTGCCAGCATTGGCTGAACCAACAGCGGCTTAAAGGAGCAAACTCGATGAAATTTAATCATGAGATAGTTGAAAAAAACATCGGTTTGTTAGCGATCTTTACCGTTATCGCTATCAGTTTCGGTAGTCTCGTTGAAATCACACCGTTGATTTTTCAAAAAGATACGACTGAGCCAGTGGAAGGTTTAAAGCCATACACTGCTCTGCAAATTGAAGGCCGTGACATCTATGTTCGTGAAGGTTGTTATAACTGTCACAGCCAGATGATCCGTCCTTTGCGTGCAGAAACTGAACGTTATGGTCACTACTCTGTCGCGGGTGAATCGGTTTGGGATCATCCATTCCAATGGGGTTCTAAGCGTACAGGTCCTGATCTTGCCCGTGTTGGCGGTCGTTACAGCGATAAATGGCATGAAGTTCACTTAATCGATCCTCGTGCTGTAGTACCTCAATCGAATATGCCAGGGTTCCCATGGTTAGCCGAAAACAAGTTAGACGGCGAACTGACGGGCGATAAGATGACTATCCTACGTAACATGCATAAAGGCGGTTACAAAGGTAATGATCTTTATACCGATGAAGAAATCGCAGGCGCACAGCAAGCTGTTGCAGGTAAGACAGAGCTGGAAGCCTTGATTGCATATCTTCAATCTTTGGGTCACGCACTCAAATAAGGAGGCAATATATGGATTACGGCACATTACAAGGCATTTTAACCATCATTGTGATGCTGACCTTCGTCGGTATATTTGCTTGGGCATATAGCTCGCGTCGTCAAAAATCCTTTGATGAAGCAGCTAACCTTGTGTTTTCCGATGAGGAAGTCAGCAAGGTATCGAAGGACTCAGGAGAGAATAAGTGATGAGTAGCTTCTGGAGTATTTGGATTAGCGTACTCTCGTTAATTGTGATCGCGGGATGTTTTCTATTACTGCGTGTGTGTTCTAAGAACACCACGGACGTAAAAGAAGGCGAATCCATGGGTCACAGTTTCGACGGTATTGAAGAACTCAATAACCCACTGCCAAAATGGTGGAGTTATATGTTCTATATCACTATCGTGTTTGGCTTGATCTATCTAGCCTTATTTCCTGGTTTAGGTAACTACAAAGGCCTTTTAGGCTGGACCAGTTCTAACCAAAGCATTGGTACTGAGCAAGGTATTAAAGCCGACTCTGCCGCAGCCATTGAGCTTGCCGCAAAAGAAGGCCGTTATGTTCAGTATGACCAAGAAGTAAAACACGCTGATGAAAAATATGGCCCAATCTTCGCGGCTTACTTGGCTACACCACTAGAAGAATTAGTGAAAAACCAAGAGGCATTAAAAGTGGGCGGCCGTTTGTTCCTACAAAACTGCGCACAGTGCCACGGCTCTGACGCACGTGGTAGCAAAGGCTTCCCTAATCTCACCGATGGTGACTGGTTATATGGTGGCGACTTAGCCACGATTAAAACCACTATCATGGGTGGTCGTCATGGCATGATGCCGCCAAAAGGTGGTTTGCCAATTGATGACAGCGAAATTGCGGGTTTAGCTGAATACGTTGTTAAATTGTCTGGTCGTGAGCACGATGAAACACTCGCCGCTCAAGGTCAAGGCTCATTCATGAAAGGTTGTTTCGCGTGTCATGGTATGGACGCTAAAGGCAACAAGTTCATGGGTGCTCCGAATTTAACTGACGATGTTTGGTTATATGGCGGTAGCCGCGGCGTGATCGAAGAAACGATCAAACACGGCCGTGCTGGTGTCATGCCAGCCTGGAAAGACGTTCTCGGTGAAGAGAAAGTTCACGTGATCGCAGCTTATGTTTATAGCTTGTCAAACAAGTAATTAGATGTGAGTAATGCTAAGGCCTCGAAGACTTCGAGGCCTTTTTTTTAAAGTGCTAAAACCGTCTTTTAACGGTAAAATGGCGCAAATTTTTTGAATGGGTATCTGACATGAGCGAACAACAAGCCTGGTATAAGCAGTTCTGGCCTTGGTTTTTAATTATTCTTCCTTTATGTGCCGTCGTCGCAAGTTTTACCACACTAAAAATTGCCCTTACGAACTCGGACTCTTTAGTCGCCGAGGATTACTACAAAGATGGCAAAGCCATTAATATGGACTTAAGTAAAGTAAAGTATGCCAAACAAATAGGCATGAATTTTTTACTCGAACAAACTAATAATGAAATTCTGCTGACGCAACAAGGTGGTCCCGCTTCTCAAGCTGCGCTGAAAGTCGAGTTCTACCATCCAACCATTGCCGACAGAGACATCAAGCTCACCGCTACAGCCGATGCCAGTAATGTGTATCGCATTACCGTGCCTGCCACACTGTTCGGCCCTTGGGAAGTGCGTCTTGAAAGTTACGATGGCAAATGGCGCATTCACCAACGCGTTGAATTAAAAGATCATGTCCAACTTTGGCTGAACTGATTGTGGTTGAATTGATTTAGTTAAATAAGAATTGCTATGACACATCCAAGTTGTTTTCACTGCCAAGAGCCCGTGCTGACGGGCCAGCAGTTTGTGACTCGCATTAATGATCGTGATGAACTCATGTGTTGCCCTGGTTGCCAGGCGGTTTCTCAGGCGATTGTGGATGCGGGATTACTCAGTTACTACAAGTTCCGCACTGAACCCGGCAGTAAGCAGAACGCCCTCGTCCCCGAAGCCTTAACGCAGTTTAGTGCCTATGATTTACCCGAAGTGCAGCAAGACTTTGTCCATTCTGAGGACAATATCGAGTCAGTGTCACTTTCTATCGATGGCATCACCTGCGCGGCCTGTGCTTGGTTAATTGAGCACAAAGTAAAACAACTAACGGGCGTGAGCCAAGTGCTCGTCAACTCGACCACCCAAAGGGCTATGATCTGTTGGGATAAACGCACGGTAAAACTCAGCGATATCCTCGGGCAAATTAGCCGTATTGGTTATCAAGCCGCGCCCTATCAAGTCGATGAGCAAGAGCTCAACAACAAACTCAATAGCCGTAAGTTTTTATTGCGCTTAGGCTTAGCGGGTTTTGCGACCATGCAAGTGATGATGTTCGCCCTCGCCCTCTACACAGGCTACTTCACCGATTTAGATGTGCAGTATCGGGATTATTTCCGTTGGGTCAGCATGATTTTTGCCACCCCCGTAGTGCTTTATTCGGCGCAGCCCTTCTATTTCAGTGCTATTCGTACCCTACTCAGCGGCAAACTCAATATGGATGTGTCTGTCTCCATTGCGATTGGCGGCGCATACGTTGCCAGTTGTTTTGCCACAGTAAATGGCACAGGCGAAGTGTATTTTGAATCTGTGTCCATGTTTACCTTCTTCCTGTTACTCGGGCGCTACTTCGAACAAAAAGCCAGACAAAAGGCCTCGGTCAGCTCGAGTAATTTGCATAAGTTAGTGCCGCTCACCGCACACTTAGTGAACGACAATGGTCAGGAAGAAATTCCCGCCAAAAAGTTACGTCTCAATGATGTGATCCTCGTCAAACCGGGGGAAATGATTGCAGCCGATGGTGTGGTGATTGAAGGTCACACTAGCATCAATGAAGCTATGCTCACTGGCGAGCAAATGCCAATTGAAAAAACTATTGCTAGCCAAGTTTACGCAGGCACAATCAACGTCGACCAACCCATCAAAGTTAGCGTCACAGCGCTAGGGCAAGACCAACTTGTGGCTGAGATTATTCGACTGCAAGAGCTTGCATCCAATACTAAACCTGCAATTGCGCTATTAGCCGATAAGTTATCGCGCTATTTCTCGGGCACTATCCTGACCATAGCGACAATCACCTATTTGGTTTGGCATCAAATTTCCCCAGAGGATGCCTTTTGGGTAACGCTATCGGTTTTGGTTGCTACCTGTCCTTGCGCCTTAGCACTGGCTACACCGACCGCCGTCACCTGCGCGACCGCTATTTTTACTCGCCTTGGGATTATTACTCGCAAGGCCGGTGTCTTTGAAAAACTGCCACAGATCAAACATATTGTCTTTGATAAAACCGGCACCCTCACCTGTGGTACCCTCTCTATCGGGCAAACGCAGTGCATGGCCGATTTAACCAAGACGCAAGCCTTAGCCATTGCCGCAGCGCTGGAAACAGGCTCTCACCACCCGATTGCCGCCGCATTTGCCGTATTTGCCGATAATGCATTGGTTACCGAAGAGGTTCACCATGAAGTCGGCTTTGGCGTTCGAGGCAGAATTGATGGCACTGATTACTTAATTGGCAATGCGGTATTTACTGGCACGAGTATTGATAGTCGTGACCCAACCCAAAAGATTTGGTTAGCACGTTCAGCCAATAATCAGCTTGAAGTACTGGCAAGCTTTGAAATTCAAGACAATATTCGCCAAGACAGCAAAGCCACAGTTGAAATGTTAAAGCAGCAAGGTTGCCGTATCAGTATTGCCAGCGGCGATAGCTCAGGGCATGTACATCAACTGGCAAAAGAGCTGGGGATTGACGATGTGCACAGCGGCTTAACGCCTGCTGATAAACTTGCCCTCGTGACCCGATTACAACAGCATACACGGGTTGCCATGTTTGGCGATGGCATCAACGATGCGCCTGTGCTTGCGGGCGCCGATTTGTCGGTGGCCATGGGCAGCGGCAGTGCTATTGCGAAAAACAGTGCCGATTTAGTTTTATTGGGGGATCATCTGTCCCGTTTCACCCAAGCCGTTAGCGTCGCGAAACTGACAACACAGATTATCAGACAAAATTTAGCGTGGGCGCTGGGTTACAACGCCCTAATTTTGCCCTTAGCCGTTACTGGCCATGTGGCACCTTATATCGCCGCCATTGGCATGTCGGCGAGTTCTTTGATTGTGGTCGGTAATAGCCTGAGATTATTGCGGGTTAAAGTGTGATCACAATAAACGTAAAACCAGAATAGTAAGAGGTCATTATGGAAATTATTTATGTGCTTATCCCCATTGCCATGATCTTTGTCGCCATCGCTGTAATGGTATTTTTTTGGGCGGTGAAATCCGAACAATTTGACGATTTAGACCGCCAAAGTGTGTCGATATTATTCGACGAAGACACTGTTAAACCAAACAGCCATCCCGTGCCTGAGAAAGAGCAAGCCGAAGCAGCGCAAGAAAAAGGCATGCCGCTGTGATTGATTACGCAGTGATTGAGTACAATATCACTGGGGCTTTTCTCGTTGGTCTCATGGGCGCCGCACATTGCTTTGGCATGTGTGGCGGTTTAGTGGGCGCTTTCTCAGCCCAAATCCCTCATCCTAAAATAGGTAACCAGCTGGCCCATCAGCTTAAATATTTACTGAGTTACAACCTTGGCCGCATTTTGAGTTACACCTTAGCGGGCGCTTTAGTGGGCGCTTCGGCGGCAGGTCTTGGTCACTTATTTGAACTGGATACGTATTTGATTGTGCTGCGTATCATTGCCGGACTGATGATGATCGCAACAGGGCTGTATATCGCCAAAATTTGGGTTGGAATAGTGCAGATTGAGCGCGTCGGTCAATGGTTATGGCGATATTTAAAACCCATAGCGCAACGGCTTGTGCCTATCCAAAATCCGAGCCAAGCGGTCATGGCAGGATTCATTTGGGGCTGGCTCCCCTGCGGCCTTGTCTATAGCACCTTAACCTGGTCGGTCGCATCTGGCTCTGCCAGCCAAGGCGCCTTGATTATGTTGGCCTTTGGATTAGGCACCTTACCCGCCCTATTGAGTGCTGGTGTTGCGGCAAAACGCCTCGCTGCTTGGGTTCAACAGAAAACCGTTAGACTATTGAGCGGCTTACTGTTAATTGCGTTTGGTGGTCAAACTTTATATATCGCACTCGCGCAGCTAAACTAGCCCAAGTGAGTGAATTGGTTTAACATGGCTGCAGTGGATAAACTTGAGAATCAACATGACAATTGAACAAAATAAGAATCGTCGTCCTGCCGCTAGCGGATGCACAATCCATTGTCACGATTGCAGTATGGGTACCCTTTGTATTCCTTTTACCCTCAATGCAAGTGAGCTAGATCAGCTCGATGATATTATCGAGCGTAAAAAGCCGATTCAAAAAGGCGAGCAAATTTTTAAATCGGGTGATGCGTTAAAATCCCTGTTTGCGATCCGCTCTGGCACCATCAAAAGTTACACTATTACCGAGCAAGGCGATGAGCAGATCACCGGCTTCCACTTAGCGGGTGATGTGATTGGTTTTGACGGTATCCACGCCCAGTTGCACCAGAGTTTTGCACAGGCACTCGAGACCTCCATGGTCTGTGAAATCCCCTTTAACATCCTCGATGAACTTTCAGGCACTATGCCTAAATTGCGTCAGCAGATCATGCGCCTGATGAGCAATGAGATCATGAGCGATCAAGAAATGATCCTGCTACTCAGCAAGAAAAATGCCGAAGAACGTCTGGCAGCCTTTATCAGTAATCTGGCTAATCGTTTTGGTAGCCGTGGCTTCTCGCCCAAAGAATTCCGCTTAACCATGACCCGCGGTGACATTGGTAATTATCTCGGTTTGACCGTAGAGACCATCAGTCGCTTACTTGGGCGTTTCCAAAAATCAGGCTTGATTGAAGTTAAGGGAAAGTACATCACTATCCTCGACTCGCAAGAGCTGAATCTGTTAGCGGGTAATTCGCGCATAGCGAGATAGTTCACCGCAAGAGTGTTTGCTGCAAAAAAATTGAGTGCAGCATAATAGTTAAGTGCAATAGAGTTACGCGCTAGGTCCTTGTCATGAATGGCAAGAACAATTCAGTTGAAAAACCGGGACTGGCTAGACATGTCATACAGATTAAGGCATGATTTTTAAGCGAGTTTTAATCAATTTCGAATGAGTTTGATCTAGAACAATACAGCTAACTGCCAAAGGCTCATGATGATATTGAGCCTATGACTAAAGGAACCTCCCATGAAGGATTATCAAAAAATACTGGTTGTGGTTGACCCTACCACTGAGAATCAAGTTGCCCTCGCACGAGCGGTGACCTTGGCCAGTAAATGCAACGCTCAAGTCACTGTGTTTCTTTCTATCTTCGACTTTTCCTATGAGATGACTTCGATTCTGTCGAATCAAGAGCGCGAAGCCATGCGTCAAGGCGTCATAGATCAACGTCTCGCTTGGATCCAAGACTTACTCGCCGCTTACACTCATCTGCAACTCAATATTGATACCCAAGTCATTTGGCATAACCGCCCCTTCGAAAGCATTATTAATCATGCAATTTCAGGGCAATACGATTTGATTGTTAAAGGCACCCATGCCCACGACAAACTCAAAGCGGTGATCTTCACCCCAACCGATTGGCATTTAATGCGTAAAGCCCCTGTGCCTGTGTTGATGGTGAAAGCCCATGACTGGCCAGCTGCGGGCAAAATCCTTTGCGCTGTGAATGTGGCAACCGAAGATACCGATCATCAAATGCTTAACGGTAAAATCATCGAGCATGCAAAAGATTTAGCGGATAAGTTCTCTGCCGAAGTGCATTTAGTCAATGGCTATCCCGGTACGCCGGTAAACTTAGCCATTGAATTACCGGACTTTGATGCCCAGTCCTACAACGAAACCATTCGCATGCAGCATGAGCAGCGCGTGAGTTACCTTGCTGGCGCTTATGATATCGATCCAAATCATTGCCATGTGAAAGAAGGTTTGCCTGAGGATGTGATCCCTGAGCTTGCTGAAAAACTCGATGCCGAATTAGTGATCTTAGGCACTGTCGGTCGCACCGGTTTTTCAGCGGCACTGATTGGCAATACTGCAGAGCATGTTATTGATAGTATCAACTGCGATTTACTGGCCATCAAACCCGACGGCTACAAATCACCGTTAGAAGAAGCCTAAGCGATACGCGGCACTTTACCCCGCCAAAGATAGCTGGAATAATACGCGCCCTGAAACTGAGTTACTGGGCGCTTTTTTATGCTTGAAGCTATATCTGAAGTTACGGCAAATCCTATGTCTGAAGAATTATCAAAAAAAAACACTACCCGTCTGAATAAATTACAGAAACGTCTGCGTCGTGAAGTGGGTAGCGCAATCGCCGATTACAATATGATTGAAGATGGCGATAAGATCATGTGCTGCCTCAGTGGCGGTAAAGACAGCTATGCGATGCTCGATATTTTGATGAATCTGCAGCAACGCGCGCCCATTCAGTTTGAAATCATTGCGGTTAATTTAGATCAAAAGCAACCCGGCTTTCCTGAACATGTGCTGCCAGCTTATTTAGATAAGCTCAATGTGCCTTATCACATCCTCGAGAAAGACACTTACTCGATAGTGAAAGATAAAATCCCTGAAGGTAAAACTACCTGCTCCCTGTGCTCTCGCCTGCGTCGCGGCACGCTCTATGGCTTTGCCCAGCGCATCGGCGCCACTAAAATCGCCCTAGGCCACCACAGGGATGACATTATCGAGACCTTGTTCTTGAACATGTTCTTTGGCGGCAAGATGAAAGCTATGCCGCCAAAGCTACTGTCGGATGATGGCGCTAATGTGGTCATTCGCCCTCTGGCCTATTGCCGTGAAAAAGATCTCGAAGAATATGCCAACTTAAGAGAATTCCCGATCATCCCTTGTAACTTGTGTGGCTCGCAGGAAAACTTAAAGCGCGCCGCAGTCAAAGACATGCTTAATCAGTGGGATAGACAATACCCTGGTCGTATTGAAACGATTTTCACAGCAATGCAAAACACCGCACCATCACAGGGTGTTGACCGTGAGCAGTTCGACTTTGTGTCTCTAACGCGTGACCCTAACGCGCCTATGCGTGGTGATGTTGCCGAAGCCAATCTACCCGCATTCGATTTCCTTGATATCGCCAACAGCGGCCGTATTGATTTGGATGCGGCAAAACGCATTGATATCGTTAACACTTACGAAGTCTAACTCAGGCTGAATTTAGCGCCCTAGTCAGTAAAACAAGTTAACCCAACGAAAGTAAGCAAGATAAATTAGCTAAACAAAAATGCCCACGTAATGTGGGCATTTTTATGGCTACAAAATAAGTTAAGACTCCCGACACTATCTTTGAGCCCGCGCTTCTGAATCGATTATTTCAAGATGCCAATTCAACGAGGCAAAGAGGATCACTTCACCCAAGGACTCAACACTAATGGCTGAGCACTGAAGCTTAGCGTAGTGATGTTTTCAAGCTCATTCGCGGCTAATTTATAACTGCCCTTAACGGCTTGTTCACGGCCATTAAGGTGTACATACACTTCTTGCTCGGGTTTGAATTCAAAGTTAAGGCCGGCAATGGACTCCCTAAAATAACGCATCGGGAAGCCTTGCATAGCGCCAAGCAGCGTGTCCATTTCGGTCACAATTTGCTGTAAACGCGCTTTATCGTACTCGGCTAATGTCTGCTTAGCTCTGACTTGCATCGCGATAGCGCATCCCTCAGCACTGCCAGCAAAATTGAGATTAACCAAGGCACGCTGATCTTTTAAATCATCATCTAAGGGAATAAATAACCGCTGAGCATCAGTATACGTCAGTGGCGTTGAGGTTTTTTCACTGGAAATAGAACCGCTTTGGATCAAACAGTTCTTTTGCATTGGAACACTAAAAGCCACTTCTACGAGTTGATAACCGCCCTTGTTGACTTGTTTTAACCTATCATAAAAACCTTTATATTCAAGGGATACAGTTTCTGCAGCGGCGCTAGTTGCCAGTAAACAGAGGCCACTAAACAACAGTTTTTTATACATCGACATTCACCAAATATTTTTCATTATGACGTAACATATCAAGCAGCTCATCAATATAAGCTTCTTGTCTTTCAGAATAATTCACGAGTCCGTAAATCAATTGATCCGCAGTCGGCTCTAGCTCCTGTGAGCGTAAATCGGCGCGGATAGAACGAAATAGCGCGTAGGCTGTATTGGAATTTAAATTGCGCATGTAGGACGAAACGGACTCGTCGACCGATGAAAACACTTTCACCTCATGGCTCTTACCAGATCCCCGTGAAGACGGCACTATGCCGCAGCCAGCAGTAAAACACCATTCACCAAAAAAGTTAAAGCCTTCACGGGCAAAACGTGAGCTGCCCCAACCGGATTCATTCGCGGCTTGGATCAGCACCATAGATTCAGGCACAATATCGACGCGCTTTAGTAAGCTTGCTAAGGATTTAGCATCGACGTTTCGCGCCGCATATTGGTATTTGTCGAATAACGTATTGAGCTGCCCGAGTTGGGTCTCAGATAAACTCTTGCCATTCTCAACCAAAGCGAGCATTTCACTGACAAACTCGCGTTCCATCGAGATGATGGCATTCTGCTGCTGCACAATCGGCCGCAGAAAATCAAAAAAGGCTTTCTTCTTTTCGGTGATATCGTTGATCGCAGAGAAGTCAGGAACTTGCGTAACAGGATCGACAGCGTCAACGAGTTGGGTCGCAATGGTAGATGAATCATTCGTGTTTGGAATGATCCAAACGCGTAATGCAAAAATCGCCACTATGACCATGGCTAATGCCAATGTAAACGAACCGATTCTACCCGTTTTCAATAGTTCACCTTAAGTGTGACGCCCGTATTGGGCAAATAAAGGGCGGATTATAAGCTAATTGTCAGATTTAACGAAATTTGCCCGCTGTCACTGTCATTAAATCAAGTACCAGGCTCATTAACTCAGGTACAATATTGCGCCTGAGGCGCCACTCTTGAGCCCTATGTCTGCCATACATGCGTGCTTGCCGTATGACTGTCGATAATGGGTGCAAGCTTTCGACTGAGCTTTTATACTAAGGTTCCTTAACGCAGTGACATTGCACAGCAGCACTTACGTCATCCTGTTTTGTACGTACAGTAACATTCATATTTTCGGGTATTCAGGAAGGAAGAACCCAGATGCAGCATTTGATGTTAAATCAATTTGAACGTGTCGTCGCCATTGGCGGAGGCCATGGTTTAGGCCGAGTATTATCTTCACTCGATTTTTTAGGCAGCCGTTTAACGGGGATTGTCGCGACCACAGATAATGGTGGCTCGACCGGTAGACTCAGAGCCGAGCAGGACTGTATTGCTTGGGGCGATTTACGCAACTGCCTATCCCATCTGGCCAATCGCCCTTCCGTTGGCTCACAGCTATTCGAATACCGTTTCCAAGGAGAGACTGAGCTTAGCGGCCATAATCTGGGTAATCTTATTTTACTGGCGCTGGATCAACTGTGTGTTCGTCCATTAGAAGCGGTTAATCTCATCCGTAACTTACTCAAGATTGAAACCCAGCTGATCCCTATGTCTGAGCAACCCACGCACTTAGTGGCTCTGCAAGCTTGTGGCAGTAAAGTTTTTGGGGAGATCAATGTCGACAGTATGGATGAAGCGCCTATCGCGCTCTGCCTTGAGCCACAGGTCGATGCCACCTTTGAAGCCTGTGAGGCCGTTCGGCACGCAGATTTAGTTATCCTAGGCCCTGGCAGCTTCTTAACCAGTATCATGCCGCCGTTGCTGTTACCTAAGTTCGCCAAAAGCCTCGCCGCAACTAAAGCGCAGGTGATCTTTATCGATAACCTGGCCGAAGAAGCCTCACCCGCGGGTCGATTTAGCATTGAGCAACGTATCGCTTGGTGTCATCAAGTGATTGGCAAGCCCATCATTCACAAAGTGTTACGTCATGGCGAACAAACGCGTTTAGGGCCACTGATCAACTATTTTCCGTTGAAGAATCGCCATAACCCGAACTTGCATGATCAAGCGAACTTATTAGATGCATTAAGCGCCCTATTGCGGATCAAATCTGAGCTCACGCTGCAATCGCACCAACCTCTAGCGCTTAGCTGTTAATCACTGTATAGCCTGCACGTGCTGACACAATAAAAACATAAAGGACAGCAAATGCTGTCCTTTATGTTTGAAGGCTAAAGAGAAATTCCTTTAGCCACATTCTATAACCTAATAAGCCTTACAAGACTCGGGCGATAGCTTTACAGATCACTGGCATATTGGTCTTAGTCATTCCTGCAACGCTAATGCGTCCTGAACCAACGATATAAACCCCAAACTCGTCTTTCAAGCGCGCCACTTGGGCTTTATTCAAACCAGAGAAACTGAACATACCATTTTGGCGAGAAATAAAGCTAAAGTCCTGAGTCACGCCTTCAGCCTTTAAGCTGTCAACGAACAGAGTACGCATTTCGGCGATACGCTCACGCATCTCTTTGACTTCCTGCACCCACATGGCTTTCAGGGCTGCGTCATTTAAGATAGTGCTGACGATCAGCGCGCCATGTGCTGGCGGGTTAGAATAGTTTGCACGTATGGTACGTTTCACTTGGCTAAAGGCACGCACGGCAGCATCAGCATCTTCAGCCACCACAGTTACGGCGCCGATACGTTCGTTGTACAAACCAAAGTTTTTAGAGAAAGAGTTAGCAACCAGCAGCTCAGGCACTTTTGATGCCACTAAACGCAGACCTGCGGCATCTTCTTCAATTCCAGCACCAAAACCTTGGTATGCAAAGTCAAACAGTGGCACAAGTTTCTTATCGGCACACAATTGGGCTATGAGTTCCCATTGCGCCAAGGTTAAATCGATACCGGTTGGGTTATGGCAGCAACCGTGTAGCAGCACGACATCGCCTGCACTCGCGTGAGACAAGTCCGTCATCATGGTATCAAAATCGATATCATGGGCTTCTGCTTTGTAATAACCGTACTCTTTAACCGTTAAACCCGCGGTTTCAAAAATATTCTGATGGTTGGCCCACGTTGGATTGCTCACCCAAATAGTGTGCGAATCGGTATTACGCAGTAAAAACTCAGCAGCAATACGCAGTGCACCTGTACCACCTGGGGCTTGCGCTGTGGCAGCACGGCCAGAAGTGATTAACTCACTGCCCTCACCGAATAACAATGTTTGTACAACATGGTTATACGCTTGCACGCCTTCAATGCCTAAGTAGTTTTTGGTCTTCTCTTGCTCAAGTATAATAGCCTCGGCTTTTTTCACTGAAGCCAGCACTGGGGTTTGTCCAGCCTCATCCTTATAAATACCGACACCCAAATTGACTTTATCCTGACGGGGATCAGCCTTAAAGGTATCGGTTAAACCAAGAATCGGATCAGCGGGTGCGAGTAATACCTGAGAGAAAATCATGACTACGTATCCTAATATGCGCGTGTAGGGGAAATTTCGGCTTATTTATACCACTGTCTTTAAGGGGGTAATAGCTACTTAAGCACCTTCTTAGGGAAATTCTTACGCTATTGTAGATTTACCAAAAAAAAGTGTCTTTTGTTATGCAATTATAAGCAGAAATATGAAATTACTTATATAAAGTTATTTATAACATCTAGATCACAAAAACCTGCTGTTTTATATTGTAGAAAAGAATCGAGCGCTGACATCGCAATACTGAATGCCGGAAATGTGAGCTGAACCCATGGCCAATCCTAACTGGACCTAGCCTTAGAATAATCAGAAATGACACGAGGTGACGCATTGTGGAGTTCGGGCTTTGAGATGCGATAAAGCAAAAAAGCCCTGACATGAGTCAGGGCTTTTCTGTTTTTTGGTACCCGAGGCCAGACTTGAACTGGCACGCTGTTACCAGCGAGGGATTTTAAATCCCTTGTGTCTACCGATTCCACCACTCGGGCAAACTCTTTATATTAACGACGGGAATCGTGTCATTAATACGTTAATCTATGGAGGCGCGACCCGGAGTCGAACCGAGATCGACGGATTTGCAATCCGCAGCATAGCCATTCTGCCATCGCGCCCAAACTGCCAAATTTATTAAATTTGGAGCGACATATCGGGTTCGAACCGATGACCTATACCTTGGCAAGGTATCGCTCTACCAACTGAGCTAATGTCGCCTAACATTGCGCTTAATCATTAGAAGCCATGCTAGGCATGCTTTCCCTTGACTGCGGATTGGCATTCTACCGATTTAGACCTCAGAGTCAATCAACAATTTTTAAAAAATGATCTAAGCCGCATCGTTTGCCCAATAAAGCGCCACAAGTCCGCAAAGTTGATGTTTCCTTCATCAATTTAGGCTTTTTTGCCGATACTGACGCCGATGCGGCAGATGATTAAGTGAGGCAGAAAAGCTGTGGTTGATTGTGAGGATTGAGTCGAACTCAATTAAATTGCCTGAGTATAGAAAAACAAAAGCGCCCTACTGGGCGCTTTATGTGAAGATTATGCGCAGTTTTGAAGACTCCACATAACTTACGCTGGTGATTTACACAGCTAACTTATGCTGGTAGAGATAGCGTCGTTAAACCTAACATAGTTTGCATTACGCCAACTACTTGGCAGCTGTAACCAAACTCGTTGTCATACCATACATAAAGAATGGCACGCTTGCCTTCTGCGATAGTCGCTTGTGAATCAATCACGCCCGCGTAGCGAGAACCCACTAAATCGCTCGATACAATCTCAGTAGAGTCGGTGTAATCGATTTGATTTTGTAGTGGTGATTGCAGCGCCGTATCTTTCAGGTACTCGTTCAGCTCATCTTTACTGGTTTCAGCATTCAAGTTCATGCTGATGATGGCCATAGAGACGTTCGGCGTTGGCACACGAATCGCGTTACCGGTTAACTTGCCCGCTAAGACTGGCAGTGCTTTAGCAACGGCTTTAGCGGCGCCTGTTTCAGTGATTACCATGTTTAATGGTGCACTGCGGCCACGGCGATCAGCGGTGTGATAGTTATCAATCAAGTTTTGATCGTTGGTATAAGAGTGAATCGTCTCAACGTGACCATTCTCAATACCATATTTATCATTCACGGCTTTCAGTACCGGCGTAATGGCGTTGGTCGTACAGCTTGCCGCAGAAACGATAATGTCTTCTGGGGTAATGTCGCCTTCATTCACACCGTAAACGATGTTCTTGATTGCGCCTTTTGCAGGAGCTGTCAGCAACACTTTGCTCGCGCCTGGGCTCTTAAGATGTAAACCAAGACCCGCTTCATCTTTCCAAATACCTGTGTTATCAACAACGAGTGCATCGCTGATATCGTATTTAGTGTAATCCACTTCATCAGGCGAATTCGCGTAAATCACTTGGATATAGGTACCGTTGGCGATGATGGCATTGTTCTCTTCGTCAACTTCCACAGAGCCATTGAAAGGCCCATGGACTGAGTCACGGCGTAACAAACTGGCACGTTTCTCTAAATCACCTTTCTTACCGCCACGTAATACAATAGCGCGCAATCTTAACTTATTGCTGCGACCTGTGCGTTCAATCAACAGGCGTGCTAATAAGCGACCGATACGGCCAAAACCATAAAGCACGACATCACGCGGCGCGACATCATCAGCATGGTCGATGGCATCGGCCAACTCTTTCGCCATATAGTTTTCAATTTCGCTGACATCGGTGTGATCGCGCCAGTAATTGACGGCAAGCTTACCAATATCCACTTTACATTGTTTAACTGCGAGTTTGCTCAAAGCTTGAACGAAGGGGAAACTCTCGCGTAAACGTAATTTTTCACCGACATGACGACGAACTAAACGGTGCGCTTTAATAATTTCAATCGTAGAAGCATTGAGTAACGGCTTGCCGTAGACCACGACTTCAACGCCTTGGTTACGGTACAACTTGCCTAACAAAGGCTGCATTGCCTCTGCCATTTCAAAACGTTCTTGCCAACTTTGTAGGTGTTTATCAGCGCTCATTTACAGATCCTTTATCTCACTTTTCAATAAAATGTACTGAAAGGTTTGAGTAACATGACGAAAAGACCAATAATCTAATACGGGTTTTAGGGAAAACCCTGTTTTGGTCGGCGCCATTGTAATGAAAGTCGCGCTTTGTTGCCAGTAAGATATTTTCTGTAAATCTGTAATTTTATTAGAAAAATTATCGCTTGGAGAGTGTTTTGAGACAAAATCTAGTAATAATTACATCATTTATCTTAGGGATGAGCTTTTTCGGTCTTTTCGGTTGTGATAATGACCGAAATATCTCAGCAATTTGTAAAAATAATCCTGAAATTTGTGCCGATTTGCATAAGGACGGCTGGTGTTTGGCCGAAAAAACCAAACTTATCCAGAACCGCTACGAGTTAAAAGACATCGAAAACCCCACAGGCAAACAACTCTATCTGCAATTGACCTATCTTGAGGATTACAGCCGCTGCATTGAACTCGCCTCTGGCGTGCAACATATCATCCACACCAATCGCACCGCTGATAGAGCCAGAGCTTTTAGATTAAGCACCCAGAATTTAAGCTTGCTCCAAGATCAAACCCGCGAGCGACAAGATCCTTTCATGTCCTATTACCAATGGACACGCTTTGGCGATACCGCAGCGCTAAATCGATTGTTAGAACATGAAAACGCCGGTGAAGTGACTGACTCTTTCTTACTTGCCCAAGTCGCCACCTATTACAGCAATCGAAATGCCATCAAAGCGCAACAACTCTATCTTAAAGTCTTTGAAGACATCCAATACGATGATTTCGAGGTTAACTGGTTACTTGGGCTCGCATCAGCCTATCGTCAGCAACAGGTATTCGATAAAGCCTATATGCTGACGAAGGCAAATTTACTACTTACGCAGCAGAAGTATTCAGAGGAAAAAATGCTAGCCTTGCTCGGTGGCAATAAAACGCTGGCGACTGAACTCGATTTAAAAGCCCAAGCCCTTATCGATGCGCTAAAAAACGGGACTTATTCTCAGAGTCCAGTAAGACAATGGCTTGATCCTCAAGCGGTTGCCCAAGCGCCAACGGCAACCGAAGCTGTGCCGCTTGCGCCTGTCCAAAAAACAGACTAAGCAATCGATGGCAAAATGTTTGCCATCTTGTAATTTTTTACCCAATTAACGCGTAAAAAATGGTGATTTCGCGACCGATGTAAAAAAAATACCTAATTTGTTAATCAAGACAGCGGTAAAATGCCGATTTAACTTGACGATAGCTGTCAGTTTGGTAATTTTACTACCAGTTGAATTTTATAATCACCAGAGGGATATGAGATGACTATCCGTGTAGCAATAAATGGCTATGGCCGTATCGGTAGAAACGTATTACGCGCCTTGTACGAAAGCGAAAAAGCTTATCCAATCAAGATTGTCGCTATTAATGATTTAGGCGACGCTTCAATCAACGCTCACCTGACAAAATACGATTCTGTTCACGGTCGTTTCAATGCCAAAGTTGACCATGATGCCGAAGCTATTTATGTGAATGGCGATAAGATCCTCACTTTCCAAGAACGTGATCCTGCAAAACTGCCATGGGCTGAGTTGCAAGTTGACGTGGTTTTCGAATGTACTGGTATCTTCACTTCTAAAGAAACCGTTCAACCGCATTTAACCGCTGGTGCGAAGAAAGTAATTATTTCTGCTCCAGGCAAAAACGTCGATGCCACTGTTGTTTACGGTGTGAACAACAACGTGCTGACGTCAGACATGACAGTGATTTCAAATGCTTCTTGTACAACTAACTGTTTAGCGCCTTTTGCTAAGCCGTTAAATGACGAGATTGGTATTGAATCAGGCCTGATGACCACGATTCACGCTTATACCAACGATCAACGTTTATCTGACGTATACCACACAGATTTACGTCGTGCTCGTGCTGCAGCACTGTCAATGATCCCAACTAAAACTGGCGCAGCAGCTGCTGTAGGTTTGGTTGTACCTGAATTACAAGGTAAATTCGACGGTTTAGCGGTTCGTGTACCTACAGTTAACGTATCACTGGTGGATTTATCTTTCATCGCTGCCCGTGATACGACAGTTGAAGAAGTGAATGCCATTATTGAACGTGCTGCTAGCGTTGCGCCATTGAGCGAAGTGTTAGCAGTAAACAAAGAGCCATTGGTGTCTATCGACTTTAACCACAATGCGTTCTCTTCAAACTTTGACGCCACTCAAACCCGTGTAAACGGTCGTTTAGTGAAAGTGATGTCTTGGTATGATAACGAGTGGGGATTCAGTAACCGTATGTTAGATAACGCGGTTGCACTGATGAACGCAAAGTAATCTAGTCACTAGATCCTGCGTTACTCAATCAAGCCTCGCATTTGCGGGGCTTTTTATTGCCTTAAATTCCAGCCATAAAAAATCCCCACTCTATGGCGGGGATTTTTATCAAACGGAGAAAAAGCTAAAGAACGGGCTTAGGCATTACCCTTCACTTTCATATTCAGTGTCTTGGCAAAATCCAGCATGCGCGTCAGCGGGATCAGCGCTTTAACTCTTAAGTCTTCATCCACAAAAATCTCATGGGTGGTTTTATCGCTGTCGGCGAGTGACGCTTCAATGGCCTGTAGACCGTTCATCGCCATCCAAGGACAGTGGGCACAGCTCTTACAGGTTGCACCGTTACCGCCGGTTGGCGCTTCGATTAAGATTTTACCTGGCGCCGCCTGCTGCATTTTATAGAAGATGCCGCGATCGGTTGCCACGATAAAACGCTCATTCGGCATTGTCTGTGCCGCTTTGATCAGCTGACTGGTCGAGCCAACAGCATCCGCCATCGCCACCACACTGGCTGGTGACTCAGGGTGCACAAGGATAGCCGCATCTGGGTAAACGCTTTTCATATCGCGCAGCGCGTTCGATTTAAACTCGTCGTGAACGATACAATCGCCCTGCCACATCAACATTTCGGCGCCCGTCTGTTTAGCAATATAACTGCCTAAATGACGGTCTGGTCCCCAAATGATCTTTTTGCCTTCGCTGTCTAAGTGCTCAACGATTTCGAGGGCAATGCTAGAGGTCACCACCCAGTCGGCGCGCGCTTTAACGGCAGCCGAAGTATTGGCGTAAACCACCACAGTATGATCAGGGTGCGCATCGCAGAAAGCGCTGAACTTATCGATTGGACAACCTAAGTCCAATGAACAAGTGGCTTCTAAGGTCGGCATTAAAATGGTTTTTTCTGGGCTCAAAATCTTGGCGGTTTCGCCCATAAACTTGACCCCAGCAACGATTAAGGTTTTTGCTGGGTGATCGCGGCCAAAGCGCGCCATTTCTAAGGAGTCTGAAACGCAGCCGCCGGTTTCTTCGGCAAGGGCTTGGATTTCAGGATCGGTATAATAGTGGGCAACCAGAACGGCATCTTTTTCAATGAGCAGTTGTTTGATACGCGCCTTGTAATCGGCTTTTTGCGCATCGGACAAAGGAACTGGCTTAGGCGGAAACGGGTAATCAATGGTTTCTATTGTTGGAGCAAATGGGCTGGGGGCAAACTGACTCATAACACATCCATCAGGATAACTACGTCCGGGAATTATACGTAATCGGGATCAAAAAATTAACCCATTTGTGCAAAGCAAATAAAAAAGGACGCTCTAAAGCGTCCTTTTACTGTCAAATCTGCGTGCCAGCGGCTTAGCGCATGGCCAATAACATCTCTTGCGGCTGCTCCAGATATTGTTTCCACAGATTACAGAAGCGAGCAATGGTACCGCCATCGATCACCCTGTGGTCGCCAGACCAGCTTACTTGCATGATTTGGCGGGCTTCGACTTCCCCTTTCGCGTTAAAACGCGGCAAGGTTTGCAATTTACCTAAGGCGACAATCGCCACCTCAGGTTTGTTGATAATAGGCGTTGCCACTGTGCCACCTAAGGCGCCAATGTTAGAGATGGAAATGGTACCGTCTTTCAGATCCGCTGGTGCCACACGGCCACTGCGGGCGGCTTGGGTCAGGCGGGTGATTTCTGCCGCCACTTCTAAAATACTCTTATCCTGCACGTCTTTGATGTTGGGCACCAAGAGACCAACTTTAGAATCCACCGCCATGCCGATATTGTGGCGCGCCTTGTAAGTCAGCTCAGTACAATCAGCATTCACTTGGCTATTCATCACAGGGAACTGACTTAACGCGAGCGACATCGACTTCATGAAGAAAGGCATCATGGTCAGCTTCACTTCATCGGACGAATACTTCACTTTCATGCTTTCGCGCAGTGCGACTAAGTCTGTTAAATCAAACTCTTCGCAATAGGTGAAGTGCGGAATGCTCGACACAGATTCCACCATCATGCGTGCCATCACAGCTTTTACGCCGCGAATAGGCTCGACCGTGTCAGCGCGTTGAGTCACTGTAGATGTTGGGACTTGGGTTTGAGATGCTTGAGCTGGCGCCTCTTTTACCTGAGTCGTACTTGGAGTAGAAACATTGCTCGCGCCTTGTTGGAAGCGAGTGATGTCTTCCTTATACACACGGCCGTGCTTTCCTGTGCCAGGTACTTGGCTCAAATCGATATCTAACGACCGCGCCATACGACGAACCGCAGGGCTGGCCAAGGCTTTACCTTGACGAGCAGGTTCTGCACTCACAATCTGCGCTGTTGGTGCCGCATTGGCCACAGTATCAGTGTTTGTTGTCGCAGGTGCAGAAGCCGCCTGTTCAACTTCAATGGCAAATAAAGGCGCATGCACTTTAGCTAGCTGACCTTTGCGATAATGCAGTTTGGCAATTTTACCCGCTTTAATGGCAGGAATTTGCACCAGCGCTTTATCTGTCATCACGTCGGCAATCGGTTGATCTTCCTCAACCCAATCACCTTCGCTCACTAGCCATTCGACGAGTTCACATTCAACAATACCTTCGCCGATATCCGGTAGTAAGAATTCTTCAATGCTGACGGATGAACTGGATGACGTATTGGCAGTTGTTGCCGCCACAGGCTCAGTCACTTTTGAAGTCGTCGCAGCAGGTTCAGTCGCAATAGACTCTTCACTCGCGATTTCAACGGCACCTTCAATTTGTACGGCATAGAGCGGCGCATGCACTTTCGCAATATCGCCCTTGGCGTAATACAGCTTAGTGACCACGCCCGCAAATGGCGCAGGGATTTGCACTAGGGCTTTGTCTGTCATGACATCGGCAATCGGCTGATCTTCAACGACTGTGTCGCCTTCTTTGACCAACCATTCAACCAATTCACATTCCACTACACCTTCGCCAATATCCGGCAAAATAAAATCTTTAATCATACCGGACTCCTAGAAGGTCACTGATGCTTTGATGGCTTCAAACGTTTTGAACGCATCAGGCATGTATTCTTTTTCATGAATGAGTGGGTACGGGGTATCTAAACCACAAACGCGGCTGATGGGCGACTCTAGATACAAGAAGCATTCTTGCTGGATTGTCGCGGCAATTTCACCGGCAAAACCACCAGTTAATGGCGCTTCATGGTTAACCAGCAAACGTCCTGTCTTTTTAACTGAATCGGCAACGGTATCAATATCCCAAGGTGACAAGGTACGTAAATCAATAATTTCGCAGGAGATCCCTTCTTTAGCGGCCATATCGGCGGCTTTTTCAAGGATTTCCATTTGCGCGCCCCACGCCACTAAGGTGATGTCTTTACCTTCGCGAACCACTTCAGCCTTGCCCAGTTCAATTTCATAATCGCCCGCTGGTACTTCGCCAACCGATGCGCGATATAAACGCTTAGGCTCAAAGAAGATCACTGGGTTTTTGTCACGGATTGACGCCAACAGCAGGCCTTTGGCTTGCTCTGGGTTACGTGGCACCACCACTTTTAATCCCGGTGTCTGGGTAAAATAAGCTTCGGGTGATTGCGAGTGATAATGGCCGCCAGCAATGCCGCCGCCATAGGGCGTACGGAACACTAATCCACCGACATCGAACTCATTACCGCTGCGGTAACGGAACTTGGCAGACTCGTTGACGATTTGATCGAACGCCGGAAAGATATAATCGGCGAATTGGATTTCAGCCACAGCAGTCATGCCATTTGAGGCTAAACCATTGGCAAAACCGGCAATACCTTGCTCTGTCAGCGGGGTATTAAAGCAGCGATCGCGACCGAATTTTTCTTGAAGACCGGAAGTGGCGCGAAATACCCCGCCAAAGTGACCCACATCTTCACCAAAAACTACCATGCGCTCATCGGCTTGCATGGCGATCGACAAGGCCTCATTGACGGCCTGTAACATATTCATTTCAGCCACGGCTTATAGTCTCCCTGCACTTTTTGGATAGGCTTGCGGATATTTTTTGATATGTTCTTTAAGATCAGCGAGTTGCTTTCTCAGCACTGGCGTCGGCTTGTCGTACACATCTTCAATAATTTCATCCAGCATAGGCACAGGAATTTTTTCAGCCACTTTTACCGCAGCCAATACTTCTTCACGATATTTCTCATGCAGTTTCACATCATCCACTTCAGCTAACCAACCTTTGTTGATAAGCCATAATTTGAAGCGTTTAACCGGATCGTGTTGCTGCCACTTGGCTTCTTCATCTTTCGAGCGATAACCTGATGGATCGTCTGATGATGAATGCGCGCCGAGACGGTAAGTCATGGCTTCAATCAGCACCGGGGCATTGTGCTCAATCGCATAGGCGCGGGCTTGCTGGGTTGCCGCTAACACGGCCAGCATGTCATTACCATCAACACGAATGGTGTGCATGCCATAACCCACACCGCGACTCGCAATACCGTTACCGGCAAACTGCTCTTCAGTTGGGGTTGAAATGGCGTAGCCATTGTTACGGCAGAAGAAAATCACTGGACACTTCAATACTGCGGCCATGTTTAGACCAGCATGGAAGTCCCCTTCCGATGCAGCGCCTTCGCCAAAATAGCAAACCGCGACTTTGCGCTTACCTTGCATTTTTAAGCTGTAGCCCACACCCGTCGCCTGCGGGATTTGTGTCGCAAGGGGTGAAGAAATCGTTTGATAATGCAATGCCGCACTGCCGTAATGAATGGGCATTTGGCGACCTTTACCAAGATCTTTCTCGTTACTGAACATCTGATTCATAAACTGTTCAGTGGTAAAGCCGCGATAACGCAGCGCCGCATGCTCACGGTATTGCGCGAGGATCACGTCTTCTTGATCGAGTGCGGCCACACTGCCGACAATCGCCGCTTCTTCACCTGTACAGGTCATATAGAAGCTGATGCGCCCTTGACGTTGGGCACCTAACATACGTTCATCGAGTACCCGAGTGAATACACAGGTATCGTAAATTTTAGTGGCTAAGGTTTCATCTATCACAGGCAAAACCGCGGTTTCATAAGTGGTGCCGTCGGCTTGTAGAATTCGAAGGATAGGAATGTGTAGCGATGCCTTATCCAAGAAGCCGACACGGTGCACTGTATCAGTGTTGAGTGTTGCTTTGCTCATATTGTGCTCTTGTTATCTCATTACGCACCAAAGCGTTTTGATGCGTCTGTTTATACGAATATGCCCGACGAACATTACGTTAACGTAAACTACCTATCAACCATTGGCATAGCTCAAACCACAAGTTATCCCTGCCTCGCATGTATATATTGCTTTACAAGCCTAACGCACGTCCGCATTCACCGCAGGGATCAGGCAAATCACGGTGCGATTGCCAATAGGCACTTTGGCATTAGGGAACACGACAGACTCAAACTCATGTTCCACTTTAATTTCTTGCCCACCTTCCCGCGCTAAGACAAAGCCCTTCGGGAAAGATCTGAAGTTTTCGACATCGGTTGCGAAGGTAAATTCAAAATCATCGAAATGTTTATTGATGACGCGGCACACTTGGTACAAGTTAACCTTATCGGCATCAAATGCATCTAACTCCAACGGCTTAGCGGTGATTAAACGCATAAACATTTCATGGGTGGCGATAAAACGCGTCATGTCGTTCTGCCCCATGGGATAGACTTTGCCAAGCTCAATGGTAAAGGCATCGGCGCCGTAGCGTTCAGAGGAAAAATAGCTAAAGGTCGTGGTCGGTTCGTGGTGAAAAAGTACAGTATCGACGCCACTAGCTGCTAAAAACATGATTTGCTCGCCGCTAAAGGCACGCCCTGGACGATAGGGATAAATAGCGAACTTTTCATGCTTCGAGGCGCGCATCGCCGTGTGCAGATCATAATGAATGCGCTGGCGACCATCGGCAACCGCAGTATAAAAACGGTCGACATAGGCTTCGAGTTTTTTGGCGCGCACTCGCTCAGGATTGACTAATCCCGGAGGATTGGAATGCTCACCACTAAAAAGACGATTCATGTTCTCATCGATAATCCGCGTGCCGTTATTAATCGCTAATGGATTACCAATCAGGAATAAAGTGCGCTGTTTAGCAATGATCTTTTGCTGTAAAAGCTGCTTAATTAAGCCATTGCAGAGTTCAATGGGCGCGGTCTCGTTACCGTGAACACCGCAAGAAAGGACAACATCTTTTCCTTCATTCTGGGCGGGCTCAAAAACGATAACGCCGGTATCCCACACTTCAACTTGGGTATGGTCGCCTAAGCTAAATGAAAACTCGCCATCGAACTGTTCAGGATGGGCTAAGGTGAGCGCTAAAAAATCCTTTGAATCTAACAGAGCTTGTAACACAGAATTCTCCTTATAATGGTGTGTAACAGTAACGGCGCAATAGCATCAGTGCAGATAGCAATAACCACTCAAGCATTCATCTCACCGCGGTTAGGCTGACTCGCACCTTAAAAAGCGGCTTCAATACTAACACATGTTTTTAATGCTGTTCTCAGACATTTATCGCCATAGGACCCAGTTTTGAACGGAATAAGATCAACGCGGCGCTTTGCTATGGCGAGTGTAAATTTCCCCATCATCTTATCGAAAAATCGTCCAGCATAAATATTCCTGCTAGAGGCTTGCTTTTGCGCGCGAGTTTTATCACAATCCTTAGCCATCTAGACTTCTATTGGATTTGATTATGGCGTTAGCAACCTTTGGTGCCGGCTGTTTCTGGGGCGTAGAGTATTTTTTTAGACAAGTGAATGGCGTATCGAATGCCACCTGCGGCTATATGGGCGGCAATAATAGCGCGACCACCTATGAAGAAGTCAAAAAAGGCAAAACGGGCCACGCAGAAGTGGTACAAGTGGAATTTGACCCTGCTCTGGTCAGTTATGAAGACTTGCTCGAGGTATTTTGGAAAAACCACAATCCAACCAGCCTGAACATGCAAGGCGGAGATATTGGCACTCAATATCGCAGCACGATTTTCTTCCATGACCGTGAACAAAAAGCCGCGGCAGAAGCCTCAAAATTAGTTTTTTCCCGCTCAGGTCGTTGGGGATTGCGCCATATCGTGACTGAAATTGTGCCATTACAACAGTTCCATGTGGCAGAGGAATATCACCAAAATTACATTGATAAGAATAACTTACCGAGTTGTCATATCGAGTACTAAATACAGTCAAATCAGCATGAGATCAACTACTCATAACTGACATTAGACACAAACAAAAACGCACTCAAATCTGAGTGCGTTTGTTTTTGATACTTTATAAACCTACTGCTGCATTAAGCGTTCAGCGCCTTATCAATTAATGCCTGCGCATCTTTGATGATTTCAGCTAAATGCTGCTCACTGATAAAACTCTCGCCGTAGATCTTAAATAACGCTTCCGTGCCCGATGGACGCGCCGCAAACCAACCATTCGCCGTAGTCACTTTGATGCCACCAATGGCCGCATTATTGCCCGGCGCATGAGTTAACACGTTTTCGATTGCCTCACCCGCAAGCACAGTGGCATTTAAGGTTTCTGCATTCAATAACGCAAATTTGGCCTTGTTTTCAAGACTTATTGGGCTATCGATACGCTTATAGAAACTTTGGCCAAATTGTTTTACTAGCTCTTGATGGCGTTGACCTGGAGTTTTACCTGTCACCGCAAGAATTTCTGCGGCAAGTAACCCTAAAATGAAGCCGTCTTTATCTGTACACCACGTAGTGCCATCACGGCGTAAAAATGCCGCGCCAGCGCTCTCTTCACCGCCAAAGGCGATGGTGGCTTCGGCTAAACCATCGACAAACCACTTAAAGCCCACAGGCACTTCGAGTAATTTTTTGCCGTGGAAAGCACAGATTTTATCGATAAGCGCACTCGAGACTAAGGTTTTACCTATGGCTAAGGTATCGCTCCAATCCGGTCTGTGCGTCAGTAAATAATCAATAGCGACTGCAAGGTAGTGATTAGGGTCCATCAAGCCGGTACCAGGGCAGACAATGCCGTGACGGTCATAGTCAGGATCGTTACCAAGGCATAAATCAAAGGATTCTTTATGGGCGAGTAACCCTGCCATCGCATAGGGAGACGAGCAATCCATGCGGATTTTGCCGTCTTTATCCAGCGGCATAAAGCTAAAGCTTGGGTCAACTTTATCATTGACTAAGGTAATATCGAGCCCATAACGCGCGGCAATCGGTGCCCAGTAGAAAATCCCTGAACCACCGAGCGGGTCAACGCCGATACGCAGCTTAGCGTTGGCAATCGCCTGCATGTCGATAACATTTTCTAAATCAGCCACATAGGGAGTGATCAAATCAATGGCGTAGACATAGCCTGAAGCCAGCGCTTCGGCATACGCTAATTTCCGCACGCCAGCTAACGCTTGGCGCAAGTAATCATTGGCACGCGACTCAATCCAAGCAGTGATATTTCCTTCTGCTGGTCCGCCATGGGGTGGATTGTATTTGATCCCGCCATCTTGAGGCGGATTGTGAGAAGGCGTGATAATCAAACCATCGGACAGTGCCGCACCTGTGATATTGGCTTCACGATTAGCGCAAATCACCCCATGGGACACAACTGGTGTTGGCGTGAAACCATCATTCTGCTGGATGTGCACTGTGACTTTATTTGCCGCCAGCACTTCAATTGCCGATAAATAAGCCGCATAGGATAACGCATGGGTGTCAATCCCGAGGATCAACGGCCCATTGATATTCACCGATTGGCGATAATCCACCACAGCTTGGGTAATCGCCCAAATGTGTTGTTGGTTAAAACTGCCATTAAAGGCGCAGCCTCTGTGCCCAGAAGTGCCAAAGGTGACGCGTTGTTGTACGTCATCCATATTTGGCGTGATGCTGTAATAATGGCTCATCAGTTTTGGAATATTGACCAGATCCGTCTGATTAGCGATTTGTCCTGCCCTTTGATGTATTGCCACCTATGGCTCTCCTGCACTCAATTACAATTAAAAACAATGATTAAAATTAGCTCAATAGCTGATTAAATGGCTCACCCGCAGATTAAACGCGCTCGGCGATGCCAGCTGCAACCGTTGCATCACAGCCAAATTGCACTAAGACTTCAGATAAAATGGTGCGTTTCTTGGCGGTATTGTTGTTGCTTGTCACCCAGAAACCACTGGTACCGATTTCTTTAGGATTAGCCGAAGCACTCGCTTCCAGTAATTGCTCTTTCGAACGGGCAAAATACAAACGATCGCGCCCTTGGATCTGCAGAATTTGCGAGAACTGCTCTGGGGCTAATTGATACAGACTTTCGAGTAAAAAGAGGAAACGCCCTACCGCGCCTTTTTGTTGCGATAACAGATGTTCATCGACTAAGCGACTGAAGTCATTCACAGCAGGTGCAGTTTGCACCGCCACAGCTTGAATCGGCTCAGCCTCTAAACTTGGTTGGCTTATCGCCAAAGGCTGAGGTGGTTCGACCGCATCGACGGACAGGCCGAGTAATCGACGAAGAATGTCAGAGGCGCTCTCACCAATACGCTCTGTTTTGCTGGCAATATGACGATAGAGCTCTTCATCAACTTCGATATATTTCATAACCTTAATTATCCTTTGTTATTCGACAGGCTTAACCGAAAAAAGTGTACCACAGCGATCGGGGCAGATCATTGCGATCGGTTACCAGTGTATCCATGTCTATCAATCTGATAAAGCGCCATTATTCTAAAAATGCGTGAAATAGCACAGCAAACTAGCAGATAATCGACAATTGCCGAAAAAGCGCCCAAGTTCATAGCCGCATACACGCCAAAGTAGCAACTGACTTGTCAAGCCAACGGCATTAAGGGCACAATTCGCGCCACGTTAAGCTAAACACATCCAACAGGAATCACTATGAACTTTGTTTCTACAGGCCAAGGACCCGCAGTACTCTTGATCCACGGCTTGTTCGGCAACCTAGATAACCTCAAAGGCCTAGGGCAAGTATTAGAAAGCCAGTATCAGGTTATTCGTGTCGATGTGCCCAATCATGGTTTAAGTGAGCATTGGGATGAGATGGATTACCCTCGCCTCGCCACGGCCATGGTCGCATTACTCGACGAACTGGCTATTGAACGCGCCCATATTGTGGGTCACTCCATGGGCGGTAAAATCGCCATGGCGACAGCGTTAGCTCATCCAGAGCGCATTATCAGCATGGTGGCAGCAGATATTGCCCCAGTCGCCTATGAGCCAAGACATGACTTAGTGTTTGCCGCATTAGAAAGTCTGCCCTTAGAAGGTCATACCGACAGACGCTTTGCCCTTAACCACTTAATAGACAAAGGTATCGACGAAGCCACCGCGCAGTTTTTACTCAAAAACCTGCAACGTACCGACACTGGCTTTCGTTGGAAGCTGAACTTAAGTGGTCTAAAGGCTTGTTACCCCAACATTATTGGTTGGCACAATCAGGCGCCGAATCCAGTGCAAAGCTATAGGGGCCCGAGTCTATTTATTCGCGGCGGTGACTCAAATTATGTCACTGGTGAGCACAGAAGCGCTATCATGGCGCAATTCCCTGCGGCGCAGGCGAAAACCCTCGAAGGCTGTGGTCATTGGTTACATGCACAGAAACCCGCCATCTTTAACCGGATTGTGTCTGAATTTATTGACAAACAAGCAATGTAAATCAGCAGCAAACTCGACCTAAAGCATATGGCAGCCGCCATCTTGATGTGATATATTCGCGCCTCTTTTGGCCTTAGAACACTCTCGAGGACTAAGAAAGTATGTTATCTCAGTACATGGAACAAATTGAAACCATCGGCCTGAACCTGTTTTTTGCCTCGATATTTTTCTTTATCGGCATGGCCATCCACGATGTGCTTAAACAAGGTAACGTGCCGAAATTTGGTCGATTTATTGTTTGGTTAGTGTTATTTCTCGGCTGCGCCGGGTTTATTGTAAAAGGTATTATCCAGATCACTTGGGAAGGCTCAGGGATCGGTTAACAATAAGAACATGGCAAAAGAAGCGACAGACAGAACCACCATTGACCTTTTTGCCAATGAAAAGCGCCGGGGCCGCCCACGAAGTAATCCTTTGTCCCGTAGCCAGCAGCTTAAGGTCAACAAACGCAATCAAATCCAGCGCGATAAAGCCAACGGATTAAAGCGAATAGAGTTAAAGGTGTCACAAGATTTGTATGACGCCTTGAATGAGCAGGCATTGGCCAGTAACATCAGCCGTAGCCAGTTAATCGAATTAATTCTTCAGCAACAAGTTGAGTGCTGAACGAGTACCAGCAAGATTAACGTAATAAGTGAACTAGACATTAAAGGATAGACAATGGCAACTGTAGGTCTTTTTTTCGGTAGCGACACAGGTAACACCGAAGCCGTAGCCAAGATGATCCAGAAAAAACTGGGTAAAAAAATGGTTGAGGTGAAAGATATCGCCAAAAGTACCAAAGAACAGATTGCAGAGTATGACTTGCTGCTGTTCGGCATCCCGACCTGGTATTACGGCGAAGCTCAATGTGACTGGGATGATTTCTTCCCTGAACTAGAGCAAATTGATTTTACTGACAAACTTGTCGCTATTTTTGGTTGTGGTGATCAAGAAGACTACGCTGAGTATTTCCTTGATGCCATGGGCATGGTTGGCGATATCGTTCAGGCGCGTGGTGGTATCATCATTGGTCACTGGCCAACTTCAAGCTACAACTTCGAAGCCTCTAAAGGTCAAGTTGATGACGACCACTTTATTGGTTTAGGTATCGATGAAGATCGTCAGCCAGAACTGACCGAAGAACGCGTTGATGCTTGGGTTAAGCAAATTTACGAAGAAATGTGCTTAGCTGAATTAGAAGACTAATTGGGCTAACCATTCGATTAAAGCGGCCTTAACGCCGCTTTTTTTATGCTTATATTTCTGACTAAGAATAACGACTTACCGCACTCATGACCAACACACCCCGCTGCACTCATTGGGATATCTTTTGTACCGTCGTCGATAACTACGGCGATATTGGCGTCACTTGGCGTTTAGCCAAACAAATGGCTAATGAATACCGCATTCCCGTTAATTTGTGGGTCGACGACCTCGCAAGCTTCTCGCATATCTTACCGACACTCGATCCACTAATAGTCGTTCAAAGCTTCAATGGTGTGAATATTCTTCATTGGACTAAGCCTTTACCCGTAGCGTTTGTCGCAGGAGCTGTGCTCATCGAAGCCTTTGCCTGTGAATTACCCGAACAGGTAAAAGAACAGTTAGTTTATTTACATCAGAACGACCCCAGATCTGTGCCTATCTGGTTGAATTTAGAATATTTAAGCGCTGAGGATTGGGTCGAAGGCTGCCATGGTTTGCCTTCATTACAAGCCAATGGTTTAAAGAAGTATTTTTACTTCCCGGGCTTTGGCGCAAAAACCGGTGGGCTCATCTGCGAGCAAGATTTGTTTGCCGAGCGCGATGCTTGGCAAGCTAACTCAGCTAACAAATTACAGCTTTTTAGTCAGCTAGGTCTTAAGGGGATTGAGGCTCAAGATACTGTGATTAGCATCTTTAGCTATGAAACCGAGGCACTGCCGGCGTTATGCGAGTTATGGCAGCAATCGGCCGAGAAAATCCATGCGCTTATTCCCAAGGGTCGCAGCTTAAACAGTCTGACGCAGTTACTGCCCTGTGATATTGCCGCGCTAGTGCCGGGTCAGCAGATAAATTATGGCAATTTAACCCTGCATATTTTACCCATGACAGACCAACAGGGGTTTGATCGTCTGCTCTGGAGCTGCGATTTTAATATCGTGCGCGGTGAAGATTCCTTTTTACGCGCTCAATGGGCCGCAAAACCCTTCATTTGGCACATTTATCCCCAAGAAGATGATTATCACCTCGTAAAATTAGAAGCTTTTCTCAAACTTTACTGCGATAATCTGCCACCTAAAATTGCTTGTTATTGGTCTGAATTGAATCTTGCGTTCAACCAAGCACAGCAATCTGCCGTGAGCCTTCACTGGCAAAACCTTAATCCTGTTAATTTGCCCTTGTTGCACCATGCTAAACAATGGCCAATTAATGCATTAAATGCTGCAGATCTCGCTACTCGACTAGTTCAGTTCGTTAAAAACAGCTAAGATACTGCGCGAAAACAGAAAAATCTAAATATAGGAAATAGTGTAATGAAAACTGCTCATGAAATCCGTCCTGGTAACGTGATCATGTTAGATGGCAGCCCATGGGTTGTGCAGAAAACTGAAACAACTCGTTCTGGCCGTAACGCTGCTATCGTTAAGTTAAAGTTGAAAAACTTACTGCTTAACTCTGGTACTGAAACGACTTTCAAAGGTGAAGATAAGTTAGAAGACATCATCCTAGATCGTCTTGATTGTACTTATTCTTACTTTGCTGATCCTATGTTTGTATTCATGGATGCAGAATATAACCAATACGACGTAGAAGCTGAAAACTTAGGTGATGCAGCGGCTTATATCGTTGACGGTATGGAAGAAACTTGCCAAGTGACTTTCTACGATGGCAAAGCTATCTCTGTTGAAATGCCAACCACTATCGTACGTGAAGTGATCTACACTGAGCCTTCAGCTCGTGGCGATACTTCAGGTAAAGTGATGAAGCCTGCAACTATCACTGGCGGCGGCACTGTTACTGTTGCTGACTTCGTGAAAGTTGGCGACAAGATTGAAATCGATACTCGTACTGGCGAATTCAAGAAGCGCGTTTAATCGCCCTTCTCGTTTCCAGACGAAGAAAAGCCAGTGCTTGCACTGGCTTTTTTGTTGCTGTTTTTTAGTCGCGGATTTGTGGGATGTCGAGTCACTTAAGGGATAAAGCGTTATCCAGCAACATCCCCTCAGCAAATAAGTACTAGCATTGCGGCCCTAAGAAACGTCGCTCCCAAGCACCTATCTCACTCAAATAACTTTGAAACTCAATCTCCTTCACTGACACAAAACCCGTGACAAAATCATCCCCAAGTAAGCGTCGTGCCGAATCACTTTGGCGCATTTGCGTTAACGCGGCGAGAAATGTCCGCGCTAAGTCATGGCTGCTCTCATAAGCACTACCGGTTTCAGGCGCGCTTGGGGATAGTTTTTCTTCCATTCCCGCAAGTCCCGCAGCCAAAGATGCCGCAATCATCAAATACGGATTGGCATCGGCGCCCGCAATGCGATTCTCTACCCGTCGCGCCACCGGAGCACTCAATGGCACACGTAAGCCTGTGGTGCGGTTATCTACGCCCCAGCTTAAATTAATCGGCGCTTGGCTGCCGGAAATGTAACGTCGGAATGAATTGATATTGGGTGCGAATAACAACATTAAATCAGGTAGATACTTTTGTAATCCGCCGATGTAATGGTGAAAACGTTCAGTGTCACTACCATCTGCATGGCTGAAAATATTGTTGCCTTTATCATCCACAACACTTTGGTGCAGATGCATAGAACTGCCGGGTTGGCCTGCTATGGGTTTCGCCATAAAAATCGCGTTCAAGCCATGTTTAATGGCGATTTCTTTCGCCGCGTATTTAAACATAAAAGCTTGATCTGCTAAGGCCAGCGGATCGCCATGCACTAAGTTAATTTCATATTGCGATAGCCCCATCTCATGGATCCAAGTATCACCTTTGATCCCAATCGCATCGATCGCGGCATTAAACTCATCCCAAAATGGCGCGAGTTCATTGAGCATATTCATGCTAAACGCAGATTGACCGTTTTCAGCTCGGCCACTTTTTGAAATGGGCGCCTGATACGGCGCACTCGGATCGGCATTGGCTTCAGTCAGATAAAACTCAATCTCAGGGGCCACCACGGGCGTTAACCCAAGGGCTTGGTAACGGGCCAACACATTTTTTAAAATGGAGCGCGGCGCAAATGGACATAAATTGCCATCGAGCAACACACAGTCATGGATGGCAAATGCGCGCGGCACTGTGCTCCACGGGATCATTTTTAGGGTGCTGTAATCGGGGACGAGTAACAGATCAGGATCAGCATCGGGGAAAATAGGATCGTAGGAATACTCACCGGTAATCGCCTGCATCGAAATCGCTTGGGCAATACGTAACTCAGCACCCTGAGCAAAGCTTCGGGCTGGCATGAGCTTCCCCCTTGGATAGCCTGAGATATCAGGGAATAAACATTCGACATCACGTATTGTGCCATGCTGGAAAAACGCAGTAAGAAGGGTTGAGTCCATTTGATTCGTTTGCCACTAATGTTGAAAATAACACCATGAAGGATGCAAAGTATAATCAGGCTTTGATTTGAAAAGCTACATGGCAACGATGAAATATGTAAAATATAAATGACAATTCCGTAAAATATAATTTGACATCAGCTGAGCGTCTTCATTTAAGAGTGTAATCACGGTTATCCTAGTTCAAGCCTAGCCACTCTCCACTCGGCTTTCCCCCACTTTAACCGCTAAACCCAATGACGGCAGACATAAAAAAACCAGCCGCAGCTGGTTTCTTATTCTAATCATGAAAGTATTTACGCAATCACGATAAAGCCGATAAACGCCAGTATAGCGGCGATCAGCGCATAAGGTAACTGAGTCACTGCATGGCTCACTAAGTTACAACCAGAGCCTTGTGCGGCCAATACGGTTGAATCTGAGTAGAAGCACGCTTGGCTACCAAATGATGATGCCGACAACAAGGCACCAATCACTAATGGGATATCCGCGCCCACCGATTGCGCTAATGGCATCACGATAGGAATGGTCACCGCAAAAATGCCCCAGCTCGAACCCGTCGCAAACGCGAGGATCGCCATGGATAAAAACACCACAGCAGGCAGCAATTTAGGTGTCATAAACGGGCTTAAGGATTCAATCACGTACTGCGGCAGTAATAACTGATCGCATACGTCCTTAAACACAAATGCCGCAATCACAGTGCTAATCGCCGGTAACATGCTCTTAAAGCCATCAATCATCTGGTCCATCATCTCGGATAACGGCATCAAACGCTGCACAGCATAATAAGGGATAGTGATCACTAAAGTCGCCAGCAAGCCTTTCCACACGTCGATATCAAAGTACACAGTAAAAGCCACTAACAGACCTATCGGCACTAAAAAGTTATGCAGTTTGCCATGATTATCGGCGTGCTTAAATTCCTCTTCGATAGCTTTAACCGCATATTCGTCCGAGGTTTGCACTTGGTCAAAATCCACTTGAGCTTCTGCTGGCTCGCCTTGGGCGGCGCGCAGCTGCGCAGTTTTCATAGGGCCAATGGCAGGCACTATGCCTAATACTACAAGTAGCACCATAGCCACGGCTAACCAAGCGTAGAGCATATAAGGAATCGCTTGCATGTAGACAGCAATGCCCTGACCTTCGGCCGCCACACCATTATCGACCAATAACCCACCAAAGAATACTGCCCAGGTCGACAATGGCACTAACACGCACACAGGCGCGGCAGTGGAATCCACGACATAAGCGAGCATCTCACGGGACACTTTAAATTTATCCGTTACACGCTTCATGGTTTCACCCACGGTCAGCGCATTGAGATAATCATCAATAAAAATCACGATCCCAAGAATAAACGTCATCAACAGGGAAGATTTGGGACCCTTAGCAAATCTCAGTGCATTACGACCAAACGCTAATGCGCCGCCAGTGCGGACCAAAAGCGCAATCAGCGCACCAAAACCACCACACACCAGAATCAACCAACCTATGGTTTCATCGGCCATGACCTTCAATGACACACTGGCAAAATTGTTTAAGACTTGACTGGGATCGAGTAACAGGAAACCGGTTACCGCACCTATGATCAGAGATAAAATGGGACGGCGTAACCAAATAGCTAACACCAATACCACCAAAGGTGGGATGAGACTTAACGCTGTCGGTTCAGACATGCACTTAGGTCCTCTAAATAAATCGCCTAAAAGGCAAATGGTTTTAGAATAACGTCTGAAATCAACATGATTCAGAACGTCAACACAGCTGCTTCATGATGACTAACCCTGAAGATAAAACCCGCGAATTGCTTGCTATCTGAGGTGCCTTGCCAAAAACATCGCGCAGAAAATAAAGCGCATCGAATATTGAGTCAACTATAAATTTAACTTGATTGAAAATAATTTTAACGGCTGCAAACAAAATCAATATAACATCATGACTTTAAAGTCTTTTAACTCACTCGCAACGAAACCGTTTATGATCCTCTCAGCTTAATAAGCATTCAATAAATATGCCTATTTATCACAAGGTCATATACAGCTTGCATAAGTTGATCTTATCGAGGAACTGTGATTAAAAATCAATCATTAAGCTTTTGCTAAAATACACTTTTCCCCTACTAAGATTTATAGGACAAACAAATAAAACGAAATAGCCGTCAACCACTGAAAATGCATTTCCATCAAGCGTGATTATTTTCTTCCTACATCCAAAAAACACGTAAAGCAGGTTTTATTTACCGTCAGCATTAGCTAAACACTCTTAAAAGCCTCTAAAAGTCAGAATATAAAACTTGTTCTTATTTCATTAATTGACTGTTAAAGCATATTTAACTAAGTGGTATTTACAAAAAAAGTCCCATTCTGTGCTGCTCCCCCCTTTCATCTACAGTGAAATTTCGTTATGGTGCGCTAACTTAAGCCAAAACTTTATGCATGTTCCGAGGTGTAAATGCGTCCTATCATCAAATCCAACAAGCTGGATAGCGTTTGCTATGACATCCGCGGCCCAGTGCACAAGGAAGCCAGACGTTTAGAAGACGAGGGTCATCGGATCCTCAAACTTAACATTGGTAATCCCGCCCCCTTCGGTTTCGAAGCGCCGGAGGAAATTGTGCGCGATGTGATCCTTAATCTACCCAGTGCCCAAGGCTACTGTGAGTCAAAAGGATTATTCTCTGCCCGCAAGGCCATAGTGCAGCATTATCAAGCTCAGGGGATTTTTGGTGTCGATATCGAAGATATCTATATAGGCAACGGCGTCTCTGAACTCATTATGATGGCGATGCAAGGTTTGCTTAACACCGATGATGAAATTTTAATCCCCTCGCCTGACTATCCACTGTGGACGGCGGCGGCCAATCTCGCCGGCGGTAAAGCGGTGCATTATCGTTGCGATGAAGAAGCGGACTGGTTCCCCGATCTCAACGACATTAAAAGCAAAATTTCATCGCGTACCCGCGGTATTGTGCTGATCAACCCGAACAATCCTACGGGCGCGGTTTACAGCAAAGAATTACTGCTGCAAGTTGTTGAGCTTTGCCGTGAACACAGTTTGATTTTATTTGCCGATGAAATTTACGACAAAATTTTGTATGACGAAGCCAAGCATGTTCCTGCTGCTGGCCTGTCGGACGATATTTTAACTGTTACCTTCAATGGTCTATCAAAGGCTTATCGCGCAGCGGGATTTCGCGTCGGTTGGATGATGTTGTCTGGCAATCTTAAAGCAGCGAAGAGCTATATCGAAGGTTTAGAGATGCTGTCCTCGATGCGCCTGTGTGCAAACGTGCCCAATCAACATGCGATTCAAACCGCGCTCGGCGGTTATCAGAGTATTAACGAGCTGATATTACCTAAAGGTCGCCTGACAGTTCAACGGGATGCCTGTTACGAATTGCTTAATCAAATCCCGGGCGTGAGCGTGAAAAAGCCTAAGGGCGCACTCTATGCTTTCCCTAAACTGGATATGAAGAAATTCAATCTGCGGGATGATGAGCGCTTAGTGCTGGATTTACTCAGAGAAAAGAAAATTCTGTTAGTGCACGGCACCGCCTTTAATTGGCCTGAGCCCGACCATTTGCGAGTGGTTTTCTTACCCTATAAAGAAGATCTGAAAAAAGCATTTACCGAGTTTGGCGCCTTCCTCGAAAACTATCGGCAGTAGGTTTAGCCTCGGCTAACGGTTTGAGTCATAAAGCGATCCTAGTGGTCGCTTTATTTTTAGCGATTTCGACAAATCCTCCACGCTCATACTCACGTGTCACCCAAGGCTGTGATAATCTAAGACTTCATTAGCGTCAATACTGCTTATTCAACGCGTGTCACGTCTTCCAATGCAGCTTGTCGCCTTTCTACTCACTCATTAGCAGGCAAACTAAGAGTCATTTATGTGCCGTTTTTAGAACACGAATGACGCTTATCCAACGCTGGCCCTCGAATTAACAGGAAAACTATGAGTCACTTATTTGCCCATTTAGCTCGAATGAAACTTATCCAACGCTGGCCTTTGATGTACAACGTTCGCACTGAAAATGTTCAAGAACACTCGCTGCAAGTTGCCATGGTGGCCCATGCACTGGTGATCATCAGCAACAAAAAGTTCGGCACGACGCTTGATCCCCATCAAGCTACAAGTCTGGCGATTTTTCACGATGCCAGTGAAATCCTCACGGGTGACTTACCGACGCCGGTGAAATACTTCAACAAAGAAATCGAAGCCGAGTATAAAAAAATTGAGGCGATTGCCGAGCAGCGCATGCTGGATATGGTGCCTGAGGAATTTAAAGAGGATTATCGTAGTCTGTTCATCAGTGATTACGCCGATCCCGTTTACAAGACCATAGTGAAATCCGCTGATACTCTGTGTGCTTACCTTAAATGTCTTGAAGAAAACCGTGCTGGCAACAGTGAGTTCAACACCGCCCGTAAGCGCCTCGAAGACATGCTGGCGACAAATCCTGACCCCGCAGTACAGTATTTTATGAACTGCTTTGTGCCCAGTTTCACCTTGAATTTAGACGAAATTAACAAGATGCTTTGATTTTCCACTCTCGCTAGGAATGCATATGACTTCAAGTGTTTGGCAAGAACGCCGTCATGGTGAAGATAAACAACGGCGTAACGATCACCGCAGCCCTTACCAAAGAGACAGGGCGCGTATTCTCCACTCCGCCGCCTTTCGCCGCCTGCAGGCCAAAACCCAAGTGCTCGGCGTTGGCATGAATGACTTCTATCGCACTCGATTAACCCACTCACTCGAAGTCTCGCAAATTGGCACCGGCATAGCCGCCCAGCTCAGACGCAAATATCCACAACATAAGCAGCTGCTTTGCTCTATGAGCCTATTAGAGTCCTTGTGTTTAGCCCACGATATTGGTCATCCACCCTTCGGTCACGGCGGTGAAGTCGCATTGAATTACATGATGCGCAACCACGGCGGTTTTGAAGGCAATGGCCAAACTTTTCGTATTTTATCGAAACTTGAGCCTTACACCTTAGATTTTGGGATGAACTTGTGTCGGCGTACCATGCTCGGGATTTTGAAATACCCCGCGCCGTACTCGAAGCTATTTGTCGCGGGTGAACATAATGAAATCACCAACCATAGACAGCTCAAACCGTCACAATGGCCGCCGGTTAAGGGCATTTTCGACGATGATAACGACATTTTCGCTTGGGTGCTTGAGCCGTTATCTGAGGCAGACCGCAGTCGTTTTACCTCGACGCAGCAAGGTTCACACCCCGCCCTGCACCACTATCCACATCTGCGCACTCAGTTTAAATCCTTCGATTGCTCGATAATGGAACTGGCAGATGATATCGCCTATGCAGTGCACGATCTCGAAGATGCGATTGTGATGGGCATAGTCACGGCATCGCAGTGGCATCAAGATGTGGCGCCGACACTCACAAACAGCGGCGATGCGTGGATACGACAAGAGCTTGCCGATATTGGCAATAAGCTGTTTTCCCATGAGCATCATCTGCGTAAAGATGCCATAGGCACACTCGTTAATGGCTTTGTCACCGCTATTGTTATCTCAGAAGATGACGTGTTCGAAGAACCATTATTGCGCTTTAATGCGACCTTAGAGCCGGAATTTGCCATTGCGCTCAATGTGCTCAAGCAACTGGTTTATAAATACGTGATCCGTAAACCTGAGATCCAAATGCTCGAATATAAAGGCCAGCAAATTGTGATGGGTTTATTCGAAGCCTTCGCTTCCGATCCAGAACGTTTACTGCCACTGAACACCCAAGAGCGCTGGCGCGAAAGTGAGCAACAAGGCTTAAACAGCCACAGGGTCTTGGCGGACTATATTTCGGGGATGACAGATGAGTTTGCGGGGCGACTGTATCAACAGCTATTTAGCCCGAAAGCCGGCTCAAATGTGGAACTGAGCAAGGAAATGTAGGCAAGCAGACATTGCGCGGCCCGACTTGCTATGAAGCCAGACCGTTTGTAAATGTGCGAGTTTCTATAAATGCTAGACTTTCTATAGCGCCAGCTATCACAGCCATTCTTTATCAAAGGCGAAAGATGAAAGATGAAAGATGAAAGACAAAAAACCACCTTGCGGTGGTTTTTTATTTTTGTCGCTATTTCAAGCTCGACTTATAAAGCGCCGATGGCGTCTTTACAAAGCTGAGTGATACGATCCCAATCGCCGTGTTCCATTGCATCCGTTGGCGCAATCCAGCTGCCACCAATACAATCGACGTTTTTCAGCGCTAAATAATCTTTATAGCTGCTTGGCGTAATGCCACCTGTTGGGCAGAAGCGAATATCCGCAAGCGGTCCCGAGAAGGCCTTCAGTGCATCCACACCACCCGAGGCTTCGGCTGGGAAAAATTTAAAGTGGGTGTAACCAAGCGCCATACCCGTCATCACTTCTGAAATGCTCGCAACGCCTGGGATCAATGGTACAGGACCATGCATACCCGCTTTGAGCAGTTCAACTGTAGCGCCTGGGGTAATAATAAACTGCGCACCCGCGGCAATCGCAAGATCAAGCTGTGCTTCGTTTAAGATAGTACCAGCGCCCACTAAGGCCTCAGGCACTTCTTTGGCGATTTTAGTGATAGCTTCGAGTGCGCAAGGTGTACGCAAAGTCACTTCTAACACACTAATGCCGCCGGCAACCAGTGCTCGGGCTAATGGCACCGCATGTTCAATCTTGTTAATCACCATAACAGGAACAATAGGGCTGCGTTTAAAAATATCTTGTGGCTGTAGTGACCAGTTATTCTCAAGCATTGCGTTATTCTTCCTTTGTATTAATAAAGTTCATCGATGGCATTAGTACAACGCGCACCAGTTTCTGGACTGCTTAGATTGGAACGTAGCGCACTAAATAACTCGCGGCCCATGCCATAACGTGAGCGATGTAAATCCACTATTCCCGCGGTTCTGGTGGCCAGTTCTGCTTCTGAGACCAGCAGGCTCAGTTCACCTGTTAACGCATCGACACGGATCAAGTCGCCATCTTGGACTTTGGCAATTAAGCCGCCATCTAAGGCTTCCGGCGTCAAGTGAATGGCTGCAGGGACTTTACCCGACGCGCCAGACATACGACCGTCGGTCAGCAACGCGACTTTAAAGCCTTTGTCCTGAAGCGTGCCCAATAATGGGGTTAATTTATGCAGCTCTGGCATACCATTAGCTTTCGGACCTTGGCCTTTAACCACAACCACACAATCTCTATCCAAAGCACCGGCTTGGAACAAGGCATCGAGTTTGTTTTGATCGTCAATGACTACAGCGGGCGCTTCAACGACACGATGTTGTGCTTGTACTGCCGATACTTTGATCACAGCGCGGCCCAAGTTACCTTTCAGTAATTTCAAACCACCGTTACCTTGGAAAGGAGATGCGACTGAAGTTAATACTTCGGTATCTAAACTTGTCGTTGGACCATCGACCCAGCGCAGTTCACCGTCGAGCAGTTTTGGCTCTTGGGTATAACGGCGTAAACCAAAGCCCGCAACGGTATTCACATCTTCATGCAATAGACCCGCATCAAGTAATTCTTTGATTAAGTACGCCATTCCGCCTGCAGCGTGGAAATGGTTGATATCGGCGTGACCGTTTGGATACACGCGCGCCACTAATGGCACTGCATCGGATAACTCAGAAAAATCATCCCAGTTCACGATAATACCGGCAGCTCTAGCCGCGGCGACGATGTGCATAGTCAAGTTAGTAGAACCGCCAGTAGCCAAAAGTGCCACAATGCCGTTAACCACAGACTTTTCACTGACCACTTCACCGATTGGGGTATATTGGGTACCCATTTCGGTTAAACGACACACTTGCTTAGCCGCCATCTTGTTTAAGGCTTCGCGCAGTGGATCATCAGGATTCACAAATGACGAGCCTGGTAACTGCAGCCCCATCACTTCAAGCATCAGCTGATTCGAGTTTGCCGTGCCGTAGAAGGTACAAGTTCCTGCACTGTGGTAAGACTGGGCTTCTGCTTCAAGCAGTTGCGCGCGATCCACTTTACCTTGGGCAAATTGCTGACGAATACGGGCTTTTTCTTTGTTAGGGATACCTGATTTCATCGGCCCAGCAGGCACGAATAACATAGGTAAGTGACCAAAGCTTAAGGCGCCGATAAGCAAACCAGGAACGATTTTATCGCAAATGCCGAGCAGTAAAGCGCCATCAAACATGTTGTGAGACAAGCCCACTGCCGTTGCCATAGCAATCACTTCACGACTCAGTAAGCTCAATTCCATACCGGGTTGACCTTGAGTCACACCGTCACACATGGCCGGAACACCGCCCGCCACTTGTGCAACACTGCCGACTTCCTGACAGGCTTTTTTAAGCAATTCAGGATAGCTTTCATAGGGTTGGTGCGCAGATAACATGTCGTTAAATGCCGTCACTATGCCGATGTTCGCCTTATTCAATTGACGCAATGCATTTTTGTCGTCTGGATTACAGGCGGCAAAACCATGGGCTAAGTTGCCACAGCTCAATGAGCTACGGTGTACACCATGGTTACGGGCATCATTCAATGCGGCGAGATAACCTTCACGTGACGCTTTGCTACGGGCAATAATTCTGTCGGTAACAGCTTGAACTACTGAGTGCATCTTGACTCCTTAAGCGCTCCAGAACACATCAACGGGCGTTTTACGCTGCGCTAATACGGCTCTGATAGGCATAGCATGGACATCATCACTTTCTAACGCTTGACGATATACGGATAATTTCTGTTCCCCGACCAAGTGCAGATAAATTTGTCTGCTGTTCAGAATCGCACTCTTAGAGAGCGTGATCCTGGCGTGGGGCGCTGTGGTGGGGTTAGTCGCCACGCACAGGGCTTGGGTTGTGAGCGCATTATCAAGCTCAGCGCTACAGGGAAACCAAGAACAAGTATGACCATCGTTACCCATACCTAATACCACCACATCAAAAGGACGAGGGAAATTAGACAAAGACTCGGCGGCCATATCGGCGCCCGCTTCTGCGGTCGAAAACATGTTTTTTAAACCGCGGAATTTGGCATTTGCCGCACGGTTTTGTAATAAATGTTCACGCACTAGACGTTCATTAGACGCATCGGCGTCGGCTTCAACCCAGCGCTCATCGGCGAGAGTGATATAAACATCACTCCAATCGATGGACTTCATGCTCAATAGTTGAAATAACTTAAGCGGCGTCGAACCACCGGAAACCACTAGGCTCGCTTTTCCGCGGGCATCGACGGCTTCCTGTAACTGGCTCGCAATCTTGCTGGCCAGTTGCTGTTCTAGCGCACTTGGCGTATCGAAAGATTTGAATACGGTTTCTTTAATCATCAAAGTCTCCTACTCGTCCCACGAACGGCCATCTTTGGTGATCAAAGCAACTGATGCAACTGGACCCCAAGTGCCCGCAGGATAAGGTTTTGGTTTTTCGTTGCTTTGTTCCCACGATTGGATAATGCCATCCACCCAAGTCCATGCCTGCTCGACTTCGTCGCGGCGCACGAACAGCGCTTGATTACCGAGCATGGCTTCGAGTAATAGACGCTCGTAGGCATCGGCGATACGTTCATTTTTGAAGGTATCGGAGAAACTCAAATCGAGTTTAGTGGTTTGTAAACGTTGTTTTTGCTCCAAACCTGGCACTTTGTTCATCATCTGGATTTCAACCCCTTCATGGGGTTGCAGACGAATCGTCAGCTTGTTCGGTGGCAGATTACGGTAGCTTGAGCGATACAAGTTATGTGGTGGGTTTTTGAAATACACCACAATTTCAGAGCTCTTAAACGGCATACGTTTACCGCTACGTAAATAGAAAGGTACGCCCGCCCAACGCCAGTTGTCGATATCCACACGAATCGCCACAAAGGTTTCTGTGTGTGATTGAAGGTTGGCGCCTTCTTCTTCTAAATAACCCGGTACTGGGCTGCCCTTTAAGAAACCCGCACTGTACTGACCGCGCACGGTATTTTCATACACATTGTCAGAATTAATCGGACGCAGTGATTTAAGCACTTTAACTTTTTCATCACGTATACTGTCAGCGTCTAAGTTGACCGGTGGATCCATAGCAACCAGCGTTAATACTTGCAGCAAATGGTTTTGGATCATGTCGCGCATCTGACCCGCTTTGTCGAAGTAACCCCAACGGCCTTCGATACCCACTTCTTCTGCTACCGTAATCTGGACGTGGTCAATCGTACGGTTGTCCCACTTAGAGGCAAATAAAGAGTTGGCAAAACGCAGGGCAATCAAGTTCTGTACGGTTTCTTTACCTAAGTAATGGTCGATACGGTAAACCTGACGTTCTTTGAAGTAAGCGGAAACTTGATCATTGATAACGCGAGAAGAGTCTAAATCTGAGCCGATTGGCTTTTCGAGCACCACGCGTGAATCAGGATGGATAAGATCTTGTTCATGCAAACAACGGCAAATGTCGCCGAATATCGCCGGTGGCGTAGCAAAGTAACTGACCATGACGCGCTCTTCTGGTTTGAGCAGTTCATGGAAGGCACTGTAGCCCGCTGAATCGGTAAAGTTAGTGCCTATATAGTGGCAGCGGGACAGGAAACGTTGGAGAGTCTCTTCGCACAAAGGCTCTTTCACGAAGGTATTTAATGCAAGCGTGACTAATTCGATAAACTCATCTTGAGTAAACTCGTCTTTCGCGACACCGATCACTTTCGTATCTTTATCGAGAAGTTCAGCTTTATCTAGCTGGTATAAAGAAGGTAACAACTTGCGTCGTGCCAAATCGCCTTTAGTACCAAAGAGTACGAAGTCACAAGCTTTGGCGCCTGATGTTGTTTTGCCCATTGCGTTACGATCTCCTTTGTATGTCGTGTCCCTTCATGTCGATGAAGAAATCCACACTTTTGTTGTAATATAACAACAGAATTTGTTAAATGCATCTATTTTTATAAATATTAACATTCTAGCTAACTAGGCACTTACAGCATTAATCTGATATGCTTTTTGTGCTTAAATTACTGAAGGTAGTAAAGTCTTATTTCAAAATTGTACTGAAAAGTTACTACATAGAGTCTCTTTGTGGGCCGCCAGCCTTGATCTGTCTCCACAAAACAAAAATAAATAAAATTACATTCTCAATTTAGCGGACATACGCGTATGAATACCCTAGAAAAGGTTCAAAAAAGCCTCACCCATTTTAGTAAATCAGAACGCAAAGTTGCAGAGGTGATCTTAGCATCACCACAGACAGCTATACATTCTAGCATCGCCACACTGGCTAAGATGGCAGATGTCAGTGAACCTACTGTGAATCGTTTCTGCCGCCGCTTAGATACTAAAGGCTTCCCTGATTTTAAGTTACATCTAGCGCAAAGTCTTGCGAACGGTACTCCTTATGTGAGCCGCCACGTTGAAGAAGATGATTCGACTGAGTCGTATACGACAAAAATCTTTGAATCTTCAATGGCTTCACTTGATACCGCACGTCAAAGTTTAGATATTTCAGCCATAAACAAAGCGGTTGATATACTCACTCAAGCTAAGACTATTTCCTTTTTCGGCCTAGGCGCATCCGCTTCTGTTGCCCATGACGCCCAAAATAAATTCTTCCGCTTTAATGTGCCTGTCATCTGTTTTGACGATGTTCTAATGCAACGCATGAGCTGTATCAACAGCAATGAAGGTGATGTTGTTGTATTAATTTCCCACACAGGCCGCACTAAGTCATTGATTGAGATAGCACGTTTAGCAAGAGAAAACGGTGCAGCTGTGATTGGTATTACCGCCCGCAACTCGCCTTTGTCGATGGAATGTACGCTGCCCGTGACAATGGAAGTGCCAGAAGATACCGACATGTATTTACCTATGGCCTCGCGTTTAGCCCAATTAGTCACTATAGATGTATTGGCAACCGGCTTTACCTTACGTAGAGGCCCACGTTTCCGCGATAATTTGAAACGAGTGAAAGAGGTGTTAAAAGAGTCTCGCATCAATAAAGATCCGATACTGTAACTCACTTCCTTTTCTAAAAATGGCTAGTGTTGATCCTTAACCTAGCCATTTATCGTGCAAATATCAGCGATACCTCACAATTTTCATACATAACTTTAGATCAATTTGATTGTAACTTTACTACATAATCTGGAATTGCATGGTAATATAGACCCAAGATTTTTTTAACTTTAACGGAGTATCCTTATGTTCCGCAGAACCAAAATCGTCACCACTCTAGGTCCCGCTACCGATCGTGATGATAATCTACGCCGCATCATCGCGGCAGGTGCAAACGTTGTACGTCTTAATTTCTCCCACGGTTCCCCAGAAGATCACTTAAAACGAGCCACTCAAGCGCGCGAAATCGCTAAAGAGTTGGGCGTTCATGTGGCTATTCTGGGTGACTTACAAGGGCCTAAAATCCGTGTTTCTACTTTCAAAGACAATAAGAAAGTGCAACTGGTGTTAGGTCAAGCCTACGTGCTTGATGCCGAGTTAGCAAAAGGTGAAGGCGACGAGACACAAGTGGGTATCGATTACAAGCAATTGCCTGATGATGTGACTGTTGGTGATATCTTGATGTTAGATGATGGCCGTGTTCAATTGCGCGTTGAGCGTGTTGAAGGCCGTAAAGTTCACACCACAGTGACTGTGGCAGGCCCTTTATCTAACAACAAAGGTATTAACAAGCAAGGCGGTGGACTTTCTGCTGCGGCGCTGACCGAAAAAGACAAAGCTGACATTCTGACTGCGGCATTGATCCAAGTGGATTATTTAGCCGTTTCGTTCCCGCGCAGTGGTGCTGATTTAGATTACGCCCGTGATCTTGCCCGTCAAGCCGGTTGTAATGCCTTGATCGTGGCTAAAGTTGAACGCGCTGAAGCCGTTGCGACCGATGCGGCTATGGATGATGTGATCTTAGCATCTGACGTTGTCATGGTTGCCCGTGGTGACTTAGGTGTTGAAATTGGTGATGCTGCACTCGTTGCAGTGCAGAAGAAGTTAATCGCCCGTTCACGCCAACTGAACAAAGTCGTCATCACCGCCACTCAGATGATGGAATCGATGATTTCAAGCCCTATGCCAACCCGCGCCGAAGTAATGGACGTGGCGAACGCTGTGCTTGATGGTACCGATGCTGTGATGTTATCAGCTGAAACCGCTGCCGGTGACTTCCCAGAAGAAACCGTTAAGGCAATGGCAAACGTCTGTATTGGCGCTGAATCTCACCCAAGTGTGATTGTGTCTAAGCATAGATTAGATGTGCGTTTCACTTCAGTTGAAGAAACGATTGCACTATCGACTATGTATGCGGCTAACCACCTTGAAGGTGTTAAGGCGATTATTGCTTTAACTGAATCAGGTGCGACACCACAATTGATGTCGCGCATCAGTTCTGCACTGCCGATCTTAGGTTTATCACGTCACGCGACAACGCTGGCTAAAATGGCCTTGTACCGCGGCGTGTTACCAATCTACTTCGATTCAACTATCCACCCAGCTGATGAGCTAGCGCAAAAAGCGTTAGAAGCATTAACAGCTGCAGGTTATTTGAATAGCGGTGATATGGTGCTGATGACCAAAGGCGATGCAATGGAAACGATTGGCGGCACTAACACCTGTAAAGTGTTGATCGTAGCTTAAGTTGCTTTAGCTTTATCTAACGACTAAAGCGCGTTAGAAAAAAGCCAATAAAAAACCACCTCATGAAGGTGGTTTTTTTATAGCTGCAGTTCTCTGTAAATGCTGTTATCTGTAAGTGCTGATTTCTGTTGGTGCTAATTTGCCGTTCTCTCATTGCTGAGGGAAATCTCAGCGGTCCTATCTCGCACAAGCGGAGTAATCATTGAACTTAATACCGCTTAGACCAGACCGCACTAACATTAAACGCTCACATCAAACACTATCAATCATTATAACGCTTCGAAATCATTCACATTAATTGCCGCTAAGCGCAGCTTATCAGCATGCTGCAATTTTTGCTCTTCATCAGCAGTAATAACACCTGTCTCGAGTGCTTTTGCAAACAAGACGAGATTAGGCACTTTGGCTGGCAGTTCACCGGCACGCTGCGCTTTCTTCAGCTTTTTATAAATATCTTTACAGGCATATTGCGCAACAAACGCTTGCTCAACTTCTGCAATACCGCCTTTATCTCCTTCAAATTCAGGACATAGGAAGGTAATACGGTCACGAGCAGGTCCAGGCTTCAACATGCCGCCGACTAAATCGGTCGCCATTTTGTCGCTCGGCGCATTGAAGTGATTACCCAGCGGGAAGATTAAGCCGCGCAGTAACCATGCCACAGGACGGCTCGGGAAGTTACGGATCGTGTCTTCCAGTGCTTTAGCCGCTAAGTGCAAACGATTGGCCATTACGTAACGTACTGCTGGTAAATCGTCCTGTTGACGGCCATTGTCTTCAAATAGCTTCAAGGTTGCTGAGCCTAAATACAACTGGCTGAGCACATCACCCATACGTGCCGACAGCATTTCTTTGCGTTTTAAATCGCCGCCCATGATCAGCATTGATAAATCCGTCATTAAGGCTAATGCAGATGAAATACGCGACATATCTTTATAGTACTGCTTAGTTTCACCGCTCACTGGCGCACTGCCAAAACGGCTACCACTTAAGGCACTAAACAACGCACTGAAAGCATTACGCGTGGCATAACCCATGTGGCCCATTAATAGCGCATCAAAACGCTCTAAGGCTTCATGTTGGTTCTCCATCGCTGCGGCTTCCATTTCGGCAAGCACGTAAGGATGGCAGCGAGTCGCACCTTGACCAAAAATCATCAAGGAGCGGGTTAGAATGTTCGCGCCTTCCACAGTGATCGAAATTGGATTCGACATATAAGGGTGGCCTAAATAGTTTTTAGGTCCTAATTGAATGCCCTTACCTGATTGAATATCCATCGCATCGTTCATCACAGAACGGCCTAATTCAGTCATATGGTACTTAGCAATCGCAGTCACAACCGAAGGTTTCACCTTAAGATCGATACCCGTAGTCGTTAAACGGCGTGCGGCTTCTAACTGATAAGTGTTGGCAATAATACGTGCCAGCGCTTCTTGCACACCTTCAAACTGGCCAATCGCCATACCAAACTGATGACGCACATAGCTGTAAGCCGTTGTCGTCTTCGTCGCCATGTGACCAGAAGCCGTTGCCAGTGCAGGTAATGAAATACCGCGGCCCGCCGACAAACACTCAACCAGCATACGCCAGCCTTTACCAGCAAATTCAGGGCCACCGATAATCCAATCCAGCGGGATAAACACTTCTTTACCTTGGGTGGTACCGTTCATAAACGCCATACCTAGCGGATTATGACGACGACCAATAACCACACCAGGATGATCCGTTGGGATCAACGCACAGGTAATGCCTAAGTTTTTCTTATCACCAAGCAGACCTTCTGGATCGCGCATTTGGAAGGCTAAACCCAGAACCGTCGCTACAGGCGCCAGCGTGATATAACGCTTATCCCAAGTCAGTTTTAGCCCGAGCATCTCTTCGCCATTGAAGGTATCACGGCACACAATACCCACATCAGGTATAGCGCCGGCATCACTGCCCGCTTCTGGACCAGTTAACGCAAAACAAGGAATTTCATCGCCTTTAGCCAAAGCAGGTAACCAACGTTCTTTCTGCTCACTCGTACCATAATGGGTCAACAACTCACCAGGGCCTAAAGAGTTCGGCACCATTACGGTCACTGCGGCGCTTACGCTGCGGCTGGCTAATTTGCTGACAATGGTAGAGTTAGCATAGGCAGAGAAAGCTTTACCACCGAATTTCTTCGGAATGATCAGGGCGAAGAAACCTTCTTTCTTGAAGTATTCCCACAACTCTGGCGGTAAATCTTTACGGTTATGCACTATGTCGAAATCATCGATCATCGTCAGTGCTGTCATTACTTGATTATCGATAAAGTCTTTTTCTTCAGCGCTCAGTGTCGGTTTACCGTAGCTGTGCAAGGTATTCCAGTTAGGATTTCCGCGGAATAACTCCCCTTCCCACCAGACATCACCGGCTTCCATCGCTTCGCGCTCGGTATCTGAAAGTGGCGGCAAGACCTTCTTGAAAAAACTAAAAACTGGGCGGGTAATAAACTGCATCCGGATATTTTTCACCGCAAACAACACGATAATGGCTATCAGGGCAAGAATTATAATCGTCAACATTATCAAGACCTTTTAATTAAGAAGAAACGGGGACTGATACGCCAGCCGCCATGTATGGGATCACTTTACGGATCACGGCTTCGATGTCGTTATGCTCACCAAACTCAGCAGCAGCGATATCGTTTAGGGCATCGGCGGACGCCATAGTGAATACGATAGTGCCTAAGGTAAAGTGTAAACGCCAAAACATTTCAGCGGGTGGAATATGTGGCGCACTGGCCGACACGACTTTAACAAAAGCATCGAGATGCTGGCCGTAATGGGTAGTGATAAACCAACGTAAATGTCCTTGGCTTTCGATATAGCCACGGCCTAAAAGCTGCAGGAAGATCGTGGTGCCTTCGGTACGTAGCGCGTTTAAATCCAATAAAGGATCGACCAGCGAAGACAAAATTTCTTCGAGTGTTGCTTGTGCTGGCGCGGCATTTAAGCGATTAATTTGGTTTGAAGCCGCAGGCATAAACACGTCTAAATAACGCGCTAATACTGCACGGATCAGCTCTTTTTTAGAACCAAAGTGATAATTGACCGATGCTAAATTCACCTCAGCCTTACTGGTGATGAGTCGCAACGAGGTCTCAGAAAAGCCCCGTTCGGCGAACAGTTTTTCTGCTGCATCAAGTATTCTAGTTTTTGTATCGGATCGACTTGCCATTCCGTGACCTTGAATTAATTTAAAACACTCGTTTAAATTAAACATTGGCACCACGGATGTCAAACTAAAATTGGACAAACTCACCGCTTTCTAGCCTGCATACCCACTGCATGTCGAACATCTACGAATTAAGTGTGACCAACAAGCCCATTAACCCTTGTGCAATACCCCTTAGCTTTAGGTAAACTGTGTAACACAAAAACAACAAGGACAAGTAGACATGGTTATTTCATTGAATCGTCGCAGTAAAATCGCCCTAACAGTCGCCTTAGCGCTGGGATTAACGGCCTGTAATGATGCACAAAGCAAAACTGACAAGCCTGCTAGCACTGAAGCGGCTGTCATCAATACCGCCCCAGATAAAGCACAAGCCATTGCTTTTATTAACGATGCTGAAGCCAAAATGGCTGAATTATCGATTGAATCTAATCGCGCCGAGTGGATTTACAGCAACTTTATTACCGATGATACCGCGGCTCTGTCTGCCACAGTCGGTGAAAAGGTCAGCGCAGCGTCGGTAAAATTTGCAACAGAGGCGGCTAAGTACGCCAATGTGCAACTCGATCCCGTTAATGCCCGCAAGCTTAATATCCTACGCAGTACGTTAGTATTGCCCGCCCCGCTCGATCCTGCGAAAAATGCCGAGCTTGCGCAAATTAGCTCAGAGTTAAATGGCTTATACGGCAAAGGCAAATACTGTTTTGCCGACGGTAAGTGTATGAGCCAGCCTGAGCTATCGAGCTTGATGGCCGAATCACGGGATCCCGCAACCTTGCTAGAAGCGTGGAAAGGCTGGCGTGAAATTGCTAAACCCATGCGTCCCTTGTTTCAACGTGAAGTGGAACTGGCCAATGAAGGCGCGAAGGATCTTGGTTATGCAAACCTGTCTGAGCTATGGCGTAGTCAATATGATATGAAACCCGATGATTTTTCACAGGAACTCGATCGTCTTTGGGGCCAAGTGAAACCCCTTTATGAATCATTGCACTGTTACGTGCGCGGTGAACTCAATAAAGAATACGGCGATAACATCGCACCGACTACAGGACCTATCCCTGCACATTTACTCGGCAATATGTGGGCCCAGCAATGGGGAAATGTGTATGATTTAGTCGCCCCAGACAATGCCGACCCGGGTTACGATGTCACTGAGCTACTGGCAAAAAATGGCTATGACGAGCATAAAATGGTGAAACAAGCCGAAGGCTTCTTCACATCACTAGGATTTGCGCCACTGCCAGAAAGTTTTTGGGCACGTTCTCTATTCGTTCAGCCAAAGGATCGTGATGTGGTTTGCCACGCTTCGGCATGGGATCTCGATAATCTCGACGATATTCGCATAAAAATGTGTATCCAAAAGACCGCCGAAGATTTTAGCGTGATCCATCACGAACTTGGACATAACTTCTATCAACGCGCTTATAAGCAGCAACCATTCCTGTTTAAAAACAGCGCCAACGATGGTTTCCATGAAGCGATTGGTGACACGATTGCGCTGTCGATCACCCCAAGCTACTTAAAACAGATTGGCTTATTAGACGAAGTACCTGATGCCTCTAAGGACATTGGCCTCTTACTGAAGCAAGCTTTAGATAAAATCGCCTTCTTGCCCTTTGGTCTGATGATAGATCAGTGGCGCTGGAAAGTGTTTAGCGGCGAAATCACACCTGCCCAATATAACCAAGCATGGTGGGATCTCAGGGAAAAATACCAAGGCGTAAAAGCACCGACGAAGCGCAGCGAAGCTGACTTTGATCCAGGCGCTAAATACCATGTTCCAGGTAATGTGCCTTACACTCGTTACTTCCTCGCGCATATTCTGCAATTCCAGTTCCATCAAGCGCTGTGTGAAACTGCGGGCGATAAAGGTCCGGTTCATAGATGCAGTATTTATGGCAATCAAGCTGCGGGAGAGAAACTCAATAAGATGCTCGAGTTAGGTTTAAGTAAGCCATGGCCAGAAGCATTGAAAGAAGTCACTGGCAAAGAAACCATGGATGCCAAAGCTGTGCTCGATTACTTCGCGCCACTTAAAACATGGTTAGATGAGCAAAATACCGTCGCAAATCGCCAATGTGGTTGGTAATGACGCGTTAAGTCATCGCCAAATTGCATAAAGCAAAATGCCCAACGAGATTGGGCATTTTTATTCCATGTTATTTCTCAATACTTTTTATCAAATACTGGGCCTGTTTTGGTCTAACGCCAGCCCATGCCTTTACGATTGGCTTCACGGTTTTCAAGCTTTAACTGTTCAGACTTAGTTAACATCACATACAGCGCCCCAGTGCCGCCCTGCTCAGTTTTCGCCGAATGATAGGCCAGCACCATATCCAGTTGTGATAACCAACAACACACAGCGGATTTGAGTAATCCAGCAAAGGGTTGACTCTGATAACCTTTACCGTGGATCAACATCACACACCGCTCACCGTGCGCCTGCGCTGCCAGTAAATAGTTGAGTACGGCCTCGCGAGCTTGATTAAGCTGATAGGCATGCACATCAAGCTCCATCTTGATACTGTATTGCCCCATGCGTAACCGCTTGAAAACGCCGCCTTGTACCCCTTCACGTTTAAAGCTGACAATGTCATCCGGCGCTTGCTGCACAAACGCTTTCAAATCCAGTGGCATACACGCTAAATAAGCTTCCCTTTGTAAGGCATCGCGTCTGTGGATTTGTTCCGCCGTTAACGCTTTGGGCGCAAAACTCACCACAGGCACCTCGCCTTTCAATGGTACAACTCCGGCCATTTCCTCAAAAAACAGTGCTGATTCATCATCCAGCATGGCAAGCTCCTTTACTTCACACTCTTGTACAGAAACACACTTTGTAATCATTCAAGGCTTTAGTTCAGCGGGCGGCTCCATTATAGTGACGCCATGATTGCCAGATTAGAATAAAGTAATGAAATTTTTGCCGCTAGTCCTGATGTGCCTATTGTCGCTGCCAAGCTTAGCCAATCCAGCTAAAACGCATACAAAATCCACCGATGATCAATTGATCAACGCTAATTATCCTTTATTTATTAGCGCTTTTAATCAATTGTCCCCTGAAGTGACTCGTGAGATTTATGCCGATGACGCTAGCTACTTGTCTGAGAGTCAAAGTAAAGAAATTTACTATGGCCGAGATAATATCGTCGCGATTTACCAAAAGTTTTTCGATAAAATCCGCGCGAAGAAAGCCACTATCGACGTGGATTTTCGCATCACCAAGCGTAAAATTATCGGCGATGGTGCCATAGATACTGGCTATTATTTGGTTCGATTTTACCCAGCAAAAGAAACGGGCGAACCTGTGAGTGAATTTGCAGGCAAATTTGCCATTGGTACAGAAAAAGTCTCAGCGACCCAATGGAAAGTGAGCTTAGACACCAATAATCGTGCAGAACCTAGCTATTACCTGAATGCGAAACCTGTGCCTAACTTGTATTATGGTCGCCAGTTCCCGCCTTTACCTGCGGGTAAGAAGCTGCCCTAAGTTTTGTGCTGACGCTATTTAACGCATTCAGATACATGCTTAATGCATTAAAATAAAAGTATAATGCGTTAGAATAAAAGCTTAATTTATTGAAAAAATCATCATTTAATCGATACCGCAAAGAAAACATGACGACAACTGAACAAAGCTGCCCCTGTGGCAGTAGCAAACGTTACCAAGATTGCTGCAATCCACTGCATATTCATGTCGATTCTGGGCAAGTCGTTGCGCGCACGCCCGAGCAACTCATGCGCTCACGTTACTGCGCATTTGTGTTGAAAAATTTTGATTACATTTTGAAAACACATCATCCCGAGTACCTGAACGATCTCACCCTAGCAAGCCTTAATAATAGCCCTCACCCACATTGGCTAGGACTAGAAGTACTCAGCAGCAGTGAAACACCCGCCCACATCTCACAAGCTGTGAGTCAAGCAATCGCTGAACAAAGACATGGCACAGTGACGTTTAAGGCTTGGTACAAACTCGAAGGTGAAATTGATGCTATCTATGAGCGTTCGGAATTTATCTATCAAACGGGCCGCTGGTATTACAGCCAAGGCCAGCAAATGACGGCAAAGTTACCCGGCAGAAATGATGTTTGCGTTTGCCATAGCGGTAAAAAATTCAAACAATGCTGCTTAAAGTCTCTCTGAGTTAAAATCATAAGCTGTTGCTATGAGCATGCGGCGCAATATTGTGCTGAAGGATTACAGTAATGGTTTACATCACTGATTTAACAAGCATAGAGATTAAAAAATAAAGACAGGCTAGGTTTATGCTCTAGATGTGTAGGCTAGATGCGTAATCTAAGTTAGCAATCTTACCAGCCCTTACTTTAATCGAAAGTTATCAAGAGTCATCGCGAGTTATCGAAAACAACGGTTTAAAAGCTGCTCACACCTGCTTAGTGGGTCAAAACTGAAGGGCTTTTGGCCGACAAGATAAATTGTGCAAACTCAGGCTCCCGCAATGCAGGACTGTAGAGATAACCCTGCGCCTGATGGCAAAAGCTTTTCGCTAAAAAGGCTTCTTGCTCAAGGGTTTCAACCCCTTCTGCCGTCAAGGAGATATTCAAAGCACTCGCCATGGCGATAATGGCTGAGACAATTTCGCGGCTTTCGCGACTCACAGTGAGATCTGAAATAAACGACCGATCTATTTTGAGTTTACTGATCGGGAACTGTTTCAAATACCGCATAGAGCTGTAACCCGTACCAAAATCGTCAATCGCAAGTCCTACGCCTAATTCAGCCAATTCTTGGCATAACAAGGTCGCATGGCGAATGTCGCCCATCAACTCAGTCTCAGTGATCTCTAAAATTAACGTCTTAGGTTTCAATCGATAACGAGTTAATAGCTGCCACACCTGCTCGAATAAATTGCCACTGAAAAACTGACGGGCCGACACATTTACGTGCATTGTCATGTCCGCGTTATGGTGTTGCCACAGGTTCAACTGGCGACATGCGGCCTCTAACACCCAGCTGCCGATGGAATTAATCATCCCCGATTGCTCGGCAATATCGATAAAAGATGCGGGAAATAACACGCCTCTTTTAGGATGATGCCAACGGATTAAAGCTTCAGCGCCAATATAGGTATTCTGCTCTAAATCCCTCAGTGGCTGATAATAAAGCTCAAACTGACGACCACGGATGGCACTGTGTAAATCGCGCTCTATCTGTGCATCTTCTTTAAATGCGCTCAATAAAGTGCTGTTAAACACTTGGATTGCTGTGCCCTTTTTCTTTTTAGCATACTGAACGGCAATATCGGCACAGGTTAACGGCGCAAACAAACTCGCCACCGAGGCGATATCAACCACAGCTAAGGCAGGCTTGGGCTCGACTTGTTCGCGACCGATTAAGATAGGCATAGCCAGATGCTGATACAGACGCGTACTAAAATAATCGAGATCGTATACTGCGTTATCATCAGTCAGCAGCACGGCAAATTCATCGCTGCCGACACGGGCAATTTCGGTGGCTTTATTGATCTCGGAGAAATGTTTCAAACGGCGGGCAATTTCAATCAATAAGCTATCGCCATTCTCATGGCCATAGGTATCGTTAAACCGCTTAAATCCAACCAGATCGACTAATAACAACAGTCCCTTATTGGTACGTTCAAGTACTCGATTAAAGTGGGTGCGGTTATGTAGCCCCGTTAATCCACAGCGCCAAGCGAGCCGTTCAAGCTCTGATTTGTAGTTATGCTCATCGGTATTTTCTTCACACGAGACCAAGGCATAATGATTGCCGCGATCGGTAATAAATTGACTCAGCACGTATGTCAGCCAATAGCGGCTGCCATCGGCACGACTAAACTGCACTTCGCCTTTGGCAATTTCGCCCCTAAAAATTTGCGCTAGGGTTTGCTCGGCTAATTGGGCATGCTGCTTAAAAAAAGCCAATTCACGGATATTTGCGCCGATTATCTGCTCACGGGGCATGCCAGTGATTTCACTGTGCGCCTGATTCACATACTCGACTTTTTCAGTATGCAGATTAATGAGCATACTGATCTGCCGTGATTGCTCTGTTGCGCAGCGAAATAAGCTCAGGCTTTCTTCTTTGTCGTAGCTGTGTTTTGTCGCTAAGGTCAGGGCTAATTGATCTGCCATCTGGCACACGAGGTGGATTTCGCTGTCGTGCCAATGGGGAGTAAATTGCGCCCGCTCGATGCAGAGCACACCTTCCAGACTACCATTGATGCGAATGGCGATGTCGAGACTCGAATTGATATTCCGCGGGATAAAATAGCACTCTGCCAATTCACTTAAACGGGGATCGGTCAGCGTATTGCCAGCATCGATATGGCGCAGGGTTTTAAGCTCGTGCACATAACGGGGACAAACTTGTAATAGTTTAGGCCTATGAATGTCTTGCAACATCATAGAACCAAATTGTGCAACGAGTGTTTGGGTTTGTTGATCAGCTGAAAACGTCCACACTGACACCAAAGAAACCGCTAAATTCTGGCACAACAACTCTGTGGCTAACTCTGCTGTCTTGGTGAAATCGCCCTGCTGTTTTGCAGTTGACTGAACCAAAGACTCCAATAAATGCTGATGCTGACGTCGCTTCACGCTGATTCCCTACAAAACTTCGTGTTGGGCTAAAGGTCTTTGCTACGCGCAAACGTACCCTGAAATGTGCAATTAAGCTGATTGAATTATTCTTATTTGGAGGCAGATTACACTATCTACTGTAAGTGCAGCAACATGTGGCACAATTTATTACAATTAAGTTAACAACTGCAGCATTTTTAGACAGTTAAAACGATTAAGCTCGAACTCTATTTGCTAAAATCTATCCGCTAAAAGTGCTGCACAAAAACTTATAAACCGTTTTCCAATTGGAAAATCATTTTCTCGGCGCTCACACCAAAGGTCAGCAGTAAATCGATACCCGCAGCCGTGGTCACAAACTCAGTTTGTACTTCAGCAAATCGAGCTTGGGCACGGCTCGCCATACTTTCTGCATCTGTTTGCGCGCTATCGCCAACAAAATTTAACGTCAATAAGGTATCGTGTTCATCAATGACGGCACCGATATCGACAAAACTGCCACAATCGGTGCAAGTGTCATTTACGGTCGGACTCTGTGCTTCTATTATGCCTTTCATCTGTATTCCTTATTTATAAAGCGACTGATTAACGGCATCACTAAACTATGCTCGCTAATTTATTTGCGCGGTAAGTGGCTAACTCGATAGGTTAATCAGAATTATAGGTAATTAAGCCTCAAGATAACTGGCTTTAGCTCACGCTTATTTACTGAAATGGCGCAGATTGACGCTATTGGTATTGAAGAGGACTTGCTGGAAATGGGTAACTAGGCAGAAGCAAGCAGAGGCACCAGATTACGTTGGATTGCCAATTGATCGGCAAAATGCATGATTTCAACCTTAGGCGCGCTGAGTTGGCCCCTCTGCCTAAGCTGGGTGACATGATCACAGTTACTCAGGGCCTCGGCCATTGCTACGCTCTCACCGCCTCGGATCACTAAGGCTTCCGGTCGCAGTGCCTGCTGTAATTGAAATGCCCGCGAACCTTGGGCCATAAAAATACTGCTGTTATCGACTACTGGTTCGGCAGAAGATAAATCCGCCATTAAGCTTTGCTGCGGTGGCAACTCGAACTGACGCTGTAATTTTTGCGCCATATCGAGCTCGTTTTGCCATTGAAATTGCGCCATGTCCCGTGCGTCAACGGACAGTAACGACAGCAACAGGGCGAATTCACCCCGTCTGTCGTTTTCTATCGCCGCGTTTAAGCGGGTGCCAATTTGGGCTTCGTTGACTAAAGGAACATCAATTTGCATAAAAAAACATCGTCAAAACAATTCGTTGTTAGTTAATCGACCATTTGATGCATAACTTTAGGAAAATTTTTAAATTGGGTATTTACATGCAAAAGGTTTCTGACTACTATGGCGGCCGCAATTGAGGAGGGGTTCCCGAGTGGCCAAAGGGATCAGACTGTAAATCTGACGGCTCAGCCTTCGAAGGTTCGAATCCTTCTCCCTCCACCATTTGCACTGTAAGTTTGTGAGTGTTGTTCGAAAATGATGTAGAGTTTTACAAAAGCGTTAAAGGTATTCGTGGAGGGGTTCCCGAGTGGCCAAAGGGATCAGACTGTAAATCTGACGGCTCAGCCTTCGAAGGTTCGAATCCTTCTCCCTCCACCATCTTTATCTCTAACGCAGATAATCATTTTCAAGTATCAAACATGGCCAATGTTTGGTTCAGCTTTAAAAGTAAAGAAAGTTTGTGGAGGGGTTCCCGAGTGGCCAAAGGGATCAGACTGTAAATCTGACGGCTCAGCCTTCGAAGGTTCGAATCCTTCTCCCTCCACCATTTCTTTCATTATCTATACCCCTCTTGTTCAATTTCCGTTTTGTCTATCCAAGTTTTATCTGCCATAACTTCATCTATTCCTTTTGTTCTGATTACATTCTTTGTATTAAACTGCACTTCTGTTTGAAGCCATCTTTTTAGTTCGCGATATTTGTCTTTAACATCAATCACGCTTCGCGCGACTTCAAGCTAGTGACTCCAAGCAGATCCAATAAAACCGCTTTGCACGTCCCTGTGATATGCTCTAAAAATGATCCCTTTCGAAGTGACTATGATGATATCTAACACAATTCAACCGCCAGTGGACTCACACAGCGCTCGCAGACTCTGCCCAACGTGGGAAGCCCATGCGATAGGCAAGATTGAAGCGGATTTTCAGCGCAGCGCCGATACCCATTTGATTAAACTTGAATTACCTATGCTCGATGGCATAGATATTTATCTTAAAGATGAAAGTACCCACCCGACAGGCAGCTTAAAGCATCGCCTCGCCCGCTCACTCTTCCTCTATGCCCTGTGTAACGGCTGGATTAAGCAAGGTACGCCGATTATCGAATCCTCATCGGGCAGCACGGCGATTTCTGAAGCCTATTTTGCCCGCTTACTCGGTTTACCTTTTATTGCCGTAATGCCTAAAAGCACGGCTAAAAAGAAGATTGAGCAGATCACTTTCTATGGCGGCCAATGCCATTTTGTCGATCATTCCAGTGAGATTTACGCCGAATCGGCACGCCTCGCCGCAGAGCTTGGCGGCCATTATATGGATCAATTCACCTACGCCGAGCGCGCGACCGACTGGCGCGGTAATAATAATATTGCCAATTCTATTTTCAATCAGATGGAACGCGAGCCACACACAATCCCGCGTTGGATAGTGATGAGTCCGGGTACAGGCGGCACATCGGCGACCATAGGCCGCTACATCCGCTATCAAAGGTTGGCGACCCAGCTTTGCGTAGTTGATCCGCAAAACTCGGTATTTTTTGATTTTTATCAGAGCGGCGATGCCAGCTTAACCTGTTGCAATGGCAGTAAAATTGAAGGCATAGGTCGACCAAGAGTCGAGCCATCGTTTATTCCTGGCGTTGTGGATTCTATGCTGCAAATCCCCGACGCGGCTTCTGTCGCGACGATTCATTGGTTAGAGCAACTGATTGGCCGTAAAACCGGCGCATCGACGGGCACTAACCTGTACGGTGCATTGCAACTTGCCGTACAAATGCAAGCGCGCGGAGAGCAAGGCTCAATCGTGACCCTAATTTGTGATTCGGGTGAGCGTTATCTCGATACTTATTACGATGCTGATTGGATTGCGGCGAATATTGGTGATATTGCCCCCTATCAGCGCCAACTTGCGGCATTCAATCATTTTGGTCAACTAAGCGAGCTTGATTAACCGACTCGATTAAATCCCTTGAGTTGACGGCTTTAAAGTCCACCGCTAAACGTCAGCCATAAAAAACGCCCCACAATTGTGAGGCGTTTTTTATCGTTGGTAGAGTAACCCAAGAGCATTAATCAATATTCAAATACTTATGGGTTTGGATCGATAAACGCCAATTACGGGCAATACACACCTTCATCGCCAGTTCAGTCGCTCTGGGCTTTTGACTAATCGGCTGTAGGCAAATTGTTTTCGCCGAAATATCGATGTCTTGCAGTAACTCATCCAATTCAGCGATGTGATTTTCAGTGGCGATAGGATGCTTGATCTCATTGGCACGATTCAGCGCCTGCGCTAATACCTTATAACCACCTTTCATGTTCACCTTGGGCGATACCGTCACCCAAGTGTCATCGGCACAATTGATGTCAAAGGTACCACTGGTTTCTATTTGGGTGGCAAAGCCTTGACTGTGCAAGGTTTCAGTTAATTCGCGTAAATCGTACATACAAGGCTCACCGCCGGTGATCACGATATGGCGCGCAGTGAAACCTTTAGCATGAAAAGCAGCGATAAGACTTTGCGCCGTATGATCAGCCCAGCGACCAATAGTGCCGTCTACGGTAATGACTTGCTCTGGCGTCACTTTATTCACTTCAAGCACATCCCATGTCTGTTTCGTATCGCACCAAGCACATCCCACGGGACAACCTTGCAGGCGAACAAATATGGCGGGCACTCCGGTAAAGACACCTTCACCTTGAATGGTTTCAAATACTTCGTTGACTGGGTAGTTCATGCTGGCGTTCCACTTTTCTGGGGCGGCATTTATAGTGGATTTTAGCTTGAGCTGCAAGTTTTTGCGCCGAGAAAGCCTATTTGATGTAGATCGCCAGAGTTTGCAAGCCCTATGGCCTGAGTTACACTAACGGCCTATTTATGCGTGTTCTACGGTTAAGTGAAATCCTTTATGTCAACGAGCTTAGTGTCAAAACCCTTAGCGTCCAAAGCAGTGGTAGTATTCAGTGGCGGACAAGATTCGACAACCTGTCTTATCCAAGCCCTAACCCAGTACGATGAAGTACACGGGATCACCTTTGACTACGGTCAACGTCATCGCGAAGAAATTGAAGTCGCCAAATCCTTAGCCAAACGCTTGAAGATCACTAGTCATAAAGTCATGGATGTCACATTACTCAATGAGTTAGCGATATCGGCACTTACCCGTGATGCGATTCCCGTCTCACATGAGCTAATGGAAAATGGCCTGCCGAATACTTTTGTGCCTGGACGTAATATTCTGTTTTTAACGCTTGCGGGCATTTATGCCTATCAATTAGGCGCTGAAGCGATTATCACCGGCGTGTGTGAAACCGATTTTTCGGGTTACCCAGATTGTCGCAACGATTTTGTTAAAGCGATGGAATCAGCCTTAGTTCAAGGCATGGATAAACAACTTAAGATCATCACGCCTTTGATGTGGCTCAATAAGGCACAAACCTGGGCGCTGGCGGATAAATATCAGCAACTCGATCTGGTTCGCCACCATACCCTCACTTGCTATAACGGTGTGATTGGTGATGGTTGTGGCGATTGCCCTGCCTGTCATCTGCGTAAACGGGGTCTGGACGACTATCTGCAGGATAAAACCGCAGTCATGGCTTCACTCGACGCTAGCGAGCCAAATGCATGACACGCAGTCCCTATTGGGTCGCGCTGGTGGTGAGTCTGATATGTGCGGGTTTGTATGTCGCAGGCTTGCCCAGTCCTGCTGTCGACAACCTGCTCGCCTATCGCCGCAGTGCTATTGCTGATGGTGAATGGTGGCGCTTAATCAGCGGTAATTTACTTCACACGAATCAGTGGCACCTGTTGATGAATCTTGCGGGTCTTTGGGTTGTGCTGTTTTTGCATCATTTCCATTACCATCTCAAAGGCTTAAGCGCACTATTCCTCGTATTATGTTTACTCGAAGGCATAGGCCTATATTTAGGCTACCCGCAATTGCTCGGTTATGTCGGCTTAAGCGGTATGTTGCACGGCTTATTCGCCTTCGGCGCGGTGCAGGATATTGTCCGCAAGCTACGCTCAGGCTATCTGCTGTTACTTGGCGTTATCATCAAGGTTGGCCACGAACAGCTTTATGGCGCCAGCAATGATGTCACCGCCATGATAGGCGCGCGCGTGGCAACTGAGGCGCATTTGGTTGGCTTAATCTGTGGGCTGATTTGTGCTTTAGCGGTTTTCATCACGCTAAAGTTTAGCCCCGTAAAAGCCTCTGCTTAATTCACTGACAGACATTAAAAAGCCGTCGCAGCATAACTACTGGACGGCTTTTTTAATCTTTAGCGTTAAGGTTAACCTAGGCCTTGATCAACAAGTCCCGCAAATGCTTGACTTCATCACGCATCGCCGCCGCTTGTTCGAACTCTAAGTTGCGCGCATGTTCGTGCATCTTCTTCTCAAGCTGATCGATTTGATGGCTCAACTCAGTCGCATCGGCTTTATGGTAATGGGACTTAGGTTCAGCCACTTTGCCATACACAGCTTTACTGTCGCGGCCGTCATCCACATCCATCACATCGGTGATCCGTTTAACCACGCCCTTAGGTGTGATGCCGTGCTTTAAGTTGTGCGCGCGCTGGCGTTCACGACGGCGGTCAGTTTCACCAATGGCCTTCGCCATCGAATTGGTAATGCGATCGGCATAGAGGATTACTTTGCCATTAACGTTACGCGCGGCGCGGCCAATGGTTTGGATGAGCGAGCGTTCTGAGCGCAGGAAGCCCTCTTTATCCGCATCTAAAATACACACCAATGACACTTCTGGCATGTCCAAGCCTTCGCGCAATAGGTTGATCCCAACCAACACATCAAACTTACCTAAACGCAGATCGCGGATGATCTCAACCCGTTCGACCGTGTCTATGTCCGAGTGCAAATAACGCACTTTTACACCATGTTCGTCGAGGTATTCAGTCAAATCCTCCGACATACGCTTGGTCAGCGTCGTCACTAACACCCGCTCGTTAACAGCGACGCGCTTGGCGATTTCAGACAATAAATCATCCACTTGAGTCCCAACAGGACGCACTTCTAATTCAGGATCGAGTAAACCCGTTGGCCGCACGACCTGCTCGGCAATCTCGCCTTCGCTCTTTTCCAGCTCGTAGACACTCGGTGTCGCCGACACATAAATGGTTTGAGGCATCAATTGCTCAAACTCTTCGAACTTGAGCGGTCGGTTATCCAAGGCTGACGGTAAGCGGAAACCGTATTCCACCAATGTGGTTTTACGGGAACGGTCACCTTTGTACATGGCGCCGATTTGCGGCACAGTCACATGGGATTCGTCGATAATTAATAGACCGTCAGCGGGCAAATAGTCGAGTAGGGTTGGCGGCCCTTCCCCCGGTGCGCGGCCTGACAAATAGCGCGAGTAGTTTTCGATGCCAGAGCAGTAACCTAACTCCACCATCATTTCCACATCGTATTGCACTCGCTCATGGATACGTTGGGCTTCAATTAACTTGTTGTTATCGAGTAGAAATTGCTTACGCTCACGCAGCTCTTCTTTAATGAACTCAGTGGCGGCAATGATTTTTTCCCGCGGCGTCACATAGTGAGTCTTAGGGTACACCGTTGTACGGGCGATGCGCTTAATGATATGGCCGGTTAACGGATCAAACTCGCTTAAACGCTCAATCTCATCGTCAAACAACTCAACACGAATGGCATTACGCTCAGAATCGGCAGGGAAAACATCAATCACTTCACCACGCACGCGATAGGTACCGCGCTGTAGCTCGATATCATTGCGTTTATACTGCAATTCACTGAGACGAATTAAGATATCACGCTGCCCCATCACATCGCCTTGGCGTAGATGCAGCAGCATTTTTAAATAGGAGTCGGGATCGCCCAAACCATAAATGGCCGACACAGAGGCGATAAGCACCACATCTTTACGCTCTAATAGCGCCTTCGTCGCCGACAGGCGCATTTGCTCTATGTGGGCATTAACCGACGCATCTTTCTCGATAAAGGTATTCGATGCAGGCACATAGGCTTCTGGCTGATAGTAATCGTAGTATGAGACAAAATACTCAACCGCATTATGGGGAAAGAACTCTTTCATCTCGCCGTAAAGCTGCGCCGCCAAAGTTTTATTGGGCGCCATGATAATCGTGGGGCGACCTAACTTTTGGATCACATTGGCAATCGTGAAGGTTTTACCTGAGCCGGTCACCCCGAGTAAGGTTTGGCAAGCTAAACCCGCTTCGAGTCCATCGACTAATTTGGCTATCGCTGTAGGTTGGTCGCCTGCGGGGGCGAATTGCGATTCAAGCTGAAAAACAGATTCTGACACGCGCACATATCCTTTTAATGAGTCGCCCCATTCTAATCAAGTCACCGACTAAGCTCCACAGTTATCCTTCCTGTCGTCAATTCAATACGCATTAACACCGCTAGATGACAATTTAGTGGAAGAAACATGAAACTTTTAGACCAAGCCATTTTCAACGGTTTTTGCTCACAAAACACCCGTAAACTAAGCAAAAATGCCAATTTAATACACAAGAAATCAATTTCGTTCGATTACAAAATTGCAACCTTGTTTTCACCCTCAACAAAAACCACTTGCTTTTAATACTCAATTGATAATATTGAAGTTTATTTTTGCCACCCAAAATAGTGCATTTTAAGTCCGACGCCCATACTCCAAGGCTTTGACGGCCATTTATTTGGACAACTCACAGGGTTATCCACAGATTTTGTTGATAAGTCGAAATAACCGAGAAACCACGCGGGATTGGAGGCTGTCATACACCTTAATGGCAGCCACTCAACATTTGGTAATTTAATTACATTTGATAAATGTTGCTACTTGTATCGATTTCACTAATTGCAATTGGCCCAGATTTTCACTGTGCAACGCGTCACTCGCTTTTAGTAACAGTTATGGCTAATTTGATAAAAGCTAAATTAAAATCAGTCACATATTGCGTGTTGAACTGGACACTTTAACTCTGACAGATAAGCAAGCAGCTAGGACTTCTCGTTTACTAGCTTGTTTGCACTAACGTTAAAACCAGCATAAAACTCAGTGATCAATGCTATATAAATCACCTTTATCTTTAATGAGTCGACTTATCGACATTGAGATACGCGTCATCGCCATTAATAGTTCACTTTTACTGTAAAGGTATTCCATATATGCGGCAAAAAGATAGAGCTGAAAGGCAGCTTAACTCTTAACTTACTCACTGTTCACTGTTGATAGTTGATAGTTGATAGTTGATAGCCAATGATTCATCGATCATGGTGACTTACCCAGCACCTAGAAAGAAGCTTTACTTAATCGTCTACCTTACGCCAACAAGCCTAACGGTTTAACCCTATCGTCATTTACCGCCGGTTCAATCCCCTTTTTTATGCTGCTCGATAACTTCACACCGCATCGCTATCTCGACTCATCTTGCTTACCCAATGCTTATCGATCTGCTTAAAAGATGCGATAAACCCGAAGCGATAGCTGGCGGCACTTCAGCTTTAAGCTGTTTAAGCCTATTCATTGGCCTTAAGCTCGGCTGATTTCTAAAAAGTGCTTATTTTTTAACGAGTGATTTCAATTTCATAGAAATTTCACTCCGCAAACGATGGCGTCGTTCAAAGCTATATTGCGAATTGTTAAGTGGTTTTTCACTAAAAATGTCGAATTCTGCACCACGATGCACATTAGATGAGCACTTAACAGCATAATTACACTTTTTTTAGTAACTCGAGTTGACTCATCCCACAGAGCGTTTTACTATGCGCTCCGTTCTCAACGAGTCGCTACGACTGTGTGAAACGATTCCCCTGTAGTTCAGTCGGTAGAACGGCGGACTGTTAATCCGTATGTCACTGGTTCAAGTCCAGTCAGGGGAGCCAATTTCAACACTGAGTAAAGGCAAGTAAAGTAGGACAAAGCAGTAAAGATAAGTTGTAAACGATTCCCCTGTAGTTCAGTCGGTAGAACGGCGGACTGTTAATCCGTATGTCACTGGTTCAAGTCCAGTCAGGGGAGCCAATTACACTATTACACTGCTGTTTTAAAACGATTCCCCTGTAGTTCAGTTGGTAGAACGGCGGACTGTTAATCCGTATGTCACTGGTTCGAGTCCAGTCAGGGGAGCCAATTTAAGCAAGTTTTAAGTCGATAGCCATATCGCACCCAATTCCCCTGTAGTTCAGTTGGTAGAACGGCGGACTGTTAATCCGTATGTCACTGGTTCGAGTCCAGTCAGGGGAGCCACTTTTAAAGCGTTATCTCAATACAGTTGATAGTAATATCACACTTCGATTCCCCTGTAGTTCAGTTGGTAGAACGGCGGACTGTTAATCCGTATGTCACTGGTTCGAGTCCAGTCAGGGGAGCCAATATTTCTTCGTTTAAACTCCAATTCTCTACATCTAGTTACTTCTTGCTAAGCTATTCTTTTCCGTTTTGTTTTTAAGCAAATGCAGTTACACTGTTATCAGCTTATTAAGAAAAATTTATGAGTGTCATCACACAGATAGCGGTTTTTAAGTATTTCTAACTTAAACTTATCTTGTTCGAACTCACCTATATCTAGAGCGGATTTTTTATGGCCATGTCAAAATCATATCCAGTTTTTTTACTGCTTATCTTCTTAGGTCTCTTTGCTTGGGTGTATCAAAGCGAAAACAGCCAATTGCAAGTCCAACAGCAGCAAGAACTCGATAGCTTTAAATCTAACTTAAGCCGCTACCAACAATGGCAGGGTAACGGTGTAGAACTCTTTAAAAAACTTTCTGAAAACTACTCATTCCAGTTCTTCCAATATATTGATGATACCGACGGCCAACTGAGCCATACCGAAGGAAGCTTAGACAGTCAACATCCCCACCCTTTAGCGAGTCTATTTTCCATCGAGCTCAGCCACACACAAAAATTGGCATCGGGTCGTTTACAGGTCAAGCTCAGTGCAAACCAAGCCATTGATACTGCAATTAGTAACACTGAAAAACTCGGCGCCATGTTGCTAGCGACTTACCTTATTTTGCTGTTAGTGTTTATTCTATTAATGTCGAAGCTTAGGGCTGCAGTACGTTATGCTGCTGATTATATTTCAAAAATACCAGAGTTAGGCTTTTCTGCCGTCGCAGCATCGAAACTGACTGGCGAGCTCACCCCTATTGGTATCTCCCTCGAAGAATGTCGCCTGCAACTTAAAGCCCAAATCGATAAGCTCAATCAAGAAAATGAAAAACTGCATAAGGCCGCCTATCAAGATGCCGTCACAGGTTTTGGTAGTCGCCAACGTTTTACCCAAAAATTAGAAACCATTAGTCATCCCGATATTCCTCAACTTGGGCTGATGGCGATGGTTAAAGCGACCGAGCTGACCCTCATTAATCAAAAACAAGGCCGTTCCGCGGGTGATGATTATCTTTCGAGTGTGGCCAATTGCATCCGAAAAGCCTGTAGCAAATATGCAGATGCTGAATATTTTAGGGTATCGAGTGCCGATTTTGCGGTGTTTATTCCCGATGTCATGCTAAAAGATGCACCGAAATTTTTAGACCAGTTAAAAATTTACCTCGATGAATATCAGCAGATGACCAATGCAGAATCCGTCGCCCATATAGGCTTAGTCCCCTATCGCCAAGGTACAGAAGCGGTAAATTTACTGACAATTGCCGATACCGCGGTCAGCATAGCTCAGACCCTTGGCCCCAATAGCTATCATATCCAAGAAAAACTCAATGGGGATGAACAGTTTGGTGACGATCGTTGGAAGATGGCGATTCATGATTTAGTGACTCGCCAAGCACTGAAATTCTACCAACAGCCTATTCAGCCTTGTCGTACCGATGTAGAAGTTTACCGTGAGTTGTTGGCGCGCTTTTACAATAGCGAAGGCAAGTTCTTACCTACCACCACAGTGATTGCTATGGCTGAACGTCACGGTATGAGCTCAGAATTAGATAAACTGGTCGTGATCAGTGCATTAAGAATGCTTAAGGAAAACCCGACTATTTCTGGTAACTTTGGTATCAATATCAGCGCATTTTCAGCCCATCAAGACATGTTTGTCGCTTGGCTAAAAGACATATTAGGTAAGCAAAAATACATAGCATCGCGCTTAGTATTTGAGATCAATGAGTCCGGCATGCAGTCTAACTTAGGGGCGAGTTATAAATTTGTCCGCGAAGTACACAGTGCTGGCTCACGGGTGTCGATTGAGCGTTTTGGCATGAGCTTTACCTCCTTCAAATTCTTCAGCGAAGTGCGCCCCGACTACATTAAGCTCGATGGCAGCTACACGTCTAACATCGATGAAGACAGCAATAATAAGTTCTTTGTGCGTATGATGGTGGATGTCGCCAGACGAATTGGCATTCGGGTCATCGCAACCAGTGTCGAACGCCAAGAAGAAAAATTAACCCTCGAAAAACTCTTAGTCGATGGATTGCAGGGCTATTACATCGCACAACCCCAAGCCATGGCCATTACAGATCAGATTTAATACTTTAACGGGTTAATTCATCGCCAAAATTTACAGTAAAGATGGTTAACCCTGCATTCTATATGTTGTTTATGCATACGGAAAAGTCGATAATACGGCCAAGATCCGTTTAGAAAAGTATTAGGATGACTGAATATCTCCTCTTGTTGATCAGTACAGTGCTGGTCAACAATTTCGTTTTAGTGAAATTCTTAGGCCTGTGCCCTTTTATGGGGGTCTCCAGCAAATTGGAGTCCGCTATTGGCATGTCTATGGCGACCACTTTTGTGCTGACGTTAGCCTCTATTCTCAGTTATCTCGTCAACCAGTATCTGTTATTACCCTTTGACCTGAGCTATCTGCGAACCATGAGCTTTATTTTAGTGATTGCCGTTGTGGTGCAATTTACTGAAATGGTCGTGCAAAAGACCAGTGCCGCTCTGCACCGTGCCTTAGGAATTTACCTGCCGCTTATCACGACTAACTGCGCGGTATTGGGCGTAGCCTTATTAAACGTGAATGAGAAGCACGATTTTATCCAATCGGCTATCTATGGCTTTGGTGCTGCGTTAGGCTTCTCATTAGTGTTAATTCTCTTCTCGGCGATGCGCGAGCGTTTAGCGGCCGCCGATGTCCCCTTACCTTTCAAAGGCGGGGCGATTGCGATGATCACCGCAGGTCTTATGTCACTCGCCTTTATGGGATTCACAGGATTGGTTAAGTAAGATGTCCGGAATTTTAATTGCAGTCATATTGTTGACCCTATTGGCATTAGTCTTTGGGGTATTGCTCGGTTTTGCCGCCCTTAAATTCAAGGTCGAAGGCAATCCGATTGTCGATGAGCTAGAAGCAATTCTGCCACAAACCCAATGCGGTCAATGCGGTTACCCAGGTTGTCGTCCCTATGCTGAAGCCATTGCCAATGGTGATAAAGTCAATAAATGCCCCCCTGGCGGCACAGCCACCATGGAAAAGCTGGCGACCCTAATGGGCGTCGAGCCAGAGCCACTGAATGCCGAAGCACAATCTCAAGTAAAAAAAGTCGCCTACATTCGCGAAGATGAATGTATTGGCTGCACTAAATGTATTCAAGCCTGCCCTGTGGATGCGATTATCGGTGCAGGAAAGCTCATGCATACCGTGCTTACAACCGACTGCACGGGCTGCGATCTCTGCGTTGAGCCTTGTCCTGTCGATTGTATTGATATGATCCCAGTCACCCCAAATCTTAAAAATTGGAACTGGCGCTTAAATGCTATCCCAGTGACGCTCATCCAAGAAAACAGTATTCAAGAAACCAATATTCAAGAGACAAAGTCTGAAGAGGAAAAGCGGTGTTAACTTTATTAGATCAATTAGATAAAGGAACCCTTTGGCGCTCACCCGGTGGAATACATCCTCCCGAAGTCAAATTCCTCTCCAACGCGACGCCGATTGGCCAACTGCCATTAGCCTCTACGTACTTAGTGCCCGTCCCTCAAGTCGGTGAAAACTGTACGCTTGCGATGAAGGTTGGCGATAGCGTCTTAAAAGGCACGCCACTAACGCAAGGTACCTCGATTTGGCATTTACCTGTGCATGCGCCAACATCGGGCACTATTGTTGCTATCGAACCAAGGGCGAGCAACCATGCCTCTGCATTGCCGGTTAACACTTGCGTTATCGCAGCCGATGGCAAAGACACCTGGTGCGAGTTGGTACAAAATCAACTTGATGACTTAAGCCATCAGCAAATCGTTGATAAGGTTCGCTCAGCCGGTATTGCAGGTATGGGCGGCGCAGCGTTTCCGACTCACATCAAGCTTAATCCCGTCAGTGAAATCGATTTAGTCATCATCAACGGCGTCGAGTGCGAACCTTATATCAGCGCCGATGACAGATTAATGCGTGAATACAGCCAAGATATCCTCGCAGGTATTGGCATAATTCATCGGCTATTAACGCCAAAACGCATTGTTATCGCCATTGAAGACAATAAACCTGAAGCGGCTAAAGCCATGCAAACAGCTGTCAGCCAATGCGGACTCCCAGCGGGCAGCATTCGGGTAACGGTTATCCCGACCAAATACCCATCTGGCGGTGAAAAGCAGTTAATTCAAATCATTACTGGCCGCGAAGTGCCCTCGGGCGCCATTCCCGCCAAACTCGGTATCGTGGTACATAACGTTGGTACTGCCTATGCAATTCATCAAGCCGTCACCCAAGGCAAGCCGCTGATTGAACGCGTTGTGACTGTGACAGGCAAAAATATCAGCAAACCGGGGAACTACTGGTTACCGATAGGCACGCCCGTTGATCACGTACTGACTGCAACTGAATTCACGCCAGAGCCTGACCAAAAGGTGATTATTGGCGGGCCTATGATGGGCCATGCGTTAGCGAATATCCAAGTGCCTATTTTAAAAGGTACAAACTGCATTCTGGTGCCAAGCAGCCAAGAAATTGGTAGCTCGCCCGAAGAAAAAGCCTGTATCCGCTGCGGCGAATGCGCCACTGCCTGCCCTGCACTCTTGTTGCCACAACAACTCTTTTGGCACGCCAAGGCCGAAGAATATGATAAAGCCGCCAGTTACAATCTAAAGGATTGTATTGAATGCGGTTGTTGTAGTTACGTTTGCCCGAGTGATATTCCATTAGTCGAGTATTACCGCATTGCCAAATCAGCACTCAAACAAGCCGCCGATGAGAAGCAGCAAGCAGAGCGCGCCAAACAGCGCTTCGATGCCCGCTTAGCGCGTCTTGAAGAAGAAAAACTGGCCCGTGAAGCTAAGGCAAAAGAGGCGACTGAACGCCGACAAGCCAGCATGACAGGCACAGATAAAAATGCCGTCGCCGAAGCCATGGCCCGTATCGCTGCGAAAAAAGCTGCTGCGGCACAAGCTGTCACTGGCGAATCAATTACCGAAGAGTCAAGCGTCACAACAACTGACACCACGGAAGTACCAAAAGGTAAGGCCGCCGTTGCCGCCGCCATCGCCCGTGCTAAAGCGAAAAAAGCTGCACAAGCAAATGCCGATGGCACTGACACCAATGGTGCTGAAACTGACAGTGCTAAAACAGACAATGCGGTGAATGTTGATGCAAACGACTCCATCTCAGCAACAGATGCGATAGCGCAGGAAGCGCCTTTATCCCAGAAAGACAAAGTCGCTGCGGCAATTGCGCGCGCCAAGGCCAAAAAAGCGGCTCAGCAAACCGATACTGCACCGCTTGAATCTACTGAAACAGCTGATAGCACACCAGCACTCAGCGCTGACGATGATAAAAATGCGAAAGTAGCAGCAGCCGTTGCTCGTGCCAAAGCTAAGAAAGCGGCGCAGCAAGCAGAAACCGCCGCTAGTGATATTGAAGTTAGCAATACTGAAATTAGCGTTAGTGACGTTAATGATGCTGAAGCGATTAAAAAAGCCAAAGTAGCCGCCGCGGTTGCCCGTGCTAAAGCGAAAAAAACCGCGCAACAAGCTGAGACAAATACTGAAAATTGTTTAAGCCAGACCGCGACTCCAGCAGTTGATTCCACAGCTAGCGTTCAAGCAGATGTGAATGCTGATGCAGAAACCGCTGTTAATGCAGTCGCTACTGATATTGAAGTTAGCATCACTGACGTTAGCGTTAACGACGCTGAAGCGATTAAAAAGGCCAAAGTGGCCGCCGCTGTTGCTCGTGCTAAAGCGAAGAAAATAGCAGCTGCATCAGCAGAGTCTAAAACTGATGCTGAAATAGAGTCCGTTGACGAGCTCCAAACTGAAGATAACGTGGCATCGCCCTCGATAGCAGCAACGCTTGATACTGCAACAACTGAACCCGAAGCCGTTTTACCATCGGTGGGATCCACTGCAGAGCCCATTGAAACGGCGCCGTTATCCAGTGATGAGCTTAAAAAAGCGCGGATTGCTGCGACTATCGCCAAGGCGAAAGCCAAAAAAGCGGCACTCGCCCAAGAAGCCAACGCTTCGAGCGACTCAAGTGTGACTAATGATTAAGAACAGAATGATTAAAAGGGAACACAATGGCGTTTAAAATAGCCTCATCACCCCATGTAACGCGTAACTTGCATACCTCAACGGTCATGCAAAGGGTGATTTTATGTTTACTGCCGGGCCTTGTCGTGCAATGTGCCTTTTTTGGCTGGGGCACACTTGTGCAAGTCCTGCTGGCGATCCTCGTCGCCTTAAGCTGCGAAGCCGCTGTGATGAAACTTCGCAATCGCAATATCAAAGCAAGCCTTAGCGATAACAGCGCCATGCTGACCGCCATCTTAATTGGTGTCGCCATTCCGCCCCTCGCCCCTTGGTGGATGATCGTCATGGGCACCGCCTTTGCGATCGTCATAGTTAAGCACCTCTACGGTGGCTTAGGCCATAACCTGTTTAACCCTGCGATGGCGGCGTATGTGCTACTGTTGGTCTCGTTCCCAATGCAAATGACCACCTGGATAGCACCGAGCACCGTCGCACTGCATTCACCCAGCCTTGTTGAAAGCTTGCAACTTATCTTCAATGTTGGCGCGCACGTAAATATGGAGCAGTTCCGTTTAGGCATTGATGGCATGACAATGGCGACGCCACTCGATACCCTCAAAACCGATTTATCCATGGGATTAACCACCACAGAAAGTCTCACCAAAGCCATTTTTGATGGCAGCACAGGCGTAGGTTGGTTCTGGGTCAACTTGGCCTATCTTGCTGGCGGTTTAGTGTTACTTAAACTTAAAGCCATTCGCTGGCACATCAGCACTGGCGTGTTATTAGGCCTCTTTGTGGCATCGAGTATCGGTTTCTTACTGTCACCCGATACCCAAGCCAGTCCACTGATGCATCTGTTTTCTGGCGCGACCATGTTAGCGGCGTTTTTTATCGCCACCGATCCCGTTACAGCCGCAACCAGTCCCCGTGGTCGCATTATCTTTGGCGCGTTAATTGGTGTGTTGGTGTATATCATCCGCACGAAAGGCGGTTACCCTGACGCCTTCGCCTTTGCCGTGTTACTGGCCAACCTCTGTGCGCCCTTTATTGACTATTACGTGCGTCCACGCACCTATGGCCATTCAACGAGCTAAGGTCATGCTAAGCGATAACATCATTCTGCGGGCAACGAGAGCTTAAGGATAAAAAGTTGAAAAATCCGATGATTAAAAATGGTTTTTTATTGGCATTGTTTGCTTTGATTTGCACTGGGCTCGTCGCCGCAGTCAATCAACAAACTGTTGATAAAATTAAGCAGCAAGAACAGCAGGAATTAATGCGAGTGTTACATCAATTAATCCCTGATGAGATGCACGATAACGAGCTAACGGCTCAATGTACTTTGCTGCTGGATAAAGACGCATTAGGAACCGACAGCCCAATGCCCGCCTATATAGCCACCAGTGCAGGCAAACCTGTGGCCATCGCCATTGAAGCTATTGCGCCCGATGGCTATAACGGCAACATCAAATTGATTGTGGGTATCAAAACAACAGGTGAAGTCCTCGGTGTTCGCACCTTAGCCCACCAAGAAACACCTGGGCTTGGTGATAAAATCGATCTGCGTAAATCCAATTGGGTCTCTCAGTTTGTCGGTAAAGTGTTAGGATCGGCAGATGATAAACAATGGTTGGTTAAAAAAGACGGTGGCGATTTTGATCAATTCACTGGCGCAACTATCACCCCGCGTGCTTATGTCAAAGCAGTCAAGAACGCAGTAGGATATTTCAATAATAACCAAGCGCAAATTTTCAGCCAGCCACTAAATTGTGAGGCTAACCATGACTAATTATCGCGAAATTGCTTGGCAAGGTCTGTGGAAGAATAATCCTGGCCTAGTGCAACTATTAGGCTTGTGCCCGCTGCTTGCGGTCACAGCGACGATCACGAATGCGCTAGGGCTTGGCCTAGCGACTATGTTGGTGCTGATTGGCTCTAATATTTTAGTGTCACTGGTGCGCGACTATGTGCCCAAAGAAATTCGTATTCCAGTATTTGTGATGATCATCGCCGCGTTAGTGACCACAGTGCAATTGCTCATCAATGCCTATGCCTACGGTCTGTATTTATCCCTTGGGATCTTCCTACCGTTGATTGTGACCAACTGCATCATTATCGGTCGCGCCGAAGCCTTTGCCTCGCGTAATAACGCCTTTAGCGCTGCCTTCGATGGTCTGATGATGGGACTCGGTTTTACCTTAGTGCTGACCGTATTAGGCGCAACGCGGGAAATCTTAGGTCAAGGCACACTGTTTGATGGCGCCGATCAACTGCTCGGCCCGTGGGCGAAATCCTTAACCATCCATTTATGGCAAGTCGATACTCCCTTCCTGCTTGCTATGCTGCCACCAGGCGCATTTATAGTCATGGGACTATTGATTGCACTGAAAAATGTGATTGATAAAAAAGTGAAAGAACGCCAGCCTCAAGTCGCTGCCGAGCCAAGTGTCACCCGTGCGCGCATCACTAAGGTTGGTTAGGCTTTCAACATAAAGGCTTAATTCCAGCATAGTACTGAGTATGGTGTTCAACGCTTAATGTGCGCCTAGCGCACTTAAGCGACTGGAATTAAAACATAATATATCAAAGCATAAGCACTCAGCATAAGAACTCAAAGCATAGGAAATCAGCAGGTCTAGGTTTCAAGCTCGTTCAATCGTCACTAATACCCTATTGATATTGATAATGACGAGCTGAACCCAACAACCGCGCAGGAATCGTACATGAATCAAGAAAAACGCATCCAGATCCTCACCCGTCTTCGCGATAACAATCCGAAACCTGAAACCGAACTCAATTTTTCCAGTCCTTTCGAACTCTTAGTCGCAGTGACCTTATCCGCCCAAGCGACGGATGTGAGCGTCAACAAGGCAACGGACAAACTCTTTCCTGTGGCGAACACGGCCCAAAGCATTTATGCTCTTGGCGTCGATGGTTTAAAACAATACATAAAAACCATAGGCTTATATAACAACAAAGCCATCAATGTGATCAAAGCCTGTGAGATCTTAATTGAGAAATACAATGGCGAAGTGCCAGAAAACCGCGAAGCCCTAGAGTCTCTACCTGGCGTTGGCCGCAAAACGGCAAACGTGGTGCTCAATACTGCGTTTGGTTGGCCAACCATCGCCGTTGACACCCATATTTTCCGCCTCGCTAATCGCACTAAATTTGCGCCCGGCAAGAACGTGGTCGAAGTGGAAGATAAAATGCTGAAAGTCGTGCCTGCGGAATTTAAAGTCGATGTGCATCACTGGTTTATTCTGCATGGCCGCTACACTTGTCTTGCGCGCAAACCCCGCTGTGGCAGCTGTATCATTGAAGACTTGTGCGAATTTAAAGAAAAAATTTATCCTGAAGAGTAAACCCAAGCGAGTTAGCCTTGGCTTTTCTTCTCGAGCAAACTGACTAACTCTTCATATTTCGGCCCTTGCCCAAATTGCGGCAAGGCCACTGCAAAGACCACGAGTCCAAAGGCCATATAAATGGCGAACTCATTGACCCACAAACCAGATGTCGTCAGTCCAGTACCCAGCACGACTAATGCAATCACAGCTAATCGCACTTTCTGCGCCATCTGTACTTTTCGCTTAGCCGATGCAATTAATGCTATTTCAGTTTCGCTAAATATCACCTTCAAATCCTTGTTAAGTTTTACGTGCATTAAATCACAGACAAACAAAAAGCCGCAATAGCGGCTTTTTTGCTTAACTTGGAGCTGGGTTAACTCAAACTAATATTAGTCGTTAAAACATTGAAACAAAGAACGCGCTGAAAAATAAAGCAATTACAACTGTAGTACCTAAGGCCATTTTAACTTCGGTGTTCATCATTCACTCTCCTAGTTGGTATGGCTGTATTATCGTCAACCTCGCGGTAAAATCCCATGTTTGACTCTGTGTTTTGTGAGCGACAGCCAATTTATCGGCAATTTTCTTATCACAATCCGCAAATTCGCCCGTCGACAGCCAGCGTTTTCCTATCCTAACCAATCGAATTGATCAAGTGTGATAAAAACACCATGGATGAGATTTGTGGTCATGCGCAGAGACATTTTTGATATACTCCCCACCGGAATCTATTTAGAGAGAGGACCTATGTCGCAACTATTACACACTATGATCCGCGTCGGTAACTTAGAACGCAGTATTGCTTTTTATACTGAAGTGCTCGGCATGAAACTACTTCGCACCTCTGAAAATCCAGAGTACAAATATTCTTTAGCTTTCGTGGGTTACGGTGAAGAATCCACAGGCCAAGCCGTGGTTGAACTGACCTATAACTGGGGCACTGACAAATACGATTTAGGCACAGGCTTTGGCCACTTAGCGATTGGCGATGAAGATATCTACGCCCGTTGCGCTGCTATTGCCGCAGCCGGTGGCAAAGTGACTCGCGCCCCTGGTCCTGTCGCAGGTGGTACCACTGAGATTGCGTTTGTTGAAGATCCAGACGGTTATAAAATTGAGTTCATTCAAATGAAATCAGCGACCCAAGGTTTAGGTTAAGTCTTGCCACCTGAGCAAGAAGATTAACTGAGCTAGATTAACTGAGCAGAACAGTTCGCTAAATGAGAAATGCCGAATCTTGATTCGGCATTTTTGTTTTTATAATTTATATCTTGCGTTAGGCACAAAGAAACGTAAAACAAGCCAACGATTCACCGCTCGCACTATGCGTTTAAGCTGATTTTATCGACGTTTTATCTTGTCCACTGGTCGTCTTTTTCACGGTTTTACTCGTCCCTTTACGGCTAAGGATGCGCTTAAGCCAAGGCGTGCGCCATAGCAATAACACGCTAAAACCTACGATATACAGACTCGGTTCGATGATTTCTGATTTTACCGACCAGTAAAAATGGATTGGCGCCAATATCGCGACTAAATACACCGCATAGTGCAAGGTTTGCCAACGACGTCCCATCTTTCGCATCAAGGCTTTAAACGAAGTTATCGCCAAAGCGGTGACGATAAGATAAGCCACTGCGCCGACTAAAATATACGGCCGTTTTACCACCTCGCTAAACAGTAATTCCCAAGCAAACAACAGATCTAAACTAAAAAAGGCCAAGATATGCAAAGTGGCATAGGCAAACACATATAACCCCACTAAACGGCGGGTCTGCATCAACAGCCCTTGTTTGGTCAACTTGGCAATCGGTGAGATCAGCAAGGTCGCCGCTAGGGCATTTAATGCGCCTATGCCTGTGTAGTGAATAATGTGCTGCACGGGATCGCCACCCGCACGGCCAAGCACCACAGTGAGCACAAGGTAGACGATGGGCACTACACCCAGCAAATGAAATAACGCCTTTAGCCAAAACAAGTGCTTAGCGGTTAATCTCAACATAGGTCGTCCCCGCTTAATGGCGAATCCCCAAACAACAAACCAATCATCAATAGTTTTTCCTCAGATCCATGCCGTCATACAGTGAAGCCACAAACTCGCCGTAACCGTTGAACGGCTGGGTATCGATGCGGGTTGCTGAAAACAATCCCCCCTCGCCGATACGACGCTCTGTGGCCTGCGACCAGCGCGGATGATCCACCGCCGGATTAACGTTGGCATAGAATCCATACTCGTGTGAGGCAAGCTGATTCCAGCTGGTCGGCGGTTGTTTATCCATGACGCGAATTCGCACGATTGATTTAATGCTCTTAAAGCCATATTTCCACGGCACCACTAAGCGAATGGGCGCACCGTTCTGCGGTGGCAAGGTTTTACCGTACAAACCCACCGACATTAAGGTTAAATCGTTCATAGCTTCTGCTATCATGAGGCCTTCAACATAGGGATAATGAATACCTCCCCCCATTAATCGGCTCTTCTGCCCCGGCATTTGTTCGGGATCGAAGGCGGTTTCAAAGGCGACATACTTGCCCTTACTGGTGACGCCAACTTTTTTCAATAATGCCGCCAGCGGGAACCCCACCCAAGGGATCACCATAGACCAAGCTTCAACGCAGCGCAGGCGATAGTTACGCTCCTCAAGCGGGAACATTTTAGTCAGATCATTAAAATCTAAGGTCATGGGCCGTTCAACTTCACCTTCGATACGCAGTTGCCAAGGATCGACTTTAAAGCCTTGGGCATTATTGAAGGGATCTTGCTTATCCATACCAAATTCGTAGAAATTATTATGCTGCGTCACCTTATCTAACGGGGTTAACACATCAGCATCACCGTATTGTTTATTAGTTTGGAAGGTCAGTGGCGTAGTGATAAATGAGGACTTAGGCTGATCGCCAAACAGATCGAACAAGCCGGCCTGTACGTAGCCGGGCACACTGGCGCCGATAGCACCAAGCCCCATGGCTTTCACTATCTGCCGGCGCGAGCGAAACACCGCTTCGGGCGTCACTTGGTTGTCTTGCATGTGCCACTGCGCTTTTTTAAGAATACCTGGGGTAAAACGGGAATGTTTAGCCAATTGACACCTCTACCATCTAATAATTAACGCCACCGAGTCGCGATAAAAGCTTATCTGGCGCTCGTCTGTATCGCTCACTTCTATGCTCACTTTAATATAGACAGGTAAAAGCCAGAAAAACTTTCCACCCGTGAATAAATTCACCTTAAACGTATAAGACTTGCTCATTCAAGCATTAAGCGCAGATATAGTTGATTAAAGGGCTTGAAGCCTATTGGGCGGCATGCGAACCTAAGCGCCAAAGCTAAAGGAGTGCTATTGATCATGCCATTTTCTCAATCTTTTTCCATCGCCGAAATCATCGGCCTTCTCGCCATCGCCTTCTTAGGCCTGTTGATCGGTGCCCTGCTCAACCAAAGACTCACCCGCCAACGCTGGCAACAACATAAAGATCAACTTGAGCAAGAGATGCGTCAAGTGAATGAAGATGCTGAATTATCCTTAGCACAACAGCAGATTTTGGTTGATGACAAAGAGGCGCAACTGCGCCAATACCAACAGCGCCTTGAGCTCAAAATTGAACAATTAGGTAAAGCCGAGGCCTTAGCCGAACGTGTCCCCACCTTAGAGCAACAATTGAATGACAGCCAGCGCCGTCAGTTAGAAATTCAATTGGCCCTGTCGAAATCCAATGCCATGCAGCAAACCATTCAAGCCAAGGCCGATGCCCAGCAAGAATCGCTGCAGGATAAAATCGCCAGCCTAGAATCGGCCGAAGTGCGCTTACAAACCCAATTTGAAAACCTCGCCAATCGAATCTTTGAAGAACGTAGCGAAAACTTTAAGCACCAAAATGCCAGCCAACTCGAAGGCGTTCTTGGGCCATTGAAACAACAGCTTGAAGGATTCAGACAGCAAATTCGTGAATCCTACACCCACGAACAGTCCGAGCGCAGCGCCCTTAAACATCAACTTGAGCACCTACGGGATCTCAATCTGAAGATGAGCCAAGATGCAATCAACCTGACCAAAGCGCTCAAGGGTGATAACAAGCAGCAAGGTAACTGGGGTGAAGTGATCCTCGATCGCGTGCTGCAGGAAAGCGGTCTACGTGAAGGCCATGAATACCATACCCAGCAAGATCTCAAGGACGACAACGGTAAGCGCTTTAAGCCGGATGTGATTGTGCATCTGCCAGAAAATAAAGACGTGGTCATCGACGCTAAAATGTCCTTGGTCAGTTATGAGCGCTACTTCAACAGTGAAGATCCCGCCCTGCGCCAACAGGCGATTAATGAGCATGTGATCTCGATTCGCAGTCACATTAAGGGCTTGAGTCAAAAGGATTATCAGCATCTGCATGGCCTTAAGAGTCTCGATTATGTGTTGATGTTTATTCCTATTGAACCAGCTTTTTTACTGGCGTTAGAGCATGATCCTAGCCTAGTGAATTTCGCTCTTGAGCAGAATATCATGTTGGTAAGCCCGACGAATTTACTGGTAGCCCTGCGCACCATTAACAATATTTGGCGCTACGAATATCAAAACCAACATGCGCAAACCATTGCTAAGCAAGCGGGTCGAATTTACGACAAGTTATGTGGTTATATTGAAGATATGGAAAAACTCGGTCGTGCCTTAGATAACGCCGAAAAAACCTATCACAGCGCCATGAACAAGCTGTCATCGGGCAAGGGCAACCTAGTGCGTCAAGCCCACTTAATGCAGCAACTCGGGGTCGATACCAGTAAACAGCTGGATAAAATGCTGCTAGAAAAAGCACTCAATGAAGCCCAAGACGACAACGACACACAGGATGATGACGCTGAGCTAACGCTGCCGCCAACGCGCGATCCTAAGGACACAGAACTCGAACCCGCATAATGCCCAAAATGATAGATTGAGTTGATAAATTGAGTTAATACACTGATTCGTTAAACAAAGTTAATAGACCTAATTGATTGAAAGAGTTGAACACTCGCCAATAACCTTGAATCGATACGGACATGTCGATTGATACCTTGATGCCCGGAGGCAAACGCTCCATGTGCAAAGCCGTGATGAATGTGGTTATATCCAGCGCAATATTGCTCGCAGGCGCCTTGAATACCCCTTCTGCATTCGCGTTAACGCCAACGCAGAAAACCTTCCTTGAGGCCGAAAAAGCCTTAAAGAAACAAGACTATGAAGTTTATAAACCCCTACGGGCAAAATTGGGCGATTATCCGCTGGCGATTTACTTAGACCATGATATCGACATCGGCGATCTCAATGGTTTGCATGGCGCTGCGGCAAAAAATCTCATTGATAAATATCAAACTACGCCTATGTACAACAGGTTAAGGTCTAAATACTTAAACAATGCGGGCACCCAAAAACGCTGGAGTGATTATCTTGCAATAAGTCCCGATGTCCCTTCCGACATCCGCCTGCAATGTTATTACTACGAGGCAAAACTCGCCAAGGGCGAGATAAAAACCGCCTATGCGGCGGCGCAATCACTTTGGGTCTTTGGTAGTTCACGGCCAAAAGAATGTGATCCCCTGTTCAACGCTTGGACCAAAGCGGGTAAACGCACCCAAGATGTGATTTGGGCGCGGATGATGCTGAGTTTTGAGACTGGCGAAACCAGTCTGCTGAGCTATTTATCCCAGAAAATCACCACCCATAATAACGAAGCGAAGCGCTTAGTCGCCGTGTATAAAGATCCAAACAGCCTGCGCCATACCGAAAAGTTTAAGGATAAAAATCCGATTGTGGGTGACATAGTCGCGGCGGGATTAAAACGCCTTGCCCGCAAGGATCTCGACCAAGCGATTAATTTGTATGAACGGTATCAAAAGGCTAATCGTTTCACGCCAGCACAAGCCCAACAACTGGATAAATACTTGGTTCGCCGCATCTTAATCGAACAAGATGATAGCCATAAAAGCTATGTCGACAATGTGCTGGCCGAGCTGAAAAGTGACGACTTATTTGAACGCCGGTTAAGATGGGCCATTCGCGATCACGACATGCGCAGCATTGCCCGTTATTTAAATTTACTGCAACCAGAAACCTTGGCTAAGGAGCGCTGGCAATATTGGCTCTATCGCACGAATGCTAAAGATGCGCCAGAAAGTGCCACCAAAGCGCTGGCGACAATCAGCAATGAACGTAATTTTTACGGTTTTGCCGCCGCACAGTTTTTAAATAAACCCGTCTCGCTGAATCAAAGCCCTGAGCCTGTCGTCGACGCCAGCAGCCAAAAATTAACCGATGATGTGGGTTTTGTGCGCGTGCAAGAGCTAATGGCGCTGGATCGTTATTTCGATGCACGTTACGAATGGATGTCGCTGCTCAGACGCAGTGACAACACTATGCGAGCCCGTTACGGCCGTTATGCCCATGAACAAGGCTGGTATGATTTTGGCGTCGAAGCCAGTATCCAAGGTAAGTTGTGGGATGACATTCCCCTACGCTTCCCGATGGCGCACCAAGAAGGTTTTGAGCACGCCAGTAAAAAACACAAAGTGAACATCGATGAGATTCGCGCGATCAGTCGCCGCGAGAGCGCGTTTTATCTGTATGCGACCTCAGGCGTAGGTGCCCGCGGCTTAATGCAAATTATGCCAGCAACTGCTAAAGCAACCGCCAAAAAACATGGGGCCAGATATAGCGATCCTAAGGATCTTTATAGTGCCGAGCTTAACCTCAACCTTGGCAGTGCTTACTATGCTCAGTTGTTGAAGGAGTTTAACCAGAACCGTATCCTCGCGACCGCCGCCTATAACGCAGGCCCGTCACGGGTGCGTCGCTGGTTAGCAAATTCAGATGGCAAACTCGATGCCATGGGCTTTATCGAAGCCATTCCCTTCACTGAGACCCGTGAATATGTGCAAGCCGTTTTCAGCTATCGATTGATTTATGAAGCGCAGGAGCAAAAAGCGCAGCCATTATTCAGCGAAGCTGAACTTAAGTTTGCTTACTAAGTCGCAACCTAAAATGGAACTCGATACTCAGCAGTATCGAGTTCCTACTTTTCAGCATACCCTAAGATAATGCTCATGCTTTAACCGCCTAAAATTCTTAATGATATTCTCTAAATTCAAATCATTAGCAAAGCGAATAATTATTCAGCAATCACGCCGTTTTATCGTAAACTTGTTTGCACTGCGAGTGATTAAATGCGAATAATTAGTATTAATGCATTAAGACTCCCATTAGGCCCATGATTAACCTTAGCTCGTTAACACTTAGCTGCGAATACCAACCCTTTGTCGATCCCCATACGTTAGCCATCGACGGCTATGAAGCCTTAGCGCGTTTTTATCTACCTAATGGCGATGCGGTTGCACCCAATATCGTGTTCGAGCAATTGCATGAATCCACAGAGTTGCTCGCCGCCGTTGAACATCAAGCCAAGGCATTTCAACTCGCTCACGCGCCCAGCCAGCAGCGAATTTTTATCAATGTCGATCCCCACGCAGTCGATGGGCCACATACTGCCAAGCTTATAAAGCTGTTATCGCAGTACCAGCAAGTCACGGTCGAGATCATTGAAAATACTTGCATTAGCGATGCTCAACTGGCCAATCAGTTATTCGGCCAATTTAAACAAGCGAATATCCAAGTGGCGCTCGATGATATTGGCGCGCCCCACTCCATGCTTTGTGTCGATTTGATGATGAATGTGGATTATCTCAAGTTCGATCGCCATTGGTTAACCCACATCACGCATCCCGAGGGAGTCCAGTTACTCATAGCGCTGATTAACTTTGCCAAGCAAACCAACAAACAGTGCATTCTAGAAGGGATAGAAACCGAAGCCCACTTGGCGTTTGCGCGAGACATAGGCGTCGACTTAGTCCAAGGCTTTTTGTTTAAATCTTGGTTTATTCGCCCCACCCGCACTCAAGAGCTGTGTCTTGCATAGATCCACGCGCCGCCCTTTGACTTTGCGCCACCAGCACACGCAAGCCTAAACGTCATTCAGTCGAGTAATTGATTTCGCACTAGAAATGCCACTGGATAAGCAGGCGATGATCCGCCATAGTGGTTAAGCTTATCTGCTTTCGCATGCACTTTCAGTTACGCTTTTAAATGTATTAGGAGTCGCCCGTGGCACAATCTGGGATCAGCGAATTACTACAACAACTCGAACAAGTGTTACTGGGCAAACCTAGGCAAATTCGGCTTGCTTTGGCCTGCATTCTCGCCCGCGGCCACCTGTTGATTGAAGATTTACCCGGCATGGGTAAAACCAGTATTTCCCATGGCATAGCCCAAAGCTTGGGCTTGAGTTACCAAAGAATTCAATTTACCAGCGACATGCTGCCCGCTGATATTCTCGGTGTGTCGATTTTTGATAAACATCAGGCGCAATTTATCTTCCATCCAGGGCCGATTTTTAAGCAGATGATCTTGGCCGATGAAATTAACCGCGCCAGCCCTAAGACCCAAAGCGCCTTGCTTGAAGCGATGGCAGAACAACAAATCTCCGTCGATGGCATCACCCACAGATTGCCTAATCCTTTCTTTGTGATCGCAACTCAAAACCCCACCGATCAATCCGGCACATTTCCACTGCCAGAATCGCAGCTCGACCGGTTTATGATGCGTCTGTCAATTGGTTATCCGAGCCACGACGCCGAACTTGCGATGCTGAAGAGCAATCATAACCACTTAACCTTAGATCAACTGCCCCAATGCCTGACGCCACTGGCCTTGATGCTACTGCAAGAACAATGCGACAAGGTCAGTGCTTCCGATGCTTTACTCAATTACATTCTGGCCTTAGTGAATTTTTCTCGCAGCCAAAGTGATAGCGTGGGTTTATCGCCCCGCGCTACCAAAGCCCTATTGCAAGCCGCTAAAGCATGGGCTTTTTTAGCGGGCCGACATTATTTAGTTCCCGAAGATGTGCAAGCGGTCTTTTGCTGCGTGGCGGAGCACAGACTCAGAACCAGTAGCCAATTACAGGGTGAAGCCTTATCCGAGCGAATTCTGGCGAGCGTTAACCCCATCATGTGATGAACCGCTGTCATGAACAATATTGCTAAGGCATGCAGTTAATCGAGCAGTTAACCTAGGCATTAAAGCAAGCCATTCAACCATGGAAGTGATGCAGAAGTGAAACGACTGATACGCCCTACTTTCGTTCCGACTCTAGTACCGATTTGGCAGCGTTGGTTAGCAAGGCGTTTGCCACCGAGTCCTGAAATCACCTTAAGCCATCGCAGCATTTTTATTTTGCCGAGTGGTTTTGGCTTAGTTTGGCTCGGGTTGGTTTTACTCTTATATCTTTTTGGCACTAACTATCAAAATAACTTAGTCATTGGCCTTAGCATCTTACTCCTAAGCCTCTTTAATACCTGTATTCTCTACAGTTACAAAAATCTTGCTGGTCTACATTTACGCGCCATGACGCCGCCCGAAGTCTATGCGGGCGAAACCTTAACCTTTCCTGTCCTCATCAGCACGCATCACAGTGGCCATAATATTCAGCTTAACTATCCGCATAATCACACTTATACAGTGCAGAACGTCGGTACAGATGAACAGCAAGCGCTCGTGCCCTTCGAATATCATCAGCGGGGCCAAGTGTCACCGGGGCGGCTCAAAATTGAATCCTTTTATCCCTTAGGGCTGTGCCGCGCATGGTCCCATGTGGATTTGGCCATTAGTCACTTAGTCTTTGCCCAGCCGATTGAAGCGCCGCTACAGCTTGAGGCTGATCATACTCAGTCGGAGCAAGATCCCCTGCTACTGGCGGGTAAACATGTGTCAGGCATCGATGAGTTTAAAGGACTTAAACCCCATGTGCTCGGCGAGTCCCTCAAGCAAGTGGCGTGGAAACAGTGGGCGCAGGGTCGCGGTATGTTGAGTAAAGAATTCCAGCAGCCCCAAGGCGATCCCGTCTGGTTAAGACTCAGACCTGATGCTAAACGGCTCGAAACCCAGTTGAGTCAATTAAGCTGGCAAATCAATAAACTCACGCAACTCGAGCAATATTTTGGCCTACATCTGCAAACACCAATGGGCGAGGATATATTGATCGCGCCCTCTATCGGTCATAACCATAGAATCGCCTGCCATAAGGCCCTTGCCTTGTATCCACAGCTAGCGCCGTCAGCCGTTAATTCGTCATCAGCGGCAAAGCACTCAAATAAAACGGCTAAAACCACCAGCAAGAAACGTCATATCCCGACCTCGAGGGAACAGGCATGACATTAACGGCCAGCAGCACGACACCGCAAATTGGCGATAACATCAGCCGTCAGACTTTATTTTGGTTATTGATCACCAATATCGCCGTACTGAGCCCGCTATTTGATAAGACCACGCCTTGGACCTTAGGCATTTGCGCAATTTGTTTGCTGTGGCGTGTGGGGATTTATGTCGGCAAAGTGGCAAAGCCGCCGCGTTTTTTGGTGACCAGTCTTGCGATCGGCGCCGCAACCACACTGGCACTCGTTTCAAAGGAAATAGGCTTACTCAATGCGCTAGTGAATCTGCTGCTGTTAGGTTATGCCTTAAAATACATTGAAATGCGTAATCAAAGGGATGTGCGCGTTGTCGTCCTCGCGGGCTATTTTATTATCGCGCTGACCTTTATCGACCATCAATCCCTGCTTAATACCGCGCATTTACTCGTGGTAACGCTGGTCAATACCTGCGTACTCGTTACTTTGTATCAAGATAAACACTCCCTAAAACACACGGCATGGCTCGGTAGTAAATTTTTACTCCAGAGTGTGCCCCTCGCACTGCTGTTGTTTTTAGTGTTACCGCGTTTTGCGCCGCTCTGGTTAGTGCCCAACATGAAAGAAGCGCAAACGGGCTTGTCCGATAGTCTGGCCATTGGTGATATCGGCAAGCTCACCCGTTCGACCGAACTGGCCTTTAGGGCGAGTTTTACCAATGCGGCGCCCATTAATGCTGAGTTATATTGGCGCGCTCTGGTGATGGAAAACTATGACGGTATGACTTGGCGTCAGGAGGAAGGCATTAAAAAGCTGCAAAAAGATGCGCTGCTGTTTCCGCCCTCACGGCCAAGCCCCGCTTTGATGCTTAATAATCCAGCTTCGACAGTCACGAGTCCTGACTCTGTGAACTATAACCCTGATTTAACAAAGAGCCCCGCTTCGATAGACAGCGAAGGTCAAGATGCTGCAAAACAAGGCAAGCAAAACAATAAGCCGAGTATTCGTTACCAAGTGATTGCTGAGCCGAGCCACCAGCCGTGGTTATTTGGCCTCGATGTCGCCTACAGCCAAGATGATAGTGTGGTCAATATGCCTGATTATCGGCTGTTAGCACTGCGCAATGTCGATCAGCGAATGAGTTATCAAGTAGAGTCTTGGCCCAAGGCGAAGATGGATCTTAGGCTCTCTGCGCGGCAAAGGCAGATTAACCTCGAACTACCAAGTAACAGTAATCCACGAACTTGGGTGCTGGCCGAGCAATTCAAGACTCAGTACCCCGAGCCTAAGCCACGATTGTGGGCCATGATGCGCCACTTTAATACCGAGCCTTTTTTCTACACTCTCACGCCGCCTCCCCTTGGGCCGCAGCAAGTGGATGATTTTCTATTTGAAAACAAAGCCGGATTTTGTGTGCACTATGCCGCAGCCTTCATTGTTATGGCGCGGGCCACAGGCTTACCCGCGCGTATGGTTACAGGCTATCAGGGCGGTGAGTTTAATCCGCAAGCGGGTTACTACAGCGTGTATCAATATATGGCCCACGCATGGGCAGAGGTTTGGATCGAAGGTGAAGGTTGGGTACGTTTCGATCCGACCGCTATGGTGGCGCCCGATCGAATCGAACAAGGATTCGACGCCCAGTTTGATCCCGCGCTGAGTTACCTGCAGGAAAGTCCTTTTAGTAGCTTACGCTTTAAATCTATGCCTTGGCTCAATGAGTTAAGGCAACGTTTTGCCAGCATAGATTATTACTGGAGCGTGTGGGTATTGGGTTTCAATCAAGATAGGCAGAATCAAGTGCTCAGCGGCATCTTAGGAGATGTAACTAACACTAAAATCGCGGTATTTATGGGGCTATGTATCAGCCTTATCGTGCTCTATATCGCCTACAGTGCTGGGCTATTACATTTTAGCACTCAGGGCGATCTTATCAGCGCCCGCTATCAACAGATCTGCAATCGCCTCGCCCGCCATGGTATTAAGCGTAATGACAGTGATGGGCCAAACCAATTTGCGCAGCAGATTATCGAGCAATACCAACACAGTGCACCACTGCTTTGTGCGCTAATGCACACCTTTACCCAAAGTTATGTGGCGCTGAAGTATCAAGATTTACCGGCTGATGCCTATCAAGCGCATTTAACAAAATTTAAAGCGGCGGCGAAACAACTGAATTGGTTATTACTCAGGGCTAAGGTGAAAAAGAAGTTCACGCTAGCCTAGCATTGGTAAGCTGAGCATTAGCCGGCCAAGTTTCACCAGTTTAAGGCTCAGTAAACGCCTAAAATTGCGGGTTAATTCCACAGAAGCAGCAATAGTGTTGAATCTTATAAATCAAACACATAGAATTGTTTTACTGTCACCATGCCGAGTTGCACATGCTAAAGTTAATCCAGTCCAATCAGATGGAAGTGCTCTGCGCCCATTTAGCCGCTTACCTGACCCAACCCCTTGCTTTTGCACGTCTACTGAGTAACGAGCATATTCTGGTGCAGAGTCCCGGCATGTCCACTTGGCTGCGCCTCGAAATCGCCAAACAAAATGGGATTGCCGCCGCATTGGAATTCCCGCTGCCATCGAGTTTTACTTGGCAGTTGTGCCATGACTTATTGCCCGATGTGCCCAAAGACAACGCCTTCACTAAGGCGGCGATGACCTGGAAGCTGATGCAACTCTTACCGCGCATGTTGCAAAATGACGCCTTTGGGCCGTTGAGACACTATCTAAGTCATCAGCAATCCCGCACAAATGCCGCCGATACAAGTGAACTGCACAACACCCGTGATATGACGGCTGACGACATTAAGCTGTACCAACTCTGTGGTCGGATTGCCGATATCTTCGACCAATACTTAGTGTATCGCCCCGATTGGATTTTAGCCTGGGAGCAAAACGAGCACCCCGACTCACTCACCAAACCGCTGAATGAAGACCAACGCTGGCAACCCATTTTATGGCGCGCGCTGATTGCCTTTAACCGTGATGAGCTTAATCAAAGCCATTACCACAGGGCCAATCTGCACAGCGACTTAATTGCCGCGCTGAATAATCCCGACACGTCACTCGCCAAATTACCGCAACGCCTATTTGTGTTTGGCATTTCCTCGATGGCGCCGCAAACCCTAGAGGTGCTTTACCATCTGGCAGGCCGTATCGATGTGATCGTGCTGGGCTTAAGCCCGTGTCAGCACTATTGGGGTGACATTGTTGATCCCCGTAATCGTGCCCGCATGGCGGTGCAATATGCAGGTAAACGCCAATTAGCCGAACTGTGGGAAGATAAACTCGAAGTGGGTAATCCGCTGCTTGCCAATAACGGCAAGATGGGCCGGGAATTACTCGATATGCTGCTTGAGCTCCCCGCCGAACACTGCGACTTTGGCGATGATGTGTATTGTGAGCCCTGTGACGATCCCAACTCGCCGCACAGTCACGCCAGCATGCTCCACGGGGTGCAATACGATATTTTAGAGATGCAAACCTTAGACAGAGTGCTAGGGCCTGATGCCGAGCTGTATCAGAATGTCGAGAACAGACGCCTGCTTAAGCGCGACGATGAATCCATTCGAGTCAAGAGTTGTCACAGTCCACTGCGGGAAGTTGAAACCCTGCACGATCACTTGCTTGAGTTACTCAGCAACCATGCCGACCTGACACCCAAAGACATAGTGGTGATGATGCCCGATGTCGCCGCCTACGCCCCCTATATCGATGCCGTCTTCTCGGCGAAGCAAGGTCTGCATTACATTCCCTACGCCATTGCCGACCGCGGCGCAGCGCAGGAATCACCGCTCATCAATAGCTTTTTGAATTTACTCGGGATTAATCAGAGCCGTTTTGGTCTGACCGACATTTTGAGCATACTCGAAGTGCCCGCCATTTTGCGCCGTTTCCAGCTCGATGACGATGAATTGCAACTCATCCGCCGCTGGTTAGATGAAGCGGGCGTGCGCTGGGGCCGCGATGAACAAAGCCGCCTTAAGCAAGGCGTACCTGCGTTTGAGCAAAACTCCTGGGCCTTTGGTATTAAAAGGCTGATTTTAGGTTACGCCTTGAGTGACGATGCGCCGCTGTACCAAGACCATTTGATCGTGACTGGTATCGAAGGCCAATCGGCACAGGCGTTAGGTAAGCTACTCAATTTTATTGAAGTACTCGATGAAACGGCGCAAATACTCGCCTTGCCGCAAGTGGGTGCCCTGCGCTTAGCGGAATTAACTGAGTTGCTGGATGCTTTTTACGACACAGATGAAGATGAGCGCGAGCAGTTACAGGAAATCCGCGATGCCATTGCCGCCCTAGAGCAAGAGTTACTATCAGCGGGCAAGCCATTAGATACAAACTCGTTAGATACAAGTATGTTCGAGACGCTAGCCCAACAGAGCATAAGCGGACTTAGCCTCAGTATTGAAGTGCTGCAGCAATGGTTTAATCAACGCTTAACCGAATCTCGAGTCGGCCAGCGTTATCTTGCAGGAAGCGTGAACTTTTGTACCTTAATGCCGATGCGCTCGATCCCCTTTAAGGTCGTGTGTTTACTCGGCATGAATGATGGGGTTTATCCTAGGGTTCAGCATCCCGTCGGCTTTGATTTAATGGCACACTTTGGTGCCCGTAAAGGCGATCGCTCCCGCCGTCTCGATGACAGATATTTGTTTTTAGAAGCCTTATTGTCGGCGCGTGAGCAACTGTATATCAGCTATATAGGTCGCAGCGAACGAGATAACTCTGAGCGTATCGCCTCTATGCTCGTCTCTGAACTGATTGAATATTGTCAGCTGTGCTATTTGCCTGAAACGCTATTGGCTCAATCGCAGAAAGCTTCAATCCCCATAGACCCAGAAGATGCTGAAAAAGCCCTCTATAACGCGATCGTCAGCCACCAGCCGCTGCAACCCTTCGATCCTAAGTTGTATCAAGCCGCAGTAAAAAGTGATGACGAGAATAGCTCAAAAATAGATGGCTCAAGCATAAGTAAAAATGAGTCGGGCATAGGCCAAAGTTATAGCCAGCAATGGTGTCCGCCCAATGCGGCAGCGGCAGGCACACATGCGGGCCGCTTTATCGGCGCACAAACTCGCATCCTGCTCGAAGCGGATGAGCAAGACTCAATGCCAGATACAGAGGCGCAGCCCGCTTCTGTGCGCGAACAACAGCAAAGCAAGCAAGTGGATGTTTCTGCCCTGATCCGTTTCTTTCGAAATCCGGCGCAGTACTTCTTCAACCGAACGCTTAAAGTAGAACTTAGTCTTAATATTCAGGCAGATGATAATGACGAGCCCTTTAGCTTAAATGCCCTAGAGCGCTATATGTTACAGGCCCAGTTACTCGACGATGCCATAGGCCAAGGTCTGACTGAGCCCGATATCGAGCTAATTAAACGCCTCAAAGCCAGCGGCAGTTTGCCGATGCAGCCCTTCGATGATTTGCTGCTACGCCAATATCAGCACGATATTAAGCCTTTGATTGGTAGAACCTTGTTCCTCAAGGGAGAACAAACCAGCAGTCATGCGGATATTAAACTCGTGTTTGACTTACCCATCACGGCGGGTAAATCCCAGCAAGTGTTACTGCAAGGCCGTATTGATGACATCAGCCCTAAGGGATTAGTGAATTACCGTCCCGGTAGCGCCCACGGCCGCGATGTGCTGAGGTTATACCTTCGCCACCTGTGTTTAATGGCAATGGGCCACACACATGCAAGCTATCTACTCGACATGGGGCATTTCCACGCCTTAGCGCCAATCACTGCTGAGCGCGCCCATGCGTTACTGGCAGATTTGCTGGTGCTGTTTTATCAAGGTCAGCAATACCCACTGTGTTTTATGCCGCGCACCTCACTGGCCTACGTCAGCTGCGAGGGTGAGCACGATGAGCGTTTGCAGCAAACGTTACCTGAATGGCTGGATGAGCAGAGTCAATTAGGTGAAGGGAACGAGCCCCATTACCAACGCTTATTCAGTTTTCCGCGGGATTTCGCTGAGGATAGCTTTGGCGCATTAGCTGAGCGCATCTATCGCCCAATGGTGAGTTTATATCTCAAAGATACCTTGGCTCAGCTTGAAGAATTTGCGCTAAATGATGGCATGAGCCAAGGCCAAACTCCCAATGTACAAGCGACTGAAACACAAGCGACTGCAGCACATTTAAACCGCGATAGCGCACAGGGAGAGCAAGCATGAGTGAACAGATGCAGTTAAACGCAGCAGCGTTACATTCAGCGGCGCAGGCGCTTGATCCACTCACATTGCCCTTTGGCGGTAGTCGTCTGATTGAGGCCAGCGCTGGCACAGGTAAAACCTACACGATTTCAGGTCTTTATTTACGCTTATTGCTTGGTGATGGTATAGCAGCGCCGCTGACCTGTGAGCAGATTCTCGTGGTTACCTTCACCAATGCGGCCACCGAAGAGCTAAGGGATCGTATTCGCCGGCGTATTCAAGTCGCCTTTAAGTGCTTCTTAGGGCTAACGATTGCCGATCCCTTTGTGCAGGCGTTGTATGACAACACCCCAGAGAGTGAACGCGCCATTGCCCTGAGGCGATTCGATCTCGCCCTTAAATCCCTCGACGAAGCGGCAATTTTTACCATTCACGGTTTCTGTCAGCGAATTTTATCGGATCTCGCCTTTGAGTCTTCCTTGCTGTTCGAATCGGACTTTACTTTGGACGACAGCGAATTTTTGCACCATGCCGTGCGGGATTTTTGGCGTGAGGCCTGTTATCCGCTGCCCGATTACTTAGCACAAATCATTGCCAAGGAATTTGGCGAGCCCGATGGTTTAGTTAAGCAGTTGCGACCGCTCCTTGGCGCCAGTCAAGCAAAGCCTCTGAAACCCGCGCTTAAGTTTGATGCCTTAGCCCTGTCACTGCGCCAAAGTTTAGAGCGCTTTAAATTAGCTTGGCCACGGGGGCGCGATGGTTTATTAGCATTGCTACACAGTTTGCCACTGAATGGCACCCGCTTTGGCAAGGCAACGGATAAGTATCCCAAACTCGCCGCCATGTTCGATGCGCTGGATAACTGGCTCGCCTTCGGTCATGGGTTGCCGCCACTGAAAGAGTTAGAAGCCTTGTCCTTGTCTGAGTTAAAACTCAACAAGGGCGGCGTGATCCCAAGCGTGAGCGAAGCGCCGCTGATGGATCATATGGAGCAGCTCGCCACATTGATTGCCGCCATTAAACCGGCGTTTTTATATAGCGCGAAACTCGGCATAAGCGAGCGATTTGCCCAGCAAAAGCAGCAAAAAAACGTGCTGACTCCCGATGACTTGCTCACAACGTTAGCAAGCGCGCTACATGCCAATAATGAAACCTTGCCCAAAGCCGTAGCAACACGTTTCCCCGTCGCGCTTATCGATGAATTCCAAGATACCGATCCGCTGCAATTTGCGATCTTCTCTGGCATCTACCAAGACCGCTACTCGTTTGAGCAAGGTAAAAACGATACAGAAAATAAGCTCAGTCTGTTGATGATTGGCGATCCTAAGCAAGCCATTTATGCCTTTCGCGGCGCCGATATCCATACCTATATTGAGGCCCGTCATCATACGCAGGCCCACTATCATCTGGATACCAACTACCGCTCAAGCGCAAACATGGTCGCTGGGGTTAACCATCTGTTTAGTCAGCATCACGATCCTTTTATCAGTCAGTCGATCCCCTTTGATAGCGTGAAAACGCCCAGCAGTGCCAAGGGGAAAACCCTCACTGAAAAAACCGCCAATCCTGCCGCCTTAAGATTAAGACTCTTAAGCGAAAGCGCAGAAAACGGCCTCAACAAAACCACCGCAAGACACTTGCTCGCCGAAGATGCAGCAGCGGAGATCACCCGTTTACTGACAGATGCGGCCAATGGCGAATGCCACAGCCCGAAAGGGCCTTTAATCGCTAAAGACATCGCTATCTTAGTGCGGGATCGCAACGAGGCGGCGGTGATGAAAACCGCATTGAGTAAACGCCACATAGGCGCAGTGTTTTTAAGTCGCGACAGTGTATTCGATACCCTTGAAGCGCGGGAAATGGCGTTAATTTTACGATCTCTGGCGAATCCTAAGGATGAGCGGGCACTGCGCAGCGCCCTAGCCACGGCATTATTAGGCTACAGCGCCGAGCAAATTCATGCCTTTAACCAAGATGAAGAGCACAGACAGCTGTTATTAGAGCAGTTTTTTAACTTGCACCAAGTGTGGCAAAAACGCGGCATCATGCCCGCGCTATTAAGCCTTGCCAATAGCACTAAGCTGATTGACCGTTTACTGCACTCCGCTAGTACGCAAACCGATGCACAGGAGCAAGATGCCACGAATGGCGAGCGCCGTTTGACGGATTTTCGTCACCTTGCCGAGCTATTACAGCAAAAGGCCACCGAGCTTGATGGTATTAGCGCCCTGCTCAATTGGTATGAACAACAACTGATTGATAACACGGGAACCGATGAACAGCAGCTGCGCCTTGAAAGCGAGCAGAATCTGGTGCAGATCGTTACTATCCATAAGAGTAAGGGCCTTGAGTATCCTGTGTGCTTTGTGCCCTTTGTCAGCCTAGCCCGCGACAATCGCCGTCGTCCGACGCCTATGCTGTACCACAGAACCAACGACGCAGGTGAGCAAGAACTCGTGTGGGATATCGAAGGCACGGATGAAGGTTGGGATCGCGCCAAACAAGAAACCTTGGCCGAAGACTTGCGCTTGCTATATGTGGCGCTCACTCGGCCTGTGTATTTGTGTTACTTGTATATCGCCAATCACAGTCGTCAGCTTAAAAATGGCCTTAAAAGTCAGCTGCATGAAACCGCCATCGGCTATCTGCTCGGCATAGGCGACTCAGAATGTGACTTTACCCGTATCTGCAATGCAGCGCAGCAGCTCACACAAGATGTGGAAGCCATAAGTATTGATAAGGTGCCCGATGACATAGACGAGCGGCCATTGCCCTCAAGCCAAGACATAGCACAAATACTGAGCGCGAAAACCTTAACCCGCCAATACTGCACGCCGTGGCGAGTTGGCAGTTATTCAGGCCTAGTTAAAAATACCAGCCATGGCAAAGCCGCTCCGGGCGCCGATGATGAAGCATTAGGCACGCTTGAATATATGGCTGCGCAAACACTCTCTATTCCTGATGAGCCAAGTCATGAGCTGCAGGATGGCATGCTCAATCGCTTTAACTTTGAGCGCGGCGCTAACGCCGGTAGTTTTATGCATTTAGTGCTAGAAGAGATTGATTTTACGCAGGCAGACAGAGACTTACCGCTGCAACTGCCTAAAGCCATGCTGAAATACGGTATCGCGCCCGAGTGGCAAACGGTATTGCACACTTGGTATCTGGATGTGCTGCATGCGCCACTTGGGCTCATGCCAACAACAGTGCCATCATCAACAATGCCTACGACAATGCCTTCAACATCGGCCTTAGAGAATCATTCCAAGACACCCAAACCTGAGCATCCTGACTTGCGCTTAGCCAAGTTATCGCCGCAGGATACCTTAGTCGAAATGGAGTTTTATTTACCCTTAAGCGAGCTTAAGGATACTGAGCTCAATGCGCTACTGCAGCAGTTTGGCTATGAGTCGACACTTAAGTTTGATAATCTCAAGGGCATGCTCAAAGGCTTTATCGATTTAACCTTTGAATACCAAGGAAAATATTATATCGCCGACTATAAGTCGAATCATTTAGGCGACAACATCAACGCCTATCATCAGAGCGCGTTGCAAAGTGCCATAACCGATCATAGGTACGATTTGCAGTACATCCTCTACTCATTGGCGCTACACAGGTATTTGAGTTTACGCCTGCCAAGTTATGACTACGACAGCCATATCGGCGGTTGTTATTACTTGTTCTTACGGGGTATGTCGGCTCAGTATCCCGGCTACGGTATTTACTACGACAAGCCGCCGAAGGCACTTATTCTCGCGCTGGATTCACTTTTTAATGACAATTTATTTCACAGCAGATTAGCTGGTGCAATCGATACAGGAGTCACGGCATGATGCGCTCAACCCAAGGGCTAAATGCACATTCACTCACAGCCGCGAAATGGATAGACCATGGCGCAATCCAGCTTACCGAGCCGCTAACAGAGCTGTTAAAACTGTGGGAGCAAGAACGACTGCTTACACCGCTCGATCGGCATTTCGCACTCGAGATGAGCCACTTACATCCAAGTGACAGCCAACAACCCTTGTTTATTTTGTTGTGTGCGCTATTAAGCCAGCAATTATCTTCACAGCACAGCTGCCTAGTGCTCGCCCATATCGTGCCGCTTAATCCTATGGCCGAGCAAAATAGCCATTGTAAAATCAGCTTAAGCCTAGAAGCGCTCACCGAGACCTTGCAAACCTTTGATGCCGTCGGCCAAGCGGGCAGTAACAAACCACTTATTTTTGATAATGGCAGACTCTATTTGCAGCGTTATCATCAATTTGAAACCTCAGTGGCCGCTTCGTTAATCCGCCTATCGGGAAGCGTATCTAGGCACTTATCTGAAGAGGCAAACCATCAAGAGCAAACTCAAACCGCTAAGTTGCGGTCACTGCTAGATCAACTGTTCCCCGCCACTGTGAGCGATCCCTATTCACTCACTACCAATGTACTCACTACCAGTGTAATCACTAAAAGTGATGACACACAAAGCACAGCATCCATTGATTGGCAAAAGGTCGCTACAGCAACCGCACTGGGTAAAAAACTGGCGGTAATCACTGGCGGCCCAGGTACGGGCAAAACCACCACTGTGACTAAGCTTTTGTTATTGCTACAAATGGAATCACAGCAGGAAATTCGTTTAGTCGCGCCAACGGGAAAAGCGGCGGCTCGGTTAAGCGAATCGATCAAAGCCTCAAAAGCGCGTCTGGCGAAGGAGCTCAGCGCCCATACTGATGTTGTTGATGAAGCTCGCAATAGAAATAATCAAGACTTTTTAACGGCACTGGGGCGCATTCCAGAGGAAGCATCAACCCTACACAGACTGCTTGGGGTGATCCCCAATTCGCCGCACTTTCGCCACCATCAAGGTAATCCGCTTAGGCTCGACTTATTAATCGTCGACGAAGCCTCTATGGTCGATTTGCCCATGATGTATAAGCTGCTGAGCGCACTGCCTGAGCACGCCAGTTTGATTTTACTCGGGGATCAGGATCAACTCGCATCGGTTGAAGCTGGCGCTGTGCTCGCCGATATTTGTGCGGGCCTGAAAATACCAGTAGAACCCAATAACCTTGCGCAAAATAACACAGCATATAACAACTCTGCTCTGTGGCAAATGCGCTATTCCAAGGAGCAAGCTGAGCGTCTGAGTGCGTTAACGGGTTTTGAGTTAACGCCCTTTATCAGCGACGCGCCTAAACTTGGCGATAGCTTGTGTATGCTGATGCACAGCCACAGATTTAAAGGCGATGCAGGAATTGGACAACTTGCGAGCGCCGTTAATCGCGCAGATCTTCAAGGCATTTTGCAGGTTTGGCAACAAGGCCCTGCTGAATTGAGCTGGTTAGAACACAGCATGGCTGTAAGCCAAACCCAAGCCAAAGTGAGCGAGCCTGCTAATAATATGGGACTCAATTTACTGCTGGAGCAAGCCTGCCAGCAATATGGTATTTATCTCAGCGCCTTGAATAGCGATGTAAACATTAGCGATGGAAGTCATAGTGATTTAAGTAAGCGTCCAAGCACAGCTGAGATCATAGAAAGCTTTAACCAGTACCGCATTTTATGCGCCATGCGCTCAGGCGATTATGGGGTTGAAGGCATCAATCAGTATGTAACTCAAGCATTGGCCAATGCCAAGCTGATTAAACCGCTACAGGAGTTTTATCTGGGTCGGCCGATTATCATCCAAAGCAATGACTATAACTTAGGCCTGTTTAACGGTGATATCGGATTGATTTTGCAGGATGAAGATAAACCCGAACGTTTAATGGCGCACTTCATCAAGGCCGATGGCAGCCTGCTAAAAGTCTTGCCAGCCCGTTTGCCCAGCCATGAAACCTGTTACGCCATGACAGTACACAAAAGCCAAGGCAGCGAATTTAGCCGCGTGGCCTTAGTGCTGCCACCGAGCCCCAGCTTAGCCCAATGGCAACTGCTGACTAAAGAGTTGGTTTACACCGCCATCACCCGCGCTAAAGTGCATTTTACCTGCTTAGGCACCCAGCACGTATTCGAGCGGGCCAGTAGCCAAGCAACCCAACGCGCATCGGGTCTTGCAGACAGGCTTTGGGGTTAAGTTAGTTCGTTTAGCTCAAGACTAAGCTGTAACGGAAAGAGGTTTTGGTAAACCCTATACTTTCATAGTATTGCTGCGTGGCAATGCGCTGGGTCGATGTAGTGAGTTCAAGTAACTGACAGGCTTCTTGTCTTCCCCGTGTTTTAGCAAAATCAATCAGTTGAGTGCCTATGCCCTGACCTCGCATGTCGGCATCCACTACTATCGCCGTAATGCGACAGATACGACTCAAAGCGGGGAAATAATCAAAGAACATCAAGACCATCACAGCAACAACTTGCGGCTCACCCTGCGCATTGAGTTGCTCGTATACCAGTAACTCATCAGTGCGAGAATGGGGATTATCTTGGCACTCGGTTAACGTCTTGGCTAACGCGGCCACAGGTAAAACATAACCTAGCTGCTCAAGTAGCAGTTGAATACTCTGTGCATCGTGTAACTGAGCTAACCGAATGTTTTTATTCATCATACAGATTTTACCCTCGTCATTTACCAAAACTCTTTACGATGACTTTCAACCAAGTATTCCCTACAACAATGCCATGTTGAAGCGCATCCCGAATGCTAATTTTTTTCGCGGCTATTCATCGCGGCTAATAGTGATTCCACAGTTGCAAAACATTGGCAGCTAACCCCACAAAAATCAAAATAAATTCGCCGAATGCACAAGCCCTTATTTGCAATGCGATTAAATGCGTTGCAATGCGATTAAATGCGTTAAAATTCACCACTTAATAGCCGTCAGTCAGCAAAACCTTGCACTCATGGGGACAAGAAAACTAAGATGACAGCGGTTGTACTATAGGATGATGTTCGTATTGCCACAGGCCGATATCATCCGATTTTGCTCACTTTGAGGAATCATAATGTCTAAGATCAATCTGCTTTTGCTGTGCGGCGGCGGAAGTGCCGAACACGATATTTCATTAATGTCGGCCAACTATTTTGAAACCTCACTGGCAAAATCTGAGCAGTTTTCCGTGTTGCGAGTCGAGCTAGATAAATTCGGCCAGTACCGCACCACCGCAGGTGATGACTGTGAACTGACCAATAGCCGCGAAATTCGCTTCCGTGATGAAAGCAAAACGCCATGGCCAGTCGATTACGTCATTCCTTGCATTCATGGCTATCCCGGCGAGACCGGCGACATTCAATCCTATTTTAATCTGATCCAACTGCCCTATTTTGGCTGTGAATCCGAAGCGAGCAGTAACTGCTTCAATAAGATCACCGCTAAAATGTGGTTCTCGGCCTTAGGTATTCCTAATACGCCGTATATTTTCCTGAATCAGTTCGATGATGCGGCGATTGAGCAAACCCAAGCGGCATTGGCACAATGGGGATCGATCTTCGTCAAAGCAGCATCACAGGGTTCCTCTGTTGGTTGTTACAAAGTGGATGACAGCGATAAAGTTGCAGGCGTGCTTAAGGATGCTTTTGGCTATGCACCCTATGTGATCGTTGAAAAAACCATAAAAGCCCGCGAGTTAGAAGTAGCAGTCTACGAGTACAATGGTGAAGTGGTGGCGACAGTGCCAGGTGAAATCATCTGTGATACCAACACCTTCTACACCTTCGATGAGAAATACGCCAAAAACAGTAAAGCGCGCACCGATGTTGTCGCGCAGCATGTGTCAGCTGAGATCAGCGAACAAATCCGTGCCTATGCAATCAAGGCATTTAAAGGAATGAAGCTGCGTCACCTGTCACGCATCGACTTTTTCTTAACCGCGGACAATGAAATTCTATTGAATGAAATCAATACGTTCCCAGGTTCTACGCCGATTTCTATGTTCCCTAAAATGCTGCAAAATCACGGTCACGATTTTACGCAATACTTGAGCCTAGTGATTAACGGTCAGCTAAACGCTAAATCTTAACGCTCGCCAACCTGACTCAATGTGAACGCAGATACAGTGTGCAGCACCCGTTTTCAGTAATAAAAAGAGCGCCGAAGCGCTCTTTTTATTTATTATATTTCAATGTGTTACATCTAAAACTTGAATTCTTACCTTACATCTAAATCCGATATCTAAATCAAACTGTCGCTGATTAAGCCGCCCTCACATCTAGGTCCAACGTCAAAACCCTAATGCAGCTCAGCTTGCTTTGCCAACAGCGCAAAGAAGACGGCTTTAGGCATAGGTTTATAGAATAGGTAACCTTGAATTTCTTGAATATGATTTGACATCACAAACTTAAGCTGTGACTCAGTTTCCACCCCTTCAGCCGTCACGGTTAAATCTAACGCATGGCTTAACCGCACTATGGCCTCCACCAACGCTTCGTGACGCTTGCCTTCATCTAATCGGTCGATAAAGCTCTTGTCGATTTTAATTTGATCGATAGGGAAATTCGCCAAATAGGACAAGGACGAATAGCCAGTACCAAAGTCATCCAAGGAAATGTTAATCCCCATAATCCGTAAACCATTAAGCACATCAATAAGATGCGTATGTTGCTTCATCAGCAAAGACTCAGTGATCTCAAGGGTTAACCTGCCGTAGGGGAAATCTGTCACCTCAAGTTGCTCGGTAATCGCGGCAAAGGAATCCACAAAGGCATCTTGCAGTTCATGGGACCAAAACTCAAAGGTCGACACATTCACCGATAAGTTAATCGGCCAATTGTGAGCCTGCATCTCTAAGATGGTTTGCATAGCGCCAAGGCGCACATCTCGACCAATATCAACAATTAAGCCGCTGTTCTCCGCGATGGGAATAAACTCATCGGGGGAAATGAATTGCCCTTCATGCTGCCAGCGCAGCAGCACTTCGGCGCGAACAATCAAACCTGTGGTCGCATTCACTATGGGCTGGTAATAAAGCTCAAAGGTTTGTTGATCGAGTGCCTGCTTAAGTTGATTATGAAGGCTGGCAATGCGCTCGGCATTAAGCTGCATTTGCTCAGTAAAAAAATGATAACGATTACGACCGTTAGCCTTTGAAATATACATGGCCTGATCGGCGCAATTTAACAGCTGCTCTAGATCGAGGGCATCTTCAGGAAAACGCGCAATCCCAATGCTTACCGAACTATAAACACCTTTGCCATCGGCAAGCACATAACGTTTAGCCACATGCTTATTAATTGTTTCAGCAAGTTGCGCCAACTCTTTCTGATTGACTATCCCAGGTAACAGTAAGGCAAACTCATCACCGCCGAGGCGCGCAAACACCATAGTGTCATTGAGGCACTCGCAAATCTGCCGCACCACTTGCACTAATAACGCATCACCTTTGTCGTGACCATGGGTGTCGTTAACTTGTTTAAAGTTATCTAAATCCATCAGCATAAAACTAAATCCGGGCGTCAGACTGTCGGAGGTAATTAAGGATTGGATCTGTTTAAACAAGGCATTACGGTTAGCAAGCCCAGTCAGCGAATCATTATTAGCCTGATACTTAATCAGCTGCGCCGCTTTTTTACGTTCGCTAATATCTGAAAAAAGCCACGCAAAACAAGGTTGTAATCCGTTGGGTTCTCGAAATGTGGTGACGATAAGATCTAGATAAAACTCCTCACCATTGCCCCTTAAGCCAACCAATTCCCCCTGCCACATTTTATCCTGCGCTAAATGCTCAAATAGGCCGACTAACTCATTCGATTGAGACGCAGATAAAAACATCTTGGGGTTAAAGTTAGCAATATCAATATCTTGTGGAAGAACGATGTGTTTAAAAGCGGGGTTAGCATAGAGAACGGAATCATCGGAATTGGAGATAACCAGTGCCAAAGGTAAGCGGTCAAAAATTTTCACAGCTAAACGCTGAAACTCCATTGCTCGACTGCGTTCAATGGCTAAACTGGCTAATCGCGCCGCCTCTGAAATCAGCTCTAAATCAAGCTCTGTTGGGGACTTTATCGTATCGTAGTACATGGCAAATGTACCGAGCACTTTGCCTTGAGTATCTTTGATAGGTTCAGACCAACAAGATTTAAGACCGGCGCGTAATGGCAGTTCTTTATAATTTTCCCAATAGGGATGTGTAGCTATGTCTTCAACGATAACCCGCTTTGCGAAATACGCCGCTGTTCCGCAGGAGCCAACATTGGGGCCAATCTCGACCCCATTAATCGCTTGGTTGTAACTGTCGGGTAAATGGGGCGCAGCACCTAACAACAAACGTTTGCCATCACCGCTGAGCAGTAATATAGATCCACGAGTGCCTATCTTTTGCGCTTCGATTTTTAGCACTAAGGCGTGCAAGATTTCATGTAGCGGTGCGCCATTAAGCAGCATAGAGAGAACACTGCTATAGCAAGCTATGCTGACATTGTGGGCGAGTTTAACGTCAGCATGGTCGAGCAGATCTGGAAGATTAACGCCGTACGCCATAATTCCCTTAGAAACAAAGTTGCAATATAAATACACATTCACAATGTTAAAATATTTATAACTTATAGGAAATTCTAGGCACTAATGTTAACTAAGTAAACCCTGTATCAATTCAATAAAGGGCTTACTTTAGTCTTAACTGCAAGGCTTTATTCTTGAATACGTTCAAGTTTTGCAAGGTAAAAACCATCAAATCCGCTATCGGCTGGGCTGATACTTTCATCCTCAATCAGGCGGAAATTAGGATTCTCAGCTAAAAACGCATCGACTTGACCGCGGTTCTCGCAAGGGAAGATAGAACAAGTCGCATAGACGACTATGCCACCGACTTTGACCATGCGGCTGTAACTGTTCAAAATGTGTTTTTGCAGCTCCATTAACACAGGTAAACGCTCAACGGTATCGCGCCATTTTGCATCTGGATTACGCTTTAATACGCCCAAACCTGAGCATGGCACATCGAGTAATACTCGATCGGCGCTGAGTTTTAAGCGTTTAATGGTTTTACTGCTGGCGATAACGCGGGTTTCGACATTGTGCGCGCCATTGCGACGGGCACGCTCTTTGAGTTTGTCGAGTTTCCATTGCTCCACATCCATGGCCAACAAGCGCCCTTTGCCCTGCATTTGCGCGGCTATGTGTAAAGTTTTGCCACCCGCGCCTGCGCAAGCATCAATAACTTTCATGCCTGGCTTGGCATCAAGCGCCGCCGCCACGCGCTGAGAGCCCGCATCTTGCTGCTCGAATAAGCCATCTTTAAAGCTTTGGGTACGGAACAAGGCAGAATCGGAGGTCACTTCAAGGGCCGAATCTACCCCATCAACGCTCAGCGTGCTCACAAACTCAGCGGCAAGCTTAGCGGCCAATTCCTCACGCGTCACTTTAAGGCCATTTGCGCGTAAAAAACGCTTCGGCGCTGTGCTTAACGCGGCGCGCTCCTTTTCCCAAGACTCGCCTAATTGCTCACGGCCCATCGCATCGAGCCACTCAGGACAACCGTCCCACAATACTGGCTTAGTTTTCGCCTGCTCGGTACGCTCAGCTAAACGCGCCTCATCGACTTGCAGCGAATATTGCATTTTAGGCAGTTCAAGCCCGTGGAATAAATGCCACGCATTTAGCAATTTAGAGCCGAAACGCTCCATCTCATCTGGACTGATTTCCGCCAGATAACAATATAAATTTAAACGACGTAGGATATCACCCGTCGTTAATGCGATACGCGCCTGTTCGGCGGGTACCAATTGCAACCCAGAAAAATGCTGAGAATAGGCCCGATCTAAGGGTTTTCCTTGGCTCAGCACCATAGTTAAGATACTGATCACTAATTCGTTCGAGCTGGCAGAAAGCGGAGAATTCAACATTTAAAAGGTCACCATGAATGATAAAACCGGAGGATCATAGGAGGTCAGGCCCTAATACGCAAGCACGCTGGCGCTGAGTTAAGGTTAAAGCCATAAAAAAAGCGATCCAAAGGGATCGCTTTTTAGTTTTAGCCAGTTAACCCGTTACATTTTTGAGCCTTTAGAGCCATAGAACAGGATAAAGCCATAACAAATCACGGGCAGAATAAAGGCGAGTTGCACGCCAAGGTTATCCGCTAGCATGCCTTGGAATAAAGGTAGAATCGCCCCACCCACAATCGCCAGACACAAAATGCCACTGCCCTGTGAAGTGTGTGGACCTAAATCACGCAGCGCTAAGCTGAAGATCGTTGGGAACATAATCGAGTTAAATAACCCCACACCAAGGATTGCCCACATAGCAATGCTGCCACTGGTTGTCATCGCCACAACCACAAGTAGCGCCGCCATAAAGGCATTAAAGGCAAGCACTGAGCCAGCAGGCACTTTTTGCATTACCACAGAGCCAATGAAACGTCCCACCATAGCGCCGCCCCAGTAATAGGCGATGTAATGGGCGGCTTCGGCTTCTGGCATACCGGCAATATGGCTTTCACCTAAGAAGCTGACCAAGAAGCTACCGATAGACACTTCGGCACCGACATACACAAAAATACCCACAGCGCCGAGCACTAAGTGCTTGCTTTGCAAGGCACTGGTTTTACCTAGATGGGTTTGGACTTCACCTTGAACACTTTCATCATGCTCACGGATCACAGGTAAATCTAACTTCGCAAAAATCAGCGCTAAAATAGCCAAGGCACCAGAAAGCAACAGGTATGGCAGTTTTACCACTTCGGCTTCGGCGCTCGCGTGGGCTAAATCGCTTGATACAGAACTGGCGACAGAAAGAATTAACATGGCACCAAAGAATGGTGCGACTGTTGTACCTAGCGCATTGAAAGCTTGCGTTAAATTTAAACGGCTCGAGGCAGTTTCGCTACTGCCTAAGGCGTTAACATAGGGGTTAGCTGCCACCTGTAGGATAGTGATACCCGATGCTAGAACGAATAACGCGCCAAGAAACAGATTATAGGTCGCTAGCGTGGCCGCAGGATAAAACAGCGCACAGCCAATACTCGCAATCACAAGACCGGTAACAATCCCCTTTTGATAACCCAGTTTTTTCACTAAGTTACCGGCTGGGATCGACACTAAAAAGTAAGCACCGAAGAAACAAAACTGGATCAACATGGCTTGAGTGTAATTCAGTGAAAACACCGCTTTAAGATGCGGGATCAAAATATCGTTCAAGCAAGTGATAAAACCCCACATAAAAAACAGTGAAGTCAATGAGATCAAGGCAAAACGATAACTGCCCGACCCATTTTCGCCAGTGCTGCTCGTGTAGCTACCGGTATTAATTGATGACGCCATAGTTATTCTCTCTGTATGTTTTTATTATCAGGAACTCAGTAAGGTTACATTCCCCAGTATGCCCGTGGGCGGCTTTACGTCGAATAGTGGGCTTGGGTTTATACCCAAGCTACCTGAAGATACGAGTTTCAGAGCACCTAGGGTGCTTCAATTCAAGGCGCATCAATGACAGAATGTCGGCCACCTTTTGAATTGATGCAACACCGAAGTGGAGTGCCCTAGGCGCTCCGTCCCGGCGGGTTTTAACGCACTTTATGCCGTGTTGGTTATTTTTAACTTAGTCCACTAGGTCTGCAAATAACCGCCTTGCCTAAAGTGCGTTAAATTCCCGCTGAATCCAGCATCTTCAAGTTGTTTGGGTATATAACACCTCAGCCGAATAAAAATGAATCATTTTCCGTTTAAAACTGCATAAAAGCTGGCAAATGCCGAAAACTTCAGCTGATTGTTTTCTATTTGTGCGGTTTTCAGGCCGTGTCCCGTTAATATTTCACCCAATTTAAACTGTGATAAATCCAACTCAACATTGGTATCGCCTAAGTTGAATCCGACGAATATTTTGAGCTCTCCTAAGGTGCGGATAAAGGCCAAGATGGGCTCGTTGGTATCCACAAATTGGATATCGCCTTCAACCAGCACTGGGTGTAATTTACGCCAAGCAAGAAAACGTCGATAACCGTTAAGCATGGAATCTGCATCTGATTCTTGTACATCCACCGCTAACACTTGATGCGCAGGGGCGATCGGCAACCAAGGCGAGACCTCACTAAAACCACTAAAATCGGCGCCTTGCTGCCATGGCATTGGCGTACGGCAACCATCACGGCCTTTAAACATAGGCCAGAATGTTTTGCCAAAGGGATCTTGCAACTCATGGTATTCAATCGGCGCTTCGGTTAAACCGAGTTCTTCACCTTGATAACCACACACACTACCGCGCAGTGAACTTAGCATGGCATTGAGCATTTTGACCATGTCTGAATTCTGCTTGCCCTGCCCCCAACGGCTCGCTACGCGCTGCACATCATGATTACCGATAGCCCAACAAGGCCAGCCATCACCTATGCTCGCTTCTAATGCCTCTACGGTTTGGCGAATATAAGCGGCGCTGTAATCGTTGGTCAGTAGCTCAAAACTGTAGGCCATGTGCAGGCGATCTTCACCCTTAGTGTAAGCCGCCATCACAGCTAAAGAGTCTTCTGCCGACACTTCACCTAAGGTCACCGCACCAGGATAACGATTGATAAGCTTTCGTAAATCTTCGATAAACGCGATAGTTTGCGGACGGTCATTATTGTAGTAATGATATTGATAGGCGTAAGGGTTATCTTCGCTGAAACCTCGGCCCTGACGTTTATCCTTAGGTTTTGCCGGATTGTCCCTGAGCTGTTCATCGTGATAACAGAAGGTAATCGCATCTAAGCGGAATCCATCAACGCCTTTTTTAAGCCAGAATTCAACATTATCCAGCACAGCTTGGCGCACGTCAGGATTATGGAAGTTGATATCGGGCTGGCTACGCAGGAAGTTATGTAAATAGTATTGTTGTCTGCGCGGTTCCCATTCCCAAGCACAACCGCCAAAAATCGCGAGCCAGTTGTTAGGCGCAGTGCCGTCTTCCTTAGGATCGGCCCACACGTACCAATCCGCTTTGGGATTCGTACGGCTCTCGCGGCTTTCAACAAACCACGCATGCTGATCAGAGGTATGACTTAATACTTGATCGATAATGACCTTAATGCCTAAGCCGTGGGCTTTTTCAATCAATTCATCGAAATCATGCATAGTGCCAAAAAGAGGGTCAACTTCGCGGTAATCACTGATGTCGTAGCCAAAATCTGCCATAGGCGATTTAAAGAAAGGTGAAATCCAGATAGCATCGACATTGAGGCTTGCAATGTAATCCAGCTTAGCGATAATGCCACGCAAATCACCAACGCCATCACCATTCGTATCTAAAAGGCTACGCGGATAAATTTGGTAAATCACCGCACCACGCCACCAAGTTAACTCACTCATTGTTGCCCCTTTATCGTTATTCTACAGCGATCATTCCCTAACACACTCACGCAAACAGTTATCGTTTTGTTACTGCAGAGTAAAGGTATCGCGGCTTATTTTGTGTCACCGAGCATACGTGAAGAGGGAAATAAGGTTCAATACACCTGCATACGTATGCAGAAGACCGCGCCATAAATCACATTGAGCCACAACTCACTTTACCATTTACTAACAAACACTTAATTGCAAAATAAAATCATTTTACTCCATGAGATTTCCCTCAATTAACGGCTATTCTTAACTCAACGAGGCATTGAATACGTATGCACTCTGTTGTTCCGCTAAGAAGCTCGGGAGTAGTATCTTCACCGTTGCATAACAATTTGGTCATAAACGCAGCACTTATGCAGTCAATTAAGCGCCCAGATACCAAAAAAAAGGCCGCAAACATAACGCGGTGATAACGATAAAACGCTCTACAAAGCGATAAAGCGACTCCAAGGGGAAGAGAGATATGATGCGATTTAAACCCAGTTTGCTAACCTTAGCGCTCATTGCCGCAGGTGCGAGTATGCACTCCTATGCGGCAGATGAAGCGGCGACAGATAAGACAGCTAAAGATGAAAATATTGAAGTGATTCAAGTCACTGGTATTCGTCGTAGCTTGCAAGAATCCCAATCACTTAAGATGTCATCTTCTTCTATCGTTGAAGCCATTTCAGCGGAAGACATAGGTAAATTACCTGATGTCAGTATTGCAGAATCTCTAGCACGATTACCTGGCGTATCGGCACAACGACTCGATGGTCGTGCCAACGTAATTTCTATCCGCGGTATGGGCCCTGACTTCACTACCGCCACATTAAATGGTCGCGAACAAGCCTCTGTAAACGATAACCGCAGTGTGGAATTCGACCAATATCCATCTGAGTTATTAAATCGCGTTGTGGTTTACAAGACACCCGATGCCTCTGTGATGGCACAAGCCATCGGCGGTACGGTTGATATGCAAACAATCAGTCCTTTAGCCCACGGTGAACAAACGATTGCCGTTTCGCTACGCGGCGAAATGAACGATTTAGGTTCATTAAACAGCGGCTCAAGTGACACAGGCTACCGCGGCAGTATCTCTTATATTGACCAATTCGCCGATGACACTATTGGTGTCGCCATTGGTTATGCTCGCATGATGTCACCTAACCAAGAAGAACGTTGGCAAGCTTGGGGTTACCCAACCAATGACAATAGTGATAGCGTTTTAGGTGGTGCAAAACCTTTCGTTCGTTCAAGTGAATTAGAACGTGATGGCGTACTCGCCGTATTTGAATATGCGCCAAATACCACTTACCACTCGACCTTAGATATTTACTACTCAAAATTTACCGATGATCAACGCCTACGAGGCATTGAAATACCTGGTGCTTGGGGCACAAACGGTGGCGTAATTCCGACGACAACTGATAATGGTTTAGTCACAGAAGGTGTCATCAAAGGCGCTGAAGTCGTTATCCGTAACGACGTGAACAAACGTGATGCGGATTCTCTGTCTATTGGCTGGAATAACAAATTCAACATCAATGATAACTGGAATGTTGAAGCCGATATCTCCATGTCTAGAGCTAACCGTACTGACATAGGTATGGAAAGTTACTCAGGAACTGGCCGCGGTACAGGTGTGGGTGCGGTTGACGATTTAGGCTTTGCTTACAACGGTAAAGGCGGTTATGTATTTGACCATAACCTCGATTATTCTGATAAAAACCTGATCAAACTTGGCGACCCACTCGGTTGGGGTAGCCCGCTAGGCGCTAACACTCAAGACGGCTTTATCAACAAACCTGAAATTGAGGATGAGCTAAAATCCTTCCGTTTAAGCGCTGAATATGTGCTCGATGGCGGTGCCGTTCGTAGCGTTGAGTTTGGTGTGAATCGTACTAATCGCGATAAAACCAAATTAGATAAAGGTTATTACCTGACACTTAAAGGGTATGACGGTTCTGCCGATTACACTATGGCAGTACCAGATCAATACTTACTTGCACCAACGTCACTCGACTTCTTTGGCATGGGCAATGTATTAAGTTACGACTCGTTGGCTTTCTACAATGACGGTAACTATACAGAAACTGACGTCGCTGATGTGGATCTTTCCCGCGCTACTAACTCTTGGGCTGTACAGGAAAAAGTGACAACGGGCTATGTGATGGCCAACCTTGAATCCGAAGTATTTGGTATTCCTTTGACTGGCAACGCAGGCTTACAAGCGGTTCATACCGATCAATCCTCTGACGGTACAGTGGCAACGGTTGAAAATGGCTTAGTGGTGTTAACACCGCGCACAGCGGGTGATTCCTATGTTGAATGGCTGCCAAGCGTTAACTTAAGTTTCGAAGTCGCCGATAGCCAAGTGGTTCGTTTAGCCGCAGCGCGCACGTTAACCCGTTCACGCATGGACAAAATGAATGCCAACCTAAACTACACTTATTCAGCTAACCCAAGTGGTGGCAACGTTAACTGGAGTGGTAACGCAGGTAATCCTGAGTTACGTCCATGGTTAGCCCGTCAATATGACTTAAGCTATGAAAACTATTTCAGCGACCAAGGTTATTTCTCGGTAGCGGTATTCTACAAAGATCTTGAAAACTTCGTTTACGATCAACATACAGACTTTGATTTCAGCACCCTATTCCCACAAGGACCTACTGATAACCCGATTGGCGATGTCACCCAACCACAAAACGGTGAAGGGGGTTATGTTCAAGGTGTTGAAGCCTCTGTATCTGTCGACTTTGGTATGTTTGCCGATGTGTTAAGTGGCTTTGGTACTGTTATTAGTGGCTCGTATAACGACAGTGAAGTGAAAGAAACCCCGACCAGTAATCCAACAACCTTGCCAGGTCTGTCAGAAAAAACCTTAAACGCAACGATCTACTATGAAAACTCAGGCTTTGAAGCACGCATTAGCTCACGCTACCGCAGCGACTTCCTCGGTGAAGTCACAAAGATCAGCCTGCAACGCGAAAACGTGAACATCAAAGCTGAAACTGTGGTCGATGCACAAATCGGTTATGACTTTAGCGAAAGCGGTATCGAGTCCCTGTATGGTTTATCAGTCCAGTTCCAAGTGAACAACTTAACCAACGAACCTTTCACCTCTTACACTAGCGATGATCAACGTTTAGTCCGTGATTACCAAAACTATGGCCGTAACTTTATGTTAGGCGCGAACTATAAGTTCTAATCCTGCACGGCTTAAAGCCTCTGTAACCTGTTGCAGAGGCTTTTTTACTTTATCATTTCAAGCCACTAGGCTATTCATCTGCGTTAACTGATCACCACTAATTATAAAATAAAAGGCATATATCATGAATAAAATCAAAGATATCGTCATTGTCGGTGGCGGTTCTTCAGGTTGGATGACGGCGGCCATGTTGGCAAGATTGTTTAAATCAACACTGAATATCACCCTGATTGAATCTGAAGATATAGGCACAGTGGGCGTAGGTGAAGCCACCATTCCACCACTGCAAATATTCAATAACGTCCTTGGGATTTCCGAAGCCGATTTTATCAATGCCACCCAAGCAACGTTTAAATTGGGTATTCAATTCGAAAATTGGGGCAAACCAGATGAAGCCTATATGCATGCTTTTGGCAATGTAGGTAAAGATATAGGTTTTACTCAATTTCATCATTACTGGCTCAGCACCTCCCCAAAAGAGGTCAATTCATTTTGGGATTACTCGGTTAATTACCAAGCGGCAAAACACAATAAATTTCAAGTACTCCAGCAGATCCCAAACTCTCCCCTTGCCGGCTTAACTCATGCTTATCATTTCGATGCAGCGCTCTATGCCCAATTTTTACGACGTTTCAGTGAGCAACTCGGAGTAAAGCGTATCGAAGGCCAAATTACGGCGGTTGAACTCACGCCAAACGGCGATATTGAAAGTGTAACCTTAGGATCAGGACAAACTGTAAAAGCCGATTTCTTTATAGATTGCTCGGGCTTTGCCGCGCTACTGATAGAAAAAGCGCTCAAGGTTGGCTTCGATAGCTACCAACACTGGCTCCCCTGCGACAGCGCCTATGCCGTACCCTGCGAAAAAACGCCAGCAATAACGCCTTATACGCGTTCTATCGCCCATGATGCGGGTTGGCAATGGCGGATCCCGCTGCAGCACCGCACAGGCAATGGGTTAGTCTATTGCAGTCGCTATATCAGTGATAACGCCGCCAAACAGATTTTACTCAATAATTTAGATGGTAAGCCGTTGGCTGAACCTAAGAAAATCAATTTCACGACCGGACGACGAATCAAGCAGTGGCATAAAAATTGTGTCGCCATCGGCCTTTCGAGTGGATTCTTAGAGCCTTTAGAATCCACCAGCTTGCATTTAGTCCAATCAGCGATTATTCGCTTAAGTAAACTCTTTCCACATCAAGGAATTGCACAAGCGAATGTCGATGAATTTAATCGTCAGTCCCAACTTGAATTTGAACAAATCCGCGATTTTATTATCTTGCACTATCATTTAAACCAAAGGGAAGATGCTCAGGAAAATGGGTTTTGGCATCAATGCCGAACCATGGTTCTGCCAGAGAGTTTGCAGCAAAAAATGGCCCTATTTCGTGCCACAGGCACAGTGTTTAGACATCAAGATGAACTCTTTACCGAAGCCGCATGGATTCAAGTCATGTTGGGGCAAGGCATTAGGCCTCGGGATTTCAATCCATTAGCGGCAACCATTCAACCGCAAGCATTGAGTGAATTTCTGCGCAATATGCGCACCATTATTGATAATACCGTCACTAAGCTACCTACCCATGATCAGTATTTAGCGCACTTATCGACACATAAAGCATAAATGCGGCTTAAGAGTTACGACTGACGTTAAGAGTGTACTAACTCATCGATTTATAAATTGAATTTGCAGTTTAAATTTGAATCAACAAGGAAAGAATATGATATTAAACCTGCGGACTCTCACCACTTCCTTAGTGATTATGCTTAGCCTAGGCGCCTCTGCCAGCACAGCGCAGGCAAGTTCAAGCAGTCTCTCTTTACCACTTCAAAGCACATCAAGCCAGCGTCAAGACCTGACACTTGAACCCGCTTTTTGGTGGGCGGGGATGCACAATCCTGAGTTACAGTTGATGCTGTATAGCCGCGATTTTCCTAGCTTACCGCAGCAGCTTAAGGTTGATATCCAAGGACAAGGCATCACGCTAAAAAGCCTTGAACACACTGATAACCCGCATTATCTGTTTATCAATTTAGATCTTAGCCAAGCTGCGCCGCAAACCTTTGAGCTGGTGATTTCCAGCACTGACTCGGCTTCAAAAACCAACACGCCTCTTTATCGCCTGCCCTATACGTTGCAAGCGCGTGCTGAGGGCAGCCGTGAACGCCAAGGATTTAGCAATAAGGATGTGATTTACCTTATCACCCCGGACAGATTCGCCAATGGCGACACCAGTAATGACAATCACGCCGATATGCTAGAGCCTGTCGCGGCTAACTCTCCTAGCCATCCCAGCAACCCCTATTATCCCGATGCTCGACATGGCGGCGATATAGCAGGGATCAGCCAGCACTTAGCGTATCTGGCGAAACTCGGGGTGACTCAGTTATGGATCAATCCACTGCTTGAGAATAATCAAGCCCAGTATTCATACCACGGTTACTCGATTACCAATTTATACCGCGTCGATCCCCGCTTTGGCAGCAATGAAGAGTATAAAGCCTTAGTCGCTAAGGCAAACAAACTTGGCCTTGGGGTGATTAAAGATGTTGTCGTGAATCATATCGGCTCTAATCATTGGTGGCTCAACGATTTACCTAGCCAAGACTGGCTCAATGACGCCACAAAAACGCCGCTAAACAATCACGAATCCAAGCCTGACTTAACTCAGTCTGCCGATACCAAATCCAGTACTATTAAATCCAGCGTTACCAGCCCCCGTTTCACCAGCCATAGGCGCACTACAGTGCAAGATCCCTACGCGGCAGCGCAAGATCATATTGATTTTGTCGATGGCTGGTTTACCGACACTATGCCGGATCTGAATCAAAGCAATCCCAAACTGGCAACCTATCTTATCCAAAACAGTATTTGGTGGGTCGAGTACGCAGGACTTTCAGGGATCCGCGAAGATACTTATTCCTACGCCGACAAAGGGTTTCTCGCTAAATGGTCTAAGGCCGTAATGACTGAGTACCCAAATTTTAATATTGTGGGCGAAGAATGGACCGCAAACCCCATCACAGTGTCCTATTGGCAAAAGGGCAAAATCAATGCCGATGGCTATACCTCAGATTTACCCAGTTTGATGGACTTCCCGCTATATGAAAAATTAATTGCCAGCCTCAATGAGCCAGAAAGCTGGGACACAGGTTTTATCAAGCTTTATGAGATGTTAGCCAACGATGTTGTGTATGCCGATCCCAGTCAACTAGTGCTATTTGAAGGCAATCACGACACCAATCGTATCTTCAGTTTAGTGAAGGAAAATATAGACTTATACAAGATGGCACTCACCTATGTGCTGACCGCCAAACGCATTCCGCAGCTGTTCTACGGTACAGAAGTGTTAATGACCAGCCCGACAGAAGGCCGTCACGATGGCGTTGTGCGCAGTGATTTCCCCGGCGGTTTTGCCAACAGTGCCACTAACGCCTTTACCGGCCAAGGACTGAGTGAATCCCAGCGACAAGCACAGCACTTTGTCCGTACCCTACTGAATTACCGTAAACAATCCCCTGCGCTACAATCGGGCGATTTACTGCACTTTGTGCCGCAAGATGGTGTCTATGTGCAATTTCGTTGCGTATTAAATGCGCCATTATCTGCTGAACAAAAAGCCAAAGCGCTTAAGCCACTGATACAAAAGAATTCTCTAACCCAACACAATGCCTGCACTCAGCCCTCGGCCGACAAAGTCATGGTGATTTACAATAAAAATGACAAGATAATCACGCTAGATGTAAACCGCTTTGCCAGTGTGCTTGGCGATAGCGGCGCCGCTACTGACATCATCAGTGGCAAAACCGTTTCACTCAATCAAGCGATAACATTGCCCCATGCAGGGGTCACTATCCTTGAGCTTAAGCCTAATTCTAAGACTAAGTCGCCGCAGAATGCTGGCTTGCCGAGCAGCCAAGATTCAATGCGCTCTAGGAATCAAGCTAACGCTTTAACGCGCGCTCATACTAACAACAGTGCTATCAACCTAGCCAAAAACTCAACTCAAAAAGGAACTCAGCCTTGAGCTTTTTATCGCCTATCGATTCCAGAGTGACTCAGAGCCAACAAGCGGCTAAATTTCCCATCGTGGCTTTACTGACCAAAGGGGCGAAATCCCCGCAGCGCCGACAGTCGCGGCACTCATCACTCAGTTTATGTCTACAGTCTTTGTTTAATGCCTCTTTATCTAGTGCAGCTTTATTAACTGTCTCGCTTTTTTGCTTATCGGCCAATGCAAATACCTCTGCGCAGGCGCTTGATAATGGATTACAGCCAAAGTCTGAGAGTGAGGTTATGACGCTAAAACCTGTGGTATATCAGATTTTTACTCGCCTTTATGGCAATAAAAACCCAACGAATAAACCTTGGGGCACGATTGCCGACAACGGTGTCGGCAAATTTAATGATATCGACGATGTTGCACTCAATAGCATCAAGGACCTAGGCGTCACCCATGTGTGGTACACGGGCGTTCCGCACCATGCCTTGATTGGTGATTACAGTGAGATTGGCGTAAGCGCGGATGATCCCGATGTGGTAAAAGGCCGCGCAGGATCACCCTACGCAGTCAAAGATTACTACAACGTCAACCCAGATCTGGCGGTCAATCCTGCCAACCGTTTAGCCGAGTTCGAAGCGCTGATTGCCCGTACCCATCAACACGGCTTAAAGGTGATTATCGATATCGTGCCAAACCATGTGGCGCGCCATTATCAATCCGTCAGTAAACCCCAAGGCGTGCGCGATTTTGGCGAAGATGATGATACCAGTCTGGAGTACGACAAAAACAACAACTTCTATTACGTCGTTGATAACAGTGTGAAGGGAACGAAAGGACAAGCGCATGCCTTTGAGGTGCCAAGCTTACCCGCAGAGCTTAAACCGCTGGGCGGAGAAACTCACCCCTTAAGTGACGGTAAATTCGACGAATTTCCCGCAAAGTGGACTGGAAATGGCTCACGCTTAGCCAAGCCCGATGCTAATGATTGGTACGAGACAGTTAAGATTAATTACGGCGTGCGCCCAGATGGCACCTATGACTTCCCTCGCCTGCCAGCAAAATTCGCCACTTTTACTGAGGCGCAGCATTACGCTTTCTGGCAACAACACTTAGCCGAGATCCCAAGCTCTTGGATTAAATTCAATCAGATTGCCCAATATTGGCTTGAAAAAGGAGTCGATGGGTTTCGATACGATATGGCCGAAATGGTGCCAGTGGAGTTTTGGAGTTACCTCAACAGCCAGATAAAACACACTAATCCCGATGCCTTTATCTTGGCCGAGGTCTATAACCCTAAGTTGTATCGAGATTATATCCTGCTTGGAAAAATGGATTATCTGTACGATAAGGTCGATCTTTACGACACCCTAAAAGCCGTGATGGCGGGTAAAACCAGCACAGCTAATATCGCGGCGGATCAGGCAAAAGTGCACGATATTGAATCCCACATGCTGCACTTTTTAGAGAACCACGACGAGCAACGTATTGGTAATGCAGCATTTTTAGCATCGCTACAAACAAATAAACCAACGAATAGCTCCCTAGATACCCAAGCCGTAAATCCAAACTACGCCCTGCCAGCCATGGTCGTGTCGGCAACGATAGGCACTTCACCAACGTTAGTGTATTTTGGCCAAGAAGTGGGAGAAGCCGCCATCGATAACCCAGGCTTTGGTCATACATCACGCACCAGTATTTTTGACTATGTTGGTGTCCCCGCCCATCAGCGCTGGATGAACAATGGCAAGTTTGATGGTGGACAATCAACGACGCAGGAAACCTCGCTGCGGGCTTACTATCAAAAACTATTAACGTTAAGCACAGGCCAAACGGCGCCTGCACTGTTAGGCCAATATTATTCACTCGATGCCGCGAATCGTAACAAGAATGATGCGACTGAAAGTCATATCACTGAAAGTGACAGCGCTCAAAGTATGAGTACTCAAAATAGTTCTGCAAACGAAACAGGCTATGACGATAGCACCTTCGCCTTTGCCCGCTTCGAGACGATATCTGGGACCTCAAAGCAGACTCAAAAGCTGATTATTGTTAGTAACTTCAGTCAGACCAAATCAAAAGCCTTACAGCTCAAGCTCCCCAAAGAGCTCATACGTCAGTGGCAATTAAAGGACGGCGTATATCCGCTTAAGGATTTACTCGAAGATCATCAAACAAGCCAGCTGCAGCTTGAACAAGGCGAAGGCAAGATAGCGCTCACCCTAGCCCCGCTGTCGTCGGCGATTCTATCGCTCACCGTTGTAGCAGATGAGCGGAAAAGTGGGTCCGCGAGTAAGCAACTGAATGAGCAAGCGGCTGAATAAGCAGACTGATGAATAATAAAGGTCGAATGCGTTCGATAAATGATGTGATCGGCTTTTACGAGATAACACGTTGCGAAATAAGACCCGCCATTTTAGGATGACGGGTCTTAATCTAATAAGAACAGTTACTCTGCACAAAAGAATAAACGCTTAGATGCAATGCTAAGACAATATCTTAAACGCGATATTAGGAAACCTATGTTACTCGGCATACACCACGCGGCGATTATTTGCAGCGACTATGAAAAATCCAAACACTTCTACGTGACTATTTTAGGGCTCAAGCCACTGGCAGAACATTATCGAGCGCAGCGCAGCTCCTTTAAACTCGATCTACAGCTGCCGGATTTAAGTCAAATCGAGCTGTTCTCTTTTACCAAGCCGCCACAAAGACCGAGCTATCCCGAAGCTTGCGGGCTTAGGCATTTAGCCTTTCGGGTACAATCCATTGATGCAACCGTTGCACACTTGCAGTCATATGGTATTGAAGTCGAAGCCATTCGTATTGATGAGTACACAGGTAAACAATTCACCTTTTTCAGCGATCCTGACGGTTTACCCCTAGAGCTTTACCAAGTGTAGAATCCCAATAGGAACTCAAACGAGCTGCCATATAAAAACGTGTTTAACGCCGCTATGAGGTCAAAATCCGAAGTCACTGTATTAATTGTCAATATAAGTAGCAGTTCAAGTCACAGTGCGAAGTCGCAATATGAAAAAAGCTTAATCGCCGGAAGTCTGCTTTAGGATTACACTCACTATGCTTAAGAACTCATTATGAGCAAGTGACTAAGCGCTAATGCGATGAGCTAATGTGATGAGCTATTACGACAAACTTAAGTCGATGCTGAAGATAAGAAGGAGCAAGGCATGCTAGATAATCCCGCGGTACTGATTTGGAGCATGCTATTTGGTGTCTTCGGCATAGGTTTCTTCACCTATGGCAAACGCCAAGGTGCACCCATCCCCCTCATCGTTGGGATAACCTTGATGATCTACCCTTATTTTGTCAGCAACCTAATCTTACTCGTCTGCATCGGCATAGCACTCATCGCGCTACCGTATTTTGTGAAGTTGTAACCGCAAGAGTGGGTGCTAAAGTCATAAAATCCGCTGAGTTTTTCCAACTTCAGCATAGGAATGCCATTGCTTATCCACTTTCCTATAAATTAAATTTCGATTCATTTCATCAAGTGAATGGCAGCCCGAAGCGGCCAATAATGCCAAGAAATCGTCCAACATATGTTGGTGATAATTGCGGACTCTTTTCCATTTTTCTGCAACCACTAAGCCTCGCACTAATGTGGGGTTATTTGTGGCGACGCCTGTCGGGCATTCATTGGTGTTGCATTTTAGGGACTGAACACAACCCAAAGCCAGCATCATACCCCGAGCGGAATTACACACATCAGCACCAATACAAAGGGCTTTAAACAGATCAAAAGCGGTAAATATCTTAGTCGCCGTAATCACTTTTATGTCTTTTTTAAGCTTGTAGGTATTGAGCGTATCCACGGCAAAAATCAGCGCATCTTCCCAAGGCATACCGACATAGTTTGAAAAATCGATAGGTGCAGCGCCCGTTCCCCCTTCCGCACCATCCACAGTAATGAAATCGGGTTTGATGCCTGTTTCGAGCATTTTTTCACATATTTCAATAAACTCTTGTTTACTGCCTATGGCAAGCTTGAAGCCGACAGGTTTTCCGTTGGATAACACTCTCAATTGCTCAACAAACTGCAATAACCCTTCTGCATTGCTAAAAGCAGAATGGCCGGGAGGTGAAAGCACATCGGTATGGGGTTGAACACCTCTTATTTCAGCAATTTCCTGATTATTTTTGGCTGCAGGAAGTACCCCTCCATGGCCGGGTTTTGCACCTTGTGAGAGTTTGATTTCAATCATCTTCACCGGCTCCCAATTGGCCTTTTGTTTAAATTTTTCCGCATCAAAACAGCCATTTTCGGTGCGACAACCAAAATACCCTGTGCCGATTTCCCACACTAAATCGCCACCTTGTAAATGGTATTCAGATATACCGCCCTCGCCGGTATCATGAAAAAAATTACCTGCTTTAGCGCCCAAATTTAAGGCTTGGATTGCATTTTTGCTCAAAGCGCCAAAACTCATGGCTGAGATATTAAACAGGCTGGCACTGTAAGGTTGTTGGCAATCTTTCCCGCCAATGATAACCCTTGGCGGAGTGTCCATTTTCTTCGCCGGATAGATGCTGTGCTGCATCCATTTATAATTATCATCATATACATCGAGCTGAGTGCCAAAGGGGCGTGTTTGATTTTGCTCTTTGGCTCGCTCGTAGATGTAATTGCGATGATTCTTGTTAATGGGTTTGCCATCAGTATCGGACTCAACGAAATATTGATGCAGCTCTGGGCCTATCATTTCTAATAGATAACGCATATGACCGATGACAGGAAAGTTTCTCAGTATCGAGTGTTTTGTTTGAAATAAATCATACAATCCAAGCAGCACGAGCGAAGCCACCAGCATAATCAAACCCGCTAAAGGCCAGAGTATAATGCCGATGATGGCGACAAAAATAACCAGGACAATTGTGGTGAATCGAATGGCTTGCTTCATGATGTTTTATCATAACTCCCGTAAGTATTTTAAATCGTTCTTAGTGGTATCGACGATTTCGGCAAATTTTCCATTGACCATTAATTTTGTCATCGATGCTGCAAAGCCTTTTACTTGCTCGAAGTTTAAGGTGGGTGGCATTGCCAAGGCATTGGGATCAGTAAAAATATTGATTATCGCAGGTCCCTTATGCTTGAATCCATTTACCAGTGCGAGTTCCACATCTTTGGACTCCGTCGCCTCCCATGCAGCAATGTTCATCGCCTCTGCCAATTTTATAAAATCAGGATTAACCATATCCGTCTGCCACTCCATATAACCTTCTACCCGCATTTCAAGTTTCACCATGGCTAACGAACGGTTATTAAAGATGATGATTTTGACAGGAATTTGATATTGGCTAATGGTCATTAAGTCGCCGAGCAGCATTGAAATACCGCCATCGCCACAAAACGCAATCACTTGCCGGTCTGGTTGTGATAAACCAGCCCCCATCGCCATAGGCATGGCATTCGCCATAGAGCCATGATTAAAGGAACCGGTCAGGTAGCGATTAGCTCCCGCCTTTAAATAACGCGCAGCCCACACGGCGCTCATCCCCGTATCAACGGTAAATATCGCATCGTCATCGGCGAGTTTATCCACCAAATGGGCAACATATTCTGGGTGAATGTTTTTTTCAGAGCCCTTTTCTTCCACATAGCTCTCATAGATAGCTTCAATTTTTTGATGCAGTGAACGGGTTTTGTCGAGGAAATCCGTGGACGTTTTGGCATCGATTAATGGCATAAGATCTTCAAGAGTTGATTTAATATCACCACAATAACCCAAGTCCACTTTAGCCCTACGGCCTAATTTTTCGGGTTTAGTATCGACTTGAATAATTTTGCATTTTTCGGGAAGGAACTCACTATATGGAAAATCCGTGCCCAGCATCAACAGGACATCGGCTTGATGCATGGCTTCAAAACCGGATTTATTGCCTAACAGCCCATTTAATCCAACGGCATATGGATTTTCTTTACGCTCAAAAAATATTTTTCCTCGAAAGCTATATCCCAAAGGAGCGTTAAGCCTTTCGGCCAATGCCATCACTTCTTCAACGGCATAGCGACAACCATGGCCACAAAACAGCATCACTTTGTCATGTTCATTAATGACGCTTGCCAATTCTTGAAGCTGTTTATGACTTGGGGTTATTCTGGGTTGGGTGTAGAAGTTTTTATTCGCCGTATGCACAGATTCCAGACTTGCTGAAGCCACATCACCGGGAAGCCCGAGCACAGCGACCCCTTTCTTGCTGATGGCATGCTGAATCGCCGTTTGTAAACCATTGACAGCTTGTTTAGGGGTATTGGCGAGAAACACATATTTTGAACAATCTTGAAATAACGATTCGGGTCTTGTCTCTTGAAAGTTGTCCAGGCCCATTTTTTCAGTATGAATAGTTGAAGCAATCGCAATAACCGGATTTTCAGCTCTATTGGCATCATAGAGTCCATTGACTAAATGAACATGCCCAGGACCACTGCTGCCCATGCAGCAACCGATACCATTTAGCTCAGCTTCCATAGATAATGGAATGGACCCATCCACTTTAAATCGGCCTCGCAATGGGCCACGATGTAGTCGCTAAAACTCATCAGAAAGAGGACGGGTCCACCTATGAAGATTACTACAATCGGTTTAGATATCGCAAAGTCTGTTTTTCATGCTGTTGGTGTCGATAAAGCAGGCAAGTTAATCAAAAAGAAAATGCTTAGACGCAAGGACTTACTTCCCTTTCTTGCTCAAATTGAGCCGTGCCTGATTGTGATGGAAGCCTGTGGTGGGGCAAATTATTGGGCCAGAGAATTTGAGCTGTTGGGCCACAGCGTCAAGTTAATTGCTCCTCAATTTGTAGTACCTTTTCGGCAAGGTAACAAAAATGACTATAACGATGCCTTAGCCATCGCTGAAGCTGCGCAGCGACCCAACATGCGGTTTGTAAAACCCAAAGGCGTCGAGCAGCAAGATGTGCAACTGCTCCACCGAATGCGCGAACGATTAACTAAGCAATCAACCGCCTTAATCAATCAAGTCAGAGGGATGTTAGCGGAATACGGCATTGTGATGACCAAAAGTAAATCGGCTTTTAAAGTACAGTTCCCAGATATTTTAGCGGATGAAACCAATACGCTGACCACTAAAGGTCGGGCCATTTTTTATCAGTTATATGAAGAATTTAGTGATATAGAAAAACGGCTTAAGAGTTGTGATACACAAGTGCTTACTGAAACTAAAAACAATGTGATTTGCCAGCGTTTAGAGACTATCCCTGGCATTGGTCCAGTCACCGCTACCGCCTTTTATGCCGCCGCAGGTGATGGTAAAGATTTCAGTAATGGCAGGCACTTTTCAGCTTGGTGTGGCTTGGTTCCCAAACAACACAGCAGCGGAGGTAAAGAAAACCTCCTTGGGATAAGCAAGCGGGGAAATGCGTATTTACGCACCCTGTTCATCCACGGCGCCAGAGCGGTGTTGCAACACAGCCAGAATAAGCAAGATAAGTTTAGTTGCTGGGCAATCCAGTTAGCAGAGCGCCGAGGTTTTAACCGAGCCTGTGTGGCCGTCGCCAATAAGCTCGCGAGAATGGCATGGGTTATCGCGGCGCGTAACGAAGAGTATCGGCTTCCAGTATAGAACTGAATTTATTTTTAATGATTAACCAACCAGCAAGTTGCTATGACACTTGATTTGATGATGAGACAGTCAGACTGATCTACTGAAAACCTTACGGAGGCATAGGCTCATTACGAAGCCGCAAGGATGATAAGGACAGTAGAAGCAGATATCCATCAGGGCCAGAGGCATACCTCAATAACAGGCCGAATATATGGGTGCAATGAACTCTTCTCAAAATCGCTATCGAATGTCTTGCAAACCGGATGGGTCCATATATGCCGCATAAGCGCCAGCTTCCTCGTGTCTTACATGGATCCATTGCAATCTGCCATCCCTTCGTACAGCATCATTGACCGGATTAAGACTATCGCCAGTCACGGCATAAACTCGCTTAACACCCGCTTCTACTAGCATTTCGACTAGATGATCCGATACGTTTTTTGACATAATTGGCTCCAACGTTTAGATAAAAAATTTCTATATTAATGACCTAGCTAGCCTGCAACTACAAAGTGCGGTTTATCTTGCCCCAGACAAAACCTGCCCGATAAAAGAGGATGCCCATGGTCGCAATCCACGTCTGAAATCGCTGTTGAGCAATTCACTTCGAGCTTTCAGCCAACATTATTCTCATGGTCATGCATACGCCCTGCGTTATTTGCGTTTTATATCAGCCACTCTTTATCCGGCAATCCCAAAGGCAATGGCGCTCACCGACAAGATAACAATGACTGCCAAACCAACATCCAACACGTTAGGCAGTTTGCAGTAATAAAGCACATCATCTATTTTCCCAAGGATGGTCAACACCAGAAAGTTCGACTGTGGAATGACCTTAAGTTGCGGCTCAAAAACCTTTACCGCCAGCTTGCCACTCTCGACCGCCGCCTCAATGCTCCACACATCCGCCGTCGTTTGGGTGTGAGCGCCTGCAAGAACTAGGTTGGGTATAGTCGTCTTTTGCTGTGGTAGATATTTTTGGGTGTGGGTCGAGTTCACCCATTTGGGCTGCGCCGATGTTATGCCTTCAGGAGAAAACGCCCATTCATGCCAAACTGTGATTTTTACGATGGAAAAATCTTGCCAACTTTTACCGCCGTTAGCCTTTTTGACCAATTCATCGAGGGCATGACTCTGTTTTAATTGAAATAACACTTCATCCAGAAATTGTTCCTCTGTGCATTGTGCCAAACAAAGGCCATGGACTGGGCCAGGGACTTTTGAAACACACGCGGTGACAGTCCACAGTGATTGAATATCGTCCCCCAGAGGACTCGACTCTCCCCACGCTTGTTCCTGAGCAAACAATGTCAGGTTAAAGGCGGAGTCTGAAATAACCAGCGCGCATCGTCTTCTCGGCCAAGACATTGGTTCTTTGAAGCCAATTCTGAAGGACACTTGGGTGTGCGGCCCCTGTTGTACCAAGGGTTTAAAAAGATTGAGTTGCGGTTTATTTTGAAGCAGCGGGGTTCTGTCTAGAATATCAGCCGCAGAAAAGGGATTGAGTGCGAGGACATAGATATCGGCCTGAACGGTTTCGCCATTGGCGAGCTCTGCCGCTGTGATGCTGTTATTTTCAAAACACAAACGATGAAGTGAGGTCTGCCAATGAAACTCAACCTGCTTTTTCTTCAGATCATCGACCCACTTATCAAACCAAACCTCACTGCTGGGTCCGTTAAGCAGCAACCATCCCATACGAGCCTTGTGTTCCCACGGCCCGCCTTCGCTGTCTGCTTGATGATGATACGAATACTTAGTGACTAATTGCTTACGGAAAAAATGCGCCACATGATGGAAAGAAACATGACACCAGTCGGAACCTACCCAAGGGCCAAAAGTGGAACTCCAGGTACTCAGTGTCGAAGCGGCTAAATAAGGTCGCCAAGCTTCTTTCGCATTGATGTTGCTGTACTTTTGGCTACTTCGGGTATGTGAACACCATGCTTTTCCCATTAGCCAACACCAAAGCCATTTTTCTTTGGTCGTCATACTAAACAGGTTTTCCACATCGACATTGCCGGAGTGAGAGTCACCAAAGTGAGCCGCACCTGAATTAGGCGCTAAGCCGAATACCACAGGCCGTGAAAGAATATTGTCATAGAGGCTGGAGTGCTCATCAAAGGGGAGCTCCTTGATGAGTTCGAAAAAATTGTTATACCAAGGGCCCATTCCATGCCAAGAGTATTCAGAAGGCATGCCCTGATCCTCTTTCCTTCTGGCACTTCTAAAAAAACCGCCCGCATCCGCATTCGCCTCGAATATCTTGACTTGATAGCCAAGTTTTGCAAATTCATGGGCTGCCGTTAGTCCAGCAATACCACCACCAAAAATTGCGACACTTTTCGATTCTGTGGCTGATTTTGTAGATGTAGACATAGATTCGGCTACCATCGATCACCTCTTAATATTGTCACCGCTCGCTCTTACGCGGTGCTGGGGTGTGATTTTGCGGTTTCATGTTGCTCTTCATCCAGCCAATAACCAGGACGACCATAATGGTTGTAGATAGATATTTCCGTTTTACGGTCCACTGCCATCAATGGGTTATATGGCGGAGCGTCTTTCACTGCCTGTCGTGTTAGATTGACTGACGCCTTGGCATCCGGCCAACTCACATCTTCAATCCAATCTGCAGGAATGAGCACTTGATGGCCTAGCCACCAGTTACTGGTATTCACTATCAGGTATCGAATGGCCCAAGTCTCTTCATCGATAAGCAAGTCCTCTATGTGGCCAATGTCACCGTCGCTAGCATGAATGCGGTAGTCGATTACCGCCTGACAACTACGCAGATGTATATCGTCATCTTGATGCTGCTCGGCTTTAACCGCCCTAACCGCTTGCGGATCTTCGTCATTGGGCCGCGAAACCAAGTCGACGTATCCAGTTAACATCAAATTCGGGTACACACTGTCGCCCCACATCCCATAACCACCCCAATAATATGGATAGCCGTAGTACTTAAGTAAGCGGATTTCTTGCTGGCGAGAGACGGGAGTTTGAGTGTTAATGTCGGGGCTGTTCTCAACTTGCGCTTTTGTGATCGAGACGGGTAATTGCTTGTCCGCCCAGTTTGCTTGGCCTATCGATATGGGCGAAATCAATACTTTTCGACTCGAAAGCCAAGTGCCTGTATCAACAACAAGATAGCGAACGCACCAAGTTTCGTCATCAAAATAGACATCTTTGACATGCCCAATATTGCCATCTGTAGCACTGATTACGTAGTCTTCCATATGTTTAACGGTGCGTAACATAAGTACTGTCTCCTTCACATGCTTGATTTTTTAACAGAGGATGCAATATACGAATCATCGTATGCAAAAAGCAGTATTGCTGTCGGTGCGCTATAGAACATGGGAGTGATATTAATGCAGTTATGAGTGCAATTGATGCGCCGCCAAATGCCTATGCGTCGAGTTCGCAGCTAAATCCACCCTATCACACTGAGACCAGAATCACACTGACACCAGACCTCAAGTCATTCACCATAGAGAAAGACAATCGGTAATGTCTAAAACTGTGGAGTTCATAGCTATGGAGTTATCGCAGTAAAAAATTTTTTGTGGTCTTTTTTGAGATTTTTTCTGATGTCAATGTTGAGATCAATATTAACAATGACATAACGCACTTTGGGTTTAAGTTCAAACAAGGCGAATAGACGTAGTCGTTTAACGTCAGTCCGCTTTTAGGTGCTGACAACCACTAGATAAATGTCGTCCCTGTTTTTAAAAATGTTCACACGAGATCCCAGCGATAAATCCAACCGCGCTGGCTTGTCATGACATTCATGATCAGACACGCTTAAGTATGTCCCAATCACTCGTCCTCTCGACCTCTATTTCATGGTGAATGAGTGTCATAGTGAATTTTCCACGGTTGTTGGCGCAGTCCACCACACGCCTTACATGGCTTCCTAACACAGATTACTGAGCAATTGTCGCTGTTTTTGTGTTTGTACCCGCATTTTCTTTTTCTTGGATGACTTTCAGTTTTCTACGTTTTTTTTCGTTGTTGGAATCGTTCAGCCTTTCAAGGTTTTAGCCGCCAACTGAGTCATCAAAAAAATGTTAACGCACGAGGAAAATAAATAAATATTTTTATTTTCAATAATTTACATTCTGCTTAATTGCGTGGATTCGTTGACAGATAGGCCTGTAAGACACTAGTGTAGAAAGAGACTACTCGTGCTGTGCATTTTTTATGAACTCTGTGAGTTCATCATTCAATGTTTAATCGAGCAGAATTTATTCATGTGTTTTTTATGTAGCGTTAGTGCAAAAAAGCAGAACGGCGTAAAAGAGCGTCATGGAAAATGTTATGGAAAAAATAGTGATAAAAAACCTGTATAAGGTTTTTGGTGCTGAGCCTCGCAAGGGGGTGAAGTTACTTGAACAAGGGAAAAGCAAAGAGGAAATTTACGAACAGACAGGGCTGACGGTTGCCGTACAAGGTGCCAGCTTTAGCGTAAATAAAGGTGAGATTTTTGTCGTTATGGGGCTATCCGGCTCAGGAAAATCAACCCTAGTAAGAATGTTAAACAGGCTCATTGAACCCACGTCGGGAGAGGTATTAGTCGATGGCCAAAATATCCTCAACATGAATAAGGATGAACTGGTCAGGTTTCGCAGAAGTAAAACCAGTATGGTGTTTCAATCCTTCGCGCTTATGCCCCATCAAACAGTGTTAGAGAATGCCGCATTTGGCCTCGAACTCGATGGCATGGATAAAAAACAGCGTGAAGAACGAGCCCTAGATGCTTTAAAACAAGTCGGACTCGAAGGTTTGGAGAAGGCCTATCCCAATGAGTTAAGTGGCGGTATGCAGCAGCGAGTGGGATTAGCGCGAGGCTTAGCGGTTGATCCTGATATCTTGCTCATGGATGAGGCATTTTCGGCGCTTGATCCGCTTATCAAGACAGAGATGCAAGATGAACTGCTGAAACTGCAAGATCGTCATGAGCGCACCATCATTTTTATCTCCCATGATTTAGACGAAGCATTACGGATTGGCGACCGAATTGCCATTATGCAGGGCGGCAGAGTGATTCAGCTGGGGACGCCGGAAGAAATCCTGCAAAATCCCGCAGATGATTATGTACGTGCATTTTTCCGTGGTGTGGATCCAACCGGTGTTATCTCCGCTGGGGATATTGCCCGCGACAGTCAGCCAACGGTTGTTTGGCATACTAAAGCCGGTAGCCCACGCGCCACCCTAGAAATGTTGAGTATTAAAGATCGCGAGTTTGCCTATGTACTTGACTCAGAACACCGCTTTTTAGGTGTGGTCTCTTCAGACTCCCTGCGCGACGCTGTTGACCAAGGAAATGGTGCTAGCAAACTTGAGCATGCTTTTCTGACAGACGCTAAATCAGTTCAAGAAACAGATAGCCTTCAGGATATCTTACCCTTGGTCGCCTCCCATGCTTGGCCTATTCCAGTTGTAAACTCAGAAAGTAGATATCGCGGCGTTGTTTCTAAAAATCTGTTTCTTCGTACCTTAAACCGTGCGGAAAAGGGGACCTATTTTGAGCAGTCAGCATCTTAGAATACTCACTTCAGGAGTTTTATATCATGTTTAGTTTTGATGAAAGAGTGATTCCTTTAGATGTGTGGATCACCAATATAGTTAACTGGTTGGTTGAAGGCTATCGATGGTTTTTCCAACTGATCAAATGGCCCGTCGACTTTATTCTGTCTGGTGTGTCAGACGGTCTACTGGCAACCTCCCCTCTGCTTGTTATTGCCCTGTTTGGCGCCATTGCTTGGCGAGTGTCAGGTTTAAAACTGGCCATCTTTACGCTGTTATCATTGATGCTCATTGGTCTGCTCGGTTTCTGGTCAGAAACCATGATAACCCTCGCCATGGTCTTTTCATCCGTGGTGTTCTGCACCCTTGTTGGTGTGCCATTTGGGATATGGGCTGGACGCAGTGATCGTGTTAACAACGTTCTACGACCCATTTTGGACGCGATGCAGACGACGCCAGCCTTTGTCTATTTGGTCCCAATTGTGATGCTTTTTTCTATTGGCAATACCGCGGGTGTGCTGGCAACCATCATTTTTGCCCTGCCACCCTTGGTGAGATTAACCAGTCTCGGGATCAGGCAGGTACACCCAGAGTTAGTCGAGGCTGCGCTCGCCTTTGGGGCAACAAGCTCGCAGGTTTTACTTAAAGTTCAGATACCCCTTGCTTTACCGACCATCATGGCGGGCCTGAATCAGACCATCATGATGTCGCTCTCCATGGTGGTAATCGCCGCGATGATCGGCGCGGGTGGCCTCGGGGCACCTGTCGTTCTGGGCTTAAATACACTTGATATTGGTTTGGCCACGGTGGGCGGTCTAGCGATTGTTTTATTAGCCATCATTCTCGATAGGATCACCCAATCAATGGCGACCAAAAAAAATAAGGACGTAAAATGAGACTTAAAAAAGTAATACTGGGTGCAGCGTTAGCTGCAATGACAGTGACGGGATCCGCAGCGCTTGCAGATACTCTCAAGCCAGGGGAAGGGATAACCGTTAAACCCGCTCGGGCGACATGGGACACAGTTTTTTTTCAGGAAGCACTTGTTCGACGCGGTCTTGAAACGCTTGGGTATGATGTCGAAAAGCCTAAGACATTGGTCAATCCCATCTTTTATAAAACCGTCACACTCGGGGACATTGACTATTGGGCCAATGGTTGGTTTCCAATGCATAACGATCAGCTACCGAGCAATTTCGACGAGAAAGCCGAAAAGGTGGGTTATATTATTAAAGCCGGTGGATTAGGCGGATATTTAATCTCTAAAAAAGAAGCCGATAAATACAATATTACCTCTCTTGCAGATTTTAAACGCCCTGAAGTCAAACAAGCATTTGATATTAATGGAGATGGTAAAGCGGATTTGACTGCATGTCCTCCTGGTTGGGGATGCGAAAAAATCATCACTCACCATATGGATGTTTACGGTCTGAAAGATTCGATTAATCCAGTGAAAGCGGCCTATGCTGCCGGGATGGCATCCGCTATGGCGGGTTATAAAAATGGTGGCCCGATATTTTTCTATACTTGGGCGCCCAACTGGACCATTTTTAAAATGAAGCCAGGCAAGGACGTTGTGTGGATAAACGTGCCTGAAATCAAGCCAACAAAAGCCCAGAGTGCTGCCGTTGATCGGATGACGGTAAAGGGACTCGAAGGCGCGGTTTCCGATCCGATGAAACTGGGGTTTGTCGCTTCTGACATCCAGATCGTTGCTAACAAAAAATTCGCTAAACAAAATCCCGCCGCGAGGAAGTTTTTTGAGGTATTCACACTACCGCTCGCCGATATCAACGAGCAGAACACGCGTATGAACGACGGTGAAAAGAGTAAGCAAGATATTCAACACCACGTTGATGGATGGATTGCCAAGAACCAAGATAAATGGAACGGTTGGCTTACTGAAGCACGAAACGCGGCTCAATAGTCTCAAGCTGTAACCCTAAATCTGGCCAGTGATGATAAAACGCAAACAACATCCACTTTCGGTTTGCGTTCTATCATCACTGGAACTTGCTTTCGGGGTCTTTCATCAACTCAGATCCGCTTATTTGAGCCCTGTCCCAGCTCTTAGCGGCCTAACCTGATTCCACTATCTATCACTGGTCATGACTTTACTGGCCAAGCCAATAAGCAACACCCCTGATATCCCCTCTAAGGCTCTGGAATAACGCTGGGAATTGGGCCGACTAAATACCCAACTTCCTGCCGACGCATAGAGGACGTTACACAGGGTCGCTAACAAACTGAAAATAAGACCAAGGGTTAACAGCTGAATTGACGTTGAACCTGCTAACGGGTCAATAAACTGCGGCAAAAAAGAGAGGAAAAATAAAGCGACTTTAGGGTTAAGTACACTAACGACAATGCCTTGGAAAAATACGTTGCCGTTTGGTTTGCTATTGTCATCGACCACCATTTTATTGTTGCCACGCCACATTGATATTAACGCTTGAATGCCTAAATACACTAGATACGCGGCGCCCAACCACTTCACAATACTAAAAGCCAACGCTGAACTGAGAATGATGGCAGATAATCCCAAGCTAGCAGCAAGCGTGTGAACGAAATAACCTACACCTAAACCCATCGCAGCTTTAAGCCCACTGATCATTTTCCCTTTCATTGTGTTAGATACAATGTAGATAACATCGGGTCCAGGGATAAGATTGATAGCAAGGCAAGCAACTGCAAACAGTAATAGTGAATTTAAATCCATTTAATTTTTCTCCTTGTTAAACGCCTAATGTATCACGCCCGCGTAAGTGGTGTCCGACGCAATACCGCAGCCTCAGCAAACCACTTTAAAAATAAAATCAAAACGTTAACTACAAGTAAGTTGATAACCAGAGCCTGTGCTCAACTTTATATACTTTTTGCCCACGTCTTGATTCAAAGCAAACCTCAATTTGCTCATCCTTAACGATCTTAATTGGCGCTTAATTTTTTTATTCACGGCAAATCGTTAAACGGCGCAGCGCAAAAATCCCTAGGAGTGAAAGTATCAATAGCGATAAGCTGCCACCGCCGCTGTAACCTTGTTTATGTTCTATGGTGGCAACGTGCTCTTCTTTAACCCGTGTTTTAAAGCCGGCGAGCTCATCGTCTAAATTGACTATCATATCGTTCACCGCAAGATCAAAACCCTCATAGGATTTCTCCCTTAGGGTTGTCGTCACACCAACAGCGGTTGAACTTTCAGTTAACTGATTTATGCCCGGCGACCTAAATAACATCTTTTGGCTGCGCATATCGAACACTGCGGTATCAACAAAGGTTTGGATTGCATTCTCATTGCCGGGGATTAAATACATGCCCACGATAGTCCAATAAAGAATGGCGGATTTGTTCTCGTGGCTTTGCATTAATTGATCGTAAGATACCAGCGCCATCACATCGACGTCATGCAGGCGGGCAACTTGCTGTAAGGTATTAAAGCCTTTGCCATTTTTAAGATAGGTGCTCGGAATGATTTCAATACGATCGATATAATCGTATTTAATAAAGGATTGTTTCACCTTGTTGAGCAAAGCGACTTGGGCGCGACTGTCTATGGCATCAGCTTGCCAATGGGATGAAGGTAAAAAAGCAATGCCGACGGTAATTGGCAAACGCAGTACAGGTAAGGATGGCTGCTGGGCTTGGCGGCTCTTCTCATCTGGATATAAGTATTCGACTAAGCTACTCGATACCGCCTTTTTATCTGTGGTATTACCGTTAAAAAACGCGCTGCAGCCACTGAGTGAAAGCATTGCGAGTGAGATTATGCCGCTAGTTATGATCTTGAGTTTCATCTGTTTCCCTACCGTATCCATACACTGCCGCTAATGATGCTACTGAATTTATTGCTAGCGGATATTGCTGGCTACCTTATCCACTCATTACAGTTAAAACAAGTTGTTATGTTCACATATCAAGTCAAAGACATTCAAACTCAGGTTTTACATACCAATTTTAGATACAAAAAAGCCGCATCATAAAATGCGGCTAGTCAGGTAGTGTCACACACGCTCATACACTTTTTTGTGCACGCGTTTATGCAATAGGCTTAAGCGTATTTACGCACTTTTTTAAGCGCAATTTGTTGTTTTAACATGGATAAATGTTCGATAAACACTTTGCCATGTAAATGGTCGATTTCATGCTGCAATACTATGGCTAAAAACTCATCGGTTTCGATTTCAATTGCCTTGCCCGTTCTGTCTAAGGCGGTCACCTTGACCTTCTCAAAACGTGACACTTTAGCGCGATAACCAGGGATCGACAGACACCCTTCTTCACCCACAAACTCGCCAGACTTTTCGACGATTTCAGGATTGATCAGCACTTGAGGTTGGTCGCGACCGTCAGATAAATCGATCACAATAATTGCATCCGTACTGCCGACTTGCGTTGCCGCTAAACCGATACCATCATCCGTGTGATACATGGTTTCGATTAAATCATCGATAAATCCCTGAACAGCTTCAATATCTTTTACAGGTTGCGCTTTACGTTTAAGGCGCTCATCGGGAATTGTTAGAATATCGAGTACAGCCATGCCAGTTATCTTCTCTCATCGAGTCAAAAAAATTGGCGCTATTATGGACTATTTGACCATTTACACAATATTTAAGCTAAAAACAGTTTAAATATTTTGTTAGCAATCGAGATAGTCGATAAAAAATATCAAGTAATGCATAATCCATTGAGTGCTTAATGCCCTCACTTCTTCCGCTAAACCAGACTTTGCCGTTACACTAGCCCAACCTCGTCGCGGGCGACTTTTACTGTGTGACCTTTTAAGACTGATTCTCTGAGCATGAACACGCATTTAGCTGAGGGCCAACTATTCGATGGCATCGTTTCCGAAAGACAAATCGCCGCTGTATCGCTATCTTGAAAAAGATAAACAAGATGAACAGGATTTAGCGAGTCACCAGCCGCAAGCGGTGGACTTGTCTCCCATGGCGAAAATCTGGCATATCGTTGCGATGATCCCGCAGGGGAAAATCAGCAGTTATGGCAAAATTGCCGATTATGCGGGATTACCGGGGCGAGCACGTTATGTGTCCAAGGCACTCAAATCAGCACCCGAGCATTTGTCTCTGCCTTGGCACAGAGTCCTCAATAGTCAGGGTAAAATCTCCTTCGAGAAAAATTCAGTCTCCTTTCAGGAACAGATGGAATTATTAAGAATCGAAGGAATAACAGTGAACTGCGGCAAAGTTAGTTTGTCTGAGTACCAGTGGCGTCCCGATCTGGTCACTTTAGTCATGGCAATGCCATTTTAGTTTAATATACTGATCCATAAACTGTTTACATCGCTATTTACAGAAGTGTCGGCCTCGGCTATAACCTGCTAACCGTCGATTCCGATTTTTGATTTACGCTGAACTGATTTACCCTGAACTGTGTAAGTAAGCATGCTACTCGACACTTTTTTATCAACCACTACTGAGCGTTTTGTAGTGATACAAGGTGAAAACCTGCGACCCAAGGAGCATTCTTTGCGTACCATTCCCACATTATTAGTGAGCTTAACTGCCCTCACCCAAAGTATGTTTGCCATAGCCGCGCCGACGCCGCTCACGCCGCAGACGGCCGAATACCAAGTCAACTATGGGGATATCGAACTCGGTAAAGCTAAATACACGCTGCCCAATCCAGAAGATAGGGTGTATAAGTATCGTTTTGACAGCGACCTTAGCCTGTTATTGCTAACCGATGTGCGCCACATTTTGAGTGAATTTACTCAAGAAAATAGTCAACTCAGCCCTTTGCGTTACTTACAGCAGCGCCAAGGTGTCGGCCCGAATTACACAGAGCAAACCGCGTTCGCCAAAGCGCAGGGCTTTATTCATACCCGTTATAAAGACGAGAAAGGCAAATTCCCCTATGAAGGCGAAATTTTCGATCCGCTAATGGTGCAATTGCAATTCAGGCTCGATATGGCCGCGGGCAAAGAAGCGCTTGACTACAAGATGGTCAAAGACAACGAACTGGATGAATACAAGTTCCATGTGATTGGCAGAGAACGGATGAACATCGACAGTGGCAGTTACGACACAGTCAAAATTGAAGTGGTGCGTGACAATAAAAAACGCCAAACCTTCTTCTGGATGGCGCCAGACTTAGCCTACCTGCCCGTACGGTTAACACATTTTGAAAAAGGCAGTAAGCAGCTGGATATTAAGTTACTTAAATATCACTTCGATGAAGTTGTGAGCCAAGAAAGCGCGCCTGCAGATATTGCTGAGCAACCACAAGTACCAAAACTGCTCGGCACGACAGAAGGTTAACTGGCAAAGCATTGAGTTAGGTTAAGGGAATCAACTTAACTCAATGATACAAAGCCTTAGCTGAACTCACACCGATAAAACCAAACCTAAGTTATACCGAACCGAATGAATATCTAACCGAGCTAATATTTAACTGAACTAATATTTAACCGAACCTAGGGCCAGCCTCTAAGTTCGGTTAATGCTCATAGCTAATGGTTCATTGCCAAAGTTCAGATCCAATAGTCCAGAGCTACTGGTTCATGGCTACTAGTTCATAGCTGACAGTTCATTGCAACAAGTTCGTTGCTAATGGCCTATCACTAATCCTTGATTGCTAAAAGATGCGTTAGATACTGACTCAATCTTTTTAAAAAGTGACCTGAACAAACCAAAGTCAGCCGCAAATCTGCTCGCACCCATTTTTCGCGCAGATGCTGGTGTTAGCGCTGTTGGATAACATCAAAGATCGATTAACAGCTCGCCTAATCTAAACAACTTCCAGTTGCCGGGCTGCATGACATGCCACTGTTCGTTCTCAGTCAATGGACGAGTCGCAATCACAGTCACGACATCGTGGGCCGTGGTTTCCTTATCAAAATCAATCACCACATCGGTATCAATAAGTTTCGCTTTGCCAAACGGCGCGCGGCGAGTGATGTAACATAAGTTGTTACTGCAATAGCTCATCAAATGCTCGCCATCGCTCAATATCATGTTGAACACACCTAAGGCACGGATTTGCTCGGCCAACGTCGCGACATAATGGAACACAGCCAACATATCCTCGGGTTTAGTGCCGCCAAACTTCTGGGCAACTTGTTCCAAAATCCAGCAGAAAGCGAGTTCGCTGTCAGTATCGCCAACGGGTTGATAGCGCGAGACGTTGAACTTAGGCAGATAGTCCGTCAATTGGCCATTGTGGGCATAGGTCCAATAACGTCCCCATAATTCGCGGGTAAAAGGATGAGTATTCTCTAAAGATACGCAGCCGCGATTCGCTTGGCGAATATGGCTTATCACCACTTCACTTTTAATCGGGTAGGATTTGATCAATTTTGCAATATGCGATTCGCTACTCGGGCAAGCATCTTTAAAAGTACGACTGCCTTTGCCCTCGTAAAACGTAATACCCCAGCCGTCCACGTGGGGACCCGTTACGCCTCCACGTTGTGCTAATCCCGTAAAACTAAACACAATATCGGTTGGCACATTGGCGCTCATCGCCAGTAACTCGCACATATTTCTCGCCTATCATCAATCAAAAATCCACTTGCTGGCATTGTAACTAGTTGATGACATTTGTGGAATGATCAAAGCTGACAAATAATTTAAACAATTGTTTGAAAAATACTTGTATTAAAATTGTCTTAGGTTTAACTTTTATGCGACACAGGTCTGACCACAAACTATAATTGTGATCGCAATCAACAAAACACTCTATGACCTGTGGTTGGCACTCGGTCATATTTAAGGAGAATTACAGTGACTACCCTACTTTGGATCATCGCCATGATCTTAGTGCTAGGAGCCCTAGCTTACCTTCGGGTATCTTTGCTCACTGCCACTATTGCAGCCGCTGTTGTGATGACAGCAGGATGGACACTCGATGTTGTCGGCCCTATCTCTTGGATCGTTTTCCTTGTGGTAGCCTTGCCGTTAAATATCAGTGCATTTAGACAAAATGTGATCAGTCGTCCACTGATGAAGGTATATCGCGGCATCATGCCGGAAATGTCTTCAACAGAGAAAGAAGCGATTGAAGCCGGCACCACTTGGTGGGAAGCCGATCTGTTTGCGGGTAACCCTAACTGGAAAAAACTACATAACTACCCAGTTGCGCGTTTAAGTGCAGACGAACAGGCCTTCCTCGATGGCCCTGTTGAAGAAGTGTGCCGCATGGTGAATCAACACCAAGTGTCACATCAACTTGCCGATCTGCCTGCCGACGTATGGCAATATCTGAAAGATAATGGCTTCTTCGCCATGATCATTAAGAAAAAATACGGCGGTTTAGAATATTCAGCTTATGCCCAATCGCGCGTGTTACAAAAACTCGCAGGTTTGAGCAGTGAGTTGGCATCAACTGTTGGTGTGCCTAACTCTTTAGGCCCTGGAGAGCTGCTGCAACATTACGGCACGCCAGAGCAACAAAACCATTATTTACCACGTTTAGCCAAAGGGTTAGAAGTACCTTGCTTCGCACTGACCAGCCCAGAAGCTGGTAGCGATGCAGGCTCTATTCCTGACTTTGGTATCGTGTGTAAAGGCCAATGGGAAGGTGAAGAAGTTCTGGGTATGAAACTGACCTGGAACAAGCGTTACATCACTTTAGCCCCTGTCGCGACAGTATTAGGCTTAGCCTTTAAACTGCGCGATCCAGAACATCTACTTGGCGATAAAGAAGAACTCGGCATTACTTGTGCTTTGATCCCTACCGATATGGAAGGAGTTGAAACTGGTCGTCGTCACTTCCCGCTCAACTGTATGTTCCAAAACGGTCCAACTCACGGCAACGAAGTGTTTGTCCCATTAAGCTTCATCATTGGCGGCCCGAAAATGGCAGGTCAAGGCTGGCGCATGCTGGTGGAATGTTTATCAGTGGGTCGTGGTATCACACTGCCATCAAACTCAGCTGGCGGCGTGAAAACCGCGGCACTAGCAACAGGTGCTTATGCGCGCATCCGTCGTCAGTTCAAATTGCCTATCGGTAAGCTTGAAGGTATCGAAGAGCCAATGGCACGCATCGGCGGTAACGCTTATCTGATGGATGCGGTAACCACGTTAACCACCACAGGTATCGACCTAGGTGAAAAACCGTCGGTTATCTCTGCGATTGTGAAATACCACCTGACAGACAGAATGCAGAAATGCGTTATCGATGCCATGGATATTCACGGCGGTAAAGGCGTGTGTCTTGGCCCCAATAACTACTTAGGCCGTGGCTACCAAGCTGCGCCTATCGCGATTACCGTTGAAGGCGCAAACATCCTGACCCGTTCTATGATCATCTATGGCCAAGGCGCAATTCGCTGCCATCCGTACGTGCTTGCAGAAATGGAGTCAGCGTTTGATACCGAATCGGGTCAAGGTTTAGCTAACTTCGATGCGGCCATCTTTGGTCACATTGGTTTCGCGACCAGTAACTTCATCCGTAGCTTCTGGTTAGGTCTGACATCAAGCCGTTTCTCTAACGCGCCTTATTCAGATAAAACCAAGCGTTATTATCAACAGATGAACCGTTTCAGTGCCAACCTTGCCCTGCTCTCTGACTTAGCCATGGCAACTTTGGGCGGCAACCTTAAACGTAAAGAGCGTATTTCTGCCCGTTTAGGTGACCTACTGAGCCAACTGTATCTGGCATCTGCCACGCTGAAACGTTATGAAGATGAAGGCCGTCAAACCGACGACTTACCATTAGTGCAATGGGCGGTTGAAGATGCGCTGTACAAGTTACAAGCCTCTTTAGACGATTTGCTGGATAACTTCCCTATGGGACTTGGCGGCGCATTACGCGTGGTTATGTTCCCATTCGGTCGTCCACTGAAACGCCCAAGCGATGTGTTAGATCATAAAGTCGCTAAGATCATGCAAACACCGTGTGAAAGCCGTGACCGTTTAGGTAAAGGCCAGTTCTGGACCAACTCTGAGCACAATGCTGTGGGTATCCAAGAACAAACGCTGCTGGACATCATCGCGTCTGAGCCTCTGCATGACAAAGTCTGTAAGGCGAGCGGTAAACGTCTACCCTTCATGTGGTTAGATAAAGTAGCCGCTGAAGGTAAAGCACTGGGCGTGCTGAGCGACGATGAAGTTAACTTGCTAGAAAGAGCGGAAATCGGTCGTATGAAGTCAATCAACGTTGATGACTTTGACCCTGCTGAACTGCGTCCAGAAGTGGTTTCAACCTCTTCACAGGAACGCGCAGCGTAATCCACTCAGTAAGATTTAAACCAACAAAAAGGAGGCTAACTAGCCTCCTTTTTTATAACAAGTTGTCCCGTCCTGAAATATGTTGACATAAAGAGGACTTCTTTATGACAACATCAAGTAACTCAAGCCGTAAGCGAACTCAACGCGATTATACCTTAGCTTTTAAATTAGGCGTTGTTGAACGTGTTGAAAAAGGCGAAATGACTTACAAGCAAGCGCAGACTCGTTTTGGCATTCAGGGTAAAACAACGGTACTCGTCTGGCTGAGAAAGCATGGTAAACTCGATTGGTCGAAACTCTTTCAGCATCCCTTTATGCCTCATTCAAAAGAAACCCCAGGCGAAACTATCAAGCGCCTTGAGCGTGAGTTAGCCGAAGCGAAGCTGCGTAACCAAATTCTCAATGGTATGGTCGATATCATGGACAATGAATACGGAGCCGGCCTCAGAAAAAAGTACTTATCCGGTATCTCTGGCAAGCCAAAACCCAAAGCAAAATAAACCTCGCCGTTGCGTGTCGCGCTGTCGGTATTTCACGGCAAGGTATTTATCAGGCTGTCGCCCGAATGGCGAGCTGAAGCGCTGAGCTATCGGTCATCAAAGACTGGGTCCAATATTGGCGTAACTATATGCCAATATTGGGGACGCGTAAGCTCTATACCTTGATACAGCCAAAGCTGGTTGAACATGATATCAAACTCGGGCGAGACGGGTTCTTTACCTACTTGAGAAGTGAAGGCTTGCTAGTTAAGCCCAAGAGAAGCTTCACAAAAACGACATTCAGCAAGCATTGGATGAAGAAGCATCCCAACCTGCTGAAGGAAGAGGGACTACACGATGCCGAGCATGTACTGGTCAGCGATATTACCTATCTCGAATCAGACCAAGGCGTGCACTATTTGTCACTAGTGACCGATGCCGCGTCACGTAAGATAGTCGGTCATCACTTGAGTACGGACATGAAAGCAGAAAGCGTAGTGAAAGCACTGAAAATGGCGGTCAAAGATAAGCGCTATAGCGCTAATGCGGTCCATCACTCAGACCGAGGTTCGCAATACTGCTCAGCCGTTTATCAAGATGAACTGCAGGCCAACCATATTCAGCCGTCGATGACAGACGGTTATGATTGCTATCAAAATGCCTTAGCAGAAAGAGTAAACGGGATCCTGAAGCAGGAGTTTTTACTCTACCGGTGTAAAACGCTGGAAGAGCTGAAGAGACTTGTTAGAGAATCGATAGCGATATACAACGAAATGAGACCGCATCTGAGTTTGGATATGGAAACACCCAATCAGGTGCATAATCGAAAAGGCCAGCTACTGGAGCTGGCCTAGAAACTGTCAACCTATCTTAGGACGGGACATATCACCAAATGATAATTCAGACTACTCCATCACTAAGCGAAGTCTAATACCAATCACAGCCTAGGTTAACTCTTCACTAAAGTCTCATCTACAGCTTGAAGTGGATCAGCGGTATTATCCTCAATAGCAACTTTATCTTCAGCCTTTTCATCCGCTTTTGCCTTTGCTAAAGCGGCTTCTGCGGCCGCTTTCTCTTGGGCTTCCTGTGCTTCTCGCTCTGCAATCGCTTGCTGTACTTTGGCTTCTTCTAAGGCTTCAATTGGCAACAAACTAATTAATTCAATGCCATTTGGGAACACAGTATCATTGCCTGACACTACAACGACCTTACCTTCCTTGGTTAAATAAACCAGTGGCATAGCCGTTTCACCGTAACGCTTACGGAAATGCTCAAAGCTGAAGTTTTCGGTTAAATTGGTCACTTTAAGTTGAGCGCCCCTCGCCATCAGGCTTGCTATCTTGGCATAGGACACGGCATCACCAAACAGACATAAGCGCTGTTTATAAGTTTCAGAGAGCTGGTGGCGCGCACTGCCCACTTCGGTATTATTTAAGCCAAAGACCTTCTTAGTGCCAAAGAAATCTTGAAAATGGAAACTCACTAAAGGGTTCAATTGTCGATAAGGGGAAATGATCAACACGCGGCCAATCCCAGTTAAATCCATATAGGTTTCAGCATGTTCCGATGCGGGATTGCCAAAATACACCGGGATATTATCCATACGAGCTAGGCGAATGTTATCCCAGTTATTATCAGCCAATAGCACTTTGACATCCTTGGCTTTTAAAATTTTCGCTAACTCACGGGAAAATTTAGAAGCACCGAAAATCAATAAACCTTGGGCAGAATCGGCTTTGACACCGAGGAATCGCGCCCAACGTCCCGCGGTTAAACTTTGGATAACGACCGTGCCGATAATAATTAAAAACACTAAGGGCACAATCGCATCGGCGCCTTGCACATTGTTGGCTTCTAACTTAATCGCAAACAATGACGATACCGCCGCAGCGACTATGCCTCGCGGCGCAATCCAGCATAAAAACCACTTATCGGCCCTCGACAAAGAGGTGCCGATACCTGAAACCCAAATACTCAGCGGCCGAGCTAACAACATAGTGACCGCTAAAACGCCTAGTCCACCCCAACCTAAGTCGAGCATGGCATTAGAATCTAATCGCGCCGCCAATAAAATAAACAGTGCCGAAATCAGTAGTACGGTTAAAGTCTCTTTAAATTCAAGGATTTCAGCAATATCCACACCGCGCATATTGGCAAGCCAAATGCCCATAACGGTCACAGTCAGTAGACCCGACTCTTCCTGTAATAGGTTCGAGCCGACAAAGATGCCAAGCATTAAGGTTAAGACTGCGGTATTACGCAAATAATGTGGCAACAGGTTGCGTCTTAATATTTGCCCAGTGAGGTAACCTGCTGCCGCTCCAAGTCCTAATCCTAGAGAAAGCATTGAACCTAGGGCATAAAGCACATGCGTTGTCTGATCGCCTGAAACTGTAATATATTCAAAAACTAATACTGCAAGCAGCGCGCCTATTGGGTCGATGACTATGCCTTCCCAGCGTAAAATACTCGCCAATTGGGATTTTGGGCGCACACTTCTGAGCATAGGCACGATAACCGTCGGTCCCGTTACCACCACTAATGCGCCAAAGAGGAGTGCAATTTCCCAACTAAAATCGAGTAAATAAAAGGTGGCCGCGCTGATACAAGCCCAAGTGATCACTGTTCCTATGGTCACAAGATGCGTCACCATACGACCATGATCTTTGATTTCTTTAAAGTTGAGAGTCAATGCACCTTCAAACAAAATCACGGCAACCCCGAGAGAAATGATCGGAAAGAGTAAATTGCCAAAAATCGCATCGGGATTAAGGAAGCCAAGTCCGGGGCCAAGGGTCAGTCCACAGAGCAGTAAGGGCAAAATCGCCGGTAACCGCAATTTCCAACCAAGCCATTGACAAAAAAGCGATAACACCCCAATCAGCGCTAACATACCTGTGATTTGTTCAACCATAAAAAATCCTTTAGGTGAGGAAAACAATGAGCTCGCATTATCTTTAATGAAATAGATGACATGAGCATGATAATGGCTCGGGAATTATCTATTTCGCTTAACAATAGCAGCAAAAGTATAAACGCTATAAAGTTTATCGAAGACTGCATGACCTAAGTGAAACCAAGGCGCAACAGCGATGGACTGCAAGCTGCAGCGATTTTACGCAGCAATTATTTGATGAAAAAGATAGAAATAAAAAGGCCTTACATTGCTGTAAGGCCTTTTTATTAATTTGGCGGAGCGGACGGGACTCGAACCCGCGACCCCCGGCGTGACAGGCCGGTATTCTAACCAACTGAACTACCGCTCCAAATTCTTCCATATCCAACATCTGACGAGTTTCAAAACCCGCTAACCCCAGCGTGACAGGCCGCTGATGTCAAAACGATAGTCTAATAAAATTAAACCACGCTTCAGATTCTTTAAACAGAACGATAATTCAACTGACTTATCAAGGCTTCTGCTTAAGATGCGAAGAATAATACGGTTGAGCCCTGCGGGCGTCAACCGTTTTTTTACTTAGATTTATCATTTGATTAAAAAAAAACCAAATCAATTTCCGACCTTGATTTATGTGCCAAATATCGCTGCGACGCCCTTGTTCAAAGTCATAACTCAAACACATCAGCGACACTTGGCTAACGATCTTTATCCGCCTCATCTGGCATAGTAAGATCGATTTCATCTAATGACGGCGCAGCTGCTGAATTCGCCGATGCTTCCTCCAATAAACGTAACTCAGCAGCAGCTAATGCCTGCGCTAAACTTTGGCGTTTACGCCACACTATTAATCCCACGACGCCCAAGACTAATAAAATCGCGTTGATCGTGATGATCCAGAACATGGCATCTTTCTTCGCAAGTTCTTCTTCCTCTGCGGCTTTTTGTGCAGCAACGGCGGCCAACTCTTCAGCGCTTGGTGGCGGCTCTGGCGGCTGAATTAAGTTGAAAAATAGCTCTGGCAAATCCAGTACGATTTCTCGCCCCGTAATCGTCGTCGTCGCCACGAAACCTTTAATTCGATAACTGCCAAACTCAGTCACAGTCGGTAAATCTAATTCAGAGTCCGGCTCTGTAAGACCATTAACGGTCAACGGCAGTTGTAAGCCCGCAGGACCCACTAGCTCAAAGGAAAAATGCGTTTCAGCTAGCTGCAGCACAGCACTATCGACGTGCAACATGATTTTCCATTGCCCCGTTAACGGATCGTCTGGGGTAATGACTTCTAAATTAATTGGCCGCGGCGATAATCTAAACGGAAATGAAATCTGCCGCTCAAACACGTTGTTGCGAGCCTGTACCACAAACTCATAATCACCCCAAGGCTGCTTTACATTGAGATTGCTGGTAAATACGCCATCATCGGGTTTTTCATCATAATCTTCACCATTGTCTTTATAGGAACCAACAATAATGTCACCCGCGGCAAAGTTCTCATCGCCGGCCCTGTGCTTACTCACAAAATGAGCCGTCCATTCCACCAGAAAGTCGAGTCCCGGCATGCGCACACGCTGAGCATCCCCCATCAACTGGGCGACAATTTTAACTTGCTCACCTTGGAATAGCGGCTGCGGCAAAGGCTGCACTTCGATTTCGAGTTTAGAGAGTTTTTTGAGGGTCGACCCTGGGACGACTTTACCCACCAACTGCCAAGGTCCAGGCATAGGCGACTCAATGTAAATAATATCGCCGGTAATGCCATCGACCCACTTGACGGTTTCGGGATGGCGATTGGCGTACCATTTACTGCCATCGGGCAACACTATCACCACAGGCGCAGAGCCGTATTCGCGCTCCACTAACAGCGTCATGTTATCGACCATATGGTCGATGCGAAAACGGTTTTTAAGCTCAGAAGCCGTCTCCAATCCTATAATCGGCGCGGCCTTGGGCGGCTTGACGACTTTTTTAGCGGTTTCAGCCTCGGCGGCCAATACAGACGTCACACTGGCAAACAGCGTAGTGACAACAAGGCAAAGCGCTAAAATGGGTTTATGGCGCGACATCGGCATAGTGATTTTTCTATCCTCTCCAGAGGCATTTGCCTGATTTTGCGACTAAATCAAGGCGTTGTTCATGCATAGTCAATTCATCGGCCGATGCGCCGATCACTTTAAGGTTAAGTGATTGCGGATCAAAACGTTGAATACCACCCGCTTCCTGCCCCGCTTCCTCGTTAGACAAATTAAACTTTGTCTGCCCGCCGGTCATGATCAGATAAACATCGGCGAGGATCTCGGCATCGAGCAAAGCACCGTGATATTCGCGGCGCGACGTATCCACGCCATAACGCTTACAGAGGGCGTCAAGGTTGTTTTTCTGACCAGGATGCAAGAACTTAGCGATGACTAAGGTATCGAGGATCTGACAAATATCAGCGGTTTTTGGTCCACGCGGCTGCAACAGTGAAAACTCATGATCCATGAAGCTCACGTCGAAGTTCGCGTTATGGGCGACGATTTCAGCGCCGTCGATAAAGTTGATAAAGTCTTGAGCAACTTGATGAAAACGCGGCTCTTTGGAAACGCGCTCATCGGTAATACCGTGAACGGCAATGGCTTCAGGATCGATGGCTTGACCTGGATTGATATATTGGTGGTAATAACGCCCCGTCAAACGGCGGTTCACCACTTCCACACAACCAATCTCGATGATCCTATGGCCTAAATAGATGGCGCCGCTACCCTGGTTCATACCTGTGGTTTCGGTATCCAAAATAACCTGACGGCTAGCGTTAGAGATAATATTCATTTTTTTATGCGCTTCTTATGACAATTTTTGGTTATACTCGGCCGAAATTCCCGGCTATGGTAACAATTTGATGACTGAACTAAAACTGATCCACATCTTCACCGACGGCTCTTGCTTAGGCAATCCCGGTCCTGGCGGCTATGGCATTGTAATGAATTATAAAGGCCATACAAAGGAGATGTCCGACGGTTTTGCGCTCACGACCAATAATCGCATGGAGTTATTAGCCCCGATCATAGCGTTAGAAAGCTTAAAAGAGCCTTGCCAAGTCGTACTCACCAGCGACAGCCAATATATGCGCCAAGGCATAATGACGTGGATCCATGGCTGGAAGAAAAAAGGTTGGATGACATCAAACCGTACCCCAGTGAAAAACGTTGACCTGTGGAAACGATTAGATAAAGCCTCACAGATGCACACTATCGACTGGCAATGGGTTAAAGGTCACGCAGGACACGCCGAAAACGAACGTTGCGATGTATTAGCTCGCACTGCGGCTGAATCAAAACCGACCCAACCCGATTTAGGCTACCAGCCTTAACCCTGTGGCCCTTAGCTTATACAAGCAAAGTTAGAACAAACTAAGTTCACACAAGCTAAATTCGAAAAAGTAAGTTCTATGCCATCACGCCTAAGCTAAACACTTAGGCTTGATGATTTATTTCACTATTCATCTCACCGTAAACCCACAGTTCAAATTAACCGCTTAAGCTCACTGCATATGACCATTACTATCAAACGGCTTATTTGGTTCCACGCCTGCAATATTGAAAAAATTCTCACAGAACTGCACAAAAGCTTGGCCAAGGGATGTCGCCTGACGGCTCTTATGGGTGATGCGATAAAACTGCCGCTCCAGCACTAATCCCTCAATCGTGACTAACGCCAACTCTTTGCGGCTGATTTCTTTCTCCAGCGCCAGCTCAGATAACACCCCAAGCCCAGCACCTTGTTTCACCGCCAGTTTAATCGCATCCGGCGTAGTAAAGCAGAATTTGGCTTCTGGCTGCATATCCAACTCATTGGCGGCATTGACAAAATACTCACGAGTGCCCGAGCCTTCTTCGCGTAACACCCATGACTGGCCTCTCACTTGCGCCGGTTTAACCACTTTCCCCGCCAGAGGATGCGCCGAATGACAAAACACCAGCAGCCTATCCTTATGCCAAGCTTCAACACTCAAACGATTATCGGTGCAATGACCTTCGATAAAGCCCATTTCAGATCGGAACTGCGCAACCGCTTGGATCACATCTTGAGTATTTGTGATCGCCACATCCACATGGGTTTGAGTGTGCTGCTGACAAAATGCCACTGCGGCTTTCGCCATCAGATAGTTACCAATGGTCGAACTGGCACTGATACTTAACCGCCCAACCAAATCGCCACCATGGTAGGTAAATGCCTGCTCAATTTGCTCGACACGGTGCAATAAATCCGTCGCCAGTGGCAACAGTAAATTGCCCTGCGAGTTCAGCTGTAATCGATTGCCAATGCGCTCGAATAGGCGGGCATTGAGCTGTTTTTCTAACTCAGCCAAGGCCATAGAAGTGGCCGGTGGTGATAAATTAACCTGCTCCGCCGCCTTTGCGACTTGGCCGCTACGCGCCACAGCCTCAAATACCGCCAGTTGTCTTAGGGTGATCCGCATATAAAAACCTGTACTTAAAATGGAAAAGGCTTATCCGTTTTTCGAATGCTTTGATAAATGCCCTGAACGTCCCGCGGTCGGTGCCGTGGTCCAATTTGTCTGCCGCACCTTACGTTTATCGCGGATAGGCGTGAGTGGCGACTCAAGTTTGCGTGCCACAATCAAATACAAACTGCCCGCGCTAGGCAGCCATGACGCTAAACTCTGTTGAAAAAATTTACCTTGGTTGAAATCACCCATTAAAGGGTGATAGACCAAACGTTCATCGCCCACCACTTGATAACCTAATAAACCTAACCAATCTCGCACCCTTGATGGCATAAAGAAGCGGCCATTCCATGGGAGACAATCCTGATACTTAGGCCATAACTTACCCAAAAATACTGGACTCAAGGGATTAAAACCGATGATAAAAAGATAGCCTCCGGCGATGAGTACCCGATCGGTTTCACGAAGAATACGGTAAGGATCGGGTTCAAATTCGAGCAATAGACTCATCACCACCGCATCTATCGCCGCATTCTGCAGAGGTAAATGGCAAAAATCGCCTTCGATCGAGGCGCCTTTGGATGGTGAGAGTGAAAAATGATGGGCGACTGGCGATGCCATGCTCGACAATTCGGCACTCAAAGGCCCTAATTTTAATAAATGATAACCAAAGACTCTTGGCCACCAATCTTCAAGTTGTTTAGCAACGGCTTGTTGCAACGCCTCACCATTGGGTAAGTCGCTCCATTGTTCGGGTTTGAGCTCAGTACTAAAATGCGACACAGAGTTCCTCCGTTAGCTTGGTAGACAAGTATCCAATTGGGTCAAAGATTACTGCCATTTAGCCATAGGGCAAAAGCGGCAAAGGTCGCCAAGGGCCGTTCACTCATGGATAATACCTTTATCTTCGAATTGAAATACAGACATAGGCGGTTCTATGCTCACTATAACAGCGATCAAAGCCTTTAATGACAATTATATCTGGGTGTTACAACAACAGCCCCATACACAGGTTTATGTCGTCGATCCCAGCGATGCGAGTGTGGTTATTGACTATCTAGAGGCCAATCAACTCACGCTAGCAGGCATTTTACTGACCCACCACCACAATGACCATACGGGTGGCGTCGCTGAACTTCAAGCCTACAGTCAAAACAGGCTCACAGTGTATGGCCCAGATAATGAGAAGATTGAAGGCATCACCCATCCGCTGCACGCAGCAGCGCAGCCCAGATTTACACTCGACTACATGAGTGGCGAGCTGCAAGTCTTAGATGTACCGGGGCACACAGCAGGACATATCGCCTATGTTATTGCAGATGCCTTATTCTGCGGTGACACCCTCTTTAGCGCTGGCTGCGGACGCTTATTTGAAGGTACGCCAGCGCAAATGCTCAACTCACTACAGCAACTTGCACAGCTTCCCGCCGACACTCGGGTGTATTGTGCCCATGAGTACACACTTTCAAACCTCAAATTTGCCCTCGCGGTCAATCCCAACAATCGTGCGCTGCAAGACTATAACGAACGCGCCATAGCGTTGCGTCGCCAAGACAAAGCGACTATCCCCTCCACCATCGCTTTAGAGCGCGCCATCAATCCCTTTCTACGTGCCAGCGACACTGAGATTGTTGACAGCATAAAACAGCATTTTAGCGATCTAAATCATGCCAATTTAGACGAACTTGGCGGTTTTACCCTGCTCAGACAGTGGAAAGATAATTTTTGATCACAAAAGCAATATTATAGATTGAAATTTAAACAGTTTTTTCCATTTTTGATGATGTAAATCAAAAATGGCCTTACATTATGTACGATAATTAAGGGACAAGATCGAAAAGATCCCATAGAATGGCTCGTTTTGCGTGAAAACTTTGCGCGCTGCGTCGTCTTTATCTTCATATAAAACATATTGTTACTATAAAGAAAAGCTATGCACTAACAGAGGACTACCGTTTTCAATGAGAGTATCACTTTATGTTGTTGTAGGGGGATTTGCCCTACTCACAGGTTGTCAGACATTAGACAACCATGGCGTTAATCAGACAGAAGTTGAAGCCGTCACAACCGAAAATACAGTCCCAGAATATTACCTCGCAACTGAGGCTCCGTCGGCGCAAATTACCGATGTGTGGGAGCGAATTCGTCAAGGTATGCAGTTACCGGTTCCAGATCAAAAATTGGTAAACCAATATCGCGATTGGTACATCAAAAATCCGCAGCATCTAGAGATCATCTCAGAGCGTGCTGCACCTTATATGTACCTGATCGTGGAAGAGCTTGAAAAGCGTCATCTTCCGATTGAGATCGCCCTATTACCTATTATAGAAAGCGCCTTTGATCCATCGGCGTCTTCAGCAAGTGCGGCATCGGGTTTGTGGCAATTCACCACGCCAATGGCCAGCCATTTCGGTTTAGAAATGAACTGGTGGTACGACGGTCGCCGTGATGTACCCGCTTCAACGACTGCGGCGCTCGACATGTTGGAATATCTTTACGATAAAACCAATAACAATTGGCTTTATGCTATTGCGGCCTATAACTCGGGTGAATCTCGGGTGCTCAATGCGATTAAACGTAACGAGAAGAAAGGCTTAAAAACTGACTTTTGGTCATTGGATTTACCCAGTGAAACCGAACGCTACGTACCGCAACTGCTGGCGCTGGCCGAAGTCATTAAACACGCCGATGAATATGGCATCACTTTAGCGCCAATCAGCAACAATCCTTCAATTGAAGTGGTTGATATTGATAGCCAAATTGATTTAGCCATGGCGGCAGGTTTGGCAAACATGACCACACTTGAGCTGCAAAAGCTCAACCCTGGTTATAACCGCTGGGCCACTTCGCCACTGGGGCCGCACACCTTAGTATTGCCGATTGATAAATCGGAAGAATTTAAGAAAGCGCTCGCCGAAACAGAAACCGAAGATAGGATCAGTTGGCTACGCTACACGATCAAATCCGGTGACAGTATTGGCAAAATTGCAAAGCAGCACCACACGACGATTAATGCAATTCGCGCCGCTAACGGAATGAAAAACAATACCATAGTCGCGGGTAAGCATTTGATTATTCCTGTCGATGCGCAAGACAAACAGCTCTATGCCCTGTCGACTCAGCAACAATTGCCGAAGAAATCGCACGCTGCGACTGAATCGACAAAAATTGCCTATCAGGTTAAGTCTGGTGACACACTTTCTGAAATCGCCCAAGCCCATAAAGTGACAGTGAAACAACTTAGCGTTTGGAACAAATTAGGTAAGAGTGACAAGCTACAAAATGGTCAAAAACTGGTGATCTTAGCGCCGAAAAATCTTGAGCAAACTGCGCAAATTCGCACTGTGAGTTATAAGGTCAAATCCGGTGATTCACTCGCCCGTATCGCCAGCAAATTTAACGTGACTGTGGCCGAGCTATTAGAATGGAATAGCCTAGCGCAATCACAATATTTGCAACCAGGCCAAGTGATTAAATTAGTAGTCGATGAAAGTAAGTTAAACGCATAAGGCTAAACAGGTTCATCGTTTGTACTGAATGATTAGTATTATGGTCCCTAAGCAAGATTGAGCCACAGTGAACAAAAAGGCAGCAACCCTATCGGATTGCTGCCTTTTCTATTATGAGCTTTCTCTATGATGGGAGGCTGCGTTATTCCATCGTCAGTAATAAGACAACAGGCGCCATAACGACGGCATCAGACTCTAATGCTTTAGCGGCAAAATGCGCTTCTAAACGAGCGCCATCTGCGGGTATTCCAGCAAACGCTTTGGGCGGAATGCTAAAGGAAGTGGTAATCACTTTCCCCGCAGCCAACTTGCTATCGCTTAACGCTTGGGTAAACATCATATCATCGGACCATGCCCACAGACGTTTGCCCTCTTGCGTTACCAGCCACAAATCCGCCGTCATCCCTGAGTTATAACGCAGGCCGACGGCATAGGTTTGTGGATTGGTCACAGTCAACGTTGCCTTAACTGGCTGCTTGAAATCCACAAATGGCTCTATGGCTAACTCGCCGCGAAGCAGTCCTGGCGTAGCATCAGTCATCATAGGTTCAACCTTTAATGTCGGTGTACTTTTGAGGCCTGTAACATCGAGCGCAAGATCGGCAGCGCGAACGATCTCAGGCTGAACCGCCGCGGCTGTTGTCGTCTCGCCCTTGGTAGACTGACTCGTATCAGCGGCTTCAGGCGCCGAGCACCCAACAAGTTGCCCGCCGACAAAAGCACTCGCGCAAACAAGCAATGCGTAGCGCATTGGAGCAACCATTAGAAACCTCCTAGTTTTTTCAGTAAGGAGTCTTTTAATTTTTCCTTAGCTTTGTCGGTTTCTTCTTTTAACTGATTATTCAGTAACGCTTTAGTATCCAAGGCATATTCAGGTTTTTGGAAAGTCCCGGTAATAGCCAACGGAATGTCAATTCCAGTCAGCGCATCTTTGTCGCTACCGCCCTGACCTTTTAATGAATTCACTAGGCTAGTCGTCAATCTGTAGTCTAAGGCTTCAGTCAATAAATTCGCCGTACCTTTGCCCGCCAAACGCAATAAAGGTGAAGACATAGCAAGATCTGGGTTAGTAGCAACGCCATTATCCAGCGAGAAACTACCAGTCAGACTCGAGAAGTCGGTTTTGCGCTCTTCCTTGGTTTCTGGCGATAAGTCACCCTTTAACTTAGCTTGGGCGCTACGGATCATCTGCGGAATGTTAACCCCGTACAAAGCCCCATCATTAATATCAAAATGACCATTAGCTAATAGATTTTTCTTTAACTGCTCAGGGAGCAAACTCTTACCTTTACCCTTCACATCAAAGTTGGCCGTACCCGCCAGTAAATCCACATCCGCCGCATCTTTCAGCAAAGGACGAATTTGTACACCCGTCACTTTTTTATCGAATTGATAACTTGCCACCGCTTGACGTGCATCGACCTGAGCGCTCACCAGCAACTTACCTTGGTATAAATCCGCATTCAGTTTCGTTAGATCTAACACGCCATTTTTAATTCCCACATCCATCAACCAATTTTGAGTCGACAGATTAGCGACCTTAATAGACTTAACGGTCAACTTGAGTTTTACATCAAGCTGCTTAAGGGCTGAGAGATCAGGCTCAACTGCCTGAGTGCTAGCCGCGGGTGCTTGTTCTGTTACAGCAGCGGTCTCCGTTTTAGGTAACAGCGTATCTAAATCGATATCGCCGACTTGAAAATCAGCATTGATTTGCGGAATTTTTGTGGCGTAATTTACGCCAACTTTACCCGCAGCGGTAATGCTCGCCGCGGTAAGCTGCGCAATATCGACGGACAATTGCTGTTTATCTAATGCGATTTGAGTTGCTAAGCTAATCGATGTTTCGAGTTTCTTATTGGGAATACTTTCACCTTCCACCACAGTGTCAATTTTGAGTCCATTGACGACGAGTTGCGTAAAGTCTCGGCTTAGTTTTAGCTCACCTTTGCCTTCGCTGCTTACCGTCATGTCCGGCATAGTTGCACTAAATTCAAAGGCGATGGGCGCAAATTGTTCTAAAGCGAACTCACCTAAGGTGAAGCTTTTTAAGGTAAAGACTTGAGTTTGCTTTTTCGCTTCGTCAATCATATTAATTTGGGTATTGGTGATTGAAATACCGCCAATATTAATATCGTTCAGTTTGGCATTTGAGGAAGTTTCGGCCGCTGGAGTTGCGGCTTTCTTACTATTATCACCACTTAATCCATCAAAACTGCTGGTGCCATTCTTGCGAGTCACTAAATTAATGGTTGCGCCATCGAGACTCAGTTCCGCAATTTCAATTTGCTGACTAAACAATGGCATCAACGCCACTTCGGCAACGGCTTTGTTGACTTCTAACATAGCCTTAGGGGTAAAGCCTTCAGGATTAGATAAAGACACGCCCCCTAAATTAATGCCGATAACAGGGAAAAAGGTCCAGGATAAATCGTCAGCGATGACTAATTCACGACCCGTTTGTTTTTTTACGGCATCAACTATTTCAGGTTTAAAATCATTAGGGTCGAAAAATACGGTGAGATACACTGTGACTAAAAGAATGAGCGTCACCACTAATGCCAGGAGCCACTTAATGAATTTCATATAAATATCCTTATCAAAAACAACTTGAATTTAAAGCAACTAATTCATTTTAAATGTTAATTTAAAAATGCAAAGTTCAACATCTCATCACTTACTGCAATACCATTTTCATCGGCATACAGCATCATACCGGGCGTAACCATCACGCCGCCCATATCTACAGCAACATTAATTTGGCCTTGACCTAACTTCTCGGTTTTTATCGGCATGGCACCTAAGGCATAAACACCTAAACTAAAAGTATTTAATCGGGCTACATCACGAACACAACCATTGATCACTATCCCTTGCCAGCCATTATCTAGTGCGCTTTGCGCAATGAGATCGCCTAACAATGCGCGGCGCAGAGAGCCGCCCCCATCGACAACCAAAACTTTTCCTTGCCCATCCTTTGCAAGTATTTCTTTTACCTTAGAATTATCTTCAAAACACTTGACTGTGACTATCTCGCCCCAAAAGAGCCGCTTACCGCCATAGGGTTTAAATTCGAGGGGAAGTAACTGTAATTTAGACGGATAGTGGTCAAATAAATCTGGTAGTAGATCAAGCATTTGAATCTCCATAATAGCCTATCACTTTAGACTACCCATAATTGTAGACCCCGACAAGGTCAAAGCAAAAATCAGCGAATTTTTTATTTAATTTTAACCAGCAAAGGCTTGGTGTATATTGGCATAGGCACTATAATCTGCGATAGTTAACGTCCTATGACACCCTTTAATGTTTCATAAGAAAGTTTCATCAATCTGTTCTCACACCTCTTTGTTATAAAGCGAAAACCAAATGACTACTGATCTTGATTTACAGAGCGCAATCGCGGCTCTAGATGAATATGGATATGATAAAAAAGTCTCAACGGATCTTGAGCAAGCACGTAACAAGCAACAAATGGGTAAATATATTAAATCCCTCGACTATAGTTTACGTCGATTATTGATATTACAAGAAACAGTTAACGAGTTAGTTGAAGAAAAGAAACATCAATTAGCCCAGCAAGAAAACATTCAAACCTACAAAACAAAAATCATTAACTTGTCGAGAGAATTTAACATTTCTTACGATGAAGTCTTAGCGCTGATGACATCATCTAAATCTAAGAATTAAACATAACGCTATTCTGCTCTATCATTAAGCCGTCAAATTATTCGGCTAACACCTGCATATGCCATATAACGAAATATATAATTTTTCAGTTATATGGCAATAGGTTCTGCTTGCCATTATTTGCTGAGTGTTAAAGATTTCATTTCATCAGTAACTGTGTTGACTTCACTTCCTCACTGTAATGTGTGCAACGATTCGGCATAAAAAAAGCAGAGCCTGAGCTCTGCTAATTTATATCAACATGCAAACTTATTTGTTTTGCATTAATTGACGAATATATTTCACTGGCGCGCTGCCGTAACTCAAGAATTGTTCGTGGAAGGTTTTAAGATCAAAATCTTTGCCTTGCGCTTTCTTGTATTCGTCACGGAAATCATAGATTTCACGATAACCAGAATAGTAGCTCGTCAGCTGAACTTGGCTAAGCGTAGCGCGGCGCCACTTGCCTTCGGCTTCTGCCTGCTGTTGGAAGGCTTCGTTCATCATCAGGGCGATAGCTTGCTCTTCGGTCATGCCTTTCACATGAATGCTGTAATCCAAAATAGTGTTACAGATAACACGCAAATTCCACTTGTAGTACATCAACCACATTTCAGGCTCAAAGTTGCCATAGCCTTCTTCTAGCATCATGCGCTCGGTATATACCGCCCAGCCTTCGACCATAGCGCCATTACCAAATAAACTTTTCACTAAACTCGGTGATTGGTTCGAGTAAACTAATTGAGTGTAGTGCCCAGGAATTGCTTCATGAATATTGAGGATTTGCAGGATCCAGTGATTATATTCACGTAAATAACTCTCGGCAGACGCATCACTCATGCCATCGAGCGGCGTCACGTTGTAATAAGTATTACCAGATTTATCGTAAGGTCCTGGTGCACTAATAGAAGCACCAGCATAACCACGCATATATTCGGGTGTTTCACGGACGACAAGTGGCTTTTTAGGATCTAATGTGACTAGGTTTTTCTTATTTACAAATTCAATTAACTCTGGAATTTGCTTACGTACTTCATTCACAAATTCATCACGCTGAACATGATTAGTCGACAACTTATCAATTAACTGACGAATGGCGAGCTTACTGTCCGCAGGTTTTGCCGTTTTAAAGTACTTAGGCCAAAGTTTATCAGTAATTTTTGCCATTTCACCTTGAACACGGTCTTTATCGGCCACGGCTTTTTGATACAGCTGTTTTGCTGTCATGCCCGCTTGAATATCAAAGGCAAATTTTTGCTCGTATAGCTCCTCGCCAATTCTAAAACTACGGGCACCGTCTTTTTTGAGTTGAACCACTAATTTGTCTAACCAAGCGATATGGCCGTTAATCGCAGCAGTGGCAGCATCAAACCGTGTTTTAAATAACGCTTTTTCCGTAGCCGTCAGACCAGAATCGGCGACCTGTTTTAACAAGTCATCGGAAAACACCGAAAATGCACCTTGGTTTTGCATCACAGCTAATTCGGTATGTTCCAATGTTGGCTTGCTAATGTTTGCCTGCGCGGCAGCATAATAAGCCGGTACATTTTCTAAACGCGCTAATACCGAACGTAATCTGTCATCTAATGGGGCAAAGTTTTCATTGATGATTTGGGCAAAACCGCCCGATACGTTGTAGCTTGAAGGATCCCACTGCCAAGATTTAAAACTGTCAATTTCCCATGCCATGCTGCCGAGTAAATTGTCGATCAGATGATAATCAATCAGTTCATTTGGCGTCAGCGACTTTTGCTCGAACTGGGTCAATTGGGCTTGTTGTGCTTTCACAAACGCTAGTGTTTTCGCACGACCTGCCGCATCGGGGATTTCAAGGTAGCCATCATTAACATGCTTGCCACTGTATAAGGCCCACGTCGGTGATAACTCCCACAGTGAATCAATAAAGGAGGCTGAAAATTGCTCAAATGACTGGGCTTTAACTTCAGCTGCAACCACAGGTGTAGTTTGACTGGTTTGGGATTGACAACCAGCAAGGCCGGCCAGCGATAACACTATCGCAATTGAAATAGCGGATTTTTTCATTATTATGGGTCCTTTGTTGATATTTAACAGGCATGCAAAAATTACCTAAGTTAATCATATTGTCCCAATAATTGCAGCAGTGTTAGCCGTGAATACATCTACGGTTACAAAATTGTGAGTTCTCGATATTTATGCCGCTTACCATTCATCTATTCGAGGTAAAATTCCCACTTTGCCAAACGAACTCAGATAATGATAATCGCCAATTCTGTTTCACCTCCTGATATACCCAAGCTACCTGAATATACGAGTTTCAGAGCGCCTAGGGGGCTCCAATTCAAGGCACATCAATGACAGAATGTCGGCTACCTTTTGAATTGATGCAACATAGAAGTGGAGTGCCCTAGGCGCTCCGTTCCGGCGGCTGATGTTAACCACGGGGTAACGCACTTTATGCCGCGTTGGTTATTTTTAACTTAGCCCACTAGGTCTGTAAATAACCGCAATCGCCATGGACGGCGTGAATGCAATTTATGCAGGAGCAATAAATGGCCTTGCCCAAAGTGCGTTAAATTACCGCTGAATCCTGCATCTTCAGGTTGTTTGGGTATATAATATCGCCCTGCTCCGCTGTTAACGCGTTGGCGTAACAGTTTGCTTATACATTATTGACCTGACCCTTTACCTGAGACATTCAATGCCATTTTCCAAACTTGGATTAAGCGATCCGATTTTAAGAGCCATCACTGAGCTCGGCTATTCACAACCTACTCCAATCCAAGAAAAAGCCATTCCGGTGATCTTGAAAGGTAAAAACCTGCTGGCTGGCGCGCAAACGGGTACAGGTAAAACCGCCAGTTTTGTGTTGCCACTACTGCAAATGTTCGCCGAGATGCCGAAAATTCGGGCTAAACGCGTTCGCGCCTTGATCTTAACCCCAACCCGCGAATTGGCCGTTCAGGTTGAAGACAATATTGCCAAATACGCAAAATACCTGCCGCTGACCTCTATGGCCATGTATGGTGGCGTCGATGCCGCACCACAGAAACAACGTCTTATTGAAGGCGTCGATATTCTGGTAGCGACACCCGGTAGATTGCTCGATATGTACACCCAAAGAGCGATTCATTTCGATGAAATCTCGGTATTAGTCCTAGACGAAGCCGATAGAATGCTCGATATGGGATTTATCGAAGACATCAATAAAATCATCGAACGTCTGCCAACAGAACGCCAAAATCTGTTGTTTTCGGCAACCTTATCTAAGCAAGTGCGCTTTTTAGCGAAAACAGCAGTTGAAAACCCTGTTGAGATTGAAATTGCCCGCGACAGTGCGAACGCACCGCAAATCGACCAATGGTTGATCACTGTCGATAAAGATAAAAAGTCTGCCCTGTTAAGCAAACTCATCACTGAGCAAGCTTGGGAACAGGCACTGATCTTTATCCAGACTAAACAAGGCGCCGCCAAACTGGTCAGCCAACTCGAAAAACGCGGTATTGCCGCCGAAGCCATTCACAGTGGTCGCAGCCAAGCGGTACGCGAGCAATTATTAGTCGATTTCAAGTCCGGAAAACTGCGCTTTTTAGTTGCGACCGGCGTGGCTTCTCGCGGTATCGATATCGACGCCCTCACCCGCGTGGTCAACTATGATCTGCCCGATGAAGCCGATGATTATATTCACCGTATTGGCCGAACCGGTCGTGCTGGCGCCTGCGGCGAAGCCATCTCCTTTGTTTCCAAAGATGATTTTAGAAACCTGTGTGCTATCGAGCGCCGCCTAGGCCACATCATAGTGCGTAAAGAAATTGAAGGCTTTGTGCCGAACAAAGAAGTGCCAGTTTCTATCCTCGATTTTGTGCCGAAAAATACCACGCCAAAAATCTTTAAAGCCCGCGCACCTGATGCTAGAACCTCACGCCCCGCGAAAGAAGGCTCCTTTGAAACCGCCCATGCGAAAAAGCATCGCAGCGCGAAATCAAAGCCTGAGGCAAAAGCCACTGTAGCGCGGCCGCAATCCACGCAGACTGACAACAGTAGCGAGACTACGGGTCGCAGTGCGCCTTTTAATCCGTGGAACAGCGGTTCTAAAACGAACTGATGGCCTAATACAAAGTCATGATCTAGTACCAGTCATGACTTATTAGAAATAAAAACTCATTAAGATAGAAGATATTAGCATGATTACATTCAGCACCAATTTAGGCGATATCACCATAGCACTCGACTTTGAACATGCGCCTGTCAGTTCAAAAAACTTTGTCCGCTATTGTGAAGAAGGCTTCTTTGAGCACACGATTTTTCACCGAGTGATCAAAGGCTTTATGATCCAAGGCGGCGGATTTACCGCAAAAATGAAAGAAAAGCCGACCCACGAGCCTATCGTGAACGAAGCCAACAAAGGCCTAAGTAACACCATAGGCACTATCGCTATGGCTCGCACCGATGCGCCTCATTCGGCCACGGCGCAGTTCTTCATTAACACCGCCAATAATGACTTTTTAGACCACACTGCCACCACCAATAACGGTTGGGGTTATGCGGTATTTGGTAAGGTCACTGCTGGAATGGATATTATCCAGCAGATTGAAAAAGTCAAAACCACCACAGTTGCCGGCCACGAAGATGTGCCCCGCGAACCCATCGTTATCGAGAAAGTGACGATTAATATCCAAAGCTGATCGTTAAAACGATAAGACTTTTCTTTTGATATAATGTATCGCTCAGTTTTGCTGAACGATACATTCTTTTCCGTAGCAGTTTTAAATTCATTAGTTCGCAAAAAATCATACTTAATAAATACTGCTTAATATAAATTTACTTTACCTAATTTAACCTCAATCATTTAACTTGAAACTTACTTAAAGTAAAAAACCTTAAATTATAGCTTCTTAACTTAAAATCAGTAGATTAATTATCCTCTCATGTTTTAAAATCTATCTAATATACACTTAACCTTAATCAATTTAACCTATCCTATTGATATCATAGCCATCCAACTAAAATTAATTCAACTTACTGTCATTTATCTAACGCTTTTAGTGTTAAACCCATCGACTGATATCCGCGTTCTTGATTTAAAATGCCTTGACAACTTAATACCGCCATTGGAGTAATAGTTAATTCGTACTTATCACTCAGTGATGTTGAATATATACCTTGCCGACACGCATTGCTGACCCAAGTAAAAAAGTCACTCTGCTTACTCATTATTGAAGTCAATTTGGCAGTCTGAGCTAGGCGGATATGAGTCAAATACTCACTAGTGGCGTCAATTTCAGCATAGGAACCCGGAGTGAGATAGTGCGAAACCGCATTTATTTCAGAGTTAGCTTGGCTTTGTTTCAATCGCTCAACTTGCGCTAATGCCCATACTCCATGCTCACCGACCACTGAGAGTGAACGATGTGATAAATCGACCAATAATGCTGTATTTTCATCGACCCCAAATGCCATTTTGCTATCGGCATTGGCGCTAAGGAGCAAGAGTCTTAAATAACGGTCTCGTTGTGAAAAGTGTGTGTCGGGTATACCAAAGGGAAAAAATCCAAGCCCACCTTGCTCGCGATAAGTGACCGCCGTTGCAGGAACAAAGGCATCACAATTAGCGACTTCACAACGCTCACTTAGCGCCTTGGTCGCGAAAATGCCAAAACTCAATGCCCCCTCACTTGTGCCACCGGTGATCATATTTTTATCAGCCATCACAGCAGTGCCAGCGCTGGTGCCACCGATAACAATTTCTTGTTTGGAAAGACGTTTCTTGATGATGCTTAATGCTTCGCTGGGTGATTCATCCGGCGTAGTCCACGCCTTTAATGTCAGACTCTGGTCGCCGCCATTTAAAAAGAGTCCGTCTATTTGATTAAGCAATTGATAGAGTTTAATGGGGCTGGCACAAAAATCCTTTTGTAGCTCAACTTGCTTTGGATAAAGCCTCGCCCTATCCGTATTTCCTTGTATTTGCTGTCTAAACATTTCGAGTTGGTCACACTGACGGGTAGCGATACCCGCTTGCAGTGCTGCATCTAAAGGCAGCCAAATAACCTCGGCCCCCATTTGCTCAAATACGCTGACATAGTAATGGGCCGCTTCAAAGGGATCGCGCGCAGAAGCGGTCACAACGGCGATCAGTGGACGTTTGGCATTGGGGTTACTTTGCTGGCGCTTTGCTAACGCTTGCTGCGTAAATAATTGATAAAGCGTCGCGGCATGAGAATTGGTTGTGGAATCAAGTAACACTTGTTCTTGTAACAGCGTGCCGTCAGCAAGCATTTGCTTTTCTTCTAATAAATCTAGCAGTGTGTAATATTCTTGGTCGCTCAAATGCGCCAGAAATTGCTTATCTATCTTTGCAATGGCTTGTTCAAGGCTTGCCAAGGTTAAGCTGTCACTATGTAAACGGCCAAGTGAACGGCCAATTTCAACATCACTATTTTTAAGACTGTTACTGACAGGAGGAAGTGCTTTAGCCGCTTGTCGTAATATCACTTTTTGTTGCTCATTTAACGACTGCAATCTTGGGTGTTTTAGTGCACGTTCGAGCCACTGTTCGTAGAAAACATAACGTGTTTCGCGTTTGGCATCGGCTGAGAATTTGACTTCCGATTGGCAATTTGCGGGAGCTTGAGAGCTGCAGGTTTTCATCCCTCCGCCCACCAGCATAAGATCAAATGGTTGATGAGTGGGTATCGATAAACTCAGGGTTTTCGCTGGCGCTGACTGCACGCTTGGGACGATAAATAGCAAAAGAGTAAAGTAAGAAATACTTAAGCTATTGAGCAAAAAAGATAAGTTTTTTAAGCAACGATTTTTCATAGTGGCACTCAATAAAAAGTGTGCGCCATGTATTGACTCAAGGCTCATGTTACGGATAGTCTTTTAACAGGTCAATAACAAAAGACTTCAGTTTATTACATGAAAACAGAAACAACTCTTTTCCAAAGATACCACTACCGCACATGGTATCTGTCCGAATGGTGGGACGAATAACCGCTAAACACCTTGTGTTTGGTGGAGTCTAGTCTAGCCGTCTTACTCCCCTCTCAATCATTTGATTGACGTTGCGCTTTCTGCAAAACATTAACTAATGCCATGCGTATTGACTCACGCGCAGCTTAGCGACGTCTAAAAATTCTAATAAGAGATTTATCGGGAGCTTATCATGAGAAGTTCTGTATTTTTGTGCGCTGTTTTTGGGTTAGCCTTGTCGCCCGTTGCTTTAGCTGTAGCCAATGAACTAGAAAAAACAACTGAGCAATCTGCCGCAGATGCGCCGGTCGAGCGAGTCGCAGTCACAGGTTCACGCCTAAAAGGGGTGGATATGGAAGGCGCCAATCCACTGCAAAGTTTCACCCAGGATGACATCACTAAACGCGGTTACGAGAGTGTGAGTGAGTTTCTACGCGATCTCCCCCAAGCATCAAGTGCGGGGACTTTCTCGGAAACTGGGGGTGTCGGTGGAGCCGATGGAGCACCAGCTGGCGCATCCGGCGTCAGTTTGCGCGGATTGGGTTCAAGCTCAACTTTAGTGCTAGTCAATGGCCGAAGAGTCGCCGTTGATTCATTCTCTAATGGTTCTGACTCGTTTGTGAACGTCAATTCAATCCCTTTATCTGCCATTGAACGCATCGATGTGTTAACCGATGGCGCATCGTCCATCTATGGTTCGGATGCCATTGCCGGGGTAATTAACTTTATCCTCCGTAAGGATTTTGTCGGGCATGAGCTCAGTGCCCAATATGGGGATGATACTTCTGATCACGATGCCAGCCGTAAGAATCTGACCTACGCTGGCGGCTTTGCCACAGAAAACAGCAATACTACGGTTGTAGTCGATTATGCGACGCGAAACGCCATCTTTAATAGCGATAGACCTGTTAATGTCACCTTTGAATCCAGCACTCGTATGACCATAGATGGTGAAGATTACGCTGAGTCTTGGTGTGGCGATGATACTCAAAAAAGTGGTACACGTTGCAATTATGACTATGTTATTCAACGCGCTATCCAACCTGACTTTGAGAACATAGGCACGACCTTTAATCATATTTATCGTCTAGATAATGGATTGGAGTTTTTTGCTGAAGGCATGTATCAAAAGAATACCGGTTCAGCCTATGAGGCGCCTGCGGGATATACAGTGGATGTTGCTGGTGATTCTGCCAACATTCCCCAGTATGTTCACGACATTGACATGCTAGATGGCAGTGTCAGCGACGTTATCACTGTTCGAACTCGTTTCCCTGAGCGTCGAGTACAGGAATATGACACTCAGAGCTATCGAGTCCTCGCTGGACTGCGCGGTGAACTTGCCGACTGGAGCTGGGAAACCGCAGCGAGTTATGGCAAATCTACAAACGAAATCAACAATGTTGCTGGCTATATGAATGCCACTAAACTGGATGCCGCCGTGGCGGCGGATGAATTTAATCCGTTCAATTTAGGCCGTGATAGTAGCGCTGCACAAATTGCTGCCCTGCGCGATCCCGGCATTCGTAAAGGTGTATCAGAGGTGTTGTCGCTGGATTTTAATATCAGTGGCGATCTGTTTGCATTACCCGCAGGTACAGTAAGCTCGGTTTTTGGTGGAGAGCTGCGAAAAGAGCAAATATTTGATAGGCCATCCATCAACGCAGTGAATAACGAAATTATCGGCTTAGGCGCAAGTGATGCCGAAGCAGACCGGACGCAATATGCTGTGTATGGCGAGTTTAATTTCCCCATTACCGACACCTTAGATGTGATCGCAGCTTTACGTTACGACCACTATAGTGACTTTGGTGGTGATGTTAACCCTAAAATATCAATGCGTTATCGCCCACTTGAGGATTTAGTATTAAGGGCATCATGGAGTACAGGTTTTAGAGCCCCTTCATTATCCCAATTAGGCGCAGGGACGTCGCTCAGCAGCCAGTATATCAATTGCGGTTCGGCCGAACCTTACAATGCCTTATGCGGTACTGCTGGCGCCGAGTTTGGCGAACTCGAGTTTGACCAAGAAACCATAGGCAATAAGGATTTATCCGCAGAAAAATCTGCCGCCATTAACGTTGGCGTCTCTTGGAACCTCACCGAAGCACTACAATTGACCGTCGATTACTGGCGCTACGAGCACGATGATATTGTTGATATTGATGCCAACACCACCTTAGACGCCTGTATTAAAGACAGTACAAAAATCGTGACTAGCGTTGCAGAACTGGGGGATGAATTCGGCTGTGTTGTTGATGGCCAAGGGGATATCAGCTTCTTACGCACTGGCTATTTTAACGTCGGCAATCAAAATACTGATGGCGTCGACTACAAGCTAGACTATGGCTTAGACACTGAAACCGCAGGTGAATTTAAGTTTTATGTTGCGGGCACTGAAACCCTATCGTTTGAAAGACAAGTCACACCTTCAACCCCAGTGGAAGATTTATTAGGGCGGTTAAGTGGCGCCTCAGAAATTGCTCGCCCTGAAAGCGTGCTTGATCTAGGAACCGACTGGCAGCTCAACGATTGGAGTGCCAGTTTATCGGGTCACTACATCAGTTCATTGGGTGATGGTGACTTTAAATTTGATAACGAAACCGTCGACAGTTGGCTCACCTTCAGTGCGAGCCTTGGTTATGAGTTAAATGAGCACCATAGTTTTTTGGTGTCAGTGCGTAACCTAACAGATGAAGAACCGCCCTACGCCTCCTCTCCAACCAATGGCTATGCAAGCTCAGTCCATGATTGGTTAGGCCGTCGCTGGAACGTACGTTATACCTTCAAGTTTTAATGTACTGACTTGAGGCATTGGCCGCAGCGTTTAATTGTGGCCAATGCCTTATTCTGACCCTTTATAAAGGCACATAGGATGAAATTACCTACTGCAAGGGCAATGCCCGACGCTTTTGTTATTTTATTTTTTATCGTTGTAGCCGCCGTAATAAGCAGTTATCTGTTTCCTGCGGGTTGGTTTGCTATGGTCGATATTGTTGATAGCGCTGGCAACATCACTCAAAGAATCGACCCACAACAGTTTTTCATGACATACGATAACGCGCATCATGTCAGTCTATTTTCAGCCGACGACAAAACGGGGCTGACCAATTTTGCCTTCGACGGCATGACATCAGGCGATCGCATGGGCTCGGCCGTTGGCGTCATGGCATTTATCCTTATCGTGGGGGGTGCCTTTGGTGTCGTCATGGACACAGGCGCCATTACGCAATGCATTATGGCGATGATCACCAAACTGCAGCGCAGCCAAGTATTACTGATCCCATTACTGTTTATAATATTTTCATTAAGCGGCGCGATATACGGCATGAGTGAAGAGGCCATTGCATTCTGCATTGTTCTGTTGCCGCTTTTTCAGGCTTTAGGTTACTCAGCAGCAACTGTGGTCATGGTCACCTACTTATCCACCCAAATTGGATTTGCTACCTCATGGATGAATCCATTTAGCGTGGCCATTGCGCAAGGGATAGCCGGTGTACCTTTAATGTCTGGCGCTGGTTTACGGATTGCGGCTTGGTTTGTGTTCACTGTTGTCGGCTTAATTTTTACCCTGCGCTATGCTAAAAAACATCGCTCGGCAGTGGATGCCACACTCGTGCAAGCTAACGATAAATCATTGAATAAAAAATGTTCCTCCTTTGACATTCTCGTGTTGCTTTGTTTACTCGGCGTAATTATGTGGGTGATTTGGGGAGTGGTAAGCCAAGGCTATTATATTCCGCAAATCGCCAGTCAGTTTTTTGCACTGGCATTGGTTGTTGGGCTGATTGCCGTTCTTTGGCGGAAACGTAGCTTAAACCAAATCTCAAGTGCCTTTCAAAAAGGCGCCAGTGAATTGTTACCCGCCGCTATGATTGTGGGATTCGCCAAAGGTGTGGTGTTATTGCTTGGCGGCGATGACCCACAACAGCCCTCTATTCTTAACACTGCCTTACATTATGCCGGCGAGTCCTTGGCAACGTTACCTGATGTCACCTCTGCCATTGTTATGTATATATTTCAATCTATTATGAATTTCTTTGTCGCATCGGGTTCCGGTCAAGCCGCCCTGACCATGCCTATCATGGCGCCGCTTTCCGATATTGCAGGCGTCACCCGCCAAGTATCCGTACTTTGTTTTCAGCTTGGTGATGGACTGACAAATTTAGTGATCCCTACTTCAGCCTCATTAATGGGTTGTTTAGGTGTGGCTAAAATTTCATACGCTCAATGGCTTGCGCTTATTTGGCGCTTTCAATTATTGCTGACCTTGATGGCCAGTGCCGTCATTTTATTTGCCGTTATTACAGGATATAGCTGATGTTAACTTTAATCCGTAACGCCGCCGTTTATGCGCCGCAGTTTTTAGGGCTACGCGACGTGTTATTTTGCGAGGCGAAAGTCCTTAAAATCGCCCCCGTCATTGATCTTAAGCATGCAGACTTAGTCACAATCATCGAAGCCAATGGCCGCCCTTTAATCCCAGGTTTAGTGGACCCCTTAGTGCATATCACAGGCGGTGGCGGTGAAGGCGGTTACCACACGCGTACTCCAGAGATGCAACTAACAGATGCCAGCCTTGCTGGGGTCACTACGCTCGTCGCAGCATTAGGAACCGACGCCATTAGTCGCAGCTTGAACGAACTTGTCGTCAAAGCAAAAGCGCTCACATACGAAGGCTTGTCTGTCTTTTGCTACACTGGCTCTTACGAATACCCCGTAAAGACCCTTACTGGCGATATCACCCAAGATCTGGTGTTAATCGACAATGTTATTGGTGTGGGTGAAATTGCAATTGCAGATCATCGAGGATCGCAACTCACAGTGCCAGAGCTCGCCAGAGTCGCAGCACAAAGCCGCGTCGGTGGCATGCTCAGCGGTAAAGGCGGCATAGTATTTGTGCATGTGGGCGATGGTGCGAGTGGTATTCAAATACTGCATCACATCGCGCAGCAATCAGATATCCCATTAACACAGTTTTATCCCACTCACATGAATCGCTCCCAGCAGCTATTAGAGCAAGGGCTTGAATTTGCACGACAAGGTGGGGTTATTGATTTCACGACGTCGACCAATACTCAGTATTTAAACGAGGGTGAAGTCGCGATCGTTAATGCGGTCCATTTTGCAATCTCGCAAGGTGTTAACTTGAGTCAAATCAGCTTAAGTTCCGACGGAAATGCTAGCCTGCCCATATTTAGTTCTGACGGAGAGTGTATTGGAATAGAAATGGGTAAAGTCAGCAGCCTATTTGAAGCGCTAGTGGCTTTAATTAACAGTGGTTTAACCCTAGAACAAGTGCTTCCTTTAGTGACCTCAAATGCCGCTCGGGTGCTCAAGCTAAAAAGTAAGGGCGGGATAAGCGAAACACACGATGCCGACTTTGTGTTATTAACGGATAACTTTAATATCGATAAAGTATGGAGCAAAGGGCAACTACTCGTTGATGAAGGTAACGCGCTGAAATGGGGAACATTTGAATCGCAGTAACTCAATAATGGCGCACGCGGCGCGCGTGCACCACACTCATAAACTGTGTGAAATGCGAGTAGATTACTCGCAAACAGAGCGTATCAAGCCCACTTTCTCAAGGTGAAAGCAGTTTGCATTGGTAAGTGCACTCTACTCCTCGCTGATTGACTGACATTTTAAAACGCGCAACGTTACGCCATCGAGACCCGAACTGCACCATTACAGTTACCGCGCTTCAGCCAAACTATCCCATAAAAACTGGGCATCTTATTGCCCTATTTAGGAAAAGTATTTTATATTCAGCAGATTAACGCCACTGCAAAACAGCTTGTTCTCTATCCTCTTTACAGATATTGGACATACAAGGTACGCGTAACACTAAGATGGGTAGATAAGTGCTGAATGAGTGAAAGAATATCACTAAGATAAAACCAGAAAAAAATGATTGGAAGGGAGATTTTAGGCTAAACAACTATATTAAAATCCGCATTTGGATCCCAAATAGTTCCCAAAAGAAAAACAGCGACTCGTAGTTCACTGTTTTTGTTTAAGAATTTGGCGGTGAGAGAGGGAGTCGAACCCTCGATACGTTACCGTATACACACTTTCCAGGCGTGCTCCTTCGGCCACTCGGACACCTCACCATATGTCGATTTATGTTAGCGTGGTTAATCTTTCACGTTTAATAATCGCTAGCGATTTTATATAGCCTTGCCGAGAGGCTTTCATCGTTAACGGAGCGGTACTGTACGCAAAAGCCTAAAGGGGGTCAAGTAAAAAAGACTCAGTTTCAGGCGGTTGCACAATTGCTAAACAAACCAGCGTCATTTCCTGAATCTTTTCACCGTTTTATGCCGTTAATTGACGGTAAATTTGTGTACTTCTTTTGACATTAAATTTGCGTCAAACGTTAGGGCTTTGGTCAGTTCCCTAAGCTCATCGGAGATCCTTTGAGTATTAAGGTAAATCTCACTGATCTTCAGTGCATTACGGTTTACGTCTTCGGATACCGCCGATTGCTCATGGGTTGCTGTGGCAATTTGCTCGTTCATTCGATCAATGATATCGACTTGCTCTACAATACGTTTCAGTTCGATACCCGCTTTCTCAGCTTCATGAACGCTGTTGTTTGCCTGTGCCAAGCCCCTTTCCATGGCTTTTACTGCAATGCTCGCCCCCGTTTTTAATCTGTCGGTCATATTTTTAATATCGGAAGTAGAAGTTTGCGAGCGCTGCGCTAAACTGCGGACTTCATCAGCGACAACGGCAAAACCGCGGCCCATTTCCCCTGCTCGTGCAGCTTCAATCGCAGCATTGAGTGCGAGTAGATTGGTTTGCTCAGCAATACTGCTGATCACATCGAGCACAACGACTATACCGTGGATCTCTTTATCCAATTCATTTATCGCTTGAGATGCACCACTAATATCATCTGCCAAAGCCTTAATTGATATACCTGTACGGCCAACTTCAATGTTACCTGACTTTGCCTCACGATTAGCGGCCGAGGACGCTTCGGATGCCTGTACGGCATTGCTGGCAATTTCGGTCACTGTCGCGCTCATTTCTGTCATAGCTGAGGCTACTTGCTCTGCCTCGCTGTGACCCGCCATCACATCTTGCTCCATGGCGTGGGTACAAAGGTCCATTTGGGCTACCGCTTGCTGTAGCTTCGCGCCGCTAGCACGCACATGTAGGATAACCTTTTCAAAATCACTCATCATGTCGTTAAAGGCGATGGCAAGTTCACCAAACTCATCCGAGCTTGTTTGAGTCAAACGCACACTCAAATCATAATGTTTACGGGCTTGTGTAATAGTCGAATACAAATGATGCACACTGTCGTGCAAGTAGCGGATCACAGATAAACTCAGTATCAAGACTATCGCTAATACTGAGATTAAGGTCGTGAGCACTAAGAACATTTTCTCATTTGCTGAGGATAATCTCTCATGGGTGATCTTGAGTAAATTAGCTGAGACCTGTTGCTCATATTCACGTAATAACTCAATCCGCGCGGTTGATTTACTAAACCAATCTTCTGGGCTTTGTTGTTGAATTTTTTGATTATCTTGCTCAAATGCAATTTGACGTAACAGTTCAACGTCATGCATTGCAGCTGAACTCTGTAAACGGTTAAATGCAGCGGGTAAATCCATTGAGGCTAAGGCTAAAAACCTTTCTTGGTAGGTATTTTGCTCCGAGACTAAAGTGATAAATTTTGCATAAACCTTAGGCTTAAATCCGGCTTGACCAAAGGTTGAGCTGAGTACTGCCCTTTCAATCCCCGCCCTCTCCTTCAATTGCAAAAAGGCACTAAAGGCCGCGGCTTTAATGGCGATTTCTTGGTTGGCACCCGTTTTTGCGGTTTCATCGACTATCGCCAGTAATATCTTATTTAATTCTGTGTAATAGGCGACTTCGTCGGCAACGCTGATACTTAAACTGTCCACCTGTGAGCGAATTGAATTTAATCGACCTAACTGTGAATTAAGTTCCTTAAGCTTAGGAGCAAATATCGATGGTAGCTGATTTTGGGTGATAAATTGCTGGTAGAGATTCAGCTGTGTATCCGTAAGCTGTCTTTGACTAGGGATTTTCGCGGCAAAGGCTTTTCCCGCAGAGCCAAGAAATCCAGCGCTCATTCCGCGCTCTTTTTGTAATTCGTGCACTAAATTACTGTTTGTCACAGCCAACTCACTCAATTGTACCACTAAGGTTAAATCCTGCTTATATTCATACTTTTCAATGAGGTAAAGGGAGCCGCAGAGGAAACAAGCTAATAAGGGAGGCAAAACGACCATTAATAATTTTTGTTTTAGACTGAGATTACCAATCCATTGCCATTTCATAAAAATTTCCTTTTAAACGAATTTTTAACTAAATTAGCGAACACTAGGTATAGCATAAGATTATGCATAGGACGACTAAGGTTTGTAGAAAAGTAGTCGCTAATATACTGATAAACTGCGACTTCATGCCTTTCTTTAAAGGTGAAAAAAAGCGCCGACTTATTAAGTGCACTCAGGATAAACCGATAAAATTCAAAAAAATTAGCGTACAAATAAAAACGCACAGGAATAATACCTGTGCGTTTATTGATAAAAGTACGATGAATCCTGCGGAGTAATACTTAGCTAAAGAGCTGCGGAAATAATCCCTTAACACCTGCCGCAATCACTTCAATACCTATAGATAGCATTAATAGCCCCATAAGACGGGTAATCACGTTAATCCCCGTCTTACCCAAAATCTTATAGATGATAGATGCCATTCTAAACAGGCCAAAACTGACTAAACCAAACACAATCACAGTGATGAACATGGCAATAATGTTCGACAATGAATTATGCTCGGCGGCAAAGACAATTACTGAACTGATAGCACCAGGTCCCGCCATCAGTGGCAAAGCCAAAGGCACAACCGCTACCGATTCCATCGCCGAGGATTCGCGATCTTCCTCTTGGTTACGCTTCACTTCGCCTAACTTACCTTGCAACATCGACATCGCAATAATAGCGATCAGGCTACCACCCGCGATCCTAAAGGCAGATAACGAAATGCTGAACATATTTAGAATGTGCTGCCCCGCCACAATCGTGACTAAGAGGATCACCACAACCGCAAAGTTAGCCACTTTACCCGTGTGATTCCGCTCAGCCTCCGTTTGATGGCTGGTTAAGCTCACAAACACAGGCAACAACCCGACTGGGTTAATGATGGCAACTAGGCCAAGAAAAAATTTAACGTAAAGAGTTAACTCCAAGGGACTATCCTTATGTGCGTGTCACGCCGTCTTCATCAAAATATGCTTGAGGGCAAGTATAGTATCTCAAGCGCTATTGACTGAAAAATGAGATTTTTGAGGTTAAATCACAACTTCGAATAATATTTAGTTATCGAAGTCGATGCATTTTCAACGCAATTTTAAACAAACAAGTTACCCTAGGTGTAGTTTTATTACATAAAAGCCCGATATTGTCGGTGGCATCACACTTTCAACGCGGCTTTAGGTGTAATTTTCTACCATAAAGAGGATTTAGTGAATGCCTTGATTCACTAAATCTTTTTAGGAGTATTAATCATGACAGTGACCAATGCACAAGAACTGGATCTCATGGTCGAGCGTGTAGCGAAAGCACAAGCCGAGTATGCAACATTCAGCCAAGCGCAAGTCGATAAAATTTTCCGTGCAGCGGCCCTTGCCGCTGCCGATGCGCGTATCTCGCTGGCCAAAATGGCCGCCGCAGAAACCCGCATGGGTGTCGTTGAAGACAAAGTAATTAAAAACCACTTTGCCTCCGAATACATTTATAACAAATATAAAGATGAAAAAACCTGCGGAATTTTATCTGAAGATGTCACCTTCGGTACTATCACTATTGCTGAACCCGTAGGCATTATCTGTGGCATAGTCCCCACCACGAACCCCACATCGACTGCCATTTTTAAAGCCTTAATCAGCCTTAAAACCCGTAACGCGATCATCTTCTCGCCCCATCCTAGGGCCAAAATATCTACCACAACGGCAGCAAAATTAGTGCTTGATGCTGCCATAGCCGCGGGCGCACCCAAAGACATTATTGGCTGGATTGATGAACCCAGCGTTGCACTATCAAATCAATTAATGACTCACCCTAAGGTGAATTTAATCCTCGCAACGGGTGGCCCTGGCATGGTGAAAGCCGCCTACTCTTCCGGTAAACCTGCTATTGGCGTAGGTGCGGGTAACACACCTATTGTTATCGATGAAACCGCCGACATCAAACGCGCGGTCAGTTCGATTCTCATGTCAAAAACCTTCGATAACGGTGTGGTTTGTGCGTCAGAGCAAGCGGTAATTGTGGTCGACAGTATTTATGAGCAGGTTAAAGAGCGTTTCGCTACCCACGGTGGCTATATGCTGTCGAAGGATGAAGCCGCGGCGATGCAGCAGGTCATTTTAAAAAATGGTGGCTTAAATGCCGATATCGTTGGCCAAAGCGCCGCCAGTATCGCGCAAATGGCGGGCTTTGAAGTGCCGCACTGGACCAAAGTGTTGATAGGTGAAGTCACCGACATTTGCGACAGTGAAGCCTTCGCCCATGAAAAATTATCACCACTGCTTGGTATGTACCGCGCCATCGACTTTAACGATGCCATGGATAAAGCTGAAGCTTTAGTCGCACTCGGCGGCATTGGCCACACATCAGGGCTTTATACCGACCAAGATACCCAAACCGAACGTGTACATGCCTTTGGTTTTAGAATGAAAACAGCACGTATCTTGATCAACACCCCTGCTTCACAGGGCGGCATTGGCGATCTGTACAACTTCAAACTAGCACCTTCACTCACTTTGGGCTGTGGTTCTTGGGGCGGCAACTCGATTTCAGAAAACGTTGGCCCGAGTCATCTGATCAACAAAAAAACCGTCGCTAAGAGGGCCGAAAACATGTTGTGGCACAAACTTCCTGCATCTATCTATTTCCGCCGCGGCAGTTTACCCATCGCACTAGAAGAACTGAGCGATAAAAAACGCGCGCTGATCATCACCGACAGATTTTTGTTTAACCACGGTTATTGCGATGAAACCATGCGGATTTTAAAGGCACAAGGCCTTGAAACCGAAATCTTTTACGATGTTGAAGCCGATCCCACTTTAGCAATAGTCCGTCAAGGCGCTAAGGTGGCCCAAAGCTTTAAACCCGATGTGATTATTGCGCTCGGCGGCGGCTCACCAATGGATGCGGCGAAGATTATTTGGGTGATGTACGAGCATCCCGATGTGGATTTTGCCGATTTGGCGCTGCGCTTTATGGACATTCGTAAACGTATCTACAAATTCCCTAAAATGGGCACCAAGGCCATGATGGTGGCAATTCCAACCACTTCAGGCACAGGCTCAGAAGTCACGCCTTTTGCGGTAGTGACAGACGAAATTACCGGTAAAAAATACCCGATTGCCGATTATCAACTCACGCCCAACATGGCGATTGTTGACCCAAATCTAGTGATGGACATGCCTAAATCTCTGACCGCCTTTGGTGGCATAGATGCGGTGACCCATGCTCTTGAAGCCTATGTCAGCGTGATGGCAAACGAATATAGCGACGGCCAAGCACTGCAAGCCCTCGACTTACTGTGCAAATATTTACCCGATGCGTACAACTTGGGCTCACAGTCACCTGTCGCCCGTGAAAAAGTCCACAATGGCGCCACCATCGCAGGTATCGCCTTTGCTAACGCTTTCCTCGGGATTTGCCACTCAATGGCGCACAAACTGGGCGCAGAGTTCCATCTCGCCCACGGTTTAGCCAATGCGCTGCTGATCAATAACGTAATACGCTTTAACGCAACGGATCTGCCCACTAAGCAAGCGGCCTTTAGCCAATACGACAGGCCAAAAGCCCTGTGCCGTTATGCTGCCATCGCAGATCACTTGAAACTAGGCGGAAAAACGGATGAAGAAAAAGTCGAAAAATTGCTTGAGAAAATCACACACCTCAAGACGACGATTGGCATTCCTGCTTCTATCCAAGAAGCCGGCGTCAACGAAGCCGACTTCCTCGCCAAGTTAGATGAATTAGCTGAAGATGCGTTCGATGATCAATGTACCGGTGCCAATCCACGTTACCCCTTGATTAACGAGCTGAAACAACTGTTCCTCGATAGCTATTATGGCCGTGACTATAGCGATAACAACTAGGCAATCGCCTAACGATGCTAAGCGCGTGCTAAATAAACGCAGCGCGACATAAATGAAAAAGCCCTCGAATGAGGGCTTTTTACTGCGTGATGTTCAGTGAATGATCTAATTAAGGAGTCGATGCATTAATCGAGCGCACGTAAAATCACTTCACTAGCCGCTAACTCAACTGGGCATCACTCAACTTACGATCACTAAGCTAATCACCACTTAGCAGAGCATTACAACAAACTACGACTAACGCTGCGCCAGTACATAATCGATGGCGCTGGTGATGGCTGCAACCTGCGCCAGATTACATTCGGCAGGCGTAGCCATTGGGCTATCTGGGTACACTTCTGTCGTGGTGTTATAGATACAACCCGTGACACTGCTGCAAAGCCCTAATGACTTAAGCGGATAGTTAATTACCCCGTGCTGCACCACAGTCGAGCCAATGATCTCGCCTTTCTCGTCGGCAGGAGCAATGTGCGTCACTTTGCTCACGCCATCGATAATCGCTTTTTGGAAAGCATCCATTGAATGTTCGGTATCGCCCACAGCATAAAAGCCATCTGGGATAGTGCCTTTGTCATATTCAATGCCATCGCGGGCGCACAGCGCTGGGCGAAACTCTAACTCATCTGAATCTGTGGTTTCATGTAAATCCACATGCAGATCAAAACCTTGCTCAACTGAAGTAACGGAAGCAACTAAGGCCATCAAGGCCGCCGATTCTTCTGCTGGGCTGTTGGCATAGAATGAACGGTTCGGATCGATAGCCTTGGGGTTCCAGCGATTAATGGTCTCGTAACCCCAAGGACTCACGCACACGGCAACTACTAAGTTCACCTGTTGCACGTAATTCGCCGCTTCATTCGTTAAAAAGGCCAATGCGCCATGCACACCGCTGGTTTCATAACCATGCACGCCGCCAGTCACCAGCACGGTTGGCTTTTGTGGATCAAACTGCTGGCTCTTCACCGCAAATAATGGGTAACGCTCGGCGTTAATCGATAAGGCGCCATATTGCACAATGCCAAGCCCAAGCACTGACAGCTCTGTTTCCATCGCCTTGAGTGGCGTCACGACATCATCTTGATATGAACGCTTGATTTGGGTGCTCGCAAGCCATGCGGCTTTTTCAGCCTCGCCCCATTTCTCGCCAGCAGTGCCGATGGGATAAAAGGTTAAATTTGCCATAATTCCTCTATTTTTAGTTCTATTAGCTCAATTGAGAGTACTAGTGTTTGGATGAATGAGTGCTGCCAGCCTAAAGCGTCAACTGCATGGGAATATCGCGGATCCCGCCGCGCTCTCGCTCTGCTCCTAATGGCTCAAAGCCAAAACCTAAGTACACAGCTTGTGCATTCAATGCCGAGTTCACGGTAAATACGCCCGGATTGCCTTGAGCTACACACTGAGCTTTGGCATGTTCCCACAACATTCGCGCCACGCCTCGCCCCTGTGCATGGGAGGCGACAAAAAGATGGTACAAGTGGCTATTCGCCTTCATCCCCACAACGCCTGCGAGTTGGCCCGAGTCCGTTATGGCGACATGATACTGATAACCCATAGCAAAGTAGCTACCAATCGCTTCAATCGACATGGCATTCACTAAGATTGCAGCGCCCTCTTCAGTGCATGTTGGAGCGATAAAGTCTTGGGTTAACTGAGTGAGCAATTCGCTTATTTCAGGGATATCAGCTAAGGTTGCGGCTCGAATATTCATCTTAACTCCTTGATTAAAAATAAATCCATTACATGACGCAATAAAAAGCCAGAACAGAGTCCTGGCTTTTTAAGACGCTTGAACAAAAGACGCTTCGCGTAAAACACTTTAATAGTTAATCACATCAAACAACTCGCCGATGATAACCCTATCAGGGCGAGCCTTACGTCTTTTATTAAACTGTCATTCACTGTTTGTTATTAAACAGTCTGTTATTGTGCTAGCAGTTACTGCTTAGTCCAGCGGTCCATCCAACGGAATACATTGGCGTACCATTGCTCTAGGTTTTCAGGCTTTAAGATCCAGTGGTTTTCATCTGGGAAAATCAACAACTCAGATGGAATACCTTTACGCTGCATAAAGCTAAATGCCGCTAAACCTTGATCATAAGGCACACGGAAGTCTTTCTCACCGTGAATAACTAACATGGGGGTTTTCCAGTTTTCAACATAATTCACTGGGTTAAACTTCTCATATAAGGCTTTGTTATCTGAGTAAGTACCGCCAAATTCGTACTCAGGGAACCATAACTCTTCGGTCACATGGTACATAGAACGCATATCGAACAGACCTGCGTGGTCAACAAGACACTTGAAACCATCGTTCCAGTTACCTTGGATCCAGTTCATCATGTAGCCGCCGTAAGAACCACCGAGCGCACAGGCGTTTTGCGGATCGAGCCATTTTTGTTGTTGGCTTACTGCCGCTAGGCCTTTTTGCAGATCTTCTAATGGCTTACCGCCCCAATCTTGGCTGATAGAATCCGTAAAGGCTTGGCCGTAACCGGTAGAGCCGTGGAAATCCACCATAACAACGCCATAGCCTGCACCCGCCCATAACTGCGCGTTCCAACGACCGCTGAAGGCATTACCAAATGAACCCTGCGGTCCACCATGCACTAAGTAGGCAATCGGGTATTTTTTACCTTCTTGGAAGTTAGCTGGTTTGATCCAGTAACCGTAGACGTCTTCGTTATTCCAGCCCTTGAAGCTGAACTGTTCAAACTTACCGAACTTGATCTCGGCTAGCTTGTCTTTGTTCACTTCAGTCAGACGCTTAAGGCCTTGACCATCAGTGGTGATACTGTAGAGATCGCCCGGCTCAACTAAGGTTTTGCTGTCGAAAATCAGTTCATCGTTAGTGACCGCTATTAAGCTGTTTGTGCCATCGCTGTAGATAGAACGCACATCGCCAAATTGAGTATTCACTTGGAAAATAGATACTTGGCCTATGTCTTGCGCCGTGGCATATAAGGTACGATTGTCAGGGGCAAACATCAGTGAGCTTGGGCTACGATCCCACAATGGCGCCACTTCTTTGGTTTGGCCAGTGGTAGTATCGCGCAGCATGATGCCGTAACGATCCGCTTCAAAACCCGGTTTCTTCATCGCTAAATAGGCCATGTAACGACCATCGCTCGAAAACGTTGGCTGTGCATCCCATGCGAGATTGTCTTTGGTTAAGTTAGTTGCAGTGCCGCCAGTGACTGGCACTTGCCACAAATCATAGTTAGTGGTCCAAGCTTGATCTTTGCTCGGCGCTTTAGCGCTATAAACGACGAATTTACCGTCTGGGGTGAAGGTCACTTCTTCCATACCCGAGAATGGTTTTGGCGGCGTTTCAGTGTCTAAACCTTGGGTGACATCAACCACTTTAGTCAGTTTTTCACCGTTTACAGCGCCCACAAATAAATGGTTACGGGCGTGATCTTCCCACGTATCCCAGTGGCGAACCATTAACTGTTTGTATTCGCGGCCAGTCGATTTACGCTCAGATTCAGCGGTAAATTTATCCTTTGAGCAGGCTAAATCCTTACACTCTGGGAATACACGCATGCTGAGTACAACTTGTTTACCGTCGTTTGATAGTTTGTAACCATCAATATCCAAAGGTAAATCAGAAACTTGAACCGCTTCACCGCCCGTTAATGGCAGTTGGAATAGCTGGCTTGAACCGCTACGACCGGCAAGGAAATAAATTGATTTGTCGTCAGTGGCGAAACTCACATCGTGCTCAGTGCCCGCAGCAGAGGTCAGTTGTAACGGTTTCGCTTTCGTGTCAGTCAGATCCAATAGATACAGATCAGAACTGCCCTCTCCCTTATCGTTTACCGTTTTAAGACCATAAACTAATTTAGTGCCATCGTGGGACACTGTCGCAGAATGCATCTTATTGAGTTTAATGAGTTGTTGCACAGTAAAAGGCGTTGGATCGGCCGCTTGGGCTGATAACGCCAGTCCCGCAGCGCCGAGCGCCAATAGGAGAGGAGCTATTTTCATTGTTATGTCCGTCTTTGGTTAAACTGGTTCGATAGTTGCGCCAATCATTGCAAGGGTTCTATTGAAATTGCAATAGTTCTACTGGGTTGCAACCGCACGAATGTTAAAAACGATCTGAGATCGTATCTTTTGAAGATAAGCTTGCCACACTATCGAAACAAAAACGCTCAGGCAAGCCAAATGGCGAACCTGAGCGTATTTTTTTGTGACAAAATGTCAGTGGCGCAATGATTTGTCTAAGGAACTGATATCAGATTACTGAAGCAACTGATATCAGAGCGTAAATTTAAACTGCTTTGCTTAAAAAACCATCAAGTTCAATCCGCTAAGACCTTAGATTCACTCCAACTTAGGCTTTCGCGTTGGCGATATTCACTTTCCAAATTGCTGGGCCAGTTTCATGGGCGTTCACGCCGTTTGAATCCACAGCCACAGTCACTGGCATATCTTGCACGTCAAACTCGTAAATCGCTTCCATGCCTAAATCGGCAAAGGCCACGACGCGAGAATGTTTAATCGCTTTAGACACCAGATACGCTGCGCCGCCAACGGCCATCAGATATACCGCTTTGTGTTTTTTGATTGATTCAACTGTCGCAGGGCCGCGCTCAGCTTTACCTATCATGCCCATCAAGCCAGTTTTCTCTAACATTAAGTCAGTGAATTTATCCATACGGGTTGCTGTGGTTGGGCCCGCAGGACCGACAACTTCAGCACCGACGGGATCAACTGGGCCAACGTAGTAAATAAACTTACCCGTAAAGTCCACGCCTTCAGGCAGACCTTCACCACTTTCGATTAGACTTTGAATGCGCTTATGGGCAGCATCACGACCTGTGAGCATTTTACCGCTCAGCAGAATAGTTTCACCGCTCTGCCACTGCTCGATATCGGCTTGAGTCACAGTATCTAAGTTAACACGTCGCACATCATCACCCACTTCACGGGTGATTTCTGGCCAATCTGACAATGATGGTGGCGTCAATTCAGCAGGACCTGAGCCGTCTAAATGGAAATGCACGTGGCGAGTCGCTGCGCAGTTCGGGATCATCACCACAGGCTTTGATGCCGCATGGGTTGGCGCCGATTTGATTTTAACGTCTAACACTGTGGTTAAACCGCCGAGACCTTGGGCACCTATACCTAAGTTGTTCGCGCGCTCAAAAATGTCTAAACGCAGCTTTTCTTCGGTCGTTTGCGCGCCACGGGCCATCAACTCATGGATATCCACGCTTTCCATCAGCGCTTCTTTGGCTAATACGGCGGCTTTTTCTGCCGTGCCGCCAATACCTATACCTAACATACCCGGCGGACACCAGCCCGCGCCCATCGTCGGTAACGTTTTTTCTACCCAAGCGGCGATATCATCTGATGGGTTTAACATCACCATCTTAGCTTTGTTTTCACTGCCGCCGCCTTTAGCCGCAATAGCTACTTCGATGTGGTTGCCTGGCACCATGTCGATATGCACCACAGATGGGGTGTTATCTTTGGTATTTTTACGGCTGCCCGCAGGATCTGACACTATTGATGCACGCAGTGGGTTATCAGGATTGGTATAAGCACGACGAACACCTTCGTCGACCATTTCCTGAATTGTCATATCGGTTTTGTCCCATTGGACACCCATACCCACTTTAACGAAGGTGGTCACAATCCCTGTGTCTTGACACAGAGGACGCTTGCCTTCGGCCGACATACGCGAGTTAATTAATATCTGGGCAATGGCATCCTTCGCCGCCGCACTTTGTTCACGCTCATAAGCTTGGCTCATGGCATCAACAAAATCCTTCGGGTGGTAATAAGAGATGTATTGCAAAGCATCCGCCACACTTTCAATAAAGTCGGCTTGCTTTATCACAGAATTGACAGACATTTCATGGTTAGCATGGTTAGCATGGTTAGATGACATAGTAGGAGCGCTCCAGCAGCCTTTGCGGCCTAACTTATTTTTGTTTAATTCTTTCTGGGCCAATATGATACTCTTTCCCATCTTTTTGGGCTACATCACATTTTGAATAGGGTTAATCGATGGCAATTAGGGCGTCAAAACAGCTTGCATCACGCCAACTTGACTGGACATTAAGCACCGCAGCACTCTTCGAACACTTTGCCAATGACCCATGGGCAATCCTGTTAGATTCGGCGAACGCGCCACATCAGGACGCCAGATTCGACATCATTTGCGCCAATCCCATCGCAACATTAGTGACTCAGGGCGAGCGTAGCGATATAAAGCTCATCGATACGAGCTTGAGCTTACCCGAGGCGATGGACCCAAACCGTGATCCCTTCGAACTGCTCAACACATTATTAACCCATTGGTATTCAAAATCTTTTGATTGCAATCTGCCCTTTAGTGGTGGCGCCATGGGCAGCTTTAGTTACGACTTAGGCCGTCGCATCGAATCCCTGCCGACAAGCGCTCAGCAAGATATTCAACTGCCAGAGATGAACATCGGCTTTTACGACTGGGCGTTAGTTTATGATTACCAAGCCCAGTGTTGGCATTTATTGCACTATTTAGGTGAAGCGGCACTCGACATTGAATTGAATAAAATTCAAGCAAAAATTACGCACAAGCCAAACTCAGATGCATTCATGCTCACAAGCCCATGGGCAGCACAAATCGATAAAGCGCAATACACGGCCAAATTTGAGGCAGTACAAGCCTATTTGCACAGCGGCGATTGCTATCAAATAAATTTAACCCAAAGATTTGAAGCTGGCTATCAAGGCGATGAATGGTCGGCTTACTGCCAACTGCGCAATGCTAATAAAGCGCCCTTCTCGGCCTTTATGCGGTTACCGCAAAACGCGATTTTATCGATTTCACCTGAGCGCTTTATTCAGCTTCGAAGTGATGATATTCAGACTAAACCCATCAAAGGCACGCTGCCGCGTCACGCGGATCCCGCGCTCGACGCCAAAGCCGCGAGCACCCTTGCCAGCTCACCAAAGGATCGCGCCGAAAACGTCATGATTGTCGATTTGCTGCGTAATGATATCGGCAAGGTAGCAGCGGCAGGCTCGGTACGTGTACCGCATCTGTTTGAGATTGAAAGCTTTCCTGCGGTGCATCACCTTGTCAGTACAGTGACGGCTAAGCTTGATGCTAAGTACAGCGCCAGCGATTTGCTGCGCGCGGCGTTCCCCGGCGGCTCAATTACCGGCGCACCAAAAATTCGCGCCATGGAAATTATTGAAGAGCTCGAACCTTCACGGCGCAGTCTTTACTGTGGCTCTATGGGCTATATCAGCCAAGATGGCCAAATGGATACCAGTATCACCATTCGCACTATTGTGGCCGAACAGGGCAAACTCTTTTGCTGGGCGGGCGGCGGCATAGTGGCAGATTCAGAAGTGAATGCCGAGTACCAAGAAACCTTTGATAAGATCAGCCGGATTTTGCCTTTACTTGGCGCAGAGCCGCAAAAGCCGTAAGATTTCATACTAAACAGTAACGAGAACGTCGATGGATCAAGCGGAATTTAGACTCAGATTTAATCTGCACCCTTTAGCGCTGCAAGATCCGGCGGCCTTCCCACACCTTGGACTGCGCAAAGCTGCGGTGTTGATCCCGCTGCAGGATATCAACGGTGAACTGAATCTAATTTTAACCCAAAGACCGATGCACCTTCGCGCCCATCCAGGACAGATCAGTTTCCCCGGTGGTAAAATTGAGCCCTACGATGTCGATGCAATTGCAGCTGCGTTAAGGGAAGCAGAAGAAGAAATTGGATTATCGCGGTATAACGTCGACGTGGTGGGCACATTTCCGGCCCACAATACTTTTACCGGATTTGAAATAACGCCCGTGGTCGGCATTATCAAGCAAGCCTTTGATTGGAAAATCGATCCCGGTGAGGTAGCCGATTGCTTTACTGTGCCATTAAGCTTTTTTATTGAACCGAGCAATCGTCACCAAAAACGCTTTTTACGCCAAGGGCGCTATTACAGCGTGCATTTCATACCCTATCAACAACGCTTTATCTGGGGCGCGACCGCCGCCATTATCGACCATTTATGCCGCCAGTTAAGCATTCCTGCCGATATCCTCTGACTTTCTTTTCCATAGCGAAACAGCTACAAGCCAACAGGTTCGCTTAAACCACCAAGTGGATATACAAACCGGCGACAATCGAGGTTAACAGCAACATGGGAATGTTAAACCAATAACCCATGCGGCTATGGTGGGCGACATAATAGTTAAACGCTAAACTGACCAAACTAATGCCGCCACAGGTCCAAATCAAATACTGTAATAACTGGGTTTCGTGTGGATCCCAATGGACTCTAAATGTCGCGCCACGGCTTAAATAATCGCCGACTTCGCGGTCAGGCCTCGCATCACCGAACACTAATAACGCATAGACGGCCAACGCCCAGCCTAAAATGGATAATGTCGCGAGGATAATTTGAAATATTCTAACTTTACTCATACTGCCTCCCGCCGTTTAACTCACTATATCGCTAAATATCGGTAATATTAACCTCAGGATACCTTTTTCAGCTTGAGAAAAGCCACCAGCAAGGTAATATAAACCTCCAAAATTTTCATATAAAACGTTTCGTTGGAGAATTAAGCAACAATGAGCATCGCATCTGTCGCATCTGTATTTAAAGGTGAGCACGCCGTCGGTTCTAAAGTCACAGTTCGTGGCTGGGTCAGAACCCGTCGTGACTCTAAAGCCGGCATCTCTTTTTTAGCTGTTTATGACGGCTCTTGCTTTAATCCTATCCAAGGTGTCGTGCCCAATAGCTTAGATAATTACGACAACGAAGTGTTAAAGCTGACTGCGGGTTGTTCTGTTGTGATGACAGGCGACGTGGTGGAGTCTCCAGGCGCAGGTCAAGCATTTGAACTGCAAGTGACTGATATTGAAGTCGCGGGCTGGGTTGATGATCCAGACACTTACCCAATGGCCGCTAAACGTCACTCAATTGAACATTTACGTGAATTAGCGCACTTACGCCCACGCACTAACATTATTGGTGCCGTTGCCCGCGTGCGTAACTGTTTATCCCAAGCTATTCACCGCTTCTACCACGAAGAAGGCTTTATTTGGGTATCGACCCCACTTATCACCGCCTCTGACTGTGAAGGCGCCGGTGAAATGTTCCGCGTATCGACCTTAGATATGGAAAACCTGCCACGTACTGATGCAGGGAAAGTCGATTACGATAAAGATTTCTTCGGTAAAGAAGCTTTCCTAACCGTATCTGGCCAGTTGAACGCTGAAACCTACGCCTGTGCACTGTCAAAAGTGTATACCTTTGGCCCCACTTTCCGTGCTGAAAACTCAAACACTAGCCGCCACTTAGCGGAATTCTGGATGGTTGAGCCTGAAGTGGCCTTCGCTAACTTAAACGACATTGCTGGCCTTGCCGAAGCTATGTTGAAATACGCGTTCAATGCCGTATTGACTGAGCGTATGGACGATTTAACTTTCTTCGCCCAGCACGTTGATAAGACAGTGATCGACCGTCTGCAATCTTTCGTTTCAAGCGATTTTGCACAAGTGGATTACACAGATGCGGTTGAAATTCTGCAAAACTGTGGCAGAACCTTCGAGTTCCCAGTGTCTTGGGGTATCGACTTATCTTCTGAGCATGAGCGTTACTTAGCCGAAGAACACTTCAAAGCCCCTGTGGTAGTGAAGAACTATCCAAAAGATATCAAGGCCTTCTACATGCGCTTAAACGATGACGGTAAAACCGTTGCCGCGATGGACGTGTTAGCCCCAGGTATCGGTGAAATCATCGGCGGTTCTCAACGTGAAGAGCGTTTAGACGTGCTGGATATGCGTTTAGCTGAAATGGATCTGAACCAAGAAGATTACTGGTGGTACCGTGATATGCGCCGTTATGGCACAGTGCCACACGCAGGTTTTGGTCTAGGGTTTGAGCGTTTAGTGTCTTACGTGACGGGCGTTAACAACATTCGTGATGTTATCCCATTCCCACGTGCGCCGCGTACTGCGAACTTCTAATATCCCTTAACTAGGGACTGCATTGCTAAGACATCTCTATTAAACCTTAGCAAAACGAAAGGAGCTGACTATTCAGCTCCTTTTTTGTTTCTGCTTTTTTGCTAACATGCTGGACTCATGCTATGAGTAGTTATCATGACCTTACTAACATCATGCGGCGAAACAGCCACTCATTCGCAGATACTAATCCACTTGTTACTTATCCGCTTGATGCAGCGCCTGCGTGATATATTCCGCCACGTGTTTGGCTGCGATTTCATCCATTGAGGTTAACTTGATATGGCGGCGAAATTTGCCACTGCCTTCGAGCACCTTGTGTGGATCGCTAAAGTTTGCGCCCAAACTAAACTCCAATGACACATGCTGCTTATAGGCAAACACCCCACCAAAAGTACTCTTTGCGCTAAAGAGTATTCCGCCGTACTTCACCGTTTCAGTGATATCGAGCGAGGATGCGTCTGCAATGGCGTTAACGGTTTGACGCACGCCCTGCACGATTTCAAGCAAGCTCGGGCTCATAAAACCGATGTCTTCTAAGAGTTTTTCAAGTTGTTCATTCATCATCGCCTCCTGCGTAATGGCATTTTCCATAGCGGCCTTCTATCACGACCTCTTTATCATCCAATAACGATTCTTTGCTGATTGTATCCTGAGCTGTGAAGTGAATAAAACGCCATTAGCTGCTCGGTAACACAATTAATTGATTAAACCTTAATTCAGCATACCAAGTACGGCTTTAGGTCACTATGCCACGGTGCCATTACAATCAATAAAAAGGCCAAGCATCACTATGCTTGGCCTTTGGCTGGAGATGGCTAATAAACATTTAGCCGCACTAAGTCACACTTACTAACACTAACCAACGCTAAGTTAAACGAGACTAAACTACACAAAACTAAGTCACGATTACACAAAACAAAGTCACGCTAAGCAACACGGGGAACGATTCAGCTTAAAATCCCTTCACACCTTCCATATCAGGGAGATGGTGAGCAATCCCCTTGTGGCAGTCGATACAGGTCTTTTCGCCGCTCGCCAGTGACGTTGAGTGCATCTGCGCCGCTCTGGGTGATTGGCGGGTAAAGTCCATGTAAGTGAAGTTATGGCAGTTACGGCACTCGAGCGAGTCATTGGCTTTTAATCTTTCCCATTCATGTTCAGCTAACTCACGTCGTTTACTTTCAAACTTTTCTCGGGTGTTAATCGTGCCGAAAACCTTACCCCACACTTCCTTAGATGCCTGCATCTTACGGGCGATCTTATCTGTCCAGTTATGTGGTACATGGCAATCTGGGCAGGTTGCCCGCACACCACTGCGGTTAGTGAAATGAATCGTTGTCTGTAACTCTTGATAGACGTTATTTTCCATCTCATGGCAACCGATACAGAAGGCTTCCTTGTTGGTAGCTTCAAGGGCAGTGTTAAAGCCGCCCCAGAAAATCACCCCAGCCACAAAGCCACCTAAGGTCAAAAAACCTAAACTGTAATGCACACTCGGACGATTGAGTACCTGCCAGATTTTTTTCAGTTTATCTAACATGCTAACTCCTAGTGTTTTTTCTGCTCAGCGTTGGTTTTGATCAGATGTTCCATGTCTACAAAGTCGTTTTCGACCAGTAATTTGGCATCTAACTGCGGCACATGACACTGAGTACAGAAATATCGACGTGGCGATAATTCGGCTAAGAAGTTATTATCCCTGTCCATATAGTGCGTGACACTGACCATAGGTGCTTGGGAATCCCCGATGCGACTGCGAGCATGACAGGCCATACACTTATTCACTTTAAGATCGAGCTGATAGCCGTCAATTTTGTGCGGGATCACGGGCGGCTGCATGGGATAGTTACGCACTTCCTTCACATCGGTATTACGCACGTTTTGCATCGCTGGCGGCGTCGGCTCGACATTGATAGGCGCTTGGCGCAGGGTATCAATTTTATCTTCGGGAATACTGGCGGCAGATACACTTGTCATCATTAATGCGCCAAAGGCCAGTAAACCGATCGCTGAAACTAATTTTAGGGTTTTCATCGTGTTCTCCTTAAACCTTGACGATCTTCACCGCACATTTTTTAAAGTCAGTTTGTTTTGACAAGGGATCTGTCGCATCTAATGTGACTTTATTAATGAGCTGGCTAGCATCAAACCAAGGCACAAACACTAAGCCCACAGGCGGTTTATTACGGCCACGGGTTTCAACTCGGGTCTTAATTTCACCCCGTCGTGACACCACACGAATTTCGTCACCACGGCGCAAACCGCGTTTCTTGGCATCTTCTGGATGCATAAAACACACAGCATCAGGGAAAGCACGATAAAGCTCAGGCACACGTTGGGTCATAGAACCCGAATGCCAATGTTCCAGTACTCGGCCCGTCGATAACCAAATATCGTATTCTTCGTCTGGCGACTCAGCGGCGGGTTCATAGGGCAGCGCAAAGATCACCGCACGGCCATCTGGTTTACCGTAAAACTCAAAACCCTTACCTGCTTTAACATAAGGATCGCTACCCTCACGGAAACGCCACTTGGTTTCCTTGCCATCCACCACAGGCCAACGCAGACCATGGGCCTCGTGATAAGCATCAAATGGTGCTAAGTCGTGGCCATGACCGCGTCCAAAGGAGGCGTATTCTTCAAACAGGCCTTTTTGCACATAGAAACCAAAATGTTTCGCTTCATCGTTCAGATACTTAGGATCTGCATCCGTCAATGGGAACTTGTCAACATTGCCGTTTTGGTACAGAACTTCGAATAGGGTTTTGCCCTTAAACTCTGGATTAGCGGCTAAAACATCTTTTGGCCACACTTCATCTGTGGTGAAACGTTTCGCAAACTCCATCAGCTGCCACAGATCCGAATGCGACTCGCCCGGCGCTTGCACCATTTGATGCCAGAACTGAGTACGGCGCTCGGCATTACCGTAAGCCCCCTCTTTCTCAACCCACATAGCAGTGGGCAAGATCAAATCGGCAGCTTGAGTAGTGACTGTAGGATAAGCATCTGATACCACGATAAAGTTGGCAGGGTTACGGTAACCCGGTAGCCCTTCTTCGTTAATGTTCGGCCCCGCCTGCATATTGTTGTTCACTTGCACCCAATAGCAGTTCAAGTCACCGTCTTTCAGGCGGCGATTTTGCTCGACAGCATGATAACCGGGTTTAGGTGGAATGATACCGCTTGGAATTTTCCACGTTTCTTCGGCACGTTTTCTGTGTTCGGGATTGGTCACCACCATGTCCGCAGGTAAACGGTGAGAGAAAGTCCCGACTTCACGGGCCGTGCCACAGGCCGATGGCTGACCTGTCAGCGAGAACGGACTGTTGCCAGGGGTAGAAATCTTACCTGTTAATAAATGGATGTTGTAAATCAGGTTGTTACACCACACACCACGGGTATGTTGGTTAAAGCCCATGGTCCAGAATGACGTCACTTTCGTATTAGGATCAGCATACAGCTTCGCCAGTTCGATCAGTTTATCTTCTGGCACGCCAGACAGTTTACTGACTTTCTCGACTGTGTATTCGGCAACAAAGGCTTTGAAGGCTTCAAAATCGATTGGCGTTGAATCACCCGCCGTTTTGACGTTTTTGGCTTTCTGTTCAAGCGGATGAGTCGGACGTAAACCGTAGCCGATATCAGTCGTGCCTTGGCGGAAATTTACGTGTTTCTTCACGAAATCCCAGTTCACTTTATCGTTTTGAATAATATAGTTAGCAATAAAGTTCAACATAGCCAAATCGGTTTGCGGGGTGAACACTATCGGTAAATCTGCCAGATCGAAGGAGCGATGCTGGAAAGTCGATAACACGGCCACTTTGACATGAGGTTCACTCAAGCGTCTGTCTGTCACTCGACTCCACAGGATCGGGTGCATCTCGGCCATGTTCGAGCCCCAAAGCACGAATGCATCGGCGGCTTCCATATCGTCATAGCAGCCCATTGGCTCATCGATACCGAAGGTGCGCATAAACCCGACCACGGCAGACGCCATACAATGGCGTGCATTAGGGTCGATATTGTTCGAACCAAAGCCCGCCTTCATCAACTTAACGGCGGCGTAACCTTCCCACACAGTCCATTGGCCCGAACCAAACATGCCCACGGCCGTTGGCCCTTTGGCTTTAATGGTTTCTTTCCACTTTTGTGCCATGATGTCGAAGGCGCTGTCCCAGCTAATTGGCGAAAACTCACCGTGCTTGTCGTACTTGCCATCCGTCATCCGCAGCATGGGCGTGGTTAAGCGATCGCTGCCATACATGATCTTCGACAGGAAATAACCCTTGATACAGTTAAGTCCACGGTTCACTTCACTGTTGGCATCGCCGTGGGTGGCCACGACTTTGCCATCGCGGGTGGCAACAATCACAGAGCAGCCAGTACCACAGAAGCGGCACGGCGCCTTGTTCCACTCTAATTTGGTTTGTTCTGAGCTGGTTATCAGGTTACTTGCGCCAGCGGGCAAAGCTAAACCTGCAGCCCCTGCAGCGGCGATCACCGCGTTGGCCTTAATAAAGTCACGTCTGTTCATATTCATTCTTCACCCTCTTCGAGCGTTTCACTCTGGTGGTAAACCATAGTGGCGGATAACACACCCGGAATGGCATTGATCGCTTCTATGCAGTCCATCAAGGCGCGCTGAGTCTCACCTTCGATAACCACGACCAATTTCACTTCGTTGTTGACGGAAAGTTCGGCATTTTCAATGGTCATGATCTCTTGTCTAACATCTGCCATTTTCTGCGGTAAGACCTGCACCACTAAACTGGTGATATGGAGTTCTTTGCTCATCCGACATTCCACTCTTTGTCTAATATTTTGATAATAAAGCGATTAACCCGCTCCCGGCGGTCCAGTCAGGATCTGACTAAACCAAATTGCAAAGCCTAAGCCACTGACCAGCAGCACGGACAATAACGGTGCGAGAAATACGGTTAAAAAGATAAAAATTTTCAGTTCTAAGGATTTTTCTTCTGCGGTGCTAGCACTCATGCATCCTCCAAGAGGTGTGTTCCTGCCATTTTTTCGCGCTGGAACAAGCGTCAGCGGCAGGTTTTATGTATATCCGTTGCATCTTTAACTCACTCAAACATCATACCTTTTAGTTGTTAACAAACTGTATACCTCCAAATTGGTAAAGCTGATGATGCTTGATCCAGATCATCAATTTGGCGATAGATTTAACTAGCTCATGGTTTGTAAACGATTTACTAGATTGTAATGAGGTGAATTCGGACAAAGAAGTTATTAAGGTGTGGCTAAAACATGGTCAAAGATCAGTTTTTTAGCAAGGTGAATGCTTAAAATTAGCGCTAAATATCTCCAAAGGAGTAAAGCAAACTGATTAGGGCGTGTTGACGTTTCGAGAATAAATGTTGTTTGCTCAGGTAAGTTAGTGACCGCAAAACGAGAACGACTAAAACCACAAAGTAAAAACGCCGCTAAGTAAGCTTAGCGGCGTAATGAGATAACCAAGAATAACAACTATTGAGTCGTAAATAATAAATTCACTGACCTCATATTTTTATACTTGTTGGATATGATTCAAAATGCGTTTTTCAGATATCGGATAAGCCGTGCCTAACACCTGCGCAAAACAGGAAACACGATACTCTTCAATCATCCAGCGCGCTTCAATTAACGCGGGCGGTGTCGGCTGCGATCGTGGCACTTTCGCCAATTGTGCATTCAATGCTTCCTGCACCTTGTTAATGCTCTGCATATGCAAACGGTCACGAGTCGGATCGACAGGCAACTTCTCGACACGGATTTCAATCGCTTTTAAGTAACGCGCCACATCGACTAAACGATTCCAACCGCAGGATTCAACAAACCCTTTAAAAACTAATTTGTCTAATTGGCTTTGAATATCACTCATAGCAAAAGCGATATCTAAGCTAATTTTGCCCTTGAGACGCTTTTTAATGCTCTGGTATAAGGTCAAAATCTGCTCAACCTTCAGGGCAATTTGCTCGGCGGTCGGGTTGAGCTCTTGGCGAACCCAGTCCTTTGCCTGCTCAAATTGGGCTTGATTACGCACATCGAGGGCTTTCTCATCCAATAATTGCTGCACAGCGGCGGCAATAATGTCATCAATTAAGATTTGCACTTGACCGAATGGATTGAAATACATCGCCAATTTCGCTTTATTCGGCAAAGCTTGCTGTAAATGTTTTACCGGTGATGGAATGTTTAACAGCAATAAGCGTCGCAGACCTTGGCGATGAGCATCTAAGGCTTCAAATTCATCATCAAATAATTTGATCGCAACACTGTCTTTTTTATCGATCAGCGCCGGAAACGCCCGTACTTGGTAATTGCCTTTTTGCTGCTGATATTGCTGCGGCAAATCGCCAAAGGACCACTCAGTTAACGCTTCTTGCTCTATACCTTTATCCGCCACCTGACGAATGGCCTTCGCCACCACGCCCTGTAACTCGGCTTTTAAGGTATCGAGCACCCGACCTTCGGCAACTAAGTTGTTTTTATCGTCTTCGATTTTAAAGTTCATCTGCAAATGCGCGGGGATCTGCGTTAAATCAAAATCTTCCGGCGATATACGCGTGCCACTCATGCGCAGCAATTGCTTGCACATAGCCTCAAGCAAACTGGCACTAAAAGGCACCATGGCCTGCACACAAGCGCGGGCATAGTCAGGCGCGGGCACAAAGTTACGTCGTAAACTTTTAGGCAAAGATTTGATCAGCGCGATGCACTTTTCTTCCCTCAGCCCCGCCACTAACCAATCAAAATCGCTATCGTCGATTTGATTAAGTAGCGCCACCGGAATGTGCACCGACACGCCGTCATCAGCCGCAGCGGGTTCAAAGTGATAACTCAGCTGCAGGCGCAAATTGCCCTTGTGCCACGTATCGGGGAAATCCAAGGTCGAAATATGGTCGGCATTGCGTTGCATTAACAGCGCTTTGCTGAAATCGAGTAAATCAGGTTGCTCGCGCTTGGCTTTTTTCCACCAGCCAAAAAACAGCTGGGCGTTGTAAATCCCTTCAGGGATCCGCGGCTCGTAAAAATCCACCAACACTTGCTCGTCCACCAAAATATCGCGGCGGCGGGATTTATGCTCGAGGGATTCAATGTCTTCGAGCAACTTTTGGTTAGCGACAAAAAACGCTTCTTGGGTCTGTAACTGCCCTTCTGCCAAGGCGCTGCGGATAAAAATCTCACGCGCTTCAACGGGATCGATAGGGCCGTATTGCACTTTACGACGGTGTACAACCGTCAAGCCGTAGAGCACTTGATTCTCAAGGGCGATAACGCTGCCAGGTTTTGCCTCAAAATGGGGCTCTACATAGCTTTTCTTGATCAAATGCGCCGCCAAGGGCTCTAGCCATTCGGGTTCGATTTTGGCGCAGCAGCGAGCAAATAAGCGCGAGGTTTCAGTAAGCTCAGCCGCCATGATCCACTTAGGGCCTTTTTTGGCCAATGGCGAACCGGGGAATACAAAAAACTTACGATTACGCGCACCTAAGTACTCGTTATTGTTATCTTTAAAACCAACATGGCTCAACAATCCCGACAACAACGCACGGTGCAAGCTGTCGTAATTGGCGGGCGTATCGTTTAAACGCCACTTTAAATCGTGCACGGCTTGTTTAAGCTGAGTGTATAAGTCCTGCCACTCGCGCACGCGCAAATAGGCTAAATATTCATCGCGGCACTTTTTACGGAACTGGCTAGCAGATAACTCTTTTTGCTGATCTTTTAAGTGCTGCCACAGATTTATCCAGCTAACAAAATCGGAACTGGGATCGGCAAAACGGCGATGGGCTTCATCACTGGCTTGCTTCTTCTCCATCGGTCGTTCGCGGGGATCTTGAATCGATAAGCCCGCGGCAATCACTAGCACTTCGTTCAAACAACCTAACTGCTGACTCTCTACCACCATACGCGCCAAACGCGGATCCACAGGAATTTGCGCCAAGTTGCGCCCAAGTGGCGTCAACACTAGCTTGCCGTGTTTGCTCTCAACCGCTTGTAATTCTTCGAGCAGCAAGAAACCATCGCGGATATGGCGGGGATCGGGTGGCTCGATAAAGGGGAAACCGGCGATATCACCTAGGCCGATGGCGAGCATCTGCAAAATGACCGAAGCCAAGTTAGTACGCAAAATCTCAGGATCGGTAAACGCCGGACGATTATTAAAATCCGCCTCATCGTACAAACGAATACAAATACCCGGTCCCACACGACCACAACGGCCTTGACGCTGATTAGCGCTTGCCTGCGAGATAGGTTCAATTGGTAAGCGTTGCACCTTAGTGCGATAGCTATAGCGGCTGATACGCGCCGTACCTGGGTCGATAACGTAGCGAATACCCGGCACAGTCAACGAAGTTTCCGCCACGTTCGTCGCTAATACAATCCGCCTGCCCCTGTGACTGCTGAAGACTTTGGATTGCTCGCCATAGGATAAACGAGCGTACAGCGGCAAAATTTCGGTATCGCGGTAATTACGCCGACTTAATTGTTCGGCCGTATCGCGAATTTCCCGCTCGCCGTTCATAAAGATCAGAATGTCGCCCAGCCCTTCGGCCACCAGCTCATCGACGGCGGCAAAAATGCCTTCGATTTGATCTAAATCGGCATCGCTATCTTGCACTAAGGGTCGGTAACGGGTTTCGACCGGAAAGGTACGGCCCGACACTTCGATAATAGGCGCATTGTTGAAATGCTTAGAAAAACGCTCAACGTCTATGGTCGCTGACGTGATAATAACTTTGAGATCAGGGCGTCTTTTGAGAATTTGTTTGAGGTAGCCCAGAATAAAATCGATGTTGAGGCTGCGCTCGTGGGCCTCATCTATGATGATGGTATCGTATTGATCGAGATTGCGATCTGAGGTCAATTCCGCCAGTAAAATACCGTCGGTCATCAACTTAATATAAGAGTCACTCTTAAGCGCATCGGCAAACCGCACTTTAAAGCCGACCACTTCACCGAGCGGACTTTGTAATTCTTCTGCGACTCGGCTCGCCACGCTGCGGGCAGCCAATCGTCTTGGCTGGGTGTGGCCTATCATGCCACGGCAACCTAAGCCGAGTTCTAAACAAATTTTGGGGAGCTGCGTGGTTTTACCTGAGCCCGTTTCACCGGCAATGATCACCACTTGATTGCCTGCAATCGCGCGTGCAATGTCATCACGCATCAAAGAAACGGGAAGGTTTTCAGGATATTGGATTTTAGGGCGAGCGTTACGTCGCTGCTCAACCTTCTCAAACGCCGCCTGCGCTTGCTCACTCAGCTGGGCTAAGACTTGGGTCTTTTTATCTGAGTCGGCTTCTTTATTGAGCTTAAATAAACGACGACGGATCCTAGACGCATCAGCCTGATAACAAAGATTAAGAAAGGCGTTCGATAGCGGATGTTTGTCTGAGTTCAAATCCAAATTCCATTGCTAGCATCAAAAACGGCGATCCTAGCAAGGAAAGTGGCGCAATGGTATTGCTAATTTACTCTGCACTCAGGATAAAGGGTGTCAGATTATCTCCACTGCGGCTCAGATTAAACTGGTGACAGATAACATTGTTGCATATAGATATTCATCGCTTTGAGCACATTAGTGCGATTTATCGTGCCAATCACTTTACCGTGTTCAACCACAGGATAAACCTTAGGTTTAGGCCCGAGCATTTGTTCAGCGAGTTGCAAAATACTGTCATCAGGCCCGACAAACAGTACTTCAGTACGCATACAATCCTTCACCACTGAGGTCATATCGCAGTGATAGCTACTCTTGATCATCACTGCCAGACAATCCTGCTGGGATAAAAAGCCCACCAAATCGCCCGCATCATCAACCACTGCAGCACCCATTTTATTATTATCTAACAGCTTTTCGACAGCGGTCGCCAGCGACATATTCGCGCGCAGTAACACGGGCTGACGATCCATATGGTCACGAATCTTAATTAAGTCCATAGTCTTCCCCTCGAATTAACCCTACGTTTGAAGTCTAGTCAATATATCGGCAAGGATGTGCGATTTATATCGATTGCGCTTATCGAATGTGTAAACCGAATGTCAAAAACACTGACAGAATAAAAGAAGCAACAAACGGATACACGGCACGACGAAATAATAAATGTCTCGTTAAGTGTTAGACGAAGCTGCTGACTCGGCAAACTTGGCGGCGTCTTGTACGGCTTGCAAGTCCTCTTCGATATCAAGCACCTTTTGTGAACGCTTTAGTGCCAACCGACCGTGGTACTCGGCCGCCGCACGTATTTTCCCGTCACCGCTGGATGCTAACGATTCAAGTGCTTTTTGTAGCCGTACAGCGACTTCCACCACTCCCGCGCCGTCTCTGGCTATCGCGGTAAACGCATCATCAAACATGTCCTGTACACAAACGTGAGGGACTTCTACGCGATCGCACTCTGGCGCGGGTTTGTCATCAACTGCCGCGGGTTCACCCCATAGGGTAAACAGCCGTACCAGTGTGCCTATGATGCAAATGGCCGTACCAGGGTCATTGACAGCAGGTGATAAGGCGCGGCCAGCGATTTCCGACAGTACCACCAACCCAAATCTCGGATCGTCGTCAAAAAGACGGGTATCACCAATCTGGAATGACTCGGCAACACAGGTGCAATCAATCTCAGTCTGCTCCGCACCATCGGCGCTAATGTATGCCAATGGTCGATTTGGCGTGGCGAACGTGCCCGGCAAGGCTGCAATCACGACTCGCACCTCGTTTTTCTTAGCCCAGCGCTGCATCGCAGCAATATTAATGTACTGAACATAACCGACGTTAGCCGCGTACACGGCTCGTCCACGCGCTTGGGGACGCACAGAAACGCCGCCAAGATGTGGAGTATTGCGTCGCCGTGTCAGAGCATCGGCCGCCGCCTTTTCAACTTTCTCAATTGTGGTTGCCATGCGGCCAAGACGGGCAATGCGATCCACCCAGCGTACAAAGGTAAAGATCACCATGCCAAAAATAAACGTGGTCAGCAGGAAGAGGATAAACAGACCCGCCGTTTGAAAGTAATCATTTTTAACCGCAGTGAGTGCCACAATACTGAAGATAAATGCCCCAACAAAGGTCGATAGCGCATTTTGAGAGGCATCATCGGCGACAACTAAAATAAATGAACGTGGTGTTGCCGTGTTAGCCGCCGAAGCATAGGCCGAGACCATAGAACCCACGGAAAAAGTGGCGATAACCAGCATGCTGGAAGCCATAACGGATAACAGCGCCTCGATGGAGGCCGATGACACCTTAGGTGCAATCTCAACAAGCTCAGTACCATCTGCCAATTTTGCGACAAAGGCGACTGCAATCGATAATAGGCAAACAAGCAGTGGTTTAACCCAAAGTCGATGGCGAAACCGATTGAGGAAAACCCTGACGCGGTCGGTTAACACGGTAGAAATCATGTAAATATCCTTTACGCTGAGTGCAATCTCATGCAGACGCGATGAGTTCGCTGGACACAAACGACAGCTTTGACGGTGAGTTAAGTGCGGCTTTGCGTATGACTATTGTACCCCTAATGAAATCAAACAACGGGCGACACCCCACATACCATTAACTAATTGTAATAGCCCAAACTTATCAGCTTCTTATTCACTCTTAAAGCAAAAAACCGCTAGCAAAAAGCGAGTGCCACTTTCGCAGCACTCGCTTTTTAAGGTTTATAAGTGATGTTTCTAGACAATCTTGTAAGCAATCTTCTAAACAATCTTGTAAGCAATGTCCGTCTCGAACCAACTGCTTTTACAATTCAAGTTATTGGTCTTGCCAGATCAGCACTTGGGCGGGTTCGCCATTGCTACGGGTAGCGCGGTACATGCCTTCAGTGTTAAATGGCGTGGCGATATTACCGCGCTGATCGACGGCAATCACGCCGCCCGAACCACCAGCGGTGATAAGACGTTGATTGATCACTTCATCGGCGGCTTGAATAATGGATTTTTGCTGGTATTTCACTTTGGCACAAATATCCCCCGCCACTTGGTAACGAATAAAGAACTCACCGTGTCCGGTTGCCGATACGGCGCACACCCCATTTTCAGCATAAGTACCGGCACCAATCACCGGGGAATCTCCAATGCGGCCGAAGCGTTTTGCTGTCATGCCGCCGGTTGAGGTACCAGCAGCTAAGTTGCCATTTTTGTCTAAGGCGACGGCGCCTACGGTACCAAATTTGTAATCGAGATCTTTCATCTCAACATTGGCGACTTGCTCTGATTTAGCCGCAGCTTGCAGTTTTTGCCTAGCATCGAGTAATTGTTGATAACGCTCGTCAGTATCAAAATGACTGTTTGGCACTAAGCTAAAGCCTTGAGTCAGGGCAAATTCTTCTGCACCTGCGCCCGAGAGCATTACATGTTCAGACTTATTCATCACAGCTAAAGCGAGATCAATGGGATTGGCGATATGGCGCACTCCAGCAACTGCACCGGCATTCATGGTTTTGCCATCCATAATGGACGCATCTAACTCATGCCCACCGTCATAGGTGTACACCGCGCCTATGCCAGCATTGAACAGTGGGCTATTTTCGAGAATATTAATGGCTGTTTGCACCGCGACTAAGCTGTCACCGCCCTCTTCTAACACTTTTGAGCCTTTATCAACGGCTTCCTTTAACTTATCTTTGTAGGCTTGGCGTTGTTCAGGGGTGAGATTAGCCTTAGAAATCGTGCCAGCGCCGCCGTGGATCGCAATCGCGAACGGTTTGTCATTGGCAAAGGTGTTGTGTGACATAAAAAGTAAACCCGAGATAATTAAACTAAAGGTGGCTAATTTTGTTTTCATTCTTTACATCCCCTTAAAAAGTAGCGTCCTTTGTACCCATTTCATCGTGTAATTTCAATCATCTCCTTGCCTGTTGGTTTTATTCTGGCGACAATGATGCCACATCACAGGGACTATAAAGTGCAGCCATTTTTGCAAATCACCTCACATTACTTTCGTTTTTGCTTATTTCTGAGTCTGATTTCAGTCACATCCGTCGCTGCGGCGGCAGATGAATTTATTAAATTATCTGTCACAGGCGTGAATGAAGCTCTGCAACGTAACATAGTTGCGCACTTAGGCACCTTACCCGAATCCGAGGTGCAGCGCCGTGCCTTTCTGTTTAATGTCGATGACAATGTCAGCACAGCCTTAGAATCCATGGGTTACTATCATGGCGAAGTGGAAGAAAAACTGACGGAACATGACAAGGGACCGTGGGAACTAAAACTGGTGATCACTGCAGGCGAGCCAACCATAGTCCAGTGGGTCGATATTAACTTCAGTGGCGAAATGCTCGATGATCGCGCCTTCGATCAATGGCTGGCAAAGGTCAACCTTAAGCCTGGCGATGTGCTAAACCACGGTGTGTATAGCGACGTAAAATCGCAGCTGGTCACCTTAGCTCTGGCACGAGGTTACTTCGATGGCGAATTTACGGAATCACAGATTAAAGTTAACCGCGACATCAATACCGCGCAGGTAAGTTTGCATTTTGACTCTGGCAAACGTTATAAATTTGGCCAAGTCAGCTTCGAAGGCCATACTTTAGAACCTGAAATTTTAGAAAAACTTATTCCCTTTAAAGAAGGCGCTTCCTACTCGACTCGCCGTGTGGGCGCGCTGAATCGCCAGTTATTAGACACGGGCTATTTCGCCAATATTAAAGTGATCCCGCAAATCGACGGTGTCGAAGAAAGTCATATTCCGGTGCTGGTGGAATTAACACCTAAGGCAAGCCACGCCATTGAGCTCGGTTTTGGTGGTGATATTGGCAAGACGGATCAAGCTTTCGACCCAAGAGTGCGCGTGACTTGGCGGACGCCACAAATCAATAAATACGGCCATTCACAGGAAACCAGCCTTGAATGGTCACCGGATAGACCAAAGTTATTAACCACTTATACTATCCCCTTGACGCATCCCTTAGATGATCAATTAAAAATCCGCGTCGGTTTGCTACGGGACAAATACGGTGTGACCCAAGTGTATGACGCCGAGAATCGCGATTTTAGTAATACAGGTCAGCTTGAATCGACCAAATATCTTCTTGGGCTATTACGTCAACAAAGACTCGAAAACCAATGGCTAATGAGTTATTCACTTGAAGCTATTCGCGAAGAATATACCCAGTCTGACGTCGATTATATGCCGTCGTTTTATTTGGCGGGGATTAACTTTTCGCGAACAACGCGCGGTGATAATTCTCTCGATCCTAAGTCCGGTTTTAGGCAGATTTACAGCCTAGACTATGCCGATCCCTATTTGGGCTCAGAAACCCGCTTAGCGCGCCTCCAAGCTAAATTTAAATGGATTGATACCTTCTTCGACAACCACAGAATTGTCGCGCGTATCGATTTAGCCGCCAACTTAGCCAACGAAAATGATCTGGCCTCTATTCCGCCTTCGCTGCGCTATTTTGCCGGTGGCGATCAGAGTGTGCGGGGTTATGGTTATCAAGAATTGGGCCCCTATTTAGATTATGTCGCAGATGATGGCAAGACCAATCGCGAGGTCATAGGTGGCCGCTATTTAATGGTCGGCAGTTTAGAATATCAATATTATGTGACCCCCACTTGGCGGGTCGGTACCTTTATCGATGCGGGTAACGCCTTCGATAACAATCAATTTGAACCTGTTGTCTCGGTCGGTGGCGGTATCCATTGGATCTCCCCCATCGGCCCAATCAAACTGGATTTAGGGGTTGGATTGAAAGAAACCGATACCATTGAAAGATCATGGCGAATTCACCTGACCATGGGGACAGATCTATGAGCCAGCCCCCAGAGCATAATAAGCCAACCGAACAAGGCGCAGTAGACAGCCCCATTACGGAAGTCACTGAAGCCATTGCGAGTTCTGTCACCCAATCGGTGTCATTCATTCAAAAACTGTGGCGACAGTTCAAACTCTGGACTCGGATTATCATCTATGTGCCATTAGGGCTTTTAGTATTAATCGCCCTATTACTCGGCACTGAGTTTGGCTCGCGCATCACAGTGGGCTTAGCCGATCAGTTTGTGCCCGATCTTGATCTGACTTACACCTCAGGCTCCATTAATAAAGACTTAGCCCTGTCCCATGCGTCTTGGTCTATGGCTGGCATCAAGGTACAACTTGAGGATCTGCATTTACTGTGGCAACCCGCCTGTTTACTACAAAAACGTTTATGTGTTAATGGCTTATCTGCGGCCAAAGTCGATGTGACTATTGATACCTTAGCCCTGTCTGCCGACACAAATGAAACCCCGATAGTGCCGCTCGATGAAGCGCCCAACGAGCTGCAATTACCCTTTGATATTGAGTTAGATTCCGCGGAACTCAACGCTGTGAATATCCAAGTGGATGAGATGCAATTTACGGCCAATCGCCTTAACGCAGAGGCAAAGTGGCTTGCCGAAGGCTTGTCGATTAAGCAGCTTTCCAGTGAAGGATTGTTCGTGCTGATCCCCACAGCAACCGATACCGCGCAAACGAACCAAGCTGCAACTACGCCGGCAAAAGACAAGCCAGCAAAAGACAGTAGTGCTGAATGGGCTCTAGCGCATTTGCCACAAGTGTTTATGCCTTTTCCTGTGACGGTTAATGCCCTCACGCTTGATAACACCACGCTGCAAATCGGCGATCGTAAAGATGTCTTTAGCCATGCCGAGCTGCAAGGTCATTTCCGCGAATATCAATTGACCTTAGATCATCTCGCCATCAGCCATACAGATGGCAGCGCGGATATCACAGGTAGCTTAACGCTCGATAACGATTATCCACTCGATTTAGAAGCCAACCTCACCCTTAACCAATTAGCCGAATTACCTGAGCTGACTCATCAAGTACTAGATGTAAAGCTGAGCCAAAGCTTAGGGCAACTACAAGTCAACGCTGTCGCCAAGGGCGATGCCGACTTCACGCTAGATGGGCAGATAACACTTCGCGATCCAAGCCTGCCCTACAAGGTAAAACTTGAACAGACACGGCTGCAGTGGCCGCTAAAAAGCCCTGAATACTCAGTCAGTGATGTGGCACTGGAAAGTCAAGGCGATCTCAATCGTCAAGAGGCGAGCCTTAAAGGCCAGCTGACTACGCCGTTCCATAAAGTACTCGCCATAGACACTAGCCTTCAGCATCAAGATGCGAAGTTAACCATTAATAATCTTGATGCAACGGGCGCGATTGGTCAGGTCAAGCTCACGGGCGAACTCGATTATCAAAAAGCCATTCGCTGGAACGCCAATCTCTGGCTCAATGACGTAAAACTGCAGGAAGTACAACTGCCACAAACGGATACGACGCAAACAGCAACCGGTCTACCGGACAGTTTGATTTCAGGAAAATTACGCACTCAAGGCTCATTTGCTGATCCTCGCTGGCAAGTCTCCCTGAACGACACTGAGCTCACGGGCACCCTGCAAGGTTATCCCTTCGATATCACAGGGGATATCAGTGTGAATGATTCCCTGTATGTCAGTTCTAAGGGGCTGAACGCCAAAGTACTGGGCTCGACTCTGGCACTCAAAGGCGAAGCAAACGCCAACTGGGATCTACAGGGTGAGCTGCAAGTGCCCGACTTCGGTCTGTGGTTGCCCAAGGCCAGCGGCCAATTGCAGGCGCAAATTAATGTCACAGGGGATGAGAAGCACCCTCAAGTTGAACTCACCGCCCAACTCGCTGAACTGTTTTATCAAAATATTAAGCTGCGAGAATCCAACTTAAAGGCCTATTACAAGCCGCTAGATCAACATGAATTTGCTATCTCGCTGAAATCAAAAGCCTTACAGATTGCGGATCAGAATGTAGATACAGTGACACTCGGGGCGAAAGGCACTATTGACGCTCAAAAGCTGACCCTGAATGCCACGGGCGATCTTGGCCTCGATACCACAGTGAGTAGCCAATACGATGAGAAAAAATCGCGACTACGGCTCGATGTCGAACGTCTAAATCTCAATACCCCCGTTGGCCTATGGCAGCTCGATAACGCCATTAATCTCGCTTGGGATCAAAACAAGAATCAGGGCAGCATCACGCCGTTTTGCCTCATGAACCCGAACAGCCGCATCTGCCTAAACAGCGAGACGACAATCGGCAAAAAAGGCAGCGCGCAGGTGAGCTATTCGGGTAATCCGGGGCAATTACTCGTACCGATATTGCCAACGAATATGCGCTGGGATGGCCCCGCCTCATTGTTAGCCAATTTTGCTTGGGCAGCGGGTCGTAAACCCACTGCCGATGTGAACTTTGATTTTGCCCCTGGCAGTATCATGCTCAAGCGGGATAAGAATCGTGAAGTCACCATTAATTACCAACATCTGTCATTGCTGGCGACCTTAGATGCTAAACGGCTTGCAACAGTATTAAATTTTGAATCTGAAGGTGTGGCCAGTTGGCAGAGTGAGATCAACGTTAATGTCACCCCAGACCGTGCGCTCTCAGGTTTTGCCAATATCAAGCAAATCAACTTACAACCACTGGGAGAATTTTTCCCGCAGCTAAATACGGTACAAGGCTTGCTGACCAGTCAGCTTAACTTTGCGGGCAGTCTAGAGGCGCCAGAAGTGTCGGGAAGCATGGCCTTAACGGAGGGCTCCTTAGCCCTGACGGCAAACCCGACGCTAATCGACAAAATTGACCTGTCAATGTCGTTCGCGGGTCAACAAGCCGAGCTAAAGGGTCGCTGGATGATGGGCAATGGCTTGGGTCGAGTGACTGGCCAGCTGAAATGGCCCCAAGGTCAATTTAGCGGTGAATTAGCCCTTGAAGGTGACAAACTCGCCGTGATCCAGCCGCCACTGGCTATCCTTGATGTTTCACCCGACATCAATTTAACCTTCAACAGTAAACAATTAACGGTGAAGGGCAAAATAGCCGTTCCTTCTGGCAACATTAAAATTGTGCCATTAGCGGAAGGCGGTATCGCCACATCTGATGACGTGGTATTTGACGACTCCATTGCCGCCACGCAACCTAAAACCAGCCCCTACGCAATCGTGGCCGATCTGAATATCAGTGTGGGCAACGAACTCAGGATTGATGGCATGGGCCTCACTGGTAGACTCCAAGGAACCTTAAAACTGCAACAGCAAGCATTCCGCCCGCCTTTGCTCTTCGGTAATATTAGAGTTAATCAGGGTAGTTACCGGTTTATGGGTCAAACCCTAAGGATCCGTACTGGTGAAGTGCAGTTTGTGGGGCCGACTTCAGTGCCTAACCTGAATATTGAGGCAATACGCGAGATTAAGAGTGAAGACTTAGTCGCGGGTGTGCGCGTCACTGGCACTCCCGCCCGCCCTGTGGTGACCCTGTTCTCTAATCCTGCCAAAGAGCAGGCCGAGATCTTGTCTTACATTATCAAAGGCAGTGGTTTTAACAGTGCCAACAATGAGCAAAATAACTCATTGATGATGGGCGCAGCCTTAGGTTTAAGCTCGCAGGTGGGCGGCGGCGCCATTAACAACATAGGAAATACCGCGACCGGATTGATTGAAGAGTTTGGTTTCTCTAACGTACAACTCGACACCAACGATGAGGGCCGTGTGGCGATCAGTGGCTTTATCGGCGAGAACTTGATGGTGAAATACGGGGTGGGCGTGTTTAACCCTGGCTATGAGATGACGGTCAGATATTACCTGCTCTCGCAGCTTTATCTTGAAACCGTATCGGGCACTTTAGGCCAATCCCTTGATATCTATTACAACTTCAATATCAAGTAGCAAAGTCAGACTCAGACTCAAATTCAGGTGGAGTGTCGATACACTCTGCCTGTCTATGATAAGTATTACGCCGCAATAAAATGAGTCACGCCGATCCATCAGATGAAAATCTGTCGCGTGAAAATCAGCCACAAAAAAAGCGCCCTTAGGCGCTTTTTTGCTTCAGCTACGACAATTAAGCGTAAACGAAGTCAACATGTTCAATAAGTGGTTTGAACACGTGGCGTTGCATAGCTTGTGCACGTACACCCACTTCTTTGCCATCAACAACGATAGTCAAAGTTGAAGTGTAGAAATCAGCGTTAGCTTGAATGTTGATGATATCTTTGTGATCAAAAACAATAGAAACTGGCTCTTTGCCTTGGCCATAAATAACAGCAGGTACTTTACCAGCATGGCGTAGGCGGCGGCTCGAACCTTTCCCTATTTCAGTGCGGGTTTGTGCTTGGATAGTGTAAGACATGTGTTTCTCACTTAAATTTAGAGTAAAAAGTTGCCGGCATTTTCGACCAATGACGGCTCATATAAAGCGCGCGAATACTAACATAGATACCCAAGGCGCACAAGAATCCCGCAACCCATCAATTTGTCCGCCGCTGCGTTATTAAAACAGGTAGCAATTTATCAAATTGAAGAACTTGTATCTTAGCTGTTACCGCTGAGAAAAGGCTTTGATCTCAAACAAAAAACACGCGATCTAGATCACACTGGGAAATTGAGAAGCCTGATAAGCTCGGGCAAATTTCGATAACTGCTGTGTCAAAAAATGCGTCATGCGCTATACCAGTTACAACAAGAAAACAGACTTTCATGCCAACTGGCCCGTGAACTTGTCTCGCTTATCGAAACCGTTCCTTACCAGCAAAATACCCTCGAATTAAAATTTTTAGAATTGCTTGCCTGCACCCAACAGAAAAACCGCAGCTTAATTTTACTCATGCAGGTCATTGAATCGGTCGACATTGAGTTACAAAGGCAACGGCAGTATCAATTCTCACAACATTTGAGTTTATTGATCTGTGATTGGCAACAGCATAGAGAAATGAACAAGCTCAACCAGCAATTTATCCCGCTGCTGAGGCATTACCTGACAGAATCTCAAGCCCTAGAGCAAGGATTCTATCAGCGAGTTCAGCAACAAATTATTCACGCTACCAGTGTCGTACCGGCCCACAATCGACATGCACAAAGCCAGAGTTAGGATAATAGCCCACTCCACCCAGTTTTAGTGATAAAGCCGCTTCTCTGAGGGTTTTAAGCTTAACGCTTGGGATCGCGATATCCATAGCCATGCCGCGCATGTGATAACTCTTTTTTGCGACGCCGCCACTGTGACTCGCAAGCATGGCATTGGTTTTGGGTGAACGGTAACCAGAAATCACATGGATTTCATCGTCGACATTCAAAGTCGTTTTAAGGGAATAGAGCAAATCGAATAAACGTTTATCCATGGGCGCCGCCACATTCTGGCGATGGTCCCGCAGTAAATGATTAAAATCGTTTAATACCTTGCTTTGATAATGACCATCAACCCAGTAACTGCCGTCATCGCGCTCACCGGTATGGCGATTAAACAGACTTAACTCGCGGATCCCTTTGGTTGAACGACTGGCTACCGCTTTTGAGGGAATAAGAGAACATAATGCCACACCACTCAGGCCTAACAATAACTGCCTACGGGCAGGACATATCAAAGTCACATGATCACCTATTGTATGCTTTTTGGTCACTAACCAAGCAAATTATACTGAATAAGCCCTAAGATCAAGTTTTGCCCACCCCATTCTGCCCACGATTTTAAAATGCCCTGCGAGTTCAATTTGTTATCTTACTCAGCTTTATACTGCCAAAATCTTAATTGAGATCTAAAACCGTGGCGGGTACCGCATTCGTCAACTCAGCTTCTAAATGGTAAATGTCGCTACGGTATTGCTCTTGCCCACTGTCGTCATCCAGCCATGCAGTCCAATACACCAGATGCACTGGCAGCTTTTGAGAAAGTGAAAACCACTGGGGCTCCGTTACATCTGGGGCTAATTTGTCCCATAAACGCTTATCTTTAACTAAATGTTCTTTAAACCACTGGGCTAATTCAGTGACTTTTTCAATCCGAATACAGCCTGATGATAATGCCCTATCGTCCTTGTTAAAGAGACTTGGCTCAGAAGTGCCATGTAAATAGACACTGAAACTGTTATCAAAGTGAAACTTATATTTGCCTAATGCATTCTTCGCCCCTGGGCGTTGCACTAGCTGATAGGGAAACGAAGTGCTGGCTAAGTCCTGCCATTCTTCTGGCATGTGTTGCACCCGTTGGCCGTTATAGTCGTACACATCAAATTGGCGTTCATTAAGATAATGACCATTTCGCCTAATCTGCGGCAGGATATCTCGACGTAGAATGCTGCTCGGCACTCGCCAACTGGGATTGAGGACCACGCTGGAAATCTGGCTATCCAGCAGCGGGGTTTGCCGAGAAGATTTGCCCACAATCACTTTGGAATTGAGCACTGTGGTGCCATTATCGACTAAGATCATCTCAAAGGCGGGCACGTTAATCAGCAAGTAGCTTGGCTCCAACTTACGTTCAAACACTCGTTGCCGAATCGTATTTTTAGCCAGTAAGACTGCCCTCGCCTTTGGCGATTGATTCAGCCAATACAAGGTCTGCTTACCAATCACCCCGTCTTGTTTTAGCCCATGCCTTTGTTGGAAACGCTTAACACCAACCACCAATTCTTCGCTATAGACAAGGTTCGTCGTTGGCTCAATGGCTAAATCACCCAAGCGCCACAAACGTTTAGCTATGGTATCAAGGAGTGGATGACTCATTCCGACCGTTAACGTTTCATCCAGCACTAAGGTTTCCCAAGGATCAGCCGCATCCAATAGCGCTAAATGGGTGACTTGTTTTAGCACCCTTTGATATTGGAGATCCGTTGGAATAACGGTTGATACTGTGTCTACAGGTTCGCCGTTATTACACTGCGCAAAGGTCTTGATATAACGCCAGTAGCCCGTCACATCAGCTTGAAACCGCGCCACATCGGCCGCTGATAAGGTATTTGGTGATAATGTTAATTCGCGATAATGCAGACCAAAAATAGGATTAACGCCCGCAAGATCCAGCAGCAGCACCTGTGGCACTAATGCCGTAAGTGGCAAGACTGCATCGGGCTCATCGACTTTACGCTCAGTGCTTGGTTGCACACTGTTTAGCTGCAGCATGTCTTGCTGTGCACCAATGCTGGGATTCGATGAAATGGCTTGAGTATCATCGGTAGTCATTGCCACTGACGTGATAGGAAAACAGACAATAACGCTCAGCACTAACAGTCCCAAATAGCGACTCATGGGCATACGTTTAATTTGCGATGCGCGTACAAACGATGCGAAATACTGGATGATCTTGTGCAATACCATAAATACTCCCTTCGCTATTTAAGGTCACTTGAAAGCCAGCGATCATGTCAGTCAATAATACTGTGATACGACTATTTCATGGGGATCAGTTAATTACTAGGGGCAAACTGCAGATTATGAAAAGAAAAATGCCACTGAGGTCGTCAGTGGCATTTTCTAATGATTACAACCAAACTCATTTGCGAGCAAATGCTGCGCTAGTGTTGGTTCGCTGTGCGTTAGATATTCGTTAGCAAAAAGACACCAGATCTTCTTCAACAAACTGCTCTGGTAATTTCTGCAGGCTACGTAACATCAAAGGATTAGCTAACACCATCGCCATTTCTTGGCGATTCAGTACAGCTAATGCACTCTGCTGGCAGCGAGCTTCATGCACTTTCACATGCACTATGGCTTCCATCGCTTCAATCGGAGTCCCCGCAGCGCGCAATGGCTGTTTATCCACCATAGCTAAATGCAGCTCCATCAACGCAGGATCTTTAAGTACCTGTGCCAATGTCCAAGGCTCTGCAATGTGTTTTTGGTAAGCGGCACGAGCATCCTGTGCTTGCAAGCAAATCTGCGCAGGATTTCGCTCTTCAGGCGTCGCAAGAATACCCGCACGTTTAAACACTTCGCCGATTTTGACAGACCCCGTCCAAGCTGAAATAGGCACGGCAATCCATAGACCAATCAAGGCTGGACTCATCCAAGCTAACAAGGTCAGAGAATCCAAAATAGCTGCATAACCTAACATCACACCCGCCAGCATATGCCAACGGTGACGATAGATTAACGTCATCCAAGGCATACTGCCGTCATCACGACGTTGCGGCGACCAACCACTGTCGCGGCCCATTAGAATCGACATCACGGCACCGCAATGGATGAACATCATGATAGGTGCGATCAGCGCTGAGAGTATAACCTCAAAGATCACACTGAATATCGCTTTAATCCGGCCGCCAACACTGCGAGCAAACTCGCCGTCTTTAAGCAGCAACAAGACACCAAATACTTTAGGGCCGAACAAGACGCCCATAGTAATGTAGAACAATCTCAATGCCCTATCCGAGTCCATGATGGGCCAAGTGGGGAACAGTGAAAATTGATCGGTGAAATATTCAGGTCGAATAAAGTGTGCTTGCAGGGCCAACATCAAACCAGTCAAAATCAACATCAACCAGAAAGGTGATGATAAGTAGGCCATGATACCCGTCAGTAAATGCAAACGGCTCACCCAGTGCAGACCTTTGGTCGGCAAAATACGTGAATGCTGCAAGTTACCTTGGCACCAGCGGCGATCACGCACGGCTAAGTCGATAATTGACGGTGGACATTCTTCGTATGAACCGGGTAAGTCATAGGCAATAACCACACTCCAGCCGGCACGGCGAATCAACGCCGCTTCAACAAAGTCATGGCTCATGATATGGCCACCAAAAGGCGGCTTACCCTTAAGGTTGGGTAATCCGGCCGCGGTCATAAAGGCTTCGGTACGGATAATGGCGTTATGGCCCCAGAAGTTACCTTCTTTTTGTACCCACCAGCCTAAACCGGTACCAATTACGGGGCCATAAATGCGCGCCGCAAATTGCTGTAAACGCGCCATTAAAGTAGTGCCGTTGATCAGCGACGGGATCGTTTGAATTAAACCCGCATCAGGGTCGGCCTGCATACGCTGGGCCAAACCTGTGATGGTTGATGACTCCATCAAGCTGTCCGCATCAAGCACTAACAAGTGATCATAGCGCGAACCCCAACGGCGGCAGAAATCGGCCACGTTACCCGCTTTACGGGCGACGTTTTTACGACGACGACGGTAATACACACGCGAGTGTTTATGGGTTTCTTGACGTAACACCAAAAACGCCTGCTCTTCGAGCAAGGCGATATCGGGATCGGTGGTATCACTTAAGATAAACCAATCAAAAGCATGACCATGACCCGTTTGCGACAAGGTTTCTGCCATCACAGAGACCGCTGAGAATACCCTGTCTGGGGATTCGTTATAGGTCGGCATTAAAATCGCGGTGCGCGTATGCAGCTCAGTCACTTGCAGATCTTTTGCCCGCGGTTTGCGCAGCAAAATTAAAAAACCCGCAATACCACTACAAAACGCTAAGGCGATCCAACAAAAGTTAACCGCAAATAACGCCAACACGAGATATTCCAGTGGCGTAATTCCGCCAATACTAAATACCGCGCCCATTTCATAAATAGCGAATAAAGACAGTAATAAAGCACCGCCAACCACTAAGAAGCGGCGCGAAGCACGCGAACGTACTCCATTCGCCACTGTGCTACGGCGAGGGAATCCCTCTGGCATCTTACTTAAATTTTGGGGTTCCATAGCGCCAGGCCGTTCATTTGGCATAGCACTACCACCCACGAGGACTTCCGTCTCGAGTACCGAGTTGTCGGATACAGTCATATCATGTTGCTCCGTCATGAACCTTACAGCGTCCAGCGATAGAGCCAGGTTTCAACCTGACGAGGAGTTGGGAACTTGAGTTCAGCGCGCAGTTCGATAAGTTCTTTATCTTCTGGCTCTAATTCAAAAGCTAAGCGATAGCCATTTTTGGCTGCATTACGGGCAATCACCACATTGGTAACCACACCACCAGACGCTTCCACTTTAGCAACTGGCATTTCATCTGTCATCGGACCTTCAATTTGATAGTCGACCACAAATAAACGTCTTGGTGTTGCTTTAGCGATATCGGCACGGCCACTGGCAGAGCGAGACACATGTACAGCACCGACTTTAGCCGCGGGTTCATCACCCCAGCTCATGCGATAGGCAAAATGGAATTCACTGCCCGCAGGAATAGGCTGACGAGGTTTCCAGTAGCTAACGATGTTGTCATGAATTTCAGACTCAGTCGGAATTTCAGTCAACACCACAGAACCTTGGCCCCAGTTGCCCACAGGCTCAATCCACAGACTTGGACGACGTTCATAATGTGCTTCTAAATCTTGGTAAGACGCATAATCACGCTCACGTTGGATCAAACCAAAACCCTGTGGCGAGTTGTCAGAAAACGCACTGACCTGTAATTGACGTGGGTTAGCCAATGGGCGCCATAAATGCTCACCACGGCCGTTTAACATCAATAAACCGTCTGAATCATGTACTTCGGGTCTAAAGTCATCGGTATCATGACGACCATTGAGTGAGTGCAGGAACATGCTCGTGCTGGGTGCTAAACCAACTTTGCTCAGCTCAACTCGTGGAAACAGCGTCGCTTCGACATCAATCAAAGTGTTATCACCTGGACGGACAGAGAAAGTATAAGCACCCGCCACACTTGGGCTATCTAGCAAGGCATGCACAACAATCAGGTTGCTGTCATTGTATGGACGTTCAACCCAGAAGGCGCGAAATATTGGGAATTCTTCCCCTTCGGCATCGGCGGTTTTTAACGCTAAACCACGTGAAGATAAACCATAGGCGTTACCTTTACCTAAAGCGCGGAAATAACTCGCACCTTGGAACACCATAAGTTCGTCAAACACACCGTTAGTATTCAGTTGGTTATGAATGCGAAAACCTGAGTAGCCAATATCGTCATTGGGTAACGCTTGAGTAATCACTTCACCCGCGGTGAAATACTTAGGCTCGTAGGCTAAGTGCGTTGCGTTTTGCCCTTCCACAATCGCAATCTCGATCAGATCTTGGAAATAGAAGCCACGGTGGAACATTTGCATTTGAAAAGGCACGCCCTGATCACGCCAAATAGACGCAGTCGGGTTAAAACGAATGTCACGGTATTCATCATATGACAATTTAGCCAGGCCGGCCGGTAACGGGTCTTTAAGGGCCACATACGGTTTCGCTGCCAAACGTTTTGCAATCTTCACCACAGTATCGCTATCGAAAGCGCCTGTTTTAGTGAATCTCACTTGATTTTTTGTAGCGGGCTGAGAAATCACTTTCGGCGGAGTTACCACAGGAACTGTCTCGGCGGGTTTTGTCTCTTCAGCGTACGCGACACCAGACAGAGCGACAACAGCGCCTAGCGTCAGTGAACAAATGAGTGACGAATAAGGTTTGGACGATGGGCAACGCAACAAGCTAACCATAGATAGGTAACCTAAAAAAATAAACTAAGAAATCAATGTTTTTTATGTATACAGTGAATTTTTTTCACCCTCGCTTAGGGGCGAAAAAAAACAGTTGCTTACATATCGCGAAAGATATCAGAAGGAGAAAAAAACTCATAAATAAAGATGCAGTTAACCCCTTCTACACAATACTATTTGAGAATAAGTTTATACCTAAAAGGAATATAAAAATAACATTATCATGCATATTTCTGCTTTCACAGTTACAAAAGCAGGTTAAGTGATCCAAATGCTACATTTTTGAAAGTAAAATGAGACTTTTTAAAGTCTCAACTTAAGTGTGGATGATCTTAGATGAAAAAACGCAATTAGCGAACCAATCTGTTGGTAAACCTAAGGATTTTTTCTAAGATAGCTGACAAACTCACAATTACACTCACCCAAATGTATCAAAACCACTGAGGTGATGTCACTTAAACTGCGGATCTATTTTAAGATGTTAACTTCTGAACTATTGCGGCAAAAAAAGAGTCACAGATAATCCGCCCTGCTCCCTAGGCGCTATCACTAAACGGCCTTGGTGCAATTCAATGATGTGATGGCAGATAGACAAACCTAAACCCGCACCTATGCCTTCATTTTCATTCACACGATAAAAACGCTCTGTGGCATTAGCAATCTGCTCTTCTGTCATGCCTTGGCCGCGATCCGCAATACAGATACTAATCTCATCACCCAGTGAATGGGCCGACACTGAGATTTCTGATTCCTGCGGGCTGTATTTGCAGGCATTTTCGATAATATTTTTTAGCACGAGCAGCAGATAGAAACGATCGCAGGTCACGGTCTGCTGGGGCGCGATATCGATATTCCATTCATAATCGGTGATTTGTGGCATCAATTGATTAAGCGCATCTTCAACCATGGGCAAGATAGCGTGGGATGACACATTGAGCTCATTTATCGAATCAACCCTCGCTAACACGAGTAACTGTTCAACGGTATGACTCATGTGCACCACGCCGGCATCAATCGCGGCTAGATGAAATTTCTGCTGTGGATCATCGTCAATCAGGCTCTCTAAACCGTGTTGATGTAATTTAATCACAGATAATGGTGTTTTAAGTTCATGGGCGGCATCGGCGCTAAAACGGCGTTCACGGGCAATGAATCTAGCTATGCTATTGATATATAAATTTAATGCACGGCGAACGGGTACGAGCTCTTTCGGTAGTGACATAGTCAGCGGCGTGAGATCGTTCGGCGCCCGCCCAATCAACTCCCTTTCGAAGGTTTTTAATGGCCGGAACAATAGATAAAACAATAGGCTAACGATAAGTAGTGTCAAAGGCACCACAATCAAGGGCACGATAACCGCGTTGTGCATGATTTGCGATACGAGCTCTTGGCGCACTTCATCCTGCTGAGCGGTGACAATCCAAACATGATTTTTAACCGAGAAAAAACTGAACACATGCCAGAGTTCACCTTCAAACACTTTCTTGTGATAACCCTGTACGAATCGAGTGATAGGTTGATGGCCAATATTGTCCGACAGCACTAAGGCTTCGCCCGCCTCACTCCAAATTTGAAACGCCAATTTATGTTCATAGGCGAGTTTCAGGGCATCGGCTTTTTCGGCAAAGGAACTGATCTGGCTATCGGGAACGTGGAGCACTTGCGGTCTCGTGGTACTCTGGGGCGTCGCACCGGGCTCAGTGTGATAAAACAGCTCCAGCATTTTCGCGGTTTGCAGCATTTGCGCATCGAAGAGTTCTTCAATTTGATGCTTAGAATCCCGAGTACTCAACCAGCTAGAGACAGCAACGGACACTGAAATACCTGACAAAATCAATAATGTCAGTACCAAACGCAGTGAATACACATCCAGCCCCTTTAATCGAATCACTTCAGTTTCCTAACGTTTAACCCTCAGCAAATGACTGAGGTATCAATACCCACAAACGTGAGTATTGTCACTTAATTCAGTGAATTAATTTATTTCAATCAAGGTATAGCCGATTCCACGCACGGTTTTAATCAGCTCATTGGCAAGTTTTTTACGCAGATGATGAATATGTACTTCAATCGAGTTGCTGCCGACTTCATCCCAACCATAGGTTAACTGTTCCAGTTGGCTGCGCGTCAATACGCGCCCAGCTGATTGTGCGAGTTCAAGCAATAATTGAAATTCACGCCGTGAAAGCAGCACATTTTGATCGCGAAAGGTCACTTCGCGGGTATTTAAATCAATGCACAGCGCACCAATAATCAAACTGTTGTGATCGAGCCCGTACTGGCGTCTGACAATGGCGCGAATGCGAGCGGCGAGCTCTCGCACATCGAAGGGTTTACCGAGATAATCATCGGCGCCCATGTCTAAGCACTCGAGCTTAGTGTCAAAATCCGTATTGGCGGTCAGGACTATTGTAGGAATTGACACTCCCTGCTGACGCCACGCCTTGAGTAACTCTTTACCGTTACCGTCGGGTAAACCCAGATCGAGCACTATGGCACTGAAGCTTTCATTTTTAACACCCTGTAATGCTTGCTGATAACTATTAAGGTGATCAACCTGCATGCCCAGCTTTGCCAAACTTAAGCAAATCCCTTGGGCTAATAACTCATTGTCTTCAACCAACATAATACGCATTCAATGTCCTTAACAGAGCCTTTTAAAAGAACCCTTAACGGAAAATACTAAACTTAACATCTTGTTGCTGTAAAAATTCTTCCGCATCTTGGCCCTGTAACATGGCCATAGTCGCCAGCATTCCCGCGGTCACACAATTTGGCCCTAACACAGTCACGGAGCGCGGCGCATGGACGACGGGATAGCCAGTACGCGGATCGACAATATGGCCGTAACGCTTTCCATCGACTTCAAAAAAGCGCCGTGTATCGCCGCTGGTCGCTAATGCGCCCTGACTGATCGCCAGTACACTAGCGGCGCGATCGAGATGGCGAGGATCTTCAATGCCTACCTGCCATGGGTTCACTTTGGGCACAGGACAGGCGATATCGCCACCAAAATTCACTAGCACAGGAATATCTGGATAACATTCAGCCAACTCATAGGCGACTCTATCGACTGCATATTCCTTAGCAATGCCGCCAAAATCCAATTTCATTCCCGATGGCATCTCAATATGGCGCGAATCAAACTCGATACGCTCAAACCCCACTAAGGCTTTCGCGGCAAGTATGCGGGCATGTTCGGGCAATTGGGCTTTGGGATCAAAGCGCCACAGCTCCATTAACGGCCCTGCCGAGATATCAAATAATCCATCACTAAGCTGAAAACATTGTTTGGCAAAAGCCAATAACTGCCAGGTTTCTTCATCAATAAGCTGCTTATGACCATAGGCATGGTTTAATTGCCACAGATAATTCTGCGCAATAAAACGACTGTACTTATGTTCAATACGCAGCGCCTCAGTGACTGCCATATCCAACATATCGTCGGCAATATCGAGTTGATCGCATGCGATGAGTATTTCACAGGGACTCGCCATGGCCCTAAATTCGCCCACATAACCCCAATCACGGCGTTGCAGCGAATAAAGTGCGGTTTTTAGGGATGATGTCGACATCATAAATCACCTCTTTACATGGCACCCCACTGGAATTCAGCTTAAATAAGCTCAGGGGTAAATTGAGTATGGGTAGCTAAGCTACCCATACAGTTTAACGCCTTGCTATCTGAGTCAGTAGCATTATTTCGTATTAAAAAGAATAACTAAACTGTGCTGTTATTGCCTTCTGCGTCGGGAACAGATCAAAGTTTTGCAGCTCTCCTGGGATCGTAGTGCCGTTATTTTTCGGATCCTGTTGGTAATACTCTAAGCGATACGACATCTCATGACCGCCCGATAATCGATGACCAAATTTAATCCCTATCGTATAAGCCGACATATCACCGATACGATAATCGGCACTGGCAAACTCGGGCAGTGGCGCATCTGCCATCAAGAAAGGTTGATAGAAGTTAGCCGCCGTTTGTTGGTAATAACGTAGATGCAATTGACCGTAAAAATTGCCCGTAAAGTAATAACGGTAATGGGTTTCTAAGGTGTGCGATGTGAGATCCCAATCATCGGTATTATAACGATAGGAAAAATCCACCACGCCCGCATCTAACGCGCCTTTAGTCATCACGTAAAAGCTATGCTTCAAGCGAGCATCGGGGCGGCTCTCATACAAGAGATCCTGAGTGATGCCATTATTATCCACCACACTGAGCACTTTGTAGGGATCGGTTAAATAGCCATTGACACTCGATAAGCCGTAATTGGCCTGCAACAACCAGCGCTGGCTGAGCACTTGGGTGATGCCTAACATCACATCGGCCGTTTGCTTGTTATCACTGCCACTTTGACGAGTCGCATCAAATGCGGTGCGGTAGGCTTCTTCACTGGCGAAGTTATCGCGAACCGCCATGGAGGATAAATCCACCGGACGTCCACCGACAGGATCGACCACATCGAAGCTGTAAGCTGTGCCTAAAAATAACGTAGTGTTGTCTTTGTTAAAACCGCGCTCAATACTGGCATTGAGCCCCATTGACATATAATCGAATTCTTTTGAACCATAGACACCAGCGTTGACTTTCCAGTCAGGATTGAGCGCTTGGGCCCAGTTAACACTGCCTTGAACGCGGGTATCGTGGAACGTGTCATCAAGCGGTGTATCGCCCGCTACCACACTGTATTGGCCATTGCCCGAAGGACGAGTAAAGGTTTGGCTGGTACTTTGGGCCACAGCGCCCGAAGCCGAGGCACCGGTTAAGCTGTCGACCACCAGTTTGAGATCCAGCACGCTATCATCGCCAAAGGCTTTTTGTGCTGTACCTATGGCTTCAACGGCCTGCACTCTATCCTGCTCACCGTAATACATTAAAGCGGCATCGACCTTCCAGTCGTCAGCTTTTTTAGATAATTCAGTCGCGTGGCCACTTGTGGCAAACAATCCACAACTGGCTAAGGCTAACGCACCCGCAATCTGTTTCGATTGTCTTGCATTTATTTGATTCTTTTTTTGGGTCATAGCTGACAACACCTGTAGGTCACTTTCATCTATTCAATACCGCGGGATTTCGCCCCTGAGCTCATCACATCTATTCGTTACATCTAAGGGCAACTAACACCGACGGAGAGTTTAGTTACAGCCACATCCACCACCGGCAAAGGCGCGACCGCCGCTACTGCCTTCTTTACTAAAATAAATATGATCATCGAGCGCCAGATCGAGCTTTTCACTGTCGAGCGCCATATCGGCGCGTGCCAACTGGCCTTTCTCCCACGGCTGCACCCCTAAATTTGAACAACCACTCAAACCTATAATGAGTGTGACTGCGACTAATGCGGGTTTAAGCATAAATTACTCCTTCAGTAAACTAACGAGCTCTTGCTCGTATTCAGCGGCTTTATCGGCATAAAAACCAACATGATGCTGCACTAACTGACCTTGGCGATTGAACATGAAACTGCTCGGCATACCCAGCAAATCGAAGCTGCGCGCGACATCACCTTCTGGATTGAAACGCACTGAAAAATTGGCGGGGACTTGTTTTAAGAATTCTTGGGCTAACTCGTTATCTGTATCTAGGTTGATTGCCACGACGGCCAAACCTTGATCTTGATACTTTTTTTGGATCTCATTCATCCACGGAAAGGATTTACGGCAAGGCCCACACCATGAGGCCCAAAAATCGACATAGACGACTTTGCCTTTAAACTCACTCAGGGAAACAGCTTGGTTCTGCGCGTTAAACACTTGATGATCCAACGACGGCGCGGCTTGTACGCCAGCGGCCATTAAACTGAGTAACAACAATATTTTCTTCATAGCATATTCCGCATTAACGATTACGTTCGAATCTATTAACTGAATCTTAAGGTTTTCTTAAACAAGCTGATATAAGTCCAATTAAGCCGTATGCACAGACTCCCCCACTTAAGGTCGGCATTTTCAACAGCGCAACTTTAATCACACGAGCGCCGATTAAGTGACCGATTTCATCCAAAATGATAAATGTGAGACATTTTGTCCTATTAGGAAAAGTGAAATTAGATCTACGTCATGTTAATTAAATGTCAAATTCAGTTCTATCACATCTCTTGAAAATTCTTGATATACATCAAGAATCTTTACACTCCAACGGCCTAAACTGACCCTGTCAATTATGTAAACCCTTACCAATTTACATTTAAATAACAAAAAAGGTTGACCCATGGACACACATGCAGCCCTATATGAACAGGGAAAGGCGCGCTTAGATGCACTGCGCCAATTCGCTCCCCGTCAACAACAATCGCTGATTGAAAAAATGCAACAACACGGTATTAGTCGCCGTGATTTTATGAAGTGGAGTGCCATGGTGACGAGCATGCTCGCATTACCTCTCCCCTTTAGTAACTTAGTAGCCGAAGCTGCCGAATTAGCCGACCGTGTACCCTTAATCTGGTTACACATGGCCGAATGTACTGGCTGCTCAGAATCCTTAATTCGTACCGATACCCCCAATCTAGATTCGCTGATTTTTGATCATATCTCCTTGGAATATCACGAAACCTTAATGGCTGCAGCGGGTTGGCAAGCTGAAGAGAACCTCGAACATGCACTCGAAACCTACAAGGGCCGCTATTTACTGGCCGTTGAAGGGGCGATTCCGACTGCAAATAACGGCAGTTTCTTAACTGTGGGTTGTAAAGGCCACACAGGGTTAGAAATCATCAAGCATGCTGCTGAAGGCGCCGCCGCGATTATCTCTGTCGGCACTTGTGCGGCGTTTGGTGGGGTGCAAGCCGCTTATCCAAACCCAACGGGGGCGAAAGGCGTGCATGAAGTGGTCAGTAAACCCGTGATTAACTTAGGCGGTTGCCCACCGAGTGAAAAGAACATAGTCGGCACTTTGATGTACTTCATCATGTTCGGAAAATTACCTGCGCTGGATATGTTTAATAGACCTAAATGGGCTTACGGCGCACGGGTACACGATAACTGTGAACGCCGCGGCCGCTTCGATGCCGGTGAATTCGTTGAAGAATTTGGCGATCACGGTGCGAAAGAAGGCTACTGCCTTTATAAAGTCGGTTGTAAAGGCCCTTACACCTACAACAACTGCCCAACCGAGCGCTTTAACCATCACACTAGCTGGCCAGTACTCGCTGGACACGGTTGTATGGGCTGCTCAGAACCTAACTTCTGGGATGACATGGCCGACTTTGAAAAACCCCTTGGCCGTCAACTCCTCCATGGATTGGATGCGACCGCAGATACTATTGGTGCGGTGATTTTAGGCGCGACTGTGGTGGGCATTGGAGCCCATGCCGTTGCCAGTATTTTTGCCAAACCGCTGGAGGAATAACCCATGAGCAAGCGCGTTGTTATCGACCCTATCACACGTATCGAGGGTCACTTACGTATCGAAGTCGAAGTTGATGAAAATAACGTCATCAACAAGGCTTGGTCATCCTCCACACTTTGGCGCGGTATTGAAGTCATTCTCAAAGGCCGCACGCCTATGGATGTTGGCCTTATTGTGCAACGTATCTGTGGCGTATGTACCTATTCCCACTACCGCTGCGGTACTGAAGCGGTTGAAAATGCGTTAGAAATTCAAATTCCGTTGAACGCGAGATACTTACGTTCATTGATGCAAACCTCTTTATACATGCATGACCATATTGTGCATTTCTACCATCTACACGGTCTTGATTGGGTGGATGTGGTGTCTGCACTGAGCGCCGATCCGGCCAAAGCTGCGCAAGTTGCGCTGCAATACACAGACAAGCCCATAGCCGCGGGTGAAGGTGATTTAAGAGCCGTGCAAGAAAGAGTCAAAGGCTTTGTCGAAACGGGTAAATTAGGCCCCTTTGCGAACGCTTATTGGGGCAATGGCACCTATAAGTTTACTCCAGAGCAAAACCTTATCGCGCTGTCTCACTACCTTAAAGCACTTGAAGTACAACGTGTTGCGGCGGAAATGCTGGCCATCTTTGGCGGTAAATCTCCACATCCACAATCCGTTGTTGTTGGTGGTGTGACGTCGGTGCGTGACATGTTAAGCCCTGCTCGCCTGCAGGAATGGAAGCAAAAACATGCGACCGTGACTGACTTTATCCTGCGTGCTTATCAAGCGGATATCGTGATGGCGGCCGAAGCCTTTGGTACTGAGCCAAGTGTGCTGGGCGGCGTGAATGTGAAAAACTTCATGGCGACCGATGACTTTGTGTTAGCCAATGGCGAATACATGTTCAATCAAGGCGTGATCATGAATGGCGACCTTGCCGGTGTCAGCGATGTAAACCCAGATCTGATTGCCGAAGACGTTAGCCATGCTTGGTATAGCGCCGATGCGCCGCAGCATCCCTATGACGGTACAACGATTCCTAATTATACCGGTTTTGTTGAACGCGATACCGTCTACGGTAAGCTGCCAACGCTGGATGGTGATGGCAAATACTCTTGGGTGAAATCCCCCCGTTATCAAGGTGAACCCGTCGAAGTGGGCCCATTAGCCTGCCTATTGGTGAGCTATGCCCGTGGTAACAAGGTGGTTGTGGATTCAGTCAATGCCTTGCTCGCTCGCACTGGCTTACCCGTTGCCGCCCTATTTACCACTTTAGGTCGCACCGCAGCCCGTATGTTACAGACAGTTATCGTCGCCCAAGAAGGATTAAAAACCTTCGATGCGCTGCTGACGAATATCCAGTCTGATGAATCAACTTATGTGAAACCCAATATCGACCCGAGCAAAGAGTACATAGGTCACGCCATGATTGAGGCGCCACGCGGCATGTTAAGCCACTGGATCCGCATAAAAAATGGAGTGATTGAGAACTATCAAGCCGTAGTACCGACGACCTGGAACGCAGGACCTGTGGATGCCAACGGTAAAATGGGTCCCTATGAAGCCTCTTTAATTGGCTTGAAACTGGAAGATCCAACTAAGCCCCTTGAGGTGATACGTATTATTCACTCATTTGACCCTTGCATGGCGTGTTCTGTACACGTGATGGATTTTAAAGGTCAGGCATTGAGCGAGTTCCGTGTCAGTCCCAATGGTCAATAATCGAGGGAGGGAACGCAAAATGAACCATTCTGCAACCCGCATTCGGACACTGGTTTTTAGTCCGGCAATACGGATTTTCCACTGGCTCAGGGCACTGTCAATTTTAGTGCTAGTGATCACCGGATTCTATATTGCTTGGCCGTTTCTTGTGGCGCCTGAAAGTACGGATGTGCTCGTACAAGGCTGGATCCGCTTCGCTCATTTGATCTGCGGTTTTGTATTGACCGCGATCACCTTAGTCCGCTTCTACCTGTATTTTTTCAGTCGAAGTGACATTGAGCGACGCTCATTTCGCGATGTGATGAGTGTAAAAAGCTGGATCACTCAGCTGAAATCTTACTTATGGATGGGTCACTTACATAAAGCGGGTGTATATGGACCGCTGCAATTTGTGACTTATGTAGCAATCTCACTGGTCGCTCTCGTGATATGTATAACGGGTCTGGTGTTGTACGCCAATGTGTATCACCAAGGTTTAGGTGGGATGCTTTGGGGCAGCGCCGCTTGGATTACGGCACAAATGGGTGGGCTGGCACAAGTTAGGATTTTCCATCACTACTTAACTTGGGCATTTGTTATCTTTGTGGTTATCCACGTCTATATGGCGGTTTGGTCAGGGATACGCTTCAAACATAACTCAGTTGACTCGATTGTCTCTGGCTATGACTACCCAAAGCCAGACTCACACCACTAGGAGTCCAATGAAGATATTGCTACTCGGTATTGGCAATGTCCTGTACGCCGATGAAGGCATCGGCGTACATTTTGTCAATTATATAGCTGATAATTATCAGTTTACCCATGAGTCTCACCAGCTAACGCTGCTCGATGGCGGCACCTTGGCTCAGGGACTCATTCCCATAATTTGCCAATACGATTATTTAATCGTAGTCGATACTGTCAATGCCAATGGCGTAGAAGCGGGCGAAGTCTACTTCTTCGATTTTGATAAGGCACCGAAGGAAATCGACTGGCAAGGCAGCGCCCATGAAGTCGAAATGCTGCAAACCCTCAATATGATGGAGATGGTTGGCGACAGACCTAAAACCTTTGTGCTGGGCGTCACCCCAACCGTGCTCGAACCTATGGTGCTGGGTTTGACCCCTAAAGTCGCAGCCGCAGTGCCGTTAATGGAATCAAGCTTGCTATCCCACTTAGCCTCCCTTGGGTTCACTGCGACGCGTATTGCCGAGCATAGTATCGACTCGCTGATCCCTGACTCTTATAAACGCGGCGTTACTACTGGTGAAAGTATATAGAAAATGAAAAACATCAGATTTGATTTTACCTGTTCACGTCAGGTGCCTTTGTACACGCATTTATGTAATCAATACCTAAATTACGATGCACTGAACATCAGTATAGGCTGTGATGGCCAACAGGACTTTGGTCAGCACAGTTACTTTATTGAAGCCCAGGGCGAGCAGACTCAACTCGAACAACTGGCCGATGCCATTGCCGCGGACTTTTTGATTTCCGCTTGGCTAATTGACTCTAGTATTAACGCTATCGACGAGCCCCAAGGCAGCAAAACCTTACTGCCCTATTCACAGTCTGGATCAAGTCCTGCCATCGCGCCTTTTTGCCAGCAATGTTATCCGCTGATTGGCGATAATCAGTCGGCGAAATTTGGCATGCTGGATTTAGCCTGCCCTTGCTGCAAGGGCGAAACACAATTAACGCCCGCGCAAAAAGCCTTAACCTTGTCAGATATTAAAGCCATGGTGCAGAGGCTGTTTACACTAGACATGGTCACACAAGGCATAGCCACACAAAGCTCAATCAACCAAAGCCCGCTGATATTAGCGGCCGCCGATGATCTGCAACTCAGCCTGACACCGTTTGCTCTGCCCTTAGGCGAGCGACCACAACTGCTGATTTGTAATCCCAATACGCTGAACGCCCATTTCTGCCTGAATGATGCGCAGGTGCTCGCGCTTTCCAGTATTGAAAAGCCGCTTATCTGCGCCAGACCCACGCAAGATCACGACAAACTCAGTGCGCCACTGTACGACATTTGCTTTGCCTACAGCCGGGTGATTTTAGTACTCGCCGAAGTGTTGCGGCAAAAAGGGATCGATTGGGTTTATATCCAAGGTAAGCATAATAGGCCGAAACTCGCGTGGGTCGATGGCGCTTGGGCGCAAATTGCTAGCAAAGATTTAGGCTCAACGCAGGCTCAAACCAAGCACTTTATCGCCCCAGAACCCTTAAGGGAAAAAGTCAGCCTTCACGGTTATCAAGCCCAATGGCAAGCAGCGAAACGGTCACGTTCCCATCAAGGCGAACTGAGTGTGGCGGTATTAGCGCAATCGAGTGAAACCGCTAATGCGGCCAACACTGAAGTTGAACAAGCGAGTACATCACTCACTACCCATGCGGAAAATCATGCCATCGCGGATGCTGCGTTATTCAGTGCATTGCTCAAGGGTAAATTTACCAGCCACAGACAGGCAAAAAATGCCGCGGTCATTTACTTAAGCCATACCCACGCCAGTCAAATTGTCACCTGCGATAATAAGGGCGACACCGAACTCTTCTTCGCACTGCCCGAGCTGCCCGATAACGGTTACGAAATTTTCCATCAACTGGACAGCAGCCCACAAAAAGCCGTGGCACAGAAGTTTAAAAGCCTGTTCCCCGACGATTACCTAAAACTCTTAAGCCTAAAGCTTCACGGCAGACGGGACAACTTGCAAAGTTTGTGGGCCATTGCCGCCATTTTAATTGGCCTCAATCCCCAAGAAGAAACGCAAAGCCAAGAAAGACTCAGCGATGCACTAATGGCCGCCGCCATGCGTTACCACGGCGCCAATGCCCCGCGTATCGATTATCCACTGACCAAAGGTGAAGCCCACCGCAGCCTAAATTGGTGTAAAACCTTAGGCACTGTGTTGAGTTTTCGTATCGCAGGTAATGACGACCCGAGTCAACTCGCCTTTGCGATGCAAGACTCGCTGGCGGACTATCTTTCTAACTGGTTAGAACATATCGATTTAAATATCGGCGTGCACAATGTTGCCTTAGCGGGCAATGAATTAACGAATGAAACCCTGTGTAAACGCATCAGTTTACGCTTAGGCAAAAACTTCCCCTTAGTGATCAATCGTAGTCTAGATTTAGACGGCGATAACTTAGCCGTTGGCGCACTTTACGTAAAGCAGCGCCAACTGAATACCCATGATTAGGAGGCCAAAAGTTAAGTCACAACGCATGCAGCCACATAGACATAATAGTCGCCACAAAAAGCACAGTGATCTGCAGATAAAACGAAGGCTGGCATTGGAATACCTTGTCCACAAGGGTGCCGCGCTAAAGCGTTGTCAGCTGCACATCACTGGCATAGTGCAAGGGGTGGGATTTCGCCCCTTTGTCTATCGTTATGCCCTTGAATTTCAACTAACAGGTACTGTGCTCAACAGTGCCAAGGGCGTGACCATTGAGCTGCAAGGCACAGAAGAAAACCTCACGCAATTTATCACAACGCTCAATACCACCCCACCGCCACTGGCCCGTATCGACAATATAATCCAAACACCGCTGCCGATTTTGCTAAGCGAAACCACATTTGAAATTATAAAAAGCGACAGCCATGAGGACGATGACCCAAGTTCACCGATAGGTGCGCAGGTGGCAGTATCGGCGGATAAAAGTACCTGCCAAGATTGCTTGAACGACATGCATAATCCTGATGATCGCCACTTTGACTATGCTTTTACCAACTGCACAAATTGCGGCCCAAGATACACCATAATCAATGCCTTACCTTATGATCGCCACAATACCGCCATGGCCGATTTTGACATGTGCCCCGAGTGCGCCAAAGCATATCAAAACCCACTCGACCGCCGCTATCATGCTCAGCCAGTCAGTTGCCCAGTCTGCGGCCCCAGACTCAGTTTAAAAACACCCCAAGGGGAATACATCATTCCCAATACCTCAAATGTCAGCACACCTGAATTGAGTACGGACCTTGCGATACTGACAGCGGCGGCTGACAGGTTACACCAAGGGCAGATTCTGGCAATTAAGGGACTAGGCGGATTTCACTTAGTCTGTGATGCCCGTAACGACAAAGCAGTCAACAAACTCCGGCTGCGAAAACAGCGCCAATCCAAGCCGCTAGCGGTGATGATGACGGATATCACTATGGCGCAGCACTATGTCACAGGTACGGATGCCGAGTGGCTAGTACTGAGTTCGCAGGAAAGACCCATAGTGCTGATGAGCAGTCGCCCCGAACATGATCTCAGCTTAGCTGTCGCCCCCAATCTGAATAAACTCGGGGTATTTTTACCCTACACACCACTGCATCATTTACTGTTAGGTCTCTTCAAAGGGCCATTGGTCGCGACCAGCGCTAATGTGTCAGGTGAGCCTATCATCACAGATTGTGACGAGCTTATTAGCCACTTAAGCCATGTTGTGGATGCAATAGTTGATCATAATCGGCCGATTATTAATGGCTGTGATGACAGTGTGGTGCAGGTGATTCAGCCCAACATGGATTTGCCTGCAGAGGTGCAAGTGCTGCGTCTCGCCCGTGGTTATGCGCCGTTAAGTTTTCCCTTAGAGATACCGCTGTCCCAATCAATTTTGGCCGTGGGTGCACAACAAAAAAATGCTATCGCCTTAGGCTTTGGCAATAATGTGTTTTTAAGTCCCCATATTGGCGACTTGTTCAGTGTCAGCGCCGAGCAGTATTTTGAGCGCACCTTAGCGACCTTCGCGCGGTTGTATCATTTTGCGCCCAATCTCATTGTTCGCGATAAACACCCAGATTATGCCCCCTCACGCTGGGCTGAAATGCACTCAAACTCAAATGTAGAACTCAGCGATACCAGCCAATGTTTAACGGTACAACATCACCATGCCCATGTGCTCAGCGTAATGGCGGTTAACCAATATCGAGATCCCGTATTGGGCTTTAGTTTTGATGGCACTGGGCTTGGCAACGATGGCAGTTTATGGGGCGGTGAAGTGCTATTAACCACACTCGATAAAGCGCAGCGACTGGCTCATTTTGAGCCCATAGCACTACTGGGCGGCGAACAAGCCATTAAGCAGCCTGTGAGGTTATTACTGGCATTATTGTTCGAGCAAATGAGCCTTGATGCCGTGATCGCGCTGAACTTGCCCATTATCTGCAGCATGAGCCCAAATACCTTAACTAATTTATATAAAATTTGGCAGAACGGCAGCGCACTTAAAAGCTCATCGGTCGGACGCTTGTTCGATGCCCTCGCCTGCGCCTTAGGCTTAATCGAAACCACACAATTTGAAGGTCAAGCAGGCATGGCAATAGAAGCCGCAGCCAATCGCGCCGATGCAATAGCCCTTGAAGCCATTAAGCTTAACTTACCTCTTGACGTCGACCAGTGGCGCAGCAGTGAAATGTTCAAGCAGATTGTTAAATTAATGACTGAAAAACCGCTAACAGACAACAGACGAGATGCCATCGCCCGCGCCTTTTTACACACATTAGGCGATGCTATCTGCGATTATGCTGCCCAGTACAAACATCTTCCAACCGTGCTCTGCGGCGGCGTATTCCAAAATAAATACCTATTGGAATACTGCCTCGGCAAACTCTGCGCCCAAGGCAATAAAGTGTTATCCAGTAAACAAATCCCCATCAATGACGGCGGCATAGCCCTAGGCCAACTCTGGTATGGAATTCATCAGAATCAATAACCTGACTTATTTGATAATCCCTGATGTTCGCTCGCCATTTTTATCCCCATAAACCTGACGAACATCAAAGATCTGCAGCGCAATTTGTATCACACTCAACATTAGCGTAACCAAATTAACGATCCGTACATCAGCATTCACAATTCGTCAGGCAAAGTCCACGCACTCTGCCGATTCAAGGAGAGGTAAAATGTGTAAAGACTGCGGCTGCTCCCTTACCCGCCAAGACCATGATCATTTAGGCGCGCACTCACATGTTGATAGTCATGACCATAGCCATGATCACGGGCACGGCCATTCGCATGAGCATGACGCATCGCATAACTCATTACATAGTCATAGTGAGTTACACACCAATCCTCAGTTAAACGATAAAAAAACCTTGTCAGTCATCCACAAGATTTTAGATAAAAATGATGTCGAAGCCGGTCATAACCGCGCCCACTTTGAGGCACATAACATCACGGCCTTCAACATCATGAGTAGCCCAGGCAGCGGTAAAACGACCCTTTTAGAAAATCTAAAAGAATACACTAAGCTCAACTATGCGGTGATCGAAGGCGACTTAGAAACCTCCCGCGATGCCGACCGCTTAATCGCTAAAGGCATTACAGCCTATCAAATTCAAACGGGCAGCGCCTGTCACCTTGACGCCTTTATGGTGCACGGCGCCCTACATCATCTGCCACTTGAAGGGCTGGATATTTGCTTTGTCGAAAACGTCGGTAATCTTGTCTGCCCAGCGAGTTACGATGTAGGTACCCACAAAAATATCGTGCTGCTGTCCGTGCCAGAAGGCGATGATAAGATTGAGAAATATCCCGTGATGTTCCGCCGTGCCGATGTAGTTTTTATCACTAAGTGCGATCTACTGCCCTATTTTGATTTCAAGCTGGACGAAGCCAGAGCACAGCTTAAAAAACTCAATCCAGCAACTCAAATCATTGAAGTATCCATCAAAGATGGCGACTCCATGCAGGCTGTGGCGGCTTGGCTTAAAGACAATATTCGAGGTGCACAATAATGTGCTTGTCCATACCATCCCAAGTGGTGGCGGTCGATATTGAGCGCCAGAGTGTCACGGTCGATACCTTAGGCGTGCGCCGCGATGTCAGTAGTCATTTGATGAATGAGCCACTGGAGATTGGCGACTATGTGCTGATCCATATTGGCTTTGTGATGAACAAAATCGATAAGGAAGATGCGCAGCAAAGCATTGACTTATATCAAGAAATCGTCACTAAACTCGAAAACGAAGCCATACACTGACCATCAACAGTGCAAGATTGAGTAGCAAGGCGCGCACCCTATCGAGTGCACCGAGGAAAGAGCATGCTTGAACTAAAACACCTCTATCAAGGCTTTCGCGATCCCCAAACGATTGCCAATTTAGCACGGGATATTCAGTTAACCGCTAAATTAGTTAAGCAACCAATCAATATCATGGAAGTCTGTGGCGGCCATACCCACACTATTATGAAATACGGCTTGCTGGATTTACTGCCTGATAATATTGAGTTTATCCACGGTCCAGGTTGTCCTGTGTGCATTATGCCAAAAGAGCGCATTGACCAAGCGGCGGCGCTGGCCTCCCAAGAGAATGTCATCTTAGTGACGCTGGGCGATATGATCCGTGTGCCCGGTTCTAAGGGTTCCTTAGCCAGTTTTAGGGCGAAAGGCTGTGATATTCGACCGATTTATGATCCCTTAGATACGCTCAAAATTGCCCGCGATAATCCCGATAAAACCGTGGTGTTTTTCGCCATTGGCTTTGAAACCTCAACCCCAATGACAGCAATTTTATTACAGCTGGCCGAACACGAGAAACTCGAAAATCTGTTATTCCATATTAATCATGTATTAGTGCCACCCGCGATTGATGCCGTGATGCACGACCCGAAAGCCAGAGTGAATGCCTTTATCGGCCCCGCCCATGTGAGCGTGATCAGCGGCGCCAAAATCTATCGCAGCACAGTCGAAAACTATGGCACGCCCGTGGTCGTCTCAGGATTTGAACCCGTTGATGTGATGGAGTCTATTTTACGGATTGTGCGCCAAAAAGCCGCGGGCAAAGCGGAGCTCGATATCCAATACAGCCGTGCGGTATCACAGGACGGTAACCTCACGGCGCAGGCCAAAGTGAATCAATTCTTCAATATCAGACCGCAATTTCGCTGGCGCGGCCTCGGTCCTATCCCCAATTCAGCGCTGCAGCTCAAACCCGAATATGCCCACAGGGACGCCGAACTGCGCTTTAAAGACTGCTTACCCGTAAAGGAAATTGACGATCACAAAGCCTGCCAGTGTGGCGACATTCTTCGTGGGCTTGCTAAACCAAAGGACTGTAAAGTTTTTGGCCGCGGCTGCAATCCCGAAACGCCCTTAGGCAGCTGCATGGTCAGCTCCGAAGGTGCATGTAACGCCTATTACCGCTATCAAGGTATCGATATCAAGGAGCCACATCATGGCTGATACGCTAAAAGATAAATCCATTCAACTCAGCCACGGCGGTGGCGGCAAAGAAATGAATAAACTGATCCGTGATCTGTTTTTTGCCGAGTTTGATAACCCCATCCTTCGTAGCGAAGAAGACGCTGCCAAACTCGATTTGCACGGCGCCAACGCCTTTACTACTGACTCTTTTACCGTCTCACCTTTGTTTTTTGCCGGCGGCGATATCGGCAAACTCGCCATCGCAGGCACAGTCAACGATCTCGCTATGATGGGCGCAGAGCCTCAATATCTGAGCTGTAGCGTGATCATCGAAGAAGGCTTTTCTATCAATGATTTAACGACTATTGTCCGCAGCATGGCAAAAGAGCTCAAACAAAGTGGCGCGCGGATTGTCTGCGGCGACACTAAAGTCGTGCCCAAGGGCTGTGCCGATGGTTTATTTATTAATACCTCAGGCATTGGCCGCATCTTGCGTCCCAACATCTCAGCGGCAAACATTGCAGTGGGCGATGCCATTATCGTCTCCCGTGATATTGGCTGCCACGGCGCGGCGATTTTAATGGCGCGTGAAGGACTCACGCTCGAATCGGCATTGCAAAGTGACTGCGCGACGCTCTGGCCGATAGTCGAGCAATTGATCGCCGCCAATATTCCTATCCATGCGATGCGCGATGCGACTCGCGGCGGCTTATCGGCAGTGCTCAACGAATGGGCCGTCGCCTCCAATGTCGGCATTACAGTCAATGAGGCCAGTATTCCCGTCAGCGATGAAGTCAAAGGTCTGTGTGAACTCTATGGTTTCGAAGCCATGGATCTTGCCAACGAAGGTACTTTCATCCTCGCCGTCCCCAACGACATCGCCTTAGGTGCGCTCGAGATCATGCAACGCTTTGGGCGCTGTGAGCATGCAGCGATAATCGGCACTGTGAGTGAGGATTTAGTGGGGAAAGTCGTGCTAAGAACGCCTTGGAATACCAAGCGTTATCTCGATCTTCCCCAAGGTGAACTGCTGCCAAGGATTTGCTGATGCACGAATATTCAATTGTGAGTGCCCTGATTGAGCAATGCGAGCAGCACGCGCTGGCCAATCATGCCGATAAAATCACCCGAGTGGATATCAAACTAGGCGTCATGAGCGGGGTTGAACCTAGCCTGCTGCAAACCGCCTTCGATACCTTTAAGCTCGATGGCATTTGCAACGCTGCCCAGCTCAATATCCAAATCCAGCCCCTAGTGATTCTTTGCCAAGACTGCCAGAGCGAATCCGTACTGAGTGAACGCACCATCGTCTGCCCTGCGTGTCAAAGCTATCGCACCCGCGTTCTCGATGGCGAAGACATGCTACTGATGCAACTTGAAATGGAACAAGATGAAGATTAGGTGCCTCATTTGTAATTGGCATTGTTAACGACAGCAGAGTTGATCAAGATCTCAATCAATAAAGAGTGCCATCAACAAGAATACCCCTCAAAACAAAAATGACTTTGAGCACTGAGCGCTCAAAGCCATTTTTAGCCATACTAAATTGACAGGCTCTTCATTAACCGTAGATAGAAGCTTCACCCTCTGGGCGCGTCTTGAGCACCCGTAGGAACCACATATATTGCTCTGGATAAGCTAATATAACTTGCTCGACCACTTTGTTCAGTGCCAATGCCTCGCTTTCCTTGCCTACCATGTCTTCAGGCGCAACGGCCGTCATCACAGTGAGATCAAACTGCCGTGACGTTTGATTGTAGCCAATCTTTACTGGCAGCACTTGGGCATTACCCGCCTGCGCTAAACGCCCAACGACAGGTAGTGTCGCTTTCACTGTGCCTAAAAATGGCGCAAACACGCTTTGTTCTGGGCCTAAATCTTCATCGGGAAGATAAAAGAAACTGTTACCGCGCTTAAGCTCAGCTAACAACGCACGAATTCCCGCCTCGCGCATGTATACATGGCCACCACAACTGCTGCGCACACGATTACTAAACCAATTGAATAAGCCGTTTTTATGGGCTTTGGCCATAGTCACCATAGGCAACTCAAGGTTAAGGCGTAAACCAGCATAATCGATTGGCCACACATGGGGCATGATGAAAATGATCGGTTGCCCCGCCGCTTGTGCTTTCATCACATGCTCAAAGCCGATTAAATTCACTCGACGACGCAAATGCGCTTTTGAGCGCACCAGCAATTCGCCCTGTGCTAACAAGACTAAAACGAAGTTTTGTACGTTCTCACGGATTAACGCTTCGATCTCGGCGGCGGATTGTTCAGGAAAGCACGCTCTTAAGTTGGCTCTCGCAACACTAATGGGCTTTTTGGCAATCGGCATCACTAATCTTGCCAATAATCTTGCAATGGGATCACGCAGCCATGCGGGCATGAGTCCGAAAATCACTAATAGACCAATCGCCAACCAAGTGGCCCAGTATTTAGGGTGTAATAAGGCGGGTTTAAAACGACGGTCAAAATGTTTGGGCTGTCTTGACAAAGAATTCACCTTAGACAGTGGATAGAAATAATGGAGATATTGCACAAAAAAATAAACAGGAAAGCCACTCTCTAAGGAGTGGCTTTCCCATCAAACAAACGAAATTACTTACCCGTGTTTGCTGCTTCTACACGAGTTTTCAGCTTTTGGCCGGGACGGAAAGTCACGACACGACGAGCAGAAATTGGGATATCTTCGCCTGTTTTTGGGTTCCTTCCCGGTCTTTGATTCTTGTCCCTAAGGTCAAAGTTGCCAAAGCCAGATAACTTGACCTGCTCACCACTTTCAAGTGCGCCCCGAATCTCTTCAAAGAACGACTCAACCATCTCTTTGGCGACACGTTTGTTCATTCCGAGTGTTTCAAAAAGATGTTCTGCCATTTCGGCTTTGGTAAGTGCCATACTTTAATCCCTCAACGATGCGTTGAACTCGGACTTAAGGGCAGAAACGACTGAACCAACGGTCTCAGCAATCTCTTTTTCCTCAAGCGTACGAGTAGTGTCTTGTAATGTAAGTGCTATCGCCAGGCTCTTCTTGCCAGGTTCAACACCTTTACCTAAGTATACATCGAACAAGTTTATGCCAACCAACTGATTTTCGCCAACTTTTCTTATCAATTTCATTACATCACCTGCAGATACACTCTCATCTACTACGACTGCGATGTCACGACGATTAGCTGGAAACTTAGATACAGCTTGGGCTAGCGGCAAACTGGTATGCAATAAAGCATCCAATTCCAACTCAAAAACGATGGTTTTACCATTGAGTCCAAAAGGCTTCTCCAAACTAGGATGGATTGCACCTATATGACCGATCACTCGATCATTTCTCAATATTTCAGCACATTGCCCCGGATGGAGAGCAGAATGCGTCGCTCCTCTAAAGCTAAATTCTGATGCGGAAACTGTCAAGCCGATAATTGCTTCTAAATCACCTTTAAGGTCGAAAAAATCAACAGTTTTCGATTCCATAGCCCAATGTTCATCATTTTGAAGCCCAGTAATGACACAAGCGAGCATTGCTTGCTGTCTTACACCGGATTCTGCATTGATATCAGGAACAAAGCGCAGGCCAGTTTCAAAAAGTCTCACGCGACTCTGTTGACGACTTTGGTTGTAGCCAACGGCGGCCAATAAACCGGTGAACATTGACAGGCGCATGGCCGACATTTCACTGGAAATTGGGTTTGGTAACACCATAGCGTCTAAACCAGGGTGAACCAGATTTTGCAGTTTTGGATCGACAAAGCTGTAGGTTACCGCTTCTTGGAAGCCACGAGCGACCAATAAGGCACGCACGCGTTTTAAGCTCAAGTCAGATTCTTTATGATCTGACATACGCAGCGCGGCAACGGGTGCGATATTCGGGATATTGTTATAACCGTAAATACGCGCCACTTCTTCAATCAAATCTTCTTCAATCGCCATATCGAAACGATAAGTCGCAGTGGTGACCTGCCAGCTATCTTGGCCCACTACCACACTAAAGCCGAGACGTTGTAAAATTTCGACCACATCTGTGTCTGGCACATGGTGACCTAAAATTCGATCTAACTTACTGCGACGTAGAACGATTTGTGCAGGTTTGGGTAAATCAGCCTCTGATTTAGCTTCCACCACAGGGCCTGCTTCACCGCCACAGATATCCAGTACTAAACGGGTCGCACGGTCGATAACCTTGTGCTGCATCTCAGGGTCAACACCACGCTCAAAGCGGTGTGATGAATCTGTATGCAAACCTAGACGACGTGACTTACCCATAATGGCAAGAGGCGCGAAGAACGCACATTCAAGCAGTATGTCTTGGGTCGTGTCGCTCACGCCTGAATATTCGCCGCCAAACACGCCTGCAAGGGCTAATGGACGCGCATCATCGGCGATCACTAAGGTATCGCTTGGGATGGTCACTTCGCTGCCATCAAGCAGGGTGATTTTCTCTTCGCCAGTGCCTAAACGCACTTGGATATCGCCCGTTAACTTGGCAAGATCGAAAGCGTGCATAGGTTGACCGAATTCAATCAACACGAAGTTAGTGATATCAACGATAGGATCGATAGAGCGAATACCGCTACGGCGCAGTTTTTCCTGCATCCATAATGGCGTAGGCGCTTTCACATTGACGTTTTTAACCACACGGCCTAAGTAACGTGGACAAGCGGCTGGCGCCTTAACGTTAATCGTGACCTGTGCATCTGTCGTTGGCGTGACGGCTTGCCACTGTGGCTCAACCACGGCTTGGCGGTTTAACACGCCCACTTCACGGGCAAGACCTGCCATGCCTAAGCAATCGGCACGGTTAGCCGTTAAATCTACATCGATAACGGCATCATTAAGTTGCAGATAATCGCGGATGTCAGTGCCAAGTGGCGCGTCCAATGGCAATTCGATAATGCCATCGCTTTCGACGTTAATGCCAAGCTCACTGTACGAGCACAACATGCCTTCTGATGGCATGCCACGCAGCTTAGCTTTCTTGATTTTGAAATCGCCAGGTAATACAGCGCCAACCATAGCCACGGCCACTTTAAGACCCTGACGGCAGTTTGGTGCACCGCAGACGATATCGATAAGTTCGCTACCACCAACGTTGATTTTGGTCACGCGCAGTTTATCGGCATCGGGATGCTGACCACACTCAACCACTTCACCAATCACGACACCGCTAAAATCGGCTGCTACGGCTTCAACGTCATCGACTTCGAGACCGGCCATAGTGATCTGGTGGGATAATGCTTCACGGCTGACTGAAGGGTTTACCCATTCACGAAGCCAAGATTCGCTAAATTTCATGCTATTACAGCTCCGTTATTTAAATTGCTTCAGGAAACGTAGGTCGTTTTCGAAAAACGCACGTAAATCGTTTACGCCGTAACGCAACATAGTTAAGCGCTCGACACCCATACCAAAAGCAAAACCAGAGTATTTTTCTGGATCTATGCCAACGCTGCGCAGCACATTCGGATGTACCATACCGCAGCCAAGCACTTCTAGCCATTTACCATTTTTGCCCATCACATCCACTTCCGCTGAAGGTTCAGTGAATGGGAAGTAAGATGGACGGAAACGCACTTGCAGATCTTCTTCGAAGAAGTTACGCAGGAAGTCATGCAAAATGCCTTTCAATTCGGCAAAGTTCACATGCTCATCAACCAAAAGCCCTTCCACTTGGTGGAACATTGGCGTGTGCGTTTGATCGTAATCATTACGATAAACACGACCCGGTGAAATAATGCGTAATGGTGGCTTTTCAGTTTCCATAGTACGGATTTGCACGCCCGAGGTTTGGGTACGCAACATCAGTTTAGGATTGAAATAAAAGGTATCATGATCGGCACGGGCTGGGTGGTGCTCAGAGATATTCAGCGCATCGAAATTGTGGAAATCATCTTCAATTTCAGGACCCTGCTTTACCGAGAACCCTAATTCCCCGAAAAAGGTTTCGATACGTTCAATGGTGCGAGTCACTGGATGTAAGCCACCGATCTCTTGGGTGCGGCCTGGCAAAGTCACATCAATCTTTTCAGCGATTAATTTGGCTTCCAGTTCCGAACTCTTCAGACCATCGATGCGCTCAGTTAATTTTTGTTGAATCGCCTGTTTAGCATCATTGACCGCTTGGCCAAAGGCTGGCTTTTCTTCAGGGCTTAAGCTACCCATCATTTTCATCATGTCGGTGATCTTACCTTTCTTACCAAGGTAATCGACACGGATATCATCCAGTGCTTTTAGATCACTGGCCTGGTCAATAATGACTAAGGCTTGTTCTACGATCTCAGTTAACTGCTGCATTTTCTCTTCCACTGCATAGTCGCGCTTGATAAACAAGTGCTATGGGCGCCAAACTTTCAGGCTATTTGGGTGCTCAGGTTATCGGGCGTTAATGCCAGACGCTTTGCTAGCTATAACGAAATAAAAGGATAGAAATTTTACGCGAGCGAGCGGCATATTACTAGGGCTTATTGGGGGTTTTTATCATGCAAATTCATGTGTTACCCCAGTTCAGAGCCTGAGTTTTGCTCAAGGTGAAATCCAAACCTCAATTCTGACCGAAACAAGTTCCCTATTCAGCCACTAGCAGCATTTGTAACTAAACTGTAAACTAATGCCTGTACCCTGCCAAAATTGCAGCAAACAACACAATAACGACTGCAATTAGACTACATTAGCGATATAAATCATTACAAAACAGAAAACTATCAAGTCTATGGCAAACTGACCGATATACATTCGGCTCACAGCCCATTTTATCGAGGCACTCATGAAAGAAGTAAAGTTTCGCTGGATAGATCAATATCTTATCCATATGACCTTAAAAACTAAATTCGCTATTCTCTCTATCGTTCCCATGCTAATGATTGTTGGACTGGCGATTTTTCTTGATAACCAATCCCAGCAAACCTTAGTGCAAGGACAGCTCAACGGTCTACAAAATGCGTCACAACAAATCAACCAAGTCTCGGGCACCTTATATAACAAACTACCAGAGCAAGAACGCCAAGCTATCCTTAGCCAGCTAAGCCGCGAAATCAAAGGCAATGTCAGCATTGTTTCGGTGAATGAAGCCGACAGCAAAGCGCAATCCTTAGCTCGCAGCGGTGGCGGTATTGATGATAGCGGTAAGCAACCTCGAGCTGTGAGTCGCGTTAACGATCAAAACCTGATCACGATTATTCCCTTCGACAGCAAAGAAATTGATGCCTTGCTCGCCAAAGATAACCTGCTGGTTTACGGCCTGATGGCGGCGCTTCTGTTCGTGTTGTTTTTATTTAGTTACTACATTTCGACCTTCGTGGGCGGCGCACTTTATACCACAGTGATGGCATTAAAACGGGCCGCATCGGGTGACTTAACCGGACGTTTAAACTTCTTCGAGGTAAAGGACGAATTCAGTATCTTAGCCATCAGCATTGATGCCTTAGTGGAGCGTCAGCATCTGTTAGTGAAACAAATCGCTGAATCGACGACGAAAATCCGCGAGGTAGTGTCCTCGTTTCGTAGCACAGCGCAACAAGGTCAATCCTTGGCGGTGAACCAGAGACAACATTTGGACTCCCTAGCGACGGCGATGGAAGAAATGACCGCCGCAGTGAAGGAAGTCGCCCGCAATGCCGAGCAATCTTCTGCCGAAACCCAAGAGGCTAATCAACAAGTTAGCGCGGGCGGTAAAGACATTGAAACCACAGTCAAAGCCATCGATGTGTTATCGGATGAAATTTCTTCAGCCTCGAATGCGGTGGGCGTACTCAATGATAACGCCAGTAAAATTGATGAAGTGGTATCAACCATTAATGCGATTTCCCAGCAAACCAACCTACTCGCCCTCAACGCGGCGATTGAAGCGGCGCGCGCTGGTGAACAAGGTCGTGGTTTTGCCGTGGTCGCCGATGAAGTGCGTACCTTAGCGGGCCGCACTCAAGCCGCGACGGTTGAGATCAAAACCATGATCGAATCACTGCAATCTGGCACGCGCAACCTGACACAAGTGATGTCGCGTACTGTGAATCAAGCGAATGAAGGCAAACAACACGTACTGCAAACGGGTAAAGACTTAGAGTTTATCGCCCATCACAGTAATAAAGTGTTTGAAATGAGTGTGCTAATCGCCACCTCGGCCGAAGAACAATCGGCTGTAGCCAACGAGATTGCGACTAACCTGATGGAAATCCGCAACCAGTCCCACGATGTGGAGCAATCGGCTAACCAGTCGGTTTCAGGTTGTGATGAGCTGCAAGCAACAGCTGGGCAACTTGATCAGTTGATGGTGGGATTAAAAATCTAGTCGAGCATTATTTGATGGAATTTAAATTCACTTAACACCCAACATGCACAAGGGAGCGATAATCGCTCCCTTGTTGTTTTTTCATTCTGACGGTAACGGTCCAATCAACTACTGTTGTTTCAATCAACCAGTGTCGTTTCAACCAATAATTCACTTTTCAATCAATAAGTCACTTTTCAATCGACAACGCGACGGTAAAAATTAATCTACGTCTGTTAATCCACATCTTTGAGTGGCCATAGCACGATATGATCTTCAATATCCTTCACGCGTCTTTCATCGACTACTTTACCTTGGATCGACATGCCCGCTAAATGCATCGCTTCTTTAGAGCCAGTCAGCAGCGGATGCCAGCTCGGTAGCTCACGTCCTGCCGCTAAGCGGCGATATGCGCAGCTGTCGGGAAGCCAAGTTAACTCATGGATATTATCAATCGTGATCACAGTACATTGCGGGACATGGGTGAAACGGTCACTGTAATGCTGACAGCCCGCCGTTTGATGATCGAGCAAAAGGCAGGCCGCATTGGTGTAATACAAGTCTTCGGTTTCATCATCTATCAACTTGTTTAAACAACATTTACCACAACCGTCACACAGGGATTCCCACTCGGTTGCGCTCATCTGCGCTAATGTTTTGCTCTGCCAAAATGCCATGATTAACTGTATCTTCTCAATAAAAAGCCCGCTTAATGCGGGCTATTTTACACTAGTTTATCGGCGGATACTTTATTCTCTCGGACAGATGCGCGACAGAAATCCCGAAATAATCGGTATTCTGCCAGTGCATTAATGCGCGGTAATTGCCATAAACGAGGTATTTTCGACCGGTAACACCATCGGGCATGATTAGCGAGGCGTTGATGTCTTCGCGGGACGGCAAATCGGTATGATCAAACTTGCGAATACCGAGAGTTTGCCACTGGGCTAAGGACTGGGGTTTATCTAATCCAGCGACTGCCAAATCAAGCGTTGCGGGCACTTGTACCTGTCGCCCCCAAGTATCATTGCCGTTCCAACCGAGTTGCTGTAGCAAATACGCCGCGGAGGCAAACGCATCTTGTGTGTTGTGCCAAATGTCTTTCTTACCGTCGCCATCGCCGTCCTGCCCATAGGCAAGATAATCCGTTGGCATCAGCTGCGTTTGTCCCATGGCGCCATTCCAACGACTTTTAAGATCTTGAAAACCGATATGATCTTTATCCATTATGCTGAGCGCTGCCATAAACTCTTTTTTGAAGAAAGCTTCGCGCTCGCCGCCAAAGGCCAGTGACGCCGTCACAGATAGCACAGGATAATCGCCAGAAGCTTCACCAAAGTCGGAGACAAGCCCCCAGAGCGCGACTAAGAAGCGTGGCTGAACAGCGTATTGGCTGGCGATGGCGTTGAGTTGTTGTTCATGCTCTTTAAATAGTACACGTGCGGTGTCAACTTTCCACTCGGGCACAGTGTCGGCGAGATAAGTATCGAGGTTGTGAGTTTTGTCAGTCTGGAGGCTGTCTGTCGCTCGAGCTTTTTTGAAGAGTTTGATCTGGGGAAAGGCTAAATCTAAGGTCGTTTGGCTGATGCCCTGAAGACGGGCTTCTTGCTTTAACTGAATTAAATAATCACTAAAGCTGATTTTCTCGTCCGACTGCTGCGCCATGGCTGGCAAACTGCACGCACTCAGCCAAATGATGAAACAGACAAATGCCCTGATGGGAGCGAAGATATATGCGGCGAGTCGATAAAGCTTATTCTGATAAACCCCAAAGTGACAAACCTTAACTGGGTAAGCATTGATTTGATAAGCTTGGGTTAGATAAGCACGGTATCGATGCATATACCTTCCTGTTATTTTTATGCTATTGGCTTAATCTTTGATCCCAAGACTGAGCTTATGCTCTGCCAATAAATTCACCTGAGGTGGTGGAATTTGTAAATAAAAGCCGTTTTCTTCCATCGCAGCTCTTACCTTTTGAATATCTGCCATGCCTAACGCGTCACGTTTCGCAATAGGAAACACCATCACCAGCTTTGGCACGCCGAACATTTCCATCAAAGGCGCTGGAACATCATCAAAACAATCTCTTTTCTTCACAAATAAATAAGTATCAGCCTTTCGGCTACTTTTATAAACGGCACATAGCATAAGAGTACAAATATCCAATAGTTCAAACTTGCCAGTCAATGGGGCACACTATAACATGGTCGCCTAGTAATTTAATTGTAAAATCAGCGAACCGACTGATGATTTCTGGAGAATAGTGCCGGGATGTCAAAACCTAGCTTAGAGTTAAAAGGCGCTTCTTTTACTCTTTCAGTGCTTCATATTAATAGCAGCGATTTACAAGCTGTCATGACTGAATTAGACAGTAAGTTGGCACAAGCTCCTCAGTTTTTTCTGGGTGCTCCTTTAGTCGTCAATCTGAGTGCGATCCAACACGACAGCTTAAATTTAAGTGCGTTAAAGGATCTGCTGATCTCACGTCAATTAGTGATTGTTGGCATAACGGGCGCGACAACCGTACTCAGTAAACAGGCTAAAGACTTAGGCCTTGCCATAGTCAAAGCCGGAAAACAGAGTAGTACGCCACCGCCTGCACCGCGCCAAACTAAGATAGTGAAGCAAAATATTCGTTCAGGCCAACAAGTCTACGCAAAAAATGGTGATTTAATCATATTTGGTGCGGTAGGCAATGGCGCAGAAGTCATCGCAGATGGTAGCATTCATATCTATGGCGCATTGCGAGGGAAAGCCATGGCAGGCGCGTCGGGCGATACCAGTGCCGTCATCATAGCCCACTCTCTGGAAGCCGAACTCGTTTCAATAGCAGGGCAATATTGGCTCGCTGAAAATCTACAACAACATAGCTCAGATAAAAGCGGCTGCATTCGCCTAGACGGTGAGTCGCTTATGGTTGAATCATTGCCCCTCTAAATGGCAGAACAAAGGATAGAGAGAAACATGGCACAAATTATTGTTGTCACTTCAGGTAAAGGCGGCGTAGGTAAAACCACATCGAGTGCTGCGATTGCGACCGGTCTTGCCATGCAAGGACACAAGACAGTCGTTATCGATTTCGATATTGGTTTACGGAATTTAGACTTGATCATGGGTTGCGAGCGTCGTGTGGTTTATGACTTCGTCAATGTGATCAATGGTGAAGCCAATTTAAATCAAGCGCTGATCAAAGATAAGCGCTGCGACAAGTTATTCGTATTACCCGCTTCACAGACTCGCGATAAAGATGCGCTGACTAAAGAAGGCGTCGGCCGTGTGCTGGACGATTTAGCCAAAGACTTTGAGTTTATTCTGTGTGATTCACCTGCGGGGATTGAGCAAGGCGCTATGATGGCACTGTATTTTGCCGACATCGCCATTGTGACCACTAACCCAGAAGTCAGTTCAGTACGCGACTCAGACCGTATTTTAGGAATGCTGCAGAGCAAATCACGCCGCGCCGAGCTAAACCTTGAGCCAATCAAAGAATACTTACTGCTAACTCGCTATTCACCGAGCCGTGTAAAATCGGGCGAAATGTTGAGTGTTGATGATGTTCAAGAAATTCTGGCCATTGAGTTACTTGGCGTGATCCCTGAGTCACAATCGGTACTGAAAGCCTCTAACTCAGGCGTGCCTGTGATTATCGATCAAGAAAGTGATGCAGGTTTAGCCTACAGTGACACAGTTGCACGTTTACTGGGCGAAGATGTCCCAGTACGCTTTATTACGGAAGAAAAGAAAGGTTTCTTACAACGGATATTTGGTAGCTAATTATGTCTTTACTCGACTATTTCAAAAGCAAGAAAAAGCCTAGCACTGCGGTAATGGCTAAAGAGCGCCTACAGATCATTGTGGCTCATCAACGTGGACAAAGGGACACTCCCGATTACTTCCCGCAGATGAAACAAGAGATCATCGCCGTTATTCGCAAATATGTGCAGATTTCTGATGATCAAGTTTCTGTGCAGTTAGATCAAAACGACGCGAACCTGTCGGTACTCGAACTTAACGTCACTTTGCCTGACAGATAAGTCGATTACGCAAAAAGCGTCATCTTCTGAAGAAGACGACGCTTTTTGTTGGCTGTTTTTCCGCTATCGGTAAGTTTTAAATACTGCGCATAAAGTACAAGACTTCACGCGCAAGATTTAAATACTAGATCAAAAGCTTTAGACCTCAAGCTTAGCTAGGGACTCAGCGGCAATCTCGCCCCGCCATCCGCATAACACCGCGGGCAAATCCCCTTGTTGCTTATCCCAACGCCATTGCAAAAACTCATGGATATGACGTTTAGAACCGAGCATTTCCTGCGGCACATCATGCTGTTCGCATAACTCAACTAAGCAGCTTTTAATCGCCTTAAAGGCCGATTTATAACCCGACTTCAACGCCAGCACATCCACTAACTCGGGTAAATTGACCAAATCAGCGGTTTGCAGCACACGTAATAGATCTTTGCCGTGGATACGTTTTTCTTGCTCAGTCAAATCATTGAGCTTAAACAAGTCAGCCGAGGATTTAGGTTGCTTCTTCGCTAATGCGATAAGGCCATGATCTTTGACCACAAAACCTAAGGCGAGATCACGCACTAACGCTTTTTCAAGACGCCACTTGGCAAGCACTTTAAGGTAAGCCAATTGGATTTCGGTCAGTTGGAAAGCATTTTTCACTTTCAAATAAGCCGTGTCGAGATCAGGATCGGCAAGCCTGCCCTGAGTCATCCTTTCCCCTTCCTCGTATAACCAAGCTAAACGCCCTTGGGCGCTGAGTTTCGCTTCCAGTTGAGGATAGAGCTGATACAAGTACAAGACGTCATTAGCGGCGTAGCTTAACTGGGCTTCCGTTAAAGGACGGCGGATCCAATCGGTACGCGACTCGCCTTTATCGATTACTTCACCAAGGCAAGTTTCAACTAACTTGGCATAACCTACACCGTGGCCCATACCACACAAAGAGGCGGCAATTTGGCTATCAAACAAAGGCGTAGGCTGACATTTACCGTAGTGGGCAAACACTTCTAAGTCTTCGCTGCAGGAATGCACAAGCTTAATGATATTCGGGTCCGATAACAGCGCCCAAAACTGGGCTAAATCAGGTAAAGCCACCGGATCAATCAAAGCTAAGGTTTTACCATCATAGGCTTGGATCAAACCTAACTTGGCATAATAAGTACGAGTACGAACAAACTCGGTATCTAACACGAGTATCTTACTCTGTTTATATTGGGCAACGAGGGCATTAAGGCTTGCTTCATCACTCACATATTGAAACGCTGACAAATTCTTCTCCAGATCCTGTGGGTCAATCACAGTCCATAAAAACAAAAGCCGGCAAATGCCGGCTTCAATCTTACGCGCGCTTAGCTTCGTCTCTAAGCTCTCGTCGCAAGATTTTACCCACGTTGGTTTTAGGTAACTCGTTCCTAAATTCTACCAGCTTCGGTACTTTATATCCCGTTAAATGAATACGGCAGTGCTTAATGATGTCTTCAGCGGTTAAAGATTTATCTTTTGCCACCACAAATACCTTCACTAACTCACCACTGGCGTCGTTTGGTACACCAACAGCAGCCACTTCAATCACTTTAGGATGCAGTGCGACCACTTCTTCGACTTCATTAGGAAATACGTTAAAGCCTGAAACTAAGATCATGTCTTTCTTACGATCGACAATATAGAAGAACCCTTTCTCATCCATGTAACCAATATCGCCCGTGGCTAACCAGCCGTCGGTATCAATCACTTTGGCAGTTTCTTCAGGACGTTGCCAATAGCCTTTCATTACCTGAGGACCTTTACCGAACAGTTCACCGGTTTCGCCTTGGGCTAATACCTTGCCGTCATCGTCACGGATTTGAATAAGTGTCGAAGGTGCAGGGAAACCAATTGAACCGTTGTAACCATCTAAATTATATGGACAACAGGTTAATAAAGGTGAGGCTTCGGTCAGACCATAACCTTCGAGTAAACGGGTCTTAGTGATGGCTTGCCATTTATCCGCGACGGCTTTTTGTACCGCCATGCCGCCACCGATAGAGAGTTTTAAGCGCGAAAAATCCAACTGGGAAAAATCATCACTGTTCACTAACGCGTTAAATAAGGTGTTTACCCCAGTCAATGCAGTGAAAGGATACTTTTTCAACTCGGCCACAAATCCTGGGATATCACGGGGATTGGTGATGAGTAAGTTCTGGCTGCCTTTGTGCAAAAACAGCAGGCAATTCACAGTCAATGCGAAGATGTGATACAGCGGCAAGGCCGTTACCACAAACTCGCTGCCATCGTTTAAGGCGGGCGAATAAGCGCCATCGGCCTGCAATACGTTGGCGACTATATTGCCATGGGTCAACATCGCCCCTTTAGACACCCCAGTTGTGCCGCCTGTATATTGCAAAAACGCTAAGTCGTCGTTAGTGACTTCAGGCTTGATGTATTGCATGCGGCGACCGGTTGATAAGGTGTCGCGCATAGATAGTGCGTGGGGTAAGTCGTATTTAGGGACGAGTTTCTTAATGTACTTCACCACAAAGTTCACTAAGGTGCGTTTTGGTGCACTTAATTGATCACCTAAACTGGTGATAATGACGCTTTCAACGGGCGTTTGTTCGACCACTTCTTCTAAGGTGCGGGCGAAGTTTGACACTACAACTATGGCTTTGGCGCCCGAGTCAATCAACTGATGTTTTAGTTCGCGCGGGGTATATAGCGGGTTAACGTTAACGACCACCATACCGGCACGTAAAACCCCAAACAGTGCAATCGGGTATTGCAACAGGTTTGGCATCATCAAGGCGACACGATCGCCCTTTTCAAGCTTTAATTCATTTTGTAGATACGCGGCGAATGCACGGCTGCGTTCTTCCAATTTACGATAGGTTAGCGTGGCACCCATGTTGATAAATGCAGGTTGGTCTTCATACTTAGCCACCGCTGTTTCGAACATATCAACAAGCGATGAGTACTGCTCCACATTAATTTCAGCAGGCACATCTTTTGGCAAATGATTAATCCAAGGCTGATCCACTACTCTCTCCTAAATCCCCACAACTGCGGAAACAATATCCATACAAGCGTCAAGACTCGATAAATACCGAGTTAAAATACCGGCTTACATTTTATAGTTATTGATTGACTCGTCATAAATCATACGAGCGTTTTAATTTTGATCATCATCACATAAAAAAAACAAAAAACCTAGCGTCTTTTTTAGGGCAGTAAAAGCACCCTATTTAACGAATTCGCGGATCAAGCGCGCGACACCTTCGGCATTGTCCATGTGCACATGGTGATCGCCCTCAATTATATGTTCAGACAAATGTTTGAACCAAGTTCGCGCCTTAGGTATGGCGGTCTGCAACTGGCTAAATCCTTGTTTACCACAGACTAATAAGGTTTCAATATTGATGTCCTGCATCAAGGCATCAACTTGAGCAAAAGTTAACCGCTGGGGTGAATCTAATCTCAATCGAGGATCACTGCGCCAACCTATGCCCTCACCTTCGGGCTGCATATTGCGCTCGATCAACAGACGACACCAAGGTTCGGCAAGTCCTGTTAAATGAGCCCTCGCCCGTACAGCGGTATCTATGCTGTCGTAAATTTTTGCCTGCCCATGCTTCTGGGTTAAATACTTCTCGTGTTGATAGAAGCTTTTCCTTAATCGTGCTTTCGCCTGCGTTGGCGACTCTGACAAAGGACTTAACGCTTCAATCAATACCACCTTGTTGACCTTTTCAGGAAAGGTCGCCGTATACGCCGAGGCAATAATGCCACCGAGTGAATGCCCCACCATGGCCACAGGCTTTTGCGATAATGCCGTTAACAGTGCATCCAAATCATACAAGTAATCAATCCAATGCAGCGGATAATGCCCCGGCCTGTGCGCCGAAAAGCCATGTCCAGGCCAATCAATCGCGAGCACTTGATAATCGAGTAAATGCGCAGCTAAGGGTTCAAAACTGTTGGCATTATCTAACCAGCCATGTAAGGCCAGCAGTAAAGGTTTGTCCTTCGCCCCCCATAATCGGCCCGCGACCTTAATATGAGGTAATACAAATTCGATTTGATTTTGGGGGGCGAGAGATTGCCACATAATGCCTCTGATGTCAGGTAATTAAGATGATTTTTTGACAAATTTGAGTGTCATACGATCACTTTCACCGATCGCTTGGAATTTTTCTTTATCCGTGTCACCCAAAGCAAAGGATGGCGGTAGCGTCCAAACACCTTTGGCATAATCCTTAGTATCTTTGGGGTTCGCATTGATTTCGGCGCTTTCAACTAAGGTGAAACCGGCTTTTTTGGCTAGAGCAACCATGGCCGCTTGGTCCATATAGCCAGTGCTAAAATTCATCCCTTCGTTGGCTCTATGCTCCACCACACCAAAGACACCGCCGTCTTTCAATACTCTATATGACGCGGCAAACACATTCTCTAACTGATCACTTGATGCCCAGTTATGAAGATTACGGAAGGTTAATACCAGATCGGCAATGCCATCGGCGCCTAAATCCATCTTATTTGGGGGATCGAAAGTGACCATTTTGGCATTGCCCATGACGTCTTTATTGGCCGTCATCCACGCTTCATACTTAGTGCCGGCATTAGCGCGATAGCGATTTCCAGGCGTGTCCGTCGCGGGAGCGGTTTCAAAACTGGCGGCGATATATTGGCCTTCTTTGGCTAAATAAGGCCCTAATATTTCGCTATACCAACCATTACCTGGCCAGAGTTCAATCACAGTTTGTGTTGGGGTAATGCCAAAAAAACTTAAGGTTTCAGCGGGATGACGATAAACGTCACGACTGGCATTTTTAGCCTGACGAAAATCGCTTTTTAAGACTTTATCTAAACTTTCATCGGCGTAGGTAACACTCGAACATAAACCAGCAAGCAGTAGACTGGCAACTAAGGTGACTTTTTTCATTGTAATTCTCCATGGATACCGAAGGCTTAAGCTAGCAGCCAATGGCCAAAAATCCAAGGAATAGAAGTCGTAAAATCTAGGTTTGAGTGACATAAGTGGTTATGGCTCAAAGTGATGAGTCAATTCACCTTTAGCTAAACCAATAAAGCGCAAAGCGGAAAAAAGCCAGAGGAAACACAATACGCCTGAGGTATTAATTAACCTTGATGACTAACGACTTGCAGCGTTATCGACACGGCGCCACGCAAAATACAAGGCGCAGGCACTGGTTAATAACCAAAGTCCCACCCAGATCCACGCGGGGATCCAAGAACGTTCTGCCAACATCACCGCATCACCTTGGCCATCAAGCCCGAGCAACACAGTTGGACTTGCCAGCGCATTGAGCATAATCATCAAGCCAATAATACGTAGAAACTGGGTCAGCATCTTGTTTTGACTGAGTTTAAGCGGTAACAACAAAATAATAGTGAGTACGGCTAGAATCGCCAGCGTGAGGATATCCCTTCCCCAAAGCAAGCCGCTTAGCACCACTAAAGCGCCCAGCAAGGCAAAGCTCACGCGGATCCCTTTTGGCCAAGTCGCGAGCAAGTAGATTAAATATCCCCAACAGGCCGCGCCAAAATACCCAGCAAAACCAATCAACATCGGCGAGCCGCCTTGGCTAAAACAAAAGCCTGCGCCGTTAGGAAACAATTGAATATGGCTGACCACACCCGAGCTTAATATCGTCGCAATGCCGTGGGACAATTCATGGAAATAGCTTTCAAGCCATTTAAACGGCACGCTTAAATAGGGAATGCGAGTGATGAGTAACGCCACCACCAGCTCGATGATAAACAAGCCACGGCTTGGCACACCGCTGGCGGCTAAACCTGTTAATTTAGAAGAGGAAAATCGCGAGGTAGAACGGGGAGGCTTTTGTTGATGTTCAAGCATACAAGTCCACGCCAACCATTTGCTGAATTTCATCGCGTTTGGCGGCATGTTGAGTTTGTAAATATTGGGCTATCGCCCCCTGATGGCCACGCGTGTCTTGCTCATACTCTAGGTGGGCGCCGAGCCTTGACTGTAAATTTCCCGCTGCGCTTTTACTTTTAGGCTGGGTTTCTAAACTAAGGGCTTCGACGGCATCTTGCTCAATCACTGGGCGTGACGATTCAGGCGCGGTTAGCCCCTGAGCGATAGCGGGTCTATTACTCGCTACAGCATTCGTCAAACTCATTTGATTCACATTAACTTGCATCAAGAAGCCTTAAGTTTGCACTATTCATCGTTAAGCCATTCATCGTAAAGAATGCTTAGCATTAATTGCCTGAGATTCTATCGCAGATACTCAGGCAAAGAACAGCTTATTCACGACCGGGTAACTTTTTCCATGTGACTGTATCACGTAAATACACAGGTTCAAGCTCATCGACCGAGGTTGTTAGCCCTGCTTTGATACCTGTCTCAGCCAATATCAGCATAGCCCTTGCATCGGGATATTTCACGGCGTCGAGAGCTAAAATCCCCTTGCCGAGTGCCAGTAAATCCGGATACGCATCAAAACCTGTACCGCAAGCCACTATGGGCGCTTGAGTATCAAGCTGAAGTTGTACTTTGGCAGGTGCACTGACCACTTCTTTACCGACTAATGTCGCAATACCATCGACGGCCACAAACTGCCCCCAATACACTTCGCCCATGCGCGCATCAATGGCACACAGCACTTGCTCGGCTTGATGCTCGCTAATGGCCATTTGTGCCATTGCCGCTAAGGTTGAAATACCAATCACAGGCAAATCTAACCCCAGCGCTAGACCTTGAGTCATGCTAGTGCAAATACGGATCCCCGTGAAACTGCCAGGACCTCGACCATAGGCGATCGCCGCCACTTTATCTAAGCTAATGCCCGCTTGCTTGAGCACTGAATCGACCATAGGCAACAGACGCTGGCTGTGCTCACGCGGCGCATCGGCAAGTTCAGCATAAATCTGACCTTGATATTGCAGCGCAGCTGAGCAGGATTCGGTACAAGTGTCTAAGGCAAGAATACAAGCAGAGTGTTCGTGTGTTATTGTCATTTCAAAACCGGATTAGCGGGCAAGATTTCGCATCAAGTTGACCATTTCGGTATTGTGCGAATATGCCATGAGTAAACTGGCGCAAATAATAACATCAAATGCCCGAAAACAAAGGGCTAAGCAAGCAAGTCAGCTAAAATAGCGCCCGCATGATATCCAGTAGCAAATCAGGACTTGATGGATTTATGTGATCTAAGTCAATGATCGATAAACTCATTAAGGAATACCGCCAGCTTGGGGAAACTTTTTCAACTTTGCTTGTCAGAGCAGACAAGTCTGGATTGAATTCATTCCTTGCCATTCCTTTACTATTGTACGATTGCACTAACCCGCCTTCGATAAGGATATTTCATGTTAAACACGCCTCCATTGCGTCGCCTAAGACGCTTACGTAGTTCAGAAGCGATGCGCGATCTGTTGCGCGAAACCCATATTTCGTTAAGCGATCTCATCCATCCCCTGTTCATTGAAGAGCACATCACCCACGCAGTGCCTATCTCCACGCTACCTGGTATCAGCCGGTTACCAGAGAGTGCACTGGCGGATGAAGTGCGCGAACTTTACGCCCTCGGGATCCGTTATGTAATGCCCTTTGGGATTTCGCACACTAAGGATGATAAAGGCAGCGACACGTGGGATGACAATGGCTTGCTCGCCCGCATGGTGCGCACCATTAAAGCCGCCGTGCCAGAGATGATGGTGATCCCCGACATTTGTTTTTGTGAATACACAGATCACGGCCATTGCGGCGTGGTGCACAATAATGAAGTCTGCAACGATCTCACCGTCGAAAATTTAGTTAAGCAATCAGTCACTGCCGCTAAAGCGGGCGCCGACATGCTAGCGCCATCGGCCATGATGGACGGTCAAGTAAAAGCCATTCGCCAAGGGCTTGATGCCGCAGGTTTTGAGCATGTGGCGATTCTGGCACACTCGGCAAAATTCGCCTCTTCCTTCTACGGTCCTTTCAGAGCGGCGGTCGATTGTGAACTCAGTGGTAACCGCAAGGGATATCAGCTTGATTATGCCAACGGTCGCCAAGCCCTGTTAGAAGCCTCATTAGATGAAGCCGAAGGCGCCGATATTCTGATGGTTAAACCCGGTACGCCCTACTTGGATGTGTTAAGCCGTTTAAGACAAGAAACCCACTTGCCACTCGCAGCCTATCAAGTCGGCGGCGAATATGCAGGCATCAAGTTTGCCGCCCTTGCAGGCGCGTTGGATGAGCGTGCAGTGGTGACAGAAACGTTTGTCGGCTTAAAGCGAGCCGGAGCGGATTTGATTGTCAGCTATTACACCAAACAATACGCCCAGTGGTTAGCCGAGAGTAGATAGTTACCTCGTTAACTACCGTTGCGGACATTAAAAAATCTATAAAAAACGCCACCTTTATCGGTGGCGTTTTTGTATTTAACATCCTGCACTTAATTAATTAGGCTTTTTGCAATCGTGCAAACAAGGCTTTCACTTTTTCGACTTTAGGGCGCACGACCATCTGACAGTAAGGTTGCTCACCGTGTAAAGCAAAGTAATCATTGTGATAATTTTCAGCGGGATAAAACGTCTCAAACGCTGACACTTGGGTCACAATCGGCGCATCAAAAACCTTAGCCGCCGCTAACTGAGTCAACATAGCGGTGGTTTGCTCAATCTGCTCGGCATTATGGGCAAACACCACAGAGCGATATTGTGGCCCCTTATCATTGCCTTGACGATTGAGCGTGGTCGGATCATGACTCTCAAAAAAGACCTGCAACAGCGTCGTAAAATCAATTTCCTCTGGGTTGAACTCGACATGCACAACCTCTGCATGGCCAGTTTGGCCCGAGCAAACGGATTTATAATCGGCATCATGGGCATCACCGCCAGCATAGCCAGAAGTGACATTCACCACGCCTTTTAGGCTTTGAAAGATCGCCTCGACGCACCAAAAACACCCAGCGCCAAAAGTTGCAAAGCTGTTCGATGCAGGTTCAACAGCATCATCCATCCCTTTAAAAACCATAGAAACGGAGTTAACACAGTGACGAATATTATTGGGGGTTAGCATCTCACCTTCAAAAACATGGCCTAAATGGCCGCCACACTGGCTACAGACAATTTCGGTTCTGCGGCCATCGGCGTCGACATGGCGCGTTACGGCACCGGCAATTTCATCATCAAAGGCTGGCCAACCACAATGGGCATTAAATTTATGCTCAGAACGATACAAGGGCGCATGGCATTTTTTGCATAAATACAAACCCTTGGCATCATGATCATAATACTCACCACTAAAGGGGCGTTCAGTGCCTTTCTCTTCGATAACATAGCGTTCAAAATCGGTCAGTTTGTTCATATTAATGCCCTTTCGACTCACGTCGTTGTCTATTTTGATACTCTTCATTCAGTTGATTAAGGAGCTGATCCATAAAAAGCCAACATAAGACCCACTCCAAGCAAGATTTCTTGCGCTCGGCTTCAAAATGCGGCCGACATCAATCCATAACAACAAATCCAATAGCCCATACTAACGGGTTTAACGGCTAAAATCTTGCCACTTAAGTCAGTCCTAATCTATGCGTTTAAATCATTGCTCATTAAGCGACAGCATAAGTGACGGAAAATACAGCAGTTGCTCTCACTCACCCTCGCTGAGTATTTGCACCCGCTCCAGCGCACGGCTACACTTGCAACGGGTCAAATTACAACTAAATATAACAAGTAGAAACCACAATGAAATTAGAAACCATTGATTACCGCGCTGAAAACAGTGCCCAGCAATTCGTTGAATCACTTAGGGAAACTGGCTTTGGTGTTTTATCTAATCATCCGATTGATAAGCACTTAGTTGAAGACATCTACACCGAGTGGCAAGCCTTTTTTAACTCAGAAGCTAAAAACGACTATATGTTCAAAAAAGAAACCCACGACGGTTTCTTCCCCGCATCGATTTCTGAAACTGCCAAAGGCAACACAGTCAAAGACATTAAAGAGTATTACCACGTGTACCCTTGGGGCCGGATCCCCGATTCACTGCGTGCCAATATTCTCGCCTATTATGACAAAGCCAACGCGTTGGCCGCTGAGCTTTTAGAGTGGATTGAAACCTACTCTCCAGAAGACGTAAAAGCCAAGTTTTCAATGCCATTGCCAGAAATGATCGCTAACAGCCAAAAAACCTTGTTGCGCATTCTGCATTACCCACCGATGACAGGCAGTGAAGAAATGGGCGCCATTCGCGCTGCAGCCCACGAAGATATCAACCTTATCACTGTGTTACCTGCAGCCAATGAGCCTGGGCTGCAAGTGAAAGCCAAAGATGGCACTTGGTTAGATGTCCCCAGCGATTTTGGCAGCATAATTATCAATATCGGTGACATGCTACAGGAAGCGTCTGGCGGCTATTTCCCATCGACCTCACATCGCGTCATCAATCCTGAAGGTACGGATAAAACCAAACCAAGGATCTCTTTGCCGTTGTTTTTACATCCAAACCCTGCTGTCGTGCTGTCTGAGCGTTATACCGCCGACAGTTATCTGATGGAAAGACTGCGCGAGCTTGGCGTTATTTAACCCTTAATACCGCCCATTAATCCGAGAGATAATCGCAAGAGACAGTCAAGGATTAAGCGATTAAAGCGCCTTAGGGCGCTTTTTTTATGACATTCGCCACCTTCAAGGTAGAATAGCCATTCTTTAAGTTATTTAGGACAAGGCGTTATCATGGCAATTCAGTGGTATCCAGGGCATATGCATAAGGCACGCAAAGAGATTGAAGAGGCAATGCCTCAGGTCGATCTTGTTATCGAAGTGCTGGACGCGCGTATTCCCTACAGTAGCGAAAACCCCATGGTGGCTCAGCTTCGAGGCGACAAACCTTGTATCAAACTGCTCAATAAATCTGATCTGGCCGATCCAGAGATCACTGCGCGATGGATTGAATACTTAGAACGCGAACAAGGCGTAAAAGCCACGGCGATCACCACACTGCAAGCGGCAATGGTGAAAAAGATCCCTGATATCTGCCGTAAGTTAGTGCCAAGTCGCGATAAAACCGAAAAAGACATTCGCACTATGATCATGGGGATCCCCAACGTAGGGAAATCCACCATCATCAATACCTTAGCTGGCCGTGTTATCGCCAAAACCGGTAACGAACCTGCGGTCACCAAAACCCAGCAAAGGATCAATTTACGTAACGGTATCGTGCTCTCGGACACCCCAGGGATTTTGTGGCCCAAAGTAGATAACGAAGCCAGCAGCTATCGCCTCGCCGTCACTGGCGCCATTAAAGATACCGCAATGGAATATGAAGATGTGGCTCTGTTCGCCGCTAAGTATTTCTTAACCGCTTATCCAAAAGAGATTTGTGAGCGCTACAACCTCAGTGAATTACCAAAGGATGATGTGGCTTTACTCGAAGCGATTGGCCGTAAACGTGGCGCACTACGTCCCGGTGGTCGCATTGATATGCACAAGGCATCTGAGTTATTGCTGCATGAATACCGCTCAGGCAAAATCGGCCTCCTTTCGTTAGAAACGCCAGCGATGGCCGAGCTTGAGAAGATTGAAGTCGCCCGCATCATGGCCATAAAAGAAGCCGAGAAAGAAGCCAAACTGGCTAATGAAAAGCTGAAACGTTCAGGCAAACGCCATAACGACTAAATCAGCTTGCGACTCTGCGAGCGTTGAAAATAACGCGCGGAGTGTGTTGAAGATAAAGTGCTAATGACTTTATGTTTATGATCGTTACGTTAATTCATCAAGCTTAACATTTAAGCCAGAATATTGAATATGCTGGCTTTTTTATTACATAAACGGAGATGTTACGTTAACAAATACTGTCACGTGGAACTACTTTTGTGCACCTGATGCCAGCTTATCGAGCAAGGCATCCATACTCTGCTCTAATAAATCCAACACCAGTTCAAAGCCCTGCTCGCCACCATAGTAAGGGTCCGGCACTTCTGTGACTTGCGTATCCGCATAGGAGAGCATTAACTGTAACTTGTACTGAAACTCGAGCGGACAACGTCTACGCAAATCCTCTAAATTGGCCTTATCCGCCGCCAAAATTAAATCAAAGTGTTCAAAGTCGACATCCACAACCTGCCGTGCCCGCATTCCATCGAAACTAAAACCCCGCTTTTTCCCCGCCGCCATAGCACGGCTATCAGGCCTATCCCCTTGGTGATAACCAATAGTACCCGCAGAGTCCACCTCAATATTAAGCCTGCGCTGCGCAACCTTAAAGCGACACACAGCTTCTGCCGTCGGTGAGCGGCAGATATTGCCCATACACACCATTAATATGCGTTGCACTCTCGCCTCTTTCATTTCATTCAATCCTTCAACAGTCAAAGCTTATCCATCGTCATGATTAATTGATTAAATGTGCTTTGTGCCTGAGTTGTCAAATTAAGGCGACATAGGAGTGAAATCATTGCCAATTAATCAGTAAATATGGAAGGTTTGTTTTAATTTATACATTAACGTTCATCGTGATACGCCAGTATTCGCTAGGTTATCAACATCATGTTCGACTTGTCGCGCAGCCACTTATCACACTTTATGCTTTTACAATACACTCTATATGACATGATTTGTATATATGATAAGGGGCAACACATTGAACTCAAGTGGTATCACTCAGTATCTGCTTAACAATTCATGTGTGGTCTATTTAATAAATCTTCAGCCGTACTTGTAAATACTAGATAAATACCACAAAAACTAATAATTTCACTTGATATGGTTCTTTTATCGGCTAGGTTTATAACTGCATGTACGGTTTAAACGATTATGAACTTACAAACCGCTGCAAATTCACTGGAATAAAAAATAAGCAACAGAGTACAACAAGAGGAAATGTGAAATGGATTTTATTGAAAGGATTGATGTTCTCTCTAAACGTATCCCACAAATTGCTAGTAGCCTTCAAACCGAAGAAGCGACAAAGAATGCCTTAATCATGCCCTTCCTGCATACAGTTTTGGGATATGACGTATTCAATCCCAATGAAGTTGTTCCGGAATTTACTGCCGATACTGCCTGTAAGAAAGGTGAAAAAGTAGATTATGCTTTAATGAAAGATGGCGAAGTACAAATACTGATAGAATGTAAAAAGTACAACGAAAAACTATCAATAAAACATGCTGCTCAGCTATTTCGTTATTTTTCAGTAACGAACGCCCGTCTTGCCATTTTGACAAATGGCACTGAGTATCAGTTCTATACCGACCTAGATGCTCCAAATAAAATGGATGAAAAACCATTTCTTACACTAGATCTGGAAAATATTGACGAGCATTTAATTCCTGAAGTAAAGAAACTCACTAAAAGTTCATTCGATGTAGATTCCATCGTAAGTGCAGCAGGTGAACTTAAGTACTTAAGCCAAATAAAACGTATCATAAGCGAGCAGTTTAAAGAACCTGAGGACGAATTCATCCGCTTTTTTGCCTCAAGAGCCTACGATGGTGTTCTCACACCCAAAGTGAAACACCAATTCGCAGAGATTACGCATAAAGCACTAAGACAATTTCTAAGCGACAGTATCAATGAACGATTAAAATCTGCTATTGGTGGAGATAAGCCAGTTATTGAAGATAAAAACTCAAGCGAGTCTTTAATAATTTCCGATGACGAAAAAATTAAAGTCATTACAACAGATGAAGAAATAGAAGGTTTCAATATTATTAAAGCCATCTTGAGACAAAAATTAGAAGTAAATAGAATTATTGCGAGAGATACACAAAGCTACTTTGGTGTGTTACTAGATGACAACAATCGTAAGCCTTTATGTCGATTGCACTTTAATGCTAAACAAAAATACCTTGGATTAATGGATGCTAATAAAAATGAAACTCGTCATCCCATTAGTTCAGTAGACGATATTTTTAGTTATAGTGAACAACTACTTACTACAGTCACTTTTTACGAGTAATAATTTAAATACTAGCGGAGCTAGTATTGCGGGCAGAACTGCCCGCTAGTTTCCTTCTTGCGATGAAATGACTTTATTACTCTCATCTAAATCGACGCGTACCCGCAGGAAACAGGCAAATCTGGGTAAGCCATTTACGGTAAGACCCAGATATTTATAGCTGATGATTGCACCCACTGCGGGAGGATGTTGGCGCTCTGCGAGATTAAAACCTGTGCCTATGTTGAAAATCCGGCCGTCTGGGGTTTGCACTCTTATTGCGCCCATTTGCCCTGCAAATTGACCTTTCCCTGGTATATGGCCGATCACTGTCGCTTCAGCATCATAATAGGGTTTTAATTTCATCAAATTAGGATTGCGGCCACTGACATACATCGCGGAGCTGCGATGTAGCATTAATCCTTCAGCACCTTTAGCAACTAAGCTATCGAGTTTTTGATACAGAGCTTCAAGACTGTCCACTTGGAACTGCGCTATGACTTCAAGATAATGCGATTTACCACTTAATTCGGTCAACGCAAATTGATAGCGATGCTGAAAGTCGCCACCCGCCTTAGGGACATCGAACACCATAAATCGCACTTTGCGCCAGTCATCATCCTTGGCTGAGGTTTGTCGAACTATGCTCGACATCGCCTCAAACTGGCCTCGCCCAAGCCATAATTCACCATCGAGGGGATAATTCGGGAAATTCGCGATAAACCAAGTTGGAGCAGCAATAAGATTACCTTGCCGAGTCAATAGTGCCTGACCATTCCAGTAACCTCGCACCCCGTCGAGTTTTTCGCTAATCAAAAAGTCCTGAATATGAATCTCTTGCTGGGCATCAAACTCGGTTGCCAACTGTATCGAAGGTGGTGAGGTTTGTGCATAAGTCACTGGGGCTAAACAACCGAATATCAGTAGACTGAGTAAGAGCAGACGTTGTTTGAAAAACCGAAAGCGGATAAACCGATAAAATGTTAAATCTTGTAACGGGTTGGTATGAGTCATTCCCTTGCTCACTCTGACAATATATCCTTCATTAAGCTTAGAACCCATAGCTAAAGTTGCACTAAAATAGCGTCGCAAGTCACTAAGCGCCTAAGTTAACAACGAATGTTGATGACGATTTTACTCAGTTAATTGTTTATGCGCTTTTCATCTCGGGCTATACTGCGGCCAAATTTATTGACTCAGTCAAATGTTAAAATCCACAACAGTTGGTTTTATCAAACCTGTTTGAATGAGCAACACCTCAGCGCGTTGTCGCTAATGTCTATTGGAAACACTATGAAACCAGCCAACAATCACGGTATTAAGCGCATTTTCAGAGCGACGGGATTTTCGATGAAGGGCTTAAAGGCCGCTTGGGTCCACGAAGCCGCTTTTAGACAGGAATTAATGTTGGCCATCGTCATGTTACCCGTGGCTTTGTGGGTTGATATCAGCACGATTGAACGTTTGTTGCTGATTTTTACACTGTTTATTGTGTTGATTGTTGAGCTTTTAAACTCGGCGATTGAAGCTGTGGTCGATCGTGTCGGCAGTGAAATTCACCCACTAAGCGGCCAAGCCAAGGACATTGCCTCGGCTGCCGTGTTTATGAGTCTTGCGCTGTGTGGATTAACTTGGCTGGTCGTATTGGCGCCACTGGTGTTTTAACACAGACGTTTTAGATAGTCGCATGAGCAAACACTGAGCCATCGTCCCTTAAAAAGTCGATGGCTTGTTTGATCTGGGCTAAACGATCATTTTCCGCCCAATAGGCAACATACACATTTCTTGAAATGGCGCTGGCGCCACAGACGTGATGCAATTCGCCGCTGCGCAAAGCATGCTGCACCAAATGCTCGGGTAAGAAAGCACAACCACCATTATTTAAGATGAAATCCAAGGCGATACGCGCAGAGCTCGTGTGCAGTGTTGGCACAGGCAGTGACGCATATTCTTGCGCATGAACAATATTAAACGCCGTCCCCCAATCCACTTTTACATATTGCCCCGGCACCACGGCATTCACCGTTTGACCTTTTAGGCTCGAAACCAACAACAAATTAATTTGCCCTAGCTGCACTAATTCAAATTGATCAAGCTTTGGCGGATCGAATGAAATCGCGATATCGAGGGTGCGGTCCATTAATTGGCGCGTCATCGCATTGGCAGGCAGCACTTCGGTGCGCAGCGCAACGCCGGGCAGCCCCACGTGCAATCCCTGTAAATAACCTTGCAAATAGGCATCCCATATATTCGGCCCTGCACCAATGGCAAGCTGAGTCGACTGTAACTGACTAAGGGAAACATCTTGTTTAGCCCGCTCCCACGCAGTCAATACCGCCTCGGCATGGCCAAGCATGCGCTCGCCTGCGGGTGTGGGCTGAATGTTATTACGCTGCCGCTCAAACAGCGCGACGCCTAAAATGCTTTCAAGCTGCTTGACTCGAAAACTCACAGCACTGCGCGTGAGATACAGATTCTCGGCCGCTTTACCGAAATGGCGAGTACGGGAGACTTCAAGAAAGGTTTTCAGTAAATCGGTATCCATAAAAATTCTTGACCAACATAGGCAAATTTTTTTGATTTATAAATCAATAATACTAGCCAATACTCCAGTTGCAAATCTTTGTATATCAAAAACTAGAGGGTATCTGCCATGTCTGAACAGTCTTTTTTAAACGCTAACAAGGGTTCTGAGACGTTTAACGGCTCAGCTGCTGCCAGTTTTGTCTCGCAAAAACGTTTCTACGACGACGCGAATTTCCCCAAAGGCTTCAAACGAAGCGGCGATTTTACTAATAAGGAAGCTGAACTGCTTGAATTGCATGGTCATGCAATGAAGAATTTAGCCGAAGGTAAAACCTTGCCCTGCACCTCCGATGAAGCCCAATTTGTGGAAGTCGCCAAAGGAAATATCGCGCCCAGTAGCTTGTTAGAGCAGATCTGGGTAAAGTATCGCAGGCTCGCCATGGGGAAACCCTTTTATGCCGTGGTTGGTACAGTGCATTTGCCTGCAACCAAGCCCGAGATAGAAGTTGAGGCCGAGGCTGTATTTGATATTGAAGATGATGTTCAGGATGAACCTGAACCCGAGGATAAAGAATGAAGATTAAGGTTTGCTACTAAATGCGTGGTTGGATTTTATATAAAGAAACCGCGACTCAGCTAAAACCTGAATGGTATGAAATTGAGCGTCTACTGGCGGCAGCAAAAGCCGACAACATACAGTTGGAAGTTTACGCACCTGATGAATTTGATCTGACTGTCACCAGAGAAGATAACAAGAGTATTTTATTGAATGGGCAAGCCGTCGAGCTGCCCGATTTTATTATTCCGCGAATGGGATCAGGCACAACTTACTTTGCCTTAGCCATTATTCGCCACTTAGAAAGATTAGGGGTGTATTGCCTCAATCCTTCTAAAGCCATTGAAATCGTTAAAGACAAATTATTCTCCCAGCAATTGTTGGCCGAGAAGAATTTGCCTACGCCTAAAACTATGTTGGTTAAGTTCCCCGTTGATATAGCCCTCGTAGAGCGCCATCTCGGCTTTCCTGTGGTGATTAAAACGCTTTCTGGCTCACAGGGCAGCGGTGTGTTTTTATCCCATAAGGCACGTGAATTTGACGATCTAATGCAGTTAATTGAAGCGACCAACAAAAACGCTAACATTATTCTGCAAGAGTTTATCGCTAACAGCCATGGCCGCGATCTTCGAGTATTTACCATCGGTGGTCGTGTTGCAGGTTGCTACGAAAGGCGTGGTCAAGAAGACAGCTTTAAAGCCAATGTCAGTGCCGGCGGCTCAGCGCGTCCATTTCAGATCACTCCTGAAATTGAATGGCTTGCCACGCAAACAGCCAATATTCTCGATCTCGATGTTGCGGGTATCGATTTATTGTTTGATAACGGCCATTACAAAATTTGCGAAGCAAACTCATCCCCAGGATTTGAAGGCTTAGAATCCTGTTTGAATGTGGATATTGCCGCGCAAATTTTACACTTTATTCGCATCCGTTTAGGCATGTTTAATAAAGATGAGCCAAGTAGCCCCAAAGTGGTCATTACTGACAATGTAGAAACGTCTGTGACGCCCGTTATCGAGCCTAAATAGCGAACCAGCGATATAATATCAATATCTAGCGGTATCACGCCGCTAGATATTCTTAAATTGATTACTATCCCCCATTTATCATGTTTCACATCCATTGGCATCTCGCGCCACAAGCAAAGCTGCAATACTGAAGTCATTTCTAGGTAGCACCAGTCCCTCCCTTACCGTTTGCGTTAGCCTTCAATCCACAATTGATGTGATGTTTCGCTCAAATTTCATTCAATGCCGCTAAAATAAGTCCTACTTTTGTTTTAAATCACAAATTTTTGCATTTTTTAAAACATTTTATTCACATCGCGAAATTTGCTGTTAAACTCCAAATGTCGATTTTTTATGGCACTAAAGTCTGACCTTATCGCTAAACATAATAAGAATAATGCTGGAGTTACTCCTTAACATGTCGATTCGCCTGTTACCCCTCATCATAGCGTCACTCGTCAGCACTCAAGTGCAAGCCGATGACTTTACTATTCAATTAGGCGGCTTCTACTCGCAATCAGACACCAATATGGAAGTCACTAACCCAGTTTCGGGTAATAACTTCACCTTAGATTATGAATCTGATCTCAAACTCGCTGAAAACGAATTCCTGCCTTTTATCGAGTTAAATTATCACTTCAACGAGCGGCACAATATCTACCTCGACTGGAAACAACTCCACCGCAGCGCCGATACCCAAGCCTTAGCCAAACCCTTCCAGCTCGAAATCAACGACACCATTTACGATATCAAAGCCGGCGGTAAGCTCAGTTCAACCCTAAACATCGATGTACTGCGTTTAGGCTATGGTTATGATGTCTTTCAAGGCAGTAACTATGATGTGGGTCTGTCATTTGGTTTGCACACTATGTTTATCAAGACAGGTTTTGAAGGTGTGATTGGGGTTTGCGCTTCGTCAGAATTACTCAATAACGTCTGTGGTAGCCAAGCGATCCCGCGTATTGTTGATGAAAATGTCACTGCACCACTGCCGGACTTTGGTATTTATGGTCAGTATGAATTTGTTCCCGGTTGGCAAGTCACCAGCCATGCACAGTATTTCTACATCACACTCAATGATGTAAAAGGCGAGCTCGTTGATATTAAAGTCGGTGTTGATGCACAAATCACCCAAAACTGGCGTATGAGTGTGGCCTATAACTACTACAAAGTTGATGTGGATATCGCCCAAAACTCGCCGAATAAAGACACTCAAATCGCCGATTACAATATCTATTACAGCTTTATCGGCCCTATGCTTTCCATCAGTTATTCTTTTTAATTCAAACACATTCTATTAAGACTTTATTGTACTAAATCGCTACGCCTAGCTAAACTATCGCTCAATCCCCAGCTAAAATCAGTGCTAAAAATAAGGGCACCTACTGGCGCCCTCATAATTCAACTCATTAACACTATTTACGCCCATCTTGCTCGCGCTTGGCTTTAAAGTCAGATGACTCAAGCCAATTGGGCCAATCGGTACTATTGGCTAAGCTGGTAATCATACTGGCGATGAGATCTAGATCTTGGCTTACACCACCTAAATTCCAGCTTGGATCATAATCATCGGCAGGCTTGTGATATTTATGGGCGATATAATCAGGATCGGTATCCCCAAGGCTCATAAATAGCAATCCAGGTACACCTTGTTGTGCCAGCGCAAAGTGGTCCGATCTAAACATCAACCCATTCTGCGGTCTTGGATCACCTTTAACTAAACGGTCTTGGGCCTTCGCGGCGTTATCTAAGTATTGCTCCAACTCAGATACGCCTTCACCATAACGCAAAATGTAATCCACGCCCTTATTCACATTCATGCCATCGATATTTAAAAAGGCGACGATGTTTTTCGTTGGCACACTCGGATGCTGAGCAAAATGCTGCGCTCCAATCAGACCCGTTTCTTCCGCCGTAAAGGCGCTGAAGAGCACCGAGCGATCCAGTGGTGCCATCTTGGCTTGCTGTTTGAAGTAACGCGCCAAGGCTAAAACCCCCGCCACACCGCTGGCATTATCGACAGCTCCGTTTAAAATTTCTGACTTACCGCCTTCAATCACAGTACCAAGATGATCCCAATGGGCATGCATCATCACCACTTCGTCGGGGCGCATTTTGCCGGGCAGTAAAGCCGCAACGTTATGGGACTCAGCGCGTTCAATTTTATTGTTTAACGTGAGCTGGGCGCTCAACTTAAGTGGGATCGCCTTAAAGTTTGGCTTGGCAGCTTGCTGCTTTAAGGTATCAAAATCCAATCCTGCTTTAGTAAAGATTTTTTGCGCAGTTTCGTGCTGAACCCAACCCATTACGCCAACTTGGCCTTGGTTATTCTTGGCATCGACCAGAGTGAACTTAGTGCCCGTGTTGGAGTTTTGCACCACACCCCAGCCATAGGCGGCAGGCGCGGTTTCATGGACAATAAACACAGCCTCGGCGCCTTGACGCGCGGCTTCCTCATACTTATAAGTCCAGCGACCGTAATAGGTCATGGCATTGCCTTTAAATACCGCAGGGTCTTGAGTCGCAAAGCCTGGATCATTCACAAGCACGATAACGGTTTTGCCTTTTAGATCTAACCCTTGGTAATCATTCCAGCCATATTCGGGCGCGTTGATCCCGTAGCCGACAAACACCACATCGCTTTTATTCAGGCTCACGGTTTCAGCGATTCTTTGGGTTCTCGCGGTAAATTCACTGCCATTGGCAAATTTAAGTCCGCCGATATCAAGCTGCATATTTTGATCTGCGCTAATTTGCGCCAAAGGCACGGCCTGCAGATAACTGTCACCAAATCCGGGTTTGAGACCCATATCTTTAAATGCTTTCACTAAATAGTCTAAAGTTAAGGTCTCACCTTCAGACAAAGGCGCACGTCCACCGAAGGCATCACTGGCTAAGGTTTTAACATCGGTTCGGTATTGCGCGAGATCGAGGCTTTGCACAAATGCGGTTTCAGCTAAAACGGGTAATGAGATAGTGGCCATCAGACTTGTGGCTAAGATGATATTTTTCACAACTTTCTCCCAAGTTATTATCATTATTTGATTTTAAGGATAGACTTTACCATATCATCTTTAGTTTATGATGGAAGTCTTAGCGCAAACGGAGTCGCTGCAGCCCAAGCACAAACGGTGTTCATGCCTTCATCGAGCCGAGGTACTTGTGGTTAGCCTTGAACAGATAACAACAGAATAAAATAGCGAAAATCTTAAAATATCCGTGCATTTTCATTAAGTAAGGTAACAATATGTCGCTAGAGTTATTACAAGCCGCTGCACTGAATCTCAAAAAAGCAGTGCCTCTGATGCTCAAACATAAAATTCCGACCACCCCGGTTAACTATGCGCTTTGGTACACTTATGTTGGTGAACAGAATCCCGAATTAAATCAACGACTCGATACCGTTATCGCTCAGTACAACACTTGTCCTCCTGTGAGTAGCGAACTCTTATATCGCCAGTATGTTGCCGATCCCGTTGAACTCGATGTCCGCGAAATGCGCCAGAATCTGGATGCTATGGTGACTGAGCTGTCCCAATCGCTCAAAGATACCAATCTGGATGCCAATGAATTCCAGTCGCGCATCGAGAGTAATTTTGAAAAGCTCAACCGCATCGAAGACGAGGGTTTTAGTGTTGAGCAAGTGCTCGATCTGGTGCGCAGTTTAGTGAAAGAGTCAGACAATATTCGCTCGAGCACTGAGTTCTTTACCGGACAATTGCAGAAAGCGCAAACCGAAATCGATGCGCTAAAGAAAAAGCTAGAACAGACAGAAAAAGATGTGCTCTACGATGCGCTGACTGGCTGCTTTAATCGCCGCGCCTTCGACAGCGATTTTGCCGGCATGTTGGCCCAAGCGCCCTTAGGCACCTGCTTGATCTTGGCCGATATCGACCATTTTAAAATGTTTAACGACACCTACGGCCACCAGCTTGGCGACCAAGTGTTACGCGCCGTGGCGAAACGGCTACAGGAATCCTGCCGCGATGGCGCGAAACTGTATCGTTTTGGCGGTGAAGAATTTGTGATTATTGTGCCTAAAAGTCAGTTACGAATTGCAAGGCAACTGGCCGAAGCCATGCGCCGTGGACTCGAAAAGCTCAGTTTGAAAGACAGACGTAAAGACGAGCGCATCAATAATATCAGTGCCTCATTTGGGGTTGCCCAATGGCAAGAAAAACAAACGGGCATGCAATTAATTGAAGCGGCAGATAAATTACTTTATGACGCTAAACGTTTAGGTCGAAATCGTGTGTTACCGATCAGCAACTGATTGTGATGGCTTGATTATGCTAACTGGAACGTAATGAATTAGCCTGACGCCGATGATTCGGCTTCAGGCTGGGATGATTAAAAGACGCTCATTTGGCGGTTACTGATAAGCACTATTTGGTCAGCATGATTTAATCCACATTATTAATGTTGACATTGTTAGCTCAAAGCAGCCTTAACGCTTTGGTTGAAGATTGCGCTAAGGCTTAAATTAACGTGCGACCTAATGAGTAAAGCTGCGCGTTCCAGAAGCAACCTTCCCTTGTATCCCATTCCCTATTGAAGCTGAAACATCGGCACTAGCCGTATCCATTGACTCATCCTCAACCGGTATCGCCTGCACCACAAAGCGCAGTTCGGCGCCACCTTGAAGCGCATCAAACGGATAACAAGTGATTAAGGTTAAGCGATTATCAGCGGATGGCGCCATAAACTGCGTTTCAGTTTCATGCACCACCTGAGTCGCAACTACTTCATAAATAATGTTATTTCCCTTAAGCGTCTGCAGCGATAATCGGCGCCCCACCGCCATGCCATTGAGGATCGCAAAATGTGTGTCCCTGTGTCCGGCAATCACAGTATTGCCTTTTTGCCCCGCTGGCGCGCTGGACAATACTAGACTCGGACCAAAGGCCAAATTTCGCCCTGAAGCCCCCGCCAACACATATAAACTGTCATTAAGCTCGGCTTCAATATCGCTATTAGCCGCTTGCTCACGATAAATGGACAGCTTTGCCACGGGGTAAGTATCCGCCCATGACCAAGGCTTATGAGATTGTCCATCGGCTAAGGTTTTAGTCCACGCCTGTTCAATCAAATACTGGGCAAAGTGTGCTTTAGCTTGCATATAGAGTCCCTTTCCTAACAATGTTGCGCCAATTAAAAATAATCCCACCACTAAAAATCGCTGTGTTCTACCTTTGCTCATCGGGCTTTACTCGTCGTTCATGATTCATGGTTCATCGATGACAGGCAAGCGCCATCATGGCCGCCTTCTCTTCACGTTTTTGTCGCAGAATCGATCCCATAAGTACCAAGGCCAACAGCAAGGTCAGCGCACCCAATAACATATCCAAACGGCTCGAGGTCGCAGTTTGTGGCAAGGCACCAAAAGGCTGCCAACCTAAGGGCAAGTGCTGACGCACCACGGCATCGCGGCTCATTGCAGTTGAATCTATGGGGGTTAAGTCCACCGCCACTAAGCTGGTATAAGCGCTGACTAAGTGATAATTCATCGACAAAGCCGTGACTTGCTGCTTTACCTTGTCATCATTTGCGCCATTTTTACTCAGCTCCAATGCACCAATCTGTTTACGCGCCCACAGTAAATCTAAACCCGCACCTTGATTAGTGATAAGTCCCGCTGAGTTGTCCTGAAGCGATAACGACTGTTGCCAGTTTTTATGCCCTTGGCGACCTGAGATCACTAATTCCTGCGGCTCACGGGCGCTGCGTTTTAGACTCACAAGCACAGGCTCGCCGCGATACAAATCTGCAATCGGTGACGGCCAGTAATCGGGCACACTGCCATCGTCATAACGCACTTGAATATCGGTTAATACGGGATATTGAATTTTGCTCAGCAAGGCGCTGATCTTCGCGTCGACTTCATCCACTTTGCCAATATAAGTAAAAGTGCCACGACCCAGCTCTGCCGCCCTTTGCATAAAGTGAGAATTAGGCGCTGAGCCTATGCCGACAGTAAACAAGCGGCTCTCACCGATTTGGTAGCGGATCAAATCAAACAAGGCTTGCTCATTGCCCACAGAGCCGTCGGTCATAAAGATCACTTGGCGCAAAGGCTGCACTGCATCGGGCGGGGCACTGCCCAAAGATTTTGGCAAGGCAGCATCCAGTGCCAGCGCCATTTCGGTGCCACCATCGGCTTGTAAACGGCTCACAAATTGACGGGCACGGGACAAATTAGACGAAGTCGCCGGTAATGATGTCGCTGAAAACTGAGACAGACTGGAGTTAAATTCGATAATGTTAAAACTGTCCTCGGGCTTGAGTCCTTTTAATGCGTAAAGCAGTGCATTTTTGGCTTGAACGATAGAATCCCCCGCCATAGAGCCCGAAGTATCAATCACCAAAATTAATTCACGGGGCAAACTCGGTTGGGTGCTCTTTTCGACCTTAGGAGGCAACACCATGACGAGACTGTAATTATCTTCATTCATGCCGTTAGCTTTGCTGGTTTCAAGCGTGTCCTGAGACAAATTATCGCCATCGGGTTTATGGGTCTTACCCTGTTGATTAAACACCCAAGCCATTGGACTCGTGCCCTGCTGTACGCGCCATTGCAATACAAAGTCACGATTGGCAGGCACGCGTTGCGCTAGTGACACATCGACGCCGCCGCTATTGGTTTGCTTGAGTTTTATGTCATGGTAAGGACTCTCAATTGACGCCTTATCGACCCCCTTTGCCAGCAAGACTTGAATGTCCGCCTTGAGCACAGGATCGCGTCCACTGGCGCCGTCCCGCACAGGCGCCACAATCCGGTCAGCATCAAACACCTGCGAGCTGGTCACTCGGCTCGATTGGCGTGCCATAGGCTCATTTGAATCGCTAGCACTTACGTCAGAGGTTAGGCCTGGGATATACCGAGGCGCGACCACCAGCGGAAAACGTAGGCTAAATAAGCCATCTTCATATTTTATACTCTCCTGATAGCTGATTTCGACAATCAACTCTTCCTGCGGTGCTAGGTTGGCCACTTCGGTCGTGAACATATTTGGCCGCTCTTGGCTCACTAAGCTGGCGCGTTTGCCCTCCGCTTTGGCTTGCTCAAAAATCTGCTTAGCCTCGGCCTTAGGATGAATTTGCCCTTCGATGACCCTTTGGCCGATATGTAATCGCAGCGAATCCACCGCGGCCTCATTGGGCAGCGGGAACAGATATTGCCCATTCAACACAAACTCAGTGTTATTGCGAAAAACCTGCTTCACGCTAACGCGATTACTTAAGCCAGAGACTTGCATCGACACTTGTGTATCGAGTGGCAAAGATGGCACCCAAGCGCCGCTCGGCTGACGATAAAGCAACAACCCCTGAGTAATGTCATCGTAATTAATGACCTGTGATTCTGCCGTACTTTGAACAGTATTTTCGTCGACCAGCGCCGAAGCAATATTCTGCGGTTCAGACAATGTGCCCGTGCTATTGGGTGAGGCTAATGCCACAAAAGGCAAGCCCCAACATACGGCGGCACTGATCATTAATATCGCTAAGCTTTCGCTGATTTCTTTTACCCTTTTCCCTGTGATCATCACAAAGGCTTCCTTCTTTCTATTAACTAATATGGACTGACGTTCGCAGTCGTTAAAATGAATGTTCTAAATTGACGGCTTAGAATGGACGACTAACATCGACTGCTATTGCGCCGTGCGCGTTGCCATCAAGGTTGAATGAGGCTGTAAGGTCAAGGTCACACGGCGATCGAACACATCCGATTCCCTGTCCTGCTCCGCTTGCAGTGGCGATAAAGCGCCAAAGGCTTGTGTTGTCATGCGTTCAGCGGCGACGCCTTGCTTAATCAGGTAGCCACGGACTTCCAGTAAACGTTGCTCAGAAAGGGCTTGGTTGTAGCTCACATCCCCGCGGCGATCGGCATAGCCTTTCAATTCCAAATTAAGCTCAGGCGACAGATTCATCACCTCGGCCACATCATCTAATTGGGGCAAAAAATGCGATTCGACCTCAGAGGAACCAGTGCGAAACTGCACGTTTAGCCCTAGGGCGAGCTCACTGAGTAATTGACGTTGCGCGGATAGCAATTCATCAAGCTCTTGCTGCGCCTTGGCATATTCGCTGGCGCGTTTTTCGGCGGCTTGTTGCTTTACACTCAACTCGGATAATTGCGACTCTTGCAGGCTGATCTGTCTTTGCTGAACGTGCAGCGTGTCTGTGTCGCTAACCGACTTACCAATCAAGGTGCCAGTGAACGCGCCAATAATGGCCCCCACTGGGCCACCGACTAACGCGCCCACTAATGCACCACCACCGAGGCCAATTAAGGCTTCTGGCTGTTCGTCCTCATTGGCGTATTCACCATCCATCGCCATACCGCTGGCATCGACATCATTATCTAAGCTGCGCTCCTGTCCTTGAGCTTGGTTTTGCAGTGAAACCCGCGCCGACACACTGGCGACTGGCGCGCTTAATAAACTCAAAACCAACAGATTAATTAGTGTCTTTTTCATCATCTCATTCCTTTTTGATTATTAGCTGAGCTTGCACTCGAACCTGAACAACAAGTTCAAACCCCCATGAGGTCAAAACGGGTGCAAACTGAATGAGGCTATTAAACACAAGTGGAATGGCATGAGCAGGGATGGAAAATGGCAATGCAACTATCAATTGTGGCAACAAAATGGCAATTGCATTTGTGGCCTTTTATCTCGGGTAAAATCCTGTATAGTCACGAAAACTTACTCCCCCAAGTCAATAGGAATAGGGCTCTATGAAGCGTATCGCCATAGTGGAAGATGAAGCCGCCATTCGCGAGAATTACAAGGACGTGCTGCAACAACACGGTTACAGCGTGCAAACCTATGCCGACAGACCATCGGCCATGTTGGCCTTTAATACTCGTTTACCGGATTTAGCCATTATCGACATCGGCTTAGGCAATGAAATCGACGGCGGCTTTATGCTGTGTCAGTCTTTACGCGCTATGTCGAGCACGCTGCCGATCATCTTTTTGACCGCCCGTGACAGTGACTTTGATACTGTTTGTGGCCTGCGTTTAGGCGCCGATGATTACTTGAGTAAAGAAGTGAGTTTCCCCCATTTAACTGCGCGCTTAGCGGCCTTGTTTCGCCGCTCCGAGCTTGCGGCCAGCCAAACGGCGCAGGAAAACCTGCTCGAACGTGGCCCACTGACGATTGATGCCAATCGCATGCAAGTCTATTGGAACCAGTTGCCGATTGAGCTTACCGTCACCGAATTTTGGATGGTGCACGCGTTAGCCAAACACCCGGGCCATGTGCGCAGTCGCCATGAATTAATGCAAGAGGCGAAGATTTTTGTCGATGACAGCACAATCACTTCCCATGTGAAACGTATTCGCAAGAAGTTCATCGCCACCGCGCCTGAGTTTGATTGTATCGATACGGTTTATGGCATGGGTTATCGCTGGGACAGCTTAGCCTGAACTCTCGCGATACCTTGATGCACGTAACCTTGAACCAATACACTTTTGATCCCATTGAGGCTGATCCCTAACTTATGACACGTTTCCCCTTTGGTCTACGCACTAAAGTCATCGGCCTTAGCCTGTTTTTGCTCTGCCTACCTTGGCTGGGGTATCAATATGTGTGGGAGATGGAAAAGTATCTTCGCCACGGTCAAGAACGCACCTTAGAAGGCACGACTCAGGCACTGGCCACCGCGCTGCACGAACGGCCGAAATTGTTCGATGGACAAGCGAGCTTTTTAAAGCAAGTGGAAAAGAGTCGCGATCTGTACGCCTATCAACTCAATGGGGCGATTCTGCTCGACGGCAAACTTAACGAATGGGAAGAGTATCAGCACAGATTTATCCAGTACGGTGAGGCGCATCAGATCATGCGCGCCGATCCCAACGCACCGCTGACCTTAAGCTTTACCCACATGGTCGGCCAGTACGACGGCTACCTTTATGCCTTCTTCCAAGTGGTTGACCCCACAGTAGTGCTGCGCGGTAAAAATGCGTTAAGTGTTGATAGAAACGATCATCTTTCGATTGCGACCCTCGCCCCCGACAATAAATTCAAACGCTATATCGTCGCCACCACCCAACCGGGCTGGATCAGCGCCTTCGAGTTACCTGCCAATCCTAAGCAAACCGTGCCCGTCAAACCTGAAGTGCGCATCCAAGGACAATGGGCGACCACAGATGTGGGCTACAATGTCGAGCTGCGTATTCCCTTAGACATGGTCGGCAGCAAACTCGGTTTTGCCATCTCCGATGTTAACGACAGCAAAAACCGCGATGTGGCAGCCGTTGTCGGCACCTCGGCCTTAGATACGGTCGATAATCTCGGCACTGTGTTGGTGCCATCGCCAGAAATTGAAAACATTATCAAAGGTATGAGCCACTATAGCTCACGCATTTGGGTGGTCGATAAGCACGGCCGCGTACTGGCAAAATCGGGCGATATTCGTGCCAATGACAGCGTGTGGACCCGCACCTTAGAAGATGAAAAGAGCACCACGTTGTGGGAAACTTTCAAGCGCGATTACTTGCATCCGCTGTACTATAAAATCCTCACTAAGCCGCCCAAAGACTTTATTGATTCCTTACAAGACTCCACCGAGCTTGATGGCAGTCATATCCAAAAAGCCCTTGCGGGTCAGCAAAGCTCAACTTGGCGCTTAACCCCAGACAACAAAGCTGTGGTGCTCGCTGCCGCCAGCCCTATTTGGATTGATAACAATGTGATGGGCGCCGTTGTCGCCGAAGAAACCACCCACGGAATTCGCACTCTGCGTAACCGCGCGCTGGAAAAACTCTTTAACGTGATTTTGACCATTATGAGCATGGGCACCTTGGCGCTGTTCTTCTTCGCTTCGAGCATTTCTAACCGTATCCGTAAACTGCGCGATGAGGCCGAAAATGCCATTGATAGCCAAGGCCGCGTACGTAATCACCTCAAACCGTCTAAAGCACGGGATGAAATTGGCGATCTGTCCCGCAGTTTTTCCAGCATTGTCGGACGGCTTGGTCAATACACCCATTATCTAGAAAACATGTCGTCGCGCCTGTCCCATGAGCTGCGCACGCCCGTGGCGGTTGTGCGTTCATCCCTTGAGCATTTAAACCTGCAAACCTTAGATAAAGACACGCAGAAATATGTCGACCGCGCCCAAGAAGGTGTCAGCCGCTTAAGCATGATTTTAAATAACATGAGCGAAGCAACGCGCTTAGAGCAGAGTTTAACGCAGGCCGATATCACTAAATTCCCACTCTCCCAAGTGGTCAGTGGTTGTATGCAAGGTTATCAAATGACCTATCCAGAACAAGGCTTTAGTGTAAAAGTGCCCGAGCAACCATTGATGATGCAAGGTGTACCGGAATATATCGCCCAGTTGATGGACAAACTTATCGCTAACGCGATTGAATTTTGCGATAAAGGCAGCGCCATCGAAGTCACGCTCACCCAAGTCGGTAAGCAAGCCACATTGCTTATCAGTAACTTAGGGCCAGAACTGCCCGTTGATATGTCGGAGCAGATTTTCGATTCCATGGTGTCGGTGCGGATAAATCAAGCCCAAGACAAACCTCATCTCGGTTTAGGTCTGTATATCGCACGATTGGTCGCCGAGTTCCACCAAGGACAAATCCTCGCCCGCAATCGCAGCGAGCATAATGGCGTCGATATCCTAGTAACCTTGCCATTAAGCTAAGAATCACGCAGCCTTTGAGCTAAAGTCACACTGCCTTTAAATTATGAGTCACGTTGCCTTTGAGCCCTGCGTCATAATCTAAAGACCGAAGGGACAGGCGCCAATAACATGAGTCAAACTCATCATCGCGCCTCCTGTCATTTCTGCGCGCAGATGCTAAGATGACCGCCATAACAATAGATTAGATATCTCCAATGGTTCTTCTCCAACATTGTTCAACCTATTCGTTCAACCTAAATGCCAAGGTAATGATCCAATGACAGATAAACATCATCAAGCCACCCAAATCGTCAGCTTAGGTCGAGACAAAAAATGGACCAAAGGCGTGATCAATCCGCCCGTTTTTCGTGCTTCGACTATCGTCTTCGAAACCATGGATGAAATGCGCCACGCCGCGAAAAATAAAACCAACGGCGAGATGTTTTATGGCCGCCGTGGCACCCCAACTCATTTTTCGTTTCAAGCGGCGATTGCCGAATTAGAAGGCGGCGTCGGTACAGCGCTGTATCCCTCTGGCGCGGCGGCGATCAGTGCGGCGTTATTGTCATTTTTAAAAGCGGGCGATCACCTGTTGATGGTCGATAGCGTGTATGAGCCAACGCGGGATCTGTGCACCCATATTCTCGGCGGTTTTGGTATCGAAACCACTTATTACAATCCGCTGATTGGCGCGGGCATTGGCGACCTTATTCGCCCCAATACTAAAGTGTTGTTTTTAGAGTCTCCAGGCTCCATCACAATGGAAGTACAAGATGTGCCGACCTTGTGCCGCATCGCCCACGAACATGGGCTGATTACTATGCTGGACAACACTTGGGCATCCCCAATCAACAGCAAGCCCTTTGAAATGGGTGTAGATATTTCGATTCAAGCGGCAACCAAATATATCGTCGGTCACTCAGATGTGATGATAGGCACGGCCACTGCCAACGAAAAATACTGGCCACAATTGCGCGAACACAGCTATTTGATGGGACAAACCACCTCCCCTGATGATGTGTACCTTGCCGCCCGTGGCCTGCGCACCTTAGGCGTGCGTATGGCGCAGCATGAAAAAAATGCCCTACAAGTGGCCAACTGGTTGAAAACCCGACCAGAAGTCGATCATCTGCGTCATCCGGCGTTTGATACCTGCCCAGGCCATGAGTTCTTTAAACGCGACTTTAGCGCCTCCAACGGCTTGTTCTCCTTTGTATTGAAACAAGGCGATGCCGATGCGGTCACCGCACTGGTTGAGAATATGAGTCACTTTAAGATGGGCTTTTCTTGGGGCGGCTACGAGAGTTTAATCCTCGGTATTTTCGGCATTGAAAAAATCCGCTCGGCGACCAAGTGGGATGCGAGCAAACCGTTAATTCGTTTGCATATTGGTTTAGAAGATCCCGCGGATTTAATTGCCGATCTCAGCGCAGGGTTTGACCGCTTTAATGCAGTACTGGCGGCCAAAGCTAAGTAGCGATAAAGATCGTGATAGGAATTCAGCGAGGTCGTTAGAGGGCTAATATTTATTGCGTTATGTCATTAGCGACTAAATGCTAGCAGCCTATAAAAACAAAAAGGGGCGGAATCAACATTCCGCCCCTTTCTCTTATCAACACTGACAGTAAATTTACCTTACTGCATATTTAACTTATTTCAAATATCAATGCTACAGCCAAGGTACAACCAAACCACAAACTCTTCGGCGATTAATTCACTTTCGCTACAGCACTCAACGCAGGGTCAACCCAAGCGGCAGAGCCATAAAGCGGCACTGTCGAAAGGGCATGTTTATGGCTGCCGTTGGTCTCTTTGGTCGAATAGGACAAATACAGCAGAGTCTGGTTCTGTGCATCATAAATTCGGCGCACTTTTAATGACTTGAACAAAATACTCAGGGATTCGGTGAAAATCACTTCGCCGTGTTTACCCATGTCGATATTAGCCAAATCGGCCGCGTTAATTGGCCCCGTTTGACGGCAACTTATGCCCATATCCGATGGATCGGCAAAATCTAAATTGGCTTCGATACGACTAATATGGCAAGTCACCCCAGGAATTTTAGGATCGTGCTTAGCATCAATGATCACATCTTTAGTGGTAAAAAGCCCTAAGCTCACCTTACCTACATCGTCACCACAACCCGCGAGCAAAAAGCCCACAGTGGCGGCAAACGCACACTTCAACAGAGTTTTCATTATTACTTCCTAAATATGACGAACCAAATAAAGTATAAAAAAACAAAACTATCTCTTACGGATTTCAAGTGTGACATCTGGCGCATCTTCCCAGTTAATGGGTTTAATATCAGTGACACAAGAAACGCCTGGACGAGTACTTTTATAGGAATTTACACCTGTAACTTTACCATCGAAAAACCAAAAAATACGGTAATCATGATAACCAAAACCAGCCCCAGTTTTACAAAATTGCCATGCCTCATTCTTTCCTTGGAACTGACGATCATCAGGTGACCCCATAATATTAAGCACTTGTTCCTTAGTATCTCCAGCATTAACTAAAATAGATTGCTTATCGAGTGAACCACAACCTGAAAGTATGATGAAGATACCTAACAATAAAATTCGATACATAATAACTCCCTGTTATATATTTAAATTCTAAGCTAATTCATTTTGCAAATAGCTTTTGTGCCCAGCGAGTTAGCCCTGCAGTCACAGAGCCAAAGTGATCGCCGACCACAACCGGAATATCGGGATAGATACCGGCGATTTTCGCGTAGATCGCAGGGCTTCGCGCCGTACCACCGGTCACATAAATCACATCGGGTTTGCATTCTGCAGCATTGTCGGAAGATACATTCTCGTGAGTCAAAGAGTCTTGAGCTAAGCCGTCAGCCGCTAAGGTTTTTGCCGCTTGCGCGAGCGCTTGGTGCATCAGGGCTTCTACTTTTGTCAGTGAAGGCTCGATAGCATTCTCAAACAAATTACGGCTTACACCCGCGTGCAGCGCCGCTTCGATAAAATCGAGATTAATATCAGTATTCTCAACATCCGACAGGGCAATTTTGGCGCGTTCGGCTTGACGGACCAACTGATAGCTTAGCTGCTGTTGTTGCACTTTTAACAGTCGGTTGAGTAACTGTGGCTGCTCGGCTTCTTTCACCAATTCATCAATCAGTTTACGGCTGCTTAAGGTACTGAATTCCCGCTGGGCGCTAATATCATTTACCGCCACCGCATTCCAAAAAGCTTTACTGGGCATAGGTTTGCCATTGGTCATTAAAGAGCCTAAACCAAAGTGCGGCATAAAGGCATTCATTGCAAGGGCGATATCAAGATCGTTACCGCCGATACGCTGACCACTATGGCCGAGGAAATCTTCACTGCGATCCGCTTTTTGTTGATGGGCGGGTCCCATTTTTACCACAGAGCAGTCCGTTGTACCGCCGCCCACGTCGACAACCAGCACGGTTTTGTTATCGGTCAAGCTCGCTTCATAATCCATCCCCGCCGCTAATGGCTCGAACAAAAAATCAACGTCGACGAAACCCGCACGTTTTGCCGCTAAGGTCAAAATGGATTCGGCCTGACGGTTACTCTCTTCACCGCCTATGCCTTGAAAGTTCACCGGGCGACCAATAATCGCATGGGTAATCGTCGCTGCAGGCCCTTGTTTAGCAAGCCCCTTTTCAACTAACACAGATTCGGCGCGCACTTTAATGTGCTGCATCATCAGGGTAACTATGTCTTCAAACAGGGCCACTTGCTCGGGTCTAAGTCCCGTCGCGCCTAAAAAGGATTTTGGCGAACGGACATAGAATCCCTCCTCCGGCATCTCTAAATACGCGCTTACCGCCTGCTCACCGACAAACACGGCCTGAACGTCAGCATCGAGAGCTAACTCATGGCGCACCATGCGGGCGCGGCTCAATTGTGCGGCGCGCTTTTTGGCGTAATCAGCTTTTAACTCAGTGGGAAGACCACGATAAACCGCCTCGGCGATCAGCTCCCTGTCCATCGCATATAAGGTCGAAGGTAAATAAGCTGATTGCTCTGATAACGCCAATAACTGCACATCATCGCCCTGCATGATCCCTACGGCGCAGTTAGCACTACCATAATCAAATCCAACAAACATACCTTTTACTCCCGCGATAAAAAAGCCGAGCAAGATAACATAGTTTGCGATAATGCCCAAGGAGTTAACCCTGCCGGATTGACTCGCAAACTGGCAGCGAGTATAGCGGGCTCAATGGGTAAAGCGCAGTTGCACGGGCAGAGTTTGAGCTCAATCCAAGATGATCATCTTAAGGTCATATTTCTGTCACACTCGTCATCAAGCTGACATATTTCCCTCGTATCTTTATCCCAGATAAATCCCAGACTGATTTTGGCGTGTACGCAGTATTTATCATTGAAATTCCTTCACTTGTAGGCAGTAAATCTGATTGCACAAAGGCGGATGAATGCTATTGTATATTGCGCCATGACGCTTGCTTAAAGGAGCTGTGCAGTGTCCCCGAATACCGATAAACTTTCGATTGATAAAGAACTCTCTTGGTTGTCTTTTAATGAGCGGGTATTGCAAGAAGCCTGCGATCCCAATGTTCCTTTAGTGGAGCGAGTGCGCTTTTTAGGGATATTTTCCAATAACATGGATGAGTTTTTTAGAGTACGCGTGGCTGCGGTCAGGCGCTCGATTCTACTGTCATCCCTGCAGGAAGGTCGCAGCAACAGTCGCCATTTAATGGCAAAAATCCAATCGAAAGTGATGGCATTGCAAGAAAGGTTCGACGGCATATACACGGATTTAATGCGCGAGCTAGTGCGTCGTAATATTTTGTTAATCAATGAGAAACAATTAAGCGAGTTCCACAGCGACTGGCTGAAAAAGCATTTTCGTGATCAATTTAAACGCCATATCGCCCCGCTTATCGTCAATAACAATCGCGATTTGATCAAACAAATCAACGATGACGCCACCTATTTATGCGTGTGTTTGTTCACTAAGGCTCGCCGTCAATACGCCTTAGTCGAAGTGCCCACTAAAAACGTACCGCGGTTTATCGAACTCCCCGCTGAAAAGAGTAAAGCGAAAAAGTATCTGATTTTATTAGATAACATTATTCGCCACTGCGTGGATGAACTCTTTGGCCCCTTCTTCGAGTACGATGCCATCGAAGTGTATTCGATGAAATTAACCCGCGATGCCGATTTTGATATCACCGACGAGCTAGAGCAAACTCAGCTCGAAAAAATGACTAAGGGATTGAAAAAACGTCTGACCGCCGAGCCGGTGCGCTTAGTTTATGACAAAGAAATGCCCGAACACATGTTGGTGATGCTCAAAGAAAACCTGAACATCAGCTCGACCGAATGTTTGATCCCAGGCGGGCGCTACCACAGCTTTAAAGACTTTATCGCCTTCCCCAACCCGAGCCGCGACTACCTCGAAAACGAAAAACTGCCGGCGCTCAATAGCGCAGGTTTTGGCCGCAGTGCCAACAGTTTCGATGCCATTCGAATGGGCGATATCATGCTCAACTATCCGTACCATAAGTTTTCCCACTTTACCGAAATGGTGCGCCAAGCGGCCTACGATCCGGCGGTGCGCTTTATTCGAATAAACTTATATCGAGTGGCGAAAAAATCCCATGTGATGCAATCGCTTATCGATGCAGTGAAAAATGGCAAACAAGTCACCGCTGTAATTGAACTGCGGGCCCGATTCGATGAGCAATCCAACATCGAATGGACCCGCATCTTGGCCGAAGCGGGCGTCAAAGTTCACCACGGTATCACCAGTTTAAAAGTGCATTCCAAGTTGTGCTTAATTGGCCGTGAGGAACAAGGGGAAATCAAACTCTATTGTCACGTCGGCTCAGGCAACTTTAACGAAGGCACGGCGCGGGTTTACACCGACTTGTCACTGTTCACCGCCAATCAAGAGATTGCCCGTGAAGTGGAGCAAGTGTTTGACTTGATTGAGCATCCGTATCGCCGCGATAACTTCCAGCATTTAATCGTGTCGCCCTACGATGCCAGACAAAAACTGAGTCACTTGATTGATAATGAAATCGTCAATGCCCAAAGCCATATGAAGGCGGCGATTACCTTAAAACTAAATAACTTACTCGATGAATCCTTGGTCCAAAAACTCTATGAGGCCTCGGCGGCTGGGGTCAAAATTAAGTTACTCATTCGCGGCATGTGTTCACTTATTCCGCAAATCCCCGGGATCAGCGATAACATTGAAGTCTACAGTATCGTTGACCGGTTCCTCGAACACTCACGGGTGATGCTGTTCCACGCTGGCGGCGAGAACAAACTTTTTATCTGCTCCGCCGATTGGATGAGCCGCAACATAGATAACCGCGTTGAAGTGAGTGTGCCGATTTATGATCTGCGCCTAAAACAAATGATAATGGATATTTTATCCTTACAATTCAATGACAATACTAAAGCGCGTGTCATCAACAAAGAACAAAGTAACCCCTATCGAAATCGGGGTAACAAACGAAAAGTGCGTTCTCAAATTGCCATTTATCAATATCTGATTAATTATGAGAAGCGCCAACTGCAAGAATTTAATGCCTTACGTATGTCCGCCCATGAGGGTGATGCTGAGCGAGAGAGCAACGCTGAGCCTGACATAACGCCCGAGTTACAGGCCAAAGCCAGCTAACGCTGGCTTTATATCGCTTTGATTGCCTAAGGATAATCCGATTGGTAGCCACACATTCGCACACACAGCAACACACATTACTAAAGTCGCAGGCGCCACAAACCAATGCGCCTGCAAATGCTAAATCGCGCCATTTTGTCGCCATTGATATGGGATCGAACAGTTTTCATCTGGTCATCGCCCGCGAGCAAGATGGCAGTTTACAGATTTTACATAAAGAAAAACAACAGGTTCAGCTCGCCACTGGGCTCAATGCGCAGAATATTCTCGACAATGACGCCATAGAACGTGGCCTCAATTGTCTGCGGGATTTTAACCAAAGATTTTCCAATCTCGACCAAGCGCAAGTGCGATTAGTGGCCACCCACACCCTCAGAATCGCCAAAAACCGCGATCAATTTATTGAGGCCGCACTCGCCATCATGCCCTATCCGGTGGAAGTGATTTCGGGCCATGAAGAAGCGCGTTTGATTTATAACGGCATTGCCCAAAGCCAAGTGCTTGGAAAAAGTAATTTAGTCATCGACATTGGTGGTGGCTCGACCGAAGTCGTGATCGGTAAAAAGAATACCCCAACCCAGTTATCTAGCCTGCGCTGTGGTTGCGTGAGCTTTAACGAGCGTTTCTTTATCGATGGACTCATCACCCCAGCCTCATTTCGTGATGCCCAAAGCGCGGCCGATAAACAGTTCGCCTCACTCTCAAAGGAATATTTCGCGGGCGGCTGGGAGCTAACGTTAGGCAGCTCAGGCACAGTCAAAGCCATCTGCGAAGCGATTCAAGAAGAACACGGTGATGAAACCATCACGCTGCCACGACTCAAACAGCTCAAAATCAAGTTGATCAAATGTGGCCATATTAGCCAAATTCAATTTGCCAATGTCGATGATAAACGCATTCCCTTAGTGCCCGCCGGACTTGCGATTTTAATCAGTTTTTTTAGGCGCTTACCGATACAAAAGCTCGAGTTTAGCCCAGGCGCATTGCGTGAAGGCGTGCTCTATGAACTGGCCAAAATTGGCCAGTATCAGGATATTCGCCACCGCACCGTCGACAGTTTTGCCCAGCTTTATCATATCGATATGGCCCACGCAGCTAAGGTACGCGACACTGCCATGGCCTTGTTTGAACAGGTCGCCGATGAATGGCAATTAAGGCCCCATGCACGCTTGCTCGCCTATGGCGCAACCTTACATGAGATTGGGCTACACATTAATTCAAAGTCCCTGCACAAACACGGTGGCTATATCATCAGTAACAGTGACTTACCCGGGTTTAGTGAAGCCTTGCAGCTGGATTTAGCGCGGCTTATCACCAATCACAGAAAAAAGCCCAACGAATTAATGCTCGCCGAACTTGAGCCCAACCATAAGCTCACGTTGAATCGACTGCTCTGCCTGCTGAGGCTCGCTGTCTTACTCAACCTTGGCCGTATCGCTAAGACGCTGACCTTAGATCATATTAAAGTGATCCCCGATGGACTCATGCTAGTGCTACCGAGCCACAAGCGAAAAATCAGCCTGTTTATGAAGGATTTACAGCGGGAACAGAAGCAAATGCTCACCCTTGGGATGAACCTGCGGTTAGTGTCTAGTCTGACTTAGCTGTTACGGCGTTAGCTCAGCCGAACGTGGCAGAGGCGAGTGTGGGTTAGCTCTGTGTGAATGCGTTTAGCGAAGGATTCGTCACAAAAATATTGCCCTGAATCGAGGGCAATTATCTCGCCTAAAAACAAGGTTAAGTTAGCTATCAATCTGGCTTGGTAACGGGATTTCAACAGCATAGCGGTTGACTTAACCCATGCGCCACAACAGATTAAAGTTTAAAGGATTTTTAACCCTTCACTAAAGCACAAATTCCTGCTCGCGCGTTTGCCGCTGAGTGGGGATTTCTGCTATCATCCACGGCTGACTAATCATAATTCCACGAATTTAAAGATAATCAGAGTCAAACCCTTTTTATCTCGCGATATCAGCCCCATCGCCTGCAGGTACAAGTATGATTAACCACTTTAGTGTGCTCGGTATAAAACCCAGTGCCAAAGAAGACGACATTAAAAAAGCCTATCGACGGCTGTCAAACAAATATCATCCCGACAAGTTGTTAGGCGCCTCGGAAGAGGAAAAGCAGCAAGCCGCCGTACAACTTGAACGCGTTAAAAATGCTTATGATGTGTTGTCCGATCCTAAGCGACGAAATGCGTTTATCAAAGATTTCAATAACGTAATAGTGACCGATCCCGCTAGCGCCATGCGCGAGCTGTGGGATCAATTTTATCCTTGAGCGTTTTCTAGAGTAAGTGCCAAATGGTCAAAAAACTGAATATCTCACGCATTAATGAGCTAAAAAATAATGCCTACGACAATATCGAGTCCTACGACGATCCCGATACACCTAAAGCGCTAGAGCAATTTACTAGCCAAATCAAAAAGGTGTTAGAAGCCGATCCTAAGATGCTTGATACTGTGCCTGAGTACCTGCCTGTCGCGCTTTACGGTCGAATTAAGTTTCCCGCCGAAGCCAAACTCAAGTGGGCACATTGGATAAACACGGCAACTCAACCCGAGTGGGATGAGTTTAAAGTCACGATTGGCTTTAACAATGCCGATTTACCTTTAGTGTTAGCCGTGCGTGGTTACTCGGAAACCTTACTGATTGAAAGCTGCGCTGTACTGTATTTACTTGAAAATCAAGGTAAAGCAACGCCAGCAGCGAAGCATCACGACGATGAAGATGATGACAACGATTATGTTGGCACCTCAGATAACGACGACGATGATGAAGGCGAAGAGGAAGATGGCTACTACGATCACTACGATGATGAGGACCGCTAATGAACACTAGTCTCATTGAGATTACCGTCGCCGAAATTAAAGAGTTGGCGGACGTAGAGCCAAAACAAGCGAGCAAACGCTTTGAAATCATTGCAAATACCATGAGCGACGAGCAATTAGTCGAAGTCATCGAACACATGGATATCGTCACGCTGACCCAAATCAACAGTCACCATGATATCTCTTGCCCTTCGATCATGTCTGAACTCATGACCCCAGAACAAATTCGCGACATCGTCTGTCAGCAACCTTTGTACTGGGAAGAAAAAATCAAAAACAATGCCGAAGAACTTATTCAGCATACCTTTGATTTTTTGACCTATTTAATTCGCATCCAAGATAGCGAAGAAAAGCAAACTGCGATTCTAGAATGTATCGCCGAAGATCCAGCGGGCCTCTTCTACTTGTCGATCCCTTTCATCGAAATGATGTTAGGCGAAAAACATGAAGATGAAGACGGCTACACAGATCTCTACGATGACGAAGAAGACACTGAAACCATCGGCTACGACAGCCGCGTCGCCAGTGAAGATGCACACAGCCTGAGCATAGACGACCCACGCAGCCTAATGGCCTTGATCCACGAGCTCGCGCCCGATGTTGAAAAAGCCATTAAGAGTCTGCTACGTAACGAAAGCTCAGGTTGGGAAATGATCATCAGCAAGTTTGTCAACGAGCTGGTTATTCAAGCCAAAGAGAAAAACCAAGTGACGGATGAATACGCTGAAGTCGATGATATGTTTAGCTTTTTGGATTAAGGAATTATTTGATGCAACTGGTACTGCGTGATGTAGATCAAGGACCCTACCTGAGCAAGGTATTGATCCAAGGCCAAGCAGACGAAACGCTGAGCGGTGAACAGCTGTCACAAATCAAATCCAAAGCCATTTTGATGAGCCTCAAACTGGCCGATAAATTTTACAACAAGTACAAAATGCACCTGCTCGAACAAGCGGCGCACGATGTCATTGGTGTGGTGAGCCTTGGTTTGATGGAATTATCAAACCAAAATCCGCAGCAGGCGATACGCCTGTTGATCACCGCCGATGGCGTAGTCAAATGCTTTCAAAAAGGCTGGAGCATGCTCAGCACTGTCAGCAAGCATAAACTCGTCAACGGCAAGTCACTGTACGGCGATGTCGACAAGTTCTTGCTTGAACAAGTGTCTAGCCCGCCAGATGCGGAAGAATGGTTAGGCTATGAAGCCTATCAAGATGCCCTGCTTGAACATCAACGCCAACAGTCGATTGCGGCCCTATTGGCACAGTTTTACGCGCAATCGAGCTATGATCCGCTAGATTTTCTCAATCTAGAGAGTGTATTAGCCGAAGCGGTACTGTATCGATTGTTGTTTGATGGCGCCAAAGTCAGACAGGATTTGAAAAAGCGTATCGGCAAAATCACCTTAAAAGAGGAATGGTTTACCCGTGAGCATATCGAATTGGAAACCCAGAAAGCGTTAGCAGAATTACCCGCAGAACTCGCTGAAACCATCAGTAAAGATCTCGGTAAAAACTTTGTCCCCGCCCTACTGCGTACCCTGCACTTTGCGAAAAGCTACCGCGAACTCTTACTCAGCGACGCTTCACCCGAACGCTTAGAAAGATTCGAACACAAGGAAGGTCTCGTCGGCCTCCTCGGCTGGCCACTCTACATAGTACTTTGATCGGTACTTTAATCAGTAGTGTGTTCAGTAGGTTAACGAGTGCTTGAGTCGCTTAAAAATGAGTGCTTTATTGAAAAATAAAGCACTTTTTATTGTCTGTTATCCCCATGCCCAGCAGCATCTTATTAGCTTAAAAACAAGTAACTTACTGAGATATAACTCTTCAGTTAGATAAATTCTGGAGATTCATCCCTCCTCAGATAACCCCGAATCCGAAACATACCATTTTCTATTGAATAAGGAATTGAATATTGGGCTAATTGTGCGCTTACAACATCAGAAAAGTCCGTCACTCGATCCGCCACTAATCGGCCTAGCCATTCTCTTTTGAATGGATCAACTTCTAACCACTCAATGGTTTCTGCTATTTCAAGTAACTCGTGCCACCACACGGCAGTAAAACCTGCATTAGGGTTTTCATCATAAATCAATTTGTATCGCACATAGGGAATAAAGTCTTCAGATCCATTTAATGCCTTTTCAAGCTCGTACCACTTTGTTTTATTCATTACAGACGAAAGCTGACGCTCGTTTATATACTTTATGTAGTGGCACACTGATTTTGGCCACCTAAATAGAGGTGATATTATTGCCTCATAGATGACCTTAGGTGAACACATGAGATCGACAACCAGAAAAACATTTAGTGCTGAATTCAAACTTGAAGCAGCCCAATTAGTCCTCGATAAAAACCATAGCATCATCGAAGCTGCAAAGGCGATGAACGTAGGTAAGTCCACTATGGATAAATGGGTGAGACAGTTAAAACTAGAACGCCAGGGTGGCACACCAAAAGCATCTCCGATTACCCCAGAACAAATTGAAATCCGTGAACTGAAGAAACAAATAGCGCGTCTTGAGGAGCATAATCTAATCCTAAAAAAGGCTACCGCTCTCTTGATGTCAGACTCGATGAACAATTTACGCTGATCAGCGCACTCAAGCAGAGCCACTCTATTCTCACAATTTGTAATGCATTCAAAGTGCATCGAAGTAGCTATAAATATTGGCTAAAAAGAAAAGAACATATCGATGCTGATTTTACAATTTTATGCAGTGAAGTGAAGGCCGCGCATCGTATTAGTCATGGCTCTGCCGGTGCTCGAACGATAGCGCAATTAGTGACTAACAAAGGGATCTGTCTCAGTCGTTATCGAGCCCGTAATCTAATGAAAAAGCTTGGGTTATTGAGCTGTCAGCAGCCTAAACATTCTTATAGGAAAGCTGCACAAGAGCATGTAGCGATCCCGAATACGCTTAATCGACAGTTTGCCGTAACTCAACCAGATCAAGTGTGGTGTGGCGATGTGACGTATGTTTGGGTCGGTAATCGTTGGGCATATTTAGCGGTTGTTCTAGACCTGTTTTCCCGTAAACCTGTTGGGTGGGCTTTGTCATTATCACCTGACAGCGAGCTGACCTGTAAAGCCTTGAAAATGGCATTTGAGTTAAGGGGGAAACCTGAGAATGTGATTTATCACAGCGATCAAGGTTCACATTACACAAGCTTGAAATTCAGACAATTAATATGGCGTCTTCAGATTGAGCAAAGTATGAGTCGCCGCGGGAATTGTTGGGATAACGCACCAATGGAGCGTTTCTTTAGAAGTTTGAAATCTGAGTGGATACCCGCCAGTGGTTATGGGAATTTTACAGAAGCAGATAAAGAGATCACAAATTACATCACTGGATATTACAGTGAGACCAGACCCCATCAATATAATGGTGGGTTAACGCCAAATGAGTCAGAACGTTTATATTGGAATGACTCTAAAACCGTGGCCAATTTTACTTGACCACTACATTAAAACTTCAGAATTCATTTTTTAGTGTCTCAAGCGACTAAGTGAAAAACTAAACTTTAGATTCCTAACTCTAATTAGTGAGTTTTGGATTAAAATTGCTATGGATTAAGGCCTCAATAATCGGCGCCGTAGGCGCGTAGTTGATTGACTTGTTAAGCCTTTGCTTTGCACGCATTTATTTTTTGCTCCAAATTGCTTACCAATGGTTCTACTAAAATCAATAGTTCTTGAATATTTCTAATAGTATTTGGAAGCTTTTGCTCAATTATTGACTGCGAAATCATTAAGTGAATTTCATCCGTAGAGATAGGATAACTTCCACGCAGACCTTTAGTGATCAAGTCTTCTCCTGCTTTAATAACCCAGTCGCCAGAATAACCTACGTCACCAACATCAGGACGCAAACCGCATTCGATCCTCATGGATTTTGGAATACCCCAATATTCCTCTTTACACCACAGCAGTCTGTCGTATAACTCTCTTAATCTCATGGAGTGTATTTCGTGGCTAGCAGTATTTGTGGCTTCAGCTAAAGAAGTCACATGAACATTCGTCAGTGCTGCGGCTTCTATAGCGCCACTTTGAAAACCATTCTCTGCTAAAATAATTCCGCGATCCGCACCTGTATCATTGACTATTTCGCGTAATCCAAGCACATGGAGTTTAGACACTTTGGATTTCCAGTGTTTACACTCAACAAGCCAGACTATATTAAATCCTGCATGATGTGATTTCACCAATACATCAATGTCGTGCTTTGTTCTTGCACCTTGGATCGTAACGTCAGTTTCAGCTTCCAAACCTAGGGAACGGAAAAATTCTGCAGCCTCTTCTTGATAATTTTTCCAATCCAAATGCGTCTCCTTGAGGGATATTGGTCTAACGTTTTACACAGGTTGGGAAAAGCGTAGCTTTTGAAGGTCCGATCCGCATAGCCGCTGAAGTGCTACAACTTATTATAAGGTTTATGTACGATACGGTATTACTGATTTTTTAACAGTAAGTTCATATTCGATATTTCCAGAGTCGACCTGCCAGTTCCTTTCAATGTCATGTACAAATTCTGACATTGATGCATACGACATCGCTTGATTCTGCACGGGACCCACTGTAATTGATCTTATGCAATCAAATGTAATTGGCACTTCGATGTAAGGAATTAAAACATCCCCCCTTGGACGATATTTCACATTACTTGGGTATTCAGAATCATTCGATGGTAATACAATCCTTGACTCCTTTTCTTCAGAAAACCCACTGTGTTTAAATGTAACTGCATCATAACTGAGAGATATTACAGCGTCTAACGCATCTACACCAAGACAACCATTATTTTTGACCAAATCATTTCTGACAACTGTGATTGCATCTCTGGCATGCAATCTAGCTTTATCATTTTTTTGAGGATCAAGATATAGGCAATCGAACAAACTTGATACTTCAGAAGTCAGTATCTCCTTATCGAATTCTATAGCATAAGATCCATAGGCTCTCCATTGGCTTAGGCAGTCTGATTCAGAACTAAGTGAAAATAAAAACAAAGGATCTTCTGAGACACCATATGTTTTGAGGCCTATAAGTGAATCAATTATGTATTCTCTTGCCTTTTCATAATAATCAAAATTAGCAAAAACATCATGAGATGGAGCTTTCACCCCTTCTATTAGAAAAGCTATACCATCATGTAGCTCCAGAGAGTCATTCAAGTAACGAATGTCAGTCAACCAAAGCTTATTATTCTTAAGAATTGAATAAACAGCGGCTAAATCAGTGTAATGGTATAACGACATATTGATCCTTTTCCTTATAACGCCTCGCTCACGGGCGCAAAATTGTTGGCTAAAATTAGCGAAGAATTAGCACAAGCCAACTGTTTTGGCGTTCACTTTAAGGCAGGACTTAGTACCAATACCAACCTGTGCCCAAACTTCACGTTTGTGATCGCCAAGGTAATCGTATAGTTCGTCCATATCCCTGAGAGTAACTATTTGTTCATGGGTACTCTGACTCATTAAACGAGTAACTCTCCGATTCATTAGCGCAAATTACATTAAACAAAGCAATGCCTTCAACATCAAATGCGTCGATACCACCAAACATAAGTTAGTAATTATCGTTATGAGATACACCGATAAAGTCTACTATATCGTTTTAAAATTAAATTTGAAGGTAACTATCAAAATATTGCGATTAAGGCTGGATTTCTTTGTATTAGAACGAAACCAGCCAATACTATGTTATCCACTATAAAAACTTGTATGGATTTTATTACTTAAATTTTGTTTGAGCTTGATTAACCATATCTTGAAGCGCATCGATAATGTTCGTTTCTTTATTTTGTTGTTTTGCTAAATTAAGGGCTTGGACAAAACCTTCATAGGATTGATTATATTTTTTCACCTTAGCATAACCTTCAGCGAGTTTCATATGCGCATATGAATGTTCTGGGTAATCACGTACAAATTGCTCTAATGTCTTAAGCGCTTCTTCTTCTCGCAGGTTCATTTGCTGTTGCTCTGCAAATTCTACATAAATATCAACAGGGGCTGAAACAGTGAAGCCAAACTGCTTAGATAAATCTGAATAGTAACTTTTAACGACTGATATGTTCGCATATTTAGCCAATTCAGGGGTGATTTTAAAATTAACATCAGCATACAAATACTCTAGCCCGCTCATTATCGCAGGTAATATGCCGCTCATGTGAGTACGCTCTGGATAGTGTTCAAATTTCCAGTCTAGATTAACGGGTTTGTTCCTTTCCATGTTGGTTAATAGCTCTAATGTACCCGTATAGAATCGACTACCTTCACCGGAAACCGAAAGAAATAGTTTTTGTTTAGTACGGTTGCTTTCTGTTAGTTTTTTTGAGTTTTGAATTATTTCATCATAACTCCACCATCCATTGGCGCTTATAACCAAGTAATTATTGAAAAGTTCTGGACGCTCAAATAAAGCTGAAAGTGCTAATGTCCCACCATTTGAATGACCAATAATTGTTCTGTGAGGATAGGTAGTATAATTTTTATCAATATATGGAAAGAGCTCATCATTAAGAAATGTTAAAAATTTATCTTGCCCTGAATCAGGCCATTTAGATTTTACAAATGTTTGGAATTCGGTTTGTGGCTCACCGTTTATCTTAGGGAGATAGTCACGAGGACGATTTGTTGTTTGAATACCAACAACCATTGCTTTGGGTATTTGTTCATAGTCGACTAGAGACTGCACTATGCCCGTGACGGTATGAAAGTGGTGTTCATTATCAAGTAAATAGATAACATATAGAGAATCACCTGTATTTACTCCCTTTGGTATATACACTGAAATAGGTCTATCTTCGCCAATAATGTCAGAATGTATAATGAAATTTTCTCCAATAGTCACTTTATCTAACGCAGAAACCTCAGATGCAGAAGCCTCAGATATAGCAACGGTAAAAACAATGAGTAATGAAATTAACAAACGCATAAACAAAGTCCTTTTTGTGATTTTGATGGTGATTTAAAAACCTAATACTTGCATTGTTCGCATACGTATTTACCTCATTAGACCAGTAAAAACGCGCACTCTTAATTATATTTATTAACTAAAAGCTAACAGCTTTCTATCGCTTTTCATATACAAGAATCCATCATAAAAACGCGCATGCTTGTTCTCAAAACCTATTATCTAAAAACAGCAACCTTTAAGGTTTTAAATTTAAACACAATACAATCAAACACTTATCATAACACTCGCCGATATCAACTTAAAATCACTCAATACCAAGCGATTGAAAATATACGGTATAACGATCCAGTTTCAGCCATTAGTGGTACGCAGTTGAACGCTAGATATAGGAGATAATTTTTAGGGCAATGAGGTTACAAGCTTGCGATTCACCAGCCGAATGCTAGCTAGTTTTGAGCCTAGATTTTTATGACGGACTTTAATATTGAGAAAAATCTGGCCATCCATTTTAGATCAACAACATAATGCACTTTTGGTTTGTCTACAACTGTACGAGCTAAAATTGCTTAAATGAGAGTCATCAAAAATTGAAGGACTAAAGCTGAGGCATAAAAATGAGCTTACTCATTAAAAAATAGTGGATTTAAGACATGCTAACCCACCCAATAAAACACATGGACAGAGATTGGTTTAGTTAAGCAGGATTACAGTTAGTTGCTGTGAAAGTGCTGACAGCTTGCGGCAAAGTGCCGTCGTCGCTTTTCTAGATGTTCACAGTAATCAGTGAGTGCTTGCAGCTTACCCACCGGACCATGAAATAGCTTGCCAAACTCAGCAGTGAGCTTGAGCCAATTGTCATGTGGGATATTTAATCTTGCCAGTAACTTAGCGCTATTTACACTGATTGCCCCACGTTTATCACTTCGAATAATTCGGCCTGTATCATCGACCAATTCAAGGTATTCCGATAATAAAAACGCAATGGCATTGGGCTGGTTGTCGCGCTCATTACCGATAAAAGGCAGTAGATTTTTAGGTTGCTCACCTTTTAATGCAGCCCGAATACGCAACTGGATACTGGTATGGTCGGATTGTTCTGGTGTATCAGCCAGTTGCGCTCTAATAGGATTCAAATCAACATAGGCCATACAAGTTAAAACGGCGGCTTCATCGAGTAGGGCTTGCGATTTAAAGCGTCCTTCCCAGAAACGACCTGTACAGTTATCTTCTTGATTCGCTTGTCTTGCGATGGGTTCGTTGAGGCAGCGCATAAACCAACTGATATCACATAAACGGCTGCGATAAATGGCAATTGAATGCTTTAATCTGTGAACCTCATGCGCTTCAACTAACTCACCTTTGGCGAATTTTTGCGTTAATTCATCGCCTTTAAACAGCTTATGCCACTGCTCAAGTACTTCGTGGTCAGTCCAACGATTGGGGCTGTCGATATCGACCCGCAGCACCACATGCAGATGATTGGACATCACAGCAAAAGCCGCCACATCAATAGCAAAAACCGCTTCGAGTTCAAACAGTAGCGATTCTACCCAAGCGCGGCGATGGTCATAATTTTTTCCCGAATAGGCATCGTCACCACACAAAAACGCACGCCGCACAACGCGACTACAGCAATGGTAATAGGGTGTGTCTTCAACACTTATCTGAGTTCTGCGAGGGCGAGGCATACAAACCTCCTTGTTCAATGCTTAACCAAAGCATAGTCGGAGGTTAACAACTGCGCTATTTAGGCTGGGTGTCCACTTTTAGGACTATCTAACGACTCAAAACTCCAAGGAATACACCTCCCCTCGGAGTTGCCGCAGGGCGAATAGACAAATTGCGTGAGTCTCGCCATGGATAATGGAATGGACCCATCCACTTTTAATCGACCTCACAGTGGGCCACGATGTAGTCGCTAAAACTCATCAGAAAGAGGACGGGGCCACTTATGAAGATTACTACAATTGGTTTAGATATCGCAAAGTCTGTTTTTCATGCTGTTGGTGTCGATAAAGCAGGCAAGTTAATCAAAAAGAAAATGCTTAGACGCAAGGACTTACTTCCCTTTCTTGCTCAAATTGAGCCGTGTCTGATTGTGATGGAAGCCTGTGGTGGAGCAAATTACTGGGCCAGAGAATTTGAGCTGTTGGGCCATAACGTCAAGCTAATCGCACCTCAATTTGTGGTGCCTTTTCGGCAAGGTAATAAAAATGACTACAACGATGCGCTAGCCATCGCTGAAGCTGCGCAGCGACCCAACATGCGGTTTGTAAAACCCAAAAGCGTTGAGCAGCAAGATGTGCAACTGCTCCACCGCATGCGCGAACGATTAACTAAACAATCAACCGCCTTAATCAATCAAGTCAGAGGGATGTTAGCGGAATACGGCATTGTGATAACCAAAAGTAAATCGGCTTTTAAAGTACAGTTTCCAGATATTTTAGCGGATGAAACCAATGCGCTGACTACCAAAGGTCGGGCCATTTTTTATCAGTTATATGAAGAGTTTAGTGATATAGAAAAACGGCTTAAGGGTTGTGACGTTCAAGTGCTCACTGAAACTAAAAACAATGTGATTTGCCAGCGTTTAGAAACTATCCCAGGTATTGGTCCAGTCACCGCTACCGCCTTTTATGCCGCCGCAGGTGATGGTAAAGATTTCAGTAATGGTAGACACTTTTCAGCTTGGTGTGGCTTGGTTCCCAAGCAACACAGCAGTGGAGGTAAAGATAACCTCCTTGGAATAAGCAAGCGGGGAAATGCTTACTTACGTACCCTGTTCATCCACGGCGCCAGAGCTGTGTTACAGCACAGTTGTCATAAACAGGATAAATTTAGTTGCTGGGCAATCCAGTTAGCAGAACGCCGAGGTTTTAACCGAGCCTGTGTAGCCGTCGCCAATAAACTCGCGAGAATGGCATGGGTTATCGCGGCGCATGACGAAGAATATCGACTTCCAGTATAGTGCTGAATAGATTCAATAAACGTTAATAATTAACCAACCAGCAAGTTGCTAAGACACTTGAATTGATGATGAGACAGTCAGACTGATCTACTGAAAACCTTAGCTCGGCATAGGCTCATAATGAAGCCGCAAGGATGATAAGGACAGTAGAAGCAGATATCCATCAGGGCCAGAGGCATACCTCAATAACAGGCCGAATATATGGGTGCAATGAACTCTTCTCAAAATCGCTATCGAATGTCTTGCAAACCGGATGGGTCCATATATGCCGAGATAGCGTCAGTCGAATCAGGGACGAGCGTCTGACGCGATAGCATAAGGACGCTAAATGCCCAAGGGGCTTTCAACTCCGTTGGGGGCGTCTTGGAGCATCCAAGGAGGATAGGACGAGCAGTCCTCCTTGGTCGGGTGTGGGGTGAAGCCCCACGACTTTGATTTTGATTAAAGCATTCAAACTACGAAACACACTTTGGGGCAAATATCTTTTTAGCTAAACGAACAGCTGAAGTGTTAGTTAAGATTGGCATTGTTGCAACTGTGACCGTTGGCGGCATGGATGCCGTCGTCGAGCCCTCAGGGACGAGTTTATGGCGAGTCACAGGGGAAACAATGACAATTCATGCTGTAAACTGACGACAAAGTTATCTTGCTTTGGGGCAAAAAGAAAAGCCCGCGGCTGCGGGCTTGGCGTCACTTAAAATCAGCGGAATAAAAGGACTGGCTTAACGATACGTCAGCGTCGTGGTATCCGTTAACTTGTCGTTATCTTTAACGGTCAGTTCAACTGTGTGTTGTCCACGGCGGGCAAGGCGCAATACCACTTGACCGTTAGCGCGGGTGCCATTGTCGAACGTCCATTTATGTTGCTTGATTACGCCATCGGTATCGTAGCTAGTCGAGATAAACATATCGACGAACAATAAATTGATACGCTGAATTTGCGCAACAGGCGGTTGTTTTACCTCTCCAACAACCACAGACACCGTTTGTGACGTGCTATGAGTTAGGCCGTCGTTATCAGTCACAGTTAGCGTGACAAGATACTCACCGCTTTGGCTGTAACTGTGAGTCACTACCTCACCCACTGCCACTGTGTTATCACCAAAGCTCCACTCGGCAGACACGATTTGTCCATCGCTGTCGGTTGAAGTGGATGTCAGTTGCACCGCAGCGCCATTCACCACTTGGGTGAAACTAGCCACTGGCGCGACTTTTTCCGCTTCGAGCAAGAGTGAAATCACCACAGGATCGTGATCCGATGAGCGATACGCATCAGTGGCGAATAAGTCTTGGATTTGAGTAGGCGTCTTAAACTCTTCGTTGTAATCCAATACGCGCGGTTCGTCGGTATTGATATGCCATTCAGTCACATCTACCACTTTATCCAACAAGGCAGCATTCGCTAAAGCATGGTCCAACTGACCCGATTCAGCCGAGAACACATAGGAATAAGGGTTCGGCTTTTCAAGTTTGGCAAACAGCTCACTAAAGCCCGCGTTACCTAACGCCGTTAATGGATCTTCCTTCGCATAGGCGTTCAAATCACCAATCAGCAGTACACCTTGATCTGGATATTGCTCGCTGATCCATTGACCTGCAGCAGTCGCCGCACGGGTACGAGTGATATTACAGTTGTCTTGACCATCATTCAGATCAGGATCGCCCGCACATTCACTCCCCTTAGATTTAAGGTGATTAACCGCAACGACCACGCCTTCTTCACTGCCGTTCACGCTAAAGGCTTGGGTCAGCATTGGACGGTTTTTACTGTCGTCAAACAAGGGCTTTTGATCGCTATCTAATGGCGAATTGGCACTGGATAGAATACGTGCAGCGCCCTGCGGCGTGACTTTATCGCTACGATAAATCAAGCCGACTGTGATGGCATCGGTGCCAATCGCATTCATGCCTGTTGGCGCGATATAAGCGTAACGCGCTTCACCCACTGCGGCATTCAAACCTGCGACTAAATCAGCAATGGCCGAATTAGCGCCAAAGCCATCGTTCTCGATTTCCATCAAACCAAATACGTCGGCACTAATACCCACCATGGCGCTGACAATCTTCGCCTTTTGACGATCAAATTCGCTCAACGTATTGGCACCACGCGCAGTTGGGAAACCTGCACCTTGACCGTCACCATTGAAGTAGTTAAGTACGTTAAAGCTAGCGACTTTTAGATTACCGCCCTCAACCAATGTGGGTACGATTGGACGTGGGTTTTCCGCCACAAAGTTCACCGTCTCGATTGGCATAATGCGATACAAATTAAAGCCATAGTGCATTACACCCGTAAGCGATGTGGCTTTATCACCGACACGCACAGTGTTTGATGCGCTCAGACCAGGAGCGGGGAATTGCACAGGATCTGGATTCTGCGCCGTTAAACCATCATCCAATAAAATACTGTCACGTTGGTTGGCTGCGCTCACTGCCAGCGCATCCGCGCCCGGTGCAGCCACTTGCGTACCAATAAAGTGGCGCTGACTGCCTAATGAAATCTCGCCGTAACGACCTAGATTGTAGACTTCGTTCACCACTAAATCTTGGCTGAAACGAACACGCATGCCCTCAAATGGCTCAAAATCATCACTGCTGTTAACCGGTAAGGTCACCACAGCCGCTGTTGGCAATGCTTGTGCAGTGGCACACAACTTATGATCTGATACAGTCGTTAGTTCAGTTAAGTCTTGATATTCAGTGACTTTGGCTTTTAAACGAATACGATCGCCCGCCACATACGCAGTAGGCGCAGTGCCGGTATACACAAACACCCCTTCCGAGGTTTGGGGATCGCTATCGGTTTCGTTATCAGCCATTTGTACAAAAATGCCCTTAAGACCGGCTTCTTGATTACTGACGACAACCGCTTCAACCACTAAGGTTTGACCATTAAGAGGACTGGCAGCACCCGCGCCTTGAAGCGCATGAATTGCTGTGGCTTCTTCACCGCACACTAAAGAACTCGGTGGCGGGTCGACGGGATCGGTCGGCGTGCCGGCGCTGAATTTACCGAGATCAGAAATATCATCCTTCGCAAAACCTAACCAAGTGCTAAAGCTGACCGCATCATCACTGATTGGATCGGCAATAAGCTGATCAGGATTACGGCGCAGGGTGTTGTCTTGAGTGGATAAGTCACCACTGCCCCACTCGGCACCGGGATCGACACCAACTTGACCCAAACTATCAATCACTTGATTTTGATAAGTCAGTTCAATCGCATCGTCGCCGTTAAAGAAGCTGGCGGTACTTTGTTGATTGGTCAGTGCAAGAATATCGGCAGACGCATCGTTATCGGCAACTACATAAGTCGCCCCCGCGGCTAATGAGCCAGTGAGCGCAATGGTCGTACCGACGTTGGTGCTGCCATTGAAATAGAAACGCAATTGGTATTGGCTTAAGTCAATAACGCCCGCAGTTGGGTTATACAATTCGATGGCTTTATTGTTGCTGCTGCCTTCGACGTATTCTGAAATGATCAAATTATCCGCGCCATGGGCAAGCCCACAAACGCTGCTGATGGCTAACGCCAGCACAGTTTTAGTGTTAAACATTGAGACCCCTAAATGTATTGTTTTAATATTTTGTATTGAATTGCGATTTAATTGATGTGCTTAGATGCTTCAAGATGATGTCACCTCGAAGACTGACGATACTATAGGCGACCAAGGTTACAAATTGGTTGCGCTAAAGTTGCAACTTAAGATTGATATTATTGGTGCGATTTAGCGATCAGAGCTAGGAAGAAAGCAGTACGGGGAATACTGGCCGCCCATTACAAATGCGGCCAGGAATAATCAATGTGATGGGGATAAATCGTTCTTAACAACATAAGCAGAGTCAATGGATGAAAGCCCTGACGCAGGGGTTATAAGGGCTCAAGTTTTTCATCGAGTAAATTGACCAGCAGTAACTCACCTTGGGCGTTCACCCTAAACTCGCCGTATTTAGCCGCACTGAAATGATCGGCTTGCCCTTCTTCAAAGAAAAAGCTGTTCGATGCGAGCTTGATTTGATTACCACGAACACGAAATTGCACCCGCAGCTGATCTTTACCCAGCGCTTGGTCAGTATAAAAATCCATAAAACGTGCCACTTTTTGCCCATCTAGTGCCAGCAACAACTGACCCTGCATTTGTTGCGGCGCTAAGGCGCTACGCACATCGCGGGCAATGGCATATTCCAGCGCCATGTAATCCCCCTGCATTAACGAGCGCGGATCGACTGGCGCTAATGCAAAGCGCACGACTTGGCCGTGATTAAGCAGTTGTTCGAATTTGAAAATGCGCCAATTCACGCCAGCAAGAATCGCAACAGTCGTGAACAGTACTATGCCCAGCGCCCATTTATGTGAAGCCGCCAGTTTTCCCATCACATTGCCCATCACATAGTCTCCTTGGCATTTTCATTGGCAGGAAATAACCGCCACACCAGCATCCTTGCCACCAGCAGCAGCGCGCCTAAACCCATCAAATAAGCAGATTTCAGCAGTAGTGTTGTTTCTAATGAATAATAATATCCACTGACAAACAGCAGCGCCGACACAATTCCCATACCTTTTAACCAAGGCTCATTGCAATAGTGGCCAAGCAAGATCAATAGGATAGCCGTCGATAATCCCTGCATAGGTAAAGATAAACCGCTAATAACCATTAAACCGAGAAAACAGCCTATCGCCGCCATTGAGCTGAGTGATTGTTGGCGTTCGCGAAAAACGCTTATCAATAACAATCCGCAAATAACGAAAATAATCGACAGATGGCTAAGCGTGAACCACAGACTTTGCTGCCAAGGACTGAATAAGGCTTCAAAAATACTGTCCATGCTAAAGGCATGCATCAGTTGCAATGTAATTAATGCCAGTGCAAAACCGTAGATAAGCATGCGCGCGCGGCGGTAATGACGTCCGAACCGATTGATATTGAACAACACTAGGCTAATGATTAAGGCAAACAGACTTGGGCAGACATTGAGCCATTCGAACTTAGCCATGAGGCCAATCACGCACCAACTTAAGCCAAACGCGAACACAAACTGGGCTAATCCATGGGCAATTAAACCCCACAACAGCAAGAGAATACCCGCCATACACAGATACCAGTTGAGGCTAAAATCATTGTCGATTAAATCATAGAATCCCCAAGCCACACTGATTAAACCACTCAAACAGGCGGCAAAAGCAAATTGCTCAATGAAGATCTGTTGCCGCGGCAAAAAATACAACCCAATGCCCACGGCTAAATAGGTTAAGCCGATAAATAAGGCGACGCCCTCACCTACCCGCTCAAAAATGGCGCCAAATGCCGCCATCATAAAACCCAATAGAAACAAAGCGGCTATCCAAGCGGCGAAGGCCTGCATAGCGGCAATATACCAAGGAATATCTTGGTTTTCTGGCATTTTGGGCGTGTTGACTTTGCCCTCGGCATACAAGGATTGCCACAGTGTTATCAGACTGGATTCACCCGATGCATCAATTGAAGCGGCATCCTCTTTTGAAGGAGACTTTAAAGGAGTCACTACTGAACCCGTTAAAGCACTGGTCACTCTTTCGCCATCCGGTAAGCCATTATTGTTGCTCATGAATGTCTCCCACTTTCCCTTGGGTCGCTCTCGCTGCGGGCTCAAGCTCTAATTCAGAGACAGGCTCTAATTCTGACATAGATTCTGACAGTGGTTTAAGCTTGCGACTGAGTTCCTTTAACCAAATACTCAAACCTGTGCTCGCCAAAATGATGTAAAGCCCAATAAACAAAAAACCACCTATGGGATCATTGTCCTCAAACATAAGCCGAATCAGTAACGCAGCACCCACGGCAATCAAGCTAAAACCGCCCAAGGCCAAGGGATAAATGCGCGGTAAGCGATAGCGAAAAATAACGAATCCCAACACCAGATGGGCAAGATAGCCACAAACTATCCAAGTACTAAAGCCATCACCTTTAAAGAAATCATCGAAAATCAGCCAAGTGATTAACCAAGTAAAACAGCCCATCGCAAACAGTGAACACGCATATTCGAGGATTGGCGCATGCCAGCGCCCCGCGATGTTGCGATCTAACAATACAAAAGCGTAATAGATAGCTAAATTCAAACAGATAAAGATCAGCAGTTGGCCTTGCTCATCCAAGAAGGCTCCCCATAAATGGGAAAAGGAATCTAAAAATATCCCTATACTTAGGTTAATAAGTCCCACCAGCAGCAGCCATAAACCATCGAATCCCGCCACCCAAGCGAAGGGCAAAATCACTAACGCCCACAGGGCGAATAACTGCCAAGGATCGGCGCCCGTTTGATAGGTTTGTCCAACCAGTGCTAATAAACCGCCCACCAATACGCTCGCGGCCAATAACACACCATTAGCTGTCGTCGCACCAAATCTGCTGTCGTTGCTGTCGTTGCATTGGTTACTGTGATTACTATGACTATGACTATGACTGTGACGAAGGGAATGGGAAGCAGTAGAAAGGGAATTGGCACGATAATAGAGCCAAGCAAATGCGCCGATGGCGAGCACTATCGCTACTTCAATAAGGCCAAATTTGGCAAAACGTCCGAGGGATTGCCAATTGTAGGCAAAGAAAAAAATCACCCCAGAGGCAAAGCTCAAGGCGCCAAACCAGAGTAATAAGTTAGCGATTAAGCCACGCCAGCTCGACGCATCTGGCAACACTGTGACCTGCCGATAAAGCGTATTCGCTTGCTCTTGCGTGACATGTCCCTGTTCAACCCAGCCACACACTTGAGATTTGATCTGGCTCAATGTGAGTTCTCCCTCATCCTGTTTGCGCTAGCTTACTATGACCTATTCAAAATTCGCACAATATCGACAGCGTTGAGTAAATTAAATTGTGTATACTTGTAAAAAATCATTAACCTTTGGCATGATTAGGGGTGACCATGGTAATAAGACAGTTGTATCGTCTACTCTTTAGTTTCATTTTAGGGATTAGCGTATTTTCGGCCGCAATAGCCCAAGATAACAATCAGTCGCCCACAGCAACTAATACAATAGTACCCAATACAACAGCGCCCAACACAATACCGACCATTCATGTCGGTGGTTATCAATTTTCTCCCTATGTGAATCTACAACAGGACGGCCGCTACACAGGCCTCACCCTTGATATCATCAATGCATTGAATCAAATACAACAAGAAGTGTTTTTTGAATTTACCGTCACCAGTGTTGAGCACAGATATAAAGCCTATGCCTTAGGTCGCTTCGACATGATGATATTTGAGAACCCCGCTTGGGGATGGCAGAAAATAGCGGATCAGTTTATTCCACTACACATGAGAGATGGGGAAGTGTTTATTGCGCTTAAGGCCAAAGCCCATAATCAAAATTATTTCAAAAACTTAACTAATAAGTCAGTCGCATTCGTTAAGGGCTATCACTATCAGTTTGCCCACTTTGAAACCAATGCTGACAAGTTGGCAAAGCAATTTCGCCCCTTGTTCGTCAGCAACAATAGAGCCTCTATCGAAAGCATTCTGCGCGAACGGGCAGATATAGCGCCCGTCACTCATTCCTATTTGCAGTATTATTTAAAGGTGAATCCACAAGACAGGCATTTACTTTTAATATCAGACAACTGGGACCAAGAGTACGATAACGGCATCTTACTTAGCCTCAGATCATCACTCGATGCTAAAAAGCTTTCACACTGGGTTCAGCTGCTTATCGACAATGGTAAACTGGCCGAACTCGCCGCCCAATACGGGATTAAGTCGAGCCAATAATTCGCTTTTTGTTTCTTCAAGCCGTTAACGCTTTAAGCGCGACGATTATCCAAAAGCGATCAGCGATTTAGGCGACGGACAAGAGTGGTCCCAGCATAGCCAAAGTGCCGATCAGCAAGAAAATTAAGGCTTGCACTATGATCATCTGGCCACTATTTGGCGGGCTCAAAGTGGCAATGTAAAACTGCCAAATCGCGAAGATCCCGTAATTCATCCCAAGAAATAACAATAAGCTAAAGGCATACATGCCTGGGATCACCTTAAGTGCGCAGGCTAAAAGTACCGCAGTTGAGGCCACAAAAAACACTGACTGGCAGTGAAATAAACAGCGCAACATTTGCTTGCTCTGCTGGGACACATTTGCCTTTAACAACGGCGCCAATAGAACACGTTTACCATAGATTAAATGGTATCCACAGACTCCAGCACTCAAGACAGTCGCTGCCATTAATGTTAAAACCATACTGCTCCTAGTTAGTGCTCATATTTGATGGTGTTTGCAAATCAATGCGTAAACAAAACGAGAATAGCAACCCTAGCGATAAGACCCTGAAAACCCCTGTTGAGTTTCAGCTTAACAAAAATAACCTAGCTGGCTAAGAATCATTGAGTCAACAGGACCGCAACCAATTCACATTGGCCTGATAAAAATTAACTCGCGTAACCCAGTGCTAAGTTCTTAGCGCAAAAAGGAGCCCTTAGGCTCCCTTTCTTCACATGTTTAAAATCACAATGCTTAAAATCACATGCTTAAAATCACATGCTTAAAAACCTGTGCTGACTATAACCTGCGACTACATAGTCGCCATAGTCCAATAATCTAAACGCTTTTGCGGATCGGCTAATAGGTTTTTACATTCTTCTTTATATTTACCCATTAACGCACCTAAGTTACTTGAGCCCCCTAAGCTTTCGATTTGACGCGCTTTAGCAGCGGCAACCGCTTGAGTCACCTCAGCTTCAGAGCTGTATTTCTTGGCTAAATTCTCAGACTCAATTTTAGAGCTTTTTAAACGCTCACCCACGGCCTGCATTTGCGGTGCGTTCATCGCCCCAATGGCTTCTGAGCTAATTTGATAGTAAGCGGCACATTCAATGGCTTCTTTACTAAACGCTTTTTCTGCTTCATCAGCCCAAACTGCAGTACTGGCACTCAATACTAAACCACCAAATACTAACGTTTTTACCTGAGTTAACATGTTACTTTTCCTTTTAATCGCCATAAATAAACCTACTCAAGCCCTCGGTGGATCTCAAGCTCGTAGATATAAAAATCTTGGTTACGCACAAAGCCTAAGCCTTCATACAAGCCCTGCGCGCGCTGGTTTTTTTGCTGTGTTTCTAACATCAAATAACTCATATTATGCGCTTTGGCATAACTGGCGGCCTGCTGCACTAGCGCTCGCCCAATTCCGACACATCGAGCATGTTGAGTCACATACACATCATTGAGGATCAACATTGGAGCCATACGCAACGATGAAAAGCTGGGATACAGTTGCACAAAGCCTAATCCAAGCCCTTGATTATCTTTGGCAATAAATATCACCGATGACTCATCTAACAATCTTGCATGAATAAACTGCTCCGCGGCCGCTACATCATCCCTGCGCCCATAAAACTGTCGGTACTCATTGAATAACACTGCAACCTCATGGGCATGAGTCACATCTGCTCGAGTTATAATGCTTGCCATGGGCCTTTCCTTTTTATCGTTAGAGTGTTGGCGGTCGTTGTCGCAATCGAAATTGCAGACTGTTTTTCACCGCTGGCCACTCAGCATCAATAATGGAATACACCACAGTATCGCGAATTGTGCCGTCTTTAAGAATTTTGTGATTACGCAACACACCATCTTGCTTAGCACCCAGTCTCGCAATCGCTTGTCTGGAGGCTTGGTTATGCCAATGAGTCCGAAACTCAACGGCAATTGCATCTAAGGTTTCAAAGGCAAAGGTCAATAGCAATAACTTAGCTTCGGTATTGATCCCCGTGCGCTGGGCACGTTTTGCATACCAAGTGTAGCCAATTTCAAGACGACGATTTTCAGGCTCCCAGTTGCAAATTCGCGTGCAGCCGACAATTTCACCGCTCACTCTATCCCGCACTGCAAAGGGAAAACTCTGACCCCGCGCTTTTTCTTCGAGGGCTTTAGTCACATAGGACTTGACCTCGGCGGGTTCTGGCACACTAGTAAACCACAAACGCCAAAGTTGACCATCTGTCACAGCTAAACTCAATGCCGCCACATGGGACAGAGATAAGGGCTCAAGCACAATATGCTCACCCGTTAAACAACCTAAGTTATCTTCACAGCCCACAGTCTCGCCTCCGTTAGATGATAGAAAAGTGTGTTGTTGCGCACATTTTTATCTAGCCTAACATTAAACGAGAATAAAAAAATACCCTATTTTCAGCATGATTGGACAAATTTATCCCATTGTCGGCGGCTTAGATTACCTAAAGCTTAAGAGTGTAAAAAAATTTGAAAAAATGAGTAGAAGGCAGTTAAATCAGATTGGGATAAATACTGCAGCGGAAGAATAAGTCACGAAATGGCCAATCAATATCCGAGAAATAGCCAATGACATTGCGCAGTCGCGATTAGTGATTAGTGATGACCCAAAGCGACAATCAAGAGCAAAAACACCTAAACCTGTGGGTGGCATTTAGGTGTTTGATATCAGTAGAAGTTAAAAACTGAAGTTAGAGCCATAGTTAAAAATCATAGTTAAACGCTAAAGTTAAAAGCCATGCACACTGTTACTGACCCTAAACCAACCCGCAATGCTATTACGCTGGGCCAAGGTTTTAGTCACTTCATGGGGAAAGCGCTCACTGAGAAAAATCACAAAATGGCCCATTTTAGGTGCGATGCGTTCAATCTCAATGTCAGCTTCATCATAGATAATCAACTCGCCACAATCCGCCGCTTTCCAATCAGGATTTAAGAAAAACACTGTGGTTAAGATGCGGTTTTGACTGCCTTTTAGCGCATCAACATGCTTTTTATAAAATGCCCCAGGCTGATATACCGCATAGTGGCTTTCATAATCGAATAACCCCATAAATAAGCGACGATTCAAGCCATTTTTGAGTTGCGTCATCAACTCAAGATATTGGGCATCGGGCTCATTGTGCTCTTCTAGCCACTGTATTCTGTCGCGGCGAATATCGGGATTTAATTGTTGCTCGGCGCCACGACCAATGGACGCAGCTTTTAGCTCATGTGCTTGCGTCGATTGAATTTTTTCCAATAGCACTTGGCTAATATTGTGAGGAACTAAGTCAGATAAAAAGATATAGCCTTTGTCTACCAAGGCATCAGCGATCACGTCCAGCATTGCTTCACTTAATTGCGAAACCATTATGCTACATCCAATAAAAGGGCTACGCTTTTGCTGTACTCAAGGGCTCAAGGAGGGATTAAGTGAGCCTGATTTTCGAGGGGCGTCAATAAGAGATATGATTGCCATATCTCGACAGTAAATTTTGCGGAATTTTAGAGTAAAGAACGCCGAATTACAATAAAATAAAAACTCATATAAACAATAAGTTATGACTAGCTAAACAGTTCAACAGGCTCATCATCTGGGCTGAGCTGTAAACACTGCTCAAACTGTAATCCAAGTTTGTTCAGCAATGCCTTTGAAGCACCATTATGGGCGCTCACAATCGCCACAATACGCTCAATACCTAAGCTTTTACCTAAGTCAAAAGCGGCTTTCGCGGCTTCGAATGCATAACCTTTACCCCAATATTGCGGCAAAAATGCATAACCTATGTCGACATTATCAAGCGTCGGCCGCTTGATTAAACCGCAGATGCCAATAGTGAATCCATTCTCTGCAAGCACGACGGCGTAAAAGCCAAAACCACAATCGGCGTAACTTTTCATCGGTCCATTGAGGATATAATCCTTGGCCTGCACAAGCGTACGTACTCCTCTGTCCCCAATATTCTCAATAAAGCCTTGGCTATTGAGCAAGACTAACATAAATGAAGCATCGGCTGGGGTTAACTGCCGCAGAATTAATCTAGGAGTACGCGCCACTTGCATAGGATTTCTCCACTAGAAATAGACAATGTTTATAAAAAAATAGCTATAAGCTTTTTCATAAATAACGGACGTATTGGCTGCCGTCCTTTAGCGGTTTTTGGGGTGCCACAACCGCTGGCGTACCGACATACAAAAAGCCGACGATTTGATCGTGTGGCTCAAGGCCTAAGGCGACATTCACATTGGCATCGAAGGCAAAATCACCCGTTCGCCATACAGCACCAATGCCTAAGGCAAAAGCCGCTTGTTGCATCGCCATCGTTGCGCAGCCCGCTGCAATTTGTTGTTCAAGTACGGGCACTTTAGGATGTTGCTGCGTTTTCGCCACCACGGTAATCACCATAGGCGCACGCATTGGCATGCCCTTAGCTTTATTAACGAAATCCTCATCGGCGCCGCTGGCTTTAGCCGCCTCAACAAAGATATCGGCTAAGGTGTTTAACCCTTGGTCAGTGGCAATAATAAATTCCCATGGGGCTAAGGCACCATGATCTGGCACACGAATGGCAGCATCTAAGATGATTTTTAATTGACTCGCATCGGGAGCGGGAGCGATTAATCGCGGGGTCGATTGACGGGTGAGCAAAAGTTCAATAGCGTCCAAGTTCTTATCCTAGTTCGATATAAATTGCGTTCAAGCATAGCAAATTGCAGGCAAAGAGGCATAAAAAAATCCCACCGCATGGGTGGGATTTAACGCTTTGACTGTGCTTAAAAATCGAGGGCTCTTTATAAAAGGCTTACTTAACCCCGCAGCGCTTAGCGATAAAATAATCTAGGCTAGTGTAACGACCGCCGCCTAAGGTGAAGAGTGCCAACAACATAATGAAATAAGTTGCCGCAAACTCAATGCCATTATTAAGTACAGCTAAGTTGCCTGAGCTGGTCAGCCAGTCGTAATTACCGTGCTCCTGCAATATTTCTTTGGCTTTCGCCAGTTTATCCCCAGCCTCAAGCACTCTGTCGTTGGCAAGCCAAGAACTGCCATCGGCAATCGCTAACCAGCCATTTGGCCAATGCACGGTAAATGCGGCGACCAACATAGTGACCATCAAAGGGATAGATATCAGCCGCGTCGCAAGCCCAAGCAGTAATAAGATAGCGCCAAAGAACTCGGTTCCCGCCGCCAATCCTGCCATTACCGCCGGCATTGGCAGGCCTAAACCCCAATCGGGATTGGCAAACCAAGCAACCGTATCGTCAAAGTGGGCGAGCTTGTTATAACCCGCTTGCATCAACACTGGCGCAAGGTAAATCCTGAGGGCTAATGGCGCTACGCCATCGAAATAGCGACTCATATTGAGCAATTTTTGGTAAAGGGATGCAAGTGGCATAGTGTCTCTCTTTGACTAATTTATTGGCTTGCAGGAATAGACCCTAGCAAGCCAATAAATCTTTCATGGCCTAGGCTTTTTTTGCACTCGCCTCTTTTTCAATGGCTTCTTGATTAAGCTCGGTAAGATCTTGAATGAGTCCACCCAACTTTTTATAAAAATGTTTCGACTGCTTCTCCGACAAACTCGTGTTCATCGCCAGCAGTAAGGTCCCAAATGCCTCAGTATTTTTACGCAAAAACACTTTATGTTGCTCAGACTTAAGCTCATCGGGCTGCGTCATCAACAGGGTCAAACGCTCAGTTAATAGCGCTTTATCTGCCCGCTGCCCAAGAGCAACTTCAAACTGACGTAACCATTCGTGGCGGTATTCGAGCCACATATCTAAGGTGGATAAACGCTGTTGATTATACTGATGAATAAGCACTTTTTGTTCTGCACTCACACTGCCAAGCCAGTCATCAAATTGCTCTTGAAGGTTTTCGTCGGCCTCTTTTTGTAACTGCGTTGGAGTTTTGCCGGCAAACTCTTTGACGAGCTCCTGCTCATCTTCCCGTAATTTGGCGAGGATTTGCTTCACCTGTTCATCGGACAAGGACATGATGATGGGCAGTAATTCTGGCAAGGCAAACTCAAACAAACGAAACCAATGCCGCTTAGCAATCTCCACATGCTCGGCCCATAATACTGGTGTTAAGGTATTGGTTTTGATGAGGCTTTCGACTTCGATTAATTGCACCACATAGTGGGACAATTCTTTGGATTGATGCCACAGGACAAATTTTTCAATGAGGGCGTCAAATGCCTTTTGCTGTGGTTTATCTAAGGTAACGTAGTCCTCTTGCTCCCAACCGATAGCCCAATCGAGAAAATGGTAACTGAATTTAGTGGAACAGGCGCTTAAGCCTAAGAGACACACAAGTAGCATCACGCCTTTTTTCATTCTGAATCATCCATCCTAGAACTGTTGCTAATATGACGCTTGAGCCTATATAAAGTTGCCTCTTATATCAAACAAGTTTGTCTAATAAAGGTTTTTAATATGTTAATACTTTGCCTGCTTTAAATCGCCAATCGTGCAGCTAATCGCTATGATGCTTGGGTGATGAGTGGCCAAAAACAATCAAACCATGCGAGATAATTGGCGCTACGACTGGCCTCCGTTTGCGCTGCCATCAATAATGCCCAGTAGCAAGCAAATACCCAGTACATGTCAATGGCGGCAGGCACGGCCGCTACGGCGTGGGACGTGACATAGGGATGTTCACTCAGATACTGCGTCACTAACTCGTTTTGCTGGGCTGGCGTTAACGCATGGGTCGCTAACACTACAGCTAACTCACACAGGGGATGCGACGCCGTCGCATACTCAAAATCAATACAATACAAGCGGTTGTTTTTGAACAACAAATTGTGGGGATTAAGATCGCGATGGCAAAACTGCGGCTTAATTAAACAGGCCGCTAAGTCATCACACCAATGTTTGATGTTGATTTGGATGTTAAGCAGCTTAGCCACTCGCTCACTCCAATCGTGCGTGAGGGCAAGAGAAGCCTGATAGGCAAGCATCTGCTGGTGATATTCCTGCCATTGCTCTGTGATACTGATGGCATAAGGACCTGTGGGCAGTTCCCGCAATTGCAGCAATAATTCCAGCAGTAAATGCGCAGCTGAGTTGGGATGCTTATCTTGCTGTATTGGCATCAGCCTAAGCTCATGATTTAAATAAGCTTGTTGTGAATCGCCGTGATGTAAAATGCCCAAAGACACTTGCCCCAGCATAAAATCAGCGGCACTGGTTTGGCGCTCTAAGGCAGACCAATGGATGAAGCATTTACGTTCAAAGCGTTCGCTATCAATCACATTGTGTTCAATTACTGCACACTCTGCAACGCTCGCTACAGCACTTTCGATAAGGTCACTCTCAATAAAATCACTGAGGTAATAGCGCTCATCTTCACTCACCCACAGCAGTGCTGGGGCAAGTTTAGCTTGGGCGAGTTGTTGCCAGTAAAAACGCTCCTGCTGGCGGGTGCAAAAACTGTCCGCCGCATCGGCATTGACCCGCAGCACATAACTGCCTGCAGGCGTAGTGATCTTATAATTATGATTACTCAAGCCGCCCGAAAGCTCGCAAATACTTAACACTTGCTCAAGCCCAGCTCGTTTGAGTATGGGCAAGAGTGCGTTGAATGATTCGCCCGCTGAGTATGGCTTAGCAGCGTTTACATCGAGCATTAACTGAGTAACTTCAAGGCATTGGCCTCACGGGCGTCGGCTAATGCAGTGCGCCAAAGGAAATACCCTACTACTGCAAGGCCCACATAGAGTACAAATAATAGCGAGGTCAACATCAATCCTTTACTGAGAAAAAGGTAAATTGACACTATGTCGATAACGACCCAGTAGAGCCAATTCTCAAGTACTTTCTTCGCGACTAAATAGGTCGTCATCACAGCGAAACAGGTCGTGGCCGCATCTAAATATGGGAATGCGGCCTGAGTATACGTCGCCATGCCGTGACCGACTAATAACGAAATAACGCCTGTCACCGCGATCAGTTTCAAGTGAGTTTTCAACGGCCAAGTGGTCACTTTAACCCCTTGATGTTTATCGCCGCCTTGGGTCCAGAGCCAATATCCATAGAGCGCCATCGCCATATAATAGATATTCAGCACTGACTCCATCAGTAACGACACCTTCCAAAACAACACAGTGTAAATGGCGGTACTGGCAAAAGCCGCCGCCCAGCACCAGACGCTCGCCTTCATCGCCAGCAGTAGATATGCCATGGCTAGCAATACCGCCAAGGCTTCCCATGCGGTCATCACATGGACTTCACCAAAGGCCGCATTCATACTCTCGACCATGGTTAACCATAAATCTGTCATTGTGTTGTTCTCACTGCCTATTTATCGCGTATGTGACGGTAAAGCATTATTCGCTGTGGGCTAAATTAAGCTCACCCCCGATAAACTTACACACAAATACTGCCTTGCCCCACTTCTCATGGGCAGCTTGCATCTCGGTAGCCAGCATAGTCATCACATTTAAATAATCGCCGCACACTTGAGTTGCCATCGCATTCGTCACGCGCTCGATATGAGGATAGCTATCCACCCGGCCAATGAACCACTTAATCGGATCGAGGTAGTTCTCATTGAAGGGATACATGCTAATTTCTGCGGTCAGTTTCATTTTAATTCCTTAAATTTGAGAGAAGCTGCAGCCCTTACACTGGACTACAGCTTAGTCATGAGTTAACCCAATAGGCTCATAGTGATATGTGCCATTACATCAGCTTTTACATAAACTTAACGTTAAAGGTTACGCCAATCTGACGCGGATCGCCGTAACGAATATATTGCTTTTCAGCCCAGCCATTATCAGGCTCGTTACCGAAGTAGAAGCCGCGCACACCGTATTCTTCATTGAACAAATTACGGCCCCATAAATAGGCTGACCATGCACTCGCCTCATAACCCACACGGGCATTGACGATAGTGTAAGGCTCAGAACGGGATTCATTGCTGTCGGAATAGTAAAACTCACTCTTACCGCTCAGGTTTAGGTTAGTAAACCAGCCCGAATTGGTACGATAAGTCCCGCCAAGGCTGTAGGTTAAGTGTGGTGAATGGGCCAGATCGCGGCCAGTTAAATCGACCTCAGTGCCGTATTTATCCTGATACTGGTAGTCACCGTAGGCCGTTTCTAACCAACCTAAGCTTGAGTAAATTTGTAGATTATCCGTGGCATACCAAGTCGCATCTAACTCAGCACCATAGTTATTAGAACTACCAGCGTTTTCGGTGAACAAGATAAAACGCTGAGGTTTATCAGGGTCTTGCTGGGATGCAGCCACCTGTTGATCTTGCCTGTCCATATAGAACAGCGCCAAATTAGTATCGATAAGCCCTGCTAGCCAATGGGATTTCAGACCGATTTCATAGTTATAAAGCGTCTCAGTACTGAACTCTTTTTTATCGTTCAATTCGACAGGCAAAGTCATGTTAAAACCGCCCGCCTTGTAACCGCGCGCAACACGGACATAAGCGTTGTGCGAGTCATTCAGCACTTTACTCACAGCAATATGGCCACCCCACATGGTTTCACTCGGGTCGAAATTATCGTTATTCGTATCTGAGTAATGGCTGTTGCGGCGCTCCAAACGTAGGCCAACAGATAAGGCATAATCTGAGCCCAGATCCGTATCGAGCTGACCAAACAAGGCATAGTTCGTCGCTTCATACTCAGAGTCTAAGACTTCATCCGGCCAAGCATTGTACTCAGAATACAATTGGTTATCTTCTTTCAGATTCATGCCGTACACACCAAGCAACCAATCAGTACTGTCCGCAAAGATTCGGCCCTGCTCGGTAGAACTTAAGCGAAACTCTTGCGACACAGTTTTACGTTGGCCAGTTTTATCCCAAAAATAATCATATTGGCACGGCGCCAGATTGCCATCGTCATCACTGCATTGCTTAGAAGCCCAATACTCTGGGTTCGACCAATCGCCATCGTAACTGTAATGGTGATCGGTATTCGCAAAGGACGTTAACGAGGTTAGCTCAAAGGTTTCGGCGCCAGAATAGGTCGCTTTAAAGCCTGCGCCTGTGGTGCGCTGGCTATCGACACCCGGTTGATCCGATGTCGTCTGGGTCGGTGAATTGGTTAAACTCCACACATCGTAGCCATTATCAAAATCGGCGTGCAGCACAGTTAAATCAAACTGCAAATCGTCAGTCGCATACCAGCGCAGCTTAGCGCGGCCGCTGAACTCATCGCGGCCATTGGTATCGTCACGGCCTAAATAGAGGTTGTCGTGGTAGCCATTTTGTTGATGTTGCTGCAGTGAAACGCGATAAAGCAGCTTGCCAGAATCCGTTAATGGGCCAGAACTGAAACCGCTAAACGTGCGTAAATCATCATCGCCTAACGATACTTCGCCACCATGTTCAAACACATCGGTGGGGTCGTTGCTTTTCAGATAAATCAGTCCCGCTAAGGCATTAGCGCCATAACGTGTGCCCTGTGGTCCACGTAGCACTTCGACCTGTTGTAGATCGTACATGCTCGACACCATGCCAATACCGGATAAATCGATATCATCTATGATGTAACCAACAGAAGAATTAGGTGCACCTTGGTATTGCTCTTGCTCACCTACGCCGCGAATTTGAAAATATTTCGGCCGTGAACTTCCACCTGACCAGTTAAAGTTGGCGATTGAATTAAGCAGATCTTCAAAGTGCTGCGCGCTTTCATCTTGAATTTTTTGACTGTCGATAACGGTAATACTGGAGGGCATTTTTTCTAAACTTGAGCTGCGAAAATCCGCCGTCACCACCATGACTTCCATCTCAGTGCTGGGATCGGGTTTATCAATAGCATCGGTTTGTGCAAATGCAGAAGTGCTCAGCGCGGCAGCAATGGCTAATGCCAGCGGCGCTCGGGTTAAAAACAAGCTGGGCGATACGGTTAAAAACGGGGAATGACGTTTTGACGTGTTACTGTTTAGCGTTTTACTGTTTAACATAGGACCTCAAATACATAGTTTGAGATCCGGCAACGAATAAGCGATTCAGAAGTGTGCTGTTGATTGGCCCATTCCTACGCCGGTATTAGCCGGATCAGGTTCTAAGGGTTCGTCAGCTGACATCTCAGTTTGCAGTAATCAACGTAAATTAATTCGCTGCAAACACCCCTTGGCGACGCCTAGTATACATGAGTAATAGGATGGGATGACACATTTACCTCATAAAATGAAAAATGCCAGCATAGCTGGCATTCTCAGGGCGAACTTCAGGCTTAATTCGAAAAGGTTTCGCGCACGTACACATCAAATTTAACCGCTTGGGCATTGGGCGCCACGGCGGCGACTTGCAATTGTTGCTTGCCATGCAGCTTCACCGATTTCCAGCTTGTCGCTTCATCTTCGATAGTAAAGCCGCTAGCATCGTACCAAGTGAATTTATACTGCACACGCATATCGGTAGACGATTTGCTGACAATCAGCGCTGAACCCTGCACTAAATCGCCGACTCGGCGTGCATCCACACTTTCAACCGCAATATCTCGGGCAAAACTGGTATTATCGACACGGGTTTCACCAAGCGAACTCACTGAAATACCTGCGGTATGTGAGGCACAAGCGCCTAAGGTCAGCGCCGCGGCCAATAATAGTCCTGTATAAATTTGTTTCATCTCTTTCTCCCAGTCACGCGACAAAATGCGCGGCCAGCGCGCACCATTTCCCATTAAACGACAAGCTAATCGAACTGTGCTGAACTTATGCTTAACAAGACAGACTTAATCATCAGTCAAACACTGCTCACTAAAACGAGTTAATCAATCAGAAAGTGCGCCCGTGCCGTAGCGATGAGCTGCTTACGATTGGTTTGCCAACAATCGATATTCACGTTGGCCACTCGTCGCCCCTGTCGGGTAATACGACATTCTGCAAAGCTATCTTTATGCAGTCCTGCACGTAAATAGTCGATGGAAAAATCGACCACTTTAGGCACTTTGGCTGTTTGCATAAAGACCATCAACTGCACTATCGCTGACATCTCCATAAAACCTGCAATGACGCCGCCATGAATCGCGGGCAACACAGGATTACCGATATTGTCGTCCTTAGCAGGCAGTTTAAAAATCAGTTCATCACCAAAACGTTCCACCTTCATCCCAATAAATTTGGCATAGGGGACGTGCTCAAGTAAATGGCCGAAATCGTTAAGCTCAGTGGCGCGCTTAACAATGCCTTGCACATCGATAGGCGCTTTTACTTGGGCTTTTTGAGTGGGACTGGCTGTGCCAAGTTCCGAATTATTTGCGCTCATCAGTGTATCCTATCTCAGGCACGGCTTCACCCATCAGCGCTTGTCTAAAGGCATCACCCACCATTTCTGGGCTGATCCGCATAAAGGAACCAACAGCATGGGCAATAGGATCGTCGATACTGTCTTGATAAGCAATCGCGCGGGTAAAGGCAATATTGGAAGACAATTTGTAGCATTCAGCAAACCCAAACACAGGTTTATGGGGCTGAGCGGGCTTCATATAATCCACCCGCAAATCGAGCGTAGGTGAGATTTCTAACAATTTAAATTTATGGAATATCGCGCTAACAACAGCACTGCCACAGGCGGTATCCATTAAAGTGGTAATGACTCCACCGTGGATAACCCCCGTATCAGGATAACCAATTAATTCAGTGCTGTAGGGCAACTCAATCAACACATGGTGCTCGCTCGCCTCCAATACCGTTAAACCGAGACGACGACACTGAGCGAGTTGATCCACAAACCGCTGCGCCATTTGGGTCAGCGGGAAAAAATCCGAATTTACCTTCATTTGCCTTGGCTCAACATGGGCCCCAGAGGCTCCCCGCCCACAAGGTGGAAATGAATGTGATAGACTTCTTGTCCACCGTGTTGATTGCAGTTCATGATCAGTCGGTAGCCATCTTTAGCGATACCCGCTTCCGCCGCCAATTTAGCCGCAACAGTCATCATACGGCCAAGCACCGGCTCATCAGAGGCTTTCATGTCGTTCGCCGTTGGGATCAAATGATTCGGCACAATCAAAATATGGGTTGGCGCCTTAGGGGAAATGTCTCTAAAGGCTGTCACAAGTTCATCTTGATGCAGAATATCCGCGGGAATTTCGCGACGAATAATTTTGCTGAAAATCGTTTCTTCGGCCATGGGGCGTCCTCCTTGGGTTAGTTGGCATAGTATACTAGTAATTCAACGCTTTGTGTCTGTAGATATTTTGCTTTTCATTTGCCAGTTGCAGGCATTTTTGGCAGCATGGCCACCATTAAAACACTCAGGTTTTGCAGGATAAATATGATCCATTACCAGATAATCCCCGTCGATCCGAAAGCCCATTTATTCGCAGTCACTATGACATTATCCCAGCCCAAGCCTGTGCAGGTCTTTAGCCTACCCGCTTGGCTGCCTGGCAGTTATATGGTGCGTGACTTTGCCAAAAACATCATTGAACTCAAGGCACATGATGCTAATGGCCAAACGCTCAAGCTAATCCAGCTAGATAAGCAAACTTGGTCAGTTGACAATAATAGCAACGAAATCATTCTGACTTATCAAGTGTATGCTTGGGATCTATCGGTGCGCACCGCGCATTTGGACATGACCCACGGCTTCTTTAACGGCAGTAGCGTGTTTTTATCCGCCCACGGTTTTGAACAACAAACCCACACTGTCACTATGCTACCGCCCACGGAATCAAATGCCTCTGAATCAACATTAGGTGAGTGGCGCGTTGCCACGAGCATGACCCGCATCAGTGGTGACGACTTTTATTTCGGTCAATTTAATGCCACAAGCTATGACGAACTTATCGATCATCCAGTGGAAATGGGCTTATTTACCTTAGCCAGTTTTGATGCCTGCGGCATACGCCACGATATCGTACTCAATGGCCGCCACCGCGCTTGTATTCCAAGGCTCTGCCAAGACTTAAAAGCCATTTGCGAATATCAAATCAACCTCTTTGGTACACCAGCCCCCTTCAAACGCTATTTGTTTATGACCACAGTATTAGACAATGGCTTTGGTGGTTTAGAGCACAGAGCTTCTACCGCATTAATGTGTTCACGCAAGGACTTACCGCTGTCGCTCGATGCGCCAGTCAATAACGACTATCGCACTTATTTATCCCTGTGCAGCCACGAGTATTTCCACAGCTGGAACGTGAAGCGGATTAAGCCGGAGTGCTTTTTACCCTATAAACTTGAGGCTGAAACCTATACGCCGCAACTGTGGGCCTATGAAGGCATCACCTCCTATTACGATGACTTCCTTACCTATCGCGCCGGACTGGTAGATGAACACAGCTATTTAGATATGCTGAGTGAAACCTTCACCCGCGTCTATCGCAGCCAAGGACGCTTTAAACAAAGTGTTAAAGATTCAAGCTTTAATGCTTGGACTAAGTTCTATAAGCAGGATGAAAACGCGCAAAACGCCATCATTAGTTATTACACCAAAGGCGCGCTTTTTGCGCTGTACTTAGATTTAACCCTGCGCAGTGAAACCCAAGGCAAATACAATCTCGACCATGTTATGCAGATTTTATGGCAGGAATATGCTCTGCAAGACAAAGGCACGACTGACGGCTGTCACCAAGCGATTGTCGAGCGACTCCTAGGCCGTGATTGCCACGATTTGTTTGCCTACTTAGATAACACCGACGATATTCCACTGGCTCCGCTACTTGCCGAATTTGGCGTCGAGTTTAACCTTCGAGCCAGCCAAGGTCCGCAGGATGTGGGCGGCGGGCAAGCGAAAGGTTATGACATTGCCTTTGGCGCGAAAACTCAAGCGGCGCCGATGGGATTGAAAGTGTTGACTATTACCCAAGGCAGCCCTGCTCACCTTGCGGGATTAAGTGCGGGGGATACCTTAATCGCCGCCGATAACTTGCAAGTCAGCGCGCAATTTGAGTCGCAGCTACAGCAATATCCGCTGGGTGAATCCTTGAATCTACATTGGTTTAGACGGGATGAATTGATGACGGGTGAATTGATGATAACTGCCGCGCCTAAGGACACTGTCGCCCTAGCGATTAGCGACAAGACTAAACTCGCGGCTTGGTTAGGACGTTAATTTAACGTTTTGATTAGACAGGTTTTTAGAAAAAAAAGGGGCACAAGCCCCTTTTATCATTTCTGAGATAACACTTAACTTAGGTACTAATATCCAAACGAACACATCTATGTCTAGATCAGTATTCCCTTGCCAAATCAGTGTCTTCTATCAGTGCTAATACAGACTTAAACCACCACATCGTGCAAATAGGTTTGCGCCCACGCGATCGCTTGACCACGGCTCGACACACCGATCTTACGGAATACTCGGTACAAATGGGTTTTTATCGTGCTTTCACTGACAAACAACTGATTGGCAATATCTAAGTTAGTGCTACCCGTTAAGAGGGCTTGTAATACTTCTCGCTCACGAATCGTCAGCGGTTCAGTATCTTCGAACAAACCAAAGTCATCGTTCACCCCATTGACGAGTTGAATTGGGATCACCCTATGGCCTCGTAAAATATTCGAGAATCCTAGGCTAATCTCAGTTAAACCCGCATCGAGATAAAACACCCCTGCGGTCGTGGCAGCTTGCATCAAAAAGCGCGCATCCACTTGTTTAGGGAATTGTAAATAGACGACTCGTACACTTGGTTGTTCACGGGCAAGTAAACGCTGAAATTGATGGGCTTTTTGAAGATCAACAGTCGCTAAATCAATCACTACCATGGAGGCATGATTATCCTTGATTTGTTCACACATCTCATCTGGGCTGACTTGCGTCAACTTAACGAGAAACTCCTGTGGCCAACGTCCTGCTAGCAGTTCCATTAATACTTGCGATCGTGACACTACAATCCAATGTAATATTTTGAACATCCTGCTCACTCCCTGTCTGATTAACGATTATTCACTTTGAGAACCTAAGATCCTCTCAATACAACTTCAACATCCGTTCAATAGACTTCCAAGTCTATCGTGGTGACGATATTAGCATTAGATAAAACAGATTAAAAAGACTTACGTGAAAAATATTTACCGTACGCAAATCAAAAACTTCTAACACTTTCGTTGAATCCACTATCAATCAGAAGTCTTAATTGAAACTGAAAAAAATTACTGAAACTTTTAGATAAAAGCGTAAGATCATATCAACACAAAAAATAAGGAAATTCCATGTCCAGCAGTAAACCCACCGCGCTTGAAGTCAAATCCTACCCTGTGTGGGACAAACCGACTCGATTATTCCATTGGATAAATGTCATTCTCGTGCTCGCACTCATCTTAGTGGGTGGCATCATGATGTATCGCACTGAGTTAGGCATCACTGAGTTAACAGGCAAAATTGGCTTAAAAACTTTACACGTGTGGATAGGATATGCGTTTGCAATCAACCTTATCATTCGCCTTGTGTGGGGTTTTGTCGGTAACAAATATGCGCGTTTCAGCCATATGTTTCCCAATGCCAATAGCAAAAATGAGTTAATGACCTACAAGTCAGAACTGGCCGCGGGTAAAAATCCGCAGTATTTAGGCCATAATCCTAAAGGTAAATTTGCTGTCCTCGGCATTATGTTGCTCTTAGTCACTATCATGATAACTGGGCTTTTACGCGCAGGAACAGATATTTACTACCCACCGTTAGGTAGTGCTGTACAAAGCTATCTGGCCGATACCAATGTCGATCCAGCAAGCTTAAAACCCTATGATGCCACTGGGGTGAATACCGAGAAAGCGGATGCGCTTAAACCGCTGAAAGGACTCGCCGGTGAAGTTCACGTTTATGCGGTTTATCTACTTTTGCTACTGATTTTACTGCATGTATTCGCAGTGGTTTATACCGAAGTTAAACGTCAACCTGGGATTATTTCAGCCATGTTCTCTGGCAAGAAGATCATCCAAGGTCAGCCAAAAGACGAGTAATCGGTTAGTTTAATGATAAAAATAACGCCAGCATTTGCTGGCGTTATTTGTTTAGACTTGAAGGCTTACGCCAACGTTTCTAATATTTTTTGGTTATTTTTTCAGAATAGTCGCAGGTGTACGGCCATCATCATGGCAGCTTTCACAGGTAGGTTTTTCACCTACATTCATATCATGCACCGCATGACAATCTGCACAGACTAAATTGCCGTCATGTGGTTTATGAACAGCGTCCATCTCAGCAAGAGAACCGTGACAGCTTTGACACTGTTCAAATTCAAAGGCACCATCCGCAGAAGGTGTACCATCTTTATGACAGCTTTCACAACCACCCGACTCAGCGTGGAAATCAGACAATTTTTGATCTGCAGCAAATGCGGTTGGCGACAGCGCTAACGCTGCGAGACTAGCCCCGAAAAGCGCACTTAATAGTTTTTTGCTCACAATAGTATCCTCCAATGGCGATTGTCAGTGGAAATTCTTGTCAGGGTGACTTCCATCTCGCAACCAAAAGTAAATAGCACGACTCGATATAACTTAGCTAAGGATGAACGAATAAGCAAACCCATGCTAAGCACCCCAACTTTATCAACATACTCAAGGGTAAAATGTGCGCTGCATCATGTAACCACATGCTTATATAAGAGTTTTACATATGCCTAACCTAGAGGCTACATAATGTAAATCCCCAAAGCGACTAAGGACAAAATAAAAGCCTGAATTAGACAATATGGGCTCTATTCAAGGGACTTGAAGACAAATGACAAACCCGAAGGCAATAACGATAAACAGGAAATATAGCGAAAGATTGATGAATATGTGTAATGGAGACGAAACATGGCGCCTATATATGTGCCTAAATGTGCGCCTGAACGCCCTACTCGTCTCAGGCATTGAGTTCCATGACGGAACTCAATGCTCACAAGGACAAGCTAAGCAAACCGTTCAGCGAGTCGTCATCAACTCGCATCGAGTCCATGGAGAGTTTCAACCTCAGTTTTAGGCCAAGCGTTAATCACGGCTTTGACCAGCGAGGCCAATGGAATGGCAAAGAATACCCCCCACACGCCCCATAAACCGCCAAAGACTAACACCGCGGCTATGATGATCACCGGATGCAAATCCACCGCATCGGAGAACAAAATCGGCACAAGTAAATTACCGTCGAGCGCCTGAATAATGCCGTAACCCAACATCAAATAGCCAAATTCAGAACTAAAACCCCACTGAAAAAATGCCACTAAGGTGATCGGCAAGGTGACTAAGGTTGCACCAACATAGGGGATCAATACCGACAACCCAGTCAAAACTCCGAGCAACACTGAATATCTCAGTCCCATTACGGCAAACAAGATATAGGTCGCGACGCCAACCACCACGATTTCAATCACTTTACCGCGAATATAATTGAAAATTTGCTGATGCATTTCAAACCATACTTTCCGGGCTAACTGACGATTGGCGGGGAAAAAGCGCTTACTGCCGCTGATCAGTTGATCTTTGTCCTTTAAAAAGAAAAACACCAACAAAGGGACTAAAATCGCATACACCATCAAGACGAGCAAGGATGCTGAATAGCCAATTAATTGCTTAGCAATATCCAGCACATGCTGAGTATCGAGCAGCTTTTTAAGCTCTCCGACCATCAGATCTAACTGCTCGGGATTGATAAATTGCGGGTATTGATTGATCAAGGTTTGTATTGTCAGCAGCCCTTTATCTATCATGCTCGGCAGATCGGTAATTAAGCTCACGCCTTGGCGCCACACACTCGGAATTAAGCCAAATGTCAGTAGGACCACAATGCCTAAAAACAACACGATAACTAAGGACGCACCAGCGGTGCGATTAATGCCCAATTTAAGCATTTGTGCCACGGGCCATTCCAATAGAAATGCCAACACCAGCGCGACTAACAAGGGGGCAAGTAAACCTGCAGCAAAATAAATCACTAGCGCGAACCCAACAAGGATAGCCATTAAGGTCACCGCTTGTGGATCACTAAAGCGCTCTTGATACCAACGAGAAAAAACAGTAAACATGGATCATTCCAATAGTGATGATTGGCTAGGCTTCCCAAACGCTCAGGAAAGTTTATTTATCATGCAGTTATTTACGACACTACTCAATCCTACTTTTACTTCAACTTGTCAGCTAAGTTATAAAAACTGAGTTCACAAAGTTCAAAAATCGTATCTAAGCGAGACTCTTGCACTCATCTGGCACACTAATCAGGTACACTAATCAGGTACACTCATCTGGCTCCCACATGAGGTTAGGCCGCGACTCGGACAGGATTTAAACATGAAAATCCTCAATTTATCCCTGAGATAGATCAACTTTGGTGATCATCAAGGCTAACAGACTCACATCATTACGCAACTCTTGCACGACGTGACCTTGTTTTTTTAAATATTGGGGAACATCTCGCCTCGAGCCTGAGTCAGAGAGTAAGATATGCAATTGCTCGCCGTCTCGCATTGGCTTCAATGCAAGCTTCACTTTGACTAAAGGAACAGGACAGCGAAATAACGTTAAATCAATAAAAATCATAATGAACTTGCTATAGACGAACTTGGGCTATTATCCTAAGTTGCACCTCAAACTACAAGCTAAGTGCAGTATCTCTGCCTTTAGTTGAGATAATTAGAAATAAAAGGATCCGCTTGCGTAATTTGACTTTTTTGACTCGATTAAAACCTTTTGTTGCAGGCGCACTCTCTTTGATGCTGCTAACCTTCGCCGCCAAAAGCTTTGCTAACAATGACTTACCAGACTTAGGTACGGCTGCAGTTAATACCTTCAGCCTTGAAAAAGAAATGGTTTACGGTGATGCCTATATGCGCATCATTCGCTCTTCGGCGCCTATGTTAAATGATCCCGTGTTGAGTCAATATCTTACTGAGCTTGGCAACAAACTGGTCGCCCATGCCACAGGGGTAAAAACACCCTTCTATTTCTTCCTATTACAAAATGATGAAATCAACGCCTTCGCCTTCTTCGGCGGCCATGTTGCCGTACACACAGGCTTATTTCTCAATGCCGATAACGAAAGCGAACTCGCCTCAGTACTCGGTCACGAAATTACCCACGTTACCCAACGTCACCTTGCGCGTTCGCTCGAAGCACAGCAAAAGAGCAATCCAGCGACGATTGCGGGTTTACTCGGCGCCATTTTATTAACCATCGCTGTGCCACAAGCTGGTATGGCTGCGCTGGCAACGACCCAAGCGATGGCAACGCAATCAAAAATCAACTATACCCGTTTACATGAGAAAGAAGCCGACCGCATTGGTATGCAAATTTTGGTGGATGCAGGCTTTGACCCCAACGCCGCCGCGGATTTCTTTGGTAAGTTAGCCACTCGTTATCGCTTTACCACCACACCGCCACAAATGCTGTTAACTCACCCATTACCTGAGTCGCGGATCACCGAAGCCCGTAACCGCGCCGAGCAGTATCCTAAGCGTTATATTCCCGACAACCTGAATTTCCAGCTGGCGAAAGCCCGTATTCAAGTCCGTTTTTCAAGTTATAGCGACGAAGCGGTTTTAAGCATGTTTGACAGACAACTGAACAAACAGACCTACAGCTTTAAAGAGGCAGCGCTCTATGGCAAAGCGCTGGCCTTGTTTAGATTGAAGAAGTTTGGTGAGTCGGAAAAAATCGTCGATGAACTGTTGAAAATTGATGATAACAACCTGTTTTATATCGATACTAAAGCCGATTTACTAACCGAACGTAAAGACTACGCGAAGGCGATTGCGATGCTTGAAGCCCAGCGAAAAATGAAGCCAACATCGCAAGTGATCAACGCCAACTTAGCCAATATCTACCTCGAAGCTGACCAAGCCCATAAGGCAATCCCTTTACTAGAAGATATGATATTCCTCGATAAGCAAAATCAGCTGCCCTATCAATTGCTGAGCGCTGTCTATAAAAAAACAGGCAATCAGGCATTGGAATATTTTTCCACCGCTGAGCTCATGGCATTAGGGGCTAACTATAAGGGCGCTATCGATCAGCTTAACTTTGCCTACCGTGCATCCGAAAGTAATCCCTTACAGCTTGCACGTATTGAAGCCCGTATTCGCCAATTCAAAATGGCCGATAAAGAGATGGAAGCACTTAAGTAATCAGTTGTTTTATAAATTGATTTAACTTAATAGCCCATTTATGCGCCCCGAACACACTGACGGGGCGCTATTTTTTCTGTTATCATCCGCTCCATCGTTATTTCAGCCCGTATTGAGCCTCTAGCACTATGACCCAAGCGACGATTTACCATAACCCACGTTGTTCAAAAAGCCGTGAAACCTTAGCTCTACTTGAGCAACAAGGTTGCGATATTACCCTAGTGGAATACTTAAAAACGCCCCCTACGGCTGAAGTCATCGGCGATATTCTGGCTAAATTAGGCATCAGTGCTCGCGAATTAATGCGCACCAAGGAAGCGGAATATCAAGCCTTGGAACTTGCTGACACCTCGTTGACGGAGCAGCAATTGATTGAGGCCATGGTGAACACGCCTAAACTCATCGAACGCCCGATTGTGCTCGCCAATCAACGCGCTGCCATCGGCCGTCCTCCAGAGAATGTGCTCGCTATTCTTTAACCCATGATTTTAAAACAAAAATCGCTTTAATTTTAATCGTTAGGTAGACATATGACGTCCAACACCTTATTTACCCTTAGCCGTTTAGGTTACTTCGCGCTCGTTCTGCTATTAGGCGGCTGGTTTGTTGGCCAAGGGATTAGCGGTGAATACACTCTGCTATTTAGCCTATTATGGATAGTGCCATTATTACTACCTGCAAAAGGGGTTTTCCAAGGTAATCCATATACTTATGCTTGGGCGAGTTTTGTTCTGTGCCTTTATATGCTGCATGGACTGACACTGCTTTATGTTACTACCGATGCCTTCGCTTTTGCATTAATCGAAGTATTGTTGATTGGTGTACTGCTGATTGCCTTCCCCTTCTACGCTCGGATCCGTGGTCGTGAACTGGGATTAGGCCTGAAGAAAAAGTCTAAAGAATAAGCCATTGCATACAATGTGATATCAGTGCCGTCTTACCTTACTGGGTATGACGGCATTTTTATATCGCAACGCCAAACTCCGCTGCAGATCTGCGTTCAAATATCCCCTTCAACCTCAGTTCAATGCCCAGCTAAACAAACAGTCAAACGAGCTGTTAAATAAACAGTTAAACCGCGCAGGATTAACATTTATTATACTTATACTGACTTTTTGCAACTTACTCCTCGTGCTATAATCAGTTTCTCATCGTGGGTCCTTAGTATCCCGTGAGTCACAAAAAGTCTAATCGCACTGCTGAGTTAACAAGGGAGAATGCTGTAATGGGGATATCGATGCCACTGAAGCTTTTGGGATTAATGGCCTGCTCTAGCCTACTCGTGGCGTGCGGAGGCGGTGGAGACAGCAACACAGATAATGGCGGAGTAACGCCCCCCTCCACCTCACTGCCACGCTGCACAGATAGCATTTCGCCGCTTCTTGTTACCACATCATCCTCAATCCGTTTTCAAACTGAACCGACTTATGTGGCAGGTCAATCCAGTGCCATCATTGCCAACATCCTAAATCGTGATAGCCAAAACTTAACCTTTCGCTGGCAGCAAATCGATGGACCTATCATACAATTAGTCAGTCAAAACAGCCCTGTATTAGCCTTTGATACTCCCACTGCAGGCGGCTACCGTTTTAGCTTACATGTCACGGGAAGTAATCTAGATGTCAGCGGAGAAATCGGCATTAATGTCGATCCCGCATCGACGGGTGTACTGAACGTCCGCCAGGATCACCAAGTGGTTGAAGGTAACAATGTCAGCTTAAGGCTCGGACAACAATCAGGATTAAGCGCTGCGAATATCTCTTGGTGCGTGGCGTCTGGCCCAGATTTAATGGTCGATGTAAGCGATCCGTTTAGGCCTTTATTTACCGCGCCAACGGTCGCCCAAGATACAATCACTCGGCTCAAAGTGAACGCCAGTATCAACGGTAATCCACTCAGTGATGATGCCTTTGTGCTAACAACTGCGGCGCCGGCGATCAGCTCGCAATATTTCGATACTCCAGTGGCGCGCACTCACGCCTATCGTCCCGCCTCGCCTTACGCCAATGTGCTAGCGGGCTGTGTTTACTCTAATCAGCTCAATGATAGTTGCACTATCAATACCTTACCTTTGATAGGCCAAACCTCAAGCGATCTAAATCGCGAGACTATTCTTAATCGTGTACTGGTTTCCCACGACTGGATGGGCGATAACTTTGCCGCCTTTTTAGCTCAGATGGACCCCAACAGCGATTTTGCTCGCCTGTTACAATCCGTCACGGCCGTGGTGATTAGCTATGACGTGCGCCCTTCCTTCTATTGGGTAGTTACAGGAGCGATTTATCTCGATCCCGACGATTTATGGCTTACGCCAAGCCAGCGTGACACCATTAATGAGGCGCCGGATTACCGCAGTAATTTCGGTGATGATCTTAACTTTGTGATGCCTTGGCGTTATGTGAAAGACAATCAGTATGCGTCACTTGGCGTACCTATCACCGTCAGAGCAGACCGAACATTAGCGCAAATCAATCCCGATCTAGCCTCCTTGCTGTATCACGAGCTAGCCCATGCCAATGACTTCTTCCCCCGCAGCGTACATGCCTCACTCACAGGGCCAAGACTGCTAGATGATTACAGTCGCCGCAATGCCAACAAGAGCCTGATATCTGATCAAGTCAGCACCAGCTATCCATTAATGAGCACTGAAATGATGGGGCTTGCCAATGTCCGTTTCCTCGGCGCTGCGGCGAGTAATGTACAGAAGGCCTATCAACCATCGGATGTGAGTACATTCTTTTCTACCGATATCGCCAGCGACTTCTATGCCTATTCCAGTACCCGTGAAGACACGGCTATGCTATTTGAAGAAGCCATGATGAGTTATCGCTATCAAATATTACGTGATGTCGCCGTCACCAATAAACCTGCGGTGTTAACTGCGGATACGCTGATTATTGACTGGGGACAAAGAGGTCGAATTGCACAAGACAGCCTAGAGAATCGTGCTGCACTGGTGATTGATGAAATTCTGCCAGAGCTTGATGGGATCAGTTTGATTGAAAGCCTGCCCGAGCCGATTGCCATGACCCAAGGTCAAAGCTGGCGTCAAACATTAGCCACATCGCCTGCGAATGCGCAGCTCAAAGGCCAAAACAATGCACCGACAAACGATGTACAGCCACGCTTTGAGCCTGAACTTCACTTAAGTGGCGACCGTCACCGTCATCCTCAGCAATAGAGTGTTTAAGTTGTAGATAAACAAAAGCCCGTCTGCATTCAGCATGACGGGCTTTTGATTTTTAGGTTTTAGGGATTTTACATTTTTTAGCGTTTACATCGCTCAAGGCTAATTCAAAACCACTCAAACCGCGTCTCTAACCAATCATGCTTTTAAAGATGCAGCATCTCTTTGGCAAAGGGAATGGTGAGCTTGCGCTGGTGCACTAATGAGGCTTTATCTAACTTATCCAATACATCGAACAAGGTACGTAAATCTCGCGCCATTCGGTTCAGCAAAAAACGTCCCACATCTTCCGGTAATTGCAGGCCACGCATGGCGGCGCGGCGTTGCAGTGCAGCAAGTTTCTCATCATCAGCCATAGGTTGCAGTTGATAATTCAAACCCCACTGCATACGTGAAACGAGATCAGGTAACAGAAAACCCGCATCCGCAGGAGACGAACTGCCACTGACCACTAAGGCACAATTTTTATGTTCGGCGACGCGGTTGTAGAGATCAAAAATCGCTTCTTCCCAGACGGGGTGACCAGCGATGGCATCGACATCATCGATACAAACTAAATCTAACTGTTCTAGTCCTTCAAGCAAGGCGGTCGAGATACTCGCATGTATGCCTAATGGAATATAAAAGCTGCGACGCTCTACTTCATTAGCGTGGGCGCAAGCGGCGTGCATTAAATGGGTTCGACCCGATTTGACTGGGCCCCACAAATAAATGGCGGCTTCACCCTGCCCTTCGGCATTGGCTCTCAGTTTTTGAATAAGCTCATCATTACCAGCGGCAGGGTAATAACTGTTAAAGGTTTCGTCGTCTGGCAAATGCACAGGTAACGAGAGTTGCAGAGGTGAGTTTAAGGGCACTCGGTCTTCTCAATATCAAATAAAAACAATGCCGTGCTTATCATGGCTCAGCACGGCCGATAACATCTTAAGGTAAGCGCCATTCATACACAGGCTTGCCTGTTTGGTTAGAGACTGGGCTAAACTCCCCCGCACTCACAGGTGCAACCACAGAAATTCGCGGCTCTAAGCTTAATAAACGTTGTAAATCCGTTTCTGAGCCAAACAAATCTAGCGAGAAGGTCACGGTATGACCTTGAATATGCGTTAACGTGGCATTTTTAATCGCGCTGAGTTGCTTCAAATATTTTTCGACTTCAACTAGTTGCGCCATTTTTTGAATATTCACAAAAGTGACACTCGCGCCTTGCTGCGTGCCCGTGTCGGCAATGGCATACTTAGTAAAATAGTATTCGCCTAACGCCGCCATCATGGCTTCAATCGCCTGAGTCGAATTTTCAGCGGTGCCGTTGTAACTGAATAACGGTGGCGTCAAAGAGTCAATGGTAGCCTTAGTATAGAGATTTAAACGGTAACGAACTTGGCTGCCAGCAGCATCAATCGCCACCAATGCCAAAAAGTCAGCTTGATAACGGCCAGAGACACTCGCCACGATATCGGCAAACATACCTTTGATATCGTTAGGGTTAATTCCCATCAACTCATCAAGATCTAAGATTGGCAGCAATACCGGAATACCGCGGGCATCGGAAAAATCACTAAAGAGTTTACGTTCGGCTAACGCAGACGAGTCACCCAATATCATAGTGTCGCCATCGCCTGGCATTGCGACCCAAAATAAGGTCAGCGGGCGTTGTGTTCCCCAAACGGGCAATTGCGCCTGACGCAGTAGCGCCACGATGCGACGGTGTTCAAAACTGGCAGTTAGCAGTAATTGGCCATTCTGCTCGATATAACCATACTGGCTCAGCAAGGTATCAGGATTACTGAGCTGTGATTGGATCAGACTGTTGTCGAGGGATCGCGCCGTCCCAGTATTCTTGATAATGACTTGCTCAAGCGCACTTTTTAGGGCTTTGTCGCGTTCTGCAACCGCGCGCGAAGACACAGGCACATTGGCCTCATCTAATTTACTCACCTCAACAGCATTGACGCTATTAATCGTGAACAGACAATATAGAAATGCAATTAAGCTCGGCTTCAATAGGAATTTCAGCATCTTTGAGTAGTTGAAGTAACGTCAGATGGGGCAAATTGTACCATAGTTAGCGCCTTAAGCGAGTCTTGGCAAAATTTAGCCCCATTTCAGTGCCAACCATGGCACGGAAAAGCCAAACAGTGATCCGAGTCGGCAAAACGGGCGATTTTATTCTGCTGAAAATCCAACAAACTGATATCATTTGGCGGTTTACCCTAAAATTAACGAGAATAATAAATGAGACGACTCGCTATCCCCCTACAGGGCGCGCAAATGCTGTTTGTAGCCTTCGGTGCCCTAGTGCTAATGCCGCTACTGACAGGACTCGACACCAGTGTGGCATTGTTTACCGCAGGTATCGGCACCCTACTGTTCCAATTGATCACTAAACGCCAAGTGCCTATCTTCCTTGCCTCTTCCTTCGCCTTTATCGCCCCCATACTCTATGGCGTGCAAACTTGGGGCATTCCCTCCACCATGGGCGGCATTATGGCCGCGGGCGTGGTCTACGTCATGCTCGGCGCCTTGGTCAAAGTGCGCGGCACCGACTTCATCCATAGGCTGTTACCGCCTGTGGTAGTGGGTCCTGTGATCATTATCATCGGCCTTGGCTTAGCACCTGTCGCTGTGAATATGGCCTTAGGTAAAAGTGGCGATGGCAGCTTGACTCTCGTTGACACCAATACTGCGCTATTTATTTCACTCGCGTCACTTTGCACCACTATAGCTGTGGCGATTTTTGCCAAGGGCTTACTGAGAGTGATGCCGATTTTAGCGGGGATTATAGTAGGTTACGGCTTAAGCCTTGCCTTTGGTATTGTTGACTTTGCGGTTGTGACTGCCGCCAGTTGGATTGCGATTCCTAAATTTGTCGCACCCGAATTTAACTGGCATGCCATCGCCTTTATGATCCCAGTCGCAATCGCTCCGGCGGTTGAACACATCGGCGATATTCTGGCGATATCCAATGTCACAGGTAAAGATTTTATGAAAAAACCGGGACTACACCGCACGCTAACAGGTGATGGTATTGCCACGATTGCGGCGGCAGCCTTTGGTGGCCCGCCAAACACCACTTACTCAGAAGTCACTGGTGCTGTAACCCTAACGCGCAATTTTGATCCGAAAATCATGACTTGGACCGCCATTACTGCCATCACGTTGGCCTTTGTCGGCAAATTAGGTGCGCTGATGCAAACCATTCCTGTCCCAGTCATGGGCGGTATTATGTGTTTGTTATTTGGCTCAATTGCAGCCGTTGGTCTCAACACCCTTATTCGCAATCATGTGGATTTGTCTGAGCCGCGTAATTTAAGCATTGTCGGTGTCACCTTAGTATTTGGTATCGGCGGCATGGCATTTGGCATAGGTTCATTCAGTCTGACCGGTATCAGCTTGTGCGGCATTGTCGCGATTACCATGAACTTATTATTGCCTGCAACCAAGCCACACGATAAACACAATGAGTCAGATGTCACCCCTCACTAGTCGTTGTTTGAGGAGTCGCCGTTTTATTGAAGTCTTTGTTGTAATGTTTTTTGTAGCGATAGCTCTTTGAAAAACAGCGACAAAAAAGCCGCCGTGATATTAATCATGGCGGCTTTTTCATTAATACTTATAAAAAAAGCATTAACGCTTATTCTTCAGTCTTGATCTTCGCGGCAGCGGCTTTAATCAAAGGTTGTAATTCGCCTTTTTGGAACATGTCCACCACGATATCACAGCCACCGATCAACTCACCTTCAATCCACAATTGTGGGAAAGTCGGCCAGTTAGCAAACTTAGGTAATTCTGCGCGAATGTCTGGATGCTGAAGAATATCCACGAATGCAAACTGCTCACCGCAGTTAATCATGATCTGAGCTACCTGTGACGAGAAGCCACAGCTAGGCAACTTAGGAGAACCTTTCATATAAACAATGATAGGGTTTTCCGTGATCTGCTGCTTAATTTTCTCTACTGTTTCCATTTTGATTCCTAAGTAGGATGACATTGACTCAATGCGACTATTGTACGTCAGCTAGAGGCAGAACAAAATCCCACAGTTTGTAAGGTTATGCCGACATTTGATTTTTCGATGGCGTCTATCTAGTCAATTAGCTAAACAATGATTCACATCACAAATTTTATCGGTACAATAGTCCTAAGTGAGCACGTTTAAAAACGATAACCTAAGACCATGGAGAGATACTAATGGCTTTCGAATTACCCGCATTACCATATGCAAAGAACGCACTAGAACCACACATTTCTCAAGAAACCATTGAATACCACTACGGCAAGCATCACAACACTTATGTTGTTAAGCTAAACGGCTTAATCGAAGGAACTGATTTCGCTGGTAAATCTTTAGAAGATATCATCAAAACTTCTACTGGCGGCGTATTCAACAACGCAGCTCAAGTGTGGAATCACACTTTCTACTGGAACTGCCTAGCACCAAACGCTGGCGGCGAGCCAACAGGCCCAGTTGCTGATGCAATCAATGCTGCTTTCGGTTCATTCGACGCATTTAAAGCACAATTTACTGATTCAGCAGTAAACAACTTCGGTAGCGCTTGGACATGGTTAGTGAAAAAAGCCGATGGCACACTTGCTATCGTCAACACTAGCAATGCTGCAACGCCACTGACTGACAGCTCAGTAACGCCAATCATGACAGTTGACGTGTGGGAACACGCTTACTACATCGATTACCGTAACGTGCGTCCTGACTACCTTGCCCACTTCTGGCAATTAGTTAACTGGGACTTCGTTAACCAAAACTTCGCTGGTTAATTCATTTAACCTAACGTTGTCACTGCTTGAATGAGCAGTGGGTTAATCCCAGTAAAAAGAGCCCTAGTGGCTCTTTTTTTATGCCCCTCGTTTGCCGTCCATCCCTTATCCCGCTGATTGCCCCACCGTAAACTACAAGTGCAATAATTGCGTTTGCAACTATTTGTTATTGTTTTATTTGATATTTTTTTGACACAGATAGTGAGTTTATGTCTAAGATTAGAGTAGGAGGCTGGCTAGCCAGTTATCCGTTCCATGACATCACTGGCGTTTCAGGGGGTTTATATGGGCATTTTCGAGCATTACCAAAAGCGCTACGAACAAAAACTCGATGAAGAATATTCTTTGCAAGAGTTTCTGGATATCTGCAAAGGAGATCGCAGCGCTTACATGTCAGCATCAGAGCGACTATTGCTTGCAATCGGTGAAGCAGAAGTCATTGATACCGCAAAAAATCCAACACTTAGCCGTATTTTTTCAAATCGACTTATTTCACGCTATCCCGCATTTAAAGATTTCTTCGGCATGGAAGATGCCATAGAGCAAATCGTGGCTTATCTAAAGCACTCGGCTCAAGGATTAGAAGAATCCAAACAAATTTTATACCTACTGGGCCCTGTGGGCGGCGGTAAGTCATCGCTCGCCGAAAAACTCAAAGCCCTGATGCAAAAAGTGCCCATTTATATTCTGAGCGCAAATGGGGTACGTAGCCCTGTCAACGATCATCCCTTCTGTCTATTCGATTTAGAAGAAGATGGTCAGCTGTTAAAAGATGAATTCAACATTCCCAACCGCTATCTCAAAACCATCATGTCGCCTTGGGCGGTAAAACGTCTGCATGAGTTTGGTGGTGATATCTCCAAATTTCGCGTGGTGAAAGTTTTTCCATCGATTCTGGACCAAGTGGCGATAGCGAAAACAGAACCCGGAGATGAAAACAATCAAGATATTTCATCTCTCGTCGGTAAAGTGGATATTCGTCAGCTCGAGCATTTCTCCCAAGATGATGCCGATGCTTACGCTTATTCGGGTGCATTGTGCCGCGCAAACCAAGGGGTGATGGAATTCGTCGAGATGTTTAAGGCACCGATTAAAGTGCTGCATCCACTACTAACTGCGACGCAAGAAGGCAACTATAACGGTACTGAAGGCCTATCGGCCCTGCCCTATAGCGGAATTATTCTGGCTCACTCAAACGAGTCCGAATGGTCAACCTTCAAAAATAACAAAAACAACGAAGCCTTCCTCGACCGTGTTTACATCGTCAAAGTGCCCTACTGTTTACGGGTTTCGGAAGAACTGCAAATCTATCAAAAACTGCTGATCAACTCTGAGTTATCAAAAGCGCCCTGCGCGCCAGGGACCTTAGAAACCCTAGCGCAATTTAGTGTGTTGTCGCGCATCAAGCCACCTGAAAACTCCTCCACCTACTCTAAGATGCGGGTGTATGACGGTGAAAGCCTGAAAGATACCGATCCTAAGGCTAAGTCTTACCAAGAATACCGTGATTACGCGGGTGTCGATGAAGGCATGAATGGGCTATCCACCCGTTTCGCCTTTAAGATTTTGTCGCGGGTATTTAACTTCGACCATTCAGAAATCGCCGCCAACCCAGTGCATTTATTCTATGTGCTCGAACGGCAAATTGAACAAGAACAGTTCCCCGGCGACACTGCCGAACGCTATCTGGAGTTTCTAAAAGGTTATTTGATCCCTAAATATGTGGAGTTTATCGGTAAAGAAATTCAAACCGCTTACTTAGAGTCTTACTCTGAATACGGCCAAAATATCTTCGACCGCTATGTCACCTACGCCGATTTTTGGATCCAAGATCAAGAATACCGCGATCCAGAAACAGGTCAGCTATTCGACCGCGCCGCCCTCAATGCTGAACTAGAGAAAATTGAGAAACCCGCGGGGATCAGCAATCCTAAAGATTTCCGTAATGAAATCGTCAACTTTGTACTGCGCGCCCGCGCGAACCATGAGGGTAATAATCCGCTCTGGACCAGCTACGAGAAACTACGCACTGTGATCGAGAAGAAAATGTTCTCCAACACAGAAGATTTACTGCCTGTTATTTCCTTTAACGCCAAAACATCGAACGACGATCAACGTAAACACGATGATTTCGTCAATCGCATGATGGAGAAAGGCTATACCAAGAAACAAGTCCGACTCTTGTCTGAGTGGTATTTACGGGTTCGTAAATCTTCTTAAACTTGCGCTAACTAAGTACAGGGCTTTGGTGTTGCCAAAGCCTTCGCTGGGTTTTGGGAGGTGCGTATGGCGAACTTTATCGATAGACGGTTGAATGCGAAAGGAAAAAGCACAGTCAACCGCCAACGCTTTATCAATAGATATAAGCAACAAATAAAAAAAGCCGTCAGCGATGCAGTGACTCGCCGCAGCGTAACGGATGTAGATAAAGGCGAAAAAATCAGTATCCCCACCCGGGATATCAGTGAACCTATGTTTCACCAAGGCAAAGGCGGTGTCAGGGACAGAGTGCATCCCGGTAATGACCAATTTACCCGTGGCGATAAAATTGACCGGCCACCTGGTGGCTCTGGCGGCGGTTCGGGCAAAGGTGAAGCCTCAAATTCGGGTGAAGGCGACGATGATTTTGTGTTCGAAATCTCTAAGGATGAGTATCTAGAATTACTGTTTGAGGACTTAGAACTCCCCAATCTACAAAAAAATCGCCTTAATAAACTGGTGGAATACCAAATCTACCGTGCGGGATTCACCAATGATGGCGTCCCCGCTAACATCAATATTGTCCGTTCATTACGTTCATCACTGGCACGTCGTATTGCGATGTCAGCCAGTAAAAAGAAATTGTTAAAAGAGTTAGAACAAGAACTTGCCGAGCTGGAAAATATTCCAGGCACTAAGGCCGAGTTGATTTTGGATTTAAAAGCCCAAATTGAGGAGTTAAAACAAAAGATTGCCAGAGTGCCGTTTATCGATACCTTCGATCTACGCTTTAATAACTATTCCAAAAGGGAAATCCCTTCTAGCCAAGCCGTGATGTTCTGCTTGATGGATGTGTCTGGTTCTATGGATCAGGCAACCAAAGATATGGCAAAACGCTTCTATATCTTGCTGTATCTGTTCCTCACCCGTACCTATAAAAATTTAGAAGTGGTCTACATTCGCCACCACACCCAAGCTAAAGAAGTCGATGAACACGAGTTCTTTTACTCCCAAGAAACGGGCGGCACCATAGTGTCCAGTGCATTGAAATTAATGCATGAAATTCAACAAGCCCGCTACCCCGCCGATGAGTGGAATATTTATGCAGCCCAAGCATCCGACGGTGATAACTGGGCTGACGATTCACCAACCTGTAGGCAATTGTTAGAACAAAAAATATTGCCACTGGTGCGCTACTACAGCTACATCGAAATCACCAATCGCGCCCATCAGACCTTGTGGCGTGAATATGAATCCCTGCAACAGCATTACGACAACATCGCCGTGCAGCACATACGTCAAGCCGAAGATATTTATCCTGTCTTTAGGGAGCTATTCAAGAAACAAGCGGTTTAAGGGGGCACTATGGGGATAACTAAATCAACACCTTGGACACCACTGAGCGATGGTCCCGACTGGAGCTTCGAGCTACTGCAGGACTACCTCAAGGAAATTGAACGGGTAGCAGCACTGTATAAGCTCAGCACTTACCCAAATCAAATTGAAGTCATCACCGCTGAGCAGATGATGGATGCTTATGCGGGCATAGGTATGCCCATTGGTTACACCCATTGGTCCTTTGGCAAACGTTTTATCGAAACCGAGCAAGGTTACAAGCGCGGCCAAATGGGGCTTGCCTACGAAATTGTGATTAATTCTAACCCCTGTATTGCCTACCTTATGGAGGAAAACACTATCACAATGCAGGCGCTGGTGATCGCCCACGCCTGTTTCGGACATAATAGCTTTTTTAAAAACAACTACTTATTTAAGACATGGACAGATGCCAGCTCGATTATTGACTACCTTGTTTTTGCCAAAAACTACATCAGTGATTGTGAGCAAAAACATGGCGTAGCACAGGTCGAAAGCGTCATCGACTCCTGCCATGCGCTAATGAACTACGGTGTCGATCGCTATAAACGTCCCTCTGAAATTTCATTCCGAGAAGAACAAGCAAGACAAAAAGATCGCGAGGCGTACCTTCAAAGCCAAGTGAATGATTTATGGCGCACCATTCCTACCCAGCAACATGAACAGTCACAATCGAAGAAACGTCGTTTCCCCGCAGAACCGCAGGAAAACATCTTATATTTCATCGAGAAAAATGCACCTTTACTGGAACCATGGCAAAGGGAAATTATCCGCATTGTACGTAAAATGGCGCAATATTTTTACCCGCAAAAACAAACTCAAGTGATGAATGAAGGCTGGGCCACCTTCTGGCACTACACTATTTTGAATCACTTATATGATGATGGCGTGGTCACTGACCGCTTCATGATCGAGTTTTTGCAAAGCCATACGGGCGTGGTTGCCCAACCCGACTACAACAGCCGCTATTACAGTGGCATCAATCCCTATGCTTTAGGTTTTGCGATGTTTACCGACATTCGGCGTATTTGTGAAAATCCGACCGATGAAGATAAAGCTTGGTTTCCCGACATCGCCGGCAGCAATTGGATTGAAACCTTACACTTTGCAATGCAAAACTTTAAAGACGAAAGTTTTATTAGCCAATATCTTTCACCAAAAGTTATCCGCCAATTTAAGTTGTTTGGTATCCATGATGATGAGAAACGCAATTATCTGTCGGTCTCGGCGATTCACGATGAACAAGGTTATCAAGATATTCGCCAGTTATTATCGCAGCAATATAACTTGTCGAATATTGAGCCGAATATCCAAGTGCATAATGTAGAGATCAACGGTGATAGATCCTTGACCTTACGTTATGTACCAAATAACGATATTCCCTTAGCCAGCAGCCATAAAGAAGTATTAAAGCATTTACATAGATTATGGGGTTTCACTGTCACCTTAGAGCAAAAAAATGAGGATGCGAGTGTAACCGTATTAGCATCCTGCCCTGAAGCGGCTAAACCAGAATAATAAACCGAATAAAAAAGCCGTTTCCATTGGAAACGGCTTTTATGTATTTATCGCTATTTTAATGCGACATCAATCGCAGCAATTAATTATCCTGTGCGATAGACGCGGGCATATCATCGCGTAATTGTAACCACATCTTACCGCTGTTCATGCCGTAGGTGCGCATCAGCGCAGGGACGTCGAGATAATTTTTCGCCTGAGCCAGTAGCTCTAACTCTTTGTAAAAGTTCAAAGCCAATAAACGTGCATCGGAACTGGTAAAATAATAGCGTCCGACTCTGCTATACAATCCCTTAAATCCATTTAATATCAATACGTAAAGTGGATTCCCTGAGGAAAAAGCTAAGGTGTGGTGCAATAAATAGTCAAATTCGGCATAGGATTCCGCCGTATCTTCAAGTTGGTGAATTTTGGCGAGCACATCCACAGCTGTATCTGGGTTATAACGCAAAGCACCGCGGAAATAGATAGCGCTAACGTTAGTACGGGCCGACAAAAGTTGGTCAACCAATACCGGAAATCCTTCGGGATTGAGATCGGCAATCGTCTCTAGAATGTTTAAGCCTGAGGTTTCCCAGAAGTTGTTAACTCGCGTTGGTTTACCGTGTTGGATTTTCAACCAACCGTCACGAGCCAAGCGCTGTAGCACTTCACGCAGAGTGGTGCGAGTCACACCTATCAATTCCGAAAGCTCACGTTCAGCCGGTAAAATGGACCCTGGTGGAAATTTATTATCCCAAATGGATCTCACAATATACTTCTCTGCAAAACTTGCAGGTCCTTTGGCATTGATAATCATCAGCCCACTTATCCAGTTGTTGTGCGTCGTAATGGTCACTGATCATACCAGAGCGGTAAAAAATGGAAACCATTCACTTAAATTCACTGTGTTATCGCCGTGTAAATGTCACACAATCGCTCAAAAAAACGACCAAGATCAAGGCAACAAACGTCAATTTTGCCGATTAGCTCCGCTTTTTGAAATGTGGGTATCAGTATCTCGTTACATTAGCTTTCTCTTTAGGCTAGACTGATTTAACAAACGCAGGTATTGATATTAAACACGTGCAATTTTTAACATAATTAGAAGAGAGGCTGCCATGCCGGCGACAATGAGTCAGGCGTTTATTGGGAACTTCTTAGGAAATTCTCCTAAGTGGTACAAAACCGCAATACTGTCATTTTTAATTATCAATCCACTACTCTTTTTCTATGTCGACCCCTTCGTGGCCGGCTGGGTATTGGTGCTTGAATTTATTTTTACCTTAGCAATGGCATTAAAATGTTATCCATTACAGCCTGGCGGATTATTAGCAATTGAAGCTGTCGCTATTGGCATGACATCGGCAAGCCAAGTCTTACATGAAATAGAAGCCAACCTCGAAGTATTATTACTCTTGGTGTTTATGGTCGCTGGTATTTATTTCATGAAGCAATTGCTGCTATTTGGCTTCACGAAAATTATTACCAAAGTGCGTTCTAAAGTTTTAGTGTCACTAATGTTTTGTTTGGCATCGGCGTTTTTATCTGCCTTCTTAGATGCGTTAACGGTTATTGCCGTGATTATCGCGGTCGCTGTGGGTTTCTATTCTATTTACCACAAGGTCGCTTCTGGAAAAGATTTCGGCGCCGATCACGATCATACCTCCGAAGGTAAAAATGCTGCGGGCGAAGATCAGTTAAACGAAGAAGAACTCGGTGCATTCCGTGGCTTCCTGCGTAATCTGTTAATGCATGCGGGTGTCGGTACTGCACTCGGCGGCGTATGTACTATGGTGGGCGAACCTCAAAACTTGATCATTGCTGCACAGGCCAATTGGCAGTTCGGTGAATTCGCCGTACGTATGTCACCTGTTACAGTCCCAGTATTGATTTCTGGCATCTTAACCTGCTACTTAGTTGAAAAATTTGGTATTTTTGGTTATGGCGCTAAATTGCCAACGGCCGTTCATCGGATCTTATGTGAATATGCCGCCCATGAAGATGCGCGCCGTACTAACAAAGACAACATGAAGTTAATCGTCCAAGCCCTAGTGGGTGTCTGGTTGATCGCAGGTCTTGCCTTGCATTTGGCTTCAGTGGGCTTAATTGGTCTTTCTGTGATTATTTTAACCACAGCCTTTAACGGCGTAACCGATGAGCATGCCCTCGGTAAAGCCTTCGAAGAAGCACTGCCTTTTACCGCATTATTAGCGGTGTTCTTTGCGGTTGTTGGCGTAATTATCGATCAACATTTATTCGCCCCCGTTATCCAATGGGCACTGGGTTATGAAGGCAATACCCAATTAGTGATTTTCTATATCGCCAACGGATTACTGTCTATGGTGAGTGATAACGTGTTCGTCGGCACTGTGTATATCAACGAAGTGAAGGCGGCATTAATTAACGGCCAAATCACCCGTGATCAATTCGACTTACTGGCCGTTGCGATTAATACCGGAACTAACTTACCTTCGGTGGCGACACCTAATGGTCAAGCGGCGTTCTTGTTCTTACTGACGTCAGCCTTAGCACCGCTGATCCGCTTATCCTATGGCAGAATGGTATGGATGGCATTGCCCTACACTATCGTGCTATCCATTGTGGGCGTTATGGCGATCCAAACCGGATTCTTAGAACAAGCCACACAATATTTCTATGATTCCCATACAATCATCCATCACAGTGCAAAAGAAGTGTTGGGCACAGTGTCTGGACATTAATCTTCTCTATTGACTGAACTTTATTAAATAAGTAGAGTCCAAAAAACGCCCCATGTCTGAGGGCGTTTTTTGTTGATATGGAGCTCACTTTGACTGTTATTACTCGCTTTGCCCATTCCCGTTCATCTTGGTTTATTCTCGCAGGCACAGCCTTAGGCTTAGAGTTAAGCGCACTGTATTTTCAACATATAATGAAACTCGACCCCTGTGTTATGTGTATTTATCAAAGACTTGCTGTCTTTGGTTTATTGGCAGCCGGCCTTATCGGCATGACGGCGCCAAAGTATCGCATCGTAAGGATTCTCGCGGCTATTGTTTGGGCAGTCAGTGCGACTTGGGGATTAAAGCTGGCGCTATCGCTGGTAGACATGCAAACCAACCCATCGCCGTTCTCAACATGTTCATTCTTACCTGAATTCCCAGCTTGGATGCCATTACACGAATGGTTCCCCTCCATTATGATGCCTACTGGCATGTGTACTGATGTGCCTTGGGTCTTTATGGGTGTAACCATGGCCGAATGGATGGTAGTCGCTTTCAGTGGCTTCTTAGTGGCTTGGTTACTCTTTATTGTGCCTATCCTGAGTGGTTCAAATAAACCTTCTCTTTATAAATAACGACTTTGAGATAAGGCAGGGATCAACCCTGCCTTTTTATTAGCGATTTTATTCACAGTTTACGACCTATCCCCGCCGCTAATCCCATTCAATCCCCGCAACTTAGACATATGCCAATAGCAAAACAGCGAGAACGCGCTACACTGGCTCAATGAAAAGTGGTGATTTGGAAACTGGTGATTATGGGAAAAAGTTCGACATCTGAGCCACACACTGCCTTAACCCAATGGCAAAACAGTTTGCCCTTCAAATTTAGCCTTATCCAACTCGTCATTGCCGCTATTTTGATTTGCAGCACAGCTTGGGTCATTCTGAGCATTCAGCGTCAACAAGTGCTTGATCAACAAGCCGTGTTAAACCAGAACTATGGCCAGTTAATCATCGCCAAACTGCAGGAAATGACTTCACAGGTCGAAACCGTTGTCGGCTCCATTTCCAGTATTGCAAAACTTTATCGCTATGATCATGAGCAACTGGTGAAAACCATCCCCAGCTTGCTGACGCTCGATAACCAGCAACGCATCATCTCTGGCGGTGGCGTCTGGCCGGAGCCCGGCGCGTTTAATCAGCAAAAATTTCGCGATAGCCTATTCTGGGCCCACAATGTAAACGACGAGTTAGTCGCGATTGATAGCTATAACAAGGACACGTTTCCTAGTTATCACACCGAAGAATGGTATCGCCCGACGCGCTATTTCCCTGCGGGCAAAATTTTCTGGTCAAAATCTTATTTCGATCCCACCACCCATGAGTCCATGATCACGGCCTCTGGTGCTATGTGGATGGACCATCAGTTTATTGGTGCCGCCACTGTGGATATCAGTTTAGAAAAGCTCAATGCCCTACTACGCAATGCTATGGTCGATGTCAGGGGTTATGTCATTGCCTTAGATCATCAAAATCAAGTACTCGCCTATCCCCATGGCAATAATAATCTTCAGTATCAAGCCAATACCAGCCACACCTTTGTCACTTTTAATCATCTCGTTGACCAGCAGCCAGACTTCAGCCGCATCGAAGCGGCATTACACAATACGGATAAAGCCTTTATCGAAGAAGCCGTGGCCGAGCGCGTCTTTACCCAAGAACAGATGCAACATTTGACCCGGCTAAGTCATCCAGATGAGCGCGACATGTTAGCCGCCATTGTAAATAACAATGCCTTAAACCATTTCACCACCCCAAAATTACTGACCTCATTGACCTTAGCCCATGATCCCATTTTAAAAACGGCGTCCCTGGTTTCGGTATTTTTGATGCCCAATACCTATTGGAAAGTGTTAGTTGTCACCCCGATTTCGCCGCTGCAAGATACCGCCAAACACTTAGTTGAAAAGGTTGGTATTTATTTAGTGTGCATCCAGCTTTTAGGCTTGATCCTCCTATTCTTACTCCAACATCGGCTGTTTATTACCCCGATTATTGAAATCGTCCAAGCCCTAAAGCGTAATGATTCCGCCTCTATCGAACTTAAAGCCAAAGACAGTCACGACGAAATTGGCTTATTAGCCAAGACATTCCTGTCGCGCACTCAACAACTTGAAGTGGCGATGGCAAGTTTAGATGCCAGTAATCTTGCCCTAGAGCAACAATTGCAGAGTCAGAACCTATTCCAACTTGAATTAAAGCGACATAAGGAACAACTAAGGGCTTTGCTGAAATTTTCCCAAAACCTTATCTATGTCAAAGATCTGCACGGTAAATATATTCTGGTGAATGACAAGTATTGTGAAATTTTAGGCATAGAACGCAGACGCATTATTGGCGCCTCGGATTTTGAGGTATTTCCCAGCCAATTTGCCCACGAGTATCAACAAAATGATCGGCGCGTACTGCACAATAACGAAGCCATTAATTTTGAAGAGGCCATCCCCTCGCCACTGGGGAATCTTATTTATATCGTGACCAAATTTAAGATAAAAGATGATGACGATACTGTGATTGCGGTCGGCGCTATCGCCTTTGATATCACGTTGAAAAAGATTAAAGAGCAAGAACAGGATAAATTACTCTTAGGGCAAGTCGAGACGCTCAATCATCTACAAGAGCAAGTTCGCCTTATCAATCAACATAATAATGAGCTTTACCAAGAGCAAGAAGCATTAACTAAAATGCTTGAGAAGCATCATCAACTCAATCTCAGCCGTGAACAAAGCCAACAGCTAATGCAAAACTTCTTAGCTGAAATGATGACGCAGATCATGCATGAGCAAGATCAGCTACTCGCCAAAGTTTGCCAACTGCAGCAAACGGACGAGGCAAATTACAGAACTCAGATCACCGAAATCATGGTAACTCAGGCAGAGAAATTACGGCATATTGCCCAGCTGCTGACCAATCATCAAAACGATATTCGCCCATTACATCTGGCGCAATTTATGCGCCATCTCTTAGGTTTGCTAAAAGTGCAATTAACGAAAGCAAACGTAGAGATAGTGCTCAATTGCGAGGAAAACATCATCATCGATGGCCCTGCTTGGCAATATCTGCAACTCTTCTATCGCTTAATCACTAACACTTTGAATCATGCTTTTAAGACTCACAACGAACAGCGTGAAATCACCATCGCCATCGACAAATCGAACGACGTGCTGCAGATCAGTATTATCGATAATGGCATTGGTATGACGGAGGCGCAGCTCACACAATTGCGGCAGGAACTGGAGCAAGAACTCTGCCTCGGAACCTTAACCTGCATCAATCTGTGGCTCAAAAACGATCTCAATGGCAGCCTGACCATCAGCAGCCAGTTAAACCAAGGCACACACATACAGTGTCATTGGCCGCTTAGTACAAGCTTCGCGTCACAATAAAGCAGACGGCTTACTGATCAAGCCATGCCTTAGCTTGGGTTTGCTCATCGGCAGCAAATACCTTTACAGGGCACGGCAGCATGCAGGCAAGCGCATTGACCATAGCGCTTGTTTGAGCTTGGTTAGCAATCATCACCACTCTTGAGAAATCACTTAAATGAAATAAACCAAGTACTGCATCGTCCCACAGGGCAGCGACGGATATGCCTTCAAATTCAGGGGCAAACTCGTACCAGAGGCGAATACTGGCGTGATCTTGCAGCTTAGCTTCAATGGCGGGAACTAGATAGCCTTCAACATCCTCATGGTTAACACGACCAGAAGCGACGACTGCCAATATATCATGGGCATGGCCCGAAGAGATCGTTAGCATTGAACACTCCTTATCAATACACGAAGGGGAAAATAGTTAAAGCTCACACACTAAAGATACACAGACAATGACATAAATGCTGGAAAAGAGAGTGGTTTATTTTACGCTAAGCCGATTTAGTCCTCACCACTCAAGTTTTAAAATCACTCGAGCTAAGTGTCAGCCAGCAGAAAAAGTCACAAAGCGAAGTGGCAATACAAGACTGAAAAGTGATGAAAAGTGATGAAAAGTAGAATAACTCGAAGGGAAACGGATAGCAGATATAGCCTCACACCAATTGTTTTAAGCTTAACGCTAACTCGCGCAGCGACTTAAGACTAGATTCAAGGTGAGGAAACACATGGCACTCAAGCGTGGCAATCAAGCGGCAAAAACATCACGGTTAAAATAGGCTGTTAACACTAACTGTTACAACGAGCTGAAATTACACCTTAATTTTAATGCCAGCACGCTTGCCACTCAAAGCTAGAGCGCCCTTCTGACTAGGCGCTGACTTGCTGTTTAGCGATTTCTTGATCGAACAAATTCTTAATTAAACCGGAAAATTCAGTAATAAATAACGTCTGCGCGGGCGTGGCTTTATGATTGGCAACCGAAGCTAAAATCTCTTCTAAATCATATACTATCGCATCCACTTCGCGGATAATCATGTTGCGCTGCGTGAAAGACAATGACGGATTTTGACCACACACCATAATGATCTGCGCCGACAATTGCTCTTCAAATAATTCCATCACAGTATCGTCTGAAATCACCTCAGAATTTGGTGTTTCAAATAAGCCAAGATGTTCAGTTAAATACTGGACCAAATGCATGTAACCATCTTTATCTGTGACCATTTTTTACCCTTTAAACTCATTAACTTAATATCTACTGTGGTGCTATTAATACCACAATCGGAAATATCAAAAAAGCCGAAAGTTCGGCTTCTCATCGAGATCCAGCATACGCCACTTATTCAACTCTAGCCTATCTTCGATAACCGACGTATTGATCTACACCAATCTTATTGAAGTTACTGAGTTAAGGTTAGTACAAATGACACAGGAACAGCTTGGCTAATGCTCGATAAACCCGCAATTTCACGTAATTTATCAATCCCAGCGACAAGATCAAACTCATTAGCATTCACAATTATCGGCTGAAAACTGTTCACTAACAGCTTGTTATCAGAAACTTTAGTGATAATAACCGAAAAAGTCTTAGTTTGCGATTTACCATGCAATGCAATTTTACCATCGATATCAACAACTTTAGTCTCGCCAACGCCAAGACCTTTTAGCATCTTAGTGTCAACATGAGACGACAGTTTGAGCTCAGGATATAAAGACACTTCAAACAATAAATTCTGCATCCGCTCATCGCGGACATCAATACCAGTGGCGACGCCAATTAACGGAATGGTTAATTCGAATTGACCATCATCTTTTAACGTACCTTTGAGTTGTTTAAAGTGATGGACTTCACCAATGTCACCTTTCTTTACCGAAATAAAACTGACTCGCGAATCTTGATCCATCACTTGCCATTGCGCGGCGCAGCTAAAACTGGCCATAGCCGATAAGGCGACAATTCCCATCCATTTTTTCATCGTATCTGTCCTCAAAGAGTGAGTTTAAAAGCCATGCAGTAAAGCAAATCGACATCTGCAGCAGGCGAAAATCCTGCCCAGTTAAACGTGACCCACATCACCTAACTTAAGCTAAAGATACTCTTTTTATCCATTAGCGACCAGTAAACTATGCTTCATACTCTAACTAGCCATTTATCTAAGCTATTGGCAAAAGCCTGTTTATCCGCTTGGGAAAACGAATCCGGCCCGCCGGTATGCACGCCAGAACCCCGCAAATCTTCCATAAAATCGCGCATCGTCAGCTTTTGTTTTATGTTATCGACGGTATAAAGCTCGCCGCGGGGATTGAGTGCCAAGGCGCCCTTTTCGATGATTAAAGCCGCTAAGGGAATGTCCGCGGTGATCACTAAATGTGTCGGCTCGACATGGTCGACAATGTATTGATCAGCCACATCAAAACCCGCACCGACACGAATTTGGCTAATATAAGGCGATGGAGGTATACGGATCATTTGATTGGCCACCAGCACCAGCGGCAAAGCTTTACGCTCCGCCGCGCGGAACAGGATTTCTTTAATGGGATTGGGGCATGCGTCCGCGTCAACCCAAATTTTATAATCACTCAATGTCTTTTAACTCTGTTGGTGTTAGGTTCACTGGCTCAATTATACACAGTGCTATGCCGTACTATTCGCCCTACTATGGCGCTAAACGATCGATTTCCCACTCAGCATCATGGCGAGTATAAATAAAGCGATCATGCAGCCTGTGTTCTCCACCCTGCCAAAATTCGATACTCGAAGGTCTGACTAAGTAACCACCCCAAAAACTGGGCAAAGGCACATCGCCCTTGGCGAACTTAGCCTTCATTTCGAAGAATTTACCTTCAAGTACTTGTCTCGCGCTGAGTTTACTCGACTGCTGCGACACCCAAGCGGCAATTTGACTGTCCTTAGGACGGGTCATAAAGTACTTAAGCACTTCGGCGGTAGACAGCGCCTGCGCTTCTCCGAGAACCGAGACTTGGCGCTCTAAAGGATGCCAAGGGAAATGCAAACTGACTTTATTATTGGCGGCTATCTGCTGGGCTTTGCGGCTGCCTAAGTTGGTAAAAAACACGAAGCCAGTGTCATCAAAACGCTTAAGTAACACTATCCGTTGAAAAGGTTGGCCGTGTTCGTCCACAGTCGCCACACACATGGCGGTTGGATCGCTAAGCTCAGCATCCCTCGCCTGCGTCATCCACAATTCAAACAAGTCCATCGGGTTTTGCGGTAAGTCGGCACGTCTTAAGCCGCCTTTAGCATACTCGCGGCGGATATCACTCAGATCTGTCATGGGTTTTCCTTAAGCAAATGCCAAAAATTTACATGAATTCAGGGATCAGCACTTCAGCCTCAAGCTGCTGATAGTGACTAAAACTAATGTCATAACCTTGCTCGGTCGTTAATGAGCCACGCCCTAAGCATAAATGGGCAGGAAATCCCTGCGTTAAGTCGTCGGTATTAAAGCGGATGGTGTCCCAGCTGACGGGAGAAAACAGCGCTAATAGCCGTCCCAAGAGATCTTGCGGATACTGGGCTAAATCAAGATTCGTTTCAAAGCTCACATAGGAACTGGCGCAGGCATTCTCGCTTTGAGGCGTGATATGCAAGGTGACATAATATTTGCCCCAGAGGCCATTCATCGAAAAACCTGAGGGGTCAAATAAATGGGCGTCAATCTCAAATTCGGGGAGTAAATCGTTAAGTTCGAGTGCGGCGCAAATTTCATCTTTGCGTTGCGAGCCACCATTTAGATAATCGGCTAACTTGCCACGAATGTGGTACATCAACAGCTCACTGGTTTGATCATCCTTTGGTACTCGATAATCACTGTCAGAGCAGAAAAAATAATGATGGTGACTGTCTAAATGCCCCACTCTCATTGCCTTACCCGCGATACGCTGACGCAACTTGCCAACATCATCGGCAAAACTGCTGGCTTGTAGGTGGGCTTGGTATTCGTTTTTACGCTGATAACTCACCAGCGCCATCGCAGATACGCCAAGCGCATCGATAAAATAACAAGCGGCATCCACTAAAGTGCTATTGCCGCAGGTGAGTATGACAAATCTGTCGTGCCACACGAATAAGCTGGATTCGCTCAACAGGTAGGCATCGCAGTCAGCATTACTTAACTGCGACAAAATCTCGGCATGGGCACAATTGACTAAGGCTGACCAAAAGCTCACATCGAGTTCGCGTAAATTCGGCGCAGACGCCACCACGATGATCTCAAGTTTCTTTTCTGAGCCTTCAAAAAACATCAAATCCTTAACCCCATTAAACGCTATGCGCCCTTGCTGTCGACATCCTTTATACCAATTTGGCTCCCACGAACGATAAATAAATATCGTCCAGAAAGCAAAAATCAGCCTAAGTTACCTTAGGCTGATTTATTTTAACACACTAGATCTTAAGAAAAATATCTTAAGAAAAATCTTCCAAGTAAGTGTAGCCTTTCAGGCCAACTTGCAGTTCTTCTAAAATTTGTGCGCGTTCATCTTCGGCAATATGCAGATTCACTAACTCTTCGTAAGTGCGCATAAAGGCCACTGCATCTAAGTTAACGTAACGCAATACATCAGCGACTGTATCACCCGCCAATACCGATTCAATATTAGTCACACCGTTATCTTCGATGCGAACAACTGCAGAGTTAGTATCACCAAACAGGTTATGCATATCACCCAAGATTTCTTGGTATGCGCCCACAAGGAAGAAACCAATCAGGTACGGGCTATCCGCACTCCAGGCTGGTACTGGCAATGTGGTTTCAATCCCTTGACCATCAACGTATTGATCAACAATACCGTCAGAGTCACAGGTAATATCGAGCATCACAGCACGGCGTTCAGGGGCTTTATCTAAACCCGATAACGGCAATACTGGGAACACTTGGTCAATACCCCAAGCATCCGGTAATGACTGGAATAATGAGAAGTTAACAAAGAACTTATCGGCTAACTTTTCATTGAGTTCATCAATGATAGGTCTGTGATAACGGTTCTTCGCACTCAATAGTCCTTGCACTTCATGGCACACACGCAGGTTAGCTTGTTCAGCCCAAGCACGTTCTGCCAAGCTCAATTGACCTAAAGCGAATAGCGAATGCGCTTCTTGTAAGTCACTTTGGCTATCGTGATAAATCTCAATCAAGGCACGTTGATCGGCGCGGCCGCTGATCTCTGACCATGAATGCCACATGTTATGCAATAACTGTGGTGACTCTTCCGCTGGCGGTTGAATATCTTCCGGCTGATAAGCTTCAGTACCGATAACATCGGTAATCAGCACAGCATGGTGCGCGGTTAAGTAACGGCCAGACTCTGAAATAATACGTGGCATAGGCTGCTCGTATTCATTACAGATGTCGGTCAATACGTTAACGATATTGTTGGCGTATTCGGTCAGGCCGTAGTTCATCGAGTTATTACTTTGGCTACGTGTGCCATCGTAATCCACCGCTAAACCACCACCGACGTCGAAGCAGTTAACGCTTGCGCCTAATGCACGTAATTCACAATAGAAACGACCCGCTTCACTCACACCTTGGCGAATATCACGGATGTTAGCGATTTGCGAACCTAAGTGGAAATGCAGCAATTGCAGCGAATCCAGCATATTGTTTTGCTTAAGTTGCTCTACAACCAGCAAAATTTGCGCAGCTGATAGACCGAACTTAGACTTCTCACCGCCGCTCGCCTGCCATTTGCCTTTGCCTTGGAACGCTAAACGCGCACGCAGACCTAAACGCGGTGTTACACCAAGACGTTTAGATTCCGCTAACACCATTTTCAGTTCAGACAGTTTTTCTAAAACGATGTAAACCTTGTGGCCTAACTTTTCACCAATCAATGCTAAACGGATATATTCATTATCTTTATAACCATTACATACAATGACTGAACTGGCTTTTTGCGCCATGGCTAACACAGCCATCAGCTCAGGCTTACTGCCTGCTTCTAAACCCAGTTGTGGTACTTCTTTTGATGCCTGACTCGCCAGGATCTCTTCCACCACAGTTTGCTGTTGGTTTACTTTAATGGGGTAAACCAGCAAATAGTCCGCCTGATACTCGTACTTCTGTATCGCTTGGTCGAATGCTTGGCACAAACTGTTCACTCTGTGGTGCAGGATCTGCGGAAAACGAACTAGTACAGGTAAAGCGACGCCCGCTTTAACCATGTCTTTGGCTAGCTCATTTAAGCCAATCTTGTAATCAGGATTTTTTGGGTCCGGTGACACTGTCACCTCACCGTGATCGCTGATCCCATAAAAACCTTGGCTCCAGTGAGTAACATTGTACCCAGCACGAGCATCATCAATAGACCAATCATTCATTATTATTTAGCCCGTCTATTAAAAAATGGGTTAAACGGTTATGACTTAATAGCACAACCGCCCGTTCGACAAACCCAGGCAAAGGGACACCTTACCTGACATACACGAAGGTGGGTTTCACCTTCTACTTAATGCCGCAACGTCACGCTAGTGTAAGTGACATTGCCGCGATTTTCATTAATAGCGCAAGAGACAACTCATCTTAGCGCGCTACATCCTATCATATTGACGGGAAAGCTGATTCCCTTACCCCAGTAAAGCTATCTTTACTTGCCCCACTTGTATCTATCTTGAGGCTAAAAGGGCGTTAATACCGCCAAAAAGCCGAATGAAGTCCTGAGTCGCATCCTTAAAACATCAAGCTAATAAGCAGCTTAAAGATGTTCGAAAGAAGTTAAGACCTTCAGAAACCGATAACACAAGTAGAAAACGAAAACCGATAACACCGAACTAGCGAAAACGCCAAACCAGCTTATCTCTAGGCAAGATTATTTTAACAGGGGACTATTGGCTTCTTCGCGGCCAGAATTGATGCGGATCAACGTGAGATGCTTAAGGCCAGTATCATCGTATGGCACGACAATCGAGCGTTGGCATTGTGACACTTTTAAGCAAAGTGCAAAAAATGGATGCTTGTGCATTAGCTAATAAAAACCCTCTTAACCCCATGTAACAGCTATAGATTGTTTGTTACACGGTTAATGACCAGTGAACCATAAACCTTTACTACTCACGTAATATTTGTAATGTCTCTAACGAGCGAAGTCGTTGAACGGCGCAATTAAACCGCGCAATGTCACAGAATGCAAGCAAGAATCTCATTTAATATTTTGCATTAAAATATAATAAACACTCGCTTAACAATCGCTCACCTTGCATTAGAGTTAAGCTGAATAATATTAGCCAGTTAGCGCATGAACGCCGTACTCGTCTGTTCAATATATTTTAATAGCCTTTGTAACTTTTTTGACATTTACCCCGGCAAATACCCCTGAATTTTGTGTGTAACTTTAGCCCCGTCCATGTGCTGCCATTGACTAAAGCCGAGCGCTCAATATCACTGTGCAAAATTCAGCATCAATAAGCCGTAAACCGAGCCGCAAATGCCGCCTCAAACTTAGACCCAATCCTAGATACAATACTAGATACAATCCTACTTACCAACATGGGTTCAGTACTGCCCACATTTCTAGCCATAATCCGACGTAAAAGAAGCGATGATTAATGGCTGAGTCGCCACTAAGATAAAACCCAAAGACAATAATGCTGCAGTTTCAGCCCCGAAGTGTATAATCGCAGCCGAATCACATTTAATTATGCACAGAGAGATCCATGGTACAGATAGGTAAAACCTGCAAACTTGAGGTTGTAAAACAAGTCAGCTTTGGCGTGTATTTAAACGCCCACGAATTAGGGCAAGTACTGCTGCCAAACAAAGTCACCCCCAAAGACTGCCAAGTCGGTGATCTGCTTGACGTGTTTCTGTATCTAGATTCTGAAGATATCGTGATAGCCACCACGCGCCGTCCATTGGCACAAGTAGGCGAATTTGCCTATTTAAAAGCCGTTGCAACCGGTCCTTATGGCGCCTTTTTAGACTGGGGCTTAGATAAAGACTTATTACTGCCATTTGGCGAGCAACACAAGCCTATCGAAGAAGGTCGCTCTTATCTGGTTTATGTGCACGCTAATCGTGCCGATGAACGCATCATGGCCTCATCAAAAATCGATAAGTTCCTCGATAAGACAGAGCAAGAGTACACAGTGGGTGAGCAGGTCGATTTATATATCGGCGGCACCACAGATTTAGGCTACAAAGCCATTATTAATCATGCCCATTGGGGCGTGATTTACGAAAACGAAGTGTTCCAAAAACTGCGTTTCGGCCAAAGACTCAAAGGTTTTATCAAACAAGTGCGCCGCGATGGCAAAATCGATCTTGTGCTGCAACAAGGCAGTAAACAAGAGTTAGACAAGCACGCCCATATTATCCTGATCAAACTCAAACAGGCTGGCGGCTTCTTAGCCCTGACCGATAAAACCGATGCTGAAATCATTTACGATCAGCTTGGTATGAGTAAAAAGGCCTTCAAAAAAGCCATAGGTGGCTTATTTAAGAATGGGCAACTGAGCATAGATAATGATGGTCTGCGTTTGACTGAAACCGCAGAATAATCAACTCTATTCAGGACTTAGCGTTAAAGTTGTACAGTTTGCCGCCACTAAGGCAGAGTTTGACTGACAACTCCTAGGATATTAAGCATGGCTCTGTTATAAACAAAGCCATGCTTTTTTCTTTGGAGCTTATATGGAACTCACGTTACACGAAGCCAGAGTCATCGGATGCCTGCTTGAGAAAGAAATCACCACCCCTGAGCAATATCCACTCTCGCTAAACTCTTTGACCTTAGCCTGCAATCAAAAAACCAGCCGCGAGCCGGTACTCGAACTCAGCGAAACCCAAGTGCAAATCGCCGTTGACTCCCTTAATCGAAAACGTTTGATCAGCGAACAGTCGGGATTTGGCAGCCGCGTCGTTAAATACAAGCACAGATTCTGCAATACCGAATTCAGTGAACTTCAACTCTCCCCCGCCGCACTCGCCATCGTCTGTTTGTTGCTATTACGTGGCCCACAAACGCCGGGAGAACTGCGCACCCGCAGTAATCGCCTACACGAGTTTAAAGACGTGATCGAAGTGGAAGATTGCATCCGCCAATTGATGAGCCGCGAAAAACCTTTCTTAAAACAATTGCCCAGAGAAGCCGGCCGCCGCGAATCCCGTTATGTGGAATTATTCTCTGCAGCCTCATCGCAACTCGAAACTGCGCAGCCCGAAAGTGCGAGCCATACCGTCGCCCATGTCGCTGTGTCTTTGGATGCTGAGCCGCTTGAATTGACCAAAAGAGTGACCGAGCTTGAGCGACAAGTGGCTGAACTGACGCAAAAACTTGATGAGTTAATTGCCTCGTTGAGCTAATCACCTTTTAAAGAGAATCAAAGCGTTGTTTAACTCGCTTTTAATGCTGGAACCTAGTCTGTATGTTATAGCAAGATGTTTTGATCATATGTTTGAGAGCATCAATAGGAAGTCGAAAACCGATTGAATACAGTGCCATTTGGGCAAAATGGCACTTATGGACTAATTCACTGTCTACCCAAGGGTGAGAAACTTAACTGCCCCAGAATCATAGCGCCAAGAATAATAGAGACAGCACATGACCAATAATCCACCAAGCAGTTTCAACAACATACTTATCATCGCCATGTTTGAACTGCGCAAATTTTTATTTAATACCCGAGGGATCATCGCCTTGGTCGCCTTTGGTTTAGTGTGGGGCGTACTCCTGCTTTATCCCATTCAAAGCGCATCGGCGATGTTATTACAGCCGAATGTGAAAGATGTCATCGACAGCTTATTTGGTGCCAATACCCTCAATGTGCTCTTTGAGTGGCCCGTGGCCGAAATGGCGGTGTTTTGGTGCTTTGCGCTGTATTTGTTCCCTATGTTCAGCATTTTGATCGCCGCCGATCAGTTCTCCTCCGATAAAACCCGTGGCACACTGCGTTTTTTAACCATACGCACTAGCCGTGACAGCTTATTGTTCGGGCGTTTTCTCGGCCAAATCCTGATCCAAGGCTTGCTGATCCTATTAACGATTATCGCCACTGTCGCCCTCGCGCTTAGCCGTGACAGCCAGCTCTTTTTGCCGGCGTTAAGCTCTGGCGCCTTAGTTGGCCTTAACCTCATCATAGTGATCTTGCCCTATACGGCAGTGATGACGTTATTGTCCCTGTATGCGCGCACGGCACGCCAAGCTATGGTGTTTGCGACCATTTTATGGACAGTGATTTCCATCGCCATCATGGTGTTAGGCAGCAAATCTAGCGTATTGGCTCAGCTGCAATGGGTATTACCCGGAGCCCAGCTGTCAGACATGCTCAATACTAATGGGCTCAACAGCTTAGCTTATGCCCCTATTCCACTGTTCCAAACCGCTGCGGCCCTCTTGCTCGGCAGAATTTATATGCAAAGGAGCTCGCTATGAGTCTGATCCAATGCCAAGGGCTGTCGCAACTTTACGGCAGCAAAAAGGCGCTGAATGATGTTAACTTCAGCCTAGAAGCAGGTGCGCCCATCGCCCTTGTCGGTCCAAATGGCGCGGGTAAAACCACGCTTTTTAGCCTGTTATGCGGCTATTTGTCGCCAAGTGCAGGGACGATAACCCTGCTCGGTGAAGCGCCTAATAGCCCTAAACTTTTAGGCAAAATTGCCGCCTTACCCCAAGATGCGGTGCTCGATCCCAATTTAACCATTATTAGCCAGTTAAGCTTTTTCGCGCGTCTACAGGGCATGGGCGTAGAACAAGCCAGACAAGAGGCCATTCGCGTATTGACCTTAGTCGATTTGGCGGATGTCGCCGAGCAAAAACCACCAAGCCTCAGCCACGGTATGAGTAAACGCGTATCGATTGCACAGGCGCTAATCGGCTCGCCAGAGTTAGTGCTATTGGATGAGCCGACCGCGGGGCTCGATCCTGCCAACGCGAAAAAAGTCCGCGAACTGGTCAAAGCCTTATCGCCCACCACGACTTTTATGATCAGCTCCCATAATCTCGATGAGCTCGAAAAGCTGTGCGATCAGGTGTTGTATTTAGATAAGGGGCAACTGAGCCAAGCCGTGTCTATGCATGCATCGACCGACAGCGATTACCTGACGTTAACCATGCAAAGCTGTGACAGTGATTTGCTGCAAGCGGAAGTGGCGAAACTGGCGGGCGTGGTGAACGTCAGCTCAAAACAGAGCAAGGTGTTTATTATTCAGCTCACAAAGGATGAAGAAAAAGCACAGAGCAGTGATATTGAAATGCGCCTATTTACCCTGTTTAACCAACATAAGTGGCAATACAAGATGCTGCTGAAAGGTCGTACCTTAGAAGAAACGCTCTTTTCATAGGGCGAGCTTTAAAAAGTTGGTATCTCATCAGCCAGTTGTTGAATAGTGTTACTCATGGCTTAAGCGCAACACGCCTTGCGCTTAAGCCTTTTAACTCAGCCTTTAGGCCACTCAATACTGACAAACTGCTGCTCACTTTCGCAACGCTCAGCCACCAAAAGCATCACAAGTCTGTCAATAAAACACCAATCAACCGCGCTAAGCTAGCTATGACTTTCAATCTTAAGGCGAGCTTGTTATAACTCCCCTTCGATTGAACCTAAGCTGACTTCAGAGGTTTCTATGAACAAAGCACAACTTATCCAACGCATTGCCGCCGAGCTCAACGCATCGCAAGCGAGCACTAAACCTGTGGTTGAGCAGATATTGCAACAGATCCACGTCGCCTTAAGCGAAGGCGAGAAAATTTTCCTGCCGCAATTTGGCACCTTTGAACTGAGATACCATGTCGCTAAAACGGGCCGAAATCCACAAACGGGCGAAGCTATAGAAATCGACGGCTACAATCAGCCCAGCTTTAAAGCCTCAACGGCATTGAAGCAACAGATCAATAGCTGATAGCACTCTTAGCTTTAATGTGTAATCACTCATTTGCGAACATTAATCAGTAGCCTTGATATAAATAAGCCTCAACGTAATGTGAGGCTTATTTTTTTGTCTAAAGACATTAGCGGTAACGCTTAGATGAAAGCATTAAGCCGCTCAGCGGCTAAACATTAGTTAGGCACTGCCTATGCATTAGCCTCAACGCTTTGAAAAAGCGGCGAAGTATTAAGGTAATCGGCGGCATTTTCTGCACTGGGATCATCAAGAAAAGGCACACTGCCGAGGAAAGGCGCTGACATCATAGCTTTAAGGCTCGTCAGATTCTCCGCAAACATACTCATGTTCGGGTCGACACAATTGGCGACCCAACCTGCAATCTTAAGCCCATCGGCCAGTATTGCCTCTTGAGTGAGCAGTGCGTGATTTAAGCAACCGAGCTTCATGCCTACCACGAGTATCACTGGCAGTTCTAATCTCTGTACCACTTCCGATAAATATCGGCCCTCGCCTAAGGGCAAACGCCAACCACCCGCGCCCTCAATCAAACAAAAATCAGCTTGAGTAAATGCCGCTAAATCCAAACTTTCGATAATGGCTTCAGGTGCTAAGCTCACGCCCACTTGGGCGGCAGCAATATGCGGCGCAATCGCAGGTTCAAAGGTAAAAGGATTAATGACAGGATAAGTAAGTTTCAGCGACGATGAAGTCATCAACTGCAACGCATCGGCATTACGTAAGCCTTCGGAGGTTTGTGCGCAGCCAGAAGCGATGGGCTTAACACCTAAGGTAGACAGCGTGTTAGACGCTAAAATACTCACAGCCGAGTCAGCACTGGCGCTCGCGCCCAAACGGTTCACCGCGGTTAACAGCGCCGATGAGACCAAGGTTTTACCACTGTCGGTATCTGTACCTGTTACAAAAAACATATTAGATCCTTATCTGTCGCTATTGAGTGCACTTTTGTGAAGTGCACTCTCCATAAAGCTAAAACGCAAACCTGTAGACCTTTAAATCCACAAGTCCACAAATCAAAGTCCCTATCGCTAATCAATGCTAAGTGTGTGCGCATGAATATTGTTGTAGCTAAAACATAGTGTGAAACTTTTACATCCCGCGCCGAGCACGTATCTGCACTATCTGGTAGGTTAACGGCAAACCTTGGGGTACACGTAAGGATTCGGCTTTGGCCTGCAATGCCTGCCAATCTTGGCGACCACGCAGCCGCGGGGCTAATTCTGCAGCGGCTATTGCGCCAGCAACCTCTCCTGCTGACTGAATAGTTAAACTATCTAAACTGATTGAATTGGCTGAACTGATTGAACTAGTTGAATGGGTTGCACTGGCCGATTGCACCGAGGCACCCACCCCTTTGATGGAATAGAGCAATGCTTTGAGAGTATCAAAATGCACTGTCATAGGAATGAGCTGCACCTCTAAGAACTGCCATGTATCGAGTTTAAATGCCGCTTTTAGCGCCTCCAGCGTCGAAAAGTCATTTACTCTTAAGCCTAATTCGGCCAATTGATTCAGACTCCCCTGCGCCACTAAGCTCAAATGACACTCGCCATTCGGCTTGAGTACCCGTACCATTTCGGCTACCGCGGCGGGAAAATTCGCACACCACTGCAAAGCCAGATTCGAATAAATCACATCAATGCAACCATCGACAAAGGGTAAACACTCGGCATCGGCACAAACGCCGTGATAATCGGGATAAGTTTGTTTTAGTTTGTGTAGCATGCCAAGGGCGATATCCACGGCAAACACAGTTGTCGGTGGATTTTGCATCGAACCATGCTCAGAGTGACAACCTGATTGATGTTCAGAGTGATACGCCGAAAAATCGGTCCCAGGGCCTGCGCCAATATCTAACAGATGACCTTGGGCGGTAAACTCACTGAGTAAACTGGCGGCGCTCAGACGCTGTAACTGATTATGGTCTTGATAACTATGGGCCGCTGCGGAGAATCGTTCAGCAATCTGAGCACCGTGAACATTGGATTCTTTGTCAATTGCTCGTTTTCCAATAGCTGGTTTTTCAAAAGCTTGTTTTTCAATCGTTTTTTTTTCAAAAGCTTGCATTACAGCAGATTCGCTCACATTCAACTCGTGAAATGTTGACCCGCAAGAGTTGGGCTCACTAGATTTGAGCGCGTTAGAGCTTAGTTCACTCGCGTTGGGCTTGCTGGATTTAATCGGGCTTGGCATTGCAGTTAACACTCAACCATAAAAACTTAAATTTCAATAGAATAACGCGTTCTATAGCGTACATTTATCTGTGATCATCCGTAGCTTGTCGTTCAGTCACAAGCGGCACACCGACGCGACTGAGCACTTGAGCTAATTGCGCAACACACGTTGCGATATCTTCCGCGGCGTGAGCTGCCGTTAAAGTAATACGTAAACGCGCTGAGCCCACAGGCACGGTCGGCGGGCGAATTGCGCCAACCCAAATCCCTGCAGCCCTTAACTCCTCGGCCACTTGCAATGTTTGCCGTGCATCACCAATGACCAGCGGCTGAATCGCGGTATCTGAACCTAAAAGGGGTACATTAGCCTCGCGGCATAACCGTTTGAATAGCGTAATATTCTCAAGCAGTTTTTGCTGTAACTCGGGATGTACTGTGCTGTACTGAGTCGCGGCTAAGGCTAGCGCCGCATTGGCGGGCGATAAAGCGGTCGAGTAAATATATTCGCGGGCGTTACTGACCAAAAAATCGATCAGCGCCTGACTCCCCAACACCGCCGCGCCTTGGCAACCTAAGGCTTTACCAAAGGTAACCACTTGCACATCGATAAGCTTGGCGGCCTCTGCATTGTGATAGCCATCGAGCACCGCAAAACCATGGGCATCATCAACAATCAACCAAGTATGATGTTGGCGACAAAGCGCCGATAACTCAGCAATCGGTGCGCAATCTCCGTCCATGCTAAACACGCTTTCAGTGATTAACGCCGATGTTTGATTTCGAGCGAGTAACCGCTCAGCGCTTTCTGAGGAATTGTGTAAAAAACGTTTCAGCTGCGCGCCACTATCTCGCAAACCATCAATAATGGAGGCATGTACGAGTTTGTCGGCAACCACAATATCGTGCTGATCAAACAGGGTTTTCATCAGCGCCGTATTAGCACTAAAGCCTGAGCAAAATAATAATGCCGCTTCATGTCCCGTTAAGGCGCAAAGTTCACGCTCCAGCGCCAAATGTGCGTCACTGTAACCTGTCACTAAGGGTGATGCGCCGCTGCCCACACCGTAGGTTTGCGCGCCAAGGTGCAAGGCCTCAGCGAGCTCAGGTACGCGGGATAAACCTAAATAATCATTACTGCTGAAATTGATATAGGCGCGACCTTCGAACACAAAGCGCGGGCTCGAAGTCGATGCGTTGGTATTAAGGGGGCGATCGACACTCAGCACTTTACGTTGTCGCAGTAATCCTTGCTCACGCAAAGCATGCTGACGGGCGGCAATTTTAGTCTCAAGCAAAGAACTCATCGATGTAGCCTCAAGCATGACTGTCTCAAATATGACTGTTTCAACAATGGTCTCAACAATGATTGCCCTATGAGTGTTCAATTTAAGACGGTTGCCTTAGAAATAGAGCACATTTAATAAGCCTGTCGGCCGCAGTCAAAACAGACTACGACTAACAGGATTGACCTGTTATTCAACGATGTGCGTCAAACAACATGAACTCAGTGTGCTTACAAAGCACCCGCGTCATAGAATTGTGCCGATGACTTATCTTGATAGGCCGCCGCTTTGGCTAATACAGCACTTTCTTCTTCCAGTTTTGCCGCTGCGCCCTGTTCTGGACGTAAACCTAAACGTCGGAATAGCCCCATATCATCGCTTTCTTCTGGGTTTGGCGTAGTCAGCAATTTGCAACCGTAGAAAATAGAGTTCGCGCCAGCAAAGAAACACATGGCCTGCAGTTCATCACTCATATTTTCGCGGCCTGCCGATAAACGCACGCGCGAAAGTGGCATTAAAATACGCGCTACAGCAATGGTACGCACAAACTCGAGTGGATCGAGATCGTCAAGCTTCTCAAATGGTGTGCCCGCCACTTTGACTAACATATTGATCGGGACTGAATCAGGGTGCTGCGGTAAATTGGCCAGCTGTTGCAGTAAGCCTGCGCGATCCGTCGACTTTTCACCCATGCCGACAATCCCGCCAGAGCACACTTTCATGCCTGAGGCGCGCACATTTGTCAGTGTATCTAAACGATTTTGATAGGTACGAGTGGTGATCACATCGCCGTAGTATTCAGGCGAGGTATCTAAATTGTGGTTGTAATAATCTAAGCCTGCGCTGGCTAAATCGTTCGCTTGATCTTCAGAAAGCATGCCGAGCGTCATACAAGTTTCCATGCCTAATGCTTTGACTTCTTGTACCATTTGCTTAAGGTACGGCATGTCTTTTTCTTTTGGGTTACGCCAAGCTGCGCCCATGCAGAAACGAGAAGCCCCCGCGGCTTTAGCGCTGCGAGCTTCGGTCAGCACAGTTTCCATTGCCAGCAAACGCTCTTTTTCTAGACCTGTGTCATAACGGGCGCTCTGCGGGCAGTATTTACAATCCTCAGGGCAAGCACCGGTTTTAATCGATAACAAGCGGCTAATTTGCACTTCATTGGGATCGTACACTTCACGGTGAATGCTGTGGGCTTTAAATAACAAATCATTCATCGGCAGCGCAAATAAGGCTTCGATTTCTTCCCGCTTCCAATCATGACGAACTTGCAACTGCGACATTGAACACCCTTTTTATTCTGTCTTTTATCTTGGCTAGGATAACCTCAGCCCTTAAACTGTCAACGCCAACCAGTGAATCCAGTTTACTAATGGCTACTTTACCACCAACTTAGTGAGCATTTATGCGCAATTTACTCGATTTTGATTTTGATAGCGCCCATATTTGGCATCCTTACACCTCAATGACCCGTTCTCTTCCTGTTTTTGGTGTACACAGCGCAAAGGGCTGCGAGCTCGAACTCGTCGATGGCCGCAAGCTAGTCGATGGCACTAGCTCATGGTGGGCCTGTGTGCACGGCTATGCGCATCCCGAGATCTTAACCGCAATGGAAAAACAGCTGCATCAGCTGAGCCATGTGATGTTTGGCGGTATCACCCATGAACCCGCCATTGAACTGTGCAAAAAACTTATTGCTATGACCTGCGAGCCGCTGACGAAAGTCTTTTTATGCGACTCTGGCTCTATCTCAGTGGAAGTGGCGATCAAAATGGCGCTGCAATATTGGCAAGGTCAGAGTTTGCAAGGTAAAAGTTTGCAAGGTCAGAGCTCGCAGGAGCAAGGCGCACATAAAGAGCGGCCGCTAAAACAACGCATTCTTACCGTTAAGAAGGGTTACCACGGCGATACCTTTGCCGCCATGAGCGTGTGCGATCCCGAAGGTGGCATGCACACTATGTTTGGCGATGCGCTTACGAAACAATCCTTTGTGCCTGCGCCACAAACCGCCTTTGGCGAAACCTTACAAGCCGATGATTTAACCGCTATGCGCAGCTTTTTAAGTGCAAATCACCATGATATTGCCGCTGTGATTATTGAGCCGATCATGCAAGGTGCTGGCGGGATGCGTTTTTACAGCGCGGATTATTTAGCGGGTATTCGCGCCCTGTGCGATGAATTTGATGTGTTGTTGATCTTAGATGAAATCGCTACTGGCTTTGGCCGTACAGGTAAGCTGTTTGCCTATGAACACGCCAATATCACTCCAGATATCTTATGTTTAGGTAAAGCGCTCACGGGCGGTTACATCAGCCTAGCGGCGACGCTGTGTACCGATAAAGTTGCCCAAGGAATCAGCCAATCTCCCGCTGGCGTGTTTATGCATGGGCCGACCTTTATGGGCAACCCGCTGGCCTGCGCGGCGGCATGTGCGAGCTTAGACTTAATCAATCGCAATGAATGGCAAGCGCAAGTCGCCGCTATCGAGCAGCAAATGCGCTTAGAACTTAAGGATGCAATTGATTTACCGAGTGTAAAAGACGTGCGAGTGCTCGGCGCTGTCGGGGTGTTAGAGATGCATGATCCCGTCAATACCGCTGAGCTACAGCAACAATTTGTTGATTTAGGGGTGTGGGTTCGCCCCTTCGCTAACCTTATCTATATCATGCCGCCCTATGTTATTAGCCCGGCGCAATTAAGCCAACTCACAGGTGCGATGAAGCTAGTCGCGGCAGGCATTAGTGCAACATCCACCAGTACCGAGCCACAACTTATCAGCCACGGTTAACCCTGGCTGGTGCTTTTTGGGTGAAGCTTATTTTACGAAAACTCATATTACTAAGCTTATTTCACTAAGCTGGAAATCAAGGCGCGCAGCGCGGCAGGTTTTATCATTTTCGCCATATAGTGATAGCCGCGGCGTTGCACATCTTCCACCAGCTCTTTACGGGTATTGGCGGTGATCAAAATGCCGGGCAAGTCTTTGCCATACAGGGCACGAATACCGTCCATCGCATCGACGCCATTTTGGCCATCATCTAAGTGATAATCGGCGAGGACAATATCGGGCGCGACGCCTTTCAGTCCCAGCTTAATGCGTGCATCGGATAAATCTTTTGCGCAAATAACCTCACATTGCCAACGACTTAATAGACTTTCTAAGCCCGCCAGAATCGCCTCTTCGTTGTCGATACACAGCACTTTGATACCCGATAACGGTTGTAACAGCGATGGCAAAGCCTTCACTTGCGGCTGACGTACAGTCTCCCCGAGCGGCACACAAATAGAGAATACCGAGCCGCGCCCTAAAAGGGACGAGACTTGAATACCGTGTTCCAGCACTTTACTGATGCGATCGGCAATTGCTAAACCTAAGCCTAATCCGCTGACATTGTTGCTCTTAGGATTATTCAGCCGTTTGAATTCTTTGAAAATCTCTTGGGTTTCTTTTTCATCGATACCACACCCCGTGTCTAATACTTGGATCTCAAGGTAATGACCCCGATGGCGACAACCAAACAAGACTCTGCCACCACGGGCGTAGCGGTAGGCATTGGTTAAAAAGTTTTGTAGGACTCGGCGTAACAGTGAAGGATCGGAATTAACGGTCGCACTGCATGGGATCATCTTAAAACGAATTTGGTTGTCCGCTGCCATCGCCTCAAACTCTACGGATAAGCCGTTGATCAGTTCTGAAATCGCAAAATCACGCCGATTAACATCTACCATGCCAGAATCGAGTTTAGAAATATCCAGCAGATCGGTGAGCAACTCGCCGGCGATCTTAAGCGAGCTGTTCACATGGGATAAGGTGGTTCTGGCCTCGCGATCTAAATTGGGATACTGAGATAAAGATGCGGTAAACAACCTTGCAGCATTCAGCGGTTGCATTAAATCATGACCAACGGCAGCTAAGAAGCGACTCTTAGAGGCGTTGGCTATTTCCTCCTGCGCTTTAGCTTCCAGTAACTCGCTGTTCAACATGGCTAATTCATAGGTACGTTCGTTAACGCGGCTTTCTAAGGTTTCATTGGCTTCGAGCAGCGCGCGCTCCTGCTCGCGATACTGAGTAATATCGGTAAAGGTCATCACAAAGCCACCGTCTGGCATGGGATTACCTTGAATTTTAATCACTTTACCGTCCCTGCGATGACGCTCAGAAGTATGCGGCGTGCCATTACGCATGTGCTGCACCCGCTGTTCAACCTGCTGTTCGATTTCCCCTTCACCGCAATAACCCCGCGCCGCATTAAAACGGATCACTTCGCTGATGGGCATACCCTGCTGCAAGAATCCATCGGGATATTGATACAGCTCCACATATTTATAATTCCAAGCTACTAGGTTGAGATCGTTATCTATCACGCTCATGCCTTCATAGGCGTGCTCAATCGCACCGCGCAGCATGTCTTGGCTGAGCATAATTTTGGATGATGCTTCATCCACTAGACTGAACACTTCATCCAGCGCCAAATCACGCCCTTGCAGCACAGAATCCATCACCAGCGCTGCGCTTGAGGCGCCGAGTACGCCCGCTAATAAACGTTCCGTGTGGAAAATCAGCTCTGGCGGCGCCGCTTTATGCCAACTATCACTTTTTACCGCATCAATAGAGAAACGGCTAAAACTCTCGTAGGCGCGTGTTGGGCTGACGAATCGACTGGCAAGAATAAGCAAATCCTGCTGTGAAATCGGGCCATTTTTCTTATTGGCGCTGTTTTTCAACTTGCCAGGACTGACAAAGGCACTGGCCTGAATACGCTCGGCCACACCCGCCCTAAACCAAATCGACCCCAAAATATAACAGGCGATATTGGCAAAAAGTGCCGTGAGCGCATCACGCACATTGGGCGTTATCGCATCTAGCAAGCCTTTCTCGCTCGCGACGCCAGACAAGAACACCGATGAACTTTGCACATCTGTCATGCCCTGCAACATGATGTAAAACCACAGCGTAAAGCCTACGCCGAGTCCTAAAAACACCCCAGCACGATTGCCGTGTTTCCAATAGAGACCGCCCACTAAGGCAGGCGCTAACTGAGCAAAAGCCCCGAAGGACAACATGCCTAGATGGGATAAGGAATCACTGTCGGCTAAGGCCAGATAACTGCCATAACCTAAGCCAAGAATGATCACGATCGCCAAACGGCGGGCATTAAGTAGTAGCTGCGAGAACTGACTGAAGTTTTTCTCACGGATATGGCCCGTCCGCAGCATCACGGGCACCAGCCATTCGTTACTCACCATCACACTAATAGTCACCACCGCCACTATCACCATGCCGGTTGCCGCCGAAAGTGTGCCCAGCAGCGCAATCACCGCCAGCAAAGGTTGGTCTAAAGCGAGTGGCAAATTAATCACATAGGTATCGGCCGACACTGAATCGCCGAGGATGATCTTCCCCGCCAAGGCGAGCGGCCCAACGAATAAACCAAAAAGCGCTAAATAGATAGGAAACAGCCAACGTCCTTTCGACAACACAGACTCATCGGCGCATTCCACCACCATCACATGGAACTGCCTTGGCATACACAAAAACGCCGCCATTCCGACAAGTAACTCAGGCATTAAAGCTTCGATACGGGGATTGGGATAATTGATCAGCGACTGCGCATTTGCCTGCTGCCAAATATCCCCAAAACCATCGAACACCCCAAAACTAATGACGACGCCGACCAATAAAAATGCGGCGAGCTTTACCAGAGACTCAAAGGCAATCGCGAGCATCATGCCGGGATTATGCTCGGTGGCATCGAGTTTGCGGGTACCAAATAAAATGGCAAATATGGCTAACAAAGACGTGATCAGTAACGGGATAGTCACGCCATCGAGGGGATCGTCTGCGGGTTGAAACAGGTTAAGGCTGAACACCATCGCCTTAAGCTGCAGGGCGATATAGGGCATGATGCCAAACAAGGCGATTAAGGTGACTAAGGCGGCTAAGGTTTGAGATTTGCCGTATCGGGCGGCAATAAAGTCGGCCACTGAGGTGATATTTTGTGCCTTAGACACTAATACCATCTTGCGTAACATGCCAAAACCTAAGGTGAAAATAAGAATGGGGCCGATAAAAATCGGTAAAAAAGACCAGAGATCCTTAGCCGATTGGCCGACTGTGCCTAAAAAACTCCACGAGGAACAGTAAACCGCTAAGCTCAGGCCATAAATACCGACCTGTAGCTTTTTGGTGATCCGGCTAAACCAACGCTCCGCCCCCCACGCTAATAGGAATAAAAGCGAGACATAACAGACGGCAATAACGGCGACGACTAAGGTTAAATTCATACTTTGCTCTTTTTTCTGATTATTGTGCGATAAAACCTGTCTAAAATCTAGCCGGATTTTTAATGCAACAGACTAAATATAAAGGAAAATTTAAAACTAGACCAAGGTCTAATGGAGTTGCCGCCCCCTTGCATACCATACTCAGTCCACGCAATTTTTCAAAAGGGAAGCCCTATGAGCTCGCAGTCTCTCTACAAAGTCTCCGGCAATATCGCTGCCAATGCACTTGTAAACAACGATAAATATAAAACAATGTACCAAGAGTCGATTGTCAATCCTGAAGGTTTCTGGAGAGAACACGGCAAGCGTATTGATTGGATAAAACCCTATACCAAAATTAAAAAAACCTCTTTTGATGATCATAACTTATCGATCAACTGGTTTTACGACGGCACCCTGAATGCTTCTGCCAACTGTTTAGATCGTCACTTAGCCGAGCACAGTGATCGCGTGGCGATTATTTGGGAAGGCGACAACGCCAGCGAACAACGCAAAATCACCTACGGTGAATTACATGCAGATGTGTGTAAATTCGCCAACGCATTACGCAGCCAAGGCGTGCGACGCGGTGACATAGTCACAATTTACATGCCTATGGTGCCAGAAGCCGCAGTGGCTATGCTTGCCTGTGCCCGTATTGGCGCGGTGCACTCTGTGGTCTTCGGTGGTTTCTCACCGGATTCTATCGCCTCTCGCGTCATTGATGGCAAATCAAAAGTCATTATTACCTCAGATGAAGGTATGCGCGGTGGCCGTGCTATCCCATTGAAACGCAACATCGATGATGCCTTAAAAAATCCTGATGTCACTACGGTTGAAAAAGTCATAGTGCTGAAGCGCACGGGTGGCAAAGTGGATTGGGTAGAAGGTCGTGATGTGTGGTGGCATTCACTGATGGAAACTGCATCTGAATACTGTCAACCAGAGGAAATGGACGCCGAAGCGCCGTTATTCCTGCTGTATACCTCAGGTTCAACCGGTAATCCCAAGGGCGTATTGCACACCACTGGTGGCTACATGGTTTATGCGTCTATGACCCATGAATATGTGTTCGACTACAAAGCGGGCGAAGTGTACTGGTGTACCGCCGATGTGGGTTGGATCACAGGCCACTCTTATATGGTTTACGGCCCACTCGCCAATGGTGCGACTGTGCTTATCCATGAAGGCGTACCGAATCATCCAAGCCCTGCCCGTTTAGGCGAAATGATTGACCGCCATAAAGTGAGCATTCTTTACACAGCGCCAACCTTAATTCGCGCGCTGATGGCCGAAGGTAAGCAACACTTCGATAAGTTCGATGGTAGCAGCTTGAGGATCATGGGCTCAGTAGGCGAACCCATCAACCCAGAAGCATGGCGTTGGTACCATGAGGTCATAGGTCATGAACATTGCCCTATCGTCGATACTTGGTGGCAAACTGAAACTGGCGGTATTTTGATCACGCCGCTACCAGGGGCGACCGACACTAAACCTGGTTCAGCGACCCGTCCGTTCTTTGGCGTTCAACCTGCCTTAGTCGATAACATGGGTAACATTTTAGAGGGTGAGAACGAAGGTAACTTAGTGTTACTCGACTCTTGGCCTGGCCAAATGCGGACTGTGTATGGCGACCACGAACGATTCGTACTGACCTACTTTAAAACTTTCCGCGGCATGTATTTTACCGGTGACGGTGCCCGCCGCGATGAAGATGGTTACTACTGGATAACAGGCCGAGTCGATGACGTAATCAACGTATCCGGCCATAGATTAGGTACGGCAGAGGTCGAAAGTGCGCTGGTATCACATGAACTGGTTGCCGAGGCAGCAGTAGTTGGCTACCCACACGATATTAAAGGCCAAGGTATTTATGCGTATGTCACGCTAACCCGCGGCACTGAAGAAACCGAAGAGCTACGTCAAGAGCTGCGTCAATGGGTTCGTAAAGAAATTGGTGCGCTGGCAACCCCAGATCTCATCCAATGGGCGACGGGCTTACCTAAGACACGTTCGGGCAAGATCATGCGCCGCTTCCTGCGTAAGATTGCCGCTAACGAAGTGACCAACTTAGGGGATGCATCAACCTTGGCCGATCCAGCTGTGATCGAGACCTTGATTGAATCACGCTTAAATCGTACAGAGTAATATCCTAGTCACGAATAACGTCCACAACGCTTAGTCTATGCCCAATAGGCTAAGCGTAACCTGAACCTCCCTTTTTAAACCTCAGGTTAATAGTGAACCCTGTTGAGAGAGTGTGTGTGATTGCTCCTTTCTCTAGCTTGCCCCTCCAACCAGGGGCATTTTTTTTACCTGTTATGTTAAGCTTGCAGCCTCACTTTTATTCAGCATAGATTTTTTATCAGCGTGTCAGTCAAACTCAGAGACTATCAACAGCAAGCGGTTAATGCCGCCATCGCCCATTTTAGGCAAAGCCAAGCTTCCGCCGTACTCGTATTGCCCACAGGCGCCGGCAAAAGCATAGTGATCGCCGAACTGGCGCGCATCGCCAAAGGCAGAGTCTTAGTACTCACCCACGTGAAAGAATTAGTCGCGCAAAATGCTGAGAAAGTCGGCCTACTCACTGCACAAGCCAGTATCTATGCAGCGGGACTAAATCAAAAAGCCACTGAGGGGAAAACCGTCGTTGCCAGTATTCAATCGGCGGCGCGGGGGTTAACCCAGTTCGATCAGCCGTTCTCGTTAGTGATTATTGATGAATGCCACAGAGTCAGCCTTGAGAAAACCAGCCAGTATCAGCAAGTGCTCAATCATTTACGCACGAAAAATCCCCAACTAAGATTGCTCGGTCTCACCGCCACACCCTATCGCCTTGGCACTGGCTGGATTTACCAGCAGCACTACCATGGTAAAGTGGGTTCGCCCGAACATGCTGTGTTCGAACATTGTGTGTTCGAGCTGCCCATCAGGCCACTCATTAAACAAGGTTACCTCACAGCACCAACCCTGTTTGATGGCCTCAGTGCCCAGTACGATTTCAGCCAACTTAAAGCCAACGAGAATGGTGAATATGCCGAAGCTGAGGTTAACGATTTGCTGGGGCATTACGGCCGCGCGACCACAGCGATAGTGAAACAGCTCATTGAACTGAGCCAACATAGAAAAGGCATTATCATCTTTGCGGCAACGGTGCGCCACGCCAATGAGATTTTTGGCCTACTCAACCAAGTTCACACTGCACAGAGCGCCATAATCACGGCACAAACGCACGACAATGAACGTGACGCGACAATCGAACGTTTTAAAGCCCAAGAGCTCAAGTTTTTAGTCAACGTGGCAGTGTTGACGACAGGCTTCGACGCGCCCCATGTGGATTTGATTGCGATTTTGCGCCCAACCGCCTCAGTCAGTCTATTTCAACAAATGATCGGCCGTGGGTTGCGAATCGCTGAAGGCAAAAAAGATTGTCTTATCATCGACTATGCTGCCAATGGTTATGACTTGTATTTCCCCGAGGTCGGCCAAGCTAAACCCAACAGTAAATCGGTACCCGTGCAAGTGCATTGCCCAGTATGTGATTTTGCCAATATTTTCTGGGGACTCACGGACGACGATGGCGACATCATCGAACACTTTGGTCGCCGTTGTCAGGGCATAGTCGAACAGCATGGTAAAAAGCAGCAGTGCGACTTTCGATTTAGATCTAAATCTTGCCCTGATTGCGGTGAAGAGAATGATATTGCCGCGCGCATTTGCCAGCACTGCCAATCGACTCTCATCGATCCCGATAAACGCCTGCGGCAAGTGCTCAGTCAGCAGCACCATCATTTGTTCCGCTGCCAACATATGACGCTCATCGACGATGACGGTAATCTGAAAGTGCAATACCTCGATATCGACGGCAATGAATTTAATCGCCGCTTTAAATTGCAAACTCCGGCACAGTGGCGAGCCCTCTATGCCTTATTCATCTTTCCCCATAGCCGAATGCCGGGATTAAAACCGAAAAAGTACACTAAGGTGACAGAGTTAATCAGCGACGCGGATAAATTCCGCATGCCCGATCTCTTGCTACTGAAGAAACATAAAAAAGGCTGGGATCTGCTCGAAAGCTATTTTGATTATCAAGGCCGCTATCAAACTGAAAATAAACTCGGCTGACATTATCAATTCACTTAGGCCTATGGTATAAAACGACTAAAGTAATCCTAAGGAGCTATTATGTTCGTTGTTATTTTTGGCCGTCCAGGCTGTCCTTATTGCGTTCGTGCTGTGCAATTATCTGAGCAACTCGTTGAAAAACGTGATGACTTTAAGTTCAGATATGTCGATATCCACGCAGAAGGCATCTCTAAAGCAGATTTAGAGAAAACTGTTGGTAAGCCAGTTGAAACAGTACCGCAGATTTTCGTCGACGAGAAACACGTCGGTGGCTGCACAGATTTCGAACAATATGTTCGCGAAAACAATCTGTTAGATTAAGCTCTACACATATGTGACCCGCTTAATGCAAAAGGAGACCTAAGGTCTCCTTTTTAGTTTTTATCGCAAGCAAGTAAGATTAGAGCACATACTTAGCCGAGAACATAATGCGGCTCAAATCACCATCATCGCCATTTTCTTTACTGTTCTTGGCATACATATACTCGACCCCAAAGGTCAGCGGTTTGCTTGGCGAGTAAAGTAAGTTGATATAGCCTGAATAAGCATCCTTATTCACGCCTGAACCGGTTAAAGCCACATCGTTATCCGCTTGCATGCCTGACAAGGTTACACTGCTGCGCCACTGCTCATTCCACCAATGACGGTAAGACACAAATCCACCGAAAGTACGAATCGACTCGATGTCACCGTTAGCATCCAGCACACCCGCATTAATGTAATTGAGTGCCATATAACGACCTAAGCCTTCACCATAGGTGGCCGTGAAGCGAAGATCATCTTTGCCGACCGGAATAATGCCCGCCACACTTGCGCCATATCCTAGGGCTGAGCTATCAATCTGCGTCGCACCTATCTTAGTTTCTAAATTCAACTGACGAATAATACCCGCAAAGGAGAACGCTGCACCGCCGTCTGTTTTGAGGTTATACCGCGCGATAACATCGGGGATTACTCCGCTACCACTGGTAATACGGGCACCGCCTTGATTTGGCGTGACTGTGGTTTCAGGATTTTCAATCGCGAATTGGAAATTACCTTGGGTATAGCGCAATAGCGTTTGGCGTGCGAACGGGGTGCCATCGGCAGCACCAACAAAATCGAGATTCTCAGGTAACGCAGCAGCATTTTGGAAGGTTGTCCACGTTTGACCTACGGTCCAATTGTCATAGGAGACAAATGCATGGCGAATACGAGGTGAATAGCTGTTGGAAGTACGTTCATTACCATCAGTGTGGGTCATAAAATCGAGTTCAATAAAGCCAGAAAGTTTATGACCATCAACATCAGTCGTCGCTTTGAAATTAAAACGCGTTTCGCGAGCTTGAAAATCCACGACTTGATTGCCATTACCCTCTTTTCCATAAATAGTGCCAGGAACATAAAACTGCCTAGAGAGATCCCCCGAATCCGGTGCGCCATTGCCGTAATCACTGAACATAATGTCAGCTTTGATATAACCGCCAAACTCAACATCCGTATCTTTTAGTGATGCCGCATTGGCCGAACTTGCTAATGCCAATAATATTGCACTACCCATCAAGCTTAGTTTTGCTTGTTTCATTTTTTGTCTTTCCCCAATTGTTATTATTTATCCGCAACCAATATGGACAAATTAACAAGTGAGAAACATTGGCAATAGGTCTATGAGACAAAAGTAGAAAATGTCAGGATAAATAATATGTTAGGAAAATATTTGAAACGAAATAAGTAAAACGAAGGTATTAAATCTAGTACTGGAAATTGAAGTTTAACTTCGAAAATTCAGTGGGTGACTTGAGAGAGATAAAGCGGGGTAAAAAGTGGTGGGTCGTGAAGGATTCGAACCTTCGACCAATTGGTTAAAAGCCAACTGCTCTACCGACTGAGCTAACGACCCATCTAGGTATTGCACTGATTTATGCACTTTCAGTAAAGTGGTGGGTCGTGAAGGATTCGAACCTTCGACCAATTGGTTAAAAGCCAACTGCTCTACCGACTGAGCTAACGACCCATCTAGATATTGCGATAAAACTGTTCACTTATTTTTGCATCAACAGTGCAGATAATAAGTGGTGGGTCGTGAAGGATTCGAACCTTCGACCAATTGGTTAAAAGCCAACTGCTCTACCGACTGAGCTAACGACCCATCTGGTGTTGCGCTGATTTATGCACTTTCAGTAAAGTGGACTGCCGTGAAGGATTCGAACCATTCGACTGATTGGTTAAAAGCCAACTGCCCTGCCTTTATAAAAAAGCGGCTGAGCTAACGACCTATCTAGGTATTGCGATAAAACTGTTCACTTATTTTTGGCATTTATAATGCAAATAATAAGTGGTGGGTCGTGAAGGATTCGAACCTTCGACCAATTGGTTAAAAGCCAACTGCTCTACCGACTGAGCTAACGACCCATCTAGGTATTGCGGTAAAACTATTCACTTATTTTAAGCATTCACAATGCCAACAATAAGTGGTGGGTCGTGAAGGATTCGAACCTTCGACCAATTGGTTAAAAGCCAACTGCTCTACCGACTGAGCTAACGACCCATCTGGTGTTGCGCTGATTTATGCACTTTCAGTAAAGTGGACTGCCGTGAAGGATTCGAACCATTCGACTGATTGGTTAAAAGCCAACTGCCCTGCCTTTATAAAAAAGCGGCTGAGCTAACGACCTATCTAGGTATTGCGATAAAACTGTTCACTTATTTTTGGCATTTATAATGCGAATAATAAGTGGTGGGTCGTGAAGGATTCGAACCTTCGACCAATTGGTTAAAAGCCAACTGCTCTACCGACTGAGCTAACGACCCATCTGGTGTTGCGCTGATTTATGCACTTTCAGTAAAGTGGTGTGTCATCAAGGATTAGAACCATTCGACTGATTGGTTAAAAGCCAACTGCCCTAGCCTTATAAAAAAGCGACTGAGCTAACGACCAATTGTACTACTGACTATCTCGTTAAATACCACTAACTTATTCTATTTATTAGAGTAAGTGGTGGGTCGTGAAGGATTCGAACCTTCGACCAATTGGTTAAAAGCCAACTGCTCTACCGACTGAGCTAACGACCCATTTACTGGTATTTTACGCCCCGAACGACCTCGCCGCTCTGAGGGCGCCTATAATACCTTTTTCATCTTCTCATGCAAGCGCAAATTCCCAATTTTTTGTCGTTTGCATGAAAAACAGACTAAGAGTATGTTTTTTAGTTAATTACGCTTTAATTGCAGCCAGTTGCTGCTGTGCAATGCGCGCTGCTGCGCTGTTTGCGTAATCTTTGACGACTTGTTGGTAGTATTGCGTCGCCCCAGCCTTGTCACCGGTTTTCTCGGCGATCATGCCAAGCTTCACTAAACTGTCACCCCGTTTATTGGAATCACTAAAACGGTCAACCACAGTTTTGAAGGCTTGTTTGGCTTCTGCAAACTCGCTCTTATTAAATAATAGCTGCCCTAACCAATAGTTAGCATTCGCGGCATACACAGAATCTGGGTATTGTTTGATAAAAGCACGGAAGGCAGGAATAGCGTCGTCATACTTACGCTCTTTCAAGACTAAGTTAACGGCACTCTCATAGCTTGCAGTTTCACTTAAACTACTTGAAGCCGCATTCGTCGAGGCTACAGAAGGTGTGGATGTCGCAGCTGCGGCTGCAGGAGCGGCAGATGCCTTTGAGGATAAATTAGCAAGTTCATCATATAACTGACGCTGACGCTGTTGCATCTGCTCAATCTGATAATTCTGTTGTTCGGTTAAACCACGTAAATCGAGCACTTCCTGCTGCAGTGTATCAAGACGGCGCTGCATATCGAGCTCGCTTTGTTGTCTTGATTTTACAATACGTTCTATGCGAGCAAGTCTGTCATCACCCGAACCACCAGCAATATCTTCCACAGGAGCAGGTGCTGCAACTGCAGCACCCGCACCAAGGAACATTGCCGTAATTAAGACGGCACGTTTCATTGTGTTACTCTCCGAGATTCAATCTTAGTAAACTAAAACTGCACGACGGTTTTTGCCAAAACCTTCATCAGTGCGAGAAAAATCAAGTGGTTTTTCTTCGCCATAGCTGACTACGCTCATTTGGCTTGGCTGTACGCCCATACCTTGTAGGTATTTAGCAACGGCTTTAGCACGACGTTCGCCCAGTGCGATGTTGTACTCAGGCGTGCCACGCTCATCCGCATGACCTTCAATCAGTACGCGCACGCTTGGGTGCTCAACTAAGTAAGTGCCATGGGCTTCTAATATTGCGGCGAAATCAGTTTGAACTTCACTGCGGTCAAAGTCGAAGTAAATGATGTGTTGCTTTCTCAAGTCTTCTAACTGCTGGCGTTGTTGCTCTTCAGCAGACAACATTGCGCCTACACCACCAGTTTGAATGCCACCACCATTCAGCTCACTACCTGAACCGTTTGTTGAGCCCATTGCATCAGTTTCTGATTCTGAAGTTGAGCTACATGCACTAAGAGCCATAATTGGAAGTGCTACCAACATAGCTTTTAACAACTTATTCAGATCCATTACGTGTTCCTTATAAAATTAAATGTGATTAAATCAAGGTATAACATTAGAGAAACGGTGACCAAGAAGGTGATTTCACCTCACCTTGACCTGCCGGTAATCTTGCTTTAAAACGTCCATCCGTAGAAACAGCTGCTAATACTTGCTTGCCTTGGTATGTGGTGCCATAGATCACCATAGTACCATTAGGGGCCACACTTGGAGATTCATCCAAACGTGTCGATGTCAGCACCTGCATAAAACGCGTACTTAAATCCATACGCGCAATATTAAATTTACCGTTCGTGCGATTAACAAAAATCATACTGCGACCATCAGGGGTAATTGAACCACCGAGGTTCCATTCACCTTCAAAGGTTTCACGACTCACTTTACCTGAGCTCAACTCTACGCGATAAATCTGTGGTCTACCACCGCGCTCTGATGTAAAAATCAACGACTTTCCATCAGGATACCATGATGGCTCAGTATCGATAGCATAGTGATTGGTAATACGCTTAATGGCTTTGGTCGCAATATCTATGATGTAAATTTCAGGCTGACCGTCTTTAGATAAAGTGATCGCCAAAGATTTTCCATCGGGTGAGAACGCCGGCGCACCGTTAATACCAGGGAAAGAGCTCACTTTAGTGCGCACTTGGGTATAAAGGTCTTGCACGAAGATCTCAGCTTTTTTGTTTTCAAAGCTAACATACGCTAAACGACGACCATCGGGTGACCAAGTCGGTGACATCAACGGCTCTGGCGAGCGCAGTAACATTTGTTCATTGACGCCATCATAATCAGCAACCATCAATTGATATGGAGCTTTTTGAGTATGATTGACCACAACATAGGAGATCCGCGTTAAGAATGCGCCGCGAATACCGGTTAACTTTTCATAGACGATATCGCTGATCCTGTGTCCATATTGGCGAAATTGCGCCGCTGAAATCACAGTTTGACGGCTGTCCATCAAAAATTCTGTTGCACTAACTGGGCCTTTCAACGCTTGGTTTTGGGCTTTGACTAAATCGATTAAATCAAAGCTCACCAGATATTGATCAGTACCATAAGGTTTAACAGTACCTAGCACTAACGCTTCGGCGCCAACACTTGACCAAGAATTAGCTTGAAACTGTGCTGCAGTGCCAATATTACGCTGAGGCAGTCCAAGTTCGTCTAAAGGTTTAAACGTACCGCTACGCACTAAGTCCGACATCACTACATCCGCAATCGCTTGCGGTGCGGCGCCAGGACCTTGCCAAACAAAAGGCATCACAGCGATGGGACGCGCAGCGTCAACACCTTCTGTGATCACAATATCCAATGCCGCTTTTGCGGGGGTGGTGCACAGCAGAACTGCCAATGCTAACCATTTTGCCAATATTCTCATGGGACTCCTTTAATTAAAACGTTGGTTCAACGATTAAGTTAATTTCTTTCATCAAGTTATAAACTGCAGGGTCAGGAGACACTGGCAATTTACCCGCCTTCAAAATCGCTGCTTTTGCTGCACGACAAACGTTAGGATCACCGCCTTTAGTTTGACTGCTGATCACAAAACCATCATTTGCTAATCGTACAGAGACAGTACAAGTCTTGCCACGCATAGATTCATCCACTACCAAATTACGTTGGATAGTCGATTTAATCATTGCCTGATACTTACCCACTTCACTCTGCATCTGCTTATTCATGGTTTGCGACAACGCCGCCTGCTCCGCCGCTAATGCATCAGCCATTTCTTGCTCCTGCTGAGCTCGGGCTTTGGCTTCAGCATCGGCTTTGGCCTTAGCATCCGCTTTAGCTTTAGCATCTGCTTTGGCTTTAGCTTCGGCTTTCGCATCTGCATCTGCCTTGGCTTTTTCAGCTTTGGCCTTAGCTTCTGCCTCCTTTAGCTTACGGTCACTTTCCGCTTTCGCTGCAGCGGCTTCTTCCACTTTGCGTTTTTCTGCTGCTTTTTGCGCGGCATCTTCGGCGACTTTACGCTCCTGCTCTTTCAGCTTACGGTCGGCTTCGGCTTTAACTGCCTTTTCCTTTTCCTGCTGCTGTTTCACTTGGGCTAGCTTGGTCGCTTCATTGGCCTTTTGGGTTTCAATTTCTTGCTGCTTACGTTCTTGCTCTAACTGTTTAATCTGAGCTTGTTCACGTTCGCGCGCTTGCTTCGCTTCTTGCGCTTTGCGCTCAAGCTCAGCTTGACGTTCTTGCTCACGGCGCTCGGCATCACGCTTTTCTTGCTTAAGTTTCTCAACTTGATTAGCGACTTTTTGCTGATCAACCATCACGGCTTTAACCGCTGGCGCACTAACTTGTTGCATAGGCTCAGGTTTGTGAGAGAAATCGATCCCCAACGCCAGAATAATTATCACGCCAATATGAATACCCGCTGAAATTGACAGAGGTAATGTTACATCTGACTTATCTGCCACCTATTTCTCCTTGGGTGAATCCGTCATCAAACCGACTGATGGCACGCCAGCACCTTGCAAGGTCACCATCAACTGAATCACTTTATCGTAAGGAATATTTCTATCGGCCTTAACCACCACTGGACGCTCAGGCTCTGTCACCATAAGCGCAGCAACTTCCGTCGCGAGCTCTTCCAAGTCCATAGGTACGTTAGTTGAACCGCCTTTATTCAGATAATAATCACCATCACCGTCAATCGAAGCCACCACAGGTGGCTTACTGTCAGCAGGTAAAACTTCCGCAGCCCCTTGAGGCAGCTCCACTTTTACCCCTTGGGTGACTATGGGCGCTGTTACCATAAAAATAATTAACAGCACGAGCATCACGTCGATATAGGGCACCACGTTAATTTCGGCAACGGGGCGACGACGTTTGCGCTGATAAGCTGGTTGCATTATGCCCCTTCCTTCTCACTGTATGCTTGGCGATGCAAAATGCTGGAGAACTCTTCCATAAAGTTTGCGTAGGCCATTTCTAATTTATCGACTTGAGTCGAGAAACGGTTGTACGCAATAACCGCAGGGATCGCAGCAAATAGACCCATAGCCGTTGCAATCAAGGCTTCAGCAATACCGGGGGCAACCATAGCTAAGGTCGCGTTTTCCATCGAACCAATGGCGATAAATGAATTCATAATCCCCCATACCGTACCAAATAAACCGATATAAGGGCTAGTCGAACCAATGGTCGCTAATAAGGGTAAGTTAGCTTCTAACTTTTCCATTTCGCGAGAAAGTGTCACACGCATCGCACGTGATGTACCGTCCATCACGGCATCGGGCACTTTGCTATTTAATTTATTCAGGCGTGAATATTCTTTAAAGCCAGTCACAAATAATGACTCTAAACCGCTATTATCAGGACGAGTCGATAATTCTTTATATAAACGGTTTAAATCAACGCCTGACCAAAATTTGTCTTCAAACTTCGCCGATTTACTTTTTGCGGATGTCAGTAAGCTACGGCGTTGTAAAATCACCGTCCAAGACATCACTGACAAGCAAAGTAAGGTGAACATAACAAATTTCACTAATAAACTGGCTTGTAAAAATAACCCAACAATCGACATATCAGCTTGCACTGTCAAACTCCTGCACAATATTTAAGGGAATAGCTCGGGGACGCATTCGTGACAGCGCAACACAAACAACCAGCACTGTGCCTTCACAATAACAGTCTCCCTGTTTATCGACCAAGCGTTGATGAAAGATCAACGAGGCCTTTTTCAACTCTATGACCTTAGTTTCAACAATAAGGTTCTGTTCAAAACGTGCCGCTTTGCGAAAATCTAATTCCGCACGCTTTACCACAAAGGCGGTATCGTCGGCTAACAGCGCAGTCTGACTCACGCCAAGGGCTTTTAGCCACTCGGTTCTCGCCCGCTCAAAAAAGTTGAGATAGTTCGAATGATAGACAACGCCGCCAGCGTCGGTGTCTTCGTAATAGACTGAAATAGGCCAATGAAACATCATTTGAAAATAAGCAAATTTTGGTTGAAAAATTGACGCTTACTATACCTAGGGAAACAAGACTTGTGAATGACCCGACGAAGATATAGATAGGAATAGCGCGGGTTTCAGATGAATAGGGGCAATTGTAAAAGACAATGGGGTCAAAGGACCCCATTTTATTAACATAGTTAGTTATTTTGCGATAGTTTGTGGCAGTGTTAAGCCAAAACTCTGCCACAAGAAACTGTAGATATCGGCAAATTCATCAATCTTCATCGCCGTTGGTTTACCGGCTCCGTGACCCGCATTGGACTCGATACGCATGATCACAGGTTCAGTGCCCTGCTGCTTATCCTGCAACATGGCTGCGAACTTGAAACTGTGTAACGGCACGACGCGATCATCATGATCGGCAGTCATCACCATAGTCGCTGGGTAAGCTTGCGCTTTCACATTGTGATAAGGCGAATAAGCCAATAGCGCTGGGAATTGATCTGCTTTATCGGCACTGCCATATTCACTCGTCCAAGCCCAACCGATAGTGAACTTGTGGAAGCGCAGCATATCCAGTACGCCCACCGCAGGTAATACGGCAGCAAAGAGTTCAGGACGTTGAGTCACCGCAGCGCCCATCAACAGACCACCGTTACTGCGGCCATAGGCACCTAACTTAGTGCTATTAGTGTATTTTTCACTCACTAGATATTCCGCGGCGGCAAAATAGTCATCAAACACATTTTGCTTTTTATCGAACATACCCGCTTGATGCCAGCTTTCGCCGTATTCAGCGCCGCCACGTAAACTCGGCACAGCGTAAATACCGCCCATATCTAACCAAGCAATGTTGGCCGGACTAAAGCGTGGTGTCATCGAAATGGCAAAGCCACCATAGGCATACAGTAATGTTGGGTTTTGACCGTTCTTCACTAAGCCTTTCTTATAGGACAACATCATAGGCACACGTGTACCGTCTTTACTGCGATAAAACACTTGCTCAGAAACATAGTCATCGGGATTAAACGATACTTTAGGTTTGGCAATTACGCTTGATTCTGCAGTTTTAAAGTCAAATTTATAGGTGGTCTCAGGTTGAATATAACTATTAAACACATAATAGAAATAGTCTTTGCTTGCTTTACCAAAAGGTCCCGCCACATTGCCTTGACCAGGTAATGCTACGTCTTGGCGCTTCTGCCCACCCATGCTGTAAATGGACAATTGACCTAATACATCGTGTAAATAACTCACCACTAAATGGTCATTAATTATGGCGACGTTATTAATGGGATCTGTAGACTCAGGAATAATGGTTTGCCATTGGGATTTATCGCTATTGCGGGTATCAATCGCAATCACTTTCCCATTAGGCGCATCTAAGTCAGTTTTAAAATAAAATACTGAACCATCATTACCGAGAAACTCATATTCAGCTTCTAAGTTGAGGATCAATTCCACCACTTGTGATTTAGGCTCAAATAAGGATTTATAGAAGAAACGATTACGCTTATCCGTACCTTGAGAAATCGACAGTAATAAGTATTCGCCTTTCTCGGATACCTCGATACCAAAGCCCCAATCTTTATTCTGTGGGCGCTCGTAAATCAATAAATCTTGGCGCTGATCTGTGCCTAATTTATGGTAATACACTTTTTGGTTGAAATTGACGTCGGCTAAGACATCTCCACCCGCTGGGGCATCATAGCGAGCATAAAACACACCTTGGTTTTCTTTATCCCAGACTGCGCTAGAAAATTTAATCCATTTCAATTCATCGGCAAGTTTCTTACCGGTTGCGATATCAACAAATTGCCATTGCTGCCAATCTGAGCCCGAATTTGACACGCCATAGGCTAAAATTTTACCGTCATTACTCACTGCAACACCTGATAGTGCCACAGTGCCATCCGCAGACAGTTTGTTTGGATCGAGAACTGGCTTTTCAACGCCATCTAACCCTTTTACATACAAAACAGATTGCGCCTGCAGGCCATCATTACGGTAGTAAAATTGATTGTCGCCATTCTCAAATGGGGCTGATATTTTTTCGTAATTCCACAACTCAGTAATGCGATCGACTACAGCTTGTTTATTGGGGATCTTGGCTAAATAGGCTTGACCGAAGGCTTGTTGTGCTTTAACCCAAGCTTCAGTTTCTGGCGTATTGGCTTCTAAATGGCGGTAAGGGTCCGCCACGGCAACACCGTGAATGGTTTCGACGAGATCATCTTTTTGAGTCACTGGGTAAAGCAATTTATTTGCGCTTACCTGCTCAGTCGAATTTTGTTCAGGTGCATTGCCACTTTGGCAGGCACCGAGTGCCATTCCCAATGTGGCCACTAACAAACCTTGCTTTGCAAGGCGAAATCTTAATGCCATCTTGTTATCGTCCTTCTTGTGGTTTCGGGCTTAAGGCCTTTTCAGCAAGTACTATACAAGCAAAAAAAATCATGGCAATGCCGTAACTTAATAAGAAGATTTTTAGGTTGTATCGCAGATTTAACAAAATGGCAGCAAGGATAAGCTTATTGAAGTGTATTATTATGCACTAATAGTGATTTATAAGTTATTAATCAAGGTAAATAGTGACTTAAGTGATATAGATCACCTTTACATTCATTAGAATTACTAATGTTTATGGGCAATTTTTCTCGCTTGTTTTACCGCCGAGTTCACCATAGAATGTGCTTGTTTTCAGGAGATAGCTGCTTGCAGATATCGAAAACAAAGAACTTTTAAACTGGTGTGTTCCCAACACTTCAGTTTCTTCCCTGGTTCTTATGCTTGACTTCCTTCCTTCAATTTGTTGATTGCAAATGCATTATTTTTGCGGCCCGCTTAGTTTAAGCGGGCTTTTTTTTATCCATTTCAAACACCACCCTACTTACGACGATATCAGGCTTTATGCCGCTATCATTATTCATGCCCTCGCCTCAGTTGAGTTGTCTAAGGTGCTTGACGGTTACCTGCTCGCGAATGTCACAAATAAGAAAAACTCATAAACCCATTCAAAGCTCGCTGATGCTGCAAAGGTTGAGGTTGAGGTTGAGGTTGAGCGAAATACTGCCAAGCTATCCAAAAATAACCACCTCCGCATCTATAAATGACAATGCCAAGTCAGTGACTTGGCATTGGATTGGGCTTAACTATATTGATGTGGCACAGGTTAAACACTGCGCAAATACACTACAAAGGCTTACTGATCCGTATCACAACGCGGCGGTTACGTGCCCTTTCGTCCATATCATCGTTCGAAGCCACATGACGGCGCTCACCGTGCCCCACGGTAACGATACGGTCTTGCGGAATACCGCTGGCAACAAAGAAATCTTTTACCGACTCCGCCCGTTTATCCGAGACTTTTTGGTTAACTGAACGGCCACCGTAACTGTCGGTATACGCATCCACCAGCACTAGCTCCACCAAAGGATCATAGGCTAAGTATTCTTGAACCCGAGACAGTTGCTGCTGGGAGAAACGAGTTAAATCGGTTCCGCCTTCATCATAGTTCAGCACAGTAAATGCGATATCTTCAAAACTATAGGGCAACAGGTGCGCTAGACAAGCTTTGAACTCGCTGTATTTACGGCCAAAGTTAACCGATGACAAACCCACAGCAATCTTATTTGACTCGTTATACCAATCAGCATAGTAAAACGTCGGTTCCATACCGCGACTCAACTCAGCCAACATAGACCAAGCGGCACGTTTAGGCACCTCACCATTAAAGTACTTTTGATAATGCAGTGAAGTGATTTCTTTTGAGACCACTCCCGGCCGCCACTGCGGCGCGCGGCTAATTAACTTAGCTTGCGTGACTTGGTCCGGTTTTACCCACATGTCTAAGGTAAAATTCATATTCTGCTGCTTACCCGCTTCGCTGGTAAAAATTGCTTTACCGTAAGAAGGGATATCATGCTCGAGGCGACAAACGATGGGAGAATTCTCACTCACTCGCCACTGGGAATCACTTAAAGAGGCGACATAATGGCGCAACTCTGCCATTGCAGTTGCTGGAACGCATAAAATTGATACTAATATCAGTTTTCGCCACATAGCCTTTACTCATGTTTAATCGGTTACATGGCTTTATCGGCAAACTATTTAGTTCCTTTAGCTCATAAAACCATCAATCAAGCATGACACACCCCAACACATTTAGCATAATAGCGCCCTGTGAATTTTCTAGAGTACTTTATGAGTGACATTTGCGACGCGAACAAATTGAAATACCGATTTCGAGGCTACTTTCCCGTAGTCATTGATGTCGAAACTGCGGGCTTCAACTCTCAAACCGATGCGTTGCTAGAAATTGCCGTCACCCTACTGAAAATGGACAATGAAGGCGTGATAGGAATCGACAAAACCCTACACTTCCACATTGAGCCCTTTGAAGGCGCAAATTTAGAACCCGAAGCGTTAGCATTCAACGGCATTGATCCCACTAATCCGTTACGCGGAGCCGTGAGCGAGAAAGAAGCCTTTTTAGAAATCTTTAAAGCGGTGAAAAAAGCCCAAAAAGCCTCTGACTGCCATCGCAGTATCATAGTGGCGCATAATGCCGCCTTTGATCATGGTTTTGTGAGTAAAGCGATTGAACGTTGCGACTTAAAACGCTCGCCGTTTCATCCTTTTGCTACTTTCGATACTGCTACACTCGCCGGACTTGCCATTGGTCATACCGTACTTGCCAAAGCATGCATCATGGCGGGCATTCCCTTCGATAATAAAGAAGCCCATTCTGCGCTATATGATACTGAACGCACCGCAGAGCTTTTTTGTCACATAGTGAATCGTTGGAAATCATTAGGCGGCTGGCCGTTACTGGCCGTGGATGAGCAGGATGCACAAAGCGGTACAGAGGCATAAATTTAGCGGTTCACACTAGATCTTAAGCCATTTAAAAACAAAAAAGCTGCCATTGGCAGCTTTTTTCATTTAACAGGCGACTGTGATTAGCAAATACTAATTACAGTGAGCTTGCGTTTTCAGACAGGTAAGCAGCAACACCTTCAGTGCTTGCATTCATACCTTTATCGCCTTTTTCCCAGCCAGCAGGACATACATCACCGTGCTCTTCGTGGAATTGCAGTGCGTCGATCATACGTAACATTTCATCAACGTTACGACCTAATGGCAGATCGTTAACAACTTGGTGACGAACCATGCCTTCTTTGTCGATCAGGAATGAACCACGGAAAGCCACACCCGCTTCTGGATGCTCAACATCGTATGCTTTACAGATTTCATGTTTAACGTCAGCCACTAGCGTGTACTTAACTTGGCCAATACCGCCTTTTTCAACTGGGGTGTTGCGCCATGCGTTGTGAGTGAACTGAGAATCGATAGACACACCAATCACTTCTACGCCACGCTTAGTGAACTCTTCCATGCGGTGATCAAATGCGATCAACTCTGATGGACAAACGAAAGTGAAGTCAAGTGGATAGAAGAATACGACTGCTGGTTTGCCTTTGATGGCAGCAGTTAAGTTGAAGCTATCAACGATTTCGCCAGAACCTAATACAGCTGCAGCAGTAAAATCAGGAGCCTGACGGCCTACTAATACGCTCATTTTATATCTCCATCTATGAGTTGAACTAAGTGTAAGGCAAGATGCCCTTTCGCCAGTATGCTCTCCTCAACCTAGGTCGAGTTAAATCCTTACTGATTAAAAGGTGTTCTTACCAATCAAATCTTTAGGCATTATAAGTCGTGTGCTGTGCCTTACAACCTATTTAAGACCAATATCACATTTTTCAAGGGCATTTCCGTTTTGCCTGACTAAGGATAGAGCAATCTGAGTATCCTGTGTGCGCAGCAATCCACATTCGGCTAACAGACAAAACCCAGCATGATCACATTTTCAGATATTTTTCAGATAAGCCCTCGGCAAACTGGACATCGACAGCCTTTGCAGTCAAAAATAGCGTCTTTGGCTTAAAGAATTAAGAAAATTGACTATGAATGCAGTCGTTATTGCAGTGTGCTTAATGTTGGCACTCAGTTTAGCTAGGGTGAATGTGGTTATCGCCCTCACCGTGAGCGCCCTAGTGGCGGGACTTGTGGGCGGAATGGATCTGCACCAAACTATAGATGCCTTTAATACGGGCTTAGGTGGCGGCGCGCAAATTGCGCTCAGTTATGCATTATTAGGTGCCTTCGCTGTCGCACTCTCGCACTCAGGCTTAACCACGCTGATCTCAAGAAGCATTATCAGTAGCCTTGGACAAGATCCTAATCCCACCAACACTAACTGGGTTCGCTGGTTACTGCTGTTATCGCTACTTGTCATGTCGATGGCCTCACAGAATATTTTACCTATTCATATCGCCTTCATTCCGATTTTAGTGCCACCACTGTTACATGTGATGACCAAACTGAACATCGACCGTCGTTTAGTCGCCTGTGTTTTGACCTTTGGTCTGGTCACAACCTATATGATTTTACCGATTGGATTTGGTGGCATTTTCTTAAATGACATTCTGCTTTCCAACTTAACCAGCAATGGCTTAGCGGCTGTGCGTGAGCAAATTCCACCAGCCATGTTAATTCCAGCGGCGGGCATGATAGTTGGTTTACTGACAGCTGTGTTTATCAGTTACCGTAAACCTCGGATCTACGATGAGGCCAAAGTATTGGTTGCAGAGCCAGAAGAAACCCTCAACAAACGCAATATTATCATTGCCGCAGTGGCGATATTAGCCACCTTAGTGGTGCAACTTGAAACCGATTCGATGATTTTTGGCGCCTTAGTCGGCTTCATGATTTTCAGTTTCTCGGGCGCCTTAAAGCATGTCGCCGACCAAGATATTTTCAATCAAGGCGTGCGCATGATGGCCAACATCGGCTTTATCATGATTTCTGCCGCAGGTTTTGCCGCCGTAGTGAAAGAAACCGGTGAAGTGGGCACGCTTGTGGCTTCACTTAGCGACATCATTGGGGATAATAAAGCCCTCGCCGCCTTTTTGATGCTGCTAGTTGGTCTACTGATCACTATGGGGATCGGCTCGTCTTTCTCCACCATTCCAATTATCGCGACCATTTATGTGCCTTTAGCGTTAAGTTTTGGTTTTTCGGTGGCGGCGACAATCGCGTTAGTCGGCACAGCTGCGGCGCTGGGTGATGCAGGCTCGCCAGCATCGGATTCCACCTTAGGTCCTACTGCGGGTTTGAATGCCGATGGACAACACGACCACATTCGTGACAGCGTGATCCCCACCTTCATCCACTACAATATTCCACTGTTAGTGTTTGGCTGGATTGCGGCCATGGTGTTGTAACACCGAACAATACACCCAATAAAAAGGCCGAATTGCATTGCAATTCGGCCTTTTAGATCGAGCGCCCCAATATTAACAAGCTATATGAATAGGCATGTTAACAGGCACAGGAACGATTATTTAGTACCAAAGATTTTATCGCCCGCATCACCAAGACCAGGCAGGATATAGCCCTTCTCATTGAGGCACTTGTCGATAGCAGCGGTATATAACTCGATATCAGGATGCGCCGCTTCTAACGCTTTGATCCCTTCAGGCGCAGCCACTAACACTAAGGCTTTAATTGAAGTACAACCGCGTTTCTTCAATAAGTCGACGGTCGCAATCATAGAACCACCAGTCGCGAGCATTGGGTCGACAACTAAGGCGATACGCTCGTTCATGTCGCTGGCGAGTTTTTCAAAATATGGCACAGGCTCAAGGGTTTCTTCGTCACGGTAAATGCCGACAACTGAAATACGCGCACTTGGGATATGCTCAAGCACACCGTCCATCATGCCCAAACCCGCACGTAAAATCGGCACAACAGTGACTTTTTTACCTTTGATTTGGTCGACTTCAACCGGACCGTTCCAGCCTTCAATCGTCACCGTTTCAGTTTCGAAATCTGCGGTAGCTTCATAGGTTAATAAACTGCCCACTTCGGCGGCTAGCTCACGGAAACGTTTAGTGCTAATGTCACCTTCGCGCATTAAACCGATTTTGTGACGCACTAAAGGATGTTTAACCTCGACAACTTTCATTTTTCTCTCCTACTTTATTTTTCGGCGTATTATTTTAGGCAAATTTTTCAGATTCTAGTTGATTTGTTTACTAGGTAAAACATAAAGTTTTGCCATTAGGCCTAATCGTGAGCTATCTCCCAAGAATAATTCCCAATCGCCTAAGATACGTACCTTAATTTACTATTTTGTGACCAATCTCAAGACCTCAGAAACTGAAATACAGATTTACTCGGCCAAAAATACTCCGCCGAGGGGCATAAATCCAAATCATGACTTTCGACCCCTAGCACAAGCTGGTAGAATACCGCCGCATAAAATCCAATAACGATGTACCCGAGAGGATCCCTCCGTGAGCACACCTACCCCACTGAGCTATAAAGATGCCGGCGTTGATATTGATGCAGGTAATGCGCTGGTAAGTAACATTAAAGCAGCCGTTAAACGTACCCGTCGTCCAGAAGTTATGGGCAACTTAGGTGGTTTTGGCGCCCTGTGTGAAATCCCCACTAAATACAAGCAACCAGTTTTAGTGTCTGGCACCGACGGTGTTGGGACTAAATTACGTTTAGCTATCGACTATAAAAAACATGACACAGTCGGCATAGACTTAGTTGCTATGTGTGTGAACGATTTAATCGTTCAAGGTGCTGAGCCACTGTTTTTCCTCGATTACTATGCGACAGGCAAGCTGGATGTTGAAACCGCGACGTCTGTTGTCAACGGTATCGGCGAAGGTTGTTTCCAATCTGGTTGTGCGTTAATCGGCGGTGAAACCGCTGAAATGCCAGGCATGTACGAAGGTGAAGATTACGACCTAGCAGGTTTCTGCGTGGGCGTAGTTGAAAAAGCCGACATCATTGACGGTAGCAAAGTTGCAGCGGGTGATGCGCTTATCGCATTAGCCTCGAGCGGCCCTCATTCAAATGGTTACTCTTTAGTACGTAAAGTATTAGAAGTCAGCCAAGCAGACCCTCAACAAGATCTCAATGGCAAACCGCTAATTGAACATCTACTTGAGCCAACCAAAATTTACGTGAAATCATTGCTGAAACTGATCGCAGCATCAGACGTACATGCAATGGCACACATTACTGGCGGCGGCTTCTGGGAAAACATCCCACGCGTACTACCAGATAATTTAAAAGCGGTTATCCAAGGCGATTCATGGCAATGGCCTGCTGTTTTCAGTTGGTTAATGGAAAATGGCAACATTGCAGAATATGAAATGTATCGCACCTTCAACTGTGGCGTCGGCATGTTAGTCGCGCTGCCAGCCGATAAAGTGGATGCAGCACTTGCATTACTGGCTGCAGAAGGTGAACAAGCTTGGCTGATCGGTGCTATCGCAGATCGTGAAGGCAATGAAGAGCAAGTGGAGATCCTGTAATGCCCCAGAGCTGTCGTGTAGTTGTATTAATTTCCGGAAATGGCAGTAACCTGCAAGCGATTATCGACGGTTGCGACGATAATATGCAGGCCGAAGTTGTCGGAGTCATCAGTAATAAACCCGATGCCTATGGCCTAGTGCGCGCCCATCATGGCGAAATTGATACCAGCTGCGTGATAGCTCACCAAGGTGAATCTCGCTCTGAATACGATGCACGTTTAATGACAGTAATCGAACAGTACCAACCCGATTTAATCGTGTTGGCAGGATTTATGCGGATCTTAACCGATGATTTCGTGAATCATTACCTAGGTCGCATGATCAATATCCATCCGTCACTGTTACCGAAATACACTGGCTTAAACACCCATCAACGTGCCATTGACGCTAACGACAGCGAACATGGTGCCAGCGTGCATTTTGTCACGCCAGAGCTTGATGCAGGTCCGGTGATTTTACAGGCCAAAGTGCCTGTTTATGAAGAAGATACCGCTGATATGCTCGCCGCCCGCGTGCATGAGCAAGAACATGCCATTTATCCACTCGTGGTGAAATGGTTTAGTCAGCACCGTCTTAACATGCAAAATAGCCAGGCCTATCTTGATGGCACTCTTATCGGCCCAAGCGGTTACGCGCCTGATTAGTTCCGCTTAAAAGCAATGGTAGCGAGATCACAAATGGAGACCTTAGGGTCTCTATTTTTTTAACTATTTTCCATAAAAGCATTGTTTTCTGGGGCAATGTGGCATTAGATAACTTAACGAAAAGTGATTTTTGCTCGGCATGACAAGAGACTATTAGATGAAAAATATTATCTGCGATATCGATGGTGTACTACTGCACGACAATAAACTGATCCCCGGCAGCGACAAATTTATCCAGCGCATTTTAGAACAAGGCAATCCGTTAGTCGTCCTGACGAACTATCCCGTACAAACGGGTAAGGATCTGCAAAACCGTTTAAGCGCCGCCGGTATTGATATTCCTGAAGAATGCTTTTACACCTCCGCCATGGCAACCGCTGACTTTTTACAGCACCAAGAAGGCAGTAAAGCCTATGTTATTGGTGAAGGCGCTCTCACCCACGAACTCTACAAAGCAGGCTTTACCATTACCGATATCAACCCTGACTTTGTGATTGTCGGTGAAACCCGCTCCTACAATTGGGAAATGATCCATAAAGCTGCAGCCTTTGTGGCAGGTGGCGCCCGCTTTATTGCCACCAACCCTGACACTCATGGCCCAGCTTACAGCCCTGCCTGTGGCGCCCTATGTTCGCCAATCGAGCGTATTACCGGTAAAAAACCTTTCTACGTGGGTAAACCGAGCGCTTGGATTATTCGCTCAGCGCTTAATCATATTGATGGGCACTCGGAAGACACTGTCATCATTGGCGACAATATGCGTACCGATATTTTAGCGGGCTTCCAAGCTGGGCTTGAGACCATTCTGGTCACCAGTGGCGTGAGTAAACTTGAAGATATCGACAAAGAGCCTTTCCGCCCTAACCATGTATTTGCCTGCGCGGGCGATATTGATGTTGTTTAAACAATTATCTAAACCTTTGTCTAACCCTGCGTAGCCACTCCTTCTTGCTAGCTAGCCATTCCAACATTACCCATGCAATACGCCTAGCCCAAAGGCGTATTGCATAGGGTAAAGCAACATTAAGTAACACATTCACCTGCCGCTCAGCCTTGTGGCTCGCTTCGGCTTGCTTCATGATAAGTCTCGCTTCTGATTGATTAACAGAAATCTAAAATTCCTTAATTAAAACAACAGTAGGATTAACCTATGCGACGTCTGTATCCACTCTGTGCGCTGGCTATGCTCAGTGCCTGTAGTCCGAATTCATCCCAACCCGATGGCAACAGCACTTTGGCTGAACTCAAACCAGTGCAGTTTAATGAAGCGCGCTTTAGAAATGATATTAAAGCCCTGTCATCCGATGAATTTGAAGGTCGTGCGCCGACCACTCACGGTGAAAAACTCACCTTGGACTATTTGACTAAAGCCTTTACAGAGATGGGGCTCAAGGGCGCGTATCAAGGCAGCTTTTTGCAACCTGTACCTATGGTCAGCTATACCGCAGATGAAGCGCAGCAAGTTACGCTGGCAGGATTACCCTTTAAATACCGAAAAGATCTGGTGCTCAGCAGTCGTCACGATAACGGTGGCATTAACATTGAAAACGCACCATTAGTCTTTGTTGGCTATGGGGTGAACGCACCCGAATATGGTTGGAATGATTACCAAGATCTCGACATGAAAGGCAAAATCGCGGTGATCTTAGTTAACGATCCCGGCTTTGCCCGCCCTGACTCGGGCAAGTTCAATGGCAAAGCCATGACCTATTACGGCCGCTGGAGCTATAAATTTGAAGAGGCCAGCCGTCAAGGTGCCCTTGGCGCGCTGATCATCCATGATACTGAGCCCGCCTCTTATCCTTGGTCTGTAGTAGAAAATAGCTGGACGGGGCCACAGCAAGATCTGGTGCTGAGTAAAGCCGAACAAGATAGTCGCATTCAAGTCGAAGGCTGGCTTACATTGGACGCAGCAACCCAGCTGTTTGACAAAGCGGGTTTATCACTGCCGAGCTTGATGGCGCGCGCCGCCGACAGCCCAATCAATGTCCCCCTTGAGCAAACTGGCAGTATCGCCTTTAAAAATAAAGCCGAATACGCGAATAGCTACAACGTGGTCGCCACGCTCCCCGGCAGCACACAAGCCGACGAGCAGATCCTCTACACCGCCCATTGGGATCACATAGGTAAAGACGAGACGAAAGCAGGCGATCAGATTTACAACGGCGCCATGGACAATGCCTCAGGCACTGCCGGTATTCTCGAAATCGCCAGACAATTAGCCGATAATGCCAAACAAGGCCACGGTTTAGCGCGCTCGGTCACCTTTATTGCCACCACAGGTGAAGAACAGGGCTTACTCGGTTCGCGCTATTACGCTGCCAATCCACTTTATCCTATCGACAAAACCGTGGCAGTGTTAAACCTCGACAGCACTAATATCTACGGCAAAACCAAGGATTTTACGATTGTCGGCAAAGGGAAATCTGAGTTAGAAACTTACCTTATTGATGCCGCGAAACAACAGAACCGCATCGCCATGGGTGAGAAAAATCCCGCTTCGGGCGGTTTCTTCCGTTCAGATCATTTCAGCTTTGCCAAACTTGGCGTGCCAGCGGTCTTTGCCGGCGGCGGTAGCGACCCCGTTGATGAGGCCACGGCTGCTTATAAAACCCAGATGCAAGCCACAATGAAAGGCTGTTATCACAATGTCTGCGATGAATACCATGAAGACTGGGATTTAAGCGGCGCGCTGCAAGATTTGCAAATCTACTACCAAGTCACGCGCACATTGGGTAGCAGCAAAGATTGGCCGGGATACTATCAAGGCACAGAGTTTAATAGCCTGCGCCCAGCCAAAACGACGCTTGTGACAGATGCAAAATAGCAGCTTATATCAGTGACAGCTTGTGAGAGGCGACTTGGTTAGTCGTCTCTTATTGACGTATGCTAGTCGCACCTGCGAAATAAAGCACCAGCTGAATAAAGCGCATCCTCAGCCAGCACGGCAAAGCGCCAGACAAGATTGAAAAGCACGTGAACCATTCACGTGCTTTTTTGTTTTTTGTTCATAAACAATGCAGTTATCGCGAAATATCCATCCTGCCACACCATTCTGCATAGGCTTATGCCATTGGTTGATGTCAAACTCGAGGCATTAACTGATTAAAAATAAAACACTTAAACGAGCCAACTCATTATTTATGGTCTTTTTTAACGGTTTTTCTGTCATCGACACTTTTTTAAAACACATTGTGAATTCCCCAAAACCCCTCATGCCAAACCAGACAATAAAAATAAATCATCAAAAATAACGTAAATAAAATGAATTATTATCAAATAAAAGCATTAAACACAAACATCTAAATCAACAAAAACACCAATAAACAGATAAAACATCAAAAATAGTGTTTGGCAAATACCTAAATTGCTGGCACATTAAACCTCAATTGAGACATCCTCAAATGACAGACAGTGTGGGAGTTGTACTATGTGTTCAATCTTTTCGATTTTAGATATCCAATCTGATGCCAAAGAACTGCGCCAAGTCGCGCTAGAAATGTCTAAGTTAATGCGCCACCGTGGCCCTGACTGGTCAGGTATTTATGCCAGTGATAAGGCAATTCTTGCCCACGAACGTTTAGCCATTGTTGACATTGAACACGGTGCTCAGCCACTGCTGACCGAAGATGGCAGTTTGATCCTTGCGGTCAACGGCGAAATCTATAACCACAAAGAATTGAAAGCCCAGCTAGGCGATAAGTACAGCTATCAAACCAACTCTGACTGCGAAGTCATTCTGGCGCTGTATCAAGAATATGGCACTGACTTCCTTGATAAATTAAACGGTATCTTCGCCTTTGTGTTATATGACAAAGCCCAAGACAGATACCTTATCGGCCGCGATCACATGGGTATCATCCCGCTATACACAGGCCGTGACGCTGCGGGTAACTTCTATGTGGCCTCTGAAATGAAAGCGCTGATGCCAGTGTGTAAAACCGTAGAAGAGTTCTTACCGGGCCAGTATCTGTATTCAAAAGATGGTGAAGCCGTTAAATACTATAGCCGCGATTGGCAAAGCTATGATGCGGTTAAAGATAACCCAGCTAGCCAAGAAGAATTGCGCGACGCATTAGAAGCGGCGGTCAAACGCCAATTAATGTCAGACGTACCCTATGGTGTGTTGCTATCAGGTGGCTTAGATTCATCGATCATTTCTGCCGTGACGCAAACCTTTGCTAAACGCCGCATTGAAGACGATGGCGAAACCAACGCTTGGTGGCCACAGTTGCATTCTTTTGCTGTCGGCCTTGAAGGTGCACCGGATTTAATCGCCGCCAAAAAAGTCGCTGATGCCATTGGTACGATTCACCATGAGATCCATTTCACCTTCCAAGAAGGCTTAGATGCGATTAAAGAAGTGATCTATCACTTAGAAACCTACGATGTCACCACCATACGTGCCGCGACACCTATGTATTTAATGGCGCGTAAAATCAAAGCCATGGGCATTAAGATGGTGTTATCGGGAGAAGGTGCTGATGAGCTATTTGGCGGCTATTTATACTTCCATAAAGCGCCAAACGCACAGGCATTCCACGAGGAATTAGTCCGCAAACTCGATAAGCTGCATCTGTTCGATTGTCTGCGTGCCAACAAAGCCATGGCCGCTTGGGGATTAGAAGCCCGTGTGCCCTTCCTCGATAAAGAGTTTATGGATGTGGCGATGCGCATCAATCCTGAAGCAAAAATGTCTAAGGATGGTCGTATCGAGAAACACATTCTGCGCCAAGCCTTTGAGCATAAATTGCCAAAAGAAGTGGCATGGCGTCAAAAGGAACAATTCAGTGACGGCGTAGGCTACTCTTGGATTGACGGTTTGAAAGAACAAGCTGCAGCGCGGGTGGATGATTTACAATTGGCAAACGCGAAATTCCGTTTCCCATACAACACGCCAGAAACCAAAGAAGCCTATTTCTATCGCTGCTTCTTTGAGGAACATTATCCACTGAGCGGCGCTGCTGAAACGGTTCCAGGTGGTAAATCCGTCGCCTGTTCAACGCCAGAAGCATTAGCTTGGGACGAAAGCTTACGCGGCATTATCGACCCATCGGGCCGAGCAGTGCGCTCAGTACACACATCAAGTTATTAATGGTCTAACGTTGAAGGACTAGGTTAATTAACTGGGCTGATGAGCAAGATTGATGAGCTAGATTAATCATCTAAGTTCATTAATTAGATTAATGAACTGGTTAAGACCGACAGCCACAATAGCCACCCTAGGGTGGCTTTTGTATTTCGATGCTGTTTACTTTTATTGCTTACTCGTGCACAAAATTGTGTCTTAACTCTAGAATTAAACTAGGCCGACAGCGCACTGAATGGCTTGATTTGAGCCTGAGCCAGAGTATGGGCATTAGTATGAACTTGAGTGTGTATTTGAGAGTGAGCCTGAGTATGAGCGTTAGTATGAAAATGAACATTCATCTGCGTCAACGCCATCGGATCTAAGCTTAAAAACAGCTTTCCGGCACTCATGCCCGCATGGTAATCATGGCGTAAATCGGCATCGGTACTCCCCAGTAACTTACTCTGCAAATTTTCAGCGGCAAAAATCTGCACTATCTCCACATCCTCTGGCGGATTTGCCATAAAATCCAATTCATCCTGATAGGCTTGTTCGTGCTGCACTAAATAATCTATGGTTTTCGGGCAAAAACCAGAAACACAAATCCAAGATTTGAGTTTATGCACCCAAGCCGATTGCGCCTGAAAATCCTCGCTCACAGTGCGGATCACCACAATTTTGCGGGCACCACGACGATAGGCCTCACGCACAGGTAAAGGCGCGGCTAAGCCGCCGTCGAGATAAAAATCACTGTCGATAGCTTCGCTCAATGCTGCGCTGTGATGCGACCCGCTATGATTAGCCGCGCCGTTATTACAGGCCTTGTCACTATTACAGGCATTATCATTTAGCCAAGGCGTGAGTTTCACCCCTTGTTTATACAAAAATGGCAATGCGCTGGAGGCTTTAAGCAATTCGCGCCATTGGCTTTTACTGCTTGGACTTAAAAAATAACCCTTGCGATCACTGGCATTGGTAGTGGTGATCAGTAACTGCCGATCACCGAGTGAGGCTGTCGCCGCGTTAAGATCTAATTTAAACATCCCTTGTCGCGTCTGCTCAAAATACCAATCTAAATCGACCACATTGCCGCCGACTAACCCCCGACCGAGTCGATAGAAGCGTTTATGGCGCGATAAACCGCGGATCAAACGTTTGGCATAACCTTTCTGACGGGCCAAAAAACTGCTGAGATTCTGTGAGCCAGCAGAAGTACCAATAAATAAATCAAAGGGATCGAAGCCGTCATCAAGCCAAGCATCGAGCACGCCTGCGGTGAAAATACCGCGTTGACCACCACCTTCTGCAATCAGGGCCACCTGTGGGCTAGCGTTAGATTGAGCGTCTTTGGAGGCTAAGTGGCTGACGGCGTGCATAGGGAAACCTTATCGAATAGTTCACATAAGACGAGTCTAAACAAGACGAATGAGAATGGATAACGGATAGAAGCTATCATCTTAATAGGAAAATACTATTAAGATAGTGTACAAGCATTAGCCGGTGATGATAACGACAGCAAATACTGGCAGAAATCACGGCAGTGATGAGCAAGGTTAGCCTGTTCGTCATCCTTAACGAACAAGCTATTTTCACATCAATGCATTAAAACTTATGACTCAGTTCTAACGTGATATTACGCGGCTCACCGGGAAAATGGCCATTACGTTCGCTAAACCCACTGACGGCATATTCTTTGTCGAAGATATTTTTAAGATTTAAGCGAACTTGAGTTTGATCCCACTGAGTCGTCCAGCTCATGTCAAAAATCGTATGGAGCTTCACTATTTGACCATCGAGGCTGAACTGCTCGCCCACATAATCCATACCAAAGGCAATCGCCGAATCGAGTGCATTGATATCGTAACGGGTCCATATCCCCGCTTGATGACGCGGCGCATTGGCAAAGTGCTTACTGTCGAAGGTATTGGTTAAACTGTCGTTAGTGACTCCTTTAACCACTTCAGTCTCGTTATAGGCATAGTTTGCCGTAACAGTCAGGTTATCGGTTAAATCCCCCACCAACGTCCATTCAACCCCTTGGCTACGCACTTCCCCTATATTGAACATTGCGGGAATACTCTCGTCATCGCCAGTGTATAAAGGATTTGACTGAGCAACATTTTGTTTTTCAATTTGATACACCGCGAGCGTGGTCATAAATTGGCCATCAAGCCAATCATTTTTCATTCCAAGTTCAACTTGCTTACCCGTTTCAGGATCAAAAAATCCGTGAATTTTGATACTCTCTTGATTAGATAGTGATGCAGGTTTAAAGCTTTCTGAGTAATTCAAATAAAAGGACATTGAATCGATTGGACGATAATTAAGCCCAGCTCTTGGCGTTATCGCGTTATCGCTGAAGGAGAAACCAGTCTTTTTATCATAGTCATCAAACTGGCTGAAACGCAGACCAGCAATCAATGACCACTGTTCATTAAAGTGCAGATGTTCCTGCACATACACGCCATAGCGATTAGCGCGGGTGCCATCGGTATCTTTGTTTTGCAGCGTGTAAGTACTAGGGTCAGTTTCACCATAATTAAGGTCAAAAATATTCAGGTTGCCAACACCTGTTTTATCCGTCGCCAACTTGTAGCTATATTCGGTTTCAACATAGTGATAATCGCCACCAAACAGGAACTCATGTTCAAAACCTAAGGCATCGAATGCATAAACAAAATCATTGGTTAAACTGATTTCATCGTTGGCACGAGCTTGCACTCGGTATTCACGCTTAATGGTGCCATCACCCATAATGGGCTTTTTATTGGCATCTAAGGTCGCCCAACCTCTCGATTCATGATATTGCTGCGTGGAATCATTATTCAGATAACGGATCTGAGTCTTGACCGAGAAGTTATCGGTGAATTGATGATCGAGAATCGATTGCAGCACCAGTGCATCCATCTTCTGGAAGTCACTCTTCTCATTGGCATTATAGGATGGCGCAACAAGGAAATTACCGTCATTATCGACAGGCACGCCGCGCAGTCGATTGCCGCCTAAATCCTGCTTAATGATATCGAAGGTCGTGGTGAGCTTAGTATCATCACTGATTTCGTAGAGTAACCCACCCGCCACTTCAGCATTTTGGCTATCGGCATTATTTCGAAAGCTATCTTCCTGCTGATAATAGGCGCCAAAGCGATAGGCGAGATTTTGGGTTAAGCCGCCAGTCAAATCCAGCGAGCCCCCCATCATATCCTCGCTGCCGGTGCTCAATGTCAGCTCTTTACTCTCAACAAAAGTTGGTTTTTTAGTGACATAGTTGATCATGCCGCCGGGTTCACCACCTCCATAAAGTGCCGATGCCGGGCCTTTTAACACTTCAACCCGCTGCACATTAAACAGTTGCGGCACAGAAAATCCCGAATAGGGATCGCCCCTTACCCCATCATAAAAGACGTTGGCATCGTCACGGAAACCGCGAAAGGTCACGCCCGAATAACTGAACTCACTCACGCCAGCGATTGAGCGGTATAAATCGGTAATATTGCGCGCTGCTTGGTCAACGATTAACTGCTCGGTCAGCACTTGCACCGACTGCGGCAATTCCATCACATTAATCGCCGTCTTAGTGCCAACCGTTGTTTCTTTATCGACGTACATTTGCATCGCGCGGCCATGGACGGCAATACGCTCAGGTGCTGCGAGTTTTATCTCCTCATCGGTCGTGGCTTGAGTCGGTGCAGGACTTGCAACAGATGAACTCGTAGACAAGGTCTGCTGTGGAGCCTCTTTATCGAGTACAGTTTCAGCGGCGAATGCCGACTGATGTTGAGCGAGTGCAAGTGAAATTAATGAGTAGGCGAAACGAGTCTTCACAGAATGTCCCCAGCGCAAGCGCATAAAAATGGCATAAACCAAAGGGTTTACAAATGTATTCAAACGAATTGGCCGTCATTATAAAGAATGATTTGCGAATGACAATAATTATCATTTAAATTTACATAAGTGTGAAATCTGTTAGGTAAATAGCTAGCGTCAGCTCACATAACCCTTGTTGTGTTTGGTTATGACTAAAACGAAAAGAGCGTCAGTAGCACGGACCTTAGATAGAAGTTTTAATGTGGGACAAGCAAGAGGCTCACAGTATCGAGCTCAATACTGGCGTGGAACCTAAGAATGAAAACAAGTTAAAGATTTAAACTATACAAAAATAGAAACCAGCGACAATGCGCTGGTTTTTGAGCTTTTCTTAAGCTGTTCTTAAGCAAAGGCTTCACTCAGCCTATAAGGTGAATGCTTAAAAGATTGCTTCATCCAATTGTGTGAGCATTTCACTCGCCTGCTCGATTTGCTTACGCAGACTGCGACCTTGCACCGCCCAGTAAGCCATGTAGAAATCAGCAGTTTTCAATTTAGCTTGGTAAAATGCGGTTTCTTCAGTGCCCTGCTCCAGCGCCGCTAATGCAACCGCGGCACTTCTGGCCCACATCCACGCCAGTGCCGTCACCCCAAATAACTCCAAATAAGCCATTGAAGCTGCGCCAATAATGTCTGGATTGGTCGCCGCATGGGTCGCTAAATAACCACTGGCCTTTTGCAAATCACCTGCACAATCCATTAAACCACTCACATAAGGTTGCATCGCCGCATTCGTGCTATGCGACTTAATGAACTCAGTCACTAGAGCCGACCATTGCTGCATCGCCACGCCGCGGTCGCTTAGCAACTTACGCCCCACTAAATCCAATGCCTGAATGCCGTTAGTGCCTTCATAAATCAGCGCAATACGGCTATCACGCACAAATTGCTCCATGCCCCACTCATGGATATAACCATGTCCACCAAACACTTGCTGCGCATCGACACAGGCATTAAAACCACGGTTGGTGATAAAGCCTTTCACAACGGGCGTGAACAGGGCCGCTAACTGGGATGCCGCTTTTGCTTTGGCGGGAACGGTATGGCGCTCAGCTTCATCGAGCCACAAAGCTTGTTGTCCAACTAAGGCTCTTGCGCCTTCATTAAAGGCTTTTTGCGACAGCAACATACGGCGCACATCGCCGTGAACCAAAATCGGATCGGCGGCTTTTTCGGGTGCTTTGGCACCGCTTAAGGCGCGGCTCTGTAATCTGTCTTTGGCATAAGCCAGCGCATTTTGATAGGCAATCTCAGAGACACCCAGCCCTTGCACGCCCACGCCTAAACGCGCTTGGTTCATCATAGTAAACATGGCGCGCAGTCCTTGGTGTGGCTCACCAACAAGCTCGCCCAGCGCAGCTTCAAACACCATCACACAGGTGGAGTTACCGTGAATGCCCATCTTATGTTCAAGGCCGCTGGCATATAAAGTGTTCGGCGCGCCTAGGCTACCATCGCCATTCACTAATACTTTAGGTACCGCAAACAGAGATATACCCTTCACGCCTTCAGGTGCATCCGGCAAGCGGGCTAATACTAGATGCACTATGTTGTCGGTGAGTTGGTGATCGCCTGAGGAGATAAAAATCTTCTCGCCAGTGATAGCAAAAACACCTTCGGATACTGGCACGGCTTTGGTGCGTAATAAGGCTAAGTCAGTACCGGCGTGGGACTCGGTCAAATTCATTGTCCCAGTCCATTCACCGCTAACCAATTTACTCAAATATTTTTGCTTAAGCGCATCACTGCCGTGGGCATGGATGGCGGCATAGGCGCCATGGGTCAAACCGGGATACATGGCAAAGGCCATGTTGGTTGCCGTTTGTATCTCAGTGGCAAAAATCCCCACCACTTCTGGCAGGCCTTGGCCGCCATATTCAGGATCGCAGGTCAGCGTTGGCCAGCCATTATCAACAAACTGCTGATAGGCATTATCAAATCCTTCGGGGGTAATCACCTTGCCATCTACCAACTTACAGCCTTGCAGATCGCCGACACTATTGAGCGGCAGCATGACTTCAGTACTAAAGTCAGCCATACCTTGCAGGATCGCATCAACAAGATCTGGATCGATTTCATCGAACCCCTTGAGAGCATCTTGCTGATAAATATGTAACATTTCATTGAGGATAAATTGATAGTCGCGCAGCGGCGCTTGATAGACTGGCATAATCGCTTCCCTTTTCTTGTTAGACTGCAACTCACTAAGTGATCTGACCACTTTGATGCTCTGACCACTTTAGCTAAATTTGCCGAAAAAGAAAGCACCCCAACGGCCAGCAAAGACTTTTGTTTACACAAACGAACAGCGAAACCGTAAATTGATCGCAACAAAGCCTTATGTTATAGCGGAAAACTTTGTAAGCTAACTGCCTGTTTTTCTGATATGCCAGCAGAGTTAAGGATATTGCAACTATGGGTTCTGTCACTACTAAAAAGCACGCCAACGGGCTCGATTATGTCGAAGTGAATACGGCGTTATGTCAGGCAAGAATTTTTTTGCAGGGCGCGCAAATAGACTATTTTCAACCCGTAGGAAAAGCACCTTTGCTGTGGGTTTCATCGGCTGACGATTATCAACCCGGTAATGGGATCCGTGGCGGTGTGCCCGTATGCTGGCCTTGGTTTGGCATGAGTAGTGAAGCAAACTTCCCCCAACACGGTTTCGCCCGCACCCGCATTTGGGCGCTGGAATCGGTAGAAATGCGTAATCAGTTAGTGGATTTACGTTTTAGCTTAAAAATCAGTGAGCAAGATAAAATCTATTGGCCGCATAACACTCAGGTCAGCGTGTTATTCACCCTAGGCGACACCCTGAGTATCAGTCTTGTGAATACCAACTTAGGCGATGAAACCGTGACGCTGACCCAAGCGCTGCACAGCTATTTCCCGATTGAGGATATCCACCAACTCAAAGCCAGCGGTTTTAGTGGCTCAAAATACATCGAATTTGCCGAGGGGCCTTATCCACAAACCACGGATGAAGTGCGCTTTGATCGCGAGACAGATCGCGTCTATACCGAACTCGGCCCTGTGCAATTATTGCATACGCCGCAGGGGATAATTGAAGTCAGCCGCGATAACAGCCAATCCGCCGTATTATGGAATCCATGGATTGAAAAGTCACAACGCCTTGGCCGGTTTAATCCAGAGGATTATCTGACCATGGTCTGCCTAGAAGCGGCCAATGTGTTAGAAGATAAAGTCGTGCTTGCCCCAGGTGAAACCCATAGTTTAGTGACGCATATTCGCTGGAAAGACTAACGATTTAATATCTTATTTCTTAAAATCTGGAGCTTAAAATCTAGAGCTTAAAATCGAGGGCTTAATATCTAGTTCTAAATCCTAGTCAAAAAACGATACAAACAAAAATGCCCAGTCCTATTGCCGACGCTATCGGGACTGGGCATTTTTCTCAGTGCGAAATCTGAGTGTTTATCTCTCCGAAAGCTAAGTTTTTATCACTTCGAAACCAGAGTTTCTATCACTACAAGACCTAAGTTTTTATAACGATGAAACTTAAGGTAAAACTTATTTCGCCGATTTTTCTAAACGTGCCAACAGGCTAGACGTATCCCAACGGTTACCGCCCATGCCCTGTACTTCTGAATAGAATTGATCGACTAACGCGGTTAATGGCAAGTGTGAACCATTGCGGCGAGCTTCTTCTAAGGTGATGCCTAAATCTTTACGCATCCAATCGACGGCAAAACCAAAATCATAGCTTTGGCCCCACATCGTCTTGTAGCGATTTTCCATTTGCCAGCTTTGCGCCGCGCCTTTACTGATCACTTCAATGACTTTCTCGCCATCGAGCCCTGCCTTGCGCGCAAACTGTAATGCTTCAGCTAAACCTTGCACCACACCCGCGATACAGATTTGGTTCACCATCTTAGTTAACTGACCCGCACCAACCTCACCTAAACGCTCGGCGCAGCGGGCAAAGGCTTCAATTACAGGTTTAACACGGGCAAACACAGCTTCATCGCCACCAACCATCACAGTCAAGGCGCCATTTTCAGCGCCCGCTTGACCGCCAGAGACTGGTGCATCGAGGAAATCAATGCCCTTTTCTGCTAACACTTGATGAAGCTCGCGGGCGACATCGGCCGAAGCCGTTGTATGGTCAACCAGCACAGCGCCTTTTTCCATGCCATGAATAACGCCATCACTGCCTAATACCACTTCACGCAGATCGTTATCATTGCCCACGCAAGTAAACACAATATCTTGACCCTGAGCCGCTTCCTTTGGCGTTGGGCAGCAGCGTCCGCCATAGGTGTCGACCCAAGTTTGTGCCTTGGCAAAAGTGCGATTATAAACAGTGACCTCATGGCCTTTGTTCAATAAATGCCTCGCCATGGGATATCCCATTACGCCTAAACCAATAAATGCGACTTTTGCCATGAAGTGATCCTCAAATAGGTAAACAAGGTGAATCAAGTAGAAATTGCTGAATCGAGTTGTGTTTCGTCTGCCCAATATGTTACCGCTAAAACCTCAACAACAAATACTAATAAAGTTCCAGTAAGTGTTTCAATCTATGGATTCAATTACGGATGTTTATTTAGGGAAATAGGCAGTGAAAAATAATGGCGGCAGTTTAGCACTCATCCTGCACAGCGTCAGATTGAAATCGGACCGACAGGCAAACGCACCTTTCGGCAGAGACAACAAAGGCGCCTTAAGCGCCTTTGTTGATTTAATTTATGGGGCTATTTCACCACGTGGGCTTCCATTTCGGCGCCAATCTTTTTACGCATTTCCATCAAGCGCAGTGCAGAATCGCGCAAATGAATATCATGTTCAGTCTGTGGTATCCACTCAGGCACTGGCGTTGGCTGGCCATGTTCATCAACAGCTACCATGATCACAATACAGTGGGTAGTGAGATGACGTTCAGAAACTTTAGGATCGCCCGCCCGCACATCGATACCGATATGCATAGAAGTTTTCCCCGTATAAATCACCTTAGCGCTGACTTCGACTATGTTGCCCACTAAAATGGGTTGCACAAAACGGATCCCGCCCGCATAGGCAGTAATACAATATTTACCGCTCCAACCCGCTGCACAGGCATAGGCCGCGAGATCGATCCACTTCATCACAGCGCCGCCGTGGACCTTACCACCAAAATTTACATCCGCAGGCTCTGACAAAAATCTCAGGGTACTTTGTCTATCGATACCAGCCATATAACCTCAACTTATTCAGCCACTGTGGCTCAATGTCTTCGTGCAATAAGCTGAGTTTACGATAGAAATCCCCAATAGCGTAAAGATAATTACGATTGGCCTCGCCAAAGAATTCGATTTAACCAAAGTGACTAATAAGCACGCAGCAAAGCAGTAAACTCGGCAGTGCTAAGCGGTAAAGCCATAGCTGTAGCGCGCTGCTAACAAATCGTGTGCCCTTCGCAAAAGTGTACACACCTAAGCCAAGCATGAAGAAACCGAGCACTTCAAGTCCCGAGGACATATTGCTGTCGCCACCGACATTAATCGCCGTCACCAATAAGGCAAACCAGACGACCACGTAAGCGGCTATTGCTAAGGTAAAAGTCTTGATCCCTATGTCCATGTTAGGATGCCAAACTTTAAATTCACCGCGGATCAATTCGGTCAGATTGGCCGTTAATGCGCCGATGAGGGGGACAAGCGGGATCACCGCAGGGTTTAACATGACACACTCCATCAAGATTAAATATATCTGTCATTATCTGTGGCCAATAGAATTAAACAAGCTTGATGAACAAAGGTTAACGTCATGGATATCAGGTAGTTAGAAAGTGATTCTTATCACAATAAAGGCGTAAAATAATGCTACTCAATTCACAATCTCAATGGATTTTATCCATAAAAAATGCGCCCTCAGGCGCATTTCTTCACTGTTTTTTTGCACTATCAATGCAAGTTTTACACTTTCTTAAACAGTAATGAACCGTTAGTCCCACCAAAACCGAAGGAATTACACAGAGCGTAATCCATCTTCACGTCACGGGCAGTATGAGCAACAAAGTCTAAATCACAACCTTCATCTGGATTATCCAAATTGATGGTTGGCGGAACAGCTTGGTCGCGCAGTGCTAGTAAGGTGAAAATCGCTTCAACTGCACCTGCAGCACCTAAGAGGTGACCCGTCATCGATTTAGTCGAGCTAACCAGTACTTTATAGGCGTGATCGCCAAATACAGACTTAACCGCTGCCGCTTCCGCTTTATCACCCGCAGGCGTTGACGTACCGTGGGCGTTGATATAGCCAATTTGCTCCAGTGATAACTTAGCGTCATTAATGGCATTGACCATAGCCGCAGCAGCGCCAGCACCGTCGCTTGGAGGCGATGTCATGTGGAAAGCATCACCGCTCATACCAAAACCGACTAACTCGCCGTAAATGGTCGCACCGCGCGCTTTAGCGTGTTCGTACTCTTCCATCACCATCACACCCGCACCGTCACCGATCACAAAACCATCACGGTCTTTATCCCATGGACGACTTGCCGCAGTCGGATCGTCATTGCGTGTCGATAATGCTTTCGCAGCGCCAAAACCTGCCACACCTAAAGGAGAAGTAACATCCTCAGCACCGCCCGCAACCATCACGTCGGCATCGCCATAGGCAATGGTACGCGCTGCAAAACCGATATTGTGCACACCCGTAGTACAAGCGGTCGTCACGGCAAAATTTGGCCCTTTCATGCCAAACATGATCGACAAGTGACCCGAAATCATATTGATAATGGTACTAGGAACGAAAAAAGGAGAAACCTTACGCGGACCGCCGTTGACCAGTGCGCTGTGGTTTTGTTCAATCAACCACATACCGCCCATACCAGCACCAATAGCCGTACCGACACGACCTGGGTTTTCTTTGCTCATATCTAGACCTGAGTCTTTGATAGCTTGAATGCCAGCCGCCATACCATATTGAATAAAGAGGTCCATCTTACGGGCATCTTTTTTCGTTAAGTATTGCTCAACATCGAAATCTTTTACTGAACCACTGAAACGAGTGGTAAATTCACTGGCATCAAATTTGGTTATCGGTGCAATACCACTCTTACCAGAAAGCAAAGCCTTCCAAGTAGTATCGACAGTATTGCCCACTGGAGTTACTAACCCCAAACCGGTTACCACTACACGACGTTTAGACACGGCAGTCACCTTTACCTTTAAATGCTAAATTTGTTAGTTCTGATAGATAAAACAAGGTTTTCTATCATTAGACAATTTCTTAAATAACGTTTATTTAGAAAAATTCGCCAATCTGCGGCGAGCATCTCGTGGATAACAATTAAAACACGATCCAGAGACGATTGAATGGCACGGGGGCAGAATTTGACGGGGGTAAAACAAAAACAGGCGGCAAAAATGCCGCCTGTCTTCAAGAATTCAGAATTACTGATTCTTAGAAACGTAGTCGATCGCTGCTTGAACAGTAGTGATCTTTTCAGCTTCTTCATCAGGGATCTCGGTATCAAACTCTTCTTCTAGAGCCATAACCAACTCAACAGTGTCCAGAGAATCTGCACCCAGATCGTCAACGAAAGATGCCGCTGGCTTAACGTCTTCTTCTTTAACGCCCAGTTGCTCTACAATGATTTTCTTTACACGTTCTTCGATGTTGCTCATTAGTTTTCTTTCCTATTCAAATTACGCACTTGCGTAAGATTGCGAGTAGTTTATTAGATTTGGCTGACAATGCAAGCTTAGTTTTCGTGGTCTAACCACGAAATTTCACTATCAATTGATACAGATCACTACTCAGTTGCGACAGAAATCCCTGCCATTCGCCCTTAAACCATGTACATGCCGCCATTCACATGCAAAGTTTCGCCTGTGATGTAAGCGGCTGAGTCCGAGGCCAAGAAGAGCACTGCGTTCGCAATTTCTTGCGCTTGCCCTAATCGTTCCATCGGAACCTGTGACATGATAGCTTTTTGCTGCTCTTCGGTCAGCTCATCTGTCATATCGGTCTGGATAAATCCAGGAGCGATAGCATTAACTGTAATTTGACGAGATGCAACCTCTCTTGCAAGAGATTTTGTAAATCCAATCAAACCCGCCTTTGCTGCCGAGTAGTTAACTTGACCTGCATTACCCATGGTACCTACCACTGAACCGATATTGATGATTCGGCCAAAGCGCTTTTTCATCATGGTACGCATCACAGGTTTTGATAGTCTAAATAACGATGTCAGGTTAGTGTCGATAATATCCTGCCATTCATCATCTTTCATCCGCATCAGCAGATTATCACGGGTTATACCCGCGTTGTTGACTAGAATATCAACATCACCGGCTTTTTCTTTGATCGAGGCGAATAAATGTGTAACAGATTCACTATCTGTGACATTAAGCACTAAACCAAAACCTTTGTCACCCAGATATTCTTGGATCGCCGCAGCGCCCTTCTCACTGGTTGCGGTTCCAATAACAACGGCACCGGCTTCGACCAGTGTCTCAGCGATCGCACGGCCAATACCGCGGCTCGCACCAGTCACCAAAGCCACTTTGCCTGTTAAATTCAGGTTGAAACTCATACAAACTCCTTACTCAGTTAATGCTGCTAATGAAGCGACATCATTAACCGCTTGGGCTGATAGTGATTTATTAATTCGTTTTGCTAATCCTGTCAATACTTTACCAGGACCACATTCCACCAGTTGGGTAATGCCTTTTTGGGCCATTAGCTCAACAGTTTCGCTCCAGCGGACAGGACAATATAACTGACGTACTAATGCATCTTTAATGTCATCAGCAGAGGTGGGTGATGCCACATCAACGTTGTTAATCACAGTAATCGTTGGGGCATTAAACTGTACATCGTTTAATGCCACGGCCAGTTTATCCGCCGCTGGTTTCATTAATGCGCAGTGTGATGGCACGCTGACAGGTAAAGCAACTGCCATTTTAGCGCCCGCTGCTTTACACGCCGCAGCTGCACGCTCAACCGCGTCTTTTTGACCCGCGATAACGACTTGACCAGGGCTGTTGAAGTTAACTGGGCTCACCACGTCGCCTTGAGCCGCTTCGGCGCAAGCATTCGCGATACCCTCGTTATCTAAACCGATAATGGCATACATGGCGCCTGTGCCAGCAGGAACCGCTTGCTGCATCAGTTGACCGCGTAACTCCACCAACTTAATCGCGTCTTTAAAATCCATGACTCCGGCGCACACTAAAGCAGAATACTCGCCTAAGCTGTGGCCTGCCAACATGGCTGGCATAGCTTTGCCTGAAGCCAAATAGGCACGCCAAATCGCCACGCTCGCCGCTAATAGAGCTGGCTGGGTTTTATCGGTTTCATTTAAGCTTTCAACAGGACCTTGCTGAACCAATGACCACAAATCATAACCTAAGACGTCACTCGCCTCGGCAAAGGTTTGCCCGACAACGGCGTGTGATTCGGCAAGCTCGGCTAACATGCCTAGGGCTTGTGAACCTTGGCCTGGAAATACAAAAGCAACATTTTCCATATTCAAATTACCTATGGCTAACTTAATTTATTGAAAAATCATGTGGAAAACACATGTAGAACTTAGAAGCGAATGAGCGCACTGCCCCACGCAAAACCGGCACCGAAGGCCTCAAGCAGCAGGAGTTGTCCACGCTGAATCCGGCCATCACGCACGGCTTCATCTAATGCGATGGGCACAGATGCAGCTGAGGTATTACCGTGTTTAGCTAAGGTCAATACGACTTTATCAAGACTCATATCGAGCTTTTTGGCGGTAGCATTGATAATACGGAAGTTAGCTTGATGTGGCACTAACCAATCAATTTCTGACTTATCGATATTGTTGATGCGCAGCGTCTCAGTCACAACATGGGACAATTGAGTCACTGCCACTTTAAAGACATCGTTACCTTTCATGGTCATAAAACCGACCGCTTCAGAGGTTTCGCCTTGGCGTGGTGGGAAAGCGCATTTCAATAAGTCGCCTTGGCGACCATCGGCATAAATGTGGGTAGAAATGATCCCTGGCGTTTCAGATGCACCAATCACAACGGCGCCCGCACCATCACCAAATAAAATAATGGTTGAACGATCTTCTGGCTCACATAGGCGAGACAGCACATCGGCACCAATCACTAAGACTTTTTTAGCCGCGCCCGTTTTAACAAATTGGTCGGCAACAGATAAAGCATAAACAAAGCCTGAACAAGCCGCTGCGATGTCGAATGCTGGAATGGTATGCACGCCAAGCATGGCTTGGATTTCACAGGCCGCAGCCGGAAAAGCATTGGGGGCACTGGTGGTGCCGCAAACGATCATGTCTAAATCTGATGCTTCTATGCCAGCCATTTCCAGCGCTTTGAGTGCCGCTTGGTAGCCCATAGTTGAAACGGTTTCATCGAAGGCCGCAATGCGACGTTCTGATATACCTGTACGTTCAACAATCCATTGGTCAGTGGTTTCCACCATTTTTTCCAAATCTTGATTGCTACGCACCTGCACTGGCAGATAACTACCAGTTCCGAGAATTTTTGTATGCATAAGGAGGGATCAGTTATTTATATCTAAAAGAATCGACTCCAAACGATCTTTTATCATTTCAGGGAGTCGACGTTGAGCTTCCGTTACTGCCAAACTAATTGCTTGTAAATAGGCAGTTTCATCCGCGTTTCCATGGCTTTTTACAACTATTCCGCGCAATCCTATCAGACTTGCACCGTTATAGTGGTCGGGGTTCATCTGACTAAGGACCGCCTGAATACGTGGGGCGATAAGTTTAGCCAGAAAACGAACGAATAAACCTTGGGTTAGTCCCCGTTTTAACTGATGTACCAATAACTTGGCAATACCTTCTGAGGTCTTGAGCGTGATGTTACCCACAAACCCATCACAAACAATCACATCCACATTACCGGAGTAGATTTCATCGCCTTCGATAAAACCTGTGTAATTGATTTGATCTGTGTGTTGCAGCAACTGCGCCGCTTGCTGAACTTGATCGTTACCTTTAATTTCTTCAATGCCCACATTGAGCAAGGCGACTTTTGGCCGAGATTTCTTATCTACCGCTTCGCACAGGACAGAGCCCATCACGGCAAATTGAAATAAGGTTTCCGAGTCACAGGAAATATTCGCGCCCAAATCCAATAAATAAACCGGTTTTTGGGTCACCGCAGGTAAACAACTCACTAACGCAGGACGGTCAACGCCAGGTAAGGTCTTCAGCAACACTTTCGCCATTGCCATCAGCGCACCCGTGTTACCGGCACTCACACAAGCTTGCGCGCGGTCGTCACGCACTAACTCAATCGCCAATCGCATGGAACTGTTTTTACGTGTACGCAAAGCATGCACTGGTCGATCGGACATACTAACGACTTCATCGGTATGAATGATTTCTATGCGTGAAAGTAAATTTGCTTCCGCTTGACGTAGATAGACATCAATTTCAGTCTTGTCACCGACTAAAATGATTTTAAGAAAAGAATGTAATTGTAGTGCCCGCAAGGCTGCAGGCACTGTGACGTGGGGGCCATGATCACCACCCATTGCATCTAACGCAAGCGTCAGATTCGTCATTAGGAAACCAACAAATTACTTGTTGATTACCTTTTTACCGCGATAGAAGCCATCTGCAGTCACATTGTGACGCATATGGATTTCACCGCTGGTAGCGTCTACAGACAGCTGAGCAGTGCTCAGTGCGTCATGTGAACGGCGCATTCCGCGCTTTGAACGTGATTTTTTGTTCTGTTGTACAGCCATTGGCCTGTCTCCTAGATTACTTGCTCTTCAGTTTTTCTAACACTGCAAACGGATTTGGACGCTCCTCATGAGCGGGTTCGATCTCGCCTACAACCATGTCTTTAGATCCAGCACTGCAATCAATTTCTTGATGCATTGGGATTATCGGCATAGCGACTATCAATTCATCTTCGATCAATTGATGTAGACGCACTTCGCCAATTTCATTGCACTCAATTGGGTCATACGCATCCGGGAGCTCATCGATTTCTGCCTTAGTCCGGCATGGACCGAAGCAAAACTCGACCGTAACCTCAGTGGTAAATAGCGTCATGCAACGTTGACATATCAGAGTGAGCTCCGTCACAGCCTTCCCTTTCAGGTAGACTATCCCCTGTAAATCTACGCCACATTCAAGCGACACTGCCACATCGGAACAGTCGCCGGCACATAACTCATTTAATCTTTTCAATTGCACACCAGGAACAACGCCCTGATAAACTAGGCGACTCGAGGCGGCGCGAAATGGATCAATTGAAACCGGTATCTTTACTGTTTGCATAAGGCGCGCATATTATAGTTTGAAAACGCTAGAGTCAAAGAAAAAATTCTAACTTAAGTCCCAGTTTGCGACTTAAGCCTTTCTCCAGCCCCAACATTGAAATTGACGGAAGCGAAATAGTACCCAAGCACGAGGTCGCATACAAGCATAAGCCGACTAAAATAGTCGCATTCACGGAAAAGAAACCGTAAAAGACGAAACTCTTGCACTCTCTAGCGCAGATTGGTCACAATATGAGTCACTCTTTTGCGGATATCCTATTATGCCAACCCCATTAATCTTAGCTTCGACCTCTGTATACCGACAGTCTTTACTGCAAAAACTCGGTCTTCCCTTCGAATGCTGCAATCCTGATATTGACGAAACGGCGCATATCGATGAATCGGCCCATGCCTTAGTGCTGCGATTAGCCAAAGCAAAAGCCGTCGCAGGTGCAGAACAATTCCCCGATGGGCTGATTATTGGCTCCGATCAAGTTGCCGTCATTGATGGCAAGATTATCGGTAAGCCCCATCATTTTGATAATGCCGTCGCGCAGCTCACCCAAGCCTCTGGCAAGGCCATCACCTTTTATACTGGTCTTGCACTCTATAATGCCGAAACGGGCGCCATGGCCGCCGAGGTTGAACCCTTTACTGTTCATTTCAGGCATCTTAGCCATGCGCAGATTGTCGCCTACATAGAAAAAGAAGAGCCCTACTACTGCGCGGGCAGTTTTAAGAGTGAAGGCTTAGGCATAGCGTTATTTACCGAGCTTGAAGGTCGCGATCCGAATACCTTAGTTGGCTTACCACTGATATTACTGACAGAAATGCTGTCGGCCCAAGGTGTAGACGTTCTCGCTTAACCGGCTTACACGTTAGCTTTTTCGTTTACTAAGGTTTTGCTCAGCGTGCTCTGTTTATTAAATCGATTAAGCACACCCAAAAATGCCGAGCAGCAGATTCGTTTCATTGACGGGAAGATGGGACGTAAATAAAGGTAACAAAGAAGTACTCATGCGTAGCGGCATGTATTGCCGCTTCAGCATTAAATAGCAGTGCTAGAGGTATTGCAGCAATTGCGCAGGAGAGTCAATCAAAGCGATAGGTCCTGCTTGCAGTAACTTTTCGGCACTGTGGGCGCCATAGGTCACGCCAATACTATCAATCCCGGCATTGGCCGCCATGGTCAAATCCAGCAGAGAATCACCCACCATCAAGGCTCGGTTCGGAGCAATATTCAATTCTTTCAGCAAACTTGAGATCATTTCAGGATGGGGTTTGCTGTGCACTTCATCGGCGCAGCGTGATGCAACAAAGTATCGACCTAAGCCCGTTTGCGCAAAAACGCGGTCAAGCCCTGCACGGGCCTTACCGGTTGCAACAGCTAATTGATAACCTTGAGTATGTAACTCATCGATTAAAATAGGTGCTTGTGCAAAGAGTGGCGTTGGCGTGGTGTCTAAATGCAAATATTGTGCTTTAAACTCAACGCGCATCTGCTGATATGGATCATCTTCGCCTTGGCTAAATGAATTTTTAGGATGCTGCTGATGCTGAGAATTGGCAGAAGAAGCGCTGAGATTGAGCCCATGAGGAAACAGGACTCGCAGCGCTTCAGTCATAGAAAGACCGATGATATCGCGAATATCGCTTTCGGTTGGGATAGGTAACTGCAATGCCTTAGCCATATTTTCAATACAGGTGATAATTTTACCGATGGAGTCCATCAGGGTGCCATCCCAATCGAAAATCACTAAATCGTATTGCTTTATCTTCATCCTTGAAACCTATCCCCGTCGATTACACACGCTTTAACTTATCTAATAATTGCGACAAGTTTTCATCTAAGGGCGCAGAGACCCGCATCACTTCATCATTTTCAGGATGAATGAACATCAACTCAGCCGCATGTAAAAAGAGTCGAGTTAAGCCTAATGACCGCATGCTGTCGTCAAACCCTTGCTCGCTATATTTATCATCACAGGCGATAGGATGACCCGCAAATTGGCAATGCACCCGAATTTGGTGAGTACGTCCAGTGACAGGGCTTGCCTTCACGAGAGTACAACCTTGGTAACGCTGCATAATTTTAAAGCGCGTTTCAGAAGGCTTACCTTCCTCATTAACACGCACTATGCGCTCACCGGATTTAAGGGTGATTTTTAATAAAGGCTGTTTAACGGCTTTATCTTGAGCAGACCATTCACCTTTCACTAAAGCCAAATAGTCTTTCTGCATCTTTTTATATCTGAGCTGATCATGCAGATGTTTAAGCGCGCTACGCTTTTTCGCCACCAACAACACACCCGAAGTATCTTTATCGAGACGATGTACTAGCTCTAAAAACTTTTGTTGAGGACGCAGTGAACGCAATGCCTCAATCACCCCATAATCGACTCCACTACCACCATGCACAGCAATACCAGCAGGTTTATTCAGCACGATCAAATGATTGTCTTCGTGCAAAATACGGTCTTCGAGTTGCGAGACTTTGCTTAAGTTAGGCGATGGTGCGGTACGATTATCTGGCTCTGCCACTCGGACAGGCGGAATACGCACTATGTCGCCAATCTGCAACTTGTACTCGGGTTTAATGCGTTTCTTATTCACTCGAACCTCGCCCTTGCGGACAATGCGATAGATCATGCTTTTCGGCACGCCCTTCAGCTTGGTCATTAAGTAGTTATCGATACGCTGTTCGAAGTGATCTTCATCAATCGTGATCAACTGAACCTGTTGTGGGGTGGATTCTATATTCATGATGCGCCATCTAATTATAACGGCCGCCATTGTACAACAACTGAGAAGAATTGTGCCTTTCCATTGCTGAATTTTTTGATTATTGCTATATTTCACCAGCGATTAGGGATAAGCCGTGAATAAAGTGTTCACAACGCCCCGATCCCAAGCGGAAAATTTAACGGATAAAAAAACATTTTCTTGATAGCAAGTCATTGATTTGCGAATCGTATAATAAGTAAAAATACCATAAATGCGTTTTTTACGATTAAATCGAGAAAGTCGCCTTACTTTAATAAGGTTTACCCTAGATTTTCCTCCCCGATTTCGAAGGATATTTTAACTTGTCGTCAGACAAACCGATTCGACTTGGGCATTACCGGAAAGAAACTAAAGAATTTATGGGGTTGGTTGATGTTTTACAACGAATTCCTTGTTTTTGTAATCATTAAAAAATAAGCCATAAATAGGATGCGACACGCAGCGACTGCGTCTAACAGCAATGCGCACCTCTTGCCTAGCCACCAGCCGTGAGGCTCAGTTGACCTACTGCTAGGCCCGTAATGCAGCGAAGCGCGATGTTTGATGACCTCTATTTAAAGAAGAATGACGTCATCATGAAACGTATGTTAATCAATGCAACTCAATCAGAAGAGTTGCGTGTTGCCCTTGTTGATGGGCAACAACTGTATGATCTAGATATTGAAAGTCCAGGTCATGAGCAAAAAAAATCAAACATTTACAAAGGTAAAATTACCCGCGTAGAACCGTCTTTAGAAGCCGCTTTCGTCGACTACGGTGCTGATCGTCACGGCTTTTTGCCACTGAAAGAAATCGCCAGAGAATATTTCCCGAAAGGATATTCGTTCCAAGGTCGCCCAAATATCAAAGAAGTTGTCAGTGAAGGACAAGAAGTTATTGTCCAGATTGATAAAGAAGAACGCGGCAATAAAGGCGCAGCCTTAACGACCTTCATCAGCCTAGCAGGCTCTTACTTAGTATTAATGCCAAACAACCCACGTGCAGGCGGAATTTCTCGTCGTATCGAAGGTGATGAGCGCACTGAGCTAAAAGAAGCGATGGCCGATTTGGAAGTGCCAGCGGGCATGGGTCTTATCGTACGTACTGCCGGTGTTGGCAAAGAGTCTGCCGAGTTAAAGTGGGACTTAAAAGTTCTGCAGCACCACTGGGCAGCAATCACCGAAGCTTCACAGGTTAAAGGCGCTCCTTTCTTAATTCACCAAGAAAGCAACGTGATCGTGCGCGCTATTCGTGACTACTTACGTCGTGATGTGGGCGAGATCCTCATCGACCATCCACGTATTTTCGAAGAAGCTAAGCAACATATCGCCTTAGTTCGCCCAGATTTCGTTGAGCGCGTAAAACTTTACGAAGCTGAAGTGCCGTTATTCACTCACTTCCAAATCGAATCACAAATCGAATCAGCCTTCCAACGTGAAGTGCGTCTGCCATCTGGCGGTTCGATTGTTATCGACCCAACTGAAGCTTTAACCTCAATCGATATCAACTCTGCCCGTGCCACTAAAGGCGGCGATATTGAAGAGACAGCACTGAACACTAACCTAGAAGCCGCCGATGAAATTGCCCGTCAATTACGTCTACGTGACTTAGGTGGCTTAGTGGTTATCGACTTTATCGATATGACGCCTGTGCGCCATCAGCGTGAAGTTGAAAACCGCTTACGTGATGCTGTGCACCATGACCGCGCTCGCGTGCAGTTAGGTCGCATCTCGCGTTTTGGTTTGATGGAAATGTCGCGTCAGCGTCTGCGTCCTTCTTTAGAAGAATCTGCTGCGCACATCTGCCCTCGTTGTCATGGCCAAGGCACGATTCGCAGTACTGAATCTTTAGCACTGTCGATTTTACGTTTGATGGAAGAAGAAGCCATCAAAGAGAACACCTCACAAATCGAAGCGATTGTGCCTGTGGATGTGGCGGCTTTCTTGTTGAACGAGAAACGCAAAGCCATTCGCATTACAGAACAACGTCACGATGTCGAAGTGTATGTGATACCTGATGCGCACATGATGACGCCAGATTACCGCGTGATCCGTCACCGTAGTGATGATGAAATCAGCGAGTCTAGCTATAAGCGTATCGAGCAGCCTGATGCCAAATTGTATGAGCCACGTAAACTGGAACGTACCGCAGCGCCTATTCCTGCATTAAAAGGTTTTGCCGCACCACAGAAAGTGGAACAAGCGCCATCACCAACGGTGAAAGTTGAAGCGCCACAACCTGGCTTCTTCAGCAAGCTAGTGAGTGCAGTCAGCGCTATGTTTGCGCCAAGCGAAAAAGCAGAACCCGTAAAAGTTGTTGAAACTAAAACAGCCGACACCAGTGCTGCTAACGCCAACCGCCGTAACCGTCGCAACGATACTCGCCGCCCACGTAATGCCCAAGATGCTGACAAAGCAAAAGAAGGCACTCGTGAGCCACGCAGCCGTAATCCGAAAAAACCAGCTGATGCCGCGGTAAACACAAGCACTCAAGAGCGCCCAGTTCGCGAGAAGGAAGAAGCTAAGCGTCCAGCGAAAGCGGAACCTAAGCCACGTGTGCAAGCGCTAAAAGACGTGGTTGCCGACGTTGAAGCCGATGCACCTAAGCAAGAAGTCGCCCGTGAACGCCGTCAACGTCGTAACATGCGCCGTAAGGTGCGTATCGATAATGGCCACAACACGCCAGATAATGCGATCCCAATTGCACCAGAAGATGCTGCTGAAGTATTAGCTGAAATTGCAGCCATTAACGCCGCAGCTGCGAGCACTATCAGTGTTGACACTAAAGCTGAAGTAGCCCAAGCACCTGCAGAAACTAAAGCACCAAGAACACGTCGTCAGCCTCGTAAAGAAGCGGCACCTGCTCAAGAAGCGGCTGAAAATGTTGCAATAGAAGAGAAAGCGGTGAGTTCTGCGGCAGCTGAAACCCCAGCGGTTGATGCAGTTAAGACTGAAGAACAGGCTGAAGTTGTTACAGCTGAATTTGCAGCACCAGCGGATGCGGTATCGCAAGATAACGAACCGGTCGATGCTGAAAGCGAAACTGCTGACGATCAAGCAAAACGCGAGCAAAGAGATGGTCAACGTCGTAGCCGTCGTAGCCCACGTCACCTTCGTGCAGCGGGTCAACGTCGTCGTCGTGATGAAGATGACCAAGGTACATCAACGCCAGCGCAATTCGTTCCAAATGACGAATTAGGTGCTGACCAAGAGTATCCAAGCGAAGTCGCCAGTGTGCGTGTAGAAGCGCCAGTCGTCGCAACTAAAACAGATGCAGTGGCTGAAACTCAAGCAACGGCTAAATCCGTTGAAGTAGAAACGGCACAAGCAAGCGAAGCACCTGTTGTTGAAGCTCCTGCTGTCGTTAAAGCTGAAGCGAAAGTTGAAACGCTAGCAAATGACGTTACAGCTGTCGAAACTCAGCCAGTTGAAGCTAAGCCAGTTGAGACTAAAGCTACTGAAGCGAAAGCGCCAAAAGCGGTTGAAGTGAAAGTTGACGTTGCGCCAGTCGTTGGGGCTCCCGTCGCTAACGTTGCAGCTGAAGTCGAAGCGGTTAAAGCTCCTGTAGTTGAAAGCCCAGCGGTTACACCAGCTGCGCCAAAAGTTGAAGCGGCTAAAGTTGAAGCGCCTAAGACTGAAACTGCTGAAGAGCCAAGCGTTGCACCGAGTGTTGAAGTTAAAGAAGCGGTTAAAGCAACAGCCTCTGCCCCAATGGCAAAACCTGCTGCTATCGCTAAACCTCAAACAACAGTGCAAGCGGCCCCAACGACAGTTAATTCGCAAATCACCGATTCGGTTGATGCGGTTGTTGTCAACAAGCCGAAAGCTGCCAGCCGTTTTGGCTCTATGGTGTCTTCGGATATGACCAAACCAGTTGTTGAAGTGAGAGAGCAAGTGGCTGTGCCTAAAGGACGCGAGTATGAAAATACTGCGACCGAAGAGCCGACCGCCAAAATCAAACTCGCTAACGGTGCAGAGTCGGATATGGCTCGTCCATAACCACTTAGGTTAGTCAGAAAAAGCCATGCAATTGCATAATGCCGATCAGTTAAGACAGATCGCTTGACGATCTCGCTGAAAAGATCAAAATCCGATGACCTCATGTCATCGGATTTTTTTATGCAACTCTCAGAAGCACTCGCTCGCACTCATATTACCCGCCTAACTGAATTTACCTGCTTAGCTGATGTGTTAGAACCTGAGTTAATTCAATCTTGTTTGGACTCTCAGGGCGTTGCGACGTTAAGACGGCGTAAATTGCCGATGGATGCGATGATTTGGGCCGTTATCGGAATGGCTTTGTTTCGAGGAGAGTCTGTTCGGTCACTCATCAACAAACTCGACATTGTTTTGCCGCAAGAGATTGATTATGTTGCACGCAGCGCCGTGACTCAGGCTCGAAAACGATTGGGCAGTGAGGTTATTCGAGAAGTGTTTAGTCGCAGCGCTAATACCTGGCACGCGAGAGCTGAACATCCTCATTGGTGCGGTCTTAACTTGTATGGTGTTGACGGTGTAGTGTGGCGGACACTCGATAGTGTCCAAAATCAAGCCGCCTTTGCGCGCATCGCAAACGCTTCCGGCGAAGCGGCTTATCCGCAAATTCGCATGGTTTGCTTGATGGAGTTAAGCAGCCATTTGTTGGTCAACAGCGCCTTTGATTCGGTTGCCGAAAATGAAATGAACTTAGCATCTCAGCTCATTCCTAGCATTCCCAATCACAGCCTAACCCTATTTGACCGAGGATTTTACTCGCTCGGCCTTCTGCACGCTTGGAAGCAAGCGCAACCTGATAGCCACTGGCTGTTGCCATTGAAGAAAGGCACTCAATATGAGGTGGTTCGAACATTGGGAAAACATGACCAGTGGGTGAAACTCACCACCACGCCTCAAGCCAGAAAGAAATGGCCGCAGCTCCCTGATACCCTTGAAGCGCGTTTACTCACTAAGACAGTGAAAGGTAAGTCAGTCGCCATTTTGACCTCGTTGACTGATCCGATGCGTTACCCCAGCGAAGACATCGTCGACTTATATGCCCATCGATGGGAAATCGAACTGGGCTACAGAGAGATGAAACAACATCTGTTGGAGAGTCGTTTTACGCTACGCAGTCAACTACCGGAGCTGGTGATTCAAGAGTTGTGGGGCGTGCTACTGGCCTACAATCTCATTAGATATAAGATGTTGCTGATGGCTAAAAGCTTGCCATCGGTCCATCCTAATCAACTGAGTTTTAGGGATGCGGCGAGTTATATCATCTTCAAGTTGACGCAACTGCCATCACAAACACCGGGGAATGTCCCGAGAGACGTATTGGATATAGAACGCAATGCACGGCAATTTAAGTTGGATGGTAAACGGGAAAGGGCTTATCCACGAGTCCTTAAAATGAGCAAAAACAAGTTTCCGGTTAGACCAAAGAAAAATGCCGTTCACTCTTAAGTGAACGGCATTAATGCAATTGCATGGCTTTTTTATTTCTATCGTAAAACTCACACTATATTTAAGGTTTAGCTCAATCCATTTTTTTGTTAGTATTCGCGCCTTATTTTTATCCACACAACAACTTAATAACAGAGGTTCAATGTTTGATCTCATTCGCCACAAAACGTCTAGCCATAAAGCCGATGTGCTTTCAGGGCTAACAGTTGCACTTGCGCTTATCCCAGAAGCGGTCGCATTTGCCTTTGTCGCCCATGTAGAGCCTATGGTTGGACTTTATGCCGCCTTTATCATGGGACTTATCACGGCACTGATTGGTGGCCGCCCAGGCATGATTTCAGGCGCGACAGGCGCTATGGCCGTCGTCATGGTGTCTTTGGTCGTTGAGCACGGTGTCCAATATTTATTTGCTGCCGTAGTCTTAGCGGGACTCATCCAGATCTCAGCCGGGGTATGTAAACTCGGTAAATTTATTCGGATTGTGCCCTATCCCGTCATGATTGGCTTTGTGAATGGTCTGGCGATTGTGATTTTCCTCGCCCAGCTAGGTCAGTTTAAGGTCAAGGATGCCAGCGGAAACTTAGTCTGGTTGCCACAAGAACCATTAATGCTGATGTTAGGCTTAGTGGCACTGACGATGGCGATAATTTATTTTTTGCCTAAGATCACCACAGCAGTGCCTTCATCACTAGTCGCAATCCTCACTGTGACGGCAATTGTCGTCGGACTCGATCTTGATACTCGTAATGTCCTCGACTTCCTAAAAACCATGAGTGGTAACGATAATGCGACGATAGCGGGTTCATTACCTAGCTTTGCTATTCCCTCTGTGCCTTTTAATCTTGAAACCTTATATATCATCCTGCCCTACTCCTGCATCTTAGCGGCTGTTGGTCTTATCGAATCACTGCTGACATTAACTGTGATAGATGAGATGACCAATACCCGTGGTCGCAGCAACAAAGAATGCGTCGGCCAAGGTCTTGGAAACATCACCAGCGGCTTCTTCGGTGCTATGGGTGGTTGTGCCATGATAGGTCAATCGATGATTAACATTAACTCGGGTGGACGCGGCCGATTATCAGGAATTACAGCCGCAATCGCGCTGCTTACCTTTATCTTATTTGGCGCTTCATTTATTGAGATAATCCCACTTGCGGCGCTAGTTGGGGTGATGTTTATCGTTGTGCTCGGCACCTTTGAATGGGCAAGCTTTAAGTTTATGGGTAAAGTCCCGAAACATGATGCTTTCGTTATCGTGCTAGTGACGACGGTAACCATATTTACCGATCTGGCATTTGCGGTATTTGTCGGCGTAATCGTTTCAGCCTTAGTCTTTGCCTGGGAACATGCCAAGCATATTAATGTGACGGAAGAGCAGAATGAGCAAGGCTGGAAAGTCTATAAACTCAATGGCCCATTGTTTTTTGGCTCAATTGCGAACTTCCTCGAGCTATTTGACCCATCAAAAGATCCACAAGATGTGGTTATCGACTTTAAGAACTCTCGGGTTGCCGATCATTCCGCATTGGAAGCAATAGACACGCTCGCTGAACGTTATGTTAATGCGGGTAAGAAGTTGCACTTGATCCACTTAAGCGCTGACTGTAAAGCACTGCTGCATAAAGCGGGAAATCTTGTCGAAGTGAATCAACTCGATGATCCTCACTATAAAGTGGCCGATGATAAGCTGGATTCGTAAGCAATGTTTCATTAGCAATGTGTGAGCTTCCATAAGAAATACAAAAAGCCTGAATAGCAATATTCAGGCTTTTTTATCGACTCAACGCCAATCAATGAATGGCAAAAAGCTGAGTCATATCAATCTATAATCCATCCCACACGATTTTAGCAGTAATTATCTGAATTCTGGTTTAGCCATGGCGAGAGTTGTAGTTAGGCATGTTACCAATGAACACAGTGCTGCATAAGCAGACTTCAAAGCGTTAATAGTGCCCTGCTGCTTCTGATCCTCCAGATTCATACAACAAAAAAGTGATGGGATGCACACGCTGTCGGCCTAGAGAGTTAAGTTACGCTATGGCTAAATACTGTGTTGAGAGGTAAAAACCTTTAATATCACTGAAGCAAAAACATGGTGGATGAATCGAGGAAGCTTTATTGAAGATTAACTCTCGAAAATGAGGTGTTTTGGAGATGAAGAGGAAATCTGGAAGCGGGAACTAGCAGTTAAATTAATACGGTAGGCTAAGAAAACGGTTGAGCAACTTAAGCTCATGCATCTAGCGACTATATATTTTACTTTCTTACTTTCTTACTTTCTTAGAAGACTACCCACTCTAGAAGAGCATCTAACCTAAAAGGATATTTTAAATTTCACACAAATAAAAAGAGCCATGGAATAAACCATAGCCCTTTAATCCATTGCTATCAGCTCTAGGCTAACAGCACCGAAAATTAACCAACGATAGTTACGTTTTCAGCTTGTGGACCTTTTTGACCTTGAGTCACAGTGAAAGACACTTTTTGGCCTTCATCAAGAGTTTTGAAACCGTCAGAGTTGATCGCACGGAAATGTACGAATACGTCTGGACCAGATTCTTGCTCAATGAATCCGAAACCTTTGTCAGAGTTGAACCACTTAACAACACCAGTAACTTGAGACATAATATAAATCCTGTAAATAAAAAATTAAAGCCTTAACGGCGGTGGAGCTGGAAAATGCCGGTATTACTTATGTTTACAGGACGAACTGGTCGTATTGAACACATAAATATAAGCCCAACCTTCAAGCTGATAAGACTATAAACCATTCTAAAGATAAGTCAACACGCTGCGACACTTTGGATTATTTATTTTGCCTAAATCTACTTTGCGGTTTTGCAACCGGCTAGCTGAACACTCAGTTCATGCTGCTTAGCAAGTATAGTTAAACATTTTAAATAATTTATTTCAATAGCTTAATCTTATCGCTTATCTTGAAATGCGATGCACTTCAATTTGGAAATCCAATTCACAACTCAGTCCTTGCAGAGCAAATGCTTGCTTTTGCTCATCGGTAAACTTCCAAGCGTAAGGCGTCATTTCTAAAAAATGAGCAATATGTTCACTTTTTGTCAGTTCAAGTTGAGAAATTAAGCGTTCCTGATGCAGGCACTCAAATCCGGGAATATGCGCTGCTGATACGGGATGTAATCTAGGCTCAGCATAAATCTGTTGCTTCAAGGCGAAGTGATGTGAAGGTCCGGGAGAGACTGTGATCAAGATACCACAATCGGCCATAATGCGTTGTAACTCTTCAACTTTGGAAGGTGCATAAATGCGAATGGCAAGATCGACACTTTGAGAGGCGATGGGCATCTCATAGGCACTTGCCACACAAAATGCTAAATTGGTGTAGCGTTTAGCCGCATATTTAATTGCTGACTTAGAAATATCTATGCCTTGTAAATCACAATCATGGTGCTGGCTCAACACATTGAATAAACGCTGGCTGTAGTACCCTTCCCCACAGCCTATATCGAGGATCTGCTTTGCTTCAGCACCAAATTCGAGCGCGAGTGCATTCACTCTATCACTCAAATCTTGATAGTAGCCTTCGTTTAGAAATTCACGCCGAGCAAACATCATCTGCTTGTTATCGCCAGGATCTTTTGAGTTTTTCTTCTGTACGGGCAATAAGTTGACATAGCCCTCTTTGGCCATATCAAACTTATGTTGCTGTGGACAACCCCAAGTTCGATCCGTTAACGTCAGCGGCGCGGAACACAGGGGACATAAATAATGCATAGTGGACTCTTATCGTTTAACTAAATTTTGGCAAGAAAGGTTTACGTTTCGTCTTCCATCAATCGATCAACCATCTGGATCAGTTCAGGTGGGGCAAGCAACTCATAACACTCTAATTTTCTTAATAACTTATCTGTGTTATCAACATCATTAGCGGCGCGGTTGTAATTGGGACGCTCAAACATATGGGTATAGGTTCTAAATAACCACTGTTGTTTCTGAAGTAACAAGGGATCGAGCCTTAATACCTCGTCGGCAAGGCTAGCGTGACATTGGCCAAGCTCCCCGCGTAAAAATGCTTGTAATTCTAACCTAACTTGCTCGATTTCGGTCATGTAAATAGCAAGGGATTCTGACGATGCGGCATAGTCGTATTGTCTTGCTAACAGCGCTTTGGCGACCATCAACGCTTTAGGCTCATGTAAGACACGTAAATCGGCTTCTAAAGGCACTAACTCAAACTTTGAATCAGCTTGTAAGGCAAAGGTTAAGCAATTCTCTGCGCCTAAACGATTAGCCATATCTAAAGTAAAAGATACGCCCCGTCGCAATTCTGCTGCGCAAAATTTTGCAGCAGTGCCCATACGCGTATAAAGCCGAAAACCTTGCCCAAGGCTCCGAGTAATCGGTGTATTAAAGGCCTGTGCACTTTGCGGTAATGATTCAACCTTAAGACCCATAAACGGTTGAAAGCGGATAGCAATATTTTGCGGGGTTCCGGCTTCAGCAATAACGACGACCTCTAGCAAAGGCGCACTGATCGCCTGTAACACAATAAAATCACTGATATCGTCGGGTAACCGCAACGTGAGTATCGACGCCTTTTCAGCATCAAGCACCATAGGCTCATTTAGAAATTGATGATACATAAGACATTATTCCCCTGTTCAGCCGCGATTGTACCGTCGAATCTTAATGAAGATCACCTATTAAGCCGTTATATTTTCAAGATAATGGCTTAATCATCTTAGTGGTGTAAATGTTCATTCGGGGAATTTCGGTGTTAAGATGTTATTATTCGACAAACTGTCATTTGAATTTAATTTATGTCTAATCATTCTCAGCCAAGCATATTTTGGCACGACTACGAAACCTTTGGGGCTAACCCGGCGAAAGACAGACCCTCGCAATTTGCCGGTATTCGCACGGATTTAGAGCTCAATATTATCGGCGAGCCTGAGATATTTTATTGCAAGCAAGCCCCTGATTATTTGCCGTCACCAGAAGCGATATTGATCACAGGAATCACGCCGCAGTTAGCCAATTTAAAAGGCATCCCTGAAACTGAGTTTATGGGGCGTATTCAAGCACTGTTTAGCCAGCCAAACACCTGTGTCGCGGGCTACAACTCACTGCGTTTTGATGATGAAGTGACCCGTTACGGCTTTTATAGAAATTTTATCGATCCCTATGCCCGTGAATGGCAAAATGGCAACTCTCGTTGGGATATCATCGATTTAGTGCGCGCGTGTTACGCATTTAGACCCGAAGGGATCAATTGGCCAACCAAGGAAGATGGATCTCCTAGTTTTAAGCTAGAACATTTGACCCAAGCGAATGGTTTAAGCCATGAGAAAGCCCATGATGCCATGTCTGATGTGTATGCAACCATCGCTATGGCAAAACTCATTCGCGAGAAACAACCTAAGTTATATCAGTACTATTTTGACCTGCGCCGTAAGCAAGCGGTGAGCGATCAAATCGATGTGCTCAATATGCAGCCGTTAGTACACGTGAGCTCTAAGATCAGTGCGCGCAATGGTTGTACGACGTTGATTTCCCCCGTGGCGCACCATCCAACCAATAAAAATGCAGTTATTTGCGTTAATTTAGCCATGGATTTAACGCCACTCTTTGAGCTAGATATCGAGCAAATTAAAACGCGTATGTATACGCCAAGAGCCGATCTTGCCGAAGACGAATTACCGATCGCGGTAAAACAAATTCATTTAAATAAGTGCCCTTTTATCACTTCGGCTAAAATCCTCAGCGATGAACATGCCGCTCGTTTAGGCATAGATAAAGAATTTGCCAGAGAGCAATATAAACGCCTTAAACTTCACCCAGAACTACGTGAAAAACTGGCGCTCTTATTTGAGCACGATGACAGCAGAGCGACCACAGATCCCGATTTGATGCTGTATTCAGGTGGTTTCTTTAGCCAAACTGATAAAGCGAAAATGGAAATCATCCGTCATACCCTACCGCAAAATTTAGCGGCGCTAGACTTGCAGTTTGATGATCCACGTATCCCTGAAATGCTGTTTCGTTACCGCGCCCGTAATTATCCTGAACTACTCGATTACGAAGAGTCACAGCGCTGGCGTGAATTCTGTCAAAGTCGCTTAGCCGATCAAGACTACGTACTTAAATTAGAAAATCTGCTGCAAGATACGCAAGCGGATGAGACTAAGCAGAAGTTACTGGCTGCCCTTTGTCATTATTTGCGTGAACTTTAAGTTTAATCAATTCAAGCTTAAGTCTTTTATTTAATAGTCTTAAGCTTGTTTATATTCGTGAATAGACTCACTCTATTAGGCGCATAACTTAAATTGTTTACTATCGAACACACACATTTGCAGCGTATAAACGCGAGCTAACTCGCATTTATGCTGTAACAAAATTACTAGAATGTTCTTCCATGAACTTAACAAATAAGGAATCGGGAAATGCAAGATAGATTCATTCGTAGCATAACCCAACTGCCAACGCCGTTAGCCGATACTCTCATTCCGATGTTGCACCAGAATTTTGCTGGACACTTAGATGCGCAGCAACTTGCCACACTAACAAGTGCAAGCAAGATGACCGAAGCAGAAGTGTTACTGGCACTGCTGCCGATAGCCGCTGCACTGGCGAAACCGCCTATCAGTGAGTTTTATGTCGGTGCGATTGCCAAAGGAAAAAGTGGCGATATCTACATGGGTGCCAACTTAGAATTACCCGGTGAAGCGCTGTTTCATTCTGTCCATGCAGAACAAAGCGCTATCAGCCATGCATGGCTCAGCGGTGAAAGCCAAATTGTTGATATCATAGTCAATGCCAGCCCTTGCGGCCATTGCCGTCAATTTATGAATGAGCTGGTTGAAGGAAGTAAGATCAGCATTCATCTACCCGCACAGGAAAGCCATCCACTGGCTTATTATTTACCCTATGCCTTTGGCCCAAAAGACTTAAATGTCACTTCGCCTTTAATGGCGAAGCAACAAACTGAATTTGCTTTAGATAGTGCCGATCCTATGATCATCGAAGGTTTAGATCATGCCGGTTTAAGCTACGCGCCTTACACACAGAGTTTTGCTGCCGTGGTTTTAGAAACACGCGATGGCGCAACCTATTGTGGTCGCTATGCAGAGAACGCGGCATTCAATCCTTCTATGCTGCCGATGCAGATGGCCTTGTCAAATCTCGTTCGCCATAATCGCGAATTTAGCGATATCAGCCGTGCGGTGTTGATTGAATCATCTCAAGGAAAAATCAGTTTGGTCGGCGCGACTATGGATGCACTCCATACCGTTGCCGCCATCGAACTTGAGCACATAGTCATCGATCCCGTGTAACTTCTGCTTCAAATGCCAAGAGTGCTTCAAAATGCTAACGGCGAAATACGTTAATGCGTATTTCGCCGTTGGATTATTCGATTAATACTTCAACATCAAGTGATCACCCGCTAATGCTGACGCCAAAGTAGCTGTATTGAACTTTAATGCCTAACACCCAATCCTCAAACGTTACGCCTAGTGCTCAAACGCAAACGCTAGTACTTAAACGTAACTCTGAGTATTCAAATGTGAAAGCTAACTCGGCATAAATGGTTAACCTCAGCACAATTATGCAAGGCTACTCACTATCCAGAGTTCTATTTACGCCGCTTCTTTTGGCCTGAGACTCAGCTTTACGCTGCGCCATTCTGGCAAAACAAGCTTGCCGCTCCACATCTGACATAGCGCGCCAGGCTAAAATCTCATCAAGATGCCTAAAGCAACCTAAGCAAATATCTTGCTGGTCTAAACAACAATTGCGGATACAAGGATTGGCATTAGGATCATTCTGACCAGACGGCATATTCATTGCCACAGGGTTCAGTGAAGTGGAATCGGCGACCACCGGGGAAACTAAATATATCTGCCGTAATAGCGCCGCCAGCGGCCACGACAGCCGTCAGAGTCAATTCTAAGTTCTGGCTGTAGATCACAATCAGCGGGCAGCCTTTTGCGAGGGTAAAATCCACCTCGGCTTGATAGAAGCCACCTGTGATCCCGACATCCATAAAGCAGCTGTATTCAGGACCGTAATCGACATAGGTCCAGCCAAATACCTGGCTAAAAAAGGCCTTAGAACTCGCAATATCGCGGCTCGGGATTTCCAAATAATTGATGCTGTGTTGAAGGTTCATAGACTTCCTTGCTATTTAATGAGGGACAAAATGATGGGCACAAAATGCATGAATAAAAAATGGGAGCCAAAGCTCCCATTCTATTCGCGGCTTTAACTCAGGTTAACCTTGGATTAAGGCTGCGACAAGTCCAATCAGACCACCAAACACCCCGCCCCAGATCACTAACCAACCTAAATGCGTTTGGATCATGTCCTGAACGATTTGTTTCACCATTTGCGGTGTCAGCTCGTTTAACCTTTGTTCCACTATGTTGGCAATTTTAGTTTGCAGATCGGCCATCACATTTGGCTGTTCGATTTCTTGTTTCAACAGCTCGTGGAATGCATCACTTTGCGCCATTTCAACTAAAGAAGCTTTCATCTTCACAATAAACGGCTCTTTTAGCGGTAATAACGCATCCGTACCGCCGAACATAGACAACATGCCGCCAAAGGAAGATTGCGCGACTGTGCTAATTAAGGCATCGAAAGAAGGCGCTAAATCGACCTTCTCAATCACGGGGGCCAAGTCTATTTTACTCAGCCCTTCTTTTTCAGATAGGAATCGGTCGATATTTTCTGTGGTAAAAAACTGCTTCATCATCAGATGAGCAATGCCCGCCTTAAACTCTTCGAAACGAGAAGGCACGACTCCCGAGCCATAGAGTCCGGGGACTTTCTCAAACAACATATAAACCGCAACCCAGTTGGTAATCGCACCCGATAAGGCAAACAATCCGACATTCAGGACAATTGCCGAATGCATCAGGTAACCCACAACCACCAAAGCAGCCGCCAATAAATTTGTTACTAAACTCTTATTCAATCTCGTATCCCCTAAGGTGGCATCGATAAGATGCAAAACTGGCCTATATTAACAAGTTAACGGGAGTCAGGTCTAACACTCAAACCACAGTAAACGAACCCATTTCCAAATCTGTTTTCAGTGCTAAGTCTTGGCGCGACAAGCTGCATCCAGCTCATAGCTAAAGCCGCAACGTCACAGAGCCGCTAACGGCCGATAGTCCTATGCAAAATAAGTGAATCCCCTTGTAGAACATTAAGTTAATTTAATGCTCACCAAGCTCAAAAATGCAGAAATTTTAATTTACTGCCTGTGAATTATCAACTGGCCTCAACTACACTCAATTTGGGTTAGAAACCCGAAATAGGGTTTCTAACATACAAACTCAGAATTCAGGGCTTAAACACAAGTCTTGAATAAAGGCCTTCAATACAAGCCTTAAATACGGGCCTTAAACACAGCCACTGAACATCGGCTCAAATACAAAAGTTAACCACAATAAATTAGGGATGCGCTTATGGAATCGGCTTTTAATACTGCAGGGGCGTTAAGTTGGCATGAACTCACAACCAATAATACCGAAGAGGCCATGCGCTTCTATGCTGAGATTTTTGGCTGGCACTTTAAAACCGTCAAAATGCCCCACGGTCACTATCACATTATTGAAAACGAGGGGATCAGCATTGGCGGAATTACCGACAGTTTAATCCCCACCCTTCCCTCACATTGGACTGGCTATATTACGGTTAACGATGTGGATCAAGTGGCTATCAGTGCCAAAAAACTCGGCGGCGATATTCTGTTTGGCCCTGAAGATATTCCCGAAGTGGGCCGTTTTTGTTGGATAAAAGACCCACAGGGCGCCATTATTGCGGCCATTAGCTATTTAAAACGCTGATGTAAAAACTGACCTGAACATGATGAGTTTCGACTCAAGGATACGCCGCAGGTTGATACAGATGTAGCTATCAATGTAGAAGATAGGTTGTCACTCAGCAAAGACGGGGTTCGGAATAAGTTGTCGTCGGGTAATGCCAAGATTTCATTGATAAAATATAAATAATCTCTGGAAACATTAGCGTTAATCGCTAGAATGTTCGCACTTATGGCAGTTTTTCCCTGTCTTATGCATTGGAGCCTTGATATTAATGCTGACCCAGCTATCGCAATTCAAACACACTTTTTTTGCTCTCCCAAGGTACCTGCGTGTGCTTGTTTACCTCACCGCCGTCTACCTTAGCTATGTCTGCACATTAGGTTTAATCCTGCCCTATGCAATAACCACGCTGGCACCCGAAAAACTCTCTGCTTTACTCGGCCGTCCCGTCACCCTCGGGGATATCCGCATCAATCCCTTTAATTTCAAAGTCGAAATCGACCAACTGGCCATTAAAGAAAAAGACGAAAAAACGTTTGCAGGCTTAGCGCAAGTCCAATTCGAAGTGAACTTTTGGCAATCTGTTTTTAATCGCGCCGCCGTTATCGAAAACATACACATACAAGCGCCCTACGCACACATCATCCGCGTGGAGAAAAAAGGCAAAGCTGGATTCAACTTCGACGATATTCTGCAGACCTTGAACGAGCATTCATCCGCGAGCACAGAAACAACACCCGCAGAAGCCAGCGCCCCCGTTCGTGTCCTGCTCAGCCAATTTGTATTAGATGCAGGGCAATTTAACTTCGATGACAAAATTACCCATGCTCAAGTTAATTATCCCAATATCAATTTAAAACTCAGTCAGCTCGATACTGAATATTTGATGTCGGCATTGTCGGCCTCAGTAGCACCAGCCACAAAAGCAAATAAGACTGAAGCCAACCCGACACCAAACGCCCAATCAGCCTCTGACACTGGCTCTGGCTCCCAAGTTATGCCAATTCAGCACAATCACTATGTGATACAACTCAGTGATGATCATGCTGGTGAAATCAGTTCGCAGGGGCAATTCCAACTGTTCCCATTAAAAATCGCAGGTGACGTCCACATCGCCAAACTGAAACTGACACCCCTGTGGCGGTTTATCGACGATCAATTTAAGCCAGCACTTACCGATGGCCAAATCACTGCCAAGACTCAGTATCAAGTGGATCTTGCCGAGAATGGCGAGTTACAAGTCACCAGCAACAATGGCCAGTTTATTGTTGAAAAACTGAACTTTAACGACCAAGAGCGCTCAGTGGTCAAGCTGCCAATCTTTGCCCTCGACGGTATTTCGATGGATCTAAAGCTGCAGCAAGTGCACATCAATAAGCTTCACAGTGATGGCCTCACTGTAAACGCCATTTGGAATCAAGATGGACTCGATCTCGCCAGCTTGTTCATGCCTAAATCCGCCAGTGCGTCTACAAGTGCAGCGCCGCCAGTTGCTAATTCCATCGATGCTAAGCCGATAGATGCTAAGTCGATAGAAACTAAGCCGGCAGATGCTAAGCCACTAGAGGCCAAAAATGTTGAGAGCGTACAAGTCACGCAAGTGGAAGAAAAGCCTCAAATAGCTGAGATGGCAACTGATGCAAGCGAGACCACAGACAAACCAACAGAAAGCGAATTAGTCACGGCCAGCGAGAACAATAAAACGGAGCAAAATACTGAGGCCGCCGCAAACATCACAGCTGATGCCACTCATGAAGCCACTGCAGAAGTCGCTTCTGAGGCAGATCCTCAACAGCCAATCAAGCAAACACCAGTAACGACGTCAACTGACACTTGGTTCGTGCAACTCGATGCGCTCAATATTGAAAACTACGATCTTAATCTATCGGAGCAAAAATTAACGGCAACACCGCAGCAATGGCGTGTGTATCCACTTAACTTTTCAACAAAAACTATCACCAGCACCTTGGCCGAGCCGATTGATTATGCGCTGCAACTCAGCATTAATGACAAAGGTACTTTAAGCTCTCAAGGCCAGATCGATGTGACAGGCGAAGCGATAGATGCCGATATTCAACTCGATAAGCTCGCATTAATCCAGTTCCAACCGTATCTTGCGCCCTACGTGAATATCCAGCTCAAGAGTGGTTTATTAAGCTCTGCAGGTAAGCTCACGGCTGATGCCAAGGGCAAAGCCATTTACGGCGGCAGTGTTGAGCTCGATGATTTAGCCATTCATGACAAATTGCGTAATGCCCCGCTGGTCAAATGGCAAAAGATGAATATCAATCAGCTGGATTTTGACCAACAAAAAAATCAAATCAAAATCGATCACTTAGCCTTTAATCAACCCTACGCCAAAGTGGTGATAGCTAAAGATAGAAGCACTAATATCAGCGACCTTATCGTCGAAGCGCCTATTGCAGCTTCAGTAACGAATAGTGCGACAACGAACAGCGCGCCCCCTGCTAAGCAAACCGCAACCGAGCCGCAAATGGCGAGCAAGTCAGCAACACCAGAGCTGAGCCTCGATATTCAAAAAATTAGCTTTAGCCAAGGCTCGGCTTACTTTGCCGATAACTCACTTACTCCGAATTTTGCTTCGGGAATTGAGCTGCTTGAAGGCAATATCACTCACCTGTCGTCAACGCCAGGCACTAAAGCCTCGGTCGATATCAAAGGTAAGATAGACAAGTACGCGCCTGTAACCCTAAAAGGCGATATTAACCCTTTGTTAGACATGCCATATTTAGATCTCGATTTAGTCTTCAAGAGTGTTGAGCTCACCTCAGTCAATCCTTACTCAGGCACCTATGCGGGTTACTACATAGATAAGGGACAGTTATCACTGTCGCTGAACTACAAACTCGATCAGAACAAGCTCAAGGGCAATAACCATCTAGTCATAGATCAACTGAAACTCGGTAAACCCAGTAACAGTGACCTTGCCACTAGCTTACCTATCACGCTCGCCATTGCGCTGCTACAGGACCGTAACGGCGTGATTGATTTAGGTATGGAGGTCTCAGGCGATTTAGACTCACCCAGCTTTAGTGTCGGCAGCATCATAATGACGGCGATTACCAATGTGATCACTAAAGCCGTCACTGCGCCCTTCACTTTCCTAGCGGGGCTGATAGGTTCAGACGAAAGCTTAGACAAAATCAGCTTTGCCGCTGGTCAATTCAGCCTAAGTGAAGATGAGCAGAAAAGTTTAGACAAACTCGCCAGCGCCTTACTCGACAGACCTATGCTTAAGCTCAGCGTTGAAGGGGAAGTCGATGCCATCAATGACAGCCAAGCCATTGCTGAGCGTATCATGAAGCGTAAATTGGCTAAGTTAGCCAATATCGAGTTCAGTGCGTTACCTGATGATTTAAGTCCAAGCCAATTCCCGACCCAAGGGCCGCTAGCCGATGTGCTAGTGAAGCTCTATGAGCAGGAAGTTAAAGCCGATCCGACACTAATAAAAGACACAGTTATCGCAGAGGCCAAAGACGCGCAGCTTTCCGATGACGAAATCACCACCCGCTGGCATATCGCTTTATATAATCTGTCGGTAAAAGCGCAGAATGTTAACGATGGCATGTTGGGTAATTTGGCCCAAGAAAGAGCCAAAGCCGTTAAAGCTTACCTTGTAGACGTGAAAGAGATTGCCCCAGAGCGGATCTTCTTGCTCGAAAGCCGAGTGAGTTTAACCCAGAATGTGGCCCAAGTGAGCCTCACCATAGATGTGCAATAGAGGCGCAATAGCCCCGCAATAACACAAGCAGCTGCTATCTTTGCGATAAAAGAAGCCCGCTAAAGCTCAGCTTTAACGGGCTTCTTTCTTATGGTGAAGAGCATGCCTAAATGTATAGCTAAGCGCATATCTAATTGTTACCGCTAAGCGAAAACGCTGTCCTTGTCGCCAAAGAATCTTCTACCTGTTAATCCACACTAAAATGTTGGCCGCGCTTTGTGCCATAGGTTACACTCTGCGGCCTTTATGCAACTGGGATCGCACGCACGAATCGCTAAATCCCAGTTTCGTCGCACATTTGCGACGGCGCCATTGACACACGAATCACTTTTCAACACACATTATCATTGAGGTCACTGACATGTTTATCATTCGCTGGATTTTAGGCAGGATCATTCTGTTTTTAAACTTCGTATTTAGCCCTAAAAAGCGCCAACGTCCACTGGCAGAGCAACAACAGATTGATACTCAAACTCAAGCATTGGCCCTGTATCAGTATCCAGCTTGCCCATTTTGCGTAAAAGTCCGCCGTGCAATGCGCCGTCAGGGACTCAACATAGTGACCCACGACGCTAAAAAAGCGCCACACAAAGATGAGCTCGTCGCCCAAGGTGGCAAACAGCAAGTGCCTTGTCTGCGTATTGAAGAAAACGGCCAAGTACAGTGGTTGTATGAATCTAAAGAAATCATTAACTACTTAAACCAACGCTTCGCCTAAATCGCGGTGCAACTGTCTGTGTAAATATCCAAATAAGTGCGCCCAGTAACCTTTCCAATGAACTGTTTAATCGACTTTTCAATGGACTTCCCAATGAACTTTACAATGGGTTTTCCGTTGAAATACCAAGGTTTCGGGCGCAGTTCTTTTATTGCGTTGTTTTATCGCATTCTTTTATCACATCTACTTACGCCACAAATATTCACGGTCAGAATAATCAAATAACCACTGGGGTTGATATACCACCAATAGCGTTACCGCCATACCATTAAGCAATGCCTCGGGGAACGCCAGCAAAGGGATTAGCATCAAGTAGTCATCCACTAACACATTCCAATCGTAATCCGCTGCAGACCACAACCACATCGCCCAACTCAATTGATGAAACACAGTTGAAAGGCCCGCATTTATAAAACCGCCGACGAAGATAAACACAAAAATGTGTTTAGGAAATAAATGGTAACTGCGACTGTATAAAATAAAACACAGGAACAGCGGCACAGCCATGGCGAATAGACTAAAAGCCCCAAAATCAGCGGGCTGTTTTAGTACAAAAAGACTAAAAAAAGCGCTTGGCAACAGTAATGCCACGGTCGCAAGACGCCAACCGAACATCAGCATACAGGTCACTATTCCCAGAAAATGCAGATGCAACCCAGTTTGAATACTGGCATTTAACGACCACAGCGCATTAACGCCCACCAGCGTCAGTAACAAGCGTAACTGCAGATTTTTATCCCGCCGGATCTGCGCTAACTCTTCTTTTGGCCATATCGCATATATCCATAACGCCAAGAGCATAAGGCATATGCCTTGAGTTAGGCTCATATCCCACTCGATTTGCGCCCATTTATTCGACCAAAACGCCAACATTAATCGCCCATCCTTAATCCATTGCGCCAATAGAGTCACACTCAGTCCATCAAGATGCCATAAATCCATGAACTTTAGGGTCATATTAAGGTATTCTGCTGTCAGTTAATAACCTAAGAGTTAAATTTGATTATGCCGCTTCGATACCTCAGCCTTGCCATCTTAAGTTGTTTCTCGCTCATCGCCTGTAGCAGTGCCCCCATCGATCCTAGTGAACTTGCCGGAAAATTACGGGATAAGTTAACCACAGACATTAAAGCCGATGGCCTTAAACTCTTCAGCTACACAGCGCGGCTGGTCGATGATAAATCTAATATGGGTGATGCAGACCGCCCTTTCCCGCACGATGCCCGCGTGCGTAGCATGCAAGATCCCCGAGAACAACGTCGCGCGATGCAAGATCTACAGGACTCATTAGAAGTTTGGGGACGACAAGTCGAATTAGGTTTAACGAAAACCCTTGAAATGACAGGTTATTGCCGCGAAGGTTATATCGAATTGAGTCGGATTATCGAACCCGGGCGAGGCGAAATTCGTGGTGAATGCCAAGAAGGCGCGACCAATGCCGATAAACAGAAATTTGTGAACTAATTTGTGAACTATTAGTGAAGGTTTGAGTAACTCAAATTTGCATGGCTAAGCTCTGAGCATCGAAAAGACGCAAGATTGGAGAAGCACTGTTAATCGGCTAAAAATAGCGAAAACAATAATAAGAGAAGCTCAAAAAGGTAAGTATGCGCGTATTAGGCAATACGCGCATTCACATCACACTAGACTAATTCAGTCAGTGGCACAGCACGATTTTCTAATAACACAGGGATACCTTCAGTGATCGGATAGGCCAGCTTATCTGCCTTACAAATCAACTGCTGCGTCGTTTTATCGTACTCAAGTTTTCCCTTACACACAGGGCAAGCCACTATATCTAACAATTTTTTATCGAATGCCATGGAAGTTTCCTTGTTTAGCTGCAGCCACCTCGCGAAGACGTGCGAGCAGCTGCTCATCAAATTGTGGGGATAGCTTGGCATTGACCGCCAAATACCACCAGTTCTCTTGTGCAAAATCGCGACATTTAACCGCATCTTTTTCTGTCATCAACAGCGGCAAGTCTTGGGCTAAATCACGTAATTGGGTTTTATCGTAGGGCTGATGGTCATCAAAACCCTGACATAGCGCCAGTTGATAACCTTGGGCGCGCAGCGATTCAAAGAAACGCGCAGGGTTACCAATACCCGCCATCGCAACCAGCGGCTGAGATTTATCGAAACTGTACTCACCGGAGGTCGAATCGCATTTAACGGACTTCACTTCCGTAGGGGCCAGTTGCATTTCGAACTGCCCTTTTGCTGCGGGGCCGCCATTACTGACGATAAAATCCACGGCATCGAGACGCCACGCGCCTTCACGTAGCGGACCTGCCGGCAACAGCAAGCCATTGCCTAAACCGCGTTGACCATCAATCACCACCAGCTCAATATCCCGTCCCAGCGCATAGTGCTGCAGCCCATCGTCGCAGATGATAACATCCACACCAAACTCAGCAATAAGCGCATTGGCCGCATCGACGCGTTTAGCGCCAACTACCATAGGCACTTGAGTACGCGCCACTATCATGGCCGGTTCATCACCCACCTCTGCTGCACTCGCACCTAAGTTAACCGTTTTAACGCCTTGAATATCAACGCCGTAACCTCGACTGATCACACCGGGTGTAAACCCATGCTGGCGCAATAATTCAATCAGATAAATCACGGTTGGCGTCTTACCGCTGCCGCCGACGGTAATATTACCGACAACGATGACAGGCACAGGCATTGCCGTTTGTGATTTGATCCCGAGGCGAAACAAGGCGCGGCGCACATAAGTGATAACCGCGAATAGCCAAGATAAAGGTAACAAGAGCCATCGCAGTGGATGACCCTGATACCAAATTTTATTCACTAAGGCCTGCATCTAGCTACCGAATTGCATTTGGTACAATTTGGCGTACATGCCATTTAATTCCAATAGTGATTGGTGCGTCCCGCGCTCGACGATACGTCCCTGATCCACCACTAAAATTTGATCGGCACTCTCGATAGTCGACAACCTGTGGGCGATCACTACTGAGGTACGGTTTTGTCTGAGGTTGTCTAAGCCTTTCTGAATCGCTTTTTCTGACTCAGTATCCAGCGCAGAGGTCGCTTCATCGAGGATCAATACAGGCGCATCACGCAACATAGCGCGCGCAATCGCAATCCGCTGTCTTTGGCCACCGGACAATAACACGCCATTTTCCCCCACTTGGGTATCAAGGCCTTGGGGCAACTGGTCAATAAACTCCATCGCATAGGCTAAGGTCGCCGCTTCAATAATCTGCTCACGCGTCGCTTCACCCGGATAGGCGTAGGCGATGTTGTTAGCAATCGTATCGTTGAATAAGGTCACCTGCTGCGATACCAGAGCCACTTGATTACGCAGCGATTTTAGCGAGTAATCGTAAATGCTGACATCATCAAGCAGAATATCGCCGGATTCGAGCCCCGTATAAAAACGGGTCACTAGACTGGCGATAGTCGACTTGCCTGAACCAGAACGGCCTACTAGCGCTAAGGTTTGACCTGGTTTAACTTCAAAATCAACATCTTCCAGCGCTCGGCGGTCTTGACTGTCATAGGTAAAACAGACCTTATCGAAACGTAAATGACCCTTAGCGCGCTCGACGGTATAAGTGCCGGTGTCGGATTCTGGCAGCGTATCCAGTAATTCAAACACTGTGGTACAAGCTGCAATACCCCGTTGGAATTCGGCGTTCACTCGGGTTAAGTTTTTAATGGGTTGCAACATGGCCATCATAGCGCCAAGAATTGTCGCGAAGGTACCGGCGGTGAGATCAGCTTTCATGCTGTCTAAGCTTGCCGCATAAAGCACAAAGGCTAAGGCGAATGAGCCGATAATCATGATCAACGGTTGGCTAATGGCTTGCGCCACAGCTAACTTCATATTTTGATGGCGGTTTTGATCGTTCACTTTAGCAAAACGGGTGGCCTCGGTTTCTTGTCCACCAAAGGCCAATACGTTTTTATGGCCCTTAATCATTTGCTCAGTCGTGGCACTCACGCCGCCCATGGCGGTTTGAATTTGCTTAGAAACCTTACGGAAGCGACGACTGACCACAGCAATGACCATGCCCATAATCGGCCCGATGACTAAGATACACAGGGATAACTTCCAAGAGTTATAGAACATCAGCGCCAGCATACCAAACACAGTCACACTGTCGCGGACGATAGAAATCAAAGCACTACCCGATGCTCGAGCGATTTGCTCAGTATCGAAGGTGACTTTTGAAATCAAGTTACCGGTATTTTCCTTGTCCATGTAACTGACAGGCAGACTGAGATAATGCTCAAATACTTGCTGACGCATGTCCATGATCAAACGCGCACTCATGTATGAGATGCCGTAGGTCGAAACAAAGTTGGCAAAACCGCGCAGGGAAAACATGACGATAACCACAAGCGGCGCCATCATTAGCACGTCGTTGTTCGCGTGGAAACCTTCACTGGTTGGCAATGCTATGCCGTTGGTGACCGCAGCGGGTGCGCCGCCGGAAAAACCCTTATCAATAAAGGGGCCGATGAAAGCGATAAAGGCGGCATCGACGAGACCATAAATAATTAATCCCGCAACTGAAAGCATAAACATGCCTTTCATCTGTTTTATATAGCCCAGTAATCGTTTGAAAACTGTCCACATTTCGTCTTTAGGAGATGTTGTCATTGATAACACTAAATTATGGCAAAGTAGGCATTCTACTCTGGATTAATCAAGTCACCAAATCTAAACAGAGAGTTGTACCAAAATGGCGCTAAATCACCACGATAGGTCTTTACCTCTAACTCAGACTGCTGAAAAATCACACTAATCTGCCCTTCTGACCCTGTGGTCAGGCTCCTAATCTCTCGCCGCTGATAACGTTCAACCACTGTGGATTTAGGAAAACCATAGCGATTAGCAAAACCCGCCGGAAACAGCACTAACTTAGGGGCAACGGCATCGATAAAGTCCTCAGTCGACGAGGTTTTACTGCCATGGTGCGGCGCTACCAGGACGTCGCTTTGTAACTCGTTTAGGTCACTTAGATCACCGCTCACACTTAACTCACTACGTAATAGTGTCGCTTCGGTTTGTTTTTCAATATCCCCGGTGAGTAGCAGACTTTGCAGGCCATCATCAATGCGCACCACACAAGAGCCATTATTGCCCGCCAGCACTTGAGGCGGCGAGAGTAAGTTAAGGCGCAATCCTTGCCATTGAATCTGCCTTGGACGGCAATCTTGGCCGCTAAAGCCAGCCACATCTGTGATCACCAAAGCCTTGGGATAAGCCTCAATCAAGACAGGCGCACCGCCAGCATGATCGTTATCGCTATGGCTGATAACAATATAATCAATCTCTTGGATGCCTTTGGCTTTTAGGAAGGGCAATATCACCCGCTCCGCATAACTGAAATCATCGCCAAAGGCGGCGCCCGTGTCATAGATAAACCCCTTGCCATTCTTTTCAATCACCACGGCTAAACCTTGGCCCACATCGAGTAAATGCATGGTCCATCGATGGGTTTGAACGGGAGACCACAGCGTCATACAAAAAAGTAATGCGGGCATAAACAGCAAACTCAATAGGCTTAACCAAGCAATATAGTGTTTATGCTTAGGCACATAGCGCCATAACACACCACCGACAAGTGCGCAGAATCCTAAGGCTAATAGGCTGTCAGAGAGTGCTAACCAATGGGCGGGTAATTGCTGACTGATGTCGAGCAACTGCGCATAGGGCGATAAACTCCAATCACTGAGACGCAGTACTCCAAGTGAAGAGAGTCCGAACTGAGATAATCCCAAAGCCGTCCCAAGCCACCAGCAGACAAATCCCGCCATGGCTAAGGGGATCACTACAAAGCTAAACCAGGGCACGGCCAAGATGTTCATCCACAGACTGTGTACGCTCACGCCGCCAAAGAGTGCCGCTTGCAGTAATCCAAGCCCGAGACTCAAGCGCCATTGGATAGCCCAAAACTGCATCATCCCAGTGCGTAAACGCGCCCTTCGAGTCGACGCAGGGGTAAATGCCCTTGGTTGGATTTCTAAGGTGTATAAGATGATGCCTAAGGCACAAAACGACAGCCAAAATCCCGCACTTAAACAAGCGAGCGGATCAAGCAGTAATACAATGAACAGGGCGAATAATAAGCGCTCCCACGCCGTAGAAAAGCGCTTTAATAAACTCAACAGCATTAACAGCAGAATCATCACTAATGCACGCTGCGTCGAAATGCCAAAGCCCGCAAGATAAGCATAAAATGCGGCGCCTATGCCCGCTGCGACTAAGGCAAGGGTGATATTACGCCGACTCTGATGTGGCACTAAGCGACTTAAGCCAAACAAAAGGCATGTGTAAATCCATGCTGCTATGACCGAAAGATGCAAGCCGGATATCGCCACTAAATGACCCGTACCTGTCTGTCGTAATGCTTGCCAACGCACTTTTGAGATCAACTGCTTATCACCCAAAAGTAAGGCGAGTAGAATATCACCTTGCGGCAAAGAGGCTAATTCAGGCGTCAATGCGCTTATCAGCTCGTTACGCAGTGAAGGTGAAACCGCAAGTAAATGTGCCTCTATCACTCGCCCTTTACCGACAACATGTTGGCTGATTAATTGTTTCTGCTCGTTGTAACCACCTTGATTTAACACGCTAGCAATACTCTTAGGCATCAAGGTAAACTGCCAAACCTGACCGACATCGACTTCTGGCGGATCTTTCCACGTGAGTCGCAATTTTGCATTTGGCCCTAAGATTAAATTTGGTTTAATGACCGATATATCCAAACTTAGCCAGTCGCTGTTTCGACTAACTAGTGATATGATTTCGCCCCTAACCTGTATAGGTTGTTGTAACACTGGAAGATCCTGCCTAGATAATCCTAAGCAAAAACCAGTTAGCCATGCCATTGCAAAGAGTCCACCTGCGCAGACAGGGATTTTTCGGTATAAAATTAACGCCCCAACAACAAGGTAGGGTATATAACTGACTGGCGGCAGCGAAGGCCACAACATCGCTGATAACAAGATGGCACTAAAGCCAAACATGAATCGATTCATAGTGAATTAAGTTAAGACAGCAATTTCAGCCTATGCCAAAAAAATTAATCAAAAGATTTATGCCTAAGCCTGAAACCTTGCGTGAGCATAAACACTTACGCATGTTCGGACGCTTATTACATAATCCCAATTTGTGGGCGCTAAATCGCAAATCCGCCCCTGGCGCATTCGCCGTGGGATTATTTGTCGCCTGGATCCCTATGCCATTTCAGATGGTAGTGGCTGCGGCTTTTGCCATTCTATTTAACGTTAATATTCCCGTTTCTGTCGCATTAGTCTGGATAACCAATCCCTTAACTATGCCAGTGATGTTTTATGGCGCGTATTTACTCGGCGCTAAGATACTCGGCCATGCGCCGCAAGATTTTGCCTTCGAAGCCAGTTGGCAATGGATTGAAGCCTCCCTTGCCACCATAGGTCCGGCGTTTTTACTGGGATGCCTTGTTCTTGGGGTGATTTTTTCCGCAGTGGGCTATTTGCTGATTAACAATCTGTGGAAATATTCCATTATGTTTAAGTGGCAAAAACGTAAGAATAAATAAGCTCGCCTTTCCCACCGCTTATGCTGATGCAGTTTTAGCCGAAGGCTAGTTAACCTAAGTAAAAGCATAAGCGGATCAATGACTTAGCTTATCCTTCATGGCCTAGTGTGCATTGCAATCTATTGGCTTCCCTTGCTTTACATCCTGTCGTTTCAATGTCCGCCACCTCACTCCTTTCACGCTTGAGTTTGTCGCTTTTCATGTAAAATTGCACCATCTGTGCAGACTAAGTTTGCGTCTTAAACAGATGCAGCACGAGGAATACTCATATCGAGATATATACATTCATTTTAATTGCAGCTTAAAATATCTGACAGATTTAGTCAGATACTCAAGAGCCAGTTATGTTGAACATTGATGAGCCCGCACATTTACAACCACGAATCGCCTTATTCAGATTAGGCTTTCGGCCTTTTTTCCTGTTTGCGAGTTTATTCAGCGTATTGGCATTAGGGATCTGGGGAGGATTCCTTTCAGGGATCAATCTGTTGCCGCAATCCGTTAATCCACTTTGGTGGCACGGTCACGAAATGATTTTCGGATTTGTCTGCGCCGTCGTCGCGGGCTTTTTATTAACTGCGGTGCAAAACTGGACGGGCCAAGCTGGGATTAAAGGTGTTGGGTTGTTGGGGTTATTCAGTGTGTGGTTATTGCCAAGGCTGTTATTGCTAATGCCGCTAGCGATTCCCTTTACACTTATCATGTTTATCGACTTACTATTTTTGCCGCTAACGGCGTTAATACTCGCCCAAGCAGTGATCCGCGTTCGTCAATGGCGAAACTTTGTGTTTATCCCCATTCTCACCTTGCTCACCCTAATGAATGCACTGAGTTACTACGGCATTTTAACAAATCAATTTGAATGGATAAACATAGGCTTATATGGCGCGGTTGTGTTAATCAGCATCATAGTCGCACTTTTAGGCGGCCGTGTGATCCCTTTTTTCACCGAGCGCACAACCCAATGGCAGCGTAAAACTGCGCTGCCAGTGCTCGAATGGCTGAGCTTTATCAGCCTTTTTGGATTAGTCATTAGCTTAATCCTGCAAGAGCAAATATTGCTCCGCTGCATGGCTGGGATTGCGAGTCTGATTTTATTGCTGCGCTGGCATCGCTGGGGTTGGCATGCCAGCTTGAGCATCCCTTTACTCTGGTCACTGCATCTTAGTTATGTGTGTATCCCACTCGGTTTAGCGCTTATTGCCTTTGGACTCCCCTTATCCGTTGGCATGCACGCGATAACGGTTGGCGGTTTAGCTGGGATGATTTTAGCTATGATAGCGCGGGTTTCATTAGGCCATACAGGCCGCACTCTGCAACCGCCAAGCATAATGAAGTATGCCTTTGGGTTAATCCTGCTCGCGGCAGTGTTTCGAGTATTAGCAGGAGTTATCCCGCTATGGTCAGCATCATTATTACTCGCCGCCATTACATCTTGGGTCATCGCCTTTGGCTGTTTCTGTCTCAGCTATGGGCCTATGTTGTGCCAAGCCAGAATCGATGGTCGCCCCGGTTAGAACATACTGACACTGAGCTTTGCGCTGCATTTAGGATTAAACATATCTGTGAATTAAGTCACACAGCGGCGGCTAGCTTTTCCCTATAAGCTGATTTTTACTGTTACTATTTATAAAAACATCAAGTAGGGAATGCCCATGCCATTTTATCACCAATATGGTTCTAAGAGCCTTAAAGCCGTAGAACACTTAGTCCTGTTTGTTATTGCTATTGCCACTATCGTCGCAATAGGCCAAGAAATTGTGCATATTGTTTCTGTCCGTATGGTCGCATTAGCCGATTTACTCCTGTTATTTATTTTCTTAGAAGTCTTAGCCATGGTGGCGAACTACTACGAATCCGGTAAGTTACCCGTGCGTATGCCGCTTTATATCGCGATTGTGGCCTTAGCTCGGTATCTCATTTTAGATATGAAGAGTATGGAAGATTGGCGTATTGCCGCGATATCACTGTCGACGTTAATTTTAGCGGCAACTGTGATCGTCATTCGTTGGGGTCAGTTAAAAATGCCCTATCCTAAAAACCAAGAATACGACAATTAATCAAGCACCTGAGTTGGTGCTATTGAAGGCTTATTCAATAGCACCTGCTGTCCTCGTTTTAAAACTATAATCAAAGACCTAGCTTTCACATTGGTATTCTGCCAAAAAGCAATTATGCTAGTTTTACTCAGATCAATAATTTACGGGGCAATTGAGTTATGGGTGACCATACTACTAGTTTTGAAGAAAAACGCACATCACTGCGAGTGGACATGGAAGCGGAGCGTGTCGCCTTACATTGGGTCGACGCGCAAGGCATAAAGCAATCCGATGAAGGCGTATGTATTGACTTAGCAAGACGCGGTATTTTATTCGATTATAAACGTCCCTTTGCACTGGGCGAACTCATCGAAGTGACCTTTAATCCCGATACCACACAACAAAATACCGTCAAAGGACAAGTCTGCCGCTGCGCTAAATGCCATGACCAAAGCTACCACATAGCCATGCAACTGCTTTAATTTAACTTAAATTTCGCAGGTTTAATGGGTCTGTTCTACACTCAATGAATTGAACGATTCATGAAGGGGCGTCACTATGATCTTGCTGGTAGGTGGTGAAAAAGGTGGTAGCGGAAAAAGTTGTCTCGCTCAGAATCTTGCCGTTTATATTAAGCAAAAATTTCAAGCAAACGTCCTCATGGTCGATTGTGATCCCCAGCGCACCACTTCAGATTGGATCCAAGCAAGAAATAATGATCCCAGTCTGCCCAGCATTAACTGCATTCAGCTTTATGGCAAAATTCGCAATGACTTACTCAGCCTCAATGAGCGTTTTGATTACGTGATTGTAGACTGTGGTGGTCAGGATAACTTAGCCATGCGCGCAGCCATGTCGGTAGCAACTTATGTTGTGATCCCTCTCAGACCTAAAAGACGCGATCTTAAAACATTACCCCACATGGAAGACATGCTCAGCACTTGTAAGATGGTGAATCCTAAAATGATCGCCACCATAGTACTAACCCAATGCCCTGCGCTTCCCACACAATTTAAACGTATTTTAGAAGCCAAAGATGTAGTGCAGTCCTTTGGATTAAGGGTGTTGAATTCTGTCACCTTTTGTCGAAACATTTATGATGACAGTGAAGAAAAAGGTTCCTCTGTGGTCGAAATCGAACCCGATGGAAAAGCAGCCGATGAGATCCGCGCCATAACGGATGAGTTATTCGCCATGCCACCAGAAAATAGCTATGAGCTTAACTGATCTTAAACGTAAGAAACCGAAGCAAATCATCAAGCCGGTTTCTGTCGATGATTTCATTGAAGATGCCAATAACTACGCCTTAGGTAAGGCGAGTTTATTAGCCGCGGCTCAGACTCAAGCGATAGTTAAGGGCTTAGATAAAAAGTCGACTAAGATTTATCGCCACGCGACCTTTACCCTGACAGAGAAGAGTATTGCTCAGCTCGATTCACTATCGAAATCCACCAGCATTGCAAAATCTCGCTTACTGCGTATTTTAATTGATGAGTTTAGCCAACTCACACCCGCGCAGCAGGACAAAATTGCCAATAAACGCCACGACGAAACCTAAGTTTCAGGGATTCAAGGAGTCAGGACTTCGAGAAATCTGAGTTTCAAGCTGCCTTAAGCTCAAACTCAAGCTAGCTGAACCTAATGAAATCCAAGCTTAAATCTCATACTGGTACTTCTCGCTTAAGCCACTAAGCTGATGAACCCAATCAGAAAAATCAGCCTCACTAGGTGTCATTCTATGGTCAAGCGATTGCCACACTCTGATTACAATTTCGTATTACTACTGCGTTCTCGTATGACTGTATACGCCATCGCCAAAATATGTATGGCCACAATAGGTTAGTGTTCACACTTTCTTCCAGCGGCCAGTTCAATGCCTTGGGGCGTTTCGTGAAACTTACCTTTACCTATGAGTAACTGAATCAATGCTTCAGCACTAAGATCGGCGGCACTACACGTATGGTATCGAGCCGCAAAGCCAAACTTTTGTCCCATCAGGGATAGTAATTCAGGCTTTATAATAGCGGCTCCTTGCGCTACCATCAGCGCCATAACATCATGACCGTGAACAGAATTGGACATATGTCCTCCTAAAGATGCAATATTATTGTTCTTTATATCCTAACGGTAGAATTTGAACCCTGATCTCGCGCACAGACTTTCTAATTGATACCACTGCGCTGACATCTGTGACGATAATGTGAGCCATTATGTCTTTAATCCTATTATTGACCCAACAGATGTCGCTGTACTTAGTGATCGTTTACTTAGTCAGTAAAACGCCGCTGTTTAAACTGTTTGCCGAAACCTCCCCGCGTCTGCCACATAAGATTTTTATGTATCTGATTTTTTCAAGTTTCTGCATCATGGCCACCTATTTTGGTGAGCAAACATCAGGCGCGATTGCCAACACCCGTGCTATGGGCGCTGTCTTAGGTGGATTACTAGGCGGACCCGTTACCGGTTTTCTAGTTGGACTGACTGGCGGACTGCATCGCTACAGTATGGGCGGCTTTACGGAAATAGCCTGCGCCATTTCCACCACCTTAGAAGGCTTATCCGCAGGGATGATAAGCTTCTACTTAAGACGTGCGGGTAAAAGTGAGCTTATCTACAATCCATTACTCGTTTGCCTAGTGACTTTTTATGCCGAAATGATGCAAATGAGCATCATCTTACTGGTCGCCCGCCCCTTCGATGATGCATGGGAGTTAGTGCGTCAAATCGCGCCGCCCATGTTGTTAGTCAATTCAGTGGGAGCGGCACTCTTTATGAGCATGATCCGCGACCAAAAAACCATGTTCGATAAACTCTCCTCCAGTTTTTCAACTAAAGCATTAAAGATAGCCGAACGCAGTGTCGGACTGCTATCAAAAGGATTTAACGAAGAAAGCAGCAGCCGTGTCGCCAAAATCGTCATAGAAGAAACCAATGTGGGCGCAGTAGCCATCACTGACAGGGAAAAACTGTTGGCTTTTATTGGCATAGGTGCCGATCATCATCTGCCTGGCACGCCGATTTCTTCCAAGATTACCTTAGAGGCGATCAATCAAAATAAAGTCATGTTCGCCGATGGCGTTGAAATGCCCTATTCATGTTCTATTTCAAGCAACTGCCGCTTAGGGTCGAGTCTGGTGATCCCACTGCGCAGTGATACCGAAGTCATTGGCACCATCAAACTCTATGAGCCGAAGAATAAGCTTTTTTTGAATATTAACCGCACCTTAGGTGAAGGTATTGCCCGTCTGTTATCAAACCAAATTCTTTATGGCCGGTTTGAGCAACAACAAAATCTGCTGACTCAAGCCGAATTGAAATTACTGCAAGCGCAGGTTAATCCGCACTTTCTGTTCAATGCACTCAATACCATTAGCGCGATTATCAAGCGCGATCCCGATATGTCTAAGCAGTTGCTACAGCAGTTATCTCAATTTTTACGGATCAATTTAAAGCGAACGACAGGCTTAGTGACACTTGGGGATGAGCTAGATCACATCGCGTCCTATCTCACCATTGAAAAAGCGCGATTTATTGATAAATTACAAGTCAGTATCGCGATACCAGAATCACTTTACCACTGTAAAGTACCGGCCTTTACCCTGCAGCCGATTATTGAAAATGCCGTAAAGCACGGCACTTCGCACATGATAGAGCAAGGGCAGATCAAAGTGACGGGCAAGCTCGAAAATGATGTGCTGGAATTAGAAGTCACAGACAATGCCGGATTATATCAGCCCGTTGAGGGCTCTGAAGGCCTAGGGATGAACTTAGTGCATAAACGCATTCAAAATATTTTTGGCGAACAATATGGTGTTACTGTGGAATGCGAAGCCGATGAATTGACTCGTGTCACCATAAGATTACCTATAGAAAACCCTGAGATATCCAATATGGACACCCGCACGTGATCACTTGTTTAATTGTTGATGATGAACTGTTTGCTCGTGAAGAATTAGCCGATCTTTTGGGGCAAGAACACGACATTGAAATTGTTGGTCAATGCGCTAATGCCATCGAGGCGTTGCAAAGCATAGCCAAAGAAAAACCTCAGTTAATTTTTCTCGATATCCAAATGCCGCGCATTTCGGGCATGGAACTTATCGCTATGCTCGACCCCGATAACATGCCAAAAATTGTGTTTGTTACCGCTTACGACGAATTTGCCGTCAAGGCCTTCGATAACCATGCCTTCGATTATTTGCTTAAACCGATAGATGCCGAGAGACTCAGTAAAACCCTCACTCGGGTGCGTAAAAATCTGACGCCTCAAATTATGGATCCCATTACCCCAAAGCGTCTGGAACATATTCCCTGTTACAGCGGCAATAAACTCAAGGTGATTGCAATCCAAGATGTGGAATATGTGTTCAGTGATTTGAGCGGCATCCATGTGGCCAGTACGAAAGGCAAAGTCCATACCCAATTGACCTTAAAAGTGTTTGAAGAAAAAACCCCACTGGTGCGCTGCCATCGGCAGTATTTGATTTCACCTAAGGCGATTGCCGAAATTGAGCTGTTAGACACGGGCGCCGAAGTCACCACCCACTCAGGGGATAAAGTGCCCGTCTCACGGCGTTATCTTAAGAGCCTTAAACAGCTGTTCGGCTTCCAATAACTCAAGCAAAAAGCCATCTTAGCGGGTATTTTTAGTCACAAGATGGCCAACAACACCCGTCGTTAACATACGATTGCAACCACTCAAGCCCACCTATTACCGCTCACCCTGCATTTTCGACCACTCATTGAGATTGCGAAGTTTTATATCAACAACTTGTTTACACTCGCCAGAACTCAAATGGGGAGATAACAAAAATGATGTGGTTCCTACTCTGTGTCGGTCTGCTGATCGGCGGCTACTTTATCTATGGCGCCTTTGTCGAGAAAGTCTTCGGCATTAACGCTAATCGTCAAACACCCGCTTTCGCTCAAACTGATGGCGTCGACTTTGTGCCTATGTCTAAAGGCAAAGTCTATTTAATTCAATTATTGAACATCGCAGGCGTAGGCCCAATCTTTGGTCCTATCTTAGGTGCGCTCTATGGTCCTGCGGCCATGTTGTGGATTGTGGTTGGCTGTATCTTTGCGGGTGCCGTGCATGACTACTTCTCTGGCATGTTGTCAGTACGCAACGGTGGCCAATCTGTGCCAAACCTTGCGGGTAAATATTTAGGAAAGAGTGCCAAACACTTCATGAACGTGTTTGCTATTGTGCTGTTATTGCTGGTTGGTGTGGTCTTTATCTCTGCGCCTGCAGGTTTACTGGGCAAGCTTACCGGTTGGGACGTCAGTATCTTCGTCGGCATTATCTTCGTCTACTACCTGATCGCAACTGTGGTGCCAGTCGATAAAATTATCGGTCGTCTGTACCCCTTCTTTGGCGCTTTACTGTTCTTCATGTCGTTCGGTCTGGCTTTCGCGATTATCCTATCAAGCGAGCACACCTTACTGCCTAACGTACAAGCGGGCGATTTCTTCCAAAACTTAAATCCAAATGACATGCCACTTTGGCCTGCGCTATTCATCACCATCGCCTGTGGCGCGGTATCAGGTTTCCATGCAACGCAATCACCATTAATGGCACGCTGCGTTGAAAACGAAACCAATGGTCGCTTCGTCTTCTTTGGCGCCATGATTGGCGAAGGCATTATTGCACTGCTTTGGTGTGCGATTGCATTGTCATACTTCGGCGGTGTGGAAGGCTTAAGTGCGGGTATGTCAGGCAACCCTGCCAACGTGGTCTATGAAGCTTCTACTGGTCTGTTAGGCGCTGTCGGTGGCTTTATGGCTATCCTAGGTGTAATTATCCTGCCGATTACTTCAGGTGATACGGCTTTCCGCTCTGCGCGTTTGATTCTGGCTGAATTTTTCAACATGCCACAAATCTCACTGCCAAAACGCTTAGTGTTAGCTCTCCCACTGTTTGTTATCGGCGGTATGTTGACTCAAGTGGATTTTGGTGTCATTTGGCGCTACTTCGGTGTGGCAAACCAAACCACCGCGGTATTAATGCTGTGGACGGCTTCGGCTTACCTGTTACGCCATAACAAACTGCATTGGATTGCGACTATTCCAGCGATGTTTATGACCACAGTGGTCATCACCTTCCTGCTGAACTCGTCAACCTTAGGTGCAGGCTTACCGATGACGGTATCAACCATAGCAGGCGTCGTCACCACCTTAGTGATTACAGCGCTGTTGATTGTTAAAACCAAAGGTAAAGGTGAGATTGATTTACCGGTAGAAACTGAGCTTAAAGAAACAGTCAAAGACTCATAAAACAGTCCGAATGACCAAGCTAAAACAGGCGCTTTATTGCGCCTGTTTTGATCATACGCTCCATCAATAATAGCTGTCGCAGGTTTACGCTAGCAAGGTATTCAGGCTTGACTCGATACCATTACACACTGTATCAGGCATACAAAACTGCTATACTCCCGCCATAGCACACTGCAACATGCATAATATGAATCAATCGAATAACCCGCTCCACGGCATTAAACTGGAAACGATCATCACTTACTTAGTCGAGAAATACGGCTGGGAAGAATTAGGTGAGCGGATTAACATCCGCTGTTTTACTCACGATCCCAGCATCAAATCCAGTTTACGTTTTTTAAGAAAAACAGAGTGGGCGCGGGATAAAGTCGAATATCTTTATTTAAGAGCCAACAAATTACCGTTACCGCCACCTAAAGCCGAAGCGAGCCAAGCCGCTAAAAAGCCTGCGGCAAAAATCGCGACTAAAAAGCCCACTCAAACCGCTCCCGAAAAGCCGGCTAAAAGCGATAAACCCAGCTCAGATGGCACAGTAAATAGCCATATTTGGGGCAATAATTAATCCTCGCCTCTGCTGCCATAAAACGTAAACAGCCCTAGCATAAGGGCTGTACTATCGTGATTAACCTGCTGTGAATCAATTTTCACTAATCTATTTGTACTCACCTACAGCCTTAATCTATTTGTGCTAATCTATTGGCGGCTAATAGCGCTAACAAATAGTTTGTGAACCAATAGCTTGTACTCTTTTTAGCTGAGCAACCAAAATTGACTTCAGTTTTCAAATCTATGGCCGATACCGACTGTTATAGTGACTTGAGTATCAACGCAGTTTGCATCAATGGAGTGTTAAATGAACATTAATGGAATAAACAGTAGCGCAACTGGCTCTGCTTTCACCGCCATATCAAGCGCATATATCGCAGCGACACCAGCCGCAACACAAACAGCGAATAGTGAGTCCGCTGACTCACAAGATAGCCAAGACACTGTCTCCATTTCTAATGCGGGCCGCGCAGCTTTATCCGCAGATGTGGGCGCAACCTTAAGAGACAAAGCCTCAGCCAAAAAGAATGAAGTCGACAATGCCTCATCAGAAGAACCCATGACGTTAATTGATCAGCAGATCCAAAAAATAAAAGAGCAAATCAAGGCACTCCAAGAAATGTTGGCCAAGCTTGAAAATGATGACTCAGAGACCGCAGATCAGCAACGTAAGATGATCCAAGAACAAATAATGCAGCTGAGTAGTCAGATAGCAACCTTGACTGAGAAGAAGATGCGCGAAGCCCAAAAAAAGGAATCGGCTTAAATTAAGCGGTGATGATACTGCGCTAAGCTAACCCATGTTCACAACATCGACATGTTCGAGCGGTTTACATATTCAAGCCGTCTAGTTGACCCTACTTAGATGGGAAAACTGAACATCAAACGCCAAATGTTCAATCCATCACCACGGCGATAGCTGAATCCAATACGATCAACACCCAGCAATTCGCCCCCAAGGGGCTTAGAAAACGCGAGGGAAAAACCAGCCTCATAACTGCCTGAAACTATGGTATCTTGCTCTATCTCGCTGATAAATCTGAGCTCATTGAAATACCAATAACCCACAGCAAAGATCCTTGGTTGCACCTGCAGATCCCACCATTGCCACCGCGGCGCTAATCCTAAATCAACGCCAGTTTGTAACACCGCAAATTGATCGGCAAACTTGCCATAGTGCTCACTGTACCCAGCGAAACGTAATCTCGACACCCACACCGCATCTTGCCCAGCTAGGGTAAAATCATACAAGCTACTGATCCCAGAGGCGATAATGGCAACGTTATCGTTTTTATCGAAGTTAGTACCAAAACCGATATCTAAATACCCTTCCATTCGAGTGTTTTCGCTCGCCTGCCAGTGATGCTCAAAACCTGGGGTAATGGTCATAGTGCCTATCGACGACGGTAACTCGCCTTCGGTGATATCTTTGGCTAAATAATCAAAAAAGCCAAAGGAGATAGGTAAACGTAACCAAGTCTGGCTTCCGCTATCTTTCTTTAAATCAAAACTTAACGGAATACTGACCACGGTCGCATTTTGGTTGGCGGCGCGGTAAACCCCTGTGCCGAGATAACTACCAAAGGCATAAACAGAATTGGGATTACTGCTCGACTCTATCGGATTGCTGCCATTGGCATTACTGCTAGGCAGATGACTGATAGAAACAGGATCAACAGACACGCCAGCATCATTTGCTTGAGATGCAGATGTAAGTGTCGCAGGTGTAAACGTATTGGCGGGGGATACACTATTGGCGAAAACGGTAGGAACCATGCTCAGTAATACTAAGCAAGTTAACGACAAACATAATGGCAACCGACTGAAAAAATGGCTCAATTGACTTAAACCTTACTCATTTCTGACTCAATCGGTCGACCCATCATAAATACAAAGCTACTTATTTTCATCCATAAAATGATATTCAGACATCATGTGTCCAAGCTCAGTGGATTTGGTTTTTAAGTAGGCTTCGTTGTAACGATTCTTACCAACTTGCAGCGGTACGCGCTCAACCACTTCGATGCCAAACTCCTTCATCGCTTTCACTTTACGAGGGTTATTGGTCATCAAACGCACATGCTTCACGCCTATCTGTTCCAGCATAGGTTTGATCATGTCGTATTTACGCATATCGGCTTCGAAGCCCAGTTGCTCGTTGGCTTCAACTGTGTTGGCACCTTTATCTTGCAGCTCGTAGGCGCGGATTTTATTCAACAAACCAATGCCACGGCCTTCTTGGCGCAAATAGAGGATAAAGCCACTGCCCGTTTCCGCAATATTTTGCATCGCCGCTTGTAACTGGAAACCACAGTCACAACGCAAGCTAAATAACGCATCGCCAGTTAAACACTCGGAATGAATTCGACCCAACACAGGTTCATCCGCACTGAGCGTACCGAATGTGAGCGCAACATGCTCTTTGCCTGATTCTGTATCTTCAAAACCATGCATGGCAAACACGCCCCAAGGAGTGGGTAACTTTGACGTCGCGACATATTTTATCGACATACTTAACCTTAACGACAACTCTCATTCCATGAGACGAATAAGATCCCTAGAAACAAACGAGGATTAGGCACTTAGCCAACTAAGCGCACTATTCTAAAGTGTTTTTGAACAATCAAGAAATACTTTAGTGTTTTAATCAACTAAACCAAACATGAATGTCATTTTCGATGGGCAGCACGAAGGAATGGATTAAAACGAAGCTGTGCTTAAAGTACTAGGCGCACAAACACGCGATCGACACTCGATCCCGTGTCAGTGACAGCCTAACCCACATTAAAATTTTGCGGGCGCGTATCCAGTGACTTCCTTTAGCCCCATTTCACGGCCGATAGCCGTCATAGGGTGGATCACCACAAGACCTTTGACAGACTTTTTCAGTTTGCCCATGTCCGCTTGTTCATCTTTAGTCAAAGCGCGATGGAAAGACAAACCTTTGATATCTGAACCTTGCTTATTCAATAAGCGGGTTTGTTGGCCTTTCACACTGCCAATTTGCTTAGTGACTGCAGCGATTTCGCGCTTGAACTGGGCAATAATGACGTCATCGCCTCTTTGTTCAGCCGCAGCAAGTTTACGACGAAATTTATCTAATTTATCGTTAAGCTGCTGCAGTTCTTGCTTTAAATTCATTCTGTTACCTTAAATTACCTAAGTTAGCCACAGTAAAATCTTAGCCTGATTATGCTAGCGTCTGTGTCAAGGCCTGAGATTATAGCAGCAAGTTACAGATCCTCGTTACCGCTTTTATAACAAACGAATGATCTGATTGCTGCTACCGCGAAATACGAGACTTGGATCGGCAAGACTTTGTTCAAATTTCCCATCCACCAGCACATCAATATAGGCCAACACGGCGCGCTGTTCATCACTCAACTCATCGAGCACATAACCCGTCCACAGCCAAATATCTTTCCCCTTACACTCTGCCTTGACTCGTTTGACGAGCGCCAAAATGGCACTGAGATTGACGGGCAATAAAGGATCGCCCCCCGAGAGCGACAAACCACGGCGTACAATTCGCTGATCATTGAGATCGGCAATCATCCTATCTTCCATCGTCCTATCAAACACATGCCCAGAACGGGGATCCCAAGTACTTTGATTGTAACAACCACGGCACTGGTGCTCGCAGCCAGAGACAAACAAGGTCGCACGCGTACCAGGGCCATTGACCACATCGATAGGGAAATATTGATGGTAATTCATTGGTAGTACTTCATAGTGCATTTCATCTTTTAACATTTAGTGCATTTCATCTTTTAACATTGGGACTTATCCCATGGCACCATTGATGCCACGGAATAAGTCTAACAAGCAGAATAAAATAATAGTGTTACAAGTGTTTGATCCTACGTTTTACTTCTTCCTGTTTACCATAATTAAAGGGCCGCGCATCTGGGCTGCCTAAGTAACCGCAGACTCGGCGCGTCACTGACACCCGACTTGGCTCATGGTTACCGCACTTAGGACAAGTGAACCCTTTACTGGTACAGCTAAATTCGCCAGTAAAGCCACAGTCGTAGCATTCATCAATTGGCGTGTTAGTGCCATAGTAAGGCACGCGGCTATAACTATAATCCCACACGTTTTCCAGCGCTTCGAGGTTATGCTGCATGTTCGGATATTCGCCATAACAAATAAAGCCACCGTTAGCGATAGCGGGATATGGCTGTTCAAAATCGATTTTATCGTAAGGATTTACGCTTTTTTCCACATCAAGGTGGAAACTATTCGTGTAATAGCCCTTGTCCGTCACACCTGTGACTAGGCCAAATTGCTTCGCATCCAGTTTACAAAAACGGCTGCAGAGACTCTCACTTGGCGTGCTATACAGACTAAAGCCATAACCTGTTTCAGCCTTCCACGCATCCGTGGCGGCTTTAAGATAGGCAACAATAGCGACGGCTTTGTCCCTTAATTGTGCATCGTCAAATACATGGGTTTGGGTGCCATAGAGTGCATTCATGGTTTCATGCAGGCCAATGTAACCGAGTGAAATCGACGCGCGACCATTTTTAAAGATTTGAGAAACATCATCATCGGCGCGCAAGCGCACGCCACAGGCCCCTTCCATATACAGGATTGGTGCCACGCGGGCTTTGACGCCATTGAGTCGCTCGATACGAGTATCCAGCGCTTTACGAGCTAAGACTAATCTGTCATCTAAAATACGATAAAATTCAGCTTCATCGCCCTTCGCTTCCAAGGCAATCCGCGGCAAGTTTAAGCTCACTACTCCGAGATTATTGCGCCCTTCATGCACGAGCTCGCCATTTTCCTCGTAGGTGCCTAAAAAGCTGCGGCAACCCATTGGAGTTTTAAATGAACCTGTGACTTTCTCGACTTGCTCGTAATTGAGAATGTCGGGATACATGCGCATAGTTGCGCATTTGAGTGCCATCTGTTTGACATCGTAATTGCAATCGCCAGTCTTGTGATTAATGCCATCGCGAATCGCAAACACTAACTTAGGGAAAACTGCCGTCTTGCGATTTTTACCTAATCCCGCCATCCGTACTTTCAGCATAGATTGCTGAATTAAGCGGGATTCCCATGATGTGCCTAAACCAAAGCCAAAGGTAACGAACGGTGTTTGGCCATTGGCGGTATGCAAGGTATTAACCTCATATTCCAAAGACTGAAATGCATCGTGACATTCTTTTTCAGTTTGCGCCGTGGCAAAGGCTTTGGCGTCGGTGATCTGCCAATTCAGGGCGATTTGGTAGTGCTTGTCGTAGCTCTTAGCGACAAATGGCGCCAACACTTCGTCGATGCGATTGATGGTCGTGCCGCCATAAATATGGCTCGCCACTTGGGCAATGATCTGTGCGGTGACGGCTGTCGCCGTTGAGATAGACTTAGGAGTTTCGATTTCAGCATTGCCCATTTTAAAGCCATGGGTCAACATGCCGGCCAAATCAATCAGCATGCAGTTAAACATCGGGAAAAATGGCGAGTAATCTAAGTCGTGGTAGTGGATCTCCCCCGCTTCATGGGCAGCAACCACATCCTTTGGCAAGATATGACTCTTGGCATAATGTTTAGCGACTATGCCTGCGAGCAAATCCCGCTGAGTTGGGATAACTTTCGAATCTTTATTGGCATTTTCATTGAGTAAAGCCGCATTGCTTTGCTCGACTAAACCACGGATTTCGAGGTTTAGTTTACTGGTCGCTTCACGGCACACATCTCGGTCGTGACGGTATTCGATATAAACCCGCGCCAAGGACTTATACGGCCCTTCCATCAGTAAATTCTCAACCGCATCCTGCAGATGATGGATATCGACTTCGGTTAAGGTCGCGACGCTTTGACTGATACACGCTGCCACTGTCGCTGCATAGTCGCCATCCTCTATTCCAACTGAGTTTGCAGCGGCATTCACTGCATCCCGTATCCTTGTTTCATCAAAAGGTGTGCGGCAACCATCACGCTTAATTACGACTGGCATTGTTCAGTTCCTCTCCATCTCGCCTAAAAATTAACACTACATCTAGTGATTTTAAAAGCATAAAACACAATATGTAGAGCATTAGGCTACAACGACGGTGAGGCGTCCATGATCCAGATCATAGTTTTTAGGATGAAATAAAAGAACAAACCAGAACTGCAGCTAGGCCCAATTATCTGAAAATTGCGCCTTGACCTGCTGATTAAACCCAGCTAGTTGATGCCTGAAATCAGTGATGATCAGGCTCCATAACTCAAGATTAACGCTTCGCGAGTGCAAGATAACTACTGAGTTGGCCTGATGCCGACTGATGCGAGCCCATAGACGAAGCGAGTTGCATCATAGATTTAAGCCCCTGCCATTGCTGTTTTTGGGCATCCGTTAGCGGTGGCTCAGAATTTAAATAATCCGTTAATTGGCCAAGGACTTTGGTGGCTTTTTGGGCGAGCACTGGCGACTGAGCATCATCCATATTGGTCAAAACGTTTTTCGCATCGACCAAAGTATTAATCAGGGGGTTATTCGGTGATTTTTTGGCTAATGATTTGAGCTCATCATCTAAGAAATCTTGCAGCGACTGCTTACTCGGCGTGGTTGTGCTCGGAACTGTAATACCGTTTTTTGATAAACGGTCGAGTTGCACGTCCGATAAAATGCCGTCTCTTTGTAAACGTGACACTAATGCGGGAATATCGGCGACACCAAATTTGCCATCAGCAAAAAAATCCTTTGCCATCGACTGAATTTTCTGTGCACGTTGCGCCCGTGGCGACAGCGCTATCTCATCGGCTTTACCCGCGTCGGGTTTAGCGGCATCCGTCTGAGTTTTCTTGGTCTCAGTGGTCGCATCGGTTTTAGCCGTACTCGTCTTTTGGCTATTGGCACCATAGGCATCGGCGATACTGGTACTGCTGCGATTAAGATTGAAGGCATTTAAAATAGAATTCATCGTCAAAAATTCGGCGTCTAAGACTCAATGACGGTTTTAAAGCAAAAACTAAGCCAATCAAGTATTAATCTATGCAGAGCCTGAATTCTCGGGTAGCGAACAGCACCCGTAGGTTTATCTCTAGGACTGTAAATCTTCAATAAGGGCAAGACATTGCCGCCTCAGTAAATCGAGTGCCTCGGCATCCATCTGCACTTTATTTAGCAAGGTTTGCTTTAAGGCTAGGGCTTCATGCTTAATCGCCTCTCCCTGAGCAGTCAGAGTGATCAATTTTTTCCGCTCATCTTCAACGCAGGCCAAACGCGTGATCAAGCCTTTTACCTCTAACCGCTTAACAATAGGCGTTAGCGTCCCCATATCGAGCTTAGTCGCCGCCGATAGCTGGGTTTGACTACAGCCATTTTGACGCCAAAGGGTTTGCATCACCAGATATTGAGGAAAAGTTAACTCGTATGCCTCGAGTAAAGGCCGATAAGCGCGCACTAAGGCATTGCTCGCAGAATATAACGCGAAGCACACATTATCAGATAAACACAGTGCATCACTTGGCGCTAGGCTTTGTGACTCTGGGTTTTGTAGCTCTGGGTTTTGACTCTGCTCTGTAGATCCGAGCTCTGGGTGAGATAAACAATTTTGCACGTTTAAGCGCCTGTCATTCAAACATAGCGCTATCTTATCCGATCCGCCCCATCGCATCTAGTTTGCGCGCAAAGTATTTGCATTGTGTCATGAAGCCACGTACAGTTGACGCAGTTAGTTTGCGCACAAACAAAAGGTTAATTTTTTATGAATAGCACTATTACCGAAACCCGTGAAATCCATTTAGCCAGTCGCCCTGAAGGCATGCCTACGGCAGAGAACTTTACTTTAGTAAATGAACCCTTAGCACCGCTCGCCGATGGCCAAGTGTTGATTAAAAACCTGTGGATGTCGGTCGACCCTTATATGCGTGGCCGCATGGTAGATCGTAAGAGTTATGTTCCGCCCTTCGCCTTAAATCAAGTCTTAGAAGGCGGCGCGATTGGTGAAGTTATCGCGTCTAAAAACAGTGATTTCCCAGTAGGCACTAAAGTCAGCAGTATGTTAGGTTGGCGCGAGCACGCTGTCACTGACACGGCTGGACTGACCGCTCTGCCGCAAACCGAATTAGACTGCTCACATTTTCTCGGCGTGCTGGGTATGCCCGGCATGACAGCGTGGACGGGACTGACTCGCATCGCAGATTTAAAAGCGGGTGAAACCCTGTTTGTTTCTGCCGCATCAGGCGCAGTTGGCAGTGTTGCTTGCCAGATTGGTAAACTGATGGGGGCTCGCGTAATCGCCTCTGTGGGTTCAGATGAAAAAGCGGCATTGCTGCAAAGCTATGGTGTTGATGCCATCATCAATTACAAAACCTGTGGCAATCTCACCCAAGCGCTCACAAAGGCCGCGCCAGAAGGGATTGATGTGTACTTTGAAAACGTCGGTGGCGAGCATTTAGCCGCAGCGCTGAGCAATATGAAAGATCACGGTCGTATCGCCGTTTGCGGTATGATTTCGCAATACAACGACACAGCGCCAACACCTGGTCCCGACAACTTGGCTCTGATAGTGATGCGTAAACTTAAGTTAGAAGGTTTTATCGTATCCGAACATTGGGCGCATTATCCTGAATTTGCCGCTAAAATGGCTCAATGGTTAGCTGAAGGTAAAGTAAAAGCTGAACAAACCATTTATCAAGGGCTTGAACAAGCACCTGATGCCTTTATCGGTCTGTTTGAAGGTAAGAATCGCGGTAAAATGTTGGTGAAATTAGCGTAACTCGCCATCAAAGCGACATAAATGCTCAGTTTTAGATAGCAAGACTCAGTTTTAGAGAGCAAAAAGTCGGTATAACGCGAGTTGTACCGACTGTTTCTATTTGATAGTCAACTGTTTATCTTTTAACGGATTAGCCCTTCCACATCGCAGCTTCAATCAAGTGGGCCACCTTTTCAACGGCAGCCTCGCCAGCGGCAATCGCCTCATCGGCACGGTGAAACTCCATAGTGCCGATATTGCCGACCTCAGGCACAATACAAATATCTGGCGGATCGCCCATCAAGCGCGCCCGTTTATGTCTTTGCTCTAAAATGCCCATAGATTGCGACATTACAGCGATCATGCCTGGATTTGATTTAGTGCCAAGTGAAAACTTATCGGTCAGATTGCTAACATAATCTCGGCCACGGGCAAACAAATCCATAAATCCAGTTTCTTGTCGCGCAGGCATATCCATTTCAGCTTCAACGTTTTTTTGGCTCGTCATGCTCACCGGCAATACTTGGATGCGACCAGAATGATAACCATATAAATCCACGGCTATCACCACATCAACGCCCATGGCACGGCTAACAGAAACAGGCACTGGATTCACCACAGCACCATCGACAAGCCAGCGGTCACCTTGTCTCACGGGCGCCAAAATCCCCGGCATAGAGCAAGAAGCCCGCACCGCTTGACGTAAATCCCCTTCAGTAAACCAAATCTCCTGCCCGGAGTACAAGTCGGTCGCAACCGCCGCAAAGGGACGATTGAGGTTCTCAATATTCACATCCCCTATTCGAGCTTGCAGCACATCAAATACTTTATCACCGCCGATAAGACCGCCTTTACGCCATCGAATGTCCATCAAGCCAAGCACGTCCCAGCTAGAGAAACTCCGCACCCATTCTTCTAATTCAGGTAAATGGTCATGGGCGTACGCGGCGCCCACTAAAGCGCCCACCGAACATCCCGCAACTTTATCGGGTTTGATCCCCATGGCGGCAAGACCATTCAACACGCCAATGTGCGCCCAACCTTTCGCAGCGCCACTGCCCAAGGCAATACCAACCGAAGGGGTTGTTCCGTTAGCCATAAATCATTCTCCTGTTACTCAATCCACTACACGATAACGTAAAATCCTTTCATATCCACTGTCAATTGGTGAAGCTAAGGCAATTAAGTACTTGTAACATCGATGTAAACAAATGCCGGCAACTAAGTGTAAATGACACACTTTCGCGATAAATCCATGCGTGAAGCAGAGATAATCATCGATGTGGATAGCTGAGTTAGGGCGATTAAGGCTATAATCTGCCCTTACTAAGATTTAGGGGATATACCTTTGCAATTTACCGATTTTTCTCTGGACCAGCGTCTGCTTCAAAGCATAAAACATATGGGGATCACAGAACCCACCGCCATCCAGGAACAAGCACTGCCTATCGCATTGGCAGGTAAAGATTTAATGGCGTCATCAAAAACGGGCTCAGGTAAAACCTTAGCGTTTTTGTTACCCGCATTGCAAAGAGTCATTTCTACCCGCTCACTGTCAAAACGCGATCCTAGAGTATTGATTTTATTACCGACCCGCGAACTAGCACATCAAGTGTATAGTCAGCTTCGCCTGCTGGTCGCCAACACCCAATACAAGGCCATCAGCGTTCTGGGCGGTGAAAACTTTAACGATCAAGCTAAAGCCCTAGCGAAAGAGCCGCATTTCATTGTCGCGACGCCAGGTCGTATCGCCGATCATTTAGAGCAAAAACATCTATTCCTAAATGGCTTAGAATTACTCGTGCTCGATGAAGCCGACCGCATGTTAGATTTAGGCTTTGCCCCGCAGTTAAAAGCCATCAACGATGCTGCCGATCATAAACGTCGTCAAACGCTGATGTTTTCTGCAACATTAGATCATGACGAAATCAATGATATCGCGGCAACGCTGTTAAAAAATCCAGCGCACGTAGCGATTGGCGCGGCTCACTCTGAGCATAACGACATTCACCAACGCATCTTCTTATGTGACCACTTAGACCATAAAGAAGCGTTATTAGCGCGTTTGCTCAAAGATGAAACCCATAAGCAAGTGATCATCTTTACCGCGACACGCCCAGATACAGAACGCTTAGCCGCTAAATTAATTGAGCAAGGTTTTGCAACCGCAGCACTCAGCGGTGATTTAAAGCAAGCCGCACGCAACCAAATCATGGACCAATTTGCCCGTGGCCAACAACAAGTCCTAGTGACGACCGATGTCGCCTCTCGTGGCCTTGATTTGCTCAATGTGTCCTTAGTTGTTAACTTCGACATGCCTAAATTTGCCGAAGAATACGTGCATCGTATCGGCCGTACTGGCCGTGCTGGGGCAAAAGGTGATGCGATATCGCTCGTCGGACCTAAAGATTGGGACAACTTTAAGAAAGTCCAAGTCTTCCTTAGAAAGACCTTTGAGATCAGTACGATTCCAGGTCTAGAAGCTAAATTTAGTGGTCTAAAAAGCAAAGCCAAACAGACACCAGCAAAACGTGTTGCTAAAGCCGAGCTTGCTAAAGGTAAGAGCAAAAGAACTAAAGCAGCCACACCTGCGCCTTCACGGGATAAGCGTTTTATCACGGGCGTGGACATTGGCGATGCACCAATGCGTAAAAAGCCTGCTGCGGCGAAATTACTGCAAGACAATGATACAGAAGAAGTTTAGAACAAATTAAAGCATACATGCCGGTGGATTTAACATCAGATTTTATCTCTGATACACAATACATTGGCTGATCGAATACTGGGAATTGACGCACTAAGCGCATCAGTCTGTCGCCAAGCGAATCAAAAGCGCAGGGTAAACACTGATCCTCACGTCATTTCCAGCTACAATAGCGCTATTATCGATATTTTGAAGGTGTAACATGAGAGTTTGTGGTGTTGAATTAAAAGGTGGCGAAGCCATTATCAGTTTATTGAGCTATGAAGGTGAAACCTTCAATGTGCCAGAATGCCGTAAGGTGTCTTTCACCGTTTCCCAATCTGCTACCACAGAAGCTATTCGTGAGTTTCACTTCGCTTTTCATAAGCTTATGCAAGATTATCGCGTTGATGAAGTTGTCATCATTGAACGTGAACAAAAAGGTAAATTGGCGGGCTCAGCCACAAGTTTTAAACTTGAAGCCGCGATTCAATTAGGTGAATTACCTGTCAGCTTACTGTCTCCTGTCACTATCAAAGAGCAAAACAAGCGCAATCCACCGCAGGTTGATTTCGATAGTTTAGATCTTAAAAAAGTGCAGCAGTTAGCTTTCGAAGCCGCTTACGCCCAGCAAAATCGCCGTATTTTCGGCAAAGTTTAAGTAATGCGATGACTCAGGCTCCGAAGTCATTCGGAGCCAAATGCCCTATGAATCCATTAAAATACTTAAGCGGTTACAGCCCAGATATCCAACAGCAGGTACAGCAACATCTTGATGCTGGCACATTACCCAAGCTACTGTTGAAACGTCATCCTGTCATACATAGCGTTCGCAGTGATAAAGCGCTGTACGACTACACCCAAGCGATTAAAAACCAATTTTTACGCCAGTCGTCCCCGCTCTCGAAAGTGATCTTTGATGACAAAATTAACATTAGTCATCATGCACTTGGCTTACATTCCTATGTCGTGCGAGTTCAAGGCAATAAAATCAAAGCTAAGAACGAAATTCGCATCTCTTCACGTTTAAAGCGTGTACCGGAACCCTTATTGCGTATGGTCGTTGTACACGAATTAGCCCATTTAAAAGAAAAAGATCACAACAAGGCTTTCTATAATTTGTGTACTCATATGGAGCCGGATTATCACCAGTTTGAATTTGATTTACGCTTATTATTGACCTGTATCGACGCCAACATATCCCCTTATTCCGCAGATAAAGCCGACACCTGACCTTAGTATATTTTTCGCTCACAACTTGACTGATAATAGTTTTCATTTAGAATATTGAAGTATCTCACGCTGCAGAATTCAGTAACGACAATGACGAAACAGAATATCGATAAACTTTTGAGCAAGTGGTGTAAAAAACAAGCTAAAAAGTTACTCAAAATACAGGCAAGATCTGTTTCAAGTTCAGGAAAAGCGATTCCATCCTTATCTAATCTGAACAGCCTGACTGATAAATCTTTGACGAATAAAAAAGCTCAGCGCAAACACCTCACCAAATTACTCACGAAGCACATTTCACAGCAAGAATTTGCCCATAGCAATAAATCCGCACTCAAGAAACAGTTAAAACTAGCAAAGGCTAAGTTTATTGCCGCTAATGATGCAACATTTTCATCAACTATGATTACTCGGCTCACTCCTTTACCCACAGAACACAGCTTTGCATTACGTCCTTTTAAAAAGTCTCCCTGCGGTGGCTGCCCCGCTCTAAAAGGTAAACTGTGTAAGTGTGCATTGAAAGTTATGCAAAGACGCCAAGCAAGCTGAGAGACGCTATTTAACGCTAGGTATTTAGTTCTGTTCAGTCCCTAATAAAGAGTGCTAGTTACTTTAAAGGTCATCAGCTGCCAAATTGAGTCTCTTAACAGTCAAAAGAATAACTCGCTATAACACCCTAACTGAAGCTCACCACATCCGCTCTATTTATCCCCTTCTGTGTAATCGCTATTACTGCGGATCGAATAAATTTAAAGCTTCCTTACAACTTGTAAGAATACTTGTGATAGCTGAAAAATATCTACAACAAGAAGAATGATGGAAACAAAAATGCCGATGAAATTTGCATTTCATCGGCATTGATAAACTCTTCTAGAAAATCCTGTACTATCGTTTATTCAAACTTGGCGAGACTTAGTTCTATTAGCCAAGGTTCATCATAGCTTCACGACTCTTCACCATTTTGGTAAATGTGCGTAAGTCTTGATTCGCTAATTTGCTAGACATGGGAATATCCGCTTTCAACGGGTCAACAGGTTTACCATTGATATGAAATTCATAATGTAAGTGTGGACCCGTTGAGCGACCAGTATTACCTGATAAAGCAATGACTTGGCCTCGAGTCACTCGCTGACCTTTACGCACAAGCGCCTTAGATAAATGCAGGTATCGGGTACGATACTTACCACCGTGGTCAATCACAATATACTTACCAGCGAACTGATGGTCAGTCACTAAACTAACAACACCATCACCAGGAGCAATCACTTTAGTCCCGATAGGCACTGAAAAGTCGGTTCCGTTATGGGGTGAAATACGGCCAGTAATAGGATGCTTACGATATGGATTAAAACGGGAACTCATGCGGGGTTGTTTAGCTAATGGATAACGCTGGAACGCACGTACTAAACTCTGGCCCTTGGCATCGTAATAACTGCCGTCAGTATATTGAAATGCACTAATTTCAGAACGACCGGTTTTAATACTCACGCCTAAAATTTGGCTACTGCCCGTTGCTTCACCTTCAACATATTGATCATTTACCAAAACAGAGAATTTATCGCCAACGCGTAAATCACGGGCGAAATTCAATTTTTCTTTGAGTAAATCTTCAATCCGCTGAATGTCTGCCGCAGCTAAACCCATTTTTTGTGCAGAGACGTAGAATGAGCCTTTAATATCGCCAGATATAATACGATTTTGCCAAACGCCTTCAACGTTGACTTCTTCAACATTAAAACTGCCGTCTTCATAACGTGTAAACACCACTTGGCGAGCGGCGTTAAAATAAAGTTCTAATTTCTGTAATTGGCCTTCGTTATCGAGCCAAAATTGCATTCTGTTACCAGGCAATAAGGTATCAAGTGCCAAAATATTTAAATCAGCTTCTAACACCTTATACATGGTCTGCTGATCAACACCCGCTTTCGAAAATAACCCACTTAAGGTATCACCAGAAACGATAATTCGCTCAAACTGTGGAGCGTTATTAATAAGGGCTGCTTGATCTTGGACTTCAGGTTCAGAAACTTGGGGGAGAATACTTTCAATATCGAGGACAACAGGGATACGCTGAGCAGTTGGCACAACATGACCATTATTCGGCATTAACATAGCAGCGCCAATCAACAAACCACCCATTAATAGAATGTTTTTTTGGGTCGATGATAAGTTCTGCAAACGGGTTTGCGATAAGTTGATAAAGTTGGGTTTGCCTGTCTGCAACGCTTTTCACCTTTCGTTAACTTTGCGTTTTATTTTTGAACCAGTCCCTATGAGGGAAGCCCGAATTTTTTCCAACTTATCCCAAAAATCCCATTATGACAAATGCTATTTCGTACTTTTACCTGACTATTAACAAGAAACATGCGCCAGTTGGCATTTTCAACTCAGTTTGCGCACATTATCCTAATGTTAAACACGCAAGAGTCACAATAAATAACACATACAAAACAGCAGGTTATTTATTGGACTCTGAGAGAACGAGCGACTAAGGCAAAACTATCGTCATTTCGCTCCCATGTGAGGTTTTATTGATGTCGATGCGAGTATTTATCTGCTCTTTCATCTCAGAAACGTGCGAGATCACCCCTATCATCCGGCCTGAAGACTGCAGATCCATCAAGGTTCGAATCGCCAATTCCAATGAATCTTGGTCTAAACTGCCAAAGCCTTCATCGATAAATAAGGTGTCGAGTTTGATCCCCCCAGCATAAGCTTGCACCACATCGGATAGCCCTAACGCCATGGACAAGGCCGCCATAAAACTTTCGCCGCCGCTTAAGGTTGCCACAGGGCGCACTTTTGAGGTGTAGGCATCTTCCACTTCTAACTCGAGCCCAGACGCCTTGTTGCCCTTTGCTCTATCTTCCTTACGCAGCAAGCGATAACGTCCCTTACTCATCAGATGCAGCCTATGGCTCGCTTCGAGTAACACATCGTCGAGCAGTACGCTTAATACAAAACGCTGCAAACTGATCTTATTGCCTGTTTTCCCATTCGCCACATCGGCAAGCGTGCCGATAACTGCATATTCATCGTCTAACGCCTTAGCTTTCGTATCTGCAATACTGAGCTGGGTTTGAGTTTGGGTCAGTAGTACTGTGCGAGTGTGAAGCAGCTGCCATACCTGCTCTGCTGCGTGTAATGCTTGCTGCGCCGACTCAAGCTCGGCAGCGAGCTTAATGCTATCGGGTGGTACTTTATCTTTGAGCTTCAGCGCTAACTGCTCGCACTGCGCCTTGGTCAAAGCACTGCGCTGCTGGTAAGCCTCAATCTCGCTGGCTAATGCATCCAGTTGATCTTCATCCAGCATGGCCGCAAATAAGGCCTGTTGGTCGGTAAATCCCGCTGCGACTAATTGCTGATTGAGTTGCTGCTGGGCACGCGTTTGCTGAGTTAATGCCGCCTCAGCGGTATTTTCGGCACCATTCAATGCAGCTTTAGCTGCAACAAAGGTTTGCCCTGTTTGTTGCTGAAGCGCCCTCACGTCAGCAATCTGCTGTTTAATCTGGCTTATCTGTTGCTGGTTTTGCGTGATTGCTGCGGTTAATGCCTCAAGCGTTGCAAGCGCAGGTGGGACGCTTTGCTGCATGTGCGCCAACTGCCCCTGCAATAAATCCACTTTAGATTGCAGCGCACTATCGTGTGTTTGTCCTTGCTCCAGCTTTTGTTGCAGATGCGTTTCCTGCGCGTGCAACAATACAATTTCTTGCTGTAACTGCTGCAAATCTTGATGAGCTTGCTCAGCTTGCGTGAGTGAGAAAGCATATTGCGACAAGGTATGCGCATGTTCATCTTGAGAAATATCAACCGCTGTGCCCAATTGGGCCGCGAGATCTTGCGCTTGTTGCTGCAAGGTTTCTAACTGTGTCTGTAATCCGCGATATTCCGCTCTGGCTTTGCTCAGGATATCTTGAGCCATCGTTTCAGCGTCTTGGGCCAATTGCAGCACTTCATCACTTGGGAGCGGCTCTTTGCTCTGTGCTGGCTGTGGATGGGTTTGGCTGCCACAGACGGGGCAAGGTTCATCTTGCTGTAATTGCCGCGCTAAAATGGCTGCCTGTCCTTGGTGCCAAGTCAATAATAGGGCTTTATGCGCAACCTGTGCTTGCTGATGCTCGGCATTGAGTTGTTGCCCTTGCGCTTTCGCATTGGCAAGTTTTTCCTTTGTCGACGATACCCTTGCCGCCACTTGTTGCCATTGCTGATAAGTCGACAATAACTGCTGTTGCTGCTGGTGCGCCTGTTGCAATGAGAGGCGAGTGTCGCTATTGGCCTGCAATTGTGGCAAAGCCGATTCCAGTTCACGACGTTTTTGAGTTACTGCGGTTAACTCATTTTTACTGATCTGAAGTTGTGTTTTAGCTTTAACTAACTGTGCTTTCTCTTGCTCGAGGGTTTTATTGAGTCTATCCAGTTCCCTAAGCTGCGGTCCCAGCGTATTCAGTTGCTGTTTGGCTTGTTCCTGCTCCAGTAGCGACGCTTCCAATACGGGTAAGTCTTGCACTTTGAGCTCAGCATCATCAAAGGCTTGCTTAGCTTGAGTCAGTGCCGTTTGCGCATTGCTAAAGGCGAGATTGGCGGCTTTTGCTTCTTGTTCACGGGCTAAAAACACCTCAACCATAGGCGCTAAACGCTGCGCTTGTTTAGCTAAGTTCAGTTTGTGGGTTTGTGCGACTATGCTTTCTTGCTGCGCCTCGAGCGCTGCAGCGGTTTGAGTTAAGGTATCAAACTGCGCAAATTCAGCCAGTAGATGCTGGGCGGCATCGCTGGCTTTAATGATTAATTGTTGCTGCTGTAATGCTTGTTCCTTGGCACTTTGAGCGAGCACAAGTTCAGGTGTGAGCTTGGCTAATTCATTGCTTAGCTCGTCATTGGATGCTAGGCCAGCACTTTGTAAAATACCATCGCGGCGGCTGCGTTGATCTTTCACTAAGCCGCTAATGTCGGCAGCCTTATTTTTTAAGGTATCTTCAATCCGGCGATAAATATGCGTTTGAAATAACTGACTAAATATCAGCTCGCGCGCTTTAGAGTCCGCCATTAACAATTCGCGAAACTTACCCTGAGGTAATACCATCACTTGGCGAAACTGCTCCACATCGAGCCCAGTCAAAGCTTCAATCTCAGCGGTGGCCTCGGACACTTTACTGGCAACTAATAAGCTTTCATTGCCATCGGCGTCAATTTTAAAGAGCTGCGCTTCAGGCTTTTGCACTGTCGAGCCGTCACCGCTTTTCTTAACTCTGTCTTGCTCTGGCACCCGGCGAATACGATAGCTGTTACTACCGAGCTGAAAACTGAAAGTGACTTCTGTTAGTAAACTATCGTCGGCCATATCGCAGCGCATTTGGCTGCCTTCACGCTCATTACCTGTGGTTTTGCCATAGAGCGCAAAACAAATGCCATCGAGCAAGGTCGTCTTACCCGCGCCTGTGGGCCCGTTGATGAGAAATAACGGATTGGTTCCAAGGGCGGTAAAATCAAGTGCCTGAGTCGATGCAAAGGGACCAAAGGCTGACATTGAAAGGCTAAGTGGTCTCATGCTTGGCGCTCCTCATTGTGTAGCTTAGTCAGGAGGTCATCCATCACGGCTTGCTGAGCCTGCGTCAATGACTCGCCAGACACCTGGGAGAAAAAGTCACAGAACATGTCCATCTCGCCTTTTTTGATATGATCCCGACTCAAAGCGACCTGTTGCTGCCCCGCCATCAGGCCTGTCCGCTCTAAATGCAGCACATTAGGGTAGACGGCCCTAAGTTTGCCCATAGCGTCTAAAATGGCATGTTTATCGAGGAGCCTGACCATAAGGTAATCCTCACGCTTTGCATCCGTTTTACCTTGGGCGAGTAAAGTGTCAAACTCCCCTTCTAAGATGCGGACATCACGCATCGACGTTAACGGCAATAAACGGATATCAATCGGCGTTTGCGTGCCCAGTTCGACTAAGGTCACCGACTTGTGTTGATGTTGTTCGCTAAAGGAATACTTCAAAATCGAGCCAGAGTAGCGCACATGCTCGGCGCCTTTGTATTGCGGTCCGTGTAAATGCCCAAGGGCGACATAATCAAACTCAGTAAAGAGCTTTGGCGATATTTTATCGGCGCCACCAATACTGAGCGGCCGCTCTGATTCGGATTCGCTGCCACCATCCAAAAAGCAATGGCTGATCACCACTTTGGGTAAGCCTTGGCTATCGTGCTGACGCACTTTTTCCAGCAACACATCCATGGCCATTTCGTGGCTCGATGCCTCACACTCAAACACTTGGCGAACTGTTGCAGGTTCAGCGTAAGGCAAGGGATAAAAAACCACATCACCGCTTGAACTCGACAAAGTAATAGGATGAATGTCAGCACTCAAAGGCCCAATAATATGTAACCCGCTTGTCGCCATTTGTTTTGCCGCAAATCCTAAGCGCTCATGGCCATCGTGGTTACCGGCAATCATAATCACTTGCAGGCCTAAATCTTGTACTAAGCGGTTGAGCATATCATCTAACAGCGCGACCGCGTTTGCTGGTGGAATCGATCTGTCATAAATATCCCCCGCCACAATCACAGCATCCACCTTATGCTCATCTGCTAATGCAATAATTTGCTCGAGCACAAAGGCTTGATCATCCAGTAATGACTGATTGTGTAACTGACGACCTATGTGCCAGTCCGAGGTGTGGATAAATTTCATAATCGCTCTTTTAAAAAAGTGGTAGCGCTAAACCTGAGCGCATGTGCCGGCACATCAACGCAAAAATAAGGCAGACGAGATAGACACTGCACGCATGCAAATCGGGTTAAATCGTATTAAATAAAGACATAGCGTTTAAATGCACATAGAAAAATGAGAAGCCTAAAAAGTGCATTAAAATTGACAGGTTATACTATTCAAAAACCTTGAAAGAGTATACCTATTGCAAAGTAGGAAGAGACGTTGCTATCATCTTTAGAGGATATTCTGAGCGATATCCACCTCAGCTAAACTTATGAGCCAAGGTGAACGTCACTCAGATAAGATAAGATAAATTAACTTAAGCTTACGCGCGAAGATTAGCTAATCCTCCATTTAAGGCTGCGCTTATTGATAAGAAACAATCAATTAGAATAAGTGATATTGCGTTGCGAGGAGTTTAAAGCTCATGGCAAGGGACATAGTCACGACCAGTGGCTTGATGATCTTCGTGCCTTTAGTCACAACCAGACGAGAACCCAAAGTTGCGCCAATCGCTTGTCCTGCGAGCATGACCAACCCCAATAACCAAATCACTTTGCCGCCCAAGGCGAAGAAGATCAGTGAAGCAATATTGGTTGAGAAATTAAGTAGTTTCGCGTGAGCCGTAGCCTTAGCCAGACCAAACCCCGCTAACGATACAAACGCCAGCGCAAAAAAGCTGCCAGTGCCAGGACCAAAAAAACCATCGTACAATCCCACACCTAACGCGGCAGTGAACGCAAACGCGGTAGGTGTCAGTACTTGATGCTTATCGTCTTCAGAAATCTTTTTCGAAAATAAGAAGTAACAACCAATCGCCAAAATCAAAAATGGCAACATTAATTCCAGCACTTTGGTATCGACGAGTTGAACGAGAATAGTGCCTAATGCCGCGCCGATGAACGCACAGATCAAGGCTAACTTTACGGATTTAAGATCCACGAGTCCTTTACGGATAAAGTACAAGCTCGCAAAAAAACTGCCGCCACAGGCCTGCAGCTTATTTGTGCCTAAGGCAACCGCAGGCGGCAAACCAGCCCACATGAGTGCAGGAATCGTCAACAAGCCACCGCCACCGGCGATAGCGTCGATAAAACCTGCCACCATAGCGACGGCAAAAAGTATCGCAGCGATTTGTAGCGTCAGTTCAAATTCCATAATGATTTATTATTCTTCTGATAAAAAAGGGAGTGATTGCTGGGCATTAGACTGCGTTTGCCAAATAAACGCAAAGGAGTTATTGTCGTCATTGCGTGAGTTAAACTCACACAAAACCTGTAATCCTGTTCGAATTCCCCAACTGTAGGACATCAAATGTTGACCGAACTGCCGCCACTCAATTCCCTCCGTGCTTTTGAAGCGGCTGCACGCTTGCAGAGCATGACATTAGCCAGCAAGGAGCTGCATGTCACCCATGGTGCGGTCAGTAAACAAATCCGAGTATTAGAGGATTATTTAGGTTTTGCGCTTTTTGTGCGCTTACATAAAAAAGTCAGTTTAACCGATGAAGCCAAGCGCTATTTGCCCCATGTCCAAGCCGCGCTGCAAACCCTGTCAAGTGCAACGAGTGACCTACGCCGCCAGCCTTCTAAGCCACAAACCTTAGCCATCAATGTGCTGCCAAGCTTAACCATTAATTGGCTCATCCCGAGAATGGAGCAGTTTAAGTCCCGCCATCCGCACCTTTATGTCGATTTGTCGATTGGTGACTTTGCCGTGGACTTTAGCCAAGGCCGTTATGATATTGCGATTCGCAGCTGCACAGCTATTCCTAAGGGCGCGAATTATATCAAACTGATGGATGAGGATTTGTGTTTGGTTTGCGCGCCTTCGTTAGCGCCAAAACTGCAAAATATCGAAGATATCAATCACGTCACCTTACTGAAACACACTACAAGACCCGAACTGTGGGAATATTGGGCTGAAAAAGTGGGCTTAACACTCACCCAAGTACAAACCTTTGGCGTCGAGCATTTCTACATGCTCAGCCAAGCCGCCGCGAGTGGCATGGGGGCAGCGCTTATTCCGCGATTTTTTATCGAAGAGCAATTGGCAAACGGCAGCTTAGTCATTCCCTTTGACGCCCCTTTCACCAGCCCCTATCGCTATTACCTGCTCACACCCAAATCCCCTAGCTTGCCGTTAAAAGCCCAAGCTTTTATTGACTGGTTATTAGAAGTGTTTGCGCCTTATCGCCACTAAACAACATTTGGAATTTCACCATTCCAGCAAAGTGCAATAACGCTATGTGTGCCAAATAAGACTATCGAGTGCTGAACACAAGTGCAGCAAATGGGCGCAAAAAAACGGCAATAAAAAACCACCAAGAAGGTGGTTTCTTAGACTCAAAGGTCAAAGCAAATCAGCATCAGTGATTGCAATGAGCACCGTGAACATGCTCATGGTCATCATCTTCCATAAACTCGTCATCACCGTCTTGGTGTTGCATTACGCCCCAACCGTCGGTCATACCCCCGAATTCGGCGGCAAAATCATTCAACATGACTTCTTGCTCAACCAAAGTATCGTAATCAGGTACCATATTGAGGCAAACAATGATTTCCCACTTGCCCAGCTCATCATTCAGATTCAGCTCAAGCTCGCCTTGCAAGTCAGAATTTGTGAGTTCTTCTAACGCCGTTTCAGCATCACGTTGGTCATCAAAAACCAAAAAGAAATCAACATCTAACTCTTTTGTTAAATCGATTCCTGCTTCAGCCATTGCGGCCAGCATTTTACCATTGTCATCATCTGGAAATTGCATATCTTGCTCCACTGTTTCAGGCTTATTCTGCCGCAATGATTTGAACTGATTCACCATTAAAGCTGACGATATCGCCCGCAATAATTTTTTTACGCTTACGAGTTTCAACTTCACCATTCACTGTGACTTGACCTTCCTCGATAAAATGCTTGGCTTCGCCGCCGGCATTGCTCATGCCCTGCACTTTTAATACTTTGTACAATTCAATGAAATCTTCGCCAGAATGCAAAGCCAATTGATTAATTTGCGCCACTTAATACACGCCTTCTAAAAATAAACCTGCGGCATTATACCAGCACCGCACAAAATCCGCTGAAGATAATTTGGCTAGAGACGTCTTTCATCGGCGAGTAAACCGAAGACCGATTCATCGAGCCAGTTTTCACCCATTTTGAATTGCTGCCTGAGTAAGCCTTCAAGCCTGAAGCCGCACTTTTCAAGAACCCGCGCCGATGCATGATTATCTTTGGCGCAATGACCAACAAATTTATGCACATTAAAACTTAAGCAGGCCCAATCAATGACCGCCATTAAGCTCTCAGTCGCATAACCCTTGCCGTGGCCCTCTGCGGCCAGCAAGTAACCCACTTCTGCACGCTGCTCATCAAGGCTTTGACAATAAAGGCCTGTTAACCCGACAAACAGCCCTGTATCGACGGTCTCAATCACTAAGGTGAGCCAATCGCCAGAACCGTAAAACCAAGTATCGGAGCGCTGCTGAAACTTACTGCGGATCACCTCTTGCGACTCTGGCACTCGCACATAGCGATTAATCTCAGGATCGCTGTGCAACGCATAAAAATGTTCCCAGTCACTATCTTGTAAGCTCCTGAGTTTCAATCTATCGGTATAGAGTTCCAGCATAGTGACTCCGTGATGAGCAGATAAAACAAAAACGGCAGCAAACGCTGCCGTATCAAATAAGCTGTAAAACTTACGCGCGGCTGGTCACTTCAAGTAAATGAAAACCAAACTGCGTTTTAACTGGACCTTGCACTTCGTTTAATGGCGCGCTGAAGACAACTTCATCAAACTCTCTCACCATCATACCAGGACCGAATGACCCCAATTCGCCGCCTTGGGCACCTGATGGGCAAGAAGAGTGCGCGCGAGCAATTTGAGCAAAATCTGCACCTTCCAATATTTGCTGTTTCAGCGCTTGGCATTGCTCTTCGCTGCTGACTAACAAATGTCTTGCTGTTGCCTGGACCATAGTAAAACTCCTGTGAGGATCATGAGACATTTGCCCCAAATATCATTGATATTCCCATTAAAACATCCGTTTTAACAGGTTTTGAATCAACAGTATAAAAACTTTCTGTTGAATAAAAAAGTCTTAAAATGCCGTCATTCACTTCAAAGTCAAATAACGGCATATTACGGGCTAAGCCTGTTTAGACGCTATCCAACGATCGATTTTGTTCTCCATGACCGCCATAGGTAATGAACCTGAGGTGAGGATTTGATCGTGGAACGCTTTTAAATCAAATTTATCACCCAAGGCTTTTTCAGCGCGGGCGCGCAGTGCCAGGATCTTCAGCTGACCGACTTTGTAAGACAAAGCTTGACCAGGGATCGCCATATAGCGCTCCACTTCAGCAACTATGTCACTTTCAGCCATCGGCGAGTTGTCTTTCATGTACTGAATCGCTTGTTCACGACTCCAGCCTTTTGAATGGAGACCGGTATCCACCACTAAGCGCATCGCACGCAGCATTTCATCGGAAAGCTTGCCAAAATACTGATAAGGATCAGTAAACAAGCCCATCTCAATACCTAAGTACTCAGCATACAGTGCCCAACCTTCCTCGAAAGCCGTATAACCACTGAAACGCTGGAACTCAGGCACACCGGTTAGCTCTTGCTTGATCGCAATTTGAAAATGATGCCCAGGAGCGGCCTCGTGTAAAGACAAGGTCGTCATTCCCCACTTTGGCTGCGCCTTGAGGTTATAAGTGTTGATATAAAACACGCCTGGACGACTGCCATCCACCGCAGGCGATTCATAAGAAGCACCCGCTGCAGATTGTTCTCTGAAACTTTCAACCGGCTTAACCACGTAATCAGCCTTTGGCATCACATTAAAGTAGTTAGGCAGCACTTGATTGATTTTATCTTTCAACACCATATAACCATCAATCAAACCTTGACGGTCGCTGTAGAAATACTGAGGTTCGGAAGATAAAGACGCGAAAAATGCTTTCAAATCGCCCTTAAAACCGACTTGCTCACGTACCTTATCCATCTCAGATAAAATTCGCGCCACTTCACTTAAGCCAATTTGATGAATTTCATCCACAGACATAGTGGTGGTCGTATGTGAGTTAGCCAGATGCTGATACCAAGCTTTGCCGTTAGGTAAACCAGACCAACCATCAGTCGCCCGCGATTTAGGTAAATAGGTTTGCTTAAAATAATCACGCAAGTCCGTCAACGCTGGCACGATACGTTCGGCTATCATGGCTTGATAACGAGCTGTCAATTCCGCTTTATCTTGCTCAGAAAAACTCTCAGGGAAATGCTGAATGGGCGAGTAGAAAATACTCTGAGTCGCATCAGTCGTTAGCATAGCGTCTAACTGGGGAATAATGCGCTCTACCAACACCCGAGGTAGCACCACTTTACTTTCAATGCCTTGATTCATCCGATTTTCAGCAAGCGCTACCCACTTGATGAAACCATCGACTCTCTGTTCCCAATTACGATAATCTTGAACAGTATTAAAAGGTTGTGCACTCTCGCCACTACCCAACTGCACCATGGTAATAACAGTACTATAGAACTGGCTTATCGGCATAAAGCGAGATGGGAAAGTTTCGTCCACTAACGCCATATCACGGTCATAGACAAACAGATCATAACTTAACTGTAAATCAGCGGGCAGTTGCTTTGGATCTATCGCGCGCACCTGAGCTAAATAGTGAGTATTAAGATCATGGCGAGCCTTGAGGTAATCTTCGGTTAGATCCCCGCCAAAATCGGCGTTATAGTCATTAACGCCGACAAAGGTGGCGTAGATGGGCTCAAGCTTTAGGTAATCTTTAAAATAAGCATCCACAAGCGCTAAATAACGCTGCTCGGCCGTTTGTGTTTCGCCCTGCTCTGCAACTGCATTAGCTTGGCTGTTTTCTTGAACTTCAGTGGCTTCAGGCTTAGAACAGCCTTGAAGGGTGAAGATTAACGCTATCGAACCTGCCAATAAACCCAATTTCATTTTAATATTTCTCCTTTTTGGCCCGCTATTGCAGAACTGTTTCTATACTTAGTTCAAGGTCTGCTATCGGAGTTAATCTATGATCTACTCGTTCCGCAACTCAGGTTTCAGGGATCCAGAAACTGGAGTCTATAACCAAACCTATTTCATGGAAGTATTCAACCGAGAATGGCATCGTCACATGAGAGAACACCAAAGCTTGGCACTATTGTATCTGTGCCCTCACATTCATGAAACCGTCAAACAACCCCATTTACTCGAATTCTTTACCAAACAAGTGCAGGAAGCACTATTAAGAGCAACAGATATGATTGCGAGGCTTGATCATAATCACTTTGCGCTGGGTTTATTCAACATAGATGAGGTGGGAACTGAGGTAGTGTTAAAGCGAATAGAACAACAAATATCTGACTTTAATCAAGATTTTGGTAAAAATCATAAGCTGACAATTGATTATAAACTGGCCGCCTGCATTTGCTTACCGACGCAAGAAAACAAAATCGAGTCACTCTTCAGTAATGTCAGCCAACTCTCACAAGATCTTGAAAAAAGCCATGATCAATCACAAGCTTTAATCCGCTTACAGTAAGCTTGTGTTGTAATTAGTAGCAAAGAAAAAGCCCCTTTCGGGGCTTTCAAATTCAAACGCTAAACTGCCAAGCGATTACAGTGTGATGTTATGCATACGTGCTTTCTCTTTGATATAAGAGATATAGCTATTTGCACTCTTCTCAGTCTTCTTATCGTTAGCAGCTAATACTGCACGGTTATAAGCTGACTTGTACTGTTTCAAACTTAAATGAGCCAAAGCTAATTCGAAGTTTGCTTCGCCAGGATGATCAATGCCCATGGATATGGCTTTTTCAAGCACAGGGATCGCAGCAGTGTATTGTTCATCCAAGTTTAGTAAGCGACCTTGTTTCAGGTAAGTCTTACCATCCTTGCTTATAGCGGCAGCTTTACCATAATAATCAGCTGCTTGCTTAAACTCTTTAGCATTTTGATAGAAACCAGCCAAAATCTCTAAGGACTTAGCATCCTCAGCAATCAAGCCTGATTTCATGTGTTTCTGATAAACTTTAGCAGCTTGATATGGAGCACCTTTCTGTGCCATCAATTGTGCTAAACGGGTAATGTTACCCGCGCTCTCTAAGAAACCATTTCTATAAGCTAAATCGTAAGTAGCAAGAGACTTGTCATAGTCTTCAACCATCAAATAAAACTGCGCTAATTGAACCCACAGTCTGCCGTCTTCAGGGAATAATGGCACCATGACTTCTAACACACCAACAGCTTTCTTATACTTCTTCTGGTTGAAGTAAGCTGTCAGTTTCATCTGATACAGACCTTTATCAGGAGCTTCAGCTAATGAAAGACCTTTATCGGCCACTTCAATCACTTTATCCCACTGTTTTAGCTCTGAATATGCAATACCAATACGACGGTATATTTGAGAGTCAGATTTACAAGTGAATTCCATCCACTTGTAGTAGTAAGGAATCGATTCCTTAAACTTCTTCTCTTGTAACAGCAAATCCGCATAAAGACGCATAGTTGCAGCATGATCTGTGCCACCTAAAATATCAGCTTCAACAGCTTGTTTTAGGTACTTGATCGCAGTATCCATTTTGCCTTTTTCGGCATAAAAGTTACCTAACATGCGTGCAACATAAGCCTTATCGAAGTCGTTCTTAGCATTAGCTTCGAGCAAAATAGCAATGGCTTCATCTAACTGGCCATTAGTATAAGCTTCGAACGACTTTTGAACTTTCTTCGCTGCGCCTTCGCCTACCGCTTTAGATTGACGTTTATCGATAGGACACTTTTCTTCCGCTACCGCAGAAGAAAGCGTTAATGTCCCGCCACAAACAGAAAGCAATAATAGAGCTGCGATTTTATTAACATTACGCATCGTTATTTGCCTCCCTTATCTAAGGTAAAGTCCAGCTGAACTGTCTGACCAGGTTGCTTCAGTGGCTTGCCATCAACAATCTTTGGCTTGTACTTCCACTTCTTCAGTGCGCGAATCGCTTCTTTATCAAATAAACGTTTTGGCTCTGCTTGAATAACTTCAACGTCATCGATACCACCGAGTTCGTTGATGGTGAAACGAAGTTGTACCCAACCTTCTTTCCCATCACGCGCCGCAGCAATTGGATACTGAGGTTCGATACGAACGATAGGCGTAGCATCACCATCGCGAGTCATCATATTGCCTAATTTGAAACCAGTACTTGCACCGCCAGCTTCTACACCACCCATATTGAACGACATTGATGTATCAATATTACTTGATGAATCAGGTGGCGTTGTATCAGGCTTCTGTGGTTGCTCTGGTGGTGGTGGTGGCTTAGGCACTACCCTTGGCTTATTCTGTGCTTTTGAATCCTGTCTATCCATAGTGATTTCAATTACAGGGGTCTCAGCCGATGTTTCGCCGCGCTGTGCGCCGCCACCGACCAAGAACGCCATAAAAGCGAACAGACCAAAAGTCACAGCAGCACCAATAATGATCGATACTAGTGCTCTTAGCATATTAATCGTTCCCCGCAGATACCGAAATTTTATCTATACCAGCCGCTTTCACTTGGTCTAGAACTTTAACAACTAAGCCGTGCATTGCGTCTTTATCAGCCTGAATCAATACAGCAGCTTCAGGAGCTTCAGCCAGCATACGTTCAACGTTTGCAGTTACACGTTCGATATCAACCTGACGGTTTTCCATCATGATCACGCCCGTTTTGCTGACGCCGATAAAGATGTTCGCCGAAGGCTTTGAAGTCGCTTGTGAAGCTTTTGGTTTGTTATAGTCCAAACCAGATGGTTTCACGAATGACGTTGTTACAATGAAGAAGATTAGCATGATGAACACGATGTCGAGCATCGGTGTCATATCAATTTGCGCTTCCTCATCTATACTGGAATGCTTTTTACGTGCCATGTTCAATCTCTCTCTAGTGGTGCGGCATGCTGTCTTTTAGCTTTTCTAAACTGATCTTCATTTTTGCATCAAGGCGAGTACTGAAGAACACTCCCGATAATGCTGCAACCATACCTGCCATCGTAGGCATAGTCGCCATTGAAATACCAGCCGCCATCAAACGAGCATTACTCGTCCCCTGAACTGCCATCACATCGAACACTGAAATCATACCGGTTACGGTACCTAACAAACCTATCATTGGACAAATCGCCACTAAGGTTTTAATAATCAGCATACGTGCATTCAAATCTTGCTTCGCTTGGGACATCCAAGCTTCACGGATACGGTGTGCATACCAAGAGGTCGTTTCCTCTCTGGCGTCCCATGCAGCTATGATTGCTTTATGTTGCTTTGGTGATATCCAATTAAGATACCAATAACGCTCAAGCATCAATACCCACATTAAGAACAGAACAGCCGCTACAAGCCAGAGTACGTCGCCTCCGGAGGCCATGAAGCCCCTGACGGAATCCCAAATGTCCATCAGGTATAGCATCATTAGTCAGCCCTCTTCTCAGCATGTGCTGCGATGATACCAGCACTTTGCTCTTCAAGGATCTGAACGATTGACTTGCTACGCGCAACAACAACTGCATGCATTAACATTAACGGTAGTGCAGCAACCAGACCTTGAACTGTAGTGATAAGCGCCATAGAAATACCGCCCGCCATCAGTTTTGGATCGCCAGTACCAAATAATTGGATACTTTGGAAGGTTGCAATCATACCCGTTACTGTACCTAATAGACCCATCATAGGTGCGATAGCGGCCAGTACTTTAATGATTGAAATACGCGCTTCTAATGCTGGAGTTTCTTTCAGAATCGCTTCATCAAGTTTCAACTCTAACGTTTCAACATCAACGTCTTTGTTTTCTTGGTAAACTTTTAAGATACGACCTAAAGCGTTGTTACCAGGCTTATCGACGTTCTTACGTTGGCTATTAACGCGAGCGCCAATGATAGTCATAGTGACAAGACGTTCGATAGAGATTAATAAACCCAGTGCTAACAGAGCAATAATGATGTAACCGATAGTACCACCGGCTTCTAAACGGTCTTCAAAGCTAGCTTTGTTAGTGAAGATGTTTAGCAGTACACCGCGTGCAGGGTCAACATAAAATGGTGCAGTACCTGAAGTGATTTTTTCCCAGTCAGCAACCGCGCTAACTTGGTAACCTTCTGGTTGTTGAGATAACTGCTGAATTAAACCTAACTCAGGGTTATAAACAACGTATTTGCCATCGGCTGTTAAGTTGTAAGAACCGATACGGTGAATAGTCGTTGTTTTAACGCTTCCGTCGATACCAGTAACAGAACCTTCGAACTTAACAACTTTGCCAGATTGCGCCATTTCAAACAGCTGCTCTTGCCAGAATTGCTCTAGTTCTTCGATTTTAGGTAATTGCTTACGCGCACCTAAATCAGCGATGAATTTATCACGATTTGGGTATTGAGCACTGATGTTTGAGCTTGCCAGTTTACCCGCGAAATCACCGGCTTCACCTTTAACCACACCAAACATCTCACCCAAGTCACCTTGAGCAGTTTTCAGATCTTCTTCTAACTGAGCAATTTTACGCTCGTTATCTAAGAACGCTTGGTTTAAATCTTTACCACGTTGTTTTTCAGCGGCTAATGCATCTTTTTCACGCTTTAACAGTGCAGCTTTATCACCACGTTCTGCTTGGAATTCTTGCTCGCGTTTGCTGTTGATTTTGCCTTCTGCAGCGCGTTCAACTTTAACTTGCTGCAATAATTGGTCAATCGACTTAGGCGCATCTGCAGCGCTAGCCATACCAGCAGTTAAAGAGAAACTTGCAGCCAACACAGCTGTAGTAATTAACTTCTTCATTATTGTGCAGTCTCCGCAGCAGGAATTGGTAACGCAAATAGATCTAGAGCACCTTGTTTACGGGCAATGCGGATACCTTTAGTCAGTTCACGCAAATAGCTGTCATCTAACTTGTCCCAACCCTTAGATTCTGGGTTGTACATCCAGCCAGTCTTTTGATCTAAACTCTGTGCATAAAGAGCAACACGACCTAAGTTAAAGAAGTCAACCAACACTTCTTTACCATCTAGGTTTAATTTTCCTTGGTTAACAGCAACCGCACTACCATATTCACGCTCGATGCTATAAGCATCAAGAATTAAACGGTATTTTTCGGCTAAGGTAACTTCAGCAGTATTAAGTAGGTTTTTCAGCTCATTAACACGATTAGTACGTACTTCAGAGTTGAAAGGTAAATCTAATTGAACAAACTGTTCTAATGACTCAACCATTTTAAACATCAATGGCACTACGCCTTGGCGAAGTTTATCAACACCATTGATGTCACCTTGCACTGAGTCCATTGTCTTTTGTTGATCAGCGACTAAACTGGCAACATAATCGTTATATGATTTCAGTGATTCGCGCTCATCTGCGACAGAACCATACTCAAAAAGCATGTCTTGTGCTTGATCGAAATACTTATCAACGTTCTTTTGCGACGCAGCAGCATCAGCATGGATCATACTATCCGCTTTCTGCACGTCGGTAAGAGGATCTGCAACAACTAAGTTGCTGCTCGCTAATGCCAGCACGCCAACAAGTGCAGTAGCGATTTTTGTTCTATTGCTTACCTTGGACATAGTTCCCAACCAATTTGAAGTGAATAAAAAGGTAACTTACCAGCAACAAAACGAGAAGCAATTAATGCTCGCCGAAAAAATTACTGTAAGTTCGTCTTTCTCTTGTGGTTCTTAGTTTTTTCTTCCCTTTCCTACGCCCTTAAAGGCATAGACCCGCTGGCATCATTTCACAAAATGTTGACCTGTGTCAACATTTCGGCCGACTAAAAACTAGTGTAAAGAGGCGCTATGAATAAAAATTTTTACGAAAGGTGTTTTTTTGCACAGAAAAGAGTCTTTAGAGTTACAACTTTTAGAGGAAACTAATGCAGCTTAAAATTAAATCCAATAAAATCATAGCAATATATCCAAGTTAATTTTATCCTCCTTACTCCTTTTAATTAACATTTTTCAACATGAAACCGACTCAAGTTGATGCTCTTTACATCATTCACTTCTATAGGTAAAAATCTACTGATGGAGTAAGAACATCTGAACTAAATCAATGCAGTGGCATAGTGAATTGGCGTTGTTGATTAAATAATTTCATAGAAGTTAATCATTCAAAGGCTTATGAGCGATTAAGCAACTTGCTGGCGAACGGGCATACCCAGTCTAATGACTTTGTTCATAGCCTTCACACCGGCCAATGCCTCTGCAACTTGCTCATTGTAATCACGTAACTATTCAACTGTTTATTTGGCCCATGGCGGTCTCTGCTAGAGAGCGCTGGTGATAGCCGTTATTGATTTTCCATTGTTTCAGATGACCCGCTTCATTACGTGGATACCCCTTTTCCCATAACCCCGCATTCTAGCGAATCCCCACATAAATTCGATGGGATTCAAATAAGTAGACACGCATGATGCTGTTTGATCTAATCAATTTCGCCAAAAACCTACTAGATCCAACATCATGCGTGATATCGACATATTACACGATTTACTCAAAAAACAATGCCCTCAAATACACCAAAAACGCCTTAATTCTCTGATGGTTGCTACTGAGTCTTTACTCGATGGCAATCAACTCTCGTTAACCCAGTTAGGACGGAACATAACGGGTAACGTTGCACCAAAACACAATATCAAGCGTATTGACCGACTGCTGGGAAATCTACATGTTGTCAAAGATAAGTTCGCTATTTATCAATGGCATGCACAGTATCTATGCGACTCAAATCCGATGCCCATTATTCTTATGGATTGGTCTGATGTGCGCGAACAACTGCGAATGATGACCTTACGCGCATCAATCAGTGTTAAAGGTCGCTCCATTACTTTGTACGAACGCACTTTTCTGTTTGAAGATTACAATGCCCCACGCAGTCATAACGCTTTCTTAGCTGTGCTTGCAAACGTATTGCCGCCAGGATGCTGCCCGCTCATCGTCACCGATGTAGGTTATCGCAATACTTGGTTTAGGGAAGTCGAGCGCCATGGCTGGTTTTGGCTAGGTAGAGTTCGCGGTGATGTCAGTTTTATGCTCAACGGCCAAACATCATGGCAGTCAAATAAATCCCTCTACCCTAAAGCGAATTCAACCGCGAAATACATAGGTAGCGTCAAGTTAGCGCGCAAGTCTCCGTTACAATGTTGCCTGCACTTGTTTAAAGCTAAACCTAAGCTGCGTAAGGATAAACGTTCTTCTAAGGCTGGGCGAAATCACACTGCACAAAAGAGTTACAGCTTAGGGAGTAAAGAGCCTTGGCTACTCGCAACAAATTTACCGCCAGACTACTTTGGCCCTTCAACGGTCGTCGATTTATATGCTAAACGAATGCAAATTGAAGAAACCTTCCGCGATTTAAAAAGTCCGCAATATGGCATGAGCCTCAGACAAAGCCGCAGCCGTTGTCCAAAGCGATATGATGTATTGCTGCTCATCTCTATGCTCGCTGAAATTGTGTTGTGGTGTATTGGGTTAGCGGCACAACACCTTGGATTGCAAAGATATTTTCAAGCCAATACAGTGAGAAAGCGGGCAGTGCTATCAATTGTTAGACTTGGAAAGGAAGTACGCAAAAGAGACAAATATCCGGTAAAGGAGTCAATTTTTTGCTAGGCATTAATCGAATATATAAACTTAGTTCATGACGCTGGAAGACTTCAATTATGAGGGGATCCCCCAGCACCTCAATTAGAGGGTCGCAGTTATTATCTGAATTCTGGTAATGATATAAATTCTGGAACAAATTTGAGTCTATATCAAAAAGGCCTGCATTAGCAGGCCTTTTACATACAAGAAACAGCAAATTTCAATTGATAGAATAAAAACTAACAGGTAGTTAGAATTTTACTGTAGCGCGTAAATAAACAAAACGGTCCATGTTTACATCGTACTCTGTAACAGAGAAGTTGTTTGTTGACATGGCAAGATCATTATTAATATATTCTGACTCTGGTTTCTCTGCAAATAAATTATTTATACCTAAGCTCACATTTGTATTGTACTCTGCAAAAGAATAACCAACTGAGATATTGTGAACCATATATGCATCAAACTCTTTGGTATAATCACTTTCAGGTACACCGTAATAGTCATAAACACCATCAACATAATAATTGCTCATCATGCTGTGTACATAACGTGTTTTCCAATGAGCATCCCAATCACCCATCGCCCAGTCGATATAAAAGTTAGCTTTAATACGAGGATATCCGCCATCCCCGTACTGTTGCCCTACTTGATCTTTACCATTAAAATTATTTTCAATTACGTATGACATATCTAAAGATGTCTTAAAGCTACCAAAACCGGTTTCAAATCGATAACCAGTGTACATGTCAAGACCACTAACATCGTAATTGTTGGCATTTAGTAAATAGTTGCGTAAATCAACAATATTACCTAAAGAATCACGGTCAATGAAATCACATGAAGTTGTGTTCGTCCCTTCAGCACATTCTGTAGCAATATCTTCATAACCATAACGACCAATCGCATCTTTAACCTTAATATTGTAGTAATCTAAAGTTAATTCTGCGCCTTCAAGCCATGAAGGGTTATATACAAAACCTGCCGTTACTGATTCTGAGGTTTCAGGTTTTAAGTCAGGCGATGCAACTTGAGTAATACGAATCTGACTATTAGCTTGGCTATACCCATCCGGTACACCTGAACAACCTGGTTTACCTGAAATATCTAAAGTATTACCATCACTATCTCTAGTATTACAAGGATCAGACCAACTAGGGAAAGAGTCAGCATTACCAGCATACAAATCTGAAATAGACGGGGCACGGTATCCTTCAGCCCATGTTGCACGTAATAATAAGTCATCTATTGGACGGAATTCGGCGCCAACTTTTGAACTTGTATTATCACCATAAACATCATGATCTGAAAAACGTGTTGCAGGAGTAATAATTAAACTTTCAAGCACAGGAATTGACAGTTCGATATACGCCTCATCCAAACGGAAACTACCGGAAGTTGCATCACGTTGATTCCCCGAAGATTCACCTGTCACAGTTAGAGGATCAGGAGTATCGTAGCCAGTTTCCTCGCGACGTTCTAAGCCAATAGCCATGCCAACACTACCTGCTGGTAAATCAAATATGTCTCCAGAAATATTAAATGCATAATCTTTCATTGTTAGACCAGAACGTCCAACAGAATCAAAAGTTATGTAGTCAATCATGTCATCTGTTATGGAACCAGGACCACCAAAAAGATTCAACGCAGTACAAGAAGTACTTGCATCACAATTTGCACCAAGTGCCTGGTTAATCCTAGTAAGATTAAGTAAACCCGTTGTCAATTCATCTTGACTATTTTGTCCATAAATGTAGTGGGCACTCCAACTCCAGGTATCAGTAATATTTCCTTCCAGTCCGACCATTGCTCGATAGGTAACATCATTCTGTTCATAACGGCGAGACCCAGCCTCAAGCATGCGACGTTGGAGTGCATATGGCACATAACCATCTGCTTCGCCATTCGCAACTGCACGGTCACTATCACCGTATAATGTTTGACCAAACGGGTTGTAAATATTATCAGCATGTATATCCACTCGGCTTGCCGCAGCACCAAATGAGGCACCAAGTGTTACTGGCATAGGAGCAAGTTCTTGCGATGACTTACGATTCGTCATCATAAAATCACTAACTAGACGTAAGTTGTCAGCCAAATCATAATAGCCTTGGACATAAAATGCATTTCGGTTTTGTGGAGTAACTAAATAGTTATCAGGAGCATAGTTATAGACATCGCCAGCACGATTACGGAATTTATCTATTCCGACATCCTCACCGGTGCCAGGTAGTGACATCAAATCATATAAACCATTACTTCTAATAGTATAACCTGCTGAAGCAAGTGCATCTTGGTTAGCTTGATTTAACGTTGTTGGATCAACTCTAAAACGGGTATTTTCAGTTGTAGAACTGTTACCTGTTGAAGAAATATCACGATCACCGGCCCAAATTGGTTGCTGAGTCACATGGCTCATATTAAATAACAAGCCGCCTTTTTCACCAGTGACCCCAAAGGTAAGATCTGCTGTATATTGACGTCCATCACCTTCACTTAAGTTTTCACCACCGTAAACTGAAAGCTCAACTCCGTCAAAATCTTTTCGAGTAATAATGTTTACAACGCCAGCAATGGCATCTGAACCATATACCGCTGAGGCGCCGTCTTTAAGTACCTCTATACGTTCAACAGCAGCTGTTGGAATTGTGTTCATATCAACAGTTGAACCTAACGAAGAAATCCAGCGACGACCATTGACAAGAACAAGTAATCGCTGCGAACCTAAGTTACGTAAATCCATATTAGTTGAGCCATTACCACCGTTGTTGAACGCGGTATTAAGGGCAGCACCTGCTGATGGTATGGTTTGTAAAATATCACCTAGGCTAACTAGACCTGTTGCAGCAATCTCTTCCCTGTTCATAACTAAAACAGGACTAGCCGCCTCCATATCTGTACGTTTAATACGTGAACCAGTAACTTCAATACGCTCAACTTTCGCGCCGTCTTCTGCTGCCAGAACCGCGGAGGTATTTAATGTTGCTGCCGCCAAACCGCCTAGCAACGCATAACGCACTGAATTAGCTAACAAATTGCTCTTATACATTGTCAATCTCCCTTGATAAATCATGTTTTTCTTATATTATGCATCTACATTACGTATAGATAACGTAAATTGCTCTGTCGCAAATCAAGTTGCAACCATGTCAATCTCAGTAGCAATAAAATCACATATGAAACACTTAATCAACACCATAAAAACAAATAACGCATTATTAACGACTTTAGTATACTTTGGCGTACACTTTATGGTCATTATTTATACAAAGGTAGTTTTAGGATATGGTGATATCACAAACTAGCAAATACCTGAGGGTTCACTTTTCAGACTGGCAAAGTAGCTGCTAAGCAGCACTAAAGCAGTGGGCGTCACCTCAAGACAGCGGGTATATCTGAGAAAATTGGGAAAAGCAGATTTGTAGAAATGAGCGAGATAGACGATGTAGAAGTTCTTGAAATCACGGTTGTGAGACATTTGAAAAAATGTATGATGATGGTCATAACTTTGCTCATCGACATCGCAAAACACTTCCACTAATTTATGCATAGGCTCTCCGGTGTGATGGGGTTTCTCTTGGTCGAAAGATTCAATCACTTGGAGGGCAATTAGTTCAACATTTCCTACCTCGAGTTCAGGTTAATTATTAATGCTTATTGATAGCAAAATTACCTCATATTTATAATATTACGGCAGACTCTTTTCAATAAAAAAGCCAGTCATTGCTGACTGGCTTTTGGGGTAATATCTGAAAAGCTTCTTACTTTAAAGAACCTTGAAACTTAGAGCGTGTAACGGATACCGATTGCTACGCCATCAGATTCAGAAAGTGCCATTCTGGCTTCTTGGTCTTTATCTGCGCTGGTGAAATCGCTGTAATCTTTACGTGCTTCTATGTACAGGACTGTGTTTGGATCCCATACAAAGTGCAATCCGACCACGACAAACTGACGTCTAAATTCATCGTTTGGATCGGCATTGAAGTTAGGCTGGATGACATAGTCTTTACCCGCATCAAGCACGTTGTAAGAAATGAATGGGCGTAGGCCATTGTCAAACTTGTAAGAAACTAAACTTTCAATACCATAGGCATCTTTGATCAAACGACCAATATTGTCAGTGTCATGGTTTTCTTGTCTGTTAAAGTTCGCTGCGGCATATAAACCATCGTTATCGAAGTTACCCCAAGTGATACCAGCACCATAGATAACATCGATGGCAGTTCTTTGCTCACCATTACCAAAACTCACATCAAACTCACCACGGTTAACACCCGCAGTTAACGTCAACATATCAGTAGCTTTATAGGTCAGTGCGCCACCATAAGTATAGTTGTACTCAACTTGTTGAGCCGCTTTATCACCGCTTTCCCAGTTCGCTTGACACTGAGCTTGTGAAATATCATCTGTAGTATCACAGGTGTAGAAGCTGCTGTTTTTTAACTGCGCTTGAACTGCGAAGCTAACGTCACCAAAGGCATTGCGATATTGAACTGTTTTATCACCACGACCCACGCCGTTTACCGCGCCGTCATCTTTGTTATAAGTGTAAACACCTGCAGTGTTGCCGTCCCACACAAAACCGTAGTTAGTGTTGTAAACGACATCGTACCAAGCGCCCCACTGCTTACCAATAGTCAGTGTTCCATAAGTGGCATGGGACAGACCAGCGTAACCTAAACGGTTATAGAAGAACTCTTCTTGAACAGATTCGAAGCGATTGTTATAGACAATATCGCTATTACCAACTGGGTTTACACCCCACTCTAATTTAGCAAAGGCTTTCCAACCGTCAGTCAACTCACGATTAAAACCAAAATTAATGCGAGATGCGCCGTTAACAACCTCTGTTTCCCCTTGAGTGTTGATCACGCGTGCATCAATAAAACCACCGATTTCTACGGCATTTTTATTATCTTTATAGATCTCGATAGCCGAGACTGATGGTACTAAAAACATTGCTGCAAGCGCAGTTGCTACTAACGTCTTGTTCATTTGGTGCTTAACCTTTTTTTGTTTATGTTCTACCAACGTCATTCCGTTGTTATATTTCCTTACAATTTCCACTTAAAGGGTAGCAAATTTTCAATATTCCCTCAAAGCGAAACCTAAAGAATATGTCGATTAACATCACAAAAACAAACCAGTTAACCTCTACAAAACAGGTTAAAACGCTACATTCGCCACCTATCGCAACACATAAGGAACATTAAAAAACACTATATTAACAGCAACTGCTTTGACGCAATATCCATGTAGTTTAGTTTCATTATCGAAAATACCGGCTCTGCAATAGGGCTAATTTGCTTATCAATGTAGTATTGGTAATCAATTGGTGACGTTCTGTACAGTAAGGGTTCCGGTCCATTTACAGTAATCAGGTAGTCAATTTGCGCCCCACGCTTGCCAAAAGAGACATCACCTGTTATTCCGCATAGTTGCTGGGCGACTTTAACATGTGGTGAAGATTTAGCTGTGTAATCTTCAATATTGCGCCGCATGCGTTTACGAAATACCAAATCATTATCCAACTGACCATCAAGCAGTTTTTCAAACACGCTGGCTAAATAAACACTGATATCCCTTTGGTTAAACATTCGCTCATAGAGTGACTCTTGGACTTTGCGCGCTAAGGGGCTCCAATCACTACGCACTTGTTCCATCCCTTTAAAGGTGAGCTCAAGTTCATCGCTCGCATTGCGCCACGCGCCAACATAACGTTTTTTACTGCCTTCTAATGAACCTCTTAAGGTTGGCATAAAGAACTGCTCGTAATGCCGCTCAAACTGTAACTCGAGAAAACTCTCAACTTGGTGATCAGCACAGATTTTAGCCTGCCACTTAGCATTGATATCCTGCGCCAGAGTGTTACCTAAGGCGTTAATGTCTGAGAGATCAGGCTCGCTGCCAAGCCACACAAAGGTCGAATCCGTATCGCCATAAATCACTTGATAGCCCATCTCTTCTATCCATGCGCGGGTTTGTTTCATGATTTGATGGCCGCGCATCGTGATCGAACTTGCCAACTTAGCATCATGGAACACGCAGCCTTGAGAGCCTAAAACCCCATACAGCGAGTTCATGATAATTTTTATCGCCTGGGATAACGGCGCATTGTGCTCACGCTTGGCCTTTTCGCGCTGCTCAGATAAGGTTTGAATTAGCTTAGGTAAAATAGGCTGTTGCCGACTGAAACGGCCGCCAAGAAAACCCGCAACACATTCAGACTCGGGCAACTGCAAGCCTTCAATCAATCCCTTAGGATCGATCAAAAAGGTGCGAATAATGGAGGGATACAGACTTTTAAAATCGAACACTAAGATGTGTTTATAAAGACCCGGCACAGAATCCATCACGTAACCACCAGGACTTTCAATGCCCTGACTCACAGGCTCTGCAGGAGCGACATAACCCGCGCGATGTAGATGCGGTAAATACAAATGATTAAACGCCGCCACTGAGGCCCCTACCCGTCCCAGTTCTAAACCTGTCAGTTCAGCACGCGCGAGGGCAAAATCCCACAATTGAGTGTGAGTAAAAATATCCCATACTAGGCGGCTATCGGTAAGATTATAATGCGCTAAGGCTTGTTTATCGGTCTTAAACAGCTGGTCAATTTCTTCAACGCGATTATCGACGTTATGAATGGCCTTGCCTTCACCTAATAGTTGCCGCGACACAAATTCCAACGAGAAACGCTCAAAGTGATAAAAAGCGGCTTTAAGCCAATCGATACCATCGAGTACCACACGGCCCGGTAAGACTAAGGTTTCTGGGCGAAACTTATTGTCAACTTTCCAATCAAGCTTGGCGCCGCCGCGGCCAATGGTGAGCGGAATACGGTGTAATAATGCACGGCGTGACAACAGCGCGAGATCGAAACTCACCACTGACCAACCGATAATAAAGTCAGGATCAAACTCATGGAACCACGCGATTAATAGATGGATCAGCGCCGCTTCATCGGCCACCCATTCGATATAATCGGGGGAGTTTGATTCAGCTTCGCCCACCATAATCACTTTTTCATAAGTCTGCTTGAGGCTGCCTTGCCCCTCGTCTCGGCCACTGTCTTGACTATATAGCGCCACCGAATAGAGTAAGCCCTCAAAGCTGCATTCAAAATCCAGTGAGATACAGCGTAAATTCACCGCCGTTAAAGGGGCAATACTCTTAGCCCGCTCGGCGATAAACACCGGCAGCGAGTTAGCCTCAAGACTGTCGCTAGTCGGCGCAGAGAAATGCCCTAAAAATGCCACATCCAGCGCCACAAACCGCTCGATTAAATAACGCTGTTCGGGCCGAATATCCGCTTCAAATAAGGGAATGTCGGCATCTTTTGCGATGCGCTGTAAGGTACGTAAGCTATTGCTCGATTTAGCATAAACTCCACTGACGGCGCCGCCTTTAAAGCTTTTGAGCGCTAACGGCACAAACCGCAATGCTTGACCCGGCGTTTGTAACTGTAGAGCCGCCACATCCGTTTGATGACAAAAACAAATGTGTTCGGTGCCTTGCACTTCCACCAGCACAGGGCCTTGGGCGGTCGCCAGATAATACTGCAACACTAAACTCCCATGACGATGAATCGCATGGCGTGTTAAGACTCGACCTTGTACACTAACGGCCGTTGTTGCCTTAGGCTTCATCGCATGGGTTCCCTAATCGTATAGCTACTCAATTTAAATGCCGCCAAATGGCAGAAAAGTTTCTTAGGCTATGCAATCACTGTTATTATGTACAGCATTAATTCGATAAAGTAGTGACGCATGTTACCTGACAATGTAAAAACCCAGATCCGCGCCATCTATAAGGATATCGCTACCGCCTTGCCTCATTTTAGGCCGCGCCGCGAACAAAACTATATGGTGGCGGAAATCTCTAAGACCCTCGCCGGCGACTATGACAAAGATAGACGCATCATAGTGGTCGAAGCAGGGACTGGTATCGGTAAATCATTGTCTTATATTCTCGGTACCATTCCACTGGCATTAGCGAGCAAGAAAAAAGTCTGTATCGCCACCGCGACCGTCGCCCTGCAAGAACAATTACTGCATAAAGACTTGCCCTTCTTCCTTGAGCAATCCGGCTTAAATTTCCGCTTTGGCCTAGTCAAAGGTCGACAACGTTATGTGTGTCTATCGAAACTGGCGATGCTCATCGGTGACGACAACAGTACACAAATGGCCATGTGGCAAACTAAGCCTGACAATAGCCAAGTGGCTATGATGCATAGCCTGTTAAAAGACTATAACGAAGGTCGCTGGAACGGTGAAATCGATACCTTAGCCGTGCCGCTGCCCGATCATCTGTGGCAACAAATCGCCTGCGACAAACACAGCTGTCATCGCCAGGTCGCCAGCCACAGAAATTGCCCGTTCCATAAAGCCCGTGAAGATGTCGATACCTGGGACGTGCTCATTGCCAACCACAGCTTGTTATTTGCCGATTTAGAATTAGGTGGCGGCGTGATTTTGCCCGATCCCGAAGACGTGTTTTATGTTATCGACGAGGCACATCACTTACCCATTGTGGCGCGGGACTTCTCCAGTGCGCAGGCCACGCTGAGGGGCGCCTGTGACTGGCTCGAAAAAATTGGCAAAACCTGCGCTAAGTTACAAAACCAAATAAAGAGCAACAACATCATTGCTCCCGCGCAGGCGATGCAAGATCACTTAGGCGATCTTATCGCCCAGCTCAATCAAGTGGCCCACTACTGCGATACCCAGACTAAGCACTTTGCTAATCCTGAAAACCGTCTGCGTTTTGAGCACGGCAAACTGCCTGACTCATTACTTATTCTGGCCGAAAACCTTGCTGTGACCTCTAATCTTGCCCTCAAGCAGTTTAATAAAATGCTGTCGCTGTTGGCAGAGGCGATTAAAGATGGCGACATTCCTAAACATCAATCCGAAGCACTATTAGCCGAAACCGGATTTATGCTGCAAAGGCTCGAGAATCTACAAAAATTGTGGAAGATGATGGCCAAGGAAGATAAACATAAAGGTGCCCCTATGGCGCGCTGGGTCGAGCTCATCACAGGTAAGCAAGTGGATTATCTGTTTAGCGCCTCGCCCATTGAAGTCGGCTTTATGCTGGAATCCATGCTGTGGCAAAAAGCCGCGGGCGTAGTTTTATGTAGCGCTACGCTGCGCGCACTCAATAACTTCGACCATTTCGTGCATCAAGTTGGGTTGTCACTCAATGATGGCAGCCGTTATTTAGCCTTACAATCGCCCTTCGATTATCCCAATAACGCGACACTTTATTTACCCAAAATGCGCACTGAGCCGACGGATGATGCCTATACGGCAGAACTTGCCGAGCAAATCGTCACTCTGATTGAAGGAGAAATGGCCACCTTAGTGTTATTCGCCTCCTACTGGCAGATGGAAAAAGTGGTTGAATTACTTGAAGGTAAACTCACCACAGAACTGCTTATTCAAGGCAATGCGCCTCGGCAACAGTTGTTAGAGAATCATAAAGCTAAGTGCGATAAAGGCGAACCGAGCATACTATTCGGAACCGGCAGTTTCTCCGAAGGCCTCGACTTACCCGGCGATTATCTGACGAACTTGATCGTCACTAAACTGCCCTTTGCGGTGCCAACCTCGCCCGTTGAGCAAGCCCATGCGGAATATGTCAAAGTCAAAGGCGGCAATCCATTCTTGCAACTGACTATCCCAGATGCTTCACGTAAGCTTATTCAAAGTTGTGGTAGATTACTGCGTAAAGAGCAAGATTATGGCCGAGTCACCATTTTAGATAGGCGGTTAGTTACTAAACGCTATGGCAAGTCCTTGCTGGACGCCTTACCGCCCTTTAGACGTGTCATAGAGTAGGATTAAAATTTGGAATTGTTACTCGAGCCCAGTCATTGGGCCCTGTTGGCAGTTATAGGTCTTATCGCTGGGTTCATCGATGCTGTTGTTGGCGGCGGTGGCCTATTGTCGATCCCCGCACTGTTAACCTTAGGCATTGCACCGCACACCGTATTAGGTACCAATAAGTTAGCCGCTAGTTTTGGCTCTTCAATGGCGGCTTGGACCTATTATCGTCAGCACCTTTTTAAACCCTCGTTTTGGTACATGGCCTTTATTGCCACCTTTATTGGCGCCGTATTGGGCAGTTTCTTAGTCTATTTAGTCGATACCCAATGGCTCGAAAAAGTCCTGCCACTGCTGATCATTGGCATCGCCATTTACAGTTTAATCAGCCCCAATGCGATATCAGATGTTAACTGCCAAGCCCCAACCAGCAAACCACCCGCCAAGCAACAATGGCTACAGGGACTCGCTTTAGGCACTTATGATGGCTTTGCCGGCCCTGGCATTGGCGCGTTTTGGACTGTCACATCCGGCTCTTTGTATAAACTGCCTTTACTGCACAGTTGCGGCCTCGCCCGTGCAATGACCTTCACCAGCAACTTGACCGCATTGACTATCTTTGGCTGGCTTGGGCAGGTAGAGTGGCAAATAGGTTTGTGGATGGGATTATGCATGATGTTAGGCTCATTTATCGGCGCCCGCTGCGCGATTAAATTTGGCATGCCCTTTATTCGTCCACTGTTTATTTTGATCGTGCTAATGATTGCAGCAAATTTGGCATGGAGCGCATGGTTGTGAACACCCAACAATTACTGGTGATGCTGAAAAATCAGCTCAAAGCCCTAGAGCAAGAAGTACTGCAGCACGATAATCGACTCGCGCCGCCTCAGCGTAAACTCCTGCAAGAAACGGAGCGCTTTAATCATTCGCTGTTTGTCCAACACGGCGCTCAACTCGGCCCTTGTATTGAACAAATTCGGAGCAGCATTATACAGCTCGAAAAACAAATTAAGCTCAAACTCGCCCCCCAAACGATTGCCCTCAGCTGTGAGCGGATCCAAGACAGATTCACCGCCGTCAAACGGGCCTTGCTGACGACCTCTATCGACATTAAGTCCAAAACTCAGCAACGTGCTAGTAGCCGCGCCCGTTTTGCTCAGCGTCAGCATCAGTCTCACCAAGCCAGTGGTTTCGATTGGATCGCCAATAACGTGATGCAAAATAGTCATGAGATCTATGAAGAATTGAACAAACATCTGAATTGGGCGAAAAAATTTGAACAAAAAATTGAAGAAATGGAATCAAAACTTGAAAACTGTCATAGTGCTGACAAAATAAAATTGCAAAATGACATCCTTTTGATGCATCGTCGTCTAGGAAAATGCAGGCAAGCTATTAGTTATATAGAAGATCGCATTCAAATATTCGAACGTCCGTATCAGAGTAATAATCGTTAAGGAGTAACAATTGAAATCACTTTTGCCAATCAGCAGCCTGCTAGTATTACTCGGTTCTGCTTCAGCCTTCGCCGCAGATCTCAACATTCCGATGTCATTTGAGTACCTTGCACTCGATGGTAAAAAAGTCGAGTCTAGCGTGTTCAATCATAAAAGCAGCTTAGAATTGACACCTGGCACTCATAAAATCGCCATTCGTTACCATGAGATGGTAGAAGACGATTTTAGCGATAGCCAAACCTTTGTTAAATCAGCCCCTTTCATCGTGACCTTAGACGTTGATGGCGACTATCAATATTACCTCCAAGCCGCCGAAGGCAAAGTCGTTAAAAAACCCAAAGTTTACGCGCAAAACCCACAAATCAAATTGACCCGTGGCGACAAAGGCGACGTCAATTTCCAAGTGGTGAATACCAATTTAGAAGAAGAAAGCTTTGTCTCTCGTCTTTTTAGTGGTAATCAAGCCGTTGACGTATCGGGAACTGCCGCGGCAGCAACTGGTGCAGCAGGCGCAGTGGTTGCCGTTGCACCAGCACCCGTGGCAACATCGGCTACCGTTAGCGCAACCTCACTCACAGCTCCCGTAGACACTTCTAAAGCAACAGCTGCTAATCCACAACAAATGTTGCAATACTGGTGGTTACAAGCGGATGAGAAAACACGTAAAGAATTTATGAGCTGGGCAATTTCACAGCTATAACGACTTGCGATAACGAGGTTTAGTCAATATTGACTCTGATCCCACTGGTTTATCACGCCAGCTATTCCAAGCTGGCGCTTCCTCCTCATCACAGATTTCCCACGACCAAGTACGCGAATTTACGGCAGTACTTACTCGAGAATCTGCTTGCCACACCAGCCCAGTTCCACACGCCAACGGCGATGACAGCGCAGGATGTAATGCAAGTGCATCAACGCGAGTACGTAGAGCAGTTTATCGCGGGCACTTTGCCAACAGCGGCGCTCAGGCGGATTGGTTTTCCGTGGAGTGAAGCCTTAGTCGAGCGCACCTTGCATTCTGTGGCTGGCACCACACTCACGGCTTCGTTGGCCATAAATCAGGGTATTGGCCTGCACCTAACGGGCGGCTACCATCACGCCCATTACGATTTTGGCAGTGGCTATTGTATCTTCAACGACCTTATCCTCGCGGCCAGAAATGCCATCGCGAGCCAGCAAGTACACAAGGTACTGATTTTTGATTGCGATGTGCATCAAGGTGATGGTAGTGCAACACTCAGCCAGCGACATCAAGGGATAATCAGTTGCTCGATTCACTGCAAAGAGAACTTCCCGAGTCGTAAGCAGCATTCCCACCATGATATTGAGCTAACCAAAGGCAGCGATGACAATCTGTATCTCGAAACCGTGGAGCAAACACTCGCCCTGCTCATCCGCATCCATCAGCCAGATCTCATTCTTTATGATGCTGGGGTCGATATCCATCAAAATGATGATCTCGGCTTGCTCAATATCAGTCAAGAAGGGCTGTTCAGACGGGATTTAACTGTGTTATCAATGGCAAAATCGGAAAATATTCCAATTGCTGCCGTGATAGGCGGCGGCTACAGCAGAGACGCACTACAATTAAGCCAAAGACACAGCCAACTTTTTATTGCGGCAAACCATTTGTGGTAGCAAACTCAATAAAAACCGTCATGGAGCATAACGATGCAACTCGAAATCCGTAATTACTACGAAGTTCTTTTAATGGAAATATTGTCAGATGAAGGACTTATGGACGAGCTTCCTGAAGACTATCTCGCCGACTTATGTTGTGTGACCTTAAATCAACTGCCAGTGCGCTACATACGCCACCTCGTCGATACCTACTTCTTTGAAGACTATAACGAGCTGCAAGCATTAAAGCGTGAGATCCAAACCGCACTCGAAAAGTCCCGCGCTTTTCTAAAACAAAATCTGCAAAAAAGATTACAGGAAGAAGCCGAAGCCAATCGTTAATCTCGCTAAGGTCTGACTTTTTAGGATATTTTAGCCGTTACAGTGGCAGGAAAGAGGCAAACAATGGATTATCCCATTGCGTATAAAGTATTCACGCTATAAATGATTAACGGCAGAAAACAGAAATAGTCAGTTAGCCAGTATATTGAATAAAATAAATTGAGTAGATAGAGAGAAGTAAAACGAGAATAAAACAGAGATATTGCAGAATTGGAGGTTCCCCTAGAGCCGACACCCCGGCACACGAGTCGCTTGCTGCGGTTGCTCCCTTCCGGGCCTGGCCGAGTTCACAAGTTATCATTGCGGGGGACCCTAGGGTCACCATAACTTCGAGCATTGCTTTGAAAGATATAAACCAAAGTGCTTGCTTGAACGCCGAGGATTATCCCCCATGCCTCCTATGGGATCAAGCGCTAATCGACAAGATCTCTTAATATCCCGCCTAACTGCACAATCTATAAGCAAGTGCAGTGATTGAAATGATAAAAGCCTGCAAATGCAGACTTTTATAGACATTTCCCTGAGTTTCACTGTGTCAAACTTGGTATAAAGAAAATCCAACAAGAGTAAACTCAATACATAATGACGCTCAATCATCGCCTGAAATAATTACAACTTAATCAAATGACGATTCTGCTCAATCAACTTAGCCCCAACACCCGAGACATTGGCTAAATCATCAATTGCATTGAACTTACCATTTTTGGTGCGATAATCGACAATTGCTTGCGCCTTAGCGGCACCAATCCCTTTTAGCACTTGTAACTGCTCGGCGGAAGCCGTATTGATGTTGACTTGAGCAGCATCTGGCATAGCTTTCTTCGCATCCGATGCCATATCGCTCGCCTCAGTTTTAGCCTGAGTCTGCATTTTAGCGGCGGCTTTAGTCGGGGTGTCTGCGGCGATTGCTGGCGTTGTTAAAAAAGCCGTTAATGCCATGGCGCTCATAATCGCAGGTATACATTTGGTGATGTTCATAACTCTTCCTCTATTCCATGAATTGCGGCCTCTCTTCCTACTTCCGTGGCCTCAAATCAAAAATAGTCCATGCTGTTATGAAATACCAAATCGGCGCCACAAATATTCACCCTAGCTAAACTTCACCTCTTAACCCGATGAACCTAGACCTAACCATAGAAAAAGGGATGCTAAATCGCATCCCTTTTATCATTCAAATAGTTGGTGGTTTAAATTAGTGACACTCGTTATGCCAAACGCGCGAGTGCTTGATTCAGGTCGGCGATAATGTCGTCACAATCTTCTAAGCCAATTGAAATTCGCAGCAGATTATCACCAATGCCAGCCGCCGCTCTCGCCTCTGGCGTATAGGGAGAGTGCGTCATCGACGCTGGATGTTGAATGAGGGATTCTGCATCACCTAGGCTCACCGCAATAGAGAACAAGCTTAAATGCCCCACAAAGGCCATAGCCTCCTCTAAATTTGCCGCCAGTTCAAACGCGATCACCCCGCCTGCACGTTTCATCTGCTGACCAATGAATTTATGCCCTGGGTGAGAGGCAAGTCCGGGATAATACACGCGGTTAATACTGGGATGTTCGGCTAAAAATTCGGCCACGCGCTGTGCACTATCGCAATGGCGCTGTAAACGTACATCTAAGGTTTTAAGGCCGCGCAAGATCAGCCAAGCATCGTGTGGCGATATCACAGCGCCAATATCTTTTAAGATTTCATACTTCACTTTATGGAGCTGCTCTTCACTGCCACACACTATCCCCGCAATCACATCACCATGGCCATTCAGATATTTAGTCGCACTGTGGATCACCAAATCAATACCAAAATCCAGCGGCCTCTGCAGTAATGGGGTCATAAAAGTATTATCGACAATACTGACCAACTGATGACGTTTGGCAATAGTCGCAATTGCCGCTAAATCAAACACCTGTAAATGGGGATTCACTGGGGTTTCACAGAAAATGACCTTAGTATTGGATTGAATCGCCGCTTCTATTTCTGTTACCGATGAAAAGTCCACTAGGGACACTTCAATACCAAAGCGAGCGAACTGAGTCGTCATTAGCGCATAAGTACAGCCGTATACGGCATTGGATGCCACTAAGTGATCGCCCATCTGCAAGTTAGCCAGTAATGCGGCGGATACTGCGCCCATACCAGATGCGGTTGCAGCGGCAGCCTCTGCACCTTCTAAAATCGCCATTTTACGTTCAAGCTCGGCGGTTGTCGGATTCCCTAAGCGCGTGTAAATATAACCCGGCTCATTACCCGCAAATCGCTCACCGCCTTGCTGTGCAGACTCAAACACAAAAGTTGCACTTTGATATAGCGGCGTCACTAAGGCGCCAAAGGCCTCACGCTCATGGCCGCCATGAATAACCTGTGTTGCCGCTTTCCACATCTTGCCTGACTCATCTTGCATACCTAGCTCCTTGTCATTGGCATTGAACTGATCCCTTCTTGATTGATTGTTCGTTTGGGATGCTCAATACCTGCGTTATGGACTATTCAATGGATAACATTAGCCCTATCGAATAAGCCCTACCATAACGCGGCCAAGCACTTAAGCCAGTAGCATGGCGAAAATAGCAGCGCACAAAAGTGTAATTAACTTGTTACATAGCACTTTTCAGCCGCACTTGGTCATACTCGGTACCTGCAAAAAATCATAAAAAAATGCGCTAAGGAACAAGTCCATTAGCGCATCTACTTTCGGCCGATTTAAATCGGTTAATTGTTTGATATTAAATAATATCTACTCTTTAGTCTTCTCTTTACCTGCCCGAGGTACTTTGTCATCAACATCGGCGAACTGGCCTTTTAATGCGTCGCGGCCTTCCTTGGTAAACAGCTTGCCTGAAAACTGCTTCAGTTCGATCAACAATTCCTGATGCACTTTAGACAATTTAGGCCTTTGCTCTTCCCTAAACACAATCGGCCGACACAGCGCCATGGCTTGATATCCAAGGCGCGCAGTTAGCATGCCGCCCCCTAAACCTTGCGCCAAACGAGCAGACAATTTACCTGTCATTTCAACCGATAACAGCTGTGTTCCTAAATCAGTAACTAACTCACTGGTGCCCGCATAAATAATATTGATGATGATACTGCGGATAAGTTTAATCCGGCTCCAATAACCCAGTTCAATGCCATAACAGCGGGCGACATCACGCAGCATACGTTGATTACGCCAAAGGATGATTGCCATATCGAGCACAGCTAACGGACTGGCCGCCAGTAACACTGCCGACTCAGCCGCATAACGTCGCACGACTTTTTTGGCCAGTTCATCCCGCTCCGTCAGCACTAAGTCCTCAAATAACAAGACTTTCTCGGCATCATTATGTTCATCTTTTAATGAACTGCGAAGTTGCTGCAAACCTTGGCTGTCGCCATAGTGGCACACTATGTTATCGATAAAACTATCTGCCTCACCCATTTGCATGCTCTGCGCAAGCCTAGCGCCTGTTTCTTGGGTATCGGCAACCTGTTTGAGTCGCTTCAGTTTGCGGTACTCACTAAACGCCCCCGCCAATGCCCACGCACTGACGACCCCAAGCACCACACCATAAAAACTGAACAACCAAGGGCTCTCAAGCCAAGCATCCCTCAATCCTAATCCCGTTTGAACCACTACGAGCAGCAATAAACTCGTTACCGCCAGACGAGCGAGCCAAGACCAACGGCGTGATTTTACAAGTTGAGGCGATACCGATTTAGCATCGATCATTTTAGGATGGGATGACAGCGTTTCATCCATCAATTCCTCAATATCGGCAGCCACTTCTTGCACTGGTGTATGCGGATCAAAAGCTTTCGCCCCTTTGAGCTCCTCTTTGCTGGGTTTGAGCTCAACAACTTGTGAGTCAAACAGCTGCTGCTTTTTCAGCGGCTTATTTTCAACTGAGTGTGCAAATGAGTTCGCAGAAGAATTAGAAGCCTGCTCATTAGCGTTATCCGATAGCTTTAGCGTCATTCCAACTTATCTCCCAGTAAGTACTGCAGCATATGATCGAGACGAATATGGTCAAAGTGCACTTGAGATGGGTCAACATTGACATTGCTCGGCGGTGCAAAACCGACAAAGTTAAACCCTTGGTCACGCCAAAAATCAGGCTCAGGTAAGCGAGTGGGCACTTCGCCTGGAAACAAGGTCAGGGCTTTACCATTGAGTCCCGTCCCCTGCACGACTTCGACCTCACCCTCCTGGGTCGTTACCATGCCATGGCGAGTCGCCTTGATGGCGCTAATCGCCATCGTCTCCACTTTACAACCATCGAAACTGGCAAAATGCTGGCTGTGTTTCAACATATCTGTCAGCAGGGACAAAACATGGCTCTGCTGATCACGAGTCACATGGTCAACCTTGCTCGCGGCAAACAATAAACGGTCGATACGGGGAGAAAATAAACGCCGTAAATAACTCGATTGGCCAAACTGAAAGCTTTCCATAATGGCATTGAGCGCCGCGCCCATATCCTCAAATTGCTTTTTACCACGATTCAACGCACTAAAGCAGTCAACTAACACGAGTTGCCGATCAAAACCGGCAAAGTGGTTTTTATAGAAAGGCTTAACCACTTTAGCGACGTATTCTTGATAGCGTTTTTCCAGGACGTGGAATCCACTGTGTTTATCGCTTTGCGAAAGCGCTGCGAACTTTTCATCATTAACTAATAACAGGGGGAAAAAAGCTAATAAGGGAGCGCCCTGCCATTCACCCGGTAATAACATGCGTCCAGGCTGCGCTTGGTAATAACCTTGCACGTGCACTAAATCATTGAGTAATAACTGATATTGATCGGCAATCCGCTTTAATTGCTGCTCATCGGCGCTAGCGGCTAAATCTAATGACATCAAAGATTGTTCAAACTCAGCATACAAGGGTGAGCTTTTAAGATTCTCAATACGAACTTGTTGAGCACGGCACCAAGTAACGAAGTCTTGGCGCAGCATAGGTAAATCGAGTAGCCATTCGCCAGGATAATCGACTATGTCCAAATACAGTGTGGCGGTATCAGAAAACTTGGCCAGTAAGCCCTTTTGCGGTCGGTATTTAATCGCCAGTCGTAATTCAGAAATAGTGCGAGTGGAGGCTGGCCATGTCGCAGGATCGGAAGTGAGCGCTAACATGGCGGCTTGATAATCAAAACTGGCGATTTCCAGATCCGGCTGCATGGCACGCTTAACCCCGAGCAAACGCTGATCGCGGCTCACCTGCCACAATGGCAAAGCGCTGTTGTTGCGGGCGTGGGGTAAGGTTGAGACTGGTCCAGAATTAAGTAACTGATTGACTAAACCTGTGATAAACGCGGTTTTTCCCGCACCAGAAAGCCCAGTCACGGCCAAACGTAGATGCCGGTCCGCGGTGCGATGTAACAGGGATTGGCCCTTTTGGGTTAATTTATGGAGCGAGGCATCAAGCATTCCCATAGAGACTTCCCTTATGTCGAATGATGTTAACTTATGTCAAGTGATGTTGACTATACACTGGAGTGAAACAGAGATTAAGCAACAAGGGCGGACATGGCCGCCCTTTAGAAGGGTTACAAACTATTGATTTGTCTTTTTAAATCAAAGTTGTCAGAGGTGACGTGACGTTCTAAATTTTGTAGCCTGACTTCCAGACTTCGAAATTGACGACTCACGTCGCTCAGCGCTTGCTTTGCGGGTTCTCCCGACTGCCACGGCTTCTTCTTCACCTCGATATCGTCTCTATCGTAATGCTTTTGCGGCTTGATGTCTAAAATCACCCACAAAGCGACATAGATGATAAACACTACACCTGAGCCGCCGAGTAAGAAGATAGACACCGCCAGTACTCGCACTAACCAAGTTTCAATCGCAAAGTACTCGGCAATCCCTGCACATACACCCGCTATTTTGCCTGACTGGGGAATGCGGTACAAAGTACGGCCATTAGATCCTCTCATGTTTCCCCCTCCATTCGGGCGATTCTGTATCCAGAATGGCCTCTAAGGTCTCGATACGCGCCGCCATTTTATCGGCCTTGGATATCAAGTCATTGAGTTGTGAAAACTCTTCCTCAGTGAGTCCCTGGCTCACTTGTCGCTTACTGCGATAATGAAGAACTAACCATATTGGCGCGACTATCACCATGAAAATAATAATCGGCGCCATTAGCACGTCCATATCCATAACTCACCTCTGAATTGTTATTCTTTTGACTTAGTTGGCGCTTTACCTTTCACCTTGGCTTTTAGCGCTGCCAGTTCTGCATTCACAGAATCTTCCGCTTCTAGCGCCGCAAACTCATCGGCTAAGGTTTTTTTGCTGCCAAGATCGTAAGATTCAACTTGGGCTTCTAAGCCTTCGACGCGGCGCTCATATTGCTCAAACTTGAGCATAGCGTTGTCGATCTTGCTTGAATCTAACTGCTTTTTCACTTCTAAGCGTGATGACGCTGTTTGAGTGCGCAAAATAATGGTCTTTTGACGCGCTTTTGCATCGAGCAGCTTTTCTTGCAACATACCCACTTCATCTTTCAAACGTGCGATATGTTCATCGATAACAGCTAACTCTTGATTCAGCGTGTCAGCTAAACCGGTCGCTTTTTGTTTTTCAACTAAAGCGGCTTTCGCTAAGTCTTCACGGTCTTTGGACAGTGCCAGTTCAGCCTTATCTTGCCAATCTTGCACTTGCTCTAACACGCGGTTGATACGACGTTGCAGCTCTTTCTTCTCAGCTAACACTTTAGCTGAGGTAGAACGCACTTCAACGAGTGTGTCTTCCATTTCTTGGATAATCAGTCGAACCATTTTTTCTGGGTCTTCGGCTTTATCCAGCAATGCGCTGATATTAGAGTTAATGATATCGGCGAAACGAGAGAAAATTCCCATAATCCTATCCTCAAATTGATGTTGGTCTCGTACAAGGTAATACACTAACCGTGCCAACTTTTATTTCTTATTTAAATACAGCAACTTATACAAAATCTTAACTTTTACTTCCTTTTACGCTTCAAGCCACTTATTATCATTTTCACCAAATTTTAGCGCGAAAGACTAAAAAATATCGTGGATAATAAATTTCAGCAAGACAACCTTATCGGTCAATCCAACGCCCTACTCGAAGTGTTAGAACATGTGTCGCAAATAGCGCCGCTGTCTAAACCCGTACTGATTATTGGTGAACGTGGCACAGGTAAAGAGCTTATTGCCGAACGCTTACATTATCTGTCTAAGCGCTGGGATCAAAGTTTTATTAAGCTAAACTGTTCATCTTTGAGTGAAAATTTACTCGAGAGCGAATTATTTGGCCATGAGTCAGGTGCCTTTACTGGCGCCAAAGGCAAACACGAAGGTCGCTTTGAGCGCGCCGACGGCGGCACTTTATTCCTCGACGAATTAGCCAATACCTCAGGACTTATCCAAGAAAAGCTTCTGCGCGTCATTGAATACGGCGAATTTGAACGAGTCGGCGGCAGTAAAACCGTGCAAAGTGATGTTCGTTTAATCTGCGCCGCCAACGAAGATCTGCCCTCACTTGCTGACGCAGGCGAATTTCGTGCCGACTTGCTCGATAGACTCGCCTTCGATGTGATCACTCTGCCACCGCTGCGTTGCCGCCCAGAAGACATAATGACGCTGGCGGAATACTTCGCCGTTGGCATGGCGCGTCAGTTAAAGCTGCAGCTGTTCAGCGGTTTTAGTGCCCATGCGGTCGAGCAACTAATGACCCACGACTGGCCGGGCAATATCCGAGAACTTAAAAACGTGGTAGAGCGCAGCGTTTACCGTAATGGTGGTGAAAATCGGCCCATCGACCATATCACTCTTGATCCCTTTGCTTCACCCTATCGACCTAAAACTCGGATCAAGACCCGCGAACGTCAAATCACCTCAGTCGCGCAAACAACCGTTGCCAGTACGCCGCAATATGCGCCGATACTTGAGGCTGAAGTACCAGTCAATACTGAGTGTTCAGTGAATAGCTTTAATTTTCCGCTGGATTTTAAAGAGCAAACTGAGAAGTACGAAATGGATCTGATCCAACAGGCGCTCTCAAGCAGCCAATACAACCAAAAGAAAACCGCCGACATGCTCGGATTAAGCTACCACCAACTGCGTGGCATCCTTAAAAAATACAATTTACTTGATAAAGCATAAGCAGATTGCCCACGGGGGAGATGCACTGCTAAAATAGCCGTTCATAGTCGATAAAATAATGATTTATAAATGAGTGTGCTAATTAGACGCCTGTGCCTAACAACTGCAGTTTCTTGCATGAGTTGGTTGTTGGTCGCGTGTGGCCCCCAACGACTCCCTTCCGGTTTGGTGTATTGCTCCGAAGGGAACCCTGAGTCTTTTAATCCACAATTGGTGACGTCTGGCACGACAATCGATGCCACCTCGCACCAAATTTATAGTCGCTTAGTGGATTATGATACCCAGTCAGGCAAGCTTGTCCCTGCCTTGGCGACAAGTTGGGCTATGTCCGATGATGGCTTAAGCTATCGCTTCACCCTCAGGGAAAACGTGCAGTTCCAGCATTCGAAGAGGTTTACCCCAACACGGCCCTTCAATGCCGACGATGTGTTGTTCTCCTTTAAGCGTATTATCGATACCCAGCATCCTTATCATTTTGTCTCCCGCACGGGTTATCCCTTCTTCCAAAGTATTGGCTTTTCTGAACAAGTTAAAGGGATAGAAAAGATAAACGATCATGAAGTGGTCTTTTATTTAACCCGCAAAGACGCTTCTTTTTTATCAAATCTGGCCACCGACTTTGCGGTGATCTTATCCGATGAATATGCGCAGCAGCAGTTAGCCTTGGGTCATCCTGAAAACGTCGACCACTTTGCCATTGGCACAGGGCCGTTCACTTTAGTTCAGTACGCGAAAAACGAATATATTCGCTATCGCCGTCATCCTGACTTTTGGGGCGAACCAGCAAAAATTGATATGCTGGTATTTGATATCACGCCAAAAAGTACCGTCAGACTCGCAAAACTTATCGCGGGGGATTGCAGTGTATCTGCGCTGCCCAAAGCGGGTGAACTGCCCGTTATCAAGCAACATGAAGAATTGAATATTGAGTCACAACCTGGACTCAACGTAGCATTTTGGGCCTTTAATACGCAAAAGCCGCCACTGAATGATGTCCGAGTACGCCGCGCACTGGCCTATGCGGTAGATAAACAAAATATCCTGCGGGCGGTTTATCAAAATACCGCCATTGAAGCCACAGGCGTTCTGCCGCCAGCATCTTGGGCCTACGACAATAACAAAGGGCTTGTGGATTACAATCCGCAAAAAGCGCGCGACCTATTAAAAGAAGCTGGCATTAAAAATCTCAGTATCGATATTTGGGCTATGCCAGTTGCCCGCGCCTATAACCCCAATGCGTTAAAAACGGCTGAATTAATTCAATCGGATCTGGCCAACATAGGCGTCAAAGTGAACATCGTCAGTTACGACTGGAGCGTGTTTAGTCAGCGGCTCAGCCGCGACGACTATGATTCAGTGTTAATTGGCTGGAATGCTGATAACAGTGATCCCGATAACTTCTTTACTCCACTGCTGAGCTGCGCCGCAATGCAGTCTAACAACAATCGTTCGCGCTGGTGTAACCCTGAGTTTGATGCCATCTTAGATAGAGCAAGGGAAGTGTCAGATCAGGGCGAACGTAAAGTCATTTATCAGCAAGCAGAAGCCTTTTTAGCCGAACAAGTGCCTATGCTGAGTCTGGCCCATGCCAAGCGTGTGGCGTTAACTCGCCATGATGTCAAAGACATGCAACTCACGCCTTTTGGTGGCATTTCCTTCGCCCACACTAGCCAAGCACAAGAGGAGGCGAATTAATGTTTAAATACCTACTGCGCCGCCTCAATTTGTTTCTTGCCACCTCGTTAGTCATGGTGGGTGTCTTATTTTACGCCACCGGCTTATTTCCGGTGGATCGCACCCACGCACTCACTGGCATACATACACCGACGGCGAGTCAACTGGTTCAAATCGAGCAGGACTACAAATTAGATAAAAACCAAGCGTGGCAATTTATCGCTTATCTACAACAAAGGCTTAGCGGTAATTTAGGCATTTCAGTCACCTCTCATCAAGAAGTGGCAGAAGAACTCAGCGCTGTCCTACCCGCCTCCTTCGAACTTGCTGTGATGGCGGCCATTATCGCGATTTGCTTTGGTGTGCCCTTAGGTGTGCTTGCTTCCCAGAGCCAACATAAGCTCACCCAAAATACCATTATGGCGATCACGCTAACGGGCTACTCTGTGCCCGTGTTCTGGTTAGGTCTTTATCTTTCGCTCTGGTTTGGTGTCGATCTCGGTTGGTTACCGATTTCGGGACAAATCAATTTGTTATATGAAATCAAACCTGTTACTGGCTTTATGTTGGTAGATACCCTGTTGTCTGAGTCTGAATACGGCATGTCGGCATTTAAAGATGCGCTGCTGCACATCATTTTGCCTGCCACGACACTGGCCGTGTTACCTTTTACTGTGGTGGTTCGCAGCACGCGATCGGCGATGATGAATGTAATGAATCAAACCTTTATCCGCGCCGCCGAAGCCAGAGGCATGCATACTGGGACTATTATACTACGTCACGCCCTACCTAACGCCTTGATCCCCGTGCTGAAACATTTAGGGTTGATGCTTGGCTCATTTGCCAGTTATGCCATAGTGGTCGAAATGATTTTCTCTTGGCCTGGCGTGGGTTCTTGGCTGGTGTCAGGGATTTACCAACGGGACTACACTGTCATCCAAGGTGGTATTTTGGCCGTAGCCCTATTGATTATCTTCCTAAGTATCTTGATTGAAGTGCTGCATACAGTCTTTAATCCACTGAGCAGAAAAGACCTTTATGCCACCAGTTAAAATTTATCAAGAAGATCAGATTGCCTCCCCGACTATGCGGGTTTGGCTTAACTTTTCGGCTAATCCTTTCGCCTTGGCAGGTCTGTGGACGATTGCTTTCCTGCTCTTGCTAACGCTATTTGGTCCTATGATTGCGCCCTTCCCACCAGAGGCACAAGATCCCAGAGCCTTGCTATTGCCGCCCTCTTGGGATCCCTCAGGCACTGTGGCACACTTTTTAGGCACAGACGATTTAGGCCGCGATATCTTCAGCCGATTATTACACGGCGCGCACTTGACCTTTGGTATGGCGCTGCTGATCGTCGTCACCGCATTATTCACAGGCTTTATTATAGGATCACTGTCGGGCATGATGCGGGGCTTAAAATCCAGTATCCTCGGGCACTTACTCGATGCGCTGTTATCCATTCCCTCATTATTGATGGCCATTTTAGTGGTGGCGGTAATGGGGCCAGGACTTGAAAATGTGTTCTGGGCCGTCGGGATAGCGTTAACCCCGCAATTTGTGCGCTCGATACACCAATCAGTGCATGAAGAGTTGCAAAAAGAATACGTCACAGCGGCGCGTTTAGATGGCGCGAACTCAATGCAAATTTTTTGGTATGTCATCATGCCAAACGTGTGGGAAGTGGTGATCATTCAAACCACACTTGCCATTTCGGCCGCCATTTTAGATATCGCCGCCCTCGGTTTTTTAAGCTTAGGCGCGCAGGCACCAAGCCCTGAATGGGGCGCTATGGTCGCCCAAGGTATGGATAATTTATTAACGGCGCCTTGGGCTGTAACTATCCCGGGCTTAGCGATTCTTTTCAGTGTGCTTTCCATTAACTTGGTTGGCGATGGCCTACGGTCGGCGCTTGCGCCCATCAGAAACTAACTTATGCCTTTACTCGACGTACGAAATCTCACGATTGAACTCGATACGCCCCACGGTAGAGTGCGGGCGCTCGAAAAAGTCAGCTTAACGCTCAATGCCGGCGAAATTCATGGCCTAGTCGGTGAGTCAGGCTCTGGACGAAGTTTGTTAGCCAGAGCGATTCTTGGGATCCCAGGTCCCAACTGGACCATCACAGCCGATCGCATGATGTGGGATGGCAATAACTTGATGGCTATGAGCTCAAAAGAGCGCCGCAATCTAATGGGTTCAGACATGGCGATGATCTTCCAAGATCCATCGGGCAGCTTAGATCCGGCGCAAACCGTCGGCAGTCAGCTGATGCAAGCTATGCCTAAGAATCCCAATGCCTATTTTTGGCAAAAACGTCGACATGCACGGCTGACAGCGCAAAAATGGCTGCATAAAGTCGGGATTAAAAATCCTCGACAGGTAATGTCTAGCTATGCGTGGGAATTATCCGAAGGCGAATGCCAAAAGGTGATGATTGCGATGGCGGTTGCTAATCAGCCTCGCCTCTTGATTGCCGATGAACCCACAAGCTCGATGGAGCTCAGCACTCAAGCGCAGATATTCAGATTATTATCTCAATTAAATCAATTACAAAATGTATCGATTCTATTGATCAGCCACGAGCTTGAAACCTTAGCCCAATGGTGCGATCACTTATCCGTGCTCTATTGCGGTCAGGTTATGGAATCGGGGCCGACAGACGAAGTGATTAAGCAGCCTTATCATCCTTACACTAAGGCGCTGCTTGACAACATGCCCGACTATTCAGGCTCAGGTGGCCACAAGGCGATTATGCCTACCCTTCCAGGGTCTGCGCCCGCCTTACAGCATTTGCCAATCGGTTGTCGCTTAGGGCCTCGTTGCCCTGAAGCCCAAAAAAAATGCGTTAATCAGCCAAATTTAAGTCATATTAAAGACCGCTATTTTGCCTGTCATTTCCCTTATCACGGCGAAACCCACAATGACGACCCCACTGCTTAAAGTTAACGATCTTTATAAAAGATACGATACCGGTTATAGGGGCTTTTCCCGCCAATATAACGATGCCTTAGCGCCCGTATCCTTCGAGCTCCAACGCGGCGAAACCTTAGCCATAGTGGGTGAAGCAGGTTCGGGTAAGAGCACCTTAGCCCGCATTTTAGTCGGCGCTGAGCCCCGCAGTGGCGGCGAGATTTTTTTCGAAGGTGAAGCCTTAGACAGCCGCGATATCAAGCAAAGATGCCGCTTAATTCGAATGATTTTCCAAGATCCGAATACCTCACTAAACCCGCGTTTGACAATTGGCCAGTTGCTCGATGAGCCGCTGCGTTTTAATACCAAAATGTCGGCGCAATCGCGGCACACCCAAGTGGTCGACACATTGCGCAAAGTGGGCTTATTACCTGAGCATGCGGAGTTTTATCCGCACATGATTTCCGAAGGCCAGAAACAGCGCGTTGCGGTAGCGCGAGCCCTAATGCTCAATCCTAAAATTATTATTGCCGACGAAGCCTTGACCGCGCTTGACCTTTCAGTACGCTCACAAATTCTCAATTTGCTGCTGAAACTGCAAAAAGACCTCGGCTTGTCTTATATCTTCGTATCCCATAATCTCAATATTATTCGCCATGTTAGCGATAAAATTATGGTGCTGCACAAAGGTGTAATGGTCGAGAAAGCACCTACAGAACAGATATTTAACTCGCCACAACATGAATATACCCAGAGGTTGATCCAAGAGCAAAGTCTGTTTGTCCATAAACGTTAAACTGCTCCAACCACTTAAATAATCAGGTGAATTGGCTAAAAATAGGTGCCATTTACCCGCCGAAATATTTATCCTATTGGTCATTTTGATAGAAGAAGCTTAAACATGATTATCAAACCAAAAATTCGTGGATTCATTTGTACCACTACACACCCAGTCGGTTGTGAAGCAAACGTTCAAGAACAAATCACGCTAACCAAAGCTAAAGGTAAAATTGCTAACGGCCCGAAAAAGGTATTAGTGGTTGGTTCATCAAGCGGTTACGGTCTGTCTTCACGTATCGCCGCCGCTTTCGGTAGCGATGCCGCAACGATTGGCGTGTTCTTCGAAAAGCCAGGTACTGAAACGAAACCAGGTACTGCGGGTTGGTACAACTCTGCCGCTTTCGACAAATTTGCTAAAGCTGAAGGCTTATATTCTAAGAGCATTAACTGCGATGCCTTTAGCCATGAAGCAAAACAAAAAGTGATCGAACTTATTAAGCAAGATCTCGGTGAAATCGACATGGTCGTTTACTCACTGGCATCACCTGTGCGCAAACTGCCAGATTCTGGTGAACTTATCCGTTCTGCGCTAAAACCAATCGGTGAAACTTACACTGCGACTGCGGTTGATACCAATAAAGACTGCATCATTGAAGCCACCGTTGAGCCAGCAACTGAGCAAGAAATTGCCGATACTGTCACTGTTATGGGCGGCGAAGATTGGGAACTGTGGATCAAAGCCTTATCTGAAGCGGGTGTATTAGCGGATAACTGCAAAACCGTAGCCTATAGCTATATCGGTACTGAACTGACGTGGCCAATCTACTGGCACGGCGCCCTTGGCAAGGCCAAGATGGATTTAGACCGCGCAGCAAAAGCCTTAAATGAGCAATTGTCAGCCACTGGTGGCAGCGCTAACGTCGCGGTACTGAAGAGCGTTGTGACTCAAGCGAGTTCGGCTATTCCAGTCATGCCTTTGTATATCGCTATGGTATTCAAGAAAATGCGTCAGGAAGGTCTGCATGAAGGTTGTATGGAGCAAATCTATCGCATGTTCAGTGAGCGTCTATTCCGCGCCGATGGTGCTAAGCCAGAAACTGACAGCGACAATCGCATCCGTTTAGACGATTGGGAACTGCGTGAAGATATTCAGCAACACTGCCGTAATCTGTGGCCACAAGTGACCACAGAAAACTTGTCAGAATTAACGGATTACCGTGAATACAAAGCTGAATTTATTAAATTATTCGGCTTTGGTATCGAAGGTATTGATTACGATGCCGACGTTAACCCATACGTTGAGTTTGACGTTATCGAGCTCTAATCGACTGCGATAGCTAGTCACTGCTTATCACAACGTTAAACGCCACTTTTTAGTGGCGTTTTTATTTGCAACGCCCGAACTAAGATGCGCTACACTAGCTTTCACCAATCACTCCCTAATAATCCCTCAATAAGGAAAGACGATGAAAATTAGCGCAAGAAATACGCTCAGCGGTACGATCAAATCCATAGAAATGGGCGCGGTAAACAATGAAGTGACGATCGAACTTGCACCCGGAGTGGTATTGACCTCTGTGGTGACTAAAGCGTCCTGTGAGCGCCTAGGTCTTAAAGTGGGGGATTCGGCTTATGCACTTATCAAAGCCAGCAGCGTGATGATAGGCGTTGATGATTAGCACGACTGTAACGTCGCGCTTGATGTTATGGCGTATTGAGTCTGACTGTGTTGCTGTAACTTATTCACTGCACAATCATCGACATACTTCATCGCATTGAAAAACAAAAAGGCCAAGTGAAATCACTTGGCCTTTTTAATCGAAGTTTACAAGTAGGATAACCAGTTCAACGCGCTATCCTCGCTTAAATCATTCTTCTACAGGGTAAAGCACCTTGGCATTGGCTTTAAGTGAGTCTATCAAGCCACGGTAGTCTGCTTCGCTGTATTGTGCGTTCAGGCGTTGTTTAAGCGCATTCACCAGCTCATCACTCACACCTTCAGCAGCGTTGACTTTATCTAGCGCAACCACGGCATAACCATTTGCTAAACCCACGGTATCGACAACTGGAGAAGTACTTGGCGTTGGCATTTGGAACGCTTTGCCTACAATAGCAGCATCAACATCTTGCGCGCCGCGGCCTAGTTTTGCTTTAGCCACTAAACCAAGATCCATTGCACCGGCTTTAACTTGTGCCATCAGCTCTTGTGCTTTCGCACGGGCAGCTTCGTTTGCTTGATCTTGCTTCAAACGCTCTGTGATATTGGCTTTCACTTCCGCTAGGGCCAAAGTGCCCGCATCATGATGTTCCTTCACACGAACCACCACCACGTGGTTAGGTTCAAGCTCAATCACTTCACTGTTTAACCCTTTCAGCATAACAGTTTCAGAGAACGCGGCTTTAACTAAGTCTGGCTTGTTCAGCGCAGCAGGAACGTTATCGCGAGAGAACAGTGGAGTCGTCTTAATATCGACGCCCACAGCTTTAGCGGTTTCAGATAACGTATCTGGCACTTCATAGCTAGTATCAGCTAATTTGCTTTGTAAGCTGTAGAATTGATCAACCGCTTTCTTATCTTGCAATTGCGCTACTATCTTAGCTTTCACATCGGCAAACGGTACAGTCACACCCGGTTGCACATCTAATAGCTTGATAATGTGGAAACCAAAGTCAGTTTTAACTACCGCTGAATGTTGGCCTTTGTTCAATGCAAATAATGCAGCATCGAAAGCGGGGTCCATCACACCTGGTTCAAACCAATCCAGTTTACCGCCCTGCTCTGCACTCAAGGTATCGTCAGAGTTCGCTTTAGCCAGATCAGCAAAATCGGCACCGCTGTCTAATTGCTTCGCTAAATCTTCAGCCTTGGCTTTTGCAGCCGCTTCATCGCTACCTGGCATAACCAGAATGTGTGCGGCAAGACGCTTCTCATTAGACACGTATTGCGCTTTATGTTCTTCGTAATAAGCTTGCGCTTCTTCGTCAGAAACTGGGTTATTTTTAGCAAAATCAGCCGCATTCAGCTCAACATATTCTAAGCTCACCATTTCAGGGCTCATAAACTGCCCTTGGTTTGCGTCATAATAGTTTTTCACTTGCTCGTCAGTCACAACCGCTGTCGCTAAGAATGGCGCAGAATCAACGACTAAATAACGCACATCGCGAGTTTGGCCTTGTAACTCAGCTAACTGCTTAGCTTCGCCAGCTAACACAAATTCAGTACCAACTAGCGCTGCCGTTAACTGACGACGGGTCATATCGACGCGCATCATGTCTCTGAATGCCTGTGGTTGATAACCTAACTGACGTAGAATCGCTTGATAACGGTCGTTATCAAATTTGCCATCGGTTTGGAATGCGGGTTCAGTTTTCACGGCAGCAATAATCTGTTCGTCAGATACTCGCAAACCCATAGCCTTAGCCGCTTGATCTATCAGTTTGTCAGCCACTAAGCGCTCTAATACGCTCTGCTTAATGCTTTGTAGATATTTTTCGTCAGCAGATAACGCAGCAAACATCTCACCTAGCTGTTGCTCCATACGAGAGCGCTCGCTTTGGTAAGCCTGCTCAAGCTCAGCTTTAGTGATTATGTCACCGTTCACTTCTGCTGCAGGCACATCAGTTGTAGAACCTAAGTAACTGCTGACTCCTGCAAATGCAAAAGATAAAATCACAAGTACGAGAATGCCTTTAGCAATCACGCCTTGCGAACCATCGCGGATCTTTTCTAACATCAGATTTCTCGCTTGTTGCGATTAACAAAATAAAAAGGCGCATCAGTTTGAGATGCGCCTTTCTGTAATTTATGGGGAATATTCAGACGCTACCACTGGTAAATTCTAAAACCCCGAGTAATGGTAGAAATTAAGCTTCATATTCCATTACTTTCAATTCGTAAAAAGCACTGATAAACAGTGCTTGTCATTACGAATGCCTTACAAAGGCTACGATATTAATGATTAATTAACAGCGTCTTTCAGTGCTTTACCAGCTTTGAATGCTGGAATTTTAGCTGCTGCGATTTTGATTTCTTCACCCGTTTGTGGGTTGCGACCAGTACGCTCAGCACGTTCACGCACTTCAAAAGTACCAAAACCAACAAGAGAAATTTTATCGCCTTCTTTCAGACCTTCGGTCACAGCAGCGATAAAAGAATCCAGTGCACGGCCGGCAGCGGCTTTAGAAATGTCAGCACCAGATGCGATTTTCTCGATTAGTTCAGATTTGTTCATGTCATCCCCTTGAATGTAATTTTTTTGCGCCGCAACCAAATCCGTCTCTAGAGCGGTCTGCGGAGGCTTTTATAACAAGCTTGAATTCAAAGTTCAAGCTGAGTTCGAAAACCAAAGAAATAAAACTGGATACAGCTCAAAGCCAGTTGCGCCAAGGGCTTGGAGCAGCTGGCTCTCCACAGACCTAGGCTACCACAGGTCTACGCTTTGTTAAGCCCCTTTTTTCATTTTTTTTAACGTGATAGCGCAATTTCTTGCGTTATGCCAAGTTTTTAACCACTTCGAAGCCTTCAACCGGTCTTTCTAGGGCCAGTTTTAACACTTCATCGACCCAACGCACGGGACGAATTTCTAAATCGGCAATCACATTGGCAGGAATTTCTTCCAGATCACGCTCGTTTTCTTTTGGTATAAGCACTAATTTTATGCCGCCGCGGTGTGCTGCCAGCAGTTTTTCTTTCAAACCACCGATAGGTAACACTTCACCACGTAAGGTTATTTCACCTGTCATGGCCACGTCGCTACGCACTGGGTTACCCGTTAAGCTGGATACTAAAGCGGTACACATAGCCGCACCGGCCGATGGACCATCTTTTGGCGTTGCACCTTCTGGCACATGCACATGGATATCACGTTTCTCGTAGAAATCCGCATTGATGCCTAATTGTTCCGCACGGGCGCGAACAACTGTCATCGCCGCTTGAATCGACTCTTGCATGACGTCGCCAAGGGAACCGGTATAAGTTAACTTACCTTTACCAGGCACTGACGTTGCTTCAATCGTTAGCAGATCACCGCCTACTTGTGTCCACGCTAAGCCTGTCACTTGACCGATTTGGTTCTTCGACTCGGCTTTACCGTAATCGAAGCGCTGCACGCCAAGGAATGACTTAAGGTTCTCTTGATTCACAGTGACAGATTTTACTGATTTATCGAGCAAAATCATTTTCACGACTTTACGGCAAATCTTAGACAATTCACGCTCAAGCGAACGCACGCCCGCTTCACGGGTGTAATAGCGGATAATGCCAACGATAGCGCTATCCTCGACTTTAATTTCAGCCGCTTTTAAGCCGTTGCGCTCAATTTGCTTATTCAGCAAATGTTGCTTAGCAATATTCAACTTCTCGTCTTCGGTGTAACCCGACAAACGGATCACTTCCATACGGTCCAGTAGTGGACCAGGAATATCCATAGAGTTAGACGTTGCCACAAACATCACATCGGATAAGTCGTAATCGACTTCGAGGTAATGATCGTTAAAGGTCGCATTTTGCTCAGGATCGAGGACTTCTAATAAAGCAGAAGCCGGATCGCCGCGCATGTCTGAACTCATCTTGTCGATTTCATCGAGCAAGAATAATGGGTTTTTCACGCCCACTTTAGCCATTTTTTGAATGACTTTACCTGGCATAGAACCAATATAGGTACGGCGATGACCACGGATTTCCGCTTCATCACGCACGCCGCCTAAGGCAACACGCACATACTTACGCCCGGTCGCCTTAGCGATCGATTGACCCAAGGAAGTTTTACCCACACCTGGAGGTCCAACGAGACACAGGATTGGCCCTTTAAGCTGACGCACTCGGCTTTGGACTGCCAAATATTCCAAGATACGTTCTTTAACTTTTTCCAGACCAAAATGATCGGTATCGAGCACTTCTTGGGCTTTCGCTAAATCACGTTTGATTTTAGAGCGTTGGCTCCAAGGCACTGACGTCATCCAATCCACATAGCTGCGAACAACTGTGGCTTCTGCCGACATTGGCGACATCATACGTAGCTTGTTAAGCTCAGCCAGGGCTTTTTCTTTCGCCTCGGCGGGCATGTTAGCCTCTTCAATCTTACGATTTAAGGCTTCAAACTCGTCATGGCCTTCGTCTAAGTCACCCAGTTCTTTCTGGATGGCTTTCATCTGTTCGTTCAGATAGTACTCACGCTGACTTTTTTCCATCTGTTTTTTAACGCGGGTACGGATACGTTTCTCAACCTGCAATAGGTCGATCTCCGATTCCATCATCGCCATTAAATATTCCAGACGCTCGCCAACGTTGATCATCTCAAGCACAGATTGCTTATCTTCAAGCTTAAGTGGCATGTGTGCGGCCATAGTATCAGCCAGACGCGCCGCTTCATCGATACCCGATAAAGAGGTCAATACTTCTGGCGGTATCTTTTTGTTCAGCTTGATATAACCTTCAAACTGACCAATAGCACTGCGCACTAACACTTCTTCTTCTTTGTCTTCCAGCGGTTCTGATTCCAGATACTCAGCCTTAGCCACAAAAAACTCTGTTTCTTGGGTGTAACGGGTAATGCGGGCGCGACGTCCGCCTTCTACCAACACTTTGACTGTGCCGTCTGGCAGCTTAAGTAACTGTAAAATAGAGGCAACCGTACCCACTTCGAAGATGTCATCTTTTGATGGTTCATCGAGTTCGGCATCACGCTGCGCCACTAAAATAATTTGCTTATCCTGCGCCATTGCGGTTTCGAGACATCGAATAGATTTTTCTCGTCCGACAAATAACGGAATTACCATATGGGGATAGACCACCACATCTCGCAGTGGCAGCACGGGGAGTTCGATATGCGCTTCACGCTCTTGGGTCATAGTTCGATTCCGTTTTGGTGAAATGGATTAATACTGGAGTATATTGGGACGCTTTATTGAGTTTCAATGGCTAATACGAAAAAAGGAGTCCATTGGACTCCTTGTTTTTCAGTTTATTAGCAATCAGTACAATTATTGCTCGCCAGAGGCTGCTTGGGCTTCATTGTGCTCATAAATCAGGATAGGTGCAGATTCACCTTTCACCACTGATTCATCGACAACGGCCTTCACAACACCATCGACTGAAGGAATATCGTACATAGTATCCAGTAGAATACTTTCAACGATTGAGCGTAAACCACGGGCACCTGTCTTACGTGACATCGCCTTGTGTGCTATCGCTTTAAGTGCATCTTCGCGGAACTCAAGCTCGACACCTTCCATCTCAAATAAGGCACTGTACTGCTTAGTCAGGGCATTTTTAGGTTGAGATAAAATTTGCACTAGGGCTTCTTCATCCAGCTCAGTCAGAGTCGCAACCACTGGCAGACGGCCGATAAACTCAGGAATTAAGCCATATTTGACCAAATCGCCAGGTTCAACTTGAGTTAAGGTTTCAGAAATCGTCGCCTTCTCTTTTTCGCCTTTTACCTGAGCACCAAAACCGATACCCGAACCAACGTGTGCACGTTGCTCAATCACTTTCTCAAGCCCTGCAAACGCACCGCCACAGATAAACAGGATCTTAGAAGTATCGACTTGTAAGAATTCTTGCTGTGGATGCTTACGGCCACCTTGAGGTGGAACCGCGGCAACAGTACCTTCAATCAGCTTAAGCAGCGCTTGCTGCACGCCCTCACCCGATACGTCACGGGTGATCGATGGATTGTCTGACTTACGGCTAATTTTATCGATTTCATCGATATAAACGATACCACGCTGCGCTTTCTCTACATCGTAGTCGCACTTTTGCAGCAACTTTTGAATGATGTTTTCAACGTCTTCACCCACATAACCCGCTTCAGTCAGTGTCGTGGCATCGGCCATAGTGAAAGGTACATTGAGTGAACGCGCAAGGGTTTCAGCCAATAACGTCTTACCGCTACCCGTTGGACCGATAAGCAAAATGTTACTCTTACCCAGCTCGATACCATCTTTAGGCGACGCATTTTTCAAACGCTTATAGTGGTTATACACTGCCACAGACAGCACTTTTTTCGCTCTGTCTTGGCCAATCACATAATCGTCTAAATGTGCACGCAACTCATGTGGTGTCGGTAACTTATCGCTATCGCGCTTTGGAGAGATTTCTTTAATCTCTTCACGAATGATGTCGTTACATAACTCAACACATTCGTCGCATACATACACTGATGGGCCAGCAATGAGTTTTCTGACTTCATGCTGGCTCTTTCCGCAAAAAGAGCAGTACAGCAATTTACCGCTGTCACCATTATTTTTGTTGTCGCCCATTAATTACCTCATTTGCAGTCTGCTCTACTGCCTGTCTTAAATTTGCTTAACCTTTACAGAGCATAGCTCAGTCAAAAGCAAAAATCAGCCGCGTTTCGTCATCACAGAGTCAACTAAGCCATATTCGACGGCTTGAGTCGCGCTCATAAAGTTGTCACGATCGGTATCGCGTTCAACCACTTCGAGCGGTTGGCCAGTGTGCTCGGCTAACATTTGGTTAAGCTTATTCTTAATGCCTAAGATTTCTTTGGCATGGATAGCGATGTCAGAAGCTTGACCTTGGAAACCACCCAGTGGTTGATGGATCATCACGCGAGAGTTTGGTAAACAGTGACGTTTGCCCTTCTCACCACCGGCTAATAAGAAAGCGCCCATGCTGGCCGCTTGGCCGATACAGACAGTGCTAACATTCGGTTTGATAAACTGCATGGTATCATAAATCGCCATGCCTGCGGTGACTGAGCCACCTGGAGAGTTAATGTATAAAAAGATATCTTTATCTGGGCTTTCTGATTCTAAGAATAATAGTTGCGCCACGATAAGGTTTGCCATGTGTTCTTCAACTTGACCTACCAAAAAGATAATCCGCTCTTTCAACAAACGAGAATAAATATCGTATGAGCGTTCACCCTTAGCAGTCTGTTCGATCACCATAGGCACTAAAGCACTTTGTATGTCTGACGCATTATGCATTATTCACTTCCCTAAATAAAAATGGCTCGCATGAGGAGCCTCATACGAGCCATTATAAATGGCGAACAGCTAATCAAGTCAAGCTTAGCTTATGCGCGACCAGTAGCCTTGTTCATAAATTCTTCAAAAGCGACTTCTTTTTCGGTCACTTTGGCAGATTTCAACAGTGCTTCAACTGCTTGCTCTTCTAAAGCAACGTTGCGCATGTTTTGCATCAGCTCTTTGTTGCTGTTGTAATAAGCAACAACTTCACTTGGATCTTCGTAGGCAGAAGCCATAGAAGCGATCAAGCCTTGTACGCGTTCGTCTTCTGCTTTAAGTTCGTTAGTCTTGATGACTTCGCCTAATAACAGACCGATTTTAACGCGACGTGCAGCTTGTTCAGTGAACAATTCAGCTGGCAGTTCAGGCATGTTTGCCGTTTGATTGCCAAAACGTTGCATTGCTTGTTGACGCAGTACGTTAACTTCGCCATCGATCAGTGCTTTTGGCAAAGTGATGTCATTGTTCGCTAACAGACCGTTGATCACTTGCTCTTTCACGTTAGCTTTTAACGCTTGCTCAAGTTCACGGTTCATGTTTTTACGGATTTCAGCTTTAAGGGCTTCTAAGCCACCTTCGCTGATACCGAACAGAGCAGCAAACTCATCGTTTACTTCTGGCAGGTTAGCTGCTTGAACTTCAGTCAGCGTGATCGCGAACTTAGCGGCTTTACCTTTCAGGTTTTCAGCGTGATATTCTTCTGGGAAGTTCACGTCGATAACAAATTCTTCACCCGCTTTGTGACCTAAAATACCCGCTTCAAAACCAGGGATCATACGGCCGCTGCCTAATTGCAGTTCGAAATCGTCAGCTTTGCCGCCTTCAAATTCTTCACCGTCAACTGAGCCAACAAAGTTCATTTTCACTTTGTCGCCATCGGCAGCTTCACGTTCAACAGCAGCGAAAGTTGCGTGTTGTTTACGTAGCGTTTCAATCATAGTGTCAACGTCAGCGTCAGTCACTTCAGCTTTTGGTTGTTCTACTTCGATTGCATCTAAGCCTTTCAGCTCAACTTCTGGATAGATTTCAAAGGTAGCGATAAATTCGAACTTTTCGCCATCAGTTGAACCTGGAACAAAAGTCGGTGCACCGGCTGGGTTTAACTTCTCAGCAATAATTGCTTCGATGAAGTTACGTTGCATCACTTCACCCATGATGTCTTGACGAATCGCTGCTCCGTAACGTTTGTTAATCACAGTAATAGGCACTTTACCAGGACGGAAACCTGGGATACGAGCACGCTTAGCTTCACGTTGTAAACTGTCTTTAACCAGCTTTTCAATTTGTTCAGCAGGAACAGAAATGGTCAGGCGACGCTCTAGGCCTTGGGTTGCTTCAACAGAAACTTGCATTGTTTTACCTCGAAATTTGTCTAACGTCCTTTGTAATAGCCGATTCATCAACTATTCAGGTATTCGTTTCTTGATCATTAAATTTGACTACAATGCCCACCACTACTGGCTTTAGGCACAGGTCGCTCATAGTTGATATCTATCAAGACGCGACATTATAGCCACCGTTTTCTGCAGAGTCGAGCCTCAACAGCCGAATCTGGGGTATAAAAAAAGCGACACAAGGTCGCTTTTTTTAATTTGTACTCAAAGTACTAAAAAATGGGGTGACTGATGGGGCTCGAACCCACGACAACCGGAATCACAATCCGGGACTCTACCAACTGAGCTACAATCACCACTGAAACTGGTACGCCCGGCAGGATTCGAACCTGCGACCACCCGCTTAGAAGGCGGGTGCTCTATCCAACTGAGCTACGGGCGCATGGTTTACAGAACTTTCTGTATCCTAACCGATTTTGGAAAGCACTTAGCTAACCCTACCATTCGCTTATTTGAGTTCAAATTATCTTCAAATTCATTGAAGCAAACAATAATAAAGTGGTCGGTGATAGAGGATTCGAACCTCTGACCCTCTGGTCCCAAACCAGATGCGCTACCGGGCTGCGCTAATCACCGAAGGTCTTACATTTTTTTGGTATCAACTCAGAGGGTTTCCTCTGGCCCGCTCTCATCTAAAAACAAGATGCATTACCGGACGCGCCAATCACCGAAGGTCTTAAATAACATTTTCAGTGCTAGATGAACACATCTGCCTGAGAACGGAGCGCATCTTATCCCCTCACTTTACAACCGTCAACGATTTTTTTATTGATTGACTCTAGGTGCTGAATTATCAGGCTAATCCGGTTTTTTTTATCCATTTGGCGACGGCTTTAACCATGACACAGTAGCTGTGCCCTGTTAAAATAGCCGCGATTGCCAATCTCTGTGTTAACTACTGTTTTAACCATCGCCCATATAAAGGATATCCTACACCCATGACAGCCCAAATAATCGACGGCAAGGCGATTGCTCAATCCATCCGCACTAAGCTCAGCGAAAAAGTCACCGCCCGCAAAGAGGCTGGACAGCGCATTCCGGGTTTAGCCGTAGTATTAGTGGGAGCCGATCCGGCATCACAGGTTTATGTTGGAAGCAAACGTAAGGCCTGTGAGGAAGTTGGATTTATTTCTCGTTCATACGATTTAGAAACAAGTTGCAGTGAAGATGAGTTGCTGAGCCTTATTGATAGTCTGAATGATGATCCGACCATCGATGGCATTTTAGTGCAACTGCCACTACCCGCCCATATCGAAGATTCAAAAGTCATCGAACGTATTCGCCCAGATAAAGATGTCGATGGATTTCACCCGTACAACGTTGGCCGTTTAGCCCAGCGTATTCCGGTGCTGCGCTCTTGCACGCCGATGGGCATAATGACACTCATCAAATCCACCGGCGTTGATACCTATGGTTTAGATGCTGTCGTGGTTGGTGCGTCTAATATTGTCGGCCGCCCTATGACGTTAGAATTACTGTTGGCGGGTTGCACTACGACCACTTGCCACCGTTTCACTAAGAATCTTGAGCAAAAAATTCGTATCGCAGATCTCGTGGTTGTCGCAGTCGGTAAACCCGGCTTCATTCCTGGTGAGTGGATCAAGCCCGGCGCTATCGTCATTGACGTAGGCATTAACCGTTTAGATAACGGCACCTTAGTCGGCGATGTGCAATATGACGTTGCGGCGCAAAATGCCAGCTTTATCACTCCGGTCCCCGGCGGTGTTGGCCCGATGACGATTGCGAGTCTATTGGAAAACACCTTATACGCTGCTGAGCAATATCACGACTAAGTTCTAAGTTCTAAAGTTCTTCAGCCATAAAAAAACCTGCATGATGCAGGTTTTTTTATGGCTGAAGATTTCATCTAGATGAGAGAAAACAACTAACTAAGCTTATTTCTTGCGCCAAGTGGTGCCACTTGGGCCATCTTCGAGCTCAACGCCTAACTCATTCAAACGGTTACGCGCCACATCCGCAGCAGCCCAGTCCTTTTCAGTACGAGCACGGTTACGTTCAACGATTAAAGCTTCGATTTCAGCCACTTCATCATCACTACCGCCGCCTTGGAAGAAAGCTTCAGGCTCTTGGCTTAATAAGCCTAAAACATCCGCTAATTGCTTCAAGGTGACTGCTAATGCCGATGCCTGTGCCATATCGGTCAGTTTTAAGCGATTGATCTCACGTACCATGTCAAACAGGACTGAGTAGGCTTCAGGTGTATTAAAGTCATCATCCATCGCCGCTTTAAATTTCGCGACAAACTCTTCTGCTGGCGCTGCAGCGACAGTCAAGTCGACATCTTTAATGGCCGTATACAAACGCTCTAAAGCTGAGCGAGCTTGTTTCAAGTTATCTTCTGAATAGTTCAGTTGGCTACGATAATGGCCAGATAACAGGAAATAACGCACAGTTTCAGCATCATAGTGACCAAGTACATCGCGAATGGTAAAGAAATTGCCTAACGACTTAGACATTTTTTCACGGTCAACCATCACCATGCCAGTGTGCATCCAATAGTTAACGTATGGCGTGTCATGGGCACAGCAAGACTGGGCGATTTCGTTCTCATGGTGCGGGAACTGTAAGTCAGAGCCGCCGCCATGAATATCAAAATGTAGACCTAAATGTTTGCTGTTCATGGCCGAACATTCGATATGCCAGCCAGGACGACCCGGTCCCCATGGCGATTCCCACGTCGGTTCGCCAGGTTTAGACATTTTCCACAACACAAAATCCATTGGATTTTGTTTTGTTTCGTCCACTTCTACCCGAGCACCGGCTTGCAGTTGATCTAAATTCTGGCCTGATAAACGGCCGTAATCAGGATAGGAAGCCACGCTGAAAAGCACATCACCATCGCTCGCCACATAGGCATGACCACGGGCGAGTAATAACTCAACCATGTCGATGATTTCGGCAATATGCAGGGTTGCGCGCGGTTCAAAGTCTGGGCGCAACATATTTAAGGCATCGAAGTCTTGATGCATTTCACCGATCAAACGCTCGGTTAAGGCTTCACAGCTTTCGTTATTCTCGTTAGCGCGCTTGATGATTTTGTCATCAACATCGGTGATATTGCGCTGAAAATTCACTTCATAACCCGCATAACGCAGGTAGCGCACTATCATGTCAAAGGAAACAAAAGTACGGCCATGACCAATATGACAGAGATCGTATATGGTCACACCACACACGTACATCCCGATTTTTCCGGGAGTAATCGGCTTAAATTCCTGTTTTTGGCGGGTAATACTGTTGTAAATCTTCAACATCGATATTCTCTTCAATGATACATTCAGGTGTAAAATCAAGGAGTCAGTCTACCACGGCCTGACAGGTTTTGAATACTGCACTTTGCGCGCAATCCGAGATAAGTTAGAATCGCGCCACTATTTACAGAGAGTATGAAAACATGATCACAATACACACCAATTTGGGCGACATTAAACTGCAACTGAACGCTGAAAAAGCGCCGTTAACAGTAGCAAACTTTATGAAATATGTTGACGAAGGTTTCTTCGACGGCACTATCTTCCACCGTGTGATTGACGGTTTCATGATCCAAGGTGGTGGCTTCAACGAAGACATGAGCCAAAAGCGTTGTAACGAGCCAGTGAAAAACGAAGCCAATAACGGTTTATCAAACCGTACTGGTACTGTCGCTATGGCCCGTACTTCTGATCCACATTCAGCCACTGCACAGTTCTTCATTAACGTGAACGACAACACTTTCCTCGATTTTAAATCAGAAACCTCACAGGGCTGGGGCTACTGCGTATTCGGCGAAATCGTTGAAGGCATGGACATTATCGAAAAAATCAAAGCTGTTAGCACTGGCAACCGTGGCATGCATCAAGATGTGCCATTAGAAGCCATTGTGATTGAAAAAGTCAGCGTTGCGGCATAATCCCTGCGGATGCGAACTTTATTTATAGGCGATCTGCACCTGAGTGCAGATCGTCTTGATATCACCCAAGCGTTCACTCGCTTCCTCGACACTGAGCTCGATGATGCCGACGCCCTCTATATCTTAGGTGATTTGTTTGAAGTCTGGGTTGGCGATGATATTGCCTTGCCTTTTGCCCTCGAACTCGCCGAAAAACTCAAGCAAGTATCGCAAAAGCTACCGGTCTATTTCATCCACGGTAACCGTGACTTTATGTTAGGCAAGCAGTATGCGCGCGCCGCAGGAATGCAAATCTTACCCGAAGTGACGTGCCTGAATTTATACGGCATAGAGACGGTTATCTTACACGGCGACAGCTTGTGTACTTTAGATAAAGCCTACCAGCGCTTTCGGAAACTGCGCAGTTTGTCACTGGCGCGTTGGCTATATGGTTGTTTATCCAAGAAAACCCGTCAGGGTATCGCCGATAAAATTCGCAGCAATAGCAAAAGCAGCAATCAGCAAAAAAGCTATACCATCATGGATGTGGAGCCCAATGCGGTCGATGAGTTATTTGCCAAGACCCACACCAAACATATGATCCACGGTCATACCCATAGACCCGCCATTCATCAACTTGCCAATGGCTGTCAACGTATTGTGGTGGGCGATTGGTATGAGCAAGGCAGTGTACTGAGTGTGAGCGCCGAAGGGATTAATTTGCAGTCCTTACCCTTCGAGTAAACAACTTAAGTTAGCTTGCTTTTATTGACCTTGTTTGAGGTTAAAGACGCTTCATATTAACGGTTCGAGCGAACCGTTAATCGTTTTAGCTATATCGACTTAATTCATCAATTTTTAAAGAGAAGGTGTTTTCAAACTAATTTGATTGCGGCGATCCGCTGTGAAAACGAAACTCATCATCCTGCGCCAGAATCAACTCAGCCTCTAACTCACCAAAGTACTTTACGCGCTCGCTAATATCCTCAGGTGAAACCAACTGTGCTAATGCAAGATAATCTTGATAGTGGCGGGCTTCAGAGCGCAGCAGTGACACATAAAACTTACTCAGCTCACCGTCTAAATAGGGCGCCAACTTAGCAAAACGCTCGCACGAACGCGCCTCAATATACGCCCCCACAATCAGCTTATCCCGCAGGATATCTTTCTCATGGGTGGTTACATAGCTCATCATGCCTTTGGCATAACGGCCTGCGCGAATATTACGATACTCAATGCTGCGTTTGTGCATCAATTCCAATACTTGCTCAAAATGATGAAACTCTTCTTTAATCAAGCGGATTAAAGGTGAAACCAAATTAGCGGCAAACTTAAAGTTTGGCTTAGGCATAAGTTCGGCCACCAGCTCATTCTTTTTCACATCGCGCGCCAGAAAGCTCACCACATCATGATCTTGCGAATAGATAAACTCTTCATAGGGTTTAGCCCACGCCAACAGAGCTCGACCACTGTCTTTATCTAACGCATATTTTCGTAGCAAAAATATCGCCGTCTGAGCCGCTTTTAACTCACAGTTACAATGATCGATAAGCAACTCTTCCAAGGAATCTGATTTTATCGCGACATCAATCCAAGTTTGCGGTGTTTCACAGCGAAGAAACGCGTGGATGGGGGCAAGAAGTTGCTGCATGGACTCACTCAATATCATTCTGAATATCGCGCTATTTTACGCATATTTACTCATAAGCTATAGCATTAGGCTTCAGTAAACTTGACGCGCCGAACTTTTTGTTCAATAAATAATCTACACTCTAAAGAACTGAGATCCTGATCACACAGCTTCTCACTTCTGTATGTGTCACCAATCGGCAGTTAAAGGGACAGGACACCATTTTAACCTCGATTGTGGAGCTGTTATCAGCTCGTCTGACGTTTGGCGAGCCATTCATCAATGCTGAACAAGGATAATTATAATGATATTGAATCACTTAATGGGGCTATACACTCATCCTAAACAAGAGTGGCACACAATTGAAAAAAACCATGAGGCACTAAAAAGTAGCTTAAGTCATGTGGTACTGATCGCCTTAATCCCTGCGATTTGCAGTTATATTGCTACGGCTTATATTGGCTGGAACCCAGGCGCTGGCGATCCTATTTACCTCACACCTCAAAGCGCCATGTTTATGTCTGCTGGCATGTATTTAGGCCTAATTGCGGGCGTATTCGCCCTCGCCTATTTAGCCTATTGGATGGCAAAAACCTTCGATGCAAACCCAACCTACACCCAAGCGTTAGAACTCGCGTCCTATACCGCTACGCCATTGTTCATGGTCGGTTTAGCTGCGTTGTATCCAGTGCTGTGGTTTATCATGATAGTGGGATTGATTGGTTTGGCTTACTCAGTGTACTTACTGTACGCGGGTGTGCCGATCATTATGAATATCCCTGAAGAGAAAGGCTTTATCTACGCCAGTTCCATGGTGACCGCAGGTTTAGTACTGTTAGTGGGGCTAATGGCAACCAGCGTTATCTTATGGAGCCTAGGCTTTGGTCCTATGTATCAATAACAACTCAAATTAACTGTAATTCACACCAGCCAATAGCTTTATCGCTAATCAATAAAAACAATCACCACCGCCAGAGGCGGTGGTTTTGGGATGACAATAAAAAAGAAGGCCTAAAAGGCCTTCTTTTTTGGGTCTGATTAATGATCAGAACGACTTAGCTTAGCTTAATTCAACTTAGCTTCGTTGAGTTGAACTGTTTGACTCATTCCATCAAACCAATTCAATCAAACCTATTCTATCAAATCATTCGAAAGAATCACGCAGCGCTACGGTTAAGTTAAACACGAGTTTATCAGCGGATGAATCTTTGCTGTCAGCACAGAAATAACCTTCACGCTCAAACTGATAAGCCTTTTCTGCTGGTGCATTCACTAGGCTTGCTTCAGCAAAACCGTGCACAACCACTAATGATTCAGGGTTTAATACTTCGTCCACAGTCTCAGCCGCTGCTGGGTTAGGATCGGTAAATAAACGCTGATATAAACGGAATTCAGCAGGCTTGGCAGTAGATGCCTCAACCCAGTGGATCACGCCTTTGACTTTACGGCCATCAGCAGGGTTTTTACCTAAGGTTTCAGGATCATAAGTGCAGTAAACCGTCGTGATATTGCCTTCGCTGTCTTTGTCACAACGCTCAGCTTTAATCACATAAGCATTACGTAAACGCACTTCTTTGCCTGTCACAAGGCGTTTGTATTGCTTATTGGCTTCTTCTCTAAAGTCAGCCACATCAATCAATATTTCACGGCCAAAGGCTAATTCACGCGTCCCCATGCTCTCATCATTTGGATGAGCGGCCGCTTGAATGTACTCAAGTTCACCTTCAGCATAGTTTTCGATGATCACTTTCAATGGACGTAATACGGCCATAGCACGCGGTGCATGTTCGTTCAGTTCTTCACGAATACACGCATCTAACATGCCGACTTCAATCATATTCTCTTGCTTAGTCACGCCGATACGTTGGCAAAACTCGCGAATTGACGCAGGCGTGTAACCACGGCGACGTAGACCAGCAATCGTTGGCATACGTGGGTCGTCCCAACCTGACACTAATTTACGAGTCACAAGGTCGTTTAGCTTACGCTTAGACATTAAGGTATATTCAAGATTTAAGCGTGAAAACTCGTATTGACGAGTACGATTCGGCGCTTGAAAATCATTCAAATTATCCAACACCCAGTCGTATAAACGACGGTTGTCTTGGAACTCTAAAGTACATAAAGAGTGGGTAATATGTTCTAACGCATCAGAAATACAGTGGGTAAAGTCGTACATTGGGTAAATGCACCACTTGTCACCCGTTTGGTGGTGATGGGCAAAACGAATACGGTAGATAATAGGATCGCGCATACACATGAATGGCGACGCCATATCAATTTTGGCACGCAGCGCACACTCACCTTCTTTAAAACCACCGTCGCGCATCTTAGCGAATAAGGCGAGGTTCTCTTCGACTGATGTGTCGCGGAAAGGACTGTTTTTACCTGGCTCTTTTAACGTGCCACGGTATTCGCGGGTTTCATCAGCATTCAAGAAACACACATAGGCCAAACCTTTATTGATCAGTTCAACCGCATATTGGTGTAACTGATCAAAATAGTTTGATGAATAACGCACGTCGCCATCCCACTGGAATCCAAGCCAACGCACATCCGCCTGAATAGAATTCACATAATCAATGTCTTCTTTTTCAGGATTAGTATCGTCAAAACGTAAATTACACAGACCGTTATAGTCTCGCGCTATCCCAAAATTTAAGCAGATAGATTTAGCATGACCAATATGAAGATAGCCATTAGGTTCCGGCGGGAAACGAGTCTGTACACTCGTGTGCTTACCGCTTTGTAAATCTTCATCTATGATATTACGAATAAAGTTACTCGGACGTACTTCAGTGTCCACATGACTCATGGAATTCCTCTTTGCGAACAATGGCAATTTTAAGAAAACCAGCATGATCCTACAGATCACTACTAGTTACAATGCCTAGTGCTAAAAACTATGGTTTTTGACCGGCTGGGTTATAGCCGCGATAGTAAAGCAATAAAAGCAGCCATGAAAGCTGCTTTTATCTTTGACCTAACTAAGCTGACATTTATTACTCAGTCATGCTGACTCAGCAAATCTTACTCGGTAATGATGCGGATCCCCGGAATGATCTGCTGGGTTCTTCTGCCCTTACGTTTCAGCCATTGATAAAAGGCCACTAACGCAAAGAGGAAGAAACCGATCCACAGACTCGATTGCACAGGATGCTGCGTAAAAGTTGCCGCTTGATAGACTACCGTCGCTGAGCCATAGGCCAGAGAGAAAGTCCACGTTGCCGCAAATGTCGCCCAACGGGAGCCAAACTCATGCACTAAGGCGCCCATCGCCGCAACACAAGGGGTATACAGCAAGATAAACAGCAAGTAAGAGAACGCCGCAATTTTACCACTGAAACCAGCTTGCAGAGCACCGAAGGTCGATGTCGCGACGCCTTGCTCTTCCGCTATCGCTTCTTGATTGGTTAAGTCACCGACCGACAGTTTTAGCGGATCTTCAAGATCTAACCCAAACAAGTTTGCAGGAATCGTCGCCAGAGCCGCATTAAAACTTTCACTCAATGGCGTAAGCTCTTCATCAGCGGGTGCTGCAGTGCTGTACAAACTGTTTAAGGTACCAACAACCGCTTCTTTGGCAAAAATACCTGTAATAATTCCGACCGTTGCAGGCCAGTTATCTTGCTCTATGCCCATAGGCGAGAAGATAGGCGTGATTTTTTGGCTCGCGACACTCAGCAAAGATGCTTGGCTGTCTTCATGGCCGAAAGTGCCATCAACACCAATAGCATTGATAAAGTTTAATAGCGTCACCACCAGCACAATGGTTTTACCCGCACCTAAAATGAAGCTCTTAGTGCGTTTACCAGTACGTACCATAACGGCTTTGAGCTTTGGCATCTCATAGCTTGGCAATTCCATCACCACAGCGCTGCTGGTACCCGGTAACAGCGTGCTTCTGAGTAATAAACCCGTTCCGATAGCGGCAAAGATACCAATAACGTAAAGCAAGAAGACTAAATTCTGCCCAGAATCGGGGAAGAAAGCCGCGGCAAATAACGCATATACTGGCAGACGTGCACCGCAAGACATAAATGGCGCCATCATACCCGTGACAATACGCTCACGTTCACTGCCTAAGGTCCGCGTCGCCATAATCGCCGGCACAGAACAACCAAAGCCGACAATCATAGGCACGAAAGCTTTACCGGGCAGACCGATGCGGCGCATTAAACCATCGACCACAAATGCGGCGCGCGCCATGTAGCCAGAGCTTTCAAGCACAGACAAACCAAGGAATAAAGCAGCGATCACCGGAATAAACGTAGTGACGGTTTGAATACCTTGACCAACACCGCCAGCGAGAATAGTGACTAACCAAGCTGGAGATCCCATGTTCGTCAAGAATGCGCCAAAGTGATCGACAAACAGCGCGCCCGCAAAGACATCGAAGAAATCGATAAAAGCACTGCCGATGTTGATGCTGAACATAAACATCAAATACATCACAAACAAGAACACAGGAATGCCAAGCATGGGATGCAATACGAGTTTATCTAATTTGTCACTGAGGGTGAGAAATCCCGACTCTTTCACTGAACCTTGAAACACTTTCTCAACGAAATTAAAGCGCGTGGTAGCCACCATCACTTCAATATCATGGCCTTGCGAAGAGATAATCTGGGTACAGGTATTCACTTCATCCTGTAGCTCAGCATTCTGGCAGCTGCCACAACCTGAACCATTGCCTAACATAGCCAAGGCGCGGCCACGGCTTAATTGCGCGTCTTTGCTGCAAAGTAACTGCACGCCCGCTTCAATTTGTTCATCATAATGCAGCATCAATGGCGCTTCAGAGACTCGGCCTTGCAGTAAATCGAGTACCTGCGCCTGCACTTTTTCCACATCGGCAGGATCGCGAGAGCACACCCCAATCACGGGGCAGCCCAGCTCTTTGCTCATTTTCTTTAAATCGACTTTGATACCGCGTTTGACTGCAGAATCGATTTTGTTCAACACCACCACCATAGGGATCGCGAGTTCACGCAATTGGGCAGTGAGGTATAAGTGACGTTCGATGTTAGTGGCATCGACTAAATTGATAATGCCATCGACACGTTGCTCGGCAAGATATTGCTGCGCAATTTGCTCATCGAGCGAACAATCGCAACTATTGCCCGCAGGCAGAAGATCGTAAATACCGGGTAAATCGGTTAGATAGACATCGGCACCGTTTAAGGTGAAATGACCAGTCTTTTTCTCGACCGTCACACCAGACCAGTTACCGACTTGTTGATTCGCGCCGGTTAGCGCGTTAAAGAGCGTCGATTTACCCGCATTCGGGTTACCGACTGTGACGCAATGAAACTGCTTAGTCATTCGCCTTTTCCACCTCAATGATGTCTGCCAAATCTCTGCGCATACAAAGTTTACTACCACGAATATCCAGTTCGAGACCAGAGCCCATAGGTGCGTATCGGATCAATGAAAAACGCGTATTCGGCGTGATCCCCATGGACAACAACTTACGCTTCACGGTTTGTGGTAACGCTAAACGTCCCACTTCAGAAATAATACCGCGATCACCGGGACTGAGTTCGCTTAACTTCATTACGTATTCCACCTTGCAACAGGTTCAGCTCGAAAAACTGCGCCCATTGTAACTGAGCGATGACCCTAATAACTTTACCTAGATCAAGATTTTTGACTGGTAACGATAATAGTTTTCAATTGTGTTGGGTATTATGTGACAAAAATACCAATGAATAAACGGCCAACTGAAAATAAAAATTCACGCCCAAGTGCCCAAGACGGTTAAGCGATCGGCAGAAGTCAAAAAGCTGTGAACAAATCCCCTACCAAAGCAAACGTGATCAACATCACGCTTCCTCTATATCACCAGTAAAATCATCCCTCTTTACAGTGAAAAGACCAATGAATGTTAAGCACTTGTCACACATTTGTTCTAATATTAACCAAGTTTAATAAGCTAAATTAGTAATGTCGAAAGCGTCAAAATAACAAATATAAATGCACTCGGGAAAAGATGAACATGGAAATAAGGCTAAAGTTCAAAAGCATAGCTAAGGCTATGCTATGTATTTTGTTATCAATCGTCAGTATTTCGGCCTCGGCGACGCCTTGGGATGACAAAAAGCCAGAGGACGTTGTCGCGACATTAGACAAAAAATTCGCCGAAGGTAAGTATTCCGCCAAAGGGGCTGACACTTGCCTAATGTGTCACAAAAAAAGTGCCGTGGTCATGGCGATATTTGATGGGGTTCATGGCAACCCCAATATAAAAGATTCGCCCATGGCCGATTTGCAGTGTGAGGCCTGCCACGGTCCGTTAGGGAATCATAACAAAGGTGGCAAAGAACCAATGATCACCTTTGGCGAAAACTCTCCTGTTCCCGCGCAAAAGCAAAACAGTGTTTGTATGAGCTGCCACAATGACAGCCAACGTATCGCGTGGAAAGGCAATCACCACGATAACGCCGATGTTGCCTGTGCAAGTTGCCATCAAGTTCATACCGCAAAAGATCCTATCAGCGATAAAGCCAATGAAGTCGCCATTTGTACCCAGTGCCATACCCAACAAAAAGCCGATATGCACAAACGCTCAGCCCATCCATTACAGTGGCAACAGATGGTGTGCAGTGACTGCCATAATCCCCACGGCAGTTTGAACGATTCAAGCTTGAAGCAAATGAGTGTCAACGAAAATTGCTATAGCTGCCACGCCGAAAAACGCGGCCCTAAACTGTGGGAACATGCCCCCGTCACCGACAACTGTGCTAATTGCCACAACCCCCATGGCAGCGTGAACGAAGCCATGCTGATCAGTAAGCCGCCGCAGCTTTGTCAACAATGCCACGCCTCGGATGGTCATAGCAGCAATGCCTACTTTGGCAATCAAACCAATGCCTTCACTTCAGGTAACTCCTGTATGAATTGCCACGGGCAAGTGCATGGTTCTAACCATCCTTCTGGCAAATTGCTACAGAGATAACAAGGGAATGATCATGCGAACAGCTAAATTGTCTCACCCTAGTGCTTGTTTCTCCCTCACTTTACTCGCATGGGCGATAAGCGGTGTTTTGGCTCAAGCACATGCCGAAGGTTATGAGCTACAACAGGCGAATCGAAGTGGCATTAAGACAGAGGCATGGAGCTGCAAACAATGCCAACCTAAGACAGGGCATAGCGGTGATGTCAGAGCCACCCTCGCATACAACGATGGCGAAGACAGCCGTTTCGGTAACCGCACAGGGACAGATAACGATGGTCTCGTTGCCGCCGTCGGTGCGGATATGGTATACAAAACACAGTCGGGTTATCAAACTCAGTTGGTCGCGGATAAGTTAGGTTTTGATGCGGGCTCAGCCAAGCTCACAACAGGAAGGCCGGGGAACTATCAAATCAACTTAGGTTATAGAGGCTTAGCTAACTATAACCATAATCAACTCAAAAGCCCTTATACCTCATCGCAAGATAAGATGTTGTTGCCCGATAACTGGATAACAGGTGGCACAACACAATCTATGCCTATGCTACAGAGCAGCCTTGTTGGCCAAGATTTAAGTATTCAACGTGATCGCTTTATGATCGGTGGTTACTATGCCGGAAAAATATCACCCGAAAGCGACCATTCCAGTCACTACAAAGCATCATTAAACTATCAACATGAAGACCGCAGCGGCGCCAAAAAGACCAGCGCAAATATACTCACCAATAGTGTCATGCTCGCCCAACCGATTGATGACAGTACCGATGAAATCGATGCCAGAGTCTATTTTAATGGCACTGGCTGGCAAGCTGGCATCAATAGCCAAGTCAGCCAATATAAAAATGATCACCAAGCCATGCAATGGCAATCCGCCTACACGCCCACCTTTGGCGCGGCATACTTAGGCCAAAATGCAGTCGACCCCGATAGTAAAGCCTATCGCGTTGCCGCAGAAGCCTCAGGGGGAGCGAATGGGCAGAATGTGCTAATGCACGCAGGCTTTAGCCGTATGACCCAAGATGACGCCTTTATTCCAGCCACCATCAATGGCCCATCACCTATCCTGCCTGCAGATACCTTAGATGGCCAAGTGGATATTATTGAAATGGTCCTTAAATATTCGGGCCGGATCACCCAAGACTTAAGCGTACAGGCTAGCTACAACTATCAAGACAGAGATAACAAAACGGCCAAATTAGACTTCCCACAAATCATCACCGACAGTATTAACCAAGGCACTGCTCAAAATAGCCTTTATGATAAGCGAACCAAAAAACTCGAACTAAAAGGCAAATACCGTTTCACCTCAGCCTCCTACGTCGAAGCGGGCTATAGCCGCAACGAAAACGATTACACTGAACTCGACCGCCAATCCGTCGACGAGTCCGGCGTGTTTGCTAAACTGAGCTATCGCTATTCCCCTGCTTGGTCAGCATGGTTGAAAGGAGAAGCACTAGAGCGCGATGGCAGTGAATACGATCCCGTCACGACCACTCAAAGTCAAAGCAATCCTTGGCTACGTAAATCCTACCTTGCCGACAGAAAAAGACAAAAAGTCACCTTACACACTGATTATCAAACTGATATCGGCCTCTCGCTGGGCGCCAGCTTGCACAGTGTCGATGACGATTATCACCATACCCAAGTGGGTCTCACTCAAGTGTCCTACCTAGGTTATGACGTATCGGCCCAATATGCGCTGAGTAACGATCTTCATTTCACCGCTTTTGTTAACCAAGATTGGCGCGACTCAGATCAAGCGGGCAGTAACCGCTTTTCAACGCCCGATTGGTACAGCACTGCCGAAGAAAAATCGACTCTAATTGGGGCTGGTTTCAGTTATCAAAACCTGTTCGATAATCACCTCGACATTGGCTTGGACTACAGCTATTCCGATGGACAGAGTGATACCGAAGTCATCTACGGCATCACTAGTCCCTATGGCGACTTTTACGCCCGCAAACACAATTTGAATGCCTACGCCAAGTATAGGTTTGCCGACAGTATGTCGCTGCGCGTCGATTGGTTATTTGAGAAATATCAAGATGCTAACTGGCAAAATCAAGGCACAAGTTGGGACACGATTCCCAACGTGCTCAGTTTTGGTGATATGGGCCACGACTACAACGCTCACTACTTAGGTTTGACCTTAAGCTACCAAATGTAACTTAGGCACTGACAGCGCATTCCAAGGATAGAAATATGAACAAGTTTGCAAAAATGAGTACTCAATTCAGTCTGATGCTGGCCTTAGTCTCGCTATTAAGTGCCTGTGGCGGTGATAAGGGCCAAGATGGTAATCCCGGTGAACCCGCAAAACCGCCCGCATTGACCATCACTAGCCTTAACGTCATGGTCGATAAAGTTGCGGTGACAGAAGGCATTGCTCAAGTGGATTTTCAAGTGAGCAATCAAGATGATGAAGCCGTAATTGGTGTCCCATCGGCGACGTTTATTGCGGCGCAGCTTCTCCCCCAAGGCTATACAGGTGCGGGAAATAGCAGTGAATGGCAGCACTTTACCGCTGAAACCTGCGCGGCAACTTGCCTAGGCAGTCTCACAGATCATAAAAACGGTCACTACAGTTACACCTTCAGCGCACCGTTTAATGGCATGAATGGGGTGACGTTTATGCCTGAAGCGACCCAAAGAATGGTGGTCAAAATCGGCGGCGATAAACTTGCAGATAACACCCCCTTGCCTATTACCAATCAACATTATGACTGGCAATCTTCTGGGGATAATGTCGCTTACACCCGCAACTTAGTCACAATAGAAACCTGTAATAGTTGCCACAGCAATCTTGCTTTCCATGGCAGTAAATATAATCAAATCGAAACCTGCGTCACCTGTCATAACAGCAAAAAAGTCAGTAACCCTGCGGATATTTTCCCGCAAATGATCCACAGCAAACATTTAACTGGTTTCCCGCAACCCATCAGTGATTGCCAAACCTGTCATGTCGATAAGGCAGAGTTAGCTGAGCAGCAAAACTGGCACAGAGTCCCAACCATGCAAGCCTGCGGCGCCTGCCATACACAAATCAATTTTCCCGCAGGCGAAGGGCACCCAGCGCAGGCCGATAACAGTAACTGCGTGGCGTGCCATAATGCCGACTGGACCGTAAGCGTTCACAGTGATGAAGACAAAACTGCGGCACTGATGCAATTTAGCCCAAGCATCACCAGCGCCAGTATGGATGCCAATGGTACAGTCACCGTCGCGGTTAAATTGATGAACCCAGCTACAGGCTCCGTCTACAGCGACAGTGCCGATAAGCTAAAATTCATCAATGATTTAAGGGTATATGCCAACTGGGGAACCAGTTTTGATTATGCCACCCGCTCTGCCCGCTCGATTAAGCTGCCGGAATCCACCCCAGTGTCAGGCTCAAATGGCATTTATACCTATACAATTTCGGGTCTTATTGTGCCTGCGGGCACTGAAGCGGATCACGGCGGACTCGCGATTCAAGGCCGAGTCTGCGCCAAAGACAAAGTACTCGTTGATTGCACGACTGAACTGGCGGAAGTGTTAGTGATTAAAGCCAGCCACAGTTATTTTGATATGGCAGCATTAAGCAGTACGGGTCGCCGCACTGTTGTCAGTAATGCAAGCTGCGGTAATTGCCATGGCGATCAAAAGCTTAATATCCACAGCTCACGCAACGATCTCGGTGGTCAATGTCAGCTATGTCATAACGCCAATATGCTGGCTGATGCAACGGCGGCAAATCCTTCCACCACGTCGTTTGACTTTAAGCAGCTGATCCACGGTATTCACACCAGCCAATTCGCAGGTTTTGAAAACCTAAACTACCCAGGGAAAATCGGTAACTGTGCCCAATGTCATGTTAACGATACCGCGGGGATATCTACCGTCGCCCTTCCCTTAAATTCAGCGGTACAACCCCTTGCCCTCGATAACGGCACTTTTACCAGCCCGATTGCCGCTGTGTGTAGCAACTGCCATTCAGATACCCGCACTCATAACCACATGGCTCAGCAAGGTGCTGTTTTTGCAGGCACAAAAGCCGATGCAACCGCAGGAACTGAAACCTGTGCTTTCTGTCATGGACAAGGCGGAGTCGCGGACGTGTTAAAAGTGCATCCCATAAACTAAGCCTATGATGCTGGCCTAAAAAGGCCAGCAACTGCAGATATAAAAGGAACTCATACTATGCAGTCATCTACTCCTAAAGAAATAGTCAGATCTCAGTCACATTACCCACCTAAAGTGACTGATTAATACCAGTGACTTAGTTAGCCTTACAGATGGAAAACTAATTCCACACATCTTATGCGGGTAATGAGATTTATTCTTATCTACCAAGCGTTTGATGATGATTACAACTATTGCAGGGAAATATCATGATGAAACGGTTCAATTTCAATGCCGCAACAAAAGCGATGTTGGGTGCCGGTTTACTCTCTCTACTACTCGCCGGTTGCGGTGGTAGTGACGGTAAAGATGGTGAAGACGGTAAACCGGGTGTTGTTGGTGTTAATATCGATACAACTCCTACACTGAAAGCAAGTTTCACTAATGCCACTATCGATGCAGGTAAGGTTACAGTCGATTTCACATTAGAAAATGCGAATGGCGTAGCAGTACTAGGCTTAAATAAAGATCACGACATACGTTTTGGTATTGCTCAGCTTAGCCACGTTACAGTAGCAACTGAGGATCCAGCAAAACCCGCTGACCGCGGTTACCAATGGCAAGCTTATATCAATGCCAAAAAAGAGCCTGGCACAGTGCCTTCTGGCGTGGATAACCTCAATCCATCAGCTCAATATCAAGCCAACGTTGAAGCCGCTGCCAAGTGTGATACCTGTTTAGTAGATCATGGTGATGGTAACTACAGCTATACCTATCAAGCAAATATCGCCAATGTCACTGAACCCTTAGCGATTACCTACAGTGCTGAAGCGACTCAACGGGCAACATTAGAACTTGAATTACCACAGCTTGCTGCCAACGCCCATTTTGATTGGCAGCCTTCTACAGGCAAAACTGAAGGTATTCAAACACGCAACGTTGTTTCAATAACAGCCTGTTATACCTGTCACCAACCAGAAAGTTTAGAGCTACACGGTGGCCGTAGAGTTGATATTGAGAACTGTGCATCTTGTCATACGGCAACTTCTGGCGATCCTGAGTCAGGTAATAGCATTGAATTTACATACATGATCCATGCTATCCACAAAGGTGGCGAACGTCATACCTTTGATGAGACAGGCGCTGAAGTACCAGCACCTTACAAGATTGTCGGTTATGGCGGTAAAGTGATTGACTACGGCAAGGTCGGTTTCCCATTAAAACCTGCAGCGGATTGCGCAGCCTGTCACGTTGAAGGAGCGGGTGCACCAGCTAATGCCGATTTATTTAAAGCCGACTTAAGCAATCAAGCCTGTATTGGTTGCCACACAGAAAAACCGTCTGCTCACCACAGCAGCAGTGATTGTGTCGCTTGTCATAATGCAACTGAACCATACAATGGCACAGGTAGTGCAGCTAAACGTCATGGTGATGTGCTGAAAGCTTACACAGAAACTAAAGCCATGGGCATTAAGTTCACTAATGTCGGCGTGAATGACACGGGCAAAATCACTTTTGATGTCCAAGTTGTTGACAAAGATGGCAATGCCATTGATAAAGCCTTCGTAAATCAAAGCTCACGCGTTGTCGTAGCATGGGATTCTGATAAAGATTACCCAAGCTATGCTGATGCCTCTTATAGCAATCGTCGTATCGCTTTAAGTGAAGGTACCTATAATGAAGCGAATAAAACCTACTCATTAACAGGCACTAAGTTCAGTTTACCCGCTGATGCAAATGGTAAAACATTCGAGCTGTGGTCAACATTAGAAGTGTGCTTCAACAATGGCGGTTATGGCGTTGCTGACGTAGCGATGACAGATTGCTCTGCTGACAGTGTAAGTAAAGTCGCGGTTAAACAAGCCCCATATCATTTCGTTTGGAAAGATACGGGAGTGGACAACACTGCCAAGGCAGCGACACGTCGCGACATTATTGATGCAACTAAGTGTCAAGGTTGTCACAATCAAGAAATCCACCACTATGACAACGGTGTAAATTGCCAAACTTGTCATACTTCGGATAAAACCTTGAAAAGTGATGCCAACTATCCTGGCGGTAAGATCCCAACTAGCTTCGCGTGGAAAGCTCACGAACGTGAAGGGCATTACCTGAAATATGCGGGTGTACAATCAGGCACTGTGCTAAAAACCGATTGTGCGACATGCCATACGGTTGATAAAGCAAACGTCATTACAGGTATTACCTTAGGACGTCAGCCTAATCGCACATGGCGCTACGGTGATATCAATAATAACGGTGCCGATATTTGGGTATCTTCAGATGCGGGTGCGTGTTTAAGCTGTCACCAAAAATATCTGAGTGATGCGACAAAATCTCACATTGAGACTAACGGTGGTATTTTAAATGGCAGCAGTGCAGCCGATGTGCAAACTCGTGCATCAGAAAGCTGTGCAACTTGTCATACCCCTGCTCAATTAAGTAAAGTTCACGGTAATTAAGCAGATATAACGCTCTCATTCAGAGCAATGTTTTATCGTTACTAAAGAGAGAGGTTTTTACCTCTCTCTTTATATTCTTGCCATTTAAAAATCTGCTGTTTTTTTGATCTGAAATCGTTTTTACCTCTCGCTTTAAATACCTCTTTAGAAATAGAAAGATCCAAGTCACACATTAGCAAAGGCCTTGGAGATTTTAAGGTCATGTTAGGTTAGCCTTTCCTTGGGGAATTCTATTTCCAGCATCCACTTAAGTCGCTTCTAGTGACCAAAAACACAGACATAGAATCTGTTGGCTCTAGAACACAGCGTTTAAGCAATGCCAAACCTATGCAGGGAAAAAAATGATGAACGCACAAACAACTAAAATCGCACTGCTGTTAGCAGCAAGTGCAGTCACAATGGCCTTAACTGGCTGTGGTGGCAGCGATGGTAATGATGGTAATCCCGGTGAACCTGGTGGCGAACCTGCTCCAGCGATTCAAACCCTTAATTTCACGTTTGATAAATCTGTCATCACTAACGGTGTACCGAGTGTTGAGTTTACCGTGACTAACGAAGATGATTTACCCGTGGTTGGTCTCCAAAAAATGCGCTTCGCCGCAGCACAGTTGATCCCACAAGGTGCGACAGGTGCCGGTAATGCCTCACAATGGCAATACTTTGGTGATGAAACCTGCGATGTCGCAGCAACATGCCCAGGGACCTTTGTTGACCAGAAAAACGGTCACTACAGCTATACCTTCAACATGAACCTGACCGCTAACGCTAAAATCACCTACAACGATCAGTTAGCTCAACGGGTGTTAATCCGCGCTTATAACACGCCGTTACCCGATGGTACTCAAGTCCCTAACAGTAACGCCTTTGTCGACTTTACGGCCGATACAGGCGCTGCACCGACATACAGCCGCAAAATTGTTGCCACTGAAAGCTGTAATACCTGTCACCAAGATTTAGCCAATGTGAAACATGGCGGCGCGTACTCAGATGTTAACTACTGTGCAACTTGCCACACAGCTGGCAAAGTTGGCGTAGGTAAAGAGTTCAATGTTCTCGTTCACGCTAAGCACAAAGACCTGACCTTAGGTTCATTGGAAAGCTGCCAAAGCTGTCATGCTGCAAACGATGCCGCGCCAGATTGGGGTAATTGGTCACGTATTCCAACTGCAGCTACCTGTGGAAGCTGTCATAGCACAGTGGACTTCGCCGCAGGTAAAGGTCATTCACAACAACTAGATAACTCTAACTGTATCGCTTGTCATAACAGCGACTGGACTGCCGAGCTACACACAGGCAAGACTGCTGACAAGAAAGCCGTTATCGCTCAGTTAGGTATGCAAGCAACACTCGTTGGTCAAACTGATGATACTGCGGTATTAACCGTCTCTATCTTAGACAAAGACGGTAACGCGATTGATGCGGCAACGGTTCAAGACAAGATTAAACGTTTAGAAACTGTCACTAACGTTGGCCCTAACTTCCCAATCATGGGTTATAACCCAAGCCCAGGTAGTGGTGCTGCGAAAATTGCTAAAGACTTAGTCAAAGATGGCGCACTACAAGCTGGTGTGACCTTAGTTGACGGTAAACTGGTCTTCACGACACCTGCCCTGCCTTTCGGTGCTGGCGATACAGATACGGCCTTTACCTTTATCGGTCTTGAAATGTGTAGCACTGGTACGAACTTAACAGCATGTACCGCTGATAGCGCGACCACCAGTATGAAAGCACAACTCGTCTTTGGCACCAAATCAGGTAATGCCCCAAGCATGCGCCATGTTAACTCAGTTAACTTTAGCACCTGTCAAAGTTGTCACAGTGATACCTTTGAAATTCACAAAGGCCACCATTCAGGTTTTGTGATGACAGAGCAAGTATCACATGCAAAAGATGCGAACGGTAAAGCTATCGTCGGTGTTGATGGTTGTGTCGCGTGTCATACACCTGATGGTACTTATGCTTCTGGTGCTAACAAAGGCGCATTCGAGATGAAACTGCACGTGATCCACGGCGAGCAAGGTGTCATCAAAGAATGTACCCAATGTCACAACGACTTCAACCTCGATGCATTTAAGGTCAAAGGCGCGCTGGCAACTTCCGCGGGTAAATACACCACGCCAATCACAGCCACTTGTACTTCATGCCACAATCACAATCCGCTAAAGGCACATTCACAAGCTGTGCTTGAAGGCTTCGGTGCCATTATTGATGGTGACTATACTCAAGCTAACCAAGCGGCGCAGTCAGAAACCTGTTTCTACTGTCACAAACCCACACCAACAGATCACACTCAGGTGAAAATGTAATTTGCCCAAGCAGGGGGAGTTCGCTCCCCCTTTCTTGAATTTTGTTGGGACAAATTGGGAAGCCTATTATGAAGAACAGCCTAAAAATGAAAAACCTACTGCCGGCACTTGTCATCACCATGGCAATGTCAGCAGTCATGTCTTTATGCATCGCACCAAACGCTTATGCGTCGAAGTGGGATGCGAAAATGACGCCAGAGCAAGTCGAAGCCACCTTAGATAAGAAGTTTGCCGAAGGCAACTACTCCCCTAAAGGCGCCGATTCTTGTTTGATGTGCCATAAAAAATCTGAAAAAGTGATGGACCTGTTCAAAGGAGTCCACGGCGCCATTGATTCATCAAAAAGCCCAATGGCTGGCCTGCAATGTGAAGCCTGTCATGGTCCTTTAGGTCAACACAATAAAGGCGGCAACGAGCCGATGATCACTTTCGGTAAGCAATCGACCTTAAGTGCTGAAAAACAAAACAGCGTCTGTATGAGTTGTCACCAAGATGATAAACGTGTGTCTTGGAACGGCAGTCACCATGACAATGCCGATGTCGCTTGTGCCTCTTGCCACCAAGTGCATGTGGCAAAAGATCCTGTGTTATCAAAAAACACTGAAATGGAAGTCTGTACTAGCTGCCACACTAAGCAAAAAGCAGACATGAACAAACGCTCAAGCCACCCATTAAAATGGGCTCAAATGACCTGTAGCGATTGTCATAATCCCCATGGGAGCATGACAGATTCCGATCTGAACAAGCCGAGCATTAACGAAACCTGTTACTCCTGCCACGCTGAAAAACGCGGCCCCAAACTGTGGGAACATGCACCCGTCACTGAGAACTGTGTCACTTGCCACAATCCTCACGGCAGCGTGAATGATGCCATGTTGAAAACCCGCGCACCGCAGCTGTGTCAGCAATGTCACGCCAGCGATGGCCATGCCAGCAATGCTTACTTAGGTAACACTGGTTTAGGTTCAAACGTCGGTGACAATGCCTTCACGGGTGGAAGAAGCTGTTTAAATTGCCACAGTCAGGTTCATGGTTCAAACCATCCATCTGGCAAGCTATTACAGCGCTAAGGAGACGAGAAAATGAAATTTAAACTCAATTTGATCACTCTTGCGTTACTGGCAAACACAGGTTTTGCGATAGCGGCCGATGGGTATGGCTTAGCCAATGCCAATACCGAAAAAGTCAAAATGTCCGCATGGAGCTGTAAAGGCTGCGTCGTTGAAACGGGCACATCGGGCACTGTGGGTGTCGGCGTAGGTTATAACAGTGAAGAGGACATTCGCTCGGCGAATGCCTTTGGGACTTCAAACGAAGTCGCAGGGAAATTGGATGCTGATGTCACCTTTCGCGGTGAAAAAGGCTATCGTGCCAGCGTTGAAGCCTATCAACTGGGCATGGATGGCGGCCGCTTAGAGGTGAATGCCGGCAAACAAGGCCAGTACAATGTCAATGTGAACTATCGCCAGATTGCCACTTACAACAGCAACAGTGCCTTAACGCCCTACTCGGGTGTGGGCAGCGATAATTTAACGCTGCCAGACAACTGGGTGACGGCGGGTTCAAGCAGCCAAATGCCATTACTGATGGACAGCCTGAACTCCTTAGAACTGTCGCTCAAACGTGAGCGCACAGGGCTTGGTTTTGATTATCAAGGCGAATCGCTGTGGAGCACACATGTGAGCTACATGCGTGAAGAAAAAACCGGCTTGAAAAAAGCTTCAGGTGGATTCTTTAATCAATCTATGATGTTAGCCGAGCCTGTCGATTACACCACTGACTCCATTGAAGCGGGTATCAAGCTTAAAGGCGACAACTGGTTCACCGCACTTAACTACAATGGCTCGATTTTTAAGAACGAGTACAACCAGTTAAATTTTGACAGTGCGTTTAATCCAACCTTTGGCGCGCAAACCACGGGCTCTATCGCCCTTGATCCTGACAATCAGTCACACACAGTATCGTTAATGGGCCAATACAACGACAGTACCAATGTGCTATCGGCTCGCTTGCTTACCGGACAAATGAGTCAAGACCAAACGTTAGTGACATCAGGTTATGGTTATCAAGTGCCAACTGAAGCCCTTGATGCCAAGGTCGACCTTATCGGTTTGAACTTAAAAGTGGTCAGCAAAGTCACCAACTCACTGCGCTTAAGTGGTAGCTACGACTATAACGACCGCGATAACAATACGCAGATTGAAGAGTGGACCCAAGTCAGCATCAACAATGTCAACGGTAAGGTGGCCTATAACACCCCTTACGATAACACTAGCCAACGTTTCAAAGTGGCGGCAGATTATCGTATTACCCGCGGTATGAAACTCGATGGCGGCTATGACTTCAGACGTGACGAACGTAATTATCAAGACCGTGAAACCACGGATGAGAACACGGTTTGGGCGCGTTTCAGAGTCAACAGCTTCGAGACTTGGGATATGTGGGTTAAGGGCAGTTACGGTCAACGTGATGGCTCTGAATATCAAGCCTCTGAATGGACATCGTCTGAAACCAACAGCCTGTTGCGTAAGTACAATCTGGCGAACCGTGACAGAACCCAAGTGGAAGCACGAGTCACTCACTCGCCTATCGAAAGCCTGACCATAGATTTCGGTGCCCGTTACGCATTAGATGACTACACAGATACTGTCATCGGTTTAACTGAGTCAAAAGACACCAGTTATGATGCCAACATCAGCTACATGATCACCGATGATTTACTGGCGAACGCCTTCTATAACTATCAAATCATTGAATCTGAACAGGCGGGAAGCAGCAACTACAGCACCCCAACCTGGACAGGCTTCATTGAAGATAAAGTCGATGTTGTTGGCGCTGGCATTAGCTACAACAACTTACTTGAAAACAAGTTACGCATGGGACTGGATTACACCTATTCAGACTCCAACAGTAACACCCAAGTTAGACAAGGTATCACAGGCGACTACGGCGATTATTTTGCCAAAGTGCACAACATTAACTTATATGCTCAATATCAAGCCACCGAGAAAATGGCGCTGCGCTTCGATTATAAAATTGAGAACTATAAGGACAATGACGCTGCCAATGATATCGCCGTCAATGGGATCTGGAACGTCGTAGGTTTTGGTGATAATAGCCATGACTACACAGCGCAGATGATCATGTTAAGCATGAGCTACAAGATCTAATCTTCAATGATAGACAATCCAAAAGCCCGCATCTTGCGGGCTTTTGTTTAACCGCAGCAGTCACATGCAAAATCATTACATCAGCCCAGATAAAAGTAAAAATCTTGAATAAGATCAGACTCTGGCGCAAAAGTCCGCCCATAAAAACCTTATTCCTTGAGTTTTAGCTCACTTTAGCGGATCTTAATTCAATCTTTTGGTTAATCCTCTGAGCCCATGCGTATTTATTCTCCCCTCTGCCAATCTAAGTGGTTTTCATCGCTTCCTGCCCTACTGGGACTGAGTCTATTGCCCTTACCCGCCTTGGCGTTCGACCCCTCGGGCGGCACCGCCAGCCTGTTTATCATTCTCGGCCTCGGCGGCTTTACCTTGATCAATTTATTTTTACAGGGTTTGTTCTTTTTTGCGGGTCGGTATCGCAGCGCCGCATTTGCCAAACGCCATGTATTAAGCGCCTTAATCGTACCGCTGATTGCCGTCGCGTTAGCCATTTATGATCACAGAGGTTGGAGTGATTTCGCCCTGAACTTAGGCATTATTTGTGTGGCGATTGGACTGATATTATTGCCTCTACAATTATGCCAAATCGATAAACCTACCAATCGCAATGCCGATTGGATCATCAGCCTAGGCGCATTATTCATCCTCGCCTTAAGCTATGTGATTGCCCCACTAGCCTTCTTCACCATTGTGCTGGCCCATATCTGTTTGGCTTCATGCCCAAGTAGAGTGCCTAAACTATTAAGTTATATAGGCTTACTATTTGGCTACGGTCTTTTTGGCTACTGGCTGTATCAAACGGCGATGATGTTCCAATCCTGATTGAAAATGAATGAGCGACGATGAATGAGCGACGATGAATGAGCGACGATGAATGAGCGATGACATTTACCATTGACCACACTAGCGCTGACGACTGACCACTGACTAAGACAAATTTTGACTAAAACACATTGCACTAACGCGCCGGCGTCATCGCCGCTAAGCGAAACGGTATCGCCGCCCAGTTCTGCATCAATGGCAGCACTGCTGACAAAAATTAACGCCTGTACTTTATGTCAGGCTGATTTGCCCTTAGCGCCCAAACCGATATTGCAGGCCAGTAGCCAAGCGCGGATTTTGATTGCCGGCCAAGCTCCGGGCGTGAAAACGCACCATAAAGGGATCCCATTTGACGATGCCAGCGGTGAACGGCTGCGCACTTGGTTGAATGTCACCCGTGAGCAATTTTACGACCCTGCCCTTTTTGCCATTGTCCCTATGGGATTTTGTTTTCCGGGCAGTATCGAAAAAAACGGTAAAAAGCAGGGTGATAAACCACCGCGCCCCGAATGCGCCGCCACTTGGCATCAAGCCTTACTTGCGTTAATGCCACAAATTGAGCTAATCGTGATCCTCGGCCAATATGCCATCGATTATCATCTACCGCGTGAATCGTCCGTGGCCATAAACCTCACTTCGCCGCTCACTGAGCCTCAAACAACCCACATAAATGTATCGTCCAGCGCAAAAGCAAAACCTATCCCCAAACTGAAACCCATCACAGTGACCCAAGCGTGCGCGCAGTGGCAGCAATATTGGCCTAAATATTTTGTCTTACCGCACCCGAGCCCACGCAATAATCTCTGGCTTAAGCAGCATCCTGAGTTTGAACGCGATATGCTACCCAGATTAAGAATGCGTATTGCATCCCTGTTAAACCTTCAACCACACTAGGCACTTATATGTATCAGCTTGATTCTGCCATCGCTAAACAAATTGTGAGTCGCACAATGAAAATCATTGGCCACAATATCAATGTGATGAACGGCCAAGGAGTAATTTTAGGCTCAGGCGATCCTAAACGTATTGGTTCAACCCACGAAGGCGCGCTGCTGGCCATTGCCCAAAATCGCAATGTGGAGATAAGCCAAGAAGTGGCCTCTGGGCTGCATGGCGTTAAACCTGGCATCAATTTACCCTTGCATTATCAAGGACAAATCATAGGTGTTGTCGGCATTACTGGCGATCCAAGTGAACTTACCCATTACGGTGAATTACTCAAAATGACCGCCGAAATAATTGTCGAACAAGCCAACCTACAGGATAAATTGCAGTGGGAGAATCGCCAGCGCGAAGAGTTTATTTTGCAGCTGATCAAAGCTGAAACCGACGATGATGAGCAGTTGCATCGCTGGGCAAAACAGTTAGAAATTAATATCAGCCTGCCACGGGTCGCGGCCATTATTGAGATCAGCGAGAAACACACCCAAAAACAACATTTAAAGACTGACGCCATTTCATCGGCCTTGTACTTAGCAGAAGCTTCCGCTCAGTCCGCCGATGAACGCAGCCCCAGAGTCAGTGAAACTCTCAAGCAAGTGCTGCATCTATTGCAATACCCTGACCGTGGCAACTTGATTGCCATGACCTCAATGTCGCAATTGGTGATCCTAAAGCCCGCTTTTTTAGATGGTAAACAATGGGATCCTGAGCTTGAAAATCAGCGTATCGACAAGCTGTTACAACGCTTACCCGCCCAAATGGATTTAAACTTTAAAATTGCCTTGGGTCATTTTTTCCCTGAAAAAGGCGGTATAGCGCGCTCCTATCAAACCGCGCAGGAAACCTTAGCCCTAGGTAAACAGCGCAATGCTGAGGGCAATAAATACCTGTTCGAAGATTATTCCCTGCAAGTACTACTAGCGGGACTTAAACATGACTGGCGCGGTCAGGCACTAGCGTCACCCTATCAGCAACTCGCCAAGGCCGATAAAAACGGCCAGTTACGCAAAACCTTAGCCGCCTATATCACCCACTTTGGTGATGCGCAGCAATGTGCGAATGCGCTGTTTATACACCGCAACACACTTAGATATCGCCTCGATAAAATTCAGCAAATCACCCAAGCCGATATCCAATCCCTGCATGGATTATTGAGCCTGTATCTTGGACAACTGCTTGATACTTCGGCAACCCCAAGATAACGGGTGTTATTTCCTACGTCATTGAGTCAATTAAGCATTTATTAACAGATCGATTGAAAGATTTATACCGTATCCCCTTTCCTATAGTTTCTAATAACAATCTCGCGTCGACATGTCGAACGCTCGACCCAGACCATTGAAAGGAATTGCAATGACCCCATTCAAACTGACTTTACTCGCCAAAGCCTGCCTCATCACAGGCTTAGCGCTAACTTCACAGACATTAGTCGCTGCCGAAAAAACCATTCCAGAGCTGGTTGATGCCGTGAATGGCACGCCCGATGCGGCAAGTCGCGAGGCGGGTAAAAAAGTCAAACTGCGTAACCATACAAAAGGATTTTGCACCTCAGGTAGTTTTAAACCGGATCCGCAATTACAACAAACACTGGCGATTCCGTTTTTTAATCAAGATGCCATTAAAGTCACGGCCCGTTTTTCCCTTGGTGGCACAAATCCACAGATCTCCGATAAAACCGCTGGGCGCTTTATGTCACTCAAAATAGATGGCGATAAAGAAAACCTTAACTTTGTTACCACTAACGTCCCCGTTTTCTTCGCCAGTAATCTAGAAGACTTTTTTACCTTTCAGACCAAAGTGAAACAAGGCGCGGAAGGTAAACAGTGGCTTATCGACTATCAACCCAGCGCTAAAGCCTTTTTCGACTATGTCAAACAGCTGCCTCCTAGCCCAAGTTTTGCCAACAGCCGCTACTATGGCGTGAATAGTTTCCTGTTTAGCACCCAAAAAGGCGGCGCTCAGCAAGGTGAAACGGTTGCGGGTAAGTGGATTTTTGAACCTGTCGCAGGTACGGCAGCACTGTCATCCAGCGAGCTTGCTAATCTGGGTGACGATTTTTTAAAGGCGGAATTACTCGAGCGCATTAAAACCCAGCCAGCACAATGGAATCTCTATATTCAACTGGCTGAAACGGGCGATGAGATTAATGACCCTACCGTGATTTGGCCTGAGACTCGCCAGCGTTTGCTGGTTGGCCAAGTGGTGATTAACGGTGAGCGAGATAGCGATCTCCAAGTGCAACAGTGCGATAAAGGCATTTTCAACCCGCTGTTATTACCTAAGGGCATTGCCGCGTCTGCCGATCCGATACTCAATGCCCGCACCGCCGCCTATGTCGAATCTTTTATTCGTCGCCAATAAAACGACGAGTTAAGCCAAATCCCTCCTATTTAAGGTTGGCAAATAGCCCTATTTGCCAACCCTTACCGACAATCCCCCCCTTATCGACAAAACGCCACCTCTTACATTCGAATTCACCTAAGCATTTTTGTGCATGCGCACAAAAATGGCGAAACATAACGCGGTAATTCCGTGGATTTAGCCAAAGCTATTCAAGCATGCCTGCACAATAATAGGATGATCTTAAAATAGGATAACCTTAAAGCAGCCCTCATTTGGACTCAGACCCAAATAAGCACTGCGCCCTACAATATAAGTCAAAAAACTTACTCAAAAACTTCAGCCAAGAACTGAACGGGACATAATATGAACTTAGTGCTTATTCTTATCGGCGTGATTGCATTTATTGTTATCGCGACCTCAAAATTTAAACTCCACCCCTTTTTAACCTTAATTCTAGCCGCCTTTATCGCGGCGTTCGCCTATGGCTTACCGAGCGGAGAAATCGCTAAAACCATCACCACAGGTTTTGGCGGTATCTTAGGTTATATCGGCCTTGTGATCGTCTTGGGGACTATCATAGGTATCATTCTAGAAAAAAGCGGCGCCGCCATTACTATGGCTGATGTGGTGATCAAGGTATTAGGTAAACGCTTCCCGACATTAACTATGTCGGTCATCGGCTACCTAGTGTCTATTCCAGTCTTTTGTGATTCGGGCTTTGTGATCTTAAACTCGCTAAAACAATCGATGGCGAACCGCATGAAGGTCTCTAGTGTCTCCATGAGCGTTGCCTTAGCCACGGGTCTGTATGCCACTCACACCTTTGTACCACCAACACCGGGGCCTATCGCCGCCGCGGGTAACTTAGGCTTAGAGTCGAACTTGGGCTTAGTGATTGGCGTGGGTCTCTTTGTGGCCGCCGTAGCCGCATTAGCAGGCATGTTATGGGCGAACCGTTTTGCCGATGTTGAGCCAGATGGTGAAGGTGCGCAGGAGCTTAAAGCGGAAGCGAGCGACTATGAAACCCTGAAAAAAAGCTATGGCACCCTGCCCAGCCCATTAAAAGCCTTCGCACCGATTTTTGTGCCTATCGTATTAATTTGTTTAGGTTCTATCGCTAACTTCCCTTCAGCGCCTTTAGGTAAAGCAGAGTTATTTGACGCGCTAGTGTTCCTCGGCCAGCCCGTTAACGCTCTGATGATTGGCCTATTCTTATCCCTGTCGTTATTAAAAGGTGAGAATAAGATCAGTGAATTTAGCGAGCGCATCAGCCAAGGGTTAGTCACAGCCGCGCCGATTATTTTAATCACAGGTGCGGGCGGTGCCTTTGGTGCGGTCTTGAAAGCTACGCCTATCGGTGACTTTTTAGGCACATCATTGTCGGCACTCGGTATCGGTATCTTTATGCCGTTCATCGTCGCCGCGGCGCTTAAATCGGCGCAGGGTTCATCGACAGTGGCGTTAGTCGCAACCTCGGCACTGGTTGCGCCTATGCTCGGTGATATCGGTCTTGGCAGCGATATGGGCCGCGTATTGACGGTGATGGCAATTGGTGCCGGCGCGATGACGGTTTCCCACGCCAATGACAGCTTCTTCTGGGTCGTCACCCAATTTAGCCGCATGAGTGTGAAACAAGCATACAAAGCACAAACCATGGCAACCCTTATTCAAGGTATCACCGCTATGTTGACTGTGTATGTGCTCAGCTTAGTTTTGCTCTGATAGTGATTAGTAATTAGTGATTTAACCTTGATTCAAGCTTGTCCCTTTAGCTGTAGGATTTTTAATGAAAATAGTTATCGCCCCCGACTCATTTAAAGAAAGCTTAAGCGCACTCGAAGTGGCCAACGCCATCGAGCAAGGCTTAAGACAAGTGATACCCGACTGCGACATAGTCAAAATTCCCGTTGCCGATGGCGGCGAAGGCACAGTGCAATCTATGGTCGATGCCACGGGCGGCAGTATTGTCAGCTTAGATGTCATGGGTCCACTGGGGCATAGGGTGCAAGCGCACTATGGCATTCTTGGTGAAGGCATTCTCGGCAATGGATCAAACTCTGGCTCAAACAGTGGTTCAGTCGCTGATATAAGTACTGGCGCGATTGCCGTGATTGAAATGGCCTCTGCGTCCGGTCTGCACCATGTGCCAAGGGAGCAACGTAATCCGCTGATCACCACCAGTTATGGGACGGGCGAGCTGATTTGTGATGCGCTTAATCGGGGGATAAAGCACATCATTTTAGGTCTAGGCGGCAGTGCCACCAACGATGGCGGCGCGGGTATGGCCCAAGCGCTGGACATTTTATTGCTCGATAGCCAAGGTAAAACCTTGCCTGCTGGCGGCGCGGCGCTAGCGAACCTTGCCCAAATCGATGTCTCGAACGCTCATCCGCTGTTACGTGAGTGCAACTTCGAAGTCGCCTGCGATGTTGACAATCCACTGTGCGGTGAGCGTGGTGCCTCGGCAATTTTTGGTCCGCAAAAAGGCGCAACGCCTGCGATGGTTAAGCAGCTCGATACGGCGCTATCCCATTATGCCGATGTGATTGTCAGCAATGGCATGACCGATCACCGTGAACATGCGGGAGCAGGCGCTGCGGGCGGTATGGGTCTTGGCGTGATGGCTTTTTTAAATGCCGAGCTTAAACCTGGAGTTGAAATTGTAATGAAAACCGTTGGCCTTGCTGACAAAATCCGTGGCGCTGACTTAGTGATCACAGGTGAAGGCCGTATCGATGGTCAAACCGTGTTTGGAAAAACCCCGATGGGTGTATTAAAGCAAGCCCAACTGCAGGGTATTCCCACTATCGGTATCGCGGGCTGTCTGGGTGACAACGCCAATGCCATATTGGATCACGGTATGGCAGCAATCTTCCCTATTATCCCGCACTTAAGTCCGCTCGATGATGTGCTGGCCAATGCCAAGCTAAACCTTTGCAATACCGCCCGAAATATCGGCGCGGTACTCATGTTAGGCCAGCGCTAATACTCAAACAAATACTTAAGTAATTCCCTCAGTTTGATGATTTAAATAAAGGCGCCACTACGGCGCCTTTGCTTATTTAGGCAGCAACGCTTTAGCAACACAAAATTTTAGTGCTTGATGCCTAAAAGGCCTTGCAGTAAAGTGAGCTCCCTTTTTGGTATTCCGCTAATTGAACATTTTGAGAATCACTGGTCCGTTATACTCTTCGAGCCAATTTGCGGTTTCACTATAAAAATTAATAGACGGCAAGCCCCATGACCCAGAAACTCCCTCGCCAAGCCACAGCATCCGAAGAAAGTCTGCTCCGCATTTTTACTGCACCGGAAGATGCAGGATCAACGCTGAGTATTATCGAGCAGAAGCTCTCCGAGGACTTAGCAGGCTTTTTGGGTGACAGTATCGCCGCGCTCGAAAAACCCTTGTCGGAAATTGAAACCGATTTTCAAGCCTTTGAGATCCCAACTCAGCCGCGTTTTGTTTCCGATTACACCGACGAAATTATGCAAAATCTGGTGGCGCATTCGGTACACACAGCGGCACCAAGTTTTATCGGCCACATGACGTCGGCACTGCCCTACTTTGTGTTGCCGCTGTCGAAAATGATGGTGGGACTCAATCAAAATCTGGTCAAAATCGAAACCTCAAAGGCATTTACGCCACTTGAGCGCCAAGTGCTCGGCATGATGCACCATTTGATTTATGACCAAGATACGGATTTTTATCAAAGCTGGATGCACAGCGCCAATCATTCCCTCGGCGCATTTTGCTCCGGCGGCACAGTGGCCAACATCACCGCCCTGTGGATCGCCCGTAACCAATTATTGAAAGCCGATGGCGAGTTTAAAGGCGTCAGCCGCGAAGGTTTACTCAAGGCACTGCGCCACTATGGCTATGACGATTTAGCGATTTTGGTCTCGGAGCGCGGTCACTATTCGCTGGGCAAAGCCGTCGATCTGCTTGGTATCGGCCGCGACAATATCATCAGCATTCCCACGGGCAGCGATAACAAGGTCGATGTCGCGAAAATGCGCCAAGCCGCCCTTGAACTTGCCCGTAAAAACATCAAAGTGTTGGCGATTGTTGGCGTGGCAGGCACCACAGAAACCGGTAATGTTGACCCACTGGCAGAGTTAGCGGCGCTGGCAAAAGAGTTAAACTGCCATTTCCATGTGGATGCAGCGTGGGGCGGAGCAAGTTTATTATCCAATAAATACCGCCACTTACTCGCAGGTATCGAACTTGCCGATTCAGTCACCATCGATGCCCACAAACAAATGTACGTGCCCATGGGCGCGGGCATGGTGTTATTTAAAGACCCTGAGTTCGCCCACGCCATCGCCCATCACGCCGAATATATCCTGCGCCGTGGTTCAAAGGACTTAGGCAGCCAAACGCTGGAAGGTTCACGCCCTGGCATGGCGATGTTAGTGCACGCTTGCTTGCAGATCATCGGCCGCGATGGGTATGAAATCTTAATCAACAACAGCCTTGAGAAAGCGCGCTATTTTGCAGAGCAAATCAAAGCCCATGAGGATTTTGAGCTGGTTACTGAACCAGAACTGTGTCTGCTGACTTACCGTTATGTGCCCGCCTGCGTCCAAGCCGCCATGCAGCTTGCCTGTGAGCAAGCAGACACCTTAAGACTCGCCCGCTTTAACGAGCTGCTTGATGGCCTCACCCAGTTTATTCAAAAGCACCAACGCGAACAGGGTAAATCCTTCGTCTCCCGCACCCGCATTCAGCCAGCCCGCTATTTTAGACAAGCAACCGTGGTATTTCGTGTAGTGCTCGCTAACCCCCTCACCAGCCATGACATTCTCAATCAAGTGCTAATCGAACAAAGTGAAATCGCCGCACTAGATAACGAGTTTTTACCCGCACTCATGGCGATGGTTGCCCAATAGCAACTTTCAGATATAGCAGATAAAGATTTCAAAATAGCAAAGCAGCCCCAGAGTTCCTTGGGGTTGCTTTGAATTGATGATTTTGGGTTTTCGATAGCAATTTGAAATAATAAAAGGCAAAATCAACATTAGTCAAAACCTCAGTTTCAACCTATCTTTCATGTAATTAAGCCCTAATCCATCAATCTGTTGTGCGCCGAATTCAACTGCTGCCGTGACTCGCCGTGAAGCCATCCATGGCGGCTCTACGATGACATCCATGTCATCGAAGGTCACGTCCACAGTTAAATTCACCTTAGCTAATTTCTGCGTAATCTGCAGTACATGGAAGAACAAATACCGCGATCACATAGCAGCGATATTAATCACATCCAATAGAGATTATGGTGTCAAAGAGTAACGATGAAGGTGTGGGTGTCCTTACTCTTTTACTGGTGTCTTCACTCTTTTATCACGTAAGTATTGGTGGTGGTAACTTGGATCAGACCTGTCAGGCCACACAAATTCAACGTCCATTAAAATAGGCAATATACCTTTCTCGATTGCGTCATTCTTCGCTATAACCTAATTATTTCAATATATAAACTGTAGCCTTTCCGTTGTTACTTGATTAAAGTGTAATTTGTTTTAATGAGACTTAAGGGAGTACAGGAGTGTCTAAAAAGGAATTAAGTTTCTTCGAAGAATACAAATTCACGGTAAAATTCAACCTTGATGGTGACGATTTCACAGGTATTCTCTCCATAAATGCTAGCCGTATCCTAAATCTTGAAATTCACACTGACAATCACAACTTGCTGTTCGAAGAATATAGAACAATTAATTCACCAATCACTTGTTATGAAATTGGCTCACACAAAACGTTCACTCTACATCAATCAGAGCTTCAAAGAGGTGGGTTGATTACTTGCAGATATATCACTTCAGGCTCTTTGCTCTCGAATGACATTGACCAGTTTGAAGTACACCTTACAGGTATCTCAACTTGGTTTGAAAGATTACGAATCACTGAAATAACAGACACTGAGTTAAAGCGAAATACAGCCATAGACAAATTTTTAGTTGACTTTACCTATAAAGAAAATGACTACTCGATAGAAAACCACCGTTATGTATCATCACCAACAACCACACCAACTGAGCATCTAATCCAAATTGAAGACTGCTTTATCATCAAAAAGAAAAATGACAAATTTACGTTACGTGAAGTAGAAAATCTTGCATTAGAGATACGAAATCTCTTTTCACTCCTTCTGGGGTATTCTTTATCAATCAAAAACTTATATGTCTTTTCATCCAATGAGAGACATGAATATCAATCCATTATTTTCTCAAGCATAATCTACGAAAAAATCCCATTTAAGTATCACCACGATACACTCTGTCATTATAATAATGTATCTGGTTGGGGGCTTTGGGAAACAATCATAACCAACTACTTCAAAGTTGAATCGTTCCGAGCAATATGGAACCGCCTAGTAGTATCTTTTTCACGTTCACGCACAGAGATTTGGGAATATCGAATTTTATCTGTCGTTGTAACGCTTGAAATGTACTGCGAGCAGGAGTCTAAGGGGAAAGGACATAAACTAAAAAGGGCGAAGTTTAACGAGCTAAGGTCACAGCTTAACGAAACGCTGAAAACTTTTATTGAATCGAATGAATTCTCCACGGATGAGCAATTAGTTATAGATGGCATCGAGAGTGTTATTACCAGCCTAAAAAATACTTCCCACCCCACTCTACAGCACAAATATGATTTCTTAATGAGCAAGACGAGTGATGGTATTAAAGAAGCTATTTCATTCAGCAATTCTGATTTTGATGTGTTGAAGAAGCTTAGGAACTCTGTTGCACATGGCCTAAATTACAAGACAGTGATAGATGGAGAAATCACAAAAGAAGTTCAACTAAAAGGTCGTCTTTTAGTATTGTTAATGTATTTTGTATTTCGCGAATTAGGTTTTAGTGATACTCAGGTAGCTCAAAATATAAGCAATACATTTAACCCATTCATACGTAACGCTGACATTAATGAAAGAGCGAGAGATAAGCTAGCTGGTACGGCTAGTTTCATAACATTACATAAAGAAATCGATCTTAATGAATTTAGTTTCGTTGATTATCTTGTTATTAATCATGACTCTAAATCTGATCTTTTCACATTGAATGAAGACCTATCCTATGAAACAAAACATAAATGGCGTGATAGCGGTATATCCGATGTCCGAGATTTTATTAGGAGCAAACTTCTCCAAGATAGTGATTTTGAAATTGAATATGTTAATAAATTATATCTTTCCAGTGGCACAGATGAACAATGCTACCACGGTGCAATTATGTTAACTCATAAATGAGACTTCACGGTACTTTCCCATGCACACTGGACATAGCATTTTTTGCCTTTAGAGCTAAATTGTACTAGCTCAGACCTGATCTGACAGTCACCCATTTTCAGGGTGCCACTGTCAGTTTAGATTTGAGCTAAATTCTTTTCTACCCAAACCGTTTACCCATCGATTTACGTGGCCATCGGTGTTCTGCCACTGCACATTTTTCCTTGATGGATTCGTTCATTGTTGTAATGAAAAGATGGGACAGGCTTGAATCTCTTGGGATTAAAAGCTAACTCCGAAGTAACAGAATACACCTCCCCTCGGAGTTGCCGCAGGGCGAATAGGCAAATTGCGTGAGTCTCGCCATGGATGGCGAGCTAGCTTTCGCAGGTGCAGGGACGCATCCTTCGGAAGCGATAGCAAATTTGCCAATGAGCACAAGGGGCTTTCAACTCCGTTGGGGGCGTCTTGGAGCATCCAAGGAGGATAGGACGAGCAGTCCTCCTTGGTCGGGTGTGGGGTGAAGCCCCACGACGTTGATTTAGCCTTTAAAAATTAACCATCAATCATCCCCGAAACCACATAGGAACTAAGGCCTTACATGCGAAAAATCATTCTCCCACTGATCATGCTAAGCCTTGGCGCATTGCCTCTATTTGCTCAAGCACAGGACACCAACGCGTTATGGGGTAAAAAATACGCTGAGGTGAAATCGAGTTTATTGGCTGCTGGCTGGGTATTAGCGCCCGTAGCGGAAGATGAAACGCCAATGACAGAAGACTATCCCGAAATAACCTGTGGTAGTGGCGCGATGGCAATTTGCTCTGTCGGCTTTATACGAGACAAAACTACGCTTGCCTTAATGGTTAAACGTATTGAAAATACACTTGTGGTGACGGGTGAGTACTAGTCCGACTCATCCGGCTATCAACACCACAATAGGCACAACAATCAACACCGCAATAGGCACAACAATCAACACCGCAATAGGCACCACAAATTCGCACATCAATCTTATAAAAGAATGCACGAGTTAAGACGTACTTTAACGATGGAGACAGTTATGCCTGACACAACAACCCATTCCCAATTAGGCCCAAATCCCAACGACAAAGCGCCGATGAAAGGCTTCCCTCAGGTTGGATTTCTTAAAAACTTTATTACCCGCGAGAACATTATCGTCGGCGATTATACCTATTATGACGATCCTGCTGGGCCTGAAAGATTCGAGTCGAATGTGCTTTATCACTTTGACTTTATTGGCGATAAACTGATTATCGGTAAATTCTGCGCCATTGCTAAAGACATGAAATTCATTATGAATGGCGCCAATCATCAAGTGTCTGGCTTCTCGACTTATCCCTTTTATATCTTCGGCAATGGCTGGGAAAAGGTAATGCCAGATCCCACCGATTTGCCCCATAAAGGCGACACCTGTATCGGTAACGATGTGTGGATTGGTTATAACGCCACTATCATGCCTGGAGTGAAGATTGGCCACGGCGCAATTGTTGCCAGTCAATCCGTGGTGACAAGAGATGTGCCGCCCTACGCCGTGGTTGGCGGTAATCCTTCCACTGTCATCAAGCTCAGGTTCGAGCAAGATGTGATAGATGAGCTCGTTGCCATCGCTTGGTGGGATTGGCCGATAGAAAAAATCACTCAGCATCTACACGCCATCGCGGGCGCGGATCTGACTCAATTACAGCAGGCGACCTAAGCAAAGCGGGTCGCGAGTATGACTGAGCCCCAAAAATGTCAAGTAGCAAATATCTCAAGTGACTAATATCTCAAGCGGCTAATATATCAAGAGACAAATATATCAACTGGCTAATATCAACTGACCAATATTAGCAATAATGATTAATAAACAGTCATTAAGCGCAAAACAAAATCCAATATGCGCAATTTTGTACAAAAGCGCTGAGGATTTCTGGGTTACTATCAGACACAACCCGCCCATTCATCCATTCAAGAAAGGAGGCTTGATGAACACAGAACATGCGGCCTACCAGATTGCCGATGAATTAGGTGGCCTCGAGTTACTCAATGCCCACTACCATAAACAAAATTTTAGTCGGCATACCCACGAAGGTTACACAGTAGGCGTGATTGAAACGGGTGCGCAGCGTTTTTATCGCACCGGTGGCAACCATGTGGCGCCAAAACACAGCATTATTCTCGTCAATGCCGATGAAGTGCATAATGGCTGTAGCGCCACTGAGGGCGGCTGGTCGTATCGTGCCATGTATCCAGTCCCTGCGCAGTTTGCCGGTATTACAGCAAACAGCGGTGCGCCCTATTTCCCTGAGCCCGTAGTGTACGATCCTGAATTAGCCGAACTGCTGCGCCTCACCTTTACTACCTTAGATACATCGGATAATCGCTTACTGCGCGAAAGCTTAGTCTATTCAAGCTTGACGCAGTTGATGGCGCGCCATGGCAAGCATCGTCCAAGCGACAACCTCGCGGCAATGGCTAAGCCTGCGTTAGCGCTGGTGAAATCCTTTATCGACGATCATCCCTCAGCTGATATTTCCCTTGAAGAGCTGGCAACGCTTGCGGGATTAAGCCCCTATTATTTACTCAAGCAATTTCAGCGTTATTACGGCTTACCGCCCCACGCTTACCAAATTCAGGCCAGAGTCAGACTGGCCAAGGGGAAAATCAAGCAAGGCACACGGCTGCTTGATGTCGCTCTCGATTGTGGTTTTCACGATCAAAGCCATTTGAATCGGCATTTTAAAAAGACCGTCGGCGTAACCCCAGGACAATTTGCCAAAGAAATAGGCCGCAATATTATCCAAGCCTAAACAACCACTTTAGGTTAATCTGCCATGCTCATGCTTGCTTACTATCCCTAATAACAGGCCGCGAATAACAGGCCTGCCATGACTAAACACTAGTCTCTAAAAAATAGTCACTAAACAGTCGTAACTGAGCGGTAATAACAGAGCAAGCAGACCTTATCCAAGCATTCATTGTTTAACAGCGACCCTCGCGTCGCCGCTATTTTTAGGAGCCAAAGTGACAACCGACAAGCTTATAGAACCTGATGTTTCTCCCGCGAATCCCACAAAAGCCAAGGCTTTTTTAAAAGGCACCTTGGCCATGATGCCGCTGACAATAGCAGTGGTTCCTTGGGGAATTTTAGCGGGCTCCTTCGCCATTGAGGTTGGGCTCACGCCCATTGAAAGCCAAGCCATGTCAGCCATTATCTTCGCGGGCGCGGCTCAGTTAGTGGCGCTCGGCATGGTCAAAGCCGGTATTGGTCTGTGGAGTATCTTAATTACGACGCTACTCATCACCTCGCGACATCTGTTATATGCGATGGCGATGCGCAGTCAAATCAGTCCCTTACCATTAAAGTGGCGTCTGACATTGGGCTTTTTGCTCACAGATGAACTGTTTGCCATCGCCAATCAAGGCAAGTTGCATAAGTTCGATCGCTGGTACGCCCTTGGCGGCGGCTTGAGTTTTTATATCGGCTGGAACATAGCGACCTTGCTTGGCATAGTCGCGGGCAATTCTATCGAAAATTTAGGCGAACTTGGGCTAGATTTCGCCATCGCAGCCACCTTTATCGCACTGGTCGTGCCCACGGTAAAAAAGCCGTCGATTCTCGTCTGTGTATTAGTCTCGCTCACTCTCGCTGTGGTATGCGCCTTGTTTGAAATTCAAGCAGGATTACTGATCGCCGCCATTGCCGGAATGACAACTGGCGTACTTTACGCCAAAGTGACCAAGGAAGCGGAACGCGCAGAACAATCCGCAACTGAGCTTGCAAGCACACAAACCCAAGCAGAAACTGGGACTAAGACAAACACAGCATCAGGAGAAAAAGCATGATTTGGTTAATCATTTTCTCAATGGCAGCGGTTGTGTTTATTAGTCGTCATTTACTGCTCGAACCTAAATTACCGCTGCGATTAAGTAAGGGCACGCAAACTTTTTTAAGTTACTCAGCCCCTGCAGTACTGACCGCTATCTTCGCGCCCATAGTGTTTGTGCAAGAAGGCCAGCTCGATCTCAGTTTAGACAACAGCTATCTCATCTGCGCCGTGGTCGCGACGATACTCGCGCTCGTCACCCGTAACACCTTGTTGACCACAGTGTTGAGTATGGGACTGTTTTTCTTTATCCATTAAGCAAACAACATTAAGTAAACAAAGAGTCAGTGCCCTCAGTGGCACTAACTCTTGCATCAAGCACTTACACCGCCTCCACCACACTTTTACACAATCTCATCCCATCTGAGACGTCGTCTCTTAGAAAATCATTTTCACATTATCTTTATCTTCCACAATCTTCATGTCTCTATGCCCTTATGGCTCTACAAAAACAGTAGCGACTTTAACGGCCTTTCATACATCGACGATAATGGAGAGAGATGAGATTTGTCTGCAATAACAAAGACTCAAACCACAAAGAGAAAATACTTAACCTAGCCGTATTCACACTATTCATTCCCTAAAGACTTCCGCTCAAACATGTTATTTACTGTATCTATTAGGGTATTGATCTCGGTTTAGCTCTAAATATAACTATCGGTATAACTATCGATATAAATCTCGGCACAAAGAGTCCATTTAAAATGTTTTTCACAAAAATGTCAGCATAAATATTAAATACGCCATGCCATTAATATTAATCCACGCACAAAAATCCACCCATTAAAAATTAAAGTAAATACACTATATTATAAAGTTTAAAATACCGTTTAAAAATAAAATAATTAACACTTTTAACCTAATTTAAACACCATTTAAATTAATCTAATTTTACTTTGTTTAATAAAAATAAAAGTGCTAGTTTTTAGATGTGCCTAGCAGTAATGATTATTTATATGATTTAGGACTACATATAATTGCCATCGGCGCTCTCAATGAAAGGACATATTTTATTAAAATAAAGGAACAATCATGAGAACAAAATCTAGCCTGAGTATATTAACTTTATCCTGTTTAACCGCACTTGGAACTGTTTCTTTGTTGGCCGAAGCTGCTATTCCGAATACTATTCCAAAACTGTCAATGGTAGAACACGCTGCCCCTGATCTTGATTCGCTTAAAAATGATGCGATTAACGATCCCTCGTTTATCAGCTCGTTATTCTCCTTGGGACACCATCTTGGATATGCATGGGCTGGCGGTACGGCATCCCAGTATGTTGGTGAAGACATCGAAGTCAGAAGAGAATCGAGCAACGAATACAGTCTTAAAGCCCGCTATAACGGCAATGATCCTTATGCAAGCGGCTACAGAGCGAATGAACGTTTGAAGGTGAATTTACAAAATATCCATTTTGTGACTAATCCTCAAAGCCTAAAGTTAGGTTCACCTCAAGTTTATGATCGTGAAGCTATTTATACCGCTCCAGTAGTGATTTACAACTGGGGCGATACCGAAGATACCGGTGTAGCCACCCTAAACTATGATTACACCACTAGCTGGGCCAAAACCGATAATTTCTCTTTCTCCGAGAAAATTGGCGTAACCAATAAATATGAAGTGGGTATTCCAGGAATAGGCGGAGCGAGTTCTGAAATCAGTGCCGAATTTTCCGCCAGCCAAGGTTGGAGTGAAACCGACGGCAAAAGTACAACGATTTCAAGTCAGGCACAGTACCGAGCAATTATGCCGCCTCGCAGCAAACGTTATATCTCAATCACTCTGTTTAAACAAAAGGCGGATGTTCCATACACCTCAAGTTTATATATGATGTACGATATAAAATATGAGAACTTCTTAAAATGGGGAGGTAATGCACATATTAATCATCCGACAAATAGACCTAACTTCCCTTATACCTTTGGCGGAGCGAATGCGAATAATCTCAATGGTCCAGAAGCCTTAGTCGATCAATATCTTCATCAAGATATAAACGGTTATGGTGTTTGGGATTGGCCTGCTGCGATTAGTTCTGCACAGTCAAAAAGTGGCTTTGAGTGGCAATTGGCGAATATAGTTAGACAACATGGCGCACCTATCAGCGGTAAATTTACCGCAATAGATTCGAGTCAATTTAATATTGATGCCAGTGAATCCTATCCGCTAACGGATGAAGATATTGCTAATCGTCCTAAAAGCGCTCAAAAATTAGGACTGAGTCGTAATATTCAAGTTGCCGTCGGCGAGATCCAAAATAATGATGAAGATGGTTTAATCAAAAAACTGAATATTTCGCAATCAAGCGAAGTCATGTTAAACAATTAAAATGGTGAGCTTAGGCTCTTAATAATAGCTATGACACGAGTATCAGAGAGATCTCGATACAACTAGCGAATTACTAGAATGTTACTAGCAAATTAGAAATGTAATAAAAAGCCACTCATTCGAGTGGCTTTTCTTTTGCTTCGGCTCGCGCCTTCGCATGTTCATCCATCAGGCAAATATAATCTTCCAGCTCTTGACCAGGTGCTTCTTCAAAATGACGGTTCAACCGCACAAGGCCTGTGATGCGATCGACCCTGAAATTACGAAAGGCCGAACGCAGCTCACACCATGTCAGTAAGGTCCAAGTGCCACGCCAAAAATAGATGGCGAGCGGGCGCACTTCACGCTCGGTGACATCAAGTTTGACGTCTTGATAGAAGAGTTTGACGTATTCGCGGCGCTGAGCTGAGTTACGCAGCGGATCGAGGAATTGAAACTCATTGGAGTCGAGGTAAAAATCCGGTGAAAACATCAAGGATTGATAGGCTTGTAGTCGTTTTGGCAATACGGCTTCGACTTTGATCATCGCCTGCCTAGCGGCACTACCAAGCTCCTTACCACCCCAAGTTTGCACCATACGCATGCCAACTTGAATCGCTTCGAGTTCGGCTTCGTTAAACATCAAGGGCGGAACATTAACCTCGTGGCGCAACAAATAGCCGACACCCGCCTCCCCTTCAATGGGAATGCCACTTAAACACAAATCCTGCACGTCACGGTAAATCGTGCGCGTGGACACCTCTAACCGTTCAGCCAACTCTAGGGCTGTGGTCAGGCGTTTATGTTTAAGAATTTGCACTATTTGAAATAGGCGGTCGGCGCGGCGCATTGACTCTGATTCAATCCTTTAGTTGCCTATCAGTTGATTAAGCATTGTGAGTTTACATAAATCACTGACATATCCTGATACTCACTTGAGTGATATTTTACGATTTAAATCATGAAATCCCGATATAAATCTCAACCTCAGTGGCGCTGAGATAGACTTCAAAATCAGTTTGATAACGCCGCTGATGCGGACAATCGTTAGCACTAAAATAGCCCCACACTTGTCCCCAAAGATCGATAACACACTGGGGCATGTCACCTTGACCGGTGAATTTAAGGTATTTACCGGCTTCAAGATCCAGCGACGTGAAGTGGTTTGCCTCAACAGGGGCATCAATTGCCTTGCCCACCAGCACAGCAAACTCGCCATTCATGTCTGACTCATAGTCATAATACACGCCATACATGGGCGAATTGAGCATAGCGGTGAGCTGTGATGATTCAAAAAAGGCTTGCCATAAACTGCCAATTTTAGCGCCATCGGCGGACATTTCGGCCCGATTGTTCGTGCGGGTGCTCAATCCAAGTAGCGGTCGAGCATCAATATAAACCACGTCCATCTTTGTTTCTTCCATAGAAATCTAAACCCATGCTTTAGTTAATTGCGTGATCTTAGCGTCGTGCCTTAAGGCCACGACGCTAATACATTAATCACTCGAGACTACTTATCCTTAGACCACAGACCCACTTTGTTACCTTCGCTATCGGCAAATAAGGCGATATAACCACACTCACCGTCTTTTATCGGTGTGACTGGCAGGATAATCGTCACCTCTGCTGCGATAAGTTTATCCACTAAAGGTTGCAATTGTGCGCTGAAATGCAGATACACAGTGCTGCCTTGCATTGATGGCTGGCTCATGCTGCATTTGACTAGCCCTATGCTCGCCGCATTAGCATCTTCGGTGACTATCGTCGCATATTCCATGTCTTCCATATCGTCACGTTTAAACTCAACCCCAAAATGCTGCTGATAAAAAGCAACGGCACGGTTCATGTCACTGACAGGAATTTCACCCCAAACTAACGGTGCAATAGATAACATTTTCACTTTCTCCTTGTTGAAAAATATCAATGATTCAAAACCTTATTTATAAAATTCAGGACTGAATCATTAACGGGCGACAACAAGAATAAAACAAGGCTACTGACAGCATGATGTCAGTAATGATCGAGCCTTCGTAAAATTTAAGTCGTTGCCTTAGCAAGGAAAGTCTGTGTACAAAGTAAAGGACGTGTACATGGCAACTTATAGAACATTACCTAGCGGCAATATTAACGCAATGGTGCGCTCCAAAGGCCAAAAGGCAATCACCAAGACCTTTAGAGCAAAAGCTGAGGCAGAGGCTTGGGTAAGCCAAATAGAAGGCCATATCTTGATTGCAGGCTCACTAGCGCATTGTTCAAACTTATATCTAAATACACTAAAAGGTCGAGGAGGCACTGAGGCAACTACTTACAGAGCGACTAACTTAATCAAGGGGCTTCCACTCCAAGCGAAGGATATAACGCTTAAGCACATTGCGGCCTATACCCAAGAAAGGCAGACCTTAGTTAGCGATTCCACTATCCGCCTAGAGCTTCAATTACTCAGCCGTATACTCAAGTTTAACCATCTACCTAATATCCTTGAAGGATACAAATTACCTAGGGCTGGCAAGCCTAGGGAACTCGTAATCGACCCTATTCAATATCAGATGTTACTCAACAATATATCGCCTAAGGTTGCCCCTCTGGTGATCTTAAGTTATGAAACAGCTATGAGGCGCAGCGAGTGCCTTAGCATAACCACTGAATGTATTAACTGGCAGACAAAGACGTTGAGGCTAACCAATACTAAGAATGGTTTTGACAGGGACGTGCCGTTAAATAGCCGAGCATTGGCGGTACTCAAGGAAGCCATTAGCACAGCTCAGGGAGGCTTTCTATTCACAACTAAACCTAATCTAGTTAGCCAAGCATTTAGGCGGTCCTGTGATCGTTTAAACCTACCTAAGGCACTGTGTTTTCATTCATTGAGACACACAGCCATTACACGATATGCAAACCGTAAACTCAATACCCTTCAACTTCAGGCCATTTCAGGACATAGGAATATCAGCATGTTGGCGAGATATACCCACATAAAAGCGAGTGATTTAGTTAGTTTATTAGAGTAATTGCTATCGGTTTACTAAGTCGTTGATATTGGAGTTTCAAAAAGTGAGAGAGAAATGTACGGCAACTAGTGTATGAGTCGACTTACCTAGTTTCCCCCATAGGGGGGGGGGCTTACAGCCCTCTCAAGGCTATTCAAACCAATTATTAGAGGCTTGCCAGTTTTATTAGCCCCTCACTCTTTAGTATTGAAAATGTGAATAGCATCACTTGTTACCTCATCCCTAACTCATAACAGAATAAGAATATCTACTTGACCAATCGTATTCAGCAAGTATACTTCAATGATAACAGCGTTACTTACCCAATTACCTAGGCTTACGATACCAAATGAATACACCTGAATCAGATAACGACCGATACCACATGCTGAATACACCTAAGCTTATCATTCGAGCTTACCTCAGGGCGTCCACCAGCGAGCAAGATAGCAGTCGGGCTAAACCTGAGTTGATGGCATTCACCAAAGCCCATGGGATGGCCGTTACGACCTTTTATCAAGAAAACGTATCAGGTACTAGCTCAAACCGTCCAGAGCTTAACAGGCTTATTGAGGAAGCCTCAGAGGGCGACATATTATTGATTGAAAAGATGGATAGGTTAAGTCGTTTACCTTGGGAGTTGTGGCAATCACTTAAAGCCAAGATAGCCGCTAAGGGGCTAATCATCGTTATCGTTGACCAACCTCAGACACACTCAGCCCTAACCACAACTGATAGTAACTCAGGCTTCATACAACGCGCTCTAACGGCTTTTATGCTAGACCTAGCCGCTGGTATGGCTAGAGACGATTATGAGACTAGAAGGGCTAGGCAGGCGCAAGGGATAGCAAAGGCTAAGGCAGAGGGTAAGACTTGGGGTGGACAGAATAAGGATGCTCAGTTACATGAGGCCATCATTACCCAATTGCAGACCATGAGTATCAGGAAAACCGCAGAACTATTAGGTTGTTCTGTATCAACAGTTCAACGGGTTAAGAAGCAATCCGATATAACTTAGCGGGTTTCGTCACCACCCTCTCAATAAAAACAATGAGTTACACTATTCGAGCTAAGAGGCTGGCCCTTATCCAGCCCACTATTAGAGAGAATACTAGCCGTCTAGGCCTTAGTTAGAGATAATTATAGAAATTACTTGACACGTATTTGTTAATAAAAGTCCGCAATCATTAACATCACAGTAAGCCATTGGTTTTATTGATAAAAACAACTAGTACCGCTATGGAATAGGATATTAGCCATCTAGGCGTCCCAGAAACACACACCTTAAATCACCGTTAAGAGTGCCTCCTCAGGGCATTCGATACTTATCTTCCTGCATTCAATTGCAAACCAGTCAATCCCAGTAATTTAATTAAGCACTATCAAGGCCGTAGTGAGCAACTTAATTAGATGAAGTGATTGGCTGGTGGAAGGTCAGTATTTCGCCCACCTATGGCCTTAGGGTTGGCGCTGAGATTATCTTCAAGTTACAGCCCACAAAGTCTTTGATAAAGGCCTAAAGAAGGTAAACAAAAGGCTCCTAATTTAATTTCTTATTTATCTTCTTAAAAGATTAAAACCTTAAGATGCCTCCTAGAAAGAGATTTTAAAAGAGGTAAATAAATGGGTAAAAGCAACCTATTAGGCCTATTGAGTCGCTGATATCGATTAATTTACTCCTAACTAAAGTATACTTTATTAGCTAATCAAATAGGCCTACCTAAAACATTTTTAACATCATCACCATTTTGTTATATTAAAGTAAACTACAACCTCAGCTATATCGAGATAACAAACTAATACATAAGATATATTTAACAATGATAGACAAGTAATTATCTAAACTGTATGTACATTTGACATGCCAGACTTATATTCAATTAATCCCTAAGCATTGTTTATTAGCTAATGCATATGCTTTTTTATAGTTCTCCAATTCAAAATATTCTTCGGCGACATCAAATTTCTTAGCTACGTCTAAAGGTGACACAATCTCAACAGTAAGAGGTTCTTCACTATTAAGCATTTTCTTCATATTCGATGTTAACCCATCCGAAGTGGTTAATGAAACTATTGATAACCTTTTTGTGGCATTTTTTACATTTACAACAAGTAATTCTGCATCGAATGAATGTTGTTTATTGCTAAATTTAACAATGACATTTTTACCTTCAATGTCTTTAATAGACTTATCATAGCTTGTGTAATGGACAATCAGATGATCTATTGAACAATCCTCAGACATTTTTGCAATCCCCAGATCATGGCTATAGACTGTAGCACCACGCGTAGTAAATAATGTTAAACCATGAGATGTATTTACTGTCCAATTATCAAAAGTTGCTGCTTGAGTTAATGAGCTAAAGGCTAAACAAAAAACAATAACAGCCTTACTCATATTTGTAACTGATTTCATATCTTAAACTCTCTTCTGGACTGATATAAAGGCCACATTATTATTCAATGTTCATCGATATAAACCAATTCATTTAAATATATGACATTATAAATCAATATCTTTACTTTCTATCACTTTCTCATATGTACCACATGAGTGTCTTATATATAAATTTTTAAAAAACTCTATGTCATAACCAAGGTTTGCAAAATAATCAATGCTACCTTTCCGAGAGTGCATTGTTGCTTCATAAAACCTTATAGAAATACTGACTTGATCATTATCAACTTCCCCCAGAAGATTTGATGCATTCATGTAATTCACAAAAAAGTTTCTAAATTCTACGCCAATGACTGGATTGCGTATATTTAACATCTCTCTTGTAACGTAACAATGTGGCGCATATTTAACTATATCCACAGCCTTAACTCGTTCATTCGCAAATAAAGGGCCAGATGAAAACCCCATAAAAAAAACAATTACTACTAATACTTTATTTGACCACACAATATCTTCCTTAATTTACAAAAATTTAATTAATAACGTATATAGCTACAGGGAATACTAATTTGGAGAAAATATCTATGAAATTAAAACTCATCCACTGTAATAGAAACGACACAAACCTTATACCAATCAACAATATAACATCAACAATACGATGAACTCTAATTGTAAAAGTTGTGAACAATATCACTCTAAGCTAGATAGTTCAAAGCAGTTAATTAAAAGAATACAGGAGGCGAGTAAACATGTGTAAGGTGTATGGAATTGGGATTAATGATATAAAGGACTCAACAAGGGACTCAACCTATCAAACATGGAAGGATATGCTTAAACGCTGCTATAAGCTCAATTCAGGTGCGATAGTATGCAAGCAATGGTTAACCTATTCTAACTTCAAAAGCTGGTATGAGGTCACCTCAGAGCGTATTCGCGCAACTGGCTACCAAGGTAAGTTAGAGTTGGATAAAGACTTGAATTGCCAAAATGGACTAATGTACTCACCTATTGATTGCACGTTGTTACCACCTGATGTAAATATTTTATTGGCTAAACTGGGTTGTTCATCCCGTAACAATACAGGTCTAGCAGGTGTCTCCATGGTAACTGACCGTAAGCTAGCCAAACCTTATTCAGTATCTCACCGTATTAACGGGAAAAATACACGGCACACATTCACGACGCCTGAGGAAGCATACTCATTTAGATTAGGTTACTTTGTTGGGCGGATTGAAAGTTCCTTAGATACTTATTCAGACATGCTTAAAGCACAATGCAAGTATCACAGCTTAGCCCGCTTAAGCTCAATTGAGGTCCTATCTCAATTTGAGTCAATGGATGCGATGGTAAAGTCATGCGGTTAGGCGCTGCTACCTGAAATCTATAAGGGCTATGCCTTGCTAACTTCAAAGCATGAAACGTAAGCATGCGGGCCAAGGACGGCTTAATAATTAACCATAGGGCGTGTACAAGGCACTATGTACATGAACAAATATCATAGGTAAAATAAGAACTTCATTATTTTTCCAACTAACTGACTTTCCTAGAGTTCATTAACGGGCGACAACAAGAATAAAACAAGGCAAACTGACAGCATGATGTCAGTAGCCTTTTAATAAAAGTGAATGTTGAGGTTTTTGGCTTAGCAGTTAAAAGCGTTACTTTGGCAAACTGGCTTGGTGCGCCTGAATAAAATCATCCATGGCTTTGCTCGCTCTCGCTTGGGTACTGGCTAAGGTATCCGTATCGACCATAGTTTCAACCACTTCGTAGTAGCACTTAATTTTAGGTTCAGTACCAGATGGCCTAACGATCACCCGAGCGCCACCCGCTAAGCAATAGGTCAATACATCACTCGGTGGCAAGTCGATTTTCTCAACGCTACCATCGGCAAAACGACGCTCAAGGGCTTTTAAATCATCGGTTGAGAGCACGTCATGCTCACCAATCTTCACGGGGGGATGTTCGCGTAAATAGGCGCCAATATTAGGCGTGTCAGGTTTTAGTGCAATACTCACCTGTGCATTGAGATGGAAGCCATGCTCACGGTAAATTTGCTCGAGTCTGTCCCAAATCGTTTGCCCCTTCGCCACCAGCTCGGCAGTTAATTGGGCAAATGCCACCAGCGCCGACAAGCCATCTTTATCCCACACCATGCTGCCAACTGTGTAACCAAGGGCTTCTTCATAGGCAAACAGGAATTGATCCTCAGGGGACGTTTTCGCGATACCCACATTCATCAGCCACTTAAAGCCGGTGAGCGTGGTAAAGCTTTGCGTGCCAAACCCTTGAGCAATTTTAGATAACAGACTCGATGACACTATCGTAGTGCCCGTAAGTCGCTGATTATCTTTAGCGTGAGATAACAAGTAATGCCCAAAGAGCACACCGACTTGATCGCCCGTTAGCATCTGGTACTCGCCATCATCACGACGCACTGCAACCGCAAAACGGTCGGCATCGGGATCGTTAGCACAGGCGAGCATAGCGCCGTGTTTTTTCGCCTCGGCGATCACTAAATCCATCGCGCCCTTTTCTTCCGGATTGGGGAAGTTCACCGTCGGGAAATCACCATCGGGTTCGCGCTGGGAGGCTACCGAATACACTTGGGTGAAACCCGCATCTTTCAATACAGTTTCGGCCATCTCTGCGCCCACGCCGTGCATGGCGGTATAGGCTAAACTGACCTTTTCTGGAGCCGTATGGTTTTGCAGCACCTCAGCGTGCTGCACGCCATGGCGATAGCTTTGGTAAAAATCGTCCTGCAGGAGTGTCAACTTACCTTGTTTTATCGCCTCATCATGTTCTAAAAACGGAATAGCTTGATTCGCGGCGCGCTCAATTTGCGCGGCAATGCCAGAATCGTGGGGCGGAATAATCTGCGCGCCATTGTCCCAATACACTTTATAGCCATTGTATTGCGGCGGGTTATGACTCGCGGTCACTACAATGCCTGCTGCCGCATTAAAATGTTTCACCCCAAAGGCCACCAGCGGTGTCGGCGCCACTTTAAACGTTAAGCGTACCTTAATGCCCATAGCGGTCAGTACGCTCGCCGCATCATGGGCAAAATTGAATGAGTCGTGGCGACCATCATAACCAATCACCACACCACGCTCGGCGGCATCTTTAATCTGATCAAGTAGATAAGCACCAAGGCCTGCCGAGGTTTGACGGATCACCAGACGGTTCATCCCCATGGGTCCTGCGCCGACCACACCGCGTAATCCTGCGGTGCCAAACTCTAAGCGACCGGCAAAGCGCGCCGCGAGTTCGGCTTCATTGCCGTTATCAATTAGGGTTTGTAATTGGGTTTGAGTGCGAGGGTCAGGATCATTTTCAAGCCAATGGTTTACCTGTAACTGCAGATGGGTATTCATAACACGCCTCATTGAAAATCATTTGCAATCACATTAGGAAAAACAGCGGCGAAGAACAAGCTAATTTGCATTAATTTCAAAATCAGCTGAGGCTTAATTTCGGCATAAACTAAGGCTGAGCATAAAAAACGCACTATCTGGTCATTCATGACGGATAGTGCGTAGGTGTTAACCTTAAACAAACTTCAACATTAGCGAGAAGGTAAAGTGCCCTCGAATACGCGCACTTTGATGTTCTTTTTCAGGTTATCTTGGTCTTCTTGCCATTCTTGCCACTGGGTGAGACTGATGCTGAGCTGTAATGAAAAGTCAGTTGAAATCCACTCTTTTTGCCCTTGGGCATATTTAGGTACGGGGACTATGTTGCTTGGCCCAACAAAGGATGCTGAGCACATAAAGGTTTTGAAATACACTTGGTCAATCGATAAATCGAGGGCGCTGGGCGATGTTAAGCATTGACCACTGCCCGGCTCTTGATACGAGGCAAATTGGTACATGATTGCCGGAGTATTATTAGTGCTATCAGGAACGGATGCGGTTTGATGGCAAGATAAACAGCTACTTAATGCGTTATCCGCAGGGCCATTTAAACGTCCGTTACACCCTAAGTGTCCCGCATTGGTGTGCTCATTCAAGCGACCAACGACCTCTTGAAATACAGCGCTATCCTTAAGCCCTGTGATTGGGTTTTGAGGGAATGCTGCCGCTCCCACTGTGGCAGGCGGCGTATCATTACCCCACATTAATCCCAGTGGAGAGATACGATCCCAAGGATTTTTCTCTTTCGCTTTAAACTGACCATCTGCGACAAAAGTGCCATAGGCCCAGCCCACGGGCGAGCGGCTGTCACGCACTGCGATGTCAAACTGTAATAAGTACACATCGGCGACAGAGCGCGGGCATTGCTCTGTTTCCTGTTGGAAACTGCAAGCACTGCCATCGGCATTTTTACATTCGCAGAAATCACTGGCACTGATATTGGCTTGCCATACGGGTACGTTCTCAAGGAAAGGATAATTATTGGGCGTTGCTGTGGTGAACAGTAACTTACCAATCACACTGCCTTCATTAAATACAAAATTTTGCTGCGGCATCACAGGTGACGGCGCTCCCGTCCATACCTTGCCAATGCTATTTGCCGCCTGAGGATTATAAAACCCCACCGCCCACATAGTGGTTTTCAAATCGCCTTGGCCTTTTATCTCCATAGTGACGGGGGCTTCGCGGGTCAAGCCGTGGATAAATTCCCGCCCACTCATAGGATCATAGGTCTGATAGGGAATATGGTACCAAGAGCGAACCTTGTTATTACACAAATCCCAGTCCTTACTGATATCGCCTTTGTCGATGTTCCCCTCTTGAATGTACTTCATCACAGCCCAAAGGTATTTCCACGCTTGGGTATTTTTATCTGTCTCACTCAGACTTTTATCGAAGGGATTGAATTCAAGCCAAGGTGCAGCATTATCTTGCTGCGCACTCGAATAGGCGTCGCTCAAGCTAAAAATAGGTCCCTTCCAGCCCGAATAAGCTTGGTTGATGATGACTTGATTGTCCCACATACCTGTTTTATTGAACGCGGGGTCTTGGAAGTAACTTGGGTAAGCTCCCGTACAAGTGGAAGTTACATTAGATGCTGTATCAGTTGCTTGTTTGTCTGCAGCTTTTGCACTGACAGTAGTCAATGAACAAAGTGAGAGCATGAGTATGGCGGCAATGTTAAGTTTCATAATATCGTCCTTGAAGAGTATTAGTCCTAAAAACTCCCTTTGTGAGTCTCGGCACCAGCGGCGACTCAAAGTAAGCATAGACTAATTTTTAATATCCTCATTTTTTAACATCCTCTGTAAAGCTCAACGATTCGGATAGTAAGAATATAAAAAAGGCCGTTTAGCATGGGCTAAACGGCCAAGAGATTCGTTATTGGACTCGCCACAAGTCACGCAAACTATTTCCCTATTTATCGATTTCTTGGCCGCGCGTTTTCCACAACGAGAACAAGACCCCTGCGACTAACAGGCCGAACGTCACCCCAAGAGACAGTGCGGTTGGAATAGTAAAGTCCACTATGCCCTCGTGATTGAAATACACTAAGCCCACTTTTACCCCGATAAACACTAATACCACCGACAGCGCGTATTTAAGGTACTCGAAACGATGCACCATAGCCGCCAAGGCAAAATACAAGGCACGTAACCCCAAAATCGCGAAGATATTCGAGGTATAAACGATAAAAGGATCTTGGGTAATCGCAAAAATAGCTGGAATACTGTCGACAGCAAACACTAAATCCGCGGTTTCCACTAAGATCAACGCTAAAAATAACGGCGTCGCCCACCATCCTTTTGATAACTGATGATCTTCACCCCGTACCCAGAACTTCTCCATATGCAGTGTCGGCGTAAAACGCATCTTAGTGCGTAACCATTTGTAAAACTTATTATCTTGGATATCACTGTGCTCGTCATTGGAGAAGAGCATTTTCACGCCAGTGAAAATCAAGAAGAGTCCAAATAACACCAGTACTCCTTGATACTGGGCAACGAGCACTGCGCCAAGGCCAATCATAATCGCGCGTAGCACTATTACACCCAAAATACCCCAGAAGAGCACTCTGTGTTGGTATAAACGCGGAATCCCTAAGCTACTGAAGATTAAGGCGATAACAAATACGTTATCCATAGACAGCGATTTTTCAATCAGATAACCCGTCAGGTATTCCATACCCGCCGTTGAGCCCTTGTACCACCACAGCCAAGCCCCAAACAGTAAGCCCATACAGATATAAAAGGCTGAAAGTTTTAAACTTTCGGCCACAGTAATTTCATGCTGCTCCTTGTGTAATACGCCAAGATCGAAGGCCAATAATGCCAGCACAAAACCGAAAAACATCAACCAAACCCAAAGCGGGTAACCCACAAATAGGGTGGTAAAAAACTCCATAAGTCTCCTTAATAACCAACATAACGGCTGAGCGAAATCAGCATAACTGAGTCTGAAAACCCATAGGAATCCTAGGTATCAAAACAGTGACTATCCAGATAAATCATTCTTAACATCAAAAGCTAATTGATTAAAATTGAGCTTATATCCACCGCCATTGGCATCTAATACCTATTTCATTCAACACTGCTGTGCAACCGATACGCAAGTCTCCGATGCAGAGCGAAGTCTACTCGTTACCTTGCTTTCGGGCGTAATAACGTCCTAACGCTAACAAACGGTTGTTTTACTATTTCTAGTCGAGTCGCTGCCAAACTTCGACTTCTTTTAACTCACCATTTTCAACTCTTTGAGTATGTAACTCTTGGCCCTTAATGGCATAACTAAACACAAACTCCGCACCTTTAGCTGCACCAAAAGAGTTAAGCTCTGGCCGCTCTGTATACTCAGTCGCCGTTGCCTGATAAGTCCCAGAGCCCGCCGCCCAGAACTGGCTGACACCGTCCACATTCTTCATTGTGGTAAAACTAAAGTGCCGCGCTGATATCACTTTAATTGCACTCAAATTGAGGTTCTGATAATCCACCCATTCGTGATTTTCATTTAAATAGCGACCTGAGACTAGTTGCCAACTTCCCACTAACGCAAGAACTTGCGCTGGAACTTGCGCAGCTGATCCAGTGGCCGTATCGACACTCGCTTCAGTGCTCGCTGTTTCAGCACTCATCACTACTGAACTGGCAGTATCAGCATAGGCGCCTTGTGTCCAAACAAAGCCACTCGCACTGGTGAGCACGGCTAACAAGGTAAAAGCCTTCACATTCTGGCGAACCACACTCATTAAACTAACAGCACTAATGGCACTAATAGAAAATCCCATGAAAATATCCCTTTATAAAAGTACAAAGCCGCTAGCGCTAAGTTCTCATGTTGTGGAGGTATCTTCAACAGCACAGAGTCGAGATCAAGCACGCGCTTAAAATAAGGGATAAACAAGAGCTAAACAAAATCTTTAGCAATACCTTAAGCGGCTCGCTAAACGACGCCTTAAACATCAAATCGGCACAGAATCAAAGCCCTAAAGCCATCTTTAAAAACTAACTCAGTCGAATTCTGGCCACTATGTAGCACTCATTGATTAACTGAAAATGAATTAATTGAGCCACTTAATCTGACTCAAAAACAGGTTAACCACAGTTTCAAAGAACGGCAAAATGGTGAATTAAGTAAAATATTCATCAGTTTCAAGCCCCTTGGCTGTTCCATAACATCCGAGTGTGATTAACTGCAGCTACAGCAGCGTCTTTTAGCAAAAAAACAAGGCTGCAATAACCACTAATAATGAAAAATAATTAATAAAATTCATTACGATCAAATGAATCAATCGATGCTCGGTGCATGAAGCGCCAGCAATGGGAGTCTTAAGTGTCAACAGAACAACATCCTCCGCACGTTATGCAAGGCCCACAGGGTTCGCCCCCGCCCGAAATGATCTTTGGGCATCCTAAGGGCTTGTTTGTCTGCTTTTTTACCGAAATGTGGGAACGCTTCTCCTTCTACGGCATGAAGGCATTACTGTTTCTTTATCTGATTAAATATCATCTGTTTACCGACGAATTTGGCTATAACGTCATTGGCGCTTACGGTGCTTTAGTGTACGCCATGCCCGTGGTCGGTGGTTTATTGGCCGACCGCTATATCGGCATGCGTAAAGCGGTGATCTTCGGTGGTATTTTATTGGTCCTCGGCCACTTAGGCATGGCCTTTGAAGGCCATCAAGCGGTCATCGTCGCCGGTGAAGTTCAGCGCGATGAACAAGCACTTCAGGTATTCTATTTATCCCTCGCCTTGATCATTGTCGGTGTGGGCTTTTTAAAACCTAACATTTCAACCATCGTCGGTCAGCTGTATCCCGAGTCATCTCCAAAGCGGGATTCAGGCTTTACCATTTTCTACGCTGGCATCAATTTAGGCGCCACCTTGGCCCCGCTGATTTGTGCTTATTTAGGTGAAACCTATGGCTGGAAGTACGGCTTTGGTTTGGCAGGTTTAGGCATGTTAGCGGGTTTATTGGTGTTTATTCGGGGTAAGAAACATTTGCAGGGCTTCGCCGAACCCAGAGATCCCGCAAGAATTTTAAAGAAAACCGCTGGCATCACCACAGAGCAATGGATTTATTTAAGCGCCATCGGCAGCGTAGTGCTGGTCTGGGGCTTAATTCAAACCCACTCCCTTGTGCTTTCTATTAGCAGTTTATTACCCGCTGTGAGTCCAGTGATCTGGTTCTTGCACTCAGTATCTCTGGTGCTCGCCCTCGGTATTGGCTGGTTTATGGTGAAACACTGCAACCCGATTGAACGTCAACAGATGTCGGCCTTACTGCTGTTCATCGTCGCAGGTTTGGTCTTCTTCGGCTTATATGAGCAAACCTACGGCTCATGGGTAGCATTTTCGGACCGCGTGATGGACCGCAACATGCTCGGCCTCGAATGGAGCGCGGGACAGTTAACCTTCCTCGGCGCCTTCTTTGTGATCAGTTTATCGCCCATCTTTGCTTGGCTCTGGCCTGCCCTCGCCCGTAAACATTGCGATCCGAGTAAACCAGTTAAAACGGCACTCGGCATTTTGTTCGCAGGTTTATCCTTTATGGTGCTAGTACTCGGGATCCAAATGCCGCTAAGCAGTGGCTTAGTGAGTATTTGGTTTTTAGTCGCGGCTTATTTTGTATTAGAAATCGGCGAGTTATTGCTGTCGCCCATAGGCTTATCTGCCGTAACTCAGCTTTCGGTAAAACGCGTGGTTAGTCTGATGATGGGCGCTTGGTTCCTCGGCACATCATACTCTGAAATCTTAGCCGCCGAATTAAACAAGCTCGCCGCGATTGATACCCAAGGTGGCGTAATAAGTGACGTACCGAGTGCGATGGCGCTATATGAGCAACTGTTTATCTTCTCGGCGCAAATTGGCGTGGTAATGGCGTTAGTCTTCTTTGCCCTTGCGCCATTAATGAAGAAAATGATGCACGAAAAAACAGCGACAAGTTAAGGCTAAGCCCAAGAATTTAAAAGGAAAGGAAACTTGGCTTACTCTCGACCTCTGAGGCGACGGTAAGCCAAGACAATAAGATGTAAAGCCAATAACCCCGTAAAAGCGGTGCAGAAAAAAAGTAAGGCAATCGAGTTCACTTCCCGCGGCGCGTCATAATAAAGCCACCACCACAGCGGCCAACCGATAGCCGACAAAGCTGTAAGTTGCCACATACACCGTTTGCAGCGACCAATTTTTTGCCTGAAAATCGATGTATTACAGTCACTGCAACTCATAAGTCCCCAGCTAAACTATGCCCACAATAATAGTGCCAATAAGAGTGCAAATAAGAGCAGGCATATTGAATATCAAGCACACTCCTAATAACACTATAGTGACGCTTTAAGTCTTGCCATCCCTTCATTGATAGAGATAAGTGCACGATAGCCTAAATCTCGCTTGGCGGCGCTGATATCAAAATAATGGCTGCAGGATAACTGCCGTGCTACGAAGCGCGTCATCATGGGCTCTTCTTGCTTCTTTAGTAGAAAATACACAGTTTCCAACACGGCGCCTGCTACATATGCTACAGATTGCGGCACGCGCTTAGTGACTGGCGGCAAAGCATCGCAAGCCAGAATTAGATTGAGCATTTTGGCCATAGTGATGGGTTCATCATTACTCAAAAAATAGGCTTTCCCCTGACACTTAGGCTTTGCTTGGCACAGTTCTAGCGCGGCCAGCACATGGGCATAGGCGGCGTTGTCTATGTAGATGGTATCGACCAGCTTATCTTCACGGCCAACCAGTTTAAGCTTATCTAAACGGCCCCGCGCTAGCACCCTAGGCACTAGATGGGGATCGCCAGGACCCCAGATCAAATGCGGCCTGAGCGCGACAGTTTTTAAAGCGTAGGGTGCAGAGGCTTGAGTTGCAGCGGCACTTTCAACCGATACGTCACCCACTTGATTGGCATCAAGCATCATCTTTTCGGCGATGGCTTTGGAATGGGCGTAATAATTAAGGAAGGATGTGGCATAGGGAGTGGATTCATCTATACCGGATTCATCCTGCCCCGCAAAGGTCACACTCGGGGTACTTGTGTAGACTAACTTATTTATTTTTAATGCTTTACAAGCAGCAATCACATTTGCGGCGCCCTTAACATTCGGGCAAAAATAACTGTCTCTATCGCCCCAAACACCGGCTTTAGACGCCGCATGGAACACGATATCGCAGCCTTGCATCGCCTGTTGCAACTGGTCTTTATTGACTAAATCCCCTTGCAACATGACTACGCCCAGCGCTTCAAGTTCGGGATAATGCCCACGGGCAAAACCTGTGACCTTAATGCCCGCGGCTAACAATCTCAAACAAATCGCTTTACCTAAAAATCCCCCCGCTCCCGTCACAAAGGCGTGTTGCACCTTAAGGGCGAGCTGCGCGAGTGCAGTTTGTTCAGCCGCATCAAATTGCGCAAGCGTCGTGCTCTTGATTGGGTTTATCGTCATTTAGGTATCCATTTCAGCACATTTACATGAACTTAAAGTCGGTGTAAGAAGTTTAAAATAAGCACAAGGGCTTAAAAATAAGCGAGTTTGTTCAAATGAACACAGAATATAACGTAAAAAATGCAGGAAAAAAGCCGCGGAGTTTTAAATCAACCTTTCGTTTGCGATTGTGCCCAAACGGCTAATTTTTCTCTAAAAATCTTGGCATTATGTCGCACATCCACAGGGAAATCAGGATGGATAAGAAAACGTCTTATGCCCTGCGTCTGGGCAAATTGCTCTGCGATGGTAATCAAATCTTGATATAGCTGTTGGCTCTTATTGCACACCAATGATTGGTCGAGTTCGATACAGATCAAGGGCTCTATCTCGTTCGCCACTTTCACTCCAACTAAGGCAGAGCGCTTTACATTGGGATGGGTATTAAAAATACGCTCGCAGGGAATAGAATAATAACGCTTTACCAACTGGCCTTTACGGGTGGCATCGACTCTGTGGGCCTTGCGACCGCACATCCACAGTCGGCCTTGATCATCGAGATACCCGAGATCGCCCATGCGATGCCTAACGCTATTGGTGGCTGAGTCCCACATCTTGGCCGCCGCAGTCGCGCTATGGCCTTGACTTTCGTTTTGGCTATCGTGCTGACTATTATTTAGATAATAGGACTGACTCACCATAGGCCCTTGCACCACGATTTCGCCGATTTCACCCTTATTCAGCACTAAGGCCTCATCCCACTCGGGGATAACGGCTTCGCTGATGCCGATGATACGAATCGTCACGCCATCGATAGCGCCGCCGACACAAATGCCGCCGCCGTTATCTGTGATATCTGTGGTGGCAAATAACGCATCGCTAGCAATCATGCTGATCGGCAAAGATTCGGTCGCACCATAGGAATTTAAAATCGGCACACCTTGGCTCAACATTTTGCTAAATCGGGCGATGGAGGCAATGGTGGCTGGCGCACCCGCGGAGATCACCCGCTGAACACTGGGCAATTTATGCTGTTTTTGTTCACCTGCGCGGCCTAAACGTTCAAGCAAGGCGGGATTAACAAAGATGTTGCTGCATTGGTATTTCTCAATGGCGGCAAACAGGAATTCGGGATTGGCGGTGATGGGTTTGCTGGCATCCATTTCTGGAACGATAGACGCCATACCCAGCGCGGGGCCAAATAGTGAAAACAGCGGAAACGTCGCTAAATCGCGCTCACCATGGCAGATGCCATAATCGTTTTTTAGTGCTTGAATTTGCGCCTCAAACATACCATGGCTATACACTACGCCTTTAGGCGTGCCGGTACTGCCACTGGTGAATAAAATCGCCGCCATCTCATCAGATTTGAGCATCACCATGGGATATTCAGCATGTTGGGCTTGGGTGTGTTGAGCCGAGGCGTTTCGTGAAGAGCTGTTTTGCAGCAGAGTCGATAAACTGATGCCGCCAGTAGCGATGCGGATTAATCTTGCCGCTAAGCCTGTTTTGCCGCCATCAACATTGAGTAATGACGTAATGCTGCCCTTACCCCAACCAAATAACCGTCTGGCGATATGGGCTTTGGGAATACCAATAAAAGCATCAGGCGCGGCTTCGGCAAAACACTGCTTAAGATTGTTAATCCCCATGCCGGGATCAACGAGGATAGGAATAATCCCCGCTTTAAACAGCGCAAAGGTGAGTGCAAAAAAATCCAGACTCGGCGTGACCATAAGCACAGCTTTCATGCCACGCTCAATACCATGGGCGTTTAGCGCAAAGGCTATCGCATCGCTTTGTCTGTCTAGATTAAGAAAGTCCAACTCGCTGTAACGCAAATTCGCCACAGAAGCGCCCTGAGCGCTTTGTACTGCTACCGCAAGATGGTGGGGAATGGCATGGGCGGCTTGCTTGAGATGACGACAAATATTGGCGTCACTGGCTATTGCCGCAGCAGAAGTGCCAGTTAAAAGTGACGTATCCAACGGCGTCACTACAGCAGCCAACAAAGGGGTCACTTCAGTCTCAAGCAAGGTCGACATTAACCTGCGGCCTGTTCGGACGGCGCAGCTGCTTGGTCGTCGGCCATAAAGCCCTTGATATGAGCAATCACTTCATCGCTGGCATCTTCCAGAATGTAGTGACCACAATCGGCAAATTCATGCACGGTCGCATGGGGCATGTGCTGACGCCATTTTGCTAAAAAGTGCTTATCGAATACAAAGTCCTTCAGGCCCCAGCAAATCAAAGTCGGCACTTTGGCAAACTGCGGTAAACTCGCAGCGATATCAGAGACTAACTGATAGTTTCTATCGCCTTCACGCAGCGGAATATCCTGCACAAAACGCAGCGTCGAAATGCGATTGGCCCAAGAGTTAAACGGCGCGACATACGCCTCACGAATGTATTTGGACATAGGCTGGCGCTTCACGCCCACATATGAGGCGATAGACGAAAAGGCATTAAAACCACGCACCAGCACTGTGCCTAGCAGGGTATTACGACAGATCCACAGCGGCCAAGGAAACGGCTTAGTCTCGGGCAGATGGAAGGCGCCTGTGTTCAAAATCACTAGGCGTTTAATGCGCTCAGGATAACGCGCCGCATAACCTATACCTATCATGCCGCCCCAGTCGTGTACGACTAAGGTAATGTTTTCTTTCACATTCAGGCTATCAAGCAGGGCTTCGAGATCGTCGATGCGGTTCTTAAGGGTATAGTCATAGCCGCTATCGTCTGGCTTATCCGACAGACCACAGCCGATATGATCTGGCACTATGCATTGATGCGTGTCTTTTAAGGCGCTCACGAGATTGCGGTAGTAAAACGACCAGCTAGGATTACCGTGAACCATCACCACAGGTTCACCTTGGCCCTCGTTGATATAATGCAGCTTGTTGCCATTACGGCTAAGAAAATGACGTTTAAAAGGCAACAGAGTGTCTAACATGACGCTTCCTATCTTTTGTTCTATTTATGAGAGCGAATAATGGTTTATTTTTAGCAGGCTTAGCTTATCGACTGAACGACAGACTAAGTTATCAACTGAATCATGAACTGACTTCATTTACTCGAATGTATGCCAGCCATCAAGCGAAAACGTGAAAGGTGCACTGCACCCTACCACTTAATGCCTAACATCATGCAATTCAATCCACTGCCTATGCCTAAAAAGCTCACTTGATCGCCCGCTTGTAAAAAGCCTTGATCGTGCGCCATGGCGGCGGTCACAGGTAACGACACTGTGCCCATATTGCCCAGCAGCTGATACGTAGGAAATTCTTTCTCGGGGGGAATATTTAACGCGCTAAGCACTTGCTTACGGTTTGAGGCGCCCACTTGATGGCAAATCACTTTGTCCACTTGCTCAACCAGCCAATTACGCTGCTCAAGGAAATGCTCCCAAGTGTGTTTAGCCAGCTCAACGCCTTCTTTGAGAAGCGTCACCGCATCGGTACGCATAAACTCGCGATACAGATTGTGCCCCACTTCCTGCAGACCCCATTGACACAACTGGTGGTGCTCAGGCGCCGATAAGTGCGATGCACCCAGCAATTGATGCTGACGCACATTTGTCAGCGGCAAACTGCCGTCGGTAAGAATAACTGCCACTGCGCCAGAGCCACCGGTTAAGGTCGCCAGCGACTGGGCAAAATTCTGCATGGTCGGATCGGCAAGCATGTTATCGATAGTAACATCGACAATATCCCGCGCCGATTCACAGGACACCACCATACCCGCCTTGATTTGGCCCAACTCAATACGGTTAGCGATATCTAAAATACCCGATAACACCCCAAGACAAGCATTGCTGATATCGTAAATAGCGGTGTCTTTCGACACACCCAATTCGGCAGCAATACGACACGCGGTCGCGGGTTCGTGTTGATCACGGCAAACGCCGGTATAGACAACAGCACCTAAATCGGCGACATCAATCCCAGTTTCAACCATGGCTTTACGGGCAGCTTTAATCGCACCGTCGGACAATTGATGTCCTTTTGGCCACCAGCGGCGTTCAGTAATCCCAGTCAATGCGGCAAGCTGTCCCATTGGAATACGGAACTTTTGATACAAAGGAGCAAGACGAGACTCTAGCTCACTACTGGAAACCACAACAGGCGCCAGTTCATAGGCCAGGCTATTAATAAATACGCGGGAATATTTCATGAAACTGTTTTATTCGCTCACTAGAATGACTGACCAACAGGTCAGCTTTCAGTTGTTATTCGTCATTAATGCGACATTTGAACAAGAAAAGCCCGATGATTCAATAAAAAACCATCTTCAGTGTAAGACTTGTCTCACAGCGCAGGTTCCAAACACGACGGCCCTGAATTCACTATCACTAAACTTAAATGCGCTAATATAGAAATACTTCATAAAAAACATCACAGTACAGCATATTTTCAGACACTCAAAATTATACTGACATTTTTTGCGCTAAAATCAGCGAATTTCTTGGTGTGACGCTGTTTGCACAAAATTCACCCACGCAAACACCATATCCTTGTTCCTGCAAAAAACAAGCGCGATCTAAGATTAACCATTGCTCGAGTACAGTGCGGAATAAATGCGCCACTAAATCGATACGGCGAGTTAATTGTTGTCTTTGTCGCCCTATCTCAAGCCAAGCCTCAAAATCCCTGTTTTTGGTTAGATTAACGGCCTTAGTCTCGGCCGCCCACAGGCAAAAATCAGTAAAACTGCCGCTCAACTGACTCTGCTTTAACGAGGGCAAAGGTAAATATGCGTCGATTTGCCGACATTCACGTTGCAGTGCATCAAAGCCTAAGCGCCATGCGATTTCTTGATGGCGCAGCGCCTGTTGTTTGGGATTGGCGATCACACTCTGCTGCAGCGGTAACTGTAAATCATGGCGACTGAGTTTTAGGCTGCTCTGCTGAGCAAGATTGGATAACGGCTGATAATGGCTCGCGTGAATTAAATGATAACAACAAGGAGAAATCGCCAGCGCCTGCGTGCCCGCCTCGGCCGCCAGCGTTAAAAGCCGAACATGTAAATCACCGCAGGCATGCAATGCAACCGCTTGCTGCCTTGCGGTTAAGGGATTAGTTGTTAACGGATTGGCATTTGAGGCGCGTTGAGCTGGTGCTTCAACTGTGGTTATAGATGTCGTTGTAGATGTGTTTGTCGCGGCATGTTCTGCACCAATAGCAAAGGCATCGGCGCAAATAAAGGTTTGTGACAACTGCCACTTATCGGCAAAGGCCTGCCCTGCTTCACATAATGCCGCTTGCCATTCTAAGCTCACCACTTCGGCGCCGCGGGCTTTCGCAATCAAGCGGCCCAAATGCCCTTTACCCGCACACCATTCCAGCACAGGTAAATTAAGCTGGGGTAAATGCTGCACAAAGGCGGTAATTTGCTGCCATTTACGACCTTTGATGTGTGCACTGAAATGCGCTTCATCGTCAAAGGACAAGCCGCCTTGCTGCGCTGCGGTGTTATCCGCAAGCGACGGTTCAGCCACGCCAGCCTTATCATTAACTGTCTTATCATTAAAAACCGTGCGTTCGGCAATGGATGCGGTGAGCAATGACAAGTCCCAATCTTGGCCTAATGCCCTAAGATCGTGGTTTAATGCCGGTGACAATGCCTTGACCAGCAAAGATTGCTCGGCGTCGAGTCCATCAAGCTCATCGTCAGCCAGCGCCCACACAGCTTCGGCCAACTGCGAAAAATCCCCTGCCCAAGGTAAAGCGTTCACTTCAAATGCACGCACTTGCCACAGGGCTGCACTCTGTTCAAGCAACTGATTAAGTTCGCTAAATTGCTGTGAGTAAGTGAGTTGTTGCTGCAGATTATCTTGGTTCACGTCATGCCCAGTGTAAAAATACTTGTCTCACCTTAGGCCAAGGGAATGCGCCCTAAAGATGACTTTATGCGAAAAAATGTTAGTATCGCGGCCTTTAAACACTCAATCATATTGTTAACTGAGAAGACTCGGTTAACTAGCCATAAGGCTCCAGGGGACACCTATGCTTTCACCTTGCGTCGCACGCTGCGGTTTAAATGACGAAGACTACTGCATGGGCTGCTTTCGACATATCGATGAAATCGTCAGTTGGCGCACGAGTAGCGAAGCGCAACAGGCGGCCATTTGTCAGCAACTCCCCGCCCGTAAAGCTTTATTTGAAGGCAGTGAAAATCAGCATATTTTAAGCCGTGATAAATGGTTAGCTGCCGAGGAGCGTTTAACTGACAAGGACTAAACCCCCGCTAACGCCACCCTCTGCGCAATCTCATCCTGCTAAAGCCAGCAAGACTATTTTTTAAGCATTGATTTCAAGTCGGCAAAGGGATTGTAGGTCGCCGCCGCTTGCTTGGTTTCAGTGGTGCTGCCATAGCGGATCAGTTCTTCGAAACGAGAATGTTCGTTATCGTGGCAGTACAGGCACAATAACTCCCAGTTTGAACCGTCTGACGGGTTGTTATCGTGGTTATGATCGCGATGATGCACTGTCAGTTCACTTAAGTTTTTCGGGGTAAACTCGCGGGTACAGCGGCCACACACCCAAGGATAAAGTTTTAACGCCTGCTCACGGTAACCGCCCTCACGCTTAGCTTTATACTCCCGCGCATCGGCTAATACTTTGTCTAACTTACTCTGGCCTGGCACTGACGACATAGTGTAATCCCTAAAACAAACCCTAAAAAAATTGCCCCAAGGATAATCCGAGTTATCACTTGGGGCAATATATCCCGCACTTTACGGGTTAATGGTGCGCAATTTGTAGACGTAAATGGCTAAGCCGACCTAGGTTACTGGCTTAGCTAACTTAGCTTACGTTACTTAGCTTATGTGGGCATGATCGGCATTCGACAGATGCAAGTAGTGTAAGTATTTTTCATACTGAGTCACCACATCCGCGAGGATTTGCTCTTCGGTATACCCCATCACATCATAATGCTGACCACCTTGTTCAAGGTACACTTCGGCGCGGTAATACAAGGTATTGCCCTGCTCGATTTCAGTCCCTATCGGGTTAGTGATTTCGAAACAACGGGTGCGTACTCCGTAAACAAAGGGCAAGTTCACCTCGTTACTGATCACCAAGCGTACGCGGCCATCTAAGTATTCGAGATCCGCCACTATACCTTTGGTCATAAAGTGTTGACACACCTTAGATAAAGCGGGCGTCGCGACATTATTCAAGAACACTTGTGCTTCTTCATGGGTGGGATGCGAGACGAGCACCCCAATGCGTTCTTCCCAGCTCATGTTGGTTTTGGCGTACTGCACACTGGTATTGTGTAACTGCACACTGTTGATCTTAAGCCAGTCATTCTTCAGGGCTTTAAATAATCCCAGACACATGAATAACATCACCACGAGGAACGGCATGGCACTGGCGATAGCCGCCGTTTGCAGCGCCTGTAAACCACCAGCCAACAACAATACCGAGGCCACAACCCCTTGCAACAGGGCCCAGAAGATCCTCTGCCATACGGGCGCATTGTTATCGCCGCCCGAAGTTAGATTATCAATCACTAAGGATCCCGAATCCGACGAGGTCACAAAGAAGGTCACGACTAAACAAATCGCAATCCCTGAGAGTAAGGTCGGAAACGGCATGTGCTCGAAAAACACAAACAAGGCCACTGACACATCGGTATTCACCGCCTCGGCAAGGTAGGTCGCGCCTTGATTCATAATCGAATCAATCGCCGAGTTACCAAACACTGTCATCCACAGGAAGGTCAGCGCCGATGGTACAAATAACACACCAATCAAAAACTCACGGATGGTACGACCGCGGCTCACGCGCGCAATAAAGGTACCAACAAAAGGTGACCAAGAAATCCACCAGCCCCAATAGAGCAAGGTCCAGCCGCCGAGCCAATCTTCCTTATGTTGATAGGCGTACAAGTTAAAGGTTTTACCAACCAAATCACTTAAGTAACTGCCAGTGTTTTGCACAAAGGCCTGCAACAGCATGACTGTAGGGCCCAAGATCAAGACGATAAGCAATAAGATAATCGCGAGGCCAAGATTGAGTTCGCTTAAGCGTTTGACGCCTTTGTCGAGGCCAGAAAACACCGACAGCGTCGCGAGCAAGGTAATGCCGATGATCAAGCACACTTGCACTACAGCATTATTAGGTAAACCTTCAAATAGATAACTCAGACCCGAGTTAACCTGTAACACCCCAAAGCCCAGTGATGTCGCCACCCCAAACATAGTGCCGAGCACGGCAAAGGTATCGACAATATGGCCAATAGGACCATAAATGCGTTCACCAATTAAGGGATAAAGAGCGCTTCGTGGCAGTAGCGGTAACTTATGACGATAGGAGAAGTAGGCCAGACTCAATGCCACTACGGCATAAATCGCCCAAGCATGCAGTCCCCAATGGAAGAAAGTAATCTTCATCGCCTCTTTTGCGGCGGCGAGACTCTCAGGTGTAGCATCTGGCGGCGCCAGATAGTGCATCACAGGTTCGGCGACCCCAAAAAACATCAGGCCAATACCCATACCTGCCGAAAACAACATGGCAATCCAGCTTTTATAGCTGTAATCCGGCACAGAATGATCTGGCCCGAGTTTGATATCGCCGAAGCGACTGACCATGACGAAGATGATAAAAATCAGGAAAAACGCCACGCTCAGAATGTAAAGCCAACCGGCTTTCACTTCTATCCATGACTGTATTGATCTAAAAACGGTGTTAGCCTCTGTGGGCCATACTGCACAAATCATCACCATCAAGATGATGAAAAAGACCGACGAATAAAATACCGGCGGATTAATACTCGACTTGATCGACATTGACTCTCCCTATTTCTAGCGGGTTCACTCTCCAAATATCTCAGCGCACCAACGGAGAGATAGAACAAAAATTATACTCAAAATATGTTTAATGCTGCAGGGCTCATCTATGACCAGTATGGGCTCAATCCCACAGATCAATGCAACGACTCGCTATGGCTAAACGTGACAGGATCTGAAAAACGGGATTAACAACACACGACTTTGACAGCCGATGATTGATGGATAAATAGCGTTAACACCACTAAGGCAGTCAAAGCATGCCTTTAGCATAAAACAAATTTATAATTAGAATATTCAGCACAAAAAATGGCGACCATATTGGTCGCCAAAAAATTATACCACAAAAATCATCAAATTTAATTTTAAACGCTAAATCGCTTGAACCAACATCCGATTACTTAGTCGGTGTTTGCGAAATGCCAGCGGTTAAATTAAAGCGCATCGCCTCTTCAAACGACCAGTCGACCATGATTAAATCGTCCCGTTTGATCAAGCTAGTCACGCCCGCCATTTGGTAACTCAATTGGAACAACACAGGCACCCAATCGCCCTCAGGCAACGCATCTAACAATGGCTGCGGCGGCGTATCTGTCATGATAAATCCCACCACAAAACTGCCATTCGCCTGTTTAACTAACACTGTCTTTTGGCTTGTCGGCTTGCCATCACGATTCATCAAAGAGGCGATATCACGGATACTGCCATAAACCGACTTAAACAGTGGGAAGCGCATCAACTGGCGCTCAAGCCAGCCATAAAGCCACACAATCGGGCTGACTGAAAACAACAGGCCCACAGCAAAAACTAATGCCACCACCAGCATAAAACCGGCGCCGACAAAGTGTTGGTTAATCCCTACCAACTCTAAAATCACAATTCCTAAACCATCTAACGATACAAACAGCGACCAAAACAGCCACAAACTCAAGGCCATAGGTAATAGATTCATTAAGCCGCGGGCTAAGGTTTTCTTCATCACACTCTCATTCGGTCATAGGGATATAAATAGGCACAAAATATTTACGCAAAAAAACGCCACAAATGCTACCACAGAGTCACTTTTGCACCAGCACATGATGTAAGGTATCTGACTCTTATTCGTCTCAAGTATAGAGATAGCGTTAAAAATCAGAGCCCACTATGAGCCATTCTAAGGAAAGTAAAATGCGCGTAACCCGCTTAGATCATTTGGTCTTAACCGTAAAAGACATCGCCGTCAGCGTCGAATTTTATCAAACCGTGCTCGGAATGAAGAAAGTGGTATTTGGCAATCAACGTATTGCGTTAAGTTTTGGCGATCAAAAGATTAATCTGCACCAAGCGGGCGCCGAATTTGAACCTAAAGCTGCAGCAACGCCCGGCAGTGCCGATCTGTGTTTTGTAGTCAGCCATAACATAGAAGAAGTGATCGCCCATTTAAACGCTCTTCAGATTGAAATTATTGAAGGCCCAGTGCTACGAACCGGCGCCACAGGCCGGATAAACTCAGTCTATATCCGCGACCCCGATTGTAACCTGCTTGAGTTATCAGAATATCTGCCCGCCTGCACAGGGTGAGCGAATTTGGGTAAAGGTAAGCGAAGTTAGGAAAGTATAATCAGTCAGTTCTGCTAGCACGCTGCAGTCAGAACTGCAGCTGACGTTATACTGGTTCACTGTTGTTTGCGATAAGACTCTCGACAGTTAGATGACATTCATTGTCATGGTTTCTCCAGAGGACTCGCCACCCTTTCATTTAAGAAAGTATCCCTATAGACTCAACGACGACATTAATGTCGTCAATGGTCACTATAGCAACAATGCCAATTCTCACGCCCCCTCTAGCTGTTTGTACTGGTCAGCTAAACTGCTATTGCCCCAAAGCAAGATAACTTTATCGTCAGTTGTGCAGCATGAATTGTCACTGTTTCCCCAGTGACTCGCCACCCCTTTATTTAACAAGAAGTATCCCTGAGGGCTCGACGACGGCATCCATGCCGCCAACGGTCACAGTTGCAACAATGCCAATCCTTACTAACCCTATCGCTGTTCGTTCAGCTAAAAAGCTATTTGCCCCTTTCCTTGTTTCGACTGACTCAACACATACTTCACCAAAGCTTCATCTGACTTACTTTTTCTAATCTAACTAAGTGACAAAATTTACTAATCCACAACAAACCGACTCAAATGCTTAGGGAATGTTGAGGTTTGCCAGTTAGTGGAGTAACATTGAAAGGCTCTTTAGTGTAAGACGTAATTCGTCTAGTCGGGTGATTAGCCAGACTCAAATTTATTGAACGGGTTTAAATGCGAGGTGTACGCATCCTAAACTCGTTCCTCCTTTAGGATGCGTACACCTCGCACTCTTTAGTAAAGAGTTAAGCTCAAGGTGCTTTACCACACCTTGAGCTTTTTAACGGAAAACTATGAATATCATTAGCCTGTTAGCACAAACCTTAAAGAAACCTGAGTACGTGATAGAAGATATTCTCTTCATAGCTCCAATTAGATATAAAATTTACTATATCCCTAAACGAACTCACGGTTTTAGACAAATAGCCCAACCATCAAAAGAATTAAAAGAATGCCAGAGAGCATTTCTTAGGTTTTGTAACCTCCCCACTCACAACTGCGCTATGGCCTATAGAGAAGGCTTAAGTATCAAAAACAATGCCATTGCACATAAAAACCAAGCATACTTGCTCAAGCTAGATCTCGAAAACTTCTTCAACAGCATTACTCCGAATATCTTTTGGCACACATGGGAATTAACAGGTGCAGAGCTGCCAACTAAAGATAATCAACAATGGATTGAAAAGCTGATTTTTTGGAATCTAGAAGATAAGCTCGTCTTAAGCGTGGGAGCCCCTAGCTCACCTTCAGTATCCAATTTTTGTATGCTTATATTCGATCAAATATTACAAGACCAGTGTCAATATTTGGGAATAAAGTACACTCGCTATGCGGATGATTTAACCTTTTCTACCAATGAGAAAGATATACTTTTCAAAATTCCAGAAAGTGTAGAAAATATTTTGTCAAAATGCTTTAACGGAAATTTAAGATTAAATAAAGGTAAAACTATTTTTTCGTCCAAGGCACATAATCGTCACGTAACTGGAATTACCATTACTAACAGTGGGGAAATATCTTTAGGCCGTAGTAAGAAAAGATATATAAAACATAAAGTTCATCAATTCTCTCTTGATCTGCTAAATAACCACGAAGTAATGCACTTAAAAGGGTTGATGGCTTATGCCCGTCATATTGAACCAAGTTTTCATGAGTCTCTTATAATAAAGTACTCAAAAGAAATAATAGAACGTATTTTTGAGGTTCCAAATGAGTAGAGAAGCTAAGATAAACAATGAAATTGCGTTACTTGAAAGAAGCTTTAAGGCAGGATCTATTTCATCTGGATTTAAGCTTTATGAGATGTATGACAATGGCGTCTTCGAAAAAAATTCTGATGGCGATATAGTTTGCATCCTAGATAAGAACCCCAAAATAGCTCATGCATATTTATTAGATTGTAGACAGTTACTTAATGAGAATGAAAAAAATAACAGACTTCATGTGTCTCGCTTAACTTTATCAGACTTTAGAAAGTTCAAAACACTCAAAGTAAAGCTGAATAAAAACTTAACTGTTATTATTGGTGATAATGGTGCAGGTAAAACGACCATTATTGACGGGATAACAAAATCTTTAAGTTGGCTTAGTGCAAACATTCTCAAGAAAGGGGGCGTTGGCCTTCGTGTTACAGATTATGATGTAAATATTGATTCAATGAGCTTTGCTGAAGTTACCTTACAGACAAGCCTAAATAAAAACAGTCAGTATTCAGTATCTTTATACAAAACAGCCAAAGGTGCTAAAGAAGCTAAAAAAAGTGAACTAGAGGCGTTCGAAGAATTAGGTGGACTATATAGAGTAATAGATAATTACAATCGCACAAATAATATAAGTGAGATTAACCTACCACTTATTGTTAGCTATTCAGTGAATAGAACCAATATTAAGTCTAATAAAACCTTTGACTTAGAAAAAATCACCTCAGTTAAAATAGGCTCAAAGTATGATGCTTATGAGAATAAATCAATTGATGGCACTGGTAACTTTGATGAGTTTTCTGAATGGTTTTTAGCTCTACACAATCTCTCAGGCGAAGATTTAAGCGTTCGCTTACGCAATGCAAAAAAACGACTTGATGCACTGAAAGCAGTAGGAGCAGATAAAGATACTAGTGAGATTTTTGAATTATACACTACCGCTAAAGAAGAGTATGAACATCTCCAAAATGATTATGACAGTCGTAAATCTCACATAAAGAACCTTTACTTTGTAAAAAGTGCAATACTTTCAACAGTACCTGACTTTACAGATATTTTTATTAAAAAAAATCCTGACACAGGGAGGGCCGAATTAAAAGTAACTGTGGACGGGAGGGATATTAATATATTTCAAACTTCACAAGGTCAGCATGTCTTTATATCAATGATTGCTGATATCGCGAGGAAATTAGTTACGTTGAATCCTAATATGGAGAACCCTTTACATGGCCAAGGAATAGTACTGATCGATGAGATTGAACTTCACTTACACCCTAAGTGGCAACAAAATATAGCCAATGTATTAGTAACCACATTCCCAAACATTCAATTTATAGTTACAACGCATAGCCCACAAGTTCTATCGACTGTCGATAAATCTTCAATTAGGCACTTTATTACAGATGAGAATGGTAATGTCCATTGCCCACCACCTAGGTTTCAAACGAAAGGGGTTAGAAGTTCTGATATCCTCGCTGAAATAATGGGGACAAATTCAATTCCAGATGTAGAGGAAGCTCGTAAAGTTGATAAGTTTTCAGGATTTTTGTTAGATAATCAGAAAGATAAAGCAACGGAGCTACTTAAAGAGCTTGAACAACATTTTGGTTCCGACCACCCTGTCATTCGAGATTGCCAGAGCAAATTAGACGTATTCGAAATGAAGGAAAGGATTAACCTCAAGAGAAAAGAGGGTTAATAAGTGAAGCAGTTAGATCGCAACTTGGCGGAAAAGCCCATATTTCTCAATAGTATATGTTACACGACACACACTTGGAAGAATATGACCAAATCTAGAAAGAAAAGTGTGTGGAAAGAGCTAGAGAAATTCCAAGATAAGCTCTGCGTTTATTGTGAGTCCAAAGCCGAAAAAGGAACTCATACAGGTCATATCGAGCATTTTTTCGACAAAAGTACTCATGTTCATCTAACCTTTGATTGGAGCAACTTATTCGGATGTTGCGCTTCAAGACTTCATTGTGGCCATTACAAAGATGAAAAGCTTCCTGGAGGAGTTAGGCGAACCTATAACACGAGCTTATTAATAAAACCTGACACTGAAGATCCAGAAGATTACTTACAGTTCTTACCTAGTGGTAAAATTGAGAGCAAAAATGGCTTAGATACTATCTCTGAAAAAAAAGCGAGTGAAACAATTAAGGCGTTAAACCTTGACGCCCCATCATTAGTCCGCTCGCGAGAGCAACAAATAACTCGATTTCAATCAAAAGTAACCACAGCTCTAAGCTTCATCGACACTGGAGATGAGGAAACTATAGCTTTAGCCATGATTGAATACAGAAATATAGAACAAGAAGCCAAGTTCGCATCACATAGAACAGCAATAAAACAAGCCGTAATCTGGCTATAGGCAATTAATTGAGTGAGTTGATTAAAGATATCAACTCACTATTCTATTTGACCAAAGATAAGCTAAAGAATGGATTATTGAATGTAAATTCGAAATTTCATCTACATCTAATGGGAGAAATAGGTCATTATAGATATCTACACGACGATAACCTTTGTTTTTTGTAAGCTGTCGATATTGCCATTCAGTTAAACAACTCAGATCGTAAAAGGCGCCTAATCATAGCCATCGCTGATACATTTCAATTTTTCTTAAGAGCAAGGATATCTTTAAGCGCAGCGTTAGCATTGGGACGTACTTTGCTAGAACACTACCCTTAGCATCAGAAAAGCAGAAGCAAATGGATCAGCCTCTCTACCCTTATTTTGACCAAATATAACTTATCCGAACTACATAACTTAGAGTGCCAGCTCTAAGCGATATCTGTCCCAAAACGTGCTGTGTATTTCTTTAAAACTTACAGATTACGCTAATGCTAAAGGCTAGCCGTGGTGATTAGCGAGACGACCGTCCGCCCCATGGGCGGGGCGTCGAGCATCCACGGACGGACTTGAACAACATCCTGTTTAACGGCCAGTTCGCCATCTGATAGGCAGGACGCCTGAATGTCGTGCAATGCAGGGATGCATGAGAACGACCATGGCTCTCGTTCATAAGCTCAGAAACCCTAGGTTTCTATTCACCGCGTCGATGAGTAAATGCCATGGCAAGCCTTTATGAGTGGATACCTGCAAACGCTAAGTCCTCTGTAGCAACCTCTTCTCACGACGAATAAAAGCCTGCTCAAAGTACAGTTCAAAATACAGAGAAAAGAACAGATCTAGTTAACCCGCTAGCGTCTTAATCCTCTCAAGTGTCTGCTGTGTCGCCAGATTCTGCGCTGCAAGATAATCCAATTTTAGCTGTTTGATGATGCCAGTAATCAAGACTAACTCCTGCTGTAACTGCGGAATTTTCGACATATCATGGGTGGGTAAGTTGATATCGACGGTATCAAATAAATTGCCAAAATAGCTCGCCATGATCAGCACTTTATTGGCTTTAAATTCGATACTCAGCCCCGACCCGCGCGCCGTTTTACGGAATAACTGTTCCAGTTCAAGGTAAAAGTGGACACCCAGCCTTAATAGCGCAGTAGTTAACCTCCGACTATGCTTGGGTTAAGCATTAAACAAGGAGGTTTGTATGCCGCGCCCTCGCAGAACTCAGATAAGTGTTGAAGACACGCCCTATTACCATTGCTGTAGCCGCGTTGTTCGGCGTGCGTTTTTGTGTGGCGTTGATGCCTATTCTGGAAAAAACTATGACCATCGCCGTGGTTGGGTTGAGTCACTACTGTTTGAACTTGAAGCGGTTTTTGCTATTGATGTGGCAGCCTTTGCGGTAATGTCGAATCATCTGCATGTGGTGCTGCGGGTCGATATCGACAGTGCAAATTGTTGGACTGACCGCGAAGTACTTGAGCAATGGCATAAGCTGTTTAAAGGCGATGAGTTAACGCAAAAATTTGCGCAAGGAGAGCTTGTTGAGGCGCATGAGGTCAACAGATTAAGGCATTCAATCGCCATTTATCGCAGTCGATTATGCGATATTTCATGGTTTATGCGCTGCCTTAATGAAACGATAGCAAGACAAGCAAATCAAGAAGATAACTGTACTGGTCGCTTTTGGGAAGGACGCTTTAAATCCCAAGCCTTACTTGATGAAGCTGCCGTTTTAGCCTGCATGGCTTACGTTGATTTAAATCCCATCAGAGCGCAACTGGCTGATACGCTAGAACAATCCGACCATACCAGTATTCAGCTGCGCATTCGGGCCGCATTAAAAGGTGAACAACCTAAAAATTTACTACCTTTTATCGGTAATGAGCGCGTGAACCAGCCCAATGGCATTGCGTTTTCCTTAACGGATTATCTCGAATTAGTGGATGATACAGGCCGAATCATCCGCAATGATAAACGTGGGACAATAAGTGCAAATAGCGCTAAGTTACTGACAAGATTAAATATCCCACATAACAATTGGCTCAAGCTGTCCACTGAATTTGGCAAGCTATTTCATGGTCCGGTGGGTACGCTGCAAGAACTCACTGATTACTGTGAACATCTAGAAAAGCGACGACGGCACTTTGCGGCAAGCTGTCAGCACTTTCACAGCAACTAACTGTAATACTGCTTAACCAAACCAATCACTGCCCATTTGTTTTATTGGGTGGGTTAGCATGTCTTAAATACACCATTTTTTAATGAATTAGCTCATTTTTATGCATCAGCTTCAGCTCTTCAACTTTTGATGACTCTCATTTAAGCAATTTTAGCTCGTACAAGTTGTAGACAAACCAAAAGTGCATTATGTTGTTGATCTAAAATGGATGGCCAGATTTTATTCTTTTGAAGGCGGTTTTTTTCCATCGTCTGCATCACCAATAGTTGATTTCGTCTTGCGACTAAATCACTCATAGCACGCATTACATCAGGTTTTAAGGTTGATAAGGTCGGCTTAATCGCTTCGCTGTAATGCGCTATAAGTTGTGCATCGAGCTTGTCAGTTTTTGCCCGTTGACCAATGGCACCTGCAAAACGTTTTATGTGTACAGGGTTGGCGATGACAAAAGGTAAGTTTGCCTCAGCGCAGGCCATAATGAAGGGCATTTCAAGACGACCTGTCGCTTCGATGACGATGCGCTCAGGAGTGTATTTTTTAATGGTTTTGACGGCCTCTTTAATCCCTTTTTCATCGTTCGATACTGTGAAATAGATATTGAGAGGGCGGATATAAATGTCGAGTTGAAACTTGCCAGTATCAACACCTACGTTAATGTTTTGATTAGAAGTTGTTTTCATAATAAGCTAACTCTTGCTTGCAAATGCGGGTTCGAGACCCAGTAGACTATTCGAGTATTTTGCTTGGAGTCCTTTGTCGCGTTCTTTCTTGTTATCGGTCTCTCAATAGAGGAGCCAGCGTTCAATCGAACTACGACAAGGAAAGCTTTAGTTGCAGCTAAAGCCTGGGTCTCACATTACCCGAAACTGGAAATTATTTGTAATCAGGTGAGTTTATTATCCATACAAGGCGCTCAAGTTTGTTTCGTTCGTTTCACTCACTCAACAAGACTCCGCTAAAGCGGCGCCCCTTAGCTTAAACGTTATAAAGCAAAATAAACTCCGGCACTAGTAAGTAGAAAATAAAGAGCTTTTGAGGTGGTTTAGCTGTACTTAGTTAACTCAAAATCAATGAGATAGGAAGGATCTATGAATTTAAGAAAGTTTGTAGCTCAAGACTCAACGGAAGTCATTTCATGGTTCTCAACTGAAAAGGAATCCCTACTTTGGGGTGGTTGGATGTTCGGTTGGCCACTTTCGGAAACTGAAATGGTAAACCGTAGTCAGCTTCCTGAAGTTGAGTTTATGGTTTTATCTAGTGGTAATAACAAGCTTGGCTTTATTGAGCTTCAGCACATCAGTGAAACTGAAATACGCCTGTGTCGAATTGTCATTAATCCCGAATATCGTGGGCTTGGATATGGTAGGTCTTTAATCGCACTTTCTATCGCAGAAGTTAGGAAACGTGAACAGTTCAAAATTGCTACCTTAGCTGTATTTGCTGAAAACGCAGCAGCTTATAATTGCTACAAGTCATATGGCTTTATATCCGTAGACAAAGAGCCAAAGTTTAGAGAGTTTAATGGTCAGAAATGGCCTTTGCTACAGATGGAAACTGCTTTATAACTTGTAAATCTACAGATTACGCGAATGCTCGGAAGGTGAGTCATGGTGATTAGCGAGACGACCGTCCGCCCCATGGACGGGGCGGTCGAGCATCCACGGATGGACTTGAACAACATCCCTGTTTAACTGCCAGTTCGCCGTCCATGGCTCTCGTTTATAAGCTCAGAAACCCTAGGTTTCTATTCACCGCGTCGATGAGTAAATGCCATGGCAAGCCTTTATGAGTGGATACCTGCAAACGCTAAGTCCTCTGTAGCAACCTCTTCTCACGACGAATAAAAGCCTGCTCTAAGTACAGTTCAAAATACAGAGAAAAGAACTGCTCTAGTTAACCCGCTAACGTCTTAATCCTCTCAAGTGTCTGCTGTGTCGCCAGATTTTGCGCTGCAAGATAATCCAATTTTAGCTGTTTGATGATGCCAGTAATCAAGACTAACTCCTGCTGTAACTGCGGAATTTTCGACATATCATGGGTGGGTAAATTGATATCGACGGTATCAAATAAATTGCCAAAATAGCTCGCCATGATCAGCACTTTATTGGCTTTAAATTCGATACTCAGCCCCGACCCGCGTGCCGTTTTACGGAATAACTGTTCCAGTTCAACGAGGCGTTCCATCACGGCAGGAGACAACAGATATCGCGCGTAATGCTGGTCATGGGAATACACTTCAAACATCGCTTCAAAGGTCACGCTTTCGAGTTTCACTCTGGGTTTCTTTATGCCTGCCATAGTGTTACCAAGGGTTCCATAGTCTTGGCTGACAACAGTATGGGATTCAAAGCTAAAGGGCATCGTCATGATCACGACCCCACCTTTAAATTGGATCTTGTCTGACTTACTGCCGCGGGATTTTAAGGTTAATTCGCAAAATTCGAAGCTGATATCCTCTACCTTGCCGCGAATATGATCCTCTGATTGTTGCTTGCTAAAACGGGGCATAAGTTCGAAATCAGCCACTGAATCAAGGTTGACACAGGAGTCGGGGCTATAACGGTAGTCCCCTAGTTTTTTGAGTAAAACAGGCAAGATTTTATATTTGTAATGGCGCTTATATTGCATTTCAGGCAGATGAACCCACATCAAAATGCCGGCGAGGACGATCAGGCTCAAAATGGTTGGGTCATTGTTAGAGGCTAACGAGATTAAATCAAAGGCCAGTGCGGGCAGGCACACGAGCCAACCTAGACGCTTCGCCCATTTTTTACGGGAGAGTTTAGTTTCAAGCTTTTCAATTCGATAGGCTTCTAACGGCGCTAATAGCTGCAATAGCTCAGCTTTAGCATCCTCGGACAGTGGCGGTAATTCAGCGCGGGGGAAATCAGCGGGTAAATTCGCTTCAGAAATATGATTTCGAATACTTTTAAGAGCTTCGAAACCTTGCTTTAAAGAATACAATAATGGGCTCATCAACTTATCCATGTTATCGCCGACACAGCGCCCATTCCGTTGCGCTGCTAACCCCAAACCTTAGCGGTAACAAATAGGGGTGGCGGTTAAATTCTGAGATTAACGTGCTGTGATATCAATCCCACAGCTAAACACAAAAACGCTAGCACTTAGGCTTCGACTGCTTTCACTATCTAGGTCTACCGCCCTTTTACAGCAGCTAAAACTTGTTGCAAGCATCAGATTAAACAAAGGTTAATTTATTGTAAACACAAAAATGACCTTCTTTATTCGCGGTACTGATCCAGAATGCCAGTTCACACTCCAATTTAACTATTCAACTTAGCTATCCAATTTCACAATCCATAGCCCAAAATCCTAGCTCACTTCTCTATCTCACGATCCTAGCTCACTTCTCTATCTCACGATCCTAGCTCACTTCTCTATCTCACGATCCTAGCTCACTATCCTAATCAACGATCCTAGCTCAGCATCCTAAAAGCAAAACGCTCCACAGAGACTGCGGAGCGTTGTATTCAGGCATTACAACCGCAGATTAATGCGTGTGTTAGCTTTTCATGTCCTTTTCCATATCTTCGTAGGAAGTATGGCGAACGTCTTTGCCTTTCACGTAGTAGATGATGTATTCACAGATATTTTTGCAACGGTCACCAACACGCTCAACCGCACGCGCTGCCCACAGTACGTCTAAGACGTCTGGGATAGAACGCGGATCTTCCATCATATAAGTCATTAACTGGCGGATAATGCCTTCGTATTCACGGTCAAGCTTGGCATCTTCTTTGTGCAGCTCTAACGCAGTATCGGCATCCATACGGGCCAAAGCATCTAAGGTCGCGTGCAACATACGAGTCGCGTGACGGCCCATATTTTCAATGCTAACCAGTAAAGGTTGTTGATTATTCAAACGCTTATCTAACGCTGCTTTAGCGATACGCACGCAGGCATCACCAATACGCTCAAGATCGGCGATGGTTTTTGAGATGGCGATAATCAGGCGTAAATCGCTGGCCGCAGGTTGACGCTTGGCGATAATACGGGTGCACTCTTCGTCGATAGACACTTCCATGCCATTAACCTTGTGATCGCCCTCGATAACACGCTGCGCGAGTTCCGCATCAAGTGCGCTGAGTGCGTCAATGGCTTGCTCGAGCTGACGTTCAACCAAGCCACCCATAGCGAGTACGCGGTTACGGATATCATCCAGCTCAGCGGTAAACTGTCCTGAGATGTGTTTACTTAAATTCATGTTTTCCATTTAGCCAACCTTTTACTTAACTGTTTACCAAGCATGCTCAAAGCCTGCGGTTGCGGCTTTATCCGATAGCGACCGAGCTAATTAACCGTAACGCCCTGTGATGTAATCTTCGGTCTTACGTTTTTTCGGCGTGGTGAAAATCGTATTGGTATCAGCGTATTCAATCAATTCACCCATATACATAAAGGCCGTTTGATCCGATACCCGCGCCGCCTGTTGCATGTTGTGAGTCACGATAACCACAGTGTATTTAGTCTTAAGCTCGGTGATCAACTCTTCAATCGTCAATGTCGAAATAGGATCGAGTGCCGATGTGGGTTCATCGAGTAATAACACTTCAGGCTCGATGGCAATGGCACGGGCAATTACCAGACGTTGTTGCTGACCGCCAGATAAACCAAAAGCGTTATCGTGTAATCTGTCTTTCACTTCGTCCCAAATTGCTGCGCCGCGCAGTGAACGCTCGGCCGCTTCGTCGAGTTCACGACGATTATTCAGCCCTTGCAATCTCAAACCATAAACGACGTTTTCATAAATCGACTTAGGAAACGGATTCGGGCGCTGGAACACCATGCCCACGTTACGGCGTAGGGCCGCGACGTCGATTTTCTTGTCGTAAATATTCTGGCCATGCAGCAAAATTTCACCGTCGATATGGCAGTTATCTACCAAGTCGTTCATGCGGTTAATACAACGTAGCAGCGTCGATTTACCACAACCACTGGGGCCGATAAAGGCGGTCACTTGCTTCTTGGGGATCTTCATCGATACATTAAACAGCGCTTGTTTACTGCCATAGCGCAAGTCTAAGTTACGGATCTCCAACGCGGTGTCGGTCTGGCTTAAGTTCGCTAAATCAAAGTTATTGGTTTTCATTGCTGTCGAATCTATAGAAATCATATTCAGTCCTAATACTTTCAGGATAATCGCTGATTAGTGCTCAAGCGAACGATATTTTTCACGCAAGTGGTTACGTACGCCAATGGCCGTCAAGTTGAGTGCCACAATCACAGACACCAGCAAGAAGGAAGTCGCATACACCAGAGGACGTGCCGCTTCAACGTTAGGACTCTGGAAGCCCACATCATAAATATGGAACCCTAAGTGCATGAACTTACGTTCTAAATGCACAAACGGGAAGTTAAAGTCCAGTGGTAATGTTGGGGCTAATTTCACTACACCCACCAACATCAATGGTGCCACTTCACCGGCGGCGCGGGCGACCGCTAAAATCAAACCCGTCATGATAGCTGGGCTCGCCATTGGGATCACAATGCGCCACAGTGTCTCAGCTTTCGTTGCGCCCAGTGCCAAACTACCTTGACGCACCGCACTTGGGATTCGGCTCAAACCTTCTTCGGTCGAAACGATCACCACAGGCAGAGTCAAAATGGCTAAGGTCAATGCCGACCAAATCACCCCTGGCGAACCAAAGGTCGGTGACGGTAATGCTTCAGCGTAAAACAGTTGGTCGATAGAGCCGCCCATCATGTAGACGAAGAAACCTAAACCAAACACGCCATACACAATTGATGGCACACCCGCTAAGTTGATTACCGCAATACGGATCATCTTAGTGATTGGGCCTTTCTTAGCGTATTCATGTAGATAAACCGCCGCGACCACACCAAATGGTGTCACGATAACGGCCATCAACATCACCATAAACACAGTACCGAAAATCGCTGGGAAAACGCCGCCTTCAGTATTGGCTTCACGCGGGTCGTCACTCACAAAACGGCCGATACCGACGAACCATTTACCAATTTTGCCGATTAGGCTTAAGTGGTTCACATAGGTCACATCCAGCACTGTATCAAGCTTAAGCTCAACTTCTTCACCGCGCATATCACGCACGATTACAGAATCTCGCGCCGCGTCATCACGCAGGGCAAATAACTCTTTTTCAAGCACTAAGTAATCTTTTTGCAGTTGCGCTCGCTTGGCCACTAAGTCAGCTTTATTGCTGTCGGTCAGTTCGCCATCCAGCTCGTATCGACGCTCCTGTAAACGCAGCTTTTCAATGGCGTAGTTAATCGAGCCAATGTCTTGCTTCTGCAAATCTACCGCTTTGTCCGATAAGGCTACTGCGCGGTCGATATGCTCCATTAAGGAGGATTCAATCGCATCGTTAACTAAATCCAGACGCTTGCCATTTTCAATCACGGCGATTGGATAACCGTAGAAGTTACCGTTTTTAGCCCGCTCAATCATGGCGACATCGCTTGGCGTAGAACGGCTCAAAATGTCAGTGCCTAATATCCAGCGGAAATCTAGCCCTACAAATTCGCGGTTACCGGTTTTCACTAAGTAACGGGTCACGAACTCGCCAGGATGTTCCTTAAACACATGGCCCGCAGCAATCAAACGCTCAGTCGGTACTTCTTCCCTATCGTAAACTTCACCAATTAAGGTCGAACGTACGCCCGTGTTATCTTCGAGTTCCCACTGGTAAACCGTTGCTGGCCAAAAGTAACTTAAGCCACGCCAAGCGATTAACAGTAATAAGCCTAAGACGGCAATCAAACTGATGCTCACCGCACCGCCCGTCATCCATATCCATGGCGAGCCTGATTTTACCCACTTACCCATTGCACAAACCTCTCAAGGTCACTGGCGAAATAGTATTTAATGTCATTGTCTTATCCCCGTTACAGCGAGCTATAGCGTTCACGTAGACGCTGTCTCACCACTTCTGCAATGGTGTTAAAGAAGAATGTAAAGATGAATAGCACGAACGCCGCGAGGAAGAGCACACGGTAATGCGAACTACCGATAGCCGACTCAGGCATTTCAACCGCAATGTTTGCTGCCAAGGTTCGCATCCCTTCGAACACGCTCCATTCCATAATGGCGGTGTTACCGGTGGCCATCAGTACGATCATGGTCTCGCCCACGGCGCGGCCTAAGCCCATCATGATGGCCGAAAAAATACCCGGACTTGCGGTTAACAACACCACACGAGTCAGTGTCTGCCAAGGCGTCGCACCTAAGGCTAAGCTGCCGTTCGATAAATGACGTGGCACAGAGAAAATCGCATCTTCCGCGATAGAGAAAATCGTAGGAATAACCGCAAAGCCCATGGCGATACCCACTACCAGCGCGTTACGTTGGTCGAAGGTGATGCCCAGTTCGTTGGTGATAAATTGACGGGTATTACCATCAAACAGTGCCACTTCGATGATTGGGCTGACCGCAAAAGAGAACCAACCCACAAAACAGACCACAGGGATCAACATCAGCTCTTGGTACACTTCGGGTAAACGTTGTTTCCAAATAGCAGGTAACTTACTCCAGCCATAGGCCGAAGCGAGAATCGAGGTCGGCAACAGGGTCAGTAAAATCAAGATACCGGGGAGATGTTCTTCAATCAGCGGCGCTAACCACAGACCCGCCAAGAAACCTAAGATAACCGTTGGTAAGGCTTCCATGATTTCGATGGTCGGTTTCACTAAACCGCGCACCTTAGGCGACATAAAGTAAGCGGTGTAAATCGCACCGGCAATGGCTAAAGGCACGGCAAATAACATGGCATAAAATGCCGCTTTCATTGTGCCGTAGGCCAATGGCATTAAGCTCAGCTTAGCTTCGAAATCATCAGAACCCGAAGTCGATTGCCATACGTATTTAGGCTCAGGATAACCTTCATACCATACCTTGTCCCACATGGCGCTCCATGACACTTCTGGGTGTGAGTTTTCCACACTGAAGATATGCAGCTTTTTGTCCGCTTCAACGACTATGCCGTTTGAGCGTGGGGTAAAGCCCATTTTACCGGGGTTTTTAAGGTCGAATTTTTCGTCAAACAGTTCACGATGACTCGTGGTGTAGAGCAATGTCAGCTCGCCCTCAGGGCTCACAGTCGCAAAACTCTTACGGTAGAATTCAGAGGTAATGGACTCAATAGGCGGTAAGTCATCAAACTGGCGGATTTCTTGATATAAACGCCCTTTGGGACCACTGACTTGGAAGTACTGGGCCACAATACCTGTGTCGTAGCTGACCAGTAAGGAACTTGCGCCCGCCAGCAAAGCCACGTTATTCACTTGGGCTTTAGCACGTTCAACATCAATCACCTGCAGCAGATCTAAGCTGTCAGTATCACGGATGTCGTACACGAAGATTTTATTGCCAGTTTGCAACATCAATTGACGTTGATCGGGCGTCATCAGCTCATGGGAGACTTTCTTCGGAGCATCTTGAATTTGTGACGTCGTAGACACCCACTCCACTTCTTCAGTCATCATGTTCTCTTGCCCTTCGAGGCGAGTCAGGCGCCAAACGCCGCTCTCATCTTGATAGGCAAAGCTCATTTTGTCTGAACTGTAGGTGAAGGTCAGTTTATGAATCGCACTGCCCGTTTCATCGACTGTAATCGGGGTCTCGCCTGCGGGATAACGCAGTTTAGGCGTGATTAAGCGCTTGTTGTTTGGATAACTTAAACCAAACTCTAGGCCAGCCACTAGCACCTGACCATTACTTAATCCCAGCGCAAAACGCTGTTCGCTCGGCACGGCAACGGCGGCACTGGTCACAGTCACGCCCGCTGGCAATGGCGGTGTAAAGCTAGAAAGTAGGCTACCGTCGGCAACGGTATAGAAGTCCACTTGGCCATCAACGGCCACACGGTACATCACCTCATTTTGCTCTTCAGCGCCCACCATTAAAGTAGGTACATCCGCGTGTTGATAGCTCACCGTTTTAACCGGCGTGACATCAGCACTATCGAAAATGGGTTTAATCACATACAACAGATAAAAGAAGATCAACAATAAGGCGACAAACACCATAGTGCCGCCGATAGTGACGCCGATTTGCGCCGCTTTATCCTTAAATGCCCTGCGATTCGAGCGTCCGCCTTTAAGCATACTGTGCGATGCAGGACCAGGTTGAGTGACCTGACTTTCCATTAAGAACCTCTATTATTAATAGCCAGCGAGTTTTTTCGCTAGGATTTGCCGAGTGCTATGCTTACACTGTTTGAACGTAAACTGAGCAATAACAACATCCTTTATTCTAAGTGCGTTGGATTATATGACGCAAAGATGACAGTTGTGTTACACCCCGTTTTAAAACAGGTGCCTTTTACAAAAAATAGGAGTCAGTCACTATGCTACGATATTTGATCACACTACAAGCACCTGATAGAAAAGGATTAGTAGAACAAATCGCCCATGCGGTGAGCCGTCATGGCGGCAACTGGCTCGACTCGGAATTGCGCCATATCGACGGTATCTTTGCCGCTATTCTGTTACTTGAAGTGCCTTCACTGCGTATGGATGAGCTTATTGAGGCGCTGGAGTGCATCGATAGCCTCACCCTCACCTATGCCAAAACCTCGGTCGCGCTTAAACCCATCAAACGCTTAAGCTACAACCTAGTAGCCTATGACAGACCCGGACTCGTGCTCGATATCTCAAATAAGATCAACGCCCTTGGCATCAATATCGAGCAGTTTAGTAGCCAATATGAAACCGCTGGCCACACAGGTATCGCCCTGTTTCGGGCGACTATCGGCCTTGGACTCACAGATCTCGCCCAAGAAGAGCAACTAGTAACATCCCTCTATGCCCTGGGTGATGATCTCGTGCTCGATAGATTAAGCCGTTAACCTTTACGACGAGCGAACACTTAGCACATTTAGTGAGTACATTTGCCATAGCACTTTCAAACAGCACTTAAATGGCACTTAAAACGCTTTTTAAAAAATGCATAAAATACAAACGCCGCTAAGCAAATGCCAGCGGCGTTTTTTTAAGTCACTTTTTGATGCCGAGATTTGACTAAGTAACGCAGTGGCACTTGGGAGATCAACATCCCCAATAACATCAAGCCACAGCCGAATAATGCCCGCACACTCAAACTCTCATCGAGGAAGATAATACCGCCAATGGCCGCAAATACGGTTTCTAAACTGAGGATAATCGCCGCATGGGCAGGATGCGCATTTTTCTGCGCCAACACTTGCAAGGTATAAGCAATCCCTACCGAAATCAGCCCAGCATAGAAGAGTGAACCCCAAGCCGCCAACACGCCATCGAGCGTGGTGACTTCAATTACCGCCGACACCATCAAACTCAGCACGCCGCAGACAAAAAACTGCATCATGGCTAACACCACGGGCGAGATCCGCTTGGCAAAATGATCGACTGCCAAAATGTGCAATGCCCAAAACAAGGCGCCCACCAACTGCAAGGCATCGCCATAACCTATGCTCATGCCATCTTTAACGCTTAAAAAATACAAACCGACCGCGGCAATCGCGCAGCCAAGCCAAGTATTCAAGCCGGTCGTATGTTTTAGCGCTAACCCAAGCACAGGCACTAACACTATATATAGGCCAGTGATAAAGCCCGCGTTCGCCGCCGTGGTGTATTGCAAACCGACCTGTTGAAATGACGCGCCCGCAAACAGTAAAACCCCAACCAGCAAACTGCCGCGCACTAAATCCTTTGGCGCACTCACATGCAGCTTATTTTGCCGACGCAAGTACCACACCAAAGGCACTAAGCTAAACGTCCCCATTAAAAAGCGAATACCATTAAACGCAAAGGGGGAAAGATGTTCCATGCCTAAGGTTTGGGCGACAAATCCAAAGCCCCAAATCGCGGCGGCAAGCAGTAATAACAGGTTGGCAGGCAAGATAAATTCTCAGCGAACAAAAAGATCACAAGATTACCTAGCCGCGTGAGACTTGTCCAAACATGTTGCAACTTTGTAGTTAAGCCCTCTCTGGGAGCGGTTACTTTTTCGCTCGCAACTGCAAGTGTTTAGCTTGACTGAGGATCTCATTTAAAAACACTGAATCCGTTTGTTTTGCCAGTAGCACGGCTTTATCGGAGGCTTTTATCGCCTGCTCAAGCTGCCCATCCAGATCATAGGCGGTCGCTAAACTGTCCCATAACACCTCTGAATTGGGGAACGCGCGCGTCCCCTCTGCGAGAATGTCAACGCCCCAAGCCGTTTTTTGTTCATAAGTCGCTTTGAGCCCATAAACATTATATTGCTGAGCAAAGAGTGGAAATTCATAGCCAAACTCAGCGCTCTTTTGTCGATAGAAGTGTTTTAGGTCCTTGAGTGGCATAACGGCAATTTCAGGCACAGCATTCCAACCGGCAAAAAGGGTCTTTAACGCCTCAATATTGCCAACAAGCGGTGTACTGTCGTGGGTTTCATCGGGGAAATGTTTGTAAAACCAATGCAGTTGCTTTGATGCGTTACCCGTTGAGTTTGCACCTAAGCCGTCTTGCAACTGCTTAATTTGCGCCGCAAACGCGCTTGCCATTTCATTGGGTTCACTTGCCATACTCAAAAACCAGCGCAGTGGTTTTGCACGCTTAGCTGGTAATAACTCTGCCGACTTAAGCACTAGCCAATTACTGTCCCACCATAAACTGGGACTGATTGAAATCACCGCATCAAATTGGCTATTAGGCGTCATAGCCACATAACTGCTAAACAGCCCAGCGAAGGAGTGACCCGTGAGTATTTGATAATCCGAGGTGCGGTATTTTTTGCCTAATGTACTGAGTAGCTCTTGCTCTAAAAATTGCCTGAACTGTTCAGCACCACCGGAGCTGTCTTTAAATTTATCGATTTGAGTCGGCGTAAAATACTTCATCCGTTGATCCGAACTCACGCCAACGGTGATCATTTCCGGAATAATGGCATAAGTACTTAAAAAACCGACATTCGCCGCCACATGCTCAAATTGGGTAGAGCCATCTAATACGATTAATACCGGATAGTTAAAGTCGTTGGAATGCGCATAGGTATCTGGCAAATGGATTTGTAAGCTTATGTCATCATTCAAGATTTCTGAATGAATTACCGTCTTATCCGTCTGTGCGAAGACCGCCGTTGAAAAGAAAAACATCAGCACTAAAACCAACCGCATAAGTACACCTCCATTTGTAATGCTGGGTAACTTACTGGTTTTCATCATAAGACTCAAATCATTACCCTCAAAAAAGTCTGATTAAGATGATGGAGTTGAGTACAGTTTACAAAAACTCACTCAATCAGCTCATTCAATCGACTAATTCAATCGACTCTGGTCATTAACGCCATTAATCGGCTCGCTTATCGACTGACTTATCGATTCGCTTATCGATTCGCTTATCGATTCGCTTATCGATTCACTTATCGCCTTACTTATCGAAAAATCCTATCTAAACTGGCTTGGATAATCTTGTATACTGACGGCCACGCAATGACGATATAACGAAAGCGTGCACTAGACCGCATGATGAGCGACTAAGCTGCACCAGAACGCAACACATTAGGATTACCATGTTAGGAACGCTAAAGAAGATGCGCGTGCAGTTAGATGACGCGCAACAAGTGCAATATCAACTCGTTGTCGGTGATGAGTTACTCCCGCTCAATCCATTGATAGGCAAGCAATTAACCTTGACCCACACGGGCAATATCTTCTGCTGCAACTGCGGTAAAAAGAGCAAGAAGAGTTACTCGCAGGGCCACTGTTTTGTCTGTATGCAAAAGCTGGCGAGTTGCGATATGTGCATCATGAAGCCGGAAACTTGCCATTACGACCAAGGTACTTGCCGCGAACCAGAGTGGGCCCAGAGCCACTGTTTTGTGCCGCATTATGTGTATCTGTCGAATACTTCGGGCGTTAAAGTCGGCATTACCCGCCACACGCAACTGCCCACCCGTTGGATTGACCAAGGTGCCACCCAAGGTTTGCCGATTTTTAAAGTGTCAACAAGGCAACTCTCAGGTCTGGTCGAAGTTGAATTGGCGAAACTGGTGAACGATAAAACCCATTGGCAAGCCATGTTAAAGGGCCACGCCGACGATATCGATTTGAATGCGAAAGCCGCAGAACTGATCCCGCAAATTGAGGCTAAGCTGCACGAAATCGGTATGCAGAAAGGCGATTACAGTATCGAGCGTTTAGATGAAACGATTCAGCCGATTCATTATCCCATCGACACCTTTCCGAAGAAGATCACTTCCCACAACTTCGATAAAAATGGGGTGGTGAGCGGGATTTTGCAGGGGATTAAAGGTCAGTATTTAATGTTTGATACCGGCGTGATTAACATTCGTAAGTTTTCATCCTACGAGATCAGCGTCGAGCACGACTGATAGCCTGAAATCGAAATGGGGCTTAACCCATTAAAATGAAAAAGCGCGGCAGTTTTCACTGTCGCGCCCTTTATTGAGATGGCTGTCACTAAAATACCATGCCTCACCATTCAAAAATGGGAGCTAGCGCCACAAATGTGGGACCGAGCCGCTCAATTACGCACTAATCCCGTTTATCTGACGAATGCTCCTATCAAGATGCTGATTCACTCAGGCCAGAACTGAAACGAAGCAAGACTAAAACGCTAACTAAGGTGCCACATTAACCGATGGTATATTGGCCACCATGCTGGCAATTAAACTGTCGAAGTTTTCGGTTAGCTCATCCATCTTTTTAATGTTGCCAAAGCCTTGGGCAAGGACACGCCAAATGGGTTCGTCACCGCCGCCCTTTATTTTAGTCGGCTTAAACAGTGCTATCACCACTGTGCCCTTGTCATACTTTTTAGTGTTCACACCGTCGGTCGAAAGCCCAGCAACCAAACCTGTTACCGCCAGAATTTGCTCATCGCTCATTTCAGTGCCCATGGCAACACCAAACCCGACCTGAAAATCTGCCAGTTGTGGGTCTTCAACCCAGCGATATCCTTTATTCTGCAAGGTTTGCTTTAAGACATCTTGCATGTGCTGCAACACTTGCAGCGGCTCTAAACGCTTGTCTGTGATAATTTTTTGAAACTTGGGATGCCAAGTGTACGTCATGGCGGTTGGTGGTAATTCACTGAGATCGCCAGACATCACGACTGTGGTTCGCAGCGGCTGCGCCGCGTTATCCGTCACAGTCACGCACCCAGTAAGACCTAAAACGCCCGTGAACAGCAGCACTAACACAGCTAAATACCTATTGAGCACTCGGCTAATATCTAGATTTAGTCCTCGACTTAGGCTTAGATCCTGCCTTCGGCTTAGGCCCCGATTAAGCTCTCCACTTCGCTCTCGATGTAACGTGTTATGCAGCGGATTGATCATGCACTGTTCCCTCATTTTATAAAATTCTGTCTAAGGATAGTCGCTATTGCTAAAACTGAAAGTTGATATGCATCATAGTGTTAAATCAGCATATTCCAATATAGATTGATGTTCTCGCCATCACTGGGAAATCACCAGCCTGCGCTAATACTCTCCATTCAAAATTGAGCCTCTTAGTGCTTCAACCTATTTTGTTATTCTTTTTCGTTTATAAACTCGCTATGCCGTATAGGCGCGGCAATATTTAACCGCTAGAATGCCTCGCCTGCGCTGCAATCAAACGCAGCAAAAACTTGCTAGCCACACAGTATTGCGCAAGCAGATGCGACGGCCGCAGGCGAAATATCGCCATTAATCACAATGCCATACAACGAAAATGAAAGGTGTGAGATCTATCTATGGAGTTAATACTCGCTATCGCGCTATTCGCCTTCTCATCGGGGATCACCCCAGGGCCGAACAACATTATGCTGATGACCTCAGGGGTTAACTTTGGCGTGAAACGCAGTATTCCGCATCTGCTGGGAATAAGCCTTGGCTTCCCAACCATGATCCTCGCGATCGGCTTGGGCTTAAGCGCGCTCTTCCAAAGCTATCCTATCATCCATCAAGTGATAAAAGTCGTCGGCATAGGTTACCTTTTGTATCTGTCTTGGCTTATCGCCAACAGCAGTAGCAAGATGGAAGGTAAAGCCATTGCCAAACCCTTCAGTTTTATCCAAGCCGCGGCGTTTCAATGGGTGAATCCTAAGGGCTGGATCATGGCGGTGGGCGCGATTGCAACGTTCACATCAGTACAGCAAGATTTAACCCCGCAGGTCATCACTATCGCGACAGTATTTTTATGTGTCGCCTTCCCCTGCGCCATTGTGTGGCTCGGTTTTGGCGTGGCCCTTAAGCGCATTTTAAAAAATGAGCGCCAACAGAAGATCTTCAATATCACGATGGCAGTCTTGCTTGTGGCGTCTATCATCCCTATGATCGCCCCCTAATTTTTGTCAGCACGAGCCACGACCACCATGAACGAAATCGACATGATCATTGAACAAACCGACAACTGGGTCAAAAAAGTGATCATGAAATACAATATTTGCCCCTTCGCCAGACAAGAAGTCGAGCGCGGCAGTATTCGGTATCTAGTGGTTGAACAAACCAAAGTCAAACTCGTGCTTAAGGCATTAATCGAAGAGTGCCAATACCTCGACGCCCACCCCGAAGCCGAAACCACGCTGTTTATTCTGCCCCGAGGTTTTGAGGGTTTTTATGCCTATCTCGACCTCGTCGACATGGCAACTGATACGCTTATCGAGCATGAGTACGAAGGCACTTACCAACTCGCCACCTTCCACCCAGACTATTGTTTCGATGGCGAACCACAGGACGGGGCAGCCAACTTCACCAACCGCGCCCCCTACCCAACCTTGCACATCATCCGCGAAGCCAGCATGGAGCTCGCTCTCGCCAGCTACACAGATCCCGAAACCATCCCAGAACGCAACATCGCCTTTTGCGAACGCAAAGGCAGCGACTTTTTCGTCAAGTTGTTAGCAGAGTGCATGGGGAAATAGCTTGAGCGCCTCAGAAATAACTGAGAGAGATGGTAAATATAGGAAGTTGTAGAGCAATCACTTAACCTTGGTATCCAAAAATTAAGCACTGTCACTCCAGTGACACGCCGTAAACTCGTCCCTGAGGGCTCGACGACGGCATCCATGCCGCCAACGGTCACTTACATGCCAGTGCTTAATTCAGTTAACCTTTGTTCATATCTTCGATCCCATTACTGAAAAATTTAACTTATGTAGGCACAACTCAAAAAGATATGCCCGATTTTTTCCTGTAAATCCGTCATAAGGTGAATAGGTAATTTGCACTCTTTAAAATCATTGTAATATTTCAAAAATATTTATCTTAGAAACACTGTTATCTATATTGCACATTAAAATCCTTACGATTTCCTCCTGCATTATCCATCCACGATAGCGTAAAAGACTCTCTTATTGCTGTATGACTCAATGAACTTGATGCGAGTAATTTTACTGACTCTGAGCTATCAAGGTTACATGGAAAGTAATCTTCAACTTCAGATCTCATAACAAAATCAATTTTACCTTGAAAGTCTATCTGTACATTTCTGGCCTGAGATGATCCTACATTAGTAATCACTAACTGCTTACTTCCTTGACTTCCGTAGTTAACAAATCTCGCACTAAATTCAGCTTTCTCCTTGCTAATTGCTCGTGCCTTCGCATCCTTTAGTTCTAATGCTGTAAGCTCACGCTGGAGAGAGCTTAACTCTCGCATCAAGTCTTTCTGTTTATTATGAGTTCTGATGCTATGCAACAATGAGCCGCCAGCAAACACAGCAGCTGCAATGGCACCTATATCACTGACTGTTAATTCCATAATAAAAATCCTTTATCTTTTCGTAAATTTAATATTTTTACTTTTCTTTGCTAATTTTTCAAAAGTACTGTCAAGCGAGTTCGTAAGTTGATTCAGAACATTCACCTTAAATTCATCCATGAAATCATCAAAGTTCTCTTTGTGCCCACACTCTTTGCATATCATAAACTTTTGATATTCTGTACTGGTCAACCCAAACTGGACACTTTTACTTGAGAATTTTCAAACTCTACCGGTGACAGATCGTCATTAGCAGAATGCAGCCGCTCCAAGTTGTAATATTTCATGTAAGCAGTCACATCTTGCTTCATAAACTCCCTTGTTGGTTGATTAACTTTAAAAATCCAATCGTGTTTTAAGCTGCCAAAGAATCGCTCAACAACGGCATTATCCCAACACGCTCCCACATCACCCATGCTGGCTCGGATACCATAGCTCAATAGCAGCCTACCGAATTGCTTACTGGTATATTGCGAGCCTCGGTCACTGTGGAATACCAGCCCTCGCGCTGGTTGTCGCAGGTTGTAGGCTTTTATTAATGCCTTAGATATCAAATCTGTGGTCATGCGTTTATCTATGTGCCATCCCACAATCCGGCGTGAATATAAATCCATCACCACAGCTAAATACATCCAGCCTTCACCCGTCTTTAAATAGGTCACGTCACCCGCCCAGACCTGATTAGCCGATACTGGATTAAAGTTCATGTTTAACAGGTTATCTGCCACTGCATCTGAGTGTTTCCGCTGCGTAGTCACCTTGTAAGCACGTCGCTGGGTTGCTTTGAGTCGAAGGCGGTGCATAATTTTACGAACGAGATAGCGACCAACCTGGTAGCCTTCCTTGCGCAATTTTTTCACCATTTCACGATTCCCTAAGCTGCCTCGACTTTGCTTAAATAGCTGTCGAACAAGGCGATAAAGCTTCAGTGTTTCAAGGCTTATCACGTTTGCAGGGCGTTTATGCCAATCGTAATAGCCTGATTTGCTTACACTCATTACTCGACATAACAGTGCTACGGGAAACAGGTTGGATTGCCGTTTGATGAAACGAAATTTTACTTCATTTCTTTCGCAAAGAAGGCGCTGGCCTTTTTTAGAATTTCTTTCTCCATTCGTAATTCTTTGTTTTCTTTACGTAATCGTTTTAGCTCATCACGCTCAGACTCTTCTAAGGTGACACCTTGTTTCAGGGCTTGGTGTTTTTCCTTCCAGTTGTAAAGCAGGCTCGTGCTAACTCCAAGAGACTTTGCCGCATCGGCAACGCTATAACCTTGTTCTAGCACCATCAAGACAGCTTCATCTTTAAATGCCTGGGGATAACTCTTATGTGATTTCTTCAGACTCATATCGACCTCTTAATTTATTGACCATACTGTCTCAAAATTAAGTGTCCGATGGGATTAGACCAGAACATTCATCAGTGTGTACTGGCTGCGCTCCGCAAATAGGACACTTAGGCTGCAACATTTCTTCTGAAATTGACATAAACCACTCCATGCTAATGTTAAGTCTTTTTAAATATTAAAACTTAATACTTATGTTTTATCACGATAAAACATAAGTCACTAATTAGGAAAATAGTTATTACTTTGTATTTTTCAATTCTTAATTTACAGCATTCGAGTTAATTAAAAATTCTGTCTCTCTTGCGTTAAATTCATAGGTAACTTAAAACGGAAGACAGCAAGTAGGAGTGAATAGGCAAATTGCGTGAGTCTTGCCATGGATGGCAAGCTAGCTTTCGCAGGTGCATGGACGCATCCTTCGGAAGCGATAGCAAATTTACAGATGAGCTCAAGGGGCTTTCAGCTCCGTTGGGGGCGTCTTGGAGAATCCAAGGAGGATAGGACGAGCAGTCCTCCTTGGTCGACTCTTGATTAATCATCAAGGGGTGAAGCCCCAAGACTTTGACTTTGAAAATCAATAAACAAACGAAGTTTAAAAGAAAACTCCATTGATAAATAAAGAGAATTAAACCCTTAAAGCCCAAACGTCAAAGGCACTACGACTCAGTTTGCCCCTAAAGTCTGAGTGACAATGAAGATCAGCGTATCTACCTGTTCGTCTATTGAATGAGTTAACAAAGTCTCACCGCGTTGAATTAAAGCTGCATCATACGCAATGGCAAATGACTGGATACCTATTAATAACTAAAGCGTGTCATCATTAGTTACACCTGCGAGTTTGCAACTGTAACCACAGTCCAATATGTTCAGTTCATCAGACTGTTATGCGACAAATCCACACTCTATGATGCGCCGCGCTAAATACTGCCGTCTGTTTTGACAAACGAACACCGGCCCCCTGTTTCGCCAAGGATTTTCAACATTTGATAAAGGACTAAAATCACATGCTCAATATGCTAAATCCGCTACGTAACACGTTGGCTTTATTGATGTTCGGCTGTTGTTATCCGGGAGCAGTATCAGCCGCGACTGCCACTCAAGATGATGTGGCGCAAAATGACAGCATTAGCCGCGTCGAGCACGGGCTTTCCAGCTTAGTGGTTGCCAAAGGCACCTCAGCGCAAAAGATGAACCTTGTGGATCGGATGCACTATTATCGGGTGCCTGCGGTCAGTATTGCGATCGTCAATAATGGCCGCATTGAATGGGCTCGGGCTTATGGCGTCAATATTGCGGGAAAAGACGGTACTGAAGGTGCGCAAAGTACAACACCAACAACATTATTTCAGGCCGCATCCATCAGTAAATCCCTCACCGCGCTGGCAGCATTGCATCTGGTTGAACAAGGAAAACTGCAACTGGACGGTGATATCAATAACCAATTGCACAGCTGGAAGCTGCCTGACAATGAATTTACCAAGGAGCACAAAGTCAGCCTGCGACAATTGCTTAACCACAGTGGCGGCATCAATGTTCATGGCTTTAAAGGTTATGCCGATGGGCAGTCTCTGCCCGACTTACTGGCGGTGCTAAACGGTGTTGCCCCGTCCAATACCGATGCGATTCGGGTCGAAGCCGTACCTGGCACCCAATGGAGCTATTCTGGTGGTGGTTACACTATCGCCCAATTGATGATGATTGAGGCTAGCAAACAGGATTTTCCGCAATTACTGCAACAAACCCTCTTTTCTCCTTTAGATATGCAGCACAGTTTCTTCGCACAAACCTTACCAGCCGAAGCGCGCAGCAATGCCGCAGCAGGACATGATGAAAATGGCGCTGCAATAACTGGGTTGTGGCATCAAAACCCCGAGCTGGCGGCAGCAGGTCTGTGGACGACAGCGACAGATTTAGCCAAAGTCATCATTGAAGTGCAACAGTCGGAGGCGGGAACGTCCAATAAAATACTCTCAACGGATATGACCAAAACCATGTTAATCCGACTATTGGGTGAAACCGGCCTTGGCTTTTTTGTTGAACAACTGCCAGACCGGATTAGCTTTAGCCATAGTGGCGGCAATGAAGGCTTCCGCAGCCAATTATATGGTTATACCCAAACAGGTCAGGGAGCAGTTGTGCTGACCAACGGCGATAATGGTTCCGCCTTAATAAAGGAAATTCTGGCCAGTATTTCAGCCGAATATGACTGGCCAGAATTTAAAGTGACAGAGAAGTAAGCTGCTTAAATGAGGCATTAAATAACAGCATATTGAGCAGTAATGCGAAGAGAAACAGTATATTGCCAGACGCCAGACTAAAACCCATTTAGCTGGCGGCTCGCTTTAAAATAGCGACGACAAAATAGCAGCGATGATCGCCACAGAAAGCGCGAATAAGTCTTAACTCATTCAATTAGCAGGTAAATAGATCAGCCTGTTATTTATGATTAGGCAAACCAGCGCTTCATTTTTGCAAACAACGACTGACGGTAAAAAGGCTCGGCTTTTTCAACACAAAACTGTCCGAGGGGTTCTTGAACATCTGCGCGCATTTGATGCACTTTCACCTCCCAACTATTGGGGTCCATTTTACGCTGCATTCTATCCACATCTGCCCTGATCCGGCTTAAATCATCGGCATCATCAGCGACAAACTGCACCATCAAACAGAGCGCATGATCTGTGCAACTCCTACCAAAGTTCAACGAGTTGGATTCGATAAGATAGGCTTTCTGGACACGCTTATAGTTTGAGAGTATTTCCTTTAACTCCGCAAAAATGGGCAGTTCATCACTGAAGACTTTGCCCAGAATAACCAGTTCGCCCCTTTGTTCAACCAAAGAAAAATCCGGTAATAGCATATAGCGGATCTCATCTTCATCTAAGGTTTTCGACATATTACTGTTGGGATTCAGCGCCATATCATTGCCCGACTGCAATAGCAGCTGAAAAATCGTGGCCGCTTCGAGTTCCATCACGCCATGGTACTCAGTGCCTTCGCTTTTCATCAGCTCAATGGCTTTATCAACCGCGATTTGAGAGGTAAAAATAGGGGTAAAAGGATGATCGCTGCCATCTTCTAAGGGGATATACCATTGCTTGATGCTGATAGCGATAGCGCCATCACCCGCCTGCGGCGCATCCTCGCTACCCTCACTCAAGATAAAGAGTTTTGCTTGGCTCAATTGCTGATAAAACGCCTCAGCGTGCGCATTATTGCTTAATGCCTTTTCAAAACATTGTTCGAGTGGATTGGTCGCTTCTAAGTGGTACAGCATTGACAAACATCCTTTTATTTAGCAGTTCAGTCCTTTCTTATCAAAGCGTTAAAATACTTTAAGCAATTCAATTAACACTGAACAGATAATATCGAGCGGGCATATTAAAACATTGGGCGCGGGGATCTAGTACGCCCAGCCTACCTCTCTTTATGTTTATGCTTGCCATAAATGAAGACTGAGCGACGGATCAGAACGAGGGACACACCTAAAAACTACAGTCTTAAGCCCCAAACATCGAAGGCATCACGACTCAGTTGCTCCCTAAAATTGGGGTGAGCGATGGCGATCAACGCTTGTGCCCGTTCGCGCAGTGAACAACCGCGTAGATTGGCGGCGCCGTATTCGGTCACAATATAATGCACATGGGCCCGAGTGGTAACTACACCCGCGCCAGGTGATAACACGCTTGCGATGCGGGAAATTGTGCCGCCCGCAGCCGTGCTGGGCAGCGCAATCACAGAGCGCCCACCTTCTGATAACCCTGCACCGCGGATGAAATCCATCTGGCCGCCGACGCCGGAATAGATTTTAGTGCCAATCGAATCGGCGCACACTTGGCCAGAAAGGTCGACCTGCAGCGCCGAGTTAATTGCCATTACATTGGGGTTTTTACGGATAATGGACGTATCGTTGACTTGCTCTATGTCCATAAAAATAACCGCCGGATTATCATCAACATAGTCGTATAACTTTTGACTTCCCAGGGCAAAACCTGTGACTAATTTCCCCGGATAAAATCGCTTCTTGCTGTTGTTAATCACGCCCTTTTCAACCAGTTGTAATATGCCGTCAGAAAATAGCTCAGTGTGAACGCCCAAATCCTTATGGTCGGTTAAGCAAGATAAAACAGCATCGGGGATTGCGCCTATGCCCATCTGCAGGCAATCGCCATCACGTACCAATTGGGCGACATTTTTGCCAATCGCCAGACTCACGGCATCGCCCGTGCCGAAAGAATGGATCGGCAAGGCCGCACTTTCTTCATACACAGCGGCAAAACGGTCAATATGGATAAACCCATCGCCGTGGGTGCGTGGCATTTGTGGATTAATATGGGCGATGATCTTACCCGCCACTTGGCAGGCCGCAAGCGTGGCTTCGACCGAGATCCCTAAAGAACACATGCCGTGCTTATCGGGCGGCGATACTTGAATAATCGCAGTATCAATTTTTTGCTCGCCGGAGCGAAACAACTTAGGCACTTCAGACAGGAAAATCGGCACATAATCCGCATCACCACTTTGCAACAATGCCCGCGTCGGCAGACCACCGAAAAAACATCGATGGCGTAAATGTCCCTGTAAACTCGGATGGCTTAAGGACTCAGCGCCTTCGGTATGTAACTGTAATAAGGTGAGATTGTCTTTAGTGAGTGCGTGCTGCGCCAACGCATCGAGTAAAATCCGCGGCGTGGCGCCCATGGAATGCGTCCACAGCGTCTCGCCACTTTGAATTAATGCAACGGCTTCGAGCACGCTATGACAAATGATTGCAGGCATAATGAATTCCCTTCCCTAAGCATGATGGCGGCAATGGCCATAGCGGTAGTGTAAGGGATATCCTAATTAAGCAATATCGATTTAAATGGCTTAGCGCGACTGTTTATCTATAGTTTGCGCTATATCAAAACTCGGCACTTTGCTCTTAGCAAAAATGCCGAGCACAGGACTAATCCAAGCGCTTAGAGAATCTCATGCTGGCGATAAATAGCCCGATACAGGTAAAACCTATCATCCACAGGGCATCAAATTGCAGATCCATCACTTGGGCATCGCGCAACACTATGGCCCGTGACATGCGCATAAAGTGGGTTGCGGGTAAGGCTTCGGCAATCCACTGCGCCGCGATGGGCATGGCTTCGTAGGGGAACATAAACCCCGACAATAGAATCGATGGCAGCAGGATAAATACCGTCATTTGCATCGATTGCAACTGGGTTTTAGCTATGGTCGAAATCACTAATCCTAAAGTTAAACTGGCGCAAATGAACAACATAGCGGCAAGGGCGATGGAGTCGATTCCGCCACGAATCGGCACATCAAACAACAAATGCCCTGCGCTCAGGATAATAGTCACTTGCACAAAACCGACGATCACATAGGGCACGATTTTACCCAGCATCAACTCCAGCGGCCGCACTGGCGTAGTGATCAAAAACTCCATATTACCCTGCTCGCGCTCACGCACTATGGCGGCGGAGGTGAACATCACCATGGTCATAGTCAAAATCACGCCCAGCAGGCCGGGCACGATATTGACTACAGAGCGTTGCTCGGGATTAAAATATTGCACCACTTCAAAACTCGGCATCACGGTTTTTTGCGCTCTCCCTGCGATTTCATCCAGCGGCATTTGCCTAAGACTACGAATGGTTGAAGCCACAACCGTATCTGAACCATCCACTAGCCATTGGCCTACCGGCTGAGCTAAATATTGCTGACCCGCAAAGCTTGGGTGACGCACTAAGCGCTCATCGAGATCGGCGGGCAAATACAGCACAGCTTTAACTTCGCCGCGAGTGATCGCCGCCTCTGCCTCGGCTGCACTTAAATAACGCTGTTTGAAATCCACCACCTGCGTCGCTTCCACCGCCTGCACCAATGAGCGGCTGTAGGCAGAATCGCTCAAATTCACCAGCCCCGCGGGCAGATGGCGCGCATCGGTATTGATGGCATAACCAAACAACATCAATTGCACCAGCGGGATCATGACTATCATGCCAAAGGTCATACGATCCCTTGATAATTGCCGCAGCTCTTTGACTACAATTGCAAAAATTCTACGCCACATGGTCAGTTGCTCCCTTGGACACCCCAGCCAAACGCTCGCCGGTGCAAGTGACAAACACATCTTCTAGGCTAGCGCGCACTTCTTCCATCGTCCGGCTGGCAACCCGAGGTTTAAGCCAAGCGAGTGGATCTTCAATATCGCTGCGCACTAACACCCGTAAACGACTGCCGATTTGCGCCGCCGATAATACGGCAGACACGCTGATCAATGATTGCTTTAAATTGCGTAAATCATCCCCTGAAATTTCAACCACCCGAGCGCCCATCGCCGCCATCAACTGCTGGGGTGAACCGTCGGCGCGTTTTATCCCCCGCTCTAAAATCGCCAGACCGTGGCAACGCTCGGCTTCATCCATATAGTGAGTCGACACAAGAATCGTGGTGCCTTGGGCGCAGAGATCGAATAAGCGCTCCCAAAACTCGCGCCGATTCTCGGGATCGACCGCTGACGTCGGCTCATCGAGAAACAGCAATTCAGGGTGATGCAAGGTCGCCGCCGCTAAGGCCAAACGCTGTTTCTGGCCGCCACTCATGGAGCCTGCCATTTGTTTTTCTCGGCCGACTAAATCGTACAGCGTGACTAACTCGGCTATCCGCAGCTTTGAGGCTCGGCGGTTCAAACCATAAATTTGCGCGACAAACTCTAAGTTTTCCCGCACAGAAAGATTGTCGTACAGGGAGAATTTTTGCGTCATATAGCCGATGCGGCGACGCAGTTTTTCCTCGGCGCCGGGTAAGGTTTCACCCAAGACGCGGATTTCCCCCGACGTTGGGCTCAACAGCCCAGTCAACATACGGATTGATGTGGATTTTCCGCAGCCATTGGGGCCAAGAAATCCATAAATGGTCCCCTTGAGAATGGCGAGGTCGAGGTTTTCCACCGCATTGACGCCGCCAAAGGCGCGGGTCATGCCTTGGGTCTCGATAGCAAAGTCGGTGTGGCTCATGGCAGCTCCACGGTTAATGCCATGCCCGTCGGTAAATCCTGACCCGCGGCGGAAATGGTGATATCAGTCAGATACATCAGCCGCGCTCGGTCACGCTCATTAAGCGCATAAAACGGCGTGTAAGCGGGTTGACTGCGGATATTGCGCACTGTGCCAGCAATCGGCATTTCGCGGCCATCCACTCGGATATTGACCTTATCACCCGCCTTCACTCTGTCTAACCAAGTCGCGGGCAGATAAACCCGCACATAGGGATGCTCGCTCGCCAACAAACCAATCAACTGAGTGCCCGCAGCAATACGATCGCCCACTCGCCAAGGTAGCGTATCGACAACGGCGTCACGCGCCGCCACTAAGCTCAAGTCGGTTAAGGCTTTTTGTTCAATAGCGACACTGGCGCTGGCGGCGGCCACCGCGGCTTTAGCTTGTTCTAGCTGCTCACTACGGGTGCCATTTTCTAATAGGCGCAGGCTTTGCTCCGCCTCGGCTTGCTTGGCTAAACTGGTATCCCGCGCCGCACGGGCGGTATCTAAATCCGCTTGGCTCAGCACTTTCGTGGCATACAAATGGTTGGTACGCTCAAACGCACGCTGCGCTTCTTTCACGCTGGCATTCGCCCCATCGAGCACGGCCTTAGCGCGTTCGATATCTTCTAAACGCGCACCAGTCACCGCCTCAGAAAGTTTAGCCTTGGCTTGTTCAAGTTCGGCTTGACGCAGGGCAAGGCGCGCATTGGCCGAGGTCGAATCGAGTGTGAGTAGCACTTCGCCCGCCTTAACCTGCTGACCTTCAACCACATTTACCTGAGTAATCAACTCACCCACGGGCGCGGTCAGTGTCAGTCTGTCACGCTCGACTGTGCCAAGGACGCTCGGCGACTCTTGAGTGCAAGCCGCTAACTGCAGCAGCAAACAGCCTAAAACGACACCTGTCGCGACTCTTTTAATTAACGCGGTTTGATTAGTTAACTTATTGTTTCTTAACTTGCTGTTGCTTAACTTGCTGCTACTTAAACTGCTGTTACTTAAACTTTTGTTACTTGAGTTGCTTTTACTGAAACGATTGCGACTAAAATCTTGGTCATTCAACATCGTTAAACCTATCGTTGAGCTCATGACTGGCTCCTTGGTTCACATAACAGTCCCTGCGTAAAAACCTGCATATTGTGCAGTGCTAAGCGCTGCAAAAGCGCAGCATCAGCATCAAAAAAGCCGAACTGACGCATTAATACGGGCGGGGCAATAAGCGGAAATACCATAAGACTCACAAAACTTAGCCGTGCTAAATCGGGGTCGACGCCCTCTTTTAATAATCCCGAATTAACTAATGTGGATTCGAGCCATTGCCGCGACAGGGTTAACACTTGCTCAAATACAGACAAGATAATTCGATAGGGTTCCGAGCCATCGCCCTCCTGCAACACTCGTATAATCAGCCGTGGCAAGCCAGGGTTGGGTGCCATAACGCGGTAGTAGGTCTGCATGATTTCGCCGACATTATTCGGCGCTTCAGCTGCAGATATTTCGCGTAAGCGGGTTAATACAGGCTCAAGGGTTTCCCGCACCATTTGTTCGAACAAACCCGCTTTCGAACCAAAATAGTAACGGATAAGCGCGGCATCGACCTCGGCTTCGCGGGCGATTTCACGGGTAGACACAGTAGGATAACTGCGATGACTAAAGAGACTTAAAGCAGCGGTAATTAAGCGTTGGCGCGCGTCTGAGTTCCCCTTTGGACGACCGAGAATGGGCGGCGATTCAGGTTGGGCAGTAAATGGAACGACGCCCCTAGGACGACCGGGAATAAGCGACATGGCAGGCTCCAGCAAAATTCATCTACTGATGAATATACTGAAACGCCGCGTAAAAAGGCAGCAGTTAAATTCCTCATTTTCATGGGTATTGAGGAATTTAACTCTAAAATACCAAAACTAAAATTTATCCACCTTTGACTATGGCGCCTAAACGGCTAACAAATTGCTGCACGGCTTCGACTGTGTCAAAGCTAAAGGCAAGTCCATAGTGGGTTTCGGTGAGACTCTTATGCAAACGCTTTGGAAAACGGGTCATCTCCGCATTGTGGAAATAATCGTATTTGGCATGCACGCCTGCAATGGTGGCGAGTTCGCCAGAAAAAACCTCAAATGCGGGCCGAATAATCAAGTTCGGTGATTTACCGTCGAGGTGTAAATAGAACGCCTCTTTGGTGTCTGGGAGCATGTATTCGGTAATGTTTTTTATGGTGAAGTTAGTGCGGCATTGCAATCCACTTAAGCAGCTCACCATCTCATTATGTTCTATCGCCAAACTTATTCTCCCTTATCTCTTTAATCCTGCCCAAGTCGCATTGCATCTCGTATTTCAGCCCATCGCTCAATCACTGTTTGAATCGCTGTTTCTATTAGTAATTCAACCAATGGTTCAAATCAGTGCTTCAATCAATGACCTAAAAGCTGACATATCATAAATGCGTGCATTCTTGGCAGTATGGGTATTCATCACGTTGATGCTACTTTAACTCAGCTCAGCCTAATCGGTTTGCGCTTTAAATGCACTAAGCTGATGTCGATCTCACAAAGCGAGTGGCTAAGTTTAGCGGATTTATCCAAAAAACCTTTATATACAGAACGATAAACCTATTAACTCAAACGCAAAGCCAATGTCACAGAAAATTCTTTTGCGTAATCGAGCCATAATTTCAAACACCATAAAACACAGTACCATTTATTAGCCATTGCTTATCATAAGCTTACCTCCCTCGATATTGACATTAAAACGTATGCTTTAAAATACTGCCATGCTATTCAATTATATGGTGATTTTTTTACTTGCCAGCTCAAAATGTTGCGTCTAGGTTAAGAAGCTTGAGTTAAGTCCTGTTGATAATGGCTAAGTTACGGCAATCACATTGGCTGCCAACCTAAACTAGCGCATTCACCCTATCCGTCGTACTCAGGCCTTAAATCATGTTCTACCCAAAGTGAGTAACCTGCGCCTATGGCGCATATAACCCGAGCCATGTCAGCCGATTTAACGCTAAATTACGGCAAATCCTTAGCATTAACCGATTTGCCCTAAACAGTCGCAACGGACTGCGCGGCCACTATCAACAAGACCAACAACACGAGATATACCCATGAAGATCAAAAAAGCCCTCATGCTCTTGGGTCTGTTAGCTGTCAGCCCAGCGACATTAGCTGCAACCGGAGTTGCCTTTATCCACGGTACGGGTCACCAGACCAATGCCTTAGCCGATTACTGGACGCCCGAATTTGTTAACTCAGTGCGCCAAGGTATCCCAGTGCCAAACAATTACACAGTGATCAACTGCGACTTTGACCAATATATGTGGGAAGAAAGTGCCGCAGGTTGTCTGGCGACCCAGCTCAATAGCTTTATCCAAGCCAAAAATATCGATGACTTAATTCTGCTGACCCACTCCAATGGTGGCAACGTAGTGCGGTGGATTTTATCTAACCCCACGTGGGACAGCCGTTATCCTGCGGTGATCAACGCCACCTCAAAGGTTATCGCCCTCGCCCCATCCAGTGCTGGTACGCCGCTGGCCGATGCGGTGAACCAAGGTAATGTGTTCGAAACCAGCTTAGGCTGGCTCTTAGGCTATGGCAGCAACGCGGTGAAACAACAGCAAGTGGGTTGGATGGCAAACTACAACAACACTATGCTCTACGGCACTGCAGGCCGCCCATCGCTGGGTAAACCCTTCGAAGTCGTGGTGGGCTCTGATGTTGATTCCGCCATTTGGGACAGCGACAGTTACTGCGCGGGTTATCAATACCAAGTGGCGCTCGAAACCACTCAAAACTGGCTCGATAGCTGCTCCGACGGCTTCTTAAATTGCAGCTCGCAAAAGGCAGCTGGCACAGTCTGGTTTACCGATAAACAAAAGACCCGTGGCCAAGAACCCCTAAGCCATCAGCAGAGCCGCCGTGCGTGTTTCAATTTAGACACGCTGATCCGCAACCATATTTAAGGAGCACTAAGATGCATACACTCAGCAAACTTGCCAGTGTCTTGGCGCTAAGCGGACTGCTCGCAGCCTGCCAAGACGAAGCCACACCCATAGATCCCAAAACCAATGCCAGCCCTATGTACGCCAAAGGGTTAACCCTAGCCGCGCCGAGCGATACCGATCTTGTCGATAGCAATATTGCCAGTCCAACACTGGCGCCCATTAACACCAGTACGGATTACATTAGCTTTATCACCCCTTTGTATGGCGAGTATCAGGCAAGCGCGCCGCAGCTTGAACAAGCCAGCCAAAGTGACGAGTATTGGGTCAATGTAACCGGCGCGCAGCTTAATGCGGGCGTTGGCCTCACCATGAGCCAAGCGTCGAGCCTAGTGCGCATTGCGCCTCGGGGCGATACCAGTTCTGGCGCCTTAATGCATGCAGAGGCTATTGCCCCTGAGCGCGTACAAATTCAGCGCGTTAGCCCTAATCAGTCACCCCAAGGCAAAGCGGCCAACAGCAGCGGGATAAACACCAATGAGTCATTGGTCAAATCGATGGCCAACGCCGATACCCTTGCTAGCGCAGGATTAACCGATGATTCCAGCGCACTGCAAATGTCGGCGAAAGCCACACCGGGCCAATATCGCCTGCAGGTCAGTCAGCCGTTAACGCCAAGCGCCAACTACTTAGTCAATGTGAAGGAAAAAGGCTCGCCCTATCAACTGAGTGTCAAAGCCTCCTCCGCTATCGCGGCTGATGCGCAAACCCTTGGGCTTGAACTCGCACTCAGCCAAAGTGATAACACCTTCGTGCCGCAGGCAACACTCAAGCAAGCCGATGGCGATATGCAACCACTGACGATGGTAAAACAAGGTGAGACATGGCAAGCGGTGATCCCCGCAGGCGTGGCACTTTCGAGCACTAATGCGGGTTTCAGTGAAGTTGAAATTACAGTGCAAACCCAAGTCGATGGCCGCCCAGTGCAGCGCACGGTCAAATCTGTCTTTAAGTCCTATGTCAATTCGGCGAGCATCAAGCCCGAAGTGCTTACGGTTTGGGATAAAGGCCTGCCTAACCAAATCAACTTTGAGTTATCGGTCGCCGAGGCGGGACGTTTTGGCTTAAGTGGCACGTTAACCGGTACCAATGCCGAAGGTCAAAAGGTGGCGATTCTACGTACCCAAGCGGCTAATTGGCTGACCCCAGAGTCGCCAAAGTTAAAGCTGATGTTAGATCCTAAGCTCATCCAAGCCTCGGGTTTACAGCCGCCATTCGAACTCAATGAGTTAGAACTGCAAGATCAAGGTCAAATGGCCAGATTAAGCTATCAAGCCAAAGCATTGATCTTAACCCGCTAACATTAGAGGCTCATGTTAAGGGGCTGATATTAAGGAGCAGATAGAAGACGCGGGCTTTAAATGCCAATGTTAAACCAGAGGCGAGGCTCAAGTTAACAGCCCCAAGCTAACACGACAAAGTTAGCCCGATAAAGTTAATCCGCCCGAGTTTTCTCTCTCATTGAAAAGTGCCCATAGTGGGCACTTTTCCATTATTGATGTTTTGCTAATAAACAGCCAAAAGCCGCCGCGTTATTTAACATGCTACGTAAAGCACAAACTGTTGACAGAAAAATGACAAGCTGCAGATGATTACCATAGCTGCCATGAATAAAATTTACATTGATTATCAAGGGTTATTCCTTTTAAATAGCAAATGTAATAGGCATAATGTCAAGGCTTTGACACCAAACCTTAGGCTGACAACAGCCGAGCACTTACAATAAAAAATAACAAAAATATAACTATAAGAGTGGTAACTAACGATACGTTTTCCCACAGTACGCTAGCCAATACTCAATAAATGGATATCGTTATGAGTGACAGCACATTTTTCTTTGGTGAATGGCAAATCAATCCCAGCGCCAATAGTCTGCTCCTTGGCAAACAAGTCAAACAACTTGAGCCCAAGGCGATGGATGTGCTGTTATTTCTCTGCCAACGGGCGGGCGAAGTCATCAGCAGTGATGAAATAGTCAGCCACTGCTGGCCGGGTGTTGATACTGGCGACAACCCACTACATAAAATTATCAATCAGTTACGTAGAGCATTAGGCGATAGCGCCACCGATCCCACCTATATAGAAACCATACGCAAACGCGGCTATCGCACCTTAGCCGAAGTGCGTTTTCCTATCGGCCACGAAGCCACCGCCAGCCCGCAAAGTTGGCAAGGCGGCTCGCCCTTTCCGGGTCTGCAAGCCTATAACGCTAACTATGCCGAGGTGTTTTTTGGTCGCAGTGAACAAATCAGCACTTTGCTTAACCGTATCAGCCAGCAAATCATCTATGGTCGTGCCTTCTGTCTGGTTTTAGGCCCAAGTGGCAGCGGTAAATCCTCCCTGATAAATGCCGGTGTTGTGCCCAATTTAATGAAGGGCGGCGGCTATAACGGCATTGGTGTCGCGTCATTCAGCAGCTTAGATTTTGCCGATGTGAGTAAAGGGCAACTGTTAACCGATCTTGCCAGCGCTATGCTCGACTGGGAAATCAACGACACGCCAGTGTTCGAAGGCATGAGCGCTGAGACACTGGCGGTTCAACTTGTCGAAGATATCCAAGGCGTAATCAACCAGTGCACTCAAGCTCTCAAGGTTCAGCCCTTTACTCAGCCGTTTTTTGCCTTGTTTATCGACCGATTAGAAGTGTTGCTCTCATCACCGCTATTTAGCGACACCGAGCGCACAGTATTTGTTGAACTGCTGGAACAACTCGCCACCTCTAAGGCCGTGATTATTATCAGTGCCTGTCGTAACGATTTTTATCCTTTACTTGTGGGCTACCCAAGCTTAATGGCCGGCAAATCCCGCGGCGCCCACTTTGACTTAGCGCCGCCGACACGCACTGAACTGTTGCAAATGATCCGCCTGCCCGCTGTGGCCGCCAACTTAAGCTGGGAAGTTGACAGCGAAACTGCGATGCCGCTCGATGAAATGCTCTGCAGCGACGCCGCCAGTAACCCAGATGCACTGCCCATGTTGCAATACACGCTGCAGGCCTTGTATTTACAGCGCAGCGCCGACGATAAGTTATTAGTCTCGGTTTATCATGCCCTTGGCGGTATTGAAGGGGCGATTGGTAAAAATGCCGAGCAAGCGATTTCCCATTTAAGCGATGCCGAAAAAGCCAGTCTGCCACGGATTTTATCCCTGCTAGTCACCCTGCGCGAAGATGAAAAGTCCATCACCAGCCGCACCGCCCGCTGGTCGCAGCTGCAAAGCACCGCCGAAATCGCCCTAGTGCAAGCCATGGTCGATAGCCGCTTATTCGTGTCGCATCTGCAAAATGGTGAACCCTGTTTTAGCATCGCCCACGAAGCCCTGCTGCGCCGTTGGCCACGGGCGACGGCTTGGATTAGTGAACATAGCGACAGTTTGAGCATTAAGAGTCGCCTACAGCATCTTTCAACACGCTGGCTCAGCGAAGCCAAACACAGCGCCTATCTACTCGCTGAAGGTAAACCTTTAAAAGAAGCCCAAAGTCTCAGCCAAAATCCGTTATTCGATTTAGACGATCCCGAAACCGCCTTTATCACAGCCTCCACCAAACGCGCCAATATGCTGCGCTGGACGAGGCGCCTAACCGTTACCCTATTATGCGTCCTCACCCTCACCTCCATTATCATGAGTGTGCGCAGCATAGAAGCTGAAAAACTCGCCCTGCAAAAACGCCTCGCCGCCGAAGATTTACTCGGTTTCATGGTGGGCGACTTCGCCGACAAGATGCGCGGCATCGGCCGCATGGACTTACTCGACGGGATCAGTAATAAAGCACTGGAATATTTCAGTGATTTTTCTAATGACAACGGCGATCAACATCTGAGCCTTGAAGCTCGCCTACAACATGGACAAACACTAGAGGCAATGGGTGAAGTCGCGTATTCACGCGATAAGCTAGATGAGGCCAAGACAGCGCTTCTCGCCGCTCAAACTAAGCTAACCAATCTCTATACTGAGCAACCGACAAACCTAGAGTTATTAAAAACCTTAGGCGCAAATGCATTTTGGCTTGGGCAGATAAAATACGATATGAGTGATTGGGAAAGCGCTAAGCCCTACTTTGAGCAGTATCTAAGTTATAGCCAGGTCATGTATAAGCTAGCTTCCGACGATAAAAATGCTCTCATGGAACTATCCTACGCTAACAATACGCTAGGTTCACTAGCAATGAAGCAACAGCAATTTGATAAAGCTACAAGCTACTTCGATGAGTCACTCAGACTAAAATTATTAGCTCTGACTCAGGATCCTAACAATAAGCAACTGCAGGCAGATATAGCAGATACTCGTTCTTGGCTTGCACGAACGTGGCGTTCTAGAGGTCAACTAAACTCTGCTATATCTATACATAATCAGCTTCAAACAGAGTTGAAGTCTATTACAAAAACAAATAATACGGATGGCTATCTACTTGATCGATATGCCAGCAGTTTGAGGACCAGCTCTACTTTGTTTGAATACCAAGGCTCAATGCTTGAAGCATTCAATAACGCCTTGCAGGGTGAAAAACTGATGCAACAAGCAGTAATATTAGATCCTAAAAATACCGCTTGGAAAACCCAGCTTTATTATCTCAAATTCCAATTAATGTCACTTAACGCAACACTCAAAGATCCACGAAGTTATTATACACCTGAATATTTGCGAGCTGAGCTTGAACAAGAGAATAAGGCTTTCATTAACAGCCGACGCTATAGTGCACTCAAAGCAATATTCCTCAAAAATTCGGCACAGTACTATTTTATAATGGGAAAAAATCAACAATGCAAAGAATCACTTGAGGAGGCCTCACTCATATTAAATGAAATAATAAAAGACGCACCCGATGATTTTAAGTATCTTGCCAGCTTTGCTGAAGTTGAGCTACTTAGCGCCAAATTATCTAAACAACGACAAGATATGCCTGCAGTTCAAAAATCCTGCATTCAAGTCAAAGAAATGCTAGAACCGATCCAACAAAAAGATAGAGATCCTCAGTACCTACAACCCTACGCTAAAGCGCTAGATTGCCTCGGAACATTGGAGAAAAATCAAACACTGCTAAGTAGTTTAAAGACTATGGGGATAACCAACTTCAATTTTTAACCTGATTTATAAGTAATAAGTATCTTTGTTATCGTAAATAAAAATAACTGAAAGTCGTAATAATTAAACACAAACATAAGGAAAAGTTTATGAGCCAATTTCAGGCAACCCGAGATCCTTTGATTAATCTTTCTATACAAATTAATGACGGTCAAGCTGTATTTAGTTACTCCAAAGATGGCGAGCCCTGCCATGGAAATGTCGAGGTTTATAAAGCAGAAGCTATCCGCTACCAATTAATCGATACCCCTGACTTAGTTCAGTTTGTTGGTGTTGGTTTTCTAAATCCTTTTAATGGCAACATAAATAGTGTGTTGATTGAAGAGGGGGGAAGAGTAGTAACCATTAATGATTTGCATAAAACAGCTGGAATTATCAAATTCCAATTAATTCTAAAATATGCTGATCACTCTGTATGGCTTATAAGTCCAGACCCACAAATTATTGACCGAGAAGATTAGATCTTTCTGAAATACTGGGAAAAGCGGGGACCGCCATATCTTTTCGAGACAAAAGCGGGGACAGCCATGTCTTTTTGTGCTTTGTCCCCTCTTCTACTAGTCTTTAGATTATCTTCACCTTGTCTGTTTGGAGCGAGTCATGACCTCGGCCAGAAGAATGCTTATCGATGCCAATACAACGCCCTTCTATCATGTGATAAATCGCTGTGTCAGAAGGGCTTTTCTGTGCGGTGAGGATAAACTCACAGGCCGCAGTTATGAGCATAGACGTGGCTGGATTGTCGATAAAATCAAAGCATTATCCACCATTTTTTGTATCGACATTTGCGCCTATGCAGTGATGAACAACCATTACCATTTAGTACTTAAAATTGATGTTGAGGAAGCAAAAACCTTAAGCCCAAAAGAGGTTATCAGCCGGTGGTGTCAAATAACTAAAGGCCATACTGTCGCAACTAAGTATATGAATGGTGAAGCCTTAATTGACGGTGAACGCATGCTGCTCGATGGGTTAATTACCGAATGGCATGAACGTTTATCCAGCATATCTTGGTTTATGCGCTGCCTGAACGAAGAAATTGCCCGTAAAGCGAATCGTGAAGATGAGTGTAAAGGCGCGTTCTGGGAAGGCCGTTTCAAATCCCAAGCTTTGCTAGATGAGCAAGCCATACTAGCCTGCATGATGTACGTGGATTTAAACCCTATTCGAGCAGGGATTGCCGACTCTTTACAATCTTCTGATTTCACCTCGATTCAAGAAAGAATTAGTGCACTCAAGCAGGTAAATAACATCATCATCTCACCGCAAGCACCAGTCCAATCCGCAAAAAATAAGCCTCAAACGATAAACAAATCTCTCGCCAAGTTCGATGCGGCAACACAATCTAGTCAACAAACGGGCATCCCTTTTCATTTTGCGGATTATCTGGAACTTATCGATTGGACTGGCCGCGCCATTCGCCATGATAAAAAAGGCTTTATCGATAATCAGCGACCAAAACTGCTTAATGAGTTAGGGATTGCATCAGATGCTTGGCTCAGCTCTGCTAAAGATTTTCGCCGCCAGTACAGTGGCATCAGTGGTCGTTGGGATGCGATGTGCGCTTTTAAACTTCAGCAAGGTGGTAAATGGTGTAGAGGAAAATCGAGTAGCGAAGCTCTGCATCCAAATCAACCTTTAGGGTGAACGAGCCGTTTTCCACTGTTTATCTGCGGTTAAATTTCGACACTAAAATCCTTTGCCCTTGCCGCTTAATAGCCAAAAATCCACTCATGAGTGCCACTTTTCAACTTAGCCATACCCCAAAATCTCGCACATTTCCGCTAAATCTGAGAATTTATCGTGAGAAGAGTAAATTTAAAACCTTTATAAACAATAGATTAAATCGGAAGGTAAGCAGAAGGTATTTTTTCTTTGCAGAGAATAAAGTCATCATCAGAAAAGCGCTTAGCGCAGATGACATTAGGTTCACGGAGAATGATAACAATGACAAGCTCACCTAAACAGACTCGCTCACAACATCCATTATCACTTGTGGGTGAAGACAATGGCTTACAGTGTACTGCGCAGCAAGGCTTGGTCGAGCCCGCATTGCCGTTAACCTTCTTCGAGCATGCCTCGATTGAAACGATTCAACAGTTTATTCAACATCTGACCGAGCCGGTGATTATCGTCAATGCCCAAGGTTACATTTACTTTAGCAATAGCAAAGGTGCTGACTTACTGACATGCCCGCAGGCCAGTTTGAAGGGACAAGATTGGCGCAACTTTTTGACCGAGCACCATCAAGCTCGCTACGACAATCTGCTGAGCAATGATATTAAACTAGGCAAAAACTGCGGTATTCCAGTGCAGCACTGCGCCGAAGAAATCACCCTCATTACCGCCTCAGGCAAAGCAAAAGATGTTGAGCTTTCCATTTCCTACATCCCCAGCCATGAACCTCTGTTCGTGATGATGATGCACGATTTAACGCAGCACAAAGCGGAGAATCAAAAGCTACGTAAATTGGCCGCCACGGATTCACTGACTGGGCTGGCGAACCGCCGATACTTCGACGAAATGCTGCATCACTATTGGGAAGAATGCACGGGTAAGCTGCGCCCTATCAGCGTGGTGATTATCGATGTGGATTATTTCAAAGTGTTCAACGACCAATTCGGCCATATCCAAGGCGACGAATGTCTACGTAAGATTGCCAAAGTGATTGCTGACATAGTGCCAATAGACATTGGTCTGGCAGCGCGTTACGGCGGCGAAGAATTCGCGCTAATACTACCAAGCCACAATGCCAAAATGGCACTGACGATTGCCCAAAAAGTACAGCAAGGGATTAATGACCTGCGCTTTACTGAGCAAGGGCTGCGCGACTATGTCTCTGTGAGCGCGAGCCAAGGGATTGCGAGTGAAATCAATGGCCAATTCCGTACCTCACTCGCCATGCTGTGCGCCGCCGATACCGCATTGTATCGCGCTAAAGCCGATGGCCGTGACAGGATCAATACGTCGCTTTAATCCCCATTAATTAACGACTGATTTACCCAAAACATAGTTACCCGCGACTTAGTTACCCGCGATGGATTAACCACGGGATAAATTACCCCAGTTGCGCTTTAGCGCACTGAGGTAAAACACGCAAAGCACACGAAAGGACGCACGAATATGAATAAGCTTGAGGCATCAAGAAATATACGGGCAGTGATTGAAAAAAGCTTACCCGTGAGCACGTCACCCCTTGCCATATTTACTTACCAGTGTTGGGTAAAAACCAGCGCGGGTGGGCGTGTGTTCCATTATAAAACCGATCGAGAAGATACCTATTTCGCGGTGGATATTAATTCACTGGGGCATATTGAATGCGTGATTAATACTACCTTGCTGCGGGTTGAGGCAATTTCAACCTTAGGTGGACTTAACGACAGCCAGTGGCACTTATTGTCTATCTGCCATGAATACCATGAAATCAATTGTTATGTAGATGGTGAAATTACCCATACACAACTCAATAATCTGTCACTGGTTGCTGACAATGAGTTTTTAATTGAAAACGTGTCATTACCCAATCACCGTGACACTCATTTCGATGGTGAAATATTTGGCATCACTTTACTTAATCGATTATTAACCCGAACCGAAATCGTCGACTATTATCGTAATCCGGCGCAACAAAAATCGATTACCGAAAATAACCTTTACATTTATCAGCATCAAGATGTATATAATTTTCGTGATGAAAACGTTATCCCACTTCAAAGACAAAAAGTGCTGCTGGTCATATTTAATGATACTGAATATCAATTCATAAAAACCACCGCGGATAGCAACGCCTATAATCAACAACTGCCTAAGATTATTCCGCCCCACGAACGCCGAGCCTATATTATTGAGTGTGACTATAACACTTGGCCTAATTTTAATTATGTCGTTAATTACGCGGCGAGCAACCAAGCGGATATCACCCTCAATATCGAAGTATTTAAATCGCTGACGGCCTATCGTTCGAATATTAAAGTGACCGTCGCGAATGAACTCGAACGGGATTGTTTGATTATGCAATCGACCGAAGAAGAATTAAGTGCAGAAGTGCGGATCAGTGAAAACTTAGTGATCACCCAAGCCAAAAACTTTGTTAATTTCATCAATGAAGTTCGCGCACACATTCCGGCCGACCATATTATTACCGCTGGCCATTATTATAGTGAGCAACAATTCTCGGTCAGCACGGGTAAGCAAATGATTGCCTACCAACAGGCTTGCCAGCTGTTCAACCGCAGGTTACAAAAAAAACCACTGGCGATCATCAAATGCACTTCCACTGAAGAAGTCAAAATCGCCTATAAAGCAGCCATCGATTATAAATTGCCGATCAGCGTGCGCTCGGGTGGGAATGATCACGAAGGTGAAAGCACTGAAACCAATACCATAGTGTTGGATCTGCTGAAGATGGATAGCCTCACTTTAGATCCCATCACAGGTATTGCGGCCATTGGCCCAGGCAATCGCTTTATCAATCTCACCACTGCCCTTGCGAAAAAAGGCGTGATGCTCCCCCATGGCACCAGTGGCAACGTTGCCTTAGCGGGATTTGTTATGGGCGGCGGCTCAGGACCTTGGACCCGCAAATACGGCATGTGCTGCGAATCCCTATTACAGGCAGAAATTGTACTCGGCATTGGTGAAACCCAAGTCGTCTCGGTTGCCAATAAACCTGAGTTACTCTGGGCGCTCAAGGGTGGCGGCGGATTAAGTTACGGCATAGTGACCCGCTTTTTTGTGCAAACCTTTCCACTACCGCCTTGCCTGCTCAAGTTTGAATTAGAGTGGAATTGCTATGATAAACAAACCCAAGAACTCATTGAGCACACCCCAACCAAAGATATTTTACAGCGCTGGGAAGCCATCATTAATGCCGACAGCACTGGCTGTTTGATTGGCACCAATCTCAAGATAAATGCCAAACATTTCCCCGCAGAACAACACAAAACGCCTGACATAGACACAGAGTCGATTAAGCATAACTGCTTGATGTATGGCTTTTGGGAAGGCAATTCCGCCAGTCTGAATCACTTTATCCAGACACAATTTAATGAGTTTGACCTAGTCCCCAATGATATTCGCATCGAGGGGATGGGCGGACTCACCAAAGCCTACGGTGAAAACTTAATGCCCAATTGGGAAAGGGAATCTTTTCATCATCTGCAAGCGGACTTGCAAGGCATAAACCGCTCACCGACGCCACCTGATTTGGATGAGCCCGCGCCCCATAAAGTCACCTCGCGCTTAGTGAATCAAACGGGACTGAGAGATGGTTATAAGCCACTGCTCGAAAGCTTAACCTCTCGCTATGTGCTTGAAGGTAATCGTCAACTGGGGCTATTTACCTATGTCACCCTTGGCGCCATTGCGGGCGATTATTATCGCACTATGGGCGAAGAGCAAAAGAGCCGCAGCGCCTTCCCCTACAAGGACAGACAATACACGATTCAATATCAAACTTGGTGGAATAACGCGCTGCAAGAGAAACAACAATTGCAGGATAGCCAAGTGTTTACCCGCATCAATCGTGCACTCGATTGGATTGATGCCAGCCGAAATTATGACATCCCCAACACCTCGGGCGCCTTTATCAGCTTCAAAGATAAGGCCATCCCCACTGATGTGTACTTCGACCATAACTACGCCGCGTTAAAACGGATTAAGGCGGCCTACAGCCAAGATAGCTTTAACCATTTCCGCTCACGTAAAAGCATTATTTAGTTAATATATCGGCATAGCCTAGGGAGAGTTTTTAAGGCAAAATCGACGCCGTCCACAGGACGGTGTCGCCCCTTAACTCTCTGTTCACTCTGTTGTAGGTTATCTATGCCAAGCTCAGCTTTAGCTATCATTTTTGCCCTATTGGCGGCCATTCTTATGGGCACTATCGGTGTATTAGCGCGCTTTGCCGCCCTGCCCGCCGAACACATTACCTTCTACCGCTTAATGCTCGGTGCCCTATTTCTATTGGCTTATATGCTGCTCACAGGGAAAGGCCAGCAGATTCGCCATAGACCCAGTAAACGCAACTTATACCCAAACAACCTCAAGATGCAGGATTCAGCGGAAATTTAACGCACTTTAGGCAAGGCGGTTATTTGCGGACCTAGTGGACTAAGTTAAAAATAACCAACACAGCATAAAGTGCGTTAAAACCCGCCGGGACGGAGCGCCTAGGGCACTCCACTTCCGTGTTGCATCAATTCAAAAGGTAGCCGACATTCTGTCATTGATGCGCCTTGAATTGAAGCACCCTAGGCGCTCTGAAACTCGTATCTTGAGGTAGCTTGGGTATATAATGGCGCTATGCTCGCGGGTTTTATGGCGTTTTACATTGAAGCCATTCAGTACACCCAAATGGCCAATGTGATCATGATTATTTACTTAGCCCCTGTGGTGTCGGCTATTTTCGCCCATTATTTCTTTGCCGAAAAACTCACCAGCTTAAGCATGGCAAGCGTAGTGGTCGCGCTGATGGGCTTTATGTTAATGATCCCAACAGGGCCGCAGCAAGCGAGCAATCACACTGAATTATTAGGCTATTTTTATGCCCTACTCGCCCTATTAACCTACAGCGGGTTTATGTTAATCAACCGAAAACCGAGTCTGAGTTCGCCCTACCAGAGCACTTTAGTACAGCTTTGTGTCGGCGCTTTGTGCCTACTGCCCTTAGTGATAAATGCGTCGCTGACGCCAAGTTTGCCGCAAATCGCTTGGTTAGTCGCGATTGGATTCTTCCCCGGATTCTTAGCAATATTACTGGCGGTAAAAGCCCTGCGCCAATTGCCTGCTGTCACTTTTGGCACCCTCGCCTATGTGGAACCCGTTATCGTAGTGACGCTGGCATGGTGGATATTTGGTGAAACCTTAAGCCCAATGCAATTAAGCGGTGTCGGCTTGATTATTCTGGCCGGCATTAGCCAAGGCTTTATCAGTCAGCGCAAAGTGCGGGTTGCGATCGAGTAACCCACAGGACAGTCGCCGACACGACTTTAAACAACAGAACTTTAACCAACAGGACTTTTACCAACAGAAGCCTAGTTGCTGAAATAATATGAAGAAAATAGTGTAAGCTCGACAGAGGATTGATTGAACATTTAACTTAAGATGTGCAACTAAGACTTAAGATCAGGAGGTCAAATTGAGAAAGCTACTGTTAGTCATCAGTATATTTTTGCTCAGCGGTTGTTTAGGTATGCCTAAATTGGTTCAACCCGTTAATGATTTTGAGCTGAATAAATACTTAGGGAAATGGTACGAGATTGCGCGCTTAGATCATTCATTCGAAAGAGGGTTAAGCCAAGTTAGCGCAGAATACAGCCTGAAAGACGATGGCGGTGTGATGGTCATTAACCGTGGATTTTCAGCGGCTAAAAACGAATGGAAAGAAGCCGAAGGTAAGGCCTATTTTGTCAATGGGGACTCAGAAGGCTATTTGAAAGTCTCCTTCTTTGGGCCATTTTATGGATCGTATGTGGTCTTCGAATTAGATCATGAAAACTATCAATACGCTTTTATATCGGGGCCCGACACGGGTTATTTGTGGCTACTGGCTAAAACCCCGACTGTGCCACCCGAGGTGCTGCAAAAGTTTGTTGAAATGTCTAAAGCCCGCGGTTTTGATACCGACAGTTTGATTTATGTGCAGCAAGAGTCTGCGCAATAACGAGCGTCGCTAATGCACTAGAATCAAGTGCATAAAAAGCTAATCGCTAGATAATAGACAGATAACAGATACAAAAACGCCGCTATGCATTGCGGCGTTTTTATTGATGCTGCATTTAGATGCATGCATTTACACATGCAGCTAAATAGCGAATAACCTTAGACTTCGATGCCTTTGCTAGCAAGGAACTCATCGTAAGTGCCTCTGAAGTCATTCACACCTGTGTGAGTCACTTCGAGGATACGGTTAGCCAGCGATGATACAAATGCACGGTCATGACTCACGAAAATCAAGGTGCCTTCGTACATTTCCAGCGCGTTGTTCAATGATTCGATCGATTCCATATCCATGTGGTTGGTCGGTTCGTCGAGCACTAAAATGTTGGCTTTTTGCATGATGAGCTTGCCGAATAACATACGACCTTTCTCACCACCAGACAGCACTTTGACTGACTTTTTAATGTCGTCAGAACCAAACAACATACGGCCTAAGATGCCACGTACTGATTGGTCGTCATCTTCTGGTTTGCGCCATTGACTCATCCACTCGAACAAGGTCATTTCGTTCGCGAAATCAGACTCATGATCCTGTGCATAGTAACCAATGTTGGCGTTTTCAGACCATTGGATAGTACCGGCATCCTGCGGGATGTCGTGGATCAGGGTACGTAACAGGGTCGTTTTACCGACGCCGTTTTCACCCAGTACCGCAATGCGCTCGCCCACTTCAACAATTAGGTTTAAGTCTTCAAATAGCGGCGTGTCGTAACCTTTAGTCAGATTTTCAATCACTAAGGCATTACGGAACAGTTTCTTCTCTTGCTCGAAACGAATGAAAGGGTTCACACGGCTAGAGGCTTTTACTTCATCTAACTTAATCTTGTCGATTTGACGGGCACGTGATGTGGCTTGTTTCGCCTTAGAAGCGTTAGCCGAGAAGCGTGCTACGAAGGTTTGCAGCTCAGAGATCTGGGCTTTTTTCTTCGCATTATCAGACAATAAACGCTCGCGAGCTTGAGTAGCCGCTTGCATATATTCATCGTAGTTACCTGGGTAAACGCGCAATTCGCCGTAGTCTAAGTCAGCCATGTGAGTACAGACAGAGTTTAAGAAATATCTATCATGCGAAATAATAACCATAGTACTGCTACGTTGGTTCAACATGTCTTGTAACCAACGGATAGTGTCGATGTCCAAGTTGTTGGTGGGTTCGTCGAGCAGCAGCACGTCTGGATCAGAGAACAGGGCTTGCGCTAACAGTACACGCAGTTTTAAACCCGGTGCAATTTCAGACATCAAACCAAAATGGCTGTCGATACCGATACCCACACCTAACAGCAATTCACCGGCGCGAGATTCGGCGGTATAACCGTCCATCTCAGCAAAATCCATCTCTAGGTTGGCAACGGTAATGCCGTCTTCTTCACTCATTTCAGGTAAAGAATAAATACGGTCACGTTCTTGCTTTACCTTCCACAGTTCGCGGTGACCCATGATCACTGTGTCGATCAGGTTGAATTCTTCATAACCGAACTGATTCTGGCTTAGTTTACCCAGACGCTCATTCACATCTAACGAGACGTTACCGCCGCTAGGCTCTAGATCACCACACAGGATCTTCATGAAGGTCGATTTACCACAGCCATTTGCGCCGATAAGACCGTAACGGTTACCACCGCCAAATTTAACTGAGATGTTTTCAAACAGTGGCTTAGCGCCGAACTGCATGGTGATATTTGCTGTTGTGATCAAAATGAACTTCCAAATCGAGTAATGTTGGCCGAGCCAGCTGGCGCCGCTTTAAATAAGCATAAACCAAATAACGCTATGCCGAAGGGGTAAAAATAAACGTGGCACTATAGCAGTTTGGGCTAAATTATCAACTACCACGGCTGATCAAAAGCCAGAGGGAATGCCGAAATCGCCGCACAATGCCTGCGTGAGAAGCGTAATTAATTTTACCCTATTGGCTTAGCTTTCAATGTATTCGAGCAGAATGACAATCTGATGACCCTTAGCGTCGCAAACCTTGCCGACGCCAAAGGACTATCTGCTAAGGGCTTATGTGGTAAGTGCTAATGTAGGCATAGCCCTAAACTAACTCAAGATACCCGTTTCAACATTTTGAGTTTGCTTAGGTATAGACAGCTTATAACTTCTGCCGTCTTAAGCGGTTGGCGTTCGTGACGACAGTGAGTGAAGACAAGGCCATGGCGGCACCTGCAATCACAGGGCTTAATAACATGCCCGTGAGCGGATAAAGCACGCCCGCCGCAACCGGAATGCCTAGACTGTTATACACAAAGGCGCCGAATAGATTCTGCTTAATATTGCTAATCGTCGCCCGCGACAATGCCAATAAGTTAGCAATCACTATCAACTGCTGCGACAGCAAGGTGATATCCGCACTTTCAATCGCCACCTCAGTGCCGGAACCCATCGCAATCCCCACATCGGCGCTCATCAGAGCTGGCGCATCATTAATGCCATCCCCTACCATAGCCACCACATGCCCTTGCTTTTGCAAATCCAGCACATGCTGTTGTTTTTGCTCGGGGAGTACGCCGGCAATCACTTCAGTGATGCCCACTTGGTCGGCTACCGCCTGCGCCGTTTGTGGGTTATCCCCCGTTAACAGCACGACGCGAATACCCCTTTGCAGCATGGCCGCGATGGCGTCTTTAGCATCGGGTTTAATCGGATCGGCCAGCGCGATAGTGGCCACTAACTTGCCCGCTTTGGCGACATAAATCGGAGTTTTACCTTGGTTTGCAAAGCTTAATGTCGCTTTTGGATCTAAGGCACTACCATCGGAATTAACAATATCCAATGCCGTCATCAAGGCGAGATTACCAATCGCCAGCGATACGCCATCGACCTTGCCCTCAATCCCCTTACCTTGATGGTTCGTAAATGCCTGCGTGTCGGGTAATTGCGACTGTGATTCCTTGGCATAACTGACAATCGCCCCCGCTAACGGATGCTCAGAGTGCTGCTCAAGGCTCGCAATCTCGCCCAGCAAAGCTTCTTTATCGGCATCACTCAGCGTTTGCACTAAAGTAAAATCAGTAACTTGTGGCTTGCCTAAGGTAACTGTGCCGGTTTTATCCAGTACCACACAATCGACTTTACTGGCGGTTTGCAAGGCCTCACCATTTTTGACTAACACGCCCATTTGGGCGGCGCGGCCAACGGCCACCATAATAGACATAGGTGTCGCCAGCCCCAGCGCACAGGGGCACGCTATGATGAGCACGCTCGTCAGCACCACTAACGCATGGCTTAAGGCGGGTGCTGGCCCCACAAAATACCAAATTGCCGCCGCCAACAGCGCTATCGCCACCACAGTCGGGACAAATACCGCTGAGATTCTGTCAGCCAATCGACCTATGGGTAATTTCGAGGTTTGCGCTTGCTGCACCAGTGCGATGATTTTGGCGAGCTTGGTATCTTCTTGTCCCGCCGTCACTCGGTAAACCAAACTGCCGTTGCCATTAACTGTGCCCGCACTCACACTGTCGCCGCGATTTTTAAGCACGGGAATGGGTTCACCTGTGAGCATGGCTTCATCTAATAGGGATTGCCCCGTTTCGACCTCACCATCGAGGGCAACTCGGTCACCAGGGCGCAAACGCAGCTTATCGCCCAATTTCAGCTGACTTATCTCAACCTTTTCATCGCCCTTATCTGTGATCCGAATCGCAGTGGTGGATTGCAATCCAAGTAATCGCTGCACCGCTTCACTGGTTTTGCCCCGCGCTTTAAGTTCCAGTCCGTGACCTAAGTTAATCAAACCTAGAATCATCACACTCGCCTCAAAGTACACATGGCGGGTATCCATAGGGAATGCGCTGGGCATAATGACCACCAGCATGGAATAAGCCCATGCCGTACTAGTGCCCAGCACAATCAGCGTATCCATGTTAGTGGTTTTGGCTTTGAGCGCCCGCCACATGCCTTGGTAGAAATGTCCGCCCGTGGTGACAAGCAAGGCCAAGGTGACCAGTCCCATAATGCCCCAGCCAAGCTGCATCGCTGGACTGTTGATCATCATCTCGCCGCCCAATAATCCCCACATCATCATAGGCACGCCCACAACAAGCGCCGCTATGGCTTGGCGCATCCGCAGCCGATACTCAGTGGCATCTTCTAGGCGTTTTTCTTCGGCGGCGACTTTCGCATCCACCACCACCTGCGCCGGATAACCTGCATTTTCCATCACAGTTAAGGCAGTATCGGCGCTCATCTTACCTTCTACCGTCACTTGTTTATCGGCGAGATTAACACGCGCTTCGACGCCCGCTTGGGCGGCAAACGCCTTTTCAATTTTCGCGACGCAGCCAGCGCAATTCATATTGGCGACATAGAGTCTGGTCATAGACATGGGAGATCCCTCACTTGATGTTTTACACTATAGGTCTAAGATAAAGTCTCCCATTGCGGGAGAGTCAAGGATGAATTTGCTCAATGTGATCACATCGACAATTAATTGCTGGGCGAAAAACCATTCAGTTGCTCAAAGAAGAGGTCAAGATGAAGATAGGCGAAGTGGCGAAACAAACGGGCTTGAGCGTTAAGAGTATCCGTTATTACCATGATATTGGCTTAGTGTGCGGCGAGCGCAATGAGGCGGGTTATCGGGTTTATCGCCATCAAGATATTGAAGCGCTTAAGTTTGTGCATCAATGTCGCGACTTAGGTTTTAGCCTAGAAGATTGCAAATCCTTGCTTGGCCTTAAGGGCAATGAAAGCCGTAATGCCGAAGACGTCAAACAACTTACCCGTACTCACCTTGCCTATGTCGAAGAGCAAATCAATAAGTTGCAACAGCTTAGGGCGCAATTACAACACATGGTGACCCAATGCCAAGGCGGCGATCAGCCCCACTGCGCCATTATCGATAGCCTAAGCCATGAGGACAACGAAACTGACATAGACAAATCCCAAAAAGACCAAAGCCTGCACGATGCAGGCTCTGAGTGTTGTCGTACAGCCAGTCGCACTAGCAACGGCCAAGAGTCATAACGGTAAATACTGCGTTATTGATTGCGGACTAAGCTCGGCTTTAACGCCGCAGCATTATCCAGCACCAATGTTGCCAGCTTAGCCGCAGGGGTGAAGTTAAACACTTGCCCATAAAATGCGAGTTCGGTCTCTAATCCTGCGGCCCTGTGCTCAGGCTTCCAACCGCCGTGTGGCTCATCTTGATAGGCAATATAAGCCGTTGGCACACCTCTTACTTTTAATGCCTCATAAATTAGTCGCGACTGCTGTGGCGGCACAATTTGATCCCGCAAGCCTTGAAAAATTAACAAGGGCTCATTCAAGCCTTCAAGATGATACAGCGGCGACAGCTCCCTATAGCGGGCTTGATTGTTCGCATAGGGACCAATGAGCTGATCTAAATACCCCGTCTCAAACTTATGGGTACTCTTGGCCAGCTGTTCAAAATCACTGATCCCCGCGTAACTTACCCCCGCTTGAAACACATCATAAAAAGCCAACGACGACATCACGGTCAACCCGCCTGCGCTTACGCCTCGAATCGCCAACTTTTGTCCATCAACCCAGCCTTTATCGACTAAATAACGGGCCGCATTGACCGCATCTTCCACATCTGCCTGGCCCCATTTTCCGTAAATACTCTGACGATAGGCACGGCCAAAACCACTGCTACCGCGAAAATTAACATCGAGCACCGCAAAGCCACGGCTGGTCCAAAATTGAATGTCACTGCGATAAGCCAGACTCGCCCGCGCCGTTGGGCCGCCGTGCAACATCACTATGAGCGGCGGGCGGGTATCATGGGGCGCAGTATAGTTGGGGTTAACCGGCCCATAAAAATAACCGTAGGCTTGCTGGTTAACACCGGTTTTAAAGGTAATATTTTTTGCCCGAGAAATATAATTGGGATCAAGCTTTGGCAAGTTAGGCGTATACACCAACTCAGTGCCACGGCCGATGACTTTATAAATACCCTTCTCTGGCGTCGCTTTAGCGCCAACAAAATAGACGGCATCTTCGCCCCTGATCACTTGGGTGATTTCGCCGAAATCGACGGCTAAGGACTCGGTCAAACCCGAATCCAAATGCAACCGAATTAGCGCGGCCTGACTGCCAAGCATATAACTGGCAATGATGGTTTTTTCGGATTCGAAGGCGTAGTTGTGATTGCCTAAATACCAATCGGCCACGGCAAACTCGGCTTTTTTGTTCAGCACTGGGGCTAAGGTATTTTGTGCCGTGACTCGATAGATATTCCACCAGTTACTGATATCCGACACGACATATAATTGTCCATCAGGGCTGAATAATGGCTGTGTCACGGAAGAATCCGTAGGCGTGTTTACCTTACGAATATTGTGCAGTTGCCCTTTGCGGTCGAGATCGCCAAGCCAGAGAATACTGTTATCCCATGGCATATAGGGATGTTCCCACGTGATCCACGCCAGTTGGCTGTTATCGGGCGAGATGGCAGGCGAAGAAATAAAGTCATGCCCCGAGACAAAAGTATCGCCTTCGCCGGCAAAGTTAAGATTGATTGTTACTAGACTCGCCTTAGGCTCACCGGGCTGGCGATGATCCTCGCGCACACAGATAATCCGCGACCCTTTAGGATAAGCGATACAGTCAGCATGACGGGTGCCATTAGGCGTTAACGGCAGGGGGGTTGATTAGGGGCGAAACGATAAAACAGTTGATCCTGTGCCTTAGTGGCAAATAAACTCTGGCCTATCCCTAAAAAGGCGGCGCCGCCGTATTCATGAACGGCGGATTTAACATTAAAGCTTGGCGGCACGACGTCGGCGATATTGCCCTTTTTATCGAGACGCTTAATCCCTACTTGGCCTTGCTTATCACCATCGGATTCAGAGAAATAAATCGCCCCATCTACGCTTTGTAACTCGGCGACATTATCGGCCTGTTCAAATACATCATTCGCCGATAAGGGAGACAGCCAACTGCCATAGGGCGCAACAATACGCCCACCATTATCACTAAGATGCGGTGTTTCTTTGTTCGAGCGCTCGCAAGCCCCCAAACAAAACAAACTCCCTAGCACCCATAAATATCCATGTAACTTCATTGTTTCTCCCCAATGTTTGCCAACTGCACAAACCGAAACAAAATAGGAACTTGCAGAAATTGGTTATTTTTTAAATTTTTTTAAGAACCAATTTACCACTTGCACTTGCTGTACTTGCGTTAAGCCAAAATAAATACACACCCAGGGTGAGATAAGGAAAAACCACGGGATCACGGCCACAGAGCGACCACTGAAGAGCAGAAAAAAGAACCCGCAATAGATCACAATCAACCCTAGGACACCCACGATTAACATCATGCGTTTAGTGATTTTCTCAAGCCAGAGGGCTTTATCCTGCCAAGACATCCGGATGTTAAGCTCCATTACATGCGACAAACATGTATGTAAAGTTATGTAAAAAAACTGGAGGGGGATTGTTGAAGGTTAACAACTAAATGTCAACTCCAACAGTGAAATCTAAATAAATCCAAAGACTGAGTTCAAAATGCCATTATGTTTCTTTACGCAATAAAAAACCGAGCCTGAGCTCGGTTTTTATGAATATCAATAAGATATCGTCATTACAGACGGATACCACCATCGATTTCGAACACGCGACCATTTACATAGTCGTTCTCAATAATAAAGCGTACGGTAGAAGCTATCTCGTCGGCATGACCCAAGCGCCCTACTGGCACTAGCTTCTCTAAACGCTCCAGCGCCTCAGGTTTCATTGCCGCTGTCATCTCAGTAGCAATAACGCCCGGTGCAACCGCGGCACTACGGATATTGTAACGCGCTAATTCCTTCGCCCAGCCAACAGACATGGCCGCGACGCCTGCTTTTGAAGCGGCATAGTTCGACTGACCCATGTTACCCGCTTTCGCTAGGCTAGAGATGTTGACAATCACGCCCGCTTGACCGGATTCAATCATGGCCGCTGCCGCTTCACGACCGCAGAGGAAGCTGCCCGTCAAGTTCACATTGATCACAGATTGGAATTGCTCATAAGACATACGGTCGGTGACTTTGCCATCTTTGGCTTTGACTAACAGGCCATCACGCAGAATGCCGGCGTTGTTCACTAACACGTTCACTTGGCCAAAATCTTCGAGAATATAGGCAAAACCTGCCACGACGTCTTCTTCGTCGGTAATGTCTAAGGCATAACCTTGGACTTCAGTGTCCGATCCAAGCTCAGCGCAGGCTCGCTCGAGTTTTTCTTGGTCCACGTCGATAAGCGCTATCTTAGCACCCGCCTGCGCAAAATTTTGCGCCATTGCTAGACCTAAGCCACCCGCGCCGCCAGTAATGACGACAACCTTATCTTTTAAATCCATCTGGTTATCCCTTGTTAACTATGTCTATTTTTTAAGTTGTGCAAATTGTTCAAAAATACTGGAAAAATCTCGGCGGCCGTTGCCTTGTCTTGCATGATTCACATACAAGCTGCGGGCTAAAGCGCCCATTGGCGTGCTGGAGTTGCTCAATAATGCGGCTTTTTGGGACAGACCGAGATCTTTAACCATCAAATCTACCATAAAGCCGCCCTGATAGCCCTTAGAAGAAGGTACTGTCTCCATTACACCGGGGCAGGGATTGTACTTCTCTAACGTCCAGTTGCCACCACTGCTGACCTTCATAATGTCGGACAAGACTTTGGGATCGAGACCATGGTCAATGCCCATTTGCAACGCCTCAGAAGTGCCGACCATCAACACAGATAACAGCATGTTATTGCAGATTTTAGCGACTTGCCCCGCACCAGGGCCACCAGCGTGGAATATGTTCACACCCATAGCTTTCAGCACTGGCTGACCCCGCTCAAAAGCGCTATCGGAACCACCACAAATAAAGGTTAAAGTGCCCGCCGCCGCGCCTGCTGTGCCGCCAGAAACCGGTGCATCCATAAACTCTATGCCGCTTTTAGCCGCTTCGGCCGCCACCAATTGCGCGCTTTGCGCATCGATAGTCGAGCAATCGATCAGTAAAGTATCACCCGCAACCACCTCGAGCAGTCCTTTGTCTGTGCCATTGCCTAAATATAAACTTTTCACATGCTTGCCCGCAGGCAGCATAGTGATCACCACATTGGCACCCGCTGCCGCGCCGCAAGCCGTGCTAGAAACAAAGGCCCCTTGCTCGGCAAGGCTTTGCATGGCTTCAGGGACTAAATCAAATACACGAACCGTCATGCCCGCTTTTAATAAATTGGCCGCCATTGGGCCGCCCATATTGCCTAAACCGATAAATGCTACTGTACTCATGCTGTCACTCCTGTGTGCTGTTCTTTTTTTAGTGTAGTGATAATGCTAGTCCGTTGATTATGCTGTCGTTATCACAGAGTAAAGCGAGCTTGGCTGAGCCTATACACTCAGCACTATTCAAATCTGTGCTAATCAAGTCAACGCTTAGCCAACTCTATGCATAATCAACTCAACGTTTAGCTCAGTTGGCTAAAGGGATGCGCCTCGCCCCAAGGGGAAGTCAATATTTGCTCAAGTACAGCGGTAGGCACTGAGTTAACATCCTTAAAGCGCCACTGGGGTTGTCTGTCTTTATCAATCAAGAGTGCGCGAACCCCTTCACAGAAATCACCATGGGCACACACGTTAACGCTGGCGGTTAATTCCCATTTAAAACACTCTGCTAGGCTTAACTTAGTACCTAGTTGTGATTGGATATTAACCAGATGCCAGCTGATAGGACTGCCTGCAAGGAAGGTGTCGCGCGCCTTCATTAACCAAGCATCCTCCGAGGCTAACGTCGACATACGGGTGACAATATCCTCTAAACTCCCCGCCATCAGTCGGTCGATATTATCTTGGCTGTCCGCCAATACACTTTCGCCCTTCGGGATATCCACTTGATTAGATAACTCGTTGATCATGCTATCTAAGCGTTGATGATTAAGCGCCGGTGTATCGCTCCAATCTAAGGTGGCCATGGCATCGAACATCAGTTCTTTGTCGTCACGGTTTAGGTAATGATCGGCAAGGCCCACATAGCAGGCATCGGCGGCATTGAGTTGATAAGCCGTGAGCCCTAAAAACAGTCCCATTTTGCCCTGCATACGATTAAGGAAATAGCTGCCGCCCACATCGGGGTACAGGCCAATCGTCACTTCAGGCATAGCAATGCGCGAGGTTTCAGTGACGACTCTGTGGCTTGCGCCCGCCATCAAACCGAGCCCGCCGCCCATAACAATGCCGTCGCCCCACACCAACACAGGTTTGCCAAAGGTATGCAGTAGATAATCGAGACGATATTCCTCTTCGAAGAACACCTTTGCCTCCTCAGTCACTTGTCCTTTAGCGGCAATGGATGCATGGTATAAGGCGCGCACATCACCACCCGCACAAAAGGCCTTCTCACCGCTGCCATCTAAAACGATACAAGCGATAAGCGAGTCTTTCTTCCATAGATTGAGCTGCGCCGTCATAGCGCGCACCATGTCTAAATCTAAGGCGTTGAGGGCTTTTTCCACATTGAGTGTCACCACCCCAATCAACTTACCGGACGCGGTGGCTAAGGTTTGAAAAACCACGTTTTGCGTGGTCGTGGCCTGATTTACGTTATCTACTACATTAGTCATTAGCGGTTCTTCCAATCAGCTTTACGTTTGCCCAAAAACGCATTCACGCCTTCGGCCTGATCTTCGGTATCAAATAACCCGACAAATAATTCACGCTCAATCGGCAGCGCTTGGCTACGCGCCATAGTGCGGCCCGCTTGAATGAGTGTCTTGCACGCTGTGACGCTGCTTGGGCTTTGGTTAGCGACTTTGACGGCCAACGCGATTGCCGCATTGAGCGCTTCGCCCGTTTCGACCACTTCTTCAACTAAACGCAGATTTAATGCCTGAGTCGCATCGACGCGCTCACCGCATAAAATCATCCGCTTAGCCCAGCCTTCACCAACTAATGCGGTCAGATTCTGAGTGCCACCTGCGCAAGGTAATAAACCTACGGTCGCTTCAGGCAATGCCATCACAGCTTGGATTTCGGCGATTCGAATATCACAGGCCAGTGCGACTTCTAAGCCGCCGCCCATGGCATAACCGTTAATCGCGGCAATCGATACACCGCGAAATTGACTTAGGGTTTCAAAGGCTTCACCGAAGTGCTTTGCCATCGTCGCCGCATTGCCTTTGTCGCCATCACTAAACAGCTTCAAATCGGCACCGGCAGAGAAAAACTTTTGCCCTTGGCCCGTTAACACTAAGGCGTAAATTTCTTTATTCGCGTTCAGCTCAAGCACTTTGGCTTTGAGCGCCTGCAAACTCTCGGCAGTCCAAGTATTTGCCGGTGGATTATTCATCGTCAGAATGGCCGTATGGCCTTCGATACGTTCTACTAAATATTCCATCTGTATAGACTCCTTTTATGTTATCGCCAACCGATAAGTCACACTTCTTGCGAGTAGACTTACAGGATTTGTCCTGCATTTTCATCGAGTAAACGACGGGCGATAATTAAGCGCATAATTTCGTTGGTGCCTTCTAAAATCTGGTGCACACGCACATCACGGAAATGACGTTCCAGCGGGTACTCCCTTATATAACCATATCCGCCATGAATTTGCAGCGCCGCATCACAGACTTGAAAGCCCACATCGGTGGCAAAACGTTTCGCCATGGCGCAATAGGCGGTGGCTTCAGGATCGTTGCTGTCGAGTTTAAAGGCCGCAAGGCGCACCATTTGGCGGGCTGCGACTAACTCAGTCGCCATATCGGCGAGCTTAAATTGTAGTGCTTGGAAAGCCGCTAACGGTTTACCAAATTGCTGACGCTCATTCATATACTGAGTTGCACGCTCTAGCGCCGCTTGCGCAGTGCCTACTGAACAGGTCGCGATATTGATACGACCACCGTCTAAGCCTTTCATCGCGAAGGCAAAACCTTGGCCTTCTTCACCGAGCAAGTTGGCCACTGGCACACGCACGTTTTCAAAGGTGATTTGACGGGTCGGCTGGGCATTCCAGCCCATTTTATCTTCGGCCTTACCGTAGATAACGCCAGCGGCATCTGCCGGAATGGCAATGGCAGAAATCCCCTTAGGCCCCGCTTGACCGGTGCGGCACATCACCACTAATAGCTCAGTGGCGCCCGCACCTGAGATAAACATCTTCGAACCTGAAATCACATACTCATCGCCGTCACGCACCGCTTTGGTTTGCAAAGATGCAGCGTCTGAACCCGCGCCCGGCTCAGTTAAACAATAGGACGCTAACATTTGCCCTGTGGTTAACGGCTCAGACCAAGTCTGACGCAGGGTTTCAGTGCCCCAAGTTGTCACCATCCAAGTGGCCATATTGTGAATGGTCAGCATGGCAGTGGTCGCTGTGCAGCCCTTGGCGAGCTCTTCAAAAATAATCGATGCATCGAGGCGCGATAAGCCCATGCCGCCTTCTGATTCTGGCGAATACAGAGAGCAAAAACCAAGCTCACCGGCTTTTTGGATCACGCCTTTGGGGAAATGATGTTCTTCATCCCACTTGGCGGCAAACGGGGTTAACTCTTCCGCGGCAAACTGGCGGGCGAGATCGGCAAACTGGCGTTGGTCATCGTTGAAATTAAAATCCATTTGGCTCTCCTATGACTCTGTGGTCACTTTTTTATTTTATAAATTGGGCGCCGTAAAGACGCCGTAGTTTATCGATTAATCACTGAGCTTGACGTACGAGCTTAGCGCAAGTTAATGCTCATGTTTGGCGTAGACGCCACGGCGATATCGGACTCGAACCAGCGTGAAGTGATGGTTTTAGTCTCGGTATAGAAACGTACCGCTTGCTTACCGTAAGCATGTTGATCGCCATAGAAACTGCCCTTCCAACCGGTAAATGAGAAGAAAGGTAATGGCACAGGAATAGGCACGTTAATCCCCACTTGGCCGACTTCGATTTCATGTTGATATTTACGGGCCGCCGCGCCGCTGGCGGTGAAGATAGAAGTGCCGTTGCCGTAAGGGCTAGCATTGACTAATTCGATTGCCGCTTCTAATGAGTCAGATTCCATGCAACACAGTACAGGGCCGAAGATTTCTTCCTTATAGATGCTCATCTCTGTGGAGACTTTATTGAACATGGTTGGGCCAATCCAGTTGCCTGACTCATAACCTTCCACGGTAAAGTCGCTGCCATCGAGCAAACACTCAGCGCCTTCATCAATCCCCTGCTTGATAAGCTTGAGCACGCGTGCCTTGGCTGCAGGGCTTATGACAGGGCCGTAACCGGCTTCTTTATCGTCCCATAAACCTGGACGAACCTTGGCTAAGGCTTCTTTTAACTCTGGGATCCACTCTTTAGCTGCGCCAACAAACACGGCAACCGAAATCGCCATACAGCGCTGACCCGCCGCGCCTACAGAGGCGCCAACTAAGTTATTGATCACTTGCTGTTTGTTCGCATCAGGCATGATAACGCAGTGATTTTTCGCGCCCGCAAAGGCTTGTACGCGTTTTAAATTATCGGTACCAGTTTTATAAATATACTGGCCCACAGCCACAGAACCGACGAAGGAAATGGCTTTAATTGCAGGGTCTGCCAGCAGAATATCCACGGCAGTTTTGTCGCCATGCACTAATTGCAATACGCCCTTAGGTGCGCCCGCTTCAACAAACAGTTCAACAAGGCGCTGCGGCGTCATTGGATCTTGTTCTGAAGGTTTTAAAATGAAGGTGTTACCGCAGGCAATCGCCAGTGGGAACATCCATAACGGGATCATCGCAGGGAAGTTAAATGGCGTAATACCGGCACACACACCCAGTGGTTGGGTGTAGCTGTAGGTGTCGATTGAACGCGCGACATTCTCAACGGTTTCGCCCATCAATAATGATGCCACGTTACAAGCGTGTTCAGCGACTTCGATACCGCGCCATACATCGCCCTTGGCATCTTCAAAGGTTTTACCCGTTTCATGGGCAAGAATGGTCGCAAGTTCGTCGTGATGTTCTTTTAGCAGATGTTGATAACGCAACATGACGCGCGCACGTTCAGACACTGGCACTTCTTTCCACGTTTTGAAGGCGGCTTTGGCGCTAGCAATCGCAGCGTGAACTTCTTCGCTAGTGGCAGCATTAATCACTGCAATCGGCGAGTTATTCGCGGGATTGGTGACAATAATCTGCGATGTACCCGTACCTTGGGTAAACTCACCGTCAATGTAATGCTTTACTTGTGTGGTCATGTTGCAATCCTTTCCTTGTAGAGTGATGGGCTGGCGGTGCGATATTATGATTATCCTCAAGGGAAGTGATTGCCCTTGCCAGCCCCGTCTTGTTGATTTAACTAAACTGTTGCGATTAAACCTCGATGGCCATCGCCGTCGCTTCACCACCGCCGATACATAGCGAGGCAACACCGCGCTTCAGGCCGCGGGCTTTTAAAGCATGAATTAAGGTCACCAGCAAACGTGAACCCGAGCAGCCAATTGGATGGCCTAAGGCACAGGCGCCGCCATTAACGTTTACCTTAGCGATATCTAAACCTAGCTCAGACACAGCAAGCATAGTCACCATCGCGAAGGCTTCGTTGATTTCGAATAAATCCACCTCGTCCGTTGACCAACCGACATTGGCCAGCAATTTCGCCATAGCGCCAACCGGTGCAGTTGTGAACAATGAAGGCTCTTGGGCATGAGTCGTGTGGCCTTTAATAGTCGCTAATACAGTTAAGCCTAAACGGTCAGCTTCGCCGCGTGAGGTCAGCATCAATGCCGCTGCACCATCGGAAATAGAGCTAGAGTTTGCCGCTGTGATAGTGCCATCTTTGGTAAAGGCTGGGCGCAGCGTAGGAATTTTTTCAGGGCGGGCATTACCGGGTTGCTCGTCGGTATCGATAGTCACATCACCACGACGATCACTGACTGTGACGGGGGTGATTTCGGTTTTAAAGGCACCCGAGTTAATCGCGGCATTGGCTTTTTCAAGCGAGCTTAAGGCAAAAGCATCCATCTGCTCGCGGGTGATACCAAATTCATCGGCAGTTTTCTGGGCGAACGTTCCCATAGCACCGCCCGTGTAGGCATCTTCAAGACCATCTAAAAACATGTGATCTAACACTTTGCCATGGCCCATGCGCATGCCGCCGCGGGCTTTATCGAGTAAATACGGCGCTTGGCTCATGCTTTCCATGCCGCCTGCGATCACCACTTTTGCACTGCCCGCTTTAATCAAATCGTGGGCTAACATTACCGTCTTCATGCCTGAGCCACAGACCTTGTTCACTGTGGTCGCACCAACGGATAAGGGTAATCCCGCACCCAAAGTTGCCTGACGCGCAGGCGCTTGACCTAAACCTGCGGGTAATACGCAGCCCATCAAGACTTCATCGACATGCTCACCCGCCAATTGCGTTTCCGCTAACAAGCCTTTAATGGCCGTCGCGGCTAAAATGGGTGATGCTACGGATGATAAGTTGCCTTGAAACCCGCCCATTGGGGTGCGTTTAGCAGCAACGATAACGATATCTTGATTTAACTGTTCAGTACTCATGAAGGCTCCAACCTAAATTGACCACGAAGCCTAGTACCAGCCTCGGGACGTTTAATAAAATCGACAATAAAACCACTCTGACGTTTACGCGAACGTAAAGCAAGTATTCCTTGGTCTAATGTGCAGATTTTATCAGGGGAAAATGTCAGTAAGGATTTACAGCAAGGCAGGGATTAAGCGCCGTTAAACGTGGAAGGTTGGCTCTAAGGGAGAGATATATTAAGTGCTTTTGGGTATCAGCTAAAGTCACATCCATGTGACCACATCACCATAAAAGGCTAAACAAAACCTTAACGCGACTCCCACGGTGTCATCGCCGTCATATCGCTTAAGTCGTAAGGGGTTAACTGATAGACGTAATAATTAAGCCAATTACTTACCAGCAGGCTACCGTGGCTGTGCCAGCGGGCAATGGCGTCGGCTTTAGGATCATCATTGCGATAATAATTCTGCGGCACATTCGGGTCTAAACCTTGGCTTAAGTCTCGCTGATATTCCTCGTTTAAGGTCGACTTTTGATATTCAGGATGACCCATCACAAACAAGTTACGATTATTCCGACTTAACACCAAATAAGCCCCTGCCTCATCGGACTCGGCCAATAGCTGCAGCTGTGGATGTTGTCTAATTTCTTCGACATCCATTTCGGCAAAACGGGAATGGGGTGCAAAAAATTCATCATCAAAACCGCGCAGTAACGGGAAATGCTGAGAGGTACGGCGATGCACGAATACGCCTGAACGCTTCTGTTGCAATATTTTTCGATTTAAACCATAGAGATGATATAAACCCGCATGGGCTGCCCAGCATAAAAACAACACTGAGGTGACATGCTCTTGGGACCAGTCGATGATTTCACGGATATGATCCCAATAAACTACATCTTCGAAATCGATTTGCCCAAGCGGCGCACCTGTGATGATAAGGCCGTCGTAATTTTTATGGCGCACGGCTTCAAAGTCACGGTAGAAAGTATTCATGTGATCGATGGAAGTATGCTTGGATTCTTTGTCGTGAATGCGCAATAAATCCACATCGACTTGTAAAGGCGTGTTGCCCAGTAAGCGCAGTAACTGGGTTTCTGTCTCGATTTTGTTCGGCATCAAGTTCAAAATCAGCACCTTCATCGGCCTGATATCTTGATTAGCCGCCCGCGTCTCGGACATAACGAAAATATTTTCTGACTCTAACACTTCTGCTGCGGGCAGATGATCTGGAATTCTAACCGGCATACCGCGCCTCTTCTGTTCGTAAATACCAACGGATTCGGCGCGTATGTCAGCTCACTTCTGAGCGGGCTAACTAGCCACCGACTTTCTCTAGCAGTATCGTCATTGGCTCAGTGGAGTTGAGGTCAATATGATAGGCTTGAGTATTAATAAACAATAACTTATCACCGAGCATTATCCGTGCACCTATGGCATAAGTGTGCCCGGGTTGGAACTGATCGCTGCCAATCGCAAAACTGAATGGCGTTGGTGTTGCTGCACCTTGTTGTACGCGCTCCGCCATCACTATGGCTGGCACATCCATTTTTGATACATCGAGCAGTTGCACTACGACCTTAGCCTCTGCGGGCAGAGCAATCCGTTCCCGATACAAGGTCTCGCCTTTTATCTCCACGATAGCATTGGGTGTCGCACAACCCGATAACACACCCATTAGTGCCATTAATGCTAAAGCAGTTAATCTCAACGCGCTTAAACGCAACCATTTGTTCATTTTGTTTCTCCTAATCATACATAAAGACTTCTAGATGTCCATACGCCCAAGCTATAAATCTTGTCTTGGCGAACATATCTTCCTATCATAAGCCACCATTTCGTTGCCGAAAAACCTATGACCCAAGCAACTGCAATAATTGTGGGAGCTAGCTCACAATTAAGTCGTGAAATTGCAAAGCAATTGGCAGATCAACAGGTTGAATTAGTCTTATTCGCCCAAGATCCAGAATCACTCCGCGATTTTGCCTTATCCTTGCCAACTAAAGTACAAGTATTTTCACTTCAAATTGAACAGCCTCAAGCCATTATCACTCAACTTGAATCCGTCTGGCAGAGTCTTGGCGGTGCGCACTTAGTCTTAGTCAATACAGGCCTCAATAGTTATGATCCTGAGCTGCCTTGGCTGCCAGAGCAAGACATTATCGATGTCAATGTGCGAGGTTTTGCCGCTATCTGCAATACGGCATTTAGACTATTTCGCGAGCAAGGTTATGGACAACTGGCGGCAATAAACTCTATCGCAGGTTTGCGCGGTGGCCCAAGTGTGGCCTATCACGCCTCAAAAGCCTTTGGGCAGAATTACCTTGAGGGCTTATGTATGCACGCCCAGCGCCTCAAGTTACCCATTACGATTACCGATATCCAACTCGGTTTACTCGATAAAGCCGCCATGCAGCAAAGTGCGATGTGGCTTGCCCCATTACCGCACGTTGCAGCACAAATCATCAAAGCAATGAAGCAAGGTAAACGCCGCGTCTATGTGACTAAACGCTGGCGCCTCGTCGCTTGGCTCACCGTATTATTACCCGAATTTATCTATAACACTCGCCACTGGAAGGCTAAAAAGCCAAAGCGCTAAGTCGGCTTAACCTTAGTGGAACATGTCAGGATAAAGTGCAGAAACGAAAAAGGAGCCTAAGGCTCCTTTTTTACGCTTATCTGATCCGTAGATTAGAAAGTGTAACCTACGCTGACCATATAAACCCATGGGTCAATATCGGTACCAATAACCACAGTGTCACCCGATAATTTAAACTTCACATCGCTGCTAATTTGCGCGTACCACACAGATGCGTTCACTAACCAGTTTTTGCTAACCTGATAGTCAATACCCGCTTGTGCCGCTAAGCCCCAAGACGTGGTCATGCTTAAGTCAGTTAACGCACCACCTAAATCATTGGTGAACTCATTATCATAAAAGTTAGTGTAATTAACACCGACGCCAATGTAAGGGCGAACCACTGATTGAGAATTACCGAAATAGTACTGTGCCACTAGCGTTGGCGGCAGTTGCTTAGTTTCAGCAATTTTAGTCCCACCCAAAGAAACGTCATGGCTAAAAGGCGTTGCTGCTAATAGCTCTACCCCAAAGTTATCAGTCAACATATAACCGAAGTTCAAACCAAGTTGAGTATTGTTACTCACTTTAAACTCACCAAAAGTTGCAACTGGGTCGCTTGATTCGTTTGGCGCAACAACAACAGCACCCGCACGAACGATAATGTCACCTGCTTGGTGAGCCGATACAGAAGCAGAAAAACCAGCAGCTAAAAGGGTGGCAGCGATCAGTGTAGAAACAGTATTTTTGTTCATCATCATACTCCATATGTACAACATAGGTTTTTGTTTTAAATTACATCCTTAACAATTGACGCCTACACTGCCAGAGAAGCGCGACCACTTTATTGATCCAAATCAAAGTGAATAGCCAATACTCATTTCTAGGTACTACCCATGGGATCTAAATCACGAAATTCAAACATTTATCGACAGTACACCTTTATTTTCTGTGAGCTTAGTTCTGTATTAGTCATCACTAATGACTACAGCAAGAGGTAGACACCATTAGCGAAACCAACATTTTAATAACAATAAAAAGCACTTAGCTGAGGGGGATTTGGTCATTAAGTTCAAATTGTTCGGACTAAATGAGGAAGAATGGAAGCAGAAAACGGCCGAACCAAAACGGCTTAAGGATGATACCCATACTGTTAGCGGTCTAAATTGGTGAGTAACTAAATCGAGTCGCTAAATTGAGTAGATAAATTGCATGGGACGAATTGAGAGAACTGCTGGGGTCGAATTAGGAATGAGTGAGTGAATGAGCAGATCAGCTTGTGCGGCAACATTCAAGCAAAGGATACCGAGTAAGCCAACCCTTAGTCGCGACTCTGTGATCAAACACGGATAATGATCGCTTTGGATTGGCGCTCAGTTTGAGTGCAAACAAGGAGTTCAGCCCAAAGGGAGCCACCAGCTCAATATCATAAGACGCGGGATAATTTTTCATCCCAACACAAGTCTGAGTCCCAGTCTTAGTCTGATTATCAGATTCTACATCAACAACTTGATAGCTCACCCCGACTGCGGTTTCAAGTTCTGGCCAATAGGACATAGCATCAACACAAGATGTGTAAGCCATGTCTTGATTTCGAACATGCATGCGCGCCTGATTCTTCACCGACCAAGGTAACTCAGGGGCAAGCTGATTAAGATAGGTTTCAATTGCCAGATCCCGCTCAGGACTAATATCTAACGGGCAAAAATAGATCAGATCGATATCGTTCAGTGGACTCAACTCAAATCCGTGCAAGCGATCCCAGACTAAATTACGGACAAATCCCGCCGCAAGGCACCACTGCGGCATTGAGTGTACTTTGGCGCATTGGAGCGCAAGTTCAAGCGCCCTCACCCGCTCGCAATCTTGGGTTATCCATTTGAGTAATCGATGCTTTAGCTCTGCTTCACACATAGCATCATCCATAACATTATTCATAGCACCATTCAGAACATGACTCATACATTACTCATAACAGTATCGTTCGCTTCAATATCAAATAACACCACTGGAATGACATTCGGCTTACTCCACTTCGCCATCGGTTTCTGAGCACTTTACGACCTCATGACAGAATAGAGATACGAGACTATAAATAGGTGCCATTACCGCCAAATAAATCCAAAAACCATATACATCTTTGTCTAGCAGATTAACGCTAAGAATATAGATGGGCACGAACAGTAGCATCCAATTTATTATATTGAGTTTGTACCGTATCGGCTTATCACAATGACAGCAGCGTCCTTCCTTAATAGGCACTTCCTTAGCGCCGAGTTTACCTTTGCAATACGGACATTTTTTACTAAAAAGCATTTAAACTCCATCGCAGAGATTAGACTCGCAACACAAGCCTCATCATCCATTCTTTCAATTCGTAAAGACTATATCCGCACTATTCGTTACAAAGCATCACACAGCATCCGCTTGGCGCTCTGGGGCCGCATCGGCAAAAGCTTCTAGCTGATTACACTCAGTCCACACGCGCATGATATTGGGATAAGGCGTTAAATCCACATTAAAACGCTGAGCGTTATACACCTGCGGCACTAAACACAAGTCGGCTAATGTCACTGTATCCCCAAAGCAGTAACGACCACTGTGCCTTTTCAACAAGATTTCTAGGGCAGCAAAACCACTTGCAACCCAGTGGTGATACCAAGTATTTTTAGCCGCTTCATCGACCCCTAAGGTTTGAGTTAAATACTGCAATACCCGCAAGTTATTTAATGGATGAATTTCACAGGCTACCGTGAGTGCCATGGCGCGCACATGGGCACGCTCAAGAGCCGATGCAGGCAATAATGGCGACAGTGGGTGTATCTCATCAAGATATTCGATAATGGCTAAGGATTGCGACAATGCATCTGCATCTAACTCATCGTCCATCACTAAGGTTGGCACTAACTCCAGCGGATTGAGCGCACTGTAGGCCGCTTTATGTTGCTCGCCGCCATCACGTACAAGATGCACAGACAACTGCTCGGCTGAAATACCCTTAAGATTGAGGGCGATGCGAACACGGTACGCCGCGCTTGAGCGCCAATAACCATAAAGCTTCATATTTTCATGTCCTTATAAAAGTCTGTATAAAAACGGGGCAATTAAGCCCCGTTAGTTTGAGTCGATATCGCCCTTTAAGGGAAAGCCTTAGGCTTTGTATTCAACCACTTTTTGATCGATAGAACCGAAAATCGTTACATCGTTGTCATCGAGCATTTCGATGCGCACAGTATCGCCAAAACGCATAAATGGCGTAGTGGCTTTGCCTTCAGCAATCACTTCTAGCATACGTTTTTCCGCTAAACAGCTAGAGCCTGCGCTACGGTCATAGTTAGAAATAGTACCAGAGCCAATAATCGCGCCAGCGCCCAATGGACGGGTTTTTGCAACATGTGAAACTAACTGGCTGAAATTAAATGTCATATCGACGCCGGCATTCGGACGGCCAAATAACTCACCGTTTAAATGGGTGATCAGCGGTAAATGCACTTTAGAATCTTCCCAACGTGCGCCCAGTTCATCCGGCGTCACTGCCACAGGTGAAAAACTGCTCGATGGCTTAGATTGGAAGAAACCAAAGCCTTTCGCCAACTCACCAGGGATTAAGTTACGCAGTGACACATCGTTCACTAACATCAACAATTTAATATGCTTAGCCGCATTGTCGCTGCTCACGCCCATAGGCACATCATCGGTAATGATCGCGATTTCAGATTCGAAATCGATACCCCAGTCTTCACTCGCCAGTGGAATATCGGCTTTAGGGGCAATAAAACTGTCTGAACCACCTTGATAGAACAGCGGATCTGTCCAGAAGGTTTCAGGCATTTCTGCGCCGCGAGCCTTACGGACTAACTCAACGTGATTCACATAAGCGCTGCCATCGGCCCATTGGTAGGCACGCGGTAGTGGCGACAAGCACTTAGCTTCGTCAAACGCTTGGGCGTTATCTAACATGCCTTCATTTAACGCGTCGTACAATTCTTGCAATTGCGGTTTCAGTAAATCCCAACCGTCGAGTAATTGCTGCATAGTGTGGGCAATAGCAGGAACGGCAACCGTTTTAGTGAGATCGCGGCTAACTAACATCAACTGACCATCGCGGCGACCATTGTTATAACTTGCAAGTTTCATATTGGCTCCAGTGCTTCTAAGGCTAGGCGTACAATTTTATTGTGCTGGAAAACGCGCGGCGTCATTCAGCTTATATTCGGCGATTTTAATCGGACTCTTTGACTCATTAAGGGCGCACACGTTACGCAGTCCGCGCCAACAGAGGTATGCCCTTTTGCTTGCTTTAACGTATTTGTTGCGCGTAGAAATACCCGAAGCTGGCGCAGATTCCTATAGCGTGACCCAAATCACATTTGGGTCAATTATTTCACATTTCGTAAACTAATCATTACGTTTATAACCTAGTTGCCGCTTATCAATATCTCGGTAAGCAATATGCCTGAAAAGTCGGCAACTAAGTGGAACGATACTGTTACATCTGTCGAGTCAAGCCAGCAAGACTCGGCTTAACGACGCTTGGCTATCTTGTACTCACGCAGCTTATTGGCAATAGCGGTGTGCGACACCCCGAGCTTTTTCGCTAACTGACGAGTACTCGGATAGGCTGGATATAATCGACGCAACAGACTCGCTTCAAACTGCTTCATCGCATCGTCGAGATTGCCTTCAAACTCATTGTCAAAGTAACCAAAACCTTCGGCGTAGGACGGCAGTTTTAATTGTTCTACCGTCAACTCGGCCGAACCATCCCACATAGACACAGCTCTAAATACTGCGTTCTTTAATTGGCGTACGTTACCTGGCCAAGCGTAGGTGAGCAAATGATCGCGGCACTGGGCCGAAATCCGTCGCACTGGGCTAGATAACTGTTGGCTGTAATGTTCGAGGAACATTTCTGTCAGTGGAATGATATCGACTTTACGCTCGCGCAGTGACGGTATGTGATAACTGAGCACATGGATGCGATAGTACAAATCTTCCCTAAACTCACCGGTTTGGCACAGTTCGGCTAAATTTTTCTGGGTTGAGCAAATGATCCGCACATCGGCACGGACTTCTTCATCGCCGCCGATACGTCTAAAGGTGCCATCTTGCAATAGACGAAGCAGCTTAACTTGTGCGGCCTTGGACATCTCAGCCACTTCATCGAGAAATACTGTGCCGCCTTTAGCTTCTTCAAAGAAACCCCGTTTAACGACTTTGCCCTGACTGACATAACCGAATAGTTCTTCTTCGGCGGCGCTGTCAGGCAGAGCGGCGCAGTTGATGGCGATAAAGGGTTTCTCGCGGCGCATGCTGGCATCGTGGCTGGCTCTGGCCATTAATTCTTTACCAGTACCCGTTTCACCTGTGATCAATAAAGGCGCATCGAGCTGGGCCATCCGCCGCGCTTGCTTAAGCACTTCCTTCATTTTGTCACTGCTGGCTAATACATTTTCAAAGCCAGTAGTTTGATTCTGCAGCGCGTTAAATTGTTTTCCAACCCGCGCGGGGGATTTTAGCGACACCACAGCGCCAACTAAGATAGTTTTCTCATCCTCATCGGGCAGGTAAATCGGCAGCATTTCGGCTAAATATTCGTTTGGACCAATTTGTACCCTCGCCGCTTGCGGTAAGACTTGGCTTTCGCTCAACCAGCGGCTGAAGTTAAAACCTTGCACCCAATGATTGAGCGACTCTTCGAGCACTTCGTGCTCACCCATACCGATATTGAGCAAGGCGGACTCGTTAACGATACGGATACGCGCTTTAGCATCGATGGAGAAAACGGAATCGGGTAAGGTTTTGAGCAAGGTTTTAAGGGCGTAATGTTCTTGCTCTGAGGGCATAAACGAAACCGTACGCACATCATGGACACTTTCCACTTTGCGGATCTGCGGCATCAAGGCACTTAAGGTTTCAAAACTGATTTCGGCAAATTGTAAGTACAGGAATCCTTGGTTACTGGCATCAATGGCAATTAAATTAATACCATAACGCTCTAACACGACTAAGATATCTTTGGCTAAACCAACACGATCCTGACAGCTGACTTCCAAGCGCATAATGACTGATATTCCCTTTTTTGATTCGAATTTTGGGGATAAACCGTGCAGAGCTATTTTTCGCCTTAAGCTTTACAACAAAAATGACGCTTGCTAGGCAAGTTGTTACCTTAACGAAAACGTCAGCGATGAGGGTAAATAGCAGAGCCCGTATACGTTAGAAGGTTAAACAGTAAGTGGCAAGCCTAGTTTACAGTTGAATTGTAACAGGAAGAAAAAATCAGCATCAAAAAATAGATTAAGATGCTGATTAAATTGGCGAATTAATTAGACTAATAACTGGTCTGTCTTGGCGGCCATGATGAAGTCATTCTTGTGTAGACCCTTGATAGAGTGTGACCACCAAGTGACGGTCACTTTGCCCCATTCAGTGAAAATGCCTGGATGATGGAATTCTTCTTCCGCTAAATCCGCCAGCTTATTCGTGAATGCCATCGCCAGTTTAAAGTTTTTAAACTTGTAAACGCGCTCAAGCTGCATTACGCCATCACGCACTTGCACGCCCCAGTCGGGGATCATACGAATAAGTTCAGCCAATTCTTCATCGGTCACTTTAGGTGCGTCGGCTTGGCACGCTTCACATTTCATATTCGATAACGCTGTCATACATACTCCTCTTGGCAACATTGATAGGGATATTCAGTTGCTCTGTACTCATTTTCTATTAATAACTTAAATCAGATGGCTAAATTAGATGCCAGCCAAATAACGAGTCAACTCATCAATCTAATCGAGGCTAACTCGCCTTGGCTTTTGGCGGAAACTTAGGGGCAAATAAACCTAACTGACGCGCCTTAGTGACATAAGCCATGATGTCCATCTTGGCAATTTCATCCAGCATATCAATGTGCTCAATCACATAATAAATCGGCTGCATAATGTCGATCCGATATGGGGTTCGCAGCACATTTAATAAATCAAAGGGTTGACGCTCTGGCACATCACTTTCCATCGCATACAAGGTTTCCCCGGGAGAGCTTAAAATGCCGCCGCCATAGATGCATAAGGCGCCGTCTTTAGGCTGTAGTAAACCAAACTCAACCGTAAACCAGTACAAACGCGCTAAAAATACCCTTTCCTCTTTGCTGGCATGTAAACCTAATTGGCCATACATATGAGAGAAATTGGCAAATGAAGGATTGGTGAGCAAAGGGCAGTGGCCAAAAATCTCGTGGAAGATATCTGGCTCTTGCAAGTAATCAAACTCCTCCTTGCGGCGAATAAAAGTGGCCACTGGAAACTCTTTATTTGCCAGTAATTCAAAGAAACGGCCGAAGGAAATAAGCGCAGGTACGGCTGCCGTTTTCCAGCCGGTGGTAGCTTGCAATACAGTATCAATTTCAGTAAGTTGCGGAATACGATTCTTTGGCAAAGCCAAGGCATCTAGCCCTTGCAAATACTCCTTACAGGCACGGCCAGGCAGGTTTATCGCTTGACGGGCATAAAGCTGGCTCCAAATCTCATGTTCTTCTTGCGGGTAGTTGATAAACCCTGTGTCATCAGCTCTGTGAGCGATGTACTCTGTTCCTTTCGTCATAGTCTTCACTTAGTGGCTAGCGCTCATGGAACCATAGTGATCTAAGCCTTTAAATTTGTTAACTCCCTCACACTTTATTCTTGCACCACTACTGTGACGTAAACGTAAAGCAAATATTACAAGGGTATTAAAAACGCCATGCAATTGCACATCACCCATGCTGGATGAGATGCTCTGTGCTACCTTTGCTAAAACTTACGTCGACTTCGCTGTAAAAATACTTAAATATCCTAAGTTTTCAGCGTTTCTAAATAGCTTTTCTGTGCAGGTCATTTACAATATTGGCCATTAACCGCATCTCCTTGACCTAAAAGGTTCGCAATGAAACAACATCAAATTCGTAAAGCCGTTATTCCTGTCGCAGGCCTAGGCACTCGTATGCTTCCAGCGACCAAAGCAATTCCAAAGGAAATGTTACCAGTTGTTGATAAGCCATTGATTCAATATGTAGTCAGTGAAGCTATCGCGGCTGGGATCAAAGAAATTGTACTCGTGACCCACGCAAGTAAAAACTCTATCGAAAACCATTTCGATACCAGTTTTGAATTAGAAGCCCAATTAGAACGCCGCGTTAAACGTCAGTTACTTGAAGCAGTACAATCCATTTGTCCTAAAGATGTAACAGTGATCAGCGTGCGCCAATCTCAAGCTAAAGGCTTAGGTCATGCGATTTTGTGTGCTAAATCTGTCGTCGGCGATGCACCATTTGCCGTATTGCTACCGGATGTGATCATAGATGAAGCCAGCTGTGATCTTCGTAGCGATAACTTAGCCGCTATGGTTGCCCTGTTTGATGAAACCCAAGTCGGTCAAATCATGGTGGAAGGCGTGCCACATAACGTCGTCAACCAATACGGTATTGCCGATGTGAATGGCCATGATTTACAACCTGGAGAATCAGAACCATTAGTCGAACTAGTTGAAAAACCCTCTGTAGATGAAGCTCCTTCTAATTTAGCCGTTGTAGGCCGTTATGTGTTACCTGCCAGCATTTGGCCACTACTGGCTAAAACCCCTGCGGGCGCAGGCGATGAAATTCAATTAACGGATGCGATTGCGATGTTAATGAAGCAAGAAACCGTAAATGCTTACTACATGGAAGGTAAGAGCCATGACTGTGGTAACAAGCAAGGTTATATGCGTGCTAACGTTGAATATGCCCTGCGCCACAGCGAAATCGGTGAAGATTTTGCGCACTATTTAAAAACCGTAGTAAAAGGAATTAAGTAATGACGATTTTAGTGACCGGTGGTGCTGGCTATATTGGCACCCACACAGTAGTAGAACTGCTCAATGCTGGTAATGATGTGATTGTATTGGACAACTTGTCTAATTCAAGCATAGAAGCCTTAAACCGAGTCGAGCGAATCACTGGTAAATCGGTTACTTTCTATCAAGGCGATATTCTCAATAAAGCGTTATTGCAGAAAGTGTTTAACGATCATGCTATTGATTCAGTTATCCACTTTGCAGGATTAAAAGCGGTGGGAGAATCCGTCGCAAAACCCCTGAAGTATTATGAGAATAACGTTACAGGTACGCTTATCCTTTGCCAAGTCATGGCAGAGTTTAAGGTAAAAAATCTCGTATTCAGCTCATCGGCAACTGTGTATGGCGATCCCGCAAGTTTACCGATCACCGAAGACTTTCCCACAGGGGCAACAAACCCTTATGGTCAGTCTAAGTTGATGGTTGAACATATACTGGCAGATGTACACAATGCCGATCCGAGCTGGAATATCGCCCGTCTGCGCTATTTTAATCCGGTTGGCGCCCATGCCAGTGGCTTAATCGGCGAAGATCCTAACGATATCCCTAACAACTTAATGCCCTTTATTGCGCAGGTTGCCGTGGGTAAACGCACCGCCTTAAGCGTGTTTGGTAATGATTATCCGACCCACGACGGTACTGGCGTGCGTGACTATATCCATGTCGTGGATTTAGCCAATGGCCATTTAAAAGCGCTCGCAAAATTGGCCACTAAGCCTGGTCTAGTGACCTATAACTTAGGCACAGGCCAAGGATATAGTGTATTAGACATGGTTAAAGCCTTTGAAAAAGCTTGTGGTAACACCATTGCCTACCAAATTGCGCCACGTCGTCCAGGGGATATTGCTGCCTGCTACGCCGATCCAACCCACGCAAGGGAAGATCTTGGCTGGCAAGCGACTCATACCCTAGAAGATATGGCCAACAGTAGCTGGCATTGGCAATCAACCAATCCCAATGGTTATAACGGCTAATAACTTGAATGGCTTGTGGAAATCTCCCAAGCCATTTTTCTTTACCCTCTAAATACCATCGCTTTACAGCATTAACCACCCGAGGAGCAACATGACTCAAAGTATTAATCACAGCCGTCGCAGCCTCTTTCGCCGGCGTAAAGATAATGCGATAAGGCCGCCTTGGGTGCGTGATGATATCGAGTTCACCGATGTGTGTACTCGTTGTTCCGCCTGTCTTGAGGTTTGTGAAACTCACATTATCATCAAAGGTGATGGCGGATTTCCTGAAGTCACCTTTAAGGACAATGAGTGCACATTTTGTACCCTGTGTGCTAAGGCTTGCCCTGAAAATATTTTCGATTTGACTCAAGCACCTTGGCAATACCAAGCCCATATCCAAGAAAGCTGCTTAACCTTTCAAGGGATCTGGTGCCAAAGTTGTAAGGATGCCTGCGAACCAAGAGCCATCAGTTTTGTGCTCAGTATTGGTCATGCTCCGAGCCCCAAAATAGACCTTGATCTTTGTACTGGATGCGGTGCCTGCGTAGCTCCTTGCCCTAGCAAAGCCATTGAGATAAAACGACCAACTTGATAGAACACTGTAATTGCATTAACACATGCAGAGCTGTGCTTCTCATGGATTTTAAGCTAGTATCGCGCCTCTGTTGAACTCAGTTAATCCCTTCTCGAATTAAGTTAATTTATGATGATGTTTGTAAAAAAACTGTTTTTCCCGCCTAAAAAAAGTACCTCTTTTAGCTTTATTGCTCGAGGCACTAAACTCACGGGAAATATCGAATTAACAGGCGACGTGCTTGTTGGCGGTGATATCCAAGGTCAGCTGCTTTCTGAGGCCAATATCACCATAGAACAAGGCGGTATAATTCAAGGTGAAGTAAAGTGCCATGAATTTATCGTCGATGGACACTTCAAAGGCAGACTCATTTGTGAGCGTTTAGTGATCCAACGTAATGGTGTTGTCGACGGCGAAGTGGCAAGTACCTCAATGCAAATCCTTGAGGGTGGCCAATTTATCGGGATGCGGATTAAAGAAGATGCGCCAACCATTTATTCCCATGCTATAGGCCACTCCCCTGTAACAGCCAATGGTAACTTATCGCACGTACAAAACGATGCTATAGAATCTCGCTAAAACAGCGAATAAATGATGCTCGCAAGCTCACCCACTTAGGCGAGCTTGTATTTTTAACGCATTATTTGCTCGATTTTTTTAATACCCCGACTCAAAACCCTTACCAGCCAAATAACTGCCTGCGAAATAGCACTCTTTACAATGGTTAAATAATTGTTATTTTGCCGAGAGTGATCACAGTTAATCCGCACGACTGCTGTTAATCTCACGACTAATAGCGATGTTAGGGGAATAGCAAGGAGCAGAGTCAGGGCCACAGAATGCCCCTAATAACCCCGCAAAAAATAGTTAAGACTCATATAGGGCAACATACAAAATGAGCAACGTATTACTCAAACAAATCTGTGAACTCGATGTTTTTACCTTGCTGGTATTTAAAAGTATTTTCGACACTGGGCACGCGAACAGTGCCGCCAAAGCGTTGGATGTTTCAGCACCTAAAATCAGCCGTTGTCTCAACGCATTACGCCTGACCTTTAACGATGAACTCTTCTATCGCCGACAACAGGGACTAAAACCCACTCCTTTAGCAGAAAGCCTGTATGTGGCGATTTGCCAGTTTACTGAATCAGTTTATCACCTCGAACAATCTGCGACTCAGATACAAAATGCAGCCATCAGTGCCGATTTACCGCTACATATCGCCGCCTGTAATGGACTATTGAGCTTTTTAGCTCCGCAATTAAGCACGCCTGACGTCGCCCAAGCATTAGGACAAATACGTTTACATAAATGGCAGGAAAATAGCGCAGAGTTAATTCACGCAGGTGCACTGGATTTTGGCATCACCTTAGAAAGTGCTGAAAATAAAGAATTAAGCTACACCAAACTGGGCTCAGTCAATGGCGTTTACATAGTGGCGGCCAAACAACATCCTCTGTGGCAAATTGAAACTGACATTAGCTTAGAGCAAATCTGTCGCCATCCATTTCTATTTATAGAAGTTAAAGGTTTTAACAGTAAAATTGACCCCTTAGAATTGTTTTGCCAACGCCAAGGTATCTTACTGCCTGCGGTGGAGAAAGTTATCGACCGAGAGGAATGGTACGCCCATTTACTCACCATGAAGAGCGTGGCTTTCTGTTCCAGCATTGATATGCACACAGTAAAACACATGCCCGGATTACACTTAGAACGCCTAAGCGATATAGAGCTCAATCGACTCCACGATACCATGATGGCGCCACAATATTATCTTATTGAAAAACCGGCAATTCATCGGCGCTACAGCCAGAGTCAAAGTGCGCTTGTCGTACGTTCCTTACTTGCCGCGCTCGATCGCGCCCGCTAACGCGAGACAATCAGCTCAGCCAAGCTCGTGGACATAACATTCACTAAACCTTGTTTATACCATTGCGATGATTCGATGTTAAACGGGGTTTAAATAGTGAGATGCCGAAGTTTAAAACATCAAAATTTCATTGGTATGTTATCTCTTAACAATACTAATCCTCAGATTACATTACCGCCTCTTTTCCCCTTTGCTTTGAAGATCTCAACGTCCATTCCATCACTGAGATTTAGGCCATCTTAACCTCAAGCATTTTGCTTAACCGAAAATGAATTCTTCACTAAAGCCCAAGTTGAAAAATAAAAATTGTGATGCTCATCATGGCGTTCCAACTGAATTTCATTATTTAAAATATCAAAATGCAAATTTTAGAATTACCATTCACGTTTGTTAAATCATCGTTCACATATCAGATACAAACTTGCAAATACCACTTTATAAGTAGGTGAATCCTCCTATATTAGAGGCACTGCACACGCAGTCTTATAGAAAGAAAAAGGGACGCGATGATGAAAAACTACAATAAATCTCTACTGGCACTGGCTCTCGTCAGTACCTTAAGCCTTACCGCCTGCGGGGACGGAAGCGATGGTCAAGATGGGGCACCTGGCACACCAGGTACACCCGGAACACCAGGCACTCCCGGAACACCAGGTACACCCGGAACCCCTGCGGGCTCCTTCGCAACGACAGCTCAATCTATTACTGATCTGGCTTTCACTTTAAGTCCAGCTGACATTAAAGTGACCAGCAGTGAAGGCTTCAGCGTTAAATTTACTGTTACCGGAAAAAATGCTAACAAAGATGTTCCTTTTACAGGACTCGATAAAGTTGCGCTTTATTCTTTAACGGCAAATGAAAATACCTCAGGTACTGGCGCCCCTATTCAATGGCAAAACAATGCCATGGCGAACGCCGCAGGTACTTCGCTAACTTGTACCTTAGATGGTCTTAACGGTACTAAAAATGCTTGTACTTTAACCGAAGATACAGCAACACCAGGCACTTACACTGCAACTTGGGCACATGATGGCGCAGCGCCAATCATTAATCCCAATGATAATCCAAATGCAGTACACAGAATATTTCTACGTGCTTACAACGTCACTGACAGTGCAGGCGTAGCCTTATCTGACAAGATTTTATCTGTACCCGTTGACTTTATCCCTGCCACTGATGAACTTGCATCATCAGGTAAAGATACCGTCAGTAGCGCAGCCTGTGAAAAATGTCACGGTGAAGCAGATGGCCATATCGCCAATATTTCAGCCCACCATAACTACCAAGGCGTTAAAAATTGTGTGACCTGTCATAACCCAGATCAAATCCCAAGTGATGCAGATCTAGCCGCAGGTTTGATATTTGACTTTGCACCTATGATCCACAGGATCCACTCTGGCGCAGAAAACGCAGCAAACTTCGATACTAGCAATAATACCGCTAAAGAATGGAGTGAAATTGGCTTCCCATCTGATCTGAAAGAATGTACTTCTTGTCATACTACAGACCAACCTAGCTATAACACTATTTACGCCCAAGCTTGTGTAGGCTGCCATATGACAGTCAACTTTGCGACCGGTGAAAACCACTCTGAATTTGCCCTAGCTCAAGCAGATGATACTCAATGTAGCTCTTGCCACGGCACAGGTAACTTGTCACCGGCGGTGGTTCACAGTGTTGGTAAACGTGCAGAGTATGCATCTCTGTTCAAGGTTGACTTCACCAGTGCTACAACAGCTCCATCAGCTACTCTAGGCATGAAAACCTTAACCTTAACAGCCAATATCACCTTAAATGGTGCGCCAATTGCTGATGGTACATCGTTAAAAGCCTACAACGCGACCACTAACCCAACAGCGATGTTTGTCGCTAATGGTCTATTGATTGGTAATGTGGCCACTGACGGTACTGTGTACTCTTGGAGAGATGTTAAACCTGCTGCAATCAGTATTAAGCTAGACAGTGGAACACTTGCTGGTGGCGTGTTAACTATCGTTAAAGATATCCCAGATGCGCAAGCTGTGGGCACTCTCTACGTAGGTTCAGAAGCCAACTTCTGTGCTAAAGCGGGTAAAGTGGTTAGCTGTAATACTACAAACTTAGAGTTTGGTCCAACTAGCCCTATCGGTAACGAAGCTGCAGTGAAATTCTATAGCCCTGATGGTAGCGCAGTCACTAAAGCCCGTATGACTGATCCTACTCGCATCACAGTCGCAGAAACTAAGTGTAATGCTTGTCATGGCACCTTAGATTATGCAAAAGGTTCAAGACACGGCGCTTACACCTTCGACCAATGTATGCACTGCCATAACGACACCACTGGCGCTTCTGGCCACGGTGCAACTGGCTATAAAGGCGATGATGGTAAGTTAGTTGTTAATCCTGAAGTGACCTTCAATAACAAAGACCTATTCACAGTTGCTCACCGTTTCCACAGCGGTAACTTCGGTGTAGTAGAAGGTATCTTCCGCGATGCGAAAGGTGGTTTGTTCGGTTATCCAGCTGTTGAAACAGATTGTGCGGCTTGTCATAAAGACAATGCCAAACTGTTTGCAACTGACGGCGGTTTAACTTCAGGCAAACGCTCAATCAAAGTCGGTGCTTACTACATTAGCCCAGTAGCTGAATCATGCCGTACCTGTCACGCTCACTCTGATGCGGCAGCTGTCGCTCACTTTAGAAGTAACGGTGCGGTAGTAGAAGCGGATGCAATGACAGATCCTAACCTACCAGTAGAATCTTGCGCGACCTGTCATGCTGAAGGAAAAACCTACGGCGTAGATAAGGTACACGCAGAGTAGCACAGCAGTACTAGTACCTTTGGGTTGCCCCTGCACAACCCAAACTTAATCTCTGCAACTCATTGGGGACCCTTAGGGTCCCCTTTTTTATTGCCAATTATCTTCACGTAAAAATGAAATATCAATCGTATTAATAACTGCGGTAAAGCTTAATCCGCTAAGCGACTGGCTTGTGCAATCCGTTGTCTAAGCAGCTTGATAAAGTCCTTAGCTTCTCTGTCCAAACTGTCGTGGGGAATATACAAGTGATAACCTAAACGCGTATCTAACATCACGCAGCGATGCCCAAACATCGCCAATACACCGCGATAACGATCCCCTTCTATCACCAAAGGACCAAACTCTGCGCCGAGATAAGTTTCTAAAGTCGCTAAGTCTTCATCTTGCGAGGCTGCAGTCACCAATAAAGGCCGCTGCTCTGTTAATAAGCCGGTGGCTAAGCGCAGGGAGATATTGTCCAAAATAGGATTTAAGTGTTTTAATTTAATACCTAAATAAGATAACTCTATGGTATCTAATCCATTGGTCACCCGCGGGATATCGACCCTTTGAATATTATCCCAACCGATAGACACTTTGCCGCGGCGATGAAAATAGGTCAGCCCCTTGTCATCTAATGCTAGGGTCGTTTCCGGCTCATACACCTTAGCTAAACCGAGAATAAGTGAAATAGCGCCCAAACTAAAAAACATCAAACCCACGGCAAACAAGGCTGGCCACGTCAGAAAAAGTCCCAACCCCAGCAGCAGACTTAAACCGCCCAGCCAAGTTAAGGTTAACCCATTCCGTTTTGATAAAGGACGCACAGACACACTTTCTGACTCAATTGTCATTGTTCATCTTCCTGTTAACACTCACTCTCTTTAGACCGAACTTAGCAAACCACACCTTTAACTTACGGCCTTTATCCATAACCACAAACGGCCAATATATTCGTGAATCGCCCGCTGAGAGGCCACTAGATTATCCGCCGTCAAACGCCACCAAAAATCATCTCTCCCAATAAAATCCGTTGGTGCGGCTTTAGGATGTAAACCTTTAGCGGTGAAGATAGCCATAGCCCGTGGCATATGAGTGGCCGATGTGACTAAGCGAAAAGGTTCTTCGCCTAATTCCCACTGTAAATATTGCGCTTCTTCTATCGTATCTCGCGCTAAAGGGAATTGAATGATCCGACGTTTATCGACGCCCAGTTCAACTGCGGCATTCGCCATCATTTCAGCATGGGAAACCTGCGTGAGTTCGCCGCCCCAACCGCTGACAATCAACTTGCATTCTTGGCCTAAGTTAAGTTGTCTGACACCTTCACTAAGCCTTGCAAGCGCTACTGCAGACAAGGATTGCACCGCAGTAGCGCCTTGAATATTCGAGTGCGCCGAACCTAATACCATCACAAAACAAACGCCGGTGATGGGTGTGGAATTAATGGGGTAAGCCGACTCTAATGGCCGCACTAAGGTATTCACACCCAGTTGACTGCTTAAAAAGAGTAAGAGAAAGAAGGCGCACGATACTAAGTATTTCGCCATACTCCGACGGCGCCATACCAGAAAAGAAATGAATAATAACAATAGGATAAAGGGAATCGGCATTATCCCCTGTGAAACAACTTTCTTAACCCAAAACATGATGTCCATGCCAAGCCCCCCAAAAGAGCGCAATCATAGCATCAAAATACGGCGAAACGCATAGCAGATAACATTAGCCCAGCGTTTTGCTGGGCTAATGTTTATAAAACGTATCGGCCATTAAGCATTGATTTCAAAACCGAATAAGCTCACTAGATGAGTTCAAATATCCAAGCAAAGATTACTTTTCCCATAACCAAGCGGCGCCGCGCACACCCGATGAACAACCATAAAGATTCTGCACCACAGGCGTATGGCATTCACGCCCCACCACATAATGGGCCAGCAATGCCGGTAATCTTGGGTAAATCGCCGCAACATTAGACATACCGCCGCCCAGCACTATGGCATCGGGATCGAGCATATTGATCACATGGGCGAGTGAACGAGCGAGCCTATCCATATAACGATCAAACGCAGCGACCGCAATCGCATCCCCCTCATCGACTAACAACATAATATCGGCACCTGATTTTGCAGCAGCTCGAACTGTGCCCGCCGCCGTCAATGCCGCATTATAATCACGCACAAAGCCAGTGCCAGAGATAAAGGTTTCGATACAATCGGGATTGCCACAGAAGCAACGGGTGGTATTAAACTCTTCCTTGGTCATCCAAGGCAGAGGATTATGACCCCATTCACCGCCAATACCATTACCCCCACCGTGCACTTTGCCGTTAATTGCCACGCCAGCGCCACAGCCAGTGCCGATAATCACACCAAACACCACAGATGCGCCAGCGGCGGCACCATCGACCGACTCTGATACCGCAAAGCAGTTTGCATCATTGGCAACCCGCACTTCACGCTGCAACAATTCCCCTAAATCCACATCGAGGGGATGACCATTGATCCACGTTGAGTTGGCGTTTTTCACTAAACCTGAATAGGGCGATACCACACCAGGAATTCCCACACCGACTGTGCCTTGCTCGCCGAGTGTAGCTTCCGCTTCCTTGACCAGGTTGACAACCGCAGCTAGCGTGCCCTGATAGTCACGCGGCGTCGTCACACGTTTGCGAAATAGCTCATTGCCTTCATCACTCAGTGCGACTAATTCTATTTTTGTTCCGCCTAAATCGACGCCCATGCGCATCATGAATACTACTCCAGTGTTTAGCCCGCCCTTTCATCAACAAGTATCGATGCTATGCGGTCGTTATTTCACCCAGCCTGGGGCTGTGGCAATAAAGTAAGGGTTTAAAATGTCAGGTTTTTGATTATAAGTTAATGGTTCACCTGACTCATAACAGACAACTGTGCCGCCTGCACTTTCGAGCACAGCTTGCGCCGCCGCAGTGTCCCACTCGCTGGTAGGGCCCAGTCTGGGGTACAGATCGGCACTGCCTTCTGCCAACATACAAAACTTAAGCGAGCTACCCACGCTTAAGATGTCATGCTCGCCAAACTGTTGTAAATATTGCGCTAAACCAGGGCTCAAGTGCGAGCGACTGCCAACAATCATCGGCATCGCACGTGGCACTTTAGCGCCCAATAAAGGACTTTCTTGACCCGCTTGTTGACGCCATGCACCTAAATGCTTAGCGCCATAATAATAGGTATCGAGCACAGGCGCATATACCACACCTGCGATTGCAACCCCTTGATGGATGAGCGCAATATTGACGGTAAACTCGCCATTGCGCTTAATAAATTCCTTAGTGCCATCTAAAGGATCAATTAACCAATAGGTTTGCCATTGACGACGCTCATCCCACGCAATATCCGCCGCTTCCTCAGACATAATAGGAATACCGACAAACTGCTGCGCCAATGCCGCTACTATCACGTGATGCGCGGCTAAATCGGCGGCCGTCACGGGACTATCGTCGCCCTTGTGGCTCACCGAAAAGTCATCTTGACCATAAACCGTCATAATGGCATCGCCCGCCGTTTTGGCAATCGCGACCACTTGCAATAAATCTTGTTTGGTCAATGTCTGTGCTATTGTCGTCTTGTCTGTCACTGAAACGTCCTTAATGCATTAAATATCTTGGCATTATGCCATTGTCATCCAAGGGGAATTTAGAACAAATTCATCATACATTAAGCAAAATAGACTAAGACTCACGGCTTGAACCGCTGCATACAAAACCACAAATAAACAAAGTGATTACGATACTAAGGCAAGCCATCGGCGCTGAGAAGAGCCTTGAGTCCAACTGCATTCGTATTCACAGCCCTTGTTTTCATACTGATAGTCTACATCTGTCGCTCAAATCTGATTATTGGCGGGCTTATTGTTTTCGACAGCGTTAATCACTCAGATGACGTAAACGCTTAAAGCCTGATTAAAGCAGCCTAAAGCAAAATGTGAGTCACGCTCATTATCGTCAAGATAACCGCCGCAACATGCGATTCAGTTGCTGACGCCAATCTTGCCACTCGATCAGTTCAGGCATCAACAGTGCGTTATGGGTCACCAAAGTGGAGCGTAATTTACCACTGTTCAACACACTATAACTCGGCCTTTTTGCCAAACTTATGCCGCGATTTAGTGCTTGATTAGCATAATCCGCACTGGTAATCGGTTGGATAACCACAGGTTGACTTAACAGATGAAGCGCTATAGCTTGTCGCTGAATTTCACAGGCAAACTCATACCAACTACATTGGCCTTGGGCGCTGTAATGAAATACGCCAGAGTACTGCTGCACGACTAATTGCCATATTACCTTAGCGAGTGCATCACTCCACGTCGGGCAGCCGATTTGATCGGCTATTACCTGCAAACTTGGCTGAGTACGCATCAAGTTCAGCATGGTTTTGACAAAATTATGCCCATCTTGACCGTAAAGCCATGAGGTGCGCACAATCGTTGCGCAATCACCCAAGACCGCCACTACCCTCTGCTCACCAAGCAACTTACTCGTACCGTAAGCAGACAACGGCTCGGGAGCATCAAGTTCAACAAATGCCCTTGGTAAATGAACTTGGTTTGGGTTTGGGTTTGAGTTTGGGTTTGGGTTTGAATTTGAAGCTGAGTCTGGGTTTTGATGTTGTTCAACGCCACTTTCTCTAGCATCACCCACTACACGTTCAGCTGCATTAGCAATCTCGCAAACTGCATGACCACCAAACACATAATCGCTCGACACATGCAGTAAGCGCGCGCCCGACAACAAACATTGCCGCGCCAGTAACTCAGGGCCAAGTGCATTCACTCGATTCGCTTCGATTGCATCATGCTCAGCAGCGTCAACCGCATTATAGGCCGCGCAATTGATCACCCAGCTTGGTCGATATTGAGCAAATACGGCAGAAATATTGGCGGCATCGGTAATGTCTAACTGACTGCGACTTAACGCATAAAGCTTCAGCGGTACGACTGCGTTTACACTTATGTTTGTGTTTGTGTTTGTGTTTGTTTTTGTGTTTGTTTTTGTACTTGTGTTTGTGATGGTATTTAGGGCTAGCTCGCCAATATCGGCAGCGACTCTCAGCAAAGCCTCTGCGAGCTGACTCTTCGCGCCAGTAATCAACACCACTTGAGGGATGTTAGCTTCTGTGGTGCTCGCATCCCCGCTTTGAGTTGGCATAGCCTCAGTGACCACGATTTTCATCACGAATATTATTCACTATGCATCTATTAATTGAGCATCATCGCTAAATAAGGGGATCAAATCGGCGACGGTTTCATGACCACGGGCGGCTAAAAAGGCCAAGAGTGCAGAAGGACTGCGATTGAGTAATCGTGATGGCGGATAAGCCACTTCATCGATGATCGCTTGCGCCCGCGCAAAACCGCCCAAACTAAAGGCCACATGGGAATCAGAGCCCATAACTAAAATAGTGCCAAACTCCTTGGCCGCTTTGGCAATCGCAGTGCAATTGGCTTCGCTACCCTTACGGGACACTTCAAAGGAGGAATTATTAATTTCGAGCGCGACACCGTATTCGGCAGCGGCGCGGGCAACGGCTTCAATATCAATTGGATAGGCTGGATTCCCCGGATGAGTAATGATATCAACCTTGCCACTCTTAATCGCATTAATCATGGCCTCTGTGTGGGTTGCCTTATCAGATGGCGGATAAACCGGCTCATGAAATCCCGCGAGCACAATATCGAGCTGCTTTAGATAATCGCCAAAGAAATCAATCTCGCCGTCGATATTTTTAATGTTGGCTTCGATACCGCGCAAAATCCCGACGCCATCGACCATACGTGGCAGCACTCTTAAATTCACAAAGTGCCAAAAATGCGGTGCATCGGCCATCGCAGGCCCATGATCTGTATTAGCAAATAGGCGGATACCCTTTTGTTTTGCGACGGCAATATAGTCATGAATCGTGCTATAAGCATGGCTCGAAGCCACAGTATGGGTATGAGTGTCGACTTGGTACTGCATGGTTCACCTCAGTCAAATGATTCAATCAATTTAGAAAAACTGGCCATGATTAGCTAAAAAGCGATAACAGTTCATCGGCGCTTCCTTGCCATGTGCCCTTACCTTTACCTTCGAGAATACTGTCCGCCAGGCTTTGCTTATGCTGCTGCATTTCTTGGATTTTTTCTTCTACAGTGCCTTCGGCAATCAGCTTATACACAAACACGGGCTTATCTTGGCCGATACGATGGGCTCTGTCCGTAGCCTGTTTTTCCGCCGCTGGATTCCACCAAGGATCATAATGGATAACGGTATCGGCCGCGGTGAGATTGAGCCCAGTACCGCCCGCTTTTAAGCTAATTAAGAACACAGGCGTATCACCCTCTTGGAACTTATCTATCTGGGCTTGGCGCAGGCGAGTTTGCCCTGTGAGCTTACTGTAATCGAGCCCCAAGTCCACCAGCTCAGCTTCAATCAGGCTGAGCATGCTAGTGAACTGGCTGAAGATCAATATCTTACGTCCCTCTTGCACCATCTCGGGCAGGTTCTGTTTTAGCCAGTCTAACTTAGCATTGCTCTTCACTTTTTGCGCTTGCTCTAACTTTACTAAGCGCGGATCGCAGCAGGCTTGGCGTAGCTTAAGTAAGGCATCGAGAAACTCGATATGGCTGCTGCCAACGCCTTGAGTGGCAAATAAATCCCGCAGTTTTTTCTCCATCACCAGTCGAATACTCTCGTAGAGATTTCGCTGATCTTTTTCTAACTCTAAGCTCTGGGAGATTTCGGTTTTAGGCGGTAATTCACCGACCACTTCATCTTTGGTTCGGCGCAGCACAAAAGGCGCAATCCGCTGACTCAAGATTTGCGCTTGTTCCATATCGCCATAACGTTCAATTTTGTGCCTAAAGGATTTGTTAAAGAAGGCATTCGTGCCGAGTAATCCGGGCAAACAAAAATCCATCAAGGACTTAAGTTCACCTAAGTGATTTTCAAGCGGCGTACCCGACAGGCACAATCTAAACGGCGCTTTAAGCTCTTTAATCACTTGAGTCACTTTCGCCTGCGCATTTTTAATCTGCTGCGCTTCATCGAGCACGATATGTTCAAACACCTGCTGTTGGTAATAGTCACTGTCGCGCACAATCAGCGGATAGGTCGTCACCACAATATCAAACTCACCTAAGCGTTCGAGCAAAGGCTTACGCAAGGCGCCATGAATCACGACAAGCTTTAACGAAGGTGCAAATTTCGCGGCTTCCTTTGCCCAATTACCCACTAAACTCGTTGGGCAAATAATGAGGCTTGGAGCATGGTTAGCCCCTACGGGTTTTAACGCTTGCTGCTTAAGTAAAAAGGCCAAGGTTTGAATGGTTTTACCTAGACCCATATCATCGGCCAAAATACCGCCAAGCTGATATTCCTTTAAAAAACAGAGCCAATTTAAGCCTTGCTGTTGATACTGGCGTAACTCAGCATGTAAGTTGTCGGGGACAGCGACCTCTAACACACCGTTAAAATTTTCAAGCTTAGTTGCTAAACTGCGTACCCGTTCACCATTAAGCAGACGAATATCGCTGTCGGCAAAATCATTTAATAGGTGGGCACGGTATTTAGGCAAAGACACGCTATTGCCTTTATGGCTGTCGAACAGCTCTAAAATTATGCTGATCAGCGGCTTAATCACGCTGGCTTTGACTTTTAACCAATCGCCATTCGGGCTGGGTAGCAGTAATTCTGCATCATCTGCCGGTTCACCATACTGCTTAAGCCAAGTGGCAATTAAGGGCAGCATAGGCACCATTTGGCCATCGATATCGGCATTCAGTGACAGGGAGAACCAACCCTCTTGTGTATCATCCAGTTCAATCGCCAATGGAGTATCAATCACATTCAAACTGAAATGGTCAGCAAAATGCACTTGGTAGCCCAAGGCCTCTAGCGCTGGGATTTCCTGTTGAATAAAGTGCAACCAAGCATCAATGGTTTCTGGCAGTGACCCTAACCCCCAAATACTGACATAGCTGCCACTGTTAGGGATAAAAGAAGGCGCCAGCTCCACGAGCTCCAATGCCATCAAACGATTAATCGCATCCATTTCCGCATCGAGTTGACGCGCGACTTGATAGGTTTTGCCTTGATGGGTAACTAAGGATAAGGGCTCATCGGGATATTGACCGCCAAGTACCACATCTTGATAGACAAATTCCAACAGCACCAGTGGCTGCGCCATAGCAAACTCAGGTAACTCCTGCGAGGTTAAGGTCAACCTGACTTGCAGCGGCACTTGCAGCTCGACAAAATCAATCAAAGCGGGCGTAGGTACGGTTTTCGCAGAAAAATGCTTAATCAGTTTGTGGCTCACTAGTTCAATTTGTGAGCTAGGCACTGGCGGCATCTGACTGAGTAACAAGAGTTTTTCAACGCTGATCTCTGTGTCCAGTGCGCCCACTTTAAAATAATCTAAATCGATATAAGTCGGCGGCTCACAGGGGATCAGCTCCCAATTGTCCTTATTGGGCAAGGTTAACTGCATTTGCTTGTGCTCGGCATCCTTATCCAGCCAAATGAATTCTGGCTTTAACGGTTCACCTCGGGTGAGCGGTAAACGACTCTCTTCCCAAAAACACCGTTCAGTAACAAGCATTTTTTCCAGCGCCATAGCGCCTAACTGAGCTTTAAGATATAGACGCGAGGCTCCGTGACGACGAGTCGACATAATGAGATTGATGATGAGCACGTCTTCGGCGCTAATCCAAGCGGGCATGTAGTATTGCACATCGGATAACGCGATTTTAGAGCCTTTGTTATAACCGCCCTTCTTCGCCAGCTTACCTTTTCTTAGTTCAAGGTAGACGCCGTTATCATCTTTGGATAACACGTACAGCACGCGATCGTCATAGAGTAAATCAACATTTGAAACCGTGAGATCATCACTTTCGTCTAGCAGATGTAACCACTGGGCAATACGTTGATCTTCAACGGTTCTATCACTCAGTAAGCTGTAAAGCACGGCGGCAATATGCTTGCAATGCCCAGTGGCGGGGCATGAACAGAAGCCATTCATGATCAACTTATGGTTAACACTCACGAGGCGAATATCTTGCCGATAGGGCTGGGATTCCGTCCCCATGACGCGGCCTTCAATATGACGAAAATCAGCATTCGCTTTGGCGCTCAAGACCCGTCCTTTCATCACATAATCACGGGCGCGCATTAAGGTTGGCGGCGTGAATAATGACTCTATTTTGGTGCGAGTCAATTGGATAGGATCTTGGGGGACAAGCGATTCATGTAAAAACCTTGAAACTAAAAATATCGATACCTAACAATAGCAAGCCATTGCCGAGCGACATTTATCAATGAGTTGTGTGGAATTGTATTGAAAGCCTTGGCCGAAAGCCAGAATGATAGCCTCTATCGATAAACTCACCCTGCCTGCAAGATAAAAGAACAGACTTATTCGCAGACAGGGTATGGATTTAAACTCGCATAAGCCATTGATAAATTAGGTGTTAGCCTTAAATTAACCACTAAGCATTAACTGGTGCAACCAAGGGCTAGACTTTTACTTTAGCCTTTTGCTTTAGCCTTTAGCCTTTTGCTTTAGCCTCAGTACTCTTTTTATCAGCAATGTAGCGATCGACCAGTGTTTCTAAGATATCCAAGGGCACAGCGCCATTTTTCAGCACCACATCATGGAAGTCTCTGAGATCAAACTTATTCCCTAGGGCCGACTTGGCTTTTTCACGCAGTTCGAGAATTTTCATCATGCCGACTTTATAGGCCGTCGCTTGACCTGGCATAACGATATAACGCTCAATCTCTGCCGTGACATCACGATCGGACATGCCAGTATTTTTCTTCATATAGTCGATCGCTTGCTCGCGAGTCCAACGGCTATGGTGAATACCGGTATCCACCACTAGACGCACAGCGCGGAACAACTCTGCCTGCAAACGACCGATATTATCAAAGGGATCCTTTTGAAAACCGAGCTCCCACGCCAAACGTTCGCTATATAAAGCCCAACCTTCAATGTACGCCGTAAAAGGCGCCATCTTACGAATAAGTGGCATACCCTCTAACTCCATCGCCACTGCAATTTGGAAATGATGTCCAGGGATCCCCTCGTGATAGGCTAAAGTGCGCATACCGTATTTAGGCGTGGCCTTGATGTCATATAAATTGGCATAGAAACGCCCTGGACGACTACCGTCAATCGCGGGCTGCTGATAATAGGCACCCGGTGCTGTTTTCTCTTTAAATTCAGGGATTCGTACTACTTCCATGCCCGCTTCGGGTCGAATACGGAAGGCATCACCGAGTCCCGCATTCACTTCATCAAGAATATGCTGATAATCAACCAGAATTTGCGCTCTGCCCGCATCGCTATCTTCGTAGTAAAACTTAGGATCGGCAGCTAATGCTTCAATCGCGACCGAGAAACCTTGGCTCACATCGTAACCTTCAGCGGCTAAGATAGTCATGATCTCGCTCTGAATGCGATCCACCTCAGCCAGCCCTTTAGCATGGATTTCGTCAGCGGTGTAATTAGTGGTCGTAAAGAACTTCAGCAATTGCTCATAGGCAAGGTCGCCATTTGGCAGCGCCCAATAACCATCATCCGTCCCAGCTTTGGCTTGTAACTGGGTAAAGTAGTCGATAAATAATTGATACGCTGGATGCACGTAACCTTTAATGTCCGCTTCGGCGGCGGCCAATAACCGTGCTTGTTCATCGGCACTGATATCCGTGTCAGCTAATTTGGTTTTGAATGAACTGTATAGGATATTGTCTTGAATCGGCGTCGCGATAAAATCATTCATCTCGGTGAGAACCCGCTCAATCACGAACTTAGGCGGAATAATCCCTTTAGCTTCACGGATTTTTAAGCCTTCGAGAGTTTGCGCAAACTTAAGTTTCACCTTTTGTAAACGCGACAAATAGTTTTCAGCATCGCCCACCGAGTGAACTTGGTGCTGTGCCTGCATAAAGCTGGGATACCCGTTTTGCACGCCAAACAACTGATTCAGCGGATAGTTATGGTAACGATACGGCTCAGAGACCAATGCGAAATCGGCAAGATATAAGGCAATATCCTTGGAGATACGTTGATTTTCATCTAAATCCGCATCGGAATAGCTCAATAGGGTTTCACGCAGATCTCGCACTTGCGCGAAAGTCTTATCCATCGCCTCTGGACTATCATCATCCAACTCGGCGTTATGGCCTGTAATCCCTACCGATTCTAAGAAGCCCAATGAGGTCAAGGTTTCAGGGCTTTCGAAAGCCATCTTGACCACACTTCGATCTAAGAACGCGCGAAAGAAAAACGGTTTTTTCGCAAACCATTCATGGGCGGCCAGCGCCACTAATAACAGCACTAAGACTAAGCTGCCGAGTCCAATCCGTTTTAGTACTGTTTTCAACGTCATTCTCCATTCTTATTATATTGGGTCTACAGTTATCGCACTGAATCTAAAGCTCAAACACGCTGATATTTTGCAGACGAGAATATCACCAACACAAATAGGCAACAATTTAATAACGTAACTAAGCGTGACTGAATCCTGTCTCTGGCATTCAGGTCGCCTTTCAACATCCACAGACACCTAATAGGTAAACTGTCACTAAGTCGCGACAAACAGACAAAATATTTTTTATGCTCGATAACTTTCAAACTAGCTCCGTATCCAATTGAATATAAACAGTTATAAAGCCTCGTCCTTCCCAATATCTTTCCATAACCCTCTCTATAGATGAAAGGTATTTGAAAATAAAGCTATACAAACCCCTAGAGTGTGTTAATCTGCACTCCGGCCTGTGATTCAGACCTATTTATAAGCAATATTATGTATTTGAAAACCTTCGCTACGCCTGTAATATTTTTTGCTGTCATGAAGCTTTCCACTCATAACTTATCATCAATGTAAATAATTCTATTTCTGGCTAACATCCCGCATAATTGCGAATTATTTGTTTGAAAATTTTGGAGACATTCATGTCTAAAACTACTGGTGTAGTTAAATGGTTTAACGAAGATAAAGGTTTTGGTTTTATTTCTCCTGACAATGGTGGCGCTGACGCATTCGTTCATTTCCGCGCAATCGTTTCAGAAGGCTTTAAAACTCTTGCTGAAGGTCAAAAGGTTTCTTTTGACATCGAACAAGGCCAAAAAGGTCCTCAAGCTGCGAACGTAGTTATTCTGTAATTAGACTTTGTCTAATTTAAGTTAACAAGTTCCAGACAAAAATGCCGACACTATGTCGGCATTTTTATATCTGCATTTTCATCCATCTCAAAAGAGTGAACCTCAGGCCTTTAGCCATGTAGGAGCTTAGCCTCAGCTTTCTCAAGTCGTCGTGGTTTACCCACTATCAGTAAGATATCCCCTGCACGAAAAACCCAGTCCTGCTCAGGATGTTCCACTTCGGCGCCATTGCGACGAATCGCCCTTAACTCAACTCTTAAGGTTTCCCACATAATATCGGCAACGGTTTTACCAATCGCATCTGCGCCACGCGGTAACGCCACCGCATGCAATGACTCTAAGGTGAAGTCGGTTTCAGTACCGGAAAAAAAACCATGTAAAAATTGATAATGATTGCGCCGCTCTGACTCTAAACGTTTTAAAATCCGCGCCAATGGCACACCGCATTGATGTAACACCTGTGACACTAGCATCAAGCTACCTTCTAAAGATTCTGGGATCACTTGATTGGCACCCGCTTTTTTCAGCAAGTCTAGATCACTGTCGTCTTTAGTTCTGACTAAAATTTTAGCTTCTGGCGCCAATAACTTACATAAGGGTAGGACTTCTTCTAAACTGCGCGATTCACAAAAAGTGATGACGATCATCTTGGCCTGCTTAACGCCTATTTGTTTTAACATCGCCCGTTTACACACGTCTCCAAAATAAATCGGTTCGCCAGCACGGCGTGCCTCAGAAACACGAGTTGGATCGAGATCCATCACCAGATAAGGTACAGCTTCAGTTTTCAAAAAACGCGCTATGGTCTGCCCTACTCGGCCATAACCGAAAATCATCACCAGCTCTTGCTCATCCATTAAAAGTGGTACGACTTCATCCACGTGTTTTGCCTGCCGGATCCCCAGCACCCACTTAGCAATGTCCACGCTATGGCGAACTAACCAAGGTGCGAGCGACATGGAAAGCACGGCGACCATGACCAACATGGTACTGATTTCATTATCTAAAAGTTGATAATTAACCGCTAAAGCCAACACCACAAAACTGAATTCGCCCACTTGGGCTAGGCTCATGGCAGTGCTCATCGAAATTCGAAAAGGCTCGCCTACTAGTCTTAAAATGCCATGAATGATCAGCGCCTTACCAAGCACAACCGCCACTAAAATCAGCAATATCTGCCACCAGAAACGCATCACTAAGGTAAAGTCCAGCATCATGCCTATGGAGATGAAAAACAGCCCCATCAATAGATCACGAAAAGGCCGGATATCGGCCTCAAGTTGGCGGCGGTACTGGCTTTCTCCCAGCAGCATACCCGCCATAAATGCCCCCAGCGCCATGGATAATCCAAGCCATTGGGTGAACGCTCCAGTGACTAAGGCCACCACCAGCGTTGATAACACGAACAGTTCGTTAGAGCGGGAGCGGGCAACTTCGTCAAAAATCCGCGGCAGTGCCCATTTACCGAAAGCCATTAAGAGGAAAAAAGCCAAAATACCTTTCAGCAAAGCAAAGGCGATATCCGCAACGATCAAAGGTTCGCCGCCATTGGCCAGTAATGGCAATAGGATCAACAGCGGCACCACCGCTAAATCTTGGAATAATAAGACACTGACGGATAGCTCACCATGACGACGACGCAACCATCCTTGCTCATTGAGTAATTTAAGGACGATGGCAGTGGATGATAAAGCAATGGCAGCTCCGATAACTAAGGCTTCGACCCAATTAAGACCACACAACAGGGCCACGCCCATAGTCAACAGGGTCGTTATTACCATCTGTGCACTGCCTAAGCCAAATACGGTACGGCGCATGGCCCACAGCCGCGGCACAGAGAACTCTAAGCCTAAGGTAAACATCAGTAGCACAACCCCAAGTTCAGCGACAGATTGCATTTGATGCTGGGTAAACCAATGAAAACCGCTCGGTCCACTCACTACACCAGTGAGTAAATAAGCCAGAATTGCGGGTAAGTCCAAACGGCGCAGCACAGCAATAGCCACAATGGCAATCACTAACATAAGTAGTACTTGGATTAAGAAGCTATGTTCCATTGGGGCTATGACTCCTGTCAAAATGCTGACGTGTCAAAAAAGCTAACGCTGAGTTTTAAGCTTAACTGAATGACTAACAAAGACAAATTTTATTAACAAATATAACGGCACGGTATTTGCTTAGACTAGGTAAGAGATGTATCGCACTAACATTTGCTGGAGTGATGATTATGGACTTTGGCCTAGCGACCGAGCTATATCCCGACGAATATCGCTATCAAACAGAACATTATAGTCCCAATGATAATCCATTGGACTTGGTACAAGTGATCCAACAACTGCACGCCAGTTTAGATCCAAGGACAGTCTTTGCCTGCTATGGCAAAGTGCTGGGACAACACTTGCCGATCCAAGGTGTGCGCTTAAGTTATGGCGAACATAAATTAAGCTGGGGCAAACGTTATGGTATCAGCGTCAAACGACAGCTGATATGTGCTGGTATGCCGCTGACGATTCAATACCAGTTATTGACGCCACTGACGCCATCGCAAACCTCAAACCTGAAAGAGATTGAGCCGCTGTTATTGCAACCGTTATTAAATGCAATGCAATACCAAGAAATGTCGATGCAAGCTATGTTTGACTCGCTCACAGGTTTAGGTAATCGCCATTACTACAGTCAAAGTCTTAGCAATGCGACCGCTAGAGCCCATAGAAAACAAGGTTCTGTCGCACTCATAGTGCTCGATTTAGATAACTTTAAACAGCTAAATGATAAATTCGGCCATAAATGTGGTGATTATATTCTGAAGGAATTTGGCGACATCATTCGTGCGACCATACGTAATACGGATCAAGCATTCCGTATCGGCGGTGACGAATTCGTTATTATTGTCCAAGGCAATATTCATGCGGCAGGCTTATTGTGCGAACGGATTGTCTCGGCCATCAATCAGCACAGTAGTTTCACCCAGTTTGGAGTGAGCTGTAGTTTAGGTGCGGCAGAATCACACGATACCATTGAAGCCGAACAACTTTATGAACTTGCCGATAAGGCGCTATATCAAGCCAAAGCAGCGGGACGTAACTGCTATAAACTCAGCCAAAATCAATTAGTTTAGACGCGCAGGGATGCCAAATGAAATGCGATAACTCACTCGCAGCGCGTAATCGGTGAAGGTTCAAAACGAAAGGAAAGTTAATATCTCAATGTAGATCTCAAGGAAGATTCGAATCAAACTGACGTGCTGCGACCTACTCTTTCTTACTTTGCTGCTTTCCTACTTCAAAAGAATAATGCTGCAACCACTCACAAATACACCTGCGACAACTCCCAACCTGAAACCCTTGCTTCGCCAACAGGCACTTGAACAAGCTCTTGAAAAAAAGCTTAAACAAGCACTTAAACAGAAGCTTGAGATACCTGCAAACCTAGTCCATTCGACTCAAGAATAAAGCTTTTTTCAACCCACAGCCCAATCGCCATAACCAGTTGCTCGTTATAAAACACGAAACCGACCTTTTCACGTACCCAAGGCGGAACGCCAAACTCTTGCCACAGTTTCTTTAATTCTCGGCCCTTGCCACGGGAATGGGGATGACAGCGACATTGCCCCGCAAGTTGATAACGCACACTCACCACTTCATCTGGCCGAGGAAAGCGAGCTCTAGGCCCTTGTTTAGAGGCACTGAGAAGTATCGTCTCACCACAAGTAATACCCGCAGACGTCACGTCCAATTGAGTCACATCCAATTGAGTAACGTCTGATTGAGTCACGTCCACTTGAGTAACGTCGCCCTGCACTAAAGGATTTAGGAGCTGCGAAGGAAATGTCCAGCTAGCAGGCTTAGCATGACGCATGCGGGCGTGATACTTAAATAAATACACTTGATTAGCAAAGCGGCGGATTTCACACTCACCCACTCGAATATGCACTTTGGCATCATCTTTCGCGGTTAAAAGCTGAGTGATGATCTGATTAAGCTGCACCTTTGAGGGCAAGGCAAAACCTTGTGATTCGATAAATCCCCGCAAGAGTAACGCTTGCCAGTCGGCTGACTGCTCGGCAAAACCCTCGAGCTTAAATACACTTTGAGTATGGTAAGGCGCTTGGGTTAACCATAAAGGTAAACGTTCACTCACCTGTAAATCCAACGTTGCCTGTTGCTCGGCGCACAATGCCGCGCTGCGACTCGCAGTTGTCGCAATACTCGGCCAGCGCGCTTTTAAACGGGGAATGATTTCTAAACGTAAAAAATTACGATCGAACTTATCGTCTTGATTACTTTCATCTTCGATATGCACTAAGCCTTGCTGTTTTGCGTAGGCTTCAATCTGCTCACGGCTGATATCCAACAACGGCCGCAGTTGTCTGCCTTGTGCTAATGCTTGTTCTTGCCCCATGGCCGCCAGCCCTTTCGGTCCCTGACCACGTTTGAGCGCCAGTAAGATAGTCTCAAGCTGATCGTCTTCATGGTGGGCCGTCAACAACACATCATTTGCAGTTAAATGCCGTTCAATCGCTTGATAACGGACTTTTCGTGCTTCGGCTTCAAGGCTTAATCTGGGTCCGCGATTAACTGTCACTCGCTCAACCGTCACGGGTAAACCATAATGTTGACCGCGCTCAAGACAATGCTGCGCCCAAGCATCAGCGTTATCGCTTAGGCCATGGTGCACATACACCAACTGATAGTTAAACTTAGGATGTTGCCGCGCAAACTGACTTAAACCAAAGGCTAAGACTTCGGAATCAACCCCGCCACTGTAAGCCAGCACTAACTTGCAGTCAGGCGCTAAGGGTTGCGCAGCCAAAAAAGCACTGATATGCATGCTGAGATCGCCAGCTGCTAATGGCTCGTCAAGCTTAGCCGACATAGATTAATTTCATCTGTTTGCACCTAAGACATTCGCCAACATTAGAATAAAATTCTCACCTTATTTGGCCCGAGCAGCGATTCAAGCGAGAGCATCAAGTCATCGGTCGGATTCACTCGCCAAGCATCGGCGAGTCTAAATTGACCTTTGGCTTGGGCTTGAGTGTAGTTGATCACCACAGGCACAGCGCCGTTACGCCACGGGCTTAGGGCTTGCTCGAAGGTATCGAGGGCAGATGGCGTTAACTCACTGCCATCCATATCGATTTCTAGCGCCTTAGCAAAGTGACTTCGCGCCTCACTGATATCTATGATATTTCGTGCCGTCATGCGGTTGCCGCCGGCGAAATCATCATAACTCACCTCACCTTCACAAATGAGGATGCGGTCTTTCTCCAGCAGATGATTAAACTTTTCAAAGGCTTCGGTAAACAACATGATTTCAAGACGCGCGCTCTTATCGTCAAGCGTCAATAGGCCCATTTTTGAGCCGCGCTTAGTCAGCATCACTCGAGTTGCCACCACTAACCCCGCAGCCTTAGCGGTTTTACCGCGCTCGGTCGGATGCACATCTTTCAAACGACCGGACGTGTAATGCTTAAGCTCTTTTAAATATTGATTGATCGGATGACCGGTCAAATACAAGCCTAAGGTTTCACGCTCGCCTTCGAGCCAAATTTTATCCGGCCAAGGGGTACATTCAACAAACTGCTGCTTGCTGTCTTCGGGTTCACTGTTGAGCAAACCAAACATATCGTGTTGACCAATCGCCTCGGCTTTGGCGTGTTGATCGGCGGCGCGAATCGCTTCGGGCAAGGTTGCCATCATAGACGCACGATGCGGTCCAAGAGTATCGAGTGCGCCCGCGCAGATAAGCTTTTCAATCACGCGTTTATTGAGTTTTTTCAAATCGATGCGGGCGCAAAAATCGAATAGATCCACGAAGGGGCCATCCTTACGCGCCTCTAAAATCGATTCAACTGGGCCTTCACCCACACCTTTAATGGCACCAATGCCATAAACAATGCGCAGATCATCATCAACGGTAAATTTGAACAAGCCTTTGTTCACATCCGGAGGAATGAGCGGTAGCCCCATACGCTCACATTCATCGACCAAGGTCACAATTTTATCTGTGTTGTCCATATCGGCCGACATTACCGCCGCCATAAACTGCGCAGGATAATGGGTTTTTAGCCATAAGGTCTGATAAGACACCAACGCATAGGCGGCTGAGTGAGATTTGTTAAAACCGTAGCCGGCGAACTTTTCCACTAAGTCGAAGATCTTCATCGACAAGTCGCCATCGACGCCGTTATTGATTGCGCCTTCTTTAAAGATACTGCGCTGCTTGGCCATCTCTTCGGGCTTTTTCTTACCCATAGCACGGCGCAGCATGTCGGCGCCGCCAAGGGTGTAGCCCGACAGCACCTGCGCAATCTGCATCACCTGCTCTTGATACAGAATAATGCCGTAGGTCGGCGATAACAGCTCACGAAGCGATTCATGTTGATACTGAGAATCTGGGTACGAGACTTCCTCGCGCCCATGCTTACGTTCGATAAAGTTATCTACCATGCCCGATTGCAACGGCCCCGGACGGAATAGTGCCACCAGTGCAATCATGTCTTCGAAACAGTCGGGCTGCAGACGCTTAATCAAATCCTTCATACCACGGGATTCGAGCTGGAATACCGCTGTGGTTTCATACTTTTGCAGCAGACGGAAACAGGCGGGATCTGTGAGTGAAATCGCCTCAATCCGTATTGGTTTACGCCCATTTTTCACTTCGACCTTGTTCACCATCTCGAGCGCCCAGTCGATAATCGTCAGGGTTCTTAACCCCAAGAAGTCGAACTTAACCAGCCCTGCGGTTTCAACGTCGTTTTTATCGAATTGTGTTACTGGATTTTTGCCTTCTGCATCGCAATAGAGCGGCGCAAAATCGGTAATTTTTGTCGGTGCGATAACCACACCACCGGCGTGCTTACCGGCGTTACGGGTTACGCCCTCGAGCTTACGGCACATGTCGATCAGATCTTTGACGTCTTCATCGCCATCATAAGATTCTTGCAGTGCAGGCTCAACCTCAAACGCTTTCGCCAGCGTCATGCCTGGTTCTGGTGGAATGAGTTTAGAAATTCGGTCAACAAAACCATAGGGATGACCCAGCACACGGCCAACGTCACGGATTACCGCTTTCGCCGCCATAGTACCGAAGGTGATGATTTGCGATACAGCTTCACGGCCGTACAATTCGGCCACGTGATCAATAACCTCATCACGCCTATCCATACAAAAGTCGACGTCAAAGTCGGGCATGGAAACCCGCTCTGGATTGAGGAATCGCTCGAACAGTAAATCAAATTCCAATGGGTCTAAATCGGTAATCTTAAGCGCATAGGCCACGAGTGAACCCGCGCCCGAGCCACGACCAGGCCCAACTGGAATACCGTTATCTTTACCCCATTGGATGAACTCCATTACGATCAAGAAGTAACCAGGGAACCCCATCTGGTTGATCACTTTAAGTTCGATATCGAGGCGCTCATCGTATTCGCCGCGTTTCTCGGCGCGCACTTCAGGATCGGGGAACAAAAACTCGAGCCGCTCTTCAAGACCCTTCTTCGAACAATCGACCAGAAAGTCTTCGATGGACATATCGCCCGTCGGGAAGTTGGGCAGGAAATATTCGTATAAACGGATCGTTACATTACAGCGTTTAGCGATTTCGACACTGTTCGCCAACGCCGCAGGAATGTCGGCGAATAGTTCACACATTTCCTCTTCGCTACGCAAATACTGCTGTTCACTGTATTTTTTAGGTCGGCGAGGATCGGCAAGGGTAAAGCCATCGTGAATTGCCACCCGAATTTCGTGGGCATCAAAATCTTCGGGTTTAAGAAACACCACCTGATTAGTAGCCACCACAGGGATGCCCTTCTCCTGCGCTAAGGCCACAGCCATGTGCAGATAGCGCTCTTCGTCTGGGCGTCCAGTGCGGATAAGTTCAAGAAAATAGCGATCGGCGAAATGGGTTTGATAAAACTCACATAAAGATTCGACTTGTGTGCCATTGCCCTTGAGCAGCGCCTTACCCAGATCGCCTTCTTTGGCACCTGATAACAACAAAATGCCTTCGTTATAGGTGAGTAACCACTCTTGGTCTATCACTACACGGCCAGCCACTTGGCCACGCAAATAGGCCTGACTGATAATTTGAGTCAGATTCTGATAACCGACATTGTTCATCGCAATAATGGTCAAGGCGCATAATTCGCCTTCAAATCCAGGCACTTGCATCCAAAAATCGGCGCCGATAATCGGCTTAATCCCCGCACCATGGCAACCACTGTAAAACTTCACCAAACCACAAAAGTTGTTTTGATCAGTCAGGGCGACAGCCGCCATTCCCTGCGCTTCCACCTGCGCCAAAATCGGCTTAACCTTGGCCACGCCATCGGTCATAGAGAAGTCACTGTGGACACGAAGATGCACAAAACGAGGATCGGACATAATTAGGATTATCTTTGAATAGCAGGTTAACAATAACTAGAAAGCAGCCTAACAAAGTCACGCAGCCAGAGCCAGTGACTTTGCAGGATAACGGCAACTATATACCCAAACAACCTCAAGATACCTATTTCGGCTTGTTTGGGTTAAATGCTAAAATCAGCGCTCACAGTCCCAGTAATGCTTTGACGGGTTTGAAACTTTTACGATACTGGTCAAACACACCATGTTCAGCGATAGCCGCAAAGTGTGCCTTAGTTGGATAGCCCTTATGCTGAGCAAAACCGTATTGCGGATAAGCAGCATCGAGCACGTCCATCTCACGATCCCGCGTCACTTTCGCGATGATCGAAGCGGCGCTGATGCTAGCAATTAAACCATCACCTTTAACGATGCTGTGACTGGTAAGCCCAGCGCCATTATGGGCAACAAAGATGGGGCTACGATTGCCATCCACAAGCACAAGCTCAGGGGCAATATTAAGCCCAGCAACCGCACGCTGCATCGCCAGCATAGTGGCGTGCAGAATATTCAACTCATCAATTTCAGCAGGACTGGCGCGGCCAACGTGATAACACAAAGCTTTATCACAAATCTCATCGAACAGTGCTTCGCGGCGCTTCTCAGTGAGTTTTTTCGAATCATTCAGGCCACTGATGGGCTTGCTCGGATCCAAAATCACTGCGGCAGTGACGACGTCGCCGACTAAGGGGCCACGGCCGACTTCATCCACTCCGGCAATCAACCCCGTCGAAAAGGCCAGCAAATCGGCTTCATTTAAACTTTTATAGGTTGCCACTAATTAGCCTCCGGCGATTTAGCCTGAGTGTGTTTAGGCTCAACCAGCGCCATTACCGCTTCAGCAGCTTTTAAGCTCGCATCACGACGTAATACTTGGTGTAATGCTTCAAACTCGGCTTTGAGCGGCGCAAAATCGCGATTGAGCTCAAGGGTCACGACAGCCGCAATTTTCTCTGGGGTGCAATCTTCTTGGATAAGTTCTGGGACGAGATCTTTTCCAGCAAGCAAATTCGGTAACGAGAAACGCTCGACCTGCATCATGCGCTTAGCAATGCGATAGGTTATCGGGCTCACGCGATAAGCCACCACCATAGGACGCTTGACTAACATGGCTTCTAACGTCGCAGTGCCAGATGCCAATAAAATACCATCGGCCGCTGCCATCACTTCACGGGACAGGCCTTCAATCATGTGGATTTCAAGATCAGGCGCAAAATCCTTCAGTGCTTGCTCAAATTGGTCACGGCGTTTTTGATTCACCAGCGGCGTCACAAAACGTATATCAGGGAAGTTCTGTTTAATCAGTAAAGCCGCCTTCACAAAAGGCTCAGCCAGTTGCTTTAGCTCTCCACCGCGGGAACCGGGCAGAATCGCTAAATATTCAGCATCGGCATCTAATCCAAGCAAGGCACGGGCTGCGGCCTTATCACTTTGGAAAGGAATATCGTCAGCCAAAGTATGACCCACAAAGGTACAAGGCACCTGATGCTGATCGTAAAACGCTTTCTCAAAGGGCAACAGCGATAGCACCATATGAGTAGCCTTGGCGATTTTGAATATCCGTTTTGGGCGCCACGCCCACACAGACGGACTCACATAATGGACCGTCTTAATGCCGCGCGCTTTGAGTTTAAGCTCAAGACCAATATTAAAGTCCGGTGCATCAATGCCAATAAAACAATCGGGCTTAAGCGCGGTAATCTCTTTAATCAGGGAGGCACGTACTGTTAATAAGCGAGGCAAACGGGATAGCACTTCAACAATTCCCATCACGGCGAGTTCTTCCATCGCAAACAGGGATTTAAAGCCAAGGGCTTCCATGCGGGGACCACCGATACCGACAAAATGCGCATCGGGATGAGTCTTTTGCAGCGCCGCCATTAAACCTGCGCCTAAAATATCGCCCGAGAGTTCTCCGGCAACCATGGCAAACACTAATGGAGTTTTATTGCTCATAAACCAATCATGTCTCATGAATGAATGACATTGGATGACGGGGCGAACAACAGCTAAAACGCATCATGCCAAGCCATACTGCTGTAAATTAATGATTAAGCTCATTGATGGTTGAATACACAAGGACATTGCTAACGACAACGTCTAACCACCCAATAGGCTTAAGCCAATAATACAAAAGGGCATAAAAATGCCCTTTTGTTGTCGTGTGGTCATCAAGTTAGCGAATAATGCCGCGATTCGATGACTTTACAAATTCAAGGAACAATTTCACTTGCTCATCGCTCTGCGCATCTTCAGCCAACGCTTCAATCGCTTCTTCAACTGTCAAGCTGCTGCGATATAAGGTTTTATAAGCACGGCGCACTGCCAATTGGCTTTCTTTAGAAAAACCACGACGTTTCATGCCTTCGCTGTTTAAACCGCGTGGAATCGTCGGTTGACCCGCCGCCATCACAAAGGGAGGTACATCCTGCAGCACTAAAGAACAACCTGCAGTAAACGCATGGGCACCGATATGCACAAATTGGTGAACACCTGTCATGCCGCCTAAAATCGCCCAATCACCCACATGTACGTGACCCGCGATAGAAGCGTTATTGGCCATGATCACATTGTCGCCGACCACACAGTCATGGGCGATATGTACATAGTTCATAAACAGGTTGTTCGACCCAATACGCGTCTCACTGTTATCTTGGACTGTACCGCGGTGGATAGTCACGTTTTCACGGATGACGTTATTGTCACCAATGATCAGTCGTGTGGGTTCGCCAGCGTACTTTTTGTCTTGGCATTCTTCGCCTACTGAGGCGAATTGAAAGATACGATTACCTTTGCCGATAATCGTTGGGCCTTTAACAACCACATGGGAACTCAACCAACAATCATCACCAATTTCAACGCCTGCACCGATATAGGTCCAAGGGCCAATGGTGACGTTATTGCCAATTTTTGCATCGGGATGCACAAACGCTAATGTATCTATCACTGACTAATCTCTCTGCGGGCACACATGATTTCAGCGGAACAAACCACTTCACCATCCACTTTGGCCTCACCGTAGAAGACGCCAATCCCGCGGCGCTCTTTAATCATTTTGACATCAAAATGGATTTGATCTCCTGGCTCAACCACACGTCTAAAACGCGCATTGTCGATACCAGCAAAGTAATACAACACCCCTGGAGGTGGCACATCACTACTCATGGTTTTAAAGGCTAACAGGCCAGTTGCCTGCGCCATGGCTTCTAAAATAAGCACGCCTGGCATCACAGGCTGAACCGGGAAATGTCCCTGAAAAAATGGCTCATTTATTGAAACGTTTTTGATCGCCTGCAGACTAACACCAGGAGTGTAATCAAGCACACGATCGATCAATAGGAATGGATATCTATGGGGTAGATATTTAAGTATTTCTTTAATATCCATAGTGTTCATTTGATTAGACACGAACCGAGTTCCTCAAATTGCCTTGGAGCAATTAATCTGGTGTTTTTAAATTTTTTTCCAACGTTTTAACACGCTGGAACAGTTCATCTAACTGACGGAAACGAACTGTGTTTTTACGCCAAAGTTTATTGTCCATTGCCACTGTGGCAGAAGAGTATAAACCGGGCTCACGCATATTAGTGGTAATATTCGTAGCACCAGACACATGCACACCATCGGCAATGCTCAAATGACCTGCGATGGCACAACTACCACCAATAATACAATATTTACCAATAGTGACACTGCCTGCGATGGTCGTACTGCCAGCGATAGCGGTATTCTCACCGATAATATCGTTATGGGCAATTTGTACTTGGTTATCGATAATCACCCCATCGTGGATCTCGGTATGGCCTAATGCCCCCCGATCTACCGTTGAATTCGCACCTATCTCAACCCGATCGCCGATACGAACGCCGCCCGTTTGTGGGATTTTAATCCACTGACCGCGTTCATTGGCATAACCAAAACCATCGGAGCCTAATACAGCGCCCGAATGGATAATACAATCTTGTCCTAAATGCACATCGTGATAGACAGTGACATTAGCCCACAAACGCGTTTTTGAGCCAATAACCACATCTTGTCCGAGCACGACACCGGCACCTATCTGGACATTTTCACCTAAAATGACGTTCGCACCAATAACCGCATTCGCCCCAATCGCAACACCTTCACCTATATGGGCAGAAGCGTCAATTTGAGCCGAAGGATGGATACCCACCGCCGCTTTAGGCGTAGTGTCCAAATACTGGGCAACACGGGCAAAACCGACATAAGGATCTTTTACAATTAACGCAGTACCTTGATAATCCTGCGCATCTTTAGCTGACAATAACACCGCACTCGCTTGAGTCTCCTCAAGCTGAGAGCGATATTTACTGTTGGCTAAAAAAGAGATTTGACCTGCTTTGGCATGTTCTAAGGTCGCCACACTATTAATAATTAGCGTTTCGTCGCCTTGAATATCACCGTCTAATAACAGGCCTAGCTCTTTTAAAGTCACACTTTTCATCTATTACTTGCCTTTGCTTAAGGCTTCAACCACTTTGCCACTGATGTCAGCGTTAGGCTTAACATAAATGACTGCACCACGTTGTAATACCAAATCATATTGGTCTTTTTCAGCGATAGTGTTGATGGCTTTCTGCACTTTAACTAACAGTTTATTTTGCTCTTCACCTTGGCGACGACGTAAGTCTTCATCCAATGCTTTGCCTTTTAACTGATATTCAGATTTTAGCGATTCCATTTTACGAACCAGTTCCGTTTTTTGTGCATCGTTCATTAACGCACCGTCACGTTGCTGCTTCTCCATTAGAGAGCGCATTTCTTCTTGCATTTTTTGGACATCAGCCATGCGATCGCCAAACTCTTTCTTCAGAGATTGAGAGATCTGTTCACGTTGTGGCAGCTGTTCGAACACAGCCCCCATATCCACTACGGCAATTTTCTCAGCATGTGCCATTAACGGCGCGCCTAACAAAACTAACGTCATCAGCGCGCGATTTACCATCTTGTTCAAAATAAACTCCTTGTTACCTTGTTATAGTCAGCAAAACTTGCCGAGTGTATGCCTTTTAAAAAGTTTTGCCAATATTGAAAGAGAAGATCTCTGTTTGGTCGCCTTCGTATTCTTTAATCGGCCACGCTAAGCTAAACACCATAGGACCCATAGGTGATAACCACTGCACACTTAAGCCCCAAGAAGCGCGCAGGCGTGCTGGATCACTGTAGTCCTGTAACTTAGCAAACTCGTCCGCTGGAAGTGTTTGATATGCATTGTAATCAAACTCAGTATCCCAAACGTTACCCGCATCAACGAAGAAACTCGTACGCACTGAGTTAGTGTAAGCCTCATCCAAGAATGGCGTCGGTACAATCAACTCCATGCTCGCTGTCGCAAGGGCGTTACCACCGATCGAACGGCCAGAACTCACTTGGATACTGTTAGGATCGCCCGGCAAACTACAACCATCGCCCGATGGATCCGGTGCACATGGTTCACTACCTCGGTAGAGATAGAATGAACGAGGCCCCACAGAGTTAGACTTAAAGCCTCGCAGTGAACTGCTACCACCTGAGTAATAGTTTTCCCAGAAAGGCAGAATTTGGTCGTTATCATTAAATTGACCATAACCGTTACCATAACCTAATCGACCACGGGCCAAGAGCACAAAGCTCTGACTACGGTTAATAGGGAAATAGAAGTTAGTGTCAAAGTCTGTCTTAAAGTACTGTAAATCAGACCCTGGCGAAGTCATTTTACCGTTCAAACGCTGAGACGAGCCGTCTGTTGGGAAAGTGCCACGGTTCAAGGTGCTACGATACCAGCCCAGACTCAGTTCAAAGTTATCGAAACTTAAGTCCGCATTTGGATCGTCATCACGGTAGATGTTATAGAAACGCAGTGCTTGTTCATAGGCAGAAATTTCAGAAATCGTGTTATGACGATAGCCTATGCCACCATTGATACGATTGTATTCGTTGATCGGGAAACCCGAGTTCAACGCCACACCGTAAGAACTGTTTTTATAACGCTCTAAGTTAGCTTCATTGGCGTCAAACTCGCTCCAATAAACGCTCCCCCCTAAACTCACGCCATCTTTCGTCCAATACGGATCGGTATAAGATAAGTTAACGTTCTTAGAATACTTGTTGGTGCTCAAGCTGATACCCGCTTGGTTACCTGTGCCTAAGAAGTTATTTTGCTGCACACCAAACTGTAAGCTCAGGCCTGATTCAGTACCATAACCGACACCGGCGTTGAATGAGCCCGACGGCTGCTCTTTCACTTTCACCGCAACATCGACTAAATCATCGGTACCTGGCACTTGAATCGTTTCAGTGTCAACGGTTTCGAAGAAGCCCAAACGGTTAAGACGCGCTTTAGATTGCTCAACTTGCGCTGAGTTTAACCAAGCCCCTTCCATCTGACGCAGTTCACGGCGCATCACTTCATCTTTGGTCACTGTGTTACCAGTAAAGTTAATCGCACGCACGTAAACACGTTTACCCGGTTTAACATTGATGTTTAAGGTCACTTCTTTAGTCTTATCATCAATTTCAGGATACGTTTTGACTTCTGGATAGGCATAACCGAAGCGGCCTAAATACTTGCTGTACATTTCTTCGGTGAAAGTCACATCACCGCCGTTGTACATATCACCCGCTTTGATCGGCAGAATTGATTTCATCAACTCTTCACGGCCCATCAAATCACCCGTCAGGTTTACTTCTTTAACTTTATATTTCTCACCTTCATCTACGTTGATGGTGATATATAAACCTTTACGGTCAGGTGTCATCGCCACTTGAGTCGAGGTGACTTCAAAGCGGATATAACCTTTATTGTGATAATAGGTTTTGATGGTCTCGAGATCGGCCTGCAGCTTTTGCTTCTGATAACGGCGCTCGCCGAACAGATCCCACCAAGCCACATAATCTTTAAGTTCCAGCATGCCAATCAACTCAGCATCGGTGAACTCATGATTACCGACCACGTTAATTTGGCGTATTTCGGCCGCTAAACCTTCGGTGAACTTAAATTTCAGCTCAACCCGGTTACGGGGTAAGTTGATCACTTGAGCTTCCACTTTAGCGCCGTATTTACCCACGCCGTAGTAGAAATCCTGCAGACCCTTTTCAATACCGGTCAACATAGTGCGATCGAGCGACTCACCGACTTTAACGCCAGAACCGTCCAGACTTTCCTGTAACTGTTCGTCTTTAATGTCTTTGTTGCCATCGAATGTCACGGCACTGATGGTAGGACGTTCAGTGACTTTCACCACTAATACGCCGCCATCTCGGCTCACGGAGACATTTTCAAAGTTAGTCGATGCATACAAGCTTTTAATGGCTTGTTGAATTCTTAACTGGTCAACAGTGTCACCTACTTTTACTGGTAAGCTTAACAGGGCAGCACCGAGTGCAACTCGCTGCAAACCTTCAACTTGGATGTCGGTCACTTCAAACGGTTGGAAAGTATCAGCCAACACAGTCCCTGAAAACGACGCACCGACGAATAACATCGAGGCAAAAAGTTTATTCAATCTCATAGAGCACTTCTAATTATTAGTCTGTCCTTGCTCAGAGTCGGGCAAAATCATTGAAAAGCGCAATGCTCATCAACATCAGCAGTATTGCTGCCCCAAATCTGAATCCTATTTCCTGCACCTTTTCAGGTACAGGTTTACCAGTTATTACTTCAATAAAGTAATACAGCAGGTGTCCCCCATCGAGCACAGGTAAAGGCAACAAGTTAATGATGCCTAAATTAACGCTGATGAGCGCGAGGAACCCGAGAAAATAGACCAAGCCATAGTTTGCACTACTGCCCGCACCCTGTGCGATCGAGATGGGTCCACTCAGGTTTTTCACCGACACATCGCCGGTAAATAATTTGCCAATCATCTTAAAGCTCACAGCAACAAGTTGCCATGTTTTATCCGCTGCGATGCCGAAAGAATCGATTGGTCCATATTCAAGTTGTAAACGCATATTGTCTGGCCATGGCGCTTGGGTTGGGCTCACCCCCAGCATACCTATCTCTTGGCCATCGGCGCTTTTGCTGCTTAACGGTGTCACTGCCACGTTAAACTGTTCGCCATTACGACGCACAGTTAAGCTCACAGGCACATTGGCAGAATGTTGAATAATGTCAACAAAAGCCTGCCAATCGGTATAATTTTTACCATTTATCGCCACTAAGGTATCGCCGACTTTCAGCTCGCTCTTGGCAGCAGCGCTGTCAGGGCTAATTGCAGCTATTGTCGGGTCGATTTCGGGGCGATATATCCCTAAACCTAAGGTGGTAATCGGCGATTCTTTTTCAGGATCAAAATGCCAATTGCGGGTATCTAAGGTATAAGAGCGCGCGCTGGAATCTAGGCCCTGCAAACCGCTCAATGGCGTCAGCGATACACTCAGGCTTTCATCGCCTATGTGGCCCACTAAGGCTAAATTCACTTCTTCCCAGTTACGCACAGCCTGGCCGGAAATGGCCATAATTTGCATGGGCTCTGTGACCTGAATTTGCGCGGCGGCAGTCCCGGGGGTCGTCGAGGTGATCACAGGCTTCAGTGATGGCACACCAATCAGATACATAAAATACAGGGCAACGATGGCAAAAATAAAATTCGCAATCGGGCCAGCAGCCACAATCGCAATGCGCTGCCATACGGTTTTACGATTGAATGCTTGATCTTTTAATGCTTCAGGGACGTCTTCGACGCGCTCATCGAGCATTTTGACATAGCCACCGAGTGGGATCATGGCTAACACGTATTCAGTGCCGTCTTTACCGACACGACGCCAAATCGCCTTACCGAAACCAATGGAGAAACGTTCGACTTTGACACCACAACGGCGTGCGACATAGAAATGGCCGTATTCGTGGGCGGTGATTAACAGGCCCAGTGCAACGATGAAAGAACCTAAGTTCCATAAAAAATCTAACATCCCACTCCTTACGTCATTGATTTAATCACTCAGCCATTGCTAAGCGATGCTTGCTAAGGTCTCACGCGCATAGACGCGGGTTTGCGCATCTAAGGCTAAAATATCTTCTATGCTGCCCATAGGGCGCTTAGGCACAGTCACTAAACAAGCTTCGTTCACTTTTGCAATTTGAGTAAAGCCAATTTGTCCCTGTAAAAACGCTTCAACAGCAATCTCATTGGCTGCATTTAACACAGTTGTCGCCTCTTGGCCTTGGGCACACGCGTCCATTGCCAGAGCTAAACAGGGGAAACGTTCAAAATCAGGTTCATAAAAGCTTAACTGTCCGACTTTGAAAAAATCTAAAGGTTCAACGCCAGAATGAATTCTTTGCGGATAAGCCATGCAATGGGCAATAGGCGTACGCATATCTGGGTTACCCATTTGGGCAATAACGGAACCATCACGGTACTGCACCATAGAGTGGATCACGCTTTGCGGATGGATAACAACCTTAAGTTGCTCAGCCTGAGTGTTAAACAACCAACGTGCCTCAATAAACTCTAAGCCCTTATTCATCATAGTGGCGGAGTCGACGGAGATTTTAGGTCCCATGGACCAATTAGGATGTTTACAGGCTTGGGCTGGCGTCATGGCGGCCAGTGTCGCAAGATCCGACCGCAGGAAAGGTCCGCCAGAACCGGTTAACAGAATATGGGAAATACCCGATGCCGCTAAGTCACAACGGCCAAGGTTGGCTTGCACTTCTTGGGGGAGACATTGGAAGATGGCATTATGCTCACTGTCCACAGGCAAGAGCACAGCGCCAGAGCGCTTAGTCGCCTCAATAAACAGCTCACCTGACATGACTAAGGCTTCTTTGTTGGCCAGTAATACCCGCTTACCCGCCTTTACGGCTTCAAGCGTCGGTACTAGCCCAGCAGCCCCAACAATCGCCGCCATCACAGTATCCACTTCGGCAGCGGTCACTAAACCGAGTAAATCGTTCATGCCTGTGGTGACTTGGATATTGAGCGTCGCAGGTAAAACGGCACGCAACTGTTTTGCTGCCGCTTCATCCACCATATGCGCCACTTTCGGTTTATGCGCCAAACAAAGTGCAAGCATCTTATCAACACTCGCGTTGGCCACTAATCCATACACGCTATAAGCGAATGGATTAGCCGAGATCACACTTAAGGTACTGGCACCTATAGAGCCGGTAGCACCCAAAATCACCATATTTTGCATAGCGTTACATCCAGAATGCAATGTAGATCAGGGTAAACACCGGCAAGGCTGCTGTCAGGCTGTCGATGCGGTCGAGCACGCCGCCGTGACCTGGCAAAATGGTGCCAGAATCTTTGATACAGGCCGCGCGCTTAAACATACTTTCAGATAAATCACCCAGTGCTGACACTAAGGCAACAAATAAGGTCACGGCCACAACTAAGCCCAGTTCTTGCTCAGGCGAATAATACATCACCGCACCAACCACTATCATAGTGGTCACTAAACCACCGAGTAAGCCTTCAAGCGTTTTCGCTGGGCTAACCGCTGGCATCAGTTTGGTTTTACCTATCGCCTTGCCCACGAAGTAAGCGCCTGAATCCGCAGCCCACACAATCAACATCACCAATAACACCAACACAGGGCCGTAATAAGGCGAAGCTTGCGAGCTAATGGATTTGAGCGCGATAAGGGCGACAAAGCAAGGTATTAAGGTTAGCTGTCCAAACATGGACTTAAACATAGGATTCTTTTGCCAAAACTTAGCGCTTTTAGGATAAGTCACCACTAATAACAGTGAGGCAAACCACCAAAGTGCGCCAATGTAGAGAATGGCTAAATAGATAGGGTGTAACTGATGGCTTAACCAAACCGCATCGATTGGCACAATCAGATTAAGTGCTACCAACAAGATACCGACCGTACAAGTGAAGCTCCACTGGGTGACGTCACACTGATTATCGATAATTCTTCCCCATTCCTTTGCAGCAATGAGAAAGACGCCGACCAAGGCCCAAGCGAAGTAGTTGGCAGGGAGTAAAAATATCGCCCCCAAAACTAATGGAACTAACCAAATTGCTGTTATTATTCGTTGTTTTAGCAAAAAAAAATCCCTCATGAGGTTTTACAATGCACGCATCTCATCAATCTGACTTCCAGTCAAACCAAAGCGGCGCTGGCGACTTGCAAAAATGGCAATCGCTTCATGAAAAGCCTGTTCATCGAAATCAGGCCAAAGGGTGTCGGTAAACACCAATTCTGCATAGGCCGCCTGCCACAGCACAAAATTGCTGATGCGACAGTCCCCGCCCGTGCGGATCATTAAATCAACTTCACTCTGATTTTGCATGCACAAATGTGCACTTAAGGCTTCTTCGGTGAACTGACTGCTGGTCATTTCGCCAGTTTCGACCTTTTCCGCTAATTTTTGGGCTGCTTGAAGTATGTCCCAACGGCCACCATAGTTAGCGGCAACATTCAGAACCAAGCCAGTATTGCCTGATGTTTTCTCTTGCGCAGCTGCAATTTGCTTCTGTAATCGCGCCGAAAAACGGCTGATATCACCAATAATTTTCAGCTTAACCTGATTTTTATGCAGCAATTTAATTTCGCGCTGTAATACGGTAAAAAACAATTCCATCAGCAAGCTGACTTCTTTATCGGGTCTACGCCAATTCTCGCTAGAAAATGCAAACAACGTTAGCGATTCAATGCCCAATTGGCTTGCCGTGCTTACGGCTCTTCTAACGGCCTTAACACCGGCCTTATGTCCCAACACTCGTGGTTTACCTTGGGTTTGTGCCCAGCGCCCATTGCCATCCATGATAATGGCAACATGCTTAGGTAACGACTGTTTCACGAGTTCGGGTAATTGTCCCGGCAAGGTCGTTTGAGTGTGTAAATCACTCTCACTCGTCCTAGGGTGCGGATCAAGTTCCACTGTGGATGACATCTAATACAGCCCTTTAAAATAGACAAACGCCGTGTAGTATACCCCTACACGGCGCATCAACTCTAGCTTATCGAACTTGAGATTAGACTTCCATCAACTCAATTTCTTTGGCCGCTAAAATCTCATCGACCTTTTTAATATGAGCATCGGTGAACTTTTGTACTTCTTCTTCGCTGCGACGAACATCATCTTCAGTACAAGCTTTGGCTTTCTCAAGCTTTTTCACTTCAGAAATAGCATCACGACGTACGTTACGGATAGCGATACGACCGTTTTCAGCTTCGTTACGCACCACTTTGATGAAGTCTTTACGACGTTCTTCAGTCAGCGCGGGTAATGGAATACGTAATGTCGCGCCTGCAGACATAGGGTTCAGACCTAGATCAGAGCTCATAATGGCCTTTTCAACGGCTTGGATAGCACTACGATCGAATACAGTCACAGACAGAGTGCGAGAGTCTTCAACACCCACGTTAGCCACTTGGTTCAGTGGTGTCATAGTACCGTAGTAAGACACTTGAATTGAATCAAGCAGGCTTGGGTGGGCACGACCTGTACGTACTTTTGCCATTTGGTTTTTAGTTGCGTCTACACATTTACCCATGCGTTCTTGCGCATCTTTCTTAATGTTCTCAATCACGTTAAATGTCCTTCTTGGTCATTAAATAACTTTTTTCGCTCTGATCAGCGTGCCTTCTTCTTCACCCATGATAACGCGGCGAAGAGCGCCAGGCTTGTTCATGTTGAAGACTAAAATAGGCATGTCGTGATCACGCGCCATAGTAAAGGCTGCTAAGTCCATTACTTTTAATTCTTTTTCCAGAATTTCCGCATAAGTCACTTCATCATACTTAACGGCGTCTGGGTTCTTCATTGGGTCTTCGGAGTATACACCGTCGACTTTAGTGCCTTTCAATACAACTTCAGCTTCGATTTCAATGCCGCGTAAACAGGCCGCAGAATCGGTCGTGCAGAAAGGATTACCTGTACCGGCAGCAAAAATAACCACTCGGCCAGATTTTAGCAAGCTGATCGCTTCAGCCCAATTGTAATCGTCACACACACCCTTTAACGGGATAGCTGACATCAGACGGGCATTAACATAGGCACGGTGCAAGGCGTCGCGCATTGCCAAGCCGTTCATAACCGTTGCCAGCATACCCATGTGATCGCCCACCACACGGTTCATGCCTGCTTTTGCTAGGCCTTCACCGCGAAACAGATTACCACCACCAATAACCACACCCACCTGAATACCCAGCTCAACCAGCTCTTTCACTTCCTGAGCCATGCGATCTAATACTTTGGGATCGATGCCGAAGCCTTCGTCGCCCATCAGTGCTTCGCCACTTAATTTAAGAAGAATGCGTCTAAATGCGGGTTTTGGATTGGTGCTCATAATTTTTATCCTGGTCATAACAAGACCGCAGCTATTGCCGCGGTCTTGGGGGTATTTAGCGTTGGCGATTAAGCCTTTTTAGAAGCAGCGATTTGAGCAGCAACTTCAGCTGCGAAATCTTCTTCTTTCTTCTCAATACCTTCACCCACTTCTAAACGAATGAAGTTAGTGACTTTAGCGCCTTTCTCTTTCAGAATTTCGCCAACAGTTTTCTTTGGTTCCATGATGTAAGCTTGACCAGTCAGAGAAATCTCACCGGTGAACTTCTTCATACGACCAAGAACCATCTTCTCAGCGATCTCTGCCGATTTGCCTTCGTTCATTGACATTTCGATTTGCAGAGCTTGTTCTCTTGCAACGATTTCTGCAGGAACATCTTCTGGGTTCACGTATTCAGGCTTAGAAGCAGCAACGTGCATTGCGATGTGCTTTAAGGTTTCTTCGTCAGCTTCACCGGCTACAACAACACCAATGCGCTCACCGTGACGGTATGAAGATAGGTTTGCACCATCGATGTACTCAACACGACGAATGTTGATGTTTTCACCGATTTTAGTTACTAACGCAACACGTGCGTCTTCGAACTGTGCTTTTAAATCTTCAAGCGTCACTTTAGATGCAGCAGCGGCATCTAATACTGCGTTCGCGAATGCTAAGAAGTTTGAATCTTTAGCAACGAAGTCAGTTTGACAGTTAACTTCTAACAGCGCAGCGAAACCTTCGCCATTCTTGATCAGAATTGTACCGTCAGCAGCGATGTTACCCGCTTTTTTAGCAGCTTTAGCAGCACCAGACTTACGCATGTTGTCAATTGCTAACTCCATGTCGCCGTTAGTTTCTGTCAGAGCGTTTTTACAATCCATCATGCCTGCGCCAGTACGGTCGCGCAGTTCTTTAACTTGGGCAGCAGTAATTGCCATTGTTAAATCCTCTATAAAAAATCGACTAATTTGCAGATATAAAACAGGGGCCGAATGGCCCCTGTTAACCAATCAAAAATCTTGGTTAATAAGGGTGATGATAATCATCGCGCCTTATTATTATTCGGCTTCTACGAAACCGTCTTGCTCAGCTTGAACAGCCAAATCTTGACCACGGCCAGCTTTTGCAGCAGCAGCAACAGAAGAAGTGTACAGGCGGATAGCACGCATAGCGTCGTCGTTACCAGGAACGATGTAGTTAACACCATCTGGCGCAGAGTTAGTATCAACAACTGCAACAACAGGGATACCCAGGTTGTTAGCTTCTTTAATAGCGATATGCTCATGGTCAGCACCGATGACGAATAATACGTCTGGCAGGCCGCCCATGTTTTTAATACCACCTAAAGATTTTTCCAGCTTTTCAAGCTCACGAGTACGCATCAGCGCTTCTTTCTTGGTCAGCTTGTCGAAAGTACCGTCAACTGATTGGCTTTCTAGTTCTTTCAGACGTTTGATTGACTGACGAACAGTTTTCCAGTTAGTCAACATACCGCCTAACCAGCGGTGATCAACATAAAACTGATCACAAGACAGAGCAGATTCTTTGATCGCTTCGCCAGCAGCACGTTTAGTACCAACGAATAATACTTTACCTTTCTTTGAAGCTACGTTGCTGATGAAAGCCAGCGCTTCATTGAACATTGGCACTGTATGCTCAAGGTTGATGATGTGAACACCGTTGCGAGCACCGAAAATGAATGGCTTCATTTTTGGGTTCCAGTAACGGGTTTGGTGACCGAAGTGGACACCGGCCTGAAGCATATCGCGCATTGAAACTGTAGTCATTTCTATTACCTTAAAATTTAGGGGGTTAGACCTCCACGCATCCCATGTCTTCGACCCCGCAATTGATAACTGAGGGCACCCCGAAGAATGTGTCGACACGTGTGTGATTTAGTATTTAGACAAATAGCCATGTATAATGGCCGCCATCTTTAGTCTTGCAAGTATCTAAGCAGAGCAAAAGCTGGCTTGGACAATTCATCAAGACTTAAACATAACGGCGCGCTTTATACCATAAATAGCCCTAAAGCACAAATTTTTGCATTAGGTTGCGTGGCCAACAGACATTAAAGACACAAGAGAAAACGCAATGAGTATAGTCATCAAGACAGCTGAAGAAATTGAAAAAATGCGTGCTGCGGGCAAACTTGCCGCACAGGTATTAGAAATGATCGCTCCGCATGTTAAGCCGGGCGTGACCACCAATGAACTCAATGACCTCTGCGCCAAATATACCGAAGAGCAAGGTGCGATTTCGGCGCCGCTTAACTATCATGGTTTTCCTAAGTCCATTTGCACTTCTGTAAACCATGTAATTTGTCACGGTATTCCAAACGACAACCCACCATTGAAAGAAGGCGATATCCTCAATATCGACATCACAGTGATTAAAGACGGTTATCACGGCGATACCTCGCAGATGTTTTTAATCGGTGAAGTGAGCGCGAAAGACAAACGTCTGTGCCGCATCGCTCAAGAAAGCCTGTATTTGGCCATTCGTAAGGTGCGTCCGGGCCTAAAACTGGGTGAAATTGGCAATACTATCGAAAAATTCATCAAAGCAAGCAAAACAGGCCTTGAGAAATATTCCATCGTGCAAGATTATTGTGGCCACGGTATTGGCTCGGGTTTCCATGAGGAACCTCAGGTCATGCATTACCGCAACGGCGATAATACAGTATTACGCCCAGGCATGTGTTTCACTATTGAACCTATGATCAATGCCGGTCGCCACACGACCATACTCGATCGCGATGATAAGTGGACGGTTACCACCTCCGATGGTAAAAATTCTGCCCAGTGGGAACATACCCTACTTGTGACTGAAAAAGGGGTTGAAGTACTGACCCTGCGTGAGGATGAAGATTTCCCACGCATCATCAATCACGAGCGATAGGCCAAACCAACAAAAATAAAAACAAGGGACTCGATGAATATAGCTCTGCTCGCTAAACAATCATTAATCGAACAGAATCAGACTCTTTTAGCCAGTTTCAAGGCTAAAACCCCGATTGAAGAGCTAGTCACGCAGCGCTGTCAATTTGTCGATGCCCTTGTAAAGCAAGCTTGGGAACAGCACGGTCTAAGGGAATTTGATATTTCCCTGATTGCCGTAGGCGGCTATGGCCGTGGGGAGCTGCATCCCCACTCAGATGTCGACTTACTGTTCCTGTTTAATGATATATTGTCACCCGCCGCAGAAGCGGCACTCAGTCAGTTTATTGCCTTTCTGTGGGATGCTAATCTCGAAATCGGCCACAGTGTCCGTACGTTAAACGACACTATTACTCTCGGCCGTGAAGACATCACCATAGCCACTAACCTGTTAGAGGCACGACTGCTCGAAGGGCCCGAGTTTTTATTCGACCAACTTTACGATGCCATTCGTCAGAGTGACTTTTGGACCTCAAGCGACTTCTTTATCGCTAAGCGTGACGAACAAAATGCCCGCCATGCCAGAGCCAGTGCCTTCGATTTAGAACCCAATATCAAGAGTTGTCCCGGTGGCCTTAGGGATATTCAAACCATTGCTTGGGTGGCCATGCGTCACTTTGGCGCCGCTCGCCTCGAAGAATTAGTCCAATACGACTTTTTAGAGCCTGGTGAATTAGAAGAGCTGCTCGAATGTCAGCACTTTTTATGGAAGCTACGCTTTGCCCTGCACATGGTGGTCGGTCGCGATGAAAATCGCTTACTCTTCGATGTACAACGCCAAGTTGCCGAGCTTATGGGTTATGAAGACGCCACCCAGCTTGCCGTTGAGCAGATGATGAAGCACTACTATCGCACGGTGCGCCGAGTGATGGAGCTGAACGAAATGCTGTTGCAGCTCTTTAAGCGTGCAACACTGGGGCACACAAAAGCCTTAGAAATTCAATCGATAGACAAACACTACCAGCGCCGTGGCACTTTTATCGAAGCGCTAAGTGATGATCTGTTCGATAGCGGCGAAGAAATTGTGCGGCTGTTTTTGTTGGTCGCTAAAAACTCCAACATCAAAGGCATTTACGCGCCAACACTGCGTTCGCTGCGCCGTGCAAGACGCGCCCAGCCGCAAGCCTTGCAAGAAAACCCGCTTTGCCGCCAAGCCTTTATGGAAATTTTGCGCCATCCTCGCGGCATTGTTGCCTTGTCTTTAATGCACAAACACGGCGTGTTATCGGCCTATTTACCCGCATGGCGAAATATTGAAGGTCAGATGCAGTTTGACCTGTTCCACGCCTACACTGTCGATGAACATACCCACAGATTGCTGCTCAATATCGAGCGTTTTTCTCAAGCCGAACAAAAAGAAGAATTTCCCCTAGGCTCGATTCTCATCAACCAACTGCCGAAAAAGGGCTTACTGGTATTAGGCGCTATCTTCCACGATATCGCCAAAGGCCGCGGTGGCGATCACAGTAAACTTGGCGGCGCCGACGCCCTCGCCTTTTGTAAGCTACACGGGTTAAACGATCACGATGGTCGTCTAGTCGCTTGGCTAGTTGAGAATCATCTGGTGATGTCTGTTACTGCTCAGCGCCGAGATATTTCCGATCCCGATGTGGTGGCCGATTTTGCCAATAAAGTCCGCGATGCCGTGCATTTAAGCTATCTGTACTGCTTAACCGTCGCCGATATCTGCGCCACCAACGAAAAAACCTGGAACAACTGGAAAGGCTCACTGCTGCGCGACTTGTACTTTTCGACCCAAAGGGTGCTCGCCCGTGGTAAAGAAAAACCCGTCGACATTCGTGCCAGAGTACGTGAATACCAAGCTAAGGCGAAAAAAGAACTGCTGCGCCGTGGACTGAAAGAGAAAGATCTCGATACCCTGTGGCAACGTTTTAAGGCAGATTACTTTTTACGCCACCAGCCCAATCAAGTCGCGTGGCACGCCGAAGCGATTTTAAAGCATAAACAACAGGATGAGCCCTTAGTCTTAGTGTCCAAACACACGACTCGTGGTGGCACTGAGTTATTTGTCTATTGCCAAGACAGACCTAAATTGTTCGCAACTGTGATGGCGGTACTCGACAATAAAAATATCAACGTCCATGATGCCAACATCATGACGTCAAAAGATAATTATGCCCTCGATACCTTTGTGATCTTAGAGCAAGATGGCGCGCCCGTTAGCCAGCTGTCACGTATTCAAAGTATCCGTAAGGCGCTTGAAAAAGCCCTGTCGAGCGACAGTCCAAAACTGCCACGCTTTAGAAAACTGTCGCGCAAGATGAAACCTTTTAATGTTCCGACACAAGTGAGTTTCCTCGAAAGCAGTCGTCATGGTACAAGTATGATGGAGCTTATCGCCTTAGATTCGCCAGGATTACTGGCAAAAGTCGGGGATATCTTTTACCGTTGCAACACGACGTTACTCGCGGCCAAGATCACCACCATTGGTGAACGAGCCGAAGACTTTTTTATGCTGCAAACCAACGATGGCCTGCAGCTTAATGAAACCCAGGAAAATACCCTCAGGGACGCTTTAATCAGTGCCTTGAGTGCAAAGAATATCGAATCAGTTAATTAACGAGACCAGTGGGAGAAGTAAATGGAGGCTTTACGCCAACGTATTGAGGCGGCTTTTGAAGCTCGCGCCGACATCACGCCAAGCACAGTTGACGCCAGCGTGCGTGACGATGTGCAAAATGTCATCAATATGCTCGACAAAGGTGAAGTCCGTGTCGCCGAGAAAATCGACGGACAATGGCATGTACACCAGTGGCTGAAAAAGGCGGTATTACTGTCCTTCCGTATTTTCGATAACGTGGTTATCGATGGCGCCGAAACCAAATACTTCGACAAAGTGCCGTTAAAATTTGCCGAATATGATGAAGCTCGCTTCAAAGCGGAAGCCATTCGCGTGGTGCCTTCGGCTACTGTGCGTAAAGGCTCATTCATCGGTAAAAATACCGTGTTGATGCCATCTTATGTGAACTTAGGTGCTTATGTTGATGAAGGCACTATGGTTGACACTTGGGCGACCGTTGGCTCATGTGCACAAATCGGTAAAAATGTGCATTTATCTGGCGGTGTAGGTATTGGTGGCGTACTTGAGCCATTACAAGCGGGCCCAACCATCATCGAAGATAACTGCTTTATCGGTGCGCGTTCTGAGATTGTTGAAGGCGTTGTGGTTGAAGAAGGCTCAGTGATTTCTATGGGCGTGTATATCGGTCAAAGCACTCGAATTTATGATCGCGAAACTGGCGAAGTGCATTACGGTCGTGTACCAGCAGGTTCCGTTGTCGTTTCTGGCAATCTGCCCTCTGCCTGTGGCAAGTACAGCCTATATGCCGCCATTATCGTTAAGAAAGTGGATGCAAAAACCCGCGGTAAAGTGGGTATCAACGAATTACTGCGTATTGTTGATTAACAGTATTCGTTCGATAACATGAGTTCCATAAAAAAGATGCCCGAGGGCATCTTTTTTATTGTCGGTAAAATTTAGCCTATAGTTGCGCTGTTATTATCAGGATTAAAAATAAAGTGTTTAATAAGGCACTTAAATCAAGCGCTCAACTTCACGAAATGCATTTCTCGTCATGGCAATAGCCCGCCAGCCGATAATCCCCAATGGCTGCTGCGCTTTGTTCACTACCACAAGATATTCTGAGTCCAAAAGATTCAACTGCAATAAGGCATCTTCCGATGTGGCCACCTCACTAATAATAGGCACCGAATGCTGCATGATCTGATGGGCTTTTTTATGTAAAGATGCCCTATCCTGCTCACGCTCAGCCGCTGTGCCAAGTAATGGACTAAACCAATGCTCCAGCAATTGATGAGTGATCACGCCAATTATCTTATGTTGCTCATCTAATACCACAGCCACCTTAGCGCGAGCAGCAGTAAGCAAACGCTTAACGTCGGCTAACTCATGGTCGAGGGAAATCGTGACGAGAGGTTCAAGGGGCGCGGCACCAATATGATCGCTAATACTCAGCTCACGATTAATCAAAATCGCTAAACAGGTCTCGACTATCTCAGGATCAAACAGAGTCCCTTTGCCCGCACGCAGCACTTCGGTCATTTTCTCCAGCCCTAAGGATGGACGATAGGGCCTGTGGGATAATATTGAATCGGCAACATCGGCTACCGCAATAATTTTTGCCTCATAGAGAATGGCTTTATCCTTTAACCCCTCAGGATAGCCTGAGCCATCGAGCCGCTCATGATGCTGTAAAATCATCTCTTTGATGGGCCATGGAAACTCCACATCCTCAATAATTTCAGCGCCATGGAGTGGATGGGTCTGTATTAATGCGTATTCTTCTTTTGAAAGCTTCGAAGGTTTGGTCAAGATCTGCGATGGAATGGCCAACTTGCCGATATCATGGACTAAGGCACCAATTTTAAGCCCTTCTAGGCGCTGGGGATCTAAGCCTAATTTCTCACCAATCAAATAACTTAATTGCGCCACCGACTTTTGATGCCCTGCGGTATAGGCATCTTTTAGTTCTAATGCCTCAGAAATAGCACTAATAAGCTGGGTTAACGACTGAGATAACTGCTCTTTTTGGGATTTAATGATTTTGGACTGGCGAGAAACAGCGCGCAATGTGCGTGGCAGTTCAATGCTGTGCCATAAAATGCTGGCAAAAGTCAGTAATGATCTCGCATCATTACGACTATAGGGCTCGTTACGGTCAACCACGCACACTATGCCGACCAAGCGGCTGCGAAACAAAATCGGCACCGCCAAGTAACGCCCCGCAAGTAACAGTTTATCGAAGGGCAAATCCCATAAGCGTCTTTGGGAGTCGGTTTGATTTTGTATGATCGGCTTATAATCTCGTACGCATTCGAGCCATATGCGGCTTTCAAGTTCAGACACTTGGGTATTATCTTCGATGAAATCGGCTTGATTCACCTCGGCGGGAGGATAGTCTGAACGTGCCGCGAGCGTGAGTGTTTTTGATTTTTCGTTATGCAGCAGAATAAAGCCATAACGACTACCAGTGAGCGACATCGCCTTAGCAACTGCGACTTTGAACACTTCTTCTTGGGAGGATTTAATCACATCTTCAATGTGTTGCAGCCAAGCATCGCTCGCTTGAATCGCTCGACGATAATCCGAATGCAACTCTTTCATCTGCGGATCTTCAAAATTAATGTCAGATAGAATCAAATACCATCCCGTCTCAGGCAAAGAATGCAGCGCAAGATGCACACGTATACCCCGATGATCTTGGAGTTGAAAACCGAGCTCTTGCCCACGACGCCTTACAATATCGGCGCACAACTCGGCATTAAAGGCACTAAACAATTGGCTGATGGGTTGATTAATGATTTGCGCCGCCGAACGTTTACAACGCCGGTAAAAGGCTTGGCTCATCCGTAGCACGCGAAATTGCTCATCAAGCTGTGCCCAAGATAAATTCAAACTATCGGGCAAGTCTTTCATTCCAACGATAAGGCTTTGACTAGTTGACATCCAGCACTCCAGTCTTTGATTAGAGCATGGGCGACACGCTTTAGCGTGATATTCGCCCGAATGTGAGCACTATAAAATCTCCAATAAACATAATGATAGCTGATCCCATGACATACGCGGGTTAAAATAGGCTTAGCTGAATGTCATGTTATCGCTACGCTTGTCATTACCTTAGCGCGACTGCCTACGCTTTAGAAGACGATCGTTTTATTGCCGTACACGACCACTTGCTCGTTAAGCACTAACTGCAGCGCTTTGCTCAGCACACTCTTTTCAACGTCGCGCCCTGCACGCGCCATTTCTAAGGCGCTATAACTGTGATCGACGGGAATAACGTCTTGCTTGATAATCGGCCCCTCATCGAGGCAATTATTCACAAAATGCGCCGTCGCACCGATAATTTTCACCCCGCGCTCCCAAGCCTGACGATAGGGTGCTGCGCCAATAAAAGCAGGTAAGAAAGAATGGTGAATGTTGATGATGCGATTAGGATATTGCGCCACAAAATCAGGCGTTAATACCCGCATGTACTTAGCCAAGACTAAATAATCGGGTTCGTATTGAGATACCGCAGCCAACAGTGCTTGCTCGTGTTGAATTCGGTCTAAGCCTTCGTGACTCACCAGATGAAAGGGAATGTTAAACTTTTCGGCCAGTTCGCGAAGCGCATCATGGTTGCCTACCACAGCGGCAATCTCGACACTTAAACCACCGTAATAGGCTTTCATCAATAGATCGCCTAAACAGTGCGCTTCTTTCGTCACTAACACCACAATGCGTTTCTTGCCAGCGCTGACCAAGGTCATGTGATTCTTAGCAGGCAGCACGTCGCGTAGATCCTGCAATAACTGTTCGCTGTTAAAAATGCCCTCTAACTCAGTTCGCATAAAGAAACGCCCTTGGGCATTATCCACAAACTCACTGTTTTTAATGATGTTCAGTTTATGGGTAAAACAAACACTGGTGATTTTGGCGATGAGGCCTTGGGCATCGGCGCAATCCGTCAGTAAGATTTTACGTTCTATGGATGGCGAAGTATTACCGCGAGTTTCAGTCATTTGTTGCAAAGTTGGATCTCCTATATTGTCCCTACATCGAGTTTGCCATAGCAAATCGTGCTGAACAGCATGAAAATCCTATAATGCGAAAATAAAAATGACATTTCAGAGGCTTGAATCAATAAAATGTAAAAATTAAGCAGTTAATTTTGTAAAAATACAATCCTAGCGGCGAGTATCTAAGTAACGCTGCAATACTTTACGCAGGGTTTCGGCCTTAGTGCCATAAACCACCTGCACACCTTTGCCCATAACGATCACACCCTTAGCACCTAACTGACTCAAACGCACCTTATTGACTAACTCAGGCTTATGTACGCTCAAGCGTAACCGAGTTAAACAGGCATTGAGTTCAACGATATTGTCACGCCCACCAAGCGCCGCAATAATCGCCCGTAAACTTTCTTTAGGTCCTTTATTATCATTATGCTCAAGCCTGCCGGGCGTTTTCAAATTAAAGGCTAAAATACTCAACCTAAACAACAGGTAATATATGATGGCGGTCAAAGGCCCGAGGAAAATAAACCAGCTGGCATTACGGGACAATGGAAATAACAACGTAAAGTCCACCAGCCCTTGGGAGAACACTATGCTGTGGTGAATATCGAGCATGATACAGACAAAATAAGCGAGCCCAGTGAGTAAGGCATGAATAATAAATAGGATCGGGGCCACAAACATAAAGGCAAATTCGATAGGTTCAGTCACCCCAGTTAACCAACTGGCCGCCCCCGCCGAGAGCATAATGCCCGCCACGCGATTGCGCTCAGAAGGATCGGCGCAGCGCCACATTGCCAGTGCCGCCGCAGGTAATCCCCACATTTTAATCAGATAACCACCGGCAAGGTTTCCCGCCTGCGGATCGCCCGCTAAATAACGTGCCACCTCACCACGGACGACTTCATGTCCTAATAACTGATATTGGCCCACTTCTAAGTAAAAAGGCGCATTCCAAATATGGTGCAACCCAAGGGGAATAAGTAATCGCTCTAATGCGCCATACACGCCAAAAGCAATGGCCGGTTTTTGATAAACCGCCCAGTCAGATACCCGCTCAATCAATAGCGCTAAAGGTGGCCACACATGGGCGAGTACATAACCTAAGCCCATCGCTAAGGGAATGATCAGCAAAGATGCACTGCGGCGTCCCTCAAAGAAGGAGAAAATCGCAGGCAAACGTATATATTGACTCCAGCGCACCGCAAGACATGTAATACCGCCGAGCATCATGCCACCCGCAATCCCCGTATCTAAGGTATCCATCCCCAATAAAGGCTGGGTTGGGAGTCGATACAAATCGGCCAGTGCGGCTAATGTCGCCGTCATCACCCCATAACCAAACACCGCCGTAAAGGCGGCAATGCCTTGATCGCGGCAAAAGCCAATAGCGACCGCCACGGCAAATAACATCGGCATGATGGCGAAAATGAGCTTGCCCACCGCCAACATCAACACTGTCAGCTCTTCGGGCATAAAAGGAATAGGACTAACGGTGAGGCCGAGCATGACCCCTGCGGCGGGTAAAATGGCAATAGGAATAAGCAGCGCTTGGCTTAAGCGCTGGGCAAATTTAAACCACTGCTGAGTAACGAAACTGCCTAAGCGACGAGCTCGGTTTTGACGACTTGATTCCAGCGTTCTAGCCATTTTATCGCTTCAACCTCAGGTTCCATGGTTTCACAGGCATCGATTTCTAATAATTCTACAAGTGGTTTAGCGCCAAGCTCACTCAAGAGCACATCTACAGCCCTACCGGCGCCGCAGAAAGTTTCATAACTTGAATCACCCAGTGCGATCACACTGTATCTAAGCTCAGGCAAATAGGGCGCAAGATTTTTAAGATTATGATACCAAGGCTGAATATCTTCGGGTAAGTCCCCTTGGCCCGTCGTAGAAGTCACCACGACTAACAATTCATCCTGCGGAGGAATAAAGCTGGCGACGTCATTTGGTTGCCACAATGTTACATCATAACCTAAAACTTGCATTTCTTTCTCTAGGGTTTCGGCGGCAAATTGTGCACTTCCATAGACAGTGCCAAACACCAGATTCACCTTTTTCATGATACACTCCACATTGCGTTGCAAACCTTATTAGGCTGACCTTACTTTATTGTTCAGCGGATGGGCAAGCTAAGGCGCAAAATTTTTATAAATCAAGTCATTGAGCATGAGGAAATATCTGATGCGACAGTCCACCCGCCAAAAACACCTCAAGCAACACCACAAAACAACCCATATTCGACGTAAAAATTATTTCCACTCCGCCCAGCAAAATCTCACATCGCCACTCGCGCCTACCTCTGGATTCTCAACCTTAGCCGTCATGATGCAAGAATTACGTCCACAAACCGCACAAACACCGCAACGCCTCGACTAATTACCCCAGACTCATTTTGAATGGACAGTTTTAATTGAACCGTTTTAATTGAACAGTGTTGATTCGACTGTTATGGGTTCGATAGTTTTGATTCGACTGCTTTCGTGTCAATAACCAAGCCAAGCGAATGACTTTTGATGCCACTCACTTGGCTGACTGCCAATTATGTCGAGATTGTCTCAGTTGAGTTTGGCAGAGTTAAGCTCATGAGTTACGCATTTCCAGCTGGTATTTCATCCGTGGCGATTAACAGCTCAGCCTGTTGACTCAAGGTCGCCTCGTCCCAACCTAGCTCGGCAAACACGGTTTCCCACTCAGGCTCGAGCTCGGTTTCTATGCTGAGCCGAACTTGAGTGACAGGATGGGTGAAGCTGAGCTTTTTCGCGATAAGCCACAGGCGATTAATGCCAAAATGCTCGCGGAAAAACGCATTTTGCTTACCGTCACCATGGGTGGTATCACCGACAATAGGATGACGTAGATGCGCCATATGTCTTCTGAGCTGATGCTTACGCCCCGTTTTAGGGCTCAAACGTACCAGTGCAAATCGGCTAGTGGGATATCGGCCTGACGGATACGGAATCTCAGTATTGAGTAATGGCTCATAAGCCGTCACAGCCTCTTGCGCGGCTTTGTTAGGATCGGCATTCTTATCGCCTAATTCATCTAACTCAACCTTAAGCGCATAGTCTAAAATACCGCTCTCATGCATATTACCGCGCACTAAAGCCAAATATTGTTTTTCAATCGTATGGGAGGCAAATTGCTCACACAGTGCATTAGCCACTTCGCTGCTCTTGGCAAACAAGAGCACGCCAGATGTCGGCCTGTCGAGACGATGTACCGGAAAGACATGACAGCCCACTAAGTCGCGGGTCAGCTGCATGGCAAAAAATCGCTCCCGACGCGCTAAATAACTGCGGTGGACCAATAAGCCTGCAGGTTTATGAATTGCCACTAAGTGATCATCTTCATAAAGAATTTCAATCTCAGGCGCCTGCTCTTCTGAGTCATCCTCTTGGGATGCATTCCGTGCATTTTCAGGCGTTTCAAGCCAGATATCATCTTGATTCATTTAACAACATATCCAATTCATTCAATACGCCAATCAGAGCTTGGCGCGGGGGCATATCCTGCCAAACATGTTCAGCCATAGGGGCTATCGCTATTTGCGTCGGCAATGGCGCACCCGTTTCGATTAAAGTCTGCATTCTAGGCAGTAAAATAAACTGCAACCACTGCTCAAGGGGCATAAGATCACAGGCAAAAGGCGCTGTGCTTGCCATTGCTGCGGCAGAAGGCGCCTGCTCAGACCACAACTCGGCCGCTTGCAGCGCTTGGGCAATCTGAGCCAATTTAGCTTGGGTTTGACTGTATAACATAGCTTTCAGATCCATTCTCATGTTAGCCATTGTGATTGAGGAACTTGCCACAATCCACAGGCCGAATAGGTCGATTAAAGTGCCGCAATCATACCATCCAGACGCACTTCCCCCTATAATGGCGCCAATTTATTGAGCCTCTTTGATTGATATGGCAGCCAAATGACTGAAATTACAACTTTAAGCCAGTTTTTAACCACAGCCAAAACCCAGTTCCAAGTGTATGATCTTGGCCGTAGGGTGCAACATATTGATATGCTCGCGTTTCACCAAATAGAATCTCTCGCAACCCCTTATCCTTACCCCATTCAAGGACATGCGCAGTTTGCTATCGTCTTTTGGGATGCAAGTCAGCAACACTTTATTTGGTTTCTAAAACTGGCCTTAGATGAGCAAGGATTACTGTCGCCTGCACCGCGCTCACAATTTATCGAAATGATATTAGCGGCATTAGGGCAAGATCCCACTCAACCACTCAGTGATGAGCAGCAAGAACGACTCGCGAATAATCCGTTTAACTTCAAGCCAAGCCAGGAAAAACTCGCCGTATTCAACGCACTCGTTCGTAAACAACTCGGCCAACGCGCGTCATCGCAATACGAATTTGCCGTGCAGTACCTGTCAGGCCAAGTAGCCCCAGCACAATGGCAACATATTGGGATGCAAGGCATAGCCGATGTATGTGCGCGCGCAAATGAATTTGATCATGAGCAGCACTTAGTATCGAGTTTTGATACTGCCGCCATCGAAGTGCAAATCGCCCTATGTCAGTGTCTTGAGCACTTACTGATTAGCGACACGCTCGCCGATAAAATTCTCGCAAAACTTCAAGATGCAGTCCCAGAACACCAAGCCTATTTCCTTCGGGCTTTGGCTTCTAGCGCCAAACACAGCCAACAAGCGTTCGAACATCTACACGGCCAATCCTCTTTAGATACCAATGCCCTCATCAGCATTGCCGGGCGTAACTGGTCGATATTAAAACAAGATTCAAGTCGCAGTCTTTACTTAGAAGCCCTAGCACTGCAGCCTCAAGCCTTTTTTAATCAGGTCTTTGCTGATATTGTGGCTATCCCTAGTTTGCGCAATCAACTACTAGGCGAATTAAGAAACCCCAATCGAAGCGTTCAACTATCACAAGCCATAGGTGGTTTGTTTAAGGCAGCAAGCAAATGATGTCAGATTTACTGTTAATTATTGGCCTCGTCGTGATTGCCGCATTTTTTTGGCAGTTACGCCAAATGGCAGAGTTGAGCCGCATTTTTGCCGAAAAAGAATGTTGGCGACAAAAAGTGCAACTGTTAGCCATAGCAATGGAAACCGCCCGCCCAAGTATTGGCGGCACCACGGGGATTTGTTGGAAAGCGAAATATTTATTTGAATTCAGCACTGACGGCATTAACCAGTACAGTGGCCATATTTGGATGCAAGGTAAGAAAATTCAAAAAATAGAATGGCCTATCTTCCCAGAGCCCGAATGGCAAGAAGCGCCGACAGCGCAGGGGAAATATGGCGGTTGTGGTACGCAAAGCGGCTGTAGCTCAGGCAAGTGTCATTAAGTTTTATCGACTATGATGCCCAAATAAGCTGTTCGCCAGAATAGAGAATAATCAGTCATCCTCTGGTGCTGCAAAATAACTCGCTGTAAAAATAAAAAAGAAAGGGCGCGGCCCTAAAGCCACGCCCTCCTATTCTCTGTTAAGCTATCCTGCTATTTTTGTGCTCCCTGCACCATCCATGCGTCAATCTGCGTCCTGCTTCATCCCTGCTCAATCCTTGAGGTCCCTGTACTCATGTACTTCCCTATCTCTTGGTCATCCAGTCCCAAGCTTGCTCTTTCCTGAGCGGTTCCATCATCATCCATGAAACGGGTATTGCATCCATTCAATTGCACTCCATGTGCCATTGCCATCCTATGCAATGGGTCTATCAATCCTTGATAGTCACCCTTCCTTGGTATTGGCTCTCTTTCATCCTGAAAGGCCTATATCCCTATCATTCCTTAAGTCACATTCCTTAGTCACTGTTCGATCATCCTGATCGCCAACATCCTGTTGCCCGTAATTCCTTCTACAAGATGAATTCTACGCCAACCAACGAAAGTACTCATTGCGGATTATTTAAAATGTTAACGAAAATAGTGAGTTTAACTGATAAAAAAATAGACTAACTAACTGATATAAATATAAATAATAACCAACCCCAAGACATAACCACCCTTTTGACCTACAAATTACTTACATACTTGTAAGAGATCTCTTACACGGAGGATGGCAATTCGAATCAAAAGTAAGCAAAACGCTAGATGTCTCCCCTGAGGACTTATGCATAAACCGCTATTGCTCAAAGTTCGACAAGCATTCGGCGCATAACCAGAAAAAAATTATTAAGCAATAAGAGAAGTAAGAGAAGTAAGACTGGTAAACATGCTTTACGATGATAAGTCTTTAAGCAGAGTTAAGATAAAGTCAATGTGAATAGCGTTATAGCTTGGCAAAGCAAGATTAATGCTGAAAATGAACCAAAGAAAAGGGCGCAACTAAAGTGCGCCCCATTTATCCTTTGTAAGCCGTCCTGCTCGATTTGTGCTCCCTGCACCATCCATGCGTCTGCTTGCGTCCTGCGTCGTCCCTGTAATCCCTTTTCGTCCCTGTGTATCAAACTTGCGTGAGATAACACTCAGTCCTTTGACCTGTAAATCCATTTTACAGAGCCTGTCACTTCCTATGACTTTTTCCTATTGCATCCTGCAAAAATTTGTCTTCCATAGAGTAGTACAAGCTGTTCACCCTTATACTTTATCCTTGTCTCGACACATCCTGTCTCGAGTTCATGCTTAATCCTTAAGCGTGTCCTGTATTCTTCCTGAAATTCATCATCCTGACGATACGACTCACTGTCTCTAATCATCCTTGAAAAGCAATCCTGCTTTTCCTTAGCCTATCCTAGGCGAATGACAGTTTTCCTACCGTCAGCGATTTCAACCTTGAAATCTTAATTCGTTGCTTCTTGCGTCCCTTTGGCCTGTTTCGCTTTCCTTGCTATCCATTTGCTTTGGCCATGAGTGAATTCTACGTTAACCATGACTTTTTTGTTCGGCTCAAAGAACGGACTACAAAATAAATTACGGTCAAACATAAACTAAATAAACATAAGTAAATGATTCTGTTTAAAATTAAACGCAACAGGACAAAAAACAATCAAAAAGAAAACATTATGTCCTACAGCGTTTGTAAGCGATCTCTCACACGGGCATGGGCATCTCACTCGGACGGCTTTTTTAACGCTTAAAAAAGCCGCTGATCATCTGAGCAAACATCACCCAATCAGCCATCAAACTGTAAAAGGGATACTGAAATGTCGCGGGTCGATTCTTCTCGAATACTAAGTGTCCCACCCACGCAAAACCGTAGCCAACGACCGGAATAAACCAACATAGCCACCAGGCTTGTGAAACCAAGGCAATGCCAATCAGCAGCAGGACTAAGCAACTGCCAACAAAGTGTAATTGCCGGCAAGTCGGGTGCTGGTGTTGGGATAAATAGAAAGGATAGAAATCGGCGAACCGTTTATAAGAGTGAGTCATCTTGTTGAACCGAATAGAATAACAACTGGCCATGGACACTGCCGATATTGAGCTCGCCTAAAGAGACAAAATCATGCTGGGTAAATAACTGCAGATGGCTCTCCTGGGCGGCAAACACGCCAATACCATCCAAATCCGGCTGTTCATCACACCAACTCACTACCGCTTGCACTAACTTATGTCCGAGTCCTTTATGCTGCTCGTTCGGTGCAAGGGCGATAAACTGCAAAATACCGCAGTGCTTACTGGGTAAGAGTTCGACAATACTGGACTCTTTTTTCATCAACGCTTGGGTCGATTGCCAGCCCGTACCTAACAACATCTTTAAGCGCCAATGCCAGTAACGCCCTTCTCCCAAAGGCACTTCTTGCGTTACCACACAGGCTAAACCAACCAATCTTTCATGGTCGAACAAACCTATGAGTGCTTGTTTTTGTTGCCATAACGTATTGAGTTCTTCGCGGATCGCGGCGCGCAGTTTTTGCTCGTAAGCGGCTTTATCTGAGGTAAAAAGTGAATCGACAAAAAAAGGGTCATCATGGTAAGCGTTATAGAGGATAGAGGCGGCAATGCGTAAGTCTTCCGCTGTCAAATAGACTGCACGGCAGTCTTCCAAGGTTTCATTGTCCATTATTAGTATTCCTTGACTTAGCTCACACTTTTTATGAGTAACAATTAATTTACCAAGGAAACGGAAAAGTGCAAATTTTAATCATAGATTGCATTTTTCAATCAGGCGCTTACTCTAAACGAAGGCACTATACTGAAAAGGAAACAATGATGGATACAACTCCAGTAGACCTAAGCCACTTATTCGAGCAACTCGGTTTAGACAGTAGCGATGAAGCCATAGCGCAATTTATTGCAACCCATGATATCGACCATCACATCCATCTAAGCCAAGCGCCCTTTTGGACCCCAGCTCAAAAGAGCTTTATCATCGAAGGCCTAGAAGCTGATGCCCTCTGGACTGAGCCCATTGAGCAACTCGATACTCAGCTACGTAAGCTATAAAACTCACGGGTTAAATTTTACTGTAAGCCGTTTCACCCCAACCCACTAAGGCATTGTTGCTCAGCACGATAGGTGTGCATTCGTCCTTGGTGGTTTTTCCATCGCCATTATTGCGCTGGGTACGATAAAACAACACTAAGACTTCTTTATTCGATTCACCTTGTTGAGTACTTTGTTGAATGTAGGCTTCACTAAAATCAGCGGTGCCCATTAAGATCATCACTTGGTCTTTGGGCATCCCTAAACTCAGTTTGGTTAAGTTAGTACGGTTTTTATCCTGCACTTTTTCCCAAGATTCGCTGCTATCCCAACCCGATTCGCCATCACCGACATTGACCACACAGCCGCTAAGACCTAAGCTTGCGAGCCCTAAAAAAGTGATGGCGATAAGTTTGTTATTCAATTTATGGTTAATCATGTGACATCCTGTGTGATTATTATTTTTGCTTAAAAAAGCGATTTAGGCAGGAGAAGAAGCAAAATAGATGCCAAATGACAACACACTGTTTTTAAATGAAAAAACTTACACGACCTTTTGAGATTAGTTTAAATCATTCAACAAATTAAGGAATTTTGCTAATTATGAGTCCACTTGACCAAGTATTAGCGGCTGCGCGTTCGCTCGAAGCCTGCGGTAAAGTACCGAGCCTTGCCTTAATTAAAACCCGTTTAGGTAGTAGCCTACCTTTACCTATATTGATCCAGGGCTTACAGCAATTTAAATCTATGCCTAAGGCGGATCGCGAGCGTTTAGCTGAGTTGCAAACTATCAGCCCTACAACTGACGTTCCCGCAACTAACGATACCTTGACGCTTGCACTGCTTGCCGAGCGTCTGCAGATACAACAGACGCATTTTGAACGTCATTCTGAGCAGCAAAAAGCAGAAATAATGCAATTAAAAAACGAACTGCTTGAACTTAAACAACGCATCAACTTATTAGAAAACCAAGGAAAAACCGCTTAATGTTTGTCACTGAACTGCGCTTCGAATGCTTCGCCGACACCACTATCTCTGCCGCCGAAAAAGCCATTAATCAGCTCCTCGAAGCCTATCGAGCTAATGGCCAAATCTTAGGGCGAGAATTTGCGGTCGCCTTTAATGACGGTGAGTTTAGAGTGCGTTTACTGATGCCAGAGAAAAGCAGTTTAGCGCATAAATATCACAGCCCTTGGGTCAAAAAAGCCTTAGCAGAGTTAACCGACGCTAAGCTACTCGCGCCGCGGGAAAAGTTTATCGGTCAGGACATTAATTCTGAGGTCAGCAATACCGACACACCCAACTGGCAACTGCTGTATACCAGCTTTGTACACATGTGCTCGCCCCTGCGCAGCGGCGATAATCTATTGCCCATTCCTTTATATCGACTCCCAGCAACCTTTAATGGCGATCACAAACGCATTATCCGTTGGCAGAGCGAATGGCAAGCCTGTGACGAGTTACAAATGGCGGCGGCCACCAAAGCAGAATTTGCCGCACTTGAGGAATTATCGAGTCCAGACAGTGATTTATTTCGCAGAGGTTGGGATTTACGCGGCCGTATCGAATATCTCACTAAAATCCCGACCTATTACTACTTATACCGCGTAGGTGGTCAAGATTTAGCCTCAGAAAAAGCGCGGCCTTGTCCACGTTGTGGCAGTCATGATTGGAAACTCGATGAACCTTTATTGGATATGTTCCACTTTCGCTGCGAGCCTTGCCGCATAGTATCGAATCTGTCTTGGGATCATCAGTAACATCATTTTATCCCGCCAAAGACCTCAACCTAAGATAAGCCATGCTTAGGTTGAGCGTTCACGCTCATACTCAGTAGCGTTCACACTCTGGCTAAACGTGGTAGAAGGCTGAGAGCTCGCCGCAAGATAGCGTCAAGCTCCCGCCAACTAGCGTTTACCGAAGAGGTTTTGCCACATACGTTTAAAGCTGGCAAAAATCCCCGGATGTTCTAATGCGGGCATCGGCAGTTCTTCATGTTTAACGGGCGGTGCTATCCGTGGCGATATTGCTTCGATAAACGCAGTCAAACTCGAGGCCAATTGCTCTGATTGCACTTCACCAGGGATTTCAATCCACACGCTGCCATCACTGTTGTTGATGGTGAGCATTTTATCGCCCTCATCTAACAAACCGATAAACCACGTCGGTGGCTGCTTGAGCTTTTTCTTCATCATCAGATGACCAATCAGGTTTTGCTGCAGGCAGGTAAAATCATCCTCATTCCACACTTGCAGTAACTCACCCGTGCCCCATTCTGAGTCGAACAATAACGGTGCAGAAAAATACTGACCGTAAAAATGATTGATTTCTGGCCATAAAGTCAACTCAAGCGCATGCTCAACATTGGCAAAACTGCCTTCGACTTCCCGTTTAACCGGCTGCCAAGAAACGGCTTGATCAAGATCAGCATGAAATTCGCCTTGAATACACACAGAAGGCTCACCCTGTGGGTAATAACGCGGTAGTTCACCTAAACTCGTTAGGTAAGCTTGATGATAGTTTTGCAAAAATTTATCGAGTGCAGGCAGACAAGACACTTAAGCACAATCCAATTTCAGGTATAATGTGCGCCTATTTTGACATGGAAACAGTATTGATGACACAGAATCACGATCCCTATAGTGATGCGCAAGCGCTTGTTGGCCTGACTTTAGGTAAAGCCACAGACTATCAAGCCGAGTATGATGCGTCGCTGCTGCAAGGGGTTCCACGCTCACTAAACCGTAATGCTATTGCACTCACTGGGACGTTACCGTTTCATGGTGCCGATATCTGGACGGGTTATGAGCTGTCTTGGTTAAATGCTAAAGGTAAGCCTATGGTGGCCATAGCTGAATTTCATTTAAGCTATGAAAGCCTGAACCTGATTGAGTCGAAATCGTTCAAACTGTATCTCAATAGCTTTAATCAAACCAAGTTCGATAGCATAGATTCTCTGCAAAAGACCTTAGTAGCAGACTTAAGTCAATGTGCTCAAGGTGATATTAGCGTTAAAATCATCGAACCAAAAAGCTTTGGCATTCAGCGTATTATCGAGTTACCAGGCACGTGTATTGACGATCTCGATATTGAAGTCAGCGACTATAGTTTTAATCCTGATTACTTGGAAAACAGCACGGACGATAAGCAAACGGTCGCGGAAACGCTTAATTCAAACCTGCTGAAATCCAACTGTTTGATCACTTCGCAACCCGACTGGGGCAGCGTAATGATCCGTTATCAAGGGCCTAAAATCGATCGCGAGAAACTGCTGCGCTATTTGATTTCTTTCCGCCAACATAACGAGTTCCACGAGCAATGTGTCGAGCGGATTTTTGTCGATTTGAAGCGTTTCTGTCATTGCACTAAATTGACCGTTTACGCCCGCTATACGCGCCGCGGTGGTTTAGATATCAACCCGTATCGCAGTGACTTCGAGCAACCTGGTGAAAACCACAGACTCGCAAGGCAGTAATTAACGCCCATTCGACTAGCAAATTTCGAACTAACGTTTAGCACTGAGACAAAACCAAGGTTACATACCGACACTAAGCTCTGAATCACTAGCCTAGCTGCTAGCAAGATTCAGAGCTTTTTCATTGACAGTGCTCGCACTGGCATCGAGCAATAAGTTTCGCAGCCATTGATGACTCGGGTTTTGGGTGTATTTACTGCTCCACACCATATACAAATCAATGGGTCTTGTTTTCAGTGGCATAGGTAAAATTTGGATGCCGAACATCTCGGCGTACTGACTGGCGTACCGCAAAGGCGCTATACCTATCGCCTCACTTTTGCCTACGGTAGCAAACATACTCAATAAAGATGACTGCTCACTATACATCCTGCGCCTTGGCAACACGCCTTCGGTAAACAAATCCCCCGCAGTAAGATTAAAACGCCGCATATTCAAAAAAACATGTTTCTCCTCAAAATACTGCTCATGGGTGATGGCGCCTTGAATCCGAGGATGCTGCCGACTGACGATACACACTAAGGTTTCAGTGAAGAGTAACTTGCTCGAGAGCAAACTTTGCTGCGCGGGTTTAATGTCTATCGCCACCGCAACCCGCTCAAGCAAGATATCGCGATATAAATCAGCCTCCTGAGGTGGTGATTCACGGAAAATTACTTCAATGTCCGCATTCTGCAATAACGCCTGCACACCGGTTTGTAGCGCTTCGATAACCGACTCATTGGCATACACATAAAAGCGCCGCTGGCTACACTTTGGGTCAAAATGCTCAAACCCTAGCAATACGGTTTCAATATCTGCCATCGGCTGCTCAAACTTACGGTACATTTCCCGCGCTACCGCTGTCGGCTCAATTCCTCGCCCAACCCGATTAAACAATGACTCCCCGACCCATACCCTGAATCGGCTGATCGCATTACTGACTGAAGACTGAGTTAAATCCAGTTCATCAGCCGCTTGGGTGAATGAACGAGTACGGTAAACCACCATGAACACCCGCAATAAGTTTAAATCTAACGGCTTTTGTGTCGGCATAAAGGAAACCACTCATTCACAATATGAATATTACAACCCAAGCTAACGCGAGTTATCTAAATACACAAGCTGTCTATACTCAAACCATCAACGACACTATCCCTCCTATCTGTAGGTAAAATTATGCAAAAATCTTTGATGACATTGAGTATTATCGCAACGTTCTCCCTCAGCGCTACGGCGGCAGAACACGAGCATGAACATATCAATCTGCACTATCAGGGAAAGCCTGTGACCCAGCAAACTACTGAGGTCAACAAGGCCACAGCAGCCACTCTAAATTACACAGATAAAAAAGCCTTTGAAGAGTTCTCTAAGAATCTCATCGCCGAACTCGATGAACCAACAGCCGCCATTTTACGCACCGAATTCAGCTTTATCGGCGAAAAAACCCCAGACACAGTCAACCCCTCACTCTATCGCCAAGCCCAGTTGAATATGGTGTCTAACGGCTTATACAAGGTCACAGATGGCATTTATCAAGTTCGCGGCACTGACTTGTCGAACTTAACCCTTATCCGCGGTAAAACGGGGTGGATCCTTTATGACGTGCTGCTCACCAAAGAAGCGGCAAAGTTATCATTGAAATTTGCCCTAAAAAACTTGCCTGAGGGTAATGACTTACCTGTGGTGGCGATGATTTATTCCCACAGTCATGCGGACCATTTTGGCGGTTCCCGTGCAATCAAAGATATGTACCCTAAGGTCAAAGTCTATGGTTCAAATAACATTACCAAAGAAATTGTCGACGAAAACGTTCTCGCCGGTAATGCCATGAGCCGCCGCGCTGCCTATCAATACGGCGCAACGTTAGAGCGAAACGATCAAGGTATTGTCGATGCAGCACTCGCAAAAGGATTGTCCAAAGGCGAAGTGACCTACGTAAAACCTGATATCACCCTCAACAGCAAAGATAAGTGGGAAACACGCACTATTGATGGCGTAGAAATGGTGTTTATGGATGCCTCAGGCACAGAAGCCGCCTCGGAAATGGCCACCTATATTCCCTCAATGAAAGCCCTGTGGACGGGTGAACTCACCTACCATGGCATGCACAACATTTACACCTTGCGCGGTGCAAAAGTCCGTGACGCCATCAAATGGTCTAAAGACATCAATGCATTGCTGACACGCTTTGGCGATGATGCGCAGGTTCTTTTTGAGGCCCATTCAGCACCTGTCTTTGGCAATGCGGATGTCAATGCTTACCTCAGAATGCAAAGGGATAACTATGGTCTAGTGCATAATCAAACCCTGCGTTTAGCTAATAATGGCGTAGGTATTCAAGATATTGGCGATGCGATTCAAACCACTATCCCTAAAGCGGTGCGTGATACTTGGTATACCAATGGTTACCATGGCACCTACAGCCATAATGCCAAAGCCGTCTACAACATGTATTTAGGCTATTTCGATATGAATCCAGCCAACTTAAACCCGCTCCCGACAAAGGAGGAAGCGAAGAAATTTGTCGAGTATATGGGCGGCGCTAAAGCCGTGGTTAAACACGCCAAAGCCGACTATGCCCAAGGCGAATACCGTTTCGTGGCAACGGCACTGAATAAAGTGGTCATGGCAGAACCCGATAACGAAAAAGCAAGACAATTACTTGCCGATACCTATGAGCAACTGGGTTATCAAGCGGAGGGTGCAGGCTGGCGCAACATTTATCTTACTGGCGCCCAAGAGTTACGCACAGGCATCCAACCCGGCGCCCCTAAATCGGCCTCGGCTGATATTTTAGGTGAAATGGATATCTCGACCCTGTTCGACTTTCTCGCCGTCAAAGTCGATAGTATCAAGGCCGCTGAACTTGGACTGTTAAGGCTTAATGTGATTAACCCCAACACTAAAGAAACACTCTACGTCGAGTTAAGCAACGGTAACTTAAGCAATATTAAGGTTGATAAACCAATAGAGGCCGATACCAATCTTTATATTGATAAGCGTGACATTACCGGGATTTTACTCGGCAAAGTGACCCTCAAAGACTTACTTGCCAACGGCACGGCCAAACTAGAAGGCGATAAAGCGGCCTTCGGTAAGATAGCGTCGACCTTAGTAAAATTTGATGAAAACTTTGAAATCGTCCCACTTCCGAACGCGAAGTAGTGACATCAACGCCCTGATAATTCAGGGCGTTTTTATGGAAAAAGATTAACTAGCGTATATTCGCCTTGAACACTTCTAACACTTGGCTGGCGCTAGCGTTATTGGCTAACGTAAAGTACAAATAGCCATCACCACGAAATGCCCTGTCTAATTCAAGCAGTAAATGGGTTTGCTCGGCTTCGCACACCACAGAGATTTCAATCTCACGTATCGTATTTAACCCTAGATTACGCGGCTTAAACTCAAATTCTTGATAACATCCAGAGGTTGAGCGAAAGGCACGGGTATTCAAGAATCCCTGCTCAACATCGGCCTTATAAAGTACATAACCCATACTAAACATAGCATTAAGAACATGTTCAAGGACTGGTGTAGGCATGACAACCAAAACATCGGTGTCGCTAGGGTCAATCGCTGAATCAATATCTACACCTGTTTGCAGCCAAACTTGACACTGATTATTCCGCACAGGTAACTGAGTAAATGGCGTTTCAGGATGCAACTTACTACTGAAAGGAATGTTGCGCACTCCACCAGCTTGGATCTCAAAAGAATCGCTTAAACGCCAACTTGTAAGCTTATGATTTTTAAAATAATCGCCATTATCTGTACTCACTTTAACTTTAGTCATTAACGCCAAGTCGAGTCCCGAAATTCTCTGCGCCACATTGCCGCCTTTAACGACGATTGTCGCGTTAAACATTTGGCCCGGCAACAAGCGATTATCTTCCAGTAAAGTATCGACACTCGCGCCGCCAATTCCGACAGAGGCAAGCATTTTTTTAAACATAGGGGTTCCTTATCCAGTGAACCTATTAACTATCATCAACCTAGTTCCAAGTGATTGAGGATAATGTTGTCAGATGAACAAAGCAGAATTAGTTCGCAGAACCTGGCGTTGGCGCTGCAGTTTTGCACTCAAGCAATAATTGCTGGAAATGCGCACCTAAGTCTTGTTGGGCAAATTGCTCGCTCGCAGTCGCCATTTGCTTAAGGCTTTGTAAGGCTTGATCTAAACCTTGTTGCTCGATGAGGCTTTTAGCATAGGCCGCCGCATCGGCGCCTTTTTGCAGCAAGCTCGCGACCTGATCAAAACTGATGTCTTGTTCCATTACTTTCTGTAAGTCACCCAGCAATTCTGCCACCTTGGCCGACTCCACCAGCGAGCCTTCAACATTAACTAACTTACCAAGCGGATCTTGGCTCAGTTTTTCTGCCACGCAGGCAGAAACTGTGCCCGCTGCCGCGCTTTGGGCGACAACATCTAAGCCATTGGCACGAATTTGCTCAACCACTTGCTGCAACTGTGGATCTTGGGCCAACCAAGCCTGCTCTAATTGCTGCTTGTCATCGCCACCAAAATAACCACAACCAGATAACAACACCAGCATAGTGGCCGGCAATACGCACTTAATCCGTTTCATTGCTAAACCTCATTTATTTCATTCAAATTCAAAACATTATGGGCGTGACTATATCCAGCAATGTTTAACCGAAGATGAATTATACTAATCGTATTAAATATCTAATCAGTTCAGAGCCTTACAGGCATCCCAATCCAAGGCGTATTGACGCAAAAATGGTTATTCCCTTTTAAGTCAATGCAACACCGGAGTGGGATGCCTGTAAGACTCCCGAAGGGCGGGTTTCAACGCGCTTTATACTGCGTTTAAGGCTTTCGACAGAGCACCACTATGCCTTCAAGCCTTCGCCTTGTCTAAAGCGCGTTGAACTCCCGCTGAATGAACAGATATTTAATACGATTGGTATTAAACTGGCTGATAACAAGATAACGCGCAGAAAGAATTATGGCTAAACGCAATCGCAGATCTTAGCGGTTTAAGTGAGTTTACTGGCGCGAAGAACGCCCCCTCTTTCGCCGTTAATAATCGGCAAGTAAGACCTCTATGCTGCTCAGCTGCGCGGTTAGCGTTATGGGAAGCGCAGCATTACCGGAATGCGCTAAGCTAATGGCAAAGCGATACTCCTCGGTCAAACGACCAAAATGTGCCTGCCAATGCATAGGGTCTGCTAAATCCAGTGTGTGTATTGGAATTTGTAGCGGGACTTGTAATGAAATATGTGGATAAACATTAAGCCTCTCTGCTACGCCGCAGGATTGCCTTAATGCGGTATCTTGACACGATAGCTCAAGCGATTCGACTGCCAGTTGTTCGAACGGCTTTAGCTCAAAGGCGAAGGATTTGAGCGACTGCGCTAAGCCGAGTCCTGTCGACTTGATATAGGACTCCTTTAACGCCCATAAATCGAAAAAGCGCTGCCGCTGACCCGCTTCATCGGCGAGAGCGAGCAAGGCTGACGTTTCTTGGGGAGAAAAATAATGATTTAGGATTGGATAGATATCCGTCTTCGGCCGCGATCTTTCAATATCGACCCCAAATAAACCAGACTCAACGCCATGAAACTGAGCCACACCAATCAATAACCAATCGCCGCTATGGCTTAGGTTAAACTCAAGCCCCGTTTGCTGCCGTAATGCCGTCGTTAAGCTCGGTTTACCCTTAGCGCCATATTCGAAACACCAATCCTGTGGCGATAAATCCGCATAGTGAGATAACACGGCCCGCAGCGCCGCCCTGACCTGTAATCCCTTCATTTGCGCCTTGGGGTCGCGATAACGCGCAACCTTTGCCAGTTCATCCTCACTTAACCAAGACTCGGCGAGTGATGTTTTGGCCACTGAAATATCATGCAGCGGAATAAAAAATAGATCCACATTCACGCCATTTTTGCTAGATGCTAGAGAGTCAGTCATTCGAGAGCCAAGCTGTACAAAGCCCTGCAGCTGATGAGTTATTATTGGCTGACTTTCTGGAGAGCACTTAGCGGCATTCTGTTCAGGATTCATTTATGTGAGTTCATTTATTTAGATTTATTATTGTTCGGGTTTATTTATCTGGGTTCACTACTATCTGACTCATTAGCCATCTTATAAAGTCGGATCAGTGCTATATCACGCCTTAGAGCCAATGCCAGCAAAAAATCAGTAGCAAAATAAGTGGCGAAATCTACAACGCAATATTTAGTGCAATTCCTAGCCCATCTTTAGCTCGTTTTCAACGCTAAAAGCCACACAAACAGTCGCTCAAGTTAGCCGTTTCAGCCGCACAGTTTCACTTATCACAGAGGAGGCTTAAGCCAATATTGGGCTATTTTACCCCGCTATCTCAAAAAAGCGGCCTTTATCGATCCTAAAAATTTAATTCTTCCACTATCAAAGTATTAAAAAGCCCAAGCGGCCAGCGAAAACCCAACATAACGCACAGAAAATACCTTTACTCAACAAAAGCCAATAAATTCCAGTCCCAGATGATTGTATCGCTCCGAAACCTCAGGTAATCTGCATCCCCATTAAGTGACACAGATGATAAGCACAGGTTTTACTAAGGGTGTCACGACATGAGTCCTCAATGTCAGTCGTGACTCAGCTACTATCGCTTATCAGTCCCAATAGATTATGTCGGATGATAATTATTATTAATGGCAGCTCGCGACTCTCAATCTAAAGCGCCGTCTTACGCCCCTAAGAGCACGATTCAAGCGGCGAAAAAAGACAGCACACCTCGGCATCGCAACGCCACCACTACGCCTGAAATGCGACTCTTTATCCAGCAATCGGATCTGAGCGTCAGCCAGCTGGCAAAAATTTTAAATATTACCGAGGCAACAGTGCGTAAGTGGCGGAAGCGTGAGTCCATTAGTAACAGTTCGAACACGCCCCACCACCTCAATACCACGCTCACGCCGATGGAAGAATACGTGGTGGTGGGATTACGCTATCAACTCAAACTCACTTTAGATAGATTACTTCAGGTTACCCAAACCTTTATTAATCCCAATGTGTCGCGCTCCGGCCTTGCCCGTTGTTTAAAGCGCTACGGCATATCGCGGCTCGATGAGTTTGAAGCACCACAAGTCCCCGAACGCTATTTTAATCAATTGCCTGTGACTCAAGGCAGCGATATCCAAACCTATACGGTCAATCCAGAAACCTTGGCCAAAGCCCTCGCATTACCAAGTACAGACGGCAATACTGTGGTGCAAGTGGTGTCACTTACCATACCGCCGCAGCTCACTGAGCAAGCCCCAAGCTCAGTACTATTAGGCATAGATACGGCAAGTGATTGGATTTACCTCGATATTTATCAAGACAGCAATACCCAAGCGACCAATAGATATATCGCCTATGTCCTTAAACATGGGCCGTTTCATTTACGAAAGTTGCTCGTTCGCAACTATCACACCTTCTTAGCCCGTTTTCCCGGTGCCCATGGCACGCCAAAGACAAACGCGGCTAAATCCCAAAACAAGGTCACCGTATCCAGGTCGACCCGTGGAGACTCTTTATGAGCCATACCCCTTCTGTACCTAATTCTGCGACTGACTCAAAAGCTGAGTCAAAAAAAGATAAACGACTCAACAAACGTTTAAAAGATATGCCCGTTGCCATTGTCGGCATGGCCAGCATCTTCGCCAACTCGCGTTATTTAAATAAATTTTGGGATTTGATCAGCGAAAAAATCGATGCCATTACTGATATCCCAGACACCCATTGGCGCGCCGAAGATTACTACGATGCCGACAAAAGCAAAGCCGATAAAAGCTACTGTAAACGCGGTGGTTTTTTGCCTGAAGTCGACTTCAATCCAATGGAATTCGGTCTGCCACCCAATATTCTTGAGCTAACAGATACCTCGCAACTGCTGTCGCTGATTGTCGCCAAAGAAGTGCTTGCCGACGCTAATCTGCCCACCGATTACGATCGTGATCGTATCGGTATCACGCTAGGCGTGGGCGGTGGTCAAAAAATCAGTCAGAGCTTGAACTCGCGCCTGCAATATCCAGTATTGAAAAAAGTATTCAAAAGCAGTGGCCTGAGCGATGAAGACAGCGAAATGCTGATCAAAAAGTTCCAAGACCAATATATCCACTGGGAAGAAAACTCTTTCCCTGGGTCCTTAGGTAACGTGATTGCAGGCCGTATCGCCAACCGTTTTGATTTTGGCGGCATGAACTGTGTGGTCGATGCTGCCTGCGCGGGCTCACTGGCCGCTATGCGTATGGCGTTGACTGAACTGACCGAAGGTCGCAGCGACATGATGATCACCGGCGGCGTCTGTACCGACAACTCGCCATCCATGTACATGAGCTTCTCAAAAACGCCAGCCTTCACCACCAATGAAACCATTCAACCCTTTGATATCGATTCAAAAGGCATGATGATCGGCGAAGGTATTGGCATGGTAGCACTTAAGCGCCTTGAAGATGCCGAGCGCGATGGCGACCGGATTTATGCCGTCATCAAAGGCGTTGGCGCCTCATCGGACGGTAAATTTAAGAGTATTTATGCGCCGCGCCCTGAGGGCCAAGCTAAAGCATTGGAGCGCGCTTACGACGATGCAGGTTTTGCACCGCACAGCATTGGCTTAGTTGAAGCCCACGGCACAGGTACTGCCGCGGGTGATGTGGCCGAATTCAATGGTTTAAAATCGGTATTTGCCCAAGGCAACGACACCAATCAGCATATCGCGTTAGGTTCAGTGAAATCCCAAGTGGGCCACACTAAATCAACTGCGGGCACTGCAGGTGTTATCAAAGCCGCACTGGCACTGCATCACAAGGTATTGCCTGCGACCATTAACGTCAGTAAGCCCAATCCAAAACTGAATATCGAAAGCTCGCCATTCTATTTAAATACCGAAACGCGCCCATGGTTCCAGCGCGCCGATGCAACGCCGCGCCGTGCAGGTGTTAGCTCCTTTGGTTTTGGCGGCACCAACTTCCATCTTGTATTAGAAGAATACAAACCAGAGCATAGCCGTGACGAGCAATATCGTCAGCGCAGTGTGCCGCAGACACTATTGTTTGCCGCCGCCAATAAAGCCGCGCTGCTTAGCGAGTTAAAAGCTGCGCTGAGCCAAAGCGTGAACACGAGCGCAAACGCGAATAAGAGCAGCGCTGCGAGTCTGAACGCTATCGCTCAGCAATATCCGCTGCGCGTGCTGGCAAGCACAGATGCCCGTTTAGGTTTTGTGGCTAAGGATATCGCTCAACTGCAAGCTCAGTTAAATCAATCGATTGCGCATTTAGAAACCAATGCAATTGAAGTGTGGCAATTACCTTCTGGTATCAGCTACCGCTCTCATGCCTTAGTGGCTAAGAATGAATCAAAGAAAGTAGCCGCCCTGTTTGCCGGTCAAGGTTCACAGTACCTCAACATGGGCCGCGAACTCGCCTGCCATTTCCCTGAAATGCGCCAACAAGTGATGGCCAGCGATAAGGTATTTGCTCACCACGGCCAAACACCGTTATCCAACATCCTTTATCCTATTCCGGCATTCGATGCCGATGCAGTTAAAGCCCAAGAAGCGGCGCTGACCAATACCCTGTTTGCCCAAAGCGCCATAGGCGCGGTTTCAATGGCGCAATATTCGCTATTAACTCAGGCAGGTTTTGCCCCCGATATGGTGGCAGGTCATAGCTTTGGTGAATTGTCAGCCCTTTGCGCGGCAGGCGTGATTTCCAATGAAGATTACGTCGAACTGGCCTTCGCCCGTGGGCACGCCATGGCGCAAGTGCCGAGCGATACCGCGAGTAAAGCAGCAGACACTGGAACTCAAACTGACTTAGGAACTATGTTCGCCATCATTCTTAAACAAAAGAATGATATCGATGCGCTCAATAGCTGTTTAGCCCAGTTTGATGGCGTTAAAATTGCCAACTACAACGCGCCGACACAATTAGTCATTGCAGGTGGCACAGAGCAAACTCAGCTGGCCGCTAAAGCCATTAGCGAACTGGGCTTTAAAGCGATTGCCCTGCCCGTCTCTGGCGCGTTCCATACCCCATTGGTTGGACACGCACAAAAGCCATTTGCCAAAGCCATTGATAAAGCTAAATTCAGCGCACCTTCTGTCGCACTTTATGCCAACGGCACGGGTCAATTACACCCAACCGATGGCAAAGCGATTAAAGCAGAATTCAAACAACACATGCTGCAATCGGTTCGCTTTAGCGAACAACTGCAGGCCATGTATGACGCTGGCGCCCGGGTATTTGTTGAGTTTGGCCCTAAGAACATATTGCAAAAGTTAGTTGAAAATACCTTAGGTGAACACTTAAATGAGCTTTGCCTTGTTAGCATGAACCCGAATCCTAAGGGCGACAGTGACAGTCAATTACGCTTAGCCGCAGTGCAACTCGCGGTAGCCGGTGTGGCATTAACTGACGTTGATCCCTATCAAGCCGTCACGTCACAAGAGATTGCCGAACGTGAAGCGCCATCAGCAATGAACATCAAACTCACCGCCACTAACCATATTAGTGCTGCGACCAAAGCTAAGATGGCCAAATCCCTCGCCACAGGCAGCGTGACTAGCCAAGTGCAATATGTGGATCGCATCGTTGAAACGGTTGTCGAAAAAGAAGTCGAAAAAATCGTTGAGAAAGAAGTCATCGTCGAAAAAGTTGTTGAGAAAATAATAGAAGTGGAAACGAATCAAGTGGCAGCTGTTGAAATGAAACAAACATCCCCAAGCGTTACGAAAGGCTTAAGCAATCAGCAGCAAGCGACGGCGCAGTTAAACCCAGGCACACCAAACGTCAGCAGCGATGCGTTAACGGCATTTTTCAGCGCACAATCTCAAGCGGCGCAGTTACATCAACAGTTTTTAGCCATCCCGCAGCAATATGGCGATACCTTCACGACATTGATGACTGAACAAGCCAAAATGGCGAGCCAAGGCATTGCAATCCCAGAAAGCCTGCAACGCTCAATGGAAATGTTCCACCAGCATCAAGCGCAAACCCTGCAAAGCCACGCCGAATTTATGCAGCTACAAAGCAGTAGCAGCCAAGCGGCCTTGGCGATGTTAAACAATGCGCCGATTAACTTTACCCCAGCGGTTGCTCAGCCACGAGCAGCTGCGCCGGCTCCAGCACCTGTTGCTGCATCGACAGTTGCGACGAGACCAGCAATTAACACACCCGTTGCACCTGTTGTGCAAACCGCTCCCGTTGCTCATGCGCCTACTGCGACAGTACAAGTTGCGCCAGCAGCTCCTGTTTTAGTTATGCCAGAGATGACATCTGTGGCACCAGCAACAAGCAGCTTAAGTGCTGCACTTGTTCAACAAACTATGATGGCTGTGGTTGCCGACAAAACAGGCTACCCCACTGAAATGCTGGAACTTGGCATGGATATGGAAGCCGATCTAGGTATCGATTCGATTAAGCGCGTTGAAATTTTAGGCACAGTACAAGACGAACTGCCGGGCTTACCTGAACTCAGCCCAGAAGATCTGGCCGAGTGCCGTACCTTAGGTGAAATCGTTGACTACATGAACAGCAAACTGCCTGCGGCTGGCCAAGTTGTAGTTTCTACAACAGCGCCAACAGCTCCTGCCGCCAACGGTTTAAGCGCTGCGTTAGTGCATGCTTCTGAAATCGAGAGCACCATGATGGCTGTGGTGGCTGACAAGACAGGCTATCCCACTGAAATGCTGGAACTCAGCATGGATATGGAAGCCGATTTAGGTATTGATTCTATTAAGCGCGTTGAAATCTTAGGCACAGTACAAGACGAACTGCCGGGCTTACCTGAGCTCAGCCCAGAAGATCTGGCCGAGTGTCGCACCTTAGGTGAAATCGTTGACTACATGAACAGCAAACTGCCTGCGGCTGGCCAAGTTGTAGTTTCTACAACAGCGCCAACAGCTCCTGCCGCCAACGGTTTAAGCGCTGCGTTAGTGCAACAAACTATGATGGCAGTGGTGGCCGACAAGACAGGCTACCCCACTGAAATGCTGGAGCTCAGCATGGACATGGAAGCCGATCTAGGTATCGACTCTATCAAGCGCGTTGAAATCTTAGGCACAGTACAAGACGAACTGCCGGGCTTACCTGAGCTGAATCCTGAAGATCTGGCCGAGTGTCGCACCTTAGGTGAAATCGTTGACTACATGAACAGCAAATTGCCAGTAGTTAGCGCGGTAGCAGTTACACCAGCGGCAAACGTTAAAGCAACGCCAGCACAAGTTCCAGCGAATAACGGTTTAAGCGCTGAAAAAGTCCAACAAACCATGATGTCAGTGGTGGCCGACAAGACGGGCTACCCCACTGAAATGCTGGAACTCAGCATGGATATGGAAGCCGATTTAGGTATTGATTCGATCAAGCGCGTTGAAATCTTAGGCACAGTACAAGAAGAGCTACCAGGCTTACCTGAGCTGAATCCTGAAGATTTGGCCGAGTGTCGCACCTTAGGTGAAATCGTTAGCTATATGCAAGGTAAGCTAGGCCAGAATACTGCGGCAAATGTGGTAAACGGTGCTGTCGCGGCTGAGCAAGCTATCGATTTGCCCCCACATAGTGAGGTGGTGCTAAAAAAGTTGCCAGCGGCGGCTGAGCTAACGCAACTATCGCCACAGCAATCGTCAAAGCAATCAGCGCAACAAGCTCAAACACGCGTTTTTGCTAAAGATGCCTGCATTATCATTAGCGATGATGGTCACAATGCTGGCGTACTTGCCGAGAAATTGCATGCTCAAGGTCTAACGGTTGCGGTTGTGCGCTCGCCAGAAAGCCTTGTAGCCAGTGCATCACCGCTCAATAGCCACATTGCCAGCTTCACATTGGCGGCGATTGACGATACCAGCATCAGCGCAGTGATTAATGAGATCAAAAGCTTAGGTACAGTTGCAGGCTTTATTCATCTGCAACCACAACATAAAACCTCAGCCGATGCGAAAGGTTTAGTGTTGTCCAGTGCCGCCAAAGCGTCGGTCGAGCAAGCGTTCTTGTTCGCCAAGCACTTACAACCGCTTTTAACAACAGCAGCAACCGCCAATACTGACAGCAGCTTTATCAGCGTCAGTCGTATCGACGGTGGTTTTGGTTATCTTAACCACAGCCAAATTGCCCGCAGCGAGTTAAACCAAGCCGCATTGGCAGGTCTGACGAAAACCTTGAGCCACGAGTGGCCGAGCGTGCATTGCCGCGCCTTAGATATCGCGCCAGCACTTGATGCCAAGCAACTTGCTAATGCGGTCATAGCTGAGTTATTTGCAACCGATAAGCTATTAGAAGTCGGTGTGAGTGAAGCCGGCGCAACTGAAACGCTGGCACGCGTGACCTTAGTTGCAGGCAAGGCAGATACCCGCCACAGCGCAGCTAACTTGACTAGTGCAGATAAAATCCTAGTCACTGGCGGCGCAAAAGGCGTGACCTTTGAATGTGCCTTGAGTCTGGCAAAACGCAGCAAGGCGCACTTTATCCTTGCTGGCAGAAGCAGCCAACAAGCCATTCCCGCTTGGGCACAGGGTAAGAATAACAGTGAACTTAAAGCCGCAGCTATTGCCCACATTCAAAGCTTGGGCGAGAAACCCACGCCAAAACAAGTGGATGCCTTAGTATGGCCAGTTCAAAGCAGCCTAGAAATTGCAGCCGCACTAGAAGCCTTTTCCGCTGTAGGTGCCAGCGCTGAGTACTTAAGCCTCGATGTTAACAATCCAGACGCGATTGCCAGCACGATAGTGCCGATTACCGAGTTATCACCTATTACCGGCATCATCCATGGTGCGGGCGTACTCGCCGATAAACACATCCAAGACAAAACCTTAGATGAGTTAGCACGGGTGTATGGCACTAAGGTCACAGGCATTAGCAATCTTCTTGCCGCACTGGATTTAGATAAAGTAAAACTGATCGCCCTGTTCTCTTCGGCGGCGGGTTTTTACGGCAATACCGGCCAAAGCGATTACGCTATGTCCAACGACATACTCAACAAAGCCGCACTGCAACTGGCGCAGCAACTGCCAAATGCCAAAGTGATGAGCTTCGATTGGGGCCCGTGGGACGGCGGCATGGTGAATCCTGCGCTGAAAAAGATGTTTATGGATCGCGGTGTTTATGTGATCCCGTTAAAGGCGGGTGCTGAGTTATTTGCGAGCCAATTACTGAGCAACACAGGCGCACAATTGCTGGTCGGTACTGACATGCAAGGCAGCGCACCTCATGACGACACTTCTAATAAATTGCAAGAGACTGAAGGTAGCAATCTAAAAAAGCCTGAAGCGGATCTGACCACTGACGCGTCGGGTCCGCATGCTTTGCTTAACGCTGTAAAACAGCAGCGCACACTGGACCCTAAGGCAATGATCTTTATTGAAGATCACTGCATTAACGGTAATCCCGTATTACCGACTGTGTGCGCGATTCAGTGGATGCGTGAAGCCGCCTTTGATGTGCTCAAGCAGCCTGTCAAAGTGCAAAGCTACAAGCTGTTGAAGGGCATTATTTTCGACGCTATGACGTTAGAAAACGGTGCGTTAGAAAACGGCGCGCCCATCACGCTAGAACTTGAGCTTGCACCGATTGCGTTAACGGATAAAGCCGCGAAAGACAAAGACAAGTGCTTGAGTGGACAATTCAGTGCCTTAATCAGCTTTGAAGGTCGTCCGCAATATCAGGCCATCCTAGTCGTTGATGATGCTGTTGATGACGCGGCTAACGATTACTTAGCCACTAATAGCAAAGCAACTGCCTTTGACGCGCATAGCTTGGCAGGACTTTCTGCCATCACAACCGCAAGCAGCCTTTACAGCGATGGCACGCTTTTCCACGGCCCAAGACTGCAAGGTATTGAGTCTGTGGTGAAGTTTGACGATGCGAGCTTAGTCGCCAAGGTGAGTCTTCCCCATGTTGCGTTAGCGGACTGCGGGAGTTTTGTGCCCAATCTGGCCCCTAAAGGCTCACAAGCTTTTGCAGAAGATTTGTTGCTGCAGGCGATGCTGGTATGGGCAAGACTCAAATATGGCGCGGCGAGTTTGCCATCAAGCATTGGTGAGTTTGTCTCCCATGCGCCGTTTGCCTTTGGCGATAAAGGCTATCTAGTGCTCGAGGTGGTAAAACACTCTGGCCGTGCCCTTGAAGCCAATATTGCGCTGTATCATCAAGATGGTCGCTTAAGCTGCGAGATGAACAACGCCAAAGTCACGATTAGCAAAAATCTTAACGGTGCGTTTTTAGCCAATAAAGTTGCTGCTAATCAAACCGCTGCGAATAAAGCCATTGAAAGCGTGGAGGCGAAAGTCGAGTGAACTTAGCCCCCCCTTTAGCAACGACGCATAGCGGCCAAGCTGAAACGTCGATAGCTGACACAGCTAATGCCGACAAGGCTATTGCAGACACGGTTATTACTGAAAAGCTTGCCAAGCCACTGCGTATTGCAGTGTTGCTTGGCGATGCCGTCAACCTTGACTCTCACTCAGCCCAAGTATTAGGGACGTTTACTGAACGTGAAAGAGTTCAAATTTGCGCTGCCGATGCCAACCAATCGACAGTACATAGGCCGACAGCTCATGAACCAAAAGAGCATGAACCGTCAGTGTATGAGCAAAGGTCGCTCACTGCCTTGTTAGGCCAAGCAACAACAGCCATTGAGCAAGGCCAGCTCGTTGAACTGAAATTCAATGATGCTAATCAGCCCCAGTCTCTGTATTTGCTCGATGGTTTACGCGCTGCCAAACTGCGCCTACATGCACACGCGTTTATTGCTGGCTTTGCCGCTGGCAATGAGGTTACAGGTGTTGCAAATACGGCAGTTGAAAATGCGGCGACTGTTGCTAATGCGGCATTAGCGGCGGCAAAGCGCAGCCCAGCTCAAACCGTTCAACATCAGACTGTCGCCAACACACTCAACGAGGCATTTGTTGCGCTGCGCCAAGGTGTAACCGCCCTCGCTGCGCGAACACAAGCGCCGCTTAAAGGCACTACTGATATAAAACAGACAAACAACACCAATCATCAAGCTGGCTATTGGTTTAGCGACCAACATCAAGCGCGGGTGTTGTGTCTAAATCTTGTAGCAAAGACGTCACATCAAGCGGATGAGTCTCGAAATCTAAACCAAAGCCTAGTGCTGACCCAAGGCACACAACTTGCCGCGCCCAAAGCCCTTGTCGATGAAAACAGGCTGTTTGTGCCGATAAGTGGTGACAGTATTAATGAGCTAAAAGCAAAACTGTTTCAGTTGCTTAGTTCACTAGACATTGGCGCACTAGACACGTCATTTGCATCACATCAACTCGCATTCTGGTTTGAACGCTATGATGCCAACGCGCCTCTGGCGTTAGTCTTAATGGCGGCATCAAGTGATGATCTCAAACTTGAAGCTAAGGCCATACTTACGGCGCTTGAAAATGATGCGGTGCGTCATCACGGCCAACCCTTTAAGACACCAGCGGGTAGCTGCTTTACCGCTAAGCCGCTAGGGGATGCGGGACTGACTTTCGTGTATCCCGGCGTTGGCACGGTTTACGCCAATATGTTCAATAACCTGCATGAGTATTTCCCCGCGCTGTATCACCAGCTAGAACGTGAAGGCGATTTAAGCGCCATGCTACAATCACCGCAGATTTATGCGGCAGATGTAAAAACCGCAGCTGGCATGAGCTTAAGCCAGCAAGCGATTAGTGGAGTGGGGGCCAGTTATCTATTCACTAAACTGTTGACCCAAGTCTTTAATATTAAGCCTAAAATGGCGCTCGGTTACTCAATGGGCGAAGCCGCCATGTGGGCCAGCCTTGATGTGTGGCAAACACCGCACGCTATGATTAACGCCACTGAAAATAGCGATATTTTCAACCATGCGATTTCTGGTGAGCTAACCGCAGTCCGCCGAGCGTGGCAGCTTGCGGATAATGAAGCCATAGTGTGGAACAGCTTTGTGGTGCGCGCTGATAGCCATGAAATCAAGGCATTATTGCCAGAGTTTCCTCGTGCTTATTTAGCCATCACTCAAGGTGATACTTGCGTCATTGCAGGCTGCGAAACAAGCTGTAAAGCCCTACTTGCCAAGTTAGGTAAGCGCGGGATTGCTGCCAATCGCGTCACGGCAATGCATACCGCGCCTGCCCTGCTAGTCCATGGGCAAGTACAAGATTTCTATACTCAAGCGCTAAAACCTGAGGCACTGAAACCTAAGGCGCTGAAAGCGGCAGCACATGGCTCGCCTATTCGCTTTATCAGCGCAGCGCAAACTGCGCCAGTAACCGTGGATAGCCACAGCATTGGCCGCGCGATTGCCGATACCTTTTGTTCGCCACTCGACTTTAGTGCGCTCATTCAAAATGCCACTGAGCAAGGCGCAAGGCTATTTGTCGAAGTGGGCGCCGATAGGCAAACCAGCACACTCATAGATAAAATTAGCCACGCCCATGCAAGCCAAAGCACTGCGAACGCGGCGACAGCCGCCATTGCTTGCAATGCCAAGGGTGCTGACGCGATCACCAGCTTACTCAAGTGTTTAGCTCAACTGATAAGCCACAGAGTGCCGCTGTCGCTCGCGCCGCTCATTCAGCCATTAAGTGCTAACGCAGCCCCTTTATCATCAGCAGTATCACCAGAAGGAGAACCCCAGTGAGTTCTCAGCATTCCCCTACTATTGATAAAACTACCGTGCCTACCATTGCGTCAAACCGCGCATCAAAAAGTGCGTCAAAAATTGCGATTGTCGGTCTCGCGACTCAGTATCCTGACGCAGATAATCCCCAAACCTTTTGGCAAAATCTGCTGGATAAAAAAGACTCGCGCACCCAAATTAGCCACGAAAAGCTCAATGCCAATCCCGCCGATTACCAAGGTGTGCAGGGTCAGTCTGACCGTTTTTACTGTGATAAAGGCGGCTACATCCAACACTTCCAGTTTGATGCCAAAGGTTATCAACTGCCTGAGTCTGCCTTTGACGGTTTAGATGAAAGCTTTTTATGGGCACTCGATTGCAGTCGTAAAGCCCTCAAAGACGCAGGGATTGCCCCAAGCGATGCCGTACTGGCGCGCACAGGTATCGTGATGGGAACCTTGTCGTTCCCGACCGCCCGCTCCAACGAACTGTTTTTGCCTCTGTATCATCAAACCGTTGAAAAGGCGCTGCAAAACAAACTTAACCAAAGCGCTTTTCAACTGGCTGATTTTAACCAAGCTCACGCTGGAGAAGCGTTAAACGTCGAGCAAGTATTAAACGTCGCCAATGGCGCCGTTGCACACACAGCCTCAAAGCTGGTCAGCGATGCACTCGGTTTAGGTGGTACTCAGTTAAGTCTGGACGCCGCCTGCGCTAGCTCGGTTTACGCACTTAAACTCGCCTGCGATTACCTGACCACAGGCAAGGCCGATATGATGCTTGCGGGCGCAGTATCGGGCGCTGATCCCTTCTTTATCAACATGGGATTCTCGATTTTTCACGCCTATCCAGATCACGGTATTTCGGCGCCCTTTGATAGCAACAGCAAAGGCTTATTCGCCGGAGAAGGCGCTGGGGTGTTAGTCTTAAAACGCTTAGAAGATGCCGAACGCGATGGCGACAACATCTATGCGGTCGTCAGCGGCATTGGTTTGTCGAACGACGGTAAAGGCCAGTTTGTATTAAGCCCTAACAGCAAGGGCCAAGTGCAAGCCTTCGAGCGCGCCTATAGCGCGGCAAACACTCAGCCTGCCAATATCGAAGTGATTGAATGCCATGCCACAGGCACGCCGCTCGGTGATAAAGTCGAACTCGCCTCGATGGAGCGCTTCTTCGAGGACAAACTCGCGGGCTCTGCAGTGCCGCTGATCGGTTCAGCAAAATCCAACTTAGGCCATTTACTCACAGCCGCAGGAATGCCGGGGATCATGAAGATGATTTTTGCCATGCGCTCGGGTAGACTGCCGCCAAGTATTAACTTATCAGCGCCGATATCCTCGCCTAAGGGCTTGTTTAGCGCTAAAAATCTGCCAACAGAATTGCATGCTTGGCCAGATAAAGCCGGCAATGACCGCCGTCACGCAGGTGTTTCCGTGTTTGGTTTTGGCGGCTGTAACGCGCATTTGTTGCTGGAATCCTATGTTGCCAAAGTCTCCAATGCTGGCAGCAAGAGTGAAAAGCCAGCAACCACTGTAAGTTACCAGCACACGCCATTAAATATCATTGGTATAGCATCGCACTTTGGACCTTTATCCTCTATTAATGCACTGGATAACACGATAAGCGCAAAGCAAGATGCCTTTATCCCGCTGCCCGCTAAACGCTGGAAAGGCTTAGATAAACACCCTGATATTCTAGCCAACTTTGGTTTAAGCGGAACTGGCCTCGCAGCCGCACCACAGGGCGCGTATATCGACCAGTTCGATTTTGACTTCCTGCGCTTTAAAGTGCCGCCTAATGAGGATGATCGCCTGATCTCCCAGCAACTGCTGCTGATCAAAGTGGCCGATGAAGCGATTCGTGATGCGAACTTAAAGCCCGGTGGCAAGGTTGCTGTATTAGTGGCGATGGAAACAGAGCTTGAATTGCACCAGTTCCGTGGCAGGGTGAACCTGCACACTCAACTGGCAGACAGCCTTAAAAAACAAGGGATCACCCTCACGCAAGCTGAGTATCTCGCCCTTGAAAAAATCGCCATGGACAGTGTGCTCGATGCCGCCAAACTGAACCAATACACCAGTTTTATTGGCAATATCATGGCGTCACGCATCGCCTCCCTTTGGGACTTTAACGGCCCTGCCTTTACCATTTCGGCGGCGGAGCAATCGGTCGCCCGCTGTATCGATGTAGCCGAAAATCTGTTGTCCCAAGAGTCCTTAGATGCCGTAGTGATCGCTGCCGTCGATTTAAGTGGCAGCCTTGAGCAAGTGATCCTCAAAAACGCCGTATCGCCAGTGGCATTTAATGCCACTGACACTGGTTGGAAAGTCGGTGAAGGTGCAGGCGCATTAGTGCTCACGACAACACAATCAAGTGCAGCCCAGCCAAGCGCTGACAATGCCAATAGCAACAGCTATGGCGACTGTTATGGTCATATCAGCGGCCAAGTGTTTGGCGCTATGTGTGACCCGCAAGGTCACAGCAACACGGCGCGCATTTGCGATGACTTGTTAACCCAAGCCAAGGTGAATAGCAGCCAAATTAGCTTGATTGAAACCAGTATTGCAGTTGAGCAACTTGCCGATTCGGAACTGGTACTCAATACCCTGCTGCCGAGTGTAAGTGAGCGCAGCCAAGCCGCAGATACCCTAGGCCACAACTTTGCCGCTGCGGGCATGGCGAGTATTTTGAGCGCGCTGCTTCAGCTTAAAAATCATGGGCAATTAAAAAACCAAGTACAGCCACAAGCTAATCAAGTGCAGCACGCGCTCGTTGCCACGTTTAGCCAAGGTAAATGCTCGCAATTATTGCTCAGTCAAAGTGCCACGCAAGCACACAGTTTGCAGCAAAGGCTTGAGCAAGACTTAACGCTTTCAGAGCAAAAACACTTAATAAAACAAGTGACACTCGGTGGCCGCGATATCTATCAGCATATCCTTGATACGCCGCTCGCTGGCCTTGATGCTATACAACAAAAAGCCCAAGCCATCACTGCATTGCCAAAGCGCAGCCAACGCAAACATTTGGCCCAAATAGCGAGCAAAGACACGAGTTGCTTTGCAACAAGCAGCCCAACCACGGCTCTACAAAAAGAGACATTAAGCAGCATGCCAATTAATGCCCTAAGCACGCCCAATGACAACGCAGCTCAAACAGAGCTAAAAGACGCTGCATTTATACGTAATCAGCAACTCGCCCGTGAAGCACATTTAGCCTTTTTACAAAGCCGTGAGCAAGGCCTGAAACTGGCCGATGCCTTGATGAAAGCCCAGCTTGCCAGCGAGTTAGCCGTCAATGGCCAAGCGACGTCAGTGCAACAGCAAACCACTGTTCAGGCGCCAGTGTATGCATCTGCTCATACACCTGAGCTAGCTCCAGTTGTTAACTCAGAGGCAAACCCAGCTGCGCTTTATCCAAACCATGCAAAAGTGCCTCTGTACACGCCGCCAACACCGATAAGCAAGCCTTGTATTTGGGATTATGCGGATTTAGTCGAGTACGCCGAAGGCGATATCGCTAACGTCTTTGGCCAAGATTACGCCATTATCGACAGCTATTCGCGCCGTGTACGCCTGCCAACCACAGACTATTTGCTGGTATCTCGGGTGACGAAATTAAACGCTCAGATGAACCAATATCAGCCTTGCACTATGACCACAGAATACGATATTCCTGTGGACGCGCCGTATTTGGTCGATGGCCAAATTCCTTGGGCCGTAGCGGTTGAATCGGGTCAATGCGACTTAATGCTGATCAGCTACTTAGGTATCGACTTTGAAAACAAGGGCGAGCGCGTTTATCGCCTGCTCGATTGCACCCTGACCTTCCTTGGCGACTTACCGCGCGGTGGCGACACCCTGCGCTACGATATTTCCATCAATCACTTTGCCCGCAATGGCGATACCTTGTTGTTCTTCTTCTCCTACGAATGTTTCGTGGGCGACAAGCTAATCCTGAAAATGGATGGCGGCTGTGCCGGCTTCTTCACCGATAAAGAACTGGCCGACGGTAAAGGCGTTATTCACACCGAAGCCGAAATCAAAGCGCGCAACCTTTCCTTGAACAATCCGAATAAGCCGCGCTTTAATCCGTTACTTGACTGCGCGCAAAACCAATTTGATTACAGCCAAATCCATAAACTGCTCGGCGCCGATATCGGTGGCTGTTTTGGCGGCGCACACGCGGCGCATCAAGCCCAATATGGTTTGCAGCCCTCTTTATGTTTTGCATCCGAAAAATTCCTGATGATTGAACAAGTCAGCCATCTTGAGGTGCATGGCGGCGCGTGGGGCTTAGGTTCAGTTCAAGGCCATAAGCAGCTCGAAGCTGATCATTGGTATTTCCCGTGTCATTTCAAGGGCGACCAAGTGATGGCGGGATCGTTAATGGCCGAAGGCTGTGGTCAATTACTGCAATTCTTTATGTTGCATATTGGTATGCACCTCGGTGTTAAAGATGGTCGTTTCCAACCGCTCGAAAACGCATCACAAAAAGTGCGTTGTCGCGGTCAAGTGTTGCCGCAATCTGGCCTGCTCACCTATCGCATGGAAATCACCGAAATCGGCATGAATCCGCGCCCGTATGCTAAGGCGAATATCGATATTCTGCTTAACGGCAAAGTAGTGGTGGATTTCCAAAACCTTGGGGTGATGATCAAAGAAGAAGCCGAATGCACCCGCTACCTTGCGGATAACGATGCCTGCACAGCTGACAATACGACTAAAAATGCTGCTTCGGCTGTGCCGCTAGTTTCGACAACACCCGCATCGTTCGCCGCGCCGTTAATGGCCCAGCTGCCAGATTTAACTGCGCCAACCAACAAAGGCGTAGTGCCGCTAAAGCATGTACCTGCGCCGATTGCGCCAGCGGATTCAAAGTACGCCAACCGTGTGCCCGATACCCTGCCGTTCACGCCGTACCACATGTTCGAATTTGCCACCGGCGACATCGAAAACTGCTTCGGCCCCGATTTCAGCATCTATCGCGGCCTTATTCCACCGCGCACGCCTTGCGGTGATTTACAGCTCACGACTCGCGTCATTGCGATTGACGGCAAACGCGGCGAGCTGAAAAAGCCCTCTTCGTGTATCGCCGAATACGAAGTGCCCGCAAACGCTTGGTATTACGACAAAAATAGCCATCACGCCGTAATGCCCTATTCTGTGCTGATGGAAATATCACTGCAGCCAAACGGCTTTATCTCAGGCTATATGGGCACCACCTTGGGCTTCCCCGGCCAAGAGCTGTTTTTCCGTAACTTGGACGGTAGCGGTAAGTTGCTGCGCCACGTGGATTTACGCGGTAAAACCATAGTGAACGACTCACGTTTGTTATCGACTGTGATTGCCGGCAGCAACATCATCCAGAATTTCAGCTTCGAGTTAAGCTGCGATGGCGAGCCTTTCTACCAAGGTAAAGCGGTATTTGGTTACTTCAAGGGCGATGCGCTGAAAAACCAACTCGGCATAGACAACGGCAAGATCACTCAGCCTTGGCATGTGCAAAATGGCATAGCCGCCGATAGCCAAATCAATCTGTTAGATAAACAGCATCGCAGCTTTAACGCGCCAGAAGGTCAGCCGCATTACCGTTTAGCGGGCGGTCAGCTTAACTTTATCGACAAGGCCGACATAGTGAAAGCCGGCGGTAAAGCGGGCCTTGGCTATTTATACGCCGAGCGCACCATTGACCCGAGTGATTGGTTCTTCCAATTCCACTTCCATCAAGATCCGGTAATGCCAGGCTCATTAGGGGTTGAAGCGATTATCGAGCTGATGCAAACCTATGCGATTGACCAAGACCTTGGTGCGGGCTTTAAGAGTCCAAAATTCGGCCAGATTTTGTCGGATATCAAATGGAAGTATCGCGGCCAAATTAACCCATTAAACAAGCAGATGTCGCTGGATGTGCACATTACCAGCGTGACAGACGACAATGGCAAACGCATCATTATGGGCGATGCCAACTTGAGTAAAGATGGTCTGCGGATTTATGAAGTCAAAGATATCGCCATCTGTATTGAAGAAGCTTAATGCGGTAAATTCTATTTATTGAATCACTTAAAAATAATCCTGCCGCTGCGTTGGCTTTTTACACCCGAACTTTTTACTCAAGTAATAGCAACGCAGCAGCATTAAAAACGAGACCCAAGATGACTAGCCATACTCTAGATCAATTCAATAGTAATAACGAAAAACTCAGCCCTTGGCCGTGGCAAGTCAACGATGCAGAGCTGAGCTTTGATATCGACTCATTAGGCAAAAAACTCAAAGACTTAAGCCAAGCCTGCTACTTAGTGAATCACAGCGAAAAAGGCTTAGGCATAGCGCAAACGGCCGAAGTGACCACCAATGACAGCCAAGCGCCATTGGGCTCACATCCTGTCAGCGCCTTTGCCCCTGCCCTTGGCACCCAAAGTTTAGGCGATAGTAATTTTCGCCGCGTCCACGGTGTCAAATACGCTTACTACGCCGGCGCTATGGCCAACGGTATTGCCTCGGAAGAACTGGTTATCGCCCTAGGCCAAGCGGGCATTTTGTGCTCATTTGGCGCGGCGGGGTTAATTCCATCGCGCGTTGAAGCAGCCATTACCCGCATTCAAGCAGCGCTGCCTAATGGCCCCTACGCCTTTAACTTGATTCACAGCCCAAGCGAGCCCGCATTAGAGCGCGGCAGCGTTGAGCTGTTTTTAAAACATAAAGTGCGCACAGTCGAAGCCTCGGCATTTTTAGGTTTAACGCCGCAAATCGTCTATTACCGCGCAGCGGGTTTGAGCCGCGACGAACATGGCGAGATAGTCATTGGCAACAAAGTGATTGCTAAAATCAGCCGCACCGAAGTCGCAACTAAGTTTATGGAGCCGGCGCCTGCCAAAATCCTCCAGCAATTAGTGAGTGATGGTCTTATCAGCCAAGATCAAATGGCGATGGCGCAACTTGTGCCAATGGCGGATGACATCACAGCCGAAGCCGACTCAGGCGGCCATACCGACAATCGTCCATTGGTCACGCTTTTGCCGACGATTTTGGCGCTCAAAGATGAAATCCAAGCTAAGTATCAATATAAAACGCCCATCCGTGTGGGCGCAGGCGGCGGTGTCGGCACACCCGATGCAGCATTAGCCACCTTCAACATGGGTGCGGCCTTTATCGTCACAGGTTCAATCAACCAAGCCTGCGTCGAAGCGGGTGCGAGCGAACACACCCGTAAGTTACTCGCCACCACAGAAATGGCCGATGTGACTATGGCACCTGCCGCCGATATGTTCGAAATGGGCGTGAAATTACAAGTGGTTAAGCGCGGTACCCTGTTCCCAATGCGCGCCAATAAACTGTATGAAATCTACACCCGTTACGATTCGATTGATGCCATCCCTGCGGACGAGCGTAAAAAGCTCGAAGAGCAAGTGTTCCGCTCATCACTCGATGACATTTGGGCGGGTACTGTCGCCCACTTTAACGAGCGCGATCCTAAGCAAATCGAGCGCGCACTGGATAATCCCAAACGTAAGATGGCGTTGATTTTCCGCTGGTATTTGGGTCTTTCGAGCCGCTGGTCAAACACAGGTGAAGTCGGCCGCGAAATGGATTACCAAATCTGGGCAGGCCCAGCGCTGGGTGCATTTAACGCTTGGGCGAAAGGCAGTTATTTAGATGACTATAAAGCCCGTAATGCGGTCGATTTAGCCAAACATTTAATGGTGGGCGCGGCGTATCAATCCCGCATTAACTTGCTGTTATCCCAAGGCGCGAGCATTCCGGTCACATTACTACGCTGGAAACCGCTGAATCGTTTTTAAGCACTACGGGACAACAGATACATCAAGTAGGGACTCAACTCCCTGCTTGATGCAGTCTTCTTCACTACCTCGTTAAATCGAAACCGCCTACCTTATTGCCAATCTAATCCCTTGAGTTATTGGCTCTGTTTGTGCCAATGCCGCTAAGCACTGTCGCTCCAGTGGCACGCCGTAAACCCATCCTTTGGGGCTCAACGGAAAAGTCCATTTTTCCGATGGCTACTGCCGCGATAGCGCTCACCTGCAACTTATGGCATTCACTGTGACCATCCGCATACGGTCAAGCCTGACTAACAAGCCAATAGAATCTAAAGGGAAAACACCGTAAGATACCGACTCGTTAATCGAATTGTATGTACTGCTAGGATATGGATACCGCATGGCTCATCAAAGCTTAAACGACTTGCCCGTCTTAACCGACGACTTCGGCCTTTACACTACTTTTGTTGAAGGTATCGCTGAAGAGATACGTCAGAGTCAGGCACCTAAAACCATCGCTATTACAGGTTATTGGGGCAGCGGTAAAACCAGCGTTTTAGCACAGTTGTATAAACAGTTATTCGGTGAGAATCCACCTTCGATAAAGGGTGAAGCGGTTCCTACCTCTAACGATGCTACCCCGCATTACCATGGCGTATGGTTCGAAGCATGGCGCTATCAACATGAGCCCCAGCCCATTATCGCCCTTATGCATACTATGCGTCAGTCCTTTAGCCAAAAAAGGAAACTATTTGACGAAGCAGGAAAAATTGCAAGCGTCAGTATGGTCGCGGGTCTTAGCGTGTTTGATGGCGTGATCAAGACTCTCAGTGCAGGAATGGTTTCTGGCCTAGATAAGATCCAATCTATCGGCGATAAATACGAGAAAGATAATCTGCTGAGCCAACTCTCAACCGATCAGATAAACAATGCACTCAGCACCGCCATAGATCACTTACTGACAGACTTGGCTGATATACCTAACACAGATAGAAAATGTATTATTTTTATCGATGATCTTGATCGCTGCGATGCGGCAACAGCCAAAAAACTGCTTGAGGGCATCAAGGTTCACCTCAACTTAGAAAACTGTATTTTCATTATTGCTATCGATCCTGCGCAGTTGGAAGCCAGCTTTAAGCTCGAACACGCTCAACTACGAAATACGGGCAATATACAAGATGTATCGAATCACGATGCAACAGAATATCTAGAAAAACTATGCCAAGATGCTCACAGATTACCTATTGCAGACAAAAAGCAAATTGCTGACTTTGTTGAAAAAAATCTGAATAGAATGTTCACAGAAGTGCACCGATCTTATGCAGGCATCATTGCAGAAATACAGCTTGAACTCGAGCGGCAAAATTATCTGCCAGCGAATCCTCGGCGCCTGAAAATGATCTGTAATCGTTTGGCAGCATTTATCAGCAAAACCAACGGCGAAGCGCAAACTCAATACCATGCTCAATCCCTGCTGTTTCTCGCCAGCGCTTATGTGAGTTACAGAGAAATATACGAGATGCTCAGCGTTAACCCTGAGTCAATTAATGATGTTGCTGAATTTTGTTCATCACGAGTTCAGTCTAAAATACCCGCCTTTAAACATCTTACAAGTTCGAATACCGAGGCACGGGGCGCATTTATTCATCCCAATAAAATCACCGAATTTCGCTTCGCTAGTTTACTAACAGAAATAGAAGCAAATGGTAACTTACCTGTTTGGGGAGATTACCTGCATAAACTTATCCAATCCTATAATACCCCCACTCCCGCAGGCGCAGAGACCGAATAATATGAAGTATTTCCCCGAATTTGAGCCCTCGGATAAAAGCAAATTTATTGACCTTTACCGTGAAGGATTTGACCGCTATTGCCGCCAATTAGCAGACTATTATGGTTGCCTGAATAATCAAGGCCTAGCTCTATTGGATGATGATGCCGATACAGATCAAGACAGTGCCTTTATCGATGATCTCTTCGTGCTACCAAGCTTTGGCACCAGTGCCACCAGCGCCAAAAACTTCGATACTGCGCAGCAAACGCTGCAGGCCAAAGACAACATCAGTCTAGCCAAGCTGTTAGCAGCAAAACCGCGCCAATTTATATTAGGTGATCCAGGTATTGGCAAAACGACTTTTCTGCATTGGCTGGCAATAAGTCTAGCCCATCATAGAAGTAACTATGTGCAACAGGCTATGGGGCCCTTACTGCCAATCCTTTTAAGGGTGAGGGATTTTCGTGCCTTTCTCACGACGTCCGTCAACGCAGAGCAGTTTATCGCCAATCTTAAGAGTTATTTAGGCTCCCTTGGTGAACTGTTGGATCTAGATAAGCTCACTGAGGTCATGGTCAATGGTCAGGTCTTACTGTTGGTCGACGGGTTGGATGAAATCGGCAAGCAGGAAATGCTGAATCTGGGGCAAACTCTAGCAACTCTGTTTAGCCAATATCCATCATGCCGATGCATTATGACCGCGCGGGTTGTTGGTTTCGATGCATCCTTGCTTTGGCCCTTTGCCAATATTGATAAAAATCAGCCACTAGATTTACACGAATTGAATGAGGTAGATGAACTTGATATTCAGGCTAAAGATGGGCTTAACCCTAAGCTAGCTAATCCAAACAGACTTAAGCGTAAGACTGATGCATCCCAACTGCATGACTTTGGGCTCTATTATATCCAGCCACTCAATAATGAGCAGCGACTCCAGTTCAGCCAGAAATGGTGCCACATTTATGTAAACACTAGCGATGCACAAGCGCAGTTTATCGACGATCTACAGGCCGCTTTTGACGGTAACGATGCGCTCAATAACTTATCGCGCACCCCTGTACTGCTGAATATGATCAGCTTTATTCAACAACGCCGTGGTCGCCTGCCTAATGGTCGGGCAGAACTCTACCAGAAAATCATCGAGACCTATTTGGTTAGCATGGACAGGGCCAGAGGCATAAAAAATAACTTTATCGACAGCGAAGATTTCGACTATACCGACATACGCAACTGGCTGGCGAAACTGGCCTATGCGATGCAGTTAGGCAAGCTGAGTGAATTATTAGGTAAAACTGGCAACAACAGTGTTCAAATTGAAAAGCTCTATTTTGATAATGAGGTTGGCCGCGTCACCAGCCTTACAGAAAGTGAACTGACAAGATTCTTCGCTAAAGAGCTAGAAGAAGTCTATGAAGATAAAGACAAATGCCAACAAACCGCCAAAAGCTTGATCGATTATATCAAGCGCCGTACTGGCTTTTTGATCGACAGGGGTCAGGATGCCAAGCAAGGGCACGAGGCAGTATTTGCCTTCAGTCACTTGTCTTTTCAGGAATATTTTGCCGCCCACTTTATTAGTGGGCAATGGTCACAGTTGAGCTGTAATTCAACGTTGGTCGACTCCCTGACCTTAAGTTGTAATAGCCAAAGCTGGTTCGAATGCTGGCAGTTGGTGTTTGAAGACTATTCCCAAAACGGCAATAGCCGTCAGCAACACAGCCAATTTATCGACAAGCTGTTTGGTACAGTTGAGCAGCTTACTGAAAAATTCCCCGACAGAGATGACATATTCGGAGATAAGGTGGATCATGCGCTGCATCTGCTGAGTAAAATCATCCTCAACCCTGCGGTTAAGCTCTCCCCCAACTACCGCCAGCAGCAAGTCACTGAGCTGTGGATACATAATTTCACCGAAGGACAGTTTGATGGTTCAGCATCCATCTATAGCCTGTGGCCCGAGCTTTGCCGCGATTATGATAACGAAGAGAGTTTGAGCCGCAAGGCGATAGCGGTCGCTTTCGCACGTTGTGGACATGAGAATGCAGCGAGTCTCAATTTAAGCGGCTTACAATCGGCCGATCTACGGCCGCTTAAACTTTGGACCTACTTGAAAAACTTGGATTTAAGCCGTACACAAGTGAACAACTTGCATCAATTAGAAAATTTAAACCAACTGAACACTCTCAAATTTAATGACACACAAGTCTCAGACTTATCACCCTTAGCCCAGCTAACCGAACTTGAATGGCTTTCTTTTTCGGGCACTACCGTGGCAGATTTAACGTCCCTATTAGGGCTATCAAAGCTTTATGCTCTTTATATGGGATACACTCAAGTCTCCGAACTGACGCCATTGGCGGGACTGCGACAACTAAATACTCTTGTGCTCCACGGCACTAAAGTGACCAATTTATCACCAATGGCCAATTTGACTAATATACGTTATCTGATTTGCAGCAATACTGATGTCACAGACTTGGCGTCGCTAGCGAAATTAACTCAGCTTAGACTGCTCAGGCTAAATAATACTCAGATATCTGACTTGACCCCTTTGGCCAACATGCCTAAATTATGGAATTTAGAGGTAGCCAACACTTCTATCACAGACCTAACGCCATTAAAAAAATTAATAGGGCTAAAAGACCTTGATATATCCCACACCCAAGTGTCCAATCTCACGCCTCTGGCCAAACTGCCAAGCTTAGGAGAGGTATATGCTAGCGGATGTGACCAGCTTGATTCGGCAAGCCTAAAAAGCTTACCAAAGTACATCAAAGTACATCTTGATTGACGGAGATAGCTTGCTGATTAATTTCAACATATTGGCAAGTAATGACTCCATCCGATTTGCACTGCTGCACTCGCTCGCATCCAGCACACTCGCATGGCGGCACATAGAACAAGGAGGTTTTAATGGCTGCAATCATTGAGTGCCGCGTGTTTTTAATCATAGCGATTGCTTGGCGTTAAAAAACCAAAGGATACTCAAGCCTACACTGATTAGTTATTGGATTAATTGATTAACAGTGTCGGCTTTTTATTCTGTTTCATTTGTCATCAATCTCAGCTCCCCGACCTTCAAACAAGGCTTTGCTCCAACGTCTCAAATCCCAATATTAGGCTGAAACTCTTACCGAAGCTTAGGTAAAAATTGCCTGTACTACGTTTAGTACATTCGCGCCCACTTAAAACTAATAAATTAAATTTCATTTAAAATCAATAAACTAATTAAAATATGCAAAGTTGGCATTATGTTCGCAATCTAGAAATAACCATTAGCCGTTACCTTACAAATGACACAAACGGTCATGCGAAGGATTAAGACAAGGGCAGGAGGTTCATATGTTAGGTTGGACATTAGTATTTCTGGTTGTTGCTGTTATTGCAGGCCTATTAGGATTTACTGGGATAGCTGGCGCAGCGGCGGGCATAGCGAAAATCATTTTCTTAATCTTTATTGTGTTATTAGTGATTTCCCTGCTGGTTAATGCCTTTAGAGGTAAGTCACCGCGACTTTAATTATTTTTTAAAAAGGAGATGTATATGAAACCATTTACTCTGATGACAAGCGCTTCACTGGCATTATTACTCGCCCTCGGTTTAACCGCTTGTAGCGATAACAAAGCCGAAGACGCGGGTGAAAAAATTGATGAAGTGATGACAGATACAGGTAATGCCATCGAAGATGCCTGTGAAGAAGTCAAAGAAGGTGTTAAAGCTAAAGATACTAAGTGCTAAACAAACCTCATTTTAAGGTGGCAATAGACTCGTCTACTGCCACCCTTTTGAGTTAGCACCTAATTTAAACTTGCGTTAGAACCTGATTTCAACGACGCGATTCACCGATGCAGTCAGCCAGCGGTAAAATCAAATGAACAGCATTGGAGGGCGCGTATGCTAAGCAAAATCCACATCAAATATTTCTACTTAGCAGGTGCCGTACTGCTAGCCTATTTTGCGGTAACGGGCACGTCTCCCCTGCTCACCTTTATTTGGGCTTGGACGAGCCTGTCGCTATTTTTAGTCGGTTCAGCCTATTGGTTTAATCTCGCCAGCATCTTTAGAAAGCGCCAAGATGGCACTATCCCTTGGTATATTCGCTGGGGCTTTATTCCGTTTCTATTGGGTAGCCGGCTGTATAACCATTGGGCGAGAAAACGCGACTCAGTGCCGTCGATGCAAAAGATAGATGAGCAGTTGTATCTCGGCTGCCGATTATTTTCTGCGGATCTGGAGAAAATCAAAGCCAATAAGATCACCGCAATTCTTGATGTGACCGCCGAATTTGATGGCTTAGATTGGTCGCAGTTTGAAGATCATATCGAGTATTTAAACATTCCCATCCTCGACCATAGCGTGCCGACCAGCGCCCAGCTCAATCAAGCCGTTAACTGGTTGCATCGCCAAGTGCGCGCCAATAAACAGGTGCTGATCCACTGTGCTATGGGGCGCGGCCGTTCAGTACTGGTGCTCGCCGCCTATTTAGTCTGTAAAGATAAACAGCGTAACTTCGCCGAAGTATTACAACAAATTAAACAAGTCCGCAAAACCGCGGGCTTAAACAAATGGCAATTACGTGCCCTTGAACACATGCTCAAGCAAGGCAAAATCAACATCCATAAAGTGGCGTGGATTATCGCTAACCCTGTCTCCGGCGGCGGCAAATGGCAACAATATGGCGAGCAAATCCAAGACGAACTAAAAGCCTATTTTGACCTAACGTTAAAACTCACTACCGAAAATATCACCGCAAATACCTTCGCCAAAAAAGCCCGCAATAGCGGCGCAGATATCATTATTGCCTGTGGTGGCGATGGCACAGTGACAGAGGTAGCATCGGAAATAGTGAACACTGACATCGACTTAGGGATCATTCCGTTAGGCACGACTAACGCCCTCAGCCACGCGCTATTTGGTTTAGGCAGTAAGCTCATTCCTGTCTCTCAGGCGCTGGACAATATTATCCAAGGGCATTACCAAGCCATTGATACAGCTCGTTGTAATGAACAATTAGTCTTGTTACTTGTGGGGATAGGCTTTGAACAGCAGATGATTGAATCTGCCAACCGTGAACGTAAAAATGCCCTCGGCCAGTTTGCCTACCTCGATGGTTTATGGCGCGCCGTCAATGCCGATATCACTTTAACCGTACAGCTCAGCTTAGATGATGCCGAGCCCACAACATTGACCACCCATAGCCTCATTGTTGCCAATGCAGCCCCGTTTACCAGCGTATTAGCGCAGGGCGATGGCGAGCCAAACATGACAGATGGCCTGCTCGATATTACCTGGCTAGATTCAGGGGATGAACCCAAGGAACAGCTCCTTAGTCTGGCCGAATTAGCCATTGCTGGATGGGTAAAAGAAGGTAATAAAGACACACATTCAAAGCTACCTAATGCGCCTTCTACCGCGACCAAAGTCCACCACGCCCATGCGAAAAAAGTGAATATTAGTAGTCAGCCCAAGTGTAAATATGTGATTGATGGCGAAATCTTTGAACCCGCAGATCTCACTATTGAAGTCCAACCCGCATCCCTTAAAGTGTTTGTGCCTTATCAGGAAATAACTGAAGAGGATGGTTGATACATCTTGCTGGCACGCTTGAGTCATTACTAGGAACGACTTCCCATAAGCATTCTTCCTGCACTAAACAACCCGACATATTTTCAATATAGCTTTCAGGTAACACTTGCTTTTTAAGGGTTGGCAGAACGGTTTTTACGTAATTTTCATGAGCTGGGTTCGACGCCCAGCGCGTCATAACGATGAAGTAGTCACTCTGTTTTAGACTGCGGGCGACACAACCGCCAAGCATGCCGTCTGCTTGTCCAAGATGGGCGTTCCAAATCGTTCGTTGGTCACTTAAAAAACGTTCGACATCTTGCACTCCTCGGCAATAAGCCAAGCGAATGACATTGTCATTTTGATCTGCAGGATGATGAGTTAGCGAAGGGATACTCAGTATATTTTCAAAATAATGGACATCACACTGTTTATAAGTTGTTTGCTGACCACTTTTGGAGAACAGCTCATCGTGAACTGACCCCATGAAAGCCGTAACATCTTCAATTGATTGCCATACGCCCACAATAATCGCCTGCCTTTCGGGTTGACTCCAACCACCGAACTGGCCTCTAAAACCTACGCAGTTGCTCAACGCTTTCCATATCTGTTGGCTTTGAGAAAAATCTTGCTCTTGTTCATTTTCAACCTGACAAGTAATCAACTTTACTATCGTCAAATCTCGCTCCTAACGCTGCAAAAAGTGGCCTAGCGTAGTGAAATCCAATTCCAAAGAGCCGATGCCACTTGGCTTAAACCTCCTTGCTAGCAACCACATCAACGGTATGCTTAAGATGGCTAAAGCCGCAGGATAAAGCTCAATGAGATATTAAATTCACTCACATCTACGGCTTTTGAGCGCAAAAAACTATTCCACCGTCGATTCACCCGCTTCGACTTGCTGCTCGTACTTGCTGAGCTTGTTGTAGAGAGTTTTCACGCTGATCCCCAGTTGCTCGGCAGTATCGGTTTTATTGCCTTGAGTGGTTTCTAATGCTTGATAAATGGCGATTTTTTCTAAGTCATCTAAACGCATGCCCTGCGGGATAACGACTTGGTCATCGCCAGAAGCGCCCATTTCACTTGCCTGTGGCAACTGTAAATGGCTGGGTAAAATCTCTTGGTCTGCCAGAATATAGGCTCGCTCAATGGCATGCTTTAATTCACGCACATTACCCGACCAAGGGTACGCAGCGATCATCTGCGCACTGTCATCAGCGAGGCTTTTATTCTGCTTTTCTGCCACGTTACGATAGGCAAGAAAATGCTGCGCCAACCCAAGAATATCATCGCCACGTTCCCTTAATGGCGGAACGCGGATAGGGAACTGGGCCAAACGGAAATATAAATCCTCGCGAAATTGCCCAGCCTCGATTGCCGCGATGGGATCACGATTGGTTGCCGCTACAATCCGCACATTGGCGAGTTGCACTTTGGCACCGCCAACGGGGCGATATTCACTATTTTCAAGCACTCTGAGTAACTTCACTTGATGCTCAATTGGCATTTCGGTGACTTCATCGAGAAATAAGGTTCCGCCTTCTGCCTGCTCAAATACGCCTTTGTGATCGCGATGAGCGCCAGTGAACGCGCCTTTTACATGGCCAAACAACTCACTATCGACCAATTCAGGGCTTAAGGCGCCGCAGTTAATCGCGATAAAAGGCTCGTTCAGCCTAGGGCTGGCAAGATGTATGGTATTGGCGACCAGCTCTTTCCCCGCCCCGCTCTCACCAATGATCAGCACATTACTGTCGGTCGCAGAGACGCGGCGAATCGTGCGATACAGCTTATGCATCGCAGCAGAGGAACCGACAAGTAAACCATATTGGTCTAGCTCGCTGGAAAAAGGCCGAGGCCGAATTGGGGATGACACTAGATACTGGGCAAAATCGGCGAAAATATCGCTGATTAACGTCATGTCGTAGGGTTTACGAAAATGATAACCGGCAAAATGCGACATTAACTGATCAAGATTGGGGTTCGGCTGGCCGTCGGAGAGAAAAATAAACTCAATATTAGACAGAGCTACATTATCCAGTAGCCCGAGATAATCCTCACGGCTAAGGCTGGACAGCTCAATGATGGCAACATCGACGTGATTCGCCTCAAGCTGTTCTATCCAAGGCAAATCATCGACACTGCGTAGCTTATTAAAGTCGGCAGCGCCGGCGAGTTCTAAGATGGCTTGTTCGGCGTTTACATCCTGCAGGTGATAAAAAAGTGTCAATCGAGCCATGCTATCCCACTCCCTGTGTATGAAGGGCTACTGTATGTCAGTCGTGAAATTTTAACAACAGCAGCGGTAATAGTTGCCGATATTCTAAGAAGATGGCGTAATGAACCGAGAATATCAGTCTAAAAATCAGCCTGTTAACATATCATTAAAAACGAGAACAGAATATGCATGGTAGCTGAACGAAACTCAATTAGTTGACCCAAGCAGTTAAACAAGGCTATGTCGAACACTGGCATTAGGAGGCCCATAATGAAGTCTAATGTTGTGCAACATCAGACTGATATCCGCGCCGATATCATGTTGATCGATGAAATGATAACGCTCAATCAAGAAGGACTCACATTTTACAACCAGGCGATGACGTACGTCGAAGACTATAACCTTAAGCGTATTTTTTCGACCAAAGCGAATATCCACCAGCGAATGTTGAGGCGATTTGAGCAGCTGCGCCCTTTGTCTAGCGAGCCGCTTCATGGCCTGAGTCATACGATACCTGCCACTTACACTCAAGCGACAAAGTTGCTGCATCAGTGCCATATATCGCAGGCGATGGCCGCACTTGTCGTTATAGAGCAGCAAGTGTTAACCCAGATGAAGCAAGCAGTAAGGCAAGCACATCAGCCACAACTTGCCAATCAGCTCGCAGAAGGCGCCGCTTGGCTGCAAATCAGTTGCGATGGTATGAGTTCGCTCAATCCTGGGTAATCCTTTGCACCTGTTTACATCAGTTTGCATTAGTGCGCATCAGTATGAGCCTCTTTACCTGGCGATATCCAGCTTTAACGCTCCGTTTGCTACTCCACACACTATTTCGCACACACTTTACCGCACACAGTCGTGCGGTTTTTTATGCTTTAAAGATGACTTCGCTTGCCAGAAAAAATTACATTTTGTCGGTAAAAAAGACCGACTTAAGCAAAATAACCCTTTCATTAAAACATCAGAAATAGCAATAAAACACCTTCAAATCAGTCACTTAACAATGTTGGCACGATTCACGCAATATCTAACATCGAGAAAACAACGGAGGATATGATTATGAAAACCACAACAGCATCAGTACTAGCGACCTTACTTGTCGGCTCAATCAGTTTAAATGTCGCAGCAGCTCAAGATTGGAAGGACGGGGCTAAGGATGCGTGGATCGATGGTAAAGCTGAAACCACTTTACTGCTCAATACCAATCTCAATTCCTTTGACATTATAACGGATGTCAAAGAGGGAAACGTGACGTTAACGGGTAAAGTGGAAAGCAGTGTCGATAAAGCCCTTGCCACTGAACTGATCAAAAGTTTAGACGGCGTAAAAGATGTCGATAATCAACTCATTGTGATGAATGAGAAAGAAGGCACCAGTGAAGTTGTCGCGACTTTGACCGATTCTAAAGTGGCCACAGTCGTCAAAACCCGCTTACTGTTTTCAACCGATGTTTCCGGCACTCAGATTAATGTGGATGTCGCTAATGGTATCGTCACCTTAAAAGGTGAAGTTGCTAGCGATGCCGAACGTCAGTTAGCGCTGAAAATTGCCGAGAATACCGACGATGTGAAAAAAGTTGTCGATAAAATCAAAGTCGTTAAAAAAGCCTCTTAACGCTAGCTAAAGCTGCACTTTCTGAAACTAGCTTTAAAAAGTAGCGCTTTAACAGTCAGAGTTAAGTACAAGGCGTTAATCTTGCCTCAACTTTTGAACTCGATTGATAAGAAAAAATAATAACAAAAAACCAGCCTAGGCTGGTTTTTTTATGTCCATTATGTCACTCAATCAAGCAAGGTTTTCTAGGACAAATAGATAAAACTAGGTTGAGAAAGCGAAATAGGAACATTGAACGACATCAGGCTAATGCTGGAAGCGATAGTACCTTAAGCGATAACACCTTAAGCAATAGTGCCTGAAACTATATTTTCAGAAACAATCATGCCTAAAAAATCATGCCTGAAGTCGCGTTAAAATGCAGGCTCAGCGCTGGCTTCAAAGCCAAACTGGAACTCATAAAAATGCTGACCATTTTCGATACTGATGGCCATAGTGCCCGTTAAGCCCTGCAACTCGCCCGCGCCGGAATGGGGAACCACTTCTAAGATCAAACGGTTTTGTCCATCGGTCATAATGCCAAAATGTTGCAGCACGAAACTACCCTGTTTACCACACACCTTGCCAACCACTTGCTCAATCGCCACATAGCCAGCCGAGCCTTTGACTGACGTCATTGCACTGAGCATTTCCCCTTGGCTACGGCCCTCAAGCTCGCCATAAAAGGTTTTATCTAAACCCATACGACCTAACGTCACGCCGCCCACACCCGTAGCATAGGTGCTATCTGGGGTGAGCTTAACATCAAATTTCCCAGTGATTTTGCTAACTTGCATGACACTCTCCTTGTCAAAACATTATGCCAAGTCTATCTACCCGAGAAAACTTGCCGCTGCGGCAAGCATCACACACGGAACGAAAAATAACTTAGCACAAGCCTGCACAGATCCATAATGCATTTACTCACGACCCGTTGCGCACGACTACTCACTACTGATTTATGTTAATGATGCCAGTTTCGCTGACTGTCACCTCTAAGGTTTTGACGATTTCAGGGCTTTCAGACATAGGTTGATCAGGCGCTCTATCGCGATAAGTCACGGCAATTTTGAACGGAGCTTCGAAGGGATAAACAGGTTCAATACTGTCCACCTCGATGCGATCGCCCAGCATAACGCTGCCTAAATGCTTCAAGTTATTGTGTTCAAAATCGAGGCTAAACAAGCCAAGATACCAAAATGCCCCCGAACCTTGAGTCGTCACAATAAACGGTGCCACAAAGGGCATAGTCTGCATTTTAGGATCATCTTGAATTGGCGCGTTACTCTGGGTATCAGGCTCTAAAGCGGGATCGAAATTTAACGGCGTAATACGTAAATAATCCAGTAATACTCGGCCTTTTACCTCGCCATCTTGATAATCGCCCATCGCAAATTCCGTTTGCTTGATCTTAATAAAATGGGTCAAGGCAACCGATTTACCGCCCTCTGGTAGGGTAATTTCAAACGGGTTAGCGGTATTTAAGCTAAAGAGTTTAAGCATCACTTCCGACGCATTCGCCACCGGCTTAACCTCAAGCGGTGTCACCACTTCAACCTCATTGGCCTGTGCCTGCGTTTTCTCCTGCGCCATGGCCTCGTCGTATTGCATGACCTTACCATCTTCCATCACCATATAAATATCATCATTGGTCATGTTGAAACGGTAAATACCTGCGGCGAGTATGGCTAATATCACTAAGGTGCCCGCTAAGGTTAACTTTACAAACGTACTCATTTTCTCTCCCCAATCGCGCGCTTTGTGCGCTGCTTTTCTAACACTGATCAACTTCAAATCAATGTCGGAGCAGTATTACAGATACTGAGTTAAAGCGGAGTGGGTAAAGTGTAAAAAAGTGACGCTATTTTGAAATTTGTCAGGCTAAGTTCAGCAACATGTCCTTTACTCGGTGAATATTATGGGCCGAGTAAATACTCAGCCCAACACTTAGCTACTTCTCGTTTTTCCACAAGGCTGGAGTTTGACTCGGTTGCCAATTACTTTGGGAGAAATGGGCTTGCACTAAGGAATAGATTTTATCTTGATACGAGACAAAATCAGGCTGCTGATAATCATGCTGATCCTGCCAAGCAGGGGCATAGTTATCTAGCGTGTCGAAACGGTATCCTTGGCGCTGCGCCTCTTCCACGAAGCGTTTAATTTTAGGCAAATTGATGGTCGCACCTTGACCACGGTGCGCATTCTCAAACAGGAAGTCGTGGGTCAAGATCACCACTTTACCGTCGTGCAAACCATCGCTGCAGTCTAAGTTTTGCGTGCGACTGTTGAGAGGGTTCATTGTGGTGCCCGCACAGGTGTTGATCACTTGATTGATTTTATCCACCAGCTCAACCCCATCGGCCATAGATTCAGCAGGAAAAGCCACGCCCCAATCCTCTGGCCCCCAATCAAAGTCCCAACCAAATATTTTATAATCACTCTCGGCGAGCATATTTTGAATTTGCACCGCAACTTGCGAACTGTTGGTAGAGGTTTCGGCGGTACAAGCAAAAGCAGGGTCCCAAGGCGGCACAGTATCAGAGGTGGCACACAAGCCGTCGCCTTTGAGTTTACTGCTCACGCGCCAGCCATTGGTATAGGGCAAACGCGCCAACTTAGTCATCTTGTTGTTAGGATAACTGGCGGCATTAGGGATAAGCTCAACCACTTTGGCGGTGTTCGTCACAAAGTAGGTAAAGTCGGTGGCCGCATCTTGATAGGATTTCACCGGCCATAGACCCACTTGATTGCAATAAACCGCCCCCGATTGCACGCCATCGGTGCAGTTATGCAGCATATGATCGTAACTGTGGTTCGCCAGAATATGACCATCGTCTAATAAACGTTGCAGGGCGACAGCCGCTAACGCTTCGTTTTCATCCCCTTCGCCATACATATGAAATGCATTGATAAAGAAGGTCGCCTTGATATTGGCATCCTTTAGCGCATCCAATACCCCTAAAGTCGCGTCAATTGGACCATCATCAAAGGTGAGGTAAATGGTTTTATCGCTGGCGTGGGCAAGACTTACGCTCGCTAAACAGAGTCCAACTGCGGCGGCTATCGATTTCAGTTTCATGATCTCATCCTATAGATAATGTTTGAGGCTAATGATTAAAAAGCAATGAGTTAACGCCCATGCATCTCAATTCGCACACAGTCTCGCACTCATTCGCTCGGCTTATCTATAGTGAGTAATCTAGCCAGCGTTAGTTATACCATCCTAGCAACAAGCCATACTTTTCTACGCTAAGTCGTTAAATCGTTAAATCGTTAAATCGTCCATCAGCATTCAAGTTGAAATCACCGCCGCCCTCGCGTTAAACACAATAGAAAAATACCAATCCTAGTGTGAAAAGTACCGCATCAACAATTCGATAACAGGTAAGTTAACTGGAGAAAAAACAACACTAAAGCACTACAGGGACGCTATAACATGTCAGAAGGTCAACTATTTAAGAGCTCTTTGCTCGCATTGTGTATCGCTAACGTCTTATTCGGGATGAGCTCAACCGCAGTCGCGGCGGAGCAACAAGAGGCAACGGCAGAAAATATGGAGGTGATCCAAGTCCGCGGCATACGTCGCTCGATTGAAGCCTCGATGAATACCAAACGCTTCGCCGACTCCACGGTCGATGCCATCACCTCGGAAGACATAGGTAAGTTTCCCGATAAAAACATCGGTGATGCACTGCAGCGAATTTCAGGAGTCACAGTCGATAGGCAATACGGCGAAGTAAGCGGTGTCACTATTCGCGGTACTGCGCCAGAGCAGAGCCGTATTTTGCTGAACGGTCAAACCGTTGCTAGCACCTCTTGGTATGATCTTGGCCCCGCCACTCGTACCTTCAATATGGAATTATTGTCGGCCGAGCAAGTTAGTGCGGTTGAAGTGCACAAAACCCCGACCGCGAGACTTGAAGAAGGTGCGCTGGGCGGTACTGTTGATCTCAAAACCCGCAAGCCCTTAGATCTCGATGCCCACACCTATCAAGTGGCTGGCGAGCTGAGCCAAAGCAGTCTTTACGATGAAACGGACCCCAGTGGTTCTTTCCTCGGAAGCTGGAAAAATGACGACGAAAAGTTTGGTATTTTAGGCGCCTATTCAGTAGAAAAAATTACCAGTGGCCGCCAAGTGCTGGAATCACTCAGCGGTTATTATGAATACTTCGCTGCCGATCCCGCGCAAAATCAAGAATCTACCGTTGGCGCTTGGGGCATAGGCTCGCAGGCCTTTAGAGCCGAACGTGAACGGACCAGCGCCCAAGTCACACTGCAATTTGCACCAACTGACAATACCGAGTTCACCTTAGATTACTTTAATTTTGAACTCGATATCCCCCACGTAAACCATAACTTCTTAACCGTTGGCGCGCGCGGTTCAGGCTCCACCAACGTAGTGAACAACGCCCAAGGCGGCACAGCATCGGCAACGATTCTACCGGCGTATGCGTCGATTATTTATAACCCTGTGGTACGCCACGCGGTCAATATGAAGTCTGACGTACTCAACTTAACCGGAAAATACGTCGGGGACAGTTTTACGGTGAGTGGCGTCATTGGCCAATCGACCTCAGATGGTGGCACCCAAGGCGGCTCATCTTCTTGGTGGATCCCCGCGACGGACCAAGGGGGCAAAATTGGCGATCCCGCCTTCCCTAACGGTCAAGGCAGTGTCGATGGCGGCTTTAGTTACGATGCCACCGGTCCCTACCAAGTGGTGCTGACGAGTTTAGATGCCAACGATGCCAGCCAATTCAAGCACGCCCAAGAGGCGAACTACGAAACCACAGTGCAAGATCATAAAGTGACCTACGCACAGTCCGATTTCGAATATCAACTCGACCATGATTTTATTAACAAAATTGCGGTCGGGATTAAGTACAACACCAGTGATTTCGAGCGTAATGCCTTCAACCGTAACCCCGCAGAAATCCTAGGTTTCGTGCCTAATGGCAACCTCGCTAACTGGAGCGATGGCGTGCTGTCTGGGCTACATTCCCAGAGCGGCGGCAATGTGCTCGACTCCTATGCCAAGTTAGATGAAGACAAATGGTGGGCCTTTATCAGCGAGAAATACGCCAATGGCGAGTTAGTGGAAGTCGCCGATCTCGGTAACACCTTCACTGTCGAAGAGGATATGTTGGCCCTGTACGCCCAAGCGGATTTCAGCGGTGAATTCTACCGTGGTAACTTTGGCGTGCGTTACGTTAACACTGACCAAACCTCAACTGGTTTTGCCGATGGCAAGCCCTACAATGAATCCGTCAATTACGATAATTGGCTACCGAGCATCAACGTCGCCTTTGATCTGCAAGAAGATTTAATCCTGCGTGCTTCGGCCTCTTCCGTGATGGCGCGTAACAACTACAGCGACCTCAAACCTGGCTTAGCCATAGCGAAAAACTTTGGTACTGCGACCGGCGGTAATCCAAATTTGAAACCCTATAAGGCGAATCAAGCCGACCTTGGCATCGAATGGTACTTCACTGAATCTTCTATGTTGTCGGCGGCTTTGTTCTACAAAGATATTGATAACGTAGTGTTTGTCACTGAGTCGACGCAATATATCGAAGGTTGCGGCGCGTCAGAATCCGAGTGGGATAAATGCCGAGTCACAGCCCCCGCCAACGGCGGCAGCGGCTCAGTGACTGGGCTTGAAATCCAGCTTCAACATAACTTTGAAAGCGGTTTTGGCTTCTTGACCAACTACACCTATGTTGACAGTAAGAGCACTCGCCCCGATGGCACTGAACAGATGATTGAAGGCGTATCAGAAAACTCCTTCAACGGCTCACTCTTCTACGAAGATGATCTATTCAGCGCCCGTATCGCCTATAACTGGCGTTCAGAATACTTAGGCGTGGGTAACATTCAAAACGTGTTAAACGACAGCTATCAACAAGTCGATGCCTCGATTATTTGGCATGCAATGGAGAACTTAGATGTTTCACTCGAAGGGGTAAACTTAACCAATGAAGTGGTGCAATCCTATGATGTTAAATACGGATTGACGCAAAATACCATCGAATTTGGTTCGCGTTATTTCGTCGGTGCCAGCTACAAATTTTAAACTTGAGTCACACCATAGCCGACCTTAGGGTCGGCTTTTTGCGTTGATAATGCAGCGGGGATAAGCCATGAAAGTGAAACAAGCAATCAGAAAAATCATTATCTTAGGTGGCGGCACCGCAGGCTGGATGGCCGCGGCCGCCCTCGCGAATAACCCCGTATTTGCCGCCATTGAACTCTGTTTAGTGGAATCGGACAACATAGGCACTATCGGCGTTGGCGAAGGCTCTACGCCACACCTAAAACGCTTTATGGACAACTTAGGCATTAGCGAAAAAGATTGGATGGAGCAATGCCACGCCAGCTATAAAACCGGCATCGACTTTATCAATTGGAATGGTGACGGGCAGCAATATTTCCACCCTTTCTATTTTCAAATGGATGTAAAACCCGCCGAAGTCTTTTTTATCAACGCCAATGCAAGACGCCGCGGTCATGGCAGTGCCGTTAAACCCGATGCGTTTTTCTCTAGCGGCGTACTGGCCAAACACAATCTCAGCCCAAGGCCGAAGAAAACACTACCCTGCGCTAACGAATACGGCTATCACTTCGATGCGACTGAGCTGGCCAACTACTTAAAAGATTATGCCTGCCAGCGCGGCGTACGGCAGATCATTGCTGATGTGGTTGAGGTTTCAACCACCCAACACCAGCAGATTGAGACACTGATCCTGGCGAATGGCGAACGACTTAACGCCGATTTTTTCATCGATGCCAGCGGCTTTAGCGCTAAGCTAATCCATAAAGCCCTAGGCGTGCCCTTTCAATCCTTCGCAGATGAGTTACTCAACGACAGCGCCGTTACTGTACCTGTATTAATGGATCCCATTCAGACTCAAGCACAGCAGGCCAAGTACCATACCCGCGCCACGGCGCTCAGTGCGGGCTGGCTATGGCAAATCCCCCTCACCCACAGGCTTGGCAATGGCTATGTTTATAGCAGTCGCCACCTCAGTGCCAATGCCGCGGCTAAGGAATTATTGCACAGTGTAAATTTACCCGAGTCGACCCAAGTGCGTTTTCTTAAAATGCGGGTCGGCGTCAGTGACAAGGCTTGGCACAACAATGTGCTGGCGATAGGGCTTGCGCAAAGTTTTATCGAGCCGCTCGAAGCCACGTCGATCATGATGACTCAGTTCACCCTTGAAAGATTTATGTCATTATTCGAGCGTTATCAATTAAATAAGCAGGCAGAAACCTTAAGTCGACAAACATTAAATCAAGCAGTAATGCAGTTAGTGCTCGGCATAAAGGATTACATTCAGGCCCATTATGTCACCAGTCAGCGCAGCGAACCTTATTGGGTGGCAGCGAGAAAAGTCGCGATTTCCCAAAGGCTGACGCAACTATTAAAAGCTTGGTATCAAGGGGAAGACTTTGATCTGCTGCTTTACCAATACGACCAGCAGCTCGCCTACTTTCGCCCTTCTTGGTATGCGCTGTTAGCGGGAATGGATTACCGTGACCCAAAACTGAAGCGCCCATTTGAGCCGATTTCAGCGGAGATCACGGCGCAAGCGATAAGCTACTGCCAAACCTTAGTGGAGCAGTATTTTCAGCCTAAGTATTCGTGATAGTAAGGGGTTAAATCGCTCTTTGTTTACTGCTAAACCGCTGACGAAAGCGACTCGGCGTGACGCCTTTAAATTGAATAAAGCGTCGATTGAAATTAGATAAATTATTGAAACCACACTGATCGCTGATGGTTGAAATCGGGCTCTGGTTCGAGAGTAATAACTTGCACGCCTTAGCGATCCTGAGTTGGTTGATAAACTCAGTTAAGGTTTTCTCGGTGCGTTTTTTAAAGAAGCGATGGAAATGATTGGTGCTCATGTGCGCCAACTTTGCCAAATCCTGCGCCGACAAGGCCTGAGTGTAATTGTCATAAATATGCTCAATCACTTTATCGAGCTTTTTCACGGTAAAGTCGAGCTTACTGCCGTGGGTGAACAAGGTGCTGGACAAGAGCTCTTGCTGACTATCCTGTTGTAATAACGCTAATAATTCCAATAACAAAATATAGCGTTTAAAGGGATTAGCCGTCTCCATCGCGATAAACACGCTATGGGCTTTGCGTGCCGTTTCCTCACTAAACAACACGCCCCGTTTGGCATGGGTCAAAAGAGAATGCAAGGATGCTAACTCGCGCTGCTCATTCACAATTTGGTGTAGCCAGGCTGCGGGAATTTGTGCCACATAGACGACTTCCGACACTCGATTTTTCGAAGCGGATCCCTTCAAACTGGGCTCTTTCAAACCGACCGCAGTTGAAGCGCCGCCTTTCAAACAATCGTTCTTTGAAGCCTCGTCAGGTGAAATATCAAGGTTAGCCTCGGATTGCCAGCCGTGGGGCATGTCAGGGCCGATGATCACTAAATCATAATCGCCATAGCGGGCAATATGATCGCCCACATAACGCATGCCATAACTGTTGAGGGTTAAGCAGATTTCGTACTCGGGGTGATAATGCCAGTTGAGATCCATGTGGTCCCATTCATAGCGAAAGTAACGCCAAGAGCTGTTTTCATCGGGGATCACTTTTTCACACAGAGGTTTCATCCATTAAACTCCAGTTACTCATTCCTTTACCTTAGCTTCAATCAACTCTTACAGATCAACGCTATTCACTCAAGCTAGCCGTTATGCCATCCAGTTAAATTATTCAATTACTTAGACCTTATTTTTAATGCAAGCCTTGACCTATCAGCGCGGCGAAATCGCTATGTCTTCGCGCACTATTGTCTATAGCAAGTCAGCCCTACAGTGATACTCAACTCCGTTACTCTAATACTATTCTATCCAATGTTAATTAAAGGTAACTATTTTACAAGCAAACACTTTATCAGCAGATACTAAAACACGGTTTTACCTATGCCTATCCGCAGCAGCTAACTGCAACTCGTATCTATCACCATTATCTATCGCCAGTATTTACAAGTATCTACAGCCCGTATTAACTGCACCTGATGTAAATCAGCTAAATCAGCTAAATCAGCACGAACAGGATTTGCATATGTGAGAAAAGTATCGACAGAGGCACCATTCGTATCACCGCCATAGCGAACGTCAGTCCACAATGAATTTCACTTAATTCAATTGGCTAAGCACATGAAACACAAACTCATCATTCTGTTTGTCCTCTGTACTTTCTTTGTGATTTCCTTGATGACCAACAGTATGGGGCCGATTTTCCCTGCGTTAATTGACAGTTATGCTATCGGCCTGACGTTGGCGGGGTTATTTCCCTTTGCGTTTTTTATCGCCTACGGGGTGACATCGATTCCTGCGGGGATTTTGGTGGACAAGTACGGTGAAAAGCGAGTGATCATCTTAGCCTTTAGCCTCGCGTTTATCGGCGCCGTCACTTTTGTGTGTCTCCCTACCTTTAGCATCGCCATGTTTAGCCTGTTTTGCATCGGCACTGGCATGAGTTTATTGCAGGTAGCAGTGAATCCCTTACTGCGCCAAGCCGCGGGGCCTGAGCACTTTGCCTTTTTCTCCGTACTGGCCCAACTCGCCTTTGGCGGTGCCGCAACCTTAGCGCCGCTGGTGTACCAGCATTTTGTCGCCTTAGATCAAGCAAGTGCAGCATCAGCCAACTATGTGCAACAGCTATTGCCAGAGAACATGAGTTGGCTCGCCATGTACTGGTTATTTGCCGTGGTCGCACTCGCCATGGTGCTCTTTGCCAGCCTAGTGAAGATGCCCAAAGTGGATAAATTGGCGGATGAGTCTGCGGGTGCACTGAAGACCCATTTACGCCTTTTCAAAGATAAAACCGTTTTGAAATTCTTCTTCGCTATCGCCGCCTACGTCGCACTTGAACAAGGGCTTGCTAATAGTATCTCAGTCTTTTTGTCGCAATATCATGGCCTTGATACCTTAAGTGTCGGCGCCAATGTGGTTAGCGATTTTTGGTTTTACATGACGCTCGGCTGCCTACTCGGTTTGCTGCTACTTAAGCTTATCGACAGTCAGATCTTGCTGCTCAGTTTTTCCCTTAGTTCACTGGTTTGTTTTCTGGTGGCGATTTGGGGACCGAGCCAACTAGCATTAATTTGTTTCCCATTGGTTGGCTTTTTCATTTCTATCATGTGGTCGGTGATCTTCTCGCTGGCGCTCAATTCTCGCGCCCAAGATCATGGATCATTCGCTGGCATTCTCTGCACTGGCATTATCGGCGGCGCGTTTATCTCGCCGATCATTGGTGTTATCAGTGAGCTGTCCGGCGAGTTACGGTTCGGGATGTTAGTGCTGTTAATCCCTATGGCTTACATAGGTTATATCGCGCTAACGGCTCGCCCCTTGATTAAAAACACCACCCTATTTTCAACAAAAGCGGCATCAAAGAATGACGAGCCGATGGCGACAACCAACACGAGAGGCAACAAGCTATTATGAGCGTCCTATGTTTAGATCTTGGGGGAACTAAACTGATGTTGGCACAGGTGGAAGGTAAAACCTTACTCGACACTTGGCGGTATCCCGTTCCCGCCGATGGCAATTTCGAACAATTATTCGATTTCCTCGTGACCTGTATCCACAGCCACCTCACGCCTGAAACCTATGGTATTTCCATCGGGATACCCGGCATGGTGGATATGCACAGCGGCACCTTACTCGAAGTGCTCAATATCCCTGCATTAACGGCAACGCAATTAGCTCAGCAGCTTAAAAATACCTTTGAAATGGATGTGGTTGTAAATAACGATGCGAACCTCTTTGCCCTTGGCGAAGCTGTTCTCAATCACAATCAAGACATGCTCGGGATTACCTTAGGCACAGGCGTGGGCGCTGGGGTGATTTTTAATGGTCAGCTGTATTCGGGTAAACATTGCGCCGCAGGCGAAATCGGCAGTTTGAGTTATCGCGATGGCATTATTGAGCACTACTGCTCGGGGCAATACTTCACCACTCACCATCACATAAGTGGCGAAGATTTGTATCAAAAAGCCTGTGAAGGAGACAGCCAAGCGCTGCAAGCCTTCGCCCATTTTGGTGAACACTTGGCGCACATGATCGCCCAAACCTTACTGGTATACGATCCCAAAGATATCGTCCTTGGCGGCTCAGTCAGCCAAAGCTTTCCCTTCTTTATTGAAGCGCTTAAACAGAAATTGCAAAGCTTAGTCTATGGCCCCCAACTGGCGGACTTGACGATTTCAGCCAGCCAACATCACAATGCGGCACTCATAGGCGCGGCGCAATGGTTTTTACAACAAAAGGACTCAGTTAAGTGAAAGGACTAATTAAAGGAAAAGGGAAGATAAAGTGGCAGAGGATTAAGACGGCATTAATCAGCGGCATAATGGCAGTGCTTCCCTTGGGGCCAGTGCTTTCAATATTTATTATGCCATCGGTACAGGCCGCCAACGCCGTGCAGGAGGCAAATCATGTCGCGCTGAATCAATTGGCCGATAAGCTCCAATTAAATTATCAGTTAACCGCCAGTTATCTTGAAACCTGTCCCGCTAAAGAAACCCAGTGCTATCACTCCGCCATTGAGCTGACCTTGCCCACTCAGTTATCTAATGAAGAGTTAAATCACGGCGACTGGCAAATTTATTTCAGCCAGTTATCGCCCGTTTATTTCGTCGATGCGGGTGACTTTAGCATTGAGCATATCAATGGCGATTTACACAAAATCACTCCTAAAGCCAGCTTTAAGGGCTTCGTCGCCGATCAGGTTTATCGTATTGAGTTTTACAGCCAAGGTAGCCAAATCACCCGTTCCGAGTTTATGCCAAACTTCTTTGTCGCTATGGGTGATAAAGCGCAGCTTATAAAGAGCACTCAAACCCAGCGCAATAAAGAGACGGGGTTGCCCGAGCAAGCCTACCTCGCGCCTTTTAATGCCGGTCAACAATTCTTACTGGCAAAAAACGATGCAACCCCCTTCGCCGATGGCCAGTATTTAGCCGAGCAATACCAAGCCTTAGCTGCAGACAAGGCACCTGACATTAGCGGCAAACTCATCCCCACGCCACTTCATAGCCAAAGCCTAAACTCGGCGCCCTTATCTCTTGCCAAAGGTTATCGACTCACGGCTGCGACTGTCGATTTTAAGGGACGGCAGGCGGCGTTTGATTACCTCGCCAGTTTAGGGTTTGCGGCCAAGGACAAAGGCACGCCGCTGTTATTGCAACTCGATGCCCAAGCTCCTAAAGTCGCCAGCACTGAAGCCCATGATAGTGAAATGAAAACAAGCGAAGCCTATCGGTTAACCATAACGGCCGAGCAAATCAGTATTCGAGCGGGCAGTGAAGCGGGACTCTTCTACGGTCTACAAAGCCTCGCAGGGTTGATCAGTTTAAGTGACGATCAACTGGTCGCCATCGAGATCCAAGACCAGCCTCGCTACGCCTTTCGCGGCCTGCACATCGATTTAGCCCGTAACTTCCACTCGCTAGATTTTATTAAACGCATCATTCCACAGCTCGCCGCCTATAAAATCAATAAACTGCATTTGCACTTAGCCGACGACGAAGGCTGGCGTTTAGCCATACCCGGCTTACCCGAACTGACCGATGTGGGCGCAAAACGCTGTTTCGATTTAACCGAGCAAAGCTGTTTATTGCCACAACTAGGCAGCGGAATTGCGGACGTTAATCCCGTCGATGGCTACTTAACCGTGGCACAATACCAAGAAATATTACAACTGGCTGATGCTCACCATATCGAAGTGATCCCTTCACTGGACATGCCAGGGCATTCCCGCGCCGCGATAAAATCCATGGAGGCGCGTTATCACCATTACCTCGCCAAGGGAGACAAAGCTAAGGCGGAGGAGTTTTTACTGACTGAATTTGCAGATAAAACCCAATATTCATCGCTTCAGTATTATCACGACAACACACTCAATGTGTGCTTGGCGAGCACCTATCACTTTATCGATACTGTGATTGATGAAGTTAAAAAAATGCACCAAGCCGTAGGCATTCCCTTAGTGCATTACCACATAGGCGCCGATGAAACCGCGGGCGCTTGGGTCGACTCTCCCGCGTGTATCGCAATGAAGCAACAAAAAGCCGATGAGTTAGCTGGACTGCACTCACTCAATGGTTACTTTATCGAACGCGTTGCTAACATGCTGGCAGATAAAGGGATTATTGCCGCTGGCTGGAATGATGGTATGGGTGAAGTGCGCCCCGAAAACATGCCCCCCCAAGTGCAATCTAACGCTTGGTCACTGATTTCGGACAACGGCCATCAAATCGCCCATAAGCAAGTAAATCTTGGCTGGAAGGTCGTGCTCTCAACGCCGGAAGTCACCTATTTTGATTTTCCCTATGTTAGCCATCCAGATGAGCGCGGTAATCATTGGGCTGCAAGGGCAATAGACAGCTTTAAGGTGTTTAGCTTTATGCCCGACAACCTGCCCGCCCATGCCGAGCGCTGGCGCAATAGTTTAAATCAGCCATTTATCGCGGACGACAGCCACAGCCAGCTCAAACCGGGACACAGATTTTACGGCTTGCAGGGGCATCTTTGGAGCGAAATGGTGCAATCGGATGAGCAAGCAGAATACATGCTATTCCCGCGCATGATAGCCCTTGCAGAACGGGCATGGCACAAGGCACCGTGGGAATTAGCCTATGATTATCAAGGTAAAATCTATAGCCAACAGACTCAACATTTTGCCAGCCAACTCAATGGCCAAGCCGAGCAAGTCCTCAAACAGGATTGGCAAACCTTCGCCGCGGTTTACGCCAATAAAGTGCAGCCTAAGTTAGCAAAAGCGGGAGTTTTCTACCGCATAGCGCCACCTGGAATACGTATTGAAAATCAGCTGTTAGTGCTCAATAGCTTATATCCCAATGCCGAGCTGGAATACCAACTCGACTCAGGACCTTGGCTAAGCTACCGCCAATCATTCAAGCTTAATGATGTCAAACACATCCGCGCTAGAGTCAAAGATGGCGCACGTTACTCTCGCCCATCGACTTGGCAAAGCTCACTCTAATCGTTCATCGCACAATGTCGGCCATCACATGTGATGGCCGACGCGTTAACGCCCAACTGATGCCGCTGATATTTGTTTTTTTTGGAAACGCTCACGTTATCAATCTGAGATTGCGACTTTATGCTTGAAGCTCTCTAAAAAGTTAATTAATTATTTAAAATCAAATTGCTACACAGCTACCTAACAGGGTTAATTTATTACACCTCTCTTAGGTTGAATAAATTTTGCCTTAGCAGTCACACACGCGATATCAGCCACATAAAGTGAGGCTTCCAATTGGTACATTCCCATACGCTGGCTCACGATTCGGCCGACAATTTTAATGGCATCTCCCACCTTTATTGGCGCAACAAAACGCACAGTCATTTCAGCAGTTAATGCTTTTATGCCCTGCATAAACAAACAATGGGTCATAGCGGCATCCACTAAGGAACTGGCAACGCCTCCATGTAGTAGGTTGTTATAGCCCTGAAGCTGGCGATTGACCTTATGATAACCCACAACCTGATCCTTACCGTCAGCAAAAAACTTACACTGCAAAGACAAAGGGTTTTGAGTCGCGTCGCCACAGACAAGGCATTGGCTGTGGCTTTGTTTACAATCTTGATAATTGTTCACGCTGCACCTATTTATTGATGGATGTAAATGGTTTTAAAATCCATCTTTAATGCTGTTCTTCACTAAAAACGTGCATTAACCATTTGATAAGTTTTATAGCCACCACTGAGGTTGCGTACCTTAAAACCATGTTGCACTAACATCCGATAAGCGACATGCCCGCGCAGACCCACTTGGCAAAATACGAGCAGTTCTTTGTCTTTAGGAAGTTCATTGAGCCTGTCTCTCAGTACTGGCAACGGAATATTAATCGCACCAACAATGGCACCCACTGCCGTTAGCTCGCTCGGGTTGCGCACATCGATAATGACTTGTTCAGCCGTCAGATGATCTAGTTCCTGAGAATGGCAAATGGATTCATCACCTAATAAGACGTTTGCAGCCACCATGCCGGCTTGATTCACTACATCACGCGCCGAGCCAAAGGGTGGTGCATAAGTGAGTTCAAGATCGGCTAAATCATAAACTGTCATTCCTGCCCGTTGTGCTACTGCTAACACATCAATGCGTTTGTCGACGCCATCAATCCCAGCGGCTTGAGCCCCTAAAATACGGCCGTTATCAGGGCAAAACAACAGCTTTAGGGTAATGGGATGTGCTCTAGGGTAATAGCTGGCATGGCTAGCGGTGTGCACATAAATCTTTTCAAACGGAATAACTTGCCTTAGCAAACTCTTCTCGTTTAACCCCGTTGAGGCGATTGCCATATCAAACAATTTACAAATTGCAGTACCTTGGGTGGCACGATACAGCTTATTGCCGCCAAGCATATTATCTGCGGCTAATCGACCTTGACGATTGGCGGGACCTGCGAGTGGAATAAGTATTGGATTACCTGTAACAAAATCATCAGTTTCAATCGCATCGCCTACGGCATAGATGTCCGGGTCAGAAGTGCGCATACTGGCGTCAACGTAAATTCCACCGAGCTTGCCTAAGGTTAAACCGCATTCAGATGCTAAGCGGGTTTCAGGCTTAACACCTATGGCAAGGATCACTAAATCTGTAGCTAAGCTGCTGTTATCACTCAAATCTAAATGTAGATGGTAATGAGGAAACACTGGCGTATCGTAGTCATCGGTAATGTCGGATTCAGCCGGTTGAATAGGACGCTCATGAACTGCGGTCAATCCTGTTTTTAAACGTAAATCCACGCCATTATCGACTAATTTTTGATGCAGTATATTGGCCATTTCAACATCGACCGGCCCCATCACTTGGTCGGCAAGCTCTAGTAAACTCACCTCTAATCCTCGATGTCGTAGTGCTTCTGCCATCTCTAAACCAATAAAGCCACCACCGACGACAGTGGCATGCTTAGGTTTATGCAGCAAAAGGTTAGCTAACACCTTATCCATATCGGGAATATTTCGCAGGCTATGCACAAAATGACTATTAATGCCGCTAATTGGAGGTTTGATTGGCGAGGCACCTGGACTTAGCAACAACTTATCATATGACTCTTGATAGACTTCATCTGTGAGCAGATTACGTATGCTTAACTGCTTGGTTTGTCGATTAATTGCAATCACATCATTAAACACGCGCACTTCAATATTAAAACGTGATTTAAAGCTTTCAGGCGTTTGCAGCAACAAGGCCTCTCTAGACTCTATCTCACCGCCAATATGATAAGGCAAGCCACAGTTCGCAAATGAAATAAACTCGCCTCGCTCTAACATGATAATTTCAGCAGTTTCTGATACACGTCTTGCTCTTGCTGCTGCAGATGCGCCACCAGCAACACCGCCTACAATCACTATTTTAGTCATGTTCTTCTCCAATAAAATTAACGAATAATATTTCGTCTATCTACCCGATTTGCTCTCAAGCTTTTGCTTACAATCAAAACAGTGACCATAAATATTAAGGCTGTGATGATCGATACTCATACCGTGACGTTCAGCTGCTAACCATAAACGTAAGTCAATCAAAGGATCGGCAAACTCAACTAACTTGCCGCAAGTTAAGCAGATTAAATGCTCATGACGCGGTTTCCCATTGAGCTCATACATCGCATTTTCAGACTCAAAAAGCCGCCTTACCACTAAGCCGGCTTGTTCGAAATGCGCCATGATTCGGTACACAGTATTGAGGCCCATGGTCTCGCCCTGCGCATTTAACCCCTGATAGATATTTTCGATGGTTAAATGTTGCTTATCGACTTGAGTTAAAAACTTAAGCAACTTGCATCTTTGAGTGGTGACTTTAAGGCCCGAGTCTTTCAATACTGCTTGCATTACACTTACCTAGACACGTCGATACGCGTTACCAGTGTTCAATACTCAGTTGATATTGTTTGTCATCAGCGCTTTACCGTTGATTAAGCTATCAACCACCTTATACCTTGCCCCTTTAACTAAATTCGCCAAGGTTTGACGTGATACACCCATTGATTTAGCCGCTTCCTGTTGCTGCATGCCGAGTAAATCAACTAAGCGCATAGCCTCGATTTCGTCCTCGGCCAGCGGCACCTGCTCTAACTGTGTCATAGGAATGCCATTAGGCTTAAAACAGATATTGGCTCTTTGGCCACAAATAGTTCTGGGGATTTTTGGTCTGACCATGTTACACCTCGTTTATAGCATATGCCATTTATATTCGGTTTAGTTCTCATATGCAACCTATATCAGTAGACGAGGAAAATGCTAAAAGCGGCCTAAGCCATGAAAGCACCGTTCGCTATTTGCATTTGAGCTTTTCAATATCACCTAAACTCAGGCTATAATCGCCACAACTAAGGCAAATGCCGATTGACAGCGTCGTGAGTTGCTCATTTTTAAGCCATATCATTCACTCAATTTTTAAGGATTTCACTGCCGATGACAACAGCGTCTACTAGCCCCTTTGCCGTGTTAAATCAAACCACTGCGACCTCGTTCAATGAGCAGAAGAATCTGATTAAACGGGTATTTAAAGGTAAGCCAGTGCAATGTCCTAGCTGTAAACAGACATTAAAAGTGATATTGCCTGAGCAGGCAAAGACAGAACAAGCTGCAGGAATTTACTGTGCCAAAGGCTGTACTGATATCGAACTCGATATGGAAGCCGTTGCGGGACTCTAGCAAATTAGAGTCAAAACTTTTGCCTTAACACTTTCGAATTAACACTACGGCGGTATTACGGATAACTCGCCGTAGCAGCACTGATGACTTCGCGATTAATTGACATTGTTCGTGCGAACTTCAACCTTTTCAAGACTCAAGACACTTGCCATTGCCATTCGAGCAAAGGTTCAGCACTCGCTTGCAGACCTCGGCTCAGCGTGACGTTAAATACACTTTTAGCGGGAATCACTCCCACGCCCTTGGGGGTGCCTGTCATCACAATATCGCCTTCATCGAGACTGATAAACGCTTGCAACTCGGACAATATGGTCTGAGGTTTGTAGATCATTAAATCGATATGCCCCTCTTGCACCAAGTTATCGTTGATACTCAAAGTAAAATGCAGCGGCGCCTCGGCATCATCAATCGCCACAAAGGGGCTAAATAATGCGGCCCCATCGAAGGCCTTTGCCCGCTCCCAAGGCAATCCCTTGGCTTTTAACTTGCTTTGTAAATCACGTTTAGTGAGATCTAAGCCAATGGCAACGCTGCTAAAACGGCCATCTTGAAACATAAAACACAGCTCGGTTTCATAGTGCAAGGCTTCGCCTTGATGCTCAGCAAGCAGCACAGTCGACATCGCCGAATTGGGCTTTAAAAACACCACCATGTCGTCGGGTATGTCATTGCCCAACTCATGGATATGGTCGACATAATTACGTCCAATGCAGACAATTTTTGTCGGTACGATACGCTTTTCACCCAACACGACTGATTTCATTTTTAATCCTTTTTACGATACGGTTGAGATTATTTTTAAATAATCAAACCAAGAAGTTAACCTTAACTAGCGCTAAACTCTCAATAGAAAAATTCACTTTACTTGTGACGAACTCTGCTACACTTGAATTAATATTTCAATAAAAACAGCGATCTAATCATTAATAAACCCATTTTACAGGGACAGTCCTAGAAGAGGTTTTCGCACTATGTTGACGCTTACCATAAAACAAAAAATCATTTTTAGCTTTAGTGCCATCGGCGCCCTGCTCATCGCTGGCAGCAGCTTCTTCTATTATTCACTCTCACAAGTACAAACCGCCTATCAAAATATCGAAACCTTAGCCGTACCGGTGCAAAAGCAGAGTAATAGCTTGCAACTGGTACTGTTGAAAATGTCACGCCTTGCCACCTTGGCCCATAGCCAGCAAGACACAGCCGCCTTAACCAAAAGTCAGCAAGCATTTACAGCGCTGCAGAAGAAATATCAAAGTATCGAAAATGAGTTAACGGAGCGAGTGGCAGATCAACCTAAGATGCAGACTTCCCTGCACGAGGCGCAGGCAAGATACCAAGCCTATTTGCAACAAAGCCAAGCCATGTTTAGTGCGAAACTCGCCAATGAACAAGCAAAGCAGCAATACCAACAACTTTTCCAACGCTTTAACGATGCCAAGACCAACGCCAGTAATGCGATGATCGATCTCGAAACCCTGTCCATCCCCGATAATCCTACTCTGCTCGAAGAGATTGTCGGTACTGGCACGCGTATCGACGACATGTTGTATACGCTAACCAACACTATGGGAGAGCTGATCCACACTCAAAGTTTGGAGGTGATCCAATCGCACCAGCAAGATGTCAGCATCTTACTGGGTAACCTCACCACTAACTTTACCTTTTTAAAACAACAAACTGATGGGCTTGATACCTTAGGCTTGCTGCAAACCTTCGAACAGCAATATGCGATTATCAATACCTTACTCGCAGCGCCTGCCGAGCTTTATAAAACACAACAAGCCGTGGTTGAGGCGCAGCTACAAGCCGAGCAACATTACCTCGATGCCGATAAAGAATTTAACGCCAACAATCTCGCCTTAGACAAGTTAATCACCTTAGCCGATCGCCGATTTAGCAGCCTGCAAACCATTGCCAGCAATGCCATTGAGCAAGGGCAAACCTTAGCGATAGTGCTCGCCATAGTGTTTATCCTTATGGTGAGTTTTATTTCCTTCTTCACCTCCAAGGCCATGCTCAATCCATTAGCCTTAGTGAATGGCGCACTCGCAAGCATCGCCCGTGGGGATTTATCTAAACGCATTCACAAACGCCATGATGATGAATTTGGCGCCCTAATTGATAACATGAATACCTTGAGTGACGATCTTGCCAAGCTATTAACCAATATCAGCCAAAATGCCCATTCGCTGGACAGCTCAGCCACCCAAACCAATGAGCAAGGTCAGCGCATCGCCAATGCCGCAACCGCGCAAATCAGCCGCGTAGATGAAACTAAAGCCTTAGCAGAACAGATGTTTACCAGTTCTAATTTGGTGACAGAACAGGCCAGTGAGTCGGCGAAACAAATTAGCCAAGCCTCGAAATACGGCAATCAAGTGAAGCAAATTGCCGATGATAATCGCAATAAAATTGCCGAACTGAGCGCCCGTTTAAGTAGTTCGGTTGAGGTCATGTCTCGCTTGAGCATTCAAAGCGATAATATTGGCAGCATTTTAACCACCATTAGCAGCATTGCCGAACAAACCAATTTGCTGGCACTGAACGCCGCCATTGAAGCCGCCAGAGCGGGGGAACATGGACGGGGTTTTGCCGTCGTGGCCGATGAGGTGCGATCCCTTGCCTCACGCACCCAAGCTGCCACCGCCGAAATTCAAACCATGATTACGGCCCTGCAAAAAGAGACCTCCACGGCAGCGAGTGCTATTACCACAGGGCAAAATCAGGCAAACGAATGTGTCGGACAAAGCCAAACCCTGCAGGATGCTATCGCCCACATAGAAAGTACCTTACACACGCTCAATGACATGAGTCTAGAGATCACCCACGCCGCCCATGAGCAGTTAGATTACAGTCAACGTATTGAGTCGAGCATGAGCGAGGCAGCGCAAGCAGCAGATCAAAATGCCAATGAAGCCATGGACATGGCCAAACGCAGCAACGAAGTCACCACGCTTGCGCATTCACTCACCAGCTCAGTGGAACGCTTTAAACTCTAGTGAGTTTAGGTTTTTAGTAATGTCGAAAATGGTATTCGTGGGATGACTAGAGACAAGAGTTAGCGAGGTAAAAATAAGCACTTAAAAATGATCACAGAAGTCGCAAAACTATCTTAGCGACTTCTGTGGCTGTCTATCCAATTTCAACACATCTGCAGTTAAGCATATTCCATCAAAAATTCATCGAGCTGTTCGTTAGCCATTTCAATTTCGTCACCTTCAAACTGGGCGATATGGAACATACCCTCGCCTTCGTTGGTAACAGGAATATTGCTGATCCCTATGATGATGCCGTCGGTTGGTGCACGAATGGCCACACTGTCACCGCCGTGGGGGCTGACGATATGGGCGATGATATAACCCTTAGTCACCCGCTGGCCGAGCTTGAGTTTCATATTCACTAAGCCGTCGGATTCGCTGCGCACCCAATAACTTCGAATGGCGCTAACACTCGACCCCTTATTGCTTACCCGTCCCTTCAACATGCCTAAACTGCGCATTACATTGAGCACGCCCTTAAGGCCAGATTTTATCGACAATTCACTGAAACGTAATGCCTCGCCCGCCTCGTACAAAATACACGGAATGCCCTGCTGGTTAGCGTAGCCCCGCATGGAAACACTGCGCGCTTTAGAATGCATAATAAGCGGCGCACCAAAGGCATTCGCCATGGCCAGCATAGTCTCGTCGCTGGTATCACAGCGAATTTGCGGCAAGTTGTCTCTGTGAATCGCGCCCGTGTGCAAATCAATAACATGGGTTGCATGGACTAATAACTGAGTGGCAAAGAGGTTGGCTAACCGGCTTGCCAACGCCCCTTTACTGGAGCCAGGGAAGCAGCGGTTAAGATCGCGTCTATCGGGTAAATAACGGGATTGCTGAATAAAACCAAACACATTTACAATCGGCACCACAATTAACGTGCCCGTCAGATTCTTGGGATTCACTCTGGCTAATAACCGCCGACAAATCTCGATACCATTGAGTTCATCCCCATGAATGGCGGCGCAAACCAGCAAAGTTGGACCGGGTTTGGCCCCGTGAAACACTTCCACATGAATATCGAGTTGCGTATCGGTATACAACTTAGCGGCGGCCAGCTTGATCCCCAGTTGAGTCCCTGCTGTGACTCGTTTACCTGCTAATTCAAATGCTTCACGTCTTTTTACCATGGCAACTCCCTTGTACTATCGAATGTTGTCCCGCACGGCGGACCCATATTAGCCAATAGCGCTCGGCTATCGCTTATCGCCAGATGTCTAACACTAGAAACTAAAAAATAGAAGCTTAAAACTAGAAAACAAAAACTAAATGATCACGTGAAGTTTCAACAATTTATTGCGGCTCAAATTGGTTCAGCCAAGATTTTAAAATCTGCAACAACATAGGTCTATCTTCAACGCTCACGCCCGCTAACAATGCACTCTGACATTGAATATGCTGCGGCAAGGCCTTATCAATGAGCGCCTTACCCTCAGCAGTTAACGAGACATGGACGGCGCGGCGATCTTCCTTACTGTGCGCCCGCTCAATCAGCCCCTTATTTTCGAGTCTGTCTAAACGACTGGTCATAGCGCCAGAGCTTAGCATCATGCTCTGATAAAGCTGTGAAGGCGAGAGTGTAAACGGCTCACCCGAACGCCTTAAGGTGGCAAGCACATCGAACTCGCCCTGACCTAAGCCAAATTCGCCATGGCATTGCAGCAGTACCACTTCAATATATTTCGTTAAACGCGCGATTCGCCCGAGCACAGCCATAGGGATCAAATCATCAGTCACCCCTTGTTGCTGCCATTGGCCGACAATGCTATCCAAACCATCTTGTCTGTCCAAGCCATCTATTTTGGTGCTCGAAGCTGCTTGGTCTTTATCCGCAGAACTCGAGTTAGTATCCGCAGGGCTCATGTGAGTGAGTGTCGTTTTCGCTGTCATAGCTTTATCTCAACATAAAGATTCTTTATATCATTCTTTACATCTTAGCCATTTTCTCGCAGAATTAAAATATCTTTATATCAAGATACATCTGAAAGAGATTCTTTTTGAACTGTAGCGATGCTGCTTCAACTTACTGTTGTTGATAGGAAATCATCGTAAATGTGCTAAATGCCGCTACAGGTCACTCTTTCAGCAAATCAAACTCAGCTTATTTTTGGAGACAATCCATGCGGTCACCCCAGTCAGAGAAAGCGAATTTATTGCTTCTCGGAATCGCGTTCATTCTTATCGGTCTAAATCTGCGCCCCATTCTCGCTTCCGTCGGGCCTTTACTGCCCAGCATACAAGAGGATATCAGCTTAAGTTTTACCTTAGCGTCTATGCTGACATTGCTGCCCGTGCTCGCCATGGGACTGGGCTGCTTTGCGGGTTTTAGTATTGCTAAACGGTTAGGTTTTAATACCGTGATGACGGGATCGTTGCTCCTCTTGATCGTCGCCACGGCAATGCGTTTTTGGGCGATGGATGCAAGCTGGCTTATCTGCTCGGCATTACTGGCGGGAATCGGTATCGCGCTTATTCAAACCATCATGCCTGCCATGATCAAACTCAATTTCGGTGAACGGGTGCCCTTAATAATGGGGCTTTACGTCACCGCCATTATGGGCGGCGCCGCTTTGGCCGCCAGCAGTGCGCCTTTTATCGGGATGAACTTAGGTTGGCGCGCGGGGTTAGGCCATTGGACTTGGTTAGGTGTAGCAGCACTGGCGCTATGGCTGATGGTTAAACATAACGCCGCATTGCCAAGTCAAACTGCGGAGCAAACTGTACAGCTTAGCTTTTGGCGTTTTCATCGCAGTTGGCTATTGGCGATATTTTTTGCTTTAGGCACAAGCTGTTATGTCTGCGTGCTTGCATGGTTAGCGCCCTACGCGGTCGAGTTAGGTTATAGCCAAACTCAATCGGGATTAGTGTTAGGTTTCTTAACCAGCATGGAAGTGATCGCGGGCTTAGTGTTTCCTTGGCTTGCCAGCAAGTCAACGGACAGACGCGCTATTATTGCCCTACTGTGCTTACTGCAACTCATCGGTTTTATGGGGCTCGCACTCGCCCCTCAAGTGTCGCTATTTTTATGGGCGGGACTAGCGGGATTAGGCATAGGCGGGATTTTTCCACTCGGATTAATTGTGACTATGGATCATCAACAAAATCCGATGTTAGCGGGTAAGTTAACCGCCTTTGTACAAGGTGTGGGTTATACCATTGCCGCCATTTCGCCTTGGATTGCTGGATTGATCCGCGATAATTTCAATAGCTTTAACAGTGCATGGTTGTTGCTCGGGGGCTTAAGTCTGATGGCGTGGATACTATCTTGGCAATTTAATCCGCAGGGTTATGCACGCCAATATCAAGTCACCCGTTGCGTATCTTAACTCTCTCATTCAAAATAAAAAAACCGCCATGTCGATTAACGAGTATGGCGGTTTTTTATGGTATGCGGCTCGATAAATCGAGCCCACACTAGGTACAACTTAAACAACTTAAGACTTTTTAACGAAGCACGTCAGGATCACAATGCGAGTACCGTTAACACGGCCTTCAATGTGCTCTGGGTTGTTAGTCAAAGCAATATTACGCACAGCTGTGCCGCGCTTAGCCACAAAGCTAGTGCCTTTCACGTTTAAGTCTTTGATGATCACGACCGTATCGCCAGCGTTAATCACGGCACCATTACTGTCTAACGTTGGGGCAGTATCGTCACCTGCGGCGGCAACTTCAGCATCGCCCCACGCTTTTACATCGTCTTCAAGGTAAAGCATATCCAGTAAATCTTGCGCCCAGCTTTCGCCATTTAAGCGCTTAAGCATACGATATGACATCACTTGAACTGCCGGTACAGGGCTCCACATGCTGTCGTTCAGACAACGCCAGTGGTTCATGTCCATGGTATCCGGTGCCGCAATTTGGCCACTGCAGGTTTCACAAATCATGATCTCATTGTCACGGCCATCGGAGGCTGGCAGATCATAAATAGAGAGTTCGATCTCGCTGCCACACAGTTCACACTTGCCGCCACAGCGACTTAGCAATTCATTTTCAGTCATTTTTCTGTTCTATATGCCTAGTAAAACGCGGATTATGCCATAAACGGGCTTTTTTCGGCAGGGGGCTGAGGCAATATAACCCTATTTTTTATAAGTTTTATAAACCGCGCCCACACTGCCTTGGTTCTTAATCTTTAAAATTCATAGGCTAAACTCAAGCGAACATCGCGCCCCGCAGCTGGGATCCCATCGGAGAGAAACGGCACCACTTGCAGATTGGTGAGGTTTTTCACCATCAAACGCACGCTTAATCCCTTTAAACCAGCTTGGGGCTCATAGGCGAGGTACAGGTTCTGCAAGAAGTAATTTTCGCTCGGCGACTCGGCATTAAAGATATCGCCGTGGGGAACATTAGTTTGCGCATCATACCAAGCACCCTGCCAAGCTACTGAAATATCATCGGTAATATACATGCCTAAACGCAGACGAATATCGAGCGGTGCCATGTTGGCTAAATACTCGTCGTCATCTTGGCTGTCTCTGAGTGACCCATTGTGCTGACCTTGCAGCCATGAAACCGCCAGATCACTGAACACGTCTTGATAGCGATATTGGGCCTCAAAATCAGCACCGTAAATATGGTAACCATCAAGATTGGTATAACCGCTTTGAATTAACTGGGTTTTATCAGACTTAGCCCCACGGCGCTGGGCGATATCATCGCGGCCTAGGTTGGCAAACAGAGTAAGCTGCGTCGTCAGCGCATCATCGTTGGCAAGCAGATGCTGGTGCTGTGTCATCAAGCCTAGCTTGAAGGCATGTAAGCGTTCGACATCGATGTCGCGACTCGTGCCGGTAATGCTGGCTCTCGCGTATTGCACGGCATAAATCTCATCAACCACAGGGGCTTGCAGACTATAGGCGTAATCAAAGTTTAACCGAGCGTAGTTTGTCAGTTGGTAATCTATGCCTAATCTTGGTGAGAACCCCGAGTGGTGAGTCGAGCTATAATCGTGACCCGCGCTGATGTCGTTATAATCTGGCGCAATATTTGGCCGACCTATGCTGTAGATAAAGTCATATCGCAGCGAGGGAGTAACGGTTAAGTCGTTGGTGAGATGAATCGCATCGCGAACATACACGGCATAGGTGTCTTGGCGACCTTCAGGTTGATAATAAGGTGTGTACCAGCCAAAGTTTTTCTCAGGATTCTTCTCATAACTCTTGTTAAACACGAGCGAAGTACGGTCGAGACTGCGGTACTGCAATCCTGTGGTGATCTCGTGATCGCCAATCAAACTCAAGTTGTTGATATCAATATAATCACGTTTGTAATCTAGCCAAGATTCGTGGCCGAAGTTGCCTACGGAAACCGTCATTTTCTCCCACGCAATATCGGGTCTTACCCAGTGACGCGCATTCGCCGAATGGGAGATCACCACTTGGGTATCAATCAGCGGATTGCTCGGCGAATAACGATAATTGGCAGACCAAGTGTTGTCTTCATAGGTGTTATAGGCGGTTGTGGCATACAGCGCCTGCTCGTAGGAGCCGTACTTTTTGATGTTGTAGTCTGAGATGGCAGGCATGGGGCCACGGCGATTAGCCCAAGGTTTGCGGCCCTCATCGAGATAATGGGTCACGCTCAAGGCCAGTTGGTGATCGCCCTGCTCATAATCAATCTTGCCTAGATAGTTATCTTGCTCATAGCCCGAATATTCAAACTCATCACCATTGGCTAAAGTCACATCCCCCGCATCACGGCGTGTAAGGTGCAACAACCCCGATAAATGTGGATTCACCCTGCCATAGACAGTTCCCGTATAACCCATAGCGTCATTATTGCTGGCGTAGCTGGTTTTGACTCGCGCGCCAATCGCTTGATTGTATTTAAGAAAATCATCGGCCGATTTAGTGACCACATACATGGCCCCACCAAAACCGCCATTACCCGAGCGCACATCATGGGCACCTTTGATCACTTCCACTCGTTTGATGAGATCAGGATCGAGGAAAAATGAGCCATAGCGATACTGCTCAAATCCCACCGGAGCATTATCCACATAAACGTTAAAATCTTCGGTCTCGCCAAAGCCCCAAATATTAATCCGCTCACCGCCGCTGCGGGTGCCACCATCGATATGCGCTCCCGCCATATCATCAATCACTTCGGCGAAGGTCGTCGCCTGCATCTCCTCGATTTGTTCCATGGAAATAATCGCTTCACCCGGTTTAGCGACTGTGATGGCCCTACGATATTGCTGCCCATGAACCTGCAGGATTTCAATCGGCTCAACCTTAGGCTCGCCCAATACCTCAGCGGCGTACAACGGCATTGAGGGCAATATACATAATCCCATAAGCGACAGATTTCTATTCGCTTTCCATTTCCCAAATTTAGGCAGGCAACCCATTTAACGTCTTCCTATTAACAAACCAATCTAAAAATAGGGCGGCATTATAGGCACTAACGAAGAAGATAAGAATAGTTCTCACTTGGCTTTACGTGTAAATAACGGTCTGGTTGAAAACAAGATAGAAACGGTACGCTTCAAAAAATTTAAGTGAAGATCTTGCCTAAGGATGGCAGTATGACTGCCATATTTGATAGCCTTTCATCCTCTATAGAGTGTGCGACCTTGAAATAGTTGAATATACGGCAGTTCGCCCTGCTTGCATCTCTAGGCTGTTGGCACTCGTTTCACATGCATTAATAAGGTTCACCGATAATGGCCACGCTCACGACTAAAATGCCTATTGCGACTGGTGCAACGTTCAGCGCTGCAAGTTTGCAATTTTTAAATCAACTGGCGCAAAACAACTCCCGCGACTGGTTTAAAGCCCATCAGGCGGAATACGAAGAAACAGTGAGAACCCCAGCGCTACAGTTTATCGAGCAAATGCAGCCCAGTATCCTCGCCCTCTCGCCTCGGCTCACTGCCGTACCGAAAAAAGTCGGTGGCAGTCTTATGCGCCCCCAGCGAGACAGCCGTTTTAGCAAAGATAAAACGCCCTATAAAACCAATGTTGGTATTCAATTTCGCCATTTTCAGGGCAAAGACGTGCATGCGCCGGGACTGTACTTACACATTGCCAAGGATGGCTGTTTTATTGCTGCGGGGATTTGGCACCCAGAATCGAAAGCCTTAAATGCCATTCGCACTTGTATCGATGATAATCCCAACGGCTATAAAAAAGCGCTACAAATCTTGCAGAGTCATGGATTTAACATGGACGGTGACAGCTTAACTCGACCACCAAAAGGGTTTGATAAAAACCACCCTATGCTGGTAGAGCTAAAACGCAAAGATTTTATCGCCGTAAAAAATATCACCTTTGAAGAACTCTGCCGCCCAGATGCCGCCAGTTTCTGTGCCGAGCAATTTGCGCACTGTACTCAATTGATGGCCTATCTGTGTTTCGCGCTGGACTTGGATTTCTAGACAATAGAATTTTAAATACAGACTTTTAAAAAGCAAAATGGCCTAGGCAAAACCTAGGCCATTTAAACAGCAACTTGTGCTGTTAAACGGCTTGATTTGCACTTAAGCATTTGTAGTTAAACTACACTTAAACTTTTGTATTTAAACTGCCTAAGTAGCCCTGCAATACTGCGAATGCATTGTCTAGCAGTTCATATTCACCCGCTTTACCTAACACTCTAATTCCTTGTAATTGCAGTACTAAAAATGCAGCGACCTGATGCGGCTGTAAATTGGCCAATAACTCGCCTCGCGCTTGGCAATCCTGTAACACTTGGGTGAATGAGGTCTGTAATCGGCAAAATAAACGCTGACATTCCTGCAGTACACTCTCATCGTCGAGGCTCTTTTCTAACACGGCATTTTGCATAAAACAGCCGTATTTTTGTTCCCGTTGCAGGGCAACAAAGCGGGCTAGATAAGCTGCTATTTCGGCCAAGCCTGCTTTTTCATGCAGCAGAGTATCTGAGGCACCAAAAGAGTAATTATCAAGGTAGAAACTGAGGCACTCGCGGTAAAGCTTTTGCTTGTCGCCGAAACTGTTATAAAGGCTAAATCGATTAATGCCTAAATGGCCGACGAGATCGGAAATCGAGGTTTCGGCAAAGCCCTTTTGCCAAAAAAGCTCCATCGCTAATATGAGTTTTTCCTGCCGTTCAAAATTACAACTTCGTGCCATAAGCCTGCGACCTAATCTCTTGAATACGCGCTCACGATCAGCTTTACCATTCCTCTTTACCACACTCTTCTTTACTACAGAAAGTTGAGGAGAAAATCATTCTTGACTGATCGTTTAGATATGGCGTAAATTCTATCCTAACCGATCGTTCCGTTAAAGCCTTATATGCTCAAATCGAGCATAAAGCACAGATAAAAACTACAGGACTTTAGATGAAACTCTACGAATTAGCTCCGACTCCCAGCGCGCGTCGCGTCAGTATTTTTCTTGCGGAAAAAGGCATAGAAGTGCCAAGAGTGAACGTCGATATCCGCGGCGGTGAAAATTTAAGTGCCGAGTTTAAAGCCAAAAGTGTAAATGGCCGCATTCCATTACTCGAACTCGATGATGGCAGCTACCTATGTGAATCAGTTGCCATTTGCCGCTATTTAGAAGAAATCCACCCAAGTGTTCACTCGCTGTTTGGCAATACGCCACTTGAGCGCGCTAAAGTAGAAATGTGGCAACGTATCATAGAGTTACAAGGCTTAATGGTTGGGTTTCAAGCCTTTCGTAATTTAAGCGGCGTCTATAAAGACAGGGAAAATTGTGTCGAGTCTTGGGGCGCAGAATCACGCCAAAGAGTCATTGACTTCCTACCAAGCTTAGACCAACAATTGAGCAAGTCACCCTTTGTGGCAGGCGATGAATTCAGCATTGCCGATATTTCGGCTTACGTTTTTATCAGCTTTATTAAGAATTTAGATATTGAAGTCACTGACAGCTTGCCGCATCTTAAGGCTTGGTTCATCGCTACGGCGCAGCGTCCTGCCATAGTATCGTTAACCCCTACAAAATAGCGGCACGAATGCCTGAATAGGCCCTAAAGTGAGTAGCTATAAGCGTTATAACCTAAAGGAATCATCATGATAGATTTATACACAGCCGCGACCCCTAACGGTTTTAAAATCTCCATCGCACTGGAAGAAATGGGGCTAGAATATCGCGTCCATAAGCTAGATTTCAGCACCAACGAGCAAAAACAGCCTGAGTTTATTGCCATTAATCCAAATGGCCGAATCCCCGCCATTATCGACCGCGACAACGAAGATTTTGTGGTATTCGAATCCGGTGCAATTCTGCTGTATCTCGCCGAGAAAACAGGTAAATTCCTGCCAGCCGATCCTAAAAAGCGCTCACAGGTGATCCAATGGTTAATGTTCCAAATGAGCGGCGTCGGACCCATGATGGGTCAAGCTAACGTCTTCTTCCGATACTTCCCTGAGAAAATCCCCGCAGCCATTGACCGTTATCAAAAAGAAGGTCGACGTTTATTTGAAGTAATGAATACTCAACTCGCCACAAATCAATACCTTGCAGGTGACGAATACACGATTGCCGACATCGCCACTTGGCCTTGGGTACGTATCCACGAGTGGAGCGGCATCAATATGGAAGGTCTGACCCATTTGCAACGTTGGTTAGATGAATTAGCACTCAGACCTGCGTGCCAAAAAGGCATAGTTACGCCGCCACCGGTGGAAATGAGTGATGAAGAACGAGCTAAACAAATCCAAAAGATGGTGACGAAATAGTCATCAGCTAAACGGTCATTGCGCGAATAGCCTTCAAATCGCCGCTAGGTACTGAATACACTATGAGTCTCAGTGACTCAACCAAAAAAGCCCCATTAGCTAATGCTAATTCGGGGCTTTTTTACTGCCTGTTATCGGGCAAAACTGCTACACTCTGCGCCACTTATTTTTCTCCTCTGTTCAGCTATGCCTCTTAAATAAGGCGCAGTCACAGAAGCATGATCTAGGCTAAATTTATGGGTAATCCAAGCAGCTTCTCTTCCGGTATGGCATCCAACTCAGTCACATCATCGGCGTTAAATGTTCAGGCGAACACCCCAGCGCAAAAACGTGCGCTCAGTTACGCCAGCACAATTAAGCAATTATTCGATGAAATTCAAAGCAGTAAAATGCCCGCCGACCGTATTTTGGCAAATTACTTTAGAGAACATAAAAAACACGGCTCAAAGGATCGTAAAGTCATTCGTGAATCCTTATTTAGTCTATTCCGCTGGTGGGGGTGGTTTCAGCGATTAGGCGATCAACAAGAATCAGCGATTTATTTTGCCAGCCTAAGCGCCAGTGCCCTATTGGAAGCTCACGCTTGGCAAGATATTGCCAGCGCTTGGCATGAGTTATCACAATCGCCCATCGATTATCAGCAAGCTCAAGCACTTGCCGTTGAAAGTCTCGACGACAAACTGGCATTGATACAGCATTTATTTCCCGCGACTGAGTTTAAGGCACAGGATTTATTACCCGACTGGTTCTGGCAAGTGTGCCCTGTTGATACAGCGCAACAAACGCAATTAATTGCAGCTATGTCCAGTCGCCCGCCAATTTGGGGACGCGCGCAAGGGATCACGAGTCAAGATGCGGCGACACAACTGCAAGCGCTCGGCATAGAAGCGAGTTATGGTCATTACTTTAGCGATGCCATCAATCTTGGCAGTAAGAGTATGAATCTTAATGAAATAGCCCTGTATAAAGACGGTAACATCGAGATCCAAGATTTGGCTTCACAGGTCATTGGTCAAATTTGTGCGCCTGAACCCGATGCCCATTGGTGGGATGCTTGTAGCGGTGCTGGCGGCAAAACCCTGCAACTGCGCTCTTTGATGCTAGCTAAAGCTGCTGATAACCAAACGTCATCTGCGGGCAGCATCATATCGTCCGATATTCGCTCCAATGCCCTAGAAGAACTGATGAAACGCGCCCAAAGAGCCCACTTTAACGGCATTAGTGTGGCCCGTTGGAAGAGTGATGCCCTCCCCGTGCCTGCGGATCATTTTGACGGTGTGTTAGTCGATGCCCCGTGCAGTTGTACTGGCACTTGGCGACGTAATCCTGATATGCGTTGGTTGGATGGTGTTGAAGCCGTGGCCGATAAAGCCGCGTTACAGCTCGATATTTTAAGCCGCAGTAGCCGCGCAGTTAAGGCCGGCGGCATCCTCGTTTACGCCACTTGCTCCTTGTCGCCCATCGAGAACCAAGACGTGGTAACGGCGTTTTTACAGCAACATCCAGAGTTCACGCTCACGCCGATACGCCATCCTTTTAGCGGTGAACAAACAGAAATGTTGACCGTGTGGCCCTTTGAGGCCAACAGTGATGGCATGTTCGTCGCACGTATGCTGCGCGGTAAGTAACACTAACTCATTATTTTGTATCAAAACTTGGCGCCCTCCTTTCTAGGCGCCAAGTTCAATCGAATAATGTGACTTACGATTAAAATCAGATTTACTCTTTTATTATCATCAAGATAAACCACATCCTTCCAGTTAAAATCTCAGATACGTCCATTTCAGTGGCAAGATATGACTCTTGGGCAAAACTTTTCACCATCAATGATGAAATATTTCGCTTTAGCTTCATCTCACCTTTGGGTAAAAAGATCGGGTGCTGCGAATGGCACAGGTATTTTTGGAATTTTGACCATGTCACACTCCTATGAATTTGACGACGATGATGCGCCATGGGGCGATAACGTCAAAGGTAAGCAAAAGAATAAACGCGTGAAACAGCGCCGCAGGGATACTAAGCGACGTTACTCGGACGATAATACAGAGGTGGATTTCTACCAAAATAAATCGAAGTAACTGAACCTAAGTCCCCTAGTCCCACGGGTTTGTTTAACGAATTCGTTCTGTGCTAAACCTGCCAAATCTGAGCAAGTTGGATAAAATCCAACTTGCTACTCAATCCTGTTACCCCCTCTCAAATTCTTAATAACTCAATTGTAAAATCAATGGGCTTAATGGCTTATTTGCCCTATGCTTTTTGGGTTATAGCTTTCAAATCATTGGACTTACACTGAAATTTAAGGATGAACGCCATGGAAAAACAGCGCCCCGACTTTATTTATCCCCAAGGCAGTATGTTGATGCACTCCCCCTTAGTGTTAAATAAAGCCGATATGTACGGTTTTTTTCTGAAGGGGAAACAGGCAAATCTCCAACGCTCTATCGATAAGACCTTGAATCAAGTTGCCGGTAGTGCCATGTATTTTAAAGTATTATCTCCCTACGTACTGACAACCTTCACTCAGATTGAAAAAGCGTATTCCGCTTATCCAGAGGACAGATCTAAGGGCTGGATCCAAGAAACGGACATCATCACTTGGGTCATGGTCGGGCGCCAAGATAGCAGCAACAGCACACAAATCAGCCAAGTCTATTTTCAGCCACTCCACATTTGGGTGAACGATGCTATGGCCTTAATTAATGGCCGTGAACTCTTTGGTTATCCAAAATATTTATGTGAATACACTATGCCAGCTGTGGGTGAGCCTCTGACGCGATTATCCCTTGCTGCCAAAAGCTTTTTACATTTCTCACCAGAAACTGAACTCGCCTTGCATCCATTGATTGAAGTGAATTGCGATGCCAAACCCGAGGCGCAGCTTTCAACCCTTGAAGCGATAACCCAAACCTGGCAACTCTTTAAAGAACAGACCGATTTCATCCCAGAGCTCGACCAGCTCGGCGAAGAACAGCTGTTTCATCTGCTATTTAAACCCGCCATCGATCAAGTGTTTTTAAAGCAGTTCCCCGACTCATCAGGGCAAAAAGCCGTTTATCAAGCCATCGTCGCCGCACCTGCCCAAGTGAATAAAGTGCACAGTGTTGCCCTGCTCAAAAATGATTTTGTCGCGACCATATTTGATAATGCCAGCTTCCCGTTACAGGACACGCTCGGGGTTGAGATTGGCGAGCAGCACGTCTTACTGCCTTACCATGTTAACTTTGATTTTGAAGTGCCGCCCGGTGAAGTATTAGTCGATAACTCCGAAATCAAAAAACAGAAAATCGCCATTCTCGGTGGCGGTGTCGCGGCGATGACCGCTGCCTGTTATCTGACCGACAAACCCGGCTGGCAGAATCAATATGAGATTGATGTCTATCAACTCGGCTGGCGTATCGGTGGCAAAGGGGCAAGCGGCCGCAATGCAGCAATGGGACATCGCATTGAAGAACATGGCTTACATATTTGGTTTGGCTTCTATCAAAACGCGTTTGCTCTAATGCGTAAAGCGTATGAGGAATTGGATAGACCGGCAGACGCGCCGCTCGCAACCTTTTTTGATGCCTTTAAACCCCATAATTTCATCGTATTACAGGAAGAGGTCGATGGCCGCTCGGTAAGCTGGCCGATCACTTTCCCGATGCTACCCGGCATTCCTGGTGATGGCACCGAAACCCTCACCTTCTGGAAAGTCGTTAAAGTCGCCTTTGCGTGGATCAAAGAATGGCTCAAGGACATGGATGACTTGCTTGATGCCGATGAAAAATCCATGGGAACACCTAAAAACTGGCTCGATAGCAGCTGGTTTGAACGCTTAAAAGATAAGTTAGAGGATTCGGTCGAAGATGCTAAAGAATCACTCGACGCGCTCGGCGATAAGCTCGAATGCCATTTCAATCAAATGATTGGCCGCGAGTGCGATGAGCATGTCCACAGTGAAAGTGACGATGGCTTGGTCGAATCGGCCGTCGATGCCTTGCATAAACGACTCGTCAAACGCTTTAGCGGCCATTTAGATAACAATGACGAACTGCGCCACTTGTACATAGCCGCCGATCTTGGGCTCACTATTCTCAAGGGCATGTTTGCCGATGATGTGTTTGAAAAAGGTTTCGATGCCATCAATGGTTATGATTACCGCGAATGGTTAACCAAACACGGCGCCAGCCTTAAGTACACAGTCGACAGCGCACCCGTGCGTGGTTTTTACGACTTAGTCTTCGCCTATGAAAAAGGCAACTTCGACAAACCCAATGTCGAGGCGGGGACGATTATCCGCTCTATGCTGCGTATCGCCCTGTGCTATCAAGGTGGCGTAATGTGGAAAATGCAGGCCGGCATGGGCGATGTGGTCTTTACGCCTTTCTACGAAGTGCTCAAACGCCGAGGTGTCAACTTCCACTACTTCAATCGCGTCGATAATCTCGAATGCCGCAATCAAAGTATTCAAGCAATTGAAATAACCGAGCAAGTTGCCTTGGCACCAGCTGTCACAAGCTACGATCCCTTGGTTGATGTTAAAGGTCTCGCCTGCTGGCCAAGTACGCCCAATTATGAGCAGCTTGAGCCTGAACAAGCGGCGCTGCTTAAAGCCCATAATATCAATCTGGAACACTTCTGGAGCGATTGGGACAGCGTATATGAAACGCACTTTGGCAAAGCCCTGCCGAAAAAGCGCTTAGTCAAAGGTGTGGATTTCGACAAAGTCATCTTCGGTCTTTCCATCGGTTCTGTGCCCCATGTAGCGAGTGAAGTGATGGCACAAAGCCCCGCCCTCACACTTTGTGTTGATAAGGTGCAAACCGTTGCCACTCAAGCCTATCAACTGTGGATGAACCAAGATCTTAATGGAATAGGCTGGCCAAATTATTCTGAAGATGGCGAGGAGCCTGTATTATCGGGCTTCACCGAACCCTACGATACTTGGGCATCGATGAACCAACTGCTAGACAAAGAAGATTGGCGCGGCTTAGAACCTAAAAACGCCAGCTACTTTTGCTCGGCATTGCCTGTCGAAGCCTATCCACCAAGCTCGGATGTGGATTTCCAACAACGGAAAACCTTAGAAGCTAAAGCCGGTGCTATCCACCAGCTCAATACCGAAATCCATAAACTTTGGCAAAATGTCGGTGATAGCTTCCCTTGGGAATGGCTACACGATGAACAAGACCGCCAAGGCGTTGCCCGTTTCGATAGCCAATATTGGCGCGCAAATGTGGACCCATCCGAACGTTATGTGTTGTCGGTTAAGGACAGTTCGCAGTATCGCATCACAACAGATGGCACAGGGATAGATAACTTGTATATGACGGGCGATTGGATAAAGACAGGCCTAAATGTGGGCTGCGTCGAAGCGGCGACGATGGCGGGTATGCACACCTCAAAAGCAATATCGGGTCATCCCGTCTTGATAAAGGGCGAGAAGGACTTCTAGTTCATGTTTATTCGATACAAAGCTAACCCCAACAAAACAACCGAAACAGATCGTTGCCTAAAATATTCAAGATATTAAAGCTAGGTGTGTTTCATGCTTAATCTGAAGCAATATTTAACCTAAAAACAGAGTATTAAAATCCACTCTGCAGAGGAAATTGATATTGGTGGAGACCCCGATTAAATAGCTTTAAAACACAAAAGGAACCCTAAGGTTCCTTTTGTTTCAAATGTGTCTTAAAAAACACTATTTGGTTTTTCTGTCTTTGATATGGCTTTGTGCGCGCTTGCGGCGACGCTCTTGGCTCATAGTCAACTTCTCAGTCTTGTTTTCAAATGGGTTATCACCCTCTTGGAAACGTAGCTGGATTGGCGTACCCACCACTTTCAATGAACGACGGAAGTAGTTCATCATGTAGCGCTTGTACGAGTCAGGCAGTCTACTCACTTGGTTACCGTGAATCACCACGATTGGCGGATTGTAACCACCGGCGTGAGCGTATTTGAGCTTCACACGGCGACCATTTACTAATGGCGGCTGGTGATCGTCCTGCGACATTTGCATGATACGTGTCAGCATAGAAGTACTGACGCGGCGCGTAGCACTGTCGTAAGCTTCTTCAATCGATTCAAATAAATGGCCAACACCTGTACCGTGCAGCGCAGAAATAAAGTGAATACGGGCAAAGTCGATAAAGCCAAGACGACGGTCAAGCTCGCTCTTCACTCGATCTTTAATCCCTTGGTCGATACCATCCCACTTGTTAACGGCAATAACCAAAGCGCGACCCGCATTGAGCGCGAAACCTAACAAACCTAAATCTTGCTCGGCGATACCTTCACGGGCATCGATGATAAGCAACACCACGTTAGCATCTTCAACCGCTTTCAAAGTCTTGATCACTGAGAATTTCTCAATGACTTGATGTACTTTACTGCGACGACGAACACCCGCGGTATCGATAATCACGTACTCGCGACCTTCACGTTCCATTGGAATGTAAATACTGTCACGGGTCGTGCCGGGCTCATCAAATACCACAACGCGCTCTTCACCTAGAATACGGTTAGTCAGGGTTGACTTACCGACGTTAGGTTTACCGATGATCGCCAGCTTAATAGGCAAATCTTGCAGACGCTTTTGCTCAGCTTCCGCTTCTTCTTCGGTATATTCACGCTCTTCGGTAACTTCGTCTTCGCCTTGACGAACAATGCCCATAGCTTCGGCATAAGGTGTCAATGCGTATTCGATCATGTTGGTCACGCCGCGTCCTTGAGACGCCGCCATTTGGTAAACTTCACCTAGACCTAAAGACCAAAACTCTGCACAGGCCGAATCGGCATCGATACCGTCAACTTTGTTTGCAACCACGAAGGTGGTTTTTTCACGGCTACGTAAGTGCTGTGCAATCGACAGATCCGCAGCGGTTAAACCGGCGCGCGCATCTGTCATAAATAGAACGACATCGGCTTCTTCAATGGCGGCAAGGGATTGCTCAGCCATTTTCGTCTCGATCCCTTCTTCAGTGCCATCGATACCACCGGTATCGACCACAATGAACTCATAGCCGGATAAGAATGCTCGACCATATTTACGGTCACGTGTTAGGCCAGGAAAGTCAGCAACCAGCGCATCACGCGTGCGCGTAAGGCGATTAAATAGGGTGGATTTACCGACGTTCGGCCGACCAACAAGGGCCACTACAGGGATCATGATTTTGCCTCTAAAAAACTTTTCAATAAAAAGCCCCCGGAACACACTTCCAGGGGCTCTACAAGGATAACACTTTTAACTATGGAAGTGTTACAACAGCTAACTTTCCACTGCGACCTTGAACATAGATTTTATCGTCAACCACTAATGGCTGGCTGTATAATCCAGAGCTGTCCACTTGGACACGACCCACAATAGTCCCTGTACTGCGATCGATGAAGTGTAAATAACCTTCGAAATCACCCACAACTAAATAGTCTTTATACACAGCTGGTGACGTCAGAGTGCGGTTAGCTAACTCTGAGTTGCTCCACAGTTCTAGACCGTTACGTTTATCAACTGAGTAGATACGGCTGTGATCGTCAACGACGAACAAACTTAAGCCCGCTGATGCTAACTCGTTAAAGCTAGAATACTTACGTGTCCACACAACTCGACCCGTGCGCAGTTCCATCGACACTAAGTTACCGTTGTAGCTCACCGCATATAAGTTGTCGCCAAGGATCAGCGGCGTCATATCCACGTCGGCCATACGCGTAAACTCGTTACCGCCCGTTGGATTGTAAATCGCCTGTTCCCATGCAGCTTGACCATTGTTTTTAATCACAACAGCCACTTTGCCATCGGCAGTACCGATGAAGAAACCACCCGCTTCATAAGCTGCAGAACCGGTACCGCGCAGGGTCAGATTCGGCAGTTGCATTTCATACACCCATAACTTAGCGCCAGTATCGACGTTAAAGGCTTCGAGTGAACCTGAGCTGGTGCTGACAACCACGACGTCATCGGCAACCGTTGGTGCTGACAGTAATTCACCGCCCGCAATCACATGCCATAACACTTGGCCATCTTCGGCGTTCAGCGCGGCTAACAGCCCGCTTTCACCACCTAAAAAGACTTTATTACGCGCAGCAGTCACACCGGCGGCAATACGCGCACCTTTGTTTTTTGCTAACGCGTTATCACGAAATTCTTCGCTGAAATCTTTAGTCCAAACGCGCTCGCCAGTCGCTTCATCAAACGCGGTGACTTCGCCATAACGATCGGCAGCAAAGATTTTTCCATAACGGACGGCAGGAGCGAGGCGAGAATAATAATCACCCACACCATCACCGACAGAGGCGCTCCAACTTACTTCAGGGAACACTGTCGCCTGAATGGCAGTTAACTCACTGACAGGCTCGTCTTCAACATCACTCGACGAACAGGCGGATAACATGGCCAGACTTAATCCGGCGGCTAGCAGGTTTTTGCACCAAGACTTCATCAAGGGATCCCTTATGCCTGATTTAGGCTATCAAGTTTGATTTTAAGCGCAGGGCTTGTCACCACACCACCATTGTCCATGGCAGCTTGATAAGCTGTTTTCGCTTTCTCAACTTCACCTTGACGTACTAAGAAATCGCCTTTTAATTCATCGCGCAGGGCGAAGAAGGCTTTATCTGTGACTTGATCTAAAGTCGCCAGAGCGGCGTCAATTTGACCTTGTTCGGCTTGGATTCGGGCTACACGTAAAGTTGCAATCACATCTAAACCAGCACCTGGCTTAGCCGCGATAACCTTGTTCAAGGCTTCTATTGCTTTAGGGTAATCCTTGGCTTCTACCGCCGTTTTTGCCACGATCAGTTCTAACAGCGCTTGATAGCCCTTTTGATCATGACTTTTAGAAAACTCGGCGACGCCCGCAAGCATTGCGGCTTCATCGGCTGATTTAGTGGTCAACTCGTGGAAGGCTTTTGAGGCTTCTTCAGCTTGGGCCACTTTAACGTCAGAATAATAATTCCACGCATACAGGCCGCCTAAACCGACGACGGCACCGATTAAAATTGAATTTCCGTAATCTTTCCAGAACTGCTTGATAGCATCAACTTGTTGTTCTTCTGTGCTATAAATTTCCACGCGCACGTCCCCTTATATGATCTATTACTTAATGGCCAGTTCAGCTAAAAATGCGCCTAAGGCACTTCGAGCTACCCGTTGTTGTTCGATGTCATTGCGTAAATGTTTAACCGTCACCATACCTTCGGCAAGTTCATCTTCGCCTATCAGTAACGCCACACTCGCACCGCTTTTGTCGGCACGTTTCATTTGTTTCTTCACGTTGCCGCCACCGCAGTGACTCATCACTTTAAGGTTTGGCAGCGCGCTGCGTAATTCCTGCGCTATTTTGATCGCTTCAACCAGACAGCTATCGCCCATTGCAGTGACATACACATCCACTTCTGACGGAATATCTTTGTTTAGCTCTAAGGTTTCAAGCAGCAAGACAATGCGCTCTAAGCCCATAGCGAAACCCACCGCTGGGGTATCTTTCCCGCCTAATTGGGCAACTAAGCCATCGTAGCGACCACCCGCAAGTACTGTACCTTGCGAGCCTAAACTCGATGTAACCCATTCAAATACAGTGCGATTATAGTAATCTAAACCACGAACAAGGCGCGGATTAATGGTGTATTTGATACCCACTGCGTCAAGTAGTTCACACAATTGTGAAAAATGTGTCTTCGATTCTTCACCGAGGAAATCCATCAACTCAGGTGCACCAGCCAAAATAGCTTGGACATTTTGGTCTTTTGAATCCAATACTCGCAGCGGATTGCTGTACATGCGACGCTTGCTGTCTTCATCGAGCGCATCTTTATGCTGCTCTAAAAACGCAATCAAGGCATCACGGTAAACCGCGCGCTCAGCGGGATCGCCTAAGGTGTTCAGCTCTAACGATACGTGATCGCTAATACCCAGTTTTTCCCACAGGCGGGCCGATAGCATCAAGACTTCAGCATCAATATCCGCCGTGCCTATGCCATACACTTCCACGCCAAATTGGTTAAATTGGCGATAACGGCCTTTTTGTGGACGCTCGTGGCGGAACATAGGACCCATATACCAAAGACGTTGTTCTTGGTTATACAGCAGACCGTTTTCGTTACCCGCACGCACTGTCGATGCCGTACCTTCTGGGCGCAGCGTTAAGCTGTCACCGTTATTATCTGCAAAGGTATACATTTCTTTTTCAACAATATCAGTCACTTCACCGATAGAGCGTTTAAAGAGATCGGTATTTTCCACTATTGGAGTGCGGATTTCGCTGTAACCGTAAGCACTGACGCTCGAACGTAGTACCGCTTCCACTTTTTGCCATAGAGGACTTTGAGTTGGCAGAATGTCATTCATTCCGCGAATCGCTTGGATCTGTTTTGCCACTGTATCGACTCGTCCGATTTAGCTAAATTAATAAAAAATGTCACGCATTATAGGCTTTTGAACGTAAAACGTAAAACGACCCCGTCGGTTTCGGGGCCTAGCTCAAAATCATTAGGCGTAATCTATGCCCAAATGCAGATGCATATTACTCAGTTGTGTCTTTTATTTGAATCCGGTTCGCCATTTGACTGGCCTTGGCGCGAATTTTCGCTTCGAGGGAATCGACAATATTGTCGTTATCAAAACGTTCTTTTTGACGTTCGCCCTCGTCGTAATATCCGCTCTTATTGTGTCCGCCGGTTAACCCGATGTGCGACACTAAGGCTTCGCCTGGACCGTTCACTACGCAGCCGATAATAGACACATCCATAGCAGTAGTCACGTCTTCGAGGCGACGTTCTAACTCATTGACTGTGCTTATCACATCAAACTCTTGACGGGAGCAAGATGGGCAGGCGATGAAGTTAATCCCGCGGCTGCGGATACGCAGCGATTTTAAAATGTCAAAACCGACTTTAATTTCTTCGACAGGATCGGCGGCAAGGGAAATACGCAGGGTATCACCTATGCCTTCGGCCAATAACATGCCTAAACCCACTGCCGATTTAACAGAACCTGCGCGTGCGCCGCCCGCTTCGGTAATACCCAAATGCAAAGGCTGACGAATTTGCTTTGCCAATAAACGATAGGATTCAACCGCTAAAAACACGTCGGAGGCTTTCACGCTGACCTTGAATTGGTCGAAGTTCAATCTGTCCAGAATGTCCACATGGCGCATGGCTGATTCGAGCAATGCTTGTGGCGTGGGCTCTTTGTACTTGTCCATCAGATCTTTCTCTAATGAACCGCCATTCACCCCAATACGGATAGGAATATTGTGGTCACGGGCGCATTCAACCACGCTACGAATACGCTCTTCATTGCCAATATTGCCCGGATTAATACGCAGGCAATCGACACCGTACTCAGCAACTTTTAAGGCAATGCGATAATCGAAATGGATGTCGGCCACTAAAGGCACGTTGACCGCTTGCTTAATGAGTTTAAAAGCTTCAGCCGCATCCATAGTCGGTACTGAGACACGTACTATGTCGGCACCGACTTTTTCCAAGGCACGAATTTGAGCGATAGTCGCTTCAACGTCTGTGGTCTTAGTATTGGTCATTGACTGAACGGCAATCGGCGCCCCATCACCAATCGGTACATTACCCACATAGATGCGGGTGGAAGGACGTCTTTTTATGGGAGTTTCATTATACATGCTTAATACGCTCTATTTCGGTACGTGCTGCAGATCATTACGCGGTCGTTAGGCTCTCGGCAAGGTTAAACGTGCGACACGTCCCTTGGGGAAATCCGCTAAGCTAACCATTTGACCATCTAAGCTTAAGGTCGCCACATGGGGCGCCCCTAAAATAATTTTAAACGGTGGCACACCGCTCACTTGTACAGCAGCGCCGGCGCCTTTCACACCATCGACTAAGGCTTTGCCTTTAGCATCGACAATGTTTATCCAGCAATCACCGGTTAACTGAACATCAATAATCGATTGTCCAGCAACAGCAACCAGAGTGTTGACTGAGTTGGCTGGCGATGTTGAGGCGGGTGAAGGCGTTGCGGTGGCAACTGGCTGTTGAGCTACAGGTTGTTGAGCTACAGTCGCGGCCGTTTGCGGCCCAGTGGTGGCAGCGATAGCTGAGCCACCATCTTCATTGCTCGTATCCGCCGTTTGAGGATAATTGTTGTCAGTAGGCCCAGTGCTCACGTCGATAGTACTGGCATCGGTATCTTTAATCGGACCGTCGATTGACATAGAGCCGTTAGCCGCTATTTCAGTCAATTGCTGGCTGGCATCAGTTTCGGTCAATAGCACGTCACCGGGCAGCGTTTGATTCACCGCAGCGACCTCTTCGGCCGTAGGCTGTGACACATCGATAGTGCTTAACAAGGTCGTTTTTTGCATCCACCAGACAACTAACGAGCCGAGTAACACAATAACGATAAAAATACTCAGCCAAGTTAAGCGCGTATCGCTAGCTTGGTAAGTCGTCTTACGTGAAAAGCTTTGCATCGCAGGCTCAGTCACCACCGGCACTTGCCGCACTAAACACGCTTCAATCAAGGCCGCATCGGCACTGACCATACGGGCATAGTTTTTCACATAGCCACGAACATAAGTGGATGAAGCTATATTGGTAAAATTGTCAGCTTCAATGTCTTCAATAATGCGAGGACGTAGATGCAGTTTAACCGCCGCATCTTGAATGCTAAGGCCCATTTTTTCGCGGGCGTCTTTTAATAAGGTTCCAAGCGTTACATCTAGCGCGACTGATTGCGGAGCTACCGACTCAACTAGCGCATTGGTTTCATGATCTTTCATTGATGCAAATTAACTCTGTATTGCTTGGCCTGAGGTGATGCTGGGAATTTGGCAAGCAATAAAATACCAAATCTCTTCACAGCGGCATCATCATTCACTGCCTGCTCTATTTTGATTCCGAGCGCTAAACTTTCTGGAGTTTGCTCAGCCACTTGGTGATATCGCGCTAATTGGTTTCGCGCCTGAATAAAATCACCTTGGTCGACTTCTAGCTCTGCCATCTCCAGCAACGACACCGATCTTCTCGGGTCATACTTTAACGCCATCTGAAAATACTGTCGTGCCTTTTCTGCTTGTCCTGCTTCACGGCTACAGAGACCTAAGTTCTCGTAGCTTGAGGCCGTTCGCGTATATTTAGGCATCTCGATTGCGGCCAAAAACATTTTTTCAGCTTTGTCGTATTGCTTTTGTTGACACAAAAACACCCCGAAATTATTCATGGAATCGCCAGAGGCGTCCTTGGTACTAATGGCATTCATGTACGACTCTTCGGTACGTACTAGATCGCCCACGGTTTGATAGTAATAAGCCAAAGCAGTATGCACATCTTCGAGCTCTGGAGCATATTCTAATGCTTTATCAAGATTGTATTTGGCTTGTTCCGAGTTACCTCGATTTAAATAGGTTAAGCCGAGCTGCAAACGTTCGCGCGCGGCGGCGACTTTGTCTAACTTTCGTTCCGAAACAGGAATATCTGTCCCGGTATAAGTACGCTCAGTGACGCACCCTGTCATCAATAATGACAGGGTTAAAATCAACGAAAACCTTGGCAATCCATGCTTCATGGGCAAGCCTATAAATCTGTGCAAACAAAGAGTTAATTCATTGTGACTGAAATCTGGTTTTCTTGCATGCGTTTTTTTGCTAAACGTTTCGTTCTATCGCGAATATCACCAGCTAACTGACCACAGGCGGCATCAATATCATCACCACGGGTTTTACGCACGATCACAGTAAAACCGTACTCCATAAGCACCTTAGAAAAACGGTCGATACGTGAGTTAGACGAACGGCCGTAAGGCGAGCCTGGATACGGGTTGAATGGGATCAGATTTACCTTACAAGGTGTATCTTTCATCAACTTAGCTAACTCATGGGCTTGATCTGTACTGTCGTTGATGTGATCTAGCATCACGTATTCAACCGTCACGCGGCCACGGTTTGCATTAGATTTGGCGATATAACGACGAATACCCGCTAAAAACTCATCCAGCGGATATTTTTTATTGATTGGGACCAGAATGTCACGCAGCTCATCATTTGGCGCATGGATACTGACGGCAAGTGCCACATCGATGGCATCGCCCAGTTTATCTAACGCTGGCACTACGCCTGATGTTGATAAGGTCACGCGGCGTTTTGACAAGCTAAAACCAAAATCATCGAGCATGATGTCCATTGCTGGGATCACATTGGCTAGGTTGAGCAATGGCTCGCCCATGCCCATCATCACGACGTTAGTGATCGGACGCTCGCCCGTGTCTTTAGCAAAACCTAAAAAGTGCGATACACGCCAAATTTGGCCGACGATTTCAGAAACCGTTAAGTTACGGTTAAACCCTTGCTGACCCGTTGAGCAGAAAGTACATTCGAGGGCACAACCCACTTGGGATGAGACACACAAAGTCGCGCGGTCATCCTCAGGAATATAAACCGTTTCAACTTCTTGGCCTTGACCAACGTTGATCGCGAATTTAATCGTCCCATCGGTCGATTTTTGGAAGCTCGAAATTTCCGGCGCAACGATCTCGCAGCGTGCCGCCAATTTTTGACGTAACACTTTGTTGATGTTGGTCATCTCTTCGAAGTCACTGACGCCGAAATGATATAGCCATTTCATGAGCTGATCGGCACGAAAGGGTTTCTCTCCCATGTCCGCAAATAATGCGCGCATCGCCTTACGATCAAGGTCTAATAAATTGATCTTCTTTTCACTCATATAGCTAACCTCAACACCAAAACCGGATCCTGTAACAGGGCGGCGAATTATACAGACGCAAATAAATTTTAGCCAGTAACTCAATTAACCTATGCTAGAATCTCCACGGGCTAATGTTGGCCTAAAATACGGAGTTGTAATTCCACCTATATGTTAACCCTCATCATTATAGTCCTTGTCGCTGTCGGAGTTTCTTTTCTGTGCAGTGTGTTCGAAGCTGTTCTGCTATCGGTTACCCCAAGTTATATCGCATCACTCGAACAAACTGACAGTGCCGCAGCCACGCGCTTGCGTAAACTGAAAGAAAATGTCGAAGCCCCTTTGGTGTCAATCCTTACGTTGAATACTATCGCCCATACCGTCGGCGCCGCCGTTGCGGGTGCGCAAGCAGCGAAAATATTTGGTGACGATATGTTGGGTGTTTTCTCGGGCGTATTGACCTTTATTATTCTGTTCTTCTCAGAAATTATTCCTAAATCATTGGGTGCCAACCATTGGCGTCGCCTCGCACCGAGCGTGTCTGTTGCCGTGATGTGGATGAAGCGTGTCACTAGACCGCTGATCTGGATGTCGCAGCAAGTCACTCGTTTGATGGGCAAAGGTGATGAAGGCCATTATATCCGCCAAGAAATGAGCGCTATGGCCAAAATCGGCCATGAATCCGGTGAGCTTGACGAGCAAGAGTCAAAAATTCTGACGCAAATGCTCAAGGTACGTGATATGCCCGTTACGGCAATCATGACTCCGCGCACTGTGATGTTCTCGCTGCCAGTGGATCTGACCCAAAATGAGTTTGTGCGCCAATATCGCGACAAACCTTTTACCCGTATTCCCGTGTACGACCAAGATCATGATGATGTGATTGGTTACATTACCCGCACCGATGTGTTGCTGGCTGAGCGTTACACGCCAGAGGCGCCGATTGGTGAGCTTAAACGGAGTTTATTTGTGGTGCCTGAAACTGCAAAAATTCTGCCACTTTTTGAGCGTATGATTAAGCGTAACACCCAAATTGCTATGGTGGTCGACGAGTACGGCAGTAGCCAAGGTATCGTGACTCAAGAAGATATTATCGAATCTATGTTAGGATTAGAGATTGTCGATTTAAACGATCCCGCGACCGATATGCAGCAATTAGCACGTAAACTTTGGACTAAGCGCATGAAGCAAAAAGGCATTCGCCTATCCGATGACGGTGATTTTGAAGCCGCATCCGATGATGATGAAGCCAAATCCGGCTGAAGGCTAAGCAAATTTAGTGCTTGTTAATATAAAGGGAGCCTAGCTCCCTTTATTCTTTTAGAATGCAAATGACTCAGAACCGTCTGAACCTCGCATTTTGAGGTCGCTTGGGTATATACTCACCCGCCGTAATAGAGGTAAGTTATGACACAGGGTTACACACTCTCACTCGCGCACATCAATGACACCCATTCGAATTTTGAACCCAGCCGCGTCCAATTTAACCTTAATATCGGCCAGCATAAGCTTGATGTAACCAGCCATAGCGGTGGTTATGCCCGCATCGGCCATCACATCACTAAGGCACGTCAAGCCGCCGCACAAACCGATACGCCGTTTATTTTCCTGCACGGTGGTGACAGCTTCCAAGGCACGCTTTATTTCAGCCATTTTAAAGGCAAGGCCAACGCCCACTTACTTAATCTGCTAGCGCCCGATGCTATGGTCATTGGCAACCACGATATCGATGAAGGTAACGCCAGACTTGCCGAGTTTGCTAAGCAGATTGATTTCCCATTGCTTGCGGGCAACATGGATTTAAGCCAAGAAGATCTCAACAAACCCGGTTGTCTGCGCGGTTTGCCTAATATCTTGGATTATGATCATCAGCAAAAACGCGCGAAATACCTGCTTAAGCCTTTCCACGATAAGACGTTAGCCATTGTCGGCATTACCTTAGATCAAATGAAAGAGATCGCTCGCCCCGATCCTGACACTCATTTTGTCGATGCTATCGCGACAACCGCACGCACGGTTGAGCACCTTAAAAATCAAGGTATTAAACATATCATAGTGCTCAGTCACTTAGGCTTAGATCAGGATAAGCGCCTCGCGGCCGAAGTGGAGGGCATTAGCCTTATCGTCGGTGGTCACACGCATACGCTACAGGGCGATTTTCGCGCCTTAGGTTTGAGCAACCTGCCCTACGGTGAAGTCATCAACAACACGCCGATAGTGCATGCGGGTAAATATGCCGAAGTCGTCGGCTTAGCCGAGATAACGTTTGATGCTGAAGGGAAAGTGCTGAGCCTAACAGGCGGCAACTATTTCATGCTGGATCAACACTTTATCTTAAGTGCTAACACAGCTGTCGATAATCAAGATTACCAAGCGGTGCGTCAACAGCTCAGTCAGCACCCGAATGTCCTTTGGGATGATGCCGATGCCGATATTGATGGCGTGATCCGAGACATCTACAAACCCGCCATCGCGGATATGGAGAACAAAGTCTTAGCACTGGTGCCAAAAAACTTAGTCCATACACGCCTGCCCTCTAAGGCCCTGCCCCACGGCAGTGAAATTGCGCCTTGGGTCAGTCGCAGCATGTTCCAAGAAGCTAAGCTTGTCGATCCTAGGGTGAACTTTGCCCTGCATAATGCCGGCGGTGTCCGCCAGTCGGTGGCCCAAGGCCAGTTGACGCTGGCGGATGTGATGGGGCAATTGCTGCCCTTCGAATTACCGCTGGTTAAGTATGAAATTCAAGGTCAATTCCTCTATCAAGCGCTCGAATCGGCGATTAACGCGGCGACCAACAACAGCGTCCGTGGCACTGGTGCGGGTAGCTTCCCTTACACCTACGGCTTACGGTATTACTACGATGGCCGCCGTCCACTGGGCGAACGTTTATTCAGACTAGAGATGATGCAGCCAGACAGCCACTCCCTTTGGTATCCGGTTGAGCCTGAGTCACTGTATGTCGGAGTATCGACCTCTTACACAGCTGCGGGTAAGGAAGGCTATCATCCATTGCTGCAAGCTCGCTGGCAGGAGTCGATGGAGTCACTGACTTTGCCACAAGCCTTTATTCGATTTTTGAATCGCTCACCGAATCTGTCTGATTTACTGTCACAGCACGTGCATTACACTAGCCACAGCCAACGTATGGGTTAAGTGCCAATGCTCCTCATGCCGTCAACATTGATGCAGTGAGGAGCAAAGTAAATGAACGAGTGACTGGGTAACTGTCTTCCTTACAAAGCGTTGAATAGACAGTGATGCAAAACAAACGTTGCTCTCATTGCCTGTCATCTCAAATTGCTAGACTTATAAAATTGCTAGGCTCTTAAAATTGCCAGTCGGATTGTGGCAAGCGCTCAGTAAACCAATCCTTTGCCTTGCCCTGCGCGTCTTTACGCCACGCCATAAACACAGCTTGGGGTGGGCGCGGCATTTCCACATGACAAGCCACTAAGCTTCCCGTCGCCAACGCATCTAAAATCAAGTGTTTTGGAATATAGCCTACGCCAAGTCCCAATTGCTGCGCCTTTATCTTGGTCTGCATATTTGGCACCCGAATCACTTGGCGACTATCAAATAAACCGCTCGAACGCTGCGCTAAGGCCGTCGAACTGTCTGCCACCACGATGGAAGGGAATTGCAACAATGCCTCGGTCGGAATAGGACCCGCATGTTGCGCCAATGGATGGGCAGGATTTAAGGCAAACACAAACTCCAACTCACCGATTTCGACCACATGATATTGACCTTTTGGCAGTTCACCCGTCACGCCAATGGCAATATCGGCACGGCCCGAATAGAGTGCATCCCAGCCGCCACCTAGGGATTCTTCACTGATGTTCACCGTCACTTGCTTACCCAGCTCAGTAAATTCCCCAATCAACTGCAATAGGGGTAAATCCGGCACGACAGTATCGATTGCTAAGGTTAACGAAGACTCCCAGCCGGTCTCGAGTTGACGTACCGCTTCTTCCAGCCTAGACGTTGCCGAAAGGATTTCTCGACCTTGGCGCAGCACAAGTTGGCCGACTAAGGTCAGTTCGGCGCGTTGGCCCTTACGTTCAAATAATTTTGTGCCTAAATCGCTTTCCAGTTTCTGCACTGTGTAGGTCAGCGCCGACGGCACACGGAACAAGGACTCGGCCGCTGCGGAAAAACTGCCTTTTCTATCAATGGCATCGAGTACGATTAATCCATCGAGACTAATAGATGGCAACATAAAAACCTCATATTCAAATTATTTGAAGTAGACATTGAAAATGTTCCGATTTTCTTTGCCAAAGGTCAAGTCTACACTGCTTAGCAATGGAGAGGTTCTACGGAACTCACTGCCGAAATCGGATGTAGATACTGAGTAAAGTTAAGTTAGAACAGATTTAAAAACTGAGTTAAAACTGATTGAACAACACACTTAAATACTTGTTAAATAATTTGAAATAAGGAATACCCCATGAAAGCACTCATCGCAAAAACACTCAAATCAGCCCCTAGTCTTGCCCCACTGGCACTGCGTATTCCTATCGGGATTATCTTAATCGCCCATGGTTCACAAAAACTGTTTGGTTGGTTTGGTGGTTACGGTTTAGAAGGCACTGGACAATGGATGGCATCCATTGGTCTGACGCCAGGTTACTTAATGGCACTGATGGCAGGTTCAAGTGAATTCTTCGGCGGCCTATTCCTGTTACTCGGCCTGCTGACTCGCCCAACCGCCCTAGTATTGTCATTCACTATGATAATAGCGATTTTCTCAGTACACATAGGCAACGGTCTGTTCCTTGCCAACAACGGTTACGAATTTGGTCTCGCCCTACTAGCAGCCACAGTGTCATTGGCGGTTTCAGGTGCTGGTAAGTTCGCTATCGATAACCTATTCGCTAACCGCATCAAATAAAGGGGAAGCAAGATGATCACATTAAGAAAAGCACAGGATCGCGGTCAAGCAGACTTAGGCTGGCTAAAGAGTCAACATACCTTCTCTTTCTCTAGCTACTATGACCCAGAGCACATGGGGATATCATCCCTAAGAGTCATCAACGATGACAGAGTGGCACCCGGCGCAGGTTTTGATACCCATGGTCATAAAGACATGGAGATCATCAGTTACGTGATATCCGGCACTATCGCTCACAAGGATAGCTTCGGCAATATCAAAACCTTACCTGCTGGTGAGTTTCAGTTAATGTCGGCGGGTAAAGGCATTTACCACAGCGAGTTCAATGCTTCTAATACTAAGCCGCTGCACTTTTTACAGATTTGGATCCGCCCAGATACTTTAGGCATAGATGCGGGCTATCAGCAAAAGGCATTCGAGCAAAGCTCACCGCTGACGGCTGTGGTGACACCAAACGGTGAAAATGGCACGCTGAAAGTACAACAGGATGCGACCCTATATCGTTTAGTATTAAGCGAAGGCGAAAAAGTGACGATGGCCAGAACCGCCGAACAAGCGAGTCGTCATCTGTATGTTCAATTGATTGAAGGTACGCTGGATATCAATGACACAACACTGACGGCGGGGGACGGCGCACATCTGACCCAACTTGCGAGTGTCGACTTTACGGCAACAAGCGGCCAAGTCACCGCACTAGTATTCGACTTGTCGGCTAATGCGTAATACGAGCGGCTTAACTGAACCACTCAGTACAGCCGCTTAACGATTGAGCAAACGATTAAGCAAGTCATTGAGCAAGTGATTACATGCCAGCTTGATAAGCACTCACCTAGAAAACCTAGAAGCACTGCCACAAGTCATCTTTGGCAGTGTTTTTTATTGGCGTTTTGATGGCCATGTTATAAAGCGATGTTATAAAAGCAGTGCTAACGGCCTCGTTGAGCGAACCAGACCAGCACTTTAATAAGCTGAGTTAAAGCGCGAGTGTCATGCTGAAATTAACCAACACTTGGGCTTGGCCCTGTGCTTTATCCGCCGCATTCAAAAAACGCTTATGTTCATTACGGCGAATACTGCGAAATCCTTGTTTTTCAAAAAATGGTCGCGCGAGATAGGATGCTTCAACCGTTAATCGTTTCAGCGCTAAAATTTTAACTTCTTCAAACAACGCAAAATACAAAGAGGTGGCCACCCCAGAACGGGCATATTCGGGATGAACGAACAGACATTCCACTTCGGCAGCGGCTTCAACTTCACTGTCGGCACCTATCTTAAGATTGATAAATCCCACCAGCATGTTATCCGCTTCAGCAACCCAAATCGTGGTGCCCTTTAAGCGTTCGAGCCAATAGTTCTCACTGCGGATCTCACCTTCGATATAAGCCCATGCAGAGCGTTCGGCAAACGAGTAAAACTCGCCAGAGCCTTGCATTACACTCGCCTCAAAGATCGCCGCCAGCTGCGAGACATCCGATGGCGTAAATAGTCGGATCTTCATTCTCTGCCCTCCATCTTGAATTGTTAATCGCTTAAGATTAACCGTATTCTAATTTAAGTTAAATAGTACTGATTTAACTTAAATAGTGTCACTCAACGGCGTTAAGCTAATGTTTTACTGTGGAATACCTTACATCACTTTTTGGTTGAAACCCTAGTAAGCTAACGTTAAATATTCTTCTCCATATTCTTCTCCATATAGAAGCCCGGGATCACTTGCCCAAGTTTTTGCTGATAACTGCGCTGTATTTGAATGAATCCCATACGGGTAAATAACCCTTTAGAGAGATAAGAGGCGTCCACACTCAAGCGCGCATAGCCTTGCGCCTTAGCCCACGCTTCTAATACAAGATAAGCACGCTCACCCAATCCCTTAGCTTGATAATCTGGATGGATATATAAGCTATCTACATAACCTTGGTGGGCAAAATGGGTTTCGACATTGATAAAACCGCAGCAAATTAAAGAAGCTGTCGCTGCATCTTTGACTAATACTACCCACGCCTTCGAGCGGTTTAAGCGCAAGTCCCAATGTTTAGCCGATCTTGGCGCCGCAGACCAAGCTGCAAGTTGCGCCTGTGAATAACGAGCATGGGTGATGTTATGCACGCAAAGATGAAATAACTCACTCACCTCTCGGGCATAACATGACTGATAAGGCTGGATCTCGAACTGTTCAAACGCCGTCACTTAAGTGTTCTCTGTTGAGTAATAACCGCTAGCAATAGTGCTATTTTGCCGCGTTTCGCTTAATCGAGATAGACTCAGATTTTGCGGCATTAAAGGCTAAAAACAAAAACGGCCTCGAGGATATCGAAGCCGTTGGATTAAAGAGGCGCACAGGTTAGCGCACTCGTCACTGTTACTTCTTATCGATTTGACCGACAAATAACAGTTTATCAAAGGTGCGGTTTAAGGTTTTGCTAGTGAATTCGTTCATCCACATTTGCTCAACCACAGCCACTTTATCGCCTTTACTAACTTCAGTTTGAGGACCTGCAGCCCAAAAAGTGGTGTCAGCTTCTTTAATCTGTACGTAGGTGTAACCACCACCGTTCATTGTATCAACAACAGTACCTTCGTGGGTGACACCCTGAGCCCAAGCACTTGACATGCCTAACGCTAAAGTCGCTACCGCCGCTAATTTTACCCATTTTGCCATCATGCCTGCGTTCCTTTTGTTTTGCTAATATGCTGCATTAAAGCACGCTAAAAACAATAAATCGCTAATCTCTATCACGAAATACAACACTTATCGCAAAAGCAGTATTTTTCTTCAAATACGGGAACTTCATTTCAACAGCGGTTTTAGCATGCCTTCTAAACCATTAAGCTTGATTTCGTACATTAGGGCTAATTGCTCACCGAGTTTTCCCTGAGGGAAACCTTGCTTATGGAACCACACCAAATAAGGTTCGGGTAATTCGAGTAACTTACGTCCAGCGTACTTACCAAAGGGCATTTTTTGATTTACAGCGTCGATGAGTAGTTGCTGATCCATAGATTGTTATCTCGTGCAGGTTCGTCCCGATAATCCCACGGATGCTACAACATAAGCCAATCAAAGTCGCCGTTAGCTTATACAAAAACGCACACAAAAGTGACCCGAAACTCAAAGGCCAAGTTAGCATCATCGACGCACAAAATGCTCCACGCAGAACCCTAAGCGACAATCTTTAATAGATTTGGCCCTAAGTTAGCGCATGGCGCATATTGAAAACCATATTCACTGCATAAACGCTCAGACTCGCCATGGGCGGTAATACTGATACAAGTCCCAGAACTTGCGTGTCCATCGACAAAGTCCATCACTCGCTCAAGCATGATCTTCGCCAGTCCATAGGATTGGTATTCAGGCAACACGATAAAATCTTCAATGGCCAAATGCCCAGGCTTATTGCCGTAAACACACGCCGTTGCTAACAGATTAGACTTAGCGACTCCCGCGCCAGCATGCTCCATTTCAGCATTGTCACTCAATCGGATAGAGACCCAAAACAGTGCCAGTACATCCGCAAGCTCAACGCCGATAGAAGGGCGGCCCACAGTGCTACGCAAATTGAGGAGTTCATGGAATAACGGTGCGGTTTCAACGAGTTCAAACTTAATAGGCATAATAGTTTTGATATCCATTTGGCGTCCCTTCTCTCATGGTTGAAATTTCAAGCGATTTAGACGGCAGTCTATAGAGATGATAAAGCCAGCATTTGGCAGTTTGATGACAAGCACCGCGCCAAACAAGACCACTTTCGACTGAGAAGCCGATTCTTTACACAGATTTGTTAATAACATTTAGCAATATAAAATTAACATTTATACCGATAGAGAGATAAAAAACCAGAATTCACATCCTGTGCATAGCCATTGATTACAACAAACAAGCCTGCAAGTAGATATAAAATAAATAATACCATTTAAAACCAATAAGATAAAAAATCACATTAATACATTGCTCCTCACCTGTTGCTTGTCAAATTAACGGCGCCTGACCAGATACTGACAGAAAAAGATGTGCGACAATTTAATCAAAAACCGTCAAAAATCAGCCAATTGACCGAGATTAACATAAGGTTTACATTCGATTTCGAGCATAAATGCGGTGTGGCTCCAAACTCATCAACTCGCTGCCCAAGGGTCATCAAAAGAATTAAGGAATGCGTCATGATAGTGTTAATCGGCGGAGAAAAAGGCGGCAGCGGTAAAAGTTGCTTAGCCCAAAACATAGCAGTTTTTCTAACCACAGAATGCAATGCCTCGGTCATCATGGTGGACTGCGATCCCCAGCGCACCACATCAGATTGGATCCAAGCGAGAAATAACAATCCCAAACTGGCCAGCATTAATTGTGTGCAGCTTTACGGCAAGATCCGTAATGACTTGCTCAGTCTTGAACAACATTATGATGTGGTCATAGTCGACTGTGGTGGTCAAGACAACCTAGCGCTGCGAGCAACCATGTCAGTCGCCGCTTACATTTTAATGCCCTTAAGACCTAAGCGCCGCGATTTGAAAACCGTTTGCCATATGGATGATATCGTCGCGACCTGTAAAATGATAAACCCTAAGTTACGGGCTTCATTTGTGATCACCCAATGCCCAAATTTACCTAATCAAGCTAACCGAATTTTAGAAGCCAAAGAAGTCTGTAAAACCTATGATATCAATGTCCTTGATGCAATAACCTACTGCAGGAATGTGTATGATGACAGCGAAGAGTCAGGGCTGTCAGTGATTGAAATCGACCCTAGCGGAAAGGCCGCCGACGAAATCCGCACTATCGCCTGTGAACTGTTCCAAGTTGATTGCGCCGCCAATTTAGAAGACCGCCTACATCCTGCACTGCTCGCTCAGAGTGCTGGTAAGGGTCAGATGCACAATGGTTTGACAAATAATGGTTTGCTCAATAATGGTTTGCTCCATCAAACTCAACCCACCCACCTTACCACTCAACAAAGGGGGCAAAATGGGACTCAGCGACCTCAAGAAAAACGCTATGCCATCTAGCAGCATACAACAGTCGCTTTCGTTAGATGAATTTATTGAGGCAGCAAACTTATATGCCATGGGACAAAGCCTAAATAAGACAAAAAGCAGTCATTTCGCTTTTGAAGCGGATGCAACAAACGCTAACACCGCTGACTCAAAGGTAGCTAACATAACGACCGACATCGGGCTAAGTCATTCCAATGTGCTGCTCTTGCACAAGCAGAGCTTAGGGACTGAAGTCTTATCGCCAGCAAAAGTAGAGGCCACAGCTCACTATCGCAAGGCAACCTTTTCACTCAGCGAAGCGGCTATTAGCCAGCTCGCCACCTTGTCGGAAGAAAGCACGCTCTCCAAATCGAAACTGCTCCGATTCTTGATTGAACAACATTACGAACTGCCCATTGCCCTGAGGCAATTACGAGAACAACAGCTCCAAAACCGTTAACGCTTCGCAATACTCCCACCCTTTTCCGGTAACTCAGCTAAGCTCGGGTTATCGGCTTTTTTACTTAAGAACAAGCACCAAGATAAAAACCACAATAAAATCGCGGCATAAGTTCTGATCCCACCTATCCTTAAATGTACAGAATGCTGAATAAGTAATATTTATTCAGGGTTAATACGCAACCTTAAGGTGTATTTTTTGTTAAAGCCGATCCGACTTATTTGCCTTTGTTTAAGCGCTGCGTTTCTGATGCCCTGCTATGCAGAGTTTTCATTGGCACAAATCCCGCCGCTCACGAACAAAACGCCCATCACCTTAGTCGCAGAAAAGGGATTTTGGACCGACTATTTAACCCAAGAAATGTTGCCTAAATTTACCGAAAAAACTGGCGTCAAGGTGCAAGTGATCAGCACTGAGCTAGACACTATGTTTAACTTACAGACCCAAGATTTACTCCAAGGTTCGGGCAAATACGACTTGCTAACGATGGAAGCTGGCTGGGCAAAAGAATGGGCCGCCAATGGCTACACTGTGCCCTTAGTCGAACTCGCAAAACTCTACGACCCCGATGGTGAAAAGGCCATGGAGAAATACCTAGAACCCTATTACCCATCGCTACTGAACATCTTATCCTACCATGGAGAAATCCATGCTATTCCCTACAATAACTATGTGATGGGTAATCATTACCGAGCCGATCTCTTCGACAATAAAACCGAAAAAACACGCTTTCAGAGCCAGTTCGGTTACCCGCTCGCACCAGCAAAAACCTTAACCGAGTTACGGGATCAAGCCCAGTTTTTCACCCGTAAAGCGGGCACTATGTTGGCGGATAAAATGTTAACCCACGACTTTTATGGCTTGGCGCTAATGTCGGGTGATAAGCCACATATTAACGATGAATTTTCCAGCATGATCTGGAGCTTAGGTGGCGCTTGGATGCAGCCAATTTATAACGACCAAAAACAGATCAGTCATTTTGAAGTGCCGACTATCAACCATGAGGCCATCAAAGCCGCCAAGCTTTATCGCGAATTAATGCCCTATGCCGTGCCTGCCAACGAGCAATTTGCCTTCAATGAGGCTGCCAATGCAATCGCCACAGGGCAAGCGGCAATGTGGCCTTTCGCTTACAATAATTTGTGGCATAAATCCTTCAAAGTTGAGCAAAATATTCCCGGCGCACGCCTTGCTGTGAGTCAAGTACCCGGCGGTTATCCCTATAACGGCGCCTATGCTTTTGCCGTGAGTTATGACAGCAAAAATCCCCAAGCGGCCTATTGGCTCATCAAATATATGGGCACCTATGAGGCGCAACACGCTTATGCTTTGGGCGGCGGTAATCCCTGTCGTATGGATGTTGTGACCGCCAACGAATTTAAAAGTGAATCATTAAGGACCATAGCGGGGGCATTCGAAGCAAGCCATATCGCGAATATGTTTTGGTCAACTAAGGTGTTAGAACTTGGGCATTTTACCAGTACAGCCATGGGACAGATTTACCCTGAACTCAGCCATGCTTGTTATCGCGCTAGCCGCAGGCCCGCTGACAGCGAAGATATTTTTATTAAACTAAGTGCAGAGATAAAACACCTCCAAAATACCTATGGAGAGGTACCTGCGATTGACAAGAAAACCAATGACAAGCATTAAACCGCTGAAAAGCCTAAAACAAAAAATAACCTTAGCCTTCTATATTATAGTGGGCATGGCGCTGTTTAATGGTGTCGTCGCCATACTGCTGTCACAGCAACTGAAATCAGAAATTGAGCATTTGGTGGGAGTGGATGTTGTTAAAGTCACCACTGCGCTGCAACTGGCAAAAAACAGTGAAAAACTGCAAATCATCACAGCGCGCTTAAATCATTATGATAATGAACAGCAAAGACTTCGCCTATTGAGTGAGCTCTCCGCGCAGTGGGAACTATTAATTAATGACTCCCGATTACTGGCCTTGATTGAAACCTCTACTGTCAGTAAGCAAGAATTGAATCACGCATTAGATATCCAACTTTACTATTTACAACAGCTGCCATTACTTGCCGAGTTAACCGATTCCGCCCTACAAGCCAATTTACAAGCAACAAATATTCAAGCCAATTTAACCTCAATGGCATCGGGATTTACCGATGAAATGCAGACCCAATTTCACAGCATCAATGCCGATTCAGAGCGTCAGCTTAAGCTGAAAAATTTTGACAAGATTGCGATGAATATCAATACCAACCAGCAATTGTCTCAATTTAGTCATTTGGGGGAACACTTATTTACCCGCCTATCTCAGGTAAAAATTATCGACAATCTGGTTGAACTTAACCGCACCCAAAGAGAAGCGATGCGGCTGCTGTTAAATATGGAGGCGATTCTCGAGGGCGTTAGCGGGGATACCAGTTTATATTTCAATTTGTTATCGCAAATAAAGCAGACCATGGTCGGTGAAGATAACCTGTTTGAACTGTCCCGCAAGGCCATTAAAAGCACGCATATCGCCAATGCGCATTTAGAGTACCAAGCCGATGCCGCGCAAATTGTCGCGACCTATACCCAAAATCTGGTCAACCAAGTCGAGAATGAAATCCAACAAACGGGCGGCGAACTTAAAAGCGACAGCACCGCATTTATCATATTGATTTTCTGTAGTGGTATTCTGTATTGCTTCTTCATCTGGCTCACCAGCTGGCACTTTATCACTAAGGGCATTATCAAACCTGTGATGGCGACGCGAGATGCCATGAACGCTATCGCCAATGAAAAGCTCGACACCCACATGCCGGTCACTGACAACCTAGAACTGCAGCAAATGGTGAACTCTTTAGAAACATTAAAAAGCTATGCGGCCCAGGTTAAAGGAATGGCGGAAACCGACGGACTAACGGGCTGCTACAACCGCCGTTATTTAGATATACAACTCCAAAAAGAACTCGAGTATGCAAGGGATCACAATATGCCCCTTGGCATCATTCTGTTTGATATTGATAATTTTAAACAATTTAACGACAGGTACGGCCATGTCGCCGGCGATCAATGTCTGAAAAACATTGTTAACGCCGCTAAATCCATCTTAAAACGCCCAACTGACATGCTCGCCCGCTATGGCGGTGAGGAGTTTATGATAGTGCTGCCATCGAGTCATCTCGAGGAGGTCTATCAATTTGCCGAACTATTACGGGAGAAAATCATCAGCCTAGAAATTCCCCATGAAGACTCTCCCCATGCGGGCATACTTACCATCAGCGCGGGGATTACTTGCTGGCAACTACCGCAACAGCTAGATGCCAATAGTTTAATTAATCGCGCCGATGAAGCCCTCTATCATGCCAAACTGACGGGGCGTAACCGCACCGAAGCCCTCCTCGGCCAACCCATTCGCTATTCCTAAGGCGCCAATCGCGACGGCAGAAACGTTTCTTTTTTCAGCAAAGGATTGAGTTAAGTCCTCTTCACCCCCATTAGCTAATACTAAGTTAATCAGGATCAGGTCAGGGAAAGTATGCTCGCCATTGTTATCACGCTTATCCTCGGAGTCGGGGCAATCGCTTGGCTACTTTCAAGTCGTTGGCGCAAAACCTTGCACCGCCGCCGAGTCACAGCCAAACCCTTTCCAAAAGAATGGCGCAGCATTCTCAAAAAAAGACTGCCTTACTTCCATGCGTTACCGACAGATTTACAGCTACAGCTCAAACGGCTTATCCAAATCTTCATCGATGAAAAGGAGTTTGTTGGCTGCGATGATTTCGAGATCACCGATGAAGTGAGAGTCACTATCGCAGCACAGGCGTGCCTCCTGCTGCTCAATCGAAAAACAGACTTTTACCCCAAACTGAAACAAATTTTGGTCTATCCCGATGCCTTTATCGTTAATAATCAACATAGAGACACGAGCGGTATCGTGTGGGAACAGCGCAATGTGCTGGCGGGCGAATCTTGGGAATACGGCAAAGTGGTGCTCTCGTGGAAAAATACCTTAGACGGCGCCGCAGATCCCCACGATGGCAATAATGTCGTGATCCACGAGTTTGCCCATCAGCTCGATCAAGAAGACGGCCAAGCCAATGGCGCGCCGATACTGCAACATTTTGCCGATTACAGCACTTGGTCAGAAGTGCTAAGCAAGGCTTTCACCCAATTACAGCACAGCGCGAACTTTGGCACGCCCTCATTATTTAATTACTATGGTGCGACGAATCCCGCTGAATTTTTTGCCGTTATTACTGAAGTTTTTTTTGAAAAGCCAGAGGATTTCTACCAACAACACCCAGACTTGTATCGGGAACTGAGCCGCTTTTATCAACTCGATCCGATAAACTGGCATTAACCTATAAAAGTAGAGGCACACTAAATGCTCAAAGACACTCATGCATTCGCAGTTAAAGGCACCACTGTTAATCGCGCCGCTATTATGAGTCGCGCGACTAATGTCAGTCGTGCTACTAATGCCAGTCGTGCCACTTGTGTTAATCGCGCTAGCTTGGGGTTACTGCTCAGTGCTTTAATGCTTGGCGGACTTAATGTAAGCGCACAGGCACAGGACTCGCCAACACAAAGCGCTCAAACACAAGACACTCAAGTCCAAGGCGCTGCAACGACTTCGAATCCTGATCAACAAGCGGCAGCCCAGGTGTTGGATTTACTCAACCAATATTCAAGCGATGCCGATTGGGATAAGTATTTTGCCCTGTACCGTAAAGACGGCATATTTATTGGCACGGATGCAAAAGAGCGTTGGGGAATGGCGGAGTTTGAACATTACTCCCGCCCGACAAAAGGTTGGCGCTATGATTTAACGGAGCGGCATTTAATCCAACATGGCGACGTCATATTGTTCGACGAGTTATTAAATAGCCCCGCCTATGGCGTCAGCCGAGGAACCGGTACTTTGATCAAAACCGATGGCAACTGGAAAATTGCGCAATACCACTTAAGTTTCCCAATCCCCAATGAGATAGCGAAACAGATCACCACCGAGATCAAAGCCGCAAACAAGCAGTAATGCCGTACTCCCCAGAATACAGTTTCGAAAGCGTGCAATTTATAAAAGTGCGATTTCGATAACATCGCTGTTTCAAATTGTACTGTTTCAAAGAGTACGGTTTCAAAAAACCAGCGTTAAGATAAAACAGTTAACAGCGAACGCTATCTCAAGGACACGGTAAAACACACATTCGCCAGTTGGGAGAAGTGGATAAAACTTTGAAAATCCACTTCTTCAAATGCCCTTTGTGAAGGGCCTCGATCCGCATAATAAAACCCGATCACTTTGCTATCAACCAACAAAGGCGCCAGTAAAAAGCCCTGCCGTGACACGTGCCGCGCTTGCAACTCCTTGCACTGCTCCTGCCATTTTTTAGAGCTGGGATCGTCCACCCAAAGTGGCGCCTTATGCTCCATCGCTTGATGAAATAGCCCACGTTTGTCACTCAAATCGATAATAAACTCTTGTTTTATCGCATCGGCATCACGGCCCAATATCACCCTAGGCTGGAGCTGTTTACGGCTTGGCGATAACAACAAAACACCGCAGCGGTCAACACCCACGCCCTCAAGAATACCTTCAAGAACCGTCTGCATTATCTGATTGAAATCTGCTTTATTAATGGCAAAACCTGTCAATTCACGCAACTTAGCTAACTGAATATTCAAGTTAACTTGATAGACTGGCATATCTAACGGAATGGGAGGTAGGTCGGGTTCAGCGGCGACAATACGTTTAGGATCGGGCAAGTAATCGAGTAACACTTTAGCACCGTACACTTCTGCCAACTTATGGGTCGCATTCGCGCAGCGCTGCATTCGTACCAAAAACTCTTTCTCTTCTAGCCCAGTAAAACTCGCCGCTTGAGTCATACGTTTCGCTAACTCGAGCTTATCGAGAACGGGTTGCGATAAAATGTCGCAGAGCTTATCGGCAAGAAAAATAGCCCGAATATCTGGCCGCTGATCCTCTGGATAATTCAATGCTTGGATCAACAACTCCCCCAATCCCCAATTACGGGCAATACTCTGGGTGAGCTGCAAAAAAGAAGCACCAAGGGCTTCGCGGGTAGCACTTCTCTCTTCGGCGGGCGTTTCACATTGGCAGAGCGTTAAATCTAATTCTTCGGTAAATTCGCCCCCAATACTCCAAAAAGCGCTCTCGCCGATGTGATACAACAAAGAGGCAATAAAGGCTTCCTCCTGCATCTCCTCGTCATGATGACTCAACATCATCCGCGCCATCATGGCCGCTTGAAATGCTTTAGCCATCAACTTAATTAACCTTTGATAGACATTGGGCGCGAGATTTTTACTCTCCAACAAGCTTGAGAGTAACTTAGCTGTAATACAGATATTTCGCACTGCATCGAAACCCAGCACTATGGCGGCGCGGCTAACGGTGGAGATCTGACTACTCCCCTTATGATAAATAGCACTATTGGCGACTCGAAGAATACGAGAGGTTAAGGCGTTATCGTGCATCACGCTACGCCCAAGTAATGCGAGAGAGGAAACGTCATCCTTGGCGAGCTTTTCTAGCGATTTAACAGTCGAACACAGTGCGGGCATTTCTAATTCACTGATCCGATTTGTCCAATAATCGACCCCTTTATTAGTATTGTTATTAGGCTTCAACCCAAATTTACCTTAGCAATAAAACCTTATTGTTTTGAGTATAGATAAGCACAAATATTTCGCCCGTAGTCTAAGGCTTGTTTTCACCAATCAACAGTTAATTGCTCAATAATTCAACATCAAGTTATACCCGCAAATAAAAATGCCCGAGGCAAAGCTCGGGCATTTAGAGGTTTTAAAACAAGCTGCGTTTAGGCAGTGAAGTACTGCTTCATAACCCGCAACACTTTATCTATGTCCTGACGGCTCACATCTTTGTGAGTCACAAGCCGAATCGTGCGCCCAGGGCTTATTAGAATGCCTTCAGCTCGACAGTGTTTCGCCAATAAATCCGCATCAACCTGAGGCGCTAATTTGGCAAATAGCATATTGGTTTGTACTGCGGTTAAATCGACGTCGAACTCACTCAACTCGGCCAACTGGTGAGCCAAATACGCCGCGTTGTCATGATCTTCACTCAGTCGTTGCACTTGCTCAGTTAAAGCAAGCTTACCCGCAGCAGCAAGTATCCCAGCTTGACGCATGCCGCCACCGAGCATTTTACGCCAGCGTATCGCCTTCTTAATCAAACGCTCGTCACCTAAGAGTAATGAGCCAACTGGCGCGCATAACCCTTTGGACAGACAAATCGACACAGAATCAAAATGCGCCGTAATCTTACTTATCGCGATATTCTGCGCCACAGCCGCATTAGCAACTCGCGCGCCGTCGAGATGGATTTTTAATCCGCGATTAAAGGCCAGAGCCTGCGCGTCCGCTAAATAGCTTTGCGGGATCACTTTACCGCCAATCGTATTCTCTAAACTGAGCAAACGCGTGCGGGCAAAGTGGATATCGTCAGGCTTAATGGCGGCTTCAATATCGGCCAAGGCAATGGTGCCATCGACTTGATTCAACAAAGGTTGAGGTTGAATGCTGCCTAAGACAGCTGCACCGCCACCCTCAAATTTATAATTATGGGCCTGCTGACCACACAAATACTCATCACCACGCTCACAGTGGGCCATCAAAGCCAATAAATTCGCCTGCGTACCCGAACAGGTAAATAATGCGCTTTCAAAGCCAAACATCTCTGCGGCCATATCCTGCAGACTATTTACCGTGGGATCATCACCGTAAACATCGTCACCTACTTCGGCTCTGGACATGGCTAATCGCATCGCTGCTGTTGGCTGGGTAACAGTATCACTGCGTAAATCTATCATCTCGTCCTCAACTTAAGGTTTGGTTGGCGCTTAATGGGCTCAAGACTCTAGCGCCAAAGGCTTATTTTGTATAGTTTATCATCATGCTTATTCATCATTTTACTGACTCCAAACGTGAATACAGGGGCGAAGTGATGATCTGAATATTGGCTTCAACTAATAAAAACATAAATATACTCAAGATATTGCCGATATATGCCTGTCGATGAGTTGACGCGTGAACGCGTTTCACTTGGCGAAATGCGCCTAAGTCGATAGAATGCCGCACTAAGATGGTCATGCTACAACCATGCGATCACTTTAGTAATTTTGACTAGTACTTATCGTTCAATAGGTGATTTGTAGTGAAAAACTCCCAATCTCGATGGATTCAGCTGGTACTTTTACTATTAAGTTTAAGCCTGACATCGCAGGTATTCGCTTGGTCTGATACTGACCAAGATGGCGTGCCTGACATCAAAGATGCCTGCCCTAACACAGCGCCAGACACGCAAGTAATGGCCAATGGCTGTGTTGAAGAGGTCGAGGTGAAAGCGACTGCATCAGCAGATTGTAGTACGAGTAACCCCAATGCTGAGTTCAGCGCAGATTGTCATAATATTTCTACCGCTGTGGTGTATTTTGAATTTGCCATTGCCGAAGTTGACTTTTCGCAATGGAAAACTTTAGCCTTAGTGAAAGCATATTTAGCAGCGAATGATGTCGCACTAACCTTAGTGGGCCACACAGATATCGTTGGCACGCCTGAGTTTAATTATCAGCTGTCACTTCAGCGCGCTCAAAATGTGAAACGTATTTTGGTTGAAGATTATGGCTTTAATCCAAATCGCTTTACCGTAATGGGTAAAGGTATATCAGAACCTGTAGCGGACAACCGTTCTAGCGAAGGGCGCAGTTTAAATCGACGAGTACAATTTATCGTCAATAATAAATAGTTTTAGTTAGCGTATATTTAGGGAGTTATTCAATGGAAAACCTTGAAGGTTTATTAAAGCAAGCACCGGATCTGATTGTGACTTATGGCTTAAAAGTTTTATTTGCCATTATCATTTTCTTTGTTGGTAAATACTTTGCCGGCGTAGCGCAAAAGCTGGTTCGTAAATTACTTAACAGCCGTAAAGTTGATCCGACAGTTGTTTCATTTGTCGCAAACCTCGCTTGGGCAATTGTGTTTGTTTTCGCAGTGATTGCCACCTTAGGCCAAATTGGCGTACAAACCGCATCATTGGTCGCCGTTATCGGTGCCGCTGGTTTAGCGGTGGGTTTAGCGCTACAGGGTTCTCTGTCTAACTTCGCATCTGGCGTGTTAATGGTGTTATTCCGCCCTTGCCGCGTTGGTGACTATATTGAAGCCGCTGGCATTGCCGGTACTGTTGATGAAATCACTATATTCTCAACCAAACTTCGCACACCCGATAACAAGGTTATTGTGGCGCCTAATTCATCCATCATGAATGGCACTATCACTAACTATTCGGCAATGGATACTCGCCGTATCGATTTAGTGATTGGCGTATCTTATTCTGCCGATATCGCACTCACGAAGAAAATCTTAACTGAGATTTTAGACAACAACCAATATGTGTTAAAAGATCCATCATATACAGTTGGACTGGCTGAATTAGCGAACTCTTCAATTAATTTCGTGGTTCGCCCTTGGGTAAAAACGGCTGATTATTGGACGGCTCGTTTCCAACTGCTTGAGCAAATCAAAAATGCATTAGATGCAGCAGATATCGGTATTCCATTCCCACAAATGGATATTCATGTCAAAGAATTGCCACTCAGCAAATAACCCTAAATGAATAACCAAGGTCGGCAATTGCCGGCCTTTTTTTATGGTTCTGCATAACATTTTAGCGTACCTTAAAGGACAGATATTAGCGAAGGCACAGATATTCATGTGCGAGGAAATCCAATGCAAAAATACGTTTCATTTTTAGCCGCCAGCTGTATTTATGGCTTAGTGCTGATGAGCCCCAATGTGCTTGCCAGTGAGAAAAACCAGGTTCTTATGGGTGAAAAAACCGTCACCTTGGAAGGCAAGTTACCTAAGCTGTCGCAAATGGCGCCAGGGTTCAAAGTGGTTGATGATCATTTTGCGCCTGTCATGCTAAGCGACTTTAAGGGTAAAACCGTGCTGATAAGTGCCGTACCAAGCTTAGATACGGGCGTGTGTGCACTACAAACTAAACGTTTCAACAGCGAAGTAGGCCATTTTTCCGATGACGTGGTCATGCTAACCATCAGTGCCGATTTACCCTTCGCACAGAAACGTTTCTGCAAAGTAGAAAACGTAGATAAAATCAAAGTACTATCCGATTCTGTCTGGCGTGATTTTGGTGAAAAATATGGCTTGTTGATTCAAGATTACGGTTTGCTGGCGAGGGCTATTTTCATCATAGATGCCGAAGGAAAACTCCAATACCAAGAGTTAGTTCCGAATATCACCGAGCATCCTAACTATGATGCCGCACTTGAAGCGCTGAAAAACATTCAAGCCCAGCAGTAATTTACTGCTAAAAAAACAGGGCAGCCTTAGCTGCCCTGTTGTTTTACAATTGTATATCTACGATTTTTTTATGATCTAATGTGTGTGCTGATCGCCATTGGCCTGATAATCAAAGGTCGGCATAGACCAATGATAGCGCAGCGCTAACATCCGCAGGCTAAAACCAACGCTCAGACAAATAACCAGATTAATCCACTCGGTTAATTGATAGGCTTTTAGGACGATATACAAGCCTGCCGTCAGTAGTGAAATCACCGCGTAGAGTTCTTTCTTAAAAATCAAAGGCACTTGATTACACAGGATATCGCGGATAACGCCACCAAAAACGCCCGTCACCAATCCCATCACCACGGCAATCGTTGGGCTAAATCCCAACATTAAGGTCTTCTGCGCGCCCACGATAGAGAACACAGCTAACCCTAAAGCATCGATAGCCAAAAATAACTTAGACAAATAACGCATCACAGGGGCGATAGCGACAGTGAGTAAAGAAGCGAATGCAATCGCAATAAGGTAATTCACGTGCTCAACCCAAATTAAAGGATAATTGCCGAGCATCATGTCCCTTAGTGTGCCGCCACCAATCGCCGTTGCGCAGCCAATGATCACTACACCAAACAAATCCATCTGCTTGCGACCCGCCGCCAGAGCGCCCGTCATAGCCTCGGCAATGATACCAATCAGCCAAAGTAATCCAATAATCTGCGTCTCATGCATCTTTGCTACTACCAACAAGGTAAAGAAACAGATTCTGCCTGAGAAACCCTCAGTTCTATAATGATTTTATTTTGAATTCATCATTAGAAAAATTAATTCATCATTTCATCAATAATAGATTGCCATCACCTACAACCACAAAATAGCACTGTATAAATTGCAAACAAAATAGCCAGTTATGCGTAAAACTACTTCTCACGTCTATTTAGATAACTAAAATTTTTAATAAGTATTAATAACGTAAATTCAATCAGATGATAAATAACTGCAGATCATCTAATCGAATGGGCAAAACGCATAAAAATCAGCCACAAAAAAGCGGCCCTCAGGCCGCTTAATTTTCATTCAAACTGAGTCAGAACTACTTAGTGTCAGGCTTAGGGGGATAATTTGCCATCACACTGCCCACCGCTTGATTGATGATCTGTACTCTTTCTTCTGGGGTATTTTTGTCGCGAATGGTATCGGCAACAGAACCACGCCAGATAAGCTTAGTCGTTTTATTATCAACTAAATCAATAATCAGCGTACCAACTTCATATTCTCTCACTGTAGTTTGGGTCTGCATATTGCCGCCCCAACCCCATCCTGGACCATAGTATGGGTTGTAGCCAAAATTACTATTGAAGGTATCAACATTGATTTTCTTGTCGACTTTGGTCAGGTAGTTAACTAATACATCAGCGTCTTTCGCATCGACTAATGTCATGCCTTTACTCGCTAACTGGCTATTAACCGCTTCTCTTACTCTTTGATCCATCAAGCCATCAAGATGATATCCGGCAGAATCGGCTTTCTGAGCAACCCAAGCATAGGTTTTATATTGGGTAAAATTGGCGCTAGGATCATAGTCCCAACCAGACTTCATCGAGCTACAGGCACTTAATGCCAGCACGGCTAAAGCTACAAAAATATTTTTCATCTTAATTTCCTCAGATGTTCAAACCGAACAAAGACAAGTATCAGAGATATGAATTTAGCTTACAGAGCAATCATCTGATCTACAACTCAATTGATTAAAAAGCAGCATCTCATTCAGCTTGACTTCAGCAAAATCAAAGATGATAATGATTATCAATTGAGGTTGAGAGAGTAATGAAATGTATTGGTTTATTAGCGCGTTTTTGGTTGCATCAGCCATTTTTATCCTTGCGCCAGAAAAAATCTCACTCGAGGTAAATAACGCAAAAATAAAGCGCCATTTGCCTGTCAGCTTACTGATTTTACCTCTTATTGTACTTGGCTGGTTGGTCATAGATGCCGTCGCGAATGGCACTAATTATGCGACAGTCGCCGCATTCGGCTTTGTGACTACCGCCTGCTTAATTGCGTTACCTAAGCTGCATAAATTTATTATGCCCAGCGCCTTACTGACTGCAGTAGCGCTGATCGTCATGGTCTTTATGCGCATGAATTAAAACGGCTGATAACGCTCCCTTTTTCAAAAATATGCTTACTTCCCTGCAAAGAGTTAGCATTTTGTTCAGACCACTTAAGGATAATCCTCAAGTGGTCTTTTTTTACCTCCCAGAACCCCTGCAAATTTGATAAACTCAACGGGTATAAGTCATCTTTTAACACCAATGAATGAAATCTATGAAAGCAGATCCTAATGTATCCTTAGTGTACAGCACCGACAAAGGCCGTATTAATGCAGAGCCCGTCACTAAAGTGATTCCTGAATCCGACGGTATAGTCAGGATCCATAGAGACAGTAAGGGCCGCAAAGGCAAAGGCGTTTCGATTATCTCAGGCCTAGGTCTCGATGAAACCGCGTTAAAAGCAATGGCTCAGACCCTTAAAAAACAATGTGGTTGTGGTGGCACGGTTAAAGATTTCACTATTGAGGTCCAAACAGATAACCGCGAGCAATTAAAGCTATTGCTTGAGAAGCAGAACTACAAAGTTAAATTAGCTGGCGGTTAATCTCGCCCGACTTAGCAATATAGCAGCATGCTAGATCAACTTAGCCACATCGAACGGAGTAGTTAAATGGAGAGTTTGCAGAACCATTTCTTAATTGCCATGCCTTCACTGCACGATACGTTTTTTGAACGCTCAGTCATCTATATCTGTGAACATGATGCCAAAGGCGCCATGGGACTGGTGATCAATAAACCGCTCGGTATCGAAGTTAATTCGCTATTAGAACAAATGGATTTGCCAGCTGAGCAAGTCTCCACCGATTTAGCGTTCAATGCCAATGTCATGATGGGCGGACCCGTTTCCCAAGATCGTGGCTTTGTACTGCATACCTCTCAGCCCTATTGGGCCAACAGCACAGATCTGGGTTGTGGTTTAATGCTAACTACCTCACGCGATGTGTTAACCGCGATAGGAAGCAACAGATCGCCAGAGAAATTCCTCGTCGCCTTAGGATATGCTGGATGGAGCAAAGATCAGCTCGAACAAGAGCTTGCCGATAATTCTTGGCTAACGATTCCAGCAACCAATGCACTCTTGTTTGACATTAAACACGAAGACCGTTGGCCACAGGCCAGCCGAGCTCTTGGATTTGATGCTTGGCAGGTTTCAGCTCAAGCGGGTCACGCTTAAGCCTATTTCTTAATATAAGTCAGCACACTATGAATTCGAAAACCGTATTAGGCTTTGATTTTGGCACTAAAAGTATTGGTGTGGCTATAGGCCAAGAAATCACCGCTAGCGCCACGCCATTATTGTCAATCAAAGCCGTCGATGGGATCCCCAACTGGGATCAGATAGGCGATTTAATCAAAGAGTGGCAACCCGACCTAGTGGTTGTTGGTCTGCCCTTAAACATGGATGGCACTGAGCAAGATATGACCCACAGGGCGCGTAAATTTGCGAACCGTATCAATGCTAAGTTCAAAGTCAAAATAGCCACACAAGATGAGCGATTAACCACTACCGATGCTAAGGCAAGATTATTCGAGTTAGGTGGATTCAAGGCGCTCACCAAAGGCCAAGTCGATGCTGTGTCTGCCGTACTGATTATTGAAAGCTACTTCGAAAATAACTTCAGCAAGTAATGCCACAATAAAAACCATATATAAAGAAAAAGGATAAGTTGCCTTATCCTTTTCAGTTTGATGTTTAACCCGATAAATTACCGGATCAAAAATGTGGCTTCACTAAGTTGGCCATCATAGTAATGTGCGCATCATCATCGTTTAGTGCTGCAATGTAGCGGAACTTCTCACCACCCGCCTCGGCAAAGAGATGACCATTCTCACTAACAATTTCTTCCAGCGTTTCTAAACAATCGGCGCTAAAAGCGGGGCAAACGATAGCGATATCACGCACGCCTTGTTGCGGCAACGCTTTCAAAGTCGCATCGGTATAAGGTTGTAGCCATTTGGCTTTACCAAAACGCGATTGAAATGTCATCACAAACTCATCTTTACCTAACCCAAGCTTTTCGGTAACCAGTCGAGTCGTTTTCATGCAGAAGCAATAATACGGATCGCCTAAATGCAAATTACGCTCAGGCATACCATGGTAAGACAACACCAATTTTTGCGGTTTACCATTTGCTTTAAAATCAGCCGTGATCGAACTCGCTAACGCGTTAATAAAATCAGCGTTATCATGATAAGTATTAATAAAATGCAACGATGGAATATAGCGCCACTTAGACAACTCAGCCGCAATCGCATCAAAAGCAGAACCCGTAGTGGGCGCCGCATATTGGGGATACAGAGGTAACACCACGATTTTATCAATGCCATTTTGATGCATGGTTTGCAATGTACTGGCAACCGATGGACTGCCATAACGCATTGCTAAATGGACAGAAACATCATGGTTATCGGCGTTAAGTTTATCCGCTAACTTCGCCGTTTGACGCAAACTAATGTCCATTAACGGTGAGCCGGCCGCTGTCCATACCTTCTGGTATAACGCCGCCGATTTTGCAGGGCGTACCCGCAAAATGATCCCGTGTAAAATCATCATCCACACTAATTTAGGGATTTCGACTACGCGGGGATCTGCTAAGAACTCAGCAAGATAACGCCTAACAGCCGATGCTGTGGGTGCATCTGGCGTACCTAAATTTAATAACAGCACGCCCACTTTGCCGCGCTGTCCGTGTCCAACTTCTTTGGATAAGCCTGAAAATTTAGCCAAAACAGCCTCTTAATTAATAAATACTTATAAAATTAAAGTACAGATTCTATTGCTTGCTTAAGCTCTTCGCTATCTGGCTTCACTTTAGAATTGAACTGTTGCACAACCGCGCCATCGCCGCTAACGACATACTTGTAGAAATTCCACTTAGGCGCACCGGTTTTCTCGGCTAAGTATTTAAATACGCTATTGGCGTCACTGCCACGCACAGCCGAAGTCGACAGCATAGTGAAAGTGACACCGTAATTGATGTAACACACCTTAGCCGTGTCTTTCTCATCATTTTCTTCTTGGAAAAAATCATCCGATGGGAAACCAATAACCACTAAGCCTTTGTCTTTATAGTTTTCATGCAATGCTTCGAGCGCTTTAAACTGCGGGGTATAACCACAGTTACTTGCAGTGTTAACAATCAACACTGGCTTTCCCTGAGTCAATTCACACAGATTAACTGTCTCTTCAGAATGTAATTTTCGTACTTCAAGGTTCAAATACTCGGGACAAGTGGCCGCCATAGCGCCAACACTCATCAAGCTCGCTGTCATAGCGAATATCATAGGTAATTTTTTCATTGCTTTCTCCTTTACCGGTACATTACGCAAACGTACTAGGTAAAGATCATATTGAATTAAAAAATAAAAGCTATCGTTAACGACCGCATAGCGATGAAGTAAAACCGATTGAGCTGAACGAAAATCTAACGACACCAACAAAAAGCAGCCCATAAAGAGCTGCTTAACCTAGAACCTGACTCTCGCGTTAGTCCATGTCTAAGGTGACACCTTCCATAAAGCCTGAGCCCGTGGATTCTTTATTCTGCAATTTAATCATCAAACGTAAATCGTTCGGTGAATCAGCATGGTGCAGCGCATCGGCGTAACTAATCTCGCCATCGACATAAAGTTTGAGCAAGGCTTGATCGAAAGTCTGCATGCCCTGCTCGTTGGATTTTGCCATGGTTTCTTTGAGTAAATGCAGCTCATTCTTCGCAATTAAACTCGCCACCCTTGGGGTGTTAATCAAGACTTCAATCGCGGCGCGGCGCCCAGTGCCATCGACTTTTGGGATCAATTGCTGCGCCACAATACCGCGCAAATTCAATGACAAATCAAACAATAACTGCTGATGTTTACTCTCAGGCACGAGGTGCATAATGCGGTCTAATGCTTGGTTGGCGTTGTTGGCATGCAAGGTTGCCATACAGAGGTGGCCTGTTTCTGCAAACGACAGGGCGAACTCCATCGTCTCTTGGGTACGAATTTCACCAATCAAGATCACATCGGGGGCTTGGCGAAGGGAGCTTTTTAGCGCCGCATCAAAAGACTCAGTATCTATGCCGACTTCACGTTGGGTGATAATACTTTTTCTGTGGTCGTGAACAAATTCGACGGGATCTTCGATAGTTAAAATATGACCACGGGCATGGGCATTGCGATAGCCTACCAAGGCCGCTAAGGACGTTGACTTACCCGTTCCCGTTCCGCCCACCATAATGATGAGACCACGTTTACTCATCACCAGATCTTTCAGAATAGGCGGCAATTTTAAATCATCGACATCAGGGATTTTAGTCTCAATACGGCGCATCACGCAGCCAGGCGATTCACGCTGCCAGAAGGCGCTTACCCGAAAGCGACCTAAATCCTTTGCCGCAAAAGCAAAGTTACACTCACGGCTCGAGTGAAACTCTTGTTTCTGCGCTTCGGTCATTAAGGATTCAACGAAATCCAGTGATTGTGCCGGAGTAAAGGCACTTTCGGCCAAGGGACGCAATTCACCGTCAATCTTGGCACTTGGCGGAAAGCCAGCTGTGATAAACAAGTCGGAGGCTTTGCGCTCAACGATCACTTTTAAAAACGGAAGAACATCCATCATAAATCCTTAAAATGTCGCTTGTTTATTCGAACTCTTCGCCATTGCATCTTCACGGGTGATAAGACCGCGATTGACTAAGTTCTGTAAACATTGCTCTAAGGTCTGCATTCCGTGGGCCATACCGGTTTGAATCGCCGAATACATCTGCGCCACTTTGTCTTCACGAATAAGGTTACGAATAGCGGGAGTGCCCATCATGATTTCATGGGCGGCGACACGGCCTCCGCCTACCTTTTTAATCAAGGTTTGCGAAATAACCGCTTGCAGCGATTCCGACAACATAGTGCGCACCATGTCTTTTTCACCGGCGGGGAATACGTCGACCACACGGTCAATGGTTTTCGCGGCGGAGGTGGTATGCAAGGTACCAAACACTAAGTGGCCTGTTTCTGCGGCGGTCATCGCCAAACGAATGGTTTCAAGGTCACGCATCTCACCAACTAAAATCACGTCCGGATCTTCACGCAGCGCGCTTCTAAGCGCCGCATTAAAGCTGTGGGTATGGCGGTGAACTTCACGCTGGTTAATCAAACATTGCTTGTTTTGGTGTACGAATTCGATAGGATCTTCAATGGTTAAGATGTGATCGTGTCGATTTTCGTTAACGTAATCCACCATAGCGGCAAGTGTGGTACTCTTACCCGAACCTGTTGGCCCAGTCACTAGGACTAATCCCCGAGGGAAACTGGCGATTTTTTTAAAAATCTCCGGCGCACCTAATTGCTCAAGTGACAAGATGTCGCTAGGAATGGTACGAAATACGGCCGCAGCACCACGGGATTGATTGAATGCGTTAACACGAAAGCGTGCAAGATTAGGGACTTCGAACGAGAAATCGATTTCTAAATGTTCTTCGTAGTCCTTGCGCTGCTTATCATTCATTATGTCGTACACTAGGCTGTGTACGCCTTGGTGATCGAGCGCGGGCAAGTTAATCTTTCTCACTTCACCGTCGACACGGATCATGGGAGATATCCCTGCAGAAAGGTGTAGATCCGAGGCTTTGTGTTTTACACTAAATGCCAATAACTCAGTGATTTCCATCGTTTGGGATATCCTTGCAACTAGATAATTACATCATGACAACAATAGCAGACAGACTCGCAATCGCCCAGTGCAGGATCGCACAAGCGGCGCAAAAATGTGCACGCCAACCTAGCAGTATTCGCTTACTTGCCGTCAGCAAGACCAAACCTATTGAAGACATTATAGCAGCCTATCAAGCCGGTCAGCGTTGCTTTGGCGAAAACTATGTCCAAGAAGGTGCGGAGAAAATTACCGCACTCAAGGGGGATTTTCCGGACATTGAATGGCACTTTATCGGGCCACTCCAATCCAACAAAACCAACATAGTCGCCCAGCATTTCGATTGGATGCACACAGTCTCGCGCGACAAAATTGCCCAACGTCTCAATGATCAACGTCCAGCTGAATTAGCGCCATTAAACGTCTGCATTCAAATTAATATCAGTGCTGAAGACACAAAATCTGGCATAGATGCGGCGCAAATGCTGCCACTGGCCGAACTGATCGCTCAGTTACCTAATCTCGCACTGAGAGGCCTAATGGCAATCCCAACGGCTACTGCAGATACTGAGTTACAGCTTAAAGAGTTTTCTATGTTAAACAATCTATTTCAAGAACTTAAATCACATTACCCCAATGTAGACACGCTTTCCATGGGGATGAGTAATGACCTAGATGCAGCGATTAGCAGTGGTTCAACTATGGTGCGCATTGGCAGTGCCATTTTTGGTGAGCGCAATTACACTGCGTAAACTCACTCGAGGCATGAAGTTCGAGGTCAGTGTGTGGGCTTGACCTTGTTTTTAGCGCTTTATGCCCAAATACTGTATTAAAGATCACGACATTTAAGTTCAATTAGCGAGAGTCAACTAATCTGGCTCTGACATTCAAATGACTAACCGTTTTATCATCTTGATTTAAGGTGAGTCTGTTACAAATTAACGGTTAACACACTGAAGAGAATCAAATGGATCAACAGAAAATCTGCTTTATCGGTGCCGGCAACATGACGCGCAGCATCATCAGTGGCCTAGTTCATAGCGGCTATCCTGCTCAACTCATCCAAGCGACCAATCCTAGCCAAGGTAAACTCGACGCACTAAAAGCCGATTTAGGGATTTTGGTTTCTCAAGACAATTTAGCCGCAGCGCAAGCTGCCGATGTCATAGTGCTGTCGGTAAAACCGCAATTGATGCAGCAAGTGTGTGAAGCATTACAAACTGTCGACATGTCGCAAAAGTTAGTCATCACTATTGCTGCAGGCATTAAAGCAAAGCGTTATACCGATTATCTGGCGCAGGATATTAAGCTTATCCGCGCTATGCCCAATACACCGATGCAGATTAGTGTGGGGATGACTGGCCTCTATGCGCCTCAGGCTATTTCTACCGAGCAAAAAGCCATTTGCGATCGTTTGATGTCCAGCGGCGGCGAAATTGTGTGGGTTAATGAAGAGTCAGAATTAGATCAAGTGATTGCACTATCGGGCAGTTCACCGGCTTATTTCTTTTTGCTAATGGAGTCTATGATAGATGCAGGCAAAGAAATGGGAATGGATGAAGACAAAGCCAGAACTTTAGTGCAGCAAGCCGCGCTCGGCGCTGCTATGATGGCAAAGCAAAATCCACAACTGACCTTAGGTAATCTAAGGGAGAATGTCACCTCAAAGGGCGGTACCACCGCACAGGCGCTGGCGACATTTGAAGCTGCGGATATGCGTGGTTTAGTAAAAAAAGCCATGGAAAACTGCATTAAACGTGCAGAAGAAATGGCTAAGACATTTTAATTTCCACTAACGCGTTTTTATATCGGACTTTAATAGGTAGAAATCTCGATGAATGCATTTACCTTTTTAATCACCACACTATTCGACTTATATTTGATGGTGGTGATTTTGCGGATTTGGCTGCAACTGGCAAGGGCGGATTTTTACAATCCTTTTAGCCAATTTATTGTCAAAGCGACTCACCCGCTCATCGCGCCAATGCGCCGTATTCTGCCTTCCTTAGGACGGTTTGATACCGCATCATTCGTCCTCGCGTTGCTGGTCGTGATGGTCAAAGTACTGCTGATCAGCCTTATCGCGGGCGGTGGCATAGACATACTGCTGTTTTTGATGTTTGCCGTCGTATCTGTGATCAAAAAAGCAGGGGTCTTGCTGTTTTGGATGCTGTTGATACGCGCAATATTGAGCTGGTTTAACCAAGGCTATAACCCCATTGTGATGGTCATGGGTCAGTTAACTGAACCCGTATTAGCCCCAATCCGCCGTATCATACCGCCAATTGGTGGTTTAGATTTATCGGTAATGTTGGTGATTATTGGTATGAATTTCCTCAATATGTTACTTGCCCAATATATCCCTTATTGGGCTGTGATCTAATGAGTGCAGTGACTTTGCAGCAAGGTGACTTGCTGCTTAATCTCTACATTCAGCCTAAGGCCAGCCGAGATCAAATTGTAGGACTGCACGGTGATGAGCTAAAAGTAGCCATCACTGCGCCGCCTATTGATGGCAAGGCCAATGCCCATTTAAGCAAGTACTTAGCAAAGACCTTTAAAGTGCCCAAGAGCGACATTCATATAATGAAAGGTGAACTTGGTCGGCATAAGCAAATCCGCGTGATTGACCCCAAGATCATCCCAAGCGTCATTACTGAGCTGATGGGACAAACTAGCTGAGCTAATGCTATTGAAAGGCTGAAAACCAACAAATTTCTTTGAATGCGGTTAATTTATCGATAAACAGATAAACATAAACAATAGTCACAGCGACCTATACTCAAACATTCCCTAATATGAGGTATCCCATCATGTTCCGTAATATTCTGGCTGTATTAGCCCTCACCGCTAGCCTTTGTGGTGTTGCAAACGCAGAGCAAAAAGAAACTGTCGGCAATTTTGACATTCATTACATGGCACTTGGCAGTACATTTTTAACGCCTAGCATAGCCAAATCCTATGGCATTCAACGCAGTAGCTACACAGGTATTATCAACATTGCGGTGTTAGATATCAGCGAAGCGAATAAACCCGCAGTACCCGTTGAAATTACTGGTGTCGCCAATAACTTATTAGATGCTCGAATCAACTTAACCTTCAAAGAGATCCGCGAAGGTGATGCGATTTATTATATTGCCGAAGTTCCTTACCGCGATGATCAGGAGATCAACTTCAATATCGCGATCAAGCATGGTAATCAATTAAATACCAACTTGCAGTTCAAGCAAAAATTCTACGTCGAATAAGCCAAGCTGAGATTGCCGTAAGACATCAGTAACTTTGGGACGATACAAGTCTGTACCGTCCCGCCCTTTTCCTGTCCTTTAGCCCTCAGCTTGGGTATCATTGCCGCAGTATAAGTCGCCCCAATGATATAGGTGTTCCATGCAACAAATCGTCCTCGCCAGTGGCAACAAAGGCAAACTCGCCGAATTCGATCAAATGCTCGCCAGCTACGGTGTCACTGTACTGCCGCAGAGCCAATTTAATGTCAGCGAAGTGGCCGAAACGGGCACCACTTTTGTCGAAAATGCTATTATCAAAGCCAGACATGCAGCCGAAATCACCGGACTTGCCGCCATTGCCGATGATTCAGGTTTAGAAGTGGATTTACTCCAAGGCGCTCCCGGCATTTATTCAGCGCGTTACGCGGGCGAAAATGCCAAAGATCAAGACAACGTATTGAAACTACTTGAGACAATAAAAGACCAGCCAGCACCTCGCAGTGCGAGATTCCAATGCGTACTGGTGTATATGCGCCACGCCAAAGATCCAACCCCAATTATTTGCCAAGCTGCATGGGAAGGCCAAATCGACTTTAACCAACGTGGCGACAATGGCCATGGTTACGATCCGATTTTTATCCCTGAAAATTATCAATGTAGCGCGGCGGAGCTCAGCAGCAACGAGAAAAATGCCTTAAGCCATCGTGGTAAAGCCCTAGTGCAACTCATCGCCGCCATGCAAGCCCAAGGCGTGTTAACTGGCGGGAATGCACAATAATGTCGTCAACTGCCGTGACTACTGCGATGAAGCTCGAACTGCCGCCACTCAGTCTGTATATCCATATTCCTTGGTGCGTACAAAAGTGTCCTTATTGTGACTTTAATTCCCATGGCCAAAATGGTGAGCTGCCACAAGAAGCCTATGTTGATGCGCTATTGGAAGACTTACGCCAAGACTTACATCTCGTCCAAGGGCGGCAAATTCATACCATCTTTATCGGTGGCGGCACACCATCCTTATTCGATGCTTTGCAAATCAAACGCATACTCGATGGTGCCAATGCGCTAATCCCCTTTAGTGACAATATCGAAATCACCATGGAAGCCAACCCTGGCACCTTAGAACACGATGACTTTAGTGCCTATCGCGCAGCCGGTATCACTCGTTTATCTATCGGTGTGCAGAGTTTTTCTAAGGATAAGCTCAACTTACTCGGACGTATTCACGATCAAAACGAGGCACAAGTCGCTGCTCAAAAAGCCAGCCAAGCGGGATACTTGAGTTTTAACCTCGATTTAATGCATGGATTACCCAACCAAAGTTTTGCTGAAGCCATGGCTGATATCGACACGGCAGCGGCGCTGAATCCACCCCACCTGTCTTGGTACCAGTTAACAATTGAGCCCAACACCCTATTCCACTCAAAACCACCGCAACTGCCCGATGACGAAGCGCTCTGGCATATCTATGAGCAAGGTCAACAAAAGCTGGCTGCATTAGGGTATGAGCAATACGAAATATCCGCCTATGCGAAACCTGGTTACCAATGTAGGCACAATCTCAACTACTGGCAGTTTGGTGATTATCTAGGTATAGGCTGTGGCGCCCACGGTAAAGTGACGCTGCCAGAAGAAAACCGCATTATACGCACGGTAAAAATTAAACATCCCAAGGGATATCTGAGTGCCAGCAACTACACCTTCGAATCGATTGATGTGGCAGAGGAAGATCGCGCGCTTGAATATTTAATGAATCGCCTGCGCCTGATGACACCTATCCCTAAGCAAGAATTTGAACTGCGTACCGGACAACACAGAGACACATTGACCGAAGGAATGGAAAAGGCCAAACAACGCGGTTTACTCACAGAATCCACTGAACATTGGCAATTAACCAGCAAAGGTCACATGTTTGTTAATGATTTACTGACACAATTCTGCTAAGCCTGCCGTTAAAATAGCTATATAAATAATGTGTTAGTGGTCAATAGTGCAGTTTAATACTATTACTGCTAACACATTTTCTAACATTAATATCCATACATTCTTGTCCAGCTTCTTTAGAATTGATGCAACTCAATCCAGGAAGCCTGATCATGCCAATAAAAACTAAAATCAGCTTAGTCGCACTGACCCTTTCAGCTCTACTGACCATTCCCGCATATGCAGCATCAACTTCGCCAGCCTTACACAGTGCAAGCGAACCTATGAATGCAGTGGTGCAAACCGAGTCAGACAAAGCCAATGCGTTGTTCGAAACCCTCTTCATGGAAAACATCATGGCGAACCCCATTTCGCAAACCTATATGGGGATCAAGCAAGACTATGATAAATGGGATGAACTGGGTGATGCCGCCGATGATAAAGCCCTAGCACGCACGAAAAAACAACTGGCGCAGGTCAATCTGATTGATGCGGCCAAACTCGATCCACAAACGCATCTTAGCCTTACGTTACTGAAGCAAAATCTGCAAAATGACATCGAAGATGACCAATGGCGCTACCATAATTACCCTGTGAATCAGATGTATGGCGGCCACTCTATGATAGCCTCCTTCTTAATTAACCAACATCAAATCACAGATGTCAGCGATGCCAAGGCCTATATCAGCCGCTTAAATGGCGTGCCAAAACGCTTAAGTCAATTACAGACAGTATTAGCCGTTCGCGCAGATAAAGGCATTATCGCGCCTAAGTTCGTATTCGCTTATGTCATTTCAGACAGCCAAAACATCATCAAAGGTGCGCCTTTTGATAAGGGCGACGACAGCGCGCTACTCGCAGATTTTCGCCGTAAAGTGAACGCATTAGCGATTCAAGAAACGGAAAAGCAAGCACTGCTTAAACAGGCTGAGCAAGCACTAGTGACTCAAGTCGAGCCCGCCTATAACAAGCTCATCAGTTACATCAAAACCTTAGCAACCAAAGCTGACGACCGTGATGGTGCGTGGAAGCTCCCTAACGGCGCCGCCTTTTACAATAATGCCTTGGCCCGTACTACCACGACAAATATGACCGCCGATCAAATCCATGACTTAGGCCTTTCTGAGGTGGAACGTATTCATAACGAAATGCGCGCCATTATGAAGAAGGTCAATTTTAAAGGCGATTTACAGCAATTCTTTAGCTTCATGCGTGACGCTCCCCAGTTCTACTACCCCAATACCGCCGAAGGCAAAGCCGCCTATTTAGCTGAGGCGACTAAGCTCATCGACAATATGAAATCGCGCTTAGATGAAGTGTTTAAAGTAAAACCTAAGGCCGCCATGATAGTGAAACAGGTTGAAGCCTTTAGAGAAAAATCCGCAGGCAAAGCCTTCTATGAGCAACCTGCGCCGGATGGTTCGCGTCCCGGTAGCTACTATGCAAATCTATATGACATGAAAGCCATGCCGAAATACCAAATGGAGGCGCTGGCCTACCACGAAGGTATTCCGGGTCATCACATGCAGATCGCCATTTCCCAAGAGCTGCAAAATATTCCTAAGTTCCGCAAGTTTGGTGGCTATACCGCGTATATCGAGGGCTGGGGTTTATATAGCGAATCTTTCCCGAAAGAAATGGGACTCTACGCCGATCCCTATTCTGACTTTGGTCGTCTAGCAATGGAGTTATGGCGTGCATGTCGCTTAGTCGTTGATACTGGTATCCACGCTAAAAAGTGGACCCGCGAGCAAGGCATTGCCTATTACGTGGATAATACGCCCAATGCTAAATCGGATGCGGTGAAAATGGTTGAACGCCATATCGTCATGCCATCGCAAGCGACAGCCTATAAAGTGGGCATGATTAAGCTGCTGGAACTCAGACATAAAGCAGAACAACAGCTTGGCAGTCAATTTGATATCCGCGACTTCCATACGCTAGTACTTGCTAACGGCGCATTGCCACTGGATGTGCTAGAGCAACAAGTCGATTTCTGGATAGCCAGTAAGAAGAAGGCCTAATACCCTAATGTTTTAAAGCCTTAATGCTGAGTCGTGAAGCATTGTTAACCTGCTTCACGACTAAAGCGACATAGATGAAAGCCTTTAGCGGCCAAAAGAAAAAGCCGCATTGATATGCGGCTTTTTTGTATGCAATCTCTATGGGCACATCCCACTGACAAGACATGTCAGTGTGCAAGTTTGCATGGATTTATGGGCGATACACTTTGACGTTAGTGTAGCCTTGCTCGATTAAATACAATGCCTGCAATTTACTCATCACCCCACGCTCACAATACAGCAAATAGGTTTTTTGCTTATCGAGATCGGCAAATTGAGTCGCTAACTTGAAGAATGGGATACGTTTAATCTCAATACCTTCAATTTGCAACGGTTTGCTTTCCTCTTCTTCAGGGGCGCGAATATCAATGACCACTTGGTTGGTATCAATACTGGCGACCGTTTCAGTCTCAGTAATCCGAGTATCCATCTGTTCTGCGATCTCCCTGATATCAATAGTGACAGACTGGGCGATAATTTGATCGATCAAATCTTCAGAGAACTTCTTCTCTTCCGCTTCAACTTTCGCTAATACCGCTTTAACTGTTGGCTTTTGCGAAATCACGCCGCAATATTCAGGCATAGATTTGGCAAAATCTTCGGTGCCGATTTTACGGCTCTCGTTGATAATGTCTTGTTTATCCATGGCAATCAGCGGACGTAAAATCAGCAGCTCAGTACAGCGGTCAATCACGTTTAAGTTGGTCAGCGTTTGGCTCGATACTTGGCCTAAACTTTCACCGGTTACTAAGGCTTGAATGCCCATACGGTCGGCAATACGCGCCGCAGTGCGCATCATCATACGCTTGAGCACAACGCCCATTTGACCGTTATCGATACGCTCTAAAATCTCAGCAACAACAGGCTCAAAAGGCACAGAGATAAACTTCACCTTGTGGGATTCGCCGTAGGTTTTCCACAAATGATAAGCCACTTGCTTCACGCCAATTTCATGCTGCACACCGCCCAGATTAAAGAAGCAGTAATGGGTACGCGCGCCCTTTTTGATAAATTGATAGCTAGACACACCGGAGTCAAAACCACCTGAAATCAAAGACAACACATCTTCCTGTGTCGCCATCGGGAAACCACCTAAGCCTTCAATACGCTTAGTGACCATGTAAAGATTATCGCGTTCAATTTCAAGGTTAACGGTAATATCGGGATTCTTTAAACGCACACCTAAAGCATCGGTAAACTGATTTAAGCCGCCGCCGACGTAACGCTCCACTTCGATAGAATTAAAATCGTGATCGCCAGTGCGCTTCACTCGCACGCAGAAGGTTTTACCCGCGAGTTGGTCACGGTAAACAGGCAAGACTTGCTGATAAATATCGTCCACAGATTCAAAGCTGTACTCATCCACTTGCACTACGTGGGCAATGCCAGGAATACACGCCAGACGCTCACCGAAGGCTTGGGCCAATTCAGGCTTATCCTTTGGCACCATTACCATAATGCGGTCCCACTGACGTTGAACTTTAGCGTCTTCGTCGACTTTTTTGAGCACATTACGTATGTTGGTTTCGAGCATTTTGGTGAAGCGCATCCTTACGGGTTTGCTCTTCATCATGATTTCTGGGTACAGCTTTACAATAAACTTCATGGGATTTCCGCGGGCAATTTTAAAACAGCAAAATTGGTTAAAAGAATAATCGGGGGATTATATACCCAAGCGACCTAAAAATGCGAGTTTCAGCGCGCATCGCAAACAGCCACACAAGCCACATTTATGGCGGATTAATGCCGTATTAATGGCGTATTAATGGCGTATTAGTGATTAAGTCACGACGGGATTTTTAAGCGAATTTGGTTGGAATTATGTCACTAAAGCCTATTCGCTCAGTTTAAATTGCTCTGTTTGAAATGAGTTATTTGAGATGAATTATTTGAGATACGTCGTGGAGGTAAGCTTGAAGGAAGCTTAGGGATAACACACTCTCTGCGATTGGTATAAAGCCCAAATGGATTCAAATCAACCACAGCGCTTTGATGCATAAAGCGTTAGTAAAAAAGGGAAAAGTCCACCTTAGCCCAGTAAAAAAGCCGCAACAGGATTGCGGCTTTAGATCCAGTGAGTACCAAGCTACCTAAGGCGAATTACCAACCTGAATTTCATCAGATTCCTTCGCTTTACCTTGCTCAATGGCAATTTCCACCCTGCGGTTACGGGCACGATTCTCCGGTGAATCGTTTGGCACTATTGGGTTATTAGACGCCATGCCCACCACTTTCATCCGTTTAGAATCAAAACCTTTAACTTGCACTAACTCGTGGGCCACAGCCACAGCGCGTTTACTGGATAAATCCCAGTTAGAGCTATAAAGCTCATCGCTGATTTGCATATCATCCGTGTAACCCGATACCGTAATAATCCCCGGCACATCTTTTAGCAGTTCGCCAACAGAGCGCACCACAGGCTTAAATCGTGGTTGAAGGAAGCCCGAACCAGAGGCAAATGCGCCCTTCTCACGGATACGGATAATAATCTGCTGACCTAAGGACTCAATTTCAATCGCACCATCGGTGATCTCTTTATTGAGCTCCTGCGCCATCTTCTTCACTTCTTGATTGATCTTATCCTGCGCCGCTGCCGCTTCGGCTTTAACCGCATCGGCCACTTCCTGCGCCGTTGCAGTGGCTTCACCACCACGCTGAGAACCACTTTGCTGCTGAACGCCGCCAGCACTGTCGTCTTCACCCGCTTGGTAATCCAATACAGGTTCCGTCATTTCATTGGTTTGCTGGTTGATGATTTCAATCGGCGTGGGATCGGGACGTCCTGGTCTAAATTCTAAGGCAATCACAGACGTCCCCTTCGGGATATCTTTGACTTCCACCTTATTTTGCACACCAAAGGCATACTTCATTGAGCCCGCGATCTGCTTAAACTTCATTACATCCATTTCGGAAAATGACAATAACAACACGAAGAAACACATCAACAGCGACATCAAGTCAGCAAAGGTCGCCAACCACATCGGTGCTCCGGCCGGTGGACAGTTGCACTTAGCCTTAGCCATGGGCTACTCTCCGTCCGTTGTATCTATTTTGCGATTTTTCTCAGCCAGATAATTTTTCAAGAAGCCTTCAATCACCCGTGGGTTTTGTCCGTCTTGAATCGCCAATACCGCATCCATAATCAAATTACGGTTCAGCATTTCTTCACCCATCCTAAGCGTTAACTTATCCGCGATAGGAAGACAAACCATGTTAGCGACCATAGCGCCATATAAGGTTGTTAACAAGGCCACCGCCATCGAGGGGCCGATGGATTTAGGATCTGACATGTTTGACAGCATGGCCACAAGACCCACCAGCGTACCAATCATGCCCATTGCCGGACCTACGTCACCAAACGCTCTAAAAATGCCGATCCCTGTACGATGGCGCTCTTCGGTCAGCGCAATATCCTTCTCTAAGGCCGCGCGCACCACTTCACCATCGTGACCATCAACAAGCATGTCGACGGCTTTTTGCATAAAGCTGTTAGTAATCTGCGCTTCTTCTAAGGCTAAAAAACCGCCTTTACGGGCGGCATCAGCCATAGTCACGGACTGTTCAATCAAATCTTCTGGCTTATCAATCTTAAAAATAAACGCTTTAGCGGCAATTTTTACCGCGCCAAAAAACTGTTTAAGAGTGAACTTCATCATCACCACGAAGAAGGACCCACCGAAAACAATAAGAATCGAGGGTACATCAACGAAAATCATTAAACCGCCGCTGGTGGCCATTGCCCCGAGGATAAAACCAAAGGCACCCACAATTCCAATTACTGTTGCTAAATCCACAACGGCTCCTCAATTATTCGTAATAAACGACATAATACTTACCCTAAGTAAGCAATAACACTCAGTTGTTCCACTGAGTAAGATAATCCCACCGACACACATGCGAGCCTTGTCTATCCAGTTAAAAATTACCATACAAATGATGATACTATTGTCAGTTATCGGACACACACTAAGCAAGTTTAGCGACAATTTATATTTTCTGAAAAAATTTCAGTAACAAAGCGTGCTATTGAGCAAATATCTTTAGTCTGAATTTGACCCTAAAGCCGCCCTGATATACCTTGTGTCCGCTAAATCAAAGGAAGCATAAACGTGGCGAAGAAACCCGAAAATCTCAGTTTTGAAGAATCCCTTGGCGAACTCGAGCGCATTGTTGCCGATCTAGAACAAGGCGATATCTCCCTCGATGACGCGTTAAAACAATTTGAACGTGGCATCAATCTGGTTCGAAATAGCCAAGCAAAACTCGAACAAGCCCAACAAAAAGTGGCCATTTTACTGAAACAAGATGAAAATGCGCCCCTATCCCCCTATGCCGTTGAGGGCGAATAAGCGTGTTAGTCAGTGCCATTCAAGAATTTCAACAACGGGTTGATAATCAATTAAAACAGCGTTTTAGTACGCTTGAAGATACCGCTCCCCAATTAAAAGCTGCCATGACTTACGGCGCCTTATTGGGTGGCAAACGCATTCGACCTTTCCTTGTATACAGTGTCGGACGCATGTTTGGGGTCGAGCTCGAAAAATTAGATGCTTGCGCCGCAGCCATTGAATGTATCCATGCTTATTCATTGATCCACGACGATTTACCCGCCATGGATGATGATGAGCTGCGCCGTGGTCAGCCCACAGTGCATATCGCGTTTGATGAAGCGACCGCCATTTTAGCTGGGGATGCACTGCAGACCTTAGCCTTTGAAATTGTCACCGAAGCGGTACCTGGGATCAGCAGCGAGCAACATATCGCTATGGTCAGAGTATTGGCAAAAGCCTCAGGTTATCGTGGCATGTGTGGCGGCCAAGCGATAGACTTAGCCTCAACAGATAAACATATTGATCTTAAAGCATTAACTCAGTTACATAATATGAAAACGGGCGCCCTTATCAGCTGCGCTGTTGAGTTAGCGTTAATCGCCGCGAACGCGCCAAAAGATCAGTATGCTGCTATGATGGATTTTGCCCGTGCGGTCGGACTCGCCTTCCAAGTACAAGACGATATCCTCGACATCGTAGCCACCACCGAAGAACTCGGTAAGCCGCAAGGCTCTGATACTGAATCGAATAAGAGTACGTTTCCACAACTACTTGGACTACAAGGTGCACAAGACACCGCCAAACAACTGATCCAAGAGGCACTATCAGCGCTGGCTAAATTGCCATACAATAGCCAGTTAATTGCAGACTTCGCCCGCTATATCATTGAGCGAAGAATATAATAAGAGTCGAAGTATCTCGCTATGAGTTTGGACATTTCTCAGTTTCCCGTGTTGGCACAGGCCAACACCCCCAATGAACTCCGCCAGCTTCCTCAGGCACTTTTACCACAAGTAGCCGATGAACTGCGCGAGTTCCTTCTTAAGTCTGTTGGCATATCCAGCGGACATTTTGCCTCTGGGCTCGGCACAGTGGAACTCACTGTTGCGCTGCACTATGTCTACAACACCCCTTTTGATCGGCTGATTTGGGATGTGGGCCATCAGGCTTATCCCCATAAAATTCTTACGGGTCGTCGTGACAAGATGCACACCATTAGACAAAAAGATGGTTTGCATCCTTTCCCATGGCGTGAAGAAAGTGAATACGATACTTTCAGCGTTGGGCATTCAGGTACGTCTATCAGCGCCGCACTGGCGATGGCGATTGCCGCAGAAAAAGAGCAAGCGGGTCGTAAAGTCGTTGCCGTGATCGGCGATGGCGCTATGACAGGCGGCATGGTGTTTGAAGCCATGAACCACGCTGGCGACTTGCACAATGACATGCTCGTGGTGTTGAACGACAACGAAATGTCGATCTCTGAAAATGTCGGCGCCCTCAATAACCATTTAGCACAACTGATGTCAGGCCGTTTCTACACTACGCTGCGCGAAGGCGGCAAGAAAGTGTTGAAAGGCATGCCCGTCATCAAAGAAATGGCCAAACGCACTGAGGAACACCTCAAAGGCATGGTCGTTCCTGGCACCCTATTTGAAGAGTTAGGTTTCAACTATATCGGTCCTATCGACGGCCACGATGTTGATGCTCTGGTCGAGACCATGCGCAATATGCGCAATCTTAAAGGTCCACAGGTGCTGCACATCATGACGAAGAAAGGTCGTGGTTATGAACCTGCAGAAAAAGATCCTATCGGTTGGCATGCGGTGCCTAAGTTTGACCCGTCGCTGTTTAAAAAGCCGGCCACCAAACCCGGTTTGCCGACCTTTTCTCAAGTCTTTGGTAAATGGCTATGCGACATCGCCGAGCAAGATGAGAAAGTATTAGCGATTACGCCTGCGATGCGCGAAGGCTCTGGCATGGTGGAGTTTTCCCAGCGTTTCCCGAAACAATATTTCGATGCGGCGATTGCCGAGCAGCATGCTGTCACCCTATCAGCAGGTTTTGCCTGTGAAGGCTTTAAGCCTGTGGTGGCGATTTACTCGACCTTCCTGCAACGCGCCTACGATCAGCTAATTCATGATGTGGCGCTGCAACAATTACCGGTATTGTTTGCTATTGACCGTGGCGGTATTGTCGGTGCCGATGGTCCAACTCACCAAGGTGCATTCGATTTAAGCTTTATGCGTTGCATCCCCAACATGGTGATCATGGCGCCGTCGGACGAAAATGAATGTCGTCAAATGCTCTACACTGGCTATTGCTATGATGCAGGCCCAAGTGCAGTGCGTTATCCAAGGGGCTGTGCCACGGGAGCGACGCAAGTCGAAGCGATGACGGCATTACCGATTGGTAAAGGCGTGATCAAACGTGTGGGCAAGCGCATTGCCATACTCAACTTTGGCACCTTGTTAGCCTCAGCATTAACCGCAGCCGAAAGCTTAGATGCAACGGTTGTTGATATGCGCTTTGTGAAACCACTTGATGTTGATTTGGTCAAAGAGATGGCGCAAACCCACGAAGTGCTCGTCACAGTGGAAGAAAACGCCATTATGGGTGGCGCTGGTGCTGGCGTGCTTGAGCAGCTTCAAAAGCTGCGAATGCCTAAAGCCGTGCTTCAAATTGGTTTGCCAGATGAATTCATCAAACATGGCTCGCCAGAGGAAGTTACCCACGATTTGCAACTGGATGCCGAAGGTATACTGGCGCAAATCAGTGCTTATCTAGCGCAATAAATGGCGCAATAACCTGAGAAAAAGCCATAACTGCAATAACATTAAACTCCGCGTTAGTGAGGTTCAGTTGTGGCTTATTGTCTTCCTATTGATACGCAATGAGTCCCGCAATCATATTGAGCATAAAACTGCTTATCTCGGTAAAAAAGCGCACAGTCTTAACAATATAGATTCTGCATATAGTCACGGTCACGCCCAATAAAAAAGCCACTCGAAAGTGGCTTTTTTATTGGTACCATTATCCTGTTAGATAACAGAACCCTTCTCTCTGTGGGTCACTATATTTGTTGTATTAATTTATGCTTTAGCACTCGCCTTCACATCACTTAACACACAGTTGCGACTTTAGGGTACAGGGAGACAAAACTTGTGCCCAAGGCTGCACAAACCATCAATAAAAAATTACCTCAGCGATAAGGCTGAGGTAAACCAAAAACTAGGATGATGGTTTAAAGAGCCAACATTGTTTTAGTTCTCAAACTTCTGTTGGCTGTGATCCAAAACTGCATTAATGCCGACCTGTACACAAAAATTGAAAGGGGTCATTTCCAATAAAAGTATAGGACTCAGGTCATTCCGAATCAACTGTTACCATTGTATTCAATTAAGAACAGAGTTCAAGGATGTTATAAAAAAGTGCTTTAGAACACCCTAAAAAATCATCAGCAAATGTACTCATCAACTCAATCTAAAGTATTGATTTTAAATAGCCATAAAAGTACTTGGTTAATTTGAAATCACATAGAACTGGTTTTGAGAACAATGTTTCCTATTTTACTGACGTTTACTGAATAATTCGACATAGGGCGCATCCCAATACGGCGGCGTTCCTATGTGATCTTTGATGAACTCGATAAAAGAACTGACCTTAGGTGCTAAGTGCTTACGACGGGGATAAACCGCCTGCAATGGCAGATGGTGGGTCAATTGCCAATCCTTCAGTAAAGGCACTAATGTTCCCTTGGCAATTTCATCTTCCATCAGATAACTTGCAAGATACACAACCCCAAGACCACTGATTGCAGCAGATTTTAATGCTGGCGCGTTATCTACCCTGAAATTGCCCGATACGCCAATTTCACAGTAATCATCACCCTTCTTAAATTGCCACATGCTGTGCTCGTGCCACTCGCCTTGATAGACCAAACAATTGTGGTCAACTAACTGCTCAGGTCGAGTTGGCTCGCCATGTTGAGCAATGTAGCCAGGAGAAGCAACTAACAGGAATTGGCACTTCATCAAAGGTCTAGCAACCATCCCAAGCGGTAATTGCTCCGACATAGTTAACAGTAAATCTAAGCCTTCACTCACTACATCTACTTTATGGTCCAGTAAGCTCACTTGTAGCTCAAGCTCAGGATGTTTTGCCATAAAGGATGGCAGTGCAGGAATGATATGCATCACCCCAAAGGATTGGGAAATCCCCACCTTGAGCACGCCGCGAGTTGCATCATTTAAGTTATGCACGCTGGCTATCGCTTGTTCAGCGTCACGCAGCAATTCTTCACCTTGCAGATACAGCAAATGCCCAGCTTCAGTCAGGCTTAAGCTGCGGGTGGTACGTTGGATTAATTGAACACCAAGTCTATGTTCAAGATCGGCGACTTGTGTACTGACCTTAGACTTAGAGATCCCAAGCCTTCTTGCGGCGGCACTAAAACTACCTGCTCTGGCCACATGAGTAAAAATCGCAATAGGTTCTAACAGTTCTAACATGGAAGTCGCCTTAAGCTGTTTACGACAATGATATTAACTTTCGGTGAGTAGCAGTGGTTAGCGTAATCATCGCTTAAAAATAACCATAGCATTGATATCTCGCATTAAAGTGATATAACGCAGAGATTTAGACCGAAAAAGTCCACTAAAGTAGGGTGTTATATCTGACTGATATGCCAGCTTTTAATTATATTTTAAGAGTATACCAAATATTCGTCTCTAGACTGTAACATTCCGAACTAAATCGCTGCAAGCCTAGCCTACAAGCCACATCGACTTGGCCATAAGGGTTTTGCCACGACTAAACATTAGCCAATAAAAAAGCCCCTAGGCAATAAATTGACTAGGGGCGTAGCATTCAAATTTGACTCATGCACAAGGAGATAGAAGTTATTGCAGTTAAAACTCAGGGCTATTCACAAAAACTATTAACAAGGACGATTAATAAGAACTATTCACGCAGTTCCTTGGTTGAGTTTTGTGTCAACGCATAAGGCGCGAGTTCTGGTACCTCTTGGCGTAATTGATTTTCAAGCACTAACAGATTTTCAAATCGGTCGCACAAACGGTCAGCTTTAGCTTCCAGTCCCTTAGATTGACTCTCAATTTGTTGCTCAATATCTTGGCCTAAGTTGTCCATTTTTTTGGAGAAGGCATCCATCTTGGCTTCAAAACTATCACCGTCACCCGACATGATTTGGCCACCTATGGTCATCATAATGGTGCCCACTGAGTTCTGAACAATTTGCTCCATTTCCTGCTCGAATTCGTCGTTAAAGGTGTTCTGTATTGAGTCTTCCGTCGCACCGAGATAGAAGCTATCGCCATGACGGTAGGCCACTGAATCAACGCGCTTTTGGACACCTGCCATCATTTCATCGAATTTAGCACCGGCCGCATCGCCCATTAAAGGGGTTAACGCCATGCTCACTGCTTGGGACGCTAATGCGACGGCCTCGTTCACGACTTCAATCACTTCAGGCACTTGCGTCGACACTTCATCGGCGTATTGAGTTACTAACTTTCTTTGCTTATCGGTTAAGTTTACTTGTTTGCCTTCAACAAATAACTTATCGACTTCGATGCGATACTTTTCGGTGCCCTTCTCACTCATGACTAATTTTTTAGGCTCAACCATAACGTCATAATTTAAAGAGACTTCACAACGTTCATCGACTTTAGGCTCTGTTTGCGCTTGCACCAACTGTAGGCCAGATGTCCCTAAAATCACGCCGGATAAGGCAAATCCAGTTAATAGCTTATTTAATTTCATGTTGTTCGTCCTTTAATCTGAATAATTCGATAAACCTAAACTACTGAATAGCTTTTAGCAGGAGACGTGCCAACTTTATAACAATATGATTATGTTGAATTTAGGAAAGTTAGCACTAAAAGGTCATTAGCGAAATTCGCTAACTTTTAGTCTGATAGTGCTAATAAAAACGAGAGGTAAAGCTAGAAAATGGAACGACCAAGGCGTTGGCTTAAATGCTCAAGCATGGCAGTGCCAGCAAGCGAATTGCCATTGCCATCGAGTTCTGGCGACCAAACACAAATCGACAGTTCCCCAGGAATAACGGCAATGATGCCACCACCGACGCCACTTTTACCTGGCATACCAACACGATAGGCAAACTCACCTGCACCATCGTATAGGCCCGAGGTCGCCAACAGGGCATTAAGCTGCCGAGTTTGCACCTGAGAGATAAGCTCAGTCCCCGTGATACTTTTGCCGCGATTAGCCAAGTACAACATGGCTTTCGACAAGTCAGCACAATTCATCTTCAAGGCGCAATAATGAAAATACGTGCGCAGCACAGTATCGACATCGCCTTGAAAATTACCAAACGACTTCATCAAATAAGCAATCGCCGCATTGCGCGCACTATGCTGATATTCTGAGTCGGCCACTTGTTTGTCGAAACTGACTTTATCGTTTTGGCTTAGTTGCCTGACTAACTCGAGCATTCTGTGTTTAGGTGCACCTAAGCGACTCTGCAATAAGTCAGCAATCACTAACGCACCAGCATTGATAAATGGGTTGCGCGGCTTGCCACGTTCTAACTCGACTTGTACTAAAGAGTTGAATGAATGGCCCGAAGGTTCTTTGCCAACTCGGCTCCAAATTTCGGCTTCTTCATATAAAGTTAACGCTAAGGTTAAGCTGAAAACTTTGGAGATACTTTGAATCGAAAACGGCTCAAGGTAATCGCCCGCACCTAAGGTTTCACCATCAACGGTTGTGACGGCAATGCCTAATTTGCCAGCATCAACGCTGGCCAGTGCGGGGATGTAATCTGCAACCTTTCCTTGGCCGAGCAAGGGTCGAACTTTCTCGACCACTTTCTCAAGTAATGCCAACTCGGGCATTAACCCCACCAAATGTCGTACAGTTCGCTAACTTCAACCTGAGAAACTTTTTGGTTCGCCCAGAATGCCTTAACGGCAGCAATATCTTCTTCGGTACATTTGCCGATCGTTTGGGTTGCGATAATGCCTTCCCATTCGATGTGACCGCCGCCATGGAAACCTAACTTACGGGTTTCGATCACTTCATCGATGAATTTATCCACTGTTGCATCGATATCGGCTTCTGATACAGATGCATCAAAAGTCCAAGCCATATCAAAACCTAACTCTTGGAATTCATCAACGCGCATTTTCTTACGTAAACGACGGCTACGATTAGTTGCCATAGTGACTTTCCCCGTTGTGTTAAAAAACTAATTAATCAATTGAAATATCTAGATTAAGCGATACGCTCAAACATCAGATCCCATACACCGTGACCCAATCTATGGCCGCGGGCTTCAAACTTTGTCAGTGGGCGATGATCAGGACGTGGTACCACAGTGCCATCACTCGACTGGTTTTGATAACCAGGAGCCGCTTGCATCACTTCCAACATGTGCTCGCTGTATTCTTCCCAATCGGTTGCCATATGGAACACGCCGCCAATTTTTAGCTTGCGGCGGATCAGTTCAGCAAATTCAGCTTGTACGATACGACGCTTATGATGACGTTTCTTATGCCAAGGATCGGGGAAAAACAATTGCACTCGGGCCAATGAACCGTCGGCAATCGCATGTTCTAATACTTCCATGGCATCATGATGATACACACGTAAATTAGTCACACCCGCGATGGCGGCATCGCTTAAGCAAGAACCGACACCCGGTTTATGCACTTCAATACCAATAAAATTTTGCTCTGGTGCGTCTTTAGCCATTTGCACTAAAGAGGCGCCCATGCCAAAGCCAATTTCCAGCACAGTATCGGCTTCACGGCCAAAAACGTCGCTCAGTACCAATGGCGTTGGGCTGTAATCTAAGCCCATTGTTGGCCACTGGCTTTCAATAGCTTGGGCTTGGCCTTTAGTTAAGCGACCTTCTCTTAGGACAAAGCTTCTGATCTTACGCAGATACTTGCCTTCTTCATTAAATTCAGCGGTAGTGACTTCGCTCATTTTTGCCTCGTCTAGTGGACAGCACCATCATAAAAGAAGGGCATTATCCAAAGTTCAACATACAGTGCAAGCACTAATGGGGCGAAAGTATACCAAGATTATTTGAGAGTGCGAATTTAGCAGTGATTTTCGGCTTTTTAGCCCTTATCCACTTGTCTTTGAGCTTGTCTAAGAAGATAACTGCCGCTACACTGCGCCGATGAAATCTACAGCCTCCTTCGCTACACGTATCGTCTCTTGGTACGACAATCACGGTCGTAAAACCCTCCCTTGGCAGCAAGATAAAACCCCATATAGCGTATGGGTTTCTGAAATCATGCTGCAACAAACTCAGGTTGCGACTGTTATTCCCTATTACCTTAAATTTATGGCGCGCTTTCCCGATGTGTTAGCACTTGCTAACGCGCCAGATGATGAGGTGTTGCATCATTGGACTGGCCTTGGGTATTACGCTAGGGCGCGTAATCTGCATAAAGCAGCCAAGATGATCCGCGACGATTATCAGGGATTATTTCCAACGGATTTTGAGCAAGTTCTTGCTCTGCCTGGCATTGGTCGCTCGACAGCAGGCGCGGTATTGTCACTGTCTCTTGGCCAGCATCACCCGATCCTCGACGGTAACGTAAAACGGGTGTTAGCAAGACACGGCGCTATAGCAGGTTGGCCAGGGCAAAAAACGGTCGAAGCGCAACTTTGGCAGCTAACTGATACGTATACGCCGCAGCAAGATATTCAGAAATATAATCAAGCCATGATGGATATCGGCGCCAGTATTTGCACTCGTAGTAAACCTAACTGCGCCGCTTGCCCTGTGGCGATTGATTGCAAAGCTCAGCTGATTGGCAGACAAACCGATTTCCCCGGCAAGAAGCCTAAAAAAACCATACCGACCAAAGCGGCGTGGATGTTAGTGCTAATGCAAGACAACCAAGTGTTTTTAGCTAAACGTCCGCCAGCGGGAATTTGGGGCGGACTTTGGTGTTTCCCTGAGTTTGCCACCCAAGCCGCACTTGAAACCCACCTCGAAGAGCAAGGGTTTGCTGCGCAGCCACTCGAATGGCTAACTGGCTTTAGGCACACGTTTAGCCACTTCCATTTAGATATTCAGCCCATGATGCTTAATTTAGATAACACCCACGGCAATAAAGAGAGCGTGGGCGCTGTCATGGAACAAAACCAGTCTCTCTGGTATAACATAAGTCATCCTTCCAAAGTGGGACTCGCCGCCGCCACCGAGCGCGTGCTAGCCAATTTGGGATCACTCGTTCAATCCGCAGTCAGTAAGGAATAATCATGGCGCGTACAGTCAATTGCGTATATTTAAATAAAGAAGCCGACGGCCTAGACTTTCAACTGTATCCAGGTGATTTAGGTAAGCGCATTTTTGATAACATCAGCAAAGAAGCTTGGGGCCTATGGCAAAAAAAGCAAACCATGCTGATTAACGAAAAGAAACTCAACATGATGAATGTTGATGATCGTAAGTTTCTTGAAGAACAAATGACCTCTTTCCTCTTTGAAGGTAAAGAAGTAGAAATTGAAGGTTTTGTGCCTGAAAAAGACCAAGATTAATTTTTGTCGTTCACTTAACGATAAAGCTTACAAAAAAGCGCCTTTCGGCGCTTTTTTGTTTATTCATCTCGTGAAGAATAACTGAGCGTTACTTACGCACGCCTTCAACCACAAGATCTAACTCAACATGGCTTGATGCTAGGCCTAAATCCATTTTGATACCGAAATCTTTCATCGCAAACGTGGTTGTGCCCGTAAAACCTGCACGGTAGCCACCCCAAGGATCTTGACCTTCGCCCACTGCATGGGCATTGATCGCTAATGGCTTAGTGACACCATTTAAGGTTAAGTTGCCGTTAATCACTAAGTCGCCATTACCTTTATCTTCAACTGTGGTTGAGGTAAACGTCGCTTGCGCAAACTTACTCGTGTTTAGGAAATCGGCGCTACGAATATGCTTGTCACGCTCGGCGTGGTTTGAATCCACACTAAGCGTATTTACTTTCACATTCACTTTAGCCGCAGTGGGTTTAGCCGCGTCATAGCTAAAGTCACCGCTAAAATCATTAAAGCGACCAACGACATAGCTATAACCTAAGTGACTCACTTTGAAAGTAATAGAGGCATGTGCTCCTTCACGGTCAATGACATAGTCCGCCGCTGAAGCCGCCATCGGAGCCAATAGATATGCACCAATCAGTGCGCTTAACAGTTGCTTTTTCATTGTATTATCCTCGATTAAATTTAATCATTTTGAGTAAAGTTGCGTCTTTATCGATAAAGTGATGCTTTAACGCACCTGCAGCGTGGATTACCACGAGTGCGATTAAGCTATAAGCTGCGTATTGGTGGATATCGCCTGCTATATCAGCTTGGTTTTCAAAAAAAGGTCCAAATCCTGGTAGTTCAAACCAGTCAAACACCATAATTCCACGGCCTTCTGCCGTTGAAATAAGAATGCCGGCACACATGATCACCAGCAGCAATACATAAATAGCTAAATGCGCAATATGAGCAGCCAGCCTCTCCCAAGGCTTATGATTCGCCTCTGGTACGGGCTTAGGATTCACTAAGCGCCACAACAGACGGAATAACGTCACTGCCAAGAGTAAAATCCCGACGCTCTTATGTAGATGTGGCGCTGTCTTGTACCACGCGCTGTAGTAGGTTAACTCCACCATCCACACACCTACCGCAAACAACCCAATGACGACGATCGCACTCAGCCAATGAGTCACAATTGCGGTTATCCCATAAGCCAACTTACTATTTCGAAACATACTGCGACTCCGTATTCGCGTTTTCTTCATGCCATCCATGAAATAATATTCATTATCATAAGTCTAATTTTAAAAACTAAAATCAGTAAAAATCGCTCATATCTTTCTAAATTTTAGAAAGTAAGCCGAAAATTAGGATTTATGAGCACAAATCTATAGTAAACATCAGCATCCCCCTGACTTGAAAAATACAGTCAACGAATGAAATTGACCTGAATTCACAGAATAAGAGATAAAAAACAGCCAAGATGCACATTAAACCGCCGAACGAGTTATTAATTAGGAAAAAGCACTTGCAGAGGTGAAACTCACTAGCTAATATAGCCGCACTTCGAACGAGACGGCTCAGCTAGCGAGTTCAAAGTAGTCAACTAACGCTTAGTTTAGTTGCCCGAATAGCTCAGTCGGTAGAGCAGAGGATTGAAAATCCTCGTGTCCCTGGTTCGATTCCGGGTTCGGGCACCATTATTTTGCAGTATAAGTTTAGCCGGCATAGCTCAGTTGGTAGAGCAACTGACTTGTAATCAGTAGGTCCCGAGTTCGACTCTTGGTGCCGGCACCATATAAACAACGAAGCCACTCAATGAGTGGCTTTTTTGTATTTGAAATTTGAAGTGCTAAGTGAAACTGACTTACTCTCGATAATTCCAGTAGGTTTTGAGATAGACTTTTGGTCGTTCAATTCATGCCAGTTCAAAATCATAGTTGCGGACAAACTTATCTACCAAAATCTGCCGTCGATAAAAGTACCTAACACTCACTAAACTTCGCCATTAGACGATATCCCTCCCCCTTCGCATACATAAAATGCCTTAAGCGTTAATTTTCTTTCTTAAAACACAGATTAAACGAGCACTGAAGTTAACCTTATCAGTCTAAAGGCAATGCTATCGTCACTAAAATGCTGAAACTTTCAGCGACTCAATATGAGTAAAGTGGAAGAGTCAAATAAATGTTCGATTTTTGCTTAATAGTTAATCAGTCATTTAAAAAGGGCTTGCACAGCCAAAGCGAGCACTATATTATACGCGCACTTCGAACGAACAAGGTCTTTACGACTTAGTTTGAAGTAGTTAACTAACGCTTAGTTAGTTGCCCGAATAGCTCAGTCGGTAGAGCAGAGGATTGAAAATCCTCGTGTCCCTGGTTCGATTCCGGGTTCGGGCACCACTATTTAGCCGGCATAGCTCAGTTGGTAGAGCAACTGACTTGTAATCAGTAGGTCCCGAGTTCGACTCTTGGTGCCGGCACCATATAAACAACGAAGCCACTCAATGAGTGGTTTTTTTGTATCTAAAATTTGCGTTAGTTTAAAGCAAAGTGCAACTGACTTACTCTCGATAATTCCAGTAGGCCCCGAGTTCGACTCATAGTGCCGGCACCATATAAACAACGAAGCCACTCAATGAGTGGTTTTTTTGTATCTGAAATTTGAATTAGTTCAAAGCAAAGTGCAACTGACTTACTCTCGATAATTCCAGTAGGCCCCGAGTTCGACTCTTGGTGCCGGCACCATATAAACAACGAAGCCACTCAATGAGTGGTTTTTTTGTATCTGAAATTTGTAGTCAATCGCAACTAACTCACGTCAACACCAGCAGTTTGTTTGTTGCTTATCCTGAAAAGAACTTACTAGCGAACCCCGCCTTACCCAAGTACTCGATAAATTGCGTAAACAGAGCGTAAATATTCGCCGCATAAAAAAAGCCACTCATTGAGTGACTTTGGGCTCTTATACAAACTATCAGTTCAAGCAGCTCGCGCTTATTTAATTAGCTCGAGTGGCATAGGCCTATCACCGGCTTGAACTTGATGTTGAACATGGCGCCACCCTTGAGTGAGCTCACTAAGATGTGCTTTTCTCTCGGGGAATTGCGCAGAAAGTTTTTCGATAACATCGATTTGCTTCTTACACAATAATGACCAACGATCTGCATTTGATAAGTACATGGCGTTTTCCTTAACTGAGGGGTTACTTTTCCTTAGCCAGTTAAGTCTAGGCGGGAATGATTTTATTGCCAATTCAAAATTGCGTGTTAGCGCACTGTTAAAACAAATCACTCAGGAGTATCTTTGACCTATAAACATAAGATAGGAGGCGTTATGACAGCCGATATTTTCAAACTCATTTTTGTCGCTATTGGTATATTTCTCGTTTACAAACTGATATTTGGTGGCAAGAAAGGTCTGACTATTTTTGAAATGCATTTTAAAGATGGCCGCATGACTCAACATAAAGGCAAAATCCCCGAACGGTTCGAGCGGGAATGCCGCCACATTGCTAAAGCAGAAAAACTAACGTGTACTGTTAGGGCTGAAAAATCTGGAGATGTACGCTTACATATTTCTGCCAACGTGAGTGACAATGTGAAGCAAAGGATCCGTAATCTGTTTCCGTTTGAATATTATGACAAAAAGTCGATAGATAACAGTCGTCAAGCAGGCTAGTTCTTCGCCTTTCCCCTAGCAACCTCAATACTTAACCCTCAATGCTTGTTGAAGGTTAAGTATTGAGGTTGCAGCGAGTCCCTAAAGCACTTTGCTTATTTAAACTTAACCGGGTACCTAGGTTTTAAAAAATCGGATTCTAAACGACCATCTGCCCTCGCATCTCGAATACGACGTTCATTATCTTGCACCATAGGGTCGCTGGCAGGTTGATGAGGGTCAGCTTGTTTCTCAGAATGATCCTCAAACTTAACGTCAAAAGATGAACAAGCCGTTAACGACAAACTCAACAAGGCCCCCCATAGAACTAAGTGTTTTTTAATCATTTATCTATACCAACTTAAACTCGGAATAATTAAAATAATAAACAATGAGTTACACCAATATGACTCTCATATTTATCACTTTATGCCACTAGCAAAAAATGCCTAGCTGCCACTTTGGTTTGAGCTAAATACTTTAGTGCAGACAAAAGGTGATTATTAGCCAAGCTATACTGTTTAACTCAAGTTAAGTCTTAATCAACATTTAAGCCTTAATAAACATGTAAGCCATAATAGGCCTAGTTAATCCAAGACAAACTGAGATAAATGTAATTAAGCCAAGCTAAGCCAACCTAGGCAAAAATTGGCTCATGTTATTTTTGGATCACTAAAGTCACCTGAGCGACTGTGATGCCAAACTTAATAATATCGCTCTGATTTATAATGGTATTGTCATTCACTAAGAACATCCAATCGTCGAAATGAACTTGGTATTCATCGCCATCCACGGGTAATAACATATCGTATTTCCAACGTAGCGCGCTACCACTGGATTGACCATCGGCGGTGCCGATAATGTCACCTGCAGTTCCCGAGTATCGCCCTTCCCCTAGCGCTTTAATGCGCCACACACGAGTTTGAGTTTCGCCATCATCATAAACAAACCATTCATTGATGACGCCCTCGTTTCCCTGCCAACTGGCTTCCATAGTGACATTGAATTTGCGGATCACTTTGCCACTAAAATCATGCACTATTCCAGACGCTTTTAATGGTCCATTAAAGAATGATTCCAACACCAGTGTAGGATGAGTATCTTTATAATCCGTCACTTCCACCGATGAGCAACTCGATAGCAGACCTATCATTATTAGGCCTAGCAATAACTTTTGACCGATAAGTCGTATTAACAATCGCATGGTTTTTCTCCGAGTAATTGCGCCCGCAAACTCGGACGGCTAGTGTCTTTCGATAACCAAATCGCTAAAAATGCCTCGGCAAAATTAGCATCGTGGATAATGTCGAGTGGTTGATGATTAAAGAAAAACTGGCTTGTTTGCCCATCCATAACCTTAAAACTTAAATGGTCGCCCTGCTTCACATCGGGCCAAGTGGCGGTTAATAAACTCAACCAACGCTGGATATCATTTTCGGCAAACGCTAGATGCTGCCATTGATCCTTTGTCGCTTCGAGTAAATCCTCTGACTCTATATCTCGATAATATTCAATATCTAGCAGCAGAGGATATTGCCCCTGTTGATAACGGCCATTTACCGTCAGCAGTCTCGCCTTATACAAACTAAACCACAGCCAATCCATTTCTCCGCGCCCTACTTCCTGAAAAGTCTGCGTCACATCGGCGGCATCATTCAGCTCGATAGTAATGTTTTCAAAATCTGGCGTTTTCGCCTCTAATGCTTTTAGAGGTGCGGCCAATAAACTGAGCGCCAATAAACTTAAGCAGCTTGAATTCAAAAATGAAAAACCAAGATTTGAGCTGCGATTACGAACTGACGACATAGGATCCCCTTTGACTGCATGATGTCTTACAACAGGTATTGACTAAAAATGACTTAACCGGACTCAATTCCTAGATTTCAATAATTAACGCCCAAACACAGTAAAAGAGCGAGCCTTAGTGCTTCGATTAAATCCATAGGGATTAGCAAGTTGGATTAAAAATGGCAGCAAGACTAGCCAAACAAAAAATAACACCACAGCAGAAATGACATTGCCGTAGGGCAAAGTCACCGCATTAAACTGCGCGCCCGCGACATAGCTTAACGTGCCAAATATTCCTCCGAGTAACGCCTGCAATATCAGCGGTAAGGGTCGCATAAACGCTAAGCTATGATTCAAACTCAAGCCAAAGTGCAGCCATAAACAGCCAAGCCACCAAGGGAAGGCAGCAAACTCAAACAGGCCTAAAACCGACAGCACAGTGTCAATGCCGATCCCTAGGGCGGCAACCTTGAGCATTAATCGTAAATCCACTTGGCGATATTGGCCCTTACCCGACGAGGACAACAGGATAAAGTGAAGCAATAATAAAGGTATAGTTAGCAGCAGTGACAAGTTAAGCCAAAGCACACTAGACCACCACACAGCCTGAAAACTCAAGGCGTTATAGAGAATAAAACCCTGATGTTTAGGCAGATGCCGAGAGTTAGCTAACATTGACTTCATCTTTGCCTCACTTTTATCTTGCTACAACTACAGCGACAATTTCATTTAAACGGATGCACCTAAACGAACTACTCTCAACGGCTAATCTAGCCGGATTGCTGCAGGAACAGCTTGGCTAAGCTGACTATTGCCTAGAACGCGATAGTCCGGACGTACGGCAACTAAATGCACTGTGCTTGTGGTGCGTTCTAAAAATCCACCTTCACAATAACTTAGGTAGAATTTCCACATGCGGATAAAGTCTTCGCCATAACCTAAGGTTTGGATTTCACCCACAGCATGATCAAAATTCTCATGCCAATGCCTCAGCGTTTTAGCGTAATCGAGCCCCATATCATTGAGCGACCAGACCACCATATCCGTCTGTTTGGCAATATGACCGACCATTTGACTGACAGAAGGTAAGCAGCCACCGGGGAAAATATAGCGCTGAATAAAATCCACACTTTTGCGATAGCTGTCGTAACGTTGATCGGCAATCGTTATCGCCTGAAGCAGCATACGCCCATGGGGCTTTAACAGTGATTCCAGCTTTTTAAAGAAACCCGGTAAATATTCATGCCCTACCGCTTCAATCATTTCAATAGAAACAACCCTGTCGTATTCCCCCGTCAGATTGCGATAATCCTCGGTCAGCAGAGTCACTTTATCGCTCAGGCCTTCGCTTTCAACGCGCGCTTTGGCATAGGCGTATTGCGCATCTGAAATCGTCGTCGTTGTCACGTGCACGCCATAGTGCTTGGCCGCATAAATAGCCAGTGCGCCCCAGCCAGTACCAATCTCAAGCAAGGTTTGACCTGGCTGTAAATCGAGGCGCTCGCAGATAGTCATCAGCTTAAACAGCTGGGCTTCCTGCAAACTGGCTTCCTCATGGGGATAAAGCGCACTCGAGTACAACATTTCACGGTCGAGGAACTGCTCGTACATAGCATTTCCCAAATCGTAGTGGGCCAGAATGTTGCGCTTCGAGCCTTCCTGCGAGTTACGATTCAGCACATGCTTAACACGGTTTATCGTGCCGGTTAACCAAGAAAACTTAGCTTCAATCCTATCGAGCAAGGCTAAATTGCGGGCAAACAGTTGCACGACTTTGGTGAGATCTGGGCTCGTCCAATGGCCTTGAATATAACCTTCACCTGCACCAATGGAGCCTGAAAGCATTATTTGACGATAAAAACTGGGGTGTTTAACCACCAGCGTGGCATGTAAATCGGTATGACTCTCACCAAAACGATAACTCTTATCGCCCTCAACTAAGGTCAAGCAACCATGGGGCAGACTTTCCAGCGCCTTGAGCAAGACTTTACGCGCAATACTGTCGGGCAGTTTCCCTGTGGCGACTGAGGTTTGCGAAGCAGTATTTTCCATGTTATTTCTCCATCTGAGCTGGATGCGGCACAAAGGGCACACGTTTGAAAAAGAGTTTCAGCGCTTGCCAATAAATCCCGAAGAAGATCTTGAGAGTCATAAAAGGAAAGCGAAATAAAAGCGTCCGTAAATTAGCCGCCGTGATCGGTTGGCGTTTCATCATTAGATTGGCATTAAACAGTTTTTTACCATTCCCTTGCATCGACTTGTTTTCAATACCAATATTTAAGTCTTCACTCGGCGCAGCCACATGCCAGAGATAACGCATATCGAGGGTCATAAAAGGGGAAACATGAAACACTTTGTCAGAAGGTTTGGGCGCAGCTACATCCACTAAATAGCAATGGCGTTGATCCCAAGGCGTGTTACTCACCTCGGCCAACATGTATAAAGGCGTTTGATCTTGATAACAAAAATAGAAATTTACTGGGCTAAAATACACGCCAAAATGACGGATCTGCCCCACAAACAGAACTCTGTCGCACAGCTTATCAGCACCTAACTCCGCTACTTGAGCCAATACTCGACTCTTAAGCGCCGCGGCGCTCGGATCGGCTACGGCCACTTCGCTGTTATCATTGGATTTAGTCGTAAAAGACGTTAAATAGTCTTTAGGATTAAATCTCAGTAAAGCGCGGCGCTGGCTGGCAAAAATTCGCCCCATGGCACTGATCTTGTCGACTTCATCTAAGTCAATCGCCAGCAGCGCCATTGCATAACTAAAGCTATGTTTAATAGGCGTAAAACGGCTGTGAGATACTGTGCCGTAATAAATGCCGCTATTGAGCTCTGTCATATTTAAGCTTGTGACATTTACATCTGTCATAGGCTGACACCAAAATGGGCGCACACATCCAGTGCACTGCGAACGCCATCCTCATGGAAACCATTGTGCCAATAGGCTCCAGCAAAATGGGTATGATTTTGACCGGATATTTCCTCACGGCGGCCCTGGGCCTTAAGGCTGGCTTCGTTAAACACTGGGTGGGCATAATTGAAGCGGCGTATCACTTTCGCCTCATCAATCAACTCTGACTGATTCAAAGTGACACAAAACGTCGGTGCATTGGCTGGTAACTGTTGCAGTATGTTCATGTTGTAAGTTACTGACGCAGGGCGTTTTAGATTGCCATCTAATCGATAGTTCCAACTCGCCCAGGCCGCTTTTCGCTTAGGCAGGATACGCGTATCCATGTGCAGCACCACATCGTTATTCTGGTAGCTGAGATCGCCTAAAATGGCGCGTTCTGTTGGCGTGGGATCGTTTAACATCCGCAGTGCTTGGTCGCTATGACAGGCTAAAATCACCTCATCGAATTCCAACCATTCACCGTGGACCTGCAACTTCACCCCATTGCCATGACGTTCAATACCTGTCACAGGAGAGTTAAGGCGAATATTGTCTTTAAATGGCGCAATAAGATCAGGAATATAGCTCCGCGAGCCGCCCTTTAGCACATACCACTGGGGCCTATCACTGACATTTAATAAACCATGGTGTTGGAAGAAGCGAATAAAAAACTTCAACGAAAACGCACGCATATCTTCTATGCTCGAAGACCAAATTGCCGCGCCCATGGGCAAAATATAGTGCTCGGCAAAAAAGCGCGAAAAGTTTTCACTGTCTAAATAATCACCTAAGTTGCCTTCAGGGTAAATATCCTGTTGATAGAGTGCCTTACAGCCTTTATTGAAGCGTAGAATTTCTTTTAAAAAGGCCCAAAAGCGCGGATTCAGCAGGTTACGCTTTTGGGCAAACAAACTCCCTAAATTGTGGCCGTTATATTCAAGCCCTGTCAGCGCATTATGGACGCTGAAACTCATCTCAGTCGGTAATATGGTGACATTCAGGCGAGCCAATAAACGTTCAAATCGTGGATAGGTTCTGTCATTAAAAACGATAAAACCTGTGTCTATAGCGTAGGTTTGGCCTTGGTGCTCCACATCGACTGTCGCCGTGTGGCCGCCGATATAGTCATTGGCTTCAAACACTGTGACCTTGTGCGACTCGCTTAATAGATGGCCGCAGGTTAATCCAGAAATGCCGGTGCCGACGATGGCGATATTTTTCATAAACTCTTGTCCTTAAGCGGCTTGGCTTGAGTATCGTTTGCAATCATTTTTTGCCACACAAAGGCAGGTAAAAACGACATCAATTTCAATAGATAAGTAAAGCGTCGCGGAAAATGGATCTCGCGCTTGCCACCTTTAAGCCCATTGCGGATTGCCTTAGAAGCGGTTTGCACACTCACTTGCATTGGCATGGAAAAATCATTTTTTGCGGTCAGTGGCGTCGCCACAAAACCAGGGCAAATCAAGCTCACACCTATGTCATTCTTAGCAAGATCAAGCGAGAGACTCGAAGCGAGATACTGCACGCCAGCTTTAGAGGCGCCGTAGGCTTGCGCGCGAGGGAAAGGTAAATAAATAGCGCTGGAACTCATTAAGCCAATACGTGAACCCCTTGGCATTAAAGGTAAAAATGCCCCGAGACAATATCCCATCGCAATTAAATTGGTATGGACGACGCGCTCGAATAACACATCATCGAAGGCCTTAGCATCGTCTATATACTCACAACTGCCTGCGTTCAAAACCACCAAATCGAGCTGACAATCGGTTTTCGCCAACAGCTCGGCTAAATCTTGGCCAGCTTGTTGAACTTGGTCGCGCTGGGATATATCAAAAATTAACAAGGTGGCACCGACGAGTTCATTCAAGGCTAACGCATCTAATCTTTCTTGGGAGCGGCCACAGGCAATGACGTGCCAACCTAAGGCTAAATAATCCTGCGCCAGTTGCAGCCCAATGCCTGAGCTTGCACCTGTAATCAGCACGGTATTAATTTTCAATGGTTTAACAGCGCTCATTATTTTGCCGCCCTGTCTTTGAGCAAGCGGATAAGCCCGCCCATGCAAGGCAAATGCTCGTACAACATTTGCCCTAAGTCGAAGTAATCCCTGTGAAAATAAATCTTGTCGTTGAATTTAAGTTGGCTCATGCCATCAACACGGATAAGTTCGCCTTTATTCAACTTAGGGTGGCTATATTCCATCTGCCAAAACAGCGCGGCTTGATTCGCATCCTGCTGTACTTCTTTGATCTCAAACTGAATATGCATAACATTCTTATATAACTTCGCGAAGTACTGAGTTAACGACTCTAGCCCTGTGATTTGATGCATAGGATCGGTAAAGCTAATACTGTCGTCGTAAACTTGGCCCAACAGGTGCAAGTTATCTTTATTCAAGGCTTGATAAAGCTGAATAAAATCATCAACAAGCGTATTAGTCTCAGTCGTCGCTTGGTTTGTCATCTGGTTATTGCTCCTGATCCTATTTATTGGGCCGCGGCCTTTTTCAATACGCCTAGTACGGTTAACGCCCTTGCTCTTGCTGCACTGTGCTCGACAATCGCACTTGGATAAGCCGTTTTAGTGTTGAATAACGGCTGTTCAAACAAGGACGGAGTCTGCGCTGTACTGGGTTGATGTAATTGCTTAATTCCCCAAGATGCGAGCTCTGGTAAGTACTTACGGATGAAGCTGCCATCTGGATCAAACTTTTCACTCTGGCTCATAGGATTAAAAATGCGAAAATAAGGCTGGGCATCGCAGCCACAACCGGCGGACCACTGCCAGCCGCCATTATTCGCGGCCAAGTCACCATCGATGAGCTTTTGGCGAAAATAGCGCTCGCCCCAACGCCAATCAATCAGTAGATGTTTAGTCAGGAAACTCGCCACCACCATACGCAAACGGTTATGCATCCAACCCGTTTGATTGAGCTGGCGCATAGCCGCATCCACAATCGGATAGCCAGTACGACCTTCACACCAAGCGGCAAACTCCTGCGGATTGTTACGCCACTGCACATGGTCGGCTTGTCGATTGAAATTATGATTTTTAGATAAGTCAGGAAATGCCACCAGCAAATGACGATAAAACTCACGCCAGGTAAGCTCATTTAACCAAGTACGAGCTGGGCTAGTATCGTCGACAATCACCTCGGGGAAGTCATGCAGCAACGCGGCAACGCATTGTCTTGGGCTAATGACGCCAATGGCCAGATAAGGTGAAATTGAACTGGTACCATCGATGGCAGGGAAATCCCTATCTTGCTTATAATCCTGCACTTTCTGTTGGATAAATGCAGAAAGCAAACGCTTTGCCTGCCCTTCTCCCGCAGCCCAAAGTTCACTCGACACTTTAGTGACATGGTGAAGCAAAAGCGGCTTTGGCTCGGCCAACACAGGTCCAAGCGGCGCCGGAACAGGAAGCGGCAAAATGGCATGGCGAGCGGCAATTTCTCGCCACTTACGGCTAAAAGGAGTGAAAACCTTGTACATGTCGCCAGATAAATTCAGCACTGTGCCCGGCTTTAGCAAACAATGCTCATCGGTTAGCATTAGAGGGATGCCCGCCTGAATACAGGCTTGGTCGCGCTGTTGTTCGTTAATCTCAGGCTCACTGCCGGCAAACACACGGCCAATCCCCTGTTGCTGGCAGTAATCACTGATAAACGCTGGCACATCGGCAAAGGTATCTAACTGAATTAATTCGAATGCAATCCCCAAACTCGCCAGCCCTTGGGCAAGTAAATTAATGTGACGTTCGATAAAATCTAACTGAATGGGCGCCACATCATGGCGTTGCCACTGGGTTGGCGTAGCGATATAAATCGCCTTAAGTGCCACGCCATTCTCCCGCGCCCAATCACAGGCTGCACTTAGCGCTTGATTATCGGCAAGACGTAAATCTTGGCGAAACCACATCAGTGCATTATTGCCCTGCACTTTTATTGACATTGAATCTATTGGCATTGAATCGTTAACTGATGTCATTGTTTTCTCCACTATTGCCCTGCTCGCTTTTCCCTTTGCCTTTGTGACTTCTGCTGACCTTCCCCACAGAGCGAGATGGCATTTGTCCAATCAAGTCAGTCATCGAAGGCGCCCAGAAGGCCGATAAGGAAGTCAAGGTCGGTACAAAGGGGCCAACAAATCGGCAGGGGAAACTCATTTGTGCCAATACAGTGAGCATTTCAGTCTGCTCAGACCCCGAATGATTTGGATCAGGGATCAGCAAAAGTGCATCGACGTTAAGCCTGCCCTGCAGCAGCGGTAAACTGCCTATGGCCTGCTCCCCAAGGTCGATTACCGATACTCGAAGCGACGCTAACTCAAGCAATAGCAACAAAGAAAACAAGCTTTTAGTGCGAGTAGAGCTAGGCGGCGTGGCAGCGCAGCGGGATAACTGCACCACAGCCATTCGCGCCGCAATGGCCTGTCCGGTAAAGGCATAACGCCCACCCACTCGGCTGAGTAATTCGCTTTTTAACCAAGCGAGAATTAACTCGGCATCGAGCCGCTCATCCACTAAGTCATCGAGTTGATTAAGCCAAGGTTGCAGTAACTTTTCTTTCACTAATTGAAACGGATATAAGCCAAATGCATCGTCTAATATCTGCTGCAACTTATGCTGATTGAAGTCGAACAATGCCGCATTCAGCGCAATAATTTGCTCGCCCCACAGATCGACAACTTGGGATTCAATCATTTCACTTGATAATTTGGCGGCACTCATCAGCAAAGGTTTAACCTTACTGATCGCAACACCTTTAGCTAACCATGCATTAATCTCATGAATTTCTTTGATATTTTCACTCGTATATAATCTGTGTCCCTTGGGCGTGCGCGCAGGGATCACTAAACCAAAACGGCGCTGCCATGCCCTTAGGGTCACGGCATTTACGCCCGTGAGTAGCGAGACTTCACCTATGGGGAGTAACACGCCATCATCGGGTTCATCGTTGGTCATAGACTGGGTATCTTGTTTCATATATCAGAAATAACTCTCTCAATTCAAAGCTAAAACTTCGCAGTGCGACAAAGCCAATGCTAATAGGCATAGCGCAGCTTCAACGCCTCTGGATGAGGATTCAAATACACTTGCTCTTCAATGTAAGGCGTTGGGAATTCCCGCAGATAATGGTTGATTAGCGTGATAGGCACTAACAGAGGCAATAAACCTTCGCGATATTTCATAATCGCTTCAGACAGTTCTGTCTTTTGCTCTTTGCTCAAATGCTTTTTAAAGTAGCCCTGAATATGCTGCAGCGTACTGGTATGATTTTTACGGGTCGCATTGATTTTGAGGGCCGTCATAAAGCCTTCAAAGTAGCGTGTCGCGCTTTGTTCAAGATCCTCAATATTGGCCACTATCGGCCCAAGCTCGCGATACCATGTAGGGCTATGCGCCATTAACAGGTATTTATAGCGGGAATGAAACTTCACTAACTTATGCTTAGTCAGCCCTTCATGCTTCATCAGATGCCAATCGTGATAGGCATAAACGCGGGTGAAAAAGTTCTCCCGCAGCACCATGTCATGCAAGCGGCCTTCTTCTTCCACGGGCAATAGTGGATATCGTTCCATCAACTTACGGGCGAATACACCAATCCCCGACTTAGAGCCATTGTTAGTGCCAATTTTATACTCTGTCACCCGCTCCATGCCGCAGGTTGGCGACTTAGCGCAAAGCAAGTATCCGCCGAGGAAATCGAGCTCTTCAACCTTGTTTTCGCTGTATTCATTGAGCTTATCGGTCACATCTAAGCTACCGTCACCGCTCTGCACTAAGATGGTTTCACCATCACGGACTAAACGGATACTTTTACGGGGTGCACCTAGGCCAATCGCCATTTCTGGACAGATAGGCACATAATCGAAAAATTGCTTAATCTCTTGATTACAATAGGTAGAATTTTTATGTCCGCCATCAAAACGAACCTTCTCCCCTAATAAGCAAGCACTGATCCCAATCTGAATTCGCTGCGGGTTAAACTTGTACATAAGTCGACTCCTTGTATCACTATGTCTTTAATTACGGACCATAGTTGTACAAGGATCAAGTTTTTGTATAAATATTTTTTAAAAGCCACGTTCAAGCGTGACTTCTGATAAATCAATCACGAATGAACCACACATAAACCCCACATAATCCTGAGTTGGCCTCTAACTTGCTTAATAAAATACCGAGCATCATTAGATTGAGTTGAACGCCCAGTAGCACCATTTAACCGCACAGCATTAAAGCCAAAGGTGACCAAGGGACTCAATCGCGACCACTGGGCCATACCAAAAGGAATCGGACATGAGCACAATCAACCCCAACAGCTATACCAATCCCTATGCTAATTTGGCACTCACGCAACTCAAATCGAGCCAGAGTAACCAAGCCAATGATCACACTCCGATGGCGGCATCGGGTCCCGCAGCGAGCCAAGATACTGTAACCCTCTCCTCATCTGCGCCTGTAGCGACAGCCGATACCTATAGCCATCTCGCAGCTAATGCCAAACAAGGCTATACGGGGAATGTGCAAGCTATTGCCGGCACCCCTGAGTCAGATAAAAGCACCGACAAATTGGCTGAAGCCATGCAGACGATCCTCGATAAGCGTACAGGTATCGATAGGGAAAAACTGAAGCAGCTAGAGGCTGAAATGGAAAAAATTGCCAACGATGAAAGCCTGTCTGATGAAGAAAAAGCCAAGCAGCTAGAGTTACTGCAAGCGCAAAAAATGGATCTGATAAAGGAGTCTTCAGAGAAAAATGAACAGAGGCAGCGCAGAGTCGATCCCGAGGTGTATTACAGCTAACAAAGCAATGGTATACCAAGAGGTGAAGCGGATTGAGGTGTACTGAGTACAGAGTACAGAGTATTGAGTATTGAGCGCAGTGTAGGTGTGGAAGATAACCTGATGACGTGAAGATTAGTTTATTCGTTAAAGATCAGCCTAAGCATTTGAACTTAGGCTGATCATTAATATTGTTTGGCTAACTCTTTTGCTAAAAACTGGCTAAGAGAAAGTGGCTAAAAACGAGCTGCTAAAATGCGTTACCAGCAACTTTTCTAAGACGCTTAAGCTTGTTTCTCTATCTTGTTAATACTGCCCTTATAACCGGTTTCATCAACGGCCTTGAGCAAATTATCGAGATTAAAATCCTCTGGCACAGTCACTATTGCTTGCTCAGTTTTCAACGAAGCCTTGGCCTTAATCACCCCATCGGTTTTACGCAGGGCTTTATTCACGACAGTGACACACAGCGGACATGTCATGCCCTTTACATCTAAGGTAACCAGCACGTTTGCCGCCCAAGTGGGTGCTGAACACAAACTCAAGGCGAGAAATAACACTAACTTCATTCGAACACCTCTAATAACCAAGGTAATACAAAAGGATATAACTGAAATGCCAGCACGACAGGCACAGTTAACCAGTACAGCCACACCATCTGAGTACGACTCAACGTCGCAGTACACAGTGGCTTTTTTGCAAAATAGAGCCGCCAAAATCCTATCAGGATAAGTCCAGTAGACAGTATCAACATGGGCACTTGAAGCCAGCTCAGTTGCTCAATCCCTGACAGGCTCGCGGCCGACACCCCGAACACCAAATAAATAAGCGGGGCAATACAGCATAGGCTTGATGCAACCGCAGCAATCACTGCGGCGGCCATCGTCGCTAAGAGTCCCTTAGCGTTGTTCGATTGACTGGTAGTCATAGGCAAACACTTTTGGCTCATAATAATTCACAGGATCGCCATCGACTTCCGCATAGGGATAACCAAAGTTATTCAGTGGTGTCTGCTCGGCTTCAGGGAATAAATCAAAGTCGCGGCCATAGTTAAAGCCAACCCAATTCATTTCCCAGTTACCAAAGAGGTAATCATTCACTGCCTGAACCGCAGGATCGCTGTGTTCTTTTTTCTCTGTTAAGCGCATTTTAGTCACATCGGCAGGATCGGCTGGCAACCAACCATAACCCGCTAAATAGAACATAGCGCGGCAATGTTGACCGCCACTGACATCGGCAGCCCCTTTGTCATCGGCGCTCCCAAAGGCCTTTTTAGAATAATGACCCATCTTGATCGCCTGACCCAAGCGAATACCAAACATTTCACGGGCAGGGATACCCACAGCGCGCATTAACGCCACAAATACCGAGTTAATGTCGGTACACTTACCGCCTAACTTGCCACTTTCTAAAATGCTGGCCACATCACCTGTACCACAGCCAATCACACTATTGTCACGGAACATATTAGCGCTAACCCAAAGGTAAATCAGTCGCGCTTGTTTCAGTGGCTCAGTTTCGCTACCGACGATTTTATCCGCCGTTTGCTGCACAATACCGTTAATCGGCATATGTTTAGTCGGCAGTAAATAACGTTCTACATCTGCAGGATAGTGGATCTGTGTTGGTGTGCGATAGTGAGTCAAAGCGCCGCTTTTAACCGGTTCCCAATCTAAGGTTTCAATGTCTAACTCAACGGTCATTGTCATGCTGTCTTTGGCATCTGGCCAAGTCGCAAACAGCGTTTTAGCGCCATAACTGTTGTTTGAGCTGATATAGGCATCTTTAAAACTGCCGGTGAAATTCAGCTTACTAACCCGTTGGAATTGCGTGTCTTCAGGCAAAGGGATCCACAACTTAACCACGCCCTCAGAGCCTTCAGGAGCAACAAGATGGTAAGTGTTGGTTAAGATAAAACGGCGGCGTCCATCACTTGAGCTAGGTTCAACGACACTCGATTTAGAGGAAGATGCCAGTACCGGCGTGATAAACCCCGCAGTCGACAAAATAGCCGCACTTTTTAAAAAATTGCGTCTTTGCATTATGACATTCCTTAATATGATTTAGCGCCAGAGAAAGAGGTACTACTAAAGTTCTGTGCGCCATTATAGGGCGTCCCACTGTGAGCACAATAACGCTTGGAACACAGCAGTAAAAAACTTACATCAGAGCTCATTAAGTCTATAAACCCATATTCACTTTAGACAAAATGACCAATCAGAGCATTAAGTATCACATAAAAAAGCAAGTATTGAGTGATCCAATACCTGCTTTTGCAATATTTGGATTTTATCGCGATGTTAGCTGCTTCAGCGGTTTTAACTCGCGTGAATATTAACTAAACGCTAGGAAAGGTGATACACATAGCAATAAACCTGTGATGATAATGATGTACAGCGACGCGCCTTTGTACTTATGCAGTGCAGGCACTTGATACACTAAATAAGCAGGGATCAAACACCCGACCAAACCAAAGATTGGACTGCAAATCGACGTAAAGCTCAGCACTGGCGCATTCAATACAATCGCGCCCCACGACAGTAGAATCGTGAAAATCATGATGCCGTAACCCACAAGCTTTTTGTTGATGCGATCTTCAGGCATATATCGACGCAGCATATTCATGGTTAGCCCTTGGCAAGCTTCCCTGAAACCAAGATACACCCCAAAGTAAGCCGTCATTACCGCAAAAATGTTCAGTGTCAGACTCAGTAATTTCAGTGTTTGTCCCTGCATACCTTGGGCGACCATGGCTAAGGCTGAGATATTTTCTTCCGATGCGCGCACCGCTTGTTCATGACCCATAGCGAGCGTGAATGACACAGCATAAAAGAACACCACGACAAACAAGACACCAAAGGCAATATTCATGGCGCGCATCGCTTTAAAGCGCGCCACGGCTAAGGATTTTTCCCGCGAACGGTATGAAATCACCATAGGGCTTAAGCTTTGAATAAACAGAATCGATGTCAGCGTAAAGGGCAGCATAACGACCGCATCTTTTAACCAATCTCCCGTTGCCGGAATAGCGCCAATATTATTGATATCCCACTTGTCCACCATCAATAGCCCTAACACAGCCACAACGCCCAGCTTAGTCAGCACCATAAAAGTGGAGATCTTAAACAGTAGATTTTCGCCGCGGGATGCTAAAGCAACTAAGCCGCAGATCAGCGCTAACCCGTAGAAGGGATTATGTGACAACAACTCTTTCGTCACCCCAAAGCTCTGTAAAAAAGAAGCACTGTCGTTAGTAATGGCCGTTGAATACACAAACACCCAAATAACCAGCATGATGAAGTACAAACCGCCCAACAACATGCCCCAGTTTTTACCTAAGTAACCCGAAATCACACTCGGGTAATCCTTACACTCAGGTGATTCAGCTAAGGTATTGATAAATAACCGCTGAAACATATACATGGCTGGATAGCCAATAATGCCTGACAGTAAGAACACCCATAGACCCATTAAACCGACCTGAACAGGCAAGAACACGATCCCCGCGCCAATTGCCATACCGATACTCATGATTATCCAGCCCCAATCCGTACTATCGAAGCGGGTATCTGCTTTCCACTGTGCAGCAGTAATTGTTGCATCCATTATTTCACCTTTACCTTGTTGCTATTATTTTGTGCAAATATATTTGAACAAAACAAACTCAGCAACCATTATACTCAACTTTTGTTGAACAAAGAGTTAACGCTCACAACTTGACTAAAAACGGGATAAATAGCGCATAAATCACAGTCTCAAGTGAAATTTTTTAAAAAATAATTGCAATAAATGCAAAAAATACAAATAATGTTGCACATCAGCCGACCGCGGCATTCAATTTTATTTGCACGTTGGAGAGACAATGAAAACCATTATCCACGCAGAAAACGCTCCCGCAGCCATTGGCCCTTATTCACACGGTACGAGCTATGGCAATCTCATCTTCACCTCTGGCCAACTCCCCGTTTGTAAAGAGAAAGGCGGCGTAGTTGACGGTGGGATCACCGCACAATCGATTCAGTCGCTAGACAATCTCAAATACGTGCTTGAAGCGGGTGGCGGTAGCTTAGAAACGGTTCTCAAAACCACTTGTTATCTTGCTGAGATCAGTGACTTTGCCGCCTTTAACGAAGTGTATAAAACCTATTTTAAAACTGACTGCCCAGCGCGTAGCTGTTTTGCGGTGAAGGATCTTCCACTGGGCGTTAAAGTGGAAGTTGAAGCGATAGCACACGTGAAAATTTAAGTATTAACAAAAGGTTGTAAGCTGATGAAACCCCAATGGCAGCAGTATATTAACATCATCAAACAAGTCGTTAAGCCCGCATTAGGCTGCACTGAGCCCATTGCCGCCGCTTACGCCGCCGCCGTCGCTCGCGCCTTACTAGGTGTTGAGCCCGATTCAATTGCTGTACAAGTGTCTGACAATCTTTATAAAAACTCTATGGGTGTGTTTGTACCTGGTACAGGCAAAATTGGTCTTGCGATTGCCGCTGCGGCAGGCGCCATTGCCGGTAATCCTGATGCGGGCTTGGAAGTGTTGGCTGTGATTACGCCAGAACAAGTTGCTAGAGCACAGGCACTGATCGATGCGGGTGAAGTCACAGTCGAGCGCACTGAAACCGCAGAATTTATTTATTGCTGCGTTATCGCAAAAAAAGGCGACCGCGAAGCCCTAGTGAAAATCTGTGGTGGCCATACGCTTATTGCCGAAAAGCGCCTCAACGGTGAGTCAGTCTTCAGTGCCGATAGCACGCAAGCCAAAGCCACGGGTTCCATCTGTGAAGGCGTGGATATCACTATCGAATCCATTTATCGCTTCGCCCAAGAAGTCCCCTTCGAAGAGATCAAGTTCATCCTCGAGGCCTCTGAGTTAAACGGCAAGTTATCCGATGAAGGCATGGCCAATCCCTATGGACTCGAAGTCGGCCGCACCATGAAAAGCGGCATAGCCGCCGGCATTATTGGTGAAGATTTACTGAATAAAATAGTGATGTTAACGGCTGCAGCCTCAGATGCGCGCATGGGCGGTGCTAATTTGCCCGCCATGAGTAATCTTGGCAGTGGCAACCAAGGCATCGCCGCGACCATTCCCGTGGTATTAACGGCGCAATGTTACAAGGTTTCTGAAGAACAACTCGCCCGCGCGTTGATCATGAGCCATCTCGGGGCAATTTATATCAAGTCCCACTATCCGCCGCTGTCAGCATTTTGTGGTAATACAGTCACCAGCGCCGCCGCGTCTATGGCCATGGTGTATTTGGCGGGAGGTTCGTTCGAACAATCCTGTTTCGCGATTCAAAACGTGATCAGTGACAGCTCGGGCATGGTGTGTGACGGCGCTAAAGCTTCCTGCGCCATGAAGGTCAGCACGTCCTCCAGTGCGGCCGTGCGCTCATTTTTGATGGCGCTCAGTAGTCACAATGTCTCCGGCCAAGGTATTATTGCAACCGATGTTGAAAAAACCATTAAAAACATTGGCAAAATGATCCTCAATGGCATGTCATCCACAGATGTCACTATTATCGATATTATGTCGGCATAATGATTTTAACCCGCTGAATAATGGCGGGTTAATAACCAAAGGTTGAAATTGTGAAACTGCAAGATTTAACGCAAAGTGATCTGGACATTCTGAAATCGGTCGAAAATATCGTCGATGGCATCGCTGCTATGTATGGTCAGCACACAGAAGTGGTATTGCACAGCCTAGATGCGAAACATCCGTCTGTGGTCAAAATTGCCAATGGCCATGTCACAGGTCGAGAAGTGGGTGCGCCGATAACCAACCTTGCCTTGCTTAAACTCAAGACAGGTCAGGATATTTCTAACTCTTACCTAACTAAATGCGCCAATGGTAAGACGCTAAGATCGATCACGACAGTTATCCGCAACAGTAAAAATCAGCCCATAGGTTTGCTGTGCATTAACAGCGACATGGATGCGCCGCTGCAATCTGTACTGCGCACTATGATGCCGGATAATCTCTTCAGCACTGAAGTAACCAGCTCACCAGAGATATTTGCCCGCAATATCGATGAAGCGCTGCATAGCACGATTGACAGTATCAACCATGAAGTGCGCTCCAACCCTGGGATTTCACCCTCACAAAAAAGCCGTGAAATCGTCAATCAATTGCATGAGTTAGGTATTTTTGAGCTCAAAGACAGCGCCCAAGTCGCTGCTACTCGATTGGGGATTTCGGTACATTCGATTTACCGTTACCTGCGGGAAATTAAAGCCAATCAAGCTTAATTCAATATTATCTCAGGGTATCAAAAACAAAAAAGCAACGAATATTCGCTGCTTTTTGTTGTGTAAACCAATCCAGTCAAAATGAAGGATTAATCCCTTTTACCCACTTTCTCTAAACCCCATACCAGTGCAATCGCCGCCAGCATACACACAATCGCAAAGGCGAGTTGCGAAGGTAGGCCCGTCACTTGCTCAAAATTAAGCGGCGAAATATTTTGCTCCAGCAAAGGCACTTGCTCACCGTGGGAGTTAGTCCGCCAAGTTAAGGTTTCTTTCCATGGCCAAATTTTACCTAAGGTGCCTAACATTAATCCAGTTAGAAACACGATAGTGGCATCGTGGTGCTTACGCAGCAGTGCCGACAATAGATGACTGAATGTCAGTAATCCCATCACAGCGCCAACGGCGAAACAGGCCAAAATATCCAGCTGAATATTTTTAGCCGCTGCTAAAACCACGGGATATAAACCCAGTAATAATAAGATAAAACTGCCAGAGATCCCTGGTAACACCATGGCGCAAATGGCAATCGCGCCACCGAAGAAGATATTCATGTAACTGGCTTCTACCGCGACCGGATTCAACACAGTTATCGCCCATGCAGCCAGCACACCAAGAGCAAATAAACCTAAACGTGCCACAGTGAAACCACTCACTTGCTTAAGCATATGCACAACAGAGATAAGAATAAGCCCAAAAAAGAACGACCAAATCGGGATCGGATGCGTCGCCAGTAACCAAGAGATCAGCTTAGCAAAGGTAAAAATACTGGTCAGGATCCCCGCCAGCAGACTCACTAAAAAGCCACCATTAATATGGGCAAATGCCCCTTTTATGCCCTGCGACTTAATCACGCCCCAAAGGGAAGGATTGATGCGTTTTACACTGTCGAGCAAGGTATCGAGAATACCGGTAATAAACGCTATGGTGCCGCCCGAAACGCCTGGCACGACATCGGCAGCGCCCATGGCCATTCCCTTAAAATACGTCAGCAAATATTTCACTGTGAGTCCTTGTAGTTAAATCAATATGCCATTGCCGCTAAACGACAAATTGGCCGCAATTATACGGTGTTACACTAAAAACCGCGAAATGAAGTTTGCTTAATTAAGTCGACTGGTATTTGTTGTTATCCTAATGTTACACTCATCCGACCAGAGCAGTCCAAACCCAACTTGGAACAGGCTCAAGATAACAATACCCTTTTGCACCATTATTAAGGATGACCATGAGCCAGACAGACTCTTCTAGCACTGCAGAACAAAAACCAAATAAAGTGCTCGCGCTCTACCATAAGACTCGCCGTTATCCCTTCGGCCAAAAACTGTTTTCAATCATGGTTTCACGCATGGCGCCCTATTTCGGCACCATCAAACCACTGATCACTGAATTACGCCTTAATCATTGCGCCTGTTTAATTAAAAAACGCCATGCTGTTCATAATCATATAAAAACTGTGCATGTGATTGCGATTTGTAACGGCCTAGAAATGGCGATGGGCGTGATGGCCGAAGCCTCAATTCCAAAGCATTTACGTTGGATCCCTAAGGGCATGAGTTTGGATTATACCGCTAAAGCCGGCAGCGATATTTTGTGTATCGCCGAAGTGACGCCAGAGCAATGGACTCCTGGCGATATGCTCGTTCCCGTTACCGCCTACGACACCCAAGGTGTGGTTGTGGTGAAAGGACATATCAAGTTGTGGATTTCAGAAAAACCACAGAAATAAGCGTTTTACACGAGCGCTGTGCTTAATGTCTGCATCTAAAAAGGGAGCTAAGCTCCCTTTTACTTTTTAGCCTTCAGCCGTATTTCGTTAAAAAACTCGGTTAGCGCAATTGCACGGCGCCTTGCTCGCTCACTTTTAAGTAAGGATTTTTAAGTGCGGACTTTTAAATCCGAACTGTTAAATATGAGCTCTTAAATATGAGCTCTTAAATACGAAATCTTAATTCGACCTGTTAAATACGAGATTTTAAAATAGCAGCCCTTTATCGCAGCACTACCCTATATAGCAGCCCAGTTAAACCAGATGTTAAGCAAAATGACTGGCGGTAAAACGCTCAATCAAACGGATAAAGTCGGCTTCGGCAAGCTTGGCACATGTTAAGGTTTGTTCATGGGATAACAGCACGTCCCCCAATCCTTCGGCCATATTGGTAATGGCACACACAGCCAAGACGGGCAAACCACAATGCGCCGCCGAAATCACCTCTGGCACCACAGACATTCCCACTACATCGCCACCGATGATTTGCATCATGCGGATTTCGGCCGCGGTTTCAAAACACGGGCCAGAGTAAGACACAAATACCCCTTGATTCGCTGCAATGCCTGCGGCTTTTGCGACACTTAAGGCTTCTGCTCTCAGGTCTTTATCATAAGCATTGGCCAAGCTAAAAAAACGTGGACCGTAACTTTCATCGTTTGCGCCCGTCATGGGCGTACCCGGCATAGTGTTGATGTGATCGCTGAAAATCACTAATGATCCCACGCCGATCCGCTCTGGTCGTAATGACCCCGCAGCGTTAGTCACTAGTAACAATTCACACCCTAAGCGTTTGAAAGTACGCACAGGCGTCGTCATCACCTTCATGCTTTGGTGCTCGTAAAAATGCCCGCGGCCTTTCATGCACACTATGTCTACGCCATGTAAGCTGCCGAGCACTAGCTCTCCCGAGTGACCGACGACGGTACTCACGGGAAAGCCGTCTAAATCTTCATAGGGGATCACCACTTTGTTATCTAAATTATCGGCAAACGCGCCAAGCCCTGAGCCCAAAATCATAGCAGCACGGGGAGAGAAATTCGGTTTACGGGCTCGAATCGTCGCAAGGGCATTAATAACAGGATCATGGCTCATACAAGGTACCTCATAGCAAAGGAGTGAAAGAGTAAACGCCCTCAGTATAAGCAGGCTTGGGGTTGCAAATAATCGCGATTAACCGCACTATTGTGCTGATAAAAAGGACAATAAATAAAAATAGTGAGCCTGAGATGAGCAAGATAAACGCACCAGAACTCGTCACCTTGAAGATGCTGCGGTATTTCCATCGGGTTGCTGAAGTAAAAAACTTTACCGCTGCCGCCGAGCAACTGCATCTATCGAAATCTCCGCTGAGCGCACAAATCAAAGAGTTGGAATCGCTCCTTGGTGTTGAGCTGTTCACTCGCAGCACTCGGCAAGTAGAGCTCACACCCTATGGCCAATTGTTAAGAGAAAAGTGCGAGCAAATATTCGCGCTGGTGAATACCTCATTGGAGCAAGTGGCTCAGCTTGGACGACTCGATAGAAACCATATTCGGATTGGCATCATGAGCTCGCTGTTTTGGATGGGATTTGGTGACATACTGAAAAGCTTTCGCAAACAATGCCCTGATAATGAACTGATCTTTCAAGAGTTATCACCTGAAACTCAAAAAGTCGCCTTAGCGCATCAAGAAATCGATTTTGGCCTAGTGCGCTACGCCGACACCTTAAATCTGCCGCACCTAATCGCCGAAACCATCACCAGCGAACCTATGGTGTTAGCGCTGGCAAATAAACATCCCTTAGCCAGACGTAAAAGCATCGACTTGAGTGAACTCAAAGATGAGCCATTTACCTTACTCAGCCGTGCCAACTCCGCCTCTAGCGATTTGATTATCGCCAGCTGTCAGGCCGCAGGATTTATGCCGCAACTGGTACAGGAAATGGTCGAGCCCAATAGCTTAATGGCGATCATCGCTGGCGATAACAGGGTATCCATAGTGCCGCAAAGTTATGCATCACAGCCTTGGCCTAGGGTAAAGTTTATTAAATTAAAACAAACCATCCCCGCCGATATCTGCCTGATTTATCGGCCAGAAATGGCTTCGCTGCCGATTCTCGATAGCCTGATGGACTTATTGAAGCAACAAATCAAAACCATTTAGATTGTCTCCCAAACGAGTGCTATGCTGAGTTTAATATTCAGGGTTCATATTTTAAGGATATCAGGATGGATGAATTTTTAGCGGCAGCCATTGAAGAAGCCAAACAAGGACTCGCCGAGGGCGGCATCCCCATTGGTTCGGTATTAGTGATCGATGGCAAAATCGTCGGGCGCGGCCACAATAAACGGGTACAAAAAGGCAGTTCAGTACTGCATGCCGAAATGGATTGCCTCGAAAATGCCGGCCGATTTAGCGCCGCCGAGTACCAAAGAGCAACCTTGTATTCCACCCTATCGCCCTGTGATATGTGCAGCGGCGCGGTATTACTTTATGGCATACCTAAAGTCATCGTCGGTGAAAACACCACCTTTCAAGGGCCAGAAGCCTATGTCAAATCCCGCGGCGTTGATGTCACTGTGGTCGATAACGCCGAGTGCAAACAACTGATGCATGACTTTATCGCTAACCATCCCACACTCTGGAACGAAGATATCGGCGAGTAGTGGATCTTCACTCTTCTCAGTCACTTTCTATATTTCACTTGCTATCTTTTTTGTATTTCACTTTTTGTATTGGCTGTATTTCATTGGGGGCTAGCGCCTGCTAGCTAGCCCTCACAAATCCCAGTGAAAAGTCGAACATGCCTACTAGCGAAAGGAACTCAGCTAACGTGCCAGCCAACTTACCTAAAGACCCTTGGTCAAGATCAGACTCCACGCAGCCAGTCGTAATGGCGATTCCTGCACAGCGTAATGCCAATCTCGATGCCATTCGCGGCTTAGCCGTGTTGGGGATATTTTTTATGAATATCTATTTTATGGGCATTACTTTTTTTGGCTATGCGCCCCACGAAACGCCGCCGCTGTCGGATCACATAATCAAAGTGTTCAGTAACTTTTTCATCGAGGCGCGCTTTATCAGTCTGTTTTCCATCTTGTTTGGCGTCGGGCTTTTTATTCAATATCAGCGATTTAGCGCCAAAGGCCTAGAAGCATATCCTTTACTGCGCTCACGTTTGAAATGGCTAATGGTGTTTGGTTTACTCCACGGCATCATTATCTGGCCTGGTGATATTTTATTAACCTATGGGATCAGCGGATTTTTAGCTTTGTGTTACAAAGATTTAAGTATTGAAGCCCTTAAGCGCAAAGCGAATATTTTTATTTTAAGCGCCTTAGTGATCATCACGCTGATTAGCCTTACGGGCAGCGATGAACCTTTCACTCGAGAATCGAGTCTATTTGCAGAGCAATACAGCGCATGGACCTCAGGCTATTCCGACCAACTGTTTCTGCATTTGATGCAAGTGGGTTATATGGCGCTGGTGATCCCTTTTACCATAATGTGGTTTACGGCGGGCTTGATGCTGCTCGGCATGGCCTTGTATCAACAGGGGACTTTTGAGCGGGGTTTTAGCAAACCACAACTGCTTAAATTAGTGCTAGCCAGCGTGACAGTATCGCTACTTGATACCGGTTTAGACTTTACGGACAACCCTATTCTAGTCACGTTTTCAGATGTGTTAATCATGCTAAGCGCTATTCCTATGGCGCTGATTTACATTCATATTATGGTTAAAATTTGCCAAAATAATCCGAATAGACTCACGCCACTGCAAAATGTTGGCAAACTCGCCTTTAGCCTCTATATTCTGCAATCCATCGTTGGCGTGTTAGTGTTTAGGCACTTCGCCCCCGAATTGCTATTGAGTCTAGACAGATGGGGATACATGGCTATGGCACTGGTTTATTCAGTAGTGCAATTACTGTTAGCCAGCCTGTACTTACGCTATTTCAAGCAAGGGCCATTGGAAAAACTTTGGCGCCACCTCGCGTTTAAAAAATACGCGGCATCACAAGAACACAAGCAAGCTTAAAAACACTGACACGAGATTGATACCAGATAATGACGAACAAAAAACCGGCCAAAACGGGCAACAGCGCTTCACCTCAAACAAATCGTGCTCAAAAGAGTCGACCACAAAACAATCGCGCTCAGAACAGTCGCACTTCAAATAATCGTGCCCAAACAAACAATCGCGCCCAAAGTAGTCGCACTCAAAAATCCAATGCAGCCGCTTCAGGCTCAAGCCTTATGCCACTGTTATTGGTGGTGATTTTTCTTGCTGGTTTAATCGGCGCAGCGCAGCAACATATGTTGCCCTACGGCATTGCGGGTATGTACCTCACACTGAGCCTGCTAACCTTTATCGCCTACGCTATCGATAAATCCGCCGCAAAACGCGGTAAATGGCGCACTAAAGAAAGCACTTTGCATCTGCTGGCGCTCATGGGCGGTTGGCCCGGCGCCCTGTTTGCCCAAAACGTGTTAAGGCACAAGTCAGTTAAAGCCTCATTTAGAAACGTCTTCTGGCTCACCGTTGTCGCTAACTTAACCGTGCTGGGTTATGGCATAAAAACCGGCGCCGTAGATATGTTTATCTAGCAAGCTATGGATTCTATGAAAATCTAAAGTTTGTCACTAAAACGCTTTAACTTATTTTAATATAAAAACAAAGGTTAAATTATGAAAAAATTTTTAGTTGCAGTTTTGGGTGTTGCAATACTATCGGGTTGTGCCGCACCTCGCTATACAGCAAAACCAATAGAAACAAATACTAACAATGTAGAAATAGTCATTATTAAGGATAAAGAAACACGTGACGGCTTCCAAGAAACAATGGAGACATGGCTAAAAGCAAATAATTACACCTACACAGTGCAGCCTGATGGTTCTAAACATGATTTAAATAAACTCACATTAGAATATGAAGGTAATTGGACTTGGGACTTGGCATTATATTTAAAAAGCGCTGAAATTAACGCATTTCAGAATGGCCAAAGAGTTGGCAGTGTTAAGTTTCAAGTACCCTATACTGCGAACCCGAGTAAGTTTGGTAATGCTGCGAATCGTATTAGCTATATGATGTCAGCTCTATTTGGTCAAATCACTGCTGATGAAGCAACAAAAAAAGTAAATGGTTCAAGCGATTAATATCATTGAAACCTTAACTAAAAAACAGGGTAATCATAGAATTACCCTGTTTAGTTTTGCACTGTTTATTATCTTTAAAACCAGCTCAACGCGATACTGATAATCACGCCTGTGATCATCAGCTGCATTAAACAAAAACCCATAATATCCCGTGCTTTTAAGCCCGCAATTGCCAGCACGGGCAGTGCCCAGAAAGGTTGAATCAAGTTAGTCCAGGCATCACCCCAAGCTACGGCCATAGCTACCCGAGCAACATCGGCACCCAAGGCTTCGGCAGCGGGTAACATAATCGGCGCCTGCACGGCCCACTGACCACCACCCGATGGCACAAAAATATTCACAATTCCCGCGCTAATAAAGCTCCAAAATGGCAGGCTCTCGGCACTGGCTATGGCCACAAAACCTTCCGAAATACTTTGGGCTAAACCCGACTGCACCATCACCGCCATAATGCCCGCATAGAAAGGGAATTGGATCACAATCCCTGCGCCGCCCTTAATGGCCTCATTCAAGCTGGTTAATAAACTGCGTGGCGTTTGATGTAAGAGGATGGCGAGAAACAAGAATAAGAAGTTCACTAAGTTAAGGTTTAAGCTGCCGCCCTGTACCCAAAAGTAATAGCCTAAGTACACAAGCCCAGCGCCACCGACACTCCAGCCGAGTAAGCGGCTATTTTCTAACTTATCCGCAGGACGGTTTTCAGGCTGACGCTCGCTCACATTGGCAGGGTTAAGCTCCAGCGCCGAAGCTGCGGGTTCGCTGCCTTTGTCGTCAAGGGCGCTTGGGTCGACATAAATGCTGTCCTTGTCTTCAGGCAGCATAAAACGATTCACTAAGGGCATAACCACAAACAGAATCGCCACTAACAGTAAGTTAAAGCTCGCGAAAATGGTTTCACTGGTGGGGATAATGCCAATTTGTGCTTCAGAGAAATGCCCCGCCGTTGCTATGGTTAATGGGATAGAACCCGCAAGCCCACCATGCCAAACCACAAAGCCAGAATAGGCGCTGGCGACCAGCAGCCGATAATCCACTTTCACTTTACGCGCTAAGGCTTTGGCAAATAACGCGCCCACCACTAGCCCGAATCCCCAGTTAACCCAACTGGCGGCCAGTGAAACCAAGGTTACTAAAATAATGGCTTGCGGTGCCGATTTAGCGAATCCTGCAATCGCATCGAGCAGCTTTTTAATCGGCGGCGAGCTTGCCAGCATGAATCCCGCCACCAGCACTAACAGCATCTGCATCGAAAAACTCAGCAAGGTCCAAAAGCCATCGCCCCAATAATTGATGACTTCCAGCGGAGTTTTGTGTTCTGCGACCACAGCTGCAATTAACACCACTAAGGTGAGTAAAAGGACGAAAATATAGGGATCGGGTAGATATCGGTCGACGAGTTTGACCAAAGGTTTTGCCGCTTTGTTTAACATAGACTTTCCTTGTTTATTATCTAAATTCTAGTTTTTATCTGTTTTTATTGAATTTTTATTGAGTCTTAAGCCCACAGATTAAGCGATCTCTAAAGCGGGATAAAGTCTTGAGGGGATTTTTAACGCCTTGAAGTGGTAGCAACAGATATCCCGCTCAACGCAGGTGCGAGTGCCAATAGCATCTCAAGCTAAAAAACTGATAATATGGCGAAAATTAACTAAGGTGCTCTTTATATGAAAATGTTACTTGCCGTTGCTGTGATTGCTGGGGTGATTTTTTACTTTTTTACCTCGATGAACGGCCAAAAAGCCGCACAAGAGAATATCCGTTTAGGCAATGAATTTTTAACGCAAAACAAAACCAAAGAAGGTGTCATCACCACAGCTTCGGGTTTGCAATATCAAGTGTTAACTAAGGGCGATGGCACAGTTCATCCTAAAGCCAGCGATACAGTGACAGTGCATTACCATGGCACTTTGATCGACGGTACTGTGTTTGATAGTTCGGTTGATCGCGGAGAGCCTATCGCATTTCCGCTTAATCGGGTGATTAAAGGTTGGACCGAGGGCGTACAACTTATGGTCGTTGGCGATAAAGTGCGTTTCTTTATCCCGAGTGAACTCGCCTACGGCAACAGCAGCACGGGCAAGATTGGCGGTGGTTCAGTGCTCATTTTTGATGTAGAACTGCTTAAGATTGATTAAATCTGTCTTCAATGAGCCTAATTGCGTCATAAAAAGCCCTGCATTATCGCAGGGCTTTTTTCTCTATAACTCAAATAATATTAGTATGTTGGATGATTAAGGACAGCTTGCTGCGCCAATATCAACCCATACCGCCGCAACGCCTGGTACATCACCTTTAGTCCAGTAACTCGCCTTCCACACACGACCGTTATAGCTGGTGGTTTGACCGCCGTTATACACCACACCCGCATCCCAACCGAGATCAACTTGGCTGAGTAGCTGCCATTGATCAGCGGTGCGGGATGGCGTATTGCCCTGCGTCCAGTACTTCGCTTTCCATACCAACTGACTGTGACTCACAGTATCGCCCGTGTTGTACACCACACTGGCTTGCCAAGCAGGATAGTTACCGGCATTAGGATCGGTTGCATCACAACCACCACCGATCACTTTTGGCGTCACGGTGAGATTCGTCGATGCGCTCGCATCCAAGGCACCATCGGAAACCAGCACGCTCAAACCATAGCTGGTCGCTTCGGTGACATTAGGCCCAGTGACCACTAAGGTGGCACTATTTTGTCCGGTTGCCGACACGCCAGCGGGCACAGTCCAAGCGTAAGTTAAGGCATCACCGTCGGCATCAGAGGCACTCGCCATTATGCTAACAGTTTTACCCGCTTCCACTGTTGCAGTGGCAGCTACACTCACCACGGGAGCTTGGTTCGGAGTATCCGCCTTATTGGTCACTGTCACTGAATCTGTAGCAGATAACCCTTCTGGATCAGTGACTTTAAGACTAAAACTATAGGCAACATCAGTTTGCGTTGCAGCCAATTGAATCGCCGCATTCGCCATATCGGCGTTTGTGATGGCAATCGTTGGGCCAGACACTTGAGCCCAAAGATACGTTAGCGCCTCATTTTCAGGATCACGCGAACCGCTACCATTGAGCACCACATCGGCGGGACCTGTGACATTCACATCCGCGCCCGCATTAGCAATTGGCGCTTTATTCACCGGTGGCGTAGTTCCTTCGCCATGACCTAAACCTTCGTGCATCGCATTTAGAATATCGCCGTTATCGGCATCAATTTCCCATGCAAATAAACCACCTAACTGATTGGCAAGCACATATTGGCCCTTAGCTTTAACGGAACGAGCATCATCGAAAGTGATTAAATCACCCGTTGATGCCTTGAACAATGATGGCGCCTCGGCCGTTTCATCATAGCTGTAAGTCCAACCGCTCCCCATGTATTCGTTCACTATCTGGCGATAATCCACTATGCCATCTTCCCATGTGCCTTTCACTTTGCCCGTCGCTGTCCCTGTGAATGGGTTATTGCCCGTGTAGCCATTCACGCCTGTCCAGCCGCGGCCGTACATAGCGGCACCAACCACAATTTTTCCTGGGGTAACACCTTGAGTTAACAGAGCTTTAATACCCTTGTCTGTGGTGTAGCGAGTATCAGGATCCCAACTCGCCTCATAAAGATTGGTTTGATGACCGAGTTCAGTATTTGTCCAACCGCCATTGAAGTCGTAACTCATCAAGAAGATGTAATCCATGTACTGCTGAGCAGCCTGATAATCGACCTTTGCCATTTTTTGAGCATCGATACCAATTGCGGAAGTCAGTTCATAGGTACGACCCGTCTCAGCACTTAACTCGTCGAGCATGGATCGCAGTTCACGCATCAGGGTTACATAGGTTTCACCGTCATTGGCATTACCTAAGTTTGGATTCGCACCGCCACCACCTGGATATTCCCAATCAATGTCGACACCATCAAAGAACTTCCACGTTTGCAGGAATTCCTTCACCGATGCGACAAAGGTATCGCGCTTAGTTTTATCGCCAAAGTAGAAAAAGGGATCAGATAACGTCCAGCCACCGACCGAAGGCAAAATCTTTAGATCGGGGTGGGCTTGCTTCAACGCCATCAATTGGCCGAAGTTGCCTTTGTAGGGATCGGAGTAGTCACTCACGCCCGCCTGTGGCATTTGGACCGCCGCCCAAGGATCATGGATAGCGACTTTAAAATCTTCACGGCCACTACAGGCACGTTGCAACGCTTGGAAACTGCCGTCGATTTCTTTCAAGCTATCGTTAATGCCATCACCACCGCAAATAGGGGTAAAGCCATATAAAATATGAGTTAAGTTCTGTGCTGGGATTTTATCGACAGGGAACTTACGGCCATACACGCCCCATTCTACAAAGTAACTGCCGACCACTTTGCCCGACTTGTTAACGTATGGACGATTGTTTTCTTTAAGCGGAGCATTGAGTGGCACTAAATGGCTGCCATCGGTATCGGCCACGAGGATTTCTTTGGCATCGCTCGCCGTACAACCATCGCTGTTACACAGTTGCACTTGCATCTGATAACGGCCGCCTTTGTTCACCTTAAAGTTAGCGGTGCCCGAAGCGCCTGAGGGGCCTTCCCAAGCTACATTACCGTTGAGCAGCACTTGGGCTTTATTGCCCACATCACCACTCCAAAGGTTCCAGCTGACGGACACGTCGGCAGCATCTTTAATGGTCACCAACTGATTGTAAGCCGTAGCGGCTTGATTAACTTCGATAATAGCGAACTTGGTTTCGCCCCAACCTATAGTCGGTTTGCCGGGCGCTGCGGCAAATGCACTGACACTCACGGTAGATGCCAGCGCCGATGCCACCAGCAAGGCTGATGTTGAAATTTGAGTCTTGAACATGAGATATCCCTATTGAATTTTTTTATATGAATCAATAAGGCAAACAAAGCGTAGACAGGAAACAACACTCTCTTAAGACCATGCAACACGACTGACAATTGCACGAAGAAAAACCTGTGGTATCCCCGCTATCATAGGTACAGACGAACCCTTAGACCGGAGGCTTTGCGTCCCAGTTTTTCAACTGGTTTGCCTTTTACACGCAATGACAACGTTGTCATTGCGATAATCAGCATAGACGTAAGCGCAATAAAAATGCAACAAAATATTATCAACTAAGGTAGTGGTCTGATAAGAAAGCAATTAAATACAGTTCAACTATTTCTAATATTTACTTTGATAATTAAGGGTTTGCTGACTATTTTAGCCATAAAAAACAGGACACGATAAGCCAAAGGCATCACCTGTCCTGTTATCAATTTCACTATTTATGCTGCGAATACTGCTTAAATTGCTAGGGCTGAGCCGCTGAACTCTAATAATTCAAAATCATAAGCAAACAGCATCTATGATCCTTATACGCGTGGATAATCCCTTGCGAGCATCACAGATAAACCTCTGCACACTAAGGTTTCCATATCATCGACGCGGTTGATTTTCATCTCAGCTAAGGGCGCGCTCAATGCCATTTGCTTTAAGCTTTCGAGGCAGCCTTTGTAGTAAGGAGCACTGTTCATCATGTTACCCGCGAGCCAAATCCGATTGGGATTAAATAAATTCACTGTCCACGCCAGCCCCATACCAAGGTAACTGCCCGCACGGTATAAATCATCCTGAGTAGTGATGTTACGGCTACGCACAGAATCGCCACTGGCGAGTTGTTCTAAACTAAATTCGCCTGATTCTGTCATCACGCGGCAATGGCCCAACTCCCCTGCCACCCCTGTCGCTCCAGTAAAAGCTTGCCCATTAAACGCAATCGACATCCCTATCCCAGTGCCGCACATGACCAACAACTCACAGGCATATTTGGCATCGCACGTGGCTTGCATACCCGCATCCATATCGTTGCAGATAAACTTAAGCTCGCCTTGGGTTTTCACTGTGTCAAAACTCAAACCATTGAGTCCGGGTAACGATTTACAGGCAACCAAACGATTATTTTGTACGAGTCCAGGTACGCCAATCGCTAATTGGTAATCTTGTAAATCGTAATCGCGTTCAAGCGCAGCGATTTGATTATTTAACTCTTCAATTTTAAAACCTTCGCCTGTGGGGATTTTATATTGTTCTGTATGTCCCGCGAGCTGAAGTTCGAACAGGGCTGTCGTACCGCCCACATCTATTGTTAGTATTTGCATCGCTTACTCCACTGATACATGCGCCCCACTCTGACCCCGAGCGGAGATGGCAAATGTTAGCATAGGGTCCAAATGTTAGCGATTGAATAAAACTTAAGTCGCTAATTTGTAAGGAACAAGTCTACAAAAAATATGACTGACATTTTGTTTTACTCAGGTTTTATGCTAAGAATCACACAAATAAATTAAGGGTAAAACACTTAGCTTGCTCATCACAGTCAGCACAAATTCACGATTGTATACAAAATCCTTTATTCGCTCCCCTTGCATCTCGCGCGTTAGGCTTGCGATAATCCGAGCTGGTTAGAACTCAAATAAACATAAACCAATTTATCCTTAGGCAAGCTTTGCCTACCGACTCGCACAGCGTGCCAGTCTCACTTGGAGCCCATATGTCACATTCAATTGCCAGCCGCCTCGGTGCCATTCGCAGCGAATTATCTTCTGTCAATCTCGATGCTTTTATCATTCCCCGCGCCGACGAGTATCTAGGCGAATATGTGCCAGAACATAACGAACGTTTATACTGGGCAACAAACTTCACTGGCTCGGCAGGTATGGCTATCGTATTGAAAGATAAAGCCACTATCTTTACCGACGGCCGTTATACGGTTCAAGTTCGTCTGCAAGTGGATGCCGCACTGTTCAGCTATGAAAGCCTGACCGACACGCCACAAATTGAGTGGTTATGTGACACGCTGCCAGCGGGATCTCGCGTTGGCTTTGATGCACGCTTACATACTTTAGCTTGGTATGAAAATGCCAAAGCGACCTTAAGCAAAGCCCAAATTGAATTAGTAGCGGTTGAACAAAATCCTATCGATTTGCATTGGCAGGATCGCCCCGCACCATCGAGTGCGCCGATCACGCTATTCAGTAACGAGAGTGCCGGTAAAACCAGTCTGCAAAAACGTACTGAAATTGGCGCCTTAGTGAAAAAAGCCGGTGGGGACGTTGCTTTGATTGCCGCCTTAGATTCTTTCTGCTGGCTATTAAACATTCGCGGTAACGATATTCCGCGTCTGCCTGTCGTGCTCGGCAGTGCCCTACTCCACGCTAATGGCGATATGCAGCTATTTACCGATTTAAGCAAACTCCCTGAGGGCATTGAGGAGCATGTCGGTGCAGGCGTTAGCTTTAAGGACGAAGCCACGCTCGCCGATACCCTTGCCAGTTTGCAGGGCGTCAAACTGCTGGCCGATCCGAACTCGGCTAACGCTTGGGCGCAAAATCTCGCCCGTGAAGCGGGGGCTAAATTGATTGCTGGAATTGATCCCGTTTCTTTACCTAAAGCACAGAAAAATCCTTCAGAACTTGCCGGAATGCGCGCTTGTCACATTCGTGATGGCGTTGCTGTAAGTCGCTTCCTTGCATGGTTAGATGCCGAAGTTGCCGCCAAGCGTATGCACGATGAAGCCACGCTTGCCGATAAATTAGAAAGCTTCCGCCTGCAAGATGAGTGCTATCGCGAGCCAAGTTTCGACACCATTTCAGCAGCAGGCCCCAATGCCGCCATGTGCCATTACAATCACAACAATGGCACACCTGCGATGATGACAATGGACAGCATCTACTTAGTGGATTCTGGCGCGCAATATATTGATGGCACTACAGATGTGACCCGTACTATTGCGATTGGCAAAGTGACTGATGAACATAAAAAAATGGTCACGCTGGTGCTAAAAGGTCATATCGCGCTAGACCAAGCTCGCTTCCCTAAAGGTACTTCAGGCCAGCAGCTCGATGCATTCGCCCGTCAGTATTTATGGCAACATGGTTTTGATTACGACCACGGCACAGGCCATGGCGTGGGTCACTTTTTAAGTGTGCACGAAGGTCCGCAGCGCATAGGTAAAAATGTCAACGGTATCGCACTGATGCCCGGTATGGTGCTTTCCAACGAGCCGGGTTACTACCGCGCTGAGAGTTTTGGCATTCGCTTAGAAAACTTAGTCGTAGTGCAACACTGTGAAGCACTGAAAGGCGCTGAGCGTGAGATGTATGAGTTCGATGCACTGACTATGATCCCTATGGATGCCCGCCTTATCGATAAGAGCCTGCTAACGCAAGGGGAAATCGACTGGTTCAATGCTTACCATCAGCAAGTGTTCCATACACTTTCGCCGCTGATGTCCGGTGATGAACTCGCGTGGTTAACGAAAGTGACTAAAGCGATTTAGAGCGATTTAGCACTCCCGCGGGTAAGTAGCGATTTGAGTCGCCATTTAAATCATCTTCTACATCCGTTATATGCTACAAAATAAAACGCCCAAGGCTATAAGCCTTGGGCGTTTTTTTTAGCGCTGATACTGTATTTTCAAGGCCTAGTCCTATTTCAATAGCATGCTTTCAAAACATGATAAAAAAACGAGCCTCTAAACCATAGTGGGCTGCGCCATCGGCTGATAAGCATCATCCAGCGATGCCTTAGATAACACTTCAAACTCCTGATGAATTGCCATAAAACAATCGACTAATTCAGGATCGAAATGCTTACCTTTGCCTTCAATCATTAAATCGATGGCTTCTTGGTGACTAAAGGGTTGCTTATAACATCGCGGCGAAGTAAGCGCATCATAGACATCCACCAAGGCAACGATGCGCGCCGAAAGCGGAATATCCTCACCTTTCAACCCTAAGGGGTAACCACTACCATCCCACTTTTCATGGTGACCCGAAGCAATATCTTGGCCCATCTGAATAAAAGTACATTGGGGCGCATATTCCAACAAACTGCGTAACACTTGCCCACCAATCACAGGGTGGGCTTTGATCTGCTCAAACTCCTGCGGGGTTAATTTACCCGGTTTGAGCAGAATAGCATCGGCAATACCGACTTTACCTATGTCGTGCAAAATGGCCGATAGACTAATATCTTGAATAAAATCATCGTTCAATTCAGCCGGAGGATTGTCGGCCTGCAGTCGCTGCGCCGCGAGCATTTTTGAATACTGCCGCATACGTAATAGATGCGCGCCCGTTTCGTTGTCTCTGTATTCGGCAAGTTTGGCTAACCCTAATACAGTCGCTTGGCGTGAGGCTAAGGTTGAATCGAGTGAATCCGCCAACTTACCTAATAAGTAAGTGATGGTTAGCGTCAACATGGCATTGGTTACAATAAAATTGACCACGACAACGGCCCAAATACCCAAACTGTAACCGTGAATATCAGGCCAGTTTAACCAGCCAAAGTGATAGGCAAGCCCAATCAGAACCAGACTCAGCCCATTCAAATATTGGGCATATAAACTCGCGCGACTTCCTAAGAAAATGCCAACTAATGGCGGAAAGATAAATAACCAGAAGAACCCCGCACCCGATGGACCTATCGCAATCAAAAAACCAACGCCAATAGCAAACCCCAAGAAGCAGCCACAGCCAAAACGCGTGCTATCAGCAAGCTTAGGAAAATACAGCAAAAATAGTAAAAAAAGATAAGCCAGCGTATCGAATACCACCATAGACCAAAGATCGGCGATGACACATAAATACACGCTGGTGACATATACGGGCACGCAGAGAAGCGCAAGAAAGCCAAATAGACGTTCAAAAATCAAACGTCGCCAATGGGGCAGTGCCGCTGCTGTCCCCAAGGACGCGGTAGCCAATTTAGCTACGCCACGTCTAAGTGATATCGCCATGGGAAAATCCTCTTATGTTGCATTCCCGCTATGAGCTAATGAAGCTGATCTTACGAACCTAAGCTAATGAGCTAAAGGGTGCGAATAAGATGACAAAACTGAGGCAAAGCCAGATAAATCACACGCCCAGCAAGCCATAGTTTGTTGCCCATTAAAGAATAGACTAAGACGAATAAAGCGCCCTAATGAATGCCGCGATATGGCAACTGAATCAACAACATTAGTCCAATATCGCCGAGCAGATTTAGTCGATAACATGAGCGTCTAATATCCACTCACTATCTGAGGAAAAATAACCCTATACAAAATACTGAAATTTACGTTTCAGCAGGATAAACGCTCGTTTAATTCTGTATTTGCACTACTTAAAAATTTTATATTTTGCAATAGCTTATAAATACAACGAACGATTGATTTTCATGGGTAAGCCATCAAAAAGCGCTCTCCTATACCCATACAAAAATGATAGTCTTATCACATAACAAGCTTACCCCAATGAGAGTAAGCGCAAGAAAATTAGCGCCTAACACCGCGCCCCTGAACCCCAATGAATCATATCGGCCCTGAATGGACACACTAAATGAGCCAGAGTAACGCGTCTGCCAACAGAACACTGAATGCACAGAGATCAGATCAAGAAATCCGCTTAACACCGCAGGACGAACTCATTTCCACCACCGACACTCGCGGTGTTATCACATACGTTAATGCCCGTTTTGCCGAAGTCTCAGGCTATAGCGCCCAAGAGTTAATTGGCAGTGCCCACAACATGGTTCGCCATCCCGATATGCCGAGCGCCGCCTTTAAAGAAATGTGGGAAAAGCTTAAGTCGGGCCAATCTTGGCGAGGCATAGTGAAAAACCGCTGTAAAAATGGTGGCTTCTATTGGGTCGATGCCTTTGTCTCGCCATTGTCTGAAAACGGCACCATTGTCGGTTATCAATCGGTACGTATTCAGCCTCAGGCCGCCTACGTCAGCAAAGCAAATGAGATATACCAAAGACTTAAACTGGATAAATCCATTTCTAAGCCCTTAAGCTTAATGCAAAAACGTATCCTCTCGGCGGTTGTCGCCTCAACAGGCTTACTGATCGCAGGCTACTTTTGGGGCTGGGGCGTGATTATCGCGGGGGCGGTTTTGATGAGTCTAAACTTGGCTATTTTCTACGATGAGGCCTTTCGCATTCCCGCTAAACTGATTGAAATGCAAACCAAATACGACTCTATCAGTCGTTACATCTACTCGGGTGCCGATACGTCTTCTATCCTCGATTTCCAGCTCATCATGCTGCAAGCCAAAATGAATGGCGTACTGGGGCGAACTCAAGATCAAGCCAATCAATTGCACGCGATTGCCGATCAATTAGTGGTCGCGACCGAGCAAACCTATGTCAGCCTAGATCAAGAGAAAAGTCAGTTAGAACAGCTCTCTGGCGCGATGGAAGAAATGAGTTCAACCATCACAGAAGTGGCGCAGAATACCCATCTCACGTCCACCAGCATCAATACCGCCTACGATCTCTGCCTTAAAAGCAGCGCCAATATGAAGGCCAACACTCAAAAAGTGGAACAACTGGCCAAGTCTGTTGCCGATGCCGCTAACAATGCCCATCAATTGAATAAAGAAGCCGAGCAAGTTGCTAATGCGATGGGCGAAATTGACTCCATCGCCGAGCAAACCAATCTTCTCGCCCTCAATGCGGCCATTGAAGCTGCCCGAGCCGGTGAACAAGGCCGTGGGTTTGCCGTGGTCGCCGATGAAGTGCGCGCGCTGTCGAGCCGAACCCAACTGTCGACTAACAGCATTTCAAAGAGTGTCGATAAGATGTTCACTATGCTCAACGCATGGGCCAAAGAAATGGAACAAAGCCGCCAACACGCCGAGCGCTGCGCTAGCGACATCCAACTGTCCGCCGACAATGTGAATACCCTTTACCAAGAAGTGAGTGATATCCACACCTTTGCCCAGCAAAATGCGGTCGCAGCGGATCAACAGCGTCAAGTGGTCAACGAGATTGCCAGCAACATACACTCCATCACCCATTCAAGCGCAGAGAACTTGGCCGCAACCCATCTGATTGGTGATGCCGCCCATCTGCTTAAGCATAATGCCGAGAAAGCCCTCGGCTTGAGACGCACCTTCGGTTAGTCATAAGCAAGATATAAAATGCCGCAGCCAAAACTGCGGCATTTTTCTATCGCGTTATTTTAGCCCGTTCTTTCCGCCAGCCGTCACTCAACCTTAAATCATACTCTACTAAGAGCATACTCAATCCAGTACTGATCAAACCCTGTGCTTGCAAAATTGGCCCTATCCCGCCTGAGCCGTCGCTAAGGCTTTTATCTCTTGGCGATAAAATGATGCAGATAAAATGCCAAAACACTAAAAAGTTCAGGTTTTAACCGAAATTTTTGCTATACTCCGCGCCCGCCATTTTTCTTATAAAATCTGTGTGGAAGAATGAGCCAGTCGGCACGCCTCTCTCCTTAGTCGAGTAAATAATAGAGGCTCGCGGTGCTTGAATGTTTGAATAAGTGAACGATAGGAATCCAAAATGAGATTTGAATCTTTTAGTTTTTCCCCCGAGATTTTGCGCGCTATCTCAGATTGCGGTTATCAACAAATGACGCCTATTCAGCAGCAAGCGATACCTGCTATCCGCCGCGGCCAAGATGTCTTAGCCAGTGCCCAAACCGGTACGGGTAAAACCGCCGCTTTCGCGCTGCCGATCCTGCAAAAGATGGTTGAAAATCCAAGCGAAACGTTAAAGTCGAATGCCCGCGTATTAATCCTTACGCCGACCCGTGAGCTTGCGGCTCAAGTCGCTGACAACGTTACGGCTTACTGCAAGTACTTAAACTTCAGCGTGTTAACCATTTATGGTGGCGTAAAGATAGAAACACAAGCGCAAAAGCTGAAACGCGGCGCCGATGTGATTGTTGCCACCCCAGGTCGCTTACTTGAGCACCTTACCGCCTGTAACTTAAGCCTGTCGAACGTCGACTTTTTAGTCCTAGACGAAGCCGACCGTATGTTAGACATGGGCTTTAGCGCCGATATCCAAAAGATCCTTCAAGCGGTAAATAAGAAGCGTCAAAACCTGTTGTTCTCGGCCACTTTCTCAAGTGCAGTGAAAAAACTCGCCAACGACATGATGGTTAAACCGCAAGTAATCAGCGTTGATAAGCAAAACACTACGGCCGATACGGTTAGCCAAGTGGTTTATCCGGTTGAACAACGACGTAAACGCGAACTGCTGTCTGAGCTAATTGGCAAGAAAAACTGGCAACAGGTCTTGGTATTTACCGCGACCCGTGATGCCGCCGATACGCTAGTCAAAGAATTGAATTTAGATGGGATCCCATCAGAAGTGGTCCACGGTGATAAAGGCCAAGGCAGTCGTCGCCGCGCCCTGCGTGAGTTTGTTGCAGGTGATGTACGCGTACTGGTTGCCACCGAAGTTGCCGCCCGTGGTCTGGATATCCCAAGCCTTGAATACGTAGTCAACTATGACTTACCTTTCCTCGCCGAAGACTATGTCCACCGTATCGGTCGTACAGGCCGCGCGGGTAAAACTGGCGTAGCCATTTCTTTCGTGAGCCGCGAAGAAGAACGTACCTTAGCCGATATCGAAAAACTGATCGGTCAACAAATTCGCCGCGTCACTGTGCCAGGTTATGAAGTGGGCAGCCGCGAATTGCTGTTAAAACAATTGCAAACCCGCCGTAGCTTTGCCAAGAAGCAACAAAGAACCGACAACGTCGGCGCTCAAGTTACTGCTGAGAAAAACATGCAAGGCCGCCGCGTAAAAATGAAGGTGGGTCAAGCACCTAGCAAAGCGAAAAAGCTTAAGTAATCGCTAAAACGGGCGGTGTAAAACGCATAGCGTTTAACCCCATCTAACGTGTTTTAGTGAAATCGGCCACAACAACTGTTGTGGCCGATTTTTTTATGCCCAATTCGATAAAGCACTGCCCACTTTAACTAAAAACAATCCGTTATTGATAGCAAAACGACCATAACGCGGGGAACAAACTCAGCAACGTCGCCCCCGCGAGCAATCGCTCACGTCCGTTAAGCTTTTTACCATCGACAAGTTGGCGGCGACTGTAGAGAAACAAGAGTAACCCTGGGCCGTAGAGTAGCAAGGACAGCAACAGATACTCGACGCCTGCGGCATAGAGTAACCAGAGTCCATAACCGCTCGCCACCAGCGCCACGATTCTCATCAGCCCATTGCCCTGTCCACTCAAAGAAAGCTTCAGCAGGAACAGTCCAATCAATAGATAAGGCACTAAAATCATCGACGTAGAAATGAGTAGCAGATTGGTATACCCCTTACCTAGCAGCCACACCAGTATCAAACAAAACTGCACTGTTAAGCTAGATAACCAGAGGGAAGCGATCGGCGTGCCATTGCGATTCTGCCGCAAAAAGATGGCAGGGAAAGCACCGTGGCGGGCTGCGCTGAAAGGCACCTCTGCCGAGAACAGAGTCCAACTCACATAGGAGGCCAGCACAGAAACAATAAGCCCAACACTGATCAGCGCCTTACCCCAAGAGCCGCTCATGTGTCCCATCAGTCCCGCCATAGAGGGATTAGGCAGCGCAGCAAGTTCAGGACGAGCCAAAATTCCCAGCGCTAACACAGAGATAAGCACATAAAGTAGTAGCGCCAGCACGACGCCAAGGACAGTCGCCGTGCCCACATCCCGCTTATTTTTAGCGCGCGCCGATAACACAGCCGCACCTTCGATACCGGTAAACACCCAAAGCGTGATCAGCATAGTGTTACGCACTTGCTCCGACACTGGCACAGCTAAAGTGCTGGCCGCTTGGTCCTGAGCAAAAGTCACAGGGTCGAAGTAATAGCAGGCAAACAGTACAAACAGCAATAACGGCAAACTCTTGGCTAATGTCGCCACCAGATTGAACATCGCCGCCTGCTGTACGCCGCGGGAGACCAACCAATGCACCGCCCACAAAATGCACGACTCACCGATAAAAGCGGCCAGCGTATTGCCCTCGCCAAACCAAACTTGCTGCGGCGTATCGACAAAGCTGCCAAGGGCGGCAAACGCAATCACTAAATATCCCACCACGCCTATGGTGGCGCAAAGCCAATAGCCCCAAGCAGAAAAAAAGCCCACCAGCTCACCAAAACCGGCTCTCGCGTAGGTATAAATGCCGCCATCAAGCTCAGGCTTCAAGCGCGACAGATAGAGGAAACTCGCAGCCAATGCCAAGATTCCCACACCTGTGATCCCCCAACCAATCAGCACAGCTCGAACACCCGCCACTTCAGCCATGTTTTGCGGCAGGCTAAAAATCCCCGCACCTACCATAGAGCTGAACACTAGGGCTGTGAGTGACCAGAGACCTATCCTGTTCTCTTTCATACAAAATCCTTAGCGCAAACGAGTAGCAAGTGCCTGAATGTGTTCGGGACCAATGCCGCAGCAACCACCGATAAGCGAAGCCCCTACCGCGCGCCAACGCTCAGCCCAACCGAGATAATCGAGCGGCCCAAGATCGGCACGGATCTCATCCAGACCATCGTTAGCGGTCGCCTCTTTCGGCTGAGGAGGAAACGCATTGGCATAGGCACCGAGTCGAATATCGGCACGCCCCAGAGCACTCAATCTATCGCTGGCCACCTGTAATGCCGCCTCAATCACCTCAGGCTGACAACAGTTGAACATAATCGCATCCACACCGACTGCTACTAACGCGTCGATAGCATCTGCCACCCGCTCACCGGAGCGAAGTGTCGGTTCGCTACCTAACGTCTCGTCCTCTAAGGTAAAAGAAACCCAAAATGGTTTGCCATCTTCTGGCAGCAAGGCCTTGATGGCTAAAGGCTCAGCAATCAAACTCATGGTTTCGGCTAACCAGAGATCGACACTGGGCGACAGCGCTCGAATGAGTGGGAGCGCCAATTCACTCACCCTCGCGGCCTCAAATAAATCAGCACGGTAAGAGCCAAACAAGGGTGGCAATGAACCCGCGACGCGAACCGCATTTGCGTGTTCATCCGCGACATCCCGTGCCAGTTTGCCCGCCAATGCAGCCAGCGCTTCACCCTCGGCGACAAAACGCTTATCACCAATATGAAATGGTACGAGTGCATAACTGTTGGTGGTGATAACTTTGGCACCGCTGGCTACGTAAGCTTGATGCACCTCAGTCACAGTTTGCGGCGCTTCTATCAATGCCAACGCCGACCACTCAGGCTGGCGAAAGGGTGCGCCCCGTTTTGCCAACTCACGCCCCATGCCACCATCCAAAACCCACAGTTGCTGCTTATCCATCTTGCTTACCTCAATCTTTTTATGCGACTTCGTTTTACTAGAGCACTCATAGTTAATGAGAATCCTGCTACCTAGCACCTTGCTGCGTTCGATGACGACAATGCATAGCTTCAGTGAGTACCTTAATAACTGCAAAACCATCTAGACGTTTAGATGGCTACAACAAAATAACGGAATCTCGATTTAGCCGCAATCGATATCAGTAAAAAACACGGATTAATCTCAAACTTGAATAAATGGATGCCGCGGCGCTACGAGAATATGCCCCGTTGACGGCAAGAGACGAGATATTGATGGGATCGTTGATGGAAGGCATTGATGGAGGGCATGATGAGGGCATTGATGAATGATATTGCTGCGAAATGAACTAGAGAACCTAGAAGATGATGGCAAAAAAGTGGAGAACAAGATGAGTGCCCTCCATGTCTTTGGATAATATGAGATTGGTATTTACCCAAGTCGTTTAACTATTTCCAACCCTGCAGCCAAAGGCCTTCATCTTTTAAATCATGCCAGTTTATAGATATAACTCGCTTTGACATCACAGCTTCAATTGAGCACGAGATCACTAAGCCTTCCTCATCAAATTCAATCTCAGTGACTAAAAAATGTTTTTCTTTATTGGTTGGCTTAACGGCGGTCCACTTACTGTTGAGTAATTTCTTAGGGTTAATTTTATTCATCAAAACTCCGCGTGACAGCTAATGTAAAAGAAATCACTCATTCCTTTTATTGATCAGCTAATTGAACAACTAATTGAGCAACTGGGCTCATATCCTATCCACCCCGATACCAAATGAGTTTGTTGGGTCTAATGTGTCCTTGAACAGTAAATTTGCGGTGTTATGCAATAACTTCCGCTCATCCCCGTTCCTTTAGAGACTCGCTTGAGAGCGCCTTGGCCAATACGAACAATACAGCAAGACCGCGCAATGGCACTTACAAAAAAACACTTAAGCGAAGATCTCGTCAACGGAGATGACTTAAGCAACAAATTACATAAGCAGATCACGCAAGCAGATCTCAGTACTAGAGCAGACAAAAGATAACTGTCGGTGCTTAGAAACGCAGCCATTGAAAGATAACGTTAGGAATGTCCATGTCAACCATACTAAAAACACTTTGCCTCGCAGGCACACTATTACTCACTAGCTTTACGACTCTGGCGCAGCCCATTGCCAGAGATGAGTTTTCCATCAGTCCGCTACTCAATGGTCAGCAAATTCCAAAGGTAAACTTGCAAGATATCAAGGGTAAAACCGTCGATTTGGCCGAATTAACTCAGCAAAAACCGACCATCTTTTTCTTTTACCGCGGCGGCTGGTGCCCATTTTGTAACAATCAAATGGGACAGTTAAAAGCGATTGAGCCTGAATTATTAAAAATGGGCTTTCAGTTAGTGGGTATTTCACCCGATACACCTGCGCAACTTAAGGCTTCGGCGGCAAAAAATGAGCTTAAGTATCTGCTGCTTTCCGATGAAAAAATGCTGGCAGCGCAAGCCTTTGGCTTAGCTTTTTATACAAGCGAAAAGGTCACTGAAATCTATACTTCGCGTCTTCATGTTGATAATCCAATGTGGACGACTCCCGAGGGAGCCAAACGTTTAGTCTTACCTGTGCCCGCCATTTATATTAGCGATGATAAAGGTTTGATTCATTTCCAATATGTAAATCCTAACTACAAGGTCAGACCCGCACCTAAGCTGATCTTAACCGCCGCAAGTTTAGTTGGATCGCAAGAATAAATATCGGTTTATCGACCGCTTTGCTAAACTAGCTCCGCCGCAATCAATATCGTCCAAGTTCAAATAGATAACATCACTTCAGCCCGCGGCGGAGTCATAATGAATTCTCAAACCTATAACCAAGCTGTGCTCGAACTCGCCCTTGCGGGTCTTGCCGATTTAACCGCTTCAGCACAGACCAAGAAAGCCCAGCGCACTTCTGCACAGGAAAGTCATTTTTTGTGTAATTGGATGGTCGAGTCCTTAAAGGAAAAACGCTTTTCTAAACTGGTAGCCGACGATCTCACGGCTTGGATACGTTTGGCTCGTAGCCAAGGTGCGGGCGCCGAACTCAAGCGTTTGCTAGAAAGGATAGTGCATCAATATCAAACAGTTGAGACATCGGAGCAAGCTTTGGGTACGGCATTAAATGCCATGATAGCAACCTTAAAGCAAGCCGAATGGTTAGTCTTTACTGACACTGAAATCAGCGCCAAGCTCAAACTCGATGGTGATGGTCAATCTAGCTTAGTAATTGATGCAAAAGAATTTAATCAACATATTAAAGATAATCAGTTGGTCAAACCAATCAACTTATATGTCCGCGCCGATGAACAGACCCTAACGCGTATCGCCCTATCCCATGGGTTATTACTGAGCCAAGGCAATAAGAAAACCAGCTTGGTTAAGCACCATAAAACCTACCAAATTTTCCCGCATAATCAGCAGCCCGCCCTGTGTCAGCTATTGGCTTAGGCGTCATAGCGTAAAGTGTAATGGCGTAAAGGTGAAAACTGTTTAACTATGGCTGATGTGACTGGTTGTGACCCAATAAACAATTTATTCACACAGTTTAGGTAGAATGGCCATCGGATAGGCCTTGGCTAAAGCAGAGATAACAAGGATAAAAGCAATATGGTTAAGCGATGTTTGCAGTATAAACACTTAGTTCGATTTGCCTTGTTCGCCCTTTGCTTTACTCAACCACACGCCTATGCGGAGCAGCTCAAATACAATATCACTGGCTCCTATTCTTGGTATCCGTATTTTATCGGCGATCAAGCCGAGGCGCCGGGGATGATCACTGAACTTATCCCGATGATTCTATCCCTCGCTAAAATCGACGGTGAAATCCTCACCTTGCCGCCAAAGCGCACTAATAACGCTCTGGAAACCGGTCAACTCGACTTTGATATCGTCAGCCCGAGTTGGTTTGAAAAGCAGGATTTGGGACCGCTGTTTGTCAAATCCGCCCCCATAATGCAAATCACCGAATATGTGGTCACCCTGCCTGAAAATGTCAGTAAATATAAGGATATCGACCAGATAAAAGGCAAACAAATCGGGACAGTGCGCGGTTATTTATACCACGACGATAAGGACTTTATCCGTGCCGACTTTACCTCTGAGCAAGAGTTAGTCAAAGCCTTAGATAAACACAGAGTCGATGCGATTATTTCCGGTAATTATCCAGCCTTGTATTGGTCGACTCAGTTGCGGATCCCTGTCGCCCTTGCGGCGGTGCATTCCGATGGAGACTTAGTGTTTAGGTTACGTAAGGAACATGCCGATTTGCTGCCTGCCATCAATCAAGCGATAGCAACCCTAAAAGCCAACGGTAAGATTGATGCGATAGTCAAAAAATACACCCAAACACTGACAAGCTGATCCTATGCTCAAGCATTGGCGTTATTAAGACCACAGTTACAGCTTGGGCTTAGCTCAATCGTTTTTTTTCGTTATAACATCATCGGCATGCCATCTGTCCACATTTCCCGCCATCAATAAAAAAGCGCCCACAGGCGCTTATCGATACAGATCCAAGGTTTATCAACACTTATCAATAGCTCAACTTATTCAACTTAATGTCAGTTTGACCATTCACAGGGATCGTAATTGGCGAGGACAGCGGCATAGCTGTGGCTCAGTCCTTGAGTCGAGTAATAGTAACCTTTGCCCTGTTTATCCACGGCATAATGGATATCTTCCGCCCCAAGCTGCTGCGGCAATTGCTCACGCACATTGGCTAATTGGGGCTCATCATAAAGATAGGGGGCAAAAGTCAGCACGCTCTCCTGATACACCTCAGTATGGCGGCAACTATTGCGGCGAATTTGAGCTATGATGGCCTCAAATGCATCACCGCGCTCCAGTGCTAACCATTGCTCGGCATAGCGCTCAACGATACTTTTGTCGGAATAGAAAAAATGCCGCTTATCCGACAAACGCATCTGCACATCCGCATAAGCCTCATCGAGGATCAACTGAATATAACCCGCAACCGTTTGCTTATTATCCCATTCCAGCCCAGCCACGGCGGCAATTTGCTCCGCCGTGACTAAACGTCCATGTTGGCTAAATACTCGGATATAACCGACGAGTTCAATCATTTGTTCACTCATAATGCCCAGTCATAGTGTTCACTCATAATGTCCAGTCATAACGCCAATCATAGCGCCCAACTAGAGTGTTCAAGCGGGTAGTAAACCTCGCGCCGCTAATTTGTCGGCGACAAAGCCCAGACTAAACTTGTCGAGTGTGGCCCGCGTTGGCGCTCCCGTTTGAATGTCCCAACCAAAGGCTTCGTAGAACATGTCCAGCGAGGTTTGCATGTCGGCGCGGTCCATCTTGATGGTGCCCTCTTCACCAAAGTTTTTGTCTGGGTCCATATCGTAAACCCAGTCACTGAGAACATCGTGCTCTTCACGCATATTGCCCTCATTCATCTGCAACATGGTTAAGGCGCGGTGCAGATGCAAGACTCTTTCCGCCTTGAAATCTAACTCAGTTTCACTGGTTTCAATCCCTGTAACTAGGCTGAACATTTGCGATTCTATGGTGCTATCGCCTTCATAATTACGGTTCTTATCGGGCGATGCTAAAAGCGGAAACATCCAATTACACAGTGTCAGCGAGTCATGCAGCACGTTTTTCACTAAAGACCACTTAGCAAAGCGAACCTTAGCGGCATTAATCGGGGTATACCACTGCACCTTATCAAAGGCGCCCTCGCCCCATTTTTTCTCGGCGATAGTGACTGTCATATCGTGGGGTAACCCACTGTTAACTATGTTGATGTGGGAATGGCACTGGGCATCGCGGTTAAAGACGACGTTGATTAAAGTGCCCACCTGACCCGCGGTTTCACTCGCATGGTGCACGGCGGCGTTGGTTTTTCGGTTGAAGACCTTGGTTTTACTCTCTTTATGTATATCCCAATACCCTAATGCGGGGTTTGTGCCATCCAATCCCCAACGCGCGATTAAGTCATATAAGCCATCCGCCATATGGGAAATTTCGCCTTCTTTGTAGGCAATGCGGCGATAGAAATCGATTAAGAAAGCAGGATCTTGATTATCCCAAAGCGCCCAAGGAATGCTGTTGTATTCCTCTTCTGGCAGTAAATCTTTGAACATATCGTGTGTTTTTAAAAACTTAAAGATATGAGAAATCAAACCATAGTTACACCAAATGCCGTAGTCATCGAGGATCTGTGCCCCCAAGGCTCCCGCCATTGCATGTGCTTCAGAGCCGTTTGTAGTGCCCATCAAATACTGAGGCACGAGGAATCCCATACAGACGTTGGCAATATGCTCGGTCTTACGACCATATTTACTCTTCAGTTCAGGGACTTTAAGCTCGCAGAAACAACGTATTGGGCATGAATGGCAACCGCCAGTGCGCTTCATCCACTTGTTGGCATATTCGACGCCTATGTAGCTTTCGGCCATCGAAGTACGAAATCCAATACGGTTACGCTCATTCCAAGGCACTTCGCCTAAATCGATTTCTTGATCAGCGGCGCCCCACTTAAGGCCAGGTCGTGATTTCCAGCGACTAATAGGGGCTGAGTACTCGGCCCAAGATTGCGGCGTCGAAGGCACCACACCATTATTATTGGCGCCGATAATCCCTAAAATATGGTCATCTAAGGCGCGCATCTTTTCATTATTGGCGGCAATTTTGACGGCGCCGGTACCGATAATGCCGATCCCTTTACAATTTTTTGAGCCCATAACTGAGCCATGACCACCCGCAGAATGCCCACCCTGAGTCATGATGACAGACAGCGGCACTTGATTTTCACCCGCTTGGCCAATGGCCGCCACTTGTGCATTAGGGCCCATCATTTGCGCTATCATGGCGTGGGTATCGAATATGCCTTTGCCCCATAGTGCATCGGCGGGTTCTAAGGTGACCTTGTCATCGACAATTTTTAGCCACACAGGGCTCGCCGCTTTGCCTTCAATTGCAATCGCATCGAAGCCGGCAAATTTCATTGCAGGTGAAAAATGGCCACCAAAGTGACCGTCGGCAATAAGGTGTTTTTCAATTACGGGACTACGGGAAGTAATCGTTGTTCGTCCAGTACAAATCACGCCTGAACCCGTTAATGGCCCCGCAGAGAAGACAATAATATTCTCAGGATCGATTGCCTTTATATTGTCCTTATGACCATCCCACAATATTTTATAGCCAATACCCATACCACCAATATAGTCATAATATTTTTCTATGGGATCATACGAAATCGTATTTGTCGTTAAATTAACTCTAAGGACTTTTCCTGCCCAACCACCAATTATATTACTCATCATATTTCACCTCGATTCAAGAAACTAAGCCGGTATATTTTTCATATTGTTCTAATGCAGCTTCGGCTTCATCCCAAGGATAAAATTTAATTGCCCCAGTAGGACAAACTTGAGCACAAGCAGGCTGGCCATTGCATAAATCGCATTTCACGGCTTTCATTTTACTGCGGACGACTTTAATCACTTGCTGCGGACATTTATCCGCACAATAACCACATCCAACACAGAGTTCTTCATCAACCACTTTGGCGCCGGTTAGCGGGTTGGTTGAAATAGCCTGTTGCGGGCACACTTGTGTACAAACTTCACATTGGCGGCAAGTGGCAGGAATTATGGTGCCATCACCGCATTCGCCATGCTGTATGTGATAGTTGAATTGCATGCCATGCGGGCCGAAGTTCATGTTATGTTCGACTTTTACGCGCGCCAGCGTTGGACTACTGTCGCCCTCGTGGTTCCAGCTGCAGGCAATCTCGCAGCGTCGACAACTCACACACACCACAGGGTTAACCACCATTAAACCACCGGCCATGACTTCTACGACTTCCTGACTGTCATTGTCGCTGCCACAACCGGTAAGAAAGCTAATCAGTGTCCCGTGATATACAGTACCGACAGCAACGCCCATACTGCTTTTAAGTATTCCTCTTCTGGTAATCATATTCGATCCTTTATTAGTCAAAGCAATATAATTAAAATATGCATACACTTTGATTCCCGACAATTTATGCTAGAGTAATATCTATTATTATTTTACGTCTGCGTCACACTTACCCAAATTGGGGCAATATTAGATCAAGTTACACGACTTGTGTCTGACTAACGCTTTTAAGAATTAACAATTAAATATATCGAAAATTAAAATAATGATTTAATTCAAACTACCTCAATATAATTAATCAAAAAGGTTTAAAAGCGGTTAATTAACTGCCACTCAACGCATAACTCAGTTAATATCTAAAACGCATACATTCCGATTAGAGTCCCGACAGAATCTAATTAAAAAGGAATGGAAAATGATGAACACGAATAACCGTTCTCAATGGAAAATCTTTACGCCAATTGCTGTTGCAGTCTGTCTGATGACCGCCTGTTCCGATGGTGAAGAGGGTAAAGAAGGCCCACCTGGAATTGTGAGTATCAGCATAGAACAGGCCGATACTCTTAAAGCGACAATCGAAAAAGTCGCTATCGATGCGCAAACTCAAGTGCAGGTCGATTTCTTTCTCAGTAACGCCAATGGCATTGCCGTCACTGGACTAGAAAATCTTAAGGAGCTCGACACCTTAGGCTTTGGTATCGCCAAGCTTGCACCGCCGCAGGCGCACTATCACATCCCTCAAGCCACAGCTAACGCTGCGGCGCAGAATAGCGCTGTCACAACGAGTGAGACCGCCAGTACGACAGATGCCGCATTGCAATGGACCAGCTACATCAACAACCAAGTGGAACCTGCGACCAATGCTCAGCCCAATGCCGTAACACAATTCCAAGCGGGCATTGAAAGCAGCTGTAAAGCGGCGTGTTTAACCTCGTTAGGCGCGGGTATTTACCGTTATACCTTTAGCAAACCTCTGACGGCTTATCCGCAATTTGCGGGGCTCGATACCCAATACACGCCAGAACTGACCCACAGGATTTACCTAGAACTCAAACCGTTAGCCAATAGCCCAATCGACACTCAGTTGATCAACAGCGTATACGACTTTGTTCCCGCCACGGGACAAACTGTCGCAGCGGACATGGGCCGCAAAGTTATCGCACCTGAGCAAGCCTGTTTTCGTTGCCATAATGCCGATTTAGCCAATGCCGATACCCGCCTTTTGATGCACGGCAGTAAACGTTTTGCCTTTGAGGGCTGCGTGGTGTGTCACACGACTTATTCTGGCGATCCTGAAACCGGTAACAGCTTAGATATGGCGACATTGACGCACCAGATCCACCAAGCTAAATATCAAATCGTCGGCCACAAGGGACAGTTATATGACTTCTCCAATGTGACCTTTCCCGGCGACATGAACCAGTGCCAGCAATGTCATATCGCTGACGCAGCGGCGCAAAGCAGCAATTACAATATCCCCAGTAAAACCGCCTGCCTTGACTGCCATAAAGCGCAAATTCCCGCCGACTGGAATGGCACTGTCGCGGGGTTATTCCATAATAGGGAGATTTTTGCCAAGCCATGGGCACTCAGCTGTAGCGGCTGTCACCCCGATAGCAATAATCCCCAAGGTGTCGGGCTATTTCACAATGCCGCAGTGAACACGGCCGCTAAACTGGCGAGCGATTACCAAGTTAAGTTACTGAGCTCGCAGCTCAGTGTTGAGGCGCAAACTCTAGTCGTCACACTGCAAGTGCAGCAACTTGACCAACTTCCCGCCACTCAAGCCATGATTAAATCTTTCTGGTTAATTGCCGCGGGTGAAACCAATCACGCCAACATGCCAGTCAATAATGGCCAGCGTAAAGTGTGGGATTTATTGGCAAACACGAGCGATGTTGCCTTAAACATCACGGCGCCGAATCAGTTAACGGTCACTATATCTAACTTATCGACTGCTGACTTTGGCGATCTGAGCCAATCTAAGCTCTACAGTAAATTGGTGCTCTGCGCCGATAAAAATACTGGCTTTGCCGTTGACTGTAATATCGCCAATCACAATGTGAACCTCAGCGCGTTGAATACGCTCACCCTGCAAGGTCAAACGGTTACGGCAAAGGCTAAGGTCGATGAAAAGGCTTGTCGCCAATGTCATGATCAAGGATTAGAGGACAGAGTCCTGTCGGCGCATCAAATGAGGGGGATTTTTGAGCCTACTAGCAGCTGCGGTACCTGCCACGCACCGCAAACCGCAACCGCGCTAACAGATGGACAATGTCAAAGCTGCCATAGCAATGATGCGATCATGTACCTCAATGCAGGCATAATGCATACTCCAGGTGCCGACCAAATCAAGCCCTATCGCACCATCAACAATACCTTGAGCTACAGGGAGTTAGTGCATTCACTGCACGCGGGAACCCGTACTGTCGTTGGTTTTGGCAACCCACGCCCAGAACTCACCTACCCGAATGCTAAAAACAATTGCAGTGTTTGCCATAGCGCTGGGCAACTGGATCTCGCGGGACTGAGTGCTGAGCAATCCCTGTTAGTTGCCGCACCCGATGCGGTCAACAATGGTCAAATTGCCGAGTATTCGCCAACCTTGGCAACCTGCGCCGCCTGTCATACACAAACAGATAGCTTAGTGGTTCATGCACGTGGCTTTGGTGGGGTTTATCAAAGCGATGCCAGCGGAGGGCGAATTTATCAAGCGGGGCAAGAGTCCTGCGCCATCTGTCACGCCGAAGGTCGCTCATCGGGTGTCGATAAGGTGCACTAAATAGTGCCGCTAAATTTTATCTCGCCCCAAAACAAAACCGCTCGCAATAATGCGAGCGGTTTTATTTAATCAAGCTGATTTATCAAGCCTTGAATCAGTGCTGACTTCACTCAGCGCAAAAGCTTACATGGCGGATTTAATCTCATAGAGCTAACCTCATGAAGTTAACCTCATAGAGTTCGCTAAGTCGACTTTACAGCTTAGGCACGCTTTGACTCTCGACCACATGCGTTTGGCTGTAATCTTTAAGCTCAGCATGAGACGACTTCACACCACTTAACGCCTCGGCGGTTAACGTATTATTGCCGTTCAATAAATCATTCAAGGTGCCAGTATCACCGTTCACTAAGCCCAATTCTCTAAGCATGGCATCAACCACCGGCGCATTAGCGCGATAGTTTAATGCGGCACTGGTGACTTGCTCGGCAATGCCACCTTGATGGTGAGCGCCTTCGCCACCCGCGGCAAATTGATTGCCAGCGCCATAGCCTTGAAGAATTTTAATGCCTTCGATGTTTTCCAACGGTTTAACGGCTTGTGCCACAATTTCAGGCAACGCTTTTAAAATCGCGAGGGATTTTTGCAGGGCAATTTGCTCATCACTCAAGACGTTTTCAGCTTCGTAAAGTGCTTGCTTACCCGCAGCTTCAACGGCATAGACTTTCTCATCTGCTTCGGCCTGCAGTTTTTTCGCATCGGCGCTAGCGCGCGCTTCAATCAAAATCGCACTCGATCTGTCTTCAGCGGCACGTTTCTCGGCTTCGGCTTGTACAGTTACACCTACCGCATCACGCTCAGCTTCTTTACGGGCGTCAATCACTTCAATCTCTTTGCGACGATTCGCTTCGGCCACTTGGCGCGCTGTGATTACCGCTTCTTCTTTCTCCACTTTCAGTTTTTCGGCTTCAGCAGCACGGGCACGGGCAGCAGATTCTTCTTCAGATTTCGCCGCAACCGCAATGCGTTTTTCCTGCTCAGAAACTTCGATATCCCTTTGCTGTTGAATGCGCGATTGCTCAATCGACTTATACTTTTCAATTTCGCGGGTTTCGATATCTTTCGTCTTTTCGATTTGAGCCGTTTCGATAGCGCGTTCTTTAGCAATTTCGGCTTCACGTTCTTCACGGGCCTTATTTTCTTTCTGCTTAATGATTTCCGCTTTTTGATCGGCGCGTTTAAATTCCAAAGACTGTTGCTGGATCAGGCGTGCTTCTTCTTCCGACTTTTCAATCTCTAGGGATTCTTTTTCGGCTTCGAGGTTACGTTGCTCGATCTTAATCCGGTTATCCTGTTGGATATCGTTGGTTTCTTTACGTTTCTCTTCAATGATTTTCGCCAGACGTGCACGACCTTCGGCGTCGAATGCGTTGTTTTCATTGAAGAACTGTAGATCAGTTTGATCGAAACCCGTTAACGAAACCGACTCGAGTTCGAGACCATTTTTCTCCAGATCGTTAGCCACGTTATTTTGCACACGTTGCACAAAATCGGCACGCTGCTCATGCATTTCTGTCATGGTCATTTCAGCGGCAACGGCGCGGAGTACGTCAACAAACTTAGACTCCATCAGCTTTTTAAGCTCTTCAACGCGGTTTGTGCGCGTACCTAAGGTTTGCGCCGCCATCGAAATACCATCGGAATTTGGGGCAACACGTAAGTAGAAGTCGGCCTTCACATCGACACGCATTCTGTCTTTAGTGATCAACGCATCTTTCTGAGTTTTTTCCACTTCGATACGCAGGGTATTCATGTTGACCGAAATGGTTTCATGCAGCACTGGCAGTACGATAGCGCCACCATCTTTAATGATTTTCTCACCGCCAAAGCCGGTACGCACAAAGGCCATTTCTTTGGTTGCACGTTTATATAACTTGGCAAAAATTAACCCGATCACGATAAAGCCAAGTAACACCATACCGGCAACGAGCAAAATAAAACTACCGGATGAACCGATATCAGTTAACACATCCATTTGATTTCCTTTCAATTGATTTATGGCTGGGGACGATTAATTATCAAAACGCGTAGCAGACCAGACACGGCCTTCACGCTTAAGTAGCACCACTTGAGTGCCAGAGGCAAACTCGATGCCCGAGGTTTCAGGCTCGACTAAGACGTAATGTTTTTGTTGGTGTTTATCACGCACAACGGCTTCAGAGGGCATGCCTTTGATGGCGCAGCCTAAGGTAATAGTCGCGACATAGCCGCTCAAATCATCAAGCGAAATCGCGCTCGATTCATTTTTCGGCAGATGTTCGGCCAGCACTCGACCGAAATAACGGCAAGAAAAGGCACTCGCAACTATGGCTATCGGTAAAGTGAACAATTGCGGCAGTAAAAGGCCAGCGACATTGAAACTGATAAAATTGACGATATAGCCCGCTATCGCAAAACTGGTCAGCGCGAGCACAAACCAAATCAATAACGGCAGTCGATTGAGGCACAGCCAACCGGCAATGCCAGTAAGTCCGCCAGGGCTGACATCTGCGTCATAATCCGCATCGATAGGCACCCATTGGTCTAGCGCACTCATCATGCTTAAGCCAATGACTAACGCGAAGGCTTCAAACACACCGAGGGCCAGAACACAGGCAAAAGCTATGGTGTAAGGTAAATTAGGCTGCTCAACTAAAAACGCCCACATAGTCATCTCCTTGAACAATACAGCATTCCATTTATTTCACTGTAATTATCGACTTATGCGCCACAGAATAGCAAGCCAAGCCATATTTCCAAACTAAAAATTTACCCTAAAATGGATTTTCACTGTAACCCTGCTGCGCCAAAATAGCGTGGGCTGTCATCGCCGATAATGCCATATCAACACCAGGTAATAATGAGGCATTGGTTAAATCAAAATAAGCGGCGCTCTGTCCGCAGATATAAAACTTCACGCCGTGATCAACCAGAGCCTTAACCAAAGTGCGATTGGCGTTTACGGCACCTGAATGCTGCTTGGCATAAAAAACATCATCCGCTAAATCGCTAATACCGCCACCGTGCACCACCATAGCCAGCTCGATATCGGTTTCTTTAACGCCTGCCGCCACATGCATGTTGATAAAACGCGCTAAACTTTCGAGCTGACGATTCGTCTTACCCACATCGGCCGCCTTACTCATATCAAAAGCCACTTTAAACTTCATGCCCTTAGGAATGGGCATCATGCTGTCGACTTTGGCAATCTGACCAAACTCAGGAATAGCAGGCCCTGCCACAAATTTATCGGCCCCCGCCTGCGCCGTCGAAGCGATAGCGGCAAGGGTCAGGCACAGCGCGGCCTTTAGCGTTTTAGTGCTATATGATTTTGACTTCATTGTATTATCATCCTGTTATTGTTATTTATTCGCGCAGGTTTTATGCGCCAGAAGGGAAATCCCATGGGCACACCTAAGACTAAAGTACCAACGCCAAGTTACGACAAACTGACGGCACATTTCCAGAAAATTTCTCACTTTGAACATTTCAGCGCTTTGGGTGACTGGGACCAAGCGGCCATGATGCCCATGGGCGGCGGTCAAGATCGCGGCGATGCTATGGCAGAACTGGCGCTGCATATCCACGGTCTCAAAACCTCAGCCGCCTTAGCCGAGCACTTACACGGCGCGGCGGATGAATCACTCTCAACAGAGCAAGAAGCCAATCTGCGGGAAATACTGTACCAGTATCAACAGGCCAACTTAGTGCCCGGCGACCTAGTACAAGCCAAAACCAAGATGGCCTATCAATGTGAGAATGCGTGGCGCGAGCAACGTAAAAATAATGATTGGCTGGGCTTTAAGCCCAATCTAAAAGCGGTCATCGACCTTGCCAAGGAAGAAGCGCAGATCCGCGGCGAAGCGCAAAATATCACGCCCTATGACGCCCTGCTCAATAAATTTGAACCGGGAATGACCACGGCAAAGCTGGAACAAACCTTTGGCGGCCTGAAAGATTGGCTACCGACACTCATCCAAGAAGTGCTGTCTAAGCAGGCAAACGAGCCTAAGCTTGTGCTCAATGGCCCCTTCGATATCAGCGCGCAGCAAGCCCTTGGCCGTGACGTCATGGCGTTTTTGGGGTTTGACTTTAATCACGGCAGGCTGGACATGAGTAGCCATCCATTTTGTGGCGGCGTGCCAAGCGATGTGCGGATAACGACCCGCTACAATGAGACCGATTTCAGTAGCGCAATCATGGGCATAGTTCATGAAACAGGCCACGCCAGATACGAGCAAGGTTTACCTCAAGCGTGGCGCGGTCAACCCGCTGGGCTTGCACGTTCTATGGGCGTCCACGAAAGCCAAAGTCTATTTTGCGAAATGCAGCTTGGGGCAAATCCGGCATTTCTACGTCAGTTGCAGCCTAAAATCGCGCAGCATCTTAACTGTCATTTCAGCGCCCAAGAATTAGCCCAGCATTACACCCGCGTAAATCCCGGACTTATTCGCGTCGACGCCGATGAAGTCACTTATCCCTGCCACATTTTACTGCGGTTTGAGGCGGAAAAAGCCTTTGTCGACGGCAGCTTAACCGTCGATGATTTACCTGATTTTTGGTCGACGCAGATGCAACAATTACTGGGGATCAATACTGATGGCAATTACCGCGACGGTTGCATGCAGGACATCCATTGGGCTGTCGGTGAGCTAGGGTATTTCCCTAGTTACACCTTAGGCGCCATGTATGCCGCTCAATGTCGTTTTACGATGGAAAAAGCCTTAGGGCCGATTGAAGCCCTAATCGATGCAGGCAAGTTGGACTCGGTATTCCAGTGGCTGCGCGAGCACATTTGGTCAAAGGGATCCTTGCTCACGACCGATGAACTGATCCGCCAAGCAACGGGCGAAACCTTAAATGGTCAATATCTTGAGCGTCACCTGCGCCAACGATATCTGGGCATTTAACCGCTGCGGACACTTAAAAGTGCTGAAAGCTCAGTTTATACGGGTTTTAAAGCGCTTTATATTGCCGTTGGAGCCTGCATTTTGAAGCTGCTTGAGGTTATAATGCCGAGCTTATTTGAATCAGGACTCTTGAAACAGGATAATTGTCGGCCATGTTACTGCGAGCAATCACCCCACAGGATTGGGATGCCATTTTAGCAATCCAAGATGAGTGTTACTCACAACTGGATCCTGAGCCATTGCACGTGCTGCAAAGTAAATGGCAGGTATCGCCACAGTCCTGTTTTGTGTTCGAAGTAAATGGCTCAGTTGTCGGTTATTGCTTGGCTCACCCTTGGACCACCAATATGCCGCCTGCGCTCTATCAGCCCATCACCCATTTACCTAAGGCTGATACTTTATACCTGCACGATATTGCGCTTTCAGCCAAAGCCCAAGGTTTAGGCGCAGGTGCTAAGGCGCTAACCCGCTTAACACTGCTGGCAGATCGATATAATCTCAATTCCTTGTCCCTCGTTGCCGTTCAAGGCGCCGACAGTTATTGGCTAAAAATGGGCTTTAAGCCTCAGGCCATAGACAAGTGCCTTGGCAGTTATACCGACGATGCCATGTATATGATTTATAAATTTAATCATAGAGATGAAAGATGAATCCAACCCTAACGACTATTGGTTTACTCTGCTTGAGCAATATCTTTATGACCTTTGCTTGGTATGGGCATTTGAAAACCTTAGGCTCAAAACCTTGGATTATCGCCGCCTTAGTGAGTTGGGGCATCGCCCTATTTGAATACTTGCTGCAAGTGCCCGCTAACCGTATCGGTTACACGGTTATGAATGTCGGCCAGTTAAAAATTTTACAAGAAGTCATCACCTTAAGTCTGTTCGTCCCCTTTGCCTATTTCTATATGAAAGAGCCATTGAAGCTCGATTATCTGTGGGCAGGATTGTGCATATTAGGTGCTGTGTATTTTATTTTTAGAAGTGAATTTAATTAATTTCAGACTTATTTCAGGAGAGCTCACCCATGGCCCGTCAAGTCACTTATACCTTCAAAGGTAAGACTAAAACTATCGCCTTTAGCTACGACAAACACCATGATTTATATGAAGCCGTGGCCGAAGCCGAAGGTATCGATCTGACCAAATTTTTAGCCATGGAGCAACAAGTCGCCATGACGTCGCGCAAGGGTGCTAAGGCTGAAAAAGAATTCAGAAAAGTAGAATTTGCCCGCTTTGGCTTTAGCAATATCCACTTTGTTAGAGACGAAGAACCAGAAGCCTAGGCAGGTTATTCATTTTTGTATTCGCTTTAAGCACTTTAAAAACAGGACACTGTGATGCTCAATACCGAACATGCTAACTTTCCCCGTGCGGGATTCTTTCGCCGCTTAGGTGCTGCCGTTTACGATTCGCTGTTAGCCGTGGCCGTTTATATGGTTTCTGGCGCTGTAGGCTTTGGCATTTTCTACGGCCTTACCGCTTCAGGATTGGCTGGCATGAATGGCTTTGAGCATGTCTCTGACGCGCTCAATGGCACGCCGATTTACCATGGTATTTATCAACTCTGGCTCGTCTTGTGTGTCGGCACTTTCTACGCATTATTCTGGAGTAAGGGCGGTCAAACTTTAGGGATGCGTGCTTGGCGGCTTAAGATCCAACACCCAAACGGCCAAAACTTAAGCATGATCACGGCCTACGCTCGCATCGTTTGGTCACTGCTCGGCATTGGTAATCTGTGGATCCTCATCAATGGCAACAAGCTTGCCCTACAAGATAGTATGACCCGCTCTGAAGTGGTTGTATTGTCTAAAGAAGCCAATCAAATGCGTAACTGGCACGGCGCCTAAGTTTAGTTTCTAGTAAATTGTTAGCATAAAAAAACGACGCAAAAGCGTCGTTTTTTATGGGCTATTTTTTAGGGACTGTTCTTATAAACTATTCTTATAAACTAAATGGGGAGTAATAAGATGAGTATCATCGCCGGATAAAGTAGAAGGCAACGCCGGTAAACAGCAAGCTTGGTGCCACAGCCCCCACATAGGCAGGTAACTCATACACTATGCTCATAGGACCGAAAATCTCATTACTGATATAAAAACTAAAACCCGCAACAACCCCGAGCAATACTCGCGCGCCCATAGTCACAGTTCGCAGCGGCCCAAATACAAACGACAGTGCCACTAACATCATCACAGCAACAGTCACCGGCTGCATCACCTTGCGCCACAGCGCCAATTCATAGCGGCTAGGATCTTGGCTGTTGGTCTTAAGGTAATCGAGATAACCGACTAGACCGCGGATAGATAACGCCTCAGGTTTAATCGAAACCACACTGAGTTTATCCGGCGTTAAACTCGACTGCCATTGATCTTCTTCCAGATATTCAAGCACGACTTTCTCATAGCTTAAATCAGTACGTTTGACGTCGAATAAACGCCAACGGTCTTGGGAAAACACCGCGCGGTCCGCATGAACAACGTTGGTGAGCTTGAGTTCGCTATTGAACTTATAAAGCGTAATGTTGTTGAGTTTATTGATGTTTTCAACTTCACCAATGTTCACGAACAAATCACCGTCCTTTGCCCAAATACCGCGATGGGACTTAATTAAACTCCCGCCTGAGAGTTTAATGGCTTGCAACTCATTAGCCTTTTGCTCAGCAATCGGTGCGCCCCACTCCCCTAACACCATCACCAGCAACATCAAGGGAACAGCGGTTTTCATCGCCGACATAGTGATCTGCAAACGTGACATGCCAGAAGCTTGCATCACTACAAGTTCAGAGTTCGATGCCAGCATTCCCATGCCAATCAACGCGCCCAGCAGCACGGCCATAGGGAAAAACATTTCGATATCCCGTGGCACTAAAAACAACACATAGATGCCCGCATCCATCATGCTGTATGTGCCACGACCGACTAAGCGCAGCTGGTCAACCCATTTGATGATGCCCGACAAGCCTGTCAACACCAGCAAACACAGCGCTGAAGTGCTTAACAATACTCTGGCGATATAAAGGTCTAATATCTTCATGCCGCCACCTTCTTATGGGCAAACAGGGTCGAGATACGACTAAATATAGGCCTATCTTTGCCGAGCAAGAACAGCCCCATCAAGAGCGCCGAAATATGGATCCACCACATACCTAAATACAATGGAATAATCCCATCTTGCAATGCCTTACGTCCGGCGACCATGAGGCCAAAATAGCCAAGGTACAAGAGTACTGCAGGGAACATTTTAGCGAACTTACCTTGACGCACATTCACCCGCGCCAGTGGCACCGCAATCAAAGTCATGATCGGAATCGCCAGCGGAATGGCAAGACGCCAATGGAATTCGGCAACGGCTTCCGCCCCTTCGACTTTTACGAGCTCATCGACGGGCAGCGCAGATAACTTACGCCGACGCTCGTCGACTTGCTGCTCTTTAATTTGCATTTTATAACCACCAAATTCGATCATTTGGTAGTCCTTCGCCTTCGGGCTGCCTTGATAACGCACACCATAATTCAGGTTCAATTGCTGCGCACCAGAGCTATCTTCCTGCACTCGCCCACCTTTGGCCACCACCACATTGGTGACGCCGGTTTCGTCATCAGGGTCTGGCAACTGGGCCACAAACACTTTATCTAACTCGTTATCTTTACCTATACGTTCTACAAATAATACCGCGCGACCATTCGGGCTCGCCTGAAAACGCCCTTGTACTAAGGCCGCAAGCCCGGCTTCGGACTGGGCTTTTTCGAGCACTTGGTTTTGCTGCTCTTCTGCCCAAGGGGCGACATAAAGGGATAAATAGCCGGTAAACAACATATTGATCACGGCAAGAATCAGCGTCACGCGGGTGACATACCACTCACTGACCCCAACACCGTGGAGAATGACCATTTCATTTTCGGAATACATACGGCCGTGGGCCAGTAAAATCCCCAAGAACAAACTTAACGGTAGGACTAAGATCACCAGATAAGGCAAGTTAAGCCCTATCAGGGTCATGATTAAAGAGGCGGGAAAATCGCCGTCGGAGGCATCGGCCAGTATACGCACGAAATGCTGGCTAATAAAAATAGTTAACAGCACTAAAAGTACCGCAATTTGTGCCTTTAAAACTTCTCGAATAAGGTATTTAAATACAATCACAGGCAGGATCCGGTCTCTAAACTTATCTTTTTGCTGGTAACAGACTAACTTTCATGTAAACTGTTTACTTTTGATAGTTTTCTGACCAGCTTCAGGGGTTCTAGGTAAACTTAACGTCACGAAATGCGTGACTCAAGCGCCGAGAATAAATCACCTTTGGAGTAATAACTTAGGCCCTTTTCGGGACAAGCAGACATTATCCAATAAATATAAAAATTTGTCTTTAAGAATCTAGGAGTGCTCATGGAGTTTAGCGTAAAGAGCGGTAGCCCCGAAAAACAACGCTCAGCCTGTATCGTGGTCGGTGTTTATGAACCCCGTCGTCTGTCGGGTATCGCGGAGCAATTAGATAAAATTAGCGAAGGTTATATCAGTAACCTACTGCGTCGCGGCGATCTGGAAGGTAAACCTGGCCAGATGTTGTTGCTGCACCATGTTCCTAACGTATTGAGTGAACGTGTATTATTAGTGGGTTGTGGCAAAGAACGAGAACTAGACGAACGCCAATACAAACAAATCATCACTAAGACAATCAACACCCTTAACGAAACGGGTTCAATGGAAGCGGTTTGCTTCTTAACTGAACTGCACGTGAAAGGACGCGATACGTATTGGAAAGTGCGCCAAGCGGTTGAAACCACCAATAGCAGTCTTTATAGCTTTGATGCCCTAAAGACCCGCAAAGGTGAAACCCGCCGTCCACTGCGTAAATTAGTGTTCAATGTACCCACTCGCCGTGAATTAACCTTAGGTGAGCGCGCTATCGAGCATGGTATGGCAGTGTCTGCCGGCATGCACTTATGTCGCGATGTGGCCAACATGCCACCTAATATCTGTAATCCAGCCTATTTGGCCTCGCAAGCGCGCCAAATGGCTGAAATGCACGACACCCTGCATGTCACCACTATCGGTGAAGAGCAAATGGCCAAACTGGGCATGAACTCATACCTTGCAGTCGGTCGCGCCAGTGCTAACGAATCCATCATGACAGTGATGGAATACAAGGGTGCTGTCGATAGCACAGAAAAACCCATCGTATTAGTCGGTAAAGGGTTAACCTTCGACTCGGGCGGTATTTCATTAAAACCTGGCGAAGCCATGGACGAAATGAAATATGATATGGGCGGCGCAGCAGGTGTTATCGGCACCATGAAAGCCATCTGTGACATGAAGTTACCTATCAATGTTGTAGGTATTCTGGCTGGCTGTGAAAACATGCCATCGGGTAATGCTTACCGTCCAGGTGACATTCTGACCACTATGTCAGGTCAAACCGTTGAAGTGTTAAATACCGATGCAGAAGGCCGTTTAGTTCTGTGTGACGTATTAACCTATGTTGAGCGTTTCGATCCTGAACTGGTTATCGATACTGCAACCCTGACTGGCGCATGCGTAATTGCCCTTGGTAAACACGCATCGGGTCTATTCTCATCGCATAACCCACTGGCACACGAGCTATTAAGTGCCGGTGAGCAAAGTGGTGACCGCGCATGGCGCATGCCATTGTGGGATGAGTATCAAGATATGCTCGACAGTCCATTTGCTGACATGACCAACTTAGGTGGTCGTCCAGCAGGTGCTATCACAGCAGCATGTTTCCTCTCGCGCTTTGCTAAAAAGTACAACTGGGCTCACTTAGACGTTGCGGGTACAGCTTGGAATAGCGGTGCTAACAAAGGTTCTACGGGTCGTCCAGTGCCACTATTGACTCAGTTCCTGATCAATCGTGCAGGCGTTGAACTAGGCGAATAGCCGACTATCTGGTCTTAGTGTTTTAAAGACCAGAGAAATCAAAGGCGAAGATGAAAATCTTCGCCTTTTTTATTCACTATTTTATTCTGAACATCAATTTCCTGAATAAGGGCTTGAGTTAGAAAATCTAGAAAACAGATGCTATTAAAATAATATTTTCAACAGATAACAATAAAACCTAAGTCATCAAAAGCGACTTGAAAGCATCCCATTAAGCCCCGCAAGACAGTGATAGATAAAAGCTCAGCGTAAGGTTTGCCCCAAGCATTAACCCATACTGACTTTTAGTGTAAACTGCTGCTTTCGTTCGCCACTAAAACAAGTGAAGCAAGGCATTGAAATCATGACTCAAGTGCTGTTTTATCTCATGCCGCCAGTGGCATTAACTGCCAAGGCCAAGGCTGATTCACCTGTTGCAACCGTGAATTCGAACCCTGCACTTTGCGAGATGCATCTTTTGGCATGCCAACTGGCGCAGCAGGCTTTTGTGAAACAACAATGGGTCTATATCCATTGCCAAGATAAGCAGCAAGCCCATGCGATTGATGAACTTTTATGGCAGTTTGAGCCAAGTGCCTTTGTACCTCATAACCTTAAAGGTGAAGGCCCGATGACGGGATCGCCGGTAGAAATTGGTTTTGATCGCCTCGGCGCCAACAAAAGTCGCCAAGTTCTGATTAATCTTGCAGACCAAGCGCCCCCATTTGCGGTAAACTTTGGCCACATTATCGATTTTGTTGCCAATGACGATCAGCATAAAGCGGTCGCTCGCGAACGTTATCGACAGTATCGCGGCTTAGGGGTCAATTTACAGACCCAAGACTTAGCAACACATCCACTTAATTAGTTTGAGACAGACACGTTCCCATGGAAAAAACATACGATCCGCAGTCCATCGAGCAAACGCTTTACCAAAACTGGGAAGAGCAAGGTTACTTCAAGCCACACGGTGATGAATCCCAAGGCAATTATTGCATCATGATCCCGCCACCAAACGTGACGGGCAGCTTGCACATGGGCCACGCCTTCCAAGACACCATTATGGATACCTTAACCCGTTACCAACGGATGAAAGGCAAAAATACCCTATGGCAAGTCGGTACTGACCATGCGGGTATCGCCACCCAAATGTTGGTTGAGCGTAAGCTTGAAGCCGAAGAAGGCAAAAATCGCCATGACCTAGGTCGCGATGCCTTTATGGATAAAGTGTGGGAATGGAAAGCGCAATCGGGCGGCACTATCACTAAGCAGCTACGTCGTATGGGCGCTTCTGTTGATTGGGACCGCGAGCGTTTCACTATGGACGAAGGCTTATCTAAGGCAGTGCAAGAAGTGTTTGTACGTCTGTACGAAGACGAGTTGATTTATCGCGGTAAACGTTTGGTCAACTGGGATCCAAAGCTGCACACGGCTATCTCTGATTTAGAAGTTGAAAGCAAAGAAAAACAGGGCCACATGTGGCACCTGCGTTATCCACTGGCCGACGGTGAACTGACTGCCGATGGTAAAGACTATTTAGAAGTCGCTACCACGCGTCCAGAAACCATGCTCGGCGACAGTGCGGTTGCAGTGCATCCCGATGATGAACGCTATCAAGCGCTAGTCGGTAAGTTTATTCTGTTGCCGATTGTTAACCGCCGCATTCCTATCGTGGCCGACGATTACGTCGACATGGCCTTTGGTACAGGGTGTGTGAAGATCACCCCTGCCCATGACTTTAACGACTATGAAGTCGGTAAACGTCACAACCTGCCAATGTTCAACGTACTGACCTTAGATGCCGCCATTCGTGCAAGTGCCGAAGTGGTGAATTCTGACGGTACCTTTAACAAAACGCTCGATGGCAGCCTGCCTGAACGTTTTGCCGGACTTGACCGTTTTAAAGCGCGCGATGCTATCGTCGCCGAATTTGACACCTTAGGTCTGCTCGAAAAAATCGCACCTCATGCCTTGAAAGTGCCTTACGGCGATCGCTCAGGTGTGGTTATCGAGCCAATGCTGACCGACCAATGGTATGTCGCTGTTGCGCCAATGGCGAAAACCGCTATCGAAGCCGTTGAAAATGGCAGCATTAAATTTGTGCCGCAGCAATACGAGAACATGTACTTCTCGTGGATGCGTGACATTCAAGACTGGTGTATTTCGCGTCAATTGTGGTGGGGTCACCGCATCCCTGCATGGTACGACGAAAACGGTAAAGTTTATGTCGGCCGCAACGAAGCTGAAGTGCGTGCTAAGCACAATATCGCTGACTCAATAACACTGCGCCAAGACGAAGACGTACTGGACACTTGGTTCAGCTCAGCCCTGTGGACGTTCTCAACCTTAGGTTGGCCTGACAATTTAGAAGATTTAAAAACCTTCCACCCAACCGACGTGTTGGTGACAGGCTTTGACATCATCTTCTTCTGGGTTGCCCGTATGATCATGATGACCATGCACTTCATCAAAGATGAAGACGGCAAGCCACAAGTCCCGTTCAAAACTGTCTACGTGACTGGCCTTATCCGCGATGAAGCGGGTAACAAGATGTCAAAATCTAAGGGTAACGTACTCGATCCATTAGACATGATCGACGGTATCGGACTTGAAGATTTAGTTGAAAAACGTACCGGCAACATGATGCAGCCACAACTGGCCGCCAAGATTGAAAAGAGCACTCGCAAAGAATTTGCCGACGGTATCGAAGCCCACGGCACAGATGCACTGCGCTTTACGCTTGCGGCAATGGCATCAACGGGTCGTGACATCAACTGGGACATGAAGCGCTTAGACGGTTACCGTAGCTTCTGTAACAAGTTATGGAACGCCTCACGCTACGTGCTGATGAACACAGAAGATCAAGATTGCGGCCCAGGCTCACCAGAGCACAAAGGCGGCCAATCTAGTAATAAAGCGCTGGAACTGTCGTTGGCCGATCGCTGGATTATTGGCTTGTTCAATCAAACCGTTAAGACCTTTGACGATCACATGACAGCCTACCGTTTCGACTTAGCAGCCAATACCCTGTATGAGTTCACTTGGAACCAGTTCTGTGACTGGTACTTAGAATTAACTAAACCGGTATTGCAAAATGGCAGCGAAGCGCAAATGCGCGGCACCCGTCACACCTTAGTGACAGTGCTCGAAGCGATGCAACGCCTGATGCACCCTATGATGCCGTATATCACTGAAACCATCTGGCAGCGCGTTAAACCGTTAGCTGGTGTCGCTGGTGATACCATCATGCTGGCACCGTTCCCAACATTTGATGCAGCAAAAGTCGATAGCGCAGCAATGGCCGATTTAGAATGGGTTAAGCAAGTAATTGTCGCGGTGCGTAACATCCGCGCCGAACTGAACATTGCCCCATCTAAGCCGCTAAATGCCCTACTTCGTGGTGTTAGCGCGCAGGATAAAGCCCGTGTTGAAGCCAACCAAACCTTCTTCACCACACTTGCCCGCTTAGAAAGCATGACCATTTTAGCCGATGGCGAAACTGCGCCTATGTCGACCACAGGTTTGATTGGCGAGATGGAGCTGTTGATCCCAATGGCAGGCTTAATCGATGTCGCCGCCGAAATGGCCCGTATCGACAAGCAGCTTGAAAAACTCGGCCAAGAGATCGCTCGCATCGAAGGCAAATTGTCGAACCAAGGTTTTGTGGCAAAAGCTCCAGCCGAGGTTATCGACAAAGAGCGCGCTAAGATGACCGATCTCAAGCGTGACATGGACAAGCTCAACGAACAAAAATCAGAGTTCGCTAAGTTAGAAGCTTAAGCTTCTCATTTACTCTGATTCACTTGTTATAATTGGTTCTAACTGAATGAAGGGCAACCACTAGGCTGCCCTTCTTGTATCTATGACTCATTACAAAATTAGAAGGGTTTAAACTACAACTGACTTACATAATAAAAAAAAACCGTTCCAGAACAGTCGTTGCTCATTAAACCAACATCAGCCCACATACAAATAACTTGTTACGTTTAGTCATCTTATCCAAACAAAAACTGACAAAAATGCTTCTAGTACATCAAGTTAATTTGTGTACAATAGAAGCGCAATGTCACACTTCGACGCTAATTTGTGAGAATACGATGAAAAAATTACTACTTACTCTCGTTGCCAGTACTCTATTGGCTTCAGCTGCACAGGCACACAATTTCGAAGATTCTAAAGATGCGATTGAATACCGCCAATCTGCATTTGGTCTTATTGCTTATAACTTCGGCGATATGGCTGCCATGATGAAAGGCAAAAAACCTTTCGAAGCGGAAACCTTCGCAATGCGCGCAACGAATGTTGCTGCATTATCAAAAATTCCTTTCGAAGGTTTTATTGATGGCTCAGACAAAGGCGACACTGAAGCCTTAGCCAAAGTTTGGCAGGACAGAGCTGATTTCGATGCAAAAATGAAAACTTTCCAAGAGAATGCCGCCATTCTTGCTACTGTTGCTCAAAAAGGTGATCAAGCTGAAATCAAGCAAGCCTTTATGAATACAGGAAAAAGCTGTAAAGGTTGTCACGACGTTTATAAGAAAGACTAGTTCTATTTAGTTTTTCGTCCATCAAAAAGCCTGCTAATTAGCAGGCTTTTTGTTACTCAAACACTCAGCGTAAAACTATAGCACTTGCACTATCGGCCACATTAAATACACAAAGACCACAGCCGCTAATACAGCCAGCAGCACTAAGGCAAGCCACTCTGACTTGAATGTAAGATCACGATTCACGCTTGATGACAGTGCCACCTTAGAGACCTTCTTGTAGCCACTCAGCATAGCACCAACTAACTTATCGCCCTTGATGGCATGGATAACCACTGCCAGTACATGAATGGCACTCAGCGCTAGGATAAGGTTAAAGTTCATCTTATGTAGCCAAGTCAAAAATTCACTGGTATCTGAACTGACATAGCTATAGAGCGGACCTTCGGTAAAAATATCATCGGTCGCAAAAAGGCCTGTGACTAATTGCAGGCTAATGATCCCAATCAGTGCGACAACCATGTAGCCACCAATAGGATTGTGCCCCAGCACAACGGACATTCCCTTGGTTTTGATTGCTTTCAAGTAGTCGAGCACAACCTTAGGGTGATGAACAAAGTGGCTAAACCTTGCCGTATCGCTACCAATGATCCCCCAAAGGATCCTAAATCCAATGAGGATCAGCAAACTATAAGCAAAAATTTGATGCCACTGCATTTCGCCAGCGTCAGCACTCCACCATAAAAGTGCCAACAGACACACCATGCCCCAATGGAAAATTCGCGTGGGTAAATCCCAGACCTTAATCTTAACGTGTTCAATATTCATAAAATGGGCAAACTCAAAGTGAACGAATGAAATAAGTTGAGGTATTTTATCGGGATTTGGGATGAAACTTAAAGTAAATATAAGTAAATAAGGGCAAAGACTGCGGAGTTATCCCATCGAATATGACTCGATTTAGCAGGCAATACAAGGCTTTTTGGCCAGGAATTATTGATATTTGTCTAAGTGATCAAATATCCAACGAACAGTAACTAACTGGCACAAAAAATGTGATCTAGATCTCGTTTTATAGTGCAGACCTTGGTAATCTGAAATCCAAGGAAACAACAGAAGGTTCGAAATATGCTAAAGATTACTAGCAAGCAACTTGAAGTCACATCTCCTATTCGCGAACGTATTGAAAGCCGTTTCGAAAAACTTTCAAGGCATGATGTGCAAATGATAAATCCCCATGTAATCATTACGGAGGAGAAACCTGGTTTCAAAATTGAAGCATCGGTTGGCATCCCAAATGGAGAACTCTTCGCTCAAGCAAAACATGAAAATTTATATACTGCGATTAACGCTATGGGCCAAAAATTAGAGAAGCAGCTCAATCGCATAACACACAAACCGGAAGCACAACGTTCCACATCATTAACACCGACTAATAATATTGTTGAAGTTGACGACGAGTACGAGGAGGAAGATGCGGCATAATTTAAGTTTAGTGAGTGCGAGAAACGCATCACTTTGAGAGCAATAAAGTAGAAATATTTAATCAGATCACAGTTTTTACAAAAGCTTAGTGCAATCATTTTAATGATGAAAAAAACAGTTCGTTTGACTAAATACCTACTACACTTTACAAAGTGACAGCAAGAATCGAAGTGGTGCGAATTTAAATCGTTTCAAATGTTGATTTACTTTAAATTTTGATTTACATATATTGGTTAACAGATATTAAGTTATAAATAACGTTACTGGATATAACTAAGGAGAACGACCAATCTAAGCTATATCGTTTTAAGTACTAAGGGTTTTAAGTTCTAAGATTTACTGTTAATGATTAATTTTACTTATAATTTCCACGTTCAAAAGCTCAACGTTATACTTTCAACTAGGTTCCACTTTCAATAGTGAGTTAGGAAAGGAGGCAACGCAAAGCGAACAATTTGATAATATTGATATTGTTGATATTAGTTACAATCAAGTATGTTGGCATTCACTAAAAGTAGTGCTCAATTTTGACCGAATAACAGGATGACCACCAGAAACAGGCGGCATTGCTGAACACCAGAGTTAACATAAGGAGCCGAGTACAGCGCAACGAGTACAAACGAGTACATTAGCGAAACCTTTAACTATCCAATTTTTTATATCCACAATGGAGGCCCAGGTAAAAATAAACAAAAGTCATATTAACATAAGCTACATTACCAAAAGTGCTTATTGTAAAACGGGTCGGCACCAATTCGTGCTAAACACTGAGATAAATGAGGTAACAACTGTCACATTTAGTTAGATGTAGATTAGTGATTTGAAGTGAGTCATATTTACACTGATATGACTGATATGTAAGTTAGCGTTTTTAGCGTGAGATTTAATGTAAGTGTTTAATGCAAGTGCAATACGTTGGTTTTATTAAAAGTTATTAGCTTACTTAGTGTTATTTGTATAGTAAAGACTGTAAATCGTATAAATATTTATTCATGTAATGTGTTAACTTTTACCGTTAGTTGAGTTTTGATATTTTATAGACACCTTAAATAATGTTTAATTATCAACTAAAAAGGAGGGCATCTAGACTTGACGAAAAATGTAATAACAGTAAATGAGAGTTTGTTATACGCTCCATGTATTAACACGTTAGGTTTTAAAGTAAAAAGTAATAACGTAAGTAGCAAGACCTAAACGCATGACAAGGCTAAGCTGTTTTTACAGCAATATGTACCTAGTACAACTAATGAGCCGTAAATCGTTTATTTTAAATGTTCGTTTTGTTAGTTTTAGTTTTTAATGTTATAGATCCATGTAAGTGTTAATTGTTAAAATATAAGTGCAAGACATGTCAACGTAAGTTCGCTGGTACTCAAACAGCATAGTTTCAATGTTATACGCTATGCCGCATAAAGTACTTGTTAATGTTCATTGTAAATGCAAGTCGTTATCTAGTTAGTTGTTAACGTTTTACTGTTACACGTAAATGTAAGATAAACGAGTGTTTTACCTTGTCCCACACTGACCATAAGGAGGATAAACTCGCTTGACCATATATTCATACTCAAACCAGCGCACCCTTGGGTGCGCTTTCTTTTTAGGTCGTTTATGAGAAAGTTTTGATTGACAGCTAAGCCCTAGCCCTTTAGTTTTAAGCCCATGAAAATGATAACAGCAGCTTTTTTTACTTTCTTTTTTACACCCCCACTCTAGGAGGCGGATTTACTGTGTAAAAACGAAAGTAAAAATCCAAAGCCTCCCAACTGGGAGGCTTTTTTGTCTTAAACGATTGATAAAATACATGACGGCAATTGAGGTCAGAATGCATACACCACAGCCTTTAAATCAAACCCGAGAGCAGATCACCAATCTGGATAATGAACTGCTGGCATTACTCGCTGAGCGCCGTCGCTTAAGTCTAGAAGTGGCCCGTAGCAAAGAAGTGGATGTCAGACCCATCAGAGATACTCAAAGGGAGAAAGAACTGCTCGCTAGACTGGTGAAAGAAGGCAGAGAAAAGGGATTAGATGCCCACTATGTTATTTCCCTTTATCAGAGCATCATTGAAGATTCAGTATTGAATCAACAAGCTTACCTTCACGGCCGTGCCAATCCAGAAACACAAAAACAGCAGTATTGTATCGCCTACCTCGGTGCACGAGGCTCTTACTCTTATCTTGCAGCGACCCGTTATTGCCAACGCCGCCAAGTTGAAATGCTGGACCTAGGTTGCCAAAGTTTCGATGAAATAGTGCAAGCCGTTGAGTCTGGGCATGCTGATTATGGTTTCCTGCCGATTGAGAACACTTCCTCGGGTTCAATCAACGAAGTCTACGATGTACTGCAGCACACCAGTCTATCGATCGTTGGTGAAACGACGATTGAAGTCAGCCATTGCCTACTAGGCAAAGCTGGCAGTAAATTAGCTGACATCAAAACTGTCTATGCCCACCCTCAGCCTATTAGCCAATGCAGCAGATATTTAAGTCAGCACAAAGACTTGAGACTGGAGTACTGCTCAAGCAGCGCAGAAGCGATGGACAAGGTGAATCAAAGCCCAGATAACAGCGCAGCAGCGATTGGTAGCGCCGAAGGTGGTGCACTCTATCAACTAGAGTCGATAGAAGCGGGCTTAGCGAATCAGAAGATCAACCAAAGCCGCTTTATCGTTGTTGCCCGTAAAGCCGTTGCCGTGCCAGAGCAGTTACCCGCTAAGACCACGTTGATCATGGCGACGGGCCAAAAAGCCGGTGCTTTAGTGGAAGCTCTGCTGGTTCTGAAAGCGCATCAGTTAAACATGAGTAAATTAGAGTCACGCCCGATTCCAGGAACACCTTGGGAAGAGATGTTCTATTTAGATATCGACGCGAATATCTCCAGTGAATCTATGCAGGCGGGTTTAAAGCAACTCGAGCGGATCACCCGTTTTATCAAAGTATTAGGCTGTTATCCTTGTGAAACAGTCAAGCCCACGCAGCTAAGCAACAGCCAGTTACTGATTGAACCTAGCACCTCTAAGGATCAAGTCATCAGCGAGAATGGAGCAAATACCAGCCCTGTTCGATATAGCAAAGCCTATAAAGAGCAAGCTAGTGAGATCAACTGCGGTGCAATGACAATCGGTGCCGGGCATGTCGGTGCCATAGCGCAAATCACGCTGAATAATGATATTTCACACTTAGCGTTATCGGCTTTCGAGCAGCAAGTGAAACAGCTTAAAGAAGCGGGATTCCAAGCGGTTCTACTTAATGCTGTTAATCAAATGGCTATGGCGGAAGTGACCCTCGCTAAACTGCGCCAAATCCTGCATCAATATGGTCTAGTGTGCATTATTGCCATAGAGCAAGAAGCCGATATGCCATTAGCCGTTCAGCACGCCGATATGCTGTTTCTAGCGGGTAAGCAGATGTTTAATCAAACCTTACTCACTCAAGCGGGTACGTTGCCAATACCTTTGATACTTGAACGTAACGATATGGCAAGTTTTGAAGAATTACTCACGGCAACAGAAGTGATCTTAAGCCAAGGTAATCAGCAACTGATCCTGTGTGACTCTGGCATTAGAACCTTAAATAACGCCAATCTACCCTCACTCGATTTAACGAGCCTGATCCAGATTAAAGCCACGAGTCATTTGCCCATTTTGATCAACCCTAGCTATGCCGTATCAGATGATGCCCTACTGGTTCAAACCCAAGGTATTAAGCAGCTTAAAGTGGATGGATTGATACTCAATTGCCCACTCGATAGCAGTGATGACCATGAGTCGCTTAATTTAATTAGCGCTGTGGTGCGGGAATTATATCGAGCGGACTAACGCTTTTATCTTGAGTGATTTAATCTTAACTGAATTGTGGTTAGTTCGAAGTGTATTCAGGGATAAATGAGACTTCTTTTATCCCTGATTGACTGAAATAAGCCTGCAAGTCAGCGTGATGACTAACAGGCTTAATATTGTTTACTATCGCTGCCCAGTCATCCTTTATGCATTTTCAGAAGAGCCGACAGCCCTCGATGGTTCGGTAACCGCATTACTCCTGCGGATAAGCCCTGTCATAGTAGAGCCCTGCACTAGAATCGAAAATACGACGACGGCATAGGTCATCACTAACAATAATTCCCTCAGCTCCACACCACCAATGGCATCTATGACAATCCCCTCAGGTAAACTCATCGCCATCGCGAGTGCTAATCCTCCCCTTAAACCACCCCAAATCAGAATCGTCTCTGCATAGGGGTTGTAAGACTTAAACAACCTAAAGCCCAGATAAGGCAATAACACACTCACGGCACGCGCCAATAACACCAATGGAATAGCCACAAACATAAACCACCACAATGGCGCTTTAAAAGTGACTAACAAAAGCAGTAAGCCGAGTAGTAGGAAAAGTAATGCATTGAAGAAAGATTCAATCAGCGACCAAAATGTCAGTAGTTTCACTCGCTCGTGGCGGGCAAAAAACTTAGGCACACTGAAATTACCTATGATGATACCTGCACTCACCATAGCTAAAGGCCCAGAAACCCCAAACACTTCAGCCATCACATATCCCGCGGTTGGGATCAGCAAAGTGACCAACATCAATTGCGTTTCTTCCTCGCAATAGCGGAAAAAATGATGCAGCAGAAAACCAAGAACGCCACCATAAATAACCCCGCCTAACGCCTCACGAATAAATAACTCAGAGATATGGATAAACGTCAGCGGTTCAGTAGAGAAGGCTAATTGCGATATCGCCACAAAAATCACTAACCCTATGCCATCGTTAAATAAAGATTCACCTTCCACTTGGATAGCAATATCTTCCGGTGCGCCCATTTTCTTTAAAATAGCCAAAACGGCGATGGGGTCGGTTGGTGAAATCAAGGCGCCAAACAGCAAGCAGTGGCTGAGTTGTAGCGGTAGACCCAACATAGGCGCGACCCAAAATAACAGTCCTCCTATGATAAAGGTCGATAATAAAGTGCTGACAAAGGCGAGGATTAAAATCTCCCACTTCTGATGCCTCAGTATTTTTAAACGGATCTGCAATGCGCCGGCAAAGAGTAAAAAACCTAACATGCCATTGAGCAGCAAGGCTTGAAAATCGAGCTTCTCTAAGCCTGAGACAAAATACAGATAGACATGCCCGCCTAAGGCCTTTCCCCCTAGGAGTAATAACAAACTCATGCCTAGGGCGATAGCCGTAATGGCCACAGTTTCCTGCAGTTTATGGACGCGTGAAGAGACAACTGAAGTGACTAGCGCCAAGGCGCAGAGGATACACAGAATTTGGTAACTGGACATAAGAGCCTCTAAAAATCATCAATTTAGAGACTCTAGCACAAGTTTAGATTTCTAAACCATCCAATAGACTTAACCACCCTTTAATGATCCTGTGGCAAAACCAAATGATCCCAAAGAGATAAATCGAAAGACTGAGCCAAGTTAACGGCACGCAATAGCCGAGCACTAACAAGCCAAGAAAGGCGACATTAGAATGCCGTTGCCAACGCAAATGCGACGCCAATAATGGATTACCATGGGATTGACGTTGGGAAACATTAATGAACAAACTTAGCAGCACGGGAAGTAATAATAAGGGAAAGCCCGACATCAAGGCGTACAACAAATGCCCCAGAGAACGGTCTTCAATTTTTGCGGCATAAGTGGTTGTCATTGTCATTGAGAGACTCCAGCCAGACTAATGGACTGGGCGCAAACATCATACGCCCTTGTCATTAACCTTACGTTCTCACTGAGATAAGCGCAACTAAGGATTAGAAATATTTCCATCCATTTAAGAATAAGCCTGATAAGCCCTGTGTAACTGTCACTAATTAATCAGCGCGCTAGAGTTTAAGTGTCACATCGGATGTTAGCGTTGTAGAGCACGCCAGTACAAAACCCGCGTCAATTTCCGCAGGACTCAGTGTCATCACACTCGTTGATGTGGTTTCTCCCTCCAAGACTTGGCATTTACAAGCACCGCACACGCCCGAACGACAGGCAGCAATAATCGGTAATCCTTCAGACTCGATTCCCTCAAGTAAACTCTGCCCTTGTGCTAGCTTTGTGCTGCGATCGCCAATAGCTAAGTTAAAAATAGGCAAGGTAAAAGCCTCTGCTTGTGGATTATCATGCGTTTCAGTAGGTGAATTTGCTTGCATTAGCTGATGACGTGCGGCTTTCTCCGCGGTGGCAAAACTCTCATGGTGCAACTGACTCATATCAAAATTGAGTTCGGCCAATAACACTTTTACTGCCTGCATATAAGGCTCAGGTCCGCAGAGATAAACCGTTCGCTCAGTAACATCAGGCACTAAGGTTTGCAGCATCTGCGCAGTTAATCGCCCTATATCAAAGCTTATCTTTGGAGAGAATAAAAGTGATTCGGTCGCAGACTCCAGCGCATAGCTGAGTTTGAATGCGTTAAAGCGGTTTGCCATCGTCTCCAATGATGATTTAAAGATAATATCGGCGTCTGAGCGCGTGCTGTGCACAAAGGCAATATCGGCATCAATTTGAGTGTCAGTTAGATAACGTGACATCGAATACATGGGCGTAATGCCGCAACCGGCACTCAAAAACAAGTATTTCGCCGCAGGGATATCAATTAAATTAAATTGCCCCGTCGGTTGCAGTACGCGCACACGCTGGCCTGGCAGCAAGTGATCAATAAGATAATTAGACACCAGTCCACCCGCCACACGCTTAATCGTCACCATCAAGGAATAGGGTCTCGATGGTGATGAGGACAAGGTATAACTGCGGCATACTTGCTCGCCGTTAATGTCGAGCACAAAGGTCATAAACTGGCCGGGCTTATAGTCAAACTTCATCGGCTCGCCCGCCTGAAAACGAAAACTCACCACATCGATAGTTTCATTCCAACGTTCGACGCACACCAGTTCGCTAAGCGCTGGTCCGTTTCGCGCTGGCTCGGCGTGCACCAATGGACTAACACTCTCAGGTTTATGGGGCAAAGCTGATATTGCCTCTGTCATCACACTCAAATTTATCGCATTCATAGCATTTTTACCTGCAACACACTGCGGTTTAACCCTCGGCAAAACCGAAAGAAAACCGCAGTTAAACAACGACTAATTACTGATTTAAATCGCTATTTTCAGCTGATTTCAGCAATGAGCACCGACTGATTTACGCCACGTTCAACATGGTCTTTAAATCAGCCTCAACAGTGGTGGTATTGCGTAAGCCAAACTTTTCTTCCAAAATTTTAGCGAGATTAGCGGTTAAGAATGCAGGCGGCGTCGGGCCTGTGCGAATATTTTTCACGCCGAGTGATAACAACGTCAGCAACACCACAATGGCTTTTTGTTCGAACCAAGAAAGCACTAAACTCAAAGGTAATTCATTGATATCGCATTCGAATACTTCAGCTAATGCAATCGCTAACTGAATCGCAGAATAGGCATCGTTACACTGGCCCACATCAAGCAAACGTGGGATACCGTTAATGTCACCAAATTCGAGTTTATTGAATTTGTACTTGCCGCAGCCTAAGGTCAAAATTAATGAATCCTTAGGCGTCGATTTCGCAAGTTCAGTAAAGTAGCTTCTGTCGGCCTTGTCACCATCGCAGCCGCCGACGAGGAAGAAGTGTTTAATCGCGCCACTTTTTACATTTTCAACCACTGCTGGCGCAGCCGCCATCAAGGCATTGCGGGCAAAACCAATAGTGATAGTGTGGGGGATTTCATCATAGATAAAGCCTTCTAGTGCCAACGCCTTATCAATCACAGCCGAGAAATCATCGCCTTCGATATGCACCACCCCAGGCCAACCAACAATGCTGCGGGTAAAGATACGATCGCTATAACTGCCCACATTGGGGTCGATAATGCAGTTGGACGTCATCACCACAGCACCGGGGAAATTGGCAAACTCTTGCTGCTGATTCTGCCAAGCACTGCCGTAATTTCCGACAAGATGCGGGTATTTTTTAAAGGCAGGATACGCCAGTGCGGGCAACATTTCGCCGTGGGTAAACACATTAATGCCCTTACCGACTGTCTGCTCAAGGATAAGCTCTAAATCCTTCATATCATGACCAGAGACTAAAATTGCCTTGCCCTTAACGGACTTAGTATTTACAACTGTTGGCTCTGGATGACCAAAGGCCTGAGTTTCACCCGCATCCAGCATGGCCATTATGCGGTAGTTCAACTGACCAATATCCATCGCAGTGGTAAATAGTTTATCGCCATCGACACTCGGCTCACCTAAGAAAGACATGATTTCATGGAAGCGCCCAGCAACATCGGCATCAGTCTGTCCCAACACGCGAGCATGTTCCATATAAGCAGCCGCGCCCTTAAGGCCATATAAACACAATAGTCTTAACCCCATGATGTCTTCATGAACGTCATGCTTATCTTTATTCAGCAGTGCAATTGGTGCCTGCGCGAGCATTTCAATCTTACTGGTCCCCAGCACTAACTGAGCGACTTGCGGCACTTGCTCAACGGCAATGCCCGCTTGTTCACAAGCCGCTTCGTAAGAAGCTTTTAACTGAGCACGATAATTAGCCGCCTGCTGGGTATAGGCCATAATGCGCTCGTCATCGAAATTTACGTTGGTGAGGGTCGCGAAAAAGGCTTTAGGCACAAAACTATCAATTTCAGCATCGATAATGCCCAGCTCGCGGGCTTTAACCGCATACACAGACACGCCTTGCAGCATATAAATCAACAAATCTTGCAGATCAGACGTTGCCGCCAACTTGCCGCACATACCTTGGGAATAACTACAACCATTGCCAGCGGGTGTACGAATGGTTTGCTCACACTGAATACAGAACATGGATAGACTCCTAATTTAAATTCATGCTTTATTTTTGCATGTTTAAAACTAGTCTACCTAAACACACCATAAGCGACAGTCATTTTTAGAATGAGATGCTAAATGTTAGAGAAAGATCACTTTAAGTGATCGCTAATAAAGGTTATAAAACCTGCCAAAAATCCATAAAAAAACGCCCGTCAATGACGGGCGTTTTTAAGAGTAACTTACTCTTTATTAATTGGTTTTCATATCATTGACCGATTGCAGCATAATGCGGCTTTCACGCTGGAATTGAGGGGCAAAATCCCCAAACCATTTAGCGACGGTTTGGAACTGCTTAATAAACTCGTTCCTGTCGCCGCGTTTTAGTAGTTCTAACGCTTCACGGTAGTTGTCTAAGTAATCACCAATAGCATGTTGGCTATCTTGCTGGGCAAAAATAATATCGGCGTAAAGCTCTGGGCTTTGGGCGAATAAGCGCCCTACCATAGCCAATTCTAAGCGGTAAATCGGCGAGCTAAATTGCAGTAAAGTATCAATATCAGCCTCTTCCTTGCACAGATTCAAACCATACACAAAGGTCGAGAAGTGGCGCATCGCCTGCACTAACTGCATTGCACTGTCGTGACGTTCGGGCTCTGCTTCGACAATCCGCGCGCCCCAAATAGCGATCTGCTCAAGCAACCATTGGTATTTCTCCGGCGAGCGGCCGTGGCACACCACCACGACTTGTTTCGCCAGACTGCCCACATCGGGACCAAACATAGGATGGAAACCGACGACAGGACCAGAATGCGCCTCAAGCATGGCTTTAACCGGCTCTGTCTTGATGGAGGTCAAATCCGCCAGAATACAGTCGGCTGGTAATTGGGTCAGCTTTTCGCGAATAAGCTCGCAAGTAATCGCAATCGGCACAGTCACTAACACCATGCCCGCATCGGCAAATAGGCTATCTGCTTGCTGCCAATCATCTTTATCGAGCAGATTCACTTGGTAGCCAGATAAGGTCAGCATTTGTGAAAACAGTCCACCGAGTTGCCCTTTACCGCCGACAATCACCACTGAGCCGAGATCTTTTTTAACTTGCTTAAAGCCAACATCTTTTTCATTGAGATAAGACTCACGCATCAGACGACGTAAAATATCTTCAATTAATTGCGGCGCAATCCCCATGTTTTTCGCTTCTTCGCGGCGTTTAGCGAGCATGGCGGCTTCACGCTGCGGTGCATAAATCGGTAAACCGGCGCCGTGTTTCACTGTGCCCACTTGCGCCACGAGATCCAAGCGCTTACGCAGTAAATGCAATAATTGCTGATCGACACCATCAATCAGACCGCGAAGATGTTCTAATTCGGCCGTTGTTTTTTCATTCATACCTGAGTCCATTAAGCTGTAGCCAATTTAAGCGTTAGCTACTTTAAGCATATCGAAGCGTGCCGGGAGTATTGAAGATAACTTCACCGCGCCGTCACGTAAAATGGTTTCTGTTTTTTCCCAGTTAATACAGGAATCTGTCACAGATACACCATAAGCTAACTCGCTTAATGGCTTATCGCAGCTTTGATTGCCTTCATTTAAATGGCTTTCAAGCATGACGCCGATGATCGATTTATTGCCATTATAAATCTGCTCGAACACATCTTCACACACAGGCTTTTGGCGGCTGTAGTCTTTGGATGAATTGCCATGGCTGCAATCGATGATCAAACGTGCATTGAGTTTGGCTTTATGAAGCTGCGCCTCACATTCTGCCACGCTTGCGGCATCGTAGTTGGGTGTTGCACCGCCGCGTAAAATCACATGACCATCGGGATTGCCCGCAGTTTGTAATAAGGCGACTTGGCCCTGTTGGTTAATGCCCATAAATCTGTGACTGCTGGCTGCTGATTTTAGCGCATTAATCGCCACATCGAGCTTACCATCGGTGCCATTTTTAAAGCCTACTGGCATAGAAAGACCCGATGCCATTTCCCTATGGGTTTGCGATTCTGTGGTTCGGGCCCCAATGGCCGACCAAGTCACTAGCTCAGAAATGTACTGAGGGCTGATAGGATCAAGCGCTTCAGTGGCGACTGGTAGCCCTAATTCGGCCAACCAAATCATCAGCTCACGGGCCATTTTCAGACCCTTTTCGACATCGAAGGATTCATCCATATCGGGATCGTTGATCATGCCTTTCCAACCTACTGTGGTACGCGGCTTTTCAAAGTACACTCGCATTAAGATGTAAAACTCATCACTGAGTTCATCGTGCAGGGTTTTAAGCCTTAAAGCGTATTCCTTAGCGGCGGCGATATCATGGATGGAGCAAGGCCCCGTGACGATCAATACTCGATTGTCGCGCTTATGGACAATATCAGCCACGGTTTTGCGGGCATTGAGGATATAACGATAAGCATGCTCAGAAAGTGGCAAGGCATTTTTAAGCTCTTGCGGCGTGATTAAAACTTTCTCTGAACTGATGTGTACGTTGTTAATCGTATCTTGTTGCATGCTTACCACCTAAGACTTAGTGTTTAACCCAGTTATCGAAGCAGGACTTCAAGTCAGCTTGGGCATTCATTTCGGAAGAAAAATAGCGTAAATCCATCGCAATGTACTTTTGTAATGCTACACCATTACAATCAGGCGATCACTATGCCTGTTCATTCTCTTTAGATCAAGTATAAATACTCAAAAAACAGCAACAAAAAACCGCCACTAGGGCGGTTTTCTGTGCGAACACTACGTCTTTTTTTCTGTAGCGGTAACTATTACTTAGTTGCCAGCTTCTCACGGATACGTGCAGATTTACCTGAACGATCACGCAGATAGTACAGTTTGGCGCGACGAACGCGACCACGACGCTTAACTTCAATGCTAGCGATCAGTGGGCTGTGCGTTTGGAAAGCACGCTCAACACCTTCGCCATTAGAGATTTTACGTACTGTGAATGCAGAGTGCAGACCACGGTTACGCTTAGCAATTACAACGCCTTCAAAAGCCTGTAAACGCTCTTTATCGCCTTCTTTAACACGAACCTGAACTACTACTGTATCACCAGCACCAAACGCAGGTACGTCTTGTTTCATTTGCTCATCGTTGAGCATTTTAATGATGTTGTTCATAACTTACTCCGTTCTAGAATTAACTGAGCTACGACTAAGCATGCTTGTTCATTGCTTCAACGAACTGCGCTAATAGAGTCGTTTGTTCGTCAGTCAGAGCTAGATTTTGCAATAATTCTGGCCGTCTCAGTAAAGTCCTACCAAGGCTTTGCTGTAAACGCCAGAGTCTAATTTGTTCGTGGTTGCCACTTAGCAGCACTGCTGGTACGTCAACACCATCAAGGCTTTCAGGGCGAGTGTAATGTGGACAATCCAGTAAACCGTCGGAGAAAGAATCTTGCTCCGCCGAAGCTTGTTTTCCTAGCACGCCAGGAACCAATCTCGATACTGAATCTATCAGAGTCATCGCCGGTAATTCGCCGCCCGAAAGCACGTAATCCCCTATCGACCACTCTTCATCCACTTCCGTTTGAATGATGCGTTCATCAATACCTTCGTATCGACCACAGACCAAAATCAAACGTGATGATTGAGCCAACTCAGTGACGCCTTGCTGATCCAGCTTGCGTCCTTGAGGTGACAAGTAAATCACCTTCGCACCTTCACCCGCTGCGGCTTTCGCTGCATAGATGGCATCGCGCAAGGGTTGCACCATCATCAACATTCCGGGACCACCGCCGTAAGGCCTGTCATCTACCGTATTATGTCTATCATGGGTGAAATCACGGGGATTCCACGTGTGCAACTCGAGCAGGCCGTTTTTCACGGCTCGACCCGTAACTCCAAAGTCTGTCACGGCACGGAACATCTCTGGGAACAGGGTTATTACCCCTAACCACATCTGTTGTACCTCGACTTAGAAGTCAGGATCCCAATCCACTAAAATCTGTTTACCTTGCAGGTCCACCGTTTTGATGAACTGCTCAGGGACAAAGGGGATCATACGTTCCACTTTGCCGAAACTATCTTTAGCGTTGGCTTTAACGAGTAATACGTCGTTCGATCCTGTTTCCACGATCTGATCGACAATTCCCATGTTATAGCCAGTTGTATTGACCACTTCGCAACCGATGAGATCACGCCAGTAGAATTCATCTGCTGGCAAATCGTTCATCTGTTCCGGCAAAATCGCAATCTCACAATTTGTGAGCATTTGCGCTTGCTCCCGTGTTTCTACGCCATCAAGTAAGGCAACAACGGCCTTGCCTTGATAACGCCACTGGGTGACCTTTATTTCGCGCCACTCACCATTTTCTTTAATAAGCCAAGGCGAGTAGTCAAAGATACCTTCAACAGAATCGGTATAGGCGGTGATTTTCAGCCAACCTTTAATGCCATGACAGGAGCCTAATTTCCCCAGTACGACTGGCTGTTGGTTACTGCTCATCAATCTATACCTTAACGCTATTAAGCTGTTGCTTTACGAGCGTCTTTGATCAATTTTGCTACGCGTTCTGTAGCAGCTGCACCGTTAGAAACCCAGTGCTCAACGCGAGCTAGGTCTAAACGTAATGTTTCTTCTTGGCCACGGGCCAATGGGTTGAAGAAACCTACACGCTCAATGAAACGACCGTCACGAGCGTTACGGCTATCAGCAACAACGATGTTGTAAAATGGACGCTTTTTTGCGCCGCCACGAGCTAAACGAATGGTAACCATGCGTTTTCAATCCTCTAATGATTTGCTTTGAAGCAAAAATAAAAACTGGAACCCCGTGTTCGCGAAGAGTCCCAGATAGAAAGCCGGAAGATTTTACCTGAGTTTCCAACTAATGCAACTAAAGATGGCGATTATTACGCCTGCGTCCTTCGTTAGCGGTTCATTGTTACCAGAGTCAACCGACTGATAAAGTGCTAGGTTTAACTAAAAATGTCCGATTAACGGCCTGGAAATTTCATTCCAGGCGGCATCATGCCACGCATTCCGCGCATCATTTTTTGCATGCCGCCCTTAGCAGACATTTTTTTCATCATCTTTTGCATTTGCGTAAACTGTTTCAATAAACGGTTTACGTCTTGGATTTGCGTGCCAGAACCCGCAGCAATACGACGCTTGCGTGAGCCCTTGATTAAATCAGGGTTCTTACGCTCTTTGGACGTCATCGAATTAATGATGGCTTCCATTTGGCCTGTCATCTTGCCGTCTTGGATTTGCGCTAAGGCTTCTGGTGGCAATTGACCCACACCGGGCAGTTTTTCCAGCATGTTCATCATGCCGCCCATGTTTTTCATTTGCTGTAACTGCTCACGGAAATCTTCTAAATCAAAACTGCCACCCTGCTTCACTTTCGAAGCCAGTTTCATGGCCTTTTCTTTATCGACGCCGCGCTCAACTTCTTCGATAAGCGATAACACATCGCCCATACCCAAAATACGCGAGGCAATACGATCGGGATGGAACGGTTCTAACGCATCGGTTTTTTCACCGACACCGAGGAATTTAATCGGCTTGCCGGTAATATGACGAATCGATAACGCTGCACCACCGCGGGCATCACCATCGACTTTGGTTAAGATAACCCCTGTCAGTGGTAAAGCTTCGTTAAACGCCTTAGCCGTGTTCGCCGCATCTTGACCTGTCATAGCATCAACAACGAACAAGGTCTCGATAGGCTTGACCGCAGCGTGTAAGCCTTTGATCTCGTCCATCATGGCTTCGTCGACGTGCAGACGACCCGCGGTATCGAGGATCACCACATCGATGAACTTTAATTTAGCGTGGGCAATCGCCGCTTTCGCAATGTCGATTGGCTTTTGGCTGACGTCCGATGGGAAAAACTCCACAGCGACTTCTTGCGCTAATGTCTCAAGCTGTTTGATCGCCGCAGGGCGGTAAACGTCGGCACTAACCACCAATACCGATTTTTTATGGCGTTCGCGTAAAAATTTACCCAGTTTGGCCACACTGGTGGTTTTACCCGCACCTTGCAAACCCGCCATCATGATCACGGCTGGCGGCTGAGTGGCTAAATCTAAGGCTTCATTCGCCTCACCCATGGATTTTTCAAGTTCACTTTGAACTATCTTAATGAAGGCTTGACCAGGGCTTAAGCTTTTAGAGACTTCTTGGCCAACGGCACGTTCTTTTACATTATTAACGAATTCGCGCACCACAGGCAGGGCAACATCGGCCTCCAGCAGTGCCATACGCACTTCGCGCAGGGTTTCCTTAACGTTTTCTTCAGTTAAGCGACCACGGCCACTGATATTTTTCAGTGTGCGTGACAGTCTGTCGGTTAGGTTCTCAAACATCGTCCTGTTCTATACCTTTAAGAATCTCGATTGATGGGCTGTATTATAACGATGCATGCGCATTATGCTACTGCTGCACCCATCTTGATTGTGGTTAAGTGTTTTACTTGAGCTGAGTCATGTTTTATTGTCGTTAACACACTATTTAACCCTAACAATAAGAATCTGCTAAATTTTGCAACTCATGTCACTGCCCATTTGCCGACAGCTCATGTTATTCTAGGGAAAATATTGATCTGTATGCCCCGTTTATAAGGCACCTTTAACTACACAAATAGGTTAATTACCCATGGTCATCTTTTCTGCCTCAGCCATGTTTTTTTATTGCATTGCATTGGTACTAGTGACGAGTCGATTGTTCCACCCCGACGGTCCGAATCGCCGCGCCGTCGCAGGTATAGCTGCTATTGCGGTCATTCTGCATGCTGCAGCATTATCCCAAGTGATTTTCACCACCGATGGGCAAAACTTTAGCCTGACGAACGTGATTTCCTTAGTGAACTGGATTATCGCCTTTACTTTTACAGTGTTGATGTTCAGGCTGAAGGTGATTGTTGTAGTGCCCGTGGTTTACGCCTGTTCTGTGCTCTCGGTGGCCCTACTCTGGTTATTGCCGCCTAAGTTCATCACGCATTTTGAGCTTTATCCTGAAGTATTAGCCCACGTCGTATTGTCACTCATGGCCTACAGTGCCCTGATGATAGCCGCCCTGTATGCGATACAACTGGCGATGATCCAAAATAAGCTGAAGAAAAAGCAATTTATGCTGAGCCCAGGTATTCCGCCACTGATGACAGTTGAGAAACAACTTTATCATTTAGTGATTATCGGCGTTATCTTGCTCAGTTTGTCACTCGCAACTGGCTTTATCTTCCTTGAAGACATGTTCGCCGATGGCAAAGGTCATAAGGCAATCCTGTCGATAATGGCTTGGTTTGTATACATAACTATGTTGTGGCAACAGTATTGGGTCGGCTGTAAAATTCGTACCGCAGTCATTTACACTTTGACTGGCGCCACCTTACTTTCGCTCGCTTATTTTGGCGCGCGCATTGTCAAAGAGTTAATCCTCAACTAAACATTTAAGTCGGCAAAGGCAGTTAATGCCGCTGCCGACTTGACACTTTTTTTAAATGTCGGTATTTACTTAAGTTTACTGGCCATATTGGAGCCTTTTTTGGACGCTATATCGACAAGCGCACTCCTGATCGTTTTATTAGTGCTTATCCTATTCTCAGCCTATTTCTCAGGCTCAGAAACCGCCATGATGACACTCAATCGTTACCGTCTACGCCACTTAGCCAGCAATGGCCATAAAGGGGCGATTAGAGCTTTGAAGTTACTTGAGCGTCCTGACCGTTTGATTGGTTTGATCTTAATCGGCAATAACTTAGTCAATATTTTAGCATCGGCTATCGCCACTATTATTGGTATGCGCCTCTGGGGGGACTTAGGTGTCGCCATCGCTACCGGTGTGCTGACACTCGTTGTATTGGTATTTGCTGAAGTCACACCCAAAACCATCGCCGCACTCAATCCCGAACGTATCGCCTTCCCCTCCAGCATACTACTGCGCTGGTTGTTGATCCTATTAGCGCCCTTCGTGAAAGGCGTAAACCTCATCACGTCAGGCTTTTTACGTTTAATGGGAATTAAAACCGTTAATAGCAGCGATGCGTTGAGCCAAGAAGAGTTGCGTACTGTCGTACATGAAGCAGGGGCTCTTATCCCCCAACGTCATCAAGAAATGCTGTTATCTATCCTAGATTTAGAGAAAGTCACCGTTGAAGACATTATGGTGCCGCGCTCAGATATCTACGGGATTAACGTTAATGACGAATTTAAAGTCATCAATCGTCAGGTGATCCAAAGCCCGCACACCCGAGTGTTAGTGTATCGCGACACAGTTGACGATGCGGTGGGCTTTATTCATTTGCGCGATGCCCTGCGATTACAATCTAAAGAGCAATTCAGCAAGTCATCTCTGCTGCGCGCAGTGAAAGAACTCTACTTTGTGCCAGAAGGTACGCCGCTCAATGTACAGCTGGCTAACTTTCAACAGAACAAAGAGCGTATCGGCTTAGTGGTTGATGAATATGGCGATATTCAAGGTCTAGTGACGCTCGAAGATATTCTCGAAGAGATTGTCGGCGACTTTACTACTTCAATGTTAACCACGCCGAGTGAAGATATCAAAGTGCAGCAAGATGGCAGTTACTTAGTCGATGCCAGCATTACCATTCGCGATTTGAATAAAGAAATGAAGTGGAACTTCCCGACCGACGGCCCTAAAACCCTCAACGGTCTGATCCTAGAATACCTAGAGGAAATCCCCTCAGCTAACACCAGTTTACGTTTAGCCGGTTATCCCTTAGAGATCATCGATGTAGCAGAAAATATGATTAAAACTGTGCGAATCATACCGCTGCACTATCACCCGCCCAGAGCTTAGCTTTCGATTTACCCCATAAAAAATCGGCCGAACCACATACTAATATGTAGTCCGGCCGACTGCTCCCCCGAGCAATACTTTTCCCAAGTGATGTAACGAGTTAAATCTTTTTCGCCTCAAGTGCACGGCGCTTTTCAATCGCCATCGGCGTTATCTGATTATTGAGCGCCTTTTCTAGGCCCAACATAAAATACACTTCCGCCATCAAGAAGAATGGCCCAATTAATAACTGATTCAAATCATCTACAAAGGCAGGCTTGGCTTTTTCATATTTATGGCCAATTAACTGGAACACCCAGCCCACCACAAATACCCCTAGGGCAAGCCAAGTGGCACCGGCAATATGCGCCGCCCATTCAGTTGTGAGCAGTACAGGAACCATAAATAAGATCAGCCCCATTGAGAGCCTTAAGTGTAAACGGACATAGTAGGCCGACACTAACACGCCGACAATCACAGCTAAACTGGTCTCACCCAGACTGCCCAGCGGAATACGTACAGTGGCTAACAACAGGAATGCAGACCAAATAATCAGTGGGATACCAATAAAATGGGTCTGAATATTACGATGATTTAAATGCACACTTTTGTAGGTCGATAACTGCTCTGCGGCGGATTTCATCTTGGGTTCCTCTTCATTTGCCCCTGCTTTTAACTGCGCCAAATTGAGCGAAGCGCAAGCCATAAACTAGCGCAAAACAATTAAGCTGAACAGCGAAAGTAAACAAATTGTTGCATTTTATTGTTTGGTACTTATTTTGATACTCATCCAGAAATGAAAAAAGGAACCCTAAGGTTCCTTTTTGATAGACGACAGACACAAAACTCGGGGTTATTGAGACTCTATGATTACCGTCGCAATCGCATAGGATTTTTCATCGGCAATAGAGATATGCCCAACCGTCGCTTTAAGCTGCTGTAAGCGCGCTAAAGCACCCTCGGTAAAGTGAATCGTCGGCGCACCATCCTCATTGTTGCCAATGTGAATATGCTGAAACGACACGCCGCGGCCAATACCCGTACCGAGCGCTTTGGCTGCAGCTTCTTTGGCGGCAAAACGCTTGGCAAGATAACGGCTTGGCTGACTATGGGCAGTATAAATGGCCAACTCAGCCTCGGTCAGCACACGTTTCGCCAGCTTGTCGCCTGCGCGCGCCACATGTGCCTGAATACGCTCAATCTCGACGATATCTGTGCCTAGGCCAACAATCGCCATTATTCGCCTCGACGACCTTCAAGCATTAACACTTTCATGTCTTTCACTGCTGTCGCTAAACCGTCAATGGCGGCACGGGCGACAATCGCATGGCCGATATTGAGTTCATATAACTCAGGAATCGCCGCAATGGGTTTCACATTGTGATAATGCAGACCATGACCTGCGTTAACCACTAAACCTTTGCCGTGGGCGTATTTTGCCATTTCGCTAATACGCGCTAACTCAGTTGCTTCTTGTGCTTCCGTTTTAGCATCGGCATAACAGCCAGTGTGGATTTCGATAAGCGGTGCGCCAGCGGCAACAGCGGCATCGATTTGGATTTTATCGGCATCGATAAATAAGGAAACTTGAATGCCCTCAGCGGCTAAACGAGTAACCGCAGCAGTGATTTTATCTAACTGCCCCGCCACATCTAAACCGCCTTCAGTGGTGACTTCTTGACGCTTTTCTGGCACTAAACAGACATAGGTCGGTTTAATTTCACAGGCGATGTTAAGCATTTCTTCGGTCACAGCGCATTCGAAATTCATGCGAGTTTTCAAGGTTTTCGCCAGCAGATACACATCGCGGTCTATGATGTGGCGTCTGTCTTCACGTAAATGGATAGTGATGCCATCGGCGCCAGCATGCTCAGCAACGGCGGCGGCATGCACAGGATCAGGATAACTGGTGCCACGCGCCTGACGCAGAGTAGCAATATGGTCGATATTCACGCCCAATAAGATACGGCTCATCGGGAACTCCTTAATGTTGAACGCTGATATTGCGGCTTATTGTACTTAGGCTTACATAAAAAAACAGGAGCTAGGGCGAATTATTCCCATCAATCTTGGTTGGCCGTGGCAGCGCTGACGAACAATTGTCGACTCAGCAAAGGTTTAGTCCCAAGTAATGGCTTTAACAGGGAGCGCATCAATAACTTAGCGCTCAAAAAATGCACATCGGTGAGTTGGTTATCGTTAAGCGCCGTCAACATAGCACCTTGATAGGCGTTGCGAGCACGGGAGTTGAGCACAAATTGAAAGCCTAACTCAGGCACGAGCTGGTAATAATCTTCAGCAACGAGTGGTTCGCCCTGAGTATCGCGGCTAAGCGAAGGCATAAAACCTAATTCTCTCAGCAAGGCGAGCTCAATATAACGCAGTTGGGATTGGCAAAACTTCGCGGCAAGGCCGACTAAGGCTTGATGATAAATGAGGAACAACTCTTCGGCGTTGTGCTGCACAGACAAAGTGCGAACCAATAACTCATTGATATACATGCCAGCAAACAAACTTTGGCCTGATAGAGGCACAGCAGGCGCAGCAGCTTCGACTTGAGTTAAGGTTTTTAATTCAGACTTACCGCTAAATTCGAAGATCAGCGGTTGAAAGGGCTGGAGAATACTCTTGATAGAGCGCTTACCGCTGCCGGTTCGGGCAACCACATCGACCCGTCCAATGCCGTCAACTAAGAGGTTAACTAAGACACTGGACTCTCGATACGGACGATGATGCAGAACATAGCCACGTTTCATCGGTAAGCGCGCTCGCTGGAATTAATGCTTAATCGTCGCCGTAACCTAAGCTACGCAGGGCGCGTTCATCATCGGCCCAACCAGATTTCACTTTCACCCACACTTCGAGGAAGACTTTATTATCAAACAAGGTTTCCATGTCTAAGCGGGCTTGAGTCGCAATAGTACGAATACGTTCGCCCTTGCTACCGATCACCATACGTTTTTGACCTTCACGCTCAACGAGGATCAGGGCATTAATTTGATAAACGCCATTTTCCATCATCTTAAACTGTTCGATCTCAACCGTCGCATCATAGGGTAATTCATCACCTAGGAAGCGCATCAGTTTTTCACGCACAATTTCCGACGCCATAAAACGTTGCGAACGGTCAGTAACATAATCTTCAGGGAAGAAGAAAGGTCCTTCAGGAATCGACGCTGCTGCCAGCTCTAAAATTCGCTGGACGTTAGTGCCCTTGCTGGCTGAAATCGGCAAAATTTCATCGAAAGGATATTTTTTGGCGACTTCTTCCAAATACGGGAATAATGATTCTTTGTCTTTGATATTATCGACTTTGTTGATCGCCAGAATCGTCTGACGCTCTTCGCCGCCACGGCGTAACTTGCTGAGCACCATCTCATCATCGGCGGTCCATGTCATGCCATCGACCACGAAAATGACCATAGCCACATCGGCAAGCGAACTGGCCGCTGCGCGGTTCATCAGGCGGTTAATCGCCCGCTGCTCTTCAATGTGCAAACCCGGTGTATCGATAAACACGATTTGCTTAGGACCATCGGTATGAATACCCATGATACGGTGGCGCGTCGTTTGCGGCTTTTTAGAAGTAATACTCACCTTCTGGCCAAGCAAACGATTGATTAACGTCGATTTACCGACGTTAGGGCGACCAATGATCGCCACCATGCCGCAATAAGTGACATCGTAATGGGCCGACGGCGTTGGCGCGGCCGCATTCATCCTTGCCAGTAATTCATCTAAACTCGGCTCAGTTGCCGCTTTTGCAGCATCGATACCTGACAAGTCTGTTTTTTTGGTCATTTCTTTAGTAACTCCAATACTTGAGCGGCCGCGATTTGCTCGGCTTTACGGCGTGAACTCGCCACACCAATGACGCTTTGGCTCAAGTCTTCAATACGACATTCAACGGTAAATGTCTGATCGTGGGCATCGCCTTCTATGTTGATTACTTGGTAATCAGGCAGTGGCTTTTTAAACCCTTGTAAATGTTCTTGCAGTAAGGTTTTCGCGTCTTTCTGGCTGATCCCAGGTTGAATTTCGGCCAAACGCTCGGCATACCATTTCAGCAATAATGCACGGCAAACTTCGAGATCGGAATCAAGGTAAACGGCGCCAATAATGGCTTCAACCGCATCGGCAAGAATCGACTCGCGTCTAAATCCGCCACTTTTTAATTCACCAGGACCAAGATATAAATAATCGCCGAGCTTAAATTCTTGGGCGATGATCGTTAAGGTATCACCGCGCACTAAGGTAGCGCGCATCCGGCTTAAATCGCCTTCGGTCGCCTTCGGAAACTGATGATATAAGGCATCAGAAATCACAATAGATAAAATTGAATCACCTAAAAACTCTAAGCGTTCATTGTGTTTATTTGCCGCACTTCTGTGGGTCAGCGCTTGAGTCAACAGCTCAATATTCTTGAACTCATAACTTAAAGTACGACACAAACGTGGCAAATTTTTAATCGGTTCCATGCTATTTAATTCCACCTACACGCTCAAAACGCACGCCGCTCGGTACCCAAGTTGGGAGGAAGTCGGCTTTTGAGCGGTCAAATTCAAAACTAATCCAAATCGCTACCGCTTTACCGACTAGGTTTTCTTCTGGCACAAAGCCCCAGAAACGACTGTCGGTGCTGTTATCGCGGTTATCACCCATAGCAAAGTAATGGCCTTCTGGCACTAAAAACTCACCCGCAGGTAAGTTACCTTCGCGTTTAAAATATCCCAACATGTCGGGACGACTTGGGTTGATCAAAATATCGTGGGCGACTTCGCCCAGTTGCTCCGTGTAACGCAGTAATGGCACGCCATCTTGGCTGTAATCACCACGACTGATTTCAGTGCGGGCGATAACTTGTGGTTCTGGGCAATCTGTTTGCTCAACGCCACAGGCCTTCTGGATCATCAACTGCTTATTACGGTAAATAATTCTATCACCCGGTAAACCGACAACACGTTTGATGTAGTCAATTGTCGGGTTTTCAGGGTATTTAAACACGATCACATCACCGCGTTTTGGCTCGCCGGTTTCAACCAGTTTAGTGCGCCATACGGGATCTTTAAGCCCATAACTGAATTTTTCCACCAGAATGAAGTCGCCTACTAAGAGGGTTGGCATCATAGAACCCGATGGGATTTGAAATGGTTCATAAATGAATGAACGCAGGATCAACACAAAGGCAATCACAGGGAAAATAGAGTGTGCGGTTTCGACTATGGTCGATTCACGAATGATTTGGTATTCGGCTTCTTCGGTTAACGTCGCTTGCGAGGCCTTGGCTAACGCTAAATTCTCACGACGCTTAGGGGCGAATGCGAGCACATCGACTAACCAAATAAGTCCTGAGATCAGGGTGATTAGCACTAGAATAATAGAAAAATACGCTGCCATTGCTTATTGAACTCCTGCTTTAAAATCATTTAAAGGTGCCTAACTCAGCGAATATCATACTTTAGTTAACTTACCGTATTCGACCTTGGTAAACCAAAGTGATAAACCAATGCGATAACCTAACTAAAGCGCCGCAAACAGCGGCGCAATAGTCAACTAAATGGTCATTTCTTATGCTAACGATTACTCGTTTAGCTTAAGTACCGCTAAGAATGCCTCCTGTGGCACCTCAACGTTACCCACTTGCTTCATCCGTTTCTTACCCTCTTTTTGTTTATTTAAGAGTTTTTTCTTACGAGAAACGTCGCCGCCATAACATTTAGCCGTTACGTCTTTACGCAGGGCTTTCACGGTTGAACGAGCAATAATTTGACTGCCCACAGCCGCTTGAATCGCGATATCAAACATCTGACGCGGGATCAGCTCTTTCATCTTATCGACTAAGGCTAAACCACGGTGACGAATGTTGGATCTATGGATAACCATAGCCAAGGCATCGACTCTGTCGCCGTTGATGAGAATATCTAAACGCACCATGTCTGCAGGATCGAAACGAATAAAGTTATATTCGAGTGATGCATAGCCACGGCTAGTGGATTTCAAACGGTCGAAGAAGTCCATGACCACTTCCGCCATTGGCAGATGATACGTCACAGCCACTTGGTTACCGTGGTAAACCATGTTCACTTGCGTGCCACGTTTTTCAATACACAAGGTAATCACGTTACCTAAGTATTCTTTTGGCACTAAAATGTTGGCCTCAACAATCGGCTCACGCATTTCTTCGATGTTGTTAATCGCTGGTAGATCAGACGGGTTATCGACATAAATCGTTTCGCCGCTGGTCATCACGACTTCGTACACTACGGTTGGCGCTGTGGTGATCAACTCTAGGTTGTATTCACGCTCTAAACGCTCTTGTACGATTTCCATGTGCAGCAGGCCTAAATAGCCAATGCGGAAACCAAAACCGAGTGCCGATGAACTTTCTGGTTCGAAGAATAATGACGCATCGTTCAGGCTGAGCTTATTCAGCGCATCACGGAAGTTTTCATATTCGTCAGTAGAAATCGGGAATACGCCAGCGTATACCTGTGGCTTCACTTTCTTAAAGCCAGGTAACGGCTTTTCAGCACCGTTTTTGGCTAAAGTTAATGTATCGCCCACGGGCGCGCCGTGAATTTCTTTCAGACCCGCAATCACAAAGCCTACTTCACCGGTTTTAAGTTCGGTTTTATCAGTTTGTTTTGGGGTGAAAATACCGACGCGATCTGCAGTGTGGTTTTGTCCTGTAGACATTACCTTAAACTTGTCACCTTTTTTCAGGCTACCGTGTTTAATTCGCACTAAAGACACTACGCCTAGGTAGTTATCAAACCAAGAATCGATGATCAAGGCTTGCAATGGTGCGTTAGGATCGCCTTCTGGCGGTGGAATTTTGGCAACAATGACTTCTAAAACCTCGTCGACACCGACACCGGTTTTAGCCGAACAACGCACAGCATCCATGGCATCGATACCGACGATATCTTCAATCTCGGCAGCAACACGTTCTGGATCGGCTTGTGGTAAGTCAATCTTGTTTAAAATAGGTACCACATCTAGATTCATATCCAGCGCGGTGTAACAGTTTGCCAGTGTCTGAGCTTCAACGCCCTGACCCGCATCAACCACCAGCAAAGCGCCTTCACAGGCAGCTAATGAGCGCGAGACCTCGTAGGAGAAGTCAACGTGACCAGGGGTATCAATAAAGTTGAGTTGATAGACAAGGCCATCTTTGGCTTTGTAATCCAAAGTGACACTTTGTGCCTTAATCGTAATACCACGCTCACGTTCTAGATCCATAGAATCTAAAACTTGAGCATCCATTTCACGGTCGGTTAAACCGCCACAAACCTGAATAAGACGATCTGATAGCGTCGATTTACCATGGTCGATATGGGCAATAATTGAGAAGTTTCTAATTTGTTTCATTATGCTGCAATGACTAATACTGAAAATGGATACGGTTCAAAGGAGCGAAATTGTACCTGATTGCGGTTTCAATACCAATCACATTCACTCCTACTTAGGACAGACCGATAAAACAACGCCCAAAACCGCAGTTAGCTGTTATTTGATAAAAAATAACACATTGAAATTATTGAGCTAATTCTTGTAAATTGATGCTCATGCCCAAATAGGCCAAAATCACAGGTTGAGCATCGACTTCTAAGCGTTTGGCCTGTTGCTTACCAAAAGACCACGCAAGCAAGGCACCAACGGCCGCAAAGCCCATGGCACCGAGGTTAGGATTAAACTCAAGCAACTGGCCTAAAAATTGGCCTAACGCCGCGCCAACAAACAAACCAAACAGCGGCATTAAATAGATTAATGCCGCAGCTTTGAGGATTACGCTCTCGGGAAGTCCTAATTTGAGTAACTCACCAGCCTCGCAGCGGCGCTCACTCTGAATCGAAAATTGCTGGGTTTTCGAGGAAAAAGCCTGAGCCACAGCAGAAGTCCCGCAAGACTCACTGTTACTGCAGCTCTTGCAGGTACTCTTAAGTTCGACTTCAACCGTCAACCAGCCTTGGCTATCACTGGCGACGACTCGGGCAATTTCTTCCATCATAATCGGCGTCCTATTCTAGCGTCAGACTTTTAGCAATGCGCGTTAGAGTTTCTGTCGGCACTTTACCCACAGCAACCACTTCGGCATTACCCACTTTTTCTGAGACTAACGACAAACCATTACGGGTGATTAACTCCTCAGGCAATGGACTTGTACTTGCTCTCGCAACATAAACGGAGATACTCGCTAGCCCATCAGTTAGTGCTATGTATTCCACCGCCTCATGGCTACCAATCAATCTATGGTGATCACGCACGACCACAGTAAAACCTGCGGGTAACCAAGCAAATTGCCAGTTTTGACCGTCTTGGCGCTCGGCTTGATCGATAACTGCCGGCCATTCTTGCTTATAGGCTTCTTGCAAAATGGCTGGCGGCTCGCTGAATTCGATGAGTTCAATCACCATGATCTGCTCAAGCAATTGCTTATCTTGAGTCAGCATGTCGTATCGCAGCGGCAGATAGGTTTCCATATCGAGCCAAATTTGAAAGCCATAACGGAATTCATCATTGGGCAATAGGCGGATCATTTGCCCCGGACGACCAGCAATACGGGTGCGACCACCAAGCACAAACTGATAACCCACTTCTAAATCCGCCATATTGGCAGAAAAAGCGGCAGGCCAAACACCTTGGATATGATTAGAAACAATACTGTATGCAGGCTCGTCGTGCTCAATAAAGGTGACACGATTGCCGACACGCACAGCATTTTTAGGTGGACCGTTAAGGTATTCTAGAAAGGCAACTTCTTGATTATTCACCTTACCGTGCAGGTAAACCAAAGGCCGAATATGATCGGCCTGAAGTTGAATAATCGATGCTTTAAACTCTTTCTCTCGTAAGGCCTGACTCATTTTCTCGAGCCAGACTTTGGCAGGCATATCTTCCTGCGCCATCGCAGGAAAGACCAAGGCTAATAAAGCCAACAGGATTAGACGCAAGCTAACTCCTCGTTATTGATTGACCGGAACGGGTACGACCTCGGTATTGTCCTCTACAACCGCACCGGTATTCAATCGTTGTTGCAACATATGATCTTGAATATAAGTATTAATTCGGCGACGCTGCTCGTTCACTTGATCATTGGTATAACCTTGATTCTGTTGAACTGGACCCGTTTGTAGACTCACAGGTGATGCGCTACCAATTAGCGGTCTGGTAATCAATACTGGCGATGGTGACGCGGCATCATCGGCGCTCTGATTGTAATTCTGCACACCGACAATCGCAAACATAGCAACCGTCGCAGCAATGGCATATTGGCCAAATTGCTTAAACAAAGGTACAACGCGGTTTTGCTGCGCATTGGCGGCAATTTGCGGGGTTACAGGTGCAGCAACCTTAGACGCATGATGCTTAGGCGCAACTATCGCTGGCTCAAGCTCGATGGCGGCGGCAATGCTAGCAGAGAGATCTAACACAATATTCTGCGGCAACTCGCCACGCATGGCATCGCCTATCATATGATAGTTATGCCATTTATCATGTGAATGTGTATCAGCAGATAACTCTGCCATGGTCTGCGCATCAGTCTCTCCATCGACTGCCGCAGATACCCATTCTTGACCTAATTTATCCATTTTTCACCTGTCTAAATATAAGGGTTTCTTAAAATAAGAATTTAAGCTTCCAGCAACGGCTGGAGCTTTTTATCGATTGCCTCTCGAGCTCGGAAGATACGCGATCTTACGGTCCCTACGGGGCAATCCATGACTATGGCAATGTCTTCGTAACTCATACCATCAAGTTCACGCAACGAGATGGCCATTCGTAATTCTTCTGGCAGCGTTTCTAAGGTATCGAAAATCACTTTTTTGATTTCTTCCGATAACAATAGCCGTTCTGGGGAGGCGAACTCCTTCAGCGCATCACTGCCTTCATAATATTCGGCATCTTCTGCATCAACATCATTAGCGGGCGTTCTACGCCCCTGTGATACGAGATAATTCTTCGCAGTGTTTACTGCGATGCGGTACAACCAAGTATAAAATGCACTTTCACCGCGAAAGTTTGGCAAAGCTCGATAAGCTTTGATAAACGCTTCCTGTGCGACATCGGCAACGTCCGCTTGGTTCCGTACATAACGGGATATCAAGCTAATGACTTTACTTTGATATTTAAGCACTAACAGGTTAAAAGCGTTTTTATCACCTTGTTGTACGCGCTCAACTAATTGTTGATCACTTAATTGTCCACTCATCCGAGCCGACTTCTCCTAAATCTAAAATGCTGATTTCTCAGTCGCTCGAATCATATTCACTTATGTAGACTCGCGTACTTTGAAAAAGTTCTAAAAAATATACAAAAAAGTAAGGTTAAAAGGAAAGTACCCATAATCCGTGAGTTGGTTTACCATAGTTGGCACTCTTCAGTCACATCATGATACCCGATGAAACAAGTAGTTGAACACCAATCTGACATATTAGTCATAGGTAGCGGTGCCGCAGGTCTGACACTAGCTTTGCATCTTGCTGAAAAAGCAAAAGTAATTCTGCTTTCAAAAGGCCCACTCTCGGAAGGGTCGACTTACTACGCCCAGGGCGGTATCGCCTCCGTCTTCGACGAAAGTGACACTATCGAATCCCATGTTGCAGACACATTAATCGCAGGTGCGGGTTTATGCGACAAAGACGTCGTCACTTTTACCGCTGAAAATGCTAAGAGTGCGATGCAATGGCTTATCGAATGTGGCGTCGCCTTCGATAAAGAAGAAACCACTGACGGTAATGCAAAAGACGCACCTTACCATTTAACCCGTGAAGGCGGCCATAGCCACAGACGTATTTTGCACGCTGCCGATGCCACAGGTAAAGAAGTGCAAACCACCTTACAGGAACGCGCACTCGCCCACCCCAATATTCAAGTTTTAGAACGCTATAACGCCATCGACCTCATCACCACCCGTAAGTTAAATCGCCCAGGTAATCGTGTGTTAGGCGCTTATGTGTGGAATCGAAACGAAGAACACGTCGAAACCGTCAAGGCCAAGTTTGTTGCGTTAGCAACAGGCGGTAGCTCTAAGGTTTATCAATATACCTCAAACCCCGATGTTGCTAGCGGCGATGGTATTGCCATGGCATGGCGTGCAGGTTGCCGCGTGGCGAATATGGAGTTCAACCAATTCCATCCGACGTGTTTGTACCATGCCGATGCGCGCAACTTCTTACTCACCGAAGCCCTGCGTGGTGAAGGTGCGTATCTGCGTCGTCCTGACGGCAGCCGTTTTATGCCGGACTTTGATGAACGCGCTGAACTCGCACCCCGTGACATCGTTGCCCGCGCTATCGACTATGAGATGAAACGTCTGGGTGCCGATTGTGTGTATCTGGATATCAGCCATAAAGATGCTGACTTTGTGATGAAGCATTTCCCGACCATCTATAGCCGCTGCTTAGAGCTGGGAATTGATATCACTAAAGATGCTATCCCTGTCGTACCTGCGGCTCACTACACCTGCGGCGGCGTGATGACAGATATGCACGGTCAAACGGATCTCAACGGCCTCTATGCCATTGGTGAAGTCGCCTATACCGGTTTACATGGCGCCAATCGTCTGGCGAGTAACTCGCTACTCGAATGTTTAGTATTTGCCCGTGCGGCATCACAGGACATAGAAAGCCAACTGCATAAAATTCAAATACCGGGACAAATTCCAGCATGGGATGAAAGCAAAGTCTCTAACTCGGACGAAGAAGTGGTCATCGCCCATAACTGGCACGAACTGCGGTTATTCATGTGGGACTACGTTGGGATTGTGCGCTCGGATAAACGTCTGGAACGAGCACTACGCCGCTGCCTGATGTTACAGCAAGAAATTCAAGAGTATTACAGTAACTTCAGAGTCAGCAATAACTTGCTCGAATTACGTAACTTAGTGCAAGTGGCCGAGTTGATTATTCGCTGTGCCATGGAGCGTAAAGAAAGCCGTGGTTTGCATTTTAATATCGATCACCCTGAGAAATTAGACGCGCCGCGCCCAACAATTCTACTACCAGAAAAGTAACCGCTTATGTGTTTATAGGCTTAGGTTCTTATTTGGCTTGCTGAAAACAGACTAAACCTCAGTATGAGGTTTAGTCTGTTTTATTTTAGCCCGCAATAACAGCCGACATAAATGCCGATAGTCAGTATCGTCTAGCATATCCGCCCAAACCATCAAGAGCCGCAACTGAGTATCCACTTCGATATACATCAAGCAAACAAAGGGTGTCACCCAAGTTCGCTTTAATACCTGAAAGTGCTCACCCGTTGACAAACGTCCCTCGCCTTTATCACTCAGCACAAAATCTAAACGCCAATGCTGCAGTCGCCACAACTGTGACAGCAAGAAAATACAAACTAGCAGGATAAACAGATACTTAATCAGGGATAAGGTGAGATTGTCGCTTTGAGGCCAGAGCAGAAATGAGCTAGAGCAGACACAAATAAAAACGACCAACGAGAGTCGTTGGTCGAAGGAGGCTTTTACACTGAAACTATGGTGCCGGTCTTCCACGGACTTTCACTACCATGCGCGCAAGCTCAGCATCAGGGCACACTTCATGACCCATAAACCATGCAAACAATTCGGGATCTTCACATTCCAACAAACGGATAAACACGGTTTTATCTTGATCGGACATTTCTTGATAGAAATTTTCAACAAAAGGTTGAAACAAAACGTCTAATTCAAGCATCCCGCGGCGACATGCCCAGCGAACCCTTGCGATGTTCATTAATTCCAAGGTATTTCTCCCAACACAGATTTGGCATTAGTCTATCAGTTCAGTGACTAAAGTGTCGATTAACCCTTCACATTGGCTCACAAAATTAGCATTGTTTTACTTGCATATCGCGTCCAGCAAAGAGATCGCTGAAATCTGTATCTAACAAGCGCTTTACCGCAGGATGTTGGATCATACGTTCGGCAAACATCACATGGTATTCCTCTTTCACATCCGTGGTTTCACCGAGCAAATTCATCCCATGGGAAATCACTTCTTGGCGATAAATCGACGGCGTGACAAATATCCCCCGTTTAAGGTAACCAAAGGCCTTCATCATGGCCGCATCGTCGAACTCACCCAAGATACTGACTTTAAGATTTTGTTCGTCAAACCAGCGATATAACTGCTGTCCAAGTGAGGTTCTGCGGCCGGGGATTAATAGCTGGCCTTGCTCTAAACAGGCGGGGAAATCAGCACTATAAGTATCAGCGGAGAAAAAACTCACACCACACTCGCCCAACTTTTTAGATAAGATTTCGGGATACTTCAGTGATTCACCGGCGCAGTCGGAGAGGATCATATCCAGTTTATGCTCACGCAAACGCGCCATCAGGCTTTCGTGGGTCGCCTCATAACAAGCTAAATGCATAGAACTGTCATTGGGGACGACGGATAACAAGACACGGCTAACTAAGGCTTTAGACAAGGCATCAGCAATGCCCACTTCAAAAAGCATGGCATCATCTTTTTGATAGTTAAGTAAATCGAGCATTTCATAGCTAAGACTAAACATCTTATCTGCGTAGCGAAATACCAACTCACCTAACTCAGTGGCTTCCAGTGTCCGCCCTACTCGCTTGAATAAACTGCCATTCAACCTGTCTTCCAGGGCACGAATTTGCCCCGTTATCGTTTGCGGCGTTAAACAGAGGGCTTCGGCCGCCTTAGCAACCGAGCCCTTTTTCTTAATCATCCAAAAATAATACAGGTGGTTGTAATTCAAGTGCAGCATGCTCATCCGTTGTGAATCGTCCCTCATACGCCCAAGGCGCAGAGGGATTAAAACCTATTGTTATAAATCAGTTTATTGCAAACGCTGGCAATCAAGCAAGTTTGTGACTATGCCTTGTAATTGCTCCAAATCAGTCGCATTACCCAGACTTACCGCTTCAGTGACACCTGACACTAAAACATGACGTTCAGGGATACGTTCAGCGCAATAGGTCCGATTCGCCTCTTGGAAACGTTTACCGCCGCGATATTTAAGCGCCCTTGATTCATAACCATTGGTTTCTAATCTCGCCCCTAAGGAATCAGATTTAAACATCAGAGCGCCATCGACTATCCCTTCAAGATAGCTTTGGCAGGTCTGAGAGTTCGCATCCTGATTACAGGCCGATATTTGCGATGCCGTCGCGGTTGTCGATAGACATAAGAGTGTTGCCATTCCCATTAATTTCAACTTTATCATAGTTATACTCCTTTATTAGGTAACACTTTTGATAACCAGAAATACCCGACTAACGCCGCCATAATCGAACCGATTAAGGTTCCTAGGCGTGCTAAGTCACCGTACATAGGATCTGCATGTTCAAAGGCTAACGACGCAATAAACATAGACATAGTAAAACCAATACCGCACATGGCCGCGACTGGGGCAATTTGCTTCCAACCTACGCCATCGGGTAACTGAGCGAGTTTGAGTTTCACCGCAATATAGCTAAACACCATCACACCAATGGGTTTGCCTAACATCAGGCCCAGTGCAATACCAACGGGGACAGGAGAAATTAACGTCTCCAAATTCATATTACCGACATAAACCCCCGCATTGGCAAAAGCGAACACAGGCAGAATGAAGAAGGTGCTCCAAGGGTGCAAACTGTGCTCTAAGCCTTCTGAAGGTGAGCTGCCATCCTTTGCCCGTAATGGAATACAGAAAGCGATGATGACGCCAGCCAGAGTCGCATGCACTCCAGACTTAAGTACGGCGACCCAAAGGATCAATCCTAAGATGCCATAGGGTAAAAGTGAGGTGACCCCTTTACGGTTTAACCCAACCAAGCCCGCAATCGCTAAACTGGCAATCACTAAACTGATGGTTGACAGGTCGGTGCTGTAGAACAGCGCGATAATCACAATGACACCTAAGTCATCGATAATCGCTAAAGCAAGTAAGAAGACTTTCAGTGAAACGGGAACGCGGCTCCCAAGCAGCGCCATAATACCTAAAGCAAACGCAATATCCGTCGCGGCAGGAATCGCCCAGCCCGCTTGTGTGACCGGATCGCCATAGTTAAACAGTAAGTACACCCCAGCAGGGACTAACATGCCGCCAATGGCCGCAAAGGTAGGCAGAGAGGCTTGAGCGACACTCGATAAGGCGCCTTCGAGTAACTCACGTTTAACTTCTAAACCAATAAGCAAAAAGAATACGGCCATCAGGCCATCGTTGATCCACAGAATTAACGGCTTATGAATATCGAGCTCGCCAATTTTAACTTGTACGTCAGTGCCTAAAAAGCCTTGATAAAGTCCAGATAAAGGGGAATTGGCCATCAGCATAGCTAAGGCAACAGCAACCAATAATAGGATACCGCCAGCCGATTCTTGGCTCAGAAAATTTCTAATTGCTTTTTCCATCGTGCACTCCTAAAAATCATAATGAATTGAGTGTAGACGAATTGTAACAACAAATATAATCGTAAGTTTCGACCTAACACCTCGGTTATTCCGAGGTATTGGTCGAAAAAATGCACGTTACACGGCGACAGGTGCTTTGATATGGGGATGTGGAGCGTAGTTTGTTAGCTCGAAATCGTCGAATTGATAATCAAAAATTGATTCAGGTTTACGTAAAATCGTCATGGTTGGCAATGGCATTGGCTCACGACTTAACTGCAATGCAGTTTGTTCCATATGGTTTGAATATAAATGGGTATCACCACCCGTCCACACAAAATCACCTAAGGCCAAGTCACATTGCTGGGCTACCATCATAGTTAACAAAGCATAACTGGCAATGTTAAATGGCAAACCTAGAAACACATCACAGCTGCGCTGATACAGCTGACAAGATAATTTGCCATCAGCCACATAGAACTGGAAAAACGCGTGGCATGGCGCCAAGGCCATTTTATCCAGCTCGCCCACGTTCCAAGCAGAAACGATAAGGCGGCGAGAATCAGGCTGAGATTTTATCTGGGCAATAACTTGTGAAATCTGATCGATAGCATCGCCACTCTGGGTTGGCCAGCTACGCCACTGGGCACCATAAACCGGTCCTAAATCGCCATTGTCATCGGCCCATTCATCCCAAATACTGACCTTGTTTTCGCGTAAATAGGCAACGTTAGTTTCACCCTTCAGGAACCACAGCAATTCGTGGATGATAGAGCGCATGTGGCATTTCTTGGTGCTTACCAAAGGAAAACCTTTGCTCAAATCGAAGCGCATTTGATAGCCAAATACTGAGCGAGTCCCCGTACCTGTGCGATCCGATTTATCCACACCTTCGGCTAAGATGTGCTTCATTAAGTCTAAATACTGTTTCATTGCTGCTTACCTTGCTTACGAAAAATCAAGTACAAACCGATTAACACCATAGGGATAGACAGTATCTGCCCCATGGTCATCAATCCCCAGTAGAGTCCCAACTGTGCATCGGGTTGTCTCACCGTTTCAACCATAATACGGAAAATACCGTAACCAACTAAGAACATACCAGAGATGGCACCGACTTTATCGGTACGTTTACTAAACCAGTAAAGTAATAGGAATAGCGCCACACCTTCAAGTGCAAATTGGTACAACTGGGAAGGATGACGCGGATCGGGGCCTCCTGTTGGAAACACCATGCCCCATGGCACGTCTGTGGTTCTGCCCCAGAGTTCACCATTAATAAAGTTACCAATACGACCTGCGCCTAGACCGATAGGCACCACAGGTGCCACCATATCGGCGACCGCAAAGAAGGTGCGCTTTTGTTTCCTGGCAATATAAATCATCGCCGCAATTACGCCCATCAAACCGCCGTGGAAGGACATTCCGCCTTCTGAGATTTTAAACAAATACATAGGGCTGGCGAGGAAATAATCGAAATGATAAAAAAGCACATAACCGACACGCCCGCCCAATATCACCCCAAGAAAACCATAAAAGAGTAAATCTGAAACTTGCTCCCGCGACCATACTCCCTTTGAGCGGTCGGCTTGTCGATTGAGCAACCACATTGCCGCGACAAATCCGACTAAATACGTAAAACCATACCAACGCAGCGCAGGTTCAAAGCTTTGTCCAAACAGATTAAACGGTCCAAATGATACGATCACGGGATCGATATTGGGGAAACTCAACGCCATAACACATCCATTAGCAGCCTCAAACAGAGGTAAACATAAAAACTAGGTCAGAATTAACTTAAGGCCGACACACAGAAGTAACAGTGCAAATATCTTTTTAAGTACCGATGTTGGCCAAGTGCTCGCCGCTTTAACACCCACAGGCGCCATCAAGACAGATGTGATCACTAAACCAAACAAGGCGGGTAAATAGATAAAACCTAAGGTGCCGTAGGGCAACTCGGGCGCATTAAAGCCCGCGATGATATAACCTAAACTGCCCGAGAGGGAGATCAACAAACCTGTCGCCGCCGAAAACCCAACGGCGTAACGCATCTGCAGACCAAAGAAGGTTAAAAACGGCACTAACAATACCCCGCCGCCGATGCCCATCAGTCCTGCGACCATCGCAACTAACGCGGCCACAACAAATAATATCGGCGCGCTGGGTAGCTCACGATTCGATTCAGCTTTAAAGGGATACGCCATCTGAATCGACATCAACACCACAAATATCGCAAAGCCCTGCTGCAAAGCGGCAGCGGAGATACGTTCGGCAATAAAACCAGAGGTTAATGCCCCAAGAATAATCCCAGGCAACATCGTCTTGAATAAATCCCAAGGAATGTTTCCACGCTTATGATGTGCTCGCGTCGATGAGATAGAAGTGAGAATAATGGCCGCCAGCGAAGTGGCAATCGCAATATGGGGTAACTGAGCAGAACTAATACCGACCGAGGGCAGAATATAGAGCAGTGCAGGCACTACAATCAAGCCGCCACCGATACCTAATAACCCTGCCATAAAGCCGACAAATGCGCCTAATGCTAAGCAAATAAAAAACACCGACAACAAACTATCCACACGAGTACCTACAGCGTGATAAATTGAGGGCCTTAGCTTAAAGCAAAAGACGACATTAGTTAATTAAGAATTGTTGAGAGACCTTGCTGGTTCAAATATTCTTTAACCAGCTCGCGCACTTGGAAGCCGTTTGATAGGCTCAAGGCTTTAGCAAGCAATTGATCCAAATCGGCCCGCGCGACACGGCGCAATAGATAATTGATCCGCGCTAAACTGCCCTGATTCATACTCAATTGATCGTATCCCATGGCCACCAACAAAATGGCGCCCATAGGCTCGCCCGCTAACTCGCCACAAATACTGATATCGAGCTTATGATATCGACAATCTAAGTGAGCCTGATGCAAAGCCCGCAGTATTCCCGGATGATAACTGTCAAATAACGAGCTCACCCGCGGATTATTACGGTCAACCGCAAGCAAATACTGGGTTAAGTCATTACTGCCAACGGAGACAAAATCCACCCGTTTTGCCACATCATCCAATTGATACAACATCGCCGGCACTTCAAGCATAATGCCGATGCGTGGCATCACTATGTTGCTGTTTACATCGTTTTTAAGTTCGACATAGGCTTGCTGCAGATATTCTAAGGATTGATCGATTTCATCTAAGTTACTGACCATGGGCAGTAAAATACTTAATTGCTTACCATCGCCACCTGCCTGCAACATGGCCCGTAACTGCACCAAAAATAGCTCAGGATGATCCAGCGACAAACGGATCCCACGCCAACCAAGGAAAGGGTTATCTTCTTTAATCGGGAAATACGGCAAAGGTTTATCACCGCCAACATCCAAAGTGCGCATCACCACAGGTCGACCAGACGCCGCCGACAAGACCTGTTGATACACTTTCACTTGCTCAGATTCACTCGGAAAACGTTGTTGCAGCATAAAAGGGATTTCGGTGCGATACAGCCCAATACCGTCGGCACCTTCGGCAATTTCAGAAGCCACGCCGCTGAGTAATCCCGCATTTAAATACAAACGAATACGTGAGCCGTCGAGGGTCACAGAAGGCAGTGCTAACTCTTGAGCATACTGGCGTTGCAGCGCTTTTTGCGCCGAAATTAAGCTGCGATACTCACCAACAATCGCCGGTGATGGCGACACCAATAGCTGGCCACGGCTGGCGTTCACCACTAAGAGTTTTTGATCAATATTGGCGGATAACAGTTGTTCTACACCGGTAATGGCCGGCACACCTAAGGCGCGGGCTAAAATAGCGGCATGGGAGTTTACGCCGCCAAGCTCAGTGACAATCCCCGCAAGTTTCTGCCTTGGGAACTCAGCCAGCATAGTCGCATCGGCTTCGCGGGTAATTAAAATGACAGGTTTATCGGGTTCAAGCTCTAAACGCTCTGGCTCAATCAGCTGGCGCAATACTTTTTGGCCTAAGTCGCGGATATCGCTTGCCCGCTCCTTAAGATAAGGATCTTCCATCGCCAAGAATTGCTGAATATAACGCAAAGACACTCGGCTCACCGCCGATTCAGCGGCCCAACCTAATTGCACCTCACGGGCATACTCGCCGCCTAAACTGGCGTCATCAAGTAATAACTGTAATGCATTGAAAATAGAGACGACTTCGTCATCTTGCTCGCGGTCAAACCGCTGAGATAAGGCGCCAATCGCTTCTTTACAACGCACCATAGCAGTCGTTAAGCGGCTCGACTCATAGGCAATATCATCAGAGCGCACGTCGGGCTGCTCAAGGGGGATCTCTCCACCGAGCACAAAGGCATACGCAATGGCGATACCGTTTGACGCCGACGTACCTTGAAATAGAATTTGTTGATGATGGGAACTGACTTGGGCTTTTTGTTTTAAGCCGCGCACCGCCATTGCTAACTGGGCGGCGAGCGTCATCAGGAAGGCTTCTTCGCCTTCACTGAATTGGCGCGCACTCGCCTGCTGAACCACTATCACCCCGACCACGGCTTTCTGGTAGATGATAGGTACGGCTAGAAAGGCGCGGTATTCTTCTTCGGCGACTTCAGGGAAAAGTTTGAATCTGGGATGAAGCCTTGCATCCGCTAAGTTAACGGCCTCTTCCCGCTGGGCTGCGAGTCCGACTAAACCTTCGGTCAGCGGCATACGTACCCGACCAACGGCGCTTTTTTCAAGACCGTCGGTTGCAGATAACACCAGTTCTTGCTCTTCTAGGATATAGATGGAGCAACATTGGGTTTCCATCGCCGCTTTAGTCGATGAGACTAAGACTTCTAATGCGGTTTCCAAACTGTGGGCAGATGCCACAGCCTGAGTAATATCCCTAAGCGTATTTAACACTGTTTTCAATCCTCTTTTGAAAATCAGCCCGTTGTTTTTTGTCTTCCCCGTTTCCTAGGTATTTCTAGGGTCTGGAATGACAATGCCGTTACCGCAAACTCTTTCATCACCTTACGATAAACATCACGCTTAAATGACACGACTTGCCGCACAGGATACCAATAACTTACCCAGCGCCAATCGTCAAATTCAGGATGCCCAGAGGAACTCAAATTAATCGCACTATCTTGGCTTTTCAGTTGTAACAGAAACCACTTTTGTTTTTGCCCAATACACACAGGTTTACTGTCTTGCCTGACTAAACGCTTTGGCAAACGATAGCGTAACCAAGAACGGGTCGAGGTTAGGATATGCACGTGTTCGGGTCTTAGGCCCACTTCTTCATATAGCTCACGGTACATTGCCTCTTCTGCTGTCTCGCCATCATCGACACCACCTTGAGGAAATTGCCATGAGTGTTGACCAAAGCGTCTGGCCCACATGACTTGGCCATATCTGTTACAAATTATAATGCCCACATTTGCGCGAAAGCCGTCGCTATCAATCACATGGACTCCAAATCACATTAAATTTTAATAAACTGATTGTTTCATAAAGCTAGTCTCTCAGCAAACCTCTATTTCACCCTAGGTCTTGGATAAAATCACACTTAAAAGACATTTATCAACAAAGCTAGGGGATGAAATGCGGGGATATCCACATTTTCTGTGGATATCTCTGTTTGAAACTCAGGTAAACTTGTTATAACGCTCAAAAAACATCTATTTAGCGCCATTTGATTAATTTAGAGTTAAAACTTTATCTAAATTAAATTCAACAACTTGAATGATAACTATAATTTATTAATGGCAAAAAAAGCAATAAAGCTCATTATTTGACCAGCCAGAGCTATTTCTATGGTTCTCACGATATTACTCAACTTTATACACAAATAGTGTCCACAACTGTCCACAAAAGCCGGAATAAATGCCCTTTATTCGCATTGACTTGGGGTTTTTATTAGGTTAAGGGACGCATTTTACTGAGTTATCCATAATATCTGTGGATAAGTATGTGGGGAACGCAAGGGAAAGCAGAGAGTAACTTTGAACACTTTTTTGCAAAACGGGGGGTAACTCGGATATGAAATTTAAAATCAGATACTTAGAATAAAAACATTCGGTACAAGTTTACTCAAATTGCGGAGTTCATTTTTTGACCGCCATTGCTAAGCGGTTATTTTTAAGTAAAATCCAGCCATGAATCGAATTATTCCCCCCGAAAATCTCCCAGAGCTACTCGAGCGCGCCCATATGATGGCTGGCGTGAGTTTAGCGCAAATTGCCGCCCAAAGAGGCCTAAGTGTCCCTAAGGATCTTAAGCGGGATAAAGGCTGGGTCGGCCAATTAATCGAAATGGAACTGGGCGCGACGGCGGGGTCGAAACCTGAGCAAGATTTTCTGCATTTAGGTGTCGAGCTTAAAACTATCCCCATCGATTCACAGGGACGTCCATTGGAGACCACTTATGTTTGCGTGGCGCCGCTGTCGAATATCCAAGGGTTAACCTGGCAAAACAGCTTAGTCAGCCATAAGTTACAGCGCGTCCTTTGGGTACCCGTTGAAGGTGAGAGACATATTCCTGTGGGTGAGCGCCGTATTGGCACCCCGATATTGTGGGAGCCTGATCCACAGGAGTTGCAATTGCTGCAACAGGATTGGGAAGAGATCATGGAGCTTATCGCCCTCGGCAAAGTCGAAAAACTCACCGCACGCCACGGCGAAGTACTGCAATTACGTCCCAAAGCCGCCAACAGTAAAGCATTAACGCAAAGCATTGCCGAAGATGGCAGCCTCAAAATGACCAACCCTAGGGGTTTTTATTTAAAGACCAGTTTCACCGCCATGATACTTAATAAGGTTTTTGGTTAATATTTAGTGACGATATAGACTTAGATTGATCCAGATCACAAATTTCACTGGCACTAAGGTGACTCTTTTCTATAAACTACGGCATTCTGAAATCACCGCCGTATTCGGATACCCATCACGCAGTGAGAGCACGTAGACAAGCGAAAAAACTCCTTTTTGCGATTTTAGCTTGGGCGATTGCCATGGCTGCATTCGTGTTTTTTCGATATGCCCAATCACCAGAACTGCCCCAATGGGCGGTAGGTTCGGCCGATCTCGCGACACTTGCTATCTATATGGGGATAATTTTTGGCAGCCTGCATTGGATGTCGAACGTTATTGCTGATTTCAGTGCCATCAATCGCCTCCCCTATGTGTTTTCTGTCATCTTTAAAGGCTTGTTTTTATTACTGGGTGCGACAACATTAGCTTACATGACCCAATTTTTGAATATGTGGGCCATCGAAAATCACATGTCGACCCTAAGACAAATGCTGACGGCGCACATTCTCTACAGTCCTTCATTCCAAGCATTGATCGTCTATCTGGTGGTCGTGCGGGTCAGTTTAGCCTTCGTCGAGCAAATGGCGCTGTTAGTTGGCCCACGTATTCTGCTCAACATTGGCCTCGGTAAATACCATAAGCCAAGATACGAACAGCGATTATTCCTTTACTTAGACATGGTCGCCTCGACCACACACGCCGAATCACTTGGGGATTACCGTTTTAGTCGCTTGATCCAAGATAGCTTTAGTTTGCTGTCGGATACTGTGACCAACAACGAAGCCGAGATTTATCGCTATATGGGCGATGCCGTGTTGATCCACTGGCCTTTAGAAGAAGGGATAGTCCACGACCGCTGCATGAATATCTATTTTGAATTTAGTCAGCAGCTTAATTGGCAAAGGCGTTACTTTGAAGAACACTATGGCTTTGTGCCTAAGTTTAAAGCGGCGGCCCATTGTGGCCAAGTAGTAGCAGCGGTTGTTGGCGTGCAAAAACAAGAGATTAGTTTCTTTAGCGATGTACTCAATACCCTAGCGAGACTGCAAGATCAGTGTAATCCCTTGGGGCAACGCATGTTGATCTCCGGCGCACTCGCGGGACGTTTAGATAATCCCAACACGCAATATCACCTATCGAATCTAGGTCCAGTCAAACTAAAAGGGAAACAACACTCCATCGAAGTGTTTGGCGTTTCCCCACTCTAATTTCTCATCACACTTAAGCGTTGAGTTGCATTAACACTTTTTGCAGTGACACTTTGTGCTGTTGCAGCGAGCTTATTGTTCTTCTTTAGTTAATAACTTTTGGATCATTAAACCTAAGGTGCGGAAGGTTAAGATCCGACTGGTCGTTTGACGCCAGACAAGGCCGATATCACGGTAAGGCGCTTCACCTGGCGGCGTCATCACCACCAAATCTGTGTCATTCAAAATACCCGCATCGATTGCCATTTGCGGCAGGAATGTGGTGCCCAGCTTACTGTTCACCATCTGCACTAAGGTATGCAAACTGGTGGCGGCAAACGGATTCACTTTTGCGCTATCCCCAAGCTGACAGGCTGTGATGGCATGACCCGTAATGCAATGCTCGCTTTGCAGCAGGAAAATACTCTCGTCTGGCAAGGCTTGGTAATCGATCGGCTGATGGATTTCTCCGGCTAAATCCTTATGGATCACCATTTTGAATGGATCTTTACCCACTTTCATACTGTGATAACCGCTGGTATCCACAGGCAAAGCAAGGATCAATAAATCCAGCTCACCCTTACCTAAGGCATCCAACAAACGCTCAGTGGTATCTTCTTTCAGTAATAAACTCATTGCAGGATAAGATTGCTGGCATTGACGAATAACACGGCTCAATAGGAAAGGCGCAATCGTAGGAATACACCCTAAACGTATATCGCCTGTCATCGGCTCGCCTTGGTTTTTCACCAATTCAACCAAATCATCCACATCGGTGAGAATTTTACGGGCGCGCTGCACCACTTCTTCACCAATAGCGGTAAACATAAACGACTTATGATCTCGCTCAATCAACTGATGCCCTAACTGCTCTTCTAAGTTTTGGATCCCACTCGAAAGCGTCGATTGGCTGACAAAACACACCTTAGCCGCGCGGTTAAAATTCTGCTCTTGATGGAGATTCACCAAATAGAATAAGTTTTTTAAGCTAGGTAAACTTTTCATTTTCTCGATTGCCATTAAGGTTATGAATTAAGAAATTAAATCTACTCTAGCATAACTGAAAGCCAATAACGCGGCATTAGATTTCAAGAGTGTGAGCCGAATCGACATTCAACCGATTAGCTGTAAAACTTAAGTGGGGGTAACAAACAAAGAGGAGAAAAGCACTCGCGGGGAAACGTAAAAGGCAACAAACTCAGCCGTCAAACTAACGCAATAACGAACCCAATAATCTAACGCAATCATTCACTCAATTGGGCGCAACAACAGATGTTATTGCTGCGCCTTAGCGTATCGATATCTTATGCTTTAGCTTGGAGGAATAACTTTAACTGTTGTAGATCCGCACTCGCATGTTCGACGATCTCAGCAACCCAAGCGCCGTGTTCAGCATCCCATCTAGGCTCTTCACCATGTTGTAATAACTGGGCGATTTGCTGAATGCGTTTTAAACCTACCGAACCTGCGGCACCTTTAAATTTATGCGCTTCTGAACATAAGGTATCTCTGTCTGCAGCGTCGTTAGCCTTCACTAGATTTCCTACATATTCAGGCATTAACTGCTCAAATAACACCACACTCTTAAGTAAAGTACCAGCACCAATGGCGCTACAGTACTGTTCGAGAGTATTGAGATCTAGGATTACTTCTAATTCAACTGTGGCCATGAGGCCTCCCTTAAGTGGTCCAATGCTTAAAACGAATTTATCACATGATACCCACTAAAATTGTCTGTGCAACTTATAGCGATATCCATGGTCAAATTCAGATTAAAATTAACAAAAAACAAACTAATAGTCGTAAGTAAACACTTACAAAATAATAGCGACGACATAGCATTTAAGGAGGAAATGTATCCCACTAACTTGCCTCTATCGTTGCGCTAATACGTGCCCTTGTCCACCATAAAGCTGTAAATTATCCACAATTGCCACCAATCCATCCCATCGATAGGCACACCAATCTGGTGCTAATAGAATAGGTTTTTTCGCATAAGCGGTGACGCGGTGGAAAATCACTTCCGCGGGTGTATGGCGGATCATCTCGCCGACACTGCGAGCATAATCTTCAAGACTCAGTAAAGGTAAGCGCCCACTTCGCCACGCCTTGGCCATAGTGCTACCTTCGACGACATGCAAAGGATGCAGCTTCAAGCCATCAACGCCCTGCAGCAATACCGCGGCTAAGGTCGCCATATAATCGCTATGGGTTTCATCGGGTAAGCCAAGAATAAGATGAGTGCACACCTTAAGACCGCGAGCTCTCGCCCTCGACACAGTGTCACAATAACAGGCGAAATCATGGCCGCGATTGATCTTGCGCAGCGTTTCATCTTTAGCGGTTTGCAACCCAAGTTCTAACCACACATCAACACCGTTTGCCTGATAACTTGCCAGTAAATCCAGTACATTATCTGGCACACAATCGGGGCGAGTTCCTACACACAAACCCACTATCTCGCCATCTTTAACGGCTTCATCGTACTTAGCCATTAACACCTGATACTCATCATAAGTGCTAGTGTAAGCCTGAAAATACGCTATAAATTTATCGGCTTGCGCCTGAGGTTTCGCCTCACGATAACGACTCTTACCCTGTTCGAGCTGCTCGGTAATACTCAGCACATCAGCAGTTTGGTGGCTAAATGACGCCACATTGCAGAAAGTACAACCTCCACGCCCCAAGGTGCCATCACGGTTGGGGCAAGTAAACTTGGCATCTATGGTGAGTTTTCGCAGTCGCGTACCATATCGCGCCTTGCAAACGGCACCAAAGGTGTTCACATATGCATCAAGCCCCATCAGAGCACCCACCAAATTTCATATCGCTTCATTGAGAATAACCAAGATAAAATCACAAATAGAAAAGAAAATACGTGAACAAATAGAAGAAAAAGCTTAGTGTAAACAAGGTAGCGAGTGGTTTCTTGGCGCTACATCAAATTCCCGCCTGACTCATACCCTTATTGTCATAAATGTGCGCATCCTCAAATTAACACACTAACCACTGAGATCTTGCTCACATCGATAATGAATAATAATTCAACAATTATAATTTTTTATTTAATTACTGTGTTTGCAATAAAAATCACTATTTCTAAATCAAAAACAATCCAACCTGCATGTTACATTTTGGTAAACCCACAGTTTCTTCATTTTTAAAATTCTTTTTATTCATAATGTTATACAGCACTTTTTACTGTTGACGTTAACGTAAAGCAATTATGACTTGTGTATGAAACATGAATTAATACCCATGTTTTATGCAAATTTTTGGTTTGACCTTTATTGAATCTCAGGCTAATTTGGGTGGTTCGGGTGCATATCTATAGAAAGTCTTTACATTTTCTCCCCGAGTAGTAATCAGTTGAGGTCTAGGGAGGTTTTTGTATGAGCTTATATCATCCCAGTTTTGAGCGGGACAATTGTGGTTTTGGGTTGATAGCACAGATGGATGGCGAAGCCAGTCATCGTATAGTGCGCACGGCAATCCATGGTCTAGATCGTATGAAGCACCGCGGTGGTATTGCCTCCGACGGTCGCACTGGCGACGGCTGTGGCTTATTAATGCAATTGCCAGTGCAATTTTTTGAAGCGATTGCCGCGGAAAATGATTGGCATTTGAGCCGTAAATTTGCAGTAGGTATGCTGTTTTTAAGTCAAGATGATGAACTGGCTGACCAAGCTAAGTTTATTCTTGAGCGCGAACTCGAGCGTGAAACCTTAAGTATTGCAGGCTGGCGCAAAGTGCCGGTCAATCCAGATGTATTAGGTGAAATCGGCAAGGCTAGCCTGCCACAAATCTACCAAGTGCTGATCAACGCCCCTATTGGCTGGCGTGAAAAAGACTTGGAACGCCGCCTTTATATGGCGCGTCGCCGTTTAGAGCAGCAGATCACCGATGACAAAGACTTCTATGTCGCGAGTTTGTCTGGCCAAGTTATCGTCTATAAAGGCTTAATGATGCCTGTAGACTTGCCCGCGTTTTATCCCGATCTCGCGGACATTCGCTTAAAAAGCTCTATCTGCCTATTCCATCAACGTTTCTCAACGAATACTTCTCCTAAATGGCCATTAGCTCAGCCGTTTAGATATTTAGCCCATAACGGCGAAATCAATACGATTACGGGTAACCGTCAATGGGCCCGCGCCCGCGCCTATAAGTTTAATTCACCACTACTGCCAGATTTGCAGCAGGCCGCTCCCTTTGTGAATGAAACAGGCTCAGATTCTTCTTCCTTAGATAACATGCTGGAAATGCTGTTATCCGGTGGCATGGACTTATACCGTGCCATGCGTCTATTGATCCCGCCTGCTTGGCAAAGTAATCCAGAAATGGATGACGAGTTAAAAGCCTTCTACGACTTTAACTCCATGCACATGGAGCCTTGGGATGGTCCGGCAGGTATTGTGATGACCAACGGTCGCCATGCCGCCTGCGCAGTTGACCGTAATGGTCTGCGTCCATCGCGTTATGTGATCACAAAAGATCGTATTTTGACCTTGGCCTCCGAAGTCGGCATTTGGGATTACGCCGCCGATGAAGTGATTGAAAAAGGCCGAGTTGGGCCTGGTGAGCTGCTGGTACTCGATACCTTGAACGGCCGCCTGTACCAATCCTTTGAAATTGATAACGACTTGAAACGTCGCCACCCTTACAAAGAGTGGATGGCGAAGAACAGCCGTACTTTAACGCCAGCGGAAGATTTAGCCTCTGAACAACATGGTGCCAGCGAGTTAAGCCCTGAGCTTTTGCTGCAATACCAAAAACAATTTGGCTATACCCGTGAAGAATTAGAGCAAGTCATTTGGGTACTGGCAAAACAAGGCGAAGAAGCCACAGGTTCTATGGGCGACGATACGCCTATGGCGGTATTGTCGAAAAAGTCACGTTCACTGTATGACTATTTTAGGCAAAAATTCGCTCAAGTGACTAACCCACCCATAGACCCATTACGTGAAAAACACGTTATGTCCTTGACCACTTGTATTGGCCGTGAGCAGAACCTCTTTAATGAAACGACGGGTAATGCCTACCGCGTCATGTTCAACTCACCTATCTTATTATTCAGTGATTTTAATCAGTTACTGGGATTAGATAGTACTTACTACCGCGCCAACATTGTCGATTTGAATTACGAACCACAGGAAGGATTAGAAAGTGCCATTCGCCGCATCACAGCCGAAGCCGAGCGTTTAGCCCGCAGCGGCACGACTTTACTTATCCTCTCGGATAGAGCCATAGGTAAAACGGCACAAGTGATCCCTGCGGCCATGGCGGTCGGTTCTGTGCAACAAATGCTGGTAAATAAGAGCCTGCGCTGTGACACCAACATTATTGTTGAAACCGCATCGGCGCGAGATCCACATCACTTTGCCGTATTACTTGGCTTTGGTGCCACCGCGATTTATCCGTACTTAGTGTATGAATCAATCTCTGAACTGGCGAAACGTCACCAGTTAACCGACACCACAGCATTGATGCTGAACTTCCGTTACGGCATCGAAAAAGGTTTGCGTAAGATCATGTCCAAAATGGGCATCAGTACTGTCGGTTCCTACCGTTGTAGCCAACAGTTTGAAGCCATCGGCATCGCCAGCGATGTGATTGAACTGTGCTTTAAAGGCGTGATCAGCCGTATCGAAGGCGTCAGTTTTGCAGAAATCGCCCAAGACCAAGCGATTCTGCACAAAGCGGCCTACCGCGCCCATGTGCCATTGCCACAAGGTGGCCTGCTGAAATACGTTGAAGGGGGTGAGTATCACTGCTTCAACCCTGATGTGGTCAACACTTTGCAGGCGTCATTGATTGACAAAAACTTCGCGACCTATAAAAAGTTCGCCGACCTTGTCGACAATCGTCCAATAGCCACGCTACGTGACTTAATCGGTATCAAGGGGGCGCAGGCATCAATTGATGTCGCTAACGTCGAAGGCGCAGCGGGCTTGTATCAACGCTTTGACAGCGCGGCAATGAGTATCGGCGCCCTCAGCCCCGAAGCCCATGAAGCGCTGGCTATCGCGATGAACCGCTTAGGCGGCCGATCGAACTCAGGTGAAGGTGGTGAGGATGCTCGCCGCTTTAATACTGAACGCAACTCTGCGATTAAACAGATTGCCTCGGCGCGCTTTGGCGTTACGGCGCACTACTTAGTCAACGCCGATGTGTTGCAGATTAAAGTCGCCCAAGGGGCAAAACCCGGAGAAGGTGGCCAGTTACCCGGCCATAAAGTCAGCGTTGAAATCGCCGGACTGCGTCATGCGCGCCCAGGTGTAACCTTGATTTCACCGCCGCCGCACCACGATATTTACTCTATCGAAGATTTAGCCCAGCTGATTTTCGACTTGAAGCAAATCAACACGAAAGCGCTGATTTCAGTCAAACTTGTGTCTGAACCCGGCGTGGGCACGATCGCCACCGGCGTAGCTAAAGCCTATGCGGATATGATCACGATTTCAGGGTATGACGGCGGCACAGGTGCCAGCCCAATCACCTCAGTGAAGTATGCGGGGAGTCCGTGGGAGCTAGGTTTAGCCGAAGTGCATCAATCGCTCGTGGAAAACGGTCTACGCCATAAAATTCGCCTGCAAGTCGATGGCGGCTTAAAAACCGGTACAGATGTGATTAAAGCCGCGTTGTTAGGCGCCGAAAGCTTTGGTTTTGGTACAGTGCCAATGATCGCCCTAGGTTGTAAATACCTGCGTATTTGCCACTTGAACAACTGCGCGACTGGCGTAGCTACGCAAGATAAAAACCTGCGTGACAACCATTACCATGGTCTGCCAGAGCGAGTGATGACTTACTTTGAGTTTGTCGCCGAGGAAGTCCGTGAATGGATGGCGACCTTAGGGGTGAGTAAGTTTGAAGACTTAGTTGGTCGCAGTGAATGGTTATATGCCCTCGAAGGCCAAACCGCTAAGCAACAAGGCTTAGATCTGTCACCGATTTTGTATCAACCCAAAGTGCCAGCAACCTCGTCACGCACTTGGCAAGAAACCAATCCACCAGCGGATTTAGGGTTGCTTAACCAACATTTATTAAACGAGTGCCAAAGCGCCGTCGATAAGGGCGAGTGTTTCGATGCCGCTTACAGCATCAACAACACCGACCGCTCCGTTGGCGCGACATTGTCAGGCTATATCGCGAGCACGCTCGGCGTCAAAGGCACCAAAGCGCCGGTTAAACTGAGCTTTAACGGCAGTGCCGGCCAAAGCTTTGGCGTGTGGAATAGCCCAGGCCTTGAGTTAAAACTCTGCGGCGATGCCAACGACTATGTCGGTAAAGGCATGTCTGGCGGCCAAATAGTGATTTATCCGCCTATTGGCAGCCCGTTCCAAAGTGAGCGCAGCGCCATTGTCGGTAACACTTGCCTTTACGGCGCGACAGGCGGCAAGTTCTTCGCCGCGGGTCAAGCGGGCGAGCGTTTTGCGGTCCGTAACTCAGGGGCGATTGCTGTGGTCGAAGGACTCGGTGATAACGGCTGTGAATACATGACCAGCGGCATAGTGGTTGTCCTTGGTAAAACAGGGGTGAACTTCGGCGCAGGTATGACAGGCGGCTTTGCCTATGTATTCGATCAATTCGGCCGCTTCAATCGCCGAGTGAACACTGAGCTTGTCGATACTCAAAAACTCGAATCACCCATTCATCAACAACATTTGAAAGGTCTGATTGAAGCCCACGTGGCCGAAACGGGCAGTGAACATGCCAAGATGATCTTAAGTGATTTTGGTAACTGGTTAGATTGCTTCGTATTAGTGAAACCTAAAAATATTGCCGTGGCCGATCTGCTCAAGTTAGAGAAATCGAGCCCAGAATTAGTTGTAAAAGCGGGGTAATGGCGCATGAGTAACGATTTTCAATTTATTGAAGTGGGTCGCAAAGACCCCACCAAACACCCTGCGGCTAAACGTGCGACTCAGTTTATTGAGATTTATCAGCCTTTTGCTCAGCCTGAAGTGGCACAGCAAGCGGATCGCTGTTTAGATTGCGGCAATCCTTATTGTGAGTGGAAATGTCCGCTACACAATTATATTCCTAACTGGCTCAAGCTAGCGGAGCAAGGTCGCATCATGGAAGCGGCGGATTTAGTGCATGAGACCAACACTCTGCCCGAAATCTGCGGCCGTGTTTGTCCACAGGACAGACTCTGCGAAGGCGCTTGTACCCTTAACGACGATTTTGGTGCTGTCACTATCGGTAATGTCGAAAAATACATTACCGACACTGCCATCGCCCAAGGCTGGCGCCCCGATATGAGCAAGGTCACGCCGCGCGCTGAACGAGTAGCGATTGTCGGTGCGGGTCCTGCGGGTTTGGGCTGCGCGGATATTCTGTCTCGCAACGGTGTTAAAGCCGTGGTCTTTGATAAATATCCACAAATTGGTGGTCTACTCACCTACGGTATTCCGTCTTTTAAACTCGACAAGGCCGTCATGGCGACCCGTCGCAGTGTATTAGAAGGCATGGGCATTGAGTTCAAACTCGGGGTTACTGTCGGTAAAGACATCCCATTTACTAAACTGCTCGAAGAGTACGATGCCGTATTCCTTGGGATGGGCACCTATACCGCGATGAAAGCGGGCCTTGAGGGTGAAGATGCTCAAGGCGTATACCAAGCCCTGCCCTATTTGATTGGTAACACCCATCATTTAATGGGCACCCAGAATGACGAAACACCCTACCTGAACCTTGAAGGTAAACGTGTCGTGGTATTAGGTGGTGGTGATACCGCGATGGATTGCGTGCGCACAGCCGTCAGACAAGGTGCCAGCAGCGTAGTCTGTGCTTACCGCCGTGACGAGGCCAACATGCCGGGTTCACGCCGCGAAGTGCAAAATGCGCGGGAGGAAGGCGTTAATTTCCTGTTTAACCGTCAACCTGTGGCAATTAAAACCCAAGATGGCAAAGTAGTTGGCATTGAATGCGTCGAAACCGCCATGGGTAAAGCCGATGCCAGCGGTCGTCAACGGGCCGAAGCGATTGCGGGTAGCGAACAGTTGCTCGAAGCCGATGCGATAATTATTGCCTTTGGTTTCCAACCTAGTCCAGCACCTTGGTTTGCCGACCATGGTATCGAGCTCGATCAATGGGGCCGAGTTAAAGCGAGTAAGTTAGACGAAAATCCATTCCAAACCACCAACCCTAAAGTGTTTGCCGGTGGTGATATGGTGCGCGGTTCTGACTTAGTCGTGACAGCCATTGCCGAAGGTCGCGATGCTGCTCAAGGCATCCTTAACTACCTAGACTAAGCGCTAAACTTAAACGCCAATGTGTTGGTTTTATCGCTGAAACATTGTTTTTCCGCTGTCGTTTAATAAGCACTGCAATGGCTGGACTTAGGCAAACAAGTCCAGCCATTTGTTTGTGATTTGTCGCCATCGGTTGATGGAAAAATAGATAAGTAAAATAGACAGATGAAATAAATAGATAAAAGTGTGCATCTTAGGGTACGCACTTTTTTCGTTAACCCTTCCCGCTTTTTACCCTGCCATTATTAAGCAATCCCAATCTCACCATAACGACAGCACAAAACTGTGTGGTATATTAGCCAGCATTCTCGTGTCCCACTCTTAAGTGTTGAATCAAAAAGGTCTCCCATGAAAATTGGAATTATTGGCGCAATGGAGCCAGAAGTCGCTCACCTGATCGCCGCCATGACAAATGCGACATCGCAAACTATTGCTGGTATTGAATTTATTGCTGGCACTCTTGCGGGTAAAGACGTTGTCGTAACTCGCTCTGGCATAGGTAAAGTCGCCGCAAGTATTGCGACCACACTGCTCATCGAAAAATATGCGCCGGATGCCGTGATCAACACAGGTTCTGCCGGTGGCTTTGTCGATACGTTGGCCATTGGTGATATCGTGATTTCTTCTGAAGTACGTCACCATGATGTGGATGTCACCGCCTTTGGTTATGAAATTGGCCAAATGGCACAGCAACCCGCTGCGTTTATTCCTGCCGCACATTTAGTTGAAGCCGCCAACAAGGCCATTGCTCAGCTGGGTGAAGTCAAAGCGATTGAAGGGTTGATCTGTACTGGCGACAGCTTTATTTGCGATCCTGTTCGCACCCAAGCCATGCTCAAAAACTTCCCGACTATGGCCGCCTGTGAGATGGAAGGCGCGGCAATTGCTCAAGTTTGTCATCAGTTTGGTGTGCCATTTGTGGTTATCCGCTCTTTATCGGATAACGCCAACAATGACTCGCCAGTGGATTTTGATTCTTATATTGTCAAAGCGGGTTACCACTCAGCGCTGATGGTGATGCTGCTACTAGAGCAACTGAATCCTAGCGCAGTAAAATAATCACTTAAGCGGAAAAGTACCGAATGCACACCTCTTTTTATCAACAACTTGTCGAGATAGATGGCGCTTTGTTTGAAGGCTTTTTGGTACTTTTTTTTGCTTTGTTATTGGCGCGGTTAGCGCCATTGCCACGTGAAATGCAGCCGCTTATTTGGTTTGGCCATTTAGCTAAGCAACTCGCCGCCAAGGTAAATCGTCCAGAACGCTCTCCAAGCCAACAAGCCACAGCAGGCTTTTTAGCTATGATGCTGTTACTGTTTCCGTTTTGGGCCATTATCACCTTTTTGCTCGAACTGGCCGCCTTTCCATGGTTTTTCGAATTTTTGGTGCTTTATCTATGCTTAACCGATGCAGGGTTTAGCCAAGTCGCCGATGAAATCGCTAAAGCCTTAAAGCGTGGAGACAATGCCAGCGCAAAAAAGCTGTTACAGCCTTGGGTAGTGCGCGATACCGATAGTTTGTCGGAAATCGGCTTAGCCAAAGCCACCATAGAAAAACTCGCCACAGCGCCTATTTACGGCACAGCATCGACCATTTTCTTTTTCGCTATCGCCGGAGCACCGCTAGTGCTGGCGGTGCGAATGCTCAAACAACTCGAATTAAGCTGGCCACCCATTCAGCCTAAGTATCAACATTTTTGCAGTACTGTGAATGGCGTATCGACCATATTACTAGCGATCCCCGCTTGGCTGTGGAGTCTATCAATTGCCATTCAAGGCGGCCCTAAGGCATTCGCTAAGCTATTTCGTACGCCAAAAAATCATCCCGCGATTCGAGGCTATATCCTCAGTGTGAATCTGGTGGCGAGTATTTTACGCATCGAACTCGGTGGACCTCAAAAGTTTGCTGGCGTGCGTATCAATGTGGACAAACTAGGTTATGGTCCGCAGCCGACCAGTGATGCAATTGCCCCTGCAATCAAGCTGACCTCCCGCGCCTGTGCCATCTGGTTTAGCTTTATCATTATCCTGCCCTTGTTATGGGCAGGTTTACGTTGGTTACATAGCCTGTGATATGATGCCGCATTATCTCAACGTGAAGTTAAAGGCTGACTATCTTGCTCGAAAACATGCATGTTTCATTAACAACCCCTGCGTTGTTATTTCCTGCTATCTCATTGTTACTACTTGCTTATACCAATCGCTTTTTTGCCCTCGCGGCATTAATCCGAAGCTTAAGCAGTGGTGAAAAACCCGTACATAAAGATCAAATCAAAAACCTGAGCCAGCGCATTACCATTATTCGTCGTATGCAAGAAGCGGGCGTATCGAGCTTTGCCCTGTGCGTACTGTGCATGATTTTCATCTATGTCGGCTTTAATAAAACTGGCTCAGTGATCTTCGGCGCTAGCCTGCTACTGCTGCTCTATTCACTGATTTTATCTGTGATTGAAATCCGCATCTCTGTGGACGCATTAAATATCCATATCAAAGAGATGAGTAAATGAGCCAGTGGATCTACTTTTTTGATTTATGGGGTACCGCTGTATTTGCGCTATCTGGCGCACTCGCCGCGGGGCGTCATAGAATGGACCCCTTTGGCGTCATAGTGCTCGCCTCAGTCACCGCTGTGGGCGGCGGCAGTATTCGGGATGCCTTGATTGGCGCAACACCTGTGTTTTGGATCCGCGATCCCAATTACATCATAGTAATTCTCGCAACTGTGCTCGCCTGTTTGCTGTTAGTGCGTCGGCCTCGTAAGGTGCCTGAATATATTTTGCCGGTCGCCGATGCCTTTGGATTAGCCTTATTTACTGTGATTGGTGCCGAAAAAGCCCTCAATATGGGCTTGAGTGGCATGATTGCCGTGGTAATGGGCTTGATCACAGGCGTGGGAGGAGGCATTATTCGAGACTTACTGTGCAGACAAGTTCCTATGGTGTTACGTACAGAAGTCTATGCCACAGCTTCAATCATAGGTGGTATCGGCTATACCGTGAGTTTAGCCTACGGTATGGGCGAAAAAACGGCGCTGTTTCTGGCGATGACCAGTGCCCTATTTATCCGCTTAAGCGCCATCAAGTGGCATCTGTCGTTACCGGCCTTTGATCTCAAAACCAAGAGGGAATAGTTTGCGAATATTGTGTCTTATTTTGTGCCTCATTTTTGTTCCAGCCCTCAATCCTGCAGCGGCGCAAGCCAACTCAGGTGAAATGCCACAAGAACAGCAGTTAGCCGTAAAGTATATGAATGCGCTAACCGAACACGACTACAAGACACTCAGAAAATTCTATAACCGTGAAAGCGTCTTCTTCGACAAAACCGCCAACCGTAAATACACTGGCGGCCGCTTTATCATCGACTTTCTCGAGCGCGCCCACGAGGGCGTGCTCGAGTACGACTTCAACATAGAACATATGTATAACGCCGGCTCTTTAGTGGTGATGATAGGTAACTATCACTTCAAGGGACCCGGTGAACAATTCGGTAAACCCGGCAAAATCATCGACATAGCGATTCCTGGCGTCACGAGTCTTAAACTCGATATGCTCAACCATAGGGTGACTGAGCATGTGGATCTTATCGATTACCAGACCATGTCTGACCAATTAGCGATGCAGTAGTCACAAAATTTAGCTGTCTTTGAAACTTGATCCCTAAAAACGGGTCGAAACAAACAATGAGTCAATACCACTGAGTGTTTCGCCTTCGATAGGTTGACTGAGTCGTTTCGTTTCAATGAGGTTTGTATGAAGTTTTTTGGATTGATAGCCCTACTCGCCCTTAATGGCTTAATGCTGGCTCCCAAAGCACAGGCCTTACAGCCCATAATTGTGTCCTACGCCGTTCAGCCAGTCAGTCATTTTAATCAGCAACTGCGTGTCGCTCAGGCACAACATCAACCTTGGTCGGAAGACCCAAGTCAGATCAGCAGCCAATACGCAGGCAACAAATTTACCTTAGTGCGAACCCAAACCAATAAAGACAGCATTTTGACCTATCAGGTGAGCGAGCTCTCCAAGCAACATCCACAAATGCTGTTGATTATTTCCTTGAAGCAGAATGCTAAACAATGGCAGGTGAGTTCGGCGCAACTGGCGTGGAAATGCAGTGGTGGGCAACACTTTGGCACCGACAGATGTAATATCGCCGAGCACGAGGCCAACACAGCGCCTTAATCTTATGGGGTGAAACAGACTTAAAAACAAAGAGCGCCCTAAGGCGCTCTTTTTGTTCGATTAACGACTTTTTCATTTAACAGACAATGGCTTAAACCATTGTAAGTCAAACTAGAGCCAGGTAAACCACTGTCATCTGAACTAAAGCGACTTAAACCAAAGTCACTTTGGCAAACTTGCGTTTACCGACTTGGAATACCGCGACAGTACCAGCAGACAAAGTCATACGGCTATCGTCTAGCTTTTCGCCGTCCATCTTCACCGCGCCCTGTTTGATCATCCGCATGGCTTCTGAAGTCGACGCCACTAAATCAGCATCTTTCAACAGATTAGCAATCGCCAGACCTTCACCCGCCACTAACTCGACAGCGTCGATATCGTCAGGGATCATGCCCTTAGCACGATCAACAAAGGCTTGGTGTGCGCTTTCTGCAGACGCTTCATCGTGGAAACGTGTGATGATTTCCTTCGCCAAGGCGATTTTAATGTCGCGTGGGTTAGACCCATTTGCCACATCTTGCTTAAACTGCTCAATTTCAGCCAGTGGACGGAATGACAACAGCTCAAAGTAGCGCCACATTAAATCGTCCGAAATCGACATCAGCTTGCCAAACATTTCATTGGCAGGTTCGCTCACGCCAATATAGTTGTGTGCTGACTTAGACATTTTCTTCACGCCGTCTAAACCTTCGAGCAGCGGCATCATGATCACAGCTTGTGGCTTTTGGCCTTCCGCTTTTTGCAGTTCACGGCCCATTAACAGGTTGAACTTTTGATCTGTACCACCCAGCTCTACATCGGCCTGCAGCGCAACTGAGTCATAACCTTGCAGTAAAGGATACATAAACTCATGGATAGCAATAGATTGGCCCGAGGCATAACGCTTCTTAAAGTCATCGCGCTCCATCATACGAGCCACAGTTTGCTTCGAAGCAAGGCGGATCATCCCCGCCGCACCCAATGGCTCTAACCAGCTTGAGTTAAACTCGATACGGGTTTTAACTGGATCAAGTATCTTATAAACCTGTTCTTTATAGGTTTCTGCGTTCGCTAATACTTGCTCACGGGTTAGCGGTGGACGCGTACTGTTTTTTCCGCTTGGATCACCCACCATACCGGTAAAGTCACCGATCAAGAAAATGACTTCATGACCTAACTCTTGGAATAACCTTAGTTTATTTAAGATTACTGTGTGTCCAAGATGGATGTCCGGAGCGGTAGGATCGGCGCCTAACTTAATACGGAGTGGACGTCCTTCTTTGAGTTTTTCCAGCAGATCCGCTTCGAGTAAAATCTCATCGGTACCACGTCTAATTTCTGCTAATACTTGGTCTAAATCAGCCATCTCGGCAGGGACTCCTAAGGCCATGATCATAAAATGAAGAGACTTATGTTACTTGTTAGCCACCACAATTGAAAGTGTGTACACTAACGGGATTATTTAAGTCTCTGGTTATCGGTATCGGCGTCAATGGGAAAGGTTATAACGTTATTTAAATTGTTGCCTAAAAAGCATCAAATTCTCCTCAGCATTCTTTCAGTTATCACTATGATAACCATGCTACTACCTTCTGAAGAAGCGCAAGCTTCAAGACAAACCACCAGCATAGATGACCAAGCTCAAATCAACACCCGTTATGATGTGCCTTTAGCGTTTCGCTCGCCTGAACGTCCTGAGTTATTAGAGGGCCAAACAGACAATGCGGCCACAAATGCTACGCCATTATCGTCAACCGACGCGCTTGCCGCGGGTGATGCTAATAATCCAGCCACTGAATCCTTAGAGAGTGCCCATCACAGGGATGTCGAGCATTTTAACGTGAAAAATGGTGATACATTAGCCGCAGTATTTGATCGCGCAGGGTTAACCAGTAAAGACGTGTATGAAATCACCCAACTCCCCTTAGCCAAGCAAAATTTACTTAAGATTATGCCGGGCGAAGAAATCGTGATTTCGAAAGATATAAATGGTGATTTGACCGAAGTGCGTTATCGCGTGAATGCAATTTCGACGCTCATCATCACCAAGAATCAAAATCAATACCAAGAAAAAATCTCTGAGAAGGATGTGGAAATCCGCAGCCATTTCACCAGCGCTAAGATTAAGAGCAACTTCTGGAACGCTGCCGTCGATGCAGGCATGAATGCAAACCAGATCATGCAGTTATCGACCGTATTCGGCTGGGATATCGACTTTGCCTTAGATTTACGCGAAGGCGACAGCTTTGCCATTATTTATGAGCAAGAATATGCCGATGGCGAATTTTTGCGTAACGGCAATATCTTAGCCGCAGAATTTGTAAACCAAGATGAGCGCTATACTGCCATTCGCTATACCGACGGTAACTATTATTCCGAGAATGGCACTAGCATGCGTAAAGCCTTCTTGCGCTCGCCAGTCGATTTTAAATATGTCAGCTCAAACTTCAATCCAAGACGTTTGCACCCAGTAACGGGCCAAGTCAAAGCCCATCGCGGTGTGGACTACGTCGCCGCCATTGGCACGCCCATTAAAGCGGCGGGTAGCGGACGAGTCATCGAGGCGGGCTACAATCAATTCAACGGTAACTATGTGTTTATCAAACACAACGATACCTATACCACCAAATATCTTCACCTCACTAAGCGCAACGTCAGCAAAGGAGCCAGCGTTAAGCAAGGGCAAATCATAGGTACTTTAGGTAAAACGGGGCGCGTCACGGGTGCACATTTGCATTACGAATTTATCGTCAATGGCGTCCATCGCAATCCAAGAACCATAACGCTACCTAAAGCCGAATCGATTGCGAGAAAAGAAAAAAATCAATTCGATGCACTTAGCCAGCAATTGATGACTACACTTTCGCAAAACAAGCAAACGCAATTGGCAATGCAATAACGACGGACGGATTCCTCCCAATGAAAAACGCTTATTATATTGGACTTATGTCAGGCACCAGCATGGACGGTGTCGATGCCGTATTGGTCGACTTTTCTGGCGCGCAGCCACAGCTTATCGCCAGCCATACCGAAGCCATACCGAGCCATTTGCTCAAAGGCCTACAGCGCCTTTGTTCACCCAGCACAGATGAAATTAACCGCCTCGGCCGTTTAGATCGTAATGTGGGTGAACTGTTTGCTTTAGCAGTGAATAATCTGCTGACCAAATGCGCCATTGCCAAAGAAGAGGTTATCGCCATAGGTAGCCACGGCCAAACCGTGCGCCACATGCCAAACCTCGAAGTCGGCTTTACCCTGCAAATTGGCGACCCGAATACTATTGCGACCGAAACCGGTATTGATGTGATTGCCGATTTTCGCCGTAAAGATATTGCCCTAGGTGGGCAAGGCGCGCCCTTAGTGCCAGCATTCCACCAGCAAACCTTTGCTGAAGTCGGCAAAAAACGCATCATTTTAAATATTGGCGGCATAGCCAACATTACTTATTTACCGGGCAACAGTGACCAAGTACTGGGTTTCGACACGGGACCTGGTAATACCTTGATCGATGCTTGGATCCAGCAGGTGAAAAGTGAACCCTTCGATAGAGATGGCGAATGGGCTGCGTCCGGCAAAACCGACCAAGGCCTGTTAACGCAACTGCTTTCACACCCGTATTTCTCCCTTGCTTATCCTAAAAGCACTGGCCGTGAGCTGTTTAACCAAGCTTGGTTAGAGCAGCAATTATCGCCCTTTAATCATTTAGATGAAGAAGATATCCAATCGACATTATTGGATTTAACCTGCCACAGCATAGCCCGCGATATGATTAAATTATCGAATGAAGGGGAGTTGTACGTCTGTGGTGGCGGCGCGTTCAACGGCCAACTGATGCAGCGTCTTGCCGCACTATTGCCAGGTTATACCTTGAATACCACCTCAGCACTTGGCGTCGACCCTAAATGGGCTGAAGGCATCGCCTTCGCGTGGCTCGCCATGCGTAACCACTTAGGCTTACCCGCCAACCTCCCAGCAGTTACAGGCGCCTCCCGCGAAGCTGTACTCGGCGGAAGATTTAGCGCTAAGTAATCCTTAAAGCAACTTATTTAAGTAACTTATGCTTAAGCAAGATGATATCCCGTTGTGGGAAGCCATCGAGCGTCATCACTAAGCGGTTTGACTCTGGAATATACGTCATAGAGCCAAAACCGCTTAAGCTCGAACGGGGAACCCTTAGGAGTGATGTCAGCTGTTGATTGCTCGCCTCCCAAAAATTCAGTCGCTGCTCGTTACCATTACTCGATTTAAAATACACCCCGTTTGCCGTAAGCACCCAGTTATTACCTGCACGGAATACTTTGCTAGGGATTAACTCTCGAACCTGCTCAGGCTGCGTTAGATCAATCTGCCAGAGTCCATTCACCCCATAACGGCTAAATACAAATTCGTTAGCCGATTTCGCAAATCCCACAGCCATAGTCAGAGGACTGATCACTTTTGGTGTACTGTTATCTAAATAAAACTCCGTGATGCCATCGCTAGTCGATGCTAATACGGCAGTGCCCTGCCAATTCCAACTGGGGCGACCGTGATTGTGATAACTCGAGGCTAAGGCAGTAATGTTTTTATTGGCTAAATCTAAAATAAAAATGCGATTACCTTCATTGCGGTCATCGGGGGCGATAAAAGCGATTTTAGAGCCATCGGGAGACCAACGCGGGTAAGCTACGCGCGACTTGAGATGAGTATGTTGCTCAAGTTTTTTGCCATTTATATCTGACGCCCAAATCTCGTTATAGCCAGTCTCACTAGAGACAAATACTATCCGTTTCGCCTCGGGGGAATAATCGGGATTTCGGTGGCTGATACTAGAATACAGGAGCGGAAACAAACTGCCAGGTACGGACTCCCCAAGGGAAAAATACGCCATTTGGAATTGACGACGATACTGGTGATAAACCAGCTCACCTTCCTCAGAGACGCTGCTGGGATAACTCATTCCCTCTACATCGAAAGATTGAATATGCGTGGTTTCAATATCGATAATAAAGCCATTGCGACTGCCGGAGTCTTCCGTTGCAAACACCAGCGACTGACCGTCTGGTGTCCAGCTTAAGCCGCGAATATCTTCTAGCCCGTGGGTTAAGCGTTTTTCACTGGCACTGGCTAAATCCCGAATAAAAATATCTTCCGAGATATTACTAAAGCGTCTCGCTATTGCCAGCCAACGACCATCAGGACTGAAAGCTAAATCTCGGTCCTCATAGTTACAGTGCGCTTCGCAGGATAATCTTTCAGCCTTAGCGTCAGGTTGCACCAAAGATAAACGGTAGATACCACCCACCTTACCCGCCTCGAGGGAGGAGACATACGCAAGATATTGGCCGTCAGCAGAAACATCTATTGCCGCCATATCGGTCGAGCAAGGCGCTAAGGCGAGGGTTTCATTGGTCGCAAGGGTTAACTGAGTGATTTGGCACTCCCCCGTCCTCTGGGTTCGGGAGGCAAAAAACAACTTAGTATCGTCTAAACTCCACACCGCTCGCAGCTCAGCGGACGTTAGAGGAGTTAGCTGACGGGCGGGGATATCTTCACGTTTAAAATCTTTAAGATACAGACTAGAAGTCACGCCAGGACGACTCGCACCATACACTAACCAACGCCTATCGTGGGATAACCTAGGATAACGCTCCGATCCCGGATCTCGGGTCAGCACTGTCATTTGGGTCTCCGTCATCCGCTGTTTATCTTGGTACAGATGCACGCCAATCAATAGACCAACAGTTACGATGACCGCACCCATCAATATCGCCATAAAATGCAGTCGCTGCATCGTATGCTGTAACTTCGCCTCAGTGATTTGCCGTTTATCGATGTTGGTGTCATCAGAAATGTCGTAGACAGGGGGCAATAACAGGCGGTATCCAGCCTTACGCACGGTTTCAATCACGCCGCCATCCTGTTCGAGTGGCGACAATTGCTGCCGTAAATGCCAAATCGCATTGGTGAGTGCCTTAGTACCTACGTAAACATTGCCCTCCCACACTTTTTCGATCAACTCATCACGGGTCACCACATTAGGATGACGCAAGGCAAGATAGCTAAGCACTTCAATAAACTTAGGTTGAAGTGACACCTTAGCGGCTTCATGTTGGGACGTTTCATCCCCCTGCGTTTGAAATGAAATTGAGTTATCGGAAGGGTCAATACGACAACTTCCTAAGCAAAAACTCAACTTATTCTTATCCTTCATTTTTCTCACACCTGAGTTATTGATCTTTTTATGATTGGGTAATGAGTACATCATTTGGTTAGATACTACCTAAGGCTTAGCCCAGTTAGCAAACGAATGAATCAAACTAACTATATAAAATTCAAAATATTAGCTTGTATAAAATCTAAAATAGAGATTTAAACAATATAGAATCGAGTCGAGGCGGATTGCGACAAAGCAACAGATTGCTTACAACTGCATTACCAATAAAAACTTATGCGTCAACGTCTTACTCCTGTTACAAATTATCAGTGCGGGAGTTATGCACTTTGTTAGGGACCCAAACATGCTTCGTTTAGCCTTGATTTGCATCGGGATGATGTTATTTCCGATTTTTACCCCACAGACCTTAGCACAGGAGTACAAAAAACCTTCCGCGGCATTACAGCAAACTATTAACCACAGGACCAGCCCCACCACCCGGCTTTCAAACGATAACCAATGGCTGGCATTGCTCAGTCCTATTTCAGCTCCCAGTATTACTTCGCTGGCCATACCAGAGCATAAACTCGCGGGGTTACGTATCGCAGTAGAGCAATATTTACCCAGCCGTATTACCAAACGCTACCGCCAACTCAGGCTAATTAATATTCAAAACAATCAGCAGCGAGTCATTAGCTTGCCCGGCGGCCATGATATTACTGAGCTGAAGTTTTCTCCCGACAGTCGCTATCTGTCCTATGTGAGCCTAACGCCAAAAGGCGGCTATTTATTTGTTTACGACATAGCTAAAGGTCAGCATAAGCGTCTGTCTGACGAACGCCTTAATGGCACTATAAGTCTTGACTATCAATGGGTTAACAATTCCAGCCTGCTCGCGCGTTTTGTGATAGCGCCCGACATCAACACGGTTGAGACTCAAGTTTCCATCGCCCCAAAGACCAAAGAAACCTCGGGTAAAAATAGTCCGCAGCGCACCTATCAAGACCTACTGAAAACCGCCGCAGATAAACAACGCTTTAGCCAACTGACAACCAGTCAACTGGCACGAGTGGATTTAGATGGCAAGCTGACGAACATCGCCACACCAAGCATAATTACAGAGTTTTCGGTGTCGCCCGATGGTCAATATATCTTAACGACTCAGCTCACCACGCCCTTCTCGACTCAAGTAAAGTATTATGATTTTCCAACCTTAACAGAGATCTACAAGCTTAATGGCCAACGGATTACTCAGTTACACCACAGCCAAAGTGGTGAATCTAAACCACAAGCACGAGACTCAGTGCTGCCCGGCCCGCGGATGTTCCATTGGGTTCAAGGGCAAGCGGCCACCTTGGCCTATGTAGAAGCTCAAGATAAAGGTGATATCCAGCAAGAGACGCCACTGCGAGATAGCCTATGGCTGCTCAATGCGCCCTTTACGCAAAAAGCTAAACTGATCGCCAAAACCCCGTGGCGGATCATCGATATCGACTGGGCGGAAGACGGCTTAGCCTTAGTGACTCAGCGCAACAGTAAAGCGCAGCTACTTCGACTCAGCAGCCTAGATACAAGTATTGGACAAGGCTCGCTACATACCTTAAACGAGCGCAATCTGCGCGATAAATATCAAGAGCTTGGTTCATTCCCAAGACAATATTTCCAAGGTAAAGGGCAAGTGGTTCGCTTGCAACAACAAGCGCAAACCACAGGGCTACTCCACTACGGCCAAGGGGCGTCGTCTCAAGGCGATAAGCCATTTTTGAAACGCACCTCACTAGCCACAGGCGAATCGTCACTGTTATGGCAGTCTGCAACCAACCAATTAGAGTCTGTGCGCTATGTGCTGAATCTTGAGCCATTACAAATGATTATTAACCGTGAAAATCCAATGGAGCCACCGAGTCTCGTCTTAATCAATGGCACGAAGGAAAGTCTGCTCTACCAACAAACCGATGGACTGAGTGCGTATCGGGGCATGCAAAAGCAACTTGTAACCTATAAAAGGGCCGATGGCGTGCCTCTGGCTGGCACACTCTACTTACCCGCCAATTACACTAAGACGCAAGGAACCTTACCTGTGTTGATGTGGGCTTATCCGCGAGAATTTAACGATACCGAGGTCGCTGGCCAAATCAGCTTTAGCACCAACCAATATCCCACCATCAGCCCAAGGGGTCCTATCTCCTTAGTTGCCGAAGGCTTTGCGGTGTTTGATAAAGTATCTATGCCCATCATCGCCCAAGGAGATAAAGAGCCGAATGATAGCTTTCGCGAGCAACTCGTTGCGAACGCGCAGGCGGCTGTCGATACCTTGGTCGATTTAGGCATTGCCGATCGCAAACAAATCGCCGTGGGCGGGCATTCCTACGGGGCCTTTATGGTCGCAAATTTGCTCGCACATACAGATTTATTTTATGCAGGTATCGCCCGCAGCGGTGCTTACAACCGCAGTCTAACCCCCTTTGGTTTTCAAAATGAGCAACGTTACTACTGGCAAGCTAATAATATTTACCAACAAATGTCGCCTTTTAATTACGCCGATAAAATCAAATCACCTTTGCTGTTGGTTCACGGCGAGATGGACCAAAACTCAGGCACTTTCCCGCTACAATCAGAACGACTTTTCGATGCCATTCATGGACTTGGCGGTAAAGCAAGATTAGTTATCCTGCCCTTTGAAGGACACAGTTATACGGCAAAGGAATCCCTAGAACACTTGCTCTGGGAACAAAGCCAGTTCTTAAAGTCAAATCTGCCCATACATGAATCTGTAAGCCAATGAGCTAACTAAGCGCTTAAGATTCCACAAAAACACTCTCATCTGGTGATTGGCGTCATCACAAGCTGCCAATCACCTAACAAGTTACCGCAATCATTTATCCCAAGATACGATGTTAATTCACTATTCAAGAGCATTTCTCACCATCACTTATGCATTTAGTCTTTTTGTTTTACTTAGTGCTTTGCCACCCAGCGCTTTAGCAACCCTTTATCTGCATAGAGTTTATTCATAGCACTGTGGACCATCTAGTTCACCTGTTTCGTGTCATGTACATTCGCAGGGGTGACTTTGGCCGCCACTATTCCGCCTTGATGATCCACAATCAAATGCAGCTTAAAACCATAGAACCAACCCATCGTGCCTTTATCTCTGCACGCCAGTCCATCCAAGGTTTTATGGCGATTAATACGTAGGTTATGACACACTTTGATGCTGGTTGAATCAGCAAATTCGATGCCAGTAGGGTCACTCTTGAGGCTGACAAAGTAGCTGCAAAGCGGCACTAAAGCAGTGGGTATCACCTCAAGAAAGCGGGTATAGCTGAGTGAATTAGGAAAAGCGGATTTGTATAAATGAGCCAGATAGCCGATGAAGAAGTTCTTGAAATCACGGTGGTGAGACATCTGAAAAGTATGATGATGGTCATCACTTCGCTTATCGTCATACGGCCAGCGCGTTGACACTTGCGTGTGCCATCGGTTAACAGCGATTTTTCCCATTCAGGAATGAAAACTGCGCAAAATCATCGACATCGAAAACACTTCTACTAATTTATGCATAGACCCTCCGGTGTGATGGGGTTTCTCTTGGTCGAAAGATCCGATCACTTGGAGGGCTATTAGTTCAAATTTTCTTATCCCGAGTTCAGGTTAATTAGCATTTTTAAATTTCGATTATTTTATCCTTGAAAGTAAAACAACTTACACTTGAGCAAGCATGTAATCGTTAGCATAGCCACTTGGATATATAAACACAATAATAAATATAATAAATATAATCAATAACTTAATAAACAAGAATCATCACCAAGAACTTCTGCCCTGACTATCCGACTAACAGCAACCCTCAGGATAATGGACCACGACACTCCTATAATAAATGGTCAGTTCAATATGGCAGTATTGATGGGTTTATAAACTAACCGTTTTAACTCTGTAGTGAACTTATTATGTACAAGGTAATCACTCCAGAGCCCTTAAACTGTCCATCAAAGCCAACATGAGTTCACTCCTCACACTGAGACCAAACAACAGCTAATACCTCCCGAGACAGCTCTGAGAGACTGACATGGAGTGCTGACATGAATATCTAATGTCGTCATAGACTCTCGGCACAGGCAAAAACCGATTATTCAGTGAGTCGAACCTAAGAAAGAGAAGTGTTAAAAGCGAAATGACTGAAGATAGCGACACCGAAGAAAGCTAAGCCATAGAATGATCAGCCGAAGGATAAGTAAACCAAGAGATGAGAGGTAAAGAGAGGTAAGCCGAAACGGATAAAGCAATAATGAGTTAAACCACTACAGACTAAAAATAAAAAAGCCCTGCAATTGCTTGCATGGCTTATCTATATGGTGCGCGTGGAAGGAGTCGAACCTCCGACCGCCTGGTTCGTAGCCAGGTACTCTATCCAGCTGAGCTACACGCGCAAACTCGTTTTTGTACTTCTAACAGATCCAATCAAGATTGAGTCTAGGATAAGCACTTTTATCTCGCAAATTTATTCTATTCCCCTCGACTAAGAGAATAGAATGGCGGAGAAGGAGGGATTCGAACCCTCGATGGGAGTTAAAGCCCATACTCCCTTAGCAGGGGAGCGCCTTCGGCCACTCGGCCACCTCTCCGCGTTTAACGCTTTAAATCAACAAGACGTGTCTTGTTAACTGTATTGGTGCGCGTGGAAGGAGTCGAACCTCCGACCGCCTGGTTCGTAGCCAGGTACTCTATCCAGCTGAGCTACACGCGCATGTTAAACGGTAAAACACTAATTTAATTGAAACAATCGCAATCATATTAGCTTAAATTGGTGCGCGTGGAAGGAGTCGAACCTCCGACCGCCTGGTTCGTAGCCAGGTACTCTATCCAGCTGAGCTACACGCGCATTTAAAACGGTAAACATTAATACGACCGAAATCATATTAATCTAAATTGGTGCGCGTGGAAGGAGTCGAACCTCCGACCGCCTGGTTCGTAGCCAGGTACTCTATCCAGCTGAGCTACACGCGCATTTTAACATTTTGCTATAAGCAATTATCTACAAAATTTCTAACTTAAATTCAAAACTGATGAGTTAAAGATTAACTAATGCAGAGATGGTGCGCGTGGAAGGAGTCGAACCTCCGACCGCCTGGTTCGTAGCCAGGTACTCTATCCAGCTGAGCTACACGCGCGACTTGTATCTAAATTTACTTTTACATCAAACACTAATAAAAAATGGTGCGCGTGGAAGGAGTCGAACCTCCGACCGCCTGGTTCGTAGCCAGGTACTCTATCCAGCTGAGCTACACGCGCACTGTTTTTTATCGGTAAGAAATGGCGGAGAAGGAGGGATTCGAACCCTCGATGGGAGTTAAAGCCCATACTCCCTTAGCAGGGGAGCGCCTTCGGCCACTCGGCCACCTCTCCGTTTTCTTGGCGCACATATTACTGTTTGACGAAAATAAGTCAAACCCTTTTTCCGAAACAGATTCCATTTGAACTGTTTTTAATCACATTGCTGTTATATCAAGCCAATGTATTGATTTGCGCCAATCTTTCGGTCTAAAAAATAAAAAAGCCAGTTAAAAAACTGACTCTTCTGTTACCGTAATACTCTTGCCAAGACAAGGTACTAAAAGTTACCACCTTCCGATGGTGTACCTGATTTTTCAGATTGAATGCGTTGGTAGATTTCTTCACGGTGCACAGAAACCTCTTTTGGTGCATTCACACCAATACGCACTTGATTGCCTTTTACCCCTAGCACTGTAACTGTGACTTCATCACCAATCATCAGTGTTTCGCCAACACGACGAGTCAAAATCAGCATTCGATAGCTCCTTTATTTCTTAATTCAGCTTACACACGGCACTCATCCGGTAGATGGGCTTATTATAAGGTCAGCTTAGTACAAATTAATAGTATTCAATACTCAAACGGTTATTTAATTACACCTTATTTAGCTCGAAAGCGTGATGTAACGCCCGAACCGCCTTGTGTAAGTCCCTTTCATCGATAACGGTTGACAATTTACTCTCTGACGTCGTGAGTAACTTAGCATGAATAGTTTCATTACCCAAGACTTCTAACATCTTAGTCAACAATCCCATTTTTGCCTGTAAACCTTTGCCAACTAAAGATACTTTTGCACGTTGCCGTTCGATAATCAATGGTCCGAGAGCAAGGCTTTCGCTTAAGCCTTCGAGCTCATTAAGCAGAGTATCAACCTTAGCTTCAGCGAGCATAAAACTGACTCGACCCGAAGGATCATCCTCGTAGATCCTCAATGGGGAAATAAATTCCACATCGATTTCCAATCGCGTTAAGCAGCCTAACAGCGCTTGATAACGTTCACTGGTAGTAAACAGCCCTTCAATCGTCAGCGTTGCCAGCGCCTTATTAATCGCAATACCTTGAACTAACGAGGCAATAGTGAGTTCAGACTCATCGCCAAATTGGATTAACGTCCCCTGCCCAGCTTCAAAGCTCGACAAGACTCGCAACGGCACACGAAAACGCTCGGCGTATTCAACAGAATCGGGATGCAGTACTTTAGCGCCTAACTTTGCCATTTCGAGCATCACATCAAACCCAATCACATCAAGGCGACGTGCACTGCTATCAATATTCGGATCTGTGGTAAATACCCCAGCCACATCAGTAAAAATCTGGCATTCATCGGCTTCTAACGCTGCCGCTAAGGCTACAGCTGTGGTATCTGAACCACCGCGTCCTAAGGTTGTGACTTCGCCTTGAGGATCGATGCCTTGAAACCCTGCAACGATCGGCACAACACCGTCGGCTAGCAGGGATTGCAAATACTCAGTATCCACTCGCTCGATGCTGGCACGGCCGAATTGACTATTAGTATGAATTTGTACTTGATCGCCCGTAAGGGATTTCGCCTTAATACCGCGGCGCTGTAACGCCATCGACATCAAGGCAATGCTCACTTGCTCACCCGTTGACACTAACATGTCTAATTCGCGCGCCGAGGCCCGCGGATTAATTCGTGCTGCCAGTGCAAATAGGCGATTAGTCTCACCCGCCATTGCAGATAAGACTAAGACTTGCTGCTCACCATTGTGAGCTGACTTTGTAATCTGCTCAGCGACCGCTTCGATACGTTCAATAGAACCCACCGAAGTGCCGCCGAACTTTTTCACAAAAAGCTTGCTACCACTAAGCTTTCGTTTTTGGGGCACAGCAACCTCTTAAGCTAGACGCTCAGTAATCCAAGGTAATACTTGAGCCAATGCCGCATCCAGATTTTCTGGCTGGCTACCGCCCGCTTGAGCCATATCAGGACGACCGCCGCCTTTACCGCCCACTTGTGCAGCGACCATAGCGACTAGCTCACCCGCTTTGACTTTGCCGATCAGATCGTTACTCACACCGGCAATCAGGTTAACTTTCCCTTCCTGCGCAGTGCCAAGAACGATAATGGCCGATTTCAATTTTTGTTTTAATTCATCTTGCAGACCGCGTAACGAGCTTGCCTCAACGCCGTCTAACTTTTTGATCAGCACGTTAACGCCATTAACCACAATAGCATCACCCACTAAATCAGCACTCGCTGCGGCAGCTAGCTTGTCTTTCAACTGCGCCATTTCTTTTTCGAGTTGCTTCATCTTATCGAGCTGGGCTTTTAACTTAGCCACCACTGAGTTGGCATCGCCTTTCAATAAGGCTGCAGCTTCTTCCAGTTCAGCTTGTTGCTGCGCCACATAAGCCATAGCCGCAGCGCCAGTAACGGCTTCGATACGACGCACACCCGCAGCAATACCCGCTTCAGAAGTGATTTTGAATAAGCCAATATCGCCCGTGCGGCCCACATGGGTACCACCACACAATTCGATAGAGAAATCACCCATAGTCACAACACGCACTTGTGAGTCATATTTCTCACCAAAGAGCGCCATTGCGCCTTTCTCTTTGGCTTCATCTATACCCATTTCAGCGGTTTTCAGCTCATGGTTACGACGAATTTGAGTGTTAACTAATTCTTCAACTTCTTTTAATTCAGCGGCTTTTACACCTTCGAAATGGGAGAAGTCAAAACGCAAACGCTCAGGATCAACCAAAGAACCTTTTTGCGAAACGTGAGTACCGAGCACTTGACGCAGTGCGGCATGCAGTAAATGCGTAACAGAATGGTTTAACTGAGTACGGTGACGCAGTTTTTTGTCGACTTTCGCCTCAACAACTTGGCCAACACTCAAGCTACCTGTAGCTAAAACACCTTGATGGCCCGTTGCTTGACCATACTTTTGTGTGTCATTAACCGTAAACTCAACACCGTTCGCAACCAGTTGGCCTTTATCGCCCACTTGACCGCCAGATTCCGCGTAGAAAGGTGTCACGTCGAGTACAACAACCGCTTCGTCACCCGCTTTGATCGCCGTCACTGACTCACCGTTTTGATAAATCGCAGTGATCTTAGCTTGACCCGCTAATTCGGTGTAACCACTGAATGCGGTTTCGGCATCAATTTTCAGTGCCGCGTTATAATCTGCACCAAAGTTACCGGCAGCTTGTGCGCGGCTACGTTGTTCAGCCATAGCGACTTCGAAACCTGCTTCATCGACAATGATGTTGCGCTCGCGACATACGTCAGCGGTTAAATCCATTGGGAAGCCATAGGTGTCATACAGCTTAAATACGGTTTCACCATCTAAGGTGTCACCTTTTAACTCGTTTAAGGCCGCATCTAAAATGCCTAAACCACGTTCAAGCGTACGAGCAAATTGCTCTTCTTCCGCTTTCAGAGCTTTTTCAACAATCGCTTGAGTCTCAGCTAACCCTTTGGCCGCATCGCCCATCACAGCAATCAAAGACGGAACCAACTTGTAGAAGAAAGCTTCGGTCGCACCTAACTTATTACCATGGCGAACTGCGCGGCGGATAATGCGGCGCAGCACATAACCGCGGCCTTCGTTCGACGGCATAACGCCATCGGCAATAAGGAATGCACATGAACGGATATGGTCGGCAATGACGCGCAGTGACTTCTCGGTTAAATCGCTTACGCCGATGATTTCTGCCGCTTTGGCGATCAGCGTACGGAAGATATCGATTTCGTAGTTAGAATGTACGCCTTGCATAATCGCGGCAATACGCTCAATCCCCATGCCGGTATCAACCGATGGCTTAGGCAAAGGTAGCATTTCACCCGATGCTTGACGGTTGTACTGCATGAACACGATGTTCCAAATTTCGATGAAACGGTCACCATCTTCTTCAGGACTGCCAGGACGGCCGCCCCAAATGTGATCGCCATGGTCATAGAAAATCTCAGAACATGGGCCGCAAGGACCGGTATCACCCATTTGCCAGAAGTTATCTGACGCATAAGCAGCACCTTTATTGTCGCCGATACGGATAATGTTCTCGGCAGCAACACCAATCTTTTTATTCCAGATTTCAAAGGCTTCATCATCTGTTTGATAAATCGTGACGCACAGACGTTCCTTCGGCAGCTTTAAAGTTTCAGTTAAGAAAGTCCAGCCAAAACGAATCGCTTCTTCTTTGAAATAATCACCAAAACTGAAGTTACCCAGCATTTCGAAAAAGGTGTGATGACGTGCTGTATAACCGACATTATCTAAATCGTTATGCTTACCACCGGCGCGTACACAACGTTGAGCAGTGGTCGCACGCGTATAATTGCGTTTGTCCATGCCAAGAAACACGTCCTTGAACTGGTTCATGCCTGCATTGGTAAATAAAAGTGTGGGATCGTTGCCTGGCACTAATGAACTACTGTCCACAACTTGATGACCATTGCTGCGGAAAAATTCGAGGAAAGCGCTTCTAAGCTCTGCTGTAGTTTGATACATGAAATCATCCTGAATTGGGTAAGCATTACCAGCTACGCCTTAGGCTAGCCGTATTTCTATTTGCCCAGCATTATAAGCAGACTGAGGAAGGACGACCAGCCTTGATTGGTGATATGCACATCAGGAATTTAATATTTTTGCGTGAATAGCCCATACCAGAGTAGCTAGAGGCAAAACAGCAATAATAAAGGACAATGACAGACTCTGCGGGTTGGGTGCAAAAAGTACAGTATTTGAGCAAGTGGGTAAAGTGTCGGGCACGAAAGCAACAAAGCACATTTGATGACATTTTAGAGGAGATTTTCTGAGGACTTGTTAAAAGGAGCTTTTACAGTCTTAAGATTACATCGCAATCGATGAGTTGAGGCGATTAATAATCGTCGTCGAGATCATTGGGATCGGAATCTAACGCATAAGTGATTTGATCGTAGCTAAAGCCTTGGCCCATTAAAAACCGCACTCGTTTGGCCTTTTCCTTCGCGATGAGATCCCGGGCTTTAGAGCCCTTCACTTCTGTTACGCGGGGAATTCCATATTTTTTAGTGGCTTTATCTTTTGCTAGCTCAAACCAGTCACAATCACTATTGGTTATCGCCGCTTCAATGCAATCTTTAGACAGGCCTTTTTGCGCTATCGCTTGGCGAATGCGGATGGCACCGTGACCTCGACTAATGTGGCTACGGACCAACAGTTCAGCATAGCGATTATCATTGATAAAACCGGAGGATTCACATGCATCGAGCACAGGTTCGATATCGTTAAGTTCGAAGCCTTTTTCGAGCAATTTATCGCGGATTTGTAGGCGGGAATAATCGCGGCGCGCTAACAGCGCGACCGCGATTTGACGGGCTGACTGACTCAGAATACTTCGCCTGTTTCTAAATCAACATTATCTTCCGTGCTAGCATCAGCTTTGGCAGCCAGTGCACTAGGATTGCTCAAAAGTAACTCACGTAATGTCTTGTCAATTTCAGTAGCAATGGCTGGGTTTTCAGTCAAATATTTACCCGCATTAGCACGGCCTTGACCGATTTTATCGCCTTTATAACTGTACCAAGCACCCGCTTTTTCAATCAACTTATGGGCTACGCCTAAGTCAACTAACTCACCAGTACGGTTAATACCTTGGCCATAAAGGATTTGGAATTCGGCTTGCTTGAACGGTGCTGCAACCTTGTTTTTCACCACTTTAACGCGAGTTTCGTTACCGACAACTTCATCGCCGTCTTTAATGGCACCAGTACGGCGAATGTCTAAACGAACAGAAGCATAGAACTTCAGCGCGTTACCACCGGTTGTCGTTTCTGGGTTACCAAACATCACACCAATCTTCATCCGGATTTGGTTGATGAAGATAAGTAAGGTGTTAGATTGCTTTAAGTTACCCGCAAGTTTACGCATGGCTTGGCTCATCATACGTGCCGCTAGGCCCATGTGAGAATCACCAATTTCGCCTTCGATTTCAGCTTTAGGCGTTAATGCCGCCACTGAGTCGACGACGATAACGTCAACAGCGCCAGAGCGAGTTAAAGCATCACAAATCTCAAGCGCTTGCTCGCCGGTATCCGGTTGTGAACACAGCAGGTTATCAATATCTACACCTAATTTTTTAGCATAGATAGGGTCTAGTGCATGCTCAGCATCGATAAAGGCACAGGTTTTACCTTCACGTTGCGCTGCGGCAATCACTTCTAAAGTCAGTGTCGTTTTACCTGATGATTCAGGACCGTAGATCTCAACGATACGACCCATTGGCAAACCGCCAGCACCTAAAGCAACGTCCAGAGACAGAGAACCGGTAGAAATGGTCTCAACATCCATAGAGCGATCTTCGCCCAGCTTCATGATGGAGCCTTTACCAAATTGTTTCTCAATTTGGATCAATACCGCAGCAAGTGCTTTCTCTTTATTTGGATCGACCTTCATTCCAGTTCCCTCATCAAGACAAGCCTTAAGCTGTCAAAAGTAATATTCAATTTACAAACGGGTAATTCAAAAAGCCGCGCTTTTTGTCTTAATTCTGCTGACTAGTATACTGTACAATCATACAGTATCAAGACCTGTGACTGAATTATTTTTAGCTTAGGGGATTTTTTAATATGGCCAAGGTTTTAGCGAATATCAAATCGGATATTGCATCCCTTTGACGAATATCCGTCATCAAGGGCTCAATTTTCGGTAAATTATTGCTAAGATTGGCGCAGCAAATTTTGCGTGGTCTTTTTAGCTGAAAATTGTACAGCAGTCTTCTGCTTGCATAGCGCTTAATCCCACATAACCACGGCAGTCACAACGGACGATAACGATTTAATGAATGTAATTGATACCGATGATTTAGAAAAACATACTCCTATGATGCGTCAGTACTTGACCATGAAAGCAGAACATCACGACATGTTACTGTTTTATCGCATGGGTGACTTCTACGAGTTGTTTTATGACGATGCTAAACGTGCTTCTGAGCTGTTAGGCATTTCACTCACGGCGCGCGGTAAAAGTGGTGGCGATCCTATCCCCATGGCGGGACTGCCTTACCATGCTGTGGAAGGCTATCTTGCGAAATTAGTTCAAATTGGTCAATCGGTTGCGATATGTGAACAAATTGGCGACCCGGCAACCTCTAAAGGGCCAGTTGAGCGTAAAGTGGTGCGTATCGTCACGCCTGGCACCTTAACCGACGAAGCCCTGCTGCAGGAACGCCAAGACAATCTATTGGCAGCCGTTTATCAAGGTAAAGTCGGTTTTGGTTATGCCACTCTGGATGTTTCATCCGGACGTTTTGTGATTGCCGAGCTCGACACGCGAGAGTCATTAGAAGCTGAATTGCAACGCACTAATCCCGTTGAAATTCTCTACAGTGAAGACTTTGGCGAACTAGGTCTACTAAACGGTTTTAAAGGTAAACGTCGTCGCCCTGAATGGGAATTTGATTACGACACTAGCATCAAGTTACTACTGGCTCAGTTTGGCACAAAAGACTTGCATGGTTTTGGTATTGCAGATGCACGTTTATCACTGCAGGCTGCAGGTTGCTTGATGCAATACGTCAAAGACACACAGCGCACAGCTCTGCCCCATATCAATGCCATTACCCGCTTTAATCAAACCGATAGCATAGTGCTCGATGCGGCAACGCGCCGAAATCTAGAACTCACTCAAAACCTTGCCGGTGGTCGCGATAATACCTTAGCCGCAATATTGGATAACACGGCGACGCCTATGGGCAGCCGCATGTTGCAACGCTGGATCCATCAGCCGCTGCGAGATCCAAAACACATCAAAGCACGCCAACAGGCGGTGACTGAACTACTCGATACCGCCGCCCACGAAGGTTTGCATGAACAGTTAAAAGCACTTGGCGATATTGAACGTATCATGGCAAGACTCGCGCTGCGTACCGCTCGCCCAAGAGACTTTGCCCGTTTACGTCAAGCGCTGGGCTTACTACCTGAATTACAACAGAGTTTAAGCACACTGAGCGCGCCGCACACGACTCAATTACGGCAACACTTAGGTGAGTTCCCCGCTGAACAAGCCTTGCTTGAGCGCGCGATAGTCGATAATCCTCCCATGCTTATCCGCGATGGCGGAGTGATCCGTGAAGGCTACAACAGCGAATTAGATGAATGGCGCGGCCTTAGCGAAGGTGCGAGCGATTACTTAGTACAACTCGAAGCCAGAGAAAAAGAACGTACTGGTATCAACACACTTAAAGTCGGCTATAACCGTGTACACGGCTATTACATCGAAGTGAGTCGCTTGCAATCCTCGCAAGTACCACTCAATTACCAACGACGTCAAACCCTTAAGAATATGGAGCGTTATATCACGCCCGAACTTAAGGAGTACGAAGAAAAAGTGCTCTCGAGCCAAGGTAAAGCGCTGGCACTCGAAAAGCAGTTATGGGAACAATTATTCGATCTTATTCTACCCAAATTGCATGAATTACAAGCCTTTGCTAGAGCGGCGGCTGAGCTTGATGTGTTGAGTAACTTTGCTGAGCGCGCCGAAACCTTAGGCTACACTTGCCCAGAGCTGAGCCAAGATATCGGCGTACAGATAGATGCTGGTCGTCACCCCGTGGTGGAACGTGTGAGTCAAACACCGTTTATCGCTAACCCAGTGACCTTGCACAATCAAAGACGTATGTTGATTGTCACCGGACCTAACATGGGCGGTAAATCGACCTATATGCGCCAAGTCGCCTTGATCACGCTGATGGCCCACATTGGCTGTTTTGTGCCAGCAGATCGCGCACTGATAGGCCCTATCGATCGTATCTTTACCCGTATTGGCGCCTCCGACGATCTAGCCTCTGGCCGTTCAACCTTTATGGTAGAAATGACAGAAACCGCCAACATTCTGCACAACGCCACCGCCAGTAGCTTAGTGTTAATGGATGAAATCGGCCGCGGCACATCCACCTATGATGGTTTATCGCTCGCTTGGTCGGCGGCAGAGTATTTAGCCCAGCAAGTCGGCGCTATGACCCTATTCGCCACCCATTATTTTGAACTAACTCAGTTACCTGAATTAATGGCTGGTGTTTACAATGTGCACCTCGATGCCATTGAACACGACGATACCATCGCCTTTATGCATGCAGTGCAAGAAGGCGCCGCCAGTAAAAGCTACGGCTTACAAGTTGCGGCACTTGCCGGTGTGCCAAATAAGGTAATTAAAGCCGCTAAACATAAGTTGCAGCAATTGGAGAGTCGCGATCATCAAGCTGAAGGAACGAGGACGCCTATTCAAAGCTTACTCGCGTTACCTGAACCGGTTGAGAATCCAGCGCTAACGAAGTTAAGTAGCATTAATCCCGATAACTTAACGCCAAAACAAGCACTTGATTTGCTCTATGAGCTGAAACGTCTGAGCTAAAGCTCTGTGAACGGGTGATATTCGCCAAGCGATATGATCAGCAATACAAGACTAGAAACAACAACGCCCACTCTGTTGTGGGCGTTTACTTTTATCGACTAGGCCTAAGCACTAGACTAAATCACTAGACCTTAGCTAGGAGCTAGGCATAGAGATCAACGAACAACTGATCTTAGCTTCTGAATTATTAGTTTCTAATTTATTAGTTTCGAAATAATTAGTTTCTAAACAATGCTTCAACAGATAAACCTTGAGATCCTAATAAGTCGCGTAAACGTTTCAATGCTTCTACTTGGATTTGACGTACACGTTCACGAGTCAAACCAATTTCAGCACCCACATCTTCGAGTGTAGAAGGTTCATAACCTAACAGACCAAAACGGCGGGCTAACACTTCTCTTTGTTTAGTGTTTAACTCATTGAGCCATTTGACCACTGAATTAGAAATATCTTCATCTTGCACTTTATAGTCAGGGCCAACGTTATCGTCATCGGCTAAAATATCCAGCAGCGCCTTGTCATTATCGCCCCCCAAAGGCGTATCGACAGAGGTGATTTTCTCATTCAGCTTAAGCATACGGCTGACATCAGCACTCGACACTTGTAGTTTTTCGGCAATTTCTTCAGCCGTTGGTTCGTGATCGAGTTTTTGTGCTAACTCGCGAGCGGTGCGCAAGTAAACATTGAGTTCTTTAACAACATGAATAGGCAATCGAATTGTACGAGTCTGATTCATAATGGCGCGCTCAATGGTCTGTCTGATCCACCAAGTCGCGTAGGTTGAAAAACGGAAACCTCTTTCTGGATCAAACTTTTCAACAGCACGAATTAAGCCTAAGTTGCCTTCTTCGATAAGATCAAGCAGTGCTAAGCCGCGATTGTTGTAACGACGGGCAATCTTTACGACCAGACGTAAATTACTTTCGATCATGCGATTACGGGATTTTGCACAGCCTTTTAAGGCTTTACGGGAAAAGTAAACTTCTTCTTCTGCGCTAAGCAGTGGGGAAAAACCAATCTCACCAAGGTAAAGTTGAGTGGCATCAAGATTTTTTTGCAGGTCATCTTGAACCTGTTGTTCTATTCCTAGCTCTTGAACTAAATCGGATGCAACTTCTTCTTTTTCAAGATCGAAGTCAACGGTGTCTACGGATAAATCTACTAGTGCTTCTGCGGCAGTGCTTTTTATGCGGCTCATGATTAAATCTCCCAAACCTGATTAAACTGCTGAATTAGTGCAATTTCCTATCCTCCATTTGCCAACAAGGCCCCAAGCAATCATTGTTTGGGTAAATAAGTAAGTGGGTTTACAGACTGTCCATGGTAACGAATTTCAAAATGTAACATTACCCGATTGGCACCTGTACTGCCCATTTTTGCAACTGTCTGCCCTGCGAGGACATGTTGCTTTTCTTTGACTAAGATCTTGTCCGTATGAGCATAAGCACTAAGGTAATCGTCACTATGTTTAATAATCACTAAATTACCGTAACCCCTAAGAGCACTTCCTGCGTATACCACCCGCCCATCTGCAGCAGCTTTGATGATATCTCCCCGATTCCCCGCGATCTTAATGCCTTTATTTCCCTGCTCATTGGCAGAGTAAGTCCCGATTAACTTCCCTCTTACTGGCCACTCCCACTGACTCACACTGGTTGGTAGTGTCGAAGTCGGTGGAACCATGATCGAGTTAACATTTTGTTGGGAACTTGTTACAAGGTACGCGGGCTTAGCTTTCTGATCAAGTGTTTTTTTCAGATCATTACTTGACTTAGCGTCGGTTTGAGAAACTTGATTATCTGTTTGTTTTTTATCATTTTTACTAGAATTATTACCCGAGGATCTCGTTTTCCTTCCATCTAAAGTTGTAGATTTGGACTGACTACTCGACTTAGCATTCGTTAAATATAAAATCTGTCCGGGGTAAATTGTATAAGGGTTATCTAACTGATTAAGTTTAGCTATTTCAGAAAAATCCTTTCCTGCGCCCCAAGAAATAGAGTAAAGCGTGTCGCCTTTCTTAACTTTATATGAATTCGATTTAATGTGGCCTTTGTTGTTTTTAGAGTAGCTATGGGAAATATTTTCGACGGGCGCGGGTCGGCTGGCCTGAAAGCTACAGCCTGCAAGCAGAAATATAAAGCAGAGGTTTAAGACTAAACCCGCATTCAACAATAAAAACTCCTTGGTGAGGCTGTATTACTGTTTATGATGAGAAAACAATGCCCTCGTTGCAAGACAAGCTGTTCAGTGGAGACAGTAGCACAACACAAGGTTAAGCTAACTCTCCATTAATCAAAGGGACAAATTTAACCGTTTCAATTGTTTCCGAACTGAAGCGGTCCGCAGTACGAGTGATTCGCATCAATTGCTGGGTATCTTCGCCGACTGGCAGAACTAACACTCCGCCCTCGGCTAATTGAGACAGTAAGGCCTCAGGTATAGTCGAAGCGGCAGCGGTCACCATAATGGCATCGAACGGGCTACGATTCGCCCAACCTAACCAGCCATCACCATATTTAAACGACACATTATGCAAATCTAATCGTTTTAAGCGCTGTCTCGCTTGAATTTGTAAGCCTTTTATTCGCTCGATAGTACAAAGCTGCGGCACTAATTGCGCCAAAATTGCCGCCTGATAACCCGATCCTGTACCCACTTCTAATACGCGCTGAGGCATCTTATGCAGTAAGAGTTCGGTCATACGGGCGACGATATAAGGCTGCGAGATGGTTTGCCCTTGGCCAATAGGTAAAGCGGTATTTTCATAGGCTTTATGGGCTAACGCATTATCGAGAAAGATTTCCCGCGGCGTATGCGATATCGCCTTTAACACGGCTTGATTGCGGATCCCCGCATCATGAAGCTTTTTAGCTAAGTTCACCGCCGATGTTAAGGCAACTCGAGTCATATTTTATCTACCCAATTTTGCAATGCCGTTAGTTGTCCGTAGGCAGTTAAATCAACCGTCAAAGGCGTAATTGACACATAGCCATTGGCGATAGCATGAAAATCAGTGCCCTCAGTGGCGTCCTGCTCTTGTCCTGGTGGGCCGAGCCAGAAGATCTCACGTCCAGCGGGATCTTGCGTTCGTACTATGCCTTCAGCCTTATGACGAGCACCAAGGCGAGTCACTTTAATGCCTTTGATTTGATCAAGCGGCAAGTCTGGCACATTCACATTTAAAATCTGATCCTTTGCCAAAGGCTGGGCCAACAAGCCTTGAACTATCCGCCGAGCGTAAACAGCCGCCGATTGATAATGTTCGAATTTGCGGCCATTGAGCGAAATCGCGACCGCAGGAAAACCTAAAAAGCGCCCTTCCATCGCGGCAGCGACAGTCCCCGAATACAAGGTATCATCGCCCATGTTCGCGCCAGCATTGATACCAGACACCACCATATCGGGTTCGCCATCGTACAATTCTCGGATAGCCAAATGCACACAATCAGTCGGTGTACCGTGAACAGAAATGTAACCGTTATCTAACCTATTAATTCTTAATGGATTAGTCAAGGTTAATGAATTGCTCGCACCAGAACAATTACGATCTGGCCCCACTGTCAGCACAGTCGCAATTTCAGCCAAGGCCTCAGTTAAGGCTTTGATCCCCGGAGCATTAACCCCATCATCGTTGCTCACTAAGATGCGGATCATGACTCTGCTTCAGTGTTAGGTGCAGCTTCAGTCTTAGTTTCAATTGTATCAGCCGCTACGTTAGCATTCGTTGCCTCTGGCGCAGGCTCCTGCACCAGTGTCGCTTGCCATTGCTGCTCTTTAACATCTTGATAATTGACTAACTCTCTCAACAAGGATGTGGCAAAACTGCCCGCAGGCAACACAAACTCAAGCACAAGACCATCGGCGGTTTGTTCGTATTTAAGGGCTTGGGGCTCAAGCAGTAACGGACGACGCTCTTGCTCTAATCCCGCATGTTCAAGGCCATAGCAATCGTCAGCCAACTCACTCATGGCCAAGGTTTCCACCGCAGCAGCTTCACCTTGAGGCAGCATCATGCCGCGGCCCCATAATGGTGCTGATAGTTGAATGTCTTTTTCAATCAGACGTTTCAACACAATAAGATCCCATTCAGGCGTAACGAAGAAGCTTTTGCTGCCCGCCAACATCACACAATCACCCGCTAGAGGCTTAGTGCCATGGTTGGCTAAACGGTACGACACCACAGTGTTAAACAGATTTGAGCGCACCGCAGACAAATACATGCTGCGCTTATTTCTATCTTTGACTTTTTTACCCGCCATCATTTGGCGACCAAAAACTAAGTTTTTACCATCGTGACCAAAGCGTTGCTCACCAAAGTAATTGGGCACGCCCACTTGAGCGACCTTTTCGATACGGCTGATAATGTCTTCGACTTGGGTGACATTTCTCAGGGTAAGAATAAAACGGTTACCGACTAAAGCACCAATTCGCAGTTTTTTGCTGTGACGGCTGCTCGACAATATAGTCAAACGCTCGCTATTGAGATCCTTCCAAAGCGGGGTTTCTTTACCCGGAATACGCACACCGAACCATTGTTCTGTGATGGCATTTTTATCTTTTTGCCCAGCGTAGGTCACTTCCTTTGGATGCACCTTAGCGAACTTAGCGATCATTTCAGCGACTTGTACTGTATTTAGCCCTTCTTTGCGTACATGCAGCATGTGATGTTCACCTTCACCCGTTGGGCTAAAAGGTAAAATCTCTTTCACGATAAAATCGCTATTTTGGGTTCTTAAATCTGCTGTACCTAAAGGCTTGCCATACAGATAATGTAATTCGCTCATGGGACTTTTTTACTCTTAAGTTAATCGTGTTTACGGGTCATCAATACCACGGCTTCTACCGCAATACCTTCTTTACGCCCGGTAAATCCTAGCTGTTCAGTCGTGGTCGCTTTGACGTTAATGTCGTCAAGTTCCGAGGTTAAATCGGCGGCCAATATTTGGCGCATTGCCTCAATGTGCGGCGCCATTTTAGGGACTTGCGCTATGATAGTGACGTCAAGATTACCCAGCACAAAGCCTTTCGCCCTCGCTAAAGCATAGCAATGACGCAGCAATACGCGGCTATCAGCACCTTTATAGGCGGTATCTGTGTCGGGGAAATGTTTACCTATGTCACCCAGCGCCAGTGCGCCGAGGATCGCATCGGAAATCGCATGCAGCACCACATCACCATCTGAATGTGCGACTAGGCCAGTTTCATAGGGCACTTCGACGCCGCAAAGAATGAGGGGTCGTGCAGCACCAAATTTATGCACATCGAAACCATGGCCGATACGGATTTTCATTTAATATTCCTAACGTATTATTTTACTTTGATTATGACTATTTTGCGGCACGCATTAAAAACAATTCGGCCAATCCCAAATCATCGGGATGCGTCACTTTTATATTGTCAGCACGGCCCGAAACGAGTCCAGGTGAAATGCCCGCCCATTCCATCGCCGAAGCCTCATCTGTCACGACCGCGCCTGCCGCTAGAGCGGCATTGAGGTAATCTTTTAGTTGCGCTGCCGGAAATAACTGCGGCGTTAATGCATGCCATAAATTATCGCGGCACACAGTAGCGCTGATTTCGCCCTGTTTATTGGCGCGCTTCATAGTATCGCGTACTGGCATGGCCAAAATCGCGCCTTGGGGAAATTGCACTCTGGATGCGAGTAACTTGTCGATATCCGTCGCGGTTAAACAAGGTCTTGCCGCATCATGCACTAAGGCCCAACTCTGCTCGGGCGCAATTTGCAGCGCCGCCAACACAGAATCTGCGCGCTCACCGCCGCCTAATACTGTGGTCAATTTGGGATGCACGGCCTGTGGCAAGGTATTGAAGATAGTATCATTCGGATGTAAGGCGACGATGACGTGGGAAATATTCGGGTGAGACAACAGCTTATCTAAAGTATGGCCGAGAATACTCTGGCCGCACACTTCAAGGTATTGTTTTGGTCTGTCGGCGCCCATGCGGCTACCAATGCCCGCAGCGGGAACGATAGCCACCACAGCTTGAGTGATATGCTCAGCTTGGCGCTGCAATTCAGTTTGCATTACCGGCTCAGATTGACTGCCTGGATTGGATTGTTCGCTTAATCCAAGATCTAAATGTCCTAGCTCTGACATCCTAACTCCATATTACTGGGATGGACTCGATACTGAGCGATCACCACCCACGACGCGATAGAAGGTTTCACCTTCTTTGACCATGCCAAGTTCGTTACGCGCACGTTCTTCTATGGCTTCGGTACCACTTTTCAAATCGATGATTTCTTCCTTCAGCACTTGGTTACGCTCATTGAGTTTGGCGTTACCTTCTTGCTGCGCGGCAATTTGTTTTTGCAGGACGAAATATTCAGGAAGACTATTATCTCCCGACCAAAGACGAAATTGCAGTAAACCGAGTAGCACTATGAGTGCAATGACAAAAAATTTCATGGAGGAATTAGCGTCAGTATCTTGGATTAAAAAAATATACAGCAGATAGTACAACAAAAAAGGCCACCAAGTGGTGGCCTTTTTACATCAAAGTTTAAATTACGCCTGACCTTTGATCTCTTTCAAACCGCGGTATGGGGCTTTTTCACCTAATTGCTCTTCGATGCGCAGCAATTGGTTGTACTTAGCAACACGGTCAGAACGACACAGTGAACCGGTTTTGATTTGGCCAGCAGCAGTACCTACGGCTAAGTCAGCAATGGTTGAATCTTCAGTTTCACCACTACGGTGTGAAATCACTGCTGTGTAACCCGCTTCTTTCGCCATGCGAATGGCCGCTAAAGTCTCAGTCAATGAACCGATTTGGTTGAATTTGATAAGGATTGAGTTTGCAATACCGTTTTCGATACCACGGGTTAAGATTTTAGTGTTAGTAACGAATAAATCGTCGCCCACTAATTGGATCTTGTCGCCCATGATTTGAGTTTGGTAAGCCCAACCATCCCAATCTGATTCGTCTAAGCCGTCTTCGATAGACACGATTGGATATTGGTCAGCCAATGATTTTAAGAAATCAGAGAAACCGTTCGAGTCGAATACTTTGCCTTCGCCCGCTAAATCGTATTTGCCGTCTTTGTAGAATTCAGATGCGGCGCAATCCAGCGCTAAGGTCACATCCGTACCTAACTTGTAGCCAGCCAGTTCAACCGCTTCTTTGATAATGGCTAACGCATCAGCGTTTGACGCTAAGTTAGGTGCAAAACCACCTTCATCACCCACAGAAGTGCTTAGACCTTTGTCGTGCAATACTTTTTTCAGCGTATGGAAGATTTCAGCGCCCATGCGCAGTGCTTCACGGAAAGTTTTCGCGCCAACTGGTTGCACCATGAATTCTTGGATATCAACGTTGTTATCCGCGTGCTCGCCACCGTTTAAGATGTTCATCATAGGCACAGGCATAGAATATTGGCCTGGCGTGCCGTTCAATTCAGCGATGTGCGCGTATAAAGGAATACCTTTAAATGCTGCAGCCGCTTTGGCAGCCGCTAAAGACACAGCCAGAATCGCGTTTGCGCCTAACTTGTCTTTGTTTTCTGTGCCGTCTAAGTCGATCATGATTTGATCAAGCTCAGCTTGTGCAGTGGCATCTTTGCCTAATAACGCAGTGCGGATTAAATCGTTTACGTTGGCAACAGCCGTTAATACGCCTTTGCCTAAATAACGGCTCTTATCGCCATCACGTAATTCTAACGCTTCGCGGCTACCGGTAGATGCGCCAGAAGGCGCCGCAGCCATACCCACAAAACCACCTTCTAAATGCACTTCGGCTTCAACAGTTGGGTTACCACGAGAATCCATAATCTCGCGACCAATCACGTTAATAATCTTAGCCATAACACCCTCGATTTAAGTTTAAAGATAAAAGAAAAAACCAATACCTATGGGAATAAATGGAAGTCACATACCGCAGAAAATAACAAAATTCCATTTACGGTTTGCGTCCATACAGATGCACTGACTACGCATACTGTTTATACCCAGAGGTATTAAGTTCTTATGTTTCAAGTCTGATGAGTGTAACAAAAGGCCGGCCCCACTGTCGCGGGTCCGGCCTTAAATATTCTTACTTCAGATCACGTTTTTGATGCGCACTTGCCGCAGCAATAAACCCTTCGAACAATGGGTGACCATCGCGCGGAGTTGAGGTGAACTCAGGATGGAATTGACCGGCAACAAACCATGGATGATCTTTTAATTCGATCATTTCCACCAGCTTACGATCAGAAGACAAACCGCTGAAGATCATGCCAGCTTGTTCTAAACGCTCTCTGTATTTGTTGTTCACTTCATAACGGTGACGGTGACGTTCTACACAGCTATTGCCTTTGTAGGCTTGAGCCGCTTTCGAACCATCGAGTAAATGACACAATTGAGCGCCTAAACGCATAGTGCCACCTAAGTCAGACGCTTCATGGCGCTGCTCGACGTTACCTTCTTCGTCAATCCATTCAGTGATCAAACCCACGACTGGGAATGGTGTTTCTTTATTGAATTCAGTTGAATGTGCATCAGCCATGCCTGCAACATTACGCGCAAATTCAATCAGGGCAACTTGCATACCTAAACAAATACCGAAATACGGTAGATTGTTTTCACGGGCAAATTTTGCCGCCAAGATCTTACCTTCAACACCACGCTCGCCAAAACCGCCTGGTACTAAGATACCGTCTAAGCCCTGTAAGACTTCTTCGCCTTTGGCTTCTACGGTTTGTGAGTCAATGTACTTTATGGTCACAGATACGCGGTTTTTAAGGCCAGCGTGTTTTAATGCTTCGTTAACGGACTTATAGGCATCTGGCAGTTCAATGTATTTACCCACCATACCAATAACGACTTCGCCGTTTGGATTAGCTTCTTGATAAATAACATTTTCCCACTCAGACAGATCCGCTTCACGGCATTCTAAACCGAAACGCTTAACCACTAAGTCATCCAAACCTTGCGAACGTAACAAAGCTGGGATTTTATAAATACTATCAACATCTTTTAATGAAATAACCGCACGCTCTTCGACGTTACAGAACAGCGAGATTTTGGCTTTTTCATTAGCAGGAATCGCACGGTCACCACGGCAAACCAGCACATCTGGTGCAATACCGATAGAACGCAGCTCTTTCACTGAGTGTTGAGTTGGCTTAGTTTTCACTTCGCCAGCAGCACCTAAGAAAGGCACTAAGGTTAAATGCATGAACAGAGTACGATCACGGCCCAGCTCAACACCGAGCTGACGGATAGACTCTAGGAACGGCAAGGATTCGATATCACCCACAGTACCGCCGATTTCGACGATAGCCACATCATGGCCTTCGCCACCTGCTAATACTTTTTCTTTAATCGCATTAGTGATGTGTGGGATAACCTGAATGGTTGCGCCCAAATAATCGCCACGACGTTCTTTACGTAATACTTCTTCGTAAATACGACCGGTAGTGAAGTTGTTACGACGATTCATCTTAGTACGGATGAAACGCTCGTAGTGACCCAAGTCGAGATCTGTTTCTGCACCGTCTTCAGTAACAAATACTTCGCCATGTTGGGTTGGGCTCATGGTACCCGGATCAACGTTAATGTAAGGGTCCAGTTTCATGATGGTTACATTGAGACCGCGGGCCTCTAAAATTGCAGCTAATGATGCTGCTGCAATGCCTTTACCTAGTGATGAAACAACGCCACCAGTAACGAAGATATACCTTGTAGTCATGCTGAACCTGAGAAAATGAGTTTGAAAATACGTGCTTGTAAGAAAGCACTAGGACGGGGCAGTAGTATACCAAAGGCGGCGCGATTCGACAAACACCAATCTGGATAATTTGCCGTTTATCTCGTCTCTGTCGCTTTTACTTGGTCCCAATAGGCATCAAGCTCCATTAATGTGTGCTCTTCCATGCTTTTACCGCTCTCACTCGCCAACTGTTCTACGCCGCGAAAACGGCGTTCAAATTTAAGGTTGGCTTGGCGCAGCGCTTGCTCTGGATCGACCTTAAGATGACGAGCTAGATTCACTACGGCAAATAGCAAGTCGCCCATTTCGGACTGCACTTTCGCTTGGTCTTGCTCGGGTTGATTAACTTCATGCAAGACTTCATCGATTTCTTCGTGGATTTTAGCAACCACGGGCTCAAGTTCGGCCCAATCGAAACCGACTCGCGCCACCCTTTGCTGAATTTTGATTGAGCGCGACAGCGCAGGTTGGGTACGCGGAATATTGTCTAACGCAGAAACCACAGTATCAGCTTGGGTTTTACCCGCCACTTGCTGGGCCTTTTGTTCACGCTCAGTCGCTTTTATCGCCTCCCAATTGGCTTTCATTGCTTGTGCGCTATCGCCTATTTGCGGATTTTGCTCACCAAACACATGGGGATGACGGCGGGTCAACTTGTCGCTGATTTTCTCAATTACTGTGGCAAAATCAAACAGCCCCTGCTCTTTACCGAGCTGACAATAAAATACGATTTGAAATAATAAATCCCCAAGTTCATCGGGCAACTCATCCCAGGCTAAGCGCTCTATGGTATCGGCAACCTCATAGGCTTCCTCTAAGGTAAAAGGCACTATGGTTTGAAACGTTTGCGCTTTATCCCACGGGCAACCTGTTTGTGGGTCGCGCAGTTTTTCCATTATCTTAAGCAGCGGCTCTACATCTGTAGCAGAAAGGCCCGTTACAGAAAGGCTCGTTGCAGAAAGTCCCGAGGTCGAAAATGAAGTTAATGGCGCAGAGTGGGAAGTCATGCTTACCTCCTTTAAAGATAAATACTTAAACGGACTAATGCTGAGGATGAACAAAAAGAATACACCTCAGCAGCGCTGATTAGCGAAAGGCTATAATAAAGCGATGATGATAAGCTAGGTCACATAAAAGCGCTATTTTGATGCTGAGATCAGAACTTAGTTTTTTATTCAATAGGTCCGAATTTGGCTAAAAGCGCATTCGCGCCATGTAGTGATGATATTCACCCAAAGAGCAATAAACTGACGACTTAACGACCCTACAAATTCTCATCTATGTCATGCATACAAGTATTTAGCACAAGCCATCTTAAATGATAAGATACGCAGCAATATTTCAATGAAGCTAAAACTCACTGAGTGAAGACCTAACAATTTCGGCCTAACTATACATGTGATGTATGCATGTGATAAGTACCGCTTAATGAATGCGGTCATTCGATTTATTTGATTATGTTAGGTGTATTTCTATTCTGTCGCCCAAAATGGGGCGTACACCCTTATAGATTTGAGCATTACTGGAGACAAAATTCATGACAAACGCGAATGTGGATGCCACGCCGTTAACGACTAAGCCATCTCAAGATGGTTTCCACATGCCCGCCGAATGGGCAGCGCAGCAAGCGGTGTGGATGATTTGGCCATATCGTCCTGATAACTGGCGCTCTGCAGGCGCTTATGCTCAAGCGACCTTTGCTAAAGTGGCCGATGCCATTGGTGGCGCGACGCCCGTGTATATGGGTGTACCTAAAGCCTTTTTAGCGGAAGCCAAAACGGTAATGCCATCCCACGTCACTTTGGTTGAAATGGACAGTAACGATTGCTGGGCGCGTGACACTGGGCCAACCGTAGTTGTGAATGATAATGGCGAATGCCGTGGCGTTGACTGGGGCTTTAACGCTTGGGGCGGCCATAACGGTGGTTTGTACTTCCCATGGGATAAGGACGAACAAGTTGCACAGCAAATGCTTAAGCAACATGGGTTTGCCCGTTACAGCGCGCCGCTGATCCTCGAAGGTGGCTCCATCCATGTTGACGGTGAAGGCACCTGTATGACGAGTGCCGAATGTTTACTCAACGCCAACCGTAATCCTGAACTGACGAAAGAACAGATTGAAGACTTACTGCGTGACTATTTGAATGTTAAGCAGTTTATCTGGTTACAAGATGGCGTGTATATGGATGAGACCGATGGTCATATCGACAACATGTGCTGTTTTGCGCGCCCAGGCGAAGTGATTTTGCACTGGACTGATGATGAATCTGATCCACAATATCCACGTTCAAAAGCCGCGCTCGATGTGCTGCAAAATACCGTGGATGCACAAGGCCGTAAGTTAAAAATTCACCTGCTGCCACAACCAGGGCCGCTGTATTGCACCGAAGAAGAATCAAAAGGCGTAACAGAAGGCACTGGCGTACCGCGCACTGCGGGCGAGCGCTTAGCGGGCTCTTATGTGAACTTTTTAATCACTAACGACCGCATCGTATTCCCACTGCTTGACCCAGCAACCGACGATATCGCCGCGCAAAAACTGCAGGAAATCTTCCCAGAGCATGAGATTGTGGGTGTGCCCGCGCGGGAGATTTTGTTAGGTGGAGGTAATATCCATTGTATTACTCAGCAGATCCCTTCTGGCAAGTAAGTACACCAAGGAGAACAGTATGACGCTTGATGTCACTGTTATTGCGGCACAATTGGTTTTCTGCGGGAGGGAGTAAGATGTTTGAAGTGACTGAAGTTTCCATTGCCGAGCTGCGTGAAGCGCTCGAATCCGGCCGCACCACAGCAGTGGAGTTGGTGAAGTCTTATCTCGCACGGGTTGAGGCTTATGACGGCCCAGCTACGCAGACTAAGCTTAATGCGTTAGTAGTCCACAATCCCGATGCGCTCAAAGAAGCTGAGGCGTCAGATGCGCGCCGCGCCCGTGGTGAAACACTGAGCCCACTTGAGGGGATTACGTATACCGCCAAGGATAGCTATTTGGTGAAGGGGCTGACGGCGGCGTCTGGCAGCCCAGCCTTTAAGGATTTAGTGGCGCAATACGATGCCTTCGCCGTTGAGCGCCTACGCGCCGCGGGTGCTATTTGCTTAGGCAAAACCAATATGCCACCCATGGCCAATGGCGGTATGCAGCGTGGTCACTATGGCCGCGCTGAAAGCCCATACAATGCTGAGTATCTTACTGCACCATTCGCTTCTGGCTCTTCCAATGGCGCTGGCACGGGCACTGCGGCGAGCTACTCATCATTTGGCCTTGCCGAAGAGACTTGGTCGAGTGGCCGTGGTCCGGCATCGAACAACGGTTTGTGTGCCTATACGCCGTCACGGGGCGTGATTTCCGTGCGCGGTAACTGGCCGTTAACGCCGACCATGGATGTCGTCGTGCCTTATACCCGCACTATGGCCGATATGCTTGAAGTGTTGGATGTCATTGTGGCCGATGACCCAATTACCCGTGGCGACCTCTGGCGTCTACAAACTTGGGTCGAAATTCCCAAAGCATCAAGTGTCCGTCCAGCATCTTATCTGGAGCTTGCCGCTCAAGCAGACACACTTAAAGGTAAGCGTTTTGGTGTGCCGCGCATGTACATCAATAAGGATGAATTGGCGGGAACCAGCGAAAACCCAGGTATCGGTGGCCCAACGGGTCAACGTATTCATACCCGCCAATCGGTTATCGATTTGTGGGAAGCGGCACGTAAAGCCTTAGAAGCTGCCGGCGCCGAAGTGATTGAAGTTGATTTTCCGCTGGTTTCCAATTGCGAAGGTGACCGCCCCGGCGCGCCGACCGTGTTTAACCGTGGCATAGTCACGCCCCAATTCCTCCATGATGAATTATGGGAACTCTCGGGTTGGGCATTCGATGAATTCCTGCGTGCTAACAATGGCCCTAAACTCAACAAACTTGCTGATGTTGTTGGGCATTTGATTTTCCCCCACGACTTAGGCACCTTGCCAAATCGTGAAGGTGACTTAGCGGCAGGCATGGAAGAGTATGTGAACATGGCTAAGCGTGGTCTTAAATCCTATGACCAGATCGACAGTATTCCCGATGGTCTGCGTGGCTTAGAGAAGACCCGTAAGCTAGATCTCGAAGACTGGATGGACGGACTTAAGCTTGATGCCGTGCTGTTCCCAACCGTGGCCGATGTAGGCCCTGCCGATGCCCATGTGAATCCGGCTTCAGCCGATATCGCTTGGAGCAACGGAGTTTGGGTGGCAAACGGAAACCTCGCGATTCGTCACTTAGGGGTACCGACTGTGACTGTACCTATGGGCGTGATGGCCGATATTGGCATGCCAGTGGGGTTAACCTTCGCGGGCCGTGCCTATGACGATAATAACCTGCTTAAATTTGCAGGTGCGTTCGAGTCGACAGGTGAAAGGCGCATGATCCCGCCGCGCACGCCAAAGCTTGGTGAATAAGCGCCAAGACAATACATAAACCTAAGCACTAACTGTAAGCATTAAATGTAAGCACTAAATGCATGAGCTTAGAAATGAAAACGGGATTGGCATCAATTTGCCAATCCCGTTTTTTTAATACCGACGTCGATACCTTTTCAACAAAGCTAGACTCATACTGCTATAAAACATGCTGCTGTAAAAAAGACAGCAGCACTTATCGCGTCTTATCTTAATGCCAAGAGTTCTTTTCTGACGATCTCTGCGCCTGCACTCAAGGCATTGAGCTTGCCTCTTGCGACTTGATGAGATAAAGGCGTCATGCCGCAGTTGGTACAAGGATAGAGCTTGTCAGCATCGACAAATTTAAGGGCTTTTCGTAGGGTGTCAGCCACTTCCTCTGCGGTTTCAATCGTGTCGGTGGCAACATCAATCGCGCCGACCATGACTTTTTTACCGCGAATGAGTTCAAGTAGCTCCATTGGCACATGGGAGTTGTGACATTCTAGCGAGATGATATCGATATTAGACTTTTGCAGTTTAGGAAATGCTTCTTCATATTGTCGCCACTCTGACCCTAAGGTTTTTTTCCAATCTGTATTGGCTTTGATGCCATAACCATAACAAATGTGTACCGCGGTTTCGCATTTAAGCCCTTCAATGGCTCGTTCTAAACACGCAATCCCCCAATCGTTTACCTCATCAAAAAACACATTAAAAGCAGGCTCATCAAATTGGATAATATCAACCCCCGCCGCCTCTAATTCTTTGGCTTCCTCATTAAGAATTTTGGCAAATTCCCACGCGAGCTTTTCGCGGCTTTTATAATGGTCATCATAAAGCGTATCTATCATTGTCATTGGGCCAGGCAGAGCCCATTTAATCGGTTGCGTGGTTTGCTTGCGTAAAAATTTGGCATCTTCAACAAAAACGGACTTTTGGCGGCTCACTGGGCCGACAACCGTAGGTACACTCGCATCATAACGATCGCGAATTTTCACGGTTTTACGTTTTGAAAAATCAACGCCGTTGAGGTGCTCAATAAACGTAGTGACAAAATGCTGCCGCGTTTGCTCGCCATCACTGACAATATCAATCCCTGCGTGTAGTTGATCCTGTAATGACAAACGCAGTGCATCGTGTTTACCTGCAATTAATTCCTCACCTTGTAATTTCCAAGGAGACCAAAGTGTTTGAGGCTCTGCCAGCCACACAGGTTTAGGCAAACTGCCTGCCGTTGAAGTCGGTAACAGGGTTTGGTTAAGCAATGTTTTGTTAAGCGGTGTTTTATTAAGTAGTGTTGTCATGATATTGATGCCGTATTGGGTTAATTATTGAGCGTGACGATTAAGTGCAGAGCGACTAAACGAAATTAGCAGACCATTGTTCAAAAAACTTTTGGTAGGGTTTGATAAAGTACTCCGCGGCAAATTTGCCTTGCTCATTCGCCAATTGGCTACGTTCTGCTCGATCATAAACAATTTGAGTCAGTGAATGATCCAAGTTTTTCAAATTGGGTTGATAGCATTTCCCAGCAACAGCATTGGCGTTATAAATCTCAGGGCGATAGATTTTTTGAAAGGTGCCCATAGTGCTGATTGTGCTTATCAACTCAAGATGGGTGTAATCATTGAGTAAATCGCCAAAAAAATAAAAAGCTAACGGCGCCACGCTATTTGGCGGCATAAAATAGCGCACCTGTAAGCCCATTTTTTTGAAATATTGCTCAGTTAAAGACGATTCATTTGGCTGATATTCAACCCCTAATACGGGATGCTGATTCTCAATTCTATGGTAGGTTTTATTATCCGACACACTGAGACAGATAACCGGTGGCTTATTAAAATTCTGTTTATAAGCATCAGAATTAACAAAAGACTGAAATAGCTTGCCATGTAGACCACCAAAATCATCTGGAATACTAAATTTGGCTTGGCCCTTATTATGCTCTGCCAGTAACACGCTAAAGTCATAATCGCGTACGTAAGATGAAAAGTTATTACCTACAATGCCTTCAATGCGCTTATTCGTTTTATGATCAACAATATTGGTTTTCAAAATTTCAATTGATGGGAAAGTTTGACCACTGCCGTCAATATCCAGATTAACGGAGATAATTTCCAGCTCAACGCTATAACGATCGCCTTTAGGATTATCCCAATGCGCTAAGGCATTAAAGCTGTTATCAATCATCTTTAACGCGTTGCGTAAGTTCGCTTGGCGATGACTGCCTCTGGCCAAATTAGCAAAGTTGGTGGTGATACGCGTCTTGTCTGAGGGATGATAATTTTCATCGAGACAAATACTGTTAATCGTAAATGTAAAATGCTTATTCATAGTGATCCAGTATCCCATTGTCTGATTTCAAACCTGAGTTTATGCCCTGCGCTTCTAGCTTCTAGACCCGACTCTGATAGACATTATTCGTGTTCTGTCTGAGGTTCTATTTAACTTAAGTGCCGATGACTTAAGTCCTGATGGCTTAGCTAGGGTGCAACTTCAAGCTTGTCTAATATTTCGCTTGGAGTCATTTATACGTGGTTCGGCACATGAACAAAAACGGTTTTATTTCACATAGAACATGAGCCATATTCATGATCGATTAGCATGGCGTTGTTGATTAAATAATTCCGTAGAGCGTAATAGCCCCAAGGAGACTGGCCGATTAAGCAATTTGCAGGCAAAAGGGCATACTCAGAAATGCTGGGGCACATTTTTCTTAATTAGGAATGAGGTGAGCAGTAATCTCATTGCGAATAGCACCATCAACTTTAGCTAATATCGTTAAATTTATTAACGGCCCTAAAAGTAATATCCAAGCCACTCACTTCATACCCGACTTGTTCTTATCATTCTAATAATTCGCAAGATTGCTTTTAGAAACAACCATTGATATGGTAGATTTTTAACCAACGCCACCAGCAAAAACCTAGTGAAAACTATTGCTGTTCAGCATATCTCGGAGATGGATTTTTATGGTTGTTGAGCAGCAGCTGGAACGTGCGCGTCTGGAATTACTTGATATGGGTCTTCGATCCAACCCTCAGCTGAATTACCGCAGTGGTAGTAAAGCCCTCGACATTATTGATGAGCAATCTGCCAAGATATTTGAAATGCTGGTTGAGCAAGAAAACACACTCAGCTTTTTACCATTGCCAGAAGCTTATCAACAAAAAATTGCCGACAGCGAAGATGAAGGATCATTCTTTCAGACCGACGATGATTCGGAATTGCCACCTCTTGATTTATACCTCGAACAGAAAAAGGGAGCGGCCCGCTTCACTGACAAATACCTACAAACCGGATTAGTGCCCGCCAAGCTGGATAAAGCCCTGCTGAAACTGGAAACCGAAGCCCATACCATGCTGCAAGAGCAAGGTGTCGAGGTTCTGTATTTAGCACTTGGTTTTTTACAGTGGAATGAGCCAACAAACTCATCGGTTTCAAGATATGCGCCTTTAATTCTGATCCCTGTTCAACTAATGCGCTCATCAGCCAGAGATAGCTTCAAATTACGCTACACAGGCGAAGAGCTGGGTTCAAACCTGACCTTAGCAGCAAAACTAAGGACGGAGTTTAAGTTAATGCTTCCCGCCTATTCTGATGAGATGGTCATCACAGATTATTATCAGGCGGTAGCTGATGCGATTACAGCGCAACCTTCATGGCGGGTGCATCAAGATAAAATTGGTTTAGGGCTGTTCTCTTTTGGCAAGTTTCAAATGTACATGGACTTGGACCCTACAGGCTGGCCGGAAGGGAAAAAACCATCACAGTTACCTTTGATTGGCCGCTTATTTCGTGATGGCTTTCCCCACGATGCAGAGATCAATCCAGCAGATCTGAATCATCCAGAAAAACTCCACTTGGTAAAAGACGCCGATTCCAGCCAGATTGAAGCAATCTTGGCGATGAAATCTGGCGCGGACCTGATCATTCAAGGGCCGCCAGGTACAGGTAAATCCCAAACTATCACCAACATTATTGCCGTAGCGGTTGCGCTGGGTAAAAAGGTGCTGTTTGTTGCACAAAAAATGGCAGCACTTGAGGTGGTGAAAAAACGCCTTGATGAAACTCATATGGGCTACGCCGTACTCGAACTACATAGTCACAAAAGTACCAAGAAATCTGTGCTTGGTTCTATTGCTGAGTCACTTGAGCAAGGTCGGCCACAAACAGCAAACCGGGAGCAAGAGTTTTCAGATTTAGCGGAATCAAAAGCCTCGCTGGATGCTTATGTGCATGCCATCCGAGCCCCTATTCTGCGTAGCGGTATCAATTACATTGAAGCGTTGGGCTCATTGCTGCAATTGAAGACAAAGGATCCCGACAACTCCTTACCAGCCCTCCCCTTTAGCTACTTCGAACAATGGATAGCTGAGGAATACAGTAATGCGAGGAAACTGGTTACGGAATTAGTACAGCAACTAGCACGCATTGGCATACCTGCAGCGCATCCATTTGCGATGTCTGGTCGCACTGACTTTTCACCTGCATTGCAGCAGGCACTAACCTCTACTTTGGTAGAAATAAGCCAGTTGCTTAGCCAACTTGATACGCAAACTCAAACCGTCAGTGTTTTTCTGCAGCTTGATAAACCACAAAGCTTGCAACAAGTCGCACCGCTGATTTCAACAACGAGCTGGCTATCCGAAGTGCCAGATCTTAAAAGCGTTAAAGTAAATATCCCCATATGGGCGTTAGAAAAAAAGCGGATCGATAACGGCCTGTCTTGTCTGGCCAATTTCTTATCACTCAAAGCCAGCTGCGAACAACAATTTATCACGCAGGCGCTGGATGCCGATTTGCTGAGTATCCGCCAAGGCTTGATTGGCAAAACAGATAAATGGTGGCGTTTCCTGTCGTCCAGCTATCGCCAAGCCAAAGCACAGCTAGCAGGGCTTTGGCTTGGCGTTCTGCCCGCTTCGTCTACCGACTGGCTTACTGCATTAGATACTGCTTTAACTTACCAAAGCACGAAAAAAGAGCTAACTAGCTACCACCCCCTGTTATCTGAAGCTTTTGGCGCGCAGTGGCAAGGCGAATTTTCGGAGCACAATGAATTAACGCAAATTCACAGCTGGATAAACACCTTTTATGCAAAGGTAAACCATGTTGAATTGTCGCAGTCATTGGCTGAACTGATTGATAAAGGCGTTGATAAAAAGCTGCTGCGTGACCAGACAAACTCACTGACAGCGCTTTGTAACGCTATTGCAGTGCAGGCACAAACGCTGCAAGAGCTGATACAAATCCCCGACAGCAATCCAAACCATGATTTAGCGGCAATGCAATTTGCGCAGCTAAATGCTTTGTTAGAGGGCTGGAAAAACTCAGCCTTATTTTACGATTTTGCGCGCTACAACCAGATTATTAAGGCGTTTGAGCCTTATAACATCAAGGACTTCACTAAACTGGCGTACTCATGGCATGCAGCCCCTGACTTGCTAATGACGGTATTCGAACTTAGCTATTATTCTGGTCTGGTTAACAATGCCTATGACAGCTCAGAAGCAATACGGCAATTTGACCGCAATAAACATGAACAAAGCCTACGCGACTTTAAACGTATTGATGGTAACAGTTTATTTTTCGCCCAAGAGTTTTTAGTAAATAGTCTGTACGAGCGCTTGCCGAAGAAAACAGCTAAAGGTGAAATGGAATTAGTACTGCGTGAGCTAGGTAAGAAAAAACGTCATATTCCTATTAGGAAATTGCTGGCTGAAGCAGGTAACGTGATCCAGCAAGTAAAACCTATTTTTATGATGAGCCCTATGTCCATCGCCACCTACCTAAAACAAGGTGCGTTAGATTTTGACCTGGTGATTTTTGACGAAGCGAGTCAAATTCCAGCACCCGATGCCTTAGGCGCAATGCTGCGCGGGCAGCAAGTAATTGTGGTAGGTGACAGTAAGCAAATGCCACCAAGCAACCTGTTTGGTAAAGCCGTTGAACTGGAAGAGGAGGAACTGGAAAGCAGCGCCACCGCAGAAATGGAAAGTATTCTGGCATTAATGGAAGCCCGTGGTGCGGCAAGCAAAATGCTGCGCTGGCACTACCGTTCTCGCCACGATTCACTGATCGCAGTGTCCAATGACCAGTTTTATAAAAACAAGTTAGTGGCCTTTCCAAGCCCAGGCTTTCACCCCGATGCAACAGGGCTGAAGTTTCATTATTTACCTGAAACGCATTACGACAAAGGCAGCTCTCGCACTAATACAGGCGAAGTAAAAGCTGTGGTTGCAGCAGTACTGAATCACGCTTTAACTAAACCTCACCTATCGTTAGGCGTGGTTGCGTTTAGCCTTTCGCAGCGAGATGCTATCTTGCTTGAGCTGGAAAAAGAGCGCCGCTTACAGCCAGAAACTGACGAATTCTTTGCACAACATGCAGGTGGTGATGAGTTTTTTGTAAAGAACCTGGAGAACGTGCAGGGTGACGAACGCGACGTTATTTTGATCAGCATTTGTTACGGCAAAACCAGCACAGGCCAGCTGAGCCAGAATTTTGGCCTTCTGAACAAACCAGGCGGCGAACGGCGGTTAAACGTACTGATTTCACGTGCGCGATTGGCAATGGAAGTGTTTGCCAACTTCAAAGGTGATGAACTGAAAGTTGGCGCAGACAGCCCTTTTGGTGTGCGTTCACTGCAAATCTTTTTGCAGTTTGCCGAATCAGGCCAATTGAACAAAGCCTATGAAAAACAGCAGGAACAAAACTTTGCTTTTGGCGCCCTACTGCATCAGGCAATCCAGCGTTTAGGGTATCAGGTAGCCACCCGAGTCGGCAGTCAAGGTTATTACATCGACTTAGCCATCAAGCATCCTGAAGACCCCAGTAAATTTGTATTGGCGCTGGAATATGACGGCGCGGGCTATTATGGAGCAACTTCGGCACGCGACCGCGAAAGGTTGCGGCAAAGTGTACTGGAAGGCCTTGGCTGGAGCTTTGAACGCATTTGGTCCACTGACTGGTTTCGAGATCCAGAGGCAGAGTTACATCGCCTGAAAGTACTCATAGACAAAGCCATAACCCAACATGACGAACTGATGGTAACAATGGCAGCACAAGCCACTAGCACCAGACAAGTGAAACACAAAGTTGCTGCGCCAGAGGCCATTGCAACGCCAATAATGCGGGTAGAAGAAGAACAACCAGAATTTGAAGCCTGCACTACGCCCTATAAAAAAGCTGATGTGTCTAAGCTCAATATTCCGCATGTCGATGATTTCAGCGCCATCCCTTTAAGTATGTTGGTGTATGCAGTGGAGCGTATTGTTGAAACCGAATACCCAATATTCGCCAGCCTAGTTGCTACTCGTTTAGCTAATGCTGCTGGCTTGACAAGGGTTGGCGCCAAAATTAAACGCACTGTAGACCAGGCCATTACAGGCGCTGTTGCCAAAGGATTAATCCAGCTAGATAGCGATGAAGTGTTATGGCCGCATGGCCGCAGTACAGTCAAGTTAAGAAACTGGAACAGCGTCGACACCGCGACCCGTAAGCTGGAAAACGTCTGTGATGCCGAGCTCACCAACGCCTTATTGCTGACAGTGCAAGACGCCCATGCCATTAGCGTGACGGATGCAGCTTCTGCAGCTCTGGGCTTGTTGGGTTTTCAGCGCGCGACGGCGCAAGCGGCAGATAGGATGGCTAAGTTAGCACAGATACAGTGTGATAAAGGTGTGTTGGTTTGTGAGAATGAGCGGTTGAAGATTGCAGTAAGTTAGTAACTATTGGCAAGACTTAAGATTCGCCAAGGATTTTCCTGTAGGACTAAATGCAAAAGTAAGGATTAGCTGTGTATATAAAATCAATGACTATTGAAAACTTTAAAGGCTTTCACGGACCACAAAATATAGATTTCAATACCCCTGACGGAGTTACAGAAGGTAGCGGACTAAATATTTTTGTTGGGGAAAACAACTCAGGAAAGTCTACTATTTTTGAAGCTTTCAATCTCATAAAAGACGGCACAAGGAAAGATCCTGCATCACTAATAAATAAATCTGACCCAGCGGTAATCTGTAATAACTTTTTTGCTGAGATTACATACACGGGTAACATCTCTGCAGCTGTTAACGCTCATGTACAAGCAAACAAAGTTCGTTCTTTTACAACCTGTATCTATATGGACGGTGGGCACGAGTGCTTCAAAGTTAAAAGGTCATGGGATGTAAATTCTCCAGAAGACATAAAGAAAATAAATTTTTGGGACGATACGACTCAAACCTATTCCAATCCAACAGGAATAGATGCACCTTTCAAAAAGTTTTACGACAATAATTTTATATGGGCCGACACTAATCCTAGTGATGAATCTAAATTTGGCGCATCAACAATCTGCGGCTCACTCTTAAAAGAAATAGCTCTTGGACATACGAATACACCAGAATATCAGGCATTTCAAACTAGCTATCATGGTCTATTTAACAATCCAGCATCACAACTAAGAAGCAAAATAGCCCAGATAGAAACTAAAGTTCAGAATGTTTTCACCTCCCAGTTCGGAGCGGCTAACATTTCATTTTCATTTGAAGAGCTACAAATAGAGAATTTTTTCAAAACAGCCAGCATCGTTATTGATGATGGCGTATCCGTGCCTATGAATGAAAAAGGACATGGAATGCAGAGGGCTGTAGCCCTATCTCTGCTGCAGGTTTATGCTGAATTAACATCTAATGCGGCGAATGCTCAGGTTTCCAAACCCTTTTATTTATTCATAGATGAGCCCGAGATATGCCTGCACCCTTCAGGGCAGAAAAAACTATTGGACGCTTTGATGGTTATTTCAAAAACCAAGCAGGTTTTCGTTACCACACACTCTCCATTTATGCTTTCATCTCCAAACCTAAGAGATGCTGGTCTTTTTATTTTCAAAAAGGTAAATAATCAAAATAGCATCATACCAGCCACGACATCCCCCATGTTTCCATGGAGCCCGTCTTGGGGCGAAATTAGCTATAGAGCATATGATCTACCTACTGTTGATCTACATAATGAACTTTATGGATACTTACAAGAGCGAAATAACTTAACTAACATTGCCGCAGTTGACCAGTGGCTAAATGCTCAGGGCATTGCATCAAATAAACAGTGGACACAGGAAAATAATGGTATCCCACGTCCGCCAAGACCAGCAACATTGCAGTCGTTCATTCGGAATCATATACATCATCCTGAAAACGCAACAATGCAAGCTAATAGATACACCGAAGCAGAACTTAAACAATCTATTGACGAAATGGTAGGATTGTTATGATTTTAACGCGCCCAATTGAACGCATTTACATTAAAAGATACTGACTCACATGAACATTAGAAATATACTTCTTTTTCCATTCAGGTTGCTCTGGAACGTCATTGTGACGGCATTAATTGTTGGAGGTTTTGTTCTGTGGTTTGGTTTTATATTTGGTTCTGTTATTGCCGTAATTTTAATACTCATATTTGCGCCACATTTATTCCTATTGCCACTAAGCCTTGTTCCAATGTACACAAACATTTGGCCTGAAGAGTAGCCGAAACACTTAACAAACATCAGCGAAAACCGCCCCATCAGAAACATGAATTATAACGAGTTACTTTAGTTTTTTTTGAACAATTAGTTCTGTCGTATTTTTTATTTATAGTGGAAATTAATGGATATCTGGCATTATTCTCTAATGAAAAGTAAGCATGAAAAGTAATTGAAAAGTAAGGACAGCCATATTTTTTGTGTTTTGCACACTCCTCTACTAGGCTTTACATTATCTTGATTTTGTCTGTGTGGAGCTAGTGATGACCTCGGCCAGAAGACAGTTAATTGATGCTAATGCGACACCTTTCTATCATGTGATAAATCGCTGTGAAAAGTAAGGACAGCCATATTTTTTGTGTTTTGCACACTCCTCTACTAGCCTTTACATTATCTTGATTTTGTCTGTGTGGAGCTAGTGATGACCTCGGCCAGAAGACAGTTAATTGATGCTAATGCGACACCTTTCTATCATGTGATAAATCGCTGTGTGCGCAGGGCTTTTTTGTGTGGTGAGGATAAACTCACGGGCCGCAGTTTCGAGCATAGACGCGACTGGATTGTTGATAAAATCAAAGCGTTATCAGCCATTTTCTGTATCGATATTTGCGCCTATGCTGTGATGAACAACCATTACCATTTAGTACTCAAAATCGATGTTGAGAAGGCGAAAACCTTGAGTCCCAAAGAGATTATCATCCGCTGGTGTCAAATCACTAAAGGCCATGCTGTCGCTACTAAGTATATGAATGGTGATGCCTTAATCGAAGGTGAAGTGATGTTACTTGATGCATTACTCGCCGAGTGGCATGAGCGACTGAGCAGTATCTCTTGGTTTATGCGCTGTTTAAATGAAGAAATTGCCCGTAAGGCCAATCGTGAAGATGAGTGTAAAGGCGCTTTTTGGGAAGGCCGTTTTAAGTCACAAGCGTTGTTAGATGAGCAAGCACTGCTGGCGTGCATGATGTATGTCGATTTAAATCCTATTCGAGCAGGGATTGCCGACTCTGTGCAATCCTCTGATTTTACATCGATTCAGGAGCGCGTGAATGCGCTTAATCCTCATATCAACTCGCCCCAACTGGTCAAAACTACCGCAGATAACCTACAGCCAATACGACATAAAGCCCTCGCAAAATTTGATGGTTCAACACTTCTGAGCCAGCAAACAGGCATTCCGTTTCATTTTGCAGATTATCTTGAGTTGATAGATTGGACGGGACGAGCTATGCGCCTTGATAAAAAAGGCTATATCGATAATCAACGGCCAAAACTACTCAATGAATTAGGAATTTCGCCCGATGCGTGGCTCACTTCAGCTAAAGAGTTTCGACGTCAATACAGTGGCATAAGTGGTCGATGGGATAGCATGTGCGAGTTTAAAAAGCAGCACAACAGCGGCAAATGGTGTAAAGGTAAAGCCTCAAGCCAAGCGTTACATCCTTAAGTTCATTATTGTCCACGATTCAGCGCTTGGAATTATTTTTGTTGATCCGAAATGAAGATAATTCCGCGCAAAACATAGCACGTTTTTGTCCAATAAGAGTGGTGCCTATAATCGTTAAGATTAGATCTAGTCTTTAAAACCTAGAGGTTACGCATGCGCTCGAAAGGCGAGCCATGGTGATTAGCGAGACGACCGTCCGCCCCATGGACGGGGCGGTCGAGCATCCAAGGACGGACTGGCTTCGCGTCGGTGAGCAAATGCCATGGTAAGCCATTATGAATGACTTGCAGCAACAGCTAAACATACAAAGACTAAATTAACTGGCCATCCCGCTCAATTTCCATAAAAAACCAAATAAAAAAGGCGGCAGGTGAAATTCATCCTGCCGCCCTAATCCTTGATGACTTTATTTCTAGCCTCTAGATGACTTCTCTATATCTTTTATATTGCTAGTAATTTCGAGGCTAATCGCTTCGAAAAGCATTGCGAACCCTAAAGCCGTCTTGCCTCGATCACGCTATCGACCTGGGTCAGTTTCGATAACACCCGCGATAAACCATCGAGGTTATAAAGCTCCAGTTCCAACTCAATCGCGGCTGTCTGGTTTTTAGTATCCGATGACGAGCTCATGGCCAGTACATTGGACTTTTCGGCAGCTAGCACTGAGGTTAAGTCACGTAATAAACCGCTGCGATCGTGGGCTAATACCCGCAGACGCATGCGATAACCGCCGGAGTAATTTTCGCCCCAGACCACATCGACACCGCGCTCTGGGTGAACCCGCATTAACTCTTTAACTTGTTCACAATCAGCGCGATGCACAGAAATGCCGCGGCCTTTAGTGATAAAACCTAAGATTTCATCACCGGGAACGGGCTGACAACAACGGGCGATATGGTTAAGCAAATTACCCACACCGTTGACTTCAACCTGACCACGGCCACTGGATGTCGGTTTGTGTTGGCCTTTCTTAACTAATTCTTCGACGGCATCTTCTTCTGACACTTCGTCGAGTCGCAGACGGCTTTGAATATGGTTAACCACTTGATGCAGACGCACATCACCGCCGCCAATCGCCGCCAGTAAATCATCCATGCTCGCCATATTAAAGCGCTCGACCGCGATGGCCGCGTCTTTAATTTTCAAGCTCACCCGCGCCAATTCAGATTCAAGCATTTCTTTGCCGGCGACAATATTCTTGTCTCTGTCCTGCTGCTTAAACCAATGCTGAATTTTCGAACGCGCCCGCGAGGTTCGGATATAACCTAAGTTAGGGTTAAGCCAGTCGCGCTTGGGATTGGGCTGTTTCGAGGTGATGATCTCGATACGCTCGCCCGTTTCAACCTGATAGGTGAACGGCACAATACGGCCATCGACCTTAGCGCCAATACATTTATGTCCCACTTGGGAGTGAATGTAATAGGCAAAGTCGAGCACGGTTGAGCCCAGTGGCAAGTCGACGACTTCACCGCTTGGGGTGAACACATAGACTCTGTCTTCAAACACTTGGCTGCGCACTTCTTCAACCAAGTTGCCACTTTCGACCACGTCTTCCTGCCATTGCAGAATTTTACGCAGCCAGTTAATTTTTTCTTCGTAGCCGCTTTGCTTACCGGATTGATTATTTCCTTCTTTGTATTTCCAATGCGCAGCCACCCCCAGCTCTGCATCTTCATGCATGTCTTGGGTACGAATTTGAATTTCAACGGTTTTGCCCTCAGGCCCCACCACCACGGTATGAATCGATTGATAACCGTTAGGTTTAGGGTTAGCGACATAGTCGTCAAATTCCCGAGGAATATGATGCCAAAGCGTATGCACAACACCTAACGCGCCATAACAATCCTGCAGACGATCGGTCACGATACGCACGGCGCGCACGTCAAACAACTCATCAAATTTGAGGTGTTTACCCTTCATCTTGCGCCAGATGCTGTAGATATGTTTCGGCCGGCCGTAGACCTTAGCGCGAATTTGATCTTCATCTAATCTTTGTTGCAACTGACTGACAAACTTGTCGATAAAGACTTCACGGTCCAGTCGTTTGCCGTCTAACTGCTTAGCGATGTCTTTATAGGTATCTGGATGCAGGTAGCGAAAAGAAATATCTTCCAGCTCCCACTTCAATTGTCCAATCCCTAAACGGTTAGCAAGCGGCGCATAAATATCGGCAATTTCTCGGGCCAGCAGCACGCGAGTTTCTTCGTCGGCATTTTTCACCGCCCGCAGCAAGCACACACGCTCAGCAAGTTTGATGACCACAGCGCGCACATCTTCAACCATAGCCAATAACATGCGGCGGATGTTGTCGATTTGCGGCTCGGTGGAGCGGCTGTTGGGATTGATTTTCAACGCGCCGATGGCATTCATGGTCACAACACTCGCCACTAAACGCGCCAGCGGCTCACCAAATTTCTCTTTGATGGCCTCTTCGGTCAGTAACCCAGCATCGAACACCACAAACAAAATCGCCGCTTGCAGGGTTTCAATGTCCATGTTCAGCGGTGCGAGGATTTCGATCATCTCTCGAGCACGTTCGAGCAGTTCTCTCTTCGCCGCAGGACTCTTGGCGGGTAAGGCGTCAATCTGCCCTATCAAGGAGAGCAGCATCTGCGCTTCATCGGCATGACCGACATAGCGAGCCACCCAATCTTCTAAGTGAAAATCGGGATCATTAAAGTGCGCTTCGCGAACAGAGACCATCTAATTTATTTCCTTATCCGTGCTCAGAGAGAAAGTGGGCACCACTTCAGCTCTCCTATCTTCAGCATTGGCGCGAACTTGTCAAACCCAACCGACGCAATAATCACATTTTTTACGTTATTCAAACGCTTTGCTTACTTTGCCAGCGCAAATTACTTGGTTAATTCAAACAGTGCCATGGCTTCGATATGGTGTGTTTGTGGGAACATGTCGATAAGTCCCAATTGCTGTAATCGGTAACCGCGCTCTAACAGCACTGCGCTATCGCGAGCCAAGCTCGCAGGATTACACGAAACATACACGACTTTGCGCGGCTTCATTTTCTTCAGCCATTGCAAGCTTTCAAACGCCCCAGCACGGGCGGGATCGAGCAGTAATTTATCAATTTTGCCCATCCAAGGCTCAAGGGATAAATCCGCACTCAAGTCGCCGTGATAAAAGGTCAGTTTATCCAAATTGTTAGCTTTAGCGTTCACCCGTGCCTGAGTTACCATCTCGGCAACCCCTTCGACGCCAATCACATCCGCGCCCATTTTCGCTAAGGGCAAACTGAAATTCCCCATACCGCAGAACAAATCCAAAATGCGCTCATCAGGCGCTGGCGCTAACCAATCCATCGCTTGGGCGACCATGGCCTTGTTAATCTGTCCGTTCACTTGCACAAAGTTACCTGGGTTGAAGCTTAAACTCACCGCATCCGACTCAGCTTTGTCATCTAACAGCTGATAAACCGGTAACACTAACTCTGCGCCAACGCCTTGGAATTGGCCTTCATTATCCTGCAGACAAATGTGAATTTGATGCTGCTCGGCAAAGGCTGACAGCTTAGCGAGATCTTTATCGTTGAGCGCCTTAGTGATACGCAGCACAGCGAAGTGACCATTATCGGCGGCAATTAACTCAAGGTGACCTAAGCTGGCTTTAGCCGTTAATTGATTCAGCAACTTAGCAAAGGGGACGATCAAATCTGATAACGGCTTAGCTAACACCTGACACTGACTGATAGGCACCACATTGCTGCTACTAGCGGCACGAAAACCTAAGCTTAAGTGTTTAGTATTTTTATCAAATAAAGTCGCAAGACGGGCACGGCGACGATAATGCCAACCTTCCCCCGTTAATGCGGGCGATAACGTGCCGCCTTCGGCGCCGGCAAACTTAGCCATAATATCCAGCAGCGCCGCTTCTTTATGCTCACGCTGGCCCGATAATGACATATGCTGTAAGTCGCAGCCGCCGCAGGTGTGATAGTGTGGACACTCAGGCTCGACGCGCTCAGAGCTAGGTGTATCGACTTTAATTAACTTAGCGCGGGCATAATTTTTCTTTTGCTCGGTGAACTGTACCGTCACGGTTTCATCGGGCAGTGCGCCGGGGATAAACACGACTTTACCTTGATGTTGTGCTATACCTGCCCCTAAGTGATCGAGCTGATTCACGCTCAGCGATAACTTAGCCGACAACTGTTTGGAACTATTTGGTTTTGCTTTAAAAAATTGCGCCATTTCGGCCTCTAAATCAATAAAATACTGGCAAAGACCGCCCTCTTTCTGGCAGTCTTATAAAATTATCTTAGTCTCTGTCACAGGAAACACCGCCGCTGCTATGAACCCAGTCAACAACATGACCAAATACAGCCTACGTTCTTGGGTTCTTGTACTGGCGCTCGCGCCAACAATCTTGGTCGGTATCCTTCTGGGCAGCTACTTTACCATAAACCGTTTTTATGAGCTCGAAGATACGCTCGTCGAACAGGGCAGCAATATTATTGAGCCGCTGTCGATTGCCAGTGAAATCGGTTTAGTGGCCAATGATCGCGAGGCGACCAAACGCTTACTCGCCGCGGCGCAGCTCAACAAGTCCACCTTAGTGAAATCCATCGCGATTTTCGATGCCAATAATCAGCTCTTTGTGACCTCGCATTACCACAAAGATTTTGAAATTATGCGCTACAAAGAAGCGCTTAACACACTGCATAAAACCGAAATTGAGCATGTGGGCGACAGCCTGATTTTACGGACACCGATTTTCTCCACCGGGCCCAGCGCCGCTCCCGCTAATTACGATATCCAAACAGACGATGGTCAGCTGTTAGGTTATATCTCCATCATCATCAATAAAGAACGTGCCCTACTCGAGCAGCATAGAGCCGCCGTCGCCGCCTTTATAATCGTGTTGATCGGGGTGCAGTTGAACCTGCTGTTCACTTTCCGGCTGGTGAAAAACGTCACTCAGCCCATTACTGAAATGGTGCGCGTCGTCGCTAAAATCCGTGAAGGTAAGTTGGACGCCCGCTTAGATGGCAACTTGATTGGTGAGCTCGACTTACTCAAACGCGGTATCAATGCCATGGCGGGGTCGCTATCGGAATACCATGATGAGATGCAGCAAAATATCGACCAAGCCACTTCGGATCTGCGGGAAACCTTAGAGCAGATTGAAATCCAAAACGTCGAGTTAGATTTAGCAAAAAAACGCGCCCTAGAAGCCAGCCGAATTAAATCTGAATTCTTAGCCAACATGTCCCACGAGTTACGTACGCCGCTCAATGGGGTTATCGGTTTTGCGCGGCAATTGGTGAAAACCCCTTTGCATTCGAGCCAAGTCGATTACATCAAAACCATTGAGCGCAGCGCCACTAACCTGCTGGGTATCATCAACGATATTCTCGATTTTTCTAAACTCGAAGCCGGTAAAATGGTGTTGGAAAACATGCCCTTCGGTCTAAGGGAAACCATAGGCGATACCATCACGCTAATCTCGGGCAGCGCCCAGGCCAAAGGCCTAGAACTCGTCGTTGATATCGCCCCCAACGTGCCCGACAATGTGAATGGCGATGCCATGCGCGTGTGCCAAATCATCAATAACTTGGTCGGTAACGCGATTAAATTCACCGACTCTGGCAGTGTGATGGTCAAAATCGAACTGCAAAGCCAGTCGGAAGAACAAGTGGTACTGCGCTGTGATGTGGTCGACACCGGTATCGGTATCGATGAAAGCCAGCAGGACTTTTTATTCCAAGCCTTTGGCCAAGCCGATTCGTCGATTTCACGCCGCTTTGGTGGCACGGGCTTAGGTTTAGTGATCACTAAGCGTTTAGTGAATCAAATGGGCGGCCAAATTGGCTTTACTTCATCCCCAGAAAAAGGCTCAAACTTCTGGTTCAGTTTGCCGCTCGGCTTAGGTCAGTTCCAAATCGGTGACTCACTGCCGCTCGAAAAACTCAAAGACAAAACCATACTGTTTTATGAGCCCAGAGTGCTGACTCATGCAGTCTTGAGTCGCCAATTGAATCAATGGGATACCAAAGTGACTCACCATCAGCATATCCCAAGCTTGCTGACCACACTCAACACGGCCGAAGCGCCATACGACTATGTTCTATTGAGTTGCCATGGGTTTAGCGATGCTGGACAACTGGTAAGCACACTTAACTTGGCAAAGACCAAAACCGATTGCCTTGTGGTGCTATACGATTGCCAAGAACAAGACGCCTTAACCCAGTTTATCCGCCCGAATGCCGATGTGGTGTTGTCTCTGCCCGTGAGTGAGCACCAGCTTGCCCGCAACTTACTCTATCCACCGATGGAGTACGACATCATAGCCCCAGTGACCATAGCCACGCCGGCGGCGCGCCAATCCTTAACCGTACTGGCGGTGGATGATAACTTTGCCAACTTAAAGCTAATCGACACCTTGCTCAGCGAGTTAGTGACGACGGTTATCGCGGTCAACAGTGGCGATGAAGCAGTTAAACAGGCGAAGACTCGCACCTTCGATTTGATTTTTATGGATATTCAGATGCCAGGCACAGATGGTATCAGCGCCACTAAGCAAATTCGCCAAGGCTCGATGAACCGTAACACGCCAATTATTGCCGTGACGGCCCATGCGATTGCTGAAGAACGCGAGCTGATTTTAGGCAGTGGCATGGATGGATATTTACCGAAACCTATTGATGAAGCGGCGCTCAAAGACGTTATCCATCGCTGGATCACTCGCCCCAAATTCACCCATTTTGACCTGCATACGCTGAACTGGGATTTATGCTTAACCCAAGCCAATCACAAGGCTGATCTTGCCTTAGATATGCTGAGAATGTTGCTCGACTCTTTACCGCAAACTGTGACGACAATTCAGACGGCGCTGAGTCAAAACGATCACCCCGTCATGCTCAGTACTATCCATAAGTTACATGGTGCGAGCTGTTACTGCGGCGTGCCAACAACCCAAAGATTATGCCAAGAAATTGAATCGGCGCTAAAACGTGAAACAGCGGTCGAAGATCTCGAACCCGAAATACTAGAGTTACTTGATGAGTTAACTAAGGTAGAATCTGCGGCAAATCAAGTGATATCACAGCTATCAGCGGAAATAACAGATGACCAAAAAAACGGGCTTCTTTAAACGTCTTAAGGCGTTAACACTGCCACAAAAACAACTCTTCGCCACTGCACTTTGCCAACGCATGTTGCCCAACTATCAACTGTTTTCCGAAGTCTGTGAGTTTGGTGACCCTGCAGTGTTGAGTACTGCGTTAGAACTACTCTGGCAATCCCAGTACGACTCCAAGCTCAAATTCAATGTCGATGTGCATCTGCAACGCCTGGAAGATAACACCCCAGATCCTGCTGATTTTGAAGCCTATGGCGTCTATCCAGCCATGGACGCTGTGGTCGCCATATCGACCTTACTGGGTGCGATTCAAGGCAAGATTGAAGAAGATATCGTCAATATCAGCAAACTGTCATCGAGCACAGTGGCTAACTATATCGAAGCCATCAGCGATGTCGATTTAGTCGATGAAGCATTAGATGATTTTGTTTTTGCCCATGAAGTCATGGAAGAAGAGAAAGAATTACAAAATTCTCTGCTGGAAATTATCGAAGAAAATCCAAAGATCACGGCGGAACTGGTCAAAGGTTTACGCAAAGACATTATCGAAGCGGGCGTATCAAATATCGGCATCAGCGTCGCTTAATTGATGGGGTGCTTGGGGTAACTCAAGCACCTTTATTCCTAAACAATAAGCCTCTAGTCTCGACTGCAATCACTTTCAAGCAAGCCACAAAACGAGTAAGACCAAAGCTAGCAAGTTCCATCAGCCAATATTGAGTTATTCCAATGAAAAAGATTGTTTATCAAGGCTTTGTCTTAACCAATAGCGAAGGACGAACCGACAGTTGGAAACTGACCATCAAAGATCAACAGCGTATCGGTTCTTTATTTGAACTACGGCGTTTAGTGGGATACTTCTTAGAACTCGGCATACTGCCCGCGACACGCTCCAGCCTGCAAGACGCAAAACAAACGCAAAACACCATGAGCAAAAACACGGTAAAACCTAAAAGACGCTAAAAATCAGTTCCCTTATTAAAGAATAACTCGGTTAAATCAACGCATAGAGAATAACTCTGGCGCCTTTGACTGCATAAACTCAATAAAGACTCTTACCTTTAGCGGCTGCTGACTGCGCTGATGATATAAAATCGAAATCCGCCTCTGCTCGCCAATCCATTCTGGCAATAACACTTTAAGTTTCCCTTCCTTAATCTGCTGTTTTACAAACAGTTCAGGACCATACAAGATCCCACCATGCCCTAAGGTCGCCTGAATCGCACCGTGTAAATCCGTGAGGGTCAACTTAGTTGGGCCATTAAAATAGAAAGACTCACCGCTCGGATGCTTTAAATGCCAATTAAACAGCGGCCAGACTTTTATCAGCTGATGGGCTTCGAGATCATCGGGATGCTCAAGTTTAGGTGCCTGAGCCAAATATTCTGGCGTGGCAAACAGGCAATAATCCAGCTCGCCTAAGGTACTCGACACCCACGAAGAATCAGGCTGAGCCCCGCCGACAATCGCCACATCTATGCCCTTGTCGATCAAATCGACTAACTCATTGCTCTGGGAAATGTGCAAACGGATATCGGGATACAGACGGCCAAATTCATTCAATGCTTGAATAAACACGATGGAAATAATCGAAATTGGCGCGGCGATGCGCAGGGTGCCCTCGGGTTTATCGCTGCCCGCACCACTCAGTTCATCAAATTGGGCAACCACACTCTGGTAGCGTTGAAAGAGTGCCAGCCCTTCCTCCGTCAATCGTAACTTGCGGGTGCTGCGCATAAAAAGCTGCTTATCGAGCTTCTCTTCCAACTTAGCTAACTTGCGGCTCACTGTGGCAATGGGCATATCAAGCTCCTTCGCCGCCTGTGAAAAACTGCCCGCATTGACTAAATGCACAAAAAGATAGACAAGTTGTAGTTCAGCGCCTAAATCATCACTCATTGCATGTCCTAATTCTGTTCTAACTGCCCACTTTAGGCACTATATAAAGTCATCAACAATCACAGCGTACGCTAAGTCATTGTGTTTTAAACATCAATTAATCCACTTATACGACCATAGCGCAATAGCCTTAGACTGAAATGATATGTTATTTTGTGGCGAGTTTTACTGCGCTGGCGCTAGTTCTGGTTCTAACGTGACATAAAAAAGGCAAGCGCCCACCTTAAATCATAGCGATAGTAGAAATGACGGTGATGGCTGAGTTTATTCAAATTTAATCGTAAGGATGAGTGAGGGAAATGACCATTTTAACCCCTCTGTTTGCCGTCTTCGGGATCATGTTGCTCGGCACACTAGTGCAAAAACTAAAACTCTTGCCCGTCGATACGGACCAAGTGCTAAACCAATATGTCTACTATATTGCGTTCCCTGCAATCATGCTTATCGCCCTCGCCCAGCAGCCGATTGACGAGATTTTGCAATGGGGATTTATTGCGGGCTACAGTACAGCTATGGCGATTACTTATCTTGTCTGCCTAGGTCTATCGCTGATCGCTAACCCTAAACAGCATGCGGTTGCCGCCATTCGAGCCCTCAATGCCACCTTTGGTAATACGGCATTTATTGGTATTCCACTGCTCATCATCCTCTTTCCGCAGCAGCAAAGCGCCTTAGTCGCCGCTGCGATTGCCAGCTTATTATCCGTGCTGATGTTTGCCGTCGCCTTAGTCTCGATAGAACTGGCCACAAACACCCAAAGACAACACCACGCCTTAGTCATAATGATGATGGCGGTCGGTAAAAACCCTATCGTTATTGGTAGTTTAATTGGCGTCGGCATTTCGGCGCTAGAGATAAAACTACCCTCAGGGCTGGCGCTAATGATCCAGCAAATTGGCAACACCTCAAGCCCGTGCGCGCTGTTTGCCATCGGTATGGTGCTCTCCAAAGCGATGCGCTACCAGAAAGATAGCAGCGTATTTAGCCCCAAGAATTTTATCGAACTGAGCCTTATCAATCTCTTCAAGCTAATTGTCCAACCAGCACTCGTCTACTTTATGCTTAGCCGTTTTGGCGTGAGCGGCGACTACCTGATCATGGGCGTGATCTTGAGCGCACTGCCCACAGCCGCTAGCGTGTACTTGCTTGCCCAGCGCTATAACACTCAAGCTTCAACCAGTGCTCAGGGCATTCTATTTGGCACCTTAGTTACTTTCTTTAGTTTGCCTATCTTAGAAAGCTTAGTAAGAACCTACGCATAATCAGTCAATTAAAAATATTTACTGCCGATAATGCCGATTATTTACCCAAGCCACTTTACTGTATATAAAATCAGTATATACTGTTTATCAATACAGTGGTTTGGTATGTTTTTCGACAGGAATTCACTATGCTTTGCCAACTCAGCATTAATAACTTCGCTATCGTCCGTTTTTTAGAACTGGATTTTCGCCCCGGTATGACCAGCATCACAGGTGAAACCGGTGCAGGTAAATCGATCGCCATCGATGCGTTAGGCCTGTGCCTAGGCAATCGCGCCGATGCCAGCAGTGTTCGCCCCGGAGCCAATAAAACCGAGGTCAGCGCCCGCTTTTCCTTGGATGATATTCCACTGGCAAAACGTTGGTTAGAAGATAACGATCTTGAACTCGATGATGAGTGCATCCTACGTCGAACTATTGGTAGCGATGGCCGTTCACGCGCCTATATCAATGGGAATCCAGTGCCACTGACGCAACTCAAATTACTGGGTCAGTTGCTCATCGGTATTCACGGCCAACATGCGCACCATGCAATGTTGAAGAGTGAACACCAACTCACCCTGCTCGACAGTTATGCCAACCACAGATTACTTATCGATACGGTTGCCGCCAGCTTTCAACGCTGCAAACAAATTGAGGCCGATCTAAAGCAACTCGAAGCCTCCCAGCATGAACGTATTGCCCGTAAGCAATTAGTGCAGTATCAAGTAGAAGAACTCGATGAGTTTGATCTTAAAGTCGATGAGTTCGATGAAATTGAGCAAGAGCACAAACGTCTTGCCAATGGCACTGAGTTGATTGATACCTGTCAGGCGAGTCTAGATATACTCACTGAAGGCGAAGAGAACAATATAGAGTCGCTGCTTAATCGAGTCGTTTCCCTCGCCGAAGATCTGCAAAGTTACGATCCTGCATTGAGCAATATCAACACTATGTTGAATGATGCCTTAATCCAAGTGCAAGAAAGTGCAGGCGAATTACAGCACTATTTGAGTAAGCTTGAACTCGATCCAACCCACTTTGCCTATTTAGAAGAACGGCTATCAAAAGCCATGCAACTGGCGCGTAAACACCATGTCAGCCCAAATAAACTGGCCGAACATCATTTGGCATTAAAGGCAGAGCTGAGCACCTTAGACAGTGACGAAAGCAAGCTCGAAGAAATTCAACTGCAGGTCGCTGCCAGCAGAGCCGCTTACCTTAGCAACGCACAAAAACTCAGCCAAAGCCGCGCTAGATATGCCAAAGAACTCGACAAACTCGTGACTCAGTCAATCCACGAACTGAATATGCCTAAGGGTAAATTTACTATCGAAGTCAATTTCCACCCAGAGCAAATGTCAGCCAACGGCAGTGATAATATCGAATTTATGGTCACCACTAACCCTGGCCAACCTTTACAACCGATTTCGAAAGTCGCATCTGGCGGTGAACTTTCACGGATAGGCTTAGGGATCCAAGTCATTACCGCGAAGAAAGTTGCCACGCCGACATTGATTTTCGATGAGGTGGATGTCGGGATTTCGGGCCCCACCGCCGCAGTGGTTGGCCGCATGTTACGCAGCTTAGGGGAATCGACCCAAGTACTGTGCGTGACTCACTTGCCGCAAGTTGCGGGCAATGGTCATCAACACATGTTCGTCGATAAGTTTAATAAGGCGGGCAGTACTGAGACCACAATGAAGTCGCTCGATCGTGAGCAACGCATTCAAGAGCTGGCAAGGCTGTTAGGTGGCGATACTATCACTAGCAATACCCTAGCGAACGCAAGGGAACTGCTGCAATAGTAGAATCAAGCAGAAAAGGGATAAGGGATGTTCAGCTAATCCCTTCATCCCTTCAATCAAGCTTCAATCAGAAAAATGCGAAATCAAAAGCTAAGGGTTAGTTGTTGGCCATGTTAACTATCATGCCAAGTTAGCTATCATGTTAGCTAACACACCAGACTAGCCCTTGCAGACAGATAAAGGCAAATACACCCGCTAAAACATCATCAATCATAATGCCAAAACCACCTTCGACTTTGGCATCGAGCCAACGGATTGGCCAAGGTTTGATGATGTCAAAAAAGCGAAATAAACCAAAGCCCACTAACAGCCAAATCCAGCCCGCTGGTGCCGCTATCATAGTGATCAACAGTCCAGCCACTTCATCCCACACAATCGCGCCATGGTCGTGTACGCCCATGTCATGTGCCGCTTTACCACAGATATAAAATCCTGCAAATACACTCACTAAAGTTAAGCCCAGATACCAAGCAAGCGGTAATGGCGCCATCAGTAAATAGAGGGGAATAGCAGCTATGGTACCGAAAGTACCGGGCGCTTTAGCGGCGAGTCCGCTACCGAAACCGAGTGCCAAAAAGTGGACAGGATTTTTTAATGACAGGCGCGTTAACGCCTGATCCTTTGACAACCATTTCATTAGAAGTGCTCGAAACCGTGATACGGCGGCGTAAACGGCTCACCCTTGAGTTGTAACTTGAGCTTACTGCCCGCACAAATTTGCCCAACACGAACAAATTTTGCTCCTGCATGGCTTAATGCTGTCTCAAGCGCGCCTTTTTGCGCCTCAGGAACGGTGAACAGCAATTCGTAATCTTCGCCGCCTGTCAGCGCATAACCTAAGGCATGCTCCTCGCTGACGGTATCTTGCATCGCGCGCGAAAGCGGGATGCAATTAACATCGACAACCGCACCAACTGCAGAAGCCTTAAGTACATGACCAATATCCGAGATAAACCCGTCGGAAAGGTCGATAGCACTGGAGGCTAGCGAACGCAAAGCTTGGCCCGCTAAGACTCTTGGTGTTGGACGATAATGGCGATTAATCAGGAATTCTTTATGCTCGGATCTAGCCTGCTGAGCACCTCGAATGATATCCAGACCTAAAGCCGAATCTCCGAGCGTGCCCGTGACATAAATCCAATCACCCACTTTAGCACCGTGACGTGTGAGTGCTTTACCCTCAGGAACTTGTCCGTGCACTGTGATGTTAATCGCCCGCGGACCACGAGTCGTATCGCCGCCAATTAAGGCGATGCCATAGTAATCGGCCGCTTCAAATAAACCTTCGCTAAAACCACTGAGCCAAGTTTCATCAACTTCGGGTAGCGTCAAGGCAAGCGTCATCCACGCGGGTTCTGCGCCCATGGCAGCCAGATCAGATAAATTTACTGCTAAGGCTTTGTAACCTAAGGCTGCAGGAGGCATATCGGGGAAGAAATGGACATTTTCGACTAAGGTGTCACAGGAGATAGCAATCGACTTGTTTTCTGCGGGTTGCACTAAAGCGCAATCGTCACCGATGCCAAGCTTCACATCACGGCGAGTAGGGCCGCGGTTGCTAAAATAACATTCAATTAATTGGAATTCTTTCACTGTACAGTTTGGCACGACTTACATCGGCCACCTTTGTTAGCAATGAAAAACGGTATCCTAAGATACCGTTTGTCTTTATTACTTGCGTGCAACCAGTTTGTCGAGCAGTCCGTTCACAAACTTATGACTCTCGTCCGCACCAAAAGCTTTTGCCAACTCAATCGCTTCGTTAATCGCGACCTTGTATGGCACATCTTTACGGAAAGTCAGCTCATAGGTCGCTAAACGAACTATGGCTTTCTCTACTGGAGACACTTCATCAATCGGGCGTTCCAGATGCGGGATGATCAGCTCATCCAATTGGGTTTTCTTCGTTGCAACGCCTGAAAATAGCTCACGAAAATAAGCTACATCAACACCGTCGAGGCTTTGTTCAGTTAAAAACTCATGCTCGACATCGGCAATATTATTCCCGCTTAGTTGCCATGAATAGATGGCTTGAACGGCTAAACGGCGGGCCTTGCGGCGCTCAGAAGGCTTCATTATTTTTCCTACTATAACAACTGTTGTTCAAGTTCTTGCAGAACATTGACCATTTCAAGCAGACTTAAAGCAGCTTCGCCGCCTTTGTTACCCGCTTTGGTACCTGAACGTTCAATAGCTTGTTCAATGGTATCTGTGGTCAAAACACCGAAAGCAACAGGCAGATCAAATTCTAAAGCAACTTGAGCTAGACCTTTATTACATTCGCCTGCAACAAAATCAAAATGAGGAGTACCACCACGGATCACCGCACCTAATGCGATAATACCGTCGAATTTACCACTGGCAGCTACGCGACGCGCAGCTAGCGGCAACTCAACCGCACCTGGTACACGGACAACAGTGATATTGTCGTCGCTGACTTGGCCAAAACGTTTCAGCGTGTCAAGTGCACCTTCAAGCAAGCTCTCAACTAAAAAGCTGTTGAAACGCGAAATTACAATCGCAACTTTGGCATTTTTCGCTTCGATATTACCTTGAACTACGTTCATTATCTTACCTAATTTAGCTAAAGCACCCAGCTCGGGGCGAAAAGTGGCGACATGATATCACAGCCAATTGCCCAGAGCCCTATGCAAATTATCAGAAATTGTTAATTTTACTTCAGTGTAACTTTGGGTTTTAGTCCGCCACATACTCAGTCACTTCAAGGCCAAAGCCCGAAAGTGAATGGTAACGTTTAGGCGAGCTGAGCAGGCGCATCTTAGTCACGCCAAGGCTAGCGAGGATTTGCGAACCCACACCCACACGGCGCGACGTTCCCTGCCATTTTGCAGAAGCAGGCGCTTGGCCTTGATCTTCGGCTTCAAAGGCTTTCACCTTAGAGAGGATTTCACAGGGATGTTCTTGATTCCCTAGTAAAACCAATACGCCACCTTCTGCTGAAATACGCTCCATCGCCTTTTCGAGTGGCCAGCTGCGTTGCTGATCGCGCTCTGAATGGAGTAAATCGTTGAAGGTGTTTTGCAGATGCACGCGCACCAAACAATCACTCTTCACCTCACCTTTGACTAAGGCAAAATGCAGTTGATTGTCGATAGTGTCTCTGAAAGTCACCATATCGAACTCGCCGAAACGGGTCGGTAGTTTGCATTTAGCTTCACGCACAACCGTGGTTTCTTTAGTGTTGCGATACTCGATCAATGCCGCGATAGTGCCGATTTTGATACCGTGCAACTCGGAGAAAATCTCTAAATCTGGGCGGCGTGCCATAGTGCCGTCTTCGTTCAAAATCTCAACGATAACGCCCGATGGCTCAAGTCCCGCAAGACGGGCTAAATCACAACCAGCTTCAGTGTGGCCTGCGCGGGTTAATACGCCGCCGTCCTGTGCCATTAACGGGAAGATATGCCCAGGTTGCACTAAATCAGACGCTTTAGCCTCTTTAGCCACGGCCGCTTTTACCGTTACCGCGCGGTCGTGGGCCGAAATACCGGTAGTCACGCCTTCGGCTGCTTCAATAGAAACCGTAAAGTTAGTCGAGAACTGGGCGTTGTTATTCGTCACCATTAAGGGCAGATTTAACTGCTGACAACGGGCTTTGGTCATGGTCTGGCAAATGAGTCCACGGCCATATTTCGCCATAAAGTTAATCGCTTCTGGCGTGACCATTTCGGCCGCCATGATCAAATCACCTTCGTTTTCTCTGTCTTCGTCATCCATCAAAATAACCATTTTGCCTTGACGAATATCTTCGATGATCTCTTCTATACTGTGCAGCGCCATTGTAGGACCTTATGATTTTGCTGTTGTTATGAAATTCTATACCTTAGCAGTACGATTACCAGTGCACTAACGCACAAAGCCGGCACGGGCTAACATTTCCATGGTGACACCACCGCTCTTGCTGTCTTTGCCATCATAATTCATCAAGCGTTCAAGATAACGGGCGATTAAATCCACTTCGATATTCACCTTATCGCCCGCTTGCAGGTCGATTAACGTGGTTTCCCCTGCTGTATGCGGCACTATGGTCAGGCGGAATCGACTGCCGTCCACTTCGTTAACCGTCAGACTCACGCCATCAATGGTAATGGAACCTTTGTGGGCAATGTAACGCCCAAGCTCTGCGGGAGCGGCTAACCAAAACTCAATGGCTTGACCGCGCACTAGACGTTGCTCAACCATAGCTATACCGTCAACATGGCCGCTGACCATGTGTCCGCCTAAGCGTGTGGTTGGGGTGACGGCTTTTTCAAGATTCACCTTAGTGCCCACTTTGTAGTTAGCAAAACCGGTGAGACTCACTGTTTCGGCAGAGACATCAGCCACATAACCGTCGGCTAATTGCTGCACAACCGTTAAGCACACACCGTTGGTGGCAATACTGTCGCCTAAACGCACATCGTTTAAATCCAGTTTGCCGCTCGCCACGGTAAGACGAATATCATCGCCTTTACGCTCCAGTTTGCGCAGGGTGCCAACGGCTTCAATAATCCCAGTAAACATGGTTAACTCACTTAATTAAATAAAGAAGTATCAAGCTTAACGCTCAAGATTAAACGGGTATCTGGCCCTAATTTGCGCTCATCGACCAACATTAATGCAGGAATTTGCGCCATGGTTTGATAATCGGGTAGCTGCAATAGATTACGCCCTTGCCCACCGAGGATTTTCATCGCTTGGTATAGCACTAACTCATCGGCCAGCCCCCCTGCTAAAAAAGCGCCCGCTAAGGTTGCACCCGCTTCCACCAGCACGTGATTACAACTTTGGCCTAAATAGCTTAATAGTTCAGGTAAGGATACGCGACCTGCAATTGCAGGTAACACGAGGCAACTCACATGGGAGGGTAATTGTGCTTGAAACTCTGCGGGATAAGCCACGGTCGAGACCAAGAGTATCGGCGATACGATAGCCAAACAGGCAGCCGATAACGGCAAACGGGCGCGACTGTCGAGTATCACTCTTAATGGCTGCAGTAATTGCGCCTCGGTTACGCTGTCTTTTATGCCGCCAAGTTCTTGATATCGCACATTGAGTGAGGGATCGTCAGCCAGTATGGTTTCAATCCCAGTCACCAAAGCGCAGGAACGTAAGCGTAAGCGCTGCACGTCGCGGCGAGATTCAGGCCCGGTAATCCATTTAGACACACCGTTAGACAGCGCGGTTTTACCATCGAGACTCGCAGCCAATTTGACTGTAACTCTGGGTAAACCCGATTCCATGCGCTTCATAAAGCCTAAATTCAAGGCATAGGCTTCATCGCGGTGTAATCCCACATCCACTTCAATACCGGCGTCGCGCAGCATTTGAATACCGCGACCAGCCACTTGCGGATTTGGATCTTCAACCGCCACCACCACACGCTTAACGCCAATATTGATCAGTGCCAAGGCGCAGGGCGGCGTGCGGCCATAATGACTGCAGGGCTCTAAGGTGACATAGGCCGTTGCGCCGCGGGCGTGTTCGCCAGCCATACGTAGTGCATGCACTTCGGCGTGGGGCTCACCCGCTTTTTGATGATAACCTTCGCCGACGATCTGATTATCTTTAACGATAACGCAGCCCACACTGGGATTGGGTCTCGTGGTGTAAAAGCCTTTGCGCGCCAATTGAATCGCGCGGCTCATCATTTGGGTATCGAGTACGGACCAACTTATGTTCAAGCTCATGTTCAACCCTGTTGTTAAAGGTTTCGGCTTTCACCAGTCTTGTAAATCTGTGTTTAAAACCTGTCTTGCAGAAGCTATTAATCAAAAGCCTCTTTTAAAGCTAGCGCAACCAGAAGCCTGAACGACAGGCCACAAAAATCGAATAACTACTTTTGCAGTTTGGCGATGGCTTCACCAAATTCAGATACGTCTTCAAAGGCGCGGTACACAGAAGCAAAACGTATGTAGGCGACTTTATCGAGACTCATCAATTGCTCCATCATCAAGTTACCGACCATTTCTGACGGCACTTCCCGCTCACCAGTGGCGCGTAGGGTGGATTTGATTTTGCTAAGCGCTTGCTCGATTTCATCCATAGACACGGGGCGTTTTTCAACGGCGCGCAACATGCCACCTTGGAGTTTTTCTTCATCGAAGGGTTGGCGTGAACCATCACGTTTAATCACCCTAGGCATGACTAACTCGGCGCCTTCGAAGGTGGTAAATCTTTCATGGCATTCGGTGCATTCTCGGCGACGGCGCACTTGATGGCCTTCCGCCACTAATCGAGAATCGATGACTTTAGTATCTGTCGCGCTGCAAAATGGACAATGCATTGAGCCTCCTGCCAGTGAATGCGAGTAAAGCGTTAATGGCTTTACCTGTTAAATCTCAGCTAAACGCAATGGATTTAAGCCTAAGATTTTACCAATAAAAATGGCCGCTTAATGCGGCCATGGGATTTTATCCTATTTATGGGCTGAGGTTAACTACCGGATGTTAAGTACCTCATGTAAGTACCTCATGTAATTACCTAGTCAGCAAGCGATCACTCTCAGCCAATCATCTACTTAAGCACATACGCACTTAAACCTAGGTGCGTCAGCAAATTAGCCGTAAACAGGGAAACGTGCACACAGTGCCAATACTTGGCCCTTCACACGCTCAATCACAGCTGGATTGCTTGCATCATCAAGGATGTCACAAATCCAGCCTGTCAGCTCTTTCGATTCCGCTTCTTTAAAGCCGCGGCGCGTAATGGCTGGCGTACCGATACGCACACCTGAGGTCACAAAAGGTGAACGTGGATCGTTTGGTACTGAGTTTTTGTTCACGGTAATGTTAGCGCTACCTAAGGCGGCATCGGCTTCTTTACCCGTTAAGTCACGACCAATCAGGTCAACTAACATTAAGTGGTTGCTGGTTCCGCCAGAGACGATTTTGTAACCGCGCTCAAGGAACACTTCAACCATAGCTTTAGCGTTGTTAACTACTTGCTGTTGGTACACTTTAAATTCTGGCTCTAGGGCTTCTTTGAACGCAACCGCTTTACCGGCGATAACGTGCATTAATGGGCCACCTTGTCCGCCTGGGAATACCGCAGAGTTCAACTTTTTGTATAAGTCTTCATCGTCAGCAGCAGACAGGATCACGCCACCACGAGGACCCGCTAAGGTTTTGTGAGTCGTTGACGTCACAACGTGCGCGTGTGGAACTGGGTTTGGATAAACGCCAGCAGCAATAAGACCGGCAACGTGCGCCATGTCGACAAATAGGTAAGCACCAATTTTGTCAGCAATTTCACGCATTTTTGCCCAGTCAACGATACCTGAATAGGCAGAGAAACCGCCGATCATCATCTTAGGCTTATGTTCTACGGCCAGACGTTCCATTTCGTCGTAGTCAATTTTACCTGACTCGTCGATACCGTAAGGAATGATATTGTACAGTTTGCCAGAGAAGTTAACGGGTGAACCGTGGGTCAAGTGACCACCGTGGGCTAAGTTCATGCCCAGTACGGTATCGCCAGGTTTTAACAATGCCATGTAAACCGCGCTGTTTGCCTGTGAACCTGAATGAGGTTGTACGTTAGCGTAAGTTGCGCCAAACAGTTCTTTAGCACGTTCAATCGCTAAGGTTTCAACTACGTCCACATACTCACAACCACCGTAGTAACGCTTGCCTGGATAGCCTTCAGCGTACTTATTGGTTAACTGTGAACCTTGCGCTTCCATCACGCGTGGACTGGTGTAGTTTTCAGAAGCAATCAGCTCAATATGCTCTTCTTGACGCAGAGTTTCATTCTGAATTGCCTTAAACAGTTCCGGATCATAATCTGCGATATTCATATCTTTTTTCAGCATTGCTTACTCCAGCTGCCAATTCTTATAGGTAGGGTTGCGCGGTATTCTACTCGGAACGCGACCACAATCCCAGTATTTGAAACATGAAATTCCTGTGGATAGTGCTTGAACTTGGCTCATTGTCGAGTTGAGTTCGGCGCGCAATCGAGTAGAATTAGCCGCATCATTAGTCACTTAAGATAGAGAAAAATGGCTCAGTTTGTTTACAGCATGCTGCGGGTGGGTAAAATTGTTCCGCCTAAGAAGCAGATCCTTAAAGATATTTCTTTAAGCTTTTTCCCCGGCGCCAAAATTGGCGTACTCGGCCTCAACGGTTCAGGTAAGTCGACATTACTGCGCATTATGGCGGGTATCGACACCGAAATTGAAGGCGAAGCGCGCCCAATGCCGGGATTGAAAATAGGTTACCTACCCCAGGAACCTAAACTCGATCCGAATCAAACCGTGCGTGAAGCAATTGAAGAAGCAGTAGCAGAGGCAAAAAATGCCCTGACTCGCCTCGATGCCGTTTATGCTGCCTACGCCGAGCCGGACGCCGATTTCGACGCCCTTGCGAAAGAGCAAGGCGAACTCGAAGCGATTATCCAAGCCCAAGATGCCCATAACTTAGAGTACGTCCTTGAGCGCGCCGCCAACGCCCTGCGTCTGCCGGATTGGGATGAAAAAATCGAAGTGTTATCCGGTGGTGAACGTCGCCGCGTAGCGATTTGCCGCTTGCTGCTTGAAAAGCCAGAAATGCTGTTACTGGACGAACCAACCAACCACTTGGATGCTGAATCTGTGGCGTGGCTTGAGCACTTTTTGCAGGAATATGCAGGTACTGTGGTCGCGATTACCCATGACAGATACTTCCTCGACAATGCCGCTGGCTGGATTTTAGAACTCGACCGCGGTGAAGGTATTCCGTGGGAAGGTAACTATTCTTCATGGCTTGAGCAGAAAGATGCCCGTCTGAAGCAAGAATCAGCCACCGAAAGCGCTCGTCAAAAAACCATTGCCAAAGAATTGGAATGGGTACGTCAAGGCGCCAAAGGCCGTCAGTCTAAAGGCAAGGCCCGTATGGCGCGCTTTGAAGAACTGAACACTAACGATTACCAAAAACGTAACGAAACCAACGAGCTGTTTATTCCGCCCGGACCACGTTTAGGTGACAAGGTTATTGAAGTGAATAACCTGACCAAGTCTTACGGTGACCGCGTACTCATCGACAATCTGTCGTTCTCTGTGCCTAAGGGCGCGATCGTCGGTATTATCGGTGCCAACGGCGCGGGTAAATCAACCCTGTTCCGCATGTTATCCGGCGCTGAAACGCCAGACAGCGGCACGATTGAGCTGGGTGATACTGTGCAATTGGCATCGGTTGAGCAGTTCCGCGATTCGATGAATGATAAGAACACCATTTGGGAAGAAATCTCCGGTGGTCAAGACATCATGCGTATCAACAACATGGAAATCCCGAGCCGCGCCTATGTGGGCCGCTTCAACTTCCGTGGTGGCGATCAGCAAAAAGTTATCGGCACCTTGTCTGGTGGTGAGCGTAACCGCGTGCATTTAGCCAAACTGCTACAAGCGGGCGGTAACGTCTTATTACTCGACGAACCCACCAACGACTTAGACGTTGAAACCCTGCGCGCACTGGAAGAAGCGATTCTGGAATTCCCAGGTTGCGCTATGGTGATTTCGCATGACCGTTGGTTCCTAGACCGTATCGCGACCCACATTCTGGATTACCGTGACGAAGGCCAAGTGAACTTCTACGAAGGTAACTACACAGAATACTCGGCATGGTTGAAAAACACCTATGGCGCCGATGTGGTTGAGCCACACCGCTTGAAATACAAGCGCATGATTAAGTAGTCGTTTTAGCACTTGTATACCCAAACAACCTGAAGATGCAGGATTCAGCGGGAATGTAACGCACTTTAGGCAAGGCCCTTTATTGCTCCTGCATAAATGGCATTCACGCCATCCATGGCGATTGCGGTTATTTGCAGACCTAGTGGGCTAAGTTAAAAATAACCAACACGGCATAAAGTGATTAAGCCAAAAAGGAGCTCAGGTCGAAGGATCTGCGCTCCTTTTTATTGGATGCTTTTTATGGGGAAGTTTTTATGAGCTAGTTTTCTGGACTCGTTTTATTGGATGCTGTCGAATAGTTCCGATAAAACGACTCAGCTTTTCAAACTGGCAAAATAAGCCACCAGCATGTCCATCATCACCCGGAGTGCAGGCTGCATATGTTTGCGGGATTGATACACGCCATACACACCCAGTGACTGCGGCATGAACTCAGTTAACAAAGGCACTAACTGACCCGAGTCTAAATAGGGTTTCGCCGCCCATAGCGGCTGCATCGCAATCCCCTCGCCTGCCAGCGTAGCATTGAGTACCACCATGGAATCATTGGCGCTGAAATTACCATTCACCGGCACATTAAACGCCTGACCTTGGTTTAACTTAGGATCAGAGTTCAGCGCCTGAGCCTGCTTCGCAGCCACATCGGCTTGATAAAAGCGCCACATCACATCGCCAAAGTAGGAATAGGTTAAGCAATTATGCTGGGTCAAATCTTCGGGATGCAGCACGGCGGCGCGGGCGGCAAGGTAACTCGGTGCAGCGCACACCACAGATTCACATTCCCCCAAGCGCCTTGCGATAAGGTTAGGATCGAGTTCATTGGTGATGCGAATCGCCAGATCAATCCGCTCGGCGACCAGATCGACAGTTTGGCTACTCACGTGGATATTCACACTCGCCTGCGGATAACTGGCTAAGTATTGGTGCACCACGGGCGCTAAAATCTGATGCGCCAAAAACTGGGAGCAGCTAATGCGCAATAATCCGCGCGGAATCGCCACCGAAGCATGACTGACCGCTGGCACTTCGTTCGCCAGTTCGAGCAGTCGATGGCAATAATCCAGCACTTGCTCACCCGCTGGCGTTAAGCTGAGACTGCGCGTCGAACGATGCAACAATCTAGCGCCGGACCATTCTTCCATTTCGCTCAAGTAACGGGTCACCATAGAACGCGACCTATCTAAGGCATTAGCGGCGCTTACCATGCTGCCGCGCTCAACAATAGTGACAAACACTTTAGCCGCTTCGAGTCTATCCATGATTTATCTCCACTCGCGTTAAATCAATAACGTTCAATCAATAACGTTTAATCACTCACTTTCAATCACTCGAAGGCTCACTCACATACTCGCGCCCCACATGAATAATAACTAAGAGTACATCCGGCCATTCGTCCGATTAATGCAACAAACATGGGCAGATACTCGCATTTATCTATTGATTATTGCAACCTATACTTAACTCACTTTTTGCAGCAACTGCAAATCAATGAATGCTAAATCGAACCTTTTACTCTTTCATCCTGTGACTATAAGTGAGCCAAAAATGAACACATCGACCTATGCTATACGCAACACAGTTAACGCCACATTGAAGGCCTCGTCTAAAATCAGCCTAGCCGCTACCTTACTGCTAACGGGACTGGGCGCGGTCAATGCAGCACCATTGCAAGTGAGCCATTTTAATCCTGGCGAAAACAGCATCTTTGCCGTGTCATCGAGCTTTATCAGCGGCGAACACGAAATGATGTTAGTCGATGCACAATTTCAAAATAACGATGCCCAAACCTTGGTTGATACCATCAAGGCCAGCGGTAAAAAGCTGACTCAGGTATATATCAGCCATAGTGACCCTGACTTTTATTTCGGCTTAGCCGTGATTAAAAAGAATTTCCCCGATGCACAAATTGTCGCGACTCAAACCACAGTCGATGCCATTAAAGCCTCAATGGAAGGCAAGCTCGCCTACTGGGGTCCGATTTTAAAGGACAATGCGCCAAGTGAATTAGTGTTACCTAAGGCGATTCACAGCGACACTTTCACCATCGACGGTGAGCAAGTGATTATCGAAGGTTTCAATGATAAACATCCTAAACACACTTTCCTGTGGGTGCCATCGGCAAAAACCATTACAGGTGGCGTTGAAGTATTCGATAACACGCATGTTTGGATGGCTGACACTCAAACTACCGCAGAGCGTCAGGAATGGTTAACTCATTTAGATGCGATGGAAAAACTGCTGCCGACCACAGTGATCCCGGGGCACTATTTAGGCGAAGCGCGATTTGATACCCGTGCCATCGGTTTTACCCGTGACTATGTAAAAGCCTTTGAAGTCGCAGCAAAAGCCTCGAAAGATTCAGCCGAATTAATCCAAAAGATGCTGGCGCTATACCCACAAATGCCAGCCGATGCAGGGCTTGAGATCAGTGCCAAAGTTTACATGGGCGAAATGACCTGGCCTATGTAAGTCCAGCCATACCTATCTCGGCGATGCGGTACAGCTAGTTAGGTGTAAACAGTTAAAGACAGGCACGTGTTCGATTGCGTGCCATTTTTAGCTAAATGCCTGTACCTAAATAACTGCACCTAAATAACGGTACCAAACTAACGATTTTAATCGATGATATCAAAGGGCTTAAGTCGCTAATGTAACGACGAACTTAAGCCAAAAGGTTTAATACTATGACTCACCCAACAACTCATTCTGCTAGCACGGCCAACAGCACACCAGCGGCCAAAGTGCGTACTCTGCACGCGATTATCGACCCTTTATGTGGTTGGTGTTATGCCGCAGCGCCGTTACTCGATGCTGCTGCCAAAGCTGGCTTTACCATTAAGCTCCACGGCGGCGGTATGCTCACAGGCCCAAGACGCAAACAAATCGATGCCAACTGGCGCGACTATGTTATGCCCCACGATCTGCGCATTGCCGAGCTAACCGGACAGCCTTTTGGTGAGAACTATTTCGATGGTCTGCTGCGCGATACCACAGTCGTACTCGACTCGGCGCCCCCCATTAAAGCCATGCTCGCAGTCGATGCTATGGGTGGCGACAGTTTGGCCTATCTACACTCAGTACAACTGGCCCATTACCGTGATGGTCACAGCGCCAGTGATGAAGGTAATCTCGCAAGGCTAGCTGCTGAACTAGGGCTCGACCCGATAAGCTTTGCGCAGCATTATGCCCAAGGTGAAGACAAGCTGTATGAGCATATCGTTGAATCCAGAGCATTATTGAATCTGATAGGGGCCCAAGGTTTCCCTTCAATGGCTATAGAGGATAATGACGGCAACATCACCGCCATTAATATCAACCGCTTCTACGGCCAACCCGCCCAGTGGTTAAGCCATCTTGAAGCGCAATTTGAGTCATAATCATGCCAATGCTTAATGGTATTTCAGAAGGCTCATTAGTGAGTGAGCCTGCTCAGTTAAGTCTTATAGAAACAGCAAGGCAGACTGATGCGAATCTTGCACTGGTTAAAAGCACCTATGAGGGAAGTAGCTCTGCCGAGAACGCCAAAAATCTTCAGCATGCCTTAGCGAGTGACGCACGCTGGACAGAGGCGGCAGGTTTTCCCTATGCGGGCACTTACATAGGCTTTAGCGCGATAGCCACCAAGGTGTTCGCTCGCCTCGAAACTGAATGGGATAACTACCGCGTCGATATCGAAGACTATGTCGCCCAAGGCGATAAGGTTTTTGCCTTCGGCACTTATTCAGGTACCTATGTCAAAACGGGCAAGTATTTTAGCGCCCGAGTCGCCCATTTGTGGAAGATACACAGCGGCAAAATCGTCAGTTTCGAACAGTTTGTCGATAGTCATACCGTCGTCAATGCCATGTAACGGTCAATATCATGTAACTGAAGTCATGATATTGAGACATGAAATAACTGAATAGTGAGGCGGGCAAGTTTAATTTAGCCCGCCTCGTGACTTGTCGATATTAAGCCTTATCCGTATGATTTAGTGTTTTCAATATGTTGAGCACTTGACATTAAGTACTTGAGATTAAGCGCTTGAGTCTGAGCGTTTGAAGTTGAACACTTGAGATTAACTTCGCAAAGTTACACATTCGAAGACTCATCAACTCAAGTGTCTAAAATGACAGAATGAATAACTAAAACAAGAACAAGGATGCGGTCTAATGCGAATCAATTCGATGCCAGTCGGGGCTCACCCAATCACACTCTCTATCACCCGACTGAGTCGAGCCAGCCAATGGATACTCAAGCAACATAGAAAATTCACGCCCCTGTTATGGTTTGTCACCGCACTCCCTTTTGTTTCACTCTCTTTTACCTCGCTGGCGGCCAATGCAAGTGAGGCCAAGCCAGAACTAAAGATTCAAGAAAGCAGCGTCACCGATGGCCCTTATGTGTTTTTGGACAATGCTCAAAAAGACACTGCCTATTGGATTTGCCAGAGTGAGCTTAAACAAACGCCGATTGCGAAGGCGCAGTTAACTCGCCCTGCCAGTTGCGGTGAATTACCAGCGCCCCATCTTCACACACTAGCGGCCACGATTGAGCCCGATACCTTTACTCATGTCAGCAAAATTGTCGCCCTTAGCGATGTGCACGGCCAATTTGATGTGATGATTAACTTACTAAAAGCCCATAAGATTATCGACAAAGATAACCACTGGGCCTTTGATGACGGTCATATGGTGATGACGGGCGACATGTTTGACCGTGGCCATCAAGTCAATGAAGTATTGTGGTTTTTATATGCCTTAGATCAAGAAGCCCAAGCTGCGGGCGGGCGCTTACATCTACTCATGGGCAACCACGAGCAAATGGTGTTTCGCGGCGACTTACGCTACGTCAACGAACGCTACCAAGTTTCGGCCGATTTACTCAAACGCCACTACGATGCGCTCTACAACAAAGACACAGAAATCGGCCAATGGCTTCGCAGCAAACACACCTTAGTCAAAATCAATAATATCTTGTTTATGCATGGGGGCATCAGCCCTGAATGGGTCGAGCGTAAATTACATATCAGCGAGGCTAACCAACTATTTCGTCAGCATTTAGATGATAAAAAAGCTGATTTGAAGAAAGATGATTTACTCAACTTTCTGTTTTTTACCAATGGTCCAACTTGGTATCGCGGTTACTTTAAAGATGAACTGAAAGAGTCGGATATCGATAGCATACTGAGCTATTTCAAAGTCGAGCATATTGTCGTTGGACACACATCGCAGGAGCAAGTACTTGGCCTCTATCACAATAAAATCATTGCGATAGACAGCAGTATTAAGAATGGTCAATCCGGTGAACTGTTACTTATCGACGCTGGCAAACTCAGCCGCGGTCTGTATAAGGGTGAGCAGGTTTCGCTATAACCTGCCTCACTAATGCCTTCGCCCTAATCGTGAATGCCCTGGCGCCCTAATGCATGCATAAGCGAGGGCGCTCAGGAATAAATAAGTAAGGGTAAAACAGGCGCCCACCATGGTTCTAAATCTGTAGCGTTCTTAATCTGCATGGCTCTCAACATGCACGCATCTTAATGTCCATAAGTTCGCCTGTTTTTATTAACTCTGACTATACTCAAGCCAAGTGCGACTCACCTAAGTGCTGGAGTAGAAATGGGGAAAAAATTACTCACATTATCTGGCTTTTGCTTGTTTATGCTCGGCTTTATCCAGCCCGCAATTGCGGGTCGAGAACTACATTTAGTCGCCACTAACTACCCTCCTTTTTATGCCGATGCTTTACCCGAACAGGGCGGCGTCGCCCAAGTGGTCAAAGAAGCCTTTAAACGCCAAGGCTATAATGCTAGCCTCAAGTTTTATCCCTTCGCTCGCGCAGCCTTACTCGTTAAAACGGGCCAAGCCGATGGCATTATTGGACTCTGGTATCGTAAAGAGCGTGAGCAATGGGCCCAATATTCGGCGCCAATCCAACCCGTACAAATCGTGTTTTATAAACGTAAAGATGCGCCGCTGAGTTTCAGCCAGCTCTCTGAGCTCAAGCCCTACACGATCGGCATAGGTCGCGGTTACGCTAATCCGCCCGAAATCTTCGCCGCAGGGCTCACCACCGAAGAAGGTAATTCGGATGAGATGAACCTCAAGAAGCTATTTTTAAAGCGTATTGATTTAGTCTTGATTGGCCATAACTTAGCGAGGTATTTAATTAAAAAAGGCCCAGCTGAATATAACGATGCCTTTGAACAAGTCGGTCAACCCATAGCGACTGAGGTATTTCACTTAGGGGTGTCTTTGGCCGTGACGGATCATCAGCAGTTAGTAACGGATTTTAATCAAGGCTTAGAAAGTATGCGCAGCGATGGTCGATTAGCTTCCATTTTGAGCCAATATCCTCAGGTTGAAACGACTCAAGCCCCAGTGGAAAAAACGCGTACTGAGGTCCATCCCTAGCGCACGTGGGTCTTCTCGTACTGGCCCTTTGCACAAAAAAACCGCAAAAGCCGCGTTGAATTGTGTTCAAGGCTCAAAAAACACAATTTCTTTCATTTTCGTTTGCTTACCTTTACAAACTTTTACCCAACTCGGGTAGGTTATTCACTAGAATAGCCCCATTAGAGCTATCACCTTTTTCAACTGCCTTTGCGCGAGATAATAATTACAATGAAAAAAACCATTATTGCCATTGCCCTGCTTGCGGTTATCGCCACAGCGGTGAGTTTTAGTGATGTCCTTCAAGCGGCTAAACCCGAAAGCGCTCCCCATCTTATGCGTACCGTTCCAGTGGTCACGGGTGAAGTCGTTGAATATCCGTTAGCACAATCTATCACGCTTATCGGCAAACTCGCTGCCGAACGCGCGGTGATCATCGCGCCGCAAGTCACAGGTAAGATTAAGCAAGTTGCCGTGACCTCCAACCAAACGGTGAAAAAAGGCCAGTTACTCATCGAACTCGATGATATGAAAACCCAAGCCGCCGTCGCCGAGGCTAATGCGTTTCTCAACGATGAAAAACGTAAACTCAAAGAATTTGAAAAACTGATCAGCCGTAACGCCATCACCCAAACCGAGATTGACGCACAAAAAGCCAGTGTGGATATCGCCCAAGCACGCTTAGCTTCAGCCCAAGCCGATTTACATTACCACTCGCTGATTGCGCCGTTTGCGGGCAATACGGGACTGATTAATTTCAGCGAAGGCAAGATGGTCAGCATAGGCACTGAATTAATGTCGCTGGATGATTTATCTAGCATGCGCCTCGACTTACAAGTGCCAGAGCATTTCCTGTCGCAGTTGAGCATAGGTATGCAAGTGGCGGCCACCAGCCGCGCTTGGCCGGATGAAACCTTTACTGGCAAAGTTGTCGCTATCGATCCACGCGTCAATGAAGAAACCTTAAACCTTAAAGTGCGGGTGCAATTCGACAACCCAAAAAATCGCTTAAAACCTGGCATGATGATGTCATCCACTATCACTTTCCCTGCGATTTCAGCACCTATGGTGCCAGTACAAGCCCTTGAATATTCAGGCACTAAACGTTACGTGTACGTGGTTAGCGCCGATCACATCGCCAACCGCACCGAAGTGCAGTTAGGTGCGCGTATCGATAACCAAGTCTTGATTGAAAACGGTTTAAAAATAGGTGACAAAGTCGTGGTGCAAGGCTTAGTGAATATGCGCGATGGCCTGAAAATCAATGAAGTGACGCTCGATGCCAAGGCATCTACCCGTGCGGCTGAGCTTTCAAGCCCAAAAGCTACGGAGACTAAATAATGTGGTTATCCGATGTTTCGGTTAAACGCCCTGTCGTTGCCATCGTTTTAAGCTTACTGCTGTGCGTATTTGGCATAGTCTCCTTCTCTAAATTGTCGATACGGGAAATGCCCGACGTCGAAAGCCCTGTGGTCACCATTAGCACCAGTTACTCGGGTGCGTCGGCGGCCATTATGGAAAGCCAGATCACTAAGACCCTAGAAGATGAACTGACGGGGATCAGTGGTATCGACGAAATCACGTCGACCACCCGTAATGGTAGCTCGCGTATCACAGTGAAATTCCTCCTCGGATGGAACTTAACCGAAGGCGTGAGTGATGTGCGTGATGCGGTGGCACGCGCACAACGCAGGCTGCCTGAGGATGCGAAAGATCCTGTCGTCTCAAAAGACAACGGTTCGGGCGAACCCTCAGTCTATGTGAATTTAAGTTCGAGTGTGATGGACCGCACTCAGTTAACAGATTACGCCCAGCGCGTGTTAGAGGACAGATTTAGCCTTATCAGCGGCGTGAGCTCCATCAGTATTTCTGGTGGTTTATACAAGGTCATGTACGTCAAGCTCAGACCCGAGCAAATGGCGGGCCGCAATGTCACAGTCACAGACATAACGAACGCGCTGCGTAAAGAAAACATCGAAACGCCCGGTGGCCAAGTGCGAAACGACACCACAGTGATGTCGGTGCGTACCAAACGCTTGTACTACACGCCAAAGGATTTTGACTACCTTGTGGTGCGTACCGCCAGCGATGGCACGCCTATCTACTTAAAAGATGTGGCCGATGTGGCTGTCGGCGCACAAAACGAAAACTCGACCTTCAAAAGCGACGGTATCGTTAACATCAGTTTAGGCATTATTGCCCAGTCCGATGCTAACCCATTGCTCGTTGCCAAAGAAGTGCACAAAGAAGTCGACCGCGTACAAGACTTCCTGCCCGAAGGCACTAGCCTAGTGGTCGACTTCGACTCTACCGTATTTATCGACCGCTCGATTAACGAGGTGTATAGCACCCTTTATGTCACCGGCGCCTTAGTGGTACTCGTGCTGTATATCTTTATCGGACAAGCGCGGGCGACACTCATCCCTGCGGTAACGGTTCCGGTATCGTTAATCTCGGCATTTATCGCCGCTAACATGCTAGGTTATTCGATTAACCTACTGACATTAATGGCGTTAATCCTCTCCATCGGTCTAGTGGTCGATGATGCGATTGTGGTGGTCGAGAACATTTTCCACCATATCGAAAAAGGCGAAGAGCCGTTACTCGCCGCCTATAAAGGCACCCGCGAAGTAGGCTTTGCCGTTGTCGCCACCACGGCGGTATTAGTCATGGTGTTCCTGCCGATTTCCTTTATGGAGGGCATGGTTGGACTCTTATTTACCGAGTTCTCCGTGATGTTGGCGGTGTCGGTGCTGTTTTCCTCCTTAGTAGCACTGACACTTACGCCCGTGCTGAGCAGCAAGTTACTTAAAGCCAACGTCAAACCGAATCGCTTTAATCGTTGGGTCGATCGCGGTTTTGCCCGCATGGAAAGCGTCTATCGCGTCGCCGTTACTCGGGCGATTAAACTTCGTCTACTCGCGCCATTAGTTATTCTCGCCTGTATCGGCGGCAGTGCTTGGTTAATGCAACAAGTGCCGTCACAGCTCGCGCCGCAGGAAGACCGCGGTGTGTTGTTCGCCTTTGTTAAAGGCGCCGAAGGCACCAGTTATAACCGTATGACAGCCAACATGGACATAGTCGAAGACAGACTCATGCCCTTGCTGGGTCAAGGTGTACTGCGCTCCTTCAGCGTGCAAGCCCCCGCGTTTGGTGGCCGTGCGGGCGATCAAACGGGCTTTGTGATCATGCAGCTTGAAGATTGGGGCACACGCACCGAATCCGCACAGCAAGCGCTTGGGATTATTAGCAAAGCATTGAAGGACATTCCCGATGTGATGGTTCGCCCTATGATGCCAGGCTTTAGGGGCCAATCGAGCGAACCGGTGCAATTTGTGCTTGGTGGTTCGGACTATGCCGAACTGTTTAAGTGGGCGCAGGTGCTCAAAGAAGAAGCCAACGCCAGCCCTATGATGGAAGGCGCCGACTTAGATTACGCCGAAACCACGCCTGAGCTTATCGTGACTGTTGATAAAGAGCGCGCAGCGGAATTGGGGATCAGTGTCGATGACGTCTCGCAAACCTTAGAAGTGATGCTCGGCGGTCGCACCGAAACCACCTATGTGGATCGCGGCGAAGAATACGATGTGTACTTGCGCGGTGATGAAAACAGTTTTAACAACGTTGGCGATCTTAGCCAAATCTACATGCGTTCCGGTAAAGGCGAATTAGTGACGCTTGATACCGTGACCCATATCGAAGAAATTGCCTCGGCACAAAGATTAAGTCACACCAATAAGCAAAAATCGATCACCCTCAAGGCTAACGTCAGTGAAGGTTACACCTTAGGTGAAGGCTTAAAGTTTCTTGATGCTAAAGCCATTGAATTATTACCTAAGGATATTTCCATTGGTTACACCGGCGAATCCAAAGACTTTAAGGAAAACCAAAGCAGTATCTTCATCGTATTTGGTTTGGCCTTACTGGTCGCTTACTTAGTGTTAGCCGCGCAGTTTGAAAGTTTTATCAACCCGTTAGTGGTGATGTTTACTGTGCCTATGGGCGTATTTGGCGGTTTCTTAGGTCTACTGATCACCAGTCAAGGGATCAACATCTACAGTCAGATAGGCATGATCATGTTGATTGGTATGGTGACCAAAAACGGTATCCTTATCGTGGAGTTTGCTAACCAATTACGTGACCGCGGCTTTGAACTCGATAAAGCCATTATCGACGCTTCATCCCGTCGTTTGCGGCCAATCCTAATGACAGCCTTCACCACATTAGTGGGCGCTGTGCCGTTAATTTTCTCGACAGGTGCAGGCTCAGAAAGTCGTATCGCTGTGGGTACTGTAGTGTTCTTCGGTATGGCATTCGCCACCTTTGTGACCCTACTCGTCATCCCCGCCATGTATCGATTAATCTCGGCAGCGACCCATTCACCGGGTTATGTTGAAGCTAAACTCGAAGCGGCAATTAAAGCACAAGAGTTAGCGGCCCAAGAGGCGGCGGCAAAACAACAGGAGCTTGCACCTAAAGCCTAACTCTTCACGCCTACTCATCAATGTAAATAATCACATAAAAAAAGCCAAGGCGCTCAGTGCCTTGGCTTTTTCTCATTTACGTCTTAAGCATTTTTTACTTTATTGGCTAAGCCTAAATGTAAACCTAAGCCAACACAAAGCAGTGCACTTAACGTAATCACCATACCTAAATGGTGAACGATTCCCGTGCCGCCTAAACCCAGTCCCAACAGAATGTAATAAAACAGTCCGAAGAGTGCACCAGCAGAGCCCGCATAGATGCGGTAGTTTGCCAAAGCCGAGCTGAGTATGTTCGGAATCGCGATACCGTAAGCAATCACAATCAATAGCATAGGCGCTAAAAAGTAAACATTATTCAGCCCTATAAAGGTAGATTGGATCAGCCAAATCCCCAATCCACCGACAAGTGCAATAGCACTGGCTAAGCGAACCAGTCGTGCACCAGTGTGGCCTCGACCCAGCATTATTTTATTAACATAACTGCCAAGGAATGTACCAAAGCCTAACAGTATGCCACTGGTACCAAAGGCAAGCGTCGATAACCCTTGCGCCTCAAACATAAATGGCGCCAGTGAAAAGTAGCTAAACCACATCAGATTAAATGCCGCCACCAACAAGGTGTTCTTAATAATCCCGCTGTCGGTAAGCATCTTAATCGCTAACTCGCCTATGGCGATTTTCTGAGTATGTGCGGGTTTAGTTTCGGGTAAAGATCTTACCGACAAAAATAACAACACGATTGCAGAGACCATGAGTGCGACAAACACACCTTGATATCCCCAATACGCACTGAGAACACTGCCCAATAGCAATCCGATAACTGGGCTTATTCCAAGTGACATCCCCATTACAGAAAATACTTTCGCTAATTCCTCTCCGCTATAACTGTCACGCATCATAGTTTGGGTAATCACAGACCCCACTGCCGCGCCAAAGGCCGACAATATGCGGGCCATCAACAACAGGCTAAAGTCGCTAACCATCAAGGCTAATGCTGAGCCAATGGCATAACAGACTAATCCAGCGAGCATAGCTTTACGGCGACCAATAATGTCGGCTAAGCGGCCCAAGCAAAATACGCCGATGGCAAAGGCCATAAAGTACACAGATAAGGTTTGCGATGCAGCGGCAACCGACACAGCAAAGTTTTCTGCAATATTAGGCAAAGCAGGGCTATAAATGGTTTCCATAATTTGCGGAAACATCATTAGCAGCACAACGAGCCCTAATGGTGGTTTTATATTCATGATTTTTAGTCCATTTCAGTCATCCAAATGAGTTGGTTTACCGAAATGTCGCTCCATACTTGTCAAAGATGGCGCAGTATAGATAAAATCCAAATGTGTCCATTAGCAACACTTAGACAAAAAACATCAAAAATAGGACAAAATGGCCTTTATTCTACCTGAACAGCAATTTAATCCAGACCAGCTGGATAATCTGGTCATTGGCATTGCCGCAGATATGGGCGAACACGACTCGGGAGTGCATCACCACAGGAAGGCGCAACTGCTGTACGCCCCCACAGGCGTGATGAGATTCACCCTAGCCGATACTCAAATGGTGTTACCGCCAACGCGTGCGGCTTGGTTGCCAGCTGGCGTTAAGCACAGCGTCACAATGCGTAATGTGGTTGCCTATCGCTCACTCTACTTTGAACCAGAAACCGTCACTTCATTGCCCGATAAAGTCACTATTTTCCATGTGAACCCGCTACTCAAAGCGTTAATCGACACTATGTCATTTTGGCCATGGGACAAACCAAGAAGCACTCAGCACAATGCCTTTTTGCTGCTCTGCGAAGAGTTGGGCAATGCCGCGGAAGAAAATCTGGCTTTACCCCTCCCACAGGATAAACGTTTAAAAACCTGGCTTGCGCAACTGCAACAACACCAAAAACCGCCAGCCAATCTTAAGGATATGGCAGTAGAAATCGGAGCCAGTGAACGCACAATTAGCCGTATTTTTAGCGCACAGACGGGAATGGCTTATCAAGCATGGCGCCAGCAATGGCGTTTACTCTCGGCCATTGAACAATTAGCAGCGGGGAAATCGGTGGCGCAGGTGGGCTTTAATTTACAATTTTCCAGTGACAGTGCCTTTATCAGCTTTTTTAAGCAATATACCGGCACCACACCGGCGCAATATTTCAAATCCCCTAGCATTTAGCCAAATATCCAATCCTTCGAGTACAACTCAGGTGAGGCAATTTCCCCGCTCAACCGAGAGCTGTACTTTCCATTTAGCACCCATTGGCAACTTGCTGTGTTATAGTGCGGGAAGTCTTTTCCCAGATCGCAATATACGAATCCCTTGAAAAAAATCGCTTTATTTGTGGATGTACAAAACATCTATTACACCTGCCGTGAAGCCTATGGCCGCCAATTTAATTACCGTAAATTATGGCAACACTTAGGTTACGAAGGCGACATAGCGTTGGCCGTGGCTTATGCCATCCACAAGGGGGACGATGGGCAGTTAAAATTCCAGGACGCGTTAAAGCACATAGGTTTTGAGGTAAAGTTAAAACCTTTCATTCAACGCAGCGATGGCTCGGCCAAAGGCGACTGGGATGTGGGGATCACTATCGATATTATGGAAGCGGCGAGTGAAGTGGATACTGTTATCTTATTGTCTGGTGATGGCGATTTCGATTTATTGCTGCAAAAAATCCATCAAAAATATGGCGTTGAAACCCAAGTCTATGGCGTTCCTACCCTGACGGCTAAATCCTTAAGGGATGCAGCGTCTCAATTTCACCCCATCGATGCAGCGCTCTTGCTCTAGCGCAAATAAAAAATGCTGCTATCGATCACGACAGCAGCATCTTAAATTCACTATTTTAGCCATCAAAGTTACAACACCTCTAATGATAGGTAATGTCCGAATACATAGGTGCGAGACGTTTTAGGAGGGCATTGCGGGTCGATAATGGTATGTGTTGCTCCTTCATCGATTCAATTAAATGGCCCACTAAGGCATCAAAATCCGCCTGAGTAATATTCAACCCTTGATGACTCAGTGCCATATTTTCACCGTGATACACACAACCGCCATCAGCAACCAGACAAAAATGCTCAATGGCGCGCTCACGAAATAACGCGATATCCGTCTCTTGGAAGTGATGCACTATGCGTGGATCGGTTGCTATACGGGCAAGTAAGCCATCGACAATCGCTGATAAACCAGCTTCACCACCTAACTCTTGATATAAGGTTTGCTGGCTTGAGTTGCCATTATTTAAGTTAACCTGTGGCGCCGATGATTCAGCCGTTTGCACTGCGCAGCCAGTGAAAAAAAACAAAGCGGCGACAGGTAATAGCTTCAGCAATAAACGACTCATAGTATTCCCTCCACCGACACATACCAACCTTGCTGATCGGCAAAACCCGCAATACTGCCTAAATTCGCATAAGCCGTGACCACGGAAAGATGCTTATTGATAAACCACGCTAAAAACACATCTTGCCAATCATCTTCACGGGCAAAAGCTAACTCATTGGGTTTCTGGCGATATTCGATACCCAGCGCCACATTATCCGTCAGCAATACCGCCGCAGACGCTTCGAGCACAAACTGGTAATCATTACTGGCTTGGGTACCAAAACCCAATAAACCCGTTTGATTCGCCTTGGTCGCGCGCACGGTACCATTAAGTAATAAATTGCGCCCCGCCACCGCATCGAAAAATACTTTGCTGGCAGCAATATACACATCTAACCCCCAATCAGAGCGCGCCCCAACCGCCTGAGGAAGCGCAAAGTCATCGACTCTTTTATACTGAGCACCTAAGGTGATTTGCGGCATAGCCGTATAAAGTAACTCGCCGGCAAGCTTGTATTTTACCCCAAAGATATCTTGGCCTAACTCGCCGCCCATAGTATCTAAATCAAAGGTTTGCCGCGCAACGCTGAGCTCGAATCGATTATCAAAACTCAAGGAAGCGCCAATCACTTTCAGCGTAAAGTCATCAACATAAACGCCTGTCGCCATCGCCGTAGCGGACCATTCATCGCTACTGCCATAACCGTTGATCACCGCCCACGGCACTATGCCACCGCCAGCACTGCCCTCAATCGTCGTCCCGCCGCCAGTCGCAACCACGCGGCTACCTTCGGCAAACGCAGGAGCAGGAACTGTGCCCAACAGTAAACACAGGCAAGGCAAAGCCTTCACATAATTCCAAGCTAATGAATTCAACTTCAATGCATTCATGGCAATGTTCACTCGCTACTCCGCTTTATTCTTTCGAAGACGTCTAATTTTAACGCCTTTTGTGCGCTGTCTTGGGTAAATTAACTTATGTGTCTGCGGGATTTGCATGGTTAAACGCTTCGAACCACAGATCAAATTCAGCCGCTTTTAAGGGTTTTGAAAACACATAGCCTTGGATGATGTCGCAATTGAGGTTACGCAGAATTTCAACGCCTTCTGGTTCCTCAACCCCTTCGGCCACGACGGTAAACCCTAGACCGTGGATCAACTGAATGCTCGTGTTCACTATCATCACATCTTGGCTATTCGTGAGCATGTCTTTGATAAAGCTACGATCAATCTTCACTTCATTGACGGGCAAAATTTTCAAATAAGCTAAGGATGAATGCCCTGTGCCAAAGTCATCGATGGCGACCGACACGCCCATGTCACGGAATCGCTGCAATACACTCACCACAGTCTGTGCATCTTTCATCACAGCGCCTTCGGTGACTTCAATACAGAGTGCGCCGCTTGGCAGATTATTATCTTTTAATAAACTAGCAATTTGATTCGGCAAGCGGGTATCGACTAAATCATGGGCCGACAGGTTAATGGCCAGTTTTAGCTGCATACCCCGCTGCAGCCATGCGACTAATTGTTTAATCGCCTGCTTCAACACCCATTGGCTGACTATATCAATGTTGCCAGAGTTTTCAGCGAGTTGAATAAACTCATCGGGCGGGATAAACCCTAAGGTTGGATGCTGCCAGCGGATCAGTGCCTCGGCGCCAGTACACTGATTTAAGTGTAAATCCACCTTAGGTTGAAACACGAGATAGAGTTGGTTTTGCGCCAAACCTGTGGGTAAATCGCGGATAATAGTCAGCTCACGCTGATATTTCTCATCGGCGCCCTGACGATAACTGACAATGCGTTGCTCCTCGAGACAGGCTTGATTGAGGGCAATTTCGGCGCGGCGCACTAACACATCGATATCGGCACCATTGCCATCGATTTCCAGTAATCCCGCCCGCACGGTAAGAGAGATATTTGAGCCTTGGATTGGAAATGGCGACTCCAACATATCCAATGATTTCAACAAGTGCTCGGGACGAATACCTTGGCTATATAGGAGTAAAAAAGAGTCGCCATCTAATCGCGCGAGTAAATCCGGTGTGGGGGCTAATTGCTCTAAACGGCGGGCAAAAAGCACCAACAAGGTATCTGCGTTGGCAAAACCGATAATGTCGTTGATATGGCGAAAATGTTTAATATCCAGCAATACCATAGCGCCGGATAGCTCATGTTTAAGATCCGCTAAATGCTGTTTTGCCGCAAAACGATTGAGCAATCCCGTCAAACTGTCGTGGCGAGATTGATAGACTAAATCCTTTTCCCGCGCTTCAATATCGTCGCGCATCAAGGACAAACTTTTGGCCAACACCCGCAGTTCTGCTGGCGCACCTTGAATACTGCCTGGCTGCTTACCTTGACCAATTTTACGGGCATAGGTCACCAGTTGATGCACAGGCTCAGTCAAACTGCCCGACAACCAAATCGCAATCACAATCGCCAGCGCTAAGGTCAAGGCAAAAATCAGCAACATATTATTGCGTAGATGCTGATAACTTTGCTGCCACTTAAGGTTTGACTGATGCAGTAGGGCTAATTGGCTGCCGTTATGATCATAAAGTTTGATCGCCATGGACAGATAATCCACGGGAATGTTCTCACTGGGCATTTTCAGTAGACTGGGGAATAGGCTCGCCTGCTCTACCACACTGCGTTTTTCATCGTCGGATAAGGTTGACGCGATTTCGGTGCGCCCCGTGGCTTGATTGACAAAGCTGACATCGATACCGGTAATGGCTTTAGCTTGTTGAGCGACTTTCTCATCCAATAGAAACCCCATTCCGACCCAAGCAATCAAAGTCGGCGCCTTCACGGGCTGCAACACAAACTGATAGCTGGCATGATCAAAATTGAGGATAGCTAAAGCATTGTTATTGCTGGTGGTCATATCGAATAAGGATTGAATGTCATCCTGAGTGAGTCCGGGCAGACTCGAGGTCAACAGCTCTCCTTTTGGAGACAACAATACTGCAGCGTCGGCGCCGATACGAGAGCCGTGATTGGATAACACTGACTCAATGGTTTCTTGCTCGCCGGTGGCAATCGCGCGCTTAAAACCAAAATCGGCACTGAGCACGGACAAACTTTGGCTGAGCTGAATACCGCGATTCGAAAGGACTTCGAGAAACACATTGGCACCAATATCTAAACTTTTTTGTTGCTGTAAAAAGTTGTCCCTTTCGGTCGCCGTCAATACGGAAAATGCCGTGGCAAACTGCACTAGAGTCAGCACAATAAAGAAAACTAAAATCAGCCGTGCGCGAAAACTATTTAGCATGTAATGGCTTGCCTTGAGCATCGTAGTGGCCAAATCCCGACGGAGGGGCTGACGGTTTAGCTTGGCGCTCAATGTCTAAGGACAAACTGAGTTGATTCGCGCCAGTGGTTAGCATTAGCTCAGTCGGCTGGGAGGCCGCCTTCTGCCATGGATGCCAGAGTTTGACTTTATATTGACCGGCCGTAAGATCCTTAAACTGAATCTCACCTTTTTCGTCCGTCACCGCAACAATTGGGCTATCTGCCACATAGATAAATGCCTGCATATAATCGTGAATATTGCAGCCAAGTGCGACTAAGCCGGGTTTATCGAACAGGATTGGCGCTTCGGCTTGACCCACATACAGTTTAAGTTCGAAAGGTTTCGCCTCGGAAAAGGAATACACGTGGTGACGAGTGCGATCTAGGTTAGGAAAATCCACCTTGGCGCCCTTAGGGACCGCCAACACAAAAGGAATAAAGGTTCGATTTTTTTGTGACATTTCATAATGTCCAACAGGCATAGCCTTATCGGGCATCACTGCCGGGATCAACTCCACGACAGTATCGGCAATCGCCTGCTGCTGTAGATCCACCAGCTTAATATTGAGCTCAGCGGCCATGACTTGAGGCGTCAGAGAGGCAGAAATACTCAGAACTAGAGCAAATAAAGCGCGATTTAAGATCATCAGTTACCTCGGGCATAGTGATGCAAGGTCAACAAGTACCTTAGCTGAGTACGGCGTAAAACAAACTATTTTTATTCGTGTAGCATTGTACATCACTAATATATCGAATATTCCATTGGAACCTATAGAAGAGCGCCAAAACAGTAATAATTCTAATCGTCCAACTGCCATTACGCACGAAAGTGACCACAAATAATGGATAAACAACATCATACACACATTTAAAGCACGGATAACCACAAGCGTTTAAATCGACTATGGCGCTTACTGAGATCAAATATCATTGCGAGCTCATTGGCTGAATAAAACAGTTGAATCTAGTCAACATAGGCCTGCCATGCATAATAAGCAATATAACTAACACACTGATCTGGCAAATGACTTTGTGTTGTTCATAGGTAATTAAAGCAAGCCCATATACTTCTGACTCTATCCATCTTTGACTGTAACTTTACCAGCAATCTAATCTCAAATTATCCCAACTAAAGATAGTCAGGTTTCATATTTTTCGCCGCGAACAAACAAAAAAGGCCTACTTGATGTAGGCCTTTTTTACGCATTTATCCATCGCGGGAAACAAGCTTAACTGACGGTTAGCTCTTTATGCTCTTCGGCTTTTTTACTGCCTCGCTTTGCCAGTGCGTAGTAGAACAATGGCGTTAGGATAAGACCAAACACAGTCACCCCAATCATACCGGCGAATACTGCTACGCCCATGGCTTGACGCATCTCGGCGCCAGCGCCAGTGGAGAACACCATAGGCACTACTCCCATAATAAAGGCGATGGAAGTCATCAAGATAGGACGTAAACGTAATCTTGCTGCCTCTAATATCGCATCCATAGGTGCCATACCGTGATCTTGTTTCTCTTTTGCGAACTCGACAATCAAGATAGCGTTCTTAGTCGCAAGTCCTACCAGCACTATGAGGCCAATTTGGGTGAAGATATTGTTGTCACCACCGTAAATTAACACTCCACTGAGGGCTGAGAGCAAGGTCATTGGAATGATTAAGATAATCGCCAATGGCAAGCTTAAGCTCTCATACTGAGCAGCGAGCACCATGAACACCAGCAAGATCACCAGCGGGAAGACTAACAAGCCCGTATTGCCTGCTAAGATTTGCTGATAAGTTAACTCAGTCCATTCGTAGGTCATACCATTTGGCAGCGTTTCGGCGAGGATTTTCTCAATCGCTGCCTGCGCTTGGCCAGTACTCACACCTGCTGCTGGGCCACCGTTGATTTCAGCGGTCGTAAAGCCGTTATAGTGCATCACTCTGTCTGGGCCTGAGCTTTGGCTGACGTTGATAAACGACCCTAACGGGATCATATCACCATTCAGATTTGGCACCTTCAGCTGACTTATCTGCTGCGGGCTTTGACGGAACGCCTCATCGGCTTGCATATTCACCTGATAGGTTCGACCGAAACGATTGAAATCGTTGACATAGGTCGAGCCCATATAGGTTTGTAATGTCTGGAAGATTTGATCGAGCGACACTGCCTGCTGTTTCGCTTTAGTTCGATCAATATCCAGTTCAAGTTGTGGCACGTTCACCTGATAGCTAGAGAAAATTCCGGCTAATTGAGGATCGGCCCACGCCTTGTACATCACTTGTTGGGTCACCTGATACAAGGCCTCATAACCAAGGTTGGCTCTGTCTTGTATTTGCAGACGGAACCCTCCTATAGTACCGAGGCCTTGCACAGGTGGCGGCGGGAAGATGGCAATAAATGCGTCTTGAATACCAGCAAACTCTTTATTCAATTGTCCAGCAATGGCATTCGCCGACAGCTCTGGACTCTTACGCAATTCAAAATCATCAAGCGCGACAAACACCACGCCTGAGTTAGGACTATTAGTAAAACCGTTGATGCTAAGGCCTGGGAAGGCAATAGAGTGCGCCACACCTGGGTGATTAAGGGCAATCTCAGACATCTTTTTGATAACGGTATCGGTACGTTCAAGGGATGCCGCATCGGGCAACTGAGCAAACGCCACTAAATACTGTTTATCTTGACCCGGTACATAACCCGTTGGTGTATGAGCAAATTGCACGCCCGTTAGCGCTACCATGCCTAAATACACTAGGCCGATAATGCCACCAAAACGGATCACTTTACGCACTAACCAACCATAGCCATCGGATGCACGGCTAAATAAGCGGTTAAAAGGCATGAACAACCAACCACCGAGCAACTTGTCCATTAGACGGGTTAAACCATCCTTCGGCGCATCATGGCTCTTGAGCAATAACGCGGACAATGCCGGACTCAAAGTGAGTGAGTTAATCGCCGAGATAAAGGTCGAAATAGTGATAGTCAAGGCAAACTGTTTATAGAACTGCCCGGTTAAGCCACTCATAAACGCCGTGGGAATAAACACCGCCGCCAGCACTAAGGTGGTTGCCACAATCGGGCCGGTCACTTCTTTCATCGCCTTTTGCGTTGCCGCAACTGGGCTTAAACCAGCGGCAATATTACGCTCGACATTTTCGACCACCACGATTGCATCGTCCACCACAATCCCGATGGCGAGCACGAGTCCAAACAGCGACAGTGCGTTAAGCGAGAAGCCGAGCAAATGCATAAAGGCAAAGGTACCAACTAACGATACAGGCACAGCCACCAGCGGAATAATCGAGGCGCGCCACGTTTGCAAGAACAGCACTACCACTAACACCACCAGCAACACGGCTTCAAGCAAGGTTTTCATCACCGCCTCAATCGAGCCGCGCACGAACACGGTTGGGTCGTAAACGATTTCGTACGTTAATCCTTCAGGGAATCCTTTAGACAATTCAGCCATTTTGGCGCGCACATCATCGGAAATCTGAATCGCATTTGAACCCGATGCTTGGAACACAGGAATCGCCACGGCATCTTTGTTATCCAGCAGTGAGCGCAGCGCATAACTCGTCGCACCTAGCTCGATACGAGCCACATCCTTCAAACGATTCACTTCACCGTTTTGGCCGACTTTGATGATGATATCTTCAAATTCAGACAGTTCAGTTAAACGACCTTTCACGTTAATCAAGAGTTGGAAGTCAGCACTACCACTTGGCTGAGCACCTAAACTGCCCGCTGCCGCCTGTTGGTTTTGCTCGCGCACGGCAGCAATAATGTCCGCAGGTGATAAACCCAGAGCCGAAACTTTATTCGGGTCGAGCCAAATACGCAGGCTGTATTCCCCTGCACCAAACAAGCGTACCGCGCCCACACCTTTAATCCGTGCGAGCTCATCTTTAACGTTCAGCGCCGCATAGTTAGATAAATACAACATGTCATAACGGTTATCCGGTGACAGCAAATGCACCACCATGGTGAGATCCGGCGATGACTTTTCGGTGACTATGCCTAAGCGTTGCACTTCCTGCGGCAGACGTGGCATAGCGCGATCGACTCGGCTCTGCACTTGGGTTTGCGCCCTGTCTACATCTGTGCCAATGGCAAAGGTGATAGTCAAGGTCATGCGTCCATCGGACGTCGCTTGCGATGACATGTACAACATGTCTTCGACGCCGTTGATTTCCTGCTCCAGCGGCGAAGCCACGGTTTCGGCAATCACTTTAGGATTAGCGCCAGGGTAGTTAGCGGTCACCACGACTGTGGGCGGCACAACTTCAGGGTATTCAGTGATCGGCAGTTGCCAAACGGCAATCGCCCCTGTGATAAAAAACAGCAGTGAGAGTACGGCTGCAAATATCGGTCTTTTAATAAAAAACTGCGATAACATGGTGTTCTATTCCTTAACCGCGGCTAGCCGTTTCGACCGCTTGCGCCGTCAAAGTATCTTGGTTTTTATCTAGGATTAACTGGGCTTGGCGTAATGCTTCGAGCTTGTCGCTGTCGACCATTTCAACCATATGCGGATCAATTTGCATCTTAGGACGCACGCGCTGCATACCGTTGACGACGATCTTATCTTCGGCCATCAAACCTTGGGTCACGATGCGCAGTCCTTGGACTTTTTCGCCTAAGGTCACGCCGCGATATTCAACTAAACCATCGGCGCCCACCACTAACACAAACTTATTGTTCAGATCTGTACCAACGGCTTTATCGTCAATCAAGATACCTTCATAAGCGCCGCTACCTGCGGTGCGAAGGCGGGCAAACAAGCCAGGTAATAAGCTATTGTCTTCATTGTCAAAAGAAGCTCTCACGCGAATGGTGCCTGTTTGCTTATCCATCGCATTATCCACAAAGTCGACCATACCGATATGTTGATAATCACGTTCATTGGCTAAAGCCATGTACACAGGGTTGTCGCCAGCGCGGGGATCGTTACGTTTCTTCTCGGCCGTTAATTTCACGTATTTAAGATAGGTTTGCTCATCCACATCGAAATAGGCATACATGCTGGCGGTAGAGACTAAGCTGGTCAGCACACTCTGCCCTGCGGTGACATAATTGCCCGCGGTGACATTCGCGTAGGACACGCGACCATCAATCGGCGCTTGCACTTGGGTATAAGCTAAATCAAGCTCGGCGCGCATCAGTGCCGCTTTCACCGAAGCCACTGCAGCCGCGGTTTGACGTTTGTTTGACTCACGGGTATCGAGTAACTCGGCAGACACCGCTTTTTGGTCAAACAATTTATGGGCTCGTTCGAAGTCATTTGTGGCCAGTTGCTCAGCAGAGATAGCGATAGCAAGATCTGCTTTTAACCGGGCCACTTCCACTTCAAATACGCTCGGGTCGATGCGGAATAACACGTCGCCTTTTTTCACTAAGGCGCCTTCTTTAAAATTCACTGAGTCGATATATCCAGATACACGCGGGATAAGGGTGACACTTTCTGGCGCCTGTAAACGGCCGGTAAACTCATCCCATTCGGTCACTCGCTCATGCAATACTTGGGCGACATCCACCATAGGCGCACTTGGTGCTGGTCCCTGCTGCGCTGTTTGCTCACCACAAGCTGACAGAACGAAAGCGGCCACAGCCGTTAACATCATTATTCGTAAGGGTTTATTGCTCTTCATATTACTATCCTCAAAGTGGCGGGCATGTCACGCTGTTCGAACCACACACATTTAAATACCGACTGGTAAAAAATATTCTGTACTGGACGGTAATATATAGCGTAAAATGACTCTGTCAACAAATTTATGTACCGATTGGTATTAAATTAAAAGCGCGCACTGACCTTTACTTTGCAATGCGCCCTTAGGCGGAAAGCCACAAGTTTGATCTTCAAAGCATTTTTATGAATATTGAGGCGAACGCTGACTGACACGGATTGAATGCTGAACTTAGGTGACACCTTGGATGACTAAGTAACCTGAGCTCGGGATAAGCAGAGCCGCTGAATAGGCATCTTTTCGGGCCTCTCTGCGTTGCTCTGTCTAACCATAGCTCGCTATGGCGTACGACAGAGCGCCTTGATATGCGCAAAAATCTGCGCATTCAGTCAGAAAATAGATTTTTCGTTTCAAATTAATCAATTATATCATTGATTTAATTTGTTAAATTTATATTTTCGACACTCGTCATCCCGAGTTCAGGTTAAGTAGACAAATCCCCTTAGTCGGTCATCAGTCAGCAAGTGTGGCTGGACACGGACTAAACCCATGTCTATCCTAGGGGCAATTGAGAATTGAGGAGCCTAATGATGTCAACCGTCACCCAGACGCCCTGTGTAGGTCGCCCACGTGCCTTCGACACTGACGATGCATTAGCCAAAGCCTTAGAGGTCTTCTGGCGCAAAGGTTTTGAAGGTACATCGTTAACCGATTTAACCCAAGCTATGGGCATTAATAAGCCAAGCCTTTATGCCGCCTTCGGCAATAAAGAACAGTTATTTCTCAAAGCGATAGAATTATATGAACAACGCCCCTGTGCATTTTTCTATCCCGCGCTGGAGCAAAAAACCGCCTATTTAGTGGTCGAGTCAATGCTGCTCGGGGCCGCGAGCTCTTTGGTGGATAAAAGCCATCCGCAGGGATGTTTGATTGTTCAAGGGGCATTAACCTGCAGTGAAGCAGGGCAAGCGATTAAAGACACTTTGATTAATCGTCGCCGCGACGGTGAAATCGCTCTGTGCGAAAGATTGCAACGCGCCAAAGATGAAGGTGATTTGCCCGCAGATGCCGAGCCGTTACTGCTTGCCCGTTATGTCGGCACAGTATTGCAAGGCATGGCCGTACAAGCGACCAGTGGGATTTGCCCGAATGAATTACGCAAAGTCGCCGAGCTAGTGCTCGCTAACTTTCCGCGCAATGATGAGTCCTGACCCATAAACTCTAATGCACAAATCCTAATGCGCACAAACAATAAACCCCAGTTGAGTCCTCACTTAACTGGGGTTTTATTTATGCTTTGCTTTATTTCCGTCCAACCATTTATTTCTGTCCAACCATTTACTTCTGTCCAACCATTTACTTCTGCACAACCAAGAGTTCTCTAAACAGTTGCCTGAGTCGTTTCAATAATGGCAAGCTGCTTTTATCTTGATGCTGGATCACATCGACGTTTGCATACCAGCCTATCTGCTCAAACTCTATAGGGACCCGAGTCAAGTTGCCCGATAAAACTGAGCTGGATGCCATGTGCTCTGGTAACAGACACCAACCATGGCCCTGTAATGCGAGCTCCAATAACACGTAATAGTTATCGGCATACCAAACATCAGGACTGAACGCCTGCTGAAAACTGCTGGTTTTAGTATTACGTGAGCGGATGCATAATTGTCGATACAGTCGCAATGAGTCCATGTTCGGTGCAACTGATTTCGCTAAGGGATGCGAACTCGCCACATACAGATCGAATTCAATCACACCAATACTCTCAAAATCTATACTACTTGGCATAGATAATTCGCTAAAAATCAGTCCTGTAGATGCTCTTCCCGAATGTACCATGTCGATAATATCTATGCTTGAGGCACTGAGAAACTCAAGTTCGATATTAGGGAAATCACTTTCTAACAACTGAATAATTTCCGATATTCTCTGTATCGGAATGCCTTCATCCATCGCAAGGCACACTTCTGAAGATTGACGACTAAAAAGCGATAAGGCGGTATGTTTGAGTCTTCGATGTTGAAGAATCGTCGCTCTTGCGTAGGGCAATAATTTACTGCCTTCGGCCGTTAATACCGGATAACGACCCGAACGGTCAAATAACTCCACCCCACAGTCAATTTCAAGATTCATCACATGCTGGCTAACCACGGATTGTGCTTTCTTCAATTGCCTTGCCGCATTCGAAAATGAACCCGATTCTACGGTTTCCATAAAGGCTTCGAGTTGTTCGAGACTAAACATATCGCTTTTACCGATACTATCTAACTATTAGTTATCCCTATACTAGATAAAATTATGGCCATAGTCACATTGAATGAATGGGAAATAGCCATGAAAACGACAGAACGTATCTTTAACGCCTTACTCTTTGAAGCGATTGCACTCGCAATTATTATCCCGGTTTCTGCCCTCATATCAGGCAAGGGAACCAGTGAGCTTGTCATAGTCGGTATCGCTTTGAGTCTTTATACCGTGGTATGGAACTACTTCTACAACCTAGGATTCGACAGAGTATTTGGGGCAAATCGAGAGCAACGCACTTTAAAAACCCGAATACTGCATACCTTTGGATTTGAAGGGGGACTTATTTTCATTAGCATACCGACCATCGCTTGGTTTTTACAGATAGGCTGGTTGGCAGCCATGGGATTAGAAGCAGTTTTTTTGATCTTTTTCTTCTTCTACAGCACGCTATTCCATTGGTGCTATGACAAGTATCAGCCCTATAAGACTTGGTTTACGATGCAAGCAACCAAGGTCAAATAGCCCTGCCAACATCAACACACCATCAAACGAACCTCACTAAGCACTGTAGCGGTTCGTTTGATGGCAGTTTTGAAACCTATCCATTTCAATTTATTCTACTTAGCAAAAATGCTAAGCCTGTTCATTCGTTGCCCAGCGCAAAATCCCACTTAAATATGGTAAACACAGTAAACGAAAGTAATAGACCCGCACACAGCGAACTGAGGTTGTTGAAATATCCTATAAACATCACAAAAGTACTCGCTATCAATAATTAATATTCAAATCATTAGTCTAGATATAATTCTTTATGCTATAAAAGCCATATATTAAGCTGGGAGATGGAAGCAAAATGCGTGTAGGGAACAGAGTGAAGCTCAGGATGCAGCAGGCATTAAATTTGCCATCAGCATTGATACTTAGCATCGTTTTATTACTCGCATCCATGGCTTATAACATGGCATTCGCCCAAGAAAGCAATGCCGTGCCCGCAGAATCGCAGCCTCAGGCGATAACCTTAGCCGCAGAAGACAGTTGGCCGCCCTTTGCCAATCAATTTGGCCAAGGCATTTCCCATCGTTTAATCCAAGCCGCCTTTAAACAATCGCATATTGAAGTAAATAGCTTAGTCGTGCCCTATTCTCGCGCCTTGATGATGGCGGAAAAAGGCGCCGTAGACGGGGTATTTAACGTCACTCGCGAGAACAGCACCGAACAGCGCTTCATCTTCGGTAAAACCCCATTATTTATCGCCACCGCATCTTTTTATCAAAAGAAACAGAAGCCTATTTTGGCTGATAATAAATGGGCGCTACCTAAAGGCACGGTTATTGGGGTGATTAAAAGCTATGAGTATGGCGATGATTTCCCCAAGTTAGTCAAACAGCAACAGCTCAATATCGTCACCGTCGCCAATCAGCAGCAGCTAATCAATTTATTGTTGATTGGCCGCATAGATGCTGCATTGATGTTCGACTTAGTCGCCAAGGAAAACCTGAAAAAAATGGGCGTGGATGATGACGTCATTCCAGTATTTGCTAACCACAGCAGCGATATTTTTTTGGCATTCTCGAAGGAAAACCCACAGGCACAGACCTTAGCGACCCAACTCGACGCGGGCTTATCACAGCTAAAAGCCACTGGCCAATACGAAAAATTACTCTTAGTCTCAGACTAATCCCCTACCGCTGCGAGCGAATGATCTCTTGATTCACCCAATATAATAGCTGCTTGATGGCCTTAGACAGGATCTGATTCTGGCGCACAATATAGCCCAAACTGGTTGTAGGAAATTGTGGCAGAGGAGTCACTTTAGTGGTCAAATTCGCCTTAGTATAAACCGAAAACTCCGGCACGATCGCCACCCCAAACCCCGCCTCGGCCCAATCGATTTGCGCGTCAACACTGCCCACCTCCATAATCCTGTAATTCGGTAAACTCAGCGACGGCAGTGCGGGATCGAGCAATTCGCGGGTTCGCGTATCATGACCCAGTAAAATCAACGTCGGTTGCTCGGCTAATGGCGTATCCACAGAGAGGTTTGCCTGCTGCCATTGCTGTAAATTGTCCCCTATTGCACACCATTTTATCTGTTGTAACTCAGTAAAATGCAGCGGCTGACTCTCCTTTTGCGCGATCACAAACCCTAAATCGGCCTCAGCATTTTTCACCAGTTCAGAAGCTTGGGATGATGTGGTATTGAGCAGCGAGAAATCGATCCCCGGAAACTCCGCCTTAAAAAGCTGAAACGGCTGGATCAACAATAACCGCGAAATAATGTCGCTGGCGGCAATGGTCAAGGTACCTTGGCTAAGGTCATTAATCGCATTGAGGTCCGCCTGACAAATTTGCAGCTCCATTAACGTTTTCTGACTGCTCTCTAACAGGCGAAATCCCGCTTGCGTTAATCGAAAAGGATTGCGGTCAATCAGCTTGACTCGAGTGCTTTGCTCTAACTGCTTAATATGCAAGCTAACATTGGGCTGCGTCATATGCAGCGCCGTGGCCGCTTTGCCAAAATGCTTATGTTCAGCCAAAGTCACAAAGGTCTTTAACCAATGGATATCGAGCATAAAACCTCCTTTTGCTGCGTGTTAGCGTTAATTATAGCCAATGATATATGAAATCCTTATTGAGATGATAAACATAATTAATTTCTCTTATTCAAATGACGGGTCTAGCATAGCGTCTTAATCAATGAGGAGATGTTGTTATGCCGTCGATCGTGGTTGTGGGTGCAAATTGGGGTGATGAAGGCAAAGGCCGCATCGTAGATTATTTAGCCGCGGATGCCGCTGCCAGTATTCGCTTTCAAGGCGGTAACAACGCCGGACATACCGTAGTCAACGACTATGGCACCTTTAAATTACACCAATTACCGAGTGGCATTTTCAACCCTAACTGCATTGCAGTATTAGGCCCTGGCATGGTGATCAGTCCAGAAAAGCTCAGCATTGAAATTGCTGAAGTACAAGCGACTGGTGTTGATGTTAAGTTATGCATTTCTGACCGTGCGACCCTGTGCTTACCTTTGCATGCATTAGAAGATACCTTAGAAGAACAACGTCTTGGCGATTTAGCCTATGGTTCAACCCGTCAAGGGATTGCACCTGCCTATGGTGATCGCGTGATGAAAAAAGGCATTTTAGTCGGTTGGTTAAACCAACCTGAAGTGCTGCAAGAACGTATTCAATTTATGCTCGACTGGAAAATGCCACAATTAAAGGCACTTTATCCAAGCTGCGATTTTAATCAAACCGCCGCTGAAATGACCGCATGGTTGTTAGAAGTGACTGCGCCATGGCGTCCATTTATTTGTAATGTGACTGAGCCATTAAAAGCATTACAAAAACAAGATGCAAGCTTACTGTTTGAAGCGCAATTAGGTGCTGGCCGCGACTTAGTCTACGGCGAATATCCTTATACCACCTCATCAAACGTGACTGCGGCTTACGCAGGTATCGGTAGTGGTTTACCTGCCCTGCGCCCAGAGCGCGTGATTGCTGTGGCGAAAGCCTTTAGCTCATCTGTGGGTACTGGCACTTTAGTGACAGCTATGGAAGAGCAAGACGCTTTCCGTGAAAACGCCAATGAATTTGGTGCAACCACAGGCCGTCCACGTGACATGGGTTACTTCGATGCTGTTGCCACCCGTAATGGTGTGGAGCTGCAAGCGGCAACTGAAATTGCCCTGACTAAGATTGATTGCCTGTCAGGCATGAAAGATCTGAAAATCTGCGTAGCCTATGAAGGTGAACACACTGAGAACCCAATTTGGCCACAAACTGCCGCGTTGAGCCCAGTGTATGAGCAAATGCCAAGCTGGAGCGAAGATATTACCGGTTGTCGCACCTTCGAGAGCCTGCCAGTGGCAGCACAACACTATGTTGAACGTATTGAAGCCCTAATGGGTGTGCGCGTTAGCATGGTTTCTGTTGGACCTGAGCGCGATCAAATGATCATCCGCTAGTCGCGAAGTTTACCCTACAAAAAAGCCATATTCGCTTCGTTGAATATGGCTTTTTACTTTTATATCGTTTGTCATTGAAGAATCTCTCAAAACCTTGGTAGCTGCGATTCACATATCTAGTACTAAGTATCTGATATTCAAATATCGCAGCGTAATGAAATGGCATTACTCTTCGAATACGTATTTATCTATCATACCGACCATACGGCCAATTTCTGGTTTAGTAATAGTGTCATTTGCCCCCAAGGCCATCGCTTTTGTGCGGTTATCCTCGCTCATTAAGGAAGAAAACATCACAATCGGCATTTGTTGGTATGCCTTGGATTCTCTTAATCGTTTAACCAGATGCATCCCATCCATCCGAGGCATTTCAACGTCCGTGATAACAGCACTGACAAAATCAGAAATAGAGGCATTATCTTGCTCAGCCAGGCTCTCAAATTCCATTAGCATTTCAAGAGCATCACCACCATCTTTAGCGGTGATAATGTTGTAGCCTGCGCTACGGAGCGTATTTTCAATCATTTTACGAATGAAGGCAGAGTCATCGACGATTAAAATCGTTTTCGCTTCACGTTTGGCCAGCATTTTGTCATTAATCAGCACACTCCTATCGAGCGTGACATCGTACTTATCCATACTCAGTTCAGGATTGATATCGGCAATAATCTTCTCAAAATCCAATATCATAATCAGCATACCATCACGGCGAACCACAGCAACGACACAATCATTTTCACCCGCTTCTAAAAATTGACTCGGCGATTCAACTTGCTCCCACGACACACGATGAATGCTACGAACACTATCAATTAAGAAACCATTAATCATCTTATTAAAATCAGTGACGATAACGACTTTGTGGGTTAAATCCTCCGGTGTAGATATTCCGAGCCAACCGGCAAGATCGACTAAAGGGATCAGCTTTTCTCGCAACGAGAACACCCCCACCATGTGCGGCTGAGCATTGGGGTAATCAGAGGTTTCTGGCACCCTAATCACTTCCCTCACTTTGGCGACATTGATCCCGTAATGACACACCTTATGGCCACCGTTAGGGAGTATCTTATGCAGATGAAACTCAATAATTTCGAGTTCATTTGTGCCACTTTCGGTCAATATTTCTGATTTTTTTATTTCGCTCATATAAAGCTCTCAACCTAGCAAATCAACATAAGAAAGGTATTCCAGCTATCAGTATAGGAAGTGATTAATGATTTAGGCACGCACTTAGACACGATAGTGTGATTTTACTGCCTGATTAGCGTGATATTTCTTGATCATGGGTTGATCAGAGGCTTACTTTTATCGATAAAATAGGAAAACGTCCCATAATCGAATCTCATTGCTTTTTAGCAGTCACATTTCAATCATGATCAAGCTAACCCTGCCTGTCGCCAACCTCAAATAGCCTTTGCGTTTCACACAACAGCGCTTTTGTATCTCCGTTTTAAAGGTTTTGTTTAAAGAGATAAGCCGCTAAACTATTGCGCAATAAAACTATCTAAAATAGCCGTAACCCATGCCGCAATTTAGCCCGACCTTCTCCTTCCCAGTGCAAATCTACTATGAAGATACTGATTTTTCTGGCGTGGTGTATCACCCTAACTTTTTGAAATACTTCGAGCGTGCCCGCGAGCATGTGATTGGTGCCGAGCGTTTAAGTGCGTTGTGGCAACAAAACCAACTGGGTTTTGCTGTGTATCGTAGCGATATGCTGTGCCATGACGGGGTGGAGTTTGCCGATATTATCGATGTGCGCACTAAGTTTTACTTCGAAAGTAAGTACCGCACTGTGTGGCAGCAGGAGATTTGGCGTCCACAAGGTAAAAAGCCTGCCGTCACCGCCACCATTGAAATGGTGTGTATGAATCAAGCTCGCCAATTAGCGCCTATGCCGGCGGAGTTAATCGCCGTTTTAAGCCAAGGTTTTGCCTCAAAGGTGCAAAACTAATACGGACGATTTGACTAAAGCGATAATGAATATCGTTAGAGCCCCATAGGAATGGGGCGAGCAACGACTCATTAAAGCTGCCCTAACGTTAATTGCTCCTAACGTTAATTGATGTCGGATTTACTGGGTTTAACATTACTCAGAGTTGGTTTAATGAATGGCTGATTTAAATGTGATGCAGCTTAGCCCAATTCATTTCAAGTTCTGCTGCTCTCATAGGCTTAGCATAATACATGCCTTGTAGGGTATCGACGCCCATAGCGACGAGTATTTCTCTAATTTCAAGGGTTTCAATCCCTTCGACAGTCACCTCATAACCGAGTTTTTTAGCAATATTAATACTGGCTTCGAGGATATATTCCGACGGTTTATCCTGCTCAAGATCCTTTAAAAAGGCTTTATCGATTTTGACTTCATTGACGGGTAGATGTTTCAAGTAAGCCAGTGAAGAATGACCGGTACCAAAATCATCAATTGCGAGCCTAACCCCTAACGCACGAATTTTATCTAAGGTTTCGACCGCCTTAGTTAAATCCGCCATTAAGGTACTTTCCGTAATTTCAATCATTAAGGATTCGGGCGGAAGTTTGTAATGCGCTAATCTCGCCGCAATTTCTTGGGGCAAGGTTTCACTGTCAAGATCCCGTGTAGAGAGATTGACTGCAACGCACAATTGTATTCCTGCCGCGCGCCATTTTGCCTGCTGCGCTAAAACCTGATCGAGTGCCCATTGGCTCACTAAATCAATCATGCCGGCATATTCGGCTAAAGGGATAAACTCGCCAGGAGAAATAACCCCAAGCTCGTCGTGTTCCCAGCGCATCAAGGCTTCAACCTGAAAACACCGTCCCGTCGCAATATCCTGTTTCGCTTGATATACCATATACACTTGGTTGCGTTGCAAGCCTTTAGGCAAGCTATCGATAATTCTCAGTTCTCTTAACTGTTGAATATCATCATTCTCGGCATAGTAAGCAATCGCGCTACGAGAGTGGCGGGCTTTCTTCAGCGCCAAATCGACGCGACGTAACATCTGGCTCGTATCGGCGTGGTGTTCTTGTAAATGCACACAACCGATTTGAAGTTTAACGCTGACTGGCGTGTTCTTAATGCTAAAAGGCACCTGCAAACGGCCTCTCAAATGGACTAATTGCTCCTCAGTCAACGCTTGCTCGTAATATAGGCAAAATTCATCACCATTGAGCCGTGCGATTAACCTTGGGGATAAACTTAAGCTGTTTAACCGTTCCGCAAATTGCTTTAGCAGGATATCGCCAAACACAAACCCAAAGAGATCATTCACATAGCGAAATCGATAAATATCAATCAGCACTAATGTCCCTTGAGTCAGCGGCATCATGGAGGTCAGCGCACGTTTCAGGCCGACCCGGTTTACCAGTCCAGTCAGTTTATCCTTACCCACGCTTGCGGGTAAGGCCTTCAATAATTCATTTAAGGTATGGTAGAGCGGCGCAAACTCTTGGGGAACCGTGCCAAGGTTTAATGCTTGGCGTTCAATCTTTTGTTGCTCTAATTGGAGACAAAGCTGTGCTAAGAATTTTTGCTGCGACCGTAGCGATCTATATTTTGCCTGCAGTATATACAATGAAAATATCAATAAAATGAGAGAAGCAACAACTAACCCGATTTCGAACATATCTTGGCCTCTGCTTTACCGCGTAAGCTTTTTATCGAATGGCACTGCAATTCAGTGTTCACGTGCCATTTGAGTTCCATTTAGGCCTAACGATTATTGGTAACTTTCTCTAATTGAATGGAATTTTTCCATAAACTCATCACTGGCTAAATCATCGGTTGTCACGGGTAAACCGCGGGCGACAAACACACCAAGACGTTGTTCTAACTCAGTGCCTGCACGTAATTCACCGGTATAGAAGGCCGCTGCACGGATAAAGTCGAGATAGGTGACGTGATCGGGCAGATAAGGTAAATCGGCCCAGCGCTCAACCACTTCCATCACTTCGGTAGAAAAATCCCAACTCTTTAACACAGCACGACCTAATGGCCCCTGCATTTTACGAACAAGCGCGCGTAATTGATCAATGCTGGTAAATAAATGTGGATTAGCCTCGGCTTCCGTCAATACAGGCAAGGCGCCAATGTTATGCACGAGTCCAGCTAAGGTTAAGGTGTCGAAATTTAATCGACTACTTGAATGACGTTTGTTATACATCTGCAACATGGAACAAGCGGCGGCGGTCACATCAATTGAGGTGCGCCATACTTCATCCATCACTTCCCACACCATTTCATTGGTGGAAATGAACAATTGCTCCATTGCCACTGACGTTGCAATGCTTTTAATTTGAATTAACCCAATGCGTGAAACCGCACTATTAATGCTTTCAGCGGGTACACCTCGGCTGTATAAGGCGCTATTGGCCACCTTAATGATACGGGCAGAAATCGCCGCATCTTGGCCGATCACTTCAGCCACTTGTTTAAGGCTCGCATCGGAGCGTCCGACCACTTCTTGCACCCGCATCGCCACTTCAGGCAACGTCGGTAGCACTAAGGCATCATCTTTTAGTTTTTTTAATAAACTGACTAACAGTAGATGTTCGGTAGACATCTTAGCTCCCATCAATCTGTAAACATGAACATTGGATAGTTGGAGTATATCAGCTGACCGTCATTAGATACGTAGAAAAAAGCAACGGACGTTAATAAATTGTATGATTGCGTTATCAATTTTGGCTTAATTATCGGCTGTAATCTTCTGCATCAATCATCACCAGAGCTGAAATGTTTCTCGCTGCTTGCTCAAAGCTAAACGCGCTATATTCGTAAAATGTGAAGTACCACTAAAGTTAGTAAGGGCAATTTGCATAACCCTACTTTCATTGTGTAAAATCCCGCCCCCGCGCACCGCGCCATTTATTCATCGATTAATTAACCAATTTGAGAGTGATTATGTTTAAACCTGAGCTGCTGTCTCCAGCTGGAACCCTGAAAAACATGCGCTACGCCTTTGCCTATGGTGCAGATGCCGTGTATGCCGGTCAGCCGAGATATAGCCTAAGGGTACGTAACAATGACTTCAAAATGGAAAACCTTGCCACAGGCATACAAGAAGCCCATGCGCTGGGTAAAAAGCTGTATGTTGTGAGCAACATAGCGCCCCACAATGCCAAGCTAAAAACCTATATCAAGGACATGGAACCCGTAGTGGCGATGAAGCCAGACGCGCTGATCATGTCCGATCCGGGTTTAATCATGATGGTACGTGAAGCGTTTCCCGATCAAGTGGTGCATTTATCCGTACAAGCCAATGCCATCAACTGGGCCTCGGTCAAGTTTTGGCAAACCCAAGGCATCAAACGCGTGATCCTGTCGCGCGAATTATCCTTAGATGAAATCGAAGAAATTCGTCAACGCTGCCCAGATATAGAACTCGAAGTGTTTGTGCATGGCGCCCTCTGCATGGCGTATTCAGGTCGTTGTTTACTCTCGGGTTATATCAACAAACGCGATCCAAACCAAGGCACTTGTACTAATGCTTGTCGCTGGAAATACGACGTGCACGAAGCGCAGCAAAACGACAGCGGCGACATCATTGCCATGCCTAATGCAGTACAAATCGAAACTCCGACGACTTTAGGTGCAGGTGCGCCCACGGATCAAATCTTCCTACTACAGGAAGCCAATCGTCCCGGCGAATACATGCCAGCCTTTGAAGATGAGCATGGTACTTATATCATGAACTCTAAGGACTTACGTGCTATTCAACACGTTGAGCGCCTGACCAAAATGGGTATAGACTCACTTAAAATTGAAGGGCGCACTAAGTCTTTCTATTACGTCGCCCGCACCGCACAGTTGTATCGCCGCGCGATTGAAGATGCTTCATCGGGTAAAGATTTCGACCGCAGCCTAATGAATCAATTAGAGGGACTCGCCCACCGTGGTTATACCGAAGGCTTTTTGCGTCGTCATGTGCATGATGAATATCAAAATTATGACTATGGCTACTCAGTCAGCGACACCCAACAATTTGTGGGTGAACTGACGGGCAAACGCAACCTGGCGGGATTGGCTGAAATCGAAGTGAAGAACAAGTTTTCCGTTGGCGACAGTGTCGAGCTGATGACGCCGCAGGGTAATATCAGTCTGACGATTGAACAACTCGAGAATCGCAAGTCAGAAGCGGTTGAAGCGGGCTTAGGTTCGGGGCACACTGTGTATCTGCCCGTGCCAAAAGAAGTCGATTTGAGCCACGGTATTTTGCTGCGTAACCTGCCTCAGGGCCAGGACACTCGCAACCCACATGAACTAGGTTAAGGTCATGGCATTACTGATCGACGATAGCTGCATCAACTGCGACATGTGTGAGCCTGAGTGTCCTAATCAGGCCATCACTATGGGCGAAGAGATCTATGAAATCGATCCCGACCGCTGCACCGAATGCGTGGGGCATTACGACAAACCCACTTGCGTGTCAGTCTGCCCAATCGATTGCATCGACCCAGATCCAAACCGCGTCGAATCCAACGACGAACTGTTAGTGAAATTTGCCGTGTTAACGCAAAAGTAAACTTAACAGCGACACAAAATTATTAATAGCAAACAGTTTCAAAAAAGCCCCGATGATTTCTCATCGGGGCTTTTTGTTTTATATCTTCGGAACACAAAGTTAGAATTAATTAAAACTTGGAGACTTAGCAAGGATAACCGTTGGTTTTGCTTCGATTTGTAAACGCTCAATCACAGCGGCGAGTTTTGCAATGCTGAGGCGAATTGGGGTCGGCATACTGGCAAATTCGATACTGAGCAGCAGGTTTTTCACTTCGAGCCCTAATTCTGTATCGCCTTCAATACTCAACTTACGCTGGAAGAATAGCGTGTCGGGATCTTCCTTTGCTGCTGCCACTAACACCAATTCAGCTGAGTTGGCACTAAAGCTCACCTGCGCGTCGGTCAACTCTCTGACTTGCCACTTGCCATTAAAACTCACCTCAAAGGCCAGATTTAAATCATCCACTCGGATCGCAACCCATTTATCACTCAAAAATCCGAGTTCATCGTCTGCTGCTTGCTCAGCGAGTAACAGCCCAAGTAATTGGGTGATCACTTTCGCTTTGAGGCTAAAGGGCATTTTAGCAAGGGGAAAGCCAATGGCTTTTGGAGTGAATTCTAAAAGTTGCTGAGCGATTTTTGCGGAAAAAACAGCGGACATGGCGTAAACCCTACAAGAATAAAACATATATATCCCAGTTTATCGGGATTTTATGATCTTAAACCTGTTTTAAATCAATTCATCGCCATTCAATCTTACCTACACTCAGCGGCTATCATTTTATCGGGAGCATCACTATGGAGCTGTTGTGTCCAGCAGGAAATCTGGCCTCGCTAAAGTCGGCATTACATGCCGGAGCCGACGCTGTGTATCTAGGACTAAAAGACGACACCAACGCCCGCTCGTTTGCAGGATTAAACTTTACCCCCGCAAAGTTGCAAGAAGCCACTGAGCTGACGCAAAAGCACGGCAAGAAAATTTTTTTGACCTTAAATACCTTTCCAAAACCCGGTGAAGAGCACCGCTGGTATCAGGCCATTGATTTAGCGGCAAAACTGGGTATGGATGCATTAATTGTCGCCGATCTTTCTTTACTCGATTATGCCCATAGGCACTATCCCAAGCTGCCACTGCATTTATCGGTGCAGGCCAGCGCGACCAATCTGGGCGCGCTGAGCTTTTATAAGGAAGCTTTTAACATCGCCCGAGTCGTGTTGCCGCGGGTGTTATCGATAAAACAAGTGCGTGACCTTGCCAAGGTTAGCCCAGTGGATTTAGAAGTGTTCGCCTTCGGTAGCCTGTGCATTATGGCCGAAGGCCGTTGCCAGCTGTCGTCCTATGTGACGGGTCAATCGCCCAACACCGGCGGCTCTTGTTCACCGGCAAAACACGTGCGCTGGCAGGAAGAAGGTCAGAACCGATTAACGCTGCTCAATGATGTGTTGATTGATAAGTCGGCCCTCGATGAACAGATGGGTTATCCCGTGGTATGTAAAGGCCGTTACATCACGGAAGATCAAGATTCGCCGCAGTATTTACTCGAATCACCAACCAGTTTGAATACCTTAAGTCTACTGCCAGAACTCGCCAAGGCGGGCATAGTGTCGCTAAAAATCGAAGGCCGCCAACGCAGCCCGGCCTATGTTGAGCAAGTTACGAGAGTTTGGCGCCAAGCCATAGACACCTATCGAGATAACCCCGAACTGTACTCAACAAGCCAAAACCAACCCCATTGGGAACAAGCCCTTGCAAAAGTTTCCGAGGGTCAAATCACCACACTTGGCGCCTACGAGCGTGATTGGCAATAAAGGTTAATGGACAGAGCGCCAGATTAACAAAGGATAAGTAATGCATATTTCCCTAGGCCCGCTGTTGTATTGCTGGCAAAAACAACAGGTCACAGATTTTTATCAGCAAGTCGCCGCCAGTCAAATTCCCTTAGTGTATTTAGGCGAGGCCGTTTGCAGCCGCAGACGCGAACTCAAGTGGGGCGATTATCTCGAACTGGCACAGATGCTTAAGCAGGCGGGTAAAGAAGTGGTGATTTCAACGCTGGCGTTAATCGAAGCGCCATCGGAATATACTGAGCTGAAACGCCAGGTCAATAACGGCGAATTTATGGTTGAAGCGAACGATATGGCGGCAGTCTATCTCGCCAACGAGCACAAGCTGCCCTTCGTCTGCGGCGCGAGTATCAATAACTACAATCGCGCCAGTTTAGACATTTTGCAGCGATTTGGGATGCAAAGGTTTGTGATGCCAGTGGAGCTATCAAAGGCTTGGCTTAGCCAAGTGATCCAACAAAAGCCGCCATTTGAAGTAGAGGTCCTCGGCCACGGCTATTTGCCCCTCGCCCATTCGGCGCGCTGCTTTACCGCTAGGCACAAACAGCTCACCAAAGATCATTGTGAAACTGTGTGCCGTGAATACAGCAAAGGGCTACTCGCGCAAACCCAAGAGCAGCAGCCTTTACTCAGGCTCAATGGGATCCAAACCCAATCCGCTAGCTGTTTAGATTTACGCAGTGAAATAGCAACCATGGTAAAGATGGGCGTGGATGTGTTTCGGGTATCACCCAGTAGCTTTGACTGCATCACCATAGCCAATAGCTTGGTCGATGCGATTAACACGTCTGAAAATGCTCAAAACGTTGCTATTGGCAGCGATGCGAACCTAGAGACAACCCAGTGTAACGGCTATTGGTTTGGAGAAGCGGGCCTTGCTATGCATGCGACTCCCTAGCCTAACTCTTGATCTGTGCATGACTCTTGGCTGGTTCGATCTTGGTTGGAGTGTAACTGACTGAAAAGCAGCACAGTGGTCCAGCACAATAGACTCCCCAGCCCTATCCATTCCAGTAGGGCTGGCCACCACAAACTAGGACGCGGCAGCTGCAATACCATCTCCTGATAAAACGGCCTATCGCCTTCGGTCAAACCTAAATCCAATTGCGGCGCATACAGAAACGTCATCATGCTGCACAGCACAATGAGGGCTAATAACCCAGTCCAACGGCCAAAATAAGACTTGCCGAGACAGACCCAGGCTAAGTAGAAAATTGCACTTAAGCTTCCCAGATAGAAAAACCATTTCAACCCTAAAACGTGCAAGTGATACACGTTCACCGGAAATAATCCCACGCTCGCTAAGGCTAAAAAAGTGCACGCCAAACTAATAAAGAAAGGATATCCCCAAAAAGACATCACCTGCTGTAGCGAAGACAAACAATAAAACACAAGACTTAAGCTGCCAAAAAACAATCCCCCGTTAAGGATCACAGCAAAAGACGAGTGACCATAAATCCCCAATTCGCTAAGGGTATGATTTAAAAAATTAAAGCGATGGGACTCGACATCATCGAATCCTAAAACAGTCATCACAATACCGATTAGAAGCCCAAAGATCCCCAGAAAACCAAACTTAATGGCCAATGTCGAGCCGCCTTTAATCTTAATCTTCTCTACTTTTGTCGTCATGAATACTTGAGTTGGATAGGAATGATACTAACTTACATGGAAATGAGAAGATTTAAAGCGGCGGGTATCCGCTTTATGAATAATATTTTTACTTTCATCGTTATTAGCGACTATTTAGTCAACACCTAAAGCATCAGGATGCTGAGGTAGATCACTCATCTCACTGAGCAGATTTAACTGCTTGTCGCATAAAAATGTGCCCAGTAGCAAAATAGACTGAGCATCACAGTGGTAGCCGTAAAGCCTTGCTGCCCACGCCATGTAGAAAGTGTTATCACGATAGCCCGCTTAAATCGCACAAAAAACCAACTAATAGGGCTGTAAGGCTAAAGTTACTGATGTTTTTTCGTGCAGAAACAACATCTCAATCGTTTTAACTACAACACCACACAAAGAATTAACCCACCAGAAACAATAATACTTAACACAATGTTTATAATGAGTTTTTACTTGTACCCACCCGAAAGCATCGACCTAATATCACCGACAACTTAAGTAAAATAACTATGCTGTTTTGCTGCTTATATCAAACTAACTAGCGAATCGTTTTACATAGACAAGCTAAGCGAGTAATCTTCCCCATTCTCGTTTTTGAGTTGAATTTAAATGCACCTTAATTGGCGTCAACAGCGTGTTACGTGCGGCTATTAATTCAAATTTACCATGTACGACTCGTACTTTAAGGTGTACAAAATTGGCTACTGAAAATAAAAATCGAAACATTAAGACGATACTCACCTTTATCGTCCCTTCACTGATCGGTCTGTTGTTATTTATGACCCCTATCAGTTACAACGATGCGATCACTATTCCTATCGCGATTATCTCTAAAGCACTGCAAGGCGCATTGAGCGGCGTGTTAACCCTTATAGTAACCATAATTATCGTGGTTACGGCGCTGGCCTCTTCGCTGTCAAAAGCATTTAAGCCTAAGTTTGTGGCCCAGAATCACTTCCTTAATGCCTTATTAAATGTCAGTCCATTATGGTTGGTCACACGGATCATAGGTGCAGTGTTTGTCGTACTGACCTATTTAGGCTTAGGCCCAGAGGCTATTAACTCCACAAGCACTGGTGCATTAGTCTTAAATGACTTACTGCCCGTATTGTTCTCTGTTTTTATCTTTGCGGGTATGTTGTTGCCGCTGTTACTGAACTTCGGTCTGCTCGAACTGTTTGGCACACTATTAACCAAAATCATGCGCCCCGTGTTCAATCTACCGGGTCGCAGTGCAATTGATTGTATGGCCTCATGGTTAGGTGATGGCAGTGTGGGAATTTTGCTGACCAGCAAACAATACGAAGCCCGTTTTTATACCCAAAGAGAAGCGGCGGTTATCGGCACAACCTTCTCGGCGGTATCGATTACCTTCAGCCTAGTCGTGATCTCGCAAGTTAAGTTAGAGCACATGTTTGTGCCCTTCTATTTGACTGTGTGTCTCGCCGGTTTTGCCGCCGCTGTGATTGTGCCTAAGCTGCCACCGCTATCGTGGAAGAAAGACAACTACATAGACGATACCCCACGCACGCCAGATGATGAGTTGATCCCTGCGGATCGCAATGCTTTCTCTTGGGGTTTTGATAAAGCCTTAGAAAAAGCTGCCAGTGCTGGTGGTATCAAAGGCGTATTGAATGAAGGCGTTAAAAACGTTGTCGATATGGTGTTTGGCATTCTCCCTGTCGTCATGGCCATTGGTACTTTGGCGCTGATTATTGCCGAGCACACGCCGATCTTTAATTATCTGGGTATGCCGTTTATTCCATTACTCGAATTACTGCATATTCCTGAAGCGACTGAAGCCTCTAAAACAATTGTGGTGGGTTTTGCGGATATGTTTATTCCGTCGATTCTGGCCAGTTCGATTGAATCGGATATGACCCGCTTTGTAATTGCAGCACTATCTGTGACTCAATTGATCTACATGAGTGAAGTGGGTGCATTACTTATCGGCAGTAAAATCCCCGTCAATTTTGTTGAACTCTTCATGGTATTTATTCTACGTACCTTAGTGACTCTGCCTGTTATCGCGGGTGTAGCGCATTTATTGTTCTAACATTACGCTAGTTTGGGCCTAACGTAGGTTTTAATGTAAGTCCAACAAGCGTTCCAAAAAAGGGGAGTCAGATTAACTGACTCCCCTTTTTGCACTAACTCATACACGAACTGGCTGATTTGATTATATAGCGTAACTTAATCGTACAATCTCCACTCGACACCACACAACTCACTTTTGGACAGAAGTACTTTAAGAATTTCTGGATAGACAGCTGAAGGATCAAACTTGGTCATTTAATTCTTTAAGTGCTGGCTTATGATGAGCCATGGCATTCGCTCACCGACACGCAGTAAGTCCGTCCTTGGATGCTCGACCGCCCCGTCCATGGGGCGGACGGTCGTCTCGCTAATCACCATGGCTCACCTTTCTAGCATTGGCGTAGTCAGTAAGTTTTAAAGAAATAAACAGCACGTTTTTGGACAAAAGCGTGTTAGATTCCCAACTCTAATTTTTGAGTTTCGGATTAAAATTTCTATAAATTAACGCCGTGCGCATGCGCACGAACTTGTGAGCGCCGCAGGCCCCGAGTGCCGCACCTTGTTAGGACGGGCAAATTTCATTACTTACATAATTTAAGGCCGCTATCCAAAACTGGACTAATACTAATTTTGGTTGGCGATCCCATTGATTTTATAACTTCATCAACAGCAGTATTTTCTGCCTTAGCAATTTCGGCTGCCATTTCAAAAAATGCGGGGTCATCTTTCCAGATTGCATTAATTTCAGAGTAACCTTGAGTTTTAGCCACACCATTTACAGCATATGTTTTTCCATTAGAATGAAAAATAACAGCATTATTTTTGCATTCTACATGCCCTGATGAAACGGTTAATGGCCACTTTTCTCCATATTGCTCTTTCGTTAATTCCAGTCCTGGCTTAGAGCAACCGGAAAGAAATAGAACAAGGCTTACGGAGAAAACATTTAAAAGCTTAAGCATGATATTTCCTTATATAGTCCTAACGTCTTAGTATTTATGCGCTGCGCTGTTTGCAGGGCATAAATCGCTTGTTGGACTTGGCCGCTGCCACATCCGTGTCAATTGGTATAAATGATGCTATAGGAATTTGCTTTTTTGCGGTAGCGGTTTTTTATACAGTTTGATGGGTAATCACTTGATATCGTTTTAGCTTTCTCGTTCTTTCACGCTTATTTTTTTGCTGATGAATCGCTATCTAACGACTCAAAACTCCAAGGAATACACCTCCCTTCGGAGTTGCCGCAGGGCGAATAGACAAATGGCGTGAGTCTCGCCATGGATGGCGAGCTAGCTTTCGCAGGTGCAGGGATGCATCCTTCGGAAGCGATAGCAAATTTGTCAATGAGCACAAGGGGCTTTCAACTCCGTTAGGGGCGTCATGGAGCATCCAAGGAGGATAGGACGAGCAGTCCTCCTTGGTCGGGTGTGGGGTGAAGCCCCACGACTTTGATTTTGATTTTGATTTTGATTTTGATTTTAATTAACGCATTCAAACTACAAAAAAGATGGGGTACATCACTTCTAAGTCGAACCATCAACTTTTATATAGGCAAAGCTTTACTTGACCTATTCCCCTTTTGAACTGCAAAACCCACTTTGGGGCAATAGCTTTTTAGCTAAACGAACAGCAGAAGTGTTAATTAAGATTGGCATTGTTGCAACTGTGACCGTTGGCGGCATGGATGCCGTCGTCGAGCCCTCAGGGACGAGTTTATGGCGAGTCACAGGGGAAACAATGACAATTCATGCTGCAAACTAACTGTCGGTTCTAATTGCATCCTGATGTGAATCTTGACAGGTTCAGTCTAGGCTAATCCACCTTTTGTCATCTGCATGTCATCTAAACTTCATCATTCAGTCAAAGCCCCTCACTAAGCTCATATTCGTTAACAGCCTAATGGGGTGAATACGAGATGACAGGATTTAATTTCAAGGAATTTGAAACAACAGTGCAGGGACAGATAAATGACCCCAGCCTTTCACCTCCTATCTTTAACCGCTCGACGCAATCACCTACATCAGTTCCGACATTTGCACCAACACCCTCAAATCGATTCAATTCAGCTTCTTTTACCCCATCCGCATTAACTTCAGACCAGACGGCATCACCCCATACACCAAGCATCACAGTTAACGCCCTCTGGCTATCGGATATCCATTTAGGCTGTAAAGATTGCAAGGCCGACTACCTGCTAAGTTTGCTTGAAACTGTGCGTTGTCAGCACTTGTATCTGGTCGGTGACATAGTCGATTTATGGGCGCTGAAACGTAAGCTGCATTGGCCTGATAGCCACAATAAGGTGCTACAAAAATTCATTGAACTGGCACAAAACGGCACCCAAGTGATTTATCTGCCGGGCAACCACGACGAGCTGATCAAACCCTATGCCGAACTAAGCCTGTGGAATATCAAAATTGCCCGCCAACATATTCACCACGGAATTGGCGGCCATAAATTGTTGATGCTCCACGGGGATCAGTTTGATGCCGATGTGTGTGTCGGTCGCTTCTACGCCATATTGGGCGACCATTTATATGACTTATTGCTGTTCCTTAATCGCAATCTCCACAGCCTTCGGGAACGCTTAGGTTATCCCTATTGGTCACTGGCAAGTTACATCAAATCCAAAGTGGGTAAGGCTCAAGCCGCTATCGGACATTATCGCCAAGCGGTGCTCAACTATGCCCAGCATTTCGATGTTGACGGCGTGATCTGCGGCCATATCCATCAGCCAGAACTCTCAACTCACCCCAGAGCAGCACAATACTGCACGCCCCAAAGTACGCCTGAGCAGCGGCAGATCATCTACGCCAACGACGGTGACTGGGTTGAAAACTGCAGCTTAATCACAGAAACCCTTAACGGTGAATTACAGCTGTGTCGCTGGAATGAACAGACACTCAATCTCGATATTCTCAGCAGCATAGCGTTAGTGCAACAGCCACCTGAGACGCACAAAAACAAACAACAAAAAACGGCAGCGCAGCAAATGCCAAACACAAATACCGGCGAAACTCGCCCAAGGGATGTTGCCTAACACTATGAATCAAATAAATAACATTACTCATCAATCAGATAACGCTATGGAACACAATGACCAGACGCTAAACAGCAACCTTAACCATAATAACCATGCCGTGCAGCCACCAGCGCTTAAGGCGAAGAGCATGATTTTTACCGTTGATAATATGGTTGAACAAAATCTGCCTTCTATCAACGACAAACCTTGGCTCGCTAAACCCGCCAAGGCCATGCTGCGTTACCTGCTCAATGAAAAACAATGCAATGATATCGCCAATCAATATGCCTATTTACAGGGTGTGGACTTTGTCGAGCAAGTGCTGGCGAGTTTTGACTTTAGCTTTACCGTGCCCGCCAATGAGATAGCAAACATTCCCTGCGAAGGCCGAGTGGTGATCTTCGCCAACCATCCCATAGGTTCGCTCGATGGCTTAGCGCTGATCAAACTGATCAGTGAAATTCGCCCTGATATCAAAGTCGTCGCCAACGAACTCTTGATGGCGCTGGAACCGCTGCACTCAATCTTACTGCCTGTGCGTAATATGACGGGCGGCACACCGAAACAGCATTTAGAAAAAATCCACCAGCACCTGCGTAACGAAGGCGCTGTGCTGATTTTCCCGTCGGGCGAAGTTTCGCGCCTTCGCCCTAACGGCGTGCGTGATACCCAATGGCACTCAGGCTTTTTAAAGATGGCGATTTCCTGTAATGCCCCCTTACTGCCGATATTTTTAGATGCCAAAAACTCTGCGACCTTCTACGGCGCATCTATGATTTACAAGCCACTTGCCACACTGCTGTTGGTGAAGGAAATGTTCAAACAGGCCAAACGCAATATGCCGATCCGCATTGGCGAGCTTATTCCCAATGAAGCCGTGCGGTCGATGGACTTTCCACTCAAGACCAAGATAAAACTGCTTAAAAATCACTTGTATCGTATCGGCAAAGATAAAGATCCGCTGTTTATCACCCAAAGTGCTATCGCCCACCCTGAATCGCGCCGCGAACTGCAAGCGGCGCTGCAGCAATGCGAACTGCTAGGGGAAACGCAAGATAACAAGTTGATTTATCTATACCAGCACCACGACAGCAATCCCATCATGCGGGAAATTGGTCGCCTGAGGGAAATCGCCTTTCGCGCCGTGGGTGAGGGGTCGGGCAAACGCCGCGATATCGACAAATACGATTCCTACTACCAGCACTTAGTGCTGTGGGATAAAGAGCAATTTGAAATTGTCGGTGCCTACCGTTTTGCCAGTGGCGACAAAATCTTAGAAAAATACGGCGAAAACGCCCTCTACAGCCAATCGCTGTTTCAATACGCCGACAGCTTTATGCCCTTCGTGAAGCAAGGCTTAGAACTTGGCCGTAGTTTTGTGCAGCCTAAATATTGGGGCAAACGCAGCTTAGATTATCTGTGGTTTGGCATAGGCGCTTATCTCGCCAAACACCCTGAATACCGCTACCTATTTGGCCCAGTGTCCATCAGCAATCAATTGCCCGGTAGCGCCAGAGAAATGCTCGTACACTTTTACTCGCGGGAATTTGCGCCTGCGCAGCAGATGGCGGTTTCCATGTCGCCCTTTGGTTTATCCAAATCCCAAAAAGCCAAGTTAGATGATTTATATTTCTCCGAGGATTATCAGAGTAACTTCAAGCAACTCAAACAAGTGCTCGCGAGTATGGGCGCCGCCGTGCCGACTCTTTATAAGCAATATGGTGAGCTGTGTAAGGCTGATGGGGTTAAGTTTCTCGCCTTTGGTATCGACGCCGACTTTGGCGATTGTATCGATGGCTTAGTGCTGGTGGACACCCACAAACTGAAAGGCAAAAAGTATCAACGCTACATAGGCGCGCACTTGCCCGAATCGGAGCGGATGCCAATCACAGCGGATGATGAGCCAGAGGTTCAAGATCTTTGAGTTAAAACTTTGTAATGGGTGTTGGCTAAACATGCACCACTCTGTTATAAGTAACTGTAATGCAGCGCATTAACAGAGTGCATCCTAGGATGCGCAAGCTTATCAGGGGATCATCATGCCGATCATTATCGCCGATATTATGAGTACCCGAGTCGTCACGGTTGAAATGGACGACCGATTAACTGTGGCGAAGGAAATCTTCGACCAAGCGAGCTTTCATCACTTGTTGGTCGTCGATGAGTATCAACTTGAAGGCGTGTTATCGGAGCGGGATCTGCTGCGTGCCATTAGCCCCAACTTGGGCAGTAGCGCCGAAACCGCAAGAGATTTAGAAACCCTGCAAAAACGTGTGCATCAAGTGATGACCCGTAATCCGGTTACCGTTGCGCCCCACATCAATTTAGACACGGCAACGCGTATTTTGTTAGACAATGATATAGGCTGCTTGCCGGTGTTAGAATACGGTAAATTGGTTGGAATTGTCACTTGGAAAGACTTACTGCGGGCCTATTGTGAATACCGGGCACAAAATCAAAGCGAGTGCTAATCCTAAGACTGCACTCGCTTCTGTTTACAATAACTCAGTTAAAATCACTCAGTTTGCCTAACTTAAATCGCCCAACCACCCATATAAAACACCACTAAACCTAAGGTAATGGCGAGCACGCCTACTTTCAGTTTGCGCCATTCGCCGCTACAAATACGGCCAACAACTAGGGTCACAAAGCCCAGCATAATACCTGTGACGATATTACAACTTAAGATGATAAACACAGCGCAGGTTAAGCCTGCCATGGCATCGACTTTATCGTCAAAATCAAGTTTTGCTACGTTACTCAGCATCAACAAACCCACGTACATCAAAGCAGGTGCTGTCGCATAGGCTGGCACTAAGTAGCTTAATGGCGCTAAAAACATCATCAATAAAAACAGTACGCCAACGATCGTCGCAGTTAAACCTGTCTTACCGCCCGCCGCAGTACCCGCCGCCGACTCGATATACACAGCCGCAGGTGCGCCGCCCACTAAACCCGCTACCATGCTGCTGACCGAGTCTGAGGTTAAGGCTCTGCCGCCGCCGACAATATTGTCGTCTTTATCGAGCAAATTCGCTTGGCCAGCCACAGCACGGATAGTGCCGGTCGCATCGAAAATTGCCGTCATCACTAACGCTAATACGATAGGCAATACCACAGGATTAAAGGCGCCCATGATATCAAGCTGACCAATCAGTGAATGCTCTGAGGTTAAATCAGGCAAGGCAAACAAACCTTGGTATTTCACGCTCGGATCGAACACTAAACCAAATACCGATAACGCGATAATCACCAACAGAATACCGCCAGGTACACCGCGGCGCTCTAAACCGATAGTTGCCGCTAAACCTAGAATAGTCGCGATAACAGGTAAGCTGTTAATGTCGCCCAACTTCACCGGCAAGCCTGCGCTATTGGCCACAATCAATTGCACGCTGTTAGTCGCAATCAATAGTAAAAACAAGCCGATACCTATGCCAGTACCGTGGGCAATGCCCTTAGGTAAATTAGCCAGCACCCACTGACGAACACCGGTCACACTCACAAGCGTGAAGGTCACGCCCATTAGGAAAATCGCGCCTAAGGTAACCGGAATCGACATGCCCTGACCGAGCACTAAGCTAAAGGCCGTAAAGGCGGTGAGCGAAATCGCGCAGCCAATCGCCATAGGTAAGTTTGCCCATAAACCCATGAGCAAAGAACCAAATGATGCAATTAAACAGGTAGCGATAAACACGGCGCCAGGATCAAATCCCGCTTGGCCTAACATGTTTGGCACCACAATCACCGAGTAGACCATAGCGAGGAAAGTTGTTAATCCCGCAATCACTTCTTGGCGAACTGTGCTGCCACGTTGTTGAATAGAAAAATAACGGTCCAGAAACGAACCAGAGGGTACGGCTGTTGAACTCAATTGCTCAGACATAATGTTGTTATACCTTGTGATCTCTTAAAATGGGGTCGGTACCAATTACCCTAAAACGCAATTGGCGACGCTGGCTGCGGCAGATTAGAGCCCCAAATCCATCAGACTTGGGTGAGAGATCCACATCATTTTCCTACTGTGGGAAAAATCCATGATCTGCAAGCAGTGATGCTTCGCGATGATTAAAAAGCCATTAATCATGTAGACGCAGCCGTTGTTGGCCGCGGATGATACTGGAATCTCCCAAAGATAGCTAAGACATCGCCTGCACTTCGATAAAAAATTAGCGGCAAAAGCCGAAATCAGTTGTTCAAAAAACCGCCCAAACCTAGGCAATAACTGCCCATTGAACTCACATTAATCACCACCGAAGTCTGCCAGAGCAGCGCTAAGCTTACGCCCTTAAAAAGTTTTCATAATCTTTCATATATTGTCAAACCCCATTCATCACAGCAAGCAAGTCCATTCATATCTCCCCTCTATAGTGCTCCTATCAAAAATCGCTTTCGATCGGAGTCGACCCCAATGACAAAGCCAAACATACAAACACCTACATCAGAGAAATCCACGCGCAAAAATGAATTAAAAGCGCTCGGGTTCATCATCTTTTTACTCTTCCCCGCGCTCACTATCGCAGGGATCAGTATTTACGGCTTCATCATTTGGATGATCCAAGCCTTCGGCGGCGTTGTCGGCCACTAATTTACATCTATTTAACATATAGTTACTTTTTGAGGACGCGATTATGAAGTGGTTAACCAACCTCTGGCGCACACTGAACAAACCCACCAAAGCGCTGACCTTAGGCGCCGTCAGCATCAGCGCTTTTATCATGGGTATCATCTTCTGGGGCGGATTTAACACTGCACTCGAAGCCACCAATACCGAAGCTTTTTGTATTAGCTGCCACAGTATGGAAAGCAAACCCTACCAAGAGCTGCAGGAAACTGTGCATTGGTCGAATCACTCTGGCGTTCGTGCCACCTGCCCCGATTGCCACGTGCCCCATAATTGGAGCCGTAAAATCGCCCGTAAGATGGAAGCCTCCCACGACGTCTGGGGCTGGTTATTTAACACAGTCAACACCCCTGAAAAATTCGAAGCCAAACGCTTAGAAATGGCTAGCCGTGAATGGAAACGTTTCGACCGCGACAACTCCTTAGCCTGCAAAAACTGCCACAACTACAACTCGATGAAATGGGAAGCCATGTCACCGCTGGCACAAAAACAGATGAAACGCGCCGCAGAAATCGACCAAAGCTGTATCGATTGCCATAAAGGTATTGCTCACCATTTACCGGAAATGGGCACTGCCCGCGCACCAGAACTGATTGCAGAAGTCGGATCGGGTGTTAGCTCAGTTGAAACGAATCAAACTTACTATAGCGCCCTGACTAAACCCTTATTCTTCACTGATAAAGGCGATGTGGAAGCAGGCACACTCAACGTAGCAACGAAAGTCAAAGTGCTCGAAACCCAAGGCAAACGCATCAAGATCGGCATCGATGGCTGGCGTAAAAAGATTGGTGCTGGCCGCGTGATCTACATGGACTTTGGCGTGAACATTCTGTCGGCACAGTTAACCAAAGACGCAGCCGAAACCGAAGGTGTTATCCAAACCTTTGAAGAAAAAGAAGATCCTATGACAGGCCTTAAATGGCAGCGTATCGAAGCACAAATCTGGACCGATAAGGATTATCTGCTGACCGAGCTGCAACCACTTTGGGGTTATGCCCGCGATACCTTCCGCTCCAGCTGCAGTGTTTGCCATACCCAACCCGACGAGGCGCACTTTGACGCCAATACTTGGCCGGGAATGTTCCAAGGCATGTTGGCCTTCGTGAATATGGACCAAGACACCCAAGCGCTAGTGCAGAAATATCTGCAGGAACATTCGTCAACTTTTGTGAAAAAAGAGCACTAATTCGGGAGTAATACCATGAACAGAAGAGACTTTTTAAAGGGTATCGCCTCATCCTCTTTCGTTGTCTTAGGTGGCAGCTCAGTGTTAGCGCCCTTAAATGCCTTAGCCAAAGCGGGCATCAATGAAGACGAATGGCTAACTACAGGTTCACACTTCGGCGCCTTTAAAATGAAGCGCAAAAACGGCGTCATTGCCGAAGTGAAACCCTTCGACTTAGATAAGTATCCAACGGATATGATTAACGGCATCCGCGGCATGGTCTACAATCCATCCCGTGTACGTTACCCTATGGTTCGATTAGATTTTTTACTCAAAGGTCATAGGAGTAATACCCATCAACGGGGTGATTTCCGCTTTGTTCGCGTAACGTGGGACAAGGCATTAACACTGTTTAAGCATTCATTAGATGAAGTCCAAACCCAATACGGTCCATCAGGTCTGCATGCGGGTCAAACCGGTTGGCGCGCCACGGGTCAACTGCATTCCAGCACGAGTCATATGCAACGTGCGGTGGGGATGCACGGCAACTATGTGAAGAAAATCGGCGACTACTCCACAGGTGCAGGCCAAACGATTCTGCCCTATGTGTTAGGTTCAACCGAAGTGTATGCCCAAGGCACTTCATGGCCGCTGATCTTAGAACACAGCGACACTATCGTGCTCTGGTCGAACGATCCTTACAAGAACCTGCAAGTGGGTTGGAATGCGGAAACCCATGAATCTTTTGCCTATCTTGCGCAGTTAAAAGAGAAAGTGAAGCAAGGCAAGATCCGCGTTATCAGTATCGACCCTGTGGTGACTAAGACCCAAGCCTATTTGGGCTGTGAGCAACTCTACGTTAACCCACAGACAGACGTGACTTTAATGCTGGCGATCGCCCACGAGATGATCAGCAAAAAGCTCTACGACGATAAATTTATCCAAGGCTACAGCCTAGGCTTTGAAGAGTTTGTGCCCTATGTGATGGGCACTAAAGATGGCGTCGCCAAAACCCCAGAATGGGCCGCGCCTATCTGTGGTGTTGAAGCCCATGTTATCCGCGATTTAGCCAAAACCTTAGTCAAGGGTCGCACTCAGTTCATGATGGGTTGGTGCATCCAGCGCCAGCAACACGGCGAACAACCCTATTGGATGGCGGCGGTACTGGCGACCATGATCGGCCAAATCGGGCTACCCGGTGGTGGCATCAGTTATGGTCACCACTACTCGAGTATCGGCGTGCCTTCATCGGGTGCCGCGGCGCCAGGTGCTTTCCCCCGTAACTTGGACGAAAATCAAAAGCCACTCTTTGATAGCTCAGACTTCAAGGGCGCGAGCAGCACGATTCCCGTTGCCCGCTGGATTGATGCGATTCTCGAACCCGGCAAAACCATTGATGCTAACGGCTCGAAAGTAGTTTACCCCGACATCAAGATGATGATTTTCTCGGGTAATAATCCTTGGAACCATCACCAAGACAGAAACCGTATGAAGCAAGCCTTCCATAAGCTTGAGTGTGTGGTCACTGTCGATGTGAACTGGACGGCAACTTGCCGCTTCTCGGATATCGTACTGCCCGCTTGTACTACCTATGAGCGCAACGATATCGACGTTTACGGCGCCTATGCTAACCGCGGTATTTTAGCCATGCAAAAGATGGTTGAGCCACTGTTTGATAGCTTGTCGGATTTTGAAATTTTCACTCGCTTTGCCGCGCTGCTCGGCAAAGAGAAAGAATACACCCGTAACATGGGCGAAATGGAGTGGTTAGAAACCCTCTATAACGAATGTAAAGACGCCAACGCGGGCAAGTTTGAGATGCCTGACTTTGCGACTTTCTGGAAACAAGGTTATGTGCATTTTGGTGACGGTGAAGTCTGGACGCGCCATGCAGACTTTAGAAACGATCCTGAAATCAATCCACTAGGCACGCCTTCAGGTTTAATTGAAATCTTTAGCCGTAAGATTGATCAATTCGGTTACGATGACTGTAAAGGTCACCCTACGTGGATGGAAAAAACCGAGCGTAGTCATGGTGGTCCTGGCTCTGACAAGCATCCGATTTGGTTGCAGTCATGCCATCCAGACAAACGTTTACACTCGCAAATGTGTGAGTCGCGAGAATACCGCGAGACTTACGCAGTCAATGGCCGTGAGCCTGTGTATATCAGCCCTGTCGACGCAAAAGCACGTGGCATCAAAGATGGCGATATAGTGCGAGTCTTTAACGACCGTGGCCAACTGTTGGCAGGTGCTGTGGTATCGGACAACTTCCCTAAAGGGATTGTGCGAATTCACGAAGGCGCGTGGTATGGGCCTGTGGGCAAAGATGGCAGCGTTGAAGGGGGAGCAGAAGTCGGCGCCCTGTGTAGTTATGGCGATCCTAACACTCTCACTTTAGACATAGGCACCTCTAAACTTGCCCAAGCTTGCTCAGCCTATACTTGCTTAGTCGAGTTTGAAAAATACCAAGGCAAAGTACCTAAGGTCAGCTCCTTCGATGGCCCGATCGAAGTCGAAATCTAACCTTAAAACCGAAACGCTGGATGCGCCGAACGCGGCGCGTCTCAGCATCCAATCTTAGCGCCAAAACTAGGGCGTGTTGAGGAATATACAATGAGTCAAGTCGATATCAACCACGCCAGAGCCTTGGTTTATCAGCTGTTATCATCACTGTTCGCCCGCGAAGTTGACGAGCAAAGACTTAAAGAACTCACCAGCGAAGCGGCGCAGCAATTCTGGGAACAGCTTAGCCTAGAGGCTAATTTCACTCAGTCAGTGGATAAAATTCGCAGCACGCTCAATGGGATAAAAGATGATGAAGCGTTACTCGAACTCGCGGCGGATTACTGCGGTTTATTTCTCGTTGGCACCAAACACAGCGCTTCACCCTATGCTAGCCTGTATTTGAGTGGCGAAGATGAACCTCTGCTATTTGGTCAACAACATCAACAGATGAGTGAGTTTTTACACCAGAGCAAACTACAAGTGCAGAGTCATTTCCCTGAGCCCGCCGACCATTTGGCCGTAATGCTCGCCTATATGGCGCACTTATGTTGTCACAGTGAAGACAGTGTCCAATTAAGCTTTTTGCAAACCTGCATCGACTCCTGGTTAGCAAAATTTATTGACCAACTCACTCAATGCGACAAAAACGGTTTTTATAGTGCCGTTGCCACACTCACCTTAGCGTGGGTTAAGCAAGATATCGCACAGTTTGAAACCGCTGAGGCGGTGATTAGCTAAACATTCTAGAGCGACTTATCTTTAGGCTAACGCTACCCAATAGGTTGATGAGCAGGTGGGTTGATGAGCCGGCAAGTTCAGTCGTTTTGTGCAGCTAACCATTGGCTCAAGGCGGCAATGGATGCCTGCCGACAAGACTCAAGCCGCTGAAATTCACTGTGCTCCAATGCTTTATCGGCACTGGCTTTATTTACACTGTCTTTATTTGCACTGGCTTTTAACGTCAGTTCTAACTCCTTACATAATTTAGCTAACGCTATCAGTCCCATACTGGCACTGCTGCCCTTAAGCGCGTGTAGCAACTTGGCGACATCTTCCTTAGGGTTATTAGCTACCGACAGCTTGGCAAGCTGCTCACGACTCGAATCGCTAAAAAGGTCAAACATAGACATCATAGCTTCGCTGCCGAGTACATCCTTATCCTGCGCTAACTGCTTGAGGTCTAATAATGGCTCATCATCGACATCCGCGATTGTCGCTCCAATCTTAGCTACCGTTGCGACTTGAAGCGGCGCAGATAACTGGTCATTAACGGTCGATGATGAAATGGATGCAGACAAGGGAGAAACCGCAACGCCAAGCCATTCTGTAAGGGTTTGTAGACTCAGAGGCTTAGCCAAAACAGTATCGAATCCCGCCTCGCGATAATGCTGTAAATCTTCGCTCTGCATTTGGGCGGTAAAGGCGGCAAACTTCACATTAGGATTGGCGATCAACTTTTTTAGCTGCGGCAATAAATCGATTCCAGAACCATCACTGAGCTGAATATCCAGCATCACAGCATCGAAAACCAAGCCGTTAGACTCAACAAATTCAAGCGCCTGCTGGCAACTGACAGCAAGCACTGACTTGTGACCTAAGTGCGCTAAAAATCCCTGCGCCACCATAGCATTCACTTTATTGTCTTCTACCACCAGCACTTGGCGAGTAGGCACTAATACCCTCTCTGTTACCGCTTTGACATAGGTCATATCGCATTCATTAAAGGCCAGTTCAAAACCAAACTCACTGCCTTTTCCTGGCTGGCTTTTAACCCAAATCCCGCGGCCGCTAGCATCCATTAACTCAACCAATTGCTTACAAATGGCGAGCCCTAAACCCGTGCCGCGACTGCGACCTTGATTAGGTAAAGCACTGTAGGGCATAAACAATTTATCGAGTGCCGCAGGCACAATACCAACGCCCGTGTCCTGCACGACGAAGGACAATTGGGTGCCTTGCAGACTAACAGTTAGCGTCACGCAGCCCTCTTGCGTAAATTTAATGCCATTGCCGATTAGGTTGAACAATACTTGGCGCAACTTAGGCCCATCGATATTGATGCAGCTTGGTAACTTAGGCTTGTTCATTTTGAGGCTGAGCCCAGCTAAATTTGCACCCGCAACCATGATCGCCAGCACTTCATCGAGCAAGCTATTGATATCGGTTGGCCTTGGCTCGTGGCTGAGTTTCCCTTGTTCAAGGCGCGAAAAATCCAAAATATCGTTCAACACGGTTTGTAATAAAGTGCCGCTATATTGCGATAGCGCTAACATTTGCTGCTGCGCTGGCGGTAAGTTACTGTGACCGAGCAAGGTTAATGTGCCGAGTAAACCGTTGAGAGGTGTGCGAATTTCGTGGCTCATGGTCGCAAGGAATTGGGATTTTGCCTGACTCGCCTCTTCGGCTATTTGCCTTGCTTTAGCATGGCCCTTGGCTTCGGCATCGAGGCGATTATTGGTATCGGCTAACTCTTGCGTGCGGGCAGCAACCGTTTGCTCCAACGCCTTTTTATGCTCGGTCAACTCATCTGCCACCTGACGTAAATCAGCCTGTAATTTAAGATTATGGGCAGTTTTACGCTTGAAGGCTTCGATAGCATTTGCCATCGCAGTCAGTTCATCATCACCGTGGGCCTCTAAACTCACGTTCGTGTCACCTAAGCTCAAGCGGGACATAGCCTCGGTCGCCTGATTTAACCTAAGGGCGATACCGCGATAAATCACTCGATAGATCACAAAGCCAATCACCACAAACATCAAGGCACCTGTGCCCCAAAGCCCAAGCCTAGCAAGGGACAATTGGTGTAGATAATCACTACGTGCTAATTCAGCTTGTTGTTGCTGTTGATTTAGGGCTCTATCCACCAGCGTATTGAGTCCATAGAGCTTTTCGGCTAACTCTTGCTGCTGACGCTGTTGCTGCTGCAGTGTTTGGCTTAATTCCCGTTGTAACTTAATGATTTGTGGTGTGTGCGCTAACACTGCTAATTCGGTTTTTAACGCCTGCAAACGCCCCGGATCGCGAATTATCTCGGGCACATTATCGAGTGCCATCAAATCGATATTGATGTCACTCGAAGCAAGCGCTGAATCCGTCTTATGGGCAAGCGCCCTGTCCATTGCCGTCGCCATCTCAGGCTCAGGAAGCGAAAAACTCGGGGAAGGATTCGTGCTTTCAAACGTCGCCAGCAAATTCGGCACACTTAATTGCAATTCTGACTGCAATTCGGAGGATTCAAATAACTGACTTAACAAGGCAATTTGATGAACTAACTTAAGGGCACGATTGAGCTGCTCTTGAATATCAAGTTCGCCCTCAATCACATCGTCGAGTAATCGGCCGCTGCGCTTCGCGCCTGCCATATCAGGATAGGCCTGACTCAACTTCGCCAAGATGGCAGAATTCACGACGGCGAGCTCAGATTGAAGTAATTCGGAGGCATGTCCTGCTGCAATGGACAATTCATGGGCCTTCAGCTGCAGTTCATCGCCCATGGTCAAACGCCGACCCACACTTTTGCCAAGTGAAGTTAATTGGCTGATGATTTGTTCGGCCAGCTGATTCAGATTTTGGCCTTCGTTAACATCCAATATAGTTAAGGTTTTGATGCCATTAAACATATTGACACTTTCAAGGCTCAGTTTACGACCAATAAACTCCCGTTGTCGTTCATCTTCTACCCGCCCTAACTGCTGCACACCATCGGACAAGGCATTAGAAGCTTGCACTAGCTGCCTTGCCGCTTGGGATGCGGGGAGCGACTCTTCGTACAAGTAACTGTCGGCCTGTTTTAACCAATGCAGACTTAAGCTGCCTAAGCTAACAAGCAGCATCAACAATACGCCTAACACACTGAAGGCGAGCATTAATCGACCGGTTAAACTGGTTCGCGATAAAGATAAAGGAGCCACACATCTTCCTTAAACTGTTACAATGCCACCCAAGATTATGCTTAGCGGATAATACGGGATGATGCGAAAATATTGGCAACGATGGTTCACACTCGCCACATTTGGCCTCGTGTTTTCAGGCTATGCGACAAGTGACCCCCTCACTTGGCCATTAGAGCAGCGCACGCCATTCAATGTCAAAATCCAGCAATCCCAAACATTAAACTACTTACCGCTGACAAAAGCTCAACAGCCTTGGCGGATTTGCGCCCTAGTGCCACACCTCAAAGATGCCTACTGGATTGGCATTGATTATGGACTGATCCAACATGCGAAAACCCTTGGCGTCTCACTCGATCTCTTCGAAGCTGGCAGTTATTACCATATAGATAAGCAACTGGCTCAGCTCCAAAGCTGTATGCAAGGCGACTATGATGCCATCTTACTGGGCTCAGTCAGCCCTGATTTACTTGCCCAATTTACCGCGCCACTGACTAAACCCGTGCTAGCCCTAGTCAATAAACTTAATAGCGACCGAGTCCAAACCCATATTGGCGTCAACTGGTATCAAATGGGACTACTGGCGGGTAACTTCATCAAAGCCGATGCAACATCACAACATCCGCAACAAACGGCAAATTTGGCACTCCTAGCCGGACCGGAAAATCTAGGTGGCACTGATTTAGTTGAGCAAGGTATACGTCAGGCGCTTGAAGGGAGCCAAGTCAAGATTAGTGCCATTCAGCACGCCGATAATAATCGCAATTTGTATCGTGACCAGTTGCAGATGCTACTTAAAGCTCAGCAGCCGGATTATATTCTCGGCAGCGCAGTGGCGATTGAGGCCGCCATTAGTACTTTGAAACAAAAGGGATTAAGTAACAGAGTCAAGCTAGTAAGCAGTTACTTGTCCCCCGCCATTTTACGTGGGCTAAAACGGGAAAAAGTCATCTACAGCAATGATGATTTAGTCGTGTTACAGGGGAAACTAGCAATTGATGTCACAGTGAAACAACTTGAAGGCGCTAAGGCATTTGGCGATATAGGCCCAGCAATCATCAAGCGAACATCATCCTCTAACACTTTGTCCCAATTAGATTTAAGCCTAGCGGAAGCCGACTTTTACCCTCTGTACCAAGTACGACCTAACTCGCATTAATCGTCCACTTTAGCGGCAAATAAATAGCCTTCACCATGAATAGTGACAAACAATTCAGTGTCGAGTTTATTGCGAAGACGGCGAATGATCACATCGATCGTTCTGTCATTAACATCCAGATTACGGTGGCTGGTTTGCTGCATTAAACGCTCGCGGGATAAGACTTGCTGCGGATGCAGGGCAAATGCGGCCAGTAACTCGAATTCCGCTTTGGTGAGTTTGATCAACGCATCGCCATGGCGTAATTTGCGACTGTTAAGTTCGAGTTGATAACCTTCGAAACTGATCACATCGTCCGGTTGAGATAATTCTTCGGCGACCGCCAACTCAGCTTGCTTCACAAGGGAAATCCGCCACAGAAGGTTTTTTACCCTAACCAGCAACTCCCTCAGTTCGAAAGGTTTAGTCACATAATCATCGGCGCCCATTTCGAGACCAACGATTTTGTCGATAGATTCATCCCGCCCAGACACCAGAATGATGCCCACATGGGAGCGACTGCGCAGCTCACGGGTCAGGCTCAAACCATCGACACCGGGCAAATTGATATCTAGCATGATCAAATCGATATGTTGGCGATTAAATTCGTACCACATTTGCTCGCCATCGGCAGCTTCAACGACGCGATAACCTTCCTTTTCAAAATATCCCTTCAATCGCGCACGAATAACCGCTTCATCATCGACAACGAGCACACTATAAGTCATTTTCAATTTCTCTTATTTTACTTACGTGAATTATTCATACTTTTTCATATTTGCATATGCGTGAAAGGTTAAATATGCGATCTCGGTAGCTTTATTGAACAAAAAATTGCTCTGCTTTTACAGTCACATCAATATGACATATGCTTAGGGACACTGATGGGACTACACTTAGCTGACTATGAAAGAAAAAGGATTGGGTATGGACGAAAGGCGCAAGTTTTCGCGGATTCTATTTGCCACGAATGCACATCTACAACAAGGTGTTGCACAGTGGGAGACGACCATTCTCGATTTGAGTCTAAATGGCGCTTTGGTCGAAGAGCCGCAAAATTTTATCCACTCGGGTGATGCTATTACCCTCAGTTTTATCTTGCCCGAATCTGATATTGAGATCCGTATGGAAACTGAGTTGGTCCATCAAAAAAATGCCCAATTAGGCTTGAAGTGTAACTTCATCGACGTCGACAGCATCAGCCATCTAAAACGTATGGTGGAGCTTAACTTAGGTGATGCTTCCTTGCTGAATCGCGAACTTATGTTGTTTATCGAAAAACACAATATCGCAGATTAAGACACTCGCTCACAAACACAAACAGCGCCTAATGGCGCTGTTTTGCTTGCTGACATTAATCTCACTCGCGAGCATTTGATGTTAAATCGCTTCTAGCGCTTCAGATAACTTAGACACACCCACGACTTCCATCCCCGCAGGAGGCTTTTTCGGCACATTGGCCTTGGGCACTATGGCGCGCTTAAAACCATGTTTAGCGGCTTCGATTAATCGCTCTTGGCCATTAGGCACAGGACGAATTTCACCCGACAGCCCCACTTCACCAAAGGCGACTAAATCGCTAGGTAAAATATCCCCGCGAAAACTCGATACCATAGCAAGTAACAAGGTTAAGTCGGCACTGGTTTCTGTCACTTTCACGCCGCCCACCACGTTCACAAATACATCCTGATCTGACATCTGTAAACCGCCGTGGCGGTGCATCACGGCAAGCAACATAGCTAAACGGTTGGCATCCATACCCACAGCCACTCGGCGCGGATTAGACATGGCTGAGTTATCCACCAGCACTTGCAGTTCCACCAGTAGCGGCCGCGTGCCTTCCCAAACCACCATAACAAGCGAGCCAGAAGATTCCTCTTCACCACGGGAAAGGAAAATTGCCGAAGGATTGGCGACTTCTTTTAAGCCGCGCTCTGTCATGGCAAATACGCCTAACTCATTGATGGCGCCAAACCGGTTTTTGTGGGAACGCAAGGTGCGGTAGCGGCTATCGCTATCGCCTTCGAACATCACAGAGCAGTCAATACAATGCTCCAATACCTTAGGCCCTGCCAGACTACCATCTTTAGTCACATGGCCGACCATGATCACGGCAATACCATTTTCCTTCGCAAAACGCGTTAAGTAAGAGGCGGATTCACGTACTTGCGACACACTGCCTGGGCTCGATGCCACATCGCTCATGTGCATCACTTGAATCGAATCAACCACTATGACCTTTGGTAATTCTTTGAGGGCCACTTCGCAAATTTGTTCAACGCTGGTTTCAGACAACATCCGCAGTTGATTAGTTGGTAAACCAAGACGATGGGCGCGCATCGCCACTTGCTGCAAGGATTCTTCACCCGTGACATACAGTGCAGGCATTTGCTCGGCCAGATGACACAGGGTTTGCAATAAAAGCGTACTCTTACCCGCACCAGGATGTCCGCCAATCAAAATGGCTGAACCTGGCACTATCCCGCCACCGAGCACTCGATCTAACTCCCCGAAATGGCTCAATATTCGTGGCAGAGCATTGAGATCGATTTGATCTAATGTCTTCACTTCATTACTGCTCGCACCGGCATAACCGACAAACTTAGTACTGCGCCCAGGAGAGGCCGCACCGAGCCTGACCTCAGTAATCGTATTCCATTCCTGACAAGCACTGCATTGCCCTTGCCAACGGGGGAAGTCTTGTCCACACTCATTACACACGTACGCTGTTTTATTCTTTGCCATAACTCATTAAAATCTGTATAAAATCAATTTAAGTAACGATGAATACTGCCGACATAAGACTAACAGTCCAATACAAAATAAGCATTAAAAAGAACCCTACATGAGTTTAGATAACCATAGTGCACTCATCGAACAGCTCAAGCCGTTACTCATGGAACCTAACTTCCAAGAGATTTTCCAGCAGCTGACGATAGATGAAACCAATTCGACCCGTTTTCTTGTGAAAATGGAATTGAGTCGTTTGGCTTCGCCTTGCACTCGAATTATCGATCTCAGGGATAAATCTGAGCTTGCTTGTACTGAAGTCATGTTAGGCCAACAGCGACATTTTTTAGACGAGCCCGCTAAAAACAGTATGCATGAGGCCATGTCACTGTTTCGCAACCAATATACCTTAGGTGTGTATGAGTATGTGCTCAATGCTCACCAACAGCGTCGGGTAAAATTACGTCAAGGTGTGACTCAAGTTGAAGCCGCCGAACCAGAACCTTTTATGGTGCCCGGCGTGGTATTAGGCAGCTATTTCAACCGCGCCGAAGAACGGATGAATTACAGTATTCGCATTGCGGCATCACAAACGGGTCGCGGTGAAGTGCCAGGGATCACGGCAGATTTATCTATCGGCGGCGCCCGTATTCGTCTTGCAGCCAATCATCCCTTCGATCTCGACCAACCACTCAAAGTTAAGTTACTGGAACTCAGTGAAGAGTTTTACTATCCAGATCTCCAGCTAGGAGTGGATTATCAGATTGTCGATAGCCAAACCAATGGCGAATATATTTGGCTAAGACTCAAACGCCTTGGTGGCAGCGAAGCCTTAAGTGAAATGCTCGGCAATTTAATCCGCGGCTATAAACTGCGTTACAAGGTAGATGTCAATGATGTGATAGTGAGTGCAACAGGACTCGGATTTGAACGCCATTATTTACCCCACCTGCCTCACTTGCCTTTGTATTTCAATACTCAAACCCAAGGTTTGAGTCACATGCTACTCAGCCGTGACAACCAACAGATAGTGCATTATTTTCAAGATGAGAATGATGTCAGCCAGTTACCAGCCATGTTGACGCCAACCCGAGTATCGGCACTACTGAGTCATCCAGAGAATCCCGACCACGGGTTATTTTTTAGTTTTACCTATAACGCCCAAGGCTGCTTATATTTTTACTCTGCCACCTTGGCCGAGCTTAAAGCTAAGGGCATGATGCCTTTATTTTTAGGCTTTGCGTCGACCAAACCTAGCTGGCGAGTTTTTAAAGTCACCCAAGATAAAATTTATCATGATAAAGGCTATGGCCGTGCAACTTTGCCGGGCGATGAGGCTAAATTCAGCCCGCTGGTCGAACAGCAGTTATCGCAGTTTAGTCATTTACTGCAGCTCATCGATGTCAGCAATGAAGATGCCAGAGGGCATTACAAAGCCTGGCAAGACAACAGTAATGCCAACGCCCTAAAAACCTTTGGTCAACAACGATTAACCACCAATCAAATTAAGTTAGTTTCCATGCAATTTAGCGAGCGACGCCAAGAGGCTCGTTTCGCCTTTAAAACCTTAGTCAACGTGACGCAAGACAAGCTAAAAGCCACGGGCATTACCTTAGATATTTCTAGCCGCGGCATGCAATTAACCTTAGATAATCCGACAGATTTCTCATCGAATAAACCACTACTATTAAGCTTTCCCAAACTACAAACTATTGCAGGCAAAACACAGCTAGATAACCTCCCCTACCGTTTAGTGCGCACCCGCAAGAATGGCGTGACACTGCATTTAACCGCAGTCATGGGCCATACCCCTCATGTGGGGGTGGAGTTTTTAAATAAACTCATTGCCCATAATAAGGAAAAGCTAGAACAACTGACCGAGAACAATAGTGAGGCTAATGAACTTGCCGATGGTTTAAAAAACATTTTGATGCATGATCTGCATTCTGTGCCCTACTTTGTTGAAAAAACGACAAAATCGGCCCAAGTCGCGTGTTTAGGCGTCGGTACGCGACAAGATGAGATCAGCGATATTTTTGCTGCGGGCACCTCAGATACCCTGCAATATAATTTAGCGCCGCTGCTAAAAGACGGTTTCTTTAAACGGGATATTCTCGAACCTATTCGCCAGATGAAACCCCAGCAAGATATGGATTTTATTGAAGTGTTTGTTCAATTGATCCGTCAATCACGTGGCAAAATCTTTTTAAAGTGTACTCCCGCCACGGAAGTCGGTGATGTGGATGCTCAGATAACCTTTATCAATCAGAGCAAAGCATTAGGCCGATTCATCGCCCTACGCATTTACCGAGGCGCGACTGAGAAGCCAGACATGAGTTATCTGCGCCGCGAGTTGGAATACATTAATATTCATGCAAACCATAAAGCCAAACAATTAGAAGAACAACTATGGCGAGTGATTGGCGTCGGTGAACTCTTGGATATCACCCAAGAGGTTGAATTAAGATACCCAGTACTCCACAAGAAACAGTCTTAACCATTTAACACCGTCAAATCAAAACTTAAATACCAATCACTAATTTTGGGAAAATGATCGCTGGTGGCATCTAAATGCGTCAGCATATCGGCATGACCATAGTCATGCTTAAAGCCATTCTCCTTAGAAAGAAGCGTTGATTTAACTCGTTTAAAGCCGCACTCTGCGACCATATCCGCCACATCTTCGGGATGCCCCAGCACAGTATCGTTCTGCCCTGAGATAAACCAAGCCGGTGGCCAATTAGCGCGCTTTGCCGCTTTCGCATAATCAAATCCATCGTCGTGATCGATCCAATCACCCTGCACCCAATCGATACTTTGAACTAACGAGGCGCGGCTCTCATTATCCATACCGATGCGCAGCTTATCGGCGGCAAGGTAACCTTGGCCCATCGCTAAGCCTGGCGCTAGACGATTCCAAAAGACATCGACCATCAACCACTTTTTGAAGGACTTAACCCGAATCGTCCGCTTACTACCGAAAGTAAGCAGTGAACGAACGCTTTGTTGTAACTCAGGATAACGGGCCAGACTACTCGCCATTAACACGCCGCCCCATGAATGGGCGCACCAATGCACCTGCGAAGGCGCCACGGCTTTGCGATCATCTTGAGCCGCTTGTTCTTGACAAGCTTTTTGATGTAAATCGAGAATGGCCTGCTGCACTAAAGGTAATTGCTCGCGGATCACTTCACCTTGCCCTAAGGTAAAATCACGATCGATTTTCGGCAAACTGAGCCCTCTGCCAGCGGTATCCAGCACATACACCATAAATCCCGCCTTAGCCAAAAAACAGCCTAGGCCACGGCCACTTTGGCTATAGAACACCCGACCGTTAGACATAGCACCGTGGAGCATGAGAATAGGCGTTTTAGAAACATCAGGCACAGACGGTAATAACTGCCGTAGATGCAGCTGTCCATCGCGGTATGGCAGGTAGATTGAAGACTGTGAAATGCTTGATGTTGAGCCTTGGGCGAGCTGAGTCAAAATGAGTCACTGGTAGTTTTTTAATCCCCCTAAACTACCAGCTCATCGATAAAAGACAAGAGTCATTACTCTAACTCAGCCCTTACTTAGACTTTCATCTCGACTCAAATTTCAAATAAATGAATAACCTAGATTTGCAACAGATAAGGTAAAACGCGCAGGTCAAGATGGCGAATATTCGCATCCGCCGCGGCTGCCAGCTTAGGTTTGGCATGGAAAGCGATACCAAAATCCGCCGCCATCACCATAGGGATATCATTCGCGCCATCGCCGATAGCGACTCTTTGACCTTTTTGAATGTCCCACTGCTCACTGCAACGCTCAACCACATCCGCTTTAAACTGCGCATCCACGACTTTACCCGTCACTTCACCCGCGAGTTTGCCATCAGTGATGACTAACTCATTAGCAAAGGCCGCATCTAGGCTTAACAGCTGCTTTAAATGGCCCACAAAAGGGGTAAAACCGCCAGATGCCACCACTAAGCGCCAGCCATGGGATTTAAGCTCCAAAAGCATGGGCTCAAGCCCTGGCATTAAAGGCAAGTTATCGCACAAAGTCGTGATAATACTGGCATCAGCGCCCTTAAGCTGCGCCACGCGCTGACGCAGACTCTGTTCAAAATCCAGCTCGCCTTGCATAGCACGTTCAGTAATCGCCGCCACGCGCTCGCCAACGCCCGCCATGGCCGCTAATTCATCAATGCATTCAATCTGAATCGCCGTGGAATCCATGTCCATCACTAATAAGCCGGGATGATGCAAGCGAGGCAAATCAACATGGAGCACATGCAGTTCAGCCAAAGACTGAGGGAACGCCGCTAACTGTGCCTGAGAAGGCACATTCACCAGCGCCAACTCGATGCAATGTAAGCCAACTTGGCGTTCGATATGGGCAATACCGATAACATCAGACTGAGACAACTGCGCAATCCAGGCCGATATCCCTGCCTGCGCTAACGTATCTTGATAGATCACCCGCAAACGCGAAATACCAGCGGGGTTTGCTGACTCTTGATAACGTTCAAACACTTGCCCTTGGCATTCAAACCTTGGGGAATGGTCAGAGACTAACCACAAAAAAAGCGCATCTTGGTTCAAGCTTTCCATCGGACTTAAATTCTCCAACTATCGGGCTCACTCAGAATCAATTATGATTAGGCAAGCGCTCTACATTTTAAGGGTCAAAGTGTTATATCTTAAAGGGCTAAAGAAAAGCCATAAAATCAGTAGACTGATCCAAATTGCCGCCGCCTTCGCCTTGATATTCGGCTTAGTACAATTGTGGCAAACAAGCCTACTACAAGGTCAGCTGCTTCTAAAGTCCCAAACTCAAAAGATGGCCAGATTACTGGTACAGCAAACCGCTTATGGTGCAGCGCCCGCGCTACAACTGCAAAATGATGAGCAGTTGCAATGGCTCGCCAGTGCTTTAGTGGAAGATCCTAAGGTGATGTCTGCGGCTATCTTCAGCGACCAAGGCATGCGGTTATCCTTCGCCCAAAGTATCACTAAGGATGTTGTCGATCCTGACTCCGAAGAAATGAATTTGCTACTAAGCAAATATCCTCCCTATGTTGAGCCAGTGATCCAAGAAGGGAAAAATCTAGGTTATGTCGAAGTCAGGCTCGATACCAAGCTGTTTTTCAACGAAATCAAAGAAGCCCACAACTTAAACATGGAACAACAACAAATCATGCTGCTGGTTGCAGGCTTGATTGGTATGTTGCTTTCGCGCTCTTTGTCTTTCAAACGCGCCGATTTTGACCGCCGCCGCTTTAGGGTTAAGCTGCGTCAATCGCCAAAAAAATCTAAGAAAGAATCCTCAGCTGAAAGTGCGAGTGATGGCTCAGCGCAAGTGCTAACCGAAGATCAACCTGTGTTGACCACTGATCATCCACAAGAGAAAGCGGCTAATCCCACTAAGGCGCCAAAAGCAGTGACAGAGGCAAATACCGATAAACTCACTCAGACCAGCTTGCAAACTAAGGCCGAAAAAACGTCAGAAAAATCATTAACGTTAGAAACGAGTAGCCAAGTTGAAAACGCGATAAATGATGCGGAACAAGCGGCACCTGTAAAGGTTAAACCTAAGGTTAAAAGTGTCCGTCAGGTAAAACACGCGACTAAAGCAACAGCCGTTACGGCCGAAACCTCGACGCCAAAAACACCCTGCGAGCCAAGCGATCTCGACACAGATTTAACCGGTTAATCTCTATCTCAATAGATAGGAAGATAGGACAACTCATCTATTGATAGCTAGGTTCTAGATAAGCCATAAACAACCAATTTCTAATAACAGTCATAAATAATAAAGTCGAATAGAAAAGCCACTAAAAATTGGCATAAAAAAAGGGTCCGCAATGCGAACCCTTTTTTCAGTAGCGCACTCTTACACAGTTACAGTGTAATCGCCGCTTCTAATGTCATGATGATCATGTCATTGAATGTGGTTTGACGTTCTTCTGCAGACGTCTTTTCACCGGTGCGGATGTGGTCAGATACAGTCACAACGCACAGGGCACGTGCACCAAACTCATGGGCAACGCCATACAAACCAGCCGCTTCCATTTCTACGCCTAATACGCCCATTTTCTCCATCACGTCAAACATTTGTGGATCAGGAGTGTAGAACAGGTCCGCAGAGAAAATGTTACCTACGCGAATTTTAGTACCACGAACTTTCGCAGACTCGATAACCGCATTCATCAGCTCATAGTTAGCGATAGCGGCGAAATCTTGGCCTTTGAAACGTAAACGGTTAACCGCTGAGTCAGTACATGCACCCATACCAATGATCACGTCACGTACTTTAACGTCAGTGCTGATCGCACCACAAGTACCCACACGGATTAGGTTTTTAACGCCGTAATCACGAATTAATTCAGTTGCATAGATAGAGCATGAAGGAATACCCATGCCAGAACCCATAACTGAAATACGCTTACCTTTGTAAGTACCAGTAAAACCTAGCATGTTTCGAACATCAGTCACTTGCTCAACATTTTCTAAGAATGTTTCAGCAATATATTTTGCACGTAATGGATCGCCTGGAAACAGCATTGTCTCAGCGAATGCGCCCTCTACAGCATTAATGTGTGGTGTTGCCATCGAAATAACCCCTGTTTATTTTATTAAGACTTAAGTCTTTGTTTACTGGCGGCAAATGTCAGCCGCCAAATCGAAATAAATGCTAATTTGCCTAAAGGAACGATTCGCCATAGGCCATAGGTTCAAGCTTAAAGTGGCTTGCAATAGATTGGCCGATATCGGCAAAGCTATTACGGCGCCCCAGAGAACCGGCTTTCAATCCAGCGCCAAAAGCTAATACTGGCACATATTCACGGGTATGATCTGTGCCTTGCCATGTTGGGTCGCAACCGTGATCCGCGGTTAAAATCAGCAGATCATCTTCACCCAATAATGCGAGCATTTCAGGTAAACGGGCATCGAAATATTCTAACCCTTTGGCATAACCTGCCACATCACGGCGATGACCGTAGTGCGAGTCGAAATCCACGAAGTTAGTAAACACTATAGTGTTATCGCCCGCTGATTTCACTTCGGCTAAGGTCGCATCGAAAAGCGCTTCTAAACCGTTTGCCTTCACTTTTTTAGTGATACCGCAGTAAGCATAAATATCTGCAATCTTGCCCACACTCACGACTTCACCGCCCGCTTCTTTCAGCTTGTCTAATACGGTTTTTGCCGGTGGCTCTAGTGAATAATCCTTACGATTGCCGGTACGGGCAAAGTCACTTGGGCCAGTACCATCAAATGGACGGGCAATGACACGACCTATGTTGTAAGGCTCTAACTCTTCACGGGTTATCTCGCAAAGACGATAGAGATTTTCTAAACCGAAGGTTTCTTCGTGGCAGGCGATTTGGAACACAGAATCGGCTGAGGTATAGAAAATAGGCATGCCAGAACGCATGTGCTCTTCGCCTAACTCTTCTAAAATAGTTGTGCCAGAAGCATGACAATTACCTAAGAAACCGTCCAGACCCGCACGGGCTAAAATCTTATCCGTCAGTTCTTTAGGGAAAGAATTTTGGTGTTCGCTGAAATAACCCCACTCGAATAGTACGGGTACGCCCGCCATCTCCCAGTGACCGCTCGGCGTATCTTTACCCGAACTTAACTCTTGCGCATGACCATAAGCACCAATCAGCTCAACATTATCGCCAAAACCTGGGGCAAAGGCGCCCGTGCTTTCCATCGCCGCATGACCCAAACCTAAGCGCGCTAAGTTAGGTAATTTCAGCGGACCTTCACGGCCAATATCAGCTTTGCCTTCGGCGCATGCTTTAGCAATATGACCAAAAGTATCGGAACCGACATCACCAAAGCTTGCTGCATCTGCAGAAGCACCGACTCCAAAAGAGTCCAACATCATAATAATGGTACGTTTCATAATTCTTCCTTAAAGATCCGCTGCACGAATATAGGCATAGATCTCAGGTGTTTTTTCTGGAGCGGTTTCACCAATGTGAATCGCTTTTTTCACCGCGAGTTCCGCTTCCGCGAAGGCGGCTTCAGATTGTGCATGGATAACGGCAATCGGCGTCGATGAATCCACTTTATCGCCTAGGGCACACACTTGGGTTAAGCCAACACTATAGTCTAGTGCATCGCCAGGCTTACGGCGGCCGCCACCTAAGGTCACAACCGCTAAACCTAACTCACGGGTATCCATGCTATAGGCATAACCTTGCATATCGGCAAAAACTGGGCGAATAATTTGTGACTGCGGCAGGTATTTACTGTAGTTTTCAACAAAATCAACCGGACCACCAAGACCCGACACCATCTTGCCAAAGAGTTCTGCAGCGCGACCATTGTCGAGTACACGATTCAGTTTAGCGCGAGCATCTGCTTCATTGCTTGCAAGGCCGCCGAGGAGCAGCATCTCAGCACAAAGACCCATAGTGACTTCATATAAACGCGGGTTATGGTAAGCACCCGTTAAAAAGTCGATGGCTTCTTTCACTTCAACCGCGTTACCTGCACAAGATGCAAGCACTTGATTCATATCGGTAAGTAAAGCCGTCGTTTTAGTACCAGCGCCATTTGCAACGGCGGCGATACTGCGAGCTAATTCTTCCGATGCCTCATAGGTTGGCATAAAAGCGCCGCTACCGACTTTCACGTCCATCGCCAACGCATCTAAATTACAGGCTAATTTCTTAGACAGGATCGATGCTGTGATGAGGGAAATGGATTCAACGGTGGCGGTATTATCGCGAATAGAGTAGAAGCGTTTATCGGCAGGAACGAGATCGCCCGTTTGGCCAATAATCGCCACCCCGACTTCTTTAACCACTTTGCGGAACAATTCACTTGAAGGCTCAGTTTGGTAACCCGGAATGGCATCAAACTTATCGAGTGTACCGCCAGTATGACCTAGGCCGCGCCCAGAAATCATAGGCACATAACCGCCACAAGCCGCAGCCATAGGGCCAAGCATGAGACTAATCACATCGCCCACACCGCCAGTGCTGTGTTTGTCGATGACAGGGCCGTTGAGCCCCAATGATTGCCAATTAAGCACAGTGCCAGAATCACGCATTGCTGTCGTTAAAGCGATTCTTTCATCCATATTCATGTCATTAAAATACACCGCCATGCCTAATGCGGCGATCTGACCTTCAGATACGGAGTTGGTGGTGATACCTTGAACAAAGAACTGTATTTCTTCGGAACTTAGCGCTAAACCATTACGTTTTTTACGAATAATCTCTTGAGCTAGAAACATGATACTGCCTCCAAGATAGACACTAACAACCCTGTCGCTAGCGCTTATCTTTGCAATGAAACATCAAAACTGTAGCAATATTACAAATTCATACTATCGAAGTTTTGAGTTTGCCAAATAGATTTAGGTCACACTTAATTAGGCTCGCTATACGCTGATAGTATTAATCAGCGATAGTTTGCGATTAATAGCCTTGAGTCGGCTTAGGCGCATCAGCCAGTTCTAGTGTATGCAGCAAGCTGTTTAATAAGCTTGAAGCACCAAATCTAAAGGTACGTGGTGAGACCCAGTCAGCGCCTAAAATACGCTCTGCAACACCGAGGAACTCAGCCGCTTGGGCAGCATCACGCACACCACCGGCAGGCTTGAAACCTACTTGGGTATTCTTTTCGCTGATCACTGTCAGCATGATTTCAGCCGCTTCGAGTGTGGCGTTTACAGGCACTTTACCCGTAGAAGTTTTGATAAAGTCAGCACCCGCATCGATTGAAAGCTCAGATGCACGGCGGATAAGCGCAGGATCGGCTAACACGCCAGATTCGATGATGACTTTTAACAAGACTTCACCACAGGCTTCTTTACAGGCTTTGACTAATTCAAAACCAATCGTTTCATTACCTTCCATCAACGCGCGGTATGGGAATACCACGTCAACTTCGTCGGCACCATAGGCAACGGCAGCGCGGGTTTCGAGTACAGCAATGGCGATGTCATCGTTGCCATGGGGGAAGTTAGTTACAGTGGCGATTTGGATATCTTCAGCACCGATTTCATCGAGCGTCTTACGTGCAATCGGGATGAAACGTGGGTAAATGCAGATAGCGGCAGTATTGCCCGCAGCCGTTTTCGCTTTGTGGCACAGGTCGATCACTTTTTGATCTGTGTCGTCATCATTCAAAGTCGTTAAGTCCATTAACTCAATGGCGCGTTGTGCTGCTTTTTTTAAATCAGTCATAATAGCTCTCCAAAATAAAAATTAAATGAATAGAAATCAGTCGCATAAAAGCAACGCATAAGAGGTGGCATTATTTTGATTATTTTTATGGCCGGGCCTTCAGGCGGTGCCGAGTAATTTGCTTGTACAAACTACCTTGTTGTAGGTATTCAATCTTGCCTAAGTCATAAAGAGCAATAGGCATCCTGACACTTAAAATAACTTATAAGTGACCACGACTTGAATCCTTGAAGACCGGAAGAGAGGATACGAATAAAATCTTGCTCCTACTTTTCCGCGAAAAATCCATTTTAGCGCGAGAAAAACACAAACCTTTATATAAACCCACTTATTAGCCTAATAGGCTGAGATAAAGACTCATGGTAAAACAAAGATGGAGCCGCATAATGCGGCTCCAACAAGCAACGATTACAAGTGATTAGAACTTGTAAGTTGCTGACAGGTAGTGTGACCAACCTGTTGATTCTAGGCCAGTAGCACCATCATCAGTTAGTAAGTAAACATCTTTGAAGCCTTTCAAGCCATAACCCAGAGCATAACGATCTGAATGCCAGTATAGACCGAAGAATACGTTACCGCCGTTTGTTGATTTACCCTTAACTAGAGGACCATTCTCAACAACAGGCCAATATGCTTCGTCAGCACCAAATTGATAATCGATGTAACCTTGGAATGACAGGAAGCTCTTGTTATCGAAGAAGTAGAAAGGCTTGAACCAGTTAGCAGAGAACTGGTAGCCATTCCACTCTTTAGCGTTCATGTCATAGTAACCGTACAGGTTCATGCCTGTTTTGCCTAACCAAGGCACGTTTACGTCAGCACCAACACCCCAAAAAGTAGAGTTAACGCCTTCGCCTACATTACCATCCCAGTTGAACAGAGTAGAGAAGTAAACTTCTTGGATTGGTCCAAAAGACAAGTCTTTACCAGTAAGCGCATCGATAGATACACGTGGCGCAAACTTCATAAACAGCTTACTTTTACCTGTACCTGGATTCTTGTCACCATTGCTTGATGTTTCGTTTGCCAAGTTGAATACGTCAACATAACCGTATAGATCGAATACGCCAGAACGACCGCCGAATTCCATTTCTAAGTAGTTATGTTGATCGCCAGCCGCTGGGCTCTCTGGTTTTTCACCGATAGAGTACATAGCGTTGAACTGCATCCACTTGTAATCAGTACCGTGAAGATCTGTACGATCAGCGGCAAATGCGTTGCCAGAGATTGCAGCTACAGCAGTAGCGGCTAAAGCTAAAGTTTTAACGTTTTTCATCATCAACCCCATTTATCTTGTTTGCTACCATCGAGGGTAGCGTTCTTTTTGTGGCGCTCGCATTCTACCTAGATTAAAAAAAATCTCAATAATCTAGCGTAAAATCACAAACACAAAATTCTTAATTGTGAACAAAGTCGCGACTTCTACATTACGATTAATTAACTTAACCGTAGAACTACGACATTAAAGACAGAATGACAGCTACATCTCAGTTGCATTCTATGTTTTTCAATTGGAGAAACTATTCACTACAGGAATCACTACTGGAAAATGGTTGAATTAACTTAGGTCCCGCCCTGCATGGTCAGGACCTAGTTAGTGGGGTTTCCCCCGACTGTCGCTCAATAACTTACATAGCTAAGAACAGACCAGCAAGTGTCGCACTCATTAAGTTAGCTAAAGAGCCGGCGATAACCGCACGAATACCCATTGTAGCTAAGTCATGGCGACGAGTAGGAGCCATAGCACCTAAACCACCAAGCAGAATCGCGATTGAAGACAAGTTAGCGAAACCACACAGAGCAAAGGAGATAATCGCTTTGGTTCTGTCAGTCATTGCTAGACCCGTTTCAGCTACTACCATACCGCCATCAGCGATGTCTTTCAGGTATGGAGCAAAGTTTAAGTAAGCAACAAATTCGTTAACTACGATCTTTTGACCGATGAAAGAACCTGCTACTAATGCTTCATTCCAAGGTACACCGATAAGGAATGCTAACGGCATGAACACATAGCCAAGAATCAGCTCAAGTGTTAACTGAGGCATGCCCACCCAACCACCGATACCACCAATGATACCGTTGATCATAGCGATCAAACCAACGAAGGCTAACAGCATAGCACCTACGTTTAGTGCTAAGTGCATACCAGATGAAGCACCTGCTGCAGCTGCATCTAACACGTTAGCTGGTTTGTCAGGATCTTCTGGCAAATCGCTCATGTCGTTCTTAGCAACTTCAGTTTCAGGGTGCATCAGTTTAGCCATTAATAGACCACCTGGTGCTGCCATGAATGATGCGGCAACTAAGTACTCGATAGGTACACCCATCTGCGCGTAACCAGCCAAAACTGAACCCGCAATTGACGCCAAACCACCCACCATGATCGCAAACAGTTCAGACTGCGTCATAGTTGGAATGAATGGACGAACCACTAATGGCGCTTCAGTTTGACCCACGAAGATGTTAGCTGTTGCTGACATTGATTCTGTACGGCTTGTACCTAATGCTTTTTGTAGCGCGCCACCGATAATACGGATAACCCACTGCATGATGCCTAAGTAATAAAGCACAGCAATCAATGAAGAGAAGAACACAATAACGGGTAACACGTTAACTGCGAAGATGAAGCCAAGTTTAAAGTTAGCTAAATCACCGAACAGGAAACCGATACCGTTTTGTGCGTAACCAATAACGCTAGAAACCGCATCAGACATACCTTTCAGAATGTCTTTACCAACAGGAACGTACAGTACAAAACCACCGAAAGCAGCTTGGATAGCTAACGCGCCACCCACTGTACGCAAATTAATTGCTTTTTTGTTATTCGATAGGAGGAAACCTATCGCAAGTAGGGTGACCACCCCTACTAAACTCATCAATATATTCATTAACCATCACCCTATTGTTAACACTTTTTAATTATGTTGTTAATCAACCTATTTCCGAGTCAGATTATACCCGAGCCTAAGTCGAAAATCGTCGTTTTGATCATATTTTTGGAGTTTAATTTCAATCGCTTAGTGGAGAATGCTAGTGCGACCTACACCTGTTTATTTAAAAACAACTAAAGGTCAAACAGTTGCGTAGCATTCTTCATCAAGTGTTCTGATATTAGAACACTTGATTTTTTTTGCAAAGCGGCGATTTTGTCTATAAAAAGAACAAGGTTAGCGGGTTGGTTACGTTTTTCAGTAACATTTATCGGCGTCATTGCCGGAGAATCAGTCTCAAGTATGAGGTGTTCGAGTGGGAGTTCAGTGACTGTTTTGAGTAATTTTTTGGCATTGGGATTCATAATCAAACCACCAATTCCCAGCTTAAAACCTAACTTGATATATTCCAGTGCAATCTCAACACTGCCAGAAAAAGCATGTATCACACCGCCTCTAGGCAATTGATACTTTTTTAAACAGGCCAAAACCTCGGGATGTGCCTTCACACTATGAATAATAACTGGCAGATTAACGGATTTAGCTAACGTCAGTTGCGCCTCAAAAAACGCTAACTGCTGTGGCCATGTTGAGGAATAAAGCTTATCTAAGCCACATTCACCAATAGCAACAAAACGAGGACATTCGAGCAACGCGGCAACTTTAGATGTTAATGCTAAGATCGCTGCATCAACATCCTCTGGGCAAAACCAAGGATGGATGCCAAGGGCAAAATAGGTTTGATATTGTTCGGCAACAGCGAGCTGTTTGTGCCAGTGTTGGGGGGACACGCCAGGAATAATCAGATTATTAACCCCAACACTGCGCATTCGCTGCACCACAGCATCGCGGTCAAGATCAAACTCGGCAAAATCTAGATGTGCATGGGTATCAATCACTGCAAATACCTCACTCTGCGGTCGATTTGCCGTTTGCATGCGCTTCAGGCGGCAATGCCGTTTCATCAGCTGCTGTCGTTTTAGCACATTTTATCGCTAATGGTGGATCTTCAAGGCGTGGCATACAACAACGACGATTTTCGGGTGTCAGCCCCATGCGGTCGCACCACTGAATATAAACCTGCCATGTTTTTGTGATCCAATTCGCCATCATTCACATCCAGAACCGTTTTTAGATTTCATTAGATACAAAAATGGCGGTGAATTCACCGCCATTTCAACAACTATTCTAAACCGAACCTAATTAGTGCTCGCGGGTTTTCGCAAACTCAATATCAGGATATCTTTCCATCGAAAGATTCAGGTTGACCATAGTTGGCGCAATATAGGTTAAGTTGTCACCACCATCGAGTGCTAAGTTTTGGCTACACTTGCGGCGGAACTCTTCAAGCTTACGCTCATCCTTACAATAAACCCAGCGAGCAGTCGAAACGCTAATACCTTCGTAAATGGCTTCAACGTTGTATTCGCTCTTAAGACGTCCAACAACCACTTCAAACTGCAACACACCCACGGCGCCAACAATTAAATCGTTAGTATCGATTGGGCGGAATACTTGCACAGCGCCTTCTTCTGACAACTGTACTAAGCCTTTTAACAGCTGCTTTTGCTTAAGTGGATCGCGCAGACGAATACGGCGGAACATTTCAGGGGCGAAGTTAGGCACGCCAGTGAAACGGAATTTTTCGCCTTGGGTAAAAGTATCGCCAATACGGATAGTGCCATGGTTATGTAAACCAATGATATCGCCTGGGTAAGCTTCCTCGGCACGCTCACGATCGCCCGCCATAAAGGTCAATGCATCGCTAACGTTAACATCTTTACCAATACGCACATGGTGCATTTTCATGCCTTGCTCGTAACGGCCAGAACACACACGCATAAAGGCGACACGGTCACGGTGTTTTGGATCCATGTTAGCTTGGATCTTGAACACGAAACCGGTGAATTTCTCTTCTTCAGGCATAACTACGCGTGCATCGCTTTCGCGCGGTAATGGCTTAGGTGCCCACTCAACGATACCGTCAAGAATATGATCCACACCAAAGTTACCTAACGCAGTACCGAAGAACACTGGCGTCAACTCGCCTTTCAAGAAAGCCGCATGGTCAAATTCATGCGACGCGCCGCGCACTAATTCCATCTCATCGCGCAAATCAGCAGCGTAACTGCCTATCGCTTTCTCAAGATCAGGATTATTAATGCCTTTAATTACACGACGCTCTTGAATTGTGTGTCCCATACCGCCTTGATACAAGACCACTTCATCACGCAGTATATGGTAAATACCTTTGAATTCTTTACCGCTGCCAATAGGCCAAGTAATAGGTGCGCAGGCAATATTCAGCACGCTTTCGACTTCATCCATCAGATCGATAGGATCACGGATATCACGGTCGAGTTTGTTCATAAAAGTCACGATCGGCGTATCGCGCAGACGTGTCACTTCCATCAACTTAATAGTACGCTCTTCAACACCTTTAGCAGAGTCGATGACCATCAGACAAGAGTCAACAGCGGTCAGTGTACGATAGGTATCTTCAGAGAAGTCTTCGTGACCAGGCGTGTCGAGTAGGTTAACGAGGGCGCCACCATAGGGGAATTGCATCACAGACGTAGTAATAGAAATACCACGGTCCTTCTCCATTTCCATCCAGTCAGACTTAGCATGCTGACCCGATTTTTTGCCTTTAACCGTTCCAGCTTTTTGCAAAGCGTTTCCGAATAACAGCACTTTTTCGGTAATGGTTGTTTTACCCGCGTCGGGGTGCGATATGATCGCGAAGGTGCGACGTTTATCGACCTCTACTTTATTGCCTGACATGTTAACCTATGCACTAGTATCGCTAAAAAGGCGCAAATTATAGCGCCTCAGTTCGAGCTTGGCTAGGCAAAGCCCGAGATGAGCTCGGGCAGATGAGGGTTATTTTGTGGCTTCGAGCAAACCTTTGACTTTAGCGAGCTCAATCCGCGCATATCTATGTTCAACAAAATCATAAATATTGGTCGCCAGTGCGAGGCGGAAATAGTTAGCAGCATCTTGATATTGCTTGTTTTCTATTGCCATTTTCGCCAGGTAAAAATAAGCTTCACATAAACGTTCGGCATATTCTTTTGGATGAGTTAAGCCAACTTTCGCAGCAGCAAACACCTCATCATGGCTCTTTGTTCCTAAATAATAATCAACGATAACGGTCGCCCAAGCATCATTGTCTAAATTCTTACGGTTTTCAGCTAACTGTTTTTTAGCTTCAACTGCATCATCTTTAAAATCAATCAAATACAGCCACAATGCGCGATAACCATCTTTATTATCACCAGCATAAAATGCCTGCATATCTTTAGTGGCTAAATCGTTACGGTCGCCATAGTACAAGGCAATACCGCGATTCAAATAGGCGTAATCGTAGTTAGGAGCGAGTTCTAACACGCCATCGAACGCTTCATAGGCACTAGCGTATTCGCCTTCTTGGGTGTAATAAATCCCAAGAAAATTATAAGCATCGGCGAGATCGGGTTGCAGCTTCAGCGCTTGCATAAAATCGATGCGCGCGAGCAATCTTAAGCCCACACTGTCGTATATAACACCGCGATCGTAATGAAATCTGGCTCTCTGCTCATTGGTTAATTCGACCGTAGCCAAAATCTCGTTGAGCTTCGCTAACGTCACTTCCACTTTATAATCAGGCATGACAGGTGCGATAACCAATTTACCTTCAACATCATTATGGTTATCTAAAGGAGACTGGGTGGTAGCGCATCCGGCTAACAACAGACTGGCGCCCGCCAGCACAGCAACGACAGCGGTTCTAATTTTAAGACTCATCCATTTCTACCTTTTTAGATTCCCAACATACGCAGAAGAATCTTCATGATAGCAATCCCACCACAGGACTGCTATTGGGGAATTAAGATTAATACTGACTTTCTTAATGCCAAAAACAAAAAAGGAGATCATTTGATCTCCTTTTGATGCAATCACTTAGAAAGTGTGTGCCAATAATAAGTCAAAGACTCATTATTCAGCAGCGGCAGCTTCTTTAGTTTGTGCTTCTTTGATTGACAGACGTACGCGGCCTTGACGATCCACTTCCATTACTTTAACAGCAACTTCTTGGTTCAGTTCAAGGTGATCGGACACGTTAGCAACACGCTCATCACTGATTTGTGAAATGTGTACTAAACCGTCTTTGCCCGGTAGAATGTTCACGAACGCACCGAAATCAACGATACGGATAACTTTACCGTTGTAGATACGACCCACTTCAACTTCTGAAGTGATTTCTTCGATACGACGGATAGCTTCTTTGGTTGCTTCGCCGTTTGAAGAAGCGATCTTCACAGTACCGTCATCTTCCAGTTCAATCGTAGTGCCGGTTTCTTCAGTAAGAGCACGGATAACTGCGCCGCCTTTACCGATAACGTCACGGATTTTTTCTGGGTTGATCTTGATAACAGTGATACGTGGAGCGTGATCAGAAATATCGTCACGGTGTGAACCAATCGCTTGATCCATCACGTTCAGGATATGTACACGTGCGCCATAGGCTTGTTGCAGTGCGATATCCATGATTTCTTTAGTGATACCTTCGATCTTGATATCCATCTGCAGTGCAGTAATACCATCACGCGTACCAGCAACTTTAAAGTCCATATCACCTAAATGATCTTCATCACCTAAGATGTCAGAAAGAACAACGAAATCATCGCCTTCTTTCACTAGACCCATAGCGATACCCGCTACAGAAGTTTTGATAGGCACACCAGCATCCATCAGAGCTAATGAAGTACCACATACTGACGCCATAGAGCTTGAACCGTTAGATTCAGTGATTTCAGATACAACGCGCACGCTGTATGGGAATTCAGCAGCTGAAGGCATAACAGCATTGATACCGCGCCATGCTAACTTACCATGACCGATTTCGCGGCGCTTAGGTGAACCCACCATGCCTGTTTCACCAACAGAGTATGGAGGGAAGTTATAGTGCAGCATGAAACGGTTAGTGCGCTCGCCCATGATGCTGTCAATCTTCTGTGCATCACGTTCAGTGCCTAAAGTACAAGTCACTAACGCTTGAGTTTCACCGCGAGTGAACAATGCGCTACCGTGAGTACGTGGCAATACGCCCGCTAACACGCTTAATGCACGGATCATGTCTGGTTCACGACCATCGATACGTGGCTCACCACGGATGATACGACCACGAACCACTTTCTTCTCTAAGCTACCCAGCAAGTTGTCTACTTCACGTAAATCAATGCTTGGATTGCTGGCTAACAAGGCTTCTTTTGTTGCTGCTTTAACAACAGAAACTTGAGCATAACGATCTTGTTTAACTTGGATTTTATATGCATCGCCTAAACCAGCTTCAGCAAGCTCTTTGATTTGGGCAACTAAATCGGCATCTTGCGTTGGTGCAGTCCAATCCCAAGTTGGTTTACCAGCTTCTGCTTTAAATTCAGCAATCGCTTTGATAACCACTTGTTGTTGATCGTGACCGTAAACAACAGAACCTAACATCACTTCTTCTGGCAATGCTTGGGCTTCTGATTCCACCATTAATACTGCACCAGCAGTACCAGCAACCACTAAGTTCAGTTGGCTGGTTGCAAGTTGCGCAACACTTGGGTTCAACACGTATTCGCCATCAATGTAACCCACACGTGCAGCACCTAAAGGACCGCTGAATGGAATACCAGAAATAGCCAGTGCCGCAGAAGTACCGATCATAGAGATGATATCTGGCTCGATTTGTGGATCGACAGATACTACAGTAATGATAACTTGAACTTCGTTTTTGAAACCATTAGGGAAAAGAGGGCGAATTGGACGGTCGATCAGACGAGCGATTAATGTCTCATCTTCTGAAGGACGGCCTTCACGCTTAAAGAAACCACCAGGAATTTTACCCGCTGCGTAGGTTTTTTCTTGATAGTTAACAGTCAGAGGGAAAAAGTCACGACCAGCATCTGCTTCTTTTTTACCGACAACAGTGACCAACACAGTCGTGTCACCCATACTCGCTAAAACGGCTGCATCTGCTTGACGCGCTATAACACCTGTTTCCAGGGTGACTGTATGTTGACCATACTCAAAACTCTTTACAATAGGATTCACGTGACCCATTCCTTAATTAATGACCTTGAATTACGCGCGTAAGTATACTGCAAATCGGATCAATAGATAAAGAGCAGATAATGATGACAAATACGTAACTTTTCACTAAAGTGGTTAAATCAACAAAGAGTTGCGGTTTACATTGATACGGAAATTCTCGCAGATGGTGAATAATTATCATAAAGGATGCGCCCGATGACAGGCCGTTTTAAGTCACTGACGTGGAAACAAACTAACCTAGTCGTATTTACTGCCCTATTTTTTGCCATTGCTATTTTTATTGTTGAAATCGCTTTAGTCGTCGTATCAACCAAACAACAACTGACGACTACACAGCAAGAACTCCTTGATTCAGTTGAACAACCCGCAGCAAATGCTGTCTGGGCATTAGATGATAATTTAGCCCGTCAAACCTTAGAAGGTGCCATTAAGGTTGAGCATGTCGGCTCAGCAGTGATTGAGCTGGACGATGGTTCCATGTTTGTGTCAGTCAGCAATAATAAAAAGAATAACTCGCAGACATTTATCAGCTTAAGTAACAAATTATTTGATGATCTTAAAGAAATCTCTCGCCCGCTGTACCGACCTTTTTATTTCGAAGGCACCCAACAACAGCAACTCATTGGCACATTAACGGTTTTCTACGATACCCAAGAGCTGACAAACACCCTTTTCTCGCAGTTAAGATTTAGTTTTTTCGCCACGCTTGCCCGCGCACTCTTACTCACCTTAGTGCTTTCAGTGGTTTTCCATCGCTTCTTAACTCAACCTATCGCCCGTATTAGTGAGGCCATAGATAAGATTGAACCCGACTCACCGGACGAAAATCTCTTACCTATGTCCAATGCGCATAAGGATGATGAACTCGGCCTAGTGACCTCGAAATTCAACCAAATTCTTATCCAATTTAGCCAAACCCAATCCAAACTGCGCAAAATGGCCACCCGAGATCCGCTAACGGGCTTACCGAACCGCACACTATTGCTCGAAACAATCGCAGTCACTATCCAACGTTCGCGCGTGCACAAACGCAGCTTTGCCTTGATGTTTATCGACTTAGATCGATTTAAGAATATTAACGATTCCCTTGGCCATGCATTGGGCGATCAATTCCTCGCCCGTATTGCCCGTATTCTTGAACGCTTCGTTGGCGATAAAGGCACAGTCTCTCGCTTAGGTGACGATGAGTTTGTGATTTTAGCCGACACAGTACACACCCCAGATCAAGCCGCTGATTTTGTTGATAAGTTACTTATCCAGCTTAATGTGCCAATCCAGTTAAATGAGCATGCGATTCATCCTGCGGCCTCAATTGGGATATCTATTTATCCCGAAGACGGTAACAGCGCAGAAGATTTAATACGTCATGCCGACATTGCCATGTACAGTGCTAAGGCTGCGGGTTCGAATCAATGGGCCTTCTTTAAACAACAGATGACAGAGCGCGCCGCTGTGCGTTTACGCACTGAAGCATATATGGACCCATCCGGTTTGCAAGACATTCGATAGCGATTTTGAGAAGAGTTCATTGCACCCATATATTCGGCCTGTTATTGAGGTATGCCTCTGGCCCTGATGGATATCTGCTTCTACTGTCCTTATCATCCTTGCGGCTTCGTAATGAGCCTATGCCTCCGTAAGGTTTTCAGTAGATCAGTCTGACTGTCTCATCATCAAATCAAGTGTCATAGCAACTTGCTGGTTGGTTAATCATTAAAAATAAATTCAGTTCTATACTGGAAGCCGATACTCTTCGTTACGCGCCGCGATAACCCATGCCATTCTCGCGAGCTTATTGGCGACGGCCACACAGGCTCGGTTAAAACCTCGGCGCTCTGCTAACTGGATTGCCCAGCAACTAAACTTATCTTGCTTATTCTGGCTGTGTTGCAACACCGCTCTGGCGCCGTGGATGAACAGGGTGCGTAAATACGCATTTCCCCGCTTGCTTATCCCAAGGAGGTTTTCTTTACCTCCGCTGCTGTGTTGTTTGGGAACCAAGCCACACCAAGCTGAAAAGTGCCTGCCATTACTGAAATCTTTACCATCACCTGCGGCGGCATAAAAGGCGGTAGCGGTGACTGGACCAATGCCAGGGATAGTCTCTAAACGCTGGCAAATCACATTGTTTTTAGTTTCAGTAAGCACTTGTGTATCACAACTCTTAAGCCGTTTTTCTATATCACTAAATTCTTCATATAACTGATAAAAAATGGCCCGACCTTTAGTGGTCAGCGTATTGGTTTCATCCGCTAAAATATCTGGGAACTGTACTTTAAAAGCCGATTTACTTTTGGTCATCACAATGCCGTATTCCGCTAACATCCCTCTGACTTGATTGATTAAGGCGGTTGATTGCTTAGTTAATCGTTCGCGCATTCGGTGGAGCAGTTGCACATCTTGCTGCTCGACGCCTTTGGGTTTTACAAACCGCATGTTGGGTCGCTGCGCAGCTTCAGCGATGGCTAAGGCATCGTTATAGTCATTTTTGTTACCTTGCCGAAAAGGTACTACAAATTGAGGAGCAATTAACTTGACGCTGTGGCCCAACAGCTCAAATTCTCTGGCCCAATAATTTGCCCCACCACAGGCTTCCATCACAATCAGGCACGGCTCAATTTGAGCAAGAAAGGGAAGTAAGTCCTTGCGTCTAAGCATTTTCTTTTTGATTAACTTGCCTGCTTTATCGACACCAACAGCATGAAAAACAGACTTTGCGATATCTAAACCGATTGTAGTAATCTTCATAGGTGGACCCGTCCTCTTTCTGATGAGTTTTAGCGACTACATCGTGGCCCATTGCGAGGCCGATTTAAAGTGGATGGGTCCATTCCATTATCCTTGCATGATGCGTTAAAAAACAACGAATTCTTACTGTATTTCCAACCTAAACTCGATCTGCAAACGGGCAAAGTGATTGCCTGTGAAGCTCTGATCCGCTGGCAAAAAGACGGCCGACTCATCAGTCCGGTTTCTTTTATCCCCGTCGCCGAAGAAACGGGGATCATCATTCCGATTGGCCGCTGGGTGATAGAACAAAGCTGCAAAGTCTTAAGGGAGTGGCAGAAGAAATATAACTATGCCATCCCGATTGCGATTAATGTCGCCTCACAGCAATTCGCCGACGCCAGTTTAGTACCCGATATCAAACAGATGGCATTACGTTATCAGATCCAACCCGAACTGCTGGAAATTGAAATCACTGAAACCTCGCTGATGAACGACATTGAGCTCGCCATCGCTAAGCTTGAACAACTTAAATCAGCAGGGTTTGGTATTGCCGTCGATGACTTCGGCACCGGATATTCATCACTCTCTTACCTGCGCCATTTGCCCATTACCACCATGAAAATCGACCGCTGTTTCGTGTCCGATTTACCAGGGGATAGCGCAATCGCATCGACCATTTTGATGTTGGGTAAGCAGCTTAATTTGACCATTGTGGCCGAAGGAATTGAAAACGAGCAGCAATTGGATTGGTTGAAGGAGAATCAGTGCCAAGTCGGCCAAGGCTTCTATTTTAGCCAACCCCTGCCCCAAGCGGAATTTGAAGCCCTGTATATAGCAACACAGACAGCAACAATAAGTAGTCTTGATGGCTTACGTGGAGCTTGAGGTTACTTTAATCAGCGCTAAGGTTTAGGCGGTGTTTAGGCCAGCGTCATAGGCATATTACTATTGACATGCTCAGGCCTAAATTCTACATGGCTTACGCGATCATCTACTGAATTTTAGGCAATAAAAAAGGAGGCTTAAGCCTCCTTTTTCACGTTAGTCGACGCGAGATTAACGACGTAGACCTAACTTTTGGATCAGTGCAGTGTAACGTGCTAAATCAGTACGTTTCAGGTAAGCAGTTAACTTACGACGTGAACTAACCATACGTAACAGACCACGACGTGAGTGATGATCATGAATGTGCTCTTTGAAGTGAGCTTGTAAATGGTTGATTTGTGCAGTTAACAAAGCAACTTGAACTTCAGTTGAACCAGTGTCGTTTTCACAACGGCCAAAATCAGCCAAAATTTTTGCTTTTGCTTCAGTACTTAGTGACATGTATATCTCCAAATAAATAATATGAATCTCTAGCCGATCACTAACTCAGCCAAAGGGCGCGCTATTCTACCCAGAAACCCACCCTAGCGCAATAAAAGGTGGAGACTAATCCATGAACTAATTTATTAATTGGTCATGGATAGCGGGCTAATCTGTTTCTACAGGCTCGTCATGGATCACTATGAGTCGTTTTGGCGCGAGTAGGCCGTCTTCGTTCATAGTGCCAATCCCCACAAATCGGCGAATGTCACCTAAAGTGATACGCACCAGTTCATCGGTTTTCAAGTCTGCATTAACGGGGACCCGAACAGCCTGACCTTGCATTAAGTAAGGGGCGATTGCATCTGGCACATTCACCTCAGGGAAATCGGCCACAGCCGTATCCATAGGTAATAACAGCGGATCAAGTAAGACACTCGGATCTATCTGTTGTTCATGTGCTTGAGCAACAAGCGCTTCAAGTTGTTCTAAGGAAACCATTCTTGCATAGGGATATTGTGCAACTTGAGTGCGACGCAACATGATGACATGGGCGCCACAACCGAGCATTTCACCGAGGTCGTCTATGATAGTGCGAATATAAGTGCCCTTAGAACAATGAATGTCTAAGGTCAGCTCATCGCCTTCAAGACCGATGAAATTAAGCTCAAATACCGTAATAGGGCGAGATTCGCGCGGCACTTCAATACCTTCACGGGCATATTTATACAGGGGCTGACCCTGATATTTAAGCGCGGAATACATAGAAGGCACTTGCTGAGTCTCACCACGGAAGAAATCAAGCGCGGTTAATAACTGCGCTTCAGTAAAATCAATGGCGCGGGTTTGCACCACTTCGCCATCGGAATCACTGGTATCCGTTCGCTCGCCCAGCTTTGCGGTGACTAAATAACGTTTATCGGCATCTAACAGATGCTGGGAAAACTTAGTCCCTTCGCCTAAGCACACAGGTAACATACCTGTTGCTAACGGATCGAGTGCGCCCGTATGCCCTGCTTTGTTCGCATTAAAAAAGCGCTTTACCCTTTGCAATGCAAAGTTAGAACTCATGCCAGTGGATTTATCCAGCAGCACTATCCCATCAATAAAACGACCTTTTGGACGACGAGCCATTAATCTTTACCTTCCGTTTCATCTGCATCATCGGCAACATCATCACCTAAGACTTCATCTTCAACCGATGCGTCTTCGCTGCCAAATTGCTGCTGCTTCGCTTTGTCTTGGTTGATCACTTGGCTAACTAAGTTAGACATGCGCATACCTTCAACGAGCGAGCTATCATAGATAAAACGCAGTTCAGGCATCACACGCAGCTTCATACGGCCCGCCACTAAAGTGCGGATATAAGGAGCGGCGCTGATCAAAGCGTTTAGCTTTTCTTGAACAACGGCTTTGTCTTCCTCAAAAAAAGTCACGAAGACTTTGGCATAGCTAAGGTCACGTGAGACATCGACGTCATTCACGGTTACAAAGCCAATACGAGGATCTTTCATGTCGCGCTGTAGCACTTGAGCAAGTTCTTGCTGAAGCTGCTGAGCGATTCGACGAGTACGACTGAATTCTTTTGCCATAATATTTCTTACCATAGCTTAAATTGATAAGGGCGGCTAAAGCCGCCCTTATTATCGTTACAGAGTACGAGCAATCTCGACGGTTTCGAATACTTCGATTTGGTCGCCTACGCGAACATCGTTGTAGTTCTTAACGCCAATACCACATTCCATACCATTGCGAACTTCAGCAACGTCATCTTTAAAGCGACGTAGCGATTCAAGTTCACCTTCGTAGATAACAACGTTATCACGTAGTACGCGAATTGGTGCGCTACGCTTGATGGTACCTTCGGTAACCATACAGCCAGCAATTGCACCCAGCTTAGGTGATTTGAACACGTCACGAACTTCAGCCAGACCGATAATTTGTTGTTTGAATTCAGGAGACAGCATACCTGTCATCGCTGCACGAACTTCATCAATCAAATTATAGATAACGCTGTAGTAACGTAAATCAACACTTTCGCTGTCGATTGTCTTACGCGCTTGTGCATCGGCACGCACGTTAAAGCCAACCAGGATAGCGTTAGACGCTGCCGCTAAGGTTGCATCCGTTTCAGTAAGAGCACCCACACCGCGAGCGATGATGTTCACTTTCACTTCGTCTGTAGACAGACCTGTTAACGAGTCAGTAATCGCTTCGAGTGAACCTTGTACGTCTGCTTTAAGAACGATGTTCAGTTCTTTCACTTCGCCTTCAGTCATGTTCGCGAACATGTTTTCTAGCTTAGATTTTTGCTGGCGTGCCAGTTTCACATCACGGAACTTGCCTTGACGATACAGGGCAACTTCACGCGCTTTACGCTCATCACGTACTACTGTTGCTTCATCACCTGCAGATGGAACGCCTGACAGACCCAGAATTTCAACAGGAATAGATGGACCCGCTTCAGTGATTGAACGACCGTTCTCGTCTTTCATTGCACGGATTTTACCGTACTCAAGACCACACAGAACGATATCACCTTGGCGTAACGTACCTTCTTGAACCAGAATCGTAGCAACTGGGCCGCGACCTTTGTCCAATTGCGATTCAATGACCACACCAGCAGCCATACCATCACGTACCGCTTTCAGTTCGAGAACTTCAGCCTGCAGTAAGATACCTTCTAACAGTTCATCAACGCCTTCACCTGTCTTAGCTGAAACGAAGGCAAACATGTTGTCTCCACCCCAATCTTCAGACATAACACCGTGTTGCGACAATTCACTCTTAACGCGATCGATATCCGCTTCCGGCTTATCCATCTTGTTCACAGCCACGATTAATGGCACGTTACCGGCTTTAGCATGTTGAATTGCTTCGATAGTTTGCGGCATTACACCGTCATCGGCAGCAACAACTAACACAACGATATCCGTTGCCTTGGCACCACGGGCACGCATTGCGGTAAACGCGGCGTGACCAGGAGTATCAAGGAAAGTGATCATGCCGTTTTCAGTTTCAACATGGTATGCACCGATATGCTGAGTAATACCACCGGCTTCGCCAGCAGCCACTTTAGCGCGGCGAATATAGTCGAGTAATGACGTCTTACCGTGGTCAACGTGACCCATGATAGTCACAACAGGTGCACGAGACTCTTGCTTGATGCCATCTTCATCGTCACGATCTTTAAGCACTTGGTGCTCAAGTTCGTTTTCACGGATAAGCACAACTTTGTGGCCCATTTCTTCGGCAACCATTTGGGCAGTCTCTTGATCCAACACTTGGTTGATCGTGACCATAGAACCCATTTTCATCATCTGTTTGATGATTTCAGTCGCTTTAACTGCCATTAAATGCGCAAGTTCAGAAACAGTAACAGTTTCACCGATACGCACATCACGGCTTACCGCTGCAACTGGCTTGTTGAAGCCGTGCGCCATAGACTCAGGTGCTGTACTGCGGTTACGCATGTGTTTTTCACGGCCGTCACGGGCATCTTTGCCGCCACGTTTTTTGGCGTTGCTCTTGTTACGAGCACGACGTCCGCGTTTTTCTTCATCCAGATCAGAAGTATCTTCAGCAGCACGAGCCACTTTAGAAGTCGTGATGTGGTGATCACCGTTTTTCTCGGCTTCTAGACGTTGGCGCTCTTCTTCGGCCCAACGCTTAGAATGTTCTTCAGCCAATAGGCGAGCAGTTTCTGCCGCTTTAGCCGCTTCTTCGTCTTGCTTACGTTTTGTCGCCGCTTCTTGTGCTGCTTTTAAACGTTCAGCTTCTAGACGAGCCGCTTCTGCTTCAGGTGACATATCTTTAACCACTTTTACTTCGGCTGCTGCTTTGGCTTTCGCCTTGGCTTCTGCATCCGCTTTTGCTTTCGCATCTGCTTCAGCTTTCGCTTTTACTGCCGCAGCAGCTTCTGCTTCGGCCTTTGCTTTTGCCAAAGCTTCTGCTTCGACTTTCGCTTCTTCTTCAGCCTTCAGAGTAGCCTCATTAGCATCACGCTTGACGAAAGTTCGTGTTTTACGAACTTCAACTTTAACATCTTTAGATTGACCACCATTACCGGCCACACTCAGGGTCGATACGGTTTTACGCTGCAGCGTCATTTTCGTTGGCGCATTTTCGCCACCGTGCTGCTTTTTCAGATAATCCAGTAACTGTTGCTTTTCAGCTTCAGTCACGTTATCAGCTTGGCCTTTCTTAATTCCAGCCTGAGAGAATTGCTCAATCAGACGTTCAACACTTTTACCCACTTCCGTGGCCAATTTCTCTACGGTAGTATCTGCCATCAGTTAAATCCCCCTGTTGATCGACTTATGCTTCTTCGCCAAACCAACAGATATTGCGGGCTGCCATGATGAGCTCACCTGCTTTTTCTTCTGTCAATTCTTCAATTTCGATCAAATCATCAATGCCTTGTTCAGCCAAGTCTTCTAGAGTCACAATACCTTTGCTAGCGAAAACATAGGCTAAGTGTCTGTCAACACCTTCAAGTGCTAGTAACTCTTCACTTGGCTCCACACCATCCAGTGCTTCTTCAGTAGCGAGAGCTCGAGTTGAGATCGCCGCTTTTGCACGTTCACGTAAGGCTTCAACGAGATCTTCGTCAAAACCGTCAATCGCCAATAGTTCAGACACAGGTACATAGGCAACTTCTTCGAGCGACGTAAAGCCCTCGTCCGCCAGTACTTGTGCAAAATCTTCATCGACATCCAGTGAGTTAACGAATAATTCAACCACCTTGGCACTTTCTGCCTGGTGTTTCTTATTCATATCTTCCACTGTCATAACGTTCAGAACCCAACCTGTCAGTTGTGTCGCTAAACGTACGTTCTGGCCATTACGTCCAATGGCTTGTGCCAAACTATCGGCTTCAACAGCGATATCCATAGAATGGTTATCTTCGTCAACTATGATAGAGGCAACATCGGCTGGCGCCATGGCATTGATCACGTATTGTGCTGGATTATCATCCCACAACACGATATCAACACGTTCGCCACCCAGTTCATTCGACACGGCTTGTACACGTGCACCACGCATACCCACACACGCACCGATTGGATCGATACGACGGTCATTCGACTTAACGGCGATTTTAGCGCGCGCGCCTGGATCACGAGCAGCGCCCATGATTTCAATCAGTTCGTCAGCAATTTCAGGTACTTCAACACGGAAAAGCTCGATCAGCATTTCAGGTTTAGTACGGCTTAAGAATAACTGTGCGCCGCGAGCTTCTGGACGTACTGAGTACAATAATGCACGCACGCGGTCGCCTGGACGGAAAGATTCACGTGAAATTAAATCTTCACGGAACAACACGCCGTCAGCGTTATTACCTAAGTCAACCACTACGCTTTCGCGAGTTGCTTTTTTGACTATACCAGTGATTAACTCACCTTCTTGATCTTGGAACTGTTCAACCACTTGAGCACGTTCAGCTTCACGTACTTTCTGTACGATCACTTGCTTAGCAGTTTGAGTGGTAATACGGTCAAACACCACTGACTCGATATCGTCTTCGATAAACTCGCCAGGTTGGATGTCTGGATTTTCGTATCGTGCCGCTTCTAACGTGATTTCGCGGTAAGGATTTTCTAACGCTTCACCGTGATCATCAACTACCATCCAACGACGGAAAGTATCATAACCACCGGTTTTACGGTCGATAGCAACACGAACGTCAATATCACCTTCGTATTTTTTCTTGGTTGCTGTGGCCAGAGCAATCTCTAGCGCTTCAAAAATTTTCTCGCGTGGAACGGCCTTTTCATTTGAAACCGCCTCAGCGACTAGCAGAATCTCTTTATTCATCTCGTCTTGCCTCGTTCACCTTGAAACCATCAAAACTTAGCGATTAAGTTGCCTTTGCGGATATTATCCAATGCGACAACTAACTCTTTACCATTCACTTTCAGTGAGAGCATTTGCCCGTCGACCGCAGTGATGGCGCCTTTTAAATTACGACTGCCGTCAACCGGCATAGTCAATTGAAGCTTTACATCCTCGCCCACATAGCCCGCATACTGCTCAGCAGTAAATAAGGGTCTATCAACGCCTGGCGAAGAAACCTCTAGGGTATATTCTGTAGAAATAGGATCTTCAACATCGAGTACAGCACTGACTTGGCGACTTGCATTGGCACAATCTTCAATATTGATACCATTCTCACCATCAATGAACACTCGCAGTGTGGAATGCTTACCCGCTTGAACATATTCAATGCCCCATAGCTGAAAGCCTAATGCTTCCACAGGTACTTTGAGCATTTCTGCCAGTCTGAATTCTAACGTTGCCAAGATTGACCCCCGAAAAAACAAAAAAGGGCTTAATAGCCCTAGTACAACGCCACATACGAAGCATGCGACAAATTTAAAAGTCCCAGATAACAAAAAACCCCGTAATCACGAGGTCATTAATTTCAAGAACCTGTAAACCATAACGAATTCAAACACTATTCGTTACTAGGAGCTGGTTGCGGGGGCCGGATTTGAACCGACGACCTTCGGGTTATGAGCCCGACGAGCTACCATGCTGCTCCACCCCGCGTCAACTGTGTGCAAGTATATTGACTATCGTCATTTCTTGCAATAACTAAGAGAGAACTTATGTCGTCTATCTTAGTTATATTTGGTGCCGAGAGCGGGACTTGAACCCGCACGACCGTTAGGTCACAGCCACCTCAAGGCTGCGCGTCTACCAATTTCGCCACCTCGGCGACACCTTTTACTAGTCAGGAATTTTCGTTTCTGACTTTTGGGTTCCTTGCTCAACAGGTTGTGTGACCTGTTCAGTGTCTGAACCTAAATTTTTCCATGAATCTTCATTTTTTGCGTGGTTTGCACTTAAGTTGCCAATCAGCAGACTTAAAGTAAAAAACGCAATGGCAAGAATCGCCGTAGTGCGTGTCAGGAAGTTACCTGAACCGCTTGAACCAAACAGGGTACCTGATGCACCGGCGCCAAAAGAGGCCCCCATGTCAGCTCCCTTACCTTGCTGAATTAATACTAAGCCGATCAGACCTAATGCAACCAACAAGTAAATAACTACTAGAACTTCATACATATTATGCGCTCATCGCTATGGTACACAGACTTAAAAACTCGCTAGAGTTTAAGCTAGCACCGCCAATCAGTCCACCATCAACATCAGGTTGGGCAAATAAATCTGCAGCATTACTCGGTGTCACACTACCACCGTAGAGAATCCTGATATTTTCTCCGATAAACGGAGACACTTCAGAGAGGCGTTTGCGAATAAACGCATGAACTTCTTGTGCCTGCTCTGGTGTAGCGCTTTTACCTGTCCCTACAGCCCAAAGTGGCTCGTAGGCGATAATGGCGTTATCAAAAGCCATAGTGCCGTTTTTCTGGATCACTATATCCAACTCTTCCGCAATCACCTCGAAGGTGCGTCTTGCTTCACGTGCTGGACCTGACTCACCCACACATAAAATGGGAGTTAAGCCATGCTTTTGTGCAGCGGCGAATTTCTCCGCTACGATATTACTCGTCTCTCCGTACATACGGCGACGTTCTGAATGTCCGATAATCACATATCGACATCCTGAATCTTTGAGCATCTGACCTGAAACTTCTCCGGTATAGGCGCCAAAGTCGTGTTGACTTAGGTTTTGTGCGCCCATCCTAACAAGTGAACCGTCTAACGCTTCCTTGTTTGCTTCTAGCAGTTGCCTAACGCTCTCTAGATAGATAGAAGGCGGGCATAAAACCACTTCAGCTGAATCATTTTGGAGCTTAGAGGCAAATTTTTTGAACAACTCTTGGGCTAATGCCGCACTGCCGTTCATCTTCCAATTGCCAGCTACCATAGGACGTCTGAGTGCCATCACTGTCTCCTCTGAAAGCGGCGTGAATAATAGCGAACCACTTATTAAGTTACAATAGCTAAATTCGAATTTTTTCAGATATCAGGTTGGAATGCTTATTTTTTACACGCCAAAGCTGATTTCTGTTCATTTGTGCAGCTAACACCTTAATTTTAAATTGGTATCAGCCGCACTCATTACAAAATAGGCAAATATTAGCTTGCCGATTTTACGGCATCCGCAATCAAATTTGCGTGCGCCAATACTGCACTATGATCGTCACCTTCTACCATGACACGGATCAAAGGTTCAGTACCTGACTTACGTAATAGTACTCGACCACGCACCCCAAGCTCAGATTCAACCTGTGCCTGCGCCGCTTTTACTTTATCTGACTTAAGTGGGTCATGCTCGCCCTCAAAGCGCACATTGACTAACACCTGTGGCAACATTTCCATCGCAGAAGTCAGTTCTTCTAGTGTGGCATTTTGACGACGCATAGCCGCTAACACTAAAATCCCTGCGACAATACCATCACCAGTTGTGCCGTGGTCAAGATTAAGGATATGCCCTGAATTCTCGCCACCGATGCGCCAATCGAGTTCTTTCAGTAATTCCATCACATAGCGGTCGCCCACTTTTGAACGCGCAAAGGGAATATCTAGTGCTTGCAAGGCTAAATCAAGCCCAAGATTCGACATCAAGGTGCCGACCACACCACCGCGCAATACCCCGCGGGATTTCGCATCACAGGCAAGGATATATAAAATCTGATCGCCGTCGATAACTTCGCCTTTGCTGTTGACCATCATAATGCGGTCACCATCGCCGTCGAGCGCGATACCTAAATCGGCATTTTCGGCAAAAACGGTTTCGCAAATCTTGCCCATGGACGTTGCGCCCACTTTGTCATTGATGTTCATCCCGTTGGGTTTATCACCAATGGCAATCACCTCGGCGCCTAACTCACGGAACACGGCAGGTGCTATATGATAAGTTGCGCCATGGGCACAATCGACCACAATTTTTAACCCAGTTAACGTGTGCTCTGCAGGGAAATTACCTTTGCAATACTCGATATAACGGCCACGGGCATCTTCAATGCGCGACACTTTGCCAAGCAGATGTGATTCAACGCAAACGAGGGGCTTTTCAAGCTCGGCTTCGATTTCTAGCTCTAAGTTATCGTCTAACTTACTGCCGTCGGTCGAGAAAAATTTAATGCCGTTATCGTAATAAGGATTGTGTGATGCGCTGATCACCACCCCTGCTTCGGCGCGAAACGTACGCGTCAAATAGGCGACTGCGGGCGTGGGCATAGGCCCCATTAACATCACATTAAGACCTGCGGCAGAAAGACCCGCTTCTAATGCCGACTCAAACATATAACCCGAAATACGGGTATCTTTACCTATGATCACCTTTTTGGTACCACTGCGGGATAATACGCGACCCGCTGCCCAACCTAATTTCAGTGCAAGCTCAGGCGTCATTTGACCTGAACCGACCTTTCCCCGAATACCGTCAGTTCCAAAAAATTTACGTTCTTTCATATCGCCCCACAAACTCAAATGTGTCCCAATGATTTGGGATCATAATATTAATTAAATGCTTAACGAGAGCATAACGATGCTTAAAAATACGCTTGTGCCGCTTGTAACACTTTGAGCATATCCACAGTTTCAGCAACGTCATGTACGCGAATGATATGAGCTCCCTTTTGGGCCGCTATCATAGCGCCAGCAAGGCTCCCAGCAAGACGTTCTGAGGTCGGTTTTGCTAAGAGGTTCCCTATCATGCTCTTACGAGACAATCCTATCAATACGGGTAAATCAAACTTGGTAAAAGCGTCGAGCTTTGCCAGTAATTCATAGTTATGTTCTAAGCTTTTACCAAAGCCAAATCCCGGATCGAGTATGAGTAATTCACGGGGGATCCCAGCTTGTAAGCAAGCGTCAATCCGCTCGGTTAAAAAGCCAGAAACTTCTTCAATAACATCATAATAAGTTGGCGAAGACTGCATGTTCTTCGGCTCACCCTGCATATGCATTAAACATATTGGGACGTGCAACTCTGCGGCGGCTTCGAGCGCACTAGGTTCCATCAAGGCACGCACATCATTAATCAGGTGTGCGCCCGCATCGACAGCTTGACGCATCACTTCAGCTTTACTGGTATCGACCGAAATCCACACATCATGGTGCGTCGCCACATATTTTACTAACGGGATCACCCGCGCAAGTTCATCGGCTAGGCTCACCTCGGCGGCGCCGGGCCTTGTCGACTCTCCACCAATGTCTATCATCCCCGCGCCTTGAGCCACCATGTCATCGGCATGCTGACAGGCAAGTTCATAGGAAGAATATTGACCACCGTCGGAAAAGGAATCGGGAGTGACATTCAGAATGCCCATCACTATGGGCGAAGATAACGCGAGGCGTTTAGTGCCAGCAATCAGTTCAAACACGCATTTACTCCAGTAATACGAACACTTACGATTTTACCTATAGGCATAACTTGCGTCATTAGTTTTAGCCTTCACTTTCTATCCGAGGTGACTGATGTCAGAGGCGAAATATCAGTAATGGCAAAGTGGATAAATGACAGCGCAGTCAAATTGCTAACAAGGTAAAACAAGAAAACCCCTTTACGGGGTTTTCTTTTATTTCACAACAAATTACTTAGCAGGTGATTCATCAGGCTCTTTCAAGTCTGGTTCTGCAGACGCTGTAGTCACAGTATCTTCAGCTTTTTCAGCTGGCTCACCATGACCGCTGCCTTTGTCGTTAGAACCATGGTCATCCACTTGCCAATCGGCAGGTTGGCGCACTTCACGACGCTTCATTAAATCGTCAATTTGAAGTGAATCAATGGTTTCATACTTCATTAGAGCTTCTTTCATCGAGTGCAGAATATCGAGGTTATCGGTCAATATCTGTCTCGCTCTCGCGTAGTTCTTGTCGATAAAGACTTTCACTTCCGCGTCGATGATAGTTGCAGTTTCATCGGACATGGCTTTGGCTTTACCCATGCTGCGACCTAAGAACACTTCACCGTCTTCTTCGGCATACAATAATGGACCTAGCTTGTCCGAGAAGCCCCACTGAGTCACCATGTTACGCGCAATAGAGGTCGCGTATTTGATGTCCTGTGATGCGCCAGTTGACACTTTTTCAGTACCGTAGATAAGCTCTTCAGCTAAACGACCACCGTAAGCGACTGAAATTTGGCTTTCTAACTTACGACGGCTCTGACTCACTGAGTCCGCTTCGGGTAAGAAGAAAGTGACACCCAGCGCACGGCCGCGAGGAATGATAGTGACCTTGTGCACAGGATCGTGCTCTGGTACTAAACAACCTACAATTGCATGGCCCGCTTCATGGTATGCAGTCATTTCTTTTTCAGCTTCAGACATCACCATAGAACGGCGCTCAGCACCCATCATGATTTTATCTTTTGCACGCTCAAATTCTTCCATGCCCACAACTCGGCGATTTCCACGAGCCGCAAACAGAGCCGCTTCGTTCACTAAGTTAGCTAAGTCAGCACCAGAGAAACCTGGTGTACCACGGGCAATCACACTCGCTTTCACATCTTCAGAAAGCGGCACTTTACGCATATGCACTTTCAAAATCTGCTCACGACCACGCACGTCTGGTAAGCCAACGACCACTTGACGGTCAAAACGACCTGGACGCAGCAGTGCAGAATCGAGTACGTCTGGACGGTTAGTTGCCGCGATAACGATAACGCCTTCATTACCTTCGAAGCCATCCATCTCAACCAGCATTTGGTTCAGTGTTTGCTCACGTTCATCATGACCACCACCTAAACCCGCGCCGCGTTGACGACCGACCGCATCGATTTCATCGATAAAGATAATACAAGGTGCAGACTTTTTCGCTTGTTCGAACATGTCACGCACACGGGATGCACCAACACCAACGAACATTTCAACGAAATCAGAACCCGAGATAGTGAAGAAAGGTACTTTAGATTCACCCGCAATGGCTTTCGCCAGCAAGGTTTTACCTGTACCTGGAGGACCCACCATAAGCACGCCCGTTGGAATACGGCCGCCCAATTTTTGGAATTTAGTTGGGTCACGCAGATAATCAACTAACTCTTTCACTTCTTCTTTTGCTTCGTCACAACCAGCAACATCGGCAAACGTGGTTTTAATCTGATCTTCGCTCATCAGCTTGGCTTTGCTCTTACCAAAGGACATCGCGCCTTTGCCACCGCCGCCTTGCATCTGGCGCATGAAGAAAATCCATACCCCGATAAGCAATAACATAGGGAACCAAGAGATGAAAATTTGGGTTAGGAACCCAGATTCTTCGGCTTCTTGGCCCTTCATGGTGATGCCCTTACGATCAAGATCATTAATTAAATCTTGGTCATATAACGGCATGATAGTCGTGAACTTTTCACCCGTTCGCTTAGCACCTTCAATAGTACGTTGGTCGCTTTTAACTTCAACAGTTGCGACCTGCCCATCACGGACATTATCTAAGAAGGTAGAATAATCCATCTTCTGCGATGACGAAGAAGAGGGGGAGTAACCCTGAAACACTGACATCAGCACAACGGCGATGACAACCCAGAGTATTAGATTTTTTGCCATGTCACTCAAATTACTAGACCTCATTAAGTCTTGCGATTATTAACGCTAGGTTACTACAACTTGTACCCAGTCGCCACAAGATAGACTTCACGGGAACGCGCCCGTGAAGAGTCTGGTTTACGTGTTTTAACGACTTTAAACACTGCTTTTACCGCTTTCATGTATTCGTCAAAGCCCTCCCCCTGAAAGACTTTTACCGCAAAACAGCCATTAGGAGCCAATACTTGATGGCACATATCTAACGCCAACTCCACTAAATACATGGCACGGGGTTGATCAACACTATCTGAACCACTCATGTTGGGCGCCATATCAGACAACACAACGTCAACCTTAGCATCACCGACGCGAGTAAGTAATGCTTGAAGGACTTTATCTTCACGAAAATCCCCTTGCAGAAAGTCTACCCCGACGATGGGATCCATAGGCAAAATGTCACAGGCGATGACTTTACCTCTATCTCCCGCTAATTTAACTGCCACTTGAGACCAACCTCCCGGAGCAGCACCGAGATCAACCACAGTCATGCCTGGGCGAATCAGTTGATCCTTTTGCTGGATCTCCTCAAGCTTAAACGCAGCGCGAGATCGCAAGCCCATTTTTTGGGCGAGTTTGACATAGTGATCATCAAAGTGTTCTAGCATCCAGCGATTAGAACTGGCCGTACGTTTTATACCTGACATTTAAAATCCGCAACAATTGAGAGTTACACAAAGGCTATATAAGGGTAGAATAGCCGTTTTTCAACAGTAACTCAGCAAAAGTTGGTAGAAATGAACTTAACAACCAAACAAAAACAGCATTTAAAAGGTCTAGCGCATCCGCTAAAGCCAGTGGTGCTGCTTGGTGCCAATGGATTGACTGAAGGTGTACTCGCTGAAATTGAAAGCGCACTCGCTTATCATGAATTGATTAAAGTGAAAGTAGCCTCTGCCGACAGAGAGCTAAAAAATGCCATCGTTGATGCCATAGTACGTGAAACTCAATCCGCAAAAGTGCAACTTATTGGTCATATTCTGGTGATTTATCGTCAATCACCAGAAATGAAGATTGCTTTGCCAAAGGCAAAGTAATTTTTCTTGATTTTTATTGTGTTAACAAAGAGGCCACTCAATTGAGTGGCCTCTTTGTTTTTACTACAGATTAAAATAAAGCACTAAGGCGTATCAGAAATCACTTGTTCCTTATAATGCTCAGGCGTTAAACCTAATAACTCAGGCAATGAGGTGCCAACAGAAATCGATGAGAATGTCCCAGTTAAAATACCGATAAACATCGCAATCGAGAATCCTTCCAGCGGCCCACCGCCCATGATCCACAGCGCACCGACCGTCATTAAGGTTGTCCCTGACGTCACCATAGTACGGGAGAATGTCGCCACAATCGCTTGGTTATTAATTTCTTGAATCGCAAGCTTTGGCTTAGCAATCAATAATTCACGAATACGGTCGGCAATGATAATCGAGTCATTTAACGAATAGCCTAAAATCGCCAGCACAGCCGCCAGTACCGTTAAATTAAACTCCATCTGCGTCAGCGCAAAAAACGCCAGTACGAACACAACGTCGTGCACTAGCGCAAACAAAGCGCCCGATGCGAGTCGCCACTCGAAGCGATAACTTAAATAGCCTAAAATACACAGCATAGCGACTAACAGCGCTAACCCACCCTGCTCCGCCAGTTCTTGACCAATCTGCGGCCCAACAACACTGCTGTTAAGGACTTGCACTTCAGAGTTAAGTGGCGCTAATGCCTGCTGAATATCGACATTGCTTTGCTCAGTATCAGCACTCTTTATATCACCATAGCGCAGTACCCAACGGCCCGGCTCACTGGCCGAGATCACAGAGACTTCCTGCTGATAGGCAGCGTTAAGCAAAGGTTGTAACTCACTGCTGGTGATTTTTCTATCGAGCTGAACTTCAGTCACCACACCACCGGTAAAGTCTAATCCCCAGTTAAAACCCTTTACACCTATGATGGCTAATGACGTTATCATCAATAAAATTGAGATAGCACTGGAGACATAACGCCATTTTGTTAGATTGATATTTTTCATGGTTATACCCTCACATGACGACTAGCATCACGTCCGTAAACTAAGTTAATCAAGGCTCTTGAAGCAAAGATACCGGTAAACATGCTGGTCAACAGACCTAGACCTAAGGTCAAGGCGAAACCTTGAATTGGGCCATTACCGATGGAATACAACACGACAGCCGTGATCATAGTGGTGAAGTTAGCGTCGAAAATGGTCGAAAACGCACTATCAAACCCCGTATCAATTGCCAGCGCAAAACTGCGACCTTCTTTTAACTTGTCTTTTATTCGCTCAAAAATCAGCACGTTGGTATCGACGGCCATACCCACGGTTAACACTAGGCCAGCAATACCGGGTAAGGTCAGCACAGCACCTGGGATAAGCGCCAGTAGGCCAAACAAGATCACCATGTTAGAGATCAGCGCGATATTCGCCACCCAACCGAGACGACGATACCAAAGCGCCATAAACAACAAGGTAATCCCCATACCTAGACCAAGCGCAGCAAAACCGTTTTCAATGTTTTCAGCGCCTAACGTCGGGCCAATGGTACGCTCTTCCACAATCGTCACTGGCGCCGTCATAGAGCCCGCTCTCAGTAACAGGGCTAATTGTTGCGCTTCTTGATAGGTGCCCGCACCAGTAATGCGGAAGCGGTCTCCGAGCTGGGATTGAATGGTCGCAACGCTGATAATCTCTTGAGTTTGCTTAGCCTTTCCTTGTTCATCGCGACTGTATTCGCTGTAAGACGTCGCCATAGGTTTGCCAATATTGGTTCGGGAAAACTCAGACATTTTCTGCCCGCCGATACGGTCGAGGTTAATGTTTACCTCGGCCATACCCATCTCACCTAAACTCGCTCTGGCATCGACAATGTGATCGCCGCCCAGTACTGGCGTGCGGCTCACATAAATAGGCTTACCCGACTTATCGTTAAGCACCATGGCATTCACAGAGCCTGACTCTTTTACCTCGAAAAAAGCCAGACTCGCTGTAGCACCAATGACGTTTTTCGCGGCTGCAGGATCTTGAACGCCAGGCAACTCAATCCGAATTCGATGATCGCCTTGGCGCTGTACTAAGGCTTCTGTTATGCCAAGTTCTTCAATACGACTGCGCATAACTTGCAAGTTTTGCTGCACAGTTAAATTACGCAGTTTAGTTTGTTCCTCTTGGCTCAACTTAATCTGTAAACCCGCACCATCGGTATTGGATAATTGCCAATTTGGATAGGACTGTTTCATCATCTGACGCACGGCGGCGCGGGCGCCATTATCGGGCAGCGTCAGGTTTAATTGGTTAGTTTGATCCAAATAGACGCTGGCGCCACGGATCTTTTGCTCACGGATGAATTGGCGTAGCGAATCAACTAACGCCTCACCCTGAGTTTGATACACAGGGTCAACATCCACATCGAGTAGAAACTGCACCCCACCACGTAAGTCGAGCCCTAGTTTAATCGGCTGAAAACCTAAGTTTTGCAACCAACTCGGCGCGGCACTGGCAAGGGATAAGGTCAACTCTTTTGGCTCTGTCACCATAGACGAAACCAAGGTTTTGACTAAGGTTTGTTGGTTATCCGCATCGAGGACAATCAGGGTTTCACCATTTTTTTGGTCGATGCGTTTTACCGTCACGCCTTCAGCTTGCAGCTTATCTCTAAGAGCTACGGGCGTGAGTGTTAACCCCGCCTTCGCGCCCACTTGCACCGCGGCATCCTCACCATAAAATGTCGGCAAGGCACTGAATAACATCACTATGATGGTGACGATAAGAACTATATATTTCCAAGCTGAATAGTGATTTAGCAGCCGTTTATTGGGTTTTCTTTCCATGGGATTAACTCGCTATTTATCACCTAACTTTTAAATCAAAAGCTAAGCGAACATATTGATATCAGTCCGAAACCTATCATTGAGCACCAGCCAATCTAGCCAGTTACACTCAAGTCATCACAGCGAATGTAGCCGCGATAGAGATGGTTTCGGTGAGAACAAAAATGCAATGGCATGCAAGTTCAACGGGAGTGGACTCCTGTCGATAGCACACCTAAATAGGTGGGTTAAGCGGCTTGTTGGCTAAATCGATATTGAAGATTTGAGACTTTCCAACCCGAAATTAGAGCGGGGGAAGATACAGCTGAAAGCGTCCAATCTGATGCGATATCCAGATCGGTCTGTTCAACGACATTGGGTGTCGGTTCGGCAGTAAAGTCTAACGCGAGTACATATACCGGCTTCACCTCACGCACATCGTGCTGGGCAAGACTGATAAAGCGCGGCGAATTTATTGGGGCAAAATTTAAGTCGTCCGAATGACTCACGTAATCGGAGCTTGGACAAGGTGCTGGCTGGGATGCTGAGTCTGAATTGATGCGATTGGCATCATGAGTATGCAATGAGCCGCAACTTTCAACGGTTTGCGCATCAGACTGTATATTAGATTGGGCATTGAGCTGTGCATTGTCTTGGGTGATAGCGCCGGCATCGGACAAGCTTTGAGGCTCAGCGCTTGGCATTGCATGGTGAGTCGAGCTATCAAGACTCACAGTGTGCATCTGAGCCGTTTGTTTCAGAGCGGTGTGTTTCTGAGCATAATGGCGAGCGGCATCACTGCGTTGTTCTGAGGTTTTTGGCGTGTAGCTAGCCGAGTGCGCGATCAACATGATCGCCACGCAAACTAACATCAATCCTGTACGCCAATGTTTTACCAAAGCGTGCCCTCTTATAAAACGAAAGATAAACCCAGTCATACTTAGTTTTTGCTACATAACTGTGGGTTTATAAAGCGAAACTCACGCTAAATCAATTACACAATACTGAGTTAATTCTGATAAAACTTTCTGATGAAGCTCTAGAGTTGCAGCTTATGTAAAAGTGCACCAAGAGACAAATTAATCTTTATCCATCTTTCGAGTTCAACCCTGAAGCGGGATCTCCATCTTAACTCAGTCCCTAAACACGCATACAAACTCAATTAGCAGATAACAAAAAACCGCCCTAGGGCGGTTTTAGAACGAGCGAGAATCACACTCTCGGCACGATTTAGCAGACTCGATAGCTAAATCGATTTGCTGATTATAAATACTGTACTGAGATGATTTCGTAATCTGTCATGCCACCAGGTGTGGTAATCGACACTTCATCACCTTCATTTTTACCCACTAAGCCACGGGCTATCGGTGAGTTCACTGAAATCAGGTTTTCTTTAATATTCGCTTCATCATCGCCGACTATGCGATAAGTCACTTCAACGTCAGTATCGAGATTTAAAATAGTCACAGTGGCGCCAAAAATAATACGACCGTTGTTCACCATCTTAGTGACGTCGATAATTTGCGCGTTAGATAACTTACCTTCGATATCACGGATACGTGCTTCACAAATACCTTGGTCTTCACGAGCCGCATGGTATTCCGCGTTTTCTTTCAGGTCGCCTAGCTCTCTCGCAGAGGCAATCGCTTCAGTGATCTTAGGGCGACGGTCAAACTTGAGAATATCTAACTCTTTACGCAGCTGTTCTGCACCGACAACTGTCATAGGAACCTTAGTCATAACTTCTTTCGTCTCCTTTAAAACAAAAGCAACCCGTGCCAACGCTAAGGTCAACACAGTCAAATGAGGGTGGAATTGCGCTATTCTAATCGTTATGCGCCTTTGATGCATCAAGAACAATGCATTGACGCAGCTTACCCAACCTTAAGCAGAGTTACCAGCAATGAAATCTAAATCCGCGAGCCAAATAGAATCATAGTGGCTGCATTGATTAATAGCCGTATAGATAAAGGGTTTTGAATATAAAAATGCCCACTCGCCGTAGAGGTTGTGGGCATTTAACGGTGAACGTTACGTCATTTATAACGCTAAATCATTTATAACGAGTCACTTATAACGCTTACTCACTTGAGCGGAAGACTGAATCCTATTCAAGTCCAGCTTCAAACGTAAGGAAAATTTCACTGACGGTTTTATCGGCAAGGGATGTGTCTGCATTCGGACGCTCAATAGATGCATGTAAAAGATAACGTCCCGCCGCAGGCAAGGTCATGGCCACGTTACCGTCTTTATCTGAGGTTAAGGCGATTTCTTCTGGCTTATTTCGGTATAGGCTGCCGTCTTTCATAATCGCAACACTCACACCTGCAACGGGTTTACCGTCATAAACAAACTGCAGTGTTGCAGGTTCGTTTTCAACGATATCCGCTGGATGGGTTACAGGGACTAGTTCCAAGTACTCGCCCTTAGGAGCCAAAACCTTATCCGTTGGCTTATTTCGGGTTACGTAGGTTTCCACCCGCGACACATTTAAAGAACCTTCTAATTCAGAGGCGCCCTTTGGCATGACAGCTGCGGTCGCTTTTTTATCTAAACGACTGCGGACAAAGCCTTCTTTGCCTTTCACTTTATAGCGGGAGAAATAACGCGGCGTAACTTCTTTCTCGAACTTATACGTGCCATCTTGCATTAACTGCACATCAAATACCGACTTACGGCCGCCGGTATAACTTGAGCTTGGAGAGCTTGTCTCGCCATTAGGCAGTAACACACGTACGTCACTGGCGCTGAAAGGTTTATCCATCATAAACACTTGATTGCTGGCAGACACATCAGAGGTGATCCACACAGCTTCTTGGCTTTCGGCCGAAACGTTAAAGTGGCTAGGTAAAATCCATCTGTCATGGCTGCTTGCCAACGGACTAATACAAAGTGTGCTAAGTAATGCAATAAGACGTAATTTCATGCCTTTTCCTTAAGTTTAACGAGTAATGTACGGGCAATATATTCAGTAGCAGGCTCAGCGAGCCATGCCGCTTAATCGTATGTCGATAACGCCAGTTTCAGTGGTGGCGGGTAACTGCACTGAGAAGTCCCCCGCAGCTAAATCGATGTTTTGTCGCACGAGATCGCGACCGCCATGCTCACGCACCACTTCTATAAACACAGTGTAACGAGCAGGCTCGAGCGCTTTTCCCGCTTCATCTTTTAAATCCCAATCGATTTTGTAATGACCCGCAGGACGTGTGGCTGATGCAATACCATCAACAAAACTCATATCGTCACGACCCGCTTTACGCCACCAACGACGGATGTCTTTAAGCCATTTATGGCCTTCATCCCAAACCCAAAGGCTTAAGGTTTTTACCGGTTGCCCCTTGGCATCCTCAACCCATACGGCCACATAGGGTCTGTGATATTGCCCTTCGGTAATTTCAGGTAAAGTTAAATCGACGGTCATTTGTGGCGCCGCAAACGCAGCTGAACTCACAAACAAAGCACTCACCGCAATGGTACGAATAAGATGACGCATACTCGGTCTACACTCCTTATGGAACGAAATAAACATACACAAGTCCGCAACTACCGCTGACAAGTACCATGTATAACAATGACTTTTTGAGGCGCTTGGTTTGAGGCAATAATAAGTAAGCCCCAGTAAGCGAAAATAAAATAATCAGTACGGCGCTAAGATCGAGTATCCAAGCCCATGCAGTGCCTGTGTTGCGGCCCTTATGCAAATCATTCACTACAGCAACAACACCGTACTCTAAGGTTTCGACATAGACTTGGCCGTCGAGTAAGTCCAACGTCAGGCTGCGGTAAGTGCCGGGCCCTTTGCTGACTAAGCTAATTTCGTCTTCATCTATGTCAGCAGTGGCCATATCCATCGCCCATTCACTTTTCAACCAATGGCCCGTTGCCAAGCGCCACTGGACATCTTGTGTATCAACGGGTAATAAATAGGCAGGGATGGGCACTTGATCCCGTTTAGGTTCCTGATCCGCTTGAGAAAACCAATTAGGGTGATTTAACGTTATGCCTGTCACCGCAAAAAACAACATCAGCAACAACAACGCCATAGACACATATACATGGATAATTCGAGCAAAGGACAAAGACGACTTACTGACTCTTAATTTCAATGGTGCACTCTCAAAAGCAACCCGAAGAGAAATGCCTCCAGAATCGGCTTTCCCTAAGCAGCCTAAGACTGAAATGAGCTGCATTAAACTAATTTAATGTGCGAGATTAAATGAGATCGATTATCAAATAGAACAAAGTTTACAAACTTTACATATTCAATACTGCAAAAGAAGCTGAAATATAGGATTGAAGAATAAGACTGAAAAATAAACCGCTTACAGACAAATCTGCATTTAACACTCAAAAGCCATTATCTTTGATTAAATTAGCAGCAAGTTATTTACGGTATCATCTGTAAATACTCATTAGATTCATAGGGATAAAATCCAACATTCATGCTAACTTTTTGGGATAAAATTTACTTTACGCCCCCTCTCGTTTACCTCATTACAATCGGCTACAATCCGCCGCCGGCGACTTGCTGGTACTCCCAAGGAAATATCATCTTGAGTACATCTCTGCTCAAAAAAATGCGCTGCCTGCATATCCTGTGGCTCGCGTTAATGCTCAACGCCTGTGTTGCTCCACTCTTATTAATGTCACCCCAAGGTCAACTAATGTGGGCCCTGCTCAAACCCCTTGTCGGTTTAGATCCAAATGATGTCGGCTTATTCGAACAGCCACTCATCAAAAACCGTATGCAGGAATTGCTGGGTAAAAATTACGATACCACTCTGTCGCTGCTCAAAACGGCCGATAAGATCCAGCAGGAAGGTCCACTTATTTATTTAGTGTCAACTTATACTCCTGTACCTGAGATGGCAGAAAAAGCGGGGCTAGTGTGGAACTCAGACACCAACCAAATGGCAGTGATGCTAATGAAGGGCGGCGCGCCCTTAGTGATCTCTGAGCAATTCAGTAATCAGACAGAAAAGCTAGTCCCAAGCTGGCCGAAGGAATTAGCCGACTATACCGATCCACAGAAGTTACAACAAAAAGCCTTAGATGCGGGCGCGAACCAAGTGCAGCAACAGTTAGCCGTGCCTAATGCCGTCAAAGCGGTTGCCACAGGTGAGGTTAACGCGGTTCAAAGTGCTGTCACTGAGCATGCAGTATTGCCAGCAAGGATCACTGATGCGGCAGCAAAAGTAGCCACACCTGCAATGCCAGCGGTTCCAGCGGTTCCAGCGGTTCCAGCGGTTCCAGCGGAAATAAAATCGCTGCCTGTCGTGCCAGAAGTCAAAAAGCAATAACACAGCTCACCACAGTGCCTAATCAACTGGCACTGTGGTATTCACTGTCGTTATATAACAGTGCAAACTCCCCTTCTTCGATATCCTGATTCAAGCCCTGCTTCTTATGCCTGCTGTTATGCTGGTGCTTATGTTGGCTCTTATACTCACTCATAGATTAGTTGTGCCTGCTAACTCTAAGCCTCACTCGACGCTCTGCATCCCAGAACTAAACGGATAAGGCTTATTCAGCTTGCTGACGACTTAAAATCCAATACATCATTATTGAGTTACCCTATAAACGGCTAGATAAAAACAAACGACAGAAATTCAAGCCAGCTATAGCAAGGACATTGATAGAAAAGGTAAATGCTAAACGAAGAAAACGAAAGAAACCAAACTGCGAATAATGCGAATAATGCGAATAATGCGAAAGCAGATAGAGAGTGAGAATGAATAGTAAGGATATAGTGAAAAGCTAGAAAGCAAAAAGCCTGTCCGAAGACAGGCTTTTTAACTTTTGGCTGGGGTACAAGGATTCGAACCTTGGAATGCTGAGATCAAAACCCAGTGCCTTACCACTTGGCGATACCCCAATAAACTTGTTTAATCTTCTATCGAAGATTGCATTTTGATGGTACGGGAAGAGAGACTTGAACTCTCACACCTCGCGGCACCAGAACCTAAATCTGGCGTGTCTACCAATTTCACCATTCCCGCATCAAAATGTACCAAAATTGCCTATTCAACAGCTTTGGATTTTTCTCTGATAAATCACTTTAACAGAGTTAAATATGGTAGCAATGGCGGGACTTGAACCTGCGACCCCAGCATTATGAGTGCTGTGCTCTAACCAGCTGAGCTACATTGCCATGGCTGGGGTACAAGGATTCGAACCTTGGAATGCCGAGATCAAAACCCGGTGCCTTACCACTTGGCGATACCCCAATCAACTTGGAAACTGAGAAAAATGGCTGGGGTACAAGGATTCGAACCTTGGAATGCCGAGATCAAAACCCGGTGCCTTACCACTTGGCGATACCCCAACTAACTCTGTTTCAAACATCCGCTTATCGCAGATGCTTCTAAATTCATATATCAAACTTATATTTTAAATATAATGGTACGGGAAGAGAGACTTGAACTCTCACACCTTGCGGCACCAGAACCTAAATCTGGCGTGTCTACCAATTTCACCATTCCCGCACAGCTTCATGTTTACATCTTGAACAGATGCTAGCAATCAATGCTAGAGTAAAATCGACGTCTATTTTATATAAGAATATGCTTCTTAAATAAAATGGTAGCAATGGCGGGACTTGAACCTGCGACCCCAGCATTATGAGTGCTGTGCTCTAACCAGCTGAGCTACATTGCCACTTCGATATTACGCGCCCCTCTCAGCGAGGAACGGGGCGTATTATGCTTATTCGAGGTATCTAGGTCAACAGCTTTTTTTCGCTATTTCCCTTGGGCCAAGCTGTTCGGCTATTACTTCACCAAAGTGAGCAACAGATGTGCTAAATAACACACTATTGCTCGTACTTAGCTTAATTTATCGAGACTGACTACTTGGATAATCCTTGTTATACGTTAAACAAGAAATGCATCACATCGCCATCTTTAACGATATAGGTTTTACCTTCCACACGTAACTTACCGGCTTCTTTCGCGCCAGCTTCACCTTTGTGGGCAATAAAATCTTCATAGGACATCACTTGTGCACGAATAAAGCCGCGTTCAAAATCGGTATGGATAACACCCGCCGCTTGTGGAGCACTTGCACCTACTGGCACAGTCCAAGCACGCACTTCTTTCACGCCTGCGGTGAAATAAGTTTGCAGATTCAGTAATTGGTAACCAGCACGAATAACGCGATCTAAACCTGGCTCTTCGATACCCAGATCTGCCATAAACTCATCGCGATCGGAGATTTCCATCTCAGCCAGTTCAGATTCAATCGCAGCACACACAGCAACAACGATAGCGTTTTCTGTCGCTGCAATGGCGCGAACAGCGTCTAAGTGTGGGTTGTTCTCAAAACCATCTTCCGCCACGTTAGCAATATACATGGTCGGTTTTAAGGTTAAGAAGTTAAGGTAAGCAACGGCTTCGAGTTCTTCTTTAGATAATTCCATTGAACGCAGCATTTTCGCTTCGTCTAGAATTGGACGCATTTTTTCTAATACTTCCACTTCAAACTTAGCGTCTTTATCGCCGCCTTTAGCACGTTTCTGCTGGCGTTGAACCGCGCGCTCTAAGCTGTCTAAGTCAGCTAAGGCTAATTCAGTGTTGATGACTTCGATATCGCCAGCTGGATCAACCTTGTTAGCAACGTGAACAATGTTGTCATCATCAAAACAACGCACTACGTGACCAATGGCATCGGTTTCACGGATGTTAGCTAAGAACTTGTTACCTAAGCCTTCGCCTTTAGATGCGCCGGCTACGAGACCTGCGATATCTACGAATTCCATGGTGGTCGGTAACACACGTTGTGGATTCACAATCGCAGCTAACGCATCCAGACGTGGATCCGGCACAGGTACAACACCTGTGTTAGGTTCAATGGTACAAAACGGGAAGTTAGCCGCTTCGATGCCAGCCTTAGTTAACGCATTAAAAAGCGTTGATTTACCTACGTTAGGAAGACCAACAATGCCGCATTTAAAACCCATATGCTTACCTTTCTCTCGATTATTGGCTGACAAGTCACACTCATCAGCGAGGTTTAGTCGTCCTGCCCTATGGCAGCACATTACTGAATTAATTAGTTAATTAACTTGAGTCTCGCCAAAGGCAAAACCTACTCCGCTTTAAAGGAGTGTAATCTGTTCATGGCTTTCACCATGTCTTGCTTAAACAAAATCTCGGTAGAACGCACGGCTTCATCTATCGCCGCATCGATAAGCTCTTGCTCTTTAGCTGGCGCTTTTCCCAGTACGTAACCACTCACTTGGTTTTTATCACCGGGATGACCGATACCTAAGCGTAAACGGTAGAAATTTTTATCGTTAGCCAGTTTAGCAATAATATCTTTCAAACCATTGTGACCGCCATGGCCCCCACCGAGCTTGAACTTAGCTACGCCGGGCGGCAAATCGAGTTCATCGTGAGCGACCAGAATCTCTTCCGGTGTGATACGAAAAAAATTCGCCAAAGCACCCACGGCTTTACCACTTAAATTCATATAAGTCGTCGGGATCAATAAGCGGACATCTTTACCGTGCAATACAGCTCTAGCGGTCAAACCAAAATACTTACTGTCGGCCACTAAAGTCACGCCGCAAATTCGAGCCAACTCTAGTACGTACCAAGCCCCCGCATTATGGCGAGTGTGCGCATATTCAGCACCTGGGTTAGCCAGACCAACTATTAATTTTATTTCGCTCATGACACTCAATATCGTTATTTCGTCGATGGCAGCCGCGCAAAGCGCCGACTGAACTGACCATAGCTGCTAAAAACGCGGCATTTTAGCACTCAATGCCCAAGTCAACAAATGCCACGTCATCGCACTGAGTCAGAACGCAGAACAACTCAGGATTAACTAAGCCCCATTGCATATTTAAGAACGGTCTTTTTGATTGGAGAATTGATGTTTGCCAACTTTAAAGCGCCATTACGCAGCAGCTTTAACGGCAGGATATCGTTGCTAAAACCTGCGTAAAACAAATCCATCGCCGTCATCATCAGTTGGTTGTCGCGATAGCGTTTGCGCTGATATTGGGCCAGCACTTCATTTGACCACCAGATATTATCTTGGGCCAATGCATCCTTGATGACCGCCAAAAACGATTCAACATCCTTAAACCCAAGGTTCACCCCTTGGCCAGCGAGCGGATTAATAGTGTGGGCGGCATCCCCTAAAATCACCACGTTCTGACTATAATAACGCTGGGCATGGCGACGAGTGAGGCCAAAACTGCCTTTATTCTCAACGGTGAAATCGGCATCTAAGCGCGCAGGGAAATGCAAACGTATCTGTTCGGCCAACTGTTTGTGATTAAGCTGCATTAACTGTTTTATTCGGTTGGCATCGTCGTACCACACCAGCGACGCGTTGTTGCCGGGCAGAGGTAATAATGAACGCGGTCCTTTAGGCGTAAACTGTTGCCAAGTGACATCTTGCTGGCCCTGTGCGGTGTTGATATTGATCAACATCGCCGATTGAGCATAATCCCACCCTGAAATACCAATCCCCGCCCATTGGCGTACCTGCGAGTGCGCACCATCGGCACCGACCAATAACTTAGCGTTAAGTTTACGATTCGATTGTAAGTGCACACTTACACCGTCACTATCGCGGGAAAATGCCTCCACTTTATCGGGACAATATAAAGTGATGCCAGTCAATTGCGTCATTTGTTGCCACAGGGCAAGTTGGATTGAACGGTTTTCAACGATATGGCCTAAATGACTAGCGCCAATTTGCGAGCTGTGGAATTGGGTGATGCAGCCATCAAGCTCCCAAGTTTCTAAGCCAAGATAAGGCACATTGCGCATCTTCAGCAGTGAATCTAAGGCGCCAAGACGTTCAAGCAGCGTTTCAGAGGCCACACTGATGGCCGAGACTCGCACATCTAACGGCTGCTCGGCTTGATAAGCCTCTGGCGCAAATGATTCAATCACCGCCACTTGCAAGCCCTGCTGGGCTAATCCAATTGCTGTGGCCGCACCGACCATACCACCGCCGACGAGAATGATATCGAACTCAGCGTCTTCAACATGAGTGCCTTCAACATGAGTGACGTCTGAATGAGTTGTATCAGATGTCATCGGTGCACTTGCTTCATCAATTTGGCTCATCTTACTTACCACCTTAGTTACCACCTTTATTGCCATGTTTATTGCTGCCCAAGCGACGTCTTTACACTATTTATGCGCAAGTCTATGCGCCAGCTATTTTACCCAGACAGCATTGACCAAACCTGACGCAGGAGAAAGCCACGAACTTTGTATCAAAAGTATGTCTCTTAGCACTCAAACGTGAGCAAATGTTGCTATCACCCCGTCTGCTCACAGTTGCTTACAAAGACAAGATTTACCCGTTTCAACACTGACTAAACTCAAGTGGCACGGGCATCATAGCCAAAATCACTTAATCGAGATTTTGTGATTTGGCTGGCGTCATGCGTGCTGAACACTCTCACTTAACTAGCACCCAGCTCTAAGCCGTATTGGACGAGTTAACAAGTGAATCCACCGTATAGATTAGCGAGGATGTCATGAAAACACTGACTCTTTTACCCATAGCCAGTCGCTTATTAATTTGCAGCGCACTTACGCAAGGCACAGCATTTACATTGGGCACTGCACTCATATTAGGCATTGCACCGCTAGGCCAAGCCATCGCGGCTAGCTCAGCAACTAACTCAGTCGCGAGCCCAAACATTGAAACCATCACAGTGACCTATCGCGACCCGCTCGATTATGCCTTATATCAACATACCACGGAAATGTTGAGCGCATTTCGACTCGAAATTCGTGAAGACATCGGCATTCAAGCACGTAATAGCTTGATGGAAATGGCCAAAGCTCAGCATGTTAACCGTCTTAACCTCGCCAAAGTACAAGCCAGTAATAAAAACCTAGCATTTGTATGGGTATCACCCTCGGCAAAAGCCAACAGGTAAAAGTGAGGACAAAGCTGGTCAGCAGCCATAACAGCAGGTAAAATGTCGCGCTATTTTTATTGGTCATCTTAGGGCGACACAACTGATGAGTAAGAAACTCCATATCAAGACTTGGGGCTGTCAAATGAATGAGTATGACTCATCCAAGATGGCTGATCTGTTAGGCGAATACCAAGGTTATACCTTGACTGAAGAAGCGTCTGAGGCAGACATTCTCCTGCTGAATACTTGTTCAATCCGTGAAAAAGCGCAGGAAAAAGTGTTCCATCAGCTAGGACGCTGGAAGACGCTTAAAGATAAAAATCCCAATTTGATTATTGGCGTAGGCGGCTGCGTTGCTTCACAAGAAGGCAAAGCGATTAAAGACAGAGCCCAATGTGTCGACATTATTTTTGGACCACAAACGTTACACCGTCTGCCCGAGATGATCGAGCAAGTGCGCCGTGGTGACAAAGCGGTTATCGATATCAGCTTCCCTGAAATCGAAAAATTCGACCGTCTGCCGGAACCCCGCGCCGAAGGCCCAACCGCGTTTGTGTCTATCATGGAAGGTTGCAGCAAGTACTGCTCGTTCTGTGTGGTACCTTATACTCGCGGTGAAGAAGTCAGCCGTCCATCGGACGACATTATCCTTGAAATCGCCCAATTGGCGGAGCAAGGTGTGCGCGAAGTGAACCTGCTAGGTCAAAACGTGAATGCCTATCGCGGCGCAACTCACGATGGCGCTATCTGTACCTTTGCTGAGTTACTGCGTTTCGTGGCAGCCATCGACGGTATTGACCGTATTCGCTTTACGACCAGTCACCCGATTGAATTTACACAAGATATTATCGACGTTTACGAAGATACCCCAGAGCTAGTGAGCTTCTTACACTTGCCAGTACAATCGGGATCTGACCGTATTCTCACGGCGATGAAACGTGGCCACATGGCGATTGAATATAAGTCAATCATCCGCCGCCTGCGTAAAGCCCGTGAAGGCATTCAAATCAGCTCAGACTTTATCATTGGCTTCCCAGGCGAAACCAAAGAAGACTTTGCTGATACCATGAAGTTGATTGAAGACATAGGTTTCGACCACAGCTTCAGCTTTATCTATAGCGCACGTCCGGGCACGCCAGCGGCGGATTTACCCGATAACGTCGATATGGAAGAGAAAAAGCAACGTCTGGCGATTCTGCAAGACCGCATCACCCAGCAAGCCATGCGCTACAGCCGCCACATGATGGGCACAGTGCAACGTATTCTGGTTGAAGGTCCATCGGTGAAAAATCCAATGGAACTGCGCGGCCGTACTGAGAACAACCGAGTGGTGAACTTCGAAGGTCAGCCAAAACACATTGGTACTTTCGTGGATGTCGAAATCGTCGACGTTTACACTAACTCACTGCGCGGTGTCTTTATCCGCGGCGAAGATGAAATGGATCTACGTCGTAGCCTGCGTCCGGCTGAAATTCTGGCCAAGCGCAAGCAAGATGATGAGCTGGGCGTGACTCAATTTAAGCCATAAGCTTTAAATCGGCTTAAACAGTACCTATATAGAAAAGGGCGACTTAGTCGCCCTTTTGCTTTCACGCACTTTTGTTTAAGTCTACCGAGGCAATTGCTATTTTCCGTTAGCAATTATCGGCCATGGCTCGTAAACTAAAATTATCTTGCGATGGTTAACCAACCTCGTACCTTGCTTTCTTATTCGCTATTGGGAGTGCTATTTGTCCAGTAAATTAACTACCATGAATCTGTATCTCGAACCCGCAGAAACACGCCGTCTGGCTTCACTGTGCGGTCCATTCGATGACAATATCAAGCAGATAGAACGTCGCGTTGGCGTTGAAATCGTCCGTAAGAACAATCATTTTCAGATCACCGGACTGCCACGCAATTGTTTAAGCGCCAACAACTTACTCAAAGAACTCTACATCGAGACCCAAACGGTTAAAGGCAGCACGCCCGATCTTGAGCCTGAACAAGTCCATATCGCCATTCAAGAAGCCATTGCCCTAGAGCAAGAAGACGCGAGCGACGACAGCAGCATTAATATCAAAACCCGCCGCGGTGTCATTAAGCCACGCAATCCAAACCAAAGCCTATATGTGGCCAATATTGTGCGCCACGACATTACCTTTGGTATCGGCCCTGCGGGAACCGGCAAAACCTACCTTGCGGTAGCAGCAGCAGTGGATGCGTTAGAACGCCAAGAAGTGCGCCGTATTTTGCTGACTCGCCCAGCGGTAGAAGCGGGTGAAAAACTTGGTTTCTTACCCGGTGATTTGAGTCAAAAGGTCGACCCTTATTTACGTCCACTTTATGACGCACTATTCGAAATGCTCGGCTTTGAAAAAGTGGAACGCTTAATTGAGAAAAACGTCATCGAAGTGGCGCCGCTTGCCTATATGCGCGGTCGCACCTTGAACGATGCCTTTATTATTCTCGATGAAAGCCAAAACACCACAATCGAGCAAATGAAGATGTTCCTTACCCGTATCGGCTTTAATTCCCGCGCCGTGATCACCGGCGACATCACGCAAACCGACTTGCCTAAACATCAAAAGTCCGGCCTACGCCACGCGATTGAAGTGTTAAGCCAAGTAGAAGAAATCAGCTTTAACTTTTTCGTCTCCCAAGACGTCGTGCGCCATCCTGTGGTTGCTCGCATCGTCGAAGCCTATGAGGCCTTTGATTTAAAAGAGCAAACCTTAAAGGCCAAGAAAGAAAGCCAATACCTGAAACAACAGGAAGCCGCAGCACATGAGTCTTGATTTAGCCTTAGATATTCAACATGCCACCACCTGCGACTGGTTGCCAACGGACGAGCAATTCGCCCTTTGGGCCACAACCGCGATTGGCAATAGCATGGATGAAGCTGAATTAACTATACGTATAGTCGACAGCCGCGAGAGTCAGATGCTCAATAGCACCTACCGCGGCAAAGACAAACCGACCAATGTGTTGTCATTTCCCTTTGAGGCACCGCCAGAAATTGAACTTCCTTTACTAGGAGATCTTGTCATTTGCGCGGCAGTCGTTGAAAATGAAGCCCGTGAGCAACAAAAAACCTTAGAAGCGCACTGGGCACACATGGTTGTACATGGTTGCTTGCATCTGCTAGGGTATGATCACATCGAAGATGAAGAAGCTGAAGAGATGGAGTCGTTAGAGACCCAACTCATTGAAGGCTTAGGCTTTACTGACCCATATAAGGAACAATAGTTAGCTAAGATAATCCCTATCAAAAGCTAATGAGAAAACTATGAGTGACGATATCCCCCGAGTACGAACGCCCACAAGAAAGGTTGGTTTGATAGAGTAAGTCAGCTATTTCAGGGCGAACCTCAAAATCGCGAAGATTTAGTCGATGTGATTGATGGTGCAGAACAGCGCGATCTGATCACTCAAGACACCCGCGAGATGATAAAAGGTGTATTAGACGTTTCTGATATGCGTGTTCGGGATATCATGATCCCAAGAGCTCAAATTGTCGCCCTACAGATAGACAACTCGGTCGAAGAATTACTCGCCACAGTGATTGGTTCAGGTCACTCGCGCTTCCCCGTCGTTAACGAAGATAAAGACCATATCGAAGGCATATTGCTTGCTAAAGATTTGATCCCTTACGGTTTTTCCAACAGCGATGAGCCCTTCTCACTGGATCGCGTGATCCGTCCTGCTGTGGTTGTACCCGAAAGCAAACGCGTCGATGTATTGCTAAAAGAATTCCGCTCACAGCGCTACCATATGGCGATTGTGGTCGATGAATACGGCGGTGTGTCAGGTCTGGTGACTATCGAAGATATTTTGGAAGAAATTGTCGGTGAGATTGAAGACGAATTCGACCACGATAGCACGGAAGAAACCGAGATCCGCAAAGTCGGCAACACGGTTTATATGGTTAAGGCCTTGACGCCAATTGAAGATTTCAACGAAGAATTCAACACTGAATTCAGCGATGAAGAGTTTGATACCGTCGGTGGCTTAGTCTCACACGCCTTTGGTCATCTGCCAGAACGCAACGAGAGCATCATCATTGAAGGCATTGAATTTAAAGTTATCAATGCTGACACAAGGCGTTTAATCCAACTCAGAGTTAAACTCCCCGATCCTAATACTGGCGAAGACGTAGAATAATCACTCGTGCTAAAACAAATCCGGGCTTTTGCCCAACAAAAGTCCCGACCTAGTGCTTTGAGACTCGTACTGGCATTTGCCCTTGGCGCCAGTACGGCGCTTTCATTTGCGCCCTATTCCATTTGGATCATCTATCCGTTTGCCATGGCGATTGCCCTCTGGCATAGCCGAGCGCTTGACGCTAAGGCGAGCTTTTACTATTGGTTAAGCTTTGGGTTTGGCTGTTTTGCCGTAGGGATCAGTTGGGTACATGTGAGTATGGATACCTTTGGTGGTATGCCGCTCATCGCCTCTGTTGGCTTGATGGCCTTGTTGGCTTTGTATTTAGCCTTGTATCCGGCACTAACAGGTTTAGCGCTGGCTTGGTTAACTAAAACACTCAGTAAAAATGGCGAAACCACGTTTAGCCTTTGGCGTAATCTCGCCCTGTTCCCCGCCCTGTGGACCTTGACCGAATGGGCTCGTGGCTGGGTGATGACAGGTTTCCCCTGGTTATGGGCCGGTTACTCGCAAACCCAAGGGCCGCTAAAAACCCTTGCCAGTATCATAGGCGCACTCGGGTTAAGCTTTGTACTGGCCATGCTCGCAGGTGCATTAGCCCTTTGTTTTACTAAGCGTTATAAGAGTTTACTGCTTCTACTGCCACTCAGTATTTTGGCTGTTTGGGCTGCACCTAAGATTTCCGACATTCATCCTACGGGTGAAAATGTTAAAGTGGCACTGGTGCAAGGCAATATTCCCCAAAGCATGAAGTGGGAACCCGATGCCCTGTGGCCGACCCTTTTAAAATACATGGATTTATCCCGCGAACATTTCGATGCCGATATCATTATTTGGCCAGAAGCGGCGATTCCCGCGCCAGAATCTATGGTGCAGGACTTTTTAGATAACGCCAATAAAGTCGCCAATCTAAACCATACGTCAATCATCACTGGCATTATCAGCCATCAAAACAATGAGTTTTATAATTCATTAATTGTGCTTGGTAATCATAATCAGAAACAACAAGCAGGCCCTGACTATGAGGGCGATGGTAGCAATCAATTTAAGAAACATCATCTGTTGCCGATTGGCGAGTTTGTGCCCTTTGAAGCGCTACTGCGCCCGATTGCGCCTTTCTTTAATTTGCCTATGTCCTCCTTTGCCAGAGGCGAATATCAACAGCCAAATCTAAGTGCCCTAGGCCATAAAATCGCGCCCGCGATTTGTTATGAAATTGCCTTCCCAGAGCAATTACGCGACAGCGTTAATCAAGGGACAGATATACTGTTAACTGTCTCTAACGATGCTTGGTTTGGTAGTTCAAACGGCCCATTACAGCATATGGAAATCGCCCAAATGCGCGCAGTTGAATTGGGGCGCCCTTTATTGCGGGCAACCAACAATGGCGTGACAGCGGTAGTCGATGAGCATGGCAATATCACCGCATCCTTACCCCAGTTTGAAACCGGCGTGCTAAGCGCAACCATTCCCTTGGTAACAGGCCAAACTTGGTTCGCAAAATTAGGTCAAACACCCCTGCTACTGCTCTGTGGTTTACTGGTATTACTCGGCTTTGGCCGACGTGTAAAAGCGCAATAGGATCAAGACCATGTGTTACCCAATCAATAAACAAGATGCGGCTGGCTTTACCTTGATTGAACTGGTCGTGGTGATTATTGTACTTGGGATCTTGGCAGTGATTGCCGCGCCTAAATTTATCGGTTTGAGTAAAGAGGCTCGGGTACAAACCTTGAGCCAATTAAAAGCCAGCGTAAAAACCGCCAACACACTGGCCTACTCAAAAAACCAAATGCCCAGCCTGCGAAGCCAAGCCGTTGCAGGCCGCGACGATATTATTGATATCGACCTCAATGGTGATGGCACGCCCGATACCAGATTGAAATGGGGTTACCTAGATAATACCGATGTGGAAAACTGGATCACCTCAGATGATAAGCTCATCATTCAATATCAAGGCGTTGATATCACTTACATAGGTTACGATCTTAACAACAATACCTTAGTAGATGACGATCAATGCTATTTCCGCTACACCCAAGCCAGCGATGCCAACACCCCGCCGCTATATGATATCAACACCCAAGGTTGTTAGGCTGACACTCAGTTAACCTGTGTTATCCCGCAATTGTCTGCGAATAGATTAGGCTGATTGCGCGTTCCACGTTAAGGTGAACGATTAGACGTGGCCTTATACCAATCATAGTTACTGTTCATAGTTACTGTTCATAGTTACTGTTCATAGTTACTGTTCATAGTTACTGTGCCTGCATAGCTAATAGATTGGTACCATTACCTCGTTCCTTAACTAAGGTACACATCAAGGCAACTCTATGGCACTGCTTCGCGTGCGCTACCAAACCCACGAGTTTGGCGATCTCGATATTCATGTCAGAACCCTAAGAGACAATCAGGAATTTGACGACATCGATGGCGAAGCTGAAAAGCTCGGTATTTCCTCCGCAACTTGGCCGTTATTTGGCATAGTCTGGCCATCGAGCCAAGTGCTCTCGCACTACATGGCAGACTACAAGATTGGCAATAAACGTATTCTTGAAGTGGGCTGTGGCATTGGGCTCGCGAGTCTAGTGCTTAATCATAGGCACGCCGATATCACAGCTACAGACTATCACCCAGAATCAGGAAATTTCCTTAAGCAAAATGTCGATTTAAATCATGGTCGGGCGATCCCGTTTGTGCGTACTGGCTGGGCAGATGCAGAAACGAATTTAGGCTTATTTGATCTGATCATTGGTAGCGATCTCTTGTACGAACAAGAACATGCCGATCTGTTGTCACAATTTATTGAGCAGCATGCTAAACCGGTTTGCGATGTGGTCTTGGTTGATCCCGGTCGTGGTAATCATGCCAAATTCAGTAAACGTATGGTCACCTTAGGTTACGAACATTCACAACATAAACCCATTCACACTGAATTCTTATTGGCGCCTTTCGGTGGCCAAATCCTCAGTTACTGTCGTACGAACAGTTGATATTGTCTGATTAACTAAGATAGCGGTGATTTCGGTTTAATTGAGCAAAAAAAACGACGCAGATGCGTCGTTTTAACGAAATAAGATCGTTAACGCGACTAAGGCGTTAGCGGCTCACGGGTAAATTCTTCGTGATCACACTCTGGGCAATCAGGGATGGGACTCGGAAATTCAATACTCATTTCATTGCCACAGTTAGTGCATACCATGATGCCCTGACTTACTATGTCGCCACTTTTGTAATAACCATTTTGCTTAAAATCTTGCGTTAATTCATGCCATTCCACTTGGCTACGATCGGTTATTTCACCCAACCAATGCCAAAGCGTATTCTCCAAAGTAATCACAGTTTGGCTGTGGCTCAGACTATCGGCGTTCTGCTCGCGAAGAAAACTGGTAATATCACGTTTTAAGAATTGTTCTACTAAAGCGAGCTCATCTTCTCCAGCCTGCTGTTTAAGACGTAAAAACTCCTTACCTTGAGTGACAGAGTTAAATAAGTTCTTTACAGTCAGCGTGTTATCTTCTGCAAATTGAGCTTTCACTTCGGTAATTAAGGCTTGATACAGTCCTAGTAACACGTTACTTCTATCATTCATAACCAATACTCCTTCATACGAACCTTTTTAATGCATCGCTTCTAGTTTATTCTATGCAGATCTTACTCGCGCTGATATGGCGTTAGATCAAATAATAGGCGGCACTGCCGGAAATAGAGTGATGCAAGAGCAATATAATCCCTCAGAAATTGAAGCCTTAGTGCAAAAGCACTGGCATGACAACAAAACCTTCGAAGTCACTGAAGACGCAAACAAAGAAAAGTTTTATTGCCTTTCGATGTTTCCGTACCCTTCTGGCAGACTCCACATGGGACACGTACGCAACTATACCATAGGTGACGTAGTTGCACGCTTTCAACGTCTTCAAGGCAAAAACGTGCTCCAGCCTATCGGTTGGGACTCATTTGGTCTGCCCGCAGAAAATGCCGCGATTAACAACAAGACTGCGCCTGCGCCATGGACCTATGAAAACATAGAGTACATGAAGAACCAGCTGAAATTGCTGGGTTTTGGTTACGATTGGAGCCGTGAAATCGCCACTTGTACCCCAGAATATTATCGCTGGGAACAATGGTTCTTCACTAAGTTGTACGAGAAAGGCCTAGTCTATAAAAAGACAGCTTCAGTCAACTGGTGTCCAAACGATGAAACCGTACTGGCGAACGAGCAAGTTCAAGACGGTTGCTGCTGGCGCTGTGATACCCCTGTGGAACAAAAAGAAATTCCACAGTGGTTCATTAAGATCACTGCCTATGCAGAAGAATTATTAAACGATATCGATACCTTAGATGGCTGGCCTGATCAGGTCAAAACCATGCAACGTAACTGGATTGGTCGCAGCGAAGGTGTAGAAATGACCTTCGGCGTCGCAGGCCACGATAAAAGCTTCGATATCTATACCACGCGTCCTGATACCTTAATGGGCGTGACTTATGTGGCGATTGCCGCAGGTCATCCATTGGCTGAAATCGCCGCGCACAATAATCCTGAGCTTGCCGCCTTTATCGATGAGTGCAAAAACAGCACAACATCTGAAGCCGAACTCGCGACCATGGAAAAACGCGGTGTCGCTACAGGGCTTTTCGCCATTCATCCTATCACTGGTAAGCAAGTCCCGATTTGGGCAGCTAACTTTGTGTTGATGAACTATGGCACAGGCGCTGTGATGTCAGTTCCAGGCCACGATCAACGTGACTTCGAATTTGCGAAAAAATACGGTCTGGCGATTGAAGCTGTGATCAAGCCAGTTGATGGCGACGTTGATATCAGCGAAGCCGCTTATACCGAAAAAGGCGTACTGTTTAACTCGGGAGAGTTTGACGGTTTAGACTTTGAAGCGGGCTTTAATGCCATCGCTAACAAGTTAGTCGCCGAAGGTAAAGGCAAGCGCCAAGTCAACTATCGCCTGCGCGATTGGGGTGTTTCACGTCAGCGTTACTGGGGCGCACCTATTCCTATGGTGACCTTAGCCGACGGCACTGTGATCCCAACGCCAGCAGATCAACTGCCAGTATTACTGCCAGAAGATGTGGTGATGGACGGGATTCAAAGCCCAATCAAGGCCGATAAAGAATGGGCGAAAACCCAAGTCAACGGTCAAGATGCGCTGCGCGAAACCGATACCTTCGATACCTTTATGGAATCGTCTTGGTATTACGCCCGTTACTGCAGCCCGCATGCGGACGAAATGTTAGATCCGGCTAAAGCAAACTACTGGCTACCCGTGGATCAATACATTGGCGGTATCGAACACGCTTGTATGCATTTGTTATATTTCCGCTTCTTCCATAAGTTGCTGCGTGATGCAGGTCTGGTTAACTCTAACGAGCCAGCCAAACAACTGCTGACCCAAGGCATGGTGTTGGCCGATGCTTTCTACTACATCAACGAAAAAGGCGCCCGTGTATGGGTTTCTCCTTTAGATGTAGCGACCACAGAAAAAGACGACAAGGGCCGCATTACTAAGGCTATCGACAAAGACGGCAACGAGCTGGTTTATACCGGCATGAGCAAGATGTCTAAGTCGAAAAACAACGGTATCGATCCTCAAGTCATGGTTGAAAAATACGGCGCCGATACCGTTCGCCTATTTATGATGTTCGCCTCACCACCAGAATTAACTCTGGAATGGCAAGAGTCTGGCGTTGAAGGCGCACACCGCTTCATTAAACGTCTGTGGAAATTGGCAAACGAGCATGTGAACCAAGATAACAGCGAAGCCTTAGATGCCAGCAAGTTAACAAGCGACCAAAAAGCGCTGCGCCGTGAAGTCCACAAGACTATCGCTAAAGTGACCGACGATATCGGCCGCCGTCAGATGTTCAACACTGCGGTTGCCGCCGTGATGGAACTGATGAACCATCTGCAAAAAGCACCACAAACCACAGGTCAAGACAACGCCATTATCGGCGAAGCCTTATCGGCCATAGTGCGTTTGCTGTACCCTATCATTCCGCATGTTAGCTTTAACCTGTGGAACGAGTTAGGCAATGCAAGCAACATCGAAGACAGCCAATGGCCAGTCGTTGATGAAGCTGCGCTAGTTGAAGACAGCAAGCTCATCGTTGTGCAAGTTAACGGTAAAGTTCGCGCAAAAATCACAGTGGCTGCCGATGCTGATAAAGAATCAGTAGAAGCCTTAGGCATGAGTGATGAGCACGTGATCAAATACCTAGACGGCCTGACTGTGCGTAAAGTGATCTATGTGCCGGGTAAACTGCTTAGCATAGTGGCCAATTAACCGCTGCTAATAACTAGCTATACCCTAAGTTATTGAAGTGGTAGCAAGGCGGCAATTAAGAACAGCCCATGAGCTTAAGTTTTCTAAGTGATTGGGTTGCTTGAAAGCCGCCAACAAAGCTGCCGCTTCAAGCCAGCAGGTATACAACGAATAGGAAACCGCGAAATCTATGCTAATCAAACGCATATGCTTCGCAATCATGGCGCTAGTAATTATGACCAGCGCCGGTTGCGGTTTTAAGCTTCAACGCAGTTATCAGATCCCCGATGTTCTCAATCATTTGAGTTTGAGCAGCGCGGATGAATACAGCGAACTCACCCGTTTGGTTCGTGAACGCCTGCGCTTGAACAATATCCAAGTTGTCGACGCCGCCGATGACGTTCCAGTATTAAGGTTAATCACCGACTCCCTAGAACGCTCGACCTTATCTTTATACCCCACAGGTAACGTCGCCGAGTATGAGCTGATTTATTTAGTCGAATTTGCTGTGGCATTGCCGGGCAAAGAAGCGCAGCCTTTCAAGGTTGAAATTCGCCGCGACTACTTAGACGATCCACGTACCGCATTGGCAAAGAGTCGTGAAATGGAATTACTGACGAAGGAAATGCGTATCCAAGCAGCCGATCGTATTCTGCAAGCGATGGCCAGTACTGAGGTGAATTAATGCGAGTCATCAATTAAATGCGGATAATCTACTAAATGAGAGTCTATCCCGATCAACTCTCCCGCCACCTTAACCAGTTATTTCCTTGTTATCTGATTTTTGGTGATGATCCTTGGTTGATTGAAACCACCAAAGATCAGATCCGCCAATTTGCCAAGCGTCAGGGTTTCGATGAAAAAGTCCAACTCATTCAAGAGACGGGCTTTAATTGGAACGACTTGACTCAGGAATGGCAGGCCATGAGCCTGTTTTCCAGTAAGCGTCTGATTGAGTTAATCCTTCCACAATCTAAGCCCGGTGCCGAAGGCTCAAGCACACTGCAAGCCCTATTGCAGACGCCCAATCCCGATATGCTGTTGATTATCGAAGGGCCAAAGCTCGCCAACGAGCAAACCAACAGCAAATGGTTTAAGACCTTAGATGCCCATGGCATGTATCTGCCCTGCGCCACGCCAGAGGGCGATCAGTTTATGCGCTGGCTTGATGGCCGCATCAAGCACTTTAAGCTCAATCTGCAGCCGGATGCCCGCGCTATGTTGCATTCGCTTTATGAAGGCAATTTACTGGCTGCCGATCAAGCCATGCAGTTGCTGCAACTCCTGAGTCCAACAAATCCCGTCAGTGCCGATGAACTGAGCCACTATTTTGAGGATCAGTCGCGCTTCACCGTATTCCAACTCACGGATGCATTACTGAATAATAAACAGGATAGCGCGCAGCACATGCTGGCCCAGCTCAATGGCGAAGGCACAGCCTTACCTATCCTGCTGTGGGCCTTGTTTAAAGAGCTCGGCTTGTTATTCAATTTGAAATGCGAGCAAGCCCAAGGCGTCGCGCTGAGTGCGCTCTGGAGTAAACATCGAATTTGGGATAAACGTAAGCCTCTTTATCAAGCGGCGCTGCAACGGCTCAGCCTCGAACAGCTCGAACACATGCTCGCCCTTGCCTCGAAACTTGAGCTCAACTTAAAGCAGCAGGGTAAAGAGGACTGGACTGGGCTGAGCCACCTGTGTCTGTTATTTGATCCTCGAGCCCATCGGCATCTGGCACATATAGCCATAGACTAATCATAGGTTAACCAAAGAGTTGATATGCGCATTGGTATTTTAGGCGGCACCTTCGACCCGATACACTATGGTCATATCCGTCCGGCGATTGAAGTGAAACACGCATTAGCCTTGGATAAAATCCTGCTGATGCCGAACCATATTCCGCCCCATAAACATCAGCCTAACTTAACCACAGCGCAGCGGCTCAAGATGGTTGCCGATGTCTGCTCGCAGCTTGATGGCTTTGAGCTGTGCGATATCGAAGCTAAACGCGACACGCCTTCCTACACAGTGGTCACCCTTGAGCAACTGAAAAGCTTACATCCTGAAGATGAGCTGTTTTTTATCATGGGGATGGACTCTTTCCTCCAATTAAAAAGCTGGTATGAGTGGCAACGCCTATTCGACTTTGCCCACCTCGTTGTCTGCCAGCGCCCCGGTTGGCAGCTCGATGCTGCGCATCCTATGCAGCAGATATTGACGGCCCGCAGTCACGCGCACCAAGAAACACACGAAGGGCATGCTAAAAATACCCATAAAAACAGTGGGCAGATTTTCCCTGTGACAATTACGCCACAGGATATTTCCTCGACTCAAATCCGCGAACAACTGGCAAAAGGCGAAATTCCCGCCGATTTACTCATGCCCATCACGCTAGATTACATCCAAAATCAACGACTTTACTTACCTTAGCTCGAACCGTAAGCAGATATCGCCAACTCAACTGCCAATGGCAATGTATTCCCAGCAGCAACACTGGTATACTACCGCGCTATTTAAAATTAATGAGGTACGCCAGCGTGCAGAGCGCGGAATTAAAACAGTTTGTTGTCGACAAGATCGACGACTTGAAAGCCAGAGACGTTGTTGTTCTGGATGTCAGCAAGCAATCTAACATCACTGACTACATGGTCATATGTTCAGGTACATCAAAGACTCACGTTAAAGCTATCGCTGAAAACCTTGTGGTTGAAGCGAAAAAAGCCGGTATTCCACCTTTAGGTGTTGAAGGCCGCGAAAGCAGCGAATGGGTTCTTGTGGACATGGGCGATGTGATCCTGCACGTTATGCAAGATCAAACCCGTGATTTCTACCAGCTTGAAAAGCTCTGGTCAGAAAAGCAAGACTGATGAAGTTACAGCTCATCGCAGTAGGAACACGGATGCCCGATTGGGTTACCCGTGGTTTCGAAGAATACCAGCGCCGTTTTCCCCGTGATATGGCGCTGGAGCTCATCGAAATACCCGCTGGAAAGCGGGGGAAAAATGCCGACATTGTCCGGATCCTTCAAAAGGAAGGCGAACAAATGTTGGCGGCTATTCCCAAAGGCAATCATATTGTTAGCTTAGATCTCCCCGGCAAAAACTGGACGACCCCCGAGCTAGCAACCGCGTTGACTAAATGGCAACTGGATGGTCGCGATGTCAGTTTACTGATTGGCGGACCGGAAGGATTAGCGCCAGCTTGCAAAGAAGCGGCAAACCAAAGTTGGTGCCTGTCGGCATTAACCTTACCTCATCCCCTAGTACGGGTTGTGGTCGCCGAAAGTTTGTACCGCGCGTGGAGCGTGAACACGAATCACCCCTACCATAGAGAATAGCGGGATCTTGATGTTAACGAGTGTCAACCACCCGTCATGGGATCAGCCGGAGATAGCATAAGTGTCGCCAAAAAAGCGGATAACAATGCATGATCACGCCGCCGAGGCGTCTCTTTTTAAGCGCCGAGCGCTATTCACCTTTTTTTGCGTTTTCGCCCTATTAAGCGTGTTAGTTACCAACCTTTATCATTTACAGGTTGAATCCTATAAGGATTATGAAACTCGCTCGAATGATAACCGTATCCGCGTTGTCCCAATTGCCCCGAGCCGTGGTCTTATTTACGATCGTAACGGCGTGCTATTAGCTGAAAACTTACCCTTCTATTCCCTCGATCTAGTTCCCGAAAAAATCAGTAACATGTCAGAGACCTTAGATGAGCTCGGCAAGTTAATTGAGATCAGTGAGGATGAGCGCGAAACCTTTACCGAAGCGCTGAAATTTCATCGCCGCTTCAAGCCACTGACGCTGAAAAACCAGCTCACCGAAGAGCAAGTGGCGATTTTCAGTGTTAACCAACATAAATTTCCAGGCATTTCCGTAGAAGCTGGCCTGAAGCGTAATTATCCCTATGGCGCGCAAATCACCCATGTGCTGGGTTATGTTGGCAAGATTAACACCCGAGATCGCGCCCAGTTAGAGCGCAGCGATCTGTGGAAAAACTATGCGGCTACCAAAGACATTGGTAAGCAAGGCATTGAAAAATTTTATGAATCCCTACTGCATGGCAAACCGGGTCACTTAGAAGAAGAAGTGAACAACCGAGGCCGCGCGATTCGCACCTTAAAAATTGTGCCGCCAGAGCCGGGGCAAGATATTTACCTGACGTTAGATCTGAAGCTGCAGCAAAAAGCGGTTGAGCTACTCACAGGTCTGCGCGGTTCTATTGTTGCAATCGATCCCCGTGACGGTGGCGTTTTAGCTATGGTGTCGAGCCCAAGCTATGATCCAAACCAATTTGTACAAGGAATTAATAACAAAGATTACAGCGCCTTACTCAACGATAAATCACGCCCCTTGATCAACCGCGCAACCCAAGGTCAATATGCGCCCGCATCAACCATCAAGCCCCATCTCGCACTCTTAGGTTTAGATGAAAAAGTCATTACCGAGAGCACCCGTGTGTGGGACCCAGGTTTTTGGCAAATTCCCGGTGTCGAACGTAAGTACCGTGACTGGAGACGCTGGGGACACGGCTGGGTTAACGTTTACAGTGCCATTACCGAATCCTGCGATACCTTCTTCTACGAACTCGCCTACAAAGTTGGGGTAGACCATATTGCCCGCTTTATGGAGCAATTTGGCTTTGGTCAAAATACCGGAATCGATATCTTTGAAGAATCCTCCGGCAACATGCCATCCAAAGAATGGAAACGCTTAAAGTACAATCAAGCTTGGTACATAGGCGATACCATTTCCGTCGGTATTGGCCAAGGTTATTGGACAGCAACCCCATTACAACTGGCGAATGCCGTTGGGATCATGGCTAACAAAGGCCGTCGTTTTCCGCCGCATCTGCTGAAGTCCATTAAAGACAATACGGCCAAGATTGACTCACCGATTAATGAGTTACCGCCGATTGAGCTTAATAGTCCCCGTAACTGGAATATCATCAACGAAGCGATGCGCCAGACGGCGAATAAATCACGCTTTACCGATGCCACTTACACCGCCGCGATGAAAACAGGTACGGCGCAGGTTATTGGCGTAGCAGAAAATACCAAATACGATGCGAGTAAAATTGCCGAACATTTCCGCGATAATGCCTTAGTTGTGGCCTATGCGCCCTTCGAAGATCCTAAAATCGTCCTCGCAGTCGTGATGGAAAACGCAGGTTGGGGTGGCGCAAATGCTGGCCCCGTCGCTCGCGCCATGCTCGATGAATATATGCTTAGAGATACTTGGAAACCGCAACCATGAGTACCCATAGCCAATATCAAAACATCTGGCAACGCTTACACATAGACTTGCCATTATTGCTCGGCCTATTGGCTGTGATGGGCTTTGGCCTGTTCGTCATCTATTCTGCCAGCGGCGAAGATTTAGAGATGATGGAGCGGCAGTTGTTCCGTATGGTGTTGTCGCTCGGCATCATGTTCACTATGGCGCAAATCAATCCTGAAGCGCTTAAACGCTGGGCCTTACCCATTTATCTGGCAGGGATTGTCTTGCTGCTTGGGGTGCACTTTTTCGGTGAAATCAACAAAGGCGCACAGCGCTGGTTGAACTTAGGCTTTATGGAGTTTCAACCCTCAGAGCTGATTAAACTCGCCTTCCCTATCACTATGGCTTGGTATATCAGTAAGTTCCCTCTGCCGCCGAAGAAACGCTATCTTGCGGGTGCGGCGGTGATCTTGCTGGTGCCGACTCTACTTATCGCTAAACAACCCGACCTCGGCACATCGATTCTGGTGGCCGCATCGGGCATTTTCGTGCTGTTTTTATCGGGCATGAGCTGGCTCATTGTTGGCGGCTTTATCGCCGCAGTGCTCGCCTTCCTGCCTATCCTTTGGTATTTCTTGATGCACGATTACCAAAGAACGCGGGTATTAACCCTGCTCGATCCTGAGCAAGATCCCCTCGGCGCGGGTTATCACATTATTCAGTCGAAAATCGCTATTGGCTCTGGTGGACTCTGGGGCAAAGGTTGGCTCGACGGCACTCAGTCACAGCTTGAATTTATCCCTGAACGTCATACCGATTTTATCTTTGCGGTGATCGGTGAAGAATTTGGCTTAATTGGCAGTATCTTACTGTTAATTATGTACCTCTATATTATTGGCCGCGGCTTAGTCATCGCTTCACGCGCCCAAACCAGCTTCGCTCGACTACTGGCCGGTAGTATCACGCTAACTTTTTTCGTTTATGTTTTTGTGAATATTGGCATGGTTTCAGGTATCCTGCCCGTGGTAGGTGTACCACTGCCCCTTGTCAGTTATGGTGGAACCTCCATGCTGACATTGATGACAGGGTTTGGCATTCTTATGAGCATTCATACCCATAGACGTTTCGTAGATAGATAATTTTTAGGGACTTTTCATGCCTACTCTCCGAGCTTTTCTAGCTCCACTCGGTTTACTGTGTTTTAGCTCATTGTTAGTCGCCTGTACCACGGCGAACGAACCGACACCCGCGCAGGCACCCGTTCCAAGCACGCCAGTGGCTCCGGCCGCTGAAGTCGCGCCCACAATTCCCGCTGAACTCAAAGAAGAGTTTATCCAAGCTCAAGTAAAACAAGGTTTTACTCGTGCAGAAGTGCTCGCTTTTCTCGACAAGGCAAAATACAACCAAGGGGTTATCGATGCGATGACCCGTCCATGGGAAGCAAAACCTTGGCATGTGTATTATCCCATCTTCTTAACCGAGAAACGCCTCGACGCTGGTCTCGCCTTTTGGAAAAAACACGAGAAAACCATCGCAAAAGCCGCGGCCAAGTACAAAGTTGACCCACAGATTATTGTCGCCATTATCGGTATTGAAACCTTCTACGGCCAATACACGGGCAATTATCCTGTGATTGATGCCCTCTATACCTTAGGGTTTCACTATCCGCCGCGCGCCACCTTTTTCCGTAAGGAATTTGGCGAGTTAATGAAGTTAGTGAAAGAAGAACATTTAGATATCGATACCCTCAAGGGCTCCTATGCAGGTGCTATGGGTTATGGCCAGTTTATCCCCTCAAGTTACCGCCATTACGCGGTTGATTTCGATGGCAGCGGCAACCGCGATTTATTACAAAGTCCTGAGGATGCCATCGGCAGTGTGGCCAATTATTTCCACGAACACGGTTGGCAAGCCAATGCGCCGGTCGCTTTACCGTTAGTGAATAACAGCAAAACTGCACCTAAAGCGAAAGTGTGGGCAGGTGAAAAGCTGAACTATAAAGTTGCAGATATTTTAACGCCGACCTTAGCCTTAGCCGATGCGCGGGACTTAGATGTTTCGCAAAAAGGCTTACTGATTGAGCTTGAACAAGCGGATCACAGTGACTACTGGCTTGGCTTAAATAACTTTTATGTTATCACTCGCTATAATCGTAGCCCTTTGTATTCAATGGCCGTTTATCAATTTAGCCAACAATTAAAAGAACAGCATGCCTCTAAAAAATAATCTTTTACAGCTTGCCGCCTTGGTTATGTGCTTCGCCCTTGCGGCGTGTTCTTCAAGCCCAAACAACGCCAGCAAGAAAAACATGGACCCGAACAAGGGCCGTTATTCGCTGAAGAATGACAAGCTGCCGCTGAATCCACCGAATGTGGATAATGTGCCGAACGCGACGCCTAAGTACGAGCCTTATAGCCGCCGTGGCAACAAGCCCTATACGGTTTACGGTGAGTCTTATACTGTGATGAACACAGGCCAAGGCTTTAGTGAAACCGGCCGCGCCTCTTGGTATGGAGAGAAATTCCATGGCTACGAGACTTCTAATGGCGAGCCCTATGACATGTATTCCATGTCAGGCGCCCATAAGACACTGCCACTGCCAAGTTACGCTCGGATCACTAACTTAGATAACAATAAGCAAGTGATCATTCGCATCAACGACCGTGGACCATTCCACTCAGATCGTATTCTCGATGTCTCCTACGCCGCCGCCTATAAACTCGGTATGCTCGGCAAAGGCACAGCGCGGATCAAACTGGATGTGGTTTATGTTGGCAGTGTTGCAGCCACTAATTCTGGCGTAGTCAGCGCGCAAGATACGGGCAATCATTACATTCAGTTAGTTGCCTCCAAAGATAGGGCCAAACTCAATGCCATGGCGAAAGAGCTTGAACAGAAATATCAGGTCAAGACCCGTGTACAAGCGGCAAACAATATGTTTAGACTACAGCTCGGCCCCATAGGCCAGCCAGAGTTAGCCGACAAGCTACTCAATAACGTCAAGCAAAACGGTTTTCCTGAGGGCTATATCGTCCATGAATAATGACCGTTTGCTCTGATCAGAATTGATTTAAAAATAGAGATGAAGGAACCTTCACTAAAACCCACTGTCGGAAAGTGGTACACTGTTGAAGATCTTCTCGAATCCTTTCCATTTCATACAACTAAAAGACGTGCCAAGTTAATGATGAATTTTGTAAAAAGTCCCATTAAAACATTGCTGCTAATTTCCAGTGCCTCTCTCCCCGTTTATGCTGCGCAGCCTATTATTACACCTGATGCACCTTCAGTAGCCGCCAAGGCGTTCGTATTGATGGATTATAATTCGGGTCAGATTATTGCTGAAAGTAACGCTTACGAAAGCCTTAACCCAGCCAGTTTAACTAAGATGATGACCAGTTACGTGATCGGTCAAGAAATCAAAGCGGGCAATGTCTCCGTTGATGATGATGTGACTATCAGTAAAAATGCTTGGTCTAAAAACTTCTCTGACTCTTCTAAGATGTTCATTGAAGTGGGCACTACGGTTAAAGTGGGCGATCTAAACCGCGGTATCATCATTCAATCGGGTAACGATGCGTGTGTGGCGATGGCCGAGCACATTGCCGGTACTGAAGGCGCCTTCGTTGACATGATGAACTCATGGGCGAAGCAACTGGGAATGCGTGATAGCTACTTCGAAAACGCCCACGGTTTAGATGCAGAAAACCACAAATCAACCGCCTATGATATGGCATTACTGGGCGCAGCGTTAATCCGCGACGTGCCAGATGAATACCACATCTATAGCGAAAAATTCTATACATTCAATGGTATCAAACAATACAACCGTAATGGTTTATTGTGGGATAACAGCATGGACGTGGACGGCATCAAAACCGGTCACACCTCAGGTGCAGGCTACAACTTAGTAGCATCAGCAACCAAAGATGGCATGCGTTTAATTTCAGTGGTGATGGGTACTCAAAGTGAATCTGCCCGTAAAGCTGAAAGTAAGAAATTACTGACCTATGGCTTCCGTTTCTTCGAAACCGTAACACCATACAAGGCGGGCGATAGCTTTATCACTCAGCAAATTTGGTACGGCGACAAGAGCACGGTTGATTTAGGCGTGGCAACTGACACACCTATCACCATCAGCCGTGGCCGTGGTAAAGACTTGAAAGCTAACTTCGAGCTGACTAAACCATTAGATGCACCTTTAAAGAAAGGTGAAACTGTTGGCCGTCTATTCTTCCAACTTGATGGTAAAGACATCGCCCAGTTCCCACTGGTGACGTTGCAAGAAGTCAACGAAGGCAGCTGGTTTAGTAAATTAGTAGATTACTTTAAGCAGATGTTTTCTGGATGGTTTAGCTAAGCTAAGTCACATAAATAAAGCCACCTTCGGGTGGCTTTATTTTTTTGGGGAGTGCATCGCCCTTGAATCGGGTATAATCGTCACCATATATATCCCAATATAGCCGCTAAGAGTACTGAGTATGTTAGACACTAAATTTGATGAACTGATGGATTTCCCCTGCGCATTTCCTTTTAAGGTCGTCGGTGAAGCCCATGAAACGTTAACTGACAAAGTTGTGGCTGTGGTACAGAAACATGCACCAGGTGATTACTCTCCGTCGACCAAAACGTCGAGCAAAGGTAGCTATCACTCCATCACGATTCGCGTGACAGTCACCAGCAAAGATCATATCGAGATTTTGTACACTGAACTTGCCGCCATCGAAGGTGTACGCCGCGTACTATAAATATTCCTCAAGGCCATGAAATGTGATCTGTCTTACATTTATGGCCAATAAGCGTATAATAGCCCACTCATTTCTAAGGGGAGAGGTTGCCCTTGCAAGACACGACTTTGCACATTCGACATCTTGGAAAACAAGATTACGAATCAGTGTGGCATGCGATGCAGCATTACACTGATACGCGCGACAGCGAAAGCCATGATGAACTGTGGATTGTCGAGCATCCGCCCGTGTTTACCCAAGGCCAAGCCGGCAAAAGCGAGCATATTTTAAATGCTGGCGATATTCCGGTTATCCAAGTGGACCGCGGCGGTCAAGTCACTTACCACGGCCCAGGCCAACTAGTGGTATATCCTCTTCTCGATATAAAACGTAGTAAAGTCGGCGTACGTCAACTCGTCACCCATATAGAGCAAAGCATTGTCGATATGCTCGCCAAGTACGACATTAACGCTTATGCCAAGGCCGATGCGCCGGGCGTATATGTGGATGAACGCAAAATCGCCTCCCTAGGATTACGCATTCGTAAAGGCTGTTCATTCCATGGATTAGCCCTCAATGTCGACATGGATCTGGCGCCATTTCGCCGCATCAACCCTTGTGGTTATGCCGGTCTTGAAATGGTGCAATGCAAAGCGCTTGGCGGACCACAAACCGTGATTGAAGCAGGCGAGCAACTCACCATTACTTTTAGCCAATTACTGGGCTATCAACACCTAGTTCATCATCAAGGATTAGCAGCGTCATGAATAGGCCTGAACGTTTACAACCCGGAGTCAAATTAAGAGATGCCGATAAAGTGTCTCGTATTCCGGTCAAAATCGTCCCCTCAGAGCGCGACACTATGTTGCGTAAACCCGATTGGTTACGGGTTAAACTGCCGGCATCGAATCAACGCATTTTAGATATCAAGCAAGCACTGCGTAAAAATGGCCTGCACTCGGTCTGTGAAGAGGCTTCTTGCCCTAACCTCGCCGAATGCTTTAACCACGGCACAGCGACCTTTATGATTTTGGGTGCGATTTGTACCCGTCGTTGCCCATTCTGCGACGTAGCCCATGGTCGTCCGCTTAAGCCTGACGCCGAAGAGCCGGTTAAATTGGCGCAAACAATCCGCGATATGAAGCTGAAATACGTGGTCATTACCTCGGTAGATCGTGACGATTTACGTGATGGTGGTGCCCAGCATTTTGCCGATTGTATCCGCGAAATTCGTAAACTGAATCCAGATATCAAGATCGAAACCTTAGTGCCTGATTTCCGTGGTCGTATCGATGCCGCCTTAGATATTTTATCGACTGAGCCGCCTGATGTGTTCAACCACAACTTAGAAACAGCGCCAATGCATTATCGTAAAGCGCGCCCGGGTGCAAATTACCAATGGTCGCTCGATCTGCTAAAACGCTTTAAAGAACGTCATCCCAATGTGCCGACTAAATCTGGCCTGATGATGGGTTTAGGTGAAACCAACGAAGAAATCGCCCAAGTGCTACGTGATCTGCGTGAGCACAAGGTTGAAATGCTGACCTTAGGCCAATACCTACAGCCGTCTAAGTTCCACTTGCCAGTTGAACGTTATGTGCCACCAGCAGAGTTTGACGAGCTTAAAGCCTTAGCCGATGAGCTAGGTTTTACCCATGCAGCCTGTGGCCCATTAGTGCGCTCAAGCTACCATGCAGACTTGCAAGCCCAAGGTAAAGAAGTGAAATAACCTTCTGACTTAGATGCGGATAACCTTGATGCAAACTTCAGGTGATGCTGAATTTAAGTGATATAGAGTTCAGGGTTATCCAAATAAAAAACAGCGCTTAAGCGCTGTTTTTTTTATGGAATTTTTTATGACTGCCGTTTATAAAAACTGTTAGCATTGCTATCGTTTTACGACATGAATGCAAATGCTCAGCTTATTCTTGGGTTATCGCTAAATCCATCAAGATAGCGTCTTCTTTACCGCCTGCTATTGGGTAGTAACCTTTGCGGCGTCCTGATTCAATAAAGCCGGCCTTTTGATATAAAGCGCGAGCGGCAAGATTGGACTCTCGCACTTCTAGCATAAGCACCACGGCGGCTGATGCCTTGGCCGAAGCCACCACAGCATTCAGTAATAACTTGCCGTAGCCTTTACCCTGCTGGCTTGGTAATAGGCAAATATCCAATAAAGTCACTTCATCAACAATTTGCTGCACTATTGCAAAGCCTAAAAGGCCATCAACCGAATCCGAAACTGAAGCTGCGTTAGGTTTCGCCTGCTTTAAACCTAGAACTCGGTATAAATGCCCGAAACAATCAGCAAGATTGCCCTCACTCATGGGGTGGCTATGGGCCATAGATTCAAGCTGCGCCATTTGAGGAACATCTTTAAGCGTGAGTGCCACAAGCTCAACAGGCAAACCTGCTGTCAATTGTGCTGCGAAGGGTGTTGTGAATAGACTATCTTCTGGTGGGATGTTCAACGCTGGTATTCCAAAGTATTGGTTATTAATGATATTTACGAGTAAAGATCAAGACTTGCTTGGAGCTTGGCCGCTAACTTGCTCGCGCCATTGGTAAATCTGCTGCCAGAGTGCGCTTTTAGCCTGCCAACCCACTAATAAATCGGCTAAGGGTTCAGATACTAACCATGCGGTGCGTGGCCTGACTTTATGGCGTCGCAAATCCCAGACAATCTGTTTACCCGTATGGGGCTCACAATCAAAATCACACTCTTCGCGTTTGACGTCGATAAGCTTTAGCACAGCTTCGATAAGCGGTTCAGCCTCGGGTAACTCACCGTTTTCATCCCAAATCACTAAATAAGGTTTCACCTTACTGTCGCGCACTCGCCAAGTTGTCACATTCATGGCGGTTAAATAGGCTGATTTATTCATTAGGGTCAGTTTTATTCAATTCAAGTATCGACTCACAATATGCCGCTAGGATAGCAGTTCTGCCTAGGCATTGTTACTGCCACGCGGCTAATGGAGCTGATATCAAGCCGATTAATGACAGCACCATTACGGCGTTTAACGCAGGAAAGTTCAATCGGATTTATAGATGTATAAAATCTAATTTACTCATTTTACATTTAATATCAGAAGATTAGACTGAACACACTCAGTAAGACAATAGCAGGAGAACGCCATGATAAACATAGGTATCAATCAAGCCAACAGAGAAGAAATCGCCGCTGGCCTCAACCAACTCTTGGCCGACAGCTACAGCCTGTATCTTAAAACCCACAGCTTTCACTGGAATGTTACCGGCCCCATGTTCACTAGCCTGCATTTGCTATTTGAACAGCAGTATACCGAGCTTGCCCTTGCGGTTGACCTTATCGCAGAGCGGGTGCGTGCACTAGGCGCCAGAGCGCTAGGGTCCTATTCGGCCTATGCCGCGCTGACTGAAATTAAAGAAGATCAGGGCGTCACCAAAGCCGAAACCATGATCCGCGAACTGTTAAACGATCAAGAGTTAGTGATCCGTAACGCCAGAGCCCTATATCCACTGGTGAATCAAGCCAATGACGAAGCGACTGCGGATCTGCTTACCCAACGTATCCAGCTGCATGAAAAAAATGCCTGGATGCTACGCAGCTTATTAACGGAATAATTCGCTAGCCGTATTATTTCGCTAACCAAAACAAAAAAGTCGCCAAGCGGTTACGCTTGGCGACTTTTCCTTTAAAGCGATATCACTCAAGTTTAGAAGTGCTTAGATTTAGAGGCACTTAAATTAGAGGCACTTAAATTTAGAGGTACTTAATCCAAGCCTGAGTACTGTGCTTTTTATATTCACTAAACCACTTAACGGGATAATACAGCGCAATAACTAACATGCCCGTGATGAACCAAATCCATCCCATACTATTCACCCCAAAGTACTCACCATGGTTTGCGCCAAAGATGAATTTCGCTAAGCGATAAAGCAGTAACAGAACGTACAAATGTAAGATATAGAAGAACATAGGGACTGAGCCAAACACAGACAACCCGTGGCCGACTCGCGCTAATCTCCCTCCAACTTTGCCACTTGATGCAAAATACCGCTCAAACGCCACTAAGCTAAAGAACATGCCGCCTAAGGTCACCAGTAAAAAGCTTAATGATGGTGGGTATTTGGTTAAGTTGAATACCGACATTAAGGTTTCACCCAAATGTGCCCCCGCCTGCCAAGGCAAGGTTTCGCCATAGAGGTTAAACCCGCGTAGCACAGCAAAAAGTACCCAACAGCTTATCCCTAACTGCAACAGTGTTTGCTGGCGCTGCGATGCTTCAAGCAAGTTGTTATTCGATTTATTGCTGAAAATGGGCCCAGCGACATAGCCCAGTAATATCACGCCCATCCAAGGCAGCGCGGGATAACTCACTTTGATCTTTAATACCCCTTCACTGACAAGATATCCACGATCGTGCAATAGGGTCCACAGGCCGTAAGCCCACTCATTGGGTTGAAAATGAATTGGCGTCAACAGATTATGGCCAAAAACAATCGCAAAGCCTAAAAGTGCCATCCAAGCTCTAGGCAGATTTATCAGCGCCGCCAGCGTTAACATGCTCAGGCCGATCACCCAAATGACCTGCAACCAAAGCGTGTGGTAGTTACCCATCCAAGAGATGTTAATCACTACAATTTCGAGCGCGATTAAAAACAAACCACGTTTAATCAAAAACGCCCGCGCTGAACGCGGCTCGCCATGACTGCGATTGGCATAAAGCCATGCTGAAACACCCGTTAGAAACACAAACACTGGCGCACAAAAATGCGCGGCAAAGCGGCTTAGAAACAGTCCCCAAGAGGTCGAACTCAAATCCATAGGATCGCTCACCTGCATATGCAGGAAAAACCGTTCCCGCACATGGTCGAGCAGCATGATGAGCATCACCAGGCCGCGCATCATATCGATACTATTGATACGGCTTCGACCAAGCGCCCGATTTGATGATTGTTCCGATACTTGTTCCGATGTGTGGGCCGATGCTTGTTCCGAAAAATGGACTGACAGCGCAGAATTCGAACTGATATTAGAACTCATAGCTAACACTCACTTTAATGCTACGTGGCTCACCCGGCACAGCCCAGAGCGCTGAATAACTGCTGGCGATGTAATCTTCATCCAATAAGTTGTCCAGATTGACGCCAAAGATGAAGTTATCGCTCAGGTGAGTATTCATAAACAGTCCAACTAACTGATACGACGGTAATTGGAAACTCGGATCGGCAGAATCACCCAGACGAGAATCCACATAACGCCAACTCATGCCTAAATGTCCATCAATAGAAAATGCATTCAAATCCCGCTTCAGCATCACGCTCGCAGTATGTTTTGGCACATTAACCAGAGGACTTCCCGCAGGGATAAGCACGCCCCAGTCGGGGTTCAAGCTATCGTTGGCGGTGCGGGTATTTAAATAGGCGTAGGATAATTTTGCTTGTAAATCCTCCGTCAGCTCGGCGGCTACATCGAGTTCAACCCCGCTACTTTTGGCTTTACCTAAGGTGGCAGAAAAACCAACATTGATAGGATCTGAGGTCAAAATATTGCTCTTTTGCGCATCGAACACGGCTAAACTACCGTTTATAGGAAGATCGTTTAGCCAAGTACCATTAAACTTTATTCCTAGTTCAACCGATTTGCTCTCTTCGGCTTCGAAGGGTTTACCCGCAAAGTCGGTTCCCGAAAGCGGTAAAAAGCCTTCAGAATAAGAACTATAGAAACTTAGGGCATCGGACCATAAATACACCAGACCCACCTTGGGGCTAACCCTACTATCGGTTTGCTCTGATAGCGTGTCTTTCGCGACTTCACTGATATCTTGCTGATAGCTATCGAACCTTAACCCAAGGTGCAACTTCCACTTTTCAGTAAGATCCATTTGATCTTGCAGGTATGTGCCCCACGCCTTTTGGGTTTCGTTATTCTCATACAACAAACTCACCTCTGGCTGAGGCCCACCATATTGCGGCTCATAAATATCAATGGCATATTCGCCCTTTTTGCCGCGATAGCGATACAAGCCTGTCTTTAAACTGTAGTGATAGGCATCGGCGCCGAGCAGCAAATTGTGGCGAATAAAACCCGTATCCACATGCCCACTTAACTCTAGACGCAGTGAATTATCCTCGGAGGCATAATCTCGGTATCTGTGCTGTCTGGTAAGCGTGCGACCATCATCAAATAGTGATTGCCGCCCCTTTGCCAACTCGGCATCAGACGAATACCCCTTCAAGCTAGAGTCTCGGTAGTTATAGCCAGCAGTTAATGACCAATCATCATTTAATTCATAGTCATAGGTCAGCTGATGCCCTGTGGCATTCACCTCCGTTGCGCCATCATTAGGTTCACCTAAATAACGCGACCGTGGCACAGTATTGATAGTATTGTTAAGCACAATAATGCCGCGATCGAATAACTGTTCTTGCTTGAGGTATTCCATTTCATAAAGTAACGAGGCTTTATCGGAAATCTGCCAACGCACTGACGGCGTGACGATTTTTTTATCGCTGAACACATAATCGCGAAAACTATCGTGTTCCTGCCACGCGCCGTTAATTCGAAATGCCACATTGTCGGTCAAGCCGGAAGTCACATCCCCCTCTAATCGATATTGATCGAAACTTCCTGCCGATGCCTTTAAATAACCGCTGGTTTGATACTGAGGTTTCTTAGTCACAATATTGACTGTACCGCCGGGCTCAGAGCGACCATAAAGCGCCGAACCAGGGCCTTTTAAGATCTCCACGTAGGCCACATTCGATAAATCTCTATGACCACTAAAACCTCGACCGCCATTAAAACCATTAATTAAATAGCCCGATGGCATGTTTTCGTTGCCCGGAAAGCCGCGCAGGGAAAAGCTATCCCACAAACCGCCGCCATTGTTTTGCCGCGCCACACTGGCGGAATAATCCAGTACATCTTGAAACCGCGTCAGCCCTGCATCTTTGATCAATTGCTCATCTAACACACTGATCGCTTGGGGAAGCTCAGTTGCAGACACATTGCCACGGTAAGCTTGGCGATAGTGGATACTTAAACGCTCAATGTCAGTCTCTAAAATAGCATTACCAGATTGAGCATCCTCCGCAGCCAACAACATTGAAATAGGATTGAGCGCAAACAAGGCGCCCAGCAAAAGCGCAACGCGCTTGGGAATATAAAAAGAGGTCATTTTCACTCCGAAAATAAACAGCATCGGCGCCTTAGCTAAGCCAAGGCGCTCAAAGTTAATTAAGATAAATTGAATAAACAGTAACTTATGCTGTTATGGGCGGAGCACGACTATTGAAGAAACGACTAAAAGGTCGTTTAAAGGAAATGGCTTGGAACTCAACCGAGATATAACTCTGCTGAGCCAATTGAAAATGAAAGGGCGTACTGGTTATCGCATGTTGCAACTGGTGCTGATGTAAGCACAGCGAACAATGGGACTTAGGGTCTTCATTGGCATGGGAAATACTGTGAACAGCAATGGCCACAGACAATAGCACCAACATGGCAGCAAGCCATATCGCTAGGGTGCGTCTTGTTTGCATCACACTATTCAAACCATACTTCCTCAAATAATTTGGCAGGCGATTGTATGTTAAGCACAACTAAAGTTGCAAACCGATTTACCTAAGCCGCAGGGCTTAAATGTTACAAGAGGTATACGACAGTTTGTTGAAGGAGTTCGTTGAAAGGCTTTGTTGGAGCGAAATCACTCTAAGCACCTCATCACAGCATCATAGAGTCAGGTCGCTTCGCCTTATGAGGGAGGATTCGAGCCTGACTCCGCCATCAAAAAAATAGCGAGGGCGTGTTTAAACTAAGGCCGCAACCGAGTCTCGCTCGACTAAGTTGGATAAAAATAGGTGAGTATTGCGTGATTCCGCCGTGGCATTTGAGGCTAACTTAATGGCTAAATCTGTAGCGTAATTGGCCATTTCCTCAATCGGGTAATGCATGGTCGTCAATCGAGGACGGCAAGCACGGGCAATGGATAAGTCATCAAAACCAATCACAGAGACATCTTCTGGCACCCTAATTCCCGCCGCGAATAAGGCATGAATCGCACCAATCGCCATTAAGTCGTTATAAGCTAAGATGGCCGTGAATGGTGTGCCTCTTGCGAGTAAGGCTTGTACTGCGGCTTCGCCACCTTCCATATTGGCGGTGGACTCTTCGATAGCATCCAATGGCAACTTCATATCCCGCAACAACAGAGCTTGGCGTACCCCCAATATGCGTGAAGCAGGATCGCGGTTTTGGTAAATACTGGTGATCACAGCGAAATCTTTATGGCCGCGGTCGAGTAAGTAATTAGTCGCCTCTTGGGCACTGGTCACATTGTCGAGCCAAACGCAGCGATCGGCAATTTTAGGGATAAAGCGGTTGATGATCACAAGGCCGGGGATTTGCTCAGTGAGGCCGATTAAGGTCGACTCATCCGAATACTCACTGTGGAGAATAATAGCGTCACAGTTTTGATCGCGCAGGGATTCAATCGCATCGATTTCAGACTGAGTCTCATAAAGCGAGTTACGCATAATCAAGCCATAACCACGCTCACGGGCAGCACGTTCCGCGCCGCAGGCTAAGCTGCTAAAAAACGACATAGATAAATTCGGCGTGACGATACCAATCGTATTAGTACTGCGTTTAACAAGCGCTTTAGCGTTCGAGTTTGGGCGATAGTTAAGTTGTTCTATCACCTTCTGCACCCGTGTGCGGCACTGGGCGCCAACCTTGCCCTGACCGTTAACAACCCGTGATACAGTTGCAATTGAGACACCCGCCACTCTCGCGACATCTTTTATGGTAGCCAATTTATCCCCTTTAACCGGAAATCGTACTATGAATTAATTAACCTATCGGCCTTGTATCGAGACAAGATCATTAGGGCACCAAGGGTAAAAATAAAACTGCCGAAAGACAATAATAAACGCATAGCAAACAAGGTACTATCCGTTTGATTGCCCGCTAAACTGGCATCAAAACCAACTAAATTAAGTAGCTCACCAGACCCTAGCATTGCCAGCACTAAGCTCATGCTGATCACTGTGTGGTGACGACTGACTAAATAAGGACTGATATCTTGTCCTGTATCGCGACCCAGTTCGGTGAGCATATTGGGGATAATACTGGTCATCGCCGTCCAAATAGCGGCACCAATCACAGCATCTATCCACAATGCCCAATAACCATACGGCGTATACACATACCATTTGAGCAAACTGCCTAAAACCGTAAATACGAATACTTTTTGTAATGTCGTCACCGCGCCCCACTGCTTAACACCACGGGCGAGCAAAGGTAAATACAAGGCTCCCGCTATCGCATAGCCACTCGATAACGCGCCCTTAAGCGTTGAGCCTTCGGTCACGTCACCTGCAGCCACAAAATACACCAGTAAGTAATAATCAAAACTGATGCAAATCCCCACGGCGCCAAATTGCAATGCCGAGATCCACAGTAATCGGTTGACCTGCCTTTGAGTATGCGCGCTCAAGGTTGGCGCCATCTCTGTTGCGATCTTCATCCGGCTATCGCCTAATCGCACCCGCTCAGGGGCGAATTGCCAAGCGACTAAAGTACATAAACTGCCGATTAAGCCTAAGCCCACCAGCCAACCTATTATTCGTACACCGCTCGTTGCATCAGTAAAAAAGGCCAGCTGAGTTAATGGGAATAACCAAAAGTACAAAACGGCGGCAATCTTTTCGAACAAGGTAATGTGACTAAACACCCCTTGCCCATCGCCGCTCATCAAAGCCAAACGAAAGGCTAATAGCTTTAAGGTGAGGATCAGCACTGTCATTGAAAGGCTGTAGCACAAACACAACGCCACTAACACAGACCACTGCCAAGCCATAGGCCAATCTGCTGGGACCATCCACAAGAAGCCAAATAACACGGCGGTTACCCAACCACAGGTTAATATTATCCGCCGTTCGGTCCACAATTGTCGCTGCAACAACGACATAATTCGCCCCGAAAGCGTGGCACCACAGACGATAGGTAAACTCAGCAAAGCGCCTAAGAGTAAGGGATCTAAGCCACGCAGCATTTGATAATAGGGTAAGGCTAACGCGACTAACCCTTGCTGGGCGATAAATGCCGCGAAAAAGCCTGCACCAAGCACCCATTGCAGGTGCTTTTTAGGCGCTAAATCTAGGCTATGACTTACGGCATCACTCGCAGAGTTATCTTCTCGCGGAGCCCTGTTAGCCTTATTCGCGTGGCTTATCGATATAGCCCTTACCTCTTAATTAAATTTATTTCAGATAAGACGAGATTATGGCCTTTATCCCTCGCCTTGATTTCATAATCCTTTGCCACAAACCCCAACTGCACGCCCTGTAATTTGCTCAGCGCCTCAGCGTCGAACGTATAGGGTTCAGAATGAGGATAATTCATCGGCATAAACATAGGATAAGCCTTTGTTAATACAGTCGGCATGGGTGATAAATCGGCTACAGGCATGGTAATGGATTGCCATCCAGCCTGCAATGTCACAACCGTGCCATAGGCGAGCCCATGCTCATTTAACAGTGCGACAGACACAAGCTCATTAGCTTGGTCGGCATAGATACGTAGTTGCACGGCATCGTATCCCTTAAGGTTGCGTTGTGACAGCGCATTATCCTTAGCGGGTGAGATACGCACGAGCACATTGTCCGCCTCTGAACCTGTAGCAGATGTCACTAGACTTGGGATATAAAGTTGCAACCCAAGCCCTTGATCTCGCACACCACTTTGGAAACGCCATTCACTACGGGCATTTTGTGGGTAGATTAAATTGTCCCTATCGAGCGAAGCATTAAACAAGCTCACCGGAGTGCCTTTCGCGCGCCACTCAAATTGATAAAAAGCTGCACCGCTACTCTTCACAAAATCCCACTCATTCGGATTTCCCTCGGCATTACCGGGGAGGCTTGTTTGACCAGAGGCTTGTTGAGTCACTACAAAGGCATACTCAATCGCCCCTGTTCGCTGCCAGTTTTTGACATCAGTGAGGGTTTGACGATAGACACTGCCATGGGCCTCCATCGGATAAACCTTAAACTCACTATCACCAAGATAGCGAACATAAAGCTCAACTTTATCTATGGCTTTGGCATCCATCACGCTAGCGCTAAAGGTGAGTGCATCACCTTGATTCAGCGCCTGCAGATTTTGGTGCACTAAGGCTAAGGTTTGATGCGGCATAGGCGGCAGATAATAATGGTCATCAATCTTGGACTGAGTTGAAGCAAGTAAGGATTTATTTTTAGCGACTAAATACTTGCCCGGCGTTAACTGCACTGTGCCTTTGCTGGCTTGTAGCGAAGCGCGATTACCTTGATTGACACCTTGCAGCCAATATTGTTGGCCTAAATCCGACAGAGCCAGATTAAAATGCCGCGAAGCTTGATACAAACGCACAGCTTCACGCTTTAAACTCGAGTTCTGATGTGGATCGGTTAGGGCTAAGGCATCGGGATACACTTCTAATTGCCATAACCCATCGCTGAGCTTATCTAAAAAGTAGCTACCATTGCCGTCATAATTAACGATCGCAGAACTGCCAACGCCAGCGATATGCTCAAGTTTTGTAGGCGCTTGTGGCTTTTCATCTGTGCTATTACTGTAATAAAAACGCGCTGGCTGATTTAATACACTGACATCGTGGCCATAATCTAAAGTCACATCAGCAAAATGGTTACTTTGCGGATAAGCACCGCCCTCAAAACCGCGGGGAACTTGCCTGAATACCTCACCTGCAATCAAAAAACTGATGGCTTTGGATGGGGTATACAGCAGATTGAGAAAATGGGTGTTGTACTCAGCATTACTGTTAGCAATCACAGCTGAATCGTAGGCAAACTGGGTCGCCCATTGGAAACCTGCCTCACGGAAACTGCGTGCCATTGCCGGATACATGACACTGCCCGTGACATCTGCAGCATCAAACTCATAAATCATTTTCGCCTTCGTCTTACAAGCTTCAATATCGGCGAAAGGATTAGTGTAATGGGCAACATTGACCAGAGTATTACTGTTAATCCGGCTCATTTTTACCAGCCCAGTCGGATACCACTGATAGGCAACTCCATCGATATTAGAATCGCATACCGCTTTTGCAAAGGCTGGGTTGTCGCCCTGCTCGCTAATGTTATAAAACAGCGGTTTCGTTACGCCACTCTCATGGCTCACCTTAATTAAGCCATTGATATAGTTTTGACTCTGATAAACATCGCCATGGTGACTCGGCTCGTTAAACAATTCAAAGGCAATAATGTTGGCATCCTGACCATAGGTCACACCGCTATAACGGTTCTTATGGGCAAAGAATTGTTTCAGATAAGTATGCGTCGCCGCAATAGCCTTAGGCTCAGTATTCATCTGCGCTTTAGTAAAGCCATTAGCAAATCCTTGAGTCTCTGTATCCGGCGCTGGATAACCATTACCCCACCACGCAATCGGGGTAATAATGGCGCGAATACCATTAGCGGCAAGCTTATTCAGTAAATAATCCAGCAGTTCTAGATGAACATTATCGACTAAGTTCCCTTTTGCATCGGAAACTTCTCTGTCAAAAACGTGCACGCGATAGCCCGTCACACCAAGACGCTTAAGATGCGCCACATCCATGTCGATAGCGGCGTGCATATCAACACCGCTTTTAACCATTGCACGGTAGGTAAAGGCAAATGGCGCAGAGTAATTCACGCCAAAGTTACGCACTTCACTGCCATCGTCTAGGTATAACACTCCGTCTTCAACCTTCGCATCAGCCGCAAACACACTCGCGCTCAATAACGGTAACAAAGGTGATAACGCAAGTACTGCTGCTAATTTGGTGAGTAATTTCATGCACAATTCCTTTTATTCTTCACTGTAGCCCGAAGGATTTTGACTTTGCCAACGCCAAGTATCCTGCATCATCTGGGTGAGATTGCGTTTAGCTTGCCAACCTAGCACAGTGCTGGCTTTATCGGCATTGGCCCAAAATGCAGCGAGATCGCCCGCGCGACGTGGTGAGATCTCATAGGGAACGGGCACACCACTCGCCTGTTCAAAGGCAGCGATAATGTCCAGCACTGACACACCTTGACCCGTTCCTAAGTTGAACGCTTCAATGCCACGCTGCTGTGGATGGTCTGCCAACCAATTAAGCGCCGCCGTATGGCCTTCGGCTAAATCCATCACATGCAGATAATCCCGTAAACAGGTGCCATCTTGCGTTGGATAATCACCACCAAAGACACTTAAATGGGCGCGGCGACCCACTGCGACTTGGGCTAAATAAGGTAATAAATTATTCGGGATCCCCTTAGGATCTTCGCCTAAGTTACCGCTTTCGTGAGCACCGATAGGATTGAAATAACGTAGGGATACGCCCCTGAATTCAGGGTTAGCGGCCGCATAATCGGCCATAATGCGCTCGACCATCACCTTAGTCGCACCGTAGGGACTCGAAGGAGACCCTAGCGGCATTGACTCAAGATAAGGCACGCTTGCCTGCTCACCATAGACAGTTGCCGATGAACTAAAAATAAAATCAGTGACTTGATGGCGCTGCATGGCCTCAAGCAAACACACACTGCCGTGTACATTGGTTTGATAATAGGCCAGCGGTTTTTGTGTCGATTCGCCAACCGCTTTGAGCGCGGCGAAATGGATCACAGCATCAAATTGATGCGCCCCGAACACGGCATCTAATGCCGCGACATCACGAATATCACCACGGAAAAACTCGATGTGTTTACCCGTCATCGCTTCGATTCGTGCTAACGGCACCTCACTGGCATTACACAAATTATCAAACACCACCACTTGGTGGTCCTGTTGTAATAATGCCAACACGGTATGCGAACCTATGTAGCCAGCGCCACCTGTCACTAATACTTTCATCGTGTTACCACCAAGTTGTGTACAGTGCGATTAAGATAATCGCGATAATCGCAGTATGCAGATTAAAGGATGGCGTGGTCGCAAAAGACACTTGGCTTAAATCCACCGTCTTGCTTGGCTGCGATCTTGGGCGCAGTAAAGACACCAACACACCGAGTCCTAAACACAAAAGGAACACCACGCTCATGCGATCCATAAAAGGCAATGTCGGCCAAGTAAACTTAAGCAAAAATGAACCCACGGCAGATCCGAGAGCCGCCGCAATGGCGCCCGCAGGTGACGCTTTACGCCAGAACATGCCCAGTAAGAAAATCACCACAATACCCGGCGTAAATACGCCAGTAAATTCCTGAATATATTGGAAGGCTTGGTCAAATTTACCCAGTAGCGGCTCAGCCATGATCATCGCAATAACTAGACTAACTAAGGTAGCCGCGCGGCCCACAAACACATAGTGAGTTTGTGATTTAGCTGGTTTGAGGTGACGATAGATATCCATAGTGAAAATGGTTGAAATACTGTTGGTCATCGAGGCTAATGACGAAACAATTGCCGCCACTAGCGCCGCAAACACTAATCCCTTAATCCCAACGGGCATCAGCTCTATCATCGACGGATAAGCTTGATCCGGCGCTGAAAGATTAGGATATAACACAACAGCGGCGATACCAGGCAACACCACAATAACCGGTACCAGTAGCTTTAAATAAGCCGCAAACGCCATGCCTTTTTGGGCTTCGCGGATATCTTTCGCCGCCAATGCGCGTTGAATAATATATTGGTTAAAGCCCCAATAGCTTAAGTTCATGATCCACATACCGCCCACCAGCACAGAAATGCCGGGTAAGCTCATGTAAGCTGGATTATCACTGCTTAAGATCATGTCGAAATGTTCAGGTAACTTCTCGGTCAGCACACCAAAACCGGCTATCACACCCGCACCATCGGACACCGCATCTAAGGCCAAATAACTTAATATCAATCCACCAAACACCAATAACACCACTTGGATGATATCGGTGTAGGCAACGGCTTTTAAGCCACCATATAGCGAGTATGCCGTTGAAAAGATTGCCAGCATCATCATGCCCGTAAACCAATCGATTCCCGTGACCGTTTGAATCGCCAAACCACCGAGCCACAGCACAGCGGTTAAGTTTACAAACACATACACGGCAAGCCAGAATAGTGCCAGCACTGTCTTCACTCGGCTATCGAAGCACTGCTCTAAGTACTGCGGCATAGTGAAAATCTTGTTTTTCAAAAAGATAGGCAACATATACTTGCCGACCAATAGCAAGGTAATCGCCGCCATCCATTCATAGGAGGCAATGGCCAAACCTATGGCATAACCTGAACCTGACATGCCGATGATCTGCTCGGCCGAGATGTTTGAAGCAATTAACGAGGCACCAATCGCCCACCAAGGTAAGGCTTTACTGGCGAGGAAGTAATCTTCCGTATTACGTTCGTGATTTTTCTCCGAGCGTGAAATCCATAACGCGACCAACAACAGACCAATGGCGTAAATGGCTATGATGGCTATATCGAGTGTGGCGAGCTTCATATTCTGTACTCTTATTATTGTTTTATCTTATGTTGATACGCTAAACAGCAACGAAGGCCCCATCGACCGCATGGCATAAATAGATATCGGCCTTAAGCCCTGCCGCCGCGTGATAGTCCTCGGCTAATGTGGCAAGCACCTTATCCACATGGCTACGCTCAGTCAGCGCGACCACACAACCACCGAAACCACCACCTGTCATGCGAGCACCGCCATGTTCGCCGAGCTTGTCGGCCAACAAGGACACTAGAATGTCTAACTGTGAGGTTGTGACTTCGAAATCATTTTTGAGTGAACGATGGGACTGCGCCATCAGCGTACTGATCTCTGCCATGTCGTGGCGATTCAGTGCGGCTAACATGTCGCAAGTACGAATACTTTCACTGATCACATGGTGGGCGCGGCGATAAAGCACAGGTTCAAGTTCGGCTTTAGCGGCATTAAGCTCAGCCAAAGTCACATCACGCAGTGAGGCTTTTCCTAAAAAGGCCGCCACTTGTTCACATTGACCACGGCGCGTGTTGTATTCGCTATCGACTAAACCGCGCTTCACATTGGAGTTAACTATGATGATGGCGAGATCTGCAGGCATGCGGGCGTATTGGATTTCGAGGCTGCGACAATCAAGTAACATAGCGTTGTGCTGTTTACCCATGGCAGAAATCATTTGGTCCATAATGCCGCAGTTACACCCCACAAACTCATTCTCTGCTTGCTGCCCCATCAGCGCCGCTTGCACGCCGGACAAGGGCAAGTCGTAAAGTGCTGCCATGGTCTTTAAGATCACCACTTCAAATGAGGCCGATGAGCTTAATCCCGCACCGCGAGGCACATTACCCTTCACCACTAAATCGGCGCCGCCAAAGTCAGGCAAGGCTTTGGCTAATGCGATTAAGCTGCCGCGGACATAGTTGCTCCAAGGTGAAACCTCATCAAAGCTGATGTCATCGAGGGAAAAGCTGACGCGCTCGCCAGCACAATCCAACGCCACCACATTGATAATGCGGTCGTTTCGAGTATGACCCGCCACCCAAGTACCAAAATTGATCGCAGCGGGTAATACAAAACCGCCGTTGTAATCAGTATGGTCACCTATCAAATTGACTCGACCTGGCGCATGGCAAACTTGCTGGGGCGTATAGCCAAAGTGTTGTACAAACGCCTGTTCAAGCTGGACGAGAATATCTGACTTAGTCACGGATTGGCTCATAGCATGGGTATTAATATCGTTAGCACTATGTTGAGTAAGGTTCAACGTATCTTGATTCATGTTTAGGGCTTCATTTTATAGTGAACGGGTGACAACTGACGTAGGCGCTCGGCGGCCTGCTCAGGGGTGAGATCGCGCTGGGTTTCGGCGAGCATTTCGTAGCCCACCATAAACTTACGTACTGAAGCGCTGCGCAGCAGTGGTGGGAAGAAACTGGCATGTAATTGCCATTCATCGTGTGGTTCGCCATCAAAGGGCGCGCCGTGCCACCCCATGGAATACGGGAATGAACACTGGAATAAATTGTCATAACGAATAGTGATTTGGCTGAGAATATCGGCCAAACTCGCCTGCTGGCTGGCGGTCAATTCCGTCATACGTTGAATCGCAAAGCGCGGCAATAACAGGGTTTCGAATGGCCAAGCGGCCCAATAAGGCACCACCACAGCCCAATCTTCATTGCTCACCACTAAACGATCACCGCTAGCGACTTCTTGCTCAACATAATCGGCAAGCAAAGCTTTACCCTGTTGTTTGAAGTACTCGCTCTGGCTCTGTTGTTTACGCGCAACCAGCGTGGGTAATTGGGTTTGTGCCCAAATTTGACCATGGGGATGCGGATTAGAACAGCCCATAACGGCACCTTTATTTTCAAACACTTGCACCCAAATATAACGCAGGGATAAATCGGCGCACTGACGCTGCCATGTGCCAATCACCTTAATGATTGAATCGACTGATAGCTCAGGCAAGGTTTTCGCATGGTCGGGCGAAAAGCAAATGACGCGACTCTCACCTTGTTCGGTACGCATGCGAAACAGCGGAGAATCCTGCTGCGCTTTAGGTGTATCCGCTTTTAATGCCGCAAAATCATTGGTAAATACAAACGTATCTGCGTAGTTCGGATTCACCTCACCATTAATACGCGTATTACCTGCGCATAAAAAACAGTTTGGATCATGACTCGGTTTTGGCGCGTCATCGACCGCTTCCACTTGGCCTTGCCAAGGACGTTTTGCCCTGTGGGGCGACACTAAAACCCATTCCCCGAGCAGCGGATTAAAGCGGCGATGAGGATGTTCAGTCGGATCAAATTCAGTGTTCATGATATTACTCAACTCATTCATGGAAATTAGAATTTCAGCTCAGCAGTTAACGGCGCAGCTGTGTTTTCTGCCGCAAAAGAGGCTTTTAAGTGCGCGCCTTTTGCACCGTTATGCACTCGCACCAATGCGCTGGCAACGCCCTTTTCTGTCACTATCGCATCCGGATTGAGCACTTGAATCGCGCCATTGACTTCAAAACTCACCACCTTGTCATTAACTGGCACTGTGGTGCCATTGGCATCAACCAATCTGACATTCACAAATAGCACATCGCTGCCGGCGGAATTAATCGGCACACCTGCGGTATCGAGTGAAATCTCAAGCGCATGAATCGCTTGGGGAGTACGAACGCTGTGCGTCGCGACTAACTGATTGCCAATAAAGGCTTTAGCACTTAGCTCTCCCGCCTCAAAACTGGGCAGATGGAAAGTAAAAGGTGGATGGGGCAGCTTGTCGGTATTCGCGCCGTTATCGGGTATTTGACGGGCAATTAATTTGCCGTTTAGCCATAACTCGACGGCATCCGCGTTACTGAACACCCGAACATTTGGCGAAGAGTCCGCTTGCCAATCTGAGGCGATATACACCATAGGTCCGGCATTGTATTGGGTTGACGTTAATGCGGGATCACGCTGGCTTTGGAACAGGTAATAGCTGAACTTAGGTTGACGATAAATGCTCATAATGCCCGAGGACTCTAAGTCATTCGCATAGCCACGGTTATAGTCAAACATCACCCAATAACCGTCGGCAAACGCGGGCGTGTGCAAATTATCGTTATGGGCTTCCTGTAGGTTCATTGCCTGTTGTAGTAAACGCTTTTCACCGGCACCGAGTAACTGGCGACTGGTGCGTTCATCATCCTTAAGATCGGCCCACGCCTGTTGGTTTAGGCCTGCATTTTGGGCGTAGTATTCCCAATCGCCGTATTCAGACACATTGTATGGCTGAGTCGGTGTTTGATAATGCTGCATTCTATGTTGACGAGCTTGCAGATAGATATCGTATTGCGTTTGCCAACCTGCAGACATTGCACCAGGAAGTTCCGCCTGAATGATGGCTTTCAGGTTGTCGATAAAGGCCACTGGCATTGGAGTTTCATTGAGCGAGCATTCCCACGCTAACACGCTGGCGTGGTTACGATCGCGGCGCAGTAGATCTCTGCAAGACTGATACACATGCTCAGCAAACTCAGGCTCAGGTGAGAAATACTGCCAACCTAATACGGCATCAATCAGCACTAGCCCAACTTCATCGGCGGCGTCCATAAAGGCGGGCGAATGGGGATAGTGAGATAAGCGAACATAATCAAATCCGGCTTCTTTGATCTTGATGGCATCACGGTAATCGGCTTGTTTTGAGGTGGCATAACCGACATGGGGATAATCTTGATGACGATTTATACCGCGCAGGAAATAGGGTTCGCCGTTAATCAACAATTCATGTTTGGCATTGAAGGCAAATTCACGGATACCGACCTTATTACTGCTTCGCTCGAGCAAGGTGTTGCCTTGCCAGAGTTCAGTCTGCAATTGATAAAGATTCGGATGGGTTGGATGCCATAACTTTGGTTGTTTTACCGTTAAGTTCTGGCTGAAAACTTGCTGGCTATTAGCTGCCAAAGTGAAGCTTTGCGCTGTTGTTGCAATCGCTTTACCGTCGAACTCAAGCACCTGTTTTAAGGTGAACTGAGCCGCTTTGCTGCCTTGATTACGGATATCGGCCTGAACGGCCACACTCGCCTTAGCCTTATCGTCGATCTTGCTCGAAATCACTAAACCACCACGGTTCGGTAAATTCGTCAGCATCTCATCGCTGATGTGCAGCGGTGCTTTAATGAATAAATTAACGTCGCGGTACAAACCACCATAGGTATTAAAGTCGAGTAAATGTAGTGGTTTAGGACCGGTAATTGGATTGTCGTTATTGTCTAACGCCACCCGTAACTGGTTGTCCGCACCATAATTAACCGCAGCTGAAATATCAATGCTGAAAGGAAGGTATCCGCCTAAATGTTCACCCACAGGTTTATCGTTTAACCAGACTTTAGTGTGGTTCATTGCACCTTCAAAACGCAGGTAAAGACGCTGTCCTTGCCAAGATTTAGGAGCATTAAATTGCTTTTGATACAGGGCAATACCCTGCCATTGGTCATTGACCAGTAGGGGTTCAAGCTTTGGTGTATGGGGTAAGCTCACTTTTTCCCATGCTTTAGCCTCAGGCTGAAACGCGGTAGCGTGGGCGGGTGACTTTTGGAATTGCCAATCTTCGTTGAACGACAGTTTGATGGCAGTCTGCGCCTGTGGCGAAGCCTGCACTTGCACGCTGGAGATACACAGCAATGCTATTGCAAACAACAACTTGAAATACATACCAAGGTACCTTATTGACGGAATAACCAGAAATCCCGTAAGGGAAACAATATGAAATAAGGCGCCCGCCTCGGCGGGCGCCCCAGTGACCATTACATCGCGAGCGTAAAGCCCAGCACGTAACGGCGACCCCATTCCACATTTTCTGCTAGACGGGTTTTATCGTTGTCCCAGTAACTTGTTGACGCTTCGTTGGTCAGGTTTTGGCCCTGCAACATCACTTTAAAGTTATCGGTGAACTGATAAGAAATACTCGCATCAACCGTACCTTGAGCATCATATAAAGAGATTTGACTCGGATCCCAGCTATTGATACCAGTGTATTCACTGCGGTAGTCGTAGCCCACTCGAGCTTCAAATCCTTCTTTGTAATACCATAAGGTCACGTTGCCCACATTTTTAGACAAACCCGCCAAAGTGTATGGATTATCCTGTGGCGTGAACTCTTCCACGGCAGAATCTGTATAGGAGTAGTTGGCATAAACACCTAAACCATCGAAGGGCGCAGGTAAGAAATCAAAGCTTTGTTGATACAAGACTTCAAAACCTTTAATCGCTCCACCATCACCATTAATTGGGCCGCTATATTCATAATCGACACCTTCTAAGGTTTTAGTGCTGGTCGCGATACCTATATGGCTTTGCATGTCTTTGTAGAAGAAAGACACTGTCATGGCGCCACTGTCAGAGAAGTAATACTCGTAACCAAGGTCAACCTGATTGGCAATATATGGGTCTAACTCAGGATTACCGCCAGAAGCGGTATTGGGCGTCACTGTGGTATCGATGGAGAAACCGGTGCGCATCTCAATCAATGGAGGACGTGACATAGTACGAGCTAGGCCAAAACGGATTTGCGAATCATCAGTCACATTAAACAGCAAGTTAAGTGACGGCAGCACCTCAGTGTATTCATGATCGACACTTGCTGGGGCGAGAGAGCCATCGAGCAACTGCTCATAGCCTTCTGAGGTTGAACGCGTGTTGACAACGCGAATGCCGATATTGCCCGAATAAGGCATATCACCCCATTCACTGTTGATGTTCAACATGGCATAAGCAGCACTGTTCTTTTCAGTCAGCCCCCAAGAAGCAAGTTTGTCAGCATTGTTTTGCAGTGAGTAATCCGCTGTGCCTCGACCACCAAAGGCAACACTCGCCACATTATCCCAATCCTTCAGAGCATAAAGGTTAGGGACTTTATAATCGCCTCCAAGGGTATAACTGCTGCCATAGTTGCTTAAACCATTGCCCGCGATAACGGCTTTTTGCCAATCGACAACACGGTTTTGTTTATCTCTATCCGAATAACGCACACCAAAGCTCAGCTGATCGAAAACTCCCCAATCGACATAACGCTCGAAGTCTAAACGGGTATTGACCATTTTATCCGACAGATCACGGTCGTTATCCCCGATCATGCCAATGTTTTGCTCTTCCCAAACACCTGGTGTGGTTTCCACCCATTTCATTGCACCTAAGGTGTAATAATCTGGGTTAGCTATGTCTATCGCGCTTAATCCTTCCGCAGGATTATCAAGTACTTCTGCGCTAAAACTATTACCATCGGCCACACTCCAACCTAAGTCATAGCTTGGGCCGTTGTAGCTAGAGATGATATCGACCCAGACAGAATCGATTTGCGCCTTAGAAAAACCGACATCGGCCTTAATTCGCCAAACGTCCCCTTCCCATACGGCATTCAAACCTGTGCTCAGCAATTGGTTTTCTTGGAACCAAGTCGCGTTATGCACTTCGTGACTGGCATAAGCCAATCCACCTCCCACTAACTGCTCGCTGCCATCGGCTTTGGTAATGATGTCAGGCTGAGCTGCAGAATGGTTGTAGTTCCAATTTTGGCCGCTTTGATAGTTACCTAAATTATTGAAGTACATCTGATCTTCATGTTCTTCAATTTTAAACTTAGAGTAAAACAGATCGTATTTGAGTTTTAGCTTATCGCTTGCTTGCCACTCTAGGATCCCCATAGTGCCTAAGCGTTTGTTATTACCGATTTTAGTGCCAGATTGCCCGCCCCAAGGCGCAGACTCTTGGATGCCATTACCATTAATGTCGCCTCTATCTGCGCCATTATTGTAATTCCAGCTCTTAGTTCCACGTTGCACAGAAGGCTGATCTTGATAAGCAATACCAAAGGCATAGCCTAAATCATCGGTGATTTTATCAACCATACTAAAGCTCAATTTAGAGCCTGTAGTTTGTCCGTCCGGCAATTCATCGGCCAGATCGTAATACATGCCATTGGCACTCAAGGTCACTTTACGTTCGCTTTGCGCTAATGGACTCACAAAGTCCATATTCACTAAGCCAGAAATACCGCCTTCGATATTACTTGCCGTCGGACTTTTATAAACTTGTACCGCATTAATCAGTTCTGCGGGAAATTGTTCGTAGCGCACATCACGGCTTGGTTCACCGCTAACAATTTCACGGCCATTCATCGTTGCCATATTCAAACGTGGTCCCATACCACGAATTGAAATACGACTTGGGTTACCGCGATCGCGATCGGCTGCCACCCCAGGCAGACGAGCAAGTGCATCGGTAATGGTCACATCAGGCATATTGCCAAGATCATCGGTAGAAATCGTTTCCACCGTTTGCGATGAAGTACGCTTGCTAAACAGCGATTGTTTTAGGGTTGAGGCAAATCCCCTAACTTCTATCACCTCAACTTTTTCTTCGGCAGTAGCCGCAACTGGCGTGGTGTCTTTTTTAGTTTCATCTTCCGCAGCAAAGCCATGGGTTACATAGCATAAAGGGAGCAATGCAATTGCGACTTTGCTGAGCTTGAATTTATTATTTTTCATTATCTTATCCATTCTCTGAACATTCATTTGTGTAGAGTAGAGAGCGTGACAACCATTTTGTTAATTAGATGTATCCATCTGGGGCTAATTTATAACACCAAGGGTAAACGTTTTCCACACCAATTTGCACAATAATGGGTAAATATAGGGTAAATTCATGTTTCAAAATGGATTAAAATTTATTCTAAATTGTGATAGTTGGCGTTTCCCGCCCTAATATCGCGCATTCCCTCCAGCTGACTGCATCAAGATAGCGCAAACGAGCCAGAAGGAATAAAGGGAAAACAGGGTAAATAGGTTTATGGAAAGATGTTACTCAAGGAAGGTAAATTGAAAAAGACAGGAGAGATAAGGCGCTCGATCTTCAACGGGATAAATGGGATATTGCAGAGTAAGGTCAGAGTCGGAATATGGACCGGAATGTTGAATAAAAAATTAGAAACAGAGAAAAGACAAAGGCCTAGCATTTCTGCTAGGCCTTCTAGAATTTGGCAGGGGTGGCAGGACTCGAACCCGCAACCATCGGTTTTGGAGACCGCTGTTCTACCAATTGGAACTACACCCCTGTTGACGTGGGGCATTATGCTAAAAGCACTTCCAAAGGTAAAGTACTTTTTATGACAAAACTCATTAACTGAAGGTTTTTCAAACAAGTTAGCCAGTTACTGTTGAATTAATTACCACTGAGATTAAAAAGCCGCCGCATATTGGGCTTAATGTTTTAATGGATACATTATCAAGAGAGTTAGCGCCCAAATGTTCCAAGGCAAATCGCTGCAATAAATTCGACGGATATGGCTGTTTCGGCAATTTTTGGGCCGCTTAAGGGTAAAAGCCACGCATTTATCGAAAAAAGATCTGAGTTCGATTTATAAAATCGGCGTTTTATAGTATAAGCATCGTCAATTTCATACACTGCTCGACGGAACCAAGATGTCTGACAAATTTTTCTTCAAAGGTCGTAAAACACCTAAGCCAAAGCATGAGAGCTTTGGCTACAACACTAAGCGTGCCGCTAAACCGGGTACAGAAGCCTTACCTCTGCAATTAATCGTTGCAGATGAAGCGCGTAAACTCGAAGTTGCTGCGATTGTTGCCGAACACCAACTGTTTGCTAATATCGAAGTCAATGCCGATGTGGCTGAAGATATCCTTGAGTTAGAAGGTTTATTGAATAAGCCTAAGACCACAACGTTCGAGAAAAAACCGAATCGTAACGAGCCTTGCGCTTGTGGTAGCGGTCAAAAATTCAAGAAGTGCTGCGGCAAGTAAGCGCTTTAATCAGCGAAAAATAGATAGGGACTTTTGCCGTGACGTTTTTGTACGTCGGGAATAGCCCCTTTTCTCTCCCCAATTCTAGTTTCTGCCCAAAGCTAATCTTCCAGCTTCGAGATAAAAATCCGCTGCAAATCGTTATTCCACAGCTGAATAATTTTGCGGGTCTTTTCTTTATTCCAAAAACATTTGCCAAATAAAATCAATCCCGCCCCTTCTAGATCGCGTTTATCTTCTATTTCAAATTGCGCCAATAATGGCTGTTTTATCCCATCGATAGGAATGCCGATATCTTTACTGTCAGCGGGATTAAGCCAGCTCATGGTCGGATCAGTGTGGGAGATAGTGCCCCAATACATGTGGGGTTTGTTATCGAGCGGGTCGGCATCGGCAAAGTTGACGAACAGGTTCTTCGCCCGCCAACGGTATTTACGCTCAGTGTCTGTGTATACCCAGAGATCAGATTTCGCCAAATCTGTACCGCGCAATAAACTGTGCAGTAACTTTTCGAGCCCTTGGCTTGGCACCCGTTTCTCGGTTGTGCGCGCAGCAGTGTTAACTTGATAGTCTGTTTTCGACTCTTGCACTTGACCGTCCGCTGACGATGCAACAGGTACTGGTGGCGACTCAGATATAGCAGATGACTCAGATATAGAAGACAACTTAGACGTTGGCGCTGTATTACTTTCCGATGGCGCGGTGGGCGCTTTGTTTGCGGGAGAATGGCGGCGGGGCTTGCGACTAAAATCGATCATTAACGCATCGGCGTCCACCAGCTGCTGATGCACTTCGATGGCATCTTGCTCCTCGCGGGACTTTTGCGCCGAGGGTTTAAATTCAATGCAATCGACTTGGTGATAACGCGAGCCGAAACAGGCGGCTTTGCCATCCTTTGAAGCTTTACGAAAATACGCTTTACCGCCGCACGCAGGGCAAATTAACCATTGCCGCAAACGCTCGATATCGTCATCGGATAATTGTTGAAACTTAAAAACACTGTAAGTGGTTCTCGCTGTTAAATGATCCTCTGTTTCGAGTTCACAAATGGCATCTAACATAGCGTTCTCCTTTATTCTTGCCTGCTGGCACTGATGCTCACAAAATCACTAAGCACAAGCATTCACCCCAAGGGTGATCATCGCTAACAGGATCAACATGCCCAGCACGCGGTAAATCAAACCTAAAGTACTGGTGCCCTGCGAGCTCATATCCGAGTGTGATGGCCTGATGTTTTCCTTTGCGGCATCTTGGGTTTTGCACTTCATTCAACATCCTTAAAATATTTCGCTAATGGTACCACTAAGCTTGATGGGATTAACGGCGCGGCTTTTGTGGCACTCGATGCATGATAAAAAGGCGTCAGCTGAGTGATTAACGCATTGAAACACATGAGTGCCGCCAAGGCATCGGCGGCGGCATAATCGATTTGCGCGCCAGATAATGGCACATGCTGCCAATTCGATAGGGTGATTTTTTTCGGTTTATCGATACGAGTGCCCAGCAGAGTCGCCACCAACTGGCGCGTCCCCATTTCTTTCTCCGCCCCAAGTTGCGCCAGCGCCCAGTTTAAATCTAACTTTGAAGTGACATTGATGCCCCATTGCCGCTTAAGCGCTCGCATATCACCGCGTAAGCCGACGCCGACTTTGAGTATGCTTTCATCTTCTAACAAGCTTTTTAGCTGTGCAAATTGCTCACCTAAAATGGCATGTTGAAATAGATAACAAGCATCCGCCGTCGCGATTTGGATAAGGCTCAGGGGATGTTGTACGCCGCGCTCAAAACTCGCACGGGTTTCAGTATCAAAACCTAAGACTTGCTCAGCCTGTAATCGCGCGACAACCGCATCAAACTCCGATGGTTGAACCACCTCAATGTGGAACTGTTGAAATTCAAAGGCCGCTAATGCCGCCATGTCAGCATCATCGATGCGAGTCGCTAAGGCAATCCGCTGCTGCAACCACAAATACGCCAACTGACGCTGCGCTTGCCGCTGAGTCTGAGTCTTCGCATTGGTGGACGTGTCAGTCTCGGCCACCACCTCACCTTCTAGCGGCTCTCCCTCTAACGCCTCGGTCGATGCATTGAGCTTACCGAGATAAGCTGTGCCCGCAGCATCCATTGCCGCAATCAAGCCGTTGGCATCTTTACCCAATTCTTTGCGTAACCAAGCCAACTTACTCGGGGAGATACAGTATTTCATTAACTTCATCGTCGCCCTTCCTTGTTGAGTTAATCCTCGATTGTCGATGCGCGCACCTCACTCGCCACGCAGTTTCTGTATCCCTGTCATCACAGCGAGTGCGACTGCGCCAGCAACGACGCCAAATAGGCCATTGAGCACACTTGGCGTCAGCACGGCAAGCACAGGTCCGACAAAACTCATCGCCGCGACTGCTTGCTCAGCATGGTGAATTTGCTCGCCAATCATGTGTAAGCCATGGGTTAAAATCCCGCCGCCCACCATAAACATGGCCGCAGTGCCGATAATGGTTAAACTTTTCATCAGCACAGGTGCGGCGCTCAATAAACCAAAACCCAGTTTACGGTTCATTTGCGTTAATGCCGACTCGCCTTCACGCTGACTCAAGTACAAACCCGCATCGTCCATTTTCACAATCGCGGCCACTAAACCATACACACCTATGGTCATGATGATCCCGATAACGGATAAGGTGAAAAACTGCGTCGACAGGGATTTGTCCGCCACTATGCCTAAGGTAATCGCGATAATCTCCGCCGATAACACAAAGTCGGTGCGAATCGCGCCTTTGACCTTTTCAGCCTCGTAAGCGGCTAAATCTTTGATGTCTGGGAGTTCGCTTTCCTCCTGCGTTTCGCTGTGTGGCTGGCCTTTTCTGTGGCTATAGCTGTGGTGCAGTTTTTCGAACCCTTCGTAACATAAAAACAGTCCACCAAACATCAATAACGGTGTTACCGCCCAAGGAATAAAGGCGCTGATCAGCAGGGCTGCGGGCACTAAAATGCATTTATTACGAAACGATCCCTTAGCTACCGCCCAAACGACAGGTAATTCACGCTCGGCACTCACGCCTGTGACTTGCTGGGCATTGAGGGCTAAATCGTCCCCAAGCACACCCGCGGTTTTCTTTGCCGCCACTTTACTCATTACCGCTACGTCATCCAAAATCGATGCGATATCGTCAAGTAAGGTTAATAAACTTGCGCCAGCCATGCTAAATCCCTCTACCAATCATCTATAAACCATTCTGCTTTTGCCATAGTAGCTTAGTTAGATTAGTGGCGTATAGCGAAATGCTTTCTAACTTAACTGCTTCAGTTACTTAGGTTATTGGGATCACTGACTCATGTCGACAAGCCTGCAATCTAGATCACACCTAAGGCGGAATTGCGCCACATTATTTATCGGAAAAGAGTATACTAAGGGCAGAATTTTTTACTCATTTGCCGTTACAGGATGTCAACATGACTCAAGATGAAATGAAAAAAGCTGCCGGTTGGGCCGCACTCAAGTACGTTGAAAGAGACAGTATTGTTGGTGTTGGTACTGGTTCGACTGTGAATCACTTTATTGATGCACTGGCGACCATGAAAGCTGATATCGAAGGCGCAGTCTCTAGCTCTGAGGCATCAACTCAGAAAATGAAAGCGCTGGGTATTCCCGTTTATGACTTAAACAGCGTTGATCGTTTATCTGTCTATGTGGACGGTGCCGATGAAATCAACGACCGTATGGATATGATCAAAGGCGGCGGCGCGGCGTTAACTCGTGAGAAAATTGTCGCGGCTGTGGCTGAAAAGTTTATCTGTATCGTGGATAACACTAAGCAAGTCGACATCCTAGGTGAATTCCCACTGCCAGTTGAAGTCATCCCTATGGCGCGCTCTTATGTGGCACGTCAGTTAGTTAAGCTAGGCGGCGATCCTGTGTACCGTGAAGGCGTTGTGACCGATAACGGCAACGTGATCCTCGATGTGTACAATCTTAAGATCCTTAATCCAAAAGAATTGGAAAGTCAGATCAATGAGATCGTCGGTGTCGTCACTAACGGTCTGTTCGCTAAACGCGGCGCAGATGTGTTGTTAGTCGGCACCCCTGATGGTGTAAAAACCTTTACCGCCGAATAAGTTAAGCGTTAACACTTACATCCCAGTCACACGGCTGCAGATGTAAAAAACACGGTTAAAATACGCGACAAAAATGCCAGCCACTTTATTCAAGGGCTGGCATTTTTTATGGTTCTTTTTAGGGTTAAATGTTATCTGACTAAGCCATCTATTCTCTGACTAAGCCGCCTATTCCCTAACTAAGGCCTATTCTCTAACTAAACCCACATCGCAGGCAACTTATATCAAGCGCTTAGCTTAAGCTCTAGCGACTATCTACCAAGCTCTGGCGACTCTTACCAAGCTCTTGCGACTAAGCCTTTTAAGTAGAATCCTTCTGGGAAGGCGCTACCGATTGGGTGATCGCTCGCTTGGCTTAAGCGTTCGATAAACTGGATTTCGCGTTTTGCGTCCAGCGCTGCATCGGCTACGATTTTTTGGAACAGATCCGCAGGCATTAATCCCGAGCAAGAGAAAGTCAATAACACCCCACCTGGATTCAACAACTGCAATGCAATCATGTTGATGTCTTTATAACCACGGCATGCCCCGTTTAACTGTGCCTTGTTATCGGCAAACTTAGGCGGGTCGAGCACGATCACATCGAAGGTTTTGCCTTCATCACGGTATAGACGCAGCAACTTGAACACATCGGCTTCGTTGTAATGCACATTGTCATCACTCAAACCGTTCACTTGCATGTTTAGACGCGCCGTCGCTAATGCTAAAGAAGACACATCGACGTTTTCTATGCTGGCAGCGCCTGCTTTCGCGGCGTACAAACCAAAGGTGCCTGTGTAGCAGAAACAGTTCAATACCGATTTATCTTTCACAAAACGGGCGGCAATGGCGCGGTTATCACGTTGATCGAGATAGAAACCTGTTTTATGGCCTTTAATCACATCGACGGCGATCTTGATGCCGTTTTCTTCGATAATCACCGGCATTTCTGGCAGCGTGCCGTGTAGTAAACCCGTAACAGGCAGCAGGCCTTCTTTCTTACGGGAATCAACATCGGAGCGCTCATAGATAGCGCAATCAGGATATTGCTCAGCCAATAACTCAACTAAGGTATCACGCCATAAATCAGCACCTGTGCTCAGTAACTGGCACACCAACACATTGGCATATCTGTCGATGGTGATCCCAGGTAAACCATCGGACTCAGCAGCCACTAATCGATAACCCGTTAAGCCTTGCTCGCGGATTAAATCATTACGGCCAATTTGCGCCCGCTGTAAACGTCTGGCAAAAAACTCGCGATCAATTTCTTCTTCGCGATCAAAAGTCCAAATCCGCACTTGGATTTGCGACTCAGGCGACCAAGCACCACGACCTAACCAATGACCATCATGCGCGACCACATCGACTGTTTCACCGGCTTCTGGTTTTCCCTTAATGTTATGAATAGCATTGGAAAATACCCAAGGATGGCGACGCTCGAGCGACTTCTCGCGGCCGGGTTTAAGTTTGATTCTGATAGCCATAGTTGCCTTAAAAATAGTGCCGCCACTAAAAAATGGCTGCAGTCTAAAAAATTGGAAACGGATGATATACCCAATGTCACCTGAGTGCGAGTACCGAACGCGCCGCAGCGCTTATTTGCCATCATCCACGGGTTGCCGATCATACCTTATTTGCGCCACGAAACCTGCGCAAGAAACGCCATTTTTTCCATAAATTGGGCAATTTCTCTGCTCTCTCGATCGCGCTGGTCTCGATTTTCACAACATCATTTTAACTTAAGTTGAAAGTTATTGGTCTAAGTGCGGGTCTCATTATCGCAACAGGAAAAAGCTCTGCGCATTCGAAAGGCTCGTTTAGCCCGCGCACAAGATATTCAAACGAATCGCTCGATAACAACTAGGCTTACTCCTGTGTTTATTAGTCAATGCTTTATAAGTCGTCGATTTACAGCAGTCGTTATCAAAGCAACCAAATCAAGATTACTCATTAGCAGTCACACTCAAAAGGATTAGAACCATGTATAAGAAAACACAAACTGCACTGACTGGCGCCGCATTAGCGATGGCAATGGCAAGCATGGCGGGTTATGCCAATGCCGCCGAACCTATGGCTGGCGCCGACAGTACCGATCTCGTACATTGTTATGGCGTGAATACCTGTAAAGGCCATAACGATTGCAAAACCGCCGATAACGCCTGTGCCGGACACGCCAGCTGCAAAGGCAGTGGTTTTGTGGCTATGCCATCAAAAAGCTGTGGTGATGTCGGCGGTAAAGTCGCTGATGATTGGGTGGGCAAAATTGCCAACGCCGAATTGGTTCACTGCTATGGCGTTAACACCTGTAAAGGCCATAACGATTGTAAAACTGCCGACAATGCCTGTGCAGGCCACGCCAGCTGTAAAGGCAGTGGTTTTGTCGCAGCACCGGCAAAATCCTGCGGTGATATCGGCGGCAAAGCAGGCGCTTAAACGCCAATATGCTGATTAAAAATCGTGACCAGTTTGTGCTGGTCACGTTTATCCCCCTGTTTACCACACATTCAGCAGAAGACTTAAGGATAAGGAGTCAATGTGGCGCAAGATGTCATCACGCAAGCACCATTAGGTTTTGGCTTAGGTCTGAGGACACAGCATTTTGATGCCGTGCTCAATACCGAGCCCGATATCGATTGGTTTGAAGTGCTCTCGGAAAACTACATGGTTGCCGGCGGCAAACCCCGCTATTACCTCAAGGAAATTGGCGAGCGTTATCCCTTAGTCATGCACGGTGTTTCCCTGTCGATTGGCAGTACCGATCCGCTCAATATGGATTACCTTAAAGCCTTAAAGCAGCTCGCCAACGATGTGCAGCCCCAATGGATTTCCGATCATATCTGCTGGACCTCAATTCACGGGGTGAACAGCCATGATCTCCTGCCACTGCCCTATACCGAAGAAACCGTTAAGCATGTGGCGCAGCGGATTAAAACCGTCCAAGACTTTTTAGGTCGCCGCATTTTGATGGAAAACGTTTCTAGCTATTTGTCCTATCAAGATTCCAGCATGGACGAATGGGAATTCGTTAATGCCGTTGCTGAGGCAACAGACTGTTTAATCTTGTTAGATATCAATAATATTTACGTCAGTGCCCGCAATCATAATTTCAATCCGTTGGACTATTTGAATAAAATCAATCCCAAACGGGTGCAGCAATTCCACCTCGCCGGACACAGCGACTATGGCGACTATGTGATAGACACGCACGACCATGATGTAACGAGCAGCGTGTGGGACCTCTACTGTGCAGCACTGAAACGTTTTGGCGGCATCAGCACTATGATAGAGCGCGACGCCAATATCCCCGAGTTTTCCGCCCTCGAAGCCGAACTCACGATTGCCAGAAATATCGCCCGCGATACCTTAGGTGAGGTACATCCACTCAACGCCGCCAAAGGTAGAAAGAACATGCATGAAGGAAAGGTTATCGCATGAGCCAACTTCAGCAGCTACAACACGCATTTATGGATTATCTGCTGGCGAGTGCGGCGGTAGATACGCCGTCAACCCTTGAGAAAACCACGCAAACCTTCAAAGATAAGATTGCCGAGCAAGGCGGCATTAATGCCGATATTCGGATGCAGATCTATGCCAATGCCTATCGCATTCGTTTAACCGAAACCCTCGAAACCGACCACGAAATGCTTGGCATCTATCTGGGTGATGAACTCTTTGAACGCATGGCCAAAGGTTATATTGCCAGTCAGCCATCGGCGTTTACCTCACTGCGCAGTTTTGCCGATGCCCTGCCCGACTACTTAACCCAAGATGCGTTTTTCAGTCAGTATCCGATCATTGCCGATATTGCTCGCTTCGAGCGGCGTTTATTGAATGCCTTCGATGCTTTTGATACCGAGCGCGCCACTTTTGCGCGCCTGCAAGCACTGCCTGCCGAGCAATGGCCGAGTTGCCAACTGCGTTTTCACCCCAGCGTGCAGCTATTCCAATGCAACAGTAATGCAGTTGAAACTTGGCAAGCATTAAAACAGCAAGAATCACCGCCAAGTCCCGATTATCAAGGCAAACGAGCTTGGTTACTTTGGCGCGGCGAAAGCCGATTAACTGAGTTTATTTCCCTATCCGAATATCAACTCGCCCTGCTGCTGGGATTTATCGGCGGTGCCACCTTTGCCGAACAATGCGAAATGATGTTAGCATTTTATAGCGACGCGCAGGCGCCGATGCAAGTGCTGCAGGCACTGCAAGCTTGGTTTCAAATGGGGCTTATCCGCGACATCGCATAATGCACAAATCGGTTTGAGGGATTGAGTGTTAGCCAGATTTAAAGTGAATAAACTTGAGTGAGTTTAAGTTGTTTTATTTGGCTTGATTTAGCGAGCTCAACTGAATGAGTAATTAACTCCGCAGCGCCAACTCAACAATCACTGGCGCATGGTCAGTACTGTAGGCATCACGCTCATATTCGGGTCTGACTAAGTGCCTGTCGCAGGTTTGATAATCCACCACTTGCGCTAAACTGCGGCCATGGCTCGCATCAAACTCACTCGAAAGCAAAATATAATCCAGCACAGAACCTTTGGGGCCATAGTAATGGGTCGCCGCTCTGTGTTCCCTATGGTAAGCGGTATTACCCGTCAAACTGTCCCTCAAGTTCGCTTCAATAAATAACTCATAGGCATCTTTAAGTTGATACTGAGCAAACACCGCCGCTAACGCCGCATCCGATAAATGCCCAAGGCCAGCGGCTTTAATATCATTACTGTGAAGGCTCTCGCCCTGAATCGTTAATGCATCTAAGGCGCCCATCGTCAGACTGTCATTAAAGTCACCCATCACTATGACGGGATGTTTAGATGCTTGCCTGCGTACTAATATGCCATTGAATAATAACGCAGCTTCCGCGCCGCGCTGAATGGTTGATGCCCAGCGGCCTAAGGCTTGCTCTGTGAGTAATTGGGTTTCTGAATGCAGTTTCATGCTCGCTGCGGGCGCCGAGTTATCGAATCCTAGGGGCTGATTTTCAAATCGCTTAGGTTCAAGTGGCTGATGTTCAAATAGCTTAGGTTCGAGCGCTAATCCGGCGCGTTTTGATTTAAAGTGCACCACATAAAAATCACACTTACCAATATGCGGCACCTCAACGGTTGCGCGCAGCACCTTACGGCTAAAGGTAAATTCACTCGATAATCCCATCGCCGCCACTAAGCGCGCATCAGGTTCGACACTGCTGATTTTCACTATGGGATAACGGGAGGCAAGCGCGACCACAGGGCTGCGATAAATGTAATCACTGATAAGAGTTGGCGCATCAATGACAGCAAAATGCACTAGCCCTTGCTCGCTGGCGATTCGTTTGAGCGGTTCTGGACTAAACACTTCTTGAAATCCGACAATATCAGGCTGACGATGGGCGAGAAACTCACTCAGCCATTGGCACTTTTTCTGCCACTGACCATGGCTATAGATATTTTCAAAATCGTAGTAAGCCAAAGGCGGCTCTATAAAGTTAAACAGATTGATACTGGCGATCTTGATATTGGCGACTCTCATCTGGGCGATGTCATTATGCTCAACAGCCACAGCTATGGAGTCCAACTCATCAACATCGATATTGTATGCCACGGCTTAATACCTCCAAATCTGAATACGGCGACCTGTCTGAACCTGTCTGAACCTGTCTGAATGATCACCTTGACTCACAGGTACAGACACTACAAGGGTATACCCGATGCGCATCAATGCCAAATAATCCATTTGAGATAAGGTGTTAGCCAAACTTAATCGACGCATCAATATCCGAGCCCCGATATATCAATACCCAATGCCCGATATCCGATACCACTAAAAGACACCTCATAGAGGCAGCATTACAGCCAACGCCCATAAAACAAACAAATCAACAACAAGCCACTGCACATAAATTCATCAAGCAGTCCAACAACCATACACAGACCTAAGTAGCATCATAATGTTAACATTTAATTAAAATCTAAATTTAAACAAAAACATAGGTAACGACTTGTGCGGTTGACTTTAACTTTTGGCCCATTAGAATGATGGCGACTTTTAATCATTGCGGAGACCCACTGTGGGCACACACATAAGCGACAGTAGATGCCCTGTCCAAAAGACAGGATTTAACGCCTAGCACTAGCCCGCAATATTTTGCTGCTACCTGCTAAGCAGGGTAGTAGTGTGAACCATTCTTCACTCCGCCTCCCCCAAAATATCAATCACAAACCATAAAGCTTGAGCCTATGGCTGCGCTTTTCGCAATTCCAGCATATTCGCTGGGGTTCAGTTATGTGTATTTTTTGCATCTCAAAGCAAGTTTTTGCCTCAGTACCCTCCGTTTACCCGATGGATTAACACCTAAGGGTTTACACCTGAGGAGCCTTAACATGGCTTACATAAACAACGCAGCAATTTTGCGGTCTTTATCCTGTGCAAGTTTCAGCTTGTACTACAGCATGAGTGCGGCAGCATCCCATCTCGAAGTGGATGATCCCGCCCTCGCAGAACACTGCGAATTAGAACTCGGCTGGCAACAACCTAGGTCGGATCATGCTCGCCCACAATTTAACGCAACCACGACTTGCAGCCGCAATCAATGGGAATGGCATTTAGGATTAGCGTCCAATACCAATGACGATATTCGTGAGGAGCAAGCAGAGGTCGGCATTAAGCTACCACTCAACGTAAACTCCCACTCAGATCCAGAGCAGCAACAGGATGATTGGCACAGCGCACTGGTAATCAACTTGCAGAAAAACCTCGATGCCAGTAACGAATTAGCCACCGAAGTCTTCGGCATTATGGGTAAAACCTTAGGCGATTCTGATGTCAGTCTCTATGCCAATTTAGGTTTTACCCATGAGTTTAATCAATCAACCCAATTGCTTGTGGGTATCGCGGCGGCGTATGAACTCAGTAGTCACCATCGCGTGATAGCCGAGATTTATCAAAAAGAATTGAGCGAGACTACCTATCAGTTCGCTTATCAACACTCGCCGCAACAACAGCTACAGCTGGAATTGAGCTTAGGCAATGCCCTTCGTGGCAACGCGCTGCAACTTGGCGCAGACATCACCTTTTACTTTGGTCACTAGATCGTTGAGAGAATGAACTATGAACATGAATAACAGCACAAACAACACTAAAAAAATCATCCATAACCTGCAAATGATTATCGAGCAACGCAGTGCCAGCGCCATGGCTGAATTAGCCGAAAAACGCCACCCTGCCGATATTGCAGCCGTATTTAACGTCTTTAATCAAGCTCAACAAGTCCTATTATTGCAACTGGCCTCACCTAAGGTTTGCGCCAATTTGTTTCGCTACCTGACCGATGAATTGCAAGCCAGCTTAGTACAGCAATTAGATAAAACCACGCTTTCTGCGCTACTGGTTCACATGGCTGCAGATGAACGTGCCGACCTCTATAATCTGCTCGATGAAACCCAGCAAGCGGCGATTTTACCTGCGCTAGCATTGGCCAAACGGGAAGATATGCGCACCCTCGCCGCCTATGATAAAGCCAAGGTCGGCGCTGTCATGACCTCGGATTACACATTACTGAATAGCCGCCATACTGCGGCAGAAGCCATCGATACCCTACGCACAGAGGCCGCCGATAAGGAAACCATTTATCAAACCTATGTGGTTGATATGTTAGGCCGCTTAATAGGAACTGTATCGCTAAGGCAGCTATTGCTGGCGCAGCCGCATGAGCGAGTGGTCGATTTTATGAAGCCCGATCCCGTCGCCCTTGATGCCAATGCCTTTCGCGAAGAAGCGGTGCAGATGATCGCCCATTACGACTTAATGGCGCTGCCAGTAGTCAATGGGAAAGGCCAGCTCGTCGGTATCGTCACCTATGATGATGCTATGGATATTGCCAGCTCACAGGCGGATCTTGAGTTCACAAAAACTGCGGCCATCGGCAATATTGACCATAACCTCAAGACAGCCAGCATAGGCTTACTTTACCGCAAGCGCGTGGTTTGGCTGGTGATTTTGGTCTTTGGTAATATCTTCTCAGGGGCCGGTATCGCCTTCTTCGAAGACACTATTGCCAGTTATGTCTCTTTAGTCTTCTTCCTACCTCTGCTGATCGATAGCGGCGGCAATGCGGGCTCACAATCGTCAACCTTAATGGTACGCGGCTTAGCCACAGGGGAAGTGGTTCTCAAAGATTGGTTATCTATGCTAGGGCGCGAGTTATTTGTCGCCGGATTATTAGGAGCCAGCATGGCAGCGGCAGTGTCCTTGCTCGGATTTTGGCGAGGCGGACCTGAAATCGCGCTGGTTGTGGCACTCACAATGCAAATTGTTGTGATTATTGGCAGCTTGATTGGTATGTCATTACCCTTCTTGCTGAGCAAGTTAAAGATGGACCCTGCGGCGGCGAGTGCGCCACTCATCACCTCCATCGCCGATATCATAGGCGTGCTGGTTTATTTCAGCATTGCAACTATGGTGCTCGACTTACCCATGCCATAGGCATGCAATAAAGCCTTCATAGCGCTAATCAATAGCGATAAAACCTCGAAGTGAACCAGCTGACTTGACCCAGTTTTCAATGTTAGCTTGGTTCACTTTTCATTCAAAAAATAGGGTTAATTTGCGCCAACGCATTAAAGCGACAAAAACCCTAAAAAAATTAAGAATAAAGCGCAAGGATCAGTTAATATTTCAACACCAAAATGGTTTTACTTTTTATTAACATTGCAGTATTTACCGCAGAGCCCAGTCACTGTAAATCGATAAGCAATAGCCATAGTCCTTGCGACGTTAGAGGTTTTTTTATGTGGTTTAATTCCCAGCTCAAAGCTGAAAATAAGGCGCTTAAAGAGCGGCTTATCCAACTAGAACAACAACGCCAAAATGAAATCGACGAACTGCGTGGCATGATCCGTGAAAATGAGACTATGCAGCAGCAATCACGACAAAATGCGGATCACTACACTGAGGTCATTGCCTGCCAAAACCAAGGTGGAGACATGCTCAATGCGGTGCGCGAAGGTTTAGCCAACAGCGCCGAATTACTTACCTCCGAACAGGATTCACTGTCAGAACTTGATAAGATTTTTGATCAAACCCGCATCGCCGTGGCAAGTTTAGGCACTCGGGCGACTTATATTAATGAGCAAGCGTCGAGCAGCATGAAAGCCGTTACTGAGCTAGATGCGACGACCTCTTCAATCAACCAGTTTGTTGCCGCAATTCAAGGTATCTCAGAACAGACGAACTTGCTGGCATTGAATGCCGCCATTGAAGCCGCCCGCGCAGGCGAAGCAGGACGCGGTTTTGCAGTGGTTGCCGATGAAGTGCGCCAACTTGCCAGTAAAGCCCACGAAGCCAGCAGCCACATTGAAAAACTGGTAAAGCAAATCGTTATTCAAGCGGCTGAAATTAAAGAAATTGTCCATAACAATCAAAGCAGCGCTATCGATGTTGCCAGCTCTTCTACCCAAATCGGCCAAGTGGTTGAAGATGTACTGCATCGCTCAAAGCAAATGCAGCAGGTTATCCATAACGCTGCTACCGCGTCATTCTTGAATACCACTAAGCTCGACCACGCAGTCTGGAAAAGTAGTGTTTATCAATTAATTGAAAAACCACAGCATAACCACAATGTGAACTCACACACTGAGTGCCGCCTAGGGCAATGGTATTTCAAAGGATTTGGTGCCGAGAATTATCAGCATTTAAGTAACTTCAAAGCATTAGATGCACCACATAAAGCGGTACACGAGGCAGGAAAAGCGGCGCTCAATGCGAGACAAAAAGGTAATTTACCTGAGATGGTCAAACAACTGCACTCAATGGAAGACGCCAGTATGCGTGTTGTGCACTGTATTGATAATCTGATGCGTGACGTCTATCGCGCCTGATGTTTGCAGTCGCATTGATAAAACCTACCTAAGAGCGCCATATTCGCGCTCTTTTTTATCGTTAAAAACGATATAGTAAATTTCATCTTAGAAAATCAACCCCTAGCTATACTTGATTTGAACACAGCGTTCATCTTTAATCATTTTAAGAGCAAGCAGTGAGACTCAATTATAACGTTCTAATCTTTAGGGTTATTAATGAAATTAGTCACAAACTTTTTGCTATCACTTATCCTCTGCAGCGCTTTCTCCCTGAGCGCACAGCCGCTAAACATCTATACGGAAGAATGGTCACCGATCAGTTTCTCTGTTGATGGCAAACCTGCTGGTTTAGCAGTACAAGTCGTAGAAGAAATTCAAAAACGCATCAAGAGTCCAGACCCAATTAAAGTCGTACCTTGGGCTCGCGGCTGGAAAATGTTGACCGAGCAGCCCAATACTGTGTTATTCACTATGACGCGCACCGCAGAAAGAGAACAGATGTTTACTATGATTGGACCTGTTGCTGTCGGCACAACCAATTTTTATGCCTTAAAAAATAGCGGTATAAAAATTACCTCAATAGAAGATGCTAAAACGGCGAAGGCAATTGGTGTCTATCGTGCCTCAGTGGAAGAGCGCCTATTGCTCGAACTGGGATTTACAAACGTTGCCGCCTCATCCGCGCCCTTATTGAGTGCAAAACAACTGATGAAGCACCGTATCGACCTTTGGTGTAATGCCAATCTCACCGCGCCGAGTATTTTATCGGATGCGAGTGCAAGCATGGATGATGTAGAGTCCCTCTTCACTATTAGCGCTAACCATCTGTATATTGCCTTCTCGCGAGGCACGCCCAATGAGGTGATCGAGCAATGGAAAAGTGCCCTAGAAGCGATAAAAGCGGATGGTACTTTCGCAACGATTTACCATACTTGGCTCCCCAACGATGCGCCGCCCATGCAGACCGAACGTATCGGGCTGGGTCACTAAACCCATTGTTCCAGGTTTTAAGTGCTGAACGTTAAACTCTATGACTCTTCAGCAAGCACTTAGAAAGGGCACTCGCAAAGCCAGTCGATACGCTCACCCGTAATAGGATGATTAAACGCTAAGCGGGTCGCATGCAGCATTAATCTGCTGTTACTCACCACTTCTGTCATGTTTGGGTCAAGTGCATCGGCGTTATTAGCCACACTCTCACCCACGCCACCATAGAGATCGCATCCCAGAATCGAGTGGCCAAATTGCTGGCTGTGGATCCGCAGTTGATGGGTTCGGCCGGAAACCGGGGTAAACTCGACCCGCGTGGCAAAAGGGTCGGTTAACCGTTCCAGCACCCGATATTCGCTGATCGCAGGTTTACCTGTGCTGTGGCAAATTTTTTGTAGTGGGAAATGATCACTATCTTTAGCGATCGGCAGTTCAATCACCCCGCTGTCAGCGGCGATATGTCCGTGCAACAAGGCGGTATAACGCTTCTCGACTGTGCGCGCCTGAAACTGCTTGGTCAGCAAGCCATTCACGGTTTTATTTAGCGCCACCAGCATGATGCCCGAAGTGCCAAAATCAAGCCTGTGCAGCAAAGTGGCCGTCGGAAAATCCTGCACTAAGCGATAATGCACTGAATCGAGATTGAGCGGATTCTTCCCCGACAGACTCAATAATCCGCTCGGCTTATCAATCAGCAGAATGTCGCTATCTTGATAAAGCACGCGTATTTGCCCGAGGCAAGGCGGCGCAATAAACGTATCAACTTTAGTAGGACTAGCGGCTGGCGCAGGCATAATTTTCTCAGGCAACATAAATAGAAGATAAAAAGAGTTAAGTCATACTCAAAACAAACTCAGTAAAACAGACTAAGTAACCCAATAAAACAAATTCAAGAATTGAGCAAGACAGACACGGGCCTAAATAATAAGGCCGCATAACCTAAGTTATGCGGCCCTCTCATTCACGGCATTAACCCTGTGGCTTATTTAGCCAGTACGCGCAGATGCAGTTCTTGTACTGACGTCACATTAGTACGATCATCAGCGGCATGGGCCATACACGTGGCGAATGCAGCGTTCATGGTCGTGGTGTAGTTCACTTTGTAACGCAGTGCACCGCGGCGCAATTGACGAGAATCTTCAATCGCTTGGCGACCTTCGGTAGTGTTCACGATATAAGTGTATTCACCATTCTTGATGCGATCGAGAATGTGTGGACGACCTTCGTGTACCTTGTTCACTAAACGTGGGTTGATACCCGCTTCGCCAAGGATAATCGCAGTACCGTGAGTGGCATCGATTTGGTAACCGAGCTCGATTAACTTAGCCGCTAAATCGGCAACGCGTTTCTTATCGCTGTTACGCACAGACAATAACGCACGACCCGACTTAGGCACTTCAGAAGTGGCACCTAACTGCGCCTTGGCATAGGCTTCGGCGAACGTATCGCCCACGCCCATGACTTCACCGGTAGAGCGCATTTCTGGGCCTAACAGTGGGTCAACACCCGGGAACTTGTTAAATGGCAACACCACTTCTTTCACTGAGTAGAAAGGTGGGATCACTTCTTTAGTGAAGTTTTGCGACGTTAAGCTTTGACCCGCCATCACACGCGCGGCAATCTTAGCCAAAGGCACACCGGTCGCTTTAGACACGAATGGCACAGTACGGGCAGCACGTGGGTTAACTTCAATCATATAGATTTCGTTATCTTTCACGGCGAACTGTACGTTCATCAAGCCAACAACACCGAGTTCCATCGCCAACTTGCCGACTTGAACGCGCATGCGATCTTGGATTTCTTGGCTTAGCGTGTATGGCGGCAGCGAACAACCTGAGTCACCGGAGTGAACACCCGCTTGTTCGATATGCTCCATAATCGCGCCAATCACCACGATTTCACCGTCACATACTGCGTCGATATCCACTTCAATCGCATCATCTAAGAAGCGATCGAGCAATACTGGGGATGCGTTCGATACGCTCACGGCTTCGTTGAAGTAACGTAGCAAATCTTGCTTGTCGTAGACGATTTCCATCGCGCGGCCGCCAAGTACATAGGATGGACGCACAACTAGCGGATAACCGATACGCTCAGCGGCAATCACAGCACCTTCAACCGTAGTCACGGTATCGTTTTCAGGCTGCTTCATCTCTAAGCGTTGAATCGCTTGTTGGAAACGCTCACGGTCTTCGGCGCGGTCAATTGCATCTGGGCTAGTACCAATGACAGGTACGCCAGCGGCTTCTAAGGCTCGGGCCAATTTCAATGGTGTTTGACCACCGTACTGCACGATAACGCCTTTTGGCTTCTCGATGCGGACGATTTCTAAAACGTCTTCCAGTGTAACGGGTTCGAAGTACAGACGGTCTGAAGTGTCGTAGTCGGTTGAAACGGTTTCAGGGTTACAGTTCACCATGATGGTTTCATAACCGTCTTCACGTAGCGCTAACGCCGCGTGCACACAGCAATAATCGAACTCGATACCTTGACCGATACGGTTTGGCCCGCCACCTAACACCATGATTTTGTCACGCGTCGATGGGTTAGCTTCACATTCTTCTTCGTACGTTGAGTACATGTAAGCTGTGTCTGTTGCAAACTCAGCCGCACAGGTATCCACACGCTTGTAGACTGGGTGCAGGTCAAACTTATCACGCAGCTTACGCACTTCGGCTTCGTTCACGCCTAATACATCGGCCAGACGCGCATCAGCAAAACCTTTACGTTTCAGTTTGCGCAGTAAGTCATGATCCAGACCAGCCAGCCCAACTTCAGCAACCACACCTTCAAGCTTGATAAGCTCTTCGATTTGTACGAGGAACCAAGGGTCGATATTGGTCAGCTTAAAGATTTCATCTAAGCTCAGCCCCGCACGCATCGCATCGGCTATGTACCAAATACGGTCGCAACCTGGCTCTTTCAGCTCATGGCGAATACGTTGCATTGCCTCCGGTTTTGCCATATCAGTGATAGGGTCTAAACCGTTACGGCTAACCTCTAAACCACGTAAGGCTTTTTGCAGTGACTCTTGGAAAGTACGGCCAATCGCCATCACTTCACCCACAGACTTCATCTGTGTGGTTAAGCGATCATTGGCGCCAGCAAACTTTTCAAAGTTAAAGCGTGGCACTTTAGTCACAACGTAATCGATAGCAGGCTCGAATGACGCTGGCGTGCGACCGCCAGTGATGTCGTTCATCAGCTCATCAAGGGTGAAACCAACCGCTAACTTAGCGGCGATTTTCGCAATCGGGAAACCCGTTGCCTTTGATGCCAATGCTGAAGAGCGCGATACACGTGGGTTCATCTCGATGATAACCATACGGCCATCTTTCGGGTTGATACCAAACTGTACGTTCGAACCGCCGGTCTCAACACCAATCTCACGCAGTACGGCCATAGAGGCGTTACGCATGATTTGGTATTCTTTGTCAGTCAGGGTTTGCGCTGGCGCAACGGTAATAGAGTCGCCAGTGTGTACACCCATAGGATCGAAGTTTTCGATGGCGCAGACGATAATGCAGTTATCGTTGCGGTCACGTACCACTTCCATCTCGTATTCTTTCCAACCGATCAGTGATTCGTCGATCAGCAGTTCACTTGTTGGCGATAACTCTAAGCCCTGTGAACAGATCTCTTCGAACTCTTCCTTGTTGTAGGCGATACCGCCGCCCGAGCCACCCATAGTAAAGGATGGACGGATAATACAAGGGAAACCCACTTGATCGAGTACGCCGTAAGCTTCTTCCATGTTGTGGGCAATGCCCGCACGTGGACAGTCAAGACCGATACTTTTCATCGCTTTATCAAAGCGGCTACGGTCTTCAGCTTTATCGATGGCATCGGCAGTCGCGCCAATCATCTCGACGTTAAATTCTTTCAGTACACCTTTAGCTTCAAGTTCTAATGCGCAGTTCAGTGCGGTTTGGCCGCCCATGGTTGGCAGAATCGCGTCTGGGCGTTCTTTAGCAATAATGTTACGGACCACTTCCCAGTGAATCGGCTCGATATAAGTGGCATCGGCCATTTCTGGGTCAGTCATAATGGTGGCAGGGTTAGAGTTCACCAGAATGACACGGTAGCCTTCTTCACGCAGCGCTTTACACGCCTGTGCGCCAGAATAGTCAAATTCACATGCCTGACCAATCACGATTGGGCCGGCGCCTAGGATAAGAATACTCTTTATATCTGTACGTTTTGGCATTGCTTCTCTCTTCTCCTAGCTAGCGTACTACTTGGCGTTCTGACGGTATTGTTCAATAAGCTCGATAAAGTGATCGAACAGAGGTGCGGCATCGTTCGGGCCTGGACTCGCTTCAGGGTGACCTTGGAAGCTAAACGCAGGTTTGTCCGTAAGATGGATACCTTGCAGTGAACCATCAAACAGCGACTTATGCGTCACCTTAATGTTGGCGGGTAGCGTGCTTTCATCGGCAGCAAAACCGTGGTTTTGGCTGGTGATCATCACGTTACCTTTCTCGATGTTGCTCACTGGGTGGTTTGCACCATGGTGACCAAACTTCATCTTTAAGGTTTTTGCACCTGAGGCCAGAGCCAACAACTGATGACCTAAACAGATACCGAAAATCGGTGTGTCGGTTTTCAGGATCTGTTGAATTGCTTCAATTGCGTAATCGCATGGTTCTGGATCGCCAGGGCCGTTCGAAAGGAACACACCATCGGGATTCATCGCCAGCACGTCGGCGGCAGAGGTTTTAGCTGGCACAACAGTGACGTCGCAACCGCGGTCCACTAACATACGCAGAATGTTTTGCTTAACGCCGTAGTCGTAGGCTACTACTTTGTATTTAAGCTCATTTGCTGGCGTATCTGCAGGTAAACCGCCCACTAAACGCCAGCTACCTTTGCGCCATGGATAGGCTGCTTTAGTTGTGACTTCTTTAGCGAGATCCATGCCTTTTAAACCGGGGAAGGCTTTGGCAGCGGCGAGCGCTTTTGCTTCGTCTAAGTCTGCACCAGCCATAATACAACCGGCTTGAGCACCTTTTTCACGGAGAATACGAGTTAACTTGCGGGTATCGATATCTGCTATGCCAACGACATTGTTCGCTTTGAGATAATCACTTAAGCTTTGTTGATTGCGGAAACTACTTGCGATGAGCGGAAGATCACGAATGATAAGACCACAAGCGTGAACCCCATCGGATTCAACATCTTCATCATTGGTACCAGTGTTGCCTATGTGTGGGTAGGTTAATGTTACAATCTGGCGTGAGTAGGATGGATCAGTTAAAATTTCTTGGTAACCTGTCATGGAAGTGTTAAAAACAACTTCACCAACAGAGAGACCATCGGCACCAATTGCTGTGCCAGAGAATACAGTTCCATCTTCGAGTACGAGTAAGGCAGACTTTGTCAACGCGACCTCCATAAAGAGCCAAGCCACTGAAATATAATGTTTTTTGTGTTTTGTTAAGATACCAATTTCCGCTAATTTACGAAATTTTGACAAATTCCGACGAGTTTACAGGAAAAACGTGAAACCGTCCACCCATTGGTATCTGGGTGCAAAAAAAAACGCCATATCGGCGTTTTTAATATTAATGCAAACCTAAAACCTGCTGCATATCATACAAGCCCGGTTTTTGCTCCACGAGCCAGTGGGCGGCACGCATAGCGCCGTTAGCAAAGGTCATACGACTCGAAGCTTTATGGGTGATCTCTAAACGCTCACCGATATCGGCAAACATGGCCGTATGTTCACCGACTAAGTCACCGGCACGAATAGTCGCAAAACCGATAGTTTCACGGTCACGTTCACCCGTGATCCCTTCGCGGCCATACACGGCACATTTCTCAAGATCACGACCTAAGGTCTTAGCAATCACTTCACCCATTTTCAGGGCCGTGCCCGACGGCGCATCTTTTTTGTGTCTGTGGTGACCTTCGATAATTTCGATATCCGTGTAATCACCCATAACTTCGGCAGCCAGTTCGAGTAATTTCCACATCAGGTTGACACCCACAGACATATTCGGCGCCATCACTACCGGCGTTTGCTCGGCAAAGGCATTGATCTGTTCTTTTTGAGCATGATTGAAACCGGTTGTGCCAATCACCATGGCTTTCTTATGGCGCACACACCAATCTAAATGGACAATACTGGCGTCTGGCGCAGTGAAATCAATCAAGACATCAAAATCATCGGTCGCGTAATCCAGCGAATCCATGATCATGACCTTTAATTTACCCACACCAGCTAGCTCACCTGCATCCACGCCTACTAAACTAGAGCCAGCGCGCTCAATAGCAGCACCCAGCAATATATGGTCGTGATTGTAAGCCGCTTCAATAAGAGTGCGTCCCATACGACCACCAGCACCGACGATTGCCACTCTCACTTGTCCACTCATTTCAATCTCCTCAATCTTTCTTTGTCTTCCATAAGAAAACGCCTAAGACAGGCTTAGGCGTTTTATCAATATTAGATGATATCTAATAATTCAACTTCGAATACCAAAGTTGAATAAGGAGGAATCGATGCCCCCGCGCCGCGCTCACCGTAAGCTAGGTGATGTGGAACAAATAATTTCAACTTAGTGCCTACTGGCATCAGTTGCAGTGCTTCAGTCCAGCCAGCGATAACGCCAGATACAGGGAACTCAGCTGGTTGGCCACGAACTACAGAGCTATCGAACACATCACCATTGATGAAAGAACCATGGTAGTGAGTACGCACTGTATCTTCGTAAGTTGGAGTAGCACCGTCACCTTGGACTAATACTTCGAACTGCAGACCAGAGTCAGTCACAGTCACGCCATCACGCTTAGCATTTTCAGCTAAGAAGGCATCGCCTTCAGCAGACGCAGCTGCAGCAGCTTGCTCTTGAGCAGCTTGAATACGACCGCTAATTTCAGTGAACGCAACTTGAAGATCTTGCATAGACACAGCACTTTCTAAACCGGCGAACGCATCGGCTAAACCCGCTTGAACGGCTGGAATATCCACACCATCAAAAGAATTGGCGGCCAGTTGCTCACCCATTTGACGGCCTACACCGTAGCTTGCTTGCTGTTCAACAGTACTGAATTTATCAGACATAATTAACGACTCTCAATTTATCAGTGGAATTTTGCGCGCCAGTTTACCATAGTTCCGCGACCTATGCTGATAAACTGACTGCTTATTTAACTAAGGCGGCTTTTTTACACACTTATTGCGTATTTATCCAAAAGCGTAAATAGGCTAAGGACGCATATTGTCCAGAAAACAACCACTAACACTCAGCTAAGTGGCACTTCGCTATGCTGCGTGCAGCTTATTTCGGCGCCACACATTGATTCTTCACTTGGGTTTTAGCACTGGCATAGAGTGGCTGCATCTGCCCTTGCAGTTGTTGCAACTGAGCGATACGGTTACTGTTCGAAGGATGGGTCGATAATAATTCTGGCCCCTGACTGCCGCCCGCCTTCGACATATTCTGCCATAACGCCACGCTTTGCGCCGGATCGAAACCGGCTCTCGCCATCAGCTCTAAGCCCATCACATCGGCTTCGCTCTCTTGAGCGCGGCCAAAGGGCAGAATCACCCCAACCTGAGCACCGAGTCCTAACGCCGACATATATAAGTCGCGATTTGACACGCCACTCGCCCCCAACGCCGCATCGGCTATTTGCATACCGACGCCCGTTAACTGTCCGCGAGAAACCTGCTCGTTACCATGTTGCGCCAATACGTGCGCCACTTCGTGACCAAGCACAGTAGCAAGCTGATCAGGACCATTGGCGACCTTAAGCAATCCGGTATAAACCCCAATGTGGCCGCCCGGCAGTGCAAAGGCGTTAACTTGTTCTGAGTCAAACAAAACCACATCCCAACGCTGAGTTTGGTCCGGCAATACTGCCGTCACCCGATTGGCGACACAATTCACGTATTGCGTCAGCTTTTTATCGCTACTCACCTTTTGCTGCTTTTTCATCTCTTCAAAAGAAGCATCACCCATCTGCTGCATCTGCGCCGCTGAAAAGAGCAAAGTCTGCCCTCGCCCCGTTGGCGATTGCGTGGTCGCACAGGCCGATAATCCGAGCACGACCGCCAAACCCACTAAGCCTAAACGCATTGATTTCATCTGGCACTCCTTAAATCCCATGACGGGCGTGAAGATCCTTGAGCCAAACGGGCTCAACTAATAAAGAGATTTTACTGAGATAGGGTCGATAAGCCAAATAGAGAAACACTGGCGACGAGCGTTATCGATACCTTGCACCTAAAGGGAATTAATACTCTTCTTTTAACAAGGCGTAGAGATACTCATCGCCCCACGCGCCCTTAAAGAAGATGTTTTTCACATAATGGGCTTCGCGCCTAAAGTGGAGTTTTTCGAGTAAGCGACAGCTGGCAAGATTTTGTGCGTCGGTGATCGCAATAACGCGATGCTTATGTAATTCAATGAAGAGGTAATCCAGCAATGCGCTGACGGCCTCAAAAGCGACCTGTTTACCTTGATGCTCAGGCGCAATCGTAAAACCGATTTCTACCTGCTGCTCATCAATAAAGTGCAGCGCCAGATCGCCAACGAGCGCGGTCGGTGTTGCTCCCGACGCGGCAGTGACAATCGCAAGTTGAAACCATGTATCCGCCGCACCAAATTGTGCGTAATCCATATTGTCGAACAGCGCGACTGCATCGCTATAACGGTAATCCGTCCAGCTTTGATATTGGGCGACCTTAGGGTCGGCTCTATAGACGGTAAAAGCCTCAAGATCCGCTAGCTGGAATGGCCTAAGTACAAAGTGCTCGGTCGTTAAACCGTTACTCACCACTTTATGAAGTGCTTTGCTTAACGCCAATGTCGATGCCATAACTTAGCTCCCTTAATGTAAATAAGTCACTAAGTTACACCCAGAGCGAAATCGTTAACAGCAGCCAATGCGCTTTATTCTGTTATCGGTTTAGTGATAGCAGCACGCCAAGCTTGAACGCTATGGATAGCTTCACTCTTTGCTTGAGGATGGCTTCACTCTTGTTTCAGGATTGCATCACTCCAGTTTCACTATGACTCTACTCTAGCTTCATAATGAATAGCCTCAAGCTCAGCGCTTACCTTTAAACGCTTTGGCGCTATGCTTATTGATGCTACGGCGATTCGCCTGTTTATCCCGTGGTGGTCGCTTACGCTCAACCTTGCTATCTGCGGTGCCATCACTGGTATTTTCACTCGGCTTATCCGTGACCGGAAAGTCAGCCAATAATGCCAGCGGTAACTCCCGCGCAGTTAAACTGCGGATCGCCGTTAAAGTAGTCATTTCACCGTGGCACACGAGGGAAATCGCCAGCCCTTTTTCGCCAGCGCGCGCGGTGCGGCCAATGCGGTGCACGTACACAGGCGCACTCATAGGCAAATCCAAATTGATGACCACAGGCAAGGCATCGACATGAATGCCGCGCGCCATCAAGTCAGTCGCCACTAATACTTGAATGCGATTAGCTTTAAAGTCGGCCAAGGTTTGGCTGCGCACGCTTTGATCTTTTTCACCGTGCAGCGCGGCGACTTTCATCCCCGCTTTGGCGAGCCGTTTAGCAACGGCATCGGCATCATCACGGGCGCTGATAAACACCAACACCTGCGGCCATTGATATTGTTTTAACAACGCAATCAGTGCCTGTGCTTTACTGCCCTTGTTGACTAAATAGAGTTGTTCTTCGATTTCAGCAGCCACTGAATTCACCTTGTGGGCTTCGACCCGTAACGGCTGATTCACCAGCAGCTTGCCCGCCAATGTATCCAACGCCTCGGGCAAGGTGGCGGAAAACAACGAGGTTTGCTTAAGCTTCGGCATAAACGCCATCAGCTTTTGCACATCGGGCCAGAACCCCATTTCCAGCAGGCGGTCAGCTTCATCCAGCACAAGATGTTTTATCGAATCGAGGCTGATGTGGGACTGTTTGCATAAATCCAGTAAACGCCCAGGGGTTGCCACTAATACCTGCGGCTTGGCTGCAAGTTCTACTAATTGATCTTCCAAGGGGACGCCGCCACACAGAAGCTGAATGTTCAACGAAGCCGATAACTGACTTGCCACCGCTTGCAACGCTTCAGTCACTTGCAGCGCTAATTCCCGTGTAGGAACCAGCACTAACGCCAGCGCATTTGAGGGCGGCACAGACTTAGCACCCTGTAACTGTGTTTGCTGTTGCAACAAAAGTTGTTGTAGAAGTGGCAAACCAAAAGCTAAGGTTTTCCCGCTACCGGTTTGTGCTAAGGCTAACAAATCCCTTCCCGCTAGAATGGCCGGAATCGCGAGTTGCTGCACCTTTGTCGGATGCACCAGCGTTGCAGGCAAAGCCTTAAGTAACGCCGAATTTATGCCAAGCTCAGCAAAAGTTAACGACTCAGGGGAAGAAGAAAGCTCGGGAAAGGTCATCACAGCACCGGATCAAAACATGGGAGCGAAAGTTTACTGAGAGTTGGCAGTGAATACCAATGTTGTTTCGGCTTTTACGCAAGCCTTAGTACAGTTTGCGACGATACTGTTTGCAACGGTACTCTTTGCGACGATATGGTTTGCAATGATGCTGTTTGCAACAATACAGTTACGGCATTTACGTTACGCCGTTAAGAAAGTCTAGTTTTAAACTTCGTTTGAATTTCTAAACCGAATATCAAATCAAAATCGACATCAAAGTCGTGGGGCTTCACCCCCTGATGTTAAATCAAGAGTCGACCAAGAGGGCTCAACAGCAATCCCCTCTTGGATCTCCCCTGCCAACAAGCTCCATGCCTAACGGCCAGTTGGCAGGAATGGATGTATTCCTGTCGCTTAGGTGTTCGTGGTGTATCTTAAAAGAGACTCATGCCGCATCTTTCTTATGTGCGCAAAGTTAACGCAGGTGATGGGATGGTAGATTTTAATCCCACAGCTTTCGTGAGCGCTTATGGTAGAATCCCGCCTAATCAGCTTTATGAATGTGCAACACAACTCATTTGTTTAACTGAACGTAGTGGAACACTACCGTGATTAACTAAATGAGGAGAACAGATTATGAGTAAGTTAAATGCCGAAGAACGTAAAGCCCGCGATAACGCCCGTTTTTCACAACGCGTCGATGAACGCCGCACAAAAGGTGAAGACGTGGTCGCCTACGTGCTAGGCAACAAGCTCGCGTTTAAGTTTCTGACTAAACCAGAGAGACACGAATTTAAACAAAGAGAAGCCGCACTTGAAGAAGAAGCCAAACTTAAAAAGCAGCAAGCGTTTCAGCTTAAAACCGAGCAAGAGTTAGAGAAAGTAGAAGCCGCATTTACTGTTCCAGAAGAGTAACCTCTCAAAAGAGCCATTGATTATAATTGATGGCTCACGCATACCCCATTTCCAAACTTCGTTTGGATTTTTAAATCAAAATCAACGTCGTGGGGCTTCACCCCACACCCGACCAAGGAGGACTGCTCGTCCTATCAAAAACGTCCATGTTAAATTGCCAGCTCGATATCCCTATCTCGCGCTCAAAACGGCCGTTGGCCTTCGCCCTTGGATGCTCCCTTGACGAACAAAGTTCATATCTAACTACCCGTTCGCCATTCTATTGTGGACTACTGATTCTGAACAATAATGTTCAATAACACGGATGTATCTCATATCTTTAAATCCATTCCTTTGCTACATTCGATTGTAAAGCGTTAAGTTGCTGTCTGATTATTTTTTAGGAGGAAGTGTGATCAGATTATTTTTGTTGTTCATTGCATTAAGCCAATTACTAATATCATCAGTCTATGGAAAAGAACTGAAATTTGCCGTAGTGCCAAAATTTTATAGTGTTTTTTTTGATCAAAGCAAAACGGGCTGTATAGATGCTGCAGCACAAATTGAAGGCGTGGAATGTATATATCGAGGACCCGAAATAAGCAGTGTTAGATTGCAAGATCAGGTAATAAATCAACTGATTGACGAAGGTATCGATGGTATCGCGGTCGCGGTTACACAATCTAAATACCTCGTTGAAAATAGCCTAAAAAGAGCCAAAGAAGCCGGAATACCAATTGTTACCTATGACTCTGATTTTGATGCTTCTATCAAAGAAGAACCTAAGAATTTACGCCTAGCTTATATAGGCACTGACAATTTTGAACTGGGTAAGTCATTGGGTGAACAGTTAAAAAAGCTACGGCCAAATGGCGGAACGTTGATAATGCATTCTGGGCGGCCAGATTCCCCCAATCTGAATTTAAGACTTATGGGTGTACGTTCCGCCTTATCAGGGCAAAAATACGATACTCCGCCAGGGGAATTACTTAATGGCGACTTTGGCTGGACAGAAGTTAGAGAACCTTTTTTTAACTTTGATCAACTTAGTCAAGCCGTAAAACAAATGGAATCAGTGATGAAAGGTAAGCCTGTGAAGGCAGACTCTTTTATCGCCGTTGGTGGTTGGGTGCAAAATAATGATGCGCTCTATCGTGAAATGATTACTCCATACCAAGAAAAAATTAACAACAAAGAAATCGTCATTATTATTACTGATACGTCACCAGAGCAGTTAACGATGCTGAAAGATGGTCTTGCTCATGTTAATGTGGGTCAAAATCCATATGAAATGGGAAGACAAGCAATTTTGACGCTTTATAAAATTGTCACAAAACAAAAGTATGAAGAAACAATCTACACACCTGTTACGTTTTGCACTCCTCAAAACGCTGACACCTGCGACAAGCGTACCGGAATGTGACGCAAAAATGATGGATTAGGCCAGTACACCTATCAAAAGAGCCATTGCTCATAATTGATGGCTCACGCTCAATTATCTATCTTTATAAACAGAGTCTATGACTATAAATATTTAAAGCATTTCTGTGTCCGAAATTTATTTTTAAAATTTTCCCTTAACATTCACAACAGGCGTTCTATCTTAGCTATACAATTAATCAGGTTGGCTTTATAAAATAAAAAGCATATAGGTTAAAAAATGAATGATATAGATAATTCACGTTATGAAGACTTAGATTGGGCTGAAAGTGAAAGTTTAATTGAAGAATCGACAATACTCCAATTGATAAATGATTCAGAAGTTGAGCCTAATTTATTCAATACATTTGATTGGTTAAATAATATGTATGAAAGAATTCAAGAGCCAACTACAGAGTTACTTTCCGAAAAACTAACTAATTTATCATCAGTTACTCCAGAATATAGAGGGAAAGATTTTGATACTAGTGATAGAACCATCGGGCTAAATGAAATTGAAACTCTTGAAAAACAATACAATAAAATAGCAGAACGTGAAGAATGGAGAATTCCATATAAAAAACACTTTAGACAAGGCAATCCTTTAGAAATATTTCTTCAAGATATTAGCTATGGCAGCTACCCTCCTCCAGAAGTAATGATGATGCTAGCAAAATGCTTTAGCTTATACTTGATAGCTGAGGGAAAATTATCGTTAGAGGAGGTGTTTTTTGGGCGACAGGTTAAAAGAGCGGGTAATTATTCGATGAGAAAAGCCCGTAGCTCAAACTTTAAAGAGTTTCACTATCAAGTAGAGCACAATAAACAGTTCGCAATAAAATCTAGTACCTCATTTAATCTTCAGGATTTTGCTCTGGATTATCTACGAAAATGTGAACAAAATGAAACTGACTGCCCGATAGTTGATTTTACTGAAGCTAATATAGAAAGCTTTATTACCTCTTATTATAGGTGGAAGAAGCAATACTTAAATGAGTCAAAATCGATAATCGATTTTAAAGAAACTCAAAATGATGCCATTCATGCCTTAATCTCACTTGGATACCCCAGCTCAAAAGCTAAGGAGGTCGTTTTAAAGCAATATAACCAAAGGCTCACTGCAGAAGAAATCATAAAAAAAGCCATTATTTCTTTATTAGAATAACAAATAAGCCGTTTATTTGTTTTTGAACAAAAAAGCTATATGTGAATAATAAGAGGTCAGTGAACCAAAGAGGAACTGACATGGCTAATAAAAAACACCCAATAACACGCAAAACAATGCATCCGACATCAATAACCAGATCTGAGTCCACTCTCAAGATAGGAAGAAAAAGTAGGCTGCTTTACTCTCAAAATTCAATTAAGCAGCACACGGATACCTGTGCAGATCGTGAGTTTGAATCTGAGTTCCTAAAACAACAAAACGAATCAAACAGCATGTTACTCTGCTCACCCCCTCTCAGTAATAGTATGAATAATTTACTATTTACTGCTCCTGAAGCCGCACTACCAAATACCGGAAGTCCGGTTTATGAATTGCTTTTAATTCTATCTGATGGCAACAAGCATGCTAGAGATCATCTTTGTAATTTGCTTGGTGGTGGCTTTAGAGGCTATCTACAAAAACTAACAGGAGAGTGTTACCAGTACTGGTTTATACACTCAGAGCAAAGTGAATATAACGGTAAGAGGCAAGCTTTATATTGGCTTGATGAGAGTCACTTTTCTTGCGATTTGCAACAAGACAAAGATGCTAGGACTATCGCAAAAAAACAATATAAAGACCGCTCGTATTATGGCAGTAAGAGTGCAGTTAAACGTTTACAGCAAGCAAAACAAGATAAAGTGGATGCTGATACAGAGTATCAACAACGAATAGGTAGTAAATACCGGCTCAATACCAAAAAAATTTAAAATCTATAACTTTTATGCCAGAACAATTTATTGATAACACCAGAATCTAAGGAATACACCATCCCCTCGGAGTTGCCGCAGGGCGAATAGACAAATTGCGTGAGTCTTGCCATGGATGGCAAGCTAGCTTTCGCAGGTGCAGGGACGCATCCTTCGGAAGCGATAGCAAATTTGGCAATGAGCACAAGGGGCTTTCAACTCCGTTAGGGGCGTCATGGAGCATCCAAGGAGGATAGGACGAGCAGTCCTCCTTGGTCGGGTGTGGGGTGAAGCCCCACGACTTTGACTTTTCTTTAAAAAAGAGAAACCTAAAGCTAGGTTTAAGTCACAAACAATCTCGGCTATAAAGCCAAATAGCAAAGCAGAACAATCAAACTCACATCAAACCTTTTAAGTTGTTTTAGCGTAAAAACAGCCATAAAAAAGCCCCGCTAGTACTAAACACTGCGGGGCTTTATTCATCTAGCGCGCTGCTAACATAACAGCAGCGCTATCAAACCAAGTTAGCTATTCAGATCTTGAAAGAACTTTTTCACGCCATCGAAAAAGCCCTCAGCCTTTGGGCTGTGCTTCTTTGACTCACCGGTTAAGGTGGCTTCAAATTCGCGTAACAGTTCTTTTTGACGATCGTTTAAGTTAACTGGGGTTTCCATAACCACTTTGCAGAGCAAGTCGCCTACCGCATGGCTGCGAACCGACTTGACGCCTTTGCCACGTAAACGGAACATACGACCCGTTTGCGTTTCGGCTGGGATCTTCAGGCTGACTTTACCATCCAGTGTTGGCACTTCAATCTCACCGCCTAGGGCCGCTTTACTGAAGGATATCGGCACTTCGCAGTAAAGGTTGTTGCCATCACGGACAAAAATCGCATGCTCACGCACACTGACCTGAACGTATAAATCCCCTGCTGGCGCGCCAAACTCACCCGCTTCGCCTTCACCCGCTAAACGAATACGGTCACCCGTATCAACGCCGGCTGGGATCTTAACCGATAAGGTTTTGCTCTTTTCAACACGGCCATCGCCATGACACTTAGTGCAAGGATCTTTGATGATCTTGCCGCGGCCATGACAGGTTGGACAAGGCTGTTGCACCGCAAAGAAACCTTGGCGCATTTGCACTTGGCCTTGACCATGACAGGTGCCACAGGTGGTTGCAGAGGTGCCTTTTTTAGCGCCGCTGCCTTCACACAGATCGCAAGTCGCCAGCGTTGGAATCCGCAGTTCTTTGGTTAAGCCTTTAACGGCTTCTTCCAGTGATAACTCTAGGTTGTAACGTAAATCTGAGCCGCGGGCCGCTTGGCGTTGACCGCCACGACGTCCACCGCCGAAAATATCGCCAAAGACATCACCGAAAATATCGCCGAAATCGCCTTGACCACCACCGTAACCACCGCCACCGCGATTAGGATCCACACCCGCATGACCAAATTGGTCGTAAGCCGCTTTTTTGTCGGCGTCGGTTAGGATCTCATAGGCTTCTTTAATTTCTTTAAAGTTAGCTTCTGCGGTTTTGTCGCCTGGGTTGCGATCTGGGTGAAATTTCATGGCCAGACGTTTGTAGGCCTTTTTAATTTCACGTTCGCTAGTGTCACGACTGACACCTAATACTTCGTAATAATCTCGCTTTGACATAATCTCATGCTTCTCAGCTGGTGTTGAACAAACGGGCGTTAGGGTTGCCCCGTAACGCCCGCCTAGAAATTAACGCTTTGAAATCAATCTATTTGATTGAAAACAAGTCATTATTTCTTGTCGTCTTTCACTTCTTCGAATTCAGCATCGACAACGTCATCGGCAGCAGCGTTAGCCTGTTTGCCCGCGTCGGCATTGTCGCCGCCTTGAGCTTGAGACTTAGCTTGAGCGATTTCCATCAGCTTAGCAGATGCTTCGATCAGTTCTTGAGTTGCCTTTTCAATGGCTTCTTTGTCATTGCCTTTGATAGCAGTGTCAACAGCATCCATCGCAGCTTGGATTTTCTCTTTATCTTCGCTTGGCAGTGCATCGCCCGCTTCTTCAACTTGTTTCTTAGTTGCGTGAACTAAGCCGTCAGCTTGGTTGCGTGATTGCACTAACTCTTCAAACTTCTTGTCTTCATCTGCGTGAGCTTCTGCATCACGTACCATTTGCGCCACTTCTTCTTCGCTTAAGCCAGAAGATGCTTTGATAGTGATGTTTTGTTTCTTGCCGGTTTTCTTGTCTGTCGCAGACACATGCAGAATACCGTCGGCATCGATGTCGAACATCACTTCAATTTGTGGCTGGCCACGTTGTGCTGGCTCAATACCGTCTAAGTTGAACTGACCTAATGACTTGTTCGCGCTCGCTTGCTTACGCTCACCTTGCAGTACGTGAATGGTCACTGCACTTTGGTTGTCATCGGCTGTTGAGAACACTTGCTGCGCCTTAGTAGGAATAGTGGTGTTCTTCTCAATCAACTTAGTCATCACGCTGCCCATGGTTTCGATACCAAGAGACAGTGGTGTTACGTCTAACAGTAATACGTCTTTCACGTCGCCTGACAGAACACCCGCTTGAATTGCAGCACCTACGGCTACCGCTTCGTCTGGGTTCACGTCTTTACGAGGTTCTTTGCCGAAGAAGTTTGTCACTGCTTCTTGAACCTTAGGCATACGTGTTTGACCACCCACTAGAATCACTTCGTTGATGTCTGTTACAGATAAATCTGCATCAGCCAGGGCAACTTTCAGTGGCTCTAATGTACGGAGAATCAAGTCTTCAACCAGTGATTCCAATTTAGCACGAGTGATTTTAATCACTAAATGCTTAGGACCTGTTGCGTCTGCCGTGATGTATGGCAGGTTCACTTCAGTATGGTTGGTGCTTGAAAGTTCAATTTTCGCTTTTTCTGCTGCTTCTTTCAGACGTTGCATTGCTAATGGATCTTTACGCAGATCTAAGCCTTGCTCTTTCTTGAATTCATCAGCTAAGTAGTTGATCAAACGGTTGTCAAAGTCTTCACCACCTAAGTGGGTGTCACCGTTGGTTGCCAACACTTCAAATGTTTGGTCGCCATCGTTGCTGTCGATTTCGATGATAGAGATATCGAATGTACCACCACCTAAATCGTATACCGCAACAATGTTGTCGCCTTGTTTCTTATCAATACCGTAGGCTAATGCTGCTGCCGTTGGTTCGTTGATAATACGTTTAACATCAAGACCTGCGATACGACCCGCATCTTTAGTCGCTTGACGTTGTGAATCGTTAAAGTAAGCAGGAACAGTAATAACCGCTTCTGTTACTTCTTCACCTAAAAAGTCTTCTGCGGTTTTCTTCATCTTTTTCAAGATTTCTGCAGAAACTTGTGGTGGAGCCATCTTGTTGCCACGCGATTCAACCCATGCATCACCGTTGTCGGCTGCAATGATTTTGAATGGCATGATGTTCACGTCACGTTGGACTTCGTCATCTTTAAAGCGACGACCGATCAAACGCTTAATCGCGAAGAATGTGTTAGTTGGGTTAGTCACAGCTTGACGTTTTGCTGGCGAACCGACAATGGTTTCATCATCTGTATAAGCGATGATTGACGGGGTTGTGCGATCGCCTTCAGCGTTTTCTAACACACGTGCTTTGCCACCATCGAGGACAGCTACACAAGAGTTTGTTGTGCCTAAGTCGATACCAATAATTTTACCCATGAGGTCCTCCGAAAAATTTCATTCAATCTAAATTTGTTTAGTTGGTTTTGATATGGGGCTAGACGGTTGAAATATCAAGTCCATCGTTGGCCACCTTCTCTGCCTTGATACCTATATTGGGACAGGGAATTTAATTACAAGGGCGAACAAAAAAATTTTCTGATTTATCTTTCTCGCATCTACAGCGGGATAAAATATCCAAGCAGATAAAATAGTCTTGCTTATCAACTAAAGCTGTTATTCAATCTGCCCACATTTGGCGGATGTTTATCCAGGTAAGGTAGCAGAGTGAAGTCTTCAAATTTAGCGTACGTGTATGGCATGGCGGCGGTCTTCCTCTGGTCTACTGTGGCCACGGCCTTTAAGATTGCCTTGAGTTACTACACGCCATTGCAACTGGTGTTTGTTGCCGTACTCACGTCGATTATTGCCCTTGCCGGTATCCTGGCTTGGCAAAAAAAGCTTTCCTTACTCAAGCAACAATTTTTACGCCGCCCCATGTTTTATCTGGTGACAGGGCTCATCAATCCCTTCCTCTACTATGTGGTGCTGTTTAAGGCGTATTCCTTACTGCCAGCGCAGCAAGCGTTGTCACTTAATTACACTTGGGCGGTATTACTGCCGTTACTGGCTGCGCCTTTGTTAAAGCAACATTTGCGTAAGAGCGACATTGCTGCGGCGCTGATTGCCTACACTGGGGTGTTTATCATTGCCACCGGCGGCGATATCAGCGGCTTTAGCTTTGATAGCCCGCTTGGGATCGGACTGGCGCTGACCAGCACCTTACTTTGGTGCCTATATTGGATCGTCAACACTAAAGATCAAGGCGATCCCGTGGTGAGTTTATTATTGAGTTTTCTTATCGGCTTACCTTTTATTGCCGTCACTTTAGTGCTGACAGATACCCTGCCCAGTTTTAGTCTTAAGGCGATATTTGCAGGTGTGTATGTGGGCTTATTTGAGATGGGCATTACCTTCGTGCTCTGGTTAATGGCGCTGAAAACCGCCACTCGTACCGCGAACATCAGCACTATGGTGTTTTTATCCCCTGTGATGTCGATTGGTTTTATCGCGTGGATTTTGCAAGAAACAATTGCGATGGCGACCTATCTCGGCCTAGCGTTTATTTTATCAGGGATGATGTTGCAACAACTTTGGCCCCGTTATACCGAGCGCAAAAGCAAAATAAGCCCAAAGCCAAAGCTAGCTGAATGATGGTTGAGAGATAGCTGAGTGATGGCAGAGTCATCACTGAATCGTCGCCTGAAATAAACTTGGCTCACTGCAATGAGCCAATTAAAGAACGTAAAAACCGAAGTGGCTAACGTTTTACATCAAAATTAAGCGCTAATATCACCCATTTTGTGAAGGAGTATAGAATGACCCCGGCCGTTCGATTGGCGAAAAAAGCCAAAATTGCGTTTGATATCCTAGAGTACAGCCACGATCCACACTGCGCCGCCTACGGCGAAGAAGCTGCCAACACCTTAGGGCTTGAACCCGCACAAGTGTTTAAAACCCTTTTAGTCGCCATCGACAAAGCCCATGCGCCAATTGCCGTTGCCCTCGTGCCCGTCGATCATCAGCTCAATCTAAAAGCCGTGGCGAAATGCTTAGGACAAAAGAAACTGCAAATGGCCGATGCCGAACTCGCGCAAAAATCCTCAGGTTATATGGTTGGCGGCATTAGTCCCTTAGCGCAGAAAAAACAGTTACCGACCTTAATTGATGACAGCGCTCAAGGCTTCGAGAGGATTTATGTCAGCGCGGGCCGACGCGGTTTGGAGATAAGCTTAGCGGCCACTGACTTAGCCCAGCTTTGCAAAGGCGAATTTGCCGATATCAAGACGCTTTAAGCCACATCGACCACATTAAGCACAAGTCATTCGACGTTAAGTAATCCACTCCATTAAATAGCACGCGCTCATGTTGGATAACTCGCAAACAAGACCCTAGCAACAACAAAATTGGCTTCAGCGAACTGAGTCTACATTAGAAAGCGTTTGATAATGCCTAGACTTGCGTCTATAAATTGTACTGAGGTACAAATCGACTAAGGATAGTCAGATGGAAAAATCAACCCAATGGGCCCCGGAAAATAGCATCAGCCCACTAAGCTGGTGCGCCATGCTACTCTGCATCGCCTTATTTATTTATGAGCATTTCTGGGGAAACAGTTTTACCACTATGGTGGTCATGCTCTATTGCAGTTTTATGCTGCCCTCGGTATTACTCACCCGCAGAGTGCAGGAAAAGTACTTTATTTATACCTTGGAATACATCAAAGCCTTTCGTAAATTCACTACAGTTATGTCGACGCTATTCTTCTGTATTTGGTTACTTGCCACCTATACGCCGCTTCTCCATTGAAGCACTGCCATAAATAGACTCTGCAAATTGGCACTTACAATCAAACATTGCGAACAAAAAAGCCGTCAACACAGTGTGTTAACGGCTTTGATTTTATGGTTTTTAACCGCTAAACACGGCTAGTGTAATCACCCCATGCTAACCACTTGTAAGTGGTTAATGCCTCAAGCCCCATTGGGCCGCGAGCATGGAGTTTTTGCGTGCTCACAGCCACTTCGGCGCCAAGGCCAAACTGACCGCCATCGGTAAAACGCGTGCTGGCATTGACATACACAGCCGCTGAGTTCACTTCGTTCATAAAGTGCACCGCTGCGTGAATGTCATCGGTCAAAATCGCTTCCGAATGGCCGCTAGAATATTGGCGAATATGACTAACGGCGGCATCGATATCGCTCACCACTTTAATGCCTAAGGTTAACGACAACCATTCGATGCCAAAATCCTCAGCCTTGGCGAGCGTCACATCAAACCCTAAACCATCAAGCAGACTAAAGCTTGTGTCACAAACTGAAAAACGCACGCCTAAACGATGCAGATACTCGGCAATTTGCGGCACAAATGTGCTCGCCACGCGCTCATCCACCAGCAAGGTATCAAGCGCATTACACACAGTTGGACGCTGCACTTTGGCGTTAGCGATCACGGCTAAAGCGCGCTCAAGATTGGCATTTTTATCGACATATAAATGACAAATACCAATGCCGCCTAAAATCACCGGAATGGTCGCCTGCTCAGCACATAAGCGCTGCAGTGCTTGACCGCCGCGGGGCACTATCATGTCGACATATTGATCGAGCTTAAGTAAACCTGTCACTAAAGCTCTGTCTGAAGAATCAATAAATTGCACCGCATCTATCGGTAAACCTTGAGCGACAATCGCGCCGCGGATCACGTCACTAATGAGTTTATTCGATGCTAGGGTTTCTTTGCCGCCACGGAGGATCACCGCATTACCGGTTTTAAGGGCAAGTACCGCGATATCAACAGTCACATTAGGCCGAGCTTCGTAAATCACCCCGATAACCCCAAGTGGTACTCGGCGGCGAGTCAGCCTTAAACCGTTATCTAATAATTTACTGCCAAATTCTTCGCCTACCGGGTCAGCAAGGCGGATCACATCGCTAATATCGCCAATAATGCCCGCCAGACGCGCATCATCGAGCAACAATCTGTCGATCATCGCATCCGTTAATCCATCGGCTTTAGCGGCGGCAACATCTTTAGCATTCGCGGCTAAAATGGCGGCGGCGTTTTCTGTCAGCGCATCGGCGATAGCTTCAAGCAAACCAGCCTTTTGGCTCGCCGTTAAGTTGGCTAAGGCATAACTTGCCTGTTTGGCATTATTACCAAGTTGCTGTAAATACTGATCTTGATTAATTTGACTCAAAACAGACCTCGCTTATAAGACAACCATGTCGTTGCGGTGCACGATTGCGTCACCATAATCGTAACCGAGTAAAGACTCGATCTCGTCGGAATGCTTGCCCGCGATCAAACTGAGGGCTTGGCCGCAGTATCGTGTCATCCCTTTAGCAATCACTTTACCCTGTTGGTCAACTAATTGCAGCGTTGCGCCGCGCTCAAACTGGCCTTTAACGCCGACGATACCTTTAGACAATAGGCTGCGGCCCTTGTCTGTCACGGCTTTGACCGCGCCCGCATCGAGCACTAAAGAACCTTGAGTCGCAGGGCCGGCTAAAATCCACTGTTTACGGCTTTCAAGCGGGTTTTCGATGGCACTAAAATGTGTCCCAACGGATTCCTTGCTCACCACTTTTTTAATCACATCGGGGTGATGGCCAGAGGCGATAACCACTTCGATGCCCGCACGGCGAGCAATATCCGCCGCTTCCAATTTAGTCGACATTCCGCCCGTACCTAAACCAGAAACAGACCCGCCCGCCAACATACGTAGGCTGTCGTCAATCTTGACGACTTGGGAGATCAACTTAGCATTCGGGTTCGTGCGCGGATCGGCATCGAATAAGCCCTTTTGATCCGTCAATAAAATCAATAAGTCAGCATCACACAGCAGTGCGGCACGGGCCGACAGATTGTCGTTATCACCGACTTTGATTTCATTCGTGGCAACAGCATCGTTTTCATTGATGATCGGCACAATATTATTCGCCAGCAAGGCATTGAGCGTGTCGCGGGCGTTGAGGTAACGCTCCCTATCCTGCAAATCGGCACGGGTCAGCAGCAATTGGCCGACATGCAGCCCATAAATACTAAAGAGTTGTGACCAAGCGAGGATCAACTGACTTTGCCCGACAGCGGCTAACAATTGCTTATTGGCCATAGTGTCGGGCAGTGTCGGGTATTGGAGATGTTCACGCCCAGCGGCAATGGCCCCCGAGGTGCATAATACGACTTCGACCCCTGACTTCATCAGTGCGGCCATTTGACGAGCAAGCTCAACCATGTGGGCTTTATCTAGCTGTTTACTGCCAGAGGTCAGCACACTCGTCCCCAATTTCACTACTACGCGGCGATACGCAATCTCACTTAAGTTCATTATTCATTTGTAAAAAATAACCGAACAATCCTTATACCTAATCCGCTGGGTAATTGGTAGCAAGGAGTTATTAACTCGAGATAAATTTTCGATTTTGCTTAGAATCGCGCATGAAAAAGGGCCATCGATGAGATGACCCTCAAAAAATATTGTCTATTGTAGACAATCTACGTTGTGAGCTCGCACTGCACGGGTCACTAATCGACAGCCTTAGCCATAGATAAACTTAGCTACAAACAGCGCGGCCAAGACGACAATGCCCACATTGAGATCGCTAAAGCGACCTGTGAGTAATTTGATTGCGGCGTAAGAGATCATCCCAAAGGCGATGCCTGTGGCGATAGAAAACGTCAGTGGCATTAATATACACACAACGACTACCGGTGCGGCTTCAGTCAAATCTTCCCATTCGACATGCACGAGTCCCGACATCATCAGAATCGCCACATAAAACAGTGTGCCCGCCGTCGCATACGCTGGGATCATGCCCGCCAATGGCGACAGGAATAACGCAGCAATAAAGAGTAATCCCACGACAACTGCCGTTAAACCAGTACGACCACCCGCGCTCACTCCCGCCGTACTTTCGATATAACTTGTGGTCGTCGACGTACCAAAAGCGGCGCCCGCAATAGTCGCTAAACTGTCGGCGGTTAAGGCACGGTTTAATCGCGGTAAACGGCCCTTCTCATCGAGGAAACCACCGCGCTGCGCAACCGCAACTAAAGTGCCAGAGGTATCGAAAAGATCGACAAATAAGAAGGCAAACACCACAGATAACATGCTGACTTCAAAGACTTGGGATAAATCCATCTTCAAAAAGGTTGGCATGATCGATGGCGGCATAGACACAATGCCGTGATACTGCACATCGCCAAACACTAATCCCAGCCCTGTGATAATCAAGATACTTAGGATAACCGCCGACTTCATTCCACGTTGCACCATAGCAATGATCAGGAAAAAGCCTAACACAGCCATGACCGCCGGAAATGCAGTGATATCGCCTAAGGTCACTAAGGTTGCAGGGCTTGCCACCACAATACCGGCACTCTTAAGGCCGATCAGCGCAAGGAACAGACCAATACCAGCGGCAATACCAATACGCAGCGACATGGGAATGCTATTTACAATCCACTCTCGAATGCGCACTAAAGATAAGATTAAAAAGCAAATACCCGACAGGAATACCGCGCCAAGTGCTGTCTCCCAGCTGTAACCCATTTCGCCCACAACTGTGTAGGTAAAGAAGGCGTTCAGCCCCATGCCGGGTGCAAGTGCGATAGGATAATTCGCCATCAAGCCCATAACTAAACAGCCGACAGCCGCAGCTAAACAAGTCGCCACGAATACAGCCCCATGGTCCATGCCCGCATCGGCTAACATCATTGGATTCACAAAAATGATGTAGGCCATGGTCATAAATGTGGTCAAACCTGCGACCGCTTCCTGCTTGAGGCTCGTTTGATTTTGTTTCAGTTTGAACAGTTTTTCTAACATGGAACAAGGTTCCTTTTTATTTTAAGTATGTAGGGTAGTTAGATGTAAACACTATGTAACGTGATGACATTTGCAGCCGATTATAGGGAGTTTAGGCTGGTCAGGCCAGAGGAGAGGCTGTCGTACGGAAAAATAATGAAGGGAAATGTTAACTAATCTTGCTTGCTGTAGCTTTTTTACCAGTACGGAAAATACTTAGGACGAAGAACACCAAAGCAGCGACGAGAAAGCATACCAGACCGATGATATCCATTGAATACGCGTTGTATATTGCCCCCATAAAAAAGATCAATGACGCAATTTTTAAAGGATTTTTAAATTTAAAGAATGTTTTCATACAGATCCTTTTAAGTCCTAACGCATGGCACTAATAGCGCGAAATATGCGTGACCGAAGCAGTAATCAATTAGTAGCTTAATTAGCGAAAGTAGCACTTTGGAGTTGAATTTAGATATTAACTTCCGGTAACTTCAACTTTATAAAACTGACTCTTTTCTGAAAGCTGTTTAAATACCCAAGGTGGATTCAGTACCGATATGTTCTTGACGCCAAGTTTATTCAGATCGCTGATGGCGTAATACCAACCGACATAACTACCCGCATCTTCATATTTTTTATATTTATCACTTTGGCCAAGTGTGGTGATGTTGGGATTAACGCCTAGTTTTTGAAAGAAATCAGCTTCTCTTGCCAGCGTTTTTTCACCATATTCATCAAAGTGTTTTTGAGTGGCCTCGCGCTCAGATTCAGGTAAGGTTTTGATAAATTCAGCGACTCCAGCAGCCATGCCAGTGGTTCCACCATGAAAGCCTATCAAGGCATGGTTCGTGATTCGTTTTTCATGTGCAGCAGGGAAAACGTAGTTAGCACATGAAGATAAACAATACTCAGTCACCTCAACGTTTAAGCTGTTCTTGTTGATAAACTCGGCTAAATCAAGGCCTAAATTAACTTCACCACCAACACTCTTAATGGCTAGCCATTTTATTTTTGAAGTATTTTTCTTAAATATTTCAAACACCATTTCATTGGCTTCTTTTGCTAACCCTCCTTGATAGTGAATCTTATCACCGTCTAAGAACACTTGAGTTGGCTCATTTGCGTAGCAAAATGTGCTGGTAAAAATCAAACTTAAAGAAAATAGATTTAAAAACTTAGCCATACCGATTCCTTTTGGTATACAACAGCCTATCAACGATAGTCCTGGCAACTACACTTAAGTAAATGAAAGTAAATAACATTTTATTCAGCAAGTTACTGGCAGCGACCAGTTATGACAATAAGCAGTTAGTCTGAATAAAAGCAAGAAGGTCAAAATTGTTTTCGTGGGTATACATGTATGCCTAAAACGGGATTAATTGCCTAAACGAACTTAGGTACATAGACATTTTGGCAGTAATAGAAGCTAAAACTATGACGTTAAAGGTTGGGAAGTGAACATCGCCACTTTGCGCGTACTCTCAATGCCCTTGATAGGTACTATTTATCCAGCTACTCATAATGTTGATCGTATCGTCATTATTTGGCAGGTTTAAATGCTTTACCTTTGGGATGATTTTGACGAGCGCATGAGGAGCATTTTTACTAATAACGGCTTCGAACTTTTCTGCGTAAAATGCTTCATCATCTGCACCCACTAAGACTAATAAAGGTTTATTATTTTTTTGCAGATTCTTTTCATACGCTTGAGGTGAAAAAGATTCATTTAACCTGTAAGAGTAGCTTTCAGCCTGTAATGGGTCGCTCCATTCTTTTGGGCGGTTAAAAAATAGCACAGGTAGAGAGTTAAACAGCTTAATTCCAACATTATTTAACATCGTCAATCCTATATAACGTCTAGTCGATACCTGAACCCATCCTCCCGAATTTGGCCTTACAGTTGGTGCCCGATAGCCAAGATAAGGGGCGAGGAGCAGATATCCATCAAATGCGACACGATCTCCTCCTGCATATTTTATCGCTAAACCGCCACCGGATGAGTGTCCTCCGAGAATGATAGATGAATTAGGGTATTGTTGACTAAGATGCAGCCTAAGATCCTCCAAGTCATCCTCATACTGTCCTATATAATCGATATCTCCCAATGTCTTTTGTGCTGATCGACCATGGCCACGCAGATCTGGAATAACCACACTTATCTCAGTTGCAATGGATAATTTTTGAGCTGGGTGCAGCAAATACCGACCTTCCGCTCCAGAACCATGTAATAGAACCAGAATCGTATTCGTCTTGCCGGCGATAAATCTGTAAAACAACTCACTTCCGCTACGCGAAGCATACGTTTGCTCACTTAGTTGAAGGTTATCTGCTTTACCATTTAAAACATCAAAATCCAGACTATCAACGACAGGCTGTTTTCTAACGGGTATACATACCAATAATGATGCAAGCGCTAAATAGCAAACGGGTATAGCCAATAATGATGTAAGGAGCGTCATTGTCATTTTGATACCTATCGCCTTAGTATTTATGCGCTGGCTTTCTGCAAGGCATAAGTCGTGGATTGACTTATTTTTCACGAATGACCGTTACCCATTCCTATCTCTCGAATAATAGAAACGGTATTTTCATGCTATAGGCATTTGCTTTTATGGGGTAGCAGTTTTTATACAGCTAAGTATACAGCTAAGGCAGTCATCACTTGATATCGTTTCAGCTTGTACCTCCAATGACACCTAATTTTGACAGGCTTAGAATCTAACTCATCGTGTTCGGCGTTAAACTCAGATTTGTACACCCACGGCATCCACTCCCACTCATCGGTAGTAGAATCAATAAAGCCGCCAAATCAATACCATTAGTTCAGCATCTCGCATTCTGTTTAGCTTTTGATAAATACAAATCGACTGCGATATATCAGTAAGTTGATGAGTCAAAATGTTATTAACTCAGTTGATCACTTAGGTAAGGTTTAGATAAAAAAAAGGCAAAAAAAAGCCTGCTCAATGAGCAGGCAAAGACATATTTCAAGCGTCCCTTTCGGGGAAGTACATTACCGCGCTAGCGGGAAAAACCTGGCATATCCATGCAAAAACATCGATATGCTACTTGAGTCTAAACACGCCAAAAAAGGCGATACAAAGGTTGATGGATGATGGAAACTAAACTTTAAGGAGGGTTAAGCCTTAAAGCTCATGGCGAATAAACCGCCACGCAAAACATCAGTGTTAAACCAAGTGTTCTGCCAATAAAAATGGTTGTTGCCTGTATAAGACATAGTCAATACTCCTAAATTAGTTGTGATTAAGTACTCTAGTGAAGCTTGGCTCGGTTCCCTGGAACTAGAGATTCTCATATCCGTTGAGACGACTTGTCACTCAGGTCCTTGGAGAAAAATATCCATCCTGGATAGACTAGAGAGGAAAGGCATAGCGCCTAATCCACGAAAGCAATTATATGGTTTTGTAGTTTTATTACAACCTTTATTTGTATTTTTTTTAATTAAGGCTTTTTAATGTAATTAAATTACACAATTATAGTAGGGTTAATGGCGATCTGTTTCACAGAAAAACAGAAATAATCCTGTAAGCATCTAATAAGTAAGATATTACAGAATTATTTCTTTTTGTTACTAACGATTGATCAGATATTGATACAAGCCCACCAGCGGACTGGCCGTAGGTTTGCCGTAGAGCGGATCACCTTCTGTCGCACTGCCTGCGATATCTAAGTGCATATAAGCTAAGGGAATTGGGGCTGTTACACCATGGTCAAATAGCCCCGACGCTTTCAGTAAAAATGCCGCAGGATATTGATGTCCACGGGCGGTAATCGATGATGGGGCATTATTTGAAGATAACATTTCAGCAGCGCCCGACACATCGCGGATCTTCGCGAAGTCTTCAGGTCGCAATGTAGACACTTCAAAGGGTTCGCCCCATTGAGTCGCCTGCTGTTGTAAAGTGACAGCGCATTGCTGCGAACTCGCCACTGAGTTTTCCACCGCCGCAGGATAACTGCCATAACAGCGCACTACGTGACCCGTGAGTGTTGCTACCGAAAACATTTCAGGCTTCACCGCCGACACGGCTTTGATGCGTAAATGACTCAGTAAATCTGCCAGCACTAAGCGCCCTTCGGCATCCGTATTACCAATCCGCACTCGTACACCCGCATGACTGGTGATGATTTCATCAGTCACGAAGGCTTCGCTGCCTATGCTGTTACGCACTAAACCTAACTCGGCAATCACGCGAATGCCCTTAGGCTTGAGCATTGACAAGGTTTTGAATAGCCCCGCCACGGCAGAAGCGCCGCCTTTATCACGGCTCATGCCCGCCATAGAGCCGCCGACTTTCAGATCGGCGCCGCCGGTATCGTAAATCACGCCCTTACCCGCGAACAGGAAAGTGCGAGTCACTTCACCCTCTGGCAGATATTCTAATTTCACCACCCGAGGTTGATGACGACCGACGGCAAAAGAGGATCGCGCCACGGCACTGAGCAGCGGATAGTCACGCTCTAAAATATCTCTGTCTTCTACCACTGCGGTTTTGATCACACTGCCCGCTAAGGATTGCAGGCAATAATCGGCAAAGGCTTTAGCCGACATGCGCTCAGGTTCAGTACCACATAAATCCCGCGCTAATACGCGGCCCGCTTCTAACGCATTGAGCAAATTGCTGTTATGGGTTGATGAAGATAATAACCCTATGGCCTCAAATGTAGGCGTTAAGCCCGTCGCTTCACGCAGCTCTAAGGTTTGCCACAGTTCTTGACCGCAGGCTAACGCCGCGACTTCAGCGGCAAAACCAAAACGCAGATCCTTCGATGGCACCACATATAACAACGGACGTTTGGCGCCCGCCTCTTTTGCGATAGCAATCGCCGCCCTTGCAGCATCGGCATACACACGCACATCTACATACTCGTCGTTCGCTTGGGTGACAGGCGCGATGATCAAGCGACCTCCCGCCAGACCTGGGGCAAACAGTAATGTCGGGCTCTTACCTACGCGCTTATCCACGTGGGCACCGTGCTGAGCCAATAAACTGATCTCATCAAAACCTATGGTATCCAGATCTGGCGTTACCACCACAACTGCATCCCAGCCTTCACCATCAAAAATGGCATTTTCTGCTTTTACATCAACGAAGTTAACTTGAAACATGACCCATCCTTTTTCATTATTGTGTCTGCATTATTCCCGCTCTATCACCTAATTACCAATCTAAAAGTGGTATCGAGACCCTCTGAAAAATCCCAACTGGAAACTTTGGCTGCCAGCGTAACAAAAGCCTGTGATGCTGAGATTAATTGACTGCGCAGAATGTGGTAGAATGGCCGCAAATTTGCCCTATACCCACAAGACCTTATGAGGGACACTTCTGTGACAGCTTTAAGTCAGTTATACCCACAGCCATTATGGCAATGGTTTGAACAAATCTGCGCTATTCCCCACCCATCTAAGCATGAGCAAGCCTTAAGCCAGCACATTCAAGCGTGGGCAAAAAGCAAACAACTTGCCGTCGTTGAAGATGCCGTTGGCAACTTGATCATCCGCAAACCGGCTACGCCTGGAATGGAAGATCGTAAAATCGTAGTCATTCAAGCCCATATCGATATGGTGCCGCAGAAGAATGCCGACAAAGTACACGACTTCACCCAAGATCCTATCGAAGCTTATGTCGATGGTGATTGGGTTAAAGCCAAAGGTACGACCTTAGGTTCAGATAACGGTATCGGCATGGCATCGGCGCTGGCCATTTTGGGCTCTGATGACATCAAGCACGGTCCGTTAGAAGTGCTGCTGACCATCGATGAAGAAGCAGGCATGACGGGCGCCTTCGGTTTACAGGCGGGCATGTTAGACGCAGAGATCCTGATCAACACTGATTCTGAGCAAGAAGGTGAAATTTACATGGGCTGCGCCGGTGGCGTCGATGCTCAAATCACCCTGCCTATGGTTTGGCAAGCGTCTGAGCAAAGTTACTCTGCCTTTAGCCTGCATTTATCTGGCTTAAAAGGCGGTCACTCTGGAGTGAACATTCACTTAGGTCGCGGCAATGCCAATAAGTTATTGGCGCGTTTCCTATTTGAAAATGCAGATGATTTAGCGTTAGAGCTGACACAATTTAGCGGCGGTTCATTGCGTAATGCGATCCCACGTGAAGCCAACATCAGCTTTATGTTGCCAGAAGAAAACGTCAGTGCCTTAAACGAAAAAGTCGCTGAGTTTGAAGCGCTTATCCGCACTGAACTCGCCATTGCCGATCCTGATATGCGTTTAGTGTTAAACACTATCCCCACGCCAAAACGTGTGATGAGCGAAAACAGCCAAAATACCCTGATCGATTTGCTGCATGTATGCCCTAACGGCGTGATCCGCATGAGCGATGAAGTCGAAGGTGTGACTGAAACCTCACTCAACGTAGGCGTTATCAGCACTGACGATGAACAAGTCACTATCCTGTGTCTTATTCGCTCACTGATTGATTCTGGCCGTACTCAAGTCGAAGGCATGTTAACTGCGTTAACTAACTTAGCCGGAGCCGATATCGATTTAAGCGGCGCTTACCCAGGTTGGAAGCCAGATAACAGCTCACCTGTGATGGCGATAGTACGCGAAACCTATCAAGACATTTACCAAAAAGAGCCAGTGATCATGGTGATCCATGCGGGTCTTGAGTGCGGTCTATTCAAGAAACCTTACCCAGAAATGGATATGGTCTCGATTGGCCCCACGATTCGGTATCCACACGGACCAGACGAGATGGTGAACATCACCACAGTCGGCCAATACTGGACCTTATTATTAGCCGTACTCGAGCGTATTCCAGTTAAGGCGTAACGCCCGAATGTTAGCCTAGCTCACTCAATTGGCACTTAATTCAAGGCCACATCTGCTCAAGTCAGATGTGGCCTTATTTTTTATCGCGCCTTCTATTAGTGTGTAGAAATGCCATTGATAAAATTTTTATGAAAGAACTGAATAACTTGAATTTTCTACTATAGTTGTTCTGTCTAACCCGAACGTATTTTTGCTTGTCGCGCTTTTAGAGATAGCCGCTTTCCCCTTCAATACTGTGACCTTAAGGAATAGAGATCATGAAATTTGGTAAAATCTTGTCAGCCGCCGCACTACTGCTCAGCAGTAACCTCAGTTTCGCCGAAGAAGTCCCCCAAGCCGTTATCGATCTAGCCGATTCACTGATGCCATTAGGTAAAGAAGTGGTGCTGGTGAATGCCGTTAAAGCGCAAAATGCTCAAGGCAAAAGTTTAGATTCGATCAAAACATTAGATGAAAAATGGATCGCCACCGCTGGGATTGATGATTTTATGTCGTCCTTGATGAACAACGAAGCGGCCAAGTTTCTCACCACCTTCGAAGCCAGCCAACCTTACTACCAAGAAATTTTTCTCATGGATAATCAAGGTGCTAACGTCGCCATGACCAGTAAAACCTCAGACTACTGGCAGGGTGACGAAGATAAATGGCAAAAATCCTTCGCCAATGGCAAAGGCGATAAGCACATAGGTCCAGTCAAATTTGACACTAGCTCCCAAGCTTATCTGGTACAAATTTCGATACCCGTCATGGATGGCGATGCCGCAATTGGTGCTATCACCATAGGGATCAACCTAGATCAATTCGGACTCTAATTGCCAGAGAACGCCAGTGATGGGCCGCATCCGCTTTTATTCAGTGGTTATCGCGGCCCTCATCTTTCAATGCATCAATCAAGGAGGGCGTGACTATGGAATGGTATAAAGATCTTTCCGTTAACCAGAAACTGACTTACCCGAGTCTGCTACTCGCTGGCGTAGTCATCTTCGCCTCTTCAACTGGCATCTTAGGGCTTAAAGCATTAAATAACAGCGCAAATACGCTCGCACTCGAATACTTACCGAGCCAATCTGAACTGCTGCAAGCTGATAAAGAGCTTTACCAAGCGCAAGTCTCCGAACGTAGCCTGATGTTCGTTAACGTGGGCACGGACTCCTATAATAGCCTTCTAAAACAGCACACTAATAGTATATCTCTGGTCAAAGAACACCTTAATCAGTTTGCCGATGTGACCACTAGTCCCCTCGCAAAAGAAAAACTCAATGAATTAAATCGCAGTTTCGAGGTATGGCGAACCACTACCTCTGAAATCAGCAATCAGCGCACCCAAAATGGCCGTAACGGTCGCACGACCGCCATTGATCTGAGCTTTGGCCAAGCAGCGACGCAATTCGAGCAGCTGCATCAAAATATTAATCAGCTAATCGATGACTTAAACAGCAATACGGCAGCAGCTGTCACCCAAGTGGATGATGACGCCTATCGTGGGCAGCAGATGCAGTTAATTGCTTTAACAATCAGTATCCTGATCTGCATTCTGTTCATCGTTACCTTGCCTAAACTCATCAGTAAGCCGCTCGCAGTTTTGCTGGCGAAAATCCACGACATTACCGATGGTGATGGTGATTTGACCGAGCGAGTCCAGCTAACCTCTAAGGACGAGCTTGGTGATCTCGCCAAGGCATTCAATCATTTTCTCGATAACTTACATGGCATTATCTCGCAGTTTAAACAATCTACTTCGGAGCTTAATGTCGCCGCCGAAGGGCTAGCCAAAACCAGTGCCACGGCAAAACATACCTTGATGGATCAACAGGCAGCCACCCACAGAATCGCCGATGCCAGTGATCACATTGCTGCCTCTGTGCAAGAAGTGTCAGTCAGTGCCAGTCATGCCGCCGATGCCGCGAAACAAGCCGATATCTTTACCGCCGATGGCCAAGAAAGAGTGAAAAAAACCATCAATGTAATTCGAGAACTCGCGGGGGATGTAGGCTCGGCAGAAATGCAAATCAACAAACTCGAACAAGAAGGCCAACATATCGGCCGCGTACTTGAGGTGATCCAATCTATTGCCGAACAGACCAATCTATTAGCCCTTAATGCAGCAATTGAAGCGGCGCGAGCGGGCGAGCAAGGACGCGGCTTTGCTGTGGTTGCCGATGAAGTGCGCTCCCTCGCCTCTAAGACCCACCAATCCACCGAAGAAATTAAATTGATGATCGCCAATGTGCAAAATGGCACCCAAAGCGCTGTGGCGGCAATTAATATTGGTAATGAAAAAGCGATTTCGAGCGTCGAAGCAGCCAGTAATGCCGGTGAAGCCCTAGCGCATATTGCAGAAATGGTGAGTCAGATCAGCGAGATGAATAATCAAATTGCCCTCGCTGCCAAAGCGCAAACCACTATGGCCAATGAGAGTCATCAAAATATTCAACACATTGCCGAACAGTCGGAGGACAGTTTACGCACCACTGATGAAATCTACGCCGCAAGCGTACAACTCTCATCAATGGCGGGTAACCTCACGGCTCTAGTCAGTCGCTTTAAGCTGTAAGCTGTAAGCTGTAAGCTGTTGAGAGTGAAAGTTTTTATATAAGTTACCTTTTGTAAATCAGTGATGTTTGAAAAGTCCCCTCTACCGAATAAGGGAGCATAAACCTGTCGCAGTGATTATCTGAATTCAGGTGCTCCCTTACATTTAAACAGCAAAGCTAGCATCGATTAGCAGCGCTTAACCACTAAGCCTCTTGTCGCGCGTAGATTGACCAACATAGGCAACATCAGCGCGAGGATCACTATCAGCATCCCTACCAATTGAATTTCCGTTACCGCCTGCCCCATGGCTAACGCCGTTAATGCCGCAAAAACGGGCACGAGATTAAAAAAGACCGATGCCTTAGCGGGGCCAAGCGCCTTAACGCCGTTAATCCAAAACAGATAACCAAGCACCGTCGCGAATAAACCTATGTAGAGCACGCTAGAAAAAGCCGTTGTCGACAGCCCCATCAGCTCCTGCCAAGGGTGAAACTCCCCACGGCCTAGCCCAACAACGGACATAGACACACTGGCTGCTATCATACTCAGCAAGGTAAATGGCAACACAGGCAACCAATGGCCGACCCGTTGCGAACAAATGGTATAACCACTCCACGCCAACATACCGGCGGCAATCATCACATCACCTTGGTTAAAACTAAAATTGAGCAACTGCTGCACACTGCCGTTAGTGATCACTAGCAATACGCCCGCCAAACCGCCCACTAAGCTAAACACTTGTTGTCTGCTGAGCCATTCACGCTGTAATAGCGCGTTGACGATTGAAGTCACTAGCGGGCTGAGCGCCATAATCAAGGCGCCATTGGCGGCAGAGGTGTGCTGCAGCCCATTAAATAACGCCAGATTTAAGCCGCCCACACCAATCACGCCCACTAGCGCTATGACAATGTATTGCGCCAAACTCAATTTGGGCCAAGCTTGACGAGTGAAAACGATATATAACGCCAGAGTCACCGCCGCAATGGTAAAACGCCAGAATACGAGGGATTCCCCTGACATCTCCTCCAGCACTCGCTTAGCAATGGGAAACACACTACCCCAGCTAAAAACGCAAATCAGTAGACAAACGAATGTCATGTAAGGTGTATGGGATTTCATATCGGACTCTAGGGAGGTAATTGGTATTGAGCTTAGTTTATTAGTTTCATATATTATTAAAACCTACAAGATTGAGAGCTTAAATTCCAAATATGAAACTTAATTATTCCTTAGACGATATGCGCTTATTTTGGGTGGTGGCACAACAAGGGAGCTTTAAGCTCGCGGCGCAGCACTTAGGCATTCCACCTTCAACCTTAAGTCGTCGAATCAATCTGTTAGAACAATCATTAGGCCTGCGTTTACTACACAGAGATGCCCATAGAGTCAACCTTACCGCCACAGGTCAGCGTTATCTCGAACGCTGCGGCCCGCTGTTTATCGAGTTAAACCAGGTATCTGGTGAGTTGCATGCGGATAAACATCAAGCGGTTGGCAAACTGCGGATCTCGGCGCCCATTAACACTACCTATCGCTGGCTGGGTGAATCACTCAACGCCTTCCAACGGCATTATCCCAATATCGACATCGATTTAAGCCTGTCGAACATGAACATCGATGTCAGTGAAAACGCTATCGATATTGCCTTTCGAGTAGGTGAACCTAAAGATCCCGATTGGATTGCAAGGCCGCTCACCACGATTAGCTTTGTGCTTTGCGCCAGCACATCGGCAACCCAGTGGCATGCACTGCAATCCATAGAAGCACTCGAACAGCATCCAGTTATCATCGCAAAGCCCGTAAAAACATGGCGCTTACAGCACAATATCACAGGGCAAAATTTCGAGTTTGAGCCGAGGGGGAACATCAAATTAGCCGTCGATGATATGGCGATCGCCAGTCAGGCTGTGGTGGCGGGACTCGGTATTGGACTATTACCCATCAGCATGGCGAGTGAACAGATACAAAGCGGCAAGCTCGTTCAAATACTGCCAGAATGGCAAGGTATTCCGCGCACCGCCTACTTGATGTATCGCGATCGGGACAATTTACCCTTGCGGGTCAGACTGTTAATTGATTTTATGTTGGCGAATCCACCCGAGGCTTATTGAGCCATTCAGGCATGAGTCTGCGGCTTATCGACTCAGTAAACAGCTAGAGCGCTAAATCAAGCTGAGTCTGGGCATTTGGGATTTCGGGCACTGCGAGGATAGAATCGGCGAGGCCGACCGAAATACCTAATAGGCGAATGCCGCGGCCCTCTTGCCTTACCATCGCCTGTGCTAGTAGATCATAAAACATCACAATAGAGACTTCATCGCTACGATGCTCGATAGTGGTTTGCTTGAAATCATTAAACTTGAGCTTGACCACTTGCTTGTGAATTTTGCGCTCTTTAGCGCTGCGGCTCAAACGTAGGGCTAATTCTTGGATCAATCCCGGCATCACTTGTTGGCACTGCTCTAGGCTATAAATATCCTTCGCCAGCGTGGTTTCAACACCCACTGATTTACGCTCTCTGTCGGCGGAAATGCCCCGCTCATCGATGCCTTGGGAACGCTCAATCAGCACGCCACCAAACTTGCCGAATCGCGCCAATAACTCAGGTTTAGAGTAGGCTTGCACATCACCACAGGTATTGAGCCCAAGCGAGGAGAGCTTTTCGGCGGTGACTTTGCCGACACCGGGAATTTTACGCAGCGATAAGGTTTTAACAAACTCAGGGAGTGTCTCTGGGGTAATCACATATTGGCCGTTTGGCTTATTCAGATCAGAGGCAACCTTAGCCAAAAACTTCACAGGGGCTATGCCAGCCGAAGCGGTTAACCCAGTTTCGGCTAAGATATCGCGGCGAATGGCCTGCGCAATCAAGGTCGCCGAGCCCTTATATTGTTGGCACTCACTCACGTCTAAATAGGCTTCATCTAAGGACAACGGCTCAACCAATTGGGTATAACGGGAGAAGATTTCACGAATTTGCAGCGACACATCTTTATAAACTTGCATCCGCCCAGGAACCAAAATGAGATCGGGACACAACTTAAAGGCATAAGCGGTCGCCATCGCCGAACGCACACCGAATTTACGTGCCTCGTAGCTACAAGTGCTAATAACACCACGACGATCGCTGCTGCCGCCCACAGCTAAAGGCTTGCCACGGTATTCGGGAAAGTCGCGCATTTCCACTGCCGCAAAATAGCAGTCCATATCGATGTGAATAATTTTTCGCACGTTGAATTCCTCCAACGCCAAAATACTGTATATAAAAACAGTAATCAAGTATTCATCATCAATTTAGCGAGGATCAGGCGGGAAACCTAAAATAAAAAGGAGCCTAAGCTCCTTTTGTGAGTGCACTATGAGTGATGCCGTGATTGAGCTGATGGTCAGTGAGCAAACAGTTCACTGACCAACTCAGGCTTAAATCTTAAATTGGCCGATATTGCGTGTGAGCGCGCGGGTCATATCCTCAAAGCCTTGCAAGCTTTGCGACAAGTCCTGACTCGAAAGCAAAGACTGATCCGACAACCCCCGCACATTATCGACATTGAGCGCCACTTCCTCGGCCGCCACGGCTTGCTGATCGATTGCTACGGTTATTTCAACCGTTTGCTGCTGAATTGACATAATCGCCGTCGCAATATCATTCAGTGCCGCTTCGACCTGAGTCGTTAGCCCTTGCCCCGCTTTCGCTTGCTCAACGCCCGATTCCATCACTTGCTCAGCCTGCAATGCGCTTTGTTGCAAGGTTTGGATAATGCCTTGAATGTTAGCGGTAGAATCTTGGGTACGCGATGCCAACGTGCGCACTTCGTCTGCCACCACAGCAAAGCCGCGACCTTGCTCACCCGCACGCGCCGCTTCAATCGCCGCATTCAATGCCAATAGATTGGTTTGTTCGGCAATGTTACGGATCACGCTCAAGACTTCACCGATTTGCTCTGAGCTATTGCGTAAGTGTTTAATCACTTTCGCCGCCGCAATTACTTGTTGCGACAGTGCCTTCATCCCTTCGGTCGCACGGGAAACAATCTGTGTACCGTCGTGGGCCTGAGTTTGCGCCTTCTGAGCAAAATCATTCGCCCTCTGGGCACTGACAGCCATTTCTTGACTGGTTTGCGCCATTTGCGTTGCGGCGGTAGCAACCGTATCTATCTGCTGCTTCTGCGATGAGACCGACGACACGGCTAAGTCGCAGATCTGCCGCGCATCAATAACGCCCGTGCCAACCTCTTGGGTTAAGCTGCGCGTATCCAACAACATGTGCTGCACTTTCTCGGCAAAGCGATTAAAGGCATCGCCAAGTTTGCCTAACTCGTCTTCTCGATCCATTAGAATACGTTTTGATAAATCACTGTCACCTTCGGCAATATCTTCCATCGCATCCAATAACTTAGCGAGTTGACGTCTAAAGGGTAGCAACATCAACCATACCGTCACGCCCATTAGCAGCATGATACCTATGGCGACTATACTGGCATTCCAGAACGCAGCGGTCACTGGCGCTTCAATCACTTCGTGGGGCAACATAAAGGCTAAGTGCCACTTTTGTTTGGGATAATCGCCGCCCACAGTCACAAAGCTCACCCGCTGGGGCACGCCATTGAACGTGACGTTAGCAAACCCTTGCGCTTCCCTTTGCATCTGTTGTCTTAATGCCGAAAACCCTGAGGTCTGCTTAAACTGAGTGTCCACTTGATTCGCCAAAGAACCCGGCGGGAAACGCTCGGAAAAACCAGGGAAATACACTAGCTTGCCTTCGTCTGTCATTAAGAAAGCTTGGCCAAAATCACGGTATTTAATCGGTGCCAGCAGGGATTTACCAATGGTATCAATCAAGATATCCATGCCGCCAATGCCAATCAGCTCACCATTCGCCGCATAAACGGGGGTTTTAACCGTGGCAGAAATTGAACCATCGTTCGCATCGACCGCTGGATCGCCAACAAAGAGCCCAGCTTGATCGATCGCTTCCTGCCACCAAGGTCGTTTGTTGGTGTAGTAATCTGGATCGCCATCGAAGCGACCATTAAGGTCAAAGTACTCGAAGGTATTGGCCGAGCCAAAAAACACCGACTTAACATCGCTATCCCGATCGGAGAAAGACTTAAAGTAACCAATAATGTCTTGATACTGGCGATCAGCTGCTAGATGACTGCCACGGGCGTGATACTGAGTAAACCACTTCACTAAACCCGGCTCGGCAAACACTGAATGGATCACTTGTCCCTTAGCAATAAAGTAGCCGCTGATCTCATTGGCTTTTAAGGCTACCAGCGCCGAAATATCCGCATCGACTTGCTTTCGCGTGTTATCACTTTCTTTTGTCACCAACAAAGCGGCGACTAAGGTAAGCAGTACAGCAAGCGAACCAACGATAGTAACCACTAACTGCAAACTTAGAGAACGTTTCATATATCCCATCAATCTTCCCGTCTGGCTGGCCAACAAGTTAACAATATGGCTCGCAAAAATAGTTTTACACGGTAACAATTTTTACCTGTTAACAACAGATGAAATTGCCATAAAAAACGTAAATAAGTATTTGTAAAGAAAGGATATTGAGCATATAACAGGATTCGCTAAATTTAAGGCGGATTGCAGAGGAAGAGTTTGTAGAGGCAGAGTTTTACAGTCAGATAGACTATATAAAGATTCGAAAAATAGGCCGCGGTGGTAATAAGATCAGCGAGACACTCCCGCTGATCTAGATTTAGTGATTACATCTTAGTTTGCAGGTAGTTTTGCAGCCCGACACGGTCGATAAGTCCGAGTTGTTTTTCGAGCCAATACATGTGGTCCGACTCAGTATCGTCGAGTAACACTTCGAGGATTTCGCGGGTTTGGTAATCTTGCTTCTGCTCACACAGGGCAATCACTTGGCGCAAATCGTCCGCGACCTTGTACTCGTAGGCGAGATCATTACGCAGCATCTCTTCCACATCTTTACCTATGTTCAACGCCTCACGGGCGGCAACATTAGGCGTTCCTTCGAGGAATAAAATACGCTGTACTAATTTGGCCGCATGGGCTTTTTCATCATCGGACTCATGGGCGATGCGCTCATAGAGTTCATTCAAGCCCCAATCTTCGTACATATGGGCATGGACAAAATATTGATCCATTGCCGAGAGTTCTCCCGTTAGGAGTCGATTTAACGCATCGATGACGTCTTTATCGCCTTTCATATCCCGCTCCTATTGGTCGCTAATTTGCGATTGAAGATAATTTTGAATACCGGTTAGCATAATGAGCTCTTGCTGCGACTCGAGCCAATCTAAATGCTCTTCCTCATCTTCGAGAATGTCTTCCAGCAGATCGCGGCTCACATAGTCTTGCTCGGTTTCACACAGGCTAATGGCATCACGCAGCAATGTAAGCTGCTCTTGCACCATGGCCAGATCGCAGTCGAGCATTTCTTGGCTATGTTCACCAATACGAAGTTTCTCGAGTTGCTGCAAATTTGGCAGGCCTTCCAAAAACAGTACGCGCTCGATGAGCTTATCGGCGTGCTTCATATCTTGGATGGATTTTTTGTATTCGACGTGATTTAGCTTCTCAAGGCCCCAGTGCTTAAACATGCGGGCATGGAGAAAATATTGATTGATGGCGGTCAACTCACAGGTAAGCACCCGATTCAGTTGCCCAACCACTTTAGGATGACCTTTCATAAGTTACTATCCTTGGTAAGCGTGAAAAGATTGATCTAAATCAAGCTTCTAGCCTAGTACAATTCAGCGGCCAACTCAAATTATCTTTATATTTCACCTACTTAATGATAACAACCATTCTCATTTCCGCTTAGATTAGCGCGCTATCTCCCTCATATCCCAAGGATAAATTTAAGTGAATCATCTAGGCTGATAAGTTTCAGGCAAAAAAATAGCCTCCAGATGGGAGGCTATTGTCAAAACAGACGATGTAGAGAATGTTAGATAATACGGTCTTTTGTTAACTTCTCACGACGCGCTTCTTCAGCGGCCATACGACGTTTACGTTTGTCACAAGGGTCATCACAATCGCACGCTTTCTCAATCCCTAGAACACCTAAACCGCCACAACTTCCTTCAACGGCTTTGCGCTTGATGAGATAACCAATCGACATGAGCAAAAAGAATAATAACAAAATCACAAATGCCGCGATAAAAGAGGTCATGGTTTACTCCAAAAACTAAATAAGGAAAGGCTTGAAGGCGTCGCTATAGTAGACCTTAAATCCGTCGCCTTGCTTTTCGATAAGCATTATCGCCAAGTGTTCCTTCTTGGCAAGCTCCAATGATGCTTCTGTGCCCAAAACCATCATAGCCGTCGCAAAACCATCGGCTGTCATACAATTTTGATGCAATACGGTCACGGATGCTAGCCTATGATTGATCGGCAAACCGGTACGCGGATCAATTATATGGGTAAAACGTTGGCCGTCTTCCTCATAATAATTACGATAATCGCCCGAGGTCGCCATCGCCATAGTACCTGGTGAGATAACCTGCTGTACGGCTTCAGAACCGTCATCGGTTGGTTGCTCTATGGCAACGCGCCAAGAGCTGCCATCGCCTTTAGCACCTTTAATGCTGAGCTCACCACCAATTTCAACTAAATACCCAGTCGCGTGGTATTTATCAAGAATGGAAGCCACTTTATCAACCCCAAACCCTTTGGCAATCGACGATAGGTCTACGTATAAATGGGCGTTGTGCTTAGTTAGACGGTTACCTTCAATGGAAAGTTCACTAATACCGGTTTTGGCTTTTGCCGCATCGATATCGGCCTGACTCGGGACCTTTGTTGGACGCTTATCTGGCCCAAATCCCCACAGGTTAACTAAAGGACCTAAGGTAATATCAAGTGCCTTATCCGTCACTTGATATAAACGTACTCCCTCTTGCACCACTTTGATGGTATCCGCTGAGACTTCAACGCTTTGCTCCAATGGCAACTGGTTGAAACGGGATAATTCTGAATCAGGGCGATACGTCGACATCTGATCATTGACCAGCTCAAGGGCTAAATCAATTTCCGCTTGAAGTAACTGCGCTGTCGGCATCTGCTCATTCGGCACGACTTTAATATGGTAAGTCGTCCCCATAGTGCTGCCCGCTAACGAAATGACTTCGTTCTGCTTAGAACAGGCTGAAACAAAAAAGGCCAGCCCTACGAGGACTAGCCAGTTAAATGAATGCTTTAGTGCTGAGGTATTGATCTTTAAGGTCTGAAACATAGTGACCTACTACTCTTATTTGGGCCCTTAAATGCAAAAGTTGCAGATGAGAGATTATCCTCAACATCTGCAACTTTTCTATCTAGGACTAATGAACATTAGCCGCCGAAGTCATCCAACAGGATGTTTTCGTCTTCGACACCAAGATTTTTCAACATACCAATTACGGCAGCGTTCATCATTGGAGGTCCACACATGTAGAACTCACAATCTTCTGGTGCATCATGGTTTTTCAGATAGTTTTCATACAATACGTTATGAATAAAACCTGTGTAACCATCCCAGTTATCCTCTGGTTGAGGATCTGAAAGTGCCACATGCCATACGAAGTTATCATTCTCAGCCGCGAGGCCGTCGAAGTCTTCTACGTAGAACATTTCACGCTTAGAACGTGCACCGTACCAGAAGCTCATCTTACGTTTAGACTGAAGACGCTTCAGTTGGTCGAAGATATGTGAACGCATTGGCGCCATACCCGCACCACCGCCGATAAACACCATTTCTGCATCGGTATCTTTCGCGAAGAATTCACCGAATGGGCCAGAAATTGTCACTTTATCGCCAGCTTTTAAGCTCCAAATATAAGATGACATCTTACCGCAAGGCAGAGTCAGGTTACGTGGTGGAGGCGTAGCAATACGCACGTTCAGCATGATAATACCGAACTCTTCTGGGTAGTTAGCCATTGAGTATGCACGGATAGTTTCTTCATCAACCTTAGATTCAAGATTGAAGAAACCGAAGTGTTCCCAGTCGCCACGGTATTGTGCAGGTACATCGAAATCTGCATATTTAACATGGTGAGCAGGTGCTTCGATTTGAATATAACCGCCAGCACGGAATGGTACAGATTCGCCATCAGGAATTTGCAGCTTCAGTTCTTTAATGAAAGTGGCTTTGTTATCGTTAGAGATAACTTCACATTCCCATTTCTTGATACCGAAGATTTCTTCGTCAAGCTCGATTTCCATATCGTTCTTAACGTTAACCTGACAAGAAAGACGACAGCCTTTACGGGCATCACCTTTGCTAATGTGGTCAAGTTCTGTTGGCAGAATATCACCGCCGCCAGACTTAATCACCACGCGACATTGGCCACATGAGCCACCGCCACCACACGCACTCGATACGAAGATACCGCTGTTAGCCAAAACGCCTAACAACTTACCGCCAGCACCGGTTGTAATTGCTTTTTCAGGATCGTCATTAATGCCGATCGTGATGTCACCGCTAGCCACTAACTTAGACTTAGCAAATAAAATCACTAATACCAAGATGAGGACGATAGCAGTAAACATACTCACACCGAGGTAAACCTCGAGCGGAGTAGATTTAAAAATACCAAGAATATCCATTAACTTATCCTTAGAAGGTCCAATTCAAGAAGCCGTTATGTGTCTCTTACAGAGACACACCAGAAAACGACATGAAACCTAAGGCCATCAAACCAGCAGTGATAAAGGTAATACCTAAACCACGTAGGCCGTTAGGCACGTCGGCATACTTCAGCTTCTCACGGATACCGGCCATCAATACGATAGCTAATGCCCAACCCACTCCTGAGCCGAAACCAAACACCACACTCTCGCCTAACTTGTAGTCACGCTCAACCATGAATGATACCGCACCGAAAATCGCGCAGTTCACTGTGATCAAAGGTAAGAAAATACCTAATGCGTTGTACAAAGGTGGAAAGTACTTGTCCAGTGCCATTTCCAGAATTTGAACCAAAGCTGCAATCACACCGATAAAGGTAATGAATTTCAAGAAGCTTAAGTCAGCTTCAGGTGCGCCAGCCCAAGCAAGTGCACCAGGAGCTAGCAGCCCTTGATAGATAACTTGGTTTGCTGGGACAGAGATAGTTAACACTACAACTACCGCAATCCCTAGGCCCATGGCTGTGGTGACTTTCTTTGACACAGCCAAGAAAGTACACATACCTAGGAAGAAGGCCAGTGCCATGTTTTCAATGAAAACAGAGCGAATTAACAGGCTAATATAATGTTCCATCGCACTTACCCTTTTGCTTCAACTTGCTCTGGCTTATAGGTACGAATAATCCAAATCAGAACACCGATCAGGAAGAACGCACTCGGAGGCAGTAGTAGCAGACCGTTTGGTTGGTACCAGCCGCCATCAGAGATCTTGTGCAAGATTTCAACACCGAACAGAGAACCGTTACCAAACAGTTCACGTACGAAGCCAACAGCTAACAGAATCGCACCGTAACCTAAACCGTTACCGATACCATCCATAAAGCTCATCATTGGCGGTGTTTTCATCGCGTAGGCTTCGGCACGACCCATTACGATACAGTTCGTAATAATCAGACCGACGAATACCGACAGCTGCTTAGAGATCTGATAAGCATAAGCCTGCAGCAATTGGTCAACCACGATTACCAAAGAGGCAATAATGGTCATCTGTACGATAATACGCACACTGCTTGGAATATGATTACGGATCATTGAGATAAACAGGTTCGAAAACGCTGTTACCGCAGTTAACGCCAACGCCATTACCAGTGCAGTTTCGAGCTTGCTCGTTACCGCTAATGCACTACATACACCAAGTACTTGTAAAGCAATCGGGTTGTTGTTGACTATAGGTCCGGTCAGAACCTGTTTCAGTTCTTTAGCGTCAGACATTAGTTGAGACCTCCATTGCGTGCTTTTTCAATGAAACTCGCAAAACCTTCTTTCCCTAACCAGAATGTCAGTGAATGTTGCACACCGTTACTCGTTAAGGTTGCGCCAGATAATGCGTCTACACCGTATTCAGTGCTAGCAACAGCTGGGTTTTTCGTTACGCTGATAGCGAGTTTACCTTGCTCATCAAATAACTTTTTGCCATGCCATTTCGCTTTCCACTGAGCATTTTGCACTTCGCCACCTAAGCCAGGCGTTTCGCCTTGCTCGTAGTAGACTAAGCTTTGCACTGTGTTTAGGTCAGCATCCATAGCAAGGAAGGCATACATAGTAGACCAAAGGCCATAACCATGGATTGGCAGAATCACACTGGTCAATTTACCTTGTTCATCACGAACGAGGTAAACCACAGCGTTATCCGCTACGCGTTTCACAGAAGCAATGTCGTTCTCAGGTACAAATGAGGTTTTCACATCACGAGACGCTTTACGTTGATCATAAGTGTCAGCATCAACACCATCAACCCAAGCACCCGTTTTCAAATCGACCAGTTTAGCTTCGATGTGTTTGCCGTACGTATCCAGAATTTGCGCTTTGGTGACCTTGCCAGCTTTAGTATCGATAAGACCAGCGGCTTCCAGAATGTACTTTTGCTTATCGAGCAGTTTATTTTCTGCTTGAGTCGGTCTCAGTAACACTGCTGCAGTAGACACAAATATCGCACAAATTAGACATAGGCCAACGACGATAAATAAGGTTCTGCCGAACGAATCTTTATTACTAGCCACGGGCAATCCTCCGCTTGATATTTGCCTGAACCACGAAGTGGTCGAACAATGGCGCGAACAAGTTAGCAAACAAAATTGCCAACATCATGCCTTCAGGGAATGCAGGGTTAATCACGCGGATAAACACAGCCATTGCACCAATCAAGATACCGTATGCCCATTTAGCTTGGTTAGTGAATGACGCTGACACTGGGTCTGTCGCCATAAACATCATGCCAAACGCAAAACCACCTAACACTAAGTGCCAGTACCAAGGCATTGCAAACATTGGGTTAGTGTCGCTACCGACAACGTTCAGCAGAGTAGAAATGGCAATCATACCGACCATTACACCGCCAACGATGCGCCATGAAGCGATACGCGTGTAGATGATGACCAAACCACCTAACAGAATCGCTAATGTAGACACTTCGCCCACTGAACCTGGAATGAACCCGAAGAACGAATCCCACCAGTTTTGGTTAATTGCGTAATCTAATGTGCCCGCAGCAGCTTGGCTCAGTGCAGTCGCACCTGAGTAGCCGTCAGCCACAACCCATGAGGTATCACCCGACATGTTCAACGGATAAGCGAAGAACAGGAAGGCACGACCCGCTAGTGCTGGGTTTAAGAAGTTACGCCCTGTACCACCGAACACTTCTTTCGCCACGACCACACCGAAGGTGATACCCAGCGCCACCATCCATAATGGGATAGTTGCTGGCAGCGTTAAAGCGAACAGGATAGAGGTAACGAAGAAACCTTCGTTGACTTCATGGCCGCGGATAGAGGCAAACAGCACTTCCCAGATACCACCGACAGCGAAGGTCACCGCGTAGATAGGTAGGAAGAAACAGGCGCCATACCACATTAGCGCAGGCCAGCCAGAGTTTGCCGTCAGTTCGGTACCGAACATGCTGAACAAGCTCACTTGCCATACGTCAGGGGTAGCAAAACCAGCCACTAAAGCTAATTGAGCTTGTAAACCTACGTTGTACATACCCACGAACATCGCTGGGAAAGCACAAGCCCAAACCGTAATCATCATACGTTTTAGGTCGAGGTTATCGCGAACGTGGGTTTTGCCCTTGTTCACTTTACCTGGGGTATAAAAAATTGTGTATGCCGCTTCGAATAGGGCATAAAACTTTTCGTATTTACCGCCTTTTTCAAAGTCGGGTTCAATACGTTCGAAAAAATCTTTCAAGCTCATTAGCCTTCCCTCTCGATCGTATCTAAACAGTCACGCAGATATGAACCGTAGTCATACTTGCCTGGACATACGAACGTACACAGTGCGAGATCTTCTTCATCTAACTCTAACGCGCCTAAAGTAGCAGCACCGTCAAAGTCACCTGAAATCAAGTCACGCAACAACATAGTAGGAAGAATGTCCAATGGCATTACACGCTCATAGTTACCAATTGGCACCATAGCGCGGTCTGAACCACCTGTACTGGTCGTCATACTGAACAGACGAGAAGGAGCAAGATGTCCTAAGAATGCACGAGTGATAGAATATTTGTCTGAGCCTGGTAATACCCAGCCTAAAAATTCTTTCTCTGTACCTTCTTCTAACAGACTTACTTGAACATGGTAACGACCTAAATACCCTTGTGGGCCAACGGCTGTACGACCATTCAGAACAGAGCCTGAAATCAGACGAACATTGCCATCTAACGCTTCACCTGCGGTTAATTCAGTCATGCTCGCGCCCACAACAGTGCGTACGAGTCTTGGCTTAGCCGCTTTAGGGCCTGCGATCGCAATAACACGTTCGGTATTGAGTTCACCCGTCGTAAATAGCTGACCAATTGCTATTACATCTTGGTAACCAATATGCCAAACGGTACGTTTTGCAGAGGCAGACAATAAGAAGTGAATATGAGTACCGACTAATCCTGCAGGGTGCACACCAGCAAATTCTTCAACTTGGGCGTTTGCGGCAGGAATATCAGCGCCAGGCGCTTTACAAAGGTAAACTTTACCGTCAGTAAGTCTTGCTAAGACCTTAAGACCATTAGCAAAATCTTCTTTATGCTCACGGATCACCACAACAGGATCAGCGGCAAGAGGTTGAGTATCTATTGCGGTTACAAAAATACCAGCAGCAGAAGAGTCTACAGCAGGAACTTTGCTAAAAGGACGAGTACGCAAAGCAGTCCATAAACCTGATTCGATCAGATTGTCACGGACTAACTGCGAGTCGAGCGTATCGAGTGCAGTGGCATCATATTTAGCAAAGGCAACGCTTTCGTTTCCTTCCACTTCAATGACAACAGACTGCAGAACACGCTGGGCGCCCCGGTTAATGTCTAATATAGTACCACTGGCTAAAGCCGTATATTTAACGCCTAAATTCTTCTTATCTTCAAAAAGAACCTGGCCTTTTTGTACTTTATCGCCCACTTTGATTTTCATCGTTGGACGTAAGCCAATATACTCTTCACCCAAAGTAGCTACATGTTTAATGGCTGGGCCATTATGGATAACTTGCTCTGGTCCGCCTGCTATAGGCAGTTCCAATCCTTTCTTAATTGTAATCATATCCACAAGCACTACGTTTGAAGGAAAGACAATGCGCCGCGTTCCTGCTAAATACTTAGGTTTTAAACAAAACCTACTGCATTGAGCTAGCGCAGATTTATCACAGAAATGCGATCGCAATCACGCTGGTCGCGCGCATTTTACCCCAATTGACTTGGCATCGCCACGAAAATTATAGGTGATTTCAAACCTAAAATACGGATTGAAAAGAATCATGCGCTACGGCGTTCACCTTCCGACCTAGTGACTGATCAGAAAGAGAGAATATTACGGCCACTGGGTACTATAGCATTAATAATTAAAGATTTAATTTAGCAAAAAGTCGAAACATCCACTAAACACGGCTTAAATCGATCTTATTTGTTTCAATTGATTTAAATTCAAACGAAATAAAATTCAACTTAAAAGCGCCATTGATAACCTAAATAGCTAATACGTCCATTTTCCGATCGAATTCCGCTATTTGATGCTGTTGTGACTAATGTCTCATCTAAGAGGTTTTCTATCCGAAAATAAATCTCATGGTGACGGTTAAAATGATAATTCGCCGCTAAATCTACCCGCCATTGTGCGGCGACAGGCTGTAATTGGGCGCCAAATTGGCCCATTTCGCGCTCCGATTGATAAAAGACATTCGCATGCAGTTCATATTCTGCGTATTTCATCCCAGCACTCAACTGCAGTTGCTGCTTGGGTAACCAAGCCACCCTATCGCCAGCCACGACGCAACCTTGGATTTCATTGCAGCTATTGGTTTGATACTCGGCATTTGAATACTGATAATTCAAGGCTAAAGGTAACTGCACGCTGCCCAGTTCCCACTGATAGCCAAGATTCAGCTCAACTCCTTTGGTCAGCACATCCACGACATTGCCTTGAACCCACAATCGACTGTCGGCACATTGGGTATACGCATCGCAATTGACATGCAGATTATCAAAATCTTGGACGTAGGTTTTGATATCAGCACTAAAACGCTCGCTGGCATATTGGGCGCTGACTTGATATTGCAGCGACACTTGTGCCTCTTGCTCAAGATTCCCCGCACTCGCGGCGGTCCATGAACGTCGAATATCCGTACTAAAGCGCCAATCTCCAGCATGATATAAAACGCCAAGTTGTGGCATCCAATCGCTGTCGGAAAAATCTGCCGCTTCGAGTCCGGCGTAGGCTAAATTGACCTTGCGATTAACATCCACTTTTTCATAGGCGAGCGCGAGTTTGAGCTGCAATCCATCCCAATTAAACAAGGAGTCGATGGCCGAAGTGAATGCCGTCGCATCATCGGTATAAGCCAACAGCGCATTGGGTACATCACTCACTACACTCAAGTCCTGCTGCCATAGACTCTGCTGATCGCCAAGATGCATCTCGGCTTTATCCGTATGGTAACGGGCGCTATAGCTAATTTGATGAGCGCCATACTGATTCACTGACTCAGTTTGTACCCCAAAGGAGCTAAAATCATTGTCTTGTTGTAACGAGGCGACCGCGACGCCATCGACTGTCGGCTGCCGTTCAAATGCGGCCAGCGCTGCTAAACTCTGGGTATCGAGCATTTGCCCATCAAATTGATTAAGTTGATTTAATTGCTGCGAATAGGATTGATAATAAAAGTCCGTGATGACCTTATGCCCACCACTAAGCGCAACTTGGTGCGATAGTTGATACTTATGGTGTCGCCCTTGGTGCTTATCTGCCGCAGTGGCCGAATACAAACTCATCGGGTCTTGTTGCCAATCGGCCTGCGTTAAGCCGAGTTGGGAGCGATAGCTATCATCATCGAGGAACTGGTAGGTAAACTCAGTCACCTGTGGACTTCTGGCGCCGAGTAAACTCGCGGCGTTGATTTTAAATAAGATATCAGTGGTTTGGCGGTCAGTATCTTGACCATTGAGCAAGTGATCGGCGCCGCTACCATCGCTGTAGTTAACCGCGAGTATCATGCCGTATTCTTTTTGCTTCACGCCCCAATTCACATCGACACTGTAGTCAGCATCCGTATTGCCTTCGAGCGTTACCTTACTGTTTTCCGCTTGCTCGGCTACAGGTAAGGTTTGATAACTCACCACCCCAAACGCCCCTTGCCCACCAACCGCCATATTCGCCATTGGCGTGACAGTGACACTCTGTTGTTGCAGCAGATTGGGTAATAGTTGTAATTGCGGTGCAGAATAAGGCGCAGGTGAGAAATACACTCTATCTTGCAATACGGCCACGCCTTGACTCGCGCTGCGCATACTAATGCTTGCTGGATTTCCGTTAAGATCTGCAGGTAAAACCGTCAAAGCCGTTAACTGGCCTAACGCTAAACTGTCAGCAGTGGAGTGGAATGTGTCATTGAGCTGATTCAGTTCAAGCATTTGACTGTGGAAATCATCGGCGAACGTTGTGTTAGAACAGGCAAGAGATACAGAAATTGCACAGAGTGATACTGTGAAGTAACGACTAGGCATACCAAGCTCCCAAAAATTTTGTTAGCGTACGGTGTTTTTGTTATTAACTTGTAAAATAGCTGAATTTGTTTGAAAAAAAAAGCGACTCTCGTCGCTTTCTCTCATTAACTTCAGGAAACTGAATTTACTGGCTAGGCACTCTTATACAAGTAAGAGTGCAAACCGTTACAGATTACCTAGAATTTCGTCGCTTAATTTCAAATCATCATTGCGATTCACACTCACGCCAGCCGCAATAATATTACGGGCGATATCTTGTGCCTGCTCTAATGAATGCATCTCATACGTACCACATTGGTATTCGTTCAGCTCAGGGATTTCAGACTGCTCAACCACTTTAAGCACATCTTCCATCGCAGCTAACCACGCATCGGCCACTTGGCGCTCAGTCGGCTCACCAATCAAACTCATATAAAAGCCGGTACGGCATCCCATTGGCGAAATATCGATAATCTCAACATTGCTACCATTTAAATGGTCACGCATAAAGCCAGCGAATAAATGCTCCAGAGTGTGAATACCACGCTCACTGAGAATATCTTTATTCGGTGCGCAAAAACGTAGATCAAATACCGTAATCGCATCGCCCTTTGGCGTGCTCATGTGCTTAGCAACACGAACTGCTGGGGCATTCATTCGAGTATGATCAACGGTAAAGCTATCAAGTAATGGCATAGGGATCTCCAAATTCTCAGGGCGATATCAACGCCACTGTAACTGTCTATTTATGGCTTGCAAGCATAACACCAAATGAATTACGCCGATAACAAGATAATTTAAGATGAAATCATCTCATATAAATCAGCTGTTAATGTGACAGTGAGTGCTAAAAACACCACGCATTTAGTGTTGACGCTGTTGGCTGTAAGCATCCTCAGATATTTTATGATACTGGCGCACACCTTGCTCGTAGGCGTGATAGGCGGCGTACACTTTGCGCATTAAGGGATCTTGATTAGCTTGCTCTTCAATCACTTGTTTAGAGATTTTCTCAAGTTCCAACAACACTTTCGGTGGAAACGCCTTAAGCACCACCCCTTCATCATTCACTAAGGTTTCAAGGGCGGCAACATTACGGGTCGTGTATTCATCGAGCATATCTTGGTTAATGGCTCTCGCCGCGACTTTAACTATGACTTGTAAATCTTGAGGTAAACTCTCGAAGGCGGCTTTATTAATCAAGAATTCCATATTAGAACCCGGCTCATGCCAACCAGGATAATAGTAGTACTTCGCCACTTTATGTAGACCGAAGGCAAGGTCGTTCAATGGCCCCACCCACTCAGCCGCATCAATCGAGCCAGTTTGTAGCGCACCATAGAGTTCACGCCCCGCCATATTCACAGGAATAGCGCCGACACGCTTTAATACTTCGCCGCCCAAGCCCGGCATACGGATCTTCAATCCCTTAAAATCGGCAATCGTATTAATCGGTTTATTGAACCAGCCGCCCATTTGCATGCCCGTATTGCCACCCGCGAGGGGAATGATGCCAAAGGGGCGATACACTTCATCCCACAACGCCATGCCACCGCCGTAGTGTAACCAGCCGTTCATTTCCTGCGCCGTCATACCAAAGGGAATCGATGAAAAAAACTGCGCCGCGGGTGCCTTGCCTTTCCAGTAGTAAGAGGCGGCATGGGCCATTTGAATTTTACCCTGACTTACACCATCAAATACGGCAAACGCTGGCATTAACTCACCCGCGCCATAAACCTGGATCTTTAACCGACCGTTAGACATGTCATTGACTAAATGGGCAAAGCGTTCTGGAGCCATACCTAAACCGGGGAAGTTTTTGGGCCAAGAGGTCGCAAGGCGCCATTCAATAGCGGGAATAGCTTGGGGGTCATCCGTTGCGGCATGGGAAACGGCTACGCTTTGCGCGTCACTGGCTGCGGGATTACAACCGCTCAGCCCCATCAGCAGCATTAAGACGAGCACACTCCCAAACTTACGCATTTTTAATACTCTCCCTGAAATCAAACGAGCCCATGGTTCTAACAGACGTGAACATGCTCTCAGGACAGAGCTCCGCAGTCGCATCACCCAAACCCTTAAAATAGAACATATTGTTAACACAGAAACGCCTATAGGGAAACCAGAAACTCGGGCAAGGAAACCAGAAAATGACCTTAGTTTGACTTAAAACAAAAAGCCACTCGATGAGGAGTGGCCTTGGGTTCTAAGCTAATTAACTTTGTAGAGCTGATTAATTAGTCTATTGATTAACTGCAATAATTTTTAATTAACCGCGACAATTTGGCGTATTAGGCACTTGCGCATTAGCATCCCACTCACTTTGAGTGAAAGTGTGAATTGACAAGGCATGCACGCCATTGGCGAGCTCATGGGCTAAGTGAGTATTAACCAATCGATGACGGGCTAAGAGGCGTAAACCATCAAACTGCTCGCTCACGAGCACTACTTTGAAATGGGTTTCTGAATTCGGTGGTACATGGTGACGATTACTTTCGTTGATCACTTCTAAGTGCGTCGGCGAGAAGCCTTCGGTTAACTTCTGCGTGATAGTGTTAGCCACTGTGCCCTGCGCATGAGTATTGGACATATTCGAGTCTCAGAATGGGGAAATCCAGTGGCCGCAGAGTACTGCTTCAGGTGGAAAAGATCAAATTCACTTATTCGGTTTGCTGATCTACGACCACATGATATCTCACCTTATTTGGCAGGCAGTCCGCAGCCACAAACAGTTAACAGTAGGCATTTAACAACGGGCATTTAACAACGAGCATTTAGCCATGGAAATTAACGATGAGTTGTCTAAAGGTGTAGTTCCAGCGGGGCTCTTTTATTTTCAAGCGTTTAGGTAAGCTGTGTAACCAATCGTTTTGCATGGGCCAATGCATGATCAGCAGATCGCCGCTGTGCAAACTGATGTTGTACTTGGTTTGGCTGTGTTTATGCTTAAGCACAAAATCCCGCGTGGCGCCTAAGGTAATAGACGCAATATGGCTTCCATGGGCAATTTCTGGTTCATCATCGCTGTGGGCTCCCATGCAATCCTTACCATCTGCGTAGCGATTGACTAATACCCCATTGCTGGCCAAGCCATAATCCCGCGTTAACTTTTCCCTCAACTTATGGGCATATTTAGGCCAAGGTAAGGCGCGGATAAACAGTCCTGAATATAAATAGTCGCAGCCCGAGTCGCCAAACCACACTTGCTGGCGGGGAATCGCGTGAAACTGACAGAATACTTGGATTTCGGGGCGACTTAAGGGGTAAGTCTGCGCTTCTTTCATCAGCGCAGCTTGCTGCTCAGCATTAAGATAACCCCGCACTAAGGTGATGGGCGGTGTGGGTTGCTCAGTTTTTTTCGAACCTTGTTCGGCCATGTTCAAACTTAACTGCAAATCAGGATCCGACGCTGCATCAGGCTCAAGTTCAGAAAACAAGTCAACCCTTTGGCCGCCACCTTGATTGTCACTCTGGTCACGCTGATTATTATCTTTGGTCATCATCTTGCTTGTTCAGCACCCTCTCCTATCCGGCCGTTTAATTACCGCTTCGTCCACAGCAAGACTGCATTTAGGACGATACATTAGGCCTATATATTAGGGCTATACATCCTTAATGCAGAGCCGTCGCACTGCGCCATGAAATCTGCGATAATCTGCGCCTTAATTTATTGGCGCAGTGTGGCACATGACAACACAATTTTCAGTAGCGGGTGTTGAACTCGAACTTTTACGGTATCCAGCTCAGCAGGAATCTAATCTTCAAGCTTGGGATGCCGCCGATGAACACTTACTCAAAAGCCTTATTGAGTCAGAGCAAGCAGCCGTGCCAACCGCCATTATCAACGACAGTTTCGGCGCCTTAAGCTGTGGTGTATCGAAACTGAATCCAAGTTGGCCACTGTGTGTTGAAACCGATGCCAGAACCAGCTTTTTAGGCACAGAACAAAACCATGGCCGCAATCAGTTGCCGCTGGATAATCTGCAATGGTTTACCAGCCGCGATACCTTGCCAGAAAACTTAGCCTTAGTATTGATGAAGTTGCCTAAAAACTTAAGCTACTTTGCCCACCAGCTAACACGCTTATCGCAAGTGTTACCCGCTGGCACTCGTATATTAGTGGCAGCCAAAGCCAAATCGATTAATGGCGCCTTGCTCGATGTCTTTGCTAAGCATTTAGGCCCAGCAAGCGCCAGCTTAGCGTGGAAAAACACCCGAGTGATTACCTGTGTCAGTGATGGCAAACCAAGACCATTAGCGAAAGAAGTGACTTGGGCCGTACCTGAATATCAACTTGAGATCAGCAACTTAAGTAATGTGTTCGCCGCCAACAAGCTCGATATTGGCGCACGCATCATGCTCGAAAATCTGCCGAAAGGGGATTTCAAGTCGATTGTCGATCTCGGCTGTGGCAATGGCGTGCTGGGACTGCGAACCGCACAGTTATTCCCTGAAGCTGATATCCACTTTATCGACGATTCCGAAATGGCGGTCGCATCAGCCAAGGCAAACTGGGCTCGTAATCAATTACCGACAGATAAAGGCCACTTCTATTGGGACGACTGCATGACGCATCTGCCAGAAGAAGTGCAACCGGATCTGGTGCTGTGTAACCCGCCCTTCCATCAAGGTGAAGCCATTACCGATCATATCGCGTGGCAGATGTTTTTAGACGCTCGCCGCCGCTTAAAAGACGGGGGCATCTTACATATCGTCGGCAACCGCCATCTGGCTTACCATGTGAAATTGCAGCGCTTATTTAAAAACTGCACCACAGTCGCCTCCAACGGTAAATTTGTGATCCTGCAGGCGCAAAAGAAATAATTCTGCCGCTAATTCCTGCCACTAATGAGTACTTTAATCAGGGCCAGCAATGTCTGGCTCTTTGTTAAACTGCACCCGCTAACATTTTGATCTACTCCACTATCAGCACTTTGTGACACTCGCTATGGCTAGCCGAAATCCCCTGCCGCAAGTACAATCCTATTGCAAAGGTGCTTAAGTACTTAAATTCTTAAGCGCTAAATTTTTTTAAGCTATTAGTTTTTAAGCTGTTTGTTTTCTAGCAATTAGATTCTTAAGCACGAATTCTTAAGCACTAATGGTTAAACACTAAGCTTCTACAGCAATTAGGCACTTAACTAGGATTGAGATATGCCGTTAAAGGATGACGTCGCCCAACTAAAAGCTGAGCTGGCACAATTACAGTCGCTGCATTTATCGCAGCAATCTTCACTCAGCCGCCAGTTGGCAGAATTTTCAACTAAGCTCGATACCTTAAGTCAGCAAATTGCGACTGAAGACGCCTCTGACACCAGTCTTAGTATGGCGGCAGATAGTATGACAGCGGGTGCTGCATCGATTGCGGCAGTGGTTCCCGCCGCCGATAACGCGCCCACATTAACCTATGCGATACACACACCAATCCTTGAGTCCACTCCCGTAGAGCCAGTTCCTGTAGAACCCAACCCATGGCAGCAAAACGCTGTGCAAGGAAACCCTTGGCAAAGAAACACCAAAAATACCTCAGCAGAACAAGTCGCTAAAACCGAATACCAGGCGCAGGGCCAACAACTGAGTGATGAAGTCAAATTACAGGCAAGCGTGCAAGTGGCGAGTCAATTTGATGATCTGTTATCCCAAGGATTAGCGGCCATCATGGCGCCCTTTGGCGCAATTACCGAACAAATCAAATCCTTCTACCATCATTATCAAGCCAAGGGATTAGGGCCAGTCTTCTTGATGACAGTCGCGGGGATCATCACCCTGACCTTAGGCTTTGGTTACTTACTGCAATATTCCATCAACCATTGGTTCTCTGAACTGGGCAAAGCCCTACTCGGGTTTGCCAGTGCGAACGCTATCATAGCTGGCGGAATTTTTATTCGCCAAAAACGCGCAGGCATGGCGGACTTTGGTTCAGGGATAGTCGGATTAGGCCTTATCCTTAACTTTCTCTGCGCTTACTTTATTGGGCCATATTTTGAAATCATCCCCAATAGCGCGAGTTTTATCTTACTGTTATTGATCACTCTGGCAGGTTATGGCCTGTCGATGCGCTTAGATGCCAAAGTCATTGCCGTCATCGCCTTAGTCGGCGGCTCAACCGCGCCTATGATGCTGTTATCCCAAAGCTACGCGCCGCTACTGTATCTTCCTTATTTACTGCTTATTGGTGCCGGCGCCCTTGCCCAGAGTCGTAAGCTAAAGTGGCCGCTATTAGTGGAAATCACCGCCCTGCTGCACATTGGCTGCATCGAAGCCTTTAGCTATTTTGTGCCATTGCCACTCACCGACTTTGGCGGCGGCAGTCTGCTGGCGCTTATCAGTATTAATGCGACCTTTTATCTCTACGGCATCACCGGCCTAATATTTCCCTATCAATTTACCCATCAAGATAAACAACCAAGCAATACGCTGAGCCATCGCATGCTCGCTCTGCCGATTGCATTGCTCGCCTTTGTGCTATTCGAATTAACGCAATTTACTGAGTTCGCAGGGGAAATCTTTGCGGTTAATGCTCTAATTTGTGCTGCCCTCTATTGGCAGCTAAAAAGCCGCTTAGAAAAAGCCTGCAGCGGCTTATTGTTAGTCTTTGCAGGAAGTTTTGCCGGATTCGCGGCGCTGTATTTACTCAGCCATGATTTCCTCGGCTTAGTCTTACTGCTCGAAGCCTTATTACTGTTATGGATTGGCACCAAAGAAGAGCTGGTTTCGGTGCGCGCCGAAGCATATGTATTACTGCTGATGGGATTAGGGCTAAATGCGTTTAGCGTGCTAGATAGCATGGCACTGTTAGAATCCAGAATGTTAGATACCTTATCGATTTCACCTTTATCGGCCTTTGGCTTTTCGCTGATAGCGCTGGCCTTAAGTTGCGCCGCCTTAGTCTTTGCCATTCGACTATTAACATTCACCCATGCGCCGCTTTCTGCGTTAGAACATCAGCTTTGCAGAATACTAAAAGAACTATTAAGCGGTTTTTATGTGGCGACAATTATCCTCGCGGCTTACCTTTTGAGCAGCGATTACTATCTCGCTATCTTGCCGCTGGTCAGCCTATTACTGCTGTATTTAAGCGCAAAGGACAAACTCGTTATCAGCGAATTTGCCGCTTGGATCTTGCTATTACCGCTGCTCTTTAAGGTCGTTGAAGGCATAACGCTCGCGGACAGTTTTAGCTTTAGCGCCCAGCCGCTTATGGCCAAACTGGCACGAATTGAGTTATTTACCGCCTTACTCTTGGCCCATTATTGGTATCGCCGCCACTATAAAGATGCCCTATTTGCTAAAGCCGCTTACAGCGTGCAAATCTGCTGCTATTTGCTGCTGCCGCTTATTCTGCTGCCTAAAGTTATCCGCAACTATTGGGAATATACCGCGTTCGCCCTCTGGCTGAGCACCTTTATGAGCCTAGGTTTAGCCTATTTTGTTAAGCATAAGAGTTTGAACATAGAGGCCAAAATCCTCACTTGGCTAGCGGTTATGATGACAGCCTCGCTATGTCTTATTCACGCTTGGCAAGGACTCGCGGCGCTGACCGTTGGCGCCCTGTTTATGGGCTTCACCCTGCTTCGTTATCGCCAATTACCCGAAACATGGCGCCCCTTGCTGCAGCTACAATGGCAACTGAGCCCTTATTACTTTGCACTGGTATTGGCCGTAATCGTTTATGGTTTTAATCATTCAGAGCTAGTAGGAATAGCGATGACAGCATTAGCCTTAAGTGGTTATTTTGCATTGCTTATCCAAAAAAGTTTAAGAAAAAGAGCTGAAGGCCAAGCCTCACATAGCATGAAGTTAACTCTAGTCGCCGAAATCCAAGCCGCAATAAAGGAAAGCTACCATCTCGCCTACGGCCTAACGTTAGGCTTAGCCCTGTTGCCCATCATGTTGCATTTTGAGATCACGCTTGGGCTCAATCGTGATAATGCCTCATTTGTGTTAATCGAGTTTTTATCGCTGGCACTCCTAGCAAGGCTTATCTTGCAGCACGGCGCAGCAATACGCTTACATAGACGTATCTTACCTTTACAAGGACTTAAGTGGGGTTGGCATCTGTTACTCGCCTTGAGTTACTTCATGTGGAGTTATAGCTTCGATAACATGATTGCCGCCCCACTCAGCGCGATTTTATTGGTTATCCATGGCAGTGTGTTGATGTTTATCAGCTTAAAACCACAAAATGCCGATATGATCCGCCTCGCCGCAGGGCTATTTATCCTATCGACGCTCAAGGTGCTATTACTGGATATGGCGTCCTTCGAACTAGTGCAAAAGGTGATTGCCTTTATGCTGATCGGGGTTATTTTGCTTACCGTTTCTTACTTCTACCAGAAGGCGAGAAATCGATTGCAGCAAGATTAACATCGTTTTAAAAGCACTAAAAAAGCCGCCATCGAATTGAATCAATGGCGGCTTTTTACTGTTAACGATTTAATAAATCGATGGGGTATCAGCTATTCGACATGGGCTATTCGATAAGAACTACTTGCTCACCAGTGCCTTATCGAGCGCCTGCGCCACATCGTTAATGATGTCGTCAATATGCTCAATCCCAACTGAGATACGAATAAGATCTTCAGACACGCCAGCCCTTGCCAGTTCATCGGCATCGAGCTGTCTGTGCGTAGTACTCGCAGGGTGACAGGCCAAAGATTTCGCATCGCCGATGTTCACTAAACGCAGGATCATCTGCAACGCATCGATAAAACGTCCGCCGGCAATTTTACCTTCTTCAGGCGTGGCCGCTTTAATCCCAAAGCTAATGATCCCAGAGGCTTTTCCGCCAGTGATCTTGTGGCAATTATCCTGATAAGGGCTGCTCGGCAAGGCGCCGTAATTCACCCAACTCACCGCCGGATGCAACACCAAATATTCGGCTAATGCTAGCGCGTTCGAGCAATGGCGCTCCATTCTAAGGCTTAAGGTTTCAAGGCCTTGCAGCAGTAAGAATGCGCTGTGCGGTGACAGTGCGGCGCCGGTATTACGCAGCGGTACCACACGGCAGCGACCAATAAATGCTGCGGGGCCAAAGGCTTCTGTATAAACCACGCCATGATAAGAAGGATCGGCTTGGTTGAGTAAGGCAAATCTTTCCTTATTGGCGACCCAATCAAACTTGCCAGAATCGATAATCACCCCGCCAATGGTCGTGCCATGGCCACCAATATATTTGGTTAAAGAATGAATAACGATATCGGCGCCATGCTCAAACGGGCGACATAACACTGGGGTTGCGACCGTATTATCGACAATTAAAGGTACGCCATGCTTATGGGCAATCTCGGCTAAACGTTGTAAATCAACAATATTCCCCGCGGGATTACCAATTGATTCGCAGAACAAGGCCTTAGTTTTGTCGTCGATCAGCTCATCGAGGCCTTCAAAATCATCGAAGGCCGCCATACGCACTTCTACGCCTTGGCGCGGCAGCGTATGGGCAAACAGATTATAAGTGCCGCCATAGAGCTGACTGGTACTGACAATATTATCGCCAACTTGAGTCAAGGCTTGAATAGCATAGGTAATCGCCGCCATACCCGATGCCACGGCCAGCGCACCTATGCCGCCTTCAATGGCTGCGAGACGCTGCTCTAGCACGCTAGTAGTAGGATTCATGATCCGCGTATAAATGTTACCTGCGACTTTCAAGTCAAATAAATCAGCACCATGCTGGGTATCATCGAAGGTATAAGAGGTGGTTTGATAGATAGGTACCGCGGCCGCTTTCGTGGTCGCTTCTGACTCATAACCGTAGTGTAATGCCAGTGATTCAAGCTTCATTTTGACTTCCTTCAACAGAGTGCTGTCCTTGATCCAACCAAGAGGATTGCACAAGATTTGTGCATGTTCAACAAGCTAACAGATAGACATCTGGAAGTCTAAAACTTTTTTAACCTCAGCATTTAACTTCTGACCGAAAACCCCAAACAACAAAACGGGCTAACATAACAGGCTCATATAAAAAGCGAACCTAACGAGCTAATATCACGAACTAGCGCGAATAGTTACGGATAAGTTCGGCCAGCACCACGACAGCAGAGACTATCTCTGGCGAGCACTCGTATGAGGCATTCAGGCGCATAAAATGGCGGAACTCGACCTGATTACTAAAGAGATTGCCGGGAGCTATACTGATCCCGCGCTCAATCCCCTGAGAATAAATTTGCGTGGCATCCATGTGTGCTGGCAACGCTAACCAGAGAAAATAGCCGCCCTGCGCAAAGTTAACCCCCACAGACTCGGGCAGATGCGCGCGCAATAACTGATACATGGCCAATTTGCGATCGGCTAACTTTTTACGTAACTGCTTCAAATGGCGTTCATATTGTGCCGACTGAATAAAATCGGCGATGGCAAGTTGCATGGGCGCGCTGGTCGATAGCGTCGACATAACTTGCAAGCGCTGTAGCTGCGGCGCATGCAGTCCCGCCGCCACCCAGCCGACACGATAACCTGCAATCAAAGACTTAGAAAATGAGCCGCAGTGCAGCACCCTTCCTTCGGTATCGAAGGCTTTTACAGGCCTTGGTGCACTAGAGCCGACATAGAGTTCTTGATAAACATCATCCTCAATCAGGCTGACCTTATGCTCGTTTAGTAACTGATAAAGTGCCTGTTTTTTAGTATCTGACAAGCTACAGCCAAGGGGATTTTGATGTTGACTCATCAACCAGCAGGCTTTCACTGGGTAGGTTTTTAACACTTCCGCTAGCGCCTCGAGATCAATCCCCAGTTGTGGATCCGTCGCGACCGCAATGGCCTTAAGCTTAAGCCGCTCAATCGCCTGCATCGCGCCATAAAAGGTCGGGGATTCAATGACTACCCAATCCCCCGCTTGAGTTAAGGTCGCTAAACTCAAGTTGAGCGCCTCCATGGCGCCCGAAGTAATAATGATTTCATCGGGTGAAATGCTCATACCCAATTTGGCATAACGTTGGGAAATCGCCTTACGCAGTCCCGCATTCCCCGGCGGTAAATTATCGGCAGCAAAAGACGGTGACATGTGCCGAGTGACCTTGACTAACGAGCGCGCCAACGCTTGCTGCGGGAATAAACTGGGATCGGGAAAACCTGAGCCAAAGGGCACTATCCCCGCCTGTTTTGATGCCTGCAAAACAGAGAAGACAAACTCGTTAATATCAACTTTATCAGAGAGATAAATCTGCCGCTGACGGTCGGGATAGCGAAAGGTTTCTGGCTGCGGCGCCACTAAATAACCCGATTTTGCCTGCGCCGTAATCACGCCTTGGCTTTCCAATAGCTGATAGGCATTAAGCACTGTCATCAAACTCAAACCCGAATCGGCCACAGTTTGGCGCAGCGACGGCAACTTGTCCCCCGCCTGCCAGACGCCTTGGGCTATTCGTGTCTTTAATTCCTGCGCTAACTGCTCGTACTTCGCCATCTGTTATAGCTCATTTAATATATTCTGTGTCTGTTATAGCCAGCTTATCCCATGCTCTAATGGCACACAAGCTTTCACCGCTGGGCCAATATTAGGTTCAGTGGACACTGCATTAATGAATGCCTTTGTAACGAGACTCTTATCTCTCGAGGAAATTATGTTTGATTTTGATGCCACTGTACTTGCTAGGATCCAATTCGCTTTTACTATCTCTTTTCACATTATTTTCCCCGCCATCACTATCGGCCTCGCCACTTATTTAGCGGTATTAGAAGGCTTATGGTTGAAAACAGCGAATCAGGTGTACCAACAACTCTATCAATTTTGGTCGAAGATTTTTGCTATTAACTTCGGCATGGGCGTGGTCTCTGGCATTGTTATGGCCTACCAATTTGGTACCCATTGGAGCGCGTTTTCCGCCTTCGCCGGCAGCGTAACTGGGCCGCTACTCACCTATGAAGTGCTTACCGCCTTCTTCCTCGAAGCGGGTTTTCTGGGGGTCATGTTATTTGGTCAGCAGAAGGTCGGCAAAAACCTACATTTCTTCGCCACTTGCATGGTCGCCACGGGCACGATTATCTCGACCTTCTGGATCTTAGCGTCAAACAGTTGGATGCAGACGCCCCAAGGTTTTGAAATTGTGAACAATCGCGTTATTCCTGTGGATTGGTTTCAGATAGTGTTTAACCCTTCATTTCCCTATCGTTTAGCCCATATGACAGTGGCGGCCTTTATTTCGTCGGCTTTCTTTGTGGGCGCATCGGCGGCTTGGCATTTACTCAAAGGTAACGACACGCCAGCAATCCGTAAGATGTTGTCTATGGCGATGTGGATGGCGTTAATCGTCGCGCCGCTGCAAGCTGTGATTGGTGACTTCCATGGTTTAAATACCCTTGAATATCAACCTGTAAAATTAGCAGCGATGGAAGGCCATTGGCGTAATGAGGGCGATAAACCCACGCCATTAGTCTTGTTTGCCATCCCCGATATGGACGCAGAGAAAAACCACTTCAGCCTCGAAATTCCAGGGCTGGCGAGTCTGATTTTAAAGCACGATTTAAGCAAACAAGTGCCAGCCTTGACTGAGTATCCCGCCGAGGACAGACCCAATGTGTTGTTAGTGTTTTGGAGTTTTAGGGTCATGGTCGGCTTAGGCCTATTGATGATTTTTGCCGGACTGTGGAGCGCTTATCTCAGACGCAAAAACAAACTCTACAGCAACAAACACTTTCTGCGATTTGTACTGGTGCTCGGCCCTGCAGGACTGCTCGCGACACTAGCGGGCTGGTTTACCACCGAACTTGGCCGCCAACCATGGGTGATCCAAGGGTTGATGCGCACTCAGGATGCCGTGTCTTCCCACAGCGTTACCCACCTGAGTAGCAGCCTAGGGATTTTCATTGTCAGTTACTGCGGCATCTTCGGCGTGGGTTATAGCTATATGATGCGACTCATCCGCAAAGGGCCAGATATCGCGGCGACAAGTCATTAATTTTAAAGTAAATAAATCTAGTTTTACTTATTCAATCTTAAACATATTTAAGGGCTCACCATGGAATTCGATTTACCCTTGATTTGGTTCGGGATCATCATTTTTGCCACCTTAATGTATATCGTGATGGATGGCTTTGATCTCGGCATAGGCATACTGTTTCCCTTTATTCACGACGAGGACGACAGGGACATTATGGTTAATACCGTCGCCCCCGTTTGGGATGGTAACGAAACCTGGTTAGTGCTCGGCGGCGCCAGCCTGCTCGGTGCCTTTCCCCTCGCCTATGCCATAGTGCTCGAAGCGCTGACCATACCGCTGCTCATCATGCTGCTGGCACTGATTTTTCGCGGCGTGGCATTTGAGTTTAGATTTAAGTCGGGCGCAGAAGCTAAACCATTTTGGGATAAAGCTTTTATGTTCGGATCTATCACGGCCACGTTTTCACAGGGCGTAGTGCTGGGGGCGTTTATCTCGGGCATTTCGGTCAGCGAGCAGCAATTTAGCGGAGGTAGTTTCGATTGGTTAACGCCCTTCTCACTCTTCTGTGGATTTGGCCTTATGCTGGCCTATGCTTTACTCGGCGCGACTTGGCTGGTGAAAAAATGCCAAGGCGAGCTTAAAACGACCATGCAACAACTCGGCAGAGCACTGACCTTATGCTTACTTATGACCATAGGTTTAGTCAGTTTATGGACGCCTTTTGTGCAGCCTAATATTGCCCTACGCTGGTTTAGTTTGCCGAATTTATTCTATTTCGCCCCAGTGCCAATACTGGTATTAGCCTGTGGCTGGGCCTTGATGAAATCCTTGCGCCGCGATGATAACTATCAGCCATTTCTGCTCACCTTATGCCTAGTCTTTTTAGGTTTTAGTGGACTAGGGATCAGTATCTGGCCGCACATTATTCCCCCCAACATCAGCCTTTGGCAGGCGGCAGCACCCGATAGCAGCTTAAGCTTTATGCTCGTCGGCGCGCTGATGATCATCCCACTGATTTTGGTTTACACCTTTTGGAGCTACTACGTATTCCGCGGCAAAGTGACTAAAGATGCAGGCTATCACTAGCCATGACTCAGTTAAAAGAGGCTTCCCAAAACGCGACCTAAGCTAATTTGGCTTAGGTCGCTAATTCACTTTAGATAACTTTACACATGCTGGAGATAAACATGACGACCCCAACTAAATCCCTCAGCTATCGACTCGGCTGGTTAGTGCTCATTTGGTGCACGAGCGTCAGTTGCCTGTTCCTCGTCTCCATGTGCATTAAAATACTGTTGAAAGGCGCGGGATTAACCACCTAAGTGGATACCCGATATTTACCATTTAAACGCACACATTAAGGCTTAATTCAGTTAGCTTGCATAGCATAGCGTTAAAATATACTTAAGTATTATAATCACAGGGCTAAGGGATTATTCGAGTGTACATTATTGAATGAGTACTTTATTTGAATGAGCAACTTTAGTGAATTAGTGCGCTATTTACTTAATGGGTATTTCATCGCTAAACCCATCAGCGCTCGATTTATTTTACGCGTGCTAGGATTAAATTGACTAAGATTGGCATCAACACCAACAAAGTTAATTTAGTGTTAAATGCACATTTCTGTAGATAAGTATATTCAGCAATATAAACCTGGTTGGGCTTGCATTATTTTTTCACTTGGCCTATGGTATCAACCAAGTAAACATGGCTTATTTAATTAGCACTTTACTTAATTAGCACTTTACTTAGTTAGCACTTTACATTATTCGCCATATTGAACGCTTGAAAAAGCAACCCATAACACACACTTTTGACTGGAGATGTAAAACTATGTTTAGCACTGCATTTTCATCACTATTTTCCCATGTATTAGCTAGCACTCTTAGCTCAACGTGCTGTTTGGCTAAATCATTCCGTTTCTCTCTCAAATTCCCAGTCTAAGCCGAGCGTCACTCGCGCTCGGCAGAACTTTAATACTCTTGTTAAATAAGCACTGAATACAGTTATCACTCTTTTAAAATTCTTTGCTTGTACTTTTACTTGGTTATTTCAGAGGCAGGAATGACATATTCATTTTTTAGCGGTCTATTTCAGAATTTTATTCTAAAAACCGAAACCTATTATTTACAGAACAGTTTTAATGCCTCACTGCGCCCAACCGCTTTGGCTGGGGTGATTAGCAAGCTTGAGCAGCTCAAGCATGATACGGCGAATGATAAAGTGACTGTAGGGCGCGAGATCCGCTTAGTTAATCTGCAGGATCAGCAAGAGTATCAAATTGAACTCGTGTATCCACCAAAGCATAAACCCAGTGCAGGACGCTTCTCTGTTATATCCGATTTAGGCGTCAGCTTGCTTGGGCGGTCTAAGGGCGAACTGGCTGAAGTGAGTATTTTAGGCAAGCCGGTGCTATTTATGATTAAAGATGTCAGCCTAGCGAAAAAGCAACCGAAAAAAGCTAAGTAGCCAGTTGATTCAAGCAGCGTTATTTTTAGTGGCCATTTAGCAGCTTATGCCCGAATTCAACTCCGAAGTTCGTTCAAGTGTTAAGCCATTTTTAGATGACGTATTTTAAAGATAAAGTGTGTTCAACTCCGTGACAACATGCTTCAACTCGCTATTAGCGGCGGCTTCTAGCGGTACTTTCAACATAATAGGATAAGAAGGAATGTTATTTTGAAGTCATTAACTGGCCGCGTTATTTATTAAAGACAGGTATTAAATGAATTTAGCACTGTAATTAACGCCTTTTGCCACTATTTACACTAAGTCATGGCAGCGCTTTAAGGTAAAACAGCAAAGGGGTTAAGAGGTTCAGGTTCGGCACCTCATCGTTAAATTACGTTTTATGCGTCCTTTATAAATAAACCGACTCAATTTAAGCCTGAAATAAAAATTGAGCCCAACTATCGGAACCGAATTGCGGCGCGGAACCGGATAGTGACCTTCACTTTGGAGTCTATATCTATGAGTAAAGAAAAAAACAAAAAACCGCCAATGAAAACCTTAAAAGAGAAGCGTCAGGATAAACGGAACCGCCAAAAAGCATCCGACTAATTTATCCAGCAATGTAAAAAACCCTTAAATCCTCTCTTTAAATAGGCCGAAAAATAGGGTGCTAAATGCTTTGGCACCCTATTTTATTTCTCGGTTTTATCCGCTTATCGCCACACAACATCCGCTAGCGTTCGAATTAACAACAGATCATTTTTCAACACACTAAGCTTATATGCCATCACACTAAACTTATGCGCCATCACAATCGACGGCGATACTGCTCCGGCGAGCACTGGGCATACTTTTTAAACATCACAATATAAGGTGAGGTTTGGTTATAGCCGAGCGTTAATGCCACCTCTTTAATAGCTAGCCCCTGACGCAGAAATTGTAATGAATAGATAAACTTATGCCTTTGCCTTAACTCGGTAAAACTCATCCCCAGCGCCTCTTGGCAACGACGGGCTAAGGTACGCTCTGTGGTATGTAATTCATTGGCCCAAGATTTAAAGGTCTTAGGACTCGCTGGGTCGGCTTCGAGTGCCAGCAACAACGGCTGTAACAGTTTATCTGAGACTGTGGGCAAAAATTGCGGCAGAGCTTGGCCGATAGTGAGCTGATCGAGCAAAACCTCAACGAGGCGCTTATCCGCCGCCGAGTTTGCCACTCTAACTTGCCGCTCCCGTAGGTCGTTAACGATTGATTGGGCAATAGGTGTCACAGCTAACAAACAGGTCTCTAGGGGAAACGCCGCAGCCCGCTCGGCAACGATATTCATCGAACAATAATGGATACTACGCCGAGTGAAACTTTCATGCTCTATCCCCGCAGGAACCCAAATTGCATATTGCGACGGAGATAAAAATCGTTGCCCTGCAGCATGTAACTCCATAATTCCACCGCTGATTAACTGCAGTTGTCCCCAAACATGTTGATGTTTTGGCGTTACCGTATTTGGCAAGAAAGCTTCATAGTTAAAGAAAATATCCGCAACTGGCTCTTGCTCTGCCGTAAGGGGATGATAAACCGTACGCATTTTGCCTGTCCTTAAAGCCTTCTAGCTCAATACACTCTCTGATTCAATAGCACTCAACTGGTTAATAGCACTCAAGCAATCCAGATTTAATCGCACTGGTTTAATCGCGCTCAAGCGATTTTTCCATCCCATAGCACTCTGTCCGCCGAGGAACTGACCTTGTCTGATAAGCGATATCTATATCATAACCGACCATGGATAATTGCCTGCAATGATTATCTGGATGTATAAGTAATACGTAGTAAGCAGAGTCTCTCGTTCTGAGTTACTCAGTTTTAGCCATGTAGACTCAGTCGCTTATGCCTATTAACTCATGTCCAGCCACGTAAACCATTATCGAAAGGCAAAATCATGTTGTATTTGTTTCCCCTATTAGCCGTTTTCATTTGGGCGGGTAACTCGATAGTTAATAAACTCTCATTTGGGATTATCGATCCTGAAGCCATAGCGTTTTACCGTTGGTTTTTTGCAATGTTGCTATTAACGCCCTTTGTCGCGGGTCGCGTGTGGCAAAAGCGCCGAGTGATCTTGCCGCTGTTACCTAAGTTCGCGACTTTGGCCATGCTAGGTATGGTGCTCAACCAGAGTCTGGCCTATTTTGCAGCGGCCACCACCACGGCGACAAATATGGCATTGATCACCTCACTCGTGCCCATGATCAGCCTGTTTTTAGCCGTGCCCTTACTCAAGCAGAAGCTGTCGCCATTAGCCTTTGGTGGCACGCTGATCTCCCTCGTTGGCTTAATTTTTATGTTAAGCCACGGCGATATGATGAATCTTGCCATCGGCGTCACCCAAGGTGACTTGTTATTGCTGTTCAGCGCCTTTGTGTATGCACTCTATGGTGTATTACTAAAACGCTGGCAATTACCACTGCCCACTTGGGAATCGGTTTATATTCAAGGACTCATAGCCGTATTCATGCTGACACCACTGCTGTTCACTAGCCCGAGTATGGCGATCAGCACGCAATCGGCACCACTAATACTGTATGCGGCAATTGCAGCCTCGCTGCTCGCGCCGTGGGCTTGGATCAATGGCATCAGCAAACTCGGCGCCGATCGCACCAGCGTATTCTTTAATTTAATGCCGATTATTGCGGCGATACTGGCGGCCATCATCCTAAATGAAACCTTAGCCATTTATCATTACATTGGCGGCTCTATGGTCATTATTGGCGTCATGCTAGTGCAGATAAAACCTAAGCCAAAAGCCATCCCCACCTTAGCTTGCCCCGAATAATTTAAGCTAAACACCTAAGCCCTGGCTGCACAGTCGGGGCTATTCATCTTCTTTCTATGGGCACAAAACTTCGCCCAGAATCCCATCGCAATTTACTGCATGTAAAAGCAATTCTATAAATAACGGCTAAGCTATTTATTAAGTTATTAATGGAGATCGTCCTATGTTTAACAGTATTCGCGTTAAGTTTTCACTGATGTTTGCCATTATGGCGACAGCGCTCATTGTTATGGCCGTCACAGACGCCATGCAAAGCCGTGCGACGGTAAAACAGATGCAAGAATTCAGTCAGTTATTTAATCCTGCGATTTCGGCAATTCTCAATGCCGACCGCGATCTTTACCAAGCACAGCTGAGTGAAGAAGTGTTATTAAGGGAAGAATTATCGGCCGAGAATCGCCAGAGTGAGATTGATAACTGGCAAGAAAACGTCGACCAAGCCCGTGACCGAATGGGCGAGTTTAAAAAAATCCTTAAAGACCATCTGCTGGTACTGCAATCCACCAATGGCTTTGAAGCGCAATTTTCCCTTTGGTATCAAGCCTCATCTGAAGTCATTAACGCAGTCAAAAGTAACGACTTTGCGCGGGCGAAACAGCTTCACGAGACCAAATCCAAGCAAGAATTTAAAGCTTTAAGAAGCATCTACAATGCGGCGGGGGAAGCGGCCGATAACCGCGTAAAAGAGCTAGACTTACAAGCAACTGAACAGGCAACCACCCAAACCCAAATATCCCTCACCATAGCCAGCTTAGTGGCCATAGTCGCCCTGTTGATTGCCTACTTTGGCCCTAAAATCATCGTTAATGCCATTAAAGATATCACCAGCAGGATCAATGACATTGTTGATGGTGACGGTAACTTAACTCAGCGGATCCCCATCAAACGTCAGGATGAAATCGGTGAGCTTGCCGAGGCCTTTAACTTGTTTGTGGAACAACTGCAGCAGATGGTGATCTCGATTATTGGTCAAACCAAGGATGTAAGCCAAACCGTTGAAAGCCTTGCGACTAAGTCCACCACCACAATCAACATCAGCCATGAACAAGAGCAGTTTGTCGATACCATAGTCACAGCAGTCAATGAAATGAGTGCGGCCGTAAGAGAAGTCGCCAGCAATGCCCTGCACACGGCAACCGAAATCACTAAGGTGAACGACCAAACGGTGGAAGGTAAAAATATCCTCGCCCAGTCCGTTAATCATATTCAGCAACTGTCTGAATCGGTTAAGAATGCCGTAACGGTTATCGAAAAGCTCTCAGTCAATTCAGCCAACATTGCCTCAGTGCTCGATGTGATCCGCTCTATTGCCGAGCAAACTAACCTGCTCGCCCTTAACGCAGCAATTGAAGCGGCGCGCGCTGGTGAACAGGGCCGCGGCTTTGCCGTGGTCGCCGACGAAGTGCGTACACTAGCGAGTCGCACCGAAACCTCGACCCAAGATATTCAGCGTATGATTGAAGAGTTACAACGCGGCGTAAATGACGCGGTTAAAAGCATTGAATCGGGCGCCAGCCTGACCACATCAACCGTCACCCTCGCCAGCCAAACCCAAGATGCATTGGATGAAATCCTAAACTCCACCTCTAAGGTCAGCGAGATGTCCACTCAAACGGCAACGGCGACCGAAGAGCAAACCCATGTAACCGAAGAAATTAACCGTAACTTGACTGAATTATCCGATAAAACAAGATACTGCAACTTAGTCATTCAAGAGACTCAGCAAATCGTCGTCAACACTAAGGCTATTTGCAACAATCTACAAAAAGAAGTGGCGCGATTTAAAGTCGCTTAAGATAAATGACTAACGATAAATGGTTAGCGATAAGCTATTGAAACGAAAAGAGTGCCCAATAAAGGCACTCTTTTTAATAGAAACAATTTAATAGGAATCCTGCAAAACAAAGCCTGAAGATAATAAAAGCTCCACTGCCGTATGCAAATTGCAAATTGCAAATTGCAAATTGCAAATAACGGTAACGATACTGAACCCAAGTTGTATCGATTCACCCGTTAAAGTGCGAATAACAGTACTAACTGTTTAATGTTAACTCACAGTAATGATTGAATTTCTAATTCAATCATCTGCAAAAGCTGTAAAACAGCCAAAAGATACATCACTCAAAACTGACTAATCGACCACCTAAGTGGGCAATTCTATCAGTGACGGAGTCAGAACTAAGGTAACCTGCGACCTTAGTCAAGGCATCGGCACGCCAAGCAAAAGGCGCACTCACACTGACAATACGCTCAGTTTCAGTATCGACATTCACATCAGTAACATTGCCCGTGGGCAGTAATAACGCAGGATAATCATGGCTTAAAGTTTGTGATACTCGCGAGCTTGCCAGCGCCATATTGCTCACGCAAATCTTTTGGCTCAATCCCTTTGGGCCACGGCAGAGCACATTTAAAGAGGCGCTACCAAAGACTTTTAAATCGCCACCGGCATTCACCCAGCCACCACTGACGCCCGCACGGCGCAGCTCACTCACCGCCATATCGACCGCATAACCTTTGGCTATGCCATCTAAAGTCAAAATGAGTGGTCTAGCTAATCTCACTTGATTATCTTTTATTTCAATATCTTGCCACTCGCCTTGCAATAGTAAAGGCATACCAAGATAGGCAGGCAAAGCGCCGCGGGACATCATTTCCCCGCCGACGGTACAATTGAACAAGTTGTTGCTCGCCTTGCCTAGCCACTTAGCTAACTTGAGCACTCGTAAACTGTCTTGGCTTACACGAATCCATGTCCCCGGCTGGCGATTTAGCTGATTTAACTCACTGTCTTGCTGATGAAAACTCAGTAACCGACCAATATGCGTAACACGCGAAAAAGCCGCGCTTATAGCAGTTTCCAAGGCTTTATCTTTAAGTTGTGCCTCACCGCCTTGATGTGGCAGTGACTCGGCAGCGATTTCCACCAGTGTCCCGAGTAATGGCTTAGCGCGACGTATCATGATAATACCTACTGTGGTAGTAAGATCTGAGGGATCAGCAATAAACGCTTCATCCAGTTAAATTTAAACAAAGCACTAAGAGGAATTAACATAATTTGTGCGGATTCTATTAAAGTCTCTACTTCAATACAAATTGTTATCATTATTTTTTATGGGGATTTTAGATGGTTAACACCGTTTTACATTTAAAAACAATAGATTGCTTATTAAGGCTTTGTTAAAGTTATTTGACGTGCCATTGCTATAGCAAAGCTACACAAGCGAACTCAGTCAATACGTCCCCAAATGAGCCCTATTCATTAATGCCACTCATCATTTACGTTATTTATGCTGACTTACCCATCAATGACTCAAGCTCAATGGGGCGATAAACAGCCAACTTATCCCATCACCCCGGGCCACAGCTTAAATTTTACGCTATTCCATTCAGTTGCAATACACTCTAAATCAGATAAAAACCCGCTAACTTAACCTGAATGCAAAATGATAACACATTGATTATAAATTCAAATGTAGACTGAGCTTCATCTTATACAACCTATTAATAACCTAGCGATCACAACGGAAGTAAAAACATCTAGACGTCTAAATTGACAGGTTGGCGGGGATCAAATATGCTTTGCCTCAAGTTGCTAAGATACGATGCCGAAGCGACACTAAATTTAAGCGAGTTTGACTGCTAAGGAACCAGCGGAAAGAACTCTAAGCGAAAGAGAGATAACATTTGAGCAATCCAACACCAGCAACACAGCACAGCCCGGCATCTTTCATTGCCCTGTTGCCATTATTTGTTTTCCTTGGTCTTTTCATTGGCGCGGGTGTGTATTTCCAAAGCCAAGGTGTCGACTTCGCCTTCTATCAATTACCGAGTGTTATCGCCATTTTACCTGCGATTATTCTGGCGTTGATTCTATCAAAGCAGAAATTGAATCAATCGATTGATACCTTTATTGGCGGTATTGGTCACAGCAACATTATTGCGATGTGTTTGATTTATCTATTAGCAGGCGCTTTCGCGGCGGTCGCTAAAGCCACAGGCGGCGTCGATGCCACCGTTGCTCTGGGTTTATCACTGATCCCATCAAACTTGTTGTTACCCGGTTTCTTCGTGATTGCGGCCTTTATCGCAACAGCCATGGGGACATCAATGGGCACCATAGCTGCTGTCGCACCCATCGCCCTCGGCGTGGCCGACCAAGCACAAATCGACTACGCCCTGATGGCAGGTGCGGTCATGTCTGGCGCCCTATTCGGTGACAACTTATCGATTATTTCAGATACCACGATTGCAGCCACCCGTACTCAGGGCTGTGATATGAAAGATAAATTCCGTGAAAACCTGATTTTCGCTATCCCAGCATCACTGCTTACCTTGATTGCCTTTGTATTTGCAGGCCAAGGCCAAGCGGAATTAGCCACGCAGAACATAGATCTCATTAAGGTCATTCCTTATCTGACCATTTTGATCTTAGCGGTGGCGGGTCTGAACGTATTTGTGGTCTTAACCTTAGGTATCTTATTAGCGGGCGCTACGGGTCTGTTTACCATGGATTACGGCGTGATCCAATTTGGTAAAGATATTTATGCTGGCTTTAGCAATATGCAGGAGATTTTCATTCTGTCTATGCTGGTCGGTGGTTTAGCGGCACTTATGCAGCAACAAGGTGGTCTTGCCTTTGTGAGCAAACAGATTGAAAAGCTGATCACGCGTTTTTCAAAGGCACAAGGTGAAGCCTCATGCCGCGCCGCAGAACTGGGTATGGCTGGCATAGTCGCAGTGACTAACACTTGTGTGGCCAACAACACTGTTTCTATCGTGGTGACCGGTGATATTGCTAAAGACTTAGCCGAGAAACATGGTGTGAGCCCAAAACGTGCCGCCAGCGTCCTCGATATTTTCGCCTGTATTATCCAAGGTTTGATCCCGTATGGCGCACAAGCCTTGCTGATCGCCTCGACCTTTAGCATCACCCCATTGGCTGCGGTATCACACGCTTGGTACTGTATGATTTTAGCCGTCGTGGCCGTTGCGATTGTGATTTTCCGTAAACGTCATTAATAAGTCGCACTGTACTTATCGCTTGTTAAACAGCAGGTTGAAATAGCTAATTAAGATGCTGATAAGTACAATTGAAGGAGCCGAATTCGGCTCCTTTTTTATGTTTAAATTCATCAACCTTGGATTGATATGCGCCTTGCAAAATACCTCGCCCAGTGTGGCATAGGCTCACGCCGTGAAGCCTGCCGTTTGATTGAGGCCGGACGCATTACACTCAATGGCCATATCGCCCGCCACACAGATCCCGTCCGTTTAGGCGAGTCATTAAATTGCCTCGACAATATTGAGCTTGATGGCGCACCCATCACAAAAACCGAAACCCTCGCCAACTGGATATTGAACAAAGCCGTAGGCACAGATTGCCGTCTGCTGGAGCAGGATGAAACGAGTCTCATACACCTACTTCCCAAAGCGCCAAGACTCTATCCCGTCGGCAGGCTCGATAAGGATTCCCGCGGCCTACTGCTGTTAACAAACGATGGTGAGCTGACCCATAAACTCATGCACCCCAGTTTTGCCCATAGCAAAACCTACCATGTGCGCCTCAACCGACCATTCACTGATGATTTTGTTGAACAGATGGCCAGTGGAGTACGTTATAAAGACCTGCAAACCCTGCCCTGCCAAGTCCGCCGTCTCAGTTCGGACAGCTTTGAAATCGTACTGATACAGGGCTTAAATCGCCAAATTCGTAGGATGTCCAAGGCGCTCGGATATCACGTTATCGATCTTGAGCGCGTCGCCATAATGACACTAAATTTACGCGAATTAGCATTGGGTGAGTTACAAGAAGGTCAAATGCGGCGATTAACAGAATCGGAAGTTGCAGAGCTAAAAGCAGTACTGGCGATGAAATAAATAGATGGTTTGGATTTAAAATTGAGCTAATAGCAGACAATCGTTTAACCCTTTTACTTGTTAGGATAACGCTAGAACGAAACAATAGTTATTAAGAGACGGAGCATAATGTCAAAAATATGTTTTGAAACGGGAATCGATAGACTTAATTGGACTGTCGAACCGGGAATTGATGATGCGCTAGAGTTTATTCTGACGAATACTGGGTCACGTCAGGGTTGTTTATTAGAATTGAAATCTTATTATTATGCTAAATCCTTATTGTCATGGTTTAAGGATGGGGATTTAGAGCAACTTCGCCAACATGCCTATACCTCAGCAAAGTTGTATCGACTCTACTATCAGAGAGCAAACAGCGTCTGGCAAGGAGCATTTTGCCACTTTATGGCTCTGATAAGTGATCATGAGCCTTTGATAAACTGGCACAGCCAGTTTATCTCTCCTCTTTACCGAGTAACAGGAGGGAAAGCAGTGCGCAACCGTGTGGGTTGCCCTGAATATCATGCGTTCCAAGCGATTTTAGCGCTGCAAGGTAAATGGGATTTGTTGGGGGAGCGTGCTGAATATATTTTAGCCAACCCACCGGGTCAGAAAATGGCAAAGTATCAAATTGACCAAGAGTTTTATCTTGCGCTGGCAAAAGGGGATGTACCTGCCATGGAACAGGTATTAAACAGTCTTACGGGCCCGAAAGCTAAAGTTCGCAATTTTGATGGCGCACTGGGATTAACCGAGCATTTAATGTCGTTGTTTGGCTTTATTTACGCCAAAATGGCTTGGCGTGCAGGGTATCAGGTACAGGTGGACAGTCCCTATTTACCTATGGAATGGCTGCCAATATCCCCCCTTACCACATATCGTGATGAATATGATTTTTTAGCTGATTTTGATCTATTTCAGCCTTTTACGAATGAAATGGCGCCTTTTTCGCCAGTGAGTGAAGTGGATAAACGAGTCGATGTTACTGTAGGCTCATCACCCTTTGCCTAATATTGAGAATTTATATGAGCATATTTGATATTTTTAAAAATAATTCATCAGTAAATGCCGATGGTGATATGCCTGATATCAGTTATCAGATGAATGAATATTCTGCCGATGCTCGTCGCCGTAGTGATATATTTGTCACAGTTGCAAAACAGCAAGACCTTGAGATATTAGCAGGACGATTTGGAGGTGAATATAATAATGACATGCTTGCAGCAGGTGAGAAAAACGGACAGTTTTTGTTAATGTTGGGTATGAAAACTACTGGTTCTGACGGTGGTATTCAGCTTGATAAGCTGTCAATGGGTTCTTTTCTGCAATTCTCTAAGCCTTGGTTAAATATGGTTGTGTATTCACTGCGCTTATCTGGTACGCAATTAGCTATTGCGGATAAAATTGAAAGCCACGTAAAAGATGGCTCTATTTCGCTAGCGGTTGCATTTATTGATATGGAGACAAAAAAGCTCAATATTATTCCGTTAACTGTTCAATAATAATGATATAGACATAAATTGATCTCTTAAAGAAAGGTTAGAGAACTTGCCATAGTTAAATCTCTGCTCTCATCTTTTAAGCTAATAATCACACCAATGCTGATAGGCTAGCCATGCTGATTTGTGAGGCGACCATCCGCCCCATGGGCGGGTCTCCACGGATGGACTTGCTGCGAGTCGGTGAGCTAATACCATAGCGCAGCTATCTCAACAGCCATCAGCAAGCCATTACACCCACAAAAAAATAGCGATAAACTCAGTGAGTTTATCGCTATTGTGTTGTTATTTCAGTATTTTTTAAACGCTACATCACGCTTAAATGCTGATAACCCAGCCACTATAGACCGCACCATTGCTGGTGCGGCAATGGATTACTTAACGATTTCCATCTCAGCTAATAAATTATCGGCATGGTCTAAATATTTCATGACCCACAACATATAGCGGCTATCCACTTGGATAGAACGGTTGATGTTATCGTCATACGCCCAGTCACCGATAATGCTTTCATACACACCATCGAACAGCAGACCGACTAATTCAGCGCGGCCGTTTAGGGTCGGTGAACCTGAGTTACCGCCCGTTGTGTCTAACGTCGACAGGAAGTTAACCGGTACAGAATCGATGGCTTTCACATAGAAATCACAGTATTGCTTCTGCTTAATCAGCTCTAACTCTTTTTTCGGTGCATCGAATGGATCAACACCTGTGTCCTTTTGCACTATGCCTTCAAGGCGAGTGAATGGCACAGCCACTAAACCGTCTTTTGGCGAATAGCCTTTCACATGACCAACCGTGACACGCAGGCTTGAGTTCGCATCGGCATACACTGGTTTACCTTGCTCTAGGTTGTAGGCAATGATGGCATCCATGTACTGCGGACGCACTTTCATCAGCTCGCCATCCAGCTCTTTTTCTTTCTTTTCTTCAGCCATATCTGTGTCATACATAGCGACAGCGAATTGAATGAAGGGATCTTTAGAGGCTTTAAAATCGGCAACGGATTTATCCATCCACGCCAGACGCACGTCTTTTTTGCCTAACTCAGTTTTGGCGTACATTTTGTCTAAGGTTTTCGAAAGCTTAGCTTCGTTGAACTTTTTATCGATACCAAAGGCTTTATCCAATGCGGGTAGACGTTTGTCTTCTGGCAGTGCGGCGTAGCGTTTCAGCATATCGAATAACACGGCTTTATCGACGCTTGGCGCATAACGACGGTCGATACGCTCCATGCTCGCTTTCAGACGAGTCATATCACGTTCTTGGAAGCCAGGTTCACGCTGCATATCCGGCAGTTGTTTCTCGTTCGCTAAGCGATACAGGCTGCGCGCCGTTGGCAACATAGTCGTGCTACCAATGTAGCTTAAGATCATGTCACGCTCTTGATGCGCTTTACTCTTGGCAATTAACGCATCTAATTCCGCTAAGGTTTTGCCGTATTTCGCTTCACGGCTGCTGTCTTTAGCGATCCACGCTGCAAGCTCAGCTTCGCGGGCTTTACGGTCCGCCAGCATGGTGGATTTGCCATAAAACTCGATCATCGAGGTGAAGTTTTTCGCGTAATTTGCAAGGCTAGCAATTTGACTCTCGTACTTAATACGTTCGTCGCTGCCCTCTGGCGCGGTATCTTTAATGATCTCAATAAAGCGCTCGCGCAATAACTTACCTTCTGGATAAGCCCACTCGAACTGATTTTGTACTTCATTGGCGGTGCGATATCGGTTGGTGCGACCTGGGTAGCCAGCCACCATGACAAAATCGCCATCGCTCACGCCTTTAGCCGATACTTTTAAGAAGCTTTTTGGCTCGTATGGCACGTTATCGCTACTAAAATCGGCAGGTTTGCCCGCTTTAGACACATAAGCGCGGTAGAAAGAAAAATCGCCGGTGTGACGTGGCCACATCCAGTTATCGACGTCGCCGCCGTATTTACCCACGCTCGCGGCTGGGTTATAGACTAAACGGACGTCGCGGATTTCCAGTTGTTTAACCAGATAATATTCAAGACCGCCGTGGAAGCTATACACTTGGCAACGGTAGCCGTCTTCTTTTTCACATTCAGCCACTAAGGCTTTTTCTTGGCTTTCAACGCCTTGATAGAAGTCACTGCCCATTTTACCTTCAAGCCCGCCTTTAACGCGCTCGGTCACATTGGTCACATCTTCGGTCACATACACACGTGAACCCGGTGTGGCAGGTAATTCATCGGCGAAGGTCTTAGCTAAAAAACCATCTTGCAGCAGGTTTTTTTCTGGGGTGGAGTTGTATTGAATCGCACCATAGGCACAGTGATGGTTAGTGACCACTAAGCCTTTTGGCGATACGAATGACGCAGTACAGCCACCAAGACTGATCACGGCGTTCATTGGGAATTCGGTGAGTTTTGAAATCGATTTGGCATCAATTTCTAGCCCTTTTGCTTTAAGCTCATCGGCCATAGCGGGCAGCTGATGGGGCTGCCACATACCTTCGTCAGCCTGAGCGCCAAAACTGGCGGCCACGGCAACTGTGAGTAACCATTTTTTCATTGTGTTAAGTCCGTTTTATGTGAATGAAGCCACGCGCAAGCTGGGCCATGTTCTCGTTTTAATCGTGTTGTTTTTATCTTAAGTTACTGTATTAAAACCCAGCATCACTCGCTTTAAAACCTAAAAAGCAAAAAGTCAGGCCGGGGCCTGACTTTATCACATGGGATACACTTTATAACAGACTCAGAAAAATTCGCTTACAAAGCAAATACATTCCATCAGCTATATTCCATCAGCATTACCCCGCGGTGTTAGCTGCGAGCTAAATACTAAGCCGTTAGATTGCAACAAATAGCTGCGCGCCCACAATCACAACGCCTAACAAACCTGCCATCACTAAGCCCGCAGAACCACCCGACACTTGATAACCGCCCGGTTGTGTTTGGCGTTGACGCAATGCCATCACGATTGGCAAGAAGATGATCATCACCACCAATGGCACGGCTGCGAATCCCAGTACCGCCACAAAGCCTTCTGGCAGATACAGAGCACATAATACTGGCGGAATAAAGGTTAACAACCAGGTCTGTATACGGCCGGCAAACGTCTCTTTAGCACGGGTTAACTCGGCGACAAAGTCATACAGGCTTAAGGTCACCCCGAGGAATGAGGTCACTAGGGCTAAATCGGCAAATAACGAAATACATTTGCTGATCCAAGGCGTATGGGCAATATCCTGCAATGCCGTCACCAGTGACGGTAATGAACCTTCAAAACCACTGACTTCATAACCGCCTACTGTGCCTAAGGTCACCAATAGCCAAAGCACATAACAAGCGAGTGGAATCGTCGAACCAATTAACAATACCTTGCGCAGTGAAACTGCATCGCCATCCAGATAACGCACTAAAGTGGCAATACAAACGTGGAAACCAAAAGAAGTAAACACTACTGGAATCGCCGCCATCCAACTGCTGGTCATCGACTCGGCAATCGCGCCCGTTGCCATGCTGGCAATACTGACTTCAGGCAGGAGAAATAACACCACAACCACCAGCAGTAAAATCATTAACGAAAACAGGAAGCGGGACACTTTATCGACCCAAGCCACACCGAGCGCCGCAAATCCGCCGAGCACTAAGGTGAACAACAATACCGCGGCTTGATTATCGAGCACGATATCAAACATGTTCTTAGCTTTAAGCACTAATAGCGATGACCCACCGGTGAGATAAGCCGCAGTCAAAGCAAATAATAAACTTAAGAAAGAAGCGCCTTGAATTATTTGACCTTTTTTACCCAGCAATTTACCCGTAATGGCATGCACGTTATCACCTACGCCAGTGCGTAAGTTAATTTCGAGCATCAGTAATGAGGTATAGGCAGATACGCCCCAAATAACGACGAGTAACACTAACGCTGGAATAATACCTAAAGCCGCGGTGGCTAAAGGTAAGGCTAACATACCTGCGCCAATGGCCGTCCCGGCAACGATGGCGATCGAGCCTAACATTTTTGAATTCACACAATAGTCCTGTTCAATGATTAATTATTATTTTATTTGAGTAAGATTTGAACCGATAAAGCCTTGCGTCTTAAATCGAAATAAGCAACACATCACTTAAAGCAGCTTCAAAAAGCATCCAATCGGATCTCATTCCTGCAGATCAATTGGCCCCAATAGCTTTTGAATATTTCAACCCAGTAGCCATTGAGGCTAACTAAATCGGTTGCATAAAAGTGGCATGACTTTCAATTGTGATAATCCTAATAACAACATAGGTAAAATAGATAGTTTGGGACATTAACAGAGCCAAACCCAGTGGGCAAGCCAGTTGTGAACAAAGATAAGTCGCACACTGCACGGTAACAACTTAATAGCGCTGTGATAAACGAAAACATACAAGCTAACAAAATCGCTACCTTTGTTGGAAATACGTGGGGTTCAGCATTGTGGGGGAATCGAGGTAAAACGTATATTTTGACCGTCGCAAGCGCGCTGAATATGGGCTTAAACATATTCGCTGTGTTTAAGCCCAATCACCTCATATTGAGAATCGATTAACTCAAGATGTTAATTTACAGCTCAGTCCACGCCATAGTCCAAGAAGCGCCAACACCTGGCTCAAATCCTGTGGCAGAAGCCGACCACTGCATGCAATAGCCGCTATAGGGGAATGGCTTACATTGATACACTTTGCCATTTTTAGGCTGTAACACTGTAGTGCCTGCAACGTAACCTTTCACCCCTTCAGGGAAGACAAAATCCGCTTCCGGCGTTGGTGCTTGATCCTTTAAGAAGAGATCAAAGTTCTGCTGAATAACATCACCTTGTTTAGGCTCAGCTTTAACCTGTAAGTGATAATGTCCAGCTTTAGGCGCAACCACGTCTAACACTAAGCTCGCACTAGTATTATTAACGGTTTGGCTCACAAAACCCGCAGCCGTGCCATCGTGGCTAAACAAATACGCAGACACTAACATTTCAGCATTGCTGGTGACGTCAAAACGAACCTGCGCCGCGCCGTCGATAATTTGATAATCGTCGGCAAGTGAAGTGACTTCTAAGCTGTTGCCCGGTGCGGGCGCCAGATCAAATCCCACTTCAACACGCTCAATACCTGAAGTCGTCGCAGTAAAAATGTCGTTTTTGCCATACACAGGCTCAATCACACCTGATGCATTTTTTTGTCCCGCTTTTAACTGAGACTGCTGGGCATTAATCGCGCTCGCTAATAGGAAAGGCCAATTTTGTTTATCACCTTGAGTCGCATCGCTAATGGTAATGACTGTTTGTTTAGCCGGTTGCTCACCATTGGCATCGAACACTCGGGTCATCACTTTATCGCCCGCCTTGAGATCGAGTGACGGATTGATGTCGCCCACATCGAGCCATTCACCCGGTACGACGGGACCCGAATCTAAGTTCACATCGATAGCATTGTAGAAACTGTTGGTGGTATCACCCACTTCCCACACGGCTAGAATCACTTGATAACCGCTGCGACCTTCTGGCACATAACAGTCATGGGTCACTAACTTAGGCGGCTGCACCATGCCACCATCGACTACGCAGAATGGCGCTAAGTCAAAGCTCGCACGGCTTAAAGCTTGGTTTTGATTCCAATCTTGGCGAGTTAAATAATAACGCCAATTGCGGGTGACATGATTGGCAGTGAACTGCCAACTGAACTTATTCCAGCCCGCTTTAATATCTGTCTTTGACCAACGGCTGGGACTCTGTTCATCTAAAGGCGAGAAAGCACCATTACCCGCACTCGCCAGTTTGCCATCCGCAGGACCTGACTCAGGAAAACCCGATGGCCCTTCAACGCTTTGCGGTTCCCATTGCACCGCGCCACAGTTGGCATTGTTGCCGGTTTTACAGGCATAGGAGCGTGACTCTGGCGCCACAACATAACCGTGTGCCTGTGCAGAAATACTCACAAATGTATTTGCCGCCATCACTGCGGCGGCCAATAAACTCAATTTAGAAACAGGGGAAAAAACAGTAGGATTTGCCACTTTAATGCACTCCATTTGCACCCATCTTAGCCAGTATTGGCTTGGGCTTAAGTATAAAAGTGGTATTTGGGCAAACAACAGCATTAAACAGCAGTCGTTTATCTTTCACAGAAATCGAATTCTGCGGCAACTCCGCTATCTTAGTTCACTAAAAAATCCATTTACAACCTTAGACCGGAAGCTTTGCGTCCTAACTTTTCAATTAGTTTGCCAAATACGGTAGGTGTCATCGAATCACTACGAGTTAATAGTATGTAATCAAGTAGAAATGACCTGGCTAAATTAGCAACAAAAGACAACGCTGTCAAAAAATTAACCCATTTATATTCATATAATTACAGAATGTTGCGCGGTATTTTTCTGACACCTGTCAAACATCCATTCGTGTCTACTGCGATAAACTGGTGCTTGAAACCGAAGTTCACTTAGGTATAATGCCCACCTCGCTTCGGGGGAGTAGCTAACTGGATTTCGAGCCATCGTCATCTAGGGTGAACATCAACATACTTGGCCACACGCCATGGTGTTCACAGCAAATCATCGATTTGCCCAGCAAGACCTGAGCACAATGACTGCACCTAGGGGTGGACGGTTTATTGTGCTTATGTCTTAACCACCCCTAAAGGATCACACTTGGAAGCCCTACTTGCCTCAACCTTTACGGTTGCTATTGCCGAAATTGGCGATAAAACTCAATTACTTGCACTGATTCTCGCCGCAAGATTTAAAAATAAAACCGCCATTATTTTAGGCATTTTTCTGTCAACGTTATTCAACCATTTTGCCGCCGCTTGGATTGGCCAATGGGCGATTAACTGGGTCAGCCCAGATCTTGCCCGCTATTTAGTTGCCGCATCCTTCTTCGCGATAGCCCTTTGGGTGTTAATCCCAGATAAAGTCGATGCTGAAGAGAGCCATTTCTATAAAATGGGCCCCTTCCTCGCCACCTTTATCCTGTTTTTCATCGCCGAGATGGGGGATAAAACGCAAATCGCAACAGTAGTGTTAGCCGCAAAATACGATTCATTAACTATGGTGGTTGCTGGCACAACCTTAGGCATGCTGCTTGCTAACGTACCTGTGGTGATCGCAGGCCATTTCAGCGCCGAAAAATTACCTATGTTATGGATACACCGCGGCTGTGCCGTATTGTTCGCACTCTTAGGCGTAGCAACACTACTGTTCTAGATCATTGATCATATTGAATTAAGGCAACAAAAAGGCCAGTGATAAACATCACTGGCCTTTCTACTTACAACGGTTGTATTGAGATAAACAGTGTCGACTTAGAAACGCAGTTTATAGGCCTAATGCCGTTTTAATCCGTTGACCGTAATCCGCATCTGCTTGAGTAAAATGCGCCACCATACGTTGCTGCACATCTAAACTCGCTTGACTTAATGAACCCGAAATTGTTGCCACTAAGCGTGCTTTCTCCGCTTCTGAGAAGATGCGATACAGATTACCCGCTTGAGTGTAGTCGTCTTGGTTATAACGGCTATAACGCGCCGCTTCACCTTCTAAACGCAGAGGTGGCTCGGTAAAGTTTACCGGTTCAACCAAGGCATCCGCTGTGCTGTTCGGGCCATAGTTTGCCGTGGCATCGGCCCCCGTTTGGCTGCCATGGTAAGGACATTGTGTGCCCGCCATAGCGCCCGCACGTTGATGATGATTTGCCTTAGCCGCATGTGGGCAGTTCACCGGTAACTGGTTGTAGTTGGCACCAATGCGGTAACGCTGGGCATCTGCATAGGCAAATAAACGCGCTTGCAACATCTTGTCGGGTGAAGCTCCAACACCGGGAACCAAATTGTTCGGCGCCAATGCCACTTGCTCAACTTCGGCAAAGTAATTTTGTGGCAGGCGATTCAGCTCTAACACCCCAATCTCAAGCAATGGATAGTCACTATGTGGCCAAACCTTAGTTAAATCAAATGGATTGATATGGTAAATATTGGCATCCGCCTCAGGCATGATCTGCACGTTAACCGTCCAACGCGGGAAGTTGCCATCGGTAATCGCCACCACCATATCGCGCTGTGATGAATCGGGATCTATTCCTTTTAATTTATCAGCCTGTTCGTTGGTTAAGTTGACCACGCCTTGCTGGGACTTAAAGTGAAACTTCACCCAGAAACGCTCACCCTTGGCATTCCACAGCGAGAAAGTGTGTGAACCATAACCGTGCATTTGACGGTAGTTGGCTGGAATACCGCGATCCGACATCAAAATGGTCACTTGATGCATGGCTTCAGGGTTCAATGACCAAAAGTCCCACATAGCCTGCGGATCTTTTAAGTTTGTCTTAGGGTTACGCTTTTGCGTATGGATAAAATCTGGGAACTTAATCCCGTCACGCAAAAAGAAAGTCGGCGTATTATTACCCACAATATCGTGATTACCGCGAGCCGTATAGAAACGTAAACCAAAACCGCGTGGATCGCGCTCAGCATCGGCTGAACCCATTTCGCCACCTACGGTCGAGAAACGAATGAAGGTTTCAGTTTGCTTACCAACGCCATTGAAATGGTCGGCAATGGTGTAATCGCTTAAATCTTTGGTCAGGGTAAATGTGCCGTAAACGCCAGTACCTTTGGCATGCACGATACGCTCAGGAATACGCTCACGGTTGAAATGGGCTAACTTTTCAATTAAATGCCAATCCTGTAATAGCAAAGGACCACGTTCACCCGCCGACAGTGAGTTTTGATCGTCGGCCACTGGGGCACCATTTTGGCTCGTTAAGTACTGACTTGTTTGATGTTGTTGACTCATGCCCTGCTCCTTAGTCTTGATTGCTGGTTAACCAGGTTTCAATTAAATCGTAAATGGTGGCCATGGTTTATCTCCTTGGCTGCGACGTGTTGTCGATGGAGCAAGAATAGATAATTACCAACAAAGAATAAAACGATTAAACTAGATTCATGCAATCTACAAAAAAGATTAGAAGCGAGATAGCAAAGTAGATAAACGATTGCGCGGACTCACAGCCAATGATTCGCTCACATCATTTAAGATGCGGTTGAAAACCAACATGGCTGCTCGCTGCGATGAAGCTGAGTGCTGTAAAGCAAAGTGCGGTACAAGCAAGCGGAGAAAGATGATGCGTTGCCATTAACTGGCGGGTGAGTCGGCTTCGCGGTAAAGCTTAACCAGATAATAAGTGTCAATCAGCACGATAAAAAAGTTCACTAAGGCAACTGGATAAGCCCCAATTGCCACGCCGTAGGCCACAAATAAAGCCGCGCCGATGAGATTCCACCAGCGCAGTTTTTTGATGTTCGACATCATCAGTGATATTGCGACGACCACAGACGCCAAATAACCAACCCATTCCCAAATTGTCGCGTTATCCATATCCAATCCTTATTTATATATTATTTAAATCAAACGATTGATACGCCATTCACACCACAGGAAATAGGCTGGGCTATTGCACTTAGCACTTAGCACTTAGCACTTAGCATTTAGCATTTAGCGTTTAGCGTTTAACGACAGCTGCCGTCATCCGTGAAATACAGGTCAATTCACCGGCGCTGTTATGGATTAACACTTCCCATACAGAGCTGCGTTTTCCTAAATGAATAGCCTTAGCCGTGGCAGTTAATAGCCCATTACGGGAAGCCCGTAAGTGGTTAGCGTTAATTTCTTGGCCGACACAATAGTACTGCTCAAAATCCACCGCGAAATTTGCCGCATAGCTGGCAACAGTTTCAGCAAGCGCGACATTCGCGCCGCCATGGACTATCCCCAAAGGGTTATGCACTGCAGGACTGGCTGGCATAGTTGCCTTCATATAATCGTCGCCAATCTCACTGATCTCAATCCCTAAGGTCTGCATCAAGGTGCCTTTGCCGCCCATACCGGCATCTAAACGCGCGCAATCCTCTAACGTGACAGCTCTAAACCAAATACTCATTGCAACTTCCTAGTCAATAAAACCAATCAGCAGTTTACTGCGAAGTGAATGAAGTTCAACTAGTTTGCGCTAAGCCAGTCCCGTCAATCTCGGCAAAAATAAGACTCAAACTAACCATTGTTTAGTAACACTCAGCCGACTAAACCAGACGAGAAACAATCCCCAAATCACCACCACACTCGGCATGATTAACGCGTCAGCCCCCAATACCACAGCCGCTTGTTGAATGCAAAACACATAGCTCATTTGCAACAAAACCGCGATAAGTGAGACAACCAACACTTTATAGGCAAGGGATTTTCGTAATAACAACAATAGGCAGCCTAGAACGCCCGACACCACAGCAAAGCCAAATATCGCATCAACTAAAGCCGGCGTGGATTCATAGAGTTTGATTTGATCTGGACTCATTTGCGCCAAGGCATCCGGCGTCATGGTCATTTGGATCACAAAAGCCATCAGCCCCATGATATTCCACAATAAACTGAGCGTTGCGACAAAGTAAAACCACAGTGGCGCCTTCGCTTTAATGGTTTTCAGCGGATTTGAGACTGTATCCATACTCACTCCTAATAAAAACTGAAATAAACAACTAAAAAAGGGATGGCGAACCATCCCTTCGTTTCAGTCTAGCTCACAAATAACACTTGTGAGTTCACCCGTTACACAGGTTAACGGCGACGACGTTGTAAACCAAACAAGGACATTAGTGCTAAACCTAAATAACCCAAAGCACCTCCATCATCTTTAGGCGTTGGCTCAGGTTTTGGTGGCACTACTGGCGCTGGGTAGCTTAAGGCAACGATCACAGGATCGTGGTCCGATGCAGAGAACGCATTTTCAGATTTAGCCAGATCACCAGAGAACTTCTTACCGTATTCAAACAGGTTAGATTCCACTGAGTTGATGTGCCAATCTTCAATATCCACTAAACGTTTGGCTAAGCTAGCATTGGCTAAAGCGTGGTCTAAGTTGCCTAGCTCGCCGTTATAGCTGTAAGAGTAAGTGCCTGCACCGTGGGCTTTCGTGTTCAAGTTGATCAGGCCATAACCTTTTTCAATCTTGCTACCTTGGCGTTCAAATACTTTGCCATCGAGCGTCGTCCACGAAGCGGTCATGATGTCACGATCTGACTTGCTCGCATCAAAGTCGGTCAGCACACGGATAGGATCTTCCATGCCGTAGGCATTCATATCACCGATGATCAGTAAGTCGCCCTTCACGTCTTTTAGCGTTTCACCCAAGACTTTGGCAGCAGATACGCGGAAAGCATTACACTTGCCCTGTTGATCGGCAGGATCGACTGACTCTTCAAAGTTAGCCCAATCTTCTAAACAGCCTGAGCCTTTAGATTTCAAATGGTTAACGACTACGGTCAGCGACTCATCATGGATTTTAAAGGTTTGCGCTAAGCTGTGACGTTGGTAAGCATCGTTACCTGGATTTGTCTCAGTTTTGCCATCTTTAGTACGAGTCACGCTGCCAGCACTGGCATGTTGCTCAGGAGTATCGATAGCTTGAGCAGCACCAGCTAAGGTCACTTTGCCGCCACGGTATAACATGCCCACAGTGATAGCATCAGTGCCAAAGTACTTGCCGTCATACTTGTCAGCGTCGGTGATTTCAACAAAGCTATAAGCGTTTTCAGGCGTTTGCTTCTCGTTCAGTGCATCGACTAAGTTTTTAATCGCACTCTTCTCACCAAAACCGTTGTTGGCAATTTCCATCAGACCGACGATATCGGCGTTCATGGCAGTAATAGCGCTAACGATTTTAGTGCGTTGTAGCACCATTTCTTCCAGCGTTAGCGCGCCACGGTTACTACCTGATGGATTGGTATCACCACCATCAACATCGTTAAAGAAGTTCAACACGTTAAAGCTAGCCACGCGCAGATCGCCCTTAGTGGCGACGCTTGGGGCATCAGTTCTATCATCACCACGGATAAAATCACCCGCTGTAATAGTGTTCGTTGCCACTAAACGATAAGCACCGTAGCTGTAACCAATCACGCCTTGCAGGTTAGTCAGTTGGTCGCCCACACGGATATAGCCCGTTTCCACATTGAAATCAGGGAAGTATGGAATTACACCGTCGGCAGGTTTGTAATCAGATTCGATAAAGAGTTGGTTTTCGAGGTTAGATTTAACTAACGCAGTCGCTTCTGCAGAAAGCGCAGGATAAAGCTGTGTCGACTTCATTAGCGGTTCTTTATAAGACACTAGCATGTTATTACGACGGCCTGCGTAGTCATAGCTGAAGGTACGGCTGATCTTAAGATCGCTGCCCGCATCTAAAGCCACATTCATGCCTTCATAACGCTCTAATGCTTGCGCTAAGGTTTCGCCATCGGCGACATAGAAAGGCGCGGCAACTGGAACTTCACCCTTAGCGCCGACTTCAAATTTCTTATCGGCTTTAATATCGATTTGAGTTAAGCCAAAGTATTCTTTCACTTTACCTTGTACACAAACTTCAACCCCAGGTTGAATCGCTTCAGGTACCGCTTCACCTAAGAATACAAACACACCATCAGAGGTATACGGTGAGTTATCACCTTTCACTTCTTGTAGATAAAAACCTTTAAACAAGCTTTCACCACGGGCAGTCACGACACCGCGCACTGTAACTTCAGCTTCAGACTCAAATGCACCTTCTGGAACGTAAGGGCTAGATTCACCCGCACCTTGTACTTGATAAATCGGCACTATTTTAGCGCCGCTGCAGCTAAAGAGCGGCACTTCTGGCTCTGCTGGGGCTTCTAGATAACCTAATCCTGAGAAGGTATCTTTAGGTAATTGTTCCCACTGGGCGGCATTAAATACCGTATTCGCCACTAACGCATCTAATTTACGTTTTAGGGTAACGTCTAATCCCCAACCCGTTGGTGTTGGTACATCGCCAATAATATCGACAACCGCATCATCTTTAACGAGTGCGACCGCATCACCACCATTAAAACTTAAACTGCCAGAGTAACTGTCAACACCTTGGTCAAGCGTGATCACAGCGCTAGAATTTAAAATGACTTTAGTCGTTTTAGGCGCAATGGATTGGCCATCTAATGCCACCATATCTGATGCAACAGTTGCCCCATCTTTATAACGAACCAGTTTATAACCCGCGAGATCAATTGCCGTATCGCCGCTGTTATACAGTTCAATTGCTTTATTGTTTGCGCTACCTTCAACATATTCGGTAATCATCACATCTGCGCTTGCCATCATAGGCAAAGCTGCTGCGACAGCTAAAGAAATCGCCGTTAACTTATTAACATTATCCATATCATCAACCCCATTATTATAATATTGCCGCTAACTTCTATTAACGTGCGGGCGGATTATTTCAGAGTTGAATGCTTAAAAAAAGAGGGCAAGATCGCACATTGCCAATGTAACACATTGATGAGTAAATGATTATGGACATGACACTGTTCACCTAGCAGAACAAGGTGATAATTCGAAAGTATTAGCCAAATAAAAACAAACAGTAAGAGTAATACACATATGCTCAGCCAAAGCACTAGCGCGAACAAATAATAACCAATATTTTAATGTGATATTTTGATGATATTTTTCAGTATGGGATACCCAATAAAATATAAAGAACGCGGCGCTTTAACAGATGACCGATATCATTAAAACGTAATTTAGTCTTCATCATTTTGAAATAAATCCAACGCTAAAACGGACTGGATTTAATGATTAATCTCATCCATTGGCATATCCGATAGATATTGATGGTTGCTATACAAAACTAAACATGACTAAAGACTGCAAACCTTGTATAGCATGGCAATAAATTAAGCATTAAAACAATAATGTGATTTTTACAGACAAAAAAATACCGCCCATTTAGGAGCGGTATTCCACTTACTGAGTATTAAACGCGGCAGTTAATTCATTACTTTTTAGCTGCTGGTTCAGCGGCTGGCGTTGCAGACGCTTTCTCAACTGATTTCAATTCAACTTCAAAAACCAGTGTGGAATTTGGTGGAATAGTACCAGTGTCACGCTCGCCGTAGGCTAAGTTTGCAGGAATAACAAACTTGTACTTAGCGCCAACAGGCATTAATTGAACGCCTTCGGTCCAACCTGGGATCACGCGGTTCAGTGGGAACTTAGCCGTTTGACCACGTTTGTATGAACTGTCGAACTCAGTACCGTCGATTAAAGTACCAACATAATCCACTTCTACAGTGTCTTCTGCGGCAGGTTTTTCGCCAGTACCTGGTGTTAATACTTCGTATTGTAAGCCAGACTCAGTTGTCACTACGCCAGACTTAGCCTTATTTTCTTCAAGGAATTTTTTACCGTCTTCGATGTTCTTAGCAGAAATCGCAGTAGCTTGTTCCTGACGTTTATCGTTTAACTTTTTATCTAGACCTTGAAGAATGGTTTGCATTTCTTCTTCGGTTAATTTTAATTGGTCATTCAGACCATTAGTGAAACCAGTGACGATCAGAGTGCGATCAACTGGTAGGCCTAATTCTTCTTGCTCTTTGATATGGCCAGACATGTAACGACCGATTGAAGCGCCTACACTATAAGCTTCTTTTTGAGCTTCTGTCGTTAATTCAACACTTGTACTCGCAGCAGCTGCTTTTTCTTCTTGATTACAAGCAGATAGGCCAATAACAGCCAATGCAACTAACGATAATTTATAAATCGATTTCATTAAAGCTTCCTCAGCATCCTCAAGCGGTTACAATAACCTAAGCGAGACAACTTTATACTAGTTATCTCGGTTATACCAACTAGATTCTTTATGGGTTAACAGTGATTAATGTCACTTGATCAAGTCTAAAGACAGCAACTTAGGGAGCAAGTTCATGAAGAAAAATCTACTGCTGGTAATTTGCACAATTTTTCTGACAGCTTGCCATCCTAAAGCGGAAGACATTAGCGTTCTCACCACGGAACCTAGCTATAGCGCGAGTCTATCGAGCAATGGACAATTCGCCTTAGTCGCCACCCAAAGTAGTGGAGTCCAATGCTGGGATCTCAGCACCCATACACTTAAATACCAATGGATACATGGCGATATCAATACTGGCGTCACAGGTACGGCAATTTCGCCCAACGGACTATTTGCAGCGTCGTTAAGCCGAGATTCAGTTGCCATGTGGAGAATAGCCGACGGTAAATCCCTAGGATGGTGGTCTTTGCCTTCATCCGGTGAAAGCGTGGCGGTAGCTGATAATGGCGCGCTACTCATTGGTTTAAATGATGGTTCCGTTATGTCGCTCAATGCCGCCCAAAGTGCCTTAATCAAATTTCTGGGACATAAAGATCGCGTCAATAGCGTGGCCCTCTCCGCGGATGGCCGTTTAGCATTGACGGGGTCGAATGATATGCAGGCGATTCTTTGGCAGGCGCAAACGGGTCAACCGCTTCATAGCTGGACCTTAAGCAGCCGTATCACTAAAGTGGCGCTTAACGACAGTGGCACACTAAGTTTTACCAATGGCAGCACAAATGAAGCCAAAATCTGGGATAACACTAGCGGTAAACTGTTAAATCAGTTAGATATTACCCGTCGTCAGATGAACTTTTCTGCGGTGAGGTTTATCAAACAAGACAGCCAGATATTAACGGGAACGCCGGCGCGGGAAGTCATATTGTGGCAACGCGACTCGGGTAAAGAAATCGAAAAATGGCAGGTTGCACTCACTAAAAACAGCCAAAATCGAGGAGCCGTTGTATACTCTGTGGCAATTCGAGATACCAATAAAGTCGTTAGTATCAGTAGCCAAGGCTTAGTTGAGACTTGGCAGCAATAGAGGTTAGTCATGCAAGGCGTACAAGCACAAATTGAAGATCTAGAAACCAAATTGGCTTTTCAAGAGCTCACAGTCGAAGAGTTAAACCAAGAAGTGATCAAATTAAATCGACTTGTGGCTCACCAGCAGCACCAAATTCACATGTTAATTGGTAAGTTGCAGGACATGGAACCGAGTAATATGGCGACTCAGGCTGAAGAAACGCCGCCGCCACATTACTAATACTGACGCTTTAAAATAAGACTTTGATTCAAAGACGGTTACCGCAAAATATCCAGGGAATGCGATGTTTAAACATTTGATGCCAAAACAAACCCCGCCTTTATTACCCATAGCGTTAGTGGGTGAAGCTATTCTAGGGCAGACTGCAATTGCAGTGCATCATTTCGATGCCGAGCTCGCGCACCTTGCAGAGCAAATGTCTGCCAGCATGGAAGCCGCCAAAGGCGTTGGCATCGCGGCGCCACAGGTTCACAGTCCCTTAGCCTTATTTATTATGGCTTCTCGCCCAAATGAGCGTTATCCAGACGCACCCAATATGGCGCCTGTAGTCGTGGTTAATCCGCAAATCATTCATGCATCGAGTGACTTAGTCGGCGGCGAAGAAGGTTGCCTGTCCGTTCCCGGCCAAAGATTTAACATACTAAGACATCAAGCCATTGAAGTGCGCTACCAGAATTTACAAGGCGAGTGGCAACAGGCCGAATTAACAGGCTTTATTGCGCGGATTTTTCAACACGAATTTGATCACCTGCAAGGGATCACCTTACTCGAGCGTTCACGTATGCCTGAAGAGGCTCAGTCGATTTCAGCCAAGTCCATCGAACAAGGTGAAGCGCAATAATGAAACTGTCTTTGGTTACACCTTTATCTCGCGCTTTTATTGCACCCGCTTTGGTAATGGGGTTGGTGTTAAGTTTATCGGGCTGCGCCTACAACAGTATTTTTATTAATTACCCTTCACAGATTGAACCGCTCAAACAAGAGTTGAATAGTGCAACACCCTTGGCCGATATCGACAAACTTGCCAGTAATATCAATGGCAACGATGGCCTACTCTATGCTCAAGAAGCGGGCCGTATTGCTCAAGTCGCCGGCGATTTTGCGGCTAGTAAAAAGTACTACCAACAAGCGGTCGATGCTTACACCGCCTTTGATGATAAGGCCAAAGTCAGCGTCAGTGATATTAGTGCCACAGCCAGCAGCTTAGTGTTAAACGACAATGCGATTCCGTACCGAGGGCCTGGGTATGAACGCATCATGCTGCACCAATACCAAGCGCTAAACTATTTGTTTAGTGGCGATTACCAAGGCGCTTTAGTCGAAGTTCGTCGCAGTAACGAGTTACAAAGCAGCGAGCAAGAGCGCTATCAAAAATCGCAAAAGTCGGTGCAAGCCATGGCAAACGGGACTATCGATGCCGAGGTCAACAAACTAGGTCAAGCCGCAGGCACTGTAACGAGTTCTTTCTTAAACGCTTACAGCTATTACACCACTGGCGTATTACATGAAGTGCTGGGTGAGCCGAACGATGCCTATATCGATTATCGTAAAGCGGCGCAAATCACCCCAGACAACACCTATTTACAGCAAGATCTGGTGCGTCTCGCCAAGCAACTCGGCATGCCGCAATATGATGAGTTTAAACGTCGTTGGGGCGATGCTAAATTACCTAATCCCAAAGATGGCCAAGTGATTTTGATGGTCGAGCGTGGCTTTGTGCCCGCCAAGCAAGCCCTTACCGTGCCTTTTACTATCCATGGCAATTGGCAAACCGTGTCGCTAGCCACTTACATGCCAAACAATACTTTTGTGCCAGAGACGCAAGTGCAAGGTTTAGGTACAGTGCTGAAAACTGAACCTATTGCCAATATCGATGCCTTAGCCATCACAGCACTCAAGGAAGATCTGCCCGCAACCTTGGTTCGCCAAGTCGCAAGGGTTTATGCCAAATCTGAGATGGCCTATCAGGTTGGAAAGAGTGGCAGCCCCGGAAACAATGCCGCCGATATTGGCAGCATAGCGATGCAGATTTTTAACGTAGTAACAGAGCAAGCGGATCGCCGTAGTTGGCTGACGCTGCCTAAACAAGCACAGATCGGGCGGCGTTATTTGAGTGCGGGTGAATACACTTTGCAGTTAGATAAAGCGCCACCGGCAAGAATTGACGTTGCAGCAGGCAAAACCACCTTAGTCTGGGCAATTGATACTGGTAATTACACCCGAATTTATTCAATAATCATTTAGCCTAGCGGTTGTGGTATTTGAATAAGACGTGTGTCATTAAGTTTATACAATCACAAAATGGAACTGACTATGAAACAATTTAAACTGATTTTTGTGCTGGCTGCCGTTATGGGTCTGGCTGCATGTCAATCTAAAGTCGAATATGGCGATGCCACCGAAGTTGAAACCGTCAATGAGAATTTTGGCTCAACGGATCTACAAGCTATTGCAGCCAAGATGGTGGATAGCATGATGACTTTCCCTCCTATCGTGGCCATGACAGCCAATAGCCGTCCGATTTTATTTGTCGACAGCATCAAGAACAAAACCTCAGAGCACATTGATACTGAGTCTGTTACTGACTCTATCAGCAACAAACTATTGCGCTCAGGCAAGTTCCGTTTTATCGACATGACTAAAGTAGATTCAGTCCGTAAGCAATTGGATTACCAAAACAACACTGGCATGGTTGATCCATCAACCGCCATCAAGTTTGGTCGTCAAATCGGCGCGCAATACATGTTATACGGCAATTTATCTAGCATAGTTAAGCAAGACGGTAGCACTAAAGACGTGTACTACAAGATGACAATGCGTTTAATGGATTTAGAAACAGGCCTGATCGAATGGTCTGATGAAAAAGAAATCCGTAAGATGAAGTCTAAGTCTTTCTTAGGCATGTAATTGTCTATTGGCGCTCACTGTCGCCAAACATAGATCCCAAGAAGCCAGCTTAAACGCTGGCTTTTTTTTACATTTTTAACATTGGTTATCCAAGGTAAATAAGGTAGTGTACTCGGCCAAAATACACTGCAATGATGCTGCTTCAAATCGGCGTTGGCGCGGGGGATAATTTGCCACTCAGGCAACCCCAAACTCCCGATATTGAAAGCAAATATCCAAGCAGAAAACAAAACAAATTGTTGAAGGATTCAGTTGTGAACTTGTTTAAAGCCAGTTTTGTTGCCCTTGCCTGCGGCGCATTGATGTCGTGTGCCACCCAAAGCACTCTTAATACGGGTCCACGTGACGCCAGTGCTTACATTAGCCAGTATCAGGCCGCGCTGCGCTCGCAGATCATTTCTGATGTTCGCTATGAATTGGATTTTCAGCTCACAGGGGAAGCCGAGTTTTCCGCCACCTCCAAAGTGACCTTTCAATTAAGTGAAATACCAAAACAACTGAGCTTAGATTTAAACAAGGCACAGATAAAACGCTTTATCATCAACGGCACCGCTGTATATCCAAACTATAATGGCGCTTACATTAGCTTAAATACGCGTCTGCTGACCTCGGGTGAAAACACGGTTGAAGTGCAGTTTACTCGCCCTCACAGCACTAATGGCGAAGGCCTGCACCGTTTTAAAGATCCGGTCGATGGCAAGGTCTACCTCTATTCGCATTTTGAACCCGCCGCCGCGCAGCAAATGTTTGCCGTATTCGACCAACCGGATATCAAAGCCAACTATCAGATTACGGTCACAGCGCCCAAAGATTGGCAAGTGATTAGCACTATGCGTGAAAGCCAAATCACTCCAGCAGGCGCATACAATCGTTGGACCTTCCCTGATACGCCAAAACTCAGTCCGTATAACTTTTCTATGCATGCGGGCCCTTACCACATGTGGCAGGACAACTCGGGCCGCTATCCGATGCGCCTGTTCGCCCGTGAATCTGTGGCTAATCAAGTCACACCGCAGGATTGGTTTAACTATACCAAACAAGGGTTAACCTTCTTCGATAACTACTTTGGCATTCCATATCCCTTTAAGAAATATGATCAAATTCTGGTGCCTGATTTCCTCTATGGCGCCATGGAAAACGCGGGTGCTGTGACCTTTGCCGAGGATCATTTCCTTTATAAAGCAGCCATGACGGCAGATCAAAAACAAAGCCTAGCCGGCGTGATCATGCATGAAATGGCGCATCAATGGTTTGGCGATCTCGTGACCATGAAATGGTGGAATGGCCTGTGGCTCAATGAAAGCTTTGCCTCCTTTATGGGCACCCTTGCGACTCAGGAAGCAACCGAATTCACCAATGCTTGGCGCACTTTTTACGCTAAAGGCAAACAAAGAGCTTATGAGCAGGACAGCTTAGTCACTACGCATCCGATTGAAGTGCCAGTGGCAACAACCCAAAACGCCTTCGACAATATCGATGCGATCACTTATCAAAAAGGCGCATCGACACTGAAACAACTGCGCCACTTGCTGGGCGACATGGTGTTTCGCCGTGGAGTCAGCAATTATTTAAAACAATATAGTTATCAAAATGCCGAGTTAGATGATTTTATCAATAGCCTAGGCAAAGCCGCTGGTCGTGATTTAAGCGCATGGACTCAAGAATGGCTCTACAGCGCGGGCGTTAACACCATCAAGGCGGAATATCGCTGTGAAGGTAACCGTATCAGCGACTTTAGCCTGCTTCAGCTCCCAGCAAGCGCTGATCTGCCAACATTACGTGAACAAAAAGTCCAAGTGGCACTCTTTACCCAAGGCCGCTTCGATTTGCGTCATGACGTCACTGTGCCAGTCACTTACAAGGGTGAGCGTACCGAAGTCAAACAACTGATTGGTGAGCGCTGTCCTGACTTAGTCTATCCAAACTTTGATGATTGGGGCTTTGTGAAAGTCGAGCTAGATGACAAATCCTTTAACACCGCAAAACAGCAGTTGAGTAATGTGTCAGATCCACTGCTGCGCTCTATGCTGTGGCAAAGTCTGTGGGACAGCGTTCGTGAAGGTAAATTGAGCTTAGATCAATACCTAAGCACAGTATTTGTTAACGCGCCTGCTGAGACGGACTACACGATTGTTGGTCAGATCATCGATAGCATGTTGCGCTCGAAGCAGTATCTCGCACAAATCGCACCTATTCAGCAAAACTACGCTGAGAATGCAATCAAAGGCTTAAGCCAGATGAGCCTTAGAAAAGCGATGGAAAGCAAAGGCGATAATGACTTCCAACGTATTTGGTTCGATGCGTATGTCAGTTTAGCCAGCGACAGGGATTCATTGCGCCATTTAGCGCAACTCGTTGACGGTGAAACAAAAATTAAGGGGTTAACCTTAGATCAAGATTTACGCTGGGCGATTATCACCCAGCTCAATCGCTATGATTTCCCTAACGCGCAGCAACGTTTAACCAAAGAAGCGGCCAAGGATAATTCGGACTCAGGCGAAAAAGCTGCGCTTGCGGCGCAAGTGATCCGCCCAGAAGCGGCGGCCAAACGTCGCTGGTTAAGCAAGGTTCATCAAGACAGCCTGCCTTTCTCCAAGCAACGGATCATTATGGAAAATCTTTATCCTGCGGAGCAGAGACTATTGAGCGCGGCTACAGCGGAAGAACGTTTGGCGAGCTTGAGGGATATGGATAAAAAAGGTCCTGTGTTTATGCGTAACTATGCTCACAACTTGATTCCTACTAATTGTAACTACACTAGCATAGCGGCATTGGATAAAGTGCTTGATAGCCAAACTGGATTATCGAATCTCACCCGCCGCAATCTATTAGAAACCCGTCAAATTGAACAGCGCTGCGTGCTGATCAAAAATAAAATGACCCAATGAGATTAAGGCCATTTTAGAATTAACAAGGAGCTTCTAGAAGCTCCTTTTTTATGTGCCGTAATAAATGAAGCCTAAACACGAAGCAGAACAACAAGACTCCCCACAGAAACTTAACCTTCAAATAAACAAGTTGGCATTCTGAATAATCAATTAATCGAACTCGTGAAACGGTAACATATTTAATTATATCGTGAGCGAAAACGAGTTTATTTTAACGGTCTACAGACGATAAAGAATGATACTTTTCATTTATAGAATATTATTCATCCACCTCGATTCAATCTTCTCAGTTTTATCGAGTAACCATTAATAAATAATGGCTCACTCAATCGTTATTAACATAAAAATCATGCGATTATAAAAATTCTAAATTATGGGCGTCACGTCTAAATTTATTACTATAATTCACTAATGGTTTAATGTTTTTCCCCTTGCTGCCGCTATACTAAAACAACGTTAGAGAGCTAACGGAATATAAAGGAATAGATTATGCGATCGACACTCAAAACACGGCTGCTGTTCAGCAGTCTTTCCGCTGTACTGATCACTATTGCTGTACTCGTAAGTATCTCTAGTTATTTCATTAGAAATAATGCGTTAGAAAACACTCAACATGAAATTGACCAACTGGCGAATACCTTTTCATCCGGAATTGGTCAGTGGATGCAAGACAGAAAAATGGCCATTACCAGCCTAAAACAAGCCATTGAAGCCGATCCGAGTACAAACGTTACCCCTCATTTATTGCAAGCGCATACTGCGGTTGACTTTGCCCTCACCTATTATGGCGACGAGCAAGGCAACATGTATCGTCAAGATCCGTCTCTGAATACCGCGAATTACGATCCCCGCGTTCGCCCTTGGTATATGGACGCTAAAGCTGCCGGTAAAATGATCATGACAGCGCCCTACGTCAGCGCCACACTGAAAAAACAAGTAGTGACCATTGCCGAACCTGTAATAAGTTCGGGCCAGCTGATAGGCGTGGCAGCAGCGAACTTAACCATAGATCAATTGACCGATGCGGTGCAGCGCCTCGAAGTGCCGGGCGAAGGTTATACCTTGATGGTCGATAATGCAGGACTCATCATCAGTCATCCCAATAGCCAGCTCAATACCCAACAACTCACGAAAATTGATAGTGATTTTAGTAATAGCTGGTTATCACAGCGCACCAATGCCAATACCATGGAAGAACGCACCCTCGATGGCGCTACTAAGTTAGTTTATGTGGCGGCAATTCCCTCGACAGACTGGGCGCTGATTTTCGTGATGGATAAACAAGAAATCATGTCACAGGCAACCGATCTTGCCTGGTGGATGTCGGCCGTAGGTGTCGCCCTATTAGTGCTATTTGGCTTGATTTTAATCGCGATTTTCAAAATCCAATTCAAAGATCTCGAACGCGTTGCCCAAGCACTCAATGATATCGCCGAAGGTGATGGCGACCTGACTGTGCGCATTCATACTGCCAACAGTCACGATGAAATTGGTATGTTGGCATCGGGCTTTAACCGCTTTGTGGAACGTCTCCATGGCATGATTTCCCGTATGCACAAGATTGCAGGTCAATTGGAGCATCAAGCCCAAGGCAGCAGCGCTTCGGCCACAGACAACAGCCAACGCATTGAAGTCCAACAAGATGAAGTGACTATGGTCGCCACGGCTGTCACCGAAATGGCCAGTGCCACCGAAGAGATTGCCAGCAACGCCGAGCACACAGCACAAACGGCGCAAAATGCAGTCGGGCTTTCGAATCATGGCCACAAACAAGTCGCCCAGAGTCAGCAATCTATCCGTAATTTAGCCAGTGAAGTTGAAACTGCCGGCCGAATTATCGGTGAACTGAATGAACACTCACAGAAGATTAACAGTATTCTGTTAACAATCAGTGGCATCGCCGAACAAACCAACTTACTCGCACTCAACGCGGCCATTGAAGCCGCGCGTGCGGGTGAACAGGGCCGCGGTTTTGCTGTGGTTGCCGATGAAGTTCGAGTGCTGTCACAACGCACCCATTCATCGACCCAAGAAATTCAAGCGATGATCGAAACCCTCCAACAAACCGCCGGCAAAGCTGTTAAATCTATGACTCAGAGTCATGAAATGGCAGAAACGAGTGTGGCCGACGCCAATTCCGCCAGCGAAAGTTTGTTGCTGATCAGTAAAGCCATTAATGATATTTCAGATATGGCGAGCCAAATTGCTACGGCAGCTGAGGAGCAAACCTCAGTCACCAGCGAAATCAACCGCAATACGGAGTCGATTCGTGAAGTGTCGGAGAATCTGTCGATTGAGGCGCAAACCTCTATGGTGCAAGCGCAGGAACTCGCCCACTTAGCCGCGTCATTACAGCAAGAAGTGAATCGCTTCAAACTGTAGAGTCATCACGGACTCTATACCCTGATACCGTAAAACCGCTACATACAATAATGCCCGCGAATGTCACTGACATTCGCGGGCATTTCTTTACACATTCCAGTAATTCAAACTCTTGCGCTTGAACGTCTCAATCGAACTCACACTATCTTAGTCACCTTGTTTTCAAGGTTATTTAACTCAGTGTCTTTTAATTCACGGTCTTCTAACTCAGTGTCTTTTAACTCAGCGCTCTTTAACTCAGGAGCCGCAGTCAAAGGATCTGCATGCAGGTTTCTCAGCCCTTGATAGCCCATTTCAATGCGATTGCCCCCATTCTTCTTGGCCTTATACATGGCCGCATCCGCACAGGAAAGTAACTGTTTTTCGTCCGTGCCGTGCTCCGGATACAGGGCAATACCGATACTTGGCAGAATATGGATTTGCTGATCGGTAAGCTCAAAGGGTTGATTGAGGACTTGTAATATTTTTTGCGCTGCCAACAGGGTATTTTGTGCCGAATCAACGCGCTCGAGTAAGATGACAAACTCGTCGCCCCCAAAACGCGCTACGGTATCTGAGCCCCTTACACAGCTGACAATACGTTGTGCTGTCACTTGCAGCAATAAATCGCCCACACTATGACCAAAGGTATCGTTTACCCACTTAAACTTATCTAAATCTAAATAAAGTAAAGAGAAATAACTTGATTCCCTATGGGCTCGGGATAGCGCCTTTTGAAACCTGTCGTAAAAAAGCTCGCGATTGGGCAACAGGGTTAGCTGATCATACAGCGCAATATGCTCTAATCGCGCAAGCATTTGTCGGCGTTCAATCGCAAAGGCAATTTGCGTAGAAACAAACTCCAATAGCTCACGGTCTTGGTGCGTATAAGAAGCCGAAGTGGGCAAGCTATGCATCATCAAGGCACCGATAACACCTTTTTGCAGCTTTAGCGGCACACCCAGCCAACTTAAATTGCCATTACCCAGCTCTTCGCGAATCGCTTGAGGATACTCAGATAAGGTCACAGGACACAGGAGTAAAGATTCTGCACTGTGGATCACTTGTTCGGTAAACAAGCTGAAACTTGCAATATCGACCAGTGAATTATCACCCGCAGCGGCTTTGTAAGGGAAACTGAGTTCATTTAAATCTTGATCGTACAATGCGATGGCAAAGTTTGCCGCGGGCAGCAATTTTGCAATGATTTCATGGATGCGGCGATATAGGGCTAGCAAGTCCTCAGCGACATGCACAGCTTCAGAAATCTCATACAGTGCAGCTTGTCTGCGTTCGGCGTTTTTACTCTTAGAGATATCTCTGGCGACCGCGACGCGTTGTTGGTAAGCATCGGACCAGCGTGCGGACCACAAAATATCGACAATGACGCCATCTTTACGCACATAACGGTTTTCGAAATCGACCTTATAGCGGCCAGTCATAATCTCATTGGCGGTTGCGAGTGTGCGCTCTCTATCCTCAGGAATAACAAGATCGAGCATCTGCATGCCAATCATTTCTTCTGGGGTATAGCCAAAAATGCGTTCTGCCCCGGCACTGACAAATTCAAACCGCCCCGCTTTATCGACGACGCAAATAGCATCCAAGAGAAGGTCGATAAAATTGCTTAGGGAAGTGTAGCCATCATTATTCACGCAGTTCTCCAATAAACGTCTGTCTTTGGCTAAGTCTTAAACTCGATCATAAGCATAAAAATAGTAATAACGCACTATTAGAGTAGGTTAATTTTCAATGTCATTCCAGAGTTGGCCAAGTTAAGTCCGGCTTTTACAGGATTAAATGCACAACAAAATCAAATACAATACCTCAAGCCATCAGCGGCTCGATTTGACTCTAGACTATTAGTATCGGCACAATGCCCCCAACCCCTAGCCTACATAAGGCTAGGGTTACATTGGCAAATGTGAATAAAATTTAAGGAATTTATTTTTGGATGAGTTGCGTTCTGGGTTAGATAAACCCAGCCATTTTCGCCTTGGCCTAGCCATGTGGTCACACTCGAATTGGCAAGAGAGTGTTTATGGCCATGGGATTAAACAAGCGGAGCGACTCGCCCGTTACGCCACAATATTCAACACTGTCGAAGGTAATACCAGCTTCTACGCGACGCCTGCACTGCAAACCGTGATGAACTGGCACAGTGCCACGCCCGATGATTTTCGCTTTACCTTCAAGCTGCCGCAAACCATTACTCACCAAAGACTATTGCAACACTGCGGCCAAGAGTTGAAGGATTTTTTCCAAGTAATGGCGCCATTAATAGATAAAACGGGGATCTGGAAAATTCAACTTCCCGCCCATTTCGGCCCAGAAAACTTACCTGTGTTAGCACAATTTCTCAATCAAGTCCCCCAAGGATTAACCTATGGCGTTGAAGTCAGGCATGCAGCGTTTTTTGCTAAGGGAGACGCCGAGCGCGCACTCAATCGATTACTTATCGATAAAAAAGTGAATCGCATCATCATGGATAGCAGGCCCTTGTTTGCCCTGCCGCCCAGCAACGCCGCCATTATCGACGCCCATAAGAAAAAGCCGCGGGTGCCAGTGCATGCGATTGCCACCGCCAATAATCCTGTGGTGCGCTTTATCGGCCAACCAGACGATGCCGTAGCACAACTCGCGCAGCAAGGTGTTAGCGCTTTGCCTAAGAATAACGATGCCTTTTTTGATAATTGGCTCGCACAGCTCCCGCTGTGGCTCGCAGAAGGTCGAGAGCCCTATCTGTTTATTCATACTCCCGATAATGAAACCGCGCCTGAACTGGCCATCCGTCTCTATCAAACATTGCGCAGCCAAATTGCAGCGCACATTCAACTCGCCGAGTTAAGCCTACTTGAGAAGATACCTGAGGAGACAAGTACGCAGATGGGACTTGCTTGGTAAAACGGGCGCGAGGTAAAACGGACTTAAGTAGAAATCCACGGCAAGCTCGCCGTGGGTATATACCCAAACAACCTGAAGATGCAGGATTCAGCGGGCTGATGTTAACTGAATGGTAACGCACTTTAAGTAAGGCCATTAATTGCTCCTGCATTAATGGCATTCACGCCATCCATGGCGATTGCGGTTATTTGTAGACCTAGTGGACTAAGTTAAAAATAGCCAACACGGCATAAAGTGCGTTACCCCGTGGTTAACATCAGCCGCCGGGACGGAGCGCTTAGGGCACTCCACTTCCGTGTTGCATCAATTCAAAAGGTGGCCGACATTCTGTCATTAATGCGCCTTGAATTGAAGCACCCTGGGCGCTCTGAAACTCGCATCTTCAGGTAGCTTGGGTATAGATTAAAAACAGCTTTAACTCGTGATAAATAAGTTATTCATTTGTTCAAAATCAAGGGCAATGACTTTAGGTATTGAGCCATTATCAGCGGCAATAACCGCATCTTTTGGCTGTTGCTGAAACGGCTTTGCCTTAATTGAATTTAACAAAATTGGATTAAGCAAAGTGTCATAGGCTTGTAAAAATGAAACCGGACCGGTGGAAAAACGCTGCACACCCGCTGCAAATAACTCGTCGATATCCATCTGCTCATTCAATAGCATAAAATTCAGTGGCATATCCACAGCGGCAGACAAGCGCTTAGCGGTCTCGACCTTGGTCGCGCCAGGGATAAAGCCGCCATCCGCGCCCGCAGCCTGATATTGAGTTAACCTATCGATTGTCATAGCGACAGCGGCATCACCACTGGCTAAGCCCAGTAAATACACATCGGTTCGCGCATTAATAAATAATCCTTGGCAACGAGGATGGGCGCGAATAGCTTTAATTTTTGCCACCATCTCAGCAACACCTGCACTGCCATCCTCAATATTAATCCCTGCTACGCCAAGCTCAGCGAGCTGTGCAACAAAAGCAGCAACCTCATCGGGATCTTGGCTATAACCAGATTCAATATCTATCGTCACTGGCACTCGGCTCAGCCGTAGGATATTGTTCACTGCGTCCAATAAGGCCGCTTTAGGTAGCGCTTGGCCATCGGGATAACCGAGCGACCAAGCCAATGCCGCGCTACTGGTCGCAATCGCACGAGCGCCCGATGCTTGGATGATGGCCGCACTGGCGGCATCCCAAACATTGGTTAATATCAGCGGCTCTGATTGTTGGTGTAGTGCTTTGAAAAGTATTCTCAATTGCTCAGCCATCTTATGTCCTTGTTGGTGTTGAAAACTCAACTCTAACAAGATGGCTTAGGTCATTATCGCGGAAAACGGCACTGAACCTAAAAGCCAAGCGCTCAAGGCTTGGCTATGTGAGTATTCAACTTGGGTATTCTTGGCTAACCCCAAAGTGCATTGGCAAGGATAAACACGCACGCAGAGAGCAACATAGTAATAGGAAGCGTCAGCAGCCAAGCGAGCATGATTTGCTTAATTGTTTGGATCTGTAGCCCCGAACGATTAGCCACCATAGTGCCCGCAACGGCGGAAGATAAAATATGAGTCGTCGACACAGGCATGCCCGTCATACTGGCAATCCCAATCGATACGGCAGCGGTGACCTGTGCGGCAATGCCTTGGCTGTAGGTCATACTCGATGAACCAATTTTCTCCCCCACGGTATACACAATCCGTCGCCAGCCCACTAACGTGCCGCAACCCAGCGCAGTCGCAATGGCAATAATCACCCAAAGAGGCGCATATTCAGTGGTGCGGGTGAGATCCTTGCGCCATTTAGCCAATGAGGTTAGATCTTTCGCGGGGAGCTCTAACTTCGCCACTTGGCGAGCAGTATCATCGATACACAGGAGTAATCGTCGCACCTCGCGCCGCTCTTGTACATCCATGTCTTTGTAAGTCGAGACTTTTGCCAAGCGGCGGTCAAGTAGCGACATCGCAGGTAATACATTTTCAGATGAGCAATGCGCCAGCATATATTCGGGGACGTTTGCTGAAGCGCTAAAGTCGATCACATCCGCGATCACGGCTTGGTTACGATCGTAAATCGCCATAATGCGCCGATTGGCATCTTGAGTTCGTTCCAAATCATAGGGTTGACTGCCCATGTCCAAGGCAAAATACGCCGGAGCCATACAAATCAGCACTAGCATCACTAGACCTATACCCTTCTGGCCATCGTTCGAACCATGGGCAAAACTCACCCCCATAGCAGAGACAATTAAACTCGCCCTTGCCCAAAATGGCGGGTGTTTTTTGCCATTAATCTGCATCTGCTCATCGGGAGTGCGGTGAATTTTATGTTTCTGCCAGACGTATTTCATGATGAGTAGAAAAATCCCCGCCATCACAAAGCCTAAGGTCGGCGAAATGATTAAGGACAACATGATCTGCGAGGCTTTAGAGACATTAATACCCTGCAAGATAGGCTGATGATTCATCCAAGCGAACGCGCCGCCTACGCCCATTATCGAGCCAATCAAGGTATGGGAACTCGATGCCGGTATACCAAAATACCAAGTGCCTAAGTTCCAGATAATTGCCGAAAACAGCAGGGAAAAGACCATCAACAAACCTTGGGTCGAATCCATGCCGAGCAAGGAATCTACGGGCAACAAATGCACTATCGCATAGGCCACACCTAAGCCACCTAGTAGCACACCCGCAAAGTTAAAGAGCGCAGAAGTAACAACTGCAAGATTGGCTGGCATAGCCTTGGTATAGATAACCGTAGCCACCGCATTGGCCGTATCGTGGAAGCCATTAATGAATTCATATGCCAATACAAACAGTATCGCAAGCACTAAACCCACAGACCAAGCAAAGCCTAACGTTGTGAACATTTCAAACATAAAATACTGACCCATGGCGAGAACGCCCACAGATTACGCCCAAGTTTGGCCTCTTTTACAGTGAAAAATTATTTAGATTGTCAAAAAGTGAATTAGTCCTCAATAACTCAGTAGCATGCTTGCAATTAACACTGGCTTGATTTTATTCGGCCAAATGAATATCTGTGCTGCTAAAAGGTGTAAAGCATTGATTAAATGTTAAATAATCAAACTAAAAATAGTGTTAAACGCCATAAATCGTAACAGGGTTATATCCCATGATCGCCTAACCGAAATCGCTGTGGCGTCATCCCAAAACGCTCCTTGAAAGCTTTGATATAGGATGAATCATTTTGATAACCGATTTGGTGGGCCACATTTTGTATTGATAGGTCAGTAGCCAATAACGACAGCGAATAGATCAGCCGCAAATGTTGACGCCATAATACGAATGAAGAACCAAACTCCCTCACAAATAGCCTCGACAATGTTCGTTCCGATGCCCCAACCCTCTCTCCCCATTTCACTAAAGAGAAATCTAAAGCTGGCGTTTGGGTTAAATGCTCAAAAATCAATTTTAAGCGCCTATCTTGGGGTATCAGTAACTTAAAAGTCTGTCCTCCCGCACTATTAATTTGATCGTATAGCACCTCAAGCAAACGCAGTATTGGCGCCTGAACCATTGGCTCAACATTTATTGGGGTATTAAAAGCACATTGTTTTCTGAGTGTTAACACTAACTCCCTTAGAAAAGCACTCATAGCGACGGGTTTAATCATGGCACCATAATCTCGACCACACATAGGATTCAGATAGACGCCAATAAAGCAGGTATCAGTAATCGCAACAGACTCATGTATCACCCCTGCAGGCACAAAAAGCGCTGTGGTATGGGGAACTAAAAACAGTGCGCCATCTGCCTCTGTCTGTAACAGGCCTTGAAGTGGAAAAATAAGCTGATGCCAACAGTGCTGGTGTAAAACATCCACATAACCCTTCTGCATCTCAATCGTTTTTACAAAAGAAGGCATATTAGGCGCTTGCTCAATAATGGCGTTAATCGAATCGAGTTGGCGACTTAGCATTATTACTTGTCCATATAACGTTATTCAGCCAAATAAAAAGGATTGTAGCATAGCGTTATCCCATAAATGACACAGGAAAACTCAATGCAGATTCATTGCATTATCCATGAAAGCTATGAAGGTCCAGGCTATTTTAGCGATTGGGCCGCAAGTAAAAACTACAAAATGAGCTTTAGCAGAGTCTATCTAGGTGAAGCTTTACCCGAAAATAGTGATGGTTTTGATCTGTTAATTATCCTCGGTGGCCCCCAGTCTCCCGCGACATGCCAAAGTGATTGTCCATATTTTGATAGCCAAGCAGAACAAAGACTTATCAGGCAAGCTATCCAGACAAATAAAGCCGTTGTGGGGGTTTGTCTTGGGGCACAGTTAATCGGCGAGGCATTAGGTGCCCCTTATCAAAAGAGTCCACATGCCGAGATTGGTTACTTCCCCATTGAACTGACTGCAGCAGGAAGAGGTGATATTAGCCTTAAGACATTTTCGACAACTGAAGTGGTCGGCCACTGGCATAACGACATGCCGGGCCTCACTCCCGATTGCGAAGTGCTCGCCACAAGTGAAGCTTGTCCGCGGCAAATTGTACGTTACACACATTTAGTTTTTGGATTTCAATGCCATCTTGAATTTATCAGTAGCCAATTAACGCCATTAATAGCCCAAGAACATGCTTTTTCCAGTACACAAAAAATGCCATATATTCAAAGCCCAGAGTTCATCTTGAGACAATCAACGACTCGAATGAATCAGTTGCTGGGGCATTTTTTAGATAATCTAGTCTTAGCCTATCAAGCCGTATAAATCCAAAAACTGAAGATGCAGGATTTAGCGGGCTCAGCCAAAACAAAAACGCCAGCTAAGTTAGCTGGCGTTTTAGATTAATGACTCACTAATCGCTTATTGCAGATGACCCGCATTGTGCAATTCACGATCATCCTTAGCAGGCGGATTCCACTGATACATCCAAGTTTCAGACAATGGCTGGCCATCAACTTCTAAATAGACTCTCAGGTTAATCGGCTCAGTACCGTCTCCGGGTGGCACTACGTCAAACATAGCGCGGTAACCATTAATCGACGCTAGAGGACGGGCAGATTCAATTTCGACTTTGCCTTCAGATGCAGTGATCACGGCTTTTACTTGGGTGTCTTTGCCTATCATAGGCAAAGTGCCGCCCGCGAAATCCACCACAAAACGCTTACTGTAGTATTTGCGTTTCTGGCCAACTACGCCGCCAATCCCGGTGAAGGTATCAACAACGCGAGCACGGGGTGATTGAACCGGTGGAATGCCGCCCCAATACATGTTGTAGCTATACAGCAGCTCTTGACCCGGAACAATCGGCTCAGCAGGATTCCAAAATGCGACTATGTTATCGAAGGTTTCATCCAGTGTTGGGATTTCAACTAACTGCACCGAACCTTTGCCCCAACTACTGGTTGGTTCAATCCACAGGCTTGGGCGTTTATCATAAAACACGCCATCGTCCTGATAGTGATCGAAGTTACGATCACGTTGCAGTAAACCAAAACCTTTTGGATTTTCATCGCTATAGGCGTTAAATCGCAGGTTTTCTGGGTTACCTAGTGGACGCCAAATCCATTCACCATTACCCGTGTGCATGGCTAAGCCATCGGTATCATGGATTTCTGGACGCCAGTCGTAACCGGTGCGGCGATCGTTCTCACCCACCATAAACATACTGGTCAGTGGCGCTACGCCTAAACGTTCAATCGCTTTACGTGGATAAACAGCCACATCCACCTTCATTTTTAAACGCTCACCCGGCTCGATATCGAAACGGTAAGCACCTGTCACACTCGGAGAGTCTAACAAGGCATACACAGTCGTGATGTTCGATCCTGGTTTAGGTTTTTCTAACCAGAAGTCGGTGAACATTGGAAACTCTTCAGGTTTTGGCAGCGCAGTATCCACCGCTAAACCACGAGCCGACAGGCCGTATTGCATCTCATGACCCACAGCGCGGAAATAACTGGCGCCAAGGAAAGCGACAACGTCACGTTCCCAATCGGTATTGAACTGCATACGGAAACCCGCAAAGCCAAGATCCTTAGGCAACTGACTGCCTTTCACCTTTGACTTGCCGTAATCGAACATAGAAGGCGAATAGTCGATTAACTTAGCCTTGCCTTCATTCAACTCATAGATGTGAATTGGCGTGTCGAAATACAGCCCTAGGTGGAACAGCTCGGCACGAAACTCCGAGTCCTGATCGCGCCACAGTGCGGCTTTCTTCTTAAAGTGGAATTGTTGGTAATCATCCCAGCTCATGCCCTGAAGACTTTTAGGCAATTCGCCTTTATGGCTTTCATAGGGTTGTGCAGCCATAGTACGGGCATAGCCCTTAAGCCAAGCGTAACTGAACTCTTCACCTTCTTGTGGTGACGCCTGCTTACCCGCCGCACACGCCGAAAGACTCAGCAATACGCTACAGGTTAACAATACGCTGCCAACCATGCGCTGCAAACGGCCGCGACGAGAGGAGGATTGGGCTTCAATCGAAGGTACTGTCACCATCGATTGTTGGTAAACGTTTCTTTGTTCGGGAAATAAATTGGGTTGCATAAGCAGACTCTGAATTGGTGTAACTTCCTGACACTTCCCTGCAAATCTAACCAAATTGCAGTGATGGCCCTGTGGAGAACTGTTGATGACAGAGGTAACAATACAGCGATCAGCAACAATTCGCCAGAATCTAACATACTTTCTGTCGAATGGAATATCGCATGCTAGCTATTTTCAATCTTGAAGCCTATTTATGAAAATATGATGAAAAAATTCCGTTATTTACTGAATTAACATCTATATAAATCCTTACAGCTAACAAGGCAATTGTCGATTTGATTGCTGGTGCTAACGCGATATTTGATTGCTGATGTTAGTGCGATAATAGCGCTCAGATTCGGCATGAGTTAACTCATCAATCCATGGCTTAAACTCGAAGAGGCCGTATCGCCGCAGCACGCGATGGAAAATCCAAGGCAAAGTGCAGCACAGATACCATTGCATGAGCGCATTGAATCGGTTTACGTCCTTAAAATCATGCAAGTCGCCGTGGCGGTAGCCAGTAATTTTCCATCCTGCGTTTTTAGCGTGCCTTCCGAAATCCCTAAGGACTTAGACAGATTAATCACTCTGCCCTCGGCCACTAACACTTGATGCTTAGGTACAGGTCGAATCATTTTAATATTCAAATCGATAGTGCCGTAACCCATACCCGCTTCAAGCAATGTATGCACGGCGCAACCTGTAACAGAATCCAGTACAGTGGCAGCGAAACCACCATGAACGCCGCCCAGCGGATTCAAATGCTTATCATCAGCTGTCGCATGAAATAGCACTGAACCTTCTTCGGCTTGAACCAAGGACATAGGCATAGTCTGGGTGATCGAAGGTGCGGGCAGTTCGCCCTTTGCCATTGCCTGTAAAATAGCTAAACCCGACATTTGCTGAATGTTCATATTCCTACCTTAAATTGATAAACACCATTACAGATTAATAAAAATGACCGCGTAACCACAGAGGATTAGGCGATCATTTGACTGACAATCCACTTAAGCGCTAAGCCAACCTTCAACACGACAAGGCTTAAATCGGATCCATTAACCACTAAAATAAGACTAACAATATCAGTTAAAGCTAGGCTCAGCGGAGATCAAACCTGTCTAAGTTCATCACCTTAGTCCAAGCCGCGATAAAGTCATCGATAAATCGCAGCTGCGCATCGCTGCTCGCGTACACTTCAGCAAGCGCACGCAGCTGAGAGTTAGAACCAAAGATCAAATCCACCCGCGACGCCGTCCATTTTGGCTGGCCGCTAACGCGATCCACGCCCTCAAACCTATCTTCCTCTTTTGAGGTGGGTTTCCACGTCGTGCCCATATCCAGCAAGTTAACGAAAAAGTCGTTGGTCAAAAACTCAGGACGCGCAGTAAATACACCCGTCTTAGATTGATCAGCGTTAGTATCTAACACCCGCAACCCACCGATGAGTACCGTCATTTCCGGTGCAGTTAAAGTCAGTAATTGTGCCCTATCGACCAATAACTCCTCCGCAGATACCGAAAATTGAGTGGGATGATAATTTCTAAAGCCATCGGCGACCGGTTCCAGTACCGCAAAAGATTCCACATCCGTTTGCGCTTGTGTGGCATCCATACGACCCGGCGTAAATGGAATAGTCACTTCAACCCCCGCATTTCTGGCCGCTTGGTCAATACCGACACAACCTGCCAGCACAATCAAATCAGCAAGGGAGATTTTTTTACCGCCTTTGTTGAACTCAGACTGAATACTCTCAAGTACTTTCAGCACCTTAGCAAGTTGCTCAGGCTGGTTCACTGGCCAATCTTTTTGCGGCGCGAGGCGAATTCGGGCCCCGTTCGCACCACCGCGCATATCAGACCCGCGATAGGTCGAAGCAGAGGCCCAAGCGGTTGATACTACTTCTGAAATTGTTAATCCAGAGCCAATAATCTTAAGTTTAAGATCCGTTACATCCTGCTCATCAACCAAGGGATGATCAACCGCTGGGATGGGATCTTGCCAAAGAAACGCTTCTGCTGGCACTTCAGGACCCAAATAGCGTGTGCATGGCCCCATATCCCTGTGCGTCAGCTTGTACCAAGCCTTTGCAAAGATCTCAGCAAACTCATCGGGATTTTCAAAGAGTCGACGCGATATTTTCTCGTAATCAGGGTCGAAGATCAGTGCAAGGTCAGTGGTTAACATGGCCGGCACATGGCGTTTTGAGGCGTCGTGCGCATCGGGAATCACCCCTTTACCCGCGCCATTTTTAGGTATCCACTGATGGGCGCCCGCTGGGCTCTTAGTCAGTTCCCATTCATAACCGAATAGATTTTCAAAGAAATTATTACTCCACTGGGTGGGAGTTGAGGTCCAAGTCACTTCAAGACCGCTGGAAATAGCATCGCCACCTTTACCGCTTTTGTAGCTACTCTTCCAGCCTAGCCCTTGCTGCTCAATACTGGCGGCTTCAGGCTCTGGCCCTACTAACGCAGCATCACCAGCCCCATGGGTTTTACCGAAAGTATGGCCACCGGCAATCAGCGCCACGGTTTCTTCATCATTCATCGCCATACGGGCAAAGGTTTCGCGAATATCAACGGCGGCAGCGAAGGGATCGGGATCGCCATTGGGTCCTTCTGGGTTGACGTAAATCAGCCCCATTTGCACTGCAGCGAGGGGATCTTCAAGATCCCGTTCACCAGAATAACGCTTATCGTCTAACCACTTATCTTCGGCTCCCCAGTAGATATCGGCTTCGGGTTCCCAAATATCCACCCGCCCACCGGCAAAACCTAAGGTTTTGAATCCCATAGATTCCAGCGCGACATTGCCCGTGAGGATTATCAAATCGGCCCAGGAGATTTTATTGCCATATTTTTGCTTTATTGGCCAGATAAGCCTGCGGGCTTTATCGAGGCTGACGTTGTCAGGCCAGCTATTTAACGGCGCGAAACGTTGATTACCGCTGCCCGCTCCGCCGCGTCCATCACCAGTGCGATAGGTGCCAGCGCTGTGCCAAGCCATACGAATAAATAGTGGTCCATAGTGGCCAAAGTCCGCTGGCCACCAGTCCTGTGAATCAGTCATTAATGCGAGGAGGTCTTGCTTTACCGCGGCCAAATCGAGGGATTTAAAGGCTTCAGCATAATTGAAGTCATCACCCATAGGATTCGACAAGGAAGAGTGCTGGTGCAGAATATCGAGCCGCAGCTGTTTAGGCCACCAATCTCGATTCGTGGTGCCACCAGCAGAATGATGCATAGGACATTTGTTCTCAGACATAACGTGCTCTCCTTCTGTTCGCAAAAAATATTCAAGTAAATAAAAACTAAATGACTTTTGCTGCATGTTTGTACTGCATAACGTTCTCTATCACCGACTAATCGTTTCAATAGAGAAACAAAAACCAGTCTAACGACCTTACCTTACCTCTAGATGAAACGCGATGAATCATCCCATTAAATAATGTTCAGCAAACATTCCCCTTTATAAATTAAGATATTAAAGGATAGTCAAGTTACTGCGGATCATAAAAAAACAAGGGCTGCAAAATGCAGCCCTTGTGTCTATCGGGTCCAACTAAGCGTAACGGACTATTTCACGTCTGCCACTGGTTTACGGCGATTGTGCGCAATGATCAGCGCAACTAAACAGATAACCCCGACTGCGATACCCACAGGTTGGCTCAAAGGTTGTGGTAAACCCAGACCAATACCCGCAGTCATAATGTAAGAAACCGTGACACTGGTGCCGCCAATGGCTGGCAGGCTAACAATCCAATGGAAGGTCCCGCGATCGAACAAATACTTAGTCGCTAACCACAATACACTGGTTGATAGCAGCATATTTGAGAAGGCAAAGTAGCGCCAAATCAAGGAGAAATCGATCTTCGTCATAAAGTACGCAATCGTGAGAATAGGTACCGCGACAAGTAAACGATTACGCATGCTTTGCGGAATATGGAAGGCGTCGATAATCGTCAGTCGCAACGAACGGAACGCGGTATCACCAGAGGTGATCGGGAAGATAGCCACAGCCACAATCGCCATAATGCCGCCCACCACACCGAGATAAGTCGTCGCCACTTGGTTAACCACTAAACCTGGGCCACCTTGGTCGAGCAGACTCTTAAGCTCAACATAACCACCAGGGAAAGCCGCAATACCGGCCGTTGCCCATACACAAGCAACAATACCTTCAGCAACCATAGCGCCATAGTACACGGGACGCACATACTTCTCGTTGGTCAAACAACGGGCCATGATAGGCGCTTGGGTCGAGTGGAAACCACTGATCGCACCACAAGTAATAGTCACAAACAACAGTGGCCATACTGGTAATCCGTCTGGATTTGGCTCAAGTAACTCGTTGTTGTAGTGGCTGTGATCAAAATAAGCAAACACATCACCCATTTCAGGTAACTGCGGCGCATTGAGCATCAGGGCAACTGCGATAGAAACCGTCATCACTATCATCAACAAACCAAATGCGGGATACAGTTTAGTGATGATTTTATCAATCGGCAGCATAGTCGCCAAAAAGTAATAGGCTAAAATCACTAACACCCAGAAGGTGTTATTGCCAAAGATGGTATCTTTGAAATAATCGAGATTACTCAGCAAACCTGCTGGGCTCATGATGAAGACCACGCCCACAAAAAACAGTAGCATGGCGGTAAACAGCAACATCACGCCTTTAAAGTAGATATTAAAGTAGTGGCCAGCGATCTCAGGCAAACTCTTACCGTCTTCTTTAATGCTGAGCACGCCAGAAAAATAATCGTGCACCGCGCCGCCAATAATGTTTCCCAGCACAATCCACACTAAGGCAATGGGACCGTACAAGGCACCGAGGATCGGGCCAAATATCGGTCCCACACCCGCAACATTGAGGAATTGGATCAGAAACGCTTTAGCCGGATGAACCGGAACATAATCGACGCCATCTTCGAATCTCGCCTGCGGCGTCTTGGCTTTAGGATCTATACCCGCTTGACGTTCCACAAAGGGACTATAGAACTTGTACGCAAGCACTAAGAGTGCGATACAAATAAAGAAAATTAACATTATTTAATTATCCATACTTTAGTAGGAGGTGATTTAATGGAGAGTTTCATTGAGTTAGCTACTGAGGTCAAGCAACACACTATTAGACTAATGTCGGGTTGATTATCTGAAACAGCCACAGGAGTGGGTATAGGTGAATAAATGCGTTTAAAAATAGTTCATCGTACTGTTTATAACGTCAGTGATGTAGCCTGCTATTTTGGCGTTCACTGATTGCCGCCTCTTAACCCCTTCACCCTAGGTCTTCCCGTAAATCTTCTCTACCAATAATGAAATGAACACAGCCAATATCGTGTGTAACTGGCGATTGGATGCCTGCAGCGTGGCGAGTGTTTCCTGACATCCCAATATGAAACCCCAAGTTAAAACCACAATCGACACTCACAAACTAAACCCGCTATCTACACTACAATCGATAGCCACACCTGAAACTCACATGCCACTTGATGATGTTCATCTAACCTATTTTTAGGTCACTAATAGCTCGACTCTAGCACGCATCATTTTTAGCTATTTTAGAAAACAAAAAACCAGCCAAATGGCTGGTTTTTAGGGGGCATTCATCACTGTGATGGTTTGGTTATACCTAAATCAATCACTGCAAACTTAACCTGTTACGACTTACTAAAAGTCGCGTGGCTAAGAGCTAATGCAACAAAATGTACAACGACGAAATGCCTTGTTCGACAGCATTACGCCTGTGGGCGCATCGCAGGGAACAGGATCACGTCACGGATAGTATGAGTGTTAGTGAACAACATCACTAAACGGTCGATACCAATACCTTGACCTGCCGTTGGTGGCAAACCGTGTTCCAGTGCAGTGATATAGTCTGCATCGTAGAACATAGCTTCATCGTCGCCAGCATCTTTCGCGTCAACCTGCGCTTTAAAGCGGTTGTCTTGATCTTCAGCATCGTTCAGCTCGCTAAAGCCGTTAGCCACTTCGCGGCCACCGATGAAGAATTCGAAACGGTCAGTGATGAAATGGTTGTCATCGTTACGACGTGCCAATGGTGAAATGTCCGCTGGATAACCTGTGATGAACGTCGGTTGCATCAATTGCCATTCAGCTGTTTCACCGAAGATTTCTTCAAGTAGCTGACCACAAGTCCAGAACTTCTCAATCTTCATACCTAAGCTTTTCGCTAAATCACGCATGAATTCAACATCTTTCACTTGCTCATAGGTCATAGCTTGGATAGTGGCGTTATCAGGATTGTACTTCTGAATCGCTTCTAACATGCTTAAACGTGCGTATGGGCCGCCGAAATCGACTGTGTGCTCGCCGTAGGGCATTTGCGCACTGCCAAGCAGTTCGATAGCAATCGAGCTGAGCATTTCTTCGGTTAAGTCCATCAGATCTTTGTAGTCTGCATAAGCCATATAGAATTCCATCATAGTGAATTCTGGGTTATGACGTGGCGACAGACCTTCGTTACGGAAGTTACGGTTGATTTCGAACACACGCTCAAAACCACCAACCACTAAACGCTTCAGATATAATTCTGGCGCGATACGCAGGTACATTGGCATGTCTAAGGCGTTGTGATGAGTGATGAAAGGACGGGCCGAAGCACCACCTGGGATCACGTGCATCATAGGGGTTTCAACTTCCATGAACTCTTTTTTGATCATGAAGTTACGGATTGCAGAAACCACTTTAGAACGCATGATAAAGGCATTGCGCGAATCTTCGTTAACGATCAGATCCACGTAACGTTGACGGTAGCGCATTTCTTGATCGGCAAGACCATAATAGTCCGCAGGCAATGGACGCAGCGCCTTGGTCAGTAGCTCGTACTGTTCCATGTTGACGTATAAGTCGCCTTTGCCAGACAAGTGCAACTGACCGGTTACACCGATAATGTCACCGATATCCAGACCTTGAAAACGCTCTTTCAAATCAGCTTGTACGCTTTTTTCAGCATAGGCTTGAATACGGCCAGACACGTCTTGGATCACTAAGAAAGGACCACGTTTTGCCATGATGCGGCCAGCAATGCTGGTCTTAAAACCTAAGGCTTCGAGTTCTTCTTTAGTGTTTTGACCATACTGTGCTTGCAGTTCAGCCGCTTTATGGGTGCGACGGAAGGTATTTGGATGCGCATTAGCACTACAGTTTGGGCGGATGCTTTCTAGCTTGGCACGGCGCTCGGCGATCAGTTTGTTCTCATCAATTACTTGTTCAGTCATCTTATTTCTCGTCTATACCTTGAATTAATTACAGCCCAGATTTCAAACTGGCTTCGATAAACTTATCCAGATCGCCATCGAGTACCGCTTGAGTGCTACGGTTTTCAACGCCTGTGCGTAAGTCTTTAATGCGGGCATCGTCTAATACATAAGAGCGAATTTGACTGCCCCAGCCGATATCAGACTTAGCGTCTTCTGCGGCCTGTTTGTCGGCATTTTGCTTGAGCATTTCTAACTCAAACAGTTTTGCTTTCAGCTGCTTCATCGCAGCGTCTTTGTTCTTGTGTTGTGAACGGTCGTTCTGACACTGCACGACTGTGTTAGTCGGTAAGTGGGTAATACGAATCGCCGATTCTGTTTTGTTAACGTGCTGACCACCCGCGCCCGATGCGCGGTAAGTGTCGATACGCAGATCCGATGGGTTGATATCGATAGTGATATCGTCGTCGATTTCTGGATAAACGAACACAGAGCAGAATGACGTATGGCGACGACCCGATGAGTCGAATGGCGACTTACGCACTAAGCGGTGCACGCCCGTTTCGGTACGTAACCAACCGAACGCATATTCGCCAGTGAACTTAATGGTCGCGCCTTTAATACCGGCCACGTCACCATCGGTCACTTCCATCAACTCTGGGCTAAAACCATGGGCTTCACCCCAACGCAGGTACATACGCAGCACCATGTTGGCCCAATCTTGGGCTTCGGTACCACCACTGCCAGACTGAATGTCTAAATAACAGTTTGACGCATCTTGCGGGCCGGAGAACATACGGCGGAATTCGAGATCGGCAAGGCGGCTTTCGAGATAATCCAGCTCTTTACTGGTTTCGTTGAACGTGTCTTCGTCTTCCTCTTCAATAGCCAGCTCGAGTAAGCCTTCAACATCTTCAAGACCTGAGTCCATATCGTCTATGGTTTTGACCACAGCTTCTAGGCTGGCGCGCTCTTTGCCTAAGGCTTGGGCGCGCTCTGGGTCATTCCACACTTCTGAACTTTCAAGCTCACGGGTAACTTCTTCTAGACGCTCATTTTTGGCATCGTAGTCAAAGATACCCCCTAAGAAGCTGCGTGCGCTCGGCAAGCTCCTTAATTTTGAATTTTACTGGATTAACTTCAAACATGAATTTTCAACTTTCTTTATTTGGCCGCTTTAATTGATCTTCCACTAAAAGAGGCGATGATTAACAGTATTTGCAACCGCGCATTTTAACCTAACCAGGCTGGTAAACCTAGGGGGGCACTGTTCATTAAATGGGATAACAAGGATTATTTTCCGGCCTAAAAGACCACATTGCCACAGCCGAGACTAACAAAAAGCGCAGAGTTAAGACTGTGATCTTACTTAAATTTAGCCAAGCCAAGTGATTCAGTAGGCCAAACACGGCCCAAAGTACCACTTACCTGCCAAGAAAACATTCGTAATATCAATGAAATTACCACTAAAAAGCCCAAATACCACCAACCTAATCACGGCTAAATTCGAACAAACATTCATCAGCGCACAGTCTGCACTAGGTTTGTGATTCAAGCTGCAATTCTGTTGCAAACTTCCCTCGCCCATAAGCGTCTTCTAAAGCTGTCTAGGTATACTCGAGACAACCTAAGCCTGCAGCCCCGCGCTATAGCAGCTAAGCACCCTACATATAAAAAGGCCATGGGATGATAGAACTTCGAATTGATGACCAAGTATTATCGGTTAACCCGACCGATAACCTACTGCAAGCGGCACATGCCGCGGGCATAGCCATACCCAGCTTATGTGATCCCAGCGCGGCCTCGCAGCAATTAGGCACTCATGCACACACTCACGCAGACTCAGATAAGCAAGCCTGCAATTTGTGTGTCGTCCAAATTGAAAATGCCGATGCCAGTTTGCGCTGCGTACGCGCCTGCGAAACGCCTATCGCAGCGGGCATGCGGGTGATAACTCAGTCCGAATGGTTAAGTCAACAGCGCAAACAAGCACTGACAGCGATCTTGAGCGATCACTTCGCCGATTGTGAAGCCCCCTGCCAACAGGCATGCCCTGCGGGCGTCGATGTGCAGAGTTACCTGTATCACATCGCCCAAGGCAACCATACCGAAGCCGTTAAAGTCATTAAACAAACCTTGCCACTGCCGCTATCTATTGGCCGAGTTTGCCCCGCTTTTTGTGAGGCGCAATGTCGCCGTGGGCTAGTCGATGAGCCCATCGCTATTCGTCAATTAAAACGCCACGCCGCCGATCTCGATCTCGCCGATGGCGAAAAAGGCGGCACGAGTTATGTGCCGCCGCGCCAAGCCGACACCGGCAAAAAAGTCGCCATTATCGGGGCGGGCCCAGCAGGATTAAGTGCCGGATATTACTTATCAAACCAAGGCCATAGCGTTGAGATATTCGAATCTATGCCACAAGCAGGTGGCTGGCTGCGCTATGGTATTCCTGAGTATCGTTTACCTAAGGCGATACTCGATAAAGAAATCGCACTCTTGTGCCATAACGGCTTAACCATACACACAGAAATGCGCCTCGGCCATGAGGTGCATTTAAATCAATTAGTTGAAGATTTCGATGCCGTCTGTCTTGCTATTGGCGCCCAAAAAGCCGTGCCCATGGATTATCCCGGCAGCACGCTCAAAGGTTGTTACTTAGGCGTTGATTATTTAAAAGATCATTGCCTCGACAAGACACTCGTACTGGGCGAAAAAGTCGCCGTCATTGGTGGCGGCAATACGGCTATTGATTGCGCCCGCACTGCGGTGCGTGAAGGCTGCGATGTCACCTTAATTTACCGTCGCACCCGCGCAGAAATGCCCGCAGAAGCTTACGAAGTACACGAGGCCGAAGTTGAAGGGGTGAAGTTTCATTTTTTAACCAATCCGCTTGAAAACCATAGCGATGAGCAAGGCAGAGTCCACGCCGTCACCTTTGCCAAAATGGCGCTCGGCGAAGCCGATACCTCTGGCAGACGCGCTCCCGTTGATACCGGTGAAACCTTTACTCAGGATTTTGATACTGTGATAGCCGCAGTATCGCAAACTCCCGACATGAGTTTTATGCAAGATCCCGCGAGTCCTTTAAGCCAAGGCACACTTGCCCTTAGCCGCTGGAATACCTTCATTGGCTGCGAGCACACTATGTCATCCGGGGTTGAAAAACTCTTTGTGGTGGGGGATGCGCGCCGTGGTCCTGCCACCGCAGTTGCCGCCATAGGTGATGGCCATAAAGCCGCCATCGCCATAGATAAATTACTCAAACAAAGCTTAAGTTGCGATCTGCATGCCGATGCATTTAATTCCGCTAAAGCCATCAGCAAAGCGGTGACACAAAACTTGCCCGCAACCGATCTTTATCCCGCCGTACCGCGTAAAGCCCGTTTAACCATGCCCGAGCTGAGTGCGGTGCAGCGTTTACTCAATTACGGCGAAGTCGAGCTAGGCTTTGCTCCCGATGCCGCCATGCAAGAAGCAGCGCGCTGCCTTGAATGCGCCTGCCAAGCTAATACGGATTGTAAATTAAGGGACTATGCGACCGACTACCATGTCGAACCTAAGTCACTCAGCACTCAAAGCGCGCGCAAGTTTTCGGTCGATAAATCGAGTCCGTTCATTCAATTTGATGCGAATCGCTGTATTAGCTGCGGTAAGTGCGTTGATGTGTGCCAGTTGCAGAGTGGCCATTGTGCGATTCAATTTGCCCATGATTCCTATCAAGCACTGCCGCAAGAACTAAGCGAAACCATCGAACGCCGCGCACCTAGAGTCGGCTTTAGCGCCAGCATGGCCGACAGCAAATGTGTGCAATGCGGTAACTGTGTGCAGGTTTGCCCAACGGGCGCGCTCGTCGATGCGCGGGATAAACGCCAAGGCGATGAAACGCCACTCAAAACCGCCTCAACGATTTGTACCTATTGCGGCGTAGGCTGTCGGCTTGACCTTAAAATTGATGCCAGCACTAATCAGATCCGTCATATCGAGGGCAACAAAGAGTCTGTGGTTAACCAAGGCATGCTCTGTGTCAAAGGGCGATTTGGCTTCGATTTTCTTCACAGTGAAAAACGCCTCACCACGCCACTCATTCGTAAAGATGGTCAGCTCACGCCAAGTAGTTGGCCTGAAGCCATCGCCTATGTGACCGAACATTTACAGCAAATAAAACAGCAACATGGCAGTAATGCACTGGCAAGCTTGGCCTCGGCAAAAGCCACCAATGAAGAAAACTTCCTGCTGCAAAAATTTGTCAGAAGCATACTCGGCACCAATAACATCGACCACTGCGCCCGTCTGTGTCATTCATCTACGGTAACAGGCCTGCAGCAGAGTATTGGTAGTGGCGCTATGACCAATGACATTCCGAGCATTCAAGCATCGGATGTGATTTTTATCATAGGCTCAGACACCAGCAGTGCTCACCCGATCATCGCCTCGAAAATCAAACAAGCCGTGGCTTTGCATGGTGCAAAATTAATGGTGGCCGATCCTAAACGTGTCGCCATTGCCGACAGTGCACAGCTTTATGTCGCCCACAGACCCGGCACTGACGTCATGTTACTCAATGCGATTATGGCGGAAATCATCCGCAACGACTGGCAGGATAAAAGCTACATTGCCGCACGCACCGAAGGCGTGGATGCCCTCTACGCTGAACTCGCAAAAGCAGATTACAGCCTAGAAAACGCGGCCTTGATAACCGGCGTTAAAGCCGAAGATATCGCCAGCATTGCCCGCACCATAGGCACGGCTGAGAAAACCGCAGTTTACTATGCAATGGGGATCACTCAGCACACGACGGGACACGACAATGTCACCGCCATATCTAATCTACAACTTCTGTGCGGCAATATTGGAGTTGAAGGAGCGGGGATTAATCCACTGCGGGGGCAAAGTAATGTGCAAGGTGCCTGCGACATGGGCGCACTGCCTAACTTCTTTAGTGGTTACCAAAAAGTCACTGACATTCATGCCAGAATGCGTTTCGAGGCACATTGGCAAACGCCGTTATCGGGAGAAATTGGCGTAACTGCAACCCATATGATGCATGATATTTCCAAAGGGAAAATCAAAGCTTTGTATGTAATGGGCGAAAACCCCGTATTGAGCGATCCTGACCAAGCCCATGTGCTTAGGGCCCTTAACGCTATCGACTTTTTAGTGGTGCAGGATATCTTCCTCACCGAAACCGCCAAGCTTGCCGATGTGGTTCTGCCCGCCGCCGCGTTTGTCGAAAAACGCGGTCATTTCACTAACACAGAACGGCGAGTACAGCGACTCGAACGAGCCCTGTTACCGCCAGGCGAAGCCCTGCCCGATTGGCAAATTGTCCAAGCCATTGCCAATGCGATGGGCGCCGCTTGGGATTACCCCAATGAAGAAGCGATTTGGCAGGAAATCAATGAGCTAACACCACAATATCGTGGTATTACTTGGCAGCGATTAAGCACTGGAGATGACGGCAAAATTCCCCAAGGCATTCAATGGCCTTGTCCAGATGCAACCCATCCGGGAACGCCCATCATGCACCAAGGTCAATTCACCCGCGGCTTAGGCAAGTTTACGCCTGTGAGTTATCGCTTACCTGCGGAAATGCCCTGCAGTGAGTACCCGCTCACCCTCTCAACCGGACGTTTACTGGAACAGTTCCACACAGGCACCTTAACCCGTAAAACAGCGGGGCTCGACTTACTCGGCTCGCCTAAAGTAATGATTTCAGTCTATGACGCTGAGCAACTCGGCATAGGCAATGGCGATAAAATCAAACTCACGACCCGTCGCGGCGAAATTGAAATCGACGCCTTTGTGACGAAAAGAGCCCAAGCTGGCGTGCTATTCCTGCCCTTTCATTTTGTCGAAGCGGCGGCGAATAAACTCACCATCAATGCGCTCGATCCTGTTGCTTTTATCCCAGAGTATAAGGTCTGCTCTGTGAGGGTAGAACGGGTTGCCGAGAAGATTGACTAAAGGAAGTGAGCTAAAGTGAATGGGTTAACGTACATTGGCTAACGTGGATTGACTAGAGTGAATTGGCTAACGCGAATTAGCTTGGATGAATTCACTCAGCTGAATTAACGGTTAACGCTTTAAAAAATAAACGAGCCAAATAAAAACGGGAGACCTTAAGTCTCCCGTTTTTATTCAAGATTGAGGCGATTAAATCCTAAACTGCCCCACTAATTTACCTAAGTTAATACCTTCCTCTGATACCGTCAGACTCACTCTGGCCGCATCTTCACTGGAGTGCAGTAGCTCATTCACAATCTCTTGGATGGCATACACGTTGCGGTTAATTTCTTCGGTTACTGAGCTTTGCTCTGTCGCCGCTGCCGCGATTTGGGTACTCATATCGTTAATCGCAGTCACAGCCGAAGTCACTGACCCCAGACTGTCGGAAATCGTGCGAGAAGAATCCACCGAACGCACGCAGCTTTGTTGACTCTCTTCCATCGCTTTCACGGCTTGGGTCACTAGCTTATGTAATGCCGATAACATCTCATTGATTTCTAACGTACTCGCTTGAGTGCGGCTGGCTAAGTTACGCACCTCATCGGCGACCACAGCAAAACCTCGGCCCTGTTCACCAGCACGGGCCGCTTCGATGGCGGCGTTTAATGCCAATAGGTTGGTCTGCTCGGCAATACCACCAATCACTGACAGTACACTGTTGATTTTCTGGGATTGCTCGCTGAGTGATTTGATACTGCCCGCCGCATTATTGATTTGCGACATTAAAGAGGCAATTTCTTCAAGCGAAGCATCAACACAGCGCTGGGCATTAGCCACATCGCCCGTTGCTGCGTGGGTGGCCTCTGCCACTTGAGTGGTATTTTTAGCCACTTCGCTAGCGGTGGATGACATCTCAGTAATCGCCGTCACCACCTGATCGGTTTCATTGTTGTGACTGACTAACTGACTCGACATAACTTTAGTTTGCGCATGAATCGCATTGGCCGCGGTTTTCACTTTAGCGGTCGCCGTCGCCACATCGCCGATGATATTTTGCAGCTTATTGACAAAGAGGTTAAAGGAACGTCCAAGTTGAGCGATTTCGTCCTCCCCTTTTACGGCGAGTCGTTTGGTTAAATCCCCTTCGCCCTTAGCGATATCATTCAAGTTATCGGCCATATTCTTGATTGGCACGACCATACGGTGGGCAGCGATCATGATGATAAAGCCAGTAATACCCGTAAGGAACAGTGCTATCAGTAAAATGGCGAAGGATTTATCTGCCATTTGTTCTGTCACTGTGGCGCGGTATTCCTCAACAACGGCATCGATATCATCAATATAGGCGCCCGTACCTAACATCCAGTCTGTACCCGGGATCATCATGGCGTAGCTGATCTTCTCAATCTGCTCATTAGTATTGGGTTTTTGGTAGTAGTAGGAGAAATTACCATCGCCACGTTTAGCGGCGTCGAGCAGGCCGACGATAATTTTAGTGCCGCGGGGATCTGTCATATCCATCTTGTTTTGCCCTTCTAAACTTGGGATTAGGGCATGAAAGATATTTTTACCTTGAGAGTCATACATAAAAAAGTAACCTGCACTACCGAAACGTATGTCTCTGAGTGCTTGATTCACATTGCCTTGCTCTTTTAGCGATAATTGATAATTCACTATGCCTGCAGCAATTTCGGTGGCTTCTTTAATTTGTTGTTTACGCTCACCGACGAGCTTAGTTTTAAAAGTGACCACTTCAGCGGCAAGTGCATCTTGTTCGACATAATAGGAAACCGACATCAATATGAGTAATGCGAGGATCAAAGGGAACAGCGATAGCAATAGTAATTTATTGCGTAAACTCAACTTAGACATGCTTGAATGCTCCAAAGAAATACAACTTGTATCTTTGGAGTATAGCTAACATTGTTATTTCTCTATGGGCTTAAAGTAACAAAATCTTAATCTTGCTCAAGAAACCTGCAATTAATCGCCCTCAGTTCAAAATACATTTAGCAAGATCCCACACAAGCTAAAGCCTAAAACTAGCACCAGCATGGGTGGTTTAAATAACTTCAATGCACCAAAACCGAGCAATACCAAGGCCATATCTTTGCCCGAGAATACCGCCTGAGAAAAAACCGGTTGGTAAAGCGCTGCCGCGAGTAAGCCAACAACGCAGGCATTGACGCCAGCTATCGCACCAGCAATTTTCGGTCTTGCCGCAATCGCATGCCAACTCTTCAGCCCCACCAGCATAAGGAGAAATCCGGGTAAAAAAATGGCCGCAGTCGCGATGCAAGCCCCCATGAAGGGCTTATCTAGCATAACTTCGGCGCCTAAAAAGGTCGCGAATGTGAACATAGGCCCAGGCACAGCTTGGGCAAAGGCATAACCCGTCAGAAAACGATCGCCGCCTATGGTATCGCCCACTGCTGTTTCTAGCAGAGGTAGCACAACATGACCGCCACCGAACACTAAACTCCCTACGCGGTAAAACTCGCTGAAGATCCAAGCCTCAGGTCCGAAATCCACCATAAAAAAACTGCCAATGAGCAGCACGAAAAAGAGCAGTAAATAGAGATAATTCAAGCGAATCGGTGCAAGCGGTGCAGTGTCATCTTGCGTCGCACTCAATTTATAAATACCGATAGTCGCAGCGCCGAGTAACAGCAGGATTTGCGTCCACATAAATGGCGCAATTAAAATTGCCGCAGCACTGATGAGCATTAACAAGCGGGCGGATTTGCGTTGGCAGAACTGCTTAAACATGGCAAGAACGGCATCGGCAACCACAACGACGGCCATCAATTTAAGCCCATAAATCATTCCTTGAACATAATGATTAGCGAGCCACGCCGACGTTGTTACCGCCAGTAAGTACATCAAAATAAAGGAAGGTAGCGTAAAACCAGCAAAGGCAGCAAGCGCCCCCACCAGCCCACCTCTTTGATAACCAATAGCAAAGCCCACTTGGCTCGACCCTGGCCCCGGCATAAATTGGCTTAAGGCGACAAGACTGGCGTAACGCTTATCATCGAGCCAACCGAGTTCATTAACAAAGGTCTGGCGAAAATAACCAATGTGCGCCGCAGGCCCGCCAAAACTCATCAAGCCTAAGGTAAAAAAGCGTAGGAAAATCTGTAGCATAAATCGCCGCCATTCAATGCATAAAGTGCTGAAGATTATGCCACTAAAAAGACATTTTGATGAAGTTTCACGCGAGCAACGCAGATAAAAGCATAACAAGGGCTCCACACTGCAGAGCCCTTAAGATTTTTTGAGCGGACTTCAAGAGTCGTAAAACGAGTGAACACAAATGCTTAGTGATAAATTGATGAGCTAAAAGATTAATCCTTCACCAACATAGCTAAGACTTCAAAATGATCCGTGTGGGGGAATAAATCAAATAGCTGCACCTTGGTTAAGTGATAACCTTGAATATGCTCGAGATCTTTCGCTAAGGTTTTGGGATTACAGCTGGAATAAAGAATTGCCTTAGGTGCAAACTCGCTTAATGACTGGCATAAAGCCTCGCCAATGCCGCGCCTTGGTGGATTAACAATGATCAAATCCGGCTTATCGGCAGCGCTTTTGCCCTTGGCAAAGTCGGTGGAATCGAGCGCCATAAATTGCACGTTTTCGAGCCCCATCATTTGCGCTGACATTTGCGCGCAGGCAATCGCCTCGGCTTCAATTTCAATCCCTGTGAGTGTTATGTCTTTGGATGCGCAGTGTAGTCCGAAACCGCCGACGCCACAAAACAGATCCCATAACGAGCGAGGAGAAAACTCGGCAACCCACTCACGGGCGGTTTGATATAACTGAGCCGCAACCTGCGGATTGGTCTGGAAAAAGCTCTTGGGCCGAATGAACAAAGGCACATGATTAAAACGTTCTTCAAGCCTAGTATTCTCAGTTAAAAAAATCTCTTCATCGCCCTCAAGGATTGCCATATGAACTGGTTGGATATTGACTGACACCACTTTAATTTGCGGATATTCGGCCAGTAATGCAGGTAATTCGCGTTCGATACGTTCAATGCCATTGTGTGATCGCAGCACAAAACGCAGCAGATATTCGCCGCGTACTTGGCTGCGGGTCAGCAGAATAAACTTAAGCTCGCCCTTGGCTTTATCAACCCGATAGGGAGGAAGGCCCGCCTGCTGCACAAAGCGGGTTAAACGGTGCAACAAGGCTTGCATATCAGCTGGATATAACAGGCAGTCGCAAAGATCCACCGCCTCGCCACTTGGGCTCACAATCCCCAACACGGGTTCATGGGCGGCGCCGAGTACTACCATTTTTGCTTTATTACGAAAGCCGCTGTCATCGCCAGTAATGGGAGGCAGAAAAAGTTCTGCCGAATTTGCGGGAATAAAAGGCGCGAGTAATTGCAGTAACGTTTGGGTTTTAACCGCTACTTGCTGCGCTAGAGGCTGCTGAATATGCCGGCAAGAAAGGCACTGACCTTGATTAAAATAACCACATTGCTTAACGGCATTCACAATAGCAGCACTCACGACAGATCCTAGATTCAGTAAAAAAGCGCCACACTGTAGCGGTTTTACGGGTAAAAATCATCTCGAAACACACTCAACCAGTACCAAGGGCGCAATTTTAGGTTTATTCAAGACAAGCTGAGTTTATCAACATCGGCAATCGCCTCGCGCTTACCAAGGGCCTTTTCAATCCATTCAAGTACTTCTGCCGAGGTGCTGCGAAACGTCGTTAACTTACCGCCGTATAAACTGAGGATGCGCGGATGGGAAATCGATGTTTTCATCAAGGTATCCCGCGGCCGCTCAAAGGCTTGGCTATTTTGCTTAGGTAAAACCCGAATGCCGCAGAAGGTCTGAGTTATCTTTGTCTTAAGCTCATCAATCTCCGGCGTTAGCGGGAAGTAATGCTTATAAATTCCAAGCAGATAATTAATTTCAGATTCGGTCGCTTGGGGTGGTTTATCTAAAGACGCCAGTTCCGTTTCTGTGGTGCCAACCAAAGTTTGCCCATACCAAGGCATCACAAATATGACACGCTTATCGAAGCAAGACTCTAAATACAAGATGCCATCGGGCGCAGGAATATCCAGTAGCACATGGGCGCCTTGCACCCAATCGAGTTCAACACCCGCAAGTGGAGGCAAGACTTTGCTTAAAACCGCATTCACCCAAGGGCCGGCAGCATTGATCACTAGACTCGCTTCGGCTTTATGGATTTCGCCCCTGTGGCTAAAACTCAGCTCACAAGTTTCGCGCCTATGTTCCAGCTCAAGAAATTCAGCCTCGGCATAGACTTCGGCGCCCAGAGCCTGCGCGCTGCGCGCCACCGCTTGAGTTAACAACTTATCGTCGGTCTGCGCATCCCAATACTGAAACACCGCCTTTAATCCATTGAGTTTCAATCCTTTAAAACGATGCCAATGCACGGCAGGCACAGACACAAATTGGCCCAAGGGATCAAACTCACTCAGCAGCGCATACATGCTTAAGCCCGCGCGAATAGTCCAGGGACTGCGCTGACTGTTGTCATACACTGGAATATAAAAAGGCACAGCTTTAACCAGAGTGGGCGCAAGATTGAGTAAATGGCGCCGTTCAAGCAAGGACTTACGGACTAAATTGATTTGCCCCGTTTCTAAATAGCGCAAGCCGCCATGGATAAGCTTGCTGGAATTAGCCGAGGTTTGGCCGCCAATTTCGCCCTTTTCAATCAGCAAGGTGGAATAGCCCGCTGCTGCCGCATATTGGGCAATGCCGACACCGCTGATCCCACCGCCAATAATGGCTATATCGAAACTGGCCATAACTCACTCTCGCTAACGTTTCATAGACGACCGACCTACTGAGCCTCATGCATTCAATCAAGCTCAGTCGAACAGCTAATAAGCGTTAATATGTCAATAAGTTAGTCTTAGATCAAATCTCGACGATAAGAGTTTAATCAATACTGGCATGTAATTGTTTAAGTGCTTGATCGCACATGGCCTTTAAGGCTTTTAACTCGCTCGCCTCGCCGCCGACTTTGCAACGCATTAAATGGGGGATTTCACTTGCCTGTGTTTTGAGGGCAATTCCTGTCGATGTTAAGGCGAGCACTCTCACACGCTCATCTTGTTCGCTGCGACCGCGAGTCACTAATCCCTTGGATTCTAACCGCTTTAGCAATGGCGTTAACGTGCCTGAATCAAGAAAAAGTTTATCCCCTAAGGTTTTGACACTAATGCCCTGCTCTTCCCATAACACTAGCATGACCAAGTATTGCGGATAGGTTAGATCCAATTTATCTAACAAAGGGCGATAGGCTCGCACCATAGCATTCGCGGCGCTGTAAAGTGAGAAGCACACTTGGTTTTCAAGGCATAAGGCATTATCTACGCTGGTATTTTCGGCCATATCGACAGGATTAACACGGGTGTTGGGTTGAGTTGTTGCCATAGGAAGATCCGACAAATTAAATATATTGCGCACAATATACTTGCATTCACACCAAAGATCGAATTATAGTTTATCACAATTGAATTGCGCACAATTCAAATCAATTTACTTAATCCTTAACCTTAGAAGGTCTAATACTATGAAAACACTTTATGAAACACGTGCCACAGCAAAAGCGGGTCGTCAGGGTCAAGTCAGCACTGATGATGGTTTACTGGATGTGGCGTTAGCCTATCCAAAAGCCATGGGCGGTAGCGGACTTGCCACTAACCCAGAACAACTATTTGCCGCAGGTTATGCCGCCTGTTTCTCAAACGCCGTTTTGCATGTCGCTAAAATCGGCAAAGTGGATATTACCGAAGCGCCAGTCAGTGCGGTTGTCGGCATAGGTGCCAATGATGCCGGCGGTTTTGCATTAGCGGTTGCTTTAGAAGTTAGCTTAGATTTACCGCAAGAAGCCGCTGAAGCATTAGTGCGTCACGCGCATCAAGTTTGTCCATACTCGAACGCTACACGTAATAATATCGACGTGAAACTGAGCGTAAATGGCGTAGCCTTAGGTTAACCCCATCTTCGAGCCAGCAATAAAGCACCTTATATTTTATAGGGTGCTTTATCTTTATTAATCAATAACGATTCTGGCTGAGTCAATACAACTCAGATTGTAAAAGCCTATATGAAAGTCGGAGTGAAAGTCGGTGTAAAGGCGGCTAACCGCAGATCAGCCTGAGAGTTTCAAACCTGATAATAGTAAACCCAAGTTCGAGGCCCAGAATGTGACCCGCAAAAGCATGATGAGCCAAAGTGTGCACCGCACTATTTCTACCCTAATTCTGCCCTAAATTTCTTTCTGCCCTAGAATTTCTGCCCTAGCTAAACGTTTACCAAAGATAAACTTGTTTCAGTTCCCAAAAAATTGTTATTCGCGAGTTAACTAACACTTCTTAATATCTAATTTAATCAAAATGATTGATTTAAGTAGAGTAAGAGTTAATTGAACCGTTTGACGATACTTAAACCCACTCTCAGTGGGAGGCGCTATGACAAAATATCTATCTAAAATCTCGCTGTTTTGCTCTTTATTATTCCTCTTTGCCTTTTCCATCCCGAGCTGGGCCGAAACAGCGCCAGCAAGCTCAGCGGATCAAACTTGGCATTATGTGAATGCTCAAGGTGAGCTCAAAATTAAGCTGTATTTCTTCTGGTCCAAAACCTGCCCACATTGTGCAGAGGCCCATCCTTTTATTGATTCATTACCGCAAAAGTATCCTTGGATAGAACTCGAATCCCATATGGTGTCCGCTCCAGGCGTGCAGGATATTTGGCAAACTATCGCCGCAAAAACCACGACAGAGGCGCGTTCTGTGCCCTATATGGCCAGCTGCGAAAAAGCCGTGGTGGGCTATTCGAGCGAAGCAGTCACCGGCGAGTTTCTCGTCAATCGACTGAAAAATTGCTATTTATCCCTTGGCGGTAAACTCAGCGAAGCGGACTTGCCCACCAAAGGCGTTGTCAGTACGAGCGCGAGTACAGAAACCGATGCGCCGCTATTTGGCACCTGCGGCACAGATACTGGCGAAGGCACCTGCGATGCCACCAGCTTGGGTGACGCTACAAAAGCATCACCAGTGCAATCTGAAGTGCAGCCCGTTGAGTTACCTTTAGTGGGCGTAGTGACACCTGAGACTATGTCTTTGCCGCTGCTCACCTTAGTGCTCGCAGGCGTGGATGCCTTTAACCCCTGCGCCTTCTTCGTTTTACTGTTTTTATTGTCAATCATGGTTAATGCCAAGAGTCGCAGCCGCATGTTACTCGTCGGCGGGATTTTCGTGTTCTTCTCAGGCTTTATCTATTTCCTGTTTATGACCGCATGGCTGAACATCTTCCAGCTGTTGGGCGCAGGCAGTGATGGCGGCATGATCATCTTAGCGGCGGGTTGTTTGGCCTTAATCGCTGGGGTCATCAACATTAAAGATTACTTCTTTACTAAGGGGGAAGTGACGCTGTCGATGTCGGCGGAAAACCGGACGAGCTTGATAAAGCGCATGGGTAAACTGTCAAATTCTAGTAGCTTAGGCGCCTTACTTATTGGATCGACCGTACTAGCAGTCCTCGCCAACGCCTATGAACTGCTCTGCACCGCGGGCTTCCCGATGATCTACACCAGCGTGCTCTCTATGCACAATCTGCCAGACATTGAACGCTATATGTATTTGGTTTTATATAACATTGTTTACGTGATCCCGCTGGCGATTATCGTTATCGTCTTCAGCGCGACCTTAGGTAAACGTAAACTGACTGAAAAAGAAGGCCAAGCCCTAAAACTCATGTCAGGTGTGATGATGTTGGGTATGGGTATCGCGCTGGTTATCGACCCTACCGCACTGCAAAATGTGGCGCTGGCACTGGGGTTGATCTTAGGCTCATTGGGGATTACAGCCATTATTGTCATCGGCCGCAAACTGTTCTCGGCCAAGGCTAAGTAATTGGCGAAACAATTGGCTAAATAATTGGTGAAATAATGGATGATTGGCAAATTTATGGCTAACGACTAAAGTTAACCTTGGGTTTGCCGATAAAGGGATCCAGCTTACAATCGAGGTTAGTTATGTCTATTTCACTGAACACCCAAGCTATCGCACCTAATCTAGAAAATGGTGCAGTTGGCGTTAAGGTTGCTCAATTAGCCAAAGAGCAGCAAAAAGCCGAAGGTAAAATCGCGGTAGATTTAATTGCAGCTGCGGCGCCAAAACCGGTAGGTAATGCAGGCCACAACATCAACACTACGGCCTAATTGTTAGCAATACAGCATTTAAAAAAGCGCCTCTGATTATCAGGGCGCTTTTTTTTTGTTATTTTTCTATAAAACGTCAGGCGAATTTAAGAAAAAGCGTTGCCATTCACATGCATAATTGTAAATGTCCACACCACGAACGCCAGTGGGATATGCACTAAGGCATAGAAAAACTGATCGAGTCGTCCCATTCCTTTTGCTAACCAAATCAAATACAAGTGTAATCCAATTACCAGCGGGAACAGGGCTAATAGCGGATACAGAGCGACAGGGCTGGCATCGGAAAAAAGGCTATGACTTAATAAAGCCCAAGCCACCATGACAGCGGTCGTTAGCGGTGGTGTTGCAATGCGATATTGCTCTGGATAGGGAAACATCCTACGACCTCTTGAGTCTCAATCGGTAAACTTACGTTTTAGGTTTTCGCGCAATCAACTGTGCTTTATAACTGCTGTGAGTGGACTGCGGATCACATAATCGACCTTCAAAGTAATGTAAAGGTTGCCAGTTAGCAAACACTGATTTGAGTTCATTTTCAGTGAGTAAGAAATCGGGGTTACGTGGCCGCCCACTCTCAGCCTGTTGTGTGGTAAAGGTTTCATAGACGATAAGGCCTGTAGTCTTAACCGCCTTGGCAATTTGCGGCAATAATGGCCGATGCAGATAATTGAATACTAACACTATGTCGTACTCTTCAATCGGTAGCGATGGCGCAGCCTCGGCTTCTAAATCCCATTGATATTTGCGGGCGTTCACATGCTCAATGTGCGACATGGCAGACAAGTCCCTGTCGATAAACGTCACCTCAGCCCCTTGCGCTAGAAACCACAAGCCATTACGCCCAGAGCCGCAGGCAAGATCGAGTACTTTAAGTCCATCCAAGCGAGAAGCAGGCCAAGCAAACTCAGTGATTAAGGCTGCGGGTGTCACGATTGGCGCATGGATTACAGACATTAGCATTAGCCCTTAATTTCTTTTTTCGAGTCGATTTGCCGACGATGCACAATAGAATAATGCCTCAGTCCAGCAGGACCATGGGACACAATCACGGACAAAAAGAGTATCACGATTAACAGCTCAGGCTTGAAATTAGCCAAGGGTACAAACAGACCAAGTAAGCCTACTTTTACTAAGGTTAACACACCCTTAAGCTGAATTAACCAACGCCAATCACGCACAATTTCCCACAACATTAATATGCTGCCCGTCGTCATGGCGAGATACCAATAATTCAGCCATTGCGTTTTATCTACACTTAATAAAATGCCACCGCCAACACCGACTATTCCTAAAATATGCAATGCCCTTAAACTGGTTTTACTCAAACGTTGAATCCAAAAACGTTTTTCTGATATGCCTTGTTTCTGCATTACATCCCCTTAAGAATCAACTACGTAACATTTAGTTAAACTAACAACATAATTCCATACAATAAAGGCTGGATAAATAACATTATTTATAGAATACTCAAAAATAAATAATTGAAATTATTAATATGCAAAGTCACATTATAATATCTATAAAATACAAATAGATAAAATACCTCGCAAAACCCACAATCAATACCATTTTTATTTCATAAAGTTAAATCCAATCCATTCAATATGTTAACTCGCGCAAGTTATACCGTATTCAATCAGTGATTAGCTTCAACTTGATTCATATTTCCCGCCCTATTGCACATTTTAAATATGTTATTTCCGTTGTAACAAAGGTTATGTGACCTGAACACATATATACCTCTTTAGATAGTGATAAATTTGCAAATGGAGAATGCTCTAACAGTGCGTGAATGACGTAAAAAATAAATATCACGCCACGATGAATAACCCTTATTAAGTAGATGAATGTACGGCGGAGGAACTACCATGTTCACAAGAAAGATTCAAAAAACAGCACTAGCCATGCTGATCTCTGGCGCAATGGCAGGAACTGCCTATGCTGCACCAGAAGTGCTAGCCGATTTTCACGGTGAAATGGGCAGTTGCGACAGCTGCCACGTCTCAGACAAAGGTGGCGTCAGCGATGACAACCTTAGCCATGAAAATGCCCAATGCGTTAGCTGCCACGGCGATTTAAAAGAACTGGCCGCCGCCGCACCTAAAGACAAAGTCTCACCCCATAAATCTCACTTGATTGGCGAAATTGCTTGTACGAGCTGCCATAAAGGTCATGAAAAATCAGTCGCCTATTGCGATGCTTGCCACAGCTTCGGCTTCGATATGCCTTACGGCGGCAAGTGGGAACGTAAGTTTGTTCCTGTTGATGCTGACAAAGCGGCACAAGACAAAGCCATTGCTGCTGGCGTAAAAGAAACCACTGATGTGGTTATTATCGGTTCAGGTGGTGCGGGCCTTGCTGCTGCAGTATCAGCCCGTGATGCTGGCGCAAAAGTAATCCTGCTCGAAAAAGAACCTGTCCCAGGTGGTAACACTAAGCTGGCCGCTGGCGGTATGAACGCTGCCGAAACGAAGGCGCAAGCTAAGTTAGGTATTGAAGATAAGAAACAAATCATGATCGACGACACCATGAAAGGTGGCCGTAACATTAACGATCCTCAATTAGTGAAAGTGCTTGCGAATAACTCTTCTGACTCTATCGATTGGTTAACCTCTATGGGTGCCGATATGACTGACGTAGGCCGTATGGGTGGCGCAAGCGTTAACCGTAGTCACCGTCCAACCGGTGGCGCTGGCGTAGGTGCACACGTTGCGCAAGTGCTGTGGGACAACGCAATCAAACGTGGTACTGACATCCGCTTAAACAGCCGTGTTGTCCGTATTATTGAAGATGCGAAAGGCAATGTGACTGGCGTACTCGTTAAAGGCGAATACACTGGCTACTACATAATCAAAGCCGATGCAGTGGTTATTGCTGCCGGTGGTTTTGCGAAAAACAACGACCGCGTAGCTAAATACGATCCTAAGTTAAAAGGCTTTAAAGCCACTAACCACCCAGGTGCAACCGGTGATGGCTTAGACGTAGCACAACAAGCTGGCGCAGCAACTCGCGATTTAGAGTTCATTCAAGCTCACCCAACTTACTCACCAGCAGGTGGCGTGATGATCACCGAAGCGGTACGTGGTAACGGTGCTATCGTGGTTAACCGTGAAGGTAACCGCTTTATGAACGAAATCACTACCCGTGATAAAGCGTCTGCCGCGATTCTGCAACAAAAAGGCGAAAGTGCTTATCTGGTGTTCGATGACTCAATCCGTAAGAGCTTAAAAGCGATTGAAGGTTATGTGCATCTGAACATTGTTAAAGAAGGCAAAACCGTCGAAGAGTTAGCAAAACAAATCGATGTGCCCGCCGCTGAACTGGCTAAAACCATCACGGCATACAACGGTTTCGTGAAATCAGGTAAAGATGCGCAATTTGAACGTCCAAACCTACCACGCGAATTAGCCGTAGCACCTTTCTACGCATTAGAAATCGCACCTGCTGTTCACCACACTATGGGTGGCGTTGTGATTGATACTAAAGCCGAAGTGAAGAGCGAAAAAACCGGTAAACCAATCCAAGGCTTATATGCCGCAGGTGAAGTGACTGGCGGTGTTCACGGTGCTAACCGTCTAGGCGGTAACGCAGTATCTGACATTGTGACCTACGGCCGTATCGCCGGTGCAGAAGCGGCTAAATTCGCTAAAGATCACTAGTCACAAACTGTATCAGGGTTAACGGACTAACCCTTAGCTCTCAAAGCACGTCTTTAAAAATGAGAGCCCTAGCTTGAATATCTCAAGCACAGGCAGTCAATCCATAAGCGAGCCATCAGGGCTCGCTTTTTTTATCAACAGTTTTAGCCAATTGATGACAAAGCTCACTCTTTTAATAGCCAATTTTCTAAGGCTGAGGACAAAAAGCCCTAACTCACTTACACTCTTTGGCTGATAACTACATCAAAATCCGTTAGGTGACTGAAATGAGAATTGGATTCTTTAGCGCAAAACATTACGACATGCAGCATTTTAACCGCACAAATGCCGCGTTTGGTGCACAAATTGAGTATTTCGATTATCGCCTCTGCATGCAAACAGTGAAACTTGCTGAAGGGTTTGAAATCGTTTGTGCCTTCGTTAACGATTCACTCTGTGAAGAAGTCCTTGTCGAACTCGCCAAGGGCGGCACAAAAATTATCGCCATGCGCTGCGCAGGCTTTAACAATGTCGATTTAGTCGCCGCTAAACGCTTAGGCATGCAAGTCGTCAACGTGCCCGCTTATTCCCCAGAATCCGTTGCCGAACACACAGTCGCGCTGATGTTGACGCTGAATCGCAAAATCCACAAAGCCTACCAACGCACCCGCGATGCCAACTTCTCCCTCGAAGGTTTAGTCGGTTTTAATATGTTCGGCAAAACCGTCGGCGTAATTGGTACGGGTAAAATCGGCGTGGCCACCATTAAAGTCTTGCTCGGTTTTGGCTGTAAAGTCATCGCCTACGATCCCTTTATCAATCCAGCGGTTGTCGCGCTGAATGTGGAATATCAAGATCTCGACGCGATTTATGCCAACAGCGATATCATCAGCTTGCATTGCCCGCTCACGGCCGATAACCGCCATTTACTCAACCAAGCCAGCTTCGCCAAGATGAAACCCGGTGTCATGGTGATCAACACCAGTCGCGGTGGTTTACTCAATGCCTTCGATGCGATGGAAGCCTTAAAACTCGGCCAAATAGGTTCACTCGGACTCGATGTGTACGAAAATGAAAAAGGCTTATTCTTCGAAGACAAATCGAATGAAATCATTCAAGACGATGTATTCCGTCGATTATCTGCCTGCCATAACGTGATTTTTACCGGTCACCAAGCCTTCCTCACCGAAGAAGCCTTAGGTGCCATCGCCCAAACAACCTTGAGCAATGTAAAAGCGCTATGTGCAGGGGAACGCTCAGGTAACGAATTGTTTTAACTGACAGATAAAATCCTGACTGCTAAAGTGAGGCTTCAACGTTTGAAGCCTCACAGAGAGAACTAAATATGTTAGTCACTCAGGAAACTCAGGATATCTCCACGCCTTCAGGGCTAATGCGCACCTATATCTACCGCCCAGAAGCACAGGGGCAATTTCCAAGCATCATCTTTTATTCCGAGATATTTCAGCAAACTGCGCCTATTGCGCGCACTGCGACAATTCTTGCTGGCCACGGTTTTGTGGTGTTTGTGCCGGAAGTGTTCCATGAACTCAATCCTTTAGGCACAGTGCTCGCCTACGATGAACCGGGTAAAGACAAAGGCAACGCCGATAAATTTGCGAAACCTTTAGAACACCACGACAGCGACACCCAAGCATTAGTCGACTTTGCCCATCAACAAGCTTACTGCAATGGCAAAGTGGGCAGCATGGGCGTGTGTATCGGCGGCCACTTAGCCTACCGCGCCGCACTCAACCCCGCTATTTTAGGTGCATTTTGCCTCTATCCTACCGACATTCACTCCAACACCCTGCCCTGCGCCTACGGCAATGACTCACTGAGCCGCAGCGGTGATATTCAAGGGGAATTAGTGTTAGTGTTCGGCAAGCAAGATCCCCATGTATCAGCGGAAGGTCGAGTGTTAATCCACCAGCAATTAATGGCGCTGAACCGTAATTTCACTTGGCTTGAAGTTAACGCCCAACACGCCTTTATGCGTGATGAAGGCGATAGATACGATCCGGCTTTAGCGCTGCAAATGTATCTGCAAGCTGTGGCATTTTTCCACAGGGTGCTGCACTAGTTCATAAATCAAACATATAAGATATTACATACTTAAGGAAAGAGTAGAAAAATGAAACCCTATAAAAATTTATCCTCAAAAAACTTAGCGTTACTATTAATGATTATCCGAGTAACAACCGTTGTTTCGTTGTTAGCCGTCGCGCTTTCATTAATTGGCCTCGCGAGTCAGTTTTGGATGACACGTGGATTTGGTCTTAACTTTTGGTCGACTGTGGGCATAGCGACTCTTATCCCCTCTCTGCAAGTACTTTTTGGCTCAGGTATCATAGCGGCTATCATTGCATTTGAAGAATCCTACCGCCAAAAGTCAGAAGCCTTTATCGCATCATTAAAATAGCATTTAGTGGTTGTCTAGAATGCAGCTAACAACATAAGTTTAGAATTGTACAAATCAAATGAATCACTAAAACCTTAACAAACATTATGGTTTTAGTGATTCATCATCTTTTTATTTAATGAAACTAAGCACCTAGTAAAGGTAGATGTTTGATACTTTTGTATTTCAACGATAATTCAATACATTGAGAAATTGCGGTTATTGGCAGAGGATCATGGATACTTAACACTATGGCTCGATTCCCTTCAAACTGCAGCACATCGGAATGCAGCTCTCGAAATGTATCAACCAGCTTGGTTTTACAATTAAAGAATAGGCAGTATTGTTCGGGATATTTAGGCTTCCAATCAAATCTTACTGTACTGCCATTTTTAACTGAATAACTCGGCTCGCCCCATTTTAAGCTTTCTTCCACCGCACCTAAATCCTGCGCTGCGGCAATTGTAAAAATCAAGGTTCGGATCCGTAATAGCAAGGGTGTTATATGCTCAGGATAGCGTTCAAACTTGTTCTGTACTTGCGCTTGCATGCTCTTATCCTCCCATTTACGCCATGCCGAATCATTACCTCTTAAAACAAAATACACGCTGCGGGCCCACATGGTTGAACTTCCAAACCTTTAGTGAGCGGCGATTATATCAGCACTTTATTATAAACCGCGCATTAGGGGTGTGACACAGTGTCGCAGGTCGTTGAGTTTTTATTGAGATACCCACTTAATCCTATATAAAACATACCATTATTTAAACAGACCTTTCATAGGCTTATTATGACCCGCTCCGCAGTAATGACTTCAATGGCAATATCCCTAGCCAGCATGGCCACTTTTTCAGGGTTAGCAGCCGAAGCCGAAACTGAAGCAATGTTGCCAGCATCTGCAAAACCTCAAGTATCAACTCCCACTACCATCGAAAGAATTGCCATTACAGGGAGTCGAATTCAAAGGGAAGAGATGGCTTCCACCGCGCCTATGACCGTTTTTACCGCGCAAGATATCGAGAAAACCGGTGCCACCTCAGTTGAGATATTACTGCAAAGAATGACAGCATCTGCGGGGTTTGCGGGTAATCAAACGAATGCCTATTGGACTGAAGGTGGCTATGGTTCAACCCAAGTCAACCTGCGTGGATTAGGGGTGAATCGCACACTCGTACTGCTCAATGGTCGACGTATGCTGAACAGTGGCACTGGGGCAAACTCCTCAGTAGATCTTAATACTATTCCCATTAGCGTGGTTGAACGAATCGAGGTATTAAAAGATGGTGCATCCGCCATTTATGGTGCCGACGCGGTTGCTGGCGTGGTCAATATTATCACTCGGCAACAAATCGATGGGGTTGAGTTTCAAGCGCGAACGGGCATAACCGAGCAAAATGATGGTGACCAGTACAAGCTCGATCTTGCCCTAGGTCATATAGGTGAGCGCGGCAGTGCATATGTGGCGATGAGTTACGATAAAACCCAAGCCGTCGATATGCTGAGTCGCGCACCTTGTCCGCTTGAGGAGGTTAATGGTGAGCTAGTGTGTGGCGGTAGCTCGGCGCTGCCGGGAGGCAGAGGCCATTTCATTGATACCAATGGTAATCCAATCGGCGATCCGTTAATGCTGTTGCCAACGGGAAGCGCCCCATACACAAGTAGCCATAAAGATAATACTTATCAGTATTTTAATGCGGTTCAACCTAACGAGCGAGTCAATCTGTTTGCCTACGGTGAATATGACTTAACGGCGAGCAGCCAAGTGTTTGCTGAGGCCATGTACACTCACCGTAGCTCACAATTACCCGCAACCCCGCAATCGGTGTCAGGAATAGTCATTCCTGCTTGGCATGAGTCAAATCCGACCGATGCAGACTTTCTGCTCCAGAGTCGCAGACTGGCTGAAGCGCCCCGACAATTTAATATTCAAGCGGATACTTGGCGCTTAGTGACAGGTTTTAGAGGGGATTTAGACAACGGTTGGCAATGGGATGCCGCAGTTAACTTCGGCAGTAACCGTGGTTCCTATGAAGTGACCAATGTCATTAATAAGGCTCGTCTTGCCGAGGCGACAGACTATAGCAGTTGTCATCTTGATCCTAATGTCCCCTGCGCAGACTTTTGGGGAGCTGGCTCACTCACACCTGAAATGCTGGACTATTTCCTGTTTAACATGCGAGATAGCGGCGGTAATGAGCAGTTTAGCCTAACAACGAATGTCACAGGCGATCTATGGCAGTTACCCGCGGGCATGATGAGTTTTGCTGCAGGACTAGAGCACAGAAACGAGAAAGGATGGAATGATCCCGACCCACTTAAAATCAGTGGTGAAGCAAACACTGCCCAGCAAGATCCGATTGATGGTCGTTACACTGCCGACGAAATCTATCTTGAAACCTTGTTACCTATTTTAAGCGGCCTGCCCTTTGCCAAGTCGGTCGAATTAACTACGGCGTTGCGATATTCCTATTTTGATACCTTCGGTGGTGATACCAATTATAAAATGGGGCTACTGTGGGTCGTCAATGACGCAGTGACGCTGCGGGCCACGCAATCTACGGCATTCAGAGTACCGAATATTCCTGAGTTGTTTGGCGGCATAGATCAAGGGTCCATGAATACCACAGATCCTTGTAGCGAGTGGGCTAAGCTCGACCCTAGCTCGAATCGATACGCTAATTGTATGGCATCAAACGTGCCAACGAATTATAAGCAAGAAGGCACAATATTAACCGACCGTGGTGGCAATGCTGAACTTGAACCAGAAGAAGCTAATACCTTTACTGCGGGTATTGTTTGGGATCTGGGGTTTATTGAAGGGCTCAATATCACGCTCGATTACTACAAGATAGAGATTAATAACGCCATTAATTCAGTCAATGGTTCGAGCAAATTAGCCGCCTGTTACGACAGCAAAGGGATGACACATCCTTTCTGTAGCGACGAACACTTTGTGCGAGACGCAATGACAGGCAACATCACCTATTTACAAACACAACTGGGCAACGCCGCCAACGAAGTGGTTTCAGGTGTTGATATGGCGATGTTTTACCAGAAAGAGATGGGCAGCGTTGTGACTAATACAACTTGGGAGCTGAGCTATTTAGATCAATACGATCTGCAAACCTACGCCAGTGCCCCCGTTGAGTCTCGAGCTGGCACCATTGGTTATGATGGTAGCTATACCAAATGGCGCTCAAACCTCTATTTTGATGTCACTAATGACAATTGGCGCTTTAGCTACAACATTCAGTATATTGGCGCGGCGGATGATCAATATGCCAATGCTGGTGATATAGGGGACTCAGTTGATGCGATCACTTACCATAACGCACAGGTTCATTATCAAATGGACAACAATATTGCGTTCACAGCAGGTATCGATAATCTGTTCGACAAGCAAGCGCCATATCATCAAAGCTATACCGACGGTAATACCAACACTATGACGTATGACCTAATGGGACGTCGTTACTATGTCGGGATGAAATGGGCTCTGTAATGCTTTGAGCTTAAGGGGTAATCCCCTTAAGCAAGCGGGCTAAATTAGTTCACAAAATAAAAGGTGAGTCATCAACTTGAAGCGGGTTCACACACTTAAACGAGTCTCATCGGCGCACTTTCTACACAGATGGTTGATGCTATTGCTGGTACTGCCGATAGGGATCTGGTCAGTCACCGGCAGCTATTTCGTCTTGATGGATCTTGGGTTTATCCGTGGCGATCATATTAAAGAACAATACTCCCAGCATATCGATCCCAGCCAGATCCATTACCCAATGGCAGCGGTTTATGAACGTTTCCCCAAGGCTCAAGCAATCACGTTAACCTCAGTTACTGATAGCCTCTACTACCGGATTAAACTGAGCGATAAGTCCATTCTCGTGAACGCAGATTCGGGTGAGTTATTGCCTTCAATAACGGAGAAACAAGCTCGAATAATCGCTTCAAACTATCAGCATCACGGGTCTTTAGTCGTCGAGGCTAAGCTTGTTAGTGCAACCCTGCTCACCGATATCGCCCCTGCAGAATTAGCGCCGCGATACTTGCCAGTTTGGAGAATGGATTTTAACGATAGCGCTGCTACAAGCCTTTACCTATCAGCGACAACGGGTGAGTTAGTCACGCGTAGACATGACTATTGGCGTTTATTCGATCTCTTTTGGAAATGGCACATTATGGATTACGACGAAGGTGAAGCCATCGACAATCTTCTACTACTGAGCACGGCTCTAGTCTCTATTGTGGCTGTATTAGCTGGCTTCGTTTTACTTTGGCAGCGCAGAAGGAGGTATCTGAGATGATACCGAATCTTAAACTTAAGCCTAAGCCTCAAAGTAAACGCTTCAAACGTTGGGTCAAAATCGCTCACTATTGGCTCGGTGCCATAGTTAGCATTCAACTGCTACTTTGGCTTGTTACTGGGGTCTATTTCAATTTGACGCCCCATGATGAACTCAAGGGAATGGAGTACCAACAGAGCCATCATCCTGAGCCGCAAAGGCAAGCGTTTGAGCCACAAAAGCTTGTGGATATAACTCCCTTGCTAGCTAAGCATACTCAAGTAGAAAGCCTGACATTAGTGGCGATCGCAGGTAAGCCCGTTTATGTACTCGATGCAAAGGTGCAGCGCTATGCACATCAATGCCAACAGCAAACCTTGATTGATGCTTATACAGGCAATGTCTTACATATTGATAAACAAAACGCGCAACAACTGGCGCTTGAAAGTTACACAGGGCCGGGCAAGATTAACCAAGTTAAGCAAATCTCAGCCCCCATTAGCGAGTGGCCAACCCAGTGCAATTCACTGTGGCAAATAGGTATGGATGATGACCTGTCGACGCGGATTTATATCAATGCGGTTAATGGCGAACTAGTTGGCCATAAAAATGACCACACAGACATCGCCGACTTGATGTTTAAATTGCACTTTATGGATTACCTCAATCAAGGCAGCTTCAACAACCCCTTTAGCTGGCTGTTTGGCATACTGACCTTGTTGCTATCCCTATCAGGCCTGTATTGGGTTGTTGAGAATCTTGCACTCAAGCGCTATCGATTAAGCCTGAGTTGAGTCTTGGTTAGGTGTTAGCTAGGTGTTGGTTAAGTGCTATTTAAGTGTTAGCTAAGTGGCTAGAACGGCAAAAGCGATTTCATCTCATAGTGCACCGCTATTGGTTAGTCAGCCGCTATTTGTTCATCAATAGTACGTAAGCAAACACACCTAATGACACGATAATTGGACTAAGCGCCTGCGAGCACTCAACACAGCTCGATAATCGATACACAGCGGCGTCGTTATATTCACTACTCAGGATCAAACTTCTTCTTGCCTTCGAGTAACGCCTGACGTTCGGCCAAGGGAGTCTGATCGGCGAGCTTTAACACTGCCTTTTGCAGCATCAAGTTATTGGGATAAGTAATAGTATCGCCATTATCGCGATGGATCAGCACATGGAATAACGCGATTTCGATGATCACGCCGCTAATATCTTCATCCTTATCAACCACTCGAATACGCTCACCGATACGATAAGGAAACACGAAAAAAATCAGCACGCCTGCAGTTAAGTTACTCAATATTGACCACTGGGCGACTAATGCCACGCCCATCACAGCAAAGGCAGATGACACAAATAGCGACACATCTTGATAGCCCAGTCCGAGCGAGACCGCCATCAGTGACAAGGTAATAAAAAACATCACATAGGAAATAAAACGGGTGACTAAACTGGTCCGCGCCACACTCACTTGCTTCATTTGCGCCAGTTTTCTCACCCAATGGGTTAAGGCGCGCTGTAAAAAGAGAAACACTGCAAGATAAATACAGGCAAGCAGGATTTGATTTGTCATAATAGCGGCTCAATTAACTAAAACTGTCTGAATTCTAACTTTTTTGCGCGAGCAGTTATAGCCTGTGCAAGCGAGCCAAACAGCTAAACCGAGTAATAAACCCAATATGGCCGACTCTACCCTCTTACATGAAACCCAAGACGCACTAGGCCCAATCCGCGTAATCGATTACGACGACTCACGGATCCTGTCCTTTGGAGATAACGACGAGCAGAGTAAAATCCTCAAGGCTGCGCCCCATATTCCCCAGCACACTTATGTGCAAGCCATGTTGTTGGTTTTGCTGTTTTGTAAGCCCAAGAGCGCCATCGTTTTAGGTTTAGGCGGCGGCTCGATTATCCACTCTCTACGCAATTTCGACGCGGCAATAAAGTTAACGGCGGTAGAATTACGCCCCGCGGTGATTGAGTTAGCTAAGCGCTATTTTCAACTGCCGATAGGTAAAAAGCTGAATCTAATCAATGATGATGCCATCGCCTTTTTGGCCGCAGGCGATCATAAAAAAGTCGATGTGATTTTTGCCGATATTTACACAGCCAAAGGCGTTGAAACAGGACAGCTTTCGCCAGTATTCCTTAAGCAATGCACTAACCTCATTAAACCCAACGGTTATTTAGTGCTGAACTGCTGGAAAGAACATAGCCAAAATCGCGAGTTATTAGCCGACTTACAACAGCACTTTGCCCATGTGAATGCTTGTCTCACTGGCGGCGGTAATTGGGTGATATTTGCGAGCCAATCGCCACAGCTTTTAGGCACCTCGGCCCTGAAAAGTCAGGCTCAATCTTTGTCGCAACAATTGGGTTTTGCCCTTGAGCGATCACTGACACGCTTTGGGCCTTGGATTTAATATTAATATCAGCAAAATAGCTTAAATTAGTTAACCCTAAGGCTGAGCTTTGATATTCTTCTCACACTCCTATGATATGAGCTGTCACCATGAAAAATAAGCACAAATTTATGTTAAGCGTTATGGCTCTGGCGTGCCTTAACTCTCTCAATGCTAACGCCGAGATTTTTAGTTTTGACACTCGTAGCTCACTGAATTCAGATACATTAGTGCTATTCCAAAGCGCTGATTCCACTACCTATGGGATCGATTTTTTACCTCAGTCGACCCAAGACCAATTAAACCTAGCGACGGCTGATAACAGCTTTTCCGGTAAGCAAGGTGAAATCCTCGAGATTTTAGTGCCGAGTGAAATCGATGCTAAGCGGGTTTTACTGGTCGGCATTGGCGATGCAAAAACCTTAACGCCCGGTGATATCAATACTATCGGTGGTAATGTTGCAGCCAAACTCGATACGGTTCCCCAAGCTACAATACGCGTACTCACTCAAGGTTTAACGGCCGCGCCGTTATTTGCCTCAGAGTTGGCCCACGGTATTGAACTGCGCAGCTATCGTTACACTCAGTTCAAGGCGAGTACCCATGCCGAGAAGAACTACCAAATCGCCGTCGATGATTTAAGTGGCAACCAGAAACACCATAAAAATCTGCAAGCGGTTGAAGCTGGCGTGTTTTTAGCGCGCGATCTCACAAATGCGCCCGCAGGCATTATGTATCCAGACAGCTTTGCCAATGAGGCGAGAAAACTCAAATCCCTCGGCGTTAAAGTCACAGTATTAGAAGCCAAAGATATCGAACGCCTACAACTGGGCGCCTTGGCGGCAGTAGGTAAAGGCAGCGAACGCCCACCTAAGTTAGTGGTCGCCCATTGGCCGGGCAGCAAAGATGCGCCAATCGCACTGGTCGGTAAAGGTATCACCTTCGACTCTGGCGGTTACAACATTAAGGCGACGGGCACTTCTATCGCACGGATGAAGTCAGACATGGCGGGCGCAGCCACTGTGCTTGGCACCATCAAAGCCATGGCACTCCAAAAGGCGCCAGTCAACGTAGTCGCGATTATGCCGATGGCGGAGAACATGATCTCTGGCCACGCGATGATCCCAGGGGACGTGATTAAAACTGCCCAAGGGCTCACCGTTGAAGTGCTCAATACCGATGCAGAAGGTCGCTTAGTGCTGGCCGATGGCCTCTGGTATGCCAGAGAAAACTATAAGCCTTCCATCATAGTCGATGTCGCGACCTTAACGGGCTCCAAAGTCGGCGCACTTGGTAGCGTGTATGCGGGATTGTTTACCGACTCAGAAACCTTGGTTCAGCAGTTAACCTATGCGGGACAACAGGTTGGCGAGAAAGTGTGGCGTCTACCCTTAGATCAAGCCTACGATGATGAGCTTAAATCCACTATCGCGGATCTGAAAAACACCGGAAAAGAAGGCAGCGCAGGCGCTTCCTCTGCGGCCATGTTCTTAAAACGCTTTGCGGGCGAACAGCCTTGGGCACATCTCGATATCGCGGGTAATGCCTTAACCGCCACCGATACCGCCGTTGTGCCTGCGGGCGCCACAGGTTACGGCGTGCGTTTGCTCAGCACTTGGTTAACTCAACCTAAAGCTAAGTAACCTGAGCTCGGGATAAGCAGAGCCGCTGAATAGGCATCTTTTCGGGCCTCTCTGCGTTGCTCTGTCTAACCATAGCTCGCTATGGCGTACGATAGAGCGCCTTGATATGCGCAAAAATCTGCGCATTCAGTCAGGAAATAGATTTTTCTTTTCAAACTAATCATTTATAGCATTGATTTAGTTTTGTTAAATTTAGATTTTTCGACACTCGTTATCCCGAGTTCAGGTTAAGTAATCACAGCTCACTTGCCGAACACCTCCGCATTCGCAACGCGGCCTTGTTTTAATTGAATTTATATTTAAGGGATATCATTGATATCCCTTTTTTATGCCTGAGATTTAGCTCAACCGATCCACTGAAAAGTCATCGCATACAATCCAGATCCAACCCCAAGCACACCAAGTCCGCAGCAGCTGTGGAAAACCGATTGAGTCCGACCGAATCGCATTATCATTCGATTAAATCGATTAGGATAATAGTTTTTATCCGTTATCTTAATTTTAAGCGAGTCGGTAATATGCTTCACATCGACAGGACGCAAGCAAATGTCCTGTTATGAACTTAAGCAATCATCAACTAAATGGAAGCATAAAATGACTCAATCAATTATCAACAGCACAATCAAACCATTCAAAGCCACTGCGTATCACAATGGTGAGTTCGTTCCAGTAACGGAACAAGACCTGTTAGGTAAATGGTCAGTTGTATTCTTCTACCCAGCAGATTTTACCTTTGTTTGCCCAACTGAATTAGGCGACATGGCTGATTACTACGAGCAGCTGAAAGGCATGGGCGTTGAAGTTTACTCAGTATCAACTGACACTCACTTCACTCACAAAGCGTGGCATGACACGTCAGACACCATCAAGAAGATCAACTTCCCAATGCTGGCTGACCCAACAGGCACCATCAGCCGTAACTTCGGCGTGATGATTGAAGAAGACGGTTTAGCACTGCGTGGGACTTTCGTGATTAACCCAGAAGGCCAAATCAAGGTCAGCGAAGTTCACGATTTAGGCATCGGCCGTAGTGCTCAAGAGCTAGTTCGTAAAATTCAAGCAGCTCAATATGTTGCGACTCACGATGGCGAAGTTTGCCCAGCTAAATGGCAACCAGGTGACGACACATTAGCACCGTCTCTAGACCTAGTTGGCAAAATCTAATTTAGCCCAAAGCGTCAACCCCGCCAGTCTAGCGTCCCAAGCTGATTGGCGTTACAGCCAACACAGTTGTAGCGCCACGCAGCAAAGGATTAAGCCCGCCCCTGCAAGGGCCTAGACTGGCCCCCTTATCTCTCCCTTTTAAGCGATTTTGGAGTCATCACATGTTAGATGCGAATTTAAAAAATCAACTGCAAACCTATCTGCAAAACCTCAAGAGACCAGTTGAACTTGTCGTGTCTGCAGATGAGAGCAAAAAGTCTCAAGAATTAAAAAGCTTAGCGCAAGACATTGTCAGCCTATCTTCTCTGGTAAGCCTGAAAGAAACTCAGGGCGAACGCACCCCGGCGATGACAGTGATAAACCCACAACTTAATACGCAAATCAGCTTTGCTGGTCTGCCTATGGGTCACGAATTTACCTCACTTGTGTTGGCCTTACTGCACACGGGTGGACACCCAATCAAACTCAGCGATGACATTATCGAGCAGATCCGCAATCTGCCGGGCAAATATGCCTTTGAAACTTACGTCTCACTGACCTGCCAAAACTGCCCAGACGTAGTGCAGGCACTGAACATGATGGCGGCGATTAACCCGAATATCACCAACGTGATGATCGACGGCGCCCTATTCCAAGACGAAGTGGCGAGCCGTAACATTATGGCCGTGCCTTCTGTCTACTTAAATGGCGAAGTGTTTGCAGCCGGTCGTATCAGCATTGGCGAGATCCTCAATAAACTGGATACCAATGCCGCAAGCCGCAAGGCCGATGAAATTAATGAAAAAGCCCCCTTCGAAGTCTTAGTGGTGGGCGGCGGCCCAGCGGGCGCAGCAGCAGCCATTTATGCAGCACGTAAAGGCCTTCGCACCGGTATTGTTGCCGATAAGTTTGGCGGACAGGTTGCTGAAACCGTTGGTATCGAGAACTTTATTTCAGTCAAAGCAACCGAAGGTCCAAAGCTAGTGGCAAACCTTGAAGCCCATGTACGAGACTACGAAGTCGACATCATGGACAACCAAAAGGCAGTGTCGTTATCAACAGATGGCTTGTTCGAGCTTGAACTGGCAAGCGGCGCTAAATTACGTAGCCGTACCGTATTGTTAGCCACAGGTGCACGCTGGCGTGAAATGAACGTCCCCGGCGAGAAAGAATACCGTGGCAAAGGTGTCGCATACTGCCCGCATTGCGATGGCCCGTTATTTAAAGGCAAGCGTGTGGCGGTGATTGGCGGCGGTAACTCAGGTATCGAAGCGGCGATTGATCTTGCCAACATAGTAGAACATGTGACTGTGCTGGAGTTTGATAAAACCCTACGCGCCGACGATGTGCTACAACGTAAAGCAGCGTCTATGGGTAACATCAAAATTATTACCCAAGCGATGACCACAGAAGTGACTGGCGATGGTACTCGGGTTAATGGCCTGAACTACACAGACAGAGCAACAGGCGAGAGTCACCATGTCGCACTTGCAGGTATCTTCGTACAGATTGGGCTAGTACCGAATACCGAGTGGCTAAAAGGTGTGGTTGAACTGACGCCACGTGGGGAAATCGTTGTCGATGCCCGCGGTCAAACATCCATCCCAGGAGTATTTGCGGCAGGAGATGTGACTGACACGCCGTTTAAGCAAATTATCATCGCCATGGGCAGCGGCGCGAGTGCATCACTGGGCGCATTTGATTACCTCATTCGCCACAGCGATGAAGAAATCGCCGAGACGAAAACCACAGATATAAAAGCGGCTTAATCTTTAAACATTAACCGCATAAGCTAAGAAGCCAGCGCAAGCTGGCTTCTTGTTTTTAAGAGAATTTATTTCGAGTCTTGTGAGTTTATCGAACGCTTTAAACTATGGAATAAACTGGCAAATACGAAGGTTGAAAACAACAAGATTAAGCAAAGTAGTCTCACCCAAAGCACTTGCCCCTCAAGTAACCAATTCAAAAAAGCGGAGGAAACCATAAAACTGGCAAGATAGGCATATTGTAATGGTGTCATGTTAGGTACCGCTATCGACTTTTTTCGTTAATAAAATACGCCACCAGCGCATTGGCATGCCCATGACCGAGTTGATGCTCACTCTTAAGCCAAGCCACCATTTCCATATGCTTTTTGCCTTCGAGACCTTGCAAAAGCGTTAGCCAGTGGGCGATCGGCTGACCATAGGTTTTCTCGATAGAAGGGAAATAAGATGCGGGGCCTTTCACTTTTACGCTATCGGCTACTGTCGTTGGGTGAGTTTTTCATGTCATAACAGATGTCCTTATCTTGATATTTTTAGAGTTTACTTCAATAAAATCTAGCCTAAAGGTAGGGGTTCTCAAGCCGAATTTGCATTAAGGTTTCAGGCGTATCGACTGCGTTAAAGCCAAACTGGGCGTAGAGTCCATGGGCATCGCGGGTGGCGAGCATTATGCGCCTTAATCCCTGTAAATCAGGATGTTCCATAATTGATGTCATCATCAACTTACTTAAGCCTTAACCACGGTGCGACTCAAGTACAAACACATCGGCAAGGTAAGCAAAGGTGGCTTTATCTGTGATTAAGCGGCCAAAGGCCACTTGCTTAGCTTCACTATCAAGCACAGCAAAACACAGGCTATTGGCTAACGCTTTACGCAACAATGCCTTTGGCATGCCCTGAGCCCAATAACTATTACTGATAAAACCATGAATAACCTCAAAATCCATTTCCGCTTGATCACAACTCACACTATATGTCGGCATGACTCAACTCCCTTTTTATCCCCAATTAAGTGCAGCATTTGGCATTCAATATCTAGGCTATAACCACGTTATCCATTACAGCAACTACATGGCTTCGATTTGCTCAACCATGAGTTGCAGCGAGAAATTACCGCGATACTCATTCACATCAAGCTTATAAACAATACGGGCATGGCGAATGGTCGCATCGGGCCAAGTGTGCAAATCCACATTAAAAGCAATCGCATCGAGCATCACAGTGCCGCACTGGGTTTCGAGTACAAGTTTAAGATGGCGCTCGCCGACGAGGCGTTGCTGCACTATCGTAAAATTGCCATCAAACAATGGCTCTTCAAAGGCTTGCCCCCAAGGCCCGGCATTTCGCAATAACTGGGCCATCTCAAGATTCAGTTCCGTTGGAGTGAGTTCACCATCAGACCAAAGCTCGCCAGTTAATAGTTCAGGTTTGAGCAGTTCACGCACCGCATCATCATAGGCTTTGGCAAACGTAGCAAAACTGCCAGCTTTGAGTGATAAGCCCGCCGCCATCGCATGGCCGCCAAATTTGATAATCAGTCCTGGGTGGCGCGTGTTGACCAGCTCGAGTAGGTCGCGCATATGCAAGCCTTTGATTGAACGCGCCGAGCCTTTAATTTGACCATTGCCGGCATCGGCAAAGGCGATCACGGGTCTGTGGTATTTGTCTTTAATGCGCGAGGCCAGAATACCAATGACGCCTTGGTGCCAATCTTCTTGAAATAGCGCGATACCCCAAGGTAACTCGTCTTCGTTGAGCTTTAAGTGCTCAAGGCTTTTTAAGGCTTCCTGCTGCATGCCGACTTCCAGCTCACGACGCTCTTGGTTTAACCCATCGAGCTCGGCCGCCATACGCCGCGCGTACATCATGTCATCACAGAGTAAGGTTTCGACCCCAAGCGCCATTTCATCGAGCCGGCCTGCGGCATTAAGCCTTGGGCCCACGGCAAAACCAAAATCAGATGCAACAATACGCGCCGGATTTCGCTTCGCCACTTCAAGCAGTGCGGTAATCCCCACACGGCAGCGGCCCGCTCGCACGCGCTGCAAACCGGCTTCGACTAAAATGCGATTATTGGCATCCAGCGATACCACATCGGCGACTGTGCCGAGGGCAACGATATCGAGCAGCGTCCCTAAATTGGGCTCAGCAATACCGCGCGTTTGATACCAGTTTCGCGTTCGCAGTTCAGCCCTTAATGCTGTCATCAAATAAAAGGCGACACCGACACCGGCAATCGATTTACTCGCGAATGGGCAATCGGGTTGATTCGGATTCACTATCGCATCGGCAGCAGGCAACTCGTGTCCAGGTAAATGATGGTCAGTAATCACCACTTGCATACCAAAGGCTTTGGCCGCAGCAACGCCATCAATCGATGAAATACCGTTATCGACAGTGATCAGCATTTCAGCCTGTTTAGACGCCGCAACCGCAACAATTTCAGGGCTTAAGCCGTAACCGTAATCGAAGCGATTGGGGATCAAATAGTCCACTTTAACTGCGCCCATCATCCGTAGCGCCAGCATACATACGCTGGTTGAGGTCGCGCCATCGGCATCAAAATCACCGACGATCAAAATCGACTTATTCGCCTGCATGGCATCGGCAATAAGCGCCGCAGCTTCGGGTAAGCCTTTCATGGTTTCAGGTCTTAATAGACCCTTAAGGACAAGTTCGCATTCGTGGCTGAGCGCACCGCGGCGAGCGTAAAGCTGCTTCAATAGCGGCGAAAGATAAGCAGGTAAATGGCTATCATCAACGGTTGGGCGACGGACTATCTTATGGATCAAGGGACTCAAACTCTCATGAAATCGTGGCGATAAGATAACAAAAAGGTGAGCCTTAAGCTCACCTTTAGTGGGATAAATTTCACTATTTTGACTGTTACTGACGCGCTTCTAAGGTGCGTAATAAGTCCGCAGGGGGTTGATAACCTGGGATCATATTGCCATCTTCTAACACGATTGCAGGCGTACCATTCACACCAAAGGTGGTGCCTAAAGCATATTGCTCGGCAATTTTAGCATCGCATGTTGCTGCGGCAACTTTGCTGCCCGCTTTAGCGTCTGTCATAGCTTTTAATGGATCTTTAGCACACCAGATGGCTTGCATTTCGTCGGCGTTGGCTGACGGCACGCCCGCACGCGGAAAGGCTAAGTAACGCACGGTAATGCCAAGCTTGTTGTAATCGGCCATTTGGCTATGCAATTTACGGCAATAACCACAACTGACGTCGGTAAATACAGTGACCACGTGTTTTTCATTTTTAGCTTTGTAAACCAACATATGGTCTTCAAGCGGCTTCATCATTTCTAAACGTGGGCCAGCTAATGCCGCTTCCGTTAAGTTTTTCATGCCTTTATCTAGGTCATACAAACTGCCGTGGAACAGTTTTGAACCATCACGACTAATATAGAGCACGCCGCGGTTGGTCATGGCTTGATACAACCCCTCAATCGGCGAATCCTGCATAGAAATGACTTCAACATCCAACATCTCAGTCAGTTTTTGCTTAATAGCAGCTGTATCTGGCGAGGTCGCTGTTGCGGCGTGAGCAAGAGGAGCTACAACAAGGGCAAAAATTAAAGATAATGCTCGGGTTAACTTCATGGGACATCCTATAAATTGGGTCTCGACGAGGAGATTTTGAGGTCGTTCAAACGCGATATACTTAATAGACCCCGTATGGTGGCAAAAAGTTACAGACAAGCCGCGCGGAAAGCAAATTTATGCTGTAACTAAATCCTTTTTCAGCCTCTTGGATGATGCTGTTGATGCAATTCCTGCAACCTTGCCCGCGCCACATGGGTATAAATCTGCGTGGTCGACAGGTCGCTATGGCCTAACAGCAATTGCACCACCCGCAGATCGGCACCATGATTGAGCAAATGGGTAGCAAAAGCATGGCGCAATGTGTGCGGTGATAATGCGGTTTCAATCCCGGCCCGCAGTGCATACAACTTAATCCGATGCCAAAAGGTTTGCCGCGTCATCATCTGCCCGCGTTTTGACGGAAACACCACATCGGATTGTTTATTGCCAAGCAACTCTTGGCGCGCAAACTTCATGTAGCTCTCGACCTCGGTAATCGCTAATTCACCCAGCGGCACGAGGCGCTCTTTACCGCCCTTACCCACAATGCGCACTAAACCCTGCCGTAGGCTCAGCTGTTCCATAGTCAAGCCAACGAGCTCGCTCACCCTCAAGCCTGTCGCATACAAAAGCTCTAGCATGGCTTTGTCGCGACATTCGACCGCATCTTCCACATTGGGCTCAGACAACAAGCGATCGACCTGTGATTCACTCAATGAATCGGGTAAATGGCGGGTTAATTTAGGCGACTCGACTAGGGCCATAGGATCGGCTGAAATCTGCTTGGTCTGCACTAAATAGGTATAGAAACGCCGTAAACTGCTGAGTAATCGAGCGCTACTGGTGCGCGCAAAATCCTGCTCGACTCTAAAGGCTAAATACGCTCTGACATCCGCCTGAGAAACCGCGAGCAGCGTTACCCCTTGCTGAGCTTGATAACGATCAAAATGGCGCAAATCGGTGCGATAGGCCGATAAGGTGTTGTCACTCAGTCCCTTGCTCGACCAGAGATCATCAAGAAAAACATCAATGAGCGGATCGGGCTGATATGTCTTAGGCACAAAAACTCCATAAAAAAACGGCGTCATCAAATGATACGCCGTTGATATTAACTTAACTACATTTAAGCCTACATCAGCTTAACTGAGTCCCGCGTAAAAACGCGAGTACAAGGCTTAAGCAGCAGCCGTTTGATCACGACCACGACCAAACACTAAACACAGTACTATGGCTGCAATCGTTGGCAGTAACCAAGCCATGCCTTCTTCATAGAGTGGCAGCTTAGATAACACGGGCGACATCACATCTACGACATGGATAAAGCCCTGCGCTAAGCCATTCACCGCTTGACCATCAGCGTCAGTCAAACCTTTCGCTGCCACTTTAAGACCATCGAAGATGCCGAAAAACAGTGCCACGCTCAGTACTGCACGATGTGCAAACTGTGGATTCGCAAAATAAGCGGTCAGGAAAGTCACAACCACAAGAGCAATAGCCACAGGATAAATCGTCATTAATACGGGAATACTAATAGCAATCAACTGACTTAGGCCCACGTTCGCAATCACAGCGCATATCAAGCTTAAAAAGATCACCAGGAAACGGTAAGACAGTTTAGGCATTAGCTCATTAAAGAACTCAGAACACGCACTCACAAGGCCCACCGCTGTGGTTAAACAAGCTAAAGTCACGACCGATGACAACAAGACTGAGCCTAAATCACCAAATTCACGGGTCACATAGTTTGTTAAGATCTCGCCGCCATTTTTAGCACCGATGGCGATATCGCCTGCGGTCGCACCTAAAAAGAACAGCGACACATACACAAAGGCTAAACCAGCGGCAGCAATAAAGGCGGCGCGGATCAGATATTTAGTTTGAGCACTCGGTTGATCAATCCCCTTTTTGCGCAGGATATCGATAATCAGCATACCAAACATCAAGGACGCTAACGTATCCATAGTGTTGTAGCCTTCCAAAATACCTTTGGTCAGCGGATGGTTTTGATAATCGCCTACGGCTTGGCCCACTTCGGATGCGGGTAAAAACATCACAGATGCAGCCAATCCAACTAACAAGATCAATAAAATAGGCGTTAATACTTTACCTACGCTATCGAGCAGCTTGCCAGGGAAAAGCGCCAATAACATAGTGACGGTGAAGAAACACATGGTGAATAGCAGTTGCGACAGATTAAGTTCTAAACTGCCCAGTAAAAATGTGGCCGTGGTGTCATCGATAAAGGGCTTAGCGCCAATCTCGTAAGCCACTAAACCGGTACGCGGCGCAGCAAACGCAGGGCCGATAATGATATAAATCGCGATAGCCAATGTCGTTGCTGCAAATACTGGCAGCATAGCCATAACCTTACCTTGAGCCTTAGCGACAGCAATCAGTCCAACTAAAGGTAAACCTACGGCGGTAATCAAAAAACCCAACATGGCGAGGGGCATATTACCACCCGCTAACATTCCCGCGAACGGTGGAAAAATTAGGTTACCTGCCCCTAAAAAGAATGCGAAGGTCATAAAACCTAAGCCCAATGTATCTGCGATACTCATCTGATTGTCTTGCACTGGAAGCCCCATCTTGTCTTATTGTTTTTTTACAAACTTAAGTGATTATGTGTCGATTAGCCATAGCTAAAACAAAGCCCATCCGGAGTGCAAATCTTTGTTTACACAATTCCGTGGTAAATATGTTCGATATCTGTCGAGTTTATAATCTATGACGAACTTTAGCGCAGCCACACTGACTACTAATTCACCACCAAACTCGTTTACCTATCCGTTAATCATATAAGTGATTAAAAATGGGGGCGAAACTAATACCAGACTTAAAGTGCTAATACAAGACAACAAGACCATTAGGATAAAAAAAGCGAAATAATGCTAATTAACTGCTAAGAAAAGGTTTATAAGGCAATAAAATAAAGCGTTAATTAAGTAAAATCTGTATTGCGCCATAAAAAATAAAATCTTATGCCGACACAAATTCATACATCTAGGGCAACATCTTCTGTTTAAAAGCATTGGCTAAAAACGAGGGCTAGAATTAGAATACTGCCCGCCCAATATTGGGCCTAACCACCTTAGAACGGCAAAAATTAACTCTCCATGGCATTCACTTTTAAACAATTTCATATCGATGACATGAATTGCGGCATGGCCGTAGGCACAGACAGTGTCGTCCTAGGCGCGTGGGCTCAACTGACCGCAGCAAAAACAGTTTTAGATATTGGTGCTGGCAGTGGCTTACTCAGTTTAATGGCAGCTCAGCGCAGCCAGGCACACATTACCAGTGTCGAGTTAGACACAAGTGCAGCCGAGGCTTGCCAGCATAACTTCCACAATAGTCCGTGGACGAATCGACTCACCTTAGTCAACAGCAGCATCCAAGAATTTTGCCAACAGATTGAGTATCAAGAGTATTTTGATCACATCATTTGTAATCCGCCCTATTTTGAGCAAGGCACACAAGCGATACAATCTCAGCGCGCTATGGCCCGTCACACAGATAGCTTAAGTTTTACCGCGCTACTCGATGCCATTCATGTGTGCCTAGCACCGCAAGGAAACGCAAGCCTCATATTACCAATGCAAAGCATGGCGCGTTTCAATGAGATTTTGGCGCACTCACCGCTCAGTCTGATTGAAATAACTAACCTTATTAGCATCGTAGGGAAAAGCGCTAATAGAGTACTCTGCGTACTCGCGCACAAGACTCACCCTCAAATTGCCACGAAGATCAGTGATATCACTATTCGAGAACTTTCAGGCCAATACACCCAAACCATGGTGCAATTGATCCGAGATTTTTACCTTAAATACTGATATCGAGCCCAGCCCTGACACGTTAAGTAAAGGCCGCTAAGTTTGGCAAAGGTAACGAAGGGGCCAATTCCCCCAAAATTAAATGCTAATACATTGACCTTAAAGTAATTAACTTATGCCTATCACCATAAAACTTTACCGGCTGAGAAGATAAACACCGGAGATCTAGATAAGTTATTTAAGTTAACCGCCATAACCTTTATAATGCTTCGCTATTATCCGTCGAGACGCTGCGCATGCAATTTGAAGATTTCCAGCTTGACCCTAGCTTATTAGAGTCGCTTAATGCCATGGGGCATCATTCACCCACCACTATTCAGCAAGAAACTATCCCTTATGCCCTAGAGCAAAGAGATATTCTCGCGCGCGCCCCGACAGGAACAGGTAAAACAGCGAGCTTTTTACTGCCATCGCTGCAACATTTAATCGACTTCCCCCGCCGTTTCGCTGGGCAAGCACGTATCCTGATCCTCACGCCTACCCGTGAGTTAGCCAGCCAAATCCACCGTTATGCGTGTCACTTAGCCACAGGCCAAGGTTTAGACATAGCGATCGTGACTGGTGGTGTGCCTTACGGACCACAAGAAGAAGCCTTAGCGGGCAACGTCGATATTCTGGTCGCGACCCCTGGCCGCCTGATGGAATATTTAGACAAAGGCAATTTCAACGCCCAAGAAGTCGATATCTTAATTATCGACGAAGCCGACCGCATGCTAGACATGGGCTTCTCTTCTGTGGTGCAAGCGATTGCTATCGAAGCCCAAGGCCGCAAACAGAACATGTTGTTCTCTGCCACCTTAGAAGGCGGCGGTGTGCAACGTTTTGCCCGTGAAGTGTTAAACGACCCGATTGAAATCGATGTTGAAGCACCTCGCAGCGAAAAAGCCAAGATCCACCAATGGATCCACTTAGCCGATGATAAAGAGCATAAATTTGCCCTGTTATGTCATCTGCTGCGCCAAGAAGATGTGAAACGGACTATCGTGTTCGTAAAAACCCGCGACATCGTTTCTAGCTTAGAAGGCCAGTTACTTAAAGTCGGTATTGCCTGCGCCTTCATGCGTGGCGATATGGAACAGAAAAAACGTTTCCAAGCTTTGAGCCGCTTTACCAAAGGTGAAGTGAACGTCTTGCTGGCAACCGATGTGGCTGCACGCGGTATCGATATCGACGATATCACCCATGTGATCAACTTCGACATGCCACGCTCTGCCGATACCTACATTCACCGTATCGGTCGTACTGGCCGCGCTGGCGCAAAAGGTACTGCGATTTCGTTGGCCGAAGCCCACGACATGCGTATCGTCGGTAAAATTGAGCGTTATATCGAGCAACCGTTGAAACGCCGCGTGATCGAAGAGCTGCGTCCAAAGAACAAAGAAGCGCGGACACCGGGTAAGAAAAAAGCCAAAGTGAAAGCGAAAGAAGCAGCGAAGAAAACCAGCAAGAAAGAAGCGGCAAAGAAAGCGAGTAAAATCGCCCGCAAGAAGAAGTAACGCCAGCTTGAAGTAATCCAACTAAAGCCGCTATATGCGGCTTTTTTATTACCTAAATTTAACTCAATGCAATAAATCAACTGGCGAGTAAAAGCTAACCTTAAAATATAGAGCATGAAATACGGCCCATTTAGATCTACAAGCTCACAAACGTATTCATTCTTATTTCAATATATTCCAATCACCTAAGTGAACCTTTCATCATTTACCTGCTCTAATTTTCGCCAAAGCATCGGTACCTAGTGAGCACATGTGTCAAAACATCACTTTTAGACACATTTAATTTACAAAAATAAATTTATTGGCGCGGCCGACTCTGCTACTTTAACCCCATTACGCGATTAGCATGGATGTAACAATAATATGATGAAGACCCTACTGAGGAGACTTTCTCCTTTTCTTATTCTGCTGCTGTTTGTCTTTGGCGCAGCCTTATTAATGAAAACTAAGGAGGCGCCAGAACAAAAACCGGAAGAGATGCCCATTCCTATCGTTGACGTCACGCAAGTGACTCAGCAGACGGTATCGCTAAACTTGCCGTCCTACGGTGTGGTTACGCCAAAATATAAAACCCAGCTTGTGACTGAAGTTCAAGGCAGAATGCTGAGTATTTCCGCTGATTTTGTGGCGGGTGGCATAGTCAAAAAAGGCGACCAACTCGCACAAATCGAGCCCTCAGATTACGAGGCTGATTTAATGCAAGCCGAAGCAACACTGGCCCAAGCCACCGCTGCACTGAACGAAGAAATTGCCCGCGGTGAAGTCGCTAAAATCGAATTCAAAGGCTACGACAAGGGCTTACCCCCAGAGTTAGGTCTGCGTATTCCACAGCTTAAAAAAGAGCAAGCCAACGTTAAATATGCGCAAGCAGCACTGGCGCGTGCCCAACGTAACCTTGAGCGCACGGTTATCCGCGCGCCGTTCGATGGCATAATCAAAGCGCGCAATGTCGATTTAGGTCAGTATGTTAGCTTAGGTACAAATCTAGGAGAACTCTACGACACTAGTGTTGCTGAAATCCGCTTACCGATTTCCAATGACGATCTAGCCTATTTAGAATCGGTTGATAATCCCGATACTCAAGTGACGCTGAGCGCCTCTTTGGCGGGTAAAGAAAATACTTGGGATGGCAATATTATCCGCAGCGAAGGCGTGATCGATGCTGAAAATCGCATGGTGTATTTAGTCGCTGAAATCAAAGACCCTTACCTGCGCGCCAATAAAGTTGCTGGCAGCTTACCGCTTAAATATGGCAGCTTCGTCAATGCGGTCATCAAAGGTCGCACCGTCGATGGCATAGTTAAACTACCCCGCCATGTGGTTCGTAACGATCACGTCGCCTTAGTTAACGACAAAAATATTGTTGAAATGCGCCATGTGAATATCGTTCGTAGCGATCTCGACAATGTGTATATCAAGGACAGTCTAAAAACGGGCGAGCGCGTCGCCACCACTCACTTCAACAGCATGGCAAACGGTCAACTGGTCAAGGTCTTAGGTGAAGCGGCATTGCCGACTGAGACGCCAAAAGAAGACACGCCTGAGTCGAGTCTTGCGGCCACTGGGGTGAAATAATGGACACTCAAAAAGGGATCTTAGCCTGGTTCGCCCGCAACAGTGTGGCCGCGAACCTGTTAATGTGGGCATTGCTGGTCGGCGGTTTGTTCAGCACTGTCTTGATCAATAAGGAGGTTTTTCCTTCTTTCGAACTCAATTTACTGAATATTTCCGTCGCCTATCCGGGCGCGGCGCCACAGGAAATCGAAGAAGGCATCAACATCAAGATTGAGGAAGCCATCCAAGATATCAACGGTATCAAGAAGGTCACGTCAGTGGCGAGCGAAGGTGTAGGCTCGATTACGGTTGAAGTTGAAGACGGTTACGAAGTGCAAACCGTGCTCGATGAAGCCAAACTAAGATTAGATGCGATTTCGACCTTCCCAGTGAACATCGAAAAACCCAATATCTATCAGATTAAACCTGAAAATAACGTCATTTGGGTGTCTGTCTATGGCGATATGACACTGCACGATATGAAGGAGTTGGCTAAGTCGGTGCGTGACGATTTAACCCAACTGCCAGCCGTGACCCGTGCCAAGGTGACTGGGGTGCGCGATTATGAAATCGCCATCGAAGTATCAGAAGATAAACTACGCGAATACGGCCTAACATTTACACAGGTCGCGTTAGCGGTGCAAAACTCTTCCTTTGACTTACCCGGCGGTTCGATTCGCGCCCAAGATGGCGACATCCTGCTGCGCACCAAAGGCCAAGCCTACACGGGTGATGACTTTGCGAATATCGTCGTCACCACTCGCCCCGACGGTAGCCGGGTGATGTTACCGCAAGTGGCGACCATCAAAGATGATTTTGAAGAACGTTTAGAATACACCCGCTTTAACGGTAAACCGGCCGCGATTATCGAAGTCACCAGTGTTGATGATCAAAATGCCTTAGACATTGCCGCTCAAGTAAAACAATACGTCGAGGATCGCCGCGCGACGCTTCCTGCCAACGCGCAACTCGATACTTGGGGTGATATGACTCACTACCTCAAGGGCCGCTTAAACATGATGATGTCGAACATGTTTTACGGTGCCTTGCTGGTGTTTATCATCCTAGCTATGTTCCTCGATCTTAAGTTGGCGTTTTGGGTCATGATGGGTCTGCCGGTGTGCTTCCTCGGCACTATGCTGATCATGCCGCTCGAACCTTTCTCGATGACGATCAACATGTTAACCCTGTTCGCCTTTATCTTAGTGCTCGGGATAGTGGTGGACGATGCGATTGTCATCGGCGAGAGCGCCTACACAGAAGTCGAACGCCACGGTCATTCGGTTGACAATGTGATCCGCGGCGCGCAAAAAGTGGCAATGCCCGCGACCTTCGGGGTATTAACCACGATTGCGGCCTTTATTCCCATGTTGATGGTTTCTGGCCCTATGGGGATTATCTGGAAATCCATCGGCATGGTAGTCATCCTCTGTTTGGCCTTCTCGCTGGTCGAATCTAAGTTCATCCTGCCGGCGCATTTAGCGCACATGAAGTTTAAAAAGCCCGGTGCGCCAAGGGGATTCTTTGGTCGCCTCAAAGCCAACTTTAACGACAGAGTGCAGCACTTTATTCACCACAGTTATCGCAACTTCCTCGAGCGCTGTATCAAGCAAAGATACAACGTGGTCGCGGCCTTTATCGGTGTGTTGATCCTCTCCATTGCCTTAGTCGCCAGTGGCAAAGTGCGTTGGGTATTCTTCCCAGACATTCCATCGGACTTCATTCAAGTTCAGCTGGAGATGGACGAAGGCAGCTCGGAAGAGAACACTTTGAAAGTGGTGCAGAGCATAGAAGAAGCCCTGTACAAGATGAACGACAAAATGGAGAAAGATAACGGCTATCAAGTGGTTAAGCACAGCTTTATCAATATGAGCTCCCGCACCTCTGCCTTTATTTTTGCCGAACTGACGAAAGGCGAAGACCGCGAAGTCGACGGTGTGACGATTGCTGCCGCGTGGCGTGAACAATTGCCCGAGCTTTTATCGGTCAAAAAACTCAGCTTTAACGCGAGCACCAATGATGCCGGTGGCGATATTTCCTTCAGGTTGACCTCAAGCGATCTCGATGAACTATCCGCAGCCTCTAAAGAGTTGAAGCAAAAACTCGCCAGCTACGAAGGCGTGTACGATATTGCCGACAACTTCTCCTCGGGTAGCCATGAAATTCGCCTAAAGATACGTCCAGAGGCTGAAGCCCTTGGCCTGACCCTTTCCGATTTAGCCCGCCAAGTGCGTTACGGTTTCTATGGTTATGAAGCCCAACGTATTTTACGTAATAAAGAAGAAATCAAGGTAATGGTGCGCTATCCATTAGAGCAGCGCCGCACTGTGGGCTATCTGGAAAACATGCTGATCCGCACGCCAACGGGCACCTCGGTTCCCTTCTCGACCGTGGCACAAATTGAGAAAGGCGAATCCTATGCCTCAATTACCCGTGTTGACGGTAAGCGGGCGATCACCATCACGGCAAATGCCAACAAAAACATAGTTGAACCTTCAAAAGTGGTACAGGAAATCCAAAAAGATTACCTGCCACAATTACAGGCCAAGTATCCTAAAATCCAAACCGCGTTAGATGGCGGCAGTTTGGATGAACAGAATGCTATGGTCGGTTTGATGCAAGGTTTCTTCTTTGCGCTGTTTACCATTTATGCACTGATGGCAATCCCACTAAAATCCTACAGTCAGCCGTTGATCATCATGTCGGTGATCCCTTTCGGGATTATCGGCGCACTGTTCGGTCACTTGATTCAGGGACTCGCGATGAGCGTGTTAAGTCTCTGCGGCATAGTGGCACTCGCGGGTGTGGTGGTGAACGACTCTTTGATTTTGGTCGACTTTGTTAACCGTGCGCGGGAGCAAGGCCTATCGGTCAGACAAGCGGCAGTGGATTCGGGCTGTTATCGCTTTAGGGCGATCATCCTCACGTCACTCACCACCTTTGTCGGCTTAGTGCCTATTATTCTCGAGCGCAGTTTGCAGGCGCAAATTGTGATCCCTATGGCGACGTCCCTCGCCTTTGGTATCCTGTTCTCGACTGTAGTGACGCTGATCTTAGTGCCGCTGCTGTACATCATACTCGACGATGTTAGCCGCTCTAGCAGCCGCTTCTTCAACTGGTGGTGGCAGCCTAAAAAAACCAATGATGAGGACGTTAAGTCCCCAGACTTTGAGCAAGCTGTCACGACTGACTATAAGAAAGACTATTTATAGGCTGTTAGCGATAGGCAGTTAATCAATGTGTTGGACCTTAAAAAGAGAGCTTAGGCTCTCTTTTTTATTGCCTGTGTTCATTCAACTCCAACCCAGCACCGCAGTCATGTTCACTAAGGTGCGAGTGAGTTTGAGCTTTCAAGTTGCGATCTAGCTGACAGTTATGCCATTGAGCTTTCGCTACACTGTGCTCAAGTCGTCAGTTATCGTTAGAATGAACCTATCATTATGTCTGAGCATCTGCATAAGCAACACATTGATAACCCGCACGTTGTCACCACTGAAACCCTAGCGAACGGTCACATCACAGATGAAGTTTGCACGAATGAGACCTGTGCAACCGAAACGCTAGTCTATGATATTCGCCGCAGTCGCTACCTCAATATCACAGGTCGCTGCACCCTGCGCTGCGCTTTCTGCCCAAAACATAATGGCAGTAAACAAATCCACGAATACCAACTCGCCCTGTGCCACCAACCTAAGCCAGAGGAAATTATCCCTCTGCTTGGCGATGTTAAAGACTTCGAAGAATACGTGTTTTGCGGTTATGGCGAGCCAACTTTAAATCTTCCAACGCTACTCACTGTGGCAAAAGAGATCAAACGCAGGGGCGGACGAGTCCGGATTAATACCGATGGTTTAGGCAATCTGGTCCATAGACGCAATATTCTACCAGAGCTTGCCGACTGCGTTGATAGCTTATCGATTTCACTCAATGCGGATAATGAAGCCGCCTATATTGAACATTGCCGCCCAAAACTCGCCGGTTCCTACGCCGCCGTGCATGCCTTTATCGCCTTGGCGCCACACTATATTGAAACGGTGCAAGTCTCCGCCATCGAAGGATTAGCGGGCGTCGATATTGATATTTGCCGTGAACAAGTGGAGTCCTACGGCTGTGAATTTAAGCATCGTGTATTAGGCGCTTTAGGCTAAACACCATTCCAATACGGCCAAAATAGACTGAAGCACTGAGCCGCAATAACTCGCCATTGAGCGAATGAGTAGAGATGTAAACCTGTCTTAACTTTACTAAGGAAATCTTGCTTAGTAACTTGGCACTGTCGTAACAATTCTTTCGTGTTAACATAGCGAAATTAACAGATCACCCACTCATAATCGGTTCATGCTGAAGAATAACCCAAGCACGTATCCCCTAGCGCCGCTGCTCTCTTTAACTCAAGGGATCCATTGGTCGCATCAACGCTTATTAGCCGTTGCAAGCCAGCTCTCTATGCTGGTGATTGGCATGATCATTTTAACCAACTTAATCATTACTTTAGGTGAGCGACGTCTACAGGAAGAATGGGCGACGCAGAGATACAGTGAACTGCAAACTATAGGCACACTGATCACAGATAAAGTGTCTTTCCAGCAATTTCGCACCCAAATTTTTGCCAATGGTGAGCTGCTAAAGCAGTACTTGAGCAATCCGACCGCCAAGCAGCAACTCAAATTACAGGAAGCTTGGCTAGATCTGGTGAAGCATATTCCTGAACTGCTCGGCATTGCGCTGTACGATCCCCAAGGCAATTATAAGTTCTCTACCCCTTCTAATTTCAGTAAAGATGCCTTACCGCAGACCTTGCTTGGCGCGAGTCGTAATATGGGCGGTAAAGAGGTTTACACCTCACCACTGGAGTTTGTTCCGATTGAAGGCATGCTAGAACCCTATATGTATCAAATGGCTTGGCTCGAAAAGCCCGATCAGAGTTCTATGGGTTATCTGGTGACATACAACTCTATGGTGCAAATGCTCGAAGCCATCAAGCCGGCTTTTTCGAGTAACAAATCGCCTATGTTAGTGCTCGACACGCAGGGATTACTCTATGCTGGCGCGAGCGATCTCGCCCCGTTAAGCAATATGCCAGAAACCTTAGGGGCAAGTTTAAGACAAAGTTATCCCGCTCTGTGGCGTGATATGTCCATGAGTAATTTTGGTCAATTCCACGGTGAAGAAGCCACCTTTGTTTACCTTAAGATCGAGCTTACCGCCCAGCCAGAAACCCGCAGAGAATACTTTTTACTCTCCTATGTGCGTAACTCCGACATAGCCGCACGTTTTTCCCAGTGGCAAAACATTGTCATAGTGGCATCGCTAATCTTAACCGTACTCGCCGCTTGGGTTGTGCTACTCAGCCACATGTATCGCTTACAACAGCGTTCACGCCAATACAGTATCGATGTCGCCAATGGCTTATTTAACAGTGATATAGGCTTTATGATGGTCAACGAAAACGCCAGAGTGATCAGCGCCAACACCAAGGCGGCAGAAGCGACCTTAGTGCCACTCGATGAACTCACGGACCGCAGCCTACAACGCACCTTATGCCTCGATGACAGAACCTATGCCGAGCTGATGGAGCAAGTGCATAAAACCGGTCAATGGTCTGGTGAAATCAGCCTAGAAAGTATCAATGGCCCAACGCTGCGGGTACATATCCGCCAAGCGCCAAGGGCGAGCCGAGGTTCACCACATCTATTAATCACCCTTGAAGACATCAGTGAATTAGTCAGCAGTAAAGAACAAGCATTTCTCAGTGAGCTTTTATGCGATAGCACAGTGGCAACAGCGCTGACAGATGCCAATGGTAAACTGATTAAAATCAACCCCGTATTTGATGCGCTAATGCAACTCAATGGCGATTTAAATCAAGATTTAGCCTCGCTGCTCGCCAACGATTTAGGTAATCAATGGCAAAGAATTAGCGCTCAAATTGCCATGCAAGGTCAGTGGCAGGGGCAAATTCTGTGCTCACCTAAACAGGCGCACTCCAATTGTTTACAGGCCACCTTGAAGGGCCATGTGGCCGCCGATGGTGAGATTGATTATATCGTCTGTACCTTAGAACAAGCCGCCGAACGCGGCCGAGGCACAGAGAAACGCAGCCTTGTGCCCCATCGCAGCACGATTCTGCTGAGCTTAGTTGATTTAGAGCGTTACTTTAACTCGCTACCACCGCCAAGCCGCCTGAGTTCAAGCTTACTGCTAATGGATATCAACCCCGAAGGTTTGCTGAGCCACATGAGTGACATCGACCAGCTGGCAAACCGCCAGCAGGAAGTCGAAGTTCAATTATTGCTTGAAATCCCTGCCAATTATCAGATTTTGCATTGGCAACTCGGGAAACTGATTGTGATGTTACCTGACACAGATGCGACCCATGCACACAACTTTGCCCTCAATATGATGGAAAAGCTCAATGGCAATGGCTTAGGTGAAGGGATCAGTATCGGGATTGCGGGTTATCAAGAAGGCCAGACACTTGAGCAGTATCTGAATAATGCCGAAGTCGCCCTAAAACGGGCGAAACAGAATAACGATCAAAATATCGGTCAGGCCTTTACTCGTCATCAATCGTAGATTCGGGCATGTTGACCGAATCGGGCAATTGGCTCTGGGTAATCTCAATAATCGTCGAGCGGTTCATGGTGATTTTGTAGCGAATATACTGCGGGGCTTCGCGGCCATCGCGTAGCACTAAAATCAAGTTAACTTGATAGCGCCGCTCAACCGATTCGTGGCTGATTTTACCTTCAACTTCCTTATAAATCTTCGCCTTACCCCGCTCTAAGTAGCGGGCAAAGGGCACTAAACTAAAGTTAACTTGCTCTTGAATGGTGGAGTATCCCGCTTGGAACTCGCTCTGATTCACCTTAGTGGCAATTTTATAGTGCAGGATTTCCGCATCGACCTTATTTTGGCTATGCCTGTGCTTTAGAATTTCGCTGACTTTATCGGGCAGATCTTGCTGGCGCATAAACTCAAGCCATACTAACTGCTTAGCAATCACCGCCTGACTAGTGGTATCGCGCAAAATCCGGCTCCAGCGTGGCCTGCCCCGCTGAATAAAACGCCACATGGCATTACGCACATCATCCTTAAAGATTTCCCTGAAGCCGTAAATCACCGCCAAGGTTAGCACTAAGGCAATGGTAAAGCCGCTAAAGGCGCCCTGCGCTTGAATAATCAACGCCGACACCACCAACATCACTAACGCCGTCGCCAGTCCCGTCGTGAACTTTTTAAGGCCAATCCCTAAGGGTTTTAACTCTTCTTTGAGTACCACACCTTGTTGGATTAAACGTCGTAACAACAACATCTTGTTTGAGATGCGGTTAGGATCTTGCTTAGTTTGCGCCGAGTTGTAGTTATGCTCATCCCGATAGGCGCACTCATTGCGACACAGTGTTAGTACCCGTTCTTGGATATCGTTGAAATCACTGGTTCTTGTAGCATGGGCGAGCACTTTTAGTAACTGCTGCTCGCAGAACCAAGACAGGTAGTTGTCGGCATTTTCGAAGTAGGATTTCCATTTAGGATCGCCCGGTTCGTTACGGCGAAACTTTTTCAGCAACTGGCCAACTTGTTCGCGTAATTCGTCGAGGGCAAAATAGAAATGGGTTACATCTGTGATTTGATTGAGTTCTTTAACGTCGTTTTCGACTGCAACGGCAAACTGATAGGCGAACAGATTCAAGTACAATCTGAATTCTTCAACGGTGCGGCGATTTAAACTGGCAAAGCGGCCCTGTACCAAAGGTAAGTGCAAGCCTTCTGAATAGTAAGAACGACGGCCAACAATCGCGCTGTAGTAGTACTCTTCTTCATTGAGCGTGTGCGAGCCTATGCCCATTTCCTTTGGTAAAAAGAAATAGAGATCAAGCTGACGATTATCGCCCTTTTCCATCTGGTGGCTGAACTTAATCGACAGGGATTCTTCTTGCTTTACACGTATCTTAGACACAACACCCTTTTCATGAGCCCTCACAGAGACTCATCGCAGTAGACATAAATCAATGAGCACTAATCTTAACTGAAATAAACTCAAATTCACTGATTAAATTCGACTATTTACGATTCGGCATCCACAAATCGTATTGCTGGGTTGGAATAACACTACGGCATAATCCTTAGTGTCATCCATATCTAACACTTCAATACTGAAATTATTCACCCCAGAATCGCGAAACGGTAAACTGCTGATGTTAGATAGATATTTCATGTGTTCTGGCCAATTTTTTTGCTTTTCCATTTCCGATTCAGTTTTCGCCTCCACCGCCACCTTATAGGTCATGCTATTAGCCTCAATACTGTCGACCTTGCCACGCATCGAAATATGGCCCGCACTGGTGCCATCAAAATTAAAGTAACGGTAGTTAATTTGCGCTTTGTCGGCGGCAATCAATACATCCACAAGCAGGTAAAATTTATTGTCGCTGCTGGCAATACCAACACTGGCGCTGACACTTGGATTCACACTCGAATGGCGATCAAACAGTTCTGAACTGCAACTCAACATCATGGTCCGGCTCGTTGCCGACTGTTTATAAATCACCCCGCAAGCCGCAATCAAGGCCGACAAAATAACAATATTGATGGTCCACTTAAGCCATTTAGCCACAGATATCCACCTCGCGTAGCCAGGCAGAGTCGATGAATGCTTTGGGGCGAGAAAAATCGCTGATACTAATATTGCGGAGCACTGACTGGTCGAGTTTTTCACCGCGAAACGTCATATTAAGCACTTGTTTGTCATGGGATAAAGACGCATAAACATCCGCCCAATCGCTCTTGCCACAGGCAATGAGGCCCGCACTTAAGCGCTCGCCCATTTCGAACAGTAAGGTGTTACTCGCACTGGAGTCGGCATATAAGTTCAAGCGTACTTGCTGACCCGAGGCTAACGACAGTATCGACGTCATCAAGGCTTGGGTCGGCTTGCTGTGATCTGTGTGTTTCAGATAAAACACCGAAAACGCTAACATCACCCCAAATAACACTAAGGCACTCCACAAAGGCACAGTGTGTAGTCTGAGGTAATTGACGCCTCGATATTCGCTGCCGTTTGATGGCCGCAACAAATAACCTTGGCCTTTAACGGTTTCGATCAAGCCCTCGTGCTGAGGGCCAAGAAAGGAGCGGAGCGTGGATATGGCGCGGGACACAGAGGCATCGGTTAATGGCGGACCTTGTCCATCTCCCGTTTTTAGCATGTGCTTTGAAACTAACTGACCTTGGTGTTCAAGCAATAACGTGAGCACTTGTAACTCGGCCTGAGAAAGATGCCAAGATTCATCGCGAGACAAGTCAATTAGCATGCCTCGTTCTCGATCAAACCTGCAGTCTCCCAATTGCATACACATTAACTCAACTCCATAAAAACACGGAGTTAAGTCTATGCAAGCCAACCAATGATTAATGTGATCTTGCTAACCCAAGCCAGCAAATAGTTAATTTTCGTGAGACAAGCCGCAAGCCTGTCTCGATAAACGATAATCAAGCTAACGCAGTGTTAGAACATCGCGGCGTTTAACCACATGTGCACTAAAATGCTCGCCACATAACCTAAAGCTATCACAGGCGTCCACCGCAGATGTGCCCCAAAGGTGTAAATACCGCGCGCTTGCCCCATTAGGGCAACTCCTGCCGCACTCCCAATCGAGAGCAAACTGCCGCCCACACCCGCTGTCAGGGTAACTAATAACCACTGTCCCAATGCCATATCGGGATTCATGGTCAATACCGCAAACATCACAGGAATATTATCAATCACAGACGAGAGTAAACCCACGGCAACGTTGGCATAGGTGACATCCCAGTGCGAGTACATGGCCTCAGACACTAAGCTCAAATATCCCATAAAACCTAGGCCGCCGACGCATAACACTACGCCATAAAAGAACAGCAAAGTATCCCACTCAGCGCGGGAAATGCGGCTGAACACATCAAATGGCACCACACTGCCAAGTTGCTGCAGGCGTAATTTGTCTTGTCTTAATTCCGCCTTTTCACGTTCGCGGGCAACAGAACGATTGAAGGTTTTACGCAGGTAAAAACCAAAGAATTGCAGGAAGCCTAATCCCGTCATCATGCCCAATACAGGCGGCATACCTAAGAAGGAATGGGCACACACTGCCGTAGCAATGGTAAGTAAAAACAGCCCTACAATACGCTTAGCACCGGGCTTAGTGTACACATGCTCTTTTTCAGGCTCAGGCACAAAATGCGGGATGAACACACTCATAATGGCGGCGGGTAAGGCAAAGTTAACGAGGGCGGGAATGAACAGATTAAAGAAATCGCCAAAGTGCACTAGGCCCTTTTGCCATACCATTAAGGTCGTGATGTCACCAAAGGGGCTGAACGCGCCACCCGCGTTGGCGGCAACGACAATGTTGATACAGGCAAGGGTAATAAACTTGCGTTGCCCTGCCCCAACCTTCATCACCACAGCGCACATCAGTAAAGCAGTGGTTAAGTTATCGGCTACTGGCGAGATGAAAAACGCCATAAAGCCCGTTAACCAAAATACGGTTCGCAGGCTAAAACCACGGCCCACTAGCCAGCCGCGGATCGCATCGAACAGATTACGTTCTTCCATGGCATTGATATAGGTCATCGCCACCAGCAAGAAGAGCAGTAGCTCGGCGTATTCGAGCAAGTTTTGCTTGAATGCCGCTTCCGACACTTCGGACATGCCGTTTTGCATATAGACAAAACCTATCATGCCCCAGATGATCCCTGCCGCAACGAGCACAGGTTTCGACTTGCGTAAATGTAATGTCTCCTCGGCCATCACAAGTACATAAGCCAGCACAAACACACAGACAGCAACATAACCCACGCTCGCGGCGGTTAAATTAAGCCGTTCTGCCCCTTCTGTCATAGCCCATGCTGCAGGTGAGAATCCGCTCAATATTGCAACGCAGAATAGACTCCACAACGCCATTCCACTGCCTTTAAACAACCGCTGTAATTTCATTAAAGTTCATCTCTACGTAGGAAATTAGTCGAAAATTACCATAGCTTCGGCATAGCAAATGTTGATAAAACGCAACTTTCTATGCATTACCCTATAACCAAAGGCATTTAAAACATTAATTTTTGTATAACTACAGATGTTACTAATAAAGAAAAACTTAACGTATATTCAACTTAGTCCAAAAACAGCCAATAAAAAAGCACCTCGAAGGTGCTTTTTTGTTTTAAATCAGTGTCACAGCATTAGAAAGCATATAACAAGGTCATATTGGTTTCGGTATCTGTGCTTTTCTTATCATCCAGCGGCTCGCTGTTGTAACGCACAATAATGGCAAACTTCATCGCCAATGCGCCGATAATATTTGCCGTTAATGAGGTTTCAGAACGGGCATCTAACTTGTCACCGTAATCGGCAACGAAACGCTGTTGGAATTTAGAGGTCTCAGTGATTTCAGTTTCGAAGTTGATCACGCCGTGGGCAACAACGCTGTCGTTGGTGTCATAACCTTCGATAAGCGCTTGCTCAGTATCGAGACGTTGATAGATATAACCGGGACCCACTTCAACATCTAAAAAGGTCTTGCTGGTGTCATACAGTCTATGACCATAACCCGCTGCGCCAGATAGGGTGTAGTCATAACCGGTAAACGGGTCGACTTCATAACTGGCATTCGCAAATAGGTAGCTACGGTCTGTCATCTTGTAGTTACCCTGTGCGCCTGCTAAATAACGTTTCGCGGTGACAGAACCGGTATCTTCTTTGTATAAACCTTCTAGTAAGTACTGATTTTCCCAATCGCCAAGCTCATGCTTAAGATTTAAACGTCCCTTAAATGATGAGGTTTCAGTGTTACCTGTGGTTAAGGTGGCACCTAACTCAGCTTCACCAGCGAATGTCTTGTCGCCTTTTACAAAATCGGCCCCTGCTGTCGCCATAAAAGGTGCAGTCATTAATAGTGCTGCGGTCAGTACTTTTTTCATATTTAATCGTTCCTGTTCCGTTAAATCCAATCCCTATAAATATCTGTTCGTCCCAGCGAAGCTGAATAAGCACATATTAATATGGGTTAGTTTTTTCCCCTGAAAATCCGCGCAATATTAACATTTGCGCTTAAAAAATGAAAACGACCGCTATTTCATCCATAAAAAAACCCGCATCAGCGGGTTTTTGTCTTAACGATAACGCTTACATGTTGATCTTAGGATCTAAGGCGCCAGACTGATACGCTTTATACATTGCTTGTAAAGACAATGGTTTAATCTTAGATGCTTGACCAGCACAACCGAAAGCTTCGTAGCGAACAGTACAGATGTCTGCCATGGCTTCCATTGACGCTTTCAAGAATTTACGTGGGTCAAATTCACTTGGGTGTTCCGCTAAGAACTTACGTACCGCACCTGTTGATGCTAAACGTAAGTCAGTATCGATATTCACCTTACGCACACCGTGCTTGATACCTTCAACGATTTCTTCTAATGGCACGCCGTAGGTTTCTGGGATCTGACCACCGTATTGGTTGATGATCTGTAACCATTCTTGTGGCACTGAAGATGAACCGTGCATCACTAAGTGAGTATTAGGAATACGCGCATGAATTTCTTTGATGCGGTCGATACGCAGTACATCGCCCGTAGGTTTACGGCTGAACTTGTAAGCACCGTGGCTAGTACCGATAGCGATGGCAAGTGCATCAACATGGGTATCAGCAACGAAACGCGCCGCTTCATCAGGGGTTGTCAGCATTTGATCCATGCTTAATGTACCCACTGCACCAATACCGTCTTCTTCGCCTGCTTGGCCAGTTTCTAAACTGCCTAAACAGCCGATTTCGCCTTCAACTGACACGCCACACGCATGGGCAAATGCCACTGTGCGACGAGTGACATCGACGTTGTAGTCATAAGATGCAGGGGTTTTACCGTCAGCCATCAAAGAGCCATCCATCATCACTGATGACATGCCTAATTGGATAGAACGCTGACAGATATCAGGATCGGTACCGTGGTCTTGGTGAATACACACAGGAATATCTGGGTACTGCTCAAGAGCCGCTGCCATCAAATATTTTAAGAACTGTGGGCGAGCATATTTACGCGCGCCAGCAGAAGCTTGCACAATAACAGGGCTGTCTGTTGCTTCAGCGGCCTGCATGATGGCACGCATCTGCTCTAAGTTGTTAACGTTGAACGCAGGCACACCGTATCCATGTTCTGCCGCGTGGTCGAGTAGTTGTCGTAGGGAAATTAACGCCATTTTTTAACTCCAATAATAGGGTGACTGTCACATTCTGCAACGCTTGGTCACCGAGGTCACTATCGTTTGGATGGATTTTTATACCCGTATTCAGATAGATACCTTAAACAAGTACCTGAAATAAATATCTAAAATAAACACGGGCGGTTTTTTTATAATTCTTTTATTTATTATCAAGCTTTGATGTTATCAGAGCTTATCGCGGCGTCTTATGCGCCGCGTATTTTAAAACTTAATAATTAAGCGCCGCGCTTTTCTAACATAGCCACAGCCGGTAACTCTTTACCTTCGAGGAACTCGAGGAAAGCGCCGCCGCCAGTCGAAATGTAAGACACTTTATCGGCAATACCGTACTTATCAACCGCAGCCAAAGTGTCACCACCGCCTGCGATAGAGAAGGCTTTTGAATCGGCAATCGCTTGGGCGATACGCTTAGTACCTTCACCAAATTGGTCGAATTCGAACACGCCCACAGGGCCGTTCCACACGATAGTGCCAGCAGATTCGATGATTTTAGCTAGAGCTTCAGCGCTATCAGGACCAATATCAAAAATCATTTCGCCATCAGCGACTTCGCTAACTGATTTTAAAGTTGCCGCAGCCGTTGGGCTAAACTCGCCTGCCACGACCACATCAGTCGGCACTGGAATATCGGCGCCACGACTCTTAGCATTGGCCACTAAACGTTTAGCTTCGTCGATCAAATCCGCTTCATACAGTGATTTACCGACATTGTAACCCGCCGCCGCGATGAAAGTATTGGCAATACCGCCGCCAACCACTAACTGATCAACGATACCTGAAAGGCTTTCTAGCACGGTCAGCTTAGTTGACACTTTAGAGCCACCGACAATCGCCACCATAGGACGCGCAGGATTATCTAATGCCTTGCCTAAGGCATCTAATTCTTGCGCCAGTAATGGACCGGCACAGGCGATGGGGGCAAACATGCCAACGCCGTGGGTCGATGCTTGGGCGCGATGTGCAGTACCAAAGGCGTCCATAACATAGACATCACACAATGCCGCCATTTTTTGCGACAGCGCTTCGTTGTTCTTGCCTTCGCCTACGTTGAAACGCACGTTTTCGAATACCACTACTTCACCGACGGCAACGTCGACGCCGTCTAAATAATCCGTCGCTAAACGTACAGGGCACGACAAGGCTTTAGCCAAGTAGTCAACCACAGGTTGCATAGAATATTCGGGATTGTATTCACCTTCGGTCGGACGACCTAAGTGCGACATCACCATCACAGCGGCGCCTTTAGTAAGGGCCAACTCGATAGTCGGTAGAGAGGCGCGCAGACGTGCATCACTGGTGACGACGCCGTTGCTGACAGGCACATTGAGATCTTCACGGATAAGCACGCGCTTACCTTGTAGATCCAAATCTGACATATTGATAATTGCCATAGTAACGCTTCCTTTTATAATCAAAAAACAAACTGGTTTCACACATGGCCGGTATCAGTTTACTGCCGCTAGGCGCTCGACATCCCGTCGAATTGGCATATAACTGAGTGACCCACCGGTGAATAATCTACTTTTTATCAGCCTCGCTTGGCTGCGATCATCGCCAAACTCGTATCTAACATACGATTGGCAAAACCCCACTCGTTATCGCACCACAACAACAGCTTCACCAACTGACCGGCGCTGACACGGGTCTGAGTACCGTCAACAATACTGGAGCGCGGATCATGGTTGAAATCACATGAAACCAAGGGCTCATCAGTATAACCCAAAATGCCGTTAAATCGCCCATTGGCGGCCGATTCCAGCACCTGGTTTACAGTGGCAATATCGACGGTTTTCTCAAGCGTCACAGACAAATCGATCGCGGTCACGTTGATGGTGGGCACGCGCACCGAAATCGCCTCAAACTTATCTTTCATGTGCGGCAAAATCCGCTCAATACCGCGGGCAAGCTTAGTGTCTACAGGGATAATCGATTGGCCGGCGGCGCGGGTACGACGTAAGTCATCATGATAAGCATCAATCACTTGCTGATCGTTCATTGCCGAATGGATAGTGGTAATGGCACCGCTTTTAACGCCGAAGTGGCGGTCGAGCACGTCGATCACAGGTACGATACAGTTAGTCGTACAAGAAGCGTTGGAAACGACTGTGTGTTCGGCGCGGAGTAAATCGTGGTTCACCCCATAGACAATCGTGCCATCGACATCGGCTGAGGATGGATGGCTTATCAGCACTTGTTTAGCGCCAGCATGAATATGGGCTTCGCAGCTTTGACGATCGAGTAATACACCTGTGGCCTCATAGACAATGTCTATGTCCATCTCGTGCCAAGGGAGTTTTGTGGGATCGGGCTCGTGGAGAATTTTTATCGCATCGTCGCCAATCAGCATGTGATCATCGACGAGTTTCACTTTGTGCGCAAACCGACCGTGGGTGGTGTCGTACTGGGTCAGATGAATAATGGCTTCAGGTTTAGCTAATTCATTAATCGCGACAATCTGCATTTGCTGCCGTTTTCCAGACTCGTACAAAGCACGAAGAATAGAGCGGCCGATACGGCCATAACCATTGATAGCGACTCGGATCATTGAGGTCTCAATTTCCTCTAAATACAAAAACGGCCTGCAAAAGATTGCAGGCCGCATTATACAGATTAACACTTAAAAAGTTTAACCTTTTGTATTGAATCTAATCCCTTGAGCGATTAGCCCAATGATTTTGCAGCATTCAGCACATTTTCAACGGTGAAACCGAAGTGATTCAATAGCACGTTACCCGGCGCTGACTCACCAAAAGTGGTCATGCCAACAACAGTGCCTTCAAAACCGACGTACTTGTACCAGAAATCGGTATGCGCCGCTTCGATAGCCACACGTTTAGTCACAGCGCGTGGTAATACCGATTCTTTATACGCTGCATCTTGCTTATCGAACTCAGTTGTCGATGGCATAGAGACTACGCGAACTTGTTTACCTTGCTCAGTTAATGCAGCTGCTGAATCCATCGCCAATTGTACTTCGCTACCGGTTGCGATCAGGATCAGTTCTGGTGTACCCGCACAGTCTTGCAGTACATAAGCACCTTTAGCCACGTTGGCTAATTGCTCAGCGGTACGCGCTTGGGCTTTGAGGTTTTGACGGCTGAAAATCAGTGACGTTGGCGCATTGCGACGTTGAATCGCAGCTTTCCAAGAAACCGCCGTTTCTGCCGCATCACATGGGCGCCATACAGCCATATTTGGCGTCATACGCAGGTTAGCTAATTGCTCAACTGGCTGATGCGTTGGACCATCTTCACCTTGACCGATAGAGTCATGGGTATAAACGAAGATGTTTTGAATGCCCATCAGCGCCGACATGCGGACTGCGTTACGTGCGTATTCCATGAACATCATGAAAGTTGCGCCGTAGTTGATGAAACCACCATGTAACGAAGCACCGTTCATAATGCCGCTCATGCCGAATTCACGCACGCCGTAGTAAATGTAGTTACCAGCTGGATCGTCTTGAATACCTTTAGAACCTGACCACAGTGTCAAGTTAGAACCCGCTAAGTCAGCAGAGCCGCCTAACAGTTCAGGTAACATAGCACCGAAAGCACCGATGGCATTTTGTGAGGCTTTACGGCTCGCAATACCTTCGGCTTTGTCCTGTGATGCTTGCACGAATGCCTGCGCTTTCTCTTCGAAATCAGCAGGTAATTCACCTTTCAGTACACGGCGATCGTATTCAGCAGCCAGTTCTGGGTAAGCTGCGCTGTAAGCCGCAAACTTCTCGTTCCATGCAGCTTCACGGGCAGCACCGGCTTCTTTGGCATCCCAACCGGCATAAACGTCAGCAGGGATTTCAAATGGTGCATATGGCCAGCCAAGGAATTCACGGGCTGCTGCGATTTCCGCATCGCCTAATGGCGCGCCGTGGCAATCGTGGCTGCCAGATTTGTTGGGTGAGCCAAAACCGATAATGGTTTTGCAGCAAATCATGGTTGGTTTATCGGTCACCGCTTTCGCCGCTTCGATAGCAGCACGGATTGCCGCGCTATCGTGACCGTCAACACCGGCAATCACATGCCAGCCGTAAGCTTCAAAACGCTTTGGCGTATCATCGGTGAACCAGCCTTCAACATGGCCATCGATAGAAATACCGTTGTCATCCCAAAATGCGACCAGTTTGCCTAGACCTAAAGTACCGGCTAATGAACAGGCTTCGTGGGAAATACCTTCCATCAAACAGCCGTCGCCGACGAAGCAGTAAGTGTAGTGATCAACGATATCGTGACCATCACGGTTAAACTGTGCCGCTAAGGTTTTTTCAGCAATCGCCATACCGACTGCATTGCTGATGCCCGCGCCGAGTGGACCCGTTGTGGTTTCAACACCTGGGGTGTAACCGTATTCTGGGTGACCCGGGGTTTTTGAATGCAATTGACGGAACTGTTTCAGTTCTTCGATGGGTAATTCATAACCTGTCAGGTGAAGTAAAGAGTAGATCAGCATTGAACCGTGACCGTTAGAAAGGACGAAACGGTCTCTATCTACCCATTTAGGATTGGTCGGGTTGTGCTTAAGGAAATCATTCCACAGCACTTCAGCAATATCTGCCATACCCATTGGGGCGCCGGGATGGCCTGAATTTGCTTTTTGAACTGCATCCATACTTAACGCACGGATTGCGTTTGCGAGTACTTTACGGGAAGACATGCTCTCTCCTGCTTGTTTGTGGGGTCTAGCGGGCAATTTGGATGCATATTTTCCCCTACATGCCAGTGTGACGCAAACTAAAATTATCATTCACTCAGCAAAAGATGGCCGAATCGTAAACTCGTAGAAACAAGCTAGTCACTTTACTGGCGTTTACTTGAGTGGGCCTCGCAAGGATCACTTGTAATAGAGAAATAAATTTCTCAAAAACATAGTAAACTTAATACTATGAAATATAAGTAAAATAACCATTTCAAGACTGAGCATAGTCGTTTTCAGGTCACAATCTGAGAGGATTTTTTCTCACTGGGGGTGATCGGCAATCGGATTTAAACTAAAATAGCCGTCTAGATGTAGATGCTTCTACACGTTTGAATGCTAACGACGAGATTTTCCTACTATGGCAAAGCACTTGTTTACTTCTGAGTCGGTCTCAGAAGGTCATCCCGATAAGATTGCAGATCAGATTTCTGATGCTGTGCTAGATGCAATTCTGGCTCAAGATCCAAAAGCACGCGTGGCGTGTGAAACTTATGTCAAAACTGGCATGGTATTAGTCGGTGGCGAAGTCACGACTTCTGCTTGGGTTGATATCGAAGAAATCACCCGTAAAACGGTGCGTGAAATTGGTTATACCCACTCAGATATGGGTTTTGATGCAGACTCGTGCGCGGTATTAAACGCCATTGGTAAGCAATCACCTGATATCAACCAAGGTGTAGACCGTGCTGACCCTGCTGAGCAAGGTGCAGGCGACCAAGGGTTAATGTTTGGCTATGCCAACAACGAAACCGACGTCCTCATGCCAGCGCCTATCACTTATGCCCACGCATTAGTGAAGCGTCAGTCTGAAGTGCGTAAAAACGGCACCCTGCCTTGGTTACGCCCAGATGCGAAAAGCCAAGTCACATTTGCCTATGATGATGGCAAAATTGTGGGTATTGATGCCGTCGTATTGTCAACTCAGCACAGAGATGACGTATCACAAGCCGACTTAATTGAAGGCGTGATGGAAACCATCATCAAGCCAGTATTACCAGCTCAATGGCTAAACAAAGACACTAAGTTCTTTATCAACCCAACTGGCCGTTTTGTTATCGGTGGTCCAGTAGGCGATTGCGGCTTAACCGGTCGTAAGATCATCGTTGATACCTATGGCGGCATGGCCCGTCATGGTGGTGGCGCATTCTCTGGTAAAGATCCATCAAAAGTTGACCGTAGCGCGGCATACGCTGCCCGTTATGTGGCAAAAAACATCGTTGCAGCAGGTCTTGCTGATCGCTGTGAAATCCAAGTGTCTTACGCTATTGGTGTAGCAGAGCCGACTTCTATCAGCATCGAAACCTTCGGTACGGGTAAAGTGTCTGAAGATTTGCTGATCAAGTTAGTACGTCAACACTTCGAACTGCGTCCATACGGTTTAACGGCCATGCTCGATTTAGCACGTCCGATTTATCAAGCGACTGCCGCTTATGGCCACTTTGGTCGTAACGAATTCCCTTGGGAAGCAACAGACAAAGCTGAAGCACTGCGCGCTGACGCGGGTCTATAATCGGTTTCGATTAAAACCCGTTAATATTGCAAAATATAAAAACCGCTACCCAGCGGTTTTTTTATGCCTGAAATTTGGGTTCCCCAAAGCAAAATCATTGTATCGCCAGTTGTGCATCATTCATTATCGTTTTCCCTGTGACTCACCACCTCTTTGTTTAACAAAAAGCGTCCCTGAGGGCTCAACTAAAACATCCTGTTTTAGAAGGCCACAGGTGCAACAATGCCAATCCTCCCCAACCCTCTAGCTGTTCGTTCAGCTAAAAAGCTATTACCCCAAAGCAAGATAACTTTATCGTCAGTTATGCAGCATGAATTGTCATTGTTTCCCCAGTGACTCGCCGTAAATATATATATGGACACCTCGAACAGATCAACCACTTTATGAGTAACAGAAAGTAATACTGCGTACGTATATCCGACCTGTTTGTGAGAATCTTTGTTCTCTGGCCTTAATGAGAACCGCGCCTTTGCTGCTTATCGTCCCTTCGGAGTTATAACTCCTTATACTCTCTCAGCATTTGCAAAGGCCGGTATTACCTGTTACTTCATTAATTGTGTTCGGTTTTTTAGGGTATGTTATTGCTTCATTTAGTTAACAGGCTCTGTACTCTGTTTTATAGTAGAGCATCGCCCAAATTATCCTCGCCAGTTTATTTGCAACTGCCACAGCTGCTTTTTGCTTGCCTCTTCGTTCAATGATATTTCTCGCCCATACAGACAGCCTATCATCGTTGTTTGTTGCGTAGCGTATGACAGACCATGCACCTTGAATTAACTGACGCCTTAGATAGCTGTTACCACGCTTGGTTATGCCACCTAATTTCTGTTTTCCACCACTTGAAAACTCTTTTGGAACGAGCCCTAAATTTGCAGAAAAATGTCGACCATTTTGATAACTGGAGCCATCACCAGCAAAGGATACCGCTGCTGTGGCAATAATCTCAGCGACACCTCGTATTGCGGTTAACCGTTTGGTATCTGGATGATTTCTTGCTTGTATCCGAATATCTTTTTCTAATGACTTAATCGAAGCATTTATGGCATAAAGCTCATCGAGCAATTCCCTAATGTAACGACGAGCGATAGTGGTAAGCGAGTTACTTGCATCTTCGAGTAACTCAGGAAGTGCTAGGTTAAGTGGATCACGACCTTTAGGGATAACGATGCCATATTCACTTAATAAACCACGGATCTGATTAGTTAATGCCGTTCTGACCCTAATACGGCGCTCTCGGATCCGATGGCTAATGATCACATCGACCTGCTCTAAAGATCTTGGTTTAACAAAAATGATGTTAGGACGTTGAGCCGCTTCACATATAGCAAAAGCATCATTGCGGTCATTTTTATTCCCTTTCACGAATGGTTTCACATGTTGTGGTGGAATTAATCTGACCTCAAAACCCTGAGAGATAAGTTCTCTGCCCCAATAATTTGAGCCACTACAGGCTTCCATAGCAATGACAGCCTCGGGATATTGCACAAGCGTTTTTAATAGTTGGGTGCGTTTAATTGTGCGATTAAATACCGCTTTCCCTGCTTGATTAACACCACAAACCTGGAGAACATTTTTTGCCAAATCGATACCAATTAGAGTAATTTTCATAGTGGACACCTTTGTTGATATTGAGCTTGCAGATTCAATATGGCGTTAATGACGCCTACTTTACAAGAGGTGTCCATCTCATCATCCCTATAGGCTCGACGACGGCATCCATGCCGCCAACGGTCACTGTTGCAACAATGCCAATCCTTACTAACCCTATCGCTGTTCGTTCAGCTAAAAAAGCTATTTGCCCCTAAGTGCGCCACGGCTCGAAGAACAGCCCTTTGTTATCTGATCATTTGAGATACTTAAAGTAATGGGTACCCAAAAGAAAGACCTGACCATGAGGAATTGCAAAAATAGTTACAGTGAATCAGACTTACCTAGTCTGGTTCACGCGCGAACGCGATCATTTTTCATGAGCTTTGGGCTAACAAATCTTTGCCCTATTCTTGGTTAGAGTAGAACCCCTAACTCATACTGCTAGTGCGTATTTGCCCTACCTCAAGTTATCCGTAAAAGTCAGCCTTTATAAAATTATTAGCCGTTTTGTAATCTAATCTCTAAATCTTTTCATTAACCTATTTGACTCTCTCTGGTTGAAGTTCGTCATGAGTTTGTGGTTCTCTCTGAGCGATAGGGACACAAAGGGTGATTTTCAGTATAATTAATGATTATTGAAAATGTATTTATTAATAATTATTGGTTTCTAACTATGCTCAATCCTATTTGGCTTAACACTTTTAAAACATTGGTCGATGTTGGACACTTCACCAAAACGGCCGAATTGCTCCACATGACGCAACCTGGGGTAAGCCAGCACATAAATAAACTAGAAGCTGCATGCGGTTATCCTCTAATAAAGAGATTTAACAAAAAGTTTGAGTTAACAATCTATGGGCGTAAAGTTTACGATTATGCTGTCAAACATTTTGAAGAAGAGTCTGAACTATTACAGAATTTGGCACACGACGAACCTTTCCGAGGTCGCTGTACTATTGGCTGTTCGGGAACTTTCGCCTGGTTGATTTATTCAGAATTACTTTCTTTGCAAACGAGTTATCCAGACTTATCCATTGAGTTAGAAGCAACACCAAACCAACGTATATTTGAGCAAGTACTACAGGGAAAATTGGATATAGGTTTAGTGACAAAAGAACCCAATCCTAAATATTTTGCGAGCCGTATTATTGGTGCGGAGTGTCTTGCTCTTGTGCTGCCACTTTCCGCAGACGAAAACTTATCTATAAATGAATTGTTAATGGAGTTGGGAGTAGTTCGTCATCCAGATTTGGCTCACTATTTCCAAACTTATGTTAATCAAGCCCACAATGATTTACTTAGTTTGGTCGATTTAGAGAATGTTTCGACACAAAGCTACATTAACCAAGTGCATCAAATATTGGTTCCTATAGCTAAGGGTATCGGTTTTACGGTGGTTCCTCGATGGTGCGTCAACCTGTTCGCAGCCAAAGAACAGCTAAAAATATTCAATATTACCGCAGAGATACAGGAGCCTGTGTACTTGGTTAGCAAACTTAATTCACCACTTGCTAGGCGTTATGAACAGATCATTAAAGTTATCGAGAACTCTTTTGATATTGGTTGATGTAAGTTAAGAACTACTATTCAGAAGCTATTAGCTTTTTGATCTTATATCTGACCTAGGAATGAATACAAAAAGGTTGGCATCAGAGCCAACCTTTTGTTTTACGTATTTACTTATTCATAGTCTGAAGCGTAAGTGTCTTCGTAAGAATGTGAGTAGAACTCAAACAGGTTGCCAAACGGGTCTTCCAGATAAACCATTTGTGCTTGTTTTAGCTCGTTTTCTGGATGGTAACGCATGATGTCCATCCGAACTTTACCGCCATACTCTTCAACACGTTTGATTGCTGTATCAAACTGCTCTTTAGGTAGCTGTAAGCAGAAGTGGAAGATACCTAGGCGAGCGAAGTCTACTTCATGACGTTCTTGACGATCTTTCATCTCAAACAGTTCAACGCCGATACCATCTGTTGTTACCAAGTGAGCGATGTTAAAGCCTTTAAAACCTTCACCGAATACCGCAATGCACATACGGCCAATCGCAGATTCTCGTTCTTCAATCACTTTAGTCTTGTTCATTACAATACGAAGACCTAGCGCTTTAGTATAGAATTCAACCGCTTTGTCCATATCACCAACCATAATACCTACGTGATTCATTTTCATAATGTGCTCCAATACATTTCTTTTTGTAACTATCGTTTCGATGGAATGGAATATATGGCTTAATCATTAGCAATTAAAATTATCGATATTTATAAAAATGATAATTTTAAATTATAATAAAGGTAAGGTGTTACATATCGCCGCCTCAGCGCGATCTAGGCTAGCACGAAAATGTCCAAAAATGAGCCAGTGAATCACTCTACACCAGACTGATTCACGTCAGCCGCTAAACCTCGTCCTATTGCCCTGTTTGCGGCTATTCTGGGGCGGTTTTTTCCCTTTAGATGAATCAAATCTCTAGAGAACTGATTCATGTCCCTGTTATGCCTATTCCGACTGGTTTTATCGTTTATTGATTAGTTTGTAGCCAAACGAAGCATTGCTAATAGAATAGCTAATCCGAATCTGGCTCATAAGAGTGAATTATCTAACAAGGTTTTGTCCAAAAGCTTGCTGGGTATCTCCTTCATACAGACTGGTTACACTAGTGCCCAAAAGGTGAGCAATGGTGATTGGCGAGACGACCGTCCGCCCCATGGACGGGGCGGTCGAGCATCCACGGATGGACTGGCTGCGAGTCGACGAGCGAATGCCATGGTAAGCCTGTGCAAGTGGATATTCGTAAACGCTAAACTTCTAACAACTGAAATTACTGCTCCCAAAACACTACTTTCCAACACATTTCTGTCCAAAAGTATGTTGTGTAATCTTTTCAATCCACAGGTTCCGTTAATACCAAAAAAGTGAGCCATGGTGATAGCGAGACGACCGTCCGCCCCATGGACGGGGCGGTCGAGCATCCAAGGACTGACAAGCCTGTGTGAGTGGATATCAGCAAACGCTAAACTGCTAACAACTAAAGTGACAGTTCCCCCGACACTACTTTCCACCACATTTCTGTTCAACATTGAGTTTACTGATAGTTGCTATATGATTTAAAAGCAAAAAATCCATTTTTAAGGAAGAAATTTAAGTGAAATTTGAAGTTATTCATGAAGAAAATAACGCGATTGTGGATGCGCTGGTAGACGGCGTTAGGCAATTTAATGCTGGGCTATTAGGGCCTGAGAAATCAGTGCCTTTGACTGTCATAGCACGTGATGAAAATGGCAAGTTGATTGGTGGTGTGGGTGGACGGACTATCTATAAAAACTTCTTAATCAATGTGGTCTGGGTTGATGACCAAACCAGAGGCACAGGGCTTGGGCATAAACTGATGGCGCTTGCTGAAGCAGAGGCGAAACAACGGGGTTGCTTGGTAGCTCAAGTGGATACCTTATCGATTCAAGCCCCTGTGTTTTATGAAAAACAAGGGTTTGAGATCATAGGCACAGTCACCACTACCCCTCAGCGCATCTTTCTGATGAAGAAGTATTGATCAAAAAAGCGATTGAGAAACTGACTGAATAAGCGCACTTAGCAATGGTCGAAATGGGCGTTTTGCATGCACAGTAGACCAATCTGCTCTTGAGATAAAATGGCGCACTCCAGCGCCTTTTTTGTATTCGCGCGGCTGACTTGCGCATCGCTCAGTTGCGTTATCGTCGCCGAATAGGCATTGGTTCGGCCACAATCGAGCCAAATATTCCCCACTTGTACCCAATAATGCTGCGCTTGTCCTGAATCGGAAACAAACTCGACTTCAAATCCCCTCGCCTCACATTCATGGTGAGCGCACTCAGATAGGACCAATCTCAAGTTGTCCCAAGCCGATAAATTGACTTCGGCATAGGCCGTTAATAGTGACTCAACAAATTGTACATTCATGTATTTATCTCCGTTATTTAACCTGAACTCGGGTTATTTACACAGTAGAGATTGAATCCTTAATTTCTATCATCGAACAACTAAGCTTGGGTCGTTGCCGCCATTAAATAGTAATCCCGCGCCGACACAGTAAAAAAATCCACTACCTGCATGTGCGCTTTTCCCGAGTGGGCGGCAAAGGAACGTTCATTATCTTCGGCGATAAAGGTCAACATATAGCTAAAATGCGGGGCAACTTGGCGACGAATTTCACTGACTAATGCCTCAAAAATCCCTTGTCCACGGTAGGCTTGCTGCACCCAAATCGGCCCGTATTGGCATGAATTGGTCTTAGTTAATTTAGGTCCATCCCAATCGAGTTGCGGCAAACGATTCAACAAAGTGCGATAAATAGGCCAATGTTCGAAAAATCCCCACCGGCCAGCAATCACATAACCGACGATCTGCTGCTCAACCTGCGCCACCACGACCCAATGATGATGCACTAATTCGCTCAGTTCACTGTGGGAAAAAGCTTGCCCTTGCAGTCCCATATTGGCGGAAGCTAGTTCGTCATTGAGATGTTTTTGCTCTAGCATCGCTAATAAATCAACATCTTGGGGTAAGGCTAATCTAATCTTCACAGTGTTCTCACAGCATAATGTTGGCTTTAGGCCCAATTTAAGGCCATCAGTATACTCGGTTGGCTTAGTAGGCACAGCTAGAACAAGGTGCTATTTAGTGCCTTGATTTGCTAAATCCCCTTTTATTTCCCAAACTTAATGGATATCTAGCCCTAGTTAGGCGTTTGTATGTTGCCCGAGACCATCAATCCCAACCTGAGTTTACTTGATAGCGACAATCAGCAAGTGAATCTCACTCGCTGGATGCACCAATGTGAGCTAATCAACAGCTATTACAACGCTAACACGGTTTTTATATTCCAAAAGACCAGCGCCGGATTTGAGATCATTGTCAGTGCAATCACTGAAACACCACAATTTACTGCGGGTACTTTGTACCCCGCAGAACTCGAACTTTTTCAACAGATACAAAACAGCCAACCCGACGGTTTATATCAAAACCTCGGCAGCTTTATGTTGGATGATTTACCACGGGATTTTGATGGCATTCAGCACATTCTCTCGCGCCCAATCGCTTGGCCCGATGGCAGCCAATTTGGCGCCCTGTGCGTACTCAACCCACATATGGCAGAGCCGCTAGCCAATGCCGCTATGCTCGAACCGTTTCAGATATTGCTGCAACAGGAATTATCTCTGCTGTGCCAGAACCATCGCATTGAATCCCTTTCGATGCGCGACCAAGAAACCGGCATGCTCAATCATTATGGTTTTTTGATGATGGCGCCAAGACAGCTCAATTTAGGCCGCCGCTTTGGTGCCCATGCAGGCATCATCTTCTTTGAATTACTGAGCCCAGATAACACGCCCATCCCCCTCGAAGATAATCACCACAGGCTGTTAGGCAAATTGATCCAAGATACGATAAGGACCGCCGACGTAGCCGCCCACTACAACACCACTCAATTTGTGGTACTGGCCTTTGTCGATGGTGAGCGGGATATTCAGCATATTATGAAGCGGGTAGAAAAACAGTTAGAACAACAAAACCACCAGCTTAAACTCGATGCGAGTTACAGTTTCTTCACTCCAGAATCCAGCGCAAAACTCGCGCCCATGATGGAACTCGCGCGGGGCAAACTCGATTCAATGCAACCACCAAAGCCTGAGGTTGAAGATACACCAGTTAAGCCCGCCATAGACTCAAGCTTATACGATAATTCCGCCGCAGATTCGGCGGCGCTTTAAGTTAATGAAGCAGTGATTTAACGAAGCGATAGGTTAACCGAGCTTAGATTTAACGAAGTGGCGAGTTAACGAGGTTTGGGTTTAATTACGCAGCAAGAAATCACTTAGATTGCTCATCTTGGCGCTTCGCCCACTGGATAAACAGCACTACGGGATAGGGTGACATTAGAACCAACCCTAAGCCAATCAGGCTTGAGATCAGTAACATGCCGCTTATCTCTAGACTCCATTGCGTCAACATATAGAACCCAAGTCCACAAACTAGCATCAATACACCTAACCAATGTAAAAACTTCAACAAATTCATAGTACTTTTAAATGAGTCCGTCATATAAACCTCTTTAGATCTTGAGCAAAACTTGTCACACTATGGCCATAACCATGGAAAAAGGAACCGTAACGATGTTAAAACAAACATTCATCTTAGGTGCGCTACTGTTGGGACTCACCGCCTGCCAAAGTACCGATGTCGCCCAAAATGAGACCATTCCATTAGAGGGCAGCTGGCACATTGAGATGGTTCAAGGCCAACCGACTATCGATTACAGCCCAGCGCAAATCACCTTTGAGGCCGAAGGCAAATTACACGGCAACAACAGCTGTAATAACTTTTTCGGTCAATATACTCAGCAAGGCCAAGAGCTTAAGCTATCTCCTGCCGGTAGCACAATGAAAGCCTGTGTCGATGCGCTAATGCAACAAGAGCACAAAGTGATGCAAACAATGCCATTAGTGGCTAAAGCTAAGCTAGTGCAAGGTCGCCTGACGCTACTCAACAGCGACGACAAGCCAGTGCTGATCTTGAGCCAACTGAAGTAAGCGAACTGAAGTAAGCACAGTGCAATAAACCCAGTGTAGTAAGCTTCAACAAAGAAAATTTGTCCGCATAAAAAAACCGCCATTGGCGGTTTTTTAGTTTCACAGCCAGCAACTGAAGCCAACTAGACTTTGGCGCTATTCTCCGCTGCCGTTTCAAGGGCGATATTCTGCTCGGCTAGCACGGCACTTTGCTCCATGTCGGCATTGTAATGCGCCATATCCAGCTCATCTTCAGACTTGGCAATCACAGTTGTCGCCACTAAGTCACCGGAGACGTTCACCACAGTGCGCACCATATCTAAAATACGGTCAATCCCCGCTATCAATGCCACCCCTTCTAAAGGCAGCCCTACAGTTGTCAGCACTAACGTCAGCATCACTAAACCCGCACCGGGAACACCCGCAGTGCCGATAGAAGCCAAAGTCGCGGTTAAAATAATGGTGAGATAATCGACGACAGTCAGGTCGATGCCAAACGCCTGCGCCACAAACAGTACAGTAACGCCTTGGTATAACGCAGTGCCGTCCATATTGATGGTAGTGCCCAGCGGTAACACGAAGCTAGAAATCTTCTTATGAACGCCTAGGTTTTCACTCGCGCACTTCATGCTTGCAGGGAGCGTGCCCGCAGAGCTAGACGTGGTAAACGCCACTAACATGGCGTTGCTAATGCCTTTAAAAAACTGCAGCGGACTTAACTTCGCAAATCCGCGCAGCAAAAAACTATAGAAACCCAGCACGTGGATAATACAGCCAAGGTATACGGCTATGATGACTTTGATCAGGGGCCAAAGCATATCAATACCATACTCTCCCGCCACCCAAGCCATTAGCCCAAAGACGCCGTAGGGTGCGAGTTTCATCACCATATCGGCCAGTTTATACATGGCTTCGGCGAGGCTTTCGAACACTTTAATCGCAGGTTTACCGTGATCGCCAATCAGCACTAATGCGATACCTAAGGCGATGGCAAATACGATGACTTGCAAAATTTGTCCGCTTGCCATGGCCGCAATCGGATTTGTCGGCACTATATCAACCAAGGTATCGACTAATGAAGGCACAGCTTTGGCGGTTTGAGTCGCGCCTTCTGCCAGCGTTAATCCTAAGCCTGCGCCGGGCTGCAATACATAACCAACAAGCAGGCCGATACTGATCGCGATAGCCGTGGTAAACAGATAAAACCCAAAGGATTTAAAGCCGATACGCCCCATCTTGCCGGTGTCTTGCATCGACGTGACGCCCACGATCAGCGAGCAAAACACCAATGGCACGATCAGCATCTTTATGGCATTAACAAACAAGGTGCCAAGCGGTTTTAAGCAAGTGGCTTGCTCACCAAAAATAACGCCGACAATAATGCCTAGCACCATACCAATAACAATTTGCAGCCACAGCGGCACTGACATCCAGCGAGACCAAACACGGCCTAATGCCGACGACTTAGGTTTTGTCATATTCATAACCTTGAATTCGAAACTATGATGGGGCAAAGACCAAAACTAGCGCGCTAGTTTCTCAGTCTACATGAGGCAATCGCCGAGTCTAGCAGAGGGGTTTTCATAGAGGGATGATCTGGGTCACGTTGAGCTAAACTGTCTTAAAATCAGTAACATTAACCAAACTAACTTTGTTAAATTGGCCGCTGAAATGTTAGTTTTTCTGCTTAAGCATCAAAATATTCTGTGACTTTATTTGGCGCAATTTGCTGACGATAAAGCGCTGCTGGCGGTTGCTCACGTTCAATCAAATAACTCCAGTAATCGTCATCAAAACCACTGAAAATAAAGTCCGATTTACCCTTGGCTTTTAGGATCAACCACCACCAAACGAGTCCCCACAAACCAAAACTCAACAAAGTTAAGATAAAATGCAGCCGATGGTTTATTTGCTCATCAGCAATCAGATCAACAACGGGCAACACCTTAAGTTTATAGCGGCGTGTCGACTTAACGAATCCCATCATAGACTCACTTAGTTCAGAAAAAGGGCACTAGAGATAAGCCTAGCAGACAAGACTTTAGTCGTACAAAAATCCGCAGTATCAATTAAGCTCACTCCGCCAAAACCGCGACTGTCGAACTCGTTATCCCACAATGTTCCATGCTAAAGTGAGCCACAAAATGGTTGTTCACTAAACAAGAGCGGTATTACTCAATAACCGCCTAGGAGTTGTTGTATGTTGATCCGTAAAGCTAAGGCTCAGGACCTCAGTGCCTTAGTCCAATTTAATCAGGCGATGGCCCAAGAAACCGAAGGCTTAGCCTTAGATGAAGCAACACTAACCCGCGGCGTGGGCACGCTACTTGAAAGTCCACAAAAAGGGTTTTACCTCGTCGCCGAAATTGAAGGAGAAATAGTCGGCTCGCTTATGGTGACATTTGAATGGAGCGATTGGCGCGCCAAGGATTATTACTGGATCCAGAGTGTGTATATTCGCCCGCAAAATCGTCGCCAAGGCATTTATGGCAAGCTCTACAGTGAAGTCAAACAACTGGCCGAAGCCAATGGTGGCGCTGCCAGCTTCCGTTTATATGTTGAGCAAGAAAACCTCGCCGCCCAGCAGACCTATCAAGCCTTAGGGATGAAGCAGAGTTACTACTTAATGTACGAAGAAAAATAAGCTATCCAATATCTTATTCGCAATAAAAAAGGATCGGGCCAATGGCACGATCCTTTTTTTACGAGTCACGATTCAGATTAAAAACCTAACGCTAACTCCTCGTTAAGCTTCACTGCACTCGCAAAACTTAACGGAAGAAACCAAACAGAATCGCCGTCATCGCCAGTAAACCTGCAATGATCACGAAGATATTGCTGATACGGCCACGATAGGCTTTTAACGCTGGCACTTTATACACGGCATACATAGGCATCAAGTACAGGATAGCCGCGATAATTGGGCCACCTAAGGCTTCAATCATGCCTAAGATACTTGGGTTGATCACAGCTACAGCCCAGATAGTGACAAACATAAAGCCTAGGATGAACTTGTTGATCTTAGCATCCGTGACTGATTTGCCGCTTGAGCGTAACTGCTTAACGATTACGCCTTTCATGCCTTCTGTCGCGCCCATGTAATGGCCGAAGAAAGAGGACACAATCGCGATAAAGGCGATTAACGGACCAAAGTAGCTCACAAAACCACTTGAATGCACGTTAGCTAAGTAAGACAGGATCGGTAAGTTCTGCGCTTTCGCTTCTGCCAATTGGGCTGGCGATAACGACAGCACACAAGAGAACACAAACAACATCACAAAGCCCACTAACATCATCGAAGTGTTACGTAAAATCACGTCAGCTTTACGAGAAGCATTGGCGCCGTGGTCACGTTTCAGTGACACTGAAAACTGTGAAATCGCAGGAGAATGGTTAAAGGCGAACACCAATACTGGGATCGTCAACCACACTGTGCCTAAAAATGCGCCCGCTTCTGGCACCACTTGTAAGGCATCCATTTTCCATTCTGGGATCAGGTAGAACGACATAAAGGCCAAAATACCCACCAGCGGATATACCAGCAATTGTGTCACTTTCAGCATGAATTTCTCACCCGCAACCATCACAGCCATCATACCGAGGATCAATACACCCGATAAAATAAAGCGTGGGGGCGATGCCATGCCCAACTGATTGACGATAAAGCTATCGACTGTGTTGGTAATACCCACACCGTAAATTAATACAATCGGATAGATGGCGAAGAAATACAGTATGGTAATGGCTTTACCCGCACCCACACCAAAATGTTCTTCTACTACTTGGGTGATGTCGCTGCCGGGAATGCTTGATGAACAAACAAAACGAGATAAACCGCGGTGGGCAAGATAGGTCATAGGACCGATGATCACTGCCATGAGTACGAGAGGCCAAAAGCCGCCCATGCCCGCATTGATGGGTAAAAATAAAATTCCAGCGCCAACGGCTGTGCCAAATAAACTCAACATCCAAGTCGTATCTTGGCGAGTCCAAGGTAAGTGTTTCGTTGAATCTAGATTCTGTGTGCTTTGAGGTGTTCCAAGAACACTGGTCGCATCTTTTTGCATATAAAAGTTACCTTACGGTGTGACTAGCATAATAAATTCGTCGTAAGGATAACCAAAAAAAGCCCATAAAAGTTGATCTGACTCGGCTTTATGTAAGGGAATTTCATAATAAACTGATATTGAGATCTAGATCGCTGATTTAATGTAATAAGTTTTCAATGCAGCATCAAAAAACACACATAAAAAACCGCTTAAAGACACAATATTTTCACCTCAAACCAAAGCCAGTGACATAGCATAAGCGCCGAGAAAAACACCGAATTGGATCTAGATCACAAAAACCCATGAAACGAGATCCAATGCTGCATATTGACAGCTAAAGTCGATCAAGATCACATCCGCTAATGTTAAATTTTTACAAATCGCTATCAGTCGCAAACGCCATAAAAAACGGCTCACTGCGGAACCAACGCCGGAGTGAGCCGTTAACGATTAGCGCAAAATCAGACTTAAGGTTTCTGTAGTATAAGCTCAGTGGTCGACACCACGGCTGGCGCTATATCAGCCTCTTTGAACAATAACGGACGGAAACTTTTCTCGCTTGAGTACAAGATACTTTGATCGGCAAACGCTGGCGTTAGGATATTACTCGACTCAGAGTAAGTTAAAATTCCCCGCGCCACTGGCCCTTCGTCAGTAAAGTTCACTGCCATCATCCAACTCGACCCATAACGCACTTGGTATCCCTTCGCCGTTAAGCCAGAACTCATCGCCTTACCAGTAACCACGTCCATCACAGGTGCGTACTTGTGCTGCGGGATTAAAGTGTCGTCACCCGACAGACTGGTCGAGAACACGTTGAATCCACCCTCGGCATTGTGGCTACCCGGCCAAGGTAAACGCGACCCGCTTGGCGTACCGTCCGGCAGCGATTTCTCCACGAATTGCACCTCACCCAATGGCGCATCTAAGGCAAAACCTGCTGCCTCAAGATTCAGTGCGCTGTGGGCTAAAGCCACTAAGGCGCTGCCATCTGTGGTCAAGGTTTTAGGTGTCGTTGCCGCATTGGCGGGATCGAATCCTTGGGTCAACATGGTCGTTTGGCTGAATTGGTGGGCAAACTCACGCAGTAAAGCACCGCCTTTGCTGTCGTTATCTTGCTTACCATTCCACGCTTTTAACGCCGTGCACGCCGAAGTGACATCCTTAGATAAACTCGCCGACACCACAACAGGCGTGCTGCCTTGGGCATCACACTGGGCAATCAAATCAGGCAGCACTAACTCAGCAAGATAACTGCGATTAGACAACACCGCCGCTTCGAGTTCTTCCAAGCTAAACTTGCCATCTGCCCCAGCCGCATCCTGCATTAAGCTCAAGCCCATACGCGTTCGCAGCGACAATTGCCCTGCTTCTGGTCCATACATGGGCGAGAAATAAGTCAGCGGTTCATTCAAGTTAGTCGACCAGAATGAGTCATTGGAGTTTTGCACAAAGTCAGTACGCTCAAGCTTTGGCGCGCGGGCATAGGGTGTTGGGCCATCGAAACTAAACAGCGATGTGTTGCCGGGTAAAATCGTAAATCCGGCCTGCGCCTTAGCCGCTTTAATGTCTGGCGAGGTTTTTAACAACACCACTGCCGATTCAGACAATCCTGGGACTGTCGAGTCGTCGATGTAGAAAGCATTGCCCTCTTTATCGGCGTACATAGTGTTATTGAAGATAACGCCGTCGTAATCCTTGAAGGCCTGTTGGAACTCTTCTTTATTGGTCGCCATGTCCATCGCTAACCAATGGTCAACGGGGTCCATATTGCCCATGTTGGCGTCTTGGATCATAAAGGCGCTGCCATCATCCCAACCAAAAGGTGCTAAAGCAGGTGGCGCTTCAACCATAGGGCCTTTTGCCGTGGTGTAAATATCCTTCTCGGCCACTAACATGCCGGCAGGACCAGCATTCACCAGAATCGATACCGTCTCTTTGGTGATCGGCATAGGTTTACCATCGAACAGATATTGCATCCGATCGCCCGAGACTAACTCTAAGTTATACATCACAAAATGTTCGGCGGTTGAGAAGGTATGAGTCCACGCTAAATCTTTGTTAAAACCGATATTAATCGGCCCTGGCATACCCACAAGCGAGCCGCCCATCATGTCTAAATGCCCAGGGATCGTAATATGGGATTGCCAAAAACGCAGGTTACCCGTGTGTGGGAAATGCGGATTGCCGAGCACCATGCCTTTACCGTTTTCGGTTTTATCTTTACCTAAACCCCAACCATTAGAGCCTAATCCTCGGGGATTGGTCTCTGGCGTGGTGATGCGGGCCGCGCGGGCAATCAACTTAGACTGCATATCGGCCACAAATGCGGTTTGGTCTTGGCTGGGCGCAGGCCCTACGATACGCGGCATATATTCCTGCGCATCTCCCGGGTTTGCGTAAAAAATCAAATCGAGAAAGTTAGCTGCGCCCGGTAACAAAGCGATTGAAAACAGATAAGTCACCACATCCTCTGGCACTATAGGTTTGACCCAAGGTTGACCGCCACAGAAAGGTTCTGCCGTTTGTTTACCCGCTTCGACATCGGCAAGATATTGGTTATAACCAGAGGTAAAACCTTGGATCAGCGCCCGAGAGTTTTCACTAAACTGTGGCCATTTCTCTTCGGCTTGCGCTCTGATCTTTAACGCTTTGTAGGCAAAGTCAGAGATCAAGTTGCCGTTATCTTCCGCTGTGGGTTGGCCCGTAGTGAAGTCAATCGACGCATGGGGGCCAAAGTACATGGAACGCTGCGAGTTAGCCTTAATAAAGCCATCGGCTAACACACATAAATTGTCCTGTGCCTGCGCATAACCACTACCAAAACCTAAGCTTTCTAAGTTATCGGCTTGGATATGTGGCACGCCGTAGGTGGTGCGGCGAATATTGGCTTTGAGTAAACCGTTGGGAGCAAAAGCTTGCAGTTGAGTTTCGGGTTCGGTGGGCGTAGTGCTATCTTCGCTATCGTTACAGCCGGCGAGTATTACACCGCAGGCCATCCCCATAGCGATCACGAGTTTGTTGAATTTCATTATTATTATCTCTTGGTTTTGGTTCCTTCAATGACATAGCCTTACTGCTTATCCCAGCCTACATTACTGAAGGAGCAATAGTCATATGTCGCTTCCTAGTCCCTAAGGCTGGCTATTGCCTCCCCTACTGTTGGCTTTTTACTGAGCTTCGCCGACGACTGTGGCAGAATAGAAAACCCAAACGCTTAGACACCTCAGACCATTTAAGCAATGATTCAAACGAGCGTCCACATTAAAAGCTGAAATAAACAACTTATATGCAACAAAAAATTATCAAGATAAAAGTGGGTTCTAAAAACCCAGTAAAAATCAACGCGGCAACCAAAGCGATGGCACAACTGTTCCCCGAAAGCATTATAGACGCCAGCGGTATGGATGCACCTTCAGGTGTTGCGGCGCAGCCAATGACAGATAAAGACACTCGCCAAGGGGCGATTAATCGGGTGCACTACTGTCAACAACAGGATCAACAAGATACTCAAGCCGACTACTATTTTGCGATGGAAGGCGGTGTCGATTGTTTCGACTTTGGCCCTGCCACATTCGCCTATATCGCCATTGGGCATAAAGACCAACTTGCCATTGGCCGCAGCGCAATTTTGCCTCTGCCAATGCAGGTTTATCGGGCATTAGAAGCAGGTGAAGAACTCGGGCATGTTATGGATAGATTGTTCAATACTGTCAATATCAAACAAAAAGGCGGTGCCATAGGTTTGCTCACCCACGGCCACGCGACCCGTGAAAGTAATTACACCCAAGCGATTATTCTCGCTATGGCGCCGCTATTAAATCCCAATATTTACGCACAAACTTGTTAGTAACATGTTGCAAGCGCAGTTGAAGCCCGCTAACTTAGTTGTGATATGCAACCAAACCCATTCGACTATGGCTCAAACAGACGCACCATCGACTCCAGATCCAGTTAAGCCTGTAATTCACGCTAAGCAAACGGCGGAGTCAGGCTCATCCGCCCAACTCAGGCACTTATCTCGCTATCTAGTGAGGAATTTAGGCATGCTCAACGCCGCCTTTGGAGATTTGCCCCTCTCGCCAGTGCAAGCCCACGCCTTGTTTGAGATAGGCAAGCTGCCGCTGACCATCAAAGAGCTGGCCTGCAAACTCAGCATAGATAAGTCCAATGCGAGCCGAGCCATTAAGCATCTGATTGATAAAAATCTTGCCCAGAGTCAAATACACCCACGGGACAGTCGCTGTTTATTAGTACAACTCACGCCCGCGGGGAAGAAGTTACTCCTGAAATTAGATACTCAACAAAATCAATTATTTCAAGAGATCTTAGCCCAACTGACTCCGGCACAAACCTCACAAATTGAAGAGGCACTCATGTTATATAACCAAGCCGTACATAACGCCAAACACCAAAGTGGCTGTCACATTCGCCAAGCCACAGCCCAAGATGATGCCGCGATTGCCAAAGTCATCCGCGATGTCTCGGCCGAATACGGCTTAACCGCAGATAAAGGTTATAGCGTGGCCGACCCGATCTTAGATTGCCTCAGCCAGATTTACTCCCAAGCGGGCGCCAACTATTGGATTATTGAATTAGAGGGGCGCATTCTAGGCGGCGCCGGCATTGCGCCGTTAGCCAACAATGAGGGTGTTTGTGAACTGCAGAAAATGTACTTTATGCCTGAAATCCGCGGCAAAGGACTCGCAACACGCGTAGCACTAATGGCACTCGATTTCGCCCGCGAAACGGGTTATCAAAGCTGCTATTTAGAAACCACAGCCGCGTTAAATGAAGCCGTAAAACTCTATGAGAAATTAGGCTTTGTACATCTGTCGGCCCCCCTAGGTAACACAGGCCACGACGCCTGCGAAATGCCTATGCTGCTAGAGCTGAATAAATAGAATACAAAGCTAAAATCGAGGAAGGCATTCAGGAATAAATCGATGCAGCTATCGAGGATATCAACAAGATATTCGAAGATGATTATCCTGAACTAACCGAAGCTTTAGTCGATGCCGTCGGGGCTTTTTTCAGTACTTTAGAGTCGATATCGACATTGAAACCGCACTTATAAAGCACTTTTGGTAATCTTCTGTCAGCCTAATTAGCACCATTTAGTTAAGAGGCGTTAATAAAGTAAAATCTAACGAAAACGCAACTTTTAAACCTTAGTATAAAGAAACTTAGTAAATGAGTGTCTATCCTTGCAAGTTATGTTCTATATCATTAGAGGCTAAAAGTTAACTGAGAAAAATCCAGAAGGTAATTATAAATTTAACTCTAAAAACTACTCTATAATAAAAATAGATCATTTAATTTAACATACAATAATTTTTGTGGTGAAATAAGTCGATATCTAGAAGTAATTTAACAAGTTGCGGCACTTGTAAATTTACTCGCTGCGTCCCTCATTTTACGATGAGCAAGGCGCTATAATTTCAAAAAACGGGCATTATCGTGAATAAATTAATAGTAAAACGATTTGAAGAGTTAGATAACCAAATGATTGAATTGGCTAAAACTGTCAAGAAAACACATTATGAAATGATGAGCCCTAGTGAAGATGTAGACTCTGAAAAGTTTTTAGAGTGGCGAGTAAAAGTTAAAAACCTAATTATTAAGGTGTGTGGAGATAAATCAGAACACTATAAAGAATTTCAAAATGCAGAAAATAACTCAAGTTTTTCCGGGAATTTTTCTTCTTTTAAATATACCAGAGCAGTTTTCTTGGCATTAAAAGAAGATTTTTTAGGAGGCTATTTATCTTCATATAAGTCAATCGTTCAAGCGGAGGTTTTTGAAACAGAGCTAGAACAAGCCCGAGAGTTATTAAGCGCTGGTTATTCAGCGCCGGCTGCCATCATTGCTGGCGTAGTTCTTGAAACAAGTCTCAGAGAACTATGTAGCAGAGAAAATATCGCACATGGGAAAATGGACAAAATGAACGCCGATCTTACTAAATCAGGAGTGTATAATTCAATCGTACAAAAAAAAATCACATCATTTGCAGGTATCAGAAACAGTGCAGCACATGGCAAGCCAAGCGAATTCTCAAAAGCTGACGTGGAGCAAATGATTGTAGGTATCGAAGATTTTCTTACCACTAATCTAAATACTTAATTCACACAAGTCATCACAGAATTGATGCCTGCGCCGGACCGTTCTAGATTCGCAGTTTTACGGTTTGCTCCAAACTGTCAGTACTTTACATCAACAGCCAGAACTCCTGTGTAATCACCCCTACCAATACCCATTTACATAATGGATAGTATTAACATGTCCTAAATACGCTATTTTTGTACAAATTAGCTCTATTTTCTGCACCATTCAGCCACTGATCATGACTCCCTTTAAGTCGACCTTAGACACTGTAGATTGAAGTCCAAGCGAAAGAGCTTTATGTTATTGTTTTATAGTGGCTCGATTTTAAATTCATTTGGGCATTAGATCTCTTAAGGAGTTAATTTGAAGTCTCTTTTTTTAGCCATTGCTTCAGTATTTGTCGTCGGATGCGCTTCAACATATAGCGTTCCTATTGGAGCACCATTTGCGACGATGATGCTGGATCTTCGTTCAGAATCGAAGAACACCACGATACAGGGATACGAAGTGTTCGCGTACCAAGACATAAACTGCGCACCTTCTCAACTCGGATTATCAATTGAATCAAAGCAATTTACGAATGCCATCGAGAAGCTAGGGCCGATAAGAGTCGCGGCTGAATCGCAGATGACATTTGCGATCTTGTATGGTGAAGCTCGGATGGCACAGAATCGTCAATGCAGCTTTACAGCCTCGTTCGTCCCACGCTCAGGTGAGAAATATAGCGTTCAATTTGCCGTTGATGACGGAGCACTTGGATGCGGAATGCAAATAATGGATAGCAGTGGGCAAGAGATTGGTTTTGAATCACCGCAGGAATCCTGTGCAGAAACATTTGCTGGAAGAGTAAAAAATGGTGGAGCAGGTTTTCTCAATTGGACCATCATGTAGAGATCATAGATGCCTAACCATTCAACCCGTTCGGCAGCGCTCATGACAAACTTTACCCCATACAAATATTAATCTGAAATGTACGAAATAGCTCAGTAGTCCTAGCTAACTTTAATCCTAAAGCGACTTGCGTTCGATTTAAGGCTTTCCTCCTCTAATACTCCAAGCCCCTCAAAAACAAAACTCGCGTTAAGTTGCCTTAACGCGAGTTATGAGTTTCAAGCTTTAACCGCTGATTGAAACTCTGATTAAGCTCTAGCTTAAGTTTAATGGCTAATCGCCAAAGTCATCTAGTAGGATGTTTTCTGGCTCAACGCCTAGGCTTTCGAGCATCTTAATCACTGAAGAGTTCATGATTGGAGGACCACACATGTAGTACTCGCAATCTTCTGGTGCCTTATGATTTTTAAGATAATTCTCATAAATCACATTATGAATAAAGCCAGTGTAGCCAGTCCAATTATCCTCAGGCAATGGCTCAGATAACGCCACATGCCAAACGAAGTTGTCATTCTCGGCCGCTAGTGCATCGAAATCCGCTTGGTAAAACACTTCACGGGTCGAACGTGCGCCGTACCAGAAGCTCATTTTACGTGTGGTTTTCTTACTCTTAAGCTGATCGAAAATGTGTGAACGCATAGGTGCCATGCCCGCACCGCCGCCGATAAACACCATTTCCGCATCGGTTTCCTTCACAAAGAACTCACCGAATGGCCCAGAAATCGTCACTGTATCGCCCGCTTTCAGGTTGAAGATGTAAGATGACATCTTACCCGCTGGCACATTGGCCGATGGCGGCGTCGCAATCCGCACGTTCAGCATAATGCGACCCTTTTCATCGGGATAGTTGGCCATAGAGTAAGCGCGCAACACTTCTTCGTTGACGGTCGAGACTATATCAAACAGGCCGTATTTGTCCCAATCGCCACGGTATTTTTCAGGAATATCAAAGTCAGCGTATTTCACCACATGGGCTGGCGCTTCAATTTGAATATAACCCCCCGCTTTAAAGCGAACATCTTCACCTGCGGGTAACTCAAGCAATAACTCCTTGATAAAAGTCGCCTTGTTATCGTTAGAGATCACCAGACATTGCCACTTCTTCACCCCAAAGATTTCTTCGTCGAGCTCAAGTTCCATATCGGTTTTCACTGAGACTTGGCAGGCGAGACGACACCCTTCTTTAGCCTCTTTCTTGGTGATATGGCCCATTTCAGTCGGCAGAATGTCACCGCCGCCCGCTTTGATTTTCACTCGGCACTGACCGCAGGTTCCGCCACCACCACAGGCTGACGGAATAAAAATACTCTGACTCGCCAAAGCGCCGAGTAACTTGTCACCCGCGGCAACTTGAATGCTTTTTTCGGCATCTTCGTTGATGCTGATTGTCACTTCACCCGTAGCCACTAATTGCTTTTTGGCGATTAGAATCACTATCACCAATAGACAGACCACTAGCGTGAACATGCCTATGCCAATTGCCATTTCCATCGTATTACCCTTTTCTAGCTCTTTTCTAAAAAGAATCTGGTTTCACTTTCTCAATTCTTGGCTCGCCTACTGTAGCGTTACAGCGAGATCCCTGAGAAAGACATAAAGCCCAGCGCCATCAAGCCTGTAGTAATAAAGGTGATACCAATACCTTGTAAGCCTTCGGGAATCGCGTTGAATTTCATTCTTTCGCGCAGTCCCGCCAGCAGTACAATCGCCACCGCCCAACCAAGACCCGAGCCCATCGCAAACACCACTGACTCACCGAAGTTGTAATCACGGTTCGCCATAAAGATCACCCCTGCAAAAATCGCGCAGTTCACTGTGAGCAAAGGTAAGAAGATCCCAAGGGAGTCATACAGGCTAGGAATGTACTTATCCAAAAACATTTCAAGGATTTGCACTAACGCCGCAATCACACCAATGAAAGTGATCAGTTGCAGGTAACTTAAATCGATACCGGGTAATCCCGCCCAAGACAGTGCGCCAGGTGCGAGCACTTTGACGTAAATGATCTGGTTTAACGGCACGGCTAAGGTCATCACCACAATCACAGCGACACCTAGACCAAAGGCGGTTGACACCTTTTTAGACACGGCCAAGAAAGTACACATGCCCAAGAAGAACGACAGCGCCATGTTGTCGATAAAAGTGGCCTGCAAAAATAGATTTATATAGTGTTCCATATCTGCTCCTTAACCCCGTTTCCGCTGGATCACATTGATAGTCCAGATCAACACACCAATCAGGAAGAAGGCGCTAGGTGGTAACTTGAACATCTCGTTTGGCAAGTACCAGCCGCCGTTTTCAATGGTGGTGAACACGCTATGACCGAATAAATTACCTGTCCCTAACAGCTCGCGTACAAAGGCAACGCTGATCAAAATCAAGCCATAACCTGTCGCATTACCGAGCGCATCGACCACAGCTAAATGCGGTGGATACTTCATGGCGAAGGCTTCTGCGCGGCCCATGATGATACAGTTAGTAATAATTAACCCAACGAATACAGAAAGTTGCTTAGATAACTCATAAGCCACATCCTGCAGTACCATGTCGACGATAATCACCAAGGAGGCGATAACCGTCATCTGCGCGATAATGCGCACACTGGTCGGGATAAAGTTACGGATGGCAGATATAATTAGGTTGGAAAACACCAACACAAAGGTCACTGCGAGCGTCATCACCACAGCGGTTTGCATTGAGTTACTGACCGCCAGCGCCGAACATACGCCCAGCACTTGCATCGCGACGGGGTTATTGGCAAACACTGGCCCCGTTAACATGTCACGCATGGATAAAGTGTTGCTCATTTTGCCTCTCCCAACTCACCTTGCAATTCACCCTGCGCGGCCGACGCTTTCAGCTGGTTGAAGAAGGTTTGAAAACCCTCAACCCCAAACCAAAACTCCATTGCGCGCTGCACGCCGCGGCCTGTCATGGTCGCGCCACTCACAGCATCGACACCGTGGACATCGCCTTCTTTAGCGCCGCCTTTAACGAGGCGCATAGCAAATTTGCCTTTTTCATCAAATAATTGCTTACCCTTCCACAGCGATAACCAATGGGGATCCGTCACAAAGTCACCGATACCTGGGGTTTCACCGTGCTCGTACACCACTAGCCCTTTAATGGTGTTGAAATCGGGTTCAACCGCCACATAGCCGTAGATCATCGACCACAGACCTTTACCGTAGAAAGGCACAACCACACTGTCTAACTTGCCGTTGGCATCGAGCACTTTAAATACGCGGGCATCGTTAGCACGGGTTTTAATCTTGGCGATGTCCTTTTTAGGGGCGCTAGAGGTCTCAGGATTAATCGCCGCCATACGCTCATCGAAATCGAGCACGTTAGCGTCTGAGTCCACCTTACCTGTGTCTAGGTTGATCAATAATGGCTTAACCGATTTAGCGAAAATCTCTCTAAAATCAGATTCCTGACCTAAGTTCACATCGGCTGCCATCAACACATAACGCTTCACTTCGTCACGTTTTTTGGCGACTTTACGTTCTTTCAATATGCCTGCTGTGCCTGTGATCATAAACGAGCACAGGAGGCAGAGCGTGATGGTGAAGATCATGGTCCCCACCACAGTATCTTTCTTAAAGACCATGACGTTTTAATCTCCGTTTGATGTTGGCGCGGGCCACCAGATAATCGAACAGCGGCGCCCAAAGGTTAGCGAACAGAATGGCTAACATCACGCCCTCAGGCATTTTGGGGTTAGCGACACGGATAAGCACTGTCATAAAACCAATCAAGGCACCGTAGGCAAACTTGCCTTGGCGAGTGTAGGAAGTGGTCACAGGATCGGTGGCCATAAACATCATCGCCAATGCAAAACCGCCAGTGACTAGATGCCAAGTCCACGGCATTGCCATCATGTCATTGCTGCTAGAACCGATGTAATTACACAGCGTTGCAGTCGCAATCATGCCCAGCAGCACACCGAGCACAATGCGCCAGTCGGCTAAGCGGCTGATCAGCAGTAATGAACCGCCGATTAAAATCGCTAAGGTGCTGGTTTCACCAATTGCGCCCACGGTGAAGCCAAAAAAGTTGTTCCACCAATTAGGGTCGCTAAAGGCGCTAAACCAAGAGTAATCGGCAAAGCTCAGCTTGCCCGCTGCGGTTTGTGCCAGTGCAGTCGCACCAGAGAAACCATCAACGGCAACCAGCTGTTTAATGGTTGCAACTTCAGAGGGATAGGCGAAGTAGATAAAAGCCAAGCCCGCCAGCGCAGGGTTAAGGAAGTTATATCCCATGCCGCCAAACAGCTCTTTAGCCACAACCACACCGAAGGAAATCCCCATGGCCACCAGCCATAGCGGGGTCGATACTGGCAAGATTAAGGTAAACAGCAGCGCCGTCACGAAGAAACCTTCGTGCAACTCTTGGCCGCGAACCCTCGCAAATACCACTTCCCAGAACAAACTGGTGAGCAGCGCTGTCAGGTAAATCGGCAGATAAAAACTAAGGCCATAGAGGAATAAACCTAATATCCCAGTGTCTTGGCTAAGGCCGCCAAACAGGGTATTAAAGATTTCTAACTTCCAAATATCTGGGGTCGATAAGTCGCCCGCAAGCGCAAGTTGTGCCTGTAGGCCAATGTTATATAGACCGAATAAAATGGCGGGCAGTAAACACAAACCGACTAGCGTCATGGTACGTTTCACGTCAATCGCGTCACGCACATGCACTTTACCCTTAGTGCTGTGGCCACTGGCAATGACGAGTGAACGCAAAAAGCCCTTCATCGACTTACCCGTTGCGTAGTATTCTTCCTGTAAATCAGTAGCTTGCTGTAAATCAGGTTTTTTAACTTGCTTAGTCATTAACCTTCCCTCTCGATAACATCTAGACAGGCACGTAATTCTTTACCAAAGTCATATTTGCCGGGACACACAAAAGTACACAGTGCCAGATCTTCTTCATCTAACTCCAATGCACCTAAGGCCTGCGCCTCATCGGTATCACGCACCACTAAGTCTCGAACGAGCAAGGTGGGTAAAATATCCAGTGGCATCACGCGATCTAGCTGACCAAAGGCCATCATGGCGCGGGCTGAACCGCCCTGATGGGTAGTGAATTCGAACAGCTTAGTGGCACCAAACAAACGTGATGTCACTGCGCGGGTAATAGAGAATTTATCCGAGCCACCCCGTACCCAAGAAAGTACATGGTGCTGCGCATCTTCGCTCAGCACTGACACTTGGTTGTGGAATCTACCTAAAAAGTCATGCACACCAACCGCCGTATGGCCAGATAACACAGAGCCCGATACCACGCGGTTTTGGCCGGGTTTGATGTCATCACTGACTAAGGGACTTAACTCGGCGCCCAACTGAGTGCGCAGTAAACGCGGATTTAGCACGCTCGGGCCACCTAAGGCGACGATGCGGTCGGTATATAACTCACCGGTTTGGAATAACTTGCCGTAGGCAATCACGTCTTGATAGCCGATATGCCATACCTGACGCTCTAAACTCACAGGTAAAGTAAAGTGAATATGAGTGCCGACTAAACCAGCTGGATGAACACCGTCAAATCGGCGCACCTCAAGTTGTGGTAATGCTTCTTTCACAATCGCTTCGCCCTTATCCTGACACAGGTAAACCTTACCTTCGGTTAAGCGGCTCAACACCAGCAAGCCAGCTTTAAAAGCTTCGGTTTGCTCGGCGATGATTAAACGCGGATCGGCGGCCAGTGGATTAGTATCAATTGCGGTAACAAAAATCCCTGCGGGCGTGCTATCGAGCGCAGGCACGCGCGAGAAAGGCCGCGTACGCAGTGCAGTCCATAGACCGCTTTTCACTAATTGCGCCTGAACGGTTGACCTTGCTAAAGCGGCGATGTCTTGATGGATTTCGAAGGAAATCTGTCCATCGCGGTTTTCGCCGTCATCACAACGAATGACAACCGATTGTAGAATTCGGCGCTCGCCGCGGTTAATCGCCACGACTTGGCCACTAGCGGGTGCAGTGAATAACACGCCCGGTGTTTTTTTGTCTTCAAACAGGGCTTGGCCCTTTTGAACCCAATCACCCTCTTCGACCAACATCGTCGGCTTAAGCCCAACGAATTCTTCACCCAGAACAGCCACTTGGGATGGCTTAGCACCGAGTTCAATGACCTGTCGCGGCTCGCCAGCAATCGGCAAGTCGAGGCCTTTTTTGATCGTTACAATTTGGTTTGAAAAATCTGCCATCACAAATATCAACCATGAAAAATTTTTAGATAAATTCAGGGTAGAGATTTGTTAACCCAGTTTCCGATATTGGCGTCACATTCCGCCGCAAATTCGTAAGTTAGATACGTAAATTTACGCCGTTTTGTGACATAGGTTCACTTCCAAACTCGCAGCGATCTATAAATGTAGTTTTATAACAATTTATTCATAAATACGTTATTACTGATTTAGTCATACCTAAGGTTTACAAAAATAAGCCAAAATCCCCATCACAGTGCAGCAAAGCGATAAAACCGTTAAAAGCGCGACTCAGAGAACAAACTTCAACCAATGGCATGCCTCAACAGGGCGCAATACCGTTTAGCGGGCTGGCTATTTTTAGCGCACTAACATTTCAACCTATGGTTTAACCTTTGCTTTACAGCAAAAGCTTGGTAGCCTCAAACTAAGAGAGTTTTCGTAGGAGAAATAGATGGAATACAGACGCATACCGCATTCTAATCTCGAGGTCAGCAAAATCTGTTTGGGCACTATGACTTGGGGCGAACAAAATACCCAAGCCGAAGCATTTGCGCAGCTGGACTACGCCATAGGAAATGGCATCAACTTTATCGATACGGCGGAAATGTATCCCGTCCCACCTAAGCCCGAAACCCAAGGGGAAACCGAGCGTATTCTGGGGCAATATATCAAGGCACACGGCAACCGTGATGACCTAGTGATTGCCACTAAAATTGCCGCACCGGGTGGTAAGAGTGATTATATTCGCAAGAATATGGCGCTGGACTGGAACAATATCCACCAAGCGGTCGATGCCTCCTTAGCACGCCTCCAAATCGACACTATCGATCTTTATCAAATCCATTGGCCCGACCGAAATACCAACTTCTTTGGTGAACTGTTTTACGATCAACAGGATCAAGAACATCAAACCCCGATCCTCGAAACCCTTGAAGCCCTCGCCGAAGTCATTCGCCAAGGTAAAGTGCGCTATATCGGTGTGTCGAACGAAACACCTTGGGGCTTGATGAAGTACCTGCAACTCGCCGAAAAACATGGTCTGCCGCGTATTGTGAGTGTGCAAAACCCTTATAACTTGCTCAATCGCAGCTTCGAAGTCGGCATGAGCGAAATCAGCCACCGCGAAAACCTGCCGCTGCTTGCTTACTCACCACTGGCCTTTGGCGCCTTAACCGGCAAATACTGCAACGACCAATGGCCTGAAGGTGCACGCCTGACCTTGTTTAAGCGTTTCGCCCGTTACACAGGTTCGCAAATGGCACTGGAGGCCACGCAAGCCTACGTCGATTTAGCCCACGAGTTCAAACTCACGCCAGCGCAAATGGCGTTAGCCTTTGTTAACTCACGTCAGTTTGTCGGCTCCAATATCATAGGCGCCACCGACTTGTATCAACTGAAAGAAAACATCGACAGCCTGAAAGTCACACTATCGCCTGAGTTATTAGTGCGATTAAACGAACTGTCCGATAAATTCAGATTACCTTGCCCTTAGCCTAACCATAGGAATCTTAGCCCCTAGGCTTAGCCGGCGAATCGTTTGAATTACCAATAGCATCAGGCTAATACACCTGATGCTATTGATTTCATTCAGCTCAACGCCACTTTCCCATTCTAAATACCGCCTCCTTGTCGCACCTCGCTTTAGGTTAACGGCAAACCCTCTACCCCAAACTCTCTTACACTGACCAAGCACAAAGCTATCGTATTACCCTCGTTAAACTCGCAGCAGCATACTCAGCCCGATACCCTTCGACGGTCCTCCGGCAAAATGCTTCAGGTTACATTCGGATACAGAGTCCTGTTAAGAACTGAAATATAGTGGCGCCACAGTCACTAGACAGATGTCTTAAGGATCAAAAAATGAAAAAACTTTGCTTTGTAATCACAAGTGTTTTGATGTCGAGCCACGCGCTTGCTGAAAGCAATACCTACATTCGTAACGGTAATATCTATAGTCATCAAGATCAGTTCTTTGCTGGCGCAGGTGTTGCTACTGGCAGTCAGTTTTATAAGGGTCAAGATCACCAGACAGGTATCTACCTCAATGGCGGCTACCACGGAGAGGACTTCAACGCCGATCTGTCCGGTATCAACTACCGCTTTTTAGGCACCAACGACAGTGCCGTTAACTTCAGCATTTTTGTGGTTGCCAATCCAGGCTTTGATGCCAATGACGCCGATATTTTAACGGGCATGAAGGATCGCAAATTCAGTGGCGATCTGGGTTTAAACGCCGACATTCATTTAGGCACAGGCACGTTATCAACCAAATTCCAACACGATGTGACAAATGTTTATGATGGTTTTCAAGCAGATATCACCTACTACCATCCAATAAATCTGGGCTTTGGGGATCTGGTGCCTTATGCGGGTGTGCACTATTTCAGTAAAGACTTCGCAAACTACTACACTGGTGTGACGTCATCTGAAGCAACGGCGCAGCGCCCTGCTTATCAAGCCGACGGCACCTTCGCATATAAGCTAGGTTACGCTTTGGTTATTCCAGTCACTAAGCATTTAGACATTACTCAAGCCACTGGTTACTCGCACATAGCTGCCAACATGGCTGACTCTCCGCTAATCGACAGTAGCAACCAGTGGGTTACTACTCTTGGCGTGAGCTATAGCTTCTAACTAACCTGACGAGACAAGACCATGACATCGATCAAAAAAACGTTTTTATGTGCTGGATTAGCCCTGATGCTTTCAGCTTGCGCCACTTCATACGATACCGAAAAACAATTTTGGTCTTTCGGTAAAGGCTTTGAAACCGCACAGATTGCACCCGATAGCTGGCAGATTAGCTTTGTTGGCAATACCAACACTGACCGCGCATTGGCCCGAAAGTACGTCATGCGTAAATCGGCTGAGTTATGCAAACAGGCTGGTTATAGCTACTTCACTTTCACTCGCGAACAAACCGATCGTGACGCAGTGGGCCAATTTGGGGTAGGAAAGAACAGCAGTAACGATATTTTGTGGGGGAGTTCGACGATGAATCAAGAAACTTCTGTCATGGTCGAAGTCACAGGTTTACATAGCAAACCAGAAAATACGAACTCACGTATCTACGACACGGATTACATACTTAACAATGTCGATGTGAAAGGTTAATTGCGAATCAAACGTGCACCAGCCTAGCTCCTAGGCTGGTGCTGTTTTATCGCTACATCGTGACATTGCTCGCCTTTTCTGATGTTTATGCAGCGTTACGCACCCGATGAAAACAACTCTGCCCTCCAACGTTAAAACCCAGTCTTAAACTCTTGCCTTAAACTCCGCTTTAAAATTCAGCCTTAAATTCCGGTATAAATCTCCAGTCCGAAACTTCAGCCTTAAACTCAGCGTTAAATTTCAGCCTTGAATTTTAGTGACATGCGAGCGCCACCGAGCTCAGGGGAGCGTCCAATACGTAATGGGGCATTCATCCAACAACCGATTCTGTCGACAATCGCCAATCCCATGCCATGACCGGAATTTCCACGACTGTGCTGACCACGCACAAAAGGCTTAATCACCTGCGCAGACTCCAGTTCATCTATGCCTGGACCGTCATCGTCAACGTGTAACCAGGTCGCGCCCTCCTCGACTGCCAACGTCAGCCGAATCTTTGCCTTACCAAAACGCAGCGCATTATTAAGCAAATTATTCACCTGCATTGATAAGTACTTAGGGTCTGTCTTGATCTTGAGCGCTGTGGGATAGGAAACCAGTTCAACCGAAAAATCGGGGTACACTTGACCTTGATACTTTTCGAGTAGCCAAGCATTGAGTTCAATCGACTGCCAATCGGGCTGGATATTCGCTTCATCGAGGCGGGCATAACTCAGCAGCGTCATCACCAAGTCTTCCATCGTGTCTAGATCGCGGTTCAAGCGCTGGAAATACTTCACTCTAAGCTGTTCGCTTTGGGTTTCTTCCAGCGCCTCAATGCCAAATCTTAGCCGTGCGATCGGGGTTTTTAAATCGTGAGAAACAGCCCGACTGAGCAGTTTGTTGTCATCGATCAATTGCTGAATACGATCAGCCATGCGGTTGAATTCGCTTTCAATAGTGCCTATGTACGACGTTTTTCTAACAGGAATTCTCTGCTGCAACTCCCCCATACCAAACGCTTGGGTCGCCTTACTGAGATTAACCAGTTGACGGATCAAGGGCGACACCCACACCAACAAAATCAGCACCACGCCGCCATAAAAAAGCATGGTATACAGCTTATTCAAGTCAAAGCTGACATCGGTGGGCGTGACGATATCGGTGTTAATGTTCAATACCTGCCCCGTTTTTGGCAGTAAATAATGTAAGGAGATGCCGTCATCGGACTCCAGCAGGAGTGATTCCCCGGCATAAAACGCGGTTTTTAGGGCTGAGGGTAAGACGAAATCGGCTTCACTCGCTAAAGACAATTGCTCTGAATTTAGCTGGTTCCAGTTTGCGATAAAACTTTGATTGTTAACGCTATCGTTATCGAGCGTTTGCGCCAGTGTGCCGCCCAGTAGTTTTAATGCGGCGAGATGAGTGGCTGGGGTTTGCGTGTCATTATCATGATCTAGCAGACTGGCAAACTCGCTTATCGACCAGCCTAGGCTCGCAATGGCCACCAGCACCACCAACACCAGAGAAGTCATCAACTTCTTCATAAAGCTTGCTCACCCTCGTCGCGGCAAAAAAGGTATCCCTTGCCACGGATGGTTTTCACTTTATAGGGCTGGCTTAACGCTTCCTGCAATTTCTTGCGTAAACGCGATATGCGAATATCAACTGAACGATCTAGGCCATCGTATTCAATGCCTCGAAGCTGAGCCACCAGTTCATTACGACTCACTATCGTGCCCGCCTTCAATGCCAGCAGCCACAACACATCGAACTCATTGGCATTCAAATCCAGCGGCTGTTTATCGATAGTGACCGATTTTGCCGTCGCATTGAGTACCAGCGAATCAAATACTAATTGCTGTTTTTGCTCCTCATCACCCACGCGGCGTAACAGGGCTTTTATCCGCGCTAACAACACCTGTGGCCGGATCGGCTTAGTCAGGTAATCATCTGCCCCGACATCTAATCCGCGGATCTCATCCCCATCCTCAACACAAGCCGTCATAAATAGAATAGGCCCAGCATAAAATGCCCTCGCTTCCTTACAGACATCGAAACCATTCTTAACGGGTAACATCACGTCGAGTAGCACTAAGTCAGGTATCTCTTCGGCGATCATCTCTAAGGCAAAATCGCCTTGGCTGGCAACCGTGACTTCGTAACCGTGGTCCAGTAAATAGTCACTGATCCACTCTGCCAGCGAGATATCGTCTTCGACCACTAAGATGTGCTTTTCAACTGACATATTAGAATAACCTCCAACCTGACTGACTCTGTTTAGGGGCCTTATAAACCCAAGTCACCACCACTTTGACCTGCGCCAGTGGTTGCACATCATCATTACGGATCAGACTAAAGGTCGCCGTTTTATCGCCTTCAAAACTATATTGGTATTCTTGCATGGCTTTGCCGCTCCAGCAGATTAGCTGGTGCTGGCGGTCAGTCAGTATGAGGCAATACTCGCCGCTCGTCGGTGTTTGCCATCGAAACAACACATCTTGATAGCAAGTTTGCCCTTTATGGAGCGCAATGCAGCGCTCTGGAGTCGCAGTAAAAATCACCGAATCGTCCTGACCCCAAGCAAAAAAAGGCGCGTTCAGTAACACTAACCATAAATAAAATCGCTTCATGCCCACGCCCCTAAAACACATAGCTGATAGAGGCATTAAAAAACGATGCATATCCGGCTTGATTAAAGGGACTATCGGTCACTTCTTGGGATAATACATTGAAGCGATACATGGCCCGAAACACAAAACTCTCACTCAGCGGATAGGCAACACCGAGCTCCATGCCGTATGTAGTGGCACACTAATTTTGGCCACCTAAATAGAGGTGATATTATTACCTCGTAGATGACTTTAGGTGAACACATGAGATCGACAACCAGAAAAACATTTAGTGCTGAATTCAAACTTGAAGCAGCCCAATTAGTCCTCGATAAAAACCATAGCATCATCGAAGCTGCAAAGGCGATGAACGTAGGTAAGTCCACTATGGATAAATGGGTGAGACAGTTAAAACTAGAACGCCAGGGTGGCACACCAAAAGCATCTCCGATTACCCCTGAACAAATTGAAATCCGTGAGCTGAAGAAGCAAATAGCTCGTCTTGAGGAGCACAATCTCATCCTAAAAAAGGCTACCGCTCTCTTGATGTCAGACTCGATGAACAATTTACGCTAATCAGCGCACTCAAGCAGAGCCACTCTATTCTCACAATTTGTAATGCATTCAAAGTGCATCGAAGTAGCTATAAGTATTGGCTAAAAAGAAAAGAACATATTGATGCAGACTTTACTATTTTATGCAGTGAAGTGAAGGCCGCACATCGTATTAGTCATGGCTCTGCCGGTGCGCGAACGATAGCGCAATTAGTGACTAACAAAGGGATTGGTCTCAGTCGTTATCGAGCCCGTAATCTAATGAAAAAGCTTAGGTTATTAAGCTGTCAGCAGCCTAAGCATTCTTATCGGAAAGCGACACAAGAGCATGTTGCAATCCCCAATACGCTTAATCGACAGTTTGCAGTAACTCAACCAGATCAAGTGTGGTGTGGCGACGTGACGTATGTTTGGGTCGGTAATCGCTGGGCCTATCTAGCCGTTGTTCTTGACTTATTTTCCCGCAAACCTGTTGGATGGGCCTTGTCATTATCACCAGATAGTGCGCTGACCTGTAAAGCTTTGAAAATGGCATTTGAGTTAAGGGGTAAGCCTGAGAATGTGATATATCACAGCGATCAAGGTTCGCATTACACAAGCTTGAAATTCAGACAATTAATATGGCGTCTTCAAATTGAGCAAAGTATGAGTCGCCGCGGGAATTGTTGGGATAACGCCCCAATGGAGCGTTTCTTTAGAAGTTTGAAATCTGAGTGGATACCCGCCAGTGGTTATGGGAATTTTACAGAAGCAGATAAAGAGATCACAAATTACATCACTGGATATTACAGTGAGACCAGACCCCATCAATATAATGGTGGGTTAACGCCAAATGAGTCAGAACGTTTATATTGGAATGACTCTAAAACCGTGGCCAATTTTACTTGACCACTACAGTAGCTAAAAGAACTGCTCGGGTGATATTCGGGAAAGAGTTCAGTTGCTTCTTCTTTGCTGACACCAAAAAGATAACGATTCAAGGTGGCTGATGAGTAGCCTACGCTTCCCAAAACGTGAAAGTTCCAATTACGTACCTGCCAGGACTTACCCAATCTGGCGGAACTCTGAATACCCTGATCATCATAATAATCAGATACTAATCTGTACTGGAAAACGTAGTTATCGCCCCAGTAACGCGTGGCACGAAAACCTGCGCCAATATAGAGCGAATCTTCCGATAGTAGATAAGCATTGCGGCCAGCTTCATCGAGTGTGCTGGGGTCCACATCTGGACGTGACCATGAACCTTGTAAATTCGCCAATAACAGATCAAAGGACCAATCCTCTGAACTCCAAAGATTCACCCCAAGATTAACCCCATCCTGAGATTGGTGGATCATCTCAACAAACATGCCTTTGTACTGATACATGCCACTGACCAACAGCGACAATTGCGCAGCGCCGGAATCGGTTTGCCGAACATCAATTTGGTTGACCCCGTAAACACTCATACCCAGTTCAAAATCACCGCCGTCGGCAAGGCGATTTGAACCTCCATTGACACTGCTAGCAATATCCGATGCCGCAGCGGTACCGGGAAGAATGCTGAGCGTTAACACAAAAAACCAAAGAATACGCATGCCCATTTAATCCACATTTCTAGTCGTTATTTAGCGCTACATATTACAACAGTTTGTTAGGGTGTGTTGACGTTTCAGGGTTGTTTTTGCAGCGATTTGGCTGGCTTTTATGCAAGGCAAAGCCCGTGTGGTGTAGTTATTCTACATAAACGGGCGATAACGCGGCAGAAATGCCAGCCAAACGCTGCCCGAAGGGTTCGTCTGGCAAGCTCTTGCTCTTTGTCACTCGTCATTTGAGTAGAATAACTACACTTCACTCCTCGTTTCGCGATCACGAGCTTGCCAGAGCGAACAAAATTCAATCTCGAAACGTCAACACGCCCTAGTCTTTTTATCCGCCACTGCACAAGCAGTGACATTTTTGCGACGATAATATCGTCAGATAGCAAGTACAGTCAGCAAAGCGCAAGGAAGTGAACCTAAGCGAGGGGAAACTTCGCGCCCAATACGCTTATCAGCTGAATCGATTGAGGATGTAACTAGGGTCTTAAAACCTTCATCTTCGTCAATCCACATAAATTGACATGATTAAAATAAATAATAAAAACAAGTTAATAGCTTAAATCATCCCATCATCGAAACCGATTAAGTATTCTTGGTTAACAAAAGTTAACTAGACCCAAGACGGACAATTCAAGTAGGGTCGGGTCACAAATTAGGATCAACTGTATCTCGCGATCGACGACTGGTGCGGCGCTAAGATAACTCTGACCCATAGAAGAATAATGACTCACTCAAGTTCCCCAACTCACAGAAAGTGGCTTTGGCTACTGCTCGGCGTGTGGCTGATTGTCATCCAATCGGTTGCGCTGTCGCATTCTGCTGAACACAGTTTGGAACATGAGCATGCCCACTGTTTCCTGTGCGATTTTGGTCATGAGCAAAATGCAGGTCCATCGTCTGTGCTTATGCCGCCGATGGGATTGCAGCAAGCTGAAAGCATCCCGCAGAAACCTTACCAACAACCGAGTTTACCTTGGTTACGTCACTTCAACGTGCGTGCACCGCCCTTACTGTTTTAAGCAAATTCAATCATTTAAAAATCTATTTTTTGCTTATCTAAAGGAAAGGCACAATGAAACTTGCACTATCTTCAATAGCGCTAGCAGTGGCTGGCGTGTGTTCACCGGTTATGGCCGCTCAATTACAAGGTCAAGTGACCGATCTGCAAGGCGCACCTATCGCTGGCGCCCTTGTCAGCATCGACGGTGGGACGAGCACAAGCACAAATCCTCAGGGCCAGTATCTGTTAACTGTCGCCGACAATAGCCATATCCATCTCCACATTAGCGATGCCGAGTTTAAGCATGTTGACAGGGATTTGCAGATAACCACTGGCGCCATGACGCAGGATATTTCACTGACGAAAACGGCGATGGAAAACATTGTCGTGACCGCATCGCCGCTCGCCCGCTCTGCGCTCGAAAGCACGACGCCAATTAGTGTACTGACCGAAGATCAACTCAAGCTCAATATCGAGCCGACGCTAGGTGACACCTTAGAAAAACTGCCCGGCGTTCAAGCCTCCCACTTTGGCGCGGGGGCGAGTCGCCCCATCATTCGCGGCATGGGCGGTCCTCGAGTACAAGTGCTTGAAAATGGCCTGTCTGTTGGTGATGCATCGACGGTATCGGCCGATCACGCGGTAACAGCAGAAGCCGCCTCGGCGCAGCAAATTGAGATCCTGCGCGGCCCAGGCACATTGCTTTACGGGAACGGCGCCATTGGCGGCGTGGTCAATGTGGTGGATAAACGCTACCACGAGAGCCCAGTCGATGAGTTATCGGGACAATTTGGCACTCGCTACGACACGGCCAGCAATGGCCGCACCTTTAACGGGGATATCGATGGTGGCAATGGTCAGTTCAATTGGCATGTAGATGGCACCCATCGCATTACCGACGATGTCGATATTCCGGGAAATGCCATTGCCAATCTGCCCGAAACCCATGGAAAACTGGCGAACAGTAACCAAAAACTCGACGACTATGCCGCAGGTGTTGGCTATACGGGTGACACGGGATTTGTCAGCATATCCGGCGCGCGCACTGAATCGAATTACGGTATTCCCGGCCGCGGCGAAGCCGATGCGCCCGATATCACCATAGATTTAAAGAAAACCGCATGGCAGCTGCACAGTGGTTTGTTAGATCCATTTGCTGGCTTCAGTAAACTGCGTTTTGATGCTGGCTATACCGATTATCAACATGCTGAGGAAGAAGATGGGGTTGCCGGCACGACTTTCTTTAACAAGCAAAGTGAAGCGCGCTTAAGCCTTAACAATCGTCCTTGGGGTGAGTGGCAAGGCACTATGGGGCTGCATGCTGTACACCGTGATTTTGCCGTTGAAGGCGAAGAAGCGCTGACACCAGACAGCAAAACCGATACCTTAGCCGCCTTTATCGTGCAAGAACGTAAGGTCGGAGATTTTCGCTTCGAGCTTGGCGGCCGCTTAGAGCATTACCGCTTAGCGCCAGACAGCATGACGCTAGACACGCTAAATGGCGAACAAACCTATCAAGCCGAAGACTTAGTCGATAATGATCTCACCGTATCGGCGGGTATGGTGTGGGACTTCGATCCCGCCTATAACTTGGGACTGTCGCTCACCCGCGCCCAACGTTCGGCCACCGCCGAAGAGCTTTACAGCTATGGTCCCCACGATGCCACCCAAAGCTTTGAGCTTGGTTCGCAGTTCAGCGTTGAAAATGGTCAAATCATCACTAACAGTGGCAATAACGATAAAGAGGTCGCCAATAATATCGACTTAACCCTGCGCAAATTAGAGGGTGCGTGGACAGGCTCATTGAGCATGGCCTACAACCGAGTCAATAATTTCTATTACGAGAAAAATACGGGTTTAATCGCCTCTGATATAGTCAACGGCGATGCTGAAGGTGATTTACCGGTTTACCAATACACCCAAGGCGATGCAGAGCTTTATTCCCTCGAGGCCCAAGCCAGTATCCCGTTCAACGATACTTGGTCATTGGATATGTTCAGCGATTACACCCGCGGCAAGTTGATCGATGGTGGTAACTTACCACTTATTTCGCCCATGCGTATCGGTTCGACCTTAAACTTTGACCAACAACAATGGCACGCTGAAGTCGGCGCAATTGGCTATGCTAAACAAACGGATACCGCCGAAAATGAAACCGAAACAGCAGGCTATGCGCTAGTGAATGCCGCCATCACCTACCGTTTATATACTTCTGCGGGTGACATGCTGTTCTATGTCAAAGGCACAAATCTACTCGACCAAGACGCGCGGCCACACACCTCGTTACTCAAAGATTACGCCCCACTGATGGGACGCAACTTTATGTTAGGTGTCACCTATAACTTCTAAAAAACTGGAGTTGTAAAAGACAATAAATTAAGCCCAAAGCGAAGTCCTAGACTTCGCTTTTATTTTTCAATTAAACAGCGCGCACCTTGAACTGCTGCATGGTTTCCCTTAGTGAATTGGCCTGCTGAGACAGTGACTCACTGGCTTTTGCAGTTTCATTGGCGCTGCCAAGTACCAATTCCCCTGAATCTCGAATCTCATTAATACGCTCACTGATATCCTCAGCGGTGACGGCTTGCTCCTCGCTTGCGGTCGCGACCTGAGCATTGGCCTGAGTCAGTTCAGTTAAGGCATCTAAAATCTCAAATAGGTGCTGCTTGGCTTGATTAACGAGCAGTGACGATTCACTGATTTGCTTATCATTATTGGCGAAGGATTCGACTGAGGACTTAGCATCTTTCACGAGTGTTTGGATAAGATCGCTGATCTCCTGCGTGGCGGTTTGGCTACGAGTTGCCAGCGCCCGCACTTCTTCGGCGACCACAGCAAACCCACGTCCTTGATCTCCCGCCCGCGCCGCTTCAATCGATGCATTCAAGGCCAACAAGTTCGTCTGCCCCGCTATCGCATCGACTACAGAGACAAAGTTGAGGATTTTTCCGGTACTCGCTTGAACCTGTTGAATAAGTTGATTCGAATACTGGGCGCTGGCGACTAACTGTTTGGAAATTTTTTCGCTCGCATCGACAACCTCGCAACTTTCTTTCACTTTATGCTCGGCTTGTCCCGCTGAGTACGAAGCGGTTTCAGCACTGCTCGCCACTTCAGTGATCGTTGCCGCCATTTGGGTCATAGAGGCGGCGACTTGATCGGTATTATCCTGCTGCCTCAACATGGCCTCACGATTATTTTCGGCAACCGCATTAAGCTCAGTCACCATAGAGGCAATTTCTTCACTTCGAGCAATCACTTGGCCGACGGTTTTACTTAAGGTCCACGCCATTTGATTCATACTGACGGTAAGTTCGCCCAGTTCATCCTTAGAATCGACGCGCAGCTCTTGGTTAAAGTTACCCTGTTCCATCTTAGCGGCAGAATTACGTAACCGATTGATAGATTTGACCATGTATTGACTGCAAGCGATGCCAATCAATAAGCCTATGACTAAAGACACGATAGAAATAATCGTTAAGCCATAAATCGCCCTAAGCTCTTCGTCCTCAGTCACAGAAACCGCGGTTTGAGTCATTTGCTCTAACCGCTCAACGAACTGACTTAGCTCAGTATTAAACTCGTTTTGCGCAACCTCTAAGGATTCAACCCGCTTAGCTAAAGCGGCTGGTTCTTCTTTTTGCTGGATACCTGTGATGACAGTAGCAAGTAAAGCTTCATAGTCACCAAAACGTTGAATAATCGTGCCAATATCTTGATTTAACTGCTGCGTTTTTTCATGTAATAGCGGATTTTTAGCCTCTTTTAATGCCACATTGAGCATAGACTGAGTCGAGAGTAACTCCTTATTAATGTCTTCTTTATGCTGAATAACATCCGCAATAAACGCCGCTAAAATGGGCTGACTCGATGCGGCTTCAATGTCCGCCGCACGAAACGCTTTTTCTAAAATGACTGAGCTTTCGAGCTGCTTAATAGTGACGTCGGTTGATAATCTCACTAATGGAATATTTTCCTTTGCAATGCCTTGGATTTCCTCAGAAACTCGCTGCATCTTCAGCAGACTAAAACCAGACAAAATCAGGATCAGTACTAACATCACCCCAACGAGGGCGATCATCTTATGTTTAATCCGTAAATCTTTTAAAAACTGCACCATAAAACGGGTCTCCAACAAACACCGATATCAAAGGACGTCCCATTGAGAATAGTCGCAGTTTTCACTTTGGGTGGTTGAATTGAGCGTAAAGTATTAGCTGAATTTAAAAGAAAAACTTAAACATTAGAAAAATCGCATTATAGCTAAGCTCGATGATACGTTAGAAAGTCAAAACCCGTTTAAGGCGCGCGAAATACCAGAGGGCAGAAGTTTGAACAAACGTTGGTGAAATTAGACGCTCAATACCGCCTTCCAATGTCAACGCCTCAACAAACCGCTAAAACTTGCATTAACATGGCAGATCACAGAAGATCCCTTGGCCTTTTTCATTGCCTTTAGCCTCATCTATGACTCAACCTGCATCGCCTACGCCAAATACTGTGACTCACACAGCGACGAATACTGTTACCTCACATCCTTCGGCAAGTGCCTCTCCTGATGCCACAGCGGTTCTTTGTTCATTAGAAGCAGAGCAGCGCAATGCTAAAATTAGGTCACAATTCCCAGCGTTAAATCAACTGCTTGATGGCTATCCCTTGTGTTATCTCGACACCGCAGCCACCAGCCAGAAACCGCAAATGGTGTTAGATGCCATGGCGCAGTTTTACGCTAACGACAATGCTAATGTACACCGCGCGGCGCACCAGTTATCGGCGCGATCGACCTTAAGTTATGAAAAAGTGCGCGATCAACTGCAGCTATTTTTAAAGGCCGAACGCCGCGAAGAAATCATCTTTACCCACGGCACCACAGAATCAATCAACTTAGTCGCCTTTGGACTCACTGCACACGTCAACGCTGGTGATGTGATATTAATCGACGCCGCCGCCCACCACGCCAATATCGTACCTTGGCAGGAGCTGGCAAAACGCACGGGCGCTGTGATTAAGCCAATCCCTCTCGATCAAGCTTGCCGCTTAGATGTCAGCGCCTATAAAACCTTGCTCGAGTTAAAGCCAAAAATCGTCGCGCTTTGCCATGTTTCCAACGCCCTAGGCACAGTCAATCCCGTGGCTCAGTTAGTTCAGTTAGCAAAAGCCCAAGGTGCAATAACCTTAGTTGATGGTGCGCAGGCAGTGGCGCACTTAACGCTGGATGTGACTGAAATTGATTGTGATTTTTACGTTTTCTCGGGGCATAAAATGTATGGTCCCACTGGCGTTGGCGTGCTTTACGGCCATTTCGACGTGTTAGATAATCTCGCGCCACTATTAACTGGCGGTGAGATGATTAAACGCGTGAGTTTTGAAGCGACAGAATTTGGCAGCCTACCGAATCGCTTAGAAGCGGGCACGCCGCCAATTGCCGAAGTCATAGGTTTGGGCGCGGCCATTACATTTTTACAAACCGAGCTCACACCGCAGGTTCAAGCTTATGAAGCTGAATTAGTTAACTATTTACAAAGCCAATTGCGCGCGCTCGGTGAAGTGCATTTATACGGCGCTTTTGATGACAATATTGGCGTCGTCGCCTTTAATCTTGCCGATGAACATCATCAAGATGTGGGCATTTTGCTGGACCAACAAGGGATTGCCGTGCGCTGCGGCCATCACTGCGCCATGCCATTAATGCAGAGTCTGAATCTTAAGGGCTGTTGCCGCGCCTCTATCGGTATCTACACCAATAAAGACGATATCGACCGCTTTATTGCCGCGTTGGCCTCGGTAAAAGACTTGCTGCTGTGATCCAGTATTTAACGACTGAACCACGCGACTCATGCGCTCAAGATAAGTTACGCTCAATAAGTGAGACAGGATTTAGCCCTATGACAGATTCGACTATGCCTATGCCAAGCGAGGCCGATTTTCACTATTCAGTGCAAGATGCCGAGACCTTGCTAGCGCGTTTTACCAAGGCACCTAACTGGCAGGAAAGATATCGCCAAATTATGTTGCTAGGCAAAGACTTACCGAGTTTAAGCCCAGAACTTCGCGTCGAAGCCGCTCAGGTAAAAGGTTGTGAAAGTGATGCGTGGATTTATCACCTCGAACAGGCTGGCAAGCACTATTATTTAGCCGACAGCGATGCCCGCATTGTTAAGGGATTGATCGGATTATTGCTTGGCGCCTGCCATGGCAAAAGTCGCGCGGAGATCCAAGCATTTGATCCTACAGCTTACTTCAAACAATTGGGCCTAGAAGGTCAGCTCAGCCCATCACGCACCAACGGCCTTAACTCTCTCGTAAAAGCCATGCTTGAAGCCACTCTATAGCTTCACGATAGCCACAGGCCAAGGGTTTTCATTTACTGCGACCAGCGATAATTGAAACCGCTTGGCAATAACAAATCATCACAACTCCAGCTCGGGGAAAAAGGCCAAAAAAGGGATTTAATCAAAGACTTCTACGCCCTAAAAAGGTATAAAGAAGTTACATTTGAGTTATTGATAGGAACCGAGCATGCCCATCAAGGCAGTCAATCACCACCGTCGTACTCTTCTTAAAGGTCTTGGCGCAGCAACACTATTAAGTCCACTCGCCAGTATGCCAAGCTTTGCCGCCAAACCAAGGCGGATATATGTCGATGGTTTATCCTTCCTTCCCGATGACTTAAGTGATGTAACAGCCTCTAAACTCGACGCTTATATATGCGATATTTCGGCGATTGAGACCATAGAACAAGCCGATGGCACTCAAAACTACAAACGCACCTATAAAGCTTGCATGGAAAGCATTAAGCAGGCCGCTAAAAGGGTGAACGAACATCCCGATATTTTACTGCAAGGCCTGAGGGGACGCGATATTCAACGTGCCCGCGACAGCCAACGCACTGCGGTGTTCTTTCAAATCCAAGGCGCAGATTGTGTCGAAGAAGACAGTGAAGCTAATCAGTGGGCACAGGTGGATGAATTCCATCAACAAGGGCTGCGCGTATTACAGCTCACCCACCACTATGGCAACACCTTCGCCGGCGGCGCCTTAGACAGTGATGCCAATGGCGGACTCAACAAGCCGCTCACCACCCATGGACGCGAACTTATAGCCAAACTCAATCATGCCAATATCTTGGTCGATGTGAGTCACTCCAGCGCCCAAACCGCTTTAGATGTCGCTAAGATCACGAAGTCTCCCATAGTGCAGAGTCACGGTGCAGCGCGCGGCATAGTTAACCATGCCCGTTGTTCACCCGATGAAGTGATCCGCGCCATCGGCGATAGCGGCGGCGTATTCGGCGTATTTATGATGAGCTTCTGGCTCACCAATAATGCAGTGCCCACGATCGATGACTATATTCGCCAACTGGAATATGTGTCGCGTGTCGGCGGTGTGGATAGTGTGGCAATTGCCAACGACTTCCCGCTGCGTGGCCAAGAAAACCTACTGGCACTCGGTAATGACAACGCCAAAGGCATTAAAGAATATCAAGAATGGTGGTACAGCCTGAGAGCAAAAGGCGTGCTAGGTTTTGATGCAGAGCCAAGGCATGTCGTGATCCCCGAGCTAAATCATATCGATCGCATGAGCCGTATCGACGATGCCTTAGCCAAGGCGCGCTTTAAAGCCACCGACCGCGACCGCTTTATGGGTGGCAACTGGCAACGCGTGCTCAATAAAGTACTACTGTAAATAGCATTGTTTTATCGCCCTATTTAATTTACGTTGTCGAAAAATTTACGGGCTTATCTGCTCGTTTCAGTCTTGGATATTCTATGCTGACCACACTCGCCATTTTCAATTATCGCTCTCTGCGTGAAATCGTCTTGCCCCTAGGGCAACTGAATTTGATCACAGGGGCAAATGGCAGTGGTAAATCGAATCTATACAAGGCGCTACGTTTACTGGCACAAACGGCGCAAGGCGGTGTCGTCAACGCATTAGCCCAAGAAGGCGGACTCGACTCCAGCTTTTGGGCGGGGCCAGAAAATTTCACCAAAAGCATGTTAGCGGGTGACACAGCCATTGAGGCCACCGTCAGGCAAGCGCCAAAACGCTTAAAGCTCGGCTTTGGCGGCGAGGACTTTAGCTATCTTATTGAACTCGGTTTACCTGAACCCGACGCCACTACGCTGTTTGGCTTAGATCCACAAATCAAGCGCGAAGCCATTTGGAACGGACCTAAGTATCGCCCCTCTACAGTGTTAGTCGAGCGCCGTGGTCCAATGGTGAAAAGCCGCAGTGCTGATGGAAAAGGCTGGATAATCTTAGGCGCCCACCTGCAAACTGGCGACAGTATTTTTACCGAGCTTGCCGATCCCGAGCGCTGCCCAGAAGTGCTCAAGCTTCGCGACAGTATCCGCGCGTGGCGCTTTTACGATCACTTCAGAACCGATGCCGAAGCCCCTGCACGGCGACCACAATTAGGCACGGCTACGCCGGTATTGCACCACGATGGCCGTGATTTAGCCTCGGCAATTCAAACCATTTTTGAGATAGGCGATAAATCGGCTTTCGATCATGCGGTGAGCGATGCATTTCCCGGTGCTAAGGTTCGAATCGAGCCTCAAGCGGGCGGCATTTTAGTGCTCGCATTTCATCAACATGGTTTATTAAGGCCACTCAATGCCAGTGAATTGTCGGACGGCACCTTGCGTTATTTGCTGTTAATCGCCGCCCTACTGACCCCAAGACCGCCAGAACTTATGGTGTTAAACGAGCCAGAAACCAGTCTGCATCCAGATTTATTGCCTGCGCTGGCACGCTTAATTGCTAAGGTATCAGAGGAGTGTCAGCTGTGGGTGGTGTCCCACGCCAATCGGCTTATCAATGCCTTAAGCCAATTTGAACACTGCAATACCTTGGCCTTAGACAAAACCTTAGGCCAAACGCAGATCCAAGGCCAAGACTTGCTCAATACGCCCAGTTGGCTATGGCAGAATCGTTAGTCGGCGGTGTTAACGCGACTGCCCTCATCAATCGTAAAATACCGCGAGCCATAGGGTTTCTGAGCTGTTAGAAGTCGAAGCAACGCGGTGTTTTTGATGGGGCACAATCGTTAAGTAATCACCAGGGGTTAGCGTAACGGGTTCATCTTGTTCAAATTCAAGCGTCGCCTCCCCTTTAAGTAACATCACCCATTCATGTTGAGTTTGATCGTACCATTGAGCATCGGGTAGATACCCAAACCACCTGAAGATGCAGGATTCAGCGGGAATTTAACGCACTTTAGGCAAGGCGGCTATTTGCAGACCTAGTGGACTAAGTTAAAAATAGCCAACACGGCATAAAGTGCGTTAAAACCCGCCGGGACGGAGCGCTTAGGGCACTCCACTTCCGTGTTGCATCAATTCAGAAGGTGGCCGACATTCTGTCATTGATGCGCCTTGAATTGAAGCACCCTAAGCGCTCTGAAACTCGTATCTTCAGGTAGCTTGGGTATATTGCCCATTAGAAACGATGCGCTCTATGGTCACAATGTCATTACCCGCCAGTTTTTCAAACACTTCCGCCGATAAATCAGTGGGTAATTTTGCAAAAAAGTTATCAAGCATTTTGTGTTTATTCCTCTGCTTTTATTCGCTCTCTCTGCTGATTAAACTGTATTTTTAACAATCAAACATTGAGAAACGAAACCATTAACCGCTATGATATGCGCACTGAAATACTCAAGGGCCATGAGTATCCATCAGATAAGCTTATTGTTTTACATATGGATATGGAGATCTCCCCCAATGTCGTTGTTTCGCGCATTAAAAGCCAAATTATTTCCCTCAAGCCAAACTAGCCGCGATCCAAAAGACATTCATCTTCAAACTGAACCACAAGCACCCAGCCAAGAACAAAAGCAAACGCAGGAGCCGTTTGTCACTGCGCCGCTATTCCAGCGTCACTTCAGCTTAAAAATCCATGCGACAAAGGCAGACGCGACCGCTTGTGAAGAAAATGCCAACCACAGCTTAACTCTCTATCACTACGATACGCCCCAAGTCATAGAACTCTTAGGCTGGGAAAATGCCAATGAATGCTGTGACTTTCACCAAACCGAATTCGACCGCCTCGAAATCGGCAATCAATCCCCTTTTCCCGAGCAACACTTTTGGCTCGGCAAAGACAAAGTCTGCAGTATCATCCCCAAAAAGAGCGACTTAGTAAAAGAGTTGTGGCAGGTTGAACTTAATAATCTAGAGGCTTTATTGATAAGCCACTTTACGCTCGATGCAGACAATATAGTACAAGGTGACATTCAAGATTACGCCAGTTTAACAGGCCAACTGCATCGCACTTACCATCAACTCACTGCTGAAGACGGCGCGGGTATGCTGAGAATTATCACCCAAAGCCCAGGACTCACCCAAGCCGTCGATTCAAATTACTTTGGCGAGCGTAATGGGATTTCGCGCCAATTCGACGCCCTAGGGACACTGCTTTTTGAAGGCCACTTTGTTAATGACCTACAACTCGGCAAACAAACATGGTACGACCATGAGGGCAAGAAAACGCAAAGTGAAGATCGCCACGCGAATGGCATGTATGTCACCCGTTATCATACGAATGGCAAAATAAGAGAAACCGCCGAACTCGACCGCAGTGGCAACTATATCAACAACTTGGCGCGTTTCTACGAATCGGGGAATTTATGGCTTAACCGCCCTATGGTGGCGAATAAAATCCACGGCATTGAGTATATGTACTACGAATGTGGCGCCCTACAAGCCGAAATTACTCATGAGCATGGCCATATAGTGCAAGAGTTTTGGTTTCACACCAATGGCTTGATCAAGCAAACTATCTTCATTAATGACATGGGTAAAAGCGTCGAAACCTTCTACGAAAGCGGTCATATCGCATGGCGAGAGCAGTTCAATCCTGAAGGTTTGATTGAAGGGGAGCGTAAAGAGTGGCATCCAAATGGCAAGCTCGCCAAACAACTCAACTTCAATAACGGTATTGCCCACGGCGACCGAGAAAAATGGTATGCCAATGGTCAGCTCGAAGAGAAAATTCCCTTCGAGAATGGCAAAGAACAAGGTACAGCTTATTGGTACCATGACAATGGCCAACTCGCCCTTGAGATCTACCTTGAAAAGGGACTCAGAGAAGGTCTGTTTAAAAGCTATTACAAAAGCGGCGTGCTTTCGGGCGAAGGCCAATACCAAAATAATCTCTCGGTAGCGCCCTTTATCGAATACTACGAAAACCAGCAAATTCAAATGTATTTACCGCACACCCAAGGCAACCGTGACGGTACAGCCCGCTGGTTTTACCAAGATGGCACCATTCGCACTATCTCTGAGTATGAAGTGCGCGACGGCCAAGGCTACCTCAGAGAATCCAGCTTTTATAACAAAAAGGGGATCCTCGAATCCTATCAGAGCCACTCGAATACCCGCTGCGGCTATCATCTTGAGAATAATCAAAGGGAATACTATCAAGACGGTATTGCCGACACTCGCATAGAATACTATGAAGATGGCGCCATTCGCTGGTTACTCACCCGTACGCAAGGGGATTTATTTAGCTCTAAATCCTTATCACCTCAAGGTTTAATCTTAGAAACTGGCACAATCCAAATTATCGATGGCCGTTACCTCGATATCGGCCATTGGCAGCGTTTTACGCCCCAAGGACAAGTGTATCGTGAAGTCTGGCTAGATGAAGAAGGCCAACTTATAGAAAGTCGTCACTACTTTGATGTTAATCAGCCTCTATCGACTCAAGAAGATGACGAAGCAGAATGGGATAACGCAGAGCCCCGTAATTATGGCTATGATAATTGCGACATCAGTGACTATGATGAAAGCGAAGACGAGAGCGATGACTTTGATTATGATCGTGCTGATTGGGAAAATGACGGGCTAAACCAGCGTTCAGACAACAGTGAACACAGTGCTAGCCATAGCAGCAATAGCGCATATTTGTCCCGCAACAAGTATCACAGACTCAATGGCGATACCACAGCGAAACAAGCACAAACACAAGCCGCAGCGGATGTCGACGCCAAAGAGCCGATATTGTCTTACCACTTAAAATTTGACGACGAAAGTAAGCTTTATTCAATGAAGCGCTATCATCCCAATAGCCACATTGCCGAAGAAGGTAATTTACAGATCCAAGGAGAAGAACAATTCTGGGTCGGTATCCACAATCAATACGACGAGCAAGGTAAGCTCAAACTCTCCGAAACCTACACTATGGCAGGAGAGCCGATAGAGCATACCACCAGCACGAGTGCGATATTATTAAATTAATCAAATTGATATGGATAATTTCAGTACCAATAGGTATGAAGGGTGAGTATAGATAATCCGGTAAGCCCTGATTTAACTTGGCTTACCTTATTTGTCTTACTTACCTTAATCGCCAGCTCGATAGAAGTAATGGAAATCTAGTCGCAAGACTAAAAACTAAAGTGCAAAAGTGGCGATGGTCTTTTGAATACCGACAACATCCGTGCCACGTTTAAGCTCTTTTACTAAAGGCTCACTCTGGCCTGAGATCCAGATTTTGAGCTCGGCATCCATATCAAAATGGCCTGTGGTTTCCACTTCAAAATGGGTAATGGATTTATACGGTATGGAATGGTAAGTAACCTTCTTGCCAGTAAGCCCCTGCTTATCAATTAAGATCAGACGTTTATTGGTGAAAATAAATAAATCGCGGATCACTTTGTAGGCGAGTTTTAATTCTTCTTGAATGCCCATGATAGGCCTTAATTCCTCGGCCAATTCCTGTAAATCAACCTCAGAAGCATTACCGAGTAAACCGTCTAACAATCCCATTTTAATATCCCTTATTATTAATATTATTTTCAATAAGATATCCGCTGATCGTCGCATGTGCAATATCGGGCTTTGATGAAAATATGGGAGTAGCTATGGTGAGAACAACATCAATGATAGGTAGGCAGATGTAGGTGCACAGATGCTAGCTGAATGGGTGTTAGGAGCATTGCACTGGGCAATGCTCCTAATGACAAGTGTTAAAGGTGTTTCTGGCCTCGCACTTGACGGTTTTCACCGACCACCATCATTTCGCATTTAGGACAGTCGAATACCAACTTGAGCACATCGTTACCGATTTCAAGCACCATAGGATCGGCCTTGATGCCTGGTACTTCCTTCGGACACAGATTGAAGTTAAACCGCAGACAATGCTTAGTGATCATCAATGGCACGTCTTCAGTGACGCCGTTTTTCTCATAGGTATCTTGGATCTCAATCACGCCGTGACGTTGATAAAAATCCTTGGCCTTTTCGTTGGCTACGTTACCTAAGTAACTCAAATGCTTGACGGGATACACTGCATCTTGATTATGTTTCCACGGCAGTGGACGCACATAACCTTGTATACGTGCAGCCTCTAAGGCGGCCACGCCATCACGACGCAGGCCATTGAGCACAGACACTGGCAAGAACCAGGCTTGCGCCGTATCGATACTGATACTGCGGGCAACAAAGTCGGTGCTACCGAGCTTAGCCAGCTGAGTGCGGGTATTTTGTAAGGTCTTGTCGACATCTGTCGCAGGCGTCTTCTCGACCACTAAATTGACTGTGGCGCTTAGGCCATAGATATCGGTCAAGGTCAGCGCCAGTCCGTCTTGAGTGTCGCTCAAACGTAAATCGACGCCGATAATCCGCTTAGAAGATTCTTTCGATAACAGTGCTTCGAAGGCTTGGTTATGGTTACGGTATAAAGTCATGCCGACTTTTAAATCTCGCGGCACCTGCAATATATGCAGTTTTAAGCCTTCGGCGCGGTTAACCCGCAGTCCTTGCAACTTGTCATCCGATTGTTTTGCCATGGCAAAATTCGCAGGGAAGAACGCTAAGCCATCGCCGTTATTAAACTCATGGGTTGAGCTCACTTGGATAAAGTCTTTGCCTATGCTGACCACTTTACCGACTTCTTCGCCTATGTATTTTGGCGAGCGGAAATCTTTAATCCCTTGGCTACGTTCGTTAACAAAGTAATCTGTGCTGCCACGGTTAAAGGTCTTTTCAGGATCGGGGATAAAGGAATGTTCACAGCGGCCGTGGGACGAAGCCTTAAACTCAGGACGACGCGCCATAATCGCATCCAGCTTTTGGCGATAATGTGCGGTGACGTTTTTAACGTAACTTAAATCTTTTAAGCGACCTTCAATCTTAAACGAGCGAATGCCCGCATCGATGAGCGCTTCAAGGTTTTCAGTTTGGTTATTGTCTTTTAAAGACAATAAATGTTCGTTCTGCGCTAACACGTCGCCTTGACGGGTTTTAAGATTACCCGGCAGACGACACATTTGCGAGCATTCACCGCGGTTAGCACTGCGGTTACTAAAGGAATGACTCAAGTTACACAAACCACTGTAAGCCACACACAGAGCTCCGTGGATAAAGAATTCGAGCTGCATATTAGTATGCGCGGCCACATCACGGATTTGGCTCAAGCCTAATTCGCGGGCGAGCACCACCTGAGAAAAACCAACTTGCTCTAAGAACGCCACTTTTTCTGGGCTGCGATTATCCATTTGTGTACTGGCATGCAGGGCAATCGGCGGCAAATTGAGTTGCAATACACCCATGTCCTGCACAATCAGCGCATCGGCACCGGCTTCGTACAATTGCCAAATGAGTTTTTCGGCGTCGGCCAGTTCGTTATCCATCAAAATGGTATTGAGGGCGACGAATACCTGAGCATGATATTGATGAGCATAAGTACACAGGCGCGCGATATCTTCAACACTGTTACCAGCCGTTGCCCGCGCACCGAATGCGGGCCCCCCTATGTATACCGCATCGGCACCATGGCGTATGGCTTCTATACCGTAGTCAGCATTTTTTGCAGGCGCCAATAACTCAAGGCGGTTATGGACGTGAGAAAGATTCTCGGGAGTGTATATCTCTGGCTGGCTCATGGCTTCAAAGGCTCAACAGGGTCGTTAACAAAAAAGAGCGTAATTATAGCAAGAACTTAAATCCAGCTCTATCAGCAAATCATCAACTAATACGCTTTACTTCGACGCTTTAGTTATCTCAGAAAGGTTCATGCCACAGGCAATCTTTGGGCGTCGCACTTGCACCCTCAAGCCTAGCAGAGTATCTTTGCGGCGCATTGACGAATAGGCCTCATTATGACTGATTTTATTTACCAACCACCGACAACTCCTTGGCTCGATATTCTTTATCAAGATAAAGACATTATCGTCATAAACAAACCTTCGGGATTGTTGTCTGTGCCCGGTCGCTCCCCCGCCCATTACGACAGTGTCTATGCTCGGGTAAAAGCTGAACATCCCCATAGCCAAATCGTTCACCGCCTCGATATGGCGACCTCAGGCGTGATCGTTGTCGCCCTTATTCGTAGCGCTGAACGTGAATTAAAACGTCAATTCCACGATAGAGAAACCAGCAAGACCTACTTTGCAAGGGTCGCTGGCCATGTCAAAAATGATACGGGTAGTATTGATTATCCGCTGATCTGCGACTGGCCGAATCGCCCAAAACAGAAAGTCGATCATCTTGTGGGCAAACCGTCGTTGACTCACTACCAAGTAATAAGTCGTGCCAAACGCTCGACGCTGGTGAAACTCACGCCAATCACTGGCCGCTCACACCAATTGCGCGTGCATATGATGGCGCTGGGTCATCCGATCTTAGGTGATGGTTTTTATGCCGATCCACTAGCCAAATCCTTAGCACCACGCCTATTACTGCATGCGGCAGAGCTCACCATCAAACATCCTTACACGGGTGTCAGTATGACTTTTAGCGCAGAAGTGCCTTTTTGTGAGCCTTTGGGCGAACAATGATCACTAAAATCAACTAAGACGGGCAAAATCGGTAGCAATTCCACATAAAAAAACGTAACTTTATGACAATTCATTACGTTATAGAGAGTTTATTTATGGATACCGCATTTCAGCGCGATCAACTCGATAATCATATCCTCGAAGCCCTAATGCAGGATGCCCGCACGCCCTTTGCCGAACTCGCTAAACGCTTTAGCGTTAGCGCTGGCACTATCCATGTTCGGGTAGAAAAAATGAAGCAAGCGGGGATCATCACAGGCGCGCAGATCACAGTAAACCCTAAAGCCTTAGGTTATGACGTCTGCTGTTTTATCGGTATCAATCTTAAAAGTGCTGGTGATTACCCCGCCGCCATAGCCAAACTCAACGCCCTCGAAGAAGTCGTCGAAGCCTATTACACCACAGGCAACTACAGTATTTTCGTAAAGGTAATGTGCCAGTCCATCGATGGTTTACAGCACGTACTCATCAATCGCATTCAATCGATTGATGAAATCCAGTCAACAGAAACCTTAATCAGCCTACAAAACCCAATAGTCAGAGCGGTTAAGCCTTAAACAGGAAAAACAGTAAATCCACCATAAATAATGTGCCGACCCATAAAATGTGACATAGGTCTTTTTTCAACCGAAAGTGTTAACTGAGTGATAAAACTGTGTTACAACTTCATTGCTAAAATCAAAGATTGCAGCATAACTATAACAATCAAGCTAAATGCACGTTCCCTATAGTGCTGAAAGCATTAATTGACAAGGAAGAAGTTGTGAAGACAAAACTATCGATCGCCATATCAGCGGCGCTGCTTTCAGCTGCCGCCAATGCAGACAACAATACACTCAGTATCAACCAAATCTCAAATAACCTCACTAACAATCAACAAACTCAAGCCGCTAACTCAGTCAGCGGTATGAAAGACCAGTATGATGTCCAAACTGGCACTGCGACTTTTCAATGGGCAAAATCTGGTCAAAGAACCCCAGATATGGGTGCCTTAGATGCTAAGTACAAACTCACTTTTGCTGCGGATTATTACCTCAATCAAGTAACTGGATTATCAACAAGCAAGAACACTAGTTTAAAGCCAATATTAGCAAGCCTACACGATACTGGCCGCGGAGCTATGATTGCAAAATATCAGCAGGAATATCAAGGTGTTGAAGTATTTAACAGCAGTTTCAATGTTTTAATGAATCGTGAATTTAATTTAGTCGCAACTTCTGGCAGCTTACTACCCGCGAGCACTGCCAATGTCACTGAATTGAAAGGCATAAAAACAGATTTTAATGACCCCGCAAATGCAGTACAAGTTGCATCAAGAGCAATGGGCGTTGCCGATGTGAGCATCAGTGCGACGTCTAAGATTGGTAAATATCAGTCCTTTAATGTAGCCGCGTCTAATAGTTCAAAAATGCTTAAGGGGGAACCTAGAGCTAAACCGGTATTTTTTGAATTAAAGGGCTCACTTGTTCCTGCGCATTATGTCGAAATTGAAGTCGCCGACAATGAAAGTGTGGATTCTGAATTCTATTCTTTTGTCATTAGTGATGTAGATAACAAAGTTTTATTTAAACATAATCTTACCGCACAGGAAGCTGCATTCAATTACCGTATATACGCTGACGAACAAGGTATTCCATGGGATGGGCCTCATGGTAATGTTGTCCCAGCTGAGAGCAAAGACCAAGTCGATGCGACTGAATATTTAGATGCTCCTATGGTTACTATCACTTCAGGCCCTATCAGCACAATGGACCCTTGGTTAGCAGAAGAGGCTACAACAACCTCTGGTAATAACGTATTTGCTTACGTGGACGCCCTTGCTCCAGATGGCTTTACCAACGGCGACTTTACAGCTGAGATCACCAGCGATAAAACCTTCGACTACAAATACAATACAACTCAAGCTGAAAGCTCAGTTAATAACCGTAAGGCATCGATCGTTAACTTGTTCTACATGAACAACTATCTACATGATTTGTTTTATGATCACGGTTTTGATGAAGCAGCGGGTAACGCTCAAGCTCAAAACTATGGTCGTGGCGGCGAAGAAGGTGATGCGATTAGGGCTGAAGTTCAAGACAACTCAGGCTTTAATAATGCCAACATGAGTACACCAGCTGATGGCCGATCACCTAGAATGCAAATGTATCTCTGGGATAGCAAAGATGCCGTGAACGGTGAAGACTATGGCGTTACAGTGACTTCTGATGCTGCTATAGGTTTGCTCGATTCAACACAGCGCGCCAGCTTTGGACAAGGTCAATTTGAAATCAGTGCCGATGTAGTTCGTTTGGTTGATGGAGTAGCTCCTGTTAACGATGGTTGCACTGCACCGACAAATGCAGCTGATTTAGCAGGAAAAATTGCCATTATCGATCGTGGTGTTTGTGGATTTACCGTTAAAGCTAAGTTTGCTCAGCAAGCAGGCGCTATTGGTGTTCTCATTGCGAATAACTCCGGCACTGTTGAACCGGCACCAATGGGTGGCAGTGACGATACAGTTAAAGTCCCAAGTATTGGTTTATCAAAAAATGATGGTGCACTGATTTATGCGCAACTCGATGCAGCTAAACCCGTCACTGTCACCATGTTCAATACTAAGCCATTTAAAGATAGCTCTTGGGATAATGCGATTGTTGCCCACGAATGGGGACACTACATCAGTAACCGTTTAGTAGGTAACTCATCAGGTCTAATCAACCAACAAGGCCGTTCGATGGGCGAAGGTTGGGGAGATTTCCATGCATTGTTAGTGATTTCTGAAGAAGATGATGCACTGATCCCTGGCAACGAGTTATTCCAGAAACCTTATGCTGCAATTACTTATGTTGCATCCTTCTTTAACGGCATACGTAACTACCCTTATAGTACTGATATGGAAGTCAACCCACTAACCTTCGGTAATGTTGAACTTGGAAAAGGAACTGGAGCTGATGTTAATGGTAATGCTGAAGTCCATGATGCGGGTGAACCTTGGGCCGCAATGCTTTGGGACTGTTATGTATCTTTAATCAACGACGAACGTTATAGCTTTGCCGAAGCTCGAAGTATGATGATGAACTACCTCGTTGCCGCTTATAAGATGACACCAATTGCGCCAACTTATACCGAGGCTCGTGACGCCTTACTTGCCGCAGCCTACGCAAATGAACCGAAAGACTATGAGCTGTTTGTAAAAGCCTTTGCTCGTCGCGGTATGGGTCTTGGTGCTGTATCACCCGCTCGCTACGATGCCAAACATCAAGGTGTTGTAGAATCATATAAAGCAGAACTATCTACTTTTGGGGTTAACAATCACACAGTCAATGCCGATTACGAAGGCTTGACAGTAGGTTATTGCAGTAAAGATGGCATTCTTGATAAAGGTGAGACCGGGACAGTTAGCTTCACAATAACTAACCGAGGCAGCAAAGCGTTTGAAGGACTCGAAGGTAAGGTTGAGGTTACAAGTGGCCAGAACATTACCTTTGCAAATGATGGCAAAGTCATGTTTGGCTCTCTAGACTTATTTGCTGAGGCGACAAGTATTCCTATTGAACTGACGCTCAATGAGGCTGCAACTGCAGATAGCGTAGTATTAAAACTGACGTTCCCAGCCTTAGATGAAGGAACTGAGGCTGATGAGTATAGCTTTACTACTACAGTAAACATGGACTTCAAAGATAAAGCGCCTATTAGCAATATGTCTGTAAGTGATATGGAGAATCAGGCAGGGTTAGTCGATTTTAAAGAGCACGTCATCAGCGGTGGTGATATGGCCAAAGGCACTGCGAAACTTGAAAGTGACTATGCAGACTACTTCCCAGTCGATACTCAATACCTTCGTATTGCCAACAACGGTTTCGCTTCAGACGTTGCTTACGAAACTAAGCCCGTAACTGTTGGCTATGGTGGCGACTTTAAAATTAGCTGGTTCCAATACTTTGAAATTGAAGAAAACTATGATGGTGGTGTAGTCGAAATCAGTATCAATGGAGGCGATTGGGCGGATGTAACACAAGTAGGTGGTGTATTTGAAGGCGCTGGCTATACAGGTGAACTGGCAGATCTACTTCCAGGACGTCAAGCCTTTACTGGCTTCATGGCGTTCCCAGGCGCGAATGAAACAGTGAACTTCGGTACTAAATTAAATGGTAACGAAGTTCGTTTCCGCTTCCGTATTGTTTCAGATACTAACTCGAATGAATTTGGTTGGATTGTCGATAACGCTACCTTCTCAAATATTGTAACGAGTGTGTTTAATGAACAAACGGCGGGCGATCTCAATGCATGTGATAACCGCGTACCTAATGTAGTTTTAGCTACAAGTGCATCAGAAGTAAAAGAAGGAGATGCCGTTAACATTAATGCAACAGCAATTGATGCTAACGCTAATGATGTCCTCACTTATACTTGGACACAAACCTCAGGAACGACTGCTACGCTGACAGGAGCCAATACAGCATCATTAAGTTTCAATGCACCAAGTGTTGACGCCAATGAGGTTTTAGAGTTCATGCTAACAGTGAATGATGGTACAGCGGATGTTGTTAGCACTGTATCTATCAAAGTAAATGATAATAATCGTCCAATCGTCACTTTGACTCCTAGCGCTACAGAAGTTAAAGAGGGTGCATCAATAAGCATCAATGCAACAGCAGTTGATGCAGATACTAGTGATACCCTTACTTACTCTTGGGCTCAAACCTCAGGTACTGCAGCGACACTGACAGGTGAAACCACTGCATCATTAAGCGTAACCGCACCACTGTTGGATTCCTCTGAGGTATTAGAATTTACACTAACCGTGAATGATGGTACTGACGATGTTGTAAGTACGGTGTCAATAACCGTAAACAATAATAGTCTTCCAACCGTTAATTTAACCCCTAGTGCAACCGAAGTTAAAGAAGGTGAAGCAGTTAGCATAAACGCTATAGCAGTTGATACTGACTCCAGTGATGTACTCACTTACTCTTGGACTCAAACGTCAGGAAATACAGTAACATTAACCAGTGCAAATTCGGCTTCGTTGAGCTTCACTGCGCCGCAAGTCAGTGCAACTGAAACACTCACGTTTGCCTTGACAGTAAATGATGGCATGGACGAAGTGGTAAGTACTGTGTCAATAAAAGTAAATGACATTCCAGTCGAAACACCGAGTAAATCTTCAGGTGGTAGTTTAGGTTGGCTATCATTCATCTTGTTACCTTTGGCAGCACTACGCCGCCGTAAATAATAAGATTAACCAAAATTAAAAAAGCCGCAATTTGCGGCTTTTTTATTATCTGTACTGATGCCCAACACTCTCTAAATAATGGGTGTTCTATCCATTGGACTATAATCAACTTCCAACTCAGCCTGACCAAACTCCTGCAGATGTTTAAGCACATCAAGCAATAAAATACGGCTATCGAGTGGGATCAGTCGATAGGTATTCTCGGCAATGTTATCAATGCTAAAACCAGGGGAGAATGTTGATAATGGCAACTGACTAACAAGTACTAACGAACCTTTTAGCTTTCCAAATACAGACATTTGCGTATCGTAAACCACGGTTCCTTTCACTAACTGATCCGTTGAGGTAGTAAACTGACGACCATTAAATTGATAACGATACAATTTATTTTTCTCAGTAGATGAATTAACACCTTTGGGTACTGGAGCTACTTTTTGCAGTGGATTTAATACAACATCTTGTGCGGGTGAAGTTGCAACCTTAGCACTATTATCTGAGAGGTTATCAGTGGCTACCGTTTCGTTTTTTGCATTAGTACAGCCAAATAAACAACTCACAACAAGCATATATAAAGTATTTCTCATACTTTTACCCTTAAAAACGACGAGCCGAGTTATAGATTTACCTTAACAAGTTCCTATGACAAATGAAGCAAAATAATGCCTAAACCAAAATTTACGTATAATACCAATCGTATTAAATATCTGTTCATTCAGCGGGAGTTCAACGCGCTTTAGACAAGGCGGAGGCTTGAAGGCATAGTGGTGCTCTGTCGAAAGCCTTGAACGCAGTATGAAGCGCGTTGAAACCCGCCCTTCGGGAGCCTCACAGGCATCCCACTCCGGTGTTGCATTGACTTAAAAGGGAATAACCATTTCTACGTCAATGCGCCTTGGATTGGGATGCCTGTGAGGCTCTGAACTGATTAGATATTTAATGTGATTGGTATAAAAAGGGCATTAAAATTTATGCCCTTCAAATCTCAATCTTAATTTTAAGCAGTTACGAACGTAACCCTATTCCGCGCGAGACTAAGTAATACGCTAAGGTCCACAGGGCGACACAGAAACCGATCATAATGGCGATTGACAATGGCACGCTGATATCGGCGAAGCCTAAAAAGCCATAGCGGAACACGTTGATCATATAGACAACAGGGTTGAGTGCCGACACGCCTTGCCAGAAAGGGGGCAAGAGTGAAAGGGAGTAAAATACGCCGCCGAGGTAAGTTAATGGGGTAAGCACAAAAGTGGGGATGATACTGATATCATCAAAACTTTTAGCAAAAACAGCGTTAATCAAGCCACCTAAGGAGAATAGCACTGAGGTTAAAAACACTGTCATTACCACTAAACCGGCATGATGCAAGCTAATGTCGACGAAGAACATGGCCACAAGCGTCACTATTAGGCCAACACACAAACCGCGCGCCACACCGCCACCAACATAGCCAGCAATCAACACATAATGGGGCACAGGAGCCACCATCAGCTCTTCTAAATTGCGTTGAAACTTAGCACTGTAGAATGAGCTCGCCACGTTCGAGTAAGAGTTAGTGATCACCGACATCATGATCAAACCAGGGGCGATAAACTCCATATAAGATACGCCGCCCATCTCTCCAATTCGGCTGCCGACTAAGTTACCAAAAATCAAAAAATACAAGGTCATGGTAATCGCAGGTGGCACTAAAGTCTGGATCCAAATTCGCGTAAAACGATTGATTTCTTTGCTTAAGATGCTTTTAAAGGCGATAAAGTAGAGCTGGTTCATGCAGAGGCTCCCTGAGTTTTCTTCACGAGTTCGACGAAGAGTTCTTCTAAGCGATTAGACTTGTTGCGCATCGATAGCACTTCTATATTGGCCGCACTTAATTGGCTAAAGACATCGTTGAGATTATGCTCTTTCACCACATCCACCTCTAAAGTATGAGGGTCGGTTAAGCGGCAAGTCATGCCATCGAGTACGGGTGCAGTAGCTGTATCCCTACGCAAATCAAGAATAAACGTCTCCATATTCAGCTTACTCAGCAACGCCTTCATGCTAGTGCATTCCACTAAAATACCTTTATCAATAATGCCGATATTACGGCAAAGCATTTCCGCTTCTTCGAGGTAATGGGTGGTCAGGATGATCGTCACGCCCTGCTGATTAATTTGTTTGAGAAACTCCCACATAGAGCGGCGTAGTTCAATATCCACACCTGCGGTAGGTTCATCTAAAATCAATAATTTAGGTTCGTGCATCAGGGCGCGAGCAATCATTAGCCGTCGCTTCATGCCACCAGATAATTCCCGCGACTGACTATTACGTTTTTCCCACAAATCCAATTGGCTTAGGTATTTTTTGGCACGCTCAAGGGCAACAGGCTTAGGCACACCATAGTAACCCGCTTGATTCACCACGATTTGCAGCACAGTTTCAAACTGGTTGAAGTTAAACTCTTGCGGCACTAAACCAATGCAGAGCTTGGCGTGTTCTAGCTGTTTATCAATATCATAATCAAAGACTTTGACCGTGCCTGAACTCTTCTGCACTAAGGAGCTGATAATACCAATCGTGGTGGATTTACCCGCACCATTGGGGCCGAGCAAGGCAAAGAAGTCCCCTTGATTGACGGTGAGGCTGATGCCTTTGACCGCTTCGACGCCGCCTTTATAGGTTTTTTTAAGCCCTTCGAGTACCAGAGCATGGGTAATATTCGCCATATTTGTACCGATCCTTACACATTAGAAAGTAATAAGATGGTGCTAAAAAACACAATTACAATGATGGGTTGCAGAACTAAAGCAAAAAATTAGCTAATCGATTGAAAAACCGATCTTTAATGGTTCAATTATTTATACTATTTTTTATATAACCGTAAAAAGCAAAACTCCCGCCTGCTGCGGGAGTTTTAAACGGTATCGGACACTTAATCGAGTGGCACGACTTTCGCGATGTAAGGTAGATTGCGATATTGCTCTGCATAATCAATACCATAACCCACGATAAACTCATCAGGGATAGTGAAACCGATAAAATCGACCTTCACATCCACTTCACGACGTTCAGGTTTATCCAGCAGGGTGCACAGTGCAAGGCTCTTAGGCTCGCGCAGTAACAGCATCTCGCGCACTTTGCTTAAGGTGTTACCTGAGTCAATCAAGTCTTCCACAATCAATACATCGCGACCGGCGATATCTGATTGCACATCTTTCAGCACTTTCACATCCCGTGAGCTGGTCATAGCATTGCCATAACTGGAAACCGACATAAAATCGATTTCAACATGGCCTTTAATTCGGCGACACAGGTCAGCCATAAAGACCACTGAGCCTTTTAACAAGCCTACCATCAGCAGACGTTCGCTGTGGGCATAATGGGCATTGATTAGCTCGGCCATTTGATCCAATTTCTGGCTTATCTCTTCTGCAGAGATCATCACTTCGGTGGTGTGTTTCATATAAGTCTCAATTGTCGAGGTCGCGGTTAGACTGTTTGTCATAACCCCAGCGACTCGTTAATGCATGGTCAACGCCCAAATGATCGAGAATTCGAGCGACCATGAAGTCTACCAGATCTTCAACCGATTTGGGATTGTGATAAAAACCGGGGGCAGCGGGCATAATGGTCGCGCCGAGGCGAGAAAGACTCAACATATGCTCTAAGTGTATGGCGCTAAAAGGAGTTTCCCTCGGCACTAGGATAAGTTGGCCGCGCTCTTTAATCACCACATCGGCGGCGCGTTCGAGTAAATTATTACTCATTCCTGTGGCTACAGCCGCTAACGTCCCCGTCGAGCAAGGGCAAATCACCATTTGTTTAGGTGCGGCGCTGCCCGATGCGGGCGGTGAAAACCACTCATCTTTGCCTAATACCACTAATTCGCCAGTAATAATCACGCCTTTTTCGTGCAGCAAAGCCAACAGCTGAGCATGGGCTTTGTCGCTGTTGGCGCTTAACTGCAAACCGTGTTCAGTCGCTAATACTACCCGAGCGGCACTGGAGATCATCAAAAACACTTGATAACCCGATACCAATAGACACTCGAGTAACTTAAGCCCATAAGGTGCACCCGAGGCACCTGTCCAAGCTAAGCTAATCGCCTTTGTCGACTTTGTGTAGCTCATCTTAAACCTGCTCTGCAGTTGAACGTAGCTCTAATGCGGCCAATAACTTCTTATGTAACCCGCCAAAGCCACCGTTACTCATCACCACTATGGTGTCACCCGCTTTGGACGTTGCCGCCACTTTGGCGACCACATCATCAATTTGATGCAACACAGTCACAGGGATCACCGCCGCTTCCATGGCTTCTTTCATATTCCAGTCGATGGTATCGGCTTGATATAAAAAGGCTTCATCGGCTTGCATCATAGAGAAAGCTAAAGTGTCTTTATGGACACCGCTCTTCATGGTGTTTGAGCGCGGCTCGAGTACCACAGTAATCTTGCTCTGACCGACCTTAGCCCGCATGCCTTTTAACGTGGTCGCAATCGCCGTTGGATGGTGGGCAAAGTCGTCGTATACGCTCACACCGTTAACGGTTCCGAGTAATTCGAGTCGACGTTTAGGTGGCATAAACTTAGCTAAGGCTTCAATTGCAGCACTCGGCTTAACGCCCACGTGACGCGCAGCAGCAATGGCCATCATGGCGTTTTCAATATTGTGCTGACCAATCAAATCCCATTCGAGAATGCCTTGGGACTCACCATCAAAAAACACTTCAAAGCGATGGCAATCATCACTTAAGGCTTTGCCATACCAACCGCTGATCGATTCAGCTAAATGATAGTTTTCCTGCTCACTCCAGCAACCCATATCAATCGTTTGCTTAACGGCATGGGAATCGGCTGGCCAAACGATCTTTCCTTCGCCAGGTACAGTGCGAACTAAATGATTAAACTGTTTTTGAATCGCGGCCAGATCGGCAAAAATATCGGCATGATCGAACTCAAGATTGTTGATCACTAAGGTACGTGGATGATAATGCACGAATTTCGAACGTTTATCGAAGAAGGCACTGTCGTATTCATCGGCCTCAACCACAAAAAAAGCCGTCTTGCCTAAACGCGCCGACACACCAAAGTTTTGCGGTACGCCACCGATTAAGAACCCAGGCTCATAACCGCAATCATCTAAAATCCAAGCTAACATACTAGAAGTCGAGGTTTTACCGTGAGTACCAGACACTGCCAGTACCCAACGCTCAGGCAAAATATGATCGGCTAAAAACTGCGGGCCAGAGGTATAAGGGATGCCAATGTTCAACACGGCTTCCACGCAAGGATTACCACGGCTCATGGCATTACCAATGACAACTAAGTCAGGATAATGCCCTGCTTCACCCAGCTGGCTGGGATCAAAACCTTGAATAAGCTCAATGCCTTGGTCCTCTAGTTGCGTGCTCATTGGAGGATAGACATTGGCATCCGAGCCCGTCACTCTGTGCCCTTTTGCCCTAGCCAATAACGCTAGACCACCCATGAAGGTTCCACAAATTCCTAAAATATGTACGTGCATACCGCTCGCTCTGATGTGTTGAATTCAACGTCATTCTAATGCATCGAGCGACAGATTGGCAGGTAACAATCGGCGAAAAGCCCTGCAATCATCAATGGCAGTTTTTTAATCCATGGATTTCACATTCGAGTTGCAGAACTGAGATTTTTAGATAACAGGTCAACTAACACAAGGCCGAAAACTGTTGCAATGCAGGGTACTATACCCAAAAAACCTGAAGATGCAGGATTCAGCGGGAGTTTAACGCACTTTAGGCAAGGCGGTTATTTGCAGACCTAGCGGGCTAAGTTAAAAATAACCAACGCAGCATAAAGTGCGTTAAAACCCGCCGGAACGGAGCGCCTAGGCTGCTTCACTTCCGTGTTGCATCAATTCAAAAGGTGGCCGCATTCTGTCATTGATGCGCCTTGAATTGAAGCAGCCTAGGCGCTCTGAAACTCGTATCTTCAGGTTGCTTGGGTATAGCGTAAGTCTCGATAGAGTTGAGCGTGCTGGCTACGGTGACGACTAAATAAGAATTGACGTAACGCTTCACGCTCTTCGGTTTCAGCCTGAAACTTAACGAAGGCCAGACCTTTCTCGCTACGAATAGGCTCTATATCGACGCGCATAGTCTCGCCATTAGGCAGTTGTAATTGCAGATCTTTACTGCCTAACAATTGCTTAAATTGCTGCTGCGATTTAGCGCGAATAGCCATGCCGGAACTGGATAACGAGGCAACTGACCATTGCTCACCTTGATCGTGGTCGAATATCCATACATCATCGGCTTGGGTTAACCGCCAACTGCGCTCCACTCCCGAAGCATCGAGCACTTCAGGCACGCCTAAAGTGGGTTGAAACTGTCCAAAGTCATCCACTTTCATCAGTAGCGGAAACCAGAGTTTATAGGGCCCGACTTCGGCTAATAGAGTGAGTTTTGCCTTACCGAGAATCGAAGCGATAACTTGTGGCACTTCAGTTGTGACTGTGAGCACATGATTGACCAGGGGATCGTTAGTCAAGGCAGTGCCCACACGAGTCGGCGAAAAAAGTTCGCTAAAACAAGCAAGCTCCTCCGCGGATAATCGAGGTTCATCCATCATGATACGTCCTCCCAAGTTAAATTCCTTATCCCAAAAAGTACCACCAAAGTATGGGATTGTACATTTTTACACCAAAACAGTGGCAAAAAACGGAATATAGGCTAGCAAGGCTAAATTCAAGACTCTATTAGCCATTTGCGCTATTTAACTTGGAAAATGCAGTGGATTGTTATTCCTCGCTTTTTAAACTGCTAGAAGGCGGAGCAAACAAGATACGTAGTCGTTGTTTAACACTCAAGCCTGTCGCGGTGACCTCAGCAAACATGTCTCGCCATTCGCTAAACGTCACTTTAAGGGGATTAAAACTATTCACAGGCTTAGTGATACCGTAGATCACTGTCTCCACTTCGGGCTCAAAAGTGCCAAACAGCTTGTCCCAAATAATCAGCACGCCCGCATAGTTTTTATCTATATATTGGGGATTACGACCGTGGTGCACCCTGTGATGTGACGGTGTATTAAAGACCCATTCCAGCGGTCCGAGTGATTTAACCGCTTGGGTATGCACAAAAAATTGTAATCCCAGATTGAGTAATACCACAAACACCACCCAGTTTGGATCGAAACCTATGACCACCAGCGGTAACCAAAATACCCACATTCCCGCCAATGGATACATTAAACTCTGACGAAAAGCCGTACTAAAATTCATATTCTCAGAGCTATGGTGCACCACGTGAGCCGCCCACATCCAGCGCACTCTGTGGCTCGCCCTGTGGAACCAGTAATAACAAAAGTCCTGCGCAACCATCAAGGCAATAAAGCTTAATGGGCCCATTTCAATATCGAATAACTTCCAACCAAACATCGCCAGATACAGCTTAGCGATCAACAAGCCAGTGAGCAGATCGGCACCTTGATGCATTGCCGCGAGGCTGAAATTACACAGCACTTCTTGGCCGCGATAACGTGCACTCAAGGGTAGCTTTTGTTTTTTATCGCCAAAATACCATTCCAGCAAAATACACACGAAAAACAACGGCGCGAGCACGAGCAGTAACACTTCGGGGTGCTGGATCAGCGAGGCGATATCCATATAAGGTCGTCCTGTTTTCTTGTTGTTTTATGATTATTTTTAGTGTTTTTTATATCGATTCTGAGCGAATTTTATAAACCGCATTAAACGCCACAACACAGACAACAGTGGTCGGTTAGTCGCGTTTTACGACCCGCATTTGGTTACCAGCGGGCATAGTGATCTTCGGCGAGTCCCAGCACATTATTCAACTGGTAACTGCGCCCTTGATTATCGGTAATCGTGCCGCTGAAATGACCGATGAATTGGCGAAAATTGCTCTTAAGCAAGAGCAAGTTACGCTTTTCACTGCGACAATTGCGCGCTGCAAATTGTAGATCCACTTGGCCATTTTGACTGTAAACTCGCCAGACTTCGGCGCCGAGCGTGGCGTGACGATCAAATTCAAACTGCACTGGTCCGAGTAAATGACGCTCACCATTAATCCAAAAGACATTTTCAGTAGCGCCGGTTTCATTGACGCCCGCAGCTAAATTAAGCCCCATAATGCCCTCATGGATCCGCGCGTTGATCGACGCCCAGCGCCAACTCGTATCGCGGCGCATGTAACCCGCCGAAAAGTCATAGCCAGCTAAAGCGTGATTCAGCGGCTGCGGTTCATGGGCTACAGTCAAACTACCTTTAACCGTCAAACCATTATGCTTTTGTGTGTAAGTCCAGCCGTTGTATCCAGTAGGACTACACATGGCCATAGGCAAACTTAAGGGAGCTGAGTGCAAAGTCACATCGGCTTGAATATTTTTAGTATCAATCATTAACCGCCAACCGCCCTCTACGATCTCAAAACTTAACTGCGCTCCTTTACGGCCAATACGACTTTTACCCTCAGCGGGTGATGGTGTCATCTGATAGCCAAACCTCAAAGGTTTTAGCCAATCAAGCTGAGTGAGTGTGTTGGTTTTAATATCGTATAAGTAGCAAAACGCACTGCCGACGTAGGCAATATCGGCGAGCGCGATGCCTAGGACATAACGCGGTGTGACCAAAGAGACAAACTGAAATTGTTTATAATCGAAATGCTTGGCCCACGCTGAAGCGGGTTTATCCATAGTATCGAAGTAGGCAAAGTCCACTAAACCTAAGGTTTTAACTATGCCATCAAAATGGCCGAAATGGGGTAAGCCCTTGGGATTGATCAGGCTATCTGGGGCGATTTGCGTTGCTATCGTTAACATGACTAAGCCTTACAGAAAGGACGCGGGAGCATTTGTGCTCTCTCATTCTAAACATCGAATTTTTACTCTAACCTGTCCCCCTTTGCATTAAAAGAGTGCAAGGCTAAAATGTTGTCACTTTGTTGCGGGCGAGTATTCTGTTTACAGCTTTAATATCCAAGGTTCTAAAACGAAAAAAGCGCCAAGGGCGCTTAATTGATAATATTTGCGAGTTAGAATCGATAACTCACGCCAAAGTTGACCCCTTGCAGCTCTAACTCTTTCATTGGCACATATTGGTACTCAAGATTGAGTCCAAAGCCAGAGCGAAAACGATATTGCCAACCTACAGCGCCGTAAAATCCTACATCATCCGAATCCATCTCTTGCTTATCCATCTCATAACTCACTTTGGTATAAGCGGCGCCGAGCTTGGCGTACAGACTATTACCACGAGACAACGCATATTCGCCATAAGCAGTGGTTCTGATACCTTGGTAATGTAAATCTTTGATTTCACTGATACCACTAATAAGTGCACTCGCCACTCCACCCGTCCCCATTAAATACCCCGCTTCAAAACCAAAATTCTCGTTGAGCATATAACGGTAATACAAGTCACTGGTGAAGGTATCACCTGCATCATATTTACCGCTGTTGGTTTCAAATTCTTGAGTACCGTAGCCTAAACTGCCGCCGAGTATATGGGCAGAATCCCCCGCGAATGCATAGGTGCTAATGATGCTTGACGCCATTGTCAGGCCCACAACAATCGAAATTAACGACAGTTTTGACATGTTTTGCTCCAGATGAAATGAACTAACCCATAGTGAACACTGGATGTTATCACTGTAAGCTGTACTCCAACTGAATCGAGGTGTTCTGTGGCATCAAAAGTGATTTCTGGTATGCTGTAGCCACTTTTACTTGTACGAGAGATCCCATGAAACGGCTATTACTGACTTTGACTTTTCCCCTGCTGTTTGCGGGCTGTGCCAGCCAAAACCCGACTCATATGGCTTTCAGTCCCCAAGTGCCCAATATCAGCCAACAAACCGCGCAACGTGTTCCTATCTCTCTTGAAACCGTCGATACACGCACCGTCGATTACGTGGCGCGCTTTATTGAAGAAGGGACAAAAACACGTTTGGTCGGCCCGAGTGAACCGCCTAAATTGCTGCTCGATGAAGTATTCCGCGCCGGCTTTAGCCAAGCCGGTTATCAAATCGATCCTAGTGCAACCAATTCAGTGCAAATTCAATTAGAAGAATTGCAAATGGATGTCACTAAAAAGACTTTTGGTTATGAGGCAAAACACAGTGTGTTAATCGCAGTGCAAGCCAAAAACTCAACCCAAGAACTGGTTAAACGTTACAAGGCAAAAGGCACCTTAAAAGGCCCTTTAACGCCCGATTTTGCGACCTTAGAGCTGGATATGAATAAATTACTCGGCCAACTCACAGGTGAAATTCTTAATGATCCTGAGCTTAATCAGTTTCTACAACAATAACAGCGTCAGTTTATTATAAGGAAATCAATATGCTCCGTTGGATATCAGCCCTCTTATTTCTCTTTATGAGTCACAATAGCCTCGCACTCGACATTCAGGCCGATACCTTGTATCCCAGAGTCGAGTTTGACACTAGCTTAGGCAAAATAGTGGTCGAGCTAGATAGGACACGCGCACCGATCACTGTCGATAACTTTTTAACTTATGTCGTCAAAGGCGAATACGACAACACGATATTTCACCGTGTGATCAGTGACTTTGTGGTACAAGGCGGTGGACTCACCCCTAAGTATGAAGAGTTGCCAGACGGCAAGCCGATAGTCAACGAATCAGGAAATGGCCTCACCAACAGCATAGGCACTATCGCCATGGCGCGGGAAAACGAGCCGCACTCAGCCACACGCCAGTTCTACTTCAACGTGGCCGACAATACTAAGCTCGACCCATCCAAACGCCGTTGGGGTTATGCCGTATTTGGTGAAGTGATTGAAGGTAAAACTGTCCTCGAAGCTATGTCTGTCGTTGAGACAGGCACGAACACTAAGCTCAATTGGCCTGACGTCCCTGTGACACCTATAGTATTGAAAACCGCTAAGTTATTACCTAAACAGTAATCCAAAAATAATTTCGAGCAAAAGCGCTAATTTTGCATCTATACTGTTATAGCAAACAGAAAGGAGGCAAACGATGACGGCAACTGAGTTCATCGATAATAAAGCGCCCCAACTCGCCTTTTATGGAAAAGCGTTTTTGAGTGAAGAACTCGACTTCCATGAAGTGCAACTTTACTTATGGGACACGTTAGAAGAATGGCAGCAATTGAATTCGACTGGCGAAGCGCAAACGGAAACTGAAAAAGTGTTTTGGCACTTGCTCCACAGCTTTAACAGGTGGCCAGACTGTGTGATCCGCGGTAATCAATATCTGCGTAAGCAAGTGAATGATTGCTGTGACTATCTGAGTTTAGGCGGCCGAGTGCCGCAGGGATGCGTCGGGATAAGACCTTAAGTTCAGCATTCCTATCGATAGAAAATGGCCCTGTTATCAGGGCCTTTTTTTATCGCGCAATTCATTCCTCCCCCTTCATTTTTGTGATCTCTTTTACTTAAGGTATTAATACTGGCAATCAATGCCGACAATTAATGCTGACGATAAAAACCGCTGCAAACGCTTAGCAACAGAAGATTAACGCTTAAGCCATATTCAATCATCAAAATGCGCCAAAAAAGAGCCTTGTACAAAAGGAATGCCATTAGCCCTTGAACCCTATGGCACCTTACCCGTAAGCTAGGCGGATTAAACACTTAGACTCATACCTATGTCCGCAACAGGTTTTATTCAACGTACACTCGATGCGCTCAGTGTCTATTATCACAAGCGGGTTTTGATCCTGTTATTACTGGGTTTTTCCGCCGGTCTACCATTAATGCTGGTATTTTCAACGCTATCCTTTTGGTTGCGTGAAGCCGGTGTTGATCGCACTTCAATCGGTTATTTCAGCTGGATAGCCTTGGCCTATGCGTTTAAATGGGCTTGGTCGCCCTTAGTCGACCGACTCTCGCTACCACTGTTAACTCGCTTTCTAGGACGACGCCGCAGCTGGATGCTATTCGCTCAGCTGTTATTGGTGGGGGCTATCTTAGGTATGTCGTTCAGCGATCCGCTCAAGGATCTCGAACGCTTGGCACTATTCGCGTTAATGGTCGCCTTTGCTTCCGCCACCCAAGATATTGTTATTGATGCCTTTCGGATTGAATCCGCCCCAGAAAAGATGCAAGCCGCATTAGCCGCCGCCTATCAAGTGGGTTACCGCAGCGCCATGATTATCGCGACCGCAGGTGCACTCACCATAGCGGCTTGGGTCGAACCCGGTAACACAGCATATAACTTAGTCGCCTGGCAAACCTCTTACCTGATTATGGCGGGATTAATGTCCGTGGGGATTTTGACCACACTTTTTAGCCGTGAGCCAGAAGTCGATACCCGCGCCGCCGATGCAACCGAATTAGCCTTAAAGCAACGCTTAAGCGCCACTTATCCAAGAGTTATCGCCGCTGGCATGTCTTGGATATACACGGCCAGTATTTTGCCTTTTATCGACTTTTTCAAACGCTATGGCCGCAGCGCTATCCTCATCCTATTGCTGATTTCTTGCTACCGGATCTCGGATATTGTGATGGGCATTATGGCGAACGTCTTTTATGTGGATATGGGCTTCACTAAAGAAGAAATTGCCTATTTGAGTAAAATCTATGGCCTGATCATGACCTTAGTCGGCGCAGCCTTCGGCGGTGTTTTGTTAGCGCGTTATGGCACGATGAAGATCCTTTTCCTTGGCGCTTTGCTGGTTGCAGTAACCAATCTGTTATTCGCGTGGCAGGCAGTGATTGGCTACAACGTACCCTTTTTAACCTTTGCCATTTCCGTAGACAACTTTAGCGCCGGAATCGCCACGGCGGCTTTTATCGCCTATCTATCGAGTCTCACCAGCAGCGGCTACAGTGCAACGCAATATGCCTTACTGTCTTCGATTATGCTGCTGTTCCCTAAATTTATCGCGGGCTTCTCGGGGGCTTATGTCGACGCATTTGGCTATGTGAACTTCTTTGTCGCCGCCAGTGTTATTGGTTTTCCTGTGTTGTTTTTGGTTATCTTAGTCAACAAGTATGCGCCGCACCCCAGCACATCATTAATGGATGATTCGTCAAAAAGTGCACCAGCAAAATCGGATTAAGGTCTCATAGCACTTATGTCATCAATATAAAAAAGCCCTCACACCTTGATGTGAGGGCTTTTACATTTAAAGACAAAAGGGCAAACGCGATACTGCATCACGTTAAAGCAATTTTGCTCGATTAATCTTTAAAGTTATCAAATTGGAAGGGCTGGCCTAACTCAGACTCACGTGCCAACGCCATGACAGCTTGTAAATCGTCACGTTTTTTACCTGTAACTCGTACTTTCTCGCCCTGAATAGACGCTTGCACTTTAAGTTTGCTGTCTTTAATTAGCTTGACCAGTTTTTTAGCGATCAAGGTTTCGATACCTTCTTTAAACTTCACTTTTAGGGAGAAGGTTTTACCGCTGTGGATGGCTTTCTCATCGACTTCCATCGAAGACGGATCCACATTACGTTTGCTCAGTTGCATACGTAAAATGTCCACTAATTGTTGGCATTGGAAGTCATCTTCAGCGGTTAACGTGACCACATGGTCCTTATATTCCACGTCAGCCGTTTTACCGCGAAAATCGAAACGTGTCGCCAGCTCACGCTTAGTATTATCAACCGCATTACGCAGTTCAACTTCATTCACTTCTGACACAATATCCATTGAAGGCATAGTTTTTATGTCCCATATCAAATTAATATGCAGCTAGTTTACCCACACACAGGCCTAAGTTGAAGGTAAAGCCTAGAATAAAAGCGTAATCATGGATGACTTTAGTGGTGGATTTTCCTATCATTGGCCCACTCTAAGCTAATGCAAACATATTTGTGATAACTAAAAACACCCTATTTAAGCTGGCTTTAGCCGTAGCCTTTGTCGTGATCAGTTATCTGGTATTTTCCAGACCAACCTATTCGCAAAGTATTCCGAATATCGACAAGGTAGGCCATCTTGGGAGCTTTTTTTGCCTCTCCTATCTCTCCTACCTCGCTTTCAAACCTAAGTGGTATTGGCTATCGCTCACATTGGCAAGCTATGCCATTTTAATTGAGCTAGTGCAATCGCGTTTGCCCTACCGTAGCGCCTCTGTGGCGGATGTCATTGCCGACTTTGCCGGCATAGCGCTGTTCTACTTTTGTAATTGGGCCTATGGCAAATACTTCCGTGCGGCGCAGTTGCGGGAAGATTAGTTCGAACGCTATAAATGGGCACTGATACAGAAACCTTAAGGCTGCGAATATGACTCATGCTGTGGATATTGCCATTTTAGGTGCAGGTGCCGTTGGGCAACTGATCTGTCGCCAATTGACAGTTGCGGGCATGAATGTCGGTTTTATCGGCCGTAATGCCCTCGAATCTAGCCAGCAGGTACTGAGTTTTACCCCATTAGCGTCTGCAGATGACCATCAACAGATACAAGCTATCCCGTATTCTGTGCCTATCTTAACTGCCGATGCGCTCGACAATATCCGTCTAGTGATTGTCTGCGTTAAAGCCTATCAAGTGCTCGATGCGCTCTCCCCCTTACTCAAGCAACTGCCTAGCCAATGTCATATTTTGTTATTACACAATGGCATGGGACCTCATTTAGCGCTGGCACCGCTGATTAATGCGCAAGCCAATGGCAGAGGGCTAAGTCTAGGGACAACGTCCCAAGGGGTGTTACGTCAAGCCCATTGGCAGATTAAGCAAACCGGACAAGGGCTGACTCAGCTGGGGCATTTCGCTGGCGCTGAACTGACGAAGCATTATCGCAACGCTTTGCTGGCTGCCATTCCGAGCAGTGAATGGGTCGATGCGATTGTGCCTTGCCTGTGGCAAAAACTCGCAGTCAATGCCGCCATCAATCCGCTTACGGCGCTATATCAATGCCCCAATGGCAAACTAGCTGAGCCAGATTTTAGTGAAATGATAAATAGTATTATCGATGAGTTGGTCATGGTTGCCGCACATGATGGCGTGTCGCTTGATCAATCATTTTTGCACGACAGGGTCTACCAAGTGATCCGTCTCACTGCGGGGAACTTCTCGTCGATGCACCAAGATATTGCGCATCAAAGGCGAACCGAGATTGACCAAATTAACGGCTATATCTGTGAGCGCGCACAAGCGCACGGTTTAAGTGCACCAGTCAATGCCGAGCTCTGGGCGCGAGTCAAACAGTTAGCCGTTTAAGCGATGAAAACTTGCCTAGTCAACCTAAGCTTAATCTGCTGTTTAATAAAAGTAATCTGTAAATCACGCGTTAATTTCCCGCACTAATGCAGCGTATTAAAATGCTGACTCCCCTCGCTTTATATCCACTCGGCACTATCTGCACAGATACTTGCCAGCAGAACTTATCTTGCACCAATAAAACGCACCAAATCAGGGCGATTTGATTCTGTTTTGCACCGTTTTGCATCAATCCTTGATGCTATTTCGGTGCGACTGAATGTTAACGCAATGATAATAAATGCTTTGTTTATATGGCCTGATTCCTGCTTTATTCCAATAAATTGAGTCTGAAGTTTGTTGGAGAGAAAATTGAAACTGGTCACCGCAATCATTAAACCGTTCAAATTAGACGATGTACGTGAAGCCTTAACTCAGCTCAACGTCCATGGCATGACAGTCACTGAAGTGCGCGGCTTTGGCCGCCAAAAGGGCCATACAGAATTGTATCGTGGCGCCGAATACGCAGTGGACTTTTTGCCTAAGATGAAGCTCGAAGTCGCCATTCACTCAGATCAAGAAGAAGCCATTATCGAAGCCATTATTGCCGCGGCCCATACAGGCAAAGTGGGCGATGGCAAAATCTTTGTGACCGAACTCCAACAAGTCGTGCGCATTCGTACTTCGGAAGAAGGAGTGGATGCCCTATGATACTAGCGAACTTCAGACTCAGTTTTAAATATCTATTGATATTATTCAGTATGTTGGCGACCAATGCTGTCGCCGATGAGGGTCAGTTCAGCGCCGCGAATACTGCGTGGATCTTAAGCTCATCCGCGCTGGTGTTGTTGATGACCTTACCCGGATTAGCCTTATTTTACGGCGGTTTAGTACGCAGTAAAAACGTACTCTCGATATTGATGCAGTGCTTCTCTATCGCCGCCCTTGTCTCAGTTTTATGGTTTGCCATAGGTTATTCACTCGCCTTCGATGCGGGCAATAGTTTTATCGGTGGCCTAGGTAAAGCATTACTGTCAGGCATTGGCCGCGATAGTCTCAGTGGGGATATTCCTGAGCCCCTGTTTATGCTATTTCAAATGACCTTTGCCATCATCACGCCGGCACTGATCATCGGTGGCTTTGCCGAGCGAATGAAATTTTCAGCCGTGCTCATCTTTTCAGGGGCTTGGTTATTATTGGTTTATGCGCCGATCACCCACTGGGTGTGGGGCGGAGGCTGGTTAGCACAGCTAGGACTGTACGATTTCGCGGGCGGAACCGTAGTGCATATTACCGCCGGGGTTGCAGCGCTCGTGGCCGCTAAAGTGCTAGGTCCGCGCAAGGGATTTTTAAACTCAGCGATTATGCCGCACAACCTCACCATGACAGTCACTGGTGCGGGCATGCTGTGGGTCGGTTGGTTCGGTTTTAATGGTGGTAGCGCGCTCGGCGCCAATGGCACCGCAGCCATGGCGATTTTAGCAACTCATCTCGCCGCTTCTATGGGCGCGATGACCTGGGCAGCAATTGAGTGGATTAAGTTTGGTAAACCCAGCGCCCTTGGCATAGTCACCGGCATGGTAGCAGGCTTAGGCACTATCACTCCGGCGTCTGGTTATGTTGGCCCAGCGGGCGCCTTAGTGATTGGTTTACTCGGCGGGATCGTGTGTTTTTACTCAACGGTCTATATCAAACAGAAACTTAAGATCGATGACTCCTTAGACGTTTTCCCCGTACACGGGGTTGGCGGTATTCTCGGAACTCTTTTGGCCGGCGTGTTTAGCTCGACCCAATTAGGCGTCTTTAGCGGCTACGGTTTTGCGGCCGTGAACGAAACCATGATAGACCAACTTGGGGTACAGATTATCGGGGTCGCGGCAACATTCACTTATACAGCTGTGGTCACTTGGTTACTGTTCGTGATCATCCGTAAGCTACTTGGCGGCCTTCGTGTCAGCACAGAACAAGAAGTTAACGGCTTAGATTTATCGGAACACGAAGAAACTGGCTACAGCCTTTGAATGGGCCTCTAGCCAGAGCTGTTAACCAGAAACTTTAAAAAGAGACTTTAACGCTAAGCTTTCAACCAGAGGCTTAAACCAAAGCCTTTAACACGCACTTTTAGCTATAACGCTTGAACAGCAATAAGGGCACCTAGGTGCCCTTATTGCTGACTGATTTTATGATGCTAACGTTTAAAATGCTCGACTAACCATAGCTTTAAATCGGCGAGTTTCATCGGCTTAGCAAAGAGATACCCTTGCAGAAAATGCACTTGGCGACTGGTTAAATAATCCGCCTGCTCCTGCGTCTCAACCCCTTCTGCCACCACGACATAATTCATCTTATGGGAAAGTTCAATAATAGTATCAAGCACATGGGAAGTGACGGAATCTTGTCCTATGGTATCGATAAAACATTTATCAATTTTCAGATAGTCTAACGGCATCGTTTGCAGCAGGGATAAAGTGGTTTGCCCAGTACCAAAATCATCGATGGCCACTAGAATCCCCAACTGGCGTAAGCTTTCAATGCGCTGGCAAATATCCGGCGTTAATAATTGCCGTTCGGTGATTTCAATCAACGGCTTAACGCCAATACGCTCCAGGGAATCCCGCAGATGAATAAATTTCGACTCAATATCATCCTGCGTAAAGTGTTCTGGCGCCACGTTAAACGCAATTCTAAAGCCCGGTTCGACCTTCATATCAGCAAAATCTTTTAATGCCCGCTCAAAAATATAGTTGGTCAATGGGACAATTAACTTGCCCTCTTCGGCAATGGGAATAAACAAATCAGGCCGCACTAAGCCCATTTGTGGGTGCTGCCAACGCACTAATGCCTCAACGCCTTTTGCCTTGCCGTCCTCGGCACAAATCACTGGCTGATAAACTAAGAAAAACTCTTCGTTCTCTATCCCACTGCGAATGTCATCGGCAAGGGAATGGCGAGTAACCCTTGAATAGAGCACAAATAGAATAGTCCCCGTAATCAAGACTATGCTAACGGGCAAAGAAATGGCCAAAAATATCCAAAAGAAATGCCAGAAAAAGGCAGGTGACATTGCTAATAACACTGAAAAATTGTGCTTATCAGAATCGAGCGTCATCACCTCATTTTGTTTAAATTCGGGTGACTCAGGAATCGTTTTACCATTTATAGATAAAGCGACATTGATCACTGCGCTGGGAAACACATTGGGCTGTACAAAGGAGTCTAATAAATATTGCCCTTCAATAATCACAGCAGCGCCGTGCTTAGATATCGGCTCCCAGTTTGATGCTACTATCGCAGGCACCTCAGGCATAAAAGGCGTGCCGCCAATAATAAACTGGTTAGGTATTTCAAGATTTTCAGTGGTACTGACTATGCCTAAAGGAACGTCGATATCACCTGTTTTAGATGAACAATAAACACGTTGTGAATCAAATATTAAAGCTGAGCGAAAGTAAGGCTGGAACAACATATAGTTGTGTAATTCTTGGCACTCAGTGTCCTTCAGCGCCAATGCATAATGGCTGATTTCATCGGCATGTGAGATCAACGTATCTATGTGGCCTACATAAATCCCCCCCACACCTTTGACTTTATCTTCCACAAAATACTGTGCAGAGAGATAACTTGCGACCACAGCAACCCCAATGGGAAACAATATCACTGCCAGCCATTGCCACAATGGCAGATTTAATTTTGCTATTTTTCTTCGCATAGTTCTCTGTTTAGTTCCTTAACTCGCACAGCACTCGGTTAAAAATGGTATCAAAATCTAAGCTGCAAGACGTGTATATGTTTGTATCTCAGTTCATGTCAGCTTGATATAAACAGGCTAAATCGAATTTTATTCTAGTATAAAAAATCAGAATGACATCAATGAGTTTTAATCTATTCCCACATCACTAAAATGGCGGCCATAGCAATAAGGATTAATCCAAGCATATCTTTTATCTTCACTTTTTCCTTCAACCAAAAGGTGGCAATTAAGATCATAAAGAAGACTTCAACTTGACCTAAGGTTTTTACATAAGGCACTGCCTGCAGCGACATAGCACTAAACCAGCCGATAGAACCTAAACAACTGGCGGTACTAGTTAGTAAGGTTAGCTTAGGTCGCTGCCATAACGCGGCCAGTGTGGATTTATCCTTAAGTAACAGATAACTGACTAACACTAAGGTCTGTAGACTAATCACGAATAACAGCACCCAAGCGGCGCTATAGGGGAAGCCGATATTCAAACACAAACTCGCCTCCCGCACCCAAAGCGATGTCAGCGCAAACGAAGTACCACAGGCTAAACCAATCAATACCGTATTGAGCGACAGACTTCGCAGGCCTTGCTTGGTACTCATCAAAAAAATAGCCACACCGCCCAGCAATACACCCGACCAACCTAATGGCGACAAATGAGTCCCAAAAAACACTGTGCCTAATATCGCCGCAACCACAGCTTCACTCTTAGCCAGCCCTGCCCCAATGGCAAAGTTCTGCAGCTTAAACAGTTTCACCATCAAACCCGTCGCTAGGATTTGCATCGCCGAGGCGCCTAAGATAAAACCGATAAAACGGCCGCTAAAATCGGGGACTCCGACATCCTGCCAAAGATATAAACCCGCCAGATACACGGCGGCAATGGGCCCTGCCCAAATAAAACGCGCTAAGGTAACGCCCGCGACACTCACCTCTTTACTCAGCTGGCTTTGAAATGCATTACGCCAAGCCTGCATAAATGCCGCCAGCAAAGTTAATAAGATCCACATGAAGGTATTCCGTAAAGAATGAGTCGGCAATAAAGACGAGAGCAAGGCAAACCTCATCATAAAACATTAATGTTTCAGATAGCTACAGGGTTATGGCCATCGGATTATTTCAGCTGAAAAACAAAAGCCCCGAACGAGTCGAGGCTTTGGGATTAAATCACTAATTCATTAAGTCTTAGCTTGCGATTACTTGCTGGTATCGATGGGATCGAAGGATTTAACCAAATCGTCAATCGCTTTCATTTGCTTCAGATAATTTTCTAACTGATGCAAAGGTAAGGCACATGGGCCGTCGCACTTAGCGTTATCTGGATCGGGATGGGCTTCAATGAATAGACCCGCTAAACCTAGCGCCATACCGCTGCGCGCTAATTCGGTCGCCTGTGCACGACGTCCGCCAGCAGAATCGGCACGACCACCAGGGCGTTGCAGTGCATGGGTCGCATCGAAAATCACTGGGTAGCCAGATTGCTTCATCTCATCCATGCCCAACATATCAACGACTAAGTTGTTATAACCAAAGCTTGAACCACGTTCACATAGGATGATCTCGTCATTACCCGCTTCGTTAAACTTAGTGATGATGTGGCGCATTTCGTGCGGCGCTAAAAACTGTGGTTTTTTCACGTTGATGATAGCGCCGGTTTTTGCCATAGCGACAACCAGATCTGTCTGACGGGCCAAGAATGCTGGCAACTGAATGATATCAACCACTTCAGCAACAGGTGCACACTGGTGCACTTCATGCACGTCAGTGATCAAAGGTAAGTTAAAGGTCTTTTTGATTTCTTCAAAAATCTTCAAACCTTCTTCCATACCTGGGCCACGGTAAGAGTTGATTGAAGAGCGATTCGCCTTATCAAAGGACGCCTTAAACACATAAGGAATACCCAGTTTTTGGGTCACTTCGGCGTAGGTTTCAGCAATCGACATAGCGAGATCGCGAGACTCAAGCACGTTCATGCCACCAAACAACACGAAAGGTTTATCGTTAGCAATCTCGATTGAACCTAGGTTTATGATTTTATTACTCATCGCAACTTCTCTCTAAAATGCTGGAACCTTTCCCAGCGATGAACTGAATATAGGGCTAAGGCCGCTATGCTGCAACTAGCTGTAAAAGTTGACCACAGAGCCACGCCATGTAAGTCCCTAACGCATAACCAAATACGGCTAACAACACACCAACAGGCGCTAAAGCGGGGTGAAATGCCGCAGCAACAACAGGGGCAGATGCCGCACCGCCGACATTTGCTTGACTACCCACGGCCATGTAAAACAGCGGCGCTTTTATCAACTTAGCCACCAATAACATAAAGCCAGCATGCACTATCATCCACACAATACCGATTAAAAAGTACAAAGGCGTGTCGAGCACTTTACTCACATCCATATGCAGACCAATCGTCGCCACTAAGATGTAAAGGAAGGCCGACGCCACTTTCGATGCCCCCGCAGCCTCTAAATGGCGTACTGGGCTGAAGGACATCGCCAAACCAATGGTTGTGACTATCACCACTAACCAGAAAAACTTAGAAGTTAAGCTGTAATCTTCGGTCCAAGGGTAGTTCGCTTCAAAAAATGGCCCAAGGAAATCGGCGGCCATGTGGGCGATACCTGTGATCCCAAAGCCAACGGCGACAATCAGTATAAGATCGCGCAGATTAGGAATGCGTGCATTTTCAGCGTGATACTTTTCAACTTTTTCTTTTAACGCTTCAATTGCTGAGGTATCGGCCCCCGTTCTCGCATCAATCTCTTTCGCCTTTGAGGCCATAAACAGCAATACGGCCATCCAGATATTGGCGACAATCACATCGACTGTCACCATCACAGAGAAAATATTGCCACCTACCGCATAGATTTCTTTCATCGCGGCTTGGTTTGCGCCGCCACCAATCCAGCTTCCGGCTAAGGTCGTCATGCCGCGCCATACCGCATCAGGACCATCAACTCCAATTAAAGAGGGCTCGATGATCGACACTAACAGCAAGGCAATCGGGCCACCGATGACGATACCGACAGTGCCGGTTAAAAACATGATTAAGGCTTTCGGCCCTAAACTTAAAATAGCTTTTAAATCAACGCTTAAAATTAATAAGACTAAACACGCTGGCAGTAAATAACGTGACGCCACAAAATACAGTTGTGAGGTATTACCGTCGATCACCCCAAAGGTATTCAATAATGATGGCAAGAAATAGCACAACAAAAGGGCGGGAATAAAACGATAAAACTTCTGCCAAAAAGGATGACTACTGCTACTGGTATAAAATACAAAACCTAGAATTGTCGCGAGTATCCCTAACGCCGTGGCATCGTTCGTCACTAAAGCCGTGCTTGTCATGCTAATTTCTCCCTGTTAATACAGTTATTATTTTATTTTTATTAGAGACTTAACCTTTAAGTCCCTGGGTCAAACTTCCATCTGCCCAGTATTATTATTTTGCTGATTGGATTGAATAGTTGATAAATAAGAAGAGCCCCGAAAGGCTCTGCTTTAATGGTAAATCTCGGCATGCTCGTTTAATTCTTTGAGCTGCATCTTCACGATTTCGATCACGGGATCGTGGGGGCTGTTATCGACAAAATGCTGCAAATCAGCAGCTGCCACATTGATACAACCCAGCTGCTGGGCGATAAAGGCTCGCTCACGATTGAGGTGCACATCATCGCTATGCCATTGCAACAGCAGACTGCAACATTCCATCGCCGCCTCAAATTGATGCGACACTATACAACCCGCTTTTAGCTCATGCAGCATACGCGTCAGCAGTTTTTTCACCGTTGCTGGCTTTAAGTAACTCGCCTTAAGCTCGGCCGCATTGCCTAACTCGCCGCGCACTAACACATGCAACTGGTGACGGTTGAGCTTCTTGCCTGTCAAAGGATCCAGATAACTCACTTCACCGGCAATCTTGCAACGCAGCACAGTATTACCAGGTAGCAATATCGGTTCAAGCTCAAGATCTAACTGCTTCGCCAGTAACATCAAGACAGTTGCCAGCGTAGTGCTATTCCCTTGGCGGCTAATCAAGCAAGTGCCTAAATCCGCCGCCTCTGTACTGAAGTAGTTATCACGGACACAAAAGCCTAAATCCTCGTAAAACCAATGCAACAGCGCATTAAAACGCTGTTGTTGGTCAACCAAGTAATGACTTAATACGGCTCCCGCCATTTCAAACCAAGCCCATTTAGCGGCTTCTAGTTTAGAAAATCCAAGGTGCGCACCTACATCCAATGCCGACTCGGGCAATGAAATGCCATCTTGCAGAGTGTAGTTACCCATTAACCCAATAATACCGCTTGTTTAAAATGAGCCAATTTAGCAGCATAAACCAGCCAGCCTATCGCGCCTAAGTAAGCAAATACTTTGAACAACTTGTTTCTGTTTGCCTTTATGGCAATCGCACCTAGGACAATGTAAGCAACTACAGCACCGATTTTTTCGGTCATCCAAGGATCCACAAAAGGAAATTGTTGGATCATAAAACACAGGGTTAAACCCGACAGCAATAAGAAAGTGTCGATAACATGGGGCGCTATCTTGAGCAGTTTCTTCTCCATCAAAGCCGATTGGCGCAGATGCAGAACAAAGCGCACGGTAAGCAGCAACACGCTTAACGCGATAAAGGTAAAATGCAGATGTTTAACCGCAGGATATAGACTGTAAAAAGTTTCCATTACGATACTTATGGTCAGTGACAAAGGCGCTAGTTTACCCTAATCCGTGACGGCATACCAATGCCTATCAGCCTAGATAGCCAGAGCTAACATCATAAAAAATCAAACGAGAAGTCACGATGAATTTAAGCTTAATTAACGACGAATCAACCGAGTTCGCCGATGCCGTAAAACAAAAAATTGTCGAGTTTAACCAAGCCCAATGGCAAGGGCTTAGCCGTAAAAATCTCGGCCTCAAATTACAAGATACCGAAGGTAAACTGTTAGCGGGAATAAGCGGCAAAACCTTCGGCAATTGGTTGTTAATTGAGTATCTGTGGGTCGATGGCACCCTAAGACACCAAAAAATCGGCACGCGCTTGCTATTAGAAGCAGAAAGCCAAGCAAAAGCGCGCGGCTGCCAATTTGCCCTGCTCGATACCTTAGATTTTCAAGCTAAGCCCTTCTATGAGCGCCACGGCTATCGCGTACAATGGATACAACAAGCCTACCCAGAAACCGGCAGTAAATTCTTTATGGTAAAAGTGTTGTGATGTTTGAGGTTCACGATTGTCACCTTAATATCAGTTTAAGGTGACTCTTTAGAAAACAAAAACGCCATTGGCGATAACCAATGGCGTTCGTTAAATCGGTATAACTGGATAAATATCTTCACTTAAAGCAGCGCGTTATTCCGCCCATTTACCCATAGTACATCTGTCATTGCTGCCAAAGTCTCGCACTGTGGCGACATTCTCGTAGCCCAGTTCGATAAGCTTAGCTCTGAGTCTTACCGCCTGTTCGAAGCCATGCTCGAGCAGGATATAGCCGTTAGGCTTTAAGTAATCTCGGGCAGTGTTGGCAATATAATACAGATCGGCAAAGCCTTCCTCGGCGGCGGTTAACGCGCTTTGGGGCTCGAAACGCACATCACCTTGATGCAAGTGTTCGTCAGTCTCATCAATATAAGGCGGATTTGAGACGATTAAGTCAAAGTCACGCGACTTTACCGCGCTAAACCAATCACTTTGAAGAATATCGACCTGCGGCAGCTTTAAGTTCTCACGGTTCGCGATAGCCAAAGCCACGGCATCATCGACTTTATCGACCGCCGTGATTTGCCAAGACTCACGCTCAGACGCCAACGCCAGCGCAATTGCCCCAGTGCCTGTTCCTAAGTCGAGCACTTTAGCGTAGGTAGAAAGCGGCATGTTCAAGGCGGTTTCGACTAAAATTTCCGTGTCGGGACGCGGGATCAAAGTCGTGTCGTTGACGATAAAAGGCAGCGACCAAAATTCGCGCTCACCGACAATATGTGCCACAGGCACGCCCTTTTGGCGTTTCTGCACCATTTGCTGGAAGCGTTTCCACTGCTCAACCGTCAGGGATTTTTCAGGCCAAGTGTATAAATAGCTGCGGCTTTTATTGAGGCAATATAACAACAAAACCTCTGCATCCAAATGAGCGGATTCAGAGGTTGATGCTAACTGCACATAAGCCCATTGCAGGGCTTCGGCTATGCTAGATTGATCTGACAAAACTACCCCTGCTCGTCAGCCAGTGCGGCTAACTGGTCAGCTTGATGCTCTTGCATCAGAGGCAATAAAATGGCATCGAGATCGCCTTCCATCACTTCGTTCAAGCGATATAAAGTCAAGTTGATGCGATGTTCGCTCACGCGGCCTTGCGGGAAGTTGTAAGTACGTACACGTTCGGAGCGATCACCACTGGCAACCAGACTACGACGGGTCGATTCTTCGGCGCTACGGCGTTTTTCGTCTTCAACAGCTTGAATACGTGCGGCCAGAACACTCATGGCTTGGGCACGGTTCTTATGTTGCGAGCGTTGATCTTGGCATTCCACCACTATCCCTGTTGGAATGTGGGTAATACGAATGGCAGAATCAGTTTTGTTAACGTGCTGACCACCCGCACCCGATGAACGGAAAGTATCGACTTTCAGATCGGCAGGATTGATTGAAATCGCTTCCGCTTCAGGCACTTCATGCAGTACAACCACAGTCACCGCAGAAGTATGCACACGACCTTGGGATTCGGTTTCTGGCACACGTTGTACGCGGTGACCGCCGGATTCAAACTTAAGTTTGCCGTATACGCCTTCACCGCTCACCTTCATGATCACTTCTTTAAAGCCACCATGTTCACCTTCGTTACAGCTCATGATTTCGATCTGCCAGCGATTCGCTTCAGCATAACGGCTGTACATACGGAACAAATCGCCCGCGAAAATCGCGGCTTCATCACCGCCTGCACCTGCGCGGATCTCAACGAAGGCGTTTTTATCGTCGTCGGGATCTTTTGGCAGTAAAAGAATTTGCAGTTCATCTTCAAGATGCTCGAGTTTGGCCTTAGCGGCTTTCATCTCTTCCTGCGCCATTTCGCGCATTTCTGCATCGTCTTCTTCCAGCATTTCTTTGGCAGAATCGAGATCAGCCTGCGCTTGCTGATAGGCTTTAAAGCCAGCAACAACGTCTTCTAACTGGGCATATTCTTTCGATAACGCACGAAACCTGTCTTGATCAGAAATGACGCTAGCATCACCCAGCAAAGCCATGACTTCTTCATTGCGCTCGAGCAAGCCTTCCAGCTTGCGGATAACGGATTCCTTCATTTAACTCGCTAACCTTAGTGTTTATCTAATCCAAGCGCTGATCTTAACTGACCGAGAGTATTCAAATCGCCCTGACGACTCGCTGCCGTGAGGGCCTGTGTCGGTGCGTGGATAAGTTTGTTAGTCAGGCGATTGGCTAGTTCAATCAATATCTGCTCAGTGTCTGAGCCCTGGGCTAGTTTATTCAGGGCACGTTCTACTAACTCATCTTTTACCGCCATGCTCTGGCTGCGATACTCGCGAATACTGTCGACCGACTCTAAAGAACGGATCCAATCCATAAATAAGAAAGATTGTTCTTCAGTAATTACTTCAGCTTGCTCGGCGGCTTCTTTTCGAGAAGCCATATTCTGTTCAATAATGCTATGCAGGTCGTCCACTGTATACAGAAACGCGTCATCCAAATCGGCGACTTCCGGCTCAATATCCCGGGGAACTGCTATATCAACCAATAACATAGGTTGATGGCGACGCTGCTTTAGCGCTTTTTCGACCATGCCTTTACCTAGGATAGGCAGAGGGCTGGCGGTAGAGGATATCACGATATCGGCTTTTGGGAGATAATCTGGTATCTGCGCCAGTGTAATTGCTGTTGCGCCAAACTCCTCACACATGCCTTGGGCACGTTCTAACGTCCGATTTGCTACGACCATTGAAGCCACGCCGTTGTCTTTAAGATGCTTCGCAACCAGTTCTATAGTTTCACCTGCGCCAATCAACAGTACTTTAGTGGTCGATATCGATGAGAAAATATGTTTCGCCATGCTAACAGCCGCAAATGCGACAGACACTGCAGCGGCGCCAATTTCAGTGTCGGTGCGGACTTTCTTAGCGACTGAAAAAGTATTCTGAAAGAGTCTATCTATGGTTAGCGCAACCGTTCCAGCCTCTTTGGCCTTAACAAACGCTTGCTTAACTTGACCGAGAATTTGCGGCTCACCCAAGATCAACGAATCGAGCCCAGAAGCCACACGCATCAAATGCCTGACGGCATCTTGACCATGATAATTATAGAGACAAGGGGCGACGTCCTTATGATCAAGGCCGTGATATTCTTCAAGCCACGCAATAATGTCGGCCTCATCGCCGTTGTTGCAATACAACTCAGTGCGATTACAGGTCGAGACAATAACGGCTTCACCTGAGCGTGTACGACTGGCCAGACTCTTCATAGCGTCATGAATTTTGTCCGGAGAGAAGGCAACTTTCTCACGCAGGTCTACCGTGGCTGTTTTATGGTTAATACCGATTGCTACAAGGCTCATCTGACTCTTTCTAGATTCTTGGCGACTCTCTTAATAAGGGCATTCTACTGAATTGGCCCAACTAAAAACAGAATACGCTTAACAAAACCGAATAAAGGTCTAACTTCTTACCTAAATTTTCTATCAATAATAGGTAAGGCAAAATTTGTCCCAAGGGAGCAAATCTAAGTGACCGCCGATGGAAATTTTACGTTTGGCATTGGTATTCTTTCCAAGCCCTCGTATCATAAGGACTTTGGTATATCAGTCATAGATGAATAATTTGAAGCGCCTCACAAAAACCATTTTCTCTTGTTTTACCTTAAGCGCCCTACTCTTGCTGGCGGGGTGTGAAACCTTGCCGCCGATGACTGACCTAAGCCCAATCACAGTCACGGATGCGCGCCAAGCAACCGCTTGGGAATTACAGGGTAAACTGGCGATAAAAACATCCGACGATAAGCTCAGCGCTAATATCTACTGGCGCCACAGTGAAGATCGCGACGAACTGACACTCACCACTATGCTGGGTACGACTGTGTTGACGCTTAACTCAACCCCGAACTCGGCCCATTTGCATATCGATGGCAAAGATTTTCGCGACGATAATGCCCAACGTTTACTCGAGCGTGTCAGCGGTTGGTCCATCCCCTTAGCCGATTTACCTTTGTGGATCACAGGCCAAGTTGGCCCCAATGATCAGGTCATAGAAAGCGATAGCCAAGGCAAGCCTAAACAGCTAACCAATACTCAAACCCCGCCACCTTGGCAGGTCGCATTTTTAAGTTGGCAATCCCAGAGCGGCGCCAGTGTGCCCCATCAATTAAAGCTTGAACGTGGTGATTTACAACTCAAACTACAACTGAATCAATGGCAAGCTCTTGGCAAGCCCGCGATCTTAGTCGGAGAACAACCTTAACATGCCCGCTGCAATTTCCCGCAATTGGCCTGCGCCAGCCAAGCTCAACTTGTTTTTACACATTAATGGCCGCCGCGCCGACGGTTACCACGAACTGCAAACCTTGTTTCAGTTTATCGATTGCTGCGACATGCTCGATTTTAAGGTCACTGAAACCCCTGAACTGATTTTGCACTCCAATATGTCGGGCGTTGTCGCTGACAGCGATAACTTAATTCTGCGAGCCGCAAAATCATTACAGCAAACCACGGGCTTTAACGGTGGCGCAGAGATCTGGCTGGATAAACGCCTGCCCATGGGCGGCGGTTTAGGCGGCGGCTCGTCCGATGCAGCGACCACATTAGTGGCATTGAACAAGTTATGGCACACCCAATTATCGACCGAAGAATTGGCTAAAATCGGCCTTAAATTGGGTGCCGATATTCCTGTTTTTATTCATGGTTTCGCCGCTTTTGCCGAAGGTGTGGGTGAACGCTTACAAGCAGTAAATCCGAGTGAGCCTTGGTACTTAGTCATAACACCCGATGCCCATGTTTCCACCGCCGACGTATTCCAAGATCCACTTTTACCGCGTGATACCCCGAAACTGGCCATAGATACCTTAATGAGCCAACCTTGGGCAAATGATTGTCAAAAACTAGTCGTTTCTAAATACCCTCAAGTTGCCAAGGCATTAGGCTGGCTGCTAGAATATGCGCCGTCGAGAATGACAGGAACAGGCGCATGCGTGTTCGGGGAATTCACACAACAGCAACAAGCTCTCGCAGCCTTGGCGAAATTACCGTCTGAAATGCAAGGATTTGTTGCACAAGGGATGAATCTTTCGCCGCTCATCACGCGACTCAGTCACCCTTAAACTACTTTCTTCTAGAGTAACCACTTAACGATAACGCCTCGGGTTCCTCCCGTCCCTATATCGTCGTTACTCTAGCCACTAAAATATAAAGCAAACGCCTGAGGTTCATACAGTGCCCGACATCAAGCTCTTTGCTGGGAACGCCACCCCCAGTCTCGCTAAAAAGATAGCCGATCGTCTATTTTGCAAACTCGGAGACGCAGTGGTTGGTCGTTTCAGCGATGGTGAAATCAGTGTCCAAATTAACGAAAATGTACGTGGTGCAGATGTGTTCATCATCCAATCCACTTGCGCGCCGACAAACGACAACCTGATGGAACTCATCGTGATGGTTGACGCGCTGCGCCGTGCATCTGCTGGCCGTATCACAGCCGTTATTCCTTACTTTGGTTATGCTCGTCAAGACCGTCGCGTTCGTAGCGCCCGTGTACCTATTACTGCAAAAGTCGTTGCCGATTTCCTGTCTAGCGTGGGTGTTGACCGCGTTCTGACCTGTGACCTGCACGCTGAGCAAATCCAAGGTTTCTTCGACGTTCCTGTTGATAACGTATTTGGTAGCCCAGTGCTGCTAGAAGATATGTTAGCGAAGAACTTAGATAATCCAGTCGTTGTTTCTCCAGACATCGGTGGTGTTGTTCGCGCTCGCGCAGTAGCAAAACTGTTGGATGATTCTGATTTAGCGATCATTGATAAACGTCGCCCACAAGCAAACGTTGCTCAAGTTATGCACATCATTGGTGATGTTCAAGGTCGTGACTGCATTATCGTTGACGATATGATCGACACAGGCGGCACTCTGTGTAAAGCGGCTGAAGCCTTAAAAGAACATGGTGCGAACCGCGTATTTGCTTACGCAACTCACCCAGTGTTCTCTGGCAAAGCGGCTGAAAATATCGCTAACTCAGTGATTGATGAAGTGATTGTGACTGACACTGTTCCTTTAAGCCCAGAAATGTTAAAAGTGGCTAAAGTGACGCAGTTAACTATGTCTGCGGTACTGGCTGAGGCAATTCGTCGCGTAAGCAACGAAGAGTCTATTTCTGCTATGTTCCGTCACTAATAGTTCTGTCACTCATCATAGTCACTGAACGTTCTGACTAATCTGAGTGGTTCCAATGCACAGTGTGCTGTTTTAACGAATCACTAAGCTTGCAGAGCTAATCACTCACACATAAAAACGCACTCCTCGGAGTGCGTTTTTGTTAGTGTATTTTCTAAGTTAGCTTTTGCTCATCAGATTAAAATGGGCTTCTACTCATTAGATTTTAAAATTACTGACCGCACGGAATAAAAATTCAGCCTGCGCTTTCAGCTCATCCGATGCCGACGCATTGGCATCTGCCGCATGGGAGGATTCTTCGGCGATATCCCGGATCACCACCACGTTCTTATTCACTTCTGCCGCCACCATGCTTTGCTCTTCAATCGCCGCGGCAATTTGAGTACTCATGTCCATGATGTTACGCACATCAGTATTAATAAGCTTGAGTAACGCACCGGCACTCGCCGCTTGCTCCGCACTCTCAACACCTTGTTTTTGACTCGATTCCATCAATTGCACAATCGAGCGAGTACGCGTCTGTAAGGTCTGAATAATGTTCGCAATCTCTTGGGTTGACGATTGAGTCCGCATCGCTAAGTTACGCACTTCATCGGCAACCACGGCAAAACCACGGCCCTGTTCACCCGCTCGCGCCGCTTCAATCGCGGCATTCAAGGCTAAAAGGTTAGTTTGCTCAGCAATGCCGCGGATCACATCTAACACACTACCAATAGTCTCACTGTCACGCTCCAATTCACCGATGACCGCAGCAGAGCTATTGAGCTGCTCAGCAAGCGACTGAATTTTATGAATCGTTTGCTCAACTTCTAATTGACCGCTTTGCGCATTATCATGCGTCTTACCCGCTTTCAACGCCGCTAACTCTGTAGTTTTAGCAATTTCGTCAATGGTTGCGCCCATTTCTGTTATCGCCGTTGCAACCATATCGGTCTCATTGAGCTGTTGGCCAACGCCTTCAGAGGCAAGCATGGCATTTTCAGATACGCGCTTACAGGAGGTGTTAATTGTCGCGACCGACTCAATCACTTGCTCAATCAATTGCTGGAAGCTACTCACCATACTATTGAAATGCTGCGCAATTTCGCCAAGTTCGTCTTGCGTTGATGCATCGCATCTCAAGGTCAGATCTTTACTCACTTCGATACGAGCAATGATCTGCGTGATACGCTCAACCGGGGCGATAATACTGCGGATAATCAGATAGGTGATGAAAGATAGCAGCAACGTGATAAAGATAAACACAGCAATACCTACATTAACGCTGCTGCTCTCAGCATCATCAATCGCCTTAAGCGCTAGGTTATGTAAGTCATTCGCGCTGCTTTCAATTTGTAGGTTGGCCGCGACAAGACGCGCCATAGTGCCATCTTTCTCGGTCAAACCGAGTTGCTGCTCTTTATTGGTTAAGCTTTTAAAATCTTTCTGATACTGAGTAATAAGCTCTGCAATTTTATTTTGGGTATCGGCATCTAAGCTCGATGAACGTAGCTTGTCATTAAACTTGCCAATGTTGACATCGAAGGTTTCAACATAGCTTAGCTCACGGCGCAGCATAAAATCTTTTTCGTTACGTCTCAGTTGCAGCATAGCCACTTCGAGTTCGAGCTGATTGTATTGCTTCAGCAGCGTTTCAACATTGTGCACCGCCGTACGCAATGTGCCGTACAAACCTGTTTTAGGCGTTAAGCCAATTTCCTGCTGTAGCTGCACCACTTCAGAAAAAGCAGCTTGATACTGATTTAAATTACTATCAAAACTTTCAAGCGATGCCTTGGACACACCGTATTCTTTAAAGACTTTCTCTAATTCTGGGACAATACTGTCGATTGCCATGTGGCTTTGCTTATGTAGCTCGGCATATTTTAAATCCTTACGCGCGAAGAAATCCTTTTCGTTTTTACGCAGAATTAAGACATCGCGCTCTAACTCAAGCACATTTTGAACGGCATGGGAGAGCTCCGACTTAACCGAATTTGAATGGAGTTGTAATCCAAACATGGCAACTAATGCCGAGATAGACACAGCTGCGCTGAGTAACAACTTTGAGCGGATTAGCATAGAAAGTCCCCGAATAAATAATCTATCTTAAAAAGATAGCTGCAAATTAAGCCTTTAACAGCGCAAGTGTAGCAATACATGAAAAGTTCATATCAAATACTCTGACAATTTGTGGATTTAAGCTCCCATACCGTGAGCACCTCATTATTTTTAGCTTAGTTCATCAAGATACTGTCGGCATAGTTTACAAAGTAATGCGTGTTAATCTTGTTAAATATACTGTCTCAATGCTGATATAAATGTCACCATACCAACTGGTATAAAATGAATAACTTCATCAGCTTAACTGTAAATTTCGCGCGGATTCTACTACAGATTACAAAAATGTTACGCTGAATAATGAATCTTAATAAAATATATTTTTTACGACTCCAAACCTTTTGCTGCATTCAGTGCGTCAAAACTACAACACTTAATAATTATGGCAGGGAATGACAGTGACAGCAGGGATACTCCCACTCAATAGCGCAATGTCTGACTTTGAACTAGCCACCTTAGCCAGCCAAGGCAACAGAGCCGCATTTAAACTGCTGTATCAAAGCCATCACCAACGTATCTATGCCCTATCACTGCGCCTTTGTGGTCATAAAACCATAGCGGAAGACATTACCCAAGAATGCTTTATTTTAGTGTGGCAGAAGTTGCCGCAATTTCGAGGTGAGAGTCAGTTTTCGACTTGGTTACACAGTATTTGTGTCAATCAAGCCTTGAGCAGTATTCGTAAACAACAATCATTTTGGGCACGATTTATCCCACTTGAAAATGAAACTGAACCTATGAGTTCAGATGAAAGTTATAGCGGATTAGACAAGTTGATTTTCAAACTGCCGCAGCGGGCTCGCATAGTGTTCGTACTCTGCGCCATCGAAGGTTATCAACACGATGAAATCGCTGACTTACTTGGCATTGCGGTCGGTACTAGCAAGACCCAATACCATAGAGCTAAGCAACTACTACAGGAGATGCTGTAATGACATTAACGCCGCTTTCCCGTGAACAACAGCTTGAGCAACTGATCGATAGCGCCCCCAAAGAAATGTCGCCCAGCCATGATCTGTGGCAGGGCATTGAAAAGCGCATGGACAAACCGCTTATGTCGCAAACGCGTCAATCCCAGCACGGTCGACAGTGGGCAATAGCCGCCTCCTTTATCCTTCTGGTGGCATTGGGGTATACCCAGTTACCCTCTTTCAATCCATTAACCACGCAGCAGACAGAGCTTGCCCAAAACTCAGCTATGCCAGAGCAACAAGGGGATGCGGCCTTACAGTTACTGTTAACCCAAATCGCGGCATCGCACCAAGCGCAAGTGGATAACCTAGAGCAGACAACGAATGCGCTAGCTTGGCAGACCAGTAGTTTCAGCGCGCCCGTTGAGCAAGGTTTGGCGGAACTAAGACGCGCGGCAACCCAGATTTACCAAGCTCTACAAGCAAATCCAACCGATAAACAACTTTGGCAACTCTGGCTTTGGGTGCAGCAACGTGAGCTCGACCTATTGCAACAGGGCCAAAAACTACCCATTAGAAACTCGACACAAGGAAACACCCTATGAGTAACCTCAATCTCACTAAAGCCAGTCTATTGGTTTCGACACTCTATTTAGGTTTGATGGGCAATGTGTTCGCAGCGCAAAGTGTTGATAAACAGCTTAATATTAGCAGCGACACCCAATTGCAGATCAAAGTCCAGCGCGGCGATGTGACGATTCAAACCTGGGATAAGAGTGAAGTCAGCGTCACAGGTACACTCGATGAATTGAGCGAAGGCTTTGTGTTCGAGCAACAGGGAAACAGTCTGAATATCGAAGACAAAATGCCCCGCCACTACAATGGCAGTAATGACAAAGGCTCGCAGCTCACCATTAAAGTGCCAAAGACAGTAAAACTCAGTGCAGATACTATTTCAGCAAATCTGCAAGTCGCCGAAGCCCAAGGTGAACTCGATTTGAATACCGTCAGTGGCGATATCAAAGCTAACAACCTTAGTGGTAAACCTGAGTTGCACACAGTCTCAGGCGACATCATCACTCAAGCACTTGATGGTAAAGTGAAATTAGAGACAGTATCAGGCACGATTCAAGACACTGACAGTAAAGGGGAAATGAACTATCGCCTCGTAAGTGGTGACTTAAAAAGTCAAACTCAGGCCGAAAAAGTCACGGTTGAACAAGTTTCTGGCGAAGTGAATGCTAACTTTAGTCTCGCTAAGGAAATCCTACTCAGAACCGTCAGCGGTGACTCAAAAGTGTCACTGGCGAAAAACTTCAACAGAGCCAATTTAGAAAGTGTGAGTGGAGATATCATAGTGACTTTTGCCGATATGCCGGATGCCAGCTTTGACGTAGACGGTGGTCCAGGTGGCAAGATCAAAAATACCTTAACCCAAGATGAACCTAAAAAGCAGAAATACGTGCCACGCGCCGAGTTGTCATTTCAAACAGGCTCTGGCGCAGCAAACGTGAAGATGAATACCATCAGCGGTAATCTGATTTTAAAGAAACAGTAATAATAAAAGCTAGTTAGCACAAATAAAAAATGCCGCCACAAATCAAACTCAGGCGGCATTTTTTTATATTAAACTCGTTAGACTGAAGCTATCTCTTCAGGCGTCAAATATCGCCATTCACCCAGCGCTAAGGCGGGATCTAATTCAATTTGGCCTACACTTTCACGGTGCAATCCTTGCACGTGGTTGCCCACCGCAGCAAACATACGTTTCACTTGATGGTACTTACCTTCAGTGATGGTGAGTCGCACTAATTGCGGCTCAATAATCTCCAGCAATGCAGGCTTAGTTAAGCCATCTTCACCGCGCAATTCAACACCAGCGGCAAATATTGCAATCAAGCCAGCATCCACAGGTTCGGCGAGTTGCACTAAATAGCGTTTACCGCATTCTTTCTTCGGTGAAGTGATTTTATGCGACCACTGGCCGTCGGTCGTGATCAGCACTAGCCCTGTGGTATCGGCATCTAAACGACCAGCAATGTGCAAGGTTTCAGGCTTGGGCACATCCACTAAGCTCAATACCGATGGATAGGTTTCATCAATCGTTGAACAAATGGTGTCGACCGGTTTGTTGAGCATTAAATAACGTACGCCCACTAAGGCAATAGGCTCGCCTTGGAGACAAACACGCATACCTTCAGTCACTTTAAAGCCCGAGTCTTTGACGACTATGCCATCGCAAGTGATGTCACCGCGATGCAGGGCTTTTTTCGCTAATGAGCGAGTCAGTGGGGTACTCTCACAGATAAATTTGTCTAAACGCACGTTAATACTCAACTTCAATAAAGAAAACTGCCATATTATGAGGCCGACCACTTCAAAGGGCAAAGAATTGCTGCTCAGCAAGCGATGTGTTTCTATTTAGCCCTTACGCATTTACGACAGTCACCCTAGGGAAAGATGACATGACTGAATTCCAAAAGATGATCACAGGCCAAGAATATGATTGCCTTGCCAGCGAACTATTAAGTTTACGAGCTCAACAGCAACGGCTGAATCGACAATTAAATCAAATAATTGACCACGATACCCCAGAGTACAGCCAACTCTGTCAGCAGCTCATTCCCCATAAATCACCAGCCGCAACGATATCCACGCCGATTTTTATCAGTTATGGCGCCAACCTATCCCTTGCTGACAAAGTGTTTATCAATGTGAATGTCACCTTGCAGGATAATGCGCCTATTTCTATTGGTGAGCAGACTATGGTCGGCCCCAATGCACAGTTTTATACCTCGAGTCACCCACTCGATGCCGAGCTGCGTTGCTCAGGTTTAGAAACCGCTAAAGCAATTAAGGTCGGTAAACGGGTATGGATTGGTGGCGGCGCTATCATAATGCCAGGCGTCATTATTGGTGATGACGCCATCATAGGCGCTGGCGCCGTAGTTACAAAAAATGTAGCTGCCAAAACCGTGGTCGCAGGTAACCCCGCAAAGCCGATCCGGCAGCTAATTTGATCGCGGGTAAAAAAGCGAAAGCTAAGTGCTCGCTTACCTGAAAAGGCTTGCATACGGTAACTTTGCCGCTAATGAGCTTAAGACTGTAACTGGTAACCTTTAGTTACATATGACTCAAGATAAATCCGCGATAAAAACTGTAATGACCTTGTTTAGATTCCTAGTAAGGCATTAACATAGTTCATTGCGCCTGAAGCAATCCCATTTTGCAAAAAATAACAGCCCCAATAATGGGCACAATAATAAACTCGAAGGAAACGACATGAGAAAAGTACTCATTGGGGGACTGTGTGCCTCACTTATCGCAGGCCTGACTGCCTGTAATGACAAGCCAGCCGAAGTTAAAGCACCTGAAACCGCTAAAACAGCCACCGCAGTTGCTGTGACTCAGGTACTGGGCTCTGGTATTGAATTCGCTAATTTTGATAAAGCGGTTCGCCCACAGGACGATTTCTACAAATATGTTAACGGCACTTGGCTGAAAAACACTGAGATCCCAGCCGATCGCACTAGCATTGGCGCTTTCTACGATTTACGTGAAAAATCACGTGACGACGTAAAAGCCATTATCGAAGAAGTGGCAGCAACGCCCAATCTGGCCACTGGCACAGACGAGCAAAAAGTGGCCGATTTATATCGATCATTTATGGATACTGACACGCTCAACAAACTGGGCGTGACACCAATCCAAGGTGAGTTCGATGCTATTAACGCCTTAAAAGATAAGAATGAATTGGTGAAGTACTTCGCCCACAGCCAAATCGCTGGTGCGGGTACACCTATGGCATTTTATATCGATATCGATGCGAAAAACTCTAGCCGTTACGCGACTCATCTCTATCAATATGGCCTAAGCCTACCAGAAAAAGACTACTACTTTAACGAGTCAGAACGCTTCGTTAATATCCGTAAGGCTTACCTAGCCCACATAGAAAAGATGTTTACTCTTGCGGGTCTTGCTAATCCTAAAGCCAGCGCTGAGTCTATTCTTGCCCTAGAAACGGCCATTGCCTCTAAGCATTGGGATGTGGTTGAAAACCGCGACAGCACTAAAACTTACAATCTATATCAAGTGAAAGATCTGCCAACACTGGCACCGGATATCGATTGGACTGTCTACTTAACAGCGCTTGGCGCAGACAAGCAAACCGACATCATCATTAACCAGCCTAGCTATATCCAAGGTCTGAACGAGGTTTTAAAAACGACCGATTTAGCCACTTGGAAAACCTACATGCAATGGCAAGTACTGACGCATGCGGCGAACTATTTGAGTGAAGCGCTGGACAACGAAAACTTCGATTTCTTCTCTAAAACCTTAAACGGTCAAGAAGAGCAAGAACCGCGTTGGAAGCGTGGCGTAGCCTCTGTTAACGGCATGCTGGGTGAAGTTGTCGGCAAAGTGTACGTTAAACGTCACTTCACGCCTGAAGCCAAAGACCGTATGCAGGCACTGGTGGAAAATCTTCGTGGCGCTTACGGCGAGAGCATCAAAGATTTAACCTGGATGAGCGACAGCACTAAAGTGGCTGCGGCGGATAAGTTAGCAAAATTCAACCCGAAAATCGGTTACCCGAACAAGTGGGAAGATTACAGCAAGCTGAGCATCAAGGCTGACGACTTAATCGGTAACGCTATTCGTGCCAGCGAAGTTGAACATGCTAAGTCATTAGCCAAACTGGGCGCGCCAATCGACAAAGACGAATGGCACATGACCCCACAAACGGTTAATGCTTACTACAACCCAACCATGAACGAAATCGTCTTCCCTGCGGCCATTCTGCAACCGCCATTCTTCAATTTGGCGGCTGATGATGCAGTCAACTACGGTGGTATTGGTGCCGTTATCGGTCACGAAATGGGCCATGGTTTCGACGACCAAGGTGCTAAGTTCGATGGCGAAGGCAACATGCGTGACTGGTGGACAGAGCAAGACTTGAAAGAGTTCTCTGCCCGCGGCCAAGCGCTGATTGCACAATACGACGGTTACTTTGTGTTTGACGATTTGCACGTCAACGGTGGTTTAACGCTAGGTGAGAACATTGGTGACTTATCAGGTGTGACTATCGCATACCGCGCCTATAAGAAATCACTCAATGGTCAAGAAGCGCCGGTCATCGATGGCTTAACGGGCGATCAACGTTTCTTCATCGGTTTCACTCAAATTTGGCGCGCGAAAGCCAAAGAAGAAGCGATGCGTAACCGCGTAGCGACCGATCCACACTCACCTGCGGAATTCCGTGCTCTGGGTGCTCTGTCTAACATGCCTGAGTTCTACACCACATATGATGTGAAACCCGGTGATGCTATGTATATCGCACCAGAAAAACGCGTAAAAATTTGGTAAGCCAGATTTAAATCGCCGCTCGGCTGCATAAGCTGAGCAACAACAATGGCGCTCACTGTTACAGGTGGCGCCATTTTTATTTCCTTAAACCACTGAGTTATGAATGTGAACCCATGCGCAAGATGAACAAGTCTTCATGGTTGGTTCAGCTTTAATTAAGCAATAGAAGCCTATGGTGGATGCGTGACCTGAATAACTCACCCATAAGGAAGTAGGCCGCATGACTAAGTTATTTCGTACCTTTTTTATTTTTCTACTCTTATTATCGAGCCGCGCTGGTGTAGCAAATCCTCTCGACATCAGTGACAGTAAAGCAGAACGTGGTAATTACAGTGCAAGACAGGCATCAAGCCATGACCTACATGGTCTATATGCACTCAGCAGTCAGACCTTCGATGCGCCTCGTCAAGCCTCGAATGACTTATCTGTTCTCCATCACCAAGCCTATGATGCTCAGGCTGAGCTGGCTCAGTTGCTTACCCGAATTGCCCATCATTCACAGACGCAAGTGATTATTCCTCCGGTAAAGAGTTATCAAAGAGCCGCCGATAAAGTGGCGACAAAATTTAACGGTGACGCCAGCCAAATTACCGACCTGGCAAGGGCAAGTATCGTGACCGACAGCATTCAAGATCTCATGCAGGCTTACCAAGCTTTGAATGAGCAGACCCAAGTGGTGAAGCAAAAAAACCGCTTTGCCGAACCCAAAGCATCTGGCTATCGCGATCTCAACTTGCTGGTACGTTTACCCCAATCGGGTATGATTGCCGAGGTGCAATTGCATCTTCAGGATATCGCCGATATCAAAAACGGCCCAGAGCACAAGGTATATGAAAAAGTGCAGACGATTGAAGCCAATGCCCGTAAACAGCAAAGGTTACTCAGTGAGTTTGAACTCGCGCAGATTGCCAAATTACGCCAAGAATCACACAAGCTGTACCACAAAGCATGGCTTAACTATAAACGGGTCGATGAAGCCAGTTTATTAAGAGTCTCAGTCGCTTAACCCGCAACCGCTTCCACTGTTGCGCTGGTCTCCCGCAAAGGTGCCAGCGCTTTTTTATATTGTACTGCGCCTGAAAAACCATATTAAAAATAAGCTGAAAAAAGCACTCTCTCGCATCGAACGTCTTTTTAAGTCGATACCCAAGCAACCTGAAGATACGAGTTTCAGAGTGCCTAGGGTGCTTCAATTCAAGGCGCATCAATGACAGAATGTCGGCCACCTTTTGAATTGATGCAACACGGAAGTGAAGTGCCCTAGGCACTCCTTCCTGGCGAGCTTTAACGCACTTTATGCAGTGTTGACTATTTTTAACTTAGCCCGCTAGGTCTGCAAATAGCCGCCTTGCCTAAAGTGCGTTAAATTCTCGCTGAATCCTGCATCTTCAGGTTGTTTGGGTATATAATCCCGCGCCATAGCCCTATCAGCAGGAAACGCCATGCACGACATCATTGAGCAACTCCAAGAACGCAGTGAGACTGTTCCTGTACCACTCGAATTACCCACATTTGAGCAGCTCGTCGAAGTCGAAGAGCAAATCCTGATCTCTTTGCCGCGGGAGCTAAAAGAATACCTGCTGTATGCCAGTGATGTGATTTACGGCACGATAGAGCCAGTAACAGCATCGGATCCCTACTCACACACCTATCTGCCTGAAGTTACTTGTTATGCTTGGTCTATCGGCATGCCAAGGGACATGATTGCCATTTGTCAGCAAGGCGATGCCTTTTACTGTATCGACCAAGATGGCCAAGTACATTTCTGGAAAAACGGCGGCTTTACCGATATCTATTGGGAGTCGTTCTGGGAATGGGTTGAAGAAATCTGGCTAAAGATTAAATACTAATTTTACTTTCACTGCATTGAGAACACGATTATGTCTAAAAACATTGGCTTGAATGCCATCGAAATGAGCTACTTACGCCAATCATTGAGCTTAAGTGCGGCTCAAGTTGGCACGCTAACTAACCATAGCGAAGCCGATGTATTAGCCTGGGAAAGTGGCGAACAAGCGGCACCTGAGCTGGCGCAAAAAAAACTGCTCGATATTGATGACATCATTGAGATGCAAGTACTTAACACCTGCGATGGCATTGAAGAATTATTTAAAAAAGAACCTAAGCGTCATTTAGCTTTCGTGGTTTACCCCACTCAAGCCACTTACACTCAATACAATCCCGAATTTTTAAGTTCATTGCCTTTTACTGAGCTGTATAACACGGCAGCTTGGCGCATCAAGAAAGAGTGCAAACTGGTCCTAGAAGTCGACGTCAGCTTAGTCGCACTGGACGTGGAAGCCTATAAAGCCTTCCGTGAACCGACCAAAATGAGCGAAAGCCGTGAAAGCCGTGCTAAATGGGCCGCGACTCAGCTATAAGCGTGTAAATCCAGAAGCTTAGTACTCGCATTAACAGCAAGGGCAGATATCACTATCTGCCCTTTTTATATTCTCATAATGATTTTCAGATAATGGTGGGAATGCACCTGAATCATTCAAGGCTAAAATAATCAGCTACTCTGCCTGATTAACCCTTAGCAGCCACCACAGCATCCATCTTCTGCAAAGCCGATTGACGCGACGGCAGCGCAGACAACCTATCGCGATAAGCGGCGAGTTTAGGTGGAATGGCTTGTTCAAACAATGTGCCCCACATTAAGGTATGGGCCAATAAAATATCCGCCACCGAAACGTCATCACCGAGCAAAAAATCACTTTCAGGCAACATGGCTTCGGCCAATGCCGCCGCCTTATCAAACTCCCATACCGCACAAGGCATGATCTGCGGATGACGCTGCTCCTCCGGTAAAGCAAACTTATGCTTACCCAAAGTCCAAAGCGGCTGCTCAAGCTCAGTAATGATGAAGCTCACCCATTGATGGTGCAAACCCGATGCGTTACTCCCCGCGGGTGGCAACAACTTACCCCCGCCATACTTTTCTGCTAGATAAAGGCAAATCGCCGCAGATTCGGATAACACTAGCTCATCATCAGTTAGCACAGGCAGTTTACCGCAGGGGTTTATCGCTAAAAATGCCGCGCTGCGATGCGCACCTTTGGTCATATCCACAAAGGAAAAATCCCAATCAACGCCCAACTCTTCCAACACCCAAGCAACTCGTAATGCGCGACTGCGCGGTGTGCCATATAAAGTGATCATTGCAACGTCCTTTTAGTCCGGTTAATTCGTGTCCTAACGAAGATACACTGAGTTTGCGTTAGTGCAAATCTGCCCATAAAAAACGGCGCTTAATGCGCCGTTTCGATTTCACTACACTTTGATATAAAGCACGTAGGCTTAATATTAGAAGTTCATAGTGAGTTTAGTGTAGATGTAGCGACCCATAGGGTTATGTACTGAAATAACATAGCCGTAAAGGTCGGTATCACCGTCACCGATCGCAAATGGTGGCTCTTCGTCAAATACGTTGTTTACACCCAATGTCAGTTTGAACATTTCATTGAAGCGATAAGTACCTGACATGTCGACTAAGATTTGAGCATCAACCATACGAGACTTGTTGCTTTCGAAGTCGAGGACGCCATCAAAATTGATATCTGGTGTATCTTCAAACTCGCCGATATAACTCAGATTAATGTTGGCGGCAAAGTTATCCATAGTCCAGTTAGTAGTAAGTAACCAGCGATGTTGAGGGAACTTGTACTCACCGGTGTAATCTAGGCCATCTTTTTCGAAACTATGTAAATAACTGTACTCAAGTCCAAATTTCAGATCACCATAGCTATCCAACTCAACGCCATAATGACTCGAAACATCCATCCCTTGCACATCTTGTGAGCTTAGGTTGATAAAGCTTGAATGGATGATACTGATTGGACCTAAAGTCTGACCCACCTGTGGAGCTAAACGCTCACATACAGTGCTGTTTTGATCATTACAATTTGCGGTATAGATATCGCCTAACGGCTGTTTATCGATTTTGTTATCTTGTGTAATGCTATAGATATCAAAACCAACATCGAATTTCTGGCTTGGCGCCCAAATCATACCGACGTTCCAAGTTTCGGATTCCTCAGCATCCAGCTCCGAGTTGCCTTCAAATTCAGTGTTGTAATCTAAAGCTTCACAATCAACACTATCAGCAGCGCAGCGGTAAGTATCAATGAAGAAACTACTTTCACGCGATGGACCAAGACCTATTTGTGCTAAAGAAGGTGCACGGAAACCCGTAGACCAAGAAGCACGCGCCGTTATCTCGTCAGTCACTCCCCATTGGAAGGCAACTTTAGGGTTAGTCGTTGAACCAAAATCACTATAGTGATCATAACGACCAGCAAGTTGTAGCTCGAAGTTATCCGTTACCGGAATAGATAATTCAACATAAGCTGCATATTGCTCACGTGATGCCGCCGCAGAGACTGCTTCAGTACCAAAAATCAATCCACGTTGGAACTGTTCATCGGGCACATCGCTGACATCTTCTTCACGATATTCAGCTCCAGCCGCCATCATAATATCGCGACCAGCAAGGGTAAATGCTTGACCTGAAATGTTAGCTGCATAGGAAGTCATGTTTGACAAACCTTGGCGCACTAAACTAGTGGTAATGTCATCAATGACATCTTGGGAGTTCATGGTGCCACCGAAAGGATTATAGCGACCCGCATCGATTTCACGTTGTAAATAATCGGTTCTGACCCAACCTTGGCTGCGATCCCCCGTTTGAGTGGACTCACTGCGACCTTTTTGCACCGAAGCTTCCCAGTCCCAATCTTTAACTACGCCACGCAAACCTGCGACTAAACGAAGAGTATCAGACTCGATATCCCAACGACGCGCACCCGCATCAACGGTGCGGAAGCGACCAATTTCAATATCTTTCCCCCAAGGGTTATTTGGGTGAGTTCCTGGTACGGTTAAGCCTGCATCCTCATCAAGAGGTGTTGGTGCACCGCCCGCTTCCGACGTGTTGTGCTGGGCAGCTAATTCAAGGAAAGCAGTTAAATCATCATTGAAATGATATTCGAATTGCCCAATAGCTCCCACTCGTTCTGCAGAAGGAATAACAAGGTTATATGGCCCATAATCAAATACACAGCTGCCGCTTGGCGTCGCCCGATCAGGTGGGCAGGCTGGATCTATGGTTTTCACCCCATCAACATAAAAATAACCAGGAAAACCACGGGAAGAACGGAAATCCTCACCGCCATAAGGAGTCTGATCTGCACTGCCGAAACGGCCTAAATCAGTCGCAGCTAAGGTACCATTTTTAAAATAATCGAGAATAACGGAGGCACTGCCCTTATCAGACTTCATCCCCCAAACCATGTTCGCAGTGGTTTCATCGTAACCCGTACCTGAAGCATCACCGTAGCCGAGATTGACTTCAATACCCTCAATGTCTTTCTTCAGGATAATGTTGACCACACCGGCAATCGCATCAGAACCATAAATAGCCGATGCACCGTCCTTGAGTATGTCGATACGTTCGATCGCTGAAACAGGGATATTATTGATATCAACGAAAGAATTAGTAATACCTTCAGCAAAAGCACTCGCAGCAACCCGGCGGCCATTAATTAACACTAAGGTCGCATCAGGACCTAAACCACGCAAACTGATAGACGCGCCACCGTTAGCGGTTGAATCTTGGCTATTACCACGGGTAGAAAACGCACCAGCGCCGTTCGCAGGCATACGTTCGAGCAATTGCTGTAGGTTATCGAACCCCATATTAGCAATGTCGTCTTTGCTGATCGATTGGATCGGGGAAGGGCCTTCGATATCAGTACGTTTAATACGAGAACCCGTTACTTCAATACGTTCAACTTTTTCTGCGCCTTTATCGGCTGCATGGGCTACTGTTGGCGCAAATGCTAAAGCAATCGCGATGGCACAAGCACTGGGTAGAATCTGAGGTCTGTTCATACATATCCCTTGTTTTATCTATTTTATTAAAATTATATTAACCATTAGAAAACCATAAATTAACAATACACAAGGTAATGAGTTACAAACCAAAGTCAATGGGATCACAATGAAAGTTAAACTTTTGTTACATGTTGAGACAATATGCTTTCCTTCTGCGAGAATCAAAAAGGTCTAGGCACTAGAACATTCCACTCACGTGACAAATCGTGATGCTTGAATATCAGAATTTAAGGAAGATACATGGAAGACAAGATCATTCATCAAGCAGAGTTTGAGTCCAATCTAGGTTTGTATTGGTTGCTTTCAGGGGCCGCCTATTTCAGCCTCAGCATAGTCGGCATTCCCTTGTTATTGCTTTGGTTTCCAATCGGGCTGTGGGGAACTCGCCGCTATATTCGCAATATGAGTGCCGAGCTCACCAGTAATAAGTTGATTGTGCGCCGCGGAATATTAACTCGTACCGAAAATACAGTGCCTTTGGACAAAATTACCGATATGGCATTGATCCAAGGCCCAATTATGCGCCTATTTGGTCTGCATAAACTCACGGTAGAAACCGCAGGGCAATCGGGCGCAGGCGCCTTGATAAGCTTAGTCGGCATAGTTGATGCGCCTCAATTTAGAACCCGCGTATTAGAACAAAAAGAGCGTCTTACTCAGCGCCCACATCCAGCGAGTCCATCTGTACAACCTGATGATGCGTTATTACAAAACGTAGTCGAGATGGCAGCAAGCCTAAAACGAATTGAAGCCTTGCTCAGCCAAAAATTAAATAGATAAATTGAATAAAACGACTTTCAGTTCAATCACTTTCCCTTTAATGTTGAGCCACTCACTTAGCGTTAGCACAGCTTTAGCATGAGCGCAGCCTTAACATAAGGGCTTGTTCGATTCCCCAGATTAATTTTCAACAGGTACTTTTAATAACGACATGACTGAATCCTCGACAACCTCCCCTTCATCCTCTTGGATGGCACACCTGACGCTTGGCATTAAAGCTATGGGGCCCGGTGTGCTTATGGCCGCAGCGGCGATTGGTGCATCGCATTTAGTTGCCTCGACTCGGGCCGGCGCCGAATTTGGCTGGCAACTGGCTTGGGTCATTTTAGGGGTAAATTTACTTAAGTATCCCTTCTTTGCCGCTGGCGCACGTTACACCGCCGCCACAGGGGAGAGTTTACTGCACGGCTACCTCAAACAGGGCCGAGGTTATTTGCTGCTATTTACTGGACTGAATGTGATTGCCGCCGTCGCTAGCACTGCGGGTGTTTGCATGCTCACCGCCGCCATGTTGACCCAATTTATTCCGCTTCCCATCGATTGGTTAGCCCTGCTGGTATTGCTGAGTTCATTGGCTTTGCTGATCTTAGGCCATTATCAACTACTCGATAGACTCACTAAGATCATCATGTTCGCCTTAACGCTAACGACCTTAATTGCAGTGGCCTTAGCTTGGGATCATGCTCAGCCATTAGCGAGCAATTTTGTTTCTCCCTCACCTTGGCAATGGGCCCATGTGGGATTTCTGGTCGCCATGATGGGCTGGATGCCGGCACCGATTGAAGTCAGCGCTTGGAATTCCCTCTGGTTGCTCGAAAAACAAAAAAGCCAGACGGTCACGAAAGCGCAGGCGCTGCTCGACTTTAACTTAGGCTACATCATCACCGCGATCCTCGCGATCGTGTTTCTGTCCTTGGGCGCCTTAGTGATGCACGGCAGTGGTGAGCACTTTTCTGATTCAGGCGCGCAATTTGCTAATCAATTGATCAACCTTTACAGCCAAGTGATGGGCGGCGAGAGTCGTTATCTTATTGGTGTTGTGGCTTTTCTCTGTATTTTTAGTACCACAGTAACCGTTATCGATGGCTACAGCCGCACCTTAGATATGGGCTGGCAATTACTCACCTCAAAGGCCAGTTCAGACAAACGCCTCACAGGGATCATGCTCGCCATCAGTGCCTTTGGCTTATTGCTGATCCTCTTCTTTAAAGGCGCACTGTTACCGCTACTTGAGTTTGTGATGATCTTGGCCTTTATGACCACAGTCATTTTTGCTTGGTTAAACTACCGCTTAATGACCAGCAAACAGCTCCCCGAAGCCGATAGGTATGGCACTAAGATGAAGCTACTCTCTTGGTTTGGCATAAGTTATCTGCTGATTTTCGCGGCACTGTTTCTCTATTGGTACAACGTCATTAAAGGTTGATTGCTTAGATGTCATGACAGCTATTTATGCCAGAGTCATAAATAGCATTCGCTACGCTGCGTTAAATTCCGGCTAAATTCTGCTTTTGAGGCGGTTTGGGTATATAATACCGCCTCTTAAACCAGACAGCGCAGCCGCGCCAAGAGATGACCATGATTAATAATGATATTTTGCGCCGTTTGCGCTTCGTGTTTGATTTCAACAATGCCAAAATGATTAAAATTTTTGCCAAAGCTGGAAGAGAAGTGCCGACAGAAGAGATCATTGCTCTACTGCACAAAGAAGAGGAAGAAGGTTACAAAGCCTGTAATGACACCACTTTATGTCAGTTCCTAGACGGCCTTATCATCGAAAAGCGTGGCCTACGTGAAGGTGCAGAAATCCCAGCGCCAGTATCGCGTTTAAACAATAACTTAATCTTCAAAAAACTCAGAGTGGCCCTCGAAATGCGTGAAGAAGACATAGTTGCAGCCTTGGCTCTAGCCGAAGTGCAAATGTCAAAATCAGAACTGAGCGCGCTGTTCCGCAATCCGGATCATAAGAATTTTAAAGAGTGTGGCGATCAAATCCTGCGTAACTTTATTCGCGGCTTATCACTTAAGTATCGCGGTGAATAACGCAAAACATAAGTTTGTCACATCAAACGCAGCTTAGGCTGCGTTTTTTTATATCCAATTTAAGCTATGCCTAAAGTTGCTTAGGCATAAACAACAGCATAACAATTCCATCTGAAGTACCTCATAAATCCTGTTTAAAACAGCTGACTTTTTTACTGCTGCAAAAAAAACCACAAATACCTCGTTCCACGGACAACAAAGATCACATTTCATGATAACCTTACGTGACTTACAGCACGTATTGACCACTTAAACAATAACTCAAAAGGTTACCCATGGACGATAATAAACGCCCCCTCTATCTTCCGTTTGCAGGACCTGCCATTCTTGAAGCCCCGCTGATTAACAAGGGCAGTGCATTTTCTGAAGAAGAGCGTATTTTCTTTAACCTCGAAGGCTTAGTTCCCTATGCCATTGAAACAATTGAGGAGCAGGCTTCCCGCGCCTACGATCAATTTAGAAGTTTCAACAACGACTTAGACAAGCATATTTACCTACGTAATATCCAAGACACTAACGAGACCTTATTTTATCGTTTAGTGCAAAATAATATCAGCGAGATGATGCCTATCATCTATACGCCGACGGTAGGTTTGGCTTGTGAACGTTTCTCGAAAAACTACCGCCGCAACCGTGGTTTGTTTATCTCTTATCCGAACAAAGATAGGATCGATGACATTCTCAATAACTCGACTCGCCAAAAAGTTAAAATCATCGTTGTTACCGATGGTGAACGTATTTTAGGTCTTGGCGATCAAGGTATTGGCGGCATGGGGATCCCTATCGGTAAGTTGTCACTCTACACTAGCTGTGGTGGCATCAGTCCGGCTTATACTCTGCCTATTACATTAGACGTAGGCACAGATAATCCGCAGTTATTAGAAGATCCTATGTATATGGGCTGGCGCCATCCGCGCATCGGTGGCGAAGAATACGCCGAGTTTATCGAAGCCTTTATGCAAGCTGTACATGTGCGTTGGCCAGACACTTTGATCCAATTCGAAGACTTCGCCCAAAAGAACGCCATGCCGATCTTAGAGCGTTATAAAGATCGCTATTGCTGCTTTAACGATGATATTCAAGGTACCGCTGCCGTTGCCGTCGGTTCATTGCTGGCCGCTTGTAAAGCTGCAGGTACTGAATTAAATCAACAACGTATTGCCTTTCTTGGTGCGGGTAGCGCGGGTTGCGGTATCGCCGAAGCTATCGTGGCGCAAATGGTGTCCGAAGGGATCAGCGACGAGCAAGCTCGCACTCAAGTGTGCATGGTTGACCGTTGGGGCTTATTGCTAGACAACATGCCTAACCTGTTGCCATTCCAGCAAAAATTGGCGCAGAAATGCACCAATATCCAAAACTGGAGTAATTTCAGCGACAATATTTCGTTATTGGATGTGGTTAACAACACTAAACCGACCGTGCTGATTGGCGTGTCTGGCGTACCAGGTCTATTCACCGAAGAAATTATTCGCGCTATGCACAGCCATTGTGCCCGCCCGATTATTTTCCCACTGTCTAACCCAACCAGCCGTGTTGAAGCGACGCCAAAAGACATTTTGCATTGGACTTCAGGTCAAGCATTAGTCGCCACGGGTAGCCCGTTCGAGCCAGTAGTAGTCGATGGTGAAACCTTTGAGATTGCCCAGTGTAATAACAGCTTTATCTTCCCAGGTATTGGCTTAGGTGTTTTAGCCTCTGGTGCCCGCCACGTTTCCGATGCCATGTTAATGGCATCAAGCCGCGCACTTGCGGAATGCTCGCCACTGGCAATCGACGGTAGCGGCCCATTGTTACCTAAACTCGAAGATATCCACGCGGTCAGTAAACACATCGCTTTCGCTGTGGGTAAAGTTGCAGTTGAACAAGGGTTAACGCTACCAATGAGCGATGAAATCTTACAACAGTCAATTGAAGGCAATTTCTGGAGTCCAGAATATCGCCGCTACAAACGCACTTCGTTCTAAGCATAGCGTTGCCGCGACTTGAGTCGTGGCAAAGCAGCTTTAGCTAAGCGTTTGTGCCAACAAAAAGCCCGTCACTGCAAAGTGACGGGCTTTTTGATTTTCAGACTCAGCGCTTATTTCAATAAAAACTAAGGCGCCATCACCTGTTTAAAGCTATTGAGCATAGAGCGATCGATACGTGCTTTTTTCAACTTACGTAGACTTTCTTTGAGCGACTCATCGGCTAAACGGGTAAAGATACCGTTATATTCTTGCTCTTGGATCTCACCATCGGTATCGGCCTGCTCAGAAATCTCTTGGGCAACACGACTCAACTGCAACCAAGCATTCGCAATATAAAAACCATGGAATGCAGCTTGTTCCATGAGATTACGCGCGCTAGCTGGCAAGGATGCCCAAGCTTGGCTAAATTTGCCCTCTCTGTCTTCCAACAGTTCGGCGCACAGGCTTTGATATGCGGCTAATAATCCGTCAGGTAGTTTTGCCATTGGCAGCACTTTATTAGCGACATTGTAAGAAATCTGCTCGGCAGTTTCACGGTAAACAGCTGATAATTCACTCATAAAAAATCTCGATTAACATTCATTCAAAAAATAGACTTAAAACTGACCACTCACATACAAACCATAAACGCCGTTACCTGCTATCGGTGTGACAGTAATACCTTCATAGGGCTGAGTAAAATACCAACCCGCTAGCGCGCCAATTGCAGCACCCGCTAACACATCCTCTAGGTAATGTTGATCGCTCGCCACTCGGGTATAGCCAACATACGATGCAGCGACATAGGCGGGTAAACCATATTGCCAGCCATAACGCTGCTGAATAAACGTCGCCGCCATAAAGCTATCTGAAGTATGACCCGATGGGAACGAATCGTCGCCACTACCGTCGGGTCTGTCTTTACTCACACCATATTTTAGGCCTTCAACAATTAATCGACTCGATACTGCCGCCTGAATTAACTGCCAGCTACCGTCGTAACCGTCTTCATAAAATAACGTCGCGCCCATTGCTGTTGCGGGGAGCAATAAGTGCAATACATCGCCCGACGTTTCTAAATCTGAGCCCGCCCAGCTAGTGCCGCTCATCATGAGTAGGGCAGCACAAAGTAATTTTTTCAAGGGTGATTCCTTTTTAGGATGATTTCCAAGGCGAAGTTTATACCTTGATAGCTAGCTGAATGCAAAATTGCTATGCATCTATATTCAAAATGAACAAACAAGTTATGCTAAGCTCATTATTAGCTATTGATTTCAATGCGAACAGGAAACCTTTTTTGCTACGTCCACTTATATCTTTATCACTTACCTTTTGGCTGCTTCTACTGCCGCTCAGTCAGGCTATGGCAGAAGAAAAAACTCAGGTTGATAAAATATTTGAAAAATTTGAGAGCGGTGAACCCATGACCCGCGAAGCAATTAACAGCGATCTTGCGTTATTGAGTAAACTGATTGCAACCGATGATGTCGCCCGCAATGAAAAGCTGCAGCTACTTAAATGCTGGGATCAAAGTGCCGAAACGGATACCGACATAGCACTGGCAGTTAAGAATACGAGTCAAACACTAACAAATATTCCACCAACGGCCTCTCCGCATTTCATTACCGACCTCATGCTTTGTCATTCTTGGTTTTTGCAGTTAAATGGTGATGTAGATAGCGCGATGGAAGGTTATAACCTCAGCGTTAAGCGTGCATATGAGCATGAAGATCTTAAACTCATTGCCGACTCACGTAGCCTTCGCGGCGCCCTGTATTCCTATATTGGCGATTTTTCTGCCGCATTAGACGATCTGATAACAGCGCAAGATCTCTACGAGTCACTGAATTTAACCGGCTGGGCTAACATCAATCTTGCCGATATGGCCACCAGCTTTAGACGTTATGGCGATCCCCAAAGTGCGATCCGTTATTACACTAAACTTAAAGCAGTTTATTTAAAGAACAATAACCAAGAACAGGCAATGAATGTCACCTCAGAGATAGGCCTGGCCTTAGATGAACTAGGTGAACATCAACAAGCTATTGATCACTTCTTGCTAAGCTACCAATACTTTAAGGAACATCAGCTGGAAAAAGTGGCCGCCACTATGGCGACGGATATTGCCTTTAGCTTAATCAAACTCCATCGTCTTAATGAAGCGGAAAAATATTTAACTGAAGCCGCAGCTGTGATTAACGAAAAAGATCATGCCGCTTATAGCTTTATGAAGCTCTTTATGGGCAATATCAAGTTTCAACAAGCACGTTATAAAGAAGCGCTTACCGAACTCGAACAAGGGGAAAAAGCCTTTCGAACCCTGCAAAATGATCGGGGACTCACCCAACTATTACAGCTAAAAAGTGACGTCTATGCGGCCATGAATAATTTACCTGCGGCCTATGGCGCATTGCTGGAATTTGTCGCCCTCACCAAAAAGATCGACGACAACTCCTTCTCACATCAAACCACAGAATTAAAAGTGAAGTTTGATACCACTAGGATTGAATCTGAAAATCAACGTTTGATTGAAAACCAAAACCTTAAAGAACAAGAACTCGCGCTACTCGAGAAGAATAAATCATTACAACACATTATTTTATTATTGACGGGCTTTATCCTGACAATAGTGTCGATATTCGCGTATAAACAAGTACAGAGAAATCGTCAACTGCAGGTCATCGCCCTCACAGATTACCTCACCAAACTCCCTAATCGTCGGCATATTTATGCCCAAGCCGCGCAATATTTTCAGCAAGCCTTAAAACAACAAAGCCCTTTTTCGGTGATTATCTTTGATGCGGACCACTTCAAGAAAATTAACGATAACTTCGGCCATGAACTGGGCGATCGCGCCTTACTGACGATCGCAAGCGCAGGTAAAGCCCTAACGGGTAATAAAGATCTTATTGGCCGTATCGGTGGTGAAGAGTTTTTAATTCTCTTACCCAACACGGATGCTGAACGTGCTTGTGAACTTGCCCATCAGTTGCAAGCTCATATTAGCCGCCTAGGCGCAGAGGATTTACCCACTGAACTCAAATTGACCGTTAGCGCAGGAGTCGCAACCTTAGCGCCGCAACCAAATACTGAAAATACTTATCAAGACAAAGACTTTGCCAGCCTACTGAAACGTGCCGACGATGCCCTTTATGAGGCTAAAAATGCGGGAAGGAATTGTGTTAAAGCTGCCCAAAATGAGGCTACGTGCGAGAGTTAAACAGCTTTATGCCAAAACACTTGATGCTGTAATGGCGGCGGTAAAGCACCAAACCATGTCTGATATAAACGACTAAACTCCCCTGAGTCTTTCATTTTCTCAAGCTCTGTTTGCCAACTCGTGACCGTAGCCGCCGACGTCCCTTTAGAAAAGGCTAAATACAGATGAATCTCAGATACGACATACACTTGGCGTATATCTGCCTCACTTGCGCCCACTTCTTCAAGTATCTGCTTAACCGCAAGATCCGCTTGGCACCAGAAACGAATTCGAGAGAACAGTAATTGCTTCGCCGATTGCTGCGGAAAACTCGCCACCAGCAAATTATCCACGCCCGCTTGTTGTAACAGCTGCGCCCCAGCAGATTCTCGATAAACTCCCACAATATCTTTAGATTGAAGTTCCGCAAGTTGATCGAGTGCAATGGGATCTGCCACCCTCGCATACAAAGCAATTTTGCTGGTTGCAATCGGGCCGATAAAATCGAAATGATCTTCACGCTCGTCATTAATAGACGTCGCAAAAAGTAGGACATTCGCCGAGGTATTAGCAATCGAATACGCCCGTGCCCAAGGTAACACATCAATTTTTTCACTCTGGCCCAGTCTCGATTGCAGGGTATTGACTAAGTCCACCGCAAAACCTTGGGGAACACCATCTTGCTCGTAACTCATGGGAGGCCAAGCTTCTGTCACCAATTTCAACTTGTCAGGCACCGCAAAAACAAGATTAGGCATCAGGCCTAATAAGCTCATCGCAAGAAAACACGCCCTAAGGGGAAACGCACTCAGCATACGGATACCAAACGGGAAACATTAAACCTAATCATAGACTCAATCCCTGCTGCAAATAAACATATGCCCAAAGAAAATAGCCTCTCATTCATGCTCACTGAGTAAACTCGTCCGTAACAAGTGAAAACTTGCTATCATATTGCCACCTAGCCAAGAGCCTCACTGCAATGAATCCATGTCGACTTTAGCCAATCAAATCCCCAACCAATCCTATGCCAGCACACTGTCGCGGCTTGCGCTGCAAATAAAAACGTGGGGAAAAGCACTCGGATTTGCACAAGTTGGCATTTGCGATACTGATTTAACGGCCGAAGAAGCCAAACTCCAAGCATGGCTAGACAAAGGGTTTCATGGCGAAATGGCGTATATGGCCACCCACGGGATGATGCGCGCTCGCCCGCAAGAATTGCATCCGGGCACAGTGCGAGTGATATCCGTACGGATGGACTATTTACCACCCGAAGCAGGCTTTGCCACTAATCTCACCGATCCCAACTTAGGTTATATCTCCCGTTATGCAGGGGGCCGCGACTACCACAAGTTGATCCGCGCTCGGCTTAAAAAACTGGGAGATCAAATCAGTGCAGAGTTAGTTGCGCTCGGTTTCGATGCCGCCGATTTCCGTCCCTTCGTCGACTCAGCGCCAGTACTCGAGCGCCCATTAGCCGAAAAAGCCGGTATAGGTTGGACAGGTAAACACTCACTCATACTCAACCATGAGGCGGGTAGTTGGTTCTTTTTAGGTGAGCTACTGATCAATTTGCCTCTGCCTGTGGATATTCCAATCCAAGAAGGCTGTAACAGTTGCGTCGCCTGCATCACCTCCTGCCCAACAGGTGCAATCGTAGAACCTTATGTGGTTGATGGCAGACGCTGTATTTCCTATCTCACCATCGAGCTGCAAGGCGCTATTCCTGAAGAATTTAGGCCACTTATGGGCAATCGCATCTATGGCTGCGATGATTGTCAGCTCGTGTGCCCCATCAATCGCCAAGCGCCACTCACAGCCGAAACCGACTTCCATATTCGTCCCCAGTTAAAACAGCCCGACCTTCTCAGCCTTTTTGCTTGGAGCGAGGCCGAATTTCTAAAGCAAACCGAAGGCAGCGCCATTCGCCGAATTGGCCATAAACGCTGGCTACGTAATATCGCAGTCGCGCTGGGTAACGCCCCCGCAAGCCCAAGCATTATTGCCGCGCTTAACGCTCGCAATGACAACGAAGATATCGATGAGATAGTGCGTGAACATATCGAATGGGCGCTCAATGCTCAGCAATCGCGCCTTGCCGACACCGCTGCAACTGAGCAACAAAAAGCGCGCCGTAAAACCGAACGCATGGTGCGTATTGTTGAAAAGGGTTTACCGCGAGATGCTTAAGGCGCCTTATACAATCAATGCCTATACCACTGATTAATAATCATAAAGCAAGAGTCATTATTAGCTCAGCACGTCTATTGAACCTTGATATTAAACATTACCAACTGACCTTCGCGTTTCCCTTATTCGCAAGTGATAAAAGACAACGGATGCATAAGCATCCGTTGTCTTTTTACTCCGTAAGCTCAATAAGCTCAGTTAAAAAAACATCACACTCAAGCAGTGATATTAGCCAAGGCGGCGACGCAGTTCGCGGGTAGCATCGACCATGTTTTTCAATGCAGGTTCGACTTCATCCCAAGTTCGGGTTTTTAGGCCACAATCTGGGTTGACCCACAGTTGACGCACGGGTACTTTCTGCGCGGCTTTCTCGATTAAGTGCACCATGGCCTCCACACTTGGGGTGTTTGGTGAATGAATGTCATATACACCGGGGCCGATTTCATTTGGGTATTCAAAATCTTCAAAGGCGTTGAGTAACTCCATCCGTGAACGCGAAGTCTCGATAGTGATCACATCGGCATCCATGGCAGCAATCGCGCCAATCGTGTCGTTAAACTCGCTGTAACACATGTGGGTGTGGATTTGAGTCTCATCAGTCACGCCAGCAGCGCTGAGTTTAAAGGCATTCACCGCCCAATCTAAATAGGTTTGCCATTCACTTTGCTTCAATGGCAGACCTTCACGGAAGGCAGGTTCATCGATTTGAATAATGCCAATCCCCGCATTTTGTAAATCAACCACTTCATCACGAATAGCCAGCGCCAGTTGTGTCGCAATCGCATCGCGGCTGATATCTTCACGGGCGAATGACCAGTGCAAAATCGTCACTGGCCCCGTCAACATGCCTTTTACGGGCTTGTCGGTGAGACTCTGGGCAAACTCAGCCCACTCGACTGTCATGGCTTTTGGACGACTCACATCGCCGTAAATCAAGGGTGGCTTAACACATCGTGAGCCATAGCTTTGCACCCAGCCATTTTTACTAAAACCAACGCCGGCTAACTGCTCGCCAAAGTACTCCACCATGTCGTTACGTTCGGCTTCACCGTGCACGAGTACGTCGATACCCAGTTTTAGTTGGCGTTCGATAGTATCGCGGGTCACTTGCTGTAACTGCTCATTATACTGAGCATCGTTAAGCTCACCCTTGCGCCAGCGGCTGCGTAGTCCACGGATAGCGGGTGTTTGTGGGAACGAACCTATGGTCGTGGTGGGTAACAGAGGTAAATGGTATTTTTGCTGCTGCACGCTTTGGCGCACACTGAAATCATTGGCACGCTCATAATCTGCAGCGGTTAATGCCGCAACGCGATCAACTACTTGCTTATCTGCAGCCAGCGCTTTTGCTTGGCGACGAGCGATACAAAAAGCACTGATTTTCTGTGCTTCATCCGAGCTAGGCGCCAACAATAATTGGCGAACTTTGCTCAATTCCAACAGTTTTTGCTTAGCAAAGGCTAACTGCTTACGCAGCACAGGTAATAGTTTGACTTCAACATCTAAATCAACTGGGCTATGCAGTAATGAACATGATGTGCCAATCCACAAACGATCGCCTAAATCACCCGCCACAGCGCCAATACGCTCGGCAATCAAATCGATCTCTGCCGCCCACACGTTACGGCCATTGACCACACCCGCCGACAAAATTTGCTCACAGCGCAACGCATTTGCAAACACAGTCAGCTGATCTGGCGCAGTAACTAAATCTAAGTGCAAACCAGCAACAGGCAAGGCAGATACGAGGGCTTGATGATGCGCAATACCGCCATAATAACTCGCTAAGAGAACCTTAACGTTAGCAGTGCTTAATGCTTGATAAGTCTTAGTCATCGCCGCTTGCCAATGCAGGTCTAACTCTAATGCCAACACAGGCTCATCTAACTGTACCCATTCCACACCTTGGGCGGCGAAACGGGCCAAAATGTCAGCATAAGCCGTTAATAAATTAGGTAATAAACTTAACTTATCGAACTCTTGACCCACAGTTTTAGCAAGGTGCAAGTAACTGACTGGGCCGAGTAGAACAGGTTTGGCTTTATAGCCTAGCGCTTGCGCTTCGCTGACTTCATCAAAAAACTGCTCGTAAGCAATCGAAAACTCTTGGTTTTGCGTCAGCTCTGGCACCAGATAGTGATAGTTAGTATTGAAATACTTGGTCATTTCAGAAGCTGGCGCATCTTGGCCCGTTGGCGCTCTGCCGCGTGCAACACGGAATAAGGTATCGAGATCGATTGCGCCTTCACCACGATGACGCTCAGGGATAGCATTTAAGGTCGCACTCAGGGTTAATACTTGATCGTAAAAGGCAAAATCCCCCACAGGCACTTGCTCGATGCCAGCAGCAACTTGCCACTGCCAATGGGTACGGCGCAGTTCGCTCGCCACTTCACGCAGTTCAGCTTGAGTGATCTCACCACGCCAGTATTTTTCTAAGGCAAATTTCAATTCACGACGACGCCCGATACGGGGAAACCCAAGACTATTTAATTGCATACCCTATCTTCCTTTATTTGAGATAAGCCATATTCGGCACTTGCACCCACCAGATTGTGTTCTCTTGGTACTTTTCAGCATTTCCGCCTTGATAAATAACAATAGGCGTCTGGACGTCTAGAAGTTTATTGTGTTAGTCTCTATTCCAGCAACCGAATTGATTTCAAGCACAACATGAGCGAATTTCACCTGGAGTGAACATGATCGAACTAAGACATCTGCGAACCTTAATGGCCCTGAAGGAAAGTGGCAGTTTGGCGGGCGCAGCCAAAAAACGTTTTGTCACTCAATCCGCCCTCTCCCACCAGATTAAGGAGCTGGAGCAAAGGATTAACTCGCCCATTTTTGTGCGTAAGAGTAAGCCGCTGTCATTCACCCAAGAAGGTGCACGCCTGCTTCATCTCGCGGAAGAGATTTTGCCTAAGGTGTTAGAAACCGAGACAGATCTTAAGAATGGCCTTGAAACCGAAACCAATCAGTTGCGGGTAGGTATTGAGTGCCACAGCTGTTTTCGCTGGTTAATGCCTGTGATGGAGCAATTTAGGCAAGACTATCCCCAAGCGGAGTTAGATCTGTCGAGCCGTCACTTGTTCGACTCGCTCAATGCCTTGGAAATGGGTGAACTGGATATAGTGCTGACCTCAGATCCTGTGCCTGGGCATTCACTCGCTTATCAGCATTTGTTTGATTTTGAAGTAAAGTTAGTGGTTGCTAAGGATCATCCTTTAGCGAAAGAAGCCTATGTCACCCCTAAGCAATTAGCGCATTTACCGATCATCAGCTATCCCGTACCACTGACGCGTTTAGACATCTATCGCCACTTTTTAGAGCCCGCAGGCATAGAAGCGGGTGAGCAAAAAACCTGTGATTTAACCATGATGTTACTGCAACGCATCGCCTGTAAAGACGGTATAGCCGCGCTGCCAAATTGGTCGATAAATGAAGGGCATGGCCTAAGCCTTACCACAGTGAAGCTCGGGCAAGAAGGTTTAAAACGCCCTCTGTTTGGTGCCTATCGCCGCCATAGCGCCAACTCAGCCTTGATCCAAAATTGGTTACAACTGGTGGCGAGTGAAGGTTTATCTCGCCAGCAGAAGACTAATTAATGCGGGTGAAATCGAGTAAAAAGCCTGCGAATGCAGGCTTTTTTAATGAATCAAATGACTATTTCATAGGATCAAACAGCGATTTAATGCATCGAAATATTACAGCGGATTCATCAACAGACCACGCATAGACAATACACGGCGCAGGATTAAACCGGGGGAATTCGAATTGCGGGTCTGACGCAAATTATGGGCAATCATAAACTCTTGGCGTAAGTCCTGATCTAAATCTAACGCTTCGAATGATTCTATGGTCAAAGTCTGCTGTTGATTATCAATCAATGACTTAATCACGCTTAAAGGGAATGATTGTTCGGCATTAGCATTTAAATAAGCAAATGCCGTGAGCGCGATAATTTGGCCGAACACACTGAACAGGGCCAAGGTTTGCACTTCATCTGCATCAACCTCGACACCTTCCATCTCCGCTAAACTGTCCACCGCATCAGTTGCAATATCTTCAGTCAATTTCCAATAACCTTGGACTAACTTTTTATAGGGCTGCGGTAGCTCATCGAGGCGTTCTTTCAGATAAAACGTAAAGGCATAACGATAGATATTCACTTGACCTAAGCGGATCAAAGCTTCTTTCAACGAGCGAGTTTTATGATTTTCCACTACAGCTGCCTGTGCGGAATTACTGCGCATTAGCATGTGCGCCGCCAATGCGGGATCGCTCGAGATAATGTCGATCACGTTACGAATGTCGCCTTCAGCAAGGATCGCTTTTTTGAGTGGAATTAAAATCCCTCTGCGGCCAATCACTTGCTCTTCGTTCGCTATGATAGCTCTAACTTGAGTAAAAACCTGTTGCTCAAGATCAGTCATAAGACACTTTACACCTGTTTATTAACAATAAGATGATTCGGTTACTCTTGATATCATACCAAAAATTAAAAGAATTTCAGTACTAAGTATCACATTAGTCTAACGAAAATAATAAAAAAATGACTACCCTGTATGTAGCATCTAATGACGAAGCAAATTTAGTATATACAACGAAGGTAAGCAACGCCCAACAATTCTTATTCGCATTGCATTACCAATTCAAAAATAGGAATTAAAACAAAATATTCCCGCTGAATCGTAAACTTTTTAGGTCTCATTACCACTTATCTGCCAGATGCCACAGTATAAGTTAAGCAACACTTCTTCTGTAATGAATATATTTAGCACCAAAATCATGTGAATCTTGCCAATAGAAGGTAAAATAATCAGCGCTTTACAATTAAAGCACAATCTGATATCAAGTGAAGCCTAGCTTTATCAAAATTAACAAACAAACAATCCATTTGAAAAGAAAAATCAACTTAAGTATTATGGTTAAAATGTCGAGTTTTTTGCTCAAAGCACCGAAATAGTAAGCCGTTTTGACTGTTTCAGATAAAATATCGGAGAGAAACGTGAGATACAGTAAATTTACCATTGCTTTGTTGTGCTTGTGTGCAAGTAACTCGTATGCCATAGAGTTGATAACTGCAACCGAAAACCAAACAGTAAACCAAATCGAGCAAAAGTTTGAAATTGATAACTTGCTAATCTCTATTAATGATCGCTTATCTAATCATAAGAAAAGTGAATATGATTATGATTCACTATTAATAAACATTGAAAATGAAAAAGAAAATTATAATAAGGCAATATTGGCATTACCCAATGCTATTTTAACAGAAAGTGACCCAATAAATTATTTCAAAGGAATCGAAACCTTAGTAAAAAAAATTGATTCACTTGAAAAAAAATCAGTAGATGACAAAATTAAAAACAAAGAGAACTATCAAGATATACTAAAACAATACGAAGTTATAAATAGTCAGCGTGCAGAAAAAAGTGCGCAGCTTTTTACATTGAAAAAAGAAATTGTTAATCGAATTGTTACTGAACTATCTAGTTCTGATAGTGTTAAGTCCGTTGACCTAGAAAGCTCAATGACCTGCTCAAAATTCCAATCTATAAATGAGTGTTTAAAAGATACTGAAAAGTATACTGTTAAAAACACGATTAATTCAGATCCATTCCTCAGTGATAAAAGTGTACTACTATCATACAAAGTTATTAACGCAAGTATGAATATGAATGGTGAGCTACATTACAAAGTTAATATGACGTTTAAGCCGTCATATAACAATAAAATTGAATCATTACTCAATGAAAAACTGGGCCTTAAGTCCACGGTCATAACCCTTACGAGTAACGTTGATGCAGACTGGTATGTCGATGGCACTAAGGTTGGTACTGGTAAGAAAATTCACCCTGAAGTCACTCTAGGTAAACATGGTATTGTCGCAATATACAAAACCATGAAGAAATCAACCATTGAAACAGTAGAAACCAATGCTATTTTTAACTATAAATTTGGCAAGGTAGAAGATAAATCCGCTACTGATAATGAGGACATTAAGAGTATAGCGAATGTGTCTGCTGCACAGGAGACGAAGTCTAAACAGACTAAGCCTAAATTAACTATGTATGCAAATAAAGAAGAGAGTACATCGAAAGAAATTAATAGCAAAAATGAGACGACTGTCGATAACAGCGATAAAAATAGCTATGAATATTATCTTGGTATTAAACCGCTAAATAAAGAAGAACAAGATAAACAATTTAAGAGTAAATAATAGCAAAAAAAAGCAGCCTTTATATTGAGTTAAAGGCTGCTAAATTCGCTCATTTAGTCAGATATTAAAAACGATAACCAAGGGTTAAACGAATATCTCGACCTCGGCCAGAGTAATAACTATCACCCCAAAGGCCACCGTAATAGCCTGCACTAACATAGTCTTTATCAAATAGGTTATCGATACGCAGGCTGGCAAGCCAAGCATCACGGTTGTAGTTCAAGGCTAAATTACCGAGCACGTAACTGGCCAGCTTATCGCCTTCATTACCGTTATCACCTTCCACAAAGCGATCACCCGTGTAGATAGCTTCGGCAAAGACTTGGAAATGCTCAGCAAAATCCATACTGACATATCCGCGCCCCGTGTGTTTTGCCACCCAAGACAGCTCCTTGCCATCATTATTACCGTCGGTAAATTCGGCATCGATATAGTTATACTCAAGCCCTAGTTGTACTGCTTTAGTCACCTGCCAATCCCAATCGGCACTTGCGCCATAACGACGTGAAGCGTCAGCATTGACATTTGCGCCATCGAAATTACCACCAATAGGTTTAGTGGCGCTTGAGTCATACACAATTTCATCTTCTAAATCGAGACGGTATAAGCTCACTCGTAGGGTTTGGCTAGCAAGAGTCCAATCCCAACCCGCTTCATAGGAGCGACCCGTCTGCGGCTTTAAGCCAAGTACACCAGGCGATGTATAAGCTTGCTCATCCACTTTGGCAAAACGGAAGTTATCATCAGCGCGAACATAAAGTCTGTGCTCAGCAGTTGGACGGTAATTTAAACCCAGTTCAAATGCGTGGGCATTTTCGTCTAAATCCATGCCATTAGGATAGACATTACCATCGACTAACTCGTCGGTCACCCGCGCATAACGACCACCCACAACGTAGCTTAAGGTATGGCTTAAAGGCACTGTGGCTTGTAGATAGGCGCTTTGCATTTGCTGTACATTACTACGCGCCATAGTGTCAAAATCAGCCTTACCACGGCTGATGTCTAAACCTGTGACTAGGTTTAGCTCACCTTGACGCGTACTGTAGTTCGCTAACGCTTTAGGACTAAACATCAACAGTGAGCGTGTGTTACGGCTCTGTCCCCAGTTCAATGATGACACTAAGGTATCGCTGTAATCTAAATCCGCCGCCAGCGCCCAGTTTTGATTGAGCTGATGCTGGTAACCCGTGCGCGCCGCCGTAGTCATTTCATGGGAATATTGCTTATCGTTACCAGAGTAACGTGGGTTATCTTTAAATTGCTTTTCAGTCAGCGAGCCCGGATTTTCACGATCGTTGTCGTAGTAGCTAGTTTCAACAAAGAAGGAGTCTGTGGCCGTTTTATATTGAATGCGACCTAAAATCGACCCTGTTTCATTGGCATTATGCTTGCGGTAGTTGTCACCTTGGTTATAGCTACCAGTGAAAAAGTAACGCCAATCCTTGTTGATCGCGCCAGACACATCACCACGACCTTCATAGGTATCAAAGCTGCCGCCGGATAACTGCACGCTACCACCAGTATTTTCAGGGGATTTAGTGACAATATTGATCACGCCGCCTACCGCTTGGTCGCCATAAAGCACACCCGCACTACCCGATAAAATTTCGATGCGCTCGACTTGGTTAAGCGGTATGGCATTAAGACTAGGAGCAGCGATATCGATATTATTGAGGCGACGACCATCAAGTAAAATCAGCGTGTTATTCACAGCAGTGCTGGCGCTAAAGCCACGCATCGCAAAGCTAGTACCGATGTTATTATCCGAAATTTGAATACCGCTTTGACCGCGTAAAACCTCAGTCACGCTAGTGGCACCGCTCATTTCAATCGCCGCAGCGTCAATCACATTCACATTCGAGGCAATATTTAACGGGGTATTGTCAGAGCGGCCGATCACGACAAGATGCTCGTCGACTTTAGCTGTGCTGGTATCGCCTGCCGCCATAGCGGGCGCGATAACGGAAAAACTGCAAAGGCTACCGATAAGTAGCGCGATTTTGGTTGGATTTGTTCCCATTTTACCTTTAACTCCTGCAAGGAAAACGGGGCATTAGCGCCACGATACTGTTCATTCAGTAAAAGATACTGACAGTGACTATCGCATTTTGAGATCTGCCCACCGAAATCTCAAAAACACCTTTAGGGCCGGTCTCCGGACTTAGGCTATGTTAATCCCTTAAAAATTGGATTAACGCGAGACTGACCTTTTACATTCTGACTATCGGGTTCGGTCTTGAACTCACCAATCAAACGCGGTCTTCTCTCACCTTTTACCGTTGCGGGGGCAGTGCCAGAATTCCACTGGCTTCCCGATTATCTCGCGGCTTTCGCACGCAAGCACCTCAGAAGGTTGACTAAAAATTTGATTCATAGGGTACAGCCATCAATAAAGACTGCTATCGCCCCTTAAGGCTCAGCACATTATAGAGCCTGAGCGCGCGCATTATAGACGTCTATACGGATGAAAGTCCATCAAACTCAAGCGAGCGTCTACAGCCTACTTCAAGGAGAATGGGACTAAAGCGAAGATAAAATCTTGGCTATTATCCGCCTGCAATGGCGGTTTATCGGCAGAAAAAACGGCACCTCGCATCGACTTATGCAACAGATACAAATCTTTATTGCCACTGACAACCGTATAGTAGCCAATTTCCCCTTGAGGAGTTGAAGCATAGGCTTTGGGATTCAGTGGCGTCACACCGTGCATATTGGGCATGGCTGTACAGCCTAGAATAGCCTTAAATCCAGCGTGTCCATCGACTTCAGTGTCGCCTAACTTCTGGTACACCACCTCGCCATCACAGGTCGATTTATAGGTCTCGGCCATCGCATCTAAAAAACGCTCAGGGCTAATACTCTCGGCCATATCCTTAAAACCCTGCACGCAAAATAGCGTACTCCACTGGGTTAATGCTTCCTGCTCTGGCACAAACTCTGCCATAAACATGCCTGCTTGCTCCTCATGATAAGCCTGTTTCCAGCCCGCAGGCAGATTGAACCCTAATTGCTGACCAAATACGGGCAATACATGGGTATGAGCAGCGCCGCTTTCGCTCCGGGGCATAGCTAATGTGGCTTGAACTGGCTCTGAGCCAATTAAGCTGCAGAGTAACAACACACTGGCACCTTGAAATAATCCAATAGGTGAACACAATGCTAATTTCATACTTATCATCCTTGTATCGCACTTATAACTAATACTAATTAATACGACATCATGAAATTGAACAGAAAACACCCAGCATTCTAGCGAATAACCCAGATTGAAAACAGTCAAAAGCCTAGATTAACTGCCACTTTGAAAGAAATAATCACTATCACGGCGTAAATAACAGAGAAATACTCCGTTTATCTGCGCCGTGATGGTAAAAGAGGTTAGTGCTATTCGCTAAACAGCCACATTTTTACTTCAGGTTTAGGCCTTTCCTGACTCAGAATCACCTGTCTTTGTTCTGGCGTTTCGCATTGGGTAACAGGGGTAAAATCCAGCGGCTTAATCACCAACGAATCGGCTGGCTGCAGCGGAGATTTGGCGAACATCTCGTTATTCATCGACCAAGAGACCCATTCCCCCTTTTCACTGATCCCGACATAACCCTCACCCGCCCTCGCTAACCAAGTTAATCGCGGGATGCGTTCTATGAGCTTCTCGACATTTTCTAGGTTAGCCCTATAGCCTACTGGCACGACTTTGCCGTCAGGACGGGTGAATACAAATGATGCTGAACCTATGGTGATTTTGCTTCCCTCCTGCCAATATCGATTGAGGATCTCTTGGGCATAGTGAAAACCATATAGATAGGCGTAGTCACTGTCATCGACGAGGATTTGCGGTACGGCATTGTCACGCAGCAACAGAAATCCCGTGCCGACACTGACAATACTGTTAACGCCTTTAATATCCGTTTGTTTGAGCCAATCGATACCGCAGTTCGTTTCATTGCCCCAAAAGTGCGCCTCTCCCGCTGGACTTAAGATTGCAAAAGCACAGCTATTTGACATAATACTCACGACATCCTGTAGCGCACTGCGAATAGGGTAAATATCGCTACTCTGCCCCCAAGTCACGACACTGCCATCCTTTTTCAAAGCGGCATAGGTCCCTTGGGTATACTCAACACGCACAACATCCATTAACTGCGGCAGCAGCTTTTTCATATTGGTTGAACGTTCAATTTGCCCCCAAATCACAGTGCTGCCGTCTTTCTTAAGTGCCGTAAAACTTCGTCCTTCGGCAAAGATATCAACTATATCCACCAGTTTATCCTGCACATGTTGGCTATTGCCGCCTTCGGGCCCATAACCCCAAGTGTGCACTTTTCCACTGGCATCGAGTGCGGCTACCGCCTCACGGTTAGCATAGAGTTTAGTGATGTTTGTCATACGGCTTTGAAGGGCTTTGTCGAGGCTCAGTTTCCCAGCACGTCCCCAGTACACCACAGTGCCATCTTCACGCAGGGCGGCAAAACCTTCCTTTACAGGCACGACTTGTTTAACGTGTTTAAGCTCCGCAGCAACTTCGCGGCTATCGCCGCCGCTAAAACTGTTTCCCCAAGTGATCACATCGCCATTTTGGGTGATGGCAGCCACTGCCATATCATTTGCTACAACGGTATTTACCGCGGGTAAATCACAGGGAATATGGCGATACTGCGGACTCGGTTTTTCCTTAAATTGGATGAGTTTACCGTTATCGAACTGCAGCAATGACTCGTTATTGCTTTCAATAATGGCCATAGGTTGAGGATCGCTGCAGCCAGAGATCTGCATGGCAACCATGCCCGCGAGTAAAGCCTTAGGCCAAGTGATTCGATGAGTGAGCATTACTTATTTCCTTGTATTTGCTTGGATATGTCATTCAATGTTGTGCAGCGGACAGAGCGAGAATGGATTTACCTAACATCGCCTAGTGTCAAAAACGGGCAGAATTCTAGCAGCTTGTTAATAAAAAGACGAAAACGCTCACAGTTTGCTCTGCAAGTACCCTCCACATGCTAGCGCCTAACTTATGGCATGCTATTCTAAGCATCCAGTACCGCTGTTTAAAGGAGTAACAGTATGACTCGTCACATCATTCTTGATTGCGATCCCGGCCATGACGATGCTATCGCGCTGATCTTAGCCTTAGCTCACCCAGACCTTGTTCCCCTTGCCGTCACGACTAGCGCAGGCAATCAAACCCCAGATAAAACCCTCAACAACGCACTGCGGATCTTAACCCTGTTAAACCGTGGTGATATCCCAGTCGCGGGCGGTGCCACTAAGCCGCTAACACGTCAACTGATTATCGCTGACAATGTTCACGGCGAGACTGGCCTCGATGGCCCAGCATTGCCTGAACCTAGCTTCAGCCCACAAGCCATAACGGCCGTTGAACTGATGGCGCAGCAAATCCGCCAAAGCACACAGCCAGTGACTTTAGTGCCCACAGGGCCGCTGACTAACATCGCCCTTTTACTGGCGAGTCATAGCGAGCTGCACCCTAAAATCGAGCGCATTGTACTGATGGGCGGCGCCGCGGGTGTCGGTAATTGGACCCCAGCTGCCGAGTTTAATATTTTTGTCGATCCCGAAGCCGCCGATATTGTCTTTAAGTCAGGCATTCCCATCACTATGTGCGGGCTCGATGTGACCCATCAAGCGCAAATCATGGATGAAGATATAGAACGGATTCGCGCCATCCCAAATCCAATTGCTCAGTGCGTCGCCGAGTTATTGGATTTCTTTATGATTTACCACAGAGATCCTAAATGGGGCTTTATTGGCGCGCCATTGCACGACCCCTGTACTATCGCTTGGTTGCTCAAACCTGAACTATTTGAGGCACAAGATTGCTGGGTCGGGATTGAAACCCAAAGCGAGTTGACCTTAGGCATGACAGTGGTTGATCGCTATCAACTCACAGGCAAACCCGCCAATGCGACTGTGCTATTTGGGCTCGACAGACTAGGTTTTGTCGATTTACTGGTAGACAGTTTACGTGTCTATGATCCAACTTATCTCAATCGCAGATGAAAGTAACAGTGAGTTTTCTATGAGCCAGATACTCGTTATCGGCAGTGCAAATGCCGACCATGTGATGAAATTTGAGTACCTGCCCGCTGCAGGGAAAACCTTAATGAGCCGAGATTATCGCCTCGAACTGGGCGGCAAAGGTGCCAACCAAGCCGTCGCCTGCGCGCGTTTAGCCAAACCTGGCTCCCGCACTGACTTTATCTGCCACCTCGGCCAAGACAGTATCGGCGATGATATGCGTCAAAGCTGGATTAAAGATGGCATAAGTACAGAAGGAATTAGCCAAATAGCGGAGCAGAGTACCGGTACCGCGATGATTTTTATCGGTGACAACGGTGAAAATACCATTGGTGTTGCTGCGGGTGCCAACGCCACTCTTTCACCCGATGATTTAGAACATCACTATGCTCTGTTTGCTAATGCTCAGTACTTATTAGCACAATTAGAAACCCCTGCAGCCACAGTGGCAAAAGCATTACAAATGGCCAAAAATCTTGGTGTGACGACGGTATTAAATCCCGCTCCAGCGACGGCACTTGGGCAAGATTGCCTCAAGTGGGTAGATATAATTACGCCTAATGAGACAGAAGCAGAAGCCTTAACAGGGGTTGAAATAAATCATCTCGATGATGCCCAAATGGCTGCGCAGCTCCTCCACCAGCAAGGTGTAGGGATTGTGGTGATCACTTTAGGCAGTCGCGGCGCATATATCAGCAGCCCAGGTTTTACAGGGCTAGTGCCTGCACTTGAAGTGCAAGCCATAGACACAGTCGCTGCAGGAGATACCTTCAACGGCGCCCTAGTCGTCGGCTTGAGCGAAGGCATGTCGATTGCCGCCGCCGTTGGATTTGCTAATGCGGCCAGTGCCATTACTGTGACTCGCCAAGGCGCACAGCGTGCTATCCCCTATCGACAGGAGCTTTCGTACTAAAAAAAGTAAGCGACTTTGAGTTAGACGCCCGGAGTCAGACTTTCTAAATTATCATTTATAAATCAAAGTTATAAATCAAAGCCATTAATGATAATCCGCGAGTATTTAGTTGGTTCCAGCTAAGTACTCGCTCGTCTATGTTTACCGCTAGCGATTTTGCCGTTACAGAATTTTGCAGTCACTGAGAATGAAGCACTCAAACGAAAGTTGCATATACATAATTTACACGCTGATTTCATTCCCATTTAATAAAGATTGCTTATGCTGGCAGGCGCATGTCCGAGTCAAAAGGACTCGGCTACCCTTGTTCAAATAAGGAAGTACCAGATGAAAGCAAAAAGCACAGCTTTACGTAACGTGACCAGCACTAGCCTAATCGGCCTAGGATTATTATTCGCTAGCCAAGCGAGTGCCAACGAATGTGAACTGAAAATTGCCGCCACTGATGCAATGCAATTTGACACTAAAGAGCTGTCTGTACCTGCAAGCTGTAAAGAAGTGACCTTAACCTTAACCCACTCAGGCACTTTGCCAAAAGCAGCTATGGGCCACAACTGGGTATTAACTAAGGCAGCCGATATGTCAGCCGTAGCGACCGAAGGTATGAGTGCCGGTCCTGATGCTGCCTATGTCAAAGCAGGTGATACTCGCGTTATCGCTCACACGCCATTAGTGGGCGGCGGCGAATCAACGTCTATCACCTTTAGCACTGCTGGCATGAGCGCTACTGAAGCCTACCAATTCTTCTGTAGCTTCCCAGGCCACTGGGCGATTATGCAAGGTAGTTTCAAGCTAAAAGCTTAAGGTGAATGGCTTAGCCTAACGTTAAGTGATAAAAACAAAAAAGCGGATCTTAGGATCCGCTTTTACATTCCAGCCATTGCATTTAGCCGCTATGATTCATCAGGGTCTTGGTTGGATGACTAATGGCGCAAAGCTCGTCATCGCATTACCGTTAGCCCCGTTCAAGTTAGGGTATTCAACCCCTTCCTGTAAGGTGTAATACACGTCGACAAAGTCATCGTCATTGGTGAACCAAGCATCCGGCATCACACTTAAAATACCATTGGTGATTTGCGGGATCAGCGCATAACCCTGAGCTTCAGGATCGGGGATCGACTTTAAGATCTGCTCCGCCGCTTCCAACAACTTAGTGGCCAACACTTTATAGTTAGTGCCATCGTCATGCTCCATTAGGATCATGTCCGCAGCCGCCCAACGATAACGCTCCCAATGGATGATGATTTGATTCGGGTAATAGGTCGTATCCGCATAATCTAAATAGGGCATTTCGACGATATCGAGCACAGGTTCTTCACGGCTCGGGTCAATCCCTGTCACTATGCCGTAAATCTCGGCACGACCAGAAATCCACGGCTCATGATCATCCTTCAAGGATATTTGTTTGATCACTGTGGTGGAAATAGGCTTGTCTGCCACCGCCTGTGTTTGCGCACGGCTCAGTAGCGCACCATTTTTTTTCGCCGATTGTGCTTCGGCAAATGTCGCCCGCATCACCTCTAAGCCAGCCACAAAGGCTTTTTTACTATCGATACCGACCACAAATACCGGCTGCTGCGGTAGGTTATACACGTCTAATTGATGAACTTGCCCATGAATATCAAAGGCTTCAATATAATCCCACTGACTCTCGTCACCATCGGGCTCATAGGCAAATAAAGGAGACTCACCTTGCTGCCATGGGGTTAACATGGTTTCATCTGCTAGACGCACTTGCACCAGAGAATCTGCTTTGGCACTTAAGCCCTTCACTCGGCGAATCGACGCATCGGCTTTGGTGATCACATTATCATTGAGCCTATGCTGAGACAGAATGTCATCGGCATTTACGGCCAACTGATACTGGTTTATTTCAGTCTGTAAGATAGGCGCAAGCTGCGCATATTGATGGCTCAAATCTAACGCCAATGCCCGCTTAGTATTGGTTAACTGAGCTTGTGCATCCAAAGTTGAATCCTTTAGCGACGCCTGTAACAAGCGTAACGCCTCTCCATCTAAGGCTTGGCCATAACTCATGGTTGCCGAAGCCGACAAACACAGCAATAAACTGGATTGAAGTAGTTTCATAGGAGTTCCCTTACCTTAATAAAATTAAACGTGTGTTCGAATTCTCTACATATGAGCACAGACCTGAATCCAAGTAAACCAAACGATAATAATTATCGTTATTTATTAATGGTATAGAATACGCAATAGCGCTGAAACTCTCTAAAAACAAGACTATAGCAATAACGGCTCTCAATTGACCAAAACGTGCGGAGTGAACAGGAAAAAATGAGTTGATAAGCTCAAAGAGGTTGAGCGACAAAAACACAAAAGGCGGATCCTAAGATCCGCCTTTTGTTATTCATAGCCAGAGTGACGTTTCAGAACGCGTCATGCGCGCCCTAACAGTCACACTAGCTTGATAAGACAATACTAAACGAGTGAGTGTTACTCTTCGTCGAAATCATCTTCATCAAGATCTTCGGCATCAGTTGCCGCTTCAGCCGCTAATGCTGCGGCTAATTTTGCTTTAGCTTGTTTCTCTGAACGACGTTTGTTGCGCTCAGTTAACGTACCTAAAAACACTTGTAATTCAGTCAAGCCCCAAGCTTGCGCTTCAGCTTCGGTCGCAAAACCATCATGGCTCTTAGACACAACCGTTTTAGTTGATGTCATGCGACGAGTGATTTCAGTTTTCCAACCTTTGTCGCCCTGTGTCACGCGAAAATCGTATTTTTTGCCCTTGCTCATTCTGCTCTATTTCCTAAATGATGCTTGTCACGTTTGTCTTATCAAGCGAACCAAACGCTCATCATAAAACAAAAGGAGCGCAGTGTACTTGATTTCGGCCCAGAAAGATCGCCCAGATGAAAATATTCATGCCAGTTTCATCGACTCGCCCAGTGGAGTCAATTCTCAAGTCTAAAACAACACTGCGCATATATCCCGCTCACCCTCTATTGATGGCTGTTTATCGCGAGCTAGCGTGCTTTAGATAATCGTCGTGCAAACGGTATATATTCTTGTTTATGTCATAAAAATAGGCTTTTTTAGTCACATTAACACTTTAGAGTTTCTGATTAATATTAATAATTTACATCATTACTCATAGGTAAATCTGATGAAACTACGCCCTCTTTCGTCGCTCTCACTCGGTCTGTTAATTGCCACCAGCGCTTTATTAGCTGGTTGCAATAGTGACGATAACAACACAGAAGTCACGCCACCGGCCAGCAAACCTGTTCCAGCTCAAGTGGGAGAAAGACCTTTATTCCTCGTGCGTCAAATGCAAGACAGCACACTTAAAACCCGCTTAGAACAATGCACCACTGACAATTTTTATCGCAGCGAGTTTTCCATCGGTCACCGTGGAGCACCAATGCAATTCCCTGAGCATACAAAGGAATCCTACCAAGCAGCTATCGATTCGGGCGCTGGCATAGTTGAATGTGATGTCACCTTCACCGCCGATAAAGCCTTAGTGTGCCGCCACTCACAGTGCGATCTTGCCAGCACGACCAACATTTTAGCCGTGCCTGAACTGGCTAATAAATGTTCGAGCCCATTCACTCCAGCCGATGCAGCCAATGGCGTCAGCGCATCGGCGACCTGTTGCACCAGCGATATCACCCTCGCCGAATTTAAAACCCTCAAGGGTAAAATGGAAGGCAGCAATCCGAAAGCGACCACTGCGGCCGAATTCATCAATGGCACTCCAAGCTGGCGCACCGATCTCTACGCTGGCAATGGCACCTTGATGACCCATGCTGAAAGTATTGAAATGTTTAAAAAAGCTGGCGTGAAGATGACGCCAGAACTCAAAGCCGCCAGCGTATCTATGCCATTCGATGGTTTTACTCAGCAGGATTACGCACAAAAAATGTTAGATGAATACACGGCGGCTGGCGTCGATGCTTCGCAAGTATTCCCTCAATCATTTATCTTAGATGACATCAAATATTGGGTCGCCAACGCACCTGAGTTTGCGAAACAAGCCGTATTTCTCGATGACAGATACGATTATAACAGCGCTTTCGATCCGCAAAACTCTGCCACTTGGTCACCATCAATGGCAGATTTGAAAACCAAAGGCGTCGAAATTATCGCGCCGCCACTCTGGGTTTTAGTCGCCTTAGATGCGGACAAAAAGATCATCCCTTCGGAATACGCTAAGGCCGCCAAAGGCGCTGGGCTTAAGATCATCACTTGGTCGCTGGAACGTTCTGGATTATTAAAAAATGGTGGCGGCTTTTATTATCAAAGCATTACCGAAGCCATAGATAACGAAGGCGATACCTTTGAATTACTCGATGTGTTAGCTAAAGATGTCGGTGTGATTGGGGTTTTCTCCGACTGGCCCGCCACTGTGACTTACTATGCTAACTGTATGGATTTATAAGTCGTCGATATAGAAAACAAAAAATGCGTTAACGATTAATCGTTAACGCATTTTTTATTGCGAAAATAGTCTATATTTCGCCGCGAGCAAGCTATTTAAACAGGTGCTGGATATTCTTTAAATCGCCCTTGCCTTCGGCAATTTCTTCCGGCGTTAAACCTGTGACTTCATGCGGGAACACTAACCAGTCTTCAGAGGCATGGATGTAATAGTCAGGCTTTAATGGCACGGCGGTATTTTTTGGCTTGTAATAAGGGCAAGCGATACGGATATCAGTTGGCATATTCAGGCGCATCAACTGACCGAGTTTTTCTTTTAATGCATGGATACTGCGGCCAGAGTCAAACACGTCATCCACAATCAATAAACCGTCGCTAGCGTTCGCATTTTCAACGATGTAATGCAGACCGTGAACTTTGATTTCTTTGCTTTGCTTATCGGTGCCAATCCCATAATAGGAAGAAGTACGCACAGCAATGTGATCGGTTTCTACTTGTTTAAAGTCGAAAAATTCCTGTACCGCGATCCCGATTGGAGCGCCGCCACGCCAAATACCCACGATAAACTGCGGACGAAAGCCACTCTCATACACTTGCGAAGCTAATAAAAATGAATCTTCCAGCAATTGCTGCGCGGTAACAAAATACTTTTCTGACATGACACAGTCCCCATCACATTGATTTTATTCTTAGGTCGTTAAAGCAAAAGCTTATGACCCCTGTAAGGTCTGTTCGGCGGGTAAAGGTTCCCAAAACACTAAAACAGCTTTGCCTTAGCAAGTGTAGGCAGCCGCCGAATTTTGGGAGCGAATTTTATACCAAAAAAATGCGATGTGCTGCAGTAATAGTAAGAACTTGCGTGACAACAGACATTTATTTTGCCTTTTTAGGCAAAAAGCAACAAAAAGGCCACTCTAAGGTGGCCTAAAAACAGCGAATAAATACCTGCGTTAAACGATAGGCGTAATCACATGCTCGCCCACTTTTGCCTTGGCGCTATAGCCACGTGCCGTTGCCGCTTGGAAATCCTTCGACAGAATGGTATCCACATAATGCCAGTCGCTGCGCACCTCATCAGCGGTGAAAGTGAGCGTCATAAAGCCGCGATCTCTTAAGTTAGCGTACTTAAGATCTGGCACTAACTCGACGATCGCCGCCTCAGTCGCAGGGATCTGCTCAGCTGGCAGATTCAAATAATACTCAAGACCTGGTGAAGACACTGAGCTGGTCGCAAACTCCACCCCAACGGTATCGCCATTCACATCTTTAAGCTCGTTAGCCCAGGCATTATGGGTATCACCCGCGATCACGACTAGATTGAGGTTTTTCGATTTAGCCGTACCTAAAATCACCTCACGCTCGTAGGCGTAACCGTCCCAAGCATCTAAGTTGTATGGAATGGCAGGTAATTGCAGCAGTGCGATAACTTCTGGGGTTAATAAGGCTTGATTAGCCTGAAGATATTGCAACTCTTGGGCGGTCAGCGTCGGGTCATTTGCCGCCGCACGCGCCGCTAGCTTAGCTAACGCGCCTAACATGGCATATTGGGGAATGCTCATCTGCTGAGTCGCAATCGCCGCTGGCAATGACATCTTGCCCATCAAAATCTGTTGCCCTAACACCTGCCACTTGCCCGTTGCTTGCAGCAAAGTGCCCTGCAGCCATAACAATTGCGTCAGACCCAGCATAGTGCGAGTGGTCGAAGTCACATCGGCAAGGAAACGCTCGCCCGCAAACGAACCCGTTGTGGGATCCATATAATCAGCATAATCGAGCTGTTTATCTCGGGCCAATACACGGGTATCGAGCATGTGCAGGTCGACAAGATTGCCGTAACTGAAGCTGCGGTAAATCTCTTCATGGTTCCCTTCGCGCCATGGGCGAATAGGCAACCATTCGAAATAAGCTTGCAGTGCCGCTTCTTTGCGGACGGCAAAATCGCCTTCGCCTTCATTATGATTCTCAGCGCCATCACGCCAAGTATCGTTGGCCACTTCGTGGTCATCCCATACCGTGATAAAAGGCACTTTCGCGTGTAACTTTTGCAGACTCGCATCGGTATGATACTGGCCATAACGGGTGCGATAATCGCCCAATGTCAGCAACTCAGTGGCCGGCAATACTTCACGGCCAAGCTCTGCAGCATGCTCACTGGCATAACCGCCACGGGCATATTCATAGATGTAATCGCCTAAATGCACCACAGCATCTAAGTCATCCTGCGCCGCCGCTAATTCATATACGTTAAAGTATCCGGCTGGAAAGTTCGCACAGGACATCACCGCCAGTTTGACAGAACTCACATCGCCCTCAGGCAGCGTGCGGGTTTTACCCACGGCTGAGGTTTTGTCACCTGTCATAAAGCGGTAAAAGTAGTTTTGGCCAGCACGTAAGCCGCGGGCATCAATCTTAACCGTGTAGTCACGGCTTGCATTAGTGACCATCTCACCCGTGGTCACTAATTGAGCAAAGGCCGCATCGCTTGCCACTTGCCAACTCACTTTTACATCGCCCTCAGATTCAGGCGTGACACGGGTCCAAAGGATCACAGCATCAATCGCAGGATCGCCACTGGCAATCCCATGTAAAAATTGCGCGGGTACAGAATTATCATCATTACTATCGCTACAGCCCATCAAGCCGTAAGAGATCACAGCAACGCCAACACCTTTGGCCGACATAGCCAAAAAGTCACGACGAGTTACGGTACGATTCATTATTATTATTCCTTGTTAGATAAGGCTTCACTGGTATGAGGTCTAATGAGACCCCGATTGTGAGACATCACTGTTACACATTTGTGACATCTTTGTCAGCCTTTTATGATTTCTATCAATTCAAACACTTATACTGAATGGCGTACTTTATTTATGCAGGACTGGCGCAGTGAACAAGGAAGCTGCTAACATCGGTGCAGGCTAACGCAGCGTGTTAAATGCACGCCTAAGAATGGCAAGAAAAGGAATTTAACAATGAAAGTCAGCGATATTATGAGTGATCAAGTCATCTGCATCAGCGATGGCGCCAGTTTGAAAGATGCCCACCATCTGATGCAAACCCGTGGCGTACGCCACTTACCCGTGATTTCTGAAATTGATGGCACCCTCGTTGGCGTACTCACCCATAAAAAGATGATCGCCAGCGTGATGACTATGTTGAATAAGTACGGCCAAGGCGCGCTCGAGCGCAAGGAACGATACACGCCGATCACAACCGTGATGGACCAAGACTTTCAGCATCTTACTGCCGACGAGCCTTTAACTGTGGTGGTGGAATATTTTATCGAAAACAAACTCGGCTGCTTACCCGTCGTCGATGCCGATAAAAAGGTGCTCGGTATCGTCACGTCATCGGACTTTATCAAGCTATGTCGTACCTTGTTGAAGCAGCAAAGTTAAGCTTATCAAACAAAAAGCGCAGCCTATGTTTGCTGCGCTTCCAATTCACCTCACCAAAACTACACTGCAGTCGCAGCGGGTATGCGAGTAAAACGTTGCCAACGGCACGAGCGCCAGCGATACACCATAATCAGGCCGCGTATCCATTCATCTGCGGCAACGGCCAGCCAAGCGGCGAGTACGCCATAGCCTAAATGAAGGCCAAAGAACCATGCCAATAGCACGCCAATCCCCCACATGCTAAAGAGGCCAACCCGCACGGGGAACGCCACATCACCCGCCCCTTTTAATGCCGAAATAATCACCAGATTAAACACCCGCCCCGTTTCAAGCGCGATAGAACCTGCCAGTAATAACGCCGTCAGTTGGATGACTTCCTCGTTCTCACTAAGCCAGCCAACGATAGTGAATCGCTGCCAGTAGAAGACTAACACTATGACCAGCGAAGTGACAAAACCCACCAGACAGTAGCGTTGCACTCTCGCAGTGATTTCATCGAACCATTGTTTGCCGACATAGTATCCGGTCTGAATTTGCGTTGCCTGCCCGAGCGCCACCGCAAAACAATAAATAAACCGGCTGATGTTTAGGCCATAGGTATAAGCCGTGAGCGATAAAGTCCCCATTTGACTGATAAAATAGATGATGGTCATCTGCGCCACATTGTAAGACAACATCTCACCGGCATTGAGTAGACCGATACGCATCACACTCCAATAGGTGCTGCGCGGTAATAATTTAAGCCGTTGCAGTGGCAGCGGGATCTTTTTATAGCGGATCACCATCAGCATGATCACAGCGCCGATGATCTGGCTGGTGACGGTGGAAATTGCCACCCCTGTTACCCCATAAACAGGCAAGTCAAAGGGAGAATACAGGGCAATATAGTTACCGATAACGTTCATCAAGCCTGTGCTTGAGGTGACTAACATGGCCGAGCGGGTAAAGCCGTAACTCCTTAGAATCGCGGCAAAAGCGATGTTCATGACCAAGCCTATACTCAAGCTGCCGCAAATCACTAAGTAGTCATATCCAAAGCCCGCCACATCGTGTTCAAGCGCAAACAGGCCGATAATCCCCTTGGCGCCGAAGAACATAGAGGCGCCCATGATCAAGGCGAGCCCTAAACTTAATGCGACACTTGCCACCCCGATATCGACAGCCTGTTGCGACTGGCCTGCGCCATTGTTCTGGCTAATCAAAATGCTCGCACCTGTGCTCACCATCATGGACATGACCATCATGAAGAACATCAGCTGAGTCGTGAGTCCCACCGCTGCAACCGCGTTATCGGAATAGTGGCTGAGCATAAAAATGTCGCTGATCCCAAGCAGTGATTGCAGCAAGGTCTCGACAAAAATCGGCCAAGTGAGGGCAACTATGCTCATGCGTTGTTGCAATGTTTTGGGTGCTTTAGCCACGGAGAATTCCTGCAAATAGAGTACGGATAACGATGTGAGCACTGGCTCAATGTGTCGCTCAAACGGTATCTTGGCAACCTATATTTTAGCCAAGAGACTGAAAGCAACTTTCACAAATAGACAACCTAGTGCTAACTAACACACAATCAGGCGGAAATTTAAGCGCATCCAGCCTAATGGTCAATTGAGTTGGTAATTTTCTTACAAGTCACCATACAACTCAATCTGTATTAATGAAAATATGCCGACTGCAACCGTATTCATTACTGAGTTGATGGCAGGCTAAAAACAGGACTCATCACAGTATGTGAATTTAGGCTAACAAGCATCTAATCAATGAGCACAGAATCGGAGTGCGCACAACAAACCGAGCAAAGACAAATTGAGCAAAGACAAATTGAGCAAAATTGTGACTCGGCAGAAATTATGTCAATGCTGCTAATCCACTATTACTTCTCATCACTGCGGCTACCATTTCAATTAAACTGCCGATAAACTCAGCCCATTGCAGAACTGCTAAGCACACTGAAAAATGAGGGAAGATTAAATGAGCCAACTCTATTTAGAAGATGGAATTAAACAATTGGTTAGCGAGTTTATCGCGGCGGGTTGCCCATCGGTGCGAGAGCAAACCATTGAGCAACGTAGGCAAGGTTATATCGCCAGCACGGTACTCGCAGGTGAAGCGGAAGACGTGTTCGAGGTGCGCGCAGTTTCCATCGATGGCGCAGACTTGACCCTGTTCAAACCTTCGGCGGCACAGGATTTACCCGTTGTCATTTATTACCATGGCGGCTGTTTTGTTAGTGGCGGCGTTGAAACCCACAATCAACAACTGCGTAAACTCGCTAATGATGCTGGCGCACTGGTGATTGCCGTTCGCTATCGTCTCGCCCCAGAACATGTTTACCCCGCCGCCCACGACGATGCCTGCCATGCCGCCGAAGTTATTTATCAGCATTGCCAACAATGGGGTGGCGATAAGGACAAGATTACCCTGATGGGCGACAGCGCCGGCGGCCATTTAGCTCTAGTCACTTGCCTACGTTTAAAAGCCAAAGGGCAATGGTTGCCACAAAAGCAAGTACTTATCTATCCAATGCTCGATGCCACCGCTAAAAGCCAAAGCTATAGCGACAATGGCGAGAAATACATCATCACCCGCGACACCTTACTCACTGGATTTGATCTGTATTTAGATTGGCACCCCAGAACCGATGCCGAAGCCAGTCCACTGCGAAGCGCTGACCTAGCGGGACTGCCCGAAACCCATATCATCACAGCAGAATTTGATCCGCTCGTCGATGAAGGAGAACAGCTATTTAGGCATCTATTAGAGGCTGGCGTGAATGCCCACTGCCGCCGCTATCTTGGGGTCATCCATGGCTTCTTCCAACTCTCGGGAGTGAGCCGCTCCGCACGGGATGCCATGGTGCAAGTGAGCAATATAGTGAAGACAGCCTAACGTCATCCTTGATGATTAATTCCTTCATAAAAAAGGCTTTCTATCTAGATAGAAAGCCTTTTTAAACCGTTTGATATTCTGACTTAAACGGCTTTCTTTCGATACGCCAGAAACAACAAGACTATGCCAACGGCTAAAAACGGTAAGCTGAGAAGTTGTCCCGCACTTAGCACTGACTCAGAGTATGCCGCTTGGCTGACTTTAATCGATTCAATCGCAATTCGCGCACTAAATACCGACACTAGGAACAAGCCAAAAATTGCGCCATGCCGTTGTTTAATCTGCGTAAATTGATACAGAGCATAAAGCACGACAAAGATAGCCAAATAGGCAAAAGCCTCATAAAGCTGCGCCGGATGCCTTGGCAACATATCAACACGGGCAAATATAATGCCCCAGGGTTTTGTCGTTGGATCGCCTAAAATCTCTGAGTTGGCAAAGTTCGCCATACGCACAAAAAAGCCAAAAATGGCGGTGGCGATCGCGAGTCTATCCAACAAAAACAGGAATGGCAGCTTCACTTTGCGTTGGTAATAATACAGCGCCAGAATCGCCCCTAAACCCCCACCGTGGCTGGCGAGTCCACCTTCCCAAATCGCCAAAATCTTCAGCGGATGGGCAAAGTAATAAGCCGGATCGTAAAAAATACAATGGGCTAAACGCGCGCCCACTATGATGCCAACCACACAATAAATCAGTAGATTATCAAGGGACTCGACATCGAGGTTTTCCTTAATATAAATCCGCTTCATCACCTGAAAACCGGCAGTGATAGCAACAGCAAACAAGACTCCATACCAATGTATTTTTAGTCCCATAAACGAGATTAATACAGGATCGAGCTCCCACACTAAGTGTTCCAAATTCAATTACTCCTAACACTTGGTACATAGAGGTACGCCAAAAAGCCTGTTTTACGTGGTTAAACGCCAATAGACAAGCCTTGTCGCGGGGATATCTTACTATTGAGCCAAATTTAACGACACTGAGTAGCATTGATTTAGCCGAATGATGTTATTTCGACCGAATCGAACTCTCACTCATTAATGGGTTAATTCACGCACTAATGAACGCGCTTTTTTTATACCACTATCGGCTCAGACGCTTGATGATTTCGCTGTGCTGCGGAAAATGAGCTAGTAACGTTTTTTGGCTAAATAACTCGAAATCATCGAAAGTAAAACCGGGGGACACCATACAGCCCACGAGCGAAAAGCCGGGTTGATTCATCGCCGAGCCAAAAATACAGCCCTTAGGCACCAAAAATTGTGGTCGCTCGCCCGCCGCTAAATCGAGTCCCAATTGCGCTGTGGTTAACACGCCATCAGGGTCAATCATATAAATAGTGAGTGATTGTCCTGCATGGAAGTACCACATTTCATCGGCGATTAGGCGGTGAAAGTGGGAAATTTCACCCGTGCGCAGTAAAAAATAGATGCTGCTCCATAATGCCCGAGTCTGATCAAACGGCGTTTCAGAACGATAGGATAAGCGGTAATAGCCGCCCTCAACATGCTGTTCTAGCGCTAAATGTTCAATAAAATCATCGGCAGTGTGCATGATAAATCCCTGGATAAAATTAAAACCGCAATTGAGCTTCTAAGTCTACTCGAAAATCATCTGCCCACTAAGCGCCATAATTGAGCTTTTTGAACATAAGCACACACGCTAAAGTTCAACATATCACTTTTGACTCGTTACAATAGGAAAGAGAGAGTTATGGCTTGTGGCATCAATCGCGCTGGCGACTTGGCAAAATCGTGACGACAAATAAATTGTACGGCGTGTCGTTATGGTTTGTTGTTCCCACCAAAAGCGGCTAGATTATTATGAGTTAGCGGGATTCATTGGCGGCTAAAGCTCCAAAGAGCGGCTCGTAATGATGACTTGGACACGCAGACATAAAGTTAAGTGATTTTCCACAGGGATCTTAATTGATGATCAATATTGAACAGATGGCGTTAATCCTCGATGCACTGCCAGATCCTGCCTTAATATTGTCAAAAAGTGGTCGGTACGTGGCTGTATTCGGCGGTAAAGATGGGCGTTATTACCACGATGGCAGTGGCTTAGTCGGTTTGTACATTGCTGATGTATTAAACCCCGATAAAACAAATTACTTCTTAGGCATTATCGAACAAGCCTTAGCTAGCCGAGCATTACTGATTGAAGAATATGAACTCAGTAATAAAGATGTCAAAGGCTTACCCGACGCGGGCCCAGATCAACCCATTTGGTTTGAGGGACGAATTCAAGCGCTAGATTTTCTAGTCAATGATGAGCCTGTGGTGCTCTGGGTCGCCAGTAATATCTCACAGCGACATGAGCTTGAACTGCAGCTGCGTCAGCTCAGCGATACCGATCAGCTCACAGGATTATATAATCGCCGCCGATTAGAACGCGACTTAACCGTTCAATTCGACACTTTTCAGCGCCACCGTACGCCCACTTCAATCTTGATCCTCGATTTAGACCACTTAAAGTCTATCAATGACCAGTTAGGCCACCATGCTGGCGATAAAATTATCATCGCCGTTGCTGAAACCTGTCGCACTCAATTTAGAAAAACCGATAGCGCGTATCGTTTTGGTGGGGATGAATTTGTGATTGCCCTGCCCGGTGTAGAGCAGTCTCAGGCAGTTAAATTTGCTGAATACCTCTGCGATTGTTTTTACTCGGCACTGCAACAACATGCGGTTAATGGCTTGTTTGCCACCGTAAGTATCGGGGTTGCCAGCATAGAAGCATTGGATACCTCCTATGAAGACACGCTTAAGCGGGCCGATGCGGCCCTGTATCAAGCGAAACGTAACGGTAAAAATCGAGTTATATCAAATACAGCCTGAGCGGGTTAAACATTTCAAAGCACACATAGCAATAACAAGCGCCCTTAATAAGTGATAGTCACAAGTGCTCATAAGAAGCACGCATCAAAAGGCAGCCAACAAAAAAGCGAACCCTAAGGTTCGCTTTTAAACACATTAAGCTAATGCCAAATAACAGAATTAATTCGCGTCTTTCGCAGCTTTACGGGCTTGATGCAGCTTTTTATAGCTTTCAATCAATCTTAGATGTGGCTCAATGCCTTCGAGCTGCATGCTGGTCTTAGTCAGGCCATAAAAACGCACTTTACCTGTGACTGAGCCAACGACATTGTCCATCACTTCTTTACCGAACATGCGGTTGAAATTATGGATAAAATCATCAAGTTCTAACTCGTCATCTAAGGTCACTTCCAATACAGCATTCATGGCTTGGTAGAACAGGCCGCGTTTAACGGTATTGTCGTTAAACTGCAGGAACTCACCAACCAACTCAATCGCATCTTCGTGCGCACCGAGTGCCAAATAAATCAGGATCTTAAGCTCGATAATCGTGAGCTGACCCCAAACGGTATTTTCATCGAATACAATGCCGATTAAGGTGCGGATATCTGTGTAGTTATCGAGTTGGCTTTCTTCTAAACGGTTGACCAAATTAGCCAATTGCTTAGTGCTTAACGAATGCAGATTTAGGATATCTTCACGGTATGCCAGCGCCTTATTGGTATTATCCCAAATCAAGTCATCAACTGGATAAATCTCAGAGTAATCAGGTACTAAAATACGGCATGCCGACGCACCTAAATCAGTAAACTCAGCGATATACACCTCTTTACCTAACTCTTCTAAGATGCCGAACAAACCGCTGGCCTCTTCTTCGCTGCTGCCAGAGAAATCCCATTCACAGAATTCATAATCGAATTTGCTGCTAAAGAAACGCCATGAAATTACCCCTGTTGAATCAATAAAGTGCTCAACAAAATTTTCTGGCTCGCTGACCGCCATGCTATTAAAGGTCGGTTTTGGTACATCGTTTAAGCCTTCGAAACTGCGGCCTTGCAACAGCTCAGTTAAGCTACGCTCTAATGCCACTTCAAAGCTTGGGTGCGCGCCAAATGAGGCAAACACGCCGCCAGTTTTCGGGTTCATTAGGGTCACGCACATCACAGGGAATTGACCGCCGAGTGAAGCGTCTTTGACTACAACTGGGAAACCTTGCTCTTCTAAGCCGTTAATGCCCGCGAGGATGCTTGGGTACTTTTCTAGTACAGACATTGGCACATCTGGCAGAACAATTTCTTGCTCAATGATTTGACGTTTAACGGCACGCTCAAAAATCTCTGACAAGCACTGCACATGCGCTTCTTGCAGGTTATTGCCCGCGCTCATACCGTTACTTAAAAACAGGTTTTCAATCAGGTTCGATGGGAAGTAAACCGTTTCACCGTCAGATTTACGGGTGTAAGGAATCGCACAAATGCCGCGCTTAACATTACCTGAGTTGGTATCAATCAAGTGCGAACCGCACAGCTCGTCATCTGGGTTATAAATCTCTAAACAATAGTCATCGAGAATACCCGCTGGTAGCGCATCGTCTTCTTCTAATGCAAACCACTTTTCATTGGGATAATGCACAAATTCGCTATTAGCGATTTCAGTCCCAAAGAATTGATCATTATAGAAAAAGTTGTTATTTAAACGCTCAATAAACTCGCCGAGCGCTGAACACAGCGCACTTTCTTTGGTCGCGCCTTTACCATTGGTAAAACACATTGGCGAAGCGGCGTCACGAATATGCAGTGACCACACGTTCGGCACTATGTTACGCCATGATGAGATCTCAATCTTCATCCCAAGCTCGGCGAGCATTCCCGTCATATTGGCAATGGTCTGCTCCAGCGGCAGATCTTTACCCAGAATAAAGGTGCTCGATGCGCCATTAGGCTGGCCCATCAGCATAGCATTGGCGTCTGCGTCTAAGTTTTCAACGGTTTCAATCTTAAATTCTGGGCCCGTTTGCACCACTTTTTTAACGGTACAACGGTCAATTGAACGCAAAATACCTTCGCGATCTTTATCGGAAATATCTTCTGGCAATTCAACCTGAATTTGGAAAATCTGGTTGTAGCGATCTTCGGGATCGACAATATTGTTCTGCGACAGTCTGATGTTATCCGTTGGAATATCGCGGGCTTTGCAATACACCTTCACGAAATAGGCCGCACACAGGGCTGACGACGCTAAGAAATAATCAAACGGACTAGGAGCAGAACCATCACCTTTGTAGCGGATCGGTTGATCGGCGGTCACGGTAAAATCATCAAACTTGGCTTCAAGTCTAAGATTGTCGAGAAAATTAACTTTGATTTCCATTGAATATGATTTCCACTAAATATGCGAGTCTGTAGCAGCCCATCGACCAAGTCGCGTCATTGGTAATGAGTCATTAAGGGGGAATTATCGGTGTTTTTGGCCCATTAGTCTTGGGTTAATTATGTTAAAAACCACAATCGGGGCATTTGCGGCTTAGCTTAGTGGGTTGAATAGCAGGTTTGAGTTTGAGCTGAGATTGAATAACAGGAAGGCCAAGTAAGCCAATTGATCGTAGAGTAAAACCAAGTACAAGAATAAATTATTGATGTTTTTCAGTCTCTCGCTTAACCAACATAAAGGTTAAATACATCTTAGTCGGTAATGACAACGCCATGCCAAAGGCGACACACATAGCACTGAGAATAATCCCCTGCACGCCCATCGCTTCAACGGTGTCATTAAAATTATGCAGATAAATACCCAGCGCAATAAGACAAATACCCACACTAATGCAGATTTTCAGCGTTAAAATCAACTTTTCATTCGTCACTGTTCCGCCCTTACCCTTCGCCGCCATGTCACTTTGCTGCCGACCCGCTGCAAGTTTAGATACCTGCTCAAGGTTCGCGAAAGTCTAGCCGCCATTTGTATCAAGTTTAACTAATATAGTGAACGCATTTTCCACATAGGGCCTTGATTAAGATCAACCAAAGTGACTCAACTTAAGGTATACCCAACCCATAAGGCATAAGAAAAAAGCGTGCTTTTTGTCATTTACATTATATTTTTGTTAACTTAAGCACTTAAGAATATGGGAAATTAGCTATACTGCCCTGCAATAAAAGGATGTTCATCACGGAGTCATCAAGCATGTCTAATTTCAGTTTACGTAACAAATTACTGCTGTTATCGCTGTTCCCGTTAATCTTGACCCTGTGCATACTCATGACAGTTTCTTACTACGTCGAACAAAGCGCCCTTGCCGATGAAGTCACAACGTTTAGAACTAAGCTTATCGGTGAACGTAAAACCCAAATAAAAGAAGCCACCGAAATTGCCGCTGGCATAGTGCAATATCAGTTGTCTTTAAAAGAAAATGGCAATGTGAACCAAGCGCTTCGTGATATCCGTTTTGGCAGTTCAGGCTACTTCTTTATCTACGACTCCCAAGGCAAAAACCTATTCCATGCCGTCATGCCCAACCTCGAAGGGCAAAATAAAATTGATATGACAGATCCCCGCGGCACAAAAATCATTGTTGGTTTACTCGATGCAGCTAAAAAGGGCGACGGTAACTTCTCGTTCTATTTCCAAAAACCCAATACAAATGAGCAAATTGAGAAAATCGGTTACTCCATGATGATCCCTGGCACAGATTGGATGCTAGGCACGGGCGCTTATATCGATGATATCGACGCTGTCGTTGAGGACTATCGTGCAACGGTCACTGAGCAAATGATCGATAAGTCCTATGCCATTCTGTTAATTGCACTGTTACTCGCTGCGATTACAGCCGTCGTTATTCTCGCCACCGCCCAACGCATGGTGGCACCGATTAAAAATATGGCGGACAACTTAAACGATATCGCCAAAGGCGAAGGCGATTTAACTAAACGCCTCACAGTGAAAGGTGAAGATGAAATTGCACAACTAGGTCGATCCTTTAACCTGTTTGTCGATAAACTCCAAACCATCATAGGCGATGTGGCAAACGCGACCGCTAAAGTTAAAGGCGCCGCCAACGCGATTCACGATCAAACCAAAGTGATGTCGAGCCAACTCATTAGCCATAACAATGAAACCGATCAAGTGGTTACCGCTATTACTGAAATGTCAGCCACCGCCAGCGAAGTAGCGCAAAATACCACGCAAGTGGCCGAAGCGACCCATGCCGCAACAGGCGATGTGGCCAATGCCCAGCGTTGCGTCGATGCTTCTTTAGAAGAAATATCCGCGCTCATGGCGCAAATCAACAATGCGGCTGGCAATATTCAATCCTTGAGCGAACAGTCGAAGAAAATCAATAACGTGCTATCTGTTATTGGCGGCATCGCCGAGCAAACTAACCTATTAGCATTAAATGCCGCCATCGAAGCCGCTCGCGCCGGAGAACAGGGCCGAGGCTTTGCCGTGGTGGCCGATGAAGTGCGCAACTTAGCGAGCCGAACGCAATCAAGCACGCTAGAAATCAACGAGATGCTATCAGAACTGCACAAGCTTGTGGCGCTAGCGGTGAAAACGATGGAAGAAAGTCAGCAAAGCTGCGTACGCTCGGTAGACTCTTCTCGCGCAATCTCCGAAAGCCTTGGCTCTGTGACATCGGCGGTCACGGCAATCAACGACATGAGCACCCAAATTGCAACGGCGGCTACGGAACAAAGCTCTGTGACCGAAGAAATCAACCGCAACGTGTTCGCCATCCAAGAGATTGTGAATGAGTTACTTCATTCCAGTGAAGATGCTGCCAGAGTTAGCCAAACCGTATCGCAAGAAGGGATTAACCTCGGTAAACTCGTCGGCCAGTTTAAGATTTAAGCTTATTTTCAATGGGTTGCAAGTTAAATAAGACATAGCAACCCATTAGTTTGCTGAAAATGTAAGATAAGGTCTCAGCCTTGCTGAGGCCGATGGCTGTGGATTGTGGATTGTGGATTGTGGATTGTGGATTGTGGATTGTGGATTGTGGATTGTGGATTAAGAGTTGGAGGCGCTGCTTTTAATTTAAAAAAGTAAAACTTAAATCCCGTTACCTACGTATATAACCCAAATACTCAACTTAGTAGAAGTGGCCATGTTTTCAATCTTTAAGAAAAATCCCTTAAAAAAGTTAACTCAGCAATACAATGCAAAGCTTGAAGAAGCGATGCTTGCACAGAGAAAAGGCGATATTCGATCCTACTCAATGCTGACCGCTGAAGCCGAGCAAATCGAAAATCAAATAAAAGTGTTAGAAAAAGCAACCCAGCAATAGAGGCGCATAGCGAGAACGCGAAGCAAGCAAACTACCAAGAGTCGGCTTGAAAACGTGCCAATCTGGCCTCTGTGATAGTGCATTGGGTCAGTTGCATCAACTCAACTAAAGTGATCGCGGGATTGTCTGTGATAAGCCGAATCAACTTAGCGTCTAAGGGCTCTAGCTTGTCCGTATGTTGCAGCAAGGCTGACTCCAACTTTTTGATAAGATAGCCAAACTGGCCATCTTTAGCGATTAACTGCTGCGCCAGCAATGGCTCACTTTGTAAATGCGCACTGCAGGATTGGATCTTAATCGCCGCGCCAACTATGCACCAATTCCTTGAACGCCTCACACGCTTAAGCTCGCAATCATATAGGGTTGCAATCGCTTGAGCTTGTTTAACCGCCTCCCGCCCAATTCGATGGATCAGCGAGGGCAGCGAGATACTAATGTCGTCGTTCATACCGCTTGGTTCTTCTGTAGTGGTCAAGTAAAATTGGCCACGGTTTTAGAGTCATTCCAATATAAACGTTCTGACTCATTTGGCGTTAACCCACCATTATATTGATGGGGTCTGGTCTCACTGTAATATCCAGTGATGTAATTTGTGATCTCTTTATCTGCTTCTGTAAAATTCCCATAACCACTGGCGGGTATCCACTCAGATTTCAAACTTCTAAAGAAACGCTCCATTGGGGCGTTATCCCAACAATTCCCGCGGCGACTCATACTTTGCTCAATTTGAAGACGCCATATTAATTGTCTGAATTTCAAGCTTGTGTAATGCGAACCTTGATCGCTGTGATATATCACATTCTCAGGCTTACCCCTTAACTCAAATGCCATTTTCAAAGCTTTACAGGTCAGCGCACTATCTGGTGATAATGACAAGGCCCATCCAACAGGTTTGCGGGAAAATAAGTCAAGAACAACGGCTAGATAGGCCCAGCGATTACCGACCCAAACATACGTCACGTCGCCACACCACACTTGATCTGGTTGAGTTACTGCAAACTGTCGATTAAGCGTATTGGGGATTGCAACATGCTCTTGTGTCGCTTTCCGATAAGAATGCTTAGGCTGCTGACAGCTTAATAACCTAAGCTTTTTCATTAGATTACGGGCTCGATAACGACTGAGACCAATCCCTTTGTTAGTCACTAATTGCGCTATCGTTCGCGCACCGGCAGAGCCATGACTAATACGATGTGCGGCCTTCACTTCACTGCATAAAATAGTAAAGTCTGCATCAATATGTTCTTTTCTTTTTAGCCAATACTTATAGCTACTTCGATGCACTTTGAATGCATTACAAATTGTGAGAATAGAGTGGCTCTGCTTGAGTGCGCTGATTAGCGTAAATTGTTCATCGAGTCTGACATCAAGAGAGCGGTAGCCTTTTTTAGGATGAGATTGTGCTCCTCAAGACGAGCTATTTGCTTCTTCAGCTCACGGATTTCAATTTGTTCAGGGGTAATCGGAGATGCTTTTGGTGTGCCACCCTGGCGTTCTAGTTTTAACTGTCTCACCCATTTATCCATAGTGGACTTACCTACGTTCATCGCCTTTGCAGCTTCGATGATGCTATGGTTTTTATCGAGGACTAATTGGGCTGCTTCAAGTTTGAATTCAGCACTAAATGTTTTTCTGGTTGTCGATCTCATGTGTTCACCTAAAGTCATCTACGAGGTAATAATATCACCTCTATTTAGGTGGCCAAAATTAGTGTGCCACTACAATCGCCGCTCTATTATGCCTGCATGGATAAAGGTAAATGCCTGCTCAACTTTAGATTCAAATACAAAATTCAATGCGCGGCAGTGTACTCTGCCTCACTTTATTCTAAAAGCTCTGCCCTCTGCCGGATAAGATTTACTGTGATGACGCTTTAACTCATTAACCCACATATTTTGAGTGAGTTTCGCACCAAGTTTGTAGCTTATGTTGTAAATCACGCAGCTTCTTTGGGTAATGGCTCTGCTTGGCATAAACCATATACAACTCATGTGGATAGCATTGCCATTGGGGAACGAGCAAAGTGAGTTTATGCTGAGCGATATCCTCCTCTACCAAATAATAAGGCAGGCTAGCGATACCTGTACCACTCAAAGTAAGCAAATGTGTAGTGGCATAGTTTGAACTACACAGTGTAGGCTCAAAAGTGAGCGTGAGACTGTCCCCAGCGAGCGGTTCAAACACCCACTGAGTTTCACCCGAAGACAATAGACGATAATGGCGTAAATCATCAGGGTGACGCACCTCTGCGGCGGCGGGATGCGCGGGCGCAACCACTAAGACATGGCGAATTCTGCCAAGATATCTGGCGACCAGATTATCGCTGTGCGCAATGCTTGTTCTTAAGGCGAGATCAAACTTGCCGAACTCAACATCTTGAATATTCTGCTCAAAACACAGTTCGAGTTTCACTTGAGGATACGCAGCAATAAACTGGAGCAGCATAGGACTCAGCAATTTTTTGCCCAGTTCCGTTGGAGCGGTGAATTTTAAAGTGCCGCAGGAGTCCTGCGTTAAATCCTGCACTAAACGCCCAGCTTCATTGGCCAGCCTCTCGATTTCGCAGGCTTTACCAAATAACGCTTGCCCTGCTTCGGTCATTGATACTCGCCGAGTAGTTCGGTGGAGTAATTGACAACCCATTTCATCTTCAAGGGATTTAACATGGCGCGATACTAAACCTTTAGAAGCCCCGAGTTGTTCAGACGCAGCGCTAAAACTGTGCATTTTGGCAACCAGCATAAATGACTGCAGATGGGTGAGATTCATCAATTAAATCCATTAACGAAACAATGTGGTGATTATATGCGCTTTTTCTATTTAATTAACCAGACTATCCTCAATTCGCATTCAATTTAGGAGCATGTCATGAAAATAGTCGTAGTGGGTGCATCAGGCACAATCGGACAAGCGATAGTCCGCTTATTTCATTCAACTCAGCATGAAGTGATTCAGGTAGGGCGAACAACGGGGGATGTCCTGATAGACATTCGGGATGAACATTCACTCCATCAAGGGTTAGAAAAAATCGGTAAAGTCGATGCAATGATTTCAGCCATGGGTGATGTCGTGTTTAAACCCTTCAACGCTATGACCCAAGCAGACTGGTACACAGGGTTCCAAAGTAAGTTATTGGGGCAGATACAGTTAGTGCAAATAGGTAGCCAATACCTCAACGCTGGGGGGAGTTTTACACTGACCAGTGGCATTATCGTCGATGTCCCAGTAAAAGATGGCGTTAGCGCCGCCACCATAAACGGCGCACTTGAGCATTTTGTTACCGCCGTCGCGGGCGAATTACCTGCGCAGCAGCGAATAAACATTGTCAGCCCAACGGTATTAAGCGAGTCGTTAGCGAGCTATCAGGACTATTTTCCCGGTTTTAGTGCAATTAATGCCGACACATTAGCCAAGGTTTATTTGCGCTCAGTCATGGGCAGAGAAAACGGCCGAGTGCTGAAAGCCTTTTCCTGCTGCGGTGCAGTCTTGCCCTAACAGCAGTGTCCTAACTGCAATGCCCTAACAGCTGTGCCCTAACAGGACAACCTAACCTTGTAACGCAAGGCGCGTAATCAGTCACAGTTAAAGTCTTGAGCGTTGCGCTGGGATTGCCTACAATAGCGCACGCTTTTTCACTATAGACAACGACAGATCACGACCATGACCGACACAACATCATTACCTGCTTTACCGGATCGCCTTTCCGTTAACCCACGCAGCCCACACCATGTGGCAGAAATTTTCGAGCACGATATCGGTATTAAGCTCAACGGCAAAGAGCGTTTTGATGTCGAAGAATATTGCATCAGTGAAGGTTGGGTAAAAGTACCAAGCAAATCCTTAGACCGTCGCGGCCAACCTCTTTTGCTCACAGTAAAAGGCACAGTTGAAGCCTTTTATCGTTAAGCCTTAGCGCAAAGAGCGGGATCATAAAATGAGTAAAGGCTAGCCGTGGGAACCCTAGCTAGCCTTAAATAGCAAACACCACCCCCATTATGTTATTGTTTTAGAACTAGTTTATCCGCAAGATAGTCAGCTAATTCAGCAAGAGGGATGTGAGTCATAACACCATCTTTGCGGCACTTAACTGACACACACTTCTCGGCTTCTTCCTTATCCCCAACCGTTAAGATGTAAGGCACTTTTTGCTTGTGAAAGCGTTTCATTTTGCGGGCAACTGAGTTTTGACTGATATCAACCAACACTCGCATGTCTCGTGCTAAACATAATGTGGCTAGCTGGCGGACAAATTGACTGTTTGACTCATTCACTGAGGCAATAGCAACAGGCACGGGATGCAACCAATCCGGCAGGTTACCCTGTGAGACTTCCAAGAGAATCCCTAGCCAACGCTCGATAGATCCATACATAGCTTGGTGCATAATCACTGGCCGTTCGCATTCCCCTTGTTCATTGATGTAGTGAACATCGAATCTTTCAGACAAATTAAAATCAAACTGGATAGTGCCACACTGCCAGCGTCTTCCCATAGAATCTGTCAGTGACAGTTCAATTTTAGGACCATAGAAAGCCCCTTCACCCGCTTGATACTCGGCATCAAAGCCCTCAATCTGACAGGCTGAATCCAATAGCTTTTGTGCTCGGCACCATTGCTCATCGCTGCCTAATGCCTTCTCAGGTTTAGTCGATATTTTTACGTCTAAATTATGGTAGCCGTAATCAGCATAAACCTGCTTTGCACGCTGGAGAAAACCACGTATCTCCTCCTCTGCCTGAGACCAACAGCAAAAAACATGGGCATCATCCTGAGTGAACTGGCGTGCGCGCAGGCAACCATTTAACGAGCCAGAGGATTCATTACGGTGCACCAAGCCAAACTCAAATAGCCGCAGAGGCAAATCTCTATGGCTATGTACTCCGCGCTTAAACAGCAAAATATGGGCAGGACAAGACATAGGTTTTAACACATATTCATCGATGTTTTCCTTCCCACCACCGAAAAACATGTTATCTGCAAACATGTCCATATGCCCAGACGTTTGCCATAACTCCTTCTTCATAAAAACAGGCGTGTTCACCTCCTCAAAACCATTTCGGCGATACACGCGCCTTATGTGCTCTTGAATATCTCGGAATAATGCCCAGCCATTCGGGTGCCAAAAAATCATACCTGGCGCCTGTGGTTCAGAGTGAAACAGGTCAAGTTGTTCTGCAATTTCGCGATGTGTTTTCATCATTCTCTCCCGAGCTAAATCTGAGTAAAACTTGAGTTAAATCTGAGCGAAATACAAAACCAAGGTATAAAAAAACCCTCTGGCGATGTCGCTCAGAGGGTTTTTTTAAAGACGCAAAAAACTACCCCCCGAGAATTCTCGTGGTGGTAGTGGTGGTGTTAATTGCGCTTACGTATATTTTGTTCATGCGCCAGTAATAACAAATCATCCATATTGCGGCAAGCATTTTGTTTAGAAATTCCACAATATCGAGTTAGCTTCTAGTCACTTGCCTGTTGCCAATAAAACACAGGGCATCGCACATGAGTATTGACAAGTTGGTTCATGCATAAGAGTCAGAACAGGCATAACTCTTCACTCAATGGTTACACCAAAACAGGCATTGTTGTACCAGTGGCCTTCTAAACTGAGAGCTATCTTACCAAGCACCAACAGGCCACTTTTAGTGCAGATAGACTCAAGGGCTAGCTAAATTAAGCACTTGCATGTAAGTGACCGTTGGCGGCATGGCCGCTCATTCACATCCATATGATCGCGGCATTCGCATATCCATATGCAGCAGATGCCGCCGTCGAGCCCTCAGGGATGCTTCTTGTGAAATAAAGGGGGTGGCGTGTCACAGGAATGCCAGTCCTTAATCATTGGGACTAGGTCATAGAACTTTTAAGACATAAAAAAAGCGACCTTTCGGTCGCTTTTTAATGCTTCAAATTCGCTGAAGCCAACTACACCATAATTGCGTTGCTGGCGAAGCTAATGCAAGGCGGATTGAAAGCTTTCGCGCGGAGTTGACTCCTATCAATACGGTTTAAGGAGTAGCTGAGTCTCAAACAAATCAATCAAAAATTTTCTCTCCAATCACCCTGCTTACCTAGAGACATTCATTTCTTAATATCGAATCTCCACTTAACAGACAGAAAGGAAATCCTATGTCTAATCAAAAAACACCTATGACCAAAGACGATGCAGCACGTATCCAAAGTGCTAATGCCAAAAAACAAGGGGGCCAAATTCCTAAAGATCATTTTGTTGGACGTGCTCAACGTGCAGCAGAGAAAAATGGTCAGTAAGCAGGATTAACAAACCTCAGGGGAGAGCGCACTCTCCCCTTTAAAAGGAAAGCTACATGAAGCGCATTAGCAACGATAAAGATATTCAAAATTACATTACGTGGGTCATAAAAAAACATCATTGGGTATTTTCTAAAGGCAAAAAACATAGTCGCTTATTTTCAAAATCAGGTAAACGCATTACAGTACCCGTAACTCCAAGTGATTGCCGTGCATATAAAAACCTTAGAAAGGACATCGAAAGGATTATCAAAAATGAAACTTGTTGAAAATTCTCGCTCTACTCCGTATCCAACAGCGCAGGCACTACTGAGAGAATTAGCTAACGCTTTTGACACGAAGTCTTATCTATCACCCCAATATGCTCGAAAACTAGATGATAGCTGTAAGAAAGTAGATATCCATATTGGTGAGTTTGAAGATCTTAAAGAACTTACTGTCACTTCTCCCATACGCTTAATTTTTGGCGATGAGATTTGGGCAAGAGTATCAATATTCTTAGAAAGCCTATTTAAACGATATTTTCAATGGATTGATCAACATCCACTAGATGGTCTGTCAGTTGACCAAGCTAATTGTATCTTTGAAAAAACTAATTTTTTCAACACTTTAATTTTATTTAGCTTCTGGGAAAAAGATAATTATCACCAACCTATATGCTTACCTGATAACGTAGATTTGGTTTTATATGATCAAGACGCTGCAAACCGATTGCTGTCACTAATGACAACCAAAGAAGCGAGGGATCGCGCGTCACTTTGGCTTAAAGGAAAAGAGTTTCCATCTTTAAAATACATAAAAACATTAGAGCAATACTCATCAGGAGCAGATCTTACACAGGATGAGTGGCAGGCAATAAAGTGGGGCATCATCTGCTCAAGATTCAATGCTCACTTCACCCCAAAATCAAATCGTGAAATGATGAGTTTTGGCGAGATAAGCAATATTTTCAAAATGGAACACAGTAAAAATGCGCATAATTTCCTATGTGTAAAACGTCATATTGAACAAATTTGTGAAGTGTTTAAAAACACAATGAAATTTATAAAAACTGATAATGATAAATTGCAGATGTCCCACCTTCTTGGCTGCCTGAAGGAGAAGCTATCCAAATTCGATAACTGTCTCGCGCTTGATTACACATTCCACCAATTTAATGCTCACCATTTAACGCTTGATGGGCAACTGGAAGCAGCGAATAACGAATACAAATTAGCATTCGAAAAATTACTCTACAGGGGACATTCTAAATATCAAATCCAGATCGTTATCAAAGAAGCATTATTAGTTGCGGCATATCAAAAAAGACCCGATAAGATATTTATAAACAAGCTAAAATCGACAGCAATTTTATTTGGTTTAGATGATCTTCCTGCAAAAACAGAGGTTGAAGGGAAAAATAAAATCGAGCTTTTTTCTGGTAACGAAATCGAAGATTTAAGGTATAAATTCACACAACAGTTTACTCATGAACTAGCTTATCCAGGAGTAACATATCCTGATTATCCTTTTCTGGTTGGTATGATTTTCGAAGTGGAAGATACGTTAATAAACCAACTAACCAAGAAACAGATAACCATTGGCATGGAGGGTGAGATCCAAAGGAAAACAACACCACTAATTTACGCTTGCATGAAGAACAAAGTCGAAGATGTAGTCCAACTCCTTGACGAAGGTGCTAGTGTTAACGTTTTATCTGAAGTAAATGACTCACCACTACTGATGTCTTTAGCACAGATGGATTTTACTGACCCTACATCTTCAATGGACAACCGCATTTTCGAGCTAATCTCCAAGAAGTCTCATTCAGAACAGATCATTAATGCTGTCACCATAAGAAAAATTAATTTCCCCCTTTTTGCCGCTGTTGCAACAGGAAATCCAAATATTGTAAAAAAAATTCTGTCGATGAATGACAAAATTAATATTGATTTGCGTGGTGGCCTAGATTGGATTACGCCCCTCTACTATGTCCTTGGTCTAATTAACCAAGTTAAAAATAGACATGCGGGCGTAGAATACTTTAATAGACATATAACCGAGGAAAACATACATCGTTTACAACCAATGTATGCAGGCTTTGAAAATAGAAAAGAAATAGTCCGCCAAGAGAGTCTTTCGAGCAGAGAGAATAAAATATTCAAAATCGTGTATGAAATCATGATGGAGAGATATCCTACAACCCCCTCAAAACTCAGACAGATCGCTAGGATATTGATCAAAAATGGAGCTAACGTTAATAAAGCACATTCAATAAACGGAATGAATTATACCCCATTAATGCTTGCAGCAGAAAACGACGAAGTTAACCTGTTTAAACTGATGATTGAGCACGGTGGAGATTGGAGGAAAGTTTACGTCCTTCCACTAGGCATTGACTCTAAGAAAAAAGCAATCAACTGTCTTGATATCGCGGAATACTTTAAAGCTAAAAATGTTATCGAGTATATAAAAGATACATTGCAACACCCTAATAATCTGTTTATCTAATACGTGAGCATGAGAAAGCCTGCGGCAGGCAATAAAAAAGCGACCTTTCGGTCGCTTTTTTATGCTTCAAATTCACTGAAACCGAAGAATAATAATGGCGTTACTGCCGACGATAAGGCAAGGAGGCCGATGCTTTTCGCCACGGAGTTGACTGGTGTCAATGAGTAGCGAAAAGTGTTGGCTGACGCCGAATTATCTAGGCCAAGTAGCCATTATTAATTACTCGTAGTCTGATAATGGCGCACAACTACACATCAAGTTACGGTCGCCGTATACGTCATCAATACGGTTTACAGTTGGCCAGAACTTGTTAGTGCGTACAGCTGCACTTGGGAACACGGCCACTTCGCGGCTATATGGACGCGTATCGAACTCTGGGTCCATGATATCGGCCATAGTGTGCGGTGCGTTGTGCAGCGGGTTGTTATCCACTGGCCATTCACCTGATTCTACTTTGGCAATTTCGGCGCGGATTGACACCATAGCGTCGATGAAACGATCGAGTTCCACCTTAGACTCAGATTCCGTCGGCTCAATCATCAGGGTTCCCGCAACAGGGAAGCTCATGGTTGGCGCGTGGAAACCGTAGTCATTCAAACGCTTAGCGATATCCATTTCGGTCACGCCTGAGGCTTCTTTCAGTGGGCGTAGATCGATAATACATTCGTGCGCCACGCGATCGTTACGGCCACGGAACAATACTGGGTAGTGTTCAGACAGCTTCTTCATCACGTAGTTAGCGTTTAACAGCGCAGTTTGGGTCGACTTTTTCAGGCCTTGTGAACCTAACAGCTTAATGTACATCCAACTGATGGGCAGAATGCCTGCACTGCCGTAAGGTGCAGCTGATACTGCACCATTGTGATCACTTTCACGGCCCGGTTTAACCACAACGTGGCCCGCAACAAATGGAGCTAAGTGCGATTTCACGCCGATTGGGCCCATACCTGGGCCACCGCCGCCGTGTGGAATAGCGAAGGTTTTATGCAAGTTAAGGTGTGATACGTCGGCACCAATAAAGCCAGGAGACGTTAAGCCGACCTGCGCGTTCATATTGGCGCCGTCTAAGTACACTTGACCGCCGTGCTGATGCACTATGTCGCAGATTTCGCGGATAGATTCTTCATACACACCGTGGGTCGATGGGTAAGTGATCATGATGCAAGACAGGTTTCCAGCCACTTCGGCGGCTTTGGTCTTCAAATCGTCTAAATCGACGTTACCTTGCTTGTCACAGGCAGTAACTATCACTTGCATACCGGCTAATTGCGCCGATGCAGGGTTAGTACCGTGGGCAGATTGCGGGATCAAACAGATGTTTCTGTGCGCATCGCCACGTGACTCATGGTATTTCTTGATGGCTAACAGGCCAGCGTATTCACCTTGAGCGCCTGAGTTTGGCTGGATGCACACAGCGTCGTAGCCTGTGATGTTCACTAACCAAGTCGACAGCTCTTCAATCAACTGGGTGTAGCCTTTGGCTTGATCCAGTGGGCTGAATGGGTGCATGTTGGCAAATTCAGGCCAGCTCACAGGGAGCATTTCAACCGCTGCGTTTAACTTCATGGTGCATGAACCCAATGAAATCATTGAGTAGTTAAGTGCTAAGTCTTTGCTTTCGAGACGTTTGATATAACGCATCATCTCGGTTTCGCTTTGATAGCGATTGAAGGTTGGGTGGCTTAAAATCGCATCTTGGCGCACGAGTGCAGCAGGAATCGATTGGCTACCTTGGCTCACGATTTGCGCGTCTAATGCGGCAACATCTAAACCATGGCCAGCGCCTAAGATCACATCAAACAGCGCGTCGATATCTGTGCGCAATGTGGTTTCGTCTAAGCTCACGCCCACAGTGCCGTCGGCATCGAAACGTAGGTTCATTTCAGCAGCCAGTGCGCGTGCATTAACAGCAGCAACATCTAAGCCTTTGATGCTGATAGTATCAAACCAAGTGCTGTTGACTAAGCTCACGCCCTTCGCTTGTAAACCAGCCGCTAAAATATCGGCAAAACGGTTAATGCGTGATGCGATAGTTTTCAGGCCATCTGGGCCGTGGAATACGGCGTAGAAAGATGCCATGTTCGCTAACAAAATTTGTGCAGTACAAATGTTTGAGTTGGCTTTTTCGCGGCGGATATGTTGCTCGCGAGTTTGCATCGCCATACGCAGTGCGCGGTTACCACGGGCGTCTTTTGACACACCAATGATACGGCCAGGCATAGAACGTTTGTGTTCGTCACGGGCAACGAAGAAGGCCGCGTGTGGACCACCAAAGCCCATTGGTACGCCGAAACGCTGCGCACTACCAAATACCACATCGGCGCCCATAGAGCCCGGTGATTTCAGTAATACCAAGGACATAATGTCGGCGGCCACAGTCACAATCACATTCTTCGCACGCAGAGTTGCGAATAATTCAGTGAAGTCAGTGATTTGACCGAAACGGTTGGTATATTGGAACAAAGCACCAAACAGCTCGTAGTTAACGGCTTCGCTTGCAGGGCCAACTACCACTTCAAAACCAAAACACTCAGCGCGGGTTTTCACTACGTCTAAGGTTTGCGGGAACACATCATCGGCAACGAAGAAGATATTGGCTTTTTTCGCTTTAGAAACACGCTTTGCCAGCGCCATCGCTTCGGCAGCAGCGGTTGCTTCATCTAGTAAAGAAGCAGAAGCCAAATCTAAACCCGTTAAGTCCATCGACACTTGTTGGAAGTTTAGAATGGCTTCTAAACGGCCTTGGGCGATTTCTGGCTGATATGGCGTGTAAGCCGTGTACCAACCTGGGTTTTCAAATACGTTACGCAGGATCACGTTTGGCACTTGAGTGCCGTAGTAACCCATACCTATGTAGCTCTTAAATACTTGGTTTTGGTCCGCTAAACCACGAATGTAGGCAATGCCTTCGGCTTCGCCGCAGGAATCACCAATGCTCAGGTCTTGGCTTAAACGGATCGACTCAGGCACGATTTGCGCGGTCAGATCTTCCAGTGACTCAGCACCAACAAAATTCAGCATAGCTTGCTGTTGGTTGCTATCTGGGCCGATATGACGACGTAAGAATAAATCGTGCTGTTCTAACTGAGTAAGGGTTTGCTTGGTCATGATAAACCTTGTTCCAGATTTGCCGAAATTCAGAACTGTAGGGTACTGATTAACGGACTGTTGTTATGTCAATCTTGCGCTAAAACAAACGAAGCCCCTCAGGGCTTCGTTAGCGTCGACGATTAATCTTCGTCGATTACAGCTTGGTAGCCTTCGGCATCCAGCAGGGCGTCGACTTCTGATTCGTCAGAAGGCATTACGCGGAAGAACCAGCCTTCGCCGTAAGCGCTGCTGTTAACGAGTTCTGGAGAATCTTCCAGCGCTTCGTTCACGGCAATCACTTCGCCAGAAATAGGGGCATAAATATCAGACGCCGCTTTTACTGATTCAGCTACAGCACAGTCTTCACCCGCAGTTACAGTGTCGCCAACTTCTGGGAGTTCAACGAAAACCATGTCACCCAACAGCTCTTGGGCGTGCTCAGTGATACCTACTGTGTAGCTGCCGTCTTCTTCCTTGCGGATCCATTCGTGTGAAGAGGCGTATTTCAGTTCTGTCGGAATATTGCTCATTGTTCTTGTTCCTTGTTCCGTTTTTTTAAAATGCTTGTTTACCGTTGCGCACAAAGTTTGGCGCTACTACTCTAACAGCCACACGTTTTTTACGCATTTCGACTTCCGCCGTATCCCCAATCGAGTTAGGAACACGCGCCATCGCAATAGAATAGCCCAATGTTGGCGAGAAAGTACCGCTGGTAATCACGCCTTGGTGCTCAACACCGGCTGAGTCGGTGAAAAATACTGGCATATCATGGCGTAACACGCCCTTTTCTTCCATCACTAGACCAACAAGTTTGTCGGTTCCGGCATCGCGAAGTGTTTCGAGGGCTTTACGGCCGATAAAGTCACGGTCGCTTGGTTCCCATGCGATGGTCCAGCCCATGTTGGCGGCCAATGGGTTGATGGTTTCGTCCATGTCTAAGCCGTAAAGATTCATACCGGCTTCGAGACGCAGTGTGTCACGGGCACCGAGACCACAAGGTTTAACACCTTGAGCTAACAATGCTTGCCACATGGCCTCTGCTTCGTCTTCTGGGACGATAATTTCGTAGCCCGCTTCGCCTGTGTAACCCGTAGTCGCAATAAACAGAGAACCGGCTTGCTTACCGAAGAAAGGTTTCATGCCTTCGATGGCGGTGTTTTGCTCGGCACTGAACACGGCTGCGGCTTTCGCTTTAGCATTAGGACCTTGAACGGCAATCATCGCCAGCTCAGGACGTTCAGTCACAGTGACATCAAAACCTTGGGATTGCTTGGCGATCCAAGCGAGATCTTTTTCGCGGGTCGCTGAGTTCACTACCACGCGGTAGTTAGTGTCAGTGAGGTAGTAAGTGATGAGGTCGTCGATGACGCCAGCATTTTCGTCTAACATGCCGCCGTATAAGGCTTTACCTGGAACTTTAAGCTTAGCCACATCGTTTGCCAGCAACTTACGCAGAAATGCACAAGCGTCGTTACCAATCACATCAACCACAGTCATGTGGGAAACGTCGAACATACCCGCGTCTTGACGCACGGCATTGTGTTCTTCGATTTGTGAACCATAGTTGAGAGGCATGTCCCAACCGTGGAAGTCGACCATCTTAGCGTTTGATTCTAAGTGCTTGTTAAACAGAATAGTTTTGTTAGCCATTGTTATCCCTTTTTTGCGGCCTTTTTCAGGTCTCTGCCTAGTGTAGGGTAATATCAATCCGGTTAAATATCTGGCTATTGCAGCGATTTGCCAATGTTTACCATTGGCCGCCCTTCGGGAGCAACTCACACATTTCACTTCTGCGTTGCATTGGCTTGAAAGGAATTGACCCTTTCTGCATCAATGCGTCTTGAATTGAAACGCCTGATTGGCTCTGAACTAATCAGATATTTATCGTGATTGTTATAAATACTAGGGTCTAAAATGCGGCGAAATTATACCTTGCGTCACAAATTTGTATACAGGAGATTTTTCTAATCCGAAGTCAGTGCCATTAGATTTTCTCATCTTTAACATGTAATTTTTTTACATGCGAAGACCAGATTTGCGCAGCTTGTAGTCAATGTGCTGATATTAGCGGCAATTCTGATCACATTAGCGCAACCGAGGCTAACGACATAACTTAGGCAGCGCCGACTTATTGCCCATGGCCTGTTGTATGAACACTGTTTTCAGCCCAGCGACATTATCAACCAGATTTAAGCCCAGATCGCGGATCGCTTTTTTCAGCGGATTCGTCCCTTCGAATAAGCGCTTAAAGCCTTCCATCGCCGCGATCATCTCCATCGCATCGGCTTTACGCCAACGTTCCAGCGCGCGCAGCTGGGCATAATCGCCGATATCTTTACCCGCTTGCTGTAATTCGCTGATGACTTCGATGATGCTGGCCGCATCTAAAAAGCCGAGGTTAACCCCTTGGCCAGCCAGCGGATGGATAGTATGGGCGGCATCGCCTGCCAACACTAAACGGTGGCGGGCAAAATGGCGGGCGTAGCGCATCCGTAATGGGAAAGCTTGGCGCTCGCTTTCCAACTGGCAAATCCCCAAACGACCGTCGAAAGCCGCGGTTAAATTGCGCTCGAATTGCACTTTGTCCATCGCCAATAATTCATTGGCGCGCTCGGGCGGCACCGACCAGACGATGGAGCAGAGATTGTCTTCATACAGGGGTAAAAATGCTAACGGGCCGTCCTTTAAAAACACTTGGCGGGCGGTGGCAAGGTGCGGCATTTCGGTGCGGATCGTCGCGACGATTGCGTGGTGGCCGTAATCCCAAAATGTCAGTGGGATCTTGCATTGCTCACGCACCCAAGAGTTGGCGCCATCGGCGGCGATCACCAAGGCAGCACTCACACTTTCTATTTCAGAATCGGCGCCATTGGCGAGGGTTAACCAAGCTTCGCGCTCACCAAAGGCAATGCGTTCTAAGCGTTGATTTTCGATATGGGTGATATTGTCAAACTCACCGACGCGTTTCGCCAGCGCAAAGCTAATGGCATCGTTTTCGATAATCGCGCCGAGACTGGTTTCGCTGATGCTGTTGGCGTCAAAGGCAATTTTGCCGAAACCGTCTTTATCCCACACCGCCATTTTTTGATAAGGCGTGGCGCGGGAAGTGTCTAAATAAGTCCATGCACCTAAGGTTTCTAACAAGCGCTGACTCGCCTTATTGATGGCGCTCACCCGTAAACGCGGCTCGCCGACAACGGCATCCGTGTGACCCGCATCGATAACGACGACATTAAGATTGGCCTGCGCCAATCCAATCGCGGTGGCGAGTCCCACCATGCCGCCACCCACAATGGCGATGTCATAGGCTTGTGAACTTAACATGGGTACATCCTTTTCGCGTTGCGATACCAGTAATGAAAAGCGAGTTATTTCCAGCCCATCGCCTTTTGAGCAACGGGGGTTTTAAGTGGCGGAAACCAAGATAATAAGCGCAAGCCTAAGTTACGACCCAGCGCCATCGGCCAGTATTGGTTTGAAAAGCCACGGACTAAAAATTCGATATTGCGGATAGTGCTGTTTCTGTCGTGCTCGCGGGCATTGAGATAAGCATGGGTCACGGCGGCGGAGCCGATATCATCACCCTGCACTAGCGCCTTTTTGAGCACCTCAAGTAAGCTCACCACATCCCTCAGACCTAAGTTAAATCCTTGCCCCGCAATTGGATGCAGCGTCTGCGCCGCATTGCCGATAAATACACATCTGTGATGGATTGGCCTTGGCATATACGACAAATTAAGCGGATACGCATGGCGCGCGCTGACATCGATAAACGTGCCCGCACGATAACCAAAGGCCTGCTGCAGCGCCGCTAAAAATTCCGCTTTCGGCGCGGTTTGCATCTGTTTAGCCCGCGCATCATCGAGCGCCCACACAAGTGATAAGCGAGGTTGACCTTGGCTATCAGCCATAGGCAACAACGCTAAGGGACCTGTTTGGGTAAAGCGCTCATAGGCCAAATGTTGATGCGGCTTGTCGGTTTGAATATTGGCAATAATCGCGGTTTGCTCGAAGGCCACTTGGGTCACGGGCAAAGCAAAACTGCTGCGCACTTTGGATTGCAGACCATCGGCGGCGACCACGAGTTTGGCTTGAAGGCGCTCGCCCGTGTCGAGCACTAAGGTGTGGCCTTCAACGGCGGGTTCCACTTGGGCAAGCTTGGCGGGGCAATAGAGTTTTACCTCGCTCTTATTCAACTCGTTAAACAACACTTGGCCGACACGCTCAAGCTCGACCACTTGGCCTAAGGCCTCTAAATGAAACTGCGCGGCATTGAGTTCTGTCATGCCAAAGTGGCCGCGATCCGATACATGGATATTTTCAATCGCCGTGCCTAAATGGGCGAGCTTTGGCCAGAGGCCTAAACGGGATAATTCGAAAATAGAACCATGAGCGATAGCGATGGAGCGAGCATCGAATCCGGGGTGTTGTTTATCGGGAAGGTGCGCCTCGATTAAGGCGATAGAAAGCGGCCTAGCTGCGGATAAAGAAAAACGCGTGAGAGCCAACGCGAGCGTCGCCCCCGCCATCGCACCGCCTACAATCGCGATGTCGACGTGTTGAACTGAAGTATCCATGTGATTTGTGGCCGTCATGGGGATCTCATTCAAGCTTTGGCATTTCACTAATGCCATTAAACATCAGTGCTATGCACTCAAAAACACCAGTGCTATGGATTCAAAGGCAGGTTTGCCCGCCTTTGATATCAAATGAAGCCACTACTGCGTTAATTTATTAAGCATTAAATCTAAGCGCTAAACAATCGCGGTAAATTAATGCACCACCGCAGTATCGTCAGTCTCGCCAAGCGGGATCTCAGGACCAAACTCCGAATAACACATAATGGCGGCAATGCGCACAAACTCGAGTAGTTCAGTGTAAGCAGCTTCAGATTCTTCATCGTCGGCAACATCAAATTCCACTTGGGCAATTTCTGCCAAATCTTTGATCACTTCACGCACTTCTGCCGAGGCTTGATTCAGTTTCGGCTGAATAATTGCCATGCCAGTCAAAAAGCTTTGGGTCCAAAGGGACAAGGCTTCAACTCGTTGGCTGAGCGGCTCTTCTTCTTCGGGCAACAGCGGCATGAAACCAAATTCAAAATCCACTAAACGCGCGACAGAATCATTAAACAAATCACACACTAATTGGTGCAACTGCGCTGGCAAAGGTTGACCATCGTTCATCAAGTCAAATAAAGGCTTGATCCAAGTGTCGCCAGTTTGCGCTACACCACCGCAAATTAAACCGACTAAAGCACCGTGAACTTCTACCGGATGTTGGCCGATTTCAGCCGCATCTAAGGCGAGTTTTAAGCTGTCGATACGTAACGAAGGAGGGGTTGCCATGTCAGATCCCAATAAGATTTTTCCAGCAGCAATGCTAGCAGAGATAAAGACTTGAACCAATACTGAATCCCAATAATGGCGAAATCGGCCACACCCTGATAAAAAATTATCCAACTGCTCACACAAACAGCAAACAAAACCGCCAAAGACCAATCCATTTGCGGCTTACCTTGCACTTTTAATATCAGCCCTATATAGTCCGCCCTAAGAGGCTAACGAAAGGATCACCCGCGACATGAGTAACAGTGCTGTTGAAATTACCCTACTTGGGCGCACCTACTCTATCGCTTGCCCGAAAGGTCAAGAGGATGCCTTACGTACGGTAGCGTTGGGAGTTGAACAACAACTCACAGCGTTAAAAACCCGAACCAATAGCCTAAGCCGCGAAGAAATTGCCATTATGGCGGCGCTGAATATTGGACACGAGTTGTTCCAAGAAAAGCAAAAAAATAAGCATTATATGCAACAGATGGACGACAGGATCAGCTTGCTGCAGTCTACCCTCGAAAATGCCTTAGTTGAGCGTTCAACTAAATAGATTTAAACTGTGCGCCTTGGTGATTTAACACCATTTGAGTTAAACCGACTGACGCACAGTGAATGGCTAAACTGGATTATCTACATAAACCAATGCTTTAGCGATTCAATACCGTTTTGCTCCCTGGGATGCATGCCAACTGGTAATGTCCCTGTGCCGATAATTTTTATCTCAGGGTGAATGCTTTACTGACATTGTGCATGCTCGGCTTGTACCGAGAAGCCTTAGGAGGTAATCATTTACCCGCCTTGAACCTACGGTTCAAGGGCTACACCGGTAGCGGCATTCTGGGGAGCATCTTAATTTATGTCTACATCCTCCAAACTTTCTCATTTGAATACCCAAAGCGACACGGCGCACCTTGCCGTAGAGGTTGCTACTGTTGGTGAAATGACTGATGTCGCAAGCCATGCGGCAGTTATCGCCATTCATACGCAAGAAAACCGCAATCAGTTACGCAAAAGCATTCGCACCGCCCGCAAATCTCTTTCAGAAACCGAGCAAATCCAAGCAAGCTTAAGCGCCAGTCAACGAATGCTCGATGCATTGCAGGCCCAAAATGCGCAACATGTGGCGCTGTATCTCACCCACGATGGCGAACTCGCCACGCCGCCGCTGATCGCTGCGCTGTGGCAATTGGGCATTCACACCTATCTGCCAAGGTTGCATCCCTTCAATGCTGGGCAACTGTTATTCCTGCATTACAGTGCTGACACACCTATGCAAGCGAATCAATTCGGTATCTTAGAACCTAAGTTAGATGTGCGTGCCATTATCCCAGTAACTGAGCTAGATGTGGTTATCACGCCCTTGGTGGCGTTTGATTTAATGGGGAATCGCATGGGCATGGGCGGCGGTTATTACGATAGGACGCTGGCAAACTGGCAGCTTAAAGGTAAACCTTTGCCTATGGGTTACGCCCACGACTGCCAGCAAGTGGTGAGTTTACCCTGCGAGCATTGGGATGTGCCTTTGCCATTCATCATCACCCCAAGTCGCGTACTGACGTTTTAAGCCATTAGCTGTTGCTCGAAAAATCAAATAACTATTTTAACTGGCGACCGCCGTCGACATTATGGCAACGACCTGTGACGTAGCGGCTATTAAGCAGGTAGTCCACGAGTTCGATAATCTCCTCATTCCCCGCCTCTTTCGGCAACAGCGCTTTGGCTAAGGTTTTTTGCTGATAGGCGGCGTCATCACCCGTATTAAATAGGATCATCGCCGGCGCAATCGAATTCACTTTCACCTCGGGCGCAAATTTAGCGGCAAAGGATAGCGTCATATTGTGCAGCGCGGCTTTACTGGCGGCATAGGCTATGTGCTTCTGACTGCCCTTCTCTGCCACGTAATCGGTAATATGAATCACATCACTGCCGCCGATTTCATCGCCAGCACCAGCTCGTAGCTGCGCCTCTAAGGCTAAGTTCAACTGATAGGGCACGCTCACATGCACTTGCATCATCCGCTGCAGCACTTGGCTCGGTGTAAAAGTGGTACTCTTTAAAGGCTCATTCTTTGTAAGAACAGGATCAGGTAGCCAGTCCGAAGCATTGTGAATAATGGCGCGAATTTGAGGCAGTTGAGTTAACTCATCAATTAAGGCTTGCACTTGGGCATCGTCATAAAAATCGCAGGGATACAGAGTCGCGCCTAAAGCGTTCAGCTCATCGATGCTATCGTAATGGCTGCGATAAGTACCAATCACCTGCTGACCTTGGGCGAGAAAATGTTTGGCTAAGGCGTAACCTATGCGTTTACCCACGCCTGTGATTATGATGGGAGATGTCATACCTATCCTTTTGAGTCGGTTATTTGTCAGGCTTTACCTTGTTCACTTAAAAATCAGCAATCAAGTTAAACTGATGAATAACCAAGATGTTACTGCACTCATTTGAATTTAACCTAACAAAAAGCCAAATGAGGCGCGGATTCAATTTAAAATCAGCGTTGATCTAAAATCAGCTGCGATCTAAAACCCTTTATTCTGCGTATAGGCTATAAGAAACCAAGCTTAAGTGCACAAGCCAAGAGCTTAGACCAAGTATTGTGATCAAGTCATCAGAGGTGGACCCGATGGAACTGCGGATTTTTTATGATGGTAACTGCCCATTATGTAGCGCCGAAATGCGTCAACTGAAAGCGCGCGATCCCAACAACTTGATTGCGCTTGAGGATTTAAATGCATCCGACTTTAGCGAGCGTTTCAGCCATATCGATAGAGACTACGCCAATACTATTCTTCACGGTGAAACCGCAACGGGCGAAGTGTTACTCGGGTTAGATGTCACGTGTAAAGCGTGGGCACTGACAGGGACGCGCGCTTGGATCCAACTGTTACGCCTGCCCGTGATTAAAACTGTCGCCGATTGGACTTACCTGCGCTTTGCTAAACACAGATACCGCATCTCCTATTTACTGACGGGCAAAGCCCGCTGCGACGATAACTGCCAAATTCCCACCAAACGCCGCTGAATGAGCTTTAGAAAGTGTAAAACGCAGGCATAAAAAAACGGAGCTCAATGGCTCCGTTTTTTAATTCGTCATAATCTAAAAAGATTATCCGAAAGATTATTTAACGAAATCAACGCCTAGTTTGATATCGCCTTTCAGCGTATCTAACATAGAATCACGAGCGTTAGCTTCGAATGCACTCACTTCACCGTAAGGCAGTACTTTTTCAATACCGTTTTTGCCTAACAGCACAGGTTGTGCGAAGAACTCTGCGTGCTCGCTGCCGCCGTCAACATAGGCGCATTCAACGATGTTAGCTTCGCCTTGCAGACCACGAACCAAAGACAGACCGAAACGGCAAGCCGCTTGACCCATAGACAGAGTCGCGCTTCCGCCACCGGCTTTAGCTTCAACCACTTCTGTACCCGCGTTTTGGATGCGAGTAGTCAGACTTGCCACTTCTTCGTCAGTGAAAGTCACGCCTTCAACTTGAGACAGTAATGGCAGAATGGTCACGCCGCTATGGCCGCCGATCACATTGACTTTAACGTCAGCAACATTCAGGCCTTTTAATTCGGCGATGAAAGTTTCAGAGCGGATCACGTCTAATGTCGTGATACCGAACAGACGGTTCTTATCGTAAACACCCGCTTTCTTCATCACTTCTGCAGCGATAGCGACAGTAGTGTTGACTGGGTTAGTGATAATGCCAACCAAAGCCGTAGGGCAAGTTGCCGCTACTTTTTCGATCAGGTTGCGAACGATACCAGCATTGATATTGAACAGATCTGAACGATCCATACCAGGCTTACGCGCAACACCAGCAGAAATTAGAACAACGTCAGCACCCACTAGGGCAGGCGTTGGATCTTCACCAGCAAAACCTTTGATTTCAACAGCAGTAGGGATGTGGCTCAAGTCAACCGCAACACCCGGAGTAACCGGTGCGATATCATATAGAGACAAATGTGAACCCGCAGGCAGTTGAGTTTTTAACAGTAGGGCAAGAGCCTGGCCGATACCACCAGCAGCACCAAGTACAGCAACTTTCATAGTTATCTCCGTTATTTCTCGGATATGTGTGACATGGATCTAATTTACGTTGGCGTCACATTACTGGAATGTCACAACAATTTCAATTATCCCTTAGTCGTGGGACAAAAGAATTCCGGAATAAGTTAGAAGCAATGTAGAACAATTACTCAAATTGGTATTTTTAAGCCCCCAGCAAACGCTTAACCACAGGGGATTAGTGAATTTTTATTCAACCAATCTGGTTATTTGTTGACAATTTTTCTAAAAATATTCAAAATGGGCCTGTTTTTTTGAATAACGAATAATAATATTATGCAAACGACCAAGAATCAGGATGACCTTGTTAGAATTTTTAAGTCGATTTTAAAAGAAGAGCGCTTTGGCTCTCAAAGTGAAATCGTCACCGCCTTGCAAGCTGAAGGCTTTGGTAATATTAACCAATCAAAAGTATCACGCATGCTCAGCAAGTTCGGCGCAGTGCGGACTCGCAACGCTAAGCAAGAGATGGTGTATTGCTTGCCGGCCGAATTAGGCGTACCCACCGCGGGTAGCCCGCTGAAGAATTTGGTACTCGACGTCGATCATAACCAAGCAATGATTGTCGTGCGAACTAGTCCTGGTGCCGCGCAGCTGATTGCCCGTTTATTGGATTCTATCGGTAAACCAGAAGGCATTTTGGGCACAATTGCTGGTGATGACACTATCTTTATTTGTCCATCGAGCATCCAAGATATCGCCGATACCTTAGAAACCATCAAATCTTTATTCAATTACGCAGAATAAAAAAACAGGTCAGCTTGCTGACCTGTTCTATTTCATCTGTACGCATTTCTGTCCAATCTTGCGCTGATTATTTGGCCATTGTCCCGATTACGTTACACATTTAAGCCAATCTCTCGCTCACCGATGTTTATACGCTAAGGTCAGTAAGCCACACTGATGCGCTGATTTACGTGAGTGCCCTGTTCGGCTTCATCTAACATGGCTTTAGCGTAATCTGTAACAGAAATGCGGCTGCGACCATTGGCATCGGTAAAGAAGCTGTCGCCACCAAGGCGATATGGGCCTTCACTCTCACCAGGATAAATCTCAGCGGCTGGGCTCACAAAGGTCCAATTGATTGCAGTTTGCGCCGCACGGAATACCTGCAAAGCTTCACCCTGAGCTAACGCCTCATCTTTATATGCAGCGGGGAAATCTGGGCTAGAAACCAGAGTCACGCCCGGTGCCACTTCTAAGCTCCCTGCACCACCAACCCACAATAAACGTGGCACCTTAGAGTTAGGCAGCACATTCAGTAAATGCTGAACTGTACTCGCCACTAGGCCATGATTTTGTTGTGCGCGGCCACCAACAGAGGCAATGACAACATCTACGCCAGCAAAGGTTTGCGCAACTAATGGCTGCTCTAAATCCACAGCATGCACAGCCACATCAGTAGCGGATAACTTGCTCGGATCACGCACTAGCGCTGTTACTTGGTGCCCACGGCTCAATGCTTCTTTTAAAATCGAACCACCAATCCAACCTGTTGCACCTAAAATTGCGATTTTCATTTCGTTAACTCTCTCTGATGATTTACATTGAAGCCAGTTTACTTGCAGTGGTTCCCGTGATAAACATCAATAAATGAGCATGATTGTTTCAGTTTGAGGTACTAATATGGATAAAATTGCCGCAATACGCAGTTTCGTCGAAGTGGCAAACTGCGGCAGCTTTACCAAAGCTGCCGAGCATTTAGACCTCAGCCGCCTGCAGGTGTCCCGCCATATTCAAGAAGTGGAGCAGTGGTTGAGTTTACGCTTACTACACCGTACCACCCGCAGCGTCAGCCTGACTTTGCAAGGCGAAGAAGCGCTGCAATTTTGCCAGCGGATCTTAAGTGAAGTCGCCGCCATGGAAAGCCGCGCCCACAGCCATAACAGTGAACTGGTGGGCAGTATTCGTATCGCCACACCGATTGGCCTTGGGCAGCACAGCCTGTTTGATGTTGTCGATCGCTTTATTAAAATTCACCCTAAGGTCAGCATTCAGCTGGTGATGTCAGACAGTTTTGCCCAATTGGTGGATGAGCGAGTCGATGTAGCACTGCGCTATACCGAGCAGCCCGATGAGAATTTGATTGCCCGCCGCTTAATGACCATAGATGCCGTGATCTGCGCTGCGCCGAGCTACCTTGATAGCAACACACCACTTGTCGAGCCCATCGATCTGCTGGCTCACAACTGCCTGATACACTCGGCGCAACAAAATTGGCCTTTCCTGAAAGAGCTGCAAGCCGAGCATGTAAAAGTCACAGGCAATCTTAAAGCTAACGACATGGGCGTATTGGTGAGTGCGGCGCTGCGGGGACATGGCATAGTGCGCTTGCCCTGCGACTTAGCCAATCAATACCTTGCCAGCGGCCAGCTCAAAGAAGTGTTACCCGACTTTACGACGCCAGGCCAAACCCTGTGGGCTGTGTACTTGTCTCGCAGTTATCAGCAAAATCTGGTGCGCGCCTTTATCGATTTCACTGCCCAGCAATGGCAACTCGATATCAAAAAATGGCTCCCTGCGCATTAGCATAAAAAACGCACTTAGGCGTTAGCGTAAGTGCGTGTTAATTGATGCTGAATCTGCTCAGAAATCGAAAGCTTATTCGTCGAATTGCAGCATAAAATCCAATGCGGGGGCAAAGAAGGATGAGCCTGTCATCGCCTTGGTAAAATGCATCAAGTGATCATGGTTACCTTCGCCATCACCAAACATCATGCTATGCAGCATCTTTTCAAAATGCTCCGGCGTACGGCAGTTAGAGATAAACATCAATCCCTGCTCCTTAAGCGAACCATAGGGCATGCTCTGGCGCAGGATCTCCATCGACTGACCATTCGCATCTTTAAGATTCACCCGCTTGATATGGCTGGTCAGTGGCTTATCTTCTGACTCATACTCGATATTATCTTGCTTAGTACGGCCGATAATATCTTCTTGTTTTTTAACCGGTAATCTATGCCATTTACTCAAGTTATGGGCATACTTTTGCACGTGAATATAGCTGCCGCCCCTAAACTCAGGATCTTCATCACCAACCAGAGCGACTTCTTGACGGTGACGCCCCTTAGGGTTTTCGGTGCCATCGACAAAGCCGGTTAAATCGCGGCTATCCATAAATCTAAAGCCCCGTTCTTCATCGACTAGTTCCACTAAGTCTTCAAACATTTGGCTGATTTCATTGGCGACTAAATGCAGAATATCGTAACGGTCGCAGCGGATATGCACGAACAAATCATATTCAATTGCTGGCGCTTCGCGGCTGCCGACTTGCATCGCAGGGAAAGGCTTAAGCATTTCAGGACGCGCATTAGGATAAAGGCTATCCCAATAGTTAGCGCCAATCCCTACAAAACCATTGAATGCACTGTCAGAATACTGATCTGTCAGCTCATAAATATACTGCGCAACGTTGGCAAGACAGGGACGTAATTGTGACTCTACATTGTCATTGGCATTAAACATCAAATAGACACTGTGTAAGTTCCCCTCTGCACACACACCCAACTGTTCACGCGGCATATTTTGTATATCCATTTGGTTATCACCCTTTTTCTAAATTCATTTTCGGCAATATTATCCGCAACTTTACCTGAAAATGACATTAACTAACGCACAGTTTGTTCTGGTTTATCATGATAATGCTCATTAAGCAGCGTTATCGCGCCCAAGATCCCTAAATGTAAAAATGACGAGACTGTAAAAGTCTCGTCAATCAGTTTAATCGAATACATGAAGCAAAGCTTACTCTGCCTCAAGCTTACCTTAGCATGGCGCTGAAGTTAATAACCGGCGGCATGACCATCTTTACGGCTCTCAGAAGCCGCACGATACACGCCCGTTTCAGCATTAAATCCAATAGCTTGATAGCCGCCAAAATCGCCAAGGCCGTCACGCAGCACATGACCTTTCTTGATAAGCTCGCGGCGTGTTTCCACAGGGAAGCCCGATTCCAGACTGACGTAGCCGCCATCATTCATCACTTCGCCGGTGGGCTCGGTTGAACCCATATGCAAAATTCTGGGGGCATCGCCCGCTTCTTGCAAGTTCATTTTAAAATCAATCAGGTTCATTAAAATCTGTGCGTGCATTTGTGGTTGAGTCGCGCCGCCCATCACCCCAAAGCTAAGCCAAGGTTTACCGTCTTTGGTCACAAAAGCGGGAATGATAGTATGAAATGGACGCTTGCCCGGTGCGTAGGTATTAAAACGCCCCTCAGTTAAATCAAACATTTGCCCACGGTCTTGCAACACAAAACCGAGATCAGGCGGCGTCATGCCCGAGCCCATACCACGGTAGTTACTTTGAATGAGTGACACCATGTTGCCGTCTTTGTCGGCGGTGGTCAGGTACACAGTATCGCCATGTTGCAACGCAGGATTACCCGCATCGACACTCTTGGCCGCTTTATTGGGATCGATTAACTTAGCGCGATCATAATTGTATTGCTGCGAAATCAACTCGTTAACCGGCACTTTATTAAAGGCCATGTCGGCATAAAACTTAGCCCTGTCGGCAAAGGCGAGTTTTTTCGCTTCGACAAATAAATGCACATATTCAGGGCTATTAAAGCCCATGGCGGCAATATTAAAGGGCTCCATGGTTTTTAGGATTTGCAGCGCCGCAATACCTTGACCATTGGGCGGCAGTTCCCATACATCGTAACCACGGTAGTTCACCGAAACCGGCTCTATCCAGTCGCTAGTATGGCTGGCTAAGTCATCATAACTTAAATAGCCACCTTGGGATTTCATGTACTTATCGATACTTTTGGCGATATCACCTTTATAGAAAGCATCGCGGCCGCCCTTGGCAATTTTCTCATAGGTATTAGCAAGCGCTGGGTTTTTAAAGATTTCGCCCACCGCAGGCATCTTGCCATTAGGCATATAGGTTTCTTTAAAACCGGGAAATTTAGCGAGTTTTTTACCACTCCCCTCAAGGTAATAGGCGATGAGTTCGGACACAGGGAAACCATCACGGGCGTAATGGATTGCGGGCGCAAGATTATCGGCCATCGCTAATTTGCCGAACTTATTATGCAGTTCATACCAGCCATCCACAGCGCCGGGCACAGAAACAGGCAAGGGTCCAAGCGGCGGTAAATAGTCTAAGCCGAGGGATTTAAGCTTTTCTAAACTTAAGGATTTTGGACTGCGGCCCGAAGCGTTAAGACCATAGAGACGTTGATCTTTCGCGCTCCAGACGATGGCAAACAAGTCACCACCGACACCCGAACCCGTTGGTTCGACTAACCCTAGCATGGCATTGGCGGCAATCGCCGCATCGACCGCGCTGCCGCCCTGCTTGAGTATATCAATAGCGACTTGCGTGGCGAGTGGTTGACTGGTCGCCGCCATTCCATGGGTGGCATACACTTCTGAGCGCGTCGCAAAGGCTTTACCCGTGATCCTATCCATGGCCATCACTCCTGAAGACGATATTGCCGTCGCCACTGTCACTAAGGTACAAATTGATTTTATTGTTTTTATCATAATTCCTCCCACTCTGGAGAAATTAAGGTAACAAGGATGGTCTAAAATATCACCAACCAATACCGCATAGGCCTAAGTTAAACGTAAGCAAAAATGTCGTACTTTAGTTGGTGATAGCTTATCGCCGTGGCATTAATACCTGACCGCTTAGATTTGCTCTGCACAATATCAATATGTCTAAGATTCAAATAGTACCAGCGAGTGCGGCTCTGTCGTGACCCCGACTTTTTGGCCGATAGTGAGCTGCATCATTTGGCTTCGCACTTCGACATAATAAGCGTGAGAAGCGGCTTCAATTTTGACCCAGTAATGACAAAAAGCGCCTAAGAAACGCCGCTCTGTGATCGTGCCCACACCTTGCTCATCGGCGCTGAGCGTCAATTGCTGCGGGCGCAAGAATACCGTACCGCTGAACTCGCTCGGCAACCCTAATGGCGTAAGGCTGGTTAAATGACCGATAGGAGTGGCAACTCTGTGTCCATCGAGCACTGCGGCGGGTAAGTAATTACCGCTACCTAAAAAGTCCGCCACATAACGGCTGTTTGGCGCGGCATACAAGGCTTCGGCGCTGCCATACTGCACTATAATGCCTTGATTAAAAATCGCCAAAGTATCAGCAAATACAAAGGCTTCATCCTTACTGTGGGTGACAAACACCGCGCTAACATTACGCTGTTTTAAAATGCTGCGAATTTCCGCCATCATCTCGTAGCGCACTTGGGCATCGATATTAGAAAAAGGCTCATCGAGCAGTAATAACTGCGGCTCATAGGCAAGTGCCCGCGCAATCGAGACGCGCTGCTGCTGACCGCCAGATAACTCATGGGGATAACGCTGAGCTAAGCCTTCCAGTTTGACTAAGGTTAGCATGTCATCCAACCGTGCCTGACGCTCGGCGGCCGACAATTTAGCCACGCCAAAAAGGATATTCTCCGCCACAGTTAAATGGGGGAAAAGCGCATAGTCTTGAAAAATCATGCCGATACCGCGCTGTTCGCTAGGCACAAACTGGCTATCGCCACTCACAACGCGGCCATTGATCTGGATTTCACCTTGGCTAATTGCCTGTAAGCCCGCAACCGCCCGCAACAGTGTGGTCTTGCCGCAACCGCTAGGACCTAACAACGCAAGGATTTCCCCTTGGTCGAGGGCCAAGCTCAAGCCTTTGAGTACTTGCTGGCCCTGATAATCGCTATGAACTTGCATAAGTTTGAGCGTGTTTGCCATCAGCTGTGTTGCTCCAATGAACGGTTTAAATAAATCAGCGGCACTAAGCCCACCAGTACAATGACAATAGCGGCTAAGGCGCCGTGCTCGAGTTTTTCATCGGACACAAACTGGAAAACATAGGTTGCGAGGTTTTCAAAACCGATAGGCCGCAGCAATAACGCCGCGGGCAGTTCCTTCATGCTTTCGATAAACACCAATAACGCGCCCGCAAACAATCCCTTACCAAGTAGAGGTAAATGCACTTTTTGCAGTAACTGCCGTGGACCTTGGCCCATAGTCAGGCTCACCATGTCCAGCGATGGCGAAATGCGTTTATAGCTACTTTCAACGCTGCCAATCGCAATCGCCACAAAACGTACGCAAAAGGCAAAAATCAATGCCACTACGCTGCCCGTCAAAATAAGCCCAGGGCCTTCTAAACCAAGCAGATCCGCCAGATCGTTAATCGCAAAATCGAGCATAGTGAGCGGCACTAATACGCCGATAGCGAGCACAGTGCCGGGCAAGGCATAACCCGTCGAGGCTAAACGTGAGGGCAAGGTATCACTGGCTCTTGGGCTTATCCGGCGTACAAACATGAGCAGCAAAGCGATTAAGCAACAGATGAAGCTAGTGATCAGCGCAAGGCTGAGACTGTTAAGGCTTAACTGCCAAAAGCTCTCATCCCAGCTTTGTTCAAAATAACCAATGGCATAGGACAATAGAATCCCAAAGGGCAACAAAAAGGCTAATAGCAGCAGAGTGGCACAAAAGCTCAGTGCAACTGCGGTTTGCACTGTCGAGAGTCGATACAAATCACTGGCTTGGATGCGCGATTGCTTTTGGAATAGCTGCTGTTTGCGACGGGCGAAACGCTCAAATCCAATCAAGCTAAACACCACCAGCAAGATAATCGCCGACAACTTAGCGGCGGCGGTCAGATTGCCATAGCCCAACCAAGTGTCGTATACGGCCGTGGTTAAGGTTGGCACGGCAAAATAGTTAACCGTCGCAAAATCGGCGGCGGTTTCCATCGCCACCAAGGCCACGCCAACCGCGAGAGCTGGCCTTGCCATAGGCAATGAAAGCCGCCAAAAACTCTGCCAGGGTGAACAGCCCATAATGCGCGAAGCATGGGCCAAACTTAAGGATTGCTCCATAAAGGCGGTACGCGCCAAGAGATAAATATAGGGAAATAACACCAGCGACAACATGCACGCCGCGCCGCCTAAGGTGCGAATATCGGGGAAGAAATAATCCTGCGGTGAACTCCAGCTAAAAATCGTTCTCAAGCTGCGCTGCACTGGCCCCGCATAATCGAGCAAATCGGTATAAACGTAGGCAACAATATATCCCGGCATAGCGAGGGGCAGTAATAGCGCCCATTGCAAATAACGTCTGCCGACAAATTCACAGCGAGCCATCAACCAAGCACAGGGTAACGCGAGTAATAACGCGCCCAAACTCACCCAAAAGATCAACAATAAACTGTTGATGATATAAGTCGGCAGAACCGTTGCCATCAGGTGGCCAAACACGGCTTCGTCAGGCTGCAAAGCCTGCAATATCAGCGCAACCAGTGGCAACACCAGTATGGTGGCGACCGCATAACCAGCAAGCGACCAGCTTCTGGCTAATCCTAAAATCATGTCAATCCTTAAAAAGTCACAGCGCCAATCAATGGCGCTGATAACCTAATCTGCAATTTATCACTCGCACTTAAAGCAAAATGCTAGAGATCAAACTGCACTTCATCTAATAACTTAACCGCCGCTTGGTGATATTCGGCCAGTTTGAAAATAGGCAATTGATCCGACTTAAACTCGCCCCATGAAGCCACTAAGGTTGAAGGTGCCACATCGGCTTTCACTGGATATTCCATATTCACATCAGCATAAGCCTTTTGAGCCACATCGGCAGATAAGAATTCCATCAATTTGATCGCATTGGCTTTATTCGGTGCATGACGAGCTAGTACCATACCAGACACGTTCACATGGGCACCGCGATCGGCTTGGTTCGGGAAGTTAATCGTCACCGCTTCAGCCCAGCTTTTTTGCTCTGGGTCTTGCATCATGTTGCCGTAATAATAGCTGTTGCCGATGGCGATATCACATAAGCCTTCTTTTACCGCTTTCACTTGGGCTCTGTCATTACCCTGTGGCTTGCGCGCTAAGTTACTCTTCACGCCTGCCAACCAAGTTTTCGCCTCAGCTTCACCGTGGTGGGCAATCATAGATGCGACTAACGCTATGTTGTATGGATGCTTACCGCTGCGTGTACAGATTTTGCCTTTGTATTTAGGGTCGGCGAGTTCTTCATAGGTGATTTGCTGCGGCCCTAAACGATCTTTCGCCGTATAGAGATTTCGCACTCGCATGGTCAGGGCGTACCACAGGCCGTCAGGATCGCGATACTGGGCAGGTATATTGCTTTCGAGTTGGGCATTTTTAACCGGTGAAGTCAGATCTTTATCGACTAATTCAACCAGACGTGAGAAATCAGAGGTCAGCACCAGATCTGCAGGGGATAAACGACCTTCACGGGCGAGACGCTCGGCAATGCCGTCTTTTGCAAAGACCAAATTCACACCTATGCCGGTTTCTTCGGTGAAACGCGTCAGGATAGGCTCCACCAAGAAGGCTTGGCGATAAGAATAAACTGTTAATTTATCATCAGCATTCGCCGAATGCCCAACCGACATTAACCCAACTACTGCTGCGCAAGTTACCCATTTCATTACCGATTTCTCCCCAAAGTGATGACGTGTTCAGCGAGTGTGAACATGGCTGCATTAATGATAATGCTTATCAGTTGCGCAAGAGTAATAGATAGATAAGTGGAGGGCAATAGTCTATTTAACTTTTTGTTTTTAATGAGTTTAAACTCAAAACTGGTGATTATCTCAAATCAAACTAAACTGAACCTTAATTTGCTTAAAATGCTTTCAGGAGGCGTTATGTTAACTGTTTTGCTGCTAGGCGTAGTCGCAGTGGCGCTATTTGGCTTATTTAAACTCAACACTGGCCACAAGCGGCATAAACACTATGCTAAAGCTGTCAATCAACACGCCGACGGGACTAAGCCGCATGCATCACAAGCCCATCATTTTCACAGTGTAAGCATAGTGAATGACGGCAGTTGCTGTAAGCAGGTTGAAACATTCTCTGGAAAACGTTTTTTATCGAAGGATGCGCCGGAAATCCCTATGGAAGAATGCACTATGACCCACTGCCAATGCCGCTATCAACACCATGAAGATAGACGTCAAATAGGGAATGATCGCAGAGTTGAATACGGGGTCACGCGGGATTTATTCGGCGCTTTTGGAGAACAAAACCGCCGTGATAGACCAAAGGGAAGACGCGCAACCGACGGCTGAGCATCTTCATCCAATTACTGGGGACGTGTTTGAATAAATGCGGGTAGATCACGCATCTCACTAAACCAAAGTGCCGTAGCTGGGGCAACCTTGCGCCAATCTAACTCTGGATGTCTAAAGTCCACATAATCAAGCAAGCAAATCAAGGCTAATTGCGGTGCCTGAATCGTGGTTTGGGTGATCACGGTTTGCAGTTCAACCTGCATAAGACCACGCAGCAATGCTTGTTCAAAACGGGCCGTCCAAAAAGCCGATCTCACACCTTCATCTTCACGCATCTGCTCTTGGCGCAATTTTACCGCGCTATCGATTAAGCCTTTTATCAAGGAATACTGACACTCCAACACCCAGTTATTACTTGAGATGCCAAACATCTTACGATCGCCAAGCTCAGCATCTAGGTAACGCATAATCACTTCGCTATCGAATAGTGCCACGCCATCGTTAGTGATAAGACAAGGGATCTGTCCTAACGGGTTAGCATCGAGTAATTCAGCGCTGTTTTCAAAGGGATTGACTAGCAGCTCTTCAATATTGTTAATCCCTAAATACTGGATTAAGGCTCTAACACAACGGGCATAGGGTGAAGCTTGAGAACTTAACAACTTCATCAAAAAATTTCCTTTTATTTGCATTAAACGCTAAGGCTATTAAGGGGTGAGAACAGTTTGCTCTCACCGCCTATATAAAATGGGATCACCAATATTTCTCTACGGTAATTTGTCCCGGAGCACGACGTAAGTTCTTCACTAATCCCTTATCGAGTAAGGCGCTTTGGGCACCATTAATCATTCCGGGATTGCCGCAAATCATGACTTGGGAATCAGCAGCACTTAAGGTTAATCCTGCCTTTTGTTCGATTTCACCCGAGACTATGCCCTCGGGAATACGACACTGCAACGCATCGGCCAAGGGTTCACGGGTCACACTCAAAACTAATATAAACTGTGCTGGGTATGTGCGTTCTAACTCACGCAGCTTATCAAGGTACGCCAAATCCTGCGCCTCGCGCACACCATATACAAGCACCACTTTTTCAAAACGCTCCCAAGGTTCATGGGTGTCGAGCATAGACAAAAACGGCCCTACCGCTGTACCTGTGGCCAAAAACCATAAGTGCTTGCCTTGGAGTTCACCCTTAGGAATTTCCGCTAAGGTCATGAAACCGGTCGCGGTTGAAGTGATTTCAATTTCATCGCCTATGACAAGGTTGTGTAATTGCGGCGATAACAGACCGTCCTCTACCGCAACGGCGAGCACTTCGGCATAGGGTTTATCGGGGGAATTTACTAAGGAGTAAGCTCTGGCCACACGCTTATCATCTTGCATTTGACTTAACTTGATAAACTGACCAGGAATAAATGGGGCTAACTCGGCGGCGATGCGCAATGAAAATAACTTATCGCTCCAATCAATACGTTCTATAACTTGTCCCCTAGTCCACATAACTTGCCCTCAAGCGAAACGTTAAATAGGCTTCCAGCATAGACTTTTTTCCGCATAACAAAAACCCCTTATGATAAGGGGCTTATGACGATAGAACCGAAAACAACAGAGCGTTAACTGGCACTCGATTGTGTCTCATCTGTCTTCTTGTTAAAGCTATCCCTAAAGGCCTGTAACCCCTCTTGCACTAAACCGTAGGTTTTATCGACGCCATCGGCAATATCACCCTGCAATACTTTAAGACCAGACAGAATATCTTTCGCTTCTTTAAAGCCGTTATCAATTGCACCACCAATAATCCCCATAAAGCTATCGAGTTGATCGCTTAGACTCATACCCGAATTTTGTTGCTGGTGAATGCTAAAAAACTGCGTCGCAAAACTCACGATACGATCTGCAGTCGCTTCTGGCGACGTATCTACGCCATTATCGTAAGCGGTTTGAATCGCGTTCTCGCCCATAGTAGGCGCTAACTCTTTATTAATAGACTCTATCGCAGCGCGATAAAGCAAGGTCATAGACTGATCGCCTGACTTGATATTCACATCTTGCTGTGCCGATAGAATTGCTTGATTCATCAGCTGCTTACTCGTTTGCTGCGCGGTTTGTTTCGAGGTCACTTCGGTGGTTTTCGCGTCCTTCGAATCACTCACTTCGGTACTCTTAGGCGCCGTATTTTCAGCATATTTTTTCTGCGGCATAGGGGTACTTTGCACTTGAGAGGGTTTATTGATTTCCATGATGACTATCCATTCAATTCGGGTCGACTTTATTATCGACCAAAATTTGACCAGCTTTAGTAATTTTTAGAATTGAAGTACCATCGTGACCACAAGGCCATGATAAGGCCCGCATAAATTGAGTGGGTTCATTCTTTATAAATTGCATAAAGCGCCATCAACCCGCATGCAGATTATTACTATCGTCGAGCTTAGAGATAAGCCAATAGAAAAGGATGTTACACCATGACAGCAGGCCGCAGTTTGAGTCATTTCAGCTTTCACGTGTTTACACGAATGCTTAAGCGCACTACTGAGCACTATATGGGCATTAATATAAAACGCCTTAGTTTGCTCACTGGTCTTATTATCTTAACTTGCCTCAGCCTCGCACCGATTAGCCAAGCCCACGCGGAAAACAGGCTGATCATTTTAGTCAGGCATGCCGAAAAAGCCGAAACGCCAACCAATGACCCACAGTTATCACCCAAGGGAGAAATGCGCGCAACGTCACTGATCACCGCCTTGAGCCGCACGCCGTTGTCGCAACTCATCGCGACTCAATACCTGCGAACACAGCAAACACTCACGCCCATCGCCGAGGCTCGCCATTTGCCCGTGACGATAGTCGAAGCAGCTAAACCTATCGAAGAACATATTCAGCAGATTGTCGAACAAGTGCATGCAGTACAAGGCAATACGCTCATCGTTGGGCATTCAAACACAGTGCCATTGATCATCAAAGCCCTGGGTGGACCTGAGATCCAAACGATCGGCGAAGAGGACTACAGTCAGCTGTTTTTACTCTCTCTTAATGATGGCCAACCCGCAAGCTTGATCGCCACCCGTTACGGACAAGAATAAGGATAAATAACATGAGTGAACTCAATTGGTTTATGTGGGGACTCGATCTGTTTTCAGGACTGTTTTTGATCGTTATAGGACTCGCAGTACTCGCGGTTATTTACATGTATATCGCAGATAAAATGCAGACCAAACAAGCGGTAAGGCATAACTACCCCGTGATTGGTCGTTTTCGATATCTGTTCGAAAAACAAGGTGAGTTTTTCAGACAATACTTTTTCGCCCAAGACAGGGAAGAATTGCCCTTCAACCGTGCAGAACGCAGCTGGGTGTACCGCGCCGCCAAAAATGTCGATAGAACCATAGCCTTTGGTTCGACTCGTCCCTTGGATACAGTTGGTACTATCATGTTTATGAATACCGCCTTCCCAACCCAAGATGAAGATATCACTCCTATTCACCCGCTGACGATTGGCACTCACTGTCGTCAGCCCTATACAACTCAAGCCATTTGCCATATTTCAGCCATGAGTTTTGGCGCCCTATCTCGTCCAGCCATCACCGCCCTTTCCCATGGCGCAGCGCAAGCGGGTTGCTGGCTTAACACGGGTGAAGGCGGCTTGAGCCCTTATCATCTCAAAGGTGGCTGCGATCTCGTCTTTCAAATTGGAACAGCCAAATACGGCGTTCGCAATGAACAAGGACATTTAGACGATGAAAAACTGAAAGCGATAGCGATTCATCCTGAAGTCAAAATGTTCGAAATCAAAATGAGCCAAGGCGCAAAACCAGGCAAGGGTGGCATTTTACCCGGTATTAAAGTGACCGCTGAGATTGCCCATATTCGCGGTATTCCAGAGGGACACGACTCAATCAGCCCCAATGGCCACATCGAATTTAAGTCAGTAAACGATATTTTAGATATGGTTGAGCGAGTTCGTGAAGTCACAGGTAAACCTACCGGCATTAAAGCCGTACTCGGCGATGTGCAGTGGCTGGAAGATTTATGTGATGAAATTGAACGCCGCGGCGAAGACTCAGCTCCCGACTTTTTCACCTTAGACAGCGCCGATGGTGGCACAGGCGCAGCGCCGCAACCATTAATGGATTATGTAGGATTACCACTGAAAGAAAGCTTACCTATCCTAGTCAATATCTTGATCCAACGAGGCTTGCGTAAACGTATCAAAGTCATCGCCTCGGGCAAACTTATCGTCCCATCCAGAGTCGCTTGGGCTTTGGCATTAGGCGCCGACTTTATCGCATCGGCCCGTGGCAACATGTTCGCCCTCGGTTGTATTCAAGCCTTGCAGTGTAATAAAGATACCTGCCCAACGGGTATCACGACGCACAATCCAAAACTACAACAAGGGCTAAATCCTAAGGATAAATCGACGCGGGTCGCTAGCTATAATCATAATTTACACCATGACTTAGGGCTGATTGCGCACTCTTGCGGTGTGACAGAGCCAAGACAGCTCAAGCCTTCACATGTACGAATTGTGCTCGATAGCGGCTTATCCATCTCACTCGACAAATTCTATTCGCACATGGATAAATAGCCGCGAACCCTTGCGGTTATTAGCCAGTACAACTTTTGTCTATATGGTTTTTACATAAGGTATATTTGAATGCGCATCACAAAAGAGGTAAGATTCGTGAGGTGAGGCGTTATTCAAATACCTTACCCACAATAGAACTTAAGGAAACACTTTGAAATCTAGCTTCGTAAGCCAACTGCCCCCCAGTAAAACTGTAAGCACGAGCTGTAAGAGCTGTAATCGCCTAACTGAGATCGAAGGCGAGCTTGTGTGTTTTCGTGAAGGACAGATCATTCGACTCACCTTGATCGATGAGTCAGCGCCTAAATTGAATCTTTTATGCGAAGGTTGGAAAGCTGGTAAGCTGAACGGCGTAGCTTAATTCGGTAATATTTATCGAGAGTCGAATTTATCTAGAGTAGCTATAGAGCAAAATCACTCTTCCTTGAGCATCGAGAATAGAAGTTGACCTCTATCCTCCCACAATCTCATCTAACGCGTGCTTTCTAACGCATACTCATCTCTATCTCTAGCGCATGCTCATCATATAGTCACTTGTCGGCACGTTCATATCGCGGATCACACCCGCAAGTACCATCTCTGGATTGACCTTAGCCAAAGTAAGGCACCGAGTCGTCACCAGTAGGCCCGCATTCAATTCAGCATGAATACGTTGCAGCGAATCATAATCAACACCACGTTTTTTCAATGTCGCCATGATGGCATCCCAATCAGTGGCGACTTTTTCTTCTTTGCCTTCAATGTTAACTCTCAGTGCAATATTTTCCATGCCAGATCTCTTCCGATTGATGTGTTGGCATTTGAGTATAGAGAGCCAAAGCTGAATAAAGACTGAACTGTATTGCGCTATTAACTGCTCAGAGGAGTATGTTGTTGCTCATTTTGTATCCGCCATAATTTGGCATATAGACCATTCGCTAACAGTAAAGTTTGGTGATTGCCTTGCTCAACAATTTCACCTTGGCTCAAGACGACGATTTGGTCAGCATCAACAATAGTGGACAATCGGTGAGCCACCACAAGGCTGGTATGCCCTTTAGCGACTTCCCGCAGTGCCGACAAAATCGCTTGCTCGGAGCGACTATCGAGCGAGGATGTCGCCTCATCAAACACCAGCACGGGTGAGCCCTTCAAAATGGCCCTCGCTATTGCGACCCGCTGTTTTTCTCCGCCAGAGAGTTTTAAGCCGCGCTCACCCACCTTTGTATCCCAACCAAGGGCAAGCGATGCAATAAATTGCTCTAAGTGCGCCAGTTTAATCGCGTTGCGCACCTCTTCATCCGTCGCGCCCGGGCGACCATAACGTATGTTCTCAACTAATGAATCGTTAAACAGCACGGTATCTTGCGGCACGATAGCGATGGCCCGTCGCAACGCATCTTGCGTAAGATGACGGATATCTTGTCCATCGATTTTAATCGCACCTTGGTCCACATCGTAAAATCGAAACAGCAGTTTAATCAGCGTCGACTTACCAGCACCACTATCGCCGACTACGGCCACTTTTTTTCCCGCTGCAACCTTAAAACTCACGTCCCGCAGAATTTGCCGCTCGTCGTAGCTGAAATTCACATTTTCAAATACCAGCTCGCCCTTGGTGGGCTGAAAATCGAGTGCTTGGGGTGAATCAACTATCATGGGATGTTTATCGAGCAGGCTAAACATACGCTCAATATTGGCTAAGGCGCCGCGAATTTCGCGATACACGAAACCTAAAAAGTTAAGGGGTAAAAAGAGCTGCATCATAAACGCATTAATCAACACAAAATCACCTAAGGTCATATCGCCATAGGTGACGCGGTAAGCCGCCAGCGCCATCATTGCTGTCATCGCCAGGGCGATAATCACAGCTTGCCCACCATTAAGCGCAAACAAAGATAAACGGTTTTTACGTTTAGCGACTTCCCACTGTTCGAGCGCTTGATCGTAGCGCTGCGACTCATACTTCTCATTATTGAAATACTTAACGGTTTCGTAGTTCAGCAAACTATCAATCGCCCGCGTATTTGATAAAGAGTCAGCCTTGGCGGCATCACGTACGTACTCAGTGCGCCATTCGGTCGCGACCACAGAGAAAATAATGTAGGCCAACACTGCAAGAAAGGTGATTGCCGCAAACGCAATCCCGTAGTTATAGAAGAAAATGCCAATCACCATGACAATTTCGAGCAAGGTCGGCACTATGTTGAACACCATAAACCGCATGAGGAAACTCACGCCACTGGTGCCGCGCTCAATATCACGGGATAGACCGCCAGTTTTGCGCTCTAGATGAAAATCGAGATCAAGTCGGTGTAAATGGTCGAATACTGCTAAGCCTAAACGGCGGATCGCCCGCTCAGTCACCCGACCAAACAAGGTATCGCGGATCTCCCCCGTAATCGCCGTCAGTAAACGAATCGCACCATAGGCCAACACTAATCCCACGGGCACACTGAGGGCTTGCGCGGTTTTATCGGCATCTAAGGTGTCGACCAAATGCTTCAAAATAAAAGGCAAAGCGACGCTGGTCAGCTTAGCGATGATGAGGCATGACATCGCCAGCGCAATACGGCCTTTATATTCCAATAAGTAAGGCCAAAGCAGCTTCATGACATGCCAGTTTAATTTATCGACTGGACCTTCAAAATATAACGTTGGGCGCATAGGAGATAACCTTGAATGAGTTATGCCAATTGTAACAGTACAAACCAGACATAAGCTAAACGAAACGAGCAAAGCTTGAATAAAATCAATCAGATTTTCCTGACAGACAAATAGACTTATTCACGACACAATCCGTTGCTATTCTGATCCTATTAAAAGCTAAAACGTCATACTTACGCATTACACTGGCATATTCACAAGAAATGAATTTATACTGATTTCTGTGCTGACATAAGTACCCATAGCTTGCGTTTGACTTGACCTCTGCGCCGTATAACAGAAGACAAGTTGGCTATGGGGGGAAGGCTTAGCTCAACCTTACTGCTGTTGATTATTTTTGCAGTTTTGCCCAAAATGCCATGGAGGCGGTTATACAAATCGATAGAATTTGTTAACCTCTACGCGCTAGATTTTGCGATTCATACGCCCAAGCTCTAGCGAGAACATTAAGACAAACAAATTAAATAAGATCAAAGGAAGCTTTATGTTGGATTCCGCTAAAGTTCAATACCCGCCATTACCACTGATCCAAACTTGGGTGTGGATGATGATCGAATCAGGCAATCCAGAGATACAAGATAAAGGTAGAGACAACCTTATTGCCGCCTTTGGTAGCTTAGCCAAAGCAAATGAATACATTGTTGAAATAAGCAATAAATAGATAAAACAAAGGCGCCGGGATAGCGCCTTTGTTTTTACTTTAGCCGCAATCGTTAACGACTAACTCAGGTATCGTTGCGTTTTATGTTCGCACGAGCAGACAATTAAACCTGACGGCGTTCGATAATACTCTGATTCAGAATGGCCAACAGGCGCTCGGTATCATCCCAACCGATACACGCATCGGTAATACTCTGGCCATAACACAACTCTTGACCTTCAATTAAATCCTGACGACCTTCCACTAAATGGCTTTCTACCATAACACCAAAAATAGCAGTATTGCCCGTCGCCACTTGGCCAGCCACATCTTCGGCAACCACTAACTGTCGTTGATACTGTTTACTACTATTGGCGTGGCTAAAGTCGATCATGATGTTGTCGGCAAGTTCAGCTTTTAATAACTGTTGGCTAATTTCAGCGACATGCGGCGCACTGTAATTAGGCTCGCGGCCGCCACGTAAAATAATGTGGCAATCAGGATTCCCTTTCGTCGAAACGATCGCCGAATGACCCAACTTAGTCACAGATAAAAAATGGTGCGGTGCATTCGCAGCACCTATCGCATCGATAGCGACTTTAATGGTGCCATCGGTCCCATTTTTAAAACCGACCGGACAAGAAAGACCCGAGGCTAACTCTCTGTGCACTTGTGATTCAGTAGTACGGGCACCAATGGCTCCCCAGCACATTAAATCTGCCATATATTGTGGGGTGATCATATCAAGAAACTCACCCGCGGTTGGCATGCCGCTGTCGTTCAAATCCACCAATAACTTACGCGCAGTGCGTAAACCATCGTTGAGTTTAAAGCTGTTATCCATGTAAGGATCGTTGATAAGCCCCTTCCAACCCACTGTGGTTCTTGGCTTTTCAAAATACACTCGCATCACGATTTCGAGTTGACCCTTATAACGCTCACGCAGCGCAACCAGACGCTGACCATATTCCAACGCCGCTTTGGGATCGTGGATAGAACAAGGTCCAATTACCACTAACAGGCGATCATCAGACTTAGCCAGAATATTGTGGATACTATTTCGCGCATTAAACACAGTCGCAGAGGCTTTTTCGGAAGCAGGAAATCGTTCTAGAATCGCGATAGGAGGAAGTAACTCTTTTACTTCTTTAATGCGAACGTCATCATTTTGGTAATACATAATTTTACTGCTCCAACTCTGGTGTTTTAGGCTATTTCTATCGCTGCGATAAGGGATCTCAACTGCAATACTGAGTTCAATTTATCGAGTCTCAAGCGCCAATGCAACCAAGTTGTCTCCATTTCAAAAAATCAAATATAACTTATTGTTTTAATATATTTTAAAAAAATCAAAATTCAAATATGCTGACTAACTCACAGCCTTAATGAACAAAATCGAATATGGCGGATAAAAAGCAAGCGGGGAATGCTTGCGGCGAGTGAGCTATCCATGCCTGTCAGCTAAGGTATTAACGACTAAACGCTTGAATGAGTGCAATTGATCCAGCTCTCTACGCAAGAGAACTGGATGCTAGAGCAGGCCAATACTAATGGTGCAGCATGACTTGTAACTTGTTTTGATAGCGATGACGCTCTGAATCATCACGGCTCAAAGCCAGCGCTTTTTCCATATTCAGTTTGGCACGCTTTTCATCCCCCAGCGCCCAATAGGTTTTTGATAAACCGAAGAAGAATTCATGCCGATAATCAGCTTTGGCCAACGCCCTTTGATACCATGCTAAAGCCTCGTCGTATTGATGTTCATCGAAGGCTTGCTGCGCCATATCATAGTAATAATAAGGATTACGTATCCTTGCTAATTCAAGCACTTTATTGATTTCAGCCCATTCATCAAGCCGGCCCTGATCCCCTAAAATCAAAGCTAAGTTATAAAGCGTAGTTAAATTTTTCGCCTCAAACTTAAGCGCATAGCGATACACTTGTTCGGCCCGTTTCTCATCCCCTTTATGCCGATAAATAATGGCGAGCGTATTGAGTGAGGGGACAAACTGACCGACATTTAAACCCGCTTTGATGAGGGCATAGGCCCTATCTAAATCGCCATTCACTAAAGATTCTGCCGCCATGTTATTGTAAAACATGCTGATCAAGGTTTGCTTATTCACTCGGGTCTTACCATACCCTCGTAGGGCGCGCTCAGGCATAAAGTCCACTAAGATTGCTGCGGATGACACATAGACTGAATGTAAATTCTCGGGCGGAAGTAAGCGTAAGTTCACATGACCATTGATTAAATAGAAATCCCCTTGCTTGTCCCATACGGGTTCAATAGCGATATCTTGATACTCAGCGCCCACATTCAATATATCCGCCAACGCAGAAGTCATGACCACTAAGGACATGCAATTCCCTGCCCTTTGGGCGTAGGTTTCACGGGCAATTTGGGTCAGGTTATCTTGGTAGCGAAAATCAATTTTAGCGCTATTGGTTTGGCTGGCATTGATATAACTGGCTAACCATTCGTTGGCTAACATGGCGTTATTATGGGAAAAAGTGTATTTGTCATAGCTACGCTTTACGTCTGTCACCACCTCTGGCGGCAAATAAAAAATATCCGCAACTGAAGGAATATCGACGATAGGGGAAAACAGTGAATCGGCAAGTAGCGACTCAAGATCAGAGGGATCAGGCTCGATGGTCGTCGAGCTACAGGCGAACAACTGACTGAGTGCAGCGCCCATGATGGCACTCAGGTATACGGCTCGGAATAGTTTTGACATATGTCCTCCCACACCATTAGCTCCTATTTGAGCTTATTACAAATGGCGAAAAAGACGACATAAAATGGTTACAAAAAATGACAATCGCTATCGTTAAAAAATAACGGCAAGTGATTTAGCACGTTAGTTACTGCGAAGGTCGATCAACCTCTATGTATAATTCGCGCTGCTGGTAATGGTATGGCCGATAGTTATGTTCCCCACAGGTGAAATAGCGATAGGGCTTCATCACAGTAATACAACCTAAGGGTAAAGCCTGCAGAATTTGGATCTGCTGCTGGCGACGCAGCGACTCCTGCCACTCAAAATCCTTGAGCACTTGATCACGCACAGCAAAGGCATCGACAGGCTCACTCGAGCGGTTAACTATGATTTCCCCTGCTAAGGCAGATACTGATATCAAGCCAGCAATAACGATAAGGCTGAGTCGCGTAAATTGACCGACAGCTGTGGCATGTAAGCTCATAGTTCACCCCTCTGTTGATGCAGTAAATACTGTAGGTAAATAGTGTAGGTAAATCATGCTGTAAGGTAATGCACGGCAGCCTGCTTAAGCCCCACTCTAAACCGCCTTGAGCTTAACCCATGACCAAGCCCCATAAAAAAGCAGAGCCTAAGCTCTGCTTTACTATCCCTCGATCCACGCTAGGCATCAAGTTGAATCACCATTCATTCGCCAGTTTACTTAACCAGCATTTTTAACCGTAACAAACTCTGGGTAAGCATCGATACCACAATCAGACGCATCCATACCATTGTATTCTTCTTCCTCAGTCACACGGATCCCCATGGTTTTCTTAATCGCATACCAAACCACAAAGGATGAACAGAATACCCAAGTAAAGATGAAGGCTGCACCGGTCAACTGCCCAGTAATAGTCGCATCAGCGTTGGATAATGGCACACACATTAACCCAAGGAAACCCGCCACGCCGTGTACTGAAATCGCGCCCACAGGATCGTCGATCTTAATGCGATCTAAGCCCACAATAGAGAACACCACCACGCCGCCCGCAACTAAACCAATCACACCCGCCATTAACAGTGAAGGTGAAAGAGGATCTGCCGTAATCGCCACTAAACCCGCCAGAATACCGTTGAGTATCATGGTTAAATCCGCTTTACCCCAAATCATCTTACATACGATAAGCGCAGAGATAGCACCGAACGCCGCCGCAGTATTGGTATTAACAAACACTTTTGCCACTGAGCTCGCATTCGCCGCATCCGATACCATTAATTGCGAGCCACCGTTGAAGCCAAACCAGCCCATCCACAGAATAAACATACCTAAGGTTGCCATTGGCAAGTTAGAGCCAGGGATAGGATTCACTTGACCGTTAGGGCCATATTTACCCTTACGTGCACCGAGCAATAACACACCCGCAATCGCAGCCGTCGCACCTGTCATGTGCACAATACCGCTACCCGCAAAGTCCACAAAGCCCAGTTTAGAGATAAAACCTTGGCCCCAAGTCCAATACCCTTCTACTGGATAGATAACCGCTGTCATCACCACAGAGAAGAACAGGAAAGCCCATAACTTCATCCGTTCCGCCACAGCGCCAGAGACAATTGACATCGCCGTTGCCACAAACACCACTTGGAAGAAGAAGTCAGATTCTAATGCATGGCTCGCATCTGATGATTGAGAACCGATTAAGGTACCAATCGATGGCAACCAACCCCCTTCAGTGTTATCCACATACATGATGTTGTAGCCAACCAGCAGATACATCACACAGGCAATCGCGTACAACACAACGTTCTTAGTTAAAATTTCCGTGGTGTTTTTAGAGCGAACTAAACCCGCTTCTAACATGGCGAATCCCGCCGCCATCCACATAACTAACGCACCAGAAATCAAAAAGTAAAAGGTATCGAGTGCAAAGCGTAGTTCAGTGACTGTGCCGCCTAATTTTGTTAATTCTTCCATTGTCAGCCCCTTATAGCGCTTCTGTATCGAGTTCACCCGTACGGATACGGATAGCTTGTTCTAAGTCGACGACGAAGATCTTACCGTCGCCAATTTTCCCCGTATGGGCCGCAGTGGTAATGGCCTCAATCAACATGTCGAGATTTTCAGCCTTAGTGGCAATTTCTAGTTTTACTTTTGGCAAAAAATCCACCTGATACTCGGCGCCACGATACAGCTCTGTGTGCCCTTTTTGACGGCCAAAACCTTTAACTTCGGTCACCGTCATGCCTTCAATACCTATTCCGGCGATAGCTTCACGGACATCATCCAACTTAAATGGCTTGATGATAGCGCTGACTAGTTTCATCCTGACCTCCAAAAAAACGCGATTGTTATTAACTTGTATCAAAGGTAATTCAATCATCAGGCCAACAATTTAACTTACTGATTATTTTAAATTTTAACTAAACAAGGTTATTTTCAAAGGTTAAAAATGCACCATGATCGAGCACAAACAAGTGCAACGCACTCTTTTAGTGAGCAGTTTAAGTGCAACAGCTATTCGACCTTAGGCCTATTGGTAACAAGGTTAAATTGGGGTCTACTGGGGGAAGCGTAAATCGAGATGAAATCTGAGCATCACAGCACAAGCTCTTAGACAAAAGCGAAGATCATCACTAAGACAATCATCAAGCGCAGAAGGAAGGCCCGATGTTAAAACCCGAAGAATGTGTTCTCGTTATCGTCGATGTGCAGGGAAAACTTGCACAAATCATGGATAACAGTGACAAGCTGCACCAACAACTACAGACCTTAATCCAAGGTGCACAATTATTTGAAATACCCATACTGTGGTTAGAACAGCTACCCGATAAACTCGGAGCAACCAGTCCAGGGCTTCAAACCTTGCTGGAGAAAACCGGCTCCCCCATTGCCAAGCAACATTTTAGCGGTTGGCACTGTGAAGAGTTTGCGCAGGCACTCACTAAGACAAATCGTAAACACGTCATACTGGCGGGCATTGAAACCCATGTGTGTGTTTATCAAACCTGTTGTGACCTTATAGAACAGCAATATTCGGTGCATCTCGTGGCAGATGGCGTCTCGTCACGCAGTGCCGATAATAAACAACTGGGTATTCAGATGATGACGACCAGAGACGCCTTATTAACTAACGTGGAATCGCTATTATTTGAATTACAACATCAAGCCCAAGGCGAGCGCTTTAGGGCATTATTAAAACTGATAAAATAGCAATTCACTCCTTGGCTCTAATGAAGTAAACAGCCCTTGGTTCAGGCATGACGTTGACATTCACTCCCATAAAAAAGCCCTCGCTGAGTCAGCGAGGGCTTTTGCTTACATGAGGGGTTAGCTCAGGTTAAAAACAATTTGTTAAACACTATTTATAAGTGGCTTCGCGTTTTTTCGCTTCTTCATCCCACTTAGGTAACATGTCTTTCTTAAATGCTTCTTTCTCTGCATTCATTTTTTCCATGTCCATACCTAAAGCGGCTTGTGCCTTGGCTTTAGTAGAAATATCAGGGATCGCGATAGGATCTGTGATGCCTTTTTTCGCTAACAGTTGCGCTAATTTAACCCGCGCATCTGCCGCTTTATCTACCGCTGTGCCTAGGATACGTAAGACTTCTTCAGGGGCATGCGCAGCAGCGCCGTGTGAAGCAATCGCATAGTCCCAACGCCATTGTGAATGACGGATATCGGTTAGAATTGGCTTCATTTCCGCTTCAGTTGCACCGGCTTTCCAAGCGGCTGCAGCTTCAAAGTGCGCTTTCACTAGTTGCGCTTCGGCGCGGCCTTTTAGCTCTTTCACTTTAGCTTTACGTTCGTTGGTCAGGCCGACTAAGAACTCTTTACTTTGGCTGTGGCACGTCGCGCAGGTTTCTTCAAAACGATCAAATGGGTTACCCACTTTATGATCTGTGTACTTACGGCCTTTGTCGTTAGTCACTTTTGGCATGTGACAATCAACACAGCTCACATCGTTCTTACCATGAACACCGAGTTTCCAAGTTTCATAACCAGGGTGCTGCGCTTTTAACATAGGGGTTTTAGACAGCGCATGCGTCCAGTCGGAGAACTCAATACCGTCGTAATAGGTTTCCATTTGCTCAACGGTTGTGCCCATATCCCAAGGGAATTTAACGAAACCTTTTCTGCCTTCTTTTTTCTCGAAATAGTATTCAACGTGACACTGACCGCAGACCATAGATTGCTTGTCTTTTTTAGACGCTTTGGCAAACGGTGTACCTAATGCTTCCATACCACGTTCAGCAAAGGGGCGAGAGATACGCAGTTTAGGCGTGCCTTTCTCATGGCAGTCGCCGCAGCCTATGGTGTTCACCACTTCTGGGCCACCTTTTGCCCATTTGCCTTTGAAGTAACCATCTTCACCTTGCTCTTCAATTAAGCGAGGTACATCAGGGCTCTTACAGCTCCAACAAGCCATAGGCATTGGACCATCTTCCGCGTTGGCTGGTGCGCCAGTTCGCAGAGTGTTACGCACATCCGTAATGGCATACATGTGGCCACGTGGTGCGTTGTAATCTTTCGCAAAACCATAACCTGCCCACAGCACGACTAAGCTCGGGTCCGAGGCTAACACATCGGTATTCTCAGTGCTTTTATCTGTGTCATGCCAGCTAGCGTATTGATTAGCAAATTTGTCTTTATAAACTTCGTTGCGAGGCTCTGTTTTATCACTCGCCATTGCGCCCGCTGCCATGAAGCTGGCGGCAACCAGTGCACTCAGTGCAAAGGACTTACCTGTCATCTTCTTCATCATCTCATCTCCGTGTTGCATTATTGTTGTAAATCACGACATCTCCATGGTCAAACTTAGTGATTTAACCCTGCTAAAAATATACCTCTTAGGGGGTATCTAGGTTGAAGTTTGCGCTAGATCAAAATGTAAAGGTGTTGTTGTTCACATTTCTATACTTTTGTTAATGTATTACATTATTTTCTAATGTAAAAACCACTGCAAAGTGCCATAACAGCGGCCATCAAAATGAACAGCGGATTAATGAAACGAGGTAGTCTAACCTCAAAAATCTTAGGATTAATGTTAGTACTTATTCTGCTCTCTAGTAGTTTATCGACTTTTGCTATCATCAATTTGTCCTACAGCTTAGGCGACGCCAAGGCGATTAATGCCTCAGGGTCGCTGAGGATGCAAAGCTATCGGTTAATGTTTTACGCCAACTCAGGCAGTGAGGCCGCACAGGATAAAATTACCGAATTCGAAAATACGCTCTATTCCGACACATTAAAGCCCTCGGAAAGTTGGTTTAGTCCGCCAGAAATTGCCGCTCAATATCAGCTTGTCATCGATAAATGGCTGGTGATGAAACACTACATAGAACAAGAAAACTCCCGCGATTATGTCGCCTCACTGAAGGACTTTGTTGATACCATTGATTTACTGGTGCTTGAGATGGAGCACTACGCCGCCTTTAAACTCAGGCTCCTTGCCGCCAGCCAAATATTAGGCTTAGGTGTCATGCTCATTATCGCTTTTGTGGCCGTGCGTTTTACAAAGAAGAAAGTGGTGATCCCGCTGCAAAAACTGATGGAGTCGGCGAATACCATTTCTAAAGGTAATTTTGAAATTGAAATGCCCGAGACCGAATATATTGAACTCACAGCGCTGACCCATGCCCTACAAAAAACGGCTAAGGAACTCGCGACGCTTTATGGCAACCTAGAATCGCAGGTAGCAGAAAAAACCTTAGCGCTGACAAGGGCCAACAACGAGCTGACATTCTTATATGATAACCTACTGACATTAAACGCAAATAAACTCGATTACAAGGCTCTCAAGGCGGCGCTGAATCAGTTAAAAGGCTATGAATCACTCGACTACCTAAGACTCATCATTCAATACCCAGAGCAAGAGCTTGAAGTGATTGAGGCCGATGGTGGCTGGCCAGATATGACTCAAGAGAGCACCCGTTTCCCACTGCAATTTGAGCAGGCTAATTTAGGCTATTTAGAGTTAATTGCCGACCAAACACCCAATATCGCCTTGTTTAACAATTTCGCAATTATGCTGACCCGCTCAATCGTGATCCACAATGCCACAGAGCAAAGACAGCAACTGGCGCTAATGGAGGAACGTGGCGTGATTGCCCGGGAGCTGCATGACTCTTTAGGTCAAGTGCTCTCTTTCCTGAAAATCCAAATTAGCTTATTACGCAAAAACTTAGATTGCAGTTGCCGCAGCCCAATCGTTGAGGCGCAGTTAACCGAAATCAACGAAGGTGTAAGCACTGCCTACGTGCAGCTCAGGGAGTTACTATCCACCTTTAGGCTCACAATTAAAGAACCTGATCTAAAAAGTGCTTTAGAAGCTATGCTTGAGCAACTCAGGACAAAGACGAATATAAAGATAACCTTAGACTATAAACTTGCGCCACAATGGCTAGAGGCAAAGCAACACATTCACATACTGCAGATCACGCGAGAAGCGACGTTAAACGCCATCAAACACGCTGAGGCCAGCCTCATTAACATCCATTGCTATAAGGATGACGAGGGTATGGTCAATATTGATGTTTGTGATAACGGCATAGGTATTGGACATTTAAAAGAACGAGATCAACATTTTGGCATAGGTATAATGCATGAACGAGCCAGTAAGCTTTCAGGTAAAGTCGTGTTCAGCGACAATGATTTAAAGAGATTTAAACCTGCTATGGCAACCACGACTGAGCAAGGATGCAATGCACAAGACGACGCACTCAAACCTAACAGCCCACTAAACCTTGTGCAGCACAGCAAGGGGTCAAGTGGCACTAGAGTGACGCTTATTTTCCCATCTCAACAGGAGCCTTCAAATGGGTAAACCTTATTCAGTACTGGTGGTCGATGACCATCCCCTCTTGCGCAAAGGCATCTGCCAACTCATCGCTTCAGATCCTGACTTCAGCCTATTTGGCGAAGCCGGTAGTGGTTTAGACGCATTAACCGCAGTGGTCACCGATGAACCCGACATCATATTGCTCGATCTGAATATGAAAGGCATGACAGGCCTAGATACCCTCAACGCCATGCGCCAAGAAGGTGTTACCTCACGCATAGTAATTCTCACCGTTTCCGATGCAAAACAGGATGTTATCCGTTTACTTCGCGCTGGAGCCGACGGCTATTTGCTCAAAGATACTGAGCCAGATTTACTGCTCGAAAAACTCAAAAATGCCATGCTTGGCCACAGGGTGATCAGCGATGAAGTCGAGGAATATCTTTACGAACTTAAAGATGCGACCGATGAACAAGAATGGATTTCGAGCCTGACCCCAAGGGAGTTGCAAATTCTACAGCAACTGGCGGAAGGCTTAAGTAATCGCATGATTTCAGAGCATTTACACATTAGTGAAGGCACAGTTAAAGTGCACGTGAAAAACCTACTGCGTAAAGCCAATGCTAAATCGAGAACCGAAATGGCGGTGCGCTACCTGAATCATTAAAGATACGAAAATGAGCTTGGTATAGCGCAAACAATAAAGGCAATCCCATGATTGCCTTTATGTTTTTATCAAATAGAGATTAAATAAATGATTACAAACCTTTCTCAATAAATTGCTGCCAACTCAATAGCGCCAGCTCAAAATCCTCAAGGCCACAATAAGCTTCTGACTCAGCATCATAAAGTGACATAGCCTCTTCTAATTCATACTCTTGCTCGAAACCTAACGTATTCGCAAATACCCGCGCCTGCTCACGCTCTAACTCTAAGGTGAAATCATTACCGACGAGACGCCATGCACCTCGTTTATCGGTTTGAATTTCTTTAATCATGTCTAACACTTGCTGAATTTTGGCTAACTCAGGCCCCAATTCTTCTGTAAACCATTGCCCCAGCACTTCATGATCCATGCTAAAGCTGGCCAGAAAAGTGCCGGTTAAACTGTTACGCCGAAATTCGTATTCCATTTTATTGTCTCTTTGCTCTAAGCCTACTAACGCTAATTTTAACCTATCCTTGCCGAAGTTGCTCGCCCCACGCAGCACAGCCGATTTAATACCAATCGTACAAAATATCTGTTCATTCAGCCGGAGTTCAACGCGCTTTAGCCAAGGCGAAGGCTTGAAGGCATAGTGGTGCTCTGTCGAAAGCCTTAAACGCAGTATAAAGCGCGTTGCCATGCCGTTAAGCACGAGTACTCACTTCATTTTCACGGCAAAATCAGTTAGCTTGTTTGTATGATTTTGAAAGTTATATGGAATGCGATATGCACGAAGGATTTATCTACAGTTTAGTGCTAAGCGGCGCCCAAGCGGGTTCCACCTTAAGCTTGGAACAGATCGAAAAATGGGATCCGCAGGATGGTCTACTCTGGTTGCACCTTCGCTATCGCAATAAAAAGGCGCGCCACTGGATACTCAATAGCGGCCTGCCGAAGGTCGAGAGTGATGCCCTACTCGCCCAAGATACTCGCCCCCGCGCCGTTATCGCCGGCGAAGGCATATTGCTCGCGTTACGCGGCGTCAACCTCAACCCCAATTCAGCTCCCGAAGACATGGTGGCCGTGCGTATTTATGCCGATAAACAGCGGATCATATCCACCTGCGACCGCGAGTTACAGTCGGTTAAAGATGTCGCCGAGCTGATCCTTGAGGGCAATGGGCCTGCAACTACGGGCGACTTTATCGTCGCTGTCTGCGAGCGACTCACTAACCGTAAAGTCGAGTTCATCGATAAGTTAGAAGAACAACTCTCTGATTTAGAAGAGCTCGTTGTCTCGGGCAATGTAAAAGACTTACGCACCGATATCGCTGAACTGCGCCGCCAAACTGTCGCCATTCGCCGCTATTTAGCGCCCCAGCGTGAAGCCTTTTCAAAAATGATTTCCGAGCAAGTTAGTCTGTTTAACGATTCGGAGCGACTTAAACTCAGGGAAACAAACGATAAGCTTATCCGCACCATTGAAGATCTCGATGCCCTGCGCGATAGGGCGAATGTGACTCAGGAAGAATTACTCAGCCAACAATCGGAACAGCTCAATAAACGCTTATATTTCTTATCCTTAGTGTCGGCAATTTTCTTACCATTAGGCTTTTTAACCGGCTTACTCGGGGTCAATATTGGCGGCATACCGGGCGCCGACAACACTTGGGCCTTCGCCACCTTCTGCGGCATATTAATCTCACTCGTCGCCCTACAGATGGCACTGTTTTATCGATTTAAGTGGTTATAGCCACCTTAAAAACAACAACGCCAATCGATTAGGATTGGCGTTGTTTTCGCTCATTCTTATAAGCTGAATGTTATGAGCTAATGCTTATGCTCTAAGCGGGCGATTATGTCGTCGGCAACTCAAACACATTAGTCATGACTTTATAAAGCTCTGTCCCTTGGTGCACAGACGCCGAAGCAAAGTGCAAAATCGGCACGCAGTCCTGGGGCAAACTGACCATCTTTAGCTCATCCGCCGTACCGTATAAATCCATTCGAAGTAAATTCACTAGGGGCTGTCCAGCAACCAGTGGTTCACCCACAGGCGCGAGGTATTCCACTAACCCTGAACTTGGCGCGTGATACTTTTTATAGTCTTTAAGGTAACAACCAAAGCGCTGCATTTTAGCGGGCGCAACGGTTTCAGCGATCACGCCGCGGTGACTTAAATACGCCAAAATGCCTTGGGCATCAACCAACGCATCCTCAAGACAGACGCGCTCTTGGCTCGCCAACTCCATGGTTAACGCTGACACAGCAACGGCTAAATCTCGCCCCTGCGCTTTTGCAAAATTACTTAATTGCCACCAAGGACAAAACGCCGCCTCATCCATGGCACCACCAAAGGTGTTGGGGATAACAAGCGTATAAGGGATCGACAAAAACTGCGCGGCAGCTAAGTCATATTCGGGACAATACAAATGCTTACAGGATTTAGGCCCCGTATGCAGATCGAGCACTATATCCGCGCCGTGGGCCATAATCTGCAGATTAACCGCAAGCCTATGGCCAGTAGTAATGCCCCATTCGTGACGCAACTTTTGCTGACAAGCTTCAACCAAAGTACTGCGATAAGCTTGGATCAGCTCGCTATCACTCAGCTTGGCATGTTCGCTATACCAAGTCGGCAAATCGATAGCATGATTCAAATACTCACGATTCCAGTTCGCCCCCGTAATAGGGTCAAATCGGCCGAGGGTAAACTCACCACTTTTTTGGTTGATCCCAAGGGGATTGGCAAGCGGCACTAAGGTGATTTCACCGCGGATGTCACAGAGTTCAAGCTGCTTCATCAACTGATAAATCACCGCATTACCTTGCACTTCAGCGCCGTGGACATTGGCCTGAATATACACTTTGGGACCAGTCGCCTTATCGTCGCTCGGCTTAAAATGGTAAATAGGCAAGGTAAGCGCTTGCCCTGCGGCAAGCTCGCCAATTTGCAGAGACGATGTTGTCGGCAGCATATTAAGCGCCTTCGAACAGATTTTGATGCAGCGATTTCACCACTTGCGCCGCTTCCGATTCTGCCACTAACACACACAGGTTATGTGGGCTGGCGCCTTGGCAAATCATCCGCACATTGTGTGGTTCTAACACTTCAAACACACGGCGACAAATACCCGGCGTGGTCGCAATGCGGTTACCGATAATCGCCACTAAGGCTAATCCATCTTCGACACGCACCCGGCAATGCTGTGATAATTCTTGCAACAATGCCTCACTCAACAGACCTTGACCGCTAGAATCTGAACCGGTTTTATCGAGGGTTAGAGACACGTTCACTTCTGAGGTGGTAATTAAATCCACACTGATCTTATGTCGCGCTAATGTCGCAAAGGTTTCCGCTAAAAAGCCCTGTGCATGCAACATTTGCAAACTGTGAAGATTTAACAGGGTTTGGTCGCGGCGCAAAGCCACAGCGCGAAATACGGGTGCATCTTCCACTTGATGGCGGATCCAAGTCCCGCCCTTTTCAGGCTCTTTACTTGAACCCACAAACACTTGAATTTGCTGACGAACGGCAGGAAGAATAGTCGCAGGATGCAATACCTTGGCACCAAAGGTCGCCATCTCGGCGGCTTCATTAAAGCTGATCTCGGCAATCGGAAAAGCATTGGGCGCAAGACGCGGATCGGTTGTATAAATCCCCGCTACATCGGTCCAAATCTCGACCGCTGAGGCGCGTAACGCTTCGGCTAACAGAGCTGCAGAATAATCACTACCACCGCGGCCTAATGTTGTCGTTTTACCTGCTTCATCGGCACCGATAAAGCCTTGTGTGACAATCACTTGTTCCGCTAACAGTGGATGTAGATAATCACGAGCTAAAGTCGCAATCTGCTCAACCTGGGGTTCCGCGCGGCCAAAATGGCTGTCGGTACGTAATACTCGACGCACATCGAAGGCACTAGAGTTAACACCTTTCTCGCGGATGACTGCTGAAAACAACGCCGAAGAACATTGCTCACCGAGGGACAACAACTCATCCATGGTCGCTTTGCTGCGTTGTGATGCGAGCGCGTCACTCAATACTGACATGCGACTCAATAATTTATCTAATGCGGCGGCCACATCGTTAGGACGACCGAGCTTATCTAAAATCGCATATTGAATTTGGGCAATTTGTTTTAATCGCTGTAATCGACCATCGTCGTTGATGGATTCTTGCGTCAATTCAACTAACAGATTGGTCACGCCACTCGATGCGCTGACCACGACTAAACGGCAATGAGGATTAGCTAACACTATGTCGGCACAGCGATTCATAGCGTTATAGTCGGCGACTGAGGTGCCACCAAATTTTGCGACAACGAGGGACATTAGCGCACCTCCGTGAAACACGTAGGGCAAGAAATAAACGCAGATTGAATAAAATATTGATTAACTAACATGATCACACTCCGAACTAACTTCGTTCGAAGAGCCTGGTGCTCAATGATAACGCACCCCAAAAGAAGGGAAACAGCAATCGTCACCAGAAGCTCTCCACCAATTACAGGTGACAATCGTCAGGATTCAGCCTGAGCGACCGACATAAACATGCAGCAACCATATCTATGCCTCGGCGTTAATCTCCCTCATCAGTCATCGCTGGAGTTTGTGCTCCTCTGACCGACTACCTAGTTAACGCTCCTCTTCTGTTCCTTTCCTATGGAAAGGGACGAAAAAAGTAGCAATAAACCCCTAATGAAGTCAATGCTAATTTCATAACAAATGAATAATTTAAATAAAATCTTTTGAAAACAACTAAGTGCTTAAATCGGGTAACTCGTATACCAGCTGCACATAATCACTAAATTTGCCTAAACACACTTCATCATGTCCGGCCAAGGTGCAAGGCACTAAGCTCACATCCCCTTGTTCGACCACATAAATCACGTATTGATTAAATTTCTTCCCCAATTGCAGCGCCATCGTTCTATCGATAAACACGGCCCAGCTTTTTTCCATGTGGGATAAATCCGGCGCCGCGCCCACTAAAGCACGATAGGGACTGCCGAGTAATTCAATTTCACGGAGAAGTTGGCGATCGAGTAAACGGTTTTGACTGGGAGAAAGCAGCTTTGAAGCGGGATTATGAGCGGTAATAACAGCAAAGGAAAAATCACAGGATAATGCTTGAGTCAGCAAAAATAACGGCGCTTGGTAACATTGCCACAAATCTTGAGTCGTATTGTCCATTGGTAGTCTAATCGAAAAATGAACCCAGGCTAGTGTAGCAGAGTGATTGTAAAATCCAAAGAGGCGTGAACTGGCTCACAGGAATGGCAAATACATTAGTTATACTAATCAATAGCTAAAGTAAATATCATGGTAAAAACCTCGACTCACCTAAAATTTGTTAACATTTCATTTGTTAACAAATGACTAAAACGAGTACAATGTACGTACTGGTGAGTTGAAACAGATTGAGCAAGATGCTTATCGTTCAATAAAGTTTGTTACATATATCGCTTTAAGTAACGTGAACTGACCGGGCATCTGTTTAAAATGTGTTCTACATTTGATTTGTCTTTTAAACATTTAAAAAAAACAATAGTTAAGGAACTTATTCTAACTATTGCTTATCGAAGTTGGTACTGATTACGTTTTCTCGTATTACACTTAAACGTGCACTTAATCTACATCCAGATATAGATGTCACCGTAAAGATTTTCCTTTTGAGCACAAAGCAGTTCAAGGAAGTATCAACGCTTTTATGAATATAAGAGCCCGAAGTAAGTTGCTCTTATTGGTTAGTATAAACTGATTAAAATTTAGGTAAATAATATGCAAAATCCGCACATTCTGATCGTTGAAGATGAAGCCGTTACCCGTAACACGCTGAGAAGTATTTTCGAGGCAGAAGGGTATGTGGTAACTGAGGCCAATGATGGCGCAGAAATGCATAAGGCTATGCAGGAAAACAAAATTAACTTGGTCGTTATGGACATTAACTTGCCAGGTAAGAATGGCCTGTTGTTGGCACGTGAACTACGTGAAATCAACAACATCGGTCTGATCTTCCTGACAGGTCGTGACAACGAAGTCGACAAAATCCTTGGACTTGAAATTGGCGCGGACGATTATATTACCAAGCCGTTCAACCCACGTGAATTGACGATTCGTGCTCGTAACCTTCTGACTCGCGTCAACAGCGCTGGTGCCGAAGTCGAAGAAAAGAGCTCAGTAGAATACTATCGCTTCAACGATTGGAGCTTAGAGATCAACAGCCGTTCATTAGTGAGCCCACAGGGTGAATCTTACAAACTGCCACGTAGCGAATTCCGCGCTATGCTGCACTTTGTTGAAAACCCAGGCAAAATTTTGACTCGTGCCGATCTACTGATGAAAATGACTGGCCGTGAACTTAAGCCACACGATCGTACTGTAGACGTGACTATCCGTCGTATCCGTAAGCATTTCGAAAGCTTGCCAGATACGCCAGAAATCATCGCGACTATTCACGGTGAAGGCTATCGCTTTTGCGGTAACTTAGAAGGCTAATTGCCCGCTAAGCGACACTCGCATTAGCAACAGGATTGATTCGATAAGCATCAATTCACAAAAAACCAGATCCTAGGATCTGGTTTTTTTATGCCTGTTACTTAGCGCTTTTCAGCTGTCTATCGAGGAAATCCGCTAATGAGCGGTATAAGTGATTACGCACTTTCTCGCCACGCATCGAATGTTTAGATCCCGGATAATCGATCATCTGGAATAATTTACCTTCATCCTGCAACGCTTTATAAACCCGAGTGCTGTTTTCAAACAAGACGTTATCGTCAGCCATGCCGTGATACATCAACAGACCTGCTTGATAGTTTTTCACGTAAGGAAACACGCTGCTGGCTTCATAACCCTTTTCATTACCTTCGGGGTGACCTAAGTAACGCTCAGTATAATGGGTGTCATACAAGCGCCAATCGGTCACAGGTGCGCCCGAAATCGCGGCTTTAAAGTAATCCGGCGCCTTAAATAAACTCATCAAGGCCATATAACCACCGTAGCTGTGGCCGTAAATCGCCACATTATCGGCATCGACAAAGGGCAGACTCCGTAAATAATCCACCCCCACTTTTTGATCATTCACTTCAGCTTCGCCCAAATGACGGTAAATCACCTGCTCGAACTGAGTGCCTCTGTGGGCGCTGCCGCGGTTATCCAACTGGAATACCACATACCCTTGTTGCACCAGATACTGGGTAAAGTAGTCCTGCTCGCTCCAACTATTAGTCACTAACTGGGCGTGCGGCCCACCGTAAACTCGCACTACGACAGGGTATTTCTTGCTTGCATCGAAGGGAACGGGTTTGAATAAGCGGGTTTGCAGCACTTGGCCATCTTCGGCTTTCAGTTCACCAAATTCAGGGATTTGCCATAGTCCCGCATAATCATATAAAGGATGACCTTGCTTAACCGCATTTTGCTCGACCCAAGCCAGTTGCTGGCCCTCGTCACCGTGTAAACTGATTTGCGGTGGCTGAGATAAGCTGTTGAAATAATCCAGATATACGCTCTGATTATCGGCGAAAACAGGATTGTGCATCCCCGCTTGCTTGCTCACGCGCTCAACCTTGCCGCCCGCTAAAGGCACGCGATAAAGCTGTTTTTCAATTGGCGTGTCTTTACGGCCGGTGAAATACACCCAGCCTGCGGTTTCATCTATGTATTCCAACTCATCGACAGCCCACTCGCCCTTAGTCAATTGCGTTTTGAGTTTGCCTTTTAAGTCAAAAAGATATAGATGATTAAAGCCGTCACGCTCAGACGCCCAAATAAAGGCAGACTGCTGTTTTAAGAAATGCAGATCGTTATTGAGGTTTACCCAAGCATCACTGCGTTCTTTCACTAAGGTTTTTGGCTTAGTCAGTGCATCTAACGCCACTAACTGCAAATCGAGCTGATGTTGATCGCGGCTCTGCCACTGGAACGACAAGTGTTTGCTATCGGGCAACCAATCGACACGCGGCAGGTAAATGTCTTTGCTCTTGTCTTTGCTATTCTCTTCGCGCAGGCTCACCCAATTGATGGCCTTATCTTTTAGCGTGACCACACCTAATGCGATGTCGACGTTGTTTTTACCTGCGGCTGGGTAACGCTGCTCGGTAAGTTTAATGCCATCGGCATAGATCTCATTGCGCGTCACTTGCTCGACCGCAGATTCGTCGATACGGGTGAAGGCGATAGCCGATTCATCGGGCGCCCACCAGTAACCGGTCATGCGATCCATTTCTTCTTGAGCGACAAACTCGGCCATGGCATTTTTAATTGCCCCGCCGCCATCGGTCGTCATAGCTTGGAGTTTTTTCGTCGCCAGATCTAACACATACAAATTTTGATCCCGCACGAAAGACACAAAATGCCCCTTGGGCGATAAGCGTGCATCTGTAGCAAACCCTTCGCCAATCGGCAATTGGGTCACGCTATTATCGACGAGGGAAAAATAATACAGATTGCCAGAGGCCGGAATTAATAGCGCTTGGCTATCATCGGCCCAGAAGTACTCCATAATGCCTTCACCATAAATACGTTGGCGCTCGCGGCGGGCTTTTTCTTCATCGGATAATTCATTTGTCGCAAGTTTATCGGCATTTAATAGCAGGCTCGACTCACCGCTTTTGACATCCATCTGCCAGAGATCATAAAAACTTTGATTGTCTTTACGGCCAGCAAGATAGGTGACGCGCAGCCCATCGGGTGACAATTTTAAACCACGGGGACTGGTGCCTGCTAAGGCGGGCGAGGCATTCATTCGCTCAATCGTCAATGGCAGTTTGCCGCCTTCCATTGCCAAAGCTGGGGTGGTTGTTGAAATCATAGCTGTCGAAATCATGGCCATTTGGCTCGCTATCAGTAGGGGAACGGCGCGCACCTTAAGTGAGCACGCAGGGAACCAAGTTAACCTATTTTTAATCATTATTATTCCTTGGAAGTATAATCGCCTAAGATGTCAGCGATTAAAAACAAGCCGACATTGTGCCAGAGGCAAACCCCAAATAGAAATAGCATGCAATATACAGATACAAATTAGGAGCATCTCGTAGGCTCAGTCCAAATAATCCCTAAAAGCCTTAATATTCGCTAAAAGCATCTGCAACATCGCTGAAATTGTCGACTAACTGGGTTATCATTCGCGGCAAATAACGAAATTGACCTCATTGTTGAACCTCTAAAGGACATAACATGCAGACTCTGGCCCAGCACCTGACCTCACAGGCAGTGAACGACTCCCTTTCCCACCTGATTTTAACCTTAGCCGACACCTCAAAAGCCATTAGCCATGCCGTTCGCCACGGTGCGCTTGCAGGCGTGTTAGGCGCGACTGAGCAAGAAAACGTCCAAGGTGAAACCCAGAAAAAACTGGATATCATCACCAACGACATGCTCAAAGATGCATTAAAAGCTGACGGTACAGTGCGCGGTTTGGCATCGGAAGAAGAAGATCATGTGGTTAAAGTCAGCCAAAATGGCCAATATCTAGTGTGTTTCGATCCACTAGATGGCTCATCTAATATTGATATCAACTCGTTAGTCGGCACGATTTTCTCTATCCTGCCCGCCCCTGCTGGCGAGTTGACTGAAACCAGCTTTTTACAATCTGGCCGTGCGCAATTAGCCGCAGGTTATGTACTTTATGGCCCATCGACCATGCTGGCATTAACCACTGGCCAAGGTGTGCAACTCTTTACTTTGCACCCAGAAACCAATGAGTTTTTACTGACTAACGCCGCCATGAGCATTAGCCCAGAGACCCAAGAGTTTGCCATTAACATGTCGAACCAACGTTTTTGGGAAGCGCCAATGCAAACCTATATTGCCGATTTACTGCTCGGTAAAATTGGCCCACGCGAAAAATCATTCAACATGCGCTGGATTGCGGCCATGGTCGGCGACGTACACCGCGTGCTATCACGTGGCGGTATTTTCACCTACCCAACCGACAATAAAGATCCTAAAAAACCGTACAAACTGCGCTTGATGTACGAAGCCAATCCAATGGCCTTCTTAGTCGAACAAGCTGGCGGTAAAGCCTCAACGGGTTACGAAACTATTTTAGACATTACTCCAACGCATATTCACCAGCGTGTTGCCGTCATCCTAGGCAGCAGCAATGAAGTCGACGCTTGCCTGAGCTATCACGGTATTGATTACAGTGAAGAGCCCAATCCAGAAGTGTAATTCTTGCGTTGTTAATGCTTAAACTAAAAAAAGCCACTGATTACAGTGGCTTTTTTAGTTTTTATACGGCCTTACGGCCGAGAAAGTCGTGGGGCTTCCCCCCACACCCGACCAAAAGGGAAAAAACGCCTATTCCCCTTTTGGAAATCCCCCGGCGACCCTAGCGAAGTTACATGCATTAGAGACTAGCTTCGTGCTTATTCAAAAATCGCTAACGCTTCCGATGGGGCGTCCCTTCCCCCCGAAAGCTACGCAGACGTCCTGTCTGCGTCACGCGATTTTCTTCAACGCCCTTCAGCAACTTCGCAGGGAAAGGTGAACTTCTATAGTCTAGGTGTCGGCAGTTAATCCTGAAAGAGTTATGCATGTCTTATATTTGATAATTCATGGTGATACTCTTTACTTTGGCGAGATAAAGCGTATCACCTTTTTCGCAATAGGTTTCTTCTACACCTCAATGAGAGTGTCGCAGTTATTATCTGAATTCTGGAAACATGACAGATCGATTCGGATCTATGCTAATTAACAAAGTATTGAATTAAATACAAAAATTAAAAAAGTAATGGTATAGTTTATTTTTATCCTAACTAGGCTCTGTATGAAAGTTACACTAAATCATGCTGGTAATGGGGATTGTATCCTTGTAGAAAGCGAAAACTCTTCGATACTCATTGATGGTGGCACAGCTTCTTCATACTCCGTTTGGAAAAATGTGATTCAAAGCAAGACTCAATTAGATGCGATTGTAGTGACACATATTGACAGTGACCATATAAATGGTGTGATCAAACTGATTGAAGATCAGGACAGTCCTCAAATAGGGAAAATGTTCTACAACGGGGCCGAGCAAATACTTGGATTTGAATCTAATGATTTTAATTATCCAGATGATGATAAATTTGAATCTCTCCATGAAAAATTTACCACAATAGATAGTGAAATAAAAATTGGTACATCTGAAGCAACATCTTTATCCTATATATTAAAATGTAAAAATATTAATATAAATCCTGAAGCAATACACAATGCAATGGATGAGAAATTAAAAATAGGAGACTTTTTGATCAGTGTACTAAGCCCTACTTTAGAGTCATTACAACGTCTAAAGTTTGAGTGGATAGATACACTTGAAGAAGAAGGAATCAAGAGAAAAATAATAAATAAAAGTCACTCTCTAGCTTTCGAAAGCTATATATCACAACTGAAAGATATATATGTTGAAAATATTTCTGATGATTATTACCATGATATTGAATCACTATCTAATTACAATTACCAACGAGATACCTCCTTAAATAATGAAACAAGTATTGCACTTTTGCTTGAATGCGATGAAAAAAAATTATTATCAATGGGAGATTGTCACACCGAAGTTATTACAGCTTGGCTAGACTTTCATGGAATTGATATCATTGAAGTAGACGCCATAAAACTGTCTCATCATGGTAGTAATAAAAATATAAATATTGATTTCCTTAAAAGAGTAAAGTGCAATACATTTCTAATAAGTACGGACGGAAGCAAGTTTAAACATCCCGACTTAGAAACTATTGCACTAATTTCTAAATTATCCCCTAATTCAAAAATAATAATTAATGAAAAAATAAAACATATAAATCAGAACTTCGTTGACGCCATTTACAATTACAGTAGCACAGAATTATTGCTCGATGTTAAAGAAGTATATCTATGAACAATATACATATAAACAGAACACACAAATTAGATTCAATATATATTCTAATTAGCAATGATGGGCAAGGAAGAGAAAAAAGAGGAACATGTTTCTCTATTAGTGAAAAAATTGTAATCACCGCATGGCATGTAATAGAAAGCATGGTTAATTACAGTTGTTATTTAACTAGTGATGATGCCGATGCAGAAAATGCATTGTCATTACATTTAATTGATAAAGATGAAGATTTAGATGTAGCTATCTTAGAAGTTGTAGAACATGCTTTTAGTAGTTATATACAAGTCAATGACATGTATTGTTTAAAAGGAAGGCCAGTAAGTTCATGTGGTTACCCTAAAGAAAAAGGACGAAAGCATTGTACAATAGATACAGAAATCACTGAAAACTACGATAATATAAAATCAGATAATATTTCTTTTGAAATAAAACAGTCGACAAACATTACTAATTATAAAGGCATGTCTGGTTCACCACTTCTTGTAAATGGGCAAAGTATTGGAATATTATTAATACAACAAGGTGGGGCATCACTGTATTGCATTTCATTTCGAGACATTTGTGAAAAGAACAGTGTAATTTCAGAATATTTAAATTTAAATAGGAAAAAAAACAACCCACAAGAAGTTTTATTTTATAGATACTCATTGAAAAGTGAACAGTTCTACTTAGAAAGAAATGAAGATATAAATTTTACAAAATCAATATTATTAAATAATGTTTGGTTATCTGGTGCTTCTGGTTCTGGCAAGACAGCCCTTTTAATGAGAAACTTAATAATGCATGAAATCCAATACTGCTATGTAGATTTTAGTGCAATAACAGTATTAAATAAAAGTGATGTATTGGATGAAATATTTTATTCTATTTGCGAAAAATTCGATTTGGACGAATTCGAAAGAAAAGGAAACATAATAAAAGATATTTGCAATCTAATTAAGCATCTAAATATAAAAAAACTTACCATAGTTATTGATGAATTAAGTATTGAATCTAGTGAGCTATTAAGGGAAGTCGCTAATAGCCTAATGCAATTGGTCAATCATGTAGCAAATAAATATGAAGAAAACACATTAAAATTTTCTGTATCTACAATTGTCTCACCTTCAGATTTACTAAGTAACTTATCTAAGGCTAAAGAGTTTTTTTATTTTTTAAATTGTGACTCATGGGATACTGAACTAGAAAACTTATTTTATATATTATGTATAAATTTATGTTTAAATATCGAGAACGAAAAATATTTGGTTCTTGAAAAATCAAGAAACTCACCAAGACTATTGAAGTCAATTATAAAAGAAATTATCATTCTTGATAATGTTAACTTAGAAACTGTGAATAATGCTATTTGTAAAGTATTAGGAGAGGTTGTTGCTCATGACTAGAATATTAAAAAGGTACACAACGATTCCGCAGAATCTATATGTAAATCGAAAAGCAGATAAACAACTTGAAAGTATTATCGGCGATATGCAACGACCAGGATATGTTCTTGTTGCAAGACAAATGGGTAAAACAAATCTATTATTTAATGCTAAAAGACAACTGGAAAACTCAAGAAGACTTTTTGCTTACGTTGATATGTCTAACGTTTTTAAAAAAGAACGTGAGTGCTATCAAAATATTATTGATTGTATCATAGAACCTAATAGTGAAAAATTTTCAATTATAGGAGGTGAAATAGATATAATCAGAAATAGCAAACTCCCACCACATAAAGAATACATGAGGTCTTTAAGAGTATTATTAAAAAGTTTTGATGGTGACTTAATTATAATATTAGATGAAATAGATGCACTTAAAACATCGGATTACTCTGATAACATATTCGCACAAATTAGAAGCAATTACTTTTCTAGAACAAATTTCAGTGAGTTTGAACGCCTGACCTATGTACTATCTGGTGTTATAGACCCTATAGAACTCATAAAAGATAGAAACAAGTCACCATTTAATATTGGAGAAAAGATATATTTAGATGATTTTACTAGAGAAGAATATTTGTCATTTTTAGATAAGAGTGGCTTGTTACTTTCTGATGAGATTTCTAATCATGTATTCTCTTGGGTAAATGGAAATCCTAGATTGACATTTGACATATGCTCAGAAATAGAATTGTTTCTGATTGAAAATGGCAACATTAGAACTATTGATATAGATAATATAATAAAAAATAAATATTTAAACAGCTTTGATGTTGCACCGGTTGATCATATTAGAGCACTTGTTATTGATAACATTGAAGTTATAAACGTTTTAATTTCTATGTATGATGACGATTTTGAAAAAATAAATGATGAGTTACAAAAAAAACTTTATCTTTATGGCATTACGGATTCTAGCTTTAAAGATAAACCAGATTTTAAAAATAAAATAATTAAACTAACTTTGAATTTAGATTGGTTGATTAATGTTAGAGATAGTATTAATAATCGAAGCTTGACACTTTCTCAAGCTTTACTCGAATTTGATCTAGGAAAATATAGAGAAACTGTAGATATATGTAAGCTGTTACTTGAAAAAGAAGATAGTTCAGATGATTTTGACGTTATTACTTACTTTTTAGGATTCAGCCACTATAAACTAGGTGAGCATAAAAGTGCGATACAATGTTTATCATACAACTTTAAAACTGAGCTTTATAAAAATCGTGGTATCTGTATATCAGGAATAAGTAAAATACTTATAGGAGAAGTAGAGGAAGGTCAAAAAAATTTAAGATCAATAATAGATTGTGATGATAACTTCTCAAGTCATAACGCTATGATTAACTTAGCAAGAATAGAGGAAGATAATCAGATTTCATTAGAGCTTTGGGATCGTCTTTTTATCTCTGCATCTTTGTCTCAGTCAGAAAAAGATAGTAAAGAAAATAAATCATATTGTTTTGCTTCTTTATATTTTACACATGAAATTCATATAAAAACTGGAGAGTTTGACAAAGCTAAGGCAGCATTAGATAAAGCTTTTGAATATACAGGAAAGTCAGAATCATTTATTTTACAATTTAGCTTAGCCAAACTGAAAAATGACTCAAGTGAAACATGTACAGATATAATTAATTATATTATAAACAACAAGTTAACTTTTGAAAATAATGAAAATGAATTCGGGCTAGGATTTAGCCAATTAACATTGTGTGCATTTCTAAACTATTCATTCAACAGGGTTGAACGAGAACATTTCATTAAAGTTTTCGATTATATTCGTGAAGTTTTACTTAAATCAAACTCTAAATCTTATAACTTATTATATGAAGCTGCGCTAACTCAAAACTTCAACAAAGATATTCTATTATTTTTATTAGATGAATCTGAATGTATAAATGAAAATCTACTATTAAAAATTTATATTGAACTTGTAATAGAAAACATACAAAACGAGGAACTGTTTTTATTTTATTTTCATAAATTCAATGCATTAGAAGTTAAAGACGACACTTTTAATGAGACTCGACTATATGTTTACATGGCATATATAGATAGAATATTTAAAGTTAATAATATATCAAAAATGCAACATCATTTAGCATATCTTGAGAATAAAGTATCTAACTATGCCAATGATGAAATATTAACATTAGCCAGTTCTTTAATACATTTCTGGAAAGGTATTGTGTTAAACAGAATTGGATATGACACTGCATCTTACGACAGTTTTAAAAAATGTTCTTCTATAATTAATGGCTCAAGCTTTAAATCAACAAAATATTTTAGTGAAAGACATTTTTCTAGTATAAATAATTATGAATCAAACTTTAAGCCTAATAATTACCTAGCATATGATTATATTAAGAAAGCAAGTTTCTCAAGCCCGCTTAAGAAATACACAAACAAACAGCTAGTAAAAGTACTTTATTTTAGCAATGGCAATATAAAAACGGGCAAATACAAAAAATTTATCGATGATATAAATAGTTCAAAATGTCAAATAATAGAAGATTTATAATCTCAATACGCAAAAGCTATGGAAGATAGATTACGAGTTGTGGATGTTGAGATTATCTCTTTAGCTTTCTAAACAGTATCTTAGGTTGAAAGATGGGACAGGCATAACTCTTTTGGGATTAACGGCCAACACCGAGATCACAGAAGTTTACCCTCCCCTCGGAGTTGCCGCAGGGCATTTGCGTTCGTTGCGTGAGTCTCGCCATGGATAATGGAATGGACCCATCCACTTTTAATCGGCCTCGCAATGGGCCACGATGTAGTCGCTAAAACTCATCAGAAAGAGGACGGGTCCACTTATGAAGATTACTACAATTGGTTTAGATATCGCAAAGTCTGTTTTTCATGCTGTTGGTGTCGATAAAGCAGGCAAGTTAATCAAAAAGAAAATGCTTAGACGCAAGGACTTACTTCCCTTTCTTGCTCAAATTGAGCCGTGTCTGATTGTGATGGAAGCCTGTAGTGGGGCAAATTATTGGGCCAGAGAATTTGAGCTGTTGGGCCATAACGTCAAGCTAATCGCACCTCAATTTGTGGTGCCTTTTCGGCAAGGTAATAAAAATGACTACAACGATGCCTTAGCCATCGCTGAAGCTGCGCAGCGACCCAGTATGCGGTTTGTAAAACCCAAAAGCGTTGAGCAGCAAGATGTGCAACTGCTCCACCGCATGCGCGAACGATTAACTAAACAATCAACCGCCTTAATCAATCAAGTCAGAGGGATGTTAGCGGAATACGGCATCGTGATAGCCAAGAGTAAATCGGCTTTTAAAGTACAGTTCCCAGATATTTTAGCGGATGAAACCAATGCGCTAACCACCAAAGGTCGGGCCATTTTTTATCAGTTATATGAAGAGTTTAGTGATATAGAAAAACGGCTTAAGGGTTGTGACGTTCAAGTGCTCACTGAAACTAAGAACAATGTGATTTGCCAGCGTTTAGAAACTATCCCAGGTATTGGTCCAGTCACCGCTACCGCCTTTTATGCCGCCGCAGGTGATGGTAAAGATTTCAGTAATGGTAGACACTTTTCAGCTTGGTGTGGCTTGGTTCCCAAGCAACACAGCAGTGGAGGTAAAGATAACCTCCTTGGAATAAGCAAGCGGGGAAATGCTTACTTACGTACCCTGTTCATCCACGGCGCCAGAGCTGTGTTACAGCACAGTTGTCATAAACAGGATAAATTTAGTTGCTGGGCAATCCAGTTAGCAGAACGCCGAGGTTTTAACCGAGCCTGTGTAGCCGTCGCCAATAAACTCGCGAGAATGGCATGGGTTATCGCGGCGCATGACGAAGAATATCGACTTCCAGTATAGTGCTGAATAGATTCAATAAACGTTAATAATTAACCAACCAGCAAGTTGCTAAGACACTTGAATTGATGATGAGACAGTCAGACTGATCTACTGAAAACCTTAGCTCGGCATAGGCTCATAATGAAGCCGCAAGGATGATAATGAAGCCGCAAGGATGATAAGGACAGTAGAAGCAGATATCCATCAGGGCCAGAGGCATACCTCAATAACAGGCCGAATATATGGGTGCAATGAACTCTTCTCAAAATCGCTATCGAATGTCTTGCAAACCGGATGGGTCCATATATGCCGAGATAGCGTCAGTCGAATCAGGGACGAGCGTCTGACGCGGTAGCATAAGGACGCTAAATGCCCAAGGGGTTTTCAACTCCGTTAGGGGCGTCTTGGAGAATCCAAGGAGGATAGGACGAGCAGTCCTCCTTGGTCGGGTGTGGGGTGAAGCCCCACGACTTTAATTCACCTCGGTCGTAAGGCCGTTATAACTAATCATCTACATAATCAGGTATGGGATGAAGCCCACGACTTTGATTCATCTCGGCAGTAAGGCCGCAAAACTAACTCGCAACACAAAGATTTTGCTGAATCTTCCAACGGCGTTCCATTACTGGGATAGAGAACCCATAACAACACACTACAATCAAAGGCTGGATTTGAAAGCTCAACTCAGGCCAAAGCATGAAAGCCGTCGTACAAGCCAAAGTGCGCACTATTGCATGCACAATCGCTACCTTTTGCGCCGCAACAACCCCATAAACCAACCACATTAATCCGGTCTGCACCGCAAGGGCAAAAGGCAATGCCAGATAATTTTCCATAAAGAATGGAATGCTGATAGCAAAGGTCAGGAAACTCATGCCCACTGCGGCCAAAAATACGTTATCAAACCAATTACGCTCATACTTTTTCTTGAACGACATGTTCTCACCGGTTAGCCGAGAAATGCCCATGGCTAAATAGACGATTGAACCCGTTCCGATAAATACCGCCATCACCAACTGCGAAGGCGATAACATAAAACTTAATACAAACAGCAAGATCCACACTATCATGCCAGATAAGGGCATAGCCAAAGCACGTTGTTGACGGTATTCGATTAACTGTTGATCCAATGATGTGTGTTGCATGATTAAGCCTCCTTGTTTAGATGACTTAATTATCTACGCTAACAATCCAACACGGCAGTGTGTGTTGTCAGCAATAGACGATGACAAATGTCACCTCTTTCAGCAAAGTCCTAGAAAGTGTAAAAACGTGGCCCCCTGTTGCTGAATTTACTTTGGTATAAGCTTGAAAAAAGCGACAATCAAACATATCAAAGGCATAAGTAAGTTAATCCCTGTAGCGCAGCTAATACCCAAAATAGGGTTTAGATGACTACAATGGTGACGAAAACACAATAACAGCATATAACTCACGCTTTACCCTAGGGCTATCGCGCGCCTAAAATGCGCTATGTTACTGCTTTAGTCATTGGCAACTCGATTTTTTACCGCATTTTTAGATTAAGGGTTAAATGGAATATGGAACAAATATTTGAAAAATTGATGTATGCATCTCGCTGGATTATGGCGCCGATTTACTTGGGATTAAGCCTAGTCCTAATCGGTTTAGGCATTAAATTCTTCCAAGAGATCTTCCATATTCTGCCGATCATTTTTGAGATAACCGAAGTGGATCTGGTGCTGGTCACCCTATCCCTGATTGATATCACCCTAGTGGGTGGCCTTATCGTGATGGTGATGTTTTCTGGCTATGAAAACTTCGTGTCACAATTAGATGTGGGCGAAGACAGTGAGAAGCTCAGTTGGCTCGGTAAGTTAGATTCTGGCTCATTAAAAAACAAAGTCGCCGCTTCTATTGTGGCTATTTCATCTATACACCTGCTGAAAATCTTTATGGATGTGAAGAATATCGATAACGATAAAATCATGTGGTACCTATTAATCCACATCACTTTTGTGTTATCAGCCTTTGCCATGGGCTATTTAGATAAAATGACCCGCGCTGGTAAGTAGTCGCTTCACGCTGAATAAGTTAAACGTTAACGGTTTTAACACTGTGGAAAGTTTAAAAGTAAAACCTGGGCAAATATAAAGTTTATTCGCTTCTACTAAATTAAAAATGCCACTCTTTTGAGTGGCATTTTTAATGACAAAACCCAAAAAATTAAGGCAATCCACTAACACTAGTTATTCCACACACATCAACTTAATTTCACCTTGTTGACTCATTAATCTGCACTCATTTAAATCTTAATGCAGCGATTTGTAATATCTATTTTTCAACTTGTTGCATTAAATATTTAGATATCAGTCATACGGTTTAAATCCATTAAAAATACTTACCCAAAGGCGTCAAAAAAATCTATAATCGCCACCTTTTTGACAAACTTGTCACCAATGCATCTATCCGTAAATAACCATCCCTGTAATCGCAAGGTAGTAAAGTGAAAACACAGTTACTGGCTCTCATGCTCGTCAGCCATATTGGCTACGCCCATGCCAAGGAAGATTTGGCCTCAACTCTAAACGCAGAAGGAATACCACTGAAGAGTCATAGCATCGATTTTATCGATAAAAATCTCAAATTAACCTTGGCCTGCTCCGTTGGCGATCTGCAACCTAGCATTAATGTCACTATGTCGGAGTCCTTTGCATTTAATGGTGATCCTAGCGTACTCATCATTACCAGTGGCGAACAGACTAAGCTGAAATTGCATGGTACTGGCTCACTGATGAATTTTAGTAGTGGGGGCGCTGCCAACCCAGATCTATGGGCAAGTTTAGGTGAACTGCAGGCTCAACAAATACACCTTGAAGCAGTATCTTTTCGCTCTAGCAAATACACTAGTGCAGACCTAGTTGCCGTAGGCTTTGCCGATGCAGTGGTCAGACTGAAACAAGATTGTGCCAAGTAGTCACCTCAATCAGCATTTAATCAAATCGTAAAAACAAAAAGCCACTGATGACAGTGGCTTTTTGCATTTATGTGTATATGACATTACGTCTAGATTAGCTCTTGGCTAGCTCGACCTGATGCACTTTTTCAGTTTGGTCCACTATGGTCAATACCGCAGCATCACCTACCACGTTACAAGAGGTCAGCACCATATCGATAATGCGGTCTAACGCCGCGACTATGGCGAAGGCTTCTATCGGTAAACCCATTTGATGGATTAACACGCCTATCATCACCATGCCGCCGCCAGGCACACCACCTGCACCGACAGAGAGCAGGAATATACTAAATAGCAGCGAAGGCAATTGATCAGAGGTGATTGGCATACCAAAGGCGTTAGCGACAAAGAAAATCGCGATAGTGATGTAAATCGCCACGCCGCCCATGTTCATTGTAGCGCCGAGCGGCACCCCAAAGCCTGCTACCGCGCGATTCACACCTAACTTTTCGGTTAAGGTACGCATAGTCACAGGAATCGTCGCATTCGAGCTTGCGGTCGACAGTGAAAACAGCACTTGCTCTTGGGTCTTCTCGCGGAAGGTTTTGGCCGAAATCGGGGTGAATATACCCACCGCCATTGGGTAAACCACAAAAATCCACACTAGTAGCAGCGCGAGGATCAGCACCATGTACTCAACTACGCTCATAAACACGCCAGCATCTAAGGTCGCGCCGAGCTTGAACATCAAGGCAAACACACCGTAGGGCGCTAGGCTCATGACCACAGAAATCAGCTTCATCATGATTTTATTCGCGGTTTGAAAACCATGCACTGCGCCAGCGACATGCTCACCGAGTGACTTAATCACGCCACCAAGCATTAAAGCCATAAAGATCACTTGCAGCATATTGCCCGATATAAAGGCCGCCACAGGGTTACGCGGGACTATGTCAATCACCAGTGCCATCAAACTTGGCAGCTCAGTTGCAGTAATCGCCAGGCCGTCTGTGCTGCTCATATCGACGCCTTTACCAGGGTCGAGTAACAGCACGACTAATAATGCCGTCGCGATCGCGACAAAGGTATTGATGATATAAAAACCAAAGGTCTTACCGCCTAAACGGCCAAAGCTTTTAAGATCTTGCAGCTCACAGACACCACAAACAATACTCACAAACACTAATGGCACGACTAGCATCATGATCATATTGACGAACATAGTGCCAACGCCGCCGGCAAGCTCGACCAAATTGTCCGAGAAGAAGCCGATATCGTTTAAGAAGTACTGCACTATTGTGCCGAAAATAAGACCCGCAAACAGACCTATAAAGATCCGCGTCGAAAGTGATTTCATCATGCTTGTGGTTTCCCCAGAAATGTAGTTTTTTTGTTATTCATCTTCCATGATGAGCACAATTGCCAATCCATTTTTGGCTTAGGCAGGGGATAGTGAAACATGCTAGCCGTTAATTCAATGAATAAATTTCACTTTTTCATCTTAAATTAAGCTAACCGCATCACGGAAAATTAGTAATAGATTGATTTTAAATGACAAATAATAATCATGCTCAATCAATGAGCAGACTAAAGACTTATTTAAAACCGTATATTTAAACAGAATGAAAACCAATAAACCACAATATAAACATATTAAAAACAACTAGAAAATCAACCTCAGTCTTAATGACTAAAATTAAACTTATAAAAGAATTTAAAACTAGATAATTGCACTAAACCAGAGAGATGGAATGCGTGATGGCTAAATATATGGCACTAACACTAGTTCAAGCCCGTGAGCTAGCAGGTGTTGCTGTTTGATGCTAATACTGTGTTGAGTTAACCAAAAAGCTAATTCTTGCCAACGCTTTAAATCGGCATGCTGAAGATATTTGGTCTGTTTCGCTTGCTTGTCGAAATCATTGGTTGAATTAATTTGCCCAATGGCCAACAACTCGGCAGCAGCCGTCAGCGCAAGTTGCGGCACAAGGCAATGGGTCACCCCCATTAAGGTATGGGCGATTTGCAGCCCTGCAGGATCTAAGTCGGTAAAGGCGATAATCGGCAGCTCGCCTGCCATAGCTTGCAAAAAATGCCGCACACCAATCGGTGAATGATGACCGCTACCGCGGTAAATAACCATGAGGTTCGTTAGATCCTCAGGTAAACGCGCTTGATGGATAACATCAAACACATCCAAGTTTTCAACCACTAAGATGGCTGCGACATGAAGTTCACGGCAATGCTTTTGTGCTTCCTCCAAAGGAATACGCAGCGAGGATAAAGCGGAGATTGCAACAGGTGGCGATTGAAAGCCCAGAAACTTGAGTAACACATACTCGGCTTCTGGGCGGATCTTAGCGAGCTTCTCATTATGACTTTTGGCGGACATCGCCATGCGATCGACATTGAAATCCAGATCCCTGAGATCAAGTCCCATTAGCGCCAACACGCCTTGCCTTAACAGATCAAAGTCTTTGGGTGCGAAGCACAAATATTTTTCAGACTCATCTAACTCGCCCACTTCTAACTCGCGGTAAATCGCGCGCCAGTTAGCCGTGAGCTTAACCTTGGGAGAACGCTTAATAAAAGCCTTCTCCAACAGCTGCAGTTGTTGCTGACCTAGGCTAGCCATAACTCAACATCGCGAATGATAAAGTTACCGCTATAGATGGGATGCGGCTCACCCAAAGGCTCAAGCTCAAAGTAAGCTTTGTGTTCATCGGGTAGGCCTTCATAACCGCCAATGACTTGATAAATCCAGCTTTCGGCTTCCCAAGGCAATGCCTTATCCACCAGATATTCCAGCGCGGATTGACGCAGGCCAGACTCAATAACATCGACAAAATACTCATCCACCGCCTGTTTGAGCGGATTATCCGGCACATCGAAGTCTTCACTTTGGGTGAGGGACACGGACGCATCTCGCTCACGCACCGCTTCAATCACGGGATGACGACTAATGGCTTTAATGTGCGCGACTATGCCCATCAACTCTAACTCTTGGCTGGCGTTGTGCACGTCTACTGAAGCAGGCGCGAGCAAGATTTCGGCGCGATTGAATAGGCTCGGAATTTCCTTGTGGGACACATGGTCCGCAGGCCGATAATCCGGATGCAAGTCAGTGTAGAGTAACCAGCCCTTAAGCAAACGGGTACGCCCACGGATTTGTCTGAAGCGGCCTAAGAGTTCGAGTAAACGCCCCTGCACTACGCTCAGTTCCTGGGCGCAGTCGCTCATGGTTTCTTGCAAAGTCGTCACTAAGAGTTTGCGCAGCTCTCGGATATCGCCGGCGATTTCGCCAAGCTCACTAAACTGGAACATCTCTAAGCCATTAAGCAATTCAGAGACTTGGCTTTGGGCTAATTCATTTTCACGGATCTTTGCGTTGATCGTACCGACATAACCGAACTCGTTATTGATCCGGCCCCAGAGCACACGAATCGAATAACGCAGACTGTCGGCAAAGCTATAAACATGCTCGCTCAAATCCGACAAATAGGCTTCAGCAGCGCTGTAATCTGAGCTGTGACGCGCCTCTTTGTAATGGTCGGCCAAGGTTTTAATGGTCGCTAAGGCCGAGCCGACGTTAGAGTCGATTTGGCGATTACGCTCGTCACTTAAACCTTCTTCGAGCAAGGCACGCACAGAACGCTTAAGGCGCAGCTCTTGATCTGGCTCTGGCCGCCACAAAATGCCGGCCTGTTTAAGCTTTTCAACCACGCTTGGATCGTGGGCATCCTCGTTAAGAGAACCCGCTAAATAGGCGTCCATAATGATGTCAGCATGGCGACCTAACTGCTTGAGCAGCTTAACCCCCGCCTGATGTAAGTTACTGCTCATCACGGCCTCCTTGGTCGCAGCTTTTACCTAGGTTTAATCGTGCCAACATTAGATTAAGTCCCGCTGAGTCGCCGTTTCCGCCTGCGCTTCTAGGCTTAGGCCTTCGGTTTCGTCAATAAACCGAATGACTTCATACAGATAATCCAGCTTGCCCGTGGCGATATAGATTTGCTTCTCCGCATTGGGGCGCACTAAATAGCCGAGTTCGACTAAGCGTTTGAAGACTAACTTGATTTGCGCATCGCTGTTGGTACTGGTCGAGCCAAATAGACGATATTGGCTGAGTTTGGCTAACTGCTCACGAAACGCCGGCGTGTCTTCGATGCGACTTTGCAGCTCAGTTAAACGCACGGGCGCGCCTTCGCTCAGTGGCGCATCTTGACCACTGGCCTCTTGCACTAATACCAGCCATTCCACCAGCGGGATCAATGCCTGACAGATATCTTTAAACTGCGATGAAATCACTTTGCGCTCGCTATCGCCGAGCTGCAAATAACCGCAGAAGAACACATCACCTTCGGCGGCGGACGCCACGGTACGGTTAATCTGGTTTAAATAGCCTTCGACCCGCTCGCGGGTGCTACTATTTTTAAGGGCGCGCCAGCCTTCTTCATTGGTGGTGCGGCAAATAAACTCGCCCTTGAGTAACAGCTCAATCAAAGCGCCAGTGCCAACTAATACGGTTTGAGTTGCATCACTCATTAGATGGCCTCCTTCGACAAACGCTTATTCAACATGTCGGCAATTGCGCTTTTCACGTTAGCCTTAGGTTTTACCAGCTGCAACATCTTGGTTTGTTTTAATTCAAGCATGATTAGATGGCCTCCTTCGACAAACGCTTATTCAACATGTCTGCAATTGGGTTCACCTTTGGTTTTACCACCTGCAACTTCTTGGTTTGTTTGTTGATAATGTAACGATTGGCGAACAAGTTCAGCACCTCAGACTCTGGGTTCGGGAAGGCGCCCAGCACACAAATGTTGTTGTTTTCGCAGGCGTCGAAAATCTTCTTCACGTTGGTATGGTGCAAAGTGCCCAGCTCATCAATTGGCCAGTGAATGGTCACATCGGCACGGCCACGCAACAAACGCGTGAATGCCAGCAGGAACTTACACAAAATTAGATACGCCATACCGTGGCTTGAGGATTCGTTAAGCTGTCTGTCGGTGCGGATAATCAGATCGCTGTTACCTTCTTTAAGGCGCAGCTCGATTTCCAGCAACTTAGAGATGCCCCCCGTTAACGCGGCACGGCCGATAATGTCTAAGGCGCGGCGCATGCTGTTGGTGTAATCCTCATCGGGCAAGCCATTAAAACCATCGGCTTTCCAATGTTTAAAGGCTTTGACGAACTGTTCAAGCTCAGGCCAGAACTCTAACTCGCTGATGCGCGAGCGAATACGTACCGCCGATTCAGACACGCCTTCGAGGAATAACTCTTCGCCTACTTCGCGGGTTATACGTGCACTTTGGGACGCGATGCGACGGTCGATATCTGCTAATACATCGTAGAAAGCGGTTAAGTCGACACCAAAAATCCGTCCTTGCTCACGCAGCGCAGTAATCGATTGCGGCACTATCACGTTCAGCAATTGCTCAAGCTGTGGCACTAACTTGCGGTAATCCAGCAGACGAATGCCTTTGTCGTTGATAAAGCTCGATTCTTCGCGGGCACGCTCCCATGTTTCGGCAAGGCCAGAACCTGACTTGCTGGCGATCACTGAGTCGAAATGCTCCACATATTGCTTCACTGACCCCATTAGGTAATCGCGTTTCAGCAGCAAGTCTTCACCTTGGCGCAGACGCTCGCCTAGGCTGCCTTGGGCTTCTTCGTTATTGGTCGGCAACTTAAGCTCGGCGAGTTTACGCATTACTGCACGTAATTTAGTTAAGTTTTCGGAGGCTTCAACCTGCGCCGCATCGGACGCTTTACGCTCGGTTTCGAGTTGTTGACGGCGAGTCTTAACATCTTGAGTTTTCGCCTTAAGCTGTTGATCGATTTCCGAGACCGCGCGCTTCACATCGCTAAGCTGAGTTTGCAGTTTAGGTTTGCGCATCAGCCAAGTGTGTTGATACCAATCGTCAAAGCGCAGTACATCGCTGCGACGCTGCTCAGCGTGGCTGATTTTGGTTTCTAACTCGCGAATTTGTTGCTTGAGTTTGAGGATATTCTCCTCATCCACACCGCGGGATTTAAGCTCGTTTTTGTACCAGGTCTCGCAGGCTTTCTGCTCAATTTTGGCGCTTTCGCGGCGGCCTTCAATGGTCGCTTTAATTTGGCCGAGTTGATTGTCGAGCGCGCCGATGACTTCCTGCCAATAGGCTTGTTTTTCCATGCGCGCTTCGAGCGCTTGCTCTTTTTGCTCTTCGAGCCAGAGTTCGTGCTGATGTTTAAGCTGTTTCAGCTCGCCATCCAGCTGAGTCAATCTTTGTCCTGCATGGGCTTTGCGCTCGCTCAATGCTTTGTTGATTTTATCTTGCTCACTGCGCTTTTCATCGAACAGACGACGCAGATCGTCACGGCTATTTTTATACGCTGTGCGGGCAAAAGTGAGTTCACGGCTGAGATTATCCAACTCGCCATTAATGGCAACTAGCTGAGATTCGGCCTCGGCCTGCATTTCTTGGGCGCTAGTGTGGGCTTCTTCGGCTTTGCTTAACCGAATCCGCAGCTCTTGCTCGGAGGCGGCATATTCAGGCACATCGATCGCTTTAAGATCTAAATGTACGCCAAAGAAAGCTTCGCTCGACTCGCTAACTAAACTGGGATGTAAATCAGTGCGATGCAGTAGTTCAGGCGCAATCACTTTACCTAGACTTTGCTCCCAACCTTGGGCTTCCTTACGCAGAAACTCCAATAGGGTGTGGGATTGCGGGAACAGCATGTGGTGCAGTTCATCCAGCGCAGTTTGACGCTCATTCACCCTTAAGGTGGCGATACGCAAGGCTTCGTTGGCTTGGTCACGTTTGGCTCTGAGCTTGCGCTCATCGCTGCTTAAGCGCTCAACCTTGGCATTGCAGCTTTCTTGTTCTTCATCGGCGCGGTGAATACGTTCGTCGAAAATCGCTAGGCTCAGCTTTTCTTCTTCGGTGTAAGTCACGCCATCGACACGTAATTTAAGCTCGGCGGCAGTGAGTTTAAATTGGTATTCCTGCTCGCTAAAGCTGGCCTTGCCCGCATCCATTTGGTTGCGCCATTGCAACTCTAAGGCGTCGATATCGGTGCGCGCGACTTCGCGTTGCTTATCGCGGGCTTCGCGCTGCTTATCTTGGTCGGCATGCAAACCTTCTAGCTCGCGGTTTAACTGCTCGCCAATCTTACTGCGACGGGCATTGTAGGCCGCCTCGATATCTTGGTGCTTCTCGGTTTGCAGCTTATGGCGTTCACTTAAGTTTTCAACATCGGTGCGCCAGTTTGGCAGCATCTCAAGATCGGCCTTAGCTTGCTCTATGTTGGCATCTAAAAAGGCGCTGTGCTGATCTTCAATGGCATCGAGTTCATACTCGCACTTGGCCACATCGCCCTTGGCGGCCGATAAATCGAGGTTGAGCTCATCGCGCTGCTCTTTCCATTCATCGTCGAGCAATCTGAGTTTTAAATTCAGCTCTTTAGATAAGGTTTGCTGAATATCTTGGCGATCGGCTTCTAAGGTTTCATCGTTACGATAACCACGGGACAAGCTTGATAAGCGCAGTTCGGCGCTGAGCAGTTGGTTAAATTCTTGCTCGAGTTTTTCAAACTCAGGGCGAATGACTTCAAACCCTTGGATAAGTTGGCTTTCACGGATCCACGCCTCAACGCGCTGTGGATTTAAGCGTGAGCTGGGCGGATTAACCCCGTCTTCCTCCAAAATAGCGGCGATCATGGATTTGACCGTCTCCATCTTGCCTTCTTTGGAGTGCACCGCTTTGGCGAGTTTTTCGATGTGGCGCAGGGAATGCTCGCCCTCACACAGGGCAAATTGGCGTGCATAGCCGCGCAGTTCGCTGCGGTTGCTGCCCGTGCTTAATAGGGTGCGATCGTTTTGAATAATGGCGCGATATTCGCGGGTGTTGAGCAAGTTAGTGGTAGCGATGCCGGCACGTTTTAAATCACGGCCTAATTCCGCCATGGTGTGGCACAGAATAGTGTCGCCATTTTGCGATTTAATATAATCGCTTAGCTCAAAACCTTTGGCGATAAAACGATAGTTAACGCCCTTACCATCGCCTGCAGAGGCCAGCACGGCTTGGTACAGTAAGCCATCGGCCTTTTGATATTCGTAAATGATGTAGCTTGAATCGTGTGGCAAGTACCAACGCTCGAAACTGTCGCGGGTCGAAGGCACCACGCGGCTTGGGTATTCGCCATAAAAAACAGGGACTAGACGTTGTAATGTCGTCTTACCCGAGGCGTTAGTACCACAAATGTTGGTATGGCCATTGAGGGCGAGTTCCACAACGCCCGGAAGGTGCGTATCAATCAGCACAATACGAATCAAGCTTGCCATTTCATTCCTTATGCAAACGGGAGAGTCTTATCTAAGCTGCAGAAGCCTTCTACAGGATGAAGAGAAAACAATCCAAGAGGGCCACAGACCTTAAAAAAGCACTGTAAAAAGTGATTTTAAAATCATGACCTAAAAATAGTGCCCCTAAAATAAGGCAATCGCGGTGTATTGGCAATTAAGCGGCGCTGCACTAATGCCACAGCTCACAATCTTTACGCCCAGAATTGGGCCCAGAACTAAGCTCTTCTTTACGCCCAGAACTAAGCTACTAGCAAAGCCAATACTAACCGCCAATGATACGACAACTTAGCCAAAATAGGCGGCTAACAAAGCGGCAATTAGCGCAGTAAAAGGTAAATTTTAGCGGTTATCTTCAAGGCGCAGGCGATCGGCGATCCGGCTATAAATCAGCATCATTTCCGCCAGCGATCCCACTTGCATGCCTTTCATCAAATTGGCGCGGTGGATCTCGACCGTGCGCATGGCAATACAGAGGCTATCGGCGATCTCTTGGTTCTTCAACCCTTGGGCAATCAGGTTGAGTATCTCCCGCTCCCTTGGCGTGAGCGCTTGATAAGTCTCAAGATACTGATTGTCTTGATAATGCGTTTTAGCATGTTCCAACGCTTTGAGTACCGCTTCGGCTAACTTAGCGCCATCGGCGGGCTTTTGGAAAAAATCCACCGCACCGAGTTTGAGCGCTTCTACTGCCATAGGCACATCGCCATGGCCGGTGAGATAAATCACAGCTAACGGACTATTTTTGGCGACTAATTCGAGATGCAACTGCGGACCGCTCAAGCCCGGCATACGCACATCGACCAGCGCACAACCCGGCAGGGTTAAGTCCACGGTAGTAAAAAAGGCTTCGGCACTATCAAAGTCAGTGATCTTGAGGCCATAACTTTCGAGCATAAAACGCAAAGAACGACGCACTGAGTCATCGTCATCGATTAAATACACAGGTAAGGCAAGACTCATTATTGAGCTCCATTAGGTTCAGGTTTACGCGGTATAGCCACCTGCGCTTGGCAACCGCCGCCCATAGCGCTTTCTAGACTAAAGGTCCCGCCATGGCTCTCGGCAATATCGCGGCAAATCACTAAGCCTAAACCTAATCCCTCTGATTTAGTGGAATAAAAGGCTTGCATCAGCAGACTGGCAGCTTCGGTTAAACCCGTGCCATTATCTGTGACAGTCAGCAAAAGTGTGCGTTCTTGATAGCGAAGATCGATATCGATCGTCGGCGTGTATGGCTTTTGCGTGATGATCTGTTCTGTGCCACTGGGTTCAAGCTCTAACCGCTGAACACAGGCATCGGCGGCGTTTTTCAACAGGTTAAGCAGCAACTGCTGCATGCCGACTTCATCGAGGGACTGTAAATAGGGCTCGCCGCTCACATTCACGGCAAGATTGATTTGATGTTGTTCAAACTCATAGGCGAGCAGCGGCACAGTCTCATTGACCAACTCATGCAAGTACAAAGCTTGTTTCGATACAGGCCGTTTCTTCAACAGGTTGCGTAAACGGCTGATAATACTGTCGGCTCGCGTGACTTCCTGCTGGATCAGCATCAATACCGATTGCAGTTCCTCAGGGCTAGTACCCCGCTGTAATCGCACTTCGGCGCCATGACAATAATGGCCAATCGCCGCCAAAGGTTGATTCAGTTCGTGGGAGAGACTCGCGCCAAGTTCGCCAGCAATCGCAATGCGCTGGGCATGTTCCAGTAACGCGCGGTTTTCAGTGAGCTGGCGCTGAGTGTTAATTAACTCCCGGCCGCGACGGCTAAAACGATACTCCAACCAGAAATGGTACGCATTGAGCAGCACCAGAATCGCCAGCACAAACCAAGCCCATTGTTGATGTAACTTGACCCACTGCCACGCCCTTTGCCACCAAGGTGTTTGTAAGGGATGCATGTCGAGATCTTTGAGCAGTTGATCGATCGCCAACTGACTCACGGCCGTGGTCCAACCCGCAGAATCGGAAGACTTAGCGGCGAGGTGATCTTCGGGCAGTGCCAGCAGCGCTTGGGTCACGCTTTTAGCTAGAGATTGCGAGGCGCGATTGGTCTTCGCCATGGACCAGTTGGGATAAAGACGAGTCGAGACTTGGCAATGAAATCCCACCGGAGTTTGGTTATCGAGCACCCGATAATGGCCGATATTAATCAGCCCTTCTGCCTGCATCAGCTCAAGCTGACACACAGGCACTACAGCCGCATCCAGTCGATTGTCTTTCGCCGCATCATTACCACTTTTTTGATCATCTAACTGATATAACAAATTATCTAGCGGGAACCCCAGCGGAATGATCTCACCCACAAAGCGAGGCAAATCTATGCCCTTTAGCTGCGCTTCGTACACTAAGGTCAAGTAACCGCCGAAGGCATTTTTCGACACTATCCCGAGCCGACATCCCTTGAGATCACTTAAGGTGTGATAGGGTGAATCGGCGCGCACCACCAGCGCCGAACCCACTTGCATCGCCGCACCATTATTTAACGGACTGCGCAGGGTCGCCAACCAAGTGAGGGAATATTGCCGCGCCAGCATCACGGATTGCCCAGGGTTGGTGATCACAAAATCGAACCCTTGGGTTTCAACGCCCTTAGCGAGCTCATCGAGGGTGAGAGGATGTAACCTAAAGTAACTGTTGGGAATTTGGGTTTCAAGCCAACCCATTAACGGCTGCCAGCGGTTGATGGTCGCCTTATAGCCGCGGATGGCTAACACACCCACATCGACCACTTGATAACCGGGTTCTTCGGTAGCGACTGGCGCAACAACCTCAGCGTCCATTACATCCGAAGGCGCGCTTTGATTCTGCGGCTCGGCGGCAAACACGTTTGCGGAAGCGAGCAAGCACGCTAACGCCACGGCTAGTGCCATCCTGAAAATTATTCGAGGTGTCATCTTAGGCACAGTCCCTTGAATCGATAATGGCCGCTTGAGCGACATCGCTGAGCTAAACACTGTTTTCATCATCCTAAATAACGTGAAGTGCAATCCTTTATCCCCAATCACTCAAATTCAACTCAAGCTCAACTCAAGCTCAACTCAAGCTCAAATCCAGTTAAAAGCAGATCAAATTCAAATTGGAAGCAGGCCAAACTGAAGTTTAAAAGCCGTAAGAAATAAAACCCTATCATTTTGAAGGCTATTCTAACGGATATTTGTTGCGCTAGATCAAACCCACGCCTGATATGTGGAAAACCACTATAGTTATGCCGCCTCGCCTTTTACAGAATGCCTGTAAACCTCGCCATAAACCTTAACGCTAGGTCTATGAGCCAGTTTATTCGCCATCTTCAAGAGTGAAGGAAATCTGTATGGACAAGAGTAAACGTCAGTTTCTCGGCAAAATGGCCAGCGTCAGTGTTGGCGCCGCACTGATCCCTGTGGTGCAAGTGTATGCACAGGATGATAAGCGCAGCCCTCAAGTACACAGTGCCAGCGAAGGCCAAGTGGGTAAACGTTACGGCATGGTGATCGATCTACGTCGCTGCGTGGGCTGCCAAGCCTGCACCGTCGCTTGCACTATCGAGAATCAACCGCCCCTCGGGCAATTTCGCACCACAGTGCAGCAGTATGAAGTCTCGCAGCAGGAAGATACCACTCCGCCCGCCTTTTTGATGCTACCAAGACTTTGTAATCACTGCGAAAACCCGCCCTGTATTCCCGTTTGTCCTACGGGCGCGACCTTCCAGCGCAAAGACGGCATAGTGGTCGTCAATAATGAATGGTGCGTTGGCTGTGGCTACTGCGTGCAAGCCTGCCCCTATGATGCGCGCTTTATCAACCACGATACTAATACCGCCGACAAATGTACCTTCTGCGCCCATAGGTTAGATGCGGGATTACTCCCCGCCTGTGTCGAAACCTGCGTAGGAGAAGCCCGTGTGATTGGCGATCTGAATAATCCCAACAGCCAGATAAGCCAACTGCTCGCCGCCAACAAAACCGATATCAAGGTGCTCAAACCAACGGCCAACACTGCGCCACGGGTGTTCTACATCGGCATGAGCAGCGCTTTTGAGGACAAGATTAGCGGCCAAGCCCCAGTTAGAACCTTACTTACCGATACTGGCGAGGAGATCCACCATGGTCATTAAAGAAATCTTTACCCCAGATATCGCCATTACTTGGCTACCTTGGGCGGTGCAATACTTTTTTATGATGGGTCTGGCCTATGCCAGTGTGTGGGTGGCGACAATACACTTGTTTAGTCACGCGAAACCCGATGACAGACTGCTGAAACTCTGCGCCTGTTTAATGTTAACCGCAGGCATAGTCGCCCCTATCGCCTTACTCGCCGATTTACACCAACCACTGCGGGCTTGGCATTTTTATGCGCAAGTTCGCCCCGATTCGTGGATGTGGTATGGCGCCTTTTTATTGCCCGTATTCTCGGGCACCAGCGCAGTATTTGCTTGGCTGCTACTGCGTCAATATCTGCCTAAGCACACCGCAAATCAAGACTCAGATTGGCTGAATAAAATAGGCCAATTACTGAGATTCGGTGATTGGAACAGTGACAAATTCATCAAGCCGATCGCGATTATCACGGCCCTGAGTGCCTGCAGTATTGCCCTCTACACTGGCATGGAAACCATGGCCATTAAGGCGCGGCCACTGTGGCATACCTATTGGCTACCACCTTTGATGGCGATGAGCGCCCTGCTCGCTGCCTGCGGCACTTTGGCTGTGTTGAATCGACTATTAAAGGGCTACCAACAGCGCACCCAAGACGGCCTATTACTCTGGGTAAGAGCCAGCTTTGGTCTATTCGCCCTGTGCCTTATCGGCTGGGCGTTATTCGATAAGGGCTCGGCCCCTGAAGCCGCGTTATTGCTTGAAACCAGCCCAAGTTGGCAACTGGCTGCGATTTGGGTACTGGTCACACTCGCCGTGCTGGCACTGATGCTCGCCATTCGTCACTTACCCAATGTGGCAATGTTAGTCGTCAGCCTCACGGCCATTCATCTCGCGTGGGGATTTCGCTGGATAGTGCTCATCCAAGCGCAAACCGATCCTAAATACGGCGCAGGGACTTACCTCTATCAACTGCCTTGGGGACCCGAAGGGCTATTAGGCATAGCCGGCACCTTCGGTCTTTGGCTGGCATTAATGGCGCTGGTCTCCGAACTTATTCGCCACACGCCTGCGGCAAAGCTTGCTCGCTGAGCACCCAATTAGTTTACAGAATGAAGGAGTCCATCATGGATAAGAGTAAACGTCGTTTTATCAAAGGGGCCGCTGTCACGGGTGGTGTGGGATTATTTGCCGCGGGTTATAGCCATACGTTAGCGCAAATGGGCAAAGGTGTCGTCAATGGCACGTCAGGGAAACCGACCCAAGATCCGCTGCATGGCAATTCCTTAGCGCCTGAATACAAAGTCGATTTACAGTCAGGTCAGCTGATCAGCAATGACGATCAGCGCGTCGCCAATACTATGTGCTTAGGTTGCTGGACCAAATGCGGCGTGCGCGCTCGTATCGATCAAAAAACCGATAAGATCATCCGCATCAGCGGCAACCCTTATCACCCGTTGTCATCGCGCGAACATATCGATTTCGATACGCCAATCAAAACTGCATTTGTCGGGCTAAGCGCCTTTCAAGAACAAGGTCTACAGGGGCGTTCCACCGCCTGCGCTCGTGGTAATGCCATGCTAGAACAATTGGATAGCCCGCATCGTGTTACCCAATGTCTTAAGCGCGTGGGTAAGCGCGGCAGTGGCCAATGGCAGAGCATTAGCTTTGAGCAGTTGCTGAATGAAGTCGTCGAAGGCGGTGATTTATTTGGCGAAGGCCAAGTTGAAGGCTTAAGGGCGATTCGAGATATCGCCACGCCGCTCGATGCCAATAATCCAGAATACGGCCCTAAGGCTAATCAGTTGCTGGTCTCGAACGCCTCCGATGAAGGCCGCGATGCCATTATCAAACGTTTTACCTTCAACAGCTTTGGCACACGTAACTTTGCCAACCACGGTGCTTATTGCGGGTTTACCTACCGCGCTGGTGCAGGCGCTTTATTGGATGATTTGAAAAAATACGCTCACTTAAAACCCGATTGGGATCATAGTGAATTTTTACTCTTTATCGGCACCTCGCCGCAGCAATCGGGCAATCCCTTTAAACGCCAAGCGAGACAACTGGCTAACGCGCGAGTCAATAACAGCAATTTCAGTTATGTGGTGGTGTCGCCCATGCTGCCCAATACCTCGAATCTACCTTGTGCGGGCAACAACACTTGGCTGCCGATCCGCCCCGCCACCGACTCGGCCCTCGCCATGGGCATGTTGCGCTGGATTATCGATAACCAGCGCTATGCCGCCGAGTTTTTGAGTGCGCCCAATGTCGATGCCGCAAAAGCATCAGGTTACCGTGGCTTTAGTAATGCAGGCTTCTTGATAATCAGCGAGCCCACCCATCCAAGATATGGCCAGTATCTTTTTGCCAGCGATCTTGGCTTGCCCTTCGAAGGCAAAGCCTATGGAGAGCAGGACTCGCAGTTGGTTGTCGATGCAACGAGTGGCGAGGTAGTTTTTGCTAGCCAAAGTCAAAAAGCCAAGCTCGACGTTAACCAAAACGTCGACACACCTAAGGGAATGATTGCGGTTAAATCTAGTTTCCAATTGTTAAGTGAAGCGGCGCACAGCTTTGAAATGGCACACTATGCCAAGGAGTGCGATATTAGCGAAGCGCAGATTATTGCCCTCGCGGATAAATTTACCAGCCATGGCACTAAGGCTGCGGTGATCTCCCACGGCGGCACAATGAGCGCCAATGGTTTTTATAGCGCGTGGGCAATCATGATGCTCAACGCTATGATAGGTAACATCAATCTGAAGGGTGGCGCATTAGCTTCCGGCGGTTCATTCCCGGCATTTGGTAAAGGCCCAAGGTATAATCTGCAGGAGTTTGACGGCATGGTTGAACCTAAGGGCGTTTTCCTATCGCGATCTAAATTCCCCTACGAGAAAACCTCAGAGTATCGCCGTAAAGTCGAAGCGGGCGAACCGCCTTATCCTGCTAAGGAGCCTTGGTTTCCGATTTCATCGCCCTTATTGGGCGAACATTTAACCGCGGCGGTGCACGGTTATCCCTATCGACTCAAAGCATGGATTAACCACATGGGTAATCCGATTTATGGTCAAGCGGGTTTAGGGGAAGCTATTGGTGAACAACTGAAAGATCCTAAGGTGCTGCCGCTGTTTATCAGCATCGACAGCTTCATCAACGAAACCTCGGCGCTGTCGGACTACATAGTGCCCGACACCTTAACGTACGAGTCTTGGGGCTGGACCTCAGCATGGCAAGGCACGCTAACCAAAGTTGCCACAGGTCGTTGGCCGATTGTCGAGCCAAGAGTCGCGAAAATGGCCAGTGGTGACGTGGTGTGCATGGAGTCTTTCTTGAGCCAAGTTGCGATGAAGCTGCAATTACCCGGCTTTGGCGAAAATGCCGTTAAGGCCGCCGATGGCAGCCTACATCCGTTAACGCGCGCAGCGGATTACTCACTTTACGGCGCCGCCAACGTGGCCTATTTGGGTAAAGCCGTCGCCGATATCAACGCCGAGGACATGTATCTTAGCGGTGTAAGCCGCATTCAAAGTGAGCTCAACGCTAGACTCAAGCCAGATGAAGTCAAAAAAGTCAGTTACTTATTTGCTCGTGGCGGCCGTTTTGAAGAAATGCGCGGCGCACGCGATGACGCGGGGAATCCGAGTAAAGTCTGGCCTAAACCTATGATGCTGTGGAATCCCGACGTCGGCAGTCGTCGCAACAGTCTCACAGGGGAATTTATGAGTGGTTGTCCGCGCTTATATCAACCCTCCTTGGCCGATGGTACGCCGCTCGATAAGGCGTTTGATAAGTCACAGTGGCCATTGCTGATCAGCAGCTACAAATCCCATACCATGAGTTCTATGAGTATTGGCTCGGATCGTTTACGCCAAGTACACCCTAATAATCCGGTGCGACTGAACGAGAAAACCGCCACTCGCCTTGGGATCAGCACGGGCGACACGGTAAAAATCAGCACGCCTAACGGCAGCGTGATCGCTTTAGTGGAATGTGTTGCCGGAGTGCACCCAGACTGCATCGCTATCGAACACGGTTATGGCCATAAAGAACTCGGCGCGCGTGACACTGTGATTGACGAGATTAAAATCGTCGCCAATCCGCTGATCCGAGTCGGGATCAACATGAACGACTTAAATCTGTTCGATCCCAGTCGTCACGGCCGCTATCCGCTGGTAGACTGGGCAAGTGGCGCCTCGGCAAGACAAGGCCTACCCGCTAAGATTGAAAAACTAAGCTAACCGCCGAGCATAGATAACGCTTAAGAAGCTGCCCTTTGGCAGCTTTTTCTATGGCATTCATTCAACCTAGATTACTCGAATAGCATGCTAAAATTCGTTATCCGCTCTGCCGCTACGTCTGGTCGGGCTAAAACCAAAGCCTAGTCGAGCTAAAACCAAAGAAAAGTGATCTTCTTTTGCTCAATTTAGGTATATAGATCCCGATCACGTGTTTCATAGAAATAAACCACATATTAAAATCACAGCTATATTTATCTGTATATCCAGCTCGTTATATCGAGCTTTCAATAAAGACCAGCGGTTTTTGAGTCAGTTAAGCTCATCAGGAGTATCTCAGTGTTCAATTCTTCATTACGTAAAAGCCTAGAAGTGAGCGAAAACAAGCGCCAAGAAGCGGAGTCGGTCATCGACGCCATTAAGCAAAGTATTGCCACGGTAGAATTTACGCCTGAAGGAAAAGTGCTCGATGCGAATGCCTTGTTTTTAAAAGTAGTCGGTTATTCACTTAATGAAGTTGTTGGCCAACACCATAAGCTGTTTTGCTCAGCGACCTATGCTAATTCTCCTGCCTACCAACAATTTTGGAGCAATTTAAAAGCCGGTCATCCGCAGGAGGGACATTTCGCGCGAGTGAATAAAAATGGCCAAGAAATCTGGCTAAGAGCGACTTACTTTCCTGTAAAACAGGCGGGGAAAGTCGTGAAGATAATGAAAACGGCTTCTGAAATTACCCAATATAAGCAACAGCTTGACGATCAATCCGCCATCTTTGATGCCCTAAATCGCTCCCAAGCTATTATTGAATTTACCCCAGATGGCACTATCCTGAAGGCAAATGCCAACTTTTTAAAAACAATGGGATACAGCAAAGAACAGATCTTGGGTAAGCATCATAGAATTTTCTGTTTCGATGAATTTTATCGACAAAATCCACACTTTTGGGACGAGCTTAAGCAAGGTCGCTATAGCAAAGGGCTATTTGAGCGCAAAAATGCCTATGGCGACTCAATTTGGCTGGAGGCGGCTTACAATCCCATTATGGATGAGCATGGAAAGGTCGTTAAAGTTGTTAAGTTCGCCAGTGATATCAGCAAGCGGATCGAGCAAAGCCACGCTGTGCGTGAAGCCGCAAATATTGCGCTCACCACATCGCAACGCACCGTTGAGCAAGCGGAACAAGGCGTTAAGTTGCTTAATGCGACCGTCAATACCTCCAATGCTATTGCTGAGCAAACCCATAAAACGACTCAAGCGATTACTCAACTGAATGAGCAATCCCAAAGTATTCAAGCCATAGTCGCGACGATTAGCTCGATTGCCGATCAAACCAATTTGCTGGCATTAAATGCCGCGATTGAGGCCGCGCGTGCGGGTGAACAAGGCCGAGGTTTTGCGGTTGTCGCCGATGAAGTGAGGCAGCTCGCTTCCAGAACCAGTAAATCAACCAGTGAAATTGCCGCCGTCGTCACTAAAAATACCCAGCTCACCACAAGTGCAACAGACATGATGAACGAAGTTGAAGGTATCGCACAGGAAGGGAAACAACAGCTAGCCGAGGTAACTTTGGTGATGGGAGAAATACGCAACGGGGCAGAAAACGTCTCACAAATCGTCTCTCAACTTTCAATCAACGGTCATTAATCCCCTCGCATTTCATCGCGCTATCAAGGATTGAATGGCGCTTTATCTGCAGACAAAAACGCCATGTGATTGTTCCGTCAATCAATAATCAGTTTTACTGCCTTCATAGGTGGCGCACATTTGCTGCGCGAGCGCCTCGTCATAAGGACGTAAGCCACTCATGACTAAGGTTTTGATACCTGTGCCGACTAAAGTATCGCCACTGTGTAATTCAAAGTGCAGTGTCACATCGCCACGTTTACCGTCGATTTTTAAATCTTGGCCAACGAGTGATAAGGTCACTTGCACAAAATCGAGGGTGGTTAAGTCAAACGACATGCTTTCGTAAATCACTAAAGGTCGGTCTGGGTTGATCATCACTTGATGTTGTTTCATCAAAGGGATAAGGATATCGATAAAATTATGCCCAGAGAAAGCAACATATTGACGAATAAAGGATTCTGTCTGCGCATCGCAACAACTTACATCGCCTTGACGGCTCACATTAAGATAGGTTTTTTCGCGGCCATCGCGAATTGAAAAACTCTCGCTCACTTGTTCCGGGAATTGCAGTTCGACACTCGCGCCCACCATACCCGCAAAGCTAAATTTCATGCTCTGACTCAGACCATATTGAGTCAATACTATGGCAAACAGTAAATCTCCCGGCACGCAAAAGCGTTTTGCGCCCACATTGTGTATGGGATTAAAGTCCTGCGCAATTTTCTTCGCGAAGTCGCTGGCTTGTTGTGCGGATACGGAAATGGCTTGATTTTGCTCGGAAAAATAAGGCGCTAGAAACATATAAACTCTATTTGTAATAACTCAATACAGGGATGGATAACAAAATTATCACGAGTCTACCTTAAATTAGGTATTTAACTCACCCGATGACTTGATCCCACGGAAGATGTACAAAGTAACACCATGCCCACATTTGTAAAGCCAAACAAATTACAAGGGTATTAACTTAGGTTAACAGGCTAGCGCCTTCCATTGGACAAGGAACAAATAGTTAGACTTGTTTAAATTCACGCTTCAATTGAAAACTATCGTCAGTGACCAGCTGTTCTAGCACTTCGACACGCTGACGCAAGGTAGCTAACTCGGACCGCAAGGCTTGATTTTCGGCCTCTTGCTCACGGCTCGACACACCTTGCTTGTCGCGGATTTTCATAATCGCCACCACATATCCGCCAACAATGGCGAGTATCGGGATAAGTAAAGCGAGGGCTCCGGTATTCATAGTCATTTCCTTTATCTATTGGCGTTATCGTTATCAGGCTAAAAACTCAGGCTTATTTCGACTCTAGACATCAATCAAAGTCAGAGTATGGGAATGAGTATGCGCAAAATAACCCTAATCCACCAGTGACAAAAGTCATGAGGTTTGGCTAAGGTGCATCATTCCTTATCGAAGCTATCCACAACAATGGCGCCCATAGAGGCTGGCATAGTGATGACGATAATCCGTTTTATCGAGGTCAGCGGATCTTCAAAAAATGGCACTTTATCGAGGCACAGCAAGACGAGGAAAACCACCAGCGCGGTGAGCAAATACGCCACCACGATGCGGAAAATAAACACAGGGACTCGGGCACTAATATTTTGCTGGAACACACTGTGATAAGTAAAAACCCCTAGAAATAACAACGATAAACTAAAGAGCATGGCGAGATTGAGCACAGGCAAGGTTTCGCCGAGATGCCAGGCTTCCTCTGAAAACGCCACGGGCACCGCCAGCGCAAATGCCCCCACGCAAACTTGGCTCGCATCTTCGGTATTAAAACTAAAGGTCATGCTCATCGCTCCTTAATATTCCAATCCATTTGATTAGCCGAAAATGACGTGCGACTAAGACGCACTACATAAGGGCTTCATCCTGCAGTATTAAGTGCGATACAGCACTTTAGTTAACTATCAATAAGAACTTAATTACTAAAATCCCTACTTTGTAGGCCAGCCCGAAGCTAAATTACTCGTCTATTAGTCTATGCAAAGAGAGACACCACAAGCCTCACCTAGCCATCCGTTCAAAATAATCAACTAAGATACAATGACTTACATAAAACCATTAGATTAGTAAATCGCCGTTATTGTGGTAAAGTAGCAGCATTATAACAAGTTAACCACCGATCAGGATCGTGTAATGGACAATCTAACAATCACTTATGAAAGCAAAGTAATTATTCAGAAAAGGGTAAAGGTTTTTGTCTTAGCTATCATAGTAATTTTTGGTTTACTAGGCTATCGAGCGGCGGTTACCACAATGGGGATGGAGAACGTCACCAATACTAATCTAATGTTAATTGCTCGTACGCCACACAGTTTAATTAAGCTGCAAGAGCACTCGGAAAAAATGAATTTAATGATTAATGACATTGAATCACTACCCCTCAAAGATATACGTTCCGCAATCACAGAAACAGTTGCTCTGATTAATTTGACGACTAGGGAAATTGATGCTCAATACGAAGCTTGGATTGACTTGAAGGCAAAGATGGACAGTGACGGGGAATCCTTTAAAGAACTGAAGGGCAATTTAGATACCATTAAGACGCTCCAAAGTGAAGAAATTAAAAACCTCAAAAAAGCCCTTGATGATGTCACTGCAGAAGAGGCTTCAACTCAGTTTCTTAGTTTACTGGTCAGCTTTGTTGTTGGCGTATTTTCTTCCATTGCCGCGAGCTTGATGTATCCATCTATTAAATTACGAGCAAAATCTACAATTGAATGGATAGTTAAAAGCTAAAATGAAATCAAGCGTCTGCCTTTAGGGTGATACAAGGTACCTATAAACATAATTAATCCAAATAATTTTAAACCCCAAAATTACAGAGAACTTTGGTGATCTCATTAGGTATACCCATACAGGTATGGTCAAACTGTGATCGAACAGTACCCATTAGGGTTGAATTTCAATAATAGGTATACTACTCTCCGTGACCTCTTAGAACCAAACGGATACACCTCGTGGCACACATCGCTTACCTTCGAGTCTCTTCTGTAGACCAGAACACTGACCGTCAGCTTGCCAATGCGAGCATCCCTTTTAATAAAACCTTCACTGATAAATGCAGTGGTGGCTCTACCATACGTCCTGCCCTAACTCAGCTTAAAGACTATGCTCGTGATGGTGACACTATCCATGTCCATAGCATTGACCGTCTAGCTCGTAACTTGGTTGACTTGAAACAATTGGTCAATGAATGGAATGAGAATGGTGTTAGCGTCAAGTTCCATAAGGAAGGCCTTAGCTTCAATGCTGGTGGCAGTGACCATATGTCTGAGTTAATGCTTAACATGCTTGGGGCTGTTGCTCAGTTTGAGTTAGCAATGATTCAGGAAAGGCGTCAAGAAGGCATTGAGAAGGCTAAGTCTGCTGGTAAATACAAAGGTAGGCCTACTAATGAAACTAACCACCAGCAGATCGCTGAATTACGCTCACAAGGTGTTTCATTAAGGAAAATAGCCAAGGAAGTGGGTGTATCACTATCAACCGTGCAAAGGGCTTTAGCGGCCTTAGAGAAAGAGATTGATTAATTGAACAAGACCACCAGCATCGAACAGATTGACCCTAGCCAATTAATTCTTGACGATAGATTTCAAAATAGACAGCCAAACTTAGTTCACAAAGATTCTGACCGAGAAGCCTCAGAGTCTTTTAGAAAGATGCAGATTGAAAATGTTTTGATGAGCCTGAAACATGGTGAAGATGTGCACACCCCTTTAGAGGTCTTTGAGCTACACGGTAGCTTATATGTAGTAGATGGGTTTCATCGCACCATGGCTTGCCAGCAATATTTAGCTAATCCAAAGGCTAGAAAGATCACTGTACCCGCGAAAGTCCACCGAGGTTACTCTGAGTTTGATGCTTTCATGGCTTCATTAACTATGAATGTAGGGCATGGAACACGACTACATATTTCAGAGGAATATCAAAACAAGTTCAAGCGTCATTTAGCTGAGGGCGAGAACATTGTAGTACAGAGCAAAAGGGACATAGCTAAAGCTTATAGCTGTAGCGATACCCATGGTCTAAGTATACAGCGAGCTTTAAACGCCTGTATTGAAGCTGGGCTGCCTTCAAGAGCTGAATGGGAGAAAGACTTCAGTAAGGCTGCTAAAAAGCTTAAAAGGGCACTGAAGAAGCGTTATCAAGATGTACTAGACGATACTTTCGATAAAGATAATTACCCTATTATTACGAAGCTAGCTGCTGCCTCTCAGGGCATTAAAGAAAAGTCCCCAATGACTGAGACCGCTCGCAAGGCAATGATTAAAAAGCAGATCATGGATATGATTGATACGCACGGAGCTGAAGACTTTAGGGCTGCATTGAAGTCCGTCAGTAAAGAATTAGCCCTCGGGGTAACCGTTAAAACCGTCTGGGATGAAAACGAAACATATCGAAGAGTTAGTGATGATGGGTTTTAAGGAGCAATCACATCGCCTCTTTAAGGGCACACCTTAACGAACCTTATTTATTTGTTCCTGTAATTGTTATCCCCCATTACGAAGTCCCATAGAGCCTACCTAGCGAAAATGTGCTGGTGGGCTTATCGTTCCGAATGGAATATTCCTTCCTAGTTATTACTTGTGCTGGTTAATTCGTTAAGGTGAGTCCTAAGGACTTTAAGTGGTCGCGGTGACCAGCAGGGACGCTAGGTGGTCTCTATACATTAAGGTTTTTAGGCACACCAAGGCCTGCAGAGGATAAAAGGCTGTATTCCCTAATCGTGACACTTCTAAAAAAGGCCTGTTTTGTTAGCTCAGACACCTTTACTTAATGGTCATTATTATCTTTAACGATGCAGCGATACGTTACTAAGGGACTATTTGAATGACCATGTGGCGTATAAAAAACGAACATTTCAAGCACACATTTTTAGTACAAGTCACCACACGTAGCAATCGTAAGATCATCTTAATACCCCAAGCATTCCCCCCTACTAGGGTTTTGATAACACGAACATACATTTATTCACGTACCAACTCCATAGCTTCTGTCGTGCCATCAGAACCATAAAACAGAGCATTGTTGAGTCTATGACTACACTCAGCAGTAACCAACAGATCACCGTCTTTCCTATAGATACGGATATACCGAAGCTCATTTGTTTTATCAGCTTCCAACTCAATTTTGCTTAAATAACGACGAAGCACCTGATTCAACTTTATACGGCTATCAACATCTTTAGTGTTTGCCAGCAATTCAAGCAGCCGTCCAGTCAACATCTGGGTATCTTCTTTCTGAATAGCGACCTGACCATGTGACAACTCAAGAGCAGATTTAGCGGCATGTAATTGGCTATCAGTTTCTGCAATTAAACTTGTGAGTTGTTTATATTTATTTTGCAGTAGTTCATTTAGACCAAGCTCTGCGATTGCATTGATAGTGTTCTCCAACTGCTTACGAGAGTCCTCAAGACGGCTAGAAAGCTGAATAACCTTGTCATTAAGTTGTTTGATATTTCCGTTATCTCTACTGCCCATGAGTTCAAGTAGGGGCAAACGTCTAAGCGCGAACAAAGTAAATGAAGCAAACTTATTGAAGTTCCATGAACCACCAAAACAGCTTATTCGATATTGCAGGCAACGCATTTGATAATATCGCTTTCCCTTTACCTTAGAGCTAACAATGTGCATCCCTTCACCACAGGAGCAACGTAGCAGGCCAGCGTAATAATTACGCATATCTTCCCCTCTGCGACCTTGACCAGCTCCACCTTCATGTAGGATGGCTTGAGCCTCATTAAATTGGTCTTCAGTTATGATTGCTGGGTAATAATCCTTTATAGGTTCCCCCTCAGCCTTACCATTGAGTGTTGGTTGATATTCACCAAGCACTGCACGATATTGGAGGATTCTAGACAAGCTTCTGGGATACCAAGCCCTACCAACTAGAGGCTTTCGACCTTCTTCCGTCAACAAACGGCCAATACGAGGTGTACCATAGCCGTTTATGTATAAGGCAAAGATCTTTCTAACTGTATCTACACGCTCAGGAAGCAGCTCAAACACGGTCTTATTTGCATTTACTTGCATCCAGCTAGGGCAGCGCCTAGTTATAATTTTACCTGATGTACGAGCTTCCTCTCTTGCTTTTGCTTTTGCATTAAGAATCATTTGGCTCTTACGCTCAGACTCCTCAAAAGCACGTTGCGCGCTCAATGCCCATCCCATCAAATCCATAAGAGGATTGGGAGAATTGGGTTCATACAACTTGTTATCTGTGAATGTGAAAATGCTAATTCCACTATCTAGTAGCTGCATTAAGAGGGTGACAGCGCGATTAACTCCTGCTCGCGAGAGACGGTCTACGTTTTCAACAATAAGGACACTGCCCTTTTCAACATACCCGTCTTCAACGCATTTTAGAAATTGACTGAGAGCACCCGTTTCAATATTCGCGCCTTTCCAGCCACTGACACCAAGGTCTGAAAAAGTCTTGTCACTGAGATCCCAGCCATGGGCTAGCGCAGACATCTGAATAGCTTCCCATTGACGCTCTTGACCATATCCTTGAATCTGCTTCTTTGAAGACAGCCGCACATAGCTGTATGCCTGACGCATAACACTCCCCCTGTAAAAAAAGGAGTGCATTCTAAAGTTAGGTCATAACCGATACAATACCTTAACCACATGCCAGCCAAACTTAGTTTTGACTATGTGCGGCACTAATAACTCGCCCGAAAATGCCACTTTATCAAACTGTGGCACCATTTGGCCTTTTTTAAACTCGCCTAAATCACCGCCTTTTTTGGCCGAAGGGCAAGATGAAAAACGCTTGGCGAGTACCGCAAAATTAGCGCCATTATTCAGCTGCTTAACGATATCCTCAGCCTGCTCTTTGTGTTTCACTAAAATATGCACGGCGGCAGCGGTTTTAAACATGTTATTTCTCACTTTGGGTTAACGACCTAGGCTAAGGGAAGATGGCGTCACGCGTGTACTCTCGATAACGCCATTTCCATTCGCATAGGTTCTACTACTTAAGATTTTATATTCAACGCACAAATGCGTGATTGGTCGATTCTCGAGCCTATTGGCCGAGTATTTTCTGCCACCATTGCAAAGGCTCGCCGCAATTATTCACCGGACGATAAGTTGCGGTTAATGCCGGAAGCGCATCAACATTGCTGCAATCCGATTCTTTGGCCACTCCGGTATCTCGGTCAAAAAAGCCCTTCACGACGCCATTCACTGGGATAGAGCGCAGACTAATAGGTGGACGTTCTTTCAAGAAGGCAAGATACACGGCCATGGCGCCACTGCTGCCATACAAGCTGGTTTTGCCGTTATCATCACGCCCCACCCAAATAGCGGCGACGTTACGCTCATCAAAGCCCGCAAACCAAGAGTCGCGGCTATCGTTACTTGTACCTGTTTTCCCCGCCAGCCCAACGCCTGGGAAGGCATTGCCTAAGCGCGTCGCTGTGCCCGTATTAACCACTTGCTGCATAGCGTACTGGATCAAAAAGTCAGTATCGGGTGAGATGGCCTGCTCTTTAGGCAATCGCGTCACGGGCAATGGATTTTTATCAGCATCCAACACAGCCGTCACTGTGGTTAATTTACGGTAAACCCCGCTATCGGCTAAGGTTTGGTACACCTGCGCCACCATTAATGGCGAACCATTGACGGCACCGAGTAACATAGAAGGATACTCGTTTAACGGTTCCTGCCAACCCGACTTAGCTAAGGTTGTCGCAACCGCATCCACGCCCACCGCAATCCCAAGATTCACAGTCGGGACGTTCATCGACTTTTTCAGCGCCGTTAACAAAGGCACTTGACCGCTGAACTTCTTATCGAAATTTTGCGGTGACCATGTCTTACCTTGTTCATTTTTTAAGGTAATAGGCTGATCTTTAAGGGGAGTAGCTAAGGTAAATTGGCTATTAGGTGCCAATGCCGTGGCGTACACAAAAGGCTTAATTAACGAGCCAATCGGGCGACGAATTTCAACTGCGCGGTTAAAGCCGTCAAATCCTGGGGTTTTATCACCGACCATAGCCGCGATACCACCCGTGTATTTGTCGGTCACTACCATGCCCACCTGTAATGACTTATTACTCTTATCTAAACTCTTAAGGGTTTGAGTGACCGCTTTTTCTGCCGCTTCTTGGGCCATAGGATCGAGCGTGGTATAAATTTTTACCCCAGATTGCTTCAGTAACGCATCACCATAACGCTCGTTCACCTCCTGTTTTACTAGGGCGAAGAAAGAAGGCAGTTTTTGATGTGCGGGTTTATTCAGATTACGGATCGCCAGAGGTGACTCTACCGCCGCCTTATACTCGGCCGTGGTTAAATCGCCCGCATCCATGAGTAAACGCAGTACCAGATCGCGACGCTCTTGAATGCGCTCCGGATATCGCCATGGATTGTAGTAAGACGGCCCCTTAATCGTCGCCACTAAAAATGCCTGCTGAGCGATAGTCAACTCACTGATAGGACGGCCGAAATAGAAACGTGAGGCCAAACCCATACCATGAACGGCGCGGGATTTATCCTGCCCCATATACACTTCGTTAAGATAGGCTTCGAGGATTTCGTCCTTGCTGTAACGAAAATCGATAATCACTGCCATCAAGGCTTCGCGCACTTTACGGAGTAATGAACGCTCACTGGATAGGAAAAAGTTTTTCGCTAACTGCTGGGTTAACGTCGAGCCGCCTTGCACAGTGCGACCGGCGCTGATGTTCACAAACGCGGCGCGCGCAATCGCGAAAGGATTCACTCCATGATGTTCGTAAAAGCTACGGTCTTCCACCAGCAGTAACGCCTGCACAATCGACTTAGGCATTTCTTCGGTCGGCACAAACAACCTGTCTTCGCCGTCGCCAGTAATAATGCGATCGAGCAACACAGGCTCAAGATGGAATACGGCAAGCTGGCGTTTGTCCGACACTCGGGTGACTGAACTAACGCCATTACCGTCGAAGCTTATCATGACTCTTTGTTCGACTTGATCGCCTTCAGGATGCAAGAACGGTCGACGCCACAATTCGATACGAGTGCTCGATGCCGAAAACTCTCCCACTTGGCGTGGGTTAGCGACTTTGCGATAGCCGAGCAACTTAAGCTCAGCCATCATTTGCGGATGGCTGACCGCCGCGCCGGGATACAGCGCCATAGAACGGCTGAACACCTGCGCGGGCAAGTGCCATTTTTGACCTTCAAATTTTTGCGCAATAATTTGATCGAGATAAATACTGTAGAAAGTCACTACCGCTAATCCGGCTAAGGCTAATTTCCAAGTGATTGACCAAACTCGTCGAAAGAAACCGCGGCCATTGTTGGCCCTACGGGAAGCGGGTGTTTTTTTTGTCGTCTTAGTCGTCATATCTACTTCATCATTCATGCATTTAAAGACATCAGCCACGATAGCAAGCGTGGTGCGAATCAAGGCGTGTTTTCACCCGATTAAAAAACCAGTGTCACTGCTATGGCTGAGCTAAACCCAAGGTTTTCTTCTTGGTAAATTTTGTTGGTAGTGTATTCACAGGATCGTCCGGCCACAGATGTTTTGGATATCGGCCACGCATTTCCTTTTTCACTTCCACATAAGGTCCCTGCCAGAAACTGGCTAAATCCGCCGTTAAAGCCAATGGACGTTGAGCGGGAGAAAGTAATTCCATCGTCACCTTTAGCTTGCCCTGCGCCAGCATAGGGCTCTGCGCCATGCCAAAGGTTTCTTGCAGACGCACCCGCAGCAGCGCACGCCCAGATTCATCGTATACGATTGGCGCAGAGGTACCGGTAACTAACGGCCAAGAGGTTGGCAATAACTCCTCCAGCCGCTGTTTCTGCTGCCAGCTCAAACAGTTTGCCACAAAACCAAAGCAATCGAGCTTAACTAATTGCGGCAGATTATTCACATTTTCGAGGTAAGGCGCCAGCCAAGTTTCTAGGCTCGCTAATAACGCCCCATCATCGACCTTGGGCCAGTCACTGCCCGCATCGAACTCAGTCGCGAGTTTAAGCCTGTATTGAAACTGCTCTAAGTTAGCGTTCCAATTGAGAATTTGTAATCCTTGCTGGCGAATATAAGCTAGTAAGGCCGCGACAATTTGCTTGCGCTCAGGCTTAGCAATGGTCTCGGTTTTCACTAAAATTTGTCCGACCTTGTATTGGCGCTCGGCAATCACTCGGCCTTTGCCTTCATCCCAGCCACAGATCTCGTGGATTTCCAGCAAGTCTTTTAACTCGCTATCGAACAAGCTCGGCTGAAGCTGACTCGCCAAGTAAATCCGCCCAGCGTTTCTGCCTTCAGTTTCTTGGAAATCCGCCACCACCATCCAAGGCGTTTGCGACAAGGCATCTTCGGCTGCTAACACCACGCCAGTCCCATTGGCTAATTGATAACCCTCAACGCCTCGGGCTTTGGCGATGCGATCTGGATACGCCAGTGCCAACAATAATCCCACATCACTGTGGTGAGCATGGGTCGCGACCTTCGCTAAGTCAGCAGTTAAACCGAGCTTTTTCTGCCACTGTTTTGCCTGCTGTCCCGCTTGCCCCTGACAGGCAAAGTGCAAGTAATTCATGATATCGGCGCCCTTTTTAGGCAAACCGCGCGCTTCTAAAATCCCCGACAGCAAACAGGCCAAACTGCCCAATTGCCCAGTTTGCTCATTAACATTGTTTGCGCCTAAGCTTTTCACACTTAAGCTTTTCGCGCCCAATAGCATATGGGCAAGCCTTGGGTGACACCCTAGCTCATAGGCCGCTTTTCCGTGGGGAGTCAGTTTATTTTGGCCATCGACCATGCCTAAGCGCTGCAGTAATTGCCACGCCAGCGTCTCATTCACACTCGGTGGCGGCGTTAACAACATCAAATCGCTGAAGGATTTTGCGCCCCAATAAGCACAATCGTGGGCCATAGCCACCAGATCCGCTTGGCTGATCTCAGGTTCATCGGCCCTGAGCATGCGGCCATGTTCTTCTTGGCTCCACAGGCGAACACAAACACCCGCAGATAAACGTCCGGCGCGGCCACTGCGCTGAGTCGCCGAGGCTTGGCTAATACGTTTTAAGCCTAAACGAGTGACGCCAGTTTTAGGGTTGAAACTGGCCTGACGTTTATAGCCGCTGTCGATGACAAACCCTATTTCTTCAATAGTTAAGCTCGATTCCGCCACGTTAGTCGCTAGCACGATTTTGCGCCTGCCGTCCGTAGTTGCCGCAATCGCGCTATCTTGCTCTGCACCTGAAAGCTCACCATAAAGGGGGCAAATCAGAAAGGCATCTTGGGCTAAGCGCTCACGCAGAAACTGCTGCAGTCGTGAGATTTCGCCTTTTCCCGGTAAGAAGACGAGCACGGCGTTATTGCTAGCCGTTTTATCAACGTTGGCACTACTGGCAGAGACCAGATCGAGTACGCAGCGGCCAAGATGATCGATCCAATGCTGCTGCGTCGGCACAGGGCGATATTCAACCTCAACGGGAAAACTGCGGCCTTCACTGTGCAAGGTCACGGCCTCTGGCATCAGTTCGCCTAATGCAAGGCCAGATAAGGTTGCCGACATGGCCAATATCTTTAAATCGTCCCGCAGTGAGGCTTGCACTTCGAGCGCTAAGGCAAGGCCTAAATCGGTAGTGAGGTGGCGTTCATGGATCTCATCGAAGATGATCATTCCAATCCCAGTTAATTCGGGATCTTGCTGGATCATCCGCGTGAGTATGCCTTCGGTGACAATCTCTAAGCGGGTATTGGCGCTGACTTTAGCTTCACCGCGCACGCGATAGCCCACTTCTTGCCCCACCTTTTGCTGGCGACAATGGGCAATATAGTGCGCCACACTGCGCGCAGCGACACGCCGCGGTTCGAGCATTAAAATGCGTCCGCTGATTTCTGGCCAATCCAGCATAGCCAAAGGTAACGCGGTAGATTTACCCGCACCAGTCGGTGCCTCGAGGATCACTTGAGCGTGACGAGAAAAAGCCGCACGCAGCGGTGCTAATAAGCTATGAATAGGTAGAGAGTTCAAGAAAAAGACATCAGCGGCCAACACAGGCCGTCAGTGTACTAACAATCGACGGTGAGTACCATTTCACTGCAACATAATCCGGCTCAGTAGATAAGTGTACCAAACACTAGAGTTGGGGATAGGCCGCAAAGGTCTCACGTTTTTCGAGCCAAGGCTGACTGAGTCCAGACTGTAATTCAGCTAACCGTATCGGTTTATTGATGGCGTAACCTTGGGCATAGTCGACGCCAAGGGTTTGCAGTTTCCGGCCAATATCTTGGGATTCGACAAATTCGGCAACCACATCAAAACCCATATCTTGGCCGAGTTGGCAAATCGATTTAACGATCGCCTGATCCGCACTGTCTTCGCAGATGTTCACCACAAACTGGCCATCCACCTTCACAAAGTCCACATTAAGGCGCTTAAGGTAGGCGAAGCTAGAAAAACCCGCCCCAAAGTCATCGAGGGCTAACTTGCAATTGAGAGGGCGCAGTATATCGAGTAACTTTGTCGCTTGTTCGAGCTGACTCACGGCCGCGGTTTCAGTGATCTCGATGCAAAGCTTGTCCACCAGCTCAGGTTCGGCCATCAAACGCATTTCTAGCCAGTTCATAAACTCAAAGTCACCCAAAGAAGTCGCCGACAAATTCACCGACACGAGGTCCAACTGCTGCCAGATATCTAAATGGCAACCGCCCCACTTGAGCAAGTTATCGATCACCCACAAGTCGACCTTAGAAGCTAAGTTATATCGCTCGGCGGCGGGCAAGAAGATGGCAGGAGACACGATAGTGCCGTTGGCCTGCACCATGCGCAGTAAGATCTCTAAATGCAGACCTGACTCCTCACGGTTTAATGGCACTATGCTTTGAAAATAAAGCTCAAATTGGTTTAACGCCAGTGCGCCGACTATGTCCACCGACGCCATCATCTCGGTATAAAGACGGTTCATTTTAGGATCGCTCGCACTGTATAAATGCCAGCCATTACGGCCTTGATCCTTCGCCAAGCGACAAGCAGCATCGGCCTGACTCATCACGGTATAAATGTCGGCGGCTTTTTTATCGAGTTTAGCAATCCCCATGCTGACACTGACATTGTGGCTGCGACCTTCCCAAATAAATTCATGATTCGCCAATTGGGTACAGATACGTTTAGCTATTTGTTTTGCCGAGTCCACATTGCAGTAATGCATCAAGATACCAAACTCATCACCCCCTAAACGGGCGACGATATCGCCCTTACGCACGAGCTGTTTTAAGCGTAAGGCCACTTGGCAAAGCAGCTTATCGCCCGCCTGATGGCCACTGATATTGTTGATGACTTGGAATTGGTCTAAATCGAGAAACGCCACACAAATAGGCATATCGTCGTGGGCGTGCAGCAGGTTTTCTAATAGGGCTTCGAAATGCAACCGATTGGGCAATCCTGTGAGCGCATCATAATTGGCATGGAACGACAGCTCATCGGCTAGGCGATACTTCTCGCTGACATCTTCGGCAATCATGACTAAGGTATCTTTATCGCCACTGATCTGGCTAAAACTGAGTTTCAACCAAGCCAGTTGATGGATAGATTTTAAGGGTAATTCACACCAAGCCTGACCAAGCACGCCTTCACGTACCACATGCAAGGTATCAGTTAACATGGCGTGTTCTTCCTCACGCACCATGTCGAATAAATCATAACCATGTTGGATTGGCAGCGTTTGCAGGGCGACTTTATTGAGCATAGTCAATTGATTATATTTATCTAACAAGGCGCAGGCTAAGGGTAACTGATTGAAGACTTCACAGTATTTATGCTCACTGGCGAGCATGCTCAGAGCGATACGCGTCAGTTCCATCGCCGAGCCAATCATCACAGCGGCATGGTTAAACTCACTTATAAACTCTTCGCTCCATTCGCAACACTCGGAGCAATTGACTGCGCCCAGCGCAATACGCGTTTCGCCAAATACCACAGGTGGCAATACCAATAGACTCTTCACGTCCCAGTCCCTTAATAGGGCACGCTCGGCCTGCGCATCGGCGGGCAAGGTATTCACATCGGGCAGATTTAATAGTCGCGGGGTGCGGACAAGGGAGCGAAAAAATGGCATGCGTGCCAAGGGCCAGACTCGCGTTTGTTGGCCTTTGGCAAATTGGGGTTTTAGATACAAATTACGCGTGCGTAAACGATCCAGAGACTGGCTGCCGGTTAATACAAATACCCCGTCACAATGCAGCTGCAATGTGATGGTCTCAAGTGCTCGGTCAACATTTTGCTCTAAGGTTTCTAGCGGAGACTCACTAAAAATACTCACCAAGGCCTGTTGGAGTGGATTTGCTAAACCTACTAACATGAAAAGTGACTTCCTTACCTAAAAATCCATTTAAGGTATTATCGACGTATATTGAGTATAGGCTCACAGTAAATTAAACGTCTGCTTGAGTCGCAAATTAGCCGATAAATTCAACAACTAGATTAACGCTCAAAGACGCTAAACGTCAAAGTGTTCCCAGAGATAATCCGTGTTGAACGCCACAAAGGACAATAATCAGATGCAACAAAGGCTATTTCTCGGCTTCGCGCCTACCGCTGCACAAAGGGCAAGGCTGAGTGATTTACAACAGCGACTGTTCTGCCACCTTAATCCTGAGGCGAAAGCGGTTAGCGTCAGTAATATGCATTTAACGCTCTGCTTTTTAGGGCAAGTTGACGACGAGCAACGCATCGCCCTCCTTGATGCGATTGACTGCTTAGCTAAGCCTAGATTCAGCGTTCAACTTAACCAGCTCGACTTATGGCCCAATGCCCAAGTTTGTTGCTTGAAAGGCGATGACGTTGAGCCGCCATTAGCGCAATTAGCTAAGCAGACGCAAGCAATCGCAGGCCGCCTGCAATTGCATAGCAGTGAACACCACTTTTGCCCGCACATCAGTTTATTTAGAAAAGCAAAACAATGGACGCTAGATGAAGCGGCTTTATTGCAACTCAAGGACATGAATACGCTAACGTTAACGCCCGAACATTTGCATTTATACCATTCAAAAAACACAAGCACGGGTGTGGAATATCACATCCTACATTCTTGGACGCTCGGTTAGCGTGAGTTAAAAATAAAAAAGCCCGAGTATTAACTCAGGCTTTATTTTCAACTTATAAATCTATGCATCAATTAACACGTGAATAAACCAATAGAGCTAAATTAAACCATCCAATAACCAATGCCTTATTCGAGTAAACGTAAGGTTTCGCGATACGCACGCTTTTGCTCGTAGGTTTGTAAGCGCTGCATAAATTCATCTGTCTTGGTCATTTCGGCGCTCATCTTTAACGCTTCAATTGCTTTTTGCTGCGTCGAAATTGCCGCACCAAAATCGCCGACTTCGGCATAAGCCGCAGCCAGATTATCTAAATTTGTCGGGTCGTTTTCATTCACTTTGAGCAACTTTAAGGATAACTCGACCGCTTTATTGCCATCGCGATACTCAGCTTCTGGGCAAGTCGCTAAAATCCACGCCACATTACCTAAGGCAACATCATCACCCACTTGGGAAAATTGCTCGACCGCTTTACCACAGTTGCGTTGCACGCCATCGCCGCCAGAGGCATAAATAAAGCCTAAACGGAATTGTGCCCAACGACTTCCCTGCTCACTCAAGGCTCGATACCAATGCTCGGCCACGGATAAGTCACGCTTGATCAATTGGCCTTCAAAAGACAGGTCGGCTAAGGTTTGCTGCGCTTTTTCATGTTGCTGCTCGGCGGCAAGTGAAATCCAGTGCAAACCAGAGGGCACTTCTTGCACCACAAAACGCCCAGAAAGGTACATTAATCCCAGCAAAAATTGGGCATCGGCGTCGCCTTGCTCTGCCGTCACCTGAATGTGCACAAACTTACTGGCCGCGAGTTCGGCAGCAGGCTGCGGGATAGAAAATGCGTGCGCCGCAGAGCTCAGCCCAATCGTTAAGCTTAAACCTGCACCTAAAACCCATAATCTGTATTTCACTTGCTTACCTCTCTTAAAAGCGACTGCCCTCAAAGTTAGCCAGAATTAACCCCATAAGTCGAGCCTAAATACACACAAACCTCAGGATAATGGGGGGAAGTTGAAGCAAATAAGCGCCGAATTTAAAAAGTGAAACATCTTATACTGTAATTTAGGGGCCAGTTTTATCCATAATCTATAATAAAACGGCTTAATTAGACTGGTAAGATGTGATTAACTCGACAGAGTTAAGTGAATCCAGCGAGTTTCACGCCGATTTAGTTGACTTAAATCACTAAAGTAGCAAAATAAGCTCTAATTTTAGATGGTTAATTGCATTTATTCACTTATTCTAAAGTAAGACTTCCATCAAGTTTTTGTTAGTTTAATTGACGTAAAATGCTTATTTAGAATACTCTTACTTTCGTTTTAATCAATCGAGGAACACCAACATGGCTCTGATTGGTAAGCCAAAACCTGATCCAACTTTGGAATGGTTTTTATCACACTGTCACATTCATAAGTACCCTGCAAAGAGCACTCTTATTCATGCTGGTGAAGATTCAGATACTCTTTATTACATAGTAAAAGGTTCTGTAGCGGTATTGATTAAAGATGAAGAAGGTAAGGAGATGATCCTTTCTTATCTGAATCAAGGTGACTTTATCGGTGAACTAGGTTTGTTTGAAGAACAAGCCGAACGTACTGCATGGGTTCGCGCTAAGCAAGCTTGTGAAATCGCTGAGATTTCATATAAGAAATTCAGACAGTTAATTCAAGTTAACCCTGAAATTCTGATGAAGCTGTCTGCGCAAATGGCCTATCGCCTTCAAAGCACCAGCCAGAAAGTGGGTAACCTCGCATTCTTAGACGTGGCTGGCCGCATTGCCCAAACGCTGTTACATCTGGCGAAACAGCCTGATGCTATGACGCATCCTGATGGCATGCAGATTAAGATCACTCGTCAAGAGATAGGCCAAATCGTTGGCTGTTCACGGGAAACTGTGGGCCGTATCTTGAAGATGTTAGAAGAACAGAATTTGATCCAAGCTCATGGTAAGACCATCGTGGTATACGGTACCCGTTAAGTTAGTCTTCAGCTTGATTTAAGCCTGCCTTATTAAAGTGGCCTAGAATAAATTCTAGGCCATTTTTTATTGGAGAGCTCAAATGAAACGGCTGTTTTTAATCTGTTTTTTCAGCCTGTTCACGCTGGCGCATCCAATGCAATTGAATGCCGAACCTATTGAATTAGAACACTATCAAGCCAAGGCACTCGTCAACTCTGGGCAAATACTGTCCTTAAACGGTACACTCGCCGTAGTTAATCAGTTTTGCCAAGGTGAACTAATTGATGCTCATCTCTATCAAGAAGATCATAAATGGCGCTATGATTTGCAAATCAAAGTTCAGCGTGGCCAAATCGTCAATCTCAGTATTGATGCAACCAATGGCCAAGCCGATCACTCAATAGCATTACCGAGCGAATGTCGAAAACATGAAACTGTTACTCGTTGAAGATAACCCAATGCTAGTCACCGAGCTGGAGAAACAACTCAAACTCGCTGGCTATGTGACCGATATTACAGACAAAGCGCTTGAAGCCGATTATCTGATCAAAGAAACCCAATACGATTGCGTGATCTTAGATATCGGCTTGCCCGATGGCAACGGCCTCGAACTACTCGAAGGCTGGCGTAATCAAGGGATCAGCACTCCAGTCATCATGCTGACCGCACGCAGCCAATGGCATGAAAAAGTCGAAGGCTTTAATGCTGGCGCCGACGATTACTTAGGTAAACCTTTCCACGCACAGGAATTATTGGCCCGTATTCAAGCCCTTATCCACCGTGCCCATGGCCGTTTAAACACTTCTAGCAAGCAATTGAGCTATGGCGGCGTGATCTTAGACGAAGCCGAGCAAACGGTGAAAGTGGCAGACCAATTGTTTGAACTGACGGCGATGGAATTCAGATTATTGAAGATCTTCCTGATGTCGCCTAAGAAGCTGTTATCTAAGACACAGCTCACCGATAAGCTGTATCAGTTTGACGATGAAAAAGAGAGTAATGTGGTCGAAGTTTATGTGACCCACTTACGTAAAAAATTAGGCAAAACCGCTATCGAAACCCGTCGCGGCCAAGGCTATATCTTCCACGGCATTATTGAATGATCTCGATCCGCACTAAGCTCAGTTTATGGTTAACGGGCTTACTGGTAATAGGCACAGTCATTGGGCTCATATTATTTGAGTCCATGCTGCGTCAGGCCTTCCATGACTCTATTATCAATCGCTTAGAAGAAGATCTCGAACATATTATGTTGGCAACCCATATCCACGATGGGGACATCAGCATAGATCAAAGCCAGCTTTCCAGTTTCTATAAGCCCGCCTATTCAGGCCGCTATTTCCAGCTTAACCTGCCCAATGAAGTCATTCGCTCGCGCTCCCTGTGGGATATGCAGTTAGATATCGAGCCACTCGCGCCAAATAAAACCCGTGTCTGGCAAGCTAAAGGGCCAAAAAATAACGATATGCAGCTGTTATCACTGGGGCTAAATTCGAGTAGTGCCAATGTCAGCGCCACCTTAACCGTCGCCCAAGACTTAAGTATCGGTAGACGCGTATTTAGCGAAGTCTATGGCACTAAGCTTGGGATTAATCTGGCGATGTTAGTTGCGATGATCGCGGGGATCTTCCTGATCCTGCGCCAATCTTTTAAGCCAGTTAAGCATATTCAGCACGCGCTTTCTCGGCTAAGAGAAGGCGAGATTAACGCGCTGGAGCTAAATAATATTCCCCCAGAAGTACAACCACTCGCTAAGACTTACAACGAGTTACTTGAGTACACCGCCAAGCAAATTGAGCGTAGCCGCAATAACTTAGGTAACTTAAGCCATGGGCTTAAAACCCCGCTGGCCGTGATGCAGCAACAGGTCGAAGCCCTTGGTCTTAAAGATCCCGAAACCGCCATTGCCTTGCAGCAACAGCTGGATTCTATCCACAAGATGGTCGAGCGCAAACTGGCGGCGGCAAGGATCACAGGCGATATGCTTCCTGCGGCGCAATTGGTGATCCCAAGGGATTTACACAGCCTAGCCAACACCTTAAACAAGGTTCACCGTAATAAAACCATCGAATGTGATTTCGAACTCGACCCTAATATTCTCAGGCTGCCGATCCACAGGGAAGATGGCATGGAGCTCCTAGGCAATCTGCTGGACAACGCCTTTAAATGGGCCCAGAGCCGAGTCAGTATTCAGCTATCACGCCAACAGGAGCGTCTCTGCCTTTGTATCGATGATGATGGTCCAGGGGTTGCCGATGATGAACTCGATAAACTCACTCAAAGAGGCACTCGATTAGATGAGTCTGTCATGGGTCACGGCTTAGGCTTGTCGATAGTGAAGGAAATTGCCGAACAGTATGAGATTGAGCTTAAGTTTAGCCACAGCACTCGCTTAGGTGGACTGAAGATCGAACTGACCTTCAGTTAGTCTCGCTTAACATGCTCAGCGTTAAATGCTCTCTTTAAAATACTCATAAAAAAACGCCATCGAATTGATGGCGTTTTTTATGCTTAATGTCTGATGACGCTAGGCTTTACTCACGTTAAGCCTTATTCACGTTCGTACTTTCAAAAATCTTGTCGGCAGACGCAGCCACAAAACCAGTATACAGCTCACCATTGGCCATAGGATAACGCAGTGCAAACTCATAGAAACAACTTGGGATTTCCACTGTCGCATCGGTGAATTCAAGGCCAATCTTATCGGCCATAGTCGACGATTGCTCTAATAACACTTCTGGCGAACCTTTGATCTCGCCACCTGAACCATTGAGCACAAAACCCGCTTGCTTCAGGGCATCATTCACTGACTCTAAAGTTTCAAAACCGTCGAGGTGATTGATAGACACAGTGAAATGGTTAGCGCGATAGCCAAAAGCCGCTACCCAAGCCGCATATTCGCTCTCAGTTAATAAATCCTGATAGGTTTTAGAATCTAAAGACCAATGGCGACCCGAGTAAATAAAGTTGTCCGCCGTTGTCGCCGCTACATCCACTTGGGCGATTAAGCCTTGAATGGTCTCTTGTAGCGCAGGGCTAAATTCTTCAACTAACAGCTCAGAGATAAACACTTTAGGCTGAGTCGAATCTGGGTGTTCAAAATGCTTAGCGATCAGTTTTTTCTGTTCAAACTTATAATCACCGCAAGGTACATAACCTAACGAAGTGAAATGCTTAGCGAGCACATCCAAATTCACCTTAGCGATGTTGAAAGTACGCAAGGCAATATGATCGTTGATGATTGGCTTACCATGGCCCAGCAGCGCGTGCACTTTTGCCGCAGAAGGGGTCATTTGAATATAGTCTTGCCACAGGGCGGCAAATAACGCGTTGATGTCGGTATGCATAAAAACTCCTTTTATTGTGCTGCGGTTATTGCTGTTATTTTGCCGCGAACACTAAATGTAACGACCTAAATGCCACTGTTGCAGCGTCACACATACCCACAGTAGAAGCTCAAGTTACGTTACTGCTTGTTATTAAAAAGGAAGAACATTCGTCCTTCCTCCTCTTTACCACGTACTCTTTACCAGATAAAAGTCAAATATCTACCCGCTTACAAGCTCAAACCTGGGCTTAATGTCGCAGGTAAGCTCACTGCATCGGCCTCGACCGAAGCGACAGGATAAGCACAGTAATCGGCGGCATAGAAAGCGCTCGCTCTGTGATTACCCGATGCACCTACGCCACCAAAAGGTGCCGCGCCCGATGCGCCAGTGATTTGTTTGTTCCAGTTAACAATCCCAGCACGAATGCGCGCGAGGAAATAGTCATAATCTTCACGGCTATCGGCCAGTAAACCCGCAGACAAACCATAACGCGTTTGGTTAGCCAGTTTAATCGCTTGATCGAAATCGCTATAACGCACCAGCTGTAGCAGAGGTCCGAAGTATTCTTCATCCGGCAAGACATCAATTGCCGTCACATCGATAAGGCCTGGAGAGACCAAACCTGTACCTGCTTCTAGATGGGTTAACTCGACTAACGATACGCCGCCTAAGTTCTGCAGATTCGTCTGCGCCGCAACCATACCTTTGGCGGCTGTTTCAGAAATCATTGAGCCCATAAAAGGTTGTGGCTGCGCGTTCCAAGGGCCAACTTTAATCTGTTTGACCGCAGCGGCTAACATGGCAATCAAGGCATCGCCCTGCTCGCCTTGCTCTACATATAGACGGCGCGCACAAGTACAACGTTGGCCAGAGGAGATATAAGCCGACTGCAAAATATCGTGCACGGCAGCTTTGATATCCTGCACACCTTTAATGATCAGTGGGTTATTGCCCCCCATCTCAAGTGCTAAGATCTTGCCCGGATGACCGGCATATTGTTGATGTAAAAAATGACCTGTGCGTGAGCTGCCAGTAAAGAACAGACCATCGAGCTGCGGGTGAGAAGCCAATGCTTTACCCGTATCCACTTCACCTTGGACTAAGTTGAGCACGCCAGCAGGCAGACCCGCTTTATCCCATAGGCTAACCATCAACTCGGCAACTTTAGGCGTCAATTCAGAAGGTTTAAAAATCACAGTATTCCCCGCCAGCAGCGCAGGCACTATGTGACCGTTCGGCAAATGACCGGGGAAATTGTAAGGACCGAACACCGCCACAACACCGTGGGGTTTGTGACGGATAACCGCGCGTCCCGCTGGTGTATCGTTAGCTTCAGTGCCCGTACGATTATTGTAAGCCGCGGCTGATAGTGCAATTTTGCCTATCATGGCGCCAACTTCGGTCGCCGTTTCCCACTGAGGTTTACCCGTTTCTTGGGCAATCGTTTCAGCCAATTCCGCTTTGTTGGCTTCAAGTTGGCTGCGATACGCTTCGACTATGGCTAAGCGTGCATCGAAACCTAACATAAACCAATCAAACTGCGCGGCGCGCGCGGCATCAACGGCGGCGTTAACTTGTTCTGCTGTAGCCGTTTTACCTGTCCAAATAGTTTGAGCATTGGCTGGGTTAATTGAGGCCACGTCATGACCTTTGCCAGCATGCCACTGACCTTGAATATAATGTGTCATTTGTTATTCCTACATTGCCAAAATACGGATTTGATCGCCTTTTGCGAGTAACAAACCCGCTGCCAGCTCAGGGCTGATAATGATGTGTTCGGATTTGTCGTCCACAGCCAGTGCGGCAGACGTCGCTCGATAATTGGCTAATTGAGTATTTGAGATAATAAATTGAGTGTCGGCTTCGACCATGTCACCAATATCGACGGTTAATAAACGGCTTTCACGCACGCCGCGAATGTCCGATAAACGACACTCAACCGTTGGACCACCATCAAAAATATCCACATAACCGCGGCATCGAAAGCCTTCGGCCTGCAGCAGACTTAATGCGGGGCGGGTATTGGTATGCACTTCGCCAATCACTTTCTGCGCTTCTTCCGGCAATAGACAAACGTATACCGGATTTCGTGGCATCATTTCGGCCATAAATGCCTTTTTACCCAAACCAGAAAGATAATCTGCCTGAATAAAATCAATGCCTAAAAAGTGTTTTTGCAGCCAGCCATAGAAAGGTGAATGACCATCGGCATCGCTCACACCGCGCATTTCGGCAATTACAGTTTCGCCAAAACGCTTTGCATGTTGAGCCAAAAATAGAAAGCGACTGCGGGATAACATGCGGCCATTGTTGCCCTTGCGATACGCTTCACGCAAAAACAGGGTGCACATTTCGGCGGCGCCAGTGTAATCATGGCAAAGGGTGAGGGTTTCGACCTCGTTACGCACGTCAATTTGTTCGGAATGATATACTTCGGTACCGAGTCGATAATGGTAGAAAGCATCTTCCATTCCCACGGCTGCTTCGATAGCGCACGTCCCCACCACTTCACGGGTGTCGGTATCTTCCAGCACCATCAGATAACCTTCATCGAAGGGCGCATCGACGGTTTTGACGAATGAGGCTTCTGCTCGCGCAATTTTATGTCTGAGCAAATCGGCATTCACGGGTAATGACGTAAAACCATGACCAGACTCTTCGGCAATTTGATATAAGGCTTCAAAATCGCCAGCCTGAATAGGACGTATGATTAACATCTTAGTGTCTCCTCACTTTGGCTTGCCGTGCATCAAGGCACCTCTCTTCAAAAAGACAGGTAATGATGCACGTAAGTATTCCCTGACAAAAAAGGAGTGCGAATAAATTCAGCACTCCTTTGGTCATTTAGGCGGCAGCAATGCTCGCCACAGCACGTTCAAAACGAGCTAGACCTTCAGCAATATCTGCCTCAGGGATCACCAGAGAAGGAGCAAAACGTACCACGTTAGCACCCGCCATCAGGCTCATTAAGCCTTCAGCGACAGAGGCCACCAAGAAGTCGCGTGAACGGCCTTGGTATTGTTCATTAAGAACTGCCCCTAACAGCAAACCTTTACCGCGTACTTCTGAAAATACATGATATTTTTCATTAATTTTGTTCAAACCATCGCGCAATAACTGCTCGCGATGTTTAACGCCGTCTAACACTTCAGGGGTGTTCACTACGTCTAACACAGCATTACCGATAGCGCAGGCTAATGGGTTACCGCCATAGGTAGAACCGTGAGTGCCCACTTTTAGATGTTCAGCAATCTCAGCCGTTGTCAGCATAGCTGCGATAGGGAAACCACCGCCGAGTGCTTTAGCTGTGGTTAAAATGTCAGGCACGATTTCGGTACCCATGTAAGCGTACAGTTCGCCAGTACGACCCACACCCGTTTGCACTTCATCAAAAATCACTAGCGCATTGTGCTTGTTAGCCAATTCACGCACAGCTTTTAGGAATGCAGGATCGGCATCAATAATACCGCCCTCGCCTTGCAGCGGCTCAAGCATGATGGCACAGGTTCTGTCCGTTACTGCAGCTTCTAATGCAGCAACATCGTTAAATGGCAGGTGAGTAATGCTCTGTGGCTTAGGACCAAAACCATCGGAATAGGCAGCTTGTCCACCGACGCTCACGGTGAAGAAGGTACGGCCGTGGAAGGCTTTATCGAATGCTATGATTTCGTCTTTTTCAACGCCGTGCTTTTCTAAGGCGTAACGACGGGCAAGTTTCAATGCGGCTTCGTTGGCTTCGGCGCCAGAGTTGGCAAAATACACTTTGTCGGCAAACGTGCTGTTAACTAATTTAGTCGCTAATTCTAAGGCAGGCTCGTTCGTCATTACGTTAGACAGATGCCACAATTTTTCGCCTTGTGTTTTAAGGGCATTCACAAGGGCAGGATGACAGTGACCTAAGCAATTTACCGCAATGCCGCCAGCAAAATCGATAAACTCGTTCCCCTCTTGGTCCCAAACTCGGCTTCCTTCGCCACGAACAGGGATCACAGCAGCAGGCGCATAATTAGGCACCATCACTGCGTCAAACTGGGCACGGTCTAACTTCATATCAACACTCATTCTTCTTCGTCCTTTGTGTTTGTTTAACGGCGCCTTGCACCGTCAGAGTCCCATAGGTATCTTTATCTAGAGTTAGTGATACTGGGATTGCTTGTGTCTATTAATAACCATTATTAGCGAAAATGTGATCAAAATACCAGTTTTTCACAAACATCAATCCTCGCACTTCCACCCAAAGTGCATAAAGATTGCAGTTTAAGAACTATACAAGCGGTTATGCCCGTGGCTTTCAGCATAATTAGTCAGAAAAAAAGTTATTTACCCCTCATTTTGCTAGCTATTCACTGAATGTGAATAACTACACCATTTTAACGAATCAAGTGTGAAAGCACAAAATGGCTAATTTTCGACCTCACTTCAAGGGCTTCAGGCAATAAATTGAACAAGGGAAACACATGGGGCATGTTAGGGTAAAAACAGCCCGTTATATCGCCACCGCTGGCTTTGACTTGAGCGACTAAGCGCTCAGAATCCTGCAATAACAGCTCCCGCGTACCCGCAATCACTAAGATAGGCGGCAGATCTGCCAAGTCCCCCTGCAAGGGTGATACTTTTGCTGACATGGGGTCGGCCCCTCCAAGATAAGCGCCACGTAAACGCAGCAAAGCTTCGATGGTGAAGAAGGGATCGTCAGCCGCGAGTATCAGCTCAGTATCTCCGGTTAGTGCTAAATCCAACGCGGGCGATAACAAGATACAGGCCGTCGGTAATGGCAGGGCTAAACGCTTTAATTCCAGCAACAAACTCAGGGCTAAATTGCCGCCAGCAGAGTCGCCCATGAGGATCACATTCTCAGCGCCCTTAAGCGCGATTAATTGCTTATAGGCTTCAAGCACATCATCAAATGGTGCAGGAAAAGGATGCTCAGGTGCGAGACGATAATCAGGAATATAGGCATCCAATTGACAACGTTGGCTGATATCCGCGATCAATCTTGCGTGGGCGTGGGGCGTTTTAAAACAAAAGCCTCCGCCACGGATATAAAACAGATTGCCAAGGCGAGTTTGTTGATTGAGAAGCACATAGTGCAGCAAGCTAGAGTGTTGCAAAGGGATGGTGGCACTGACTAACTTATCCGGCCAAGGAAGCCAACGTTTATCGAGATCAAGCAACTTTTTACGCACTTGCGCTAGGGGGACTTTGGCCTTGCCGCGACTGATGGATGGCCTAGCGACATAAGATAAAATAGTATTCAGTACAGATGCTTGCCAGCTTGGCATATCCCTTCCTCTACTTAAACGCCGCCATCCCGACGCTCAAGTCGCAGGTCGTGGACTACAGCAGATCTAACTTCCTATAATTCTGTGCTTTTAAGCGCAGCACTTCTTGCTCAGTTAACTCGTAATAATCGAACAATAAACGCTTTTCTTGGGGATCGATTTGACGCATTTCTTCGAGCAACACCACCTTAGCATAACAGTTTGCCCGCGCGACTAATGCGGCCTGCGGTGACAATTCTCGATAGCTTAAGGTCAGGTCTAACTCCTTCAATAACCCAGTCAAAGGGCTCGCTTCAAACTTAAGTAACTCTAATAGCTGCCAGTTCAGTTTATGACCATGGCTTAACACTTGTTCAAACACCGCTTTGGCCGGAAACTCAGTGGCAATCACCGCATCATACACTTCCTTATCACGGCTGCTGCTGGCTTCCCTTATCCACGCTCCCCAGGTTTGATCGAATAAGCGGGCACTCAAACTCAGCACAACCGAGGTGCCTAATTGATTGAGCAAGGCACTACTATAAACTAAGGCTGAGTCAGTATTATGAAGCTGAGCCAACGCATTGGCGGCTATGCCACTGACTATGCTGTAGCGCCATAATTTACGGGTAGTCCACAACAACTTAGCATTGGCGCTCGGCAGCCAATTGCGCAGGCAAAAGTAAGGGATAATCGTTCGCAGGTTTTCGATGCCGATGTAATTCATCACCAATTTGATATCAGTGACTCGCACATCTGAGCTCTGAGGCCGGCGGGCACGAAAAGACGGGCTATTGACCATATTGGTTAAGTCGCGGCATAGCCAACTTAAGTTACTGATCAGCGGTCTTAATCGCGTCGCATCAAGATTTTTTGCCAGCAGTAATTCCAGCAACAGAATTTGCGATTCATTGATCTCTGACTTAGCCAGAACCAGTTCGGGGGACGCGAGTTGATGCTCGATGGCGTTATTGACCGTTTCATGCAGCTGGCTCGACACGGCTTCAAACACTTCTTTGGCTTTAATTTGTTTCATTAAACGCGCTAAAATCGCTTCGCGCTCAACATCTAACTTATTCGCATCGGCCTCTAATTCAAGGTCGAGGTCATCCAAAAGAGTCGGGCTCGCTTTATGCTTTCCGAGGATCAATTGCTGATAGAGTCTGTGCTCTATCTCTATAATTTTGCCGGGTCTTACACCGCCCGCAACCGAAATCGCCACTATAAATCTTTCCTATATCGCTAATGCCCGAGTGACGTCAAAACAATCAAACTCTCAAAATCATTACAATTTCAGCACATACACTTAATCTTAGCAATAACGCAAAGTCGCAGAACACAAACATAGTGTTATATCGGATATTTCCTACTCAGTCGCCCAATAAAAAGGCCTCACAAAGAGGCCTTTTCAGGAAGTAGAGCTGGGTTATTTGAGTTCTTGTTCAAATAGCTTATAGATACGGCGGTATTCGTCTAACCAGCTTGATGGCTGACGGAAACCATGGGGCTCGACAGGATAAATCGCCGTTTCAAAGGTCGGTTTTTCCAGTTCGATCAAATGCTGCACCATACGCACGCTGTCTTGGAAGAAAACGTTGTCGTCCATAACGCCACTCATAATAAGCAGTGGTTTCGTTAATCCTTGGGCATACTCAATCGGAGAGCTGCGCTCATAGGCGATAGGATCAACATCAGGCGTATTTAAGATGTTGGAGGTATAAGGCGCATTATAATGTGCCCAGTCCGCCACAGGACGCAGTGCGGCTCCTGCTTGGAACAGGTCAGGTGCAGTGAACAATGACATAAAGGTTAAGAATCCGCCGTAGGAACCACCATAAGTCCCGACACGCTCCGTATCAACATTCGTATTGGTTCCCATCCAGCTAACGCCATCCTTTAAGTCTTCCACTTCTGGATGACCCATATTGCGATAAATCGCGGTGCGCCAATCTCGGCCATAACCTTTAGAGCCACGGTAATCCATATCCATCACCACATAACCTTGCTGAGTCAGCAGGTTGTGGAACATAAACTCGCGGAAGTAACCGCTAAAGCCATAGTCAGCATTTTGCAGATAACCAGCGCCGTGGTTGAAAATCACCGCAGGGTATTTCTCGGCGCGGGATTTATCATAGCCTTGTGGCAAATAGACGCGGGCGTACACCTTGCCGGCACCATGGCTTGAAGGTACAGCGACCACTTCTGGCGCTTGCCATGGATAGTTTTTAAAGGCATCGCTGGTGTAAGACGTCAGTTGCTTTAACTCACCGCCAATAGGTTGAACATAAAGCTCATTTGGCTGAGTACGGCGTGAAGCATTGAGTAGTAGCTGAGTGCCATCAGGACTTAGGCTGTAATCTAAGTTGCCATCCCACTGCGTTAACTGCTCATTTTTGCCTGTGGCTAAGTTCACCCGGTGAACGTTATAAATGCCAGGGTGAGTTTGGTTAGCTTTGTAGTAGATATAATTCGCGTCCGGTGACAGCTGGATGTCGCTCACTACAAACTTACCTTGGGTTAAGGCGCGCGGCTTTTCACCGAGTCCTTTCACATAGAGCTGTGAATAACCTGATTCTTCCGACAAATAGTACAGAGAATCCGTCCCCGGCAACCAACCGAATTGGTTATAGTCGTAATTCACCCAAGCGTCGTCATGCAAACGATGTTCGGTGGTTAATTTACCCTTAGTTAAATCGACACTGGCGATCCAGCGATCTTTGTTATCGGTGGCTTCTAGCATCAGGGCTAATTTATCTTCCGATTCATGCCACTGAATCGCGCTCTGGGTCCAGCCCCAATCCTGAATTAGCTGAATCTTGCGTGGCGCTTTAGTGCTTTGGTAAGTTTCGCCTTTCGCTTTAGCATTCTCAGCTTTCACTTTGGCAAGCACATCTTCATCAAAACCAGTCAGGCCCTCGATAGTGATATCGACTTGTTTATGCTGGTTTAAATCAAGCACTACAAAGCGCTGTCCTGGTGGCGTATCTTCAGCCACACGTGCACGTACGGGTACAGGGTCGATATACCCGTCGCTGCCTAAGTAGTTAGGCATGATGTCGTGTTCGCTACTACCGGTGTAATTCTTGTCGGTCAAGGCGAGTAAAATATAGCGGCCATCCGGTGACAGGCTAAGCTCTGACACCACTTCGCTATCGCCTAAATACCAAGTGCTGGCGGCGAGCGTCGGGTCGCTTTTTTGCAATTCATCTTTGTACTGTGCTTTGGCTTTAGCATTCTCTTGCTGCAGCGCCACATACTTAATCAATCTGTGCTGTTGCTTGGCAAGGTAAGACGTTGGCTCTTTTACACCTTCTGGGGCTTTCGCCATTTTAATTTCAGCAAGTTGCTCGACTAAGCCTGAGTCTTGATGAATTTGGAAAACATTGTCGCCCTGCCAATAGGCGATATCGCCATTATTGAGATAACGCACGCCATCGATGGCACTGCGCTGACGAGTCAGTTGGCTGATTTTACCTGTGCTTAATTGCTTAACAAAAATGTTGCCCTGATACAGATAAGCCTTGTGGGACTTAGTGCGATCAAACACGCCAAACTGCTGATCTGCCGCGTGTAATTTATCAAGCGCTAGCTCGACGGCGCGACTGTCATTGATGCCTTGCTGATAATAACTGCGCAGAGGTGAAGCACTCGCTTGGCGTGCAAACAGCACGCTTTGGCTATCGTCGCTCCAGTAAGCCTCCTTAGCGAAAACCCCCATCCAATCGGGATTTGCCATAATTTGATTAAGCGTAAGCGCCTGTGAAACCTGTGGCGGTTGGGCTAAGGGAACTTGGAATGCTTGCGGGGATGATGCAGGAGGTGCTGTTTCAGTCGATGTCGCTGCGCAACCTGCCAACACGGCAACCGCTAACGCACTTAAACCCAAATTTCGCATTACGCTTCTCATTTGTCCTTCCTTTTATTGTTATCGCAATGGCTACATGACCCAATCTAGTTGATCTGCTGGTTTTGCCTATTCGCGTAGTTTTGCCGAAGTTATAGCATAGTTAATCGCTAAACTTGCTTAAAAAAAGGATAAATCTTGTAACAGAAATTGATAGTACGAATATAGTGCGGAGAGTTTTTAGGACGAGGAGTTTTCAGGGCGAGGAAATTATACTGGCATAGTCGATTGCGCTAAAAAATTGGCTAATAGTTCGAGACCTTGCTCGGTAAGAATCGATTCGGGATGAAATTGCACCCCATACAAGGGTAAATCTTGATGACTCATGGCCATGATTTCACGGCCGTGGATCGGATCATCAAACCAAGCATCGAGAACAAAACCTTCAGGCACAGCATCCACCAATAACGAATGATAGCGTGTGACCGTTAAGGGCTGATTTAATCCCTCAAATAACCGCTGCCCAGTATGCGCAATGGCGCTGACCTTGCCGTGCATTACCCGCTCGGCACGCACCACATTGGCACCAAAAACCTGCGCCATCGCCTGATGCCCTAAACACACACCTAGGATCGGCATGCGCGTGGCAAAATGTTCAATCGCCGCAAGGGAAATCCCCGCCTCGTTGGGAGTGCAAGGGCCGGGTGAAATCACCAGATGAGTAGGCGCAAGTGCCTCGATTTCGGCGATGCTAATTTCGTCATTACGTTTAACCACTATCTCTTGCCCTAGCTGCTGAAAATACTGCACTAAGTTAAAGGTAAAAGAGTCGTAATTATCGATCATTAGCAACATACAAGATCCATTGGCCTAAATGGGTAAGAGTAGAACGCATATCCGACGGATGAATGCGGGCGCAAATGCTACCACACCTTATCCTCAAGGTTTAGCCAATTACGGCGATAAAATACAGCGACAAAAAAGCCAGTCATTGGACTGGCTCAGTTTTAAAACAACTTGGGCATTTCACCACAGCGATTTAGCGGTCGTTATTTTACGACGGTTAAATGGCTGCGACGCTTAGGTGGTTCATCCGTCGGTTCAGGCGCTTTATCGTTTGTTTCAACAACCGATAAAGATGAATCGACTTCATCGTCAAGCAAATAAGCATCTTCTATATCGAAGACAGTGCCAGCCCCATTTTCACGGGCATAAATAGCGACAATTGACGCCATTGGCAACATCACCTGCTGAGGAACACCACCAAAACGCGCATTGAACTCCACACACTCATTGCTAATTTGCAAATTGCCCACTGCGCCAGCAGCGATATTCAACACTATCTGGCCATCCTTCACGTATTGCTGCGGTACTTGAGTACCTTCGATAAAGGCATCAACCACAACGTGAGGAGTCAATTGGTTATCCATCAACCAATCATAGTAAGCCCTTAGTAAATAAGGACGATTTGGAGTCAAAGGCTTCATTACATACCCATGCGCATTTCGCGTTCAGCTTCAGTCAAAGAAGCTTTAAACGATTCACGCTCAAAAATACGTGTCATGTACGCTTTGATATCTTTAGCTACACGGCTATCTAGCTCAATACCTAATACAGGTAAGCGCCATAACAATGGGCCAAGGTAGCAATCCGCTAGACCAAATTCTTCGCTCATGAAGTAAGGCACTTCACCGAAGATAGGCGCAATTGCAATCAGGCTTTCAGTCAACTCTTTACGAGCGGCTTCAACACGATCACCCTTACGGATACGGTCAACTAGCGAATACCAGTCTGTATCTATGCGGTGCATCATCAAACGGCTTTGGCCGCGAGACACTGGATAAACTGGCATCAAAGGCGGATGAGGAAAACGCTCATCCAAATATTCCATGATAATGCGTGATTCGTATAAAACGAGTTCACGGTCTACCAAAGTTGGCACTGAGTTATATGGATTTACTTCGAGCAAATCCTCAGGCATTTCGTTAGGGTCGACCTGTAAAACATCAACAGTAACCCCTTTCTCAGCTAACACGATACGTACTTGATGGCTATACAGATCATCAGCACCTGAAAACAGTGTCATGATAGAGCGTTTGTTGGCAGCAACAGCCATTGATACCCTCCAGAATCGAAATAAAACAAAAGTAAACGAGGGGCTAAGCCCCCCGTTTACACTATGCGGATATTACATTTTACCCGTTATTGGTGCCTAGTGTACATCTTTCCAATACTCTTTCTTCAAGAGGTAGGCCACAATAAAGAATATAAACAGGAATCCGAGTACCCACCAACCCATAGCTTGACGCTCTAGCTTAACAGGTTCAGCCGAATAGACTAAGAAACCCGTGAGATCACGAACCGCTTGATCATATTCTTCCGCATTTAATTTACCGCCAGTCACCACAATAGTGCCATCTTCTTGTTTAACTGGTGTGCCTTGCAACTCTTCGAGTACATGTGGCATACCAACAGATGGGAACACTGTGTTATTCACACCAAATGGGCGACTAGGATCTTTATAGAAGCCTTTTAGATAGGAATAAACCCAATCTTCGCCACGAACGCGTGCAACTAATGTTAAATCAGGCGGTGTAGCACCAAACCATTTAGCAGCATCTTTATGCGGAATCGCGTTTTGCATAAGCTCACCAATTTTGGCATCGGTGAACATATACTTGTTACGCATGTCATCAATAGAGATACCGAGATCAGTAGCGACACGTTCATAACGCTGATACTGAGTGCTATGGCAACCAGAACAATAATGTTGGAACAGGTCCACACCACGCTCTAAAGAAGCTTTATCATGCAGGTCAACATTAGCGTCTTCTAAATGTATTTTATGCCCGCTTGCGGCCATAGCCAGCGTCGGCAACAAGGTGACTAATGCAATCAGTAATTTTTTCATTAGTGTGTCAACCTCGCTGGAACAGGTTTAGTTTTTTCATTCTTGCTGTATACCCACAGCGCCACAAAGAAACCAAAGTAAGTAAAAGTAAACACCTGTGCAACTATCGTCAGCGTCGGCGTAGCAGGAACTACACCTAAGTAACCTAACACTATGAAAGAAATTGCGAATTGAGCAATGTTCAACTTGTGCAGCGTGCTACGGTAGCGAACTGATTTAACTTTACAACGATCTAACCAAGGCAATACGAACAGTACAGCAATCGATAGCCCCATCATTATTACGCCTGCTAATTTATCAGGAATAGCACGTAAAATGGCGTAGAAAGGTGTGAAGTACCATACAGGTGCAATGTGTTCAGGTGTCTTCATCGGGTTAGCCGCTTCAAAGTTTGGCTTCTCAAGGAAGTAACCACCGCCTTCAGGAATGAAGAACAACACATAACAAAACACAATCAGGAAGCCTGCAACGCCCATGATGTCTTTAACTGTGTAGTATGGGTGGAATGGAATACCATCAACTGGCCAGCCATTCTCGTCTTTGTTCTTCTTAATCTCGATACCGTCAGGGTTGTTTGAACCCACTTCGTGTAGCGCAATTAAGTGTAAGAACACGAGTACCACTAATACTAACGGCAGTGCGATCACGTGCAGTGCGAAGAATCGGTTCAATGTTGCACCAGAGATCACGTAATCGCCACGGATCCACAGGGTTAAATCGTCACCAATAACAGGAATAGCACCAAACAGAGAAATAATTACCTGAGCGCCCCAGTATGACATTTGACCCCATGGTAGCAAGTAGCCCATAAAGGCTTCAGCCATCAACACGAGGAATATCAACATACCGAACAACCACAGTAGTTCTCTAGGCTTCTGATATGAACCGTAAATCAAACCACGGAACATGTGCAGATAGATCACTACGAAGAACGCTGAAGCACCGGTAGAGTGCATATAACGCAGCAACCAACCGTATTCAACGTCACGCATGATGTACTCAACAGAAGCGAATGCGCCTTCTGCTGTTGGTACATAGTTCATCGTCAACCAGATACCCGTCAGTAATTGGTTAACCAATACCAACATCGCTAGTGAACCGAAAAAGTACCAAAAGTTAAAGTTAGTTGGCGTAGCATACTGACCCACGTGACGGTTATAAGTCGCCGTCATTGGGATACGAGCATCAATCCAATTAATTAAATTCTTAACCATTACGCCACTCCTTTATCTACACCGATAATCACGGTGCCATCATCAACGTATTGATGTGGAGGGATAACTAGGTTCAATGGAGCAGGTACGCCTTGGAACACGCGACCAGCCATATCGAACTTAGAGCCATGACATGGACAGAAGAAACCAGAAGTGACACCTTCAACTTGCTCACCAAATGAATCTGGCAAATAAGTAGGTGAACATCCGAGGTGGGTACAAATACCGACAGCAATAAAATACTCTGGCTTAATTGAGCGCAAAGGATTTGTTGCATAATCAGGCTGCTGCATTTCGGCAGAAGCTGGATCTCTTAACTTATCATCATGTGTTGGCAGTTCATTGATCACAGCATCTGTGCGACGGACAACCCATACAGGTTTTCCACGCCACTCAACACGGATCAGCTGACCTGGCTCTACTTTACTGATATTTACTTCGACCGGTGCACCTGCAGCTTTCGCTTTGGCACTCGGATTCCATGACTTGATGAAAGGAACCGCTACAGCGACGGCACCAGCACCACCTACTACGGCGGTTGCGGCTGTCAGGAATCTGCGACGTCCGGTATCGACTGGCGCATTGCTCATCCACTTATCTCCCAGAGGGTGTTGGAATTTTTATATTTCAAAGACTTTCGGCCCTTAGTCATCACTAGGGTCAAAAATCGAAGTTTGAAGCGGGGCTCATTATAGCTAAAAATTAGAAGCAGATCATAGTGAAAACACGCAAGTAAGTTAGGGAGATTGCGTGTTTTTTAAAAAAAGTCTAAAAAATCCCCAACTATTAACCCGTTTTAATCCATTTGGATCATATTTTGAGCATCTTGTCTGTGACATCGGCATAAAGCATGCATCGCTAATATGAATACGACCGCCGTTTTCTTTACCTAAGTTAGCAATCATTAGATAAAAAAATAGGCCCTGGGTAACAGGGCCTATTAGATCAATACTTTTAACGTATTACTTCTTAGGTGCAGTGCTCTTCATATACTTGAAGAACTCGCTATCAGGCTCTAACACCATGATATCGGACTTGCCTGAGAAGCTGGCACGATAGGCTTCTAAGCTACGAACAAAGCCGAAGAACTCAGCATCTTTGCTGTAAGCATCAGAATATATCTTCGCCGCTAATGCATCACCTTCACCACGTATGGTTAAGGCTTTACGCTCAGCTTCAGCAATCTTCACTGTTACATTGGCATCAATCGTTGCACGAATGATTTCAGATTGCTCTTTACCTTGTGCTCTATGCTCTTTTGCCACAGCTTGACGCTCGGCACGCATACGTTGGTAAATACTGTTACTGACGTTAGCAGGTAAATTGATTTGCTTTACACGCACATCGACAACTTCAATACCTAAGTCTTTGGCGCTTTCTGAGGCGTTTTCTAACGCGTCATTTTGCAATTCATCACGCTTACCAGAGACAATCTCTCTGATAGTGCGACGACCAAACTCAGTACGTAAATCGTTGTTGATCTTACGTTGTAATAGCGATTCAGCATTCGACTTAATACCACCGTTTGTGGACAGGTAATATTTTTCGAAATCTGCAATACGCCACTTCACATAGGAATCGACCATAAGGTCTTTCTTCTCTGAAGTCACAAAACGATCAGCAGCACCATCGAGTGTTTGAATACGGGCATCGAGTAATTTTACTTTATCGATCACAGGCACTTTAATGTGCAGACCTGGACCGTAGACGCGGGTGACTCGATTACCGTCAACGTTGTCTTTTAAAATTTCCCCGAAACGCGCCACAATTGCGCGTTCGCCTTCATTCACCACCATTAAAGATGACAAACCAATACCTAAGAGTACGGCGATAAGAATAACGCTTAATCTACCCATGGATTACTCCCTCCCTTGGCGAGTACGATCATCGCGGGATGGACGTCCACTCAAAGGCTCATTCGCGCGAGTCGTTGATACAGATGAAGAATTGACATTTTGCTGTGGCTTAGCTTCCAGCTCAGTTGTCGCAGGCTTCTGCTGAATTAACTTATCTAGCGGTAGGTACATTAAGTTGCCGTTGTTCTTGGCATCAATCAGCACTTTATTCGTATCTGTCATCACTTGCTGCATTGTATCGAGATACAAACGCTTGCGAGTCACGTCAGGCGCGGCTTGGTACTCAGGTAATAACAGCTCAAAACGAGCCACTTTACCGCGAGCTTCTAAGACTTCACGCTCTTTATAAGCATTCGCTTGTTGTGCCATACGTTCAACTTCACCACGAGCTTTTGGTTCAATTTCACGGGCATAGGCTTCAGCTTCACGAATAAAACGTTGTTCATCTTCTTGGGCAGAAATCGCGTCATCGAAGGCGTCTTTCACTTCTTCAGGCGGACGCGCCGGTAAGAAGTTGACGTCAACAACAGCAAGACCCAATTTGTACGGTTCAAGAATGCGCTCTAACTCTTTCCACGTATCGCGACGAATAGCATCACGGCCGGTAGTCAGAATATCATCCATCTTGTTATGTCCAATGACATAACGCAGTGCACTGTCAGTCGCTTCACGCAAGCTGGCGTTCGCATCGACGGCACTAAATAGATATGAGTAAGCATCTAAAATACGATACTGAACATCAAGCTCAACTTTCACGACGTTTTCATCGGATGTCAGCATGCTACCAGACGCAGGAATAGAGCGAACCGATTGAATGTCGACGGGATAAATTTGGTCGATAAATGTGGCTTTCCAATGAAGTCCAGGGCCAATTTCGCCAGCGTGTTTACCAAATCGCAGTGCCACACCACGCTCAGCTTCTTTAATTGTATAAAAACCCGAAAGTCCCCAAACAACTACAGCAACAGAAAGAATGATGATTAGGCTAAACGAGCTAAAAGATTGGCCTGAGCCGTTTCCTTTGCCGCCAAAGCGCTTTGAAAGATTACGAAAAACCTCGTCAAGGTCCGGTGGTCCTTTGTCGTTACCACCTTTATTTCCCCAAGGATCATTACCCTTGTTACCGGGCTCGTTCCAAGCCATTTAGCACTCCATAAGTGGATGAAATAAATTAGATTATTAACAAACAGCCTCATCTATCGAATCTTCGTAGATGAAGGTTTCTAACTCACCCTGACTCTGTTTAGCTAATCGGCGCCAATCGGCGTCCGATAAACGAACAGACAAAATACAGTTCCCCAGATCGTCGTACTCTTTCTGCTGTATCGCATCCAGTCGATAAAACTGGCCAAGATAATGTCCAGCAGTTGCCGGAATTCTAAGTGTTAGCTCTTTAATCACCTCACCGATTAGCTCAGTGATGGCTTTCAACAGCAAATCAAATCCCAAACGCTTCTGTGCCGAAACCCAAACTCGAACGGGTTTGCCTATGTCGTTATATTCAATTCTTGGGGTTACATCCTCGAGTAAATCGATTTTGTTACACACCACGAGTTGCATGACTTCATCGGCTTCGATGTCTTTCAGTACAGATTGAACCTGATCAAAGTTATCCGCCATGTTTTCATCTGCACAATCAACGATATGCAGTAGTAACTCAGCTTGCCTTGTCTCTTGTAAGGTTGCCTTAAATGCAGCAACGAGATCATGGGGCAAATGACGAATAAACCCTACAGTATCCGCTAATATCACGGCACCATCGGGTAAATCTAACTTTCTTAGCGTGGGATCGAGTGTGGCAAACAACTGATCTGCAGCATAAACATCGGATGATGTTAGGGCATTAAACAGCGTTGATTTACCCGCGTTTGTGTAGCCGACTAATGACACTGTCGACAAATCACTGCGCTTACGTGCACGTCGACTCTGTTCACGTTGTTTATCAACTCGCTCTAAGCGCTTGTTGATATTTTTAATCCGTCCTCTGAGCAAACGTCTATCGGTTTCGAGCTGGGTTTCCCCTGGACCACGTAAACCAATACCGCCCTTTTGCCTTTCAAGATGCGTCCAACCACGGATCAGGCGAGTCGACATATGGCGCAATTGCGCTAGCTCCACCTGCAACTTACCTTCGTGAGTACGCGCTCTTTGGGCAAAAATATCGAGAATAAGCGTCGTACGGTCGAGTACTCGACAATGACACACTTGTTCTAGATTACGCTCTTGGGCTGGACTCAATGCATGATTAAAAATCACCACATTGGCTTCGGTCGCCGCCACTAATGCAGCTAACTCTTCAGCTTTACCAGAACCCACAAAAAATTTGCGATCCGGCGAACGTCGACTTCCAGTAATCACCCCGACTGATCGGGCTCCAGCTGATTCCACTAATAGCTGCAGCTCGACTAAATCTTCTCGGCGTTCCTCATCGGAAAAGTCGATATGGACAAGAACCGCAGTTTCTCCCGCCTCATAACGATCAAACAAGAAGTAAACTCCTTAGATATAGCTTATTCGCCACTAGGCGTATCATCTTGAGCACCATATCCGCCTTGGGCATTTTGGTGACCAGTGACGTTGAATGGGCGTGCTGGCACGACAGTAGAAATAGCGTGTTTATAAACCATTTGGCTCACTGTGTTTTTCAACAGAATGACAAATTGGTCAAACGACTCTACCTGTCCTTGGAGTTTAATGCCGTTCACCAAGTAAATTGATACAGGAACGCGCTCGCGACGCAATGCGTTCAAAAATGGGTCTTGTAAAGATTGCCCCTTAGCCATTTTATTATTTCCTTTTTAATTTATATAAAATAAATCGATATCAGTGATAGTTTTTTGTTTAGTTTTAGTATTATACAGCAAGGGCTAATAAGCTAGCGGCATTGACGCATAAGTGTAACTAAATTCCCCTCAGCACCACTTTCGAGCCAATTCAACTCTGGCCAACTGCGCAACCATGTTAATTGACGCTTAGCCAATTGCCTAGTAGCAGCAACCGCTTTTTCGACCATAGTATCATAGTCAAACTCACCATCGAGATATTGCCAGCACTGTCGATAACCCACACAACGCATTGAAGGCAAGTCTAAATGCAGGTCTCCACGGGCTTTCAGCTCTGTGACTTCCTCAAGAAAGCCCTGTTTGAGCATAATCGCAAAACGTTGCGCAATTAAGTCATGTAACACTTTGCGCTCACGCGGTGCAATAGCAAACTGCACTACGTCATAGGGCAAGGGAGCAGACTTGGTCTGAGTCAGCTCAGTCATACTCTTGCTGCTTATTCTATAGACTTCCAGCGCTCTTGAAAGTCTTTGTGGATCATTAGGATGAATTCTTTCTGCCGACACGGGATCTATCTCCCTTAATTGGTCATGCAGTGCTTCCCATCCCTTTTCATCCGCCTCAGCTTGGATTTCGGCTCTAATGGCCTCGTCCGCACTAGGCAAAGGTGACAAACCTTCGAGTAACGCTTTGAAATACATCATGGTTCCGCCAACTAATACTGGCGTTTTGCCCATACTGATAATCTGTTCTATCTCGGTTATCGCATCGGCTCTAAAGTCGGCTGCCGAATAACTTTCGCTAGGATCGCGAATGTCGATCAATCGATGTGGCCCACGGGCCAGTTCGTCGGCTGAAGGCTTGGCACTGCCAATGTCCATACCGCGATAAATTAATGCTGAATCGACCGAAATGATTTCACAGTTATGCTTTTCGGCCAATTCTAATGCTAAAGCAGTTTTGCCTGAGGCCGTTGGCCCCATCAAAAATATCACTTTAGGCTGTAATTCTTTATTCACTTGCTTGCTCTTCTAGCCACGATTGCCAAGGTAATAATATTGCTTTGTTGGCAATAAGCTGTTTTTTCTCTTCAGCTAACTGCGAAAATGCTGCCCAGATTTCTGCTGCCGAAACGAATCCCGTTAAACTGTGTTTTGCCAACCAAAATGCCAATGCGCTTGGCGCAGGTGTTTCAAAACGCAGCGATTGTAACCACTCAGGGATCACTTTTGCTAACTGGCTCTCTCTGATATATGGGGGCACTTTTTTAATAATCAACTGCTGGTAACGAATTGTTAGTTCTAAACCTAACTGGCGGATCAGCGTGTCATGTTCATCGAGCACAGCCTGCCAATCTGCATCGGCCGCGACAGACACTGGCATCAATAAAGGCTGGCCAATTAATCCGGTCGCTAGCTTAGCCTCAATCTCTTGGCAGCGCGTCGCCAATGCTACTGATTTTATTGGCAATAGACTCAGTTTATCCGCCGTCGCCATTACCCAATATTGACTATCTAAAATAGCAGGCATAGGCAGAGATGGCTGATAATCTTGATCTTTTACACTGTAAGAAGGTGTTTGCAGTAAAGCACCATAACTTGCAATTGCCGCCTTTGACGGTAATTCAGTACGTTGCCGAGATTCACCAGCAGAATAACTGCCGCGACTATTGTCCCTTGGCGTGGCCATGCTGCCAAAGGCATTCGTTTGAGTGCCAAAACTGGCGCCTTCTCGTCCTGCGCCGGCAGATTTTACTTGAACGGCAGAGGCAGCTAACGGTTGAGCAGACTCAAGTGTATCAGCTGGCACATTAACTTGAGCTGAATCAGCACCAAGTACAAAAGGGGCTGAGATTTCAGTGGCGTTTGTCGGGGCATCCACAAACACATCTTCAACTTCATCCAAGGAACTAGAGTGAACGAAGTTGAGTTCCCCTGCTTCTTCCAGCGCCGATTGCAATGCTTGCAGAATATAATCATGCACATAGCGACTCTGATGGAATCGCACCTCATGCTTAGCAGGATGCACGTTAACATCCACTTGATGGGGATCGATATCCAACATCAACACATAGCCGGGTTGCTCCAGTTCCGCTTTTTGGGCAAAAGCCTGGCGCACCGCGTGATTGACTAAGCGGTCACGGATTAAGCGTCCGTTGACATAAAAGTAATGGGTATCGCTGATAACGGGCGACCAAGGTGACTGCAAATAGCCACTTAGGCGCAAATCATCGTGTTGGCATTCAATCTTAAGCGCTTGCTCGGCAAAGGGACGGCCACTTACTTGAGTCAAACGCTGTATATACTGGGCTTCATTCATGGCGGGACGATAATTGCGTACCATCTTGCCGTTATGGGTCAGTGTGAAATGGATATCACCGCGCACTAATGCAATGCGCTTTAACCATTCATCGATATGGGTAAATTCGGTTTTATCGCTCTTTAAAAAGCGTCTGCGAGCTGGCGTATTGAAGAATAAATCCACCACCTCAATCGTCGAACCAACAGGATGCGCGGCGGGCATGATTTTAACCGCCATGTCGGCACCTTCGGCATGGGCTTGCCATGCTTCGGTTTGCTCAGCAGTGCGCGAGGTTAAGGTTAAGCGTGAGACAGAGCTGATACTGGCTAGCGCTTCACCGCGAAAACCAAAACTGAGGATCGCTTCAAGATCGTCTAAGGTGTGTAACTTTGAGGTCGCATGGCGCGATAAGGCCAGCGCGAGTTCATCTTTGGGTATGCCAGAGCCGTTATCGCGAATTTTAATCAGCTTACTACCGCCTTTGTCGATTTCAATATCGACTCGGCTCGCTCCTGCGTCGAGACTATTCTCGACCAATTCTTTGACTACGGAAGCGGGTCTCTCAACCACTTCCCCCGCCGCAATTTGGTTGGCTAATTGCGGTGGCAGGATCTGAATGCCCATCATGCTTTCCTATTTAACTCTGGGGTATGACTAACGTTTGCCCTAACTGCACCACATCGGACTTCATCCCATTCGCTTGTTTGATGCTAGACATAGGCACACGGTAACGCTGCGCGATGGCCGATAAAGACTCGCCACGACTGACTTTATGTTTGACGTTCGATGCCGTTGAACTTCCCACATAAGCGGTTGGCGTTCTCTCTTTAGTCGATTTAGCACTGCTAGAGCTTGCGCCGCCTCGCTGGGCAAGCAAGGTATCCGCCGGCGGATTATTGTGATAGTAACGACTCACACCCTTGTAGATAGCATTAGCGATGTTTTCTTGATGACGACTACTCGACAGCAAACGCTCTTCTTTAGGATTCGAGATAAATCCCGTTTCCACCAAGATTGAAGGAATATCCGGTGATTTCAGCACAGCTAAACTCGCCGACTCGGGGCGACTCTTATGTAAATCAGTCACGCCGCCTAAATCCTTAAGAATATCGCCAGCGACTGAATGACCAATGGCCATCGAACTATTCATCGACATATCCAGCAGCGTCATGGCTAAATACTGTTCATTATCCGTGTTTTGGATAATCTCACCCGCGCCGCCAAGTAACTCAGAATGCTTTTCTTTTTGCTCTAACCAACGGCCAATTTCACTGTTTGCGCGACGCATGGATAATACCCACACAGAGGCTCCGCGCGGGTTCGGGGAAGTAAAAGCATCGGCATGGATAGAAATCAGCAGATCGGCCTTACTGTTACGGGCCAACTCAGAGCGCTTATTCAAATTCACAAAATAATCGCCGGTGCGGATCATCACAGCGCGCATGCCGGGCGTATCATTAATTTTACTCGAAACACGTCTGGCGATTTCTAGGGCAACCTTTTTTTCATAAACGCCAGAAGGGCCAATGGAGCCGGGATCGTCACCGCCATGACCCGCATCGATAGCAATGACGATATCGCGGGATGATTGCGCCGCTTGGGTAACGGTTTTAACGGGTGTGGATGAGACGACTGCGGTTGCGGTTGTTAAGGTTTTATCTTCTAAATCAACGACGAGACGATTGCCATAGGGCGCAGTAACAGGTAACGAGAACAAGCTCGCATTCAGTGGTTTCACCAAATCGATTACTAAACGCAAATCACCCTTAGTCGGCGACTTACTGACTCGCACGCCCTTGACTAACTTACTGTTGTTTTCAAGATTTTTAAGCGTAACTTTAGTGGCGGACTTTTTTAAATCCACCACTAAGCGATTAGGGCCATCTAAAGAGAAATAGGTGTAATCAGGCGCTTCGCTTAAGTCAAACACGATTCGAGTCGACTCAGGCGCAGCCCAAATGCGTACGCTTTCTAACTGATTAGCCGCATGGGCCGCCACAGATAAAAAAGAACATAACGAAAGAATAATAATTTGAAAATAAGGGTTATTTTTTATCATTTTAGTTTTTATTTTATCGCTTTTAATAACTTTTCACCTGGCTCTGACAAGGCCTCTATGCGTATTTCACGCCCACTATTTTGATAACTTAAATGCATATGGACATCGGCATCGGGCAATAAACCCTCTCCCTTATCTGGCCATTCAACAATGCACAGACTCTTATCCGTGAAGTAATCACGAATACCCATAAACTCGAGTTCTTCTGGATCGTTTAAACGATACAAATCAAAATGATAAACTTCGACACCCTCTAGCTCATATGGTTCAACTAAAGTGTAAGTCGGGCTTTTAACTGCCCCTTTATGGCCCAAACCTTGAATTAAGCCGCGACTCAGCGTCGTTTTACCGGCGCCTAAATCACCCGTAAGATACAGAGTCAAAGGCGCTTGGACATGGCGGGCTAATTTTTGCCCAACCGCAATAGTGTCGTCTTCGTTGTCTAAGAAAAAAGTTAACTCTGTCATATCCGCTTATATCACTGCTGTTATTAATGGAGAAGCGACTCAACCCTAAAAAGGCACAGGGCACAGAACAAAGTCCAGCCCCGCTTGAGTCTCACATACCGCCTAGAGTAAATCACTATTCACTAATTGGCGAATAAAAGGCATTAAATCGCTCGCTAACATGCCACGTTCTCCCTGTATTGCCGCAAGATCGGCAGCGCAACCATGTACAACAACACCCAGCACAGTCGCCTGCATGTTATCCATTCCTTGAGCCATGAGCGCGCCTATAATACCAGATAACACATCGCCACACCCACCACTGGCAAGCCCAGGATTACCGACAGGTGCAACAACCATTTGTTTGCCATCAAAAATGACCGTTCCCGCGCCTTTTAGCAGTACAACACCGCTGTACTTTTGCTGTATCGCCCTTACAGCCGCAAACCTATCCTGCTCAATTTCTGCCACAGAGCAGCCGAGTAAACGCGCAGCCTCACCCGGATGCGGTGTTAGCACCCAATTGGTTTGCTGGCGCGGTTCATTGCTCAATAGATTTAAGGCATCGGCATCTAAAACACAGGGTTTATCGCTTAAGCCCACGGCTTTAAACAAGTTATAGCCCCAGTCATGCTTACCTAAACCAGGGCCAAGCACGATAACCTGCGCCCAACCAAGACGCAGATACACTTCCATATCGACTAAATCACAACCCCAGAACATCAATTCAGGACGGGAAACATTCACAGTCAATTGATGCTCAGGTCGACTGATCACTGTGACTAACCCAGCACCGGCACGCAGACATGCCTCACTGGCCAGTCGCACGGCGCCAGCCATGCCCATATCACCACCGATAACAGTGACCTTACCCGACTGGCCTTTATGGCTATCGCGCGCTCTGGCGGCAAAGTAATCTTTAAGCGTCTCTTTTCCGACTCTTTGTGCACTCGCTTCAGCGAAGAAAGGTGTTAATCCTAAAGCGGCAAATTCAAGTTCGCCGCTGTAATGCCGCGCCTTACCCGTTAACAAACCTTGCTTCCAGCCACCAAAACACAAGGTGACATCCGCCATCACAGCAACACCCGCCACAGCGCCGGTATCGGCAATCACTCCAGACGGTAAATCAAGGCTCAATACCCAAGCAGCATTGTCATTGATGGCGCAAATATACTCAGCCATATCGTCGCGCACCGCATCTCGCACACCTGTGCCGAGTAAACCATCGACGATGATATTGGCCGCAAGAATGGGCGCAACGGCTTTCGGCAGTAACTCTCCGCCGTCTTTAAGATAATGGGCCAATGCTTGCTGACACTCAGGCGTGCCTGCCGCTGACGTCATCATCACTGAAACGGCCATACCACTGGCACGGGCTAGACGGGCGCACACTAAGGCATCGGCACCATTGTTACCGCTGCCAGCGAGGATAAATACAGAAGAGGCATTGAGGTTATGTTTTGTTAAACATTCAAAAGCCGCCGCGCCAGCACGCTCGACCAATTCATAGAGGCTAGAGGCTCCCTGCGACACAGCACTCAGTTCAGCTTGGCGAACTTGTGCTTGGGTAAATAAGGCCTTGGGAAATTGCGATAGATCTTGTGCCATGAAGGATCTCCTTAGACGCCAACGACTTCATTCCACAATGAGTTACCTCACCATAGGAGTCTTGGCAGCATTGAGCAAGGCCGATAAAAAAATCAGCCAATAGATCAAGAAAGTAGCAAGAATCGGAGCGGGAAATTATGACGTAAATCAGTTCAGGCGCAGATACCCGCCCAAATGGAGCAAAGTAGCGCAAAAGTCGTCAATAAATAGATGACACAAAGACAAAAGCCAGCACTAGGCTGGCTTTGGGAATGGAGAAGCGATGACGGTTTAGATATCGTCCATCCGAATCGTGCTGTGGACCAAACGTTGTTGCTGAGTTTTTTCTACTCGGATCAAGTTGGCTAACGCATTACGCGCATCTTCGGCAGTGGTTGAGTTAACCGTTTTTTCTAACAAACCAATCAGACGATTTTCTAAGTCTAAGTGCAAGTTGAGCACATCGTCTTCATTCATGTTCGCGGGCAACATAGTATCTTGGCAACGCTTGGTAAAGTCTTCAAAGGTGAAGTCTTTGTACCAAGTATCGAGAATACGATGTGGCGCTTCTTCTATATAATCGCGCAGTTTCTCTGCCATGGTTTTTTGATGTGACTCAAAATAATCCAGCATCATTTTCACACGAGCCGAGTCAGCTTGATTGTTGAGTCGGCCATAGAGTTGCGCCATATCTAAGCGGCAATTTGCCACATACTCAAGTAGATCACGTAATTGTTGAATACGCATATAATGCACTCCACTGTCAGGCCAACTACTTGGCGCTATTAATTTTGTCTAGCTTCATTATGTGAGTAAAAGCGTTACGAATATTTGAACAAGGTCATAATTTAACTTTCGCGAAGCTATCTAATTTAGGAAAACTTGAAGAAACACGCTACAGATCACGCATCTAAATCCTATCACACTGTTTTGTATAAGAGAGAAAAGCCAAAAGAGATCTCAAAACACTTAGTCTAAAAGGTTGGAGTAAGTCTTTGGTTGTGCATGATGAATCAAAGATAGAGGGTTTGCAGTGGATAGTAGTTAATCAAGAAAGGAATAGATGAGCTATACCTTGAAAAAGAAAGGTATCGCCATATCAGAATCACAACTGAGCTAATGTCAATTGAGTCATGTGATAGTGGAATATTTAGGAAATTGGAGCGACATGATTTTGCTCAAGAGCGGTTCGAACCGATGACCTATACCTTGACTAATTTAACAATCACAAAGATATCGCCATATCAAAAATCACAACTGAGCTAATGTCAATTGAGTAATGTGATAGTGGAATATTTAGAAAATTGGAGCGACATGATTTTGATCAAGAGCGGTTCGAACCGATGACCTATACCTTGACTAATTTAACAATCACAAAGGTATCGCCATATCAAAACCACAACTGAGCTAATGTCAATTGAGTAATGTGATAGTGGAATATTTAGGAAATTGGAGCGACATATCGGGTTCGAACCGATGACCTATACCTTGGCAAGGTATCGCTCTACCAACTGAGCTAATGTCGCATAATCTGTATTAATGATTTGGTAAATCACTAAGTTTTAATTTGGAGCGACATATCGGGTTCGAACCGATGACCTATACCTTGGCAAGGTATCGCTCTACCAACTGAGCTAATGTCGCATAATCTGTATTGATGATTTGGTAAATCACTAAGTTTTAATTTGGAGCGACATATCGGGTTCGAACCGATGACCTATACCTTGGCAAGGTATCGCTCTACCAACTGAGCTAATGTCGCATAATCTGTATTAATGATTTGGCAAATCACTAAATTTTAATTTGGAGCGACATATCGGGTTCGAACCGATGACCTATACCTTGGCAAGGTATCGCTCTACCAACTGAGCTAATGTCGCCTTTTGTATCGCTGCTACATTTGCCTTCAACATTAACAAAGGTATCGTCTATCAACCTTTATCAACTGAGCTAATGTCGCCTTTCGTATTGCTGCTACATTTGTCTTCAACATTGACGAAGGTATCGTCTATCAACCTTTATCAACTGACCTAATGTCGCCTTCAATCTAAATGACCGCACATCTCTGTTCGCATCAAAAAGTTGAGGCCGCATTATATGAAAAATTCATGCGGCTGCAACCCCTTCTTGCATATTTATCTACTGATCGGTCAAATTTTAAATACTTTGCTGCGATAATACTGCAATTCAGCGATCGACTCTTGGATATCCTGCAGTGCTTGGTGAGTGTTTTGCTTCTTAAAGCCCGCCATAGTTTCTGGGCTCCAACGCTTCACTAGCTCTTTAATCGTACTGACATCCACATTGCGGTAGTGGAAATAATCTTCCAGCTCGCGCATATAACGATTTAAGAAGCGTCTATCTTGGCCAATACTGTTACCACACATTGGAGAAGCGCCCTTAGGAACATACTGTTCTAAGAAGGCAATCGTCTTAGCCACGGCTTGCGCTTCGGTTTCTTGGCTAGCACGAACGCGGTCAATCAACCCTGACTCACCATGGTGCTTTTGATTCCAATCATCCATAGCAGCTAGCACGTCATCCGATTGATGAATCGCGATAACCGGACCTTGTCCGATAATATTGAGTTCTTGATCTGTCACTAAAGTGGCAATTTCAATGATCCTGTCGACGTCGGGCTCTAACCCTGTCATTTCCAAATCGATCCAAATGAGATTATTTACATCTGCCGTCATAAATCAGCCTTATCATGTCAGTTAGCCTAAATTCAGGCTTTTTTATTCAAGAGCGTGTATCATACTGCTTTTTTCCGACACAAAAAATCACCTAATTGACGAAGACGAATCAGTGAGTAAAAAGAAACCCCTAAGCCAAGGTCAATTACGCCGTATGCGTGCTAATCACGAGAAGCGACTCAATCGTGACAGTGGCGAAAAAAATACGCCAGAGTTACAGGATAGTTCACTGGGGCAAGAACAGCCCGGTACTGTGATTTCTCGTTTTGGCCAACATGCCGACATAGAAACCGAAAGCGGCCAAGTTGTGCGCTGTAATATTCGCCGTGCCGTCACCAGTTTAGTGACTGGCGATAAAGTGATCGTACGCTTAGCCATTGAGAGCCAAGCCAATAGCGGCATCGCAGGTATTGTTGAAGCCGTTCATCCACGTCGCTCATCACTCACACGCCCAGATTTATACGATGGCGTGAAAATCATCGCCTCGAATATCGACCAGATTTTAATTGTGTCCTCAGTATTACCCAGCTTTACCACCCAGATCATCGACCGTTATTTAGTGGCCGCTGAAGATACCGATATTCCGCCTATCATCATTTTGAATAAAATTGACTTGCTCAATCCCGATGAAGCGCAGGCAATCGATGAAGCGCTGCAGCGCTATAAAGATATTGGCTATCCAGTTTATAAAGTCAGCAGCAAGTTAGGTGATGGTATCGATACCATCAAAGACATACTCAAAGATAAAGTCAGCGTATTTGCTGGTCAATCTGGTGTGGGTAAGTCATCGATCATCAATGCCCTATTACCCGATGCAGAACTGGTGATTGGTGATGTTTCCGATAACTCAGGTTTAGGTCAGCACACCACCACCACAGCCAAACTGTTGCACTTGCCTAGTGGCGGCGATTTAATCGACTCCCCAGGCGTGCGCGAATTCGCCCTCTGGCATCTTCCTGCGCAACGTGTAGGCTGGTGCTTTATCGAGTTTCGCGAGTATCTTGGCGCGTGTAAGTTCCGTGATTGTAAACACGGTGACGATCCCGGCTGTGCACTGCAAGAAGCCCTGAGCCAAGGCAAGATCAGCGCAGATCGCTTTCATAATTACCATAAAATTATCGCCAGCTTAGATGAACAACGTCATGCCCGCCATTTCCGTGCGGCCACTGACGAATAACGACTTATTGATAAATAACAACAGTCTCAGCAAAGATTGAGCAGTAAGAAAAGGAATTAAAATTGGATAAAGTCAAAATTGCGCTGCAGTACATGCTGCCGAAACACTTATTATCTCGTTTAGTGGGTAAACTCGCCGCAGCCGAAGCGGGCGCGTTAACCACGGCCGCTATCAAGTGGTTTATCAAGCAATATAAAATTGATATGAGCGAAGCGGCGCAAAGTGAGCCTGAAGCCTATAAAAGCTTTAATGCCTTTTTTACCCGCGCCCTTAAACCCGGTATTCGTCCGTTAGATATGGACGCCGATATCATGGTGCATCCCGTCGATGGCGCCGTAAGCCAATTAGGCCCGATTAAAAACGGCCGCATCTTCCAAGCTAAGGGTCACCACTATTCATCGTTAACCTTGCTTGGCGATCAAGCTGAAGATGCTAAACGCTTCGAAGGCGGTGATTTTGCGACTATTTATCTGGCGCCTAAAGACTATCACCGTATCCACATGCCGATTAAAGGCACGTTATCAAAAATGACTTACGTACCTGGCGAACTGTTTTCGGTAAATCCGTTAACGGCGAGAAACGTACCCGGTCTCTTTGCCCGCAACGAACGTGTGGTGGCGATTTTCGAAACCGAATTAGGTCCATTAGCCATGGTATTGGTTGGTGCAACGATTGTTGCCAGTATCGAAACCGTCTGGGCAGGCACAGTCACGCCGCCGACAGGTAAGCAAGTCTTCACTTGGGAATATCCAACCCAAGGCCCCGATGCCATCACCTTAGACAAGGGCGAAGAAATGGGTCGCTTCAAGTTAGGCAGTACTGTAGTGATGTTGTTTGCTAAAGATGCTATCGCGACCTTTGCTGAAGGTGTCGAAGCCGAAGCTGTTACGCGTATGGGACAAGCATTCGCTAACCTGAAAGATGTTAAGCAAGCGGATTAACCCTTCTTGAGTTCTGCTAAACCTTCGGGATTAATTGAATTACATTTGGCTGTGCTGCTATTTGGCGGCACGGCGTTGTTTTCTAAATTAATCCCACTCAGTGCCCTCGACATCACCTTCCTACGCTGTATCGTCGCCGCCACTGTATTAGGTTTGCTGGTCAAACTCAGCCGTAAACGGCTAACGCTGGCCAGCAAACAAGATTATCTGGTCGCCATCGGGCTTGGGGTTATCGTAAGCCTGCATTGGGTCACGTATTTTGCCGCCATGCAGCTCTCGTCGGTCGCCATTGGCATGATTGCGTTTTTCACCTATCCGGTGATGACAGTGATTGCCGAGCCGTTGCTGACAGGCAGTAAAATAAAATTACTCGATATGATCAGCGGCGTGTTAGTGCTGATAGGGGTGATATTACTCATCCCTGAGGCCAATTTAGGTAACGACACTACGCTGGGCATTGCCATCGGCATAGTGTCCGCCATCTTGTTCACCGCCCGTAACTTATTGCACAAACGCTACTTTTCCCAGTACAGCGGCCCACATGCCATGTTCTACCAAACCTTGGTCGCCGTGGTGTTCCTAATGCCGTGGCACCAAACGGAACTGAACAGCATCTCACTCAATGTGTGGGGATTGATTATTTTACTCGGCGTTGCCTTTACCGCCGCGCCCCATGCGCTATTCACTTCCGCACTGAGGCAACTCAGCGCCAAAACGGTTGGGCTAGTCTCTTGCTTACAGCCCTTCTATGGCGCCATGTTAGCGCTGATTATTTTGGGTGAAGAGCTCAATCTCAACACCATAATCGGCGGCACTATCATAGTCGCGACCGCCATCTTCGAAACCCATCAATCGCACCAGTCACAGCGGCGAAAAAAGAACGCCTGAAACATACCAATCTCAACGCAATTTGGCTAATATGGAGCGTCTTTCGCCCCTAAATGTCTTTAGCCCATATGCCACGTATTTTATTGTTCGTTATTGCTTTTTTCTCATTTTCCGTCCTAGCCAATTCGCCTTTGCAGTTGGACAAACGTCTTGGCATGAACAAGCAAGATCAGCAACAAAATCTCAGCATTGATGAACAAATTAACGACCTAAAAATTAACATAGAGAAACTCGCCGCCAGTGCGACCAGTTTCCAACAAGCGCAGATCGATTTTGAACAACACAAGAAGCGCACCAACCAAGCACTGAAAGAAGCCTACAAACCTCTCTCACTGGAAAAAGGCACAGACCTCAGCCAGCAAGCTTCGATGGCCTATATTCGTTTGTCTGAGCTTAAAGAAAGCGAATCGACCCTTGGCCGACAAGTAAACGATTTATTACAGCGCCACAACGACTTACCCACAGTGATCGCCAGCGCAAGGCAGAGTGTCGCCCAAAACAAAAAGGCTGAACTCGCCCCACTTGATACCCCAACGGGTGAGTTACAACAAACTCAACGACTCTTCTTTGAACAAAGCCTTGCGACCAATGAGGCTGAACTCGCCAGCAGCCAAAAACGCATTGAACTGACGCAATTACAATTACAGCTAGTACGACAACAACTCGTGCAGCAAGAAGCCTTGATTGAAACCATCAACAAGGCGATCAATAAACAACGTCAGCAACAAACCGATGCCACTTTAGCCAAAAACTTAGTCAACACGGGCAAAGTCGTCGATCCTATTACGCGCAACATTGCCGACACTAACCAGATTTATGGCCAGAAACTGCAAACCTTAACCTTGCAGATCAACAATGTGGTCGAGCAACAAGAGCAGTCGGAAACCCAATATCAATCCCAAGCCAAACAGTTGGCAAATATTCAAGAACAGATCACTTGGGTCAAAATGAACTCCGCCTTTGGTGAGCGCTTTTTGCAAATGTTGCAATCGCTGCCTAAGCCGCCAAACCACGAAAAGCTGCAAACCCTGATCGCCGATGCGCGCTTAGACAGATACCATTTAGAGCAGCAACAAGCCCTCAATGATCAAGAGTTAGAACAGCCCGGCTTATACAATGAGCAGCAGATTAAGCTACTGCACTCGCAGCAAAGTTTGATCTCTCAACTGATGCAAAGCTATGACCAATACTTGAGTGAATTAGGCAAGTTGAAGGTCAACTATCAACAACTGAGTCAGCAACATCTCACCCTTAAAAACACCCTAAACGAGCATTTATTCTGGGTGCCTAATGCTGCCAGTATCAGTAAGTTATGGTTAACCGACCTTGAACGCAGCGCGGTTTGGCTAGTGCAGCAAGCGCAGTGGGATGAGCTGGGTAAAGCGTGGGAAGAGCAAAACGATTATTGGTCTTGGTGGATCATATTGCTGGTACTGTGTTTAGTCGTACAGGACTTAATCACGCCTAAATTCAATCGCTTGCTTAATCATTACACCACTTATGTGGGCAATGTGACCCAAGATAAATTCATTTATACCCTCAAGGCGCTCGCCTGCAGTGTCAGCTATGCCTTGATAAAACCTTTCCCGGTGATCATGGCGGGACTGATTTTTTATCAATCCGATCGCAATTTTGTGCAAGCAGTGGGCATGGGCATACTGGCAATCGGTTTAGTTTACCTCTTATATCGCTTCATTTTTATTCTGACGCTCGACAAAGGCGTACTCGTAGGTCATTTCAAGCGCCCCTCGAAACTCATCCAAGCCGGACAATCAAGGCTCAGGCACTTTGTGCTGGTCGCCAGTCCATTATTGGGCTTGATGGGCTTTACCGAAGTGCTCGACACCTCACTGGTGCGCAACAGCATAGGCCGTGGTGCCTTTATTGTTTTCTGTATCGTTTTATTCTTGCTATACAAAGACATCTTAATTCTTAGCCGTAAAAACTCGGATGCCAAGAAAGACGGTAAAAACAAAAAACTCATTCAGAAGATCCTCTGGACCTTGTTGATTTCTGTACCTTTGTTGAGTGCCGGATTAGCCTTTAGAGGTTACTACTTCACCGCTTTCCAAATGCTGCTGCAGCTGCAATTGTCGATCGTACTTGGTCTCGGTTTCTTACTGTTATACCAGTTGATCAAACGCTGGATGTTGATTGAACGCCGGCGTATCGCCTTCGATCGCGCCAAGGCAAAACGTGCCGAACGCTTGGCCCAACGGGAAAAAGGTGAAACCCATCATCTCTCCGCCGATGGACTCGATACCTACGAAGAACCCGTGGTCGATCTGGAAACCATTTCGAGCCAATCCCTCGGCCTAGTGCGTTCGCTGTTGTTATTGGCCTTTTTAGCCAGCTTGATTGGTCTATGGACTCAAACCCACACGGCGCTATTTTCTTTCCTCGACGGCATTACGCTGTGGACGACCAATACCAGCGTCAATGGTCTAGAACAACAGTTGCCCATTACCATGAAGTCCTTGATGTTTGGCCTGATAGTGGTCGGTTTCTCGCTGATGATTGCTACCAATCTCCCCGGCTTACTTGAATTGATGATCCTGCAAAGGCTCGATCTCTCCCCCGGCACAGGGTTTGCGATCACAACCGTCAGCCGTTATCTGGTGGTGTTCTTAGGACTATTAATCGGCTTCTCTAATCTCGGGATGGAATGGTCTAAGTTGCAATGGCTGATTGCCGCACTGTCGCTCGGTTTAGGTTTTGGTTTACAAGAGATTTTCGCCAACTTTATTTCGGGTCTGATCATTTTATTTGAAAAGCCAGTGCGGATTGGCGACACAGTGACGATTCGCGATTTAACGGGAACCGTGAGTAAAATTCAAATTCGGGCGACAACGATTATCGATTGGGATAGAAAGGAAATTATCATCCCGAACAAAGCCTTTATCACAGAGCAGCTGATCAACTGGTCTTTGTCAGATCCTATTACGCGGGTCATTGTTTATGTGTCGGTGGCGCGGGATTCTGACCCCGCCAAAGTCGAAGCGACGTTGTACCAAGCGGTGCAAGAATGTGAAGATGCACTCGCCAGCCCAGAACCTGAAGTCTGGTTTGCCGGCTTTGGTAAACATACCCAAGATTATGAAGTGCGCGCCTATGCAAAAGATATGTCGGCACGTTGGCCACTGCGCCATGATTTACATAAACGAGTGACTAAAAAACTCAAAGAAAACAATCTCGAACTCGCCTATCCGCAGATGGAAATCCATATTAAGAATGGTCAAAGTCGAGAGCAACAAGGCATTATTAGAAGCTAATAGGATCGCAGAACATGCTTATTTTTGCTCACCGCGGCGCCAGCGGTTATCAGGCCGAAAATACCTTAGCCGCCATGGCTAAGGCGTTAGAATTAGGGGCTCAGGCCGTCGAGCTCGATGTGCATAATGTCGAAGGCGAGTTAGTCGTGTTTCATGACCGAAGGCTTGATAATAAAAGCTCGGGCTCTGGCGTGATCCATTTAGTGAGTAAGGACTATCTGGCGAGCATCAATGTGAAAGGCGAACCCATACCAACCTTATGGCAAGTACTTGAGCTGATTGCGGGGCGCTGCATAGTCAATATTGAATTAAAAGGCATTAATACCGTCACGCCGTTAATCGATTTATATCCAAAGGCCTTGAGTCAGCTTGGGTTTACCCAGGAGCAGTTACTGATCTCTTCTTTTAATCACCCCTATCTGCGCGAACTTAAACAAGCTTTGCCCGAGGCTTTAGTCGCGCCGCTGCTGGCCAGTATTCCACTTGATAATGCCGCGGTTGTCAGTGAGCTAAATGCTTACTCGCTACACTTAGATCTCAGCTTTATCAGCCAAGCCTTAGTGGATGACGCCCACAACAGAGGCGCTAAGGTTTATGTTTATACGGTCGATCATAGCGAAGATATTCATGCACTTAAGCAGATGGGCGTCGATGGTGTGTTCAGCAATTATCCCGACCGTGCCATGCAAGCCTTAGCTCAAGTGGCCACGGCCGATTACTCTGGTTACTTTGAATAACGACAACCTTGATATCGATATTAAGCTTGGCTATTTCGCTGAGCCCAATAACCGATAAAAATAAACATGGCCACAATTAACAGAAACATCCAATGGGATGGCATAGCCACTATGTGTCTTGCCACCCAAGGCGTGGCTTTCACGATCAATAGGCCATAGCCAAAGGCATTCACAATAATAAAAACAAATGTTCGCAGCACAAAAGAATGCCCCAACAAATGACGCCTTAAGAGACGATTGACATCCGCTGAAAAAACCAAAATAAGACACACCACCATAGCGGTAGCAATATCAAAAGCCCAAGGGCGAAGCATGTTACCCAACTGGGCAATAAGGGCGACTAACTGATCCATAATGACTCAACCTAAAAAGATGCTGCGTAATCCCTCGAAGTGGCCACGACAGCACATTGAAAAATAACAATAACCAAGCATAAAGGGAGACGCCATGGGGCACAAGTTACTCTTGCTAACGAAGGCAAATCAACAGTACCGCGATTTGATTGAGGCGCAGGAACTCCCTGATTTAGAGATACTCGATGATGATCCAGCGGGCATAATTGATGCAGATATTTGGTTAGCCGAACCTAAACTCGCCGCGCCCCTATTGCCCCATGCTAAAAATCTGCAATGGTTACAATCAAGCTTTGCTGGCATAGATGCCCTGATGAGCCAAAGGGGCAGAAAAGACTATCAACTTACCAATATTAAAGGCATTTTCGGCCCGTTGATGAGTGAGTTTGTGTTCAGTTACTTACTCGCGCATATCCGTGGTCATGGTTTTTATCGCCAGCAGCAACAGCAAAAACAGTGGCAAGTTCACCCCCCCATACGTCACACAAGTTTACAGGGTATGCAATTGCTCTTGCTCGGTACTGGCTCAATTGCCCAGCATCTAGCGCAGACGGCAAAACACTTTGGCATGCATGTCACAGGGATCAATCGTAGTGGTAATACCGTTGAAGGTTTTGATGCTATTGAAGCGATGACCAATTTAGCCCAGACGTTAACGCAAGCCGATGTGGTGGTCAATTTACTGCCCAGCACTCCGGCAACCCAGAACCTGCTCAACGCTGAAACCTTAGGCAGGCTAAAAGATGATGCAGTGCTGTTTAACGTCGGCCGCGGTGATGCACTCGATCTCGATGCGCTCAATATCCAGCTTATCGCTAAACCTGCCCAACAAGCGATTCTCGATGTTTTTGCTCAAGAACCTTTGCCCAATAGCCATCCCATTTGGGAGCGGGAAAATGCCATCATTACGCCGCATATTTCTGCGCCAAGCCATCCCGCACAAATCGTCGAGATTTTTAGCCAAAACTATCGCCGCTACATTAGCGGTGAGCCACTGCAGAATCGAATCGACTTTAGTAAGGGCTATTGAGTTAGCGCTCAGGAATTGATGCAAAGAGCAGAAATTAAGTTAGAGAATTGAAATTGAGTCAGGGATCAGAAAAAGCAAAGGCAATAGTCAGACTATTGCCTTTGTTATCTTAAGTTTTAGGTGATTACACCCTAAAGCTGCGCTTTAAGAATTGATCAACCAATACCGAGTGTGAATCCATCTCGCGAGTCACTTCATCGTTCAAGTCGACCATTTCACTGCCAAGTTGATGGCTAGAATGGGTAAATTGCGACACATTCACCACGCTGCGATTCATCTCATTTGCCACACTTGATTGTTCTTCAACCGCGCTGGCAATATGGTGCGTCATATCGGTAATGGTCGAAATGGCTTCACGAATCGTACGTAATGCCGTGCCTGCTAAATCCGCCGTTGAAATACATTGGGACGCGGCAACCACGCCTTGCTGCATACTGACCACAGCTTTATTGGTCCCCTGCTGCAACAGATTAATCATGCTTTGGATTTCCTTGGTGGCATCGTGGGTACGTTGCGCCAATGCCCTAACCTCGTCAGCAACAACGGCAAAACCACGGCCTTGCTCACCCGCACGCGCCGCTTCAATCGCGGCATTTAATGCCAGTAGATTAGTCTGACCCGCAATACTCTGAATCACATCTAGCACAGTGCCGATATCTTTACTGTGGGCTTCTAACTCAGTAATAACCTTCGACGTTTGTTGCAGTTGCTCCGCCATCGCTTGAATCGAGCTAATGGTGCTCGACACGGTTTTATCGCCATTGATGGTTTCAGCGGATGCCATTTGCGTGGCACTGGCGGCATCGGCACAATTGGAAGACATATCGCCTAATGTGGCGGTCATCTCCTGCATCGCCGTAGCAACTTGCTCTATTTCAGACAATTGAGCCTGACTGGTACTCTGGATTTGTTTACCCTTGGCGGCAGATATTTTGGCTTGTTCAGACACGTTATAACAGGAATCCGATGCACGCCCCAGAATCGACTTAAGCTCAGAGGTCTGCATTTGGAGCGCCAAATCAATCGCGCCAAGATCATCAGAGCTTCCACTGTAAATATGCGCCATCAAGGGGTTATCGTAGATATGCTTTGCCTTAGCCACTATCGCGTAATAACGACTCAGCACCAGATTACCGCCCACCAGCAATACTAGGATGCTTATCGCTAGGGCAATAAAGCCCATTAAACCAATTTGCAGAGCAAGGTAAAGCATCGGCAGCATGGCAAGTAGTGCTAGTAATAGCAATTTGGCGGGCATGCTCACAGTACGTTTTAATGCACTAACACTGCCCTTTTGGTTCAACTCTGCATAAGCTGTTTCTGCACGTTTAACCTGATCGCGGGTGGGTTTAGTGCGCACAGATTGAAACTCGACGACTTTGCCATTAACTGAAATCGGGGAGACATAGGCATCAACCCAATAGTGATCGCCATTGGCACAGCGATTTTTCACTATCCCTTTCCAAGGCTCACCTTTTTTGATGCAGCGCCACATATCTTCAAACGCATGGGGAGGCATATCTGGATGACGCACCATGTTGTGAGGTTTGCCTAACATGGCATCGAGTTCAAAACCGGCAACGGTACAAAAGGATTGGTTGGCATAGGTAATATGACTTTGAGTATCCGTGGTCGACAATAAAATCCAATCCGCTGGATAATCATATTCTCGCTGTGTAACTGGTAGATTAGTTCTCATGAAACCTTATGGATCTTTGATTAATTCTTCGTTATTCATCCATGAGTTATCCATCCGTGAGGCATCATCACCCTGACTCTGTATTCCTGAACCTACTTCTAAAACTGCCTAGCAGTGTAATGCTAAAACACATCTAGCATAGACGATAAAACGTGCGCCATGTAACAAAAACGTTAATGTATGAAAATCACTCAAAAATCATGATTGCATTTGATAAGTGTTTTCATTTAGAATTGGCGCAATTCCTTTGGAGACTAATATATGTACGTTTGTCTTTGCCATGCGATCACCGATACGCAAATTAAAAATGCAGTAAGCCAGGGCGATAGCTCGCTTGCTGACGTGAAAAAGCGCTTAGGTGTTGCCGATCAATGTGGCAAGTGTGCAAGAATGGCGGTACAGATCATCCAGAATCAATTAGAGCGTGAGCCTAATTATTACGAAGTCGCGTAAATTGAATCGCGAATAGGGTGGTAATGGGTAACTCGCTAACGAACACACTTCCGACAAGCTAAAACCACGCTGACTCAAGCAAACTCAATCAAAAAATTCCAGCGAAAACAAAGCTTTATATCCGCCCGCCACTTCGTCTTAAATAATCTTGCCAGTTTAGACTTTAGATATGATGTTTTAATGACAAGTCCCCACTGAACTCTAATACTACTGATCATTCAATGGGGTTGTAGATCCACTTTCGAGTCAATTCTACTTACGTTTCAACCCTACTTACGTTTCAACAAATAGGCGGCTTCATTAAGCCAAGGCACGGCTTTTTTAATAAAGCGGGGATTGTCGGCCAACACATCTTGGGAGGCTAAGACTTCAATGTCAAAGTCATCACTCAGATGCTGCTCAACCCAAGTTGGGGATACGGCGAAAGGTGGGCCAATTAAGGCTTCCTGCGGATAATCTAAGGTCACTAATAAGCCGACACTGCCGCTAGGTAACAAGCTCGCTAGCTGCTTGGCATATTGTGCACGCATGCTCTCTGGCCATGCGATCAACGCGGCGCGATCATAAAATGCTGTCACTTCTTGAGTGATAGTCTTAGGTAAAGTGAAAATATCACCTTGATACAAACTGATCTGCTCAGTGTGATAATGCTGATGCTCACCCACAGTCGTTTGCGTCATCTCGAGTTGGTTATCGCTGAAAAATTGCTGCACCGCCAATTCATTCAACTCACAACCTATGACCTGATGCCCTTGTTCGGCCAAGAAACACATGTCTAGCGACTTGCCGCATAAGGGCACAAAAACCTGCGTATCTGCGGGTAATCCAAGCTTCTGCCAATACTTAACGAGGAAAGGATTGATGTCTTGCTGATGAAAACCTATTTGCTGCTGGTGCCACTTTTCATGCCAAAAACCGGGTTCCATGGGTTTATCTCTATTCGCTAAAGTTGTCCTTACTCTAATGACATTTTAAAGCGGATGCAAAGCTGCCTGCCATTCGACAAACTCAGCAATGTAAAGACTCACTTACTGATCTAACGTGGCTTGCACTTTACGCAGCCAAACACAGTTATCACACTGACATTGACGGCGTGATAAATGGTGCGGGCTTAACGATGAGTCAACAAAATCCACGGCGATCAACAACTGCTGTTTCAACTCGGCAATCGATTTTTCGTTCACGGCCACCAGCTCGTCGTTCTGGTTCATCCAGATACACTCCATGCCCTGATGACACGTTAAACATTGCTCGTCGCTATCATTAAAAAATACCGCATGTGGGCAATGGGTCACTTCCATTGACTGCAAAATTCGCTTACGCGGATATTCCAATAGCTCGATCAACAAGGCTTTATATTGGGTGGGCATATGCCCTCCTTAGCTGCACTTTGTCTGTGGGTTAATTAACAAAAACTGATTCCATCTCATGTCCCAAAGATTACCTATAGTCGCGAGGATTTAACTTGATGTAAGTCAAAGTCAGTGACGAAATGATCGGTTAGGTAAGCCGCGCCTGACGCTGATCACTAATGCCGCTCTGAATCCTAAAATAATGCCAGCCGCTATTTGATTATCGCCCCCGCTTACTGGTTAAATGGACAAAACAAGGAGCACAATTTGCAAACACCTCAGCTGCAGCATTTTTATATTTCTGAAGAGCAATCCATTTACTTGCTCAAAGCCAATGATGCCCGTAAACACAAGGCGTGGATCCGCCTCTGTAAACAGCAGCTGAGCAAGTTAGGTTATACCGATATTGAATTGGTCGGCAAAGGCGCCTACGGTTTCGTGTTTGCGGGTATCAATCAAGCGGGCGATGCCCATGTGTTTAAGTTCTCGCGGATTAATCTGCCGCAACATATTCAAGATAGGCTCGAAGAAGAAGCCTTTATGCTGTCCTTACTCAAGCATCCCAATGTGCCGGGCGCGATCAAATTTGAGCGAGTCGGCAAGCAAGGCATACTCGTGATGGAGCGGGCAAAAGGCGAAGATCTCGACCAACTTTGCCGCCGCATGGGTGCCCTGCCCACAGCTATGGTCATGAGCATCGCCCGCCAACTCGCCGATATCTTGTATTACCTGCGCACGGGCAAGCCCTTAGTGCACGGCGATATCAAACCTTCGAACCTGGTTTACGACATTGAGCAGCAACACTTATCGTTGATCGATTGGGGATCGGCGGTGTTTGCCCAGAGGGATGAACATAACAAGCCTGTCGAAGACAATGTGATGGCGTTAATGTCGAGCGATCAACAACATACCAACGCACGTATGGGCGATGTGTACTTTATCGGCGAAGAACAACTCAATGGGGCACTCTCCAGCCCGCGCTTTGATGAGCAAGGTGTCGCTGCAACTCTGTATGCCCTAGCCTCAGGGCAAGCAAGCCGCTTCGGCGCACAAGTTATCTCGCCCACCAGCATTGGCTTACCAATGGAATTAGCCCGTACCTTAGAGGGCATGCTCAGCACAGATCCTGAGCAGCGCAACATTGCTGGCGATTACTTTTTAAAAAGTATGCGCCACAGCCACAGACTGCATTTACCAGAACTGCCCAAAGCTGAGTTACAGGGTGAAATTCCTGTATGGGTACAATCCCGCGACAAAGACGTTGAAACCGTCAGTTACAGTTCGCGTAAGTCCTTTTTAAAGGAACATAACGCCCAAGATCCTATCGCCAAGATGGATGATATTCAGCTCGAAAAATATTACCGCAACTTCCTCGCAGGCATGGGCGATACCGAAAAAGGTTTTATCGCCGCCGTGGGTCGGTTAGCGCAATATCCGATCGTGGGCGGTCTCGCGATCCACTGGCAAGAAACCGGCGTGTTTATCGACTCCAATCTTGCGATTTACGATGCAAAACAAAAAAGTGCCTTGATCATTGCGGTCAACAATATGGTGGATCTGGCGCGGGGAATTAAACGTATTGGGGTATTTAAGGCCTGTTTCTTTAACGCCAAAGACACGCTGCATATCGAGCGCACAGATATAAGCGAGCCGTTTGTCGCCAGCGCCGATCTGCAATTACCCTTTGAAGTCGGTGATGTGCCCACCTTAGAAGATAAGTCACGATTACACTCTTACTTTGAAGACGGTAAAGATCCCGACGAAAACCTCGAATTGCCGGTGGAGATCATGGAAGAATTAGCCCGCATCAACCAAATTCACCACACAGGCTGCATCATTTTTGAGGCACTGCCGAATCACTTAAAGATCCACAGTTACTTGAAGCTGCTCAATCCACGTAAGCAAGCGGCGTTTCGTGCGAGTCTCGATCGCATCTTGCATCATGTCGGCAAAATCCAAGGCCACGGCGTGTCGGGCTTTATGAAACTGCCCTACAAAAACACCCGCCGCTTTACCCATCTAGAGCGTAAAGCCAATCACTTTTATCCGAAAAATCCAAAAGAAATAGGCGCCTAATGGCGCCTATGTTCATAAGATTAAATCGGCGATCCCGGCGGTAAGGTTAACGGCTTAGGGATCAGCTTAACCTTAGCATCGGTTAAGCCCGCAGCCAGACCCTGTTGCAACCAAGTATAATGGGCCGCAAGACTTGCATTCGCTCGATTCGACTTTGCTTTCAATTGCTTAATCACAAACTGAGCGCGATCGTTGATCGCAGCCCTCACCTCTGGTGAGGTTTGAGGATTGTGCAGCGTTGCCAGCACTTCATCAATTACCACAGCGTTCACTCGCATCCACACGCCTTCGACCAGCCCAAGCTTGTCCTCTTGATACAAGGTCGCCGCGAATAACTTATCCAGTAATGTCGTCACCGATAACTGCTCGCTATCCGCCATGGATGCTTGGCTGACACGGTTCAAACGTTTAGGCATCAATAGCAAGCTCACGGTATGACGGCTAAATACTTCAGCCATACTAAGAGGATCGTTAATTGCGCCTAAACCTGAGTCGAAGGATTCCCGCGTAGCATGATAATTCCCCGCCTTTGGCACTAAACTGTCGAGCAAGATTTGCGGCACAGTTAAACTCGCCGCATCTAAGGTTTTAAGCAGTGCGTCTAAACCCGTTAACTGCAACTGCGGCGCAATATAGCTCCAGCGGCTGCCTTCACCGATAGATTGATAGTTATAGTCAGTGCCGCCAATAAACTTAGCAACCGCATCGATTTGATAACGCGTCAGCAAATAAATTGGCGTAAAGGCATCGGCTAGCTCGCCCAGTGGCTCATTGGGTAACAAGGCTGCACTGGAGAATCCCGCAATCGCCTTAGTGCGAATTTTGTCGAGCTTACCTAGTTGCTCGATCGGATCGTCACCACTATCCCACAAACTGGCATAGGCCTGACTCGCATCCTTTTGGCGAGAATCGGCCTCACCGATATAACGTAAGCCACGTTTCGCCACATCGGCCAGTAAGTCGACTTGCAACGCTTGTTGGGTGCGAGCATCGCCTTGTTCGCTATAGCCATAGGCGATAGCAAAATCATCCCAAGGGCCAACACCTGTAGTGTAAGGCGCTGAAATATCAATATCATTGCCCTTTAGCAGGATTTTCGGATGGGGATAATCCATCACAGAGGCATCCTGATTGGTCGAAGCGGCAAAGTTATGATCAAGCCCTAAGGTATGGCCAACTTCATGGGCAGCCAGTTGGCGAATACGCGCCAGCGACAAGGCTGTCGCCGCTTTCTCGGCCGCCACTCTATCCTGCCAGCCTGCGGTTAAGCCTTTGGCAATCAAGTAATCCTGCCGCACACGCAAGCTGCCGAGCGTGACTTGACCCTTAATGATTTCACCGGTGCGAGGATCGGTCAGTGCAGCGCCATAGGACCAACCCCGCGTCGCCCTGTGCACCCATTGGATCATGTTGTAGCGAATATCCTGCGGATCGGCATCTGCAGGCAATAACTCAACTTTAAAGCCGTTGATAAATCCGGCGCGAGTAAAAGCCGTCTCCCACCAGCGCGCGCCATCGAGCAAGGCAGACCGTATCGGCTCAGGCACACCGGGATCGAGATAATAAGTAATAGGTTTAACGACTTCGCTTGGCGCAGGGCCAGAATGCACTTTCTGTAAACGGTGGCGCAGGATAAAACGCTGCACTAAAGGTTGGTCAAAGGGCGTCGCATAGTCTTGATACTCATCGGACAAATAGCCGCTCATCGGATGATAAGCCCGCGGCTGGTAATCAGTATCAGGCAGCTCAACAAAGGAATAACGCATCCGCACCGACATTAAGGTGCCGTCGGGGGTTACCTGTGCGACCTGTGCGCCTGCGACATCGCCTTTAAAGGTGAGTTGCACATCCACATCGGCATTTTTCTCAAAGGATTTTATCCCTTTGGGTAGGATGACAGAACGGCTCAGATCCAGCCGATAATTGCCCTGCTCTGTTTGTTGCAATACGGAAGATACGCCGTGTAAATCATTGAGCACCAGATCGTTGATCGCCACCAGATCTGGCTTGCCATCAATCACTTTACCCTGCCATAACACAGAATCGGCAAAGGCTTCTGCAACCGATCTTTGCTCGGCAGCGTCAGTGGTATTAGCACGATATTGGGTATTGAGTTGCTTGAGTAAAATATAGGGGCCTTGGCGCTCAAACTGCACCATGCGGGTCTGACCCAGTTGGCCGCGATCGAGACCAATGTCGTTCGAACCTACGCCCTGCGGCAAACTAGTGACCAAGAGAAAAGGCTGATTTAAGCGATTGACCTCAAGGTATAACTCTCCCTGAGAATCCTCGTAATAGAGATTAAGAAACCCTTTCGCCTCTTGGCTTTGCTTAATGATCTTGGCGCTAGGCGCGGCTGCTGCGACGGTAACTGTGGGAAATCCTAACAGCACTATGGATAAGGCTAAGGCTAAACTTTGGGGTTTCATCTTTCCTCCTGATACGGCTGGCTGCGTTATTTACCTTATAAATCGTTTAAGTCATTGGCATCTTTGATGACTGCTTATCTCAAGCAATTGATTTAAAGTAAATAATGCGAGGCCATCACTGGCCCCGAGCAAATAAATTAACGATTCTGATGCTGATTCTTATGTTTGATCCAGTGATTTAATGTTTCAAATAATTCGTTGAGTACTATGGGTTTAGTGATGTGGGCATTCATCCCCGCCGCTAAACTCTTTTCCCTATCGCCCGACATGGCATGGGCAGTCATGGCAATAATAGGCAGTTCATCGGCACTAAAACGCTCACGCAATGCCCTTGCGGCCGTTAACCCGTCCATCACTGGCATTTGAATATCCATTAACACGGCATCAAACGGCCGCGAGTCGATGGTATCCAGCGCCACTTGGCCATTGCCAGCCAGCACCACTTCATAGCCTGCACTTTTAAGGAGTTCAGTCGCCACTTGCTGATTGATAAAATTATCTTCCACCAGTAGCACTAAACCTGTGTGTTCTCCGTCTTCAACTTGGACTTCAACCATAGGCTGAACCACATTCAATCTCGGCTCATCGGCAAAGGCGGCAATGATCTCATCGAACAAGCTCGATGCCTTGAAGGGTTTTTGCAGGACGGCGAACACATTGGCACTATCGACTTCATGCTGCAAAGGCTCTGCTGCATAGGCCGTCATCATGATAATCACTGGTCGTTTTGCTAAGCGGCCTTCGGCGACCATAGTATCTATGGCGCTGACCACATCACTGCCGTCCATTTCTGGCATCATCCAGTCGAGCAAAAGCAGATCGATTGGTGCCCGCGACAGTTTATAAAGTGCTTCGGCGCCGCTAGCGGCAGTATCGACTTCGAAGTGGAAATCTCGCATCAAGGTCGAATAAATTTGCAGTGCAGTCGGGTTATCGTCAACGACTAAGGTGCGTAGGCTATTGAGTTTTTCCGGTACGACCAAAGGCTCAATCTTAGCGGCTTCGGCAATCTCAAAACTGATGGTAAAGCTAAAGGTACTTCCGACCCCAAGCTCACTCTGCACTTGCATCTTACCGCCCATCATAGACACCAGATGCTTACTGATCGATAAACCTAAGCCAGTGCCACCGTATTTGCGGGTGGTCGAACCGTCGGCTTGGGCGAAGGCATCAAACAACTTATCCTGCTGATCTTTACCTATGCCGATACCAGTATCGCGCACCCAGAACTTCAAGGTAATACGATGATCGCGCTCGCCGACATCTTCACAGCCCAGCTCAATTTCGCCTGATTGGGTAAATTTCACCGCATTCGATAACAGGTTAATCAGCACTTGGCCTAAACGCAGTGGATCCCCCTTAAGAATGAGTCCCGCCGTCACAGGGGCATATAAGAGTAACTCAACGCCCTGCTCCTGTGCCTTGAGCGCATTGAGATCGAGGGCATGATCGAGCACTTTATCCAGCGGGAATGGCACCCGTTCAAGCTCCAACTTACCCGCCTCAATTTTAGAGAAGTCGAGAATATCGTTGATGATCCTCAGCAGCGATTGCGCCGAGAAACCGGCTTTTTCGAGGTAATCTTTCTGCTGCGCCGTTAACGAGGTGCGCTGCGCCAACTGCAACATACCGATAATGGCGTTCATCGGCGTGCGGATCTCATGGCTCATGTTGGCCAAGAATTCACTCTTGTAGAGGTTAGCTAATTCGGCGTCTTGCTTGGCTTCCAAAAGCGCCACTTCGTTACTCTTATGGCGGGTAATATCCTTATGGGTACCGAGCATACGCTTAGGCTGGCCTTCGGCGGTGAACTCCACCACTCGGCCACGGGATAACACCCAGTGATAGCTGCCATTTTTACCTAACATACGGAATTCGATTTCGTAAGCGCCGACAGGGTCCGCGAGATACTGAGCACGGTATTCCTCGACACGAATCCGATCGTCGGGATGGGATAATTCATCAATCGTCGACACAAGAGCGGGGAACTCATTGGTTTTGTAACCCAACATAGAATAATAGGCTGGGTTACAAATGATCTGTTCAGAGTCTAAATACCAATCCCACAGGCCATCCTCCACCGCATCCATAGCTAAGTGATAACGCTCTTCGGACAGGCGCAATTGTTCGGCGGATTCGTATTCGCGCGTCACATCACGCCACACGGCAATCAGGCCCTGCAGTTCGCCGCGGCGATTATAGAAAGGCAGTTTAAGGGTATCGAGCAGCACAGGTTTACCCGCAAGCTCAACCTTTTCTTGGTAGCGCAGCGGAGTGCGATCTTTTAGGACTTGTTCGTCTTCGGCGCGGATACGAATGCCCATTTCTGGCGAGGTCAGATCCTCAGATGATAAACCTATCATCTCGCTCTCTGTGTAACCAAGCATGCGTTCAGCCGCTTTGTTACAACCTAAATAGTTGCCTTCTTTATCTTTAAAGACAATGGCTTCGGGAATCGAGTCAAGCAAAGATCGTAACAGCGCATATTCGCGCTCACGCCGCTCTGTGGTGTCTTTTAAGCGTTCAGTACGCCGCGCCACTAGCTTATCGAGCCGCTTATTCTGCTCTGCCAAATGGTGGGTATATTGCTTGTTCTCCTCAAAAATCCGACTCACCAGCAAGAACCAAGGTTCCCAGCCGCGGGTTATTTTCTCCGGTGGCTTACGCGGCTCTTGCGAGCAACCCTCAAGGTGCGACAGTAGTCGCGAGGCTGGACTCACAAAAGAGCGGCGCGTTTGCCAATGCACTATGGTCACCAACACAGACAGGGCGATAACCACTAAAATAAAGGTTAGCTGCAGTTTTTCCCACGAGTCTTGGAATAGGTCGTCTTCATCCTGCAAATACAGTAAACGCCAAGGTGCGTTATGCAGGGCAACCGAATGGATGTAATAGCCGTTGCGGATGATGCCGTCGTGGGCATCGAACAATTCCGACTCAGGCAAAGAATGCAGCTCAGAGGGAATACGTTGGCTGATGTGATAAACCCGATTGATGTCTGAGCTATCAAAATCGCTGTGGGATAAAATATTGTTCTGTTGGTCGAGTAAAATCACTGTGCCCGGCATCTTAAAGTAGACCCGAATTTGCCGTGCTAACGAGGCAAGCGTCATGTCTAAGTTAATTGAGCCAATGAACTCATCGTCCAAATAAACAGGCACACCTAAAGTGGTCAACAAGCCTTTGCCCGTGGAGTCGACATAGGCTTCGCTCCAAAACACACTGCGCTGCGGGTTCATTGCCGGGGTGGCGTATTGAAACTGTTTCTTGTTGAGTAATTCGTCCCTAAAACGTTGATCGTCATTCGACCAAGGGAAGTAGGACATAATCCTACGTTTTGACAGGTAATAAATTGCCGAGGCTTTCGGGGCGGCTTCTTTGGCGACGGGGAATGACAGCGACAGCTCGAACAACATCTCAAGCTCTTGATAGAACTTGTCACTGCGGCCATCGAGGGAACCTGCGCCAGTGATCCTACCCATGTTGGTAAAAGGCTCACCGCTCTGGGCGTAGCTAGGTTCTAAGGTAAAATACTGGCCGCTTTCGTTGAATTTACCGTATTGGGGTAAACGTTCTTTACGCACGAGTTCGCCTAAGCGCAAATGATCCACGGCGACGTTGCGTAAGCTTTTTACCGCTCTAATACTCGACTCAAGTAGCAAATCGATTTGCAGAACATGGCGCTGAACCTGTTCTTCACGCTGTTCCATCTGCTGCGCTTTTTGGCGGTCGAAAAACATCCATGCGGTCAACAAAGACATGACGATAACGCCAATGTACGTATAAAAAACGGCACGGTTGTAGTTCTTCTGGATCGGCGATTTTAGTTGCAGATCCGGCTCACTCGATTTCATCCACTACCCTTGATTGCAGCGCTTGATTTCAGCCAACGGCGGCAAAAGCTATGAGCTCCATATAGTAGCAGGAAGAAACTACCAATCACATAAAATAATTGCTGGATAAAGGCTACTCATACCACTGATAAGTCGATTAAAAATCTACTACTCTATAAAACTAAGGCCTCAATATCTGAGGCCTTGGTGATTACTCTAAAATAAACCGACACTCTTTAGAGATGCTCTTCGGCGTATTCCGCTAAGCGTGAACGCACTACGCCATTGAGATACACGTTGGCGCTACCTTCAAAGTCTTTAAAACGTTCAACAATGTAGGTTAAACCTGAGGTTACTGCGGTTAAGTAGTTAGAGTCGATTTGCGCTAAGTTACCGCAACAAATCAGTTTTGTGCCCTCGCCCATACGGGTGATCATAGTTTTGATCTGCGAGGCAGTGAGGTTTTGGCATTCATCTAATAGCACTATGGAGTTTTGGATCGAACGCCCACGCATAAAGTTAATCGACTTAAACTGAATGTTAGCCTTCTCCATGATGTAGTTCATGCTGCCGGTGGGATTAACATCATTCTTGTGCAGCACTTCGAGCGTATCAGTAATGGCAGCCAGCCACGGCATCATCTTCTCCTCTTCGGTGCCAGGTAAGAAGCCAATAGATTCGGCGATTTCTGGGGTGTTACGGGTGACGATCACTTTGTCGTAGCGATTACGTTCGACCACCAGTTCCAACGCCGCCGCCATGGCGAGCAAGGTTTTACCGCAACCCGCGGGGCCAGTTAAGATCACCAGATCGATATCGGGATCGAGCAATGCTTGCAGCGCCATGCCTTGATAGACGTTTTTAGGTTTAACGCCCCACGCTTCGAGGTTTTTCACTCGCTCACGGCCAAGATCTAAAATGTGCAGATGGGTGTCTGTGCGCTCGGTAACGCGACCGCAAAAATCAGACTCAGTGTCGATAAGGTATTGGTTGATGTAAAACTTATCATTTTCAAGATCTTTGAGCGGTACTTCATGCACTGTGTGTCTACCGTGGCGCTCGGTGGAGACCTTGTTCAAGTGCTCCCAAAAATTACCTTCGAACTGGTAAAAACCTTTGCTGAGGAAGCGAATGTCGTCGATCAACTGGTCAGTTCGATAATCTTCAACTAATTGAATGCCCGCGCCCTTAGCTTTGAGGCGCATATTGATATCTTTGGTGACTAAAACAACGGTACGGGGTTGATGCAGGTTTTGCAGATGTAGGGCGGTGTTAATAATGCGATTGTCGTTTCCATCTCCCGGCAGGGCGCCTAAGGTAAAATCGACAAGGTGGTCAGGGAAGATTGAGAGCGAACCGACCGCATCGGCATGACCCTCTCGGCTGGGCAAAGGGACACCATTGATAATCTGTTCTGGGGTGGTTTCACCGCCTAGGGTATCTTCCAATGCCCTGATGGCAACTCTAGCATCCCGACTCACATCACTCTTTCGATCTTTAATCTGGTCCAACTCTTCTAGCACTGTCATAGGAATGACCACATCGTGCTCTTTAAACGAATAGATCGCCAAAGGTTCATGTAGTAACACATTGGTATCCAGTACAAACAACTTTCTGTCGTCTTGTTCCATGGCGCCTCCAGAGTGCTTCATTAAAGTTTAAACAAACTTTTGAGTCTCAATAAAAGTTACCCAACTCCTATTACTGGCAAAGCATATGGCAAAGAATGATCATAAGGTTCAAGTTGATAGCACTTTACTCGCACTTAAACCTTAAGTTGATATTGGCACCAAACTCACGAGATAACAATACAGCAACCATTGTTTACCATACAGACTCGAGGCAGTGTATAACCGCGGATGTGACATTAGCGTGACAATTTCATGTACTGGCACGACAATTTTGTCGCTTGTACAATTTGTAATCTAGCACTCTGGGAATTAGGCTCTAACGGGTGAGAGGGCGATTTAAATATCACGAGTATTGGTATAACATACGCGCCCTTTGTTAGAGTCCGCCTAGAAATGAGAATTTAAGATGCCGTTCGCCTTAGGTCAACGTTGGATAAGTGATACCGAGTCAGAGCTTGGTTTAGGAACTGTGGTTCAAGTAGAAGGCCGTATGGTCACTGTTTTATTCCCTGCCACGGGTGAGAATCGCATGTTCTCCCGAGCAGAAGCCCCTCTGACACGCGTTATATACAATCCCGGCGATTCGGTTGAAAGCCATGAAGGCTGGAGCCTTGCGGTCAGCGAGTTGACCGAGAAAGACGGGATAGTGATCTATCACGGCATTCACAGTGAGACAGGCGAGCAAGTTACCCTGCGTGAAACCCTGCTGAACCACAATATTCGTTTCAATAAACCCCAAGACCGTTTATTCGCCGGCCAAATCGATCGCCTCGACCGTTTTGGTGTGCGTTATCAGTGCCAAATGTTGCGCCACAAACTGGCCTCATCGGATTTGCTTGGTCTGCAAGGTCCACGCGTTGGACTTATTCCGCATCAAATGTGGATTGCCCATGAAGTCGGTCGTCGCTATGCACCGCGTGTACTGCTGGCCGACGAAGTGGGCTTAGGTAAAACCATTGAAGCGGGTCTGATTATTCACCAACAACTGCTGACCGGCCGCGCCGAACGTATCCTGATTATCGTGCCCGATACTCTGCGCCATCAGTGGTTAGTGGAAATGCTGCGCCGCTTTAACCTGCGTTTTTCAGTATTTGATGAAGATCGTTGCGTGGAAGCCTATGCCGATCACGACAATCCTTTCTACACAGAACAATTAGTGATTTGTTCACTCGAATTACTGCGTAAGAAAAAACGTCTCGATCAAGCCCTAGATGCCGATTGGGATCTGTTAGTGGTTGACGAAGCTCACCACTTAGAATGGACCGAAGAAGCGCCAAGCCGCGCCTATCAAGTGGTTGAAGCATTAAGCGAAGTGATCCCAGGCGTTTTACTATTAACCGCAACGCCGGATCAACTTGGCCATGAAAGTCACTTCGCCCGTTTGCGCCTGCTCGATCCGGATCGTTTCTACGATTACGATGCCTTCCTAGCCGAAGAAGACAGCTATAAAGACGTCGCCATTGCCGCTGAAGCCTTGGCTGGCAACGCTAAATTACCCGATACCGCTATCAACAGCTTGACCGAATTACTGGGCGAGAAAGACATCAGCCCAAGTATTCGTTTAATCCAAGCCGAGGGTATTGATGCCGAAGTACAGCAAGCTGCTCGCAGCGAATTACTGCAAGAATTACTCGACCGTCACGGTACTGGCCGCGTCTTGTACCGCAACAGTCGCGCCTCAGTAAAAGGCTTCCCAAAGCGTTTCTTTAACGCTTACCCACACGCCATGCCAGATCAATATCAAACTGCCGCACGCGTCAGCGGCATGATGGGCGGACACAAGTCATTAGAGGCGAAAGCGGCGCAAGCCCTGAGTCCTGAAAAACTGTATCAAGAATTTGAAGATAACAGCGCCAGTTGGTGGAAGTTCGATCCCCGTGTGGATTGGTTAATTGAGTTCTTAAAATCACACCGCAGCAAAAAAGTGCTGATCATCGCCAGCCAAGCGGAAACCGCCCTGAGCTTAGAAGAAGCCCTGCGCACCCGCGAAGGGATTCAAGCGACGGTATTCCACGAAGGCATGTCGATTATCGAGCGCGATAAAGCCGGCGCTTACTTTGCCCAAGAGGAAGGCGGCGCACAGGCGTTGATCTGTTCTGAAATTGGTTCTGAAGGCCGTAACTTCCAGTTTGCCAGTCACTTAGTACTATTCGATCTGCCGCTAAACCCAGATTTATTGGAACAGCGCATCGGTCGTTTAGATCGTATCGGCCAGAAAAATGATATCCAAATTCACTTGCCGTACCTTGAAGACACCGCCCAAGAACGTTTGATGCAGTGGTATCACCAAGGGCTAAATGCCTTCGAACTGACTTGTCCGAGTGGCCACGTGCTTTACAGTGAATTTGCCGAAGATCTGTTAAACGTGCTTGTGGTTGATGACAGCGACGAGCTGACAAACCTGCTCAATCACACTCAGAGCCGTTATAAAGAACTCAAGCACGCCATGGAGCAAGGCCGCGACAAGCTGCTGGAAATCAACTCACACGGCGGCGAGAAGGCAATGGCTATCGTCCAGCGCCTCGCCCAGAATGATGGTGATACCCATTTGATTGGTTCTGTGATCCGTCTGTGGGATATTATCGGTGTCGATCAAGAAGATAAGGGTGAAAACTCGATCATTCTGCGCCCGAGTGAACACATGATGTTCCCAACCTACCCTGGCTTGCCAGAAGATGGCGTGACTGTGACCTTCGACCGTGATACTGCGTTATCTCGCGATGATATTGCGCTGATCACCCAAGAGCATCCACTGGTGCAAACGGGGCTAGATCTGATCACAGGTTCAGAAACTGGCACCACCAGCGTCGCAATTCTAAAAAATAAAGCCCTGCCTGCAGGCACCTTATTCTTAGAACTCATCTACATGGCCGATGCTTCTGCGCCTAAGTCGAGCCAGTTGTACCGTTATTTACCGCCTACACCCATTCGCGTGTTGCTGGATAAAAATGGTAACGACCTGTCGGCTAAAGTGGATTACGCCAGTTTCGATAAGCAATTGAGCGCGGTGAATCGTCACATTGGCGGCAAGTTAGTCACCGCATCTCAGCCAATTCTGCATCCGTTATTTGCCAAGGGTGAAGAATATGCTCAAGTGGTTGTCGATGAAATGGTCGCCCAAGCCAGAGAGAAAATGACTCAGCAACTGAGCACAGAGCTGAGTCGTTTAGAGTCACTTAAGGCGGTAAACCCCAATATCCGTGAGGAAGAATTGGAATACCTGCGCAATCAGATGCAAGAGTTAAACACTTATCTGGATGCCAGCCAGTTACAACTCGATGCGATCCGTATGGTGCTCGTTAGCCACGTATAGTCCCGAGCTAAACCACAGGTTTCCATCAATTAGCCCAGCCAAAGCGCTGGGCTTTTTTATGCCCTGTGGCTTTCGATTCAAAGTGGTTTTCTATAATAAGCGGCTTTTGATGTTCAGCAGCGTCTTCCCAATTAACGTGATTATCCCAAATGATGAGGCGCGACTCTTTGGCGAGGAAAGTTCACTTTTTGGTAATTGTTCAGGTTATACTCAAGCACTGATGAATTAATGAGACTACACAGGTGGTTATCAATTCTATGGCACGCATTATTTCGCTTCTCTTTTGCCTCCTACTTGGTTTCACAGCCATCTCTTCCCGCGCGGCAGACCCAGCAACAGCTACGCCAACGCCAGCAGAAGTCAGTGCCAAAAAATTAAATAACCGCTATTTACCTGAGAATGAAGTCAAACAAATTACCATAGACAATCAGCCCTACGATTTGTTGGTGCGACCATGGGAAGGAAAAAAGAAACTCGGTGCGGCGATCATTCTGCCCGCCACTAACGGCACGGCAGATGCACCGGGATTGATGGCGTTTGTACGCCGTAATATCAATCCTGCCGGTTGGGCCAGCTTAAGTTTAACCCCGCCAACTGAACTGCCTGCGGCCAATTTTGCCACCGCCGCCACCGAAGTCACCTCGCCCGGCGCCGCGCAGTTAAGCTCACCGTCAAATAAACCTAGCCCTAAAATCAAGCCCGAAGATAACAGCAAACATCTGCAAGAGCAGGAAGACTTTCTGGTCCAAAGCATGTCGCAATTAGATGCGGTCGGCGCAGATTATGCGGGCAAACGCATTTTGATCACCGCCGACCAAAGCGCAGGATTATTGATAAGCCTATTGAGCCAAAAGAAGATTGCCGATCCCGATGTGCTGATCGTCATCAATCCCTATCGCGAGGATGAAAAGCTCAACCAAGCACTCGCGGAGCAACTGGCGAAACTCACCTTACCGATTTTAGATATCCAATCGCCAGACGGTCATCCCGCCTCATTAGAAACAGCCGCTAATCGTAAGATTTTAGCCGTGACCTTAAAAAGTCCTAACTACCGCCAAACCAGCTTAGCGCTCAATTTAGATAACGAGAGCGCATGGCAGAATTGTTTAAATGCGATAAAAGGCTTTTCTGCCCGTATGAGCGGCGCGCAGTAACAACGGCGATAAAAGCTAATTCAGACAAAATAGCATTACCAGCCCGACTGACGATCTTGGTAAGGTTTCTGCGGATCTTTCAGCTGACGCGCCGCCGCTATCTTGCAATTTTTGCCTAACAATAACCGAATCTGACTTATAGACTCACGGCAAAGCAGGCTGCGCACCGATGCCGTCCAACTGCGGTTAATGCTGAGTTTGATGGCCGCTGCTGCATCAGGTGAGGTTTGCATCAGTTGCTGCGCCAATTGTTGAGCCACTTCCATCGGCGTCTCGCTCACTTGGGTCACGAGTCCTAAGGTCAGCGCTTCATTGCTCTCAAGCACTTTGGCCGTCAGGCTCAGCAGCATGGCTTGATCCTTAGGCATGATTTGCCTTAACGCGACCAACCCAGCCATATCGGGCACGAGTCCCCATTTTGCTTCCATAATCGATAACTTACAGTCATGGCTGGCAATGCGCACATCTGCGCCCAAAGCGATTTGCATACCGCCGCCGTAGCAACAACCCTCAAGTACGGCAATCACAGGCACGGGCAAGTTTTGCCAACCTAATGACACCCGCTGGGCTAAGTTCGCATTCCCCGGTAAGCCCTTAAACAGTAATTTTACCGCCTGCATGGGTGCCGACATCACGCTTTTGACATCGAGCCCTGAGCTAAAATTGCCACCCGCACCCGAGACGATCACCGCTCGCACCCCACGATTGGATTTGATCTTTTTAATCGCACGGTCGAGCTCACTAAACATTAAATAATTAATCGCATTCATTTTTTCAGGACGATTAAGCAACACATAGGCGATGCCATCATCGATTTTGACTTGTACACTTTGGCCACTCATGAAATATTCCGTTACTGGTCAGTCCAGAATAAATGTTAACACGTTTGGAATAATTAACTAAAAGATATAACATGAGCCTGTTTTTTGACTTGAGTCAAAATATTGCCAATTCAAACATGGACTGAAGGCAACTTATGTTAGGCTGTCGCCACTACGTGCGGTAATCCTAATGTATCTTTCGATGAGATAGTCTTATCGAACTCGGCAATGAAGTTACCTCGCCGCCAACATCGACACTTATGTAGCACTGTACTTGCCGCTAAGGATAAAGCCGCAAACAAATGGACTCAATCGTCCTTTTTTATGCGCTACATCCTTGTTATTTGCTAAAAATTAGCCAGCTCGATTTAAGATTTTGCATCATATGATTCAATAATGAGTCAAATTTTAATGTCAGCGAAAAAACGAAATTAATCAATAATATCTATAAGTTACATCTAGAAGATATAAATCAGACTTGCCCGAAGAACGCAATTCGTCAGTCGGACCTGAAAAATAAGTGTTATCTTCAATTAATGGGCAAATAAGGATCACTAGTCAGCATGTCAATATCTGTACTCATCTGTGACGATTCCGCCATGGCGCGTAAGCAAATGGCCCGCACGCTCCCAAAAGAGTGGGATGTGGAAATTACTTATGCGACCAATGGTGCCGAAGGCCTTGATGCTATCCGAGCCGGAAAAGGCGAAGTGGTGTTTCTCGATCTCAACATGCCAGTGATGGACGGTTATGAAGTACTGCAAACCGTGCAGCAGCAGGATCTCCCCGCGCTGATCATTGTGGTCTCTGGCGACATTCAAATCAAAGCTCACGAGCGAGTCAAAGCCTTAGGCGCATTAGATTTTATTCAAAAACCCGTTAGCGCCGATGCCATCAGCAACATTTTGCAAGATTACGGCATCCTAACCCTGACGCAAAAAGATATCGCCGACGAAGTCCCGATGATCAAAGTCGACATGCGTGACGCTTGCCAAGAAATTGCCAACGTCGCCATGGGCCGCGCCGCCGATCTGTTAGCTAAGTTACTCGATGTATTCGTGTTACTGCCCATCCCCAATGTGAACGTGCTTGAGGTGAGTGAGTTGACCATGGCACTCAAGGCCACGGAAGAAAGCTCGACCGTATCGGCTCTTTGCCAAGGTTTTATCGGTGCAGGGATTGCGGGTGAAGCCCTGCTCTTGTTCCATGATTCCAGCTTTAAGGACATGGCCAAGCTGATGGGATTAGCCAATCCTGAAGATAAAAATACTGAGATAGAAGTCCTGATCGATACCGGAAACGTGCTGATCGGCGCCTTCCTTAACGGCATTTCTGAACAGCTCGACATGAAATTTAGTCAGGCTCACCCTGTCGTGCTAGGACGGCACTGCACGGTTAACGATCTGATCCATGATAATTCAGAGAAATGGCAGCGAACTTTGGCTATGGAGATCAACTATCGGATTGAAGATCATAATATTCAATGCGATTTGTTACTGCTCTTCACCGAGGATTCTATCCCCACACTTAGCTATAAACTCGGCTATTTACTCGATTAACCAGTTGGATTTTATCCTATGTCAAATGACCAAAGCGCAATGAACGAACTACACTGGCTCATCGATATGGTGCAAACCATAGAGGTGGGATTAGTGGTATTAGATCGCCATTACAATATCCAGCTGTGGAACGGTTTTATGGAGAATCACAGCGGTGTTTCCCCTAATTCGATCAAAGGTCAAAACCTGTTTACCCGCTTCCCCGATCTGCCCGCCACTTGGTTAAAGCAGAAAATGGAATCGGTTTTTATGCTTAAAAACCGTGCCTTTATCAGCTGGGAACAACGGCCGTATGTTTTCCAATTTAAAAACTACCGCCCGATCACGGGCCGTGCTGACTACATGTACCAAAACGTGACCTTGTTGCCACTGGCATCGCTCACAGGACAAGTGACCCATATCAGCGTGATTATTTATGATGTGACTGATATCGCCATCAACAAGTTACAACTTAAAGCCGCGAACGAGCAACTCGAGCGTCTAAGCCAAACCGATGGTCTGACTCAGCTGCATAACCGTCGCCATTGGCAAGAATGTTTAGACCATGAGTACGATATATATGCCCGCTACTCAGGCATGGCAAGTTTAGTGATGATAGATATCGATAACTTTAAACATATCAACGACAGCTATGGTCATGTTGCGGGTGATAAAGTGATCCAGCATATCGCCCACTTACTCAGCCAATCCCTGCGTGAGACCGATTGCGCCGGACGTTATGGCGGCGAAGAATTTGCAGTCGTATTACCCAAAACCAGCGGCGCCGATGCCATGTATTTCACCGAGCGACTCAGGGAAAAAATCGCCGCATCCGTCATTCTGTATGAAAGCCTGAAGATATCAGTGACTGTGAGTTTAGGTGTGTGCGAAATTGGTTCCCACATCACCAGCAGCTCAAGCTGGATTTCTTGCTCCGATAAAGCGCTGTACGAAGCCAAGCAAAAAGGCCGTAATTGCAGCGTTTTGCATACCAGTACCAGTGTGAACAAAACGACCCAAGACTAACATATCAAACCAATAAAAATGCCCATCATAGATGGGCATTTTTATTTAAAACGGTACAGATTAGATATTCACGTACGAATTAATGAGGGAAACCATCATCTTCGTCGTCTTCATCTTCTTCGTCATCCATTTCATCACCGACGAAATAGGTGCCCCAACCGTCATATTCCACTTTCTGTTTTACCGCTAATTGCAGCAGTTGTTCTGCGGCTTTATCCAGTAATTCAACTTCTAGTTTGTGGTGCGCGACAGCATCGAAACAGAAAATAATTGAACCATCTTCCAGTTCCATTTCTTCAGCGTCGTTTACCTCAAAACCTAATTTAAAGGCATCTACTGCGGCTTTTTCGAGACGATCGAAATTGGTCGATGAAAAGTGATGCTCAATAATATATTCCGCATCAGGCTCTGAGCCATCGTCAAGCAGGGCTTGCACTATGTCACGATTCTCTGCAAGTTGGGCTTTTAACTGACTTTCAATAGACATGGATTTGTCTCCGTTAAGGTAAATCTGGCTCAAATTGGCATTATACGTCATCACTCGCGAGAGTTTTACCCATAAGTGCTGCCGCCTCTTGATTTATCTCAGCAAATCTCGCCGACATGCTGGCATGGATTTGCGCAGAAAAGTTTTTCACATCGGCTTTATCTAAGCCTGCTGTCGCCACAGGGGCCATCATATCGATAATGACTACACCGTTATTCCAGCGATTGAGCTTAATGTGGCTTTGGCACGAGGCCAATACCGGCACAACAGGCACTCCCGCCGCAATCGCAGTATGGAAAGCGCCCGCTTTAAAAGGTAACAAACCGCGACCACGTGAACGTGTACCTTCAGGGAAAATCCACACAGACAAATTCTTCTGTTTAATTTTTTCCACGGTTTTCGCCATAGTATCAAAGGCACTATGACGGTTTTTGCGGTCGATCAGAATATTCCCTGACAACCAATAGATTTGACCGAATAATGGCATCCACGCCAAACTCTTCTTACCCAAACTCACAGTCCCTTTAGGTACCGCAGTCGTGTGAGTGAAAAGATCGAAGTTATTCTGATGATTTGCGAGGAAAATATAGGGGCCATCCTGCACATCTTTATGTCGACGTACAATCACTTTGATCCCAAGGATCGGAGCTACCGATGAGAAGATCTTGGCGAACATATGTACATTGTCGCGGTGCCGAGGTCTTAATAAACACACTAAGCCACCAAAAATAAAGGCAAGCAACAATGACACCGCCAACAGCATTGATCTGACGATTAAAAGCACGATTTACTCCGACTATAAAAGTGGCGACAGTATATCCACCATGGCTTTGGGACTCAATATATTGTTTACATCTGTAAGCTGACTTGCTAACAAGCAAGCAAAAAAGCCCATCGATATACTGAAAATCCAGTGTATAGATGGGCTTTTATATCAATATTTATCTAAGCGTGGTGCTTTGGCAGGATTTCAGATCCCGTTGCCTGAGGCGCAACTTTAGCTAACACAAAACGGATGACTAAGGCGCTCACGGCCAAAGTCGCGACAATCGCCGCACCGCTGGGCAGATCTAACGTCGCCGACAGGACTAATCCTAAAACATAGCCCAACAAACCGACGAGGTAAGCGTAAAATAACCGACCTTTACCGCGGTACTTGTTCAGTGCTAAAGCGGGCAATATCAAGGTACTGAACACCAGATAAACGCCCACTAATTCAACCGACAAGGTAATGACCAGCGCAAATAGCAGATAGAACCCAGCACCATCCAACATCTGGGGACGCAGGAATATCGCCAATAGCACCAGTGAATACACCACTGCCGGCAAAATCAGTTGTGACCAACTCACCCACAGGATCTGACCTGACATCAATTGCTTTAACAGCTCGGCGCCGTGTGGGTCGTTCGCCAGCAGCAACATAGCCGCTACCGCAGACAACACATAAAAGCAGCCGATCATTGCCTCCAACTCACCCGCCATCCGCTTAGATAACCAAGCGATAAACCCTGCGCCCGCGAGGGCAAACAGCGCTGGCATCCACACATTAGCAAACGGCATGTCTTCTAATCTGTGGTCCATGTGAGCGACAATCGCGCCTAAGGCGGCAACTTGCGCTATAGCTAAATCGATAAAGATGATGCCACGCTTAAGTACTTGTCTTCCAAGTACAATATGCGTCGACAATACTAAGATCCCCGCTGCCAATGCGGGCAACAGAATCGACATCAGTTCAAGATCAAACATAGGTTTATTTCACTCCATTTAAGAGGGAAATCACGCTGTCATAAAGGCTAAATAAATCTTGGCTCTTATCGTTGCCACCCACAGACATAGGTAACATCACCACGGGCAAGTTCGCTTTTTCACCCAGCCATTTTGCACCGCGCTCGTCCTGATAAGAGGCCACGACCACCGCCAGAATATCCCCTTGCTCAGCACGCGTCAGCAGACTCGCTAAGTGGCCGCTAGTCGGAGCTAAACCCGGTTTAGGCTCTAAATCTGCCACTTGCTCGATACCAATCCAGTTGAATAAGTATCTGAAGCTTGAGTGGTAAGCGATCACTTTTTTACCTTGTAATCCCTTAGCTTGCTCTTCCCAACGCGGGACTGCTGCTTGCCAGCGAGTAGTAAAATCTGCCAGTGACTTTTGATAATCGGCCGCGCCAGCAGGATCTAATTGAGTCAACTTAGCACTCAGCGCCGTGGCGACTTTTAACAGCCGCGTCGGGTCAAAATGGATATGTGGATTGCCTTTGGCATGCACATCACCCATGCTGCGATCGACATTGGCCAGCTTATCTAAGGTCTCGATTTGATCGGCCGCGAAAAATAAGCCTTGATCGGTCGAGCGCACTTTTGCGTTTGCCGACTTCATTTGCAGCATAGGCAACCAACCCACCTCAAGATCGGCACCGGCGCAGACCACAAGATCCGCCTGACGCATTTTGGCGATCAAGCTCGGACGTGCCTGCACTTGATGCGGGTCCTGTAATGCTGTCGTTGCCGAATAGATGCTCGCCGTAGGAGCCAGCTCCTTCGCTAATGCTGCATATTCAGGTTCACAGGCAAACACGTTCAGTTCGGCGTGGGCCAAACCGGTATAAGTGATAGATAAGGCCACTGCGGCCAATTTAGCTAAATTAGAATTGATGCGCACCGTGAGCCCCCAGAGACATAATGTATTGAATAGTGAAGATGTTATCGTCTTCAATTCCGTCGAAGTTAGTACCCTTTTGATTGGTATACTGGAAACGAACCGTCGAGAAGTGGCTAGAATGCCAAGCCAAACTCACCTCAGATTCTTTCAACTTCTGCCCATGGAAATGATCGCCATGGAGCTCTTGCGTATCCGCTTCACCATAGCGCACACCCGCTGACCAGCTCGGCGTGAATTGGTACACACTGCTCAGATACCAACCTTGGTGGTAATCTTGGCTTGGCGCATCCTCAGGATGCAGATCGACAGGGGTAAAGTCGCTCACCCGATAATACTCGCCGCTCACGGTAAGATTTTGATATTTGTAGTTACCGTTAGGCGCCCACTTATAAACAAAATCAGCACCATAGGTGTTTTTACCTGTGTAAGATGCGGCGTGGCTATGACCTGCGTGCTCATCACCATGGTCATGCTCATCTTCATGTTCGCCTTCTTCATGGGCGGTCACTTGGCCATTCTCGTTACGCAGGTAACTTAAACCCGCTTGCCATGAGCTGTTATCGCCGATGTCGCCACCGATTTTTGAGTACAAGGTATAAACGCCGACCTTCTTAAACTCACGCTCACCATGCTCATCGGCGGCACGTAAACTGTCGCCCTTAAAGGCTTCAACGCCCATAGTCCAATACAAGTCAGTTGGTGCTACGTAGTTGAAACGTATACCATCATCAAAATAATGGCCGCCTAAAAATGCACGGTAAACCACAGGACGGTCGGTGAAAGAATCTGTGTGTAAATGTTGGTTATTGAGGTAACCAATGTCCGATAGGAAACGACCGCCGCGGATAGAAAAGCCCGCAGGCATCGCCATGGTTTGAATGAAGGCTTCTTCAAGATTCAGCTCAGTGTCACCGTCATGCATCTCAACCACAGCTGTGACTTTACCGTAAAACATATCATCGATATTGGCGCTCAGGGCCAACTCGGTCTCACCTAAACCAAAGCCATCTGGGCTCTCGGCTAATGGACGCTCACCCGTTTGATAGTAACCATTTAATACGGCACTGATCGCTGGGTTCGTGAGGCTCGAATCTTCAGCCAATAGGCTAGGCGAAACAAACGCACACGCCAAAGCCACCAAAGAAATTCGGGTATTTAAAACAGTCATGATATCTCCAAAATACAACTAGCACTCGACGACTAATATAAAGTCATCAAGAAATACAATAAGTTAAAATGTTTGAGTTGATTTAGAGAGTGGCAGGTGGCGCACGACTGCGATAAACACTGACGTGTTCAGAAATGGAGGGGGGTAAAACAAATTCGACCACATCGAAATGCTGCACGCCTAAATTGAACGTCAGCGGTTGGGTCAATAGAATCTTGTTAAGCTGGTGCTGATGGAAGCACAGGGTACAGTGGGTCTTAGCCCCATCGTCAAGATGGGTCACACTATGGGCTGAGGCGGCAAAAGACAGCAATATCAAGATGGCCGAAAGCCATATCGAAATCGTGCGTCTAATGTGACGTTTAAGTCTCACTCAGTCGTCCCCATAGTTAAAAAGTTGCATAAGTCTATGTCAGGGCCATAGCAAGTTGCAATAAGGTAATTACTTTGCAAAAGGTTACAAGATATTTGAGCAGGGTAATCTTAGCAGCAACTTGCCTCGTACATAACGGCGAAACCTTACGGGAGTGCTGGTAAAAGAGTACATTTAAGATTAGCTTAAGTGAGTGTAACTATAGTGTATTTAGTTTTTATGTCAGCGAGCACAACGGCGAAATTGAGCTCGATATGGCGTCCGTTTTTAACCACCAAAAGGCAACTCTCATGCTAGCATTTTTTCGTGAAAACTTAGGGCTTATCTTAGGGATAGTGATTTTCAGCGTGGTGATATTTGGTGGAATTTATTACGTTGAGCATTCCTTAGCGGCCCAAGAACAAGTCGTTCAGTAAACCTGGAGTCACACTCTGTGGCGGTAATTCGCCTGGGTAAACTCCTTTTTCGCTATACCTTGAGCGCCCACTATAGGCGCTCGAATCATTTATGCCTCAGCAGATTGTCTTATTGTTTTGTTATCGGTACTTCTGTCTTTGGTCACTATCATCGACGGGTTCCGGCGCTTCAATGGTGATCACTTGGTCCATAAAGTGACTCACGAACAACAACATCAGCGAAAAAATCATCACAGGGATCGCAAAGTGCCGCACTGAGGCATCGAAATAACTGTATCCCGCTGTAAACACACTCAAATAAAAGCCTAATAACTTAAGCTTAGCCAATGTTGGGCTACGGCCTAACCAAGCGGTGCAGTGAGGACAACGCACTTGGGCGTCGAAGCCTTTGCCTCTTTGTTGGGTGATGTCACTGACCTTGATGTACTGATTACAATGGGAACACAACATGAAAACACGATTCCTAAATAGCGATGCGCAAGTTTACCAGATCCCTGCCAGAGTGCGGCCTGCAAATGCTGATAAAAGGCTAATCTTGTCGAAATTGCGGATAAAACCAAGAGCCCTAAAGCAAACCAAGTAAACCCCTGCGGCAAAAAACCTTAGATCCGAAGCAAATTTCACTCAACGACGTTTTACAGTCAATCCGGCAGCCACTATCATACTCAGACATATTTCTATTTAAGATCACACCTATGCATCGCTACCTCGCTCTAGTGTTTGCCCTGTTTATCCCATTATTAAGTCTCTCATCCCCAGCGCAAGCCGAACCTGTCGCGGCAACCGAAAGTACATCAACCACAGCTGTGGCGGTCAAAGCCGAACTGGCTATGTTGCAACAAGCTATCGATACCGATATCCATAAGCTGAAACATGCCAAAGGTGAGTTGAAAACGATTGTCGAATATCGCATTCAAAACAAAACCTTACAGTTACGTAATAAGATTAAAGATTTGCTCGAAGCAACGCCGATCGACAGTGCTTTTCTGCAGCCATTGATCCAAGGGCAACTTAACTACATCCAACAGATTGATACCTATATCGATGACAACATTGATAAATTGGAGCAGCAACTAGGCTCGGGTACAGATGATGCGATTCTGCTCGATATCTCTAAGCGCGAATTAGACAAAGACACCTATTACAAACAGCAACTCGAGACACTCAATTGGCTCGAACAGGTTGGCCAAGATGTTAGCGAAGCACAAAAGTCCCTGCTGCAAATTTTGATTGCGCGTGCAGATATGCTAGAAAGTTTAGTGACTTACACTCAGCAGCAACTGCAAGCTGCGGTCGATACCGCAACCAATGCCGGTAAAGATGTCACGTCGGCGCAAACCAGCCACGTGATGATGCTAAAGGAACGCTTGGCCCAAAATAGCCAAAGCTTAAATATCGACATCAACTTACTCGATGCTTTAGGCCAAGATACCGCCGCGCTGAAAAAGACCTTGTTTAGTGTGTCAGGCGATATTACTCAGGACGTATTGAGCTTTGATGTGGCCTCAAGCTTAGTCGAGCAGTGGCTGAACACGGCGCAGGAACAAGCGATAAATCATGGCCCTACCGTCGTGTTTAAGTTGTTTGTATTCTGCTTGATCTTAATTATCGCGGGTCTAGCCGGCAAGTTAGCCAAACAGATAGTGAAGAATACCGTTAGCAATTCCAAGTTGAATTTGAGCAAGTTATTACAAGACTTCTTCACCTCGCTATCAGGCAAAGCCGTCTTTACCATAGGACTGTTGGTCGCCCTGTCCCAGCTTGGGATCGAACTTGGGCCGCTACTCGCAGGCTTTGGTATCGCGGGTGTGATTATTGGTTTTGCCCTGCAAGATACCCTGTCGAATTTTGCCTCTGGCATGATGATCTTAATTTATCGTCCCTACGATGTGGGTGATTTGATCAACGCTGCTGGCGTCACGGGTCGAGTGAGCCACATGAGTCTGGTCTCAACCACGATTAAAACCATGGATAACCAACGTCTTATTATTCCTAATAATAAGATTTGGGGCGACACCATTAACAACATTACGGCCGAGCACCAACGTCGGGTGGATATGACATTTGGTATTGGTTACAGCGACAATATCGAACATGCTGAAGCGATTCTCAAATCCATCGTCGAGGCGCATCCAAAGGTACAAGCACTGCCAGCGCCGACGATTAAGCTGCATCTGCTGGGAGAATCTTCGGTCGACTTTATCGTGCGCCCTTGGGCGAAACCGGAAGATTATTGGGAAGTGTATTGGGACATTACCCGTGAAGTGAAAATGCGTTTCGACACCGAAGGGATCAGCATTCCGTTCCCGCAGCGCGATGTGCATATCTATCAAACCACGAAGTAACCTTTCTAAAACCAGCTAAAGCGTTAAACCAGTATAAGCACGTTAAACCAGAGTCAAAGGGCGTAGCAGCAAGCTCGCCCTTTTTTATCTCTGCAGCGCTTTTGCATCTAAGCGTGAGTTTTCATTGAAATGTTAGTTTTGAATCTAAACGTTAGCCTAAACCGACTATCTCACCTTTGGCATCAATATCGATTTTCAAGTATCCCGGTTTAAGCCCAAGTCCTGGCATAGTCATCACATTACCCACTAAGGCAGTTATAAATCCCGCCCCCGCATGTAACACTAACTCTCGCACTGGCACCACAAAATCCTTAGGAACGCCCTTTAAGCTAGGATCGTGACTAATGGATAACGGCGTTTTGGCCATACACAAAGGCAAATGTCCATAGCCAAGCGCGGTCAGTTGCTGCGCCTGTTGTTTCGCCTCGATAGACAGACTCACGCCTTTAGCGCCATAACCCACTTCGGCTAAGGTGGATAACTTAGCCTCCAATGAGGCTTCATCTGGATATAACAACTTGAACTGACTCTTAGTTTCAGCGGCGCGAACCACAGTTTGCGCTAAGGCGATAGCGCCCGCTTCCCCTTGGCTGAAGGCATCGCTGATTTCACAGCCAAATGCAGCGCTCGCATTGACGGCTTCCATTAGCCATTGCAACTCAGCATCGGAATCAGTGGCGAAACGGTTAATCGCAACCACCACAGGAATGCCATAACGCGCCACATTGTTGATATGCCAGTTTAAATTTGCAAAGCCCGCTTCGAGTCGAGCCTGATCTGGGGCATTGATATTTGTCGCACTGATGTTTGTCGCACTGATGTTTGGCACATGGATATTTGATACATTGCTATCCACCTCAGTTGCCAAGCCACTATTGGCCTTCAGCGCTTTTAAAGTCGTCACCAACACAGCGGCGGCTGGCGCCTGACCCGATTGACGCACCTTGATATTACAGAACTTTTCAAAGCCCATATCCGAGCCGAAACCGCCTTCAGTCACCACAAAGTCCGCCAGCCTGAGGGCGATATCATCGGCAATAATTGACGAGTTACCGTGGGCAATATTGGCAAAGGGTCCTGAGTGGATCAGACAAGGCGAGCCATTTAAGGTCTGCATTAACGTCGGTTTTATCGCATCGGCCATGATGGCCGTCATCGCCCCAGCGACACCTAAGTCTTCGGCGGTAATCACTTGCCCTTGGGTATTTAAGGCTAACACTAGACGACCGATCCGCGACCGCATATCCGCCAAATCATGACTTAAGGCTAAAATCGCCATCAACTCAGAGGCAGCGGTAATATCAAAACTGGATTCGTACTCTGGGCCGTTATTATCACCTAAGCCCACATGAATTTGTCTAAGGCAGCGATCATTATGATCGACCACTCGGTGCCAGCGGATCTCGTTAGGATCGATAGCCAAAAACGCTTGTTCAGATTGCGCTTCAAATTCTGTTTTACCTAAGCGCGTCTCGTGGAATAGCCGCGCCGCAATCGCCGCGGCCCCTAAATTGTGGGCACTGCTGACGGCATGAATATCACCCGTGAGATGTAAGTTCATCTCCTGCATGGGCACCACTTGCGCATAACCGCCACCCGCAGCACCGCCTTTCACCCCAAACACAGGTCCCATGCTAGGCTGGCGAATACAAGCACAGGCCTTTTGGCCTATGGCATTTAACGATTGTGTTAAGCCAATGCTCGTCACCGTTTTACCTTCGCCGTGGGGAGTAGGCGTAACTGCGGTGACGATAATCAATTTACCTTTGCGTTGCCCCGCTAAACGCTGCAACACACTGAGCTCCACCTTGGCTTTAGTGTGACCAAATAGCATCATCTCTTCGGGTAACAGGCCTAAGTCGGCGCCAATTTCGGTGATGTTTTTAAGGCTTGCGCGACTCGAAATATCCATATCTGTCAGCATGCGTCGATTTCTCCCTTTCAGATACGCTTTGGTTTAGTATGAGGGGTTGCTAAGCACAACACTCATTGAATAGGGCGGATATTAGGTGATTGGCTTTAAGATATATAGCCATCGAAAGGGTTAATGAGCGATTCCTTAATCTGCATCAAATATTTTGCCCTGCACCCTATAAATCAAAAGCACACAGTCCCAAAGAGGAACAGCATGAGCGAGTCCCATTTTACTTTTTCTGAATTTGTTGCCGGTTTCTGGCGAATGGAAAGCTGGGACATGACGCCCATGCAGCGCCTTAGCCTGATTGAGCAATACCTAGAATTAGGCGTGACCACTATGGATCACGCTGATATTTATGGCCAATATCAATGCGAAACCTTGTTTGGCGAGGCATTAGCCTTAAAGCCAGCGCTGCGCCAACAGATGCAAATTGTCAGTAAATGCGGCATTAAACCCGCGTTTGCCTGCCGCCCTGAGCGCTACGTCAATCACTACGACACCTCCAGTGAGCATATTATTGCCAGCGTCGAGCATTCCCTTAAACAGCTCAATACCGATTATTTAGATCTGCTGCTGATCCACAGACCCGATCCCTTGATGGACGCTGATGCGGTCGCCGAGGCATTTAAGATCCTCAAGCAAGCAGGTAAAGTGCAGCATTTTGGCGTATCGAACTTCACCAATGCACAGTTCTTCTTGTTGCAATCGCGCTTAGATGCCCCTTTAGTCACCAATCAAGTGGAGCTCTCGCCACTGGCGATGTGCCCCCTTCACGACGGTACGCTCGATTTGTGCCAGCAACGTCGTATTCGGCCTATGGCTTGGTCGTGCTTAGCGGGTGGAAAGATTTTTGAAACCACAAATCCACAGGCGGTTCGCTTGCATCAAACCCTCAAGCTCATCGCCGAGCAAGTGGGAACTCAAGATATTAGCCAAGTGATTTATGCCTGGGTTCGTATGCTACCAAGCCGACCCGTGCCACTTATCGGCAGTGGCAATATCGAGCGGATCAAGAGTGCCGTTGCCTCCAATGAGATCCAGCTCGATCGCCAGCAATGGTTCAGTATTTGGCAGGCATCTATGGGTCACAGCGTACCTTAATTTTTACCTCCCAAACGCAACAACCATAAACAACAACGGCGCCAGAAGGCGCCGTTGTTGTATGCATTATTGAGTGCGACTTAAAACTGCACATCGCCACTTAAATGCGGGCGACGGCCTTTGCTGTCACGTAATTCAAATACCATATTATCGGTGTTCTGCTCATAGCCAAACCCGACATCGGCAGGCATCAACAGTGGCAGTTTGAAGGTCACATCCACAGTAAATGGACGATCGCCGATACTTGGCATCAACTCAGCCAAACAACGGGCCTTAGACCACATACCATGGGCGAGCACGCGATCAAAACCAAAACGCTTTGAGAGCACAGGATGCAAGTGGATCAGGTTATAGTCACCAGACGCCTTAGCATAACGACGGCCTAAATCTTCACTCAAGCGCCAGCTTTGCGGCGTTTCCCACGCCATATCAATGGCTTTAGGTGGACGAACCCGGCGTCCAGCAACATCGATACGATATAAATAGGTGGATAGCGATTCCCAAACGAGTTCTTCACCCACAAACGCCTTAGACACAAATTCAAACTCTAAGCCGGAATCAGTCTCACGGCTTGTGGTCAATGCGCATTCGAGGGAGAAAGTCTCGTCAACCGTCACTGGGCGATACACTTGAATGCGGTTCTTAAGGTGGATCATCCCAAGCAGCGGGAAAGTGATGCCATCGTGGGTAAAAATCACCGCATGGAGGCGAAATGCCATCACATAGAGATAGGTTGGCGGCAGCACTTTACCGTCAAATTGAAAACCACACACCTGCGCGTATTGGCTTACTTTAGTTTCAGACACAGTCACATGTGGCGCGGTCACCTTAATATGGGGCAGCGGTTGCTGATCCCAACCCGGCTTACGGCCAAAGAAGATCTTGCGATAAAGAGAAAACAGCGACGGCATCGCGTTCAATTCAACACAATATGCATTATTCAAGTCTGAGTACCTTTTAATTAACTATCCCTTGGCACATAAATGCATTGCCATAAATTACCCCGCACAGACGAGTAACGTCTGCTCAATCAAGTTGATAACGAGTGTAAAACAGGCAGCGCTGCGTCTTAATAAGGGCTGATGCTGACTCACCGAATGGATAGCTATAGAGTCAGGTTTGTCGAAAACGGCGTGATTATAACCCAGAGGACAGAGTTCTGTGTATCCCTAAGTTTAGTAGGAATAATTACTACCAATAAAATCAATAGATTAAAATATCACGATGTAAATCTGTCCATCTCGATTCGGCAATAACATCTCCTGAGTGCGAAAAATTTACGTCTGTGCCACACTATCGTTCCACTCTCTTTAACCTAGTTATCACGTGCAAGATAAGAATTTTGACAAGCTCGCGCAAAAATTTGCGAAAAATATTTATGGTACGCCTAAAGGCGACATTCGTGCCGCCGTACTGTGGCGCGACCTCGCACCTGCGCTAGCAAAACTGGGGGATAGAAAACTCAGGGTATTAGATGCAGGCGGTGGTTTTGGTTACTTTAGCCAAAAATTAGCCCGCCTCGGCCACGAAGTGGTGCTGTGCGATATTTCAGCGGAGATGTTGGCGCAAGCGCAAGAACAGATAGATGCTTCGCCTGAACCATTAGCTATCCAGCTTATCCATGCGCCTATTCAAGCACTATCGGTCGAGCACCATGGCTATTTCGATATCATATTGTGCCATGCCGTCGTCGAATGGTTAACGGATGCTAAACCCACGATGGCGGGCCTACTCACTATGCTTAAACCCGCGGGAATATTCTCTTTGATGTTTTACAACAAAGAGGCCATGCGTTTTCATGCCTTAGTGTCGGGTAATTTCGATTACGTCGCCGCGGATTTAAAAGTGAAGAAAAAAGTGCGGTTAACCCCCACACATCCACTTTATATTCAAGAGGTTAAAGAGTGGTTTAACGAGTGGCAGATGTCACTTATCAGCCAGTCCGGCGTGCGGGTGATCCACGACTATTTGAAAAAGAGTCAGCCAGTGGATTTCGATTATCAAAAACTGCTGCAAATGGAGCTCAATTATTCACAACGTGAGCCCTATATTTCCCTCGGCCGATATGTGCACTTTTTAGGGCAAAGCCCCGCAGTTTAAATGCGCGTCGTTATAAACCCTGTGTCCTAAACGATTACTCGCAAGTCTGTTTCCAGCAGGCGCTCACTTTGGCGCCTGCTTGCTCTAGCAGTTGCACCACACTTTTATCGCCCACCACATGACCCGCACCAACCACCACAAATAATGGTGCAGTTATTTCAGTCGAGCCCATTAATTTTATAATGCCGTCAGCCATCACATGGTTTCGCCGCCAGAGAATTTTCTCTAGCATCTCAGTGTCGTCCTCGCCGCCCATTTGCTCCTGCATTATGCTATCAAGCTCAGCTTCATTACCTGAGCGCCAAGCCGCAATTAACGACAAAAGGTCTGCATCCGACGTACTAATTGCCTCACGCACCATAGACCACTGCGCTTGGCTATCAAACGACGCTAATAACTGAAATTGCGACTCGGCGGTTTCTAACTGATACACTGGTAAAGCCGCATGACGGGCCATCAACTGCATATCAACGCCATAATCCGTGCTGTAACCTAAGTTGTTATAACGTATTAAGTTAACTTGCGTGGCTTGCAGCCAAGGCGCGAAGGATTGAATCGACTGACAAACATTGGCCGTGGCAGCGCAATAGGGCGTCATGCTCTCCACCGTTTGTTTATCTCGGCTCTGCCAATCTAAACCTTTGGTTTTATCGGCGCGGCCGTATTGGCGCAGCAAGGCATTGCTATCGGCTTTATTCATATCGACTTCCACGACTAAGCCCTTCGCTTTGCCCAGCGCGGTTTCAATTTGGGTGGGTAAAGGATAAAAATCGGCACGTCCAATATGAATCGAACCCAGTAGATACGCGCTCTTTCCTTGCCATTGCACTTGATAAAATGGCGGCTTATCGGTTTCGGCACTCACCGCTTTGGTGCTCCAACCCGTCAACGCCAGAAAACAGATTGATGCAATTAATCGCCATTGGCTTGTTGCCATATCCTTTGCCCCTTATAATTCCTGCAAATTTTGCAATGAGACGCTGTTATGCCACATACCAAGGTTATAGAGCAACTGAAAGAAAATCTTCAAATCGCCTATCGCCAAGCCATAGACGCCGACGCTAAGTTAGATGAGCTAAAGAAAGCTGGCCATGGAAACTTCACCAGCATATTCACGGCAGAACAAGGTTTTATCGCTTCGAGTAATCGTTTTTTGCCCTATGTACAAGAGTTGGTCGATGACTTAACTCGTATGGAAGAATATGAAGCGCTCGATCCTAAAGAACTCGAAACCTATGTGCGCCAGCTCGGCGCTTTACTGCAAACACTGCAGGCCTTTAAGACACAAAGCTAACCAAGATGAAGAGCTGAAACTCGCCTGTAGCCTTCAGCTCTTTTTATCAGCTATCCACTCAAAACCCCCGCATAGCTGGCGCTAAGCTCCCTCAAAATTGTCATCATTTTGTCATTTCTAAGTCATAGACTCCGCTCACATAGACGAAAGGGCTGACGTAATGACAAGTTTAGATCTGGCTAAAGAGCTCGATAAAATAATTTCTAAATCGGCAATTAATCCCTTATTTCAGCCAATTTTCAATATATTAGAACATAAAATCCACGGTTTTGAAGCCTTGAGCCGCGGCCCTGAACACAGCCCGTTATACTCCCCAGTGCCGCTATTTCAGACAGCAGAGCATGAAGGCAAGTTAAGCGAGTTAGAAACCCTTTGTCGGCGCATTTCACTCGAGCAATTTAAGCTGCGTCAGTTCCAAGGCAAGCTGTTTATCAATATCTCACCCAAGGCATTATTAGATCCCGCGCACCCCAAGGGCATGACCTTACAGCTGTTGCAACAACTCGGCATAGCGCCATCGCAGGTGGTGATTGAACTGTCAGAGCAATATCCCGCCGATGATATCGACTTACTCAAATCTTGCTTGAATCATTATCGCAGCCAAGGTTTTTTAACGGCCATCGATGACTTAGGTGCGGGTTATTCAGGCCTAAGACTTTGGTCAGAATTGTCGCCCGACTATGTCAAAATCGACCGCCACTTTATCCATGAAATTGATTCGACCCCCGTCAAACAAGAGTTTGTCCGCTCAATTGTGGAGTTATGCCAAAGCTTAACCTGCAAAGTGATAGCAGAAGGGATTGAAACGCAAGAGGAATTAGCCGTACTCAAACAACTGGGTATCGTCTATTGCCAAGGCTATTTGTTAGGTCGTCCAGAAGTGCTCCCCTGCCGCGCGATGAAAGCGACCTTAGTGCCAAACAATACTCAGATTCAACCTAGATACAGCGAATCCGCCGAAAGCCTGTGCACGAACGCCATTACAGTGGCGCCCACACTCAAACTCAAATTTTTAAGTGACACCTTTAGCTCGCAACCCGCACTGCAGGCAGTGGTTGTGGTCGATAATCAGTTACCGCTAGGGATTATCAGCCGCGCGACCTTACTCGAACTTTTCAGTACGCCCTATGGCCGAGCCTTGCATGAGAATCATGCCGTAAGTGAAGTGATGGACCCGCAGGTCATCCAAATTGAAGCCAACGAACCCTTATCTACTGTGAGCCAATTGCTGACCTCAGAGACGGCCAATACAGTCGCTCAGCAGTTCATCATACTTCGCCGTGGCAAACTGCTCGGCATAGGCCACACTAAGGATTTGCTGCAAAGGATCACAGAGCACAGAATTAAGATGGCCCGCCATGCAAATCCTCTGACAGACTTGCCAGGCAATGTGCCCATTCAGGAGGAATTAAAACGCCTTAAAATCCAAAAGAAACACTTTTATCTAGCCTATTTTGATTTATGTAACTTTAAGCCCTATAACGATATTTATGGCTTTTGTCGCGGTGATGAAGTGATTTGTGAAGTGACGAATCTGTTACTGAAATATAAAAGTGACAATTGCTTTGTCGGCCATGTCGGCGGCGATGACTTTGTGATTATCAGCACCTGTGAACATATGATCAGCCGTTGTCAGCGAATTCTAGCGGACTTTGAAACCCATAAGCATTTGTTTTACAGCGCCGAGCATTGGCAAGCGCAAGAGATGCTCGCCGACGATAGACAAGGCGAAGCCTGCTACCATCAATTGATCAGCCTGTGCGTGGGTATCTTGCCACCAGCACTGACCTTTAACGCCAATGAACATAGCCTGTCGACCTTAAGTGCCCGGGCAAAAAAACAGGCAAAATCCGCGAATAACGGATTTTACCTGTTAGAAAATCACCTTACTATCGAGACTCAAGCGCTCAGTGCTTGAGTCTTAAGTCTTAAGTGACCGATTTAACAATTGAAGGATTGACGATTAAAGTTGTGGGGCAATCGTCTTCTTTAACCAATCAGTCAACATTTTGGTTTCGTACATAAAAGGTTTGTCACTTAGAGACTGTATCCCCCCCATGAAACCCATATCCGTCAGTTTTTCATCACCCGCAATAATCACTTTATCGTTTTCTAAAACTTGATAGGAAAAAGTTATACGCGGTGGATAAATGTCTTTAATAATGCGTAAATCATTGGCGGTCGCACCAAAGGTTGGGCGCATATCCCCCGCCAGATCAACATCGGTGATCGTCATTTCAAGCTTTTGATTCGGCTTTAAAATCTTCGCTGCTTCTTTATTGATGTTTTCTGTTAAGGTCTCAAATAAGCGCTTCTCATAGCGGGATTGGATTTCCCCCGATGATTTGATATCGCGAAAATCCTTAGGACTTTGCCAAACAATTTTAACCACCCCATCTTCGGTGACGGGATTCACTGGCGCTTCATCGGCCGCCCAAGCCGCACTGCAACTTAATACACCTGCGAGTAAAAGGGACTGAATTTTCATGTTTGCCTCCAAGGCCTAGATAACTTTCTGAGAACCACAGTACAAAATCTAACCTGAACTAGAGCTTAACGCAAAACTGATATAAGTACAGCTAATGCTGTGTAAGCTTTTGTATAAATACGTAAATTTTATCTGATAACCACAATTGACACGTATCTTTTTGTATCGAGACTGTACTAAGTAAGTGCATAGTTATCAATTTGTGAACATTTTACGCGCATAACCACAAAAAAAACGTTATCCTTCCGCTATTGTTTACATGGCTCACTTAATAAAAATGAAATTCCCCGTTGTACCTGTGTTCATTCTTATCCTGTTTACCTGCGTGGTTAGTGCGATTTGGTTTATCTCCCCGAGTGATAAAAATACCGGCCCTAAAACTTGGTCTGCCTTTATCTATAACCATGGCTATGACTCTGGAAAGTATAAAAAAACCGATAACTTTGACAGCTATGAGACCTGCCGCGATTTTGCTCGCGAACAATCGGCCTTTTACGACGATGTACCTTGGGAATGTGGTTCTATGTGCCAGTTCGATACACGCAAGCAAGGCTTTCAATGCAAAGAAATGAAAAATGAGCGCTAACTAACCGTTCAGCATAGGTTCAATATTTATACAATAAGCTAAGCCCCTCACAGCACAACTCGTTTTCTTTACCGTCTAAGGATGCACGATTTAGAACTGACGTGTTAAACGTAATTTTTAATTTGGAGCTTACCTATGAACCTAAAAACAGCAAACTTATCAAATTTTTACTCTCATAAATTCGCTTTACTGGCTCTGCTAACGATCGGAACTTGCATAAGTCTTTCAAGCCATGCGGCGCCATTGACCATCAGCCAACAACAGGCGGTTAACGCTCATTTTAGCAAATTGGCTCAGGCGCAACATGCGGCTGAAACCCAAATGACTGAGCAGCTTAAGCAAGATTTTACTCAGCAATTAACCCTGCAAGAACATGAGTTTATGAATGACATCTGCCCTAAATACGGCATGACCTTCGATGTCACAACCAATGCCTGCTTACGCTCATAAGCGATTGCCAAGATTAAAATGGAAAACGAGCGCTGAGCTCAGGGTATTGTTGCTTTAAATCCTTGGGCTTAGTGCTAAATTTTTTCCCCACGGGCGTCGCCTTGCCCGATGGCATAAAGGGCAGCTCATCACCGGTTCTATCTTCGTATAATTGCCCAGCAATAAGATCGTATTCATCCACAAAGGGATAAGCATAGGCATCTCGCTCAGGCCAAGCGGCTAAACGCGCTAAAGTGTCAGGCTGATTGACTACACCATCGTAGATTTCTTTGCCGAGTGAAATCAAAAAACACCTAAATTCGGCAAAAGCATATTCAGAATCACAGCCAGTAATAATGTAAGCCGCACCCCACACCGACCACAAATAGCTCCGGCGCATCTGCTGACCAAAGATTTTATCGAAGGCTTTTAACTCTTCATTACTCAGTTCGGCGAGTTTCTGCTTCAGTGCTTGAGTCAAAGACTCCTGTGATTGCGCCGCTTCCGTTCGCGTGACTAAACCCCAAAACTCAACTTCTGTCATAAACTTCACCTATTAGAGCCTTTCACAAAAAGGCATATTCTACACGATATTAAGGTTATGCTGGACTCGGATTAGGGCATTTCCTACACTTGCTCATCTTCTTCGCTACCTGTCTACACATACATCTATGCCTAAACGTCTTATGCTACTGATCTCTTTATATTGCCTCTTCAGCATTGCCGCACTTTTACGGGCTGTGACAACGCAATCCTTTGATGTATTTACCCTGGGCGTACTCCCCGTGCTCGTTGGCATAATGATGCGCACGCCGTGGTCGAGCTTAGTATTGAAGATTTATATCGGCATGCAAACCTTAGGATTTTCCGCCCTAGGCATTACAGCGATTATTGCCTATCGTATAACCCCTGAAGATGTAAAAGTGATTGTTTCTGGCCACAATATTCCTATGTTGCCGCTGACGATAAGCATTATTATCATTTTACTCCTGCAATATTGGATCGCATTTTCTAAGGTCACGAGTCATTATTTGACCCGTCAAACGCAGTAATGGACATTTGTTGCTAAGCTGTTACTAATAGCGTAGTTTAGCGACCCAATAAAATACTTGCGAATCTTAACTTGAAGTAGACTATGAGCCATTTATCGCCCAGTGAACTATCCATTCTTTTGGTAGAACCTTCAGATATCCAGCGTCGAATAATTATTCAGCGCTTGCAACAAGAAGGTATTCTCAGCATTCAAACCGCAGAAAATATCGAAGCGGCTAAAGATATTATTGCTCGCCACAAACCCGATCTTATCGCCAGCGCCATGCATTTTGATGATGGCACCGCCATTGATCTTTTGGGTTACCTAAGGGCTAACGCGGACTGCAAAGATATTCAATTTATGCTGGTCTCGAGTGAGTGTCGCCGTGAGCAACTTGAGATATTCCGCCAATCGGGTGTGGTCGCTATCCTGCCTAAGCCCTTCAGTGCCGACCATTTAGCCACAGCCTTAAATGCCACTATCGATCTGCTCAGCCACGATGAACTCGACCTCAGTAACTTCGATGTGCAAGATGTGCGCGTATTAGTGGTCGATGATAGCCGTATGGCAAGAAATGTCATTAAACGCACTATCGGTAACTTAGGGATGAAACTGATTACCGAGGCCGAAGATGGTGCACAGGCCATAGCGTTGATGAAAAACAATATGTTCGACTTAGTCATCACTGACTACAATATGCCCAGCGTAGATGGTCTTGCGCTGACTCAATATATTCGCAGCGAAAGCCAGCAATCGCACATTCCCATCTTAATGGTATCTTCCGAAGCCAACGATACCCACCTCAGCAATGTGTCCCAAGCGGGGGTGAATGCCTTATGCGACAAGCCCTTTGAACCCAAATTGGTTAAAAAATTACTCTATCAACTGTTAGAAGAATAAAATCAGAATAAAACTTAAGTCACGAACTGAGCAAATATTCTGCGCTTTACCGAACATCCTTCGGCACCTTAGACGCAAAAGGCTTTCCAAGCGCTAAACCTTATGGCATGTTAGGCACGCTTATTTCAAATAAATCTACGGAAAGAAGAGACAATAAAAATGAACAAAACTGAACTTATCGCCAAAATTGCAGAAAATGCCGATCTAACGAAAGTAGAAGCCGCACGCGCATTGAAGTCTTTTGAAGCAGCCATTACCGAATCAATGAAAAATGGTGACAAAATCTCCATCGTAGGCTTCGGTTCGTTTGAAACTGCAACTCGTGCAGCTCGCACCGGCCGTAACCCACAAACGGGTAAAGAAATTCAAATCGCTGAAGCGACTGTGCCTAAGTTTAAAGCGGGTAAAACCCTACGCGACAGCGTAAACTAAGCTAGAAAATTCAAAACAACGCCTCCATTGTGAGGCGTTTTTTTTGCCCTATCCCAGTGAAACGCTGAATGTTTTTTGCACAACAAGAGTGCGCCTCTGCCCCATAAACTGGCAAATAAAAACATTTTATTAACACTTGATATTCTAATATCTTGTTTTACATAGAATTGTAATAGTGGCATGTGATTAGCAAATCCCTTCTTAGAAAAAAACCAAGATGCACTAATGACCACTGCTTACTTAAGTGTGCCACTGGTGAATCGATAAATAAGTCAATCGAGGGGATGAGCATGAAGAAATCACTGTACAGCGTTTTGGCCTTATCGACGGGAATGTTACTGGCTGGCAATGCCTTTGCAGCCGTATCAGGCAACATTGGTGGTACCTCTAATTACCTATGGCGCGGCGCGACCCAAACTAACGATGCAGTCGCAATCCAAGGTGGAATTGACTACAGCCATGATTCTGGCTTCTATGCTGGCACTTGGGCATCGAATGTAGATTTTGGTGACGATACGAGCTACGAGCTGGATCTCTACGCGGGTTATGGCGGCAGTATTACCGAAGACATCAGCTACGACTTTGGCTACCTCTACTACGCCTATCCAGACGCTCCTGGCAGCATTGATTTTGGTGAACTCCATGCTGCAGTGACTTGGAAGTGGCTTGAACTGGGTTACTCCCATGTCATCAATGCCGGTGACGATGTCGCCGCCGATCCGTTAGATAATAAAGATCTTAGCTATCTTGCCGCGACTGTCTCTGTGCCTCTCACTGAAAAACTCAGCTTATCAGTACACTATGGCTACTCAAGCGGTGATGTTGTGCAATCTTGGTTTGGCGAAGATAACTACGCCGACTATAACGTCACACTCAGCGCAGATACCAGCATGGGCACAGTGTCATTTATGGTTTCTGATACCGACCTCACCGATGATGATGCCAAACTGGTACTCGGCTATTCCTACAGCTTTGATCTCTAAGGTCTAACATTTAGGGCCTAACATCTAAGCCCTAAGCATAAAAAACGCCACCTTAAACGGTGGCGTTGTTTTAGCACAATCAACCATTAGGCAATGATGGGTCTGTTGGTTTTACGGGCAGCGACCATTTTCTCGATATATTCAACAATGGGCTCAGTCACCGAAATCCCAGTGGTTTGTTCAATCCCTTCAATGCCTGGCGCCGAATTAACCTCAAGGATCAAAGGGCCACGGTTAGAGCGTAAAATATCCACCCCAGCGACCACCAATCCCATCGCTTTCACCGCCGCAATCGCCATTTTACGTTCCACTGCAGTGATTTTAACCACCTCACCACAGCCACCCAAATGCAGATTGGAGCGAAAATCACCCTCAGGTCCTTGGCGCTTCATAGAGGCGATGACCTTGTCACCGACAACAAAACAACGAATATCACTGCCATTGGATTCTTTAATGTATTCCTGCACTAAGATATTCGCTTTCAGCCCCAAGAATGCTTCTATCACGCTCTCAGCAGCCGTTTTCGTCTCGGCTAATACCACGCCAATCCCTTGAGTACCTTCGAGTAACTTAATGACTAACGGAGCGCCACCCACCATATTGATGAGATCGGGGATATCATTCGGCTTATTGGCAAAGCCTGTCACTGGCATGCCAATCCCTTTACGGGAGAGCAATTGCAGCGCCCGCAATTTGTCCCGAGAACGCGCAATAGAGATTGAATCATTCGCCGCATACACGCCCATCATTTCGAACTGACGTACAACGGCACAACCATAGAAAGTCACGCTGGCATGAATACGCGGAATGATGGCATCAAAGCCAACTAATTCAGTGCCTTCGTAATGAATGCTAGGCTTAATGGAATTAATATTCATGTAGCAGTTCAGTGTATTGATCACAACCGCTTCATGTCCGCGGCTTTGACAAGCCTCCACTAAACGTTGTGTCGAATACAACTGGGGGAATTGGGATAAAATACCTATTTTCATTGCTGAGTGACCAACTTAAGCATGAGTGAATAAACCGTTCTGCGGCAATAAAAGCACAGCGACAGAAAAAGGGGCTGATATTTGTCTATTGCTCAGTGTAAAGCAAGAAAATATTCCTCACCAGACGAAATCACTATGCTATTGAAATAGTTCGAGACCTCTCACACTGGGAGCTGAGTTTGGGTTAGTAGTGGCAGAATATACTTGGCCTCAAACGCCGCGGCATCTAAGGGGCGCGAGAATAAATACCCTTGTAAAACAGTGCAATGGCGAGCAGTACAAAACTCTGCTTGCTCAAACGTTTCAACACCCTCCGCCACAGAAATAACATTAAACCCATAGGCAAAGTTGAGTAAAGCGGCGAGCAATCGGGTGTCTTTTTCATCCTTATCGTAGGAAGCGACAAAGCTTTTATCGATTTTTAGCACGCTGATCGGAAACAGTTTGATGTGTTCTAATGACGAAAAACCCGTCCCGAAGTCATCGAGGGCAAAACGCACCCCTAATCCGGCGATTCTATCGAGCACTTTGGCATGTTCATGGGGATCTTCAATAAGGCAATTTTCTGTAATTTCAAGCTCTAATGCTCCAGCTGGCAGGCCTGTCTTCGTCAGTGTATGCACGATTTTATCAAACAGGTTCTCATTTCCGATTTGAGATGCAGAGAGGTTAACCGCGATAGTGAATTCTTGGCCTAGGGGCTGTAATTGGGTTAACCAAACCTGTGCCTGGGTGCAGGCTTGTTCAAGCACCCAATCATCAATGTCATCCATTAATCCAATTTCTTCGGCTATGGGCAAAAATTGATCTGGAGCGATAATACCATCCACTGGGTGCTGCCATCGGATAAGGGCTTCCATCCCCACCAGCTGATGGGTTTTCGCATTAACCTGTGCTTGATAGTGAACCTTAAACTCATTTCTTTTTAAGGCCATACGTAAACTTGACTCGATATGATTACGGTAGCGCACCTCTTTATCTAAGGCTTCGGAATAAAACTGGATCTGGTTTCGGCCCATCTTTTTAGCACGATACATGGCGATATCGGCACATTTCATCAGCTCAGAACTGTTCGAAGCCGCTTCATTATAAAAAGCCACACCGATACTGGCACCGATAAGCACATCGTTATCACCGAGACAAAATTCATCCTCAAAGACTTTGAGCAGTCGATTGGCCACTATCATGGGGAAATATTTATAATCGTTATCTGTCACCAGTACGACAAATTCGTCACCGCCTAAACGGGCAATAATGTCACCATCTCGCAGCACTTCACTTAATCGAGCCGCCACTTTGATTAACAGCATATCACCCGTTTGGTGGCCTAAGGTGTCGTTAATCGCTTTGAAATCATCGAGATCCAGTAAGATGACCGCCAAATAATCGTGACAGCGTTTCGCCCTTGCGATCGCTCGATTAAGACACAGTTCAAAACCATAGCGATTAACCAACTTAGTGAGCGAGTCGTGTTCGGCCAGCTCTTTTAATTTTTGATGGCTATTACGTAACGCCAATGCCATTGAAGATCTTTGTTTCGCGTAGCGAATCGCGCGGGTTAAGATCCGCGAGTTAACCTCATCCTTAAGCAGAAAATCCTGCGCACCTAATTCAATGCAGCGCTGGGCCAGTTTTTCATCTTCATAGCGACTCAGCATCACGACCACTGTCTGATCTTGCGTCATGGCATTGAGCTTAATCAACACTTCTAACCCATTGGCATCGGGCAATAAATAATCCAATAGAATGCCGTCGAAATGACGTTCTAAGGCAAGATTCAAACCATCAAATGCACAATTGGCTTCGATCACATTAAACGTCAACTTCGACTGCCTAAGTGCTCGGATAATTGCCGTTCTATCGACTTCATCATCATCGATCAGTAGTAAATCCATATACTCACCTTATGCGGATGGGAGCTCGACTATTCGCCAGTAACCTTCAAGCATGTTAAAAATATTGTTAAAACCGTCTTTTATGTCAGTTTTAACCATGTAACCAGCCACATGATGGCTATAGGCTTTCATTCTATCTTCATCGGTACTCGACGTCGTGAGCATAAAAACGACAGATGATGAAAGTGAAGGATCTGAACGTATCCGCTCAAGAAACTCAAAGCCATTCATTCTTGGCATATTAAGGTCGAGCAAAATAAGATACGGGCCTTTAATCGTGTCTAAGCTGGTGAGAATTGCTAGTGCCTCAATGCCATCCCGCGCTCGCACTAAGGGATTGAGTAACCTAAGTTGTCTCATCGCCCGCTGCACGGCCATGTAATCCACATCATCGTCATCAACTAATAAAATAGTGACCTGTTGATATTGATCTGCTGCTCTCATAGAAGCTCCTTTTTCACTATTTGCTTAGGCCAAGTAAAGTAAAAACAACAGCCTCTGCCCTGCGATTTGAGTTGAATATTCCCACCTAAACTTTCAACTGTTTTCTTCACAAGTGATAACCCTAAACCACTGCCCTCTACTTCATCCCTAGGTTTAAGTGTTTGAAACATTTCGAAGACTTTATTCTGATAGGCACTTGAGATACCAGGGCCATCGTCTATCACACTGAATAGATAATGTTTATCCGCGGCCTCACATAAGACAGTGATCACACCTGTGCCTAAGTCATGGTGTTTAATGGCATTGCTGATTAAATTTCGTATCACCAATTCCAACAGTGCGCGTACAGTATGGAAATTTGGAAACTCCCCTTTTAGAACTAATTCAAACCCCTGTGGCGGCGCGACGAGCGCAAACATGTCTTCAGCCAGTTGCCGACTGTTGACCTCGGTGGTTTCAGTATCGACACGGCCAATGCGGGAAAACATCAATAGCCCATCGAGCAATAACACCATGCGATGAATACGACTTTGGATCAGCCCGAGATATTTCTGCACGTTTTCATTGGTGTTATCGGATAAATCCTCTGCTAACCAAGAAGTTAACTGCTCGATACCCCGTAGTGGGGATTTCAAATCATGGGAGGCGATATAGGCAAAGCGGTCGAGTTCTTGATTAATCCGCTCAAGCTCTTGCATGTGTTCTGCACGCTGGACTTCAATGCGCTTACGTTCAGACACATTGTTAATCGTCGCGAGAATGAAAATTCCATTACTGAAATGAATAGGCGTCAGCCCCACCTCTATCGCGAGTCGACTGCCATCTTTACAACAGCCAAATAAGTCATCCCGCATCGACATATTTTTCGCAATCGGCTGCACTAAGTAATTATTCATGTGCTGCTGATGCGCATCCCTCAGCGCGTCTGGTAATAACATATTGATAGAGCGGCCGAGTAACTCGTCTCTGGCATAACCAAATAAGCGTTCGGCATGGGTGTTCACTAACGTAATAACCCCAGCCTTATCGACCATAAATAGTGCGCTTGGGGAGGCTTCAATGACGAGTCTAAAGCGTTTTTCATTCGCGATTAGCTCAGAGGTAAGTAATGACTCTTTATATCGATTACGCGCCATGATTAGCACAGAATAAAACAGCGCCAAAATGAATGCACAACCGATAAATTGCAGCCAGATACCTTGGGTCTCTTCCGATCTTGAGATAAAACGCGATTGTGATGAAATGTCTAAGCGCCACTGCTTACCGCCAATCAGGTCGGTCTGTGACTGATAAAACACATCTTTTTGATTTGGAAGTACTTTACTGCTAGTGAACATTAAACTGTCGGCACTTGCCTGTGGGTTTTCATAAATGGCGAGCTTCAAACCTGAGAATCGATCTCCCATAATTCCTTGCATGAGGTCGTCCATTCTAAACGCCGCATACACGAGTCCAATCGCCTGCTGTTTCCGTTCAGCCTCAGTTGCCACAATCCCTTGATAAATTGGCAAATACATCAAAAAACCCGCTTTAGCATCTTCGGGTGTATCTTGCACTAAGGCGACCTTGCCAGAAACAGTCGGCTGACCAGTGGTAATGGCGTGTTCTATGGCTTTGCGACGATTAGACTCGGAGCACATGTCATAGCCAAAGGCTCTTTGATTACGCCAATCAAAAGGCTCTAAATACAAGATCACGCAATACTGATCACGTACTCCTTCTGGGTACACTTTATAGTCTTTAAAGCCTTCGGCCTGAACTTGTTGGACGTGGGTATCTAATGTGTCAGGTTTAAGTAACTGAGCATAGCCAAAGCCTTGAAACCCTGGGTAATACTCGGATAAATGCGCATTGACAACATAGGTTTGCCATTCCTTGCGGGTCACACTATTGGAGGACAATAACAAGCCGACACCACCGCGTAAGACTTGCTCGTAGGCAAGCATTCTGCGATTCACCGCTTCGGTTAACTCTTGAACACTGTTCTCGAAACGCTCTTCACCCCTATCTCTAAGATATTGCTCCAGCACATACCAAGAAATGCCCATAAAAAGTAAAGCAGCGACAATCATCAGCCAGCTAGAACTCAGCACGCTAAAGTAGATATTATTTGATGGGCTATGCGATTTAGAAAACTCATCCTTGTCCATATGAGCCAATTCCCTAGCAAACGAACAGCAATAAACAATGTTACAAGTGTTGTTGTAATTACGCCTAAATTCAAGTTTATCCTACTATTTAACTAGGAATTAACCCGAATATATCGATGACGATGTTGTGCTCTCAATCACAAAATAAGCAAGAACTAAATTAATCAAATAGGCAATCCCAGTCTTGGCTTGACGCTAAACCGCAGCGGGCACAATTATCCAGCTCACGGGAAGAAAATTTTACCCTGACTAACAAAATTATTTGCTTTTCTACCATACTCTTTTTAGTTAGAAAGTCGTTAGGAACAACAAGAGGAATTCGTTATGGCTCATATTACTGAAGTCGTGCCCAACGATACTGAACTTGAGGCAATGACCACACCGAGAAACAGCAAAGCCGCTGAGGCAATGCAACATAGACGTGAAGTCAAAAAGCGTTTAGAAGACTACCTCGAACGGGCGGAGTTAAAGCGTGCATTAGGAGATGACGATTTTTTCTAGTCTATTTGATCTCACTATCTAGTGGGCAAAATTAGGGTGATGCTGCGTTAAATCGCAGAGTGTTTATCTAGAACTCACACAGTGAGTGTCCACTCAGACCTAATATCTCACCCAGCCCTCAGTGCTGGGTGTGACTTTGTTTAGCCCTCTTAATCACCACCTTCAAAGCTACATCATCCTTGTTATTTTTTAGCGCTTTTATAGGCTTGAGTTTTAATCAGCAACCATTCGGCCTTAGCGCCTAAATAAACGTAAGCACCTAATCCTACGAGTAAACCGACAACGGCTAACATCATCCAGATCGCGGGTTCAATATATTGTTTCTCACCGAGTGACGCCTTGAACATAGTCAATAAGGCCTCAATGGAAATGGCAATGAGGATGGTAGAAACAAACCGCGTAATGGTTCGCCGCGTTGAGCTGTGGCGAAAGATATCCTTATGCATTAGGACTTCTTCTTCGAGAATGGTTTTCCCGAGATCGAAAATCGCTAAAGCCAGCGTCATAAAAATAATGATCCCAAAAGGTTGCAGCGGATCTTGGCCAATTCGCTCGACCGTAAAAAGCCCGTAAATGTCCCGCAATGCGGTCCAGAGCAATACAGTGACCAGCACAAACAACCCGGCAACAATCACGCCATAAACCGCTTTAAATGCAGGTGTTACGCGCCGCCGTGCACTGTCGCCCATCATAAATTCAATCAAACGGGTCAAGTCCACATCAACCACTAAATAACCCAGTTTTTGCTCCTGTTGATAAATAGCTAGGGAGGCAGAAAGGCACAAATTGCCACTGGCATTTGATAAATAGGGACGCGTAATGTTCACGCCATCGGACTCATCACGATTAATAAAATAGGGTCTTTGGCTGCGATCGCGATTGCCACCTAACGGAATTAACTCGATCTGATGATCTACCACGGCGATATTTTGGCTTATCTGCAAGCCTTGGCTATCGAGTAAATACATCAGTTCAACAAAGGGATAGCTCTTCGCGATTCCTTTCATCGCTTTGACATCGACCTTAGGTTGCTTAAATAACTCGGCATCGGCAATCCCAGTTAAAATCGATTCCATCAGTTCATGTACTGTGGCCTCGTATTCGTGATACCGCTCGATCACACTCAAATAACTCATCGCTGCCATGTTTCGCTCCAATCAACCGATTTCTAAGTCCAGAACAAAGCAGCTTTAATGCCATATCAATAAAATACTATTAAACAAATAGTTACTAATTTATGGCTCATAAACACAGTGCCAAAATAGTCACAGGTGCACCAAAATGATTCACAAAACCGATAACAGTTAATTTATGTAATCGGTATATTTCCTCGGCTAGCCAGCGAATCAATATGAATAAATGAGGTTTAAGGCTATGATTAGCCACATCTCTCTCGCTGAAATTACCTGCAGGATATACGGGAATGTCTGAGTCGTTAGCCCAATATCAACAAGATCTACGCCGTTTTTCCGATGAATTAATTCGCATCCAAACGCCAATAAAAATCTTAGATGCCATCAAATGGCCGCGGGAAATGGAGGAGCGCTTTCTCTCGAATAAGGGCACTGTACTTCCGGCTATCAAGCAAGAGTTCTATCAAAACATTGCCTTACCTTTTGACCCCGTCAAAACCCACGCAGAACTCGCCTCCCTAAAACAGGATATCCATAGACGTTTAGGTAAACGGGATAAACTCGGCAAGATATTGGTGGCTAACGTCGATCAATATCGCCTTGTGGTCGATATGCTCGAAAACAGAGGCACGCCGACCTTTGGTAAACTTAGCCAAGAATTATACGGCAGCGCGAGTCACAGATTGCACGGCGATCGTCATACGCTGCGACAGTTAGGCGATAAACTCAGTTATATCTTCTCGCTGCCGGCAGCGAGACACATGAATAAACATCATCCTAAGATTATTAGCGCCCCCGAAGCGGTTCACGTGCTCAGTCAACGCTTAGAGAAATACTTCCATAGCGATGACATGCGCGTGCGCCTCAGTGACGGTATCGTCTCCGATGCCGCTGTAGGTGGCGATACCGTTAAGCTCAATAGCAAAGCCATGTTCAGCGAGTCGGATCTCAATGTATACGAGGTTCACGAAGGTTGGGTGCATGTCGGCACAACGCTAAATGGTCGAGCCCAACCCCACGCCACTTGGCTCAGTGTCGGTTCGCCGCGGGTAGCCGCGACTCAAGAGGGTTTAGCTGTTTTACTGGAAATGCTGACCCTAAGTTCAAATCCGGGACGAGCTCGGCGTATTAGCGACCGTGTCGCCGCGGTCGACATGGCGGAAAATGGCGCCGACTTTATTGAAGTATTTAATTATTTCAGAGGATTAAACCTGAGCGCGACCGACAGTTATCGCGTCACCCAAAGGGTTTTCCGTGGGGGCATGGTAGAAGGCGGCAGCTTCTTCACTAAGGATATTTCCTATGTGCGCGGCTATGTGGAAAACATTAACTTTATCCGCAGCGCCATCACCTCAGGCCTTCCCGAACTTATCCCTATGTTGTTCCTCGGTAAATTGGCGATCGAAGATATCCCTGTGTTATACCAGGCCTGCCAAGAGGGCATACTGACGACACCGAAATATTTACCGCCCATGTTCGATAACTTTAGCGGTCTTTACGCTTGGTTTGGTTTTGCTTCAGGTCTCGCGGGAATCGATTTGAAAGGCGTACAACGTCACTTCACTCGCCTGTTTAAAGACTTACCAAACGTCGAACCAACCTTTGAGTTACTCGACGATACTGAGTTCGATAACAACACGGATTAATACGTAAATATTATTGATTTAAATGAAAAAAGCTCACTACTAGGTGAGCTTTTTTTATTCTAACGTGACTCAACTTTATTCATCAGATTAAGATTGGGCCTTTGCTGCTTCATCGGCACGCTTTTTAATGAAGTATTCCCGCGTTAAACCAAAGACCACAGGGCTTAACAGTGCCAAGGCGATTAAGTTGGGAATGGCCATCATGGCGTTTAAGGTATCAGCCAATAACCAAATAAAATCTAACGAGCTAACGGCGCCTAGTGGCACGGCTATGGTCCATAGCAACCTAAAAGGTTTTACCGCTTTAATACCAAAGAGATACTGCACACATTTTTCGCTGTAGAAACTCCAGCCAATAATGGTGGTGAAGGCAAAGATAGACAAGGCGATAGCCACGATATAATTACCCAGAGGCAAGGCATGGGAGAAAGCGTATGACGTCAGCGCGGCGCCATTTTCACCCGAGGTCCAAGAACCAGAAACCACAATCGCCAAACCTGTAATCGAACAAACCACGATAGTATCGATAAAGGTGCCGAGCATAGCCACTAGCCCCTGCGCTACGGGATTATTAGTTTGCGCCGCAGCATGGGCTATCGGCGCACTACCTAAACCCGCTTCGTTGGAGAATACGCCGCGCGCAACACCAAAACGAATCGCCGCCCACACAGCTGCACCTGCAAAACCACCTTGGGCTGCCACTGGATTAAAAGCGCTGTGAATAATTAGGGCGAACGCCGCTGGTACGTCTTGAATATGCACTACCAACACACCAAGGCCAGCAGTGATATAGAAAATCGTCATAAACGGCACTAACTTACCGGCGACTTCAGCGATACGCTTAATGCCACCCATCAATACCGCGCCGACCAGCAGCATCATCACCACGCCAGACACCCAAGCTGGAACGCCGAAGTTACTGCTTAATGCCGCGGCGACTGAGTTGGCTTGTACCGTGTTGCCAATACCAAAGCCAGCAAGTGAGCCAAAAATCGCAAATAGAGTACCCAACCAAGCCCACTTTTTACCGAGACCATTTTTAATGTAATACATAGGGCCACCGACATGGTTGCCCTGATCGTCTACTTCGCGAAATTTAACCGCCAGCACGGCCTCAGAATACTTAGTCGCCATGCCCACTAATGCGGTGCACCACATCCAGAATAACGCGCCTGGGCCACCGACAAAAATCGCCGTCGCCACGCCCGCGATATTACCCGTGCCAATAGTGGCTGAAAGGGAGGTCATCAGCGCATTAAACGGACTCACATCCCCTTTCACATTTTTATCTTTGTCAGGAATACGGCCAGACCAGAGTAACTTAAAGCCTGTGCCTAACTTCAGAATGGGCATTAATCTCAGCCCGAGGGAAAGAAACAAACCAACGCCTAAGATCATCACCAACATAGGTGTGCCCCAGACAAAGCCATTAATCAGGCCAACAAACTCCGTAATCGCTTCCATTCAAACCTCGTGATTGCTTGTTATTGTTATAGTTTGACTGGCGCCGTCGGATTAGGACTTGGCCTAACGAACACGACATATCAAGGAGCCAATCTAACAGTTGCACCTCAGATTACAACGAATAGTTAACAATTGGAAATCTAAATCATCTGCGAATTTATTTGAAATGGATTGGCACGCAGAGTCGTTGCCGAGCGGTGAGATATTGATTTACAACACAAATAAAAACTCCCCGCATTGATGATGCAGGGAGTCTCTCGAGCAGTATGCCGCTAAGTAGGATACTTAACTTAAGCGGGTTTCCACACTAACTGTGGCAGCGCGGTTAAATCTAACCTGTCGCCATGGGTCGCAATCGCGGTGGCTTGAGGTTTAGTCTTAGGATCTTGGTTAACCACATCGACCAATCCATGCTGCGCCTCGGGTTCGCCGTGAACTAGAATCAGCGGCGGTTGGCCTTCAAAGTGGCGATACCAACGCAATAACTCAGCTTGATCCGCATGGGCAGAAAGCCCGCCCACTGTGTGTAACCTTGCCGCGACTTTAATGCTGTTACCGTGGATAGTTAGCTCCTCAACCCCGTCAACCAAAGCACGCCCCGGAGTGCCGAGTGCTTGATAACCACAGATAATCACATCGCATTCAGGTCGCCATAGATTGTGCTCTAAGTGGCTACGAATACGCCCACCGTTACACATGCCGCTCCCCGCGATAATGATCAATCCCTTATGCACTTCATTCAGCGCCATCGACTCTTCGGTCGTCTGGATAAATTCGACATTCGACAACAGCGGATGCTGCCCAGGATGTTGGCGGGTAAAACGTTTAAAATCTTCATCCATCAGCGGATAATTATTAACGTAAACGCGAGTCGCCTCAATTGCCATGGGGCTATCTAGACAGATTTTCCAGCGGCCGAGATCCCATTCTTTAGCATATAAATGAAAGAGATATAATAATTCCTGCGCCCGTCCAACCGAGAAAGCTGGCAGCAAGATATTGCCTTGGCTCTCGTTGACTGTCTTAGCAAAAATGTCTTTCAACTCGGCTAAGGTTTCAGTCCAACTGCGGTGGAAACGGTTGCCGTAGGTGCTTTCCATTAACACTATATCCGCCGTATCCACTAAGGTCGGATTGCGTAAAATCGGCATACCCGCACGGCCAAGATCGCCACTGAAGACGACTTTTTTCTGGGACTTACCCTCGCCTAACCACAATTCAACCAAAGCAGAACCTAAAATATGCCCCGCATCTGAGAGGCAAATATCCACATGGGGAATAACCCGAGTGACTTGGCCGTATTCCAGCGGCACAAATTGGGTGATGGCCTGTTCGGCATATTCAACGGTGAACAGTGGCTCTAGGGGTTCAAGATCATGTTTAGCGCGCTTTTTATTGACCCTTTCGGTGTCGCGGGTCTGCAGCATGGCCGCATCTTTGAGCATGATGGCGCACAGTTCTGCCGTGGCTTTATGGGTGTAGATTGGCCCATCAAAACCCGCTTTGACTAAGAGTGGTAAACGCCCTGAATGGTCGATATGGGCATGGCTAAGCACAACAGCGGAAATAGACTCAGGGTCGAAGGCGAAGGGATCATGATTACGCAGTTCATCCGCTTTACCACCTTGGATCAAACCACAATCGAGTAATAAGTGTTCATGATCGACCGAGAGTAAATGGCATGAGCCGGTCACCTCCTCTGTCGCTCCTAAAAACTGCAGTGTCATTCGCATGGTGTCCCTCCAACGTTTTTACCTTGTATAAAGCTAGACTATGCCCTTATTCCTCAAAGAAAAAGGATTAATTGATCGCATGCGAGCAATGTCAACTTTCGCAGTAACACTCAAGCATCAATAACCTAATAAAGGGTATAACTGACCTTGGCGCACGGTTTTATCGGCATTGATTAGGGTGTCATCAAGCTGCCATTGTTCGAGCAATATCTGCAATGGCGCTTTGACCTCTGCGGCCGTCATACCAGCGCGAATATTCGGGCTATAGAGCAATTTAAGCAGAATGAAATCGAGCCCAGTGAGTAAGTCCTGCGGGGTTTTATCGTTAAAGATAGAGGGGAATACTTTTTCAGAATCATTGGGTAGCCCAAGCACTTGAGTAATTTCCTCAACTACGCAAGCCACTAACTTACCGTGCATTTGCGCCTGATCGACGGGAATAATCACCCATGCGCGTTCAATTTCACTCTTAGCATTAAGAGCAAACTTGGCCATACACACTGAACCATGGACATTTTTCGCCGAACTTGGCCCCATTAAGCGGGTAACTTCACTCTCCCATTGGGATTGACGGGTAAACACTAAGTGCAGATTCGCATCCAAGAGCGTATCCACCAGCTGAATATCGTGACCCGTAATCTCGGCTAAGTGCGCTAAGTGCATCTGCACTAATTGGGTGTGCAGCGCCCTGTCGCCCACTTGATGTTCGACAAACACTCGTACCGGAATGCGCCACTTACGCACCTTGTGTTTCGCCACGTCATACTCATTTTTAAGGGCGATTTCACTAAAGGCTTGGGTGATGTAAGTTAAGTTTTTCCAATCCGCTACGGGTGTTAATGTCGGAATTAACACGGGCTGCGTTTGAGCGGCGTAAAGAGGTAAGGCTAACAAGCTTAAGCACAAGCCTAAACTCATACATAGGCTGCGCCCAAAACGCCGCAGACGCACAGGTAACATTAACCTGTTGAAGTAGTATGTTGATGCCTTGAAGCGCTTTTGCATTGGCACTTATTCCGCAACTTGCCGAGGTAACTTAATCGAAATCATAGCAGTGATGCCGATAAAAGCGGTCGAAATCCACAAACAGGCTGCTAAACCATAGGCTTGATACACTAAGCCAGACAGCACAGTGCCGACTAAACGCCCCATAGCATTGGCCATGTAATAGAAACCCACATCCAGCGACACCGCATCTTCACTGGCGTAACTCACAATCAAGTAACTGTGCAGCGATGAGTTCACCGCAAACAGGGCACCAAATAACATGAGACCCAACAACAAACTGGCCTCGGGATAAAAACTAAACTGTATCGCGCAGGCAATCAGCGCTGGCACAAAGGCCAACATACTGGCCCAAATTAACGCGCTGCGACCATCGGGGGCTGTATCAGTTAACTGACTTTGGGCTTGGCGATTGCCCGTGATCTTAGGTGCTAAGGTTTGCACTATGCCGTAACCGATAACCCACAAAGCTAAAAAGCCGCCCACAGCCCAATGATCCCAGCCTAATTGGCTAGCCAGATACACGGGCAGCGCCACCACAAACCACACATCTCTGGCGGCAAACAGGAATAATCGCGCCGCAGAGAGAATATTCACGCTGCGACTCTTAGAGAAAATCTCAGTAAATTTGGGCTTATTCTTGGCTTTACCTAAATCCTTTTTCAGCATCACTAGACTGAGTAACCAGACGAGTCCGAGCAAGATAGCCATAGTGGCGATTGCCAGCTCAAATCCAAGCAATGCAAGCAAGGCGCCGCCGAGGAAAAATCCTGCGCCCTTGAGGGCATTTTTAGACCCCGTTAATAAGGCAACCCACTGGTAAAGTTTGCCCTGCTCGCCTTTTGGCACCAGCAGTTTTATCGCGCTTTTGGCACTCATCTTATTGAGATCTTTGGCGATCCCAGATAAAGCCTGCGCCGCCATCACCCAAGGAACGCCTGCAAGCCACAAAGGTAAGTTCGCCGCCGGCACTAACAACATGGCTAAGGCAAACACTTGCATGCCAAGGCCCAAGTTCATAGTGCGATTTAACCCTAAACGCGCCCCTAGCCAGCCGCCAATCAGATTGGTCACTACGCCAAAAATCTCGTAGAACAAAAACAGCATAGCGATCGCAAGCGGACTGTAGCCCAGATCGTGAAAATGCAGCACCACTAACATCCGCAGTGCGCCGTCGGTTAAGGTAAAACTCCAATAATTGAAGGTGATCAACAAATATTGCCGCACGGCAGCAGGCAATTGCATAAGTTGTTCAAATGGCTTGGCGGCAAACAATTGAGCTCTCCTAGCGCGGCAAATCAAGCTGGCCGACTAAACGGGCAAGCTCAGCGGTGCGATTGGCGTAGCCCCATTCATTGTCGTACCACACATAGAGTTTAAGTTGAGTGCCATTAATCACCATGGTCGAGAGCGCATCTATGATGCTTGAGCGCGGATCTGTCTTGTAATCCACCGACACCAGCGGCCGCTCTTCATAACCTAAAATGCCCTTAAGCTCACCTTCGGCGGCGGTTTTAAGTAGCGCATTCACTTCTGCTTCGGTAACGGCGCGTTCAAGCTCGAACACACAATCGGTCAGAGAAGCATTAGCCAGTGGCACCCGCACGGCGTGGCCATTAAGCTTGCCCTTAAGCTCAGGGAAAATATGGGTAATCGCAGTCGCGCTGCCCGTGGTGGTTGGGATTAAACTCAAACCACAGGCGCGGGCACGGCGTAAATCCTTATGCGGTGCATCGAGAATAGTTTGAGTGTTAGTAATATCGTGGATCGTGGTCATAGATCCGTGCTTGATGCCGATCTGCTCGTGGATCACTTTCACCACAGGCGCAAGGCAGTTAGTAGTGCAAGATGCGGCGGTCACAATAGGATGAATGGCAGGATCGTATAACTGATGATTAACCCCGATCACTACGTTTAGCACGCCTTCTTCTTTCACGGGAGCGGTGACAACCACCCGCTTAACACCTTGATCTAAATAAGCTTGCAGTAATGCTTTGGTTTTCATCACGCCGGAGGCTTCAATCACCACATCGCAACCGGACCAATCGGTATCGGCGATGACTTTATTGCGCGTGGTGCGAATGATTTTATCTTGGATCTGGATCTCATCGGCATTCGCCGTCACGGGATAACGCCAGCGACCATGGACAGAATCAAACTCGAGTAAATGTGCCAATGTATGCGCATCACCTGCGGGATCGTTGATCTGCACAAACTCCACCTCATCCCAGTCCCATGCCGCGCGCAGTGCTAAACGCCCCATACGCCCAAAGCCATTAATGCCGATTTTGATTGCCATGATGATATTCCAATATGTTGATTTTAAATTTTTATGTCTTTAATTTTTATATTTTTCTTAACGCTACTAACAGTTTACTTAGGCGATAACACCGCCATTGCCAAAGACTGAGTGTGAGACTGAGTATGACAATGGCGTGTATTTATTCGCTTATGTTTCTTAACTAATGTGCTTGGCGAACGAGCAGCCTTGATTGACTAAAGCTGACTACAACTTAGTCCCTTAACCATCCTTCAATTTCGTCACGAGTCGGTACTGAGCCGCTGTGTATGAGCTCACCATCGATCACGACCGCAGGGGTCTTCATCACTTTAAATTTCAACAGGGTTTGAGGATCTGTGTCCTTTTTCACAATCGCATCCACGCCCATTTCTTCTGATATGTCCGCAATCATCTCGGCGGTTTTACTACATTTAGCGCAACCACTACCTAATACTTTGACTTGTTTCATGTTATTTCCTTAAAGATACGGTGCTGCAAAATTAAAAATCCAACCTACTAACGTAAATGCCGTCAATAGCACAACCAACAGCACCGCCAAAAGGCGCCACTGCATCACTTGTTTCAGTAAAATAAATTCGGGGAAACTGGCAGCCACTGTGCTCATACAAAACGCCAGCGTAGTGCCAATAGGCAGGCCGTTCGCCAGTAAACTTTCCATCACAGGAATAATGCCAGTCGCATTGGAATACAGGGGAATGCCGACTAATACGGCCGCAGGCACAGACCACCATTGGCCTTGGCCTAAATGGGTTTCAACCCAACCTTCAGGCACAAAACCGTGCAAGGCAGCGCCAAGACCCACGCCGATAATGACCCATTTCCAGACGCGGCCAAAAATCTCAAGCGCCTCAGCTTTAGCAAATTCATGACGTTCAGATAAAGATAAGACCCGCTCAGTGGTAGAAACCTCATTCGATACCGCCATCTGGCGTCCACGAACGAGGGCTTCGGCGGCGAAGGACTGCAACCAACGCTCGGCCTTAATCGCATCTAACAATAGTCCGCCGAGCATACCCACTGTCATGCCCACAGCCACATATAGCAAGGTAAATTTCCAGCCGAGTAAACTCATGAGCAGCAGGACGGCGACTTCATTGATCAAAGGTGAAGTGATCAAAAAGGCCATAGTGATCCCAAGGGGGATCCCGGCCGAGGTAAAACCTAAAAAGACAGGGATACTCGAGCAAGAACAAAAAGGCGTAATGGCGCCAAAAATCGACCCCAGCAAGTAACCTACTCCCTTATTCTCACCCGCTAAATAATCTCGAACTCGCTCAACATCTAAGGAAGCCCGCAGCAAGGCGATGAAATAAATCATCACCACCAGCAATACGAAAATTTTACTGACATCTTCAACAAAAAAATGCACAGCTCCGCCCAAGGCCGAACCCGCCTCTAGGCCAAAAACGCCGTACACTAGCCAAGTCGCAAAATCAGTAAATATTTGGAACATATTGATCCCTACACTGACGGTTTACTTACTTAAATATCGCTAGAATCGCGCGAGTCTGCTCGACCCTAAACTCACAATTGACTAAGACTCTACTCACTTAGACTCAGCACGAAATGACAGAGCACCGCTTATCACTGCCCCCCTGTCACTAATGCTTAACAGCAGTCGCTTAGCAACAGGCCATAACACGATCGGGTCGACCGCCCATCTGACAAAGATTACGCACGTTATCCTGCAAAAAGATGCCGTTATCATCACAGGTTTGGCCAAGTACCTGCTGGCACCAAGGCGCGATCTCAGCATTGATCCGATAAAACACCCATTGACCTTGGCGCCTATCGACCAACAATCCAGCCTTTTTCAACTGGGCTAAGTGGCGCGATACCTTAGGCTGACTCTCCGACAGCGCCGCCATCAGCTCACACACACATAGTTCACCTTCACGCTGGATTAGCAGTAGGCATTTAAGCCGAGTCTCATCGGCAAGTGCCTTAAAAAATGCGACAGGTTGCATCGATTGCTCCCAAAGTTGATTCGAGTATATATGGTAAATAATATATATGAAAAAACGTATGTGTTGCGTTATTTTTTAAAGAAATGTGAGATACATTGACAGGAAGGATTGATTATTTGAAATCAGAATTGATACAACTCAATGAAAATATTATCGAAAAGACTATTGAACGCTATCCGATGGAGTTGCAGTTTTTACTTCTTGTTCAGCCAACAGTTATTGCTCTAGCAAGATAACTTTATCGTCAGTTGTGCGACATTCATTGTCATTGTTTCCCAGTAACTCGCCATCCGTTTCTTTTATAAGAAGTATCCATGATGGCTCAGTTCAAACATCCCTGTTTTAAAAGGTCACTGGTGAAACAATGCCAATCCTAACTAATCCTTTAGCAGTCCATTTAGCTAAAAAGTAATTGTCCTAAAGTGAGATAAATTCATTATTTAGTGAGTGTAGGTTCCACTGAATTTACAACATATTTCCTTAAGGTGTGAAAGGTGTCGTTTAGGCATTGGTTGACAGTATCGCGCCAAAAGCAATGAGACCAAAACCGCACGCCTGATTGATTCTATGACCAAACTTTTTAAGCATGTTACTCGCGTGTTTCGATGTCACTAGGTAAGCGACTATACAAAACCAAGCTGCATGTAAAAAAGCAATGTAAAAACCATAGGTAATGGCGAAAGACATGCTTTCATTATCAGATGAAATGAGTTGGCTGAAGACGCTAATAAAGAAAATCATCGTCTTAGGATTCAATGTATTACATAAAAAACCTTGAAATATATACTTTCTAGTTTGTGTGGGTTGAACGTTTGTTTTTTCATAGTCTAGATTTAACTTAGAACTGACTAATCCTGTCACACCAAGATAAATTAAATACGCTGCACCAACATACTTCACTATGCTAAATAAAACCGCATTTTGAGAAACTAAATGACTGATCCCAATAACAGAATAGGTAATATGTACACAAACACCTATCCCTATCCCAAGAGCCGTTAAAACGCCTGCTTTTCTGCCATAGATTGCACTATTTTTAAATACCAAAACAAAGTCAGCTCCAGGACTTACCACGATTAAAAGCCCAAACACTGCAAAACTTAATAACTCCATTTAATCTCCTCACTTTTCATAATTTTGAGGTAATTGTATAGATTTATTGATGAGTTATAATCGAAAAAAAGGCATCCTAAATGTGAGAAAAAATCACAGATGAGACATTTAAAAGCATTCTATGTATTTCATGTTACGGCAGAGTCATCGAATTACAGTAAAGCAGCAGAGAAACTTCATATCACTCACGGAGCAGTAAGTAAGCAAATTAAATTGCTGGAGAGTCATCTATCGCAGATGCTGTTTTACAAGCAAGGCAGAGGAATGTGTCTAACGCAGGAAGGTGAATTGCTCAAGCAGTACACTGACATTGCTTTTAATGCTTTAGATAATGGAATTAAGAAGTTAACAAGGGAAAGTAACAAACATCTTGAAGTTTCCTGTGAACCAACATTAACGATGCGCTGGCTGATGCCTCGACTGGCCAGTTTTTTTCGGCTTACGGGTATTGATGTTCGGCTATCAACCGCTGGAGGACCTGTAGATTTAGATGAAACAGGATTATCTTTAGCCATTCGGCGCGATGACTTCGATATTAGCCCTGAATATACAGCGCACAACTTAGTCAATGAGTGGGTTGGTCCTGTTTTTTCCCCTGAATATTGGAGAAAATCTCAGAACAACTTAGGTGATATTGTTCTTCTTCATAGTGAAACGAGACCTTCTGCATGGTCAGATTGGTCATCACGCTCAACACATACCTTTTATACGAACAAGTCCAAATCCTTTGAGCATTTCTATTTCTGCTTACAGGCAGCAGTTGACGGTTTAGGGGCTGCGATTGGATCATATCCTCTTATAGTAGATGACTTGAAAAGTGGGAGACTGGTCGCTCCATTTGGATTTACTCAATCCGGACATAAGTACGTACTGCTCAGTCATACAGAAAGACTGGGAAGCAATGAATTAGAGTTCTTAACGTGGTTAGAAAAAACCATGTCTTTATGCCAACCAGAAACTCCTTAGTTCAGATTTTAGGTATGGAACGCTAACTTAGAAATATCCCAAGCCGTTCAAATCTCACATCACCTTAATAACTGATTTTTTATCCAGCGAGCAGACAGACCATCTCTATGCGTCAGTTAAGTTTTAGAGGAAATCTCAAGCTGAGATAAGTTCAGTCTGTTAAAACAGCGGGGGGTTAGTGACTCACCTAAACCTTGATAAGTCATCACATCAAAGTCAGTGCTGATTTTAATGATGAAACAACTTTCATTCGCTAGCCTTACTCTTCCCCCTAAACACAAATCGGTAATTCGATGGGGAAATATCAAACTGTTGACGAAAATGGCGCCGAAGTGAGGTGGTGGAGGCGAAACCGGCTTGTTCGGCGATGCGGTCGATGGAGTGATCTGTCGTTTCTAAATATCGTTTAACCATAATAAGCCGTTGATTAACCAACCAGAGTGAAAAACTGGTACCAGTGGCTTGCTGAAAACGCCGAGTAAAATGGCGGCGACTGATGCAGGCTTTCTCAGCCATAGTGTCAACCGTCAGCGGCGACCCAATATTTGCTATCGCCCAATCCATGATGGCGGATAAAGGCTCGCGCTGATTAACGGCTGGAACGGGAATATCTATGTATTGAGCCTGACCACCTTGGCGGTGCGGTGGCACAACGAGATGGCGAGCGACTGCGTTAGCCGTTTCAGATCCCCACATTTGCCGAACGATATACAAGCAGCAATCAATACTCGCGGCAGTGCCCGCAGAAGTCACCACATCACCATTATCGATATACAGCACCTTCTCATCGACAAATACATTCGTGTGCAGATTACGGAAACATTGTGCCCAGCGCCAATGGGTGGTGGCGGAACGTCCGTCGAGTAATCCTGCAGCAGCCACAACAAAAGCGCCCATGCACAGGCCTATGATGCGCGATCCATTGGCGTGCGCTTGCTGCAAGGCATTAATAATGCAGGATTCTGGCTCGTGTGCAGGATCATCCCAACTCGGCACTATGATGATGTCTTTTGAGCTTAATTCATCCAGCCCTTTTTCTACTATCATCGAAAAGCCAGCACTGGTTTTGAGTATTCCAGGTGTGGCGGCGCATATAGTCATTTCGCAGGCGGGCGTGCCATCGGCCTTGAGCACTTTTTCAAAGACTTCATAGGGAACTGACAGATGAAATGGAATGATCCCATCAAAGACCACTATGGCTATGGTCACTTTTGAAGCTGTTTCTATCTCACTCTGGTTCATCGTATTTATCATCGTCGGCTCAAACTATCCTTAATGTCGCTCACTCAAAGATACCAGCTAATACTCATTTATGTACTAACGGGTATCTTGCGCTTGTTGGCCGTTACAGTCGCACCACTGGCATGTTGAGCACCGCTTGAGTAGTTTTAATCTCAGCAAAAACATCGGCAACACCTGCGATTGCAGCACGTTGCAGCGTGGCGTGATCTACGATAGATCCGTCCCAAGTTGCCAGATCGCGAGTGGCGGTGGCGTCTTCTGCAATGATCACATCATAACCCATAGGCACAGCATCACGCGCCGTGCTCGATACGCACATGTGCGTCATCAGCCCAGTAATCACCAGTGTTTTGATGCCCTTCTCTTTCAGTTGTTGATCAAGATTAGTTCCCACAAACGAACTCGGCGTCGCCTTATTGATAACAAAATCAATATCTAGCGGTTGTAGATCCTGATGAAACTCAGCGTTAACGCTGCCTTCCGCAAATAGTGGCCCAGCAGCTGGTCCTAAATGACGCACAAAATAAACTGGCATCGTATTCTGGTGCGCAAATTTAACCACTTGCTTGGCTTTGCCCAACGCTTGCTTGCCGTTCGGGATCGGCATGCTGCCAGTGAAATATTCGTTTTGAAAATCAATCACCAACACAGCTGTCGTGTTCGCATTCAGTTCCGTTGGCGCTTGCGCCTGAGTCATGGTGCGGATTGTCGGTGCTGATACTTTATTGCTTGTCTCTGCGCTGGCCGTTGCACTCGCCATCGAAAGTGCCAGAGCACTGCATATTGCTACTTTTTTCATCGTAAATATCCTTGCATATTCTGTGTCACGGGCCGTATTGCCAAGTGATGCGGGCATTATGCAGAGCGCTTAACGATACGAATAGGCGGCTTTGTGACGAAAAACAGTACTTTTGGGCCAAAGTGGCCGCATCGAACAACTTAGGCCATCAACCAGACGACCAAGGTGATATTTTTCGCGGATTTAGATGCGCAGCACAGTGCTATAACTTAGAAAGGAAAGGAAAGGAAAGAACAGTGCTATAGCATTCAACGTCGACCTCAACGATGCGGCATCACAGCCTATTTGCAATATCAGCTTGGTTCTGCTTTGAAAGTGAGTGATTGACTGTGTGGCAGCAATGTCGGCTCTGGGGCAGTTACAAGCAAGGGGCGTTCACTCAGTTAACACCGCAGGGGCTACCAACTATGCTAACCCCTGCAAAATCATACCATCACAGTCCGCGCTGCCATTCTTGTCTTAGGGGAATGCTGCGCGGTGCATTGATGGCGAGTGCAACCTGTGCCAGCAATTTCGCCTTGTCCTTACCTAATACACCCTTGAGCACGAGGTAATTAGAGGCATGGTCGGATCTAAATATCGTCTGTTCTAATTCCAAATGCTCCACTAAGGTATGCATTTCTTGAAACAAGCCCATTTGATCAGGCAACTGAAATTGACCGCCAAATACCGCGTCCATTCGCTCTGTGCCTAAGGGTAAAGTCACCACTAAAGTAGAGAGATAATCCGGCTGGGCGGCATTCATTAAATTGGCCGAATTAACCGCATGTTGATGGGATAGCGCGACACCGCCTAAACCATTAAGGATCATCACAGATGACTTCATCCCCGCCGCACGGATTTTAAGCAGTGCCGCCGTATTTGACCTTAAAATAAAAAATGCCCGATGGGGCTCATCGGGCATTTTAGGAGTAAATAAGCGTCAGCTGATATCAGACAAGACGCTTAGAAGTAACTTATCCAGTTATATGTAACAGGCTAGCTATGTGCGCAGCTCGAGCAGAGCATGCTTATAGACTAAAGGTGCGAGATATTATTTCTTGCAACGTCCTATGTTGGAACCGATAGATGTGACTTTGTTACAATCCTTGGCAACCTTCTTTTCGGAAGTGTTTACCACGGTCGAGTTAGAGTCAGCATCATTTGTCGATGCACAACCACTTAAACCGAGAAGCGCAAGGGGGATAAGTGTCACTGTCCATTTTTTCAGCATTGTATACATCCGTGAGTTAATTATTATTTAACAATTTGTTATTGCAGTGCAAAGAAGTAAGCTAACCAATAAAATCTCCTGATACAATGCTATAAACTGCAAAGCCAATGTAAATTAATACCTTCTGCTGACGATATAGCTTTATTAAGCGATATGACGGTAAAACACTTAAACAATGATTTGGTGATAGGTTTCCACATGAAACGACTCAACCAATTCGGGCATCACTTGGTGGAAATAATGTTGAATGGCGTCTTTAGCACAGTGCTCATCGAAGGCGGCAATATCGACAAACTTCTCTACAAACGTCACGCGGCGTGGTTCATCACGACTCACATTGAGCTCGTAACGAATACAACCCGCTTCGCGGCGCGTGTCAGGAATAAGGCTCGCGAGCGCCGCGATCAACGCTTCGGTTTTGCCCTCTTTAGCCAGAAAACTCGCCACACAGGCAATTTGTTGTTGATTGATTCTATAGTCCGTTGAAGTCGACATCTCGGTTCCTTATTGGCTTAATGTTTAATGCTTATGTGCCTAGCTTTTGTTGATCGCTTATGTTGATAATTGATGTAGATAACTCATATTGATAGCCGCTTATGCTGAATGGTAGCGCATATCTAAATGGGGAATACCATCTTCTAAATACATCTCAGAGCAGGCGACAAAGCCAAGCTTTTGATAAAAGGCTTTAAGGTAATCTTGGGCGCCAATTTGGATCCCTGCATCGGGCCAAGTCGTCAATGCCGATTCGATGGCGTGCTGCATTAAAGGCATGGCTAGCCCTTTGCCCCGTCCCGCTGGCGATACCACCACGCGGCCGATACTCGCCTCAGGATAACTCAACCCCGGCGGTAAAATACGCGCGTAGGCAAGCAGTTCTCCGCCTGGCGATAAGCCAATTAAATGCTGGGTTTCTGGGTGCCTATCCTTATCATCAAGCTCAGGATAAGCGCAGGCCTGCTCGACCACAAACACATCGACTCTTAACTTCAATATGTCGTATAGGGTATTGGCATTTAATTGATTAAATGTAAGATTTTGCCACTGCAAACGATTATCCCTCTGTAAATCATCGAAAAAGAGCTTTGAGTCTACCACAGCATAAAGACCATAAAAAAGCGCCTTAATCCGCGAGGACTAAGGCGCAAAGCTGTTGCGTAAACCAATAGATCTGGGGAAATCTATGGCGACAACAGGATAACGAAAAACGTTATTACTCGACCATGGCATCGTGGGCCACAGGCCCAGTCGGTTTTCGGATCAGCAGCACGGCGAACACAGCAATGAGTAGCAGAGCGCCCATGATGTAAAACACATCGTTATAGGCCTGAATATAGGCTTGCTGACTCATGGTTTTGCCCAACAAAGCTTTCGCCTGCGCGGCGGCGGTATAGGGATCTGAACCACCCGCCTGTAACATGCTTGCACTTTGGGCTAAATAGTCCTGTGCCTGCGTGCTCACTGCGGGTAAGGATTCCTTAATATGGGCCAAATGCCCGCGCGCCAGCGTGTCTGATAGGGTCGCGACCAGCGCAATACCAAAGGCGCCGCCTAAGTTACGCATTACGTTTAATACCGTCGACGCCGAAGCATTTTCATGGGGTTTCAAATGCATGGTCGCAAGCATACCAATAGGTACCAGAATAAAAGGCTGACCTAAGGCACGCACCACTTGCGAGGCGATCATCTGCGGTCCAGCATAATCTGCGGTCATCTGGCTATTCATGTAATAGCTAATGGCGAACATTAAAAAACCAAAGGCGGCGAGATATCGACTATCGAAGCGCTCCATCAATTTCGGCACTAAGGGCAATACCAATAGCTGCGGAAATCCCATCCACATAATCACGCCACCAATCTCTAACGGTGTGTAATCATGGACTTGCGATAGATAAAGCGGGATCAAATAGATAGCGCCGAATAGTGCCATCCCCAGTAAAAAATACGCCACGGTGGAGAGCACAAAATCACGCTTACCGAGCAGGCGCAAATTCACTAACGGTTCTTTACGCCTTAACTGGATCCAAACAAACAACACCAGATTGACTACGGCAATAATGGCCAGATTACGAATGAGCTCCGAGCCAAACCAGTCCTTGCGGTTACCTTCTTCAAGCACCACTTCAAGGCAACCCATGCCCAGCGCCATAGTGACTATGCCCGCCAGATCGACATTCTTCAGCTTATCCCAAACGACCGACTGCTTTTCTAAACCGTAAGCCAACATCGCCATCACCAACAAGCCCGGTGGCACGTTGATATAAAACAGATAATGCCAGCTAAATTGCTCAGTCAACCAACCGCCTAAGGTCGGGCCGATTGAAGGCGCAAATGTGGCTGTCACGCCAAATAACGCCATGCCGACGGCACGTTTGTTATCGGGTAAAAACTCAAGAATAAGCCTAAAGGCCAGCGGAATTAGCGCACCACCAAAGAAACCCTGTAGTGCCCGAAAGGCGATCATGGCCTCTAAGTTCCACGCCATAGAACAAAGCACAGAAGCAAAGATAAAAGCAGCCGTGGTCCATAACAAATAACGCCTGACCGACAATCCTGTACTGAGCCAGCCAGAGAGCGGGATCGCGATCATTTCAGCCACCAGATACGCGGTCGAAATCCAACTGCCTTCTTCGAGCGTAGCCCCAAGACTGCCTTGAATCTCCTTCATCGATGCATTGGTGATTTGAATATCGAGGATCGCCATAAAGGCGCCGATCAACCCACCAAATACCGCGATCCATGAGCGGCGACTGCCACGCTCATAATCAGTAGGCTTGTTGGGGACACTGATGCCCTGCGCCTCCATATCGGCAGACGCAGTGATAGAGCCGGTTGCGCTCATACTAACGACCTGTATTTGCAGCGATTGCAGATATTGCAGGACCCGACGCTGTATCCACTTTCACAACCGCACTTAAGCCCGGTAGCATGTGTGCTTCTTCCTCAGACAAATCTAAGCGAATACGTACGGGAATACGTTGGACGATTTTAGTGAAGTTACCTGTAGCATTTTCCGCCGGCAGTAAACTGAATTTGGCTCCGGACGCCGGTGACAGACTATCGATAACACCTATAAAGGTTTTGTCGGGAAACGCATCGAGACTGACCTGCACCGACTGTCCTGGTTGCATGTGTTGGATCTGGGTCTCTTTAAAGTTCGCCGTGATCCACACTGCCCCATCCGGAACCAAACTGTAGAGTGCTTGGCCGGGTTGCACGTACTGCCCCACCATAGCGCCACGTTTACCAATCACCCCAGAAAAAGGTGCGGTCACACGGGTATCATTTAATTGAATTTTCGCCAATTCTAAGGTCGCATCGGCCTGTTCTACCACAGAACCTGCCTGATCTAATTGGGCATTAAAAACCGCTAACTCGCGTTGCTTTGCCACTAACACGGCTTTGGCTTCATCGAGGCGGGCGGCGGCAGAATCGAATCCCGCTTGCAGTTGATCGACATCATCTTGAGAGCTGTAATTACTGACTTTAAGCTTTTTCGAGCGGCTCAATTGTTGCTGTGCACGTATTTTATCTGACTCAGCCGCCACAACACCGGCACTGGCTTGGGTGATTAACGCCCGTTGTAACTCAACCTTAGCGGCTAAGGTTTGCAAGTCCGCCTTCGAACTTGCCAGTGAGGCTTCGGCTTGGCTCACTTTGGCGCTAAATTGGTTATCTTCGAGCTGAGCTAATAGCTCACCCTTTTGCACATGCTGGTTATCGGTCACATCGCTTAACACGACGTAACCGGGCACTTTAACGCTGATATGGGAAATATCGGCCTCAACATAAGCGTTATCAGTGGTTTCAATAAAACGTACCTGTGTCCACCAGTAATAACCGCCTCCCGCAACCGCAGCGAGTAACAGTGGAACGGCGATAATGAGTTTACTTTTGGACATGAATGACTCCTTGATTAGTGATATCTAGTGTACTACTGTCTCACCAAGTTTATTAGCCAGTAAAAAATCAACCCACTGTTTCACAGGTGTAACAATGATGGATCTCAATCGCGTGCAAATTTTCGCTCAAGTGGTCGAACAAGGCAGCTTTACTGGCGCCGCCAAAGCCCTTGGGATCACTAAGGCAACCGTCAGTCGCAAGATAGCCGAACTCGAAGCCGATACTGGCACACAACTGTTATTTCGCACCACCAGAGCCCTAAAACTCACCGAGGCAGGATCGAGTTATTACAATAGGATCAATAAGATCCTCACCGATCTGCAGAGCGCCGAAAATCAGCTCAGCGCCCAACAGCAATTGATCAAAGGCAATCTAAAAATTGTCTGCCCGATTGAATTAGGCCAATTGTTTTTAGGGCCGATTTTCGCCCAGTTTTTAACGCTTTACCCCGATATCACCATAGAGGCTGAACTGACCAATCGTAAGGTCGATGTCATAGAAGAAGGTATCGATCTGTTATTTCAAATTGCCGATTCGGGCGACACTCGCTTGCAAAGCTATGCCTTAGTCAACGCCCATAAATCGTTAATGGCAAGCCCTGCTTATTTGGCCGAGCACGGCACCCCAAAAGTGCCACAGGATTTAGCCAAACATAAAGCGATCCGCTTACAGTCGGCGCATATTGAAGGAGCATGGAAGTTATTCGATGGCAAAACTTGGATTGTCGCCGAGCCAATGACTCAACTGACAGTAAACAATGTCACTCTGGCTCGCGAGGCCGCCATTGCAGGGCTTGGGATCACAGCAGTGCCCTCCATCATTGCCCAAGTGGCATTAGAAAAAGGCTACTTAATCCCGCTGCTTGATGACTATCCTATGGTCCAAACTAAGGTCGTGCTCAGTTATCCACAGCGGGCCTACTTACCTCGAAAATACCGTGTCTTTATCGAGTTCATCTATTCCGCATTATTTAAACGTTGGGGATCGCAAGTATTGGAAGTGCCCGATTTTATCGGCCAAGCCGATCAGGGCGAATAAACAAAATCGAACAAATAAAACGATCAAAACAGTAACAACTATAACTTTGTAAAGCTTAGATCGCTGCCATGGGGATAAATCCGCTATGTCATAATTGCCTTAATCCTTAAGCCTCTATAAGCTTGGCAAGGTAACAGGCAGCAAAAGACCTTAGGTTTTCCTGATACAGTTTGCATAATAAAATTTAACATTTAATCTCAATTTTGGAGGAAACCTAATGAGCTTAATTAAAGAGTTCAAGGCTTTTGCGTCCCGTGGCAATGTGATCGACATGGCCGTTGGTATCATCATAGGTGCCGCATTCGGCAAGATAGTCTCGTCCTTCGTGGCCGATATCATAATGCCACCGATTGGTATCATTTTAGGCGGAGTGAATTTTAGTGATTTGAGCATAGTGCTGCAGGCTGCTCAAGGCGATGCGCCTTCTGTGGTGATTGCTTATGGTAAATTCATTCAAACCATTATCGATTTTACGATTATCGCCTTCGCTATTTTTATGGGCGTCAAAGCAATCAATCGCTTAAAGCGCAAAGAAGAAGTCGCGCCTAAAGCACCCGCTGCACCGACTAAAGATCAAGAACTGCTGTCTGAGATCCGCGATCTACTGAAAGCTCAGCAAGAAAAATAAGCCTAATCTAAAGCGCAGATCATAAAAAACCCATCGAACTCGATGGGTTTTGTTTTTATATCGGCGATGTTTCACATCAAGCAGATAAGCGATTACTCAGCTTCAATGTGCACAGTTTCACTGTAATCTTGCACCACTTCAGCCACACGGATGCGGTAAGAGTTAAACAAACACGGCACTATGCCCGTTTGTTCAGCAATACTGTGGGCCATCTGATTACGCCATTGGGTGATAGATGCTTGGTCTTCCCAAAACGACAGGCTCAATACTTTGCCATCGTCGGTTAAGCTCTGAAAACGTTCGATCGAGATCAGTCCCTTGCGCCCTTCTAAATACTGGCGCATCTCGGCTGCCACATGCAGATACTCTTCCTTCCCTTCCTTTGTCGGGATGACTTCAAAAATTACCGCGATCATAATGTACTCCGGAGATATTAATCCTTAATCCAAGTGCTAAGCCTAGACTATATCGAACGCTATAGCTCGCTGATTTTTAGGCTTTAACATTGAGCCGCGCCACAAAACGCCATTTAAAGCTATTCGAGTATCTGTTGCTTATCGCCGCGATACAGCCAGCGATACAAGGTCGGCAACACTAGCAAGGTCAGCGCAGTGGAGCTAAACAAGCCACCGATAATCACCACTGCCAGCGGCTTTTGGATCTCACTGCCAACCCCCGATGATAATAAAATCGGGATCAAGCCTAAGGCCGAGGTCAGTGCCGTCATCAATACGGGTCGCAAACGCCCAACCGTGCCCTCATAAACACAATCATAGAGTGCTTCGCCGCTTTGCCTGCGCTGATTAATCGAATCCACCAGCACCACGCCGTTGAGCACCGCAACCCCAAATAGCGTGATAAAGCCAATAGAGCTAGGTACAGATAAATAAGTGCCACTGACATACAGGGCCACTATGCCGCCAATCAAGGCTAAGGGCACGTTCGCCATGATGAGCAACACTTGCTTGAATGAACCAAAGGAGAAGTACAACAACAAGGCAATCAAGGCGATAGAAATCGGCACCACCAGCATCAACTTTTGCTGCGCCCGCTGCTGATTCTCATACTGGCCGCCAATGATCACTGTATATCCTGCGGGTAAATCCGCCTGTGGCACTAAAGCATAAATGTCTTTCACCACAGAGCCCATATCACGCCCCGCCACGTTGGCCTGCACCACCACTCGGCGCTGCACATCGTCACGGCGAATATTCGGCGGCGCCATTTCCACTTCGACGCTGGCGACTTCGCCTAAGCGCACAGTGGCGCCATTCGTGCCGCTGAGTAATAAGTCCTTAATCGCATCCGGACTAGTGCGAAACTCGGCCGCGAGACGCACATTGATGTCGTATCTGGCGTTGCCATCAATTACTTGACCTGCACTCGCGCCGCCAATACCTTGGCTGACAAGGCTCATCACTTGATCGACACTAATGCCGTAGCGCGCCAATAACTCGCGCTTTGGCCGCACAACCAATTGCGCTTCTCCACTCACTTGCTCTAATGACACATCGACGGCACCGGGGATTTTCGCGACAAGATCGGTGAGCGCTTGGCCTCTCTCCGATAACACGGCTAAATCTGGGCCGAAAATTTTGATCGCTAACTGGGCTTTTACCCCCGAGAGTAATTCATCTACCCGAGTTGCGATCGGCTGCGAGAAAGTCAGCAAGAGTCCAGGGAACACACTGAGCTTTTCCTCCATCAGGCGTTGCAGCTCTAAGCGCGAACTTGCTGATTGCCATTCAGATATTGGCTTAAGCCCAATATAAACCTCGATATTACTCACAGGCTCAGGATCGCCGCCAAGCTCAGGCGCACCAATGCGGCTCAGGGCATATTCCACCTCGGGAAACTCCAGCAAGATAGCTTCAAGCTTGGGCGCGACCGCCAAAGACGTGCCCAAACTCGCGGTTGGCGCCAGAGTGACCCTGAGGTTAATCGTGCCTTCCTCCAACTCGGGCACAAATTCAGTGCCTAGCCTTGGCAGTAACAATAAACTGAAAGCAAACATCAATAAGGCACTGAGCATCACTACCTTTGGCCTAGCAAGTGTTGCCGTCAGTAGCTTGCGATAAGCGGCATCCAGCGGCGCTAAGACCACGCTTTGTTTGAGTACCACACCCCGCTTGAACAGATACACAGCAAGGGCTGGCACGGCAATCAAGGCCACCAGCAGCGCTGATATCATTGCCAGAATGATACTGACCGCCATCGGCTGGAACAACTTGCCTTCAACGCCTTCGAGGGCAAACAGTGGCGCAAATACCACTATGATAATCGCCGTCGCAAAGAAGATTGGGCTACACACCTCTTTGGCCGCGAGCATGATGCGCACAGCCATATTGGCCTGCTGACCACCGTCCTCATCGCTATGATATGGGTCTGCCTCACCATCGGCGCGCGTTCTCGCCTCCAGCAAATGTCGACGATCCGGCTGAGTTAAGTGTTTGAAAATGTTCTCCACCATCACCACAGAACCATCGACTAACATACCAATCGCCACGGCTAAACCACCCAGCGACATCAGGTTTGCCGACAATCCATAGTAGGACATCACCATGAGCGCGAGCCCGATAGACACAGGAATAGACAAGAGCACCAGCAAGGTTGCGCGGATATTGACGAGGAACAGCGCCAAGATCACCACGATAAACACAAAGGCCATTAACAACGCATCGCGCACTGTGGTCACGGCCTTATCGACCAGTTCGGCTTGATCGTAAAACACTTCAAAAGACACGCCATCGGGCAAGGCCTGCTCGATAAGACTCACCCGCGCACCAATATCCTCAATCGTCGCCTTAGTGTTAGCGCCCATGCGTTTAAGCACGACCCCCGCCACCACTTCGCCGAGGTTTTGTACTTTGCCAGCCTCATCGCGGCGAGTCATAGTCACAGCGCCGACACGGATTTCACTGCCGAAATCCACCTGAGCGATATCGCCTACCCGCACGGGTGTGCCTTTATCCTCCGTAAGCGGGATTTGCGCGATCGCCGCTAAGCCTTGTTCTCCTGCGGGCAACATGCCGTAGCCGCGCACCACAAGTTGCTCTTGGCCTTGGTCCATAAACCAACCGCCAGCGTTGCGGTTATTGCTCTCTAATGCCTCGGTGACTTGCGCCATCGATAAGCCATAGGCACGCAATTTATTCGGGTCTACCTGCACTTGGTATTGGCGCACATCGCCACCAAAAGACAAGACTTCAGTCACGCCGCCAACGGGCATCATGATGAGTTTCACAAGGTAATCATTCAAGCTGCGCAGCTCGGCGGCATCGATACCTGAGTTAGGTTCGGCGCGCAGAATGTACTGATAAATCTGTCCTAATCCCGAAGTATTCGGGCCGATTTCCGGCACACCGACGCCGCTTGGGATCATCTCCCGCGCCGCTTGCAACTGTTCAAACACTTGCTGACGGGCGAAGTAAATATCCGTCCCTTCGGCAAATACCACAGTCACAATCGACAAGCCGGTGCGCGACAAGGAACGTACCTCTGTCACCGCCGGCAAGGCGTACATGGCCGATTCCACCGGATAACTGATGAGTTTTTCCACCTCTTCTGCGGCTAACCCTTCGGCCGCAGTATTGATGGTCACTTGTACGTTAGTCACATCGGGAAAGGCATCGAGATTCAATTTAGGCAGCATGACCACGCTTGCCACTATCATGGCGAGCAAGGCCAACACCACTAACAGCCGATTTTTAATCGCGGCTTCGATCACTTTTTGCAACATAGAAAATTCCTCAAGCGTTCAGTGGCGACATTAATGGTTATGGATATCAAAGCCTGCTTTCGCCTGCTCGGACGCCAAGAAAAATGCGCCAGCCACCACCACCTTGAGCTGTGCCTGCTGGGCTTTTTCAAGCTCAGCGCCGCGCACTAAACTCAAGCCGCGCTGACGCTGCACCACTTCTACCTCAATGGACTCGAAGCCATCTTCATCTTGAATAAAAATCTGCCAGTCGCCATCGCCGCTGCGGGTGAGCGCCGCATCGGGCAGCACGATTCCACCAGCCTTATCAGCAGAGTTGGCGACAGTATTGGCAAAGTAGAGTTCGGCAAATTGCCCCGCATGCAGCACATGATCAGGATTGGGCATACTCACCAGCACTTGCTCGGTGCGAGTCACGCTATCGAGTTCATGGGAACGGCCTATGATCTTGCCCGCCAGCGTTTTATCCCCCACTTGCACTAAGGCCGCACTGCCGACAGTGATATGCGCGGTTTGGGTGGGCGTTAACTGCGCCTCAACCCATAAATAAGACTCGTCGGTCAGCTGCATTAACGGCGTGCCCGCACTAAATACTTGGCCTAACATGGCGATATCTTGCTGCACTCGTCCGTCAATCGGCGCTAAAAGTTGATAACTACCGATGGCTTCGGGCGTCGATTCCAGAGCGCGAATTTGTGTTGGCGTCATCTTAATCGCCTCTAAAATTGCGCGTTTAAGTTCGGCATCCACCTGCGCCTGCATACGGCGGCTGACACTCACGGCGCCTTCGCTCATGCGTTTGACTCGGCTCCATTCTGCGGCGGCATTGATGTAATCCGCCTGTGCCTGCGCAACGGCTGAGCCGCCCAAGGTAAGTAAAGGCTCACCTTTTTTGACTTCTTGCCCCGGCACCACGTGGCGCGCCAACACGCGCACATCGAGCTGCGGTGCAAGGGTGGCGGTTCTATCGCGATCCACCACTAAGGTCGCCGTCGCCCTAATATCCAGATTCAAATTGGCGATATTCAAGCTATCGCTCGACAGGGGTAACAAGCCAATGCCCGCCAATGCTTGCTGCACTTGGGTCAACTTAAGCGCCTGTGCACCGTGTTCATCCGCTTGCTCAGTTTGAGTAGCTGAACCGTGATCGTCCCCTGCCCATGAAGGTTGGGCGGTGAAAAGCGCAGCAGAGCCGAGCACACATAATGCGAGGGCGAGTGTCGACAGCGTGAACTGCCGCTTTGCAGGTACTGTGATTTGAGGCGCAATGATTTCAGGTGCCGTGATTTGAGACGCAATGATGTCAGACGCAGCAGTTTCTGACAGTACAACTGGATAAGACTCGATAGCGTTAAAGTGATTATGTGAATTCATTTGGGTTACCTCATTGGTTTACTGTGCGCGCGGCGGCATTTGGCATGTGTGAAGGTGCTTGGCTGATCTGTTCAGCCGTACCATTCAAAAAGGGCATAAGCTGACCGCTTTCGCCCATCCACGTTAACCAGCTCTGATAAATGGCCGTTTCTAGGTTCAAGCCCACCAAATAACTGGCGGCCAGCTGACGGCGACTCTGCAAGTACTCGCTGGTACTCACATCGCCCGCCTGCCATTGTTGGCTTAAGGATTTAGCGGCTTTGGCACCGGACACTTGTACTAACTCGCGCCAGTCTTGGTAACGCTCAAGTAAACGCGGTAACGCGTAGAGGACGTGTTTCTGCTTGGCGGTAAGTACTCGCTCACGGGCAAGATAGCCTTGCTCCGCGATCGCGATGCCCTTATCAGCCACGGCTTGTAACTCACTGTAGTTATTGCGAACTTGTAGAGGAATCGACACGCCAACCCCAAGCTTATTGTCCGAGCCCTCCTTTTCAGCGCCTAGGCTAATGCTCGGGTCCGCTGACTTATCGGCCTTAACTTGCATGGCATTGACTCGCGCCAACAAAACTTGTTGGTAAGCGCTCGCCAGTGCTGGCAAGGCTGATTTAGAGGTGCCCAACTCGGGCGCTGGCGCTTGCTTAGCCTGAGTCGCGAAGACATGGATCTCCTTGATGAACTCACTAAAGGCAAGATTATTATCCCCAAGCAACTCAATCACTTTGCCGTCAGCCACTAAAGCTGCCTGCTCGGCTAAGGCATAATCGGCGGTATTGGTTGCTAACTCGAGTTGCATCAATTGCAGCTCGACGTTAGACAAATCTCCTGCCGCCAACCGCTGCTTGGCAATACCGAGCTGCGCCTTAGTAAACCTGAGTTGCTGCTCAGCAAAGGTCAGCGCCTTACGACTTTGCGCCTGTTCTGCCAACGCCAGTAAGCGTTCGGCCAACATTTGGTTACGCTCTAAACCTATGTCAGCGAACAGGATTTGGGCTTCAAGCTCGGCACGTTTTGTCGCCACGCCGCGCTTATCACCCCAATCAAGGGTTTGACTCAGACCTAAACTGTAGGAATCTGTGTCGGCATTTTGATAGTTAAGCCCAAGCTCAGGGTTATACACGGCGCGATCCGCCGCCTGAATGGCAAGCTCTGCTTGTTGCTGCCGTGTAAGCTGGGCTTGCACTTCAGGTAACTGATTGAACTGTGTGAGTAACGCGGGCAACCATTGGCCAAAGGCGACATATGGCGCGTCGGTTTCTTTAGCGGGTAAGCCCAGTGATTGAGCTTTAAATACCTCGGCTTCAGGAGCTTTGGTTTCAAGCGCATTGGTTTCAAGGAAGACATCAAGAGTGTCATTTTCTGCCGCGAGGGCAAAGGCTAGCAATCCGGCGGCCAATACTAATCCGCAGCTCAGCAAGCCCGATCGAAACAGGCAAGCCAAGGTACGGGCGAGAGTCGTTTTGTTCATCGCAAATCCTAACAATATCGAATGTGGATCGGCTGACTTTTGCGCCCAATGTGAGACTGCTAGATTTGAGCTTCATTTGAAATAACTCAATGCAAAGCAATCACATCGTTCTAGGCATGGCAAATAAGCGCCGATCGAATCATCCCGCCAAGCAATACATAGCTAACACTATGCGTAACTTAAGCTATGCATAACCAACACATCGCATGGCTAAAAGGCCGATGGCTGGCACAACAACTCACGCTGCTGAGCATCAGTTAAATCGCATTTGGGGGATGAATATAAATGGCTTATCGCGCGGCGAAATAGATTGAGATCCAAGAAGATGAATCAAGATCCTTAGACCGAGGAATAAGCTGGATATTGGGGGATTAAGCTATTGGAGGACGGTACTTAGGTAAATTATCGGGCTGAAAATAGGATAAATTAGCAGCGAGAAAGACGCTTTCTAACGCTTGCACAGGCTGGCATAGCCCAGGAGATAACAGTGCCACATGGCCGCCATGGCATTGGCAATCGAGGCACAGGTCAAAATCTTGTAATTCAGTGGTTTTCACTAAGTGGGAATGCAATTCACTGGCATGATTTTCACCCGCGTTATTGCCTAGCACATCAATACTTGCACCAATATCGGCAAAGCCAAGGGCTTGCTCGCTTGGGCAAACGCAATCGACACATTGGGCCAAAGTGGTCACTTGGGCGCTAAATTGCAGATGGGGATGATTATCGGCTTCTTCCGCGCCATTGCCCGCATGTAACTGATGCGCACCCAAATTCGCGCCAGCAAATTGCAGCACGATAATGGCTATCAGTAAGGTCACCATTCGAGTAAAAAATGGCTTAGCGGTAGAATTCAAATATCACCTATAGCAAATAACGGATAACGGAACATCTGACCCGTATGATAAACATAAGTTCACAGCTCGCAAGCAAAGTCTTTCAAGCTGTGATCTCTAAAGGCTAACGCTGACTTAAATACTCAGTGCTTATTTAAACACGCAACACTTATTTAAACACGCAGTGTTTAGCGTAATCGGCGGCTTCATTAGCAGTCCAATCGCCAGACGGCTTATCTTTCATCTGCTTGCACCAAGCATCGCTACCGACTTCTGGCGCGCAGGCACTCAGCCCAGCGGTAAACGCCAGCACCAACGCAATAGCACTGATTTTTGAAACATTTTGCTTAGAAAAAGCGCGCGATTTAAATAAAGACATACTTCATTCCTTGTAAATACGGTCTACATAAGACCATTAGATATTCGAACGCTTAGTGATCCAAGCAATCGCTTTGGTTTTCTGTTCTAGGGGAAACCATGCCACTTCGCCCTGCATAAAAGGCCCAAGTAAGCGCACAGCATTTCCAACCCAATCAGGGCCGCCTACAAATACTAAGGCTTCAAAATTAGGTAATTGGACTTCACCACTACCGGTGAGTGACTCAAATTCCCAGCCCTCGAGTAACACGTCCGCCTCAATATACAGGCAAACTTGGCCCCAATCCTTACGATAACTCTTAATCGCTGGCTGTAAACGGGTCCGATAATCGGTGGAGGATAGTCGGCCACTGGCAAAAAGACTGATAACACCCTTAGCAATATCGGGGATTTGGCATAACATAGAGGCACTCCGAATCGAGAACACTTTTGCAAGCAATGGCCTTGGCCAATGCAGTGGCAAAGAATGCGCCCGATGATAACAAATCTATTGAAAAGCCATAAGTGATTATTGATAGCTTCTCAATCCATGCTGAAAAATGCCTAAGTTTGCCATGATAAAAATCTCAAACCGTGTGGAACTTCAGGAAAATGAAATCGAGTGGCAATTTATCCGTTCGAGTGGCGCAGGCGGCCAGCACTTAAATAAAGTGTCCACCGCGGCGCAGCTGATTTTCGATATTAAAAGCTCATCATTACCCGAGTTCTACCAAGAACGCTTACTCAACAAGGCGGATCACCGCATCACTAAAAGCGGCAAAATCATCATCAAATGCCAAGCGAGTCGCAGCCAAGATGCCAACCGCCAAACGGCGTTGGAGCAATTTATCGCTTTGGTTGCCAGTGTCGGTGAAGTGCAGAAAAAACGCATCCCCACCCGCGCCACTAAAGGCAGCCAAACGCGGCGATTAGAGACCAAGAAACAAAAAGGTGCCACTAAGGCCATGCGTCAGCAGAAAACTGACTATTAGCTTTAATAATTAGTCGCGCTACTAGCTTAGATAGAAGTTAGGCCGCAGTTGAAACTGGCCAACAATGGCGCTGGATTTCAATGGCCCAGGATTTCAATAGCATAGTCGGCTCGTACATGATCAGCTCGCACACAATCGACTAACGGATAATGCAAAATCGATTTGAACAGGTTAAGTTAGTGACCTATCAACAAAACTAAAAAATGCCTCCCAGCTTTAATCCCAAGGCATGTCGTAAAGGAAAGCGCAATGAGTCACAAAATTTTGCTCGTCAATGGCCCCAATCTCAACCTCTTAGGTCGCCGCGAGCCTAGCGTTTATGGTCATCAAACCTTGGCCGACATAGTGGCGGAGTTAAATCAGCAGGCAAAGTTGGCGAAAGTTGAGCTTGAGCATATTCAGTCCAACGCCGAGTTTGAGTTGATCAACGCGATTCATGCGACCGATGCGCAGATGATTATTATCAACCCCGCCGCCTTTACCCATACTAGCGTTGCGCTGCGTGATGCCTTGCTTGGCGTCGCAATTCCGTTCTTTGAAGTGCATTTATCCAATGTGCACGCCCGTGAAGCCTTCCGTCACCATTCCTATTTTTCCGATAAGGCGATAGGCGTGATTTGCGGTTTCGGTTCACAAGGTTATGAGTTTGCACTGGCAGCGGCCATTAAGCGGCTCAACCAGCCACAGTAATCCCATTCAATAGCGTGCTTCGCAAGGGCAGATAAATGGCAATGGATCTTCGTAAAATTAAAAAACTTATTGAGTTAGTACAAGAATCTGACATAGCAGAACTGGCGATCACCGAAGGTGAAGAGTCGATTCGCATCACTCGCTACAGCCCTATGCCAGCCAATGTGCAGTCATCGCAAACGCTACCTACAGCACGCGTGGCACCTTTAAATACACAGGCAAAGCAAACTGCCGTTTCGCCAAGTGTGGAAGGTTTTGTGCAAGTCTCACCTATGGTTGGCACTTTCTACGCGGCGGCAGAACTCGATGATGTGCCGCTGGTTAAAGTCGGCCAAAAGGTAAGCCAAGGTGAAGTTGTCTGCATTATCGAAGCGATGAGAATGATGAATCCCATCCAAGCCGAGCGCGATGGCGTGGTCAGCGCTATTTGGGCCAAAGACGGCGATGAAGTGGCATTCGATCAGCCGCTATTTACCTTAATCTAACCGCTCGCCTTATCATGAATTGAAGCGCACTTGAGTTTAAGCTGCGGTTTTCAAGCAAAGGCAGCATTAACCGAGGTCACTATGATATTAATTACCGGCGCCAGCAGTGGTTTAGGCGCGGCGCTAGCATCACTCTACGCCAAAGAAAATGAACCGCTTACACTCACAGGCCGCAATGCCGAGCGTCTACAAACCGTCGCCAATGCATTAACGCCCTTCTCCAACAAGCCTATCGCCGCGATCACCGCCGATCTCGCCAGTGAATCGAGTCTCGAAGCCCTGTTCGATGGCCTGACGCAAGCCCCTAAAACCGTGATCCACTGTGCGGGCAGCGGCTACTTTGGGGCGATTGAAACCCAAGGGGCGAGCGATATCCACAGCCTGCTCAATAACAATGTCACCTCGACGATTTTGTTAGTGCGGGAATTAGTCAAACGCTATAAAGATCAAGCGGTCACTGTGGTTGTGGTCATGTCCACCGCAGCGCTTGCCGCCAAGGCGGGAGAATCCACTTACTGCGCGGCAAAATGGGCGGTGCGGGGATTTATCGAGTCGGTGCGATTAGAGCTTAAACAAAGCCCAATGAAGTTGATTGCCGTGTATCCCGGCGGTATGGATACAGGCTTTTGGCCAAGTAGCGGTAAAGCATTAGATACCACCAGCTTTATGTCCGCCGATGAAGCGGCTGGCATGCTCAAGCAAGCATTAATCGCCACCCAGCACGGTTATATCGCCGATATCACCATACAAAGAACCTAGCTCTAGCCGAAACTGAGGTTGGCGGATTGCGCACAAAACAGGTTCGAGACGCAGGATAGCAGCACCTCGAACCTGAGTTATCCGCTTGCTAGTCAGCGCAGTTGGCTGTGTTTAAGCTTACCGCGCGGCGACTCTCCCTGTGGGTCAGCCACCACATCACAAGTCCTCCTAATGACAACAAAGACGCCGCATAACCTGTCGCGGCAATCCCTTGTCCAGACAGGATCACTAAACTGCCCACCCAAGGACCAATCGCATTGGCAAGATTAAAGGCACATTGCACTAACGCACCTGTCATGGCCTGCCCATCGGGCGCCACATCCATCAATCTTGCTTGCACTATGGTGGCAAGTCCCAAGCCACAACCGACAAAGAATACTACGGGCATCAGCGCCCAATAATGTCCGGTCAAACTCGGGTAAATCGCTAATACCACAGTGCTTAACACTAACGACCAAAACGCAGCCGCTAAGGCCGACTTATCCGCCGCCCAGCCACACACTAGCGTGCCCAATGTTGCGCCAATACCAAATACCGCCATCATGATCGGGATCTTAAACGGCTCGACTTGCGTCACTTGGATTAAGGTTTCAGCGAGATAGGTATACACGCAAAAGATACCGCCAAAGCCAATCGCCGCGATGCCAAGCGTCAACCAGACTTCACGATTCTTCAGGGTTTGTAGCTCTTTTCTTGGACTCGCATCAGCGGCCACGGCCTGATCAGGCGCTAAAAAATACACCATCACAGCGGTAATCGTTGCCAAAATCGCCACTATGCCAATGCCCGAGCGCCAGCCCACGGTTTGCCCCATCCAAGTGGCAAATGGCACACCGATAATCGTCGCCAACGTAAGGCCAATAATCACCCGCGATACGGCGCGGGCCTTCATTTCTGGCGGTACTAAAGAGGCCGCGAGCAACATAGCCACACCAAAATAGGCACCGTGGGGCAAGCCACTGAGAAAACGGAAAAAGATTAGCCAATTCAATGATGGCGCTAACGCACTTAAGCCATTGGCCACCGCCATTAACGCGGCTAAAGCAATCAAGAGTGTTCGCCGCCTGACCCTAACCGCTAGCACCATGATAATGGGGGAGCCGACCACAACCCCCAGCGCATAGGCGCTAATGGCATAACTCACGTGGGCGACATCAACGCCTAAATCGCTGGCGATATAGGGCACTAAAGTCATGGAAGCAAATTCTGTGGTGCCTAAGGCAAACGTCCCGAGCGCTAAGGCGAGCAACACCCATAATGTACTGGCGCCCTTATGCTGATTTTGGACAGATGGATTTTGAACCTGATGTTGAACGGTTTTCAAACGTTTTCTCCGCTAAGCTATAAAACGACAACTAGCTAATAAATAAATAATAAAAAGATAATAAAAGATGATAAATAAATTGGAGCCCACTAAGGGGCTCCAATTTCTCAGTCATTTACCTAATGTAAATCTATCTGACTAACTGTTCTTGATAAGTTTGACTGTTCCAGTCGAAGGCATAAAGCGTGCCTTGCCACTCGTAAAGTGTACGACCATCCTGCTGCACAACCCTAGCATTGCTCGGCAAGCTAGACACACTGTGCGCTGCCCGTGGACGGGGAGTCGCAACTGTTTTGCCTGTGACGTTACTAGCTTGCGACACCAGTTGCCCGTTCGTTTGTCCGGCCAGATTTGCAGGCATATTTGCAGGCATGCTCGACACCATTCGGCCTTCACTTGCAGAATATTGCATGCTGGTTGTGACCCGTACAGGCGCAGAAATAGCCACTGGTTCATCGTCGTAGCGCATAGGAATCGACAGGCCTATGCCCGAATAGGGCGAGTTCCAGTAATTTCGAGCATAAACGTCACGCGAAGTATTCCAGCCCCAATCATTGTTCCATTGGCTGTTCACACCGTAACCGACATTCCAGCCAGAACCCCAACCCGTAGCGAGCCCTAAACCCAGTCCTAAACCCCAAGGGTAATAAGGTCGGTAGTAGGGACGATAGTGGCGATTATCGTTGCGCACATGGCGGTTGTCGTAATGGTTGTCATGACGATTGTTGTAATGACTTTCTCCACGGCTGTGGCTATCACGATGACCTTGGCGCTCGCCTTGCTCCGAATGATCGCGATTTCCGGCAACCGCCGCAGTCGACACACTCAGCGCGCCCAAGAGCGATATCCCCACAGCCAGCGACAAAATCAAGCACTTTAGCGGCCGCTTATGCACGCCATGTGATTGACTTTGAACACACTTTCCTTGATTAAACGTTACTGGGATATTCATATAAACCTCTAAATAAAGGGCGTAAGCGAGATCAATCGTGACTTACTGGCGTCCATTTTACGCTTCCTAAGCTTGAAGATCACTGAATTGGTTAACCCTAAAACAGAAAAATGCTATAGTGCGCGCCACACGGATTTTCATTGCAGAGGCTATTTCCACATGAGTTTTAAGGATTTACGCAGCTTTATTGGTCATCTGGAAGCCAATGGCGAACTCAAACGCATTAGCTACCCAGTTGATCCTCATTTAGAAATGACAGAGATCGCCGATCGCGTATTACGCGCTAAGGGCCCTGCGCTATTATTTGAAAATCCCAAAGATCATCACATGCCCGTGTTGGTAAACCTGTTCGGTACACCAAAACGTGTGGCCATGGCGCTCGGTAAAGACGATCCCTTAGCGTTGCGCGAAGTGGGTGAACTGTTAGCCTTTTTAAAAGAACCCGAGCCACCTCGTGGTTTTAAAGACGCGATAGCTAAGATCCCTATGTTCAAGCAAGCCTTGAATATGCCGCCAAAGACAGTGCGCAATCCCCCTTGCCAACAAGTGATCAAAACCGGCGATGAAGTCGATTTGACCCAATTACCTATTCAGCATTGCTGGCCGGGCGATGTCGCACCACTGGTGACATGGGGCTTAACCATCACCAAAGGCCCGCGCAAGAGTCGTCAGAATTTAGGCATTTATCGCCAACAGTTACTGGGTAAAAACAAGCTGATCATGCGCTGGTTATCCCACCGTGGCGGCGCGTTAGATTTTGCTGATTTTAAACAACAATTCCCCGGTGAGCGTTATCCGGTTGTGGTCGCACTCGGCGCCGATCCTGTGACCATTTTAGGTGCCGTCACCCCAGTCCCCGATTCCATGAGCGAATACGCTTTTGCCGGTTTACTGCGCGGTGAACGTACCGAAGTCTGCAAGGCATTAAGCTGCGACTTAGAAGTGCCCGCCACCAGTGAAATCATCCTCGAAGGTTATATCGATCCTGAGGAACTGGCGGAAGAAGGCCCCTACGGCGATCATACGGGTTACTATAACGAAACCGATAAGTTTCCAGTATTTACCGTTACCCACATCACTCACCGTAAAGATGCCATCTACCACAGCACTTACACTGGCCGTCCACCGGATGAGCCCGCCATGCTTGGAGTTGCATTAAACGAAGTGTTTGTACCGATTTTGCGTAAGCAATATCCTGAGATCGTTGATTTTTATCTGCCGCCTGAGGGTTGTTCGTACCGCATGGCAGTGATCTCTATTCGTAAACAATATCCGGGACACGCCAAACGGGTGATGATGGGCGCTTGGTCTTTCCTACGCCAATTTATGTACACCAAGTTTATTGTCATCGTCGATGAAGATGTGAACTGCCGTGACTGGCAGGATGTGATCTGGGCGATCACCACCCGTATGGACCCTAAACGCGATACTGTGATGATCGAAAACACCCCGATCGACTACCTCGATTTTGCCTCACCCGTCGCGGGCTTAGGCTCAAAAATGGGACTCGACGCCACTAATAAGTGGGAAGGCGAAACCAACCGCGAATGGGGCACGCCAATCGTGATGGATCCAAAAGTAAAACAAAAGATCGACTCAATCTGGGATGAGTTAGGCATAGACGACAGCCCAACCCTATAATTCAGCTTAAGCCGTTACTCAAATATCGGCTTAAGCCAAGAGAATAGGCCAATAACAGGCCGCTAAAGCGACACCTAGACACATACTGTTGAAGAAAGGTGCAAAGGAAGTTTGATGAAAACCATACGTTGTAAGATAGAGAAAGTTAGCCCATTTAACGATGCCGTATATCAAGTATTGTTAAGGCCAGAAACCGCCTTCGATTTCCAAGCGGGGCAATACTTATGTGTTGTCATGGGTGAAAAAGATAAACGTCCCTTCTCTATCGCGTCAGCGCCAAACGCCGAGCTGATCGAATTACACATTGGCGCCGCTGTCAGTGAAAGCTACCCAATGCAAGTGGTCGAGCGCCTGAAAGCCTGCGCCATTGATGGCAGCACTATCGATATCGAAGCCCCAGGCGGCGAAGCCCACCTGCGCCACGAAAGCCAACGCCCTCGCCTCTTAATCGCCGGCGGCACTGGTTTCTCTTACATTAAGAGTATCGTCGAGCACCAAATCGCCATTGGCCAACAGGTTAAAACCACCCTGTATTGGGGTTGTCGCACCCAAGATGCCATGTATTTTGAAGCCATCGCCCGCGAGTGGCACGACGCTCACCCTTGGTTGAACTTCGTCCCAGTGATCGAAGAAGCCCCAGCTAATTGGCAAGGTAAAACCGCCAATCTGTTAGCGCAAATCAAGCAAGATTTTGTCAGCTTAAATGGTTACGACATCTACATCGCCGGCCGTTTCGACATGGTGGGTGCAGCACGGGAGATCTTCCGTGAGATTGGTGTAGAGGAAGCGCATCTCTACGGTGATGCGTTCGCGTTTATCAAATAACGCGATAATTTGTATGCTTGGCTGGCTAACGTTTGCCCGCATAGGCTTAAATAATAAACCCCAGTTTTTACTGGGGTTTTGTTTTTACTTTCAATAAGAAAATGACACTTACGGCATCTTCGTGATGACGTCAATCATTATCCTTTTAGGATAAAATTACCTATTGAAGCTCAATCGACACCACATTGGTGACGCCTCTAGCCAAGGTTATCATGCCTGAGGTGTAGAATTTTCCAGTGTCACTCTGAGCCTTCAGATAATAGACACCGCTATTGATAATCATGGTTTCTGGGCGGTGCATCGTCATTGGCTTATCACTTAACCAACCATTACCGTCTAACGCATAAAGGTAATTAGTACTTTCCATCGCCGCGCCACTGTCTTGATGGTATGCCAACACCCTAACCATAGTCATACCCTTAGGATTTTTCTCCTGAGTAATAGAGCGGATCGCACCGCGTTCCGGAGACATCTTAGTATTCTCAGTAATATAGAATGGTTCGGAGCTATTCGAGTATTGCTGAGTCTGATGTTCGTAAGTGGGGATGGAACTACTACCGGAAGTGCCGCCTGAAGTACCTGTGCTAGCGATGCCTGCGATATCAGACACAGAATCGGCGATGTTTCTTACATCTGTACTCTTACAAGCAACAAGACTTAAAACAAGGGTACATAAGATCATTTTTTTCATTGCGTTTAATCCATTAAGTTATTGTCTATCCATACCGCACATTGTATTAAGCGAGTTAAGCTCATCACAAAGTACTACTTAGGTAACCTATTATTACCAATGATTTTTTAAGTAGGGTAAATTATCAATGAGAATGTCATTAGTCAATAACTTAACAAACACGCAACCAATAAATCATAATGATTGAGATGATTTCACTATATCTCGAGAGTGATTGGTGTAATGGACGGCACATTACGGTGATGCGATCGCATTGATCAAATAACGCGATAATTTGTTAGCCCAACTGGCTAACGTTTGCCAGTTGGGCTGCAAATAATAAACCCCAGTTTTCGCCGTATTTCACTTTGAATGCGGCCTTACGGCCAAGAAAATCTACATATCCAAACTTCGTTTGTTATTTTAAATCAAAGTCAAAGTCGTGGGGCTTCACCCCACACCCGACCAAGGAGGACTGCTCGTCCTATCCTCCTTGGATGCTCCAAGACGCCCCTAGCGAAGTTACATGCATTAGTGACTGGCTTCGTGCTTACTCGAAAATGGCTAACGCTTCCGATGGGGCGTCCCTTCCCCCCGAAAGCTACGCAGACGTCCTGTCTGCGTCACGCTATTTTCTTCAACGCCCTTCAGCAACTTCGCAGGGGGAGGTGAACAACTGTAATCTCGGTGTCGGCTGTTTATCCCAAAAGAGGTTTGCCTGTCCTATCTTTTTTCTAACGCTTCCGATGGTACATCCCGATTAATTAAATAAAGAATCCGAAAGCTAGCTTGGCATATATGGACCCATCCGGTTTGCAAGACATTCGATAGCGATTTTGAGAAGAGTTCATTGCACCCATATATTCGGCCTGTTATTGAGGTATGCCTCTGGCCCTGATGGATATCTGCTTCTACTGTCCTTATCATCCTTGCGGCTTCATTATGAGCCTATGCCGAGCTAAGGTTTTCAGTAGATCAGTCTGACTGTCTCATCATCAATTCAAGTGTCTTAGCAACTTGCTGGTTGGTTAATTATTAACGTTTATTGAATCTATTCAGCACTATACTGGAAGTCGATATTCTTCGTCATGCGCCGCGATAACCCATGCCATTCTCGCGAGTTTATTGGCGACGGCTACACAGGCTCGGTTAAAACCTCGGCGTTCTGCTAACTGGATTGCCCAGCAACTAAATTTATCCTGTTTATGACAACTGTGCTGTAACACAGCTCTGGCGCCGTGGATGAACAGGGTACGTAAGTAAGCATTTCCCCGCTTGCTTATTCCAAGGAGGTTATCTTTACCTCCACTGCTGTGTTGCTTGGGAACCAAGCCACACCAAGCTGAAAAGTGTCTACCATTACTGAAATCTTTACCATCACCTGCGGCGGCATAAAAGGCGGTAGCGGTGACTGGACCAATACCTGGGATAGTTTCTAAACGCTGGCAAATCACATTGTTTTTAGTTTCAGTGAGCACTTGAACGTCACAACCCTTAAGCCGTTTTTCTATATCACTAAACTCTTCATATAACTGATAAAAAATGGCCCGACCTTTGGTAGTCAGCGCATTGGTTTCATCCGCTAAAATATCTGGAAACTGTACTTTAAAAGCCGATTTACTTTTGGTTATCACAATGCCGTATTCCGCTAACATCCCTCTGACTTGATTGATTAAGGCGGTTGATTGTTTAGTTAATCGTTCGCGCATGCGGTGGAGCAGTTGCACATCTTGCTGCTCAACGCTTTTGGGTTTTACAAACCGCATGTTGGGTCGCTGCGCAGCTTCAGCGATGGCTAGCGCATCGTTGTAGTCATTTTTATTACCTTGCCGAAAAGGCACCACAAATTGAGGTGCGATTAGCTTGACGTTATGGCCCAACAGCTCAAATTCTCTGGCCCAGTAATTTGCTCCACCACAGGCTTCCATCACAATCAGACACGGCTCAATTTGAGCAAGAAAGGAAAGTAAGTCCTTGCGTCTAAGCATTTTCTTTTTGATTAACTTGCCTGCTTTATCGACACCAACAGCATGAAAAACAGACTTTGCGATATCTAAACCAATTGTAGTAATCTTCATAAGTGGACCCGTCCTCTTTCTGATGAGTTTTAGCGACTACATCGTGGCCCACTGTGAGGCCGATTAAAAGTGGATGGGTCCATTCCATTATCCATGCCAAGCTCACGCGATTTCTTCAACACTCTTCAGCAACTTCGCAGGGGGAGGTGAACTACTGTAATCTCGGTGTCGGCTGTTTATCCCAAAAGAGTTTTGCCTGTCCTACCATTACTGACCGCGCAATTAATGCTGAGTGCCCACTTCTTTTCTGTTCTTATCCATCTTATCGATTGTCCATGAGTTTATTGAATCCTGTACTGCTTTACCTGCACCATCAGCACTAGGGTAGATTGTTGCACCGTTAATTCCTGCTTTTAAACAGAGGTAATACAAATTAAGAGCTTCGTCGACAGAAAGTGTCAACTTTAATAATGGTGAGTTTGGCAATGAAGAAAACCCATGCTCAAGGCCTTCGACTTCAAATTCCTCGTTTCGATAGCCAGAATGCGGATGAACTGTAAATAGGCCAGACTGAGCTGATACATGATGTGACGTACTACCTGGCACTTGAACAATATTTACATTTTTGTATAAGTTAACTAGCTCTGTATTTAAAACCCAAATAGTAAGTTTAGTGTCAAGGTTCCAGTTTTTGTGGTTAGCCATAGCACTAGAAACTGCAAAATATACAGCCACATATGGCTGCCTCGTCCAATCAAGTAACCGAGTAGGCACTCCATGGTGCTGTGCTAAGGCCATTAATTCAACAAGTTCTGGATTCGGCCAGAGTTCAGGTCGAATATAGTATTTGTACTGAACTTGAGAATTCAAGACATCTGTACGGAACTTCATAGAATCATTAGGGATGCGAATACCAACATTGTCACAATAACTTGCAAACTCCTCGAGCAAACGAACCTCAGTAAACACTAGCTCGTCAGCCCTACTTGGTCGTCCCATAAACTTCAAAAGTGGATTTGACGTTTTATTTCGTAACAACGATGGAATCAAACCCCACTCAGCATCAGCTTGCCCACGATATATAAGTTTATAAGGTTCTTTGAAGAAAGACTTAGTTGGGCTTAAAGCTTCCCAAAGCTCATTTGCAGTCTCGTAATTAATTTCCTCAAATGCTGGATACCTCATATTTCCTCCTACGTTATAACGTTTGAACTAAGCCACGCCGTTTTTTGGCGTCGGCTTGAACAAATTATACGTGATTGCCTCGAATTCGAGTCCTGTTAACTTCTCTGCAATGAGCAACATCTTTGCGCTCTCTGTCACGATGAGCATTCGACTACGGCTATTACCAGAGCCGAAAACAACATCAGTAGCCGATAGGTCAGATTCTGGTTCCTTCAAGAGAAATGCGGGCGTTGCACCTGCGACGGCCTTATGGAAACCACACTCGACACAAAAGGATTCAAATCTTGTTTTCCTTGCTACAGAGTCAAACGATGTTAGCGATGTTGGCTTTACAACAAAGAATTCAGGGTCTGATGGAAGGGCAATAAATTCAAATCCCTTCAGTTGTAGCCGTTGACATGCCTCCTTGAACTTCAGTGATGCCACATAGTAACCGTCATAGGTTGAAGATAAGTCGTATACCCTTCTTTTGACGCAAAATGATGGATTAACAAAGTAGAGATCGGTCTTATAACCACATACGGAACAAATAGGAATGTCTGTTACCTCCTGAAACAGGCGGTCGGAGGAGCCACACATATTTGAAGCGTTGTCACAAGCGTGAAGGGTATATGCAGTCATTTACTCCCCTTAATGCCTAACATTTGTATCATGCGAATGCGCATAAACTCACCCCCGACCACTTGATAAAATTACGAATAACCCACTGATTTAAATTTTAATTTACACAATAGCAAAAATCATTTTAGGTAGAAAGTGAGCATATGAATGATATCTGCTTATTTTATTTTGAGTATTGTTCGTAACCAATCGAGCATTAAGACTAGATATAAAAATTGAACTAGCAGAAGTTTTTGGACCAGCTGTACTGTTTTGAGATTAATAGCTAACCCCGAAATAGCAGGAGTTCACCTCCCACTGCGAAGTTGTCGAAATACGCAGATAAAAATGCCGTGGCGACATCATGGATGATGGCGCAGGCTCGGGGGGACAGGGATGTGCCATCTGAGCCTTTAGGCGATTTTTATTGGAGTATGAGACTGGTAACTAATGCATGTAACTTCGCTAGGGTGAGTGCTGCGTAGCAGCGTTTCGAACGTGAGCAAGGGATGACGAACTGGCAGTTAGACATGGACGTTGTTCGGCAAGGGAGATCCAAGAGGGAATTGCTGTTGATCCCCTCTTGGTCGGGTGTGGGGTGAAGCCCCACGACTTTGATTTTTCTTTTAAAAAAAGCTTAAGTCATGAATTGCTCTGCCATGAGAGACCAAAACTCATAAGTCAAAAACTCAAACGAAGTTTGAACACCCAAAGCCCTGCGGCGCCTGAGCAGCCGCTTACACTTGTGGTCTATGTAGATCGAAACGCAGATCTTCGGAGATCCCATAATAAGCCGATGGGCCGCCGGCACGTAATACGGGCTCAGCAAGTGCGGTTTGATAAATCCCCTCGGCATTGAGTAAATGCTTGGCGATATGCACGGCCACCACTTCTCCTAACACTAACCAAGTATCAATCTTGTCGCCATTGGCGGCGGTGAGTTGAATACATTGGGACAACTTACATTCAAAATTCACTGGGCTTTCAGCCACTAAATCGGCCTTAACAATCGTGCCTGCTTTAGCCGTGAGTCCGGCAAAGCTAAACTCATCTTGACCGCGTGGCAACATGGCGGAGGTTTGATTCATTTTCTCGGCAAGGCTGCGAGTGGTGAGGTTCCACACAAACTCCCCTGTTTCGACGATATTGGCGACACTGTCTTTCCAACCTGTGCTGGCAAAGCCGATGATGGGCGGTTTGTAATTGAAACAATTAAAAAAGCTATAAGGGGCGAGATTACGCTGCCCCTCGGCATTGCGTGATGAGATCCAGCCGATCGGTCGAGGACCCACAATTGCATTTAAAGGATCGTGTGCAAGACCATGGCCTTTGCTCGGTTCGTAAAAATAGCGGTTATCAGCGGTCATACTTGATCCTTTTGTTATTGCCACATTGTTATTGCCACAACCGTGACTTGAGCGATTCACACAGCCATCACTGGCACACTTTTATGGTCGCTATCTTACCTAAGTTCCGCGGCCGTCGCCAAAACTCTGCGGCATAAATTAAGCGAGAGCTAGGATAAAATCAGGCTGCAAATTTTAGATCCAACATACTCTTCTGCTAAAGTGATGCTGATCAGTGGGCTAAATGGCTAACTCTGCTAGGTGGCAAATAAAGGAGTCGTGAATGGACGCGATAAAAAGAATATGGAAAAGGTTGTTATTGGCCACAGTGCTGTTGGCTACGGGCTGTGCCAGTGTAGCGCAAATCGATTTCAATGCTCTGTTTGGCACTAGCTCACCGCAAAAGCGCGTCGAGAATGCACAGCTTAACAACCAATTTGTTCAACAGGCCGAATTTGTGCACAAAGAAGTTGAACCGATCCTCAATAGCCGCTGCGTGGTGTGCCATGCATGCTACGATGCTCCCTGCCAGCTCAAAATGACCTCAAGCGAAGGCATAGAACGCGGAGCGAGTAAGGAAAAAGTCTATCAAGGCACACGTTTAGTCGCCGCCACGCCCAATCGCTTATTTGTAGATGCCTTTACCCCAGAAGCTTGGCGTCAACGCGGGTTTTACCCCATGTTAAACGAGCGCAATCAAACCCCAGAAGCCAATACCCAAGCCTCGGTATTGGCCAGAATGCTCATGCTTAAGCAAATGCATCCCCTGCCCGAAGACAAGATTTTAGATAAGCGTTTTGATTTCAGTCTCGACAGAGTTCAGCAATGTGCCAGCCTAGAGGAAATGGACAAATACGAGCAAAGCCAACCGTTTGCCGGTATGCCCTATGGCTTGCCAGCGCTGAATGCGAATGAACATCAAGTGTTGATGCACTGGCTCGAACAAGGTGCGCCATTGCCATTCGCGCCATCGCTAGCCCCTGAATTTATAACGGAAATCACCCATTGGGAGCAATTTTTAAACGGCGACAGTTTAAAAAGCCAATTAAGCGCACGCTACATCTACGAGCATTTGTTTGCCTTCCATTTATATTTTGAATCTTTAAATCAGCCGAACGCCCAGCCTCTATTTTTCGAGTTAGTCCGTTCGAGGACGCCGCCGGGGCAAGCGCTGGATATTATCGCCTCCCGTCGTCCCTTCGACGATCCTAAGGTGGAACGTTTCTATTACCGTTTTCGACCTTATCGAGCGACCATAGTCGATAAAACTCATATCTCCTATGCCTTAAATACTGGCTTGCTGCACGACTGGCAGCAATGGTTTATCGATGCGGATTACTCAGTGACTCAGCTGCCGAGCTACCAGCCGAGCATTGCGGCCAATCCCTTCGAAGCCTTTATTCAAATTCCTGCCGGTGCGCGCTATCGCTTTATGCTGAACCGCGCCCAAGACACCATTATGGGCTTTATCAAAGGCCCTGTGTGCCGTGGTCAAGTGGCGCTCAATGTGATTAACGACAGATTCTGGGTGTACTTTGTTACCCCAGATTATATGGACGACACGGATTTTAGGACCTTCTACCATTCCCAGATTGAAAACCTACGAATGCCAGCGGAGGAAGAAAGCACTGCACTCGCCGTAACTTGGGTGAAATATGCCGCCAAGCAAGGCAAGTATATGCGAGCGCGTAATCAGTTCTTAAACGAGAAGTTTAAAAACGGCCAACACCTCACCATAGACGGGATCTGGGATGGCGACGACAACAATGATAATGCTAGCCTGACAGTGTTTCGCCACTTCGATAATGCCACTGTGGTCAAAGGTTTAGTCGGTGAGCCGCCCAAAACCGCTTGGATTATCGATTACGCCTTACTGGAGCGTATTCACTATTTACTGGTCGCGGGATTCGATGTGTATGGTAACTACGGCCATCAGCTTTTAACTCGCTTATACATGGATTTTTTACGCATGGAGGGGGAATCAAATTTCCTGACCCTGTTACCCCAGGAGGAAAGGCGCAAACAGTTTAGTGATTGGTATCAAGGGGCTGGCACTCAGCTCACGGCGTTTATCGCGGGGGATATCAACACCTTTAATCAGCCCACGGGCGTGCTCTACTATAGCGATGACCTCAAGGGCGAGTTGTATCAAAAGCTCGGGCAGAAAGTCGCTAAGGTTCAGCCAAATAGATATCAAATAGAAAACAGCAACTTGCAAGCCAACAGCAAGGCGCTGTTGCAGGCATTAGGTCGATTAAAAGGCACCCAAGCGACCCTGTTACCTGAACTAACCATGATCATGGTCGAGCCCGAAAAAGCGGGTAAAGCCGAGGTCTTTACCTTAGTTCGCAATAGTGCCCATCGTAATATTTCGAGCCTGTTTAATGAGGCCAGTAACCGCGAACCCGCAAAGGATGATGTCACCTTAGTGCATGGTTTATTGGGCAGTTACCCAGAAGCCTTCTGGCTGGTGAAAGAACAAGATTTACCTAAAATCGTGGCGGCGGTAGAGCAAATGCAAACCGAGAAAGACTATGAGGCACTGCTCGATATTGCGGCTGTACGCCGTAGCGATCCCACCTTTTGGGCCTTTAGTGACAAACTCAATCAGATATTTTTCGACAATCACCCGATAGAAAGCGGTTGGCTGGATTACAACCGCCTGCAAAATCGTTAATAAAAAGGGGAACGCTAGCGTTCCCCTTACTTTGAAATCAAGCCAGTAAACTTACCAGATCTTAACGCGATCTTCTGGCGCTAAATACAGCTTGTCGCCAGGTTTAACATCGAACGCTGTGTACCAAGCGTCTAAGTTACGCACTGTCAGCGCGCGGTACATGCCGGGTGCATGGCCATCGGTGGCGACGCGAGCCCGCAGCGCTTCATCACGCATCTTAGTGGCCCAAGTTTGCGCAAAGCCGATAAAGAAGCGTTGATCGCCCGTAAAGCCTTCAATCACAGGGGCTTCTTTACCGTTAAGCGAGGCATGGTACGCATCGAGTGCCGCGGCTAAACCCGCCACGTCGGCAATGTTTTCACCTAAGGTCAGCTTGCCATTGACGTGCAAATCAGGGAAAGGTGCATAGGTATCAAACTGCCCTGCTAACGCATCGCCTTGCTTAGCAAACTGCGCAAAGTCAGCCGGCGTCCACCAGTTACGCATAGCACCAGTCGAGTCAAATGCCGCACCATTGTTATCAAAGCTATGGCTGATTTCATGGCCAATCACAGCACCAATCGCACCATAGTTGTAAGCCGCATCGGCCTTAGCATCGAAGAATGGTGGCTGTAAAATACCCGCAGGGAAGTTAAGCGCATTTTGCACGGGCAAGTTCACCGCATTCACCACTTGCGGTGTCATCCACCACTCGCCTTTATCCATTGGTTTGCCAATCTTGGCCAGCTGATGGCTGTACTCTACTTTTTCCCCATTGATGGCATTCGCGTAAGCATTAGTCGCCGTCACAGCATAGCTGTCGTAGTTGCGCCATTTGTCGGGATAACCCACGCCCACAGCCATAGTCGCCACTTTTGCTAGGGCTTCTTTCTTAGTGGAAGGGTCCATCCAATCGAGTTTTTCCACTCGCTGACCAAAAGCGGCCACTATGTTATCTACCATAGTGCTGACTTCAGCCTTGGCCGAAGCAGGGAAATATTGCTCGGCATAGGCATGGCCTACGGCATCACCAAGGTATTGATCGAGTGCAGCTAAAGCACGTTTATCGCGGCCGCGTTGTTCTGGCGTGCCAGAAAGCTTAGTGCCATTAAAGGCAAACGAAGCGTTGTCGATAGCCGATGGCAACACATCGGCATGACTGTTGATCTGGTGGAACACGAGCCAATCTTTCCAAGCTTCTAAAGGCTCAGAGGCCACCAGCGCAGAAAGTCCCGTAATCGCCGTCGCATGGTAGGCTGCAAATCTTGGCTGATTGCCCAATTGTGCCGCCGCGAGGAAGGCAGTCCAATCGATGCCCGGTGCTTTAGCATCAAAGTCAGCACGGCTCCACACGCCCGAAGATTTAGCGAAATCTTCACTATCTTCACGGCTAGCGTGGGCGGCAGCGATCTTGCTCTCAAGGGCAAAAATACGATCGGCACGGGCAGCGGCATCGCTCACGCCCGCATCTTTGAGCAAGGTTTCAATGTAAGCACGGTAAGCAGTGCGAATCTCGGCCATTTTAGGATCGGCAGACAGGTAATATTCGCGCTCAGGTAAGCCTAAACCGCCCTGCAAAAAGTAAGGCAAAACTTCGCCCGGCGTGGCTAAACCTTGAGTTACGAAGATCCCAAACAGGTTTTCGGTATGGAAATCGGTCGCGTTGAGAGGGTCAACATCGGCGCGCAGGTTTTCACCTAATACTGCGGATAAATCTTGCTTGCTCGCAATGGCCTCATAACGGGCGATATCCGCCTCGGCAGGTTTCATTCCAGCGGCATCAATGGCGGCAGTATCTGTGTAAGCCTTGTAAAAATCGGCGATACGCGCTTCGTCGCTACCCGCAGCATGCTGCGCTTTCACCAGTTCGGCAATCAAACTGGTTTTATGCTTTTCGGTCGCTTCAAAAGCAACGAGGAAAGCGCCAGTGCTGGAGCGATCGGCAGGGATCATCGTCGTTTTCATCCATTCGCCATTGGCGTAGGTATAAAAATCATCCCCCGGTTTTACCGTTGGCGACATAGCCGCGACATTAATACCTACCGGCATTTGAGCGGCAACGTCTTGGCTTTTAGGTGCGCTTTCGCTGGTTTTAACTGTGTTTTCTGTGGTGTTATCACTGCAAGCAGTGAGCCCCGTCAGTACTGAAGTAGACAGTAACAGCACGGGAATTAGACGGTCCGACATGAATGACTCCTCTTTCTTTTATTATTGTATTTATCTTGTGATGATTAGGTTTTGCAGTGTAACTGGCACTGAATGAAGAAGTAAAACAAAGCCACTTTTTATGATAAAAAGTTAATGCAAACATTTTGAGCCGCAGCGTCTCAACCAATCACTTAATGCCATCAAAAATCCCCTCATTGCAGACACAAAAAAGCCGACTTTATGTCGGCTTAATCAAGTGTGGTTTAAGGTTACTATAACTTGAGCTGATTGTACTGAGTCCATGCAAGCACTTGTCCCATTTGAGGAATAATCCATACCGCCGTATGCTCATTTTGATAAACACGATAATAGAATAATTCTTCATCGCGGATATCATGCTTACGAATTTCACGATAAAACTGCATGGCAGAATTGCTCACTTCATCCGGTTTTGTCAGCTCTTTTTGTAACACTTTAACGTAGAAAACATCGACTTTAAGATCATTAATCTCAGTTTGGTACTGTTCAAACTCACCGCGGATCGTGTACTTAATCGGTGTCGTTAAGCAATCTTGATCTGTTATACAAGAGGTTGAATAGAAATTTCCCCGATTCTCCCCTTCATACATCAGAGACATGCTGAGATCGTTCCGAACTAAGAGTTCACCCGCGACAGGAAAATAGATATCCGCATGGTAATTATGCTCAACTAACTCCCCCTTACCCTTGTCATCCGCAGGGAGAACAATGCGGTTATAACGAATCCGCTGCTCCATCTTTTGACTCAGCGGAATAAATTCCGTCATATTTAAGCCTGCAGGTTTCGCATCTATTGCGGTGATATTAATCATACCGCGACCATTACAAGCCTCTGCATCTAGCTCTGGACAAATTGCCATGGAATAGTTTTTACCATCCGTGGCTGCAAAAGCACTGAAATGCTTAATACTGCTGATATGATTTCCCTCTGGCGCCAAATGTTTTTGCCACCAAGAGGGATGTAAATGCTCCTCATCGCCAATATAGAAAGTTTGCGCCGTTCCCAGAGTCCCACCGATATTGAGGCTGATGTATTTATCTGCATGCCACTTAGCCACTTGTTTAACCACTGCATGGTGATCACTCATATACCAGAAGATCGCCAAGATCAGGCCCAAGAAAGCAATACCTGCAAATTTGGTCCAAGCCGATACCCCAACTAAAGCATCACGGATTGCATCTGCATCGTTTATAGCCAACATCTTTACATGGGATTGCTCAGCGATATGCAATTGATAACCGCGGCGCGCCACGGTTTTGAGCTGTACTTCAGTATAAGGCTCGAGTTTTTTTCTTAGGGTGCTGATGCACTGTGTTAGTGAAGTCGGTGCCACGACGCGGTCTGGCCAACCCACCTGCAACAAGGCTTCTTTCGTCAATATGGCGTTGGGGGAAGATAACAAGCGTACCAATATAGCCGCTTCAGAAAAAGTCAGGTCTATGGATGTGCCATGCACTTGATCAACTAGTTTTTTAGCCTGTTCATCTAAAAATAAATATGAAGTGATTTTATGCATGTTAAACGCCCGAAAACTCAGCAAAAATAGATAAGGTATAATTGCGCTAACGGCGGGCAAGCAGATTGGGACCATGTTTTCCCAAAAGCACTGTGACTTGCAGCCACCTATCTAAGATGGTTTATTTTACTTTTTAACAACATAAAATACTGTGACTGCATGCTCAGTTTAGTTATTGTTTAATAAGCACAAAATTAGACTAATACAGGATTTGCTAAACTAAATTTCTTGACGTTTGAAGACCCAAGAGCACCCCAATAATAGAACAATAATCCAGCCGCCTAACAAACCATACATCATGGGTAATCCCAATCCCGTTTGCGCGATTAAGGAAAGGCTACTTTTAGCAGCTAGTGTATCCGAAGGTGCGGCAAGCAAATTTAAGGCACGGAACAAGTCGGTAGGATTCAGTAAAATGAGTAGATTAAATAGATTGCGATTAAGCATTTCACTCATTCCAACCAAAACACTGAGCAAAATAAGGTCATAAACCAGCACAAGCACAAACCATAAAATAAGTAACGTTCCCAGTGCCTTGGCTTTTTCTCGCACACACAGGCTAACCCAATAGCCCAATAGAACAAACACTAATGACAACAAAATACTGCTTATTATCAAATGGGTAAATCCGATAATTATCGCGAGTTGAGCCTGAGCATCGCCAACGAGTAGCAGTAATAATCCTGTCACACCAAAACCTAAGATACAGGCGATAGTCATTACGCACGCATGGCCCAAAAACTTGCCGCAGACAAGATGCCAACGCTCCAATGGATAGGTCAGTAATAACAATAAGGTGCCAGATTCTTTCTCACCGACAAAGCTGTCATAGCTCAACAAAATCGCGCCTAATGGCAGCATAAATACCGATAAAGTCACAAGCCCAGAAAGGATCTGCGCAGGCTCAAATACTACTAAGCTGCCCGATATTACGCTCCCCATAAAACTCACACTAAGGGAGAGCAGCAACAATACACCCGCCATCATCCATAGCCATCGATTGCGCAAATTGTCCTTAAACTCCTTGGCAGCTATGGTACTCACTATATTTAGAGCACTTAAATGACCACACTGCAAAACCTCTGATTGACTCATACGGCGGCCTCCCACTTAACGCCTTGAGCCATATCTGTTACTTGAGTGGTATCTGCAGATACAATCTGGGGCAGAGAATGACAAACGGTTTCCATATAGTGATGAAACACAGACTGCAAACTCGGAGGCTCAACAGAAAAATCCCCTGCCGGCACTTTTTGCAATAGATGATGTAAAACACCTGACTTTTGCCCCTGCGGTACAGTCAGTTTTAATCCCTGCGGCGAACTCATCTCAACACAGCTGGCTAAAATAGGATCTGCGAGCACCTCTAGCCTTTGAGTGTGAGACAAAGAATGCAAAAAAAACTGGTTTGGCAACCGAGTTGCAGATCTAAGGGCGGTTAAAGTTCCCGAAGCTAACATTCGTCCTCGGCCTAAAATCAAAGCCCGATCCATTTGATCTTGAACTAATCCTAACTCATGGGTACTGATGATAATCGCGCAGCCTTTCGCCTTAAGTTGGGCTATTTTTTGATACAAAAAAGCCGATGCTAAGGGATCTAGACCGACAGTCGGCTCATCAAGTAACAATATCTGAGGATCAGCCAATATTGCCTGAGCGAGCCCAAGACGCTGCCGCATTCCCTTGGAAAATGTACTCAGACGTTTATCTTTAGCGGCTTCTAAACCAAATTCGGCAAGTAATTCATGTACTTTTGCAAGAGCGACGCCTTTAAGTTTAGCGAAATAGCCGAGTAATTCGAGAGCGGTCATGTTGTCATAAAAGCTCACATTTTCAGGTAAATAACCTAAAGATAAACTCAACCTGACATTCATAGATCCCACATTGTGCCCTTGAACTTGGATCTGGCCACGTGTAGGAGTTAGCAATCCTAAAATAAGCTTAAGTAACGTAGACTTACCTGCTCCATTATGACCAAGGAGAGCAACAACTTGGCCCTTTAGAACCTCAAAATTCACGTCCTCCAATGCCTTAAAGTTGTTATAAAATTTACTGACATTTATCGCTTTAACGGCAATATCAGCACTGGCCACAGGCTTATTCGTCGAGAATGTGAAAGTCTGATTCATTGCGTACCTCCATCAATAAGTGCGGGCGAGACCGATTGCATTAAGGGAAAACTATCGCTAATTCCCGTCGTCATTCGGGGCTGAAATTGGCGTTCAACCCAACGCAGCAGTAAAACAACTGGACTTTCCATTAACAGTTTTGCCTCAGGATAAAGCCAAAATAGTTTGTCTAAGCTGTCATTGGGCCTATGGGCCAAATCACCTATCCCATCTAGATCCAGATCCCAGCCTTGGTATTCTGACCAATAATTGCCTTGTCCTTGATAACTCCACTCTAACTGTGTGTCGCCGACATATTTCACTTGGTTTTGATTCGCAATGATTCGATTATGCCAAAGACGGTTTTCCTCTCCGCCCATGGCCATACTGATCCCAGTATCGCTATGACTAAACTCGTTATCTTGAATACGGTTATTTTGAGCAGCGTAAATAAAAATGCCTTTGCCTTCGTTACCCAGCTCCACCGAACCTTGGGGATGCTTAACGTCTGTGGCGGTATTGGCCTGAATATGGGACTCGTTGGTGATATTGAGCAGAATACCAAAGTCCCGCGCTTGGCTAACGTGATTATGGTGCAGGTAGATTTGCTTTGAGCTCATCAGGGCATAACCGCCATCGACGTTGATAGCTTGATTGTGCGCGGCTTCATCGCCTCGGGTGTACATGTAATGGATGGCGTATTGCAACTTAGCGAATTGATTATGGTGAATTTGGCTGTCCGTCACCGACTCGAGATACACGCCATCGCGGACAAAAATAAAATGGTTATCTTGCACTTGGGGCGCACTCACATGCTTGAGAAAGACACCGTCACCCCGATCCAACACATAAATGGCGCCATTACCGCTGATATTGTTTTCAATGATGCGCGGCGCAGCAAGTTGCTCGCCATAAATCCCAAAGCCATCCCCGACAAGACGATTGCCCTTGATAAGCACCTCGTCTGCCCCCGGTAATAGCAGGATCCCCGCATCATGGTAATAAAGATCCCGTCCCCAATGGCGGATATTAAGCCCTTCAACAATCACCTTGGGTGCAGTAATGGTGAGGGCGCTACCTTGGCGCAGGGCATCGAGGGCCGCGCCCGCTTCGCCCTTGATATGAATGGAACGGGTAACATTAAAATTGCCTTCAAACACGGCGGTATCAAGTACGAGCGTGTCACCATCCTGCGCCTGCGCTAATGCTTGGGTTAAAGAGACGGTATCTTTAACCCTTAGCTCCTGCGCTACCCCGATAAAGGATAAGGTGCAGAGCCAACAGATAAGCAATAAACGCAGCATGAGCAATCGCCTACTTATCGCCAGCGAGCAATTCGAGGGTGATATCGTTAAAGGTTAATACGCGTCCACCGTATTCCTTTGCAAAGGCTTCGGCGGCGGCTTTAGTGCTAAAAGGTGCGACTGCTGGCCCCATCACGGCCTTTTTACTGGTGCCGTAAACATAAAATGCGCTGGCGGCATCGATAAAGGCGCCATCATCAGGCTGTTCCCAATCGGTTATCGCGGCGTCATGCACCATCATGTAAGCAATTTGTCTTTTATTTTCAGGCTGTAAGGCAAAGTTAAACATATCGCGGCTAGAGCAAAACTTAGGTACCATCTTCTCGGCCTTAAGATGTACTTGCCCCTTTGGTCCAGGATATTTAGTGATCACCATACCGCACAGATGACAACGATCGTGCTCGTGGATCATCTCGGCTTTATGTTGGTGATCGGTCGCTTCACTCTTATTGCAGCCTAATAACAAAGGAGCGAGTAGTAACAACCCAAAGATCTTTTTCATGCTGTTAATCCTTTGAAAAATATCAACGCCTCGCCAAGGCACCTTGCAGGGACAGACCTCTTGCGACGAGGGTTGATAAAAAATGGTTCATCAAAGGCCGAGGCCTTAGTACATAGTTAAATCGCGTAGTTTTGACCCGCTAACAGGACGAAGAGTCGTAGACACATCATACCCACCACCGCAGACATTCCCGACATATAAAACGCTTTGGCCGAATGGCTAAAATGTTTACCCGTCGCAAAGTTCAGTAGCAGTGGCGCACCAAAGCCGATACCCACAACACCAATCCAGAATACACTCGCCCACACACCTTCATGGAAAGCGGCAAAAGCAAATTGACCACCGGCATTACCCGTTAATAGCGCGGTGGCGATCATGAAAATAAACATGGCTTCGGCGAACATAATGGGCCATTCGGCGCCGTGCAGGATCTTCATTTCGCCGCTGTGCAGGGGTTCTTTAAATAACCACACCGCCAGCATTTTGGCTGAAGCGCCACCCGCAGAAAGCCCCGAGGCAATAAACAGTGCTGGGAGTACCGAGGTGTTGATCAGCGGGAAGCGGATCAGCGCAGAAATCAAGAAGCCCGTGTAAGCACATACAGATAACGCCAGCACTAACGCGAGCGCTTCCATTGGGCGTCTAAAGCCTTTTAACTTGGCAATAATTGGCACTAAAAACTTCAATTGTGGGATGGCCATCAGCTCTTTTTCGAGGGCTAAAAGTGCTACCACTGCCACTAACGGGATATACACCGACAGCGCAATAACACCAATCGACATCACAGAATTTAAGTTATAAAACACCAAAATTCGCCAGAAGAATAAGGGGTTAGTCAAGTCGAGTACCAGACATAACATCCCTAAGCTAATGGTGACAAAGGACAGCAAGGTCGCGGCTTTTAAGAAGGCGGTATTTTCAACCTGTCCTAGGTAAAAACGCAGCGCCAGCGCAATGGTTAACGCCCCGCCCGAAATCCCCGCGAAAAACAAATACACTGCAATCGGCCAAGGCCAAGCAACGCCTTGGGAGAGTCCTAAGGTAAATTCCATACTGGTATCCATATTTACACTCCCAGTTTGACGATTGGTATGTAACGTAAGCTCGGCTCAGTACCAAACTGTGGCTTAATCCGCACAGAGTCTTTTACCGCCAATAACTTACTGACATAGGACTGAGGATCATTGGCATCGCCAAAGATCAGCGCGTCGTACTTACAGCTCTGTACGCATGCGGGTAGCTCGCCCTTAGACAGCTTGCTGTGCAAGCAGAAGTCACAGTTATCAGCCACATCAGTGTTGTCGTTGATCAAACGCGCATTGTAGGGACATGCGCCGATACAATATTTGCAGCCCGCGCATTTACTTGCATCCATAGTCACTATGCCCGTTTTCGCGTCGCGGTGCGCCGCGCCCGTTGGACAAACTGTGACACAGGGGGCGTTTTTGCACTGCTGACAGGAAACCCGCACAAACTTACGTTCACAGTCACAAACCATCTTGCCGCAGTGAGGGCAGGCTTGACCTTCAACACGACCACTTTGCTGCTCAAGGATCACCCGAGAAACACCCGCGGGTAAGTTGTTTGCTTGGTTACAGGCGGTTTTACAATCACCACAACCGACACATTTATTTTGGTCAAAGACCATGACGTAATGGGGCTTATGGGCGCTGTCAGCATCTTCTTTGACCGAACACCCGGCTAAAGGCGTTAACATCAAAGAGCACATGCCAGCGCTTTTAAGGAACCTCCGTCTCTCTATATTTTCACTCACAACATCCTCCATCTATCGGTTTTATACCGACGTTTTTATTTATATCGTTATCGTTCCTACATGCCTGAAAATGGCTAGCGACTTGATTAATATCCACTTTCATTCAATTTGCTTTGGGCCTTGCCAATGGCATTTAAAATGGCCTCACGATTAATCTCTGCCGTTGGCTGTGACAGTAGTGCCTGCCAATGGTCTATCGCCTCTTGGTAACGCCCATGCAGATACGCATCGGTGGCCTGTAACATGCGGGTTTGTGGCTCAAAGGGCGCAAACGCCAAGATCTGTGCAATCAGCGCTTGGGTTTGCGGCGTCATTTGGCGCGCATCGCGGTAATACAGGGCATTGGCCTTAGCGCCGAGCACCTCGGCGTCCTCACCCACTAGCGCAAGCAACTTGTCTAAGGTCTGCACCGCATCGCTATATAAACCACCCGCGCTGTAAGCCTGGGCAAGCGCCTGTAATGCCAACGGGTTTTGTGGTTGTTCATCCACGAGACGCTGGGCTTTGGTGATGTCGGCAGCGACTAAGTAGTCAATATGCTCATTGACTATGCCCTTATCCCAATCCTGATAACGCCCCGTTTGGCTGTAGATGGCGAGCGTCATGACAAGCAATACACCACTGCACAGCACTGGCAACCCATGGGAGGCTAGAGGCAAGCTCGCCACGGTTTGCAGTTGGTTTAAGCGTGCGTGTTGCCAAAAAATCCAAGCAACAAATCCGCTTAATAGGAGTGCGATGGTGAACCCTAAACTTGCCATACCTAACCTCTTTGTTTGCCGCTCCAAGCTTATGACTGAGCGAACAAAACTAAACGCTCAGTCCCCGATGTTTGCTCTTAGTGAGCAGGCATCATGCCCATCATGCGGGCTTCTTTTTTCTCACTTGGCTTTTCGATATTTTTCAGTTCGATTTCAAAGATCAAGGTAGATTGCGGTGGAATTTCACCCACAAATTCATTGCCATAGGCTAAGTTTGCGGGGATGACAAAGCGGTATTTAGAGCCCATAGGCATCAGTTTTAAGCCCTCTTCCCAACCGGGGATCACTGTCATTAAGGCAAAACGCGTAGGGTCTTTGCGGCCAACGGTGTTTTCAAATTCAGTACCATCGATAAGCTTGCCGACGTATTCAACGGTCACCACATCTTCTGGATTAGGCTTTTTGCCTTCGCCCGTAACCAGCACTTCATATTGCAGACCAGAATCAGTCACTTTGACGCCAGACTTCTTTTTGTTTTCAGCAAGAAAGGCTTCACCCGCTTTGATATTTTCAGCAGCTAATTTTTCAGCGTTGGCTTTTCTCACTTGATTTAATTCTTCGGCGCGTTGATTGAGGTATGTCAGTACTTCTTCATCGGTTAATTGCTGTTGTTTTTTCAGCGCGTCCACAAAACCTTGAACAACTAAGTCCACATTCACTTCTGCGCCCAGTTCTACTTGGTTATAAACCTGGCCAGAAATGTAGTTACCAACGGATGCACCGATACTGTAAGACGCTTTTTCTGCATCGGTTTTAAGGCTTGGGGCGGCAAAGCTCGCCATAGATACAAACAGTGCGGCGCAGGTCGCCACTGTGATGGTTTTTGGGATAAAAGACGTTGGCATAGATGTTTTCATTTTATATTCTCTTCTATTTAGCCCTTGGGCTTAGTGCGTTAGCCGAAAACGTATGGGCATTACCCATAACCGATTAAAATATTTATTTGATTACTATGGTTTTTCTGTTGCTCTTCCGGACATACGCCAACCGAAAATACCATCGGCCATATGGCGAACTCCGGTGTAACCTAGCTTCATGGTCTCCCGAGCGGCCATATTGCTAGCGGTACAAAGGCGATTAGCGCAATAGAACACCATCACCGCATCTTTATTCTTTGGAAGTAACTCTCTCCAATTTTGAACATTGAAAAAAACCGCTCCGGGGACAAAACCTTCCGCCCAGATTTCCAGCGTGTTTACGTCGAAAAAATAAACCTCTTGCTTGCCGACTAAGGTTTCAGCTTCCCGCATGGAAATAGGATTTAACTGAATTTCGTTATAGGGCGCTTCAGAGATATCAGAACCTCCCCCTGCGATGGCGGGTAGGCTAATGCCCCCTAAGCTCAGAGCCATTAAGCCGCCGATAAGGCTTTGTCGGATCACGTTATTCATCATTTGGCCTCGTATATTCCCCGGCACGGGTGTGTCGGGGACAAGTTAGACTCGAGTCGAACTACATTTTCTGTGCGCTCAGACCTTTACCATCGATAATGGCTTGGGCTTGAGTCACATAGGTTAAGGCAGCATCAAGACGTTTCAGTGAGTAACTTGGGCCGTGCGCACCCCATGAACCGTCAGCCTTAATCAGGCGAACAACATCTTGGGCTTTGTCGGTCAACATCAACACTTGCGTCTTGTCTTCAACCGACAGCTTGGTGACTTCTAACAGCTTGTCGATACGGGCAAGGGCTTGTTCTACTAGGGCAAAAGTTTCTTTAACTGGTTTTTGCCACTTTTGAACTTCGCCATAGATTTCCATCTGGTCTTCAAAGTGCAGACCCACTTCAAGTTCAGATTGGAACTGGCTATGACAACCTTTGTTTTCGGTCACATCGTGGTCTGAAGCTGAAGTACGGGCGCAGGTCCACATCAAGTCGAGGTAGTTGTAGCCGTTTTCATCTTTCGCCACAGTCCAGCCCTTAGTCGTCGCATCGCGCGACTTACCTTCAGGTGGGTTGAGGGTCTTACGCAGTGGGTCGACATCAATCTTCCACATGTGTGACTTACGCACGTTGTCGAAGCCCGCCATATCTGGGAATTGGATCGCAGTGAAGTTTTCACAGCTTCCCATGTTTGGCATGTGACAGCTTTGGCAAGTTTGGTTGCTGTGGGTGTTGGTGTTCTTGGCGATCTCGGCTTGAGCCGTATGACAGTCAGTACACTCTTTGATGATTTTTGGCTTGGTAGTACCAGATTTCCAATCACCATCAGTCACTTCGTGTGGATCGTGACAGGTTGAACAACGCATGCCTTTGTCATAGTGTGCAGAGGCAAACATTTGCGAACCTTCAGTACCGCAAGATGGGCAAGAAGATTTCATCTTCACGTTGAAGGCATATTCCAGTTTCTCTTTACCCTGTGGCGTTTCAGCTAGCTCTTCAACAAAATTGAAGCGTTGGTGACAACGTTCACAGTTAGATGGCATACCGCCACCAATACCGCCGTCTAAGTGGCCGCCTGCGCCATGACACTCTTCACAGGTAATCCCTTTAGAAATCGTGTGTTTTTGCAGCTCTTTTGGGTTACCTAAGGCAGCGAAGAATTCATCTTTAGTTTGGAAGTCAAACTTAAAGCTGTGGCACATTTCGCAATAGGAGCTAGCTGGTTGGAATAGGAATTCCTTCTCGTACTTAGCACCGTATGAGCTCATGCCCCATTGGTGTGAACCGCTGGTACCAAAATCTTCCATTTTGACAGGGAAACTTGGGATAGCTTTGTTAATTTTTGCAGCCATTTCAGGGGTTAACCACTCAGCCCAACCGCGGGAGAATTGGTTACCACCGGCGACCATAGTACCAGTGCCATCTTTCAGCAGACCGTCTTTCACGTGGTAAGTACCGCGCACCAGATAGGCGTCGATAAAACCATATTTGGTACGTGGCGTCCCCACAGTTGCATAGATAGCGTCTGGCGTAATACCCGATGGCAGAATCGAGGTATCTTTGGTGGTATACATGGTTTTTTTCAGGTCGTTATCGACTTCTGGATGTTCGCCAGGGAAGCGAATCGTCTTAGAGTGACGTGAACGTCTCCATTTTTCGTATTGCGGACCATGACACTCACCGCATTTTTCGGGGCCAACAAACTTGTTAGGGAAATCTAAAATCGATTTTGCCCCTAAACGATATTGCAGTGCTTTTGGACGTTGACCATCGTTATAGGCACTATAACGTACAGCGGTGCCATCAGTTGAGTTCACTTCTTTACTGTGTTTACTGTAAGCAACACTGTCACCACCGTGTAAATATTCTTCACCGCGGTCACTGACTTTATAAGTGCCCTTTAATCGACCTTCCGCGTCATATTTAAAAACGGGGTGATTTTCAAATAAAAAATCAAATAATTCTTGCTCTTGAACAATATAATCCTGCAGTGTTTTAACACCACGGGATTTCTCCATTAAATTGTCATTTAAATTGGGATTAGCCAAAATATCTTGAGTATAGTGGGATTGCTGTTTATTACCCACTCCAGGGACCACTTTACCATCCGATTTAGCATCGGAGGCGATTGTGGTAGCGCTTACGGCAGAACCTAAACAAAACAGCACGCCTAAGGCTGTTTTGATTTTCCATCGCTTCATCATTCACTCCTAATTTATCATTAGTTTTATATTCTCCACTGAACCTAACTGTTCACTGAACGACATAAACAATTGACCAGTGGCTGCATGATGACGGAGTGGAAAAACAAAAAATCTGCGCTAGAGCACATTAAATTTTAATTCAGAAATCAAGAGGAGCCAAAATAATTAATTCATAACAAATCAACACCTTAAACAATGAAAAACAGTAGTTAATTAGATCTAAAAGATGTTTTTTGAACTCTAAAAAAATCTAAAAATGGCTTTGATTTTTCAAAAATAAACAAAGTCATAAATGACCATTTTAATGCCGAGACAGATCACATTCCTTCCACAAAAACTCAGCTACCCTGCGAGTCAATCGTTAAATGGTTAAAGACTCAATATCCAATTTAGCCAGGCAACAATAAAAATAAATAAGTTAGTAGCGATTAACCGCTAAAAAAGTTAACCCATTATTAATTCCAGAATTAATGCGATTCGACAACCAATGCTATGCAGGAAATATCTATGACAAATATGATTCCAGAGCTAGGGCACATATTGCTGATCATGAGTACTGTGTTGGCATTATTGTCGGCTAGTCATCATTTAATCGGTAGCTACCGGAATAACTTTTACCTAATCAGCTTTGGCAATAAATTATTCTACGCTCTCTTTTTTACCTTACTGGCAGCATTATTTAGCTTAATTTTTAGCTTTATTACCGATAACTTTTCAGTCGCCTATGTTGCCAATCATTCTAATAGTCAGCTCGCCCTCGGTTATAAAATCGCGGCGGTGTGGGGCAGCCACGAAGGCTCAATGTTATTTTGGGTGTTCGCCATTGCCCTGTGGGGTGCGGTGATCAATTGGCGTCAAGCAACGAATAAGGTTAATCTCGATAGTGCCAGTTTACAGGCTGATAGGGCTTACTTTGGCAGAGTTCTCGCTATTTTGGCCTTAGTGATCCTCGGCTTTAATTTGTTTTTACTCTTTACCTCCAATCCCTTTGCCCGCTTACTCCCAAACATTCCAGTCGAAGGACGCGACCTTAACCCCATATTGCAGGACATTGGCTTAATACTGCATCCACCAATGCTGTTTTTAGGTTATGTCGGGCTAACTGTTTGCTTTGCCGCAGCACTGGCATCACTCATTGGGGGCAAATTACCTGCTCGCCACCTCGATTACCTTCGCCCTTGGGTGTTACTGGCGTGGATTTTCCTTACAGGTGGCAATGCCTTTGGTTCTTGGTGGGCCTATAACGAACTGGGCTGGGGCGGATGGTGGTTTTGGGACCCTGTAGAAAACGCCTCATTTATCCCTTGGCTTGTCGCTACAGCATTAGTCCATTCCATTGTTCTGACGAAACGCACTAATGGCTTTCAAATCACAACATTGCTGCTGTGCCTATTAGCTTTCTCACTCAGTTTGCTGGGCAGTTTTTTGGTACGTTCCGGCATAGTGCAATCGGTGCATGCCTTTGCCGCTGATCCTACCCGTGGTATGTCAATCCTCTGTTTATTAATACTTTTTGTTAGCGCAGCTCTGCTCACCTTTGCACTTAAAGCCAATAACTTCAGACACTCAGTTCGGCATAGCATTTTCAGTAAAGAAACGCTGTTGCTACTCGGTATTGTAATATTAGTCGTAGCGGCATTTTCCGTTCTACTCGGTACCTTCTATCCCTTGCTCTATGAATTACTTGGTTTAGGTACACTCTCTGTCGGTGCCCCTTATTTTAATGCGATCTTTGTGCCTCTGACATTCTTACTCGTACTCTTGATGGGCGTCGCCCCTTTAGCTGGTTGGCAAAAAGCATCCAAAGCTCAAGTTAAGCCTTTGATCATACCCGGTGCACTGATCTTAACTGCAGCTCTGTGGATAAGCTTACAAGCAGCAACTGGCAACAATTTATTTCTGTTACTTGGCACTGCAGCAGCGCTTTGGTTACTCGTTTGCTTATTATTAACATTGATAGCAGCATTAGGATTAAAAAATAAAAATCACCAAAATAAACAGCCTGTTAAAGAAAATATAAATACAGCTAAGCCTCTCCCTAAACGACGCCTCATGGCCATGCTGCTTGCTCATTTAGGCGTGGCTGTAACTATAATAGGTGCGACGGCCGTCTCTTTCTTTGAACAAGAAGCCCTGCTAAGAATGGGCCCAGGCCAAGGTAAGCCGTTAGCGGGTTATGTCTTAGTTTATGAAAGTACCGAGAATATCGAGACCAAGAGTTTTACTGCGATTCAAGCCAATATCAGTATCCGTGATGCAGCCCAAGATGAGCTGGTACTAGGTTATATCACCCCACAACGACAAACCTTCAAAAGCAATGCCATGGAAATGTCCCATGCTGGTATTGATCACGGCCTATGGCGGGATATTTATGTCTCGATGGGATTGCAACTTAGTGATAACGAATACCTGATCCGCATCAGCTATAAACCCCTTGCCAGTTGGATCTGGCTTGGGGCACTGCTAATGATGTTAGGTGGAACTGTCGCCGCTTGGCCTACTCGCAGCCTGAGTTATTACCCGAAACCAGCAGCCTTACCTAACTCATCCCATTCATTGCAAAGGGAAATGCTTGCCTAATGAATCCATTATTTCGCTCACCTTACCTCAGTGCTTTTATCTGGTTGCTTTTTACCACGCTGTTTCTAGGCGGGACTGCATTCCTCGCTATGGCGCAAGAGCAACCTGTCTCTAACACTGCTCATCAACAACAAGCTATGGATATCAGTAAACTGCTTCGCTGTCCTATGGCAACAAATCTAAGCTTGTTTGAATCACAAGCCCCTATCGCACATGAGCTTAAAGCTCAAATTTTTTCCATGTTAGAACAAGGAGATAGCCAAGATGAAATCATTTTTTTTATGGTACAGCGCTATGGTGAAAAAATTCGTTATCAACCCGAACTGAAAGGCTCTACGGTCGCACTTTGGTTTGGCCCGCTACTCTTGCTATTAGTCGGTGTAGGTATTTGCCTTGGACTCATTAAGCGCTGAGCACTGAGTTCCCTATCTCAAATTAAGGATTCACCATGAAACTATGCTCTATGCGACTCATTCTGCTATGCAGTTTTGTCCTGTTAAACAACTCAGTCCAAGCCCATTCATTACAGAATAAGCTTTACGACACTGGCGAAGCGATTCCTAAACCTAGGGTAATGACAGGCTTCGTTGAAATGCAGCACGCACGCGGCGTACCGGATGTGCCTTTCATTGATGAAGCGGGAAAAACTCAAACCCTAAAACAACATCAAGGTAAACTGGTTCTCGTTAATCTTTGGGCAACTTGGTGCGCCCCCTGCCTGCGTGAAATCCCAGAGCTTCAACATCTTAAACAAGAATATCAAGGGAAAAATATCGCCATAGTCCCAATCTCCATCGATGAGGAACCTAAGGATGTGCGACCTTTCCTCACTCAACATAATTTTAGCGACTACCAAACTTGGTTCGATCCAACACAAAACATAGAACAGATCATTCCTGCAAACGTCGTTCCTGCGACGTATTTTTTTGATGCTAAAGGTAATCTTGTTGGTTTCGTACGCGGATATCTCGATTGGGGCGATAAAGACGTCATCCCTTATCTTGATAAATTAATCACAAAATACGGCCAGTAATCATTTTGTACTAAAAAGCCAGTTTACATCTCCGTTCGGTAGCCCACCCTACATTTGCCGAAACCCGCTGCACCCGAATTTGCAGCGGGTATTTTTTACACTTAAGAGCAAATACCTGAACTTTGTATTCTACGGCGCATTTCTTTAAAATTGCCGCCAACTACTTATTGTTTATTGATCCCAAGGCTATCCAGATGAAACTCACCCGCTTAACTCAACCTATTTATGACCACTTGTACCGTGATATTAGTGAGTTTCGTAGCACCTTCGACCTAGCCGTCAACGATGCCAGCTCATTGGATGATAAGGCCGACACCTTACATACTTCCTTGATTATTGAAGAGTTAACTGAACTTGCCGAAGCCGATAGCCGTATCGAGCAGGCCGATGCCATTGTGGATTCTGTGTACGTGTTAATGGGGCGTTTAGTACATTTAGGCGCACAAGCCATGACCGACAGACTCGAAATCAGTTACCTGATTGACTTGTTGCTTTGCGTGGCTCAAAACCGTGAAATCGACTTTATTAGCTGCTGGGATGAAGTCCACTCGAGCAATATGAGTAAAGTGTGCCGTAACGAGCAAGAACTGGCCGAGACCATTGCCTTCTATGCCAAACAAGGTGTTGAAATTGTCGGTAGTCAGCAAGGTGATTTCATCATAGCCAAATGCGCTAAAGATGTGGAAATGGCAGGTAAAGTGGTTCGCCAAGGTAAGGTACTAAAATCGGTATACTACCGCCCAGCAGATCTGACTAAGCTGGTTAAAGCCTAGATTTTATAGCTTTGTTTAGAGCCTGTTATTTACAGGCTCTTATTTCGCCAAGGCAATTATCTCGCCTAAGCGATTATCCAGCAGTAATGACTTTTCAGCGTGTGTTTTAACGAGGCAATCCGTATGAATCCTGCGAAAGTAGTGCGTGCTGAGGTGAAGCAATTAACTGATTTGCCGAATATTGGCAAAGCCTGTGCGGCGGATTTACGTTTGCTCGGTCTAGATAAACCTGAGCAACTGCTGGGGCAAAATCCCTACGACCTATATCAAGCACTCAATCGTTTGACCGGAAAAACACACGACCCGTGCATGATAGATGTATTTATCTCCATCACCCGTTTTATGGCGGGCGAAGATGCTAAACCTTGGTGGTTTTACACCGATGAGCGCAAAAATACCTTAGGGCAGACTAAACCTTAGCTTTTAGCTTCCCGCCTGTTTATCACTTTGTATTATTTCAGGTTCTTCCCTTAACCATTCCCGCCAAATCGCCACCAGCAAGGCCATCAATACTGGGCCGACAAACAAACCGACAAAACCCATGGTTTTCACGCCGCCGATCAAACCGAAAAAAGTCGGTAAGAAAGGCAATTTAATCGGCCCACCGACAAGATTAGGCCTTAAGGTTTTATCGACAATAAACAGCTCTATGCTGCCCCAAAGGAACAAGCCGACGCCCGCCGTCATATCGCCAGTGCCGACAAGATAGAGTGAAATCAAGGTAAACATGGTTGGCGCGCCGCCGGGAACCAAGGCCATAAAGGCGGTTAACACCCCAAAAGCCACGGCCGATGGCACACCCGCAATCCAATAGGCAATCCCCAGCACTATGCCCTCACCAATCGCGATGAGCGTCATGCCGATCACCGTCGAACTGACCGTCGCAGGCACAACACGGGAGAAGCTATGCCAGCGGGCGGGCAATACTCGCTCGCCGACAATATCTAACTGTTTGGCCACTTGCTCGCCATCTTTATAGAGGAAAAACAAAGTGATCAACATAAACAGTAAGGTCAATAGCAGGCCTAGCGTGTTCCAGCCTAATTGCAGCACCCAGCGAGAAATGCCACTCAGATTCTGACCACTGATGGCACTGATAATTTTGCCTAGCTCGTGGGGTTCACCGATAAATTGCTGCCATTGCAGGGTTAACCACTCACCCACCCAAGGTAAGTCTTTGATCCACAAGGGCACGGGCGAACCATGTTGGTTAGTAAACACCAACCAATCAACCCAAGTTCTTATCTCTTGTAACGCATAGGAAAATACAAACACCAGCGGGATAATCAGCCCGAGCACAATACAACATAGGGCAATGGTTGCCGCCAACGCCGAGCGGCCACCGCATTTTGCCAATAGTTTTTGATAAAGAGGCCAACTCGAAAAACACACAATCAAGGCGGCTAAGGCAGGCACTAAAAAGTCGATAAAAAAGAATACACCAGCGCATAAGATCAAAATCAACAAACTACGACCAATCGCGGCATTACTGAAAATCGGCGTCATAGTGCTAACACTCCCCACAATACAATCCAACGATAAGATGGAAAACACTCGGCATTCTATCAAAAGCCTAACAGTTGGAATGAGCTTATTGAGCCGAAAGCTGCTTAACGAGTTGCTCTGGCTGGCTAAAATCGGTAATGCGCTGAACGATTTTCCCGTCCTTAACCCACAGTAACGTCGGGATATTACGGATTTTAAAATGATTAAATAACACGCCTAACTCATCGATACTAAAATCAATTTTAGTCTGATAAAGCTGCTTAAAATCTTCGAGCGCTTTATCGTCTGTCCACAGGTGATTGACCACACCGTGCCACGCTTTATTCGGCACTTTTTGCGCGAGATTATTTAAGCCTTTTTGGACGGCAATACACTCTTTCGACATTTCTGGACGGCTCTCAGCCAAGTACCAATCACACCAAGTTGCAGTGAAAAAGAGTAAATGCTCACCTTGTTCCCAAGGCTTGAGTAACTTAGCCGTTTGCTCGGCACTGGGCGCCTCTGTTGCCTGCGCCGTCAACTCTTGGCCATTCGCCAACATATCAATAAATTTATCTAAATTAGCGTCTGACTCATGGCTAGTGTAAACCACATCACCCGCACGATTGATCAATACACTATAGGGCGTACCGACCAAGCCTAAAGCCACACCCAACTCACCTTCATTATCCAACCACACGGGCATAGTGAGCCCGAAGCGCGCGATAACGTCAGCGATCTTAGGCTGCTCTTCATTAATATTGATGTTCACTGCGACGATATTAATCTTGTCCTGATACTTCTTCTGCAGGGCTTCAAAATGCGGCATTTGTTCCATACAGGGCTGACACCAAGTTGCCCAAAACTTTAGATATATCGGCTTGTCACCCGCAACGCTGCCTAAGGTCACTTGCTGCTGATCGGGATAGGTTTTAAGTGCAATATCTTGATAGGCTTTGTCGCCCGCAAACGTAGCAAAACTCACGACGGCAAGGCACATAACAATGATTTGACGTAACAACATAGTGTTTTCCTTAAATTGATAGACCACTTGCATCCACGACTATGGGGCCAGTGATTTGCAGCCATTAACACAGAAAATACATAATCAAAGGGAGCGACAGTCTACCCAGCAACCAACCTTTAAACAGTGAGTATAAACTAACAAGCCGCTAATTTAGCCATGTAAAATGTAAGCCTTGGTGAGCATATCAATGCCCAAATTATCGCGGCCTTTACTCATGACATTATTTGATATCCAAAGTGATCAATTCAAATATTCAAGTGAATAGCATCATCTAATATCTAAACAAATCAAAATCTTGAAATACAATCCCATCATGATGAATCCAGTCTACGATGCTTTCTGCAAGTTGTGGATATGGCCAAACGCATCAGCGAATACTTGAGGATCATCTACAACGAGGTTGACCATACTTAACGACTCAGGCAATTGTCCCATTCCGCCATAATAAGTTTGGGGATGCTTAAAAATCAGCTGCACATTCGCGACATCACCCCGTCCTATCGTCAAGATTTCTGGTGCAGCGATTGCCACAGATGTGTCGACAGAATTACCAAATGAAGTACCAATAGGAATGCCGCCCACTTGCTGTGGTTGCACGTGAGTCACAAATGCCCCAAATTTCAGTTCACTTATCTGGGTTAAATCAATCGCCATAAAACCCCAGATACCATTATTGATAATGAGCTTACCTTCCCTTTGATACAGGGAGTAATAACGACTGATTCGGTAATTGGCTGCGATTAATACCACTGAATATAAGATCAAACCAGAAACGAATACGGCAACAATATGACTCACATAATCGAGTAGTATGTAACTCAGTGTGGAGGCCACGATTAAACACATTATGATGACTAAAGCATGCCAAGGTTGGGCACTCAGTAACTTAAGCGGTGTGATCGATGCTGGGTGGCGACGGGAAAAATAAGGGATAGCGTAATACCAACTCGCGGGTTCGGTAGCGAGTATTAAACCTAAGGTCAGCTTCTTATCGTCAGGCATTTGATTCTTTGGCAAATCAGTGTTTGATGCGCCCTCAATATTAAGCGTTCTAAGTTCATTTGCCCCATTACCCAGCTCTTGCTCCACAGTGGCAGCATATTGAGCAATGATCGCTAATCTTGGATCGCCTGAAGCCTTCCTCGCCTGCCACAATCCCTTAATAATGCTCACCATCAAGTACAATTCGATGAGCAGTAATACCGTGATAATAGGGAAACGCAGCCAAGCGATAAACTCGAAATACTCTGCAATTTGAGGAGGGTAGCTGAGGCGAGCCATGAGGCTGCTCAAACTGAGAATGACTAATATTTTCCAGCTTTTTTGCGCACCAATTTTGATAATCCAATACCAATAAAGCAGAGGTAACAACACAAAATATAGTGCACTGACGACAGCCAAAGACAACTGCTCACTTGTTTGCGTTAACTGTTCTGGCAGTAAATTAAACCCAAGCCAATACACAATAATCATCAAAATGAGAAAATAAATTCGATATTTAGCTGGGCGTCTTAGTCGAATTTTTAGCATTTAACATCCTTGTCAGTTGATCTAGCCAAGCCTATGCGATAGTAAAAACCCAAAAAAGTAGCTTGGCTTATCAATAACATGATGGATAAAACCATGAATACAATGCTGGCTTAAAAACGTTCAAACTGATCATTAGACCATCAAACCTAACGCCAATTGTCTTGTTAGCTCTGCGGCGGGAATAGCCTGACAGCCGGTTGCATTTTGGCCGCACCAAAGTGGGCTAAAATCGCCGAACCCTTGTTGCTCGGCGGCGCTTCGCAATCCTGCGACGGCACTGGAGGCGAGCGGAAAATCCGGTACTGCGTTATTGATAGGTCCAAGTTCAACCATAAAACGATTCACTATGCCGCGTGCGGGGCGACCAGAGAATAAGTTAGTCAGAGCCGTATGCTGCGCCGCCTCGCTTTGCAGTGCGGCGCGATGGATCTCACTGGTCGTGCATTCAGGGCAAAGTAAATAGGCCGTCCCCACTTGCACCGCTGAAGCACCCATCGCCATGGCGGCGCGCACGGTTTTGGCATCGACTATGCCACCAGCAGCGATAACGGGCACATCAACGGCGGCAATAATTTGCGGCAATAAACTAAAAGTGCCGAGCTGCTCAGTCAAATCATCGGATAAGAAATGTCCTCTATGGCCGCCAGCTTCTAAGCCCTGCGCAATAATAGCATCTACGCCATGCGCTTCTAACCAGAGCGCCTCTTCTACTGTTGTCGCCGTCGAGATGATCTTAGATCCCCAAGATTTTATCTCCAGCAACAAGTCTTCATTGGGTAAACCAAAGTGAAAACTCACAACCTCAGGTTTGAATTTGGCTAATACTTCAGCCTGAGCACTCGTGTAGGGCGCGCGTTGTGCTCCCGCAGCGTGGGTATCAGGATGGATACCCAGCTCAGCAAAATAAGGCGCGAGTTGCTTGAGCCATGCAGCTTGTTTCGCCGCTTGCGGTTCGGGCTCGTGATGACAAAAGAAGTTTACATTGATGGGCTTAGTCGTTTGGGCGCGGATCTGTGTCAACGCGGCATCTAATGCTTCAAGGGATAACATGGCGCAGGGCAAAGATCCCAACGCACCGGCTTGCGACACGGCTATCGTTAAGGCACTGCCCTGAACACCCGCCATAGGCGCTTGAATAATTGGCAATTCGATTCCAAATAATCGAGTTAACTGGCACGGCATACATCACCTCCTTTGACTGGTTATCACTTGACGATCAATCCTGATATGGCCCTGCGGCTAAACGCTGGGAGATCCACCACAAATTACCCACGGGATCCCTCACTCCACCTTGGCGATCGCCATAGGGTTTATCCGCCACTGCCATGATTAACTCGCCTGTAGCTGCAAGCGCCTGAGCCACCGATTTATCGGCATCTTCCACATATAAATAGTAGGATGCTGGCATTGTCGGAAACGCTTCACTCGCCTCGCTTAACATAAATAGGCAGTCGCCGATTTGCATCTGCGCATTGGCTATTTTGCCATCTAGCCGATAGGAAATATGTAGCGCTTTAGCATCAAAGGCTTTTTGCATAAAGGCCACTAAACTATCGGCATTGTTGATAATCATATACGGGCTAACCCGTGCAAATCCTGGCGGAATAAACATAACGACTCCTTGTTACCTAAGCATGAAATTGATCATAAAAAACCACTATTAGCCAATGACTATAGACTAAGCACTATGGCGAAAACCAGCAGTGGCCATTAAGCCTTCAACGTGAAATGTAAACTTAAACATTCAGTGAACGAGTCAAAGCGTAAAGCCTGCGGATGCGTTGCCCCACGGCGTTTAAGTCATGTTGTATCTTTGCGACCAAACCATAACAGTACTGCTTTATGCTTGTTATTAAACAATAAATTAGCTTTATTTAACTATGATTAAGCAACTACGGATCCTTGTTCTATGCTTAGTTCACTGTTCACTTAACATCATGAGCCTATGCACTTGACTGCATTCTTCGCCCGTTCCCTCAGGATTTGCCTCCTCTTAATCCTCAGTAGTTTCGTCTTTGCAGTGCAGGCAGCTTGGTATCCCGCCGATGTCATTGCCGACGGTCAAAAGACCCTCTACACGCCACTCACTAAGGCCAATAAAGCATGGCGGATCTGCGCCTTACTTCCCCACGGTAAAGATCAATATTGGTGGGGCGTCGCCTTTGGATTATCACAAGAAGCCGAGCGCCAAGGCGTAACGCTCGGCATTTATGATGCTGGTGGATATGACAAGATTGAGCAGCAAAGACAGCAACTCCATGATTGTTATGCACTCAAGGCTCAAGCTTATATTATTGCTGCCAATACCGCTGACGGACTGATTGCGGACATTGAACAGCTCAGCGCTGCGGGCATTCCGGTTATCGATTTAGTCAATGGTATCGCGACCGACAAACTCACGAGTCGCTCCTTAGTCAGCTTTGAAGATATGTCCGTTGCGGCGACAGAATATATTGCGGCGCAGCAGCGAGAAGCTATCAATCAGGAGTCACCTAAGCTTAAGGTGGCGTGGTTTCCTGGGCCTAAGGGTGCATCTTGGGTGATGGCGGCGGAACAAGGATTTAGGCAAGCGGCGGGCAAACAAGCGTTCGAGGTTATTGAAGGCGGTTACGGTACGACTGAGTTATTTGTTCAAGCGGATTTGGTGCGAAAAGTACTTGCAAAACAAAGCGTAGATTATGTAATTGCCAATGCGGTGGCGGCCACATTCGCGGCGCGCTTTTTAGATGGACGCCGGAATCAAACCGGCAAAGTCATCGCATTTTACTCTAATGCGCAAACTATAGAATTAGTGCAGAAAAAGCAGCTACTCGCGACAGTCAGTGACTCACCGGTATTGCAGGCTCGAATTGCTATCGATCTGGCGGTGCGCGCACTCGAAGGTGCGCCCTATCCCCACAGAGTGAGCCCTGTTATCAAGGTCATCTCCCAAGACAACATCCACCAAATCGATTTAGAACAAATATTAGCGCCGGAAAATCAATGGATGATCCATCAGGATCTCCCCAGCTTAAACGATGCTCGTTAGATCAAATAGTCCGCACCCAACCCAACAAATAAGGCCAGTCCTGCCCAGTTATTATTGAGGAAAGCTTTAAAACAAGGGGCTCGTTCACGATCAAAGATCAGCATTTGTTGGTAAGTACTAAAACCGACAAAAGTCAGTATACCTAAACCATAGAGCAAACCACGATCGGCGCTCCAACCTGCGGCGATAAAACAAGCCAAGGCGGCAAGCTGAAATAAGCCTATGATTTGGCGATCATATTTACCAAACAAAATCGCAGTAGATTTAATACCCACTTTTAGATCATCATCCCTATCGACCATGGCATACATAGTGTCGTAGGCGACAGTCCAACACCAATTGGCGGCAAATAACCACCAAGCCTCCATCGGCACTTCACCCGTTTGTGCGGCGTAAGCCATAGGGATAGACCAACTCCACACTATGCCTAAAAACATCTGCGGCATGTTGGTGATACGTTTAGTGAAGGGGTAAATAATCGTGAGGATAATGCCAACAACGGATAGTTTAACGACTAATCCATTGAGTAATAAGACTAAACCAAAAGCGGATAAACCTAAAATGACGAACAGTATCAGCGCTTCTTTGGTGCTGATTTCGCCACTGGCTAGCGGGCGTGATCGAGTGCGTTCAACAAAAGAATCGAGATCGCGATCGGCATAGTCGTTAATAATGCAGCCACAGGCACGCATGATCACTACGCCAATAATGAAGATAACCAAGATCTTAAGATCCGGCATGCCACCCGCAGCTAACATTAGCGCCATCAAACATGGCCACAGCAATAATAGCGTACCGATTGGGCGGTCGATTCGAGTAAGACGGGAATACACATCCCACTTTTGCTTTAAATTCATTAACTAGGTACTCCCAATACCCTAAAGTTTCCACTCGTTTTCAGGCTTAGCATCATATACCCATGCTTCTCCCGATGCGAATTCATCCCCTAAAAGCGTGTCACAAAAAGCTGACATTTATCGCGATGATGTCAGTCATCACAGCGCTTCTAAACGAGCGTAAGCCACTACTAACCACTTGCTGCCAAAGTCAGTAAAGCTGACTTGCACGCGCCCTTGGGCACCGCTGCCCTCAAAGTTGGTCACCTTGCCTTCACCAAATTTAGGGTGATTGACTCGTTGGCCGACGTTAAAACCGGTATCGTTTGTGGCAGCCGACTTTTGGGTACTAAAACGATTATTCGCCATTGGGGTTGAAACCTGCGCCTTGAGGCGGATTTCATCCACATATTGCGGCGGGATCTCTTTGATAAAACGCGATGGCCGGGCGTAATCTTCGCGGCCATAAATACGGCGCGATTCCGCATAGGTAATGTAAAGTTTTTCCATCGCGCGGGTCATGCCCACATAGCAGAGGCGGCGTTCTTCATCGAGTCTATCGCCCTCTTCGAGTGCCATTTTACTCGGGAAGATCCCTTCTTCTACGCCCGCCATGAACACCATAGTGAACTCTAGGCCTTTGGCAGAATGCAGCGTCATTAGCTGCACCGCGTCGGTAAAGGCATCGGCTTGGCCTTCGCCTGCTTCGAGCGCCGCGTGGGAGAGGAAACCGTTAAGTTCGCCCATGTCCTCCAGCTCTTCTGGCATTTCGAAGGTACGCGCCGCTGTGACTAATTCTTCTAAGTTTTCGATTCTAGCGTGGGCTTTTTCGCCCTTTTCGGCTTCATACATGGCCTTAAGACCCGAAGCTTGGATCACAGTATCGGCCATGCGATACAGCACCATATCTTGGGTGTCTTCACGCATGGTCATGATTAAGTCCATGAAACCACGCACAGAATTTGCTGCGCGGCCCGCGAGCACTTTCTCGTCGAGCAAACGCACACTCGCCTGCCACAGGGTTAACTCATGCTGGCGCGCCGTGGAGCGCAAAATATCCAAAGTGCGATCGCCAATGCCACGGGGCGGCGTGTTAACCACACGCTCAAACGCCGCATCGTCGTCTTTGTTATTAATCAGACGCAGGTAACCCATGGCATCTTTAATTTCTTGGCGTTCGAAGAAGCGTAAACCGCCGTAGATACGATAAGCTAAGCCTTTGTGTAATAAGGCTTCTTCCAATACCCGCGACTGAGCGTTAGAACGATATAAAATCGCACAATCACTGAGGTTGCCGCCCTTTTCGTGCCAATCATTAATCCGACCGACAATAAAACGCGCCTCGTCCATTTCATTAAAGGCGCAATAGAGCGAAATTGGATCGCCATCGGCTTCATCCGTCCACAACTCTTTACCCATACGCTCTGGGTTATTGGCAATTAAGGCGTTGGAAGCTTTAAGAATATTACCCTTAGAGCGATAGTTTTGCTCGAGGCGAATCGTGGTCGCCGTCGGGAAATCTTTTAAGAATCGATGTAAGTTTTCAACCTGAGCGCCGCGCCAGCCGTAAATCGATTGGTCGTCATCACCGACTATCATCACATTGGCAGTTTGACCGGCGAGCACACGGATCCACGCATATTGGATCGCGTTGGTATCTTGGAACTCGTCCACCAAAATATGCTTGAATCTGTCTTGATAATGGGCCAACAAGTGCGGCTTATTGAGCCATAACTCATGGGCACGTAACAGGATTTCGGCAAAATCGACTAAACCTGCGCGGTCACAGGACTCTTGGTAAACCTGATAGATTTTTAGCAGATTTTGCTCAAGCGGAAAACCGCCCGCATCGATATGTTTAGGGCGTAATCCTTGGTCTTTGTTACCATTGATATAACCCTGAGCTTGACGTGGAGGATATTGTTTCTCATCCAAATTCAAGCTTTTAAGAATACGTTTGATCAAACGCACTTGATCGTCAGAATCGAGGATTTGGAAGCTTTGCGGTAAACCCGCATCTTGGAAGTGAGTGCGCAACAAGCGATGCGCCAAGCCGTGGAAAGTGCCAATCCACATGCGGCCCATATTAGTGCCAGCGACTTTTTCAACTCGCTCGCGCATCTCAGCCGCAGCTTTATTGGTAAATGTCACCGCGAGAATCGAGTAAGGACTCTGCTGTTCAACCTGCATCAGCCACGCAATGCGGTGGGTCAACACCCGAGTTTTACCACTGCCCGCGCCCGCCAACACTAACATGCTAGATTGCGGTGCCGCGACAGCCTCGCGCTGCTTATCATTCAGGCCGTCTAGTAAAGAAGATACGTCCATTCTCGCCTCCAAAAAATCGAGGGGGCATTATAACAGAAGAAAACCCGCCTGCGCGTTTGATCCACAAGACGAGAGCCATAAGGTGAGTGATATGTTGCCGCATCTTGCTTTGCGCTTGTATTGTAATGACGACATTGATTAAGCACTGTCATTCCCGCAATACTTGTGGGCGGGAATCCAGCTTTTCGGTAACAGATCTTTGTTTTTAGAGTAGGAATTGAACAAATGCAAGGCTGTATTAATTGCTCATAGAAAGAGTGTTCATCATTCTGTTTCAGCGATTAAGCACTGTCATTCCAGTGACTCGCCGTAAATATATATATGGACACCTCGAACAGATCAACCACTTTATGAGTAACAGAAAGTAATACTGCGTACGTATATCCGACCTGTTTGTGAGAATCTTTGTTCTCTGGCCTTAATGAGAACCGCGCCTTTGCTGCTTATCGTCCCTTCGGAGTTATAACTCCTTATACTCTCTCAGCATTTGCAAAGGCCGGTATTACCTGTTACTTCATTAATTGTGTTCGGTTTTTTAGGGTATGTTATTGCTTCATTTAGTTAACAGGCTCTGTACTCTGTTTTATAGTAGAGCATCGCCCAAATTATCCTCGCCAGTTTATTTGCAACTGCCACAGCTGCTTTTTGCTTGCCTCTTCGTTCAATGATATTTCTCGCCCATACAGACAGCCTATCATCGTTGTTTGTTGCGTAGCGTATGACAGACCATGCACCTTGAATTAACTGACGCCTTAGATAGCTGTTACCACGCTTGGTTATGCCACCTAATTTCTGTTTTCCACCACTTGAAAACTCTTTTGGAACGAGCCCTAAATTTGCAGAAAAATGTCGACCATTTTGATAACTGGAGCCATCACCAGCAAAGGATACCGCTGCTGTGGCAATAATCTCAGCGACACCTCGTATTGCGGTTAACCGTTTGGTATCTGGATGATTTCTTGCTTGTATCCGAATATCTTTTTCTAATGACTTAATCGAAGCATTTATGGCATAAAGCTCATCGAGCAATTCCCTAATGTAACGACGAGCGATAGTGGTAAGCGAGTTACTTGCATCTTCGAGTAACTCAGGAAGTGCTAGGTTAAGTGGATCACGACCTTTAGGGATAACGATGCCATATTCACTTAATAAACCACGGATCTGATTAGTTAATGCCGTTCTGACCCTAATACGGCGCTCTCGGATCCGATGGCTAATGATCACATCGACCTGCTCTAAAGATCTTGGTTTAACAAAAATGATGTTAGGACGTTGAGCCGCTTCACATATAGCAAAAGCATCATTGCGGTCATTTTTATTCCCTTTCACGAATGGTTTCACATGTTGTGGTGGAATTAATCTGACCTCAAAACCCTGAGAGATAAGTTCTCTGCCCCAATAATTTGAGCCACTACAGGCTTCCATAGCAATGACAGCCTCGGGATATTGCACAAGCGTTTTTAATAGTTGGGTGCGTTTAATTGTGCGATTAAATACCGCTTTCCCTGCTTGATTAACACCACAAACCTGGAGAACATTTTTTGCCAAATCGATACCAATTAGAGTAATTTTCATAGTGGACACCTTTGTTGATATTGAGCTTGCAGATTCAATATGGCGTTAATGACGCCTACTTTACAAGAGGTGTCCATCTCATCATCCCTATAGGCTCGACGACGGCATCCATGCCGTCAACGGTCACTTCCATGACAGTGCTTAATCTTGCCAACCCCTACAGTAATCTGAACCCCTTCTTACAAGCATGCACTCTGTAAATTTAACAATGGGTGGCTCGTTAAATTTACTCAGAGGAAGACAAAAAAAGATCTAATTAAAAGGGTTACATTTTAAGCTCAATTGACTTACGTTATCTTTATTTTCTCAATGTAGAAAATTGAAACAGATTATAAAGAAGCATTTAATTCGCATTAAATTAGTTTGACTCAATGTGGAAATAGCAGTTTTATTGTATTATCAACTCCTAAACTCTGCCAAAATGTATTGGATAAGGGACTACAGTGCAAATAGATGTTAAAGGTAAAGTTCAAAATCTCAAATTATCACCTAGTGATCGTCTTGTTCCTTTATTTGAGGCTATTGTTAACTCAATTCAAGCAACTAGAAAAGGTGATAAAGCTGAACTAACCATTACAGCTTTTCGTCAAACGACTCAGGAAGTTTTGAACGAAGATGACCGTAAATTTCAACAGATAGAATCTTTTGAAATTGTTGATTATGGTGAAGGATTTAACCATGATAATTATCAATCATTTAAGACGGCTGAATCTACCTACAAATCTAGTTTAGGTTGTAAGGGAGTTGGTCGCTTCACATGGCTTAAAGCTTTTGAAACTGTAGAGGTCGAAAGTGTCTATCTCGATAATCAAGAAAAGAAAAAACTAACCTTTGGCTTCTCCGTTGATGATGTTGATTTTGAAAGTGAAAAATTAATAAGCGCTGAACAATCAGAGAGAGTAAGAACTAAAGTTTCTCTTAAAGAAATTCAAGATCCCTATCGCACCAGATTACCTAAAAACCTTGATAATATAGCCTCAGAAATCATAGAGCACAGCCTTATCTACTTCCTAGAAGGCAAAATAAAATCATTCAAATTACTAGGTGATTGTGGTGAAAGCATTGATCTACTAGTTGTTTTTGAAACGACCTATTCACATGAAATTGAACAAAAAGAGTTTTCAATTGGCTCTAACCAATTTAAAGCCCATTTTTTCAAAAACTATAAGATCACTAAACAGAAAAATCACAAAGTTTTCCTCTGTGCAGATTCTCGCTCTGTAAGAGGTTATACACTAAAAGAATACGAAGAAAATGTACCTCCTATTTTTGAAGATATTAATGGTTTAAAATTTAATTACTCAATTTATGTTACTTCTTCTTATCTTGATCAATATGTTAACCAAGAACGAACGGGATTTAGAATTGCTGAAAAAGTTGACCTATGTGATGAAGATGCGGATTCACCTGCAATCAACACGATTATTATAGAGTTAATGCTTTATGGGAGAACAGTATTTGAACCATTCCTAGAACCAATGTATGCAAAGCATAAAGAGATGATTGAACGATATGTTAATCACGCTGGTTATGAGTATCGACACATTATTAAGAACCGTCCACTATGGTTAAATACAATCCCTTTTGATTTGTCTGACGAGAAACTTGACATTGAGCTACACAAGCTTAATCGAAACTATGAGCTTGAATTAAAGCAAGAAGCCCAACGACTGAAAGACGAATTAAAGCATAGTAAAGTTAAAGATTACCCTGCTTATAAAGAGTCTTTGCAAAAGTACACCGAAGATCTAAACGAGATTGGAAAATCAAACCTTGCTAAATATATCGTCCATAGAAAAGCTGTGATCGATGCTTTAGAGTTCAGCTTAGAGTTACAAGATGGTGACAAGTATGCACTAGAAGATACTGTTCATGACATTATTATGGCAATTCGCTCTACCAGCGATGATGTGCAAGAACATAACCTTTGGTTGATTGATGAACGTATGGCTTACCATAAACATCTTGCATCAGATAAATCATTCAAATCTGTAACTGATATTGACTCTAAAGAACGTCCTGACTTATTAGTTTTTAATAATCCTGTTGTATACGGTGATGATAAGCGAGAGACATCTACGGCTATCATTGTCGAGTTTAAACGTCCAATGCGTGATAACTATAACGGTTCGGACAATCCTATTGATCAGGTTACTGGATATGTGCTTAAACTAAGAAAGCCAGATCAGATTATGGATGAGCGGGGGCGAGAAATCCACTTGAATAAGAGGATACCAATATATTGTTATGTAATTTGCGATTTAACTTCTTCAATACGTGACATTCTTGAGATGAGAAATTATAAACCCCTTCTAGATAATCAAGGCTATATTTTCTACAATGATAATCTCAATACCGTAATTGAAGTTATCTCATTTGATAAACTATTACGTGATGCGAAAAAAAGAAATTCAGTCTTATTTAAAAAATTAAATTTAGAGTGATGACGAAAAAGCAGTTATGTGCTGAGACTAACAAGTCACTGTATTATTAATAGAGCGTGTCACTGGAATGACAGCGCTTAATCACTACGACCTCCAACAGATAGATCAGCAGCGGAGGTCTGCCCCAACCCCCTTCTCGGTGAGAATAACTTTAGGTAGCGGCGGATCGCGGTTAGAATACTCACCCTGTTTTTCTTGGTTACTTTTTCGGAAACAATAATGTCCCATTCAGCGCTTAATTCTTTTGATGATTTTTACCAGCTTTTGGCTGACAGCTTGGCGAAGAATAGTCTGATCAAACTATTGTTGAGTAAGTACCGAGGGGCAGATAAAAGCCTGCAGCGCATTACGATTCGACCGATCAGTTTGCAGAATGAACCTGTGCTATCGTTTGTGTATCAGCATCAGACGAATCACATCACAAAAAACCTGAGTTATGACGAAGGGTTAGCCAGCATAAAACTGTTACTCGGTAGCGATTTTAAGAGCGCCCACTTAGCCACGGCGCAGGCAGAAGTTCAGCTTGAGATCAGCAAAAAAGGCAAAGTCCAAATCAGCACACATAACGTTAAACAAACCGTAGCTGCGCCGTTAGAACATGACCGTGAGAAAAAACGTTTTGTGGATATCGAACGGCCCTTCCTGACCAAACTAGGTGTGACGGACAGCCAACATAATCTTATCCCTGCGATGTCGCGCAAATGGAAACAAATCAATAAATTTATTGAGGTTTTCAGCCAAGCACTCGAAGCTTCACCCCACAAGAATGACCAACCGATCAATGTGGTCGATTTTGGCTCAGGCAAAGGCTATCTCACCTTTGCAATCCATGATTACCTGCGCCACAGCCTACACAATGATGCGCAGGTTACTGGGGTGGAATTACGCCAAGCCTTAGCCGATTTATGTAATGAAACGGCGGCTACGCTGGATCACCAAGGCTTGTCGTTTGTCTGCGGCGATGTGAGAACCCATGCGCCTAAGCAAACCGATGTGATGATTGCGCTGCACGCCTGCGATATCGCCACTGACTATGCGATTCATTATGGTATCCGCGCCAATGCCGACATCATCATGTGTTCGCCTTGCTGCCATAAACAGATTCGCCCGCAGATGCACAGCCCAGAGTTGTTCAAACCTATGCTGCAATATGGGGTGCACATGGGCCAACAGGCTGAAATGGTGACGGATTCACTACGCGCGCTATTTTTGGAAGCCAACGGTTATGCGACTAAGGTGTTTGAATTTATCAGCCTAGAACATACCAATAAAAATAAGATGATTTTGGCCGTCAAAAAGCCACAAAATAATCAGAAAGACAGCGCCGCAATCCTCGCGCAAATTGCTGACATCAAAGCCTATTACGGGATCAAGGAACATTGCTTAGAAACCTTACTCGCGCAAACCCAAGCCGATTAACGGCCGGCGGTTTGCTGGTAAAGCATTAGAACTTTGCACTCATGACAACTCCGTTGAAATTGAGGCAATCTTTAATTCTTTGCTGCTGAACCGCGCTAAGGGTGTCGATATCGAGGAAGGCAAACTCTGAATGTTCGTGGCTTAAGTGGATCGGCAGTGGCTCGTCGTCTGCCCCATCTTTTGCCACCTCAGGCCCATCAGGCAACACCAGTTCACAACGAAAGATAAAGGCTTGGGATTGATAGGCGCTGTGATAATACACGCCGCTCAAATAGTTAACCTGCACACTTAAGCCTAATTCCTCTTGGCATTCTCGTACTAAGGCCTCGTGAATCGTCTCACCAGGCTCGAGTGCGCCGCCGGGCAAGCCCCAAGCAAAGTTACCGTAATTGGCCTTAAGCAACAGCACTTGCCCCTGCGCATTCGTGATAACCGCGTGGCTGCTCAATCTAAAGGTATCGTTAAAGGCCACTCAGTTATCCTTACATTTCTGTTCGGTACGTATTTGAGATATAAGACTAAATCACTTCGCCGCAAAGGTATTACAACTGGCGAGATTACCCGAATCAAACCCTGTCTTAAACCATTTCACCCGCTGCGCCGAACTGCCATGGGTAAAAGCATCGGACTGTACGGCGCGACCCGCCATCTGTTGCAAGCGATCGTCACCCACAGCACTGGCGGCGGCAATACCTTCCGCTAAATCACCCGCTTCAAGTAAATTAAGTTGTTGATTGACATAATGCCCCCAAATCCCTGCGTAGCAATCAGCCTGCAATTCAAGTGCGACACTCAATTGATTCGCCTGCACTTTACTGCCAGATTGCTGTGCTTGACGCACCTTAGTGCTAGTGCCCAGTAGATTTTGCACATGGTGGCCTACCTCGTGGGCAATCACATAGGCAAAGGCAAAATCGCCGGGCGCGCCTAAGGTTTTAAGTTCATCGAGAAAGCTAAGGTCGATATATACTTTGCTATCGGCGGGGCAATAGAAAGGCCCAGACTGCGCCTGTCCCATACCGCAGCCAGTGGAGGTCATGTTGCGATAAAGCACTAACTTAGGCTCTCGATATTGCCCTTTTAGTAACTGGCCCCATACGGTTTCTGTGGTGCCTAGAATGGCCGCCACAAACTGGGCATTTTCATCCTGTACCGCGGTCGTTGCGCTAGATTGGGATTGGCTAAGATTAGCTTGAGTGCTGGGGTCAAGTGACAGGCCACCAGTAAAATACTGAAAAGCGAAATAAATGCCGCCGATGAGCAACACCACACGGCCAATTTTGGTTCTCAGCAAAAAGGGCAAGAACCTGAGTAACAAAGCACTCGGCACGCCCGCCGATGCCATTTGCTGGCCGCGTCTGTCTTCGATATTGGAGCTTCTGTCAGTGTCACGCCAGCGCATCGCATTCCTTCACTCAGTAGTTAAAACTTTCGTTAAACCGTTCGTTACATCGCTATTTGAGCCGCTTAGATGCACAGCTCTATTTCGTATTTGCACTCTAGCGCCTAGTGGTTAAGAGTCTAGTGATTAAGTGTCTAGTGGTTATTTCGCTTGTGTATCGCTTGTGGGCGCATCTTTCAGTGAGCGTAAAAACAATCCTAAACCACCAAAAGCCAAAACGAGGATCACGATAAGTTCAAAGGCCGACATAGATTTAAAGTGGAATTGAATCGAGCTAATAACCCCCACAATCAAGGCCGTTAGCGAACCTAAACTCAGCAGCCAAGCTAACTTACTCTTAGCGTCAAAAAACACCATCACAATGCCGATAATAAACGGTAGCATCACCATGCCTGTGGTAATCGACATGCCTTGCCCAAAGGCATTCACTCGATATAAACCATAGCCCAGCCCAAAGCTAGAGCTCACTTGTATTGCATTGAACAATAAATAAAATCCGCCACACATCATGGCCAGACCCATAAAAAATTGTCCTGTCCCGCCCTGTGTTCCGCCCGCACCTTTCATAGATATCCTTTCTAAATTAACTATTTTTGAGTGGCTTGCTCTATGGCCGTTTTCAGCCGTTGTTTTTCTTCCGCTGCTTTTGCCTTTTGGTACTCGTCGAGATTTTTATCCGCCTCGGCAACACAGCGCTGTTTATCTCGCATGGGCTCATAGGGATCGACATCAGTTCTGGCAGAACATGCTAATTCGGCGCAGCCAGACATCAACAAAGTAGAGCACAAGACCAGCATAATCAACGGAGTTTTCATCATCAAGCACGCCTCAGCGGATCACAAAAATAACACATCTTCACCATCAACAAGGAGCATATTGCCAATCCCATGCGCAGGCTCAGTTATCTCAAGCTTATTCGCGCCCTATGTTGACATAAATTACGCTAAGGCCAACACTCAATGGTGAATTTTTATACCCATATACGACGCACTACAGTGGCTTAAATAAGGCTCTGCAATCCATGTGCAGGCGCTAAAGTTAACATAAGGAATGCCCTTGAATACTCTATTGATTGGGAAAGGTGATCAACAGGTTCACTTAAATCTTAAGTATGCTAATCGTCATGGATTAATTGCCGGCGCCACTGGGACAGGCAAAACCGTGTCGCTGATGAGCCTAGCCGAAGGTTTTTCGCGCCAAGGCGTGCCGGTTTTCATCACGGATGTTAAAGGTGATATCTCAGGCCTAGCGATGGCGGGCACCCCAAGTGAAAAGCTGTTACAAAGGGCGGCGCAAATTGGCATAGAGGATTATCACAACGAGGCTAACCCTGTGGTGTTATGGGATTTAGCGGGCGTTCAAGGCCATCCACTGCGTACCACCATCAGCGAAATGGGCCCAACCTTACTCAGTCGAATTTTAGAATTAAATGACACCCAAAGTGGCATCTTAGACATAGTGTTTCAACTGGCGGACGACCAAGGGTTATTATTGCTCGACTTAGATGATCTGCGCGCCATGCTGGCTTTGGTTGCTGAGGAGCGCAAAGAAGTCTCCACCAAATATGGTTTGATCAGCGCCCAATCCCTCGCGGCGATTCAGCGCTCAGTGCTAGGACTTGAGCGCGATGGCGGCAAAGACTTTTTTGGCGAACCCGCGTTGCAGCTTGACGATCTTATGCGCACCAATTTACAGGGGCGCGGCATCATCAATTTGTTAGCGGCGAATAAGCTGATTTTAACGCCACGTTTATATTCAAGTTTTTTACTCTGGCTACTGTCAGAATTATTTGAGAATTTGCCCGAAGTCGGCGATCCCGAAAAACCTAAACTCGTGTTCTTTATCGATGAAGCACATTTACTCTTTGAAGGTTGTCCACCGAGTTTATTAAAACGCGTCGAACAGATCATGCGCCTTATTCGCTCAAAAGGCGTAGGCGTTTATTTTTGCTCGCAATTTCCTGATGATGTGCCGAGTGAAATTCTCGGACAATTGGGTAATCGCATTCAACATGCCCTGCGAGCTTACACGCCAAGGGATCAAAAGGCGGTCAAAACCGCCGCCGAAACCTTTGTGCCTAACCCCAAACTGGTTGTCAGTGAGGTTATTTCCCAGCTCGGCGTAGGCGAGGCTTTAGTGTCTATGCTGGCCGACAAGGGCGTGCCGACTATGGTCGAGCGCGCACTCATCGCACCGCCGCGTTGCCGCATGGGACCCGCCACGAATGAGGAGTTACAACAAGTCCGTGCCCAAAGCCCGATTGGTGGTAAATACGATCATGCCATCAACCGTGAATCGGCCTACGAACGCCTTAACCAAAGACGTAGTGGCGCTGCCACCAGCAACCCCACATCCACAGCAAGTGATGCAGCAAATGATGGCCAAACGGGTCAAAAAGCCGAAGAACAAGGTTGGTTCAGTGAACTTATTTTTGGTAATAAACGCCGCCAAGGTTTAGCTGAGACCTTGTCCAAGCAAGCGGCACGCACTGTCGGCAGCCAATTAGGCAAACAAATTTTGCGCGGCATATTAGGCGGGATGTTAGGTAAATCGAGCCGACGCTAGGCAATCCATAATTAGATCACATATTCGAAAGCTGTGTGATAGATCGCATATTTTTTATACAGGTTAACGCTAGCATTAGCGTTAATTATTCTAAGTGATCGATGGATCATGGTACGGAATTCGGTGATAAGATTATTTTGCTGTAATCGCTCATTGAGGCAAATCAATTCACAGATAATTATCAATGATTTTAAATATTTGTAATTTTAAAATGTTGTAATTCGAGATAAAAATTTCGCTTCAATCAGGACATCATGGAACAGGTTCAATTAAGTACGGCTTGCATGATTAGCCTGATGAATAACCAAAGAGTACATGGAGTTTTATATGAGTAAAGAGCAAAAAAACCGTAAAGAATCGAAGAAACAACCGCTGTTGTCTGCTAAAGAAAAGAAAGCAGCAAAACACGCGAAAAATGCCACTAAAGGTTTCTTAGATAACACTAAATAGTGTCTTGTTATTCAAAGGTTCATCCTCAAATAACACAAATAGGGTTAACTCAGGTTAGCCCTTTTATTGTCAGTTTTTCCTTAAACCGACCTCGTTAAGCCCCACGATAGCGCCGCCGCAAAACCGCCTCAAATCTTCGTTTTATGATGCAAAAGTAGCAGCTATCGACTATAGCCTAATTGACCTTTTTCAGGTTTTATGTAGTTATATTAGGCTAACTCAAGCATATCCAGCTCAAAAGACCCTACATAACAATATAAAAAATAAGGATATTTCATCATGAAAATCAAAAAACGTTTTGTTGCCGTCGGCGCTGCAGTAACATTAACTCTCAGCGCTGCCGCGATGGCTGCAGCTCCCGCTTTTATCAATATTCTCACTGGCGGTACCAGTGGCGTGTATTACCCTATTGGTGTAGCCCTATCGCAACTCTATGGCACTGGAATCGAAGGTTCTAAAACCTCAGTTCAAGCGACGAAAGCCTCGGTAGAAAACCTCAATCTACTGCAAGCGGGTCGTGGCGAATTAGCGCTCGCGCTAGGTGACTCAGTCGCAGCCGCTTACCAAGGTGATATTGATGCGGGCTTTAAAACGCCACTGGATAAAATCCGTGTGCTCGCCTCTGCTTACCCTAACTACATTCAAATAGTTGCCAATAAAGAGTCTGGCATTAAAACCTTGGCCGATTTAAAAGGGAAACGTATCTCTGTCGGCGCACCTAAATCGGGTACCGAACTCAATGCCAGATCAATTTTTAAGGCGGCCGGTTTAAGCTACGAAGACATGGGTAAGGTCGAATTTTTACCTTATGCAGAATCCGTTGAACTCATCAAAAATCGTCAGTTAGACGCGACCTTGCAATCTTCTGGTCTCGGTATGGCAGCCATCCGCGACTTAGCCGCGACTATGGCGATCAACTTTGTTGAAATTCCAGAGGATGTGATCGCTAAGATTAACAACCCTGCCTATCAACACGGCGTGATCCCAGCATCGACCTATGAAGGCCAAACCACTGATGTTTCAACCGTTGCCATTCAAAACCTGCTAGTGACGCAAAGCGGCGTGTCGGACGATTTAGCCTATCAAATGACTAAGATCATGTTCGAGCACTTAGACCGTCTCGGTAACGCGCACTCAGCCGCTAAATCTATTAGCTTAGAGAAAGCGACGAAAAATCTGCCGATACCGCTTCACCCAGGTGCAGAACGTTATTACAAAGAAGTAGGCGCACTCTAAGTTTTGGTGATATCTGTGCACCCTATTCCAAACTAAGCGATCGAGATGCCGTTGAATAACGGCATCTTTTTATATCCAAACAGCCTCAAACGGTAGAATTCAATCATTGATGCGCCTTGAATTGAAGCGGATCTGAAACTCGTATATTGAGGTAGCTTGGGTATATATATCGCCCTCTGTAGTCTAATGCTGTGAGGCATAATATGAGTGATCCCCAACAAGGTCTCAGCGCTAATACTGGCGATTGGCCCAAGGCGCTGTTCTATACCGCCTTAATTTTTTCTATTTTTCAAATCATCACTGCCGCTTTTCATCCCGTGTCGACGCAAGTACTGCGTGCAACCCATATTGGCTTTTTGCTGCTCGTGGTGTTTTTGAGTTATCCCGCCAGAGGTAAATCACAACCTTGGCAACCGCTCGCTTGGCTACTCGGTTTAGCAGGCATGGCAACGGCGGCTTATCAGTGGTATTTCGAAGCCGACTTAATTCAACGTTCTGGCGAGCTGACCGATGCGGACATGGTGATAGGTATCACTTTGATCGTATTGGTATTTGAAGCGGCGCGCCGAGTCATGGGCTGGGCACTACCGATTATCTGTGGCATTTTTTTGGCCTATGGCTTATTGGGTCAATACCTACCCGGCGATTTGATGCACCGCGGCTATGGCTTCGATCAAATTATCAACCAATTAGCCTTCGGCACCGAAGGCTTGTACGGCACACCAACCTATGTGTCGGCGACGTATATTTTCCTGTTTATTCTTTTCGGTTCCTTTCTAGAACAAGCCGGGATGATCCGTTTATTTACCGACTTTGCCATGGGATTATTCGGCCACAAGCTCGGCGGCCCTGCTAAAGTCGCTGTAGTATCATCGGCGCTGATGGGAACGATTACGGGATCAGGGGTGGCGAACGTCGTCACCACAGGGCAATTTACCATTCCATTGATGAAGCGATTTGGCTATCGCTCTGCCTTCGCCGGTGGCGTAGAAGCGACCTCGAGTATGGGCAGTCAGATCATGCCACCGATCATGGGCGCCGTGGCCTTTATCATGGCCGAAACCATTAACGTGCCCTTTATCGAGATAGCTAAAGCGGCATTGATCCCCGCACTACTTTATTTTTGCTCAGTATTTTGGATGGTGCACTTAGAGGCCAAACGCGCCAATCTTTGTGGCCTGCCAAAAGATCAATGTCCCGATCCTTGGGCGGCGATTAAAGAACGCTGGTATCTCCTTATCCCCTTGTTTATTTTGGTCTACTTGCTGTTTTCGGGCAGAACGCCGCTGTTCTCTGGCATGGTAGGGTTAGCCCTCACCTCGATAGTGATCTTAGGCTCGGCCATCGTCCTGCGGTTGTCATCAATGGCGATGCGGATTGCCTTTTGGATTGCCCTTGGGGTGTTATGCGCGGGCTTCTTCCAACTCGGGATTGGAGTCGTGTTTGGGGTTATCGCCCTGCTAGTCGCCATTTGTTGGTTTATTAAGGGCGGCAAAGAGACCCTCACAATTTGCTTACACGCACTGGTTGAAGGCGCGCGTCATGCTGTGCCTGTGGGGATTGCCTGCGCCTTAGTGGGCGTGATTATCGGCATAGTGTCACTCACAGGGATTGCCTCAACCTTCGCAAGCTACATTCTCGCCGTTGGCCAAGATAACCTGTTCTTGTCACTCGTGTTGACTATGATCACTTGCCTAGTGCTCGGTATGGGGATCCCGACGATTCCTAACTACATTATTACCAGCTCAATAGCCGCGCCCGCATTGCTTGACTTAGGCGTGCCCTTGATTGTGTCGCACATGTTTGTGTTCTATTTCGGCATCATGGCCGATCTCACCCCGCCCGTTGCCTTGGCCTGCTTTGCCGCAGCGCCGATTGCGAAGGAATCCGGACTTAAGATCAGTCTCTGGGCGATTCGTATTGCCATTGCCGGTTTTGTGATCCCCTTTATGGCGGTTTACGATCCAGCCTTGATGCTCCAAGGTGATAGCTTATTAGCGACGGGCTTTGTGGTGCTGAAGGCAACGGTCGGTATTGGTATTTGGGGCGTGATCTTTACCGGATATCTATTACAAAAACTCTACTGGTGGGAACGCGTTATCGGCTTCCTCGCGGGGGCAAGTTTGATCCTTGCGACGCCATTGAGTGATGAAATCGGCTTTGGACTCGCGCTGTTGTTTATCGTGCAGCACAGTTGGCGCGCGCGCAAACTCAAACATCTAGCAGAGCAAGGATAACCCCTTGAGATTGTCACTCGTTGATAAGTCTAAGGTAAAGCTATGCTAGGCCTATGTTTAGGCCTAGCAGGTACCCTGTGGGCGCAAGTGCCCACAGAGCACTTCACCTTGGCATGGAACCACAGCATAGAGAAAATCCGCTGGGAGGAAGACTATCACGTCACGCCTCAAGGCTTAGTGCTGGTCGAAGCGAGAGTAAAAGGCACGGGGGCAGGCATGGAAATCCCAGATGATGCCTATCTTAAAAATGGCAGCTGGCATTATCGGCCTAAGCTACCCACTCTGCCTAAATTACGTTTAGGCCGTACACCCGAGGCGGGAGATTTTGAACTTTGTTTTGCGCAGGCTTCTGGCAAGGTGCAATGCCAAAGGATGAGCCATTGGATTGGCGCGCCGAACAAGCAAGATGCAGCAGTTGAGCTTTGGTGTTGTGACTCCCCACCTTAGAAATTGCGATAAAAAAATACCCGTCAATTTAGACGGGTATTTTATAGTTTACGTTCTTACTTAGAGAGGTGAATGGGCTTGCAAGCACTCACTTAAGCGTGTTTAAGCATATACTTACGCTCAATTTCAGCTAGGCGTAGATTAAAATCTTGCAGATGTGCCAACATTTCGGCCTCGGCTTTCGCCTCATCTTTTGCGATAACCGCTTCGACAATGACATCATGCAACCCTAAAGGGTGAATTTCATCGGTCGGTGGCTGGAACTTAGTCGTTTGATTGCTCAATAAAACCAATAAGGATTTTACGATCGCTTCTAAAAAACGATTACCCGACATTTCAGCCAATAGATAATGTACCTGAGATCGTAAAATGACAGTATCCGGATATTCAGAGGTATCATTTTCATGGCTATTGGCCTCCTGTAGAGCCTTAGCTAGCGCCGGAGTGCAATTTTTAGCAGCCATTCTTGCTACTTGTGGCTCAATCAACATTCGAGCCTCACACAACTCAGGGAGCGAAAGCTTACCCATCATAAATAAATCATGGCAGGCATCACTTAAACGTTCAAAGGTCAAATGCTTAACAAATGCACCACCAGTCGCCCCTTGGCGAATTTCAACTAACCCACCCGCTTCGAGACTCTTAATCGCCTCCCGAACCACAGTACGACTAACTTGAAATAGCTCGATTAATTCACGCTCGGAGGGCAACTTATCACCCGCCTTATAGTCGCCTCCTAAAATAGCATTTTTCAATTGCTGGCCAACTTCACTCGAAGCTTTTATCTGCTTAATAGGCTTGAAGATATGCAATTTATAATCTCGGATAGACTCAGTGGCGCCATTCTACCATAACACTCAGATAATTCGGCAAAAGTACTCCCGCATTTCCTACATTAGTGATTAAAAAATCTTCATCTTTGTTGATCAATGTAACATCTGTACGAATTTCGTAACTCGTTTCTCATATTCACTCTTACTCCGTTGCGAGCAAAGGTTATACGTCATACATTTCACCTAAGAAGGTTAGCGATAACCTTTTAACTCGCTCGGACCATTCCGATCGGGACAAACAAAAATAAGGAAGATGATGATGAAAAAATCTTATTTGTCTTTGCTCGTGTTATCTGTGCTAGCAATTCCAGCCATTGCCGATACCAGCATTAATCAAATGTTTAGCCAAGGCACTCTAAAAGGTGAATTACGTTTATTCGATTTTACTCGTGATTTTGACGACTCTACGAATACCAAACACGATACTTCATTCGGTGGACTCTTTTATTACAACACTGCAAAGGTAAACGGTATTAGTTTTGGTACTAGTTTCGCTTCTGCTAATCCGATTTGGACCAACGACTCAGATGATGTATATGGTCTGGTTGCCCGTGATGCCAACGGCAATCATGATAACGTTAACCGCTTACAAGAGTATTTTGTCCAAGGCAATTGGTGGGATACTCAATTCAAATTAGGCGCGCAAGAACTGCGTACCCCTATGATGAATCCCCATGATATTCGCGCGATCCCACGGACGTTCCGCGGTTTCTCAGCAGAAAACAAGAGCATTGATAATCTTACGCTTTCTGCCCTGTATATTACCGATTCTATGGGGTGGTCCGATAACAGTTTCGTATCAGTAAAAGACGCGGTACAAAGCGAGCTAGCAAGAGCGGGCGTTATCGCCGATGTAGCGGATAATCCTGTTTATGCCCTAGGAGCAAAGTATCTATTACCCTTTGAAACGGTCAAAACTGAAGTCAATCTGTGGCACTACCGCATGGAAGATGTCTTCAACCAAACCTATGCCAAAGTGAAGTTATCCACTGATGTTGGTGCAACTAATCTGTACCTAACACCTTCCTATTTAACTCAGCAAGCAACAGGGGATGAAACAGGTGGCCAGCTCGATACCTATCAATATGGTTTCCACCTAGGCGCCAAATTTGCTGGGGCAGATATCACTTATATGTATGCCAAAACCGGAGATGACACAGTTCTCACCCCGTGGGGAGATGAAAAAGTGGTCATTCAGCAAGTGTACCAATCAGCAAGAGCAGATGAAGAAGTTAACGCTTTAAAAGTCGCTTATGACTTTGAAAAAATTGGTGTGAGTGGGCTAGAAGCCTATGCCTTTTACGGTCAATATGATGTTCCAACAGGTACAGCAAAAGACTTTAACGAGACTAACTTTTCAATTACTTATAAGTTCGATGGCGCCCTGTCAGGTCTAGGACTTAGAGCTCGTTATGCTCTAGTAGACGTTGATCAAGGTGAAGACTTTAACGATCTACGTTTATATGTCACTTATAAATTTGTCTTAGGTAAATAGTTTCATCCGTTTCAACTCCCCTGCACCAAACCTTATACGGGTGTATCAGCCTTGTTCGATACACCCAATTTTTGTACCGCAAAATCACCGATACCCAAGTAAAAGTTGCGGTAAACACTTTGACTTAAGGATTGAGATTATAATGGAAACAAAGAATTACTTACTTATTCCAGCCGTTGCTATGTCATGTTTTTTATTTAGCGGTTGTGGAAATAACGATAACGCCGAAACCCCATTACCACAGTTAGCTCAGGCAACACCCGCCACATTGAATCTATGTAGCGAAATTGCTTCACAATATACTTTCAAAAATACTGTGATAACGAATTCACAGATTATTGCGGCAGGAAATGTTCAATATAACGCCACTGAAAGTTACCGAGCACCGGAACATTGTTTAGTGACAGGCTATATGAATGAGAGGATGGGAACTGGCATTGCGGGAGAGACTCGCTATGCGATTGGTTTTGAAATGCGTTTGCCCACTAACTGGAATGGTCGATTTTATTATCAAGCCAACGGCGGTCTCGATGGTTCAGTCACTAAGGCTGTAGGCCGAATAGTGTTTTCCGCTGGCCCAGATTCTGCCGCCCTCAATGAAGGGTTCGCCGTCATAAGTTCTGATATGGGGCATCCAGCGCCAACCCCTTTCTTTGGTTTAGATCCTCAAGCAAGGCTTGACTATGGTTACAATGCTGTGGCCGAGTTAACGCCAATGGCGAAAGGTTTAATAGAAAAAGTATATGGTAAACAACCTGATAGGTCATACTTTGCCGGTTGCTCTAACGGTGGTAGACACACTATGGTCGCGGCCAGTCGTTTTGCCGATATGTACGATGGCTTTCTGGTAGGCAACCCCGGATTTAACCTACCCAAAGCTGCAGTAGCGCAAATGTATGGTGTTCAAGAATATTCAAAGCTCGTTGAATTTGATGGTCCTGATATTTTAGCCACACTACAGACCGCCATTACACCTGAAGAATTCTCCCTCGTTTCTCAGAAAGTCCTCGAGCAGTGCGATGCCCTTGACGGCATCAGCGATGGCATGATTGCCGACACCTATTCCTGCCAAAGGTCATTTGACCTTGAACGTGATGTTCCAACCTGTACAAACGGCAGAGATAATACCTGCTTAACCGCAGAGCAAAAGCAGGTACTCGGCAATATTATGGCTGGCCCCCATAACAGCAAAACAGGTGAAGCCATTTACACTGACTTCCCATACGATGCGGGTATCGGCGCATCTGGTTGGGCTTCTTGGGAATATAATATGGCGCTCAATCGAGACCCCGGTGCCGTTGGTTTTATTTTTAGTTCGCCACCAACCCCCTTTAATGGTGCAACTGAACAATCCAGTTTGGAATTTGTGCAATCATTTAGCATGGATGAGGATGTCCAACGGATCTATGCCACGGATTCGATTTACTCCGAATCGGGTATAGACTTTATGACACCACCCCAGCCAACGGATCTTTCGGCCATAAAAAATCGCGGCGCTAAGATGATGTTGTTCCATGGAACATCTGACCCCGTATTTTCAGCCAATGATACAGTGAACTGGTATAACGAATTAGCCGAGGCCAATGCTGGGCACGCAGAAACCTTCGCCCGCTTATTCCTTATCCCTGGGATGAATCATTGTGGCAGCGGCCCTACCACAGATAAATTTAACATGATCCGCGCATTGGTTGACTGGGTTGAAAAAGGAGTCGAACCCCAAAATATCACGGCTTCAGTGCGCCCTGAAAATGCCGAATTACCCAGTGATTGGTCAAAAAACAGAACTCGGGTCCTCTGTCCATACCCGCAATTCGCAAAATACAATGGTATAGGTAATGTTGAAGATGCTGCCAATTTTACCTGTGTATCACCTAAATAATCCCTAGGGTATTAAAGCCCAAAGGCCACCTCAATATTGTTGAGGTGGTCTACCTAAAATCATGTTTATTTATAAATAGTCCCTATTTGTTAACTACTTAAACATGCATAAAATCAGACGCTCATATTTCCCGCGCCGCCAAACTTATTCATTCAATAAGTCCTATATTAGATTGTTTTTAAAAAGAATAATCACATTCATCGCTCAAAACGCCAGCATTTTGTGAAGCACTGCAAAGATGTAATTAATACCTCTTTTGATTTACTGTCATATGTCATACATTTAAAGGTATGTTGTTAATGAGGTGAAATTTAATCACTTTCGCACAACTGCATTTTACGTTTTTAAAGCAAGCAAACATATGTGGTTATACATAGATCCAGTGTCGTTGCTATAGGGGAACCTCTTTAGCAATGAGGGCCAAAGGAGTATTAAATGAGTAAAGAATCGAAAGAAATTGATCAATACACTGCTAGCGTCCTGCAAAATGGTATATCTCGAAGAACTTTCCTGACGCGAGCCGCGGTAGGCAGCAGTGGCTTAGCCTTCGCAAGTCTTGGTATGGGTTCTGCTAGCGCTGCACCGATTCAAGTTGGCACTGAATATGGTGAGATTGGTGGCGCAACCTTAGGTTTTCTGCCTAAGCCAAAACCTATTGCTGATAAAGATATTGCGACAACCCAAACCTTTGATGTTGTTGTTGTCGGTGCGGGTGCATCGGGCGTGCCTGCGGCTCTCTCCGCCAGAGAAAGCGGCGCAAGCGTTGCTTGTTTGCAAAAGCAAGCCATTCCCGTATCCCAAGGCAACACAGGCTCAGGTATTGATCTAAAAAACAGCGACAAATCGGCAATCGAATCCTTAGTGAGCCGTTTGATGGCGGACAACGCCCACCGCTCACACCCAGGTTTACTAAGACAATGGGCCTACAACTCCGGTGAAGCTGTAAATTGGGTTATTGACCGCGTTAAGCAAGGTGGCGGTCAGATTGTTGACCAAGGAACTAAACCGCAACATGGTATTCGCGGTATTGCTGATGAAGGTGATCGTCTAAATTTTGTGACCTCGTTCTGCGGTCCTAAACCCTACACCACTGGCGATGCCATTCGTGCATTAGCTAAAACAGCCGAAAAAGCCGGGGTGAAATTCTTCTTTAACACGCCAGCACAACAGTTAATCCAAGATGAGTCAGGAAAAGTGATTGGGGTTATTGCCCAGACTCGTGATGGTAAGTACCACAAATATATGGCTAAGAAAGGGGTCATCCTGTCTTCCGGTGACTACCAAAATAACAAAGCCATGTGTGATTTCTTCATCCCTGAACTGAAAAACTTTGAACGTAAGCAGATGGACCGCACCGGTGATGGTTTTGCTATGGCCTATTGGGCGGGTGGCGTGATCGAGCCCGTTGGCCACACAAAAATGCTCCATGACTTCGATGCAGGTCCAGCCTCAATGTGCGACATGCCATTCCTAGCCGTAAACCGTAAAGGTGAGCGCTTTGTGAATGAAAAAGTCGAGATGTCTTTGATGAATAACTACTTGAAAGATGAGCAGAACGCTGGTCATTACTCCCAAGTATTTGATTCAGACTATATGACACAAGCCAAAGATTGGCCTGGCCACCTCTATTCTCCTGAAGAACTAAAAGTCTACATGCCTGAAGAGCCAGGCGAGAAAAAGGGCGTCTACCCTTCTTTGATCAATACCTATTCTGCTAACACCTTAGAAGAGTTGGCGGTAAAACTGGAATGCGATCCAAAAACCTTTGTTGCTAACGTCAACCGTTACAACGAGTTATGCAAAAAAGGTAAGGATGAGGACTTCGGAAAACCGAGAAGCAAGATGGTGCCAGTACTCAAGCCACCATTCTACGGCATTCACCGTCGCATGCGTATTTCGACTATCTGCTCCGGTATTCTCGTTAACGAAAATCACCAAGTACTCGATGCCGATGGTAAGGAAATTCCGGGTTTATTCATTATCGGCAACCTTGGCGCGGGCTTCTATGGTGGCGTTGACTACCCATTGACCGTATTCGGTTTGTCTCTAGGCCGTTGCTATACCTTCGGTTACTTAGCCGGCAAATACGTCGCCAAACTATAGCGCGCAAAGTCATCAAAAATGGAGGCTTCATATTTGGGCATCCAGTTAAATGAACAATGGAATAACACAATGAAGAACTTAACAATTATGCTTTCTCTTGTCTTGAGTATTTTCGCTGGCAACGCGTTAGCAAAAGACACTGTTCTACTCGATCAAACCCATGCAGCAAAAGGGATTAAATGTGCCAGTTGCCATGGCAAAGAAGATCGTCAAGCTGTACCTATGCTTAAGTGTGTGCAATGTCATAACACAGAAAAGTTAGCGGCCAAAACAGCAGATGTGAAGCCAGTTAACCCCCATAACAACCGTCACTTCGCGACTGAGACAGACTGTGCGAAATGTCATCATGTACACCAAAAATCTGAAAATTTATGTATAAGCTGTCATCCACGATTTGACCTAGTGACACCATAAGTCGGCGGATCAAACACGCTAAATAGCTGCTCCTATAATTTGGGATGGCTATTTAGGACAAAAAACCACCGCGAGGTGGTTTTTTATTTGGACGGCTGATAGAAGCAATACCCATGCTTTCCTTGGTGTTTCACTCGGTACATTGCGGCATCCGCGCGATCGCAGCTTTCGGTAAAACTATCACCGGAGCTAAAAATATCGATACCGATACTCAGGCCTATCTCCACGTCACAACCTTCAAGCACAAAGCCCTGCCGATAAACATCGAGTAAGGACTGGGCAAGCTTAGCTAAAGATTCAGTCTCGGAGGACGGCAGTAAGATCACGAATTCATCTCCCCCTAACCTTGCGATCTTCGCCAATTCACCAGCATGACACACCAGAGTATGCGCCACATGCATCAACAAATGGTCGCCAAACTTATGGCCGTGGCGGTCATTTAAGGCTTTAAAACCATCAAGATCGATAAAAAATAATGCACCGCGCATCTCTGGTTGCAAACACTCATCGAACGCTTTGGCTATGGCTTGGCGATTCATTAAGTTAGTGAGGGGATCGCTGTGCGCTAACAGTGCCAGATCAAGTTCGTAGCGTTTTTCTTGGGTGATATCGATATGACTGCCCATCATCCGCAGCGGCGTGCCATCGGCAAAACGCTCAACAATGCGCCCACGGTCAGACACCCAAGTAACGCTGCCATCTTTATGCAGCATTCTGTGTACTGCCTGATAGTAATCGGACTTGCCACTGACATGATCTTCAAAGGCTTTGATCACCCATTCTTTATCTTCTGGGTGTAATTTACTTTTCCAGATATCAACGTGGGCGGCTAATTCTTCAGGACTAAAACCGAGCATTTCGCCCCAGCGCATATTGAATATGGTTAAATTCCCGCTTGGAATATGCTGTTCCCACAGACACAAACCATTGCCATCGAGGGCGGCAAACAGTTTTTCTTCGGCACGACGATTCAACGCCGTTAACTGGGCGTTTTCGCGTTTGAGTTGAGCAATTTCAGCCTGAAGCTGTTTGATGTGTTCTGCTGCCGTATCCGATGCCACGAAAAATATTTTTCCTTAATTAGTCTCGGGTCAGCACTTCTAATAGCTCAATTTCGAAGGTCAAATCCGAATTGGGTTTAATATGCGCGCCCACTTGGCGCTCGCCATAGGCTAAATGAGCTGGCACTAACAACTTACGTTTGCCACCGACTTTCATCCCCATAATGCCTTGGTCCCAGCCTTTAATCACACGGCCAGTGCCAATTACACATTGAAACGCCTGACCGCGATCATAGGATGAATCGAATTGGGTGCCATCCTGCAAAAAACCACGGTATTGGGTGGTGATCAGCGCGCCTTTTACCGCTTCTTTTCCTTCGCCCACTTGCAGATCGATTACTTCTAACTCAGTCATTTCTTCACTCTCTTTTCTTTTCGTACTTAATAAATTGCGCGATATTCAACTTTGTGCAGGATTTTATCACCGACGACCACGCTTGTCGGCGCTATTGCCACATTTCTGCGGCTCGGTTCACTGCTTTATCTTTGATAATAAGGTCACCATGGGCGAGATAATCATCACTCAGCCTTTAAATAACCGTCCGTTAGCCCAATATATTAGCCGTATAGACGTTTTATTTTGGAGCTTTGCCATGATTATTGCCTGCCCCCATTGCGATACGTTAAACCGCGTTCCCGATGAGCGTGTAAACCAGCAACCCACTTGCGGTAAATGTAAGCTCAATGTATTTACGGCTGCGCCGATTGAACTCACTAGCGCAAACTTTGCCAACCATGCTAATAAATCTGAGCTTCTCCTAGTCGTTGATTTTTGGGCCAGCTGGTGTGGCCCCTGTAAAAGTTTTGCCCCGGTATTTTCCGCGGCGGCTAAGACGTGGGAGCCGCAATTTCGCTTCGGTAAAATCAACACAGAAGAACAGCAAGCCCTCGCGGCGCAATTTAATATTCGCTCGATTCCCACTCTTATGATTTTCAAGCAAGGGAAAATACTCGCACAGCAAGCGGGCGCTTTACCTCAGTCAGCCTTAAATCAATGGTTAAAAAGCCATAGTTAACCGCAGATAACTTTTTCGCACCCATAAAAATACCCAGACTAGCTGGGTATTTTGTTTTACGTGGGTCTCAATCTACTGACATCAGATATCCCAAAAAACATGGGCGATAATGCCTAGCACTATCATGCTGATAAAGTTGATGATCATACCTACTCGCACCATTTCCGATTGCTTGATATGGCCAGAACCATAAACGATCGCATTGGGCGGCGTCGCCACTGGCAGCATAAAGGCGCAGGATGCGGCAATACCAATCAGCACAGATAACATCACAGGCGATACGCCTAACGCCTCGGCAATTGCAGCAAATACAGGCACTAACAGTGCGGCGCTGGCGGTGTTACTGGCAAACTCGGTCAGCATCACCACAAAGGCAATCACTGCAAAGACGAACAACGACATGTGCGTACTGCCGAAAATATCTGTCATCCAGTGGGCTAAAAACACGCTAGTACCTGTGGTTTTCAGCACTGCGCTTAGCGTTAAACCGCCGCCAAACAGTATTAGTACGCCCCAATCTGTGGTCGATTCAATCTTCTTCCAACCGACTAAGCCTAAGCCCGCGAGCAAAACAACCGCGCCTAACGCTACTATGGTATCGAACTGAGTGATGCCACCTAATGCCTTGGCTAATGGCACACTGAAAATCCAGCAACATACTGTCGCGAGGAAGATAAACAGGGTGAATTTACCTTGGAACGTCAGCTTCTGCGCTTCAAGTTGCACATCGAACTTGGCAGAAAGATCCGGCTTAAAATACCAATACAAGGCAATCAACATTAACGGCAACATGAGGATAACGGTCGGAATACCAAACTTGAGCCAGTCACTAAAACTCAAGCCAACTTGCGCCGCAGCAATCGCATTCGGTGGACTGCCCACTAAAGTACCGATACCGCCTATGTTGGCCGAATAGGCAATCCCGAGCAGTAAAAACACATAAGTACTGTGATATTTTTCGCGGTCTAGTTGCTGCAAAATCCCGAGTGCCAATGGCAACATCATCGCCGTGGTGGCGGTATTACTGATCCACATAGAAAGCAGCGCAGTTACCCCAAACAGCATAAAGCAAGCGATACTGAGTTTGCCCTTAGAGGCTAACAACAGCTTTTGTGCGATTAAGGTATCAATCTTTTGATGGTGCAAGGCCGCAGCCAGAACGAAGCCACCGAAGAATAAATAAATGATGGGATTAGCAAAGCTACTCATTGCTTCCTTGGTTTCAAACACCCCAAAGAATACCGCGAGTATAGGCACGAGAATCGCAGTGATACTGATGTGGATCGCTTCGGTCAACCAAAGAATGCCAGCGAAAACCAGAATCGCCAGACCCGTATTCACCCCTTGTTCAAAGGGTAAGCCGTAATAGAGTGCAAATAACAGCACAATATCCGCCGCTAGGATCAGCATTTTCTTTTTATCGAGCCCCTCGCTGACGGGAGCTTTGTGAGGTGGAACAGTACTTGGATCTGTTGATGACATGGTTACAACCTTAATACCATTTTATTTTGACGCAAATTTAGGGCATAGATCACACTTGGCAAAGCGGTTTATTTTGTAATTTTATCACCCAGCAACAACATTTATTGCTGAGGCAGCGCGCAGAAATAGCCGATCCGCGACAATAATCACCAAATTCTGATCGACACCTTTGTTTTTAATTTTCAAACGAGCAAAGATCGAACAAAACCTTACCCATGCTGTAATTTTATTAATGTTTAAAACTGCGATATAGATCACGCTATGCTTTCTACCAAGGTGATAAACAGCCAGTTCATCATACCTTCTTATTATTTGCAGGATTCGGTATGAGCCTCCAAATTTGGTACTAAATTGAATGTGTTTGGCGCTAAATCGAAAATAGCTCTCGTTGAACGGGCACTAAAACAGCAATGCAGTGAAACCACGCGTTCAACACAAACCTATTGCAACAAAGCAACATAGAAAACCCAATATCTACATGAATAATAAACACAAATATTATTCACCACCACAGTCAATCTAACTCACTTTACCCTGTCAGCGATCCAGCCTAAAGTCGCGACCGCAACCCTGCCTAGCGTATAATATTTGTCTGTTTTCGGAACCGCCCGTGGAAAAAATTGCCTTAACTCAGTCGGCTCAAAAGCCCAGTCTTTTCGTCCCCGTCGCAGGGTTAAGTTTGTTTGCTTTGGCATCTGGCTACTTGATGAGCTTAATCCCACTGTCACTCACTTTTTTCGAACTCAGCACTTCACTTGCCCCATTACTTGCCAGTATTTTTTATTTAGGTTTGCTGCTCGGAGCGCCTTGTATTGCTCCCATTGTTTCCCGTATCGGTCACAGTAAAGCCTTTATCCTTTTTTTGAATATCCTACTTTGCAGCGTTGTCGCTATGATATTAATCCCCAAAAGTGGCGTCTGGTTAGCTTCTCGACTCGTCGCGGGATTTGCGGTTGCAGGGATTTTTGTGGTGGTTGAATCATGGCTATTAATGGCCGATACCCAAAAGCAACGCGCTAAGCGGCTTGGGCTTTACATGACAGCGCTTTATGGCGGTACTGCCATAGGACAATTAGCCATAGATTATTTAGGTACAAAGGGCAATCTACCTTACCTAGTGGTTATGGGATTATTAGCCGCGGCAAGTTTACCTGCGTTATTGGTAAAACGCGGTCAACCTCAGATAAGCGAACAACAGTCAATGTCATTGTCTGCGCTAAAAAACCTAAGTCAGCCTGCCATTATGGGATGCTTAGTCTCTGGATTATTGCTCGGCCCTATCTATGGTTTACTGCCCATTTATGTGGCACTGGATATGGGGCTTGATCAGCAAACAGGACAATTTATGGCCCTCATCATAGTGGGTGGCATGCTAGTACAGCCTTTAGTCAGTTATTTATCTCCTATATTTAACAAAAGTGGCTTGATAGTGAGCTTTAGCCTACTGGGCGTCGCGGCATTATTGCTACTCAGTCAGCATTCAAGTATGACGCTGATTATTGGATTTCTATTACTTGGCGCCAGCGCTTTTGCCCTTTACCCGATTGCAATCAGTCTGGCTTGTGACAACTTGCCTGCTAGCCAAATGGTTTCAGTGGCGCAAGTGATGCTGCTGAGCTATTCGGTGGGGTCAGTGATAGGGCCATTAGTTGCCAGCAGCTTTGGCCAAACGGAGTTCGGCTTACTCATTTATTTAGGCATATGCTGTATTCTGAGCAGTATTTACATTTTTGCTCAATTGCTTATTAACACTAAGCCCAGTTTTTCTTCGCCTTAACAGGCCCCATAAAACACCTTGCACTGCTACTTAATAGACAGCTACTTAATTGGAAGCGACTTAATAGACAGGCACTTAATAGGCAGGCACTCAATAAGCCGCCACTTAATGAACCGCATGTTCATCGAGTGGCTCAAATAGAAACACCTGCGCTAAAATCAACACAAATAGAGCTGCAAGATGATTATCAAAGGTCATTAAGCTAGAAAATATAATAAAATCAACACGCTTAGTTTTAACATTTATACAGAGCAGTTGCTTATCCTTCCTAAGTCGCGATAATGCTGCTTACTCGAACACCCGTGCTCACTGCTCAGCCTGAGATCTTTCACTATGCGCCTCGATAAATTCCTCTGTAAAAGCACAGATCTTGATCGTGATGCCGTAAGTGTCGCCATTCTTAGCGGCTCAGTCACAATCAATGGCGCTATCGCGACAGACTGCGCGATGCAAGTGCATGAAAATAATGCCGTCTGCCTGAATGAAAAGCCGCTAGTGCCACGTCCATCCCGCTATTTCATGTTGCACAAACCCGCCGATACCTTGTGTTCGAATGTAGATGGCGCCTACCCTTCGCTGTTTCATCTGCTCGATATTGAGCGTGCATTTGACCTACACATCGTTGGCCGCTTAGATGCCGATACCACGGGCTTAGTGCTACTCACAGACGATGGCCGCTGGTCGTTTAATATTATCTCGCCTCAATATCAGTGCGAAAAAGTCTATCGTGTCCAACTGCGAGATCCACTCGAGAGCGAAGCAACTGCAGCCATAGCCGCAACGTTTGCCGCAGGGCTGCAATTACAGGGCGAAACCGCCCTCACTCTACCGGCAACACTGCAGCAAGTGGATGACAAAACCGTGCTACTGACACTCACTGAAGGCAAGTTTCATCAAGTCAAAAGGATGTTCGCCGCCGTGGGCAATAAAGTGATTGCCCTGCACAGGGCACAAATTGGTGCAGTTACCTTAGATGTGGACGTCGGAGAATGGCGCGAGTTAACCTTAGCCGAGATAGCCTCCTTCACTGCCTAAGCTGTTATAAAAAAAATTTCCAGCGATCATTTCAGTGTTGTTCATTCAATCATTCCTACTATGTCATACCTACAAACAGCCTTGAGCTGGTTACTGAATTCCATCACTAAGGCGCTGCGAATACATCACAGATCTTGCCACATACCTAGTTATCGAATTGTTGCCACCACTTCACCATTCAGTTACATTGCTTTTTAAAACACAGCTCACTTAGCCGCCTTTTTGAAGGCTAATCGAGCACCAATCCTGACTCACGCTTTATCGATACTGTTACCAGCAAAGGAAGCTAAATGATTAAAAATGAACTCAATCTACCGAGCTCAATCGGCCTCAGCAAGATTATTCCCATCGTTATTCTGTTAATCCTCTTTATTTCTTTATTTGGCAGTTGGTATACGGTTGACCAAGGTGAACGTGGCGTACTGCTGCGTAACGGTAAAGTTATCGGAACTGCAGAACCTGGGCTCGGGTTTAAAATCCCACTGATAGACACTGTGGTGAAGATTTCAACCCAAACGCACACCACCAGTTATACCTCGCTGCAAGCCTATAGCCGCGATCAACAACCCGCGACACTTAACGCATCGGTGACGTTTAGCGTACCGCCAGACCGCGTCGAAGAAGTGTATGCTAACTTCAAAAGTATCGATGCCATGGTCACGCGCCTGCTCGACAGGCAAGTGCCGACTCAGGTTGAAAACATCTTCGGTAAATACACGGCGATTTCAGTGGTGCAAGAGCGGATCAAATTCGGTATTGATGTGACCAGCGCGATCACTAACTCGATCAAAGGTCCGGTGGAAATCAACTCAGTGCAGATTGAGAATATCGACTTTTCCAACGCCTATGAAAAATCCGTCGAAGACAGAATGCGCGCCGAAGTCGAAGTGCAGACTCAACTGCAGAATCTAGAAAAAGAACGCGTCAGCGCGCAAATCGCCGTCACCCAAGCGCAAGCACAGGCCGACTCGCAATTGGCCCGCGCCAAGGCTGAAGCCGAAAGTATTCGTATCAAAGGTGATGCAGAAGCCTCTGCGATTAAGAGCCGCGCCGAAGCGCTGGCACAAAATCAAAACTTAGTTGAATTAACCAAAGCGGAAAAGTGGGACGGCAAACTACCGACGACCATGCTGCCGACAGGCACCCTGCCCTTTATCGATGTAAAAAAAGGCAACTAAGCTTAGGTTTAGCCCGAGCAAAAGCATAAATCGACAATAAAAATCCCAGTGTTAGCCCTAACACTGGGATTTTTCGTTATTCGCTCGATAATTACTGAGCGGAATATGAGCCGATTAAGAACAGCAATCGTTGCGGCGGATCCAGCTTCGAGGAATTTTTTCAAACACTACTTTTGCCATGAGTAACGCCAGCACTATGCCAGAGGTTGCCACTAGCCACTGAGGTAACATTTGGTGCTGCTCACCAATCTGTGGCATCACCACAAAGCCAAAGCTATCCACCAGATAATTGACCAATATGCCCGCGACTAAGGCCACGCCAATCACGCCGCCCAGGTATCCCCACAACGCACGTTTACCTAACTCTTTAGCAACCACACCTAAGGTGGCGATATTAGTCGCAGGGCCAGCCATCATAAACACTAAAACGGCCCCCGGTGACACACCCGCCAGCAATAATCCGGCAGCAATCGGTGTCGATGCCGTCGCGCAGATATACATAGGCACAGAGACCAACACCATCACTAACATGGCTAAGATACCGTCGCCCCATTGCGCCAAAAAGTCTGCGGGAACATAGGTTTGTACCAGTGCTGCGAAGAATAAACCCACCAGCAGCCACAAGGTAGTGTCACGCACTAAATCCGTTGCCGCATATTTAAGACCAATACCGACACGGCTTAATACGGATTGCGACTTTAACTCAGTCGCCATATCTTGGGTCGAGGCGCAGCAGCTATCCGCTTCAGCTTGGGTTTGAGAATCATGGGCATGGGCACTGTGATCATGTGTTTCAGACTCGGCTTTGTTTGAAGTGCCGCAACAGGCGCCCTTTTTTACCACAAGGATTTTCTCAGGGGTGACAGATTCAGCTGCTTTACTAGCGCAGCATGAAGCTGTTTTCTCAGCTTTTATCACACCGACGTTCGCAACACTGCCGCCATGAGCCGTCATTAAGCTCGGCGCGGTGGTCATTAAGCTAGACGTTGCAGCCACAGGCGTCATTTTGATCGCACTCTTAGGCTCAGTCTTCTGCTCACTATGACTTTCAGTGCTGCAGCAGGATGCAGCCGCTTTAACAGGCGCTAAAGTTGGCTCTTTAGTTGATGAGCAACAGCTTTTAACCGGTTCAGCTTTAATAGCTTGGGACTGAGTCGCCGATTTCGACGCACAGCAGGCCGCCACGGGTGCGTCGCTAGCTGACTTAGACTCTGATTTAACCGCAGGCTTGCCATCGTCGTCATCGCGGCCAACGAGTAAGCCAGCCACAATCGCACTGGTAATCGCAGCAATCGGTCTGACGATCGCCATAAAGGGGCCGAGTAACACGTAGGAAACGGCGATTGAATCGACGCCTGTTTCTGGCGTCGACACTAAAAAGGAGGTAGTTGCCGCTTTAGAGGCTCCTGAACGGCGTAACCCTACCGCCGCAGGAATCACGCCACAAGAACACAAAGGTAAAGGTGCACCGAGCAACGCCGCCTTCACCACAGTTTTAAAACCGTGACCGCCGAGCTGCTTTTGCATCCACACCATTGGTACGAATACTTTTAATAGCCCAGCCAGGATCAGGCCCAATAATAACCAAGGCGCCGAGTCTAAAAACAGATCGATAAAATTCTTCAGTAACATAATTAATTCCCTGACTCATCATGGATTGTTTTGCTGTGAGTATGCTGGTGCGACTCATTTTGATGTGCTTTGTGCTGATGCGTTTCGTGCTGATTTCCATCGTGAGAATGATGCTCAACGCGTACCCGCTCAGTACTGGATTCCAACGCCTCTAAAATCGAGCAATGTTCGGCGCTGCGCGGCCCGCCACAACAGGCATCGGACAGACTTTGTAAACTGGTTTGAAAATGATTCAGCTCGGCGATTTTGGCCTGCACTTGGGCCAATTTAATATCGACCATACCCTTCACATCGGCGCAGACGCGATTAGATTTATCAAGTTCGATTGAAAGCAATTCACTGATTTCATTGAGGGTAAAACCCACGGCCTTCGCCCGTAAGATAAAACGCAGTCGCGCGGCATCGGCCTCGGTATACACTCGATAGCCTGACTCGGTACGGCTCGACGGCGCGAGCAGACCGTGCTTCTCGTAGAATCTCAACGTGTCGGCTTTCACCTCACACAAATCCGCCAGTTCACCAATACGATACATGTCTTCATCCTTTGCGAAATCGCGCCCAACTCAGGGGGAGTTTCCAGCATACAACTCAATAATGCGAGTATAAACCTTGGAGCCTACTCTAAGGTCAAGGGGTAATTCATACTTTACATAAAGTCGGCCGAGTCACGTCACTTTGTTCTGATATGAATATTGTGAAATCACGCAGAAAAAACACCCGTAAATGCAGTTTTACGTTAGAATACGCGCGCCGTGATGAAGGGATAAAAAGTTAGCTAATAAAGTAAAAATAGGACCAAGGGACTTTTGGAAAGCGGTGCAGCGCTAAGGCTGTTCTGTTTTCCGAAAGATCCTTGAAACTAAAATAACTGGACCCTGTACCCAAATGACTGCTGCAAATAATGCCAGACCCATTCGTCGCGCGCTGTTAAGCGTTTCAGATAAAACCGGAATTCTCGAGTTCGCCAAAGCACTTCACGCCCAAGGTGTGGAGCTGTTATCAACTGGCGGCACCGCTCGCCTGTTAGCGGATAACGGCGTGCCTGTTATCGAAGTATCTGATTACACAGGACACCCTGAGATCATGGACGGTCGCGTTAAGACGCTGCACCCTAAAGTGCACGGCGGCATTTTGGCGCGCCGCGGTCTTGATGAAAGCGTTATGGCCGACAACAATATCAATGCCATCGATCTGGTTGCGGTTAACCTTTATCCTTTCGCTGAAACTGTGGCTAAAGCCGGTTGTACCTTAGAAGACGCTATCGAAAATATCGATATTGGCGGCCCAACTATGGTGCGCGCAGCGGCAAAAAACCACAAAGACGTCACCATAGTCGTTAATGCCGCCGATTACTCACGCGTACTGGCAGAAATGACGGCTAACAATGGCAGCACGACCCATGCGACGCGTTTCGACTTAGCGATTGCGGCCTTTGAGCACACCGCAGGTTACGATGGCATGATCGCCAACTACTTCGGTACTATGGTTCCTGCACACAGCACGGACGAATGCTTTGCTGACTCTAAGTTCCCACGCACGTTCAATACGCAATTAGTGAAGAAGCAAGACTTACGCTATGGTGAAAACAGCCATCAAGCGGCGGCTTTCTATGTCGACACGAAAATTGATGAAGCCTCTGTGGCGACGGCAATTCAGTTGCAAGGCAAAGCATTGTCTTACAACAACATTGCTGATACCGACGCCGCTCTTGAGTGCGTAAAAGAATTCTTGGAACCCGCCTGCGTTATCGTTAAACACGCTAACCCATGTGGTGTGGCCTTAGGTAAAGACTTGCTCGATGCCTATAACCGCGCTTATCAAACTGATCCAACATCAGCCTTCGGTGGCATTATCGCCTTCAACGGCGAGTTAGATGCTGCGACGGCGAGCGCTATCGTTGAGCGTCAATTCGTTGAAGTGATTATCGCCCCAAGCGTCAGCCAAGCGGCACGCGATGTGGTGGCGAAAAAGACCAACGTGCGTTTATTGGAATGTGGTCAGTGGAACACTAAGACCCAAACCTTAGACTACAAACGCGTTAATGGCGGCTTGTTAGTACAAGATCGCGACCAAGGCATGGTAGGTTTAGAAGACATCAAAGTGGTTTCTAAACGTCAACCAACTGCAAGCGAACTGAAAGACTTAATGTTCTGCTGGAAAGTGGCGAAATTCGTTAAATCTAACGCCATCGTTTATGCCAAAGACGGCATGACTATCGGTGTCGGCGCAGGCCAAATGAGCCGCGTTTACAGCGCTAAAATCGCTGGCATCAAAGCCGCCGACGAAGGTTTAGAAGTAGTGAACTCTGTAATGGCATCCGATGCTTTCTTCCCCTTCCGTGACGGTATCGATGCCGCAGCGGCTGCGGGCATTAGCTGCATCATCCAACCCGGTGGCTCAATGCGCGATGCAGAAATCATCGCCGCAGCAGACGAGCACGGCATGGCCATGGTGATGACGGGCATGCGCCACTTCCGTCACTAATCGCCACTAAGCAGCCAGCACTCAATCAGTACTGGCTGCTTTTTTGTTTTACCACTCTTTGTTTTACCGCACTCTGGTTTAGTGCCACAGTGTGCCTACACAGAACATAAAACTCTAAGGGATGACTTAACATGAAAGTATTAGTTATTGGTGGCGGCGGTCGCGAACATGCCCTAGCGTGGAAAGCTGCACAATCGGCTCAAGTTGAAACTGTCTATGTTGCGCCAGGCAATGCGGGCACAGCCCTAGAACCTAATGTTGAAAATCTGGCGATCAGCGCCACTGACATTCCTGCTCTGCTCGATTTTGCAAAAACCAACAAAATTGAACTGACTATAGTCGGCCCAGAAGCGCCATTAGTGATGGGCGTAGTTGATGCATTCAACGCCGCAGGTTTACCGATTTTTGGCCCAACTAAGGCGGCAGCTCAGCTCGAAGGTTCAAAAGCCTTCACTAAGGACTTTTTAGCCCGTCACAATATTCCAACTGCGGGTTACAAAAACTGCACTGAAATCAGCGACGCTAAAGCCTTCGTGCGTGAATTAACGGCCACAACAGGTTATCCAGTGGTCATCAAAGCCGACGGTTTAGCCGCAGGTAAAGGCGTGATTATCGCCCAAGACCAAGCTGAAGCCGATGCTGCGATTGATGACATGCTCGCTGGTAACAAGTTTGGCGATGCGGGTTCACGCGTGGTCATTGAAGAATTCCTTAAAGGCGAAGAAGCCAGCTTCATCGTAATGGTCGATGGCAAAAACATTCTGCCAATGGCGACCAGCCAAGATCATAAAGCCCGCGATAACGGCGACTATGGTCCAAACACGGGCGGCATGGGTGCTTACTCGCCTGCTCCTGTAGTGACTCAAGCGGTACACGATTGGACTGTGGCAAACGTGATTCGCCCAACGGTTGATGGCATGGCGGCAGAAGGCAATGTCTACACAGGCTTTTTATATGCTGGCTTGATGATTTCTCCCGATGGCAGCGCCAAAGTGCTTGAGTACAACTGCCGCTTCGGCGATCCAGAAACTCAGCCAATCATGATGCGGTTAAAGTCAGACTTAGTGGAACTGTGTTTAGCCGCCACCCGTGGCGAGTTAGATAAAGTGACAGCAGAATACGACGAGCGCGCAGCCGTGGGCGTGGTATTAGCCGCTGGCGGTTACCCAGATGAGTATCGCAAGTTTGATGTGATTGACGGTCTCAGCCTTGGTGATAACAATGGCAAAGTGTTCCATGCGGGCACTGAGATGAAAGACGGCCACGTAGTCACCAACGGCGGTCGCGTACTCTGCGCCACTGCACTGGGTAACACAGTGACCGAAGCGCAAAAAGCCGCCTATAAATTGGTTGATGAAATCCACTGGGATGATGTGTATTTCCGTACCGATATTGGCTACCGCGCGATTGCACGTGAACAGCAAGACTAATTGCTAGGCGCGTTAAAAAACCGGCCAGAAGCCGGTTTTTTTGTGCCTGAATTTCTGCGGAATTGAAATGTAATCCTTATTATCTTAGCGATTGTAGCGATTGATTACTTACTATAACAACTATCGTCGACCAATAGGCCTAGCTCGATAAAGGTTAATTTTTACCATAAGAATGTGACCTAAAGCACATACCTAGGCTCAGATGACGTGCACCATTTAACTTCTTATATTTTTAACAATCATGAAATTAATGAGGTAAATATATGGGCTATTCGATAAAAGATCTTATTTATCAAGGCGAAAAATCAGGTGTGCATAACTGGGGAACGCTAGAAGGAAAGAGTTTTTACTGGCATCCAGATTGGTTTCATATTGCAGAGGATATGACAGGTCATATGGCCACTGCCACTATCGACAAACAAGGAGAAAAAGCAACGCAAAGCGAGGCTGAACAGTCAATCATTAAGCATCTCAATAAGAGTGGTAAATAGCTTGTAGTGGCAAAGATTCTAGTGCCCGGAGGCGATTGCCCTGCGGGCAATTTTGTCGATTAAACCTGGCGCGATAAGCTTAAGCCAACGCCCCAAACGACCGCGAAGTGAAGTGATAAGTTGTCGGCCTCGAGTCGCAATCACAGGTAACATCATATTGGCGCATTGCTCGGCCGTCAGTATCTTAGCTTCTTGCATCGGTGACTTGCCTAAAGGATTACCCGCACCATCAAGGGCGCGTTTGTGAATTTGTGACACCACAAAATCGGGGCAAATTACCGTCACCGCCACATTATCGTCCGCGAGCTCAATCCGCAGTGAATCGAAAAAGCCAATCACGGCATGTTTAGATGCAGCATAACCGCTACGAGTGGGTACGCCTGTTAATCCAGCGACGGAGGCCACAACGACCACTTGGCCCTTACTGGCCTTTAAATGGGGTAAAGCGGCATGGGTCAAATACGCAGGCCCAAGATAATTCACCCGCATAATGTCTTCAAGTACAGACAGTTGAGTAAGCTCATCGAACCGTGACCACATGGTCATGCCGGCATTATTAATTAAAATATCGAGATGTCCGTAATGCGCGACCGTGGCTTCAATTAAGGCTTCGCACTGTTCAGCACGAGAAACATCGGCAGCGAATACAAAGGGAGGTAAACCATAATTAGCGATTTCTAAGGCGAGTGAGGAGAGACGTGTTTCATTGCGCGCACTGATCACGAGCTGGCAGCCCATTCGCGCCATTGCCACAGCGAGTGCCCGACCAATACCTTCTGAGGCACCCGTGATGATCACGACCTTGCCAGTGAGTCCATCCATAGTCATTCCTTTGTTATTGCTATGTTAATTATGCCTTTGGCTAAATTGGCATAATCACGCTAAAAGCGCAATCCTTCACGCGCGTTGTGCAAGCCTCATCTCATATTGTTCACGATAATTAGCTAAGGGTTGTGGGCGCCCTATTGCATAACCTTGCGCGTAGTTAATGCCGATGCTCAATAATCTGTCGATAATATCCTGATTTTCAACAAACTCGGCCACGGTCTCGATCCCCATGACGCGACATACATCTTGAATCGATTTAACGATGGCGTAGTCTTTGGCGTTCACGGCAAGATTCTTAATAAAACAGCCATCGATTTTGACATAATCGACAGGTAATTCACGCAGATAGCCGTAAGAGGCGAAACCACTGCCAAAATCATCCAAGGCAAACGAGAAACCGAGCTTACGTAACTGCTTCAACATTTCCATACCACGATTGCGATTTTGGATCGCGGTGGTTTCAGTAATTTCAAAGCAAATACATTGACTTGGAATATCAAAAATATGCTGCTGCTGGGCGATATATTCCACCATACCTTCGGCGCCTAAACTATTGCCCGAAAGGTTGATCGAAATACAGTGATCAGGCCAAAGCACCGGGTGCAAAGATAACCATAAAAAGGCTTTGCGGATCACTTCTTTATCTATGTCAGGCATCAGCTTAAAGCGTTCAGCCGCGGCAATAAACTGCGCAGGCGCCAAAATACGGCCACAGGGTTCTTGAATTCGCAGCAGGATTTCCATGCGTTGTCGCTGCGGACCACTGCCTAACCCACGGATCGGTTGGTAATACAGAATTAGCTCGTTTTCTTCAATCGCCTGCGCGATACGTACCGCCCACTTAGGCGCATTTCTCTGGTAAGTGAGCTCTTTATCTTTATCATCGTAAAAATGAATTTGATTGGCGCCCTTAGCTTTAGCGGCTATACATGCAATGTCCGCGTCTTTCAATAATTCTTGGGCATCAATATAGGGCGCACGACCAAAGGCGACACCTATGCTGAGGCCGACTTTATAGTTACAGTTTTTGTCATTCAGCACTTGCAGCGAGACTTGTGCGATCATTTGTTTGAGTAATTGCGCCACAGATAAAGCACTGCGATTACAAATCACTAAACCGAACTCATCGCCACCAAGGCGCGCCAACAGCTCCTGTGGCCCAAGACAAGCCTGCATAGCCTTAGCCACCATAGCGAGCATACGATCGCCTGCAGTATGGCCACAGCTGTCGTTAATCAACTTGAATTGCTCTAAATCGAGATAACAAACCGCGATGGTTTTAGCTGAGGCGGCAAATTGAGGAAGCTGTTCATCAAACGCCTGACGATTTAGCAGCCCAGTAATGCTGTCGAAATTGGCTCTTTTTTGGAGTTGGCGCTTAAGTAACTCTTCTTGAGTGATATCCCGCAATACCACGACAGTGCCGACAATAACTTTATCGTGATTACGTAAATTACTAATGCTACGTTCCATAATCCGCGGTGTAGCGGTCAATAACTTGATTTTCTCGACCTGTGGTGATGACTCGCCAAGACGAATACAAGTGAAGACCGCCTGATTCAACTGATCGCCAGCCTTTAACAGGCTCGCAAGGCTCTGATCTAGGGCATAACAACTGGCGACATCCAGAAGCGACTCGGCCCGCGGATTCATATAAATCACTTTGGCATCGACGTCGGTTAAAATCACCGCCTCTGCAATAGATTCTAAGGTGATTTTCGCGCGCTCTTTCTGCTGATAAATTCTGGCCAGCAAGCTATTAACGCGGCTGGCAAGCACTTCTAATTCCTCATTACCCTCACTGGTGACAGGTTGATAGACACTGGACATAGGATCGACCAGCGCCAATTGCCGCATCAAGTTTTTAAAGGGTTTGAGTAAACCAGAGCGCAGCCAAATATAGCCAAGGCCAACGATAAATACGCCAAATAGAATAAATCCGAGCGATACCCAATCGAGCTTAAACTTAACCTCTTGGAACGGGCCCTCGGAGAACTGCACTTGCAGGTAAACAGGTTTTTCTTTTAACAGGCTGGGTATTTCAATGGTGTCACTATGAACGCCCTCAACACTTGCCGTGACAGCGTTAGAATGACTCATAGTCACTTTAGTCACCAATAAGGCCTGCGCATACTCTAGTAAGTCATTGTTGGTCAACTGGCGCACTAGCAGCACAGACTCATTAGGCGCAGAAGCCACGGCGGTGATGACATAAGTCTGCTCACCAATCAAATAAGCGCCTGCCACACTGGGTTTATTAGCATTGATGATAGCGCTGGCGATTTCCTGCAGCTTATCAGAGGCAAAAGGATGTGCATTGGGGAAAAAAGTGTGCAGCTCGCCTTGGCGTAAAATATACCAACTGATGTTAGCCGACATAGAACTGTCGTGCCACGAGGATTCTAGTTTCTTAAGTTGCTCTTCATCTAACTGCGACAAAGGTAAAGCGTAGATATTCGTGAGAAAGGTTAAGCGATCGACATCAATTTGAAACTGCTGTTGGATATTAGCAAGCTCACGGTTAGCACTGTCTTGGCGCAATAGCTCGACGCGATGGTCGTACCAACACCCAAGACAATAGGAGACAATTACCACCGCAGGGAGACAAAAGCCTGCAATAAATACCATTATTTTCTTGCCAATGTGCATCTCTTACCACGGCTTGTTATGACTAAATTGATTGACGGCCTTGCATAATCCTTCACTGCGCCATGCAACATATCTCATTTGCGAATAGTATTAAACATCGCTTAGCTTTAGTCGTTGCTAAAGTAGACATTTTCATGCAATCAAATCAATTTTATACCTTTGATTTAAAAATAAAATTTATAAAATAAACGATTATGAATTTTACTTTTTATCAAGATAATTCACACATAATCAGAATGTGAATACAGGGTGCCCAAGTTGTTATCAAAATGTAAGACTCATTAAGCTCGCAGACGATAGAAACCACCACATACGCTCATCCATAAAGATACCTTCGCCAGAAGCTCCAACGCTTTCAAACCCAAATGTCAGAAATAAAACAGGCCCGCAAGCGGGCCTGTTTCGCAAACCAAAAATTACTTATGGTATTGCTTTGATTGCGCATGAACCGCCTTGATAAAGGCGCCAGCATGCTCTGGATCGACATGCTGATGGATGCCATGACCTAAGTTAAATACATGACCAGTACCCTCACCATAACCCGCTAGGATATGGCCCACTTCTTCTTCAATACGTGGAATAGGTGCATATAACATTGAAGGGTCCATGTTGCCTTGCAATGCAACTTTATGGCCTACACGGCGACGGGCATCGGCAATGTCTACCGTCCAATCCAAACCTAACGCATCACAGCCAGTTTCTGCCATCGCTTCTAACCACAAACCACCACCTTTAGTGAACAGCGTCACTGGCACTTTGCGGCCATCGGCAAAACGTGTCAGACCATCGACAATCTTCTGCATATAACGCAAAGAAAACTCACGGTAAGCAGAGTGTGATAACGCGCCGCCCCATGAGTCAAAAATCATTAGTGATTGTGCACCATTAGCCACTTGAGCATTCAGGTATAAGATCACTGAATCGGCTAATTTATCTAACAGCATGTGTAATGCCATTGGCTCAGCGTAAGCCATCTTCTTAATTTTTTCGAAAGTTTTGCTCGAGCCGCCTTCAACCATATAAGTCGCTAGGGTCCAAGGTGAACCAGAAAAGCCAATTAACGGCACTGCGCCATTCAGTTCACGGCGAATAGTGCTAACGGCTTTCATCACATAACCCAGCTCATCTTCTGGATCTGGAATTGAGAGCTTTTTGATCGCATCGATAGTGTCTGTAGGGCGCTCGAAACGTGGGCCTTCACCCGCCTCAAAATACAAACCTAAACCCATAGCATCAGGCACAGTTAAAATATCGGAAAACAAAATCGCCGCATCAAGATCATATCGGCGTAAAGGTTGCAGCGTGACTTCACAGGCAAGCTCGTGGTTTTTACACAAAGACATAAAGTCACCCGCTTGTGCGCGCGTGGCTTTATATTCAGGAAGATAACGGCCAGCTTGACGCATCATCCACACAGGGGTCACATCGACTGGCTCTTTTAGTAGGGCGCGTAAATAACGATCATTCTTTAATTCTGCCATTGGGCTTGGTTCCTAGTCTTATTGAGATCCGCTGGGTCGGTAGTTTAGCATTTACGCGAATAATGTAACCTTTATGTGCTAATTTATGTGAGCTATTCCCCATCGCTGGCGTCGATTTGACCACATAAACCGGAAAATGTTATCCAGATAACATACTGCTCATTTATTCGTAACGAAGTCACACTCAGACAGAAAAAAGTTGCGCCGGTTCCCAGCCTTTGGTATAAAAAGTCTGCGCTAGCAAGAACAATCAAGAAGCTCGTCGCATCGAGCCTGCTATAAACTTTACTCGCCCAACGATAGGTTTCTATCGTTGGGCTTTTTATTTGCATTTTTTGATGCAAAACAGCTGGTTTGTCCATTTCGTCATTCACGCAAATTCGCATGAAAAGAGTTGATCGATTAGCGACTTGTCCCTACATTAGAGTTATGTGCTGGCACTTAAATGGAATGCATCATGCTGAGAGAACTCGAAAAAGCAGAACAGAAATGGGGCGGTTCAAATAAGCTTATTGATCAATGGCTAAAAAACCGTCGAAAACTGTTAGTGCATTACTGCCAAATTGCCGGACTTCCGCCTTACGGTAAATCAGAAAAATCGCTGCCCTCGTTCGAACACGTTAAATCTTTCTGTGACTTATTAGTCGACTATGTGTCTGAAGGCCATTTTGAAGTCTATGACAGAGTCGTTAATGCCTGTAGTGAGTATGGCGAATCGAGCAAAACGCTCGCGCAACAAGTATTGCCAAAGATCACTCCAACCACGAATGCGGCATTAGACTTCAACGATAAATATGCGGAAACCCAAGACGATCTCGTTTTATATCAACTCGATAAAGATTTATCTGAGCTTGCCCATAACATGGAAACTCGCTTCGAGCTCGAAGATGAACTACTCGAAGTACTCCACCGTAAGCATTCAGAACACACCCAGTAAGCCTCAATCAATTCAAGCGCACTTTGTTGTATCCTGTGCGCTTATCTTGTCGCCAATACTTATAACAGCCGTAAAATACCCACACAAACTCACGATTGATGACTCACAATCTGTCAGCGGTGAAATGCTTGCTCAAATAATTAAACATAGAATACCTATATGTCAGCTAATGATCACATGAGTACGCTATATGCCTCTGTTAAGCGTGACACCACCTAGTGAGTAGATGGCTAAGGCAGCTCTGTAATTAGCTACATAAGCTGGTAATACAGAAAGATACAATGAGCATCCGCGGCGCTATGCCCCCTAAGCACAAGATCTCAATAACTCGTCACCGTTCTTATACCTGACCGAACAAAATCCCTTTCAGTAAATATTCCAGTTATGCCGATATGGAGCACATCATGACAACGTGTGTATAAAACATGTTTATCGAAGACTTATAGCAACTACATTAATTATTCAGATTGCCCATTGTCTAGTACACAATTCTTTCACTCTTACTTTCTTCTCAATGAAGATATTCCATGCGCGAGAACACAGCTCGACAATGTCGCCATAGCCACTAAAACAACGATTGGCTAACACATTTTGACGCAGCCATTGCCATACATGCTCTATTGGATTCAACTCCGGTGAATAAGGAGGCAACTTGAGGAGGGTGAGATTATCAAAGTCATCGGTCAAATCCTGTTGATGCCAGCCTGCGCCGTCCATGATGACCAGTGCGTGGCGTCCGAATGGTGTTGCGGTTGAGATCAGCTTTAAATGCTCGTACATATATTCGCGATTGGCATGAGGAGCAATAATCGCTTGTGTCGCCCCTGTTGCCGGACACACTGCACCATATAAATACGCAGATTCAAATTGTTACTGTTTGACTGCCCGTGGACGAGTGCCTTTCTTCACCCAAATACGGGTGATTGTATTCTGTTGGCCAAATCGGGCTTCATCTTGAAACCAAACACCAATGCGATCCTTAACATGCCCAGGCGTGTTAAGGATCGTTGCCATCAGGAAGTTTTTTAAAAGCCTCTTATACGGCTTCAGATTGTTTGGTGTGGCGAGAGCGAGTGGTAATCCATGAAAAGCCGAGTTGATGTAGCAAACGGTAGATATTCGCTTGCTTGAACGTCACGCCAAATTCAGTCTGGATAACATGGCCGACATCCTTGACCATCAACCTACCACCTTGTTCAGATAGGCTTTGGTGCTGCACGAACATTTTGAGCTTAGCTTGTTGTTCTGTGGATAATGTCGCAGGAAGACCCGGATTGGGCGTATCGTCTAGACCACTCTGTAGTGGCACACTAATTTTGGCCACCTAAATAGAGGTGATATTATTGCCTCATAGATGACCTTAGGTGAACACATGAGATCGACAACCAGAAAAACATTTAGTGCTGAATTCAAACTTGAAGCAGCCCAATTAGTCCTCGATAAAAACCATAGCATCATCGAAGCTGCAAAGGCGATGAACGTAGGTAAGTCCACTATGGATAAATGGGTGAGACAGTTAAAACTAGAACGCCAGGGTGGCACACCAAAAGCATCTCCGATTACCCCAGAACAAATTGAAATCCGTGAACTGAAGAAACAAATAGCGCGTCTTGAGGAGCATAATCTAATCCTAAAAAAGGCTACCGCTCTCTTGATGTCAGACTCGATGAACAATTTACGCTGATCAGCGCACTCAAGCAGAGCCACTCTATTCTCACAATTTGTAATGCATTCAAAGTGCATCGAAGTAGCTATAAATATTGGCTAAAAAGAAAAGAACATATCGATGCTGATTTTACAATTTTATGCAGTGAAGTGAAGGCCGCGCATCGTATTAGTCATGGCTCTGCCGGTGCTCGAACGATAGCGCAATTAGTGACTAACAAAGGGATCTGTCTCAGTCGTTATCGAGCCCGTAATCTAATGAAAAAGCTTGGGTTATTGAGCTGTCAGCAGCCTAAACATTCTTATAGGAAAGCTGCACAAGAGCATGTAGCGATCCCGAATACGCTTAATCGACAGTTTGCCGTAACTCAACCAGATCAAGTGTGGTGTGGCGATGTGACGTATGTTTGGGTCGGTAATCGTTGGGCATATTTAGCGGTTGTTCTAGACCTGTTTTCCCGTAAACCTGTTGGGTGGGCTTTGTCATTATCACCTGACAGCGAGCTGACCTGTAAAGCCTTGAAAATGGCATTTGAGTTAAGGGGGAAACCTGAGAATGTGATTTATCACAGCGATCAAGGTTCACATTACACAAGCTTGAAATTCAGACAATTAATATGGCGTCTTCAGATTGAGCAAAGTATGAGTCGCCGCGGGAATTGTTGGGATAACGCACCAATGGAGCGTTTCTTTAGAAGTTTGAAATCTGAGTGGATACCCGCCAGTGGTTATGGGAATTTTACAGAAGCAGATAAAGAGATCACAAATTACATCACTGGATATTACAGTGAGACCAGACCCCATCAATATAATGGTGGGTTAACGCCAAATGAGTCAGAACGTTTATATTGGAATGACTCTAAAACCGTGGCCAATTTTACTTGACCACTACACTCAAACCTTGAGCTAAATAGGTGGATATCCATAGATTGACACTGGTTCTACTGACCTTGAGCATGCTTGCGATCGCGGTACGAGATGGAGTACAGGCTGAATTTTACAAATTGCAGACGCAAAAAAGCCAGCTTATTCAGCTGGCTTCGTTACATCTCTACGAGATAATTAGGCGCTTGGCGATGACCTACTCTCACATGGGGAGACCCCACACTACCATCGGCGCGTTTGCGTTTCACTTCTGAGTTCGGGATGGGATCAGGTGGTTCCACAAGGCTATTGTCACCAAGCAAATTCTGTTTATTACCGTGTCCATCTCTGGCTCACGCTAATAATAATTCGGAAAGCTGATTTGCTTTGTTTGAGTTCGCACTTCATCAAGTGTCGATATTCTGTCTAAGGCTTTTCGTACGACCTCCATGGATGGAGGAAGTGCTAGAAAATGTCTGGAACATTTTCAGTAAAACCCATCTGGGTTGTATGGTTAAGCCTCTCGAGTCATTAGTACATGTTAGCTCAACGCCTCACAACGCTTACACACCATGCCTATCAACGTCCTAGTCTCGAACGGCTCTTTAGAGGAATTAAATTCCTAGGGATGACTCATCTTAGGGCTCGCTTCCCGCTTAGATGCTTTCAGCGGTTATCGATTCCGAACGTAGCTACCGGGCAATGCCATTGGCATGACAACCCGAACACCAGCGGTTCGTCCACTCCGGTCCTCTCGTACTAGGAGCAGCTCCCTTCAATCATCCAACGCCCACGGCAGATAGGGACCGAACTGTCTCACGACGTTCTGAACCCAGCTCGCGTACCACTTTAAATGGCGAACAGCCATACCCTTGGGACCGACTTCAGCCCCAGGATGTGATGAGCCGACATCGAGGTGCCAAACACCGCCGTCGATATGAACTCTTGGGCGGTATCAGCCTGTTATCCCCGGAGTACCTTTTATCCGTTGAGCGATGGCCCTTCCATTCAGAACCACCGGATCACTATGACCTACTTTCGTACCTGCTCGACGTGTATGTCTCGCAGTTAAGCTGGCTTATGCCATTGCACTAACCGTACGATGTCCGACCGTACTTAGCCAACCTTCGTGCTCCTCCGTTACTCTTTGGGAGGAGACCGCCCCAGTCAAACTACCCACCAGGCACTGTCCCTAATCCCGATAAGGGACCTAGGTTAGAACATCAAAACTACAAGGGTGGTATTTCAAGGACGACTCCATCATGACTAGCGTCACAACTTCAAAGTCTCCCACCTATCCTACACATGTAGGTTCAATGTTCAGTGCCAAGCTATAGTAAAGGTTCACGGGGTCTTTCCGTCTAGCCGCGGGTATACGGCATCTTCACCGCAATTTCAACTTCACTGAGTCTCGGCTGGAGACAGCGTGGCCATCATTACGCCATTCGTGCAGGTCGGAACTTACCCGACAAGGAATTTCGCTACCTTAGGACCGTTATAGTTACGGCCGCCGTTTACCGGGGCTTCGATCATGAGCTTCTCTTGCGATAACCCAATCAATTAACCTTCCGGCACCGGGCAGGCGTCACACCGTATACTTCCTCTTGCGAGTTTGCACAGTGCTGTGTTTTTGATAAACAGTTGCAGCCACCTGGTATCTGCGACTCCCGTCAGCTTAGAGAGCAAGTCTCATCACCAACAAGAGCGTACCTTCTCCCGAAGTTACGGTACCATTTTGCCTAGTTCCTTCAGCCGAGTTCTCTCAAGCGCCTTGGTATTCTCTACCCGACCACCTGTGTCGGTTTGGGGTACGATTCCCACTAACCTGAAGCTTAGAAGATTTTCCTGGAAGCATGGCATCAACTACTTCAGTCCCTTAGGACCTCGTCATCAGCTCTCAGTCTGCACACTAAAGTGCGATTCCCCGGATTTGCCTAAGAAATCAACCTACCACCTTAAACGCGGACTACCAACGCCGCGCTAGCCTAGCCTTCTCCGTCTCTCCATCGCAGTTAGCGGAAGTACAGAAATATTAATCTGTTTCCCATCGATTACGCCTTTCGGCCTCACCTTAGGGGTCGACTCACCCTGCCCCGATTAACGTTGGACAGGAACCCTTGGTCTTTCGGCGAGGGGGTTTTTCACCCCCTTTATCGTTACTCATGTCAGCATTCGCACTTCTGATACCTCCAGCGTGGGTTACCCCTTCACCTTCAACGGCTTACAGAACGCTCCTCTACCGCGCATCTCTAATGAAATGCACCCGTAGCTTCGGTGACTAGCTTAGCCCCGTTACATCTTCCGCGCAGGCCGACTCGACTAGTGAGCTATTACGCTTTCTTTAAATGATGGCTGCTTCTAAGCCAACATCCTAGCTGTCTAAGCCTTCCCACATCGTTTCCCACTTAGCTAGTACTTTGGGACCTTAGCTGACGGTCTGGGTTGTTTCCCTTTTGACGACGGACGTTAGCACCCGCCGTCTGTCTCCCGAGTAGTACTCATTGGTATTCGGAGTTTGCAAAGGGTTGGTAAGTCGGGATGACCCCCTAGCCTTAACAGTGCTCTACCCCCAATGGTATTCGCTCGAGGCGCTACCTAAATAGCTTTCGAGGAGAACCAGATATCTCCCGGTTTGATTGGCCTTTCACCCCCAGCCACAAGTCATCCGCTAATTTTTCAACATTAGTCGGTTCGGTCCTCCAGTTGATGTTACTCAACCTTCAACCTGCCCATGGCTAGATCACCGGGTTTCGGGTCTACACCTTGCAACTAAACGCGCAGTTAACACTCGGTTTCCCTACGGCTCCGCTATTCGCTTAACCTCGCTACAAAATGTAAGTCGCTGACCCATTATACAAAAGGTACGCAGTCACGGTCTCAAGAACCGCTCCCACTGCTTGTACGTATACGGTTTCAGGTTCTATTTCACTCCCCTCACAGGGGTTCTTTTCGCCTTTCCCTCACGGTACTGGTTCACTATCGGTCAGTCAGGAGTATTTAGCCTTGGAGGATGGTCCCCCCATATTCAAACAGGATGTCACGTGTCCCGCCTTACTCGTTTTCATCAATGGTTAGTTTTCATGTACGGGGCTATCACCCTGTGCCGCTGTGCTTTCCAACACATTCCACTAACACCCCACTGACTTAAGGGCTAATCCCCGTTCGCTCGCCGCTACTAGGGGAATCTCGGTTGATTTCTTTTCCTCCGGGTACTTAGATGTTTCAGTTCCCCGGGTTCGCCTCGCAACACTATGTATTCATGTTGCGATAACAGCTTATGCTGCTGGGTTCCCCCATTCGGACATCGTTAGCTCAAATGCTTGTTACTAGCTCGCCAACGCTTTTCGCAAGTTACTACGTCCTTCATCGCCTCTGACTGCCAAGGCATCCACCGTATACGCTTAGTCGCTTAACCATACAACCCAAATGAGTTTCACTCATCTGAGTCGTATTGCGACCAGCTTGGTTTTACTTGTCTCACTTCTGACCAAAGAAGTGGACGCGCCTTAGACGTAAACTATTCAACTAAGAATAATTTACTTTTGAATATTCAAGACACTTAATAAAGTGTTTGAGAACTCATGATGCAAACGTTTCCACGTTTACATCGGTTTGTAAGTAACATGACGACAGACATCATCACGTTAAATACTATCAGCTTTCCAAATTGTTAAAGAACAATGCGTACCGGCTCGCGGCGCATTCAGCTCTGACTTCTCCTAAGAGAAGATAAACAAGCAATCTGTGTGAACACTCAAAAGGTACACGGATGTACCGAATGTCGAAAATGCAGGAGCATTTTTCGACCAAACATTAAGTTAGTCGTATAGGTAAGGAGGTGATCCAGCCCCAGGTTCCCCTAGGGCTACCTTGTTACGACTTCACCCCAGTCATGAACCACAAAGTGGTGAGCGCCCCCCCGAAGGTTAAGCTACCCACTTCTTTTGCAGCCCACTCCCATGGTGTGACGGGCGGTGTGTACAAGGCCCGGGAACGTATTCACCGTGGCATTCTGATCCACGATTACTAGCGATTCCGACTTCATGGAGTCGAGTTGCAGACTCCAATCCGGACTACGACGAGCTTTGTGAGATTAGCTCCACCTCGCGGCTTTGCAACCCTCTGTACTCGCCATTGTAGCACGTGTGTAGCCCTACTCGTAAGGGCCATGATGACTTGACGTCGTCCCCACCTTCCTCCGGTTTATCACCGGCAGTCTCCCTAGAGTTCCCACCATTACGTGCTGGCAAATAAGGATAGGGGTTGCGCTCGTTGCGGGACTTAACCCAACATTTCACAACACGAGCTGACGACAGCCATGCAGCACCTGTCTCACGGTTCCCGAAGGCACTAAGCTATCTCTAGCGAATTCCGTGGATGTCAAGAGTAGGTAAGGTTCTTCGCGTTGCATCGAATTAAACCACATGCTCCACCGCTTGTGCGGGCCCCCGTCAATTCATTTGAGTTTTAACCTTGCGGCCGTACTCCCCAGGCGGTCTACTTAATGCGTTAGCTTGAGAGCCCAGTGTTCAAGACACCAAACTCCGAGTAGACATCGTTTACGGCGTGGACTACCAGGGTATCTAATCCTGTTTGCTCCCCACGCTTTCGTGCCTGAGCGTCAGTCTTTGTCCAGGGGGCCGCCTTCGCCACCGGTATTCCTCCAGATCTCTACGCATTTCACCGCTACACCTGGAATTCTACCCCCCTCTACAAGACTCTAGTTCGCCAGTTCGAAATGCAATTCCCAGGTTGAGCCCGGGGCTTTCACATCTCGCTTAACAAACCGCCTGCGCACGCTTTACGCCCAGTAATTCCGATTAACGCTCGGACCCTCCGTATTACCGCGGCTGCTGGCACGGAGTTAGCCGGTCCTTCTTCTGTAGGTAACGTCACAGCAACAGCGTATTAAGCTGCTACCTTTCCTCCCTACTGAAAGTGCTTTACAACCCGAAGGCCTTCTTCACACACGCGGCATGGCTGCATCAGGGTTTCCCCCATTGTGCAATATTCCCCACTGCTGCCTCCCGTAGGAGTCTGGGCCGTGTCTCAGTCCCAGTGTGGCTGATCATCCTCTCAGAACAGCTAGGGATCGTCGCCTTGGTGAGCCATTACCTCACCAACTAGCTAATCCCACCTAGGTTCATCCAATCGCGGAAGGCCCGAAGGTCCCCTCCTTTCCCCCGTAGGGCGTATGCGGTATTAGCAGTCGTTTCCAACTGTTATCCCCCTCGACTGGGCAGATCCCTAGGCATTACTCACCCGTCCGCCGCTCGCCGGCAAAGATAGCAAGCTATCTTCCCGCTGCCGCTCGACTTGCATGTGTTAGGCCTGCCGCCAGCGTTCAATCTGAGCCATGATCAAACTCTTCAATTAAAGTTTTGTTGCTTCGGTCTTGCGACTTCAGCGGCTCAATGAATTCTGATTTTTTTGTTTTTCGCACTCCTTATAAAAGAAGGGCTAAAACAAACTGTACATATTGCTATGAACACTCATTGTTACATTGATTTAAATTTTTGACTGCCAACCCGAAGGTTAAGCAGTTTCGATTAACTCAACACCTGTGAGTGTCCACACAGATTTCTTGTTTTATCTTGTTAAAGAGCAACTCAATATCCGTAAGAGGACGTGAGTACCACACTGAGCGCCGAACGCTTCCAGTTGGCTAGGGCTGCGTATTCTACGCATTTCCCGTTTCGCGTCAAGGAGTTTTTTCAACTTCTTGCTGCGATTGAATTAAGTGCCATTCTCAACAGAGAGTAAGCCATTCAATTCAATCTAACTCGCCAGCTTGCTTTCGCTGTCTGCCGTGTCAGTGGATGCGCATTATAGGGAGATTGAGAAAGTGTGCAACCCCTATTTTAAGGAAATTTGCAGTTAATTCATATCCTTCAAGCTAATCACATCATACCCACCACTTACCCCCAAAGTTATCCACAATTCAGTCAAGATAATGCCTTTGCTCGACATTATCCTTCTCAAAAAGCCATTAGATGATTTGTAGATAAGTATGTAAGTAGAAGAATTTAGTCTTTCAAAAGGAAGATTAAGCGAGGTGAAGCCTGATACTTATTAGGATCACGCCTTAGTTAATTGCCTAATAACAATGTTAGCCATTTATGAAAACCGAGCCTGTTATATGGGAGAGCCGAGACATCACTATTTAAAGGGGTTATTTGTACATATATATGTGGAGGAGAAACTGACCTACAAAAAAGCCAGCTTGCGCTGGCTTTTGTACATCAAGCTACCTTAACGGCAATCGATTACACAGTAGTTTGGAAGATCACTTCCGATGCCTTTTGTGTATAAGACTCGATTTGGTCGAAGTTCAAGTAACGGTAAGTGTCAGCCGCAGTGGCGTCTAACTCTTTTGCGTATTCTTGATATTCTTCAGGTGACGGCAGACGACCTAACAGTGCAGCAACCGCAGCCAGTTCAGCAGAGGCTAAGTAAACGTTAGCGCCTGTACCTAAACGGTTAGGGAAGTTACGGGTAGAAGTCGATACGACAGTTGCACCTTCAGCTACACGTGCTTGGTTACCCATACACAGTGAACAGCCTGGGATCTCGATGCGCGCGCCTACACGACCGAAAATCGCGTAGTAGCCTTCTTCAGTCAGCTGATCTCTGTCCATCTTAGTCGGTGGTGCAATCCACAGACGAGTTGGCAGGGTTTTAGCAAACTTATCTAACATCTTACCGGTTGCGCGGAAGTGACCAATGTTGGTCATACAAGAACCGACGAACACTTCGTCAATCTTAGTTTGCGCAACAGATGACAGTAGAACTGCATCATCAGGATCGTTCGGCGCACACAGGATTGGCTCTTTGATGTCGTTTAAATCGATTTCGATCACTGCTGCGTACTCAGCATCTTTATCGGCGCTCATCAGTTCAGGATTCGCTAACCACTCTTCCATGCCTTTGATACGACGTTCAATCGTACGACGATCGCCGTAACCTTCAGCGATCATCCACTTCAGCATGATGATGTTTGAGTTCAGGTATTCGATGATAGGTTCTTTGTCTAACTTGATAGTACAACCGGCAGCAGAGCGCTCAGCTGAAGCATCAGACAGTTCGAAAGCTTGTTCAACTTTCAAGGTTTCAAGACCTTCGATTTCCAGTACGCGACCAGAGAAGATATTGACTTTACCTTTCTTCTCAACGGTCAGCATGCCCAGTTCAATGGCTTTTAATGGGATAGCATGTACCAGATCACGCAGTGTGATGCCGGGTTGCATTTTGCCCTTGAAGCGCACTAATACTGATTCAGGCATGTCGAGCGGCATAACGCCAGTCGCCGCAGCAAACGCCACTAAGCCAGAACCTGCTGGGAATGAAATACCGATTGGGAAACGCGTATGTGAGTCACCACCCGTACCAACGGTATCTGGCAGCAGCATACGGTTTAACCATGAGTGGATAACACCATCGCCAGGACGCAGTGATACACCGCCGCGATTCATAATGAAGTCAGGCAGAGTATGATGTGTGTTCACATCAACAGGCTTTGGATAAGCCGCAGTGTGACAGAATGACTGCATAGTCAAATCAGCACTGAAACCTAAGCAAGCTAAATCTTTCAGCTCGTCACGGGTCATAGGACCTGTAGTATCTTGTGAACCAACAGAGGTCATCTTAGGTTCGCAGTATTGGCCAGGACGCACGCCAGCTACGCCGCATGCTTTACCAACCATTTTCTGTGCAAGCGTATAACCTTTACCCGTATCAGCCACGTCTTGTGAACGCACGAATACGTCAGATACGCCTAAACCTAATACTTCACGGGCTTTGTCAGTTAAACCACGACCGATGATCAGTGGAATACGACCACCAGCACGAACTTCGTCTAACAGCACTTCAGTTTTTAAGCTGAATTCTGAAATCACTTCGTCGCTGTCGTGACGCTTAACCACACCGGCGTATGGGTAGATGTCAATCACATCGCCCATTTCCATTTTGTTTACGTCAAGCTCGATTGGCAGTGCGCCCGCATCTTCCATAGTGTTGAAGAAAATCGGTGCAATTTTACCGCCAAGGCAGAAACCGCCAGCGCGCTTGTTGGGTACAAATGGAATGTCATCGCCCATAAACCACAGTACTGAGTTAGTCGCTGATTTACGTGATGAACCCGTACCCACAACATCGCCCACATAGACTAGTGGGAAACCTTGCGCTTTTAACGCTTCGATTTTTTTCACTGGGCCAACGGCGCCAGCAACGTCAGGCTCGATACCATCACGGGCGTTTTTCAGCATAGCTAACGCGTGTAATGGAATATCTGGACGTGACCAAGCATCGGGTGCTGGTGACAAGTCATCGGTGTTGGTTTCACCAGAGACTTTAAATACTGTCAGAGTGACTTTGTCGGCCAGTTTTGGACGGTTTAAGTACCAATCTGCATTCGCCCACGCTTCAACCACTTGCTTAGCAAACTCATTGCCTGCTTCCATCTTCTCAACCACATCGTGGAAAGAATCAAACATCAGCAGAGTGTGAGATAAGGCTTTAACGGCTAAAGGTGCTAACGCTGGGTTATCCAGCTGCGCGATCAGAGGTTCGATGTTGTAGCCGCCTTGCATAGTGCCTAATAACTCAGTAGCACGCTCAGCAGACAAAATAGGTGATTTTTCAGTGCCTTTGGCAACCGCATCTAAGAAAGCAGCCTTAACATAAGCGGCTTCATCAACACCTGGGGGAATTCGATTTTCAAGCAGGTCGAGAACGAAAGCCTCTTCACCTGCGGGTGGGTTTTGAACTAACTTAACCAGTTCAGCCACTTGATGTGCATCTAATGGCTTAGGGACTACGCCCTCTGCAGCACGTTCTGCGACGTGTTTACGATATGCTTCTAGCACGGCAACATTCCTCTTTGTTTGGCGCTCTAACAACGAAACTGCACGTCTTCTTAATTGAAGCTGACAGTCCGACATGATCGACCCGTATTTCCGGCCTGCAGTATACTACAGCTTTGCAAAAGTATGAATCAGGTCACACTCGGCAAAAAGCGAAATAAGGACTAAATCCGGCGGCGAATGCCAACTTACGGGAATATTAAAACAAGTGAAATTAGACAATAGTTTGAAAACAGACAAAAAACCATAAACTACAAATAGTTAACAATGTTTCATTAATTTTAAATCGAACAGGCAATTTTCAGCGCCCTAGATAAAATATGTGTAAATTTTTCTCATCTTGCGGCATTTTGGCTTTTAAGATGCAGTGCGAGAACTTACACTCAGGCTTAATTTACTGCATATCTCAGTTATTTCCCCAGTCCATCGGAGTACCAATGACATCCCTTAGCATTCAAGCCGTTATTTTTGATATGGATGGCGTTTTAATCGATTCAGAACCCCTATGGCAGCAGGTCGAGTATGAAGTGTTATCCGCACTTGGCGTGCCCGTGACCATAGAAACGATTCAACAAACCACAGGTTTACGTATCGATCAGTGCGTCGATTATTGGTACCACAAGGCTCCTTGGCCTCACTACGACAATGCCAAGATCAGCCAAGCGATTGTTGATAAGGTCGCGAGTGAAATTCTGATTAGCGGCGAAGCTATGCTGGGCGTTCACGAAGCGATTGATCACTGCCAAGCACTGGGTCTTAAAATCGGCTTAGCCACCTCCTCGTTTTACACTATTATCGAGGCGGTGCTCTCTAAGTTAGGACTCAGCGATAAATTTATGGCGGTGCAATCGGCTGAAGGTCTCACCTACGGTAAACCCCACCCTGAAGTATATTTGAATTGCGCTAAGGCGTTAGATGTCGATCCCCGCTATTGTCTTGCGATCGAAGATTCCTTTAACGGCTTAATTGCCGCCCGAGCGGCCAATATGCAAACGCTTGCGATCCCCGCACCAGAGCAAAGAGGCGAAGCTAAGTGGGTTATCGCCCACCATCAGGCTGAGAACTTATTGGCCTTGCCGACACTCTTAGCTCAATAACGCCATAACACGTCTAGCCGCTGCAGGGCGGATAAGCTTAGTTTTAGCTATATGGATAATGAGTCTTTGCAGTGTGGAGGAATAGCAGAATGATGTATGTACGAGAGTGGAGCCAATGAAGTACCTGTCTTTATTATCACCCGTATTATTACCCATGGGCTTAATACTCATGTCCGTCAGCTTGTCCGCTAATGCGGGTGGTGCTATGCACTGCAAGCAACAAGTGGTCAACACTGGCGATACCTTAACGACTGTGCTGGAGAAGTGCGGTTCGCCCAGTGATATTCGCGAATTTAGTTTACCAGCGACTTATCTCAACTCAGACGGCGACCGAGTGATCGATCCCAGCAAGTTGCCGACTGAGTATCAAGAATGGACCTATGACTTTGGACCGACACGCTTAATGCGCCGGCTTTATGCCACGGACAATAAAGTCACTAAAATCGAATCCTTAGGTTACGGACATTAATCAGCAGCATCCTAGATTATTGTCGTCAATAAAAAAGCCAGACATTGTCTGGCTTTCTTGTTTCAATCAACTGAATGTATTACCAAATCTTTACACGTTCATCTGGTGTTAAATACATTTTATCGCCTTCTTTCATCTCGAAGGCTTTATAGAAGGCTTCCACGTTACGCGGCGTCCCCATAGCGCGGTAGTGACTCGGTGAATGCGGATCTGTCAGCAAGCGACGGCTCAGCTCTTCATCACGGTAGTTACGACGCCATACTTGCGACCAACCCACAAAGAAGCGTTGCTCGCCCGTTAATCCATCAAGCACTGGCGCGGGTTTGCCATTAAGGCTCATTAGATACGAGCGTGCCGCTACGGTTAAACCCCCTAAGTCGCCGATGTTTTCCCCTAAGGTCAAATCACCGTTAACAAACTTGCCGGGCAGTGCTTCATAACCTGAGTATTGCGCTGACAGTTGTTTACCGCGTTTTTGGAACTCTTCGCGGTCTTTATCTGACCACCAGTCACGCAGGTTACCGTCGCCATCGTACTTAGCGCCTTGGTCATCAAAACCATGGCTGATTTCATGGCCGATCACAGCTCCGATACCACCGTAGTTCACCGCATCATCGGCATCCATATTGAAGAATGGCGGTTGCAGAATCGCAGCAGGGAATACGATTTCGTTTTTCACTGGGCTATAATAAGCGTTTACCGTTTGTGGTGTCATGCCCCATTCGGTACGATCGATTGGCTTGCCAAGCTTGTTGATCATGTCTTGATATTCAAACTGTGCGTAACGCATGTAGTTACCGACTAACTCGTCAGCCTTGATATCTAAACCTGAGTAATCTTTCCACTTATCTGGATAACCGATTTTATAGGTAAACTTAGCCAGTTTTTCTTGGGCGGCGACTTTGGTTTCTGGCGTCATCCACTCAAGTTCATTGATGCTGACCTCGAAACCTATGATCAAGTTTTTGATCATAGTTTCCATACGCGCTTTAGCTTCTGGCTTGAAGTATTGCTTAACGTACTCTTCGCCCACTAACTCACCAATCACTTGGTCGGCGCCATCAACCGCTTTTTTCCAGCGTGGTTGTTGCTCTTCGATACCCATTAAGGTTTTGCTCTTAAAGGCGAAGTTCAAATCAACAAAGTTTTTGCTCAGTAACTCGGCGTAGCTATCTACTAGATGGAACGCGAGATAGTCCTGCCAAGCCGATACCGGAAAGGTCTCGAAACCTGCACCAAGTTTTTCGAAGTAAGAGGGCTGGCGCACTATGATGTCAGTGACTTTGTCGCCTAAACCTGCGCTGGACGCGAAGGCATTGAAATCAAATTGACCCGTTAACTTTTGCAGTTCAGCGCGATCTAACTTGTTGTAAGCCTTATTGGCGTCGCGAGATTCCACTCGGCTCCACTGACTTTTGGCGATCATCATTTCAATATCGGCAACGTTTTTAGCCGCGCGTTTAGCATCCTTGTAACCCGCTTCGGTCAGTATGTCTGTCACATACTTAGCCATGGCTTGGCGATTAGCTGCAAACTTAGGATCATCTTTCAGGTAATAATCACGGTCCGGCAACGTAAGGCCCGACTGGCTTAGATACACGGCGTACTGAGTTGAGTTTTTGGCGTCGTTATTGACGTAAAAACCAAAGGGAATACCAGAGCCGGTCGTCAGCAATTTACCCATAACGGCTGGTAAATCAGCGTGTGTTTTGGCGGCAGCAATATCGGCCAGCAAAGGGTTTAATGGTGTAACACCTAAGGTTTCAAGTAAATCGGTATTCATAAAACTGGCGTTGAAATCACCAATTTTTTGCTCATTCGAGCCTGCCGCTGGATTCTTTTTAGCGGCCGCTTCGTCGATGATCTTTTTCAATGCATCTTGGCTTTGATCGTACAGCACTGAAAATGCGCCGTAGTTAGACTTGTCGGCAGGAATAGGCGTATTCGCCAACCATTTACCGTTAACGCTGTAATAGAAATCGTCTTGATGGCGAACTGAGGCATCAAAGTTTTGCAATTCAATGCCAGAAACCGCGGCGACTTCAGTTTTAGGCTCAGTACTACAAGCGGCTAAACCTAAACTCAGGGCGATACCCAGTGCCAGTGTGCTTATCTTCTTCATTGTTTTCCCCAGCTTCCTTAAGAGTTATTATTTTTCCCGCAAAACCTTAGCATCTTGGCACGCCCCACAGTAGCAAGATTTTGTAAAAGGATATGACACTTTAGCGACGCGCGAACCGATTCAGGCACTATGCCATCAAGACCGTTTAGGATTTTCATCGCACAAAAAATAAGGGCACAACCTCAGTCATGCCCTTAAGATCTTCACATGCATCACTCGCTAGAAGTTTTTACCCACAAATAAATAGAAGGACTTATCGCCAAGATCTGTGATCCCAAAGCCGATTGCCGCAGGTCCCATGGAAGTATCAGTACCAATGTAGAGACTCGATGCATAAATCAAATCAGTGAGAGTGACTTCAGAGCGCTCATCCCAGACATTCCCCGCTTCCAAACTCCAACCTAGATACAAAGGATAATCTGTCATTCCGAGCGCATCACGCCCGAGATCATATTGATAAACAAAGGCGCCAAAGACTTTATGCGCCCCTGTCAGTGAGTCTTTATGGTAGCCAGATAGATTTAAAAATCCACCCAGCTCAGATAGATGCAGCGTATTCATCCCATCATTATCGTTGGTTGAAATCGATGCCTTACCCACAAAAGCATGATTGCCGACACTCAAGGCGCCCTTCCAGTCGGCCCCTATCTGCACACTGTATTGGTTTTGGTTATCGTCGATAATGTCATCGAAATCTTCATTGCGTACATAGACGTTTAAGGTCACGCGATTACCCGATGTCGGGAAACTAATACTGTCTAAGCTGTCGTAGCCGAATCTAAAGTAAGCTCCATAGGAGCTAAAATCCAAGTCCCGTAACAGCCAGGCATCATTAATTATCGCGCCCTTCTCCGCCACTAAACCCAGCTCAATCATGCCCTGTGATGTATAGTTGTAGCCGATACCCAGTTCTATGGTGTGGGTTTTCTTGTCAAATGTGAGCAGACGATTGTTGTTATCGTATAAGTCCCAATTACGGGTATCGTATTGATAACGGGCGCGGCTAAAGAATTGTTGGTCTCTGTCTAATGGCTGATAGAACTCAGTCGCAAACAACTTTTCCATACCGAGTTTGATTTCATTGCGCCACTCGCCGCCATTGAAGGTCAAATCCGTCATGGTATAGGCCATGTCAAAACTGATGGCAGATTCAGAGTTAAAATCATCCTCCCAGTTAAAGCCCAGTTGGAAATAATTTGGCCCCCAAGACTTAGCTTTAGTGGTCACAGTCAGTACACGGCCGTCTTCACCCTCGACAAACTCAGCATCGACACGCTCAAACTTATTGAGGGAATAAATACGCTTTAACGCCTCATTCAGCTCGTCCTTAGACACAGCTTGGCCAGGTTTAATGTTCAAAGTTTCCGTTAAGAGATTCAGACTCACCTTAGATTGGTTATCGAAGACAATTTCATTAACAGAATGACGCACATCCGCCATTAACAACTTACCTTTGGCTTTTTTGGCCTCGACATAGGCGGCATATTCCTCAGGGCTCACGCTCATGCTGCTCAGCTTATCAAGCTGTCCATTAGCGGCTTCTTTGCCGAGGGTTAATGCCAAGGGCATGATAGTGAAATCTGTAGTGCTCAAGGCGTCGATCGCGGGACGGATCAACACATCCTTATCAGTCAGCAGCAGTTTTTGTTTTTCGGTGCTGGCATTGGTCAAAAAGTTGGAGAGCTGATCGAGCACGGCAATAGTGCTGTCTAATTTATCTTTTTTGACCAGAGGTGAACCAATATCGACGGCAATAATAATATCGGCGCCCATGGCCTTAACGACATCGACAGGCATATTGTTGGCAATACCGCCATCGACCAATAACTTACCGTCAATTTGAGCCGGCTGCAGCGCACCGGGAACTGTCGCAGAGGCTTGCATGGCTTTGACCATACTGCCGTGACTGATCACCACAGGTAAGCTGGTTTCTAAATCGGTCGCCACTGCACGGTAGGGAATGGCTAAATCATCGAAATTACCAAATTGCTGTACTAGATCGGTAGACTGACGCAGAAGTTGCGACATAGTCTGACCACGCAGCAACCCACTTGGCGCCCTCACTTGGCCTTCGTTATAACCAATGTTCAGCGGAATGTTGTAGCGATCGCGTAACTGTTTATCCCTATAACTCAAAATATTACGCGGGATAGTATCCGAGTAGCCACTGTCCCAATCAACACCCATCATGATCGCTTCGACTTCGCTGGCGCTGTAACCCAAGGAGTACATGCCTGCGACATAGGCACCGATACTGGTGCCCGCGATGTAATCGACCGGGATGTTATGTTCTTCTAATATTTTGAGCACCCCCACATGGGCAGCGCCTTTAGCGCCGCCGCCACTGAGTACGACACCAATTTTAAGGCGCTCTGCCGCCATCGACGGAGTCATGCACAAACACAAAATAATAGAAGCGAGTAGTTGACGCATCATGGTGAGGTTACTTTTTTTATGGGATAAAAATCCGAGTTATATTACCAAACTTATCGATTTAACCGTCAGTCATATTTTATCTGGACCGACTAGTGATAAGGCTGTGTACTATTTACACAAACAGATGCAGTTTAATTGAATAAATGACGAAACAAAATATCAATCGTGGCTGAATATTTTGTCATTTAAATCTCAGGCCGTAAGTTTATATCTTGCTGATTACCGCCAATAATCAGCACAAATATCAAGGACGCATGATCAAACATAAACGAGCCGATAATAGGTTATATGGTCTAGCTTAATGCTCAATAGCAACGATTCTGTTATCTGTTTCTAAATAGCGTTCAAAATCAGCCACGCACATAGGCTTAGCAAAATAATACCCTTGAATAATATAACAGCCGCGGCTAAATACTTGCTCTAACTGCTCAACCGTCTCAATCCCTTCGGCAACCACATTTAATTTAAGGTTACGGGCTAATTCAATAATACTGCTCACAATCGCCTGATCGGCCTTATTGGTGGCGATATCAATCAAGAAGGAGCGATCGATTTTTAAGGTGTTCACCTCAAAATGGCGTAAATAAGCCAGAGAAGAATAGCCTGTCCCAAAGTCATCAATGGCAACTTCAATCCCCAAGGATTTCAATCGCGAGAGATGATCTTTAGCGACGTGCAGCTCTTTCATCAATACGCCTTCAGTGATTTCTAAGCCTAAAGACGCTGTCGGCATTTGGGTTTCATGCAGAATTCTTTGTATGTCTTCAATAAAATCGGGCTGCCTGAAATGCACCGCCGAAATATTAACCGACAACTTAAAGGTAGCGCCATAACGTTTCGCCCAATGGGCTCCCTGCACACAGGCCTGCCTTAATACCCAGCGGTCAATATCGACAATTAAACCGCAGGCCTCGGCGACTTTGATGAAAATATCGGGACGAATAAAGCCGTCCAACGGATGTTTCCAGCGAATTAATGCTTCCATTCCAATGAGCTTATCGTTACGTAAAATATCAATCTGCGGCTGGTAATAAAGCTCGAACTCTTGCCGCTCTATCGCTTTACGTAAATCGGCCTCAAGCCGTAAATGATAGAGGGCTTGGGCATTACGCTCAGAGGAATAATATTGGAAATTCCCCCGCCCTTCTTCTTTGGCGTGGTACATAGCGAGATCGGCATTCTTGATAAAGGCTTCAGGCTGAACCGCATCATCGGGCCAAATACTGATGCCAATACTGGTCGAAATATAAAACTCACGGCCATATAACTTAAAAGGCGCCACAATTTGTTCCAGCAGCCGCTCGGCAATGTGGTTTATCTCATCAATGCTGTTGGCATTTCTGAGTAAAATAACAAATTCATCGCCGCCAAAGCGGCAGAGCATATGCTCGCTAGCAATACAGGATTGTAGTCGGCTTGAGGCTTCGACCAGTAAGGCATCGCCCATGCTATGACCATAGGAGTCATTAACATGCTTAAATCTATCGAGATCCAAGAACAATAGCGCCAATTTCTCGCCCGTTTGCTGCGCGGCCTGAATCGACTGTAATAGGCGACTAGAAAATAAGGAGCGGTTTGGCAATCCCGTAAGTACATCGTAATTGGCTAGGCGGCGTAAATCGGCTTCGGTTTGTTTACGTTCGGTAATATCCGAGAATACCACCACATAATGGGTCACTTTCCCGTTGGCACTTTGCATCACAGATACGTTTAGCCACACAGGACAAGGTTGCTGACTGGCGTTAATTAACTCACGCTCGCCCGTCCAAGACTGGCTATCACTGAGGAGTTGCTTAATTTCCGATGCCAAACCGTCATTCATCTGTACAAATTGGGTAAAGGATTGGCCTACTAAGTCAGCAGAATCGATGCCGATAATTTGCTGTGCCGCGTAATTCGCCACGCGAATACTACCTTCGACATCTAAAATCAGTACACCTTCAGATGTGTTACCAAACGCTTTTGCCAGTAAATTCACTTCATCTTCTAACTGGCGTTGCACGGTAATATCACTATAAATCCCTGCGACCCGCTCAATCTCATTGGAGTGCTTATTACGGGCAACGGGCCGCCCTCTTACCCTTAACCAGCCCCAATTACCGTCCTTGCGCTGATAACGATATTCGGCTTCGAATCTATCTATCTCCCCCGATATCATACTATCCCACTGAGCGAGCGCTTTTTCCCTATCCTGTGGATGCACAGGCAACTCTGCTAAGCTCACAACAATCTCATTGGCATGGGTACCGAGAACGGCACCGCGATTATCAAGATGAAATGCTTGAGTATTTTTATGCCATTCCCAGAGATCCGAGTCACTACCGCGCAAAGATTGCCTTAGCCTGTCATCACTCTCAGTTAATGCCAGATTCATCTGCTTAAAGGTATTGATCTGGCGTTGCCGATACCAAGCAAGACTTAAGGCAATAATAGAAAATAACAGCAGTAAAATGCCTTTAAAACCTTGGGATAACCACCAATGCTGCTCAACATAAAAGGGATAGGTAAAAGGTTTATCGGACCATATTCCATTGACCTGACTCAAAATATCTAAAACATAACCACCCGCAGCTAAACCTGCGAGGTTAATCTGCGACTCCCCCTGAAGCAGCACATAATTACTCTCTTCATCTTGATAACGTAATCGGTATTTAAATTGGATGGGCGAATCATCGAGATAATCTAAGTTAGTTATTTGAAAACTGACCATATTGGCTTCGGGTTTTATGGTCATCAGGTTACGCGGCAACAGGGACACTTCGGTCGTGTTGTTATAGTACACAGAGACAGATTCAAGCATCACATGGTCATCGGTAATGCGATTGGCCAGCCTATCGACATCAAGTCGCATCACGCCCTCGGGCGTGCCTAAGTAAAAGCCTGTTTTAGGTGAGTAAAAATAGGCGCCTTCGTTCATCTCATCGGAAATTAAACCATCGAGTTGATTAAACATGGCAATCTCGCCCGTTTGGATATCCTGTCGCACCAAAGAATCCGAGCAGCCCACAAGATTAGACTTGGGCGTTTTTTGAATAAAAAACACTGAACTACAATTTAATTGCCACTCGGAGGTCAATGAAATTAACGATCCCGTTTGCTGATGGTATTCAAATAAACCTTTTTCATAGGAGCCAAACCAGATCACCCCAGGTGACATTTCTTCAATGTGACTGACCGTGGGTTGTGCAGCAAAAGCATTAAACAACTGCCGCTGATCATGAAACTCATTTTGGCTGTCGATGTAACCAAAGACTTTTTTACCGCCCACCCACAAACGACCGTCGGAGGTGCGATAAATAGTGCGGATCACGGGGCGCTTAGGGCCGTCAAACTTGTTCGATGACTTATCAATATCAAAGGGCTGAGGTTCGTACAGTCCCATTTCCCAAAAATACAGCCCTGTTGTCGTCGCAATCCAAACACGTCCTTTCAGTTTGGGGTCACGATAGGTTTTATAAATAAGCTTATTTTTAAAATCATCATTGCCGTGAGTCCATTTAGAAAAGCTACTGCCTTGCAAAGTGTCTTTATCGACAACAAAGAGGCCGCTGGTCGTCGATAACAGTAAATAATGCCCCTCAAACGCACTGATATCGTAAATACTTTCATGGGGATTAAATCCCTCAATTGGCACGTTAAACGCTTTGCTACTGCCTTTTGCAATAAAATCTAAACTGGAAGAACCTAACCAAACCCCTTCATCACTGGCATGTACTGACCAAGTCATGGCATCGCTCAGTTGATAGGGTTCATCGCCAGTATAAGTATCGAGGATGAAATCAGGCTGTGACGCCAATAAAGCCAATCCATCGCCTGAGCCTCCGACCCACATCAAGCCAGCATCATCAAACAACATGGCTTTCAGCGTTTCCATGTTGGCCTCAGCCTTCAACTCTTTTTGATAGTTTTCAATCTGCCGCGTTTCGGGCGACCATTTCAATAAGCCGATACGACTAGAAAACCACAGATCCCCTTTAGCATCCTCAATGATCACTGTGCTCCAATCGGGCAATTCTGGCACGGGGATAATTTGCCTAGAAATTTGATCTAATTCATAAACGCCGCGTCCGGTCGCAATCCAGATCCTATGCTGAGAATCCTCTAACATATCGAGAATACTGCCCATAGATTCGGTCCAAAAGTATTGGAACACTCGCTCGCCATTTTGCTCCAGCAACTCTAATTGCAAGGTTCCCGCGACCAGCATTTGACCGTTAGGCATGACCAGCAATTTGCGCCAAGGAAGATCGCGATTAACTGGCAACTGAGTAATGAGGCGCAGTTCGGACTTTGAAGGGGAGAATTCATAAATCTGGCCATTATCAATTAACAATCGCCATGTTTTACTATTCTTTCGGGCTGCCGAGACCAGCGCACCACCGGGAAACTGCGGGAATAAATAGGGAGAACCAAACGCGGTAAATTGATTTTGTACAATATCGTAGAGGTAAATTGCGGCGTTAGTGCTAACCAATAACTTGTCACGGTCAATGTTTACTACTGAGGTTAAAAAGTCATCTGAAAGTCGCGATTCTGTGCCGATTTTATCGATACGCCGCACCTTAGAATTACTGACTCGATACAAGCCCTGCTCAGTCGCGGCCCATACAAAACCGTAATCATCTAAGGCCAGGCCTCGGATACTGGTGACCGCTAAACCGTCCCTATCAGTAAAAACTCGCTGCACAAAACCGCCCGCCCAAGCCGAGTGGACGCAAGTCAATGAAAGGATGAAACATGTCAGAATTGTTCTAATTATTTTTGTTTGCATGTGACGGCTTACTTCATACCATAGTTGTACTGTAGCAGCTCAATCCTATCAATTCATCCGCTTGTTTACATAAAAGTTACAAAAAAATACAGGCAATAAAAAAGCGCTCAAATGAGCGCTTTTTTAATCGACAGCTAAATTACTTTTTCTTTGCCTTTGGGTTTGGCAAATCAGTAATAGAACCTTCGTACATTTCAGCCGCTAAGCCCACTGATTCGTGCAGTGTTGGGTGAGCGTGAATGGTTAATGCTAAATCTTCAGCATCACAACCCATTTCAATCGCTAAACCGATTTCGCCTAACAGCTCGCCGCCGTTAACACCAACAATCGCACCACCGATTACGCGATGAGTGTCTTTGTCGAAAATCAGTTTAGTCATGCCTTCACTCGCATCAGATGCGATAGCGCGGCCGCTTGCTGCCCATGGGAAAGTTGCGGTTTCGTAAGCAATACCTTGCTCTTTCGCTTCTTTCTCAGTTAAACCAACCCAAGCGACTTCTGGGTCAGTGTAAGCAATTGATGGGATCACTTTTGGATCGAAGTAATGTTTCATGCCAGCGATAACTTCAGCCGCTACGTGGCCTTCGTGCACGCCTTTGTGAGCCAACATAGGTTGACCAACGATGTCACCAATTGCATAGATGTGCGGTACGTTAGTACGCAGTTGCTTATCAACCTTGATAAAGCCACGCTCATCAACGTTAACACCTGCTTTTTCAGCATCTAACGACTTGCCATTAGGTGCACGGCCAATTGCTACCAATACGGCATCGTAACGGACTGCTTCAGTTGGTGCGCTCTTACCTTCCATAGAAACATAGATACCGTCTTCACGGGCTTCTACCGCTGTGACTTTAGTTTCAAGGATCAGGTTGAATTTCTTCTTGATTTGCTTAGTGAATACGCGAACAACGTCTTTATCAGCCGCTGGGATCACTTGGTCGAACATTTCAACCACGTCGATCTCGCTGCCTAAAGAAGCGTACACAGTACCCATTTCTAGGCCGATAATACCGCCGCCCATTACTAACAACTTGCCTGGAACTTCTTTCAGTTCTAATGCGTCAGTCGAATCCCAAATACGTGGATCTTCATGCGGAATGAATGGCAGTTTGATTGGGCGAGAACCCGCAGCAATGATCGCTTGCTCGAATTGAACCACTTTGACAGTGCCATCTTCAGCAGTCACTTCTAGCGTGTTAGGGCCAGTGAATTTACCAAAACCGTTAACCACGTTAACTTTACGCATTTTGGACATACCGCCCAATCCGCCAGTTAATTGGCCAATAACTTTTTCTTTAAAGCCACGTAACTTATCTAAATCGATAGTTGGCTCGCCGAAAACCACACCGTGAGCAGCAACGGCTTTGGCTTCTTCGATAACTTTAGCAACATGTAATAGGGCTTTAGATGGGATACAACCCACGTTAAGACACACGCCGCCTAAAGTGCTAAAACGTTCAACGATAATGGTTTCTAGACCTAAGTCCGCTGCACGGAAAGCCGCAGAATAACCTGCAGGACCTGCACCTAATACCACTACCTGAGTTTTGATTTCGTTACTCATGTTTTCCTCTAATTCTCATTCAATCCGTTGGAGGAGCTATCCTGCCAACCGAAAATGCGCCAGCGCGTAAGGTGGGCGCATTTTAACCTGTGTTTGATACTGATCACAATAAACAAAAGGCCGCTCAAGATGAGCAGCCTTATATGCTTACAGAACCAAAGTACGAATATCGGACAGAATTCCTGACAGCGTCACACTAAAGCGTGCAGCCATAGCACCATCGATCACACGGTGATCGTATGACAGCGACAGTGGCAACATCAATTTAGGTTCGAACTCTTTACCATTCCACTTAGGCTTAATTTCAGATTTAGACACACCTAAAATCGCCACGTCTGGGTAGTTAACGATAGGCGTAAACGCTGTACCGCCAATGCCACCTAAACTTGAAATGGTAAAACAGCTACCTTGCATGTCAGCAGATTTCAGCTTGCCATCACGGGCACGGATAGAGATATCAGCCAGTTCACGAGATAACTCGATAATGCCTTTCTTATCCACGTCACGCACGACTGGCACAACCAAACCGTTTGGCGTATCAACCGCCACACCGATGTGGAAATACTTCTTCTGGATCAGTGATTCGCCATCGCTACTTAAGCTTGAGTTGAACACTGGGAACTGTTGCAACGTTTTAGCCACAGCTTTTAGCATAAACACTAAAGGCGTGATCTTGTAATCGGCTTTCTTCTTCGCCGCTACATCGTTTTGCTGCTTACGGAACTCTTCCATTTCAGTGATATCAGCTTCATCGAACTGAGTCACGTGCGGAATAGTTACCCAGTTGCGGTGTAAGTTAGGGCCAGAAATCTTCTGGATACGGCTTAATGGAATCTCTTCCACTTCACCAAACTTACTGAAATCAACTTTAGGTGCTGCAATCACTTGCAGACCGCCGCCGTTACCTGAACCAACAGAGGTTGCCGCAGTCGCTTTCGGACGAGACAGTTCGTATTTCACATACGCCTGAACGTCTTCTTTCATAATGCGACCTTTACGGCCAGTACCAGCAACTTGAGTCAAGTCGACACCAAATTCACGGGCTAAACGACGTACCGCAGGAGACGCATGTACCGCACCGGTAGACACAGGGGTACCTGCGCTAGGGTGGTGTGGTACTGGAGGACGGCTTGCAGGTGTTGGGGCTGCAACGGGCGCCGCGCTCACTGGAGCAGGAGCTGCCGCTTGAGCAACAGGTGCAGGAGCTGCACCTGCAGTCACAGTTTCAATCGTCGCAATAACGCTACCTTGAGAAACCTTGTCACCCACTTTAACAGTCAAAGACAGCAGTTTACCGGCGAATGGCGCAGGCACTTCCATGGTGGCTTTGTCAGTTTCAAGGGTAATCAAACCTTGGTCTGCAGTAATTTCATCACCGACAGACACGAGCACTTCGATCACATCGACATTGCTGGCATCGCCAATATCCGGCACTTGAATTTCTTTTACCGCAACCACGCTTGCCGCAGGTGCAACAGGTGCTGCGGCCACTGGCGCTACCGTAGCGGCAGGAGCCGCTTGAGCAGCAACAGTTGGCTCGGCTGCAGGTGCAGCGCCGCCCACTTCAAGCATGATGACTAAAGAGCCTTGCGACACTTTATCGCCAACTGCGACTTTAACGTCTTTAACCACACCCGCGAAAGGTGATGGTACGTCCATGGTCGCTTTGTCTGTTTCTAGGGTAATTAAACCGCTATCAACTTCAATCTTGTCACCAACAGCAACCAGGACTTCGATAACCGACACATCAGTGTCGCCACCGATATCAGGTACAGTCACTTCAACCACTTTGGTTGCGCCCGCCGCAGGGGCTGGAGCCGCTTGAACTGGTGCAGATGCCGGTGCCGCCTGAGCGGGTGCTGCAACTGGAGCCGGAGCGGCAGCTGCCGCGCCCGCCGCTTGCATCATAGCAATCAAAGTACCTTCAGATACTTTATCGCCCACAGCCACTTTCAATTCGGCTAAAACACCGGCGAAAGGCGCTGGAATATCCATAGTCGCCTTGTCGCTTTCGACGGTAAGAATCGATTCTTCTGCCGCTAGGGTATCACCCACAGCCACACAAATTTCGATCACTTGCACTTCATCGCCGCCGATATCAGGAACAAAAACTTCTTTTAATTCAGCCATTTTTATTGCCTCTTACGCGTACTGTGGATTGATCTTGTCAGCGTCGATACCATATTCTTTAATGGCTTTTGCTAACACATCGACAGGCAGCTCTTTGCGATCAACCAGTGATTTCAGTGCCGCAATAACGATGAACTTAGCGTCCACTTCGAAGTGGTGACGTAGATTCTCGCGGCTGTCTGAACGACCGAAACCGTCAGTACCTAACACTTTGTAATCGGTAGGAATATAAGCACGTAACTGTTCGCCGTAAATCTTCATATAGTCAGTCGCGACGATTGCAGGTGCATCACTTGAAATCACTTGGCTGATATAGGCTTGTTTTGGCGTTTCGGTTGGGTGCAGCATGTTCCAACGTTCAGCGGCTTGACCATCGCGAGTCAATTCGTTGAAGCTAGTTACGCTAAATACGTCGGCAGTAATACCGAAGTCTTTTGCCAGTGCTTGCGCCGCTTTACGGGTTTGTTCAAGGATAGTGCCACAGCTCATTAACTGAACTTTGCCTTTACCTGAGCCCGCAACCGTTTCTAACTTATAGATACCTTTCACTATGCCCACTTCCGCGCCTTCTGGCATGGCTGGTTGCTCATAGTTTTCGTTCATTGTGGTCAAGTAGTAGAAGATATCTTCTTGATTCTCGCCATACATACGACGGATACCATCTTGTACCACAACGGCAATTTCGTAGCCGTAGGTTGGATCGTAAGAAATACAGTTAGGGATAGTGTTCGCCAAAACGTGGCTGTGACCATCTTGATGCTGTAAACCTTCGCCGTTAAGCGTTGTACGACCTGAAGTACCACCGACTAAGAAACCACGAGCACGCATGTCACCCGCAGCCCAAGCCATGTCACCAATACGTTGGAAACCGAACATTGAGTAGTAGATATAGAACGGGATCATAGGTGTATCGTTGACTGAGTAGCTCGTCGCTGCCGATACCCATGAAGACATAGCACCGAGTTCGTTAATCCCTTCTTGCAATACTTGACCGGTTTTATCTTCACGATAGTAAGCCACTTGGTCAGAGTCTTGCGGTACGTATTTTTGGCCTTCGTGAGCATAAATACCCACTTGACGGAACAGACCTTCCATACCGAAAGTACGGGCTTCGTCAGGAATAATTGGCACAATGTTTTTGCCAATTTTCTTGTCTTTCAGCAATGCTGTCAGCACGCGAACGAACGCCATAGTCGATGAAATTTCACGGCCGTTTGAGCCCTGTAAAATCGAATCGAAAATCTTCAGTGACGGCACTTCCATCTCTTCAGTGAACTTTTGACGACGTTGTGGCACGCTACCATGCAGCGCTTCACGACGGCTCATCATGTACTTCACTTCTTCAGAATCTGGACCTGGATGATAGAAAGGCAGATCTTCTAACTGGTCATCAGGGATCGGGATATTGAAACGATCGCGGAAGTAACGGATAGACTCAACGCCCATCTTCTTCACGTTGTGAGCGATGTTTTTACCTTCACCCGCATCACCTAAGCCGTAACCTTTAACGGTTTTCGCTAGGATAACTGTTGGACGGCCTTTGGTTTTTTGTGCATGTTCTAGTGCAGCGTAAACTTTAACTGGATCATGACCGCCACGGTTTAAGCGCCAAATGTCATCATCTGACATGTTCGCAACCATTTCGGCCGTTTCAGGATACTTACCAAAGAAGTGTTCGCGTGTATAAGCGCCACCTTTGGCTTTACAGTTTTGGTATTCACCGTCAACGGTTTCTTCCATTAACTGCAGCAGTTTACCACTGGTGTCACGGGCCAATAATGGATCCCAGTAACGACCCCAAATCACTTTCACGACTTCCCAGCCTGCGCCGCGGAATTCGCCTTCAAGTTCTTGGATGATCTTACCGTTACCACGTACAGGGCCGTCAAGACGCTGTAAGTTACAGTTAACAATGAAGACTAAGTTATCTAATTCTTCACGGGCTGCTAAACCGATCGCACCTAAGGCTTCTGGCTCGTCACACTCACCGTCACCTAAGAAACAGTAAACAGTTTGTGCTGAACAATCTTTCAGACCGCGGTCAGTCAGATATTTCAGGAAACGGGCTTGATAGATGGCTTGGATTGGACCTAAGCCCATAGAAACCGTTGGGAATTGCCAGTAATCCGGCATCAGTTTTGGATGTGGGTATGAAGACAGACCCTTGCCATCCACTTCTTGACGGAAGTTAGCCAGTTGCTCTTCGCTTAAACGACCTTCTAGGAATGAACGCGCATAAATACCAGGGGCGATATGGCCTTGGAAATACACGAGATCGCCACCGTCTTTCTCATTCGGTGCACGGAAGAAGTGGTTAAAACATACGTCATAGATAGTCGCGCTTGAAGCGAAACTTGAGATATGGCCGCCCAACTCTAAATCTTTCTTAGAACCACGCAGAACCATAGCCAAAGCGTTCCAACGGATGATGGCGCGAATGCGACGTTCCATCTCTTGGTTGCCAGGCATGTGAGGCTCTTGACCCGCTGGGATAGTGTTCAAGTAAGCCGTTGTGGCATTGTAAGGCAAGTGAGTGCCATTACGACGCGCTTTATCGATCAGCTTCTCTAGTAAAAAATGCGCGCGCTCTGGGCCTTCCTGTTCCAACACGGCTTGCAGGGCATCAACCCATTCCTGAGTCTCTAATGGATCTACGTCTTGTAGCATATCTTCAGACATGACACTGTCCTTCTCTATATACATGATAATGAATGGTGTTTGCGGCATATTCCGATTTAGCAGGCAGCTAAACTACAGAACTTAAGCGCCACTCTTTAAACGGCGCAAGCTTCGCTGCAACCGGCTATCTTCTTCCCGCACAGATAACATCACCTCTTCGATGTAACTTAAGTGTTCATTCGAGGCTTCTCTGGCGGCTTCGGGATCACGACGAACGATGGCAGCGAGCAAGGCCCGTCTGTGATCGTTAGCCATAGTAGAAGCTTCTTCGCGGCGGCTTAAAAGCTCCAAGTTTTGCGCCACATTTTGATGCAGCACAGGGGTTAAACTGAGAACGAGGTGTAACATAGCCACGTTATGTGACGCTTCGGCAACGGCACGATAAAAGCGCACAATGGCGGCGGCTTGTTTTTCGATATCGGTGGCGGCTTCCACCTCGAGGATCATACGTTTGATATTTTGCATATCGGCGTCAGTACCACGCAGCGCCGCAAAATAAGCCATCATACCTTCGGTAGCATGACGGAACTCCAGCAAGTCGTATTGACTCTCTGGATCAGAATTCATAAGTTCAACGATAGGATCGGCAAGACTCTGCCAGAGTTGCTCTTTGACATAAGTACCACCGCCTTGGCGGCGCATTAACAGTCCTTTTGCCTCAAGCTTTTGGATAGCTTCACGCAAAGAAGGTCGAGACACTTCAAACTGGATCGCCAGTTCGCGTTCAGGCGGTAACTTCTGACCGGGCTGCAAACTGCCCTCTAAGATCATCTGCTCTAATTGAGCCATAATCACATCAGAAATTTTTGGCTGATTAATTTTACTATAGGCCATCAGGCGCTCAGCTCCGTTGTAAATTGGTCTTACCAATTTTTTTGAGTGAGCGCACTTTATCAAATCAGCGTTTTGATGTCCAGATTGAAGATCACTCCTTAAAAGCGATCTCGATCGAAAGCACTCACGAAGAGAGAGCATAGCGGAAAAAAATGTCTATGGGGTCAGACCATTTGACAGTGCTGAGCTATCTCAGCTCAGACTGCCAAATTCAGCTATCGCTGTGACGCTGATATTGCTTAACTCACCAATCCAAAAATGGTCAGCAGTGATAGTACCGCGACGATAAGTGTAAAGTTGCGCTTACTCAGTACTAATAATGCTAAGGTTGACTGTACACATATAGGTGCACTTGCGACCTCAGGTAAAGGTTGCGCTGCTAATGCCGTCTCAACAACGACAGTGCGAGCACTGGTATTTATGGTCAAACCATGATGGCGCCACGCAGCTAACCCTTCGCTAAATTGGCCACTTAACGCATAACCAAAGGCAAAGATGCGGCTAGGTAACCAATCCAACACGCTAATCACTTCGTTGACTAATGGCAGCTCAAGGGATTTACGGGCATTTTCTTCGGCATAAAAACGTACAGTGCAATACAACACAGCACCGACTGGCCCCAGAAAAATGAAGAACAAAGCAACGGCGCCGTAATAACGATAGTTAATCCAAGCGACACTTTGACCCACTTTGGCGCCAAGGTCTTTCTCGGATACCGCATCCAAACACTCGCTACAATCGAGCTCAGCGGCATAATGGTAACAAGCTTGGACGTCAGAACGACAAGCCGCTTGCATATATTTCTTGAAAATATCACGCTGTTTCTGATGGTTAAAACAAACCACCGCTACGACAATCCATAGCGCTAAACTTAATAAGCCCCAAAACATCCCCGCCACTAACCAAGACAATACATACACCAACAAGGCTGGCAGCACTAACGCCAGCGCCATCATAACGCTCGTCAGTGAGGCTTTATCACCAAAAAACGTCGTTTGGTAGGATTGCAGTAAACGATCAAATTGCCATGATGAAGGAAGAAATTTAAGTCGCTCCACTAAAATGGCGACCAAGAGTGAAAATAATGCCATGGGCTGTACCTCTATAATTTGTCCATAAATAGTCTAGGTTTGTGTGAAATACGTCTAAAATCCAAAAACCTAAGAGCGCAACGCCTGAGTATATTCCTTTAGCTTCCCTAAATATCTTTCCCAATCAAAACTTTGCCCAGGGTCTGTTTTGCGCATTGGCGCAATATCACAATGACCCACAATTCGTTCGGTACTCAGCGATGGATACTCAGCCAACAGTGCTTGCGTCAACGCTGTCAGTGACTGATATTGCTCAGGCGTGTAAGGCTCAGTATCTGTGCCTTCCAGCTCAATACCAATGGAGAAATCATTACAATTCTCTCTCTCGCCATAACAAGACACCCCTGCATGCCAAGCCCTATCGTTACAACTTACGTACTGCACACGCTCGCCATTGCGGCGGATCAAAAAGTGCGCCGATACTTCCAAGCCCTGCAGCTGTGCAAAACTGGCATCGGCATTGGTATCTAAGCACCCTTGAAATAATTGATCAATATAAGGTAATCCAAAGCAACCTGCTGGCAGGCTAATATTGTGGATCACCAACAAACTCACTTCACCCAAGGGACGTTGATTAAAATGTGGTGACTCACAACGCCTTGCACCCTCACACCAACCCAATTCAAACCGCATTATGAGCTTATCCTCTATGCCACATAAACTGAGTTACTCTAACAGTATTCAGCCAAGCAAAGAAGAAACCCAGCACACAGAACTGACTGACTTCATAATCTTTTAATATTGAGATCATGGAGCAAGCCATTCACTCCCAACTCAAATAAGCCAGAGGCTGAGTCTCTGCAGCACAATCTTCCAAGCTGTTCCGTGAGACCTAAGGCCGTGGTAATCTTAACCTAAGATGCAAGTAGGTCGTCAGTAATTAAAGAATGCAAGGACCCCGCTCATGTTAGAAAACGATATTCGCCAATCAGTAAAATCCGCCCTTAGTGAAGACTTAGGCGGCATCGAAATCAACGAACACACTAAAGCCATAGCCTATGGCGATATCACTGCCATGTTGATCCCCGCCGATAAGTACGCTGAAGCCACTTTAATCACCCGTGAAGAAGGCGTTTTTTGCGGTAAAGCATGGGCAGAGCAGGTTTTTAATCAACTCGGTGGGGAAGTCGCACTGCATTGGCATGTGGATGATGGCGATCTAGTATTACCCAACCAGTTACTGTGTGAACTCTCGGGACCAGCGCGCGCTATTCTCACTGGCGAACGCACGGCAATGAATTTTATCCAAACCCTGTCTGGCGTTGCGACCTTAACTAAGCATTATGTCGATAAACTGGTGGGCACGCACACTCGCCTATTAGATACTCGCAAAACCATTCCAGGTCTGCGCACGGCACAAAAATATGCCGTCACCTGCGGCGGCGGCAAAAACCATCGCATTGGCTTATATGATGCATTTTTGATTAAAGAAAACCACATTATGGCCTGTGGTGGCATTCGCCAAGCCGTAGATACCGCCCGCAGCTTGTACCCGAACAAACCCGTTGAAGTCGAAGTGGAATCACTCGAAGAACTCGCCTTAGCACTCGACTCTGGCACAGATATCATCATGTTAGATAACTTCGATATCACTAAAATGGTCGAAGCGGTTGAAATGAACAATCAATATAAAGCGAAAGGCGCCGGCGCTAAGCTTGAAGTCTCCGGCAATGTCACCTTAGACACCTTAGCCGAATTCGCTAAAACCGGTGTCGACTATATCTCAGTTGGCGCACTCACTAAGCATATGCGCGCCCTAGACTTGTCGCTTAGATTGAAAGCTTAAAGCACTCGCTCACTAGAGGGTGAAACGTTCGCTGAAAGCACCTCAGAACGTTTCACTTTCACCTATTATAAAGCGATACATTTCTTCTGAGTTCCACTAGGCTAGCCCCTAAGTTATGCTTGTCACTATACATCCGCATCATCACCATCAAGCCCCCAGACTCATCACGCTAGCATGCCAGCAATTTGACTAGGTCAGTTTAGGTGCCAGCTAAACTACCAATGTCAAAAAATTGTTATAACCCAACATACCACCAAACCTGCTTCTTATACAAAAACGATACTTTATTAGTACTTTATACTTAATTTTTGTTTCCTTTATCTTAACTTTGTACTAACTTTTACAAAGGCGAGATGGCCGTTTGGTCAACCTCACCTAAGGTCAGCACTGGAATGTCTGTCAAAAAACTCTAATTTGCGTTTTTGAGGAGCACATTTTGAGGGACATTAGCCTAAGGTGCGGTTACCGAAAGGATTTATTCAAACAAGTGCTCACTTTTGTAATAACTTAGCAATGTTGGAATAAATCAGCATGAGTCATTACACATGGGTCATTCAAGATCATCGGTGTACTGTTAATGTTACATAGATCATAAAAGTGATTTTATTAACATGAATGAGTAATAAAGTTTGTCGAGATAACACAATTTATAGGGTAAAACAGCGTTTAGGTTAAACACTCTATTCAACCACAGTAAGTCACTAAATAGTTAGCTGGAGAGAAAAATGAAGGCCATGAATTTAAACAAAGCATTAAATAAAAAAGCTCAGGGTTTTACTCTGATCGAACTAATGATCGTCGTTGCCATTATCGGCATTTTGGCAGCTATCGCACTGCCTGCTTATAAAGAGTATGTAACAAAAGGTAAGCTTAATTCATGTTTAGGTGAAGCCTCCGCGCACACTAAAGCAAGAGCAGCTTCACTGATAGCTGGTACGACTGTACCACCTTACGCTTTTTCAGCATGTACTGAAGCTCCAGCAGCTCTACCGACGACACTAGCGGGCTTAGATACTGCTACAGCAGTCGTGTTTACAGCAAAAGATAGCGCTGGAACAGTAAACTGTAACTTTTCAACAGTAAGTTGCTCAGCAGTAACACCAGCACCATAAGCTAACTCAGTTATAAAAGGAGTTAGTAATTGCTAACTCCTTTTATTTTTTAATTAGGCTCCAGAATAGTTTTGGAATTTTTTTAAATGCCCACTTCAGGTCTTCATCTAGGTTTATCCACCCTATTTATCCGTAAAGGTCTGCTAAATGAAGAGCAAATGGCTAACGCCATCACAAAATCCCGTCAAAATAAGCAAGCGTTAGTCAGTACTTTAGTTCAAAGTAAACTTGTTTCAGCACGTGCTATTGCTGAACTGTGCTATGAAGAATACGGCACCCCACTACTCGATCTTAATGAATTTGATATTGCTTCCATTCCTGAAGAATTTCTGAATAAAAAGCTGATTGAGAAGCACCGCTGCTTACCGCTATTTAAACGGGGGAATCGCCTCTATATAGGCACATCCGACCCAACCAATATTGCCGCCCTCGAAGATTTCCAATTTAGTGCAGGCCTGCATGCCGAAGCGATTCTAGTAGAGGAAGATAAGCTTGCAAAAGCGCTGGAGAAAATCCTCGAAGAAGATATCAGCGGTCTCGATTTAGGCGGCATGGATGAAGCAGCGCTGGCAGCGATAGAAATTACCGACACAGATAGACGTAATGAAGAGCCTACTGGCGAGAGTAGCGACGATGCACCCATCGTTATTTATATCAATAAAATTTTAACCGATGCCATCCGCAAGGGTGCATCGGATTTACATTTTGAGCCCTATGAGAAACGCTACCGTATACGTTTCCGTATAGATGGTATTCTGCACGAAGTCTCTGAACCGCCGATTAGTCTGGCTGGTCGTCTTTCTGCACGCTTAAAAGTGATGTCAAAACTCGATATCGCCGAACGGCGCGTGCCACAAGATGGTCGAATTAAGATGAAGCTTTCCCGCACTAAATCTATCGACTTTCGGGTTAGCACTCTGCCGACCCTGTGGGGTGAAAAGATTGTAATGCGGATTTTGGACTCGTCCTCAGCACAACTAGGCATCGAAAAACTCGGCTACGAGCCCGACCAAGAAAAACTCTACCTTGAGATGCTGGCAAAACCCCAAGGGATGATTTTAGTGACGGGTCCAACCGGTTCAGGTAAGACCGTCTCCCTTTACACTGGGTTAAATATTCTCAATACCGAAGAGCGTAATATTTCCACCGCTGAAGATCCGGTTGAGATTAACCTTGAGGGCGTGAATCAGGTTCATATTAATTTAAAAGCAGGGTTAACCTTCGCGTCCGCTTTACGTTCATTTCTACGCCAAGACCCCGATGTGGTTATGGTCGGGGAAATCCGCGATCTTGAAACCGCCGAAATTGCTATAAAAGCGGCGCAAACGGGTCACTTAGTCTTATCAACCTTGCATACTAACTCGGCAGCCGAAACCTTAACCCGTTTAATCAATATGGGTGTTCCAGGCTACAACATAGCCAGCTCTGTGAATCTGATTATTGCCCAACGCTTAGCCCGTCGCCTCTGCCCAGAATGTAAACAGGCTGAAGTGATACCAGAACATGAATTACTGCGCCTAGGCTTTGCCCAAGCACAAATTACTCAAGGCTTTACCACCTTTAAACCTATTGGCTGCGAGCACTGCTCTGCGGGCTACAAAGGACGGGTTGGCATTTATGAAGTAATGAAAATGTCCGATGAAATTGCCCGCACTATCATGGAGGGTGGTAACTCATTGCAAATAGCCTCCCAAGCTAAAGCGCAAGGAATGCGAGATTTACGACAATCCGGGTTATTGAAAGTGATTCACGGTGTCACTAGCATTGCAGAAGTCAATCGCGTCACAAGTTTTGGCTAATCCTAGCATTTCTCATCTAAACTTTAAAAAATATAGTGCAGTGCAAACTTCAATTTTAAAGCTCGCATAATTTCGTAGATGCAGCTTTCTACTAATTGGCTATTGAAAAACGGATTATTTTACAGGAATAATTTATGGCTACGGCAACGACAGTAAGAAAGTCTCGCGGCAAGAAAGCCGAGCAAAAGAGCCAACTAAAAATTTATACCTTTGAATGGAAAGGCCTAAATCGCGACGGTAAGAAGACTGCAGGTGAACTCAGAGGCGCAACTGCCGCCGAAATCCGTAGTCAGTTAAAATCCCAAGGAGTTAACCCTAAGAGCGTTCGTAAGCAGTCCTCTGCGCTATTTAAGTTAGGTGATCCGAAAATCACCCCTATGGATATTGCCATGATGACCCGCCAAGTTGCGACTATGCTAGCGGCGGGCGTACCTTTAGTGACCACTATTGAGCTACTCGGCCGTGGTCACGAAAAAGCTAAGATGAGGGAACTATTAGGAAATATCCTCAGCGAAATTCAATCTGGCATTCCTTTATCTGATGCAATGCGTCCCCATAGACGCTACTTCGATGAGCTATATGTTGACCTAGTTGCAGCAGGTGAACACTCAGGTTCACTCGATTTGGTTTTTGATCGCGTTGCTACCTACAGAGAAAAAACGGAAGCACTCAAATCAAAAATTAAGAAGGCTATGTTCTATCCAGCCGCTGTTGTCATCGTCGCGATATTAGTAACAACCTTATTATTACTCTTTGTCGTCCCACAGTTTGAAGACATCTTCAAAGGCTTTGGTGCTGAACTGCCCGCCTTTACCCAATTAGTGCTTCACATTTCCCGCGGTTTACAATCCTCTTGGTATATCTTTTTAGCTGCCATTGTAGGCGGAGTATTTTTGTTCGTTCGAGCCCACAGAAACTCCCAAATTTTACGTGATAGAGTTGATGAAGCTGTACTTAAAATCCCAGCTATTGGGCCGATTTTACACAAAGGAGCCATGGCTCGATTCGCCCGGACTTTAGCTACTACCTTCGCCGCGGGTGTACCGTTGATTGATGGTCTAGAATCCGCCGCAGGCGCATCGGGTAATGCGGTATACCGCAAAGCCATTTTAAAAATTCGTCAAGAAGTCATGGCGGGGATGCAGATGAATGTGGCAATGCAGACGACAGGGCTTTTCCCCGACATGTTAGTGCAAATGGTGATGATAGGCGAAGAATCCGGCTCACTAGATAACATGCTCAATAAAGTCTCAACCATTTACGAAATGCAAGTAGATGATGCGGTTGATGGCTTATCAAGCCTGATAGAACCGATTATGATGGTCGTAATCGGTACTGTCGTCGGCGGGTTAATCGTTGCTATGTATCTACCTATTTTCCAAATGGGTAATATTGTAGGCGGCTAGTTATCACACCTCATATTTACACATAGATATAAGAACATTAAATGTCAGAATTCATCTCCATTTTGGGCCAGTCTCTAAACCAGAGTCCTTGGCTCTTTATTGCTTTAAGCTTTATTTTTGCCGCTACCATTGGTAGTTTTTTAAACGTGGTGATCCACAGATTTCCTGTGATGATGAAACGGGAGTGGCAGCAAGAATGCAATCAGTATTTGCAGGAATACCACGAAGACATAGTCAAAAAAATAGGGATAGACCAACTCAATAAACCTATAGATAGCTTCCCCGAAAAATATAATCTTATCGTACCGGGCTCAGCCTGCCCTAAATGTAAAACGGCGATTAAGCCTTGGCATAATTTACCCCTATTAGGCTGGTTAATGCTCAAGGGAAAATGCGCCGCCTGTCACGCACCCATTTCCGCCCGCTACCCAATAATTGAATTCATCACAGGGCTACTTATCGCGACTTTAGCTTGGCATTTTGGTCCAAGCTGGCAGTTTGTTTTTGCGAGCATACTCACCTTTGTGCTTGTAGCACTGACGGGTATCGATCTTGATGAGATGTTGCTCCCCGACCAAATGACGCTACCATTGCTTTGGCTAGGCTTGATAATCAACCTAAATCATACCTTTGCGAGCCCAACCGATGCCATTATCGGCGCGGCGGCAGGCTATTTGAGTCTATGGTCCATTTTCTGGTTGTTTAAAATCCTCACCGGCAAGGAAGGCATGGGTTATGGCGACTTTAAATTACTCGCCGTGTTCGGTGCTTGGCTTGGCTGGCAAATGCTGCCGCTGGTGATTTTACTTTCGTCCCTCGTTGGCGCAGTCGTTGGCATTACTATGATTGTTAGTAAACGCCTGAAACAAGGGAATCCAATCCCATTTGGCCCTTATATTGCTGCCGCTGGCTGGATAGCCTTGCTATTTGGACAGCAGATTGTCGATTGGTACCTATCGACACTGTAAGAGCAAGAAAATTAAGCACAGAGCTATCCGGAGTATGTTATGTCAAAGTTTGTCGTTGGCCTTACTGGCGGCATCGGCAGCGGTAAAACGACTGTTGCCAATTTGTTCGCCGCCGAAGGGGTTGCCTTAGTCGACGCAGATATCGTTGCCCGCGAAGTTGTCGCTCCGGGTTCAAAAGGACTGGAAGCGATCGTAACTCATTTTGGTGCTGAGATATTAACACCAGAGGGTGAACTCGATCGCGCCAAGTTGCGGCAGCGGATATTTAGCCATCCTGAAGAGCGCGAATGGCTAAACCAACTATTACACCCCATGATCCGCCAAGAAATGCTAGCGCAGGTAGAAAAAGCGACCTCTGCCTATGTAATTATGGTCGTGCCCTTGCTATTTGAGAACGGGTTAGATAGGTTAGTCAATCGGACTTTAGTGGTGGATATTTCACCTGAGTTGCAAATAAATCGCACCGTAAAACGTGACAATGTTGATGCATCTCAAGTTAATAACATCATTAGTAGCCAATGTAGTCGCAGCGAAAAACTCGCCAGAGCCGACGACATTATTGATAATCAAGGAGAGATATCAACCTTAAAACGAGAGGTGCTAGCATTGCACCAGCGATATTTACAACTTTCTGGTACTGATAACGCCCATGACTGAATTAGTTTACGAACAGCCCCTAAACGAGAAAATTCGCAGCTACTTGCGGCTCGAATACCTCGATAAACAGCTGCAAAGTAACCTAAGTCATGACCACCAACATAGATGTTTTTATCCGCTGTTTTCCCTCTGTGAATTGTCCGAACGCTGTGATTATCGTAATGAAGTATTAAAAGACATTGAACGGCACTTGCTGCAACTCAGCAAATGGCAAGAATTAGATCACGTCGACCACCAGCAAATCGACCTTTATATAAACGCCCTCACCCAAGCCCGCGAATCGTTGCAAAAACCAGAACGCTTCGGCAGCCAACTAAAACAAGACAGATTTATTTCCGCGCTACGACAACGCTTTGGCATGCCGGGCGCCTGCTGTAACTTCGATCTGCCGCAACTGCATTATTGGCTAGCTAAACCTTGGGAAGAAAAACAACAAGACTACCGCACTTGGATAGCACACTTCGAACCTTTGCTCACCCCCATCACCCTATTGCTCCAACTTACCCGCAGTACAGCCCATTACGACAATGCCGTTGCTCATGCTGGCTTTTATCAGGGTGATAGTGCTCAAGCACTTGCTTTGGTGCGAGTCAAAGTCGATGCCTCCCACGGTTGTTATCCTACGATTAGCGGCCATAAAAACCGTTTTGCCATCCATTTTGTGCAGTTTGAGCAACAACGCCACTCCGACCGTTCGATTGATTTCTTACTGGCTACCTGTGCATGAAGCCTTTACACTAATGGCCTGAAAGACATTAGTATTGGCGGCAGCTGTATCGCCGTTAACCAAGAGAACAATTATGCCATTGACCGTTAAATGCCCTATCTGCAAAGCCCCTGTCGAGTGGGTTCCACAATCTGCATTTAAACCTTTTTGCAGCGAGCGCTGTAAGCTCATCGACCTCGGCGATTGGGCGTCAGAAAAGCATGTCATCCCAGTGAAGGCCGAATTTGATCCCGAAGCATTTGATGAATTCGATCTCGATGAAGGCGACTTTTTTAAAGAATAATGCGAAGCGCTAGCTGCTCAGCTTACGCCATCACAGCGATTAATTTGCCCAACTCTCTACTCAATAGATAAATATTATGACTAAACGCATCCATGTTGCCGTAGGCATTATTACTAACTCGGCCGGTGAAATTCTATTAGCAAAACGCCCAGATCATTTACATCAAGGTGGGAAATGGGAATTTCCTGGCGGCAAAGTTGAGGCGGGCGAAACGGTCACTCAAGCACTGATCCGTGAACTCAAAGAGGAAGTTGCACTCGATGTCACCGATAGTCAGCCATTTATGGCGCTGAGTTTCGATTATCCCGATAAACAAGTACTACTCGATATCCATTCAGTCGCAGAGTTTAACGGCACAGCTCAAGGCCTCGAAGGTCAGCTTATCGCTTGGGTCACTAAAGCCGATTTAATTAATTACGACTTCCCCGAAGCTAACAAGCCTATTCTAGAAAAAATTCTCGCTCAGTAATCGAGCCATTTACCTCATTATATCAACGCGCTCTATCCCCGAATCGCAATTCGGGGATGAACTATTTCAATGTCTTAACTCCGCAAACCATGCAATCCTGTGATCGTTAAGCTTATAGATATTAGCAATGCGTGATCTAGCTTGCAGCAAATCAATGATCCGCTTTAATCGCATCAAGAATAATGTTTGAATCAAGCTTCATTCTTTCTCTTCGATTTTAAGGGCGCATCATGCACAATAACGTTAAGGCATTCCTAGCCACTACTGCCTTATTTTTTAGTTGTCAGGTACTAGCCAATGGTGGCTGTGGATTTGAAGAACAACAACAGGGCTTAATTGCGACCTGCAGCGAGGAGAAACAAGAAGTGATTTTAACTGGCATAGTCGAAGCACAACATTTAGTCACAGATCTCAATGAGTTTGCCGAAGGGTATAAAAGCTACCAGGTTGACACTGCGGCAATCACTCCACTTAAAAGCGTCACCGAACCAACTGAAATTATTGTGATCATTGGTACTTGGTGTCCAGATTGTCACCGTGAAACACCGCGCTTTATCCGTATCATGGAAGAAGTCGCCAATCCCAATATCAAAGTGACCTATATTGGTGTCGACCGGACGAAGAAAGATCCCGAGGGCTTAGCTGCCAAATACGACTTTACCCGTATTCCAACCTTTATTGTGCTGCAGCAAGGTAAAGAAGTTGGCCGTATCGTAGAGCGCCCAACCGTTTCCTTAGAAAAAGATCTCGCCGATTTATTGAAATAAGTGACGCAGTACAAACAATAAAGGCCGCATAGCGGCCTTTGGTTTTTATCCATTCAGACAAAGCTTAGCTCGCTTCGTCAATAATTCGCTGCGCGAGCATCACTAAAACACCTTCACGTAATGCACCGCCAGATAAGGCTAAATGCTCTATCCCCAGCAACTCAAACAAAGCCAATAAAATAGCGACACCCGCTGCAAAAGTCGGTGCCCGCTCGCTACAAAGCCCAGCGATCCCCGTTAAGCCAATGTCTTCTTGTGCGAGAATTTCAGCCTTCAGCTGAGTGAGCACATCGAGCGTTATCGTTTCAGATAAGCCACGGTGAAGCAGGACTTCAACCACAGATTGCACCGCACCAGAGGCGCCAACAACACAATGCCAGCCTAGATCGCGCAGTGTTTGTCTATGCTCAGCTAATGCGGTTAGCACTTGCTGCTTGGCATCATCGAAATCTAACTGTTGCAGCGGCAAGCTACTAAAAAATTGGCGATTATAAGTCACGCTACCAAAGGGCAAACTGGTTTTGAACAACACTTGATGCCCATCACCGATAATAAACTCAGTGCTCGCCCCGCCGATATCTATCACTAAACGGCGCCCTTGACCACAGGTGGTTGCCACCATACCTTGATAGATAAGCTCAGCTTCACGCATGCCTGAGATGATTTCAATTGGATGACCAAGGAGTGGCAATGCACGCCGATTAAACTCATCGGCATTGCTGATACTGCGAAGGGTTGCGGTAGCAATCACAGCGACATGATTTGCTTCAATCTTATGTTGCACCAACATTTGGGCAAACATACTCAAACAGTCGAGGCCGCGCTGCATCACGTCATGGCTTAAGTTACCATCGTCGCCTATACCTTCGGCGAGCCTCACCTTGCGTTTATATTTCGCAATAATATGCGGCTGACCACCACGAGTTTTGGCGATCAGCATATTAAAACTGTTTGAGCCTAATGTTATAGCGGCATAAGCGGGTGTTGGCATTTACGAATGTCTACGTGTCCTATCATGACGAGGAGGGCGAGCACCACTGCGTTGCGCACCTGGACGACTTGCCCCAGAACGATCACGCAAGTTTCGAGTGCCGCTCGGATGTTTACGGTGGATCTTCGCTGGCGTTGGAATATCGGCCAATAAAGCTTCACTGTCGTAATTACTCACTGGAATCGAATGATTAATATAGCTTTCGATTGCTGGCAAGTTCAACGCGTACTCTTCACAGGCAAAGCTTATCGACATGCCCTTATTACCCGCACGACCCGTACGACCGATTCGGTGTACATAGTCTTCGCAATCATCAGGTAAATCATAGTTATACACGTGTGAAACGTCAGAAATATGTAAACCGCGAGCCGCCACATCGGTAGCAACCAATATATCTAATTGGCCACTGGTAAACTGCTCAAGAATACGAATACGTTTTTTCTGTGGCACATCACCCGTTAACAAACCCACGCGATGTCCGTCACCTTCAAGCCAAGACCAAAGCGTTTCACAACTGTGCTTAGTGTTAGAGAAAACGATGGCTTTTTCTGGCCAATCTTCTTCAATCAAGGTCAACAGCAAACGCATCTTCTCTTCTTGCGAAGGATAGAAGATTTCTTCTTTGATGTTTTTGGAGGTTTTTTCTTCAGGGGCGATTTCGACTTTAACTGGCTCGTTCATATGATCGTAAGCCAGCTCTTGCACTTTCATCGACAAGGTTGCCGAAAATAGCATATTAAGACGTTGATTTGCCTCAGGCATACGTCTAAACAAGAAGCGGATATCTTTGATAAAACCAAGATCGAACATACGATCGGCTTCATCTAATACCACAGCCTGAATCGAGTTCAGACCGATAATGCCTTGGCGAACGTAGTCAATAATTCGACCCGTAGTACCAATCAAGATATCAACACCTTGATCTAATACTTTGCGCTGTACATCGTAACTTTCGCCGCCATAAACAATACCCACCTTTAAGTGAGTGTGTTTAGCGAGTAAAATCGCATCTTTAGCAATCTGAATCGCCAGTTCGCGAGTCGGAGCCATAATGATGGCGCGGGGCTGATTAATCAGTCGACCTTCAGGTACGGGAGTCGATAATAAGTGATTAAAAGTGGCGACCAAAAAGGCCATTGTCTTGCCAGTGCCCGTTTGTGCTTGACCAGCGATATCTTTTGATTGAAGTAATACAGGCAGTGATAACGCCTGGATCGGCGTACAAAATTCGAAGCCATTTTCGGCAAGGGCCTGTTTAACCTCAGGATGTAGAGGTAGGTCGGCAAACCTTTGGGTAGATAGATGTGTTTCGCTCATAGCGCAAGCTTACCTGTTGAGGTTGCAATAAGATACTCGATCGTTTGAAATAGCCACATTGTAAAAAGGTAACTTGAAAAGCTATTTTTCAGCCCCAATATACATGGTAAGCCATTAACAAACCAGCAATGGCACCCAAACTGGAGAACATCATGAGCGATAAAATTATATACCTGAGTGACGACAGCTTCGAAAACGACGTATTAAAGTCTGATTTGCCAGTATTGGTAGACTTCTGGGCCGAGTGGTGTGGTCCTTGTAAAATGATCGCTCCAATTTTAGACGATGTGTCTGAAGAATATGCAGGCCGCGTGACTATCGCTAAATTAAACGTTGACCAAAACAATGTTTCTCCAGCGAAATATGGCGTTCGTGGCATCCCAACTTTACTGTTATTCAAGAACGGCGAATTAGCCGCAACTAAAGTTGGCGCACTATCAAAAACGCAATTAAAAGAGTTTATCGACGCGCAAATCTAATTTGATGTGGTAATGAGTGACCTCCGGCACAAGCTATAAATTAATTGTGCCGGAATTTCCCTAAATTTCTGGACGCCCCGCTTTGTTAGTGCTACTTTAATAACCAGATTCTTTCTAATAACCTCTTCTCGCTCGTCAATCACTATCCTGAATTACATCCTTACTGATTGATCGCGGTAAGCTTTGTCGCGTAACACAAGACCCCCAAAATGAACTTAACTGAATTAAAAGACACGCCGATTTCTGACCTAGTCTCGCTAGCTGAAAATATGAAGCTCGAAAATATGGCCCGCGCTCGCAAGCAGGACATTATTTTCTCAATCCTTAAAGCCCACGCAAAAAGTGGAGAAGACATTTTCGGTGGTGGGGTATTAGAAATACTCCAAGACGGTTTCGGCTTCTTACGCAGCTCAGACGGTTCTTATTTAGCTGGTCCAGATGACATCTATGTCTCACCAAGCCAAATTCGCCGCTTTAACATGCGAACGGGTGATACCATTTTTGGTAAAATTCGCCCACCGAAAGAAGGCGAGCGTTATTTTGCCCTATTGAAAGTAAACGAAGTTAACTTCGATAAACCAGAAAACTCCCGTAATAAAATCCTCTTTGAAAACTTAACCCCACTCCATGCAGAAGAACGTATGCGTATGGAGCGTGGCAACGGCTCAACTGAAGATATTACCGCACGTATTCTGGATTTATGCTCACCGATTGGTAAAGGTCAACGTGGTTTGATCGTTGCACCACCAAAAGCCGGTAAAACGCTATTACTTCAAGGTATTGCTCAGAGCATCAGTTACAACAACCCAGAAGTGGTGTTGATGGTATTGCTGATCGACGAACGCCCAGAAGAAGTAACTGAGATGCAACGCCTCGTTAAAGGCGAAGTTATCGCATCAACCTTCGATGAGCCAGCCAGCCGTCACGTTCAAGTTGCCGAAATGGTGATTGAAAAAGCCAAACGCTTGGTTGAGCACAAGAAAGACGTGGTTATTCTACTCGATTCTATTACTCGTCTAGCCCGTGCCTATAACACTGTTATCCCGTCATCGGGCAAAGTGTTAACCGGTGGTGTGGATGCGAACGCCCTGCACCGTCCAAAACGCTTCTTCGGTGCGGCACGTAACATCGAACACGGCGGCAGCTTGACCATTATCGCCACTGCTTTGGTTGATACAGGTTCTAAGATGGACGAAGTGATCTACGAAGAATTTAAAGGTACAGGTAACCAAGAGCTGCATCTGTCACGTAAAGCGGCTGAAAAGCGTGTGTTCCCAGCCATTGACTTCAACCGTAGTGGTACGCGTCGTGAAGAAAAACTCACGACTCAAGAAGAACTGCAAAAAATGTGGATCCTGCGTAAGATTTTAAATCCTATGGATGAAGTCAGCGCAATGGAATTCTTAATCGACAAATTGGCTATGACCAAGACTAACGAAGAATTCTTTACCGCCATGAAACGCGCTAAGTCTTAATCTTCGCGAGTCGCTAAAAAGCCGCATCATGCGGCTTTTTTGTTTCTTAAATCCTAAGATTTTTTTACTGCCAGTATTTGACCTAAGCTTTTACTCAAAGCCTGTGTGCGCTGCCGCAGCATTTCCCGCAGCAACAAGACAACAGGCGTCACATGCTCGCGTCCTGGGCACACTAAGTACAAATCGACTGGCTCACCTTGATACTCAGGCAACAATCGTACTAACCGCCCTGAAATTAAGTCATCGGCCAGATCTAGACTCGACTTAAATACCAATCCTTTACCTGCCACAGCCCAGCGACGAGCTATTTCCGCATCGTTAGCACTACGGTTGCCCGTGACACGCACTTTATATTCTTGGCCGTCGCGCCTAAATTGCCATTGATCGTGGGTTCGCTCATCTAACTTATAAAACAAGCAATTATGCTCTATCAGCTGTTCTAATGAATCTGGCACACCAAACTCGGCCAGATATTCAGGTGAGGCGCACAAGACACGATCAACACTGCAGAGCGGAAATGCCACTTGGTTTGAGTCCTGCGGTTTGCCGTAACGCACCGCGACATCAATTTTATCGTGATAAAAGCTGCTGATATTATCGCCAAGATGCAAGCGCACTTGCAATTGTGGGAAATCGAGCAAGAACTCGTCGAGCCAAGGCACAAACAGATTACGGCCAAAGTCTGAAGAAACCGACAGGCTTAAGGTGCCGGATATTTTACCTTTATCACTGGCGATAGCCTGTTCGCCAAGCGCTAAATCGCTTAGCGCACGTCGGCAATGAATAAGATAACGTTCACCTTGCACAGTCAAACGTAAGCTGCGTGTCGTGCGGATAAATAAGCTAGTATCGAGCTGTTTCTCAAGCCGTTTTATTGCAGCACTGGCAGAAGCGGCGGAGATATCCATCTCGGCCGCAGCGGCAGAAATATTGCCACAATCGGCGACCCGCACGAACAAAGCTAAATCATTAATCAACATGATTATCAAAAATCCTTTGAAAAAATTACAAACTTTACCCTGTTTATCTCTTGGCTAATATTCCACACAATGGCCACACGATACAAGTACACTCAAACAAGTAGACTCCAGCCAGTACACCCAGAGGAATAGACATGAAAGCCATTGGTTACCAAACTGCAGGTGCAATCACAGCACCCAATGCATTAGAAGACATCACGTTAGCCGAACCGACGGCGACAGGTTTTGACCTCTTGGTGGAAGTTAAAGCCATTTCCGTCAATCCGGTCGACACTAAAATCCGCGCATCCAGCTCTGCACCTGCGGGCGAATATAAGATCATCGGCTGGGATGCCGTCGGCGTCGTCAAAGCAGTTGGCGAAAACGTCAGTCTTTTCAACGTCGGTGATGAAGTGTGGTACGCGGGCGACATTAGCCGCAGCGGCAGTTATGCCGAATATCAATTGGTTGATGAGCGAATTGTCGGCCATAAACCTAAGAGTTTAACTTATGCCCAAGCGGCGGCATTACCCTTAACCGGAATTACAGCATGGGAGGTTCTATTCGACCGCTTAGGTTTGCCCCAAGATGGTTCGGCAACTGACGCCCGTATTTTAATTATCGGCGCGGCAGGTGGCGTTGGCTCTATCATCACTCAGCTGGCGGTAAAACTCACAGGGGCAGAGGTGATAGGCACGGCCTCTCGCCCAGAATCCACCGCTTGGGTGCAAAAACTCGGCGCCGATGCGGTCATAGACCACACTCAATCACTCTCGGGCGAACTTGCCAATATTGGCATTGCTGATGTGACCCATGTGATTAGCTTGACCCAAACCGATCAACACTTCGATGAGATCGTACAAGTGCTTAAGCCACAAGGGAAACTGGCGTTAATCGATGATCCTAAGGGGCCATTAGATGTGATGAAACTCAAGCGTAAGAGCCTGTCACTGCATTGGGAGCTGATGTTTACCCGCAGCCTGTATCAAACCGAAGATATGATAGCCCAACATCACTTACTCAATCGCTTAAGCGCACTTATCGATACAGGTGAGTTACAGAGTACGTTCGGCGAGCACTACGGCACAATTAATGCGCAGAACTTAATCAAGGCCCACACTCAGATTGAGTCAGGCAAAGCCATAGGTAAAATTGTTTTGGAAGGTTTTAACCAATGAAAATAACGGTATTTGCCCAAATCATAGCGAATCAAGGCCAAAGCGACGCGCTATTTAAGATACTCAAGCAACTCGTGACCGACACGCATACCGAGGCTGGCTGCATCGAATACAAACTGCACCACTCATTGGATGATGAAAATATCTTCTGGATGTACGAAATTTGGCAATCCCAAGCGGCATTGGATGAGCATATGGCGAGTGCGCATTTCCAAGCATTTGTCGCCCAAACGGCAGACTTAATCAGTCGAGCTGACATCCATAAAAGCTACGCCTGTTAATCAATAAAAAGCGCCAAGCGAGTTGGCGCTTTTCATTTTTCATAATGAATTAAATCAAAGTCATGGCCATCTTGCGGCGTAAATAGGCGATTTGCTGCATGTGTGGCAAATCCTTAGGACAGTTGTCTTGGCAGCCGAGTAAAGTCATACAACCAAACACCCCATCCTGATTACCAATCACATGGTAAAAATCCTCGGCAGTACGAGCGTCACGGCTATCCATCTCGAAACGGGCAATTTTCATCATACCTACGGCGCCGACAAAGGTTTCACGCATTTGTTTGGTCGCACAAGCTGAAACACACACGCCGCACTCAACGCAGCGCTCTAGCTCATACAGGCGCGCAGCTTCGTCTGGATCCATTGGATCTTCGAGGCGATGCACGCTGATGTCATTGGCCTTAGGGTGTAACCACAGCTTTAAGCGTTCGGCCAATTCCCGCATAAACTTACCGGTATTGACTGATAGGTCGCCAATCAACTCAAAGCCTGGCAGCGGCATTAAGGTGACTTCGCCCTTAGGATATTTGGCGGTTAAGGTACGACACGCTAACGTCGGGAAACCGTTAATCACCATAGCGCAACTGCCACAAATGCCCGCACGACAAACAAAGTCGAACTGCATCGAGGTATCTTGTTCTTCCCTAAGTTTATTAAGGGCGATAAAGACCGTCATACCCGGCGTTTCAGTGAGCTGATATCGCACCATTTTGGGCTTATCGTTTGGCTCCTGCGGATCATAACGAAAGATATTAAAGGTTAACTGACGACCTTGGCTCATTATGATTTTTCTCCTAACGCATTGGCGGACGGGCTTTTTAAGGTATCACTCAAACGTTCATTATTGGGTTGTAAGCTTTCGGGTAATTCAAAGGGCATAAGCGCCCGCTGGCGTTGATAACGGTCAGCATCGTCACCTAGCTCAGCTAAAATTTCGACAATCTGCTGCTCACGCTTTTCGGTATCGGGATGCACTATGGCGTTGTTGATGCCATAACCACGATAACCCGGCGGGAGTTCCATCTTCATTACATCCAGCGCTTCGTAATTAAGCACAGGTTCGAGCGCATCGGGATCCGGCCAACTGGCTAAGGTACGATTTAGCCAATCGCGATCATTGCGCTGTGGATAATCTTCTCGAGCATGGGCACCACGGCTCTCTGTTCGTGCCGCTGCGCCGCAGGCCACAGTCAGCGCCACTTTTAGCATACGCTTGACCCGCAGGGCTTCGACCAGCTCAGGATTGGCGTGACGCTTTTTACACTTAAGTCCGAGTTTACGCGAACGTTCCAGCAACACTTTAAGCTCGGCAACAGCCTTATCAAGCTCGGGGCCATTACGGAAAATCCCCACATAATCCATCATGATGCGCTGCATTTCACGTTTGAGGGCAAAGGCGCTCTCGTGGCCATCACCTTCGATCAGCAAATCTATTTCACTCTGCACTTGCTGCATAAACCGTTCAGCAAGCTGAGTGTCTATCTCTAGGCTATTGTTCTCACAAAAATCGGCGACATATTTACCAATAATCATGCCGCCAACCACGGTCTCGGCCAGCGAATTACCGCCTAAACGGTTAAAACCATGCATGTCCCAACACGCCGCTTCGCCGACGCTAAACAAGCCTTTGAGCTGCGGGCTTTCACCCGTGGCATTGGTTCGAATGCCGCCCATGGAATAATGCTGCGTTGGCCGTACCGGGATCCAATCTTTTGCGGGATCGATACCGAGGAAGTTTTCACAAATTTCCTGCACTTCACGCAGGTTGGTTTCGATATGTTTGCGACCTAACAGAGTGATATCCAGCCACAGATGCGGCCCATAGGGGCTATCAACGCCCTTCCCTTTCCGTATGTGTTCTGTCATGCGGCGCGATACCACATCCCGCGATGCCAACTCTTTTTTATCGGGCTCATAGTCTGGCATAAAGCGGTAACCGTCTTTATCGCGCAATAAGCCGCCATCACCACGGCAACCTTCCGTGGTTAAAATACCCACGGGAACGATAGCAGTGGGATGGAATTGTACCGCTTCCATATTGCCAAGCCTTGCCACGCCCGTTTCTAACGCGAGTGCTTGACCAATACCTTCGCAGATGATCGCATTGGTCGACACTTCATAAATGCGGCCATATCCGCCAGTGGCAATAGTGGTGGACTTAGCCACATAGGCCCTGAGTTCACCGGTTATCAAACAGCGGGCGATCACCCCATGGCAACGTTTACCATCGTGAATCAGTGCCAACGCTTCGATACGTTCATGGACGGGAATATCCATAGAAATCGCTTTGTTATCCATAGCGTATAACAGCGAATGACCCGTACCATCGGCCGTGTAGCAAGTGCGCCATTTTTTTGTGCCGCCAAAGTCACGGGCGTTAATCAGTCCATGGGCTTCCTGCGCCTCATGCAGCGTCACTTTTTGCGCGTTAACGATCACATCTCTTGGGCCAGCACTCACCCTCGACCAAGGTACGCCCCACGTAGCCAATTCACGCACCGCCTTAGGTGCACAGTGAGCAAACATCCGCGCGACATCTTGATCGCAGCCCCAATCGGAACCTTTTACCGTATCTTGAAAATGCACGTCTTCATCATCGCCCATACCCTTTACTGCATTGCCTAAGCTCGCCTGCATGCCGCCTTGGGCAGCTGCAGAGTGGGAACGTTTTGCAGGAATGAGTGACAGAACTAAGGTATCGAGTCCACGCTCTTTTGACGCGATGGCGACCCTTAAGCCAGCAAGTCCGGCACCTACCACTAATGAATCGGTATAAATCAGTTTCACGCCTGCTCCTTAATCGGGTCATTTATTCTTATGTAGTTTGCGATGTTCGACATTCTATTCACGATTAACTTATTCATTGATTGACTTATTCATTAATTGCCGGTGGAATTAACTCGCATGGGGTAAAAATGCCAGCAGTGAAGCTATGCCTACTGTGATAAATAGCACGCTCACTATGGTTTTGATCTTACGTAATCGACTGCGGCTATTGAGATCCCGCGCCGCGCCCCATTTCAAAGCCACACGGTAAATACCAATCGCCGCATGTAACTCCACAGTAAGCAACAAAGGCAGATAAACCATCCACACCCCTTGGTTCCAAATACGGTCGGCGCTCCCTTGGGGGCCGATGGTTTCGGGAGCCGAGCCAATAAGCCACAGATGTACTGGCAACAGCAGTAAAATCACTACACCGGTAATAGCTTGCCAACGCCATAGACGCGTATCACTGTGGTTGATCACTTGCATTTGCTGCCGCAATGCCCTTTGCTGGCGCAAACTCATGGGTAACTTTTGCAGCGCAACTAACACATGCACTAACGCAAGAACCGCGATACCCATTGCAATACCCGTCACCACCCAGGGATAACCGTGGCCATCATCAGAAAGAAAGCTCAGCTCCATAGTGCGCGCTACCCAATTCATGGCATCGCTACCCAGTAAAATCGATGACACTAAGACTAAGTGGGTCCACAGAAAAACCGCGAGGATGACGCCAGACAAGCTCTGACTTAAATCCAGCCAAGCACTCCATTTTTTAATAGTTAGTTTGATCGCCACCCTCTCGCCTCATACCGTTGACCTTATCGAGCCAATCTCATTAAGTCTTAGTGCAAATTAATATCGCTCACATATCCACACGAAAACGTGAGCCAGATCAATTGAGTGCTGAATAATTAACCTAATGCTTAAATAATAGCAGTGAAACAAAATCCTGCTGCCGGCTCAAAACCTACTCAGGCACGAAAGGCTGTACAGGAATACCCAGCTCACTGCCGATAAATAGATATGAAACTAGGCTCGCAGTACCAAGGCATAGCAAGTAAATAATCAGCACCTTGGCGAATTTTCGCAGGCCTGAGCGTTTGGTGGTTATGCCCCACTTTACCGCGACGCGATACAGGCCAATCATGGCGTGCACAACCACAGCAGGCAGCAACAGCACATACAGCAACCAAGCATTATCGTGATACACCCGCTCAGCCGATAAATGCGGGCCAATTTCAGGATTCAAAATCATAGTGAAGAGGTGAACTGGGACGAGGAAAAATAAGATAAAGCCGGTGATCAGTTGCCAAAACCACGCATGGGTATCCTTGTGGTTGATGCTACCCATGTGCAAGCGCAGGGCGCGCCATTGCCCGAGCTGCGCAGGAAAACGCCGCAGTGCCACCGCCGCATGCACTATCACCACCAATAACATAAACACCGAAAACACTTTAGTAACTATAGGGAAACCATGTCCTGTGCTGCTGAACATGCCACCTTCAAGCAACTGCACTACATGGTAAAAAGCCTCTTTACCCAGCAAAATGCTCGACTCAAAATGCATATGCAGCAATAAAAAGCCGCCGAGCATAATCCCAGTCGCACTCTGTAGCCTATCAGCCTTTGCTGACCAAGGATGACCTTGCGATGTACTCACCCTATTGTGAACTCGAGTTATGCTTGTCATCTTGGATTCACCTATGTCGTTTGTCGTTGGCACCTCTTGGCAAACTACACCATAGCAGTAACGCAGATCCGGCTTCAGCATCACAGATTTAAAGCGTGAGCCAACTCACCTGACGGAGTTAAACTCTTAGAAGATGATCACAAAAAACGTATCAAAACCAAACAAAGGTAAAACCAATTAACCAATACTTTTCATAGTGTTATGTCAAATAATAAAACTGACAATTCGTTTTTTAATACCAATCAATGCGCGTTCGCTAACACCTTGTCTACGCAGACAAAAACGCTATGCCACGATAGTCAGTCGCAGAACCTTAAGCCATGGTTTACAATAGCGCGATATTTTGAACCCTTAGCGTTTGCACACTCAGCCACAGGATGCCCCCATGCCTTGGATCCAACTCCGAATCAACACCAATAGCGATGACGCTGAAACCATCAGCGACTTGCTCATGGAAGAAGGCTCAGTCTCTATCACCTTTGAAGACGGTAAAGACACCCCTATTTTTGAACCTAAACTGGGCGAAACCCCACTGTGGCGCGATACCGTTGTCGTTGCCTTATTCGATGCAGAAACCGATCTGACACCGACCATCGCCATGCTGAAAACCTTGCCTTTTCTCGGTGAGCACTTCAGCCATAAAGTCGAACAAATTGAAGATAAAGACTGGGTACGCGAATGGATGGATAACTTCCACCCCATCCAATTCGGCACGCGTCTGTGGATCTGCCCAAGCTGGCGCGAGATCCCCGATCCAACTGCAGTCAATGTGATCCTCGATCCCGGTCTTGCCTTCGGCACAGGCACTCACCCTACGACTGCACTGTGTTTAGAATGGTTAGACAGCTTAGATTTAAGCAATGAAGAAGTAATTGATTTTGGCTGTGGCTCTGGCATCTTAGCCGTAGCCGCACTGAAACTGGGCGCGAAAAACGTCACAGGTATCGATATCGACTATCAAGCCATCGACGCTTCACGTGCTAATGCCGAGCGCAATGATGTCGCCGACAAGCTAGCCTTGTACTTACCAGAAGATCAACCCGCCGATCTCAAAGCCGACGTACTGGTCGCCAACATTCTTGCCGGCCCACTGCGTGAATTAGCGCCTTTGATCGCAGAACGCGTAAAAACCGGTGGCAAACTTGCCCTTTCCGGTCTCCTCAAAGAACAAGCCCAAGAAATCTCTGACTTTTATAGCCAATGGTTCGATATGGACGCAGCGGCTCACAAAGAAGATTGGAGCCGCTTGACAGGCAAGCGTAAATAGCGCTAAAGGGTGGCGCAACATGCGCCACCGCTGGCTTCCAACTATTTAGCCTCTGACTTCTCGCCGATTAAAAGTCAAGAAAAAAAATTACCTCTAGGTCATTTATTGACCTTTTCACGGCCAACAAAAAGGGCTACTATAGCGCCCCTTTGAAGAGCTAAGGTGAAACATAAAATGCAGATTGGACCCTATCAACTGAACAATCAGCTGATCGTGGCACCAATGGCAGGTGTCACCGATCAAGCTTTCCGTAATCTTTGTCTTCGTTATGGCGCAGCCCTAGCGGTTTCCGAGATGCTTTCATCCAATCCTGAGGTTTGGGATACAGATAAAAGCCGCCAGCGCATGACGCATTCTGGCGAGGAAGGCATCCGCTCAGTGCAAATTGCAGGAGCCGATCCTGATTTAATGGCGCAAGCCGCGTTGTTCAATGTTGAACAAGGCGCTCACATCATTGATATCAATATGGGTTGCCCCGCGAAAAAAGTGAATAAAAAGCTGGCTGGCTCAGCGCTGATGCAAAACCCGCCGCTGGTAAAAGAGATTTTACAAGCCGTGGTCGCCGCAGTGAATGTGCCTGTCACGTTAAAGATTCGCACCGGCTGGGAGCCAGAACACAAGAATGGTGTTCAAATCGCCCAGATTGCAGAGGATTGTGGCATCGCCTCGCTCGCCGTTCACGGCCGCACGAGACAATGTATGTACAGAGGCGACGCTGAGTACGACACGATCAAAGCAATCAAACAGAATGTCTCGATTCCTGTCGTCGCTAATGGGGATATCGACAGTCCGGAGAAAGCCCGCTTTGTGCTGGAATACACCGGTGCCGATGCCTTGATGATAGGACGGGGTGCTCAAGGACGGCCTTGGATTTTCAGAGAAATCCAGCACTACTTGGAAACGGGTAATAAGCTAGCGCCCATTGAGGTTGCCGAACAGCGTCAAGTGATGCTGGAACACCTCACCAAACTGTATGATTTGTATGGTGAATACAAGGGTATCCGCTTCGCCAGAAAACATATGGGATGGTACCTAGACCAAGAAGCTCAGCGCCAATTTAGGGCTGACTTTAATCGGCTGGAAACCGCTGCAGAACAGTATTCCCTCGTGGAATGTTATTTTGATGAATTAGTACAGAATTAATAAAGAGCAGAATAGAATGTTTGATCAGACAACTAACACAGAAGTTCACCAGCTTACCGTTGGCAAAATCGAAACCGCAAACGGCACTATCAAGCCCCAGTTATTACGTGACGCAGTAAAGCGTGCCGTAACTAACTTCTTCGCACAGTTGGACGGTCAGGAAGCACAAGAAGTTTATGAAATGGTGCTAAGCGAAGTTGAAGCGCCTCTGCTTGACATCATCATGCAACACACTCGTGGCAACCAAACCCGCGCAGCAAACATGCTAGGTATCAACCGTGGTACTCTGCGTAAAAAATTGAAAAAATACGGCATGAACTAATCCGCAAGGATTAAGCTGTTGTATTGAGAAAAGAAAAAGCCTGAAGAGATTCAGGCTTTTTTGCTTTCTGATACACGGTTTTCTAATGTACGCCTTTCTAATGTGCGTCCTTCTTATACACATAGTTACACAGTCACCATCATGCTTGGTTTGCCACGCCTCACACGCCAACTAAGACATCATTCACCAACACTATGAGCTTGGCTGCGTCTGGTGACCAAAATCAATAGACAATCCATACCGACCCATAGCACAACCTTGACACGAGCTATCAGGTTTTAAGTTATAATGCATTTAAAAATCAGCCTGTTAATTCTAAAACTTTTTAGCCGTAGGTTTTACATTGTCATTGACTCACTCTGAACAAGATATCAAGCACAGTTGGTTTGGCCATTTCTTTATTGGCAAAGCTGATGCGGTAAAACTCAGCGCCAGTGGTATTAGCATTAATCGCACTAAAGGCGGCTTTTTTGCTCACTCTCGCAGCGCTAATGAAGTTGCCGCTGACGAACATTTTACTTGGCAGCAGCTCGACTCCCCGCCGGTTTTTACCTTGAGTCCGCTCGGATACTTGCTCAGTTTCACTGTATCTGGTAAAGCCTATCAACTGCCGTTTCTAAGCTATTTTGCGCAGCATCAATTTGGCAACGAAATCGCACTGCTTTGGGCGAATGCTAATGGGGCGCGCATTGCTGAGTTAGTGGCGAAAGTCGATAAAATACTGGCACACACTTATTTACGTGAATCACGTTTAGAAATGATACAAGCCAGAGTCGCGCGCGAATATCAGCGTTGGTTCCCTTGGTGTGAAAACCTGCCATTAGCGACACATTTACGCTCTGTGTTAGCGAGGCTTAAGCAAATCCACCACTGGACCCGCGCCGATGTAAAGCAGTTGCGCGAAGATTACGTTCAGTCTCAGCTTGTTAAATTTGCCGACTATTTTGAGCAGGTAGAATCTAACCCCTTAACCGAAAAACAGCGCCGAGCTTGTATTATCGATGATAATAATAACTTGCTATTGGCAGGTGCAGGCACGGGCAAGACCAGTGTGATGGTCGGGCGAGCAGGATATTTGCTTAAGAGTGGTCAAGCAAAACCCGATGAAATACTGCTGTTAGCCTATGGCCGTCAAGCGGCTGACGAGATGGATGAGCGGATTAAAAACAAGCTTGGCACTGAGGATATCAAGGCGAGTACTTTCCACAGTTTAGGCTTAAAAATTATCGCCGATGTTGAGCGCGCTAAACCCAGTTTGTCCCCTTGGGCAGAGGATGACAAAGCCAAAGCGCTGTGGGTGCACAACACCCTTGAGACTTTGATTGAAGATGAGGCTTACCGTAAACAACTTTTCGAGTACTTCAGCCGTTTCTATTATGTTGAAAAAAGCCCGTTCGAGTTCGATGTGGAAGGCGAGTATTTTCAATACTTGAATGATAACGATATTCGCACCCTTAAAGGTGAGCGAGTCAAAAGCTTTGGTGAGCTCTACATTGCCAACTGGCTATTTAGCAATGGCATCGAATATGTTTATGAAACTAAGTATGAGCATGATGTGCGCAGTATTGATTTTCGTCAGTATCAACCCGATTTCTATCTGCCTGAATACCAAGTTTATCTTGAATACTATGGTATTGATGAACACCAGCATACCGCCCCTTATATCGACAACCAAAAGTACTTGGAATCGATGGCATGGAAACGCCAACTACATAAACAACATGGTACTAAGTGTGTTGAACTATTTTATTACCAACATAAAAACGGGTCGTTAGTCGGTAAGCTTGAGCAAGCTTTACAGGTCTTTAAAGTGCAATACGCCCCTTTACCCGATGAAGCCATACTCGCCACCCTGCATGAACTAGGCCGCGTGACTGAATTGGCAAAAATGTTTAGTCAGCTGATTGGGCTGTATAAAGCAGCTTGCCTTGATGAACATGGCCTTGAGGGGGTATTTGCCCGCGCCGCCGATGCTCAGCAGACCCGTAAGGCATTCGAACTGCTTGAGCCCATAATCACGCGCTATGAGCAACATTTAGCAATAAATGGCGACATTGATTTTGAGGACATGATTGGCAAAGCGCTGACGTATCTACAACGCGGGCAATTTATTAGCCCGTGGCGTTTCATTATGGTGGATGAGTTCCAAGATATTTCAGAACCACGTGCCCGCTTAGTGCGTGCCTTGAGGGATTCCTGTGCGCTCCATTCTAAAGCGCAGGCGTCTTTATTTTGTGTCGGGGATGACTGGCAGGCGATTTATCGCTTTAGCGGCGCAGATGTGAGTTTAACTACGCATTTTACTCACTATTTTGGCCCAACAGCCCAAAGCGACTTAGATCTGACTTTTAGGTTTAACAGTAGTATTGGGCAAGTCGCCACTCAGTTTGTTACCCAGAATCCCACGCAATTGAGCAAGGATATTCGCTCCCTCACTCAGGTCGCCTCCCCCGCGGTTTCAATATTACGCCGCGGAGAAAACGAACCGCCCAGTAAAGATGAGCCAAGCCCAAATGCATTGAAACAAGCATTAACGGCGATAAATGCAAGGATAAACGCCGGAAGTGACAAACTTAGCAGCTTACCGAACGTCTATTTGCTGGCACGTTTCTGGTTTCAGTTACCCGATAAAACCCAAGTTAACCAACTTAAAACTAAGTACCCCAACATGAAGATTGAGTGCCAATCTTTTCATGCTTCGAAAGGGAAAGAGGCCGATTATGTGGTGATCATGGGGATGAAGACGGGAATGCATGGCTTCCCTTCAATGAAAGTCACTCCTCCGATACTAGATGCATTTTTACCAAAAACGGAAGCGTTTGAATTTGCAGAAGAACGCCGACTATTTTATGTCGCATTAACGCGGGCAAAACACCGCGCCTATGTGATTGCCGATATGACAGATGTGAGTCCTTTCGTCACTGAACTGCTTACAAAAAACTACCCAATTGAACAAGATGAGTTCAGCACCTCTTTAGTACAAAGGTTATTTAAAGAAGTAAAATGCGTGCGTTGCAGCACGGGAACGCTTAAGCCTAGAACGGGAAATTTTAAATCGTTTTATTCTTGCTCACACTTTCCCTTGTGCGATCACAAGGAGCAAGGCTGCAAACTCTGCGCTAGCCCAATGACGCGTAACCATTTTGCAGGCTTTAAGGTGTGCCTAAATGAGGCTTGTGGACATATATCACCGCTTTGTAACCTCTGCGGCGGCGATATGCTGTTGAAGGATGGTCAATTCGGCCCCTTTTGGGCCTGTCGCAATTACCGCGGGCAAAACCTACCCAGTTGTACGAATACACTAAACAAGGCCAAGTTATCGCTACCAAATTAAGTGATAAAAAGCGAAACACTTTGGCATTTTCGTCAATCTGTATTTCAAGGTTACGAGAGCCAATTTGCAACTCCAAGCTAAGGCGGCCACCTACTCCTTAAGAGATATTTTATTCAGTTAACTGTGACATCATCAGCAAATCCTGAGTATTTTAGTCGGGTTTAGTTGCTACGCATTAAAGCTGCAAATAATATGAATGTAAATTTATTGCTGCTTTGGAGCTATTCATGTCTGCTACTTCTACCCCAAAAGATGCACAAGCCACTGGTCATGGAGTGGATTCTCAACCTCGCCATGATGCACAACTTGGTCAAGGTTTTCCGCTTAGTGAGAGCGCTCAGGATAACCACTGGCTGGAAAGAAAAGTCGGTGAGTTAGTTGCCGAAGATTTTCGCCGCGCCCATGTGTTCAGCCAATTTGGTATCGATTTCTGTTGTGGCGGCGGTAAACCGCTGTCGATCGCCTGCGAGCGTGCAGAAATAGATCCCGCAAAAGTGGTTGCTGCGCTGAATGCGGTAACACTGACTGGCAGCAAAGAAGATGAATTGAATCAATTACCCTTAGATCTACTTATTGAATATATAGAATCAACGCACCATCAATACGTGCGCGAAAAAGCACCGTTATTGGTCGAATACTCCGAGAAGATGGTCCGCGCCCACGGTGAGCACTATGCCGAAATAGTTCCCTTTGCGGGTTGGGTACGTGCTTTAGTAGAAGACCTGATGCCGCATTTAATGAAAGAAGAGAAAATACTGTTTCCGGCGATACGCGGTTTAAGTCAAGCAGAGCACATTGAAACTTGCTTTGGCCATATTGGTAATCCCATCAATGCGATGCAGCACGAACATGAAGAAGTCGGTTTGATCTTGCAAAAATTACACGAGCTCACGAACGACTTCACGCCACCGGAACATGCTTGCACTACGTGGCGTGTGTGTTATGCCACGCTAGCGGAATTTGAGGCTGATTTACATCAGCATATTCACTTAGAAAACAATATTCTATTTCCTAAGGCATTAGGTCTCGCTCAATAATCGATTAAATGTTGCTGCTGTGATGTCCCTTAAATTTCGGATCATCTGCAGAATTTTAAGGCTGGACCTAGGTCTGGCCTTTCAATTGTTGACGTGCTACAACAAGTCATGTGTCGCTGACGGATAAGCTGCCATGACATTTCAATCATTTGCACTCGATGATATTGCCGATTTACACGAATCGGCACAAGTAGAGTTTAAACTCGCCGGTGGCCGCGACGGCCAAGGTCAATTACCCGAAGATATTTGGGCTACTTATAGCTCCTTTGCTAACACCTTGGGTGGCGAGATCATCCTAGGCGTACGCGAAGAACGTGGCCATTTCAGCATTCAAGGCATTCCCAATCCGCTTCCTGTTTTACAAGAGTTTTGGGAGATACTCGATAATCCTAGCCGTACTAGCCATAATATTTTGGCGATTTCAGATGTGCAGATTATTGAAATTATGAATAAAAAGCTGATTCGCATCCGTGTACCGCTGGCGCCAGAGCAGCTCAAACCTATCTATGTCGGCGGCGATCCTTACACTGGGAGTTATTTTAGGGTGGGAGATGCCGACATGCATGCGAGCCGTCGGCAGGTCAATCTACTGTTACGCCGCGCCCATCTTTGCATGAAGCAGCTCAAGGCGCGTTAATCCGACATGTTATTACGTCAAAATCCAGCTAACAAATAACCGCCCATGGCAGCAATCGCTGCGCCCGTGACACGCATTAGGTTACGTTGTCCTGTCATCCGCTGCATTCCAAGGCCTATCATTACGCCGCCTAAATGGATGACCGCAGTGCCAAATAAAAATCCTAGGGCATACAAAACCGGGCTTGCCAATGCTGGCATTTCGGCGCCGTGGGCATGCCCGTGGAAAATCGCAAATACGCCAACAAATGCCATGGCGAATAACTGTGGAATTTGACGATCAAAAGCGATGGCAAGACCGAGTAACAATACCGAGAGGGCGATGCCGATTTCAACGAAGGGAACGGCAATGGCGTATAAACCTAAAATCCCGCCCACTAACATAAAGACAACAAAAGCGAGGGGCACTGTCCAAATCGCGCGGCCACCGAGCTGGGTGCTCAACATGCCCACACTCAACATAGCGAGCAAGTGATCAAATCCCAAAACCGGATGATTAAAACCTGACATGAAACCGCCACCCGAATGGATCTCATGGGCCGATACCGGCGCTATCCAACATAAAGTGAGCAGTAATAACAACCCGATACGCGCCATAACACAGCCTTAGTCAGTGACTTCAGTAATATTAGGCTTCACTCTAGTGCAAATTTTGGGAACAAACCTTGATCTCAATCACTCTGGATTAGCAAAGAGGCAGATTCAACGCTGCCCACAGAGTTAGTTTACGTCGATAGCCAGCACTTTGATTAACGCATCGAGAGCATTAATTTCTAAATGGGGTAACAAGGCCGCAATAGGTAAGGAATCGACTCGGCCAAAACTCGGATTCAACCACACAGACTGGCACCCAGCCAACCGCGCACCACGAACGTCGGCATTCATACTGTCGCCAACATGCAGTAAATGCTGCGGTGCAATATTTAATCGCGAGCAGGCCAATTCGAACATGTCTTTGGCGGGTTTCATATGCACGCCATTGCCTGGATGCAACACAAACTCGAAGGCATCGCCTAAACCAATTCGCTCGGCATCCACATTGCCATTGGTGATGCCGATTAATCTAAAATGTTGCGATAAGCGTTTGAGTAACAGGAGCACTTCGTCAGATACTTGAAAATGGCTGCGATAAAAATAAAAACACGCTAATCCTTGCTCAGCGCCGCGTTCGGCTTCAACGGCCGAATACCCTAGCTGTATTAGCCCTTGGCGAAGCGTTGCCAAACGGGCAGCGTTGGTATCGTGGGCGAGCTCGCGATTTTGCTGCAGCAGTTGCAGTTTTAGCCTGCGCCAATCATGGGTTTGCCACGCCTGCGACAATGGATAAGTCTGCAACAGAAACGTCGCCAGCTCGGCTTCGGCATTTAAAATATGCGGTAGATTATCGTACAGGGTATCGTCGAGATCGAAACTGATCGCTTGAATATTTTGAGGTCTAAGATAGCAACGCATTATTTATCCTGTGTTTTTTTCGCTCTAGGATGGGCGTTATCATACACCTTAGCTAAGTGTTGGAAATCCAAACTGGTATAAATTTGCGTGGTCGCTAGGTTCGCATGGCCCAATAATTCTTGCACCGCCCGCAGATCGGCGCTCGCTTCTAACATGTGAGTGGCAAAGGAGTGGCGCAGTTTATGTGGATGCACGCGCACCGATAATGCCTGCTCTTGCCCCCATTTAGCCATCCGCGCCTGAATACTACGATGGGAGAGTCGCTTGCCCTTTTCGGTCACAAATAAGGCGTTATCTTCACAGGGGATCTGCTTTCGGCAATTGAGCCAATTCAGCAAAGCAGCAATCGCTAAACGACCGACAGGGACGATACGTTCCTTATTGCCTTTACCTAAGACTCGCACTTCTTTCAAATCGTATTGCACACTGGATAAATTAAGCGCGGCGAGTTCTGCTAAACGTAAACCACTGGAATAAAACAATTCCATCATGGCCTTATCCCGCAGGCTTAGGGGATCTGTACCTTCAATGTCGAGCAAGTGACTGATCGCATCGACATCGATATTCTTCGGCAGCGGTTTGGCTTGTTTGGGAGCACTTAAGCCTTTGGCAGGATTAAGCTCAATCACACCTTCGCGCAGCAAAAATTCACCCCATTGTTTTACCGCAGATAAACACAGAGAAAGCGATCGCGGGCTTAAGCCTTTGCGGTGCAATTTGGCTAACACTTGCTGCCAATGCTCGCGACTCACATTGAGTAGATGCACGCCGTCAGGCAAGAGATCACTACCGCGATTAAGCTCGTAAAGGTAATTACGTACTGTATGGGCCGACAACTGCCGCTCGGTACTCAGATAGCGTTCAAAGGTTTGTAACCATTGAGTATTAAGCGCCGACACTTCGGCTGTTTGCGTACTCATATCGGTTTCCTCATGGGTTTTGCTAAGCCTTAGGTGAGCACAATCGCTCAACAGCCGTTACAGCTTAGCGAGCATGTGCGCCAGCAAACGCCGCAGTTGTTCCAGCAGCATGTTATCCATATCAGGATGAAAATGGGTGGCATCTTGGCTGGCAATAGCAAAAATGACTGGGTTGTCTTCCGACAATTTCGTCAGTGCCACCGACCCCACTTCGCTACCAAATAGGCGTTTAGCCTCTTGCTGCGTGAGTCGGCCAAAATAGTGACCTTTATGCAGCCTTTGATCCCATATTGCCTTCATATCGGTATCGAGCACGCTGATCAAACGCACATGGCTGAAATTAAACTGTAATTTCAAACTGTCGGCCAACACTTCTTTAAGTGACACTAGATCGGCACAATTCAGTAACTGAAAGGATAACTCAGTATTGAATTGGTAAATCTTCTCGTTACGCGCCGCCATGGTTAACAGACTGGTAATTTCTTCTTCCAACTGGCTCACTCGCTGGCGCAGCATTTCTTGGCGACGTTCCACCAAAGAGATGGCGCCGCGCTCCATGTGAGGCAAGCGCATTGCCAGCAGCAGCTCGGGATAGCGATTAAAAAAGTCAGGATTATCCAGCAGATATTCGCGAATAATCAACTCATCGAAAGGCACATCCGTCTGCGGCATCAAGGGCTCTGTCATAACTGAATTTGTCCATCGTAAACGTGCTGCGCGGGGCCCGTCATCCACAAAGGTTTACCCTCGCCTTCCCAGTTGATGGTTAAGGTGCCGCCGGGTAAATCCACCCGCACTTGCTGGCCGAGCTTTCCTTGCACTTGACCTACAACCACAGCGGCACATGCGCCTGTACCACAGGCCAAGGTTTCGGCCGCGCCGCGCTCATACACCCGCAGCTTAATGTGGCCTGAGTCCACGACCTGCATAAATCCCACATTCACACCGCGCGGAAAACGCTCATGCTTAGTGAGCATGGCACCAATTTCAGCAACGGAGGCGCTCGCCACATCTTCAACGTCGAGCACGCAATGGGGATTACCCATAGAAGCCGCGCCACATAAAAAGGTTTGCAGCGGTGTTTGCAGTAAATAGGTTTTCTCAGCTTTCTTAGCTTTAAAGGGGATCTGACTCGGTTCGAGGATCGGCACGCCCATATTCACGGTAACTGTACCATCGCGTTCTAAGCGCAGAGTCATCTTACCAGACGAAGTACTAACACGGATTTTACTCTTGTTAGTCAGGCCTTTATTACGCACAAAACGGGCAAAACAGCGGGCGCCATTACCGCATTGTTCTACTTCAGAGCCATCGGCATTGAAGATGCGATAATGAAAATCTAAATCAGGATCATAGGGTGGCTCAACCAAGAGTAGTTGGTCGAAACCTATGCCAAAGTTACGGTCGGCTAAACGGCGGATTTGCTCAGGCGAAAAGAACACGTTCTGCGTGACCCCATCGACCACCATAAAATCATTGCCCAGTCCGTGCATCTTAGTGAATTGGATCAAGATACTTATCCTTTAAGCCGAGGCGCCGCTCATAAAGTATGAAACCAAGCGCCTGAATCAATATAATTTTTCTAGTTTACGGCAGGAGTTGCTCACCTTGCCAGAGCTGAGACAATTTTTCTCGCTCACGCACTAAGAAAGCCTGCTCACCATCCACCATAACTTCAGCCGCACGAGGACGAGTGTTGTAGTTAGAGGCCATGGCAAAACCATAGGCACCACTCGAACGCACCGCCAGTAAATCACCCGCGGCTAACGCGAGCTGGCGATTTTTACCTAAAAAGTCACCGGTTTCGCACACTGGGCCAACAATATCAAACTCATAGGCCTCTGAGTCCCTTGGCACGACTGGGATAATATTTTGCCATGCACTGTAGAGTGCGGGACGAATCAAGTCATTCATCGCGCCATCGACAATCGCAAAACGTTTGTCGCTGTTTTCTTTAAGATACAGCACTTGAGTAACAAAAATCCCCGCATTGGCGGCAATCGCACGGCCCGGCTCGAAGATTAGCTTCAGTTGACGGTCGCCCAAACGCGCCAATATGGCGGCGGCATACACATCAGGATGTGGCGGCGTTTCGGCATCATAGGTCACCCCTAAACCACCACCCACATCGAAATGCTCAATAACTATACCCTGCTCGGCCAAACGGTCGATTAACGCAAGCATACGATCCATCGCATCGAGGAATGGTTTGATTTCAGTCAGTTGTGAGCCGATATGGCAATCGACACCTTTCACTTTTAAATGTGGCAACGCATGGGCACGGGCGAAAACGATTTCAGCCTCATCCATAGCAATACCGAATTTGTTTTCTTTAAGGCCAGTCGAAATGTAGGGATGGGTTCCCGCATCAACATCGGGATTAATCCGCAGGGACACAGGCGCGACTTTACCTAAACGACCTGCGACCAGATTTAACTGCTCAAGTTCAGCACTCGATTCAACGTTAAAGCAATAAATGCCCAGATTAAGTGCCTGTTCCATTTCGGCCGCAGTTTTACCTACGCCAGAGAACACCACTTTAGCGGGATCGCCGCCCGCTTCGATCACTCTTGCTAACTCACCGCCCGACACAATATCAAAACCACTGCCTAAACGTGCCAGCACATTCAGTACGGCCAAGTTCGCATTGGCTTTAACTGCGTAACAAATCAAATGTGGATGATCTGCCACAGCATTATTAAAAGCATGCCAATGGCGCTCTAGCGTGGCGCGGGAATAGATATACAGCGGTGTGCCATAGGTTTGAGCTAAATCGGCAACCTGGCAGCCTTCGGCGTGCAGGGCATTTTGTTGGTAGAGAAAGTGATCCAATGTCTGATTCCTTACTGCGCTTTATCGCTGCGATAGTGATGGTCGTTTTAGTTATAGCTATTGTTATTGTTGTGTTTTTTGTGCTTCGATGGCTCTAATTTCGGTTTTAATCTCTTCCACTTCAGGCACAGTTTTAGCTTCATCAACCTTTTTAGGTTGATTCACCTCTGTGGCGGGCGATCGATAGAGGGGGCCCTTCTGCCCGCATGCCGTAATGAATAGGCTACCAAGCAATAACAATAAAAACAGTCTCATTTTTCTCAACATCTGTGCATCTGGTGACTAATGGCCTTATAATCGCACCCATCTTGACGAAAGCAAAGGACAGAAATGCATGGCCATTACAGATACAGAATTTCACCAGCTCGCCGATGACATGTTCCAAGCCATAGAAAATGCGATTGAAACTGCGATTGATGAGCAAGATGCCGATGTTGATATCGATGCCAGTGGCAACGTATTGCAATTAGAATTTGTTGATGGCTCTAAGATAGTGATCAACAAGCAAGAACCTTTGCATGAGATTTGGGTAGCCACACGTTTTGGTGGATATCATTTTGGTTTTGTTGAAGGTAAATGGATGGACGGACGTAATGGCGGCGAGTTTATGCCATTCGTGCAAGAGTCTATCGAGCGCCAAGGCGGAATTAAGCTTAGCTTTTAATCTAATCCAGTCGTAGCGCAAAGCCATAATAGTGCAAAACAATAATGGGAGCCTTAGCTCCCATTATTTATGTTAAAAAACCAGCTTAAAACTCAGTGTCTAGGTCACTCATATCTATGCCGAACGGCGCCACAGTTAACTCCCCTGCCACTCGTACTAGATGGAAAAACTGCGGAATATTGAATCGTGCCCGTGAAGCATAATGCTCATCGAACACATAGTGATGACTGACTTTATTCACTAACTCGGCCATGTTTGATCCCGCCTGCACATAATGACTCAGCTGGTTTTCCTCATCGAGAATAAATACATCCAAGTTATCGACTCGTTGGCGTAGAAAATATTGAATCGCCCCTTTCGCCGCATAGTTCTGCACCACTTTAGGCATACTCGAAAAGGGATCGTCACCCAATTCAGGCCGTGGCAGCAACACAAGATGACTGCGGGATAACTGCTGATAAAAAGACTTAGCATCACTCAAATCCTGATAGGCCATGCCTAAGGGATTAAAAAAGATCCCATAGCGGGTATGCCTTATCTGTAGCGGCTGTACTAAGGTGCTGGATTGCTGCACTTTTTGGCACAAACGCATGGTTTGCTTAAGTAGATTTTTCACCGCTAACTTGAGCTGTGGCCGTAACTTTTGCGAGCAACTGATCACATCCATGTCCACGGGTAAGCTGGCCCGCCGGAGTCCTGGGGTCACAAAGGCTAAGGCTTGCAATACCGCGGTATCCCCTTCGAAACGATGGCACTGCCACTCACCCCAACTATTCAAACAAATGGCATCTAACGCCCCAAGCATATTGGCTTTTTTACGCCCGAGTGAGAACACGTTAGCATTCATCACATCGACCATCATTTCCTGTCCGCCCCATTCAATGGTGGGATCGCAGTCCAGATTAAGCACAAAAATCAGCTTACGAAAATGCCACGGCTGGCATAAGTCCCGTTTCGACACGCGCCAATCGTGGTCGATAAAATTCAGTAACCGCTTAGACGCTTCGGTAAGCCGTTTTGACTTTGCCTTACTCTGACCGTATTCGTGCCATTGTGTTTCAGGTGTCGAAATTCCGTTTAGACATGCCCAGATCATCAAGGCGGATGGGGTTTTTCCCTTACATATCGCCGACTCACCTAACAAATTTTGTGGCAGCGGCTCCTGTCGATAAAGATAATATTGTCGCTCGCGCGAGCTTGACACCATAGTCACATCGGACTCGGCGACCGAGGCACTCCACAGTAGATTCAGCTTCGCGATTTGATCTTCGTCTTGGCTAAAATAGGTGTGCAATTTACGGGTGAGCATGCCCAGCTCTTCAATCCGCAAGCCTTCATTGAGCTCATGGGTCGATGCGAAGCGCAGTAAGGTCTGATAGCTCGCCAACAAGAGTTCATTCAGCTGCTCGTTAAACCAATTGAGCTGGCCACTGTGCCAATGTTCGCAATCGTCTAAGGTGCTGATCAAACTGTCGGGCCATTGCCAATCCTGCACCAATTTTTGCAGCTTAGGATAACGCCAATCTTTGCCCTCTTGCGTGCGGCTCAAGTGCACGCCACATTTTAGATAAAAGCAGCGCCGCGCAATCTCAAGTCGACGGGTATCATTCTGCTTGAGCAAATAGGTTTCGATAATCTCGTAGATAGAGTAATAAGCATCGTTCGACGTCGAAAAATCACCGGCTAAGGTTTTCTGCCAGAGGCGATCACAAAGCACCGTTGAATGGGGATAATCGCTGGCATAGGCCTCGAGTAACAATACTTTAATCAGCGCCTTATGGGGCTTTTCTAAACCTTTATAAAGCTGCCATAAGGAAGCACCAAAGTACTCACTCGCAGGTAATTCATGCACATCGCCTAAGAACAAGAGTGCAGGATTGAGTTTAGCGTCAGGCCACCATGCAATAGCTTTACCCGCCAGACGAATTTGACTGCGATAAAACTCTTCCAGTAACAACCAGTGCTGGGTGCTGCCACTGTGTTCATGGGCCATGGTTGACAGACAACCACGCAAAGTTTGATCACCACAAAACTGTTGTGGGTGGACTAAGTAAAAGTTCACCTCAAACTGATACTCGGCAAACCATGCGGTCAATCTATCGGTTTTAATCCTGATCAGCGCTAACTCTTCAGGACTTAAATCAGCCCTATGCACTAACCAAACATCGACATCACTCTTGGTATTTTGGCCAAAACTGCCAGTACTGCCCATGGCATAAACGCCATCAAAGGCATTGATGTCAGCTTCTTGAGTAATAAAGGGTAGCGAGAAAACATCGCAGGCCTGGGATTCAATTTCGCTAAACTGATACTCATTAATTCCACAGGGCGTATTAGCGGCATGATAGCCGGGATACTGAACGCTGTTCTGGTGGATTAAAAAGGGGATCAAATGGAATAAGTGTTTTTGCAGCGGCGATAGCAAAGCCAAGGCGCGCGCAATGCGGACCTTATTAAGTCGTTCAGCTATATCAGGAAACTGTATTTGCCGATCCATTCAAAAACACAACACTTAGACACTTATGAGAAGTGTGCTCATGTTAACACTTTTGCAAACACGAGCAACTATATGTGAAGCGCATCACACTTTCACGCCATGTAGAACATCGCCGACTTCAAAGAATCGATACGGCTTCCTTACATAAACGATTTGCCAATGTTAGCATTGGCGCAACTAAGATCTTTGATGGAAACTAGGCATGTCTGAGAACCGCATACGTATCGCAACCCGCAAGAGTCCGCTGGCCATGTGGCAAGCTGAATTTGTTAAAGCCGAATTAGAACGCATTCACCCAGGTATTGTGGTGGAATTGCTGCCAATGAGCACTAAAGGCGACGTTATCTTAGATACGCCGCTAGCCAAAGTGGGCGGTAAAGGTTTGTTCGTCAAAGAGCTTGAAGTCGCTATGTTAGACGATCTTGCCGATATCGCCGTGCACTCAATGAAAGACGTGCCAGTCGACTTCCCTGAAGGCTTAGGCCTTGAAGTGATTTGCGAGCGCGAAGATCCCCGCGATGCCTTTGTATCGAATTTATATAAATCGATCAGCGAATTACCATTAGGCGCAACTGTGGGCACCTCGAGCCTACGTCGTCAATGTCAGATACGTGCATCACGTCCCGACCTCATCATCAAAGATTTACGCGGTAACGTTGGAACTCGTTTAGCTAAGCTTGATAACGGCGAATACGATGCCATTATTCTTGCCGCTGCTGGCTTAATCCGTCTGAAATTGTCTGAGCGTATTGCCAGCTTTATTTCTGCAGAAGAATCCTTACCCGCCAACGGCCAAGGCGCTGTAGGTATCGAATGTCGCATCAACGACGAACGTGTTAGAGCGCTACTGGCGCCATTAGAGCATTTAGAAACTCGCTACCGTGTTCTTGCCGAGCGCGCGATGAACACTCGCCTTGAAGGTGGATGCCAAGTGCCGATTGGCGCATTTGCTGAAATCGATGGTGACAAGATGACGCTACGCGGCCTAGTCGGTAACCCCGATGGCAGTGAAATCATCGAAGGCGTGATCACAGGTCCAAAAACCGAAGCCACGCAATTAGGTGTTGCCCTTGCTGAAGAGTTACTCAGCAAAGGTGCCAAAAGCATTCTCGACGCCGTTTACGCTAAAGCCTAAGTCAATGAAAGTCTTACTGACGCGCCCCGAGGGGCGCAATCAGTCCATGGTCGATGCCTTGAATGAACGAGGCATTGCTCACTGGGTCACACCTCTGCTGTGTGTCGAAGCAACGCCCGCTATCGCAACGAATACCCCGCATCCTTTGGCACACGCCGATATGATTATCTGCATCAGCGCCAATGCTGTGACTTTTGCGGATAACGCCTTAACTACTACAAATCCACCCCATAAAGCTTGGCCTCCAGCTCACTACTTCGCGGTAGGGCATGCGACTTGGGACGCATTAAACCAGCTCGGTATTTCGGCCCTAGAAGCCCCTGATGACTGTCAGCAGACCGAAGGGCTACTCACGCTCGCGCCGCTGCAAGAGATTAAAGGTAAGCAGATTACTATTATACGTGGCGTCGGTGGCCGCGAAGCCTTAGCCGAACAACTGGCTGCGCGCGGTGCACATTTGCGCTATTGGGAAGTGTATCAACGAGCTTGCCCGCCACTCGATGGTCAACAGTTAGCTCTGCAATGGCAAGCCTTCGGGATAGACACTATTGTGGTGACCAGCGGTGAAGTACTGGATAACCTGATTAATTTAGTGCCAAAAGAGTTATTTGCATGGCTGCGCTCATGTCATATCATAGTCCCAAGTAACCGAGTAGAAGCTCAAGCTCACGCCTTTGGTATAACCCAAGTCACCAATGCCAATGCCGCCAACAGCAAAGCCGTGCTAAACGCCCTTAAACTCTAAGCGCTATTTAGCCCGATTTTACTCGAATTTCGGCAGTAGCATGTTTTCAAGGACTGTTAAATGGATAACAACAAGCACGACGCCAAGAGCCCAGAATCAGAGGCTACCGCTATTATTGTGTCACCGGAAACGACCGATGACATGTCCGCAACATCAGCGTCATCCACCGAATCCCAAACAGCCAAAGCCACCCCTTCAACCGCGCCGAGCCAAACGCCAGCATCCAATAGAAGCTCGTGGGCGATTCGCTTTGGGGTTTTATTAGCGCTGGGGTTAACCGCTTGCACCCTTGGCGGCGGTTTTATGCTGTACCAACAAATGCAACAGCAACTGCTGGTGCAGGATGCGAAAAATATCGCCCTGCAGGACCAATTACAGCAAGCGCTATTGCAGCCAAATCAACGTATTGGCCAGCTTGAACAGCAACAACTGAATGATGCTAAGACTTATCAAGAATTAACAAAATTAGCAGAAGACCAAAATCAACTGCAGGACAGGATCAATAAACTGGCCCAGCGCAGCCCAACGCATTGGATGGCCTCTGAAGCCGAATATCTCGTGAATATGGCGGGCCGTAAACTTTGGTTAGAGAAAGATCCCCGCACCGCCACCGATCTATTAAAGTCGGCGGATGAAACCATCGCCGACATGAACAATCCGGCGTTACTGCCTATTCGTAAGGCATTAGCAAAAGACATCGCCGCCACGGCCAGCATAAAAACCACAGATATTGATGGCAATGTATTGGCGCTCGATGCCTTAATTGAACAACTCGATAAACTGCCACTGAATCGCACCGACGCAGAAACCGATGCGCCAGAAGATACAAGGATTACTGGGGATTTGAATGATTGGCAGAGCAATCTGGGTAAAACGTGGAAAGCGTTAACCCAAGACTTTATTACCATACGCCACAAAACCGCCGATGCGCCCGCTTTACTCGCACCAGAACAGCAATGGTATCTGGTGGAGAACATTCGCCATAAACTGCTGCAATCGCAACTTGCGTTATATCGCTATGACAGAGCGGCTTATCACCAATCATTGATGATGGCGCGCAAGTGGATCCAAACCTATTTTGATACACAAGATCACAAGACAGCTGAGGCCATCGCCGAAATCGATAAATTAGCAACCTTAGAACTTGATCCTATTACCCTGAAATCCTTTGCAGCTAAACCTCTGTTATTACAGCTGACTAGTTATGGCGAGCTGACCTCATCAGAGGATGCGCCACTATGATCAAAATATTAATTTTATTAGGGATAGTGCTAATAGGGCTCTGTATCAGCCCTTGGTTGGTTGGTAATACAGGTTATGTCTATATCGCTGCCGGTGACTACCAGATTGAGACCAGCTTAGTCTTTGGGATCATTGCGTTAATTGTATTTTATGCCGTATTCCAAGTACTCGAATGGCTAGTGATTAGCGCCATCAATCTGATGCTGCGCAGTCGTTTTATTCCCCATCACTGGCGCCGCCGCTCGGCTAAAAAACATACCTTAATGGGTGCACTGGCTCTGGCTGAAGAAGATTGGCCTGCAGCAGAACGCGCCATGATAAAAGGCGCTGACAATGGCGAACTCCCTGCGCTTAACTTACTGGCAGCGGCCCGTGCCGCTCAGTATCAACAAAAAATAGGCGAGCGAGATCAATATCTTGATCGCGCTGCAGCGCAACCTCTTGCCGCGAATGCCGTCGCAACCACTCGCACTCGATACCTCTTAAAGCAAGGGGAATTAGCCCTAGCCCGCACCGAGCTGGATAAATTAGCACCGACGAGCAAGAGTAAAGCGCCAGTACTCAAACTCGCCCTTGAGTTATACCGAACCCAAGAGGATTGGGATGCGCTCAAGCTATTAATACCTATTTTGAAGAAGCGTCAGATCCTCGATGATGCTCAGCTGAATGAGCTCAATATCGCCACAAATTGCGCGTTACTCAAAGCCGCAGCCATCAAAGGTGAAGAAGCCTTAGAGCAATGCTGGCAGTGGTTATCCCGCAGTGAACGCAATCAATCTGAGTTTCTGGCGATTTATGCCATGGGTTTATGCCGCTTTAATCGCAAAGAGCAAGCGCTGAAACTAATCGCGAAAAAGTTACGAACCTCTCCCGAGTCAGCAGTTTTAACAGCAATTCCTGAAATTGCGACAGCCCAAGACACAGAGATCCGTAAACAGTTACTCAAGCATGAAGTCACCCATGAGAATAATGCGGACTACCAGATGTGTTTGGCTAAGCTTTATCAGCAAACGCGGGATATGAAAGAAGCCAAAAGCTGCTGGCAGAATGTGTGCCGACTCGAACCAACAAAAGCCTCTTGGTTGGCGCTCGCACGGATTCAAGAACAGTTAGGCGAACAAGGTAACGCCAATCAGAGCTACCGTCAGGCAGTTAACCTGTAGCTCTACGACATCAATAATGATAACGCCGTGATTAGCACTGTGGTGAGTCACGGCGTTTACCACTCACGAAAGTTCTTGCTTCGTTTCTACTCAAAAACGTGACTCACTAGGTCGGTTTGTGTCTTTTTCATAAAAAATTAACCTTTCAATCCCAATTAATTTGCTATAAATATACTTAACTACAAAGTTGCAAAATACTAAATGCAGCCCTTTTTATAAATATATCTACTACATCTAGTTACACATCTGAATCCTGTCTTTTTTATATCCAACATCTCGCAAACCCCAGTCAGCACAAGCAATACAGGCGTGTCAAAAAATTGACTTTCGACTCTTTGTTAGCTAAAATTCGACCACTTGTATCACAATCCAGCACATATGTTGGATTTGTGCGTCTGTGGAATTAACACACTTTGGCTGTTGGGAGCTAATTATGGGATCGGTAATTACATCAAAGAAAGGTTTGCTTAAGTTAGTAAAAGGGCAAATCAATGTCGAAGTTGATGGTTCAAATCAACCCGCTAAGGATGGCGAACAACTCCCGAAAGGTGCTGTGCTCCATATTGACGAAAACGCGACCTATGAGATCACCTTCGACGATGGCACTAAGCTATCGAACGAAGTTGCCCCCAACGACACAGCCGCAGCAGCTCCCAACGCCACTGACGCGGCTGCCTTAGATGAAATCCAAGCATTACAAGATCTCATTGCCTCTGGCGAAGACCCAACTCAGAACCTTCCAGAAACCGCAGCAGGGAACACTCCTGGCCGTGACGGTAACTCTGGCTATGTCACTCTCGCTCGCAGTGGTAGTGAAATCTTAGCCACATCAGGATACTCCACCACTGGTCAAGCACTGACAGGCACAACGGTTAATGATCCACAACTGACCATTGCTGCAGATTCTCCTTCGGCACTCGCCAATGACAGCAATACGACCGATGAAGATACCATTGCCACTGGTAATGTGCTCGATAACGACAGTGATGTAGATTCCAGCTTAAGTGTTGTAAGTTTTGAAGTTGGCGGTACCACTTACGCAGCAGGTACCGAAGTCACGCTTGAAGGCGGCACTTTAGTGTTAAACGCCGATGGCTCATATACCTTTACACCCAATGACAACTGGAATGGCCAAGTTCCTGTTATTACTTACACCACTAACACGGGTGCAAGCGCAACTCTTACCATTAATATCTCGCCTGTAGATGATCCATCTGTTCTGGCCAACGATTCAAATACAGTCGATGAAGATATAGCAGCTACAGGCAACGTACTTGATAATGACAGTGATGTGGACTCAACCTTAAGTGTTGTGAGTTTCGAAGTCGGCGGTACCACTTATACAGCAGGAACTGAAGTCACGCTCGAAGGCGGCACTTTAATCTTGAACGCCGATGGCTCATATACCTTTACACCCAATGAAAACTGGAATGGCCAAGTACCTGTTATTACTTACACTACTAACACGGGTGCAAGCGCAACTCTTAACATTAATATCTCGCCTGTAGATGATCCATCTATTCTGGTCAACGATTCAAATACAGTCGATGAAGATACAGCTTCTACAGGCAACGTACTTGATAATGACAGCGATGTAGACTCAAGCTTAAGTGTTGTGAGTTTCGAAGTCGGCGGTACCACTTACGCAGCAGGTACTGAAGTCACGCTCGAAGGCGGTACTTTAATCTTGAACGCCGATGGTTCATATACCTTTACACCCAATGAAAACTGGAATGGCCAAGTACCTGTTATTACTTACACAACCAATACTGGCGATTCAGCAACATTAACCATCAATGTCACACCAGTCGCCGATGGGGGACCTAGTGTCACTATCAATACAGATACAAACAATGATGGTTTTATCAGTAACGAAGAGCTAGCTGGCAATACTGAAGTCAATGTCACTATTGGCTTAGATGGCACAGGTGCAAATGTTGGCGATACGCTGACTGTTAATGGGGTTGACTACACACTGACTCAGGAAGATATCAACAATGGCTTTGTGAATCTCAACCTTCCTGCTCCCGGTGAAGGCGAAACGATTACAGTTGTGGCGACTATCACAGACAGTGCCGGTAACATATCTCCAGAAGGCAGTGATTCAGCACTACTCGATACAACTGCGCCAACAATTACTGTTGATGCACCTGATGATACCCAAGATACTACACCAACGATCACAGGTTCGACTGATGCACCGCCAGGTAGCACTATTACGATTGTTGTCACCGACAGCACAGGTGCAGAGCAAACTCTTACGACCACAGTAAACCCTGATGGCACCTATTCCGTAGATGTCACTAACCCACTCGCTGAAGGCGGCTATACCGCTGTAGCAACAGTGACAGATCCAGCAGGCAATACAGGTGAAGCAACAGATAATGGCAATGTTGATAACACAGCACCAAATATTACCGTCGATGTTCCCGATGCAACCAATGACACGACCCCGACAATCACGGGCACTACAGATGCCCCTCCAGGTAGCACTATAACGATTGTTGTCACCGACAGCACAGGTACTGAGCAGACGCTAACCACCACGGTGAACCCTGACGGTACTTATACCGTGGATGTTACCAATCCTGTCGCCGAAGGCCCTATTACAGCAACGGCGACAGTTACAGATCCTGCAGGTAATACTGGCACAGCCACCGATGACGGTAACGTGGATATCACAGCACCTAACATCACTGTTGATGCACCCGATAATACACAAGATACCACCCCTACTATTACTGGTTCGTCAGATGCAACGCCAGGTAGCACAATTACGATTGTTGTCACAGATAGCACAGGTGCAGAACAGACATTAACAACGACTGTTAATGAAGATGGCACCTACGCAGTGGACGTCACAACCCCTCTGGCTGAAGGTGATTATACCGCTGTAGCAACAGTGACAGATCCTGCTGGTAATACAGGTAAAGCCACTGATAATGGCAATGTAGACACCCAAATTGACCAAGATGGCGACGGCAACACCGTGGCGATCACCAGCATTACCGATGACACCGGCGCCTCGGGCAGCGACTTCATCACCAATGACAACACCCTGATTTTCAACGGTACCGTCGATTTAGGCGATGACAGCACCTTGGCCGTCACCATCAATGGCGTGGTCTATACCACTGCCAACGGCTTGGTGATTGATGCCAGCGGTAACTGGAGCATCGACTTAACCGGCACCACCTTGGCCGATGGCACTTACCCTGTCAGCGCCACGGTCACTGACCTGGCTGGCAACAGCAAGACCGTCACCCAGGACGTGGTGATTGATACCAAGATTGACCAAGATGGCGACGGCAACACCGTGGCGATCACCAGCATTACCGATGACACCGGCGCCTCAGGCAGCGACTTCATCACCAACGACAACACCCTGATTTTCAAAGGTACCGTCGATTTGGGTGACAACAGCACCTTGGCCGTCACCATCAATGGCGTGGTCTACACCACCGCCAACGGCTTGGTGATTGATGCGCAAGGTAACTGGAGCGTTGACCTGACGGGCACCGTGCTGCCTGACGGCACCTACACAGTGAGCGCCACAGTGACAGACGTTGCGGGTAACTTTAAGGCAGTGACCCAAGATGTGATCATCGACACCCAAGGCCCAAGCGTCGTGGTTAACATTGTCGATGACGTGCTAACGGTTGGCGAAACCAGTGAAGTGACCTTCACCTTCAGTGAGAAAGTCACCGGTTTTGACGCCTCTGACTTAGTGGTTGTGGGCGGCACGCTCAGCAACCTTAGCAGCACAGATGGCATCAATTGGACTGCGACCTTCACGCCGACCCCAGGCTTCACTGGCACCGCCAGTGTTACTGTCACCGGCGGCAGCTATACGGATCTAAACGGCAACCTCGGCACCGCCGGCAGTGATACTGCAGGCGTGGATACCCAAGGCCCAAGCGTCGTGGTTAACATTGTCGATGACGTGCTAACGGTTGGCGAAACCAGTGAAGTGACCTTCACCTTCAGTGAGAAAGTCACCGGTTTTGACGCCTCTGACTTAGTGGTTGTGGGCGGCACGCTCAGCAACCTTAGCAGCACAGATGGCATCAATTGGACTGCGACCTTTACGCCGACCCCAGGCTTCACTGGCACCGCCAGTGTTACTGTCACCGGCGGCAGCTATACGGATCTAAACGGCAACCTCGGCACCGCCGGCAGTGATACTGCAGGCGTGGATACCCAAGGCCCAAGCGTCGTGGTTAACATTGTCGATGACGTGCTAACGGTTGGCGAAACCAGTGAAGTGACCTTCACCTTCAGTGAGAAAGTCACCGGTTTTGACGCCTCTGACTTAGTGGTTGTGGGCGGCACGCTCAGCAACCTTAGCAGCACAGATGGCATCAATTGGACTGCGACCTTCACGCCGACCCCAGCCTTCACTGGCACCGCCAGTGTTACTGTCACCGGCGGCAGCTATACGGATCTAAACGGCAACCTCGGCACCGCCGGCAGTGATACTGCAGGCGTGGATACCCAAGGCCCAAGCGTCGTGGTTAACATTGTCGATGACGTGCTAACGGTTGGCGAAACCAGTGAAGTGACCTTCACCTTCAGTGAGAAAGTCACCGGTTTTGACGCCTCTGACTTAGTGGTTGTGGGCGGCACGCTCAGCAACCTTAGCAGCACAGATGGCATCAATTGGACTGCGACCTTTACGCCGACCCCAGGCTTCACTGGCACCGCCAGTGTTACTGTCACCGGCGGCAGCTATACGGATCTAAACGGCAACCTCGGCACCGCCGGCAGTGATACTGCAGGCGTGGATACCCAAGGCCCAAGCGTCGTGGTTAACATTGTCGATGACGTGCTAACGGTTGGCGAAACCAGTGAAGTGACCTTCACCTTCAGTGAGAAAGTCACCGGTTTTGACGCCTCTGACTTAGTGGTTGTGGGCGGCACGCTCAGCAACCTTAGCAGCACAGATGGCATCAATTGGACTGCGACCTTTACGCCGACCCCAGGCTTCACTGGCACCGCCAGTGTTACTGTCACCGGCGGCAGCTATACGGATCTAAACGGCAACCTCGGCACCGCCGGCAGTGATACTGCAGGCGTGGATACCCAAGGCCCAAGCGTCGTGGTTAACATTGTCGATGACGTGCTAACGGTTGGCGAAACCAGTGAAGTGACCTTCACCTTCAGTGAGAAAGTCACCGGTTTTGACGCCTCTGACTTAGTGGTTGTGGGCGGCACGCTCAGCAACCTTAGCAGCACAGATGGCATCAATTGGACTGCGACCTTCACGCCGACCCCAGGCTTCACTGGCACCGCCAGTGTTACTGTCACCGGCGGCAGCTATACGGATCTAAACGGCAACCTCGGCACCGCCGGCAGTGATACTGCAGGCGTGGATACCCAAGGCCCAAGCGTCGTGGTTAACATTGTCGATGACGTGCTAACGGTTGGCGAAACCAGTGAAGTGACCTTCACCTTCAGTGAGAAAGTCACCGGTTTTGACGCCTCTGACTTAGTGGTTGTGGGCGGCACGCTCAGCAACCTTAGCAGCACAGATGGCATCAATTGGACTGCGACCTTTACGCCGACCCCAGGCTTCACTGGCACCGCCAGTGTTACTGTCACCGGCGGCAGCTATACGGATCTAAACGGCAACCTCGGCACCGCCGGCAGTGATACTGCAGGCGTGGATACCCAAGGCCCAAGCGTCGTGGTTAACATTGTCGATGACGTGCTAACGGTTGGCGAAACCAGTGAAGTGACCTTCACCTTCAGTGAGAAAGTCACCGGTTTTGACGCCTCTGACTTAGTGGTTGTGGGCGGCACGCTCAGCAACCTTAGCAGCACAGATGGCATCAATTGGACTGCGACCTTCACGCCGACCCCAGGCTTCACTGGCACCGCCAGTGTTACTGTCACCGGCGGCAGCTATACGGATCTAAACGGCAACCTCGGCACCGCCGGCAGTGATACTGCAGGCGTGGATACCCAAGGCCCAAGCGTCGTGGTTAACATTGTCGATGACGTGCTAACGGTTGGCGAAACCAGTGAAGTGACCTTCACCTTCAGTGAGAAAGTCACCGGTTTTGACGCCTCTGACTTAGTGGTTGTGGGCGGCACGCTCAGCAACCTTAGCAGCACAGATGGCATCAATTGGACTGCGACCTTTACGCCGACCCCAGGCTTCACTGGCACCGCCAGTGTTACTGTCACCGGCGGCAGCTATACGGATCTAAACGGCAACCTCGGCACCGCCGGCAGTGATACTGCAGGCGTGGATACCCAAGGCCCAAGCGTCGTGGTTAACATTGTCGATGACGTGCTAACGGTTGGCGAAACCAGTGAAGTGACCTTCACCTTCAGTGAGAAAGTCACCGGTTTTGACGCCTCTGACTTAGTGGTTGTGGGCGGCACGCTCAGCAACCTTAGCAGCACAGATGGCATCAATTGGACTGCGACCTTTACGCCGACCCCAGGCTTCACTGGCACCGCCAGTGTTACTGTCACCGGCGGCAGCTATACGGATCTAAACGGCAACCTCGGCACCGCCGGCAGTGATACTGCAGGCGTGGATACCCAAGGCCCAAGCGTCGTGGTTAACATTGTCGATGACGTGCTAACGGTTGGCGAAACCAGTGAAGTGACCTTCACCTTCAGTGAGAAAGTCACCGGTTTTGACGCCTCTGACTTAGTGGTTGTGGGCGGCACGCTCAGCAACCTTAGCAGCACAGATGGCATCAATTGGACTGCGACCTTCACGCCGACCCCAGGCTTCACTGGCACCGCCAGTGTTACTGTCACCGGCGGCAGCTATACGGATCTAAACGGCAACCTCGGCACCGCCGGCAGTGATACTGCAGGCGTGGATACCCAAGGCCCAAGCGTCGTGGTTAACATTGTCGATGACGTGCTAACGGTTGGCGAAACCAGTGAAGTGACCTTCACCTTCAGTGAGAAAGTCACCGGTTTTGACGCCTCTGACTTAGTGGTTGTGGGCGGCACGCTCAGCAACCTTAGCAGCACAGATGGCATCAATTGGACTGCGACCTTCACGCCGACCCCAGGCTTCACTGGCACCGCCAGTGTTACTGTCACCGGCGGCAGCTATACGGATCTAAACGGCAACCTCGGCACCGCCGGCAGTGATACTGCAGGCGTGGATACCCAAGGCCCAAGCGTCGTGGTTAACATTGTCGATGACGTGCTAACGGTTGGCGAAACCAGTGAAGTGACCTTCACCTTCAGTGAGAAAGTCACCGGTTTTGACGCCTCTGACTTAGTGGTTGTGGGCGGCACGCTCAGTAACCTTAGCAGCACAGATGGCATCAATTGGACTGCGACCTTTACGCCGACCCCAGGCTTCACTGGCACCGCCAGTGTTACTGTCACCGGCGGCAGCTATACGGATCTAAACGGCAACCTCGGCACCGCCGGCAGTGATACTGCAGGCGTGGATACCCAAGGCCCAAGCGTCGTGGTTAACATTGTCGATGACGTGCTAACGGTTGGCGAAACCAGTGAAGTGACCTTCACCTTCAGTGAGAAAGTCACCGGTTTTGACGCCTCTGACTTAGTGGTTGTGGGCGGCACGCTCAGCAACCTTAGCAGCACAGATGGCATCAATTGGACTGCGACCTTCACGCCGACCCCAGGCTTCACTGGCACCGCCAGTGTTACTGTCACCGGCGGCAGCTATACGGATCTAAACGGCAACCTCGGCACCGCCGGCAGTGATACTGCAGGCGTGGATACCCAAGGCCCAAGCGTCGTGGTTAACATTGTCGATGACGTGCTAACGGTTGGCGAAACCAGTGAAGTGACCTTCACCTTCAGTGAGAAAGTCACCGGTTTTGACGCCTCTGACTTAGTGGTTGTGGGCGGCACGCTCAGCAACCTTAGCAGCACAGATGGCATCAATTGGACTGCGACCTTCACGCCGACCCCAGGCTTCACTGGCACCGCCAGTGTTACTGTCACCGGCGGCAGCTATACGGATCTAAACGGCAACCTCGGCACCGCCGGCAGTGATACTGCAGGCGTGGATACCCAAGGCCCAAGCGTCGTGGTTAACATTGTCGATGACGTGCTAACGGTTGGCGAAACCAGTGAAGTGACCTTCACCTTCAGTGAGAAAGTCACCGGTTTTGACGCCTCTGACTTAGTGGTTGTGGGCGGCACGCTCAGCAACCTTAGCAGCACAGATGGCATCAATTGGACTGCGACCTTCACGCCGACCCCAGGCTTCACTGGCACCGCCAGTGTTACTGTCACCGGCGGCAGCTATACGGATCTAAACGGCAACCTCGGCACCGCCGGCAGTGATACTGCAGGCGTGGATACCCAAGGCCCAAGCGTTGTGGTTAACATTGTCGATGACGTGCTAACGGTTGGCGAAACCAGTGAAGTGACCTTCACCTTCAATGAGAAAGTCACCGGTTTTGACGCCTCTGACTTAGTGGTTGTGGGCGGCACGCTCAGCAACCTTAGCAGCACAGATGGCATCAATTGGACTGCGACCTTCACGCCGACCCCAGGCTTCACTGGCACCGCCAGTGTTACTGTCACCGGCGGCAGCTATACGGATCTAAACGGCAACCTCGGCACCGCCGGCAGTGATACTGCAGGCGTGGATACCCAAGGCCCAAGCGTCGTGGTTAACATTGTCGATGACGTGCTAACGGTTGGCGAAACCAGTGAAGTGACCTTCACCTTCAGTGAGAAAGTCACCGGTTTTGACGCCTCTGACTTAGTGGTTGTGGGCGGCACGCTCAGCAACCTTAGCAGCACAGATGGCATCAATTGGACTGCGACCTTTACGCCGACCCCAGGCTTCACTGGCACCGCCAGTGTTACTGTCACCGGCGGCAGCTATACGGATCTAAACGGCAACCTCGGCACCGCCGGCAGTGATACTGCAGGCGTGGATACCCAAGGCCCAAGCGTCGTGGTTAACATTGTCGATGACGTGCTAACGGTTGGCGAAACCAGTGAAGTGACCTTCACCTTCAGTGAGAAAGTCACCGGTTTTGACGCCTCTGACTTAGTGGTTGTGGGCGGCACGCTCAGCAACCTTAGCAGCACAGATGGCATCAATTGGACTGCGACCTTCACGCCGACCCCAGGCTTCACTGGCACCGCCAGTGTTACTGTCACCGGCGGCAGCTATACGGATCTAAACGGCAACCTCGGCACCGCCGGCAGTGATACTGCAGGCGTGGATACCCAAGGCCCAAGCGTCGTGGTTAACATTGTCGATGACGTGCTAACGGTTGGCGAAACCAGTGAAGTGACCTTCACCTTCAGTGAGAAAGTCACCGGTTTTGACGCCTCTGACTTAGTGGTTGTGGGCGGCACGCTCAGCAACCTTAGCAGCACAGATGGCATCAATTGGACTGCGACCTTTACGCCGACCCCAGGCTTCACTGGCACCGCCAGTGTTACTGTCACCGGCGGCAGCTATACGGATCTAAACGGCAACCTCGGCACCGCCGGCAGTGATACTGCAGGCGTGGATACCCAAGGCCCAAGCGTCGTGGTTAACATTGTCGATGACGTGCTAACGGTTGGCGAAACCAGTGAAGTGACCTTCACCTTCAGTGAGAAAGTCACCGGTTTTGACGCCTCTGACTTAGTGGTTGTGGGCGGCACGCTCAGCAACCTTAGCAGCACAGATGGCATCAATTGGACTGCGACCTTCACGCCGACCCCAGGCTTCACTGGCACCGCCAGTGTTACTGTCACCGGCGGCAGCTATACGGATCTAAACGGCAACCTCGGCACCGCCGGCAGTGATACTGCAGGCGTGGATACCCAAGGCCCAAGCGTCGTGGTTAACATTGTCGATGACGTGCTAACGGTTGGCGAAACCAGTGAAGTGACCTTCACCTTCAGTGAGAAAGTCACCGGTTTTGACGCCTCTGACTTAGTGGTTGTGGGCGGCACGCTCAGCAACCTTAGCAGCACAGATGGCATCAATTGGACTGCGACCTTTACGCCGACCCCAGGCTTCACTGGCACCGCCAGTGTTACTGTCACCGGCGGCAGCTATACGGATCTAAACGGCAACCTCGGCACCGCCGGCAGTGATACTGCAGGCGTGGATACCCAAGGCCCAAGCGTCGTGGTTAACATTGTCGATGACGTGCTAACGGTTGGCGAAACCAGTGAAGTGACCTTCACCTTCAGTGAGAAAGTCACCGGTTTTGACGCCTCTGACTTAGTGGTTGTGGGCGGCACGCTCAGCAACCTTAGCAGCACAGATGGCATCAATTGGACTGCGACCTTTACGCCGACCCCAGGCTTCACTGGCACCGCCAGTGTTACTGTCACCGGCGGCAGCTATACGGATCTAAACGGCAACCTCGGCACCGCCGGCAGTGATACTGCAGGCGTGGATACCCAAGGCCCAAGCGTCGTGGTTAACATTGTCGATGACGTGCTAACGGTTGGCGAAACCAGTGAAGTGACCTTCACCTTCAGTGAGAAAGTCACCGGTTTTGACGCCTCTGACTTAGTGGTTGTGGGCGGCACGCTCAGCAACCTTAGCAGCACAGATGGCATCAATTGGACTGCGACCTTTACGCCGACCCCAGGCTTCACTGACACCGCCAGTGTTACTGTCACCGGCGGCAGCTATACGGATCTAAACGGCAACCTCGGCACCGCCGGCAGTGATACTGCAGGCGTGGATACCCAAGGCCCAAGCGTTGTGGTTAACATTGTCGATGACGTGCTAACGGTTGGCGAAACCAGTGAAGTGACCTTCACCTTCAGTGAGAAAGTCACCGGTTTTGACGCCTCTGACTTAGTGGTTGTGGGCGGCACGCTCAGCAACCTTAGCAGCACAGATGGCATCAATTGGACTGCGACCTTCACGCCGACCCCAGGCTTCACTGGCACCGCCAGTGTTACTGTCACCGGCGGCAGCTATACGGATCTAAACGGCAACCTCGGCACCGCCGGCAGTGATACTGCAGGCGTGGATACCCAAGGCCCAAGCGTCGTGGTTAACATTGTCGATGACGTGCTAACGGTTGGCGAAACCAGTGAAGTGACCTTCACCTTCAGTGAGAAAGTCACCGGTTTTGACGCCTCTGACTTAGTGGTTGTGGGCGGCACGCTCAGCAACCTTAGCAGCACAGATGGCATCAATTGGACTGCGACCTTCACGCCGACCCCAGGCTTCACTGGCACCGCCAGTGTTACTGTCACCGGCGGCAGCTATACGGATCTAAACGGCAACCTCGGCACCGCCGGCAGTGATACTGCAGGCGTGGATACCCAAGGCCCAAGCGTCGTGGTTAACATTGTCGATGACGTGCTAACGGTTGGCGAAACCAGTGAAGTGACCTTCACCTTCAGTGAGAAAGTCACCGGTTTTGACGCCTCTGACTTAGTGGTTGTGGGCGGCACGCTCAGCAACCTTAGCAGCACAGATGGCATCAATTGGACTGCGACCTTCACGCCGACCCCAGGCTTCACTGGCACCGCCAGTGTTACTGTCACCGGCGGCAGCTATACGGATCTAAACGGCAACCTCGGCACCGCCGGCAGTGATACTGCAGGCGTGGATACCCAAGGCCCAAGCGTCGTGGTTAACATTGTCGATGACGTGCTAACGGTTGGCGAAACCAGTGAAGTGACCTTCACCTTCAGTGAGAAAGTCACCGGTTTTGACGCCTCTGACTTAGTGGTTGTGGGCGGCACGCTCAGCAACCTTAGCAGCACAGATGGCATCAATTGGACTGCGACCTTCACGCCGACCCCAGGCTTCACTGGCACCGCCAGTGTTACTGTCACCGGCGGCAGCTATACGGATCTAAACGGCAACCTCGGCACCGCCGGCAGTGATACTGCAGGCGTGGATACCCAAGGCCCAAGCGTCGTGGTTAACATTGTCGATGACGTGCTAACGGTTGGCGAAACCAGTGAAGTGACCTTCACCTTCAGTGAGAAAGTCACCGGTTTTGACGCCTCTGACTTAGTGGTTGTGGGCGGCACGCTCAGTAACCTTAGCAGCACAGATGGCATCAATTGGACTGCGACCTTTACGCCGACCCCAGGCTTCACTGGCACCGCCAGTGTTACTGTCACCGGCGGCAGCTATACGGATCTAAACGGCAACCTCGGCACCGCCGGCAGTGATACTGCAGGCGTGGATACCCAAGGCCCAAGCGTCGTGGTTAACATTGTCGATGACGTGCTAACGGTTGGCGAAACCAGTGAAGTGACCTTCACCTTCAGTGAGAAAGTCACCGGTTTTGACGCCTCTGACTTAGTGGTTGTGGGCGGCACGCTCAGTAACCTTAGCAGCACAGATGGCATCAATTGGACTGCGACCTTTACGCCGACCCCAGGCTTCACTGGCACCGCCAGTGTTACTGTCACCGGCGGCAGCTATACGGATCTAAACGGCAACCTCGGCACCGCCGGCAGTGATACTGCAGGCGTGGATACCCAAGGCCCAAGCGTCGTGGTTAACATTGTCGATGACGTGCTAACGGTTGGCGAAACCAGTGAAGTGACCTTCACCTTCAGTGAGAAAGTCACCGGTTTTGACGCCTCTGACTTAGTGGTTGTGGGCGGCACGCTCAGCAACCTTAGCAGCACAGATGGCATCAATTGGACTGCGACCTTCACGCCGACCCCAGGCTTCACTGGCACCGCCAGTGTTACTGTCACCGGCGGCAGCTATACGGATCTAAACGGCAACCTCGGCACCGCCGGCAGTGATACTGCAGGCGTGGATACCCAAGGCCCAAGCGTCGTGGTTAACATTGTCGATGACGTGCTAACGGTTGGCGAAACCAGTGAAGTGACCTTCACCTTCAGTGAGAAAGTCACCGGTTTTGACGCCTCTGACTTAGTGGTTGTGGGCGGCACGCTCAGTAACCTTAGCAGCACAGATGGCATCAATTGGACTGCGACCTTTACGCCGACCCCAGGCTTCACTGGCACCGCCAGTGTTACTGTCACCGGCGGCAGCTATACGGATCTAAACGGCAACCTCGGCACCGCCGGCAGTGATACTGCAGGCGTGGATACCCAAGGCCCAAGCGTCGTGGTTAACATTGTCGATGACGTGCTAACGGTTGGCGAAACCAGTGAAGTGACCTTCACCTTCAGTGAGAAAGTCACCGGTTTTGACGCCTCTGACTTAGTGGTTGTGGGCGGCACGCTCAGCAACCTTAGCAGCACAGATGGCATCAATTGGACTGCGACCTTCACGCCGACCCCAGGCTTCACTGGCACCGCCAGTGTTACTGTCACCGGCGGCAGCTATACGGATCTAAACGGCAACCTCGGCACCGCCGGCAGTGATACTGCAGGCGTGGATACCCAAGGCCCAAGCGTCGTGGTTAACATTGTCGATGACGTGCTAACGGTTGGCGAAACCAGTGAAGTGACCTTCACCTTCAGTGAGAAAGTCACCGGTTTTGACGCCTCTGACTTAGTGGTTGTGGGCGGCACGCTCAGCAACCTTAGCAGCACAGATGGCATCAATTGGACTGCGACCTTCACGCCGCCCCAGGCTTCACTGGCACCGCCAGTGTTACTGTCACCGGCGGCAGCTATACGGATCTAAACGGCAACCTCGGCACCGCCGGCAGTGATACTGCAGGCGTGGATACCCAAGGCCCAAGCGTCGTGGTTAACATTGTCGATGACGTGCTAACGGTTGGCGAAACCAGTGAAGTGACCTTCACCTTCAGTGAGAAAGTCACCGGTTTTGACGCCTCTGACTTAGTGGTTGTGGGCGGCACGCTCAGCAACCTTAGCAGCACAGATGGCATCAATTGGACTGCGACCTTCACGCCGACCCCAGGCTTCACTGGCACCGCCAGTGTTACTGTCACCGGCGGCAGCTATACGGATCTAAACGGCAACCTCGGCACCGCCGGCAGTGATACTGCAGGCGTGGATACCCAAGGCCCAAGCGTCGTGGTTAACATTGTCGATGACGTGCTAACGGTTGGCGAAACCAGTGAAGTGACCTTCACCTTCAGTGAGAAAGTCACCGGTTTTGACGCCTCTGACTTAGTGGTTGTGGGCGGCACGCTCAGTAACCTTAGCAGCACAGATGGCATCAATTGGACTGCGACCTTTACGCCGACCCCAGGCTTCACTGGCACCGCCAGTGTTACTGTCACCGGCGGCAGCTATACGGATCTAAACGGCAACCTCGGCACCGCCGGCAGTGATACTGCAGGCGTGGATACCCAAGGCCCAAGCGTCGTGGTTAACATTGTCGATGACGTGCTAACGGTTGGCGAAACCAGTGAAGTGACCTTCACCTTCAGTGAGAAAGTCACCGGTTTTGACGCCTCTGACTTAGTGGTTGTGGGCGGCACGCTCAGCAACCTTAGCAGCACAGATGGCATCAATTGGACTGCGACCTTTACGCCGACCCCAGGCTTCACTGGCACCGCCAGTGTTACTGTCACCGGCGGCAGCTATACGGATCTAAACGGCAACCTCGGCACCGCCGGCAGTGATACTGCAGGCGTGGATACCCAAGGCCCAAGCGTCGTGGTTAACATTGTCGATGACGTGCTAACGGTTGGCGAAACCAGTGAAGTGACCTTCACCTTCAGTGAGAAAGTCACCGGTTTTGACGCCTCTGACTTAGTGGTTGTGGGCGGCACGCTCAGCAACCTTAGCAGCACAGATGGCATCAATTGGACTGCGACCTTTACGCCGACCCCAGGCTTCACTGGCACCGCCAGTGTTACTGTCACCGGCGGCAGCTATACGGATCTAAACGGCAACCTCGGCACCGCCGGCAGTGATACTGCAGGCGTGGATACCCAAGGCCCAAGCGTCGTGGTTAACATTGTCGATGACGTGCTAACGGTTGGCGAAACCAGTGAAGTGACCTTCACCTTCAGTGAGAAAGTCACCGGTTTTGACGCCTCTGACTTAGTGGTTGTGGGCGGCACGCTCAGCAACCTTAGCAGCACAGATGGCATCAATTGGACTGCGACCTTCACGCCGACCCCAGGCTTCACTGGCACCGCCAGTGTTACTGTCACCGGCGGCAGCTATACGGATCTAAACGGCAACCTCGGCACCGCCGGCAGTGATACTGCAGGCGTGGATACCCAAGGCCCAAGCGTCGTGGTTAACATTGTCGATGACGTGCTAACGGTTGGCGAAACCAGTGAAGTGACCTTCACCTTCAGTGAGAAAGTCACCGGTTTTGACGCCTCTGACTTAGTGGTTGTGGGCGGCACGCTCAGCAACCTTAGCAGCACAGATGGCATCAATTGGACTGCGACCTTCACGCCGCCCCAGGCTTCACTGGCACCGCCAGTGTTACTGTCACCGGCGGCAGCTATACGGATCTAAACGGCAACCTCGGCACCGCCGGCAGTGATACTGCAGGCGTGGATACCCAAGGCCCAAGCGTCGTGGTTAACATTGTCGATGACGTGCTAACGGTTGGCGAAACCAGTGAAGTGACCTTCACCTTCAGTGAGAAAGTCACCGGTTTTGACGCCTCTGACTTAGTGGTTGTGGGCGGCACGCTCAGCAACCTTAGCAGCACAGATGGCATCAATTGGACTGCGACCTTTACGCCGACCCCAGGCTTCACTGGCACCGCCAGTGTTACTGTCACCGGCGGCAGCTATACGGATCTAAACGGCAACCTCGGCACCGCCGGCAGTGATACTGCAGGCGTGGATACCCAAGGCCCAAGCGTCGTGGTTAACATTGTCGATGACGTGCTAACGGTTGGCGAAACCAGTGAAGTGACCTTCACCTTCAGTGAGAAAGTCACCGGTTTTGACGCCTCTGACTTAGTGGTTGTGGGCGGCACGCTCAGCAACCTTAGCAGCACAGATGGCATCAATTGGACTGCGACCTTCACGCCGACCCCAGGCTTCACTGGCACCGCCAGTGTTACTGTCACCGGCGGCAGCTATACGGATCTAAACGGCAACCTCGGCACCGCCGGCAGTGATACTGCAGGCGTGGATACCCAAGGCCCAAGCGTCGTGGTTAACATTGTCGATGACGTGCTAACGGTTGGCGAAACCAGTGAAGTGACCTTCACCTTCAGTGAGAAAGTCACCGGTTTTGACGCCTCTGACTTAGTGGTTGTGGGCGGCACGCTCAGCAACCTTAGCAGCACAGATGGCATCAATTGGACTGCGACCTTCACGCCGACCCCAGGCTTCACTGGCACCGCCAGTGTTACTGTCACCGGCGGCAGCTATACGGATCTAAACGGCAACCTCGGCACCGCCGGCAGTGATACTGCAGGCGTGGATACCCAAGGCCCAAGCGTCGTGGTTAACATTGTCGATGACGTGCTAACGGTTGGCGAAACCAGTGAAGTGACCTTCACCTTCAGTGAGAAAGTCACCGGTTTTGACGCCTCTGACTTAGTGGTTGTGGGCGGCACGCTCAGTAACCTTAGCAGCACAGATGGCATCAATTGGACTGCGACCTTTACGCCGACCCCAGGCTTCACTGGCACCGCCAGTGTTACTGTCACCGGCGGCAGCTATACGGATCTAAACGGCAACCTCGGCACCGCCGGCAGTGATACTGCAGGCGTGGATACCCAAGGCCCAAGCGTCGTGGTTAACATTGTCGATGACGTGCTAACGGTTGGCGAAACCAGTGAAGTGACCTTCACCTTCAGTGAGAAAGTCACCGGTTTTGACGCCTCTGACTTAGTGGTTGTGGGCGGCACGCTCAGCAACCTTAGCAGCACAGATGGCATCAATTGGACTGCGACCTTTACGCCGACCCCAGGCTTCACTGGCACCGCCAGTGTTACTGTCACCGGCGGCAGCTATACGGATCTAAACGGCAACCTCGGCACCGCCGGCAGTGATACTGCAGGCGTGGATACCCAAGGCCCAAGCGTCGTGGTTAACATTGTCGATGACGTGCTAACGGTTGGCGAAACCAGTGAAGTGACCTTCACCTTCAGTGAGAAAGTCACCGGTTTTGACGCCTCTGACTTAGTGGTTGTGGGCGGCACGCTCAGTAACCTTAGCAGCACAGATGGCATCAATTGGACTGCGACCTTTACGCCGACCCCAGGCTTCACTGGCACCGCCAGTGTTACTGTCACCGGCGGCAGCTATACGGATCTAAACGGCAACCTCGGCACCGCCGGCAGTGATACTGCAGGCGTGGATACCCAAGGCCCAAGCGTCGTGGTTAACATTGTCGATGACGTGCTAACGGTTGGCGAAACCAGTGAAGTGACCTTCACCTTCAGTGAGAAAGTCACCGGTTTTGACGCCTCTGACTTAGTGGTTGTGGGCGGCACGCTCAGCAACCTTAGCAGCACAGATGGCATCAATTGGACTGCGACCTTTACGCCGACCCCAGGCTTCACTGGCACCGCCAGTGTTACTGTCACCGGCGGCAGCTATACGGATCTAAACGGCAACCTCGGCACCGCCGGCAGTGATACTGCAGGCGTGGATACCCAAGGCCCAAGCGTCGTGGTTAACATTGTCGATGACGTGCTAACGGTTGGCGAAACCAGTGAAGTGACCTTCACCTTCAGTGAGAAAGTCACCGGTTTTGACGCCTCTGACTTAGTGGTTGTGGGCGGCACGCTCAGCAACCTTAGCAGCACAGATGGCATCAATTGGACTGCGACCTTCACGCCGACCCCAGCCTTCACTGGCACCGCCAGTGTTACTGTCACCGGCGGCAGCTATACGGATCTAAACGGCAACCTCGGCACCGCCGGCAGTGATACTGCAGGCGTGGATACCCAAGGCCCAAGCGTCGTGGTTAACATTGTCGATGACGTGCTAACGGTTGGCGAAACCAGTGAAGTGACCTTCACCTTCAGTGAGAAAGTCACCGGTTTTGACGCCTCTGACTTAGTGGTTGTGGGCGGCACGCTCAGTAACCTTAGCAGCACAGATGGCATCAATTGGACTGCGACCTTTACGCCGACCCCAGGCTTCACTGGCACCGCCAGTGTTACTGTCACCGGCGGCAGCTATACGGATCTAAACGGCAACCTCGGCACCGCCGGCAGTGATACTGCAGGCGTGGATACCCAAGGCCCAAGCGTCGTGGTTAACATTGTCGATGACGTGCTAACGGTTGGCGAAACCAGTGAAGTGACCTTCACCTTCAGTGAGAAAGTCACCGGTTTTGACGCCTCTGACTTAGTGGTTGTGGGCGGCACGCTCAGCAACCTTAGCAGCACAGATGGCATCAATTGGACTGCGACCTTTACGCCGACCCCAGGCTTCACTGGCACCGCCAGTGTTACTGTCACCGGCGGCAGCTATACGGATCTAAACGGCAACCTCGGCACCGCCGGCAGTGATACTGCAGGCGTGGATACCCAAGGCCCAAGCGTTGTGGTTAACATTGTCGATGACGTGCTAACGGTTGGCGAAACCAGTGAAGTGACCTTCACCTTCAGTGAGAAAGTCACCGGTTTTGACGCCTCTGACTTAGTGGTTGTGGGCGGCACGCTCAGCAACCTTAGCAGCACAGATGGCATCAATTGGACTGCGACCTTCACGCCGACCCCAGGCTTCACTGGCACCGCCAGTGTTACTGTCACCGGCGGCAGCTATACGGATCTAAACGGCAACCTCGGCACCGCCGGCAGTGATACTGCAGGCGTGGATACCCAAGGCCCAAGCGTCGTGGTTAACATTGTCGATGACGTGCTAACGGTTGGCGAAACCAGTGAAGTGACCTTCACCTTCAGTGAGAAAGTCACCGGTTTTGACGCCTCTGACTTAGTGGTTGTGGGCGGCACGCTCAGCAACCTTAGCAGCACAGATGGCATCAATTGGACTGCGACCTTCACGCCGACCCCAGGCTTCACTGGCACCGCCAGTGTTACTGTCACCGGCGGCAGCTATACGGATCTAAACGGCAACCTCGGCACCGCCGGCAGTGATACTGCAGGCGTGGATACCCAAGGCCCAAGCGTCGTGGTTAACATTGTCGATGACGTGCTAACGGTTGGCGAAACCAGTGAAGTGACCTTCACCTTCAGTGAGAAAGTCACCGGTTTTGACGCCTCTGACTTAGTGGTTGTGGGCGGCACGCTCAGTAACCTTAGCAGCACAGATGGCATCAATTGGACTGCGACCTTTACGCCGACCCCAGGCTTCACTGGCACCGCCAGTGTTACTGTCACCGGCGGCAGCTATACGGATCTAAACGGCAACCTCGGCACCGCCGGCAGTGATACTGCAGGCGTGGATACCCAAGGCCCAAGCGTCGTGGTTAACATTGTCGATGACGTGCTAACGGTTGGCGAAACCAGTGAAGTGACCTTCACCTTCAGTGAGAAAGTCACCGGTTTTGACGCCTCTGACTTAGTGGTTGTGGGCGGCACGCTCAGCAACCTTAGCAGCACAGATGGCATCAATTGGACTGCGACCTTCACGCCGACCCCAGGCTTCACTGGCACCGCCAGTGTTACTGTCACCGGCGGCAGCTATACGGATCTAAACGGCAACCTCGGCACCGCCGGCAGTGATACTGCAGGCGTGGATACCCAAGGCCCAAGCGTCGTGGTTAACATTGTCGATGACGTGCTAACGGTTGGCGAAACCAGTGAAGTGACCTTCACCTTCAGTGAGAAAGTCACCGGTTTTGACGCCTCTGACTTAGTGGTTGTGGGCGGCACGCTCAGTAACCTTAGCAGCACAGATGGCATCAATTGGACTGCGACCTTTACGCCGACCCCAGGCTTCACTGGCACCGCCAGTGTTACTGTCACCGGCGGCAGCTATACGGATCTAAACGGCAACCTCGGCACCGCCGGCAGTGATACTGCAGGCGTGGATACCCAAGGCCCAAGCGTCGTGGTTAACATTGTCGATGACGTGCTAACGGTTGGCGAAACCAGTGAAGTGACCTTCACCTTCAGTGAGAAAGTCACCGGTTTTGACGCCTCTGACTTAGTGGTTGTGGGCGGCACGCTCAGCAACCTTAGCAGCACAGATGGCATCAATTGGACTGCGACCTTCACGCCGACCCCAGGCTTCACTGGCACCGCCAGTGTTACTGTCACCGGCGGCAGCTATACGGATCTAAACGGCAACCTCGGCACCGCCGGCAGTGATACTGCAGGCGTGGATACCCAAGGCCCAAGCGTCGTGGTTAACATTGTCGATGACGTGCTAACGGTTGGCGAAACCAGTGAAGTGACCTTCACCTTCAGTGAGAAAGTCACCGGTTTTGACGCCTCTGACTTAGTGGTTGTGGGCGGCACGCTCAGTAACCTTAGCAGCACAGATGGCATCAATTGGACTGCGACCTTTACGCCGACCCCAGGCTTCACTGGCACCGCCAGTGTTACTGTCACCGGCGGCAGCTATACGGATCTAAACGGCAACCTCGGCACCGCCGGCAGTGATACTGCAGGCGTGGATACCCAAGGCCCAAGCGTCGTGGTTAACATTGTCGATGACGTGCTAACGGTTGGCGAAACCAGTGAAGTGACCTTCACCTTCAGTGAGAAAGTCACCGGTTTTGACGCCTCTGACTTAGTGGTTGTGGGCGGCACGCTCAGCAACCTTAGCAGCACAGATGGCATCAATTGGACTGCGACCTTTACGCCGACCCCAGGCTTCACTGGCACCGCCAGTGTTACTGTCACCGGCGGCAGCTATACGGATCTAAACGGCAACCTCGGCACCGCCGGCAGTGATACTGCAGGCGTGGATACCCAAGGCCCAAGCGTCGTGGTTAACATTGTCGATGACGTGCTAACGGTTGGCGAAACCAGTGAAGTGACCTTCACCTTCAGTGAGAAAGTCACCGGTTTTGACGCCTCTGACTTAGTGGTTGTGGGCGGCACGCTCAGTAACCTTAGCAGCACAGATGGCATCAATTGGACTGCGACCTTTACGCCGACCCCAGCTTCACTGGCACCGCCAGTGTTACTGTCACCGGCGGCAGCTATACGGATCTAAACGGCAACCTCGGCACCGCCGGCAGTGATACTGCAGGCGTGGATACCCAAGGCCCAAGCGTCGTGGTTAACATTGTCGATGACGTGCTAACGGTTGGCGAAACCAGTGAAGTGACCTTCACCTTCAGTGAGAAAGTCACCGGTTTTGACGCCTCTGACTTAGTGGTTGTGGGCGGCACGCTCAGTAACCTTAGCAGCACAGATGGCATCAATTGGACTGCGACCTTCACGCCGACCCCAGGCTTCACTGGCACCGCCAGTGTTACTGTCACCGGCGGCAGCTATACGGATCTAAACGGCAACCTCGGCACCGCCGGCAGTGATACTGCAGGCGTGGATACCCAAGGCCCAAGCGTCGTGGTTAACATTGTCGATGACGTGCTAACGGTTGGCGAAACCAGTGAAGTGACCTTCACCTTCAGTGAGAAAGTCACCGGTTTTGACGCCTCTGACTTAGTGGTTGTGGGCGGCACGCTCAGCAACCTTAGCAGCACAGATGGCATCAATTGGACTGCGACCTTTACGCCGACCCCAGGCTTCACTGGCACCGCCAGTGTTACTGTCACCGGCGGCAGCTATACGGATCTAAACGGCAACCTCGGCACCGCCGGCAGTGATACTGCAGGCGTGGATACCCAAGGCCAAGCGTCGTGGTTAACATTGTCGATGACGTGCTAACGGTTGGCGAAACCAGTGAAGTGACCTTCACCTTCAGTGAGAAGTCACCGGTTTTGACGCCTCTGACTTAGTGGTTGTGGGCGGCACGCTCAGTAACCTTAGCAGCACAGATGGCATCAATTGGACTGCGACCTTTACGCCGACCCCAGGCTTCACTGGCACGCCAGTGTTACTGTCACCGGCGGCAGCTATACGGATCTAACGGCAACCTCGGCACCGCCGGCAGTGATACTGCAGGATACCCGGCCCAAGCGTCGTGGTTAACATTGTCGATGACGTGCTAACGGTTGGCGAAACCAGTGAAGTGACCACCTTCAGTGAGAAAGTCACCGGTTTTGACGCCTCTGACTTAGTGGTTGTGGGCGGCACGCAGCAACCTTAGCAGCACACATGGCATCAACTGCGACTTTACGCCGACCCCCTTCACTGGCACCGCCAGTGTTACTGTCACCGTACGGATCTAAACGGCAAACCTCGGCACCGCCGGCAGTGATACTGCAGGCGTGGATACCCAAGGCCCAAGCGTCGTGGTTAACATTGTCGATGACGTGCTAACGTTGGCGAAACCAGTGAAGTGACCTTCACCTTCAGTGAGAAAGTCACCGGTTTTGACGCCTGACTTAGTGGTTGTGGCGGCACGCTCAGCAACCTTAGCAGCACAGATGGCATCAATTGGACTGCGACCTTTACGCCGACCCCAGGCTTCAC